>NZ_CP188195.1:0-4800000 GCF_049949265.1 Bradyrhizobium genosp. P | reverse complement strand
ACTGTTGAGCTGACCACGTGTTGGCGTGCGTGAGATTGACCGCAAGAGCAGCGCCTGAGAACGTCAGAGAGGGATCGAGCGTGATCGCGGATGCCGAGGTCGATGATCCGGTAAAATTTCCAAGGAGGCTGGAGGCCGTCACATTCTGCATCTTGGCATAGGTGACAGCCCCCGCGGTGATGGTGGTCGCCAGCGACCCGGCCGTGGTCGTCACGTCGCCGATCAAGCCCGGGAACTGCGTCGCCTGCAGCGTTCCAGTCAGAGCGGTCGTGGCGATGCTGGTCATCGTATTGCTGGCACCGCTGATCGTCTTGTTCGTCAGGGTCTGAGCGGCCGTCAACGTCGCGACGGTGTCGCTTGAACCGGGGAACGTCATCGTCGTCCCGTCGGTGCCGTTGAGCGTTAGCGAGTTCCCGACGCTCAAAGTCTTGCCGTTTGCAATCGTGAGAGTTGCGGACGTTGCCGGCGCGGTGATCGCCACCTTGTTGATGCTGGTCGCGGTGGCTATGCCCAGGCTCGGTGTGACCAGCGTCGGAGACGTTGAGAACACCAGCGATCCGGACCCGGTCTCATCCGATATCGTTGTGGCGAGCTGCGCGGACGTAGTCGATGCAAATTGCGACAGAGGGTTGGTGGTCAACGCGCACAGCGTGCAGGGCAGACTGGTGAGCGGAACACCACCGACATAGTACCCGACCGACACATTGATGGTGCCGGCGCCCTGATCACCTCCGACAACGTTCTGCGGGATCGTCACGCCGCCTTTGCTATAGGAGATCGTGCTTCCAGAAAGCACCCACGGATTCGGTGCCGGTCCAGGTCCCGGTCCACCGCTAGGGCCTTGCGCAGAAGCGATATGGCCTGAGATAGCCAGCACAAGAAGAGAAAGCTTGAATGCGCGCACGGCCCGATCCTTCTTCGTGATGTTGGCGTTGTTTGCAAATTGATAGGTCGGCGCGGCCATTTATGTGTCCCCGGTAAATTTGGCGAGCGCGGCGATCTGATTCCGCAGTCGGAATGATGGTTGTGTGGAGGCGGGCGTGCCGGCGCACCGTGCGAGGCATGCCGCGCCGGTCGCGGTGTTGTCCGGCCGGCGCGGCATGGCTTGTGGCTTACTGCTGGCGAACCCCGATGTAGCTGACGTGCCGGACCGGGCGGCTCAACTGCTTCACGAAGGTTCCGCGGCCGATCCACTCGTTCACGGTGTGCCCGCCCGGGAGGGACTTGGTGATCATGCGGTGCTGGAACTCCGGCATGCCATCGGTGTTCATACTGCTCGCCATGGCGTCGCTCCGGATGTCCGACACGACTTGCTCCAAAGCAATTTGGTCCGCTGCGATAAGCTGAAGGTCGACGCCCTTCCAGCGGGGACTGTGCGCCTGCATCTTGCGGGCCAGGCGAATCTTGTACGGGATGAGCTGCTCTGCATACATTGGGGGCTCGGCGCGGGATCCCAAGGCCCGCATCACCGCGTCCGCCTTCGCTTGTGCATCGGCGTACGCATCGAGATCGGCCATCGGCCGCACCTGCGTCTTCTTCATTGCGGAAACTTCGTGAGCCAGCGCTACGAACTCGGAGCGAGGGACGCTATCGCTCCGGCTGTCTGCAGCGGTCTGACGCGCCGCGTGCTTAAACTCGCCGATGGGATCGCGATCGTCGTTGTCGCGCCGCATGGAGCGGTCCATGTGCGTACGCGAACCGGCGGCGTCTGCGGCCTTGATCTGGCCGGCGAGTTGATCGTAGCTCGCACTGACGTCGTCGACGCGGCCGGCTAGATTCGAGATGTCAGCGCGGAGTCCTTCAGCGATAGCAGCGATCGCTGCGAGCAACTTTTCTTCATCCATTTTCGTAATCCCCTTTGTAGAGTTGGTGGTGACGGTTTGTCGGTTGGTGCAGATGTAGCACGCTTTCCGCCAGCGCGGCTCGCGGCCCTTGTGGAGAATTCGCTGGTTACCCTTTGCGCATAGTGGTTTCGACGCAGCTCTAACAGGCAACAATATATTTTTGCGCGATCAAGCTCTCGACGGCGGAATCAAATCTTCGGCGAGGCCACAGGCCGGGCAATTGGTGCCGCAGCTCGTAAGGCAGCTCAAAGGCGGTGTTCTCGCCGTGCAGGAACCGCAAAAATTGCAACATGGTGTAGCTGTCTGCCAAACGGAGACGAAGCAGCTCGGTCCCCATCTCGGCGCGTATCCGGTATCTCTGCAACTTCATCGTTCTGCTCTCAGTTCGGTTGGTGGTTGGTCTTTTAATCTTAATCGTCCGCCTCACAGAGGCACGTTCGCGGCCGGACTCCTCCAAGCCGGCGAACGTGCGGGGAGCGTGCCCTATGGCCGGCCCTGATCATCACAGCTTTCCGCTCCGCATCGCGCTCGCGCATGGTCTCGATCATGTCGTCTAGCTCGGCCAGGTACGCATTCAATGCGGGAGAGCGCGGCAGGCCAAGCGATTGGTAGTAGGCACCATGAAACACGCGGAGCATCATTGAGCCGCAGCCGGACGCCGCGTCGTCGACATCGACGTCGTCGATCAGCGCATCACCGGGGTCGGCAATCTGACCACGCCCTGTTTCATCACACGGCCTGTCGACGTGGATCGAGGAAGGAAGAGGCTTGCCAATGGGTTTGCTGGTCTCCCGGCTGTGCGCCTCTCCCTGATCGGTGGTGCTGCCCGATGCCTCGTGAGAGTGTTTCGTGGGAGGAGAAGCAGAAAGAGGTATTGCCGACGTTTTACTGTCACCGGCCTCAAGCTTCGCTTTTTTCCGCCGGTAATACGTGCTTTCCGAAATGCCTTCGGCGATCCACGGTTTGGTTGCTGCGGCGGACTGCGCGCGTGGCGTCGCACCGGCCGCGGCCCGACGAGCCGCGGCGTTAAGCTTATCCTTCTTGCGGCGGCGCTTCTCCCGTTGCGCCTTGGTGAAATCAACGGCGCCGATGGTGCGGATTTTGAGCTGCGTTCGCGTCGCGTCGGTCAGGCCGAGTTCACGCGCGAGCGGATCGGCCTTCCATCTCAGGCCGATGCCGGCGCGGGCGATCAGCGCTTGCAGCTCGGCGCCTTCGACTTCCGGCAGCCAGTCCGCAGCCCATATCCAAATCCGGTTCGGATCAATCTGTGCCAGGTGATCGGCCATCAAGCGAAGGTCCGCGCGGCCCGCGTCATCATCGGGCAGCGATCGGCCGCCGTATGCGTGAACGAAAAACCGCTCCAGTTCGGAAACGCGAAGGCGCGCCATTAGCGGGCCTTTCGGGTACCGGCGGCGCTGCTTATCCGCGAGCGCGATTTTCCGGTGCAGCCCGATTTGATTTGGCGTCTCGCCGGCAAACTTCTCGATCGTCACTCTCGACCCCTTCGGTGTTGTTCCGAAGGGAGAGGCCCGAACCTTTGCTCTTGAACTGCGACTCGCGCTATGCGATCACATCAAGTGCAAAGGTAAAGGTTGGCCCCTCTCCCTTGCTATTCTCTCTCTCGACTTCTATTCGGTGTTGGCGCCCATCAGCTCAGCTGGTGGGCGTTCTGCTTTTAGGAATCAGCTTGTCCGCGCCGGACGTGTCCGGAACGGTTGGTCGTCATCAGCTCTCGCTGTGATCATTCTTCAATGCCGCATGCGATCGGCGCCGTCATCTGAAAAGAGTTGTTACCGCTGCAGATTTTTTGAGGAGCGGCGGTAGTTTCTCGACGTCTACAAACTCGCACCATTCTGTGTGATCGATGCACGCGCGAAAAGCTGTTACCGTTCTCAGTGCGAAGCGCACCGACAACGATTGATCTCCTCGAAGCGAAGCGGTATCTCTCGATAGCCAACTGATGGTTCTCCTCCGTCGGTTGGTGTTGGTGTTGCTACCTTCGTCGCTTTTGAAAGATGCCGGCTCCCGCGTTCCTGTCGCTGGAGCCGGTTTCGTTTCCAGCCCAGGATGCCGTCAGACCGCTCGATCACGCGGCGCGCTGCCGTTTGCGCGCGGATCTTCCCCACCGGCCGCGCCGCAGAACAGCCGGCGAACGTCTGTGACTTTTTCCGGGACCTTTCGCCGCCTATCCGGGACTTTTGCCCTGCTTTGTCGGCTTTTCGTTCTCGGCGGTGGAAACCGGCCGCAGCGAAAAGCCGCTGTATTTCAAGGGACTTGTGGTTGAAAATCACCTTCAGCCCGGAGGCGTCTCCAGCATCTGGAAGCTCGGATGCACCAACGCTTCCGGCGCAATCGCCAGCACGATCAGCGCAGCCACCGCCAGAGTGCGGAACGTGATCGCGCGGCGATCGACCATGACCGCGATCAGCACCACCGCCGTCATGAAGAAGGATCGCTGGGTCGCGACCTCCGCACCCGACAGCAGGAGATAGAACGCGGCAGCGACAAGCGCGGCGGCAGCCGACCATTTCTTGATCGGATGGGCCGCCGTCAGCGCCGGAAACAGCGCGAGCAGCGCGCGGATTACGAAGAACACCACGCCCGCGACGACGGCCATGTGATAGCCGGAGATCGACAGGACGTGGCCGAGCCCGGAGATGAACATCGCATCGTTGACGGGCGTGGTGATCGCATCGCGCCGGCCGGTGAGCAGCGCGGTCGCGATCGCACGCTTGTCGCCGTCGAGCGTGGTGCGGATGCGCGCGTCGATGGCATCGCGCAGGTTCTGCATGATGGCCGCATAGCGCAGCGTGAGGCCGCCGCTTGCCGGCGGTTCCTTCGTCTTGATCGCGCCCATCACGAAGCCGGAGGCGCCGATGCCCTGGAAATAGAGATCGCGGCCGAAATCATAGGAGCCCGGGCGCTGCGGTCCGAGCGGCGGCTGCAACCGCGCCTTCAGTTCGACGAAGCTGCCGACCTCGGGCGCGGTGCCCTTCTTCACCGAGAGCCTGACGCGCTCAAGCTTCATCGTGTCGCGCGGGCTTTCCATCGAGACCACGCGCAGCACGAAGCGGTCGGTCTTCTCCCTGATGTCGCGCGTCGCGACGAAACCGGTTAGCGCCACCGAGAACATCGGTCGTGCCAGCACGCCGTGCGCAATCCGCGCCGTCTTCCAGGTCGCGGTGGCAAAGCCCGCCGCCACGGCGGCAACCATGACGATGGCGGGAAATACCTTCTGCCGCCGCAGCAGGACGGCGAGTGCGCAGAGCGCGATCGCGGCGATTGCCGCGACCGAGAGCATCGGCTCGTGCTCGGCCGCGAAGTAGAATGCGATACCGGTGCCGAATGCCATCGGAACCCACGGCAACAGCCGCCCGGCCCCTGCCTCGGCGCGAACCCATTGCCGCAATGTCTCGACGAGCGGCGGCCAGACGCTGACGCGCGCCGGTACGTAGCCTCCGATGGGCGCGGCCGCGCGCGGCGGCCATGTCCCCGCGTAGCCGCGCTTGCCGCCCGGCGTTGTGCCCTGCTCCGCCATCTCGCCTGTGATCCCTGCCGCGCGCAAGGCTAGCGGAACGGATCACAGGCTCGCTAGCGGAACAGAACGGGAAACCGGGGGGAGCCCGACGGGCGTGGCTAGATCAGCGGCGTCTGTGACGACACGTGATGGCACGCGATCTTCCAGTCATCGTCCTCGCGCACGATCGCCCAGGTGATCTTCACCGCCAGCGACGGCGTATTCCCGTCAAGGAAGAACGATGCGATTGCAGCCATGATGACGAGATCGGGGTTGACCCGCTCGGTCCTGACCTCGGTGAACTGGGCCCGCGGCGCATTCCAGCGCGGCAGGAAGTTGACATAGGCCTTCACCCCATCGCGGCCGCGATAGAGGGTCGGGTTCGACCCGAAGAAGAACGCGCTCTTCGAATAGAGCGCGGCAAGCGCATCGGCGTCGAGCTTGCCGAAGCCGGCGGACCAACTGGCGATGATATCGGAGGCAATGTCGTCAGTTTCACTTGGCATCGATGGCCTCCCGTTCGTCGACCACGATGGGCGTGGCCTAGCTCTTCCCGCCGACTTCCTTGGCAAAGGTGTCGCGCAGGCCGATGGTGCGGTTGAACACGAGCTTGTCCGCGGTCGAGTCCCGGTCCCGCACGAAATAGCCCTGCCGTTCGAACTGCACCACGTCGAGCGAATTGCTCTCCGCGATCGCCGGTTCGACGCGCGCGTCCGTCAATACTTCCAGCGACTGCGGGTTGAGGTCGGCAGCGAAGGTGTCGGCGCTCGGGCTCGGATTGGAGAACAGCTGATTGTAGATGCGGATTTCGGCCGGCTTCGACTGTGCCGCTGAAAGCCAGTGCATCGTCGCCTTCACCTTGCGGCCGTCGGGCGCGTTGCCGCCCCTGGTCGCGGGATCGTAGGTCGCGCGCAGCTCAACGATCTCGCCAGCGTCGTTCTTCACGACATCAGTGCATTTGATGAAATAGGCATAGCGCAGCCGTACCTCGTTGCCGGGCGAGAGGCGGAAGAACTTCTTCGGCGGGTTCTCCATGAAATCGTCGCGCTCGATATAGAGCTCGCGGCCGAAGGCGATCTTGCGGGTGCCGGCCTCGGGATTATCAGGGTGGTTGATCGCCTCGAGCTGCTCGACCTGCCCTTCCGGATAGTTCTCGATCACGACCTTGAGCGGCCGCAGCACCGCCATCCGCCGCAGCGCCGTGCGGTTCAACTCTTCGCGAATGCAGAATTCGAGCATCCCGACATCGACCACGCTGTTGGCCTTGGCGACGCCGATGCGCTTGATGAATTCGCGTACCGCGGCCGGCGGCACGCCGCGCTGCTTCAGGCCGGCGATGGTCGGCATGCGCGGGTCGTCCCAGCCCGAGACATGACCGTCGCGGACGAGCTGAGTCAGCACGCGCTTGGACAACAGCGTGTAGGTCAGGTTGAGCCGCGCCATTTCATACTGCCGCGGCTTCGACGGCACCGGCAACTTGTCGAGCAGCCACTCGTAGAGCGGCCGATGATCCTCGAACTCCAGCGTGCAGATCGAGTGCGTGATGCCTTCAATGGCGTCCGACTGGCCGTGGGCGTAGTCGTAGCTCGGATAGATCGACCATTTGTCGCCGGTGCGCGGATGGTGGGCGTGCAGGATACGGTACAGCACGGGGTCGCGCAGGTTGATGTTGCCGGCGGCCATGTCGATCCTGGCGCGCAGCACGCGGGCGCCATTCGGAAATTTACCGGCCTTCATGCGACGGAACAGGTCGAGGTTCTCCTCCACCGAACGGTCGCGGAACGGCGAGTTCTTGCCCGGCTCGGTCAGCGTGCCGCGCGAGGTGCGGATCTCCTCCTGCGATTGGTCGTCGACATAGGCGTGGCCGGCCTTGATCAGGCCCTCGGCCCAATCGTAGAGGCGCTCGAAATAGTCCGAGGCGAAGAAGAGGTTGGTCCCCCAGTCGTAGCCGAGCCAATGCACGTCGGCCTGGATGGAGTCGATATATTCCTGCTCCTCGCGGGTCGGATTGGTGTCGTCGAAGCGCAGGTTGCACTGGCCGCCGAACTCCTGCGCGATGCCGAAATTCAGGGCAATCGACTTGGCATGGCCGATGTGCAGGTAGCCATTCGGCTCCGGCGGGAAGCGCGTCACGATCCGGTCGTGCCGGTGGGAGGAGAGATCGGCCTGGACGATGTCGCGGATGAAATCGCGCCCTGCCTCTGCTGTCGCCGTGTCAGTCGTCATCAATGGGTTCCCTGGAGGGTTCAAGCCGACCTTCTGCCAAATTCGCCGGATTGAGCCAAGCCTGCTTTGGCCAACCAATTGGCCCGTCGAGGCTTTAGTTATGTCCGGTTCCTGTTATACACCACCGCCATTCCAGCATACGACTCGTCCAATCATGACCGATTCCATCATCACTCGTTTCGCGCCCTCGCCGACCGGCTTCCTCCATATCGGGGGAGCCCGCACCGCGCTGTTCAACTGGCTCTACGCCAAGAAGCTTGGCGGCAAGATGCTGCTCCGGATCGAGGACACCGACCGCGAACGCTCGACCGAGGCGGCGATCGACGCCATCCTGGACGGACTGAAATGGCTCGAGCTCGATTGGGACGGCGACGTCATTTATCAGTTCAGCCGCGCCGCCCGCCATCGCGAGGTCGCCGAGAGCCTGCTCGCCTCGGGGCGTGCCTATTACTGCTACGCGACGCCGGAGGAGCTGACCGCGATGCGCGAGAAGGCGCGCGCCGACGGCCGCACCCGGCTCTATGACGGCCTCTGGCGCGACCGCGATCCCGCCACGGCGCCATCAGGCGTCAAGCCGACCATCCGCCTGAAGGCGCCGCAGACCGGCGAGACCGTGATCGAGGACCAGGTCCAGGGCCGTGTGGTCTGGCAGAACGAGAACCTCGACGACCTCGTGCTGCTGCGTGGCGACGGCACCCCGACCTACATGCTCGCGGTCGTGGTTGATGACCACGATATGGGCGTCACCCATGTGATCCGCGGCGACGATCACCTGATCAACGCCGCCCGCCAGAAGCAGATCTACGACGCGCTGGAATGGGACATCCCGAACATGTCCCACATTCCGCTGATCCACGGTCCCGACGGCTCCAAACTGTCGAAGCGCCACGGCGCGCTCGGCATCGACGCCTACCGTGCCTTGGGCTATCTGCCGGCCGCCTTGCGCAACTACCTCGTCCGGCTGGGCTGGAGCCACGGCGACCAGGAGATCTTCTCGACCCAGGAGATGATCGAGGCGTTCGATCTGTCAGGCGTCGGCCGCTCGGCGGCACGGTTCGATTTCGCCAAGCTCGAGAACCTCAACGGCCACTATATCCGCCACAGCGACGATCAATCCCTCGTGACCCAGTTCGAGAAAGTGCTGGACTATGTTCCCGAGGGCGCGGCGCTGAAGGCCAAGCTCAACGACACCACGCGCGCGCAATTGCTGCGCGCGATGCCGAGCCTGAAGGAGCGTGCCAAGACGCTGATCGAGCTGATCGCGGGCGCCTATTTCATCTTCGCCGACCGCCCGCTTGAACTCGAGCCGAAGGCCGCCGCGCTGCTGACGCCGGAGACGCGCGCGCTGATCGGCCAGCTGCGCACAGCACTGGACGCCGTGAACGACTGGACGGCGGAGAGCACCGAGACCGCCATGCGGAATTTCGCCGAGCAGAACAATCTGAAGCTTGGCGCCGTCGCCCAGCCGCTGCGGGTCGCGCTGACCGGACGGACGACGTCACCGGGAATTTTCGACGTCCTGGCGGTGCTGGGACGCCAGGAATGCCTCGACCGGCTGGCCGATCAGGCGACGTAATGATCTTGCATGGTCCCCGCCCAGGGGCCATCTTGCAGCGCACATTGCAATAAGCTACCCATCTTCCGACGCCTTCTAGACGAGCCGTTCCGTCCGCCAAGCGCCGCCTAGCGGCTCCCCGGCAAGGTCGGTTTTCACAACGAATTCATCGGGGATCACACGATGGACGCAAAATCCAGCAGCAAAACAGCCACCCTCACGATCGGCAACAAGACCTATGATTTCCCGATCCTGAGCGGCACCATCGGGCCTGACGTTATCGATATCGCCAAGCTCTACGGCCAGGCCGGGGTGTTCACCTACGACCCCGGCTTCACATCGACCGGCAGCTGCCAGTCCAAGATCACCTATATCGACGGTGACGCCGGTATCCTCGAATACCGCGGTTATCCGATCGAGCAGCTCGCCGAGCACGGCGACTTCCTCGAGACCTGCTACTTGCTGCTCTACGGGGAGCTTCCGACTCCGGCCCAGAAGAAGGACTTCGACCATCGTGTGATCCATCACACCATGGTCCACGAGCAGATGGCCCGCTTCTACCAGGGCTTCCGCCGCGACGCCCATCCGATGGCCATCATGGTCGCAGCGGTCGGCGCGCTGGCCGCGTTTTATCACGACTCCACCGACATCACCGACCCGAAGCAGCGCATGATCGCTTCGATGCGCATGATCGCGAAAGTGCCGACGCTGGCGGCGATGGCCTACAAGTACACCATCGGCCAGCCCTTCATCTATCCGAAGAACTCGCTCTCCTTTGCCGAGAACTTCCTGCGGATGTGCTTCGCGGTGCCGTGCGAGGAATACAAGATCAACCCGGTGCTCGCCGACGCGCTCGACAAGATCTTCATCCTGCACGCCGATCACGAGCAAAATGCGTCAACCTCGACGGTTCGTATCGCCGGCTCATCGGGCGCCAACCCGTTCGCGTGTATTGCGGCCGGCATCGCATGCCTGTGGGGCCCGGCGCACGGCGGCGCCAATGAAGCAGCACTCGCGATGCTGTCCTCGATCGGCACGGTCGACAAGATTCCCGAGTTCATCGCCAAGGTGAAGGACAAGAACAGCGAAGTCCGCCTGATGGGCTTCGGTCACCGCGTCTACAAGAACTATGACCCGCGCGCCAAGATCATGCAGAAGATGTGTCACGCCGTGCTGGCGGAGACCGGCCATGGCAACGACCCGATGCTGAAGGTCGCGCTGGAGCTGGAAAAGATCGCGCTGAGCGACCCCTACTTCATCGACCGCAAGCTCTATCCGAACGTCGATTTCTATTCGGGCATCACGCTGAAGGCGATGGGCTTCCCGACCTCGATGTTCACCGTGCTGTTCGCGGTCGCCCGCACCGTCGGCTGGATCAGCCAGTGGAGCGAGATGATCGAGGACCCGCAGCAGAAGATCGGCCGGCCGCGCCAGCTCTACACCGGCGTCGGGCGCCGCGACTATGTGACGATCGACAAGCGCACGTAACGGCAGCAACAGCCGCGCGTCGAAATCCCGCCCAAAGAGCAAATCTCTTGGGCGGGATTTTTGTTTCGACACGACCTTGGAAGCCGACGCAATTGGAGACAAGCAATGCTTACAGGATCCTGTCTGCGCGGAAAGGTGGCCTACGAGGTTGACGCCGACGCCGGCCCGATCGTGCATTGCCATTGTGCGACCTGCCGGAAGACGCACGGCTCTGCCTTCTCGACCGTCACCAACGTTCCGCGCGAGCGGTTTCGCTGGATCAGGGGTGAGGACCTGTTGCGCGGGTTCGAGTCCTCGCCCGGCAAGACGCGCTACTTCTGTTCGCAATGCGGATCGCATATCGTCGCCGCGCGCGCGGGCAAGAACAGCATGCTGCTGCGGATGGGTTGCCTCAACACGCCAATCGCTGACCGGCCGAAGATGCACATCTGACGATCGGATGCGGCGTCGTGGTTCGACCCGAAGGACGAGTTGCCGGAATGGCCGGAGGGCGGCCCGCCGCGGACTTAAATCGCGTTCGCTGTTGATTGCATCAGAACCGAAGCTCCAGATGTCTGACGCATTTTCGCGCGAACCGACGTCGACTTCACTCGAAGGCGTTCAGCAAGCTCATTTGCGTTGCCGCCGCTTGCGTTTGCCCCGCGCGACTTCGGTCGCGAGCGCGTCGAGACGCGGCAGCCAGAACGCCCTGAACTGGTCGAGCCAGTCGTCAATCTCGCGCAGCCGCCCCGGCTGCACGGCGTAGATGCGGCGCGTGCCGTCGGCGCGGACCGACGCGAAACCAGCATCCCGCAACACCCGCAGCTGCTGCGATACCGCCGATTGGGTAATCCCGAATTCGCCTTGCACCACGGCGACGATATCACCCGAACTGTGCTCGCCGGTCGCGAGCAGCTCCAGGATGCGCCGGCGGACGGGATCGCCGAGAATGTCGAAGGCGTGCACTGATCGCTAGCCTCCACCCCCCGGCTCCAGCTCGCCGCAATAGAACGCGGTCGTGTTCGCGGCCGCTCTCCGCGCCGCGGCTTCGGCCGTGCCCGCGGCGATCGAGGCCCTGCACCAGTCCGCGCTGATCCGGCGGATGAAATCCTTGCCGTCGTCGGACGCGGGCCACGCCGCGGCTGCGTCGCGGTCGAACTGCTTTCCCGAAGCAAGGTGCAGAGCGAGGCCCATCAGCGCGAGGTCCCAGCCCACGCCGACCGCGCCCGGTCCGTAACGATCCCAGAAATCACCCTCGACGACGGAGAGATGCTCCAATTCCAATCGGCTTCCCCCAGAGTGATCATCGGCCAGCATCACGGTCAACCAGCTGACGCTGCCCATGGCCTCCCAAGTGACGGCAAGCTGGCGCGGCGGCTCGCAGGCGATGATTTCACCGCCCGCCTGCCCCTGGAACTGATACCGGCCACCGAGTTTCAGATCGCCTGAAATCGGCAGAAACCAGCGCGGAATGCGCTCCGGATTGGTCAGTGCATCCCAGAGATCGGCGATGTCCGTATCGTAGCTGCGGGTCGCGATCACCGCCCGCGTCGGCCTGCCGTCGCGCTCCCTGAATGCGACTTCGCGAACGACGGCTCCGGCATAGGCGATCGGATCGATCTTCATGGGCAGGCTCCTTGTGTTATATTAGCTACATCTAATATTAGCTCAGTCTTATAATCGGACGCAACTGAAACTGTCGCGGCCGGATGCCGCGCGGAAGCCTCTTCATCAGATGGTCGCTAGCCGGACCGGCGGCCCATTGTCGCCAGCACGATGTCGGCAGCGCGGACGCTTGGCGACACGTTGCCGGTCGCCATCTTGGCATCCAGCGTCGCGAATGCCTCGAGCTGCCGTCGGCGCGCGGCCGAATCCGCAAGCACGTCGCCAAGCGCCTGCGCAAGCTTCTCCGGCGTGCAATTCTCCTGCAGGAACTCCGGGATGACGTCGCTGCCGATCACGAGATTGGCGAGGATCACCGACGACACCTGGATCGCACGCCGTACAATGAATGCCTCGACGGCGCCGACGCGATAGGCCGTCACCATCGGAATGCCCGACAGCGCGAGCTCCAGCGTCACGGTGCCGGACTTCGCCAGCGCGGCGCGCGCGAGGCGGAATGCCGCGCGCTTCTCGGTCTCACCGACGGCGATCTTCGGCAGAACCGGCCACGCCGCCACGCCCTCCCGCACCATCGTCTCGAGATGCGGCATGGTCGGAAGCACGAGCTCGAACTCTGTCCGTTGGCTGAGCTCGCCGAGCGCTGCGCCGAACAGCGCCAGATGATGCCTGATCTCGCTGCGCCGGCTGCCGGGCAGAACCAGCAAGACCGGCGGCTCGGTATCGCGCCGCTTCTGTTCCTGCGCGCTCGGTCGGAGCGATGCGAACTGCTCGGTCAGGGGATGGCCGACATAGCTGCATGGCGGCCCGCGTAGCTTGCGATATTCCTCCGGCTCGAACGGCAGCAACGCCAGTACGTGATCGACATAGCTCCGCATCGCCCGCGCCCTGCCCGGCCGCCACGCCCAAACCGACGGCGACACATAGTCGACGATCGGGATGCCCGGATTGCGCGCGCGGACGCGGCGCGCGACGCGGTGGGTGAAATCGGGACTGTCGATGATGACGAGCATGTCCGGCGCATCATCGAGCACCGCGTCAGCCGTGCGGCGGATCAACCGCAGGATCTTGGGCAATTGCTTGACGACGGCGGTAAACCCCATGATCGACAGCTCTTCGATCGGAAACAGCGGGTCGATCCCCTCGCGCGTCATTGCGCGGCCACCGACGCCGGAAAACCGCACGGCATCGCCGAGCCGTTGCCGCAACACCTTCATCAGGGCCGCGCCGAGTCGGTCACCGGACTCCTCGGTTGCAATGATGAAAATCTTTCGCCCGATCGCAGGGGTGCGCGCCATCAGCCGGCCAGACCAATGACAAAGAGCTGCCTGGCGTCGGCGGCATCGATCAGCGCCTGCGGATCGGCAGCAAGCGTGTTGCCGGCGATCACTGCGACCCCGGCGATGCCGGCCGCTGCCGCGCCCTCGACTGTCCGCGGGCCGATGGTCGGCAGATCGAAGCGCAGATCCTGGCCGCTTTTGGGCGCTTTCACCAGCACACCGCGGCCGGCCTTGGCTCGGATGCGGCCCTCGGCGCGCAGCCGCTTCACGCGCACCAGCAGCCCATCGGTGCCCTCGATGTCCTCGACCGCAACGACATGCCCGTCGATCACGATAGCGGCCTGACCGATGTCGAACGGACCTAGCGCCTCAAGCACCCCGCGCCCCCGTGCGATGTCTGCCAGCGCGCTGCCGTCGGGAAGCGTGCGCGTGATGACCCCTTCCGGCATCAGGAGATCTGGCGCCACGTCCTTGATTCCGACCATGCGGAAGCCCTGCTGCTCGAAGATACGGCCGACGCTCGATAGCAGGTGGTCGTCACCGCCGCGAAACGCGCGCGCGACATGGCCAAGCAGGCGCAGCGTGCCCCAGTCGAGCCGGATCTCCGACAGCGCCGGACGGACCAGCGTACCGATGAAGATCAGGTCGCGACAGCCCTCGTCGCGGAACAGCCGCGTCGCTCGCCCGAGCTGGCCGACCGAGATCCAGCGGTGACGAAACCGCTGCGCGCGCGCCGGATCGCAGGCGCCCCGCAACGGGAACAGCACCGGCGTGATGCCGCGCGCGACCAGCGAGTCCGCCACGGCGAACGGCATGGCGCCGCCGCCGGCGATCACGCCGACCGGCGAGGAGATCGAGGAAGCCGCTGACGTCATCTGGCGGCCATCGCGTGCTCAGCGCTCGTTGTCAGCGGCGGGAAGACACAGCGCAAGGTGCGTGCCGGTATCAATGAAAGCAAGGATTTCCGCGATCGCGGGATCCTCGCCGGAGAGCGATCGCACAGCGGCCAGCCGTTCGGCAAAAATGCCCGGGCCGTTGAACAGCTTTTGATAGAACGAGCGCACGGTTGCGAGCCGCTCTCTGGTGAACTTGCGCCGTTTCATACCGACGATGTTCAGACCCTCGAGCATGGCACGGTGGCCGCTGGCCAGCCCGAACGGGATCACATCGCGGCGCACGCCGCTGATGCCGCCGATCATGACCTGCGAGCCAATGCGCGCGAACTGATGCACCGCGGACAGGCCGCCGATATAGACGAAGTCGCCGATCTCGCAATGCCCTCCGAGTGTTGCCGAAGTCGCGAAGATCGCATTGTTGCCGACCGTGCAGTCATGGCCGACGTGGCTGTTGTTCATGAAGAAGCCGTGATCGCCGACGCGGGTCAGGCCGCCACCCTTGACGGTGCCGACGTTCATCGTGACGCCTTCGCGGATCGTGCAGGCCTCGCCGACTTCGAGACGCGTCGGCTCACCGCGGTAGCTCAGGTCCTGCGGCGGGCCGCCGAGCACAGCGAATGGCGAGATGACGCAGCCGGCGCCAATCGTTGTATGCCCGATGATCGTGACATGCGCGATCAGCTTGCAGTTCTCGCCGATGACGACGTGGGGCCCGATCATGCAGAACGGACCGATTTCGGTGCCGGCGCCGATCACCGCGCCATCCGCGATCCGCGCAGTGGGATCGATCATGTTCATGGAATTGGAATCCGGATTCGTTGATTGCGCTTTGGGCGCGAAAGTGTCGGGTTTTCCGGTCGTTAGCGCGACTTTGCCCGACCTGTCCAGTGACGTATCATGACGGCCTGTTGCGGATCGCGGGAACGGAGGGCCGACGCGCCTGCCTTGGCGACTTCTCGCCTCAGTCGGTCAGCATGGCGCCGACATCGGCCTCGGCAACGATCTGCCCGTTGACCTTGGCATCGCCGTGAAACCACCACATCGTCTTGCGCCTGCCGATCGAACGCATGTGGTACTCGATGGTGTCGCCGGGCTGCACCGGTTTCCTGAACTTGCACTTGTCGATCGTGAGGAAATAGACCGCGCGCGGCTTCTCGGTGCCCTCGACCGATTTGATGCCGATCACGCCCGCAGTCTGGGCCATCGCCTCGATCATCATCACGCCGGGATAGACCGGGCGGTCGGGAAAATGCCCCTGGAACGGTGGCTCGTTGAAGGTGACGTTCTTGATGCCGATGCCACTGTAATCAGCGCGGATCCTGACGACCCGGTCGATCAGCAACATCGGAAAACGGTGCGGCAGCGTCTTCAGGATATCGTTGATATCGACGAGCTCGAACCTGACCGGTGACTCCTCCATCACTCCTTCCCCTCACCCTTCGCATCAGCGGCGTTGTCGCGCACCAGCCGCTCCACCGCCAGTATCTCCCTGAACCACTGCTTGGTCGGCTTGGCGAAGTGCCCGCCCCAGCGGCCGTTGGGCGGGATGTCGTCCTTGACCGCACTCATGGCCGTCACCTGGGCGCCGTCGCCGATGGTGAGGTGGTTGTTGATCCCCACCTTGGCGCCGAGCGCGACATGGTCGCCGATCGTCAGGCTGCCGGCGAGCCCGATCTGGGCCGCGAGCAGGCAGTGCCTGCCGATCGTCACATTGTGGCCGATCTGGACCTGATTGTCGATTTTGGTGCCTTCCCCGATCACCGTGTCGCGCAAGGACCCGCGATCGATGGTCGAGGCAGCGCCGACCTCGACGTTGTTCTGGATCAGCACGCGGCCGGTTTGCGGGACCTTGATATGGCCCTCGGAGCTGAAGAAGATGAAGCCATAGCCATCCTGGCCGATATTGCAGCCGGTATGGATCAGCACGTTGTTGCCGATCAGAGCAAACTGGATCGTGGTCTTGGCGCCGACATTGCAGTCCCGGCCGATCTTCACGTCTGCCCCAATCACGGCCCCGGCGCCGATGATAGTCCCGGCACCGATCTCCACCCGCGGTCCAATGACGACAAGCGGATCGACGATGACGCCGTCCTCGAGATGTGCGGTGGGGTCGATGATCGCCGACGGCGCAATGCCTTCGGTGCCGAACCAGGATTGCGGCCGCAGCGCATCGGCGTGCCATTCGCGGGCGATCTGGACGAAGGCGTGGAACGGCTTGGCTGCCCGCAACACGGCAACCCCCTTCGGCACCTGCGCCTCGAAGCGCTGGCTGACCAGGCATGCGCCGGCTTTGGTCGCGGCGAGCTGATCGACGTATTTGAGGTTATCGAAGAAGGCGAGGTGCATCGGACCGGCCTCGTCGAGCGAAGCCAGTCCCTTGATCTGTTGCGCGCCCCTCGCGGGGTCGACCAAATGCGCCTTCGTCAGCGTGGCGATCTCAGCCAGCGTTGACGAAGGAGGACTCTTGAAGAAGATCGGCCGCGTCATTCCACCCGTCGCAGTCCGGCCGAACGGTCTTAGAACGTTGTACCGCCGCCAAACCTGAATTCTTGCACGCGATCATACGCTCCCTTGGTCAGCGGTACAGCGTAGTCGAAGCGCAGCGGGCCGAACGGAGACTGCCAGATCAAGCCGACACCGACCGAGGTGCGGACAACCTTGCTGTCGTCAAATTGCAGACCCAAGCAGGTCCCCGGAGACGGCGGATTTTGGGTCGGCTTGATACAGCCGGGCGTGTTGACTTCGCCCGTCGCCGTCCACGAGGTCGGTCCCTGGTAGTCATACAGGCCGCCAGCGTCGGCGTAGACCGCGCCCTTGAGCCCGACTTCCTTCGGCAGGAACCAGAACGGCATCTGCAGCTCCGCCGATACGCCCCAGTACTTGGTGCCGCCAATAGCGTCCTGCGTACCGTAGGGATTGATGTCGCGCGGGCCGATGCCGTTCGGCGCGAAGCCGCGGACCAGGTTCGGGCCCATCTGGAAGTGATCGAGCATGCGCAGCTCGTTGCTGCCGAGCTTGTTCAGAATGCCGCCCTGGGCGTGGATCACGCCGACGATGTCAGACACCAGCGGGCTGTAATACTTCGCGTCGATCGCGGTCTTGATGTAGCTGACGTCGCCGCCGACACCCGCGAAGTCCTGCTTGAAGTCGATCAGGAGGCCGTCGGTCGGGTTCTTGTTGTTGTCGAGGGTGTTGTAGTTCAGCGTGTAGCCGAGCGCCGAAGTCAGGCTCGAACCGTTCGCAAGCTCCTTGCGGACCGGCAGCGAAGC
The DNA here is from genome assembly GCF_049949265.1 of Bradyrhizobium genosp. P. Classification (NCBI taxonomy): domain Bacteria; kingdom Pseudomonadati; phylum Pseudomonadota; class Alphaproteobacteria; order Hyphomicrobiales; family Nitrobacteraceae; genus Bradyrhizobium; species Bradyrhizobium genosp. P. The sequence goes on along the minus strand of NZ_CP188195.1, from coordinate 4,782,326 downwards.
TTCGCCGTCGGAGTAGCACCACAGGCCCTGCAGGCTCGTGTCGGTAGCGGTCTGCGGGGGGGTCCCTGCCGTTGCCGTGCCTCCCGCAGGAAGTCCGTTCAAGGCTGCAAAGGCCGGCGTCGGATTGAACGCCAACAAGCCGTTGTTCGGGTTGTTGTTACAATTCGCCAGCGTCGACGGCAGGGTAATTTCCTGCTGATAGATCGAATAGCGCAGCTGCAACGAGAGGTCCTCGCGGAGGCTGAAGCCGAGCCGCGGGCTGAAGCCCAGCGTCTTGGTGCCGTAAGCGATGTAGCTGTTGGACAGCTGTTCGCGCTGATAGAAATCGAGACCGAGCGCGACACGATAGTCGAGCAGATAGGGCTCGACGAAGGACAGCGAATAGCCACGGGCATACTGGCCGTAGGTCACTGACGCCTTCGCGAACAGGCCCCGCCCTAGCAGGTTGCGCTCGGAGACGCTGACTTCGGCCAGGGCGCCGTCGGTGGTCGAATAGCCGCCCGATACCGAGAAGTCGCCCGTCGATTTCTCCTCGAGGTCCACGATCAGGATGACGCGGTCGCTTGAGGATCCTGGCTCGGTGGTGATCTTGACGCTCTTGAAGAAGTCGAGGTTCTTCAGCCTGCGCTCGGCGCGGTCGACCAGCGCTCGGTTGTAGGCGTCGCCCTCCGAAATATCGAACTCACGGCGGATCACGTAGTCGCGCGTGCGGGTGTTGCCACGGATATTAATGCGCTCAATGTAGGTGCGCGGTCCCTCGTCGATGGCGAAGGTGAGCGACACCGTGTGATTCTCGAAATTGCGGTCACCGCGCGGCCGCACGATCGCGAAGGCGTAGCCGCGACGCGAGGCCTCGATCTGCATCTGCTCGACCGATTTCTCCAGAGCCTCCGCGTTGTAGAGCGAGCCGACCCTGACCTGCGAGAACGAACTCAGCGAATTCGGGTCGAGGGTTGCGATCGTCGACTGGAAGTTGACCGACGAGACGCGATACTGCTGGCCCTCCTCGATCTTGAAGGTGACCAGGAAGCCCTTCTTATCGGGGTCGTATTCGGTCAGTGCGGCTACGACCTGAACGTCGGCATAGCCGTTCTTGAGATAAAACCGGCGCAGCAGGTCGCGATCCGCCTCGACACGATCGGGATCGTAGACGTCGTTGCCGCCCAGGAAGCTGAGGATGTTCGATTCGCGCGTCTTGATGATGTCGCGCAGGCGCGACGCCGAATAGGCATTGTTGCCGACGAACTCAATAGAGCGGACGCCGGTCTTCACGCCTTCATCGATCACGAAGATCAGGTCGACCCGGTTGTTCGGCTGCTCGATGATCTGCGGATTGACCCGCACATCGTAGCGGCCCGCATGGCGATAGATATCAGAGATTCGCTGGGCGTCCGACTGGACCATCGGGCGCGAGAACGTGCCACGCGGCTTAGACTGGACTTCACCGGTCAGCTGCTCGTCCTTGACCTTCTTGTTGCCCTCGAAGGCGACGCGGCCAATCACGGGGTTCTCGACCACCACCACGACGATCCGACCACCCCGTTGATCGATGTGGACGTCCTGGAACAGGCCGGTCTCGATCAGCGCTTTCAGGCCGTCGTCGACCTCGGCCGGGCCCAACCGACCACCTGGGCCGGGATGGAAATAGGAGCGGATGGTTTCGAGCTCGACACGCCGGTTCCCCTCGACGGTGATCGAATCGACGGTCTGGGCGACCGCAGGCACAGACATAGCTAAGGCCGCCAAGGTGGCAGCCACCGGCACGGCGAACATGACCAAGGCGGCGAACAGGCCACCCCTCACTCGCATTCCAAACATCATGCGCAACGCGCCCTTATCCTTCCATGCCGGACCGTACCCCTACGACCCGACAGATTCCCAACCTGCTGCACCGCTTGTAGCCAACTTTGCCATGTGGGCAAACTTACTACCGCGATGCAATTCCATTTTCGTTCCAAGACGTTGCCCATTAGCAACGTCACAAAAAAGCCCACTTCAAGACGCGCCCAAATGGAGGATGTCGTTGTAGGTCGCAAACACCATCAGCATCAGCACCAAGCCCAATCCGATTCGGAACCCCATCTCCTGAGCCCGCTCCGACAGCGGACGGCCGCGGACCGCTTCCACGGCATAGAACAAAAGATGTCCACCATCGAGCAACGGCACCGGGAACAAGTTCAGGAGGCCGATCGAGATCGAAAGTACCGCAGCCAGGCGAATCAGAGGTGCTAGACCGAGGGTCGCGACCTGCCCCGAAATCTGGGCGATCCGGAGCGGACCGCCGACCTGGTCGGCGGCCTCGCGGCCGGTGAAGATGCCGCCGATATAGGCCAGCGTCCGGTCGATCACGAACCAGGTTTCCTTGACGCCGAGCCAGAGTGCGGTGGCGGGATCGACCGGTTCGGTAATGACGTCACCAGGCGCGGTGGCCCGGGTGATGCCCAGCACACCCTGCCGATGGGCATTGCCGAAGGGATCCTTCATCTCGCGCAGTTCGGGCGTGCCGATCAGCTGCACCATGGAATCGCCGCGCTTGACCGTGAAGGTGAGCTTGTCACCGGCATGGACGCTGACGATCCGCTGCATGTCCGAGAAGTTGTCGATCGCCGAGCCGTCGATCGCGGTCACGACGTCGCCGACCTGGAAACCGGCGGCCGCCGCGGCGCTATTGGCTTCGACCTTGTCGACCCGCGCCGTGGTGCTCGGCTTGCCGAAGAAGGCGAACAGGCAGGTGAAGATCACGATCGCCAGGATGAAATTCGCAACCGGGCCGGCAGCAACGATGGCGGCGCGCCTTCCGACGCTCTTGTGATGGAAGCTGCCTTCGCGCTCATCAGCCGTCATGGTGGCAAGCGTCTGCATCGCCGGCGTGGACGCCTCGGTGTCGTCCCCGAAGAACTTCACGTAGCCGCCGAGCGGAATCGCCGAAACCTTCCAGCGTGTGCCGTGGCGGTCGTTGAAGCCTGCGAGCTCGGGTCCGAAACCGAGCGAGAACGTCAACACCTTCACGCCAGCCCAGCGCGCGACCAGGAAATGGCCGAGCTCGTGAAAGAACACGACAATCGTCAGGACGAACAGGAAGGGGACGACATAGCCGATGAGCCCATGGCTCAACGTATTGAAACTATGAAGAAAAAACTCGGACATTCATTTCCCCTCGACAAGAGCCAAAGGCTCCGTCCCCAACCTACTAGGATGCCTTTAAGGCAATTTGAGGCAATAGGGCGGCAGCTTTATTTCGCGCATTATGGTCAACGGAAATCGCTTCATCCGCCGATCCCAGCGGAGCCAGATTCCCGGACCGCATCCAATCATTTATCGTCGCTTCGACCAGGCGCGCGATCGCGCCGAACCTGATCCTGCCGGCGATGAAGGCGGCAACGGCGACCTCGTTGGCGGCGTTGTAGACGGTCGTCGCGCCGTGACCGATCCGCAGCGCCTCGAAAGCCAGCCGGAGCCCCGGGAAGCGCTCGAAGTCCGGCGTCTCGAAGGTGAGCTGGCCGATCTTGGCGAGATCGAGCCTCGCCGACGGACCGACGATGCGCTCCGGCCACCCAAGACAATGCGCGATCGGGATCCGCATGTCGGGCACGCCGAGCTGCGCCATCACCGAGCGGTCGGAGAACTCGACCATGCCGTGGATGATCGATTGCGGATGCACCAGCACGTCGATCTCGTCGGGCGTCAAAGCGAACAGATAGGCCGCCTCGATCACCTCGAGGCCCTTGTTCATCATCGACGCTGAATCGATCGTGATCTTCTGTCCCATGCTCCAGTTAGGATGTTTCAGCGCCTGCTCCAGGGTCGCCCGCTCGATGTCGGCCGGGGCCCAGGTACGGAACGGTCCGCCCGAGGCGGTGATGATCACCCGTACCAGCTCTTCGCGATGGCCGGACGCCAGCGCCTGGAACAACGCATTGTGCTCGGAGTCGGCCGGCAGGATGCAGGCGCCTGCCCTCGCCGCGCGCTCCATGAAGAAATCGCCGGCACAGACCAGGCATTCCTTGTTCGCCAGCGCCACCGTCGCACCGCGGTCGACCGCCGCAAGCGCGGGCTTCAGCCCAGCCGCGCCGCTGACCGCCGCCATCACCCAGTCCGCGGGTCGTGCGGCGGCTTCGATGATCGCGCTCTCACCGGCGCCGCATTCGATCCGCGTGCCGGCCAGCGCCTCCTTCAGCTCGGAAAGGCGTGCCGGATCGGCAACGGCCGCGAACCGCGCGCCGAATTCCCTGGCAAGCTTGGCGAGCCCCGGGACATTGCCGTTCGCGGTCAGCGCTTCGACCCGGTAACGGTCGCGCGCGCCACGGAGCAGGTCCATGGTGCTGTCGCCGATCGAGCCGGTGGCACCCAGGACGGTCACGCTCCGCACGTCGGTCGCGACGGTCTTGTTGTTACGCAATGGAACTGCGCTCATCTCGTCACCAAACCATAAGACCGCGCCCAACGCCATCGGCGCCGCCGCGAAGAAAGCCGAAAAGCGCCGCCACAACGACGGCCGCGACAAATCCGTCCAGGCGGTCTAACAGTCCGCCGTGGCCGGGAATGATATGGCTCGAATCCTTCACGCCGAACCGCCGCTTCACGGCGGATTCGAAGAGGTCGCCGAGCTGTGAAACCACCGACAGCAACGCTCCGAGCAGCAATAGCGGCCCGGTGGCGCCGATCTCGAAGGCGGCAAAGCCGGCGGCAACGAGGAGGCTCGCCACGAAACCCCCGATCGCGCCGGCCCATGTCTTTTTCGGGCTGATGCGCACCCAGAGCTTGGGGCCACCGATGCTGCGGCCGGCAAAGTAGCCTCCGATATCAGTGACCCAAACGACCAGAAACACGAACAGGAGCGCGGCGAAACCTTTGGCCGCATCGAGCCGCACCAGCACCGACGCGATCTCTGCAGCCGCGGCGTACAGAAGTCCGCTCGTTGCCCAGTTGCGCCGCTCGCCGGAGATCACCACCAACGCGACCGCGCCGATGGCGAGAACGACCAGTGCGGCGTCGATCCGGCCGACCATCAGGCACAGACCGGAGAACAAAAGAGCCGCGATGCCGGGAACCAGGACGCGCGCTTCACCCGCAAGACCCGTGATCATCAGCCATTCGACATACAGGCCGATCACGGCCAGCGTCACGAGCACGGCCCAGGCGACGCCGCCGACATAGGCCAGCGCGATCGCGATCGGCGCCAGCACCAGGGCCGCCACCACGCGCATCACCAGATTGCGCGACCCCTGCTCGCTTACTGCCGCCGGCGCGGCTTCGCCCTCGGTCACGAGCCGGTTTTAGCGGCAAGGCCGCCAAATCGGCGCTCGCGCCGGCCATATTCCGCAATCGCACCCTCGAGCGCCGCCTTGTCGAAGTCGGGCCAATGAATCGGCACGAACACGAGTTCGCTGTAGGCGGCCTGCCACATCAGGAAATTCGACAGGCGCTGCTCGCCGCTGGTGCGGATGATCAGATCGGGATCCGGAATGTCGGGCGCATCGAGGTATTGCCCAAGCGTGTCGGCGTCGATCGAGCTGGCGTCGCGCTTGCCCTCGGCGACCTCGCGCGCAAGGCGCCGGGCCGCGGCAGCGATCTCGGCCCGCGAGCCGTAGTTGAAGGCAACGATGAGGTTGAGCTTGCTGTTGGCTTTCGTCAGCTCCTCGGCCTCGTTGAGCAGCGCGCAGATATCGGGCTCGAGCCCCTCGCGTTCGCCGATCACGCGCACCCTCACCCCGTCGCGGTGCAGCGTCGCCAGGTCATTGCGGATAAAGCGGCGCAGGAGGCCGAACAAATCCCCGATCTCGGTCGCAGGCCGCGACCAGTTCTCCGAGCTGAACGAGAAGATCGTCAGATAGAGGACACCGAGTTCGTTGGCCGCACGGACCACACGGCGCAGCGCCTCGACACCGCGGCGATGCCCTTCGACACGCGGCAAGCCACGCGCGGCCGCCCAGCGCCCGTTGCCATCCATGATAACGGCCACATGCAACGGACTGCCGGGGCGATCCGGTCCGTCGGTTGCTGGGGCGGCGGCTTTCGACATCGGGCTCTTTCAGGCGAGGTGAAGACCGGCTCGCGCGACGAAAACGTGCAAAACCAACGAACGCGTCAGACCGTCAGGATTTCCTTTTCCTTGGCGGCAAGCAACTGATCGATTTCGGAGATCACGCCGTCGGTCGCCTTCTGCACCTCGTTGGACAAACGCTCCTGATCGTCCTCCGAGATATCGTGATTCTTCTCGAGCTTCTTGATCACGTCGAGCCCGTCGCGGCGAACGTGGCGCACGGCGACCTTCGCTGCTTCGGAGTATTTGTGCGCGACCTTGACGAGCTCCTTGCGGCGCTCCTCGTTGAGTTCCGGAATACGCAGGCGCAGCACCTGCCCTTCGGTCGCGGGCGACAGGCCAAGATTGGAATCGACGATCGCCTTTTCCACGGCCTTCACCATCGACTTGTCCCAGACCTGCACCGAGAGCAAACGCGGCTCGGGCACGCTGATGGTCGCAACCTGATTGAGCGGCATGTGCGAGCCGTAGGCCTCGACCTGGACCGGCTCCAGCATGGAGGCCGCGGCACGGCCGGTGCGCAGACCGCCGAGCTCGTGCTTGAGCGACTGCGTGGCACCCTGCATGCGGCGCTTCACTTCGTTGATGTCAAAACCAGGTACGGCCATGACGTTCTCCCTTCTCAAGAAACCGATTGTCGACGCCAGAACGCGTGGCGTCAGCCGGCGACGACCGTGCCGTGTCCCGACCCGCGCAGAATCGCCCCGATCGAACCGGGCTCCGCGATCGAGAACACGATGATAGGCAGCGACGTCTCGCGGGCAAGCGCGAAAGCGGTCGCGTCCATGACCTTGTAGCCCCCCTCGATCGCCTGCGAATGGGTCAGGCGGTCGAAGCGCTTGGCTTTGGGGTCCTTCTTCGGATCGGCGCTGTAGACGCCGTCGACATTGGTGGCCTTCAGCACCGCCTCCGCGCCGATCTCGGCCGCGCGCAGCACCGCGGTCGTGTCGGTCGTGAAGAACGGATTGCCGGTTCCACCGCCGAGCAGGACGATTCGTCCCTCGGCGAGATATTTGTGCGTTGCACTTCGCGTGAATAGCTCGGAAATCTCCGGCATCACGAACGCCGACAGCGTCCGCGCCGGGGTTCCCTTGCGCTCGATGGCCGCCTCCAGCGCGAGGCAGTTCATCATGGTGGCGAGCATGCCCATGGTGTCGCCGGTCGGCCGCGACACGCCGCGGGACGACACTTCGACGCCGCGGACGATGTTGCCGCCGCCGATCACGACCGCGAGTTCGACGCCGAGTTGGCGCGCCGCAATCAGATCGTCGGCAACGCGATCAACGGTGGGCTGGTCGATCCCGAAGCCATGGCTGCCGGCCAGATATTCGCCGGACAGCTTGATCACGACGCGACGATAGACCAGCTCAGCCATGATGCGATCGCTTCCTTGTCCCGCGCAGGCAAGCTTCCGGCGTTCGCACCGGAAGCCCTTTGTCAGCGGTTACTTCTTGCCGCTGGCAGCGGCGACTTCGGCGGCGAAATCGCTTTCCTGCTTCTCGATTCCCTCACCGAGAGTATAGTTCACAAAGCCCGCGATTTTGATCGGCGCACCGACCTTACCCTCAGCTTCCTTCACCGCCTGGGCAACGGACTTGCCGTTGTCGTGGACGAAGGCCTGATCCAGCAGGCAGACTTCCTTGTAGTAGGTCTTCAGGCCGGAATCGACGATCTTCTCGATGACGTTTTCCGGCTTGCCCTGCTGGCGGTATTTGTCGGCCAGCACGTCCTTCTCGCGCTTGACGGTCTCCGGATCGAGGCCGGCCGGATCGAGCGCCAGCGGCTTTGCTGCCGCCACGTGCATCGCAAGCTGACGGCCGAGGACCGCGAGTTCGTCGGTCTTGCCTGGAGATTCAAGCGCGACGATCACGCCGATCTTGCCGGCGCCCTCGATCACGGCGTTGTGGACGTAGCTCGACACCATGCCCTTGCTCACCTCGAGCGAAGCGGCGCGGCGCAGCGTCATGTTCTCGCCGATGGTCGCGATCGCATCCGAGATCGCCCTCTCCACCGTGACGTCGCCGACCTTGGCAGCCTTGATCGTCTCGACGTCGGCACCATGATGAAGCCCGACCTGGGCGATCATCTTGACCAGGCCCTGGAACTGCTCGTTGCGCGCGACGAAGTCGGTTTCCGAATTGACCTCGACCAGCACGCCCTTGGTGCCTGAGGTCAGCGCGCCGATCAGACCCTCGGCCGCGACCCGGCCGGCCTTCTTGGCGGCCTTGGAGAGACCCTTCTTGCGCAGCCAATCCTGCGCCGTCTGCAGGTCGCCGTTGTTCTCGGTCAGCGCCGCCTTGCAATCCATCATGCCCGCGCCGGTCGACTCGCGGAGTTCCTTGACCATCGCAGCTGTGATCGTTGCCATCGTTCAATGTCCTTCTTGCCTGTACAGAAACCGCGGCGCCGATGGCGCCGCCGCTAGCTACAGGAAAATCGTTGTTCGTGGAATGGAAGCGGCGGCCGGGACTGGGCCCGGCCACGCCGCGTAACCCTTATTCCGCTTCGGCGAGCGTCTTGGCCTGGGCAACCCAGGCGTCGGCACGGCTCGGCAGACCGACTTCTTCGCCGATCTTGTGGGCGGTGTCGTGATCGAGCTCGGCGAGTTGCCAATAGTGGAAGATGCCGAGGTCGTTGAGCTTCTTCTCGATCGCACCGGACACGCCGGTGAGCTTCTTGAGGTCATCGGCAGTGCCGCGCGGACCGGCCAGGCCCTGGAAGCCAACCGGCGCAGCCGCCGGAAGCTCTTCCCGCATGGGCGCGGCCGACGCGCCGATGTCGATCCCGGAATCGCCCTGCGCACGTGAAATGCCATCGATCGCAGCGCGCGCGACGAGATCGCAATACAGCGAGATTGCGCGGCCCGCGTCGTCATTGCCCGGCACCACAAAGGTGATGCCCTTGGGGTCCGAATTGGTATCGACGATAGCGGCGACCGGAATGTTGAGCCGCTGCGCTTCCTGGATCGCGATGTCTTCCTTGTTGGTGTCGATCACGAAGATCATGTCGGGCAGACCGCCCATGTCCTTGATGCCGCCGAGCGAACGGTCGAGCTTATCGCGCTCGCGCTGCAGCGTCAGCCGCTCCTTCTTGGTGTAGGAGTGAGCTTCGCCGGACGCGAGCACGTCATCGAGGTGACGCAGCCGCTTGATCGAGCCGGAGATCGTCTTCCAGTTGGTCAGCGTGCCGCCGAGCCAGCGCGAATTGACGAAGTACTGCGCCGAACGCTTGGCAGCCTCGGCGACGCCGTCCTGCGCCGAACGTTTGGTGCCGACGAATAGAATACGGCCGCCCTTGGCGACGGTATCGCTGACGGCCTGAAGCGCGCGATGCATCATCGGCACGGTCTGCGCGAGGTCGATGATGTGAATATTGTTGCGGGCGCCGAAAATGTAATCCGCCATTTTCGGGTTCCAGCGGTGAGACTGGTGACCAAAGTGAACGCCAGCTTCCAAAAGCTGACGCATATTGAATTCGGGTAGCGACATAGGTTCAATTCTCCGGTTGGTTCCTCCGGAAACGTGTGAGCAAACGAGCCTGTTGGCCCGGTTGCCACCGGACGGCCTTTGAGAGCCATGTTTCCGTGTGAGATGGCGCGGTATATAGCGCGATTTGCGCCAGAAGCAAGGAAATAAGGCCGGTTTTGGCGGCCCAATCAGCCTCCACAGCCCGCAAAAGCCCTGCTTTACCCGGCATTGCGCCGATCTGGGGGCGTCGCAATCCAGGGAAGGTGCGGCCCTCTGCTGCGTCAACTTCGGGTCCGCGCCTCTTTGGGGGCGAAGTCGTCCCCGACGGCAAGCCGCAACGACCGCGCCTACAGCGTCTGCACGTCGACGACGCCGGCCACGGCCTTGATCGCGCCGGCGATCTGCGGCGAGACCTTGTAGCGGCCGGGCAGCTTCATCTCCACCTCGGTTTCGAGGTCGAGCATGATCACCAGCGAGACATCGCCGTCGGCAGCACCTGCCGGGACCGCTGCTGGCGCCGGCCTTGCCACAGGCACCCTTCCGCTGCCCGCTGCGGCCGGCGTGGCGTCCGGCATGTTGAGCCGGCGCGCGATCGAGTCGAGCGGTTTGGTGTCGCGCACGAAGATGCGGAGTCCCTTCTGGGTCTTGGCCGCCGCGTGATCCAGCGGCTCGGCGTGCAGCACCCTCGCCCGCACGTCCTCGCCCTGCAGTTCGGCGCCGAGTTGCAACAGCACGGCGGCGCCCGGCTCGAGCACGTCGCGATATTGCGCCAGCCCCTCGGAGAACAGCACCGCCTCGAAATGGCCGGTCGGGTCCGACAGGCCCATGATGCCCATCTTGTTGCCGGTCTTGGTCCGTCGCTCCATCCGCGACACCACCGTTGCCGCCACCTTGCCTGCCGTGGCGCCGGTCTTCACCGCACGGGAGAACTCGGCCCAGGATTGCACGCGGAGCCGCTTCAACGCGGTCGCATAGTCGTCGAGCGGATGGCCCGACAGGAAGAAGCCGATTGCGTCATATTCGCGGCGGAGCCGGTCCGCGGGCAGCCACGGCTCGATCTGTGGCAGGATGATGCTCGGCGCATCCGCTGAGCTGCCGAACATGTCGTTCTGTCCTGAGGTCGCGGCCTCATGGCTGCGCTGACAGGCGGCGAGGACCGCGTCCGCACCGGCGAACACCCGCGCGCGGTTCGGTTCGAGCGTGTCGAAGGCGCCCGCCGCCGCGAGGCTCTCGATGATACGCTTGTTGATGGCGCGCGGGCTCACCCGCGCGGCGAAATCGGCGAGCGAGGTGAAGGCGCCTTTCTTGCGCTCCTCCACGATCTGCTCGACGGCCTGGATACCGACGCCCTTCAACGCCGCAAGCGCGTAGTAGATCGTATTCTCGCCGACCTCGAAGGTCGGTCCGGAACGGTTGATGTTGGGCGCCTCGACCTTGATGCCGAGCCGCTGCGCCTCGGCGCGAAATTCCGAGAGCTTATCGGTGTTGTTGAGTTCGAGCGTCATCGACGCCGCCAGGAACTCGACCGGGTAATGCGCCTTCATGTAGGCGGTGTGGAACGACACCAGCGCATAGGCTGCCGCGTGGCTCTTGTTGAAGCCGTAGTCGGCGAACTTCGCGAGCAGCTCGAAGATCGTATCCGCCTGCCCTTTCGGCACGCCGTTCTTGACCGCCCCGGCGACGAAGACCGCGCGCTGCTTTTCCATTTCGGCGCGGATCTTCTTGCCCATCGCGCGGCGCAGCAGGTCGGCGTCGCCGAGCGAATAGCCCGCCATCACCTGCGCGATCTGCATCACCTGTTCCTGGTAGATGATGACGCCAAACGTCTCTTTCAGGATCGGCTCCAGGATCGGATGCAGGTATTCCGGTTCCTCATCGCCATGCTTGCGCGCGCAATAGGTCGGGATGTTCGCCATCGGACCCGGGCGATACAGCGCCACCAGCGCGATGATGTCCTCGAAACGGTCCGGGCGCATGTCGATCAGCGCGCGCCGCATGCCCTGGCTTTCCACCTGGAACACGCCGACCACATCGCCCCGTGCCAGCATCTGGTAGCTCGACGGGTCCTCGATCGGCAGCGTGGCGAGATCGATGTGGATGTTGCGCGGCTTGAGCAGCTTCACGGCGACGTCGAGCACGGTGAGCGTCTTCAGGCCGAGGAAGTCGAATTTGACGAGACCGGCCGGCTCGACCCATTTCATGTTGAACTGGGTCACCGGCATGTCGGATTTCGGATCGCGGTAGAGCGGCACCAGTTCGCTCAAGGGCCGATCGCCGATCACGATGCCGGCCGCATGGGTCGAGGCGTGGCGGGTCAGGCCCTCGAGGCGCTGCGCGATGTCGAAGGCGCGCGCCACCACCGGGTCCTCGTCGCGGAACGCCTGCAGCTTCGGCTCGCCCTCGATCGCCTGCGCCAGCGTCACCGGCGCGGCAGGATTCTGCGGGACAAGTTTCGTCAGCTTGTCGACCTGGCCATAGGGCATCTGCAGCACGCGGCCGACGTCGCGCAGCACGCCGCGCGCCTGAAGCGTACCGAAAGTGATGATCTGCGCCACCTGGTCGCGGCCGTAGCGCTGCTGCACGTACTGGATCACCTCGCCGCGGCGATCCTGGCAGAAGTCGATATCGAAGTCCGGCATCGATACGCGTTCGGGATTGAGGAAGCGCTCAAACAGCAGGCCGAACCTGATGGGATCGAGGTCGGTGACGGTGAGCGCCCAGGCGACCAGCGAGCCCGCGCCGGAGCCGCGGCCCGGTCCGACCGGAATGCCCTGCGCCTTGGCCCATTTGATGAAGTCGGCGACGATCAGGAAGTAGCCCGCATATTTCATGCGGGTGATGACGTCGAGCTCGAAGGCGAGCCGCTTGCTGTAATCCTCGTCCGTCGTGCCCTGCGAGAGACCATGCACCCGAAGACGGTTCGCCAGTCCCTCTTGCGCCTGACGCTTCAGCTCGGCGGCCTCGTCGGCGGCGGCGTCGGAGCTCGATGCCGCGCCGACGGTGAAGAACGGCAGTATCGGCTTGCGCGTCTTCGGCCGGAACGAGCAGCGCTCGGCGACTTCCACCGTCGATGACAGCGCTTCCGGAATGTCGGCGAACAGCACCGCCATTTCGGCGCGCGTCTTGAAGCGATGATCGGGCGTCAGTTGCGTGCGATTGGTCTCGGCGATCAGATGACCACCGGCGATGCACAGAAGCGCGTCGTGCGACTCATAGTCGTCGTTGGTCGCGAAATACGGCTCGTTGGTCGCCACCAGTGGCAGGCCCTTTGCATAGGCCAGATCGATGAGACCGCTTTCCGTGCGACGCTCCTTGTCCACGCCATGGCGCTGCAATTCGACATAGAGGCGATCGCCGAACAGGCCGGCCAGGCGGTCGCAGCGCGTGGCCGCCAGTGCGGCCTGATCAGCGCCCAGTGCCAGCGCGATCGGTCCGTCGGGACCGCCGGTCAGCGCGATCAGGTCCTCGGCGTCATCGATGAGCCACTCGAGCTTGATGTGCGGGGTCTGGTTGACCGGCGTCTCCAGGAACGCCCGCGAGTTCAGCCGCATCAGGCTGCGGTAGCCGCGCTCGCGCGCCGCCAGCAGGACGATCCGCGCAGGGCCCGCCGCCAGCACGTTGCGCGTGGTCGGATCGACGTCGCCGAAGTCCACCGCAAGTTCGCAGCCGACAATCGGCTGAATCCCGTAGCCCGCCATCTTGTCGGAGAATTCGAGCGCCCCGAACATGTTGTCGGTGTCGGTCAGCGCCAGCGCCGGTTGACGGTCGGCTTTTGCAAGTTCGCCGAGCTTGGCGATCTTGATCGAGCCTTTCAGCAGCGAATAGGCCGAATGGACGTGAAGATGAACGAATCCGGCGTTCGACATGGCTGCTCGAAGGATATTTGCGTCAGGGATGGAGCGAGCATCGCCCCGAAAGCAACGCTTCAGGCCCGACTCGCACCGCCATCGTGAGGCTTCAACCCTGCCGAGTCCACGCGGAACGCCGCATGGCGGTCCGCCCTCCTGCTTTTCCCCAGGGGCAAGCTAGGTCCCTGTACCTGCTCCCGCATGGCTAGAACTGGGTGAACAACTGCGCCCACACCGCGATCATCCCGACGAACAGCGTGATCGATGCCAGCGCCGCCGCCTCTTCCACGAAAATCCTCAACATGGCCGCTCTCCTTGAACTGGAACGTATGCAGAACATTGTTCCTTTTTTGTTCTCAGAGTCAAGCGCGCGCCGGCGCGTTTAATCCAGCCATCAGAGCCAATGGTTAATCCGCAAGCCCAACAAAAAAGCCCCGGGCCGAGGCCCGGGGCTTTCGATGCCGCTTAAGTTAAGCGAGCGATCAGTAACGTCCGACGACCGGACCGCCGAACTTGTAGTTCAGACGAACGGTGACGAGATCGACGTCCTGCTTGACGTCGTCGTTGCGGGAGTTGACGCCGCCCGGGGTGACCAGGGTGTAGTTGTGGGTGTCCATGAACAGATGGTCGTATTCAACTGCAGCCGACCAGTTCGGAGCGAAGGCGTATTCGAGACCGACGCCGACGGTGCCGCCCCAACGGGTGTCCGAAGTGCTGTCGACCAGCGAGCCGGCAGCGAGACCCTGGTAACGGTTGTCGGTGATCGCAGCACCGCCCTTCACGTAGAGCAGGGTGGTGTTCCAGGCATAACCGAGCTGACCGGTGAACAGGCCGAACGCGTCGACCTTCGTGCGGTTGGTGAGACCAGCGAAAGCCGAGCTGGCGTTCGAACCGCTGAGGTCAGCCCAGTTGCCCTGAGCTTCGAGACCGAACACCCAACCGGCGCTCTGCCAGCGGTAACCAACCTGGCCACCGACCGTGCCGCCCGTCGCGTCATGGCTGCCTTCGCCCAACGGCGCGAAGGGAACGCCACCAACCGCGGTGTTGGTCCAGCTGTTGTGGCTCGAACCCCAACCGCCGTTGATACCGATGTAGAACCCGCTCCAGTCATAGACGGCCTGAATCATCGGCGGAGCTTTGGTGTACGGACGCGCCGCGAGATCGGCAGCGAATGCCGGCGCAGTCGCGCCGAGCGCGATCAGGCTGACAGTAACAAGCAAAACCTTTTTCATTTTCCCGTTCCAACTTTTTGTACTGGCCCCCAAGGCCTCGAGACATGCTCATAGCAGTCTCGTTTCGAATTGCTGTAACTTCGCTGCAACAGGAAGATCCAAACGACTCCGTTCAAATTGTAAGTTAATGTTGTGTTACACGCACTTCTCGCACTTTTCGCCACATGGTTGCCGCACAATTTTCACAATTCAAATCTGCGTGCGCAGTCGTTCGGGGGATGATGTTGACGGGAACCCGCCTGTTCGATTTGGATCATCTGCGAGGTCGAGTTTTCGCAGCAAAGGAATGCAACAATGCGGACAATGGTTCTTGCTGCGGCGTCTATGGCCGCATTCACGACATTTGCCGCGGTTCCCGTGCAAGCCGTCGGCGTGCGCTATCCGTTCTGCATGCAAGGCGACCGGTATCCCGGTCTCAGCAACTGCGCGTATGAGACTTATCAGCAGTGCCAAGCCTCCGCCGCCGGGATCGGTCAGAATTGCATCGCCAATCCCTACTATGCCGGCGACAGCAGCCCGCGCTCGTATATTAACATCCCTCCGCGCGAGCACGACGAAGGTAGTTTCTTCGGGCTGTTCATCCGCTGATCGCCGGGTCGCGATCGGGGCACGAGAACGTGACTGGACGCAGACTCGTGCAACGACGCCTGCTGCGGCGCAAGTCCGGCGTGCGACAGCTGCGGACGCCTAATCGACGGGACAATTTCTGATGCGAAGCTTGATTCTGGCACTATTGGCGCTGGTTACTGTCGCAAGCGCGCCAGCACGCGCTCAAAAATACGACTCCACCTCCCCGGTCTGCATAACCTACTATCGATGGGGCGGTGAAAATACCGAGTGCGGCTACACGTCGATCGAGCAGTGCCAGGCAACGGCGTCCGGTCTCCCAGCGATGTGCGCCAATAATCCCTATTATGTCGGGCCCTCCCCCAATCGACCGAGGGAGCCAGCCAGGCGGGGACGCCGCCCGGCCTACTGATCTAATCCAGTTCGACGACCTGTCCGTTCGCGAGCGACACTCGGCGATCCATTCGCCCAGCCAGTTCCATGTTGTGGGTAGCGATCAGCATCGCGACCCGCGTCGCCTTGACGAGTTGCATCAGCGCGCCGAAGACGTGGTCGGCCGTGGCTGGATCGAGATTGCCGGTCGGCTCGTCCGCCAGCAGCGCCCGCGGCGCATTGGCAACCGCGCGCGCGATCGCGACGCGCTGCTGCTCACCGCCCGACAGCTCCGCCGGCCGGTGCTTGATGCGGTCGCCGAGCCCCAGATAGCCCAGGATCTCGGTCGATCGCTTGATGGTCTCGGAGCGTTTGAGCCCCCGGATCATCTGCGGCAGCATGACGTTTTCGAGCGCGGTGAATTCCGGCAATAGCCGATGCTGCTGATAGACGAATCCGATGTCGGAGCGCCTGATCTGGGTGCGATCGGAGTTTGCCAGTTGCGACGTCGGCGTTCCCGCGACATAGACCTCGCCGTCGTCGGGGCTCTCCAGCAACCCGGCGATATGCAGCAGCGTCGACTTGCCCGACCCCGACGGCGCCACCAGCGCCACCGACTGCCCCGGCCACAACGCAAGCTTGGCGCCGTTCAGGATCGTCAGTGTCGCTTCGCCCTGCCTGTACTCCCGCTTGATGTCATGGAGATAGATAACCGGTACATCTTCCGCCCCCTCCGCCATGCCCGCCCTCACTCGTACCGGAGTGCGTCGACCGGATCGAGGCGCGCGGCGCGCCACGACGGGTAGAGCGTCGCCAAGAAGGACAGCGTCAGCGCCATGATGACGACCGCCAGCGTTTCGCCGAAATCGATCTCCGCCGGCAGCTTGGACAGGAAATACAGAGTCGGATCGAACAATTCCGTGTTCGTCAGCCAGGAAAGGAATTGCCGGATCGATTCGATGTTGAAGCAGATCAGCAGCCCGACCATGAGGCCGACAAGCGTGCCGACGAAGCCGATCGACGCGCCGGTGATCAGGAAGATGCGCATGATCGACCCCTGGGACGCACCCATGGTGCGCAGGATCGCGATGTCCTGGCCCTTGTCCTTTACCAGCATGATCAGCCCGGAGACGATATTGAGCGCCGCAACGAGCACGATCATGGTCAGGATCAGGAACATCACGTTGCGCTCGACCTGCAACGCGTTGAAGAAGGTCGAATTGCGCTGCCGCCAGTCGACCAGGAACACCGGCCGCCCCGCGGCCTCGGTCACTGCCTTGCGGAAAGTATCGATCTTGTCGGGATTTGTGGTGAAGACCTCGATCGAGGAGACGTCATTGTTGCGGTTGAAATAGGCCTGCGCCTCGGTCAGTGGCATGAACACGAAGGTCGAATCGTATTCCGACATGCCGATCTCGAACACCGCCGTGATCTTGTAGGGCTTGATGCGCGGCGTGGTCCCCATCGGCGTCACCGCGCCCTTCGGCGAGACCAGCGTGATGCTGTCGCCGGCATGCAGCGAGAGCTGGTCGGCAAGCCGGCGGCCAATCGCAACCCCCTGGCCGTCGTCAAAGCCCTCGAGCGTGCCCTGCTTGATGTTCTTGGCGATCGAGGTGAGGTTGTTGAGATCGTCGGCGCGGATGCCGCGGATGAAGACGCCGGCCGCGTTGAACGGCGAGGAGCCGAGCCCCTGCCCATCCACGACCGGCGCGGCCAGGCGGATGCCCTGGACCTGGCTGATGCGGTCGGCGACGTCCTTCCAATCGGTCAGCGGCGATTCCAGCGGCTGCACCAGAATGTGCCCGTTAAGGCCGAGGATCTTGTCCAACAGCTCCTTGCGGAAGCCGTTCATGACCGCCATCACGACGATCAGCGTGGCGACGCCCAGCATGATGCCCAGGAACGAAAAGCCGGCGATGACCGAAATGAATCCTTCCTTGCGACGTGCGCGCAAGTAGCGTCCGGACAGCAGCCATTCGAATGGCGCGAAAGGCGGGGTGCGGACTGGCTCGCTCATGGTGTCATCCATCTATCGGTAATCCCATGATTCGGGCCAATTGTGGCCGGATTACCCCGCGGATATGCGCGTGGTAAATAAACTTTAGTTCGCCAGCTTTGCGACCAACTCGGCCGGGCTCATGTTCTCGCGCGAACCGTCGCTGCGACGCTTCACCTCGACCTTGCCTTCTGCCAGGCCCTTGGGCCCAACGAGAATCTGCCAGGGAATGCCGATCAGATCGGCGGCGGCGAACTTCGCACCGGCGCGCTGATCGGTGTCGTCATAGAGCACGTCGACGCCCTTCGCGGTGAGGTCGCGATACAGATTCTCGCAGGCCCCGTCGACCGCGGCATCGCCCTGCTTGAGGTTGAGGATCGCAGCGCGGAACGGTGCGACCGCCTCGGGCCATTTGATGCCGGCATCGTCATGGCAAGCTTCGATGATCGCGCCGACCAGACGCGAGACGCCGACGCCGTAGGAGCCGCCATGGATCGGCACGTCGACGCCATCAGGACCGGCCACCATCGCCTTCATGATGTCGGAATATTTGGTACCGAAATAGAAGATCTGACCGACCTCGATGCCGCGGGTGTTCACCCGCTTGTCCGCCGGCACTTCGCTCTCGAACCGCGCGGCGTCATGCACGTCCTCGGTCGCGGCGTAAACCGACGTCCACTGCTTGATGATCGGGGTGAGATCGCCGTCATAGTCGACGTCGTCGGGCGGGATCGGCAGATCGAGCACGTCCTTGTTGCAGAAGACGCCGGACTCGCCGGTCTCGGCGAGCACGATGAATTCGTGGCTCAGGTCTCCGCCGATCGGGCCGGTCTCGGCTCGCATCGGGATAGCCTTCAGGCCCATCCGCGCGAAGGTGCGCAGGTAAGCGACGAACATCCTGTTGTAGGAGCGCCGCGCGCTGGCCTCATCGAGATCGAACGAATAGGCGTCCTTCATCAGGAACTCGCGGCCGCGCATCACGCCGAAGCGCGGACGCTGCTCGTCGCGGAATTTCCACTGAATGTGGTAGAGGTTGAGCGGCAGGTTCTTGTAGGACTTGACATAGGAGCGGAAGATCTCCGTGATCATTTCCTCATTGGTCGGCCCATACAGCAGCTCGCGCTTGTGGCGATCGATGATGCGCAGCATCTCCGGGCCGTAGGCATCATAGCGGCCGCTTTCACGCCAGAGATCGGCGAGTTGCAGCGTCGGCATCAGGAGCTCGAGCGCGCCGGCGCGGTCCTGTTCCTCACGCACGATCTGCTCGATCTTCTTCAGCACCCGGAAGCCCAGCGGCAGCCAGGCATAGATGCCGGCCGCCTCCTGCCGCATCATGCCGGCACGCAGCATCAGGCGATGCGAGACGATCTCCGCCTCTTTCGGGTTCTCTTTCAGGATGGGCAGGAAAAACCGCGACAATCGCATGGTGTTACTCGGGAATCAGGGATGCGCCGGAAGAGCTGCAGTGAAACCGGATCAGGTGCGAAAACACAAGGCCGACAATCGCGAAAAACCCGTCAAATCAGGCGATTTTCGGCCATTTCCGCGCCCTGCGCCCAACCCAAGCCGCCGGGTGCGCAGGCCCTGCCCTTACCTGACCTCGAAGTCGTCTTCCAGCGTCACTTTCTTGAAATCGGTCACCAGGGCATCGATCTGCATGTGCCAGCGGCCGGGGAACGGCAACGGTACCTTGTTCACGTGCCAGTAGCCGTCGGGACCGAGCGTGGCGCTGTGGTCCATCGGTTGGATGCCCTTGTCGGGGAGGCTCAGCGTCAGCGTCGCCTCCTTGGCGGCAAACGGGCTCGCATCCCCGTTCATCAGCTGCAGCACGAAATCGTTCTGCCCGACCTTGCCCGGCGCGATCAGCACCTGGAACATCGCGGCGTCGGTGTGGATGTGGATCGCAAGCGGAGCGGCCGTCGACATCGCGAGTGCGCGCGGCGGCGGTGTGAAGCGCCAGCCGGCCACCAGCGCCAGGATCGCGATGGCAAGCACGCATTCCGCCAGGACCGATCGCAGCAACGGCTTCGCGTCGTTGACATCGCGTGTGACCGCCGGCGTGAGTACGAACCGGTTCAGCGCCGCCAGCACGAGCAACAACAGGACCAGAGCGAGCTTGAGCGCAAGGATGTTGCCATATCGGGTGTCGATCAGCGCGCTGACGGTCTCGAGTTGGACGATCGCGAGCGCCAGTCCCGACAGCGCGATTAGCGCGACGACCGGCACGGCGATGGCGGAAAATCTCTTGAGCGTCCACGGCAGCGTATCGCTTCGCCGCCATGACATCGCCGCCAGCGGCGTGAAAGCGCCGATCCAGTAAGCGAGGCCGATGCCATGGATGAAGACCGCGGGCCGCGTCAGCCATTGCGGCGACGCCGTCGCGGCATGTCCGCTCGTAGCGAGCGCGAGGCCGACACTGACCATCGCGACGGAGGTTAGCATCCGGCCCATTTTGACGGACGGCCTCCGCCAGCTGATTGCCGCGATCAGCATCGCGGCAATCGCAATCAGCATCGAAGGACCAAGGCTGGTGGCAAGCGCGCCGACCCACGGCGCGCGTGTCGCAAGCCCGGACAGCGGAAGATTGAGCAGGTCTATGCCTTGAAGGCCGAGCGAGACGACCGCGCCGATGAACCCGATGCCGAGCGATGACAGGATCACCCGGCCGCCCGCAGGCCCCTGCCCGATCCATGCCGCGAAGAAGGCGCCGCCGACGCCGGCGAACAGTCCGAGATAGACGCCGATCTTCGCCAGCCAGATCAGCGGACTGACCGCACCACCGCCCGACGGCGCCGCCGAGCCGGTCACGACGCCGATCGAGAACAGCAACGACCCCGCTACCGGGTGGCCGTCCTGCGACACTACCCGATAGCTGATGACCTGCGTACCCTGAGGCAGATCCTCGGGCAGCGTCACCTGCACGGACTGATCGACGCTGCTGAAAGCAACGTCGCGTGGCTTACCTGCGGCGTCGAGCAGGCTGACCACGGTCGGCGCCACCGCCTCGTTGAAGCGGAGCACCACCATTTTCGGCGCCTCGGCTAAAACACTGCCATCTGCCGGCTCCGCGCCGACGAGGACGGCATGTGCATGGGCCACGGTCGCAAGACAGAGCCCGACGAGCAGCGCGGCAATGCTTGCGACCAGCCGCTTCGGCTTACGATTTCGGCAACAGCTTGACGCCCGGCGCGGGCGACTTGCTGCCGTGATCGCCCTGCCCTTCGGCGGGGATGTCGATCCAGCGGCTGACACCCTGCTCGCATTCCTGCACGACAGGGAAATACAGCGTGGTGTTTGGCTTCAGCACATCGGTGAGGAAGGTGTGCATCACGAACTCGTCGTAGTTCTGGTCCAGGAGCTTGCCGCCGCTCCAGGCCACCTCCCTCACGCCTTCGGTGAACTTGTGACCGTGATAGTCGTATTCGGTCTCATACTTGCCGGTGATGGATTCGACGTTCCAGCCTGCCTTCGGCATCGGTTTCACCGCGATCACCCCTTCCGGAATCTGCACGCGAATCTTGATCGTCGCCGATCCCGCACAGCCGTGCGGCACGGCAAACACCGCTTTGTAGGACGAGCCGATCGTCGCCTGTTTTCCCTCGAGCGTGATATGTGCCATCGCCGGCGACATGGCGAGCGCCATGCCGGCGATGATGAAAAGCGTATGCGTCCTCATGGCCGACCTCACATCTTCTTCATGTCCATATGGCCGGAACTATCGCCGCCACCCGGCGCCTGCGCGCCGATGCCTTGCACGTCCAGCGACACCGGCACCTTGCCGGCCTTCTCGAATTCGAGCGTGACCGGCACCTTGTCACCCTGCTTCAATGGCGCGTTCAGGTCGAACATCATCAGGTGGTAGCCGCCGGGCGCGAGCTTCACGGTCTTGCCGGGTTCGATGGTCAGGCCCTTATCGAGCGCACGCATCTTCATCACGCCGTTGTCCATCGCCATTTCGTGGACTTCGATCTTGCCGGCGACGTCGCCGGAGCCGCCGAGCAGCCGGTCCGGAGCGGTGCCCTTGTTCTCGATCGTGAGATAGCCGCCACCGATCTTGGCGCCGTTTGGCGTGGCGCGGGTCCAGCCCTGCGAGATCACGAGATCCCCCGCCTTGACGTCCTCGGCGGATGCGGGTGCGACCAGAGCGAATGCGAGAATCGCGGCCAGCGCAGTCAGTGTCTTTTTCATGATTGAAGCTCCTCTTGTTGTTGCCGATAGCCCGCCAGCTCAGAAATTGTATTTCCCGGCCATGACGAACGTCCTGCCCGGGAATGGGTGGAACAGGAAGTACTGCTCGTTGAAGATGTTATCGATGCCGAAATCGAACGCCAAATTCTTGGTCGCGTTGTAATGGATCTTCATGTCGACGACGAAGTAGTTGTCGAACGCGCCGTAGACATGGGAAACTCGATCAGTGTTGTCCAAAGTCGAATACTGTTTGCTGCTATAGCGCGCCGCAACCGTGCAGGCCCAGCTCTCGTTCGGTCGATAGGTCACACCGGCTTTGGCGCGCCAATCCGGTACGTAGGGAACGCGCTTGCCGGTCGCGGTGGTCGGCAGGTTTGTCAGCGGATCAGTACCGGTCCAGGTCGGGTCGGAAAGAATCCTGGAATCGACGTATGTCACGCTGCCGAACAGCTGCAGACCGGCGATGAACACATTGTCCTTGTCGGCTGAGAGCTCGATCCCCTGCATCCGAATCGCATCGACATTGCTGATAACCGTCGTTGGAATTTGATTACCTTTGGAATCCTGCACATTGTTCGTTTGCGAGATGATCGCGTTGTTGGTGCGCTCCTTGAACAGGGTCAACCGGACGCGTCGGTCGCTCCATTTGCGCTCGATGTTCAGCTCGCCGGTGAAGTCCTGCTCGGGAGTCAGAAACGGATTGGCAACGGTCGCAACGCCGCCGACCGTTATGTTCTGGTAAAGCTCGGTGACGGTGGGATAACGATAGGCTTCGCCAAAACTGGCGGTGATGTTCCAGTCCTTGTTCGGGTCGAACGAAAGCGAGGCTTTCGGCGAAAAGTTTGTCGACCCGAGTCCGGGCTGAATCGTGGGTACCTGCGTTATCGTCGGGATTGGCATGGCAATCGTGCCGGTGCCTGCGGCAACGTTGGAACCAATATTGAACCCATCGAGTGCGCGCCAGGTTTCGAGCCGCCCGCCGAGCGTTAGCTTCAGATTCGGAACGATCTTCCACGCATCCTGCACCCACAGCGCGCCGGTACGGGTTTCGCCTACTCCGTCGGCCAGCAACTGACCGGTGCCGGTCGAGGACGTCGCGTACCAGACCGTCGACAGATAAGTCGGGTTTTCCAGGCGATAGCGATCGCCATGGATGCCGAAACTGACCTCTTGAGGGCCATCTACTCCGAACGGACGCCAGATGCCTTTTGCATCGGCGTTCTGCCAATTGGTTCCGTCGTTGCGCGTGATCTTGCCGTTCAGCGAATAGCCCGCGCCCGAGTTAACCGTGTAGGGGTTGAGTAGGATGTCCTGCAGATAATTGTAACTCGACGCCGACAGATCGAAATCGAACACGCCTTTCGTATCGCTCTTGACCGAAACGGCGTTGCTGAGCTGCGTTTGGTCCCAGATGTACCTGTTACTTGCAAAGCCGGTGACGCCGCCAAACGTCGGCTGGCCGGTGGCCGTCGATTTCAGATAAGTCTGAGGATCAGATGTCTGGTGATTATTCCAGATGCCCAGCGAATACGTTGCCTGCACCAACGGCGAGACATCGTAGGCCAGCCTCACATTCGCCGCGTCCTGCACCGAATGGGCCAATGCGCCGGTACCAACGACGTTGGCGATGACACCCTGCTTGCTCAGGGCCGGAAACGTTCCGGTCGTTCCAACCGGAATCCCAGTCGGATTCGTCGTTGAAGCGCCCATGGTCGTATAGGTGAGCGGTTGCTGGTAGCTGTCGAGATGGTTCGCGGTAACAAGCCACGACAGCGGGCCGTTGCGGTCGCCAGCCGCAGCACTGGTCTGGCTCGTCACGTAGGTGTCCTTGGTGCCGTACTGATTCCACGGCATCACCGAAACCGTTTCCTTGGCCACGGCGAACGGCTTGTCGGGCATCTTCGACGTGATCAGCAGCACGCCGCCGATCGAGTTGCCGGGATAGGCGGCGGCGAACGGGCCATTGAGGAAGTCGATGCGGCCGATTGCCTCCGGCGAAATCAGGTTCCACCTCGGCGACGCGCCGCTGTTGTTGTTGCCGATCAGCGCCGAGACCAGCAGGTCGTCGTAATAGATCAGCGTCCGCGCGCTCGAATTGACGCCCCAGCTTCGCGTCGCCAGCACCGCCTGATTGTCGCCATCGTTGCGCTTCCGCACGAACAGGCTGGGCAGGTATTTGACCGCGTCCTCGGGGTCCTTGAGGTTGATGGTCTCGTCGATCTGCTTCGACGTGACGCTGAATGACCTCTGCGGCAGTTGGAACCGCGCGACCGCGGGCGGCGTCCCCAAATAGGCGCGGGCGCCAGCGCCTGCGCCGTCGGTCTCGACGACCACGACCGGGCGCTTCTGCTCGGTCGCGACAACGGGTGTCGTCCGCTGCGGCCTCGCTGCAATCCGATTGGCAGGCTTGCGCGCAGCCGGCTTTGGGGGCCGCGGCGATTCGACGGTGACGGGCGGCAGCACCTTCTGCTCTGCGCTCTGCGCGTAGGCGATCTCGGCAGACGCCAGCAGCGTCGCCTGGATGGCAACAACGCTCACGCCACTGAGGGCATGATAGCGAAACATGGAAATGTCCTGACACCGGCACTGCGGCCGGCTGGCTCGATAGCAATCACCGATGCGCAAAGGCGCAGCGGCAGCGAGATCGTCGTCAGGAAACGAAGGGTGGTGCGCGGGCCTGCGCATGCGAGCCGGCGCGGAGGCGGTCGAACTCGGACGCAAAATCGTGCCAGGCGATATGGCTCGCCACACGCTCGACGGGGACCGCCGCGATGTCAGGGGTATCGATCGGCGCCCCGGTGTGGAGCACGCTGCAGACCGAGCAGCAGCCGTCATGGGCACGATGCCCGGTCGAGTCGCCCTGCCCATTTTGTGAGCTTGCATAGCCCTGGCAGATGGAGGCGGCCGCCAGCGGGTCGGACGCGGCAAGGCTCGCCGCCCAGCAGGCGCCGATCGGTGCAAAAATCTGCACCAGCAGGGCAACCATCACTATGGGCAGAAAATTCTTCAGCCGCCGGCGCATTGCAACACCCATCCGCAGGTGAACTAATCACCCCGCGCGTCAGGAGTCGAGATCGTGACCCTGTCCTGTTTCTTCCCGGCAACGAAAATTGCCGACTGTGACGACTTTGCGCGGGCGGTCTCCGGTGTGGTGAAGACAGTCCGTACCCCCTTACCCCAGCGCGGGTTTTCATGACCTTCATGCAACCGGCAGTCGCAATATCCCAATCATTTCGCAATTTGCTCGAAATTTGAACAATCGTTGCCGAAAATGATGACAAACGAAAAAAGATAGTCTACCTATTGAACCTCAGGCCAGCCGCAAGGTGAGTCCTGGTGGTCCAAGTCTCGGGAGGAGCCCGGCGCGCATAAGCAGCGTCAACCCCATCAATCAAGATCAATCGAATTTTTGGGGCAAACAGGGTCGACACAATTTTTGGAGCAGGGCTCGGAGCCCTGCTCTTTTTTTATGTGACGATCTTTTATGTGATGATCGCAATCCATGATGACGCCATCGTCGAATCCGATCGAACACAGCTTCGAACTAGCAGCTGAGCGCTGCGACGATCTGACGCCGCAGGTTTATCGCCGCCTGTTTCGCGAACACCCCGAAGCGCAGGCGATGTTTCGCAGCGAAGGAAGCGACCCGGTGAAGGGCTCGATGCTCTCGCTCACGATCGAATCGATCCTCGACTTCGCCGGCGAGCGCACCGGGCATTTCCGGTTGATCGACTGCGAGGTGTCCTCGCACGACGCCTACGGCACGCCGCGTGAATTGTTCGTCGCGTTCTTCGGCGTGATCGCCGATGCGCTGCGCGAGATCCTGGGTGAACAATGGTCCGATGAGATCGATGCTGCGTGGCACAAGTTGTTGCGCGACATCGGGGCCGTCGTCACGCAACACGCCGACTAAAAACATCTCCGGTACGGAGGCCGTAGCGCGGCCGTTTCGATTGTGACACACTCGCTTTATCCGAGGCGTGTGCAACTGACGCCGACGGTCAGAAAAATGAAGAGGGAGCAAGCAACAATGCCAGGGATGGACAAGTCTCCGACGACAAGGCGTGATCTTCTGCAGATGGCTGCGGCCGGCGGAGCGGCGGCAGCGCTGTTTGGCGGAATCGGTGCCACCTCCGCGCTCGCAGCCGAAATGGGCCGCTCGGAAAAGCCGCTGAAGGCCGCCTTCTCCAACGCCGGACTGCAGGCGACGTGGTGCGCGCAGGGCAAGCAGGCCGCCGAGTTCTGGGGCAAGCTGTTCAACGTCGAGGTCACCTGGTTCGACGGTCAGCTCGACGCCGTCAAGCAGCGCGCCGCGATCGACAATATGGCGTCGCAGAAATGGGACTTCGTCGCGATGCAGGCCTTCGGCATCGGCACCCTCACCCAGCCCGTGCAGAAGATGATCGACGCCGGCATCCCTGTGATCGACATGGACACGCTGATTGCCCCGCTCGATCAAATCAACGTCCACGCGTTCCTCGCGCCCGACAACGAGTTCATGGGCGCCTCGGTGACTCAGGCGCTCTGCAATGCGATCGGCGGCAAGGGCAAGGTCATCATGACCCAGGGTGCGCTCGGCCACACCGGCGCGCAGGGCCGCGCCAAGGGTTTCAACTCCGTCATCAAGCAGTTCCCCAACATCGAGGTGCTGGACACCCAGCCCGGCGATTGGGACGTGTCGAAGACCGCGCGCCTGTGGGAGACCTATCTGACGAAATATCCGCAGATCGACGCGGCATTCTTCCACAATGACGACATGGCGCTCGCCGCCGCCAACATCATGAAGGCGCACAACCGCGCCAACATCCTGATCGGCGGCGTCGACGCCATGCCGCCGGCGATCCAGGCGGTCAGCGAAGGCCGCATGTTCGCGACCGTTCGCAACCCGTCCTGCCGCATCCATGGCGGCGCGATCGTCGCCGGCGTAGCCGCCGTCGTGAACGGCGAGAAGAGCGGCCAGGGCATTCCGAAGAACGTCGTGACCGACGGCCCGGTCGTGACCAAGGCCAACGCCCCCGGCATGCAGTGGATGGAGAATCACTTCCTGATCTGAGCGCCCTTCATGTCGCAGGGACGCTTCCCGGTCCTCGAGTTGAACCAGATCACGAAGGCCTTCGGCGGTGTCGAAGCCCTTCGTGGGGTCGACTTCGCGCTTCACGCTGGCGAGATCCATGGTCTCGTCGGCGAGAACGGTGCTGGAAAAAGCACGCTGATGAAGATCATCGCCGGCGTGCACCCGGAATTCTCCGGCCGCTTCATGCTGGACGGCCAGGAGACCCGCTTCCACTCGACCCGCGATGCGCATGCGGCCGGCATCGGCATGGTGCATCAGGAGCTCAGCGTCGCCCCTGACCTCACGGTCGCCGAGAACGTCTTTCTCGGCAACCAGCCGACCAACCGCCTCGGCCTCGTGCAATGGCGGCGGATGGCGCGCGAGGCCGGCGAGCAGCTCGCGCGCTTCGGCATCGACGTCGATCCAATGACCCGGCTTGGCGACTTGCCGATCGGCCTGCAGCAATTGATCGAGATCGCGCGCGTGCTGTTTTCCGGCGCGCGCATCATCATCCTGGACGAGCCGACCTCCGCGCTCTCTCCGCCCGAGGTCGAGCGCCTGTTCGCGACGCTGCGCAAGCTGCGCGAGGAAGGCACCAGCATCGTCTTCATCTCGCATTTCATCGAGGACATCCTGCGCGTCTCCGACACGGTGACGGTGTTCCGCAACGGCCGGAAGGTCGCGGAGACCGCATCCGCCGACACCACCAAGGTCGCCCTGATCGAGGCCATGATCGGCCGCGGCGGCGAAGCGCTGGAGCACAGCTACACCGAAGACCGCACGCTGCAGCCGTCCAGCACCGGTTCGGTGGTGCTGAAGGTCGACCAGCTCTCGCTTGGCCGCAACCTTCAAGACGTCTCGTTCGAGGCCCGCGCCGGGGAGGTGCTCGGCATCTACGGCTTCATGGGCTGCGGCCAGCTCGAGCTGTCGCGCGTCTTGTTCGGCAAGCTGAAGCCGGACGGCGGAACGCTCGCGGTCGACGGCTCCGCGAAGAGATTCCGCAGCACCGCCGACGCACGCCGTGCTGGCGTCGCGCTGGTGCCGGAGAGCCGGCGCGCGATGCTGTTTCACCAGGAGCCGGTCTACAAGAACATCTCGATCAGCATCCTCGATCGGATTTCCGCCCTGCTGCTCAAGCCGCTGCGCGAGCGCGAGATCGCCAAGCGGCAGGTCGAGCAGTTGCAGATCAGGCCCCCTGTCGTCGGCCTCGACCTCGGCATGCTGTCCGGCGGCAACCAGCAGAAGGTCGCACTGGCGAAATGGCTGACCTACCCGCCGCGCCTGCTGGTGCTGTGCGAGCCGACCCGCGGCATGGATGTCGGCGCCAAGAACGACGTGATCAACATCGTCCGCGATCTCCGCGCCAAGGGACTGGCGATCATCGTGCTGTCGACGGAGCCGGAGACGGTGCTGTCGCTGGCCGACCGCATCCTGGTGCTGAAGCGCGGCGCGGTGGTTCGCGAATTCGCGGGCGAGACGGTCAGCAAGGACCGGCTGCTGGAGGCCGCTTGATGGAGATACATGATGGCAAGCAGTGACAGCGCGACGACGCCTGTGGATCACAAGCGGCCGCGCGGGCTCGGCACCTTCCTGCGCTCGCAGATGCGCAACATCGCGCCGTTCCTGACGCTGATCTTCCTCAGCGCCTTCTTCGCCATCGCAAGCCCGTCGTTCGCCACGATCGACAATCTCGGCAATATCCTGACCCAGGTGTCGGTCACCGGCGTCATCGCCGTCGGGCTGACATTTGTGATCCTCTGCGCCGAGATCGATCTGTCGATCGCCAGCATCGCCAACGTCACCGGCATCGCGGTGGCCTTTTTCACGCTGCAGGAATCCTACGTCAACATCGCGAATTTCCCGATGCCCGGCTGGGCCGCGATCCTGCTGGCGCTGGCGCTGTGCGCGCTGCTCGGCCTCGTCAATGCGCTGGGCCTGACCATGATCGGCATCCCCTCCTTCATCATGACGCTGGCCATGATGCAGATCGCGGCCGGCGTCTCCGCGCTCTTGGTCCGCGGCCAAATCGCCTACAAGGTGCCGCCCCTGATTAATACGCTCGGCTCCGGCTCGATCGGCGGCATCCCCTGGATCGTGATCGTGGCCGCGGTGATGCTGCTCGGCGGCCATCTGGTGCTGACCTACACGCGGTTCGGCCGCTACGTCTACATGGTCGGCGGCAATCGCGAGGCCGCGGAATTCTCCGGCCTCAACGTCAAGCTGATCCTCGGCAGTGTGATGGTGATCTCGGCGGTCTGTTCGGGGATCGGCGGAATGCTCGGCGTTGCGCATTTCGGCAGCGCGCAGCAGAACGAGTTCGATACCTATCTTTTGGATTCCATCGCGGCCGTGGTGGTCGGCGGCACCAGCCTGTTCGGCGGCCGCGGCGGCATCGGCAACACCATCGTCGGCCTGTTCGTGCTCGGCGTGCTCAACAACGGTCTCGACCACGTCAATATCGACAGCTTCCTGAAGATCCTGATCCGCGGCATCATCCTGCTCGCCGCACTGATCATCAACGTCTACGCACAGCGGCTGCGCGAGCGGACGGCGGATTGAGGTTGGCATGGAGTGAAACGCGCTCCATCCACATCGCGATGATGAATTCGGCACCACCGTCAGTCCCGTCATCCTGAGGTGCTCGCGCAGCGAGCCTCGAAGGATGCACGGCCCGGCTGGTGGCCTATTCATCCTTCGAGGCTCGCAAGGGCTCGCACCTCAGGATGACGGTGTTGATCTGATTCAATTGTCAAACAGTGGGAGAGGATGAGAGTCCGCATTCTCGCGACATGATCTGCCCGAGCTTTGCATCTCGTTTCGCGCCTCTCAAGCAGAGGGCGCAGGGAAAGCCGGGTGCACGCTGCACCCGCGGTCTCGTGTGCAAAGGGTGGAAAGAGAAGCGCACACGAGCATACAGGTTCAGCGGAGGCACTCCGGCTTTCCCTGCGCGATGGTTTACGGCTTATACGTGCTCCCCCCGGCGAGACCGGGCTTGTTTGTCACCGCCATCAGCAAGAGACGTCAGTCTCTTGTGACAGGACACCAACCACTGGGGCGTCAGGCCTGCACGATTTCACCGTCCGCTTCACGCGCTCTCGTCAGTTGCACGTTCAGCGTCCACCGCATCTCACACCACGTTCGTGACGATCGCGAGCCGCCCCTCAATCGGGTGAGACGGCGGCATTAGACTGCTGAGTTGGGGTGCGCGTCAAGAATAAATTCTGAAAAAACGAAGACACTGCCTACGGTCAGACGAAAGACTGGTAGCCGGTTACGCATCACCAACGCACCCTACCCGCTTGCGAAGTCTGGCATCCACTCGCGCGCCTCGCGCGCCGCCTTGGTCACAGCCCCGATCGTCGTGAACGACGGAGTTTCCAGCATCATCGTCCGCGCCAGCCGCAGGCTGCGCGCCTCGCAGATCGCACGTTGCTTCTCGTCCGTGATCCACTCGAAATCGATATTGTGGGCGAGGCCGAGGATGCGGCGGATGGTCTTGGCCGCGGCAAAGCCGACCGTGTCCTGGAACAGCCACGTCATGTAGGCCTGCCGTTCGGCCTCCAGCCGCGCGGCACCCGCCTCGCCTGTGAACAGCGACACCGGATAGCCGTCGCCCTTCCCCTCGTCGCGCCACAGCGCGAGAAATTTGCGGGAAAACTCGGTCCAGACTCCCTCCACCGTCTCCAGCAACCAGGCCTCGAACGCGGCCCGTTCGCCGAGCGAGCGTTCGTGCCCGGCGGAGGCCAGATAGGCCATGATGAGATTGCCGATGACGGCGCCGATATCAAAACCCATCGGGCCGTAGAAGGCGAATTCTGGATCGATCACCTTGGTCTCACGCTCGGTGACCATGATCGAGCCGGTGTGCAGGTCGCCGTGGATCAGCGCTTCCGGGCTTGCCATGAATTTCAGCTTGAGCCGCGAGATCGCAACGTGCAAATCGAGGTCGTCGCGGAAAGCCGCCGCCGTCGTGTCGAGCCAGGGCGCGGTCCAGCGATTCTGCTCGGCGATCCTATAGGGGTCGGTGAAGATCAGATCCTCGGTGATCTTGCAGAGCGCATGGTTGCCGGCGAACGCAGCGATCCCCTGCTTCTTCTCCGCAGCCGACAGCGCGAGGTCGGACGAGAAGAACAGCGTCTGCGCCATGAAGGTCGAGATATCCTCGACGAAACGCGGATAGCTGATACCCTCGATCAGCCCCTTGCGCATGATGATGTGCGGCTCGAGCAGCTCCATCGCGGTCAGCGCCAGCGGGCTGTCATGATGCAGCACTGACGGCACCAGCTTCGGCTCCAGCCGTGCCTGATGCACCAGCGCCAGATGCTCGTAATGGGCGCGCGACAGCGGCAGCGGCCAGCTCTCGCCGACCAGGCGGACGTAAGGCAGCGCCTGCTTGACGGCGATGCCGCCGCTGGTTCCCTTGACGATAAAGACGAGATTGAGGTTGCCGTCGCCGACCTCGCTGATCGACCAATCTGCCGGCGCGCCGCCGAGTTGCGCGGCGACGGGAGGTAGTCCCGCCAGATAATCGCGAAGATCGGCTTCCCGCAGGATTCGATACTGGCCCTGCCCGGAGGAGCTTGATTGCGCCTGCACGTTCATCGTGGTCGCCTCCTCACGCGTCCCATAGCGTTTTCGAGCGAAGTGGATACCGGTTCGCGTGAAGAAAACGCGTCAAACATAAATCCGGAGCTCGGTTCTGATGCAATCAGAACCGAGCTTCTGGGTGAGGTTGATCCTCACTCCCGTTCCAGGAAATTCGAGCCGATGTCGGCCTTCTTCCTGATCGGATCATAGTCGCAATAGACGCTGTCGGCGACCAGCGTGTAGGTCGCACTGATCGTATTCTTGTCGACCTTGACCGAGTTAAGTCCGATCACGGCGGTCTGCTTGCCGTCATTCCATTTGAAGGGTGTGGTGCTCGGCACCCGCTCGCAGGCCGCGACCGCCTCGGCAAACACCGAACTCTCGACAAAGGCCTGCACGGTGCGGAGCCGCGTCAGGAGCTTCCATGAGAAATAGAACGATCCCGCCAGGCCGGCGGCAAGCAGCACGAAAACAACGATCGCGATCCGCTGGAAATTCATTCGTCTCCCCCCAATTGCTTATCGACCGGGCTTATGCCCTTCCAGATCAACTCAACGAAACGCTCCACGTAATCATTTCGAGCGCCAGCGGTGGTAGAATGACCACAGGCACTTGCGGTCAGCGTCCAGCTGTAAAGGGCTCCCAGAATGGTCGATGCCAAGGTCTCGACACCGCAATCGCCGATAAGACCCCGATCCTGTGCGCGTCTGAGCCAATCCGCGAACGCAAGATAAGCCCTGACAGGCGCGGGTGAAGCGCCTTGCGGAGGCATCGCGCATTCATGAGAGATGCCGGCTGCTTGGAGCAACGCCATTCTAGCGTGAAGGCTCTGGGAATATTCGGCGATGATTTTGCCGTGCGACGTCAATTGTTCGACGAATGAATAATCGTTCGGGCCTGTTTCCAAACCGGCCACCCACGGGATTTCGTCCGATATCCCGAGCGCAGCGACCATCAACCCTTCCTTCGATCCGAAGCGGTTGAACAAGGTCGTGTGGCTTACGCCGAGCTCCCGAGCGATTTCGACCGCCGAGATATTCGCCCCGCGCGCCAGAAAGCAGCGCCGTGCCTCGGCGATGATCTGCTCATTCGAGATTGCCGGAGGTCGGCCCATGCCCTTCGCCCTTGACAGCGGGCGCCTGACATATAGGTTTCTTTCTAGAAAGAAACTAATTCGCTCGCTGAGCTGAAGCTTATAGATCAAAGCCGAATGGAAGCCAAATCATGAAGCGCGACAATAGCTTGTCGGTTCGCCTGCCACCAGTCGGAGACCTCACGCTTGCGGGGTTGAAAGTCGCAATCATCGGTGGGACCGGCGGCATTGGCCGTGCCATCAGCCTTCAGATGGCCGCTCGAGGCGCACACGTTCTCGTCGTAGGCCAGACCTTCCGGGACGAATCCGTGTTCGGCATCGAGTTCATGAAGGCCGATCTCAGTCTGATCGGCGAGGCAGGGCGGGTGGCCATGGCGCTCCCTGCTGAAACGCTTGACCTGCTCGTCTTCACCACCGGGATCATGGCAGGCCCGCAGCGCGAGGTTACGGCTGATGGCATCGAGCAAGATCTTGCGATCAGCTATCTCAGCCGGTTTGTCATCTTGAAACGGATCGCTTCCCGTCTGGGCGTCAATCGTACCCGGTCGGGCATGAAGCCCCGTGTGTTCGTCATGGGATTCCCCGGCTCTAACCAGACCGCTGATGTCGGCGACTTGAATTCGGAGCGGGGCTACGGCCGGATAAAAGCACATTCGAACACGGTCGCCGGCAACGAGGTGCTGGTCCTGGATTTCGCCAGGCGCTTTCCCGGGATCGACGTCTTCGGCCTCAATCCGGGCTTCGTCAAAACCAATATTCGCGCCAACCTGCTCGGCTCCAAAAAGCTGCTGGCCGCGATCGAGTGGTTCTTCTTGTTCATGGCGCTGGAGCCCGACATCTACGCGAAGCGTCTGACGCCGCTTCTGGTTTCACCCGATCTCACCGGACACAGCGGCGCCATGTTCAACAACAAGGCCGAGGCCATCATGCCGAGCACCCGATCGACCGAGCCGGACTACGCGGCGGCGCTGATGGCAGCGTCGGAGACGGTGGTCTCGCTAGTCGGATCAAAGTAAGAGGCAAACGATGAGTTCGTTCAAACCTCGCTAGAACGGCATCCCCATCATTTTCGACAATCGGTCGACCGACAGATAGCCGGCGTAATAGGCCCACATCCCGATTGCGAAGATCACGGCCGAGATCAGCGTGGTCCAGAGCAGCTTGCTTCCCATCCGTGCCAGCACCGGCGCGCCGGGATCGGTGCCGGGAGGACCACCTCCCTCCTCGAGCTGGCTGCGCACGCCGAACGGCAGCGTCAGGAACAGCACGAGCCACCACAGGACGAAGTAGATCGCAAACCCGGTGGAGATCAGATAAATCATGCGGCTCAGGCCTGCTCGATCTCGACCAAGGCGCCGGAAAAATCCTTGGGATGGAAGAACAGCACCGGCTTGCCGTGAGCCCCGATCTTCGGCTGGCCATCGCCGAGCACCCGCGCGCCGTCGGCGATCAGCCGGTCACGGGCGGCGATGATGTCGGGGACGTCGTAGCAGATGTGGTGAATGCCGCCGTCGGCGTTGCGCTCGACGAATTTCGCGATCGGCGATGCTTCGCCGAGCGGTTCGATGAATTCGATCTTGGTATTCGGCAGCGTCACGAACACGGTGACGACGCCATGCTCCGGCAGCGGCACGGCGTCGGAAATCTCGGCGTTGAACGCCGTGCCGTAGATCCTGGCGGCGTTCTTGGCGTCCTTGACCGCAATCGCGACGTGATTGAGCCGGCCCAGCATGCTTCTCTCCCTTGTCGTTGCGCGCAGCTAAATGTGCGCGTCAGACCGTCAGAACATGCACGAGGCAGATCGGCTTCTTGCCCCAATGCTCGTTCAGCACTGCCCGCACCGCGCGGCGCACCGATTCCGCCATCGCATCCGGATCGCGCCGGCGCGCCCGCGGCAGGCCCTCGACCGTCGACACGACAGCGTCGAACACGATGTCGTCGAGCGTCTCGCCTTCGCTATTCTTCTCCGGCATGCCGACGAGATCAACCTCGGGATCGTCGGCGAGTTCGCCCTTGTCGGTCACCGCGATGGCGATGAAGGCGACGCCGGCAAAACCCATCCGCCGCCGCTCCACGACGGCGCGCGACTTGGAGTCCTCCAGGATGGTTCCATCCTTGTAGAGCCGCCCCGAGGGCACCTCGCCGATGATGCCGGGATCGCCGGGGCCGAGCTTGACCAGATCGCCATTGCGGCAAATCAGCACCTTCGGCACACCGGCGGCGCGCGCCAGCTTGGCGTGCTCGGCAAGATGCAGCGCCTCGCCGTGGACCGGGATCAGGAGCTGCGGCCGCACCCAGGAGATCATGTCGCGCAATTCGTCGCGGCGCGGATGGCCGGAGACATGCACGAGGTGATCGCGATCGGTGATGATCTCGATGCCCTGCGTCACCAGGCCATTGATGATGCCGCCGACCGCCTTCTCGTTGCCGGGAATCGTGCGCGAGGAAAAGATTACGGTATCGCCCTTGTTGAGCGTCACCTGCGGATGGTCGTCATTGGCGATCCGGGCCAGCGCCGCGCGCGGCTCGCCCTGGCTGCCGGTGCACAGCGCAAGCACCTTGTCGGCAGGCAAATGGCCGTAGACATCGGCGCTGCGGAACTTGTGCGAGGCGTCGAGATAGCCGCACTCGCGGGCCACCTGCACGACGCGCTCCATGGCGCGGCCGACCACGACGACCTCGCGATCGGCGGCCCTTGCCGCTTCGGCCACCGCCCTGACCCGGGCGACGTTGGAGGCGAATGTCGTGACCGCCACGCGTCCCTTGGCCTGCTTGACCAGCTCGGCGATGGTCTTCGCGACCTCGGCTTCCGACGGCGAGCGGCCGTCGCGCACCGCATTGGTGGAATTGCCGACCAGCGCCAGCACGCCGGCGTCGCCGAGCTCGCGCAGCCGCCGCTCGTCGGTCGGCAGGCCGATGATCGGCGTCGGATCGATCTTCCAGTCGCCGGTGTGCAGCACCGTGCCGACCTCGGTCTTGATCGCCAGCGCATGCGACTCCGGAATCGAATGCGCGACCGGGATGAACTCGACATTGAACGGTCCGATGTCGACCCGGCCGCCGGACGGGATCACGGTCACCGGGATTTTCGGCGGATTGCGCTCAGAGGCGCATTTGGCCTCGAACAGCGCGGCACTGAACTGGGTCGCGTAGATCTTGCAACGGAGCTTCGGCCAGAGATCGATGATGGCGCCGAAGTGATCCTCATGGGCGTGCGTCAGCACCAGGCCCATCAGATTGTCGCGCTCCTTCTCGAGGAAGCGGATATCAGGCATGATCAGGTCGATGCCCGGCAGATGCTCCTCGTCGCCAAAGGACACCCCAAGATCGACCGCGAGGAAGGACCGCTGTTGGCGGTTGCCGAGCCCGTAGATCGACAGGTTCATGCCGATCTCGCCGACGCCGCCGAGCGGCGCAAAGGTCAATTCTTCCGGCCGCGCCATCAGGTCGTCCCCATCGAAGCTGCGCTGCCGAAATAAACCTCGCCGGCGGTCACCGGCATCCGCTCACCGTCGGCGGTGCGGACGATCAGGCAGCCGGTGTCGTCGATGGTGTCGAACGTGCCTTCCAGCGCCGCGGTGCCGGTCTGGACCGCGACCTGCTTGCCGAGGCCGGCGGCGCGCTCCAGCCAAAGACGGCGAATCTCGGGGAAGCCACGGCCGTTGTCCCAGATGCCGCGGAATTCGACCCAGGCGTCCGACAGCGCGCCAAACAGCTCTTCGGCCCCGATCTGGATGCCGAGAGCCGCAAGCGACACGGCGGGCGTCGGGGTGCCCTCGGGGGCCGCGACGACATTGGTGCCGATGCCGACGACCACCGCCAGCCCGCTGCCGACGGCCTCGGCCTCCAGCAGGATGCCAGCAAGCTTCTTGCCGTTGGCGAGCACGTCGTTCGGCCATTTCAGGCTGTATTTGGGGCTGCCCGGCCCAAGCCGCAGCGCAGCCTCGACGCTGACCCGCTGCAGCGCGGCCTCCAACGACAGCCCCGCGGCAAAGCCGACCGTCGCTGCGACCGCGGGCTGAACGTCCATCAACTCAAGGACGCTGCTGGCGAGGTTGCCGCGCGGCGCTACCCACACCCGCTGCCGACGGCCCCGTCCTGCGGTCTGCTCCGGCGTCACGAACCACATCGGTCCGCGCTCGCCCTCGCGCGCACGCAGCATCGCCTCGGCATTGGTCGATCCGATCTGGTCGAAGGCCGCGAGCTTGTAGCCCGCCGATATGGCTTGGGACCCGAGAGTGAATACCATCTAGAATAGCGACTTCGCCGCCGCCGAGGCCATGCTGACCAGCGGCCCCGGATAGGCGAAGAAGAAGATGTTGAAGATGCCCGCAACCGCCAGCACGGTGCGCAGCTCGATCCGCATCGGATCCAGCTTGCTGATCGGCTGATCGAAATACATCACCTTGACGATCGACAGATAGTAGAACGCGCCCACCACGCTGGTCAGCACGCCGATCACCGCGAGTGTGAACAGGTTCGCCTTGATCGCCGCGACGAAGACGTAGAATTTGCCGAAGAATCCGGCGAGCGGCGGAACGCCAGCGAGCGAGAACAGGAACATCGCGAAGACGAAGGCGAGCAGCGGATTGGTGCGGGACAGACCGGCGAAATCGCTGATCTGCTCGATAGCATGGCCGT
This sequence comes from Bradyrhizobium genosp. P, assembly GCF_049949265.1. Classification (NCBI taxonomy): domain Bacteria; kingdom Pseudomonadati; phylum Pseudomonadota; class Alphaproteobacteria; order Hyphomicrobiales; family Nitrobacteraceae; genus Bradyrhizobium; species Bradyrhizobium genosp. P. The sequence goes on along the minus strand of NZ_CP188195.1, from coordinate 4,745,239 downwards.
TGCGCTTCATCGCCAGGATGATCGAGAAGGTACCCAGCGTCATCGCGACGTAGATCGCGATATAGACCAGCACGCCCTGCGCGCCCTCGACCGTGCCGGCGGCAAGGCCGACCAGGGCAAAGCCCATATGGCCGATCGACGAGTAAGCCATCAGGCGCTTGATGTTGGTCTGGCCGATCGCGGCGAACGAGCCCAGCGCCATCGAGGCGATCGACACGAACACCAGGATCTGCTGCCACTCGGTGACGATGCCCGGGAATGCGGTCAGCGTCGCACGGGTGAACACGGCAAGCGCCGCAACCTTCGGCGCCGAGGCGAAGAACGCCGTCACCGGCGTCGGGGCGCCCTCATAGACGTCGGGCGTCCACATATGGAACGGCACCGCCGACACCTTGAAGCAGAGACCGGCGAGCAGGAAGACCAGGCCGAACACGATGCCGAGGCTGCCGGTGGTTGCGGCCGCGGCGATGCCGGCGAAGTTGACGGTGCCGGTGAAGCCGTAGATCAGCGATGCGCCGTAGAGCAGCATGCCCGACGACAGCGCGCCGAGCACGAAATACTTCAGGCCCGCCTCGCTGGACTTGGCGTTGTCGCGCTGGCTCGCGGCCACGACATAGAGCGCGAGGCTCATCAGCTCGAGGCCGAGATAGAGCGTGATCAGGTCGCCGGCCGAGATCAGCACCAGCATGCCGACCGTCGACAGCAGCACCAGGATCGAGAATTCGAAGATCCGTTGCGACGGACGGGACAGGAACTCGGTCGCCAGGATCAGGGTCACCGCCGAGCCGATCAGGGCGAGGATTTTCAGGAAGCGGGCGAAGTCGTCGACGATGAAGCTGCCCCCGAAGGTGACGAGCTTGCCGGCCGGCAGCGTCAGCTCCAGCACGCCGGTCACGGCCAGCAGCAGCACCGCGAGCGTGGTGACGAGCCGCGTCGTCCCCTCCCCGCGATAGGCCCCTATCATCAACAGCACCATGGCGCCGACCGCGAGCACCAGCTCGGGCAGCACCGGCTGCAACTGATAACCTGCACTGGAAAAGCTCATGGCATGGTCCTAATCGAGAACCTCAACTTCGATCGAGGTTCTGGCCTTTTTGTCTGACGCGTTTTCTTCACGCGAACCGGGTCCCACTTCGCTTGAAAACGCTATACTATTGGACGACCAGCGCGGCTGCCTTCACGGCACCCACGGCGGTATTGTAATTATTGACGAGCTGCTGGACCGAGGCGGCCGACATGTCGAGCACCGGCTTCGGATAGACGCCGAACAGGATGGTCAGCGCGATCAGCGGAAACAGCGTCAGGCATTCGCGGAAGGTGAGATCCTTCATCGACATCAGCGACGGCTTGACCAGCGCCCCGAACACCACCTTGCGGTAGAGCCACAGCGCGTAGCATGCCGACAGGATCACGCCCGTGGTGGCGAAGAACACCGTCGGCAGCGACACCTTGAAGGTGCCGAGCAGCGTCATGAACTCGCCGACGAAGCCGCTGGTGCCGGGCAGACCGACATTGGCCATGGTGAAGACCATGAACACCAGCGCATAGAGCGGCATCCGGTTTACCAGCCCGCCATAGGCCGCGATCTCGCGGGTGTGCATGCGGTCGTAGACGACGCCGACGCAGAGGAACAGCGCGCCGGACACGATGCCGTGCGAGATCATCTGGAACATGCCGCCGGCGACGCCCTGCGTCGTCACCGCGAAGATGCCCATGGTGACGAAACCCATATGCGCAACCGAGGAGTACGCGATCAGCTTCTTCATGTCCTCCTGCATCAGCGCCACCAGCGAGGTGTAGATGATGGCGATGACGGACAGCGTGAACACGAACGGCGCGAAATCGTGCGAGGCCAGCGGGAACATCGGCAGCGAGAAGCGCAGGAAGCCGTAGCCGCCCATCTTCAGCAGAATTGCGGCCAGGATCACCGAGCCCGCGGTCGGCGCCTCGACATGCGCGTCCGGCAGCCAGGTGTGCACCGGCCACATCGGCATCTTCACCGCAAAGGAAGCGAAGAAAGCCAGCCACGCCCAGGTCTGCAGCGATCGCGGCACCGCGGTGTGCATCAGCGTCGGGATGTCGGTCGTGCCGGCGGTCCAGTACAGCGCCATGATGGCGAGCAGCATCAGGACCGAGCCGAGGAAAGTGTAGAGGAAGAACTTGAACGAGGCGTAGACCCGGCGCGGGCCGCCCCAGACGCCGATGATCAGGAACATCGGGATCAGGCCGCCCTCGAAGAACAAATAGAACAGCACGAGATCGAGCGCCGAGAAGGTGCCGACCATCAGCGTTTCCAGGATCAGGAACGCCATCATGTACTCGCTGACGCGGGTCGTGATCGCCTTCCAGCTCGCGACGATGCAGAACGGCATGATCGCGGTGGTCAGGATGATCAGCGGCAGCGAGATGCCGTCGACGCCCATGTGGTAGGTGATGCCGGTGGCGAGCCAGGACGTCTTCTCGACGAACTGGAAGTCGGCCTGCGCCGGATCGAAGCGCGCCACCAGGATCAGCGAGACCACGAAGGTGATCGCGGTCGTCCACAGCGAAATCCAGCGCGCCGTGCGGTCGGCCGCCTCGTCGCCGCCGCGCGCGAGCAGGTAGACCAGCAGCGCGCCGAACGCCGGCAGGAAGGTCGTGACGGAAAGGATGGGCCAGGTTGTCATTACTGGCCTCCCAAGCCGAACATGAACCAGGTGATCAATCCGGCGGCCCCGATCAGCATCGCGAAAGCGTAGTGATAGAGGTAGCCGGTCTGCAATTTGACGACGTTGCGGGTGATGTCGAGCACACGGGCCGAGACGCCGTCGGGACCGAGGCCGTCGATGATGAAGCCGTCGCCCTTCTTCCAGAGCTGGTAGCCGATCCACTTGGCCGGGCGCACGAAAATCAAATCATACAACTCGTCGAAGTACCATTTGTTGAGCAGGAACTGGTACAGCATCGGCTGCTGGTTGGCGAGTTCGACCGGCAGATACGGCCTGCGGATATAGAACATGTAGGACACGAACAGGCCGAGCAGCATCATCACGGTCGGCAGCGGCGCGAGCCAGCTCGGCATATTCTCCATGTCCTCGAGGATATGCGGGTTCATCTTGACGGACTCGCGGAAGAACTCCTCGACGCCGTGGGGGCTCGCGAACAGCTCCTTGAACGGCAGGCCAGCCAGGATCGAGCCTGCCGCCAGCACGCCGATCGGGACCAGCATCCACATCGGGCTCTCATGCGCCGCTTCGTAGTGCTTCTGGTCGTGCGGCTCGCCGAAGAACGTCTTGAAGATCAGACGCCAGGAATAGAACGAGGTGAGCCCCGCGGCCCCGACCGTCAGCAGGTAGGCATAGACCCCGAGCGGGTTATGCGACGCATAGGCGGCCTCGATGATCGCGTCCTTGGAGAAGTAGCCGGCGAACAGCGGGAAGCCGGTCAGCGCCAGCGTGCCGATGCACATCACCGTGAAGGTGTACGGTATCTTGCGCCACAGGCCGCCCATGTTGCGGATGTCCTGCTCGTGATGCATCGCGTAGATCACCGAGCCTGAGCCCAGGAACAGCAGCGCCTTGAAGAAGGCGTGCGTGAACAGATGGAACATGCCGACCGAATAGGCCCCCGCCCCCATCGCCACGAACATGTAGCCGAGCTGCGAACAGGTCGAGTAGGCGACGATGCGCTTGATGTCGTTCTGCACCAGGCCGATCGTGGCGGCGAAGAACGCCGTGGTCGCGCCGAAGAACATCACCACTGCCTGCGCGGTCGGCGACAGCTCGAACAGCGGCGACAGCCGCGCCACCATGAAGACGCCGGCGGTGACCATGGTCGCGGCATGGATCAGCGCCGACACCGGGGTCGGGCCTTCCATCGCGTCGGGCAACCAGGTGTGCAGCAGGAACTGCGCCGACTTGCCCATCGCGCCCATGAACAGCAGCAGGCAGGTCAGGGTCAGCGCATCGACCTGCCAGCCGAAGAAGTCGACGGCCTTGCCGGTCAGCCCTGGAGCTGCGTGGAAGATGGTCTCGAAATCGGTCGAGCCGACCAACGCGAAGATCGAGAAGATGCCGAGCGCGAAGCCGAAATCACCGACGCGGTTGACCACGAAGGCCTTGATCGCCGCAGCGTTCGCCGACGGCTTCTGGTACCAGAAGCCGATCAGCAGGTAGCTTGCGAGACCGACGCCCTCCCAGCCGAAGAACATCTGCACGAGGTTGTCAGACGTCACCAGCATCAGCATCGCGAAGGTGAACAGGCTGAGATAGCCGAAGAAGCGCGGCCGGTTCGGGTCCTCGTCCATGTAGCCGATGGAATAGAGGTGGACGAGCGCGGATACCGTGTTGACCACGACCAGCATCACCGCGGTCAGCGTGTCGACCCGCAGCGTCCAGGCCACCTGCAAGTCGCCCGAGGTGATCCAGGGCAGCAGCACGACACGCACGTCATGGTGCATGAAGCCGACATCGACCAGCGCGAACCAGGACAGCGCCGCCGACACGAACAACAGGCCGGTGGTGATCAGCTCCGCAAGCCGCGAGCCCGCCGCCGCCGGCTCGGCGACGTGGTGGTCGTCGTGGCCGTGGTCGTCATCATGATCCTCGTGGGCCGCTGCGGCATGGGCGTCGCCATGCGCGTCATCGTGATGCTCGACGGTGTCGCCGCTCGGACAGCGCGCATGCGCACCCGACAGCGCGATGATCCCCGCGAGGATGGCGCCCAGCAGAGGCAGGAACACAATTGCCTGTATCATCGCCGGATCAGCCCTTCATCAGATTGACGTCTTCAACCGCGATCGAACCGCGGTTGCGGAAATACGTAACGAGCACGGCAAGGCCGATCGCAGCCTCGGCCGCCGCCACCGTCAGCACCAGGAGCGCGAACACCTGGCCGACGATGTCGCCGAGGAAGGTCGAGAACGCCACCAGGTTGATATTGACCGAGAGCAGGATCAGCTCGATCGACATCAGGATGACGATAATGTTCTTGCGGTTGAGGAAGATGCCGAGGATCCCGAGCGTGAACAGGATCGCGCCGACCGCCAGATAGTGCCCGAGCCCGATCGTCATTTCACCCACTCCGCCGCGTCGGCATCCTGCAGTCCCTGCCCCGACGTCACCTTGCGCAACGCCATCGCGATCTCGGGCGTGCGCGCGTTCTGCACGTTGACGTTCTGCCGCTTGACGCTCGCCTTGTGGCGCAGCGTCAGCACGATGGCGCCGATCATGGCGACCAGCAGCACCATGCCGGCGAGCTGGAAGTAGTGGATGTACTTGGTGTAGAGCACGAGGCCGAGCGCCTCGGTATTGGTGACATTGGTCGGGATCGCCGCCGTGATCGTCTTGGTCACGGTCGGGTTGATCACCCAGGCGCCGACGACGAGCAGAAGCTCGAACATGAAGATGCCGCCGATCACGATGCCAACAGGCAGATACTGGATGAAGCCCTCGCGCAGCTCGACGAAGTCGACGTCGAGCATCATGATCACGAACAGGAACAGCACCGCGACCGCGCCGACATAAACCACGATCAGCATCATGCCGAGGAACTCGGCGCCCATCAGCACGAACAGGCCCGAGGCGTTGACGAACGCCAGGATCAAAAATAGCACGGAGTGCACGGGATTGCGCGAGACAATCACCATGACGGCCGAAGCCACGCAGACGGCGGCAAACAGATAGAAAAACAGCGCCGAAACGATCATGTCCTCACCTTACCGGTACGGCGCGTCGAGTTCGATCGACCTTGCAATGTCGCGCTCCCAGCGGTCGCCATTGGCGAGCAGTTTCGCCTTGTCATAGAACAGTTCCTCGCGGGTCTCGGTCGCGAATTCGAAATTCGGTCCCTCGACGATGGCGTCCACCGGGCAGGCTTCCTGGCACAGGCCGCAATAGATGCACTTCACCATATCGATGTCGTAGCGCACCGTGCGGCGGGTGCCGTCGTTGCGGCGGGGACCGGCCTCGATCGTGATCGCCTGCGCCGGGCAGATTGCCTCGCACAGCTTGCAGGCGATGCAGCGCTCTTCCCCGTTGGGGTAGCGGCGCAGCGCGTGCTCGCCGCGGAACCGCGGCGAGATCGGGCCCTTCTCGAAGGGATAGTTCAGCGTCGGCTTCGGCTTGAAGAAATAGCGCATGGCGAGGACAAACGCCGAGACGAATTCCGACAGCAGAAGCGAGCGGGCTGTTGCGTTGATGCTCATGACGGCCTCACTTCGGTGCGATGCCGGTGAACTGCAGCACACCCGCCACAATCACCACCATTGCCAGCGACAGCGGCAGGAACACCTTCCAGCCGAGCCGCATCAGTTGATCGTAGCGGTAGCGCGGCACGATCGCCTTCGCCATCGCAAACATGAAGAACATGAAGAACACTTTGAGTACGAACCAGATGACACCCGGGATCCAGGTGAACGGCGGCAGCGCCACCGGCGGCAGCCAGCCGCCCAGGAACATGATCGACGCCAGCGCGCACATCGTGGTGATCGCGACATACTCGCCGAGCATAAACAGGAGATACGGCGTCGAGCCGTATTCGGTCATGAAGCCGGCGACCAGCTCGGATTCGGCTTCCACGAGATCGAACGGCGGGCGGTTGGTTTCCGCCAGCGCCGAAACGTAGAACACCACGAACATCGGGAACAGCGGCCACACATACCAGTTCAGGATGGTGAGCTGCGGCAGCCCGATCAGGCTGCCAAGCCCGCGGGTGTTCTGCGCTTCCACAACGGCCGACAGGTTCAGCGAGCCGACGCATAGCAGCACGGTGATAATCACGAAGCCGATCGAGACCTCGTAGGACACCATCTGCGCCGCCGAGCGCAGCGCGGCCAGGAACGGATATTTCGAGTTCGACGACCAGCCGGCCATGATGACGCCGTAGATCGACAGCGAGGAGATCGCGAAGATGTAGAGAACGCCGACATTGATGTCGGAGATCACCCAGCCGAGATTCATCGGGATCACCGCCCAGGCGGCGAGCGCCAGGACGCAGGACACCAATGGCGCCAGCAGAAACACGCCCTTGTTGGAGCCGGCGGGAATCACCGGTTCCTTCAGCACGAATTTCAGCAGGTCGGCGAAGGATTGCAGCAGTCCGAACGGCCCGACCACGTTGGGGCCGCGGCGGATCTGCACCGCCGCCCAGATCTTGCGGTCGGCGAGCAGGATGTAGGCGATCGCGATCAGGAGCACGACCAGCAGCAGCAGGCTCTCCGCGACCATGATGATCAGCGGCCAGAGGAAGCCGGTCCAGAACGAGCTTGCGAAGAATTCAGCCATCAGGTCACGCTCACTCCGCTGCCGTCAGCATTCGGCCCGACGCCAGCCGCGAACACTCCGCCATCACGGCGGAGGCCCGCGCGATCGGGTTGGTCAGATAGTAATCCTCAACGGTCGGCTTGAACGCCGCCTTGTCGACGCTGCCGCCGTTGGCCGCCAACGCCTGGACGTCGTCAGGCTTGCCAGCCTCGATCTGGTCGAGCCGCATCAGATGCGGAGTGACCTTGAACATCGCCTGGCGCAGCGCCTGCATGGAGTCGAACGGCAGCTTCTTGCCGAGCACATCCGACAGCGCGCGGATGATCGCCCAGTCCTCGCGGGCCTCGCCCGGCGGGAACGCGGCGCGGTTGGCCATCTGCGCCCTACCCTCGGTGTTGACGTAGATGCCGGCCTTCTCGGTGTAGGCCGCACCCGGCAGGATGACGTCGGCGCGGTGCGCGCCGCGATCGCCATGGGTGCCGATATAAACGACGAAGGTGCCATCCGGCGCCTTGATCTCGTCGGCGCCGAGCAGGAACAGCACGTCGAGCGTGCCGAAGGTCGTCATCTGCGCCGTGGTCAGGCTGCCGGCCGACGGCGCGAAGCCGATGTCGAGCGCGCCGGCGCGCGACGCCGTATCCTGCAGCACCGCAAAGCCGTTCCAGCCGTCCTTCAGCGCGCCGACGTCGACGGCGAGCTTCGCCGCCTGCGCCAGCACCGCCGCGCCGTCTTGCCTGGCATAGGCGCCGGCGCCGACCAGGATGATCGGGTGCTTGGCGTTCTTCAGCACGTCGGCAAACGAGTGCTTGCCGGCCACGAGCTCGGCGAGCGTGTCGGTGCCCGCGCCGAGATAATCGTGGGGATAGGTGAAATCGGCATGGGCGCCGATCAGGCCGACCTTGATCCCGCCGGCGCGCCAGCGCTTGCGGATCCGCGCGTTGAGCACGGCGGCTTCCTTGCGCGGGTGCGAGCCGATGATCAGCACCGCATCCGCCTGGTCGATGCCGGCAATGGTCGGGTTGAAGATGTAGGAGCCGCGGCCGGCCCTGGCATCGAAGGCGTCGCCGCCCTGCACCGCGAGATTGGCCGAGCCGAGCTTCGCCAGCAGCTCCTTCAGCGCGAACATCTCCTCGACGGCGGCGAGATCGCCGGCGATGGCGCCGATCCGCTTGCCGTCGCCGCGGCCGACCTTGGCCGCAATTGCCGCGAAAGCCTCCTGCCACGAGGCCTGCCGGAGCTGGCCGTTCTCTCTGACATAGGGACGGTCGAGCCGCTGCGTGCGCAGGCCGTCGACGATGTGGCGCGTCTTGTCGGAAATCCACTCCTCGTTCACGGCCTCGTTGATGCGCGGCAGGATCCGCATCACCTCGCGGCCGCGGGTGTCGACCCGGATCGCGGAGCCGACGCCGTCCATGACGTCGACCGACTGCGTCTTGCCGAGCTCCCAGGGCCGCGCCGCGAACGCGTAGGGCTTCGAGGTCAGCGCGCCCACCGGGCAGATGTCGACAAGGTTGCCCTGCAACTCCGAACTCAGCGCCGACTCCAGATAGGTGGTGATCTCCATGTCCTCGCCGCGGCCGGTCGCGCCCATCTCGGGCGCGCCGCAGACTTCGGCGGAGAACCGGACGCAGCGCGTGCACTGGATGCAGCGGTTCATCGAGGTCTTGACCAGCGCGCCGAGATACTTGTCCTCGACCGCGCGCTTGTTCTCGGCGAAACGGCTGGTGTCGACGCCGTAGCCCATCGCCTGGTCCTGCAGGTCGCACTCGCCGCCTTGATCGCAGATCGGGCAATCCAGCGGATGGTTGATCAGCAGGAACTCCATCACGCCTTCGCGCGCCTTCTTCACCATCGGCGAACGGGTCGATATTTCCGGCGGCTCGCCCTTCGGGCCCGGACGGCAGTCACGCACGCCCCAGGCACAGCTTGCCACCGGCTTCGGGCCGCCCTTCACCTCGACGAGGCACATCCGGCAATTGCCGGCGATCGACAGTCGCTCGTGGTAGCAGAAGCGCGGAATCTCGGCGCCAGCCGCCTCACACGCCTGCAACAGCGTGTATTCCGGCGGCACATCGATCTCTTTGCCATCGACGATGATCTTGGTCATGTCTTCAAGTCTTTCCCAGCTTGCAGTCGGGCGGCACGACGCTGGCGGTTTTCAGTGACGCCCTCACCCATTGCTGGATGTCGGCGCCGTAGGTGGCGAGATAGGCGGGCTGCGCCTGGTTCTTGTCGCAGAGGAACGGCAGATGCGGCTTCAGGTCGTAGTCGCAGGAGGCCTGCCATTCGTGTCGGTCGGAAAAGGCCGTCATCGCCTCCTCGCAGGCGTACAGGAAATAGGACACGAAGCTTTCATACTGGGTCCGCTCGTCGCGGCTGCCGGCCTTGATCGCTGCATAGTCGGGGTAGGCGAATTTCGGATTCTTGAATGCGAGGTCGGTGTAGCCCAGAAACACCGTGCGCGCGCTGGACGCGCGGTTGGCGGCGCGGATTTCGTTGATCTGCAGCAGGATTGCAGCAAAGCCGAGCAGCGCCACGGCCGCCTGCGCCATCTGCGCAAGCGTTCCGTATTTCTGCCACCAGGCAATCTGTTGCGTCATCGCTGCCATCACTACTCCGCAGCCACCATGTGCACGGGATCACGGACGCCCTGATCGTCCAGATCGGCCTTGTGCGAGTACTGATCGATGCGCTCTTCAATCTCGTGACGGAAATGCGCGATCAGGCCCTGGATCGGCCACGCCGCGGCGTCGCCGAGCGCGCAGATCGTGTGGCCCTCGATCTGCTTGGTCACTTCGAGCAGCATGTCGATCTCGCGCTTGTGGGCGCGGCCCTCGGCCATGCGGGTCAGCACGCGCCACATCCAGCCCGTGCCCTCGCGGCACGGCGTGCACTGGCCGCAGCTCTCATGCTTGTAGAAATAGGAGATTCGCGCGATCGCCCGGATCAGGTCGGTCGACTTGTCCATCACGATCACGGCGGCGGTGCCGAGGCCCGAGCGCAGCTTGCTCAGGCTGTCGAAATCCATTGGCGTGTCGATGATCTGCTCGGCCGGCACCATGCGCACCGACGAACCGCCGGGGATCACCGCCTTCAGATTGTCCCAGCCGCCGCGGATGCCGCCGCAATGCTTGTCGATCAGTTCCTTGAACGGGATGCCCATCGCCTCTTCGACATTGCACGGACGTTCGACATGGCCGGAGATGCAGAACAGTTTGGTGCCGACATTGTTGGGCCGGCCGATGCTGGCGAACCAGGCGGCACCACGGCGCAGGATGTCGGGCGCCACCGCGATCGATTCGACGTTGTTCACGGTGGTCGGGCAACCATAGAGACCGACATTAGCCGGGAACGGCGGCTTCAGGCGCGGCTGGCCCTTCTTGCCTTCGAGGCTCTCGAGCAGCGCGGTCTCCTCGCCGCAGATATAGGCGCCGGCGCCGTGGGCGACGTAGATGTCGAACGGCCAGCCGTTGATATTGTCCTTGCCGACCAGCTTGGCGTCGTAGGCCTGGTCGATTGCGGCCTGCAGGTGCTCACGCTCACGGATGAATTCACCGCGCACATAGATGTAGCAGGCATGCGCGTTCATCGCGAAGCTCGCGAGCAGGCAGCCTTCGACCAGCAGATGCGGATCGTGCCGCATGATCTCGCGGTCCTTGCAGGTGCCGGGCTCCGACTCGTCCGCATTGACGACGAGGTAGCTCGGACGACCGTCCTTGGATTCCTTAGGCATGAACGACCACTTCATGCCGGTCGGGAAGCCCGCCCCGCCGCGGCCGCGGAGGCCGGACGCCTTCATCTCGTTGATGATCCAGTCGCGGCCCTTGTCGATGATTCCCTTGGTGCCGTCCCAGGCACCGCGGCTGCGCGCGCCCTCGAGGCCCCAGTCATGGAGGCCGTAGAGGTTCTTGAAGATGCGATCCTTGTCGGCGAGCATTCTCAAAACTTTCCGAACATCAACGGTTGGCTTGGGAGTAAGCGAGCCCGGCGGCACAGCCGCCGAACACGATGGCCCACAACAGGCTGGTCTCCAGCGAGGCGTTCAACCCGTAGCGCTGCAGCAGGTAGATGAAGCAGGCCGCGGCCGCGGTGTGCAGGGCGATGTAACGCCAGCTCTTCATCGCACCGCCCCCCATCCCGCTCGCCTGTACCTGAAAGCCGCGCATCAGGTGGTTTCCTTCAGCGTGGTCGGTCCACCCATCGGCGCCGAATACTGACGGTCGACCTGCGGGCCGGGCTTCGGCGGATTGCCGGCGGCGAAGCCGTCAAGCACCTTGCCGAGGCTCTCCTTGGTCAGGTCCTCATAGGTATCCTTCCAGATCAGCACCATCGGCGCGTTCACGCAGGCGCCGAGGCATTCGACCTCCTCCCAGGAGAAGTTGCCGTCCTTCGACAATTGGAAGGGATCGTGATGGATGCGGTGCTGGCACACTTCGATCAGGTCGGCGGCGCCGCGCAGCCGGCACGGCGTGGTGCCGCAGACCTGTACATGCGCCTTCTTGCCGACCGGTGAGAGCTGGAACATCGTGTAGAAGGTCGCGATCTCCAGCATGCGGATGTGCGGCATATCGAGCAGATCGGCGACGGCGCGGATCGCGACCTCCGACACCCAGCCCTCATGCTGCTCCTGCACGCGCCACAGGATCGCGATCGCGGCCGAGGCCTGACGTCCCGGCGGATATTTCTCGATCTCTTTCTTGGCCCAGGCGAGATTCTCGTCCGTGAACGTGAAGCTCGCGGGCTGCAATTCCTTCGGGGCGAGGCGGCGGACGGACATCGTTCAGTCTCTCATTGCACGCGGCGTGCGGTCTTCGCATTCAACGCATCAATCCGGTCTTGCCAGAAGGCGCTTGCGGTGCCGAACACGTTGTAGCCGATATGGGTGGAAACCTTGATGCGATCGAGAATCGAAAGCTCGTTCACGGTCTCAAGGCGATTGGTGCTGGGGTCGTAGACGATCAGCGTCAGGGGCGTCTCTTCGAGGATGTAGCGCGATATGCTATGCGAGCGATCGCTGCCGTGCTCCTCGCAAACCAGCACGCTGTCGGCCTGCATCAACCGCTTGCCGCCTTTCATGGCCTCGATCTCGACGCCCTCGACGTCGAGCTTTACCAGATATTTTCCGGATGCCGCGACCTTGCCGTCCTCGATCAGATTGTCGAGCGAGATGACCGGCACTTCCTCACCGCGGCTCTGGTCGCCGGTGATGCTGTAGCCCTCATGCTTGACCCCGGACAGCCGCGCGGTGCCGCGGGCGGCACCGATCGCGCATTTCATGGTCTCGAAGCGGTTGCCGTTGATGCGGGCGTTGTTGGCGAGCTTTGGATAATTCTGCCCGGACGGCTCGATCGCGATCGCCCTGTGCGCGCCGAACGGCTTGCTCGACACCAGCACCGACCAGTAGCCGTAATTGGCGCCGCAATCGAGCAGCGTGTAGTCGACGTCGGCGGAGTCCTCAAACAGAAACTCGAGTTCAGACTCATAGGTGTAATCGAGATCGAGCAGCTTGCTCCAGTAGCCATCGCCGTTCGGATAGGCGAACACCGCGTCCTCGTTGAGCTTCACGGCGATGTCGCGCTTCGGCAGCGTCTTGCGCAGCAGATTGGCGCAGGCGATGAAGCCCATATGGGAGAAGTGCGCGGAGACCTTCGCGCCCGTCGTCAGCGCCAGCGCAGCCGTCCGCTCCCAGGCGTTGGCCCCTTCGAGGACCCCCGAGGCACGGTCAAACTGGATGGGCGGCTGCACCATTACCGATCGACCTCTCCAAACACGATATCGAGCGAGCCGAGAATGGCCGAGACGTCGGCGAGCAGATGACCCTTGCAGATGTGATCCATCGCCTGGAGATGGGCAAAGCCCGGCGCACGGATCTTGCACTTGTAGGGCTTGTTGGTGCCGTCGGCGACGAGATAGACGCCGAACTCGCCCTTCGGCGCCTCGACCGCGACGTAGACCTCGCCGGCCGGCACGTGCACGCCTTCGGTGTAGAGCTTGAAGTGATGGATCAGCGCTTCCATCGAGCGCTTCATCTCGTCGCGTCGCGGCGGCGCGACCTTGTTGTCCTCGACCACGACCGGGCCCTGCCCGTCTGATGCCTTCAGCTTCTGGATGCACTGCTTCATGATGCGCACAGATTGGCGCATCTCTTCCATCCGGATCAGATAGCGGTCGAAACAGTCGCCGTTCTTGCCGATCGGAATGTCGAACTCCATCTCGGCGTAGCATTCGTAGGGCTGCGACTTGCGCAGGTCCCAGGCGGCGCCCGAACCGCGCACCATCACGCCGGAGAAACCCCACTCCCAGGCTTCCTTCAGCGGCACCACGCCGATGTCGACGTTGCGCTGCTTGAAGATGCGGTTGCCGGTGAGCAGCGTGTCGAGGTCGGCGACGACCTGCAGGAACGGATCGCACCACGCATCGATGTCGTCGATCAGCTTCGGCGGCAAATCCTGGTGCACGCCGCCGACGCGGAAGAAGGCTGCATGCATCCGCGAGCCGGAGGCGCGCTCATAGAACACCATCAGCTTCTCGCGCTCTTCGAAGCCCCACAGCGGCGGGGTCAAGGCGCCGACGTCCATCGCCTGCGTGGTGACGTTGAGCAGATGGGAGAGGATGCGGCCGATTTCGCAATAGAGCACGCGGATCAACTGGCCGCGGCGCGGCACCGTGATGCCGAGCAGCTTTTCCACGGCGAGGCAGAACGCATGTTCCTGGTTCATCGGAGCGACGTAGTCGAGCCGGTCGAAATAGGGAATCGCCTGCAGATAGGTCTTGTGCTCGATCAGTTTCTCGGTACCGCGATGAAGCAGGCCGATATGCGGATCGACGCGCTCGACGACTTCGCCGTCCAGCTCCAACACAAGACGGAGAACGCCGTGGGCGGCAGGATGCTGCGGGCCAAAGTTGATTGTGAAGTTGCGGAGGTTTTGCGGCTGCTCATTCATGGCTTCGGCTCCGCCTTGGCCTTCTCGTCACCGGGAAGCGGATAATCGGCGCCTTCCCAAGGCGAGAGGAAATCGAACTTGCGGAATTCCTGGTCGAGCCTGACAGGCTCGTACAGCACCCGCTTCTCCTGGTCGTCGTAACGCACCTCGACGAAGCCGGTCAGCGGGAAGTCCTTGCGCAGCGGATGCCCGTCGAAGCCGTAATCGGTCAACAGCCGCCGCATGTCCGGATGGCCGATGAAGATCACGCCGTAGAGGTCGTAGGTCTCGCGCTCGAACCAGTCGGCGCCCGGGAAGACGCCGATGATCGACGGCACTTGGGTCGTTTCGTCGGCCTCGGCGCGCAGCCGGATCCGCGTGTTCAGCACCGGCGACATAAAATGGTAGACGACGTCGAAGCGCTTATCGCGGCCGGGATAGTCGACCGCGGTCACGTCGGTGATGTTGACGAAGCGGCAGTTGGGATCGTCACGCAGGAAGGTGACGACCTCCACAATCTTGCCTACCTCGACGTCGACAGTGAGTTGGTTGAACGCGACCGAGTGGGCGGTGGCGGCGCCCGGAAGCGCGCTCACAATCGTCTGCCCAAGGGCGTCGAGCTTGCCGTCGTCCATGACGTAGAAACCTTAGCGTTCGATGGTGCCGATGCGGCGGATCTTCTTCTGCAGCAGCAGCACGCCGTAGAGCAGCGCTTCCGCAGTGGGCGGGCAGCCCGGCACGTAGATGTCGATCGGCACGATGCGGTCGCAGCCGCGCACCACCGCATAGGAATAGTGGTAGTAGCCGCCGCCGTTGGCGCAGGAGCCCATCGAGATGACGTAGCGCGGCTCCGGCATCTGGTCGTAGACCTTGCGCAGCGCCGGCGCCATCTTGTTGGTCAGGGTGCCCGCGACGATCATCACGTCGGACTGCCGCGGCGAAGCGCGCGGCGCGAAGCCGAAGCGCTCGACGTCGTAGCGCGGCATCGACACCTGCATCATCTCGACCGCGCAGCAGGCGAGACCGAAGGTCATCCACATCAGCGAGCCGGTGCGAGCCCAAGTGATGAGATCGTCAGCCGCGGCGACAAAGAAGCCCTTGTCGGATAGTTCGTGGTTGACCTCGACGAAATAGGGATCGTTGGCGCCGACCGGCTTGCCGGTCGACGGATCGAGGATGCCTGTCGGAGCCATAGCGATTGCAGGTTTGGCGATCGCAGGTTTGGCGGTCGCCGGCTGTGAGGATGCGACGGTGGGGCTCAATCCCATTCGAGCGCGCCTTTCTTCCATTCATAAGCAAACCCAACCGTCAGCACGGCCAGGAACACCATCATCGACCAGAACCCGGTGGTACCAAGCTTCCCGAACGCCACGGCCCAGGGAAACAAGAATGCCACTTCGAGGTCGAAGATGATGAAGAGGATCGCCACCAGATAGAAGCGGACGTCGAACTTCATGCGGGCGTCGTCAAAAGCGTTGAATCCGCATTCATAGGCGGAGAGCTTTTCCGGATCCGGCGACTGGAACGCGACCAGGAACGGCGCGATCAGGAGCGCCAGACCGATCAGGCCGGCGACCCCGATAAAAACCACAAGTGGGAGGTAATTCTGCAGGATGCCGGTCATCGGCGAGGCCTTCTTACTGCGGTTTTGGAGAGGCCGCAGATTCGTTGATTGGAATTGTTCTTGAGGCTTAGCGCAGCGCAACAGAGGGCGCAAGACAAGCTATTTTGACGCTTTTACCGCCCTCTCCCGCAGGCTCTCGGCCCGGTCTGCGGGCGGGCGTTCCTTGCGAGGCAACGCCGCGGCGCAGCTCGGGTGCCTTGTTAGGGTGTCTTGTTAGGGTGTCTTGTTAGGGTGTCTTGCTCGGAAGCCTTGCGCTGTCGCCATATCAGCTCAGCTCTTTCTCGGCGGCGAGCATTTCGGCTGCGGTCGCTGTCAGGCGATCGACGTGGTCGAGCAAGAACTCAAGCTGCTGTGGACTCAGCTGTTCCAGCAGGCGCCGGTTGCGCTCCTGCGCGCCTGCCACAATAGCGTCATGTGCCGCGAGGCCACCTTTGGTCAGGCAGACCAACGTCTCCCGGTTGTCCCGTGGGTTGACCGCCTTGGCGACCAGCTTGCGTGCCACGAGTTCGGCGAGCGCCCGGCTGATCTGGCCCTTGTCCATGCCGACGGCTTCCGCCAGCCGCACCACGCTCATCGGCGGCCGCCGGCCAAGCGAGGCGACCAGCCCGAACTCGACCGACGACAGACCGGCAAGGCGCTTGTAGTGCAGGATGGCGCCGCGCTTGAGCAGGTTCGCCAGCACCATCAAGCGCGAGGACATCATCGCGGTGATCGGCGCCAGTTCGGCGTCCACGATCTCCGCCGGCACGGCCCGCGCGTTCCTGAGCTTCTCGGTCATCCGCCAACCTCTGCCAACAAAGGCACGCGCTGCTAAGCTATCCGAGATCGTTGACATTGTCATCGATCTATCGTTGGATTGCTCAACACAAGACGACCGCAGGCCAAAGGCCGCGGCGGGAGGAAACAGCATGACCGTCACCCAACGGGATCGCGATCAAGCGCGCGAGCTAGCCGCGCGCCTCAACTTGCCATGAAGGCCAGCAAGTCCGCTACTAGGCGCTCGCTGTGCGTCAGCGGGAGCGCGTGCGGCGCGCCCTCGTAGACATTGAGCTTGCTGCCCTTGATCAGCTTCGCCGTCTTCGCACCGGTCAGCGAGAGCGGCGCGCTGGCGTCCTTGTCGCCGTGGACGATCAAGGTCGGACGATCGATTGCGGCGGCAGCTCCGCGGAGATCGGCAAAGGAAATGGTCTTGCGGCAGGCCAGCGCCACCGGCAGCGGCACGCTCAGCATCATCGCCCTGATCCAGGCGCGCGTGATCTCCGGCGTATCAGGCATGAAGAACGGCGCTTCGTTCGCGGCCATCCATTTTGGAAAATCCTGCGCGATGGCCCCGTTCTGCGCATCGATCATCGGCTTCGGAACCGCGTCGGGATTATCCTCGGTCTTGACGAAGAATGGCGTCGTCGGAGCGACCAGAACCAGCCGCGCGATGCGCTCCGAGCCGTGACACGCGAGATAGTTCACCGCCTCGACCGAGCCCATCGAGTGCGCCACCAGCGTGACATCGCGCAGGTCGCGCTGTTCGATGACATTGGCGACGTCGTCAGTCAGCGTATCGAGATCATATCCCACAGCCGGCATGTCGGACCGGCCGTGCCCGCGCCGGTCGGGCGCGACGCAGCGATACCCCTTGGCATTGAGCGCGACGATATGGCTGCCCCAGGCGCTGGAATTGAACGTCCAGGCCGCCAGGAACAGCACCGGCCGGCCGGAACACCAATCCTGCACGAAGAGTTTGGTGCCGTCTCTGGCGGTCGCATGGAGCGGCCGCCCCGCCTGTTGAGCCGTGGCCGGTTGCGCGCTCGCGACCGATGCTGCCGCCAATGCGGTGCCAGCCAGCGTAGCTTCGAGGACCGTTCGACGATTCATCTCACATCTCCCTTGCGGATCGATCGGCAACGTCGTCGCTGCCGACAATTCGATCATCGCAAGGGGAGATCGCTCCCGCGATTACGCGTCAGGTAATCGCAGGCTATATGCGCGATGCCGTCACGTCAGCTTTCCCGTATATTTCTCCAGCGCCGCCCAGGCGTCTGCGCCGTAGGTCTTCTGCCACTGCGTGTAGAAGCCGGCCTTCACCAGCGCGGCGCGAAACTGCACGGGATCGGGCGTGTTGAAGGTCATGCCCTTGGCGGTCAGTTCGGCCTGCAGCAAGCGATCCATCGCAACGAGATCGGTCCGCTCCTGCAACGCCGCCGCGTCGAATGCGGCATTGATGATCTCGAGCAGATCCGGTGGCAAGCTCGCCATCGCGCTGCGATTGCCGAGGATCCAGTAGCCGCTCCAGCAATGGTTCGACAGCGCGCAGTATTTCTGCACCTCGTAGAGTTTACCGGTCGAGACCTGCGCGAGTGGATTCTCCTGCCCCTCGACGATGTGGGTCTGTAGCGCCGAATAGAGTTCGTTGTAGCTGATGCTCGAGGGCAGCGCCCCGAGGCCGGAGAACAGCGAGGTCAAAAGCGCGGTGACGGGGACGCGGATCTTGAAGCCCTTGAAATCGTCGACGCTGTTGAGCTGCCGGTTCGACGACGAGGTGATCTGGCGGAAGCCGTTGTCCCAGACCTTCCGCAGCGGCACCACGCCGGTCTTGCCGATCGCATCGCGCACGAAGTCGCCGACGCCGCCGTCCATCGCGGCCCAGACCTGGTCGTAGGACTGGAACGCAAAGCCGATGCTCGGCAGGCCCGACAGCGGCACAAGGATCGACAGCGTCAGGCTCGGCGCCGCCATCAACTCGATGCCGCCGGCCCGCACCTGCGACAGCATCTCGGGGTCGCCGCCGAGCTGGCTGTTGGAAAACACCGTGATGTTGACCCGGCCGGACGACTGCGCCGCCACCGTCTTGGCGGCCTCCGACAGGCGGATCGTCAGCGGGTGGGTTTCCGGAGTGTCTACGCCGAGCTTAAAATCGAACTCGGCAGCGGCAACGGCTTGTTTGCCAAAGATCGTTGCGGCGACCGCGCCGGAGCCCGCGCCGAGTAGCGTCCGGCGGGTCATTTTCATTGTTTTCATTATTGTTTTTCTCCCAAGCGCGCGTCGGCGCCTTCCCGCAGTTTCGGTCCTGCGGCCGCAGCGCGCAAGCCGCGGCGAAACCAATGCAGCCGGGGGATGAAACCATTTTGGGGAACCCGCGAAACGATCCGGAAACAGATCGGGCTTACGACTCAGGTCAACAGACGGCGCATAGACGCCCGGAGGCGACCATGAACCACTCGATCCATTCAGCTGATCGTTCGACCCATCTCAAGATCGTGGTTGTCGCCCTCGTGGCCGGCATCGCGGTCGCGGCATTCGGCATCTCGGCCCGGACTAACGCGGACTTCACCCAGACCGCCCAGAGCACCCACGTCATCAAGGCCGGCAAGCCGGTCGCGATCACGTCGTCGGAGACCTCGACCGTCCGCTAGGACTTCCCTCGCCTCCACAGACAAAACGGCCGCCTTCTGGCGGCTTTTTTGTTGCTCGGAGCCGCGCCAGGAACGGTCAGCCGAAATGAAACAGCTGTCCCATTCCGGCGCATGCCGCGGGAGACCATCTGCCGCAACGCGAGGGTGCCGCGCATGCTGACGGTGCGGAACGCCGGACAGCGAGATCGGCCGCCGTGCCCAATCCCGGGCCCCCCTACCGGCGTTAACTGCGTTACGCGCCTTCCGCCTCTCCCGACGGCCAATGGTCCGCCCCGGCACGATCGCTGCCCTTCCAAAGCATCTTTCGCCGCACGCGCCCCGATGCGGCACAGGTGGAATTTGGAGCATCGCAATGTCCATCACCAATCACGCGCAGCCGACCGCCGGGTTCGCCGACTACGTCGCGATCGCCAGGCCGGACCACTGGATCAAGCACATGCTGATCATCCCCGGCGTCGCCTTCGCCCTGATCATGTCGCAGACCGGGCCGATCGATGTCACGACGCTCGCCGAGCGGTTGATGATCTGCCTGTTCGTGGCGATGGCGCTGTCATCGGCCAACTACACCATCAACGAATGGCTCGATGCGCCGTTCGACGCCATGCATCCGACCAAGCGATCGCGGCCGGCGGTGCAGACCGCGATGTCGCCGACCATCGTCTTCGCCCAATACATCCTGCTGACCACCGTCGGCATTCTGGCAGCCAACCGGCTCGGCTACGCCTTCGCCACCACCGCGACCGTGTTCGCGGTATTCGGCGTGATCTATAATGTGCGCCCGATCCGCGCCAAGGACCGTGCCTTCGTCGACGTCATCGTCGAGTCCCTCAACAATCCGCTGCGCTTCCTGTTCGGATGGTTCGCGGTGGTGCCCAGCATCGCACCGCCGGTGTCGATCCTGCTCGCCTACTGGTTCGGCGGCGCCTTCCTGATGGCCGCCAAACGCGTCTCCGAGCATCGCGCCATCGTGGAGGCCGGTGGCATCGCCAACCTCGTCGCCTACCGCCCCTCCTTCGCCGTCTACACCCATTCGAGCCTGGTCACGAGCTGCCTCGTCTACGCCCAGGGCTTTGCCTTCATGATGGCGATCTTCCTGTTGAAGTACCGCATCGAATATCTCGTCGTCATTCCGCTCCTGATCGCGCTGTTCGCCTTCTACATGCGGCTCGCGCTGACGCCCGACTCCGCCGCGGCACGGCCGGAGGAATTGATGCGGCAGCCGGCGATGCTGATCGCCGCCGCCGTCACCATGGCGCTGTTCGGCGTGCTGACCTTCGTGGACCTGCCCTGGTTGAACGGCCTGACCGGCTCGGACCTGATCCGTCTCGGCGGGATCCACTAGGATGTCGATCGCAGCACCGTTCGACACGCCGAAAGCCAATCTCGGCGTCCTCACCGCAGTCCTGCTGTTCGCAGGCCTGCTCGTGCTGCTGGATGGCCCGATCTGGCTGGTCAAGCTGGTGCCGACCCAGGACGGGCCGGTGCACCTGGCGCAGGCCGACTTGATCGCCCGCTTCGGCTGGGGCGGTGCATTGCAGGAGCCGGCCGCGTCGTTCTACCAGTGGAATCCGCGGATCGAACCTAACTCGGCGATCTATCTCCTGCTCGCCGGGCTGATCCGGCTGACCGGCGATGCGCTCGTCGCCAACAGCCTGTTCCTCAGCCTCTACGGCCTGCTCTGGATCGTCGCGGCCTTCGTGGCGAGCCGCGCCGAGACCGAGCGGCCGCTGCTGCCGGCGCTGCTGTTGCTGCCGATCGCCTTCGGCGTCTTCATCCATTGGGGCTTCTACAATTTCGCACTTGGCCTCCCGCTGTTCCTGCTGTTCGCGAGCTTCTGGCGCAATCTGGGCGCACGCCGCGACACACTCGCCTTCATCGCGACCGCGCTGTTCCTGGCCGCGCTCTATTTGACCCACATCACGTCAGTCGTGGCCGCCTGTCTGCTGCTCGCCGCCGACGGCATCGCGCGGGCCATCGATGTATTCGAGCGGGCCGGCGCAAAGGCGGCGACACGGCGGCTGCTGATCGACGGCGCCTGGGCCGCGGCATCGGCGCTGCCAGTCCTGGTTCTGATCGCAAGCTTCCTGCTCGCCTATCAGAACATTCCCGGCGAGACGGCCAGCACCGAAGGCGGCATCGCCCAGATCATCCGTCGCATCGTGGCTGCGACCTATCTCTTCACCTTCACCTGGTGGGAAGTGGTGGCACTCGCGCCCGTGTTCGGCGCGCTTGTGGTCGCAGGCTTTGCAGCGCTGCAACGCTTCCGTTCGGGCGACCTGCTGTGGCCTGCCTTCTTTGTCCTCGTGGTCGGACTATCGCTGCTCAATCTCAAGCTCGGAGCTGCGCTGCTCTCGGAACGGCTTGCACCCTATAGCGGGCTCGCCATCGTGCTGGCGATCGCAAGCCGGCAGCCGGCGCAGGCACTGGTGCGCGCGCTCTGCCTGGCGGCGCTGTCCGGCCTGGTCGGACAGACGGCAGTGCGGGCCATTGCCTACAAGAGCTGGGCACCGGTGCTGGAGAGCGAGCTCGCCGCCGGGCGCGCCAATCCCGGCCAGACCTTTGCCAATGCCGATTTGATCGCGCAGCGCGACAGCCATCTGTTCGCCTGGCGCATCCGCCCGACCCTGCATGCCGCGCAGACCGCGGCACTCGCTGGCCATGGCGTCGGCCTGTCGTCACCGCTGCCATCGACGCGCTATTTCGGCTATTTCCCGCTGCAATATGTCGAGGCGCGCGACTTCATGCGCGCCACGCCGGACTGGCAGGATGCGCCGGACGCTGCCTCGGTCGTGAAATTCCGCGCCGCCAATCGCGGCGCACCGCAGGTGCTGATCGTGTCGGCCTCCGATGAAGACGGCGCCGCGTTCGCGAACCGGTTCGGCTATGGCGATTGCAGGACCACCGACACCGGGGCCCGCGAGATCAATGTCTGCAAGGTGTCGACCCAACTGAGCGCCGCGCATGACTGAACTCTGCCTCGACGCCGACAGGGATTTGCAGCGCCGGTCAGAGTCCGGCAAAACCGACCCAATGTTCGGCCTGCCCCGGACCATGCCGCTGGTGCTCGACCTCGACGGCACGCTGATCAAGGGCGACCTGCTCTACAAGAGCTTGTTCTCGATCCTGCCCCACAATCCGCTGGTCGCGCTCTCCTGCGCCGCATGGCTGTTGCGCGGCCGGGCCGCGCTGAAGCGCCAGTTCGCTCTGCGTCACCAGATCGACTGGGATCGCATCGCATTCCATCGCGACGTCGTGGCGCTGGCCCAGCGCGAGAAGGCCGCCGGCCGCCGCGTCGTGCTGGCGACCGCGGCCGACGCCGTGCTTGCGGGCCAGCTCGCCGCGCTATTGCCCTACATCGACCAGGTGTTCGCCTCCGACGGCGAGCACAATCTCAAGGGCTCAAACAAGGCCGCCCTGCTGCGGCGGAGTTTTCCACAAGGCTTTATCTACGCCGGCGACAGCAAATCCGATCTGGCGGTCTGGGCGCACGCCGCCGGCATCGTGACCGTCAATGCGAAGGAAGCTGTGCGTACCGCGGCGCAGGCGCTCGGAAAGCCGATCCTGCATCTGCCGGACCGGCCGCCGATTTGATATCTTAAGGACAGCTTAAGGCGGTCAGTCGATTGCGAACCGCTCCGCGACCCCAGTTTTAAAAATTGTTTCCTAAGGTCAGCGTCAACAGAGGCGAAGGCCACAATGAATTTGCAGCAGCAAACCGTTTCCAGCGGCTTCAAGATCGTCTGCACCGATTGCGGCAGCCTGTCGATCAAGGTGGCCGATCCGGCGCACGCATCCGACGACACAGTCATCGAATGCCGCCGATGCAGCGCGGCGCGCGGCACGGTCGCCGACCTGCACGTCCTGGCGCGGCGCGGCCACGACCTCTACGAATTCTAGCCCCGTTCGCCAGATGCTGTCAGACCCGAAAGCCGCCATGACGAGCGACATCCCGATGGACACGGTCTGGTCGATCCTCGAGGCCGCCAACGAGTTGGGCGACACCCAAACGGTCGACGCCTGCCGCCGCGTCATCGACGCCAATCTGCGCGGCGGAACTCCGGTCCAATCCGACCTCGCCGCGATCGCCGCTTTTTTTGCGTGAGAGCGTGTGAGCCGCCAAAGCGGCGCCATCAGGTCAGCTAGACTAAGTGCTTGAAATGAATGGCGCGAGAGACGGGACTCGAACCCGCGGCCCCCGCCGTGACAGGGCGGCCGAAAGTGTCACACTGACGTCTCTTGTGACACTGCTAAAACCGGGAACGTAAATCCGGCCTTGGCGTGAAACCCGTTTGCAATGTTGCGGGGTGGCGGGGTGGCGGTGTCCCAGAACGATAGTGTTCGCTCGTTGAAAACCGATATCCGGAAGCTGAAATTCGTGGTTCGCTCTTTGCCGAAAATATCGTTGTAATAGACCGTCCTCAATTTGCGTCAGCGGTCGCCGGGTTCGTCTGGCAGTTCCGATAGAAGTTCGAATAGTGCGGTATCGCCTTTGACCTGAGCCGTCTCCCTCGATGTCTCGTAGCCGCTGGCGATCTCATTTGCGCTGTCAAGCACAAGCCATCTCCACCGAGTTGGCTCGATAGATTCAACAGATACTTCAAGGAGACGGACCGTCATGTTTGGCCTTGTCAGAGTGTGACAGGTCGCCCCGCCGGGTTGGTGGTTAACACCTCGGACGGTCCATGGTCGGCCATTTTCGGTGCGATCGTTTTCGGTGTCATCTGGACTCGCCACTCAACTTCACGGCTTCCTGAGTTTAGCCGGCGACGGGTCGATCTCCGCGATCTTGCGAAGGCAATCTGCTTCGGAATCATGCGGGCCGGAAACGAAAGTGCCGCTGACCTTGGTCGAGTACCAGCCGGACGTGACGCCCAGCCGGAGCGACTCTTCGATTTTCACGTGGCGCGGCGAGAGATTTTGCATTGGGGTGCTTTCTTTTATGTTTGTTGAGATCGATCGGATTGTCATTCATGCGGTGCACCCGCATCGATGCGCTGCGCATCCGACAGAGCGATCGCACTGATTGAGAACATTTCGATCGAGGATTGGCGCGGCGGCGCGCCAGGCACCATGATCATGGTGGCGACGCGACGAAAGCTTGGAAACGACAGGCCTTCGATCATCTCTTCGTCCGTGACGATCTCGTAACCGCCAGGCGGCAGCAAGCGATCGATGCCCTTGATCCGGAAGGAGTGCTTGAAATGAACTGTTTCCCGTCGCGTACGCGTCGTCATAGACCGGCGCTTCTGCGCTTGGACACGTCAACATGTTCGGACATCTAGCGACCCTGCGCGCTTTTCCGTCAATTAGCTATTGTTTTCTCGGGGAATGCGCGCATTTGATCCGACATGGCGGCCAACGTGGCGCAACGCCTTGTATTCCGCGGCTTCGTAGCCATTTCGAGGGTGGATTTCAGGGAA
This sequence comes from Bradyrhizobium genosp. P, assembly GCF_049949265.1. Taxonomy (NCBI): domain Bacteria; kingdom Pseudomonadati; phylum Pseudomonadota; class Alphaproteobacteria; order Hyphomicrobiales; family Nitrobacteraceae; genus Bradyrhizobium; species Bradyrhizobium genosp. P. The sequence continues at coordinate 4,720,624 of NZ_CP188195.1, read as the reverse complement.
AGTATTTCGAATGAAGCTGCGTGTGGGATTCGAAATGCACTACGAATTTCCGCAACCGGTACCCATGATCATGGTGTTGGGGACGCACTTCACCCGCGCGTCCGACATCATTATCCCGGATCATCTCACCACCAGCCCTTCGGTGCCGATCACGCCGTACCGTGACATGTTCGGCAACTGGTGCAGCCGCATTGTCGCTCCCGCCGGCCACATGCGGCTGGCCGCCGATGGCGTCATCAACGACAGCGGCCTGCCAGATCCCGTGTTTGCATCGGCCGTTCAGCATCCGGTTGAAGATCTGCCGCCGGATACGCTGGTTTACCTGCTCGGCAGCCGCTACTGCGAGACCGATCGTCTGTCGGACATCGCCTGGAAGCTGTTCGAGAACACGCCGCCCGGCTGGTCGCGGGTGCAGGCGATTTGCGACTTCGTCCACCATCATATCGCGTTCGGCTATGAGCACGCCCGCGCCACCAAGACGGCATGGGAGGCTTATAGCGAAGGCAAAGGCGTATGCCGCGACTATGCCCACCTCGCGATCACGTTCTGCCGCTGCATGAACATCCCGGCGCGCTATTGCACGGGGTATCTCAGCGACATCGGGACACCACTGCCATGGGCGGCAGGTGATTTCGCCGGCTGGTTCGAAGCCTATCTCGCCGGGCGCTGGCACATGTTCGATCCGCGCAACAATGTGCCCCGAATTGGCCGCGTGCTGATCGCACAGGGGCGCGATGCCTCCGATGTCCCGATCACTCAGACCTTCGGGCCGAACACGCTGGTAAGCTTCAAGGTCTGGACTGACGAGGCGTTATGACCACAGATCATCTTCCGGCTTTAAGCTCAGACGAATTCGAGTCCCTGCGCGAGGTCGCCAAAGGCGATGCGCAGCGCGAAATACCCCAGTTACATTGGGAGCGCCTAGTCGGGCTGGGCTATGCGCTAAGACGGCTCGGTGAACTTGGCCTCACCGCATCCGGGGTTCGTCGCCTCACGGCCGGCAAATAGTCCTCCAAGCTTTTTGCAAGCCCGTGTCCGCTTTGGGTCCGATTCCGTTGAAGAAGTCCGTCCGCGACAGAGGCAGCCGCAAAATTGTAGCGCGAACCGACCACCGCGGCGTGCTTATCGGGCAATTCTTCGCCCTCATCGTCGGGCTCTATGTCTTCGTGGAAGACGTGAAAGTAATAGCGCGGCATGGATTTAGAAAAGCTACCGCTAGCTAGCTTTTGGTTCCTGAACTTTACTCAGGCGGTTGCAGGCCCGGCGATGCCAGCCAATCCGACATTTGGGCGGCGGCTTCATTCTGCCGTGCGCGTCGGATCAAGGCTTCACGCTCGACGCAGGGCGGCATATTCTTGGCCCGATCTCGCAGCTCTCCGGCTTCAATCGTTAGCCGCTCTTCCAATGAGAGATCGTGCTTCAGCCGGCGACGTTCCATGCACTTCCCCTTTTCGGTTCCAGTCTGGAACGGGGACTTAAGTTTCAGGTACACGCAAGGTTCCGTGAAAAGGTTCGCTTCAAGAACGGAGGCGGCCTTACGGCTGCACGGGCGCGTCGCAATCCGCGCAGTAGAACACTGGTCCAAACCTAGTCGGCACGACCTTGAAGCCGTCCGCGATAGCGTTGACCGTCGGTATCTCCGCGCGCGCCTCCTGCGTCAGGCTGACCATGCCAGTCTTACGACAAGTCGCACATCGGAGCGTTTCGGACCACTGCTCGTCCATACCCAACTAAATTAGAGACCGGCCGTTTAGGTTTCAATTCAGGCCACTGTCAAAATCAAACTAGGCCACCGGGGATAAAACAGGCAGTACTGAAGCGCACAAAGGACGTCCAAAAGTGCCACAGTCGCGCGCCTTGTGACACTTATAAGGTCCGGAACCCAAGCAGGTTACCCGGCTAGGATATTGAAATTTAGTGAGAATAAATGGCGCGAGAGACGGGACTCGAACCCGCGGCCTCCGCCGTGACAGGGCGGCGCTCTAACCAACTGAGCTACTCCCGCGGATGGCGATCACGAGGTTGATCCGCGCAGAACCGAGGGCATAAAGGCCTGCATCCGGTTAGTCAAGGAGGTTGCAAATGTCCTGATAGGGCAGGCATTTTTGCGACGCCGATGCAAATTGTGGCCTGTTTTCAGGCAAAACAGCGGTGTCAGCAAAGCCTCGAATCAAATAAGCCCTGATACGTCTGGGTTTCCTGACACCGGACCGGCGCTACCCCTATTATAACTCGTGGTTTAAGGACTCTTCCGGACGCAGTTTCCTAGCGCGAACGGGCTTGCCATTCGCGCGAAAGCACCCATCCAGCCATTCAACGAGGAAGGCCACACATGGCGAAGAAAGCAGCGACCCCGGCGACGATCACGCTGAAGCACCTGGCGGCGGCGATCGCCGAGGAGCAGGAATTGTCCAAGAAGCAGGCCGAGGCGATCCTGACCGACATGGTCGGCCGGATCACCAAGCACCTGAAGAAGGGCGAGCGTATCAGGATCGTCGGCCTCGGCATCCTTCAGGTCCGCAAGCGCGCAGCCCGCATGGGCCGCAACCCCGCCACCGGCGAGCAGATTCACATCAAGGCCAGCAAGAAGGTCGCCTTCCGCGCGTCCAAGGAACTCAAGGAAGCGGTCTGATCCGCCTTTCTTTATTGGACTGAGGCGCTTTATTGGACTGAGGCGCCATTCCGGCTCGCGACGCGGTCCCGGAGTGGCGCTTTTCTGTTATAGAGCCTCCTGATTTTCGTTTTGACGCGTTGTCTTCCCGCGAACCGGATTTACTTCGCTCGAAAACGCTACGCCTCCCACCTTGCGCGGTCTTCATGCTAGCACCGGCTCTCGACTTCAAGCACACCGTCACCGAGCGATTCCTGCGCTATGTCGTGATCGACACCCAGTCCGATCCCGAATCGCCGACCTGCCCCTCGACCGAGAAGCAGAAGAATCTCGGCCGCCTGCTGGTCGCCGAGTTGCAGGCGATGGGGGTATCCGATGCCCATCTCGACGCGCACGGCTATGTCTACGCGACGATCCCGGCCAGCACCGACAAGAAGGTGCCGGTGATTTGTTTCTGCTCGCACATGGACACCTCGCCCGACTGCACCGGCAAGGACGTCAAGCCGCACATCGTGAGCAACTATCGTGGCGGCGATATCGTGCTGCCGGCCGATCCTTCGCAGGTGATCCGCGCCGCCGAGCATGAGGCGCTGGCCGACCAGATCGGCAACGACATCATCACATCAGACGGCACCACCCTGCTGGGGGCCGACAACAAGGCCGGCCTCGCCGAGATCATGGATGCGGCGCACTTCCTGATCAACAATCCGCAGGTGAAGCACGGCACCATCAAGATCCTGTTCACGCCGGACGAGGAAATCGGCCGCGGCGTCGACAAGGTCGACATCAAGAAGCTCGGCGCCGATTTCGGCTACACCATGGACGGCGAGAGTGCCGGCCATATCGAGGACGAAACCTTCTCCGCCGACGGCGCCAGCATCGTTATCGAAGGCGTCGCCACCCATCCGGGCTTTGCCAAGGGCAAGATGGAGCACGCGATCAAGATCGCGGCTGCGATCGTCGACCGGCTTCCGAAGGACACCTGCTCGCCCGAGACCACCGAAGGCCGGGAAGGCTTTCTGCATCCGGTTGCGATCTCGGGCGCGCTGGAGACGGCGCGGATCGACCTCATCGTGCGCGACTTCACCGAGGACGGGTTGAAGCAGAAGGAAGCCCTGCTGGAAGCCATCGTGAAGGATGTCATGACCGCGTATCCGCGCTCGACCTGGCGCATGGAGGTCAAGCAGCAATACCGCAACATGAAGCAGGTGATCGACCGCCACCCCGAGATCGTCGCTTATGCGATCGAGGCGATCCAGCGCGCCGGCCTGACGCCGGTGAAGAGCTCGATCCGCGGCGGCACGGACGGTTCGCGGCTGTCGTTCATGGGCCTACCCTGCCCCAACATTTTTGCGGGCGAGCACGCCTTCCATTCGCGGCTGGAATGGGTGAGCCGGCAGGACATGGAAAGGGCGGTGCAGACCATCGTGCACCTGGCCATGATCTGGGAAGAACGGGCGTAAGTCCTCAGGCCCGCGCCGTCACGATCCAGATCGCAGCCGGCAGCCGCACGGAGTCGCCCTTCGCATACTGCGCCAGCGCTTCGCGCATCGAGCTGACCGCGGCATCGCGCACGTCGGCCGGGTGGCCCTCCAGCGCGCGGCTCGCCGGGCCGATTTCGAGCGCGCCCTGGATCGCGGCGTCGATGCCGCGACCAATCGCGATATCGAGCTCGAGCGCGCACGGCTCCATGGCGATGCCTGCAAATCCGGCCTCGCCCAGGATCCGCTTCACGCGCGCTTCCGATGCGAACGAAAACGGACCGGGATCCTCCGGGCCGAGTTGCGGCAGCTTCGGCACGTGCTTGTAGACCGCTTGCAGCGGCGCCATGAAAAACGGATTGACGCGCGGCTCCTGCCAGCAGGCGAAGGCGAGCCGTCCCGAAGACTTCAGCGCCTTGCGCAGATTGGCGAAGGAGACCGCCGGCTCGGCAAAGAACATCACGCCGAAGCGCGAGGCGAGCAGATCGAAACCTGCCGGATCGAACGGATAGACGGTGGCATCCGCCAGCGCATAGTCGACCGGCGCATCTTTCGGCGTGCTCTGCCGCGCCCGCTCCAGCATCGGCCCCGACACGTCGATGCCGAACAGGCGGCCCGACGGCCCGACTTTGTTCGCGAATGCCTTCGTCGAGGCGCCGCTGCCGCAGCCGACATCGAGAACATGCTCGCCGGCTTTCGGCTGCGCGCGATCGAGCAGTGCATCAAGCACGGGTTGCAGCACGATGTCCTGCACTGCCTGACGGTCGGCCCAGCGCTGGCCGCCCGGTCCGTTCCAATAGGCGATCTGGTCGGCGTTTCGCTCGTGGGCTTGCGCGGTGTCCATCGAAACTCTCTGCTAGTTTGTCGAGCGGCCGGAGTTTGTCGTGACGGTCTTGGCCTTGGATGACTTCATCGCAGGCTTGGCTGGCGTAGCAGCTTTCTTCGCTCCGTCATCGCCACGGGCGATCCCCCACGGATCGGCCTGCTTCTGGTCCGGCACATTGTTGAGCGAGCGCTGATAGGCGCGCGCGGCCTGCTTGTCGGCTTCCAGCTGGGCCGGCGTCTTCTCCGGATCCTCCTGGCGATACCCCTTAACGTGCTCTTCCTGCGCGAAGGCAGGACGGACGATCGAGGCAGACCCTGCGATCAGGGCAATGAAGAGGGCGACGACAATTTTGCGCATGGATCGAGTTCCCGGTTGTGCGCCGAACATATCATCGCGCCAACATCGACGCCAATCGGCACTACGTCGCGCAGGGAGGGCGATGGGGATTTGCATCGGTCCGCCTTCGCTCTTCGAACTTCGGCGAGACAGCCTTCGCCCTGTGAACGCGCATCTGTAGTGAAACCGCCGCGAAGGCTGGCCCAGCCGAAGCCCGCCGGGTGCAAAGGCTGGTAGGCGGCGACGGATTCGAACCGCCGACCCTCTCGGTGTAAACGAGATGCTCTAACCAGCTGAGCTAGCCGCCCTTACCTGCGCCTCTTTAGCCTCGCCGGCCCTGATGGCGCAAGGTCGCCTGCCTCAATCCATCACAACGGTCCTCTGCCATGCAGCCCGACCATTTGAGTCGATGCATGCTATTTCGGTATCCCAAGTATGCCTTGTTTGGGATACCAAATCGGGATATGTGGACGGGCCAAGATTGGATTTTCCGCTCCCGAGACCGCCATGTCGCAGATGCTTCAGATCCATGACCAACTCCGCGAGATGATCCTCTCGCTCGACCTCGGCCCCGGCGAGCGGCTGACGGAGCGATGGCTGGAGAGCCAGTTCGAGGGCTCGCGCACGCCGATCCGTGCGGCGTTGGTGCGGCTGGAGGGCGAAGAGCTGGTGCGTCGTGACGGCCGCAACTGGATCGTGGCGCCGATCGATCTCGGCGAGTTGGAGGCGCTCGCCGAGTTCCGCGTGGCGCTGGAGACGACTGCCGTGCGCCTGGCGTGCGCGCGGGCTGGTGAGGCCGACCTCGCCGGTATCGAAGGGATGCTGGATGCCTGCCAGTCAGGCGCGCCGCGCGAGGAATGGCACCGCGTCGGTTCCGATTTCCATGTCGAGATCGCGCGCCTCTCGGGCAACCCGTTCATCGTCAAGGCGCTCGAGGGCGCGATGACCCGACTGTCGCGGGCGCGCTGGCTCGAGGTGTGGACCGAGCCGTCGCGCGAGCAGGCCTGGCGCGAGCACCGGCGCATTCTCGGCTTCATCAGGAACAACGATCCGGATTCCGCGGCACGCGAAGCGGCCGACCACATCAGCGACACCCGCGATCGGCTGCTCCGCTCACTGAATGAGGATCGCCGGGGTTTGCGGGCGCGCGGCTTCGCCGTCATCGGACTGCGCTGACATGGACATGGACTTGGACACCGTGATCGACCGCGAAGCCGCCCTCGACGAAGGGCCCTGGAAGCGAAACCTGATCGTTTGCGTGTTCGGCTCCTTCACCACGATCGTGGGGATGACGCTGCTGCTGCCGTTCCTGCCGATCTATGTCGAGCAGCTCGGCGTCACCGACCATGCCGCGATCGTGCAGTGGTCGGGCGTCGCCTATGGCGCGACCTTCTTCACCGCCGCACTGACGGCGCCGCTATGGGGACGGCTCGCCGACCGCTACGGCCGCAAGCTGATGCTGATCCGCGCCAGCCTCGGCATGGCAGTTGCGATGTCGCTGATCGGCATGGCGCATAGTGTCTATGAACTGGTCGGGCTCCGGCTGTTGACCGGCCTGCTCGGCGGCTACGCCTCAGGCTCGACCGTGCTGGTTGCCTCCCAGACTCCGAAGGCCCGCTCCGGCTGGGCGATCGGCGTGCTGTCCGCCGGCATCATGGCCGGCAGCCTGGTTGGTCCGCTGATCGGCGGCATCCTGCCGCCCCTGATCGGCATCCGCTCGACCTTTTTCCTGTCCGGCGGCATCATCTTCCTCACCTTCCTCGGCACGACTTTCCTGATCCGCGAGGGGACCCGGCCGCAAGGCGCGCGCGGCAGCAAATCGCGCGGCGGCTGGGCGCTGGTTCCCGACAAGCGCCCGGTGGCCGCGATGTGGGTGACCGGCCTGCTGCTGATGATCGCCAATATGTCGATCGAGCCGATCATCACGGTCTATGTCGCCCAGCTGGTCGACGCACCACAGGTCACGTTCGTGGCCGGTCTCGTGATGTCGGCGGCGGCGTTCGGCAGTCTGCTGTCCTCGTCTCACCTCGGCAAGCTCGCCGATCGCGTCGGCCACTGGCGGATCATCATCGTCTGCCTTGCGGTCTCAGCAGTGCTGTTGATCCCGCAGGCGTTCGTGACGAGTGGCTGGCAACTCATCCTGCTCCGCTTCCTGATGGGCCTGGCGCTGGGCGGCTTGCTGCCGTGCATCGCCAGCGTCATCCGCCACAACGTGCCGGATGCCGTCACCGGCCGCATGCTTGGTTACTCGGTATCCGCGCAATACGCAGGTCAGGTGATCGGTCCTCTCACGGGAGGATTTATCGGCGGCCATATCGGCATGCGCGCCGTCTTCCTGGGGACGAGCGTCCTGATGGCCGCGGGCGCGATCGCCAATTTCGTCATCGAGAAAAGACAAACGGCGCCCGAAGGCGCCGTTTGATCACTTTCGACTTGTGTTTGCTCAGTGCGCCGTCAGGCCGCCTGCCGCTTCATCCGAAGCGTCGGGCTTGACGTCGACCTTGGTGTCCTCTTCCCAGACGATCGGCGTCGGTGGGCGAACCAGCGCCTTCGCGACGACCGCATCCAGCCGCGAGACCGGGATGATCTCCATGCCGCCCTTGATCGCATCGGAAATCTCCGTGAGATCCTTGGCGTTGTCCTCGGGGATCAGCACCGTCTTGATGCCGCCGCGCGCGGCAGCCAGCAGCTTCTCCTTGAGGCCACCGATCGGCAGCACGCGGCCGCGCAGCGTGATCTCGCCGGTCATCGCGAGATCATGGCGAACCGGAATGCCGGTCATGACCGAGATGATCGCGGTGGCCATCGCGACGCCCGCCGACGGACCGTCCTTCGGGGTTGCGCCTTCAGGCACGTGAACGTGGATGTCGCGGCGATCGAACAGCGGCGGCTCGATGCCATAGACGATCGCACGCGAGCGGACGTAGGACGCCGCCGCCGAGATCGACTCCTTCATCACGTCACGCAGATTGCCCGTGACCGTCATCTTGCCCTTGCCGGGCATCATGACGCCTTCGATCGTGAGCAACTCGCCGCCGACATCGGTCCAGGCCAGGCCCGTCACGATACCGACCTGGTCCTCATCATCGATCTCGCCATAGCGGTACTTCGGAACACCGAGGAACTCCTCGATGTTCTTCTCGGTGACCTTGACCGACTTCTTCTTGGAGATCATCAGCTCCTTCACCGCCTTGCGGGCCAGTGTGGAGAGCTCACGCTCCAGGTTACGCACGCCCGCTTCGCGGGTGTAGCGGCGGATCATCAACAGCAGCGCATCGTCGTCGATCGACCATTCCTTGGAGTCGAGGCCGTGCTTGGCGATCGCGCTCGGGATCAAATGCTTGCGCGCGATCTCGACCTTCTCGTTCTCGGTGTAGCCGGCGATCCGGATGATCTCCATGCGGTCCATCAGCGGGCCCGGAATATTCAGCGTATTCGCGGTCGTGATGAACATCACGTTGGACAGGTCGTAGTCGACCTCCAGATAGTGGTCGTTGAAGGTCGAGTTCTGTTCGGGGTCCAGCACCTCAAGCAGCGCCGATGACGGATCGCCGCGGAAATCGGCGCCCATCTTGTCGATCTCGTCCAGCAGGAACAGCGGATTCGAGGTCTTCGCCTTGCGCATCGACTGGATGATCTTGCCGGGCATCGAGCCGATATAGGTGCGGCGATGACCGCGGATCTCTGCTTCGTCACGCACGCCGCCGAGCGAGACGCGCACGAACTCGCGGCCCGTCGCCTTCGCGATCGACTTGCCGAGTGAGGTCTTGCCGACGCCGGGAGGCCCGACCAGGCAGAGGATCGGTCCGGTCAGCTTGTTGGCGCGCGACTGCACCGCGAGATATTCGACGATGCGGTCCTTGACCTTCTCGAGCCCGTAATGATCGTTGTCCAGCACCGCCTGCGCGGCCTCGAGGTCCTTCTTGACCTTGGACTTCTTGCTCCACGGGATCGACAGCAGCCAATCCAGATAGTTGCGCACGACGGTCGCTTCCGCGGACATCGGCGACATCTGGCGCAGCTTCTTCAATTCGTGCTGCGCCTTCTCGCGTGCTTCCTTGGACAGCTTGGTCTTGGAGATCTTCTCCTCCAGATCGGCCAGTTCGTCGCGACCTTCGTCGTCGCCGAGCTCCTTCTGGATCGCCTTCATCTGCTCGTTCAGGTAATATTCGCGCTGGGTCTTCTCCATCTGGCGCTTGACGCGCGAGCGGATGCGCTTCTCGACCTGCAGCACCGAGATCTCGCTCTCCATCAGGCCGAGCACCTTCTCCAGGCGCTGCGTGACGGACAACGTCTCCAGGATGGCTTGCCGATCGGCGATCTTGACCGCGAGATGCGAGGCCACGGTATCGCCGAGCTTGGCGAAATCAGTGATCGCCTGAACCACGCCGACGACTTCGGCGGAGATCTTCTTGTTCAGCTTCACATAGCTCTCGAAGTCGGACACGACCGAGCGCCCCAGCGCCTCGGCCTCGACTGAGCTGCCGTCGGTGTCGGCAAGCGCGACCGCGGTTGCCTCGTAATATTCGGCGCGATCGGAATATTTCTCGACGCGCGCGCGCTCGAGCCCTTCGACCAGCACCTTCACGGTACCGTCGGGAAGCTTCAAGAGCTGCAGCACGCTGGCAAGCGTGCCGGTCTCGTAAATCGAATCGGGTGCCGGATCATCGTCGGACGCGTTCTTCTGCGTCGCGAGCATGATCAGCGCGTCGTTCTTCATCACTTCTTCGAGCGCGCGGATCGATTTCTCGCGGCCGACGAACAGCGGCACAATCATATGCGGGAAGACGACGATGTCGCGGAGCGGCAGCACCGGGTAGGAGTGGCTCTCGCCGTGAACGATCGTTGGCCGGGGTTTTGAAGTCGTCATGGCCTATTCCTTTTGTTGTGCCCCCTTGCACGCAGCCCGCCTGCTCGCGCAACCGCCACAAGGTGCCTTGATGATGTGGAATCAGAAAGCTGTCAGCAGCCACTTTTCCCGCATCGTGAAGCGACGAATCTCAACGCATGAGGACCGCCGCCGACAGCATTAGGTGGCTATCGGATATAGGGGTGTCAAGTACGGAGAAAGGCCGGAAAATTCAGGCTAAACAGGAAGTTGCTGCTGTGCCAAAGCGGCCGCCGGAACGACCGGCAGCCGTGCGTTTTTGGCAGATCGAGACGAGCGCGTTTTACGCGCTCGCGCTGCTCTCGACGGCGCGGTCGGAACGATCCGCGTAGATGTAGAGCGGACGTGCCGTTCCCTCGACCACTTCGCGCGAGATCACGACTTCCTCGACGCCTTCGAGGCCCGGAAGGTCGAACATGGTCTCGAGCAGGATGCTCTCCAGGATCGATCGCAGACCGCGCGCGCCTGTCTTGCGCTCGATCGCCCTGCGGGCAACCGCACCAAGCGCCTCGTCGGCGAAGGTCAGCTCGATATTCTCCATCTCGAACAGCCGCTGGTACTGCTTCACCAGCGCGTTCTTCGGATCGGTCAGGATCTTCTTGAGCGAGACCTCGTCGAGGTCTTCCAGGGTCGCCACCACAGGCAGACGGCCGACGAATTCCGGGATCAGGCCGTACTTCAGCAGATCCTCGGGCTCAACGTGACGGAAGATCTCGCCGGTGCGGCGATCCTCAGGCGCGAGCACCTGCGCCGCGAAACCGATCGAGGTCGAACGTCCGCGCGCGGAGATGATCTTCTCCAACCCGGAGAAGGCGCCGCCGCAGATGAACAGGATGTTGGTGGTATCCACCTGCAGGAATTCCTGCTGCGGATGCTTGCGGCCGCCCTGCGGCGGGACCGAGGCCACGGTGCCTTCCATGATCTTCAACAGCGCCTGCTGGACGCCCTCGCCCGACACGTCGCGGGTGATCGAGGGATTGTCCGACTTGCGGCTGATCTTGTCGATTTCGTCGATATAGACGATGCCGCGCTGCGCGCGCTCGACATTGTAGTCGGCGGCCTGCAGCAGCTTCAGGATGATGTTCTCGACGTCCTCGCCGACGTAGCCGGCCTCGGTGAGCGTCGTCGCATCGGCCATGGTAAAGGGAACGTCAAGGATGCGGGCCAGCGTCTGGGCGAGCAGCGTCTTGCCCGAACCGGTCGGACCGATCAGCAGGATGTTGGACTTCGCCAGCTCGACGTCGTTGTGCTTGGTCTGGTGGTTGAGCCGCTTGTAGTGATTGTGGACAGCGACCGACAGCACCTTCTTGGCGTGGCTCTGGCCGATCACGTAATCGTCCAGCACCTTGCAGATTTCCTTCGGCGTCGGGATGCCGTCGCGCGACTTGACCAGCGAGGACTTGTTCTCCTCGCGGATGATGTCCATGCAGAGTTCAACGCATTCGTCGCAGATGAAGACGGTCGGTCCTGCAATCAGCTTGCGGACTTCATGCTGGCTCTTGCCGCAGAACGAGCAATATAGCGTGTTCTTGGAGTCGCTCGTGCCGACCTTACTCATTCATTATCTCCGTCCGCCGTTCGATCTCGTTTGCCAGATCGCCCCGTTCCGGCACAAGACCGGGCTAAAGGGTAGATAGAGCAAATTTCGTACCAAAAAAGACCCTACGCAATACTCACCATGCGAATCACGGTGGTTTCGAATCTCCGCGATCATAGCCGATGCATCACAGCCAACCATGCTGGCACCCGACTATCAAGAATTCGCTAATCGGGCGGCCTGCTCAAGACCGTGACAATACCGTGATTTCCAGCATTCGCACGTGGAATACGCGTCGAAATCCACGAATCGTTGCGAGATTACCACTCCGCCCCGGTGAGCACGAAAGAGGAACTTTCCGCCCGTGCGCGGGCATAGGCGGTTGCCGCCTGCGCCCTGCTTGCCGGTTATGTGAGGCGTCAATGTGGAGATCACACCGACGCCATGGGATCGCCCCGTTGATTACGCGGCCTTTGCCGACGACGGGTCTTCCGGACGCTTGTCGATGACCTTGTCGACGAGGCCGAATGTCTTCGCATCGTCGGCGGTGAGGAACTTGTCGCGCTCGAGCGCGTCCTCGATCGCCTTGTAGGTCTGGCCGGTGTGCTTCACATAGATCTCGTTGAGGCGCTTCTTGAGATTCAGGATCTCCTGCGCGTGCAGCATGATGTCGGTGGCCTGGCCCTGGAAGCCGCCGGACGGCTGATGCACCATGATGCGCGAGTTCGGCAGCGAGAAGCGCATGTCCTTATGGCCGGCCGCCAGCAGCAGCGAACCCATTGAAGCCGCCTGCCCCGTGCACAGCGTCGACACCGGCGGGCGAATGAACTGCATCGTGTCGTAGATCGCAAGGCCCGACGTCACCACGCCGCCCGGCGAGTTGATGTACATCGAGATTTCCTTCTTCGGATTCTCGGCCTCGAGGAACAGCAGCTGCGCCACGGTCAGCGTCGACATGCCGTCTTCCACCGGACCGGTGACGAAGATGATGCGCTCTTTCAGCAGGCGCGAGAAAATGTCGTAGGCGCGTTCACCGCGATTGGTCTGCTCGACGACCATCGGTACGAGGTTCATGTAGGTTTCAACGGGATCGCGCATTGGGACAACCCAGAGGTTAGAGGGTTCGTTAGGGGTGATGCAGAATGGGACTCAGCGTCAATCCAGATATAGACCAATTTCCGGCCGACAAGGCCGGTATCGGCCTAGCCATCTGGGCAGGTCGAGGTTCAAGGCGAAATTCAAGGCGAAGTTCAAACCGATTTGCTCAAACGCGGCCAGCCGAGGCAGGCCTCGCTGACCACGCTTTCGCGGTTCATCATTAACGCGAGGTGCCGCAATCAAGCGGCAGTTTTCTCTGCGTCTTCATCCCTAAACAGCTCATCCTTGGTGACCTTCTTCTCGGTCACCTGGGCGAGCTCCAGGATGAAGTCGACCACCTTGTCCTCGTAGATCGGGGCACGAAGCTGGGCCAACGCCTGGGCGTTGCTGCGGTAATAGTCCCAGACTTCCTTCTCGCGGCCGGGCACCTGGCGGGCGCGTTCGATCACGGCGCGGCCGACCTCGTCCTCGGTCACGGTAATCTTGTTCTTCTCGCCGATCTCCGACAGCACGAGGCCGAGGCGGACCCGGCGATCGGCGATCTTCTGGTACTCTTCCTTGGCGGCCTCTTCGGTAGTGTTCTCGTCGGCGAAAGTCTTGTTCGAGGATTCCATCTCGGACTTGATCGAGTTCCACATCAGGTTGAACTCTTCGGCGACCAGCGACTGCGGAGCCTCGAACTTGTGGCTCTCGTCGAGCTTGTCGAGCAGCGCGCGCTTGACGCGCTGGCGGGTGGCGCCGGCGAATTCGGACGACAGCCGCTCGCGCGCGGCTTCCTTCAGCTTGTCGAGCGATTCCAGGCCGAGCGATTTGGCGAAGTCGTCGTCGATCGTGGTTTCACCGGGCACTTCGATCAGGCTTGCGGTGGTTTCGAACTCGGCCGGCTGGCCGGCGAGCTTGTCATTGAGATAGTTCTTCGGGAAGCCGACCTTCAGCGTCTTTGTCTCGCCTGTGCCAATACCGATCAGCTCGTCTTCAAAACCGGGGATGAACTGTCCGGTGCCGATCACCACCTGGATGTTCTCGCCCGTGCCGCCCTCGAACGGCTCACCGTTGATCGTGCCCTTGAAGCTGATGGTGACGCGGTCACCCTTCTCCGCCTTGGCGCCCTCGGCCTTGGCACTGTACGGGCGGCTGCCCTCGGCGATGCGCTTGATGGCGTCGTCGACGTCGGCGTCGGAGACATCGACCACCGGCTTCTCGACTGAGAAGGTCTTGAAATCGGCGAGCTGGATCTGCGGCACGATTTCGATCGCGACCGTATAGGTCAGGTCGGTCTTGCCGGACAGCAGCTCCTCGACCTCCTTCTCCTCGGTCGGCATCGTGATCTTCGGCTCGCCGGCGAGGCGGAAGCCGCGGTCAGTGAAAATCTGTGTGTTGGTGTCGCGGATGGTCTGATCGATGGTCTCGGCCATGACCGAGCGACCGTAGATCTTCTTCAGATGCGCCACCGGGACCTTGCCGGGACGGAAGCCGTTGAGACGGACCTTGTCCTTGAGGTCGACCAGCTTGGCGCCCGCCTTGGCATCGAGATCGGATGCGGGGACGTTGATCTTGAACTCGTGCTTCAATCCCTCGTTGAGGGTCTCGGTGACCTGCATATCAATCTTCTTCCGCTTTCGCCGGCGGCCGCACGGCCGTGGCAGTGTTCAATCAAGTCGACGCACGGCCAAACAGGCTGGCGCCGGTGGTTCGGCGAACCCGCGGCCCGTTGAGGGCTCAAGGTTCGCCAAGGAATTGTCATGCAAACGCGGTAAGCGCTTGGTGCGGGCGGAGGGACTCGAACCCCCACAACTTTCGTCACTGGAACCTAAATCCAGCGCGTCTACCAGTTCCGCCACGCCCGCGTGAAAAGCATCCAAATCCGGCCGCGGTGCCTGAGCATGATTGCCGAAAAGTGCTCTGCGGTTTTTCGGGCGGCCAATCATGCTCCAACCTAATGGAATCGATCACGTTTATGGTTTGGCCGCCCCCGCGGCCAAACCATAAACGTGATCGTTGCGGCGGGCTTATAACATGGGCCCACCGGTTCGCAGCAAAAAAATGGCCGGTTTTGCATACCGCCTGCGACCCTTGGCAGGTGGACAGATCAACCGGAAAATGGTCCGCATCGGTCCGATGGCAAGTCCCGAATTTCCCTTCACCCGGCGCGAACTGATGACCGTTCTCGGCGCCGCGGCGCTCGGCCCCGCTCTGCCTGCCGCAGGTAGGGCCCAAGGCCGCACTGCCGTGGCGCTGCAGGCCAAAGCAGAACGTATCTCGCTTCGATCAAGTGGACCGGAGACGCCGGTCTGGTCGCTTGGCAGCGGAGAACTCCGTTTCAAGCGCGGCGAAACCCTCGATGTGACCTTCGGCAGCGAGCTGCCGGTGCCGGCCGCGCTCAGTTTCGAGGGGCTCGATGGCGGACCGGCCGCGGAGCCGCTGATCTCCCGGACCCCGATCTCCGCGGGCGCCAAGGATAGCTTCCAGCTCCCGCTTCGACATGCCGGGACCCTCTTCTGCGACGCGAGCCTGCTTGGCGATGGCAGCGACCGGCCGGTCCGGCCGCGCGCCATCGTGGTGACGGGCGCCTCGCCGATCGCGGTGGATAGGGACGAGGTCCTGCTGATCGAGGAGTGGCGCCTGCGCGCCGATGGGACGGCGATAGCGCCTGGAATCGATCCGACAGATACGACGCCAATTCATACGCTTAATGGGAAAACCTCATTCGATATCTCTGCCCCGGCCAATGCCCGCCTCAGACTCCGCTTCATCAACGCCAGCCCGCGCAATGTGCTGGCGGTCAAGCTGGAGAACATCGAGGTCAGGGTAATGGCGATCGACGGCCAGCCGGCCGAGCCGTTCCCGGCCCGTAACGGTGCCTTGGTACTCGCGCCGGGAAGCCGGACCGATGTCTTTATTGATGCGGTGGGCGCACCGGGAACCAGCTTCCCGATCCTCCTGCACGACGGCAAGCAGGCCCGGCCGATCGGCAAGCTGACCGTCTCTGCCGCGCCGCCGGTCCGATCCGCGCCGTTTCCGCCCGCCCCGCCACTCCCGGCTAACGACCTGCCCGCCCAGATCGACCTCAAGAACGCAGAACGAATAGACCTCGCCCTCGGCACTCCGGCCGATTGGATCCGGCCCGCCGATTTCAAGCCGTCCATCCCGCCGGCGTTTCAGGCCCGGGCTGGCCGGCCGGTCGTGCTGGCGCTGACCAACCGCGCTTCGATTGCCACCGTGTTCCACCTGCACGGCCATCACTTCCGCCTGCTCGACCGGCTCGACGACGGCTGGAAGCCGTTCTGGCTCGATACGCTGGCGATCGAGCCCGGCCAGACCCAGCGCATCGCCTTCCTCGCCGAATATCCAGGGCGTTATCTGATCGAGGCGGTCGCGACCGATTGGGCAGCGCCGCGGCTCGTCCGATGGTACGGTGTCCAATAAGAACACGGGGAAACGACCATGAGCCAGACAGTTGCAGCGATTCGCGAAGTCCGCGCGCGAGGCGTGGTGGTTCCTCTCAAGCGCGCTGTGAAGACCGCCTTTACGCTGATCGATTCCGGCCCGCTCGTGCTGGTCGATGTCGAGACCGATCAAGGCATTACCGGCCGCACCTACATCTTCGCCTACAGCAAGCTCACCGTTAAACCACTGGTGTATCTGATCGAGGAAATCGGCCGCGACCTCGTCGGCAAGCCGGTCGCGCCGTTCGATCTGATGAAAGCGATGGACGCCAAATTCAGACTGCTCGGCTGGCAGGGCCTCGTCGGCATGGCGGTGTCGGGCCTCGACATGGCCTGTTGGGATGCGCTCGGGCAGTTGGCCGGTCGGCCATTGGCCGAACTGCTCGGCGGCACGACAAAGCGGATCAAGGCCTATGACAGCTACGGCGTGGTCGATCCCGCGAGCGACGAGCACGCGCTGCGCCGCTCGCTCGATCAGGGCTTTCGCGGCATCAAGATCAAGGGCGGTGACGGCGATGCCGCCAATGACGAGCGTGTCGTGAAGGGGGTCCGTGCCCTGCTCGGACCTGATGTCGCGCTGATGATCGACTTCAACCAGTCGCTCGATCCGGCGGAGGCGACACGACGCATCGCGCGGCTCGCACCCTATGATCTGCACTGGATCGAGGAACCGGTGCCGCAGGAGAATTTGTCGGGCCACGCCAAAGTCCGCGAGACCTCGCCGACGCCGATCCAGGCCGGCGAGAACTGGTGGTTCCCGCGCGGCTTCGCGGAAGCGATCGCGGCCGGCGCCTCCGACTTCATCATGCCCGACGTGATGAAGGTCGGCGGCGTCACCGGCTGGCTCCAGGTTGCAGGGCAAGCCGACGCGGCAAACATTCCAATGTCGAGCCATCTGTTCGCCGAGATCAGCGCGCACCTGCTCGCGGTGACGCCGACCGCACACTGGCTCGAATTCCTCGACTTCGCCGGCGCGATCCTGGCAAAGCCTGCCGAGATCGTCGACGGCGCGGTGACCGCCCGCGGTCCCGGACTCGGCATCGAGTGGAATGAGCCGGCGGTGGCGAAGTATCTGGTGAGCTAGTCGTAGGATGGGTGGAGCGCAGTAATACCCATCCTCAGTCCACGACGAAGGTGACGGGTATCGCTACGCTCCACCTGTCTTGCGGACTGGCTCCATCCCGGATTTTTTGATCGCGGCTTCGGCTCGGTCGGATGTCAGGAACGCGATAAGCCGCCTGGCGTGCTCCACGCGGTGCGACGTGTTGACAATCGCCGCCGTGAAAACCTGAACGAGCTGAACGCTTGCAGGAAGCGGACCGATCAGATCAATACCGGGCTGATCAACCAGTTCGCTTAGAGGGCCGATCGCCAAATCGGCTTCGCCAGCCGCCAGCATAGCCGTCGAGTCCGTTCCCCGGGGTACAACCTTGAACGACACCTCGGCGGCAATCGCGAGCTTCGGAAACAACTCATCTTTCACAAACAGACCGCTGGTGCTCCCGGGCAAAGCGACCAGACGTGCATCGAGCAGAGTTTGCTTCAGTGCATCTACGCTGCTGATATCGGGCTTAGCGCTCCCCCGACGCACGGCGGCGCCGAGAGGTGCAGTTGCCAGCCCGGCTTCCGAGCCATCTGCGATCCTGCCCCTTGCGATCAACTCTTCCAATCCCTCCTTCGAGAGGATTACGACATCGATGTCCGCACCTTGTTCAAGCTGATACTTTATCGTTTTCGGACCTGTTCCCTGGGACGCGCCGGAGAGCGTCGTCACAGTAATACCCGTCATACGCTCGAACTCGGGTAGGACGTTGTGATACGCGAGCGAAAACCCTCCCGAAATGATGACGTGCAGCTCATCCATGGCATGCCCCTCTTAAACGATGGCGCCTGACGCGCGCTTCCAGAGATAGCGCACGTCCGGCTCCTTCTCCTCATTGCCGCTGCCGTCGGTCTGTTCGACCGGCACAAAGCCGCGCGCCTCATAGAAGCGGCGCGCTCGCGCATTGCGCTGGAAAGTCCAGAGCTGCAGCC
This sequence comes from Bradyrhizobium genosp. P, assembly GCF_049949265.1. Classification (NCBI taxonomy): domain Bacteria; kingdom Pseudomonadati; phylum Pseudomonadota; class Alphaproteobacteria; order Hyphomicrobiales; family Nitrobacteraceae; genus Bradyrhizobium; species Bradyrhizobium genosp. P. The sequence goes on along the minus strand of NZ_CP188195.1, from coordinate 4,702,367 downwards.
GTTCCGCGCGACGCTTTGCGATCTCAAGCAGCGCGCTGCCGATCCCGCGGCCCTGCGCAGCGGGCAGCACATAAAGCTGCTCGATCCAGTCGTCGTGAAAGGCAATCACACCGGTCATGGCCGCGCCATCGAACGCACCCCACAGCGTGCAGGTCACAAACATCCTCTCGCGATAGAACCAGCGGTCCTCGTCCGGCGTATGAAGGCCAGTGAGCCGCGGCAGCGCCTGGTCGAACGCCGCGCGGTGCACACGCGCCGCGGCGTCCATGTCGGATAGGTCCAGTTGTCGGGCCTTCATTGGATGTGAGCCTTCGCCGTGAGCGCGCTTCCCGGACGGCAATCCTGCGACAGACTTCGCTCAGCTCCAGTTCTGCGCAAACTCGCGCATCACCCGCTCAATGTGCATGCGCATCGCGGCACGAGACTCTTCCGGATTGCGTGCGGCGAGGACGGCGAAAATCCGCTGATGGTCTTCCATGGTGGCCTGACGAAGGGCCGGCGTATGAAAGTGTTCCTCAAGCTTCAGCCACATAGCGCCGCGGACCTTGTCCCAAACGCTTGTCACCATCTGGACAAGGACGCTGTTGCCGGTTCCCTCGGCAATAGCGACATGGAATCGACGATCAGCAGCTTCGTTAGCCTGCTTGTCGCGCATCGTTTGCCGCAGCTCCCGCAGTGCGGCTGAAATCTTGTTGAGGTCTGTGTCCTTGGCACGAACGGCTGACACGGCGGCAATCTCGGGCTCAATGAGAAGTCGCGCACCCAGCAATTCAAACGGGCTCGGCGTTGCGTCATGCAGGAGAAAGTCCGCAGGCTCGGTGCCACAGACATAGATTCCCGATCCGCCACGAACCTCAACGATGCCGCGAATCTCGAGGGCGATGATGGCTTCCCTCACCGAGGTCCGACTGATTTCGAAGCGGTCTGCGAGTGCACGTTCGGAAGGCAACCTTTCCCCGACGTTGACTTCGCCATCCTCAATCAGCTGCATGATGTCCAGGGCGACGCGATGGTAGGACCGTTCCGCGCCGCCTTGCAACTCCGCGAGCAATCGGGCGTCCGACGCCTCCTCGGAGGAGGCCGCGGCAGACACAATCGCTGCGGACGATCGAGTCCGTGAAGACACAGCCTTCGCTGAGATCGAGCGTCGATTATTCATTGGATTCGGCTGACTTCAATTCAACGGCGTACATCCGTGCCTCCTCCTGTCGAGGCGCGAGCGCTTTTTCGGTCCCTGGCCCGAAGCAGTGCATCGCGGTCCTGCGCCGGACTACCCTAATCGTCTAGCCGTATCGTCAAAAAGACCCGACGTACAAGCGGTAGGACCACGCATCCGAGCGGCTCACTCAATGAGAGCATTTGGCCTATACGATATTACAAAAGCAGCAACTTTGCAGGAAATATTGAAGGCTGGCGCGGTATACCAATTCATGCTTGTGGTCTAACCAATTTTGTTCTAGCCTTTCACGACCCAGCCACACGACTGGTGGGCTGAAAAATCTCCAGGGGAGGATTCAATGAGAGTTGGTCACTCGCATGCCCGAACGGTGGTGAGCGTCGCAGCACTGCTGTTTTTCGGGACAGCGCCCCCATTTGCCCACGCGCAGGGCGTGCCGCCCGGTTTGCTGCCGGCCGGCGCCAACACCACAAATCCGAGTGCGCCCTTCTATATCGACCTGACCGGTCTCGACTTCAGAACCAATCCACCCACCCGAAATCCCTTGAACCCGAATTACCCATCGGCGATCGAGATTGCGAATGGCCGGCTGCCGCCGGTCACCAACGGGAATTTCATTATCGGCCCGACTCATCCGACCGCGATCGAGGTCACGACCGTCCCGACAGGGAAGGTGTACAGCTTCACCATGCGGTCGAGTGACAGCAAGATCTATCCCACGGGCCTGGTGCGCGTGGAGCCCAATTTCGATTACATCAATCAGTTTGGGCAGACCGCCCCGGGGGACTTCTCGACCTTGCTCGTTCCCAATTGCTTCACGCCCAATGTCAAATACTGCAGCGAGGTGGGGACATGGACTCGCAAGGTGACAATCTACGTGCCCCGGCAGGCACGCGACAGAGGGGACCTGCCGTTCATCGTGTCAGGGGACGGCAACTCGTCCTTCCCCGGATCGGACAGCTTTGAGTCCCTGCTGTTCCCGACCCTCGATGGTCTAATCAACGAGCGGCGAATCCCTCCGATGGTGGCCATCACCGTCGAGAACGGCGGCCAGGACGCGCAGGGCAGTCAGCGCGGGTTTGAGTACGATTCCATGAACGGGCAGTACGCGGAATTTGTTGATACGGAGGTGTTGCCCCTGGTCGAGAAAGCGGCCGGCCTCCGCCTGACCCGCAATCCGGCGGGCCGGATCGCGATGGGAGGCAGTGCGAGCGGCGAAGCGGTCTTCACCATGGCCTGGTTCCACCCCGAGCTCTTCGGCAAGGTCCTCGCCTACTCCCCGACCTTTACCAACCAGCAGTGGCCGCATAATCCCAACCTGCCAGGCGGGGCCTGGGAATATCACAGTAAGTACGCGGGCCCGATCCCGAATCCCCTGCTGGAAACGGAAGGCTTCATGTTTTTGCCCCCGGGGCCGCAGCCTACGAAGCAACCCGCAGCATCACCCCTCATCCCCAACAGCCCCAAGAAGCCGATCCGGATGTGGTTCGAGGTAGGCGACCACGACGAATGGTTTCCCAATCAGATGGCGGACGGGATGCACGATTATGTGCTGGCTTGCGAGACCATGGCCAAGGTGCTGGCGGCGAAAGGCTACGAGTACCAGTTCATCTTCGCCCGCAATGCCGGGCATGGGGATCCTCCCACCATGAGGCAAACGCTGCCGCACGCCATCGAGTATCTGATGCAAGGATATCGTCCGGATACCGACTACTAATACTCAATTCCGAACTCATCATAGAGGCGTCGGAACACGGCGGGGAGCACCTCGGTCAGATCCTCCGCGATCAGGCCGGGCCCGGCTTCGGTCGCGCCCTCGCCGTGCATCCAGACGCCGATGCTGGCGGCCTCGAAGGCCGGCACGCCTTGCGCCAGCATGCCCGCGATCATGCCTGACAGCACGTCGCCGGCGCCGGCGGTGGCGAGCCAGGGCGGCGCGTTGGCGGCGATGCTGGTGCGGCCGTCGGGCGAGGCGACCACCGTATCCGCGCCTTTCAGCAGCACCACGGCGCCGGACCGCTCGGCTGCGGCGCGCACGCGTTCGAGTTTTGAACGGCCGGGATGCTTGTTCGAGATATCGCTGAACAGCCGCGGAAACTCGCCCTCATGCGGCGTCAGCACGACCTGCTGGCCGTCGGAAGCCTTGATCGCTTCAAACAGCCGGTCCGGCGCACCGGCGAAGCTCGTCAGCGCATCGGCATCGAGCACCAGATGCCGTTGCGCCGACAGCGCGGTGTGGACGAAGTCGCGGGTGCGCGCGCTGACGCCGGCGCCGGGTCCGATCACGCAGGCGTTGAGCCGCTTGTCGCTCAGGAACTCGGCGAACTGGATCGGGTTGTCGACCGCCCGCACCATCACCGCGGTCAGTGCCGCGGCGTTGACGGCGAGCGCATCGCGCGGCGACGCCAGCGTCACCAGCCCAGCGCCGGCGCGCAGCGCCGCGCGCGCCGCGAGCCGTGCCGCCCCGGTCGAAGCGATGTCGCCCGACACCACTACTGCGTGCCCGCGTGCGTATTTATGGCCGTCGATCCGCGGCACCGGAAACGACCACCGCCAGGCCTGCGGCACGTTCTCGGCGCACAGCGGCTTGATCTCGTCCAGCACCTGCGGATCGATGCCGATGTCGGCGACGCGCACGCGGCCGCAATAGATCCGTCCGGGCAGCAACAGATGCGCGGGCTTCTTGCGGAAGAAGGTCACGGTCTCGGTCGCCTGCACCGCGGCGCCCATCACCGCGCCGCTCGAGCCGTTGATCCCGCTCGGCAGGTCCACCGCCAGCACCGGCGCACCGTTGGCATTCACTGCCGCGATGATCTCGAGCGGGTCGCCCTTCACGGCACGGTTGAGGCCAGCGCCGAACAGTGCGTCGATGATCAGCGCCGGCTTGCCGAGCGCCTGGGGGTTGAACGGCAGCACCGGAAATTTCCAACCCTTGGCCGCCAGCGCCGCATCGCCCTTCAGGCTGTCGCGTTCGCAGAGCAGGATAACGGAGACCTCGCGCCCGCGCGCCGCGAGCTCGGCGGCGGCGACGAATCCATCACCACCATTGTTGCCGCGGCCGGCGACCACGACGATCGGCCCCTCCTCGACCAGCTCCATTGCTGCCTCAGCGACTGCCTGTCCGGCGCTCATCATCAACGCAAAGCCCGGCGTGCCGGCTGCGATGGTCAACCGGTCGGCGCGCTCCATCTCGGTGATGGTCAGAACGTCCATGCCGAATCCTCAATCTCTCCGCCTTTTCGAGAGGCAATTCCTGTGACGTTCCCGAAGTCTCTTCTAGCCAATTGCATACGGATTGATCTATTTGCCTATTCGCCGGGCTTGGATATCATGCCGCCAGTGGTTCGATATCAGCCGATGCCTGCTAAAAGGCTGATAACATTCCAAAATCGGGGACCTCTACAACTTGGCATAGACCCTGCTTTTGAGGAAGCCGCTCACAATGGTGCGTCCTGCGACCATGGTGCGTGTTTCCGGCTCCGCGCCGGAAGCCATAAGATCAGACCAGACTGCGCCCCATGCGCATCGAAGACGACCTGTAATCTGCAATGCCCGGGAGGCGCTCAGTGAAAAAGATTGAAGCCATCATCAAGCCGTTCAAGCTCGACGAGGTGAAGGAGGCGCTCCAGGAGGTCGGACTACAGGGCATCACCGTCACCGAGGCCAAGGGGTTCGGACGGCAGAAGGGTCACGCTGAACTCTATCGCGGTGCGGAATACATTGTCGACTTCCTGCCCAAGGTGAAGATCGAGATCGTGATCGGCGACGATCTGGTCGAGAAGGCGATCGACGCGATCCGCCGCGCGGCACAGACCGGACGTATCGGCGACGGCAAGATCTTCGTCTCCAACATCGAGGAAGCGATCCGCATCCGAACCGGCGAATCCGGGCTGGACGCTATCTGAGCCGGGTGCTATCCGGATTCTGCGACCAAGAAGAGAAAAAGGGCTGCTTTGGCGGCCTGATTTCGTTTGGGTGGTCACACCAACCTGCCAAAAGCGGGAATAAACTCGTCGAACGCTGGAAACCGACCCGTCAATCCAAAAGGGGTATTCATGAAGACCGCCAAAGACGTCCTGAAATCGATCAAGGACAACGACGTCAAATACGTCGATCTGCGCTTCACCGATCCGCGCGGCAAATGGCAGCACGTGACCTTCGATGTCGGCATGATCGAAGAGGACACCTTTGCCGAAGGTCAGATGTTTGACGGTTCCTCGATCGCCGGCTGGAAGGCGATCAATGAATCCGACATGTGCCTGATGCCCGACCCGGTCACCGCGACAATCGACCCGTTCTTCGCCGAGACCACCATGGTCATCGTCTGCGACGTGCTCGAGCCGACCACCGGCGAGCCCTATAATCGCGACCCCCGCGGCATCGCCAAGAAGGCGGAAGCGATGGTGAAGTCGCAGGGCGTGGGCGACAGCGTGTTCGTCGGTCCCGAGGCCGAGTTCTTCGTGTTCGACGACGTGCGCTATGCGGCCGAACCCTACAACACCGGCTTCCGGCTCGACTCCTCGGAGCTGCCGATCAACTCGTCGACCGAATATGAGGGCGGCAACCTCGGCCACCGCATCCGCACCAAGGCCGGCTACTTCCCGGTTCCGCCGCAGGATAGCGTGCAGGACATGCGCTCGGAAATGCTCGGCGCGATGGCCAAGATGGGCGTCAAGGTCGAGAAGCATCACCATGAGGTCGCTTCGGCCCAGCATGAGCTCGGCATGAAGTTCGACACGCTGACGCTGATGGCCGACCAGATGCAGATCTACAAATACTGCATCCATCAGGTCGCGCACATCTACGGCAAGACCGCCACCTTCATGCCGAAGCCGGTCTACGGCGACAACGGCTCGGGCATGCACGTCCATCAGTCGATCTGGAAGGACGGCAAGCCGGTGTTCGCCGGCAACAAGTATGCCGACCTGTCGGAGACCTGCCTCCACTATATCGGCGGCATCATCAAGCACGCCAAGTCGATCAACGCCTTCACCAACCCGTCGACCAACTCCTACAAGCGTCTGGTCCCGGGCTATGAGGCTCCGGTGCTGCTCGCCTACTCCGCGCGCAATCGCTCGGCCTCCTGCCGTATCCCCTACACGTCGAACCCGAAGGCCAAGCGCGTCGAAGTGCGCTTCCCCGACCCGATGGCCAACCCCTATCTCGGCTTCGCCGCGATGCTGATGGCCGGCCTCGACGGCATCAAGAACAAGATCGATCCGGGCCCGGCGATGGACAAGGACCTCTACGATCTGCCGAAGGAAGAGCTGAAGCAGATCCCGACCGTCTGCGGCAGCCTGCGCGAGGCGCTGGAAAACCTCGACAAGGACCGCGCCTACCTCAAGAACGGCGGCGTGTTCGACGACGACTTCATCGACGCCTATATCGAGCTGAAGATGACCGAGGTCGCCCGCTTCGAAATGACCCCGCATCCGGTCGAGTTCGAGATGTACTACTCGCTGTAAGCCCCCACGGCTTCACGACTGCGAAAGGCGCTTCCGGAGGAAGCGCCTTTTGTTTTTGAATAGGTCGTAGGATGGGTGGAGCGAAGCGATACCCATCGGCTCAAGCCTTGCAACGAAGACAGGTTTTGCTCGACCCATCCTGCGAGATCAGGACAGCAGCGGCAGGGCGCCCTTCAAGACATCCTCCCCCCACTCCTGCACGAAGTGTCCCGCGGCGGTGATCGTTACCGGCTCAGGACAGTTGCGGATTGTTTGGCGCATTTCCCCCATCACGACAGGCCCAAGGACGGGATCGGTCATGCCGATCACCATTGCAGTCCTGCCGCGGTATTCGGTGCGCCACCATTCGCGAGCCTTGCGGGAAATCGCAGCGCCGCCCGCGTCGGGCTTGTCGGGCACGAGGTTCGGGAAGCGGCGCACGCCAGACTTGTAGGTGGCATCAGGGAAAGGTGCATCATAGGCAGCGGCCTCTGCGGGCGAGAGCTGCGGGCAGGCGCGGGACATGAGCTTGCCAACTGGCATGTCCGGATTGGCGTTGTTCCACGCGCGCCAATCCGTAAAACCTTTCGTCAGCGGGCGGTCGCCGGTCGCCAACATCGTGTTCATGATCAGCAGCGCCTCGAAGTGATCGGGGATCTCCATCGGGATCGTAAGACCGAGCAGACCACCCCAATCCTGGCAAACCAACGTCATGCGATCGAGATCGAGTGCGCGGATCAGCGCGATCAGGCTCTCGCGATGAAAGTCGAAGGTGTAGATGGCCTCCTCAACCGGTTTGTCGGATCGACCGAACCCGAACATATCAGGCGCGATCACCCGATAACCGGAGGCGACGAGGCCGGCAATCATCTTGCGGTAAAGGTAGCTCCAGGTCGGTTGGCCATGAAGGCAGAGCGCAACGCGGGCGTTGCTTGCGCCCTCATCGAGATCGTGCATGCGCAAGCCGGTGTAGCCTGGAAGATCGTCACGATAGTTCGGCGCGAACGAATAGCCGGGAAGGCCGTCAAAGCGCGCCTCAGGGGTCCGCAAAACCTCGTTCGCCATTGTGAAGTGCTCCTTGTGTCAACCTCGCGCGGCCCCTCACGTATTACGCCTTGTCACCCGCCGCCGTTACTGCAAATTGCGGAAGTCTCGTAGGATGGGTGGAGCGAAGCGATACCCATCGACGTTCTATCCGTGCGGCGAAATGATGGGCATCGCTGCGCTCCACCCATCCTACGAGGTCTACGGCGACATCACACCCGGAACAATTTCGCGTACCTTGCCTTGATCTCTTCGCTCTGCGCCTGCACCGCGGCCGGATCGGCCTTGAGCATTTTCAGCTTTGCCAATGGCACGTGCCCGGCCTTCTCCTTCACCTGGGCGTGGAACGAGCGATGGGCGAACTCGTCGGCCAGCATTTGCTGGGTCTCGGCGCTGAAGAAGAAATTCTGGAACAGTTTTGCTGCATTGGGGTTCGGCGCGCTCTTGAAAATGCCGCTCGGCACGATGATCAGCGGCGCGCCTTCGGCCGGATACACCACCTCGACCGGCTTGCCCTGATCCTTGGCCAGCACGAGATTGTAGTCGTTGCCGTCGGCCATCACGGCGCGCTCGCCGAGCAGGATCTTCTTCGGCGGATCGGCAGCCGACTGCACCTGCATCACCCGCTGCTGCGCCAGCTTCTCCAGATACGGCCAGCCGAGATCGCGCGCCAGCACGAACGTCGCGGTCAGGATCGCGCCGCTGTAGCTCGGGTGGCCCTTGACGAGCTTGCCGCGCCACCGGGGATCAAGCAGGTCGGCATAGCTCTTCGGCGCATCCTCGCCCTTCACCTGCTCGGTGTTGTAGCCGATCACCTCGAACCAGGCGCATGACGTCGCGTAGCTGCCATCAGGATCGATCTGGTCGGCCGGGAAATGCTTTACGACATCTTCGGGCAGATAGGTCGCGAGCCAACCGTTTTTCTTCCAGTCGAGATAATGCGCGGGGTCGGTGGAATTGGCGACATCGACGGCATTGATGCCGCTGCCCTGCTCCTGCTCGATGCGCTGAAAGATGCGCTCCGCGCCGGAGCGCTCGACCCGGACGTTGATGCCGGGATATTTCTGCTCGAAGGCCCGTGCGAGGCGTTCGGCCGTGTTCAGTTCCAGCGCGCTGTAGAACGAGACCTTGCCCTCCTGCTTCGCCGCCGCGATCAACTCCGGCGTCACCGCTGAGGCCGGCGGCGCGGCCGCCCGCAAGGGCTCGGCGAACACCATGCCGGCCGCCGTCGCAGCCGTCGCCTTGAGCCAATCGCGTCTCGACCATTTGCGGTCCTGCATTGCGTTACTCCCTGACATCGGGCCGTTGGCCGGCCACGCCATTGTCAGGCAATGATAGCGCGTAGGATGGGTGGAGCGAAGCGATACCCATCATGTCGAACCGTGCAAGAGTTGATGGGTATCGCTGCGCTCCACCCATCCTCCGGACTTGGCCCGGACTAATCCTCCCCCGGCGGGTTCTCGCGCAGGAAGCGGGCGAGATCGGACTGTACCGAATAAGGCAGCGGCACGGGGTCGCCTTCCAGGTCGACCGCGAGATCGAGGCAGCGCCGCAACATGCGCGCCAGTTCCGCACGCCGGTAGGGCTTGCGCAGCAGCGGAATGCCGTGCCCGGCACGTCCCGACAGCGGCAGCGCGCCGTCGCTGTAGCCGGAGGTGAAGAGCACCCGGAGCGTGGGGCGCCCGGCCATCAGCGTCTCGGCCAACTGCCGGCCGTTCATGGGTCCGGGCATCACGATATCGGTGAATAGCAGATCGAACACCGCGCCGCGACCGACGATGGCAAGCGCGTCGTCGGCATTGGCCGCAACGAGAACCGTGTAGCCAAGGCCCGAAAGCTGCCCCGCGACGTAGTCGCGGATCCGCGCATCGTCCTCGACGCACAGGATCGTCTCATTGCCGCCGCGGACCGGCAGATCGTCCTGTTCCGCGGGACGCCGGGCGGCGCCTTCGGCCTTGGGCAGGTAGATCCTGAACGTCGCACCATGCCCCTGCTCGCTCAGCACTTCGATCCCGCCTCCGGTTTGCTTGACGAAGCCGAATACCATGCTGAGCCCGAGCCCGGTGCCCTGCCCCACCTCCTTGGTGGAAAAGAACGGATCGAAGATCTTCTCCAGATGCGAAGGCGAAATCCCGACACCGGTATCGCTGACCTCGATCACAAGGTGGTCGCCGGCCCGCTCGACACCGCACGCCACCGCATCGGGAATGCCGAGCTGGATGTTGCGGGTCGCGAATGTCAGCGTTCCGCCGTCCGGCATGGCGTCGCGCGCGTTGATGGCGAGGTTGACCAGCGCCGCGCTGAGCTGGCTGCGGTCGACGAATGCCAGCCACGCGTCGCGGCCCGAGCTCCGTCCTGATCGCGATCTGCGAGCCCAGCGTCTGCGACAGCAGCCGCCCCACCTCGCCGACGAGATCGTTGACGTCAGTCTCGGCGGGTTGCAGCGGTTGCTTGCGGGCGAACGCCAACAGGCTGGACGTGAGTTGCGCGCCGCGATCGGCCGCATCGCTGATCAGCTTGGCGATCGAGGCAAGCTGCGGGTCGTCCTTGACGCCGTCGGCGAGGATCTCGATCGTGCCCGTGATCACGGTCAGCATGTTGTTGAAGTCGTGCGCGATGCCGCCGGTCAGTTGCCCGACCGACTCCATCTTCTGCGCCTGGATCAACTGCTCCTCCGCGAGGCGCCGCTGGGTGATATCCCTGACGAAGGCGTTGACGACGTAACCATCGCCGCGGCGCAACGCGCTGAGCGACACTTCGACGAGGAACTGGTGGCCCTCCCGATGCAGGGCCGCAGATTCGTACCGCATGCCCATGCCCCCGGCCGCGACCTCCTGCAGGAATTGGGCGATCCGTTGCCGATGCGCATCCCGCAGCTCTTCCGGGAACACCATTTCCACCAGCCGGTAGCCCACGGTCTCGGACCGCGTCCACCCGGTCAGTGCCTCGGCTTGCGGGCTCCAGTCGAGGACGACACCGTCCTGATCGGTCTGCACGAATGCATCGAGCGCCGTCTTGACGATGGCCTGCGCCATTTGCTCGCTCTCGACCAGCGCCTGATGCGCCTGCCGTCGCGCCGTGATGTCGTGGAGCACCGTGACCGCACCGCGCAGGTTGCCGGCGTCGTCACGCAACGGCCGGGCGTTGGCCAGCAGGCAGACCTCCGGACCAGGCGGCCGCGGCCTCACGATCAGTTCGAGATCGTCGACGTCATCGCCGCGCAGCGCGCGTGCCAGCGGCGTCTCCGGTATCGGCATCACGGTCGCGCCATCGGCGTAATAGCACTGGAAGGTCCGGACACCGGTCAGGCTGTTGAAGCCGGGATCGATGCCGAACATGCAGCGCGCCGCCGCGTTGACGATCAACACCGCTCCGCTCTGGTCGGCCACCACCACGGGATCGCGGATGCTTTCGACGGTCTTCTCCAGCAGGTTCTGCCGGGTGCCGAATTGCGCCGACAGCTCGGCGAGCGCGCCCGCGAGGCTCGCAATCTCACTACCGCCGCCTGAAGGCATCGGCACCGTCTCGCCGCGGGCCAGCCCCTCCACCGCCAGCGTCATCCGGGTGAGCGGCCTCGACAGCGACCTGCCGATCATGACGGCCATGATGAGCGCGAGGACCAACGCGACCACACCAGTGGCGAGCAGAAAGCCCAGCGAAGCGACGCCATGGATGAAGCCCAGCGCGAGCAGGATCACGACGACGGGCGCCATCATCCCGAGCGCCAGGCGGCCCGACAAATTCATCCCGACCAACTCATCGTGATCCGCAGCACCCGAAAGTGGAAGGGCGGGAAATATCGGCAAGCATTATCAGCACCGGGCAATATCCGGCGGCTTGTTATGTTGCTTAGCCGAGTTCGGCTTGGCGATCCGCCAATTTCGCGCCCGTAGAATTACGGAGGGAAACATCCCGGCGCCGATCGATCCGGATCATGGCGCCGGGGAGTCCGGCCAGAATGAGTTGAGCGTCAGACATTGTCCTCTGCCCCGGAGATAGCTTCGGTCCGGCTACCGCTTCAGCAGATCATTGGATTGTCGCCAAAGTCGCAAACGCCGCCGGGCTCGTCGCGCGGCGGCGAGGCAAACAGGGCGTGCGGCGCCTCAATCCGGGCATTGCCGTAAATCCAGTCGCCGTTGGGACCGGCGGCCGCCTTTCCTCCTATCATGCCGGGTCGCCTGGTGGTCGCGTCCTCGTGAGCACCGGCAGGCATTGTGAGCAGGCCGCTCGCAATCAATCCGGCCAGCAAGAGCTTGATTGTCGTCATTGGACTTCTCCGTTGGGATGTAACAAGTCGAAGAGGCTTGGCCTCTCCGGCGAGTTCGTGAGTTCACATCCCATGACGGCTCGTCCCGGCGGTTCATTCCAACACCGTCGCGTGAAGTACGCGGCGCCTCAGTCCAGTGGACCTGAGTTGTTTTGCCGCAACCGGTGCCAGAACTGGCTGATGGGTAAGCCAGCCTCGTTGGGGGCAATCACTGATTTGCCCGACGGTGCAAGCCTATGTTCGAAGGATATTTTTCTGTTTATTGGAAGCGAAGCTCGGTGGCAAACGAGATACAAAGCTCCGACAAATCATGTCGCGAGAATGCGGATGTACGGCTCACAAATCGCGCAACAAACTCAGTGTCGTCCTGGCGAAAGCCAGGAGCCCATAACCACCGATGTTTGGTTGTTGCGCCGCGCTGGAATGACGAGTCCCATTCACAACACCCGCCGCTGAGTATAGGTCCCTGCTTTCGCAGGGACGACAGCGTTGTTTGCGGCCCTACGCCGCCTGCCGCCGCTCGCGCAGCGCGTCGCCGAACGCCTCGAACAGCGCGCGGTTGATCGGGTTGCGCTGCGGGTCGTATTCGGCGTGCCACTGCACGCCGAGAGCGAAGGTGGGCGCGTCGGCGATGCGGATCGCCTCGATGGTGCCGTCTTCGGCAATCCCCTCGATCACCACGCGCTTGCCGGGTTCGAGGATACCCTGCCCATGCAGCGAATTAACGCGGATGGTGTCACGGCCGAGGATCATTGCGAACGCACCGCCCGGTGTCAGCGTGACGTCATGACGATCGGCGAACACGACCGTGGGATCGGGATGGATCTCGCCGTTCTCGAGCCGCGGCATGCGGTGGTTCATGCGACCGGGGATCTCGCGAATCTCCGGATGCAGCGAGCCGCCGAACGCAACGTTCATCTCCTGCAGGCCGCGGCAGATGCCGAAGATCGGCACACCGCGCGCCACGCAGGCTTCCGACAGCGCCAGCGCGACATCGTCGCGGTGCAGATCGTAGGGTTCGTGGGCCGCGCAAGGCTCGGTGTTAAAGCGCGTCGGATGCACATTGGCGCGGGCCCCGGTCAGCACCACGCCGTCGACCACGTCGAGCAAGGCAGCGACGTCGGTGATTTCAGGAGTTCCCGCGAACATCAGCGGCACGGCGCCCGCGATTTCGGCTACAGCGCGAAGGTTGCGCTCTCCGACCATTTGGACTGTGAAGCGATTTTCAAGGCGATGGGCGTTTCCGATTACGCCGACCACGGGTCGTCTCATTATTCAAGTCTCGCGCAATGAATCTTCTACGCTTGCCACGTTTCAGAGACGATCATGCCTCCGAGTTCCCGCCGGATCAACTGTCTATATCTGCACAGCACAGCTTGCAGCCCTGCACAAAACCGGGTCCAGCGGAGGACGCCCTCCCAAGCCTGACCGGTCGTAGCGCCGTCCGGGCTATTGCCTGGGGCGACAGCTTGATCCTGGCGCAGATTTCGCCAAAGACTGCCCAGTACACCGGCACGAGAGAGGGAATCACCCGTGACAGATTCGGCTGACAATCGCCTGCAGGCCCGCAACGACATGGCGTGGGCGATCGCCGTCGGCGGCATCGGCGTCGTGCTGTTCGCGGCGCTGTTGCTGTTCACCTGGTCTTTCGCCGCGACGCTGTTCCTGCTGTTCGCCGGCGTCCTGCTCGGCGTCGGCCTGAACGCGATGACCACCCTGCTCGGCCACCTCGTCAAATTGCCGCACGCCTTGCGGCTCGCGATCGTCTGCCTCGCGCTGGCGGGGCTATTGTCGGGTATCGTGTTCCTCGGCGGCACCACCATCGCGGAACAGGCCACCGTGCTCAGCAACACGATCAAATCGCAGCTCGGCAACGTCAAGCATTTCCTCGAGCAACACGGCGTCGACACCAGCTATCTCGATTTCACCAACGCCGCCGGCGACGTGAAGCCGGAAGGCGCTGCCGGCACGACGACGCCTGGCTCAAACGCGACGCACAATTTGCCGGGCGCGAGCGCGCTCGCCTCCAGCGGCGGTGCGATCGTCAGCCAGACGCTGAAGGTGCTGCTCGGCACCGTCAGCGTGGTTGGCAACTTCTTTATTGTGCTGTTTCTGGGGCTCGCCTTCGCCGCGCAGCCCAGTATCTACCGCGCCGGGCTGTTGTTCATCGCGCCGGCCAAATACCGCGGCCAGGCCATTCTCATCGTCGACCGTATCGGCGAGACCCTGGAGCGCTGGCTGATCGCGCAGATCATCACGATGGTGGCGGTGTTCCTCGTCACCTGGATTGGTCTGGAGATCATCGGCATTCCGAGCTCGTTCATCCTCGGCATCCAGGCCGGCCTGCTGGCCTTCATCCCGACGGTCGGCGCGATCCTCGGCGGAATCATCGTGGTGCTGGCGAGTCTCGCCACGGGCTGGATCGCGGCGCTCTCCGCCTTCATCCTGTTCCTCGGCGTGCACGCCATGGAAAGCTACGTGCTGACGCCGATCATCCAGCGGCAGGCGCTCGACATCCCCCCGGCCACACTGTTCGCGTTCCAGATTCTGCTCGGCGTCGTATTCGGCATCTGGGGGCTGGCGTTGGCCCTGCCGCTGATGGCGATCAGCAAGGTGATGATCGACCACTTCAAGGCGGAGGACGCATTACCTGCGCACGCCGCCTGAGCCGGTGGCCTTACGAGCTCACCACCGTCTCGGTGTGCTCGACCTCAGGGGGCGCGGCGAAGTAAGGGCCTACGAGCGCGCGCCAGGCGGTGAAATCCTCCGAGCCACGGAAATCGACGGTGTGGTTCTCCAGCGTCTCCCACTTCGCCAACAGCCGGTAGCGCGACGGCTTCTCGATCGACCTGTGCAACTCAAATCCCTTGCCGCCCTTGGCGCGCAGGAACAGCGGGCGTGCCTTGGCCACGGCCGTTTCGAAATCCTTCTCGCTGCCGGGCTTGACGTCGATCAGTGCGATTTCCGTGATCATTGGGGCTGGACCTCTGCTGATGAGCGCCCGTCTCTACCCCAGCCGGCCGCAAAGAAAAAGGCGCCTCCATGGGCGCCGATGTCAGGAAGGTCTTGGTCAGCCGGTTCTTGCCGATGTTCAACCGAAGACCAAGCCGGTGACAAAGACCGCCAGCATGGCGCCGACCAGCAACACCATCGGCCAGCGCCTGCTGGATTGTTCATAGCGGCCCCGCGCGCGCCGTTCGGCGATCACCGCCGTCTCGTATTCGTCCGAGTCGGAGAACATGCAGGCGAAGCCGCCACGCGCCGCGGCGGCGGCCGCTTCGAGCGACATCAGGGCTGCCTGCGGGTTGCGTGTGGGTATCGACTCCATACCTCAAAGGATGGAGCCGGATTGTTAATCAATGGTTACCGTGGCCCGTCACTGGACCGTCGCGGGCTTGTGACGCGCCGCCGCAGGCAGGCCGGCGGTCTTGCGCCGCCAGTTCTCCAGCGAGAGCGGCAGCTCTTCGGCCGCCTCGACGCGATTGCGACCGCTGCGCTTCGCCTGGTACAGCGCGGTGTCGGCCGAGGCGAGCAGCACCTCCAGCTCGGTACCGGCCGGGCCACCGGCGACGCCGATGCTGACGGTGGTGTCGACCGGACCTTCCTCACAGGTGATGCCGCTGGTCTCGAAGGCCTCGCGCACACGCTCGGCGACCAGGACGCCTTCTTCCAGCGAACACGGCAAAAGTGCTGCGAATTCCTCGCCGCCGATGCGACCGGAGAGATCGCTGATGCGGAGATTGTTGACCACGACGGCGGAAAACAATTTCAGGATCTCGTCGCCGGCGGGGTGACCGAAGCGGTCATTGATCGATTTGAAATGATCGATGTCGAAGATCATCACCGTGACCGGGCGACCGGCATTGGCCTCGCGCTCGATCACCCGCGCACAGGCTTCCGAGAAGCCGCGGCGGTTGAGCATGCCGCTCAGCGGGTCGACCGAGGCCGCGGTCTTGTGCACGGCCACCGCGCGGTCCGACACCATCATGAAGATCACGAACACGGTTCCGATCGCATACAGCACGAGCTCGACCGAGAACAAGGTGACCCAGAAGCTGGCGGCGAAATTCTCGTCATTCCCGCGCAAGAGGTCGCCGAGCAGAATCGGCAGCATCAACACGCAGCCATGCGCGACCGGCACCACGATCGCAGGCCAGCGCTTTTGCATCGCGCGGCGGCGTTCGTTCCACAATTCGGCGGCGGTCAGCGCCGCGTAGATCGCGACGATCGCCGCGCCAATCGTCAGGCGGGTCGCGGAATCCTGCACGGTCGTCACGGCGCCAACCCAGGCGATCGGACCGAGCATCAGGCCCGGCAGATTGGGCTTGCGGCCGTGAAACACGCGCGAGGCGTTCCAGACCATGCCGCATGCGGCAAAGCCGACCGCGTTCAGCGCCAGCAACAGCGGCGCGCCGAGCGCGGCGCCACCGATCGTCCACAGCGCAACCGAGGCCGCGCCAAGCAGATAGGCGGTGCCCCACCATTTCAACGCGGGGATGTTCTCCTGCCTGCCGAAGAACATCAGCATGGCGCCGAGCATGCCCGCGACCATGGTGGCGAACAGATAAAGCGTCGATGTGTCGAACGACATAACTCACCCCAGCCCGGTGTGATGCAACGTTCGCAGGCGCAATTCTTAAATGGTGTGATGCAGCGCTACTGCTGATGCACAGGCTAGGACGCGCGAGTTCCAATTCCGTTTGCATGCACACGCAAGTTTTCATGAAAAACTGCGTTAATTCACTTCTAAACCCCATCGAGCCCGGTTCTAAACCGGGCGCGCTTGTTGTTCATCTGACGCGTTTTCTTCACGCGAACCGGTACCCACTTCGCTTGAAAACGCTCCAGCAAAAAGGGCGCCTCGCGGCGCCCTCTTCAGATCGGCATATGCGGCAATTGCCGCGAATTGCAGGACGCGAGTTAGCGCTTCGAGAACTGGAACGACTTGCGCGCCTTGGCCTTGCCGTACTTCTTGCGCTCGACCGTACGCGAGTCACGGGTGAGAAAGCCGCCCTTCTTGAGGACGCCGCGCAGTTCGGGTTCGAAGTTCGTCAGCGCCTTCGAGATGCCGTGTCTGACAGCACCGGCCTGGCCGGACAGACCGCCGCCGGCGACGGTGCAGATCACGTCGTATTGGCCGTTGCGCGCGGCCGCGACCAGCGGCTGCTGGATCATCATGCGCAGCACCGGACGAGCGAAGTAGATTTCGACGTCGCGGGTGTTGACCGAGATCTTGCCGGCACCCGGCTTGATCCAGACGCGGGCGACCGCGTCCTTGCGCTTGCCAGTGGCGTAGGCGCGGTTGAACTTGTCGATCTTCTTGATGTATTTCGGCGCTTCGGGAGCGGCCGGCTTGACCTGCGAGAGCTGATCGAGGGACTGCAACGTATCGGACATTTATGCGGCCCTCGTGTTCTTGCGATTTAGGGAAGCGATATCGACCGTCTCGGGGGTCTGCGCTTCATGCGGATGCTCGGCACCGGGATAGACGCGCAGATTGCCCATCTGCATGCGGCCGAGGGGCCCACGCGGGATCATGCGCTCGATCGCCTTTTCGACGACGCGCTCGGGGAAGCGACCCTCGAGGATCTGCTTCGCGGTGCGCTCCTTGATGCCGCCGATGAAGCCGGTGTGCTTGTAGTAGACCTTCTGGTCGCGCTTGCGACCGGTCAGCACCACATGGGCTGCATTGACAATGATGACGTTGTCGCCGCAATCGACATGCGGGGTGTAGGTCGGGAGGTGTTTGCCGCGCAAACGCATCGCGACGAGAGTAGCGAGACGGCCGACGACCAAACCCTTGGCGTCGATCAGCACCCACTTCTTCGTCACGTCGGCGGGCTTGGCCGAGAACGTGGTCATGTGTGAAATCCATGAAAAAGAAATCGGCGCCGAGCGCGCCGAACTGTGCCGCTTTCTAGAGAAGCCGCGCGCGGACGTCAACGCCGCTGGGGTATAATTAGTTTATGTAATTCAATGGCTTATAAATATGGTGCAATAATACCGGAGAAAAGCCTATTGATTTGGAATGGAATAGGTCGCCGTGACATGAGCGATCGGATCGGGCGAGGTGCCGGACAGCAGGTTGACCTCCCCGACCGCAAGCCGCCTGCCGAGCTTGAGCAGCTTCGCCACCGCAAGCACGTCCTGCCCGGGCTGGCCCTTGCGCAGGAAATTGATGTTGAGATTGGTTGTTACGGCGAGGCCAATGGGGCCGATCGCCGACAGCAGCACCACATACATCGCGAAATCGGCCAGCCCCATCAAGGTGGGTCCCGATACCGTGCCGCCGGGCCGCAGCATCCGTTCGCTGAAGCTCTGGCGCAGCAGGCAGGTTTCGCCGTCGGCACTCTCGATCTTGATGTCATCGAAGGCAAACGCCTGCGGAAACTCCTTGCGCAGGAACTCCTCCAGCTCAGCCACGCTCATTTTCGCAGTCGTCATGCCGTCCCTGCCCTCGCCGCAACCAGCCTGTTACATTAAGTTGTCATGAAGACCATAGTGGAATCTCGCCATGTCTGCCCAAGCCCCAGCCGAAGCCGCCCGCGCGCCAACACCACAAGCCCCGATCCTGCTGCGCGAGAGCGTGGGCAGTATTGCGGTCCTGACGCTCAATCGCCCCGCGGCGCGTAACAGCCTGTCGGAGAGCCTGATTGGCGAGTTGCACGCCGCGCTGAAGGACATCGCCGGCGACAACAGCATCCGTGGCGTCGTGATCGCCGCGAATGGCATGGCCTTCTCCGCCGGCCACGACATGAAGGAGCTGACGGCGCGCCGCACCGATCCCGATCGCGGCCGGGCCTATTTCTCCGAGATCATGAACGCGTGCAGCGCGATGATGCAGGCCGTGGTCCACCTGCCGAAGCCGGTGGTCGCTTCCGTCCAGGGCATTGCCACCGCGGCCGGCTGCCAGTTGGTCGCAAGCTGCGACCTCGCTGTTGCTTCCGAGGCCGCGACATTCGCAACGCCGGGCGTCGACATCGGCCTGTTCTGCTCAACGCCGATGGTCGCGCTGTCGCGCAACGTACCGCGCAAGCAGGCGATGGAGATGCTGCTCACCGGCGAGCCGATCTCCGCTGCGACAGCGCAAGGCATCGGACTGATCAACCGCGTGGTTCCATCAGGCACCGAACGCGACGCCGCGATCGCCCTGGCGCAGAAGGTCGCACTAAAGTCGGCCTACACCGTCAAGCTCGGCAAGGAGGCGTTCTATCGCCAGGCCGAGATGAGCCTCGCGGACGCCTATCGCTATGCCGCCGAGGTGATGACCGAGAACATGATGGCGCGCGACGCCGAGGAAGGCATCGGCGCCTTCATCGAGAAGCGCGAGCCGCAGTGGCAGGACAAGTGACGCTCTCATTGCAATCGCAATGAGAGCGTCATTCCGGGCCGATGCGAAGCATCGAACTATGGTGCGCAGTTGCGCACCTGAGAATCTCGAGATTCCGGGTCTGGTGCTAACGCACCATCCCGGAATGACCAACCGGATAACAAATGAACCACGACGCCTACGACGACAATTACATCCGCAGCATCCTCAATGGCGTGAAGTCGATCGCGATGGTCGGCGCCTCGCCGGTCAATGTGCGGCCGAGCTACTTTGCGTTCAAATATCTGGCGCAGCGCGGCTATGACATGATCCCGGTCAATCCGGGCCATGTCGGAAAGTCGCTGATGGGCAAGCCGTTCGTGGCCTCGCTCGCCGACATCGGCCACCCAATCGACATGGTCGACATCTTCCGCAATTCGAGCCACATCCTGCCCGTGGTGGACGAGGCTCTCGCATTGTCGCCGCCGCCGAAGGTGATCTGGATGCAGCTTGGCGCGCGCGACGATGCGGCCGCGGAAAAGGCCGAAGCCGCAGGGCTCAAGGTCGTGATGAACCGCTGCCCGAAGATCGAGTATGGCCGGCTGTCGTCGGAGATCTCCTGGATGGGCGTCAACTCGCGCACCCTGAGTTCCAAGCGTGCGCCGGTCCCGACGCAGGGCATGCGGCTGTCGCTCAATCGTTCCAGTTTCGGCGGCGGCCAGACTGCGGCATCCGACCGCGCTGCAAAAAACAAAACCGAGACGACGTGACGCATCAACGGAATAATCGTCGCGATCAGGCGGTATGGCGCAGCATGCTTGTTCCAAACACGTATCGGCGATCCGACGCGCCTTGACGGCGGAGCGCGCCGCCATCAGCATGCCGCGCATTTTCGACAAGGCCACAACAGGACACCAAGAATGACCGATCGCCTTCCGGGATTTTCCACCCTCGCCGTGCACGCCGGCGCGCAGCCTGATCCCACCACCGGCGCGCGGGCGACGCCGATCTACCAGACCACATCATTCGTCTTCAACGACGCCGACCATGCCGCCTCGCTGTTCGGCCTGCAGGCATTCGGCAACATCTATACGCGCATCGGCAATCCGACCAACGCCGTGCTCGAAGAGCGCGTCGCCGCATTGGAGGGCGGCACCGCGGCGCTCGCGGTCGCCTCCGGCCATGCGGCGCAGGTCGTTGTGCTGCAGCAGCTGTTGCGGCCGGGCGACGAGATCATTGCGGCGCGCAAGCTCTATGGCGGCTCGATCAACCAGTTCACCCATGCCTTCAAGGCGTTCGGCTGGAACGTGGCCTGGGCCGATCCCGACGAGATCGATAGCTTCGAGCGCGCGGTGACGCCGCACACCAAGGCGATCTTCATCGAGTTGATCGCCAATCCCTCCGGCAGCATCACCGACATCGAGGCGATCGCCGCCGTGGCGCGCAAGGCCGGCGTGCCGCTGATCGTCGATAACACGCTGGCCTCGCCCTATCTGATCAAGCCAATCGATCACGGCGCCGACATCGTCGTGCACTCACTGACCAAGTTCCTCGGCGGTCATGGCAATTCGCTCGGCGGCATCATCGTCGATGCCGGCACCTTCGACTGGTCGAAGGACAACAAGTATCCGATGCTGAGCGAGCCGCGCCCGGAATATCACGGCATCAAGCTCCAGGAGACCTTCGGCAACTTCGCCTTCGCGATCGCCTGCCGCGTGCTCGGCTTGCGCGACCTCGGCCCGGCGCTGTCGCCGTTCAACGGCTTCATGATCCTGACCGGCATCGAGACGTTGCCGCTGCGCATGCAGAAGCACTGCGACAATGCCAAGGCGGTGGCGGAATTCCTCTCCGGCCACGGCGCGGTGTCGGCGGTGAATTATGCCGGCCTGCCCGGCGACAAGTACAACAATCTGCAGCGCAAATATGCGCCGAAGGGCGCCGGCGCGGTGTTCACCTTCAGCCTCAAGGGCGGCTACGACGCCGGCGTCAATTTGGTGTCGAACCTGAAGCTGTTCTCGCATCTGGCCAATGTCGGCGACACCCGCTCGCTGGTGATCCACCCGGCATCCACCACCCACAGCCAGCTCGACGACGCCGCCAAGGTGAAGTCGGGCGCGGCGCCCGACGTGGTGCGGCTTTCGATCGGCATCGAGGACAAGGAAGACCTGATGGCCGACCTCGACCAGGCCCTGAACGCCTGATCGCCCCGCTTGCCGGAGCGGTGCCCGGCGCCGCACCGGCAATTTCGCGCGAAACGGCAGGCCTCTCGTTAACGCCCATTCCGGCATAAAGTGGCATTGATTGGCTCCAGATGATTCGGGAGAGCATTGATGCTGCGCTGGATATTGCCGCTTGCGATCGCGCTATCGGCGATTGCGCCCGCCGACGCCGCCGACACCCCTGCCGCCACCAAGCGCGCCGCCGTACGTGCCGCGCGCCAGCTACCGCCCGGCCTGCCCCACGCGCACTACGACTATCGCACCACGGTCGCGCCGCCGACCTATGTGCGGCGCGGTCGTCAGCTCGTGATCGTCGAGCCGGAAGTGATCCCGCTCAACTCGTGGCCCCTCGTCCCGATCGTGCGCGGTGAGCCGCTGCTGCCGGGATCGTCCTCGCTGCCCGGCTATTATGGCGACGGCCATTCCTACAGCTACGGGGGCCCCTATTACGGCGGCGCCTATGTGGACTACTGGGATCGCCTGCCCTACGCCTGCGGCATCTACGGTTACTGCTAGCGCGGGACGATCGTGGCCAGATCGCCGCAAAAAAACAGCACATCAGCTTCCGGGAACGCGGTTACCGTCGACCTCGTCGCGGTGCTGGTCGCCGTCACCGACGGCGCGCCGAAGATCGTCACCATCGCGGGCGGATCTGCGCTGCCGAGCGGCCCGTTCGAATTCACCCACCGCTCGCTGCAGACCGCTCTTCGGGCCTGGGTCGAGGCCCAAACCGGCCACCCGCTCGGCTATGTCGAGCAGCTCTACACCTTCGCCGACCGCGGCCGGTCCGGCGACACCAAGACGCCGCACAGCATCTCGATCAGCTATCTCGGCCTGACCCGGGAGGACAGGGTCGGCGAAGGTTTTGAAGCGCATTGGTCCGGCTGGTACGACTATTTCCCGTGGGAAGACCACCGCGCCGGCGCGCCGGCGTGCCTTGCGAAGATGATCGCGCCGAAGCTGAAGGTGTGGGCGAAATCGGCCTCGACGCCGGCGCTGCAGCGCGAACGATGGCAGCGTTGCGCCATCACCTTCGGCCTCGATGATCGCGATTGGAACGAGGAATTGGTGCTGCAGCGCTACGAGCTGCTCTACGAAGCGTCGCTGATCCCGGAAGCCGGACGGGAGAACGGCCGCGAGGCATCGATCGTGCCGGGCAGGCCGATGACCGCGGATCATCGCCGCATTCTCGCCACCGGGATTGCGCGGTTGCGCGCCAAGATCAAATACCGTCCGGTGGTGTTCGAGCTCCTGCCTGACGAGTTCACCCTGCTCCAGCTGCAACGCAGTGTTGAGGCACTCGCAGGCCGGCTGGTCCACAAGCAGAATTTCCGCCGGCTGATCGAGCAGCAGGAACTCGTTGAAGAGACTGGTGCAATCGCCACCGAGGCGGTCGGGCGGCCGGCCAAGCTGTTCCGTTTCCGCCACGCCGTGCTGGCGGAACGAGCCGTCGTCGGCACCAAGCTTCCGCTTTCGCGCACTTGACAGGCCTTATGCTCAGGCTAAGTATAAGCCATCTTATGCTCACGGAGAGTATATATGGCTTCCCTCAACACCGAACTGCTCGCCCGCACGGCGCCGATCTATGAACGCGTCAAACGGGTCATCCCGCCCTTCGAGTGGGCGACCTTCGCCGAGGACGTCGACGCGATCCTCGAACTGAAGCGCCACCGCAACGCGGTGGTGCTGGCGCACAATTACCAGACGCCGGAGATCTTCCACGGCGTTGCCGATATCGTCGGCGACAGTCTCCTGCTGGCACGCGAAGCCACCAAGGTTGACGCGGATGTTATCGTGCTCGCCGGCGTGCACTTCATGGCCGAGACGGCAAAACTGCTGAATCCAGCCAAGACCGTGCTGATCCCAGACCTCAAGGCCGGCTGCTCGCTTGCGGATTCCATCACGGCGCAGGATGTGCGGCTGATGCGCGCGCGTTATCCAGACGTACCCATTGTCACCTACGTCAACACATCGGCAGCGGTAAAGGCCGAGTCCGATATCTGTTGCACGTCGGGGAATGCGCTGAAGGTCGTGGAGTCGCTCGGCGCCGAGCGAGTCATCATGCTTCCGGATGAGTATCTGGCACAGAACATCGCCACGCAGACGAAGACGAAAATCATCGCCTGGAAGGGCCATTGCGAGGTGCATGAACTCTTCACCGCGGACGACGTCCGCCAGCTGCGCGAGGACCATCCTGGGATCACCATCCTTGCGCATCCGGAGTGCCCGCCGGAGGTCGTCGCCGAAGCGGACTTTTCGGGTTCGACCGCCGCAATGCAGTCGTTTGTAGAAACCAAACGTCCGCCGCGCGTCGTGCTGCTGACGGAATGCTCGATGAGCGACAACATCGCCGCCCTGCATCCGGATGTCGAGTTCGTCCGCCCCTGCAATCTCTGTCCGCACATGAAGCGGATCACGCTGAAGAACATCCGCCACGCGCTGGAGACCAATCAGCACGAAGTCACGATCGACCCTGCGATTGCCGATCGCGCGCGACGTTCCGTCGAAAGGATGCTGGCGCTATGAGCACTGATATCTCCGAACTCAGTGGCCGCCCCGTCATCATCGGCGGCGGGGCCGCCGGGCTGATGACGGCGCTCCAACTCGCACCCGAGCCGGTCGTGCTGGTGTCGAAATCACCGCTGGGCGCGGAAGCCTCCAGCATGTGGGCGCAGGGCGGCCTTGCGGCCGCCGTCGGCAAAGACGACGACCCTGCCCTCCATCTCGCCGACACGATCGCGGCCGGCGCGGGCCTCTGCGATGAGGCCGCCGCAAGCCGGATCGTCCATGGCGCCCCCGACGCCGTCGTGCGCCTGGCAAAGCTCGGTGTCGCCTTCGACCGCAGGCCCGACGGCGGCTGGCGCCTCGGGCTGGAGGCTGCGCATGGCCGCAACCGCATCGTGCACGCTACCGGCGACGGCACCGGCCGCGAGATCATGCGCGCGTTGATCGCCGAGGTCCGGCGCACGCCGTCGATCACGCTGCTGGAAGGCGTCGAGGCTCGCCGGCTTCTGGTCGAGGACAACACGGTCAGGGGCGTGCTGGCAGCCAACGACCGCGGCGCGCTGCTGCTTGTCACCAACCGCGTCGTGATCGCAACCGGCGGCATCGGCGGGCTGTTCGCCGACAGCACCAATCCGGGCGGATGTTTAGGTCAGGGGCTCGCGCTCGCGGCCAATGCCGGCGCAAAACTTTCGGACCTCGAATTCGTCCAGTTTCATCCGACCGCCTTCGACGGGCCGTCACGGCCGATGCCGCTGTTGACCGAAGCGATCCGCGGCGACGGCGCAACGCTGATCGACGAGACCGGACAACGCTTCATGGCGGATCAGCCCGGCGCCGAGCTCGCGCCCCGCGATATCGTTGCGCGCGCCGTGTGGCACCACCGCACGGCCGGACAT
Organism: Bradyrhizobium genosp. P; assembly: GCF_049949265.1. Classification (NCBI taxonomy): domain Bacteria; kingdom Pseudomonadati; phylum Pseudomonadota; class Alphaproteobacteria; order Hyphomicrobiales; family Nitrobacteraceae; genus Bradyrhizobium; species Bradyrhizobium genosp. P. The sequence continues at coordinate 4,677,506 of NZ_CP188195.1, read as the reverse complement.
CGCACCTTCCTCGATGCGCGCCAACATCCGGGCGCGGACTTCGCGCGGCGCTATCCCGTGATCAGCGCATTCTGCAAGATGGCGGGTATCGACCCCGCCAACGATCCGATCCCGATCCGTCCGGCAGTTCATTATCACATGGGCGGCATCGCGGTTGACGGCGTAGGACGCAGCACGGTGCAGGGATTGTGGGCCTGTGGCGAAGCGGCGCGAACCGGATTGCACGGCGCAAACCGGCTTGCCAGCAACTCGTTGATGGAAGCAATCGTCTGCGCGCAATGGGTCGCAGCAAGCGTCGGCGGCGTGAGTGCAGGTCCGCGGGTGATGCTGCAGGCCGAGGCCGCTCCGCCGGCCGCCGATCCCGCAGTCGTACGTCCGATCCTGACCCAAGGGCTCGGCGTGTTGCGAGACCGCGACGGGATCGAACGCACCATCCGCAGCCTCTATCCGCTGGCGCGCGGCCAAGGCACGACATCCGTCGCGACATCCGATGCGGCGTTGGTCGGCTTGATGATCGCGGTGGCGGCCATCAGGCGCGAGGAAAGCCGCGGCGGCCATTTCCGCACCGATTTTCCAGACACCGCTCAATCGGCCGTGCCGTCGTCCCTCACCCGCACCGAGGCGCTCGCCGCCGCGCGCGACATCGTCGAATCCATCCCATCGCTCAGGAGTGCCAAATCATGACCCTCAATCCCTTGTTGCCGCTGATCTACGAGCCGATCGTGCGGACCGCCCTGCGTGAGGACCTTGGCCGCGCCGGCGATATCACGGCGGACGCGATCGTACCGGCCAGCCAGCAGGCCCGGCTCGTGATGCGGGCGCGGCAACCCGGCGTGGTCGCAGGACTCGATGTCGCGCGTTCCGCCTTCCAGACGGTCTCGCCCGCAATCGAGCTTCGCGCCGAGCGTCCCGACGGCAGCGTGGTCGAACCCGACGAGGTCATCGCGATCATCGACGGGCCGGCGCGCAGCCTGCTCACCGGGGAGCGGACCGCGCTGAATTTCCTCTGCCATCTGAGCGGCGTTGCGACCGCGACCGCGACGCTCGTCGGGGTTGTCCAGGGCACGCGCGCGCAGATCGTCTGCACCCGCAAGACGACACCGGGACTGCGCGCGCTCGAAAAATACGCGGTCCGCGCCGGCGGCGGTGGCAATCACCGCTTCGGGCTCGACGATGCGGTGCTGATCAAGGATAATCACATTGCACTTGCCGGCGGCATTCGCACGGCGATCGAGCGCGCCAAGGCGAACGTCGGCCATATGGTCAAGGTCGAGGTCGAAGTCGATACGCTGTCGCAGCTCGAAGAGGCGTTGGCGCTCGGCGTCGATGCTGTCCTGCTCGACAACATGACGACCGAGCAGCTCACGCAGGCGGTGGAGATGGCGCGCGGCAAGGCGATCACCGAAGCCTCCGGCCGCATCACCGCGGCGACCGCCGCAGCGATTGCCGCCACCGGCGTCGACCTGATCTCAGTCGGCTGGGTAACCCACAGCTCGGCCGCGCTCGATATCGGGCTGGATTATCTGCCGTAGTAGATCAACCCGGCTGGCCAGCGGGAACCAGGTTTGGCTGATCCCGTTCGGTCCGGCGCGCGGCGAGCCGCTCGGCCTGCAGGACCGCCAGCGTCAGCACGACGATGGCGACGGCCTGGTGCGTCAGCGCCAGATCGATCGGCACCTGATGCAGCAGCGTCAGGATGCCGAGCGTCGCCTGCAGCGTGATCGCCGCGACCAGCCACCAGGCGCCCGCGATCACGCCACTCCCCGCGCGCGCACACACGGCGTCGATTGCGTGCGTGATCGCAATCGCGAACAGCAGATAAGCGGTCATGCGATGCTCGAACTGCACGGTCAGCGTGTTGTCGAACAGATTGCGCCACCATGGCGTCTCGAACCACAGCCGATCAGCCGACGGGATCAAGCTGCCGTCGATCTCGGGCCAGGTGTTGTAGACGCTGCCCGCGCGTAGGCCTGCAACCAGCGCGCCGAAATAGAGCTGCACGAAGGTCAGCGCGACCAGCACCGCGCCGGTGATCCTCATCCTGACGGCTGCGATCGGGGGCGCGCGCTCTGTCAGCCGTCGCAGCGTCCAGACGATCGCAGCGAAGATCAGCAGCGCCAGCACCAGGTGCGTTGCTAGCCGATACTGCGACACCTCGACGCGCTGCGACAAGCCGGAGGCAACCATCCACCAGCCGACGGCGCCCTGCAGCGCGCCGAGCCCGAAGATGACCCACAGCCGTCGCCCCAATTCGCCGCTCACCGCGCCGCGCCACAGGAAGTAGAGGAACGGCAGCAGATAGGCCATGCCGATCACGCGGCCGAGCAGTCGATGGCTCCACTCCCACCAGAAGATGGTCTTGAATTGTTCAAGCGTCATCCCGGCGTTGAGCTCGCGATATTGCGGGATGCTCTTGTAGCCCTCGAACGCCTGGGTCCACTGTGTGTCCGTCAGCGGCGGTAGCGTCCCGGAAACCGGTTTCCATTCCACGATCGACAGGCCCGATTCGGTCAGCCGCGTCGCGCCGCCGACCAGCACCATCAGCGCGATCAGCGCGGCGACCGAGAACAGCCATATCCTGACGGCGCGGAGCTGCGGTGCCTTTGCGGAAATACCGGCCATTTCGCCCTGACTTGATTGGATTTTCGCGCCCCTTATAGTCCGCCCCGCCGTCCGCGCAAGCACCACCGAGATCACGAGTTACACGTATAAGCCATGGCCATTCGTACCCGTAAACTGCTTGGAACCATCGCCCTGCTCATGCTGGTCGTGGTGTGGTCGCTACTCGGCATGACGGTAGCGCAAACACCATGGCTGGCAGATTCTGGACTACGGCAGGCGATTTTCTATGTCGTCGCTGGCCTCGGCTGGGTGCTGCCGGCAATGCCGATCGTATCCTGGATGTCGCGGCCCGACCGCGCTCCGAACTGATCGCCAGCGCTGATCGTAGCCGGCGGGATCGGCTCCGAACGCCTGCCGCCCGAACTGCCGTTCCATTCTGGGCGATGGCATCGCGTGCACTCCACGTCGAAGCTGGTCCGAGAGTAAGACGCTTGATGGATCGTGAATCAGTCGCGCGTATGGCGTGTCGGCCGAACCGGCGCGAACATGACACCCGAAAGCAGCACGCGCATCATCCGCAATGAGCGCTCCCGGCCGTCCCAGGCAATGCGTGGCAACGCATAGAGGTTGGTGCGTCCCTGCGCTTCCACGACGCCGGGCAATTTCGACACTGCGCTGGCAAAGCCAGCCTCCTCAGCCATCACCACATGCGGGCGGCGAAAGGATTCGCGGTCGCCGAACGGGAAGGCGAAATGCCTGACCTCGCGCCGAAAAGCGGTCTCGGCGACCGCTTTCCCCATCGTCATTTCGCGCTGCGCATCTGACTCCCTGAGGTTCGACAGCGCAGGATAGTTCACGGTGGCGCAGCCGAACGTCACCTTCGGATCCGCGGCGAGCTTCGCCAGATCCGCCCAATCCAGCGAAACGCCACGCGACAATTGCACGAGATCGACCGAATAGCGCCTGGCGAGATCGTTGATGGCAAACGACAGGTCCGACGGCGCGAGCTTGCGCATCCAACGGAACAGGAAGTCGAACAACTCGTACTTGTCGGACGCCTTCGGGATCACGAAATGCTGCTCCCGGCCGTCGATCATCAAGCTAATGCGGCTCTCGCGCGCGATGACGTCCTCCAGCGCCAGCCACCAGGCCTCGCCAACGCCGTCGGGAAAGGCTGTTGGCAGGTACAGCGTGATGGGAACACCGTGGCCGGCCAGCACGGGATAGGCATGGGTGATGAAATCCTTGGTGCCGCCATCGAAAGTCAGGCAGGCAAAGCGCCGCCGCTCGGGCAACGTCACCGCGCGCCGGCAAGCCTCGTCGATCCCGACGATGTCGTAGTTCCAGCGCTTCAACGCGTGGATCGTGCGGTGCAAGAATTCCGGCGTGATTTCCCGGGATTTGAGCGGCTGGAACCGGGCGGTCCTCGCCGGCCGGACCCGCTCGAAGCGGAGGATCACGCCGGCGCCGCCGGCCTCGTGCTGCCTCAGCCTGAAGGAGCCGCTGAAATAGGCGAGCTCCATCTGCGCCCGCCGCAAAAGCCTGCTTTCCGACGCCAAGGTCGTTCCACCCCGTCTCGCGGCTCCCGCCTACCGCCGCCGCATTGTTATTACTCTTTGTTGACATTTCCCTGCGAAGGTCCGCCCGAGAACTGTAAATAAATACCTGCCGAGAACGGGTTCCAGGGATGACGATGGCTGCTGCAATCGAGGGCCAAAGGGCGGATGCACCGGCATGGTCGACAGCAAGCCGCATTGCCGGCGTCGATATTATCCATGATCTCACTGCTGCCGAAACGATCTGGCGCGGCTTCGAGACGTCGCGGCAATCCTTCACCCCCTATCAGCGCTTCGACTTCCTGGCCGCCTGGCAGCGGCAAGTCGGCGAGCGCGAGGGACTGCGTCCCTTCATCGTCGTTGCCCATGACGGCGAACGCCAGCCGCTGATGCTGTTGCCGCTCGCCATCGAACAGCGCTGGGGCGCCCGCTGCGCGAGTTTCATGGGCGGCAAGCACGCAACCTTCAACATGGCGCTGAGCGACAAGGATTTCGCCGCCAACGCGACCGCAGCTGATATGGCCGCGCTGGTCGCCTCGATCGCGGAGCGATCCCGCGTCGATGCCCTGGCGCTGCATCAGCAGCCAAAGCGCTGGCAGGACCTGCCGAACCCGCTGGCGCTGCTGCCGCATCAGCCCTCGGTCAACGACTGCCCGCTGCTGATGATGGAACCAGGCATGGCACCCGCGGCACTGATCAGCAATTCGTTCCGCAGCCGGCTGAAGGGCAAGGCCCGCAAGCTGCAGGCGCTGCCCGGTTACCGCTATCACATCGCGACCGAGAGCGCCGACATCAGCCGCCTGCTCGACTGGTTCTTCCGCGTCAAGCCGGAACGGATGGCCGAGCAGAAGCTCCCGAACGTGTTCGCCGAACCCGGCATCGAGCAATTCATCCGCAGCGCCTGCCTGACGCTGCTTGCTGACAGCGATCGACACGTGATCGACATCCATGCGCTGGAATGTGACGACGAGGTGATCGCGATCTTCGCCGGCGTCGCCGACGGCCATCGCTTCTCGATGATGTTCAACACCTACACGATGTCGGGCAACTCGAAATTCAGCCCCGGCTTGATCCTGATGCGCGACATGATCGATCGCCACGCCGGCGAGCACTACCGCGCCTTCGATCTCGGCATCGGATCGGATGACTACAAGCGGCTGTTCTGCAAGGACGACGAAGCGATCTTCGACAGCTTCATTCCGCTCAGCCTGCGCGGAAAACTGGCGGCCAGCGCCCTGTCGGGCTTCAATCACGCCAAGCGCTCGGTCAAGCACAACGCAGCCCTGCTCGAGATCGCGCAGAACCTGCGCAGCATGTTCCGCTGAGCCTCCTGAGCTCACGCGACACGGAACGCTCTCGTCGGGCGTTGAGCCTCAGGCGTCGCCGTTCGGCACGCCAAGCCGCATCATCGCGTCAAACACCAGCATAGCGGCAGGCGACAGCGTGCGCTTCCGAAGCTTGATCAGGCCATAGTTTTCCAGCATGAGCTGGTCTCGAATACGTAGCTTCTTGAAACGTTCGGGATCGACCAGATCGAAGACGAGCATGGGAACCGGCACGATCGCATCGATCCGCGCTGCGATTCCAACGGACGCGAGAAAGGACTCGGTATTGATGACACGCGAGGGGGGCGTGACGTTACGGCTGTAGAACAGCCGCTCCAGCGCCTGGCGCATGAAGGACTCCCGCGGCTGGCATATCCATTGCTGGTCGACCATCTCCTCCAGCTCGACGGTCTCGCGGCAAAGCAATGGATGCTCGGCGCGAACGAGCAGCACCGCCTCTTCAGCACCGATCTCGTAATAGTCGAATTGTCGCGGGTCGACGCCAGCGGGAATCCGGGCCACGACAAAGTCGAATTCGAGCGCGAGCAGACGCTCGATCAGCGGCGGGCTCGTGCTGACATCCAGCGTGATGTTCACCCGCTGATGCTTCTTGCCGAGATACTCGATGACGTCGATAACGAGGTCGGCGCACGGTCTGGCCACCGTTCCAATCGACACCGTTCCAAGCTCGCCGGACTGGTAACCGGCGAACTCGTCAGTGACCTGGTCGAGGTCCGCCAGCACACTCTTGCCGCCGCGGATCAGGATCGCGCCATGGGCCGTCGGCTCGACGCCGCGCGCGGTGCGTTCGAACAGCGGAACCCGCGCCAGGGCTTCGATTTCGGCGAGCATTTTCGAAGCTGCCGATTGGGTGATGTTGAGACGCTCGGCCGCCAGTTGCAGCTTGCGTTCGCTGTCGAGGGCGACCAGCAGGCGGAGCTGGCGCAATTTGAGGTTCCTGATCACGGCCTTTTCGCCATCCTGCCCGGCAAGGTTCCAACGTTCATGCCGCGCTGCATCATGACGGTTTCGCCGTGGCTCCATTCCCAAATGCCATTAGTCACTCGCCTCTCGATTACACAACTATGCAAGCATAGCTTGCAAGGGCAGGCAGCCGGCACGGCGGACGCACGAAAATGCGGCGGCATGTCAAAACAAAAATTCGAGACGGGATGGGAACAATGACCGACACCGTAGAAAAGCGTGCCATCGGCAAGATCATGCGGCGGCTGATCCCGTTCCTGATCCTGTGTTACTTCGTCGCCTATCTTGATCGCGTCAATGTCGGCTTCGCCAAGCTGCACATGAACCAATCGCTCGGCTTGAGCGAGGCTGCATTCGGGCTCGGCGCCGGTCTCTTCTTCATTGGATACTTCTTCTTCGAGGTGCCTTCCAACATCCTGCTGGAACGGTTCGGCGCGCGGCGCTGGATCGCCCGCATCATGATCACCTGGGGCATCGTATCGGCGGCATTTGCGTTCATTCCATCGATGTCCGCGGCAAGCGGAATATCGAGCGAATGGATATTCTACTTCTTGCGCCTGCTGCTCGGCGCCTGCGAAGCGGGCTTCTTTCCCGGCATCATCTTCTATCTGACCCTGTGGTTCCCGTCGGTGTATCGCGCCCGGGTCATCAGCCTGTTCATGCTCGCGATCCCGATATCGAGCATCGTCGGCTCGCCGATCTCGGGACTGCTGCTCAACATGTCCGGGTTGGGCTTGCAAGGCTGGCAATGGCTGTTCGTCTGCGAAGCGCTGCCGTCGGTGCTGGTCGGCTTCGCGGTCCTGATGTTCCTGCCGGACTTCCCGCGCCAGGCGACCTGGCTGCAGCCGGACGAAATCAGCTGGATCCAGACTACCCTCGAATTCGAGCGGCAGCGAACGGTGGCGCATGAGCATATCTCGGTGCTTCAGTCGCTGACCGATCTGCGGATTCTCGCCTGCTCCGTGGTGTATTTCTGCCTCAACGCGGCAAGTTATGGCGTCGCATTCTTCCTGCCCACCATCATCAAGGCGTTTGGCGTCACCGATACCCAGACCGGACTGATCGCGGCGCTCCCCTTCGTGTTCGGCGCGATCGGCATGGTGCTGCTCGGCCGTCATTCCGACAAGACCGGGGAAAGGAAACTCCATGTCGCCGGGGCCCTCGTGCTGGCCTCCGTCGGGATCGCCCTCGCCGGACTGGTGTCGAACCCGGTGATGGTCGTCGCCCTGCTCTGCCTGGCGCAGATCGGCGTCTCGGCGGTGCCCCCGATGTTCTGGCCGATGCCGGCAGGCATGCTGACCGGCGCCTCGGCGGCCGCGGGAATTGCCGCCATCAACTCGCTCGGCAACCTGTCGGGCTTCGCCGGCCCCTTCGCCATGGGATATCTGAAGGACCTGACGGGCGGATTTACCGCGGGGCTGCTGCTGCTTGCGGTCGTGGGGCTGATCGGCGCCGTCGTTGCGATCAGGCTGCGGATCGATCCGCTGCTCGAGCGCAGCACGCGCGAACCCGTACTGGCGCACTGATCCTCGAGCGCGCCCGCAAAACCGGTCAGGCCGCCACCACGCGTGGCGGCACGACCACTTCCGACGGCTGACACGCCTTGCTCAGCATGGTCACCTCGGAGAACCCGACAGCCCTGAGCTGGTCGACCATCACCCTGCGCGCATCCTTTGCCATCGCGGCATCGGGGACGACAATGGCCTGGGCCTCCCTGGTCAAGAGATCGGCGGGCAGATCGACGGCCGAGCCGGCGTCGAGCAGCACATGGTCGTAGACCCTGAGCAACGCGTCGATCGCGAGCGTCAGCCGCGGTGATTGTAGCTGCGCGCGGTCGAAGCCCGGACGACCGGCACTGACAAGCTGGACCCGGGACTGCCGGTCCTTGGTGATGATCTGCGCAAACGTTGCCTCGCCTTGCATCAGCTCGGCAAGCCCCGGCGCGGCGGGATCGACCGAGGCGGCCAGCATCGTAGGCGAGGACGCGACGAGATCGACCACTACGACCTTGGCCTGGCGGGCCATCAGGCGGGCCAGCGTCAGTGCAGTCAGCGTGACGCTTTCGCTGGACGCCGTGCCGAGAACCGTCACCTTGTGGGCGGCGGCACCGGCTTCGACCAGACGCATGGCGAGTTCGTCGATTTCACCGGCCGACGGGGCGCGGGGCGGTGACGGCTCACTCATTGCGCGTTCGGGGGCAGCCACCGGCTCCGACGGCAACTCCGGCTCCGGCCGCAGTTGAGGCTCCGGCCGCAGTTGAGGCTCAGGCCGCAGTTGAGGCTCCAGAGGCAGTTGGGGCTCCGCAACCAGTTCGGGTTCTGGCGCCAGTTCCGGCTCCGGCTCATCCTCGATCACGGTATCCATGACTGGCTCGCGGCGACGAACCGTTGCCGCGACCGGCGCGAATGCGCGGGCGACCGCAGCCGGCGCGGAGATGCGCAACAATTCACTGGTGATGATGATGCCGGACGACAGCAGCAATGTCGCCAGCGTCGCGATCAGCACGATCGGCAGCTTCTTCGGATAGGCTGGCGTGTTGGAGACCGAGGCACGCGAGATGATGCGGCCATCGGTCGGCGTCGCATCGATGTTCTCGCGCGCGGTCGCCTCGCGGTATTTGGCAAGATAGGATTCGAGCAGATCGCGCTGCGCCTTGGCTTCGCGCTCGAGCGCCCGGAGCTGCACGTCCTGGCCGTTGCTCGACGTCGCCTGCTTCTTTACCTGGTCGAGGCTCGCGGAGAGCGCCTCGACCCGGCCACCGGCGACGCGGGCGTCGTTGTCGAGCGAGCGCGAAATCTTGCTCGCCTCTTCGCGCAACTGCCGGTCGAGATCGGCGAGCTGCGCCTTCAGCTCCTTGATGCGCGGATGGTTGTCGAGCAGCGTCGACGACTGCTCGGCGAGCTGCGCGCGCAGCGTCACGCGCTGTTCGGCAAGCCGGCGGATCAGCTCGGAATTGAGCACTTCCGATGCCTCGATCGGCTTGTTGCTCTGGATCATCTCGCGGATCAGGCGCGCCTTGGTCTCGGCATCCGCCTTCAGCGCGCGGGCATTGTTGAGCTGCGTGTTCAGCTCGCCCATCTGCTGGTTGGACAGTGTGGTGTTGTTGGTGCCGATGAACAGGCTCGATTTCGAGCGAAAATCGTCGGCGCGCGATTCGGCGTCCGCGACCTTCCTGCGCAGATTGTCGATCTCGCCGGAGAGCCAGGTGCTGGCGGATCTGGCCTGGTCCTGCCGCGCCGACTGCTGCAGGACGAGATAGCCATCGGCGATCGAGTTGGCGACGCGCGCCGCAAGGTCGGGATCCTGAGACTGGAATTCGATCACGATCACGCGCGACTTGTCGACCGCATAGGCCTGGAAACGCTCGTAATAGGCATCGAGCACTCGCTCTTCCGGCGTCAGGCTGAACGGGTCGCGGCCGATGCCGAACAGCGCCAGCAGCGACTTCAGCGGCGAGAAGCCTCGCAGCACCGGATCGAACTCGGGGAGATCTGCGAGCTTGTTCTTCTTGATGATCTCGCGTGCGAGATCGCGCGACAGCAGCAGTTGCACCTGGCTCGTCACGGCCTCCGCGTCGAGCGCGGTGCGCTCCTGGTTCTGCTCGCCGTTCGGCCGCAGGAACGCGTTCTCGCGATTATCGACCAGGATGCGCGCTTCCGACTTGTAGCGCGGCGTGATGATATTGACGGCGGCCAGCGATAGCGCGAAGGCGAGCGCCGTGGGAATGAGGATCCAGTTACGCCTGCGTGCCAGCGCCTTGCCAAGCGCATGCAGATCGAGATCGCCCACCTCGGATGTCGCGGCGGGCCTGACGGAAGTGGGCTTTGCGGAAGCCGGCTTGACGGCAGCCTCGCCGGCAACGGGCGCTGACTTCGGCAACGCCCGTTGCACGACGGTCTTTTCCTTGCCTCTACGCCAGAACGCAAACCGCATCACACACTCCCGCGGACGCCGCGACTCCACCTGAACGACCCGATTACACTCCATTAAGGTTGCCGCTGGGTTAATCGGGCGCGGCGGCCGGGCAAAACGCGCAAGCCGCCTTCAGTCGCGATCATTCTTTGTTAACCATGAAGCCCGTTAATCGAGACTGATATTTTTGCGGGATTCTTTGTGATGCGCGACCTGCGCGCCCCCATTGTTTGTCTGATTGCCGCGCTCGCATTGTCGGGTTGCATGAGCACGACCGGTCCGGTCGCCGTCGCGCCCGTCCCGATTGGCTATGCCGAGCCCGTTCCAGTGCGTTACGACAGCGGCTACCATCTCGACGCCGGCGACCGGCTGCGTGTCGTGGTCTACGGCCAGGAAGGCCTCACCAACACCTATACGATCGACGCCGCGGGCGCGATCACCATACCGCTGATCGGGTCTGTGCCGGCACGAGGCCGCACGCCAGCGGAGCTCGCCGGCGAGATCGCCGCTCGGCTGCGCAACGGCTACATACGCGATCCTTCGGTCGCGGTCGAGATCGACGCCTATCGCCCGTTCTTCATTCTTGGTGAAGTCGCAGCCCCCGGCCAGTATCCCTACGTGCCCAGCATGACGGTGGAGAGCGCGGTGGCGATCGCTGGCGGATTCACGCCGCGCGCCAAGCGCGATGCCGTCACCGTCACCCACAGCGATGCGTCAGGTTCGGGCCGCTTCGTCGTTCCGCTGGGCACGCCGATCGGTCCCGGCGACACTGTGTTCGTCGCCGAACGCTGGTTCTGAGCCATGACCCAAGATATGGCGCGAGATCAGAATCAGGAACAACCGCTTCGTATTCTGCACGTCGTCCGCGCCCCGGTCGGCGGCATCTTCCGCCACATCCTCGACGTCGCGAACGGCCAGATCGAGCGCGGGCATTATGTCGGTATCGTCGCAGATAGCCTGACCGGGGGTACGCGCGCCGATGCAGCGCTCGCCGAGATCGCGCCCCGCCTCAAGCTCGGCGTCCAACGCGTCGCGATCCGCCGCGAGCCGCGCTTTGCCGATGTCACGGTCTGGACCAGCATCGTCAGCCTGATCTGGAAGCTGAAACCCGACGTCCTGCATGGCCATGGCGCCAAGGCAGGCGCCTATGTCCGGCTGCGGCCGCGTTCGAAGAAGACCATTCGGGTCTACACGCCGCATGGCGGCTCGCTGCACTACCCGCTCGACACACTGAAAGGCAAATTCTACAGCCAGCTTGAGCGCAGGCTGAAGGACAGCACCGAACTGTTCCTGTTCGAGAGCGCGTTTGCCCGCAACACCTATCAGCGCACCGTCGGTGTACCGAGCGGGCTGGTGCGCTGCGTGTTCAACGGCGTCACCGCGGAAGAATTCGAGCCGGTGCCGAAGGCCGACGACGCCACCGACATCGTTTACGTCGGAGAATTCCGGCACATCAAGGGCGCCGACCTCCTGATCGATGCGGTGGCGAAGCTGCGGGCCGACGGCAAGCCGGTGACGCTGACGCTGGGTGGCGACGGCGAGGAAACCGAGACGCTGAAGGCGCAGGTCAAGCGGTTGTCGCTCGGCGACGCCGTCCGCTTCATCGGTCACGTCAAGGCCCGTTATGGCTTTTCGAAGGGCAGGCTGCTGGTCGTCCCGTCGCGCGGCGATTCGATGCCCTATGTGGTGATCGAGGCCGCCGCGGCCGGCGTTCCGATGATCGCCGCCAATGTTGGCGGCATCCCGGAGATCTTCGATACCCACACCGACGCCCTGTTCGCGCCCAGCAACGTCGTCGCGATGGCAGACGCCATCAAGGCCGCACTCGACGATCCCAAGGCAACCGAGGCGCGGGCCGAGAGGCTGCGCGAGCGGATCGCCCAGCACTTCTCGCAGGGCGCGATGGTCGAGGGCGTGCTGGCCGGCTACCGCGACGCGTTTGCCGGACGTTAACCATTTCTTACCCGTGTAACCGTTTCTTCTGATTTGTCCCGCTAAGTCAGCCTCGGGGAATTTCGCCCCTGCGCCCGCATGCCTATCTGCATGCGCAGGAATGGACGTGGACACGTGGAACCGCTCAACGCACGCTCGATGCTGGATGCCGCTGCGTCGGCAACGATCGGTCAGTCGGTCGCCGGACAGCCGCAGGTCGAACGACGGCGGCGCCTGTCGCCGGTCGCCCTCACCATCACCAACCAGAGAGTTCGCGGCGCCTACTCGCCGGTCCTGATCGCGGGCGCGGTCCGCGTCGCCGATTTCGTGCTGCTGAGCCTGATCGGCGTTGGCATCTACCTCGCCTATGTGGTGCCGCAGGCCGGCCTCAACTGGGAATACATCGCTGCGATCATCGGCATGAGCCTGTCCGCGGTGATCTGCTTCCAGGCCGCCGACATCTATCAGGTCCAGGTCTTCCGCGGCCAGCTCCGCCAGATGACGCTGATGGTCTCGTCATGGTCGTTCGTGTTTCTGCTGTTCATCAGCGTGTCCTTCCTGTCCAAGCTGGGCGGCGAAGTGTCGCGGGTCTGGCTGTCGTCGTTCTTCTTTATCGGCCTGGCGACACTGATCGTCGAACGGCTCGCACTGCGCGCGATGGTGCGCGCCTGGGCGCGCGACGGCCGTCTCGACCGCCGTACCATCGTCGTCGGCGCCGACCAGAATGGCGAACAGCTCGTCGAAGCGCTCAAGGGCCAGGAAGATTCCGACATCCACATGCTCGGCGTGTTCGATGATCGCAATGACGGCCGCGCCATGGACACCTGCGCCGGCAGCCCCAAGCTCGGCAAGGTCGACGACATCGTGGAATTCGCCCGCCGCACTCGCGTCGATCTCGTGCTGTTCGCGCTGCCGATCTCGGCCGAGACGCGCATCCTGGAAATGCTGAAGAAGCTGTGGGTGCTGCCGGTCGACATCCGCCTGTCGGCGCACACCAACAAGCTGCGCTTCCGTCCCCGCTCCTACTCCTATCTCGGCAAGGTGCCGACGCTCGATGTGTTCGAGGCGCCGATCACCGACTGGGATCTGGTGATGAAATGGCTGTTCGACCGCGTGGTGGGCGGACTGATCCTGCTCGCTGCACTTCCGGTGATGGGACTGGTCGCGCTCGCGGTCCGGCTCGACAGTCCGGGTCCGGTCCTGTTCCGGCAGAAGCGCTTCGGCTTCAACAACGAGCGGATCGACGTGTACAAGTTCCGCTCGCTCTATCACCATCAGGCCGATCCCAGCGCCTCGAAGGTCGTGACCAAGAACGATCCGCGCGTCACCCGCGTCGGTCGCTTCATCCGCAAGAGCAGCCTCGACGAGTTGCCGCAGTTGTTCAACGTCGTGCTGAAGGGCAATCTCTCGCTGGTCGGCCCGCGCCCGCACGCAGTGCAGGGCAAGCTGCAGAACCGGCTGTTCGACGAAGCCGTCGACGGCTACTTCGCCCGTCACCGCGTCAAGCCCGGCATCACCGGCTGGGCGCAGGTCAACGGCTGGCGCGGCGAGGTCGACACCGACGAGAAGATCCAGAAGCGCGTCGAATTCGATCTCTACTACATCGAGAACTGGTCGGTGCTGTTCGACCTCTACATTCTCCTGAAGACGCCGTTCTCCCTGCTGTCCAAGAACGAGAACGCTTACTAGTTCGCTGGCGCGAGTATCCGATGGCCTATGCGGCGACAGCCGGGACATCCTATCCGCCGATCACGGCGCCACCGGGCGTGCTGGCATTACAGCGGGCGCTGGTATGGCTGGCCGGCGCATCCGGCGCCATCGTGTTCATCGAGCCGAGCCCGTACGAACTGGTCACGCTGACCGCCTGCGTCGTCTTCTTCGGCACCGGCCTGCGGATGCGGCTCGTGTTCATGCCGTTGCTCTTTGCGCTGATCGTGCTCAATATCGGCTACAGCATCGGCGCCATTCCGTTCCTCGACACGCCGGAGGTGATGAACTGGATCTTCACCTCCTGGTACATGGCCGTCACCGTCATCTTCTTCGCGATGGTGATCTCGGAGGATACCGAAGCGCGCCTCGACATGCTGCGCCGTGGCTTGATCGTCGGCGCGATGATCGCCTCGATCTCGGGTGTTGCGGGCTATTTCCACCTGGTGCCCGGCGGCTACGACCTGCTGACCTTGTACGACCGCGCCCGTGGCACCTTCAAGGATCCGAACGTACTCGGCGCGTTCCTGATTCTGCCAGCGCTGTTCGCGTTGCAGAGCGTCGTCTCCGATCGATTCGGCAAGGCCTTCCGCAACGCGATCGCCCTTGGCATCATGTCGCTCGCGGTGCTGCTGGCGTTCTCGCGCGCCGCCTGGGGCGGGCTGGTGATCACCTCGATGTTCATGCTGGCGCTGATGGTGCTGACCAGCCGCTCGTCGAAGCAGCGCTCGCGCATCATCGTGATGGCACTGATCGCCGTGATCCTCGCGGCCGCGCTGCTGGCGGTGCTGCTGTCATTTGATTCCGTCGCGGAAATGTTCAAGCAGCGCGCGAGTTTCGACCAGAGCTACGACGAAGGACGGTTCGGCCGGTTCGGTCGCCACATCCTCGGTGCCCAGATGGCGCTCGAGATGCCGTTCGGCATCGGGCCGCTCCAATTCCACACCTACTTTCCCGAAGACACCCACAACTCCTATCTCAACGCCTTCATGTCGGGCGGCTGGATCTCGGGCATCTGCTATCCCGCGCTCGTCTTCGTCAGCGTGATCATGGGTTTCCGCTATGTCTTCGTGCGAGTGCCCTGGCAGCGCGCGTATCTGGCCATCTTCTCGGCATTCCTCGGCACCGTCGGCGAGAGCTTCATCATCGATACCGATCACTGGCGGCACTTCTGGATGATGCTGGGCACGATGTGGGGCATGTATGCGGCGGCCGAGCGCTACCGCGCCCCGTCGGCACCGCCGGTCAGCGCCGAGACTTCGGCGGCACCTTGAGATTGGCGCGCTGCTCGGGCGGCATCTCAAGCAGCCCCTTCAGCGCCTCGGTGGCCTGCAACACACCCTTGTAGCCGTCCTTGGTGAAACGCAGCAGCAGCCGCAATTCGTCATCGCTGTAGGCGCCCCAGACCTTCTGCATCGCCTGCTGCATCGGCACGTAGAACTGGCCAATCTTCGCGACCGTCTCCGGCACGACCGATATGAACACCTTGCGCCGGTCACTCTCATCGCGTTCGCGGCGGACGTAGCCTGCCTTCTCGAGACGATCGACCACACCGGTGATGGCTCCCGTCGTCAGTCCAGTCACCTCGGCCAGCCGGCCGGCGGTCACGCGTCCCTCTAGGTGGAGGATGTCCATACATTCCATATCCGAGTTGGAAATTCCGGCCATGTTCGCAACGGCTTGACCGAACAGGACGCCCTGGGCGGACGAGCGTCGCATCGCCTCCTCGAGTTCCTGGAGCAAGTCATCGCGCGCGTTCGGGCTTGACAGAGCCGATTTCATATCTTAGTTCCTGATTGTCTTAGTAACTAAGAATATTAGCTACTGGCCTTTCCTACCTCACACGGATGCACGGAGCAAGGCATGACCCAACGTCCCCGTAAAGCCCTGATCATCGGCGCCGGCATCGCAGGTCCGGTGACCGCGATGTTCATGAAGCGCACCGGAATCGAAGCCGAGCTCTATGAAGCCTGGCCCTACTCCACCGGCATCGGCGGCGGCATTCAGATCGCGCCGAACGGCATGCACGTGCTGGCAGAACTGAGCCTCGCCGACGACCTGATCAGCCACGGTTCGATCGCCGAGTCCTTCGACTTCCGTTCGCAAGCCGGCAAGAAACTTGGCTCGATCAATCAGAACATGCGCGAGCGGTTCGGCCAACCTGCGGTGAACATGTGCCGCGCCACCTTGAACGAGACACTGATCGACAAGGCCTGGTCCGAGAGCGTCGGGGTGTTCTTCGAAAAGCGATTGGTGAAGATCGAGGACCGCGGCGATCAGCCCATCATCGCCTATTTCGCCGACGGCTCGACCGCCGAAGGCGATTTCGTGATCGGCGCCGATGGCGTGCATTCGGCGGTGCGGCGGCACGTGATTCCGGACGGCCCGACGCCGTTCGACACCGGACTGATTGGCTTCGGCGGATTTGTGCCGCGCGCGGTGTTCGAAAACCTGCCGATCGGACAGCGCGTGGAAACGACGTTCGGGCAAAGCGGCTTCTTCGGCTACGGTTTCTGCAGCCCCGATCTGAGCGACGGGGCGATGTGGTGGAGCACCCAACCGTCGCACGGCATGACCGCGGTGGCCTATCGCATGATGAGCCAGGATGCGATCAAGCAGCACCTGCGCGATTTTCACGCCGGCTGGCACGATCCGATTCCCGCGATCATCGAGGCGGCCGAGAACATCGTGGTGACGGATACACTCGACGTCGCGACGCTGCCGACCTGGTCGCGCAAGCGCACGCTCTTGATCGGCGACGCCGCGCATGCCACGAGCCCGCATGCCGGTCAGGGCGCGTCGCTCGCGCTGGAAGACGCGATGCGGCTCGGGCTGCTGATGCGCGACGGCCAGGAACTTGGCCTGACCTTCCAGGCCTTCGAGCACGAGCGGCGTCCGCGCGCCGAGAAGATCGTGGCTATTGCCCGTCGCAACGGCAACAACAAGCGCGAATTCAGCCCGACCGGCGCCTGGATCCGCGATCACATGCTGAAACTGATGCTGCCTTTCGCGTCGAGGGGGATGGACTTCATGTACGCCTACGATCCGCGCGCGGCGTAGTCACTCTATCCTCGCCCTCTCCCGCTCCTGCGGGGAGAGGGTTGGGGTGAGGGGCTTTCTCCACGAGCGATGCGTTTCGACGGACCTGTACCCCCTCACCCGGATCGCATCTGGCGATGCGATCCGACCTCTCCCCGCAAGCGGGGCGAGGTGAAGGCCCGCGCCTACTTCACGACCTCGAACGTCAGTCCGGCATTGTCGACCAGCCGCTTGATCAGCTTGCTTTGCATCGCCGCTCCCGGCGTCCAGAAACCCGCCGGCACATCGGGCGTATCGCGCAGCAGGCAGATCGCGCATTCGGAGATCATCTTCGAGGTCGAGCCGTAGCCGGGATCGCGGTCGCCCTTGACCGCGGCGCGGACCTCGCGACCGTCGGGCGCAATCGCAACATAGAGCAGATCATAGAGCCCGTTCTCGCGCTCTTCCTTCGACGGGCCCTCGCCCGGCTTCGGCGCGCTCGGACCGGTCTTCTCGGCATTCAGCGCCATCACGCGCTTGGCGTTCGCCTCGCCCTTCTCGCCGGGACCGGTCAGAACCATCTCGTCGTAAATGAATTCCTTGCCGTATGGAAACCCCATCAGCATGTTGGAGCGATGGACATTGCGCGTGTTGATCAGCGCCATCATGAATGGCGCGGCCCAGGATTGCAGGTCTTCCTCGTACAGCGGCTTGCTGCCGCGCGGCTGCTTCGGGCCGTCAAATCCCGGAGTCAGCGCGAACGGATTATTCAGGATCGCGACAAGGCTGAGATTCTGTGCGACCGCATCGAAGGTTGCCTTGGCGCTCGCTGCGGTGCCACCGGACAGCGTGCCGCGCATGTCGCGCACGCGGCCCTTTACGCGCAGAGCCGGTGTGCCGAACACGCGCTTGGCCTCTTGCTGCACGAAGAACGCGCCAAGTTCGAACGGCACCGAGTCGAAGCCGCAGGAGAACACGATGCGCGCGCCGCTCGCTTTCGCGGCCGCCTCGTGCTTGTCGATCATCTGGCGCATCCAGATCGGCTCGCCGCAGAGATCGAGATAATCGGTGCCGGCCTCCACGCAGGCGGCGATCAGCTCATCGCCGTAGAGCTGATACGGACCGACCGTCGAGATCACCGATCTGGTCTGCGCGACCATCGCCTGCAAGGAAGCGACGTCACTTGCATCGGCGACGATCAGGGGCGTATCGGCCGGCGCGCCAATTGCGTCACGGACCGATGCGAGCTTGTCCTTGCTGCGTCCAGCCATCGCCCATGTCAGGCTGCCGTCGCTGTAATGCGCGGCGAGATATTCGGCGACGAGTTGGCCGGTGAAGCCGGTAGCGCCATAGACGACGATGTCGAATTTCGACGAGGCCATAAATCAGGTTCCCTGCGGGGCGAATTGCGGCCCTTTTGTCATTGCGGGTGCAACGAAGCAATCCATAAAAACCCGGCGGTGGCGCGCGTGCTATTTCTTTGCGTAGGACACGCCCATCCCGGCGCGCACGTCGGCCTGAATGCCATAGGGCGCGATCGGATAACGGAGTCCGTTCTTGGCGAGTTGCTTCATGCCGGCAATGGCTTTGGCGAGGTAGGCCGGCGGCAGCGCCATCAGCATCTCCTCGTCGGGCACGCCACCATAGCGGCGTTCGGCGAAGCATGGTAGCGACAGGCTCGGCTCCCCCGTCTTCAATGCACGGCCCCAGGAATCCGCGCACGCGGTCTCGCCGACCACCCCCCACTCGAACTTCTTGTAGCCGACATATTGCAGACCGTTGATCAGGATGATCATCTGGCCCGGCGTCGCATAGACGAGGCAGATATCGGGCGGATCGAGCCGACCGCTGGTCAACGGGCTCACTGCCATCGCCTGGTATTGACCGTAAGGCACGACGTGGAGCGCCTCCTGGCGCTTGCGCGCATCCTCCGATGTGCCGTGCCAGACGCCCACATAGTTTTCGCCGGCGAGCCACTTTTCATCCTGCGGCGCGAGCCCGATCACCGCGCGGCACTGCGCACCGACCAGATCGTCGCCGGTGATGCCGACGGTCCAGCCCAGCCGCGAGGCCATGCTGACGATCTGGTCGGTGGTGTGAATCGCCGACGGGCGGCGGATCTTCGGGATCGCCTCCATGTCTTCTACACGGGCGAACATCTTGATGCCGATCACCGTGGTCTTCAGCCGCAGCAGACTGTTGATATCAGCGACCATTGCAGCGAAGTCGAACTGTTCCGGCGGCGTCTGCTGTTGCATGGCGTGAACTCCCGTGACCCGCGGCTTTACGCCGCCTGTTGTTGCGATGTTAGCCGGATTGACCGGCGGAGGCGACAATTTCGTCGCGTGTCAGTGCGCCTCCGGCCCCGGGAACAGCGTATCGGTCTTGCCGTTCAGCCGATAAGCGACGAGCCCGAGCCATTCGCGAATGGCGATGTCGGTGCGCGACAGCCCGTCCATTGCGAAATTGGCGACGAACAGATCGCCGAGCTTTCCGACGCGCCAATCGACCGGATAGGGTTCGACCGCAAATCCCGCCTTGCGAAACAGCCCGACCGAGCGCGGCATGTGATAGGCCGAGGTGATGAGCAGCCAGCGCTCGCCCGGCTTCGGTCTGACCAGCGCCTTGGAGAATTCGGCGTTCTCCACGGTGTTGCGCGATTGCCGCTCGACGGTCAGACGCAATTTGGCAACGCCCAGGCCTTCCAGCACCTCGCCGGCATAATCGCCTTCCTTGGCATCGTTCGACAGCAGATTGGCATTGCCGCCGGTGAACACGATGCGGGCGTCCGGATATCTGCGCGCCAGTTCGGCCGCGACGATCACGCGATCCGGCGCCTGCCGCACCACCGGGGTCTTGTGCGCGAGCGAGATATCGGGATCGACCGATCCGCCAAGAATGATGATGCCATCAGGCGCGCCGCGCGCCGGATTCCAGGGCGGAAAACGCTGCTCCAGCGAATAGATCAGGAGATTGCCGACCGGCGAAAAGGCGATCACCGCAAGCAGCACGGCAGCGGCGACCACCAACCTGCGACCGAGCGCCCCAAACCGCGTCGGCATCAGGGCGGCGCCGAGCAAGCCTGCGCCAATCAACAGATTCACCGGCAGCAGCATGATGCCGATCGTCTTGGAGAGCACAAAAAACAAGGGAGGCCTCTGGGAAGTTTTGTCGTCACGTCATACGCTGCCGGAAGCGCAATCGAAAGACGTCACATGCCCCATCATCACCTGAAGTCCAGTCCGGAAACCTGCCATTGGGGCTATTTTGAAGCAAAGTTGAAGCCGGTCCTGACGATGGCGAGCGGCGACGAAGTCACCATCGAAACCGTCAGCGGCGGTCCGGATGTGGTGCCTGATCGCAACCAGTTTTACGTCCCGCCAGAACTCGCCGACATCCACGCCAAGGTGGAGCGGATGCTGCCGGGGCACATCCTCACCGGACCGATCGCGGTAACGGGTGCCGAACCCGGCGACGTGCTCGAGGTCGATATCATCGACGTGCAGCTCCGGCAGGACTGGGGTTACAATTTGATCAAGCCGCTGTCCGGCACCCTGCCCGACGATTTCCACGAGCCGCGCATTCTCAACCTCCCGCTCGATCGCGAGCGCATGGTCGGCCGCATGCCCTGGGGCCTCGACCTGCCGCTCAAGCCGTTCTTCGGCGTGATGGGGGTGTCGCCGCCGCCGGCCTGGGGCCGCATCTCCTCGCTGATTCCGCGCGCGATGGGCGGCAATCTCGACAACAAGGAGCTGGGGCCCGGCGCCAAGCTCTATCTGCCGGTGTTCGTGGCGGGCGCGCTGTTTTCGTGCGGCGACGGCCATGGTGTGCAGGGCGACGGCGAGGTCTGCGTCACCGCGATCGAGACTGCGCTGACCGGCCGCTTCCGTCTGACCTTGCGCAAGGACCTCAAGCTCGCCTATCCGCGCGCGGAGACTGCCGATCATTACATGACCATGGCGATGGATCCCGACCTCGACCAATGCGTGGTGCGGGCGCTGCGTGACATGATCGTCCTGCTCGGCGAGAAGCGGAATCTCTCCCGCGAGGATGCCTATACGCTGTGCAGCCTCGCCGCCGACCTGCGCGTAACGCAAACCGTGAACGGCTCCAAGGGCATCCACTGCATGATCGCCAAATCGGTCGTGCACGGGTGACGGGCTGTCGATAAGCCGCACTTGTGCTTTGCAACTTCGGCTCGATACAATCCCGGTCCCAACGAACGAACAAAAACGACGGGGACGGACATGTTGAAGGACAGGCTTTCGCCGACCGACGAGGCCGCGCGTGACGAGGAGATGCAGGAGACGCTGGCCGCCTGCCCGCGCATCCTCGATCTGATTGCCCCCGGTCCGCAGGGCGCGCCGGAGGCCGAAGCCGCGATCTATCTGCGCTCGCCACTGGATCCCGACCCGGTCGTGATCTCGAACGACCACTTCATGGGCTGCATCAAGGCAGCGGAGAACTACTTCCGCGCCCAAGGCATCGGCAAGGACGATGCGGTCGCGGTGCTGCTGCCGGCCGCCCCAGTGACGATGGTCGCAATCTTCGGCGCGGCCGCCTGCGCCATCGCCGAGCCGCTCAACCTGCTGTTCACGCGCGAGGCGATCGTGGCGCAACTCAACGCCATCAAGGCAAAACTATTGCTGGCGCCGCCGCCGGGCATGGCGGGCGGGCTCTATGAGAAGATCGAGGGCCTGGAGCGCGAGGTGCCCTCGCTCGAGCGGATCGTGATCGTGCCGCTCGACGGCTCAATCGCGTTCGACGGCGAGGTGCTGCGGCCCGATCCCGCCTGGCGCGAGGACTACGGCAAGTCCAGGGATATCAGCGAGGCCGGCCGCGTCGCCGTGATGTTGCCGACCGGCGGCACCACCGGTCATCCCAAGGTGGCGCGACTGACCAACCGCGCGATGGTCGCCTCCGTCGTCTCCTCGCGGATGGCGCTCGACTTCCGTCGTGGCGAGCGCGCGATGATCACGATGCCGCTGTTCCATGTCGGCGGCCTGTTCTGCACCTCCTCTAACGCTCTCTCAGCCGGGACCACCATGGTCATTCCCGGCCCCGCCGGCGCCCGCGATCCAGCGCTGGTCAGGCATTTCTGGAGCATCGTCGAGACGTACCGCATCAATATTACCGGTGGCGTGCCAACCACGCTCGGCGCCATCGCCAACATCCCGGTCGGCGACAGCGACATCTCGAGCCTGCGCGTCACCGCCATCGGCGCCTCGATCTGCCCGCTGGAGATCGAGCGGCGCTATCTGGCGATCTGGGGCGGCCCCTGCATCCAGCAGCTCTACGGTATGACCGAACTCGCCGGCGCCATCACCCATGATGTGCACGGCGTTAAGCCGCGTGCCGAAAGCGTCGGCACTCGCAATCCGCTGGTCGAGCTTGCGATCCTCGAGGGCGGCAAACTGCACACCGGCCCGTGGCCATCGCCGGTCGGCGAACTCCTCACCCGGGGGCCGCAGGTGTTTGCCGGCTATGTCGACCAAAAGCAGACCGAGGAGGCCTTTCGCGACGGCTGGCTGCGCACCGGCGATATCTGCCGGATCGATGCCGACGGCTTCGTCTACATCCTGGGCCGCGCCAAGGACGTGATCATCCGCGGCGGCCACAACATCGATCCGCGCGCGATCGAGGACGCCGCGCTGCAATTCCCTGGTGTCGCGCTCGCCGCCGCGGTCGGGCGTCCCGATGCCTATGCCGGTGAGGTGCCGATGCTGTTCGTCTCGGCGCAGCCCGGCGTCCACATCGATGCGCAGGCGCTCGCCGCCTTCGTTCAGGACAACATCCCCGAGCCGCCGGCGCGGCCGCGCGCGGTGTCGGTCATTGCAGAGATGCCGGTCACCCCGGTCGGCAAGATCTTCAAGCCCAAGCTGCGCGAGATCGCCGCCGGCGAAGCCGCGCGCGAGCTGCTGGCGCTGGAAGGACTGACCAGTGAGGTCAGCGTGGAGGCGATCACCGACCCGTCCCGCGGCCTGTATCTGAGCGTGACCGCAACGCCCGACAAGGCCGAAACCGCTGAGCGGTTGCTCAAGACGTTTCCGGTCAAGGTTGAATTGCGCCCTTAACCCATTCTCTGCATTTGGGATTTTACGGCGCCGGTGATCCCTCGAGTCAGCGGGCGATCGCGCGTGGCCGGCTGCGCGGGCGGCCCGACCGATCCGGCTTGACTTGGCGCCCTATTCCTAAATAGACTCTAAATAGATACTTTTCAGTACACGCGTTCAGAGTTAGCGTTCTCTCATGGCTACGGAAAAGGCCGAAACCGACCGTGTACCGGTCACGTTGGCGCTCTCGACCATTGGATATCTCGAGAGGCTGGTGAGACAGGGCACCCACGGCACGAGCGTCCCGGGCGTTGCACGGACATTGATCGAGGAAGGCATTCGGCTCGCCATCAAGGACGGGCTGCTTGCGATCCGCGACAACGGCCGCGCGCCCTGAGGGGGCGCGACCTGTGCGCGGCGGTTCAACAGAACGTGGAACCGCAGATGATTGCCATTCAACCCACCTGGACGCCCGAGCGCGTCGAACAACTCAAAAGCTACTTTGAAGCCGGCCTCTCCTGCCGCGACATTGCCGTCAATATCGGCGTCAGCCGTAACGCCGTGATCGGCAAGCTCTCGCGGCTGAACCTGTCCCACAGCGCGCCCGACGGCAAACGCCGGCTGCGAAAGAAGAAGTCCGGCGCGCCGGGCGAGAGGCCGACAGCGAAGCAGCAGCTCGCACTACTGCACGCGGTTTACGACCAGAAAGCCGACGACGCACCGATCGTCAGCGCGAACAACTGCTCGCTGCTCGAATTGAGCGAGCAGCGCTGCCGCTGGCCGATCAACACGCCGGGCGCCGACGACTTCTGCTTCTGCGGCAACACCCCGCTCGGCGGCATGCCCTATTGCTCAGGGCATTATCGCCTCGCCTACCAGACCGGCTCGCGCCAGCGTGCGGCGCGGGGCTAATCAGCCGATCTTCCAACCGGTCGCCGCCACGATCCTCTGATAGAACTCCGGCGTATAAGCCTGTTCGGGGGTCTCGCGCACGTGCTCGTCGAGCAGATGCGCGTCGTCGCCCACCAGGATACGCCAGCGGTCGGCCTTGACGCCGTCGAGGATGATCTTGGCGGCAGCAGCCGCCGTAGTTGGTGCCTCCTCGAGGAAGGTGCGCGCACGATCGAGTGCGAGGTTCTGGATGTCCTGGTCCGACATCTTCGCGACGTCGATGCCCTGCCCCTGCAGGCGCTGGCGGGCCTGCTTGAGCTCGTCCGCCGTGAGCTGGTCGGCACCGTTCTGCACCTTGCGCGAGTTCGACACGATCGAGGTGCCGATATGGCCGGGCATCACCACCGAGCACT
Source organism: Bradyrhizobium genosp. P (assembly GCF_049949265.1). NCBI lineage: Bacteria > Pseudomonadati > Pseudomonadota > Alphaproteobacteria > Hyphomicrobiales > Nitrobacteraceae > Bradyrhizobium > Bradyrhizobium genosp. P. The sequence goes on along the minus strand of NZ_CP188195.1, from coordinate 4,653,153 downwards.
TCACGTGCGGCGCGTTGAGGCGGAGATCGTTGATCAACGCCTCGGTAAAGCCCTTCACCGCGAATTTCGCCGCGCTGTAGGCGGTGTGCGATACGCCCATGCCGACCGAGGCCCAGAAGCCGTTGACACTCGAGGTGTTGACGATATGGGCCTCGTCGGCCTTCACCAACAACGGCAGGAAGGTACGCACGCCGAGATAGACGCCGCCCCAGCAGATGTTGAAGGTGCGCTCCCATTGCTCGCGCGTGTTGGTGAACAGGCTGCCGCCGCCGCCGATGCCGGCATTGTTGAACAGCAGATGGATCCTGTCGGTGGCCTGTTGCTCGATCAGCTCGTCGCGGAAGCGCTTGTAGTGATCTTCGATCGAGACGTCGGCGATGTGGGTGGTGATGCGCAGGCCCTGCGGCAGCTTCTCGACCTCGCAGAGCCGCTTGGTCTCCGCCATCGCCTCGGCCGAGACGTCGCACATCGCGACATTGCAGCCTTCCGCGACAAGCTGGCGCGCCAGCTCGCGCCCCATCCCCGTGCCACCACCCGTGATCACGGCAATCTTTCCGGCAAAATCCTTCATGTCAGTTCCGTTTCTTCCCTGCTTGTTTTTGTTTCGGTTGGAGCGCGGATCGCAATCCCAACCGTTTGGCCGATGCACCCTACATCACGGAGTCATCGCCCATCAACGGCGCCAGCCGCTGACGCATCGCAGGATGTCCGCGCTACGGAATGAGCAGCCTGAGCAGGCCGCGCCATGAGAAATCGAGGACCACCTCGTGATGCCGCAGCCCCTTGCCGCCCTTCACCAGGCCAAGATCCCGTATCAAGCAATAATGGCCGCTGCTCATGCGAGCCAGGCGGCTGTTCTTGAAGCCCCCCATGAGCCGCGAGAATGCATTGCGGATCGATTCCGTCAAATCTTGACGGCGCCGAATCAGCGGCCTGCAACGCAGCCGTAGGCATGATTGAAGGCTGCGTGTGCGGCGATCGTTGCGGTACCAGCGCAGGGTTCGAGAATCGAAGTCAAGAATCGAATCCCTGAATCAAAAACCTCCGGCAGGGCATTGCCGGAGGTTTGGGAGGCTTAGCAGTGAGCTAAGAGCCATCATTCAATGTGTTGGCTGGTGTCTATATAGTTTAGTAAATCAGGTAAGTAAATAAATTTGCGAACCAATGAATCGCATGGCTAATGTTCGTCAGATGCGTGGATCAAAGCGTCGCAGGCCCATCCGTTACTTATTCTCACCATAGAAAAACCCCGGCAGTTTCCTGCCGGGGTTCTGTTGGATCGCAATCAGATCAACGGGGACTACCAGTTGCGCTGAGCGCGGAAGAGCATCTGGACGGTGTCCTGATTCTTCAGCTCGTAGGTCGCGGTCGGCTTGCCGACGGAAGCAGCAGCCGTCGTGATCGTGCCGGCATAGTTCTGATCGAGGTGGCTGTAGGTCACGTCTGCCGAGAAGGTCAGGTTCTTGACCGGGGTCCACCGGGTGATCACACCAATCTGCCCGATGTTGTAGTTCGGGTTGCAGGAGGTCACGCCAGCGCCGCCACCGAACGCGGTACGGAACGTGCCGCCCACGCCACCAATGCCGCAGATGTACGACTTGGACGTGTCATTATACATGACCGCAGCAAAAGCACCGTAAAGGCTGGTGTTCCAGTAGGGATTCCAGTTGTGGGTGTACGCACCGCGCATACCCCAGGTCCTGATCGACTGCTGCTGACCGCCGGCAATGAACACCGTGTCAGGTGCCGTGCCGAAGCCAACGCTTCCATACGCGCCCGGCAGGTTCGAACCGCTATAGATCGCGATCGAGCTGGCCTGGCTGGCCAGTTCCTGGATGTTGTAACGGGTTGCACCATCCGTATACACACCCTGGATGTTCAGCGTGTCGCCAGCTCCGGTCGGGATATTCTTGATCGACAAGGCGAGAGCACCAGCCCAACCCCACTTGTCATCCGGGTGACCGGTGAGTTCGGAGGCGCCGTAGTAGGCCGCATGGTTGTCATGCGATGCGATCGACGCCTGGAACATGCCCCAGGCCTGCTCGACCTTGAGCGCTGCGACGAAGTCCGGTACCGCCGTGTTGGCAAAGTCGCTGGAACCGTAAGCGCCGCCGACGCTGAGATTGTTCACGCCCGACTGCAAGATCACCGTCGGGTCCTGGGCCGACAGAGAGAGCGACACGCCGTTGCCGAACTGCGCGGTGTAGCTGAATTGGTTGATGCCGTTGGTCGTGTTCACGCCACCCACAAGAGCGTCGTAGTTGTTGCCCGGATAGCCGGTCCAGGGAGCAGCGAACTGCGAGACCGACCGACCGATCGTGAAGCCGGCGAACTGGATGAAGGCGAAGTAGACGCCGAGCGCACCGCCGGCGACACCACCACCGGTGGCGTTGCCCGGAGCAGCAGCCGTGCCGATCGGCGAGTAAATGGTCGAGCCGGCAGCGGCGCCCGGACCGTAGCTGTCCGACGTCCAGGTGAACACCGCGTCGAAGTAGGTGCGGACCACGCCGTATTCAGTCGCGGTGCGCGTATCGATGTTGAAGTCTTCACGCGAACGCCAAGTGTAGGCGTTGGTGAAACGGTTGTTCGCGCCGCTGGCTCCGTTGTAGTTCGCGCCGTAGACACTGTTGCCGTTCACCACGACGTCGGCACGCAGGTAGCCGCCCAGCTTGACGCAGGTGTCGGTGCCCGGGATGTAGTAGAAGCCGGGACCGTACAGGGAGCAAACCTTCACGTATTCGACCGCTTTGGCCTTCACGGGAAGATCAGCCGCCTGAGCTCCGCCGACCGCCATCAGCGCAGCCGCCGAGCCCAGGATAAGGCTCTTCACCAATTTCATATCAACCTCCAAGTTGCTCATACGCGGAGAGTCCAGGCCGCGTTTGCGTCCCTTGATCCCCCGCCTATTCGAAAACCGCCCGGCCACTTGGCCCCCTCAGACGAATCTGGAGGAGCGCGATGGATGCGAGCAGTCAACGCAACGGGTCGATCGAGATTCCCCTACCGCCGAGGTCCAATATGCATCGGTGAGTTTGCTAATCAAAATAGTTTATAAAGTCAGCTATACGAATACGGCCACACTGTGTCTCGCCAGCAACACTTCCAGTATCGCATTGCTCGCGCAAAAGAATTTGTCGCAGGCAAAATCATACGCTCGTCACATAAACATCATAATTAATTTACGCTCACTTGCGTTCATGGTCGACTTCCGTGATCATGATACCAGCCGCGAGCAAAAAAGAATCAAACCAGCGCAAAGCTGTGTGTCGGCGACGAGGAAGGGAAAGCAGTGTCAGTAACGAGGAAGGATACGACGCGGCAACGCGCTATCGAAAATCTCGACATCATCAAGCGCTTCACTCTGGAGATTTCCTCCATCAACTGTCACCTCGAACAGGTCCGGCAGTTCTGGGGCAAGACGCTTGGCATCACCGGTCCGCAATGGATGATCCTGATGGCGGTCTCGGATCTCGACAAGGACGGCGGCGTGCCGGTCAACGTGGTGTCGAAGCTGCTCCACGTCGATCCGTCCTTCGTGACCACCCAGTCAAAGCTTCTGGAGCAGAAAGAGCTGCTGCGCCGCGGGCCCTCGCCTGATGATGCAAGGGTGGTCCGGTTGTCGCTGACCGACAAGACCAAGAAGCATCTGGCAAGCCTCGCCGAGCAATACAAGGCGTTCAAGACGTGCGTCTTCTCGGAGTTCAGCGAGAAGGAACTGGCGGAATTTACGTCCAAGCTCGCCACGCTCAACAGCCGCCTCGAAAAGGCATGCCTGACCGTCGCGCTGAATTACAGTTTTTGACGCCACAACCGTCGCTTGAGGGACCTCGGCCGATCATCCTCGGCCGTGAGCGGGCCTATCTGCGTCGAACGGCCGGCATGTCGGGGGCGCGGAGCCTCGATGTTGCGCCCGCGCTTTGATAGCGCGCCAATGGAGCTTACGCTGGCCGTTCAACAAAGAAGCGAACGGAGGGCGCCATGCGGTCGAAAATCCTGGTCCCCTGCCTGCTGGCGCTTCTGATGCTGGGCTCCGCGAATGCGCAATCGCCGCCACCGGTGCCTGATACGATCGACGGTCATCTCGCCGCCGGAAAAAACGCCGCTGGCGGCCGCGATAACACGCCGGACTTTTATGGCCTCGTGACCGCCCTCTGCGTCGCGCCTCAACGCGGAGCACCGCGGCTCGATGCACCTGCCCCACGCGAAGACCCCGGCCGCAAGGCGGCCTACATGCAGCCGAAGAAGGCGTTCGATGACGTCTACTGGATGGGCACCGAAAGCGTTTCGGCGTGGCTGTTGACCTCTGACGACGGCTACATCCTGTACGACACGGCGAACGTCCATGACGCCGAAGATGTGTTGGTCGGTGGCATGACAAAGCTCGGGCTGGACCCGGCCAAGGTCAGATATGTGATCGTGTCGCATGGTCATCGCGGCGAGTCAGGCGGGGCTTATCTGTTCCAGTCGCGCTACGGCGCGCATGTGGTGACGGCGGATTGGGACCTGATCGAAGGCTCCCTCTTCGGATATCCAACCGGCAGGCCGAAGCGCGACATCGTCGCCACCGACGGCATGAAGATCACGGTAGGCGGCCGCACGGTCACGCTCTATTCGACGCCGGGGCATACGCCCGGGACCATTTCCGGCATTTTCCAGGTACACGACCACGGCAGACCGCTGACGGTAGTCTATTCGGGCGGCACGGAGTTCAACTTTACCAACGACGTCGCTCATTTCGACCAATACCTCGCATCCGAGCGCAAGCTTGCCTCGCTGGCTGCGGCGGCCGGCGCGACTCTCATCCTCAACAATCAATCCGAGTTTAATGGTGCCGCCGACAAGCTGCGGATCCTGGCCGATCGGCAGCCTGGTGAGCGTCACCCGCTCGATGTCGGTGCTGACGCTGTCGTGCGCTATTTCAAGATCGAGGACGAATGCGCCCAAGCGCAGCGCCTGAAGGTCATTGGCGGTTTAGGCGGCCATTGAGCGGAGATCGCCGGGCGGGATTTTTCGACGGGATTTTTCAATCGGAATTGGCGACAGTTCAAACAAAAGGCCCCCGGAGAACCGAGAGCCTTTTTTCACCGAGAGGCGTCCGCCCCTCCGCTACGGCTTTCGTTCGCGGGCGAGGCGCTCTGCCTTCAATCGTTCAAAGTTTGCACGAAAGGCGTCATCCGCCTTCTTCCGCTCAGCGAGCGCCTTTTTGGCGTCCCAAAGGCTCTTTTCCTTCTTCGCTGCGCGCTCCTCGGCCGTGGGCTGACGCTTCTCTTGGGCTTCATAATCCATGCAGGTCAACGCGCCGGGCGGCCATAGGTTCCGTCCTCCCGAAACATTCAAGCTTGCCCGGTTGCTGTCTTCCTTGATCGATATCGTCGGAAGTATTGCATTCGCAACGCGTCCCCGCGCCGCACCAACGCAACAAAGGCCGTGCGGGCATTACTCCGCATGGCCTTTGCTGGGACTGTCCCGCTCCTCGCGTAGATTCCGTCGCCGTACCAATTCAATGAAGCAGCGCCGATCTCGTTCCGGGTCCGGATGCACAAATGCGAGGCTGTGTCTCGGATCGAAGAAACGATGATGCCCGAAAGAAGAGAGGCCCGGCTCATGCCAGGCCTCTCTTGATTCATTTACTTCTGCTGCTGACTCTTGGAATGCGCCTGATCGCTGTGCTGATTGGCGGTCTGAGAGTGCTGCTTTGCAGCCGAGGCGTGCTCTTTGCCCTTGGCGTGATCGCCCTTGCCATGATGCTCTGCGGCGGACCGGTGTGCCTTTGCAGCATTCTCGTGGTGCTCTGCAGCCTTGTTGTGCTCGTCTCGTGCCATGGTCGTCTCCTTGTCATTCGCTCCCCAGCGGCAACCAAGTCGGCCATGACGCCAGGGTTCCTCCGCGCGAGGCAACACGCGGAAAAGTGTTTCTCTGCTGCACGAGAAACGCCCTATGCTCGGCAAGATTGAACTCAAAGAGGATGTTGGACATGAGCAAAATGCCACCGATCCCAAAGGGCAATCAAAGCAACAAAGGCCCGACGCAGAACGCCGAGGCCGAGCGCGACACGTCAAAAGGTCATCACGACGTCCAGAACTCGGCTGAACAGGGCGAAACCGCCAACATCAAGCAGAACACCACCAACGCAGGCTTCTTCAAGGGGCGCCGCGTGAAGTGAGCCTGCGGTCCGGGTCGAGCCGGGAAAGGCTCGCCGGGATCGAACCGTATCAAACAAAGAAGGGTTTCGATTGAATGGTCGGAGCGAGAGGATTTGAACCTCCGACCCCTAGTCTCCCAGACTAGTGCGCTAACCGGGCTGCGCCACGCTCCGATGCCGTTCCATTAGCTGCGATCCCGTATTCGCGCAAGGCGGAACGGGCCTCAAAGACGGAGATCGGGGCGCCGGTTCCCCCTGGGCGTCAACCCTCCTTCATCGCCGTATCCAGCATCTGCCGGCAGGCGACCAGATCCTGGAGCGCGCGTTCGAGGCGCTGGCGATCGGCGGCCGCGACGGCCGCCCGTGCCGGGGCGGCGGCCGGGGCCTTGACAGGCGCCTTGGCAGGCTGGAGATGGCTCTTGTAGGTCGACAGGATGGCATCCTCGTCAGGGTCGACGAAGCGATAGTCGATGCCCTGCTCGTCGCCATCGCCCTCCTCGCCGTCGAGATCGAGGCCGTCGCCCGCCTCGGCGGCGTCGGGCTCCTGCATGCTGTGGCCGACGGCTTCCTCGACCGCGCCGAACGAGACGGAAGCGGTCTGGTCGGCAATGCCCTGTACCGACTTGATGCCGTGCTCTTTCAGGATCCGCTGCACCCCGCGGATCGTATAGCCCTCGCCGTAGAGCAGCCGGCGGATGCCCTTGAGCAGGTCGACGTCATCAGGGCGGTAGTAGCGGCGTCCGCCGCTGCGCTTCATCGGCTTGATCTGCGCGAAGCGGGTTTCCCAGAATCTCAGGACATGCTGGGGAATGTCCAGTTCGTCAGCGACTTCGCTGATAGTACGGAACGCATCCGGCGCCTTGTCCAAATGCCAGCTCCTCTTGGTTCAAGGATCAATCGTCCTTGCCGGCGTCGCCGTTGGTCACCACCTGGCCGTTGATGCGCTGCTTCAGAATCGCCGATGGCTTGAACACCATGACACGGCGCGGCGAGATCGGCACCTCGGTGCCGGTCTTCGGATTGCGCCCGATGCGCTGTCCCTTCTTGCGCACCATGAAGGAGCCGAACGACGACAGCTTCACCGTCTCGCCCTTCTCCAGGCAATCGGTGATCTCCTTCAGCACAAGCTCGACGAACGCCGACGATTCGGTGCGCGACAGGCCTACCTTCTGATAGACCGCCTCGCACAAATCGACACGCGTAACTGTTTTTCCGGTTCCGTTGGTCATCGCCTGCCCCGCACTCTCGGCGAACAATTCTTGACTGAAATTAAAAGCTTAGCGCGCAATGGTCAACAGCGTCCAGCATGCTGAGGCAGGAAAGAAATCGGCAAAATGCCAGCGTTTCTTGGCGATCTGTTCACCAGCGGACGAGCGCCGACCCCCAGGTGAAGCCCCCACCCATCGCCTCAAACAGCACCAGGTCGCCCTTCTTCACGCGTCCGTCCTTCACGGCGACCGACAGCGCGAGCGGGATCGAGGCGGCCGAGGTGTTGCCGTGCCCGTCGACCGTCAGCACCACCTTCTGCGGCGCAATATGAAGCTTCTGGGCCGACGCATCGATGATTCGCTTGTTGGCCTGATGCGGGATGAACCAGTTGATGTCGTCGGCGTTGAGGCCGGTGGCCTTGAACGCGTCGACGATCACGTCGGTGATCATGCCGACCGCATGCTTGAACACCTCGCGGCCCTCCATCCGCAAATGCCCGACCGTCCTGGTCGAGCCCGGGCCGCCGTCGACGAACAGCTTCGACTTGTGCCGCCCGTCGGAGCGGAGATGCGTGGTCAGCACGCCGGGATCGGCGATCGTGCCGGCATGCGGCTGGGCCTCGAGCACGACCGCGCCAGCGCCGTCGCCGAACAGCACGCAGGTGCCGCGGTCCTCCCAGTCGAGGATGCGCGAGAAGGTCTCGGCGCCGATCACCAGCGCCCGCTTGTGGGCACCCGCGCGCAGGAAATTGTCGGCTGTGGTGAGCGCAAAGACGAAGCCGGAGCACACCGCCTGCAGGTCGAAGGCTACGCCGTGGTTGATCCCGAGCGCGTGCTGGACCGCAACCGCGGTGGCCGGAAAGGTGTTATCGGGCGTCGAGGTCGCCAGCACGATCAGGTCGATCGTTTGCGCATCGATCTGCGCATCGGCGAGCGCGGCCTGCGCCGCCTTGATCGCGAGGTGCGAGGTGAATTCGTCGTCGGCGGCGATGTGGCGCTGGTGGATACCGGTGCGCTGCACGATCCACTCGTCCGACGTGTCAATTCGAGCAGCCAGTTCGGCATTGGTCAGAACCCGCTCCGGTAGGTAAGAGCCGCAGCCAAGCACGACCGAACGTATCGTAGTCACGAGACAGCCTCCTGCGCGGCCCGCGCCTGCACCAGCGCATTGCCATCGCGATTAAGCATCTGATTGATCTTGGTGAGGAGATCGTAATGGGCCATCTCATAGCCAACATCGACCGCATAGGCAAAGCCTTCCGCGTTGATGCCGCCATGGCTCTTGACCACGATGCCCTTCAGGCCGAGCAGCAGGCCGCCATTCGACTTGTTGGGATCGAGCTTGTCGCGCAGCTTCTGGAATGCGCCGCGGGCAAACAAATAACCGATCCGCGCCAGCCAGCTCGAGTTCATGGCCTCGCGCAAAAGCGTGAACATCTGGCGCGCGGTTCCCTCGGCGGCCTTGAGCGCGATGTTGCCGCTGAAACCTTCCGACACGATGACGTCGGCGAGGCCCTTGCCGATCGCGTCGCCCTCGACGAAGCCGATATAGTTGAACTGGGTCGAGTTCATCGCGCGCAGCAGTTCGGCCGCCTCCCGGATCTCCTCATGGCCCTTCATCTCCTCGGACCCGATGTTGAGCAGGCCGACGGTCGGGCGTTCCAGGTTGAACAGCACGCTCGCCATCGCGCTGCCCATCACCGCCAGCGTCGCCAGATGGCGGGCGTCGCCGCCGATGGTCGCGCCGAGATCGAGCACCACCGAATCGCCGCGCAGCGTCGGCCACACTGCGGCCAGCGCCGGGCGGTCGACGCCGGGCAGCGTCCGCAGATTGATGCCGCCCATCGCCATCAGTGCACCGGTATTGCCGGCCGAGACCGCAACATCGGCCTCACCATGTTTCACGGCATCGATCGCCAGCCACATCGATGACGCCCGGCGGGTGCGCCGCAGCGCCTGGCTCGGCTTCTCATCATTTTTCACGGCGACGTCGGTATGGATCACCTTCGACACTGCCTTGAGCGCGGGATACCTGGCGAGTTCAGGCTCGATCTTGGCCTGGTCACCAACCAACAGGAATTCGCTGCCCGGATGACGGCTCAACGAAATCGCGGCGCCGGGAATGACGACCGATGCGCCGACATCGCCACCCATGGCGTCAAGCGCGATTCGAACCTTTTGAGGCATGAACGTCCCGGAAACCTGATCTCCCACAGCCCCTTCAATCGAAGACCGCGAGCTTGAAGTCACCGCTGTCAACGGCGCGCGGCGAAACGCCATGTCGCATTCCAGCCGGGCGGCGACAATAGCGTGTCCGCCGTCCGACACAACCTCTTGACCACCGAACGACGCAGTACGCAACTTCCCGAAGCGCAGCCACATCATTACATAAAATCACAATAATTCAATATCTTAGTGACACATCCTGAAGTGAAGACGACAACCTGTCACGCGACAACGCAGCTGCATCGTCCCTCAATTATCGCCCTTGTTGCCGTTCGGCTTCTTGCCCGGCCGCTCCTGCAGCGCCTTCAGCGCGGCAAAGGGATGATCCCGGGGATCAGGTGCTTCAACCGTCGGTTCAAAGACGGCATCCGGCTTGCGCGGATACGGATCAATCCCGAGAAACAGCGCATCGGTCGCAAGCCGGCCGACATCGATGGTGCCATTGACGATCGGCTCCGGCGGGTCTGGTGTCTCCACAGCGCCTTCCTCTCCCTCGTCGACCAGGTCGGCCATCTGCGGAATCTGCTCAGGCGGCGCGAAGATCACATCGATCTGCTCGTCGATGTCGTTCTCGATCGGATCGAGCGTCACCACGCATGTCTGTCCGATCCGCGCCCCTACCCGGCCTGTGACGTGGACAGTCCCGTCGCGCTTCAACATGAGGTCGATTGCCGCATGCGCCGAGATGACCTCGCGCAGCTCGGCGATTTCGGCGATCGCCTTGCGCACCGCCTCGTCGGCGTCGATCTCGCGACGCAGCCCGGTATCGGGGATCTGCGCCACGCTGACGAGAACGCGCCAGGGGTCACGTGACGGATCGCGCGCGGCACCCGGCCGCTTTGGGGTATCGCCGCTCATGCCGTGGCACCCATGGTCTGGGGTGCGGGAAAGCTCCACGCCCCCTGCTTCAGCGCCGCCGCGTCCGTGCGCGCAAGCACCGCGATTGCGCGACTGGCATAGGTGGCGAGCTCACGCGCCTTCTCGATCTGGGCGCCGTTGAGGATGTTCTTGCAGAACGACTGCGCCAGCGCCTCGTCGCCGTCGGTCAGCGCGAGGTCATAGGCCGCAGTCCGGCCATAGAACGCCTCGCCGAAAGCCTGCATGCGCTTGGGCACGGTGAGGTCACCGACGCCCATCTCGCGCAGATTGTCGTCCATGTCGGTACAGAAATGGTCGAACAGCGCCTGGGATAGGTCCGAACCGGCCTCAACGGATTTGAACCGCCTCAGCACCAGCCAGAGATGCATCAGAAGCAAGTCAAAACGGCCATTAACCGTGTCTGGGACGCTCAAGTCCCGGTAAAACAACGGTTCTCGCGCCTGCGTCACGATCATGCCATAGATGGTCTCAATGGTGCCGCGCGGGGGCACCGGGGGTTTTCTGAAGTGATTGAACGGCCAAAGCATGGTGGGTTCCGGCTGCGAGCCCCAATGGGTTCGCCCGTGAGGGTTCGCCTGTTGGAGGCTCAGCGATATTGCATTCCATTGAGCTGCCCGGTACGTCAACGCCTCGCGCGATGCAAGGGGACGGATCAGTTCCGCCGATGACCGAAAGCAGTCCAACACAGTCTCGCGTGGCCTCCGCGCGCGGCGTATTCTCGCGCTTCCGCACGGTTGCCGCGATCGGTCTCGTCTGCGCCGCACTCGCGGCGTGCACCGGCGAGCAATTCCAGAAGGGCTACATTATGCCCCAGGGAGCGCTCGAGCAGATTCCGATCGGCGCGAGCCAGGATCAGGTGCTGATCGTGATGGGCACCCCCTCCACCGTCGCGACGCTGGACGGCGAGGTGTTCTACTATATCTCGCAACGCGCCTCACGCCCGGTCGCCTTCATGAACCAACGCGTGATCGACCAGCGCGTCATCGCGGTCTATTTCGACAAGAACCGGCAGGTGCGCAGGCTTGCCAATTACGGCCTGCAGGACGGCAAGGTCTTCGATTTCGTCAGCCGCACCACGCCGACCTCGGGTCAGGAGATCTCGTACATCACGCCGCTGTTGAAGCTGCTCAGCTTCAACTAGCTCTGCTTGTCCCGGACGCATTGCGGGGCGACGCGTCAGCTTACGCGCGACAACAATTTATGATTGTTTGTAAGGTAACTCACACGTGTGTCGCGATCCCGCCTGCTAGGACGGCGGCGAGCCGGATCAAGCCATCGGCTTTTCAACGGCTCGCTCTCAGCATCCTCCAATTCAGCAGGAGATACCTCATGTTTTATGGACCGGAACCTTTCGATACCGCACAAGCCGTTTATTTCTGGACGGGCATCGGCTCACCGGGCTTCTTCTCCGTCACCGTCGAGGGGCACGCCCCGAATTTCACATCCGGCATCAAGCTGGTCCGCGACGAGCAGTGGGTCGGCGGTCTGGCCATCAAGGTGATGGGGTGGACCGGTCCGCTGGGCAAAGGCACGAAGCCGTACAAGGTCCATGGGACTTTCCCCGGCTCCTTCCTCAAGGAGATCGTGGTGATCGGCAGCAACAAGCACGAGGTCGTCAAGGTGAAGGAGATTGCGTTCACCAATGAGGAGGAGTTTGCCAAGCACGCCGACGCGCTGGTGTAGCCGCGCGGACTTGCGCGAAGTCGCCTGGCTTGCCGGGCGGCCGCGTCATGCCCACGCTCCCTGCAAGACCCAATCAATGCAGGGAGCGAGCTTTTGACCAAGCGACATCCAATAGACAGGCACGGCCCCGATACGAGTGCAATTTGGCATTGAAAGCAACAGGGAGCGCGTGTTGCGTGTCCCCTATCATCTGGGGGGAAGGACATTGCCCGATACCTACACCATCTACCTCGTCAATCAGTCAGCCGACACGGCAGTCTTCTGGTGTTTCCTGGCTCCTCCCGTCGAGCTCGCCGGTGACCCCCGCGTTTATCCAACGTCCGCCGTTTCCCTGGCGGTAGCGCCTAACAGTTCAGGGGCAAATCGTTTTGCCGATGGCCAAGATCGGCGCGCAGGGTGGCCCGAATTCAATAGCGATCGTATCTAACGCCTTCAAACGGCCGGAGAACGAGGAGGCTCACTGGTACAGCACTCAGACGTTCGGAATTCAATCCGAAGCAGGTTTCCTCGGCATGGTCTGGTCTCCTCGTTAACCCGATCTCATCGCGCTTTAGGACGATTTGTTGATCTTCTTGATCTTGGCATCGGTGGTTTCCATCGACGTCGCCAGTTCCAGGATCGCCTTCGACAGCAATTCGATGGCCTCCGTCTGGTCCTGCGACTTGGAGGCGCGGAGTGCATAGTTCCGGGCGGACGAGAGCGACATCGTTTGACCTCCGTATTGTGTGTCTGGTTCGGCCGATATCGTTGGCGGAAGCCGATCCATTCGGCAAGCGGCGTGGCCTAAAGGTTGCGTAAAACAAAAACCCCGCGGCTTGCGCCGCGGGGTGTTGTTTCGATCGGCTTTCGCCGCTCAGCGCGCCAGGATCGCCAGCAGCAGCAGCGCCACGATGTTGGTGATCTTGATCATCGGGTTCACCGCCGGGCCCGCCGTGTCCTTGTAGGGATCGCCGACGGTATCGCCGGTCACCGCCGCCTTGTGGGCATCGGAGCCCTTGCCGCCGTAATGGCCGTCCTCGATGTACTTCTTGGCGTTGTCCCAGGCGCCGCCGCCGGAGGTCATCGAGATCGCCACGAAGAGACCGGTGACGATGACACCGAGGAGCATGGCACCGACCGCGGAGAATGCCGCCGACTTGCCGGCCGCACCGCTGCCCGCGATGAAGTAGATCAGGAAGTAGACCACGATCGGCGACAGCACCGGCAGCAGCGACGGGATGATCATTTCCTTGATCGCCGCCTTGGTCAGCAGGTCGACCGCCTTGCCGTAGTCAGGCTTGTCGGTGCCCTGCATGATGCCGGGCTTCTCGCGGAACTGGCGGCGCACTTCTTCGACGATCGCACCGGCAGCACGGCCGACCGCCGTCATGCCCATCGCGCCGAACAGATACGGCAGCAGGCCGCCGAACAGCAGGCCCACCACCACGTAAGGGTTATTCAGAGAAAAGTCCGGATTGACGCCCTTGAAGTAGAGGTGGTTCGCGGAGTCCGAGATGAAGAATTTGAGGTCCTGATTATAGGCCGCAAACAGCACCAGCGCGCCGAGACCGGCGGAGCCGATCGCATAGCCCTTGGTCACCGCCTTGGTGGTGTTGCCGACCGCATCGAGCGCGTCGGTCGACTTGCGCACCTCCTTGGGCAGGCCGGCCATCTCGGCGATGCCGCCGGCGTTGTCGGTGACCGGACCGAAAGCGTCGAGCGCAACCACCATGCCGGCCAGCGCCAGCATGGTCGCGGTCGCGATCGCGATCCCGAACAGGCCGGCCAGGCTGTAGGTGACGAGGATGCCGGCGATGATGACGATCGCGGGCAGCGCGGTCGACTCCATCGAGATCGCCAGACCCTGGATCACGTTGGTGCCGTGACCGGTGACTGAGGCCGCCGCGATCGACTTGACCGGACGATAGTCGGTGCCGGTGTAGTATTCGGTAATCCAGATGATCAGTCCGGTGACGACGAGGCCGACCACGCCGCACTCGAACAGCGCCATGCCGGTGTATTCGACGCCGGCGAGCTTGTCGAAACCGATCTGGTAGTAGATCACCCCCGCGACGCCGATCAGCGACAGCACGCCGGTAGCAATCAGGCCCTTGTAGAGCGCGCCCATGATCGACTGGCTGGCGCCGAGCTTGACGAAGAAGGTGCCGATGATCGAGGTGATGATGCAGATGCCGCCGATCGCGAGCGGCAGCGTCATCATGTTCTCGAGGATCGGCGTCTTGGCGAAGAAGATCGCCGCGAGCACCATGGTGGCGACCGCGGTCACCGCATAGGTCTCGAACAGGTCGGCGGCCATGCCGGCGCAGTCGCCGACATTGTCGCCGACATTGTCGGCGATGGTCGCCGGGTTGCGCGGATCGTCCTCGGGGATGCCGGCCTCGACCTTGCCGACGAGGTCGCCGCCGACGTCGGCACCCTTGGTGAAGATGCCGCCGCCGAGACGGGCGAAGATCGAGATCAGCGAGGCGCCGAAGCCGAGCGCCACCATGGCATCGATCACCGTGCGACTATCGGGTGCGAAGCCCATGAACTTTACCAGCACCATGAAGTAGATGGTGACGCCGAGCAGCGCGAGGCCGGCAACCAGCATGCCGGTGATCGCGCCCGCCTTGAAGGCGAGTTCGAGGCCGCCGGCGAGCGAGGTGGTCGCCGCCTGCGCAGTGCGGACGTTGGCGCGCACCGAGACGTTCATGCCGATGAAGCCGGCCCCGCCCGACAGGATGGCGCCGATCGCAAAGCCGATCGCAACCAGCATCCCGAGGAAGTAGGCCAGCACCACGAAGATCACGATGCCCACGATGCCGATCGTGGTGTATTGCCGGCGCAGATAGGCCTGCGCGCCTTCGCGCACGGCGGCCGCGATTTCCTGCATCCGCGCATTGCCCGCGTCAGCGCTCAATACCGATTGCGTCGCCCAGATTGCGTAAACGATGGAAAGCGCCCCGCAGAGCACAATCGCCCATAATGCTGTCATGTGAATTTTGCCTCAGATCCTTGATGTAACCCCCGCGCCTTTTTTGCCGCAGGACGCGGCAGGCGCTTATTCATGAGGACCATCCCTCCCCAAAAAGGGATGGCCTCAAATCGGGCGCGACCTTGCCAAAATCATCCCCCCTGTGCAACGCCACCCAAGGCCGAAAAGGCCGATATCGGCAGCTATTTAGAAGGAAAATCGGCAGGCTTGGACCGGAATTCTAGAAATGGCTGTAGGACAGCCGCTTCAGCGCCAGTTCCCTGCCCTGCGCATCGAGAAAGCTTGGCGACGACGAGCCTGCGATGATCCCGCCGATGGCCGTCACCGCGACCCCGGCCTGCCGTGCCTCCCGGGTGAAGGCGTCGATGCGGTTGCCCGGGACCGCGCACAGGATTTCGTAATCGTCGCCGCCGGCCACCAGGGTCTCGATGCCGATCACCTTGCGCGCCAGCAGCGCCGACGCCGCTGGCGACAGCGGAATGCTCTGCACATCGATCACCGCCGTCACGCGGGAGGCCGCGCAAAGCTTTGCCAGATCGCCGGCGAGACCGTCCGACACATCCATCGCCGCGCTGGCGTGGCTGCGCAGGATCCTGGCGAGGGCATTGCGCGGCTGCGGCACGCGGTAGCGCGAGGCCAGCATCTCCCGAGCCGCATCGTCGCCGGCGAGCGCGGCAGCCACCGGTCCGCCCGTCAGCACGTCGAGGCCAAGCGCGGCGTCGCCGATAGTGCCGGTGACGACCACGCGATCGCCCGCATGCGCGCCTGAGCGATGGACCATCCGCCCCTCCGGCACCCGTCCGAATGCCGTGATCGAAATCATCAGGGGCCCCGGCGTCGACACCGTGTCGCCGCCGAGCAGCGGGCAGCCATATCGCGCGGCATCCTCGCCCAAAGCCTGCGCGAACGGCTTCAGCCAGGCTTCCTCGGCCCCGCGCAGCGCCAGCGTCAGCACGAATCCGGCGGGCACCGCGCCCTTGGCGGCGATGTCGGAGAGGTTCACCCGCAGCGCCTTGCGCGCCAGCGTCTCGGGCGGATCATTGGGGAGGAAGTGGACGCCCTCGACGATCGCATCCGTCGTGACCACGATGTCCTCGCCGATAGCCTTCAGGGACGCGGCGTCGTCGTCGAGATTGAAGGCACCGGGATCGGTCGCAAGCGGCCTGAAATAACGCGCGATGAGGGAGTCTTCGCCGGAGGTCTGTCTGTCGCTCTGCGTCACGATATCAGACCCGTCATCCTGAGGTGCGACCTCTTGCGAGCCTCGTAGGATGCACGGCCCAGGTGCAGCCTCCACGCCACGCCGCCGCCCTTCGAGGCCTCCGCTACGCTCCGGCACCTCAGGGTGACGGCTACGGAGTGAGGCATAGCTCCAGTCAGCCCCGCACAAACTCATCGCTGCGAAACTGGCGCGCGATCTGGTCGAGCACGGCATTCACCATGCCGGTCTCGTCCTTCTCGACAAAGGCATGCGCGACATCGACATATTCGGAGACGACGACGCGGCCCGGTACGTCCTTGCGGTGCTCGAGCTCGTAGGAGCCCGCACGCAGCACCGCGCGCAGGATCGCATCGATCCGCTGCAAGGGCCAGCCCTTCTGCAACGCCTCGTCGATCAGCGGATCGAGCTTGGCCTGGTCGCGCACCACGCCGGACACCACGTCGCGGAAGAACGCAGCCTCCGCCGGCAGGTATTTCTCGCCTTCGACCTCGTTGCCGAGCCAGTGGCTTTCGAACTCGGCGAAGATGTCGTTGAGGCCGGCGCCCCCGATGTCCATCTGGTACAGCGCCTGCACGGCGGCGAGCCTTGCTGCGCCGCGCCGGTTGGCTTTCCGGTCGGGACCTTTGGCCGGCTTCTTGCTCTCTGCCATGATCAGGCCTTTGCCAGCCGGCGTTTGATGCGCAGCATCGCCAGCGCCGCGCGCGCCGCATCGCCGCCCTTGTTCAATTCGCTGGCGCGCGCCCGCGCCCAGGCCTGCGCGTCGGTGTTGACGGTGATGATGCCGTTGCCGAGCGGGAATTTCCTGGCAACCGAGAGGTCCATCAGCGCGCGCGAAGATTCCATCGAGACGATCTCGAAATGGATGGTGTCGCCGCGCACCACGCAGCCGAGCGCGATCGCAGCGTCATAGGGCTTGCCGTTGGCCTGCGCCGCATCGATCGCGATCGCGATCGCTGCCGGAATTTCGAGCGCGCCCGGCACCGTGATCAGGTCGTGGCTGACGCCGGCTGCCTTCAGCTCGGCCACCGCGCCTTCCAGCAACGCATCCTGGATGTCGTCATAGAACCGCGCCTCGACGATCACGACACGCGCGCCGGAGATGTCGGTCTGGTCCTTCAAGGGGGCGCGCCGCGCGTCAGCCATTTACAAACACCAATTGGAACTGGGGATCATTTGAGCTGCGTTTTAGGCGCAGCGCCGTGCAAAGCCAAGGCCGCTTTTACTTCATCTCCGACAGCCGCGCGGCGTAGCGGGCCATCAGGTCGACCTCGAGATTGACCTCGCTGCCGGTCTTCCAGCCGCTCAGGGTCGTCACTTGAAGCGTATGCGGGATGATCAGCACCGAAAAGGTCACGTCGTCGACCGTATTCACGGTCAGCGACACGCCGTCCAGTGTCACCGAGCCCTTGGTTGCGATGAAACGCGCCAGCTCGCGGGTGGTTTTCAGCTCGAAACGCGCCATGTCGGGCAGATCGTCGCGCTTGACGATGGTGGCGATGCCGTCGGCGTGGCCCGCCACGATATGGCCGCCGAGTTCGTCGCCGATCTTGAGCGCGCGTTCGAGGTTGAGCCTGGTTCCCTCGACCCAGCGCTTGGCCGTGGTCATGCCGAGCGTCTCGGCGGCAGCATCGACGTCGAACCAGGTCTTGCCGCCGGCAACACCCGAGGCGACCACGGTGAGGCAGATGCCATTGCAGGCGATCGAGGCGCCATCCGCGATCGTGGTCTGGTCGTAGCCGCAGGCAATCCGCATCCGGTGCAGCTGCCCTTGCGCGACCTGCTTCAGACTGGTGATTTCACCGACATCGGTGACTATTCCGGTAAACATTTACGCGCGCTCGTAAATCGTAAGGGTATCTTTTCCGAGCGTCTCGCTAGCACGAAGCTCGAAACTCGGCGACTGCGTGATTGCGGCCAGCGGCAATGCGTGCAGCGCGGGAACGCCGTCGGCGCCGATCGGTGCAGGTCCGCGCAAGAGCCATATTTCGTCGACGAAATCAGCCAGCAGGAAAGAACTCGCTACCCTGGCTCCGCCTTCGACGAGGAGCCGCGTGATGCCCTTCTCCGCCAGCGTATGCAGCACGGCCGGCACATCGAGCCCTGGCGGCGTCGCGCTCGAGGCTGTGCGGATCACCTGCGCACCGGCCGCCCCAAGCTTCATCGCGGCGGGAGCCTCGGCCATATCAGAGGTCATCACCCAGAGCGGCGTTTCGCGCGCGGAATGCACCAGGCGGCTGTCGCCCGAAATCCGCAGGGCACGATCGAGCACCACCCTCACCGGCGAGCGCGCGGCCATGCCCGGCAGCCGGCAGGTCAACAACGGATCGTCGGCCTTGACCGTGCCGATCCCGACCAGGATCGCGTCGCACTGCGCACGCAACAGATGCACGCGGGTGCGCACGGCATCGCCCGTGATCGCGACCGGCCTGTGGCCGACGGCCGCGATCTTGTCATCGGCCGACACGGCAAGCTTGAGGATCACATGCGGACGCTTGTCGCGGATGCGCCGGAAGTGCCCGGCATGGTCATGTGCAGCCTCCGCTGCGCAAAGCCCGATATCCACGGCGATGCCAGCGGCGCGCAGCCTGGTGTGCCCCTGCCCTGCGACCTCCGGATTGGGATCCTCGATCGCCGACACCACACGGGCGAGACCGGCGGCGATGACGGCATCCGCGCAGGGCGGCGAGCGGCCGAAATGCGAACAGGGCTCCAGCGTCACGTAGAGCGTGGCGCCGCGGGCGGCGTCGCCGGCGCGCCTGAGTGCCTCGACCTCGGCATGCGGGCGTCCGCCTGGTTGGGTCCAGCCACGGCCGACGATCACGCCATCCTTGACGATCACGGCGCCGACCGCGGGGTTGGGCCAGGTGCGCCCCTGCCCGCGCCGGCCGAGCGCCAGCGCGAGCTGCATGAAGCGGAGGTCGGCCGCCTTGGTCTTTTCCTTGGCGTCTCTGGCTTTTTGAGCGAACTGGTCTTCCAGAATGCGGAAGATCATTTTCGCAACGATGCGACCCGCGGATCGTCTTCGCTGGTCAGTTCGTCGAGCACGGCTTCGAAATCCCTCGCTTCGCGAAAGTTGCGATAGACCGAGGCGAAGCGCACATAGGCGACGTCGTCGAGCTGCCGCAGATGCTCCATCACGATCTCGCCGATCGCCTCCGACGACACTTCCGCCTCGCCGCCGCTTTCGAGCTCACGCACGATGGTGGAGACCATCTTCTCCACCCGCTCGGATTCCACCGGACGCTTGCGCAACGAGATCTGCAGCGAGCGCACCAGCTTGTCGCGGTCGAACGGCACGCGGCGGCCGTTGCGCTTGATGACGGTGAGTTCGCGGAGCTGCACCCGCTCGAACGTCGTGAAACGGAAGTTGCAGGCGATGCAGACGCGCCGCCTGCGGATCACGGCGGAATCCTCGGTCGGACGCGAGTCCTTTACCTGCGTATCAAGACTGTTGCAGCTCGGACAGCGCATCCAACGAGACCTCTGGTGTAGACCTTACTGATAGATCGGGAAGCGATCGGTCAGCGCCTTGACGCGTTCCTTGATCGCGGCCTCGACCAGCGGCGCCTTGCCGTCCGGCGACTGCGCCAGCGCGTTCAGCACCTCGGCAATCATGCCGCCGACCTGCTTGAACTCGGCGACGCCGAAGCCGCGCGTGGTCGCCGCCGGCGTGCCGAGGCGAAGGCCGGACGTGACGAACGGCCTTTCCGGGTCGAACGGGATGCCGTTCTTGTTGCAGGTGATGGCGGCGCGGACCAGCGCCTTCTCGGAGGCGTTGCCCTTCAACCCCTTCGGCCTGAGGTCAACCAGCATCAGATGGTTGTCGGTGCCGCCGGAGACGATGTCGAAGCCGTGGCTCCGGAGCGTCTCCGCCAGCGCCTTGGCGTTCTCGACCACGTTCTTGGCGTAGACCTTGAAGTCCGGGCGCAGCGCTTCTGCAAAGGCCACCGCCTTGGCGGCGATGACATGCATCAGCGGGCCGCCCTGCAAACCGGGGAAGATCGCCGAGTTGAACTTCTTGGCGAGCGTCTCGTCATTGGTGAGGATCAGACCGCCGCGCGGGCCGCGCAGCGACTTGTGCGTGGTGGTGGTGGTGACGTGAGCGTGCGGCACCGGCGAGGCATGCACGCCGCCGGCGACGAGACCGGCGAAATGCGCCATGTCGACTAGGAGATACGCGCCGACCGAGTTGGCGATCTCGCGGAAGCGCTTGAAATCCCAGGCGCGCGAATAGGCCGAGCCGCCGGCGACGATCAGCTTCGGCTTGACTTGTTCGGCCTGCTTCTGGACTTCATCCATGTCGATCAGATGGTCGTCGCGGCGCACGGTGTAATGCACGGCCTTGAACCATTTGCCGGACATGTTGACCGGCGAGCCATGGGTGAGATGGCCACCGGCGGCGAGATCGAGGCCCATGAAGGTGTCGCCGGGCTGCAGCAGCGCCAGGAACACCGCTTGGTTCATCTGGCTGCCGGAATTGGGCTGCACGTTGGCAAAGCCGGCGCCGAACAGCCTCTTGGCACGGTCGATCGCCAGGTTTTCGGCGACGTCGACCCACTCGCAACCGCCATAGTAGCGCGCGCCCGGATAACCTTCCGCGTATTTGTTGGTCATTACCGAGCCCTGCGCTTCCAGCACGGCGCGGCTGACGATGTTCTCGGAGGCGATCAGCTCGATCTCGTGGCGCTGCCGGCCGAGTTCGCCCTTGATGGCGGCTGCGATCTCGGGATCGGCCTCGGCAAGGGTCGCCGTGAAGAAGGAATCGGGCGCGGAAGCGGCGTTGGGCGAAGAGGTCATCGGCGAAATATCTCCACCGCCGCAAGCCCTAAAGCCAGGTGCGGACGGTCACGAGTGGCGGTCGAAGCGGTCCCCGACGGTTACCACATCGACCCAAAATGGCCAAGCGGTTGCGGTCCCCTGCTGCCAATTATGCCAGATATGGTGGGGATGACGGGATTGCCAGCCGCGCGGGGCCTCAGCTTGCCATGGAGCCGCCAGTCTTTCATGATCGCGGAATGGGACCGAACCGATCGGATTTTCTTTCAGAGGAGCTCCCCTTCGCGCAGCTTGCCGCGTGGGCGGACATACTGCCCGCTCAGTACCGTGTCCTGGGGGCCAGATGCCGCGGGAGCGGTTCACGTGCTGGACGTCTCTGCTGCTTCGATCGCCTGGATTGCCACTCCGGAAGAAGAGTTCCGCCAACGTTGCGTTGAGGATACCACCCGCCGGAGCGGGCTTTTCAGCAGCCTGACGGCCTCGTGCGAGCCTTGTCATCGCAGGCACTATCTGGCGCGGCGCTCGCCTCCGGCCTCATCGAACCGGCCCAGCCGAAAGACCAGCATCGAGATCAGCCATGCGGCGATGAAGACCCCGACGATGAGATATCCGAGCAGACCGAAATCATCACTGACCTTGCCGATGAAATCCCAGAACGGTCCCTGGAGCTCGAGCTTGCTCGCAATCAGACCGAGCGCCTCGATGCCGCCGATCAGCAACGCGACGATGATCGAAATCAGGGTCATCGTCAGATTGTAATAGAGCTTGCGCACGGGCTGGGCGAACGCCCAGCCATAGGCCTGCACCATCATGATGCCGTCGGCGGTATCGATCAGCGACATGCCGGCGGTGAACAGCGCCGGAAACACCAGGATCGCCCATACAGGCAAGCCGGCGGAGCCTTGCGCCGCCGAAATTCCGAGCAGGCCGATCTCGCTCGCGGTGTCGAAACCCAGGCCGAACAGCAGGCCGAGCGGATACATCTGCCAGCTCTTGGTGATGACGGCGAACAGCGACCGCAGCATCCTGGCGAGAAAGCCGCGCTGTTGCAGCAGGTCGTGAAGTTCATGCTCGGTGACGTCATTACCGCGTCGGACGGCCTGAAAGGCACGATAGACCGAGATCAGGATCACCGTGTTGACGAGAGCGATCACCAGCAGGAAGGCCGCCGATACCCCCGTCCCGATCACGCCTCCAAATGCCCTGAAACCCTCGAACCTTGCCTCGAGCATGCCGACGGACAGCGCAACCAGCAGAGAGGCTGCGATCACGACCGTCGAATGGCCCAAGGCGAAGAACAGGCCCACGGTCACCGGACGCCTGCCATCCTGCATCAGCTTGCGCGTGACGTTGTCGATCGCCGCGATGTGGTCGGGATCGACGGCATGCCGAAGCCCGAGCGTGTAGGCGAGCGACGCCGTCCCGAGCAGCAGCGGATGTTCGCGGAAGCTGACATAGGCCCACAGCCAGACCGCGACGTTGACGAGGACCAGAAGCGCGCCAAGAAGATACGCCTTCCCCTTGGCCTCCGCCGGCTCGTCGTCGAAAATTCGCAGAGGCAGCGCCCGCTCGCTGCTGCCTGGGGCTACGAACTCACTCATTACTTGCGTGGCGCACCTTCATGTCCCTGCATGACGCTCCCCGAGTTCAGCAGCTTGCAAGCGGACGGTAGCGAGTTACGTATGATCATTCAATCTGAATGTCACACCGAATCCACCGCGATCCATGTCAAGCAATCGGCTTGCCGAAGCGGCGGCCGCTGTCGTAATCGAAGCCAACTCATCGAGCACGGCCGCGCGGGTGCGCCTGGACCGGGACACCGAAAGGATGGCTCAGGCCTTGAGCTGGGCTCCTGGCGTGGAATGCGAAATCTCGAGTTCTGCCTCGTTCATGTCTGCCGATACGTCCGCAAACAGAGGCGTGCTCAGATATCGTTCGCCGGTGTCTGGAAGCATACAGAGAATGTTGGCTCCCTTGGGAGCTTCGCCGGCAATTTTTAGCGCGCCGGCGAAGGTGGCGCCCGACGTAATACCGACGAAGATGCCCTCATGGGTCGCCAGGTCACGGCTACAACGAATGGCATCGGCTCCAGATATCGGAAGGATCTGGTCGATGACCTTCATCGCTACGGCGTCGTCGGCAATTTTCGGGATGAAATCCGGTGTCCAGCCTTGCATTGGATGTGGCTTGAACGTGGGATGTGGCGCCGCCGGAGTGCCGTCCGGGTTGCGCGACTGCGCAACTCCGCTTCCCAACAATTGAGCATCGGCAGGTTCGCAAACGATGATCTTGGTTTCAGGCCTCTCTTTGGCCAGAACCCGGGCGACCCCGTTTAACGTTCCCCCTGTTCCATAACCGGTCACCCAATAATTCAGCTGCTCTCCGGCAAAATCGTCAAGGATTTCCCGAGCGGTGGTACGTGAATGAATTTCGGGATTTGCTTCGTTCTCAAATTGCCGGGTCATGTACCACCCGTGAGCCTTGGCGAGTTCAATCGTCTTGTTGATCATGCCGACGGCGCGTTCTGCAGCGGGGGTCACGATCACCTTCGCTCCCAGGAACCGCATGAGCTTGCGCCTTTCGACGCTGAAGGTTTCTGCCATCGTGATAACGAGCGGGTATCCTTTGGCGGCGCAAACCATCGCAAGACCGATTCCGGTATTTCCGCTCGTCGCCTCGATGACGGTCTGGCCAGGCTTCAGCTCGCCAGACTTTTCGGCGGCTTCTATGACGCCCAGCGCCAATCTGTCCTTGACGGATCCCAGGGGATTGAAAGCTTCAATCTTCACGAAGAGATTCACGTCCGGCGGCGCCAGGCGGTTGATCCTCACCACCGGCGTATTGCCGATCGTCTCGAGAATATTTCGGTATTTTTGCCCCATGCTCACTCTCCCAATGTGCGGCTTCCGTGGTTTCCAAGTCGCGGCTTTCTAACAAGTCGTGGCTTTCTAAATTGTGTCTTGTCTTGACCTGCTGGGTTCAAATCGTTCTTGCAAGGATCATGCGTTGGCGGAAGGGCGTGCTGAAGAGGACACTCAACCTTCGGGTAGCCCGGCTTCGCGCAACCCTCGCACAGCTGCAATACTATTTTGTTTCATCCAGATCGGGATGATCTTTTTAGATGGTCTCGTAGAGCATACTGTCCACACGAGCGATAATATCGCCAACTGATGTCCTCAGTCTCAGAAACTCATCCGTTGCGGAGGCTCCTTCAGCAAGGACCAATGCCAAGGATAGCTCCCTGACTACCATATCTGTGTGCTTCTTAAACTGTAGGGCGGATTTCGCGTCCATAAAAGGTGTCTCAATTTCTCATCCGGAGCAGTCTACCACGGCCCGACTAAATACCATCAAAGCTGTTTCCGAAATTTCGACCAATTTGCGAAAATGTCTGAATTTGCCTCAGCCGAAGTCCGGACCGGCTCCTTCGAGGTTTGCTTCCTTTAGATCGGCGCCGCACAGATTTGCCTCCCGAAGATGGGCTCCCCTTAAGTCAGCACGAAATAGAATTGCCCAATAGAGATCAGCTTCGCGCAAGTTGGCTATCCTAAGACCCGATCTAGTGCACCATCACCCATGTCGGTTGCAGGATCGGGTACGCGATAAGCCCGACGGCGGCGGTCGCCGCGATCAGCAGCGGATTACTGACCTTCCACCGGAACAGGATGGCGAGCGACACGATTCCGATCAGGGCGGTCAACCAATCGCCAATCGCGATGCGGCCGAGTAGTATGCAGGCGCCGAGGATCGTTCCGATTGCGGCCGCATAGGCCCCCTTGACGAACCCCTGCACGTTCGGGTTGGCGCGGTGCCGCGCCAATAGCGGGGCTGCGATCAGCACCAGCAGGAAGGACGGCAGGAAGATGCCGATGGTCGAGACCAGCGAGCCCCAAAAGCCTGCGACGAGATAACCGACAAAGGTCGCGGTGATCACGACCGGACCGGGGCTAATCATCCCGATCGCGACCGCGATCAGGAATTGCCGCTCATCGAGCCAGCCGAACTGCTGCACAAGTCCCTGCTCGAGGAACGGCACGATCACAAGTCCGCTGCCGAAGGTCAGCGAACCCGCCTTGAGGAAGAACAGCAGGAGCTTTCCGAGGATCGAGTTCGAGGCGGTCGGGGCAAGCTGCGCGAGAACCGGCAACGTCGCGATCTCCAGGGCCACCGGTGGACGGCGGCGGAAGATATTGCCGTAGTAGAGAATGCCGACGATACCCGCGCCGATGAACAGCAGCGCGACTTCAGCTTGAAGAACAACGGTGACCACGAGGCAAACCGCCGCGATCCCCCACTGCAGGTAGTCTTCCATCCCGAGCTTGGCGAGGCGGTAGCAGGAATGCAGAATGAGCGCGATGACGGCCGGGCTTACCCCGTAGAAGATCGCGGTTACCGCCTTCAGGTCGCCGAGATAGACATAGAGCGCGCCCAGCGCTGCGACGATAATGAAGTTCGGCAGGATGAAAGCCCAGCCGCCGGCCCATGCGCCCCAGAAGCCGCCGCGGAGATAGGAAATGTAGACGCCGACCTGAATCGCGAGCGGTCCAGGCAGAGACTGGCAGATCGCGATGGCCTCGCGCATCTGCTCCTTGGTGAGCCACTTCTTGCCGTCGACGAGTTCGCGCTCCATCTGGCCAACGAGAGCCACCGGTCCGCCGAACCCGAGACAACCGAGCCGCAGGAAATAGCGCACCAGTTCGCCCATGTGGCCCGGCTCGGTTGTCGTGGTCGTCGTCATTACCTATACCCGCCAGTTACGATCTGAAGAATCCCGTCGAGGCACGAAGCGATCGCACCTATGCCTCGCGGCTGTACTGATCATAGAGTTTCGCGGCGTTGTCCCATTTGATCGCTTCCATGTAGATGTCGACGTAGCGTGCGGCCGCGGCACCATAGTCCATGTGATAGGCGTGCTCGTACATATCGAGCACGAGCACCGGGCGACCGCCGGCAAGCGTCGTGGTGTGGTCGGCGGCCCACTGGTTGACGAGCCGCTTGTCTCGCGGCGAGTAGGCCAGGATCACCCAGCCAGAACCGCCGCCTTCGGCCTTGCCCATGGCAGAGAACTCGGCGCGCCACCGCTCCATAGTGCCGAAATCGCGCACGATGGCCTCGATGAGCGGCCCCCTTGCACTGCCGCCGCCGCCAAGCCCGTCAAAATAGATTTCATGCAGGATCATCGAGTTCGAGGCGATCAACTCCTCACGCTTCAGGCCGTTGACGACAAAGTTCGGGGCTTTGGCGAAGTCGAGCTCGGCAAGTTGCGTTCCGATCGCGTTGAGCCGCTTCACGGCGCCGACATAGTTGTTTTCGTAGTGGCTAACGAGCACCTTCTCCGAGATGCCGGCGATGGATTTTGGATCGAACGGCATCGGTTTAGGCTGGTACGCCATCGGCTTGGCTCCTGTCTGCTGATTGGCTTGTGCAAGGGCGGGTGTTCCCGCAAGCACGGCCGTCGATGCGGAGGCACCAACGCCCCTGATGAAGTTTCGGCGCTCGGTATTCATCGTCATTTCAGTTCTCCATTTTGTTCGTCACCCTCACACCCCGTGTTGGGCCGCAGCTCTTCGTGCCCGCGCGCGCGATTGCGTCTCCTGATTCTCTTAATGCCCTCGTCGCGGGCGGGACGGGCCGCGTCTATTCTCTGACGCAGCCGATGATAGTCTCGGCACCGTCGATGTTCTTCACCGTGACTTCGACCTGGTCGCCATAGCGGACCGCGTTGAAGAGCAAACCGTCGTTTACCTTCAGGGCGGCGACAACGTTGGAAGGCAGTCGCAGGGTCATCACGTCGTTTCGTTCGTCGACGGCCTCCACAAAGCCGCGCAAGGTTTCCAGAGACCGGTCGCTTCCGGCGCCGGCTGGCGCGGCTATCGTCACGACCGAAGGCTTCGCGGCCGCGTCGGCGGCGGCATGCGCTGGCATCGCCAGCGGCGTCGCGATTCCGATTGCGATCAATGCTGCTATTCGTTTCATGGCTTCTCCTTTTCGGGGGGCTGGGAGCGGTCACGGCTTGACCTTGTTGGTCGGCCAGTTGTGGGTTTCCTTGCTGGCGTCTCGGCACCATCGGTAGAAGGCATCGTAGAGGAGGATGCCGGCGCTCAATTGCTCGAGGTCATCGTTGAACATTCGCGACAGACCGAGCGATGCGGCGAGAAGGCCCGGTGCTTCAGCCGAAAGGTCGAGGCGGCCGGTGTCGGCCGCGCGCACCATGGTTGCGAGCCGCTGCAACGGCGGCGTCGTCAACCCGAATTCCTTCACCATCACGTCGAAGGTGCAGAACTCGCCGCGATGGCTCCAAAACACATTCTCGATGTCGAAAGGCGCCGCATGGAACCGCTCTGCCACGGCCTCGACTTCGGACGAAGCGACGAACAGGAACACCGCACTCGGATCGACAAAGCGGCGGATCAGCCACGGGCAGGCGATACGGTCGATCTTCGGCCGCTCGCGCGTGACCCAGACGGTGCGGCCGCGGCCGTCGCGTTTTGGAATCTTGTCGGCGGGAATGGCCGGCAGATCCGCGTCCGTCCAGGCGAGGTGTCCGCCTTCGAGGATTTCGGCTGCGATGCCGCCGTGACGAAGCCAGGCCGCTGTGCCTTCGCTGAGTTTTTGCCCCTTCTGGCAGATGACCACGACCGACTGTCCGGCAAAACCGGGCGCCCAATCCTGGACATTGAGATGCGAACGGCGTGTTGCGCCTGGGATCAGCCGCGGATCCGCGGCAAAGTCCTCTTCGATGCGGACATCGACCAGCGTCGGCGAGTTGGCGGTGCCGATCAGACGAGAAAGTTTTTCAGGTGAGATCGATGTGTAAGAAGACATGCGTGCGCCCTTTTTAAACAGGACGCGATTCTTGGGCATGTCGCCTCGCGGGGGGATCGCTGCCCCCGTATGTGCGAATAAAAACCCTGTAGCCGGTTATGTCAACTGGCTACGCGTGGCGCGCGTTGCGACGATCACGAACAGTTCAGTATCGGTGATCAAACGATGACTGCCGAGCGCCCTCCACGCACAGCTTTCCAGATTAAAAGGACCCGGAGCGTGGTGGGGCGGAGTTTCGCCGCTTGTTCTGGATCATTGATTTGCCCGGCCTGTCCAGCCCTCTCGGCAAAAATATTTCGGTTTATCGAAAGTGCAACTCAGTGTATGAATTTGCCCGTCCCACCCGATTGAGGGGCGAGCGCACGTCACGAACGCGCGGTGGGATGCGGTGGACGCCGATTGCGCAACAGACGAGTGCGCATGAAGCGGACGGCGAAGTCGTGCAGGCCTGACGCCCTAGTGGCAGGTGTCCTGTCACAAGAGACTGAGGTCTCTTGTGATGGCGGTGACAAGCAAGCCCAGTCTCACCGGGGAGAGCACGTATAAGCTGTAAAGCCATCGCGCAGGGAAAGCCGGGTTGTTCCGGTTACACCTGTGGTCCTACCCCGGTGCTTTTTGTTGCACCGGGCCCATGGGTGCAATCGGCACCCGGCTTTCCCTGCGCCCTCTACCAAGTGAGAGGGTGAAACGAAATGCAAAGCTCGGACAAATCATGTCGCGAGAACGCGAACGTATGACTCACAAGCCGTGCAAAAAACTCCGTGTCGTCCCTGCGAAAGCAGGGACCCATAGCCACCGGTGTTTGGTTGTTGCGCCGCGCTCGAACGACGAGTCCCATTCACAACACTGCCGCGGCGTATGGGTCCCTGCTCCCGTGCGCAATTGCGCACTAGGCAGGGACGACACCGCTTTGGTTGGGCGCAAACGCGGTTCATCCCTCGCAGGTACGATGGATTTGGGCAACGCGTGGGGAACTCTACAGCCCGGTATACCCGGCCTTGACATGATCCGTGCTGCCGTCGAGCTGGCGCAGATAGGTCAGGCCGTACACGGTGAGACGGTGGGTATCCTTTTCGCCGGCCTCGAACAGCATCCGCACGTAATCGGTCACCTTCGCCCTCGCCTCTTCGCTTGCCGCGGTCGTGCGATTGAGCAGCAGATCGTAGGTGTGCATGATGCGATCGATGGCGGCGTCCATGGGTATCTCCGGGTTGGCGGTCACACGATGACCAGCGTCTCGGCTTCGAATTTGGCGATCGCCTTGTTGGCAAGGCGGATCCGGTTCTTCTCGCCATTATGAAACAGCTTCACCACGATACCGAGCAGGCGCTCGTTGGTGGAAAATGTGTCGGGGATAGCGCCAGATTTGCGCAGGTAATTGGAAGCGATCGCGTAGGCGTCGCCCACGAGCTCGACATTCAGCACCTGCAACCCACGCTCGACCATCACGGTGACGGCTCTCCGGAACCGACGGATAAGCCGCGGCACCGCCCTTTGGTTCCCGCACCGCGATCTTTTTTTCGCAGATGCACAAAACAGCAAAGCGCACCGGCCGGGCACAGCCGATGCGCTTGTCTGGAGGTAGGTGGCTGCCGGTCTTTTGAACGGCCGGCTTGACCAGAAGGCGAAGAAGTGGCGAAGAAGATGCGAAGCAGGCAGAAAGTCTCAGAGGCGATACAGGATCTGGTCGGTCCAGAAGCGCTCGAGGCGGTGCAGCGATTTGTTGAGGCTGGCGAATTCCTCGTTCGAGATGCCGCCGACCTGCTCGACCGTCTTGACGTGCTTCTGGTACAGCGTATCGACAATGCGGCGGACTTCCTGGCCCTGCGACGTCAGGCGGATGCGGACCGAGCGGCGATCGACGCGCGAGCGCTGATGATCGAGGAAGCCGAGCTCGACGAGCTTCTTCAGATTGTAGGAGACGTTGGAGCCGAGATAGTAGCCGCGGGTGCGCAGCTCGCCGGCGGTCAGCTCCTTGTCGCCGATATTGTACAGGAGCAGCGCCTGCACCGAGTTGATGTCGGCGCGGCCACGGCGATCGAACTCGTCCTTGATGACGTCGAGCAGCCGGCGATGCAGCCGCTCCACCAAGGTCAGTGCTTCGAGGTAGAGCGGCTGTACCGGAGCTTGACCGGCAGCGCGATCAGCGGCTTCCGCCGCCGTTGTCGCAACGGCTTTCATCATGACACTTCCCCTGTTGTCGTTTTTATCGACTTATTCGACGAAACTTGTGTCCCGCCTGATGACTGCAACTTAAGGGGGCCGTTTGAAGATCAGCTTAAATAAGACAATAAAGAGATCATGAATTTAAGACAGTGAATCGCGGATTAAGCCGGTAGATCAAGGGCTTTTCGCAACTTTTCATTGACGGTGCGAGCCTCCTGTTCACGCTTCGTCTGCCTCCCCTGTCGCATTCGGAAACAGGGTCGTTCGAATTCGAAACGGTGAGGTAACGGGTGTGAGGGAACCCTTTACAGTGACCGAACGGTTACCGGAAAAATCTTGGAAAATGTTACGGGATCGCGTGGCGGATTCTGCACGCATCGCGCGGTGTGTTGCGGAGCCATGGCTGCCCGACCAAACGGTCCCGCCGCTGGTCGGCGCAACGCCGACTGACAAATTTGCCGAGAACCGGAAATCGGTCCCGGCGACGGTCTCGCAGATACGCACTTCAAGATGGGATGTCTCGGTACAGCGTGCGGTCTGTGGCACACACCTAGCAAAGCCAGCAATGCTGTCTTCTCAGTGCGCGCACGCGTGGCATGATCTGCACCATCACCGGCCGGATTCCGCAGCGCTGTCGCGCCGCAGCCACACTGAAGGCCGCACCAGCGAAGCGCGGTCGCTACGGCGGTCGTTCACGCGCCGCCATCCAGGCGAGCGCCAGATAGGCCGCAAGCATCACGGCTTCGAACCCGACCACCGTGAGGCTGCCGCCATAGATGCCGGGAAACATCAGCTCGATGACCGCCATCGACACGACAGTGGTCAACCACACCACGGCGCCCCAGGGGGTCGCGAGCCACAGCCCGACCGCGGCAACGAGCTCGATGACCGCGAAATAGATCGTGGCGGTCTGCCAGGCCATCGACTGGTTCTCGAAGGCGTCCTCGTCGCCGCCGACGAAGCCGGTCACCTGGGCCCAATGGTAAAGGCCCTTGGCGATCGAGACGACCGCCATGATGCGCAAGAAGATGACGAGCCGCCGCGTCCACGCATTCTCGTCCGGCTCGATCCGGTCGGACGACATCCCGCCGGCCGGGATGGCATTGTCCCGGGCCTGGTCGCGCGTAGATGAGTCAGACATGCGAATCGCCGCGCAGTGGCTGCAAAATGGGGTCCATGGCCGCAGTCTTGGCCCGCCGGAGGGCCAAAATCAATCGCCCTCCCGGCAGATCAGGGTGCCGAGGGGCGCCAAGGGGGCCCAATGACGGCGCCCCCTTAAAGGTGCTAGAATTGGAATTATATCAGGTCCAATCAGCCTGCCGCCGAGGAGAGAGACAAATGGCGATCAAATTTGGGCGCCCGATCGAGTTGCGCGACGCGCCACGGCGCCAGACCGAAACGCCCCTCACCTCGCCCTCGCTCGACCTCACAGTCCGCCCGCGCCGTAACCGCAAGTCGGAATGGGCGCGCCGGCTGGTCCGCGAGAACGTGCTGACATCAGACGACCTGATCTGGCCGATGTTCGTGGTCGATGGCAGCAACACCCGCACCCCCGTGGCCTCGATGCCCGGCGTGGAACGGCTCACCGTCGACCAAATCGTGCGCGACGCCGAGCGCGCGGCAAAGCTCAATATCCCCTGCATCGCGCTGTTCCCCTTCACCGAGCCGTCGCTGCGCGACGATGAAGGCTCGGAGGCGCTCAATCCCGACAATCTGGTCTGCCAGGCGGTGCGCGCGATCAAGCAGGAGTTTCCCGAGATCGGCGTGCTGTGCGACGTCGCCCTCGACCCCTTCACCAGCCACGGCCATGACGGGCTGATCGAAGGCGGCAGGATCCTCAACGACGAGACCGTCGCGGTGCTGGTGAAGCAGGCGCTCACGCAGGCCGAGGCCGGCTGCGACGTGATCGCGCCGTCGGACATGATGGATGGCCGGGTCGGCGCGATCCGCCAGGCGCTCGACGACAACGGCTTCATCGACGTGCAGATCATGTCCTATGCGGCGAAATACGCTTCCGCCTTCTACGGCCCGTTCCGTGACGCGATCGGCTCCGCCAAGACGCTGACCGGCGACAAGCGCACCTATCAGATGGACAGCGCCAATTCCGACGAGGCGCTGCGCGAGGTCGAGCTCGACATCGCAGAGGGCGCCGACATGGTGATGGTCAAGCCGGGCATGCCCTATCTCGACATCCTCCGCCGCGTGAAGGACACCTTCGCGATGCCGACCTTCGTCTACCAGGTATCCGGCGAATACGCGATGATAGCGGGCGCCGCCGCCAATGGCTGGATCGACGGCGAACGCGCGATGATGGAAAGCCTGGTCGGCTTCAAGCGCGCCGGCGCCGACGGCATTTTGACTTACTTCGCGCCGCAGGCCGCGGAGAAGATCAGGGCGGAGCGCTGAGGCCCGGCCGCCGAATCGCCGGAATATTTCGGCATGTTAATGTTCGCGCGGACTTGCGGCCGCAAGGCCGGTTCCCATGTCCTGCGCGGGATATTCATCGGAGGTTGGTCATGTCTTACAACGGTTCGGGCAATGGCGGCGGCACCTGGCGCAGCGATGGCGGCGTTCCCCCGCATGCGTTCGACCCGTGGACGCAGCCGAACCTGTTCCGCGGCGTGCTGACCCGGCGAGTGTTTGCGTTCCTGATCGACCTCGTGGTGCTGGTTGTCCCGGTGATCCTCGCCAAGGTCTTCATCGCCCTGTTCGGCGTGGTCACGCTCGGCCTCGGCTGGGCGCTGTTCTGGCTGGTCTGGCCCGCCTCCGTCGTCTGGGCGATCGTCTATTACGGCTCCTCGATCGGCGGGCCGCATTCGGCCACCATCGGCATGCGCATGATGGACCTGGAACTGCGCACCTGGTACGGGGCGCCTGGGTATTTCGTGCTCGGCGCCGCCCATGCGCTGGTATTCTGGGCGTCGGTCTCGTTCCTGTCGCCCCTGGTGCTGCTGATCGGCCTGTTCAACGGCCGTCGCAGGCTGCTGCACGACATTGTCCTCGGAACCGTGGTTATCAACAGCTCGGTCCGGACCCAGGTAACGCCGGCGGCGCGGGCCTATTAGGCCCGCCTAAACCAATTGACCGTTAGCCTTCGGAGGGCGATGCTAGCTCGGCTGCCTGTATTGTTTGGAGCCTGACGATCTGACGTGACCCAGCACTCGCGTGACACCCCGCAGTTTTACCTGACGGCGCCCTCGCCCTGCCCCTATCTACCGGGCCGGCATGAGCGCAAGGTGTTTACGCATCTGGTCGGCGACAAAGCCGGCGATCTCAACGATCTGCTGACCCATGGCGGTTTCCGCCGCAGCCAGTCGATCGCCTACCGCCCGGCCTGCGACCAGTGCCGGGCCTGTGTCTCGGTCCGGGTGGTCGCCAACGAATTCCGTCCGTCCCGGAACTTCCGCAAGGTGCTGGCCCGTAACGCCGACATTATCGGCGAACAGCGCAACGCAGTGCCGACCTCGGAGCAATATTCGGTCTTCCGCGCCTATCTCGACCGGCGCCACCGCAATGGCGGCATGGCCGACATGACGGTGCTCGATTACGCCATGATGGTCGAGGACAGCCATGTCGAGACCCGCATCATCGAGTACCGCAAGCGCACCATCGACAGTGGCATCACCGGCCGCGGCGACGAACTGATCGCCGTGGCGCTGACGGATGTGCTGAGCGACGGGCTGTCGATGGTCTATTCGTTCTTCGAGCCGTCGCAGGAGGCCCGTTCGCTCGGCACCTTCATGATCCTCGACCACATCGCCCGCGCCCGCCGGCAGGGCCTTCCTTACGTCTATCTCGGCTACTGGATCGAGGGCTCGAAGAAGATGGACTACAAGGGCCGCTTCCTGCCCCAGCAGCGTCTCGCGCCCAGCGGCTGGCTGCGCGTCGACGCGTCAGGCGAAGTGCTGGCGGAGCCGCAGGACTGAGCGTCCCGCCTCACCCCGAGAACGTATCGATCAGCAGCTTCACATTGAGGATCACGATCAGCCCGGCGACGATCCACGCCGCCGCCGCGACCGGCACCGAAATCGCGAACGCGCCCATCTTGCGCTTGTCCGACACGAACCGCACCAGCGGGATCACCGCGAACGGCAGTTGCATCGACAGCACGACCTGGCTGAACACGAGGAGCCGCGCCGTGCCGCTCTCGCCATAGAGCGCGGCGACGATCACGACCGGGATGATCGCGATGCCCCGGGTCAGCAGCCGCTGCGCCCAGTCCGGCAGCCGCAGGTCGAGAAAGCCCTGCATCACGATCTGGCCGGCCAGCGTCGCCGTCACCGTCGAGTTGAGGCCGGATGCGAGCAAGGCTATCGCAAACAGCGTCGATGCGATGCCCAGCCCAAGCAGCGGCGACAGCAGTTCGAAGGCCTGGTCGATCTCGGCGACGTCGGAATGGCCGCTCTTGTGGAAGGTCGCCGCCGCCAGAACCAGGATCGCGGCGTTGACGAACAGCGCCAGCATCAGCGCGATGGTGGAGTCCGCCGTCGCCCATTTGATCGCATCGCGGCGTCCCTCCTCGGTGCGCTTGTAGGCGCGGGTCTGCACGATCGAGGAGTGCAGATAGAGGTTATGCGGCATCACCGTGGCGCCGATGATGCCGATCGCGATGTAGAGCATTTCCGGATTGGTGACGATCTCGCGCGTCGGCATGAAGCCGCCGATGATGGCGGCGACCGGCGGCGCGGCGGCGGCGATCTGGACGGCGAAGCAGACCGCGATGACGATCAGCATCGCGATCACGAAGGCCTCGAGGAAACGGAAACCCCGGTTCATCAGGAGCAGCAGCAGGAACGCGTCGAGCGCCGCAAGCAACGCGCCGCCGATCAGCGGGATGCCGAACAACAGCTTCAGCGCGATCGCCGTGCCGATCACCTCGGCGAGGTCGCAGGCGATGATCGCGGCCTCGCAGGCGAGCCACAACAGCAGGTTCACCGGACGTGAATAGGTCGCGCGGCAGGCCTGCGCCAGGTCACGGTCGGTGGCAATGCCGAGCCTCGCCGCGAGCGCTTGCAGCAGGATCGCCATCAGGTTCGACAGCAGGATGATCGACAGCAGCGTGTAGCCAAACTTCGAACCACCCGCGAGGTCGGTGGCCCAGTTGCCGGGGTCCATATAGCCGACCGACACCAGATAGCCCGGACCGGCAAAAGCCAGCAGCCGACGCCACCACGACCCGCCGCTGGGCACCGCGACCGTCGAATTGACCTCCGGCAGGCTGCGCGCGTGGCCGGCATCACGGCGCCAACCGTGAGCTCCCGGCAGGGCTCCGGGGGCGGAAACGGCGTGCACTTCAGGAGTTCGGGCGTCCATGGGACGAAGATGGCTGAACCACCACCTTAATGCAACTCATTTGCAACTGCATCTGGGGTCACGAAAATGATACCAGCCATGCGGCTTGTAAAGTACTGAAGAAGTGCTTTACGTTAGAGGCATGATCAAGCTCCCCGTCGAGACGCCCGCCGCAACATTGCGCTACGCCCTCGCCCCCGACCCGTCGGGTATCGAGGCGATCGAGGCGACGTTTGCGGCGTATGATCGGATGATGGCGATCCTCGCCGAGGTCGCGCCGGTCGGCGCCAATCTCGTCTCGCTGCACGCCCAGGCTTACGAGACGATCCGCCGGGAGACCGGCCTGCCCGCCCGGCTGGTGACGCTGGGCCTGCGCGACCGCGCCAACTACGCGGCAGGCTCAACCGTGCGCCGGATACCGCTCGACGAAAAGTTGTTCGCGATCAAGGGTCCAACTTCACTGACCATTAGCACTGTCAGCGGACGCGTCTTGGTGCCGTTCGAGGTGCCGGGATATGTCTCGGGGTGGGAAAGTCCCTTCCCGGCGCATTTGATCTCGGATGGACGCGGCTACGAAATCCACATCGCCGTCAAATCCAAATCTGCACAACCGGAGGAGAAGACCATGCTTCACGAAGGCATTCTTGCTCGCATGGGCCGGCTTCTTGCCGCCATCGCAAGCCAGACCATCGATAACGCCGAGGCCAACAACAAGGTCGCGCTGGTCAAACAGGCGATCCGCGAGATCGACGTCGGCGCCGACGAGGCGCGCCACGCGCTCGGCAAATCGCGCGCCGAAGAGTTTCGGCTCAAGAAGCGGCGCGAAGAACTGGATACCGAGACGGCCAGTCTCAACGAGAAGATCCGTCTCGCAATTGCGGAAAATCGCGAGGACCTCGCGCGCGCCGGCGTCGCACGGCAAATTGATCTGGAATCCCAGATGATCGCGCTGGAGCGGGCAATGGATTTCATCGAACTTGAAATCGACGAGCAAACCAAGGCCTTGCAGGCCATGCTTGGCGCGCGGCGTGAGGCCGAGGCGCGACTGACCGATCTCGAACAAAGTCTGATTCGAGAGGCCCAGCACGAAACCAGCCGAGGCCCATCGGCGACTAATACATTGAGTGCTGAGCGTGCCATGGCGGCGATCGCACGGGTGACCGGCGTTCCCGCTGCAAGCGTGCTCGGCGACAAGGAGCTTGACGAACTCGATCGCTTGCACCGCGAAAAGGAGATCGCGGCGCGGCTTGAAAGGATCAAGTCACAACAATGAGTGCAGTTGGCGACATTCTGCTCGCCTCCGACGTGCGGCCCTTCGCGGTCGCGGCTGCGATCATGGTGGCGCTTGGCGGTATCGAACTGCTGACCACCATGATCGGACTTTCGATCAGCGAATTCATCGGCAAGGATTTCGCGGTCGAGGCCGAGAGCCACAATGCTCTCAGTGGCCTGTTTCTCTGGATCAACGCCGGACGGCTTCCCCTCCTGATCCTGATCATCCTGGTGCTTGGTGTATTCTCGATCGGAGGCTTCCTGCTCCAGGGCCTGGCCCATGCCGCTGGCACCGCCATCCCCGTCTCGATTGCCGCCGTGGCGGTCGCCTTCGGCAGCATCCCCGTGATCAGGAATGCAAGCCGCGGGCTCGCCCGCATCATCCCGCGCGACGAAAGCTACGCGGTCAGTGAAAGCGACTTCGTCGGCAAGGTCGCGACCGTCTCGGTCGGCCCGCTCGATCAGGGCCTGCCCGGGCGCGTTCGTCTCAAGGATGTCTTCGGCAATTGGCACATTGTGTCGGCGCGTGCCAGCCACGATTCCGTAGCGCTGCCGGTCGGTGCCAGCGTCCTGCTGGTCGACCGCGACGCCAAGAGCTTCATCGCAATTACCGCTCCTGCCGACCTCATCGAACAACAACAATCTTCCAACAGGGCATAACACATGTGGGAACTTGCAGTACCCGTTGCCATTGGCGTCGTTGCTATCCTCGTCATTGGCCTGCTTTTCGCAAAACTCTACAAACGCTCGACGCGCGATGAGGCCTATGTGCGCACCGGCCTCGGCGGCCAGAAGGTCGTGCTCGACGGCGGCTCAGTCGTGCTGCCGATCTTCCACTCGACCGCCGCGGTGAACCTGAAGACACTCCGGCTTGAGGTGGCGCGCGGCGGACCTGACTCGCTGATCACAAAGGACCGCATGCGCGTCGACATCGGCGCCGAGTTCTATCTCCGCGTCAAACCGGACAGTTCGTCGATCGCGCTGGCTGCGCAAACGCTCGGCAACCGCACCAACGACGCGGCCGAGCTTCGCGAGCTGGTCGAGGCGAAGTTCGTGGACGGCCTACGTTCGGTCGCAGCCACCATGAACCTCGAGGAGCTGCAGGAACAGCGCGCAACCTTCGTCAAGGCGGTGCAGGACGCGGTCGGCGCCGACATCCAGAACAACGGCCTCGAGCTCGAATCGGTATCGCTGACAAGGCTCGACCAGAGCGACATCAAGCACTTCAATCCCAGCAACTTCTTCGACGCCCATGGCCTCACCACGCTGACCAAGATCACCAAGGAGCGCGAGCAGGAGCGCAACCAGATCGTCCGCACCACCGAGGTCACTATCGCCCAGCAGGACCTGGTCGCACGCCAGACCACGCTGACGATCGAAACCACCAAGCGCGACGCGGAACTGGCGCAACAGCGCGACATCGCCAACAAGACCGCGGCGATGCGGGCACAGACCGCGCAGGTCGAGCAGACCGCGCTGCAGAACGAAGCGGAGTATCGCATCCAGCAGGAACTCGCGGTCGCCAACAAGCAGACCGAGGCCAACCAGGCTCGCGACACAAGAAAGATCGAGGCCGATCTCGCGGTCAAGCGCCGCAATACCGAAATGGAGCGCGACCTTCAGATCGTCGCGCAAGAAAGCGCGATCGCGGTCGCGACCAAAAGCAAAGAGCAGTCCGAGGCGCAAACCGTCGCCGAGACCGCCCGCGCGCTGTCGATCGCAGCCGAGGAAAAGGTCACAACCGCCAAGGCTACCGAAATCGCCGAGCGCGACAAGATCATCAACGTGATCGCGGCACGGAAAGCAGCCGAAACCAACGCAATGCCGATCACCGTGATGGCGGAAGCGGAAAAGGAGGCTGCCGCCAACAAGGCCGAGGCCACTAACGTGCTGGCGAAAGCCGACGCCAATGCCGCGACCACCCGCGCCGCCGGCGTCAAGGCGCTCGGCCAGGCGGAAGCCGAGGTCGCGACCTTGAAGGCGGAGGCGCGAAACAAGTTGAGCGCGGAGATGATCGACTACGACCTCAACCTCGCGCGCATCAATGTGATCCCGAGCGCGTTGGCGGAAGCCGTCAAGCCGATTGAGAAGATTTCCGACATCCGGATCTTCGACACCGGCGGTCTGCTCGGCCGCGGCGGCGCCAACGGTCATGCCAACGGCAATGGCGGCCTTGGGCTCGGCGATGGCCTCGCCGCGCAACTGCTGTCGGTTTCGGCGTTCAAGCCGATGATCGACAAGATCCTCTCCGAGGCTGGCTTCGCAGCCGGCCCCGATGCGCTGACCAGCCTGACCAGCGCGCTCGCGCAACGGAAGGCCGAGGTCGCCCCAGAGACGCCCGCGAGCGGCGACCACATCCACCCTGCGGCGCTGGTCGGCACGATCACGGGCCAGCTCGGCGCGAGCCCCAAATCGCCATGATGGCCTGAACGGCGCCGATCGTCGCATTGAAGAGACCCGTCGCAGTTCTGCGGCGGGTCTTTTTGTTGTTGTCGGGAAACGGGTGGGATCGGGCGTCCTCCAACCACACAGTATGGCCAGATCGAATTTCACGGGATTCTGCCATGTCCGCCGATACGCCTCACTTGCCAGCAACCTTCAACCGACTGGC
This sequence comes from Bradyrhizobium genosp. P, assembly GCF_049949265.1. NCBI lineage: Bacteria > Pseudomonadati > Pseudomonadota > Alphaproteobacteria > Hyphomicrobiales > Nitrobacteraceae > Bradyrhizobium > Bradyrhizobium genosp. P. The sequence continues at coordinate 4,613,877 of NZ_CP188195.1, read as the reverse complement.
CTGGTCCAATCTCGCCGCGCAATCGGCCGAGCAGATTGCTCTGGCCGCGGCTCCCATTGTCGCCGTGCTGGTGCTCGGTGTCGGCGAAGGCCAGACCGGCATGCTGCAAACCGCTCTGACGCTACCCTTCATCCTGTTCGCGATCCCTGCGGGCCTGCTCGCCGACCGCGTGTCACGGCGCTGGGTGATGGCCGGCTCGGAGGCGCTGCGGGCGGCCGCGCTTGCGACAATCCTGGTGCTGCTCTGGTTGGGCTCGATGACGCTGCCGCTGCTTGCGCTGCTTGGCTTCATAGCAGTCTGCGGCACGGTCGCCTACAGCGTCGCCGCGCCGGCGCTGGTGCCTTCCCTGGTGACGGCGCAGCAATTGCCGGCGGCGAATGCCCGCATCGAGCTGGCGCGCACGATCGCCTTTGCCAGCGGGCCCGCGCTCGGCGGCGTGCTGGTCGGCTGGGTCGGCGCAGCACCCGCGTTCGGGTTTGCTGCGGCGCTGTCGACCATCGCAGTCGTGCTGCTCGCCGGCATCTATGAGCCAGTGCGGCCGCCCGCGCCACAGCGCCATCCGCTGCAGGACATCAAGGAAGGGGCTAACTTCGTGCTGCATCACGCCTTGCTGCGGCCGGTGTTCATCACCCAGTTCATCTTCAACACCGCTTCCTTCCTGCTGCTCGCCGTGTTCGTGCCCTATGCCGTGCGCCATCTCGGGCTCACTGCGATCGGTGTCGGCACCACGCTGGCGATGTATGGCGTCGGCATGGTGGTCGGTGCGCTACTCGCGACCCGCGTGATGCGGCGACTGGCGTTCGGCACCGTGATCGGGCTCGGCCCGGTGACCGGTTTCGTGGCCGCGGCGGTGATGGCGCTGACGACCTGGTTTCCGTCGCCGCTGCTCGCGGGCCTCGGCTTCTTCCTGCTCGGCTTCGGCCCGATCCTGTGGGTGATCTCGACCACCACGCTGCGGCAGTCGGTGACGCCGCCCTCGCTGCTCGGCCGTGTTTCGGCGATCAACATCATGAGCTACGGCGCCCGCCCGGTCGGCTCCGCGATCGGCGCGATCATCGGCGGCCTTTACGGTGCCGAAACCTGCCTCTATCTCGCGGCAGCGATTTTCGCCGCCCAGGCGCTGGTGATCCTGATGTCGCCCGCGGTGTCGCTGACGCGACAGCCCGACATGGTCGGCGAGCTGGCGCGGTGTTAAATCAACTCGCCAGGTACCGTTCGTACTTGCCGCCGACAACTTCGTCGGCGGCAATGGCAGGATCAAGCGTGTAGAGATCCTGTGCCTGGCTGATCCCGCGCAAAACGAAGCGGCCGGTCGAGACCAGATGGTTGCGCCCGGCGGCATCAAGCCCGGCGCGGAATGCCGTCGACGTCAGCAAATCACGGTCGACCGAGGCGCACATCGAGGCAATCCGGCTGACCTCGTTGACGGCAGGTCCGACCACGGTAAAATCCAGCCGGTCCTCGCTGCCGATATTGCCGTAGAAGACCTGGCCGACATGGAGACCGACATAGGCCGTCGTGGTCGGCCGCCCCTCGCCGGCGCGGCGGGCGTTCAGCGTGTCCAGGTTGCGGCGGAACTGATGCTCGGCGCGTAGCGCGCCGCGCTTGGCGATCGCCATGTTCTCGTTGGTGAACATCGCCAGCACGCCGTCGCCGATCAGCTTCAGCACCTCGCCGCCGGCATCGTGGATCGCATCGATCGAGGCCTGCGCATAATCGTTAAGAAACGGGATGATCTCGTCCGGTCCGATGCTTTGGCTGATCGCAGTCGAGCCGCGGACGTCGGAGTACCACAGCACGGCCTTGATCTTCTCGGTGATGCCGCGCTGCATGCGCCCGCGCAGCACCTGCTCGGCGGTCTCGCGGCCGAGATAGACCCGCCCCAGCGTGCGGGCGATCTCGACCTGCGCCGCCGACTTGACCGCGAGCCCGAGCACCGGCACCAGGTCGCGCAACGCAGCTATGTGGTTCTCATCGAAGCCGTCGGAATGCCGCGTCGTCCAGTAGGAATAGAAGCAGTCCATCTCCCCGATCGTGCCGGCCTCGCCGAAGCGGTGCACGAAGGCGAGCATATGCTTGTAGCCCTTTTCCGCGAGATCGTTGATCATCGAGAAGTCGTGCGAGCCGCCGAGATCAATCAGCATCTCGTCGTGGCCGTTTTCGAGCATGTGAAAGAAGGCCGACCGCCGCCAGTTCTGGTTGGCGTCGCCAGTGCTGGTCGAGCCGTACTCGAACACGTCGGCCTCATTGGTGACGCCGTCGTTCCAGCGGAAGCCGCGGCCCTCGAAGATCGGATGCAGCGTATCGATAAAGACGATCGCCCGCGCCAGCGGCATCCCTGCCGCCCGGCAGCGCTCGCAGAAACCGCGCAGGAGGTCATTTTCGGACAGGCCGGTGAGACCCTGGCGGACCAGCCAATTCATGAGGCGCAATCGGGGCGTCAGTTCCATCTGTGGATTATGCCGGGCAATTGGTGTGGGAGGAAGACGTGTCGTCGCATGCCAAGCCTCAGCGTGACGGCGAGCGTAAAGTAGATGCGAACGCCAATATTACAATGCAACCCCGCCACCTGATGATGTCCCGCGGAACGTGGTCCCCTCGCGGCAGCGATTTCCAGCTTCCCTTTGCGCCGGCTTTGCCGCAAAAGACGGCATGGACAACGACACCGCCCCGGCAACCTCCTTCCAACGCCTCGTGCAATGGGCGACCACCCCGCCGCAATCCTATGGGGTCTATCTGGTCGCACTGATCCTGATCTTCACCGCCTCATTCTACGCCGGCTCCCTGAAGCCGAAGCACGTGCCCGCGCCGCCGGCTGCAACCGCCCCCTCCGCGCCGCACAGCTAACCGGCTCGCCTCTCCGACGTCGCGATCCAGATTTCGGCGAAGACCGCGATCAGGCCGGCTACAAGATTGGGCGTGATCGGTTCGCCGACGAGCTGGGTGGCGAGCAGGCTCGCGGCAATCGGATTGACCGTCATCGTATTGGCGACGCGGGTCGGTGACGCCCGCTCCAGCGCCAGCACCCACAGGATGAAGGCCAGCGCCCCGCCGGCCACGCCGAGATAAAGTCCGGCGATCCATTGTGGCACACCGAACTCACGGAGCGCCGCCACACTGCCGGTCATGACCCCCACGACCACGAGCGCCAGGGCTCCGGTCCCCATGCCAACGGTAAGGAAGCCGAGCGCACTCGAACGGCGAATAAAGGGGCGCGACAGGACGTTGTAGAACGCCATGCACAGGACGGCGGCGATCATGATCAGTTCGCCGCGCCATGCGCCCGGTGGCGCCGCCGACAATCCGGATGCAAGCGCCGCGCCCACGCCGAGCATCGCGATCAGGACCCCGATCGATTTGCGCACCGTCAACGGCTCGATTCCGAGCACAGCGCCGACCACCATGGTGGAAAGCGGCAGCGTCGCCAAAGCCAGGCTCGCGCGCGCCGCCGTCGTATAGGAGATCGCGATGTTGTAGAGGACGAAGAAGACGCCGAAGAAGGCGAAGCCAAGCGCCGCGACCGCGGCCCAATCCTCGCGCGGCGGCCACTTTGCGCGCAGCAGCATTGCTGCGGGAAAAATGCAAACAAAGCCGATCGCCCAGCGCAGAATAGCGAGCGTGATCGGATCGGCATTTCCAACAAGGTACCGCGTGATCGCCGCCGCGGTGCCGCCGAGGCAGCTCGAAACCAACGCGATCGCAACGCCGATCCATTCGTCCATCGCTGCCCCAATGCGTTTCGTTGCCGCTTGTGGCATCTTGCCCAACGAGGTCATCCCGGCAACTACCTGACAGGTATTCATGTCGCAGCAGGATTTTGCGGCCAGCCTCCGCTGGTGGCGGCAGCGCAAGAGCCACTCGCAGCTCGAGCTGGCCGGGCGCGCAGGTATCTCCCAGCGCCATCTCAGCTTCCTGGAGCTCGGACGCGCCGCGCCGAGCCGCGACATGGTGATCAGGCTTGCCGCGGCGCTCGACGTGCCGTTGCGCCAACAGAACGCGCTGCTGGTCGCGGCCGGCTTCGCACCGGTGTGGCGGCAAACCGATCTCGCCGCGCCCGAGCTTTCCCAGATCCGTCACGCGCTGGACTTCATGCTGGCGCAGCAGGAGCCGTTTCCAGCGGTCGTGGTCGACCGGCACTGGAATCTGCTGCTGGCCAATTCCGGTGCCGGACGCCTGGTGGAATTCCTGGTCGGGCCGCTGGCTCCCGGGGTGTCCGTCAATCTCGCCGACGCGCTGGTCGCTCCCGACGTGCTGCGGCCCTATCTCACCAACTGGACCGAGGTTGCCGGCTATTTCGTCCGCAGCGTCGAGGCCGATGCCGCTGCCGACGGCACCGCCGCGACCGCGGGCCTGCTCAAACGGCTGCTCGCCTATGACGGCGTCGCAGCGGCGCTGGCGGTGCCGCTTGGGGAGTCTGCGCCCGGGCTGGTTTTGCCGATGCTGTTCTGCAAGAGCGACGTCCGGCTGCAATTGTTCACGACCATCGCGACACTCGGAATTCCCCAGGACATCACGCTGCAGGAACTCCGCATCGAGAGCTTCTTCCCGATGGATGAGGAGACCACCCGGATTTTCAGGGAATGGTCGGCAAATGCTACACCAGTTCCGCCGGTGCCAGCCGGCAGGTCTCGCCGCTGATCTCGACCTGCAGCGTTGCGTGATGGATGCTGAAGCGGTGCGACAGCTCCGCGCAAACATGATGCAGGAAGGCATCGTCATGGCCGCCGGGGCGGACCAGATGCGCGGTCAGCGCGGTCTCGCTCGTGCTCATCGCCCAGATATGCAGATCGTGAACTTCGGTAACGCCTTCGAGCGTCACCAGATAGTCCCTGACGACCTTGAGATCAATACTCCTCGGCACCGCGTCGAGCGCCAGATTGACGCTGTCGCGGGCAAGCTCCCAGCCGCTTATCAGCACCACAATGGAGATACACAGGCTGATCGCGGGATCGAGCCACTGCCAGCCGGTCGCCATGATCACGAGCGCGGCGACGACGACGCCGAACGAGACGCCGGCATCGGCCGCCATGTGCAGATAGGCGCCGCGAACATTGAGATCGCTGTCGCGGCCACGCATAAACAACAACGCCGTGCCGCCGTTGACGAGGATGCCGAGTGCCGCAACCCAGACCACGGTCCAGCTCGCCACCTCCGCCGGCTCGCGAAACCGGTTGATCGCCTCGACCGCGATGCCGCCGACCGCGATCAGCAGCAGCCCGGCGTTGAACAAGGCGGCCAGGATCGACGCGCGACGGTAGCCGTAAGTGTGGGTGTCGGTCGGCCGCTTGCCGGCCAGCCACGCCCCGCCCCAGGCCAGCAGCAAGGCGATCACGTCGGAGAGGTTGTGAACGGCGTCCGACACCAGCGCCAGCGAGTTGGCGGAGTAGCCGAAGACCAGCTCCGCAACGACAAACGCCGTGTTCAGCGACGCGCCGATCGCAAACGCCGTACCGAAACTGGCGGGCGCGTGGCTATGCCCGGCATGGCCATGAGAATGGTCGTGAGAGTGGTCATGGGAATGACCGCTATGATCGTAGTCGTGATGATGATGCGCCATGGCAGCGTTATAGCGCCCGGAAATATGGATACTATCACACCGTGCAGGACAGAAACGTAGCCCGGATGGAGCGCAGCGCAATCCGGGACCAGTCGCCAAATCCTCAGCGATCCCGGATCTCGCTCCGCTCCATCCGGCTACTCGACTACTCGAGACCGCGGTTGAACTTGTTCGACTTCGGCAGGCCGTGCGCGAGCCGGCCCGCGTCGGCACGATTACCGCGCCAATCGGCCAGTTCCTTCATGCTCATGCTGTGCTCGCGGCCGGCGGAGTCCTTCCAGGTCAGGCCGGCCTTGGCCTCGAACACTGCGACGTCGGAGAGCGAAGCGCTGGTGTATTTCTGCAGGCGAACGCCGCGGCCGCGCGCCATTTCCGGCACCTGGTCGAGACCGAACAGCACCATCTTGTGATTGGTGCCGATCACCGCGACGGTATCGCCGCTCACGGTCGTAATCGCGCGGGCCTCGTTCGGCATCTCGACATAGAGCACCTGCTTGCCCTTGCGGGTGTTGCTGACGCAGTCCTCTTCCTTGACGACAAAACCCTGGCCTTCGCTGCTCGCGATCAGGAACTTGCGCTCGCCCTTGTTGACGAACAGCGAGACGATCGCCGCGTCCTGCTCGAGTTCGATGAACATGCGGATCGGCTCACCATGGCCGCGGCCGCCCGGCAATTTTGCGACGTCGAGCGAGTAGAATTTGCCGTTGGTGGCAAACAACAGCAGCTTCGACGTCGTCTCGGCGAAGAATGCGTGTTCGAGCTTGTCGTCGGTCTTGAAGGCGAGGCCCGAGAGATCCTCGACATGGCCCTTCAGCGTCCGCACCCAGCCCTTCTCGGAGATCACAATGGTGCACGGCTCGCGCTCGACGAAGGCCTCCTCGATCGCGGCGAGATCATGCTCGGGCGCATCGGCAAAGGTGGTGCGGCGCTTGCCGAGCGGCGTCTTCGGCCCAAAGATCTCGCGGACCTTGGTCACCTGCTCGCCGACCTTGATCCATTGCTGGGGCTCGGAGCCGAGCAGGCCCTCGATGCCCTTCAGCTCCTTGCGCAGCTCCTTGTCCTCAGTGCGGATCTCCATCTCCTCGAGCCTGCGCAGGTTGCGCAGACGCATGTTGAGGATGGCCTCGGCCTGGACGTCGCTAAGCTTGAACGCCTTGATCAACTCCGGCTTCGGCTCGTCCTCGGTGCGGATGATCTTGATCACCTTGTCGAGGTTGAGAAAGGCGATCAGTTGGCCGCCGAGGATTTCCAGTCGATGCTCGATCTGGCCCTTGCGGAAGCCGGAGCGGCGGATCAGTACATCGCGCAGATGGTCGAGCCATTCGCGCAGGCATTCGGCGAGGCCGACCACCTTCGGGATGCGGCCCTTGATCAGCACGTTGAGGTTCAGCGAAATCTTGCTTTCCAGCTCGGTCAGCCGGAACAGCGACTCCATCATCAAGGCGGCATCGACCGCGCGCGACTTCGGCTCGATGACGAGGCGGATGTCCTCAGCCGATTCATCACGGACGTCGCCGACCAGCGGCAGCTTCTTCTCGTTGAGCAGTTCAGCGATCTTCTCGACCAGCCGCGACTTCTGCACCAGCCACGGAATCTCGGTGATGACGACGATCCAGGTACCGCGCGAGCCCTCTTCCTGGGTCCAGCGCGCACGGGTGCGGAACGAACCGCGGCCCGTGGTATAGGCCTCGACGATCGCCTCCTTGGAATCGACGACGATGCCGCCGGTCGGGAAGTCCGGGCCCTTGACCCATCGCAGCAGCGCTTTCGATTTGGTGTCCGGCTTCTCGATCAGATGCAACGCGGCGTCGCAGAGTTCGGCGACGTTGTGCGGCGGGATCGAGGTCGCCATGCCGACCGCGATGCCCTGCGCGCCGTTGGCGAGCAGGTTCGGGAAGCCGCCCGGCAACACCACCGGCTCTTTCGACTGGCCGTCGTAATTGGCGCGGAATTCGACGCCGTCCTCGTCGATGCCCTCAAGCAGCAGCCGCGCGACGTCGGTCATGCGCGCTTCGGTGTAACGGTAGGCGGCGGGATTATCGCCGTCGATATTGCCGAAATTGCCCTGGCCGTCGACCAGCGGATAACGCGAGGAGAAATCCTGCGCGAGGCGCACCATGGCGTCATAGATCGCCTGGTCGCCATGCGGATGGAACGAGCCCATCACGTCGCCGACGATCTTGGCCGACTTCTTGAAGGGGGTGCCAGGGTTCAGCCGCAGCAGCTGCATGCCGTAGAGGATGCGCCGGTGCACCGGCTTCAGCCCGTCGCGGGCGTCCGGCAATGCGCGATGCATGATGGTCGAGAGTGCGTAAGCGAGATAGCGCTCCTCGAGCGCATCACGCAGCGGCACGTCATGGATCTCGGCCGGTTCTTCCGGCGGCGGCGGTATCTGTCGTTTTCCCATGGAGAGGCGTTAAACTCTTGTGGTGAATCGGGCAAGCCGCGAATCACCGGCAATTTAGGCTGCGAATCACCCTTGCGGAACCGCCGCCCGCGCCCGGCGCTTCGTCACGGCCTTGATAAACCCGTCGCGGGCGTCGGAATGGCGCTGCCCGCGCGGCTCGAGGACGTGGCGGAGCAGAAACATGCCGGTGATCTGGAAACCATCGAGCAGATCCTGGTCCGACCAGGCATTGGCGCCACCCTCGCTCTCGCTCAAGAAGGCCGGCAACGGAAGCAGGCGATCTTGCCAGGGTTCGCCTGCCGCGCGCGACACCGCACCACCGGATTTCGGCGAGACGTAGATCAGCTCGGTCGTTGCCCCCGTTGCCGCGCAATTGTCCAGATCGAGTCCGAAGCCGAGTTCGGCGAGCATCGCCAGCTCGAACCGGATCAGATGCACGGCGGCTGTGCCGGCGTCGTCGAAATCGTCGAGCGTCCCCTGCAGCATCTCGTAGATATCTTCATGCGGATCGCGCTCCGGCAGCAGCCTGGCCAGCGCGGCCAGATGCGTCACGCCATAGACCGCGTACGACGAGGCGAGCAGCGTCGCCGCACGCAGCCGCGTGCCCTCCAGCGTGTACATGCCGAGATGCTCGTCGAGCCGCGCCCGCCACAGCGCGGTGACGCTGTTGCCGGGCTGCAGCAGCGGCCGCATCCGCGAGCCGGCGCCGCCGCGCACCAGGCCAAGGTGGCGGCCGTGCCCGCGCGTCAGCAGTTCGACGATGGCGGAGGATTCGCCATGCCGCCGGACGCCCAGCACGATGCCTTCGTCGGTCCATTCCATGGATGAAGTTTAGCAGGATTCCGAGAACGAACGCAGCCGTCTCGTCCGTCATTCCGGGGCGATGCGGAGCATCCCAGGTGCGCAATTGCGCACCGGGGAATCTCGAGATTCTGGGTTCGCGTCTTCGACGCGCCCCGGAATGACAGCCAAAAATCTACGCGTTGAACCAGCCCCGCGCGTCGCCGGTGAAGGAGTAGTACAGCCCGGCGCTGGTCAGGATGCAGGACAGCATCTCGATGCCGCTGTCGAGTTCCAGGCCGCGGTCCCCGATCGCCTGCACCAGCGAGATCACCGACAGCACCAACGCCGCAACCAGCGCCCAGCGCGGCCAGTTCTTGCGGCGCTGCGCGGCGAGCCAGACGAAATACGTCAGAAGCACGATCATGCAGCCCGCCAGCAGCGTCCCCACCATGACCATCTGATCGGTCATCTCCTCGCTCGGGGTGCGGTCCGTGAACGCCACCGACAGCGCATCAAGCGTCAGCGACATATACAGCAGCACTTCAAACCACAGCACGTTTTTGGGCAGGTTCATCGCAGATGCCGGCTCTTACTCTTTGGGGAACTCAAGTCCAATTTCCCTGTAGCGCTCAGGATCGTCGCCCCAGTTCTCGCGCACCTTGACGAACAGGAACAGATGCACGGGGACGCCGGTGATCTCGGCGATCTCCTTGCGCGAATCCGCGCCGATCGACTTGATGGTGGCGCCGCCCTTGCCCAGCACGATTTTGCGCTGGCTTTCGCGCTCGACGAAGATCGTCTGCTCGATCCGGATCGAGCCGTCCTTGCGATCGGTCCAGCTGTCGGTCTCGACCGTCGATTGATACGGTAACTCCTGGTGCAGATGGCGGAAGATCTTTTCCCGGGTGATCTCGGCCGCCAGATGCCGCATCGGCGCATCCGACATCTGATCCTCGGGATAGAGGAACGGTCCCTCGGGCACCGCTTTAGCCAGCGCCTGACGCAGATCGGCGACGCCGTCGCCCGACAGCGCCGAAATCATGAAGGTGTGCTCGAAACCCATGCGGTCGTTGGCGGCCTGCGCCAGCGCCAGCAGCTTCTCCCGTTGAACGAGATCGACCTTGTTCAGCACCAGGATCTTCGGATGCGCGACGGTTTCGAGCTTGCTGAGGATCGCGTTTGCCTCTTCGTCGAGACCCGACTTGGCATCGAGCAGCACGCAGACGAGATCGGCGTCATGCGCGCCGCTCCAGGCGGTCGACACCATGGCGCGGTCAAGTCGGCGCTTCGGCGCGAAGATGCCGGGCGTGTCGACCAGGATGATCTGGGCGTTGCCGTCGATCACGATGCCGCGGATCAGCGCGCGCGTGGTCTGCACCTTGCGCGAGACGATCGTCACCTTGGAGCCGACCAGCGCGTTGACCAGGGTCGACTTGCCGACATTGGGCGCGCCGATCAGCGCAACAAAGCCGCAGCGCGTCGCCGTCGTTTCCGCTTTCACCTCGTCAGTCATTGGTGCCGACGCCTTCGCGCTCGATCATCGCGGATGCCGCCGCCTTCTCGGCCGCGCGCTTGTTGCCGCCGAGACCTTCCGCGGATGTCAGTCCCGGCAGGTCGACGGCGACACGGAATTGCGGATCATGGTGCGGCCCGGTGCGCTCGATCTCCCGATAGACCGGCGTCGGCAGTCCCTTGCCCTGCGCCCATTCCTGCAGCACGGTCTTGGGATCGCGCAGCGGCCGCCGCAGCTTGTGCATCCGCTCGGTCCAGTTGCGCTCGACGAACAGGCGAGCGGCCTCGTAGCCGCCGTCGAGATAGATCGCACCGATCACGGCCTCGCAGATGTCGCCGAGCACGGACTTGCGCAACCTTGCGCCCTCGACCGCCTTCACCATGCCGAGCTTGATGTCGTCGAGCAATCCGAGCGACTTGGCGACGTCGGCGCAACTCTCCTTGCGGACGAGGTCCGCGAGCCGCTTCGACAGTTCGCCCTCGTCGGCCTTCGGGAAGGCCCGGAACAGCATGTCGGAGACGATCAGCCCGAGCACGTGATCGCCGAGGAATTCCAGCCGCTGGTAGCTGTCGGCGCGGTTGCGGGTGGCAGGCTTCAGCGCGGAGACGTGGGTGAAAGCGGTGGTCAGCAGCAGGGGATCGGAGAATGTGTACCCGATTCGCGACTCGGTGCCCGCGATCGCGGCCTTCTCGTCCGCAGCCTTGGCAGCCTTGCTGCGCCGCTTCTTCGGCGCGGCTTCGCCGCCCGCGTCAGACGTCTGGCTCGGCTCGCCGGCTGGCGGTTGATCGTTGATGATGGATGTCTCGTCGTTCATCGCACGATGGAGAATATGCGATTCCACCGCACGGCGGTGGGCCAGCGCCAGAACATCCAGGCGCGTTCGCCCTCGGCGATCGAGAAGAAGATCATCTGGGCCCGTCCGACGATGTTCTCGAGCGGCACGTAGCCGACCGCCGACAGCACCCGGCTGTCGGTCGAATTGTCGCGGTTGTCGCCCATCATGAAGAAGTGGCCTTCGGGCACTGTGTAGACGTTGGTATTGTCGTAGAAGCCGTTGTCGACGCAATCCAGCGTCTCATAGCTGACGCCGTTCGGCAGCGTCTCCTTCCAGCGCTTGACCCGGGCGGTAGCATCCGCGCCGCAGGGGTCCTCGCCGATGAAATCGCTCAACCGCTCGCGCTGGACCGGGGTGTCATTGATATAGAGCAGCCCCTCCTTCATCTGGACGCGGTCGCCGGGCAGGCCGATCACGCGCTTGATGTAGTCGGTGGTGTCGTCCTTCGGCAGCCGGAACACGACGATGTCGCCGCGATTCGGATTGGAGCCGAAAATGCGCCCCGAAAACAGCGGCGGCGACAGCGGGATCGAGTAGTGGCTGTAGCCGTAGGAATATTTCGAGACGAAGAGATAGTCGCCGACCAGGAGCGTCGCCTTCATCGATCCCGATGGAATGTTGAACGGCTGGAACAGGAAGGTGCGGATAACGAGCGCAATCAGAAGGGCATGGATGACGACGCGGATGGTTTCGCCCAAGCCGCTTTCAGATTTGGTCCCGGTAGTCACGCTCATTGCTTTCCCAATTCCCGCAAGCCCCTGGTGCCCGCGTGGTGGCAGAACGTTCTCTCCACGCGAAGCATTGGCCCTCGCGTGACGAAAATGGCCTTGATACCGATCTTGAGGGCAAATTCCGGCGCAAACCCGAATCCGCGTCTCGCTCGATGCTAACCCTGCGGCGTTTTAGACGGTTGTTCGCGGGCGCGCAATCAATCGCCGGGTAAAAACTTCGCAATCCATTGAAATGTCAATGATTTTTAGTTTTTCCAGAATTTTCGAACGAGCCCCCGGCCGCCAGCCTCATTTGCCGGGGCCAACGGCCGAAATTATGACGAAGGCCTGCGCTAGCGGCCAGTCGTCGGTGATCGACAGGTCGATCCGGGCTTCCATGCCCTCCGGCGTCAGTTTCTTCAGCCGTTCCAGCGCCCCGCCGGTCAGTTGCATGGTCGGTCGCCCGCCCGGGAGGTTCACCACCCCCATGTCCTTCCACCACACGCCCTGGCGGATGCCGGTGCCGAGCGCCTTGGAACAGGCTTCCTTGGCCGCAAAGCGCTTGGCGTAGGTCGCGACCACCATCTTCTCATTGTTGGCGCGGCGCATCGCCTTGGCGCGCTCGGCGTCGGTGAAGATGCGCTCCAGGAACCGCTCGCCATGGCGCTCGATCACCTTGGCGACCCGGGTGATGTCGATCAGGTCGGAGCCGATGCCGATGATCATGCGTGGACAGCGCCTTCCGCCTTGGCGCGCCCGCGGTCCATCGCCGCGCGCATCGCGCGCACGGTCTCGGCGATGCCGACGAACAGCGCCTCGCCGATCATGTAGTAGCCGATGTTGAGCTCGCGAATGTCAGATAGCGCCGAGATCGTTTCGGCGGTGTCGTAGTCGAGGCCGTGTCCGGCATGCACCTCCAGGCCGGCCGCACGGGCGAGCTTCGCGCCTTCGACGATGCGCGTCCACTCGGCGGCGGCCTTGTCCTTGTGGCCGTCGACCACGGCATCGCACCAGCCGCCGGTGTGGAGCTCGATCACCGGCGCCTTCAGCTTCGCGGCCATCTCGATCTGCCTCGGATCGGCGGCGATGAACAGCGACACCCTTATGCCGGCGTCGCTGAGCCGCGCGATGAACGGCGCCAGCGCGCTGTGCTGGCCGATCACATCGAGGCCGCCTTCGGTCGTGAGCTCCTGACGCCGCTCCGGCACCAGGCAGACGGCATGCGGTTTTGTTGCGAGCGAAATCCGCAGCATGTCGTCGGTCGCCGCCATCTCGAAATTCAAGGGCTTCGATATTTCGGCCTTCAGCCGCGCCATGTCCTGGTCGCGGATATGGCGGCGGTCTTCCCTCAGATGCGCGGTGATGCCGTCGGCGCCGGCCGCGATCGCGGCAAGCGCGAGCCGCACCGGATCGGGCCGCGCGCCGCCGCGCGCATTGCGCAGGGTCGCGACGTGATCGACATTGACGCCGAGGCGCAGCGGAGGAGCTTTGGACATTCTCTGACCTTGCAAATCCAATTGGCCGCGGGCTCGGCCCGCGTGTACTTTCATTCCTGGAAGATGGCTTGCCGGGTGAAGCCCGGCAACGACAAGACCCTACCCATTGACGCGCTCGACCCGCGCGACGACAGCCTTGGCGCGCAACTGCAAGATGATAGCGCTGAGATGCTTGAGGTCATAGACCTCGAGATCGATGGTCAGCTCCGTGAAATCCGGAGAACGGCGCGACATGTGAATGTTGTCGATATTGCCGTCATGCTCGGCGATCACGGTGGCGATCTGGGCCAGGCTGCCGGGTTCGTTGACATTGTGGATCAGGATCCGCGCCGGGAAACGCTGCGGCATGGTCTCGTCGATATCCCAGCGCACGTCGAGCCAGCGCTCCGGCTCCTCCTCGAAATCCTTCAGCGCCGGCGACTGGATCGGATAGATCGTGATCCCCTCGCCCGGCGTGACGATGCCGACGATGCGATCGCCCGGCACCGCGCCGCCATTCGGCGCGAACTTTACCGGCAGGTCGGAATTGATGCCGCGCACCGGGATCACCGAGGCGGCTCGCGCCGGATGCGGCGGCGCCTGGCTCTTCAGCTTGGCGGCGAGGCCCTTCTTGGCGCCATAGCGCACCAGCCGTTCTTCCTTGTAGTCGGGATACATGGCGCGCGCGACGTCGGATGCCTTGATCTCGCCGCGTCCGACCGAGGCCATTACATCCTCGATCGAGCTGCGCGCCAGCCGCGGCAACGCGCCCTTCAGCTTGTCGTCGGCATATTCGATCTTGGCGCGGGCAAACAGGCGATCGACGATGCGGCGGCCGAGGCCGGCATACTGGTCGCGCACCGCGTCGCGGGTGGCGCGGCGGATCGCGGCACGCGCCTTGCCGGTGACGGCGAGCACCTCCCAGGCCGATGGCGGGGCCGACTGGGCCTTCGAGGTCAGGACCTCGACCTCGTCGCCATTCTGCAACTCGGACGATAACGGCGCGAATTTGCCGTTGATCTTGCAACCGACCGCGCTGTGACCGACGGCGGTGTGCACCGCATAGGCGAAATCGATCACATTGGCCTTGCGCGGCAGCGCGATCAGCTTGCCCTTCGGCGTGAAGCAGAACACCTGGTCGTGGAACAGCTCGAGCTTGGTGTGCTCAAGGAATTCCTCCGGGTTGGCGCTGTCAGAGAGGATGCCGATGGTGTGGCGCAGCCAGGCGAAGGCGTTGGATTCGTGCTTCAGCCGCTCGTGCGGCGAGCCCGCGCCTTCCTTGTAGAAGGCGTGCGCGGCGATGCCGAACTCGGCGATCTGGTTCATGTCCTCGGTGCGGATCTGCAGCTCGACGCGCTGCTTGCCCGGCCCGATCACGGTGGTGTGGATCGAGCGGTAGTCGTTCTGCTTCGGCGTCGAGATGTAGTCCTTGAAGCGCCCCGGCACGACCGGCCAGGTCGTGTGCACGGTGCCGAGCGCGCGGTAGCAGGCGCCGACGTCGTCGAGGATGACGCGGAAGCCGTAGATGTCGGAGAGCTGCTCGAAGCCGACCGACTTGCGCTCCATCTTGGTCCAGATCGAAAACGGCTGCTTGCGGCGGCCGAACACCCGCGCGATGATGCCGTTCTTCTGCAGGTTCTTAGAGAGCTGGGCCTCGATCTCGCCGATCAGGTTGCGGTTGCGTTCGGCCAGCCCATCGAGCCGCTGCTTGACCACCGCATAGGCCTCCGGGTCGAGCACGAAGAAGGACAGGTCCTCCAGCTCCTCGCGCATTTCCTGCATACCCATGCGGCCGGCGAGCGGCGCATAGATGTCGAGCGTCTCCTCGGCGATGCGGCGGCGCGAGGCCGGCGGCACGAATTCCAGCGTCCGCATGTTGTGCAGGCGGTCGGCGAGCTTGATCAGCAGCACGCGGACGTCGTCGGCGATCGCAAGCAGAAGCTTGCGCAGGTTCTCGGCCTGCTTGGCTTCGCGCGACACCAGCTCCAGCCGCTTCAGCTTGGTCAGCCCCTCGACCAGCGCGCCGATCTCGTGGCCGAAGACATGGTCGATCTCGGCCCGTGTCGCCTCGGTATCCTCGATCGTATCGTGCAGCAGGGCTGCGACGATCGTGGCGTCGTCGAGCTTGAGGTTGGTGAGGATCGCGGCGACCTCGAGCGGATGCGAGAAATAGGGATCGCCGGAGGCGCGGGTCTGGGTGCCGTGCGCCTTCATTGCATAGACATAGGCGCGGTTGAGCAGGTCCTCGTCGGTATCAGGGTTATAGGAGCGGACGCGCTCGACGAGGTCATATTGTCGCATCATCCGCGCCCGCGGCCTGCCCGGCCTCTCCGCTACGGGCGAAGCCGGCGCCACCGCGACCGTTTCGGTCGCAGCTTGCATCTGGCTGGTACTGCGGCGTCGATACGCCATGAATTCGATGCCTCTCGCGCGGGCCGAAAGGCCCTCCATCCAATCTAGTGTGCTGCCGAGCGAAGCAGCACCCCACGCGGGACCAGAAATGTTCAATTTCCCGCGTCCGTACAGGACGCACGGTAACAGCGAAATTGTCAACAAAAGCAAAGGCCCGGAGCGATGTCCGGGCCTTTGGCAAATCTGTCTGAAAGTGGGACCTGAGAACCCGGCTTTATTCGTCTTCCTCGGGCTGCTCTTCCGGGGGCGCCAGGCCTTCGAGGCCCTTCAGCAGCTCTTCCTCAGTCATGCGCTCGATGGCGACTTCGGTGTCGTCGGCATCGACGCTCGCGCCGGCGGAACCGATCAGCGGGACAGTGTCGGGTTCGGGCTCGTCGACCTCGACGAATTTCTGCAGGGAGTGCACCAGTTCCTCGCGCAGGTCTTCTGGCGAGATCGTGGAGTCGGCGATCTCGCGCAACGAGACGACAGGATTCTTGTCGTTGTCCCGATCAACCGTGAGTTGCGAGCCTGACGAGATCATCCGGGCGCGGTGGGCCGCCAACAGGACGAGGTCGAAACGATTGTCGACCTTATCAATGCAATCTTCGACGGTGACGCGAGCCATATCAAGGCGCTCCGTGGTAAAAGGGACCGAACATGTTGGTTATGAGGGTTAGTTATAGGGCCGGCCTCCGTTTCGCAAGGCAAAATTTGTGATTTGCCTTCTTGGCAGGCTCTGGTAACCCCCTCCGCCGGGGCCAGAATGGCCAGAGCGTCTGACGACAGGGCCTGGTTGCCGTCCCAGACAAGTAAATCTCTTCATTGCAATGTCAAAAGTCTAGGCTTTTTGCCCTCGCCTCACCATAATTGCGGTGGTGACTGTTGCGGGGAAAGATTCACCGAGCTTTAGGCAGCAACGCAGGAAATTGCGCGCGGTCGGTCGCCGCTGCGCTAAGAACACTAACAACCACGCGAGAACACTTTGATGTCGTCACCTGTTTCCAACAAGATCGCGCTCTTCATCGACGGAGCCAATCTCTACGCTACCGCAAAGACTCTGGGCTTCGACATCGACTACAAGCGCCTTCTCAAGGAATTCCAGGGCCGGGGCACGCTACTGCGCGCATTCTACTACACGGCGATCATCGAGGATCAGGAGTATTCGTCGATCCGTCCGCTGATCGACTGGCTCGACTACAACGGCTACACCGTCGTCACCAAAGCCACCAAGGAATTCATCGACGCCAGTGGCCGCCGCAAGGTGAAGGGCAACATGGACATCGAGCTCGCTGTCGATGCCATGGAGCTTGCCGAACATGTCGACCAGATGATTCTGTTCTCTGGCGACGGCGACTTCCGTTCGCTGGTCGAGGCGGTGCAGCGCCGCGGTGTCCGCGTCACCGTGATCTCCACCATCGCCAGCCAGCCGCCGATGATTGCTGACGAATTGCGCCGCCAGGCCGACGTTTTCACCGATCTCGTGGAGCTGCAATCCAAGCTCGGCCGCGACCCGTCCGAGCGTCCGGCGCCGCGCGAGCCGCGCCATCACTCCCCGCAATTCCTGACGCGCACGCCCTCCACTGTGGCGCCACGGGGCGCCGATGACGATTTCGACGAGTAGTCTCGTCACCCCTGGCACCGTCCCCGATCGCAACTGCCCGCTCTGTCCGCGGCTGGCCGACTTCCGCGCGCAAACCCGCGTGCGCGAACCTGCCTGGTTCAACGCGCCGGTGGATTCGTTTGGCGACGCCAATGCACGGCTGCTGATCGTCGGACTTGCACCGGGCATGCAGGGCGCCAATCGCACCGGGCGTCCCTTCACCGGGGACTACGCCGGCGTCTTGCTCTACGCGACGTTGCTCGAATATGGCTTTGCCAGCGGCGTCTATCAGGCGCGTCCTGACGATGGCATGAAGCTGGTCGACTGCCGGATCAGCAACGCGGTGCGGTGCGTGCCGCCGCAGAACAAGCCGCTGCCTGCCGAGATCAACACCTGCCGGCAATTCCTCGCCGCGACCATCGCCGCGATGCCAACGGTGCGCGCGATCGTGCTGCTCGGACGCATCGCGCACGAATCAACGTTGAGGGCGCTGGGAATCCAACTCGCCGCCGCGCCCTTTGCGCACGGTGCCGTGCATATAGCCGGACAGTACAAGCTCTACGACAGCTACCATTGCTCGCGGTACAACACGAATACCGGCGTGCTGACATCAGACATGTTCCGCAGTGTGTTCGCTACCGTACGGAAGGACCTCGGCTAGGTCTGCGACGGATTGTCCTTCAGCCAATCCAGCACGTCGCCCGCGTTCCGGTCAGGCGGGAACACCGGATAGAACACGTGCGTGATACGCGCGTCGTCGACAACAAGCGCGAGCCGCTTGATCAGTGTCAGCCCCGCGACCGACATGGTCGGTAAGCTCAATGCACGCGTGAGTTGCAAGGCCTCGTCCGACAGCACCGGGAACGGCAGATGCAGCCGCGACGCCATCTCGGTCTGATATTGATTGCTCTGCGTCGACAGGCCGAACACCTGGGCGGCGCCGGCGGCCTTCAAGTCGGCGAACAGGTCGCGGAACGCGCAGGTCTGCGGCGTGCAGCCGCGCGCCGGGGATCATGTCCCAGTCGTCGACTAACCCGATCTTGCCGGGCTCGCCGGTTCGTGGATAGCCGAACAGGACGGTGCGGCCCTCAAGCTCGGACAGCGTCACCGAGGTATCGTTGGTGGCGCGCAGGGTGACGGGCGGAATCGTCATACCCTTCAAATGCGCCGCGCCGCCATCGTCTGAGGGCGCTGGGATCTTGCTCCAGTCGACGTCGGTCACGCTCGATTGAGTCATGTCGTGCTCCAGCAAGCCGCCAATGGCGAGCGGCCAATAGCGAATGGAACGGCAGAGGTGCCCGCCTTCCTATGCGCCATTCGCTACTCGCGTCTAATCACCCCCGCGCCCGCATCAGGCGGCCTTTCTCGCGGCTCCAATCGCGTTTCTTCTCGGTCTCGCGCTTGTCGTGCAGCTTCTTGCCCTTGGCGACCGCGAGCAGCAGTTTGGCACGGCCTCGCTCATTGAAATAGAGCTTGAGCGGAATGAGCGTCATGCCCTCACGGTCGACCGCGCCGAGCAGCTTGTTGATCTGCTTGCGATGCAGCAGCAGCTTACGCGGCCGTTTCGGCTCGTGGTTGAAGCGGTTGGCCTGCAGATATTCCGGGATGGTGGCGTTGATCAGCCAGATCTCGCCGTTCTTGGAGTTTGCGTAGGACTCCGCGATCGTGCTCTTGCCGCTGCGGATCGATTTCACCTCGGTGCCGGTCAGCGAGATGCCGGCCTCGATGGTATCCTCGATGGCGTAGTTGAAGCGGGCCTTTCGGTTCTCGGCGACAACCTTGATTTGGCGTTCGTTCTTGTCGGCTGCCACTTTAGCTCTTCTTGAGGAGGTCGCGGATTTCAGTCAGCAGCGCGACCTCGGCGGTCGGCTTCGGCGGCTCGGCGGGTGCAGCCGCTTCCTTGCGCTTGAACTGGCTCATCAGGCGAATCACAATAAACAGCACGAAGGCGATGATCAGGAAATTGATCGTCAGCGTCAGGAAGCTACCGTAGGCGAGCACCGCACCTTGCTTCTTGGCATCGGCGAGGTTGGTTGCTGTGACGTTTTTCGACAAGCCGATAAAATAATTGGAGAAGTCCAGGCCGCCGCTGATCGCGCCGATGATCGGCATGATGATGTCGCCGACCAGCGACGTGACGATCGCACCGAAGGCCGCACCGATGATGACGGCGACGGCGAGGTCGACGACGTTGCCCTTCATGGCGAAATCGCGGAATTCCTTCAACATGCCCATCCCCTTTCTTCGACATTGCGAACAGTATTGCTCACGGCCGTTCTCGACGTACTCAGCTCATTCAGTTGATCAGACCGGCATGCACCATGGCGCTGCGCACGGCCGCGCGGGTCGACTCCGAGACCGGCACCATCGGCAGGCGCAGCTTCTCGTCCAGCTTGCCGAGCAGCGACATCGCATATTTCACCGGCGCCGGGTTGCTCTCGATGAAGAGATTGGTGTGCAGCGGCATCAGCTTGTCGTGGATCTTCAGCGCGGTGGTCACGTCGCCCTTCTGCCAGGCAATCTGGAATTCCGAGCACAGCCGCGGCGCGACGTTCGACGTCACCGAGATGCAGCCGTGGCCGCCATGCGCCATGTAGCCGATGATGGTCGCGTCCTCGCCTGACATCTGGTTGAAGTCCTCGCCCATCGCCGCGCGCTGCTGCGACACCCGCACCATGCTGGCGGTGGCGTCCTTGACGCCGGCAATGTTCTTCAGTTCGAACAGCCGCTTCATGGTGTCGACCGACATATCGATCACCGAGCGCGGCGGGATGTTGTAGATGATGATCGGAATCGCGATCGCATCGTTGATCGCCTTGAAGTGCTGGTACATGCCCTCTTGCGTCGGCTTGTTGTAGTACGGTGTCACCACCAGCACCGCGGTCGCGCCCGCCTTCTCGGCATGCTCGGCCAGTTCGATCGCTTCCTTGGTCGAGTTCGAGCCGGCGCCCGCGATCACGGGCACCCGGCCGTTGGCCTCCGCGATACACCACTCGATCACGCGCTTGTGCTCGTCATGGCTGAGCGTCGGGCTCTCGCCGGTGGTGCCGACCGGCACGAGGCCGTGCGTGCCCTCCGCGATCTGCCAGTTCACCAGGCCGCGGAACGCCGCCTCATCCACCGAGCCGTTTTTGAAGGGCGTCACCAAGGCAGTGAACGACCCCCGGAATTTTGTCTTGGCTGCCATGGATTTCCTCCAAACGCTTCAGGCTTAAGGCTAGGTCGACAGACCTTCGTTGTTGGCGTGCTGCCGTAACGCCATGAAAGACAAGTCATATCGGGTCTGACTGTCAGGCGAAAGGGCCGCGCCGTACCTATTCCCAGCCGCGATTTTGCCGTTGTGATGGCGCAAACAGCCGCACCGGCAGCGCTTTTTAGCATTTTGTGCACTTATTCAATCAAATAAGAACCTATGGCCCGGGCGATCGGGTGATTCGCCGCCGCCGCAGAGGATGTCCGTGAACCGTTCCGCCCGCGCAGGCACATTGCGATCGACGGCGCTGGCAACCAGCCTGGCGCTTGTGATCGGTTTTGCCGTGACGGCGGCCGATGCCTGGGCCGCCGCGGACGTTCCAACACCCGCGCCGGCAGACCAAAGCGCGGCTCCCAAGGCCGCCGCAGCCAAAACTCCTGCGGCCAAGAATCCTGCGGCCAAGAGTTCTGCAGCCAAGAGTTCTGCAGCCAAGAATTCCACTGCCAAAAATACCGCAGCCAAGACGAGCACTGCAAAGAGCGACGCGTCCAAGTCCACCGCCGCAAAGACAACTCCGGCCAAGACCAGCGCCACCGAGACCAGCGCTCCCAAAGTCAGCGCTCCCAAGACGAGCGCTGCCAAGACTAGCACTGCCAAGACTAGCACTGCCAAGACTAGCACTGCCAAGACTAGCACTGCCAAGACTAGCACTGCCAAGACTAGCACTGCCAAGACTAGCACTGCCAAGACTAGCGTTCCAAAGGCCGGCACGTCCCTGCCGAACAAGCCAGTCGCCGCGAGTGCGGTCGCGCCTGCGCTGGTTCCGGCGACCCGCCAGCACGCTGCACCGGCAGTGCGCAAGCCGGTGACCCCGGCGGCCGTGGCTGCAACCTCATCGACGTCGCAAGAGGACAAGGACGCGCTCGAGAACGTCGTCGAGCTCCTGCGCAAGCGCAGGCCTGATGAGGCCACGCAGGCCGAGGCCTCGATCTCCGATCCGGTCGCGCGCAAGCTCGCGGAATGGCTGATCCTGCGCAGCGACAACAACGGCGCCTCGGTCGAGCGCTACCGCGCCTTCCTCGACGCCAATCCGAGCTGGCCGTCGCAGATCTTCCTGCGCCGCCGCATCGAGGCCGCGCTGTGGGACGACCATCGCGACGATTCCGCCGTCTGGGCCTGGTTCCAGAATGAATCGCCGGTCTCGGCCAAGGGCCGCTTCGCGCTCGCCAAGGCGATGATCGGGCGCGGCGACCGCGCCAATGCCGAGCGGCTGGTGCGCGAGGCCTGGCGCAACGACGCGATGGGCGAGGACACCGAGAGCACCGCGCTCGATCTGTTCGGGTCCCTCCTCACCGCCGGCGACCACAAGGCGCGCATGGATACGATGCTTTACGGCACCGACAACGAGGCCGCTGGCATACGCGCGGCCAAGCGCCTCGGCTCCGGTTACGTCGCGCTGGCGAAGGCGCGGATCGCCGCCAACCGCAAGGGCTCGAACCTGCGCGAACTGGTCGACGCCGTGCCGCGCGAACTGTCCGGCGATACCGGCTATCTGTTCGCGAAGATCCAGTTGCTCCGTCGCGAGGAGAAATTCGCGGAGGCCGCGCAACTGATGATGAGCGCGCCAAAGGACGCTGCGCGCTTGTTCAACGTCGACGAATGGTGGGTCGAGCGCCGGCTGCTGTCGCGCAAGATGATCGACGTCGGGGAATACCGCACCGCCTATCTGATCGCGCGCGATGCGGCGCTCCCCGCCCGCGACATCTACAAGACCGAGCAGGAATTCACCTCGGGCTGGATCGCGCTGCGCTTCCTCAACGATCCGTCGGTGGCCGCACAGCACTTCGCGCGGATCGGCGTCGGCAGCACCAACCCGACGGCGCTGGCGCGTGCCGGCTATTGGCAGGGCCGCGCCGCGGAAGCCGCCGGCCGCGGCCAGGAGGCCCGCGCTGCCTATGCGCAAGCGGCCGAGCAGTCGACGAGCTATTACGGCCAACTTGCACGCGCCAAGCTCGGCATGCCGCAGATCGAGCTCAACGGCGCGCCGCGCGGCCGCGGCGCCGAGCGGCTGGAGATCGTTCGCGCGGTGGCGCTGCTCTACGAGATCGACGAGCGCGAGCTTGCGATCCCGATCTTCAGCGATATGGGCGACAATGGCGATCCGGAAGCGCTCGCAGGCCTCGGCGAGCTGACGGCGCGCAACACCGATGCGCGCGGCATGCTGCTGATGGGCAAGGCGGCGCTCAATCGCGGACTGCCGTTCGACCACTACGCCTATCCGGTCAACGGCATTCCGTCGTTCCGGCAGGTCGGGCCGGAAGTCGAGCCCAGCATCGTCTACGCCATTGCGCGCCAGGAGAGCGCGTTCAATCCCGCCGTGGTGTCGCCGGCACAGGCCTACGGCCTGATGCAGGTGACGCCGGAGGCCGGCCGCTATGTCTGCAAACGCGCCGGCATCGGCTTCGACCTCAGCCGGATGAAGACCGATCCGGTCTACAATGCGGCGCTCGGCGCGGCCGAGCTCGGCGGCCTGCTCGAGGACTATCGCGGCTCCTACATCCTGACCTTTGCCGCCTACAATGCCGGCCGCGGCAGCGTGAAGAAGTGGATCGAGCGCTATGGCGATCCGCGCGATCCCAAGGTCGACGCGGTCGATTGGGTCGAGCTGATTCCATTCTCGGAGACGCGCAACTACGTGCAGCGGATCATGGAGAACCTGCAGGTCTATCGCGCGCGCTTCGGCGGCGGGACCAAACTGCAGATCGACGCGGACCTCCGGCGCGGCAGCAGCGTGGAATGAGCCGCCACTGGCGGTTTTCGACAGGCTCGCGATAGGCAGATCGAAGGCGGCGGCGGCAGGCTACCGCATAAGCCTTTGTTACAAATGGAATTTCCAGAAAGTGAAGCACCCGTCGACCCCGCAATCAGGCTCCGGAACAAGGGCTGGCAGCCGGTTTGCCGCCGATTCCGCCGCTGGACCGCGGGCCTGAGACTGCCTTGCCACCAAATCACCTTGCCGCAATCTGAATCTGATGCTTGCGGCTCAGCCTCCGCTCGGGCATATCGGCGCCACCGGAGAGGTGGCCGAGTGGCTGAAGGCAACGCTTTGCTAAAGCGTCATACGGTCTCAAGCTGTATCGAGGGTTCGAATCCCTCCCTCTCCGCCAGCCGGCTCAATGCCCTGATTCCCCTGCCCCAATTGGCTTGGATGTGAGTTGGTGCGGCACTCTTGTCGGTGGCAGCCGCTGCTACATGCGTTGTGAGAATTGCGCTGGTCGCGCCGGCCATCCATACGGATGCTGCCACCTCATGGCACTGAGGGCTTAGCGCCTTACCTATAGTTGTTCCCAGCTGCGAGGCTATGGCAGTACCAGTCGATCTCGACTGATCTTGCACCGGTTTTCAGTCCAGCCTCCAGGCACTCATTGTAGTTTTTGTAGCCACCTGTATTTCTGCATGTTGTCGAATACGCGTATTGACCGGAAACGGAGCAACCAACCCAAGGACGGTCGCCCGACTTAAAGCTCGATACGCAGCCGTCGACACACCCCGTAGAGGCGGCTGACGGTCGAGCGGCCGCAAAATGGCGCGCATGTGCATGGTTGACAGGCTTCCGCGGAGAGACGGCTAGCCTTGGCGCTTCGACCAAGAGGTGGGGAAGCGATGTGGTCGGACCGCCTGAAGGCGTTGCGGCTTTCGATATTGCCATGCCGCCTGGGCCGCACAACACCACAATCAATGAGACCGCGACGGTTTGATTTAAGCGGAACAAGGCTTTCATGGCCCGCGCCTCTCAAACTGAAGGAATGCGATAGGTACGATGCTAACACACCCGACAGGACTGTCACGGCGCTTTTACAACTGGATTACCGCTCCGAAACACAGCGACTCAAACGGGGATGTATGCAGTGCACGGCGCCGCGATCCTCTCACCCCGCTGCGGTCGAGCAACGTGAGCTGGATGGTGATTTACGAGGAACAACCTTGGGCCAAATTAACGGTGCGCTAGAAACACGCCGATCAGAAAAGCCACGGCGAGAGACTGAAGCGGCGCTTCGCGGGTCATCTCGCTCAAGCGGTCCATCCACCTGGGGCGCGGTCCGAGTTCGTCGGCAAGGTCCTGGGTCATCGCACGTATGGATTCTGTGGCCTGTTCGATACGCTGCTGAGGTCGACCTGCATTGACCATTTGCCTCTCCTCCTGATGCCCCGTCCTGACCAAGCCAAAATTTGCGAGCCGACCACGTGCGATCAGGCGAAATGATAGACTGCTGCGAAAATCGCAGCCGCGCCGATGACTAGCTCAAGCGTCGCACCAACCATCGCCCGGTAGAGGCGCCATCTTCCTAACCGATAAGCCATATCGAGCCTCGTTCCATCTCACCGAGGATTCAATGGACCTCGCCAGCCATCGTTCCACCAATACATCTGGAGCCGTCGCTAGCCCTCCTTCAAGATCGATTTCACTTGCGGTTCTGGCCAAACCGCGCCCACCGCAATGACGCGAACCGGCCCGCTCTCGCTGAGCAGCACATTCGAGTGCACTTCGTCGTCAACTCTCAGCAATGTCAGATCCGTTTCGGGCGTCCAGCCGAGAGTGACGTCAATGTCTCCCGGAAAAATCTGCCATTGCGAACCGTCCTCAAGCTCGACAAGGTGACTCTCCGAGTGCGATCGAATCTTCATCGCAGGATGTAGCCGCTCACGTTCGGAAAAGAGTTCACTTTTGGCTCGGCGCTTGAGCATTGGCGTTCTTCGGATCGGGTTTGTTCGCTTCGTGGTGGCCAATTACGCACCCTGCGGCCGCGCCCAACTTGCCGTGGCCGGCCATGTGACCGGCCACACCACCGACGACAGCTCCCTTGATGCAGCCCTTGGCATCAGCGCCGGCCACCGAAGCCGCTGAAATAACCACCGCAACAGCCGCTGTGATAATCAACTTCATGATCGTCCTCCGATTTCTGAATCTGAGGATCAATGCCGATACAGCCACTG
This sequence comes from Bradyrhizobium genosp. P, assembly GCF_049949265.1. Taxonomy (NCBI): domain Bacteria; kingdom Pseudomonadati; phylum Pseudomonadota; class Alphaproteobacteria; order Hyphomicrobiales; family Nitrobacteraceae; genus Bradyrhizobium; species Bradyrhizobium genosp. P. The sequence goes on along the minus strand of NZ_CP188195.1, from coordinate 4,588,415 downwards.
GGTTCCGCAGCCACATCGGCTGGAGGAACGTCGATCATTTGACCGCGTTGGGATGGCTGTCGGCGGTTGGGGAGCGCCGGCCATCAACGGCGTCCCAGCCGGGTCCCCACGCCTCCGGATTTGCCAATGAATGTATCTTGGGGTGACGTCAACAACGTTCGGGAGCCGGGAGATTATCCGTTCCGTGGCGGTACGCTTACCGTTACAGTTGCCGAAATTGCGATCTGGAAGAACGACCCCAACGTGCTGTTTGAGTTGATGTGCAAGGCTCCTGTTGAAGGCAGCCCCGTTGAAGATCCGAGCCGTTATGTACTCGGCAAGGAAGTCGATGAAGGCAGGACGCCGCGCGCGGAGCACTTGTTCTATACGAGCAGCAATGGCGATTCATGGTCCCTGGTGCACGACCCTGCAACCGGCGCGAAAGTTGTCCTACATCGTGCCAATGCCGCCTCAGGCAGCCACGCCTCGCACATCGAGATAGAAACGTTCCTCTCAGGAAGCGCCAATGGACCGGAGCATCAAGCGCTCCGTAAATTGTTTCAAGCCAGTGCGCAAACGGCAACGATTCTCATCGTCTACGACATTCACCCGGCTCAAGGGGCTGCGTACCGTGAATTGGGCGAAACGATAAAATCATTGGGCGCCTGGTGGCATCACCTCGAGACGGTGTGGATTGTACAATGCGCAGAAACGCCGGATGAAATTCGAAATCGGCTGGAGCGGTTTCTTGGATTTGACGACCAGTTACTCGTTATTGATATTTCCGGCGATACCGCGACCTGGGCAGGTGTCAACGACAGCGGCAGCAGCTGGCTGATCGAAAACGTCTAGCCATGCGACGGCCCGCGACGTGAGCTTAGGCGCCGCTCAAGATGAGCGAGCCGTTCGGCCTAATCATGCGCAACCCTGCGCATACGGAAGTAGTGCACGGCAATCACGCCGGCAAATATGACGACATTCAAGAGCATGGTATGCCTCCTTCCGACAGGAAACGCCCAGGTTTTGGAGCTGTTCCTTGCTTGAGGCCCTTGAAGGAGCCGCGCTTGGGGCCCCCCCGGATCACTGACCTACCGGGACAGAATACGACATTTTTCTTACACGCAACGTGGCTACCGTCCGGACCGGAGTCGCCGAGGGTCAGGCCATGAAGCAATATGTGACTGTAGGGCTGGCAGTCATCGCAGGAGCCGCCCTGATCGAGGTGGCGCTCGTTCCGGGCTTGCTGATCGGCGGCGTAGCCATGCTCGCACCGAGCTTCCTGCCGAGTTGGTCTCGCCGGAAGCGAAAGTCCGGGGCGATGTCGCGCCGGGAGCGGGCGCCCGCAGCCTCTTTTCTGAGCCAGCTTCCTGTCAGGCTGCCGCAATCCATCAGGCTGGCGCAAACGCTGCTGCCGCGGTTGGTGCTCGGACGGACAGTGGCCAAGACCATCACGTTCCGGATCATCGTCACGAGCCTCGACTTCACCACGAACTATCTGGTGATCGGCGAACTCGGCACCGCGGCCGGTCTTTCATCTTTCAACCTGGTGGCCGGCCCGCTGTTCTATCTGGCCCATGAAGCCGCCTGGAACTACCTGAAGTCCTCCGACACCGCCGTCGACCTGCCCGCGGTTGCCTCGCCCGCAGGGAACCCTCAATCAGCCGGCGAAGCCGGCATCAGGATCAGTCGCGCACTGGCCAAGACGATCACCTACCGGACGATCGCAACCGTGGTGGACTTCACCACCAACTATGTGGTGGTGCGCAACGTTGCCGAGGCGACGATCCTGTCAGCCAGCGGCTTCATACTCGGTCCCTTTGTCTATTTCGGCCATGAAAAGGCTTGGGACTATTTCACAGCGCGAGCCGAGCGCGCGCCTGATCTGCCGATGGAAACCAGGCTGCTGCCGGCTCCGTCGTGATCTCAGTCTCGCGCGGCCTGGGGATATGTCAGAGGTCGAAGTCCAACAGACCCAGAATATATCCGAACGTGAAATCCAATCCGATCGCGCCTACCAATATCGCTAGAATCAGCATCTTCTCGGTCATCACTGCCTCCATGCGCTGGCATGAACTGTCTTACTGGTATGGTTAATGGACCGTTGCCAGGCGCTGAGTGCCGCCCCCATTGGTCCAGCCGACATCAACCGCCACCACGGGTGGACGCGTCGAAATTCCTGTTTTCCTCCGGAGGGATAGGCCTCCAGCCAAGCGACGTGGACCATCCCGGCGGTGCCGCATCCGGGCTCGGGCGCACGGTGACATGTTGACGCACGCGGTGCCGATGAGCCCTCGCTGCGTCAGCAGCGACAGACCATAGCGTGACGAACAGGCCCAGGGCCAAGACAAGACGCATCGCACGCGCTCTCCGCCATCATAAGTGATGCGTCGACCGCAGGACCGCAACTTGCCGCGGTCTCACGGCCGGTCACATCGGCGGGATCAGCTGAAGCCATCAGGCGGCCCGCGCGACCCTCAGCGGCTGCTGGATCAAACAAAAAGCTAAAGCGCGATGACGATTCAACCTAATCTCATCGCGCGTTAGCGGTCCGCATGGACCGATTGGGCGATCGGACCCAATATCCATTCCCTGAACGCCGCGATCTTCGGCAGCCCCTGTCTGTTGTCGGGACAGACAAGGTAATACGCGAACTCCTCCATCTGCGCCGTTGCCAGCAGCTGGATCAACTGTCCGCTGGCGATCTCATTCGCGACCATCGCCGCCGGCAACAGGCCCGCGCCCTGCCCCGACAAGACCGCTGTCAGGAGAAGGCCCGTGTCGTCGAACGATGGTCCGCGCGGCGCGCGAACTTCCTCGACGCCGTTGCTCTGAAACCACAGGCTCCATCCCTTGCGATCGGCATCATGCACCTGCGGCCAGCGCGCGAGATCAGCGGATGATTTCGGCCGTCCGAGGCGCGCGACGAGCGACGGCGCAGCCACCACCACCATCTCAACGGTGACCACGCGGTCGCTGCGCAGACCCGGATAGCGGCCGAGACCATGACGAACCGCAACGTCGATGCCGCTGCGCGAAAAATCCACCAGTGCGCTGCTGGTGCCGATCTGCAGATCGATCTCCGGATGCACGTCCTGAAACGAGGCCATGCGCGGCACCAGCCAGGCCGATGCAAAGAACGGCGTGACACTGACCGTGAGCACGCCGGCATCGGTTGACGCGGCAACACGCCGCGACGCCTCCGCGATCTGGCGAAACGCGTTGCGGATCGACGGCAGATAGTCGCGCCCGGCGTCGGTGAGATAGATGCCGCGCGGCACCCGCTCGAACAACCTCACACCGAGATGCGCTTCCAGCGTCTTGAGCATCTGGCTGACCGCGCCCGGCGTCACGCACAACTCCTCGGCCGCGAGCTTCACCGAGAGATGGCGAGCGGCGGCCTCGAACGCTTTCAACGCGTTCAGCGGCGGAATCTTGTGGTCCATGATTTAGATTTTCTAAGGCAACCAGAGCAGTAATCCTGGTTTGCGGTTCCGTGAATCCAAGTGCTTCATGAGCGTATCTCGCCAGTTCGAACTGCGTCAATCGAAGAACCCTGCACGATATTGATTAGATTTCCTATTTCATGTGGAGCGTTCCCCGTTCACCGCAGAAGGCATTGATGGAGCGACGGCATGACCGAGGTTTCAAGCAATTCCACCTTCCACCGTCCGGCGGTGGGGGCCGCGGCATGAGCGCGCTGGTCGATCGGATCAACGCATCGCAAAAGAGCAGCCTGCCCGGCGTGCTGGAGTTTCGGTGGATGGAGGTCGAGAAGGGCCGCGTCCGCGGCCGCTTCGATGTCAGGGCAAAGCACTTCTCGCCGCATGGATTGCTGCACGGTGCGACCATCGTCGCACTGGCGGACTCAGCCTGCGGCTTCGGCTGCCTCGCGTCCTTGCCGAAGGATGCAACCGGCTTCGCCACCGGTGAACTGAAAACCAACTTCATCGGTACGGTCAGCGAGGGGATCGTGAGCTGCGAGGCACGCCTCGTTCATGCCGGGCGCACGACCCAGGTGTGGGATGCCGAGATCCGCGGCGAGGCCACGGCCAAGACCCTCGCGCTGTTCCGCTGCACGCAGATGCTGCTGTACCCGCCCGGCGAGCCCGCCAATCGCACAATGCCATCGGAGCGGTCATGAGGAATCCTGCTGTGACCACCGATCATCCAAAAGCAAAAGCGTTCTACGGCTGGTTCGTCGTGGCGGCCGCCTTCGTCGTCACATTCGTCGGCTTTGGCAGCGCCTATACGTTCTCCTCGTTCGTCGAGTCGCTGCAACGCGATTTCGGCGCCTCGCGCGGCTCCGTGTCGCTGGTGTTCTCCTTCGCCGGCTTCCTGTATTTCGGCCTCGGCGTAATTTCAGGTCCCCTCGCCGACCGCTGGGGTGCGAGAAACCTTGCCGCCCTCGGAATGGGGCTGGTCGGTCTCGGCCTCGTTCTGGCGAGCGAGGCGCAAACCATCGTTCAGGTCTATGCCGCCTACAGCATCGGCATCGGGGCCGGCGTCGGCTGCGCCTATGTTCCGACGCTAGGCGCCGTGCAACGCTGGTTCGTCAAGCGGCGCGGCTTCGCATCGGGGCTGGCCGTCAGCGGGATCGGCGTCGGAACGCTGGTGATGCCGCCGCTCGCGACCTGGCTGATCGCAAACCTCGGATGGCGGGACGCCTACCTCGTGCTGGGCATCGTGGCCCCCGTCGTCGGCATCGGATCATCGTTGCTGATATCGGACGATCCGCGCCGCCATGGCACCGGACCGGACGGCGATCCGCTCGACAATTCAAGCGCGCCTGTGCGCCGAGGTGTCTCGATCCGCGATGCAGTGCGGACGCTCCGCTTCGCCGGACTTTACGCCGCGTGCCTGATCAGCGCCTTCGGGGTGTTCGTCCCCTTCGTGCATCTGGTGCCCTATGCCGTCGATCATCAGGTGGCGCCCACCGCCGCGGTGTTGCTGCTCGGGATGATCGGCATCGGCAGCACCGCCGGCCGCTTCTTTCTCGGCGGCATCGCCGACCGGATCGGACGGGATACGTTCCTCATCGCGATGTGTGTCGGGATGGCCATCTCGCTCACGATCTGGGCGGCGGCAGGCGGCTTCTGGTCGCTGGCGGTCTTTGCACTGCTGTTCGGCGTGTTCTATGGCGGCTGGGTCGCGATCCTGCCCGCCGTGGTCACCGACCATTTCGGCGGCCGCAATGTCGGCGGCATCATCGGCATCCTCTACACCAGCGTCGCGATCGGAACGCTGCTGGGCCCGAGCGCAGCGGGCTTCGCATTCGACATCAGCCACAGCTATTTCATTGCGGTGGCGATCAGCGCCGCCGCCAATTTCGTCGCCGCTCTCATCGCGGTGGCAACGATGCGGACCGGCTCACCGATTGCTTCGGCGGTGCCATGACGGTCGGCGGCCTGCTGTGCTGTGGCGAGGGGCCGAAGCCCGCCACGCCAAAAATCTTGGTTAGTGCGTCGTCATCCAGGTGCGGGCTTCGCGCTGGGCGGTGGCGATCTCGACATCCGACATCTGCTCGGCGATTTCGCGGCGCATCGCGATCGCTTCAGTGCGGCCCTTCACGGCGGCGAGGTTGAACCACTTATGGGCGGCGACCAGGTTGACCACGCCAGAGCGGCCGCTCGCCCAGTAAAGGCCGCGCTCGAACAGCACGTCCTGGATCGCAGTTGCCGCAACCGGGATGGCGGTGTCCTGATCGATGAAACCCTGAAACATTGTCGCAACTCCCCTTTTTGTTGTTGGCCGCCCTCCCCCGAGCGCGGCCCCCGTCCACTGTTCAAATCGCCTCATTCCCCGCGCTAATCCTTCGGATTATGCGCCGCGCTGATCCTTGATCATGCGCTCGCCGTTTGCCGGCTTGTTGGGATGATCATGGCCCATCAAATTTGAAGAGCGGTTTAAGCATCGCGATGAACAGGGTGTAAATTCGCGGTGCGCCCGGCAATTCCCGGAATCGCAAAAGTGGCTGCGCCACAGGCATTTCCTGGCATTCGTGAACGCCGGTTTACCCTTGCGCTTCGGACTACGATAACCATTGCAGGCAAAGACGGCGTGGCCGGTCTCGGCCATCGTCTCGGGCAATCGGGTTCGGAGTTGACGGAAAGGTCGTCAGGAGCGGCGAGCGGTCCAAGGTTCCGGCGCCATCTGACGTTGCGCAAACGGGAAGCGAGACCAACCGGCTTGCCGACAATGAAGAACAGATTAATGGAAAAACAGGCGCCGGGCGCGGACTGCGCGGGCCGCCGGAACGAGGGCGTCGGCGAACACGTCAGGACCAGATCTCACTTGGGCATTTGCGCCGGTGAAATTGCGGAGCCAGACCGGATCCGCACCGAACGAAGAAAGCTCTTGCTTCTTCTGCCGGACCGATCTGGGAGAGCGAGCCTTTTTTTCAAAAGCAAGCCTTGCCCGAATTCGATCCAGCCGTTTGACCTGATGTCTCGCCGACACCCTCTTTCGTCAACCAGAGCCTCGGGAGACCTCGCCTTGCGGCAGTCCGCCCGGTGGCTCTCGTGACGTGCCGGCATCAAGCCGCCGGCAATCCTCTCGAGCCGAGAAGAGTTACTTCTTCTTCTTGGCGACCTTGCGGGTCTTCTTCGCAGTCTTCTTCACTGCCGACTTCGCCTTCTTAGCCTTCTTTGCCTTCTTAGCCATGTTGCCCTCCAGTATGTGTGAGATGGCTCTACTTCGCTGCGTGCATTCGGGAATCGAGATGCACACCCATCCCGAATACACCAACACATCGAAAAAAACAGTGTCCCGCTTAAGGAAGTGTTGACGCAGTGATGCGCAAGCGCGCCGCGCGCGTCGTCGAATAATTCGACGACGCGTTGGCGCGACGATGCAAAAAGTGCAGCCACCGCCGACATCGACGTTTGTCAACGTCGCAGGAAAGGCTTGCGCCACAGGCATTTCCTGAATTCGCATCTTGTCGATCGACGCGCGATCGTCATCGTCGTGAGTCGATGCCGCGACCGAAAAACGCGTCGGCACGGACGCTGAGTCGTAAAATTTGGCAATGAAAAAAATTTCGTGGGTAAGCCGTTTTCGCCCCATCGGCGGTCGCCAAAACCGGATTTCCGGACGAATCGCGGTCGGAGCGATTCGGTCGCGACGGGCGTCATCGCGACGATGAAGGGGAGCGTGTGAGGCCAGATCACGTCACGCGCATGCGCGCGCGACGACACCGAGAGGCGCGACAAAGACGACGCATGGGCACGATCCGGAAAAGTCGGCACCGGTTTTCCGGAGCATCATGCTCCAGGGATAACGTCGTCTTCCGTGTTCGCTCAGATGCCGAGCTTGGACTTCAGCAGGTCGTTGACCGCCTGCGGGTTCGCCTTGCCGCCGGACGACTTCATCACCTGGCCGACGAACCAGCCGACCAGTTGCGGCTTTGCCTGGGCCTGCGCGACCTTGTCCGGATTGGCCGCGATGATGTCGTCGACCACCTTCTCGATCGCGCCGAGATCGGTGACCTGCTTCATGCCGCGCGCCTCGACCAGCGCGCGCGGATCGCCGCCCTCCTGCCAGACGATCTCGAACAAGTCCTTGGCGATCTTGCCGGAAATCGTTCCCTCGCCGATCAGATCGACGATCGCGGCGAGTTGCCCGGCCGACACCGGCGACGCCGCGATATCGCGGCTCTCCTTGTTCAGCCGCCCGAACAGCTCGTTGATCACCCAGTTGGCGGCGAGCTTGCCGTCGCGCGCTTTGTCGGCGAGGCCGGACAGCACCGTCTCGTAGAACTCAGCGCTCTCGCGCTCGGCCACCAGCACGCTCGCATCATAGGGCGAGAGACCGAAGCCCGTAGTAAACCGGGACTTCTTCTCGTCCGGCAGTTCCGGCAAGCCCGCCTTGAGCTCGTCGACGAAAGCCTGGCTGAATTCGAGCGGCAGCAGGTCCGGATCGGGGAAGTAACGGTAATCGTGCGCCTCTTCCTTCGAGCGCATCGAGCGCGTTTCGCCCTTGTTGGGATCGAACAGCCGGGTTTCCTGGTCGATGCTGCCGCCGTCCTCGATGATCTCGATCTGGCGCCGCGCCTCGTACTCGATCGCCTGGCCGATGAAGTTGACCGAGTTCATGTTCTTGATTTCACAGCGGGTGCCGAGCGGACCACCCGGCTTGCGCACCGAGACGTTGACGTCGGCGCGCAGGCTGCCCTTTTCCATGTCGCCATCGCAGGTGCCGAGATAGCGCAGGATCGAGCGCAGCTTGGTGACGTAGGCCTTGGCCTGCTCGGCGTCGCGGATGTCGGGCTTGGAGACGATCTCCATCAGCGCGACGCCGCAGCGGTTGAGGTCGACATAGGACATCGTTGGTGACTGATCATGCAGCAACTTGCCGGCGTCCTGCTCGAGATGCAGCCGCTCGATGCCGATGGTGACGCTGCGGCCGCCGTCGAATTCGAGCACCACCTCGCCCTCGCCCACGATCGGCGACTTGTACTGGCTGATCTGATAGCCCTGCGGCAGGTCCGGATAGAAATAGTTCTTGCGGTCGAACACCGAGCGCAGATTGATCTTGGCGTTCAGGCCGAGGCCGGTCCGCACCGCCTGGCGGACACACGCCCCGTTGATCACGGGCAGCATGCCTGGCATCGCGGCATCAACCAGCGAGACGTGGCTGTTGGGCTCGCCGCCAAACGCGGTGGATGCGCCCGAGAACAGTTTCGAGTTCGAGGTAACCTGGGCGTGGATTTCCATGCCGATCACGACTTCCCAGTCGCCGGTCGCGCCTTTGATCAGTTTATGGGGTGCGGCAGGAGCGTTCATGGATCTAGGTTTCCGGACATATTGGTTATCTGGGATGGATTGGGCTTCGCGCAACCAAAAGCGGCCGTCAAGTCGCTCTGAACGATGAATTGTCGCGGCCCAAAGCGTTTTCGAGCGAAGTGGACACCGGTTCGCGTGAAGAAAACGCGTCAAAACAAGAATCTACAGCCCGCGTCGGAACGACTGGTAGGCCTTGCTCTGCCGCAAGGCATCAGCGCCGCCGGCGATCAGCTGGTCGACCTGCTCCGGCGGCAGCGAAAATCGCGTCGGGATGGCGTTCAGGATGCCGGCGCGCTCGGGGCCGAGCTGCTCGAAGCTCAGCCGCTCGACATAGAAGGTGACGTCGCTGCATTTCCAGTTCGCGCCGACGCCAAGCCGGGCGCGATCCGCTGCCGACAGGCCGCAGCGCCAGCGCTTCAGCTTGCCGTTCCAATCATTGGTCAGCGCCGAGAACGCCGCGTAGCTCGAGCGCACGCTGGAATCGATCGCGGTATCGGCTGCCGCTGACACCAGTTCGATGCCGGTCGGCCCCTCGATTGTCTGCGCGAAATCCCCGGAGATGCCGCGGCCGGCGTCGACCACCAGAAACATGATGCGATGCAGCTTCGCCGCCTGCCGCTCGTTCAGCGGCTCGTATGGCCGCTGCGCCGCCAGCAGCCCGATGCTGATGCCGGACAGGCCGTAATTGTCGACGAGGCCGCCATCGAGCAGCTTGACGTAGCGCATCGAACCGTCGCGGTAGCGCGCCTGAGCTTCGGCAAACGAGCGCAGCAGCGGCTGCGCATTCGGATCGTTGCGCACCCGCTCGAGCCATGGCGGCAACGGCGCCTTGCAGCCGCCGGGATAGGTCTGCAGCACGATCGGCGCGAACGCCAGCGGCACTGCCGCTGATGCCGCCACTGCTTCCGCGACGCGATAGGAGCGGATGTCGCTGCACAGCGCGTCGAAGGTGGTCTTGCCAAACACGAAGGGCGTGCGGTTGTAGATGTCGGAGGCGTTGATCCAGACCCGCGGCCTTTGATCGTCGGACAGAGCATCGAAACGCGCGCCGTTGAACAAGTTACGATCGAGCCAATCGGTGAACTGGCTGTCGTTGACGCCGCCACTCAGCGCACGTCCGATATTTCCGAGCGAGATCTGGGTCTTCAGTCCTTCTTCGGCATTGCGCAGCAGGAAGCGTTCGCGGAAATCGTCGAGCGCGGCGCGACGCTTCAGGCCGAAATAGGCGGCGGTGACCGAACCGCCGGAGACGCCGGAAACGAAGTCGACGCGGTCGAGCAGCGTCTTGCCGCCCGCTGCGCCAGACCGCGCACGATCGAGTTCCTGCAACACACCGAAGGAGAACGCCGCGGCGCGCGTGCCGCCGCCGGAAAACGAGAGCGCGAGCAGGGAGTCGTCCTGATAATCCGGAATGTCGCGGGCGCTGTCATTATCGGCGAGCGCCGCGCCTAACGGCACATTGCCGGGCAGATTGTAGACGGTCGCACACCCCGCAAGGCCCGCCGCCACCACGGCCACCAGCATCGCTGACAGCCATCCCCCTATGCCCGACCCACGCACGACTATTCTCTTGCCCGCTGGGCCCCCGCCCCTGAGTTTGCCAGCCTATCACGGGCAATCCGGGCGGCGGCATGGCGGGCGAAACAGGGTTAATGATCACGGTGCCCGGCACCGGCGCATTCATGCCCGATGTGCCAGCAGCGCGGCAACGATGCGCTCCCACTCCACCTTGAGCGTGTCCTTTGCCACAGGCTGCCCGGCCTGGCGATACCAGTAGCCGGCGTTGCCGGGATCGCCCTCGACCCGATGCAGATAGGCGTGCACCCAAGCGGAGTTTGCGTCGCTCTCGTCCTGCACGATCCTGTGCGCCCGATCCCAATCACCCTTGGCCGCCCACCACAACGCCTTAAGCGGCGGCGACAGCGTCGTGTCCGGCGCGGCATCAGCGAGACTGGCGCGGAACTCCGTCATCGCTCACCACCATTTCGGCGGTGTGAAGTGGCCGGCCGCCTGCTCGATCACAGCGCCGAGCGAGAACAGCGTCTCCTCGTCGAACGGACGGCCGATCAGTTGCAGGCCGAGCGGCAATCCTTGCGCATCCATGCCCGACGGCACCGCGATGCCGGGCAGGCCCGCCATGTTCACGGTCACAGTGAAGATGTCGTTGAGATACATCTCGACCGGATCGGCACCCTTCTCGCCGATACCGAACGCTGCCGACGGCGTCGCCGGCGTCAGGATCGCGTGCACGCCCTTGGCGAAGCAGTCCTCAAAATCCTTCTTGATCAGCGTCCGCACCTTTTGCGCGCGCAGGTAATAGGCATCGTAATAGCCCGCCGACAGCACATAGGTGCCGATCATCACGCGGCGGCGCACCTCAGCGCCAAAACCTTCGGCGCGCGTGTTCTCGTACATGTCGATGATGCTCTTGCCCGGCTCGCGCAGGCCGTAGCGCACGCCGTCATAGCGCGCGAGGTTGGACGAGGCCTCCGCCGGCGCCACGATGTAATAGGCCGGCAGCGCGTATTTGGTGTGCGGCAGCGACACCTCGACGAGCTCGGCACCGGCTGCCTTCAGCCATTCCGCGCCCTCGCTCCAGAGTTTTTCGATCTCGGCCGGCATGCCGTCGAGGCGATACTCCTTCGGGATTCCGATCCTCATGCCCTTCACGGACTTGCCGATCACGGCCTCGTAATCCGGCACCGCGAGATCGACCGACGTCGTGTCCTTGGGATCGTGGCCTGCCATCGAGCGCATCAGAATCGCGGCGTCGCGCACGCTGCGCGCGATCGGGCCGGCCTGGTCGAGCGAGGAGGCGAATGCGACGATGCCCCAGCGCGAGCAGCGGCCATAGGTCGGCTTGATGCCGACGGTCGCGGTGAACGCCGCCGGCTGGCGGATCGAGCCGCCGGTGTCGGTTGCGGTCGCGCCCATGCAGAGCAGCGCCGCCACCGCTGACGCCGAGCCGCCGGACGAGCCGCCCGGCACCAGCGCGGTGTTGGAGCCTCCGCGCCGCCACGGGTTGGTGACCGGGCCGAAGCACGAGGTCTCGTTCGACGAGCCCATTGCAAACTCGTCATTGTTGAGCTTGCCGAGCAGCACGGCGCCGTCGCGCCAGAGCTGCGACGTTATCGTCGACTCGTAGGACGGGATGAAATTGCCAAGGATCTTCGAGCACGCCGTGGTTCTGATATCGCGGGTCGCGAACAGATCCTTGATGCCGAGCGGGATGCCGGCCAGAGGACCGCCCTCGCCCTTGGCGATTTTCGCGTCAGCGTCCTTTGCCATCTCGCGCGCGCGGTCCGGCGTCGGCAGTACATAAGCGTTGAGCAGCTTCGCGGCCTCGATCGCCCCCAGATGGGCGTCGGTCAGCTCGAGCGCGGTGAAAGACTTGTTCGCCAGGCCCTGACGGGCCTCGGCGATCGTCATCGATGTCAAATCAGTCATTTATTGATCGGGCTGCAAAAGAACGGAGACAGGGTCTTGTCGTTGGCGGGATCGTCCTGCCGGGCTTTATTTTCTTTCGCCCGCGCCGCGTCGAGCGCCTCGAGCTGGTCGAGCACAGCATCGATCGCCTCATTGGGATCGGCGGCCTTGCCCTTCCGCTCCATCACGTCGAGGAAGTCCATATAGGCCTTGTAGGCTTTTTCATCGTCGCAGAGCAGGCACATCGAACCGTCGTTCCAGCTTCTTGTTTGACGCGTTTTCTTCACGCGAACCGGGATCCACTTCGCTCGAAAACGCTATGTCAGACGTTACTCGACCACCTTCGGCACCAGGAAGAAATGGTTCAGCGTGTCGGGCGCATTCCTGACGATGGCGTCCGCGATCTCGCCATCATTGACCACGTCGGCGCGCTTCTTCATCTCCATCGGCGTCACCGAGGTCATCGGCTCGACGCCATCGACGTTCACCTCCGAGAGTTGCTCGACAAAGGCCAGCATCGCGTTCAGCTCCCCCTGGAGATGGGGAACTTCGGCGTCGCTGACCGCGATCCGCGCCAGATGCGCGATGCGGCGGACGGTCGTGGCGTCTACGGACATTATATAGGGTCCTAAGGCTTAAAGGTCAGGCTGCGGTATAGCAGAGGCCGGTTTTGCACTGCAACCGCAGCAGGGCGATCTTTGCGCCCTGCCGGAACGATCAGGTGCGGTGAGCAGTTGATCTCCCAGAGCAAAATCCCGCGACGAAACCACTTTGGACTGCCGACGCAGTCGTCCTGAAACATTCGCGGCGCGTACTTGCTCCAAAGAAGAATTTGGAGCGCGTCATGTCAACCCTCGAAAGCAGCCCCCGATCGGAAGGCTGGGACCCTGCCCTTTGGTCGATCGGCACGGTGCTCGGTATCGCGATCCTCTACGTCGCCTGCCTGGTCTAAGCTAGGCACACAACCCCCGTGTCCCAGGCAAAAGTTCTGCAGGAAAAGGCAGAAATGTTCGAGCGCCGCGCAGAAAGCGCCGCCGACCCGATCTCCAGGCGACATTACAAGGAAATGGCCGCGCATTATCGGACGCTCGCCGCGGAGCATCTGGAGATCAACCGCGACGAGCCCGCTCATTAGGCCCGAGACAGCGCGGTCATCCGCACCAGCGCAGCCCCCGCCAGCGCCCGCGTCAGTTCGGCTGCGGGCATCTCGCGGCCCATACGAATCGCCTGGCCAGCCCAAAGATTGGTGAAATCGACCCTGCCCTGTTTTTCGGCAGCCGCCTTCAGCGGCCCGAGGGCGGTTGCGGCATGCGGAAAGTCAGGCGCATCGGATGAGATCGGCCCAACCTCGCGCATCACGCGGTTGGCGACGCCGCGCGCCGGCCGGCCGGTCATCACGTTGGTGATGACGGTGGAATCGTCCCACGCCTGCGCCAGCGCGACGCGGCCCTGCGCGCTCACCTTGGACTCCGGGCAGCGCAGATAGGCCGAGCCGATCTGCACGGCGGAGGCGCCGAGCGCGAAAGCCGCCGCGATCCCACGCCCATCGGCGATGCCGCCGGCAGCGACGACGGGCAGCTTCACCGCATCGACCACCTGCGGCACCAGCGCAAAGGTTCCAGGCTGTTCAGCGATGTTGTCGGTCAGGAACATGCCGCGATGGCCGCCAGCCTCCGCGCCCTGCGCGATGATGACATCGGCGCCGTTCTCCTCGAGCCAGATCGCCTCCTTCACGATGGTCGCCGACGCCATCACGATGGCGCCCGCGGCCTTGACCCGCTGCAGCAGCTTTGGCTCCGGCAGGCCGAAATGGAAGCTCACGACCTCGGGCTTCAACTCCTCCACCACCGCGCAGAACGCAGCGTCGAACGGCGCGCGGTTGGCGGCATTGATCGGTGCATCCGGATCGAGCCCGTGCTCGCGATAAAAAGGCGCCAGCCGCTGCCGCCATTTGGCCTCGCGCGCGGGATCGGCGTCGACCGCCCTGTGGCAGAAGAAGTTCAGGTTGATGGGCGCGGACACCCGCTGGCGGATGATGTTGACCTGCTCCCGCGCCTTCTCCGCCGACAGCATCGCGCAAGGCAGCGAGCCGAGCCCGCCGCCCTGTGCAACGGCGATCACCAACTCCGCGTCCATGACGCCGGCCATCGGCGCCAGCACGATCGGGAATTCGGTCTTGAAGAGGTCGATCAATCGACGGTCTGGCCACATGGTGCGTCTCGTGCGGTTTCAGGCGACAGAGGAAAGAGAGTTGCGCCGGCCGAGCAGGCTCTGCTCGGCCTCGGCGACGATGCGGCCGACGATCTCGGCTGCCGGAGGAATATCATGGATCAGGCCGGCGGACTCGCCGGCGAACACGGCCGCAACATCGAAATTGCCGGCCGCCTTCGCCGCTGCATACTCCATCGCCACCTCGTCAGCCCGCTGCATCAACTCGATCTCGCGGCCGTTCCATCGGTGCAAATGATCGTTGATCAGCGAGCGTGCCGTGAATGGCGCAGGCCACATCAGCTTGCGCGACCAGTCGAACACGACGCCGCGCACGGTCTCGCCGCTCTTGGCTGCACATATCAACTGCTTCGCCTGCTCGGCGCCGTCGGCTTCGATACTGGCATAGAAGCGCGTCCCCATCAGCACACCGGACGCCCCGAGCATCAGCATCGCGGCCAGCCCGCGGCCATCCGCGATGCCGCCGGCGGCAACAACGGGCACGCGCCCGGCCGCGAGGTCGACGGTCGCGGGCACGATATCGATCGTAGTGCGCGACGCGCCGTGCCCACCGGCCTCGGAACCTTGCGCGATCAGGATGTCGGCGCCGCAGTCGAGCGCCTGCCGCGCCATGTCCTCGTCCTGCACCTGGCAGATCAGCAGCGCACCTGCCGCCTTGATGTCAGGAGCGAACGGCGCCGGATCGCCGAACGACAACATCACGGCACGCGCTCGGAGCGCGATATCGAGCAACTCGGGCTGCTTCGCGAGGCTCCAGGTGATGAAGCCGATGCCGAACGGTCGATCGAAGCCCTTTAATTTTGCGGTGTCGGCCACCAGCCGGTCCCGATCCCCGTAACCGCCGCCGAGGATGCCGAAACCGCCGGCCTCGCTGACGGCTCTGACCAGCCGAGTGCCGGAGATCGTGTCCATCGGTCCCAGCAGGATCGGGTGCTGGATGCCCAACCGTGCGGTCAACTCGGTGCTGACAGGCATGCGTTTGCTCCCGGTTCTGGACAGCAAGCCTAAGCAGGACTAACATTCTTGGAAAATGAATACTAGAGAACGCTGCCATCTCAAAAACGAAACGGAGTGGCTCCTGTGGAATTGACCGATCTCGTCACCTTTTCCACCGTCGCCCGGCTCGGTGGCATCACGCGCGCCACCGACGAACTCAACACCGTGCAGTCCAACGTCACCCAGCGCATCAAGGCGCTGGAAGCCGAGATCGGCACCGCGCTGTTCGAGCGGCACAGCCGCGGCATGACCTTGACCGGCGCCGGCCGCAGACTTTTGCCTTACGCGCAACGCATGGCGGCGCTCTCGCGGGAGGCCGTGCTTGCCGCGCGCGATGATGGCGAGCCGAAGGGCCCGCTCTCGATCGGCTCGATGGAGACGACCGCCGCGGTACGGCTGCCGACCCTGCTCGCCGATTTCCACCGCCGCTATCCCGCCGTGCGCCTGACCTTGCGGACCGCGCCGACCGCCGATCTGGTCGCCGCCGTGCTCGACGGCACGCTCGACGGCGCGTTTGTCGCCGGTCCGATCGAGCACGCCGAACTGGTCTCCACCGTCGCCTTCCACGAGGAGCTGGTCCTGGTCACCGCGCAGCGCTGGAAAAGCCTCGCCGCCTTGCGTGCCGGCACGCCGGAATCAGGCCCGACGGCGTTGGTGTTCCGCACCGGCTGCACCTACCGGCAGCGCCTCGAACAGGCGTTCACCGAATTCGGCTGGCCATCCGCCGCACGCTTCGAGCTCGGCACGCTCGACGGCATGATCGGCTGCGTCGCCGCCGACATGGGCGTCACGATGCTGCCGCGTACCGTGGTCGAGCGCGATCACGTCCAGCGCGACGTCAACATCCACAAGCTCAGCCCGCAGCATGCCCGGGTCGAGACGCTGTTCATCCAGCGCCGCACAGCGCACCAATACAGCGCCCTGCAGGGATTTGCCGCCTGCCTCGGAGAAGGCGAAGCGTCGGCTGCGGCGTGATACGGCCTCAACTTCACCTCTCCCATCGGGAGAGGTCGGCGCGTAGCGCCGGGTGAGGGCTTACGGCCCCTCGATGGAGCAAGGCCCCTCACCCGGATTGCATCTCACGATGCAATCCGACCTCTTCCCGTCGGGGAGAGGTGAAAGCTGACTTTGCGCTGCTGTCATCGCGGTGCTATGCGCAGGCCATGCTAGCCCCCATCCTTCCCCTGATCGACGCCGCAACGCACTGGCCTGAGCGCGGTGCCCTCATCGGGCTCGATCTCGGCACCAAGACCATCGGCGTCGCCGTCTCCAATCCGGACCGACGGCTCGCGACCGGCGTCGAGACCATCAAGCGCAAGGCCTTCAAGGCCGACGCTGCGCGGCTGCTCGCGCTCGCCGCCGAGCGCAACGTCGTCGGCTTCGTGCTGGGCCTGCCGATCAACATGGACGGCAGCGAGGGCCCGCGCGCGCAGTCGACCCGGGCGTTCGCGCGCAACTTCGCCGGCCTCACCCCGCTTGCGATTGCGCTGTGGGACGAACGGCTCTCGACCGCGGCGGTCGAGCGGGAATTGATCGGGATGGATGTCAGCCGCGCGCGTCGCGCCGAGGTGATCGACGAGCACGCCGCGATCTTCATCCTGCAAGGCGCGCTGGACCGGCTCACGAAGCTGCGCGGGGACCGCTGACGATGGCGGTAGTGGTTGCGGCGCTGTTGCCGGTGTTCCTGCTGATCGTGCTTGGTGTCATCCTGAAGCGCACGCTGATGCGGCTGGACACCCAATGGCACGGGCTGGAGCAGCTGACCTATTACGTGCTGTTCCCAGTGCTGCTGGTGCAGACGCTGGTGAAGGCGGATCTGACAACAGTGCCGGTCGCGGGCGTCGGTGGCGCGCTGCTGCTCTCGGCGCTTGCGATGTCGCTGCTTTGCCTCGCGCTGCGGTCACCGCTCGCCCGCGCCGGCGTCGACGGTCCGGCCTTCACCTCGATCTTCCAGGGCGCGACCCGCTGGCAGACCTATGTCGCGCTTTCGGTGTCGGGCAATCTGTATGGCAAGGTCGGGCTTGCGCTCGCCTCCGTCGCGATGGTCGCGATCATTCCGATGGTGAATGTGTTCAGCGTCGCCGTGCTAGCGCACTACGCTTCGTCCGAAAAGCGGTCGCCGGGCGCGATCGCGATGACGGTCGTGAAGAACCCGCTGATCTGGGCCTGCGTCGTCGGTCTTGCCGTCAACGTGACGCACATCCCGTTGCCGAAGCTCTGGCACAACGTCGCGGATGCGCTCGGCGGCTCGTCGCTGGCGATCGGCCTGCTCGTGACCGGCGCCGGATTACGCCTGGAGGGCCTGTTTCGCCCGAGCCTTGCCGCCAGCGTGGCGCTGGTGCTGAAGCTGATCCTGATGCCCGTACTGACCGTCACGCTCGCGGTGTGGTTCGGCATCACCGGCTCTAGTCTCGCGATCGTCACCGCCTGCGCGGCAGTCCCGACCTCTCCCTCTGCCTACGTGCTGGCCCGCCAGATGGGCGGCGACGCGCCCCTGCTCGCCCAGATCATCACGCTGCAGACGATTTTGGCGGCGATCACGATGCCGATCGCGATCGCTGCGGTTGGGCCTTAGGTGTACGGGCCTATCAGGAAAAGACTGAAGATGTTCATCGACGAATGAATCACCACCGTCAGCCACGTCGAATTGCCTCGCCACCGAAAGTAACCCAGTGCAAGGCCAGAGATAAAAATGCCAAACCGATCGAACCAACCGTACTGGGTGTGATTCAAAGCCCAAACCACGGATGTAAGCACGATGGCGCCAATTGGACCCAGGAACGATTGCGACCATCCACGAAACATGAAGCCTCGGATGACGAATTCCTCCATGATCGGAGCCGACAAACAGCCCCCGATCAAGAGGGTTAGCAAACCGACCTGCCCCTGAACGTTCAGAGTGGGAGCGACCCAACTCGTTTCCGTTCCGACGTAGGCACGAAATACCCCTCTACGATCAACGTGAACGCCATAATCGCAAATGCGAGAAAGAACTCTCGAGAACTGGGCCAATTCAGCGCCAGATACTCTGAAAACTCGCGATCGACTTTTCGTATCGCAATCCAAAGCACGATGATGGCCGCCGGACTTCCCACAATGAGAGCAGCGCCTTGCCAACGTCCCTCCAGTTCAACATGAGCAAGCGGGATCATCCCGTAATGCGCGACCAGGAGGACGGAGAGAACAACTGCGGCCGCCACGGCAAACGCACCGTAGGCAACAAGGCCAATAAGTGTCGTTTCCACGAAGTCCCATGTCCGCGGCGATTTTGCTGAAGCCGGGACCGGAGCATTGGCATTTTCGAAATTCGACATACGGATCTTTCTGCAACGTCGCAGCGACGGTGGGCTTGGCCTCTACCGACCACATGGGACGCTCAGCTCGCCAGCCACCAGGTCTGGATCGTCGCCGCCAGATTGTTCAGCGCGTGCAGCAGGATCGTCAGCCAGATCGAGCCAGTGCGATAGCGCAGATACCCGAACAAGAGCCCGATCGACAGCACCTCGCAGAGGAAGAACCAGTCGTACTGGAGATGCATCAGCGTCCAGACGACCGACGACAAGACGATCGCGCCATAGGGGCCGAGAAAAGATTGCGACCAGCCGCGGTAGAGCCAGCCGCGGGCGAACAGCTCTTCCCACACCGGCGCGGCGCCGGCGAATGCGATGACCAATAGCCACAGCGCGCCGTCGGCCTGCGCCGATTTCAGCACGTCGCCCATGAAACCGGGCGTCACATCGCGGCCGGCCAGGCGGGACACAAGATCCCAGGCCTCGACCAGGACCGCCAGCGCAACGATGCCGATGATCACATTCCTCCACGACGTCCAGCGCAGCCCGAGATAATCGGCGAAGGATATCCGCGTCGGGCGGATCGCGACCCACAGCGCCAGCAGCACCATCGGCAGGCCCGCGACGACCGAGAGTGAAATCGTCAAGCCGCTGGCGACCACATGGGTGAGAACGGCCACCGACAGCGGCTCATCCTGCCGCATCACGAAATAGACGATGACCGCGAGCTGGCCGAGGAACATCGCGGCGAAGATCAGCAAGCCCCACAGCGCGGTGCCCCAGAACTTCCAGACCCGCGGCGGACGCGGGGCCGGCTCGATGGTGGCGGGCGGCATTTCGGGATTGAGTGCGTCCATCAGCAGACCTTCATGGCAGCGCCCGCGCCAGCAGCGCGCGTGCGTCGTCCTCGGATAATTCCACCGCGCCGTACATGCCGGCGTGGTTTCCGGCAAGCCGCGTCGTTGCGAACAGTTCGGCGCTCCCAGGCGACACCTGGTTGAGCGCAGCCGTCGCTGCGAGCAACGCCAGCTTCTCGACCGCAAGCCGCGCGACGCGCTCGCCGTCGGCGCGGCGGAACGACTTGCCGATAAACCCAACAGCGTCCGCCGCGCCCGGCAGGCCCTTGGTTTCCTCGGCGAGCGTGCGCAACACCGCCAGCGCGGCATCGGCCTCGCGGCCGAGTGCGCGCAGCACGTCGAGGCACATCACATTGCCGGAACCTTCCCAGATTGCGTTAACCGGCGATTCCCGGAAATGGCGGGCCAGAATGCCGTCCTCGACATAGCCATTGCCGCCGAGGCACTCCATCGCCTCGTAGAGGAAGGCCGGCGCGCTCTTGCATATCAAGTATTTGATCGCCGGCGTCAGCAGCCGCATATAGGCGCCCTCGCCGGCGTCATCAGGCGCGCGGTCGAAGGCGCGGCAGAGCCGCATCACCAGCGCAACCTGTGCCTCGACATGCAGAGCCATGTCCGCGAGCACGCACCTCATCAGCGGCTGGTCGGCGAGATGCTTCTGGAACACGCTGCGATGCCGCGCGTGATGCAGCGCATGCGCGAGCCCCGAGCGCATCAGCCCGGCGGAGGCGATCGCGCAATCCTGCCGCGTCAACTGCACCATCTGGATGATGGTGCGGATGCCCTTGCCCTCCTCGCCAATCAGCTCGGCATAGGCGCCGTGGAATTCGACCTCCGACGACGCATTGGAGCGGTTGCCGAGCTTGTCCTTCAGCCGCTGGAAGTGAATGGCGTTCACCGAGCCATCAGGCGCGAAGCGCGGCATAAAGAAACAGCTCAAGCCGTCCTTGGCCTGCGCCAGCACCAGGAACGCGTCGCACATCGGCGCCGACATGAACCATTTGTGCCCGGTGATCCGGTAGGCGCCGCCGTCGCGCTCCGCATGCGTCATGTTGGCGCGCACATCGGTGCCGCCCTGCTTTTCCGTCATGCCCATGCCGAGCGTCATGCCGCGCTTGGTCCACCATGGCGCGAAGCTCGGATCGTAGGCGCGCGTGCCGATGACCGGCATCGTCTTCGCCAGAAGATCCGGCTGCGAGGCCAGCGCCGCGACCGAGGCGCGCGTCATCGTGATTGGGCAGAGATGACCGGTCTCGACCTGGGAGGCGATATAGAATTTCGCCGCGCGCACCACCTCGGACGCGCCGCCGGCCGGCTTGCCATCGGCGGTCCAGGTCGAATTGTGCACGCCGGCATGCGCAGAGTGCGCCATCAGTTCGTGATAGGCCGGATGAAACTCGACCTCGTCGCGGCGGTTGCCGTTTGAATCGAACAGAAGCAGTTTTGGCGTGTTCTCGTTGGCGAGCCTGCCGCGCTCCGCCGTGACAGCGGAACCCCAGTGCGTGCCGAAATCGGACAGCTCGGTCGCAGCCGCAGCCCCGCCATTGGCCGCGACCGCCGCAACCAGCGGCGCATCCGATGTGAACAGGTCGACATCCCAAAACGGCGGCGACTGGTTGAGGACCTCGTGGGTCGCGAATCGATCCTGCGTCATGGAAGACCGGTCTCTGATGTCCGGGTTCACGCGCCGGCGGCGCGACGGAATCGCGAGATCATAAGCCCGCCGGCCGGAGCCGGGCAGCGAAAAATGTGGCATCAGCTAGATGCTTCCATGCTTTGGTGCATGGCGACCAAGCCGGACGTCCAGCCAGTCGTTGGCGCGCGTCCTGTCGGCCTGCTTCCTTGAGGCCTGAACGGGAAAGATATCGCCTGCGCGCATCTCGCGGCCGTCGGGATAGGCCGCCATCTGAAGGCTCAACTCGTGCGCGGCCCCGTCAACCGGAGAGATATAGGCAAAGCGAACCTCGATCTTGTGCTTGACGGTGGCGCCCTGCCACTTCGGATGCATCTGCGCAGACAGCACGGCGAACCCGCAAGGCAACAGATCGGAGCTCCAGGTTTTCCCCGATTCAGCAACGTCGGACTTTTCGAGGTAGCATTGCTCCTTGACCTGGCTGATGCGGGCGTCGACCGGCCGGAAATTCACCCTCTTGTCGAACTCGTTGTAGATGTGAATGCTGGCAAGGCCCGCACAAACAATTCCAAAGAAGAAGAGCCGCATGCTCGGTTCTCCCCGCGTGCGCGCAGATCAGGACCAGCGCGTCTTGTCCGGCTTGGTCTTGGAGGCGAGGATCGCAAGCACGTCGCCGGCGTGCAGCGGCTTGCCGTTGGGGAAGGTTGCCGCCTGCAAGCTCGACATATGCGAAGCCCCATCCGCCGGCGAGACATAGGTGAACTGAACCTCAATCTTGTGCTTCACGTCGTAACCCTGCCACTTCGGATGCTCGCGGGTCAGTCGCTGGGCAAGGTCGCAAGCCAGCAGGTCGGAGGTGTGCGTCGTCTTGGTGACGGCCCCGCGGTCGACCTTTTCCATGTAGCATTGCTCGCTGACGGTGCTGACGCGTGCATCGACGCGCTGGTAATTGACCTTCTTGTCGTATTGGTCATACGCCGTCACGGCGACAACGCCGATGGCGATAATTGCAAAGGCTCCCAGACGCATCCGCGTGCTCCCGTGTCACCCGCATATCAAGCGACCGCTGCAATTAAGGAGTGTTGAACGCGCCACCACACGCTCCTGCGAGGGCAAGCTTTGTCTTGCGAAAATGCCTCGAATTTGAGGAAATCCGTCTGGATCAGCGCGGTCGCGTGATCGGGAAGTCGTAGGCCCGCCCACCTGCCCCGGGCAGCGAAAAGTGCCACCATTCCTTGGTGTAGTTCACAAAGCCCTGCCGGGTCATCGCCGCAACAAGCGTATTCCGCCAGCGCCGCTGCGCCGGCGTGATGGTAGCAGCGGCGGTGTGGCCTTTCGGGTCAGAACAATCGTAACCCGTGCCCATGTCGACGCTGCCCTCCGGTGCGCGCGCCGCGGCTGGCGCAATGCAGTCGGCATATTGCTTTTTCGGATCGAATTTTGCGGAATTGTCGGCGGAGAGATCGACCAGCGTGAGATCCACCGCAGCGCCCGTCGAATGCCCCGAATGCGTCGCGATGTAGCCGAGGCGGAACAAGTCGGCCTTGGAGAAGGTCGGGCTGTAGCGCCGCTCGGCGGCGGTTTCCTTGCCATTCCCCGACCAAGCCACCATGTCGGCGACCGCACGGGCCGGCCGGTAGCAGTCGAACATCTTGAGCGACAGTTTTTGCGGCGCGAGTTCCTGCTGCACACCCCTGAGGCGGAGTCCCAGCTCCCGGCGCACGACGCATTCCCCGGCGCCATAGCCCGCCATCGGCCGCCCCATGAAATTGTTCGATGAGGCGTAGCGGATATCCTGGATGATGGTGGGATCGATGTCGCGCAGGAACACGAAGCCGTCAGGCAGGCCCTGCGCGTGGGCGGATGCCACGGCGATCACGACAACGAGAGCCGTCATAAATCTCTTCATTGAAGTCCCATCCAATTCGTCATGACCGGGCATGGCCGCCCGAACGAGACCGGCAACATCATACTCGGGGATAACTCGTCCGGCCCCTCTTCGCGCTTGCCCCTTGGGCCATCCGCGCCTATAGCTCTCGCTTTAATGACCCCATCATTGAAATCGACTTTCGTCCTCGGTCACCGCCATCTGCTGGGCATCGAGGGCCTTTCCGCCGACGACATCACGGGCCTGCTCGACCTCTCCGAGGAGTATGTCGAACTCAACCGCCAGGTCGACAAGAAACGCGCCTCTTTGCGCGGCCGCACCCAGGTGAACCTGTTCTTCGAGGCCTCGACCCGGACCCAGTCCTCGTTCGAGATCGCCGGAAAACGGCTGGGCGCCGACGTCATGAACATGTCGGTGTCATCGATGTCCACCCGCAAGGGCGAGACGCTGATGGACACCGCGGTGACGCTGAACGCGATGCACCCCGACATCCTGGTGGTCCGCCACCACGCCTCTGGCGCAGTGGAGCTACTCGCGCGCAAGGTTGACGGTTCCGTGATCAATGCCGGCGACGGCGCCCACGAGCACCCGACCCAGGCGCTGCTCGATGCGCTGACCATCCGCCGCAACAAGGGCCGGCTCGAGGGGCTCGTGATCGCGATCTGCGGCGACGTGCTGCATTCGCGCGTGGCGCGCTCCAACATCCTGCTGCTCAACGCCATGGGCGCCCGCGTCCGCGTGGTGGCGCCCTCCACGTTGCTGCCGTCCGGCATCGACCGGATGGGTGTCGAGGTCGCGCGCGACATGCGCGAGGGTTTGAACGGCGCCGATATCGTGATGATGCTGCGGCTGCAGCGCGAGCGCATGAACGGCTCCTTCGTGCCGTCGACGGCCGAGTATTTCCACTATTTCGGGCTCGATCAGAAGAAGCTCGCTTACGCCAAACCGGACGCGCTGGTGATGCATCCGGGACCGATGAACCGCGGCGTCGAGATCGACACCTTCGTCGCCGACGGCGCGCAATCCTTGATCCGCGAACAGGTTGAAATGGGAGTGGCGGTACGCATGGCGGTGCTCGAAGCGCTCGCCCGCAACCTGCCGAACGCGTGACGCCATGCTGACTGACCGCAGACCGATCCTGCTCGCCAACGCCCGAATCATCGATCCCTCCCGCGATTTCGACGGCCTCGGCGACGTCCTGATTGCCGACGGCGTGATCCGCGACGCCAAGCGCGGCATCGGCGCCGCCGGCGTCCCTGAGGGCACCGACATCGTCAATTGCGCCGGCCAGATCGTGGCCCCCGGCCTGATCGACATGCGCGCCTTTGTCGGCGAGCCCGGCGCCAGCCACCGCGAAACCTTTGCCTCGGCGAGCCAGGCCGCGGCAGCCGGCGGCATCACCACCATCATCTGTCAGCCGGACACCTCGCCGGTGATCGACAATTCGGCGACCGTCGACTTCGTGATGCGCCGCGCCCGCGACACCGCGATCGTCAACATCCATCCGATGGCCGCCCTCACCAAGGGCATGCAGGGCCACGAGATGACCGAGATCGGCCTGTTGAAGGCCGCCGGTGCCGTCGCCTTCACCGACGGCGACAGGAGCGTCACCAACGCGCAGGTGATGCGGCGCGCCCTGACCTACGCCCGCGATTTCGACGCGCTGATCGTGCATCACACCGAAGATCCCAATCTCGTCGGCGAAGGCGTGATGAACGAGGGCGAGTTCGCAACGCGGCTCGGCCTTGCCGGGATTCCGACCGCGGCGGAATCGATCATGCTCGAGCGCGACCTGCGGCTCGCAGCCCTAACCGGCGGACGCTATCACGCGGCCTCGCTGACCTCGATCGAGTCGCTGGAGATCCTCAAGCGCGCCCGCGATGCCGGCATAGCCGTCTCGGCGTCGGTCTCGATCAACCATGTGACGCTGAACGAGAACGACATCGGCCCCTACCGCACCTTCCTGAAACTGTCGCCGCCGCTGCGCACCGAGGACGACCGCAAGGCGTTGGTGGCCGCGCTCGCCTCCGGGCTGATCGACGTCGTGATGAGCGACCACAATCCGCAGGACGTCGAGGTCAAGCGGCTGCCGTTCGCGGAAGCAGCCCACGGTGCGGTCGGCCTGCAGACCATGCTGGTGGCGGCGCTGCGGCTGATCCATAACAACGAGATGGATTTCAAGACGCTGATCCGCGCGATGTCGACGCGGCCGGCCGAACTGCTCGGCCTGCCGGGCGGCACGCTGCGCGCCGGTGCCCCGGCCGACATCATCGTGATCGATGCCGATACGCCCTGGGTGCTCGATCGCGACGATCTGAAATCGCTCTGCAAGAACACCCCGTTCGACGATGCCCGCTTCTCCGGCCGCGTGATGCGGACGATCGTTGGCGGACGGACGGTGTACGAACATGTGTAAACCGCGGCAGGTTCGCCGGGACGTCTGGAGCTGCGACCATGTCGGGTGATTGGTTTCTCATCGTAGCACTGCTGATCGGCTATCTGCTCGGCTCGATCCCGTTCGGCCTGATCCTGACACGGCTCGCCGGCACGCAGGATCTGCGCTCGGTCGGGTCGGGCAATATCGGCGCCACCAACGTGCTGCGCACCGGACACAAGGGCCTCGCCGCGGCGACCTTGATCGGCGATATGCTCAAGGGCACGGTCGCCGTCATCATCGCCGGTTCCTATGACGGCCCTGACGCGGCGATGCTGGCTGCGCTCGGCGCCTTCCTCGGCCACCTCTTCCCGATCTGGCTGAAGTTTCGCGGCGGCAAGGGTGTCGCGACCTATATCGGCGTGCTGCTAGGCCTGTTCTGGCCGGCGGCGCTGGTGTTTGCCGTGATCTGGCTGGCGACCGCCTTCACCAGCCGCTACTCGTCGCTGTCGGCGCTGGTCGCAGCCTTCGCGACGCCGATCTTCCTGTGGTGGTTCGGCCACGCCGCGCTGGCCTCGCTGTTCGCCGTGCTGACGCTGCTGCTGTTCTACATGCACCGCGAGAACATCAAGCGCTTGCAGGCCGGCACCGAAGGCAAGATTGGCAAATAGCGCCTTGTCATTCCGGCGCTCGCGTAGCGAGAACTATGGTGCGCAATTGCGCACCTGAGAATCTCGAGATTCCGGGTTCGATGCTTCGCATCGCCCCGGAATGACGGTGCTATCCTCTCAACGCATCCTCGACAAAACTCGCCGCCGCCAGCGCCCATGCGTCGGCACCGAACCTTCCGATCACGGTCACGCCGACGGGCAATCCGCCCTCGGCGATATCAGCCGTCACGTTGACGCAGGGCACGCCCATCAAGGTCCAGAGACGGTTGTAGCGGGGATCGCCGGTCGAGGCCAAACCCGCGGGCGCAGCCCCCGGCGCCGATAGCGTCAGCAGCACGTCGACCTCGTCAAACACCGCGGCAAGCACCTGCCGCGCACGCAAGGTGACGTCCA
Organism: Bradyrhizobium genosp. P; assembly: GCF_049949265.1. Classification (NCBI taxonomy): domain Bacteria; kingdom Pseudomonadati; phylum Pseudomonadota; class Alphaproteobacteria; order Hyphomicrobiales; family Nitrobacteraceae; genus Bradyrhizobium; species Bradyrhizobium genosp. P. Next base: position 4,561,899 of record NZ_CP188195.1, on the reverse strand, counting down.
TGGCCGCGTCATAGTGGGCCGGCGTGCCGCCCTTGCTCTCGTCGAGCCGGCCACGCAGCAGCGGCGGCATCGCATCGTAATTCTGCCCGTACTCCCAGGCGAACGACTGCTGCGCCTCGAAATCCTGCACGATCGGATGGATGCGCCAGGCCTCCGCGATGATCTCCGGCATCTCGAGTTCGCGCACATTTGCCCCGGCCTGCGCCGCGGCGCGCGCAGCCTTCTTCAGCGCCGCCGCGCCCGATGCCTCCGGTGCGCCGGCGAAGGCCTGCGTCACCACGCCGATGCGCGGCGCGGCAACATGCGCCGGCACCAAAAGCTCCGGCCGGTTGGTCATCGCCGATAGCCCTGCCGCAACATCGCGCACGCCGGCCGCAAAAAGTCCGACGGTATCGAGCGTCCACGAAAAACACTTCACGCCGACCGTCGGCAGCAGCCGGTAGCTCGGCTTGATCGCGGCGACACCGCAGAACGAGGCCGGCCGGATCACCGAGCCGCCGGTCTGCGTCCCCAGGGCCAGCGGAACCATCCCGGCGGCAACGGCCGCGGCCGAACCCGAAGATGAGCCACCCGGCGTATGCGAATGATTGTGCGGATTGACGGTCGCGGTCGGATCATTCGCCGCGAACGCTGTCGTCGTGGTCTTGCCGATGACGGTGGCGCCAGCGCGCTTCAACGCCATCACGACCGGCGCATCGGCCCGCGGCTGATGCCCGCGGTAAAGCACCGCGCCCATCTCGGTCGGGAAATCAGCCGTGTCGATGATGTCCTTGATGCCGACCGCAATGCCGCGCAACGGCCCGGACGATTGCGCACGCGCTCTTTGATCATGGCGGACAAAGGCACCGATCGTCCCGTCCTGCACCCGGATCGCTTCCAGCGCCTGCGCGATAGCCGCATTGGGCGAAAGCGCACCCTGTTCGATACGCTGCTGGAAGTCGGCAAGGGACATCATGGGCGCTGCATCCTGCTGCTGTCGGCTGTACCTAGCGCGTCGGGCCGGATGTGCCAATGCGCCCGTTGATCACAATCCCCTCTTGGGCGAAGCTGCATCCCGCATGCACGACCTCCCGCACAAGCTCTCCGACGCCGAACGGCTCAACCGTCTCAGGCTGATCCGCTCCGACAATGTCGGCCCGCGCGGTATTATGGCGCAAACGCCACCGGCCTAACGGCCTGTCCGTTCGCACCTGATGCCGTTCATTCAGAAAGGAATGAACGATGCGCGGGCTACAAGGGGCAATTTGGATCGCTATTTCAGTCCTTTGGGCTGAAGCTGCGCTAGGTTACGTGCCTGACCATATGCCATTCAAGCAGCGTGGCGGGATAGCTTATGGAGATTTTGTTCAGGTTGAAAGTTGGTACGCCCCCGCCGATGGGCTGGAGGGTCTTTCGTCGGTCTGCCGCGCATTGCCGCATCCTATCGAATGTGTTAGCTAACGGATATGAACCGTTTGACCGGAAGTCAAGCCCGGTCTATCATATTTGTTAGCTAACGGAATCGATAGGAGATGCCATGGTCCTACCCAAGGCGGAAGAGGAATGGGGCCGACGTGCCAGCGACTTCCTCAAGGCGGAAATGAAGAAGGCGAATGTCACCTATGCTGAGTTGGTGAAGCGGCTGAAGAAGCACGGCCTCAAAGAAGAGACCGAGGCGGGCATCACCATGAAGCTGAAACGAGGATCGTTTACGGCGATCTTCTTTCTTGCGTGCGTTGCAGCGCTTGAGCTTGAGCAGGTGGTGCTGGAGGAGATTTAATAATCCGGTACTTGCGCACCCGCTGACGGAGTAACTGTCTCCTAAGCGAATCAAGCGTTTATGGTAGGATTTACCGCTTCATATTGATTCAAGTTTACGCGGAGAGCGCTTCATGAACTCTCGGCATCTGAGACGGCAATCTGATTGGGTCATGGCGATTTGGTTCGCGTGGCTTACGTGTCTGGTCGGAATTGCGCTGCTTATATTCTTGCATTCCTAGGCTTCACCAAGACGCTTTGATCCGCGTCAAAATAACACTCGCGTTCCATCAAATCCGGGCGCACACTTTTTCCCCGCATCACAGGGGGAAGTGTCATGATCGAACAGCCCCATCCCGCTCCGTATTCAGTCGCCGCGCGCATCTGTCTTGGCGTTGCCATCCTTAGCGCCGCGCTGCTCGTTTTCCTGATGCCGGTGGCGTTTGCGCCATAATACCGGGCCCGCGCACTTTTGCATCTCTGCTCCGCCATTTCGGCGATGCGGCCAGCGCGCTGGAGCGGCTGCCCGATCTTGCGCGCCGCGGCGGCGCATCGGGACCGGGGCGCATCTGCAGCGCGGCCGACGCGGCCGCGGAGCTCGCCGCCTGCGAAAAGATCGGCGTCGATCTCGTCGCGCCTGATGAAGCTCATTATCCGCCACGCCTCGCCACCATCGATGACGCGCCGCCGCTGCTCGGCGTCCGCGGCCTGCTCGACACCCTGACGCGACCGATCATCGCGATCGTGGGCTCCCGCAACGCCTCCGGCGCCGGGCTGAAATTTGCAGGCACCCTCGCGCGAGATCTCGGCGACGCCGGCTTTGTCGTGATCTCGGGCTTGGCCCGCGGCATCGACCAGGCGGCACATCGCGCCACCGTCGCGAGCAGCACGGTCGCAGTGCTGGCCGGCGGCCACGACAGGATCTATCCGCCCGAGCATACGGACCTGCTGGCCGCACTGCTGGAGCATGGTGCTGCGATCTCCGAAATGCCGCTCGGCCATGTGCCGCGGGCGCGCGACTTCCCCCGCCGCAACCGGCTGATCTCGGGTGCTTCGCTCGGTGTGGTCATCGTCGAGGCCGCACATCGCTCGGGCTCGCTGATCATGGCGGCCGAACAAGGCCGCGAGGTGTTCGCGGTGCCGGGCTCGCCGATCGATCCGCGCGCCGCCGGCACCAACGGTCTGATCAAGCAGGGCGCGACGCTGGTCACCGAAGCCGCCGATGTCGTCAACGCGGTCACGCCGATCATGGAGCGGCCGATCATACTTGGCGCACGCGAGGACGGCGAGCCGCTGGATTTTTCAACCGCAGCCTCCGATCGCACCCGCATCATCGATCTGCTCGGCCCGACCCCGATCAGCCTCGACGATCTGATCCGGATGTATCGCCCGCGGTCGCGCGCACGGTCCTGCTGGAGCTCGAACTCGCCGGCAAGCTCGAGCGTCACGGCGGCGGATTGGTGTCGATGATTTAGCGCTGTGCGATTTAGCACGTAATCGTTTCCCCCGTCATTGCGAGCGAAGCGAAGCAATCCATCGCACCGCAGGCGCAGACATGGATTGCTTCGTCGCTATCGCTCCTCGCAATGACGCGGAAAGAGCCGAGCGCACAATTACTCCCCGTTCCGCCCGTCGAACCGGGTGCGCGCGCCCTGGATCTCCGGCAGATGCGCGAACGCCCATTGGCCGAGCGCCTTCACCGGTTCGGCCAACCCTCGTCCAAGATCGGTCAGCTCATAGTCGACCCGCGGCGGAATGGTCGGGAATACCGTCCGCGTCACGAGGCCGTCGCGCTCCAGCCCGCGCAAGGTGAGCGTCAGCATCCGCTGCGAGATGCCGGCGATGGTGCGCTTCAGCTCATTGAAGCGCAGCGGCCCGTCGATCAGCATCATGATCACGAACACGCTCCATTTGTCGCCGATCCGCGCGAGCACACTGGCGACCGCGCGGCAATCGCTGTGGTCGCCGCCGGGCGGGGGCGGCGGCAGGGCAGGCACACGGATGTTCTCGGGTCTCATGGCTGTGCTCAGGTTTCAAAAATGTGCGTTCTTGCAGAGATTTAAGACAGTCACTCATATAGCGCCAGTTACAAATCCATACCAAAGGTGGAACCTGCCATGAAACTCCTGCATCTCGATTCCAGCGTCCTCGGCCCTCACTCCGTCAGCCGCCAGGTCTCCGCCGCCGCCGTTGACCGGCTGCGTCAGGCCAATCCTGGCCTCGCCGTGACCTATCGCGACCTCTCCGTGGCCCCGCTTGGCCACCTCACCGGCCTGCACCTGGCCGCCGGCCAGGGCGCCACTCCGGAGCCCTCGTTGCGCGACGACATCGCCGCGGGGCAGACCGTGCTGGAGGAGTTTCTGGGCGCCGACATCGTCGTGATCGGCGCCCCCATGTACAATTTTACGATTCCGAGCCAGCTCAAGGCCTGGATCGACCGCATCCTCGTCGCCGGCAAGACCTTCAAATACAGCGCGGCCGGCGTCGAAGGGCTGGCAGGCAACAAGCGCGTCATCGTCGCGATCTCGCGCGGCGGCTTCTACGGCGCCGGCACGCCGATGGCCGCGCTCGAGCATCTCGAAACCTATCTGCGCGGGGTATTCGGCTTCATCGGGGTGAAGAACCTTGAATTCATCTCGGCCGATGGCATCCAGGTCGGCCCAGAGCATCGCGAAAAGGCCGTCGCCAGCGCGTTGCAGGCCGCAGGCAGCCTGAACGCCGCCTGATACCAAAAATGGCCCGCCGTCGCTTCGGCGACGGTGGGGGATTTGTTCAGGTCGCGGCGTATTCGTTCAGGTCAGTACCTCAGAACCAGGCGCCCTGGACTCCGTAAATCACAGCGACAAGCGAGATCAGCAGACCGATGCCCGAAAACAGCGCGACCGTCACGAGTTGCGACGTGTCTGAATTTTCGGCGGCCGATGACTCGGATGAAACCGGAACCGACGCCGGCATGCGGGTAGCCTTGGGCGCAATTGCTTTGAGCATGATGGCACTCCAAATGAATCCGTAGTGAAAAAATCCCCGCCCTATGGGGAGTCCCATCAACCTAGACCAAGGTTCAACGCGTTTTTGTGGCGTTCAAGAAAACATCCGAAAATAATTCGACCGGCGTGACATCAGTCACGCCGGTCCGCTCGAACAATCGGAAATGATTCAGCCGCGATAGATCGGCGCGCCCGCAGGCGATGCCGTCGCGCCGCCGTCGACGAACAGTTCCTGCCCCTGCACATGGGCTGAATCGTCCGAGGCCAGGAACAGCACCGTCTTCGAAATATGATCCGGTTCACCAAGACGTCCGAGTGGCGTCGTCTTGGCGATCCGCGCCTCGAAGATCTTCTCGGCTTCCGGCGTCGCGGTGGCGACGCCCCAGATCGGGGTACGCACCGCGCCCGGCGCCACCACGTTGACGCGGATGCCGCGCGGCGACAGTTCCGACGCCATCACTCGCGCCATCGCGCGCACGCCGGCCTTGCTCGCCGCATAGGCCGCATAGCCGGGATTGCCGAGCACCGAGATCACCGAACCGTTGAGGATGATCGACGCGCCGTCGTTGAGATAGGGCACCGCCGCCTGCACGGTGAAGAAAACGCCGGTGAGATTGGTCCGGATCACGTTCTCGAACGCCGCGAGCGTGGTGCCGCCGAGCGGCGTATGGCCGGGGATGCCGGCGTTGGCGAACACGATGTCGAATTTGCCGAATTTTTCCGCACCCTGCTTCACCGCGGCCTCCAGCGCCGCGACGTCGGTGGCGTCGGCCACGATCGCAAACCCGTTCGGCCCGAGTTCCTTGGCCGCCGCCGCCAGTGTCTCCTTGTTGCGACCGGTGATGACGACTTTCGCGCCCTCGGCCGCGAACAGTTTCGCGGTCGCAACCCCAATGCCGCTGTTGCCGCCGGTGATCAACGCCGTCTTGTTCGCCAGTCTCATGTCCGCCTCCAATTCAGTTGCATTATTAAACCTGATTGCCTAGCTAGAGTATGCAGTTTAATATTGCAACCACACAAAGCCGTGATGGCGCATCTTTCGGGAGACGTGGCGGTGAAACGAACCAGCCTTGCAGGCGACGGCTGTCCGGTGGCGCGAGCACTCGATGTGTTCGGCGACTGGTGGTCGCTCCTGATCATCCGCGACGCGAGCCTTGGCCGGCGCCGCTTCGGCGAATTCCAGGCGAGCCTCGGCCTTGCGAAAAACATCCTCGCGAGCAGGCTGCGCACACTGGTCGAGCGCGGCATTCTGAAGATGGTCCCCGCCTCTGACGGCAGCGCCTATCAGGAATATGCGCTGACGCCGAAGGGGCGCGGCATCTTCCCGATCCTGGTCGCGCTCCGGCAGTGGACCGAGGAGTTCGACGAGCATCCGGACGAGATTGCAACGATCCTGGTCGACCGCAACACCGGCAAGCCGGTGAAGAAGCTTATGCTCTATTCACAGGACGGCCGCGTGCTTGACGCCGCCGGGACCACGCTGAAGCCGCGGCCCGCGAAGCGCCAACGCGTGACCGCATAGCGTTACTCTCGACCCGAACGGCGCCAATCACTGATTTGCCCGACGGCGCAAGCCCTCTGCTTAAAAATATTTCGGTTTATCTGAAGCAAAAACTAGTGTATGAATTTGCCCGTCCCACCCGATTGAGGGGCGAGCGCACGTCACGAACGCGCGGTGGGATGCGGTGGACGCCGAGTGCGCAACAGACGAGTGCGCATGAAGCGGACGGCGAAGTCGTGTGGTCCTGACGCTGCAATGCAGGCAGAAAGTCCGTGAGAAGCTGACGCTTCTCAGGGGCGACGGTGGCAACAAAGCGCTCACCGGGGAGAGCACGAAGGAAACCGTAACACCATCGCGCAGGGAAAGCCGGCGTTCCCGGTTACACCTGTGGTCCTACCCCGGTGCTTTCTGTTGCACCGGGCCCATGGGTGCGATCGGCACCCGGCTTTCCCTGCGCCCTCTATCAAGCGAGAGGGCAAACGAAATGCAAAGCTCGGACAAATCATGTCGCGAGAACGCGCAACCACACCCACCGCTGTCATCGCCCGCGAAAGCGGGCGATCCAGTACGCCGCGGCCCCTCCGCTCAATCACAACTGCCTCTGGAATACTGGATCGCCCGCTTTCGCGGGCGATGACACTGACCTCACGACAGCCTGCGCCGGCTCCGCACGCGCAATTGCTCGTCGGCTTCCAGCCGGGCCATCGCGCGCAGATGGTCGAGAATTTCGAATTTGTGGCGCTGGGCCAGTCTGGCGAGTTCGGTCACGGCTGCCGCGATCAGGACCAGGGCGTCATCCGGGCCGCCCTCCCCACCTGTATCGTCGTCCGCCGATCGACGCCGGCCGAATGCTTTGCGCTTCCGGCCGCCTTCTGTTCTGCTCAAAAAGGCTACTTCCCATCCACCAGTATAAAGAGAGATACGCCGTTTCCGGCCGCAACTCTAGGACGTATTTTTCAACTCTGGGGATAGGATTTTCCCGCCCAAACCCGCTCTTTCAATATCTGCCGATTTGACAGGGGCCGCCCCAGCACCCATGTTCGCCCCGACATGGCGGGGCGCGAGTTTAGCGGAACCCGCCTTCAAGTTTTCCCATAAACCATTGGAATGACATGAATATCGTCATTGTGGAGTCGCCGGCCAAGGCCAAGACGATCAACAAATATCTGGGCGCCTCCTACGAGGTGCTGGCGTCGTTCGGCCATGTTCGCGACCTCCCGGCCAAGAACGGATCGGTCGATCCGGACGCCAATTTTCAGATGATTTGGGAGATCGACGACAAGGCCGCCGGCCGGCTCAACGACATCGCGAAGGCGCTGAAGGGCGCCGACCGTCTGATTCTCGCAACCGACCCCGATCGCGAGGGCGAGGCGATCTCCTGGCATGTGCTGGAGGTGATGAAGGAGAAGCGCGCGCTGAAGGACCAGAAGGTCGAGCGCGTGGTGTTCAACGCCATCACCAAGCAAGCGGTCACGGACGCCATGAAGGCGCCGCGCCAGATCGACGGTGCGCTGGTCGACGCCTATATGGCGCGCCGCGCGCTGGACTATCTGGTCGGCTTCACGCTGTCCCCCGTGCTGTGGCGCAAGCTGCCCGGCGCGCGCTCGGCCGGCCGCGTGCAGTCGGTCGCGCTGCGGCTGGTCTGCGACCGCGAGCTGGAGATCGAGAAGTTCGTCCCCCGCGAATACTGGTCGCTGGTTGCCACCCTGCTGACGCCGCGCGGCGACGTGTTTGAGGCGCGTCTCGTCGGCGCCGACGGCAAGAAGATTCAGCGGCTCGACATCGGCACCGGCGCGGAAGCCGAGGATCTCAAAAAGGCGATCGAGGCCGCCCTCTTCAAGATCGCGACCGTCGAGGCCAAGCCGGCGCGGCGCAATCCGCAAGCGCCATTCACCACCTCGACGCTGCAGCAGGAAGCCAGCCGCAAGCTCGGCTTCGCACCGGCGCACACCATGCGCGTCGCGCAGCGTCTTTATGAGGGCATCGATATCGGCGGCGAGACCACCGGTCTCATCACCTATATGCGAACCGACGGCGTGCAGATCGATCCGTCGGCCATCACCCAGGCGCGCAAGGTGATCGGCGAGGATTACGGCAACGCCTATGTGCCGGATGCGCCGCGCCAGTACCAGGCCAAGGCCAAGAACGCCCAGGAAGCGCACGAAGCGATCCGCCCGACCGATCTGTCGCGCCGGCCCGCTTCGATCGGCCGCCGGCTCGATGCCGACCAGGCGCGGCTGTATGAGCTGATCTGGAAGCGCACCATCGCAAGCCAGATGGAATCGGCGGAGCTCGAGCGCACCACCGTCGATATCGAGGCCAAGGCAGGCTCCCGCACACTGGAGCTGCGCGCCTCGGGTCAGGTCATCAAGTTCGACGGCTTCCTCGCGCTCTATCAAGAGAGCCGCGACGACGAGGAGGACGAGGATTCACGCCGCCTGCCCGCGATGAGCGAAGGCGAAACCGTGAAGCGCCAGAGCCTCGCCGTCACCCAGCATTTCACTGAGCCGCCGCCGCGCTTCTCGGAAGCCTCGCTGGTGAAGCGGATGGAAGAGCTCGGCATCGGCCGTCCCTCGACCTACGCCTCGATCCTGCAGGTCCTGAAGGACCGCGGCTACGTCAAGCTGGAGAAGAAGCGGCTGCATGGCGAGGACAAGGGCCGCGTCGTGGTCGCGTTCCTGGAGAACTTCTTTTCGCGCTATGTCGAGTATGACTTCACCGCCGATCTCGAGGAGCAGCTCGACCGCGTCTCCAACAACGAGATTGCCTGGCAGCAGGTGCTGAAGGATTTCTGGACCGGCTTCATCGGTGCCGTGAACGACATCAAGGACCTCAGGGTCTCCGAAGTGCTTGACGCGCTCGACGCGATGCTGGGTCCGCACATCTATCCGCCGCGCGCGGATGGCGGCGATATCAGGCAGTGCCCGACCTGCGGCACCGGCCGGCTCAATTTGAAGGCCGGCAAGTTCGGCGCCTTCGTCGGCTGCTCGAACTATCCGGAATGCCGTTACACCCGTCCGCTCGCCGCCGACAACGCCGAGAGCGCCGACCGCATCCTCGGCAAGGATCCCGACACCGGGTTCGATGTCGTGGTCAAGGCCGGCCGCTTCGGTCCTTACATCCAGCTCGGCGAGCAGAAGGATTACGCAGAGGGCGAGAAGCCGAAGCGCGCGGGCATTCCGAAGGGCACCTCGCCCGGCGATGTCGACCTCGAGCTTGCGCTCAAGCTGTTGTCGCTGCCGCGCGAGATCGGCAAGCACCCGGAGACCGGCGAGCCGATCATCGCGGGCCTCGGCCGCTTCGGGCCGTTCGTCAAGCATGAGAAGACCTATGCCAGCCTCGAGGCCGGCGACGAGGTGTTCGACATCGGGCTGAACCGCGCGGTGACGCTGATCGCGGAGAAGGTGGCCAAGGGGCCGAGCGGCCGCCGCTTCGGTGCCGATCCCGGCAAGCCGCTCGGCGATCACCCCTCGCTCGGCGCGGTCGCGCTGAAGAACGGCCGCTACGGCGCTTACGTCACCGCTGGAGGCGTCAATGCGACGATCCCGAGCGACAAGACGCCCGACGAGATGACACTTGCCGACGCGATCGCGCTGATCGACGAGCGCGCTGCCAAGGGCGGCGGCAAGAAGGTCAAGAAGGCGAAAGCCGCGAAGCCGGCGAAAGCCGCTGCTGCAAAGGCTGATGGCGACGCCGGGGCCAAGCCCGCCAAGAAGGCCGCGGCGAAGAAAGCCGCCGCAAAGCCGAAATCGGACGCGGTCAGCAAAGCGCGCGCGCCGGTCCCGTCAGCCGCCAAGACCTCAGCCGCGAAGCCTGCGGCACCAACCAAAGCACCCGCGAAGAAGAGCGCCGGCAAGGCAAGAGGATAAGTGAAACCAAAACACGACCATGGCTTTCCGGCCCGGGACGCCATCGTCGCATTCATCCGCGCCAATCCAGGCAAGGTCGGCACCCGCGAGATCGCCCGCGAGTTCGGCCTGAAGAACGCCGACCGCGCCGAGCTGAAGAAGATTCTGCGCGAGCTCGCCGACGACGGCACGGTCGCCAAACGCGGCCGCAATATCCTCCAGCCGGCCGCACTGCCCCCGACCGTGCTTGCCGACATCACCGGCCGCGACAGCGACGGCGAATTGATTGCCACCCCCGCCGAGTGGGACACCGAAGACAGCGGCCCCGCGCCCAAGATCCGCATCGAGACGCCGCGGCGCCCGAAGCCCGGCACCGCAGCCGGGGTGGGCGACCGCGCGCTGTTGCGGGTCGATGTATCGGACGAAAGCGACGGTACGCCCTATCGCGGCCGCGTCATCAAGGTCATCGACCACGCCCGCAGCCGCATTCTCGGCATCTTCCGCCGCAACCCTGACGGCAGCGGACGGCTGATCCCGGTCGACAAGAAACAGGCCGGCCGCGAACTCAACATCGCCACATCAGATACCGGCGGCGCGGAGGATGGCGATCTCGTCAGCGTCGACCTGGTGCGCAGCCGCGGCTACGGGCTTGGCTCCGGCCGCGTCAAGGATCGCCTCGGCTCGCTGTCGAGCGAGAAGGCGATCAGCCTGATCGCGATTCACGCCCACGACATTCCGCAGGTGTTCTCACCCGCAGCTATCAGCGAGTCCGAAGAGGCAGAACCCGCAACGCTGCAAGGCCGCGAGGATTGGCGCGACGTGCCGCTCGTCACCATCGATCCGCCCGACGCCAAGGATCATGACGACGCCGTGCATGCGGAGGTGGACGGCGATCCGAACAACAAGGGCGGCTATATCGTCCATGTCGCGATCGCCGATGTCGCCTTCTATGTGCGGCCGGGCTCGGCGCTCGACCGCGACGCGCTCCTGCGCGGCAACTCGGTCTATTTCCCCGATCGCGTCGTGCCGATGCTGCCGGAGCGCATCTCCAACAATCTGTGCTCGCTGGTGCCCGGCGAGCCGCGCGGCGCGCTCGCGGTGCGCATGGTCATCGGGGCCGACGGCCGCAAGCGCTCGCATACCTTCCATCGAGTGCTGATGCGCTCGGCTGCGAAACTCAGCTACGCGCAGGCGCAGGCCGCGATCGACGGCAGGCCCGATGACACCACCGGTCCCCTGCTCGATCCGATCCTGAAACCACTTTGGACGGCCTACGAGCTGGTCAAGCTCGCACGCAACGAGCGCGACCCGCTCGATCTCGATCTGCCCGAGCGCAAGATCCTGCTGAAGCCCGACGGCACCGTCGATCGCGTGGTGGTGCCGCAGCGGCTTGATGCGCACCGGCTGATCGAGGAGTTCATGATCCTCGCCAACGTCGCCGCGGCCGAAATGCTGGAGAAGAAGAATCTCCCGCTGATCTACCGCGTGCACGACGAGCCGAGCCAGGAGAAGGTCCACAATCTCCAGGAATTTTTGAAAACGCTCGATCTGCCCTTCACCAAATCGGGCGCGCTGCGGCCCGCGCAGTTCAATCGCGTGCTGGCGCAGGTCTCGGGCGAGGACTACGAGCCGCTGGTCAACGAGGTGGTGCTGCGCTCGCAGGCGCAAGCCGAATATTCCGCCGAGAACTACGGCCATTTCGGCTTGAACCTGCGCCGCTACGCGCATTTCACCTCGCCGATCCGCCGCTACGCCGATCTGATCGTGCATCGCGCGCTGATCCGTGCCTTGGGCCTCGGCGAAGGCGCGCTGCCACCGGACGAATCCGTGGAGACCCTTGCCGAGATTGCGGCGCAAATATCCGTCACCGAGCGCCGCGCCATGAAGGCGGAACGCGAGACCTCCGATCGGTTGATCGCGCATTTCCTGGCCGACCGCATCGGCGCGTCGTTCCAGGGTCGCATCTCCGGCGTGACCCGCGCCGGCCTGTTCGTGAAGCTCGATGATACCGGCGCCGACGGACTGATCCCGATCCGCACCATCGGGAGCGAATATTTCAACTATGACGAAACCCGCCATGCGCTGATCGGCTCGCGCAGCGGCGTCATGTACCGGCTCGGCGACGTCGTCGACGTGCGTCTGGTCGAGGCCGCGCCCGTAGCCGGCGCGCTGCGGTTTGAGCTATTATCCGAAGGTCAGGCCATTCCGCGTGGCGGAAGACGCGGACGCGATGGCGCAAGGTCCGAGCGGCGTGTCACGGGACCTGCCAAAGGATTTGCCAAGGAATTTACCGGGGGATCCGCCAAGCCGCATCCGGAAAAGAAAGCGCATAGCAACAAGAAGGGCCGCAAGCCGGCGAAGCAAAAGTCCGGCAAATCCAAACGAGGCAAATGATGGAAACGGTGAACCCGCCGACCGTTGTCTGGACCCGCGACACAGCGCAACCGGAAAAGCGAGACGTGTGGACCGCGATCAAGCGCGGCTTCCGCGGCCGCTGCCCGCGCTGCGGTCAAGGCAGACTGTTCCGCGCGTTCCTCAAATGCGACGGCCACTGCCCGGTCTGCGACCTCGATTTCACGCCGCATCGGGCCGACGACCTGCCCGCCTACCTCGTCATCATCATCGTCGGTCATATCGTGGTACCGACGGCGCTGTGGATCGAGACCGATTATTCGCCGCCGGTGTGGCTGCAGCTCTCGATCTATTTGCCCTTCACCTTCTTCGCATCGCTCGCGCTGCTGCAGCCGGTGAAAGGCGCCGTGATCGGACTGCAATGGGCATTGCGCATGGGCGGCTTTGACGAAAATGCCCCTAGCGACATCCCGCCGGTCTAGCTAAACCGGGCGACAAGAAGAGCCGAAAGGGATGAAATGACTGAGACTGCCGCTCCCGTCCACCAAGGGGAAAAAGAAGCCGATCATCATCCGTACTTCCGGCCGAAGGATGCAGCGACGCTGATTCTGATCGACCGCTCCGGTGCGAAGCCGAAAGTGCTGGTCGGCAAGCGCCACGACAAGGTGGTGTTCATGCCGGGCAAGTACGTCTTCCCCGGCGGCCGCGTCGACAAGGCCGACAACCGCGTGCCGGTCGCCGCATCGATCACACCCGAGCTCGAAGCCAATCTCCTGAAGGGCAGCCCGAAGATCACCCCTGGCCGCGCGCGTGCGCTCGCCAATGCCGCAATCCGCGAGGCCTGCGAGGAGACCGGTCTCTGCCTCGGCCGCAAGATCGAGAGACCAACCAAGCTCGACGGCCCCTGGGCTCCGTTCGCCGATGCCGGCCTGCTGCCCGATCCTTCCGGCCTGTTCCTGATCGCGCGCGCGATCACCCCGCCCGGCCGCGTCCGCCGCTTCGACACCCGCTTCTTCACCGCCGATGCCTCGACCATCGCGCATCGCGTCGAGGGCGTTGTGCATGCCGACGCCGAGCTGGTCGATCTGGTGTGGGTCGAGATCGGCTCCGAGCCGCTCGCCGATGCGCACGCCATGACCAAGAATGTGCTCGCCGAGCTCGACCGCCGTCTCGCCACCGGCCCACTCCGCCACGACGCAGCCGTGCCGTTCTTCCATTTCTACGGCGGCAAGATGCAGAAGGATGTGTTGGGGGCGTGAGAGTTGGTTCGTCATTCCCCGGTGCGCAATTGCGCACCGGGGAATGACGATGTCGAGAGATCGACCAAAAACAAAATAATCTTCCCGATGGCGCGCCGCGAACCGCCTCCCTATCTGTTCAGCTAACGGTATCAACGACGGAACGGGGCCAATGGCGAAGCGTCAACTGAAGCTCGGCGCGTTCATGCGGCCGGTCAGCATCCACACCGGCGCTTGGCGCTATCCCGGGTCGTGGCCTGACGCCAATTTCAACTTCGCCCATATCAAGGCGCTGATCCGCAAGCTGGAAGCCGGCAAGTTCGACGCTTTCTTCATGGCCGACCATCTGGCCGTGCTCAACATGCCGGTCAATGCGCTGAAGCGCAGCCACACCGTGACATCGTTCGAGCCGTTCACGCTGTTGTCGGCGCTCTCTTCCGTCACCGAGCATATCGGCCTGATCGCGACCGGCTCGACCACCTTCGATGAGCCCTATCATGTCGCCCGCCGCTTTGCCTCGCTGGACCACATCTCGGGCGGCCGCGCCGGCTGGAATATCGTCACGACGTCCAATCCCGATGCGGCGTTGAATTTCGGCCTCGACGATCACATGGAGCATGCCGAGCGCTACAAGCGCGCCCGCGAATTCTATGACGTCGTCACCGGGCTGTGGGATTCCTTCGCCGACGACGCCTTCGTGCGCGACGTCGAGTCCGGGCTGTTCTTCGATCCCTCGAGGATGCATGTGCTCGATCACAAGGGCAAATATCTCTCGGTGCGCGGTCCGCTCAACATCGCCCGTCCCGTGCAAGGCTGGCCTGTGATCGTGCAAGCCGGCGCGTCCGAGGACGGCAGGCAGCTTGCGGCCGAGACGGCGGAGGCGGTCTTCACCGGCGGCGGCAGCCTTGCCGATGGACAGAAGCTTTATGCCGACATCAAGGGCCGCATGGAGAAGGTCGGGCGCGATCCCGAGCATCTGAAGATCCTGCCCGGCGCCTTCGTCGTGGTCGGCGACAGCGTCGAGGAAGCCAAGGAGAAACGCGCGCTGCTCGACAGCCGCGTGCACTATGAGAGCGCGATCGCCTCGCTCTCGGTGATCCTGGGCACCGATGCCTCCGGCTTTGATCCCGACGGGCAATTGCCGCCGATCCCGGAAACCAACGCGAGCAAAAGCGGGCGCCAGCGCATGGTCGACGTTGCCGCGCGCGACAAGCTCACCGTGCGCCAGCTCGCGCAGCGTGTCGGCGGCTATGGCGGGCTCGCTTTTGTCGGCACGCCGCAAACCATCGCCGACCAGATGGAGGAATGGCTGACGGGCCGCGGCAGCGACGGCTTCAACATCATGTTCCCCTATCTGCCGCAGGGGCTGTTCGAGTTCGTCGACAAGGTGGTGCCGGAACTGCAGCGGCGCGGGATTTTCCGCACCGAATACGAGGGGCGGACCTTGCGCGAGAATTTGGGGCTGCCGCGGCCGAAGAACCGGTTCTTCGAGGGTTAATCGGCCCGAATTGAACCGCTTTCGCCCCGGAAATCCTTGACTTTGGGCGGTTTGTGGCTAGTTTCCCGGCCAACGCGGGCCGATTTGGCCGGCTCCCGATATCCCCTGTTTCCGAGGTTTACACATGGCCAAAGCGGTCACCATCAAGGTCAAGCTCGTGTCGACGGCCGACACCGGCTTCTATTACGTCGCCAAGAAGAATTCACGCACCATGACCGACAAGCTGGTCAAGAAGAAGTACGATCCGGTGGCGCGCAAGCACGTCGAGTTCAAGGAATCCAAGATCAAGTAAGATCGCTGGACGTTGATATCAAACGGGGCCCTCGCGGCCCCGTTTTTGTTTTGCAGCCGGGCGTCATCCCTTATGCTTCCCGGACAAGCCCGGGCGTAGGGTTCACATGAGCGCAACCTTGCAGGAAGGCCACGTCGGCGGCTATTCGGTCGCCTACGGGCGCGAGGACATCTACTTCCCCGTCTACGTGACGGCGGCGCTGGCCGCGATCTTCGTCACGGCCAGCTGGATCACGGGCGCCCTTTATTGGCTCGCGCTTGCCGCGGCGGCGGCCGGTTTCACCTACTACAACATCCCGTTGCTGGAGGCTGGCCGTCCGACCATCGGCGCCAATCAATACGGCATCTTCATCCAGGCCTTCGGGCTGATCCGGTGGCGCGCCGTCGAACGCATCGATCTCGTAGAGATCGCCGAGCGAGCGATGACCGTCCACGAGCTGCAGATCGCGCTCAACGGACCTCTCGGCAGCGCGCTGGTTGCCGACTGGCGCAAGCGGCCGGCCTATCGCCTGCTCATGCGGCTGCCGTGGCGCATGGACCACCGTGGCGTGGTGCGCATCAACCTCGAGCCGTTCGACCGCGCGCCCGATGAGATCCATCGGACGTTCCTCAGGATGTGGCGCTACTACCGGAGCTAACCGCCGCCGAACGCCTCATCACGCAGATGCGCATCCGCGATGCGCGCATCGGGATTGTGCGTGATGGTCATGAACCAAACGAGGCTGAAAAACAGCGACCACGCGGTGTGCCAATAGAACCAGTTCATGGGACTACCTCGAACAGGTTTAGCCGCGGGGCCGACGGCGATCGCCGGCCTCGCGGAATGCCGCCCCAGTGCTACTGCACGACTTCACCATGCAGCGCGAGGTCGAGACCCTCGCGCTCGATGTCCTCCGCCACGCGGAGGCCGACGGTCATCTTGACCACGAACAGAATGATCAAGCTGACGACGGCATCATAGACGAACACGGTCGCAACACCGATGCACTGGTTCACGAACTGGCCGGGATTTCCCTCCAGAAGGCCGGCCGTGCCGCCATATTGCTCGACCGCAAATATCCCGGTCAGCAGCGCGCCGACGATCCCGCCGAGCGCGTGCACGCCGAAGCAATCCAGCGCATCGTCATAGCTGAACATGCGCTTCAGGCCGGTACATCCCCAGTAGCAGGCGACGCCCGCGGCAATTCCGATCGCAAAGGCGCCGATCGGTCCGACGAAACCGGAAGCCGGCGTGATCGCAACAAGGCCGGCGACCGCACCCGAGCAGATACCGACGACGGTCGGCTTGCCCTTGAGCGCCCATTCCACCAGCATCCAGGTGAAGCCGGCGACGGCAGTGGCAATCTGCGTCACCAGCATGGCCATGCCGGCCTGCATCCCAGCCGTAACGGCAGAGCCGGCGTTGAAGCCGAACCAGCCGACCCACAGCAGCGAGGCGCCGATGAAGGTCAGCACCATATTGTGGGCCGGCCCCGTCTCCTTGCGTTTGCCGAGCATGATGGCGCACATGAGCCCGGCCACGCCGGCGTTGATGTGCACCACCGTGCCGCCGGCGAAATCGAGCACTTTCACATAGGCGGCGTCGTTGCCGGAAGAGAAGATTCCGTCAGGTCCCCAGACCCAGTGTGCAATCGGCGCATAGACGAAGATCGCCCACAAGCCGATGAACCAGAGCATAGCGGAGAATTTCATGCGCTCGGCGAAGGCACCGGCAATCAACGCCGGCGTAATGATCGCGAACGTCATCTGGAAGCAGATGTACACACTCTCGGGAATTGTCGCAGCGAGCGGATTGGGATTGCCTATTCCTCCCTTGCCGATGTCGCTCAGGATGTCCTTGAGGAACATGCGGTCGAGGCCTCCGATGAACGGAGTGCCGGCACGAAATGCCAGACTGTAGGTCAGGACGGCGAACAGGATCGTGACAAGGCAGGTGACGGCAAAACTGGTCATCACGGTGTCGCCGACGTTCTTCTTGCGCACCATGCCGCCGTAAAACAGGCCGAGGCCCGGCACCGTCATCATCAACACCAGCGCGACGGATGTCAGCATCCACGCGGTGTCGCCGGAATTTGGTGTGCACTTCTCGAGAATCTTGCCGCCACAGACCGGCGGCGCCGCGTCGTCGGCCAATGCAAGGTTACTGAACACGACGAAGAGGAACGCGATCCCCAGCAGAGCAACCACGAAACTCACGAGCCTTTGGCGCGTGTATGTCACTGATTCCATCGTCTACCTCCCGTCACAAGAAATGTCAGTGGTCAGCCGCCTTGCCGCGCGTTCCAGCACGAGCGCGCACAGCTCGCTCGACGGGCAAACGCCAAGGCGTTGCCCGGCCGTCCAGGTTTCGGGTGTCTCGAAGGCCGCGATGCAAGGACCTGGATGCAAGGACCTGCAGGGATCGCGGCCGGATAAAGCCTGACGTGAGGCGCAAAGCGCCGGTTGCTCGGCGACGCAACAAGGGCGCCGGGCTCGGATGGCCGGAGATTGGCGTCGACTAGCCTCATCGCTGGCCAGCTCTTCCCATCATCGCCCGGTCGGAAACCTCAGCATGGGTTTCCGCCACCATTTGTTAATCAAATCCAATCAAGAATCATGCCACCCGTAATGCCAAGGCAACATATTGAATTAACGTCATTTTCAGTCAATCAGCGCGGACGGGCGGCGGCTGCGAGCCTATTTTCTCAGCAGTTGACGGACTGATAAATAGGCATCCATTTCTATCGCCCTTTCGTTTGGCAGCCGCTCCCCGCGAATTCAGGTCAATCGAATCGGCGCTAGGCAGTCCTGAGCAGCGGCGGCTGCGACGGCCGGATCAGCGCGAACGCCACCTGGATGATGCCGCCGGCCAGCCCGAGCGCGACACCAATACGCCAGGCCATGGTGTAGGAGCCCAGCGTGTCGTAGATCAGCCCTCCTCCATAGGCGCCGAGGAAGCTGCCGATTTGATGGCTCATGAAGGCGAGGCCCTGGATCATCGCCTGCCAGCGCAGCCCGAACATTTCGGCGACCGCGCCCGCGACCAGCGGACCGACGCCCATCCAGAGGAAGCCCATGATGGCGCCGAACAGCAGCGTCGAGGCCGGCGTCGCCGGCAGCATGAAGTACCAGCCGAGCGCCAGCGAGCGGAAGATGTAGATGCCGCCGAGCAGCGCGAGCTTGTTCCAGCGCTGGCCGGCCCAGCCGAAGAACAGCGAGCCGATTACGTTGAAGCCGCCGATCATGCCGAGCGTCTGTGCGCTCAGCATCGGATCGAGGCCGCAGATCGCCAGATACGACGGCAGATGCGTGGTGAGGAACACAAGCTGCATGCCGCAGACCATGTAAGCGCAGGTCATCACCACGAACGACGCGTTGCCGAACGCGGTCTTCACCGCGGTTGCGGCAGTCGCGTTACCGATGTCATCGGCCGACGGCTTCGGCAGCGGAATTTGGTCGACACGGCCGGCGTACCAGGCGGCCGGGATCATGAACACCGACAGGATGACAAAGGCCCCGAGCCCGACGCGCCAGCCGAATCCCTCATTGAGCATCTGGCCGATCGGCGCCGACACCAGCGCGCCGAGCGAGCCCGCAGCGGAGACGATGCCAAGCACCGTCGAGCGCACCGTCGCGGGCACCGCGCGCGCGGCAACCGACATCGCGATCGCATTCGCCGTGCAGGCGAGCGAGGTGCCGATCAACACGCCGGCGCCGATCATGACACTGATCATGCCGTGCGCGGACGTCATCATTGCAAGGCCGGCAATGTAGAACAGCGCACCAACCACCATGATCTGGCGGAAGCCGTAGCGCACCGTCATCGCACCGGCCAGCGGCTGCAGGAAGCCCCAGGCGAGGTTCTGCACGGCGAGCGCCAGCGTGAAATCGGACACCGAGATGTGGATGTCATGGGTCAGCGGCTGCAGGAAGATGCCGAGGCTCTGCCGCAGCCCCATGCTCAGCGTGAGCATGATGGAGGCGCCGATCAGGATCGGAAGCGTCGGACGCAGGACCTTCAACAGGGGCATTGTTCTTGTTCTCCCGTTTCGGCGCGGCACGACTGCCGCAGCCTGCGATTCCCGTATCATTTAGTTACACAGACCTGTGTAATTAGTCTATAGACGGACTGCCCTGTCAAGCGAAGAGGATCACGGCCGACGCATGGCTTCCCCGCCTCCGAAACAGACCATGAAAGAGCGGATCCTCGAGACCGCCGACAGACTGTTCTACCTGCAGGGTATTCGCGCCATCGGCGTCGACACCATCGCGGCGGAGATCGGGATCAGCAAGCGCACGCTGTACAATCACTTCCCGTCGAAAGACGCGCTGATATCAGCCTATCTCCAGCGCCGCTTCGTGCAACCGCATCCCTCCGGCAAGCCGCCGGCCGACCAGATCCTTGCCACCTTCGATTCGCTTGAGCGGCGTTTCGCGAGCAAGGACTTCCGCGGCTGCCCGTTCGTCAACGCGGTGGCCGAGCTCGGACCAGAGGACCGGGCGGTTCGCGACATCGCTGTTGCCTTCAAGGAAAACCGCCGCATCTGGTTTCGCGATCTGCTGGACCAGCTCGGCGTCACCGATGCCGAGGGGCTTGCGACGCAGCTTGTGCTGCTGGTGGATGGCTCGATCGCGCAGGATTTGGTGCGCGACGACCCCGCGATGGCGCGCGCAGCAAAGGAAGCTGCGCGGGTGTTGCTGGCCAATGCCGGGGTGAAGGTCGGCATGTCAGGTGCCGCAAACAAGCCTGCGGTCGCGCCGAAGACGCGCGCCGGCTGAATTCGGTTGCGTCCCGCACTCCCGTTTGGTTGTTAGCGCTAACCGCGCGACGATGTCACCAGACGGATATTCCGCGCGGCGAGATTGCCGGGCACACGCGACAGCAGCCATTCAACGAGGAGCGACCATGGAAGATCTGAAGGTGACCGCCACCGGCTACGATTTCGCGCCGGCGCGCGCGGCCATGCAGCGCTATATCGACAACAATCTGCTGTCCGGCATCTCGTCCGCGGTCATGGTCGGCCGCGAACTGGTCGACGTCAGCTGCGTCGGATGGGCCGACAAGCAAGCACAGATTCCATTGCGCACCGACCACATCTTTCGCATCTTCTCCAACACCAAGCTGATCACCTCCAGCGCGGCGCTTCTGCTGTTCGAGGAAGGCCGCTTCAAGCTCGACGACCCTATCGAAAAATTCATTCCGCAACTCGGCAACCGGAAGGTCTTGCTGAAAGGCGCGACGTCGCTTGATCAGACCGAGCCTGCCAAAAGCTCGATCACCATCCGCCATCTGCTGAGCCACAGCGCGGGCCTCAGCTACGGCCTGTTCGATCCGGGCACGCCGATCTTCCAGGGCTATAACGAACGCAAGATCCTCAACCCGCTGACGACGCTCGCCGACATGGTCGACGGACTGGCTGATCTGCCGCTGCTCTACCACCCCGGAACGTCGTGGGAATATTCGGTGGCGATCGACGTGGTCGCGCGTCTGGTCGAGGTGGTCAGCGGGCAACCGTTCGACACCTTCATCAAGGCGCGGATCCTCGATCCGCTCGGCATGGTCGACACCGGCTTCTATGTTCCCGAGAAGGACTACAACAGGCTCGTCGCCTATTACGCCGGCGCCGATCTGATGGACCCGATGAAGCCGGGGCTGACGCGGACCGACAACTCGCCCTATCCGGGTGCCTATCTGCGTCCGGTGCCGCGCTTCAACGGCGGCGGCGGTCTGGTGTCGACGATGCCCGACATGGTGGCGCTGATCCGCAGCCTGCTGCCGGGCGGGCCGACGCTGCTCAAGCCCGAGACGATGGCGCAGGTGATGACCAACCAGCTCTCCCCGGGACAGTGGATTCGCTTTGCGATGATGGGCGAACAGCCGGGCAAGGCTTTCGGCCTCGCCGGCGGATTGATCCTCAACCCCTCGCCGATCGATCATCCCGATGCCGCCGGTGAACTCTATTGGGGTGGTGTCGCGGGCACGCAATGGTGGATCTCGCCGAAAGCCAACGTCGCGGGCGTGATGATGGCGCAGCGTCAGATGGCATTCGTCCATCCGTTCTCGTTCGAGTTCAAGCGGATGGCGTATGACGCGGTGAAGCGGGGGCGTTAAGCCGCGGCCGAAACTACCCGGTTGCGGCCGTCGTGCTTGGCGCGGTAGAGCGCGGTGTCGGCGCGCTTCAGCACGTCGTTGACCGGTTCGCCCTTTTGCTCAAGCGTGGTGAGGCCGATCGAGATCGTGACCTCGATTCGCTTGGCACCCTTCTCGACGGCGAAGGTCTCGCCGGCGATCGAGCGGCGCAGCCGCTCGGCGACCATGCCGGCGACGTGAAGGTCAGTCTCCGGCATCACGATCACGAATTCCTCGCCGCCATAGCGGCAGGCGAGGTCGATGCCGCGGATCGATTTGCGAATCCGGACGGCGAATTCGCGCAGCACGTCGTCACCGGCATCGTGGCCGTAGGTGTCGTTGATCGCCTTGAAATAATCAATGTCGAGGATCATCAGCGCCAACGGCTTGCCGCGCATCGAGGCCTGCTCGGCCAGCGTGCCGAGATGGCTTTCCATGTAGCGGCGGTTATGCAGCCCGGTCAGCGCATCCGTGATCGCCATTTCGATCGAGTTCTGCACATTGTCGCGCAAATGGTCGGTGTAGCGGCGGCGGCGGATCTGGGTCCGTGCGCGCGCCAGCAGCTCGTTCTTGTCGACCGGGCGCAGCAGATAGTCGTTGACGCCGATCTCGAGCCCGCGCATCAGCCGCGCGTTGTTGTCGGCATCCGAGATCGCGAGGATCGGCACCTGGCGGGTGCGCTCCAGCGAGCGCGCCTGGCTGCACAGGCGCAGGCCATCGTAATTGTCGAGACTTAGCGAAACGATCAGCAGATCATAATTGCCTTCGGCCGCATGGAACAGCGCTTCCGACGGATTGATCTCGACATCGACGGTGTGCTCGGCGGACAGGATCGGCGCCAGCCTCTCATAGGACGACGGGCGGTCGTCGACGAGCAGGATGCGGCCGCCCATCCCCTTGTCGGCGATCGCGCTGCGCTCGGGCGCCTGCATGCCGATCTCGAGCGAAGTGATGGCGCGCATGCGCAGCTCATCGGTCATCATCTTCAGCCGCGTCAGCGAGCGCACCCGCGCGATCAGCACGATGTCGGACACCGGCTTGGTCAGGAAATCGTCGGCGCCGGCCTCGAGGCCACGAACCCGATCGGAGGGACTGTCCAGCGCGGTGACGATGACGACGGGAATGAAATGGGTTTCCGGATTGGACTTCAGGCGGCGGCAGACCTCGAAGCCGTCCATATCGGGCATCATGACATCGAGCAGGATGATGTCGCATTCGGCGCGCGAACAGATTTCCAGCGCCTCGGTGCCGTTGGAGGCGGTCAGCACGTCGAAATATTCGGCCGACAGCCGGGCTTCCAGCAGCTTGACGTTCGCCGGAACGTCATCGACGACGAGGATACGCGCGGACATCGAACCACTACTCCCCTATCCGATGAAGCGCCGGACAGTCTCAATGAATTTGCCGACCGAGATCGGCTTGGACAAATAGGCCTCGCAGCCGCCCTCGCGGATGCGTTCTTCATCGCCCTTCATGGCAAAGGCGGTAACCGCGACCACCGGAATCGCGCGCAACTCGGGATCGTCCTTGATCCAGCGCGTGACTTCGAGGCCGGACACCTGGGGCAACTGGATATCCATCAGGATGAGATCCGGACGCAGCTTGCGGACGAGATCAAGTGCCTCGAAACCATTGCTGGTGCCCGAGGTCTGATAGCCATGCGCTTCCAACAGATCGCGAAAGAGCTTCATGTTAAGCTCGTTGTCCTCGACGATCAGGACGGTTTTGGCCATCCCGTCCCTCCCAAACCTAGAGAACGGGCCCACCTGCGGCGCATCACGCACCGCGCTTGGGGCACGTAGAAAATGTGAATTCAAACTAGCGCCAGAATCGCTCTAACCCGTTAACCCCACAGTACAACTTCCGCAGCGTGGTTTCCGTTGCTTGAACACGCTTGGAAGACTCGGGCATGATGGGCCTCTCAATAGAGACCATAAGTTAACGGAAAGGCAAACCGACGCTTTGAAAAAGCCTGTTCACAACCCTCGGGAAGTCGCTGAAATCGTTGCGATTCAGGCGCTGAGCTTCATTGCCGGCGATCCTGAACGGCTGGGGTTGTTTCTGGCCGAGACGGGAATCGGGCCAGAGACGTTGCGCAACGCCGCGTCCAATCCTCAATTTCTCGCGAGTGTGCTCGATTTCGTGATGCGCGACGATGCCACTGTGAAAGCCTTTGCGAAGGCCTCGGAGCTGCATCCGACCAACATCGCCGCCGCCCATCAGGCGCTGGGTGACCCGAAGTGGGAGCGCGACGTGCCGTGACGACGGCGGCGGCGCCAGCTTTCGACGGCCCCTTCAGTTTCTGCCGAGACTGCCTCGGCGATCTCGACATCAAGGCGAAGCGATGCAGCCATTGCGGCTCGCCGCGGCTGGTGCGCCATCGCACCCTTCCCGCGCTGGCGCTGGCCCACATCGATTGCGACGCGTTCTATGCGACCGTCGAAAAGCGCGACAATCCTGAGATCGCCGACCGGCCCGTGATCATCGGCGGCGGCAAGCGCGGCGTCGTATCGGCCGCCTGCTACATCGCCCGTACCTACGGTATCCGCTCGGCGATGCCGATGTTCAAGGCGCTCGATCTCTGCCCGGGCGCGACAGTGATTCCGCCGAACATGGCGAAATATGTCCGGGTCGGGCGCGAGGTGCGCCACGCCATGCAGGCGCTGACACCGTTGGTCGAGCCGCTGTCGATCGACGAGGCCTTCCTCGATCTGTCGGGCACGCAACGGGTCCACGGCATGATCCCGGCCAAGGTGCTCGCGAAGTTCGCGCGCGACGTCGAGCGCAACATCGGGATCACGGTGTCGGTCGGCCTGTCCTGCAACAAGTTCCTGGCCAAGATCGCCTCCGACCTCGACAAGCCCCGCGGTTTTGCCGCGCTCGACCAGGAAGAAGCCCGCGCGATGCTCGCCGACAAGCCGGTCGGCTTCATCTACGGTGTCGGGCCCGCGACGCAGGAGAAACTGGTGCAGCGCGGCTTCCGCATCATCGCCGACCTGCAGCGCGCCGATGAGACCGAGTTGATGAAGCAGTTTGCCGGCGAAGGCCGCCGGCTGTGGCGGCTGGCGCGCGGCATCGACGACCGCGCGGTGGTGGCCGATCGCGGCGCCAAGACGATCTCGAGCGAAACCACGTTCGAAACCGACATCCGCGATTTCGCGACGCTGGAAAAGCTGCTCTGGAAACTGTCGGAGAAAGTCTCGGCACGGCTGAAGACGAGCGATCTCTCCGGCTGCACCATCACGCTGAAGCTGAAGACCGCGGACTTCCGTCAGCGCACCCGCTCGCAATCGATCCAGACCCCGACTCAACTCGCCGCCAAGATCTTTGCGGTGTCGCGCGAGATGCTGGCCAAGGAAATCGACGGCACCGCCTTCCGCCTGATGGGCACCGGCGTCAGCGCGCTACGGCCCGGCGCGCAGGCCAATGATGCCGACATGCTCGACCGCCGTTCCGCCCATGCCGAACGCGCGATCGACAGCCTGCGCAAGAAGTTCGGCAATGCCGCCGTGATCAGGGGCATTGCTTACGATGGGCCGGAGAAGCCGGCGGAGGAGTAGGCGCCGCGCCGTCATGGCCGGGCTTGCCGCCTTCGCCAAGGGCTTCGGCGTGCCTGAGACCGTCAGCCTCGTCGAAGCCTTGGCGGAGACGGGCCGGCCATCCATCTACCTCGAAGAGTCTCTGAAGAGAGATGGATGCGCGGGTCAAGCGCGCGCATGAAGGCTGTTGGACATCAAACGACGGCAACCGCCTCGATCTCGATCAACCATTCCGGAGCGGCGAGCGCGGTTACCCCGACCAGCGTGCTCGCCGGCGGCTCCATGCCTTCAAAGAACGCAGAGCGCGCCTTGCCGATGATGGGACGGAGTTCCGGTCTGTAGCCGACGACGAAGGTCGTGATCTTCACGATGTTGACGTAGCTGGCACCGGCGGACTTCAACGCGAGACCGAGGTTGTGCATCACCTGCGTCGTCTGCGCGGCGAGATCACCGGGACCGACCACGCGTCCTTCCTCGTCGACTGACACCTGTCCCGAAATGTAGATCGTGCGCGCGCCCGAGGTTGCGACCACGTGGGAATATGCCGGATTGTGGTGAAGGCCGCTGGGGCGAAGATGTTCGAGCTTGCTCATGATGGTGCCTCCCTGACACGTGTGTGTTTGAGAGAAGCGTATCCGGGTCCGGCGGTTCCGGCCAGAGGAAGCGATGGAGCAATTCGTCCACTCGTTCCAGCTGTCGCCCCTGCGAAAGCAGGGACCCATCCACCGCTGTGGGTGGTGAAGTTCGCTGGGGCCACAGCCTCGCCTAACAACTCAACCCTGTGGTTATGGGTCGCGCCTCGCTTGCCCGGGACGACAGTTGAGAGGACCAGTCCCCTCACTTGCAGGGCTTGGAGTCCTTGACGTCGAATTTGCCCATCGCGCCCGAGATCACGAAATCGTTGTAGTCGAGCACGAGCGCCCGGGAGACGCCGTTTTCGTAGAGCTCGAACGACATCGCATAGACCGGCGTCTGTTCGCCGTCCTTTGCCCTGGCGTCGCGGTCGTAATAGCTCACCGTCACCGGCCAGCGCGTCATCGACTTCATCACGTCGCTCGAGGTCGACGCATCGGGTGACGCCGGGGCGTGGTCGCCCGGGATCGGTTGGCCGATCACCGACAGCGTGTTGTAGACCTTCTGGCCATTGTCGGAGCCGTCATAGACGGTCAGTTCGAGCACCGACTTGCCCGCGCGGGCCGCAGCGATGATGTCCTGGATCTGTTCGGTCGGGAACACGGTCTTGCCGTCGAGATCGAAGGTCTTCTTCACCGGCTCGGTGAGCTTCACGGTGATGTGGTCGCCGACCCGCTCGGCGACGCCGTCGACCGGTGCGGACTCGCTGTCGTTCATGCGGGTGTCGATCTTGAATCGATAACTCTTGCCGGCAGCATCCTCCCAGGACGTCGAGCGCAGGTCGGAGAGTGTCACCTTGCCCTCGCCGCTGTCGAGTTCGGACACCTGGCGGAACTCGGACGTATAGCCCTCGCAGGAATTGCCGGAGAAATTGTAGAGGATGCGCCCGCGCGCGTCATTGATCGCGTTGTTGCCGCGCGACTTGACCAGGCTCAGTTCATACAGCGCCTGATGCGAGAGGAACGGCCCGCCGGCCGCCGCGGCAGCCGGCAGATGAGCGAAGCCGCATCCTGCAACGACAGCGAACGTCGCCGCCAAGGCACGCGACGAATTCCGGAATGGCAGGATCATGGGTTCTCCTCGACGCGGCGGCAACTCGCCACAATAGTGGCGGCCCTATTGCGCCGCAACTAGGGCCGTTTCACAAAATGGTAACGGACGGATACGGCAATGCCGCCTTTTTCGGCGGCTTTCCGTGTGATTGCGCACAGATCGACGAAAATGCCCGCATGTCGCCCTCGCTTGCAACCGGCGGCGCGATGCGCGAAACAATGCCCGGCCTGAGCGCGTTTCAGGCACGAGATCATCCAACCGGGGACAAAATCATGACGGGTACAATCGAACAGAAGCTGGTGGCACAGGGCATCACGCTGCCGCAGCCCACCTCCCCGGTCGCAAACTATGTGCCGTTTGTGCGCAGCGGAAACCTGCTGTTCGTGTCCGGCCAGGTCTGTTTCGGCGCCGACGGCAAGCTGATCGCCAAGGGCAAGTTAGGGGCCGGCGTCAGCCTTGAGGACGGCGCGGCCGCGGCACGCGGCTGTGCGATCAACCTGCTGGCGCAGGTCAAGGCGGCACTCGGCGACCTCGACAAGGTGGTGCGCGTGGTGCGGCTCGGCGGCTTCATCAATTCGGCGCCCGATTTCCTCGACGGGCCGAAGGTGCTGAACGGCGCCTCCGACCTGATGGTCGCAGCCTTCGGCGACAAGGGCCGCCACGCCCGCACCACGGTCGGCGTCGCCTCGCTGCCCGCGGATGCGGCGGTGGAAGTCGAAGGTATCTTCGAAGTCGCCTAGGCATGCGCGCGCCCGATTGGCTGACCAAGCGGCCGGTCGCCCATCGCGGCCTGCACGATGCCGCACGCGGTGTCATCGAGAACATGCCGGCCGCGGCCAATGCCGCGGTCGCGGGTAATTTCGCGATCGAGTGCGATATCCAGCTCACCGCCGACGGCGAGGCGATGGTGCATCATGACGACGCGCTGGGTCGCCTCACCGAGGGTTCGGGCGCACTGCTGACCAAAACTGCTGCCGAACTGAAGGCGGTCAAGTTCAAGGATACGGCCGAGCGGATGATGACGCTGGGTGAGCTCTGCGCGCTGGTCGCCGGCCGCGTGCCGTTGGTGGTCGAGGTGAAGAGCCATTTCGATGGCGACCGCAAGCTGGTGCGGCGGATGGCGGAGGTGCTGTCATCCTATTCCGGTCCGGTGGTCGGGATGTCCTTCGATCCCGATCAGGTGCTGGCGCTGCGCGAAATCATGCCGGCTTTGCCGCGCGGCATCACCGCCCAGCGCACCTATGACGACAGTTCCTGGACCAAGCTGACGCCGGCGCAACGCGACAGCATGCTCTATCTACGCCACGGCATGCGGACCGAGCCGCATTTCGTCGCGTTCTGGGTCAACCAGTTACCAGCGCCGGCGCCCTGGATCGCCCGCAACGTCTTCGGTTGCCCGCTACTGGCCTGGACCGTGCGGACGGCGGAACAGCACGAGCGCGCGGCGCGTTACGCCGACCAGATGATTTTCGAGGGGTTCGTCCCGGGAACCTGACATGCCCCTTGCAGCCTTGAAGTCGTCGCTGCGATGCACGATCTTGGCAAGGGTTGGTCGCCGCGCGCGATCGCTGATCGCAAGATGGGACCGGTCTCGATTCTCGATGGCGTCTTCCGAAATCACCCTCGAAGCCATTCCCGACATCAGCGACATTCCGGCCGCGGAATGGGACGCCTGCGCGAATCCGAAGCCAGACCCTGACAGTCTCGATAATCTCGACACGCTCGCCTCGCCCGGTTCGGCAGGAGATTGCCAAACGGCCTCAAGGTCGGGCTATAACCCCTTCGTTTCCCATGCTTTTTTCACTGCTGCCGAAGCCTCCAATTCGGCCTGCGCGCGGACCGGCTGGGGCCCGCGGCATCTGGTGGCAAAGCTCGATGGCAGAATCGTCGGCGTGGTGCCCTGCTATCTGAAATCGCACTCGCAGGGCGAATACGTGTTCGACCGCGGCTGGGCCGAGGCCTATCACCGCGCCGGCGGCAGTTACTATCCGAAGCTACAAGTCTCGGTCCCCTTCACGCCCGCGACCGGACCCCGGTTGCTGATCCGCGACGGCGTCGACCGCGCGCAGATCGGCGCGGCGCTGGCACGGGGCTTGAGGGCGCTCTGCAACGCCACCGAGGCCTCGTCCGTGCACGTGACGTTTGCCCGCGAGGAGGAAGCAAAGTTCCTCGGCGAGCACGGCTTCCTGCAGCGGACCGACCAGCAGTTCCACTGGCACAACGACGGTTACAAGAGCTTCGACGACTTCCTCGCCACGCTGAATTCCCGCCACCGCAAGGCGATCAAGCGCGAGCGCCGCGACGCCGTCACCGCCGGGATAACCATCCACAGGCTGACCGGCCCCGACATCACCGAAGACGCGTGGGACGCGTTCTTCGAATTCTACACGGAGACCGGCTCGCGCAAATGGGGCCGGCCGTATCTGACCCGAAAATTCTTCTCGCTGATCGGCGAGAGCATGAACCGCGATGTCCTGCTGGTCATGGCCAAGCGCGAGGGCCGCTGGATCGCCGGCGCGATCAACTTCATCGGCTCGGACACGCTGTTCGGCCGCAACTGGGGTGCGGTCGAGCACCACCCCTTCCTGCATTTCGAGGTCTGCTACTATCAGGCGATCGACTTCGCGATCCAGCGCGGGCTCAAGGTGGTCGAAGCCGGCGCGCAGGGCGAGCACAAGCTGGCGCGCGGCTACCTGCCGCAGACCACCTATTCGGCGCATTACATCGCCGATCCCGGACTGCGCAAAGCGATCGCCGATTATCTCAAGCGTGAGCGCGAATATGTCGCCGAGGTCGGCCGCGAACTCGCTGAAGCCGGCCCGTTCCGGAAGACCGACGACGACGCCTGACGTTTCTGATACGACCCAAAAAGAAGACCTGAGCTGAGGAGCCGCCACCATGACCGCCTATGACCCGCAAAACCCCTTCGCAAGGATCCTGCGCGGCGAATTCCCCTGCTACAAGGTCTACGAAGACGAGCACGTACTCGCATTCCTCGACATCATGCCGCGTTCATCAGGCCATACGCTCGTGATCCCGAAGGCCCCTGCCCGCAACATCCTCGACATCACGGCCGACGACTACGCCCACGTCGCGCGCACGGCCCACAAGATCGCAGCCGCCTCGATGAAGGCCTACGACGCCGATGGGATCACCGTGGTGCAGGCCAACGAGCCCGCCGGCGGCCAGGTCGTGTTCCATCTGCACATGCATGTGATGCCCCGCCACGACGGCGTCGCGCTGTTGCAGCCTGCGAGCCAAAAGGAAGACGGCAAGGTGCTGGAGGCGAATGCGGCGAAGCTGATCGCGGCGTTGAAGTGACGCCATCGGCGTCATTCCGGGGCGCCGCGTAGCGACGAACTCTGGCGCGCAATTGGGCGCCTGAGAATCTCGAGATTCCCCGATGCGCAATTGCGCATCTGAGGTCTGGTCCTTCGGACCATCCCGGAATGACAATGGAGAGAATTTACTCCGTCTCGAAATCCCCTGCCTGCGGCGGGGCCAGCGGCGTGAACTCGCATCTGTCGGGCTTGACATCGATCAACGGCGTCTCGTCGAGGCAGTCGAGCCCACGCACGAGGATGACGCTGCCCTCGACGCCGACCAGCTTCACGATCGAGGTCCCGATCGGATTGGGCCGCACCGGCGAGCGCAGCGAGAAGGTGCCGCGGGTGTTGCCGTTGTTCTTCGGGCTCTGCAGCACGATGTCGCGCCGCGACTGGTGCAGCCAGTAGAGCACTTCGAGGTTGGTGTAGAAATCGACGCCCTTGAGCGCGGCAGTCCAGGGCTCGAAGATCTCGAGCCGGCACACCGGGCCGTCATGCCGCCCCTGCCGCGGCGTCGCCAGCCGCGAGGTCCAGGGCGTGCGGATCCGGCCGATGAAGACGAGGCCGGCATCGCGCGCCGACGGCATGTCGACAGCGATCTCGCCCTGACGCAATTCCATTTCACGTACCATTTGGGGGTCTGCCGCTATTGGATGTCTGAGCGACGACACTACCCGATAGCACGCAACGGCCGCAATCAGCTGCGCCAGGGCCTATCGGCGCTTTGCGTCGGGATCACGCCTTGTTCTTCAGCACGAAGCACGCCCCGCCGGCCTTGCGGATGCGGTTGCAGAGACCATCCGCCTCGGGGCGGGTGTCGGCGCCGATGCGGACCTGGTAGAAGGTGGCGCTGCCGCGCGTGCGCAGCCGTGAGGAGAGCAGGCTCGGATCCTGATCGCCGATCACGGCACTCAGACGCTTGATGGCGCGGGCATACATGGCGAGCGCTTTGTCGCGGCTGAAGCCGGCGGCGAGTTGCACGCCCCAGAGCTTGGCGGCGGACAGCGTGACGTGCTCCTCGAGCCCGGTCACAAACGGGTTCGGCGCACGCGTCAACAGGGCCATCAGCTCGCGGCAGCTCGACGCCGGCGCCCGCTCCGGCATCTTGCCGTTGCGGCCGGCCGCGGCCCAATCGTCGACGCTGGAGCCGGTGATCGCGTATACGTAGGCGCGCGTCTGCTGCGGCATGTATCCACTGCCGGCAAGCCATTCCTGGATCCGGCGCGGGCCGGCATTGTAGGCCGCGGCGGCAAGGCCGAGATTGCCGAACTGACCGCGCAGCTCGCTCAGAAACTCGGCCGATTTCGGCAGCGCCTGCACCGGATTGAACGGATCGAGCAGCCCGCGCTCGTTGGCGGTACCAGGCATGAATTGCGCAATGCCTTGCGCCTGCTGGCCGCTGCGGGTGACAGGTCCGACCGCGTCAGGCTGGAAGCGGCTCTCCTGCCAGATCACACGGGCGAAAAACTCAAGCGGCAGGTCATTTGCCCGCGCCGCCGACTCGATCATCAGGCACATCGCTTCGCGGGTGTCGCTCTCGCGCGCGCCATCCGCAGGCTTCTCCGGAGGGATCGCAAGCTCCTCAACGCTCGGGCGGGCGTACCGGGGTGCAGCCGACGGCGCGTCGTCCGCGCCGGCGCCGACCGGCGACACCAGCATCGCAAGCATGCCCAATCCGGCGCACAGGCCTGTTCGCATCGCAATTCTGTTCCGGCGTGACCGCAGCTTGACACCGCGGGCCCCTGGTCTAGCTATGGCTGACAACGATAGCGCGGAAAAGGGAGCGCAACATGGCCGCATCTTCGGACGACCAGCTCGGCTTCGCACCCGACGACGACGCACCGATCGGCTACATGAAGCGCACCCGCGATTATTACGCGGCGATCGGCTACACCACGCCCTACCGCTGGGCGCACTACACGTCCGCGCCGTTCCAGCCATTGCAGAAACCGCTGAGCCAGTCCCGCGTCGCCCTCATCACGACGGCGGCACCGTTCGACCCCGCCAAGGGCGACCAGGGCCCCGGCGCGAAATACAACGGCGGCGCCAAATTCTATTCCGTCTATGACGGCGATACATCGAAACAACACGATCTGCGGATCTCCCACATCGCTTATGACCGCGTGCACACCTCCGCCAAGGATAGCGGCACTTGGTTCCCGCTGGCGCAGCTCAGGCGGCTCGCCGTGGCAGGCACGATCGGCGAGGTCGCGCCGCGCTTCTTCGGTGCGCCGACTAACCGCAGCCATCGCGTCACCATCGAGACCGATGCGCCCGAAATCCTGAAGCGCTGCCGCGACGACAATGTCGACGCCGCGGTGCTGGTACCGAATTGCCCGGTGTGCCACCAGACGATCAGCCTGGTGGCACGGCCCCTCGAAGCGAATGGCATCCCCACCGTCGTCATGGGCTGCGCCAAGGATATCGTCGAGCACGCCGCGGTACCGCGCTTCCTGTTCTCCGATTTTCCGCTCGGCAACTCCGCCGGCAAGCCGCACGACATGGCTTCGCAGGCCTTCACGCTGGAGCTGGCGCTGCGCGTGCTGGAGCAGGCCCCGGGCCCGCAGACCACCGTGCAGTCACCGCTGCGCTGGAGCGAGGATCATTCCTGGAAGCGCGACTACAGCAATGCCGACGCGCTCAGCCCCGAGGAGCTGGCGCGCCTGCGCCGCGAATTCGACGCGCAGAAGGAGATCGCGAAGGGCCTGCGCGTCGCTTGAGACAGTGTCATCGTCATCGCCCGGCTCGACCGGGCGATCCAGTATTCCAGAGACGTCGGTCAGTGATTGAGAAGCCGCGGCGTGCTGGGTCCCCCGGTCAAGCCGGGGGACGACAAGCGGAGGCCACTCAGCGGGCCTCCACGAGCGACGTCACCGGACCGCGTGAGACGCCTTCCGTGGCGCCGGCGTAACGCCGCGCCAGCGCCGCACAGGTCATGAGCTGGATCTGGTGGAACAGCATCAGCGGCAGCACGATCAGTCCCACCGATTGACCGGCGAGCAGCACGCTCGCCATCGGCAGCCCGCTCGCCAGGCTCTTCTTCGAACCGCAGAACATGATGGCAATGCGATCCTCGCGAGAGAAACCGAGAAGCCGGCTGCCGAAATTGGTGATGAGCAGCACCATGGCCAGCAGGGCCGCATCGATGCCGAGCACGATAGCCATTTGCATCACATCGACCTGGTGCCAGATGCCATGGCTCACGCCGTCGCTGAACGCGGTGTAGACGATCAGGAGGATCGAGCCGCGATCGACCAGGCCGAGCAGCATATGGTGCCTGCCAACCCAGCGTCCGATCAGCGGCCGCGACAGCTGCCCTGCCACAAAGGGCAGCAGCAACTGGATGACGATGTCGCGCGCGGCGCTACCGGAGAACCCGCCATGGCTGGAGAGCAAGACACCCGCCAGCAGCGGCGTCGCCACGATCCCGAGGAGATTGGAGGCCGTCGCCGAGCATAATGCCGCCGACACGTTGCCACGCGCAATCGAGGTGAAGGCGACCGACGACTGCACCGTCGACGGCACGATGCAGATCAGGATCACGCCCGCCCACAGCGCCGGCGTCAGCAAATGCGGTGCCAGCGTATGGGCCGCGAGCCCGAGCAGCGGAAACAGCCCAAACGTGGCGAAAAAGATCACCAGATGCAGGCGCCAGTGCCGGGCGCCGACCAGCGCCTCCGTCGTCGACAGCCTGGCGCCATGCAGAAAGAACAGCAGCGCGATCGCCGCATCGGTCGCGTAGCTGCCGACAACGGTCCCCGCCCCGTGCAGCGGCAGCAGCGTGGCAAGGCCAACCATGCCGACGATGGCCACGATGTAGGGATCGATGTGCGGCAGCGATTTCATCCAACGGGTTCCCATGACGGCTCCTTTCCTTGCCCCAAAAGGTGGGCCTGAACACGCCAATTGTGAACCACGTTGACCGATGTTATTGTCATTACGCTTTGTAATTATGATGGTCAGCCGATGCTCGACCCGATCCAGCTCGAAACCTTCCTCACCGTGGCGCAGACGCAGAATTTTACGGAGGCAGGTCGACGCCTCGGCCTGAAGCAGTCGACGGTGAGCCAGCATGTCCGCAAGCTGGAGGCCGAGACCGGCCGCCGCCTGTTCGTGCGCGACACCCATTCGGTGGTGCTCACGGCTGATGGCGAGGCCATGGTGGGTTTCGCGCGCCCGATCCTGGAGGCCAATGCGCGCGCTCGCGACTACTTCGCGGGGTCGCAGGTTCGCGGCAAGATCCGCTTCGGCGCGGCCGAGGATTTTGCCAATTCGCGGCTGCCGGATCTCCTGCGCGATTTCGTCCGCCGGCATCCCCAGGTCGATCTCGAACTGACGGTGGGCTTGAGCGCGAGGCTCTACCAGCAGCTCGATGCCGGCGAGCTCGACCTCGTGCTGGGCAAGCGCCGGCCCGGGGATGCACTCGGCCAATTGGTGTGGCAAGACCGCCTGGTGTGGACCAGCGCACCCGGCATGCGCCTCGATCCGGATCAGCCGCTGCCTCTCATTCTCTACTCGCCGCCCAGCGTTATGCGTAGCGCGGTGCTCGAGGCGATGGAGCGGTCCGGACGGCCCTGGCGCATCGTCTGTTCGAGCGGCAGCTTGAGCGGCTTACGCGCCGCAGCGCTCGCCGGACTCGGCGTCACCCCGCAGGCGGAGGGCTTCATTCCGGATGGTCTCGAGGAGATACCGGCCTCAGGGCTGCCGCCGCTCGGCAGCGTCGAGTTCGTGGTCCGCACCGCGCGCCGAACCAAGCGCGGCCCCGCCGCCGAACTGGCACAGGCCATCACGACCCATGGCGGCCGGCTGCGGCCGTAGATCGGCAACCGGCCTCAGGTTGCCCCGTCCGTCGTGACATGAACCGCGCCAAGCATTCCGGTCCGGTCATGGCAGCCGAGATATTCGAAGAACTGCTCGTCTGCTGCGGCGACCGTGACCTCGTGATACAGCCTGAGCTTGGCGCTTGGACCGAGCGTCGACAGATACTTCATCGCCGCGCCAAAGATCCTGACATGGGTCGGATGCGATTCCGCCCAACGCTCCAGTGTAGCCAGGCTCTTCCACCAGCTCTGGCCGTAGGATTTTTCGGTCAGCCGTCCCTCGGCATCGACGACGCGCATGTAGCGGTTGGCGTAGCAGCCGATCGGGCCGCCCTCGTCGCGCAGGAAATCCATGCCCTCGCGCAGCACCGGCTCGACATCGTCGAGATACATCTTGCGCTCGGAAGCTTCGGTGTCGCTCCAGTCCTGTCCGGAGCGGATCAGGCAGAGATTGTCGTGCGCGACCACGCGGATGCGCGCGCCGTCTCTGATAGCGCGCGGCTCGCCGTGTGGGGCCATCGCGTCGGTTTGCGACAGCGGAATGCGATCGCGCATGCCGCCCCAATAGGCGTGCTCCTGCACTTCGCCACTCATATTATCGGCGAGAACTGCAACACCCTCGGGACGACCAAGCGAGGAAAACAGCGTCTCGTAACGTTCGACGTGCGGTCGCAGCACCTCGATGAAGCGGCCGGCGCCGTCCGTGGCGCCGCTGCCGGTCCAGGCCTCGCGCGCCTGCTGAAACCAGGCATCGAAGCGCGCAGCGTCGTCCCAATAGGCGACCGAGACGACATTGGTGAAGCCGGCCTGATCGACATAGTGCGCGCGGTCCCAATGCGTGGGCGCATTGTCGTCGGCAAAGCGCGCGGCGATCTGCGCCAGCGCGTCCGTCGCGGCGGCCGTCACTTCGCCGCGATACTGCACCCCGAAATAGGCCATGATCACGCTTGAGACCGCGGGCTTGTGTCGCGCGACAAACGACGGATAAGGCGGCGTGTAGTCGTCGGGCACGCGCCGGTGACGGGACCGTGCCGTCTGCAGATGAGATGGAATAGCGGATTCCATGGCAGTCGCCTCCGGTTGGGCTGTGTGCGTCAGCTCGCGGCCGCGTCGATCTCTTCGCCTGCGAGTCCATCGAGCGGTAGCGCAAAATGCTCGACGCGCTTCGACGGCTTCTTGTTGAGCAGCAGCCGCGTCACGTCGGGGCGCGAATAGTGCCCGGCCGGATCGGCGGCGTTCTTCGCGACCCCGATCGCGCCGAGGTCGATATCGGCAATGAGAAGGCCTTCCTGATCGGGCGGAAGCTTTTCCGCGATCGCGCTGCCGTCTGGGCCAAAGATCGTGGCGTGGCCGCCGCCGACATGCAGCAGCGCGTGCTTGTCGTCGCGGTCGCAAAGTTCGTCCACCATGGCCTGCGAAACCGTGGCGCAGGGCGCGAGCACGAAGCATGAGCCTTCCACGGCATAGACGCGCGATGCCGCGTTGTTGACCTCCCAGCCCAGCGCCGGCGCGAACGGGTCGTACAGTGAGAAGCTCGGCCAGGCCGCGACATGCACCTGCTCGTTCTGGGCATACATCGCGTATTTCGACAGCGGCTGCAGGTGCTCCCAACAGCACAGCGCGCCGATCCGGCCGATGCCGGGGCGGTCGTACACCGCAAGGTCGCTGCCGTCGCCCTCGCCGTAGACGGTGCGCTCGGCATGGGTCGGCCGCAGCTTACGCCGTTTTGCAATCGTCTCCCCGTCGGGTCCGATCAGCCATTGTGCGAGGTAGAGGCTGCCGCCGTCGCGCTCGGACAGGCCGAGCACCGCGGTCATGCCGGCCTTCTTCACCGCCAGCCGCAGCTTTTCAGCTTCCGGGCTGTCGTAGGCGAGCGAGTTGTCGAAATAGCGCTGCACAAAGCCGCGCCCGATCGCCCAGGCCGGCGAGTCCAGCCAGATGTACCAGGGATAGCCGGGGATAAAGGCCTCGGGGAACGCGATCAGTTTTGCCCCTTTGGCGGCCGCTTCCTCGATCAATGCGATAGTCTTACTGATCGACGCATCGAGGTCGAGCCAGGCCGGAGCCGCCTGCACCACCGCGACGCGATATTTCGGATGTTCAATGCCCATGATGTCCTCCTCGCCGCCGGCAATGCCGCCGTCTCAGCACTTGATCGGCCCCAGCCGCGTCTGACATCATGGTGCCGCGAAACTGGGAACGCCGTTCGACTGGGACGGAACGAAAATTCGACCGCCGGCCGATCGGGCGCGGTTGCCTTCGGTACGGACCTTGCTTCGGCTTTTGCGTCTAAGGACTTGAGCGGCTAGCGTTGGGACTCGTGAAGGGAGGAGATCATGCCGGCCCTGTTCACCACGGAAGACGCGCCCACCTATCGGCGCCTCGCGCTCTGGCAGGACATCGTCTGCGATGTCTTTGTGCAGCTCGACTGCAAGTCCGACCTCGGCGGCGCTTTCCACGGCGCGATCACCAGCTCGCAGCTCGGCGCTGTCAAATGCTCGACCGTCTCATCGAGCCGGCAGCGCGTCATCCGCACGCCGTCTCGGATCTCGCGGGCGAGCGAGGACTTCGTGCTGTTTGCGCTGGGCCGGAAGGGCGCCGGCGCCGTGCTGCAAGACGGCCGCGAGACCCTGATCCAGCCCGGCGAATTCGCATTCTATGACACGACGCGGCCCTACGAATTGCGCTTCACGGACGACTTCACGCAGAC
The DNA here is from genome assembly GCF_049949265.1 of Bradyrhizobium genosp. P. Classification (NCBI taxonomy): domain Bacteria; kingdom Pseudomonadati; phylum Pseudomonadota; class Alphaproteobacteria; order Hyphomicrobiales; family Nitrobacteraceae; genus Bradyrhizobium; species Bradyrhizobium genosp. P. The sequence goes on along the minus strand of NZ_CP188195.1, from coordinate 4,524,257 downwards.
CATTTTCCAGGTGCCGCGCGACATGCTGCACCGGCGCTTTGCCGGCACCCAGAATCTCACGGCTACGGCCTTCACGCCGGATCGGCCGGTGGAGCGGCTCGCCTATCAGTTCATCGCGGCGGTCTCCGATGTCGCCGACAAGCTTGACCAGGACAATGCGATCCGCCTCTCCGATCAGGCCGCAGACCTGCTTGCGATGGCGATGAGCGAGCGGCTCGGCACCGGCGCGTTGCCCGCCTCGACCCATCGCTCGGCGCTGCTGTATCGGCTGAAGGCGCATGTGCTGGCGCACCTGCCCAATCCGGAGCTCAGCCTTACTGAAGCCGCCGCCGCGCTCGGTATCTCGCCGCGCTATGTCAACAACCTGTTCGCCGACGAGCAAACTTCGTTCCAGCGTTTCGTGCTGGCGCAGCGGCTCGAGCATTGCAAGCGCGACCTCGCCTCGCCGGCTCACGCCCATCGCCATATCAGCGAGATCGCCTTCGCCTGGGGCTTTAACGATCTCTCGCATTTCGGCCGGGTGTTCCGCGAGCACTACGGCCTGTCGCCGCGCGATTGGCGGCAGAGCCGGCTGCCGAACTGATCGGCCAAAAGTCTGCGGCGCGTTGCGGCGCAAAAACTGCCGTGGAATTCAGGCCGCCACGGATGCAATCAATTTACTTTAATCCCAACGGGTTCTGCCGATGCCCTTCTCATCGCGCCGCATCCCGATACAGTCCGGCCGTTCATTTGGAGGATTTCCGATGCAGGACCGGCGCCAAGGCGCGCGTGACAAGGTGCTCTATGGCGGCGTTGCAGCCGTCAACGAGCACGGCACCACGATGGATTGCGTGGTCCGCAATATCAGCGACACCGGCGCCTGCGTCGAATTCGACACCGCCGCGAAACTCCCGGAGGAGATGAACCTCACCGTCGCGCGCAAGGGCCGCTCGTACCTCACGCGGCTGATCTGGCGCCAGGCCAACAAGGTCGGCCTCGCCTTCCGCATCATGACATCGGATACCCCGGTCAGCGATCTCGACGAGCGCCTGCGCAGGAGCGAGATCAAGAAGCGCCAGCTCCAGCGCCGCATCAAGCAATTGCTCGGCGAAGGCTGAGTCCCCGCGCCGACAGGCCAAATTACACGATCTGATGCTCCGTTCCGGCCGGCGGCCCGGCGTTTTCGGGGGTTGCAAAGCACAGGCCAATCCAGCATGCGGTAAGTGACCCATCCTGGAACGGAGAGCAAATTCACGACATGTCGTCCGCGATGATCGAGCATGCCGATGGCTTGCCGCAGCCACAACGCAACTGGGCGATTTTCACGATCGCACTCGGCCTCGTGATGGCCGTCATCGACGGCTCGATTGCCAACGTCGCGCTGCCCACCATCGCGAAGGACCTTAACGCGAGCCCGGCATTTTCGGTCTGGATCGTCAACGGCTACCAGTTGGCGATCACGATTTCGCTGTTGCCGTTGGCTTCGCTTGGTGAAATCATCGGCTATCGCCGCGTCTATCTCGCGGGACTGGTGCTTTTCACGTTGGCTTCGGTGTTTTGCTCGCTGTCACATACGCTGCCGCTGCTGACGGTCGCGCGTATCGTGCAGGGATTTGGTGCCGCCGGCATCCTCAGCGTCAATGCGGCGCTGGTTCGCTTCACCTATCCAAGGGACCAGCTCGGTCGCGGCATCGGCATCAACGCGCTGGTCGTCGCCATCTCGGCCGCCGTCGGCCCCACCGTGGCTTCGTTGATTCTGGCGATCGGAACCTGGCCGTATCTGTTCGCCATCAACATTCCACTTGGCGTCGCAACCCTGGCGCTGGGCTTGCGCTATCTCCCGCATACCAATCCGGCGGTCCACGCCTTTGACTGGCAAAGTGCCGGTTTGAGCGCCATCACGTTCGGAATTGGCATCGCCGCGATCGACAGCGCGGGCCACGGCGAAGCGCTGTATCTCTGCCTTTCCGAGTTTACGATCGCCGCGGTCGCCGGCTTCCTGCTGGTCCGGCGGCAGCAGTACCTGCCCTCGCCGCTGTTGCCGGTCGACCTGTTGCGGATTCCGATTTTCGCGCTGTCGATCGGCACCTCAATCGCCTCGTTCTGCGGCCAGATGCTGGCCTTTGTCGCGATGCCCTTCTATCTCGCAAACCATTTCGGATATTCGGCGGTGCAGATCGGGCTGCTGATCACGCCCTGGCCGATCGCGGTCGCATGCGCCGCGCCGTTGGCGGGCCGGCTGGTTGAGCGTTATCCGGCCGGCCTGCTTGGCGGCATCGGATTGCTGCTGTTCGCAGCGGGATTGGCTAGCCTGGCGCTGATGCCAGCCGCCGCCTCACCTTTCGACGTGATCTGGCGCATGGCGCTCGCCGGCGCCGGCTTCGGCCTGTTCCAGACTCCCAACAACCGCACCATGATTGCCGCAGCCCCGCGCGAGCGTTCGGGTGGCGCCAGCGGAATGCTCGGCACTGCACGCCTGCTGGGACAGACCACGGGCGCGGCTCTGGTCGCGTTACTGCTGGCGCGCTTTCCGGAGGATGGCACAAGGATTTCCCTGATGGTCGGCGTCGGCTTCGCGCTGGCTGGCGCCGCACTCAGCACACTCCGCCTGTCGTCGGCAGGCAGCCAAGGCGCCGAGCAGGTGCGGGTTCATGAAGGCCAGCGCTTGACGGGCGAGTGACCCTTCGGGCGCAACCTGATTGGACCGCATCATGCCCCGCTCCCCGCGACAAATAAAAAGGCCGGCTCTTCAGCCGGCCTTTTCGATTCACGATGCGCCGAGATGTCAGGCCTTGACCAGCGGCCCGCGCGATGGCGGTGCCTTGGAGCCGCCGCCGCCATCGGAGCCACCCGACTTCGGCGGCCTGCGCTTGCGGGCGCTCGGGAGCTTCTCGGGCTTCGGCGTGACCGGGCCCTCGACGAACTCGAAGCCGATCTTGTCCTTGTCGGTAGCCTCATCCTTGATCAGGACGACACGGACGTGGCCGCCGCCCTTGAGCTGGCCGAACAGCACCTCATCGGCGAGCGGCTTCTTGATGTGCTCCTGGATGATGCGCGACATCGGACGTGCACCCATCTGCTCGTCATAGCCATTCTCGATCAGCCAGGCCTTGGCAGGCTCGGACAGCTCGATGGTGACGTCGCGGTCGGCGAGCTGCGCCTCGAGCTGAAGCACGAACTTCTCGACCACCATGCCGATCACGTCGGCATTGAGGTGCGCGAAGGAGACGACCGCATCCAGCCGGTTGCGGAATTCCGGCGCGAACTGCCGGTTGATCGCCTCGTGGTCGTCGCCTTCCCGCTTGCTGCGGGTGAAGCCGAAGGCCTGGCGTGCGAGGTCGGCCGCGCCCGCATTCGTGGTCATGATCAGGATCACGTTGCGGAAATTGACCTGCTTGCCATTGTGGTCGGTGAGCCGGCCGTGGTCCATGATCTGCAGCAGCACATTGTAGAGATCAGGATGCGCCTTCTCGATCTCGTCGAGCAGCACCACGCAATGCGGATGCTGGTCGACGCCGTCGGTGAGCAGGCCGCCCTGGTCGAAGCCGACATAGCCGGGAGGCGCGCCGATCAGGCGCGACACGGTGTGGCGCTCCATGTATTCGGACATGTCGAAGCGGATCAGCTCGACACCGAGCGAGGCCGCGAGTTGCTTGGCCACTTCGGTCTTGCCGACGCCGGTCGGACCCGAGAACAGATACGAGCCGATCGGCTTTTCCGGCTCACGCAAGCCGGCCCGTGACAGCTTGATCGACGCCGCCAGTGCTTCGATCGCCTTGTCCTGGCCAAACACCGTGCGCTTCAGGGTCTGCTCGAGATGCTTGAGCACCTCGGCGTCATCCTTCGACACGCTCTTGGGCGGAATCCGCGCCATCGTCGCGATCGTGGTCTCGATTTCCTTGATGCCGATCGTCTTCTTGCGCTTGTTCTCGGCGACCAACATCTGCGCCGCGCCGGACTCGTCGATCACGTCGATCGCCTTGTCGGGCAGCTTGCGGTCGTGGATGTAGCGCGAGGAGAGCTGCACCGCAGCCTCGATCGCCTCATTGGTGTATTTCAGCCGATGGTAATCCTCGAAATAGGGCTTCAGGCCCTTGAGGATCGCAATCGCGTCTTCCACCGTCGGCTCGTTGACGTCGATCTTCTGGAAGCGCCGCACCAGCGCGCGGTCCTTCTCGAAGTGCTGACGGTATTCCTTGTAGGTGGTCGAGCCCATGCAGCGGATCGTGCCGGAAGCCAGCGCCGGCTTCAGCAGATTGGACGCATCCATCGCGCCGCCGGAGGTGGCGCCGGCGCCGATCACGGTGTGGATCTCGTCGATGAACAGGATCGCGTTCGGATGCGCCTCTAGCTCCTTCAGCACCTGCTTGAGGCGCTCCTCGAAATCGCCGCGGTAGCGGGTGCCCGCGAGCAGCGTGCCCATGTCGAGCGAGAACACGGTCGCGGCCGCCAGCACCTCCGGCACTTCGCTGTCGACGATGCGCTTGGCGAGGCCTTCCGCGATCGCGGTCTTGCCGACGCCGGCTTCACCGACGAACAGAGGGTTGTTCTTCTGACGGCGGCACAGCACCTGAATCGCGCGATTGATCTCGGCGTTGCGGCCGATCACCGGATCGATCTTGCCGTCACGCGCCTTCTTGTTGAGGTTGACGCAATAGGTATCGAGCGCCTCGCCCTTCTTCTTGGCGTCCTCGTTGCCTTTGGTCTCGGCTTCCTCGTCGACTCCGCGCACCGGCCGCGCCTCGGAAACGCCGGGGCGCTTGGCAATGCCATGGCTGATGTAATTGACGGCGTCGTAGCGCGTCATGTCCTGCTCCTGCAGGAAATACGCGGCATGGCTCTCGCGCTCCGCGAAGATCGCGATCAGCACGTTGGCGCCGGTCACTTCCTCGCGACCGGACGACTGCACGTGGATCACCGCGCGCTGGATCACGCGCTGGAACCCGGCTGTCGGCTTGGCGTCGTCGGCACCGTCGGTCACCAGGTTTTCGAATTCGGTCTCGAGATAATTGACGAGACTGGTCCTGAGCTTGTCGAGATCGACGCTGCACGCCCGCATCACCGCTGCCGCATCCGAGTCATCGATCAGCGACAGCAGAAGGTGTTCAAGCGTCGCGTATTGATGGTGACGCTCGTTTGCAATCGCCAATGCACGATGCAGGGATTGTTCAAGGCTTTGGGAAAAAGTTGGCATTCGCGTCCTCTACGGCCCCCGGTCATCATGATCGCCATTACCCGGTCAGGCAACAACAACCTTTGTCATGTTGCCTGATATAGGTATGTCGGATCGTGGCGAAAGGGCCGGTTCCGACACCTTAGATCGAGCAAGTTATTTTCCGGAAATCCGCTACACACTTTTCCGGATACTGCCTTAGTCTTTCTCTAAATTTGGGCGTAACCGAGTCGCGCAACCGAGCCCCGCAATCATGCGGGGATGACCGTCGCCGACGTCACGGCAAATTCAGGCGCCGCACCAGTTGAGAATGCAAGACCCGTTCCGGTTTCCGGCGGGCCAGCCATTGCCGGCGAACTACTTCTTTTCCATCACACATTGCAGCGGATGCTGGTGCTTGCGTGCAAAATCCATCACCTGCGTCACCTTGGTCTCGGCGATCTCGTAGGTGAACACGCCGCACTCGCCGATCCCGTGATGGTGAACGTGGAGCATGATCTTGGTCGCCGCCTCCGCGTCCTTCTGGAAGAACCTCTCCAGCACGAGAACGACGAACTCCATCGGCGTATAGTCGTCGTTCAGGATCAGGACGCGATACAGGTTCGGACGCTTGGTCTTCGGCTTGACCTTGGTGATGACCGAAGTCGACGGGCCGCCGGCCCCGCTATTGCGGTTCTCGTCGCCGCTCATTTTAGGTGGGCGCGCGGCAGATGCCGCCGGCCTGGACGAAATCAATTTAGACGAAAAGGCTGTGGTCGTGGATCGCAGCATGGCTCAGCGTTCGAATTCCCCAGGGAAACCGGTGGCGTATCGGGAGTATCAGCGATTGCCGCAACAGCGATCGCGGAACTCCCGGCAACGCTTTCCAGATTGCCGCTCCCGGTCCGATCCAGCGGCTGGATCGGCCTTTCGAATATGGGGCCGAGGGCGCGCTGCCGCAAGCACAGAAGCACCGCACACAGCTGCCCCAAACCGGACCGATTCCCGGCGCGGCAATCCCCGCAAGGTTAATCATTTCTGCCGGGTTTGACAAAGGAGTCCGGGATCGGATTTAGCGGGCATTGAGGATATCAGCGGCTTTTGCCCGACTTTTCAGCGCCTGCGGCGAGCCCTGCCCGGTTTCAGAGGCTCGATTCATCATCTGTTTAGTGCGGTGCGCAGAGATGGCGCGTCCAATCCATTTCGACGAGAGCATCATGCTTGGAACAGCTTTTTTCACTCGCATCCGTACGGCAGCCGCCCGGTTTTCCGCGGCAACCAACGGTAATATCGCGGTCGTGTTTGCTCTCGTAGCCGTGCCGATCATCAGCTTCGTGGGCGTGGCAGTCGACTATTCCCGTGCCAACAGCGCCCGCTCCTCGATGCAGGCGGCACTGGATTCGACCGCGCTGATGGTGGCGAAGGATCTGAGCAGCGGGACCATCACAGCATCGCAGATCAGCAGCAAGGCGCAGGCCTATTTTACCGCGCTCTTCACCAACACCGATGCCAAGTCGGTCACAATCAACGCAAGCTACACGGCGGCGAGCAGCACGACCACCTCGACCATCCAGATCAATGGATCGGGCTCCGTGAATACTGATTTCCTAAAGCTTGCGGGCCTTCCGAGTGTCAGTTTCAACAGCAGCTCGACCTCGACCTGGGGCAACGCCAAGATGCGCGTTGCGCTGGTCCTCGACAACACGGGATCGATGGCCCAGAACGGCAAGATCACCGCGCTGCGCAACGCCGTCGCCGGAACCGGCGGCCTGATCGACCAGCTCAGTGCGCTCAGCAAGACCAACGGCGACGTCTACATCTCCGTCATCCCCTTCGCCAAGGTCGTCAATCTCGGCTCCTCGAATTACACGCAGAGCTGGATCGACTGGACCGACTGGCTCAATCCGCCGACTACCCAACCCGCCAATGGCAGCATGGGGACGGGCAGCCCGAGCTTGCAGGCGGCTCTGCCGATCAACTGGCATGCTGTGGGACCAGGAGCGCAATGTCCGTGGACCAACCCCAATGGGGGCTTCACCTGCCTCGCCACGCCGACCAGCGCTTCGAGCACGAGCGGCAGTTCGACCCCGACGATCATTCCGTCGAGCGGCACCTACAAGGGCTACATCTGCCCGGGCGTCGATTATAATTCCCACACGGCCTACAATGGCTGTTGGGTCAGCACGCAAGTCGGCACCACAGCCCAGACGTTCTGCTCAGGGAACAGCAATTGTAGCTGCCCATTGAACTCGTCCGGCAGCAAAGTGACCGGCTGCAGCTGCACTGGCAGTGGCTCCAACACATCGTGCAAGGGCTACATCTATACCCACGACTGGACACAGCCTGGGCCGAACGACACCACAGACAACAAGTACCAGCCCCGGGTGAGCGCCGTTGTTGGTTGGACCAACAACCAGTATACGTCGACCAATCAGACTCCCACGGTGCAGAACAACTGGCAGCAGCCGTCCACCGACCCGATCACCAACTGGACTGGCTGCATCACCGACCGCACACAGCCCAACGACGCGACGGGCGTGCTGCCGGCGACATCCGATGTCACGACGCAGTTTCCGGCCAACGAATACTACGAGAACAGCACAGCCTATTGCAGCAGCAGCGCCTCGACACCGCTCGAGCCGATCATTCCCCTGAGCTACAATTGGAGCGCGCTGAAGACCGCGGTCAACGCGATGCAGCCGACCGGCGGCACCGATCAGGCGGTCGGATTGGCGTGGGGGTGGCAGTCCCTGCTGCCGGGCGGGCCCCTGAATGCGCCGGCGGAGGATTCCAACACCACGTACAACAGGGTCATCATTTTGTTGTCGGACGGCCTGAACACGGAAGACCGCTGGCCGGTCTACGGCGACGGCAGCTCGCAGGCATCCGGCAATCCGATCGACGTCCGGCAGGCGCTGATGTGCCAGAATCTGCAGAATGCGAAGGATGCCAACGGCAATCCGATGTACACGATCTACACGATCCAGGTGAACACCAGCACGCCCCAGGATCCGACCTCGACCGTGCTGCAAAACTGCGCAAGCAGTTCGGACAAATTCTACATGCTGACCAGCTCGAGCCAGATCGTGACGACGTTCAACTCGATCGGAACCGCCCTCAGCAAGCTGCGCGTGGCGAAGTAGCGGGGAAAGCCCAAGAGGAAGCTCGAGAGGAAGCGCAAGAAAAAAGCCCGGCTGAACCAGCCGGGCTTTTTATTTTGTCGTCAGCGCCGTATGGCGGCGATTAGTGCGAGGCCGCAGGCGTAAACTTGGAGACCAGCCCTTCATAGGGCTTGAAGGTCTGCTTGGCGCAATCACTGTAGAGACCGGCGATCTTCTGCGACTCCGCAACGAAGGTCTCGTAGGCGGCGCGCACGAACTCGGTCTGCGCCTCGAGCGCCTTGTCGAGCGACTTCACGCCGGACAGCTTCTCGACAAAGGACTTGGTGTCCTCGAAGGACTTCTTGGCGTAGTCGCCGTACGCGGTGGCGATCGCCTGCACGCCGCTCTGGAGGTTGCTCGTGGAAGCAGCAACCGATTCCATGTGCTCTTTGCCGTAGCTCTGAATGTCTTCAATCTTGACCATAGTGGAGATTTCCTTTTCCCAGACTTGAACGTTCGATTCCCATTGCCGGGAAGCTCCCGGCCCCCTGACATCACCTACTTAGTGCACTGCACAATATAGTCAAGAAGAATTGTGCGACGCACAATTCCGGTCTCGATTCCGACCCATTTGCGATAAATCCCGGGGCACTACGCAACGGTTGTTTAATCTTTTGGAAACTCGGCCCGCCTACCCTGATTCCTGGACTTTGTTCGTCTTCCGACAGACGGTCTGAAAACTGTTTGTGAACAGCACCTTAGCTAGAAGAGCAACCTGAGCTGCCACCGGAGCCCGAGCATTCCGCCCGGAACGGTTTGTTGCGCAGGCAAGGATCGGCGGCCGTCGGGCACAATTTCGCCTCACGAGCCGGTGATCTAGATAGAAATTGGGACGGGGAAGTAAATGCTTCGCAAAACCTTGGCTTCCTCGCGCGCGCTGCGGGTTGGCGTTCTCGGGCTCGTTACCCTCACGACAGCGATCCTGATCACGAGTGACAGCGCCGAGGCGCGCCGTTACCGGCGCCATTACGCCCGCCACCACAGCGAAGAGGCGCGCGAGAGCTACAGCCCGCAATTCGCGTCGATTATCGTCGACGGCAATTCCGGCTCGGTGCTGACCTCCAACAATCCCGACGGCCTGCGCCACCCCGCCTCGCTCACCAAGATGATGACGCTCTATCTGCTGTTCGAGCGTCTCGATTCCGGCAAGATGAAGCTCGACACCGAGATGCCGGTGTCCGAGCACGCGGCCGACCAGGACCCGACCAAGCTCAACCTGCGCGCTGGCCAGACCATCAGGGTCGAAGACGCCATCAAAGGCCTGATCACCCGCTCCGCCAATGACGCCGCGGTCGTGATCGCCGAAGCGATCGGCGGTAGCGAAGACGATTTCGCGCGGATGATGACCCGCAAGGCCCGCGCGCTCGGCATGAGCCGGACGGTCTATCGCAACGCCAACGGCCTTCCCAACGACGAGCAGGTGACGACGGCGCGTGACCAGTCGATCCTGGGCCGCGCGCTCCAGGATCGCTTCCCGCGCTACTACCGCTACTTCTCGACGACAGCCTTCAATTTCCGCGGCCACACGATCACCGGTCACAATCATCTGCTCGGCAGCGTCGAGGGCGTCGACGGCATCAAGACCGGCTACACCCGCGCCTCCGGCTTCAACCTCGTGACCTCGATGCACCGTGGCAACCGCTTCCTGGTTGGCGTGGTGCTCGGCGGCCGCAGCGGCGGCTCGCGCGACGCCATCATGCGCAACCTGCTTGCCGAGAACCTCGCAAAGGCCGCGACGACCCGCACCGCCGCTGCGATCACTGAGCGCAACCCGGCTGACGCGAATGTGGAAATCGCCGACGCTGATAGCGATCCGCGCGCATCCAACAGCATGGCCGCTGCTTCCGAGCCCGCGGTGGCTGCCATTCAGGCCCCCGTTCCTCGCCCGGCCAAGCCCTCGCTAATGGCGGCGGCCGCTGCCGCCCTGCCGCCGCTTCCGGCGAAGCCGGAGCCGCAGGCAAAGCCCGAACCCGCGCCCTTGACCAGCGGTGTGATCCAGACCCAGCCGATCGCCGCGATCCCGGGCTCGGCCGAGCCGATGAAGCCGGTGAAGGTGAAGACCGTGCAGGTCAAGGCCGGCCAGATCAGGCTCGCTGCCGCCGGTCCCGCGCAATCCTCGCCGCCGATCACCAATACGATTCCTCCGCGCGCCGACATCGCGGAGACCTCCAATGCGATGATGGCGCGGGCCACCGAGACCTCCAGGCCTGAGATGCCGCCGCAGCCGGCCAATTTCGGCACCGGCAAGGGCATCCTCGGCGTGCTGCCGGCCTCGGCCATGCAGGCGCCCGCGCCGGCCGCAGCCCAGGCCGTGGCCTCGATCGAACCCGCCCGCAGCCAGCAGGACGCCGCGATCAAGTCGGCTGCCGCTGCTGCGCATACTGGCTGGATCATTCAGGTCGGCGCGCTGGAGTCCGAGGATCAAGCCAAGCAGCGCATCGACCTCGCCCGCAATTCGGCCCGCGGCCTGCTCAGCAAGGCCGATCCGTTCACCGAGCCGGTCGTTTCCAAGGGCGATCGCAAGCTCTACCGTGCCCGCTTCGCCGGCCTCGAGCGCGATCAGGCCGAAGCGGTGTGCAAGACGCTGAAGCGCGCCGAGATCTCCTGCATCACCGTTCGCAACTAAGCGGCCACATCATCTGCAGCCAACAAGGCCGGCGCCGCAAGCGCCGGCCTTGTTGCTTTTGGCACACAGCGTTGAAGGTTGATCGGCAGGCCTCCTCGCACCGCGCGCGACGAAACTTCTCGTCAAGCTTTTACGGTTAAGTTCTCGCGAAGGGATGATCGACCACACCGGACAACGGCGGGCGACACGGGCATCGACCAGAGATCGACGGAAGCAGCTCTCGGCTTGTGGCGTTTGTAGCGTTGCCGGAGTTAGAGATGCGTGCGCAGCAGAGTATCCTTGGCCTCGTTTACACGGGCAGCCAAGTACGTAGACCCCCCCTGGTCGGGATGCAGTTTCTTCATCAGGGTGCGGTGGGCCCGGCTGATCTCGTCACGCGTCGCCCCCGGCTGCAGGCCAAGGATCTGATAGGCCTCCTCATCAGTCATTTTGCCGGTCGCCGCCGCACGCCGCTGCCCCCCTGCCCGGTCGCCCTGCGCGTCCTGACGCCAGGCGGGAAACCGGCGGTCCAGATAGCTTTCAAGTAGCGCGACGCTCTCGGCATCGAAGCCAGGGACCATCGCCAGCAGTTGCGGCAGATCGAACTCGTCGAGCATGCGCCCGGCGTGCGGCCCGTCCACGATCTGGCCCTTGAGCACGCCGCTGTCGTGGTCGAGGCTCATCTCGAGATATTGCGAGCGCACCCGCGAGCTCTGTGCCGACGAAGGCTGCCTGCCGCCGAAGATGCTGCCGAAATTGGGAAAGCCTGTGCTCCCGAACGGCGACCAGCCGAGCAATCCCGCACCGAAGATGCCGAGCGGAATTGCGACTGCGAGTTCGCCCTTGACGCCGGTGAAGGCCGCAACCGCGAGCGCGAGCACGCCGCCCACGATCTTGACCATGCGCGCAAGCACAGCCGGATTGGCCGCACGAAACATCTGCAGCGCGGAGTAAATGACGACAACGGCGACGACGCCGGCAATCAGGGTTGGCATGGGCGGAATATAGGCGTCCCCGGCACAAAAAGCATGCGAAGCTTCGCCTAGCCGCAGCGTGAAGCGTTATGGTCAGGCACTTGCTCCAGATTGCCTGAAGCTGGACCGGAGCTGAGGGAGAACGTCATGGCAGTTGAGGGACTGGTCAGCCTGCGCAGCAGTTTCGGACCGAAGGAAACAACCGATCGACTCAAGGCCGGGTTGCAGGCACGCGGGCTCACCTTGTTCGCACAGATCGATCATGCCGCGGGCGCGGCCAGTGCTGGCCTGGCGCTCCGCCCGACCGAAGTTCTGATCTTCGGCAACGCCAAGGGCGGCACGCCGCTGATGCAAGCGGCGCAGACGATCGGCATCGACCTGCCGTTGAAGGCGCTGGTCTGGCAGGATGACGCCGATGACACCTGGCTTTCCTACAATGATCCCACGTGGCTGGCGCATCGGCACGGCATCACGGAGCAGACGAAGACGGTGGCGGCCAACATGTCGGGAATGCTGAGTGTGCTTGCAAAGGCGGTGACGTCAAGCGGAGCGTGACACCGCGCTCATTTCATCTGGCCGATCAGCGTGGCCGCGCGGCTCGCACTCTTTGCCAATTGCAGGAGCGCCTCACGACCGCCGGCGGCGTAGGCCGCGGCGGCACGCAGCAGCTCGCGGAGCTGGGCGGAGGCGCCCGGGTCGAACCTGCACCATGCTCCGCCGGTCAGGCGCGCGATCTCGCGAAACGCCTGCTCCGCGACAACGTCCTCGCCTTCCTGGAACATGAAAACCGGGACCTTGAGCAGGCCGAGCTCGCCGGCTTTGCGGCAGAGTTCGTCGACGCGCTCCTCCATCGCATCGCCGACGAACACGACTGCACGTACGCCGGCGGCGACCGCTTCGCGCCGCGCCTCCGACAGCACCTTGCCGATCTGTGTATTGCCGCCCTGACAGTCGATCTTGCCCATCAGCCGCGCGAGCTGCGCGCTATCGGAGATCCACCCGGTGGCCCGGCACTCGTTGAAGCCGCGATAATAGACGAGACGGATATCGAGGCTGCCGAGCGCGGCGGCCTCACGGAACATGTCCGCCTGCAGCGCGCACGCCATGTCCCAGGTCGGCTGCCGGCTCATGGTCGCATCGAGCGCAAACACCAGCCGGCCCCGCGCACCGGCACGGTGCGGCGACATCGCGTGCGCCTTGGCCACGAACGCGGCGATGTCGTCGGCGGTCGACGTCCGCGCCTCCGGCAGCGAGCCGGTCTTGCGCTCGTCAGGCGCCCCGCGCACGTCGTTTCCCGATGTCGGTTTGGTTGGCTCACCAGCCATTCGCGCTCGCCTCTTGCAGCAAGCACTATGTGGGCGGGGATTTCCGGTTGGTCAATGCGGCCAGGCAGACTGCCCGGCCCAAGGTGATATCAATTCGTGGCCGAGGACGCATCCTTCTCGGTCTTCTTGCCGGTCAGGGCCTGCTTGACCTTGTCGCCAAAGGTCTGGGGCTTCGGCTTCTCGATCGGCACGTAGAGCGAAACCGGACCGGGCTCAAGAATCTTCGGCGGTGAGTTCCTGGTGTCGACCGGTGCGACATCGCTGTCGGTATCCGCGAGGAATTTATCGAGCATGGCCTCGATTGAGATCTTGGCCTGGTCTGGCCCGGTGTCGCGCATATCGTTGTGCTGGAAGTTGGTGTTCACAACGGTGATGCCGGCCTTGTCGCACTCCTCCTGATCCGGCACGACGCCGGGATCGGGCTTGAACTGCGGGTCATGGGAGCGGAACGACAGGATCTTGAACCTACCGTCGGTCATGAACGGCACGCGCAGATTATCCAGCGTCACGACCTTCTTGATCTCGTCCGGATATTGTTTGGCGAAATACATCGCGATGTCGCCGCCGTTGGAATGGCCGACCATCGTCAGCTTGCTGTAGTCGGCGTTCGGCTCGACCTTCTTCATCTCTTCGACGGCGAATTTGATGTTGGTGATGCCCCGCTGATACTGCGGCAGGCGACCGACATAGATCTCGCCAACCTTGGTCACCATCGGCCCGTCTTGCGGCAGGTCGTTCTGGATGCTGATCGCCAGATAGCCGCGCGCCGCGAACACGTTCGCGAGGAAGGAATATTCGGTGAATTTAACGGTATTACCATGATTGAGGATCGCAACCGGCAGCCTGATCATGCCGGCGTCGGCCTGCATCACCTTATCGCGGCGCACCGCCACGTCGACCGCGACCACGCGATCATCGCGCGTCGGATCCTTGAACGTGATGGTTTCGTGACGGATCGCCCACTTGCTCGCGGTGAAGTAGGCGGCCGTGACCACCACGGAGAGAGAAAGCAGAACGGCAATTCCACGTTTCATGACGTCCTCAAGGCGCCCGCCAAACAGGGGCTATTTTTCGCCCGGAGACTCTTCGGCCTCCTTCTTCAGCATATAGGTCACAGCGACGTGACAGGAAGTCTAAATGTTGTGATTCCGCAGCATGTTCGTTGTGCGATGCACCTATACATTGTGCAGATGCACACACCTCCGGAAAATCGTACCTCCTGGAACCTACGACGCGGGCTCTCAACGTTGGGTTCGACATGTCGCTAAAAGTCGAGGGAAAACCCTGTCAGAGGCAGCTTTGTTCCGCTTTTTTGACAACTCTGTGGCCGAAATCCCCGCAGAACTACCGGGTTTCAGGGCGTCTCGGTGTAAATGATCAGCTTCAGCGCCGGGTCGTCATTGGCCTGAAAGCTCGCATATTCCAGGCTGAGGCGGCCGCGGCGGGGGTGCTTCAGCAGTTTCCGGCCGGCGCTGACGCCGCTGACATCATGCGCCCCCCACCATTCCTCGAATTCCGGGCAGCCCGCCCGCAGCCGCGCCAACAGGTCGCGGAACGCCGGATCTCCGGCCCAGAGATCGTGGGTGGCACGAAACTGGGCCACCATGCGCCTCGCCTCATTGGCCCATCCTGCGCCGAACAGGCGACGCGTCGCCGGGCTGGCCAGCACGCAGATCAGCACATTGCGATCCGCCTCCGGCAGCTTGCCAAAGGCGAATATGTCCTCAGCAGCGGCGTTCCAGACGAGAACGTCCCAGCGCCGGCCGGTGACATAAGCCGGCTGGTTCAGGCTCTCGACGGTGCGCCGGATCGCCGGCGGAACAATTTCCGGCACGAACGGCCGGCGATCGCCGTCGCGGGTCAGCGCGCGCAAATGGGCGTGCTCCGCCTTGGTCAGGCGCAACGCCCGCGCCAGCGCGTCGATCGTGGTCACGGAAGGACTGACCGAGCGGCCCTGCTCGAGACGGACGTACCAGTCGACGCCGATGCCGGCGAGTTCGGCGACCTCCTCGCGGCGCAACCCCGGCGTGCGCCGCCGCCGTCCGGCGGCAAGGCCGGCGAGCTTGGGCGTCAGTTTCTGCCGCCGTGACCGGAGGAAATCGCCGAGCTCACTTTGTGTCGTGCCGGCCATCACGATCCTCGCGTCAGAGGGGTTGAGTAATCCTAGGATAATACCAGGTCTTGTTGGCTGCAACGGGCCTGACGATCATGGCTGTCTCAACAAGGATGAGACAGATGAAAGCAGCAGTCTTGAAGTCATTCGGTTCGGCGCTCGCGATCGAGGAGGTCCCCGCCCCTCGCATCGGCACGGGCGAGGTCATCGTCGACGTGGTGGCGGCGCCGGTACTGTCCTACACCGACGAGGTGTTCAGCGGCGCCCGCAAATATCTGCTCAAGCTGCCGGCGGTGCCCGGCCCCGGCGGCATCGGGCGGGTGCGCGCCATCGGGCCCGACGCGACCCATCTCGCCGTCGGCGACTGGGTGTTCTGCGACCCCACCTTCCGCTCGCGCGACGACGTGGTCTCGCCCGACATCACGCTGCAGGGCTGGAGCGCGCGCGGCGAAGGCGGTCTCAAATTGCAGCGGCACTTTCGCCACGGCTCGTTCGCCGAACAGACGCTGCTACCGACCGAGAACGTCAAGCGGATCGGCGCGATCGACGCCGCCGATGCGCCGGCCTGGTGCGCGCTCAACACCTGCCTCGTGCCCTATGGCGGCTTCCTCGCGGCGCGGTTGCAAGCGGGCGAAACGGTGTTGCTCTCCGGCGCGACAGGCCATTTCGGCAGCGCCGCGGTCGCCGTGGCGCTCGCCATGGGCGCGGCCTGCGTGGTCGCGCCGGGCCGCAACGAAGCCGTGCTGGCCGATCTTGTCCGGCGCTTTGGGCCGCGCGTCCGTCCCATCAGGCTGAGCGGCAACGAGGACGGTGATCGGCAGCGCATGCGAGAGGCCGCGGGCGTCCCGATCGACCTTGTGCTCGACCTGATGCCGCCGTCGGTTACCACCACGACGGTGCGCGCCGCCGTGATGGCGGTGCGGCCTTACGGACGCGTGGTGCTGATGGGCGGCGTCGGGATGCCGGGCGGCGCCGGGCTCGACCTGCCTTACCCCTGGATCATGCGCCAATGCATCACCATCCACGGCGTCTGGATGTGTCCACCGGAGGCGACCTTCGGCCTCGTCAACCTGGTCCGTTGCGGTCTTTTGCAACTCGATCAGTTCGAGGTGACGACCTTCGACCTCGACCACGCCAACGAGGCGGTCGCGCACGCTGCCGCCAATGGTGGGCCGTTCAGGATGACGGTGCTGAAGCCGGACCAGCGCGTGCGCTCATAAACCTGGTGGCAGACGCAGCGGTGGCGCTTCCGGCTCAGGCCGGTGGCGAAATCGCCTGCAAGACGTCCTTGAAAACGCCGAACTGCAGCTTAAACGCTTGATCCTCCTGGCGAAGGCCATCACAGCGGATCAAACGCGACACATTGGTGATCAAGCTGGCGGGCGAGTGTTCCTCTTCCTGCACACGGACCATTTCTGGCGCGACTACGAGGCCTACCGCTCAAGGGCGTGCTGTTTCGGGAGGAACCGCGCATTGAGCCATACGGAACCGTTGCGGTCTTTGATGATCTCTATGGAAACCGCTGGAATCTCTTGCAGCTGACGCGATAGCTCTTGTCACGCCGCCATATGCAGGCAAGCGGACATCGGCGTGCCTGGCCCAAGCACCCCAACTTATGAGACCTAGCTGCCGATGATGTCGTGAACTTCGAGCGGCTTGTCGACCTGGCTGAACCATTCGGCCCGGTTGGCGGCGCGGCGCCGGCCACGCTCGTCGAGCGGCAGCTTGAGCTGGCGGAGCAGGCTCATGACCTCCTCGCGCGCGGTGACATGGCCCATGCTCGGGCGTCTGCCGAGCGTCACCTCGTCGATGTCGTCGAGCGCGGTCAGTCCGCGCGGAAAGAACTCGCGATAGACCACCCGCTCGGCAAAGCCGTCGACCGATCGGAACCCGAGCTGCAACGACAATTGCTTGAGGCCATCGGCGACCAGCTGCTTGTTGCGCGAGCCGAGCATCGACAGCCGGTTGCGAACCACGATCCAGTCGGTCGAGGCGCCGTCGAGCTGGCGGCGCTTGCGCCTGACGTCGCGCACCATCTCCGCATAATGGCTTTCGCCTGTGACCGCATAGGTGGCTGGATCGACCGTGCCCAGCACGTCGAAATCGAGGAAAGAGTCGTTGATCGGCGTCACCAGCGTATCGGCCATCGAATGCGCGAGCCGCATCAGATAGCTGTCCGCCCCCGGCGTATCGATGACGATGAAATCATAGGCGCGTTCCACCGCGCTCACCGCTTCCATGAACTGCTGGAACTCGGCGTTCTCGTTGTCCTCGATCTGCATCGTCTCGCCGTATTTGATGCAGGTGTGGACGGGGAGTTCGAGATCGAGCCCGGTGCGCCGCGCCCAGGCCCGGCGGTTGCCGATGTAACGGGTGAAGCTTTGCTGGCGGCAGTCGAGATCGATGCTGGCGACGCGCTGTCCGGCCTTCATCAAGGCGACAGCGATGTGCAGGGCGGTGGTCGACTTGCCCGAACCTCCCTTCTCGTTGCCCAGCACAACGACATGCGCGGAGCCGGATTGACCGTGACTAGCCTGCACCAACATGACTCAACCTCCGCGATATTTTCAAATCATGCGCGGCTATGGTCAAGTGAAATGCATGACAGATTGTCAAAATCAATTTCTGCCTCACCTTCATCATTAATCGGCCGAACGAGACCGCCGCGTCGATCGAACGACACCGGTTTGCCGTCAGCGCATCGGTCTTGGTAAACTGCGCCGCCCACCGAACGCCAACGTCGCTCACCCGCATTGCCAGAAGAAATCGAGCCCAGATGCCGAGAACCCCCATTGTCGTCCGCACCGTTCCCGCCCTTCGTCGCGCCGTCGACGCCCTTCGTGCCAGAAAGGCGACCGTCGCGTTGATCCCAACCATGGGAGCCCTCCATGACGGCCATGTGTCGCTGGTGCGGCTCGCCAAACGGCGCGCCAAACGGGTCATCGTTTCGATCTTCGTCAACCCGACGCAGTTCGCGCCGACCGAAGATTTCGGCTCCTATCCGCGCACCTGGAAGGCCGACATCGCCAAGCTCGCCGCGGAGGATGTCGACCTGATCTGGCACCCCGAGGTGAAGGCGATGTATCCCGACGGCTTCGCCACGCGGATCGTGCCGGAGGGGCCGGCCGCCGCCGGGCTGGAGGATCGCTTCCGGCCGCATTTCTTCGGCGGCGTTGCGACCGTGGTCGGCAAGCTGTTCACGCAATGCCGGCCGGACTTCGCCATTTTCGGCGAGAAGGATTTCCAGCAGCTCCGGGTGGTGACCCAGATGGCCGACGATCTCGACCTCGGCGTCAAGGTGATCGGCTCCAGGACGGTGCGCGAGCGCGATGGTCTCGCGATGTCCTCGCGCAACGTCTACCTCTCGCCAGAGCAGCGCCACGCCGCCCCCGAGCTCTATCGGGTGATGAAGGAAACGGCCGCCCGTCTGCGCGCCGGCGAGGACACCGCAACCGCGATGACCGCCGGCGCCGCTGACATCACCAAGGCCGGTTTCGTGCTCGACTATCTCGAGGCCCGCCACGCCGCCACGCTGGCGCCGATCGGATCACTGAAGGACGGCCCGATGCGGATGCTGGTGGCAGCCAAGCTCGGCGCCACGCGCCTGATCGACAACATCGCGGTCTAGAGCGGTGGGTGCCAGGTTTCCGGAGGCTTACTTGGCCTGCGACTTCATGAATGCGACCAGGCGAATCACATCGCCTGGAACAAGGCGACCAACAGCTCTGCTCGAATAGGTCGCGTTGACAATGGTTCCGTCCGGCGCCAGCACGAACCCCGTGGTCTCGAGGAAATGTCCTCGTGTCGGAAATTCGGTGTCGTAAGCGCCCGTCGCATCGACGATCGTCTCAAGGTTCGCAGAGTGCCCCATTTTGAAAGGGATGTTCTGCTTGGCGATGAACTCCCTGGTCGTCGCTTCGTCATCGACTGAGAAGGCCACGACCTTGATGCCTTCTTTGGCGAGCGCTTCGGACGCGCTCGTGAACGCCGCCATCTGCTCATTGCAGAACGGGCACCAGTGTCCGCGGTAGATTGTGATGACGCCGAATGATCCGGCGAGATCGCGCGGCAGGTTGAGGACGCCACCGCCGACAGCCGGGATCTCAAGATGCGGGAAAATCTGGCCGTTCTGTAGGTGCTGGGGCATTGATCCTTCCTTCCATCTGGACTAGCTAGTCCAATGCAGAGCCGAAAGTGGACTGTCAAGTCCATTTTGGGGGACTTTTGAATGCCCAGGGATATCAAGCAAAAGCGCACTTCTCTGACCCGGCGAGGGACGGCGACCAAACTGCGCATCGTCGAAGCTGCCGCCAAACTGGTCTATGAGAGCGGTGCGGAACGAGTGAGCCTCGACGAAGTGATGGAGGCCAGCGGCACCAGCAAATCGCAGCTATATCACTATTTCACCGACAAGGATGACCTGTTGCGCGAGGTGATCGCCTTGCAAACGAGCCGCATCGTGCAAGCCAATAACATCCATCTCGATCGGCTTGAATCCTTCGAAGGCTTGAGTGCATGGCGCGACATGGTGGTCGCTGCAAACCAAGCGGGGGGAGGTGTCGGAGGTTGTCCATTGGGATCACTGGCCAATGAGCTTTCCGCGCAGTCCGAGGAAACCCGAAATCTGCTCGATCGGAGCTTCGGAGCCTGGAGTGCCGTTATCGAAACGGGCTTGTCTCGAATGAAAGCGTCAGGGCACATCACACAATGTGCCGACACGAAAGCCATCGCCATTGCCGTGTTAGCCGCGATCCAAGGTGGCATTCTCCTGTCGAAATCAGCCCGCAATTCGAAGCCGCTGGAACTGGCCTTTGACATGGCGCTTGGTCACATCAAGCGCTACACAGCCTCGAAGCCATGAATTAGTCTAGCCGCCGAAGGGCCTTGAGGGTTGCGCTTGCACCGCCCCGCTTGTGCGTGGATGACCGCGGCTTTCAGAGGCGATCATCATGTCCACATATTTCAGGAAGGCCATTATTCTCGGCATCGCGCTTTTGGCCGGCGGCATGGCGCAGGCCCAGACCCGGCCGCCGATCGGTGGCATCGGACAATTGCCGGACACGATGATCTTCTATGTCGCGCATGGCGGCCCCGATGCCTGTGGCCCGGGCTGCTCGGATTGGATTGCCGCCGAAGGCACCGTTCAGTTCGATACCTTCAAGCGGCTGATCGCGATCCTCGACCGGCAGGCCGACCACAAGCTGCCGGTGGTGATCAACAGCCGGGGCCAGTCCAATATCAACGTCGCGGCCAGCATCTGCCGGATCCTGCGCGATCGCGGCATCGACGTCACGGTGGGGGGCGACCGTGGTCGAGGCCCGCAACGGCAAGCCCGAGGAGGCGGAATGCTTCACGCTGAAGCGGCTCGGCGGCCCGCTCGACGCCGTGGAGAGGCAGTCAGAGATTGTCTGTGATCTCGTCTGCGTGATGATGCTGGCAGGCGGCGTCCATCGCAGCCTGCCCCCCGGTAGCCATGTGATCGTTACCAGCATGTCGATCCACAACCTGCTGGCACCGAACGTCTCGGCCGAGGCACGCGAGAGCCTCAGCGTGAAATCCGCGGACCGTTCCGGAAATATCTGACCGAGGTGGGCGTCGAGCCGGCGCTGATCGATATCGCGGATAGCAACGTGAAATCCCGGCTTCTGAATGGAACCGGCTGCATCTCGTCACGCCGTCGCTGTAGGACGGCGCTGGCCACAGCAATCCGATTGCTTACAGCAATCCGATTGCTCAGAGCAATCCGAGGTCGCGCAGCTCGCGGCGCATCGGCTCGGGCATCGAGGCCACGACGGCCGCACTCGATTTGGTGAGATCTGATGGCGCGGAGTCCGTGGTCAGATAGCGCCAGCCCTGGAACGGCCGCATCGGCCGCGGCGAGACGGCAATCACCTTGGGCTGCATCACCAGGCGGCAACGCCCGATGCCGTCCTTGTCGCGGAACGGTTCGATCGCGATGATCTTTTCACGCGCGGCGATCTCGCCCTTGATCACCCAATACAGCGAACCGCCGGCGAGGAGTTCCTCGTCGCGCTTCGGCGTCATGCGCGTGATGTGGACGTGACGGAGCGGCAGGCCCTTTTTCTTCGCGGTCGCCATCCGTTCGGCGATCCAGCCCTTGAGTTCCTTGACCGACTCGCAACCGACGGCAAGCTTGATGAGATGAAGCGGCATGCGCCGGATTTAGCTGCCGGCGCCCCCTTTGAAAAGGGCGCACGACCGGTTTCCCCTGTTTGCACAGAGGTCATGCGCGATCGATCGGATGATCTATTGATCGCTCGCGGCGGCCGGCGCCGCGGCGGCGGGCGCGGCTGGTGGGGGCGGCGCGATCTGGACCGGGCGCCTCGCGGGCGGCCGCTTCGCCGCCGCGACCGTCGCCGCGGGCGCGCGCGCAGGGCGTGGGGCTTCGGCCGCCGGCTTGGCCCCGGGCTCGGGCGTCATGATGTTGACCGGCGGTGTCGACGCTGCGCTCGGAAACTCGGCATTGGTCGGCTTGCCCGTGGGCATCGACTGCGGCAGCGCCGCGACGAGACCCGGCGGCACCAGCGGCGATGCGACGGCAGGCGCATTCCAGGACGCCGTGTAGCGGGTCACCGTGTTCTCGTAGACGCGGTCGTTCATGTTGGAGATGATTTGGTGGTTGTCGCCCAATGAGCGGAACGCCGGGCACGCCGTCGGCGAGCAGTGATCGCGCGCCATCAGCGCATAGGCCATCAAGCCATAGCGATCGCGCTCGACCGCGCGGCGCAGCGCCTGTAACTCAGTCGTCGGGCTGCGTTCAGCGGTCGCCAGATCGCCGTAGGAGGTCAGTTGCGTGATCTGGGCGGCCGCATAGCTGACGGCAGCCGCGGCGGCGTCGGCCGAGCCGAACAGCGCCTTCTCGCAGGCATTAAGGACCGCATCACCGGCCAGGTCGTCGATGCAGGAGAGTGCCGCCAGCGTCGGCCCGGTCGCCTGCGTCACGCGCGTTTCGGTCGGCCCCGCCTGCCCGCCCGGACCGAAGCCGCGGATGGTCGCGCCGATCGCAACCGCAATCGACAGCAGCGTGATGACGGTCAAGGCGCCGTTGGCGACGGATTTCTCCGCGCGCAGCAGCGTGACCAGAACGACAATTCCGAAAAACCCCGCCGCGGCCAGTGTCAACCACATCGGAAAAGTCGGCGCGCGCCAGATCTGATCCAGCGCGGAAGCCCAACCCGAATTCATGGCCCAATTCATGAGCGATGTCCCTCAACGCAGCATAAGTACAATCAGCGACGGTGAACGCCACCACCCCGGCATCCAACCTTCGGCAGAATGGGTCTGCGAACGGGGCCTTTTCACGGCAGCGGGGACGGAACCGCCCAACCTGCGGGCTTGCACACCATTCGTCAGGCAGTGCCCGTCCGGAAAGTGCTCGTCAGGACAGTGCGAGCTGACTTTCCTTGGCCACCCGCTCGAAAGCTTCGATCGAACTCTTGATGCGGTACTGGCAGTCGTCGCCATCGGTCGGCAGCAGGCGGATCACCTGGTAGGTGCCGGTCGCGGCGGGACGGGCAACGTTGCTGGCAGTAAAATAGACAGTCTCGCCAATCGAGTACTTGTGCTTCAACGCCCTCTCCATTTTTTAGAGATTGCTGGCCGGGCTCACGGTCCCGCTAGCTCTGGCCAACTTTTTGACACCCCTGCGTCAACCTAGCACACGGCACTCCCCAAAATCCAGCAGGATTAGGGCATGAGAAATGCGCAATTTTGCAGCTTTTTCAGCGCGATAGGCGACCGTTGGCGGTTCCGCGGAGATCGTTCGCCAGCCTGCCGCCTAACCGGGTTCCGGGCGTTCAGGCGGTATGCGGCAGCTTGCCGTTGGGGCTGGCATTATCGACCGCGGTCGGAAGCTGCTGGGCGAGGACCTTGGAGAGCTGGTCGATCGGGATGTTGAACCGGGCAGCCAATTGCTTGACCGTGTCGCTGCCGAGCGCCTGCTGGAGCTGGTCGGCCGTGATCGGCAGGTTCTGGCCGTTGCCGATCCAGGATTTGACCTGGTCGCCAAGGCCGGCCTGCTCCAGTTTGGCGACGATGGCCGACAGTCCGCCCTGCCCGGCGCCATTGCCCATCACTTCGCCGAGCACCGCGGGGAGCACCGCCGCGCCGAGCTGGCCAAGCATCCCCCTCAACTCGGGCGAGTTCTCAATTGAATCCAGAATGCCCATGGTCCAAGCCCTTTCAAGCGAATTGCAAAAGACCGATTCCGCGGATTCAGACGCCTTTGGCCTTCCGCCGTCAAGCCGCGATCTTTGCCACCGCTGTCACAATTCGGAAGCCGACGCGCCCGTCAGACGTGCTCGAATCGGTCGATCAGCAATGTCTCGGCGAGGCCGTCGCGGGTCCACTCCTGAAAGGCCGGAAGCGACAACATGGCGTCGAAATAATGCTGCGCCGCGCCCTGCACCGGGATCGCATAGCTGCGAAAGCGATGCACCACCGGTGCGTACATCGCATCCGCGCCGGAGAATGCGCCGAACAGGAACGGTCCCTGCTTGCCGTAGCGGGCGTGGCAATCGGCCCAGATCTCCTGGATCCGCGCGACATTGGCGCGCGCGTCGTCCGACAGCGCCACGGCGCGGATCGGGCGGTGCAGGTTCATGCCGCATTCGTTGCGCAGCGCCATGAATCCGGAATGCATCTCCGCCGAGATCGCGCGGGCATGTGCGCGTGCGGCGCGATCCGCCGGCCAGAGCCTTGCGTCCGGAAACCGCTCGGCGAGATATTCGATGATCGCGAGCGAATCCCACACCGTCACGTCGCCGTCGATCAGCGCCGGCACCTTGCCTGAATCGCTGACGCTGAGGATGCGGTCCTTGTCGGCCTGGTCGGTATAGAGCGGAATGAAGATGTCCTCGAACGGGATGTCGTTGGCGCGCAGCGCCAGCCACGGCCGCATCGACCATGACGAATAGTTCTTGTTGCCGATGACGAGCTTCAACATTGTGCGGAGAATCCTGTTGTCACGTGCATCTTGCCATAGTGCATTGCACGCGTTCAACCTGTACATGACGCGGAGCCGCCTCGCTACGACAAGGCACGGCGCAACGGCGCGGTCTTGAGGGAAAGCAACATGACTGGCTATTGGGTCGATGTCTTTGCGGTCGGCTTCTTCGCGCTGGAATGGACGGTCTACGCCATCACGCTGGAGCACACCGCCTACGGACGCGACAGCCTGTCTTCGCGCATGCACGTCTATCGCGAGATCTGGGTCAGGAATCTGCTCAACCGCGAGGCGCGGATGGTCGACATGCAGATCATGGCCAGTCTGCAGAACGGCACCGGGTTCTTTGCCTCCACCAGCCTGCTCGCGATCGGCGGCGCATTGGCGCTGTTGCGCGAAACCAACGATGCGCTCGCCGTGCTCGGCACGCTGCCGGTCAACCTCAGCCCCTCGCCTGCGCTGTGGGAAGTCAAATGCGTCGGGCTGATCCTGATCTTCATCTACACGTTCTTCAAATTCGCCTGGCCTATCGCCTGTTCAACTATGTCGCGATCCTGTTCGGCGCGATGCCGCCGGCAACCCAGCGCGACACGGCGGAAGCGGAAGCCCACGTGATCCGCACCACGCGGCCGTTCGAATCCGCCGGCCAGCACTTCAATCGCGGGCAGCGGGCATTCTTCTTCGCGCTCGGCTATCTCGGCTGGTTCGTCAGTCCCTGGGTGCTGTTCGCCACCACGGCCGCGGTTGTGATCGTGGTCTGGCGCCGGCAGTTTGCCTCGAATGCCTGGGAGGCGATGGGGAGCTAGTCGTCCGTGAAGAGCGGCTAAGCGATTGAGCTAGAATCGCATTTGTCGTTGTGGACTGTTTTGCGATTGCAGGGTTTTGATGCTTCGAGCATCGGAACCCTGCAATTTCATTTTCAGGATTCCGTCGAATCGCCAGTCATGATTCCGTCGTCGCATCGGAGGTGGCGATGCGACCGAAGAAGCACAGGACGACGGGATCGGGCGATCTGTTCCGGGCCAGGCTGGACCAGATCATCAATATGAAGCACGAGCTGGTTCAGCTCGCCGGCAAAGTCGATTGGGACTGGATCGACGGTGAGATCGCGCCACTCTATAGCGAGAACGGTCGGCCAGGCATCGCGACCCGATTCATGATCGGGCTGCTGTTGCTCAAGCACGTTTATGGCCTGTCCGATGAGGGGGTGTGCGAGCGCTGGGTCCACGACCCGTACTTCCAGTTCTTCACCGGCGAAGAGTTCTTTCAGCACGCCTTCCCGCACGAGCGCTCGGACCTGAGCCACTGGCGCAAACGGCTCGGCAACAAGCTGGAGCTGTTGCTGGCCGAGAGCTTGCGGGTGGCGCACGAGGCCGGCGCGTTACGCAGCCAGGACCTCAAGCGGGTCACGGTCGGTCGAGTAGCCCCGGGGAATTGCACCCCGAGGCTCTCACGAAACCGGACGTGAACCTCTCGATTTATCCGGCTTCTATCTTCCAGCCGCAGGTCGAATGCCGACTCGCCACAAATAGAGCAGGTTCGGATCGCGCTGTGCGAGCCGTCCCAACCAATATACTGAGGCGACTTTCCGGCCTTTCAACCGCTTGTATTTCCGCCTCGTCCAACGGGCGAGCGCGTCGTTAACGTGACGAAGGACGTTGACACATTCTGTCCGGTAAAACCGTCCATAATAGTTCAGCCATCCTTGCACGACAGGATCAATCAGCTTGGCGAGTTCTTCAAGACTCCAGTGGTTTCGCGTCGAACCCAGTCGCCATGAGCGAATGGTTTGTCGGATTCCTTTGGCAGCCTTGTTGCTGATTGCCGGGAGGAAGTTGAGGAACTTCTCGCCCTTTCGATCGCGAGCGCTGCGCGGCTGGAAGGTGTAGCCAAGGAAGTCGAACGAGATGTGTTCGCATTCCTTTCTCCGTTTATTATCCTTGCAGTAGACGATCCGGGTTTTCTCCGGGTGGAGCTCCAGACCGCATTCCGTAAGACGTTTTCGGATCGCCTCCATCACGGTTCGAGCCTCGCTTTCAGTTCTGCAATGGACTATCGCATCGTCAGCGTATCTTTCGAAACACAAACAAGGGAAGGTCCGCTGCATCCAGTGATCGAATGCATAGTGCAGAACCAAATTTGCGAGCAGCGGTGAAACCACTGAACCCTGAGGGGTTCCGCGTGTTCCCTCCACAAGGATTCCGTCTTCTTTCTCCACGGGAGCTTGCAGCCACCGCTTTACGTAGAGACGAATCCAACTCAGTTCCGTGTGGTGGGCGACGGCCTTTTCGATCAGGTGCCAAGGAATCGAGTCGAAGAACGACTTGATATCAAGGTCGATAACCCAGTCGAATTTCCAGCAACGCTTTCGCGCTGTCCCGACTGCGTCAAGCGCCGAACGGCCGGGCCGATAGCCATAGGAGTCGGGATGGAATATTCGTTCCATCGTCGGCTCCATAACCATCTTTGCAACCGTCTGAGCCACGCGGTCAGCTATAGAGGGTATTCCTAACGGTCGCTTCCCTCCATTAGCCTTGGGAATTTCCACGAGACGGACGGGAGGCGGAAAGTATGTCCCCGACGACATTCGATTCCAGATCTTGTAGAGGTTTCTCTTCAAGTCCTTTTCGAATTCCTCGATGGAGACCCCGTCCACACCCGCTGACCCGCGGTTCGCTTTCACCTGTTTCCAAGCTTCCCAAACGAGATGCTTGGGGATCTGATACGACTTTGCCTCAGTCATCGGCTCCTCCCGTTTCCGGTTGGCCTGTGACTTTGGCTGGAAGATCGGGTCCCTTCGCTCCGCCCGTATTACCGGGCCTCATCACTATTACGAACCCGTCCGCCCCTGCGTCGCGCATTGGTACTCTGCCCTCGGCGGGTCCGCCGCCTTTGGGGTCTCCCTTGGCATCGCGACGCAGGTTCCCATGTTCCGCGCAAGAGCCTGCCATCGGGATCACGCCGCCTCTACACCGGTTGCCGCTCGGCCAATAGACAGGCTCTCGCCGCGCTTGATCCCAGGAGGTGGTATCGCCCCTGGTTTCGACAACACCTGAACTGTACTTTCGATGCATCATCGGCGGTTTACTTGCGTTCGTCTTCCCGTGGCTCACCTGACGGGCTGATTGCCCGCCTTTTCCAGCAACGCTCACCACCTCAGCCATTGAGCTAAAGCAGCTTGTGGCGGTTTGGACTCTGATCCTGCAATCCGAGTCCGAGGGACCTGCCCTCATCTCTTGCGCAGCAAGGCTGCTCGAAAGATGGTCTACATATTCAACCTCCTTCTTCGCGCCGTCATGGCGCACATACCACCGTGCAGCCGAAGGCGATCACCTTCCCGACCGATGCCAAGCTGCTGCACGCGGCGATCAAGGGGCTCAACCGCCTGGCGAGGAAGCACGGGGTCAAGCTGCGGCAGTCCTACCTTCGCATTGCCAAGACCGCGGCAATGATGGCGGGGCGCTACGCCCATGCCAAGCAATTCAAACGGCATCAGCGGCAGTTGCGCATCCTGCGTAGCCGGCTGGGCCGGATCATCCGCGATCTCCGCCGCAAGATCGAAGGTCAGGCTGTGATCGAGAACGCGTTCGCCCTCCCGCTCAGCCGGGCTTCGCAGATCCGCTCGCAGCAGCAACGCCAGCGCGGCTGGAAGCTCTATTCCTTCCACGCCCCGGAGGTGGAGTGCATCGGCAAGGGCAAAGCAGCCGCGCCTTACGAGTTCGGCGTCAAAGCCTCCATCGTCACCAACAACCGCCTGGCTCCTGGGGGCCTGTTCGTGCTGCACGCCACGGCGCTACCCGATAACCCGTACGACGGTCATACCTTGCAGGACGTCATTGACCGCACCGAGACACTCACCGGCTGCGCGATCGAGCGGGCCTATGTCGACAAGGGATACCGCGGTCACAACGCACAAAATCCCCGCCGAATCTTCATCTCTGGCCAGAAGCGCGGCGTCTTCGGTGTCATCAAGCGCGAGCTGCGCCGCCGCTCCGCCATCGAACCCATCATCGGACACCTGAAGACCGATGGTCACCTCGGCCGCTGCTACCTCAAAGGCCGCGCCGGCGATGCGGCTAACGTCATCCTCTCAGCCGTCGGCCACAACTTCCGCCGCATCATCGCCTGGCTAAGGGCTCTTTGGTGCCTGATCCTGACCACCCTCATCGCTGCCGCCAGCGACCGCTCTCCGCTTAATTCGGTTTCTTAACGGACGACGAGCTAGTCTCGGCGTTGCGAGGCAATCGGGCTCATGACCCAAAATCGCGCGGCGTGAAGTCGAGATCGAGCACCTTCCATTCGCCGTAACGATCCCTGGGCAGCATCCCATAAGGCTGGCAGGCCTGCAGCGCGCTGGTCGCGCTCTTCATCAGGAGCGGGCCCTTCGCTGACGCGGTCGCCTCGATCAGCTGCGGGGCCGATGCGAGCTTGCCGTCCGGTGTCATGAGCACCCGCAGCTTGACCCTGACGTCGTCTTCCGGGTTCAGGTTGGGCGGAAGCCTCAGGCAGGTCTTCAGATGGCGGCGGAACTCCACGACGACGCCGGTGCCGATATCGGCCGTTTCGCTGGCCGGCGCGTCGAAATTGTCCTTACCAGGTGCGCTGCCGGCAGGCGCCGCGGCGGGCGTCCGCGCCGACAAATCGGGCGGCAGGCCGAGCATGACACCGTATTTGACGGAAACGTCAGGCTCCGGCGTCGCGTAGGCCGGCTGCGGCGGCTGCGCCGGTTGCTGCGGCGCCGGAGGCGGCTCAGCCTTTGCCGCTTGCTGCGGGGCGGGACTGGGCGTCGGCGCCGGCGGCGTCGCCTGTTTCTGCTGAGGCTGCTGTTGTGGCGGCGTCGCCTGCTTCTGCTGGCTCTGCTGTTGCGGCTGCGGCGCCTGCTTCTGTGACGGTTGCTGCGCTGGCGTCTGAGCGGCGGATTCGGGGGCCGTCGGCTTGTCGAGCGACGGCAACTGAAAATCCGGCGTCGGCGACGGGCTCGGCGTCGGATCGGGCTTGATCTCGGCGGCCTCCTGCTGCGTCACGACCTCGACCGGAATCGTGTCAGCCGCGACAGGATCGAACTGATGGACTTCCGAATACAGGAAAATCAGCGCAAGCAGCAACAGGTGCACGAGCACCGACGCCATCATGTCAGCGTTTGGCCGGAACTTCATCCCACTCGATCAAATCGTGATGTCTCCCCGCCGTCTAGCATAGCGGTTGGGGCCAACCTGCCTCAATCCCATTTCGGCGCAAAACCGGAATCGGTCAGCCGGCCGCTGGGGCTGCCCATCGCGGATATCTCGTGCATATCCGCCTCAGACAGCTCGAAATCGAAGATATCAAGGTTTTCCTGCAGCCGCTCGAGCTTCGAGGTCCGCGGGATCGCAGAAACATTTTGTTGCACCAGCCAGCGCAAACAGACCTGCGCGGCGGTCTTGCTATAGCGGTCACCGATCCGCGCCAGCGCGCGGTCGCCCTTGATCCGCCCTTTAGCGATCGGGCTGTAGGCGACGAGCGCCATGCCGTGGCGCGCGCAGGCGTCCATCACCTTGGCCTGATCGAGATAGGGATGGTACTCGACCTGATCGCAGACCAGCGGCTCCGGACAGGCCGCCACCGCTTCCTCGATCAACGCCACCGTAAAGTTCGAGACGCCGATATGGCGCGCCAGCCCGGCCTGCTTGACCCGCGCCAGCGCACTGAGCGTCTCGGCGAGCGGCACCTGCGGATTGGGCCAGTGCAGCAGCAGCAGGTCGACCTCGGTCAGGCGCAGCCGCGCGAGGCTCTCCTTGGCCGATCGCTCGAGGTCCTTCGGCATGAAATGGCTGGTCCAGACCTTGGTGGTGACGAAGACGTCGTCGCGCTTGACGCCGGAGGCGCGCAGCCCCTCCCCGACCTCGCGCTCGTTCTCGTAGATCTGGGCGGTGTCGATGTGGCGATAGCCAAGCCGCAGCGCCTGCTCGACGATCCGCGCACAGGTGCGACCGCGCAACTCCCATGTGCCGAGCCCGATTGCGGGGATCCTGGCGCCGTTGCCTTCAATGACGTTCATGCGCTCATTATGCGCCGCCGGGCGGCCGCTGCCAACTCACGCCGGCGCCGGCTCGGTGGCAGGAAGTTGCCGAAGACACCATCGCAGGGCCGGTCTCAAGGTTCCGGCTGGTAACCATCCGTCAACGTCCTGAGGAAGGCGATGATGTCGGCTTCATCCTGCGCCGTCATCGCCGGCGTATCGCCCAAATGGCGATCGAAAGGTGGATCGCTGACGTCGATATTGGCGTGATACTTCGCCGGCAGGTCGTCGTATTTCCGCACCGTTCCGTCCGCTTGACGCGGATAGACCTTCTCCGGATTCGTATCGCGAAAATTGTAGAAGTCGAGCACCTGCTCGAGGCTATGGAAGAAGCCGTTGTGGAAGAACGCGCGTCGGGTCGCGATGTTGCGCAAGGTCGGCGTCAGGAACATGCCGCAATATTGCGTCTGCTGTGATATGTCGGTGCGCTGCGGGCCGCACACCCCGAGATCGAAATAGCCGGGATCGCCATTGCCCGCGAGCGCGGTGTTGCGCGGCGCGCCGAGCGCCTCGTACTGATGGTCGGTGAACAACGGCGGCAGGCCGTCGCGGGTCGGCGCCGAGGTGTGACAGCCGGCGCAATTGGCCTTCTCGGGGTCGTTGAACAATTGCAGGCCGCGCAGCTCGGCCTCGCTCAAGCGTGCCTTGCCCTCCAGCCAGTAGTCGTACTTGCTGCTATAGGGATGGAAGCTCGCCTCTTCCACCTGATAGCGCGCGACCGCGAACATCGCCTCTGCGACCAGCAACCGCTTGTTCTCGAAGATGCCGGCACCGAACAGTTCGACGAGGCGCAGCGCATAGGGTGCGCGCTGCAGCTTGTCGGCGACCACCTCGAGGCTGCCGCCATCCATCTCGTTGGCGTCGAGCAGCGGGAACAGCGCCTGGTCCTGCAGCGTGTCGGCGCGGCCGTCCCAGAACAGGCCGCCCTGCGGCACGATGTTGACCGCAGCCGCAGCGGTGGCCGTCGCGATCTTCTTCGCGCGCACCGTCTGCTGGCCGAGCGCGGCCATCTGCGCGAGGTCGACGACATTGTCGTCCTCGTCCTTCTCCGGTCCGATGCTGAAATTCGGTTGCCGCTCGAGATAGGTCAGCGACGGAACGGCACGCGCGCCCTGCCGCATCAGCGTGGCGCCGCCGAGCATCACCGGTGCGTCATTGGGCGGGCCATAGGCGTGATCCGGGCTGTGACAGGACGCACAGGACAGCGCGCCCGTCGCAGACAGCGACGCGTCGTAGAAGATCAGTTTGCCGAGTTGCGCCATCGAAGAGAGCGGCGCGACCGCTGGGCGCATCAGGTGGACCGGGCTCGGATTCATGCCCGCCAGTTGCTTCGCATCCGGACCTTGTTGGGTCTCTGCTGCCGCGACGACGCCGGCCATGCAGAGCAGGCCGGCGCCGAGGAGCCACAAAGTGCGGCGGATCATTTCGCGTCCGGTAATCCCAGAGCGTTTCCCGTTCCGATAAGATCGGAACGGGGCTCTGGATTCTTTTTTTGACGCGTTTTCTTCACGCGAACCGGTATCCACTTCGCTCGAAAACGCTCTAGTGGTGGTGCTCATCCGGCGGGCTGACAATAACCGTGCCGGCCGTCGGATCGAGGAACAGCCTGCTCGCCTGATCGTCGCGGGAGTGATCGTGATCGAAGTCGAACAGATCCATGATCGATTCGGCGCTCTCGTCGAACGATCCGCCGCCGAGGCGCTGGCCGTGCAGCCAGTTGTCCTCGATGAAGCGCACCACGGACGCCTGCGTCAGACGCGTATGGCTGACGAAATTCCGCTTCGCAAAGGGCGAGATCACGATGAACGGAATGCGCGTGCCCGGACCGCAGCGGCCGTTCACCGGCTTGCCAATGAGGCCCTTCGGCTGCGGCTGCTTGGCGGCACCGAGGCCGCACAGGCCCGGACCGTTGACCTGATCGGCGGTCGGATCATAGGAGGCGCTGGTTGGCACGGCGTAGGCGTGGTCGTACCAGCCATCGGAGTCGTCGTAGGCGATGATGACGGCGGTGTCATGCCATTCCGGCTGCTTCTGGAGGAAGTTGATCAGTTCGACATTGCCCACCTGCTCGTCGAGCGGGTCGGAATAGCCGGCATGGCCGTCCTGATAGGCCGGCATCTTGATGTAGGAGACGGCCGGGAAATTGCCTGCTTTGACCGCGGCGTAGAAATCCTCGAGATCGTAGGCGTGGTTGGCCGGATCGAGGGCCTTGCTGCCATCGACATAGGTGTGGCCGATCGCGGCTGGCGAGCTCGGCCGCGCATGGGTCGGGTTGGCCGTCGTCTTGTAATACTGGAACCAGGCGTGGTGCGGGATGTAGTCCGCGGTGGCGGCGCCCACTATGCTCGTGAAGGTGCTGCGGGCGCACTTGGTCGTGCCGTTGGTGTTCGTAAGCGTCAGGTCGAAGCCACCCATGAAGCTGCCCCAGCTGATTTGCTCGGCATTGAGCAGGTCGCCGATATTCTTGCTGGTCATCAGCACGGTGCTGGTCGCGCTCGAGCACTGGTCGTAGGCGGGGTCGGTATCACCGATCAGCGTCAGCCCGCCCTGGCCGTCTGATATCGACGACGAACCGCCGACGATGTTCACCGCGCCGTTGGTCTGGCCCGCGACCACCTCGAGCGCGCCCGGCGTCGAGGGACCGTAGGTGCCGGTGTAGGTGTTGTCGTTCATGGCGAAGTTCTGGGCGTAATTCCAAAACGCGGTGACGGTGTTGCCGTCGAAATAGCCCATCACCTGGCCGTTGGTGCCGAAGGCGCCGACGCCGCCGGCCGTGCCGCGGCCGGTGAATTCCGGAAACAAATCGGCCTTGCCGTTGTCATAGGCCTGCTGCTCGGGCGTGTAGGCGTGGTTCTGCGACTTGGTGTTGGCCTGGGTGCGGTCGAGACGGAACGGATTGGTCGCGCCGGTGCCGTTGGCGGGGTTGAGGTTCGGATTGTTCGTCAACAGGTTGGCGTTAGCGAGATTGTTCACCCTCGGCGTATTCGGCTTCGCAACGAAGGGAATCGAGCCGGTCGGGTTGGCCGCCTTCGGATACGTTGCAAAATAATGATCGAACGAGCGGTTCTCGTTGAAGATGACCACGAGATGCTTGATCGGTGTATCCGTGTGGAAGTTATGCGGATCAGAATGATCCCGCTCTCGGTCGCCCTGGGCGACAGCGCTGCACGCGAGCGCGGCAGCAATCACACAGAATCCGACCGTCGAAAGAAATTTGCCCTTCACCGGAGTGCCCCTGCTTTTACAGATTTATGACGTTGACGTGCGGCACGTTAGCCGCCGCCGGTAACAGGTCTGTGTCGATTTTATGCTGTCGATGAATAAGTGTGAAAATCGCGTGCGCTCATTTCTCGCATCGGTTGCATAACGCGAGACCTTACCCAGGAGTCAATCCTGATGAGTGCGCGCTCGACGCATCGCCGCGATCGCGCCAACTCAGGACGAAGTCGCCCGCCACGAGGTTGACCGGCTCGTGTCCCTCGATTCCAAGGCGGCAGGATCCCTCGAGGATGACACCATAGAAGGGCTCGCCGGCATCCGGGCGGCGAACACGCCATGGACCGGCGCCGCTGACGACTTTCGAGAACGCGGCGCCCGGTTGCAGCAGCGTAACGACCTCTGGAAGCGGATCGATCACTTCCGGACTCCTGCAAACGAAAACTAGACTTCCTATTGTAGAAAGTCCTGCCCGGGCAATCTACGTTCCGGTCATCACAAACCACCCGCAAGAGTCCCCATGAAAACCGTCCTGATTACCGGATGCTCGTCCGGGTTCGGCCTCGAAACCAGCAGCTACTTCCTCGACCGCAACTGGAAGGTCGTCGCCACGATGCGCGCGGTGTGGCGCGCGGTGAACGATCCAGCGAGCCCCATGCGCATCCCCGCCGGGGCCGACGCCGTGATCTGGGCCGAGGCAGCGTCAGCGTAAGCACGGAATAAACCTCTCGAACGGAGATCAACATGCAAGACAAGCAGGTCGCCCTCGTCACCGGGGCCAATCAGGGAATCGGTCTTCAGATTGCAAAGGACCTCGTCGCGCACGGCTTCATCGTGCTGGTCGGGTCGCGCAATTTCGAACGCGGCGTGGCCGCGGCGACGGAGGTCGGGCCGGACGCTCACGCGCTGCAACTCGACGTCACGGATCCGGCCTCGATCACGGCCGCGGCGCAGCGCGTCCGCAGCGAGCTTGGCCGTCTCGACGTGCTGATCCAGAACGCGGCGATCTCCAACACGAGCAAGCGGCCGGCCCAGTCCGTCGCCGAGTACGCCGCGACCACCCGGCCGAGCAACGTATCGCTCGATGAGATGCGCGCGGTGTGGGAGACCAACGTGTTCGGCGTGCTCGCCGTCTACCAGGCGATGCTGCCGCTGCTGCGCGCGGCGCCGGGCGCCCGTATCGTCAACGTATCGAGCGGCGCCGGCTCGCTGGCGATGAACGCCGACCCGGCCAACTCCCATCGCCCGATCTTCGGGCCGGTCTATCCTGCCTCGAAGACGGCGCTCAACGCCATCACGCTCGCGATGGCAATCGAGCTGGAAGCGGAAGGAATCAAGGTCAACGCCGTTTCCCCGGGATTCACCAGGACAAATCTCAACGGTTATGCGGGCACGGAGACCGTCGAGGACGGCGCCCGCGAGGCGGTACGCGTCGCCTTGCTCGGCCCGGATGGCCCAACGGGCACGTTCACGCACGCAAAACTCGGAACGCTGCCGTGGTGACGCCGCTATCTGTTCTTCACCGGTATCCAGCAGGTCTGGACAAGCTCGGAGTCCACGCGAGAAGACGCTGAGAAAAGCTCATGCGCTTCGCTGAAACCGGAACCCGTTATCCACCGCCGGCCTCCGCCGTCGCAGTCAAGTCCCCTGAGGGAGACTACAAGGTCCACCATCAACGCTGTTACGGTCTGGCGCAGGAATCCCTGGTATGCCAATATCATTGCGCCAAACCCGCGGGAGGTCAGCGATGCGAACGAATCTACTGGGAGCCCTTTGCGCCATCGCAATGGTCACGAGCGCAAACGCTGCGGTCCGGGAAGAGCCGGTCACCTATTCGGACGGCGAGGCCACGATGAAGGGCTTCGTCGTCTACGACGACGCGACCGCAGCCAAGCAGCCCGGGATCGTGATGGTGCATGAATGGTGGGGCATCACCAAGCACATCCATGACGAGGCGCGGAACTTCGCGCAGCAGGGTTACACAGTCCTCATCGCCGACATGTACGGCGACGCCAAGACCGCCGACAACCCGAAGGACGCCGGCGCGCTCTCGTCGTCGGTCATGAAGACCCCGTCGGTGATGGAGCAGCGCTTCAACGCCGCGCGGGACCAGCTCGCCAAGCAAGCCTCGGTCGATCCCAAGCGGATCGGCGCCGTCGGTTACTGCTTCGGCGGCGCGGTCGTGCTGAACATGGCGCGCGCCGGCGCCGATCTCGCCGCGGTGGCGGGCTTCCATGCTTCGCTCGGTCTCAATACCCCCGCGCCGGCACCGGGAGCCGTCAAGGCGAAAATCCTCATCATGAACGGTGCGGACGACCCCTTCGTCAAGCCTGAGCAGTACGCTGTGCTGAAGAAGGATTTCGACGCAGCGAAGGTCGATTACCGGATCATCGAGTATCCCGGCGCCGTGCACGCGTTCACGAACCCCGAAGCCACCGAACTCGGCAAGAAGTTCAACATCGCGATCCGATACGACGCCAAGGCAGATCAGGAATCGAAGGCCGAGGCCGCCAAGTTCTTTGCCGCTGATCTGAAAAAATAACAGTTAAGGTCAACCACACGGCGTCCTTCTCCATCCATGTTCGGGCGCGAGACAAACTGGGCTGCGGCTTCGCCCGTGGCAATTGCGGCGGACGAGATCGGCGGACATGAGTCCGTGAGGCGTCGATTCTTGCACGGGTCGATCTGCTACACTCACCTCGATAGTGTTTGTGAAATCCTCGCCAAATTCGTTTCGGTACGCCCCTGCCCAGCAGGACCGAAACACCTACGCGACGTCGATGCAACTCTGGCCGGTGCAGGATTTGATCCGCGCGATGCATCCGCCATTCTGGCTTACCCTTGACGAAGCGCGACATGAGCAGCGCCGCGCCTACAGCCACTGCCTATTCGGCCGGCTGCGCGCTGCCGTAAGCCTCGGAGATCATATAGCCGGACAACGTGTCGTAGGCCGCGGTCCAGGCGGCGGCGACATCAGGGGTCCAGGCGTTGCCGAGTCCTTCCTCCAGCGTCCAGAGCAGCGCTGCGCCGACCACGGGATAATGCTCCGGACGGGCGCCATAGCCGACATGGCGCTTGGCGAGTGCGCTGGCGGCGGGAAGGATGGACGGCAGATCAGTCAGCCCGTTGACGACGACGGCGAGCGTCGCCATCAGCTTCTTGCGCTGCTCGCTCATGTCTGACGGGAACATCGCCTTGACCACGGGCGCGACCTCGAACAGGCGGTCGTAGAAGACGACCGCCGTCTGTTCCGAGATCGGTGCCACTTTGGAAAAGGTGCCCTGGACGAGCTTGACTTGGTCGGGTGTCATATGTGCCTCCATACGCGCTGCTTCTCCCGCCGCGTCGTTGCGTCGGGGCCGAAAAGCTCAGGCTACCTCGACGAAGCGATGGCGCTCGTAGAGGAATTCGAGGACGCGCCGCTGGCACTTCGCGTGCCGACCTCGGGACGGCGTCTTGCCCAGGACGCAAAACGATGAGCACTCAGATAGATGTAGATTTCCCGGACGATGAGGGTCGGATCGTCGTTGCCGGACACGGCGTACGGGCGCGGGCCGCGATTCCGCAGACAAATACCCTGACGTTGGCGATCACGATACTTTGCGCGTCTACAAAGACGATAACCGTGCTTCCAGCGGTCAGCGGCTCCAGACTTGCAGTCTGATCGCCCTGCTGGTGCACATCGACGACATGCGGATCGGCGATCAGTATCGTCGCGAAAGGCCTATCAAGGGTTAGCACGGACTTGGTGCCGAGCCGCAGCGCAACGGATTGATCAGAAGCCGTTGCGAGCGAAGATGTCATTGCGAGAAGAGCAACTCCAAGGCGGCAAGCACGAAGCATGGAAGTCACGGCACCCTCCGATATTCAAAGCGCCCGGCGGCTCTTGGCCGGTTCTGACCGGATGACCAAATATCAACCTGCATCGAGTGGCGCAGAAATAACCGCCGTCTGCTTGAAAGGCGCGACGGCCATTTCGGTCATACCGAAATTGTTAGCGAGCAAGTGGCGCGGCGCGGTCGCCAGCCAATTGGAAAGGCTGCTTTCTCGATAAACTCCGCTGTCGAGAACGCCGACAATTTCAGCATCTTCGGTTCCGATGTTCTGGATCGAGTGCCCGCAATTGCGCGGGATATAGGCGCAATCGCCGGGTGAAAGCTCCGCGACGGAGACGTGTTTGTCGAACGCAAACAGCGTGACCCGCGTCCTTCCGGTCAACACGTAGTGCCACTCGTTAGCGTCCGGATGCCAATGCGGCTCGTGCATCGCGCCGCGCTTCAGTTTAAGGAGCATCCCGGTCATCGTTGTCGCGACCGGAAACTCTTTTGCCGACGCCACATAAAGAGCCCCGCCGGCCGTGCTAATCTTGGGCTTTTGCGCCATAAGCGAATAGCGATGCGTGCGATCCGGATCCAGAGTACGGACGACGCGCGCCTGCGGCCCGTCGAGCGGCAGCACCTCACCCTGCATGATGTAGGTCTCGGCCTTTGGGACCGCAGCGAATGTCTCCGCGGGGATGCCAAGCGCCTGTGACAAGGTCAGTGAGTCATAGCGGCTCATCCAATCGCTAATGCCGAAAGTGCCATGCTCGGAATAGAGTCCGTCATCGAAGGCAAGGATGGCATGACAGGGCGTTGGCCCCAGCGTCTGAATGGCATGGCTATGGCCATTCGGGAAATACCAGAGGTCTCCCGGACCGAGGTTGACGACCTCAAGCTGGCCTTCGGGATCGACCACCGTGACCTGGCAATGGCCACCGACCACATAGGCCCATTCGGCCGAGTTGTGCCAATGCATTTCACGGGCGCCGCCTGCATTGATAAACAGATGCGCGCCGGCGATATTGGTGGCGATCGGAAGTCCACGCGCAGTGATTTCACGCGCCCAACCGCCTGATGTCGCCTTGATCGGTGCCTTGTCGAGGGACGTTGTGAAACCGACGGGATCGCCCGGTTTGCGCGGAATGGTCTTCAGGTAGTCCGACGCAGCCGAGACCTCGTATCCGGCGGCATGTCCATCGCTGCCGGCTGCAAGCGATCGCGACGCGACGAGTGCGCCTGTACCGGCCACAAATGACTGAAGAAGAAAACGGCGGTTTGCTTCAAACACGATATGCGCTCCGATTTCGTTGTGCATCCGGAGAATCCGGACAGAAAACTGGAACCTGCGAAATTGCCAAGCAACTCCAAATCCAAGCGCTCACGCCTGGCGTCGGATAGTCTGACTCCTTGGTGCCTGGGTCGTTGTGAGGTCGTTCACACTACGAAACACAATTTCGAAACGTCGCTAACCATCCGATCCAACCGAACAGGGCGGCTGCACGCACATCATCGCTGGGCGATTTTGAGGTGAAACTTTGCCTGAGAGAATTGGCTGGTTCGAGGTTGCAACGCCACAGCGCTCGACGCCTCATCAGAACTGATGAGGCGGCCAATATTTTTAGAGCATCCGGCTTGATCGGATCAGCCCGGGTCGTTCAACCTGGTCGAGGAAAGCCCCGTCAGCAACGCGACGACCTCGGTTTGACGCGAGCAACCGGTCTTTTCCAGAATCCCGCGTACGTGCGTGCGGATCGTATTGGGCGATATGTGGCTGTCCGATGCGATCTCATCGACGGTTTTCCCGACAGCGAGGCTGCGGGCGAC
This sequence comes from Bradyrhizobium genosp. P, assembly GCF_049949265.1. Lineage (NCBI taxonomy): Bacteria > Pseudomonadati > Pseudomonadota > Alphaproteobacteria > Hyphomicrobiales > Nitrobacteraceae > Bradyrhizobium > Bradyrhizobium genosp. P. Next base: position 4,485,064 of record NZ_CP188195.1, on the reverse strand, counting down.
GCGCGCTTCTGCCGGCGTCAGATCAAATAACGAGCGGACAAGTTCCACCGGCGGCGCTTGCGGAAAAGTTACGGGCATCATCAACAGGACACCCGCAGAACTCTGAAAAATGTCGCGGCTCAAGCCGCGGATGGGGACGATATGCACGACCATGGCGGCGCTGGCTGCGACGCCGCGACTGGCGAAGGAAAGCACCGGCGTGGCGCCTTCCACGTCGAGATTGGCGACTGCCTGCCGGAGCAATGAGTGGGCGCCCGAATCTTTCAGTGAGATGCGGTCTCGGGCTTGCCACCTGATATGGTCGGTCAGCGCTTCAATCAAATGGTTCGCGGCGAGAACCTTGCCCTGGTGATCGAAAACCAACGCCGGCAAACCGAGCAGCGCCAACGTCTCGCTCGCGACACGCGCGCGCTCCAATTGAAGGCGGGCCGACATCAGCGCGCTGCGCGCGAGGTGGGGTCGGAACGCGTCAAGCTGCTCGATGATGGAAGCCTCGACAGGGCCGCGGGTGCGAACTCGCTCCAAGGTCAGACAGAGCGTGTCACCGGTCGGCAGCGGCACCGCCGTCCCGGTACCCCAGCCGAGTCCGGCAGGCCACAGAAACTCGCTATAGACGGGATCGGCGGCCATCTCCTCTTCGGTACCGTAAAGCTCAGGCTCCAGCACAAAGCCGGCGTGCTGGACGGCACGGAGGCGCGTGACCCGTTGTCCGCGCGTCACCAAATCGCTCCTGGCAAACAGCTCTATCCCCGCGCGCAGGGACTCCGACGCTGTCCAACTCTCGACCTTGGTCGACGAGGCCACAAAGAATGTGCCGCCCAGCGCATCTGAAATTCGCGCGAGCTGGTCCAGAACGTTAGGCCAACGTTCGGGCGCGAATGAGCATTCGTAGATTTCGTCGACCAGCTTTTGATCCATGGAGCTTGACCTTCGTATGTCATCTCAACTCTCGATCAAATCCGTTCCGGCCATGATATCATGAGACAGTCGTCGCTGCTTCACTTCGCTTGATATCGCAACGCCGGACCGTTGCTGTAGGAGCGCGGTGCGTTCCGCCAAGCCATCTATCGGGAAAATCAAGGGGTTCACGGCCCTGGCGACCACCACGGGTAAAACTACGCTCGGCGCCGGTTGGCATATTGGCGATCACGATCACTGATTTGCCCGACGGCGCAAGCCCTCGTGACAAAAATATTCTGATTTTCGGAAACGAAACTCAGTGCTATAGATTTGTCCGTCTCACCCGACCGAGGGGCGCTCGCGATCGTCACGAACGCGCGGTGGGATGCGGTGGACGCCGATGTCACGATGGACGATCGTGGCAGATAGCGGACGGTGAAGTCGTGCAGGCCTGACGCCCTAGTGGCAGGTGTCCTGTCACAAGAGACTGAGGTCTCTTGCTGACGGCGGTGACAAGCAAGCCCAGTCTCACCGGGGAGAGCACGTATAAGCCGTAACCCATCGCGCAGGGAAAGCCGGGTTGTTTCCGGTTACACCTGTGGTCCTACCCCGGTGCTTTCTGTTGCACCGGGCCCATGGGTGCAATCGGCACCCGGCTTTCCCTGCGCCCTCTACAAGATGAGAGGGCGGAAACGAGAAGCAAAGCTCGGACGATTCATGTCGCGAGAACGCGAACGTATGACTCGTGATCGCGCAACAGATTTAGTGTCGTCCTGGCGCACGCCAGGACCCATATGTGGACGGCCCCCGTGGCACAAGAGCTTTTTGAGCGGATCGGATCGCTTGCATCCATATGTCCGGCCTTTTGAGTGCGATCGGATGGATCGCTGGCCAAGATGGTTTGCGCGATGCGAGTTCCAAACAACCACGCGGCCTGTTGACGGCCGATGGGTCCCACGGACTGTCTCGCATCGTTGCTCGATCGATCGCTCCATCTGCTCCTGCAGCTCCGGGTCGGCTGACGAGCGAGCCCGCCAGCCGGCCAATCTGTTAGACGGCGACTGCCGCGGTGGCATTGATCCGTGCGGCGTCATAACTCTCGCCGGTCGCCATCAGCTTCCAGGCGATGCGGGCCACCTTGTTGGCGAGCGCCACGGCGGCAAGCTTCGGTGGCTTGCGCTTGATCAGGGCCAGCAGCCAGCGCGAGTGATGGCCGCGCCCGCGTCTGGCCTGCTGGATGACCGCCGTTGCCCCGATCACCAGCAGGCGGCGCAGGTCCTCGTCGCCCGCCCGCGTGATCTTGCCAAGCCTGGTTTTGCCGGCGGTGGAGTGATCCTGGGGGGTGAGGCCGAGCCAGGCTGCGAAGTGACGGCCGGAGCGGAAAGCATGGGGATCGGGTGTCTTCATCACGAGCGTCGTTGCAACGATCGGCCCGACAGAAGGGATCTGCGCCAGACGCCGGCCCACGGCGTCGGAGCGGTGCCAGGCCATCAATCTGGCTTCGATCTCCTGCAGCTCGCCCACGAGTCTGGTGTAGTCGCGGCCCAGCACCGTAAACAGCTCGCGTGCCAGGGCAGGAAGCGTCTCGTCCTGCGCAATCCGCGCCAGCAGCGGCTCGATCTTGTCGGTCCCTTGGGCCCCGATCAGGCCAAACTCCGCCGCATGGCCGCGGATCATATTGCCGAGCTGGGTGCGCCGGGCGATCAATCCAGCGCGGACACCCGTCAGCATCAGCGCGGCCTGCTGCTCGACCGTCTTGACCGGCACGAACCGCATGCTCGGCCGGCTCATCGCTTCACACAGCGCCTCCGCATCCCGACCGTCGTTCTTGTTCCGCGACACATAGGGCTTCACCAATTGCGGCGCCATCAACTTCACCTCGTGGCCCAGCTTGCGAAGCTCCCGTGCCCAATGGTGCGAGGCCCCGCAGGCCTCCATCCCGATCACGGTCGGCGGCAACTTGGCGAAGAACTCCAGCACCTGCTTGCGCGCAAGCTTCTTGCGCAACACAGGCTGTTCCGCCGCATCAACCCCATGCAGCACAAAAATATACTTCGACGTATCCATTCCAATGCGGATAATCTCTCTCACGGACGGCTCCCTTGTCTGAGATTTGCAACAACCTCATTCTGGCACACTGATGCCGTAGGGGGCCGTCCACACCATCAACCCCAAATATAAATCGTTGCGCGATGCTTAGGCCCCAATTCCCCTCAGAACAAATGCTGGTGGGTCCTGGCGTTCTCCAGGACGACAGCGCTGGTGTGGCACGCAGACGTGTCCATTGTCTCGCAATAGAAAATGCGCCGCGCCAGCTCAAGCCGGTGTCGGCTCGCTCGACAGCGCGGCGAACACCGTCTCGGGCGAATGGGCGATCACGGCGAGCAGTGCGCGGGCGGGGCCGCGCGGCGCGCGCTTGCCCTGCTCCCAGTTCCGGATGGTTTCCACGGGGACGCCGAGCTTGGCGGCAAATTCACATTGGGTCAGTTGCGCCCGGCGGCGCAGGTCGCGTACCGCCGGCTGCGATGCGGCCGGTGGCGCTGCGGCTGCAACGGGCAGTGCCGGGGCCAGCGGGATTTCCTTGCCGTCACGCAATTCGACGATCCGTCCGTCCGCCTTGAGCCGCAAGCGCTGCATGATGTCCCCCTTGGGAAGGCAGACATCATCCGCAAAGCCGCTTAAGGCCCGATTAACGATAAAAGCCTCTTTGTCTGACGCGTTTTCTTCACGCGAACCGGGGGCCACTTCGCTCGAAAACGCTCTGTTATTTGAGGCCGAACCACAAGGTCGCGATGCCCAGGAAAGAGAAGAACCCGACCACGTCGGTGACCGTGGTGACGAACGTGCCGGAGGCGACCGCAGGATCGACCCGCACCCGATCCAGCACCATCGGGATCAGGATGCCCCCGAGCGCCCCGGCGACGAGATTGCAGATGATGGCGAGGCCAATCACGATGCCGAGGCCCGGGATCTTGAACCAGGCCACCGCGGCAATGCCCGTGATGATCGCGAAGGCAAGGCCGTTGACGATTCCGACCATGCCCTCGCGCAACACCACGCGCATGGCATTGAAGGAGCCGAGCTCTCGGGTGGCGAGTGCGCGCACGGCGACCGTCATGGTCTGGGTCGCGGCGTTGCCGCCCTGGCTCGCCACGATCGGCGCCAGCACCGCGAGCGCCACCATCTTCTCGAGCTGTCCTTCGAACAGACCAAGCACCGACGAGGCCAGGAAGGCGGTGGCGAGGTTGACCAGCAGCCAGTTGAAGCGGCCGCGGGCGATGGTCCAGACCGTGTCGGAGAGTTCTTCGGGGTGGGTAACACCGCCGAGCGCCTTGAGGTCCTCGTCAGCCTCCTCCTCAATCACGTCGACGACGTCATCGATGGTGATCACGCCGACCAGCCGGTCGGTGGTATCGACCACGGGAGCTGCAACCAGATTGTACTTGCCGAACATCCGCGCGACTTCCTCCTGGTCCTCCAGGGCGGAGACCCGGCGGCGGTCTTCATCGACCAGGTCGGTGATCGGCACCGGGCGGCGCGCCCGCAACAGCACATCCAGCGAGACCGCGCCAAGCCAATGCCTGTCGGCGTCGACCACGTAGATCTCGTAGAAACGCTCCGGCAGGTCGGGCGTGTCGCGCATGTAGTCGATCGCCTGCCCCACGGTCCAGGCCGGCGGCACCGCGATGAATTCGGTCTGCATCCGCCGGCCGGCGGAATTCTCCGGATAAAGCAGGCTGCGCTCGATGTCCTCGCGCTCGGACTGGGGCAGCTTTTCCAGGATCTCTTCCTGGTCTGCCTCGTCGAGGCTTTCCAGCAGCTCGACGGCATCGTCGGATTCGAGCTCGCGGACGCCCTCGGCGACCGTCTCCGGCTCGAGTTCCTCGAGGATCTCCTCGCGGACGGTCTCGTCGACCTCGTTGAGCGCCGAAAAGTCGAAATCCGCCCCCGTAATCTCGACGAGGGTGACGCGGTCGTCGGGTGCGAGCGCCGCGATCAGATCGCCGAGATCAGCCTCGTGAAGTTCCGCCACCACCTCACACAGCAGCGGCCGGTCGGCGGCGTGGATGGCGCGCGTGATCCCGTCGACGAATTCGTGGCGGAGCTGCCCCTCCTCGTCCCGCATTGGCGTGCGATCGAGCACGTCTGCGCCGACGGGCTGGGCAACGTCGATTTCCTCGGCCATGCCGCGTCTCGCCGGTTTGACAGGAATGAAGAATTGGTCTGAGTTATGCGGAACGGATTACCTAATGGGCGGTGACCTGTGCAATGAGAAATATGTCTCACGGAACACGGTCGAGGCCGAATGCGCTCGCGCTGCTCATTGCGATAGTGCTTGCGCCCGCCGCGCTCGTCGGCTCCGCGCACGCCGCCGAGTGCCCGCGCAAGGATGCGCTCGGCACCTCACGGGTGCTCGAGGTCGATCCCAAGGCCTATCCGCGCGTCGGGCTGAAGAGCTTTCCGGACACACTGCCGCTTCAGGACCACGAGATCGTGCTGACCTTCGACGATGGGCCGTCACCGGGCCTCACCGACAAGGTGCTGGCGGCGCTGTCAGCCGAATGCGTGAAGGCCACCTTCTTCATGGTCGGCCGCAACGCGACGGAGCATCCCGATATGGTGCGCAAAATCGCGGGCCTCGGCCATACCATCGGCTACCATACCTTTGACCATCCGCACCTCAACAAGCTGTCGACGGACGAGGCCGAGGCCAATATCGACCGTGGCATCGCGGCGGTCGAAAAGGCGCTGCACGGAACCGGGACCACAAACCCGAGCATGCCGTTCTTCCGCTTCCCCTATTTCGAGTCGACGCCCGAGTTGCTGGACCTCCTGGAAAAGCGCGGTATTGCGGTGTTCGGAGCCGATTTCTGGGCCAGCGACTGGGTCAAGATGACGCCCGACGAGGAGCTGAAACTGCTCACCGGGCGGTTAGAGGCCGCCCGCAAGGGAATTATCCTGCTACATGACCCGCAGCAGCGAACGGATGACATGCTGCCGGCCTTCTTGCGGTACTTGCACGACCACAATTATCGCATAGTCCACATCGTCCCGGCTGCCGCCAAAGTCGTGTCCGATCAGACACATTGAACGCGGGCCTCGAGCTGGATTACAGATCGTTAAGGCAGCGTTCATGGCGCCTCCGTTAAGGATTTAGCAGTGCGTTTGGAATGCGGCCGAGGTCCTATGTTAGCGAGCGTCCTGGTGGGTATCCGGAAGCGGTCATGGACCGTCATTGGCGGCGCGCTGCTCGGCTGTTTCATGGCGCAGGCGGCGCTTGCGGAGGACTGCCCGGGCAACCCCAACGCGCTCGGCACCTCCCGGACCCTCGTGGTCGATCCCCGAGCGCACCCGCGGATCGGCACGATGCAGTATCCGGAAACGCTGCCGCTCGCCGATCACGAGGTGGTGCTGACCTTCGACGACGGGCCGCTGCCGAAACACAGCAACCAGATCCTGGCCATTCTCGCCAGCCAATGCATCAAGGCGACCTTCTTCACCATCGGCAGCCAGGCCAATGCCAGTCCAGAGGGTGTGCGCAAGCTCGCCGCGGCCGGGCATACGATCGGCACGCACACGCAGCACCATCCGCTGACCATGAACAAGATGCCGATCGACAAGGCCAAGCAGGAAATCGACGACGGAATCGCCTCAACGCTGGCTGCGCTGAATGGCGACAGGAGCAAGCTGGCGCCATTCTTCCGCATTCCCGGATTGCTACGCGCCACCGCCGTCGAAGATTATCTGGCTTCACAGGGCATCCAGGTTTGGAGCGCGGATTTTCCGGCGGATGACTGGCGCCACATCTCGCCGCAGCGGGTCTATGACCTCGCGATCCAGCGGATCGAGGCCAGGGGCAAGGGCATCCTGCTGCTGCACGACATCCAGCCGCGCACCGTCGCGGCGCTGCCCCGAATCCTGAACGAGCTGAAGGCGCGCGGCTACCACATCGTCCATGTCGTGCCCGCGACGCCGGATCTGCCGGCGACGCCGACCGACCCGCAGGACTGGTACATGCATCCGCCGTCCGAGCGGGTGGCGCTCAAGCGCTGGCCGAGCGTTCCGAATTTCGTCTTCACCGCGAGCAGGACGCTGCCGTCACCGGTGTTTTCCGATCTGGATTGGCGCGACGCCGAGGCGCTGGATCACGCGCAACACGCCCGCATCGGCGAACCTCGCCGGGCGCTCTGGCCGCAACCGCTCGTCGCGCAGCCGAGTTCCGCCGCGACCTTACCGGTCCCGGCGGCGGGCGTCTTCACAATTCCGGAAGGAGAGCGCCCGACACTGCTCGCAGCGCGGCCTCGGGCCGCTCGCGTGGCGAGCGCAGCCGCGGCCCGATCAGAGGCGCTGTCCGCGCACCAGGCCAAACACCCCAAGCGGACCGCGCACCTGCCGCCGGCGGCGGCCCATGGCAACGGTCGTGTCGCACCCCAGCATGCCGAGCAAACCGGGAAGCCGGGTTCGGTCCGCGTTGCCAGCCTGAAGAAGCGATCGCCACGCGCCGAGGCGACCGCGATCGCCAAGCGGGTACCGGACTAATTCGTGACGATCTTGGCGACGCAGAGCAGGATCACCAGCGCAAGGAAGAAGAGATCGATATAGGCCTTGATCTCGCCGGCGTGCCGGAGCGCGGTGACGTCATTGACGATCTGCTTGCGCGAGGCCGCCGAATTAGGCCCCTCGCCCGAGGCCGCGGCCAGCCGGCGGGTCTCGCCTTCCAGCCGCTCGATGCGCTGAAAGAAATAAAAGGAGCGCAAGGCGGAGAACGCATGCATCGCCGCATAGACCAGCACGAGGATCGCGACGATCGCCCGCTGCTCGTATCTCTCCAGGTAGTTCAGGCTGAAATAGACCAGCCCGAGGAACACGAAATTGGAGACGGCACGGTAGGCGTAGCTCAAAAAAATCATCAGGCGCTCCGGGCGAAGCTGGCTTCCCAGCGCACGCAGTCAACAGAATCAGGCACATCGGGCCGGCAGCGGTGAACCAGCAGGCCATGCATGCGCGAGACTACGCGATCGCTGTTACAGGAACGCATCGGCCAGCCCCTGCCGCTGCCAAATTTGTGCAGCCAAACCGGCATCATGCATCCTGCACCCGGAAGCAGTCGGGCCAACCGAAATCATGCTGATATATGAACAACGGCGGAACGACTAGTCCTTCGCGCGGCCCGTAACCCGGTCCACGAGCTTGCCCACATTTGCGGGTGCCTTGTCACCGCGCCAAGCTATGTGCATGTCAGGTCGCAGCAGGAATAACGACTTGTCGTACAGTTTGCGCATGTGGGGCTCATCCAGCTTCACCACAGTCAACGGCGCACCGATAGCGCGGAATGCCGCCTCGAATTCGCTGATGTCCCTGCTGTCCACCCCAAAATGAAGCAGAGTGTACCAGTACCCGACGACGTCTTGCAGCGGTCGCCCATCGCTCAGCCACATGTGCGGCGCGCGCGCGCCGGGCCGCGTATGTGGAGTGTAGACGTTGGTGTCCCAGGTCTCAGATCTGGATTCCTCATCCAGGATGGCCGAACCCGCATACGTGTACCCGAATTCGGCTCCTCTCATGCCGTGCATGCGCGCATGATTGATCCTGAAGGATTTCGCGATTTCGTGGCGCAGGTCGGCGCCATCAGGCGTATCGTCGAGGACATCGGGCTTCACAAGGGATTGCCAGATTGGGACGCCCGATGCCGCCCACCCAGAAGCAGCGACGTTGTGCACGCCCACTGGACGCCGCTCCAGCTCATAGGAATCTAGCAGCGCCGGCCCTCCCCAGCCCTTGATCACACCGGCTAGTTTCCAGGACAGATCGAAGGCATCGCCGAGCGCCGTGTTCATTCCCAACCCCCCGGTCGGAATGACGAGATGGGCGGAATCGCCAGCCAAAAATACCCGGTGATCCCTGTAACGCTCCGCGAGCAGAAGGTGGTGCCGCCACGTCAGAACGTGCAAAATCTTGATGTCGCAGGGGTAGCCCACAAGCCTCGCAATGACGGCCTTGAAGTCGGCGTCTTCCGGTAACGACGTATGAAGGGTGAATTCCTTGCGATCGCCTTGGACGACGATCGTGAAGCTCTCTTCCGGATCAAGAAACGAGTAGTGACGTCCTTTGCCATACGGAATCTTGTCGAAAAGGTCGTGTGAATAAAAGATCACCTGACGCAGTTCGCGAATCGAACCATCCCCCTCCAGTCTAATATCCAAGCCTTTGCGAACAGTGCTCACGCCGCCGTCGCAGCCGACCAGATAGGAGGCGCGCGCCTCCATTTCTTCACCATCGATCCGGCGAGCCGTAACGGTCACGCCTGTATCGTCCTGAACGAAGCCCGTCACTTCGCATCCATGGCGCACCGTCACGTTGGGCGTGCTCTCGGCAACCTCCTTCAACAACGGCTCGACCTTGTTCTGTGCGACCAGCTGGTAGGGCTCGAGAGGCAACGATCCATCGTGGGTACGCGCAATACGCTTCCGCCAATCGGCGACCGACGGGAATGGCAACACTGCCACGGGCGGATCGCTGAGATGCGTCATCAGAAAAACGTCCATCGGCATTTCCGACGGAAAGCCGAGCTCGCGGATACGATCGGCGATGCCGATACGGCGGAAGAATTCCATCGATCGGGCGTTGGTTCGATCCATCTTTGGCCATGGGGCCGTGGCGGGGCGGCGCTCCATGAGCAGACACTTCACGCCACGCCGGCCAAGATCGATCGCGGTACAGAACCCAGCAGGTCCCGCCCCCGCTACGATGACGTCAAAAGGTTCGGCGCTGGCAGGCATTGTTTCCTACTTTCATCACGCCTTAGGCGGCTGGTCCGTTCACCAGCTGCGCTTGGAGCCCCACATACAGAGGCTCGACGGCTCGAAACCAAATTGGCGCGGCCTGTGCGTTTCCTCGTCCTCGATTTCGTCCACACCGACGGAATATTCGAACACCACTCCGTCCGGGCCCCGGAAGTAGAGGAACCTTGCGCCTGATGTCGGATGACGACCCGGACCGAACACGATGGGCACACGCTGACCCGACAAATGATAGTAGGAGCGCAACACGTCATCGTTGCTCTCGACCTGATGATTGACGTGGTGCACTCCCGGCTTGGGTCCCGGCGCCAGCGCGATCGTGTGATGGATGGCGTTAACCCGCATCAGCGCGATGTCTCCGATCCGGTCACTGACACGCGCGTTGCATACCTGGGTCCAGAACCGCTCGTCTCTCACGGGATCGGTCGTAAAAAGACCCACATGGCTGAACCCCGTGATACCCGCGTCCCGAGACGCAAAGTAGCGCTTGCCGCTGCGTTCCGGTCGAACCACCAATTCGATGTGATTGCCGGTCGGGTCCTTGAAGCCGATAAATGCGTTGACCTTGCGCAACGCGCATTCGCTCGCCGTTCCCGCGTGAACCGGGTGCCCCAATTGGTCCAGCGTCGCCGCGGCAGCGCTCAGACTGGTTTCGTCTTCCACCTCGAACCCGACAGTCTGCTCGGCCGGATCACCTTCGAAATAGCAGAGCGTATGAGCCCGATCGTCTGAGCGAAGATAGAGGGCCTTGCCGGCCTGTTCGCCGACCTGCAGCCCCAGGCATTTCGTCGCAAAGCTTTCCGCGTCTTCGAGATTGGATGTGCCAAACCGGACGTATGAAAGGTCCTTGAGCTCGATCATGTGTCTCTCCCGAGTGGGGCGCCAGATTGGCCGGCTATGCCGGCTGTAGTTCGATGATATCAGTGCTTCGGCTTCCCCATTCGCAGAGTGAGGAAGCCTCCAGGGTGAATTGCCGCGGGTGATGATCCGGCTCGATGCTTCCAAGGCCATAGCCATAGGAGAAGACGTAACCTTCCGGCCCGGCAAACCTGACGAACATCTGGCCGGATGCCGGCTCGCGGCCCGGCCCGTGCAGGATCTTGATCTGGCGCTCTTCGACGAAATAGTGATTTTGCATCAAGGCATCCATGCTCTCGACGCCGTACGAAACGTACACGAGGCCGGCTCTATCCGATGGATAGAGCACCACACGGTGATGCATTTGATCGATACCGAGATAGGCTATCTCGCCGACCCGGTCGGTGATCTTCGCACCCAGGATCGTCGTCCATAATCTGAGATCGTCTTTCATCGCACAGCTGCGAAGGCCGGCGCCCTGCAATCCCGTGACGCCGGCGTCACGGCTCGGGAAATACCGGCGGCCACTCTGGTAGGGTCGCAGCACCAGGTCAATTTCGTTGCCGGTGGCATCCTCGATGATGAGCGCCCGGCGGACGAAGCGTTGCGCGCACTGATCCTTCGTGGCTTCGCGCGTGCGAAATTGATCACTCACCAAAGCTTCGGCGATGCGGTCGAACTCGTGTTCGTCGGATATTTCGATACCGAGGCTCGGTCTCTCGGCGTCAGTCGCGAAACAGAGCGTGTAATAGCGGTCGTCGGAACGATAGAGATGCGGCTCCAGATCGTTCGGAACGTGTTGCAGGCCAAGAATGTCGGTTGCGAAAGCTGCCGCCGGCTGCATCGTCTGGACCGGAAGTCGGACATAACGCAGTTGTTTCAGCGGACAGCGCCGAGATACGCCGGGCGACTTCATGCTGGTCATGTTCGTTTCCTCGACTGCTTGGACATCGAAGTCGCAATGTGCTGCCCGACGATCGAGCGCCAGACGTTCATCAGGCGCCTAAATTGCTCGGGATCGTTTTCGAGCAACGTTCTTACCGAAAGTCCGCGGACGACACTCAAGGTCAGTGCGAGAATGTCGCTGGCAAGCTGCTTGGGAATTCCAGAGGATATCAGGGTATCCAACCACGCAGCTTCGATCGAAAAGCGGGTCTGGCGCGTGAACTGGGACGTCTCGCGCCTGAGACGCCGCGTACTCTCATCGCTCATCGCTATCGCGAGGCCGATGAAAAAGTGATCGCCAAAGAAGTAATCCTTGGCGTCCTCGATGATGTCTCCGATCTGATCCCCACTGCCACGGGCCAGCCGCGCCCGGCGGGTGCTCTGCGCGAAGGTCATCTCATTGACATAGGTCAGCACTTCCACGACCAGCGCGTGCTTGTTCGGAAAATGATGCAGCAAAGCGCCGCGAGAAACGCCTGCGAATTTGGCGACTTCCATCGTCCGCAAACCGCCGAAGCCGTTCTTTCGAATGAGCTTGGCCGCGGCCTCGAGCAACAGCTTGCGCGTGGCTTCGCTGCGCTCCGCTTGAGTCCGGCGTGGCGCATATTTAGGTTCGGCAGAGCTCTCTCGCCGCGATCGGAGTTTTTGCCGCGGGGCCGGGGCTTGCAGCGTTCGAGAACTGGGTTGCCCGATCGGCTTTGGGTCTTTGGTGTTCGACATAGACACTTTCTTCGATGATTTGAACCGAGAAGGCCCTAGATGGAGCGCCACAGAACTCTGTCGCGCCGATCAGCGACCTGGTCGCCGCGCGCGTCATAACATCGTGCTGCCACCGTTGACGCTGATCACCTGCCCGGTCACGAACGACGCTTCCTTTGAGGCCAGATAACAGACCATGGATGCGATCTCGTCCATTTCGCCAGCTCGGCCCATCGGAACCACATCGACAAACCTCTGCAGGGCCTGCGCCGACATCAGGGTGGCCTTCTGGACCTGGGGGGTGTTGACGATGCACGGCGCGACGACATTGAAGGTAATGCCATCTTTGGCGAACTCCCGGGCAAGGCCGGTGGCGATGGCATGCACGCCGCCCTTGGCGGCATTATAGGCCGCATGATCCCAGAGGCCGTTGCGAACCGAGTCGGCACCGATATTCACCACCCGGCCGTAACCCTTGGCCTTCATGATCGGTACGGCGTGCCACGTGCACCACACCGTCGTCCACAAATTGCGATCGATCGTGGTGCGCAGGGTGGCCGGGGTATGCTCGAGGAACGGTTTGATGATGCCGCCGCCGGCATTGTTCACGAGCACATCGAGGGTTCCGTAAGCGTCGATTGCCGACTTGACGACATCGCCGGCGATCTCCTCCTTGGAGAGGTCGCCCGCTTTCACCTTCGGCATCCCGTATCCGCGCGCGGCGATATCCTCGGCGACGACCTTGAGCTGCTCTTCATTGACATCCGACAACATCAGGCGTGCGCCATCCTCGGCGAAATGCCTGGCGATGACGGCGCCAATTCCGCTGGCCGCGCCGGTGACGATCACTACTTGGTTGTCGAAACGCGACTTCATCCGCTACCCGTTGATTTAGAGCACGATACTGATGCGGCCGGAAGGCCGCAGCCCTTCGCTGCCGAGCAGGCAGCGCTTTTCCCGGATCTTGAGGCACTCGCCGTCGGTCGCCAGGCGGTAGTTGCTGGTCCCGAAATACAGGTCGGTGGTGCCGTCCTTGGTGCGCAGCGTTTGGAAAACACAGCTGACTTCGATCTCGTCGTCGGTTCGGCTGCGGATCCGGACATTGCCGACCATTCGGCTGGTCTTCGAATGCGGAAACTCGGCGTGCGCGGTGCGCTTCATCAACCGCTTGACCCGCTCGCCGAGCCTGATGCGATCGTCGGCGATGTAGAACAGGTTGGTGTCAGGCGATGCATCCGGTGGCAAGTCGGTGCAAGGCACCTCATATTTGGCGTCGTCGGTAAAAAGGGTCAGCCACTCCGGCAGCCGCCACTGATCGAGCAGGTCAGCCTCGGCAAATAGAAAATCCTCGACATCGGCACGGCTCACGGAATGCATGTCGGCCTCCTCAAGCTGCAACGTCTTTGACACTGGGGACGGGCGTCGGGAACATCTGGCGGTTCCACTGGGTCCAGAACGCTCGCATCTGAAGCTCATCGTTGTGGGATGGCTTTTCCTTGCCCATGCCTTTCGAGATGTCGTTCCACAGCGCCTCCTTGGAATTCTTGAAGCCGCGTTGGCAGTGTTCGAGCGCTTCGGCATCGTCCGGGGTCGCAAACCCGCCGGGGCCAAGAAATTCGAGGAAATTATTGAGACGGTATTTACGCGCCCAAGCCGTTTCGTCGTTCGGCGCCAACGCCCAGGCGTTGATGACCATGTAATCGGGCGCGATCGGAAAATAGGTCCTGACGGTCAGGGCCATGATGTCGTTGACGACGAGATTGGGGAAAATGAACAGATTGCGGTTCTTGAGCGCGATCCGGTCGGCGCGATCCTTGCCGTACAGGGCGATCAGTCTGTCGTACTGCCGGGCAATTTCCGTTTTGCCGGCTTCGCCCCAGCCCGGAATCCACTGTGCGACCGGCCGGCCCCACGGCGCGCCATATTCCAGAACGGCGTGCCCGCCGCCGAGATCGTAGCCGAAGCCGCCGCCGGTACCTGAGCTCATATTGTCGGTGCTCGTCATCAGAATATCGAAGTAGCTCGCATGCGTGGTGATCGCATGGTAGCCGTCGATGCTGTTTTCGGTCAGCAGCTTCCAATTGGCGCGGATCGAATATTCCTGACTGCCTGCCACGATCGACATCCCGGCCTCGGTCTGGTCGCAGATGACGTCGAGATACTCCTTGGCATTGCCGAGATATTGCTCGAGCGGCGCGATGTTAGGATCAAATGAGACGAAATTGAAGTCGCGATAGCTTTCGTAGCGCGGCACGGACTGCATGTTCGACGTGCTGCGGCCTTTGAAGTCCTCGGGATAGGATTCCTCGCCGGGCTGCCCTCGCAGCTTTCCGTCGGCGCTGAACGTCCAGCCGTGATAGAAACACTGGAACGACTTGGCGTTACCCTTGCGCTCGCGACAGACTTGGGCGCCACGATGCGGGCAAGTGTTCAGCAAGGCGCGAAGCCGCCCCTTCGAATCGCGCGTAAACAGGATGTTGCGGCCCGCAACCGGGCGAACGAGAAAGTCGCCTGGCTTCGACAACTCCGAGGAATGGCCGAGATACAGCCAGCAGCGATCGAAGATTTTTTCCTTCTCCGCTTCGAATATCTCATGGTCGACGAAGTTGCGACGCGCGACCTTGAAGATCCGCTGCGCTGGATCCACGAGCAAAGCTGACTGGGCGTTATTCGCGCTCATCGCGTTTCCCTCTGGCTATCCCGACGCCCGTGTTAGCGTCGGCGTTTCGTTCCCTTGCCAATCCGGCAGTCGTTCTGACGTTTCAAAACACGCCTTGACTCCAGATTAGAAACAATCAATCCTGTTTGTAAAGTAAAAACGCTGCTCGCGACGGGCTTGCCTAACCAGGTCCCGATCGATTCAAGATCTCTGAGCAGCAACAGGGAGCGACGCAGTGGGCCCGGTGATCGATGTCCATACCCATGTCGTGCCTTCGCGGCTTCCTGCCGATTCCGGTCGGGACGCACGATGGCCGAGCGTCAAGCTGTCGGGCGGCGATCAGGCCGCGGTGATGATCGCAGGCAAGGTCTTTCGGAAAATCGATGCGCGGTCGTGGGACGTCGAGCGGCGGCTATCGGACATGAGTGAAGACGGCACCGACATGCAGGTGCTGTCACCGATGCCGGAGCTCTTGTCGCATTGGCTGCCTGCCGGTGACGCCGAATACCTCGCCGACCTCATGAACGAACAGATCGCCGGGATGATCTCGCGCGCTCCGCGCCACTTTGCCGGCATCGGAATGGTTTGCGCGCAGGATGTTCCACGCGCCGTTCGCCAATTGCAAAAGATCAAGGCGCTTGGCTTTTCCGGGATTGAAATCGGAACGCACATCAACGGGGTCCCGCTTGGGAGCGAAACATTGCTTCCGCTTTACGAGGCGGCGGAAGCAATGGATCTCGCAATCTTTGTGCACCCGCTGCACCCGGCCGGTGTGGAGAGGATCGGGTCGAGTCCGGAATTTGCGGCGATAGCGGCATTTCCGCTTGAAACTGCGCTTGCATCGGTGTCGCTGCTGGCAGCTGGAATTCCCGAACGTTTCCCACGCTTGAGAATATTGCTCAGCCATGGCGGGGGCGCTCTGTCCTGGATATTGCCGAGACTCGAGGTCGGTTGGTCGCTTGGCCTGAAGGGCCAAATGCAGCAACCGCCTTCGAAGACCGCCCGTCAGTTCTGGTACGACACGATCCTCTATGACGCCAGTTCGTTGTCGTATCTCGCCGGCGCCGTCGGAAGCGACCACATCGTTGTCGGCTCGGATTATCCTTTCACCATCATGCAGAAGCAGCCCGGCGCATTTGCTGCGAGCACGTTGAGCGAAGCGGCACTAACGGAAAACGCCTTCGCCTTTCTCGGCCGAGATCACCATGGTTGAGTGCCGGTCGCTCCATCAGATGTGCCTGCTCGGTCCGGTACCTCCCCGGACACCCGGTCGAAGCGACGCTCAGGTGCCATCGGACTCAAGCCGAGGCGAAAGCAAATACGGCCGGATACCCTTTGTCTATTTCTATCAGAAGGACGCGAAAGCCGATCCTGCCTTCGGACTTCTGGACATCGAAATTTCAATCCAGCGTCGTGGCCCCAAGTCGTTTCAGTTCGAGATCTACTGCATTGGCGATGGCTACCAGAGTGGGCACGGATCATGCGAGCCGCAGCCGCTGGCGATCGAGTTTCGTGTCGGTGCCCGCGCTGTCGCCAAGGCGGAATGGTCCTACCCGGCGGTTCTCAACGGCCACATGGATCCACTTAACTTTTCGGCCGGCATCGAAATCAGCGATGCAGATTTCCAGGACATCGACAGCGCCTTGCTTCCATCCGTGCATGGCGAAGTGACCATATGTCTCGACTAGACCGAGTTGCATAGTTCAAGTCTCTGAAAGCGACGCGAACCAGCGCGTGGCCCGAATAATAATTGCGCGTCAGGTGCGCCACACCAAGGGAAGAAACATGCGATTGAGCATCACCCGACGCCGCGCGCTTGCGGTCACCGCTTCAGCGATCGCAACACCATTTATTTTGCCGCGACAAGCGCGAAGCGCCAATGACGAGGGCATCACCGATACCGAGATCAAGCTCGGATCGACGGCGACCTATAGCGGACCAGTCTCGGCAATCGCTTCCTATGGCGAAGCGCAGGTGGCCTATTTCAAGATGATCAACGATCGAGGCGGCATCAACGGCCGCAAGATCAATTTCATCTCGCTCGACAATGCCTTCTCTCCGCCCAAGACGATTGAGCAAACGCGGCGGCTGGTCGAGTCCGACGGCGTGTTCGCGGTTGCCGGCGCTCTCGGCACGCCAACCAACGCCGCGGTCCAGAAGTATCTCAATTCCAAGAAGGTCCCGAACTTGTTCTTCACGTCGGGCTCCGAACGATTCAACGATCCAACGAACTATCCCTGGATCGTTCCGCTCTATCCCTCCTATGTCGCGCAAGGCGCGATATATGCGCGGTTTCTGCTCGCGACCAAGCCGGACGCAAAGATCGGCGTGCTGTACGAGAACGATGACCTTGGGCGCGATTATCAGCGGGGCCTCAAGCAGGGACTGGGCGACAAGGCGTCGACGATGATCGTTGCCGAAAAGTCTCACGAGACCACCGATCCGACGATCGACAGCGCGGTCATTTCAATTCAGGCCGCGGGTGCCGACGCATTCCTCCAATTCACCAACCAGCGCTATGCCGCGCAAGGCATCCGCAAGGTGGCGACCTCGAACTGGAAGCCGCTGCAAATCATCTGCTCCAATGCGGCGAGCATCGGACAAACATTGATTCCCGCGGGTGTTGAGAACTGCAAGGGCATCCTGTCCGCGCGCTGGGAGAAGGCACCGAGCGATCCCGCTTTCGCCAACGACCCGGGCGTCCAGGAATTCAAGCGCTTCGTCAGCCGATATATGCCGCGATACAGCCTGGACGATCTTAATGCGGTCCCCGGCTACAATTGTGCCTGTGCGATCGCGGAGGTGCTGAAGCGTTGCGGCGACGAGCTGACACGGGAAAACCTCCTGAAGCATGCGACATCGCTCAGGGACCTTGCTCTGCCGATGCTTCTAAATGGAATCAAAGTGTCGAACTCGCCGACCGATTACGCCGCTTTCCATGCCATGGAACTGATCCAGTTCGACGGCGAGAAATGGGTCGGCCAGGGCGACGTGATTCAGATTTAGCCGCTCGAATGCGTGGTCTGGTCGCGGACGCGCAGCGGCCATGATGATCGCCGCGGTCGACGCGTACTTTTTTCATCAGGATCGAAATACAATGGATCTCGGGATCAATGGTCGTACGGCGGTGGTCTGCGCCGCAAGCAAGGGGCTCGGTCGAGCCTGCGCCGAAGCGTTGGCCGCAGAAGGCGTCAATCTCGTGATCACAGCGCGCAATGCCGAACTGTTGGAGCAGACGGCGGCGGAGATTCGCCAAAGATTTTCCGTCACGGTTGCCACCGCACCCGGCGATGTCACCACTGAGAGTGGACGCGCAGCGGCGCTGGAGGCCTGTCCGGCCCCCGACATTCTGATCAATAATGCCGGCGGACCGCCGGTCGGTGATTGGCGCACCTTTGAACGCGATCAGTGGCTGGGTGCGACCGACAGCAACATGGTTGCGGCGATCATGCTGATACGCGCAGTGATCGACGGCATGGCCGAACGCAAGTTCGGACGGATCATCAATATCACGTCCGCACTGGTGAAGCAGCCGCACGCCGCTTTGAGTCTGTCGGTCGCGGCGCGGCTCGGGCTGACCGGGTTTACCAAGGCGATTGCCGCCCAATACGTGGGGGCAAATGTGACGATCAACAGCCTGTTGCCCGAGCAGTTTGAAACCGATCGGCTGCGCTCCAACATTCAGAAGCTGACCGCCAAGAGCGGCCGCACACTCGATGAGGAAATCGCCGCGGCAGCCGCAAGCAGCCCCGCCAAGCGCATGGGACGCGTCGAGGAATTTGGTGCCGTCTGCGCGTTCTACTGCAGCGCCCATGCCGGTTATCTGACCGGCCAGAATGTCATGCTGGATGGCGGCCGATACCCTGCTGTCTTCTGACGAGCAAAATCTCGCAAATTCGATCGGGTCGAGTCGGTCTTCCGCGCCCTGCCCGAGGTCGGCTGCTCGCACCTGCCATCCATAGATTTTCTTGGTTCCCCCGGTGCACGATTGCGGCGCCCGGTTCTGCAAATGCTTGAATCGCTCCGCCTCTTGGACGGCTCAAGGAAGCGATCGCAGGGCCCTGATTCAGATACCGCATCTTCGCAGGTACCACTGAGTCTGGCGCCGCCTTCCTTCAGCATCCGTCACAGCCAACTCACTGAAGTTACACGCAGGTTACCTTTCGGTGGTCTCGAGAATATTTCCGAACATTGCGACAAGAAGACTGGCGCGTGTTTTCAGTTGAACCTCAATTATTCTTATCTATCTACCGCATATGGTCACAGCAAATGGTGCGCTTTGCGCCTATCCCGCATGCGACAGGTCTTAATTTGGCTGTCTTTGGTCGCTCAGTGACTCAGATACCGTAAGCGACCGACTGAACGTTTACGCGAGAGACGCCTTTGCAATCGAGCGTCAGCGATAGCTCCGAGTTCCTGCCGTGCATCAAAGTAAAATGTCATACTACGCGGATATGGTCTTCTACCCGGTTCTCATCGTGGGCTTTATGATCATCGAAGCGCGAGCGAATGGACCGTCCCTCTTGGTTTGGATGACGGCGTGTCTCCTTGGTATTTCCTTCTGGACCCTCGTCGAGTATATGCTGCACCGGTTTGTTCTGCATAAACTCCCAGGAATCGCGCAGCTTCACGATCGGCATCACGTTCGACCTAGCGCTTTTGTCGGAACTCCGGTCTGGATCAGTTTCATAGCCTGGTTGATCGTCTTTCTACTGCTGTGGCGGATCAGCGACTTTGAAATCGCGAGCGGTGGTCTTTCCGGGCTTATTCTGGGGTACGTCTGGTATCTTCTAGTTCACGACGCCGTCCATAGATGGCCCCTGAAGCAGGATTCGTGGCTGTTGAAGGTCAGGCGCCGTCATCTGCTTCATCATCACCATTCCGATCGGACGGGAAACTTCGGTGTATCCACTGGCTTTTGGGATGCAGTGTTCAAGACCGAAATCAGCCGGAAACCATCGGCGTTTGGAGCTGCCGCAAGCGACCTTTTTGATCGGTGAACATGGCCTCGCAACAATCATTAACACCAGCCATTAAAAATGCTGAATTCCTGAGACGGGATCGGCGCCGGTACAAGCCGCAGTATGTCGGGAATCCACGCTGAGAAATTCTGGTTGTCGAAGAGCCCGTCGAGAAACTTTTCGCGCTTTCCGCTGCGGTGAGCGACAGTCTTCGCTGACGCGGAGCGAGCGAAATATCTTTCAAGGCCTCACCAAGCCACGCGCGCTCCGAACTTGCCGCCGTAGGCGTCGCTGCGACCGTTGAAGCCAATCTGATAGTTCAGGTTGGTATAGAAGCTAGTGTTGCGAGCGACCTGGACGTCAAACCCGGCGGCGATTTCGCCCCAGCTTCCGCCGAGATCCGAGCGGAACGGAATAAAGCCGGTCGCCGAAGAGAACGACGTGGTCGGATTGCCTAAGAACTCGTACCATACGCTCGGCCGGACCCACGCGGTGATGAGGTGTGGCTGCACCGCGCCCGGATCGATGGCGAAGCTGCGCGCAAATCGCGCGCCCAGCCGGCCGGCGAGCGAGTCCACATCGTTGAACGCGACACTGGCGGCGCTGTCCGCGCTGCCCGCAAGCGACGCGGTCTGGTAAATCAGCTGCGCCTGCGGCTCGATGCTATAGCCGGCGCCGAGCTGGAACGGCTTGCCGGTCTCCAGAGATGCCGCGAAGCTGCCGCCCTGGGTGGTAAGACCACTGATACCGAGCGGCGCAGCCTTGAGATCGTTCCAGGTATACTGGGTGACGGCGTCGAGATACCAGCCGGTGGCGCTGAACCTCGTCCAGTAGCCGCCGAGCGTGTAGGCTTTGAGGGTGTTGCTGCCGGCCGGCAGCCCGGTGAGATGCGTGACGTTGGCGGACATCTGACCGATCGCGGTATAGATGCCGGCGTGATCGCTGCCGCCGTCAGCACGTTCGGCACGATAGAGATCAATGCCGCCCTGGAAGGCGTCGATGCCGTAATTGTATTGCGGGCCCTTGCTGAGAATGCCGTCCGAGCTGCCAAATTGGGACCCACTCAGTGTGATGATGCGGGCCCAGCCGAGCGAGGGCTGCGGATTGTTACCGTCCGCCGGCGCGACGCTCGGCCGTTCCTCGCCGATCCGCTCATGCAGCGTATCCATCAGGTTGCGGCCGTATTGCAGCACCATGGACGGCAGCGTCGCGTAGAGCGACGTCTCTGCGCGATAGTGGGGCACAGTCGGAGGGGTTGGAGGAGCCGAGGGCGATGTCGGTGGAATCGACGGCTGTGCACAAACCGAGGCGTTCGGCGCCAGCGTGCAGTCGAGGGTGGAGCGCAGGTACCAGGCTTGCGGATTACTGGCGTCGATGCTGGAGCGGAACAACGTGTACTCGTACGGGCCCGCCACCGTTCGGTTGCCGAGGCCGAAAGCACCGGCCGCGGTGGTGCCGCCGTTCGTGGTATCGATGAGCAGAATGCCGTTGCCGGTGGTCAATGCGCCAGCGCCGCCGGCATTGGCAATGCGCAGGAACGAATTGCCGGTCGCCGCGCCGCCGTTGATCACCAATCGGTCCGACCGAGATCCGTCCGCGCCGAGAAACGTGTTCATGGCAATCGCGCCGCCTTGCCCGACATAATTGGCGGTCGTCAGCACCGTACCCGGCGAAGTGCTGGTGCCCATGTTGACCAGGCCGGTATTGGTCAGGCCGGCGACCGTTTGGTTGAAGCCGGCAAGATAGAGTGTGCCGCCGCTCGCCACGGTCACTGCCGAGTTCGGGCTGAATGTGTTCAGCCCGCCGGCCTGCAGGGCCCCGCGGCCACGCTCGTTGCACCACTATAGCTATTGGCGCCGGTCAGGATCGTGGTGCCGCTGCCGATCTGGTTGACCGCACCGGTGCCGGAGATCAAGCCGGTGAAGCTCAGCGGATCACTGCGATTGAAAACGAGCGTACCGTTGTCCGTCACGTTGCCGACGATGCTGCCCGTCGTGCCGCCATCGCCGAGTTGCAATGTGCCAGCACTGATAATGGTGCCGCCGGTATAGGTGCTGTTGCCGGTGAGAGCCGTCGTGCCGCTGCCGATCTGGTTGACCGCACCGGTGCCGGAGATCAAGCCAGCATAGCTCATCATCGTACTGGTTGCGGGATTGAAGGCCAGCCTCGCTGCGTTGGTCACGTCACCAACGATCGAACCGTTCGACGTTCCATCGCCCAGTTGCAGCGTACCGGCCGAGATAATGGTATTACCGCTGTAGGTGTTGGCATCGGTGAGCACTAACGTGCCGCTGCCGGTCTTGGTCAGACCTCCCGCACCGTCGATTACACCACTCATGGTGAATGTGGTGCCGGGCGCGACGTCGAAGGTCCCTCCGCCGGCGTTCAACGTTGTTGAGCGTACCGAGGTGAAGCTGGCCGTGGTGGCCAGTGTCGCGCCGTTTGCGATCGTCAGCGTCCCAAACCCCGCTCCTAGAGCGTCGTCGCTGCTGATCTGCAGAGTGCCCCCCAGAATGCTCCATGGGGTTATTGCGAACGTCGCACCGGTCAAATTCCAGGTGCTGGCGCCGGTTTTCTCGAAATTCTGGAAGCCGAGAAACTGCGAACCGATGTCCGATGCGTCGAAGCTGCTGTTGGCCACGCCGCCCAATGCCAAAGTATTGCTGACACCGGCAAAGGCATTGACGTCACCAGTGATGCTCCAGCCGGCCTGCAATTCCAGCCTGTTGCTGCCGCCGGTGAAGGTGATCGCATTCCCGCGCACAACACCGCTGCCATCCAGGCCACCGCTGATGGCGCCGGCATTGACGATACTCACGTCGCTGCCGTTAATGCCACGTCCGCCCGCACCGACGGGGGCGCCGCCGCCGCCACTGATCGCAGCCCCGACGTTGTTTATGACGGTTAGACCACTGCCGTTGATCCCATCGCCACCCCGGCCACCAGTGTTAAGAATGCCGCCCGTGCCGCCCCCTCCCCCCGAGATGGTTCCGCTATTGCGGACGGTCAGCCTATCGCCCGAAATGCCGTGACCGCCGGCGCCACCGTTGCCTGTGGAGTTTGCGAAGGGGTCGGGGGAGGTGTTTCCGCCTTGCCCCCCCGAAACGGTACCGCCACTCACATTAGTGAAGGTATTGGCAGTCCCCGTAAAGATGACGCCGCTGCCACCACCACCACCGCTCGCAGGGTAGGCGCTGAAGTCGCCGACTCCGCCGCTACCGCCATTACCGCCCAGAATGGTCCCCGAGTTACTGCTGGTGGCACCGCCTCCTGTGACAAGCGCTCCGGCCCCCCCAGCACCACCACCACCATTACCGCCTGTTGGACCATAGACAACTAAGCCGCCACTGCCGCCTTGGTCGGCGGCACCACCTGGGCCCGGTTTCCCGCCTCCGCCATCGCCGGCGAGACTGCCCCCGCCCCCGGCACCGCCATTGCCTCCCGTCAGCGCACCGCTATTGATCAAGATCGCAGCTCCGCTTCCATTGCCGTATTGGCCGCCGCCACCTCCGCCGCCGCTATTGCCGTCGAAACCGCTACTGCCGTTTGCTCCGGGCAGAGCCCCGCCGGCGCCACCAGCGCCGCCCGTGCCAATGCCATTCTGGCCAGCCGCCCCAGCTGTGCCACCCGTGCCACCGCTGCCTAACTGAGCCCAAGCCGGGCTGCTGTGCAACGCAAACGCCAACAACAGCAACGACGCTCCGCTCAGATGCGGGCGGCGGGGGCGATGGCACGTGGCGTGTGGCGTCATGGCGCAGTCCTTCAGCAGGCCGTTGAAGCAGGATGGATGTGAGCCTGGAAATTCATCCGGCGATCCTCCGTCGACTGACCCAACCAAATCGTCACCCGCCTTCGGGAGACGCTGCACTCGCTCGACGAATGCGGTGATCATGGGGCTATGGCCATCTGTCGTGGCCCGCGCGCGTTACTATAATCAGCTGCCGCAAGGTCGTACTTCCGAATTGGCGGTGCTCAAACGGTGGTGCAGCTCGATTACTCCCGCGAAGGAATAGGGGCGACGTAGTGAATCAAGATGAGAAGCGCGAAGCGATGGAAAGAATACTCGGCGGGAAGATCGAGGAGCGGGGGAAGCGATCGATTCCAGGTGTAGATCTGGTCGAGGGGACGGAGTTTGCTTATTACGAAGATGATAGAAAGCTCAACGCGAAGAAGCAGTTTAGAGCCCTTTTGGATGCCGCTGGCACCATAACAGCAACGAGCGGCGGTGTGACTTCAGACATGGGAACTCCTCACGATATTGCTGACGAATACATTTGGAGCTCCGGCGTTGAGGCCCATGTGCGACGACACACCCGAGAATGTGATGACGTCAGAGATGGCGTTGGCCGGGTTCAAGGTGCTGTACCCGGATCGGGAGGGGTCTGCGCAGTGAGCACGGAGCCCTGCCCATCAATCGCAGCCTTAAACAGACGTATGGCGTTAAGTTAGTATACGCAGCATGGGAGATCGCAAAGTCGAGATTATATATAACGTCCGCTCAGGCTATGAAGCGCGAATGGCAACGTGCAAATCCTCAGATCCTATCAGTTTCGGCACATCTTGGATGCGAGCGGCGGCATTAGCGACCTGCAGGCTAAAATATCATAGTGCCCCAGAGCTAATGTAGTTATCAGTTTCATCGGCGCTGGGGCGCCAGATTGCCACCATTCGGAATAAAACCGCGAACTCGAAAGATTCCGGGTACTTCGAGCGTTGGCATCCCATTGGACGGCAAAACTAGATTTCGACCATATCGAAATCGGATTTTGCCGCTCCACATGATGGACAAACCCAATCATCCGGAATGTCGGTCCAACGCGTGCCGGGCGGCAACATTCCATCCGGATCGCCCTCCGCCTCGCTGTAGACGTAGCCACAACTCCGACACTGCCAAATCTTGAGGTCTGTCATCTTCTCCAAATCGATTCCCGCCATTTTCCGCTTTGGACCACGAAAGATTCCCTTGAGGAGCGATCACGTGGGGCTAGTCGCGCCGGCGTCTCATGCGGCCTTGTATCGAATGGGTACAGCCTTCGGACCACACACCAGATTTGCAGCAGTGCGTTTAGGCTCACCCGCAAGTTCAAGTGTCTTCAACCGTGGCAACAGTTCCTCAAGAAAGATTTTCATTTCCAGGCGAGCAAGATGCTGGCCAAGGCAGACGTGCGCTCCATGACCAAAGCCCAGGTGCCGGTTTGGACTGCGCGCAAGATCGAATTGAAATGGTTCGTCGAACTTGGTTTCGTCCCGATTGGCTGAGGGAAAGGAAACCATCACCCAATCCCCCGCTTCAATTCGCCGTTCGCCAAGCTCGACGCCAATCGCGGCCGTTCGCATAAAATGTTTGACTGGCGTCTCCCAGCGCAACGTCTCCTCAATCATCTTTGGAACGAGCGAGAGATCGGTCTGCAAGGTTCGCAAAAGGTCGGAGCGCTCCGCGAGAACCCAAGCTGCACTTGCGAGCGATGACGAGGTCGTATCGTGCCCCGCAGTAGCTATAGCGCTATAGTAGGAAACGGTTTCGAGATCTCCAAGATCGGCACCGTCAACCTTGCTGTTGGCAATCACGCTCGCCAGATCATTTCTGGGCGCTCGGCGTCGAGCGTCGGTAACTTGGGCGAAGTAGTCATGAATTTCACGGACTGCTTCATACCGTGTTTTCGCCATCTCGCCCGGGGCTTGGCTGGTCTTTGCACGATTGAGTTCAGGATCTGCGGCACCAAAAATTTCCTGAGTAAGCTTGAGCATCAGAGGCGCATCCGCTGGGGGAACACCGAGCACCGTCATGATGACGCGCAATGGAAACATGAATGCCACGTCCCTGGCGAAGTCGCATTCTTCACCAGCGTCAAGCATGTGGTCGACGTATTCCCTGGCTAGAGCGCGGATCTGGTCGTCAAGTCGGCGCATGTTCTGCGGCAAAAAAGCACCATGGGTGATCCGCCGGTAGCTGGTGTGATCTGGATTATCCATCCGTGCTATCGAACGCGACGAAGACTCGGAACCTCCCGTTAGCAGTCTATTCTGCCGGGCCTCGGCTCTACTGATGAGGATATGCGGTCGAGGAGCGTGGAGAAAGACGTCCGTCTTCAACTCTACCGCTTGAACGTCGTCATATCGAGTGATCACCCAAAAGGGGTCATATCCATCGGGTTGCGCTATCGCGACCGGCTCGCTCCGGCGCAACTCGGCAAGGGCTCTATGTGATATATCCCACTGCGCGTAAGCCCGGGGATCGACGATTGCGTTCGCGATTTCGGTTGCCAGCATCTCTTTCATCCCTCTTGGTCGTCCGCAACTTGGGAACGGGGCCCACCGGCGCCCGGCGCTACCCGAACCTGTGAAGCCGATGGTTTCGCAGCTAAGCGCTTGGTACCGACATGGCGCCGCTCCGCTGTTGTCCCGAGAGAGAGAATAATAGGTCTGACCAATCGTGCAATAATAAACCTGCTATTGACAGGGCGCCGGTAGCTGACTATCATTGGTCATACCATTATGCAGCCTGAAAGTCGAGAAAATTAGATTCGCCTAATCTAAATCCACTTCGGCGCACCGCCGATGTAACGCTCGCCGAAAGCACCATTCGGGAGGACTCTCTTGATCCTTGCGAGATCATCCTGCGTGAGATTGAGATCGACCGCACCGACATTCTCGACCAGCCGCTCCTGCTTTCGGGTGCCGGGGATCGGAACGATATCGTTACCCTGCGCAAGGAGCCATGCAAGTGCGAGTTGGGCAACTGTTGCACCTTTGCTTTCGGCAATATCAGTCAACTGGCGGACGGCCTCGAAGTTTTTTTCGAAATTTCCGGGCTGCCATCGAAGATCAAAACTGTGGCGCATGTCGGTCTGCTCGTAAGCAGCGGCCGGCTTCACAGCGCTGGTAAGGAAGCCACGCCCCAGCGGTGAATAGGCGACGAAGCCAATGCCCAATTCCCGTGTGGTCTGCAGGACGGTTTCAACGTCACGCTCAAACACCGAGTATTCAGTCTGTAATACGGTCACGGGCTGGACCGAATGTGCCCTGCGGATGGTCTGCGGACCGGCTTCACTTAGCCCGAAATGTCTGACTTTGCCCTCGGCAATCAGGTCCTTGACGGTTCCTGCAACATCCTCGATCTGAACATTCGGATCGACGCGGTGCTGGTAAAGGATGTCGATATGATCAACACCGAGATCACGAAGGCTGTTTTCCGTGACCTCACGGATGTGTTCCGGACGGCTGTTCATGCCCTTGTCACGGGTGAGACCGAACTTTGTGGCGATGACAACATCATTGCGGAAGCCCTTCACTGCCCGGCCAATAAACTTCTCGTTCTCCCCCCAACCATAGAACTCGGCGGTGTCGAAGAGCGTTATGCCCAACTCATAGGCGCGGTGAATTGTCTTCAGACCTTCCTGTTCGTCACTCGATCCATAAGCCAGGTGAACGCCCATCGCGCCGTAGCCGATCTCTGATACTTCAGGGCCGTTCGAACCAAGTTTGCGCTTCTTCATGGCAATGTCCTTTTCATTGAGGCCTTGCCATTTTGGACATTCATCCATTCGGGACGATGCCTGATGCCCTCGAAAGATTGCCTGATTCTGCCGATCCATTGACCTGACCGCGCAACCTTGCGAGATTCAGACATGAGCACGATCCAAGACATTCTGGACATCGCCCGTCGCCATGACGCGCCAAGTAATGACGACGTTCCCCGTCTCAAGATTTCCAGGTCGGACTACCCCACCGAGCCGATGTCGTTCATATGGAAGCCCGCTGTCTGTCTGGTTCTTCAAGGCGCCAAACGAATGGTGATTGGTAACAAGACCCTCGAATACGGTGCGGGCGATTGCATGATCGTGGCTGCGGAGGTCGCCGCCATGGTGCAGATAAGCCAAGCCAAGCTTGGCCGGCCTTACCTCGCGGCAAATCTTTATCTCGATCCGGCCATGATATCTGCGTTGCTGGTGGACATGGCAGGAATCCCTGAACCTGTTTCTCTCTCGGGCTTCAATATAGCCAAAGCGCCTTCGCTCTTGCTCGATGCATGGCGGCGCTTCGTCGAGCTTCTGGATCGTCCGGAAGAAATTCCGATCATGGCGACCCGTTTTGAGCAAGAGGTGCTACTTCGACTGCTCATGGGGCCCCAAGGTTTTGTCCTTCGCCAGTTGGCAAGGCCGGACTCACGCCTAGGTCAAATTCGACGGGCGATGGAATGGATTCGTGAACGCCACGCAGAGCGGATCACCATCGGCCAGATGGCGGCCATTGCAGGAATGAGCCCATCAGTGTTCCATCGACGCTTCAAGGCTATCACTGAACTAAGCCCGCTACAGTATCAAAAGCATATCCGACTTAACGAGGCTCGACGGCAAATCATCACAGATGGAAGCAATGCCGCATCCGTAGGATTTTCCGTTGGTTACGAAAGCCCGTCGCAGTTCAGCCGCGAGTACAAACGTTTGTTCGGCGAGCCCCCTCGTCGAGATGCGGCCGCACTTCAGTCTATTCTCGAAAGCTGAAGTAGCTCGCGCCTGCGGGACGGCGGCCTTTCAGGATGCGCGGCGTCGATATTGTGCTTCCTGTGTCCATTGCATCGACATCGTCGGGACCTGGGCCATTGCAAAGCTCCTCTGTTAAACGGAGGTTCCGCCGGGTCGCAACGAATGGCCCGAACTCCCAAGTGATCGGGCCAAGCAAATCGAGGGCCCGGCCCTCGAAACTGCGGAAATTGACAAATAATAACTTCCCAAATATTGGTATGACCAATTAACAAAGAGGAAGGGAACTGACATGACCCCGCCACGTCGAGCAAGGGAAGATCTCGAATCCCGATCTGCCCCATTCAGATTCTGTACGTTCGCGGCACTGATGATTTTGACCAACACGGTCACAGGGCCCGCGACGGCTGCCGATCCCGGAGTCACGGACACCGAAGTCAAACTCGGGCAAACCATGCCTTACAGCGGTCCAGCCTCCGCCTTTGTGGTGGCGGCGCGCGTCGAGGCCGCCTTTTACCAGATGATCAACGCGAGGGGCGGCGTGAACGGCAGGAAAATCACCCTCATCAGCCTCGATGATGCCTATAGTCCTCCCAAAACGGTCGAACAAACGCGCAGGTTGGTCGAGCAAGACGAGGTATTCGCGATGGTCGGCTCACTCGGTACGCCGACAAACTCGGCCGTCCAGCGCTACCTCAATTCGAAGAAAGTCCCGCAGGTATTTATCAGTACCGGCGCATCAAAATGGAACGACCCCCAACACTTCCCCTACACTCTTGCACTGGCGCCACCGTATCAGCTTGAAGGAGAGACTTTCAGCAAGTACGTCCTGGCAAATAGACCCGATGCGAAAATCGGGATCATGACTCAGAACGATGATGCTGGTCGCGACTATGTTTCTGGAATTCGAAAGGGATTGGGCGAGCGCGCCGCAAGAATGATCGTGCAGATCGTCACTTACGAGAATTCCGACCCTACCGTGGACTCCCAAGTCGTGAAGTTGAAGGCGTCGGGTGCCGACACCTTGTTTTCGGGCGGCACGCCAAGAATTGCTGCCCAAACCATTCGTAAGATCGGAGAACTCGGATGGAAACCCTTCAACTGGATTGTCGCACCTGCAAACTCCATCAAAGCGGTGCTCGAGCCCGCCGGCGTCGAAAATGCGAAGGGCCTCGTGACCACCCTTGCCTACAAATCTCCCGTGGACCCACGTTGGCAAAATGACTCCGATGTCAAGGAATTCCAGCAATTCGTAAAGGATTGGATGCCGCAGGCGGACCTCGGCGACTCGAACCTTGTCGTCGGCTACGTCTCAGCCTACCTGACCACCAAGATCCTCGAATCATGCGGCAAGGATCTCTCGCGCGAAAACTTCATGAAGCAAGTGACGACGCTTTCAAATGTACGAGCGCCCATGCTGCTCCCTGGCATAACCTTGACGACAAGTCCGAACCGCTACGCTCCATTCTCGCAATTACAAATGGCTCGTTTCGATGGCGTAAGCTGGGTACCAGAAGGTCCCGTCATCGCGGCGGACGATCTCAGTCGATGAGGCCCTGTCGGTTATCGACGATAACGCCCAGTCGGAACGCGTTTGCCATGGGGGTTGCGATCACTCAGTGAGCCCCCAGCCACGGAAGATACAACGATCCGTGCCAGATCGCCGCTGGCCGACGAGCTGCGCGCGCCACCGCCAAATGATTGCCGACATCGCCGCGGCAGTGATCTACTGCGTCTCATAGTTATTCCCCCATTGCCGCTCTGCGCTGTTCGGTACTGATATCGGCCGTCGCCCAATCGCTGTCCGCCGCGGCTTCTGGCAACAAGACCCCCATCCGGGCTCGACGAATTACGAAGACAATGCGTATGGTGATCAGGGTAGCCGCGAGTGCCAGGAAAGCCGCACTGATTGGCCGCTCGAGGAAGATCCTCACGTCGCCATGGGACAACAGGAGCGCCCGGCGCAGATTTTCCTCGAAGCGAGTACCAAGGACGAACCCAAGCAGCAGGGGAGCCGGGTGGAAATCAAGCCGCAGCAGAATGTAACCGATGATGCCGATGACTAACGTCTCGCCGACCGGAAAGAAGTCGTTTTGGCTGCTGAAAACGCCGATACAGATAAATAGGAGGCCACTTGGATAAAGATAGCGATACGGAACTGTGAGCAGCCTTACCCATACAGTAATGAGGGGTATGTTCAGGAACAGCAGAATGACGTTGCCAACCCAGAAGCTGGCGATCAGGCCCCAGAAGATATCGGGGTGTTCGCGGACCAGCTGAGGGCCCGGTTGTATCCCCTGGATGATGAGTGCACTGAGGAGCAGGGCCATGACAGCGTCCCCAGGTATGCCAAGGCTCATCGTTGGAATGAAATCTCCTTGCACTGCCGAATGGGTAGAGGCTTCAGGAGCGGCGACTCCTTCGACTGCGCCTGTACCAAACGTCTCAGGATGCCGGGAGATCTTTTTTTCCACGGCGTAGGAAACGAATGACGCGATGGTTGGGCCGGTGCCAGGGATAAGGGCACACAGACTGCCGACGAACGTTCCCCTGAACATCGCGGGAACGGCGCGCCGCAGCTCCTCGCGGGTCGGCCACATGTCGCGCACCCGTACGGTTGTTCCGCCTGCTTTGACAGGCGCAAGATTGTTGATGCTTTTCATGAACTCGGCGATTCCAAACACTCCGAGAGCCAAAGCCACGATGTCGAGACCGTCATAGAGATGATCAATCCCAAACGTGAATCGCTGCTGACCCGTCGTTACGTCGGTTCCGACTAATCCCAGCATCAAGCCGAGCACCGTCATGGCGATGCCTTTGAGTGGCGATCCGCGTGCGAGCGTCGAGCCCGCCAGCAGACCAAGCAGCATCAGTGAACAGATTTCCGCTGGCCCAAACATGAAGGCAATCCTTACCAGAATGGGAGCTAGGAAAATCATCTCGAAGATTCCAAAGGATGCGCCGACAAAGGATGACAGCATAGTTATGCCCAGCGCGGCGCCACCTCTTCCATTGAGCGTCATCGGATATCCGTCGAGACACGTCACGGCGTGCGGCGGATGACATGGAAGATTGAGCAAGATAGAGCAGATCGCTCCGCCATACTGAGAGCCATAGTAGATGCCGGCCAGCATCAGGATTGCAGCTACGGGCTTCATAGCGAAGGTCAGCGGCAACAGGAGCGAGATCGCGGCGAGTGCCCCCATGCCAGGCAAGACTCCAACCAGGTTGCCAAACAGAACGCCCACGAAGCACCACAGGATATTGCCTGGCTGTAGCGCCACTTCGAAGCCGTGCCATAGATCACCAAGCGCGGTAGAGCTCATGTCAATCTCCATTGCCCGGCAGCTGGAAAACCGGCATTTGCACCTGCAACAAATAAGAGAATATCGCGATGGCGAAGACGGTCAGTACGAGGGCCAGCAAGGCTGCCCCCGCAACACTGGACTTTCGGTCTCCGAGCGCCGAGACGAACACGGTGGCAAAAGCCGCCGGAGCCAAACCAAACAGTTTGCCAAAGACGATGAAGGTGACGACGCCCAGGACGATCGCTCCAATGCCGCGCCAGCTCGGGGAAGGTGCCGCCGTTTGCGCGATATCAGGCAACGGTACCGACACGAATGCGCCGATCGCAATCGCAAGGCCAAGCGCCGCCAGCGCGACGCCAAGAATCACGGGAAAAAAACCAGTCCCCATGCGGGTCAGGGTGCCGAGGCCGTAAGTCTGCCCTTCGGCGACGGCGCCGATCGCGACCGCAATCAGGAGGCCGCCGCCCAGCAAGTCTCGCCACGCCTTCAGTTGCCGCATCTATTGTCCCTCCTAAAGGACTTTTGTTCTTGGATTTCACCGCAGCATCATCCGAGCCGTTGTCAATCGGCTGCTCTGCACTCATCGGTCGTCGATTAATCCACCACCGATCTTTGAGGATCGGATAGCCTTTCAGCAGGCGAACTGACGACTAGGTCGCCATCGAGCTGGCGGTCGAGCCACATCGGTCGAGACCGCATCCCGCGCTTGCTGTCGTTCCGCAGGATCCAGCCAGATGCTGTCAACTTGATGATTCCCGGTTGCAGGATTCAGCTCCTACGCGCGACTGAACATGAGTGTTGCTGCGCCGTCCGACTTCTCGATCGAATGTCAGCCAATCCAAGGCTTCTCCTTTTATATAATCAATGGTCCGACCATAACTTCTAACGATCATATGCGTCAAGAATAGCTTATTTAGTCATCTGCATATGGAAATTTCTTGACGTGCACGGGTTCACTCTCACTAATGGTATGAACATTAAAACGCGCGATTGCAGCGGTTCAGACTCGGAAACTTCTCATGGGGCCATTGTCCAGCGTTAAGGTAGTCGAATTTGCGGCACTCGGGCCCGCGCCAATGTGTGGAATGTTGCTTGCCGATCTCGGTGCAAGCGTGCTTCGCATTGAGCGAACTCGGCCAGTCGAGCTCGGCCGCAAGCGCAAGCTGGAACTCAACCTTCTCAACCGCAGCCGGCAGGACGTGGCGCTTGACCTCAAGGATCACACTGCCGTCGATGTCGCGCTCGAGCTCGTGTCGCACGCTGACATCCTGATCGAAGGATTCCGGCCCGGTGTAATGGAACGATTAAGGCTCGGTCCGGACGCATGCCTCGCCCGCAATCCCGCTCTTGTATACGGCCGCATGACCGGCTGGGGACAAGAAGGACCTCTCGCGCAGGCTGCGGGTCATGATCTGAATTACATCGCCCTGACTGGCGCGCTGGATGCTATTGGCCGACCTGGCCAGGCGCCCGCCGTACCTCTAAATCTGGTCGGCGATATGGGCGGCGGCGCGCTCTACCTCGCCGTGGGCGTCCTGGCGGCCCTGCGCGAGGCGCAGCGATCTGGCCGAGGCCAAGTGGTGGACGCCGCCATCGTTGATGGCGTGCTGTCGCTGATGACCATGCAGTTCGGAAGCCTCGCTGAAGCGGCATGGAGTCCGCCGCGTGGGCACTCAACTCAGGACGAAGGCCCGTACTGGTATGACGTCTACCAGTGCGCTGACGGCAAGTGGATCTCGGTAGCAGCGGCTGAGACCCGCTTCTTCGACGAGCTGCTACGCCGGCTTGAGATTCCGGAATCGGCCATCGCATCGGTCCGACGGGACCGCGCGGAGTGGCCGCGCCTACGTTCAACTCTGGCCGAACGTTTCAGAAGCCGGACTCGCGACGAATGGACTGCGCTTCTGGAGGGTACCGACGCCTGTTTTGCGCCGGTGCTGTCGATCGAAGAAGTCGAGCAGCATCGACATATCTCGGCTCGTGGCTCCATTGTGCGCGTTGATGGCGTACCACAACCTGCACCAGCGCCGCGCTTCTCACGCACGCCTTTGCCGCCGCCCCGTCTTCCACATCGCGTGACCAAAGATGAGGCGCTTGCGACGGTCAAAGCATGGATTGGTGCAGATCGATACGCCGAATTGAAGAAAGCCGGCACGCTGGATGCCGTGTACGGAACACCCGAAAGCGCATAGAGGGACGCCATGCGTGGTTTAAAGAAGGTGCTGGCCCTCGCGTTAGCAACAATCGGCTTCGCGCATTCTGGTTCGTCGGCCAACGAAGCCTGGCCCTCGCGACCGATACGGTTTGTCGTGCCGAGCCCGCCTGGGTCGACGTCAGATCTTACCGCGCGGGCGGTCGGACAGCAGCTCACCGTGTCGCTCGGCCAGCCAGTTGTGATCGAGAATCGTCCCGGCGCCAATGGCCAGATCGGCATGTCCACGGCCGCGCGGAGCAAGCCGGACGGCTATTCCTTTGTTGTTGTCAGCGCGTCGACCACGGTTGTCGCTCCCGCTGTGACGAAATCGCTCCCCTATGATGTTCTCAGGGACTTCGCGCCGGTAAGCCTGATCGCGAATACGCGGCTGCTACTCACGGTGGCAAAGGACTCACCATTTCAGTCGATTGCAGACGTCGTCACGAAGGCGAAGGCCCAGCCGGGCACCTATACCTACGGGCAGTCGGCGACGCTGTATCAACTGTCGATGGAGCGCTTCAAACAGCTCGGACACATCGAACTCACACCGATTCCCTACAAGGGGCCCAGCGAGGCTATGAACGATCTGCTGGCTGGCAACATTTCGATGACACCCGATTCTCTGGGATCGGTATCACAGATGGTGCGATCTGGCTTGGTTAGACCACTGTCCGTGTTCAGTGCGACGCGCATGTCGAGCTTGCCCGATGTGCCAACGATGATCGAGCTCGGCTACAAAGACTTTGTCTTCGACGGCTGGATTGGGTTGCTCGCACCCGCGGGCACGCCGCCGTCCACCCTTGACAAGCTCGCGCAGGCTATTCAGGCGGCATTGGCCTCGAACGAAATTCGACGGCTATACGGACAGCTATCGCTCGAGACGACGTCGACCACGCCCGCCGAGTTCGCGGCGATGCTGGCAAAGGAAACGCAGCGGTACGAAGAGATTGCCCGAGCCGCAGGCGTTCCGAAGCAATAGAGTGGACCCGACCCGACGATTCCGCGCGCTGAGCGCAACGTTTGCGTGTCAGATCCGCCGACTGACGTCGTACGATTGCTGAATGGTCGCCAGGATCGTACTGGCGTGTTCGGACACCGCATCATGGGCGTCGCCGACCACATAGGTGTCGAGGCCCAGCTTTTCCGCCACCTCGGCCAGCCCGCGATCAGCGCGACGGTCCGAGGCGAACACAATCGTATCGATCCCGGGCAGCATCTGTGAGCCTTCATCGGTAACCAGCCAGACATCGTCGTTGCCGCCCACCTCGACACTTCGTACATTCTTCATGCGGTGAACAGGCTTCTTCACGAGGCGGTTCAGGAGGTACCAGCGGTCGTGGCCGGCGAGCTTTTCGCCGAAATGCGTGTGCGCTTCGGCGACCCAGACTTCCGCGCCATGCTCGGCCAGCCAATCGGCGGCCAGGATGCCATTCTGGTTGCCGCCGATGACCAAGGTCTTCAAGCCGGTGAAGCTGTCGTCTCGAAGCATGTCATCAAGCATCAGCAACTTGATGTTCGCCGCGTTCATGACGATGTTTATGAGGTGCTGCGGCACCTCGGGTATGCTGCCGGAAGCGACGACGACCGTGTCGGGCTTCATCTGCTCGATGAATGCTTGGTCCACCTCGACCGAGAGGCGCACGTCGACTCCATACTTCTCGAGTTGCCGTATGTACCACGGCAGGATATCTGCGAGCTCCCTTCTAGCTGGTATCTTTGAGGCCAAAAGCAGCTGGCCACCGAACCGCTCGCCACGTTCGCACAGCGTCACCTTGTGACCTGAGAAACCCGTGCACCGGGCAGCCTCCAGCCCGGCGAGACCGCCGCCGATTACGAGGACATGCTTGGGCGCCGACTTCGCTGCGCCCTCGACATCGACAAGATCGAGTTCGCGCGACATGCGTGGATTGACCACGCACGACGTCAGTCCTCCGCGCTGAATATGCTCGTCTGCGCAACCACGGCACTCGCCCAGACACGGCCGTATGTCGTCGAGCCGATCGGCGCGGGTTTTGGCGACGAACTCGGGATCGGCGATGAAGGCACGGCCGAGCACGACGAAGTCCACTTTCTTTTGCGCCACCAGGTCATGAGCCATGTGCGGGCTCTTGATCCGACCGACCGTCGCGACGGGGATCTTAACCATCGGCTTTACCGCCTCGGCCAGTTCGAGATAGCAACCTTGCGGCTCGTACAGGGGCGGTATGGTAAGGCGCGGTGACCCAACGAGGCCCGCCGTGAGCGTGAGGTAGTCCGCGCCGGCCGCCTCAAGCATCGGCGCGAGTTCGCGCGTTTCGGCCAGGGTCCAACCGTCCTTCCCAATGAAGTCGTCTCCATTAAACTTCACTCCCACAGCGAGCCGGCCTCCGACCGCGCCCTTCACCGCCTCAACGACCTCGAGCAGGAGGCGCGCGCGATTTTGCATCGTGCCGCCGTAACGGTCGGTTCGGCGATTGAACAGGGGCGTCATGAAGTTGCTGATCAGGTAGCCATGACCGGCATGGATCTCAACGAAATCGAAGCCGGCACGCTCAGCCATGCGCGCACCGTTGGCGTAGTGTTCAACCACACCTGGTATCTCATCGATGCTGAGCGGGCGATTGTTCTGCTTCCGCGAGGTGCGCCCGGTCTCGCGAGCGTCTCGCACGTTAGAGGAGATACCGGACGGTGAGATCAGCTCAATCGATCCGCCTCCCGTGCCGCCGGGATTGAAAAGTTGCGTGCCAAACCGCGTGTCATAACGATGAACCGCCTCTACCAGACGAGTGAGCGAAGGCAGAATTCCTTCGTCGAACAGGCGAATCCCTCGCCGCAATGGGTTCGGCACCACTGCGGTTGCTCCGATTGCCATCATGCCCGGGGCCGTCCGTGCACGCTCGGTGTAGTACGCGATAATCTGGTCGGTAATCTCCAGATTCTCGTCAACCTTTGGTCCGGCCGACATAGCCGACATCATGATGCGATTTGACACCGTCATCGGGCCGATCTGTAACGGCTCGAAAAGCTTCGACAGTTGGCTCATTCTTTCCACCATTAAGGCCGCGGTCTGTCCTG
Organism: Bradyrhizobium genosp. P; assembly: GCF_049949265.1. Classification (NCBI taxonomy): domain Bacteria; kingdom Pseudomonadati; phylum Pseudomonadota; class Alphaproteobacteria; order Hyphomicrobiales; family Nitrobacteraceae; genus Bradyrhizobium; species Bradyrhizobium genosp. P. Next base: position 4,448,202 of record NZ_CP188195.1, on the reverse strand, counting down.
GGTCGCGTGCCGTTGGACCACCGCCCTCGGCGCCTTCATCTGCCGCCTTGGCATTGGAAAGCGCAGTAAGCGCGGCCCAGCTCGGACATGACGATTACCGCGTCAAGTTATTTGGTCTGACCATTATAGTCAATACGCGCGGATGCCGGGCGATTGCGCTAATGCGACCGCGACGTCGGTCGCTTGCGCACCGCAGGCATCCGCGCTGCGTGCGCTTCACTACGTTTTGCCCGCACGTCGCCGGATCGCGTTATTTCGTCTCATCACGAGCCCTGGTCGGCCGCGATTCTTTCCGTGTTCGCACGACAAGCCACTGGAAATAAGCTCATCGCTCCGCCTATATTGGTCGGACCTTTGTAATGCACGGCCGTGCACACGGCAGCGAGAGGAGTTGCGGCGATGAATTCTGGTGTAAAGCCGCTGAGCGGCATCCGAGTGCTGGACTTCACCAGCATGATTGCCGGCCCCTATTGTTCGCGATTGCTCGCCGACTCCGGCGCGGAAGTTCTTAAGCTTGAAGGCCTCTCCGGCGACCACATGCGCGCAGGGAAGCCGCTGCGTGACGGTCACAGCACGTATTTTGGACATCTCAATTGCGGCAAGCGGAGCCTCGCGGTCGATCTTAAGTCGGCGGAGGGACGATCCATCGCCGTCGATCTGGCCGCCCAAAGCGACGTCGTTCTCGAGAATTATCGTCCGAGCGTGATGAAGCGGCTCGGATTGGACTATGCATCACTCGCGAGCACTCACCCCGACCTCATTTATTGCGCAATCTCCGGCTTCGGGCAGACGGGACCTCGATCGGGGCAACCCGCGTATGCCCCCATTGTCCATGCTGCCAGCGGCTTCGATCACGCCCACTTTGGGTACCAAGACGGGGTCGATCGGCCGGCAAAAACGGGGATTTTCGTGGCCGACGTATTGGCAGCAGTGTACGCGTTCAGCGCCATTCAGACGGCGCTGGTGGGCCGCTTGCGATACGGTAGCGGTCAGTTCATCGACGTGGCGCTCATGGATTCGATGATCAATCTGTTGGTATACGAATGTCAGGAAGCGCAATTTCCAAGCGCCACGCGGCGGCACCTCTATGTTCCGCTGAGGGCCAAGGACGGCTTCGTGATCGTGGCGCCGGTCAATCCGCGCAATTTCGAGCAGATGGCGGACGCCACTGGAAATCCGGCCTGGAAGTCCGATCCACGCTTCAAGACCGGTGAGGCTCGCAGCGCCCACTGGAGCGAATTAATGGACGAGGTCGAGGCATGGACCCGCGTTCGATCCGCGCGCGAATGTGAGAATACGTTGATGGCAGCAGGAGTGCCGTGCTCCAGATATCTCACCGTGGCCGACGCGATCGCCGACCCTCAAGTCACATCGCGGGGCACGATGGCCACCGTGGAAGATGGGGCGGGCACGTTCCTGGTGCCCAATCCCCCGTTCAAGTTTTCAGACGGCTCGGTCACGGCGCAACGCCGCGTGCCAACGCTCGGCGAAGACACGCGAGCAGTATTGCAGGATATTTTGAAGATGAGCCCCATGAAGATCGACACCCTCGTCTCCAACGGAGTGGTCTGGCAATTCAACGCGGCGGTGGGCCAGACTGCCTCCTAATCGAAGACTGCGCTGCGCTGGCTGCCAGCACTGTCGGGCGCCGCCCGCCGCGCGTCACACCGTCGACGCCGCGACCATCTCTCCTTCCTGTCGTCAGCGCGGCAACCCCAGACCGTGGGTCGCAATGAGGTTGCGCTGTATCTCGTTCGTTCCGATCGAGATCACCCACATCAGCGAGTGACGCAACTGCTGATCAAGGCGCCCGCGCAAGATTGCGCCATGACTGTCCTTCGACAGGGCCGCCTCCGTGCCCAGTGTTTCCTGGATGGCCTCGTAGAAACGTTCGGTCGTTTCGCCCGCGTGGACCTTTGCGATTGCCCCCAGGTCATGCGGGGTTTCCCCGTTTCCTGCCATGATCGCGCAATGCAGGGCCAGTTGCCTGCCAAGCTCGATCTGGGCCGCAAAGGAGCCAATCATATCCCTCACCGTCTGATCCTTGCTCAGAGGCCCGCCGGTCGATTGCGTATTCCTGATGTAGTCGCAGGCGATCTCGAACGACCGCATCAGCTTCGCAATAAGATTGGCGCCAACGATGCCTCGCTCCGTACCGAGCGAGCCGGTCAGCACTTCCCATCCACCATTCAACTTTCCAACCATACACTCTGCCGGTACTCTAACGTCGTCCAGGAACGTGTTGATGAACTCCCCGTCGTACATCGTCTTTACGGGCCTGATCGTGACTCCCTTGATTCCAGTGGGGATGCAAAACATGCTGATGCCGGCGTGCGGCGGATTGGCCTCGGTGTCCGTCTTGGCGGCGAGCCACATGTAGTCGCCCCAGTAGCTCGTCGTCCAGATCTTCTGGCCATTGATGACCCACTCGTCTCCATCCTTCACCGCCCGTGTGCGCATCGAGGCGAGATCCGAACCGGAATTCGGCTCGCTATACCACATTCCGTAGATCGCATCGCCGCACAGAATCTCCGGCAAATATTTCTTCTTCTGTTCGTCGGTACCGAACAGCATCCAGGATGTCGCCTGGATGGGGGCACCTACCCGCGGCGCTTCGTGACGAGCGAGTTCTTCAACGAAGGCAAGATTTTCCAACGGGGAGCGTTCCTGCCCACCATGCTCCTTCGGCCAGTTGAGACCAATCCATCCCGTCTTGCCGAGATCACGCGCGAATTCAGCATGATACTCCCGGTGCGCATTGGGACGTCCTCGCATCTCCTCCTGGCGCTCGGAAGTCCAATGCGATTTCAGCCACGACCTCACCTCCTCACGGAATTCATTCGCTTCCGGGCCAAGGTCGTACTCCGGAAGCGAATTGCCTTCATCCAGGATGAAGGCGGCCAATTCTTCCCGCGCTCGCCTGACGCCGCCGTGCCGCAGGACGTCTTGGTGCACCCGCTTGAAGTGACGGGGTGCCTCGTGGTCTTCCGCATATCCAATCGCACCGAATGCATGATGGGTTTCTAGAGCGGCTTGTCTCAGTGCGGGACTAGCGGCCGCGCAAGCTGCGGCTGCGAAGACCCGCCAGGCCGCTACACCCTTGTCGTAGTTCTGACCGGCATTCTTAATGGCGAGTCCAACGCCGAGGAGCGAGATCCGGCAATTCGCGAGCTTATGCTGAATTGCCTGGAATTTTCCGATCGGCCGACCGAACTGCTTACGCTCCTTTGCGTATGCCACAACGAGCTCAAATGCCCTGTCGGCGGCTCCAAATGCACGAGCTGAGAGGGCGAGCCGCGCAACACGACAGAGATCAACCAAGGAGGACGGGTCAACCTGCAGCGTCGTCAGCGGCAACACTCGGTCGAAAGTGACCGTCGCCAATCCCTCGCCGCCCAACACCCGCGTGGGAATAGCGGATACGCCGGCAGCCTTCGCCTCGACAATCGCCACGCTGTCAGCCGATGTCGTCAGAATAAAGTGCGTCGCACAATGCGCGACGTCGAGGTATCTAACTTCTCCGGAGACGCGCCCATCCTTGAAGGTATAGGCACACGCGGTCCTGTCCCCATCCAGCGGTCCGAAGGCAATTGCGGTGAGCGCTCGTCCGGAGTGTAGTTCTTCCAATAGATTTACGACAAGCTGATTGCCAACCTTGTAGCGGTCGAAGAGGATGTTTGCCAGCGAGGCGGCAAGCATCGGGGCGGGACAGGCCGCCCGGCCCAATTCCTCCTGCACAATCAGGATCTCGCTGAGGCCGCCCTGTCGGGGATCATTTCCGAGTTCTGCCAAACCCTGAGCTGCAAGCTGATCGGAAATTTTCCGAATCTGATCGGGCTCCATCCCCCTTTGCACCGCTCCCTGCTCAGGCCAATGGCTAAGCAGAAAGTTCCGAACCGAATCACGGAGCAGTCGACGATCTTCTTCGGTAGGCAAATGATATTCGAGCATAAGCGTATCCATCCTTTGGTCTGACCATTATATTCATTCGATCCGCCTCTCGTCAAGGCCGACTTGCGCAAAAGCCTCCACTGCGACCGGCTCAGCGTCGGCCTTGGGAATGAAACTTGGGAAAGGCTTTTATGGTTGCCTTTATTGGTCAGACCTATTAGAGCGTACCTCATAAAATAAGTAGGAACGCCCAGCACATGACAGCACCGCAGCAGACGACCGTGACGCCGATCCAGTTCGATAGTGACGATAAGGATCACTTACACGAGCCGCTGGCGGGCGTCCGGGTGATCGATTTCACGATGATTATGTCTGGACCAATGTGCACGAGGGCGCTCGCCGACGCAGGGGCCGATGTGATCAAGGTGGAACCACCTTCGGAAGATACAATGCGCCGGCGCGCCCCTTACCGATCCGATATCAGCACATATTTCGCCTCGATGAATTGCGGCAAGCGCAGCATCGTACTTGATCTAGCGACCGATGAAGGACGGCAAGCTGCCCTACACTTGGCGGACAATGCGGACGTTTTAGTTGAAAACTTCCGCCCAGGAGTCATGAAACGGCTCGGACTGGATTTCGACACGCTGTCCAGAAGGAATTCTCGACTAATCTACTGCTCGATCTCCGGCTTCGGCCAGTCCGGCCCACGTTCGCATTGGCCAGCGTATGCGCCAGTGATCCATGCGGCGTCTGGATTGGACATGGCCAACATGGAGTATCAGAGAAACGCGGAGCGCCCTCCAAACAACGGAATATTCATAGCCGATGTCCTCGCTGCGGCGCATGCGACCAGCGCAATCAATTTGGCGCTCTATGATCGCGAGAAGACTGGAAACGGACAACAAATCGACCTTTCGCTGATGGATTGCGTTATGGGAATGCTCATCTACGAAATCCAAGCCGCGCAGAATCCCTCGGGGAAGGCACGTCAGGTCTACCAACCGGTGCGGTCCAAGGACGGCTTTGTGATGGTTGCCGCCGTCACTCCGAAAAATCTAGCGGCTCTCTTCGAGGCCATCGACTTTCCTGAGGGAAAGACGGATGCGAGGTTTGCCACTGTTGAAGCCAAAGAGCAAAACTGGATCGCACTGCTTGACATCATCGAAGGTTGGACTGCGCAACGGTCCGGCGCCGAATGCGAAGACCTGCTGATGCGTGCGGGAGTTCCGTGCGCTATGTACCGGACGGTTGTCGAAGCGATGGCCGATCCACAGTCCGAGCACCGCAGATCCTTCGAACGGGTCGGGACTTCCCAGGAACCATTTTTGGTCGCCAATCCACCCTATAAGTTATCGCGAAGCCTGGTACGAGCCCGGCAGCGGTTGCCGCAACTCGGAGAACACACCAGCGAAGTTCTTTCGGAGGTACTTGGTGAGCGACACGAGGACGCTGAAGGACTTCAGCAATCGGGAGCTACAGTCAGACGATAATATTCTCTTCGCGCGTCGTCCACGGATTGTAGACCTCCGCGCGACGCAGTTTCCTCGATCGCCAACATTGATGATCTCCCAGACCTGCATGACGTCGAGCAGTGCGGCGACACGGGTCATCACGTTCTTGTTGCGCGAGGTGCCGGGCGCGACCGGACTCTCGCGCGCTTTTCTGGCGGCTTCCCGGGGTGCAGCGGAGCTCTGTTCAACTGCTGATGAACTGAGATGAGGTGCGCCTTCAACTCCGCTGCAGCACCGACCGCGTCGCGCGCGTGAAGCTTCGCCATGAAGGCTCGCCGGGCCTGTACGAGATTGGCGTTCGGTCTTGTCACACCGGTCGAGTGCAGTATCCGCAACACGCTTAACAATATCTTCGTCATAGCGTCCACGGTAATCGACAGTACCGGATTATGAGCTGCCGCGGCCAACAATTCATAAAACTGCATCGAGACGTTGAGACGCTCGGAGAATTTCTTTTCTATCGTCAGCTGCTCTTCCAGATCGATGCACTTATCAAGCGCGGCAAGGTCCGCGGGTGTTGCTCGCTCGCACGCAAGCCGTATGATCAACTCTTGAACTATGATGCGAGCCTCGGTCAAATTCTCAAGCGAGATCGACCCGAGATAGAGGAGATCCTAAATCACCTGTGTGACCCGGCTCGGATCGCCCTGCCGTATGAAGGCCCCCCCATGGGCACCCTTCTTCAGGGTGAGAATTCCCGCTGCCTCGAGCGTGCGCAACGCTTCTCTGAGCGCGCTGCGTCCAACGCCAAACTGCTCAGCTAGCTGACGTTCGGCCGGAAGCTTGTCTCCGGGCTTGAGAGAGCCGTCTGCCAGCAAGTCGCGGACCTTCTGACAAATCGTATCGAACGCGCGGGATGGTAGATCGACCTTGATAGGAAGGACCGAGGGCAACCTTGGAGGACGGCTGGGATTTTGCTTGGCTTTGCTGGCTTTCATGGCGATGCTTCGAAGGGTCCTGTCCGGCGATAAATCTCGATATTTCAGTGATCGGGCTAGTTCCGAATGTCAACAGCCCCCTGTCTCGGTGTTAGCGCCGCCCTTGGGTCCGATCTTTGGATCGCGGGGACCGAGCGGCTCCAGTTGGCCTCCCGAGCATGTCGCTCGGGACCAGGCGTCCGTCCGACGCGGAATTCGACTGTAGATCAAAACCGCCGCCGATCCGTTGCGACTAGCGTCCTGGCGCCAATGTCGAGCGCAGGACACTGATAATCGCCGCCAAGACGGCCGCAGCACCCGCGAGCTTGAGACCCAGCGGGGATCCGGCAGAGCCGCAAATGGACAGGATTACCGCCGCCACAGCTGCGCCAACCGTCTGTCCCAGGAGCCTCGCTGTCGCCAACAGACCCCCTGCACTACCGACTCGCTCCGCCGGCGCCGCTCCGATGATCAAGGTGTTGTTCGGCAGTTGAAATAAGCCGAAGCCTAAGCCGGCCAACCCCAAGCGCCACACTATGTTCAGATAGCTCGATGTTGGGACTAGATACCCTGTCAAGACGAGGCCGGAAGCCATCGTTAACAGTCCGCAGCCGGCAATGAGCGAGAGGTTACCGCGGCTACACAATCTCGCTGCTATTGGCGTCATCACGACGGTCGCCAAAGGCCACGGAGTCATAAGCAATCCTGTTTCGACCACGGACAAACCGAGTTGCACTTGAAGAAGGAACGGCAAGGATACGAAAGCCAACATCTGCGCGGCAAAGCAGCAAGCCGAAGCTCCGATCGACGTGGAAAAAAGCGGTCGCCTGAGCAGATCGAAAGGCAAGAGCGGGACATCAAGGAATCGCTGCCGCCAGACCAGGCACGCTCCCACGACGATACCCACCAGCTCGCACGATCCAAACAGGAGAATGTCCCTGGAAATCAGGTCGACGCCCAGGACGATTGCTCCCAAACTGAGTCCATACAGGACAGCGCTCAACAGATCGAATTTGTGACCTCCTCGTGGCGACCCTGGAAGGGTTCGCCATCCGATGAGAAAGGCGGATGCTCCCAGGAGGCCGATCGAGAACAGCCAACGCCATTCGACGAAGGCCAGCATCGCGCTTGCCAAGGGAGGTCCCGCCGCCGATGCCAACGCGACCACGGCCGCCACGCTCCCCATCCCTCGTGGGAGCATCGGAGCTGGATAAATGAATCGAATCAGAGCCGAGCTGGTCCCCATCATCGCGGCGGCTCCGATTCCCTGGATGCCCCTGGAAAGTACGAGAACGCTTAAGCTGGGTGCGAATACGCATCCTAGCGACGCCGCGAGAAAGATAGCCATTCCGAAAAGGAATACGCGCCGGTATGTGAACAACTCTCCCAAAGCCGAGAGCGGCAGCAGCGTCACTGTCGCTGCGAACTGATAGCTCCCGACGACCCAGGTGACTGAAGAGGGACCGACCTGAAAGCTGCGAGCGATGACCGGAAGTGCGACGTTCGCGAGGGAAGTGGCCAAAACAGCCAAGCCCATGGAAAGGCAGGTTGCCGTACTCGCCCAGTATCGCTGCGGACTCGGCAAGCCGTCTCGAGCAGGGCACAACACCGGACGACTCTCCTTGCGAGCCCTACGACCGTCGGCGTAACTCTCGCCTCGGAGGACGCCTGAGCAGTTGTCGACAACGCTCGTAGCAAGGACCGGCCTCTACCGGCAGAGCCAGGACAGGCTGCGATGCCCCCATTAGAACCGGATGAAATCCGGCATGAATGTGCCGGCAGATGCTTTCACATAAGTGCCGTGTGGGTTTGCGAAATGTTGAGGCAGCAGGAGAACGTCGTTCTCCGCGCAATACTCCAGAACTTCGCGGCGGGTATCGCGAGCCTGACTTGGATCGTAGCAGACCCTGGTCCGCCAATGCCAAAGCGGAATTTGCAGTGGATGATGCAGAACATCGCCGCAGAACAGAGCTCGCTGTTCCTTCGAATTCACGTCCAAGCACACATGACCTGGGGTATGACCGGGACTTGGACGTAGTACGAGACCCGGTCCAATCTCCTCGGCGCCTTCGACGAAGTGCGCCATACCGCACTCGATAACCGGCAAGACGCTATCGTTATAGGTGTTTCGCGTAAGAGGCTTGGTAGCTGGATCACTCGCGGCGGCAGCATAATATTCGTTATCGACGCGAGACATCAGGTACTTCGCATTCGGAAACGTCGGCACCCATCGGCCATTCTCCAGTTTCGTGTTCCAGCCGACATGATCCACATGCAGGTGCGTGCACAGAACAATATCGATGTCCTCGGGTTTCACGCCGGCCTCTGACAGTCGTTCCAGATAAGGCGTATTCAGCATGTCGAACATCGGAAAATCAGGACGCGATTTGTGATTTCCCGTGCAGCTATCCACGAGAATGGTGTGCTTCGACGTCTTTAGCACCCAGCTGTGGATGCATGAAATTGGACGACCGGCGGTTCGATCGTAAAAGCGCGGAGCCAGCCAATCCAAATGCGGCTCCAGTTCCTCCGCGCTATAATCGAGATATCAATCGTGGGGTGGCGAGACCAGGTGACACATCTCCTCCACCCTTGTGACCTGCAGCTCGCCGATGGCGTGATGCTTGACGTCGATCTTCGAGGACATGCCGTTTCCTTTCCACACCCTGCGGCGCTCAATCGAACGCAGGCCTTCCTTCACGCTGACGCCGAGAAGCCGAATAGCTTCGCAGGATTATCGACGAAGATTTTTCTCAGAATGTGCTCGTCCCCGTCGGCATATCGCATCCCCAGATCCAACAGCTCGCCGTCATCCTTGAGCTTCTCGCTCACCGGAATCATGGGGTGAGGCCAGTCAGAGCCCCATATCATTCGGTCTGGTGCTTTCGAGATGAGCTCCCGCGCAAGCGCAACCGAGTCGTCCCATGGCTTTCCTTTGACCGAGCGCCGATCACCGTTTGAAAGCATGATCCAGCAGTTATCGAGTTCAACGAGCTCGAGGAGCAGCGGAAGAACGTCGATGGTCGACGACGGGGGCAAGTCACGCCCGCCCATGTGGTCAACGACGAACCTGACCTGCAGACGCTTCAATAGCGGCATCAGAGTAACCAACGCGCCAGGCGTCGTATTTATCTTGGCGTGCCATCCTCTCTCTTTGACTCGCTGAACAGCCTTTTCGAACGAGCTGTCACTCGGCATCAAATTCAGGCGGCGATGGAAATTGAATCGTGCCGCACGCACCCCGGCCAAGTGCATTCGATCCAGATCGGAATCGGCAGTTGAGTCGTCAATGATCGCGGTTCCTCTGTAATTCGCGCCGGCTATTTTCAATGCGTCGAGCAGGCACGAATTATCGGCACCATAGACGGTGCTTTGCACGATCATTCCTCGCCGAAAACCAAGAAGCTTGTGCATCTCCAGGGCTACGGAGAGCGTGGCCAGTGGCATCGAATAGGCTGCATTCGGCCTGATCGGATATTGATCCGTTGGACCGAACACGTGGAATTGGGCATCACAGCTTGAGCTCGGCAACTTGCCTCTGGGAGCTCGTACAACGCTCCCAAGCGAATGATATTGATCTGCACCCACCTCCATTCCTCGCGCCACTACTGTTCCTGCCGGGACACAACGTCGCTGACAAATTCCCAGCTGACTCCATTGAACCTGCCCAGGCGAGCCTGCTTCATGGCCACCCGATCGGTTGGCGATACGTTGATTACGAGCCCTGGAATGAACATCGGCAGTTGATAGCCTTTGATGTTGGTCGCGACCGACAGAAGGTTCTCGCGGGTCAAATTGTCGCCGCACCTCCTCAGGATTTCGACCATCGTCTGAGCGACCGAATAACCCATCACAGCGAGCGACTCGGTCGAGGGCTCGTTTGGTGCCCATTCCTTCATGAATGCGAGATAATCCTTCGTTGCTTGATCATCGGCCCACATCGGATCGTCCGGGTTCTTGATATAGAGAGTGGCGAGCACTCCTTTCGACGCATCCAGACCTGCCGGCTGCAGTACCGCTCGCGCAGACGATGATGCGCCAGTGATGATGCGTTCGACGCTCCAACCGAGCTCGCTGATCTTCCTCAACGTCTGGGCGGCGAACTTCGGGGCGGCGGCGATGTAGATCGTATCGATGTTGGCTGCCTTCAGCACAAGCAGTTGCGAATCCACGGTGGGGTTGGACAACTGATAACTCTCTTCTTTCACGATCATCTTCGAAGCGGCTTCGCCCGAGGCCGCTTTGAGCCCGGTCAGATAGCCCTTGCCGAAATCGTCGTTTTGATAGAGCACCCCGATCCGGGCTTGAGGCTTCTCAGTGAGCAGCCATTGGCCCAGGAGACGACCCTCAACTTCTTGTGGCAGGTAGAAGACCGTCGTCCACGGATAAGTGTGAGGATCCATAAGCTTTGGCGACCCGCTTGCGCTCAGAAGCTGAGGAACCTTGTTGTTATTGAGGTACTTCGCGACAGCAAGATTGCTCGGCGTTCCCATGATGCCCATCAGCGCGAGGACGTTGTCCTGGTCCACGAGCTTGCGAACCTGCTCGACGGCTTTTGCGGGGCTATAGGCGTCATCGAGAGAGATAAATGTTATCTTGCGCCCGTTGACGCCTCCAGCGGCATTGATCTTGTTGATGTACGCGGCCTCGACCTTGCCGATCATTCCGTAACTTGAAGCCGGACCGCTGTATGTGTTTGTTTGGCCGATCTTTATTTCGGTATCGCTTACACCAGGACCATAACTCTTTTGAGCTGAAGCCGGCGCGCCACAGCAGATCAAGCCAAGGCAGCACACAATCGCTCTGAAGCTGGCGACGTTCATCGTTTCCTCCTGTTGACCAGTTCGGAGGGAGCTCCCGACCAGCCCGTTTTATTCACGTCGACCTGCCCTCCCCATGCGGAGCGGTGCTTGCCTTGCCGTTGGGTCGACGGACTAAATGGTCGTCCGTTAAGAAACCGAATTAAGCGGAGAGCGGTCGCTGGCGGCAGCGATGAGGGTGGTCAGGATCAGGCACCAAAGAGCCCTTAGCCAGGCGATGATGCGGCGGAAGTTGTGGCCGACGGCTGAGAGGATGACGTTAGCCGCATCGCCGGCGCGGCCTTTGAGGTAGCAGCGGCCGAGGTGACCATCGGTCTTCAGGTGTCCGATGATGGGTTCGATGGCGGAGCGGCGGCGCAGCTCGCGCTTGATGACACCGAAGACGCCGCGCTTCTGGCCAGAGATGAAGATTCGGCGGGGATTTTGTGCGTTGTGACCGCGGTATCCCTTGTCGACATAGGCCCGCTCGATCGCGCAGCCGGTGAGTGTCTCGGTGCGGTCAATGACGTCCTGCAAGGTATGACCGTCGTACGGGTTATCGGGTAGCGCCGTGGCGTGCAGCACGAACAGGCCCCCAGGAGCCAGGCGGTTGTTGGTGACGATGGAGGCTTTGACGCCGAACTCGTAAGGCGCGGCTGCTTTGCCCTTGCCGATGCACTCCACCTCCGGGGCGTGGAAGGAATAGAGCTTCCAGCCGCGCTGGCGTTGCTGCTGCGAGCGGATCTGCGAAGCCCGGCTGAGCGGGAGGGCGAACGCGTTCTCGATCACAGCCTGACCTTCGATCTTGCGGCGGAGATCGCGGATGATCCGGCCCAGCCGGCTACGCAGGATGCGCAACTGCCGCTGATGCCGTTTGAATTGCTTGGCATGGGCGTAGCGCCCCGCCATCATTGCCGCGGTCTTGGCAATGCGAAGGTAGGACTGCCGCAGCTTGACCCCGTGCTTCCTCGCCAGGCGGTTGAGCCCCTTGATCGCCGCGTGCAGCAGCTTGGCATCGGTCGGGAAGGTGATCGCCTTCGGCTGCACGGTGGTATCGACCGTGACCCGCTTGAGGTCCTGGCTGCGTAACGCGCCGGCCTCGTGCGCCACCCGCAAGCTCTCGGCCAGCAACAGCTCCAGCTTGTCGCCGAGCCGTTTGCGCCAGTGGCTCAGGTCCGAGCGCTCGTGCGGGAAGGCGTGCTGAAAGAACTCTTCGCCGGTGAAGAACTGGAAGTACGGGTCGTGGACCCAGCGCTCGCACACCCCCTCATCGGACAGGCCATAAATGTGCTTGAGCAACAGCAGCCCGATCATGAATCGGGTCGCGATGCCTGGCCGACCGTTCTCGCTATAGAGTGGCGCGATCTCACCGTCGATCCAGTCCCAATCGACTTTGCCGGCGAGCTGAACCAGCTCGTGCTTCATATTGATGATCTGGTCCAGCCTGGCCCGGAACAGATCGCCCGATCCCGTCGTCCTGTGCTTCTTCGGTCGCATCGCCACCTCCGATGCGACGACGGAATCATGACTGGCGATTCGACGGAATCCTGAAAATGAAATTGCAGGGTTCCGATGCTCGAAGCATCAAAACCCTGCAATCGCAAAACAGTCCACAACGACAAATGCGATTCTAGCTCAATCGCTTAGCCGCTCTTCACGGACGACTAAATGATATTGGTCAGACCAATTGGTAATTTGGCCGGGCGCGACAGTCAAGGGGCTTCTCGGCTGCGCTCGTTCGACGCGTGCATTGCCGCTTAAGAGCTGACGGTCGCCAGGATTTGGACCACCGCCTTCATTTCTCGGCTTGCGGACGCACGCTCCGCAATCGCGGCCATCAGAAAAGTCAGCCTGTGCATCTCAGATTTCCTTGACTGATATTCGTCGATCCCTTTAATGGTCCGACCAAGCCGCGGACGCGCCAGCGCAGCACCACCATCAGGAGGACCAATGTCCAAATATTCCCACTATGAGGCACTCAAGGTCGAGGTGAAGGATAGGATCGCGGTGGCGACCCTCAATCGCCCGCCTTATAACGCGATGAACCGAACGCTGATCCATGAGATCCACAACGTCTGGGCGGAGCTGACCGACGACGACGATGTCTATGCGATCGTCCTGACCGGTGCGGGAGACTACTTCAGCGTCGGGGGCGACGTGAAACAAATGTCAGAGCGGCCGGGCGGCGATTTTCTTCACGAGGGGGAAAAGCCCTACCGCAGCCGCAGCCGCGATATGGTCAACGACATCCTCAATTGCGACAAGCCGATCATCAGCGCGATCAACGGCACATGCGCAGGCCTTGCGGCGACGGCGGCGCTGTTCTGCGATATCTCGGTAATGGCCGAGGATGCGAAGATTCTCGATCCTCACGCAAAGGTCGGCCTCGTGGCCGGCGACGGCGGTGCGATCATCTGGCCGATGCTGCTCGGACCGAACCGCGCGAAGGAATACCTTATGCGGGGAAAGGCGATCACCGGTATCGAAGCCGAACGCATCGGGCTCGTCAACTACGTTCGGCCTAGGGCCGAAGTGCTGTCGGCGGCGATGGAACTCGCACGCGAACTTGCCGATGCGGCACCCTGGTCCGTACGCTGGACCAAGCTTAGCGTGAACAAGGCTATCAAAGACCAGGTGAACTTGATCCTCGATGCCAGCCACGCTCTCGAGCGGATCACCATGACAATGGAGGATCACACCGAGGCCGCTCGTGCGTTCAAGGAGAAGCGCAAGCCAGTCTACAAGGGCCTTTGAGCGACGGTCCGTTGGTTGAGAACTCTCCCCGCCCCTTGTGTGATGGACCGTTTGGGGCGGGGCAGAAGACGCATTGCGCCAAGGGGCGCAAGGTTTGTGCCACGGTCGTCGTCTGTGCGGACGGCGCGTGCCCGAGAGAGCGACCCGCCGATTTCCACGCAGGGCGACGCCACCATCCTCTCGTAAGGAAATCACGCTTTAGGTTCGCATGGGTTTGGTCCAAATAGAACTGCAACGCACACAGCTTCTCTTCTAACGACTTATCGGCATTCATCGCGATACGCCGCCACGGGGGACGGTCCCGATTGCATCGCCAGCGGTGGCTGAGGCCTGGCCACCCGGCGGGCCGGGATGATGGGCTTCATTGTGTGCGTGTGAGCCGGTTCGTTCGAACAATCCCGCCCTACTTCTTTTCAGGCCTCGCCTGAGCCTCGACATAGTCGAGCACCTCTTTCCGCTTATCCGGGTCTTTGATTTTACAGAATGCCCGAACCAGTCGGAGCGCCTGCAATTCTTCCAACGTCGACTTCATCCCAGCCTCGACCTTTCACCCTACGCCGCGAGGGAAAAGTTGGCTGCGCTTAACCCCAACTCAGGGCCTGTAATTCTACTGGCGACATGCAAATGTTCTCCGTCATGCATTCTGACTGGTAACGAGTCCAAAACCACGAACTGGGACGATTGCCTCACGACCGTTGGTTTCGACCAAGGCACGTTTTCATACGCGGTCCTCGCCGACGTCAACGAACCCAAGAAAAGCTGCCACGGCGTGCGCAAGGCCCGGGCCGAGGTGGCCGCCCATGCCGACTGCACCGAGAGCCAGATGATGGCGATGTTCGGTTGGACCGATCCAAAGATGCCAGCACATTACATCGCGCAGGCGAATCGAGAGAAGCTCGGCATCACCGGCATGGAGAAAATTGTCGCATTCGATTAGAGCCAATCACTCGGATGAGTTCATGCGGCTGCCAGCCGCGAACAGCACGGGAACGCCGGCTGCGGACAAAGTAGTAACTTTGCGTAGTAACATTCGAAAAAAAGACGCTGTAAGTTCAAGTACTTAAGCGTGGGTATGGTGCGCTCGGAGGGACTCGAACCCCCACGATTTTACTCACTGCCACCTCAAGGCAGCGCGTCTACCAATTCCGCCACGAGCGCTCGGGATTCCGGCGTGGAACCCATGGGGCACCGCCGGATCGACGGGGCCATGTAACAAATCACGGATGCAGGGACAAGGCGGTTGGTGACGGAATTAACTACCGAACACCGGGCGATTTCGGCAGCATTTGCTTGACCTCGACCGCAATCCGGTTGCGGTCGACCAAGACCACGCCGCTGGCCACCGGAAGGTTGTTGGCGAGGATTTTGACCTCGTCAGCCTCGGTGGCGTCCAGTTCGATGATGGCACCGCGGGACAGCCGCATAACCTGGTGTATAGGCATGGTGGTCGTGCCGAGGACCACCATGAGATCAACGCTGACTTTATCGAGGGTGGGCACTTCTGAACCGCCGAACTGGAACTAAATTGTGGATTCACCTGACCACGTTAGAGTTAGCCAATGGTTAACGACCGCCAAAGCCTTGATTTGACGACTTTTGCCCTGCCCTCGGGCAGCGGCCCCGTCGAATGGCAGGTTTCGGACCGTCCGGTCCCCTACCCCGATTCCCTTGCCGCGATGGATACCCGGGTAGCCGCGATTGCGGATGGTACCGCGCCGGAGCTGGTGTGGCTGCTCGAGCACCCCTCGCTTTACACCTCCGGGACCCGCGGCAAGGCCGACGACCTGCTCGACCCGCGCTTTCCGACGTTTCAGACCGGCCGCGGCGGCCAGGTGACCTATCACGGTCCCGGCCAGCGAGTCGGCTACGTGATGCTCGACTTGAAGCGGCGGCGGCCGGACGTGCGCGCCTATGTCGCTTCGCTCGAGGAATGGATCATCCGCACGCTCGCGGCCTTCAACGTCCGCGGCGAGCGCCGCGAGGACCGTGTCGGGGTCTGGGTCAGGCGCCCCGACAAGGGTTTGGGCTTCGAGGACAAGATCGCAGCGATCGGCGTCCGCCTGCGCCGCTGGGTCTCGTTCCACGGCTTCGCGATCAACGTCGACCCCGAGCTCTCGCATTTCCAGGCGATCGTGCCGTGCGGCGTGGTCGATCCGCACTACGGCGTCACCTCGCTGGTCGATCTCGGGCTGCCGGTGACGACGGCCGACGTCGACATCGCCCTCAAGCAGGCGTTTTCGGAGATATTCGGGGCCGCCGCGGCAGCGACAGCCGCTCGCGAACAGCCCGCCGTGTGATCCGATGCGCAAGCGTTTCCTGGTCGGTATGGTCGTTTTGATCGTAGCTGGATTGTTGTTCTACATGCTGGACACACCGATTGCCGAACGCCGCGAGAAAGCGATCCTGCAGCGGATCCAGGAGTTCGTGGCGCAGCGGAGCGGAGCGAAGCCGGTCGTCTTCGTCGGCGACAGCCTGGTCGAGGGCGCGAGCTTTTCGCCGACGCTCTGCGGCCGGCCCGTGATCAACGCCGCCTATGGCGGCGCGGTCGCCAGCGGCGTGCTGCGCCTGGTCGAGGCGTTCGAGCGCATCCGGTTTGCTCCGGCCGTTCTCGTGATTGCGGTCGGCGTCAACGACAGCATTCGCATCGATCGCCGTCCGTTTGCCGAAACCTATCCGGAGATCGTGCGCCGCGCAGTCGCGCTTGGCGGCAAGGTCTTCGTCGTGTCGCTGGCGCCGGTCGCGGCGTCAGGCGTGATGGCCGATGAGATCGACCGGGCGCGCTTTGCGGAGATCGACCGGGTGATCCGACAGGCCGCCCGCGAGGGTACAGCCTCGCTGATCGACGTCGGCGCGCTGCCGACGAAAACCAGCCCGGTGGTGCCGGACGGCGTCCATCTGAGTGCCGATGGATACGCCGCCTGGACTGCCACGATCGAGAGCGCCATCAACGCGCAGTGTCCATGAGCTTCACGCCCGCCAAGATCACGCGGCGGCCTTCTGCGGTGAGACCTCGAGCTTGCCGGCGATATAACGGCGCTCCTGGGTCAGGCCGCCGAAGCCGTAGGCATCGCCCTTGACCTCGTCGACATGCGCGTAGGTTTCGTTATGGAGAGGACCGAGCAGATTCTCGATCCGCTGGAACAACGCAGCGAGATAGGCCCCCTTCTCGTCCTTGGTGTTGGTGCCTTCGGTCACGTGGATGTCGAGCCAGTAGCTCGCGAGCTTCTGTTCGGCGAGCGACTTGCCCCCAGCAAACCAGTCGGCGGCATCGGCCGACTTCACGATAACAGCGGTGACCTTGGGATCCTTGTGCAGGATCCTGGCCGTGAGTTCGGACACGGCCAAGGCAGGCATCGTCTGGACCGAAAGCTTCGTCGGCGGCGGCGTCACCGCCGTGGTCGCGGCAGCGCTCGCGGGCCTTGCGGTGGCGCCCCTCGCCCGCCGCATCGCACCGCCGGGCCTGGTCGACATCGGACCCGCGCACAAATTGCCGCCGCTCGGTGCCTCAAAGGTGATGCTGCATTCGAAGGCGATCCCACCAAGCTGGCGGCGCTGCGAACACTGGCGGCGACATTCCGAAGTGTCGCCGCGACAGCCTGATATGCGCGCTACAGGATCGCCTCGAATGCGCTGCGCAGGGTTTCGTGGCGGAACACAAAGCCGTTGCTCAGCGCCTTGTTAGGCAGCACGCGCTGGCCGCCGAGCAGGAGTTCATCGGCGAAGTCGCCACCGACGGTGCGGAGCAGCGCAGCAGGAACGCGGAAGATCGCCGGACGGCGCAGGCGGCGTCCCAACTCCTCGGTGAACGTCGCGTTGGTCACGGGAATCGGCGCAGTCGCGTTGATGGGACCCGAGAGTCCGGGTCTCGCCACCACGTGCGCGATCAGGCGGACCAGATCGTCGCGTTCGATCCAGGACATCCACTGCCTGCCTGAGCCGAGCGGACCGCCGAGACCGAACTCAAACGGCGTCAGCATCCGCGTGATAAACCCACCGTCAGTTCCGATCACGAGACCAACCCGCAGATACACCACGCGTACGCCGTGATCGCCGGCGGGCTTGGCCGCATTCTCCCAAGCTTCGCACAGCTCATGGCTGAAGCAAGCGTGGGATTTCGCCGACTCGGTGAGCACCTGGTCCTGCCAGAGTCCATACCAGCCGATCGCAGATCCACTCACCAGCACGGACGGTTTGTGCTCGAGCCGCGCGATCAGCTTGACGATTTCGGTCGTAAGATGGACGCGCGACGCAACGATTTCACGGCGCTTGGCTTCGGTCCACAGGCCATTGCCGATCGGCTCGCCCGCGAGGTTGACGATCGCATCGATCCTCGTCTCCGCGGGCAACTGGTCGAGGCTGGTGATCAGCGTGATCGGCGGCCGCAGCATCTCGGCCTTGGCCGGATTGCGGATCAGCGCAATCACCTGATGACCCGATGCGGTCAGGCTTGCGACCAGGCGGCTGCCGATGAAGCCGGTCGCGCCGGTGACAAGCACGGTTTGCCGTGCCGGCAATTTGTCGACGAGGGTTGCCGCAGATGCGCTCGTCATCCGCCCGAGCCGCCGGGCAGCGGCAATATCCCTCACGGCGAAGACAGCTGCGCCGATCGCCGACGCGGTCGCGAAGACGCTCAGCAGCCCGGCGTAAGCCGGCTCGATCCCGGTCGGCCGCATCGCCCAGTCGATCAGGACCGGCAACAATAGCAGGAGAATGGCGCCGTAATTGATCGCGAGCAGCGTGTGATTGATCCGCTCGCTCGGCGGCAGTTTCCGGCTCAGATCCTCCTCGACAAAATCCATCAGCGTGATGACGACCTCGATCACCAGCACGGCGATGATCGCGATCGCAAAAATGCCGTGCACCTCCAGCCAGCCGAGCACCAGGAACAACAGCGCATAGAGCATGTTGCGGAGGCTGTGCAGCTCGAGCTCGTGGCGCTGCGAGGGGCGCCAGGCCAGCCGCTCGGTGAATTCATGGTGATAGAAGGTGTCGAACGCACCCATCGCGATCTGGATAGCGACCAGGGTCCACAGCAGCGGCGTCATGATGAGGCCTCCCTGAACACGGCGCACTGACGTATCAGCCGGCCAAAACGCGGGTGAACGATCTCTAGCGTGAAGCGGAAGGCGCCGTCGCCGAGATCGGAGTGGGTCACCGTGAGATCGCCGGGTGTCAACCAAACCGGCAGCGAAAGCCGCAGGCCGCCGATCTGCAGCGAATAGCTCACGCTGTGGAACGCCAGCGCCTCATGCTCGACCGCGATGCGCAGCGCCATGCTGACGCCGAAGCCGACATATTCTTCGAGCCCGGTCGGGCCGGCGAAGCGCTTGGCGGAATGAATCACTTGCGGAAACCCGTCGCGGCGCGCGCAGATGCGGGTCCAGATCTGGCCGCCGCTTGCCGCGTCCTCGGTAACCGTGACGATCATCGGCACATGCGTCTCGGTGCCGGTCGGGAGCGGTCCGCCGATCAGGCGCGCAGCTTGCGCAAGCCACCAGCCGATCCGGCTCGAACAGGCCTCATCGACCTCGCCGACATAGACGACGGTGTTGCCGTCCTCGAAACGCTTGGAAAATCGCCGCCAGATCGCCAGCGGCAGACGGCCCCAATCCTCGTCCGGCAGCAATGCACGGAAGCGACGATCGTCGAGCAGTTTTGTATCCGCGACCGGCGATGTCCTGAGGCTGGATGTCCTTGCTGACGTCATCGCACACTCCCGCTATGCGCCGTCCCTATTTGGCTTTGCCCATGGGCAGGAAACTCACAATCTTCTCGCCGAGCTTGATCAGCGCGACCAGGCGTGGCCGCGGCACGTTCAGCATCTGCGCATACCAGCGGTCGACCAGTTCGGTGAACGCCAGCATCTCCTTCAGACGTTTGCTGGCGACCGGGCTGATGCTCGGGTCATCGGCGGCATCGGAGACGCAGGTGCGCAAGGCCGCGACGGCAGGATCGATCTCGCGCTCCTTGCGGCCGGCCGCGATTCGCGCCGCGACCTCCCAGATGTCGGTCTCGGCCTCGAAGTGGTCGCGGCGGTCGCCGAGGATCGGCACGCGCCGGATCAATCCCCAGGACAGAAGTTCCTTGATCGAATTGGAGACGTTGGAGCGCGCCATACCGAGCGTGTCGGCGATGTCCTCGGCCGTCATCGGCGCTTCCGCCAGATAAAGCAGCCCGTGGATCTGGCTGACCGATCGATTGACCCCCCATTGGTCACCCATGTCGCCCCAGTGCAGGATGAAGCGCTCGACGGCGGTGGGGAGTTTCTTCTTGGCGGTTATTTCTGTCATAACAGAAATATCAGACAGTTCGGAGCGGAAGTCAAGAGCCAGGGTCTGGCCTAGCTGGAGGCGTCAGTCATGCCAACGATGAACGGATGGCGGCGGTCAGACCGTGGGCAGGAACGAAAACCGCTCGCCTGCCCGGCGCAGGTTCAAAAGGTCGGAATCGCCTGTCTCAACTTGCACGTCATCCACGTGCGCCAAAAGCGGCCCGCG
This sequence comes from Bradyrhizobium genosp. P, assembly GCF_049949265.1. Classification (NCBI taxonomy): domain Bacteria; kingdom Pseudomonadati; phylum Pseudomonadota; class Alphaproteobacteria; order Hyphomicrobiales; family Nitrobacteraceae; genus Bradyrhizobium; species Bradyrhizobium genosp. P. Next base: position 4,427,830 of record NZ_CP188195.1, on the reverse strand, counting down.
CCGGCATGATGCAATCATCTCGGCAACTATATCCTCGGGTCCGGAAAACACCGCCTCGACACTGCCGTCGCGGCGATTGCGAACCCAGCCGTCGAGGCGATGTGATCTCGCCTGCTCCGCGACCCAGGCGCGATAGCCGACGCCCTGCACGCGGCCGCGAACAACAACGTGGCGGATCGCGCCGGTCATTTCTTCAGGTTAAGGAAATCACCGGCGCGGGCTTTTGTTGCTGCTTCGCGCATCACGCGGCCGGTCAGTTCGGACGAGGCGATCCCTTTCAAGGTCTTCGGCGAGGCACCCTCGCGCAGCGCCTTCAAGGTCTCATACACAGCCTGCGTCGCCGCAGCGAACGGCGCGTGGCCCTGCAGCGCGATCCTGACCCGCTGGCTCGCCAGATAGTCGGGCGCAGTCATCTCCTCCGGCGCGCCGCCGAGCACGAGCGGCAGGCTCGTCGCAGCGGAGATCGCCTCCAGCTCGCCGCGCGCCTTGATGCCGGTGAAGAACAGCGCATCGACGCCAACAGCCTCATAGGCCCTGGCACGCGCGATCGCGTCGTCGAGATTGGTGATCGAGACGGCGCCGGTACGCCCAATGACGACGAGCGACGGATCGCCGCGGCCGTCCAGCGCGGCCTTCATCTTGCCGACGCCCTCCTCCAGTGAGATCAGCTGCGTCTTTGCCTCGCCGAACGCCTGCGGCAGCAGCGTATCCTCGATGGTGAGGCCCGCGGCGCCGGCGGCTTCGAGCTCCTGCACGGTGCGGCGGACATTCAGCGCGTTGCCGTAGCCATGGTCGGCATCGACGAGCACGGGCAAGGCGGATGCGCGCGACATCCGCCGCATCTGTTCGGCAAGCTCGGTCAGCGTGATCAGGGCGATGTCGGGGTCGCCGAGCACGGCAAGAGAGGCCACCGAGCCGCCGAACATCCCGAGCTCGAAGCCGATATCCTCGGCAATCCGGATCGAGGTCGCGTCATAGACCGAGCCCGGACGGATGCAGGTCGATCCGAAAAGGATCGAGCGGAGAGCTTCACGTCGTTTGCGAAAGGCCATGGCATCCCTCTCCATCAACGTCATTGCGAGGAGCGAAGCGACGAAGCAATCCATTCTTTCTTGCGCGAACAGGTGGATTGCTTCGCTCGCAATGACGGGATAACGGCTATGCGAACTCCAGGATCAGCGCGTCGACCGCGAGCGTGGCGCCGGCGGCGGCGTGGATCTTCTTCACCGTGCCGTCGCGCTCGGCGCGCAGCACGTTCTGCATCTTCATCGCTTCGATCACGGCCAGCGTCTCGCCGGCCTTGATCTCTTGCCCTTCGGTCACGGCGATCGACACCACGAGCCCGGGCATCGGGCACAGCAACTTCTTGCCGGTGTCGGCCGCCGAGGTCACCGGCATCAGCCGCGCCGACGCCGCTTCAGTCTCGGTGAAGACAAAGACAGGGACCTCGAAGCCCTGATGTGCGAGGCGGAAGCCGTTATTGATCACGCGCACCTGCAGGGCAACCAGATTGCCGTCGATGGTGCCCTGCCAGACCGGCTCGCCCGGCGCCCAGGTCGACACCAGATTGTGCGGGTTGCCCGCCTGCCCGTCCGCGCCGACGAAGCGCACGACGATCGCATCGCCCTCGCGCGCGACGTCGAGTGCGATCTCGGCGCGATCGAGCCACACCGCGCGGCGGCGCTCCCGCTGCACCACGCGGCCGCCCATCTGGCCGGAAATCTGCCGTTTGCGTTCGCCGAGCACATGATCGATCGCGGCGGCGACCGCGGCCAGCCGCCGCGCGATCTCGCCCTCCGGCGGACGCGCCGAAAATCCCTTCGGGAATTCCTCCGCGATGAAACCGGTCGAGAGCCGCCCTTCGCGCCAGCGCGGATGGTTCATCAAGGCCGACAGGAACGGAATGTTGTGGCGGATGCCGTCGACATAGAACGCATCGAGCGCGGTGGCCTGGGCCTCGATCGCGGCCGCGCGCGACGGGGCGTGGGTGACGAGCTTGGCGATCATTGGATCGTAATAGATCGAGATCTCGCCGCCTTCCTGCACACCGGTGTCGTTGCGGATGGTGATGCCGTCATGGCTTGCTTCGGCCGGAGGGCGATACTTCACGAGACGCCCGATCGACGGCAGGAAATTACGGAACGGATCCTCGGCATAGACGCGCGATTCCACTGCCCAGCCGGTCAGCGTCACGTCCTTTTGCGCTAGGCCAAGCTTCTCGCCGGCGGCGACGCGGATCATCTGCTCGACGAGATCGATACCCGTGATCAATTCGGTCACGGGATGCTCGACCTGCAGGCGCGTATTCATCTCCAGGAAGAAGAAGCTCTTGTCCTGACCGGCGACGAATTCCACGGTGCCGGCTGAATCGTAGCTCACGGCCTTCGCCAGCGCGACCGCCTGCTCGCCCATCTTGCGTCGGGTCTGCTCGTCGAGCAGCGGCGACGGCGCCTCTTCGATAACCTTCTGGTTGCGGCGCTGGATCGAGCATTCGCGCTCGCCGAGATAGATCACGTTGCCATGCTTGTCGCCGAGCACCTGGATTTCGATGTGGCGCGGGTCGGTAATGAATTTCTCGATGAAGACGCGGTCGTCGCCGAACGACGACTTGGCTTCCGCTTTCGCAAGGTTGAATCCTTCGGCGACCTCGGACTTCGAATGCGCGATGCGCATCCCCTTGCCGCCGCCGCCGGCGGAGGCCTTGATCATGACGGGGTAGCCGATCTCGTCGGCGATCTGCACCGCGTGTTTGTCGTCCTCGATGACGCCGAGATGTCCCGGCACGGTCGAGACGTTGGCCTTGGCGGCGGCCTTCTTGGATTCGATCTTGTCGCCCATCGCGGCGATCGCACCGGGGTTCGGGCCGATGAACACGATACCGGCCGCCTCCAGCGCGCGCGGAAACGCCTCGCGCTCGGACAGGAAGCCATAGCCGGGATGCACGGCCTCAGCACCGGTCTTGCGGCAGGCCTCGACGATCTTGTCGATCAAAAGATAGCTCTCGGCGGCGGCCGGCGGGCCGATCAGGACGGCTTCATCGGCCATTTCGACGTGCAGCGCGTCGCGATCGGCCTCGGAATAGACGGCAACCGTCTCAATCCCCATGCGGCGAGCGGTCTTGATGACCCGGCAGGCGATCTCGCCGCGATTGGCGATCAGGATTCGTTTGAACATGCTCTTCTTGCTTGGGCTTTTCGGCTTGGATTTCGATTTGGATTTTGACTTTAGGCAGGATCCTCCCCGCGCAATCTGGCACGGGCGATTGGGCGTAACCAGCCCGTGGTACAGCAAATCGCACCGGAGGCAACGGTCTCGTGCGGCCCGGTCCGTCTCTGGCGGTAGTCCGAGGGGTGGTTCAGCCCGAATAGGACTGGAAGCGACCGCGCGAATGAGCACGCGAGACCGCTTTCATCAGCTCGCTGACCTCATTCTCCAGAAATTCATTGGCGACGATCAGCGCGCGGATGGTCGAGCGCAGGTCCCCGCCACAAGCTGAGATGGCCTGATCGACAGCCGCCTCCAAGCCGTCATCGTCGTCAGATTCGGGCCGTACAGACGTCATGGAGGTATCCGGGATCAAGTGATGCCATATGTTCCTATTTTGTTCTCATCGAGTCAATCGATCTTTGACGGGGTGCCGTCTCTTGGCGCCTTTCTCTTCCTGCGTCGGCGTGTAGGCATTGCTCGGTAACGACGTCGACGATGACACGCACACAGCTCTTGCGAACAGGCCTTGGTTCGATCGTGCCAGCCTGTGCTAGAAGTTCGGCAGTCCGCCAAAGAACTGAAGTGAAAATATGCGATTCCGAAATCCCATCGCCATCACACTTCTGCTTGCACTTCTGTCTGCGAGACCTGGTTTCGCCGCAACAATGATTGTCAAGGACGGCAGCACGATCCAACTCGGCAACGTGACCTATCGCCTCGACGGCATCGATGCGCCGGCGGTCGATCAGCCCTGCATCGACGAGCACGCCGACGCCTGGGCTTGTGGTGTCGAAGCGCGCGACCAGTTGACCAGGCTGATCGGCGGCAAGTCAGTTCATTGCGACGACATCGGTGTCGACCCCACCGCCAGGAAACGCCGCCTCGGCGTCTGCAAGATCGAGGGCGACCCGACCAGCCTGAGCCAGTTGGTGGTCCGCCAGGGCTACGCGTTGAATGTCGAGGCGTCGGCCACCGGCCGCTTCAAGCCCGATGAAGCCGCCGCCAGGGACGATCGCCGGGGACTTTGGAAAGGCTGCTTCGTCGCACCGCGGGAGTTTCGCAGCGGCAAGAAGGATGGCGTCCTGCTCGGCAGTTCCTGCCCGGCCGACCGCGACACGCAGATCCGCGCGGCGCTGTTTCCCGACGACCTCGCAATGCCCGCAAGCTGCAACATCAAGGGCAAGTACGCCGTGCGCGCCCGCGTTACCGGCAATGTCGGCATCTATCACTTGCAGGCATGCCGCAGTTACCCCGGCTTAACCAATCCGGATCGATGGTTCTGCTCCGAGGAAGACGCGCAGGCCGCCGGGTTCCGGCGGGCCTATAATTGCCGCCCCGGCACGAAGAGCAAGTAAGCGGCAGCAAATCACCGCTGGCAAAACTGCCTCGTCTTGTGTGAGACTGGGCCCAAGAGGTTGCCGGCACGAATGACCCCTCCCGATCCCTCCGATGTGCTCCCCGAGGCCGCGGCCGCGGAACGGCTGCGGCAGCATCTGGAGGAGATTGCGCACGAACGCGACCGGGCTCATCGCGCGCTCCTGGACCGCGAAGCCGAGCTTGCGCGAATCCAGCGCATCGCGCGGGTCGGCGGGCTTGAGATCGATTTCCGCGATGGCGTGCGGAACCGCCGCTCCCCGGAATATCTGCTCGTGCACGGGCTGCCGCCCGACGAAGTCAACGAAGCCTATGAGAACTGGGTCGCGCGAATTCACCCCGAGGACCGCGAGCGGACGGTCGAGCACCTGTTCGGCGTGCTCAAGGGCAGAAGCGAGGACTATACGGCGGAGTACCGGATCATCCGCCCGAACGACGGCGAGAGCCGGTGGATCCGTGTCGTCGCCAAGATTGAACGCGACCGCAGCGGCCGTGCGCTGCGCTTGGTCGGCGCAGACCTCGACGTCACCGACCAGATGCTGGCGCAGGAGACCTTGCGTGAGAGCGAGGAGCGCTTTCGCCTGATCGCCGACAGCGCGCCGGTCCCGGTCTGGGTGACCAAGCTCGACCGCACGCGCTCTTTCGCCAACCAGGCCTATCTCGACTTCCTCGGCCTGCCCTTCGAGGAAGCGATCGTGTTCGACTGGCGCAAGGCGCTGCATCCCGATGATCTGCCCCGCGTCCTTCAGGAGCAGATCACGGGTGAGCTCTCGCTCAAGCCATTCGTGCTCGAGGCACGCTACAGCAACGCCGCGGGCGACTGGCGCTGGCTGCGCTCGGAATCGCAGCCGCGCTGGGATCCGAACGGCAAGCATATCGGCTTCATCGGCGTCGCCCACGACGTCACGGCCGCCAAGGAAGCCGAAATCGAACTGCGAAAGCTCAACGAGACGCTGGAGCGGCGCATCTCCGAGCGCACCGCGCAGCTCGAGTCCAATGAAGCGCAGATGCGTGCGATCTTCGAGACCAGCCATCAATACCAGGGGTTGCTCAACCGCGATGGCGACCTGCTGTATGCCAACAGGACCGCGCTGGCCGGCATCCGCGCCGAACCAGCCGACGTCATCGGCAAACCGTTCTGGGACACGCCGTGGTTCAGTGCGACCGAAGACGCGTCGCAGGCAATCAGGAACGCCTTCGCCACGGCGATGCAGGGCGAGGACGTCAAGTCCGAAATGCTGCTGCGGCTGCCGATCGGCGACCGCTATTTCGACTTCGAGATGCGGCCGCTGCGCGACCGGCATGGCACCGTCGTCGGCGCCGTGCCCGAAGCCGTCGACATCACCGAACGCCGCCGCGGCGAGGAAGCCTTGCGGCAGTCGCAGAAGATGGAGGCGGTCGGCCAACTCACCGGCGGCGTCGCGCACGATTTCAACAATCTCCTGACCATCATCCGCTCGGCGACCGATTTCCTGCGCCGCCGCGAGCTGCCCGACGAGCGCCGGCGCCGCTACATCGACGCGATCTCGGAAACGGTGGAGCGGGCCTCCAAACTGACGGCCCAGCTGCTGGCGTTTGCGCGCAGGCAGCCACTGAACCCTGAAGTGTTCAACGTCGGCGCGCAGGTCGACAGTGTGGTACAGCTGATCCGGCCGTTGGTCGGCGGGCGGATCCATATCGAAGTGAGGATCGTCGATCCCGATTGCTTTGCAATCGCGGATATCGGCCAGTTCGAGACCGCGCTGATCAACCTGGCGGTCAACGGCCGCGACGCCATGAATGGCGAGGGCCAGCTGACGATCGGGGTCAGGAAGGTCCGCAATATACCCGCGCTGCGCGCCCAGGCCCCGCGCAGCGGCGATTTCGTCGCGATCTCGATTCAGGATAACGGCAGCGGCATCTCGCCCGAAAATCTCGACGCGATCTTCGAGCCATTCTTCACGACCAAGGAGGTCGGCAAGGGAACCGGTCTCGGCTTGAGCCAGGCGTTCGGCTTCGTCAAGCAGTCCGACGGCGACATCCAGGTCACCAGCACGCCCGGCCGCGGCGCGAGCTTCACCATCTATCTGCCACACGCGATGCGGCCCGCGGATGCGAAGGTCGCGGCCTCCGCCGGCAGCGAGCAAGCCTCGATCGGCCGCGGCTATCGCGTCCTTGTCGTGGAGGACAATGACGACGTCGGCCGCTTCTCCACCGAGTTGCTCGAAGACCTCGGCTATTCGGTGAAGCGCGCAGCCGACGCCAACGCTGCGCTCGCGATCCTGTCAGAGAACGAGTTCTCCGCCGATCTCGTGTTCTCGGACGTGATCATGCCCGGCATGAACGGCGTCGAGCTTGCCGGCATCATCCGCGATCGCTTTCCCGGCCTGCCTGTGGTGCTGACCAGCGGCTACAGCAACGTGCTCGCCGAAAATGCCCACAGCGGCTTCGAGCTTATTCAGAAGCCCTATTCCGTCGAGGCGCTGTCGCGCACGCTCAGGAAGGCGATCGTCGAGCAGCGGACCATCGCCTCGAAGTCCTGATTGTGTCGCCCGTCGGCCGCGCCCTACTCGATCAGCACATGCGCGACGCCGAGCTCAAGAATGCCGAGCGCTCGCGCGGCAGCGGTTGAGATATCGATGATCCGTCCGCGCACGAACGGGCCGCGGTCATTGACGCGGCACCGGATTGATCGGCCGCCATGGGACACCGTCACCATACTGCCGAACGGCCTGTTGCGATGTGCGCAGGTCATCTCACCACGTTTGCCGATGCCATGATAGTAGGATGCAAGGCCACTCTCTGCGTTTGCCGCACACGAGGCAAACAGCAGCATGGCCACGGACGTTGCTGCGGTCTTCATTAATCGCCTGCCGGTCGAGCCCCGCAAGGGAACGCGTTTCCAGCAAAACAGTTCCCCACAAATGGTCCATGAGATGGCCGCCGGCCGCTACGCTGCGTCTTCGACGCCATCGGCTGCCAGCAGCGTGCGGACATCCTTTGCTGGAACCGGTCTGCTGAACAGATAGCCCTGCATCTGCGTGCAGCCAAGCATCTGCACGGTGTCGCGCTGCTGATCGGTCTCGACGCCTTCGGCGGTCGTGATCATGTTGCGATCGGCGGCGATCGAGACCACGCGCGGATGATCGAGGCCGAGCTGGTGTTGCGGGTCACTTCCTTGACGAAGCTGCGGTCGATCTTGATCTTGTCGAACGGGAAGCGTTGCAGATATTGCAGCGACGAGTACCCGGTTCCGAAGTTCGTCGAGCGCGATGTGGACGCCGAGCGCACGCAGCTGGCCGAGCGTGACAAGTGCCGCATCGTCGTCGGCGATCAGCACCGCCTCGCTGATCTCGAGTTCGAGCCGCCGCGGGTCAAGCCCGCTTTCGGCGAGCACCCGCGCAACCTTCAGCGCCAGCGTTTCCGACTTGAACTGAACCGGCGAGACGTTGACTGCAACCCGCACATTCGCCGGCCAGCCCGCGGCCTCGATGCAGTCGGTGCGCAGGACCCACAGCCCGATCTCCTCGATCAGGCCGGTCTCCTCGGCCACCGGCACGAAATCTGCCGGCGAGATCATGCCGCGGACCGGATGCCGCCAGCGCAACAGCGCTTCGCAGCCGGTCACCTCGTCGCTGCGGAGGTCGACCAGCGGCTGGTAGTGGAGTTCGAAGGCATCCTAGGCCAGCGCTACTCGCAGGTCGGCCTCCAACTCGCGGCGCAGATTGGCCTGCTTCTCCATCGCGGGATCAAAGAAGCGGTAGGTCCTGCGGCCGGCCGCCTTGGCGGCGTACATCGCAAGATCCGCGCTCTTGAGCAGGTCGAACAGGTCGGAGCCATGGCGCGGCGCGATCGCGATCCCGATACTGGCATCGCTCGACAGGCGATGGCCGCGGCAGTCAAACGGCGCGCGCAACGACTGATAGACCCGCGCAACCAGATCGCTGACATCGTCGTCCGACGCGATATCGTGCTGCACGATGGCGAATTCATCGCCGCCGAGCCGCGCGATGAAGTCGTTCGGACCAATCGATCGGCGCAGCTTGTCGGCAACGCCCTTGAGGAATTCGTCGCCGATCAGGTGTCCGAGCGTATCGTTGATGCGCTTGAACTCGTCGATATCGATGTAATGGATCGCGAACTCGCGCGCAGCGGGCTCGAGCAGCAGCGCTTCCGCATGGCGCTGGAACAGCGTGCGGTTCGGCAAATTTGTCAGAGCATCGTAATGCGCGAGGTGCTCGATCCGCGCCTGCACCCGCCGCCCCTCGGTGACATCCTCGAGCGTGGTGGCCCAGCCGTCATCAGGCGAGCGCTTGTAGATCAGGCGGATGTTGCGGCCGTCCGGCGTCGTGATCACTGTGTCCTGGACGTTGTCACCGTCCCGGTTCGTGAACCGCGCGCAGTACTCGTCGACATCGCCGACGAAAGAGCCGGTCGCCTGCCGATGCAGGATCAGGTCACGCAGATGACATCCCGGCTTGGCGATTTCAGGCGAGACGCCGAACATGTCGATATATTGCTGATTGCAGATCACGAGCCGCGACGAGGCGTCGAACAGCAACAGCCCCTGGGTCATGTTGTTGATGGCGGTGTCGAGATGCTGGCTTTTCTCGGACAGCCTGTGCTGCGCGGCTTCGTGCTGCCGCCTCAGCTGGCGTACAATCAGGAAGATCGTAAGGATGACGACGACCACGGCCAGCACCGCGGCGAAGAACTCCAGCTTGGTTTGCGCGCGCCAGTCCTCCAGCGCGCTGGATGTCCTGGTCGTCGCAACGATCAGGATCGGAAAATGGGACAGCGCCTTGACCGCCCCAACGCTATCCTCGCCCTGCGAACTGACGAAGCGGCCCGACGTGTTGCCGCCCAGGCTCAGGACTTTCCGGAACAGCGGCTCGTCGAAGATGTTGTGGCCGACGATGCTGGTATCCTGGGGATAGCGCGCGATGATGGTGCCGTCCCGGTGAATCATCGAGATCACGGTGTCACCGTTCAGGGCCAGCGACGCGACGAAGTCTTCGAAATGGCTGGGTTCGACGCCGCGGCTGGCAAAGCCGATGATCTCGCCGTTGCGCCCGGTGATCTTGCGCGCGAAGATCGTGGTCCAGTTTCCCGTCACCTTGCTCATCGCCGGTTCGACGATGACATCGGGTGTCGGCCTTCCCGAGGTGAACTCCTGAAAATAGCGCCGCTCCGATATATTGATATCAGGCACCGGCCACATCTCGGACGAGTTTATGAGCCATCCCTTGGCATTGAAGAGATTGAGACCCCCGACATGCGGCAGCGTCGCCAGCCGAGTGCGCAGCATCTCGTGCGCGCTCAACAGCGACATGGTCTTTTCGAATTGATCGGCGGTCTCGATCTGCCCCGCCTGCATGTAACTCACGATATCGTCGTGGACATGTTGGAGGTCACTGAGCTGCTGGTCGAAATGCCTCGACAGCAGGAGTGCCGTGTTGTCGAGCTCGCGCTCGGAAACCTGCAGCGCGCGTTGGCGGTATTGCAAGGCGAGGTAGCCGGTGCTGAGCGTGATCGCAAGCACGAGCAGCGCAGCGCTCAGCACGAGCCATTGAATGGCACCGAGCCTTGTGGCGCGAAGCACACCCTCTATCGACAGCCACCGGTACTCCGGCATCTTGCCGCTCGTTGAACGCGTTGACATTTTCCTGACCCTGCGGGAGCCGTTGTACGGGAACACAACACAAGGCGCGGTTAGGAAAGTCAGTTATCGGTCGGTTAAGGCGTACACGCACCCGACGGGGGTCTGATCCGGCAAGACGTCGTCAGGAAGCCACCCTCTCCGCTCCGGGCGCAGCCTTGGCCTCCTTCAGGCTGCACTCGATCAACGCCCCCTCGATGGTGAACTTCGAGAACGGCGAAAGCGGCGTCGCGACCCGGAGCGCCGCGAAGAATTGCGAGTCGCCCGGACTCTTCAGGAAGAAGCGGATGTGGCTGGCCGCCAGCGCATCGCGCGACAGCCAGACCACGCCGGAGAACAGCGCGACAAGCATCCGGGCGTAGTCGCTGGTATCGGCGAGGCCGAGGTCATAGATCGGAGAGACGTTGACGAAGCGCGCGCGCAAGGCAGGCGTCGGATATTTGCTCATCAGCAGACGCCTGACCTGGCAAACCGCGTGAACGCGCTCACCGTCCGTCAGATAATACAGGCCCTGGCTGTCCTCTTCCTTGGCGGTCAGCGTTTCGAGGGCGGCGAAGCCGCCGAAGGTGGCAAATTCCTCCCCGACGCCTTCAGCGTCCTTCTTCCACTGTGCCTTGATGTTGCGCCAGGACCGCTCGGGATCCTTGATTGGCAGAAGCCGCATGGTTAACCGGCGGTTAGCGTGAATACGCTCATCCAGCGATCTTATGTCGCAGGCCTTAAACCTTTGCTTACAGTGGTGAGTCGGGTGGGTCGATTGATCCGCGCGTACCCGTCCGTCGCTTGACGCGAGGCCCACGCCCTCGGCGCAACATGGATATTTCATCCACGGCATGGTCGGATGTCGGCATTGAAGTAACCGAGGCCTTGCCAGTCGATGGATGCACTCACGCTGTTCGGATTGTTCGCCGTGACCATGATGCTCGTCTGCTATGCGGCCGAAGAGCGCAGCCCCTGGTTCATCCTCGCGTTCGCAGTCGCGTGTGCACTCGGCTCCGCTTACGGTTTCCTGCAGGGTGCCTGGCCGTTCGGCCTCGTCGAAGCAGTCTGGGCTGTCGTCGCCGCACGCCGATGGCTGATACGTCACGGCGCGCACAGCACGTAACGTTATAGTATTCGCGGCAATTCTGCCGCACGCTTGCGCTTGAATGCGCACGGGCGCGGCGCTAACTAGGGCGCATGGACGCTTCGCTTGCCACTGCTCAATCTTCCTCGCGCAAAGCAGGATCGCGCCGTTGGCGCAGTCTGCTCGCCGGATTGATCTCGCTGGCGTTGGTGTTGTCGTTCTTCCACGGCTGGACGTCCGACGGCGATGACGATGCTGGCTCCGTCATATCCGTCGCACAGTCGATCAACGACACTGGTGACAAGACTCCAGCCCATCCCGCATCGCCTCATGGCGATCACTGCCTGACCCATGTCGCCTCCGTCGCGCCGCAGGACACGGTGTTTCCCACCGAATATGCGGCACATGCCTACGGCGATGCTTGCATGCGCCTGCCCGCATCGGCCGATCGCCTCTCTCCGTTCAAGCCGCCCCGCGCCTGATCCTGTCAGTCATGACCGGTCGTGTCTCGTTGCCATCGGGCAGCGAGCAGGCCTTCGCACATATCAACGTTGCGACAGCGCAAGGCCTGTGCCGTGCGTTGCAGAGAGGCGCAGATGAAACGGATTTTTCTATTTTCCGCCGGTGTCGCCGCCGGCATTGGACTGGCCATTCTGGCGGCTGGATGGGCCGGATGGCCGGGATCAATCCCGGCTGCGATCAAGGAGACGGCCACGGCGAGTTCGCCGAAGGCCGAGACCACGCATCAGGCACCAGGCCACATTGCGCTGAACGAAGACCAGATTCGGGAAGCCGGCATCACGCTCGCGCAGGCAGGCCGTGGCATGCTGAAACGCCATTTCCTCGCGTCGGGATCGCTGATTCCCGATGCCGATCATATCGGCCGCGTGTCGGTGCGCGTGCTGGCGACGGTCGCGGAACTGCGCAAGCGGCTCGGCGACAATGTCGAGAAAGGCGAGATCGTCGCCACCATCGAGAGTCGCGAGGTGGCCGATGCCAAGAGCGAATACCTCGCCGCACGGCTGACCAACGACCTGCAGCAGACGCTCTACGCCAGGCAGAAGACGCTGGTCGAAAGCCGCACCATGTCGGAGAACGAATTCCTGCGCACCCGGCTGACCGCAAACGACGCCCAGATCAAGCTCGACGGCATCAGACAGAAACTGTTTGCGCTGGGCTTGTCGGAAAGCGAGATCGCCGACCTGCCGAGCCAGCCGGCTGAAAGCCTGCGCAAGCAGTTCCTGCGCTCGCCGATCTCGGGCCGGGTCTCGGAACGGCGTGTCGACCTCGGTGGATTGATCGGCCGCGAGGGACAGGAAAGCGAGCTCTTTGTCATCGTCAATCTCGACGACATCTGGGTCGATCTTGCGGTCTCGCCCGAAGACATCGGCTCGGTTCGCGAAGGCGCGCCGGTCAAGATCCGCGCCATCGGCAGCGAGGACGAGGCCGTCGCGGACGTCATCTTCGTCGGCCCGATGCTCGATCGTGAGACCCGCAACGCGCGGGTGATCGCGACCATGCCGAACAAGGACCATCGCTGGAAGCCCGGCACGTTCGTCACGGCGGAAGTGCCGCTCACCGGTGCGCCATCGCCCGTGATCGTGTCGAAGAAGGCGTTGCAGACCATCAAGGGCACGCCGACCGTCTTCGTTCGCGATGCCGACGGATTTGAAGCGATGTCGGTGCGCACGGGCCGGGAAGACGACGATGATATCGAGGTGTTGGCCGGTCTTGCCGCCGGCGAGACCGTCGCGCTGGAAAACACCTTCACCCTGAAGGCCGAGCTCGAGAAAGACGACGCGGAGCATGATCATGATTGAGCGCATCATCGGTCTTGCGATCGAGCGTCGCTGGGTCGTCGTCGCTCTTGCCGCCATCCTGATGCTGCTCGGCGGTTTGGCGCTGACCAGGTTGCCGATCGACGCAGTGCCCGACATCACCAACAAGCAGGTCCAGATCAACACCACGGCGCCGGCACTCTCGCCTGCGGAAATCGAAAAGCAGATCACGTTCCCGATCGAGACCGCTCTGGCAGGCGCACCGGGGCTGGAGAGCACGCGGTCGCTGTCGCGCAATGGCTTTTCGCAGATCACTGCTGTTTTCAGCGAAGCAACGGACATCTATTTTGGTCGCCAGCTGATCGGCGAGCGCCTGACCGAAGTCCGCGCCCGACTGCCGCAAGGCATCGAGCCGCGGATCGGCCCGACCTCGACCGGTCTTGGCGAGATCACCATGTGGACCGTCCATTTCTCCAGCCGACCCGCGCAGACCGACGGCGCGCCGGGCCTGCAAAGCGATGGCCGTTTCGTCACGGCAGATGGCCAGGTCCTGCGAAGCGATGTCGAGAAGGATGCCTATCTGCGTACGGTGCAGGATTGGATCATCAAGCCGCAGATCAAGATGGTGCCGGGCGTCGCCGGTGTCGATTCGATCGGCGGCTACCTCGAACAATATCAAGTCCAGCCCGATGCGGCGAAGCTGATCGCGCTCGGCCTCACCTTTGCCGACGTCGCCAAGGCGATCGAGGGCAACAATGTCAGCCGCGGCGCCCGTTACATCGAGCGCAACGGCGAAGGTTTTGTGGTGCGCTCCGGCGGCCGCATCGAGACCATCGACGAACTCGGCACGGTCGCCGTCACCACCCGCGGCGGCGTGCCGGTCCGGATCCGCGATATCGCGACGGTGTCGATCGGCGGCGAGACCCGCACCGGCAGCGCCAGCGAGAACGGCCGCGAGGTCGTGATCGGCACGGCATTGATGCTGATCGGAGCCAACAGCAGGACCGTCTCGACCGCGGTCGACGCACGACTTCGCGCCATCGTGGCCTCCCTGCCTCCGGGCATCGAGCTCAAGACCGTGCTGGATCGCACCCAACTCGTCGACGCGACCATCGGCACGGTGGCCCGCAACCTGACCGAAGGTGCGTTGCTCGTGATCGCGGTGCTGTTCCTGCTGCTCGGCAATTTCCGGGCGGCGCTAATCACGGCGCTGGTGATCCCCGTCGCCATGCTGATGACCGCGATCGGGATGTGGCAAGGGCGCATCAGCGCCAATCTGATGAGCCTCGGCGCGCTGGATTTCGGCCTGATCGTCGACGGCGCCGTCATCATCACCGAGAACAGCCTGCGTCACCTCGCCGAAAAGCAGCAGGCCCTCGGCCGCGTCCTCACCCGCGACGAACGGCTGGGGACGGTGCGCGCCTCGGCGATCGAAATGGTCCAGCCGAGCCTCTACGGCCAGGCCATCATCCTGCTGGTCTATGTGCCCCTGCTCACGTTCACTGGCGTCGAAGGCAAGATGTTCGAACCGATGGCGCTCACCGTGATCCTCGCGCTCGCGGCGGCCTTCGTGCTGTCGCTGACGCTGGTTCCCGCGCTGATCACACTTGCCGTCACCGGCCGCGTGCAGGAGAAGGAAAATCGCCTCGTTGCGACGCTGAAGCGCTGGTACAGCCCGCTGTTGCTGCGTGCGGTCGCAACGCCGGTGCCGGTCATCGCGGTTACGGTCGTGCTGTTCGCCGCCGCGCTGTTCGGGTTCTCCCGGCTGGGCCAGGAGTTCATTCCCTCGCTCGATGAGAAGAATATCGCCATGCACGCACTGCGGATTCCCAGCACCGCGCTGTCGCAATCGCAGGCGATGCAACTGTCGGTCGAGAAGACCGTCAGCCGCTTTCCGCAGGTGTCGTTCGTCTTTTCCAAGACCGGCACCGCGGAAGTAGCCAGCGATCCGATGCCACCGAACGCGTCCGACACCTTCATCATCCTGAAGCCGCGCGGGGAATGGCCTGATCCGTCGTTGACCAAGGAGCATCTGATCGAGGAGATCTCCAGGGCGGTCGGCAGGTTGCCGGGGAATGTCTATGAGTTCACCCAGCCGATCCAGATGCGCTTCAATGAACTGATCGCCGGCGTTCGCGGCGACATCGCGGTCAAGGTGTTCGGCGACGAGTTCGAACCGATGCTGAAGGCCGCCAACGAGGTTGCGTCTGCGCTCCGCGCCGTGCGCGGCGCGACGGATGTGAAGGTCGAACAGGCCGGCGGCCTCCCCGTGCTTGAAATCAAGGTCGACAAGGCGGCGATTGCCCGCCGCGGCCTCAGCGTTTCGGCGGTGCAGGACGTGATCGGCGCCGCGGTCGGCGGCCAGGATGCGGGCGTCGTCTACGAGGGTGATCGCAGCTTCGACATCGTGGTGCGGCTGCCGGAAAGCGTGCGCTCGGATCTCGAAGCGCTGAGCAACCTGCCGGTCGCGTTGCCGCGGGCGACGCCGAACTCGCCCGTGCAGAGCTTGCCGCTCAACCGCGTTGCGCAATTCTCCTTCACCGAAGGGCCGAACCAGATCAGCCGCGAGAACGGCAAGCGCCGCATCGTGGTGACGGCCAATGTCCGCGGCCGCGATCTCGGCTCGGTGGTCGAGGATGCGCAGGCCAAGGTGGCACAATCGGTGAAGCTGCCGCCCGGCTACTGGATGATTTGGGGTGGCCAGTCCGAGAATCTGGCCGCGGCGCGCCAGCCGCCTTGCCATCGTCGTGCCGGCCTGCTTTGCGATGATCTTCCTGTTGCTGCTGGCGGCGATGGGATCGGCGCGCGATGCCCTTCTGGTGTTCAGCGCCGTGCCATTGGCGCTCACGGGCGGCATCGCCGCGCTCTTGTTACGCGGCATGCCGTTCTCGATCTCGGCTGCGGTCGGGTTCATCGCGCTGTCAGGCGTCGCGGTGCTGAATGGGCTGGTGCTGCTGAGCTTCATCCACCAGTTGCGCGAGCAAGGTGTGCCGATGCGGACTGCGATCGAGCGAGGCGCCCTCACCCGCTTCCGCCCCGTCGTGATGACCGCGCTGGTCGCCTCGCTCGGCTTCGTCCCGATGGCATTTGCCACCGGCACTGGCGCCGAGGTGCAGAAGCCGGTCGCCACCGTCGTGATCGGCGGCTTGATCAGTGCAACCCTGCTGACGCTCGCGGTGCTGCCCGCCCTCTACGCGCGGTACGGTCATGCCGGCAAGCTTGCGTGCGATGAGAGGACGTCCGCGCAGCCTGCGGAATAACGGCTTGTTGGACGGCGCCGCGAGGGAACTGTAACAAATATGTCATGTGACAAAACTATTAAGCGGGGGCGGCCGCGATCAGGTCGCGGGGCTCTTTTTCATGAGGAAACAATCATATGCGTCGTGCCATTACTCTGTTGTCCGCGAGCATGATCGCGTTGTCGGCGGCCGCCGCATCGGCGCAGAACGCAAAGCCTCGCAACCTCATCCTGTTCGTGCCGGACGGCCTGCGTGGCGGCATCGTAACGTCTGAGACGGCGCCGGCGATGGCCGCGCTGCGCGACAAGGGCGTCCACTTCAAGAATTCGCATTCGCTGTTCCCGACCTTTACGATGGCAAACAGCTCGGCGCTGTCGACCGGCCACTATCTCGGCGACACCGGTACGTTCTCCAACACGATCTACACCGGCTACACTTCGGTGCCTGCCGGCGACACCGTCGTTCCCTTCATCGAGAATGATGCGGTGCTTGCCGACATCGACGATCATTTCGGCGGCGACTATCTCAATGAAGAGACGCTGCTGAAGATGGCCCGCCACGAGGGCTTCAGCACGGCGGCCATTGGCAAGGTCGGCCCCACGCTGCTGTTCGACCACACCGATCGCGGCAAGAACACCATCGTGATCGACGATTCCACCGGCGGCAAGACCGGCGTTCCGATCTCCGACGAGGTGAAGGACGCGCTGACCAAGGCCAATTTGCCACTCGCCACGCCCGGCCGTGGCGACAACGCCAAGGCGGGAGACGCCAAGACGCCCGGCACGACGGTCGCCAATGTGGCGCAGCAGGCCTACATGGCCGATGTCGCGACCAAGGTCGTGCTGCCGATGTTCAAGGCGCGCAATAAGCCGTTCGTGCTGGTGTTCTGGTCGCGCGATCCGGACGGCAGCCAGCACAACACCGGCGACAGCCTCAACACCATCACCCCCGGCATCAACGGCCCGACCTCGATGGCCGGTATCAAGAATGCCGACAACAATCTGGCGCAGTTGCGCAAGGCGCTCGACGAGCTCGGGCTTACCGCTACCACCAATATCATCGTCTCCTCCGACCATGGTTTCTCGACCATTTCGAAGGAGAGCAAGACAAGCCCGTCGGCCAAGATCGCCTATGACGACACGCCGAAGGATTTCCTCCCCATGGGTTTCCTGGCGATCGATCTCGCCAAGGCCTTGAGCTTGCCGCTCTACGACCCCAACGACAAGAACGCCCGCGTCGCCGATACCGCCCACCCCAAGGCCGGCAACGGCGTGCTCGGCCAGGACCCGGCCAAACCCGACGTCGTGGTCGCAACCAATGGCGGCTCGGACCTGATCTATCTGCCGAACCGGGACAAGAAGCTCACTGAGCGAGTCGTCAAGGCGCTGCTCGAGCAGGACTACATCAGCGGGCTCTTTGTCGATGACAAGCTCGGCAAATTCGCCGGCACACTGCCGATGTCGAACCTCAATTTGAAGGGCAAGGCGACGACGCCGAACCCGTCGATCGTGGTCAATTTCCGCTCCTGGTCGAGCGGTTGCGAGATCCCGACCAACTGCTCGGTGCAGATCGCCGACACCGTGCTGCGCCAGGGCCAGGGCATGCATGGCAGCTTCAGCCGCGGCGATACCTACAACTTCACCGCGGCGAACGGCCCCGACTTCAAGACCGGCTATGTCGATCCGCTCCCCGTGAGCAATGCCGATGTCGGCATCACCGCCGCCCAGCTGCTCGGCCTGCGCACGCCGAACAATGGCGGGCTGGTGGGGCGGGTGATGTCGGAAGCGCTGCCGAACGGCATCGTGCCGAAGATGGCTGACGGCACCCTCACCTCGAAGCCTTCGGCCAATGGCCTGCGCACGATGATCAAGTTCCAGCGCGTGCTCTCGACCCGCTATTTCGACGTCGCCGGGTTCCCGGGGCGGACGCTTGGGCTCGAGGCCGACGGCAAACAGAAAACGGCGGGGAAGTAACCCCGCCGCTCTCACATGCATAACAGTCGTTCGGGATGATGGCTTACATCATCCCGATGTCGAACACGTTGGGCAGCTGGGTTGCGAGCGGCAGCGCGGCAGCGCCGACCAGCGTCGCCACCATGGCTGCGAGCGCGTGACCGGCACGGCGCTTGCCGCGCATCTGGCTTGCGATCCACTCCAAAACCTTGGTGTCGATCTTGGTTGCCTGCGCCGGCGCCCAGCCCTCGATATCGGTATCGGGCGACAGCGCGACGTTGCGCGGCGGAACGGGCAGGCCGGACTCCGACGCCGCATGATGGGCGATCGCCTTGGCAAGCAGGTCGTCGAAACGGCCATTGTCGCTGCGCTCGGCCGCGGCCTCGTCGATCTGGAACAGCGCCTCGACCTCGGCGCGGCTGATCGGCTGATGCGCAACGGCGGCCGCCGTCAGGATACGCGCGCACCAGGCGGCGTCATCGGCATCGAGCGATCGGGAGAAATGGATACGGCCCTTGGTGGTCGGGCCTTCGCCGGTGATGACGCCGTCACGGACGATGGTCAGCGCTTGGGCGGCGGTGTTGCGGCAGGAGGGTTGCAACGCACCGCTGAGAACCTCAGCGGTCTTGGTACTTGGGGCGGACATTGGGTACTTTCAGTTCCTATTTCAGGCCAGCTTTTCCATGCGGGCGTAAACGAGTGGTTAATGATTCGAAACTTGGGTTTCGAGATTTTTACATGGTTGCTATTTGGTCGCTGTGACCACCGTCATGGTTCGGTCGTATAGCAGCCGGGGCCGGTGTGATGGGGGCGATAAACGGCATTATCTGGGCATTTCCAAGCTTTTACTGTCGCAGTTGTTATTTCGCCGCAGGGTTAAGGATCAAAACAAATTGCTCGGTATTCCCTTCCCCCGGGGAAGGATTTCGCCTTTTTCATCGTCCAGTTCACTTGGGCGTCGACGCCTCGTATACTCGCGCCGACGCTCAAAAGAAATTCAACAGTAACTTCAACAGGATGAGGTAAAATCATGGCACTTCAGATTGGCGCCGTCGCCCCCGACTTCGAAGCCGAGACCACGGAAGGCAAGATCAAGTTCCATGACTGGATCGGCAACAGCTGGGCGCTGCTGTTCTCCCATCCCAAGGACTTCACGCCGGTCTGCACCACCGAGCTCGGCGCGCTCGCCCATCTCAAGCCCGAGTTCGACAAGCGCGGCGTCAAGCTGGTCGGCCTATCGGTCGATCCGGTCGACCGCCACGCCAAATGGTCCGAGGATATCAAGGAGACCCAGGGCGCGGCGCCGAACTACCCGATGATCGGCGACACCGATTACAACGTGTCGAAGCTCTACGACATGCTGCCAGCTTCGACCTCCGGCGATCCCCTCACCCGCACCGCCGCCGACAATCTGACCGTCCGCAACGTCTTCGTGATCGGGCCGGACAAGAAGATCAAGCTGGTGCTGGTCTACCCGATGACCACGGGACGGAACTTCCAGGAGATCCTGCGCGTGATCGAACTCGCTGCAGATGACCGCCAAGCACCGCGTCGCCACCCCCGCCGACTGGAAGCAGGGCGAGGACGTGATCATCGCCGGCTCGGTCAGCGACGACGAGGCCAAGACGATCTACCCGCAGGGCTGGAAGTCGCCGAAGCCATATATCCGTATCGTGCCGCAACCGAAGTAACGGCAGGCACGTAGCCTTTGGGTGGCGCAGGCAAGACCGATCATCGTCTGGTTCCGCGACGACTTGCGGCTGTCGGATCATCCGGCCCTGCACGAAGCAGCCAGCCGCGGTGCGCTGGTCGTCGGCCTGTACGTACTGGACGAAGAAAGCCGGGCGCTGCGACCGCCGGCCGCGCGCCCCCTCGGGGGCGCGACGCGCTGGTGGCTCGCGCAATCGCTGCGCGCGCTCGGCACCGATCTCGCAGCGGTCGGCGGATCGCTGGTGCTGCGCAAGGGGCCGGCCGCCACCGCGATCGCCGCGCTGGCGCGCCAAACCAATGCCGGCGCCGTGTTCTGGAACGACATCGCGCAAGCGCCGCATCAAGCCGTTGCAGGGGAAGTTGAGGTCGCGCTCGCAAGTGACGGCATCTCCTCGCACATCTTTCCGGGCGACCTGCTCGTCGAACCCAAGGCGATCCGCAACAAGGAGAACCGCGGCCTGCGCGTGTTCACCCCATTCTGGCGGCGCGTGCAGTTGCTCGGCGGTCCGCCAAAGCCGTTGCCGGCGCCGAAGAAGCTCACATCCGTTCCCGGTATCGCGAGCGAGGCCCTCGACGACTGGGCGCTCGAGCCCACGAAGCCCGATTGGGCCGCCGACCTCCGCGAGAACTGGACTCCCGGCGAGGCCGCAGCGCAGGCGCGGCTGAAGGCGTTCCTCGCCGAGATCGTCCATGGCTACAGCGACGACCGCGACCGCCCGGACCGCGATGGCACCTCGTGTCTCTCGCCGCATCTGCGGTTCGGCGAGATCGGCCCGCGCCAAATCTGGCACGCCGCCCGCTTCGCCGCTGCCGAGCACCCGCGCCTCTCCGGCGACATCGACAAGTTCCTCAGCGAACTCGGCTGGCGCGAATTCTGCCGCCATCTGCTGTTCGACGTCCCCGACCTGGCCGAGCGGAACCTGCAGGCGCATTTCGACGGCTTTCCGTGGAAGCATGACGCCCGTGCCCTGAAGGCCTGGCAGCGCGGCCAGACTGGTTACCCGATCGTCGACGCCGGCATGCGCGAACTCTGGCACACCGGCGTGATGCACAACCGGGTGCGGATGGTGGTCGCCTCGTTCCTGGTCAAGCATCTCCTGATCGACTGGCGCGCCGGCGAACAATGGTTCTGGGACACATTGGTCGACGCCGACGCCGGATCCAATCCCGCCAACTGGCAATGGGTCGCGGGCTCCGGCGCCGATGCCGCGCCCTACTTCCGCGTCTTCAATCCGATCCTGCAGGGCGAGAAATTCGACCCCGATGGCGCCTATGTCAGGCGCTGGGTGCCGGAGCTTACGCGGCTGCCGAACGGCCTGATCCATCAGCCCTGGACTGCGACGCCGATCGAGCTCGCAAGCGCCGGCATCGAGCTCGGCACAACCTATCCGCAGCCGATCGTCGATCACAAGCAGGGCCGCGAGCGCGCGCTTGCAGCCTACGCCAAGATCCGCGGCAAGGACTGAACCTACTTGCGGCGGTTGACCAAAAGCACCGCCCCGGCACAGGCGGCCATGCCTGCCATCGCGACGCCGTCGAGCCGCTCGCCGAACAGCACATAGGCCATCAGCGCGGTCACCGCCGGCACCAGATAGAACAGGCTCGCGACCGAGGTCGCGGCATGGTGGCGGATCAGCCAGTACAACAGCCCGATCGAGCCGATCGACAGCGCGAACACCAGCCAGGCCAGCCCCAGCATGAATTCTGTCGTCCAATGCACGACATTGGTCTCGAACAGCCACGCGCCGATCCCAAAGAAGATCGTAACTGCGATGTATTGCACGAGATTGCCGGCGCGCCAGTCGATCGTGTTGCAGTAGCGCCGCTGATAGAGCGTGCCCAGGGTGATGCTGATCAGCGAAACGCCGGAAGCGAGCCAGCCCCAGCCCGCCTCGCCTGTCATCGGCCGGTTGTGCAGGATCAGGACGACGCCGGCGAGCCCGAGCACGAGCCCGCCCCATTGCAGCGGCGTGACGCGCTCCCCTAACCAGCGGTTGGCGATCGTCGAGGTCAGGATCGGCTGCAGGCCCGGGATCAGCGCCGAGAGCCCGGCGGGAATCGAATGCGCGATCGCGATTGCGGTGCCGCCGAGATAGAAGCCATGAACGAGGATGCCGGCGACCGCGCTGTGCAACACCCCTGTCGCGTCCGGCCATTTCGGCCGCGAGACCGCGGCGATGACAGTCATCACCACGACGACGAACGCCATCCGGATCGCGAGATAGGTCAGCGGATCGGCATTGTTGATGACGTATTTGGTGGCGATAAATCCCGTGCTCCACAGCACGACAAAAATCGCCGGCGCCAGGCGAGCGGCAGTTTCCTCGAAGCTCTTGTTCATTTGCAGCCGTCATTGCCTGAAGACGGGGCGATGGGCAATCGCGAAATTTTGCAGGGCGTGATGCGCAGGCGCCTCACGCACAATGTCGTCCCTGCGAAAGCAGGGACCCATACTCCGCGGCTTGCGTTGTTGGCGGGATTCGTCGTTCCAGCGCTGCGCAACAATCAGCATCTGTGGTTATGGGTCCGTGCTTTCGCAGGGACGACGCTGAATGTGTGGCGCGGTTGGTGAGTCATACATCCGCATTCTCGCGGCACGATGCGCCCGAGCTTTGCTTGTCGTTCCGCCCTCTCCTTGAACAGAGGGCGCAGGGAAAGCCGGGTGCCGATTGCACCCATGGGCCCGGTGCAACAAAAAGCACCGGGGTAGGACCACAGGTGTAACCGGAAACAACCCGGCTTTCCCTGCGCGATGGGTTACGGCTTATACGTGCTCTCCCCGGCGAGACCGGGCTTTTTTGTCACCATCGTCCGCGCGACGCGCATGCATCTTGCGAACTTTTGCCTGCCACTGGGGCGTCGGGACCACACGACTTCACCGTCCGCTTCATGCGTGCTCGTCAGTCACGCACTCGGCGTCCACCGCATCTCACCGCGCATTCGTGACGTGCGCTCGCCCCTCAGTCGGGTGAAACGGGAATATCTATACACTGAGTTGCACTTTCGATAAACCGAAATATTGTTGACGCAAGGGCTTGCGCCGTCGGGCAACTCAGTGATCCGGAATCTCGACGATGGTTGTTGGCGGGTTGACCCTGCCTGAGCCCCCTGGCGCCGTACGATCAATTGATCGTGGACTCCTGCCTATGGCATTCTCTAGAGCTATCTCCGTTCCGTGGAATCGGAACGGAACTTGGCCACGGAAGCGCGCCCCATGCCCAACAACGACAAACTGACGCTTAAATTTCGCTGTCCGAAAGAACTCGAAGGACATCTTCCGCCGCCCATACCGGCGGCCCAGGGCGTTCCCGACTGGCTCAAGGCGATGCCGGCGAAAGCCTTCAGTTCGATCAATCTGCGCGACGAGGAAACGGTCAAGCGGTGCCCCCCGTTTGTCGACGCCATGACGCACGGCTTCCTGCTTCCGCTGATCTGCGACTTGAGGGTCGAGAACGGGGAGATCACCTGGGACAACGATATCCCGCCGGGAGGCGAGCTCGATTTTCCCCGCTCGCCGATCGGATTCCATGATCCGGGCCAGGTCAGCGGTACGCCGATTTTCGACTCCGGCCGCTTCTTCATGAAATTCCACAATTTGTGGGCCATCGAGGCCCCGCCGGGATACGCGGTCTACTTCACGCACCCCGTCAATCGCTTCGATCTGCCATTCACCACGCTCAGCGGGCTGGTCAATTGCGACGTTTATACCGATACCTGGGTGCACTTCCCCGCGCATTGGCATGACAGGAATTTCAAAGGCGTTCTCCCGAAGGGCACGCCGATCGCGCAATGCATTCCGGTCAAGCGAGACGACTGGACCGCGCAGACGTCTTCTTTCACGACGGAAGAAACCGCACGGGTTCACGAATTCCGAAATGAGCTGGGACGGCAGCACGATCTCTACCGAAAGAAATTCAGGTTATAGAGCGTTTTCGAGCGAAGTGGACGCCGGTTCGCGTGAAGAAAACGCGTCAAAACAAGAATCTAGAGCTTCGATTCTGCTTGCATCAGGACGTTTCGCTATCCAGGAATTTCGCAACCGCGCTCAGATCGAAGAAAAAGCGGCCATGGGATGACGCGGCAAGCACATAGGCGGCGCGACCGAGCAAATGCGGCCGGCCGCGCATCACCACGCGCAACGTCGCCTCGGCGGCGTCGCGCTCTCCCCTCTCCATGAGACAGGTGGCGAGATTGGCGCGGGTCAGGCCGTCGTCCGGACGCAGCGCGAGCGCGTGGCGGTAGGCGTCCGCAGCGGCAGTGTAGTCTCCATCGAGAAGCAGCACCCGGCCAAGTTCGCTTAAGACGTCCGGGCGTCCGGGCGCAGCATCACGCGCTATCGTCAGGATGTCGCGGGCCTTGGCACGCTCACCGTTCTGCTGAAACAGGCGTCCCAGATCGAGCTTCAACTCAACGCTGTCAGGGGCCAGCGCAGCACCATCCTGAATGGTCCGGATGGCTTCGTCGAGTTGTCCGGCTTTGGAAAGCTGACCTGCTAGTTCCTGGAAGGCGGGCAAATAGGCTGGGCGCCGGGCAGCAGTACGCCGCAGTTGCTCGATGCCGTCAGGTGCACGTCCGGAATCGCATAGCGATGCGCCAAGCAGGGTCTCGATTTCCCCGTCGTTGCCGCGGCGCGCAACCCTTTCGAGCGAGGCAATCGCATCGCCTGCCCGATTCAGGCCCCTCAGGGCATGAGCCAGGATCAGTGCGGCATTCCGGTCCGTGCGGCTCGATTTCAGGATTTCGGTCGCGATCTTCTCTGCCAGACCGAACTGCTGTGTTCGCAGCGCCTGTGCGCCTTGTTGCAAGGCCTGAGCAAGGAGATTGTTTTGCCTGCCACTCACGGGAGAACTTCTACAAGATGAGATGAATATTGGATTTTAGCCTGCCATCAGCCGAGCCTGCAGGCAACAATCTCGTGAGGGGAGAACGACCTCGGGCTTCAGCCGCCGCCCCTGCGCCTCGCATGCGCGGGGCGTATGCGCGTCGTCATCGCCGCGCCAAGATCGCAGCCATAGTGTCGGCGAGCGGAGGTGCCCTCGTGCGCAGGTTTTGGATTGTTGCGACGCTCTGCATTGCCGCGGCCGCGTTCAAGGTCCAGGCGGCAGCGCCGGAGAAGGTGATTGTCGGCGTCAATATCCGCGGACTTGGCGGTGTCGACGACGCCAAACAGGACGCCAAGCTCAACGAGCTGCACGGCTACGGCGTCACCACGATCCGCGAGGGATTTCCCTCGAAGATGGATGAGAAGTTCAACCGCTTCATCATCGCGGCCTACAAGCGCGGCATCGGGACGGTCGCCATCATCTATCCCACGTTGGGCGGGACGCAGCAGCATACCAGCGAGGTCGATCCCGGCGCCGGACGCCGCTGGCGCGTCCCGGCGCTGGTCGACGCTGATCCGGAAGCGTTCAAAAAGTTATTCTCAGCCCAGCTCGCGGCGCTGGAAGACGCCGGCGTCAAGCTGGCGACGTTCGAGATCGGCAACGAGTTCAACACCGTCGGCTACAACGCCGACTTCCCCGCACACGGCAGCGGGCGCGTGCTCGGGCTGTCCGATCTCGACAACCCCGGGGATGCGGAGGCTCGCCGGGTCGCCGAAGGTTACCTGCAACTGATCAAGATCATGACGGTCGTGAAGGATGTCCGCGATCACTCCAGACTCAACAAGGCGACGCCGATCATCACGGGAGGTCTCGCCAATGTCGCAAAGCCCAGCCCGAAATCGTTCAACGGGCAAACCGCAAGCGCGGTCGCCGACACGATCTCCTTCCTGCATCAGCATTGCGTCGACCGCTTCGTCGAGGGCTATGGCGTACATGCCTATACCAGCGGCGATCCGCACGAGACCATCGCGCAACGCATCCCCGTGCTCGAGGACATCTTTCATGTCTGCACCCGGGACAAGCCGTGCTGGCTCACCGAATGGGCCTTCAACAACCACGACCAGTCCTGCCCGCTGCGCGACGAGACCCGTGTGCAACTGGTCGAGGCCGAGCGAACCACGCTGAAGCATTTTGTCGACCAGGGACGGCTCGCCGCGAGCCTCTACTACTCGTGGGATGGGGATTTTCCCGGCCAGACGGAGAACATGGGCGCGATCTTCCGCTGTAGCGCCCTGACGCAAGCTGGGCGGCTGGCGCTGAGCCCGTTGTGATTGAAAGCTCGCGCGCGCGTGTGGCGGAAAACGGCGGCCCTACCACTCGTCCGGACAGGGATCGACGATCTTCCAGAGCTCGGCACCGTTCTTGATCTTCTTCATCTCGGTGGTGAGCCCGCCGTTCCTGCGGATCCAGTCCTTCACCGTGCTGGGGTAATAGGACATCAGGTCGGAGGTGCCCTCCATGCTGGTGACCTTGATGCCGAAGGTGAAGGCTTTGTCGTAATAGGCCTCGTGGAAGCCGAGGCTCGCCTTCGGCGTCACGCAGATCTTGTTCATCGGCACGATGCCGAACACCAGCGTGCAGGCCGAGTTGCAGATGCCGTCGATGATGACGCGCTCGCCACGGTCGCGGACGCGCTTGTACTTGGCCTTGTACTCCTCGACATAGCCGCCATGGTCGCGCGTGATGTGCAGCTCCGCCCGCGCGGGCGCTGCAGCCAGGGCGAGGAACAGCAAGGCAAGGGGCGTGATGCGCATGGAACGTTCGAAACCGAAATGCCCGGTCAGGGAGGGTCGGCCCGGACGGACCTGACCCCAAGACTCTGGCTGGACTGTGTTGGCAATCCGTTAAGCATCGCCAAAAAGGCGAATTTTGGCGCGCTGTGGCTGATTTCCCGCAGCTTTTCGTCCCGGTTTCGCGTTAAATGGCATCCGGATCGATCGGAAATGCCGATTCAGCTTAATGCCCGGAGGCCGCCAATGACCAAAATGAAGCTTTTCGCCGCGTTTGCCATTGCCTTGACAGCCTCGGCCGCTCTCGCCCTCACCCCGGCCGCCGCGGCCGACCTCTCGGTCTACCCGCACCACCGGCATCACCACTACAGGCACGCCTATCGGGGCCTGCCCTACCACATCAGCTATCTGCACAATTACGGCCCCGGCCCGGATGCGGGCACCTTCGCCTATTACGACGGCCCCGCGACCAACAAATGCTACCAGAGCTCGGCCGCCTATATCGGCCAGGACCGCCGCCGGCATCCTTGTTTCTGAGGCGACCTGCTTCTGAGGCGGCCGTCACTGGCCGTTTCGCTTCAGGTCTGGTAATCGACCAAACCAACGCGCTCGTAGCTCAGCTGGATAGAGCATCGGATTTCGATTCCGAGGGTCGGGAGTTCGAATCTCTCCGAGCGCGCCAAGCCCACTTTTGCCAACCTTCACACATCATCGCCGGCCGTCGCCACGCGTTCAATAAACCCATGTTCTATATGGGTTTATTGCTTCGCTGGAGGTCGCTGGCCGTCGCTCGCCATCGCCGACGTTCCGGCGCCGGAACACCCCTTCAACTGTCCCTCGGTCTGAGTTAGAATCTCCCTTCGCTCGTCGAGCGCGTTATTCCCCGAGGGACAGGAGTTCGAATCTCCCATGCAGATTCCAACTGAGAAGCCGGAAATCACCGGAAAGAACTACCTTGCTGTTGGCCCCGGCGAATACCCGTGCGGCAACAATCTCTATCTGGTTGTGACGCCCACCGGTGGCCGTCGCTGGGCGTTCCGCTATCAGCGCAATGGGATTGTCAAAAAGATGGGTTTCGGCTCGGCCAAGGCGGCCGGCCTCAAGCTATCCGAGGCCAAGGACAAGGCGATCGATGCCCTGCGACTTCTCGCCAAGGGGATTGATCCGAGAGAACAGCGCGATGACGAGAAGCGCCGCGCGCAAGGATCGCGCCTGTTCGGCGAATTCGCCGAGGAATGGCGTCAGACCTATGAGACCGGCCTGAAACACAAGGCTGCGCGCAACAAGCTCCGTCGCATCGTGCAGGTTACCTGCCAACCGCTGCACAAGCTGCAGCTCGACCAGATCGAGACCGAGCACGTGATCGCCGTTCTGCGGAAGGTCTGGCATCAACGCGAGGTCTCACGCGACGCGCGCCAGCGGATCAAGAAGATTCTGGACGCAGCCATAGCGTTGGACCTGCGGCCGAAACACAACCCGGCGGATTGGGACAGCCGGCTGAAGCCGATCATGCCGAAGCAGCGCAAGCGTGGCACCGTCCGCGGCAGCCACAAGGCCATGGACTACCAAGACTTACCGGCGTTCATGCAGAAGCTCACCGCCAATTCAGATCAAAGTACGCGGGCGCTTGAAGTCGCGATCCTCACATTGGCGCGCACCAATGAAGTGCAGAGCATGCGCTGGTCGCAGCTCGATCTCGAAAGCGGACTCTGGGATCTGAACACGATTGATACCAAGAATGAACGGCCCAAACGCACGCCACTGGCCCGGCAGGCATTGGCCCATCTGCGCGAGGCCTATGAGAGCCGCGTGAGTGACGAGTTCGTATTTCCGGGTCGCAGCCTGAAGCAGCCGATCTCCAACATGACGATGCTCAAGCATTTGAAGCAGATCACAGGAGATGAAACCCTAACGGTGCACGGCTTCCGCACTACATTCCGGACCTGGGCGCAGGAAGAAACCGACTTCGAGGAGGAGATCGTCGAGCATTGCCTGCATCACATCACCGGCGATGATGCTGAAAAGGCTTACAAGCGCGGCGAGGCGCTAAGGAAGCGCCGTGTCGTGATGCAAGCGTTTGCGGACTTCGCGACGCGACCACCGAAAGACAACGTCAAGTCGATCAGAGCCGCCTGAGGGATTTGGGCCTCTCGTCTAGATCAACGAGGATATCACTCCTCGGGCTTCTCGGTCCATCGGGCAGGTTCTCCAAGAAGGACGCCAGGTCGGCGCGCGTGATAATGGTTCGCGTGCCATATTTGCGAATTCGCAAGCGCCCTTCCCTAATCGCCTTATAGACGGACGTCTGGCCGAGTGAGGAAAGTGCCACAACGTCCGCAACAGTGAGGCCGAGTTTTTCAACGGCAGACCGGAGGGCTGCGTCGCGTTTTGCTATCGTCATCGATCTTGCTTTGATTGCGGCTCGTCGGTCATCGTGCGTTCGGCCCAACCGATTGCGCGATACGCTCGACTGCGGACGGCATCACTTGAAGAGATGCGGACCAGCTAGAGATGAAGCGAGTGCTCGACAACGACCGAATACCAATCGGCGCAGTTTCGGACGCAATTGCGTACAATTCGGATGATGTGACGCTTGTCTAGCGGCACGATTTCAACGTGTGCCGGAGGGAGCGCGAGCGGGGGCCATTCGAGGTCGAGAGGCAGGGCAGCCGCAGAAGCGTCAGCGTGACGCCACTACAGGCGGGCCACGGGCCCACGTATCTGAATCTATCTAAACGCCCTTCAACAGATGCTTGTAACCGTGTTCAATCATCCACCTGGCTCGGCCGAGATGGCTTTCAAACGCGTTGCGCGCTCGTTCCGGTTCTCGATCTGGATCGATTTCCAATACAATTCGCACGACCTGGCGCCAGCCAGCACCTTCGGCCTGAGCATCGAGCAACCTCAGATAAGTCGCGCGGTGGGCATGGTCGTAGGGGTTAGGGCCGGACCGGTCGGCGCAACTGCAGCGACATCGGAGTGAGTCGTCTCAAAAAGGCATAGGACCCCTAAACCACAAGCCGCTTGGCTGACGCAATGGATCTGCGGCAGCTATTTGCAACGAACCTGCGCTGTTAATCGGCGTGGGGTCCAAGCGCCGATCGGCATCCTAAGTGCTTGATCAACTTCGGATAGACGGCGTCGATATTGTACCCCGATTAACAGGCCGCCGCAAGGGCGATGATCTGGTCTATGCTGGCAAGGTCGACCACGGCTTCGACATGCGAGTAGGAGTTTTGGGAGAAGCGCGACGACATGTCGGCGCTGCAGCCGGCAAAGGCAAAAGACATCAGCGCCAGCACCGCCACTTGCGGCACGCGACGCGAGCGAAGCAACTCGACAATACCTTGCCTCCATCGCGGACCTACGCCAGCGCCTGACGCCGCTGATCCGAAAGACGCAACCCTGCACAGCAAGCGCATCGCCCACAAGGCGATCTGGGTTGAACCGGAGCTATTGGCCGAGATCGAGTACCGCGCCAGATCGGCCGAGGGCAAGGTGCGGCACCCGTTCTTCCGAGGCGTGCGGGAGGGATCTATGATGGACGCCTTCGATCTGTACTGGCAGTGGGCGAACAAGCATCCGGAAAGCCGCCATTGAAGTGCTGATCCTCGTGGCGAACAGTCGGACCGGGCCAACGATGTTGGAGCGCATCGGCGTCATGAAGGCCCTCAACCGTCACGACGAGCGCGTCTTCAATCCTGATCGCAAAGAGCACCACTGGGGCAAGCGGAAGCTGTTGCGGGACCGCTAACGATTGTTTCATGCGGGCCGGGTCACCATGAGCGATCAGGACCGGAGACGACGCATGCCTTATGAAATCTGGAATGCCTTAGCGAGCGCGTGGGAGAACTTTGAGAACGCGCCAAATCACGAGACGTATCGTGCGCTCGTGGAGGCCATTAACGCGGCCTGTTGATGGTTTCTTTACTCGACCCGGTGACACTCTGCGCCGCGCAGCGTATCCAGCCCAGAGCCGTCGCACCGATCTCAACCCGGCGCGGCGGCTTTAGTTTTTGCGGCCGGCTGACCTTCCGAACAATCGCCAGTGCTTACAGGAACATGGGCCGCGCGGCCGGATTGGTCCCGATCCTTTACGGGCGGCCCAAAAATGACGCGCCTGATTGTACTCGTGGTCGAAGACGAATTTCTGATCCGCTTGCACGCGGCCAATATGGTCGAGGCGGCGGGGTTTCAAGCTCTCACGGCGGAGAACGCTGACGACGCCATAGCCATCCTTGAGGCACGAGACGATGTCCGGGTAATCTTCACTGATATCCAGATGCCCGGTTCAATGGATGGTTTGAAGCTCGCTGCGGCGGTTCGCGACCGCTGGCCGCCCATTGCGATTATCGCCACTTCGGCCGTGAACGTGCGGGACAAACTTCCGGCTGGCGGGCGGTTCATTCCCAAGCCTTACAGCCTCACGGAAGTTGAATTGCATCTTCGAGAGGTGACGGCGAGCCAACGCTGATGGGCCAACCGAGGAGCCCGAGTGATCTAGCCCCGTGGGTGCGCCTCAAAGTCTCGCTATCGCTCGATCAGCCCGCGCTCAACGGCCATGCGGCGGGCACCGACCTCCAGATAGAGGCGACCCGGATGGCTTGCTTGTGAGCCGTGGGGCCTACGGCTAGCCGCCTCTGGAGGCGTGCCCGACGCCACTCCTCGACGCGGCGCAGCCGAACGATAATCACCTCCGCCGTGATCTCGGCTTTCGCCGTTTGCTTGGACATCGTATCCCCTGCACGTGTGGATGAGACGTACCACAACTGACATCGCTCCGGCTACCATTTCCGCCCACCGAGAACTCGTCCTTTCGACACAGGTAGCGCGGCTTTGAGACGGTCGCGCTCAAGACAGAGGGCATCTATTTTTGTCGAGCATTCGTGCAAGGAGAACTTCGGCTGAGGCTGTAGGAATACCCGCCCTCACGAATCTTTCGCCGGATTGCCTGACGTTTCGACTCGCGCTAGCGGCGCTCTTCGATAATCTCTTGTCGGGGTCCAAGCTGCTGCCCAACCCGGGCCCCTTTTCCCAACCCACCGGCCTCAGTTTTCCCCAAGACTGGGGCCGGCTTTCCCTCGTTCCGCTACGCGGAACAAAGGGCTCTTGCGGGATCTATGTCACGCTCCACGACAGGGTCCAACTAAATAGCCAGAAACAATTGCCCGGCTTGGCCGTCATATAGGCTGCAGTCGATATTGGCTGCACTTCGTCACTTTGTGGATCAAGCGGAGAACCTTGATGAGCGTGGCAGACGATATCCTGCGCGAGCTGAGATCAAATCCTGGTCAGACCGAATGCGAACTGGCCGAACATCTATTGAGCAAAAGCGGCACTCAGCAACGGATCAACCCGACGTGCCGCAAGCTGGTCGATAGAGGTTGGCTGGTTCGGCAGGGAAAAGGCGGTCCGCTAGATCCGTTCACTTATCATCTGCCACAGCGATCGAGGGGGAACGCGGAGCCGTAGCCCCGAGCCCTGCTCTCTCCCCGCTCGCGCCCCGCGAACGAAAAACCCGGCAGTTGCGTGCCGGGCCATTCGAAAATATGAACACGTAAAGTATGCAGCGATTAAAGGCCGGCGTCCGTTACAGCACTATGAAAATCGCGCCCGTATAATTGCGGAGACCCTGCCGGTGCACACCTGCGTTCACAGGCGGGTGCACACCGACGCCCTTATTAACCACTTGCGCGCATCCTGATCTTGGGACGGGTCCGCATGGGGACAGTAGCGGTCTCGTGTCGGGGAGGAGCCGCCACCCCCCAGCCCCGTTGGCGGCTCCTCTTCCCGTCAAACAACACGAAGCCAATTGTGAAGCAGTTCACATTTGTGCTGCGCAGCACGTACTACAGTCTAAGCCGCTGGGGGATTTCAGGGGCCCAGTCGCAGGGCGCCGCCGGGACACGATTTTTCGAGCCCGACGGCGTATCTTTTTGGGCTGTCAGCCGCCGCCAGTGCGACATGAGCCGCGCGAAACCATTTTCCGGTCCGCACGAAGCAGGCCTGAAACGAATCCGGCCTAGCGTTCGGTCATTGGACCAGAGGGGATTAGGTCATGTGGGATTTCATCAACGCCTTGTATCGCGACTATTGCCTGGCTCGCCTGCAGGAAATGCGGAAGCTCGAGCTGTCGCACTAAACCATGGTCCGCGCGAAAGGATACCCGGTCACGAGTACAGTTCTGACCGCGGTGGCCGCTGCGGTAGCTTTATGGACCATCGTTGGGCACCCTCAGCCGACGCATCATAAGAAGCCGGTTGCTCGGATCGTCGAGCGCCCCTGAAGTGCTTTCCCTTACCCGACGCGGGAGCAAAGCCATGCAGGAACACAAGGGCATTCAATTCCAGGATCTCGATCAAGTCTTGCACAACGCTCATCTTCGCCGATCGGCCGACCTGGGCCTCTGGCTGCGTAAGTTTTTTGAGGCTCGTCGCCAGCGCCTGGAAGAAATCAAATTGAAACAGGTTACGAAATCGGCCGGTAACGCCGGACCCCTATCGTCTCACCCATTGCTGACTCTGGGAGATTTCTGATGATCTCACTTTCAAAGCCCGCTACCGATCTCGCCGCTTCGCGTCCGGTCTCCACATTGGCCATTGTGACCCTGTTCAGCCTCGTTGGGCTGGCGATCTCTCTTGCCTTCGCGCGGTACGGCATCGACGTCGCGATCGGCATGTAAGCGGCAAGAAGTTCCGATCAAAATTCGGACGTCCGCGGCCCCGCGCTAAACCGGTCCACCATGCCTTTGGCGAGGTCGCTAGTGCGGTCTCTGGATACATCGCTATCGAACGATCCCTTTCAGGCTTTCGTAAGTCGGCACTGCCACGTTACCCTCTTTGACGAAGGGCATTCTATGGACACCAAGGTCAAAATTCGTTGCCCGGCTTGCACGCGTGTATTTAGGGAAAGAGCTAACCGGGTTCGCGATGGCTTGCAGGTCAACTGCCACGATTGCAATAAGTTAATAACTTTGACGAAAGAGACTGAGGACCCTTTTCTGCGCAGGGCACTAAAGGAGGCGCGTGAGCTCAGAGCAGCGCAAGACGCGGCGGTATTCGCAGCGACGTACCGCGGTGCAGCGACTTCGCCGAAGCGAGAAACGCCCTAGAGCTTTCGACCGCCTGTTGCAAAATGAAAAAGCCCGTCGGACTTCTTACCCCGACGGGCTCATAGATGTTGTCGCGGTGCGAGCTACATATCCGCGACGCCCGGCTAAATTAGCGCCAGAACGTTCGATCGAGAGTTACCTCGCCAGACGGCGAGCATGAGCCGCTAGCCGCTGCCGGTTACGCTTTCGAAGACGTCGACGGCGTTTCATTGGCCGGGCTCCTGGCCGCTCCTACGATCGAGAGCACTACGCCCGGCGCCGGATCATAGCACAGCCACGCTGTCAGCGTTCGCGGCGCAAAAGCACGGTGGTTATCGCAGCGTTTGGCCTCATAGCTGGCAGTTTTGTCCGGATGGGTTCGGTTCATTGGTCACTTCCACGCGAGCCATCAGTTGCGCACACGTTTTTGCGGCCGCTAGAAACTAAAGCTCCACATCGGCCTTGTAGCTTTCAGCCTGGCAATATGCGATTTTCTGCGTCAACCAGCACGACGCGCGGTCTGAACATTCTTGCCTCGGCCTCGTCAAAGGCGGCGTATGCAACAATAATTACCCTATCTCCAATCATCGCAAGTCTCGCGGCCGCACCATTCAGGCCTATTATGCCTGACCCGTGGGGCGCCGCCGGCGCCGTAGGCCACGCTCAGCGCCGCCTTGTACTTCAGCCCCGGCGCGGCATCGAGCAGCCGCGCGACTTCCTCGGAACTGAGCACCACCGGCAGCTTGTGCGTAACTCCGCCGAATTCACGCTGTGACTTTCCCCTGGCTCTACGTCCAATTTCTGATGACTTCATGTGCGCAAATCTTCGTAAGGCTTGTGTTCGACCCGTCCTATTTTTACGCCAGCGCCGCCGATTTTCCGCAAGCGCGATCAGTCCCTCTTCTCCAAACCAGGATATCCTGATCCCACAAATTGAAGTAGCGTTGCGCAGCATCGCGCATGAAGCTGGCCTTCCTGTCACCAAAGCCCATCCCAAAGTTCCGGAGACGAGTGTTGCGATAGGAATGGGTGACATTCTGTACCAAGATAGGGTGACTGCGGTTCTTGGACCAAACATGACCCTGCACTTGCAAGCGCTGTTCGCCGATCCGCGCGGCCTCAATCTTCGAAACGAAATGGCCCACGGTCTCCTGGGTGCTACCGCGTTTGACGGTCACACGGTGCGTCTCCTGATCCATTGTCTGCTCGTGCTGGGGCTATGGAAGGAATTTGCGGGGAAGCCTTAAGGCCAATCGCGATAGGCGTACTCGATCAGACCGGCATGTTAATCGAGCGGTACTTCGTCCCGCGCATGCGTTCCGATCCAAACCTTTTGCGCAGGCTCGGGCTTCCGCAACTTGAGCTTCTCGAAGCTCTCCGGCGGCATCTTTTGCAAGCCGCAGAAAGCGCTGATGCGGTGATTGCCATCGATCACGTGTCATTGCTGATTGAAATGGAACCCCCGCCGCGCCTAGCACAACGCGCTGATAACATTTGAAAAGTTGCTCTTTAAGAGGGGGCCCGATCGGCGCCGATTGTGACCCCTCTCGAAGCGCTGAATTCTTAGTTGAATCAATCCGCTGCAGGCAACCAGCATGGGTCCCGACGTCGGCGCCGAAACACACCAGGAAGAAGGGTTTGAAGCGCGCGGCGACCGCAGTGGCGCGCGCGCTCGCCGTGCTGCTGCACAAGATCTGGACCAGTGGCACCACGTTCCGGTTTGGCGCCGGCGGCAAGCGCGGCCGGGTCGCTGCGGCGAAGTAAGGGCCTCCGCGACCCGGCCGCTTCCACGCGCGCCTTCTCCTTCCGCCACGGCGGAGCGGCGTCTCCCGAGGAGACGGGGATTTGGGTGAGATCGCAACTTTTCTTGCCGGCGGCTTCATGCAGACCATTGAAGCCATCAAGCACGGCGCTGGTTAGCCTGACCGCCCATTCTCCAGATTCCGGCTTGTGGTGGCCATCGTGCCAACCACGGATGTTAGCGAGTTCTCCTCGACGAGCGAGTGGCCGCAAAGGGAAGCAACGATCGTGATGCGGTGACGCTGAGTTTGACGATCGCGCAGTGTTGCGCGTGATCGCGCACGCGCGCGCAGATTGGAGAAAAGATTCGCGTTGCAGGACAATGTTGCGCGTGAGAGAGTGGATGTTGCGCGTGAGAGAGTGGATGCATGCGGCATCCTCGTTGCACGCGCGGCCGACTTGTTCACAACGTACTGATTCACAACAAGAAGTTAGTGTCAGTATGTTAGTAAAGTTACGGGGGCTGGAAAGCGCTTGATGACAAGGACTTAAGCTCGATTCCGGTCCCCGATAGCACGAGGATCCGGTCCCTGATGGCACGAGGATCGTGGTCCCCGATAGCACGAGCTGATTCACAGGCTGCCTCCTGACTGCGGAATGAGACCGCGCCCGCGAAGCCTCTCGGTGAATGGATCGACGGGTGTGGCTGCGAAGTTCAATCGCTCGGCGCCATTGGGATCGCGCGTGAGCACGAGTTGGTAGCCGGGCAATGTCTGCTGCTGGACGATCTGGCGCAGGTCGTATGCAAAATGCTTGAGCGGCGATAGGCTGCCCGACTTGGCATGGAGATGCACAAGATCGAAACTCCAGCCGCCCTCCTGACGACCGCCGTGCTTGCGCACAAGACGGTAAAGCCAGCGCTCAAGTCCGCCCGTCAGATCGAAATAGGCGCGATCAATCGTCAGCACGAGCGCATCATCGATCACGCCGGCATAGAACCAATCGGGCAGAATCAGCTCGAGCCCGAAGGGACGGCCATTTGCATCAGCCGTCTCCTTCCATTCGTTGATCCAGGAGAAGCGATGCCGCCGTCGTTCTGTTGGCTGGCGGATCGACGTCAGCACCGTCGTTGACTGCAGCCTGTCGAGACCCGCCTTCAGCCGATCATAGTCACGTGCGCTGGTGCCTCGGCCGACGAACGTCAGAATCTCGTAGGAGGTTGCAGCCATCAGACGCGAGGTCTTCAGGCCTGAGTCACGGGCCTCGACGATCTGCGACGCAGCCCAGATCAGGACATCTGCATCCCAGATGGTTGCCATGCCGTGTTCCGGCACGGCTTCGACCCGAATGGCGATCGCGCCGGCACGGAAATCGATCGGCACAATGCGCTTGGTCTTTGCGAGCGAAAAGAACGGATAGGCCATCAGATCCTGCGCGTCGCGCGGCGCGAGATCGCCTGGCAGCGCACGAAACAGTTGCAGTTGGTCACGTTCGGATAGGTGTTTGCGCCGCATCGCCAGTGCTCTTTCGTGACGATCAGCGGCGTTCCTGGCCCGCATACGGGCGCAGGGTCGGATGCTTCTTGGCAGGCAGCACGGTCCCCTTGCCTGGATCGGATGTCGACGTCTTGGCGCCGAGATCGGCCCAGGCCTTCAGGTCATCCAGCGCATAGACGACGCGACCACCGATCTTCCGGTAGGTCGGTCCTGTGCCGTAGGTGCGGTGCTTTTCCAGCGTGCGGCCGGAAAGACCGAGAAATCGCGCGGCTTCGGGCGTGCGCAAGTATCGCGGCGGCAAGCCGGCGTTCGGATCGGACATTTGAGAAGCTCCGTGACCATCTGGAGCGCCGGCGCGAACGGCGGCGCGTCGACGGTCACGATCGCGGAGAAGGCCTGCGAAGGGGGATGCCGATGATTGTGGGGTATGTTTTCGATACCCAAACTGGAGGCGCTATTTGTCCTTGCGCCTGGGACGCAGCAATTCGCGATAGCCGCCTCGCATCAATGCAAGGGCGCTTTGCACGAGACGAATTGTGCGACTACGCAGGTCGTGCGTTTTCCAGGCACGATCGGGGATGCGCTTTCTGCCAAATAGAGCTTCAGCGATGATGCGATACGTACCGCCGGCCTCACGAGCGTCGAGCGCCCGAATGGCGACGCACAGCCGTTCGCATCGCTGTTTTGACAGCCCGTGAGAGGCGGTACCGACCGCGCGCTCATTGATCGCGCGCCACAGCCGTTGCGCTGCATGGGCGCGTGCATCGAAATCGCGGTCGAAGGGCAATTGGGCTGCGCAATTGGCGTCGGCGACTGGCAGCTCCTTCAGCCAGACGCGATGGTCGGCGACGCCGATCCGTAGGACGGCGTGCCAGCCATCGGAGGCTCGCCGCGCCTGGCCCGCAGCAAGATCGAGCAGCGGCTGAAACGCGATGCCGCCACTAACCGTCGACGCCATCACCGCGATTGGAATGACCGTTGGCAGAACCTCGGGCGCCCAAATGATAACCTGTTCCTCGAAGGACCTCTGCGGGTCATGGGCGAAAGCAGATACCCCATTTCCTCCTGAAGTCCGGGGTTACTTCGCCGTCCGGGCTGTTTCTGATGGTCTCCTCATAGTCGCGCTGATAGTCTTTGTTTCGCCGAAGAAATTCCCAGGCGATGTCTGTGATGTCAGCGTCCTGTAGGCTCTTGTACGAATCCGGCGACCGCCAGTCGAATGTCGGCATTGCTTACGCCCCCTATCCATTCAGATAACAAGGATTGCGGCGCAATAATTCTGATCGATTGGGTTGTAGGAAGCCCCTACTTTGGCACCACGTGGTGCTCCGGGATGACCACCAGCCAGTCGAAGAAGATTTTGTTCTCGACGGGAATTGCGTCGATGAATTTCTTCTATTTGGACCCGGCACCGCGCAAGAGACGTCCTTGTTCCGTAACCCACTTAGCGCGCTTAAGATGAGTCAGGTATGCATTACGCGCGCGATCGGGTTCTCGCTCGGGATCGATATGCAGCACTATTCGTGCGACCTCCCGCCAGTCGGCCCCCTCGTTGTCGGCCTGCAAAAGACGCGTGTACGTCACGACGTGCTGCTCGTCATAGACCGTCAGAGCGGAATCGGTTGGCGCGACATCCGCTACGTCAGGATCAAGCGGTGGTTTAGTCATGGCCCTACGCCGCGCGAGCAATCGAAACACGAATTGAGGGACGCATCCCGCCACCTCGTATAGCGTACGAGTGTAGCATTTGGCATGCCACAAAAGGCATCCCGGAGCGCTTTTCTCTACATTTCCGCAAATCGAACCTCCATCCTGCGGCCACGCGTCCGGGCACTCCGCGTATTATAACACGTAGCGCCAAAATACGCGATTGCCTCCTATCCTGCGGATGGACATTCGCAAGGTCTTCGGAGGAAATGCGCGCCGATTCCGGCTGGCCCTTGGTTTGAGCCAAGAGGCAGTCGCGGAACGCATGGGCGTCGATAGGGCCTTCATAAGCAGCATGGAAAGAGGGCTGCAAAACGCAACCCTCCTCACGATCTGGCAGATCGCCCAAGCCTTGGAAGTGCGGCCTGCTGATCTGCTTGAGGAAAGAGTGTCTAAGATTAGATCCTGATCCCTCGCGAGCCGGGCCGAAGGCCCGGCGAGCGCCGGACGCGGACACGCGTTATCGCCGCCGGTCCGGCAAGCCGGACCGGCGGCGATGCATAGGGTACAGGGAAGTAGCCGCGCAACCGATCGCGATTGCGCGGCTCGCTCCTCAGATTGCGCGTTCCATCAAGCGCTTTGCCTTACCTTCCAGTTCAAGCCTTGCATCCTGATGCGACTTGGTGCGAGCAAGCGCCGTAATCCCCTGCACGAAGTCAAAGATGCTCTCGGGCTTACGGCTTTCCTCGCCTAGAACGGTCTCGATGACCTTCGTCGTCTCCGACTTGGAAAACCCGCTTCTGCGAAGAAAGCTTTCCCTATCATCGTCCGTGCGGGCAACAACCCTCTCCCGCGCGGCCTTGATACCGGCGACGAAAGGCGCGGGCGATGAATTGGCAAAGCTCGTCAACGCTGGGGCGGCTTCGTGCGCAAAGCGTTGCGCGGCAAATTTCGAATGCCGGATGGTGATCTCCTCGAAATTCTCGACGCCCCACAGATTACGATTCATGCAGACGGCACGAAGGTAGAAGCTCGCAATGCCGAGCGTCTTGCTGCCGACCTCGCTATTCCAGCAGTAAAATCCCCGGAAATACAAATCTGGTGATCCATCCGGCAATCGCCCCGCCTCGATCGGGTTCGTATCGTCGACCAGAAACAGAAACACGTCGCGATCGCTGGCGTAAAGGGTGGTCGTGTCCTTGGTCACGTCCACAAAGGGATTGTGTGTCATGGTTGACCAATCCATCACACCGGGCACCTTCCACCGCGTATCTCCCGCGCCGTTGCCCGCAATCTTCATGACCGCCGCAACCAACTCGTGGTCCCAGATACGACCATAGTCCGGGCCGGTGACAGCACGAAGCTCGACGCGTCCGCTATCGTCTTCCAAAGTTTTCACGAGTTCGGCGCGATGGGACAGCAAACCATGCTGCAGGTTGATGGCCGACAGTGTCGCAGGCAATTGCCGCAGATAAGATGTCGGCGCGCCGACAAGCGTGCACAACTGGCCAAAGCTCCAATGCGTCGGCGCCACCGGCTCGTCACGTCCCGGCACCGTCAGAACGAGCCGCTCGGAATTGTCCCGGTTCGCCTCCACTCGGATGGCGCGGCTTTCCACCGTCCGCGCTTGCGCGCGCTCGGCCCGTCCTCGCACCGCTTCATAAAGGTCCGGCAGGTTCAGATAACGCTCGTCATCCGGTCGCGCAAACCACTCGGACGATACGCGGCCGATCCGCTGGCCGCGCGATACATCCACGCGAAAACCTCCGGAAGCAGGCTGTTCACTCTGAGACAGGGTCATCATGGTCATGGGTCTTTTCCTATGGGCTTGGGTTGAAGCGCAGCGCTGCGCTGCAACCCTGCCCGTCGGCGAGACCTGGGGTAGCAAGAGCAAGGGCGGCTGGAGTGGAGGGGGATCACCCGCCTGACAAGGGCGCGCGTTGATCGCGCGTCTGCACGCGCCCCCGACGACAATGTCGTCCTGAAGCTTCGTGGGCGCGGAAGACCGGGGAGACCGCTGCAGCCGGCACCGGTTTCGGTGCTTCACCCTTGCGCGCGCGAGGGCGGAGCCCTTAGCGATCCTTCCGCAAAAATAAGGAGACCGGAGGTCTTCCGTTCTCCTCTGCGCGGACGGGCCATAGGCATGAAAAAAGCCCCGCCTCCGAGGGAGGCGGGGCGGATCGGTCCGGAGCGGATCAGTCGCCGTTGCGGCGGGACCAGATCAGGGTGTAGCTGTCATCGCCCTCGCCCTTCACCAGCGAGGCGTAGATCGGGGCCGGGAAGCTCGGATCGTCCAGCTTGACCGAGAGATATTCGCGCTCGGTCTCTCGGGCGGTCTTCTTCCAGGCAGCGCCGAACTCAGTCGCGCCCGCCAGAATGCGATAGTCGGGAGCCTTGTCGTTCTCCTTCTCGGTCGCGACGAAGGTCGCCTTGACGTTGAGCGTAAGCGTCTTGACCGAGCCGGTGAAGCCGTTGTTCGCCGCAGTGAAGGTGCCGATGGTAGCCATGGTTGTCTCCGTTTCGTTGTCGGGCCGCGACCATCGCAGCCTCGATGGCGGTCCTTGGCCCGGGGAGCGATCGGCCCGCAGCCGTCAGGCCCGCAGCGCAGCGGAGGACGGCGTTAGCCGGCTTTTTTGCCTCGCGAGGAATGTCGCCCTTAGCGGCAGGGGAAAAAAGCCGGCGAAGCCGTTGCGGGAAGGCGATCGAGGCGTAGCCGTCCCTCGGGCCTGATCCGTCCATTCGAGGTTGCGTGGGACGCGCCCATAAACGGACTGACAGGGACCACCATGACTACGGTCATCGAACCGGCACAAGGACACGGCCTCACTGATCGCGTAAAGACGCGCTCTCGGATGTCAACGAAGACAAAGGCGTGACCTGGAGAACGACAGCGACCGATTTCGCATTGCGGCGCGCCTTGGTGCTGCTCTGACGGAAGTCCCCGGGGACCATGCCGCTATCTCGTCGTGGAGCAGTCGAAGCCTTCGAAACGACTAGAGCTCGCAGGTAAAGGAGCGACCGCGCCGGCAGCTACACGCTGATCTGGTCCCGCCGCAACAGCAATCGATCCAACCGGAGCGATCCGTCATGCGCCATTCGCAGAATGGATGCGCACAGGCGCGCCTCGCACAGCGATCTCACTTTCTTCCGAAAGTGTTTCTTGTGGGTGAGTGAAGATCATGACGATGGCCGCGCGCCTCATGGCGCGCGGCCGAATTTTCTACAGTTGGATAGGAAAAAGCCGGGACCGCCGAAGCGGTCCCGGCCGCGTCGATCATTCGGCAGCGTCGGCGTAGGCGTTTGCCTGCGTATCCGCGGCCGCATCCGCCTCCGGTTGCTCTCCGCGCTCTTGCACGGCTTTCGGCGTCCGCATCAGCGTGGGCAGCCAATCCGTCGCGGCCAGCAACTGCTCGGCGGCTTCCGCCATGTCTGGCTTCTTCATGTCCGCCATGCGGTCGGCCGCCTCGCCACTGACGCCTTCCCGCACCGCTTCGAGGATACGCGCCTTGGTGATGCGACCGAAATAGGTGCGCACGGTCGGCCGCCAGTAGCCGGTCATATCGAGCGAGACAGCTTCCGCCAGCCGCTCGGCTGTAGCCATGGTGCGAGGCTTCCGTTCCCAAGGCAACCTGACGGCGTTGACCGTCAACGCCACGCAATGGGCGAGCAACGCCATGCGGCTGTCGTGATCC
This sequence comes from Bradyrhizobium genosp. P, assembly GCF_049949265.1. Classification (NCBI taxonomy): domain Bacteria; kingdom Pseudomonadati; phylum Pseudomonadota; class Alphaproteobacteria; order Hyphomicrobiales; family Nitrobacteraceae; genus Bradyrhizobium; species Bradyrhizobium genosp. P. Next base: position 4,385,588 of record NZ_CP188195.1, on the reverse strand, counting down.
AGTTCGGTCACGAACGTCCACAGGGTGGTCACGTCGCGGGGCATCTGCCTTGCCCAGCATGCGACGCCAGCACCGTATTGACCGGGTGGATGCCGACAACGTGCGCTTCCGCCCCGAGATAGAAGATTTGCGCGGCGAGCGCATGGGTGACGGTCACGATGGCGACGTCGGGCTGTTCGCTCAGATTGAGCCGCAGCCCCAGGGTGCGATGGGCGGTGAGGTCACGAACGAGGATATCCGACAACGGACTGTCGCTATCTTCCCCGTCGGTGGCTGTCTGATCCGCCTCGCCGTCCCCATCCTCTGGAGACCGGCCTTCTCCAGCCTCCGCATCGGTGGTCTCCGAACCATCCCCATCATGCTCGGTTTCCGCCTTCGGCTTTTCATCCTCGGCTCGGATGAAGCCACGCTCGATTCGCACTGCACCGTCATGATTGAGGATTACGAAAGCGCCGCCCCGCGCGATGTCGTCAGGATCATAGGCCAGCCGCTTGCCTTCCAGTCGCTCGATCTCGGCTTCCAGTTCGCCAAACCGTGCGTCCACCTCGTCCGGAAGTTCCTCGGCCGTCTCGTGCTGTTCGGTCAGGCTGTTGAATTCGGCCTGCGCCGCATCGAGGGCGGCCCTATCTTCCGGCGAAAGCTCCACCGGGTGTGGGTATGTCCGGCGCAAGCCATGGGCGTGGGGGAAATCGAGGTGGACTTGCGTCCACTTCCAGCCCTCTGCTTCCCGCAGGACATCCGCCGCGCGTCCGAGCTTTCCGGTCACCAACAGATCGAGCAGCGCCACGTCCTCAAAGTAGCCGCCGCGATCCTCCGTAAAGAGATCGCGAAGGATCGTTCCACCCGCCTCGGTGTACGCTTCCACACCGACAAAGATCGCGCGGCGATCCGTGGCGGCAACATGGGTTTCGGTGAGCATGCGGCGGATCGTGCTTGCATCGCGGTTGTACGATAGCCGCTCGTAAGCCGCCTCCTGCCGGGCATGGTCCTCGGTGATGGCAAAGGCCATCAACTGGTCCAGTGCCAGATCGCCATCGCGATAGACCTGCATCAATTTCGGGGAGACCGCGCCCAAGCGCAGGCGCTGACGCACCACGTGAGGCGTCACGCCGAACCGGGCGGCGATCTCTTCCGCACCGAACCCGCGTTCGTCCGCGAGTTTCTTGAAGGCCTCGAACTGGTCGGCAGGATGCATGTTTTCCCGGGTGACGTTCTCGTCGAGGCTGATTTCGTGGGGATCGTTCGCGGTATCGACGATGCAGCGGATCGGCTCGGTCTTTTTGATTTCCTTGCGCTTCAGCCGCAGAAGCTGGGCAAGCCGCCTGCCCTCGCCGATGGTGACGAAATAGAATCCAGTCGTCACACCGTCGTCGAACTCCGGTTCGACGACGAGATTTTGCAGAATGCCCTTCGCGGCGATACTTGCCGCATAGGCTTCGATCGCTGCCTCGCTGTGCGGCGTCTTACGGGCGTTCTTCGGGGATTTCTTGAGCTTGTTGAGCGGAATGAAAACCTCAGTCCCGCTTTCAACGGTGGTTTCGACGTGCTTGGCCGACATCAGTGATCTCCTTTGGGTTAAGGGCGCAGAGCGCACCTGCGCCTGCGCCCCTGCCCGTCGGCGAGATCGGGGGTAGCAAGTGCCAGGGCGACCCGAGTGGAGGGGGATCGCCCGCCCTTAAGGGCCGCTCGAAGAGCGGGTCTGTCAATCGGCGTTGGACTGGGACCCCCGATCGGCGTCCAAAGGGGACCCCTTTGATCGGCGAGTCTTGATGGTAGCGCTCGCGGCGTCGGAGCTGGCCGGGGTTGCGGAGACGGCGCGAGCGCGGGTTGTTTGATCGTCGTCGCGGCTTTTAAAGCGCCAGCTGTCGTTACCGGTCTCGACGATGTCGCAGTGATGAGTCAAACGATCGAGCAGCGCGGTTGTCATCTTGGCGTCGCCGAACACGCTCGGCCACTCGCCGAATGCCAGATTGGTGGTGACGAGGACGGAGGCGCGCTCATAAAGGCGGCTGACGAGGTGGAAGAGAAGCTGACCGCCGGACTGGGCAAAGGGCAAATATCCGAGCTCGTCCAGGACAATGAAGTCCATGCGGGTTAGGTGCTCGGCAAGCCGGCCCTGTCGCCCGTTGCGGGTCTCGGTCTCAAGGCGGTTGACGAGGTCGACCACGTTATAGAAGCGGCCACGGGCGCCGGATCGGATGCAGCTTCGCGCGATAGCAATGGCCAGATGGGTCTTGCCGGTGCCCGTTCCGCCGACCAGGACGACGTTGCGTTGCTGGGCGATGAAGCCGCCGCCGGCGAGATCATTGACAAGCGTCTGGTTGATCGGCGTGCCGTCGAACTGGAAGTCTGCGATGTCCTTGGCAAGCGGCAACTTGGCGATGGTGAGCTGGTATTTGATCGAGCGGGCCTGCTTCTCGTTGATCTCGGCGGAGAGCAGATCGCCGACGATGCGCTGGGGTTCGTGCTGGCGTTTGACGGCGGTCGCCATGATCTCGTCGAAGGCGGCCTTCATACCGTAGAGCTTAAGCTCGCCCATGAGATCGAAGATTTGGGTTCGTTCCATCAGTTTGTCCTCCGGAGGTTGTCGTAGCGGGCACAATCGGCGATCGGCGCATAGCGAAGCGTCAAGGCGGCCGGCGTCATGATGTTGGCCGGTGGGGCAGGTTCACGTTGACGAGCCAGGATGTTGAGCACGACATCAGCGGAATGAACGCCATGAGCGACCGCCTCGGCGCAGGCGGCTTCCACCGCGGGCAATCCGTCTGTCAGCACCGCATTGAGGATATCGACCATCTGTCGATTGCCATCATCGGCACCGGCGAGCTTGCGCCGTACACGCTCAATCGCTGCGGGCAGCACCCAGTCCTTGAAGGGAGCGCCATTACGCAAGGCACCGGGCTTGCGCACCAGCACGGGCACATAGTGCCAGGGGTCGTAGACCGTTTCGCCGCGACCGAATGATCGCGGATGTTCGGCAACGACCCGGCCGTCCTGGCGGATCACGATGCGGTCAGCATAGGCCTGGACCTCAATGGGCCGCCCGACCGCGCTTGCCGCAACCGAGTACTTGTTGTTGTCGAAGCGCACCAGACAGGTCTTGGAGACCGAGGCCGGGACGGCATGGAAGCCATCGAACCGACCTGCATACGGCACGAGATTGGGTCGCTCGGCCTCGAAGATCTCCCAGACAGTCCGGTCGGCGAACTCTGGATGCCGATGAGCCTTGGCGTAGGCGATACATTTATCGAGCAGCCAGGCGTTCAGCTCATCCAATGTCTTGAAGCGCAGCCGCGGGGTGAAGAAGCGTTCGCGGACCAACCCGACCTGGTTCTCGACCTGTCCCTTCTCCCAGCCCGACGCTGGCGTGCAGGCAACCGGATCGACCAGATAATGGCTGCACATCTGCAGGAAGCGCCGATTGTAGAGGCGGCCTTTGCCGACAAAGATCGTCTCCACCGCCGTCTTCATGTTGTCGTAGATGCCGCGCCGGCAAGTCCCCTTGAACAGTGCGAACGCCCGGTTGTGGGCGTCAAACACCATCTCCTGCGTCTCGCGCGGATAGGCCCGAACAAACAGCATCCGACTGTGGCAAAGCCGGACATGCGCCGCCTTCACCACCACCGTGGTCCCGCTCAACAGGACGACTTCGTGGCTCCAGTCAAACTGGTAGGCTTCGCCGGGCGCAAAGCTCAACGGCACATAAGCTGAGGTCGTCGAGGCGCCACGCTCTCGGCTCCACCGCCGCGCATAGCGACGAACCGCGTCGTAGCCGCCGGCATATCCGAGGCCGCGAAGCTCTTCGAACAAGCGGATCAGCGTCAGCCGTTCGCGCGTCGTCTTGCTCTCGTTCGCCGCCAGCAACCGGTCAAGCTCGGCACTCCACGGGCCCATCTTCGGAAGCGGCTGCGTCTCTCGCTCGTACCGGAACTCCGTCGCCTCCGAACGGATGACCTTGCGGACCACCTTGCGCGATACGCCAAGCTCCCGGCAGATCGCCTTGATGGGCTGACCATGAACAAAATAGGCGCGACGGATCTTCGCAATCGTCTCCACCACCAGCATCCCAACCTCGGCTTCCATGACTTGATGGAAGCCACTGTGGACCCTTGTCCCGGGGTCCCGATTGGATGCCGATTACCCCGAATACGGGGTCCTTATTCCATGCCGAAACACACGGGTCTGCACAAGCGCATGACCGGCCGCGAAGATTCTGGATGTGAGGAAGCGCGGAAGACCGGGGATACCGCTCGGGTCGGCGCCGGCGTTTTGCCGGCGCTTCACCCTGGCGCGCGCGAGGGGCGGAGCCCGTTAGCTTTTCTGCGAAAGGAAGAGACCTGTTGGTCGGTGCAAGTCATGCCCGGGAGAAAGAGGCAGCCGCAGGAGCGTCAGCATAGCGCCGACGCGGAACGCGGCGGGACGCGGGACCGACTGCAGTCGCGAGACCGGTTAACAAGGCACCCGAACGCGGGACAGTGATAGCGACGCCGGCATGCAATGACGCGAGCGACTCAATAACGACCTCACCATGCGTTGGTATCAATTCTGCATTTGTGATATGGTCTCGACGTTGTGCATGTCGATACTCGGCGTGTGCATGTTCACTGAGCCACTTTTCAAAGAGGACGACATGGCCAAGAAAGCGAAGAAGGCAAAGAAGACCGCAAAGGCAGCCACCAAGAAGGTGGCAAAGAAGACTTCCAAGAAAAAGAAGTAGTCGCGACTGAGAGATTGCCGCCTTCGGGTCGCAACCCGGACGCAAAGCGAAACCTTCCAAAGGATCCGAAACGTCCTTTGCAGCCGTTCGGTATCGCGGCCTGATAAGATAAGGCCGGACCTTTGTGCAGGTGGCTGCTGCACAAAGGTCCGGTTTTTCGTTTCTGCCCCAATGGGCATGATGTGCTCTTGCGCGAGGGATCGAAGCCGCACGGCCGAGACGCTACGCGGCTCGGTTCACGAGAGCCCGGTCCGGCCCTTGCCGGACGCACAAACGGAAAAGAAGACCCAGGGTTGGAGGCCTTGGAGATTTCCTTGGGAGCGTTTGTCTGCGCGACCTAATTGTGATCGGAAGCATCGGAAATCGCTTCTTCCACTCTTCACCGCCGGCCGAGGCAAGGTCCCGCTGGCAAATTCCGCGATCCGTCGGCCATCCACCTGGCGCGTAACCTGTAGCGGACAGCTCGCGTGCGATAACACGCCAAACCTTGAGTTCCCGCCGTTGCGAATCCCAGCCATGTGTTAGCGGCCGGAACGAATCGCGGACGAAACGATTCGCCGTATCAGGAGTATTTCCATGCTGATGACACGTGACCGAAGACCGGCGATACGGACGATGCGCGGATGGGCGATTGACGTGCTCCAGGAAGCTGGCGCCATCCGTGAGTGCGAGGCGCATAGCTGGATGCAGGACCGCGCCGATCCGCATGCATGGGAGCGGGCCCTCGACATCGCCCGTGGTGACCCGCCGGCAGGCGTCTCCCCTGACGCAGCGGCGGCCGAGATTCGCGACGTGTTGAACTCGATCGGTGATACCTGCCCAGAATGCCCTCCTGATTTGAAGGACAATTAAAAGCCGTTAGCTATCCCCCGCGCGCGCCGTAACGCGGCTTCCAATCGCCCCTTCTCTTTATCCCAGCGGGCTTGTTCGGCTTGCGATCTCTTCTCGAGAGCCTCAACCTCGGTCCGGATGGCCGCGGCGCGCTTCGCGTGCTCCTGCTCGGCCTTGTTCAATGCAGCCTGCACCTTGTCGACTGCGTGTTGACGACGTTCACGGTCCCTCTGCCTGGCGGCCTCTTCGCTCGTCCGTTCGCGCTCTCGCCGCTTTTGCCCCTTTTCGAAGGCGAGAGCGGCCTTTCGCTCCGCCGCCTTGTCGATGGGGCGAGAGGAAGGCTGCTTTGCTGTTCTGCCTTTCGACTTGCGGGCGGCCTTCCTTGGCCTGGGGCCGCCAAGATCGGTGGGCAGCTCAGCATGTTCGCCGAAGGATCCGGCGGATCCGACCGGGCGCCTGAGTACAACGCCCGGTTTCGCCATAGCCGCGGCGATGACGTCCGGATCGTCACTTTCCCTCGCCGCGCCCTGGTGAAAGAGATTGCTGTCCGCCCCCCACGCTTCCAGAGCGGCTTTCCTAGACGGAGCCGCGATCGCCAGATCGAAGAAGCCCAGCGAAGTCTGATAGGTTTTCAGTTTTCTGGCCATCGGCCTGATCCGCGCTCCCGATCGATCGTCAACGTCGCGCACCTCCAAGGTCGTGGATTTCCGGTCGTATGCCCTCAGGCGTGACTTCGAGCGTCGCAAGCGTGATCGGCAGCCTGAAGCGCCGGCGTCCGGCGCTGCCGGGATTCAGGTAGAGAACGCCGCCGACCGTGTCGATCTTCGGTACGTGGGAATGCCCGGAGACGATCACGTCGATGCCGGCGCCGGGATCGACCTGCAGCGTCTTCAGGTCGTGCAGAACGTAGATCAACTTTCCCGCCAGGTGCACGAGTTTCGTGTCGGGATATTCCCGGGCCCACTCGTCGCTGTCGACGTTTCCGCGGATGGCGGTGACGGGCGCGATCCGGCGAAGCGCGTCGACGATCTCGGGACACCCGATGTCGCCGGCGTGAATGATGTGATCGACGCCCGTCAGTCGTCGTTCCGCCTCGGGTCTCAACAGGCCGTGCGTGTCCGAAATGATTCCAATCCTGTACATCATTTTCCGGCGCTCTCACCCGCGATCGCCAAAAGACGATCGAGAAGCTCCAATTGTCCGGACAGCATCTTCGTTCGTGCCAATTCGATATCGAACCATTCCGCGCGGTCGACTTCGGGAAATTTCTGTCGCCGATCGCTTCGGGGGGGCCATTCGATATCGAACGTATTGCTCGCCAGTGTCGCCGGGTCGAAATGCCCCTCTCCGGCGAAAGCGATCACGCGTTTGCCTCCTCGCTGGCGAACCTCCCCTAAGGCCTGCAGCCGCCCAATCGAAGCGCTCGTGCCGAGTTCCTCGGCAAACTCACGTCGCGCTGCCTGCTCTGGATCTTCCGCGGTATCGATTTCACCCTTCGGAATGGACCAGGCGCCATTGTCCTTCTCGCGCCAGAACGGACCGCCGGGGTGAACGAGCAGAACCTCGAGCCCGCGAGCGCCTTGCCGGTAGGCCAGCATGCCCGCGCTCAACGTCGATCGCCTGGAGGTCTTTGTCAGCGCTGCCATATCGCTCCTATTTGCAACGCAAAATCGAGGCGGAGTAACGGCGCAAGATCTGAGGCGCGACGACGTTTGGCTAGCGACCGTCCGGCGTCACCGGATGCTTCACGATACGCTAGGCTGACTTCCGCTGCGGTTTGGCCGTCGGCTTCTTCGCCGCGGCCTCCTTCGCTGGTTTCTTGCCGGCGATCGGCATCAGCATTTCCTTCTGACCACTGGCGACCTTGCGCGGCTTCTTGGCCGTCTTCGAATCTTTGGCCGGTTCGGCGGCGCCGATGCTCTTGCGCAGCGCGTCCATCAAGTCCACGACATTCTCGCCGCGTGGACGCGCTTTCGCGGCAATGGGTTTGCCGGCGCGCTTCTGGTTGATGAGATCGATAAGGGCGGTTTCGTACTGGTCTTCGAACTTGTCCGGCTCGAAATGGCCCGCCTTCTGATTGACGATGTGCCTTGCGAGATCGAGCATGTCCTTGGTGACTTTGACGTCCTGTATCTCGTCGAAATACTCATCCGCGGAACGGACTTCGTAGGGATAGCGCAGCAGCGTTCCCATCAGCCCCTTGTCCATGGGCTCGAGGGCGATGATGTGCTCACGGTTGGTCAGCACCACGCGTCCGATGGCGACCTTGTTCAGCTCTCGGATGGTTTCGCGGATGACCGCGAACGCGTCGTGGCCGACTTTCCCGTCCGGCACCAAATAGTAGGGACGGATCAGATATCTCGGGTCGATCTCGCTGCGGTCGACGAACTCATCGATCTCGATGGTTCGCGTCGATTCCAGCGCGACGTTCTCGAGCTCCTCCTTCGTGACCTCGATGAAGGTGTCGGTGTCGACCTTGTAGCCCTTGGCGATATCCTCGTTGGCGACCTCCTCGCCGGTGTCAGCGTCCACCTTGGCGTACTTGATGCGGTGGCCGGTCTTCCGGTTGAGCTGATTGAAGGAGACTTTTTCCGATTCCGACGTGGCCGGATAGAGCGCTACCGGGCAGGTGACGAGGGAAAGACGCAGGAAGCCTTTCCAGTTAGCGCGGGGGGCCATAGCGGGGAACTCCAAATACAGTCTCTGGATTCAAGACGAACGGGCGGCCTTGGTTCCGACAGGGTGGCTTCCCGACAACAGGAATTTTTCTCAGGCGCCAGTCGACGCGGACTCGACTTTTGTTCTCTTTATGTTCTAATTCGGAATGACCGACCGACCCGCGAGCTGGCGTATGCCGACCCCGAAGCAGATGGAAAAACTGGCCGCTGAAGCCGCCCGCAGGCCGGGTCCAGCCACTGCTGAGGGTCCGGATGCGCCCCTGCCCGCCGAATACTGGGAATCGGTCCTCAAAGACCCTCGCGCCGGCGCGACCGCGGCCCAGAATCGGCAGCGACGTCTTTCGGAAATTCAGCGCCACGTGCTGCGCGTCTCCTGCCGCCGCTGCGAGCGGACCGTGGAAATCCAAACCGCCGATGCCGTCCGATTGTATGGCGGCGACGCGGTCTGGAAGGACGTCGCGCAGCGGCTGTTCTACAACACCTGCCAGCAGCGCACCGGCAGACACGAAGAAGACGGATGCTGGCCAGGGTTTGAGACGCCGTAGTCTGCTGCGGATTTGCCGATCCGATCTCTCTGCGCCTGGATATCCGGATGGCCCCGAAATATCACCCCACGCCCCTGTCGGGCGGCGATCGCAAGGCTCTGTCAAAGGAGCTCGGCAAGTCGCGCGCGATGGCCAATATCCTGGCCGCGCAGTCGGCCGAGATGCGGGCCAAGGGCGAAGCGCTGATCCAGCAGGCCGACAGGCTTCTATGCGAAAGCTGGAACGAGCGGATGTGGTCCGACGGCGAACCGATCGATCCGTCGCCCACCATCGACCAGGCCGTCAATGGCGGTTTCCCGTGGCTGGAAATCCAGTGCGCGCGTTGCAAGACGCCGAGCGACGTCGATCTTGCGGCGATGAAGCATCCTCCGACCACGTTCGTGCACGATCTCGCCAGCCGGCTCCGCTGCCGGAAGTGCGCCAAGGTGGGGCGGCGGCCGGCCGCGACCCTGCTGCAACTTGCCCGGCAGCCGAGCCATCCCCGACCGGACCCTGACATGTGCTGGTGTGGACGGCCTCTCATCCCCGCGGTTTGATGGCGCTCTTGGCGTCACAGAAAGATGAGAGGAAAGTCTGATGAATATTCCCGTTCGTATCGGCATGGATACCTCGAAGTCGGTGTTCCAGCTTCACGGTGTTGATGAGAATGAGGTCGTGGTTGTCCGGCGCCAATTCCGGCGAGCCGAGATGATCCGCTACTTCGAGCGGCTTCCGCCGGTTCTCGTCGCCATAGAGTCTTGCGGCAGCTCGCACCATTGGGGGCGCCTGCTCCAATCGTTCGGGCACGAGGTAAGGCTAATTCCTCCTCAATACGTGAAGGCCTACGTGAAGCGCGGCAAGAACGACGCGGCTGACGCCGAGGCACTTTGCGAGGCGGTCACCCGGCCCAGCATGCGGTTCGTACCGGTGAAATCAAAGGAACGGCAAGCGGCCTGCATGTTGATGACCGTGCGGGAACGCCTGGTCAGCGTGAAGTCGCAGCTCTCCAACGCTTTCAGGAGTTATGCCGCTGAGTTTGGTATCGTCGGCCCCGCCGGCCGGCAGAACGTGGCGGCACTCATCAAACGCGTGCTCGAAGACGATAGCCTGCCGGAAATGGCGCGGGATCTCTTCCGCCTTCAGGCGGACGAGTATGCCGCGGTCCAAGCTCGCCTAGCAAAGATCGAGGCTAAGCTGATGAAGTGGCATCGCGAGGATGACATCAGCAGGCGTATAGCGACAATTCCCGGCGTCGGTCCGATTGGGTCGTCGATGCTCAGCATGAAGGCACCGCCGCCCGAGACGTTCAGATCGGGTCGCGACTTTGCGGCATGGCTCGGACTGACGCCCAAAGGACCATTCAACTGGCGGCCGGCAAAGACTCGGCGGCATCACAAAGGCTGGAGATTCTGTACTGCGATCGACGTTGATCGTCGGTGCAACTGCGCTGCTGAGGCATGTCCGAAAGGGTCGTCATAAGCCCACACCATGGCTCGCCGCGCTGCTGGAGCGAAAGCCGCCGAAGCTGGTCGCGGTGGCCTTGGCCAACAAGTTTGCCCGCATCGCTTGGCGCTTGATGATTTCGGGTGGCGTGTACAAGCAGCCGGTAGCCGCCATGCCGACTTGATCTGAAATCGGCCCGCGAGCAAGGTTGCTCGGCGGATTGCCCATGAACTTGCAGGACGCAGTAGATGGAAGGACCGATCGGTCGATACGCGCGAGCTTCCGAAGGTTACACTGGCACCAAGAATGTCGCCCATGTGCTTGGAACGTGCGTAGCGAACACCATCTCGGCCAGCGGGCTTTGCCCGCGCAAACAGGCCGGACATCTGATAGCAAGCGATCTGGCCAGAAGTCTGCTACAATCCTGACAAGTGGGGGGCCGTCCACATCTGCAATCTCTATTCGATCACCACCAATCAGGCGGCCATCATGGCGCTGTTTCGCTTGGTAAATCGATACGCCGGCAATCTGGCACCCATGCCAGGTGTCTTTCCCGACCACAAGGCGCCGATCGTGCGCAACGGCGCCGATGGCCGCGAGCTCGCCACCGCGCGGTGGGGGATGCCATCATCGCAGCAGGCCCTGATGCAGGCGACCAAGAAGCGCGCCGCGAAACTCGAGGCCAAGGGCAAGCCTATCGACTTCAAGCAATTGCTCCGGATGGAGCCGGATGGCGGGACGACGAACATCCGTAACGTGAAGAGCAAGCACTGGACGCGATGGCTGGGCGTGGAACACCGCTGCGTGGTGCCGTTCAACTCCTTCAGCGAGTTCAACAAGGCCGAGGGCGGCGACGTCTGGTTCGCCCGCGACGAGAGCCGTCCCCTCGCCTGCTTCGCCGGCCTCTGGACCAAATGGACGTCCGTCCGGAAAGTGAAGGAAGGCGAGACCACCAATGACATCTTCGCCTTTCTCACGACGGAGGCGAACACCGAAGTCCGCGTCATCCATCCGCAGGCGATGCCGGTTATCCTGACGACGCCAGCCGAAATCGAGACCTGGCTGACCGGCCCTCCGGACGAGGCCCTGAAGCTGCAGCGGCCGCTTCCGGATGGGTTGCTCCGGATCGTCGCCCGCGGCGCCAAGGAAGATCCGGCCGGGTCGGCGGCGTGACCGACGAAGACGACGATCAAGGGACGGCCCCATCCCGACAGCGCAAGATCATCCACGTCGACATGGATGCATTCTATGCGTCCGTCGAGCAACGGGACAATCCGGACCTCCGCGGCAAGCCGGTCGCCGTCGGTGGGTCGCGCGAGCGCGGCGTCGTGGCGGCCGCAAGCTACGAGGCCCGCAAGTTCGGCGTCCGATCGGCGATGTCGTCAGTGACGGCGAAGCGTCAATGTCGGGACCTGATTTTCGTGAAGCCCCGCTTCGAGGTCTACAAGGCGATCTCCCAGCAGATCCGCGAAATCTTCGCCGAGCACACGGCCATCATCGAGCCGCTGTCACTGGATGAGGCCTATCTAGATGTCACCGAAAATCTGCAAGGGATTGCGCTGGCGCGCGATGTCGCGCTAGCGATCCGCGCCAAAATCAAGCAAGAGACCGGTCTCAACGCCTCCGCCGGCATCTCCTACAACAAGTTTCTGGCCAAGCTCGCCTCCGACCACCGCAAGCCGAATGGCCAGTACGTCATCACGCCGGAGATGGGGCCGCCCTTCGTCGAGACGCTGCCTGTCGGTAAATTCCATGGCATCGGACCGGCGACGAGCGCGAAGATGAACTCGCTTGGGCTCCACACAGGTCTCCACATGCGTAACCAGACACTCGAGTTCATGCGGGCGAACTTCGGCAAGGCCGGCACGTATTACTATTGGGTGTCGAGGGGCGTCGACGACCGCGAGGTCCGTGCCAACCGGATCCGGAAATCGGTCGGCGCCGAGAACACCTTCATGAACGACCTCACCGAGTTCGAACCCATGCTCTCAGAGTTGCAGCCACTGATCGACAAAGTCTGGTTGCACTGCGAGGGCAAGGGCACACGCTGCCGGACCGTCACGCTCAAGGTGAAGTTCGCCGACTTCGAACTGATCTCACGGAGTCGGACACTGACTGGCGCCGTCGACAGCCGCGACGAGCTCGAATCCGTATCAGTTGAACTCCTGAAAGCACTCTTCCCGATGAAGAAGGCGGTCAGGCTGCTTGGCGTTTCAATCTCGGGTTTCGCCACAGCAGAAGGCCCTGGGCAAACGTCTCTCGCGTTCTAAAAGATACTGGCATGAGCGAGGCGCTCTGCCGTTCCTTCAATCTTGTCGCTTCGTGTCCGGACAGCTTCGAACGATAGCGAAAACCGGCAGATGCAGCGCAATAACTGCGGTCAAAGTCAACAGTGCAATCGCAGTAGTACCTACTCGAAATGGCGTGCAGTAAGACACGCCGCCCTCAGCGTCAGGTCAACCCCCGCTCCACGGTCATCCGGCGCGTACCGACTTCGAGATAAAGCCGTGCGGCCTTGATGGCTTTGTCACGGTCCGGCCCATCCCATGAGGCGCTGGAAGGGTGCCCTGCGCCACTCCTCGACGCGACGCAACCGGCACAGCATTGGCGCCCGCTCGTCAGCCAATCGTACGGCTCGTTCAAGCTCGCTTGTCATCCCCTGCTCCTCGGAGCGATACTAACGTAACGCAACCTAGGGGCGCAAGCTCGCCCGAATCATGGCCTTCGCCAAGCTCAAAGCCGCCCTTCGAAAGGCCGCGGCCAGATCAATCGAGACCTTGGTCAATGCGATCGCCGCCGCCATTGCTGCCCTCACTGCCCAAGACTGTCTGAACTTCTTCGCCGCCAGCTGGCTATGATCGCGCCTGATCAGAATCTGCTCTAGCTAGACTAGCCGGGACTCCTCACCACCTCTTGATCAGCATCTCTAGGAAACGCGCGGCAATGAGGCACACCTAGATGCCTCGTGCGGCACTCTCGGCGGGTCTCACCACCGGTCGAATCCGAATCCTCGCTCCACGGCTTGGGGCGCATCCCGTACAAGTCCAAGCCGGTAAAAGTGGAACCGAGATTAACATGTGTTAGTATTTACGGTTAAAGCGAAATGTCTGATTAAATATTTTTCATATTGCCATAAATGTGGAGGAACATGGACGCCTTCTACTACTTGCCGAAGGCACTGGGGGCGATGCTAAGTTATGGAGAGTCCACCATGCTTCTATCTCGCGCATCTGCTGTCGGCGTCGTGCTGGCGGCGGTAGGAATGCTAAGCTCGCCCGCCAGGGCGGATCTGGTCGAACTGACCCAGGTGCACCTCACGGGCCAAGGTATCGGTTCAACCTTGACCGCGCTTACCCTGCAATCGCCAGGGAGTTCGACGACCGAAAGCGGAGGTGTCCTGTTCAATGGGACAGTCTTCGGAGACGCAAAATCCGGAGCGTCCCAATCGAGCACATTCACATTCGCGAGTTTGGGCATCACCAGCGCCAGCCAACTCGCACTAGTGGTGAACCTATCGGAGCCAGGATCGGAAAATCCGCCTTCGGTTACGACAGCCCTAAGTCCACTGGCGAGCAATGCCAACCTTGCAAATGCGATCACGTTGAACGCCTATAGTGCGGGCGGGACGCTTCTGGGACAGTTCTCCACCGCCGCCGGCCAAACGCTGGACCAGGTCGCGGGCGGCGTCGGCGGCTCCGGATTGGTATTCGGGCTCACGCCCGCGGAGCAGACAGAATTGAATAATCTTATCGCGACCAATCCCGGCAATGAAGTGTTCACGGTCGGCGCTACCTTCGCGAACGCGCAAGGCGGTGTGGATGTGATCCAGGTAGCGTCTCTCGCTTCGTCGGTTCCGGAGCCGGCCACCTGGGCGATGATTGTCATCGGATTTGCCGGATTAGGATTTATGAGCTACAGGCGCAGAGACGCAACATTCCGCTGGATCTGAGTCTACTGAATATTTTAACGGAGAGACCGCCGTCGGCGGTCTTTTGTTTCTGGCTCCGGCGACGATTGCAAACCGATCAAATCCAGGAAACAGCGACGATTGCGCAGCTAGACGATGCGTTCCATGTTGCGGTTACAACACTTGCGGCATTTGTCGCGGTGTTGCTCGCGCTCGCAGCCGAGCCGACGATCTGATCGGGAGATGAAGGAGTTAAACGGGTTGCGCGGTTTCCGCGTTCAGTCTCAATGCAACACCAGATTGATGGCATACGACTTTAGCCACGCAACGCCGCATGCTCGCCTGCAATCGTGCCGGGATAATCCCCATTCACTACCCGAGCCGGCGCGGCCAGGGATCGCCAACGGTGCGGCGATCTCGCCAAATAGAGCGAGAGCCGTTCACGTACTTTCAGCCGAAGTAGATGACAAAAAATGGCAGATCAAAGCGCGAGTAAGACGATCGTAGCTTGAATATTCGATACAGCGAGGAGCTCGAGTTACGACAGCTCGTCGTGAAGCTGAATGCGATAGCCTGGAACCCAACGGTCATGCATTACGTCCACAGCGCCGACGGGTAGTCCGCGCAAAGTTAACTCGCTAGAACTCGCGCGCAGAGGCGCGACCCGAGACCGCGGCTTTTTACCTAATTCCACTTAGGGGATTTAGAGCGGGTGCATAGTTCGACATCGAAAACAGCTTGGGCCAAGTGCTGGCATGTGTGGACGGTACTCATGCCCAGGCGCACGATCACAGGATGGCTAGTCTGGGGCCGTGTCTGGCGCAGGTTCAACGGGCGACGCTGGATTTACAAATGCCTCTCGTCATTTGAAGGTGATATCGATGTTTTCGATCGAAGAAATCATACTGCGCTCAAGGCCGGAACGACGATCGGTCCGCCGGACGCGAATTGATCGTGGCGCAGCACTGTTCTTTGTGGGATCGGACAGCATACTCTCGTGCACGGTCCGCGACGCGAGCGGTCGCGGCGCAAGCATTCGCCTTCATGGTATCGGCGCTATGCCTACGGATTTCGAACTGTCGTTCGACAACTTCCGGACGGCCCGCACGTGCCGTCTCGTCTGGCGAGATGGCGATTTTATCGGTATTCGCTGGAGCTGATTTGCGGGCTTAGATTGTCCGGGATACCGCCGCCGCGTGAGAAACGCTGATATGCCTAGAGGTGGTAATCACTGCAAAAGTAAGGGCCAAAGCAAAAGCCGATGAAAACGCGGCAAACGCGCGCACCTTGCCGACATCTACAGGCTCCTCACCCAGTAAGCCCCCCCGCCCTAAATTCTATCCATCAGTGAACCCGTGCACCGGTGCTAGCGGCACACGGATTCCGCGGTACTGAAATGAACGTCCTTTTCGAACGGGGCCGGTAGGTGAGCGACAAAAGACCAGAAGAGCGAATACTGACATTAAAGAAGAAGCGAACCGCGACAATGAAGCGGAGAGCGCTCAAACCCAAACAATTAAATCGCTCGGCTGCTACCGTTCGCCGTCAGCGCGGTGGAGCACCTGACAAGAGGCAGTCCAGGCGGAAATGGGCAGATCCCCTCGCGCAAGCGCCTGGTCACCGCCTTTTCCATACCCACGACGTGCGGCGAGGCCCCATTATCTTGCGGGGCCCTCCACCCTTGCCCTCGCCCGGACGTTGCGCTTTCCTTTCAGAATATTCAAATTTCTATTATTTTATCAAAGGTGTCTGTTTGCAAATCTTGTTGGTCTGCCTCGGAATTTGGCTGCTGCTGGATGTCCTGTTCGTGGTCATCATGATCCCGCCGCGCAAGCCGCGCTCGAGGTCGACCGCCCTGGGCGCCAGTGAACTCGCCCCCGTCCCGATCGACAAAAATGCTTATCCGTTTGAGGATGAGGAAAAGATCTCGCTCCGCCACCTCATCATGGCAATCGGGCTCGGTGCATTTTTCGTGCTTTCGCCCGTCCTGCTTGAAGCCATCGAGGCCACGAAGAGACTCTTTCGGAGAGGCCGCGAATGACGTCAGACCTTCACCTCCGCGATTTGCAATAACTCGCCGTCATTCGACGCAAGCTACCATTTGCCCTGGATGCGGTTTCCCATGAAGATTAATTGGAAGCAATTTGGTCGAGACCTTAGGAAGGCCCGCGAGGCCTGTGACTATTCGCTTCGACAAGCTGCAGCGCTGTGCGATATGCATTATTCGACTTGGTCCAGATCAGAGAACAGGAGACCAATGGATAACGTTGGTATGTATCTGCTACTGTGCCGATAGATGTCGGTCGATCCATTCAATTACCTCAGCCGTATATCTCCGGTTCGCAACACGCTTGATAAGGAAGGCGATTGACGCTTGCGCTCGCCGTCCACCACAGCGGCTGGCTGAAGCTTGCCGCCCTGCCCGATTGGGACTGGTACGACATCTCGACGCATCTCGCGTGCACCGGCTGCGGCAGGGTCGCTGGGTCGACACTCGGCTCTACTGGAGCGAGGTGATCAACTTCAACAAGGGTATCGGGGCAGCCCACGGCTCGGACGGCTTTTCTTTTGAACCTTTCACTAAATCTGCCGACAGATAATTGAAGCGCCAAGGTCCCCCAACCACCCCCGCTTCAGCCCAACCCAGAAAGCCCCGCTTCCCCAAAGCGGGGTTTTCCCTGTGTGCGGTGCAAACCGCCAGTACTTTTCCGTGTATCGAAGCGGAACGCACGCGCGGCAGGATCGGTGTTTTTCACCGCCTAGTCTAGCGCCCCCTGCCGGCCGTGGCCCCACGTTTCGGTACTGGTCGAAATAGGCCACTCGCGGAATCAAAACAGGCCACCAATTAAAAGCCCCCGTCCGGGGCTGGATCGGACAGGGGCCGGTAAGAGATGAAAGTCTCTAACCAAATGGCGCTTGCGCGGCTTTGGCGGCAGGTGGCAAGCGCCAAGTGGAACTGTAACACTCAATCGGTCGGCAAGAAGCAAAATCGGCTGTTACATCACAACAAAACGGGCCGACAAACAGAGGCTGCCTCAATTCAGCAAGCTGCGGAGTTCCTTGATGGTCTCCCGCAGGTCGTCCGCGTATTCCTCGGCGACTTGCCGAGCCTGATCGGTGCGCGACGGCTTATCCTTTTTCGGATCGTCTTCTGACGGCTGCTTCAGCTTCTTTCCCATGTAGCAAGTAACGAGCTGAGACGAGCCACGTTTCAAAGTACGTCTTCCGGAACGGGTTCCCGCGTCGAGATTCACGCAGCCTGAGGCAGACGTTGGCAACAAATACGCCAGCTTCCGCGCAATCGGGATCGAGATCGAGGGCGTCGAGCAGAAGTGACATCGCTGCGGCGGCCTGCGCGATGCGTGTGCCCGTTAGGGCTAGTTCGGAATTGCAATTGCCCACGGCATTTTTGGTTCTAGCGTCGAGTCGCGCGGATATTGGCCGACGCCGCACTCCAAACCCGACCAATGCGTTATCGCGCGATAAGGGATCGCCCGCCCCAGCCGTTAGTCTTCGCTGCACGTCGAAGCGCGGCGCCGAAGCGGTCTGGGGCTCCGCAAACATTGTCGTCAGCAGCGTCTCACCGAGAACACGTTTCGGCGTTGGCTGAAGCGCTGAAGCAGCTTGCCGGCGATGACACTGCGCGTAAATTCACGGAATATCAGACGGAATTGCGCCGCGAGAAGCACCGGGATGAGCGAACAAAAGCGCTGCGAAAGCGGAATCAGCAACGGTTTTCCGTCAGCACGGACATCCGCAACCGCGCGACACAAGCGTTCTGGGCGATGCATGTAGAGGCGATGAATTGGAGCGGAATGAACGTCCGTCCTACGCCGCTGCGATGCAGCTGTCGCCGTATTCGTGGCGTAAATGGGGTGACCGACTGGATAGCGGCGAGGTCGCAATTGACTACCGCGCGCATCTTCACTCCTCCGCCCGTCCGGCCGTTAGCACTGGTGCCAGGAACTCAACTCCCGAAAGGAGCTTGACAGCCGCAGAAATCGGCGATCCGACGGCGCCCGCCGCCCCCATCCGGCGCTTCTTCAGCGACGAGGAGAAGCTCGCGATCGCAAGGGAAACCGAGCAGCCGGGCGCCAAGGTATCTGCCGTTGCCCGCAAGCACGGGATCGTCACCGGGCTGCTGTTCTGCTGTTCCGCTGGCGTGTACAATTTGGCATCGGGCAAAAGAAGCGCGCGAAACTCGCCCACGTCGTGCTTGCCGACAACGCAGCCGAGACGCAGGTTCTGCGCAGCCTCGTACGTCCGCCTCAGGGAATGGTGGCCGTTGACCTGGCCGATGGAGGTCGCGTCTTTGCGCCAGTTGGTAGCGATCCGGATGCTATGCGAACGCAGATCGAGAGCGGAGATGATATTCGTTCCTGCGGGCGTGTGCATGGCGCGATCGCGAAGGGGCTCATTACCGTCGCCAAGCGCGAGACGACGGCTGAATGATTGTTGGTGGTTGTCCCCAGCTGTGCGAAGGCGCGGTCCGTTAGAAGAAATCCGGAGGATTTCCAGTTGGTAAAGTCGAAGACACGGCAAGATCGCGTCGGCGTGACAAAGCCGCCGCAACTTCATCCGGCGCAGCAAGACAACACTCACTTCCTCACCTTGGACGCCGCGATGAAGGCGCTCGCCAAAGTCGACAACGACGCATTGTTCGGCGGCCCGAGCCGCGACGAGCGCGCTCACAACGTCTCGCCGTCCGGAACGACCCCAGACTAATTCGGGTCGCTTGCTCGCCGGCGTCATTCATGGGGCGCGTCCGGCAAGTTGGCGGTGCAGCGTATCCCGGCCGGAATTGCGTAGTCGGGATTGGGCAATGTGAGGCGCACCCGGAAGGTATCGCTCGCGGGATCGATCAGGGGGTCGACGACGTCGATTCGAGCCTGAACGACCTTGTCGGCGGGCGGCAACAGGTAAAGTTCAGCCATCTGGCCGAGCTTCACCGACCCGTAACGCTTGCCGGGGATGACCAGGTCGACCGTTAGCGGATCCACCTGCGCGAGAGTGACGATCGGGGTCGTCTCGTAGATGAACTCACCCGGTTGCAATTTGACCTCTGAAACGATGCCATTAAACGGGCTGCGAATGAGTCTGAGGTTATATTGGGCCTGCGAGCGGGCCGCTTCCAGCTTGGCGATTTTCTGATCGTCCTCGGCCTTGTCGATCGCGATCTTGTCCTGTGCGACCTTGGTGGCGGCTTCATCGACGTCGTTCAAGCGCGAGAACATGTTGCTTGCGAGCTTCTGCCGCCGCGCCAGTTCGCGTTCGTTCCACTCCATATCCGCCTTCGCGGAGCGGAGCGCTGCCGTATTCTGCGCGCGATAAGTGTCTAGCGCGAGTTGCGCTTCTTCGACGCTCGTATCGAGCTTGCCGATGACCTGCCCCTTGACGACCGGATCCGAACGGTCGACCGTCAGTTCCGCCAGCACGCCAAATACGGAGCTTCCGAGTTGGACAACCTGTTTCGGCTTGACCAGGCACGTAGACGCGTCCGCCAGGACACCCGCACGAGCCATACCCACGAACACGACTGACAGCACCGCGCCGATTGACGCGACCCACAGCGCTAGCTTTTGCATTTCAAAAAAAAAATCTGATTTCGATAATGATCCAGACATTTTTTGAACGTCAGGTCGGCCATTTGATCTGACTCCACGGCGCCTTGGCGCACTCTAGACTGAAAAATCGCAGTTTTGTTGGCGCAACGACATTCCTCGGTCCAGTCCTGACGTCAGACATCCGGCCGTCCGACGCTTTTTGGTACGCAGCCCGTCAAAGGCCTCGCGCACAATCAACGCGTTTCCGAAAAATCCATTTCATAGCGAGAGAAGTGAGCAAACTTTTTTATGGCTCTGTGCCCCGACAATATCAGAGTTTAATTGCACATCCAGTTGCTTCTTCAGGTCATGGCGCTCATCATTCCGTTTAATATGCCGCTGCCCCAAACTGATAAATTCCAGATCAAATTCCCCGAGGCGATCCTTAGCGCGTAGCTTGTCTTCTATTTCCCACGAAACGGCATCGACCGATCGAATTCACTCTTTAAGACGGCCGAGGTCAGTGCGGTCACATTGCGTCCGGACGAGATTCGCTAACCCGTCCGAAATCATTCGCTGGGCCCCGAAAACGCCAGCATCTGCTCCAGGCGCCGATCCCGCCGAAGGTTGGTCATCCGCTGCTGCGAGTTGCGCGCTTCCGCGACGGCTTGGGAGCGCAGCTTGAGCAGGCGAAGAACGAACGGCCAGCGCAATCCGTCCGCGCTGAGAAAGCGGAGCGCCCCCCCGACAAGCCAGGGCGAATTGCTGACAAACAGGTCGTCCTCCAAGGACACGATGGTGTGGCATCCGCCGGGATCTCCCTGGCGTGCGCAGCGGCCGTACAGTTGCCGGTCGATGCGAGCCGAATCGTGATATTCGGTCAGGACTACCTGCAGACCGCCAAGCTGCGACACCCCGTCGCACAACCTTATGTCGGTGCCGCGCCCCGCCATGTTGGTCGCCACCGTTACGCGCCCGGCGGCGCCCGCCGATGCCACGATCGCCGCCTCGGCCTCGTCCTGCTTGGCATTCAGCAAAGCGTGGTCGATTCCCCGCTCGCGCAAGAGTGCGCTAACCTCCTCGGAGGCTAGAACCGACCGCGTTCCTATCAGGACAGGGATCGATTGATCGCGAACAAGACCCGCGACGCATTCCGCGACTTCGCGCCATTTCTCGGCCTTCGTCGCGCAGAGCCGCGGAGGCACATAGCGGCGTTGCGAGGGCCGGTTCAGCGGCACGCGAACGACGTCAAGCCCATAGACGGATCTGATCTCCCGCGCGACTTCGCGGGCCGTACCGGTCATGCCGGAAAGTCGGACATAGCGGCGAAACAGGCGTTGATAGGTCAGGCGCGCGAGTGTCTCGCGGCGTTGCGTCGGCTCGCAATTCTCTTTGATCTCGATCATCTGGTGCAGCCCGCGCTCCCAGGATCGATCGGCCAGCACGCGGCCCGTGTATTCGTCGACGATCTGAACCTTGCCGTCCGCGAGCACGTAGTGTTGATCCCTGTGGAACAGGCGCATCGCTGTGAGCGCGTGCGTCACGCGCTCCTCACGCTCGCGCGCCGACCGCCAGACGCCTTCGAAATCCCGGGTCGCGCTGGCCAGTCTCTTGCATCCTGCGCCGGTCAAGGCGCAGTCGCGCACAGCCAGATCGATAATAAAATCCACGCCCTCTTCAAGCTGGGCAGCCAGCGTCAGCGCCTGTCGCAGCACCTCAGCCTCTTCTTTGTCGCCCGCGTCGGTCGCCAGGATCAGCGGCGTCCTCGCCTCGTCGATGAAGACGCTGTCCGCTTCGTCGACGATCGCAAAATGCAAGCCGCGCAGGACCGGCGCGTCGTCCGCTGAGGCCTCTCCGCGCAGCCGGTCCAAACTGAAATGCAGTCGACTGCGCCGGCCCGAGCGCGTGACCCCGTCGCGCAGATAATCGAAGGCGAGCTCCTTGTTCGTGCAATAGACAATGGAACGTCGATAGGCCTCGCGCTTCTCGTGCCGGGTCAAACCCTGTGTCACGGTGCCCACGCTCAATCCGAAGAATCGGTAGAGCGGCTCCATCGCCGCGGCGTCGCGTTGGGCCAGATAATCATTTACCGTAATCACATGAACAGGCACGCCCGCCAGCGCCGCAGCGCAGGCGGGAAGCGTCGCCGCGAGCGTCTTGCCCTCCCCGGTCTCCATCTCAACCAGCCGCCCCAACAGCAGGGCCCATCCCGCCATCATCTGGCTGGGAAAATGCCGGACGCCGAGCGTGCGCGACGCCGCCTCGCCGACGATTGCGAAACACTCGCCGGCCAGCGGGGCGGCGAACCCCCGCCGCCGAAAGAGCGGGCGCATCGCAGCGGCCCTGGCCGCCAGTGCCTCGTCGCTCGCAAGCCGGAAATTCGCCACATGTCGATCGCTCTCCGCGACGATCCGCCGCAAGGATCGAGCGGGATTCCAAAAGACGCGTCGCAACGGCCGAACCACGTTCGCCAGCAGGAACTCCGCCGCAATATCGTGCTGGCCGGGCACACGTTCGGCGCGCTCGGCATAAGGGCGGCCCGGAGCGAGTTCCTCGGGCGCGAGCAGAAGCGAGGCGCTAGGCACTGAACCTCGTCAGGAACAGCAGGCGGATCACCCGATAGAATTGCGTCGACAACGTCTCCTCCTCATGTTCGAAACGAATAAGCGCCCGCTGACCAAAGTGGCTGATTTTCGTCCCGCCGACCAACGCGACGTCGAACTGGAACATTCGCCCCATGGCCTTTGCGCCCTTGGTTTCCCTCGGATCGGTGGCGATTTCGCCGCCGCCCTCGAACGCAAGGGCGCGGCTTGGAAGCAATTCGTCGCCACCGGGAACGGCGCGAACGATTCGGCCATCCCATGCGGACCCTGGATCATCCACCATTCGCACGCGGATGCGGTCGGTGTCGATACGAACTCGGTTGATCGCGTCTTGCGGCACCACGGTGCGGATGAGCGGCTCGACGTCGCCGATAACGTGGCCCACCAACTCGCCCTTGCGGAAATAGCGGCCGATCAGGTCATCCTTTTGCGGAACGACAAACTCGCCTGCGGTCTTCGCCGTCACCGTCAGATTCGCCATTTTGCCCGCGACGATCGCGAGATCCTGACGCTGGTGTTGCAGCCGCTGGAGCGCGAGCTCGGCGCGGGCCCGGTCGGTAACCGCCTCGACCGCGGCGACTGCCTCCAGCTCTTCCACACGGCCTGCGCCAAAATCAAACTGCGAAGCCAAGGCGCGGTCGTCGAAGCGAGCCAGCTTGTCGCCGGCCGCCACGCGACTGCCAGGCTCCGCGAGAAACTGCACGAGCAGCCCATTCGCTTCGGCACGAACAAACGATTGCTCCGGCAGCCAGACCACGCCCTCGACCTCGGTATGGGAAGGCAGGGGCACAAAAAAGACGAAGGCCGAAATAGCCGTCACGGCGCCCGCCACCACCGCGACCGCGCGGTTACGGCTCCTTTGCAGCCTTTGGCTTCGGCTCAGGTAGAGCACGCCCCTCACTATGGGAACGATCGCCATCGCGGCCACAGCCCAAAGCGCGAGCACGACTCCGATGAAGAAAAATCTTGTCGCGATGAACAAGGTGATCACGACGGTGACGATGATCCGATAGACCGTGGATGCCGCACCAAAGAATAGGAACCATGCCTTTTCTGAACGCGTCGCGTCCGGCGGCTCCAGTTCACTCAGACCAAGCAGATAGTGCTCAGCAAAATACAGCCAGTACCGGGTCGCGCGAGTGGAGAGATTTGGAATCTCAACCAGATCGCTCAAAATATAATAGGCGTCATAGCGCAACAGAGGATTGCCGTTGAACAACAGGGTCGACACGCCCGCGATCACCATGATGTTGAACAGAACGGCCCGCACCAGCCCCGGTTCGACAATCAACCAAAGATAGAACGCCAGCGCGGCGATGAAGACTTCCACCGCCATGCCAGCCGCCCCGACCATGGCGCGGCGATACCTTGATTTGAACGTGCTTGCGGCCGACGCCTCGACGAACGGCACGGGCAGCAGCACGAGCAGGATGATGCCCATTTCGTGCACTTCGCCGCCGCCTGCCTTGATGGCGGTCGCGTGCCCCATTTCATGGAGCGCCTTCAGCACTGGAAAGACCAGATAAAGAACAAACAAGTTATCGACCGCCAACACGCGATCCGCGAAGTTATGACTGAGTTCGGGCCAGTGCAGGGGAACCAGCGCCAGCACCGGCAGCACGGCCGCCAGCCACAAAAGTGCGCCCCACCGGCTCCAGACGAACTGGATGAGCCCTGGCCAACGGTTAAGGAACCGATCCGGGTCCCACAATCCGAGGCGGATCGCCATCGGATTGCCAAGGGCCTGGCGTTGACGCGCGCGCCCCTCCCTCTCGCCGCGATCGAAAATCTCGGCCACATCGGGCGTCACGTCGCTCTGCAGCAGGTCGGTCGCGTGCAATTGGCTCAGGAGCTGAATCATTTCGTCCTGGGTCGGGGCGCTGTCGCCGAGACGGCGATTGGCGATATCCCATAGATTGGCCACGGTCCGCTGACCGTCCATCAGGCCGATGATCAAGCGCGCCGAGGGCGTGAAGCGATGCACGCGGCCGGACGCCGGATCCTGCAGCAGGTGCCAGACGCGGTCACGATAGCGATGACGATACATGACGGCGTGCGCGCGCAACCGCGGTTTCAAATCGGCGACTCGATACCAGAGGTTACTCAGGATCGGCCCGTTCACGGCATTACCTTCCAGGCCCACATCCGTAGCCAGTCGAACAGGCTGTGCGTCCAGATCCAGAAAAGTCGCCTTTGTCCGACTTCGATTTTGCCTACCCCTTCCATTCCCGGGCGCAGATGGTCGGTCGGACCGCGCAGACTGGCCTCGACGCGAAAGAAGTTCAGGCCTTCCTGTGTCGTCGTCATGGGAGTTATCTGCTGCACTTCGAGGGGCAGGCGCTGCCCGGGTAGCGCGGACAACATCAGATCGCCGCCCTGATGTTGCTTCAGCGCCGAGATGTCGCGTTCGTCAACTTCCAGGATCACGCGATAGGCGTCCAGCGGCGCGATCTGGAATAACAGCTTACCCTGTTCGACCGGCGTATCCAGCAATTGACTCAGGTCACCGAATACGACCACGCCATCGAAAGGCGCGACCAGCGTCGCGCGGGCGAGACGATACTGGAGCAACTCTATCTGGGCGTCGAGTTCCTTGATCTGGGCTACCAGGATCGCCATGGCGCCGCGGTCCTGCAAAGATTGCGCCTGCCGATGCTTGCCCATCGCCTGATCGCGATCAGACAAGAGGCGGGTCAGCTCGAGTTTGAGATCGCGGTCGTCCAGCCGGCACAGGACCTGGCCGGCGCGCACGACGTCCCCAGCCCGCGCCTCGCTGTCCGCGATGTGGCCGTCGAACGGCGCGACGGCCGCACGCTGCACGAGCCCTTCGACGACCGCGCGGGAGGAAACGCGATAGGTGGTTGTGAAAAGGCTGAAAAACAGGACCACGGCCGTCGCCGTCAAGGCGATCAGCTTCAGGCCCGCATGGCCCGGTCCGAACAGACGTTCGAATTGGCGGAAAAACGCGTCGCGCGTGCGGTGCAGAATCCCGCGCTCGTTCTGCATTTTGAGGGCAATGATCGGCGCCAGCAGCGTCGACGCCGCTTCCAGGATCTCCGTCGCCTCCTGGTCGAACGGGCTTCCTTTCGTTCTCTCTGCGGTCAGAACGCCGATCACGCGGTGCTCGTCACGCAGCGGGACCGAACAAACGCCGATATCGTGTTGGTCGCGCGCAAGTTCAGCGTGCGCCGCAGCCCCCGGCGGCGCGTCGTCCAGGGACGGCAGGACAATCGCTGCGTCCAGATCCAGCACTTCTTCCATGGCGGCGCATAGCGTCTGCACCACGCTCATTTTCGGATTGAAGGCGGCGGTATGAGAGATCGCTGCGAGCTCAATGTCGCCGTCACGCTCCAGCCCGATCGCGACGCGATCACAGTGCAAGCGTACCGTCAGCTCGTTGGCGATGGCGAGTGCTGATACCGTAACGCCCCGTTGCTTCAGCGCGGTGGCGGCGAGGTCGATCGCCAGACCCGTTCGGGCCAAGCGTTCCTTGGTTTCATCGAGACTCCGCTGGCGCAGTCTGTCGACCAGCCAGGCCGAGCCCCAGTGCACCGACCGCAGCGATCGCTGCAGATTCGACTCCGGGCTGGCCCCGATCTGCACAACAACTGCGCCTTTGAGTTGGCCGGCCAGTTCGATTGGATAACCAATTTGCGCCGGTTGATCGCGCGTCGGCGCCGACTGCCCGTCGACGCCTGCAACAACGCCGATGCGCCCGTCGAGGACGCGCTGCGCGGCGCAACCCAGATGGCGAAGATCGTGGGTGGCGTCGGGCCACAAGGCCGCCGGCGCAAACGATCCGTCGACGCCGGACCCGAGAAGCAGCAGACCGCCCTCCGCCCGATCGATTTGCGAGCAGAGGATTGCCAACCAGCCCGAAAAGAATTCGTCCGCGCTCTTGGCCGACGAAAATCTCGCCCAAGCGATAGCCTCGGCGCGAACTCCATCTTCCGAGCCGATCGAACGAAACGCGACGGTCATACGAACGCCCCGTTCAATTCACAACGTTCGTTCCGTGCGGCAAGCCGCTGTCCTCAAGTTGCGTTTCTCTTGCCTCCTGCAAGCAATGCTCAAGTCGGTCGCGCAGACCTTCGAAGTTCCGCATCGACTGCAAATGAAGATAGAGAAGCTCCAGTTCGTCGGACTTCGCCAGTTCACTGAGCGTTTCGCCAGGCAGGGCTTTCAGTCTGTCCCGGCTCACAGCCGAAAAGCCGCCAAGCGAAAGGCGCGGGCCGCTTCCCATCGTCACCTGCGCCTGCATGGGCTCCAGCAGACCCAAGTCCCTTATGCGCCGGCAGAACCGCTGCGTACGCAGAAACTGCGCCTGATACTCCTGAAGGAATTTGAGCACATTATTGACAAAGGGCGTAGGCGTGCCGTTATCGCCGAAAAGGCGCTGTCCTCGTCCCTCGCGGTTGAAGCCAGCAAATTCCTCGTCCACGCACAACAGGAATCGATCTCCCTCACGGGAAAATACGAATGGGTATCTCCGCACGAAAGCGGGGATGTATTTCGCTTTCCATTGGCTGTCGTCACCGAGGTAAAGGTTTTCCGATCCCCGAACGCCCAGGATCGCGGTCGGCATCACCTCGGTCTCGTTGCCGGCGAACACGATTGCATATTCAGCAGCCGCCTGCGGGAACTCGACGGCCATCAGCGGAACAGAATTGACTTCGCCGCTGAATCTATAGTCCACGCCGCCATCGATAAAGCAATCGCCGTGCCGGGCCCTCGAAACTGGAACAGCAGTTTTATATATAAGCAGCTGCGTCGACATCAGAAACTCACCTCCGGTTGCAACTCTACGCTATAACTCCGGTGCTGCCGGCCGCACTGAACGGCGCGGCTTGCCGCGCCGTTCAGTGCGGACCATCACTTGTCCGGAACGACATGCTCGCGTTTGGTTTCTTGAACAAGGTATCATGATCTGATTGGTTCAGGAGATCCACGAGCCAGGTTGGCACGCTGTCTCCCCGGGCCATGTTGCGGCCGTCGGCGACGTGAGGATACGCGGGCGACCAGTCGATCGACGGCGCCCCCCCCGGACGTGAGGACGGCGCATCGCCCGCATCCGAGCCGCGGATCGCCGTCCAGGGCGAATAGGCGCTCGGCGCGACCGTCACGGGCGCCGCGTCGAAGGTCCCCGGGAGTAGGCGTTCACCGGGCGACAGCACCTTGCCCGTCACGTCCTGACCCGTATCTTCGGCGAATCCCATGGCGTTGCCCAGTTCGTGCAATACCGTCGACAGAAGATCCATATGACCGTAAGCCGGGCTCGACGGATTGGCGAAAAAGGCGAAGCTGGACAAGGCCGTCGAAAATTCACTGTTATTGGCGGGCGTCGGGTCGACGTACCACCCCCATCCAGCAGCGTTCGCCGAGATCGTGATAACGCCGTCGTGGGTCGCGCCAAGTTCGAGGCCCGGCAGATTGCCGATCTCGATCGTCACCGTTGTCAGTGCAGCGAGCACTGCATTGTTCGGGCCAAGCGCCGCGATCCACAACTTATCCGCCTCGGCCACGATCGGCGCCAGCTCCGCCTGCGTCAGCGGCGCAACGCTGCCGTTGGTTGGTGCCGCCGCGGACGCCACTTGAAGTTGGGTCGTCCCGCCGAAAGCGGGATCGTTCGTCGTCACCGTCAGGGCGCCGAACGTATTGCTGCCGGTCCACGTCAACAGGCCGAACTGGTTGCTGGTGGTGACCCGGCCATAAGTCATGCTCAGCATCTGCGTGCCGTTGACCAATACGTTGACCAGATCGCCATTGGCCACGATCTCGAGCACAGTGCTGTTGCCGATCGAAGAAAGGTGCTGCGCCTCATCGATAACAAAGCCACCCGCCGTCGTGTAATGGCCGAGCGCCACTTGTTTGGTATCGCCGAGCAGCGCGGCGAAGTTGAAGGACCCCGGAGTGTAGTCGAAAACGAGCCCGGCCCGGCCGCCCAGGAATTTGATCGTGGCCGCGATGTCCACGTTTGAACCGACCTGGAACGCAAACGATCCGGGCGCCATGGCGGGAGTGAGCGCGAGGCCTGGGTCGATCGGCTCGATGGCAAAGCCGCCGGTTGACGGAACAAGGGTCAACCCGGTCCCGCTGGTCGACGAAGTTCCGCCTGTCAGCGCGTCGAAATAAAGCGGCCCGCTGCCGAAATAGGTGCTGTAGGTCCAAGTGGTCGCCGCAATCGGCACCTGGGTGACGACGTTGTTGAAGGTCGCGGTCGCGTTGTTGGTGCCCGTGCCGACGATGCCGTAGTTTAGTCCGAGATTGACCCCGTCGACCACGTTCCAGGGGTAAGTATAACTGATCGTCGTTGAACTCTTGGAGGTAATGACCGTCAGGGCGGCTAAATTGCCATTGATCGCCAGGAACACGCTGTAGGTCGTTCCGGCCGTGATATTCGCTGCTGCCGAGGCCTCCACGGTCCAGCTCGAGCCGTTATAGGATCCGAGTTCGATCTTGCCGGTGGTGGCGTTGACGCCAGCATAATCGAAACTGGTCGGGCCGAGATAGTTGAAGATCAGATAGCCGTTGGACAGCGCCCCTTTCGCTGCTGCGCCCGGTGTCACAGACGCCGTCATCTCGAAATAATTGGGCAGCCAATCGTTGGGGGAAAACGCTGCGAAGGTGCTGGCGCCGGCTGTTGTCGGCGTTTCGGTGGCGCCGCTGCTCGTCATCGACAGATTTCCGGTCACCGCCGTCAGCGTAGCCGGAGCCGTCGAGGTCGAGCCTGCGATAAACTTACCGGTCACCAGGCGCGAGCCGCCGGGGATGTTGCCGGGCGGCGGCTGGTTCGGCGCGCCATGCTGCAGCTTCCAGAATGTGTCGGTCTGGTTGACGAGCCCGAGTTCGCCGTAGGGCTCGCCGTTGCGCGTCGGGTCGAGGCCGGCGATGTGATCGATATTGGCGCTGCCGTTGGGATTGGTGGCGGCGCTGTAATCGGCGTAGAGATTGTCGGCGCCGTCCGCCTCACCCAAACTGATCAGGTATTGCTGATTGTGCGGGGCCGGGCTGCGGGTCACGGTGGGTTCGCCCCAAGGAGCGAACGGCACGACGAAGGTGTTGAAGTTGCCGGTCCAACCGATCAGCCGGTCGTAGGCGCCGCCGGCGATCAGCGTATTGATTCCGGCTCCGGCAAAAGCGAGACCCTGGAAATTGGGCGAGGCATTGTTGTCGGTGATGTCGTTGAGGCCGTTGTCGAGCGTCAGGTTGCGCCGGACGTCGAGCAGAGAGTTGCCGAAGCCGCCCCAGAGATTGCTTGAGCCGTTGCCGCCGACGATCCAGTCGTTGCCGAGGTCGCCGAAGAGGTCCTTGTTGCCGGCATAGGCGGGATCGGTGGGAGTCGCTCCGGAGACGACTATGCCCTGGTATTGATTGAAGTTCAGGAAGAATCCGTTGAGCGTGCCGCCGATCAGCGTCCGCGGATTTGCCTCGTTGTAAGCTGCGAACAGGTTGGTCGTCGAATTGTAGCCGAGGATGCCGCCGCCCGGGCTTGTGATCGAATAGTTGTAGGGGTTCTGAACCGGATCGTTCCAGAAGATCGGCAATGCCTCGACGCCCGAAATCGCGGTGCTGCCCGCGCCGCCATGGATGAAGGCATTGCCGAGCCCGCCATAAATGATGTCGTCGTAATGCTGCGCCTGGAAAGGCGTACCGTTTAGCACACTCGTCGTCCAAGCGGACTCGCCTTGCGGGTCGACGTTGAGTGGCGTCAGGTCGGCTGTGACCGTCAGCGCGCCGGCGACATTGATCGTCGATTGCAGGATAGGGTTGGCGCCGGGCGTGTTGGTGATCACCTCGTTGAGCGTTTCGCCAGCCGGGACCGCTGCGATGCCATAGAGAGGCTCGGCGATGCCGTAGCGGCTCATCTCCAGGCGGCCATCGGAGCCGAGAATGCCGGTCGTGTTGATCGTCTGCACGCCGCTCGTTTCGCCGGTCTCGCCGTTGCCGCCCGAAATCCACTTGCCGCCGTAGCCACCGGTGATCAGATCGTCGCCCGACCCGCCGAACAGATAGTCGAGATTCGGGCCACCGTAGATTTGCGTATCGCCGGATTCGGCATGGATTTCGGCCGTGCCGCCGATATTGGAGGCGGCTGCCGTCGCGTTGAAGTCGGGTCCGCCATAGGTGTAGTCGAGCAGCTGGACCGCCCGCGGGATCACGAACTGCGAGCCGCCATAGTAGTTCAGGGCTGGCGTCGCGCCGTTATCCTCTCCAGGCATGTAGATATAATTGTTCATGCCCGAGTCGTAATTGAAGGTCAGGAAGCCGTGGCTGTCAGTCCCGCCCGTGCCGACCAGGTCGAAGATGTCGCCATTGTTGGCGACGACCACCGAGGCGTTGCGCGCATGGACATTGCCCTGCGTCGTGCCGACCGTCGCGCCGCCCTGTGCGATCCTGATCGTCTCCGTCGCTCCCGTGCTGACGGAACTCGTGAGGGTGTAGGCGTCGGTGCTGTCGATGACGAGTTCGTTGCCGCTCACCCCGAAGGTGAACCCTGCGGCCGCAAGCATGCCGCCCGCTGTCGACGCGGTGTTCTGCGCCGCGCCGAGCAGACCGAGCGCGATGCTGGCGGCGTTGTCGCTGGCCTGAACCGTGTAGCTGACCGTCTCGGTCATGCTCGCCCCGGTGCCGGTCGAGATCCAGCCGATGGTCAGGCTGAGTGTGTCCTTCGCCTTCGCGGTGCCGCCGATGGTCACGGTGGACTGTGAATCGCCTTCGCCAATCTCCGTGCCGGCGCCGGCGAAGATGATGACATTCCCCGAATCCGGCCGCTGCTGCGGCGTCGTCAGGCTGAACAGGTTGGAGTTGCCGCCGATGATGTCGTTCTGGCCGGTGCCGCCGAAGATGACGGTGCCATTGCCGCCGCCGCCTTCGATGTAATTGTTGCCGTCGGTCGCCGCCTCGAAGGACGGGTTGACGTGCAATGCACCGAGCGCGGTGACGACCTGTCCTGGCGCGACGGTCTCATTGATGGTCGGATTGCGATACGCGTAGACCTTGCTGTTGACCGTCGGCGTGACGCTGCCGAGCGCCTTGGTGAAGGTGATCGTATAGCCACCAGTGGCGTTGCCGGTTACGGTGGTCCCGCTGAACCCGGGCAAGGCCGCGATCGAGGCGGCCAGCCATGCTGCGGTCGCGGTATTGCTGATCCCGTCGATCACCCCTCCGCTGCCTGCCGACTGGCCGACAAAAGCCAGGCTGTAGGTGGTGGTGAAAGGGTTCAACGTCAGGGTATCGATCTGCGCCGTTGTGTTGATCACGCCCGGCGTTGTGACTATGACGGTCGGGGGGGTGAGCGCGCCGAGGATCGAGCCAGCACCCTGGATCGCGTTGGTTCCCTGGCCGCCGAAGATCATGTTATCGCCCGGTCCGCCGGCGATGTAGTTGGTGCCGTAATGCGTCGACGGCGTAGTTATGGACTCGTCCAGATTCGTGACGCCGAAATTCGCCCATACTGGATTATGGCCGTTCTCGGTGCGGTACGCCTTCGCCGTTCCGGCGACGTTGACCGTGTCGGTGGTCGCGGTGTCGGTGTAGATCTGCGAGCCGGTCAGTACCTGGAAGATCGGGTTGTCGGTGTTGCCCTGCCGCGCCAGCCTGACGTTGTTGCCGAAGATCAGATCGTCCCCGGCGCCGCCGCCGATCCAGGAATTGCCTGAACCGCCGACCAGAATGTCGTCTTCACCGCCGGTCGGAACCGGTCCGGCGAGCGCAGTCGCTTGCGGGTAGGCCTGGATGACGTCGCTGATCCCGGGATTGCCGGCGACCGTCATGCCGGGGCCGTGCGTCGTCGCCGCGACATCTCCGGTAATCGGATCGACGTAGGACACCGTATCGATCAGCGTCGCATGCTCGTAGCCCAGCCCTGAGCCGTCCATCGTAACCTGGCCGACCTGGCCGATGATGAGATCGTTGCCCTCTCCGCCCCAGATCCAGTTGTCGCCAGGGCCGCCGAGAATGATGCTGTCGAGCGTTCCGCCGTGAATGAAATTGCCGGTCGTGCCGCCTCCCTGAATGTAGCCGCCGCCATAGGCGAAGTCGGTCGATTCGACGAGCGTCGGCGGGTTGGCCGCGCCAGTGAGATCGCCCCAATTGATCAACCCGTCATTGCCGATGATGATGTCGTGGCCGTTGCCGCCCCAGATCGTATTGCTGCCGCTGCCGCCGAGGATGAAGTCATTGCCCAAGCCCGAGCCGCTGACGCCGCCGCCGACGCCGTTCCAAACCAAGCCGCTCAGGCCGCCGCCGTCGCCGTAGATCGTGTTATTGGCGAAATCGAAATCCGAGGCGGTGCTGACGCTGGTCACGTAGGCGGTGGTCAGGATCGACTGGACCGCCGGGAGCTGCGTGACGACGCCGAGATCGCCGACGATGATGTTGTCGCCGCTGCCGCCGAAGATCGTGTTGCCGCCCGCCTTCAGGAGGTCGGCGTCGGGAGCGGTCGTGCCGGTCGGCGGAGCGCTGGCCTGCAACAGAACCTGCACGGGCTGACTGGTCTCGAGGCTCGCGAGGGCCACGCTGAGCCGAATCGGGACGGGCACATGATTGGCCATGACGTCCGATTCGAGCACGCCTTCGTACTGATTGATCGGCGTCTCGTAGACCGGGTTCAGGTTGAAACCGTCATTGCCCAGGATGATGTCGTTGCCGGTGCCGCCGTAGATCAAATTGGCGCCGCCGCCGCCGGCGATCCAGTCGCCGCCCGCCCCGCCATAGATCGTGTCGTTGCCGCCGCCGCCGTACAGGATGACCGGATTGGGGTCGTTGCGCGCGTCGAGGACATTGTTGCCGAGATCGTGGAAGACGCGCCCTTCGCCATTCAGCGTCGCCGTCGTCGAGCTATAGAAGTAGCCGTCCTGCGTCGTCGAGCCGAGCAGCATCAAGGCCGAATCCTGGCCGCCGCCGCCGTTGGCGATTAGATGGTTGTTGCCGCCGCCGCCCTGGATGACGGTCAGGCTGTCACCGACATCGGCGCCGAAGCCGCTCGCCGGCTGCACCGGCGTGGCGTTGACGGTAAAGGTGTCGTTGCCCGACCCCAGCAGAATGTTCACGACCTGAACGTCGCGGTAGGTGATGCCGCCGGCATAAGTAAAATCGTCGGGGTTCTGTAACGTGCCGAAGTTCAGCGTCAGCGACGGCGAAGAGGCCGCCCCGACCGCCGCGCCGGTCATGTCCTCGCCGGAGATATTGCCGAATTCCAGCGGGTTGAGCGTCTTCTCCGCGTAATCCTGCAGGATGCCGCTCAGGTCGGTGACGGGCAAATTGTTGAGCGTCGTGAGCGTCCCGTTGTCGGCCTCGCTGCTGCCGGAATTGAAGACGTTGAGGACGTTGGTCTGAGTGGCTTGAGTATTGGCGCTCGGATAGACCACCGTCCCCAGCGCAATATCCGTCTCGGTCGGCAGCATGACCGCCGGCCGCAACGTCAGGTTCAGGTTGGCGATGTTATAGCCTTCGACGATGACCGGTCCCTGGATCGACGAGGTCAGCTGCGGCTGGGCCGGATAGACCATATGCGGCTGGGCGCCCGGAGGGCTGGTGCTCACGTAGCTCGGGTTGTAGCTGACGGTGATCGTGACCGGGATGTTCCAGTTGCTGCTGTTGAACAACACGTACGGCGGATTGGCGCCGCTCGCCGCATGGAAATTGGCGCTCGTCGAAGACAGCAGCGTCTGGCCGTCGTCGAGAAGCTGGACCGTGACCGCGTCGCCCACCTGCGGCGGCACGGTGAGCTGCATCGTGTAGCTCGAGGGCTGCGTCGGCGACACCGTGATCGGCGTGCTCGGGCTGACGAGAACCTGAGGCACGGCGCTGTCGATCACGTTGACCGTGAGCTTGTGCTGGACGGCGTCCTGGTTGAATAGAGGAGCGATCCCCCCGCTGCTCGTCACCGTGTCTTCGATGACGGTCTCCAACGGGTTGAACGGCTTGCCTCCGTCAGGCGCGGCGGCCACCGTCACCGTCACCGCGTCATTCCAGTTCGACGAATTGAAGGTGATCGTCGCCCCGGTGGCGGTCTGCGTGAAGACTGGGGCGCCGAGCGCATTCGTGGCCGACAGGACCAAGTAATTGTTAGTCGTGAAGACCTGGCTGTTGAGCGTGACGGTCACCGTCTCGCCCGACACGGGCGCGCGGTTCAGCTGGACCGTGAACGAATCGTTCTGCGCTGCGAAGCCGGAGGAATTGCCGCTGATGACCTGCAGGTTGCCGGTATGCGCCGGGGTGATGACGGCGTCGGGCAGCGTCTGGTCGATGACGTTGACCTCGAGATTGGAGATCGCCAGATCGTTGAAGCTTTTTTCCGTGCTGTAGCTCGAATGGCTGATGACGACCGTCTGCTGGCCCTCCGCAACGTTGTCCGCCTCGGCCTTCACATAGATAATCTGCGGGGTGCTGTAGTCGCCCGGAGCGAACGTCAGCACCAACGACTGGTAGAAATTAACGTTATCCGTCGACACTTCGAGCGATTGGCTGCCCTGCGACGTGTCCTGATACGGCCGCAGCGCCGCCGCGACCGTGACATAGACGAGCGCACCCGGCTTGGCCGCCAGGTTGATCGTGTACTGACCCTCGTTCGGCCCGCTCGTCGAATTCTCGAACAGCTGCGGGATTGGGGTTGATGTGCCGACCGCGGTGAGCTGGCCGATGACGACCTGCCCGGCAGCGCCGCTGGCGACGTTGACCGAGACGCCGGGGGCGTAAATGCCGTTGTAGTTCGGGTCGTTGCTGATCACATTGTTGTTGATCACGCCGCTGACGCCGTTGACGTCCTCGGCGATGACCGGGGTCGTCACGTCGCCGGCGACGTCGAACGTGTTGTTGTTGCCGCTGCCGCCGATCAGAGTCACGACTTCGCCCGGCGCCGTGCTCAGCACATAGAAGGCGTTGTTGCCGCTGACACCGTCGACATACAGGACCTCGACGTTCGTCATGCTGACGTTGACGCCGGCCCCGACAACGCCCTGGTTGGTGATCACGAAACTGTCGCCGAAGCCGCTGCCGAGCACGGTGACCGTGTTAAGGCCGCTGCCGCCGTCGATGCTGACCGGCGCATTGACATTGTAGGTGATCTGGTTGTCGCCGTTGCCGGTGTTGATCGTCGTCAACGCCGTCGTCGATTGACCGGTCTGGTGGGCGAGCGCGAAGGAGCGGACGACGAAGTTGTCGTTGCCGGCCTCGCCATAGAGCTTCAGCGGCGCCTGATTGCTGTAGACAAAGAATTGATCGTTGCCGGCGCCGCCGTAAGCCGTCGTCGAATATTCGGGGCCGCTCGTCAGATAGCCGGGAATTATATTCCCCATGGCGTCCACGCCGATCGCAACCTCGACCGTTGGGATGTCGTCGCCGAATTGCACCGTGCTGCCGCCGACGCGCGTCGAGCCGAATACCTGGCCGAACTGGAAGGTGTCGCCGCCGTCGGCGCCGGTCAGCGTGGTGATCGCGCTGTTGCCGTCGACGTAGAAGCTGGTCTGGCTGGTAAGACTCAGCGCGGCGTAGGCCGGCGATACCAGCTGCGGCTGCGGCACCAGCTGCGGCTGCGGCACTGTGCTGAGGTTGCCGCTTTGGAGAGGCACCATGCCGAGGCTGTCGCTGTAGAGATAGTCGTACGACTCGAGTGCGTTGACATCGAGCACGTTGACCGGGTTGCTCGCTACCCCGACGTCTGTCAGGGCGTCGACGGGGCCGTTGTAGTTGATCCGCTCATAGGTCGGCAGCAGTTTGCCGCTGCTGTCGTATTGCAACAGCGCGACGAAGTCTTGCCGCAGCAGGAACGTGTCGTCGCCGGGCACGCCGTTGATGGTCAGCGTATCTGAGCCTGTGTTGGGCTGGCCGATGCGATTGACGTTGACGATGTAGTCGCTATTGCCGGTCAGATTGATGTCGTATTGGTTCGACCCGTCGCCGCCGAACAGATTGATGGTTTCGCGCACGCTGGCGACGCCGGGCGCCAGTGTTTGCCCGTTGCCCGGGTCGATGCTGGTCGGGCCGCTCTGTCCGGCGATGAATTTGTCCGCCAGATCGACATTGCCGAGCTTGTTGACGATGAACGTGACGTTGCTGGCGTTGCCCCACAGGTTGATCGGTCCAGAGATCGCCGCCGTCTTCAACACGTAGCCGAGGTCGTTGGTCGGGTTGAGCGCGATCAGCGCGTTGACGCCGCCGCCGGCGTCTATGCCGGAGCCGGCGTAGATGTCGGTCTCCGGCGCGCTGATGATGCCCCACAGGATGATCTGATCGTAAAGGCCCGTCGTCACCGTGGTGATGGCGGCGTTGATCCCGCCGTAGATCGCGATCGACTGCCCGGCATCGACCGTCCCTTCCACGGTGATAATGGCGCCGACGGAAGGAAGCGGATCGCTGACGGAGACGCCGCCGGAGAGTTCGCTCACCCGGGCGAAGTCGCCGAAGATGGTGATATTGTCGCCGGCCAGGATCTTCGCGTTCGGGTCGATGGTCACGTCTCCGCCGACACGCAGCAGAACCGAGCCCTCCGGCGCGTCGATCAGGCCGTTCGGCACCGCCTCCGGAGCATTCGAGAGGAACAGCACCGAGCCCGAGTTCAGCAGATCGAGGTACTCGCCCGACAACCCGCTCTGGCGCACGGTGAATCGGATGTCGCCGGTCAGCGCCTGAATTAGCGCCACCTGAGCGTTGCCGCTGACTTGGGTCAGATCGATATTGTCCGTTGCCCGGGCGCCGATCGTCCCGTACGCGGCGTTCTGCGAATCGATCTTGAGATCGTTGTCGCCGCTCGAGTCACCGATGTTTCCGCCGGACGCGAACAGGTCGATGGTGTTGCCGATGACATTGGCCGGCGCGTCCTGGCCGACGCCGAAATTGCGCGCATCGAGAATCGAGCCGCCCTTTGTCGCCAGCGAAACGTTGCCCTTGGTCGAAACGTTGCCGTAGGTGGTGACGGTATCGACCTCGAGGTCGCCGGTCGTCTGCGTGATAAAGATGCCCTGGGTCAAGACGCCGGTCGTGTTGTCGAAGGCAT
The DNA here is from genome assembly GCF_049949265.1 of Bradyrhizobium genosp. P. NCBI lineage: Bacteria > Pseudomonadati > Pseudomonadota > Alphaproteobacteria > Hyphomicrobiales > Nitrobacteraceae > Bradyrhizobium > Bradyrhizobium genosp. P. The sequence goes on along the minus strand of NZ_CP188195.1, from coordinate 4,348,347 downwards.
TCAGAACGCCAAGCCCGCTCCCCGTACCGCGCAGCACGTTCACATCGATTGTGACGAAGTCCTCCGGCGTCCCGATGCCGCCCGTGCCGGACTCGCTGTTGGACTGGCCGAGGTTGTTGTCGTCGGCGGTCAGCGTGATGTTGACCCCGGTCACGTTGGTGTCCAGCCCGGCGGCGTCGTTCAGCCCGTCGATGATCCGAGCCGGCGAGTAGAGCGTCACATCGTTCGCGGTCGACGTGATCACGCCGGCCCGCAGGTCGCCCGTCTCTTCCATCAGGGTGATGAAACCGTTGGTCAGCACGTTGATGATGTCACGGCTAAGCGAAAGCTGCGTGATCGCGAGCACGTTGATGATCGGATCTGTCTGCAGCGGATCAGCTGCGGTGATGATAATGTCACCGCCCGCCGTGATGCCCGGCATTGTCGTAGGCGTCAGTGTTTTGTCTCGCTGCCGGAAGTCGTAGGTGCTGGCGATCGTCGTCGTGCCTGTCCCGAATACGCCGACGTCCAGCCCAGTATTCGGGTTCGCATCGGGATTGAAGTAGGTGAACTGCTGGTAAAAGGTCCCGCTCTGGCCATTGGGCGGCACGGTGACCAGGACGCCGCCCAGGTCGCCGGACACCGAGGTTTGCTCCAGGCTGCTCTGCAACACCACACTGGCGTCACCACCCGCCACGATCGAGTCGATGTGCACGGTGAAGTTGCTTACCGTCGGGTCGTGCAGCAGCCCGGTCAGGTTCAGGTACACGTTGCCGCCGGCATTGGCGTACAATTGCTCGTCGCGGCCGGGGCTCTGCACCAGCTGCACGTTCACCGGCGCCGTGGCCGTGCCGATGCTGCCGAGCGTCGCCCGAATACCATGGAAGGATTCGCCCGGCAGGAGCGTCGCGAACTGGTTGCCGAGCGTATTCGTGCGGATGATGGCCCACGCCCCAGCCGAGACGATGTCGCCGCCGGTGTTGAGGATGCGGGTCTCGCCGATCGGGTTCTCGATCAGACTGTCCGTGGCCATCCACGCGGCGCTGGTCGGATCGCCCTGCAGCACGATGTCGCCGGCGCCGAGATTGCCGATGTCGACGAGAGTCGGCGTGAAATCCTGCGTCAGGAAAAACTTGAGACCGATGCTGGTCCCGTCCAACTGCACCGTCGGCGGCGTCCCTTTACGATCGATGACGTCGATCTCGTTGATGGTCAGGTTGTAGGGCGACTCATTGGTGATCAGCACCTGCTGGAAGTTGTCGCGGAACTCGAAAGTCGGTTCGGAGGAGTCGAGGTTGATGCTGCTGCCGGGCGAATTGAAGACGGCCTCGGCACCGCCCTGGTCGGCGATCGGGTCGACCGAGATGGCGCCGTTGCTCACCGCTGACGACCCAACGGTGTCGTTCCCGCCATTCACCGTAACATTGATGGCCTTGACGATGTCGCCAGCGGCGTTGACGATCAACTCAGGGCTGGCGCCCTCGTAAATGATCACGTCCGCGGACCACGTGATGTGGTGGCTCTCGGACCCTCCGCCGCCGCCGTTTGCCTCGACGTCCAGAGCCTCAGGATTGCTCTCGCTCGGCGGACCCGCGATGATTGTCGCGCCCGCCTCGCCACCCACGTTCTCAACCAAGTTGGTATTGTTGTTCGCGCTAGTAATGGTCGGGCCGATCCCGATGAAGAACGAACTGTCGGTGGACGGATTGACGTTGAAATTGTTCTGGTCGGCCTTGATCGTTACGCCATAGATGCCGTCGATAATGGTTCCGCCGCCGCCGATCGTCACATTGGCGGTCGACGTGCCGTCGATGTCGCCATTGGCGTTGACGTCGCCGAACAGGCCGCCGCCTTGTGCTTCCGCCGTCGTACTTGCGTTGCTCGACGAGATCAAAGCCTCGACGTCGACGCTGCTCGCCGTGATATTGGCGCCGGCGCCGATATTGGCTTTCGTCGTGCTGTTGATGTGAATATTAGCGGTTGAAGCGGCCGAGCTGATGAAGCCGCCGCCCTGGGCGGTCGAGTCGTCCGTGAAGTTGAACGCGTTGTCGGCAACCATCGAGAAGTCGCCGCCCGCGGCGATCGTCGTGCTGGCGCCGATCGCCGTCGTGTTCGTGTTGGTGAATGTAATGTCTGCCTCGGCGTTGCCGATATTGATGGCGCCGCCCGAGCCGTTCTGCGCGTAGGAGGACTCATTCGGCAGTGAGTCGGTGGAAACCGTCACGTCGCCGCCGGCATCGACGAGAGTCGCCAGGATCTTCGCCGAGACCGTATATGTCGAGTTGACTTCCGCGGTCGGCTTGCTGACCTCGATTCCGCCGCCGCTGCCACCCTTTGCCGAAGCAGAGGAGATCCCGTTGCCCGCCGGGGGCGAGATCGTGCGCAGCGAAATGCCGCCCGGACCGAGCAGTTCCTGCGTCGTGCCGCTGCCGGCGCTGGTCAGATCAATGCTCAGCTCCTCATTGCCGCTGGCGCCGGTATTGACGAGAGGCACGCCGGCCGCGAAAAACTGATGCGTCCCGCCCGTGCTGACCGGCGCCGTCAGGGTGATGACCGTCGGGGTTTGGGCCGTGGCGTCCGCCTGGGTCAGCGCGAGCTGGAACGAGGTCGGCGTCTCGTTCGCGACGTAGTAGGTGACGCCATCCTGCAGGCCGCCGATTGGCTCCCGCGTCAATTCTTCCTGGAACGACCCGCCCGTGGCGCTCGGAGTAAGGGTTATGGCCGTTCCCTTCGACGCGTCGCTTGCGCTCGCCGCGAGCTGGATCAGACGCGAATCGCCGGTTGTGATGACAAAATAGGTTGTCCCGTTGGAGAGGCCGGTGATCGGCTCGCTGGTGTCGTTCGTGTGGTAGACGACCTCGTCGCCGGTCTTGAACCCGGTTCCGCTGCCGACCAGAATATTGTTGGCCCCGGAGGCGGCGCTCAGCGACCCGTCGCTGTTGATCGACACGTTGACAGCGCCGGTGTTGAACGCGATCGGCGCCGGCGCTTTGTAGGTGACGGCCTCGCCGTTGGCGAAGGTGTTTGCGATGTTGATGGCGTTGCCGCTGACCTCCGACGCAGTCACGGAGTCCGCCACCGCCTTGGCGCCCGCAAGGGTGTCGTAAAGCTCGATCGTGTTTGGGTCGATGACACGGACATAATAGGTCGCGCCCGCCGTCAGACCGATGTTGCCGTTCCCATTGGGCGAATACACGACCGAGTCACCGGTGACAAAATTGTCCGGGATCGCAAAACGGATCACGTCACGCGCGTAGTCGACGCCGCTGACCTTGGTGAACGGAATGCTCGAGTCGATCGAATCGGCCCTGAACAGATTGCCCAATTGCAGAGTGTTCGGATCCACGACCACAACGTTGTACAGGCGCCCGCCGCTCTGCAGAGCGCCGCTCGCGGTTTGGATAGGCGTATTGCCATTCGGGTTGTAGGTAACCGAATCGCCGGTCGCCAGGCCACTCTGCGGGAAGGTGATCTCGCCATTCGACGTATTGACGCCTTGAATGTCGTCGTTCAGCGCGCTGCCGGAGCTCGATGTCGACTGAGCCTCTGCGTCGACCTTGACCGACCCGCCGGCAGTGATGCTCGATCCGATGTCGATATAAGCGTTGACCGTCGGATTGGCGTTGACTGTCGCCTGCGCGAAGCCGACGTCGACTCCGCCGCCGCCATTGTCGGTGGAATTCGCATCGCCCTGGGCGCGGATCGACGTGGCGACCACCGACACGTCGCCGACGACGTTTGCCTGAACGTCTTGGCCGATATAGGCGGTGATCGTCGGGTCGACCGTCGCTACCGTCTTGGCGCTGCGCCCCTCGCCGATGCCGCCGCCCGCCACCGACCCGGTGACCGACGCGGTACTGGTGTCGTTCGCCGCCACGTCGAGGCTTCCGGCATTTACGATGTTCGTATGGTCGCCGATATAAGCCGAGGTTTGGCTGGTCACGTTGACCTCGGAGGTCATCACGCCGACCGAGATCGCGCCGCCTTGGCCGACACTGGCCGTCGAGGTGGGGTTGGCCGAAGACTGGGCATTGACCTTCACCTCGCCCGCGACATCGATCGTGGCGCTGCTGTCGATATAGGCGTAGACGTCGCCGCTGATGTTGACCACAGCGTCGACGCCGGCCCCGGCCGCGATCCCGATGCTGATAACATTGGCGTCCGCGCTTGCCAGTCGGGGGCTGGTGTCTTGGGCCGTGATCTCGAGCACGCCGGCGGTAACGCTACCGCCAGAGCCGACGAACGCGTCGGTGTTGCCGCTGATCGTCGCGGTCGGAATCATCGCCGCGATGCTCAGACCGCCGCCGCCCCCGCCGCTCGCGGAGGCCGAGGCGCTGGTAACGGATGCGGCCTCCAGCACAACTGTCGCGCTGCCCGCCAATACCTTGCCGCCGACGTCGATAAACGCCCGCGAATTGCGCGCCACCGTAGCGGTCGGGCTCACCACATCGATGGCGGCCAGACCGCCAACGTCGATGCCGACCGCGTTGACAGTGGCGGTGCTGGTGTCCGAGGCCTTCAGCGTCACGGCGCTGTTCGAGGCGCTGCCGTTCACCGTCGTGTTCGGGCCGACATAGGCGCGCGTGTCGCCATCGATTTCCGCGTTGTTCGTCGTAACGCCGATGGAGGCCAAAAGGCCGCCGCTGGCACCTTCCGAATTGACGTTTGCTGTTTCGTTCGACGTGGCTTCAACGTCGGCCGAGCCGTTCAGCGTGAAGGTCGACTGGCTTGCCGGATTCGATCCCGTTTCATTTCCGATATAGGCCTCCACCGTGCGATTCAGCACGGCGCTGGCATAGGAACCAGCCCCGGTGAAGGCGCCGATACCAAGTACTTTCGTCGTGGGTGTTCCGGTGCTCGTGTCTTTCGCCTTGACGCTGAGCGTCCCGGTTACGCTGGACCCGGCGCCGACCGAGGCCTGTGTCATACCCTGGATAACCGCCGAGGCAAGCATCAGCGATACGCTCGCCAAGCCGCCCGACGCGCCCTCGACTGTTGTGTTCGCCGTATTCGTCGAGGTCGCATCGACTGCCACCGTGGATCCCGTGACGGAGGCATCCGATCCGATCGAGGCCGCGGTCGTGCCTTCGACCGTCAGGAAGCCGAACATCGCGCCGAACGACACGCCGCTGGCGACCATAACGCCGGTCATGTCCGCTGTCGCGTTGACCGTGCTGGTCGCGTCCACCGAGACCGCGCCGCTGGCCTTAACGGTCGCGCCCTGGCCGATTGACGCCTCGACGTCGGGATTCACGTCGACAAAGGAGAAGCTGGCGCTGAATGCGCCAATCCCGGCGGAAACGGTGACAGCATCGGCGTCGAGGTGGATTGTCGACATTGCGGAGACGCTGAGCGAGGCGATCGACGACAGCGTGGCGTTGGCATCGACCGAGGCGTCGGCGCCGCCGCCGACATTGATGCTCGTGATGGAGGCACCGGCGCTGACCGCGCCCACCGAGACCTGGCCGGTGGTCTCGTTGATCGTGCGCGTCGAGTTTGCCGTGACCGAAACGGCGCCGGCGCCCAAGACATTGCCGAGGCTCGCCTGGGTCAGGCTATCGTCGGTCACCACCGCCACCGCGGCGCCGATTCCCACGAAGCCCCCCGCGCCGTCGATCACCGTCAAGGTGACAGTCTCATTGAGCGTCGCGTTGACGGCGATGGCGCCGCCGGCCTTCAGCGTGCCGTCGGCCAGCGCCGAGACATTGTCGTTGACCGACAGAATCGCGACCGAGGCGCCCGCTCCAAAGATGCCGGCCGAAACCTGACCTGTCGTCACGGTCACATCCGCCTTGTCGTTGGCGGTGACCCCGATATTGCCGCCCGCGGTCGCCGTGCCGTCCATCTGCGCCGTCGTACCCGCCGGCGTCGACGCCGCATTCTCGGCGCTGCTGACGCTCGATGCCGTCGGCGCCATGTTATTGACAGTCGTCCCTGCCTGACCGGTCGCGGATTGGATGCGGTTCTGGCTGGTGTTGCTGTTGCCGGTGCTGTCGCCGGTGAAAGTGCCGAGGCCGTTGCCACCGGTCACAGTGCCGGCGCCGCTCTGCGCCTGTGAGCCGGCGCTGCTGTCGGCCGACCCGCTGCTACTGCTGAGCGCGCTGCTGCTCTGGGTCTGCTGTCCTTGGCCGTTCTCTTCTTCGGTGCTTTTCTGGATCTGCGTGCCGATCGCCCACACGCTGACCGCGCCGCCGACCCCGACGGCCCCAGCCGAGCCGCTGACGTCGACGCCGGTTATGTTCTTGATGCCGACTGCATCGACTTCGATATTGTCGAGCGCGTTGACCGAGGCGCCCGCGTCGACCTTGGCGCTGGTATTGTTGTTGAGCGTGCCGACGTCAACCGCGCCGGAAACGCCGACGGCGCCGACGGCGACGCCGACGATGTAGGTGTGCACGTTGGAGTCGTTGGCAGCGTTGACATAGACGCTCTGGTTCGGGCCGGCGAGCTTCTGGTGCAGGGTGTCGATCTGCGCGTCGGCGCCAATCTCGGCGTCGGTGTTCGAGCTGATCAGCGTCACGCCGACCGCGCCAGACACGCCGACGAAGCCGCCGGCGCCGGTGGCCACGATATGCAAAATGTCTTCGCTCGACTCGGCTTGCACGATGACGCCACGCGCCGAAGTTGTGCCGAAATTGCCGCCTGAGATCATATCGCCGTCCGGCGCCGTGAACGTGCCGCTAGCGTCGACGGAGCCGTCGAAGAGGCCAGTTTCGCCCGACGTATTGCCCAAAGCATCGACCGTGGCGGATGTCCCGATCGTCGCGTCCGTGTTCTTGTCGATGATCATGACCCCGACCGAACCGCCGACGCCGACCAGGCCGCCGGCGAGCGCGCCGGACAGCAGGAACACATGCGTGTCGTCGGTCGCATCGACGAACACATTGCCGCCGGCGTAGACGTGAACGCCATCGCCGACGCTGACCAGATTGCCGTCGACGAAGGTAATATCGCCGATGCTGGCAATCGTCGTGTTGTTGATGCTGAGCACATCGACCGCGCCGCCGACGCCGACGACGCCAGCGCCGATGCCGAAGCCGACCATCACGACGTTTTCGCTGCCGCTCGCCGCGACCGCGATGTCGCCGAGCGCGTTCACCGTCGCAGACTGCCCGATATAGGCCTCGGTGGTGTTGGTGATGATGTTGGCGCCGACCGCCGGCCCCACCCCGACAACGCCGCCCGCGACACTGCCGGCGACCGCCAGGTGATAGAAATCGTCGCCCGCGCCGACGAGGACCGATTGCGCGGGGTTCGCCCCCGAGGTGTTTGCGTTGACCGTCGCGCTATCGCCGATATAGGCCTTGGTGGTCGCGTTGACGACGTCGACCCCGGCCGACACCGCGACCCCGACTGTCCCGCCGGCAAGGCTTATCGTGAAGGTGCGGACCTGGTCGCGGTTCGACGCGCTGACCGCGACCCCGTGGAAGCCGCTCTCGGCCCCGAGGCTGGCGGTGCGCACGCCGCTCAGCGACGGGTCCATGCCCTGCAAGCTCTGACTTCCGCTGCCCAAGTTCATGTTCGCCAGCATCGGCGTGCCGACCTGGCCCTGACTTTGCAATCCGGATTGGTCGCCGTTCTCGGCCATGGTCATGGTGCCGGGATTGTTTGTCTCGATGCCGACGCCGCTCGGATTGCTCGGATTGAGGGAGCTTGTCGACGGACTGCTGCCGATGCTGATCCCGCCGGTGTCAACCATCAGGCCCGAGCCGTTGCCGTCGCCGGTGACATTGGCGCCAGCGCCGATGAAGGATTCGGTGTCGGGGGTGAATACATTGACGCCGACCGCAGCGCCTACGCCTGCGACTCCGCTCGCCGCGATCACGCCGACGATTTCGTTAATGTCCGACATATCGTTGGCGTTCAGATAGATGCTGCCCTGCGCATGCACATCGCCCGGCCCGGCGCCCGACGGATTCAGCGGGTCGTCACCGATGAAGGCGCGGGTCTGCAGGTTGAAGATATGGACGCCGGCATTGGCCCCGACCGCGACATCGCCGCCCACGGCGACGCCGGCCGAGACCGAAATCAGGCTCTCGCTCGACTCGGCAGAAACGAGGATGTTGCCGGCAATATCGGTAACGACGCCCGAATCGATATAGGCGTTGGTGTGCTTGGTGTAGACGCCGACATCGGCGCCGATCCCGACCCCTACGCTGCCGCTTGCGGCGAGCGATCCGGCGACCGAGACGACCGAGGTGTCGTCGCTGGCGCTGACGATGAGATTGCTCGGGTTGTTGGTGAGATCGGCGCTCGTTGTCTTGATCTGCGTGCTCGGCCCGACATAGGCGGTCGTCGTGTCGCTGAGCACGTTGACCGCCGCGGAACCGGCGACCCCGGCGTCGCCGCCGATCGCGATTCCGGCCGCGACGGTAATGAGATTCTCGCTCGCCTGCGCGCTGACCGAAACCGTGCCCGCCGCGGTGATGTTGCTGCCGCCGACCACAAAAGCTTCGGTGGTCGGACTGAGCACGAGCGTCGTGTTGGCGAGGCCGATCCCGGCGGTGCCGGCCGCGCCGACCGAACCGGCGATCATCGACGTCGAGAAAGTGTCGGCCGCCCCGACCGTGACTCCGCCGCTGCCGGCGGTGCCGACATTGACGGTTGCCCCCACTGCGGGATGGAAGACGGAACTCGAATCGGTGTACGCGGGCGAGCCGATGTATGCCTCGGTCTCCGGAGTGATGACGGCGACCGATATCGAGGCGGCGACGCCGACGGTGTCGGCGGCGCCCACTGTCGCCGCGATCGACAGCATCTGCTCAGTCGATTTGGCGGTCACGCTGATCGCGCCGCCAGCGCTGACCGTCTCGCCGCCGGCGATATAGGCCAGCGTCGACTTGTCGAGGATCTCTACGTCGAGACCGATGCCGACGCCCGCATCGCCGGTGGTCAGTCCGAGCGCGCCGGCGACAGCGGTAATCTGCGTCTCGTTCTGCGCGGTGATCGTTATCGTTTGGCCGGCGTTCGGGGTGTAAAGCGTGCCCATCACGTCGCTTATGCCCGACACGCCCTGGTTGATATCGCTGCCGCCGCCGATATGGGCGTCGACGTCGAGAGTAAAGACGTTGACGATGAACGAGCCGCCGATGGCGACGTCGCCGCTGCTCGCCGCGCCGGCGACTGCGACCGACGTGGCCGACGGGTCCGCCCCGGCCGGGAGGAAGGGAATCGCGATTGCTGACGGCGTGAGGTGGTTCTCGGCATCGATCGAGATGGCGCCGCGGGCATCGGCGTTGCCGCCGATATAGGCTGTGGTCGAGGCGTTGAGGACGGCCACGTTGATCGTCGCGCCGATCGCGTTCCCGCCTTGCGAGAAGGCGCCCGCCGCCGCCAACGTCTGCGGATCAAGGTTGGCGATCGCCTTGACATTGATGCCGCCGATCGAATTAAGGTAGGATCCGCTGCGTGCCGAGGCCTCGGTGTCGAACGTGACGACGTTGATGCCGACCGATCCGGCGATCGAAAGTTCGCCCTTGCCGCCCGCCGCGGCGGCGCCCCAGGCGATGAAATTGTCGAGCTGCCCGGAGGGCGTGACCGCCTCGATGGTGATCCCGTCGCCCCGAACGGCGGTCCCCCCGATGTCGACAAACGCCTTGTTGCTGCCGCTGACGACGTTCAGGCCGACGCCGGCGCCGATATTGACGTTGTTGTTCATCGCCACCGATGCGCCGATGGCCTTGGCCGACGCGCTGTCCCCGGCCTGCGCCTCGATCGTCACCGCGCCGCTTGCGGAGATGTCCGCGCCATTGCTGACTTCAGCGGTGTTGTTCGCGGTCAGAACGTTGACCGACACCGCCGCGGCGACGCCGACGCCGCTCGAATCGCCGCCGCCTTTGCCGCTGCTGCCGCCGCTCGAGGTATCGCCGCCCGCGGACGAACTCGTGCTTTCGCTGCCACTGGCTTGGGTGCCGGCCGACGGTAGCGTAGAGCTCTTGGCACCGGCCATGGTCGCGCTAGATTGTTGCTCGCTGGCCTGTCCGTCGGCGCCGGTGTTACTGCCGCCGCCACTCGAACCGCTGCTGTCTTCGCCCTTCACCGTGGCGACGGCCATGGCGTCGTCCGACAAAGTCGTGGTCGAAGTCAGGTTGAACAGCCCGCCGCTCGTCGTGATGTCGCGCGCCACGTCGGCGCTGACGTTTTCCGTCACCACGGTGACCGATATCGAAGCGCCGACGCCGACCTTGCCGCCGGCCGCTTTCGCGTCGGTTTCGGTGGTGAAATCGGTGGTCTGCAGTGCGGTGATATTGACGTCGCCGGTCCCCGTAATCCCGCCGCCGCTGCCGACGTATGCCGTCGTGGTGTCGTCGATGACCGGCACCGCCGCCCCGACGCCGATCGCGACGCTGCCCGCCGCGCCGTTCTCGGCGTGGGTGTAGGCGCCGTCATCGCCGGTCGCAGATACCGTCAGCGCGCCGATCGTGCCGCTGAACGAGGTTCCGTCGGCGATCTCGGCATTGACCAGATTCTGCGTGGCGCCGACGACGTTGATCGCGATCGACGCGCCGACCCCGACGCTGCTGCCGCCGGCGTCGCCGGCCGACGGCGTCGCCAACGCGTAGTTCGTCTGGGCGCTGGCCGCCATGACCGACACATTGCCGGTCGGGGCAATCGTGATCGACGCGATGCTGGGACCGGTCTCGCCCGGGGTAAGCCCGACTATCGCCTGGGTGTTGTTGTTGACGATGTTGAGCGCGAGCGAACCGTCCACGCCGATCTTGCCGCCGCTGGCGCCCGACATCGCGCTGGCGAACGTCGAATCCGTGTCGTCGTGCACGAGTTGGCCCGTGTTACCGGCGCCGGAGATGGTCGTGATGAAGTTTCCGGCGAACGCGTCCTGCTGCGTCGCCGCGAGCTGGTAATAGCCGCCGGTCAGGTCGATCAGGTAGTAGGGTGTACCGGGGCTGGTCCCGCCGATCGCCCCACCGCTGTTCGCATCGTAGGTTACCACGTCGCCGGTACGGAATTCGCTGGCGTCGCCCAGGTTCAAGAGCGTCACATTGCCCGTCGGGTCGAACTTGATCGGGCTGGCGAGGTTGGGCTCGGGGCCGACCATCGGCAACGATATGTACGGGAAGAATTCCTGCTCGCTGCCCGAGCCGGTCGAAGTGAGCTTGATAAAATTGCTGTTCCCGGCCATGGCGTCGGATTGACCGTTGCCCATGCCGCTGCCGTCGCCGTACAGCTGGATCGTGCCGTTGGTGGCGACGTTGACATAATAGCTGTCGCCGTTGGTCAGCCCGTCGATCGCACTATGCGTTTCCGCGTTATATAGGACCTCATCGCCGCTATGCAGTCCCGAATTGAGGCCGAGGAAGATCGAATCGGCGCCAAAGGGGGTGTTGGTGCTGTTTCCGTCCACAGTGACCACCGCCGGCGTTGCAGCCGGCGCGGTGACCTGGCGGTCGGCCATCGTCGCGCTGACCGAAAGACCGGCGCCGGTGACGATTGCCCCCTGCCCGACATAGGCGAGGTTGGTCGGGTTGTTGACGTTGACCGACACCCCGACGCCGACGCTGATGCCGCTGCCAGTCGTGGTGGCGGAGCCGCTGCTGATCGCATGGCTGTCGACGTTGGCCTGCGACTGCACCGTCACCAGCCCGCCCGCGTGGACCGTAATCCCGTCGGGGATCGAGGCGGTCGACGACCCGTTCTCGATGTTGACCGCAACCGCGCCGGCGATATCGACCGAGCCGGACGACGACTTCGCCTTCGGCGAGCTGTCGTCACCGGTTCCCATCGTCTTGCTGTTCCCGACCTTCGACTCGTCGGCGCTCGCGGTGTTGCCGGCCATGCTCTTCTGGTTCGAGGTCTGGTCGTCGACGCCGGTGCCGTCGCCCGAACTGTCTTTGTCCGAGTCGCCCGCGCTGCTGGCCGTCGCCCTGCTCTCGCTGCCCGAAATGACCGTCGACAGGAACGCTGCGGCGCCGCCGGCAGTGAGGTTTTCCGCGGTCGTCGCTTGCGAGCTGTCGTTGACGATCGACAGCGCGATCGAGATGCCGACGCCGACGTTGGAGGCCGTGGTGTTGCCCGTGGCGGTGGTCTGCACGCCGTCGTTCAGCGTCGACTGAGCCTTAAAGCCGCCGCCGATGTGGAGCCCGCCGCCGGTCCCGAGGGTGGCGGACACAGTGTTGTCGGCGATCGAAATCGCGATGACCGGAGTGACGGCGACGTCGCCGGAGGCAGCGCCGTTTTGCGCCGACGTCGACATGGTCTGCTGCGAATTGGCGGTTAGAATGAGATTGTTCGCGCCCGTGATCGCTGCGCCGTTGTCGACATATCCTTGGGTGGCGTTCTCGCCGTAATTGATGGCGATCGAGGCCCCGATCCCGACCTTGCCCGCCTGGGCGGGGGTATCGCTCGACGGCATGGCGGTGGCGGTGTTGGTGACGCTCGAATCAGCCTCGATCGTCAGGTCGGGGGAGCCCGTCAACGTCAGGACGGCGTTTTGCGCGACATCGGCTTTGTCGTTGTCGACGATGACGTTGATCGCGAGCGATCCGGCGATGCCGACGTTTGCCGCACCGTAGCCCGAGGTGGCCGAGGCGCTGAAACTGCTCGGAGTCGTCGCCAGCACCTGAACCGATATTGACCCGGCGGTGATGCCGGTCGCGCCGCTGATATACGCATCGTTGTTGCGGTCGACGATGTTGATCGCGACCCCGACCCCGACGCCGACATTGGGACCCGAACCCGAACCGGAAGTGGTCTGGCTGCCGGAGGCGGTGGTCGACACGACGTCCGTCGGGGTCGCCGACACCGTCACGCCGCCGCTGCCGGCGCCGATCGTGCCGTTGTTGATATACGCTTGGTCCGTGCCAGTGTCCGTCGTCACCGCGACGGCGCCGGCAACGCTGACGCTGCTGGACGACCCCGCGCCATCGCTGGCCGAAGCGTTGTTGTTCGACAGAACGTCTTCGCTCGCGTTTTTTGTGCTCGAGGTGCTATCGCCGCTGGCTGACGACCCCATGGACGACGCGTCCGCCGTGGTGGTGATCGTGCGAGACGAGTCGGCGGCGAAGGTGACCGAGTTGCCGTCGACGGTCGAGCCGTCGACATAGGCATTCGTGTCGCCGTAGACGACCGCGACCGCAACCCCGGCGCCGGCCGTGGAGCCAGTGCCGGGATCGCCCGTGGTGGTGGCGTTGAGCGCGTTGTCCGCGGTGAAGGTCGCTGCGCCAGTCGCATTGACGCCGGCCGATCCAGTGACGCTGACCGTCGCCTGGCTGTCAAACACCGTGACGGCGACCGCGCCGTCGGCGGTGGACTGAAGCTGGTTGGAGTCCGGATTCGTGGTGTTGCTGATCGTGAATGGCGTGTTGCTTGCGTCCGCCGTCGTCGCCGTCACGTTGATCGCGCCGCCGGCCGTGAGGTTCGAACCGTCAATCGTGACCGATGGGTCGGCGCCGCCCACGAGGACCGCGACATCGACTCCGGTCAGACCGTCGGCCGACCCCGTCAGCGAACCGCTGACCATCGACGTAATGTCGAGGTCGCCCGCAGAGTTGAGCACGGAGCCGCCGGTGATGCTGATCGCGGCGTTGCTGTAGCTGGTGATGATCGACAGTCCCGCGCTGGCGGCGAGGCTACCGAGATCGCTGCTCAGCACCGACTGCGCTGTCGACTCCAGACCGTTGAGCGAGCTGACGTTGCCGGTATTCGTCCCATTGTTCGCGACGTCGAGGGTCGAAGTCGCCGCTAGCGTTATTTTATTGCCCGCGCCGAGCGTGGTGAAGTTGGTGCCGGTGAGGGCGATGCCCGTATTGGCGTTGGCGAGAAGCCCGGTCCCCGCAGTGCCATTACTCTGATAAGACGACTGAATCGTCAGGTTCCCCTGGATCGTCGCCGCACCGCTCGACACGATCTGCGAATCGCTCGTCACCGCCAGGTCGTATTTGATCGTCTCGCCGGGCGTGGCGTTGTTCTTGTTCGTGCCGTCGAGCACAATCTGATCTTTGGACTGATCGGTGCTCGTAAACTGGAGGGTCAGCTTGCTGCCGCCGCCGATCGTGCTATCGAGCGCGGAAAGGGTGTCGAGGTTGAAATGCAGGATGTCGCCGCCGCTGGTGTCGCTCCCGCTGCCACGCTGAATGCTGACAGTCTGGGAACCGGAAGACAAGGTGTCGCTGGCGACGAGGGTGCTGCTGTCGAAAACGGTGGTGCTGGCGTAAATATTGAGAACGTTACCCGAGGCGCTCAGCGTGAACGCTCCGGTCCCCGCATAGGCCAGGTCCGCGGACATCAACAGGCGCGGTTCGATCGGCTCCAGCGCATAGGCCTGCAGGCGAGCCGGCCGCCGCCGAAAACGATCCGACCAGCCGGACTTTAATGCTGTTTCCCGATTAGACGGAGATTCGTGCCCCCCCTGCAGCGGGTCTGGCCGCTCCAGCGAAAACTTTTTGACCACTTCCCTCCACTCAGGAAGTTTGAACCTCGGCCTTGCTGGACTCCGGCGAATGCTGAGCTTCATGGGCGGTGTCCAATCCAAAACGGAACGGAAACAAGAGCTTTGCGCTTAAATCGTAGGACGTTATGACATCAATGACACTTGGCCCTAGGGGCGGTCATTCAAACTAAATTCGGGATCGTGTGATTTTGACTGTCGCGCTAATTATGCGCGTTAATTAATGTCAGCCCGATGACACTTGGGGGTGATCGCGCCCACAATGCTTACAGACATCCGCCTGTCGCTGGGATCGGGAAAATCGTTGACGGTCTTGCCCATGTAGCCGCTCCACAATCCGCTGAGCCGCGCAGTATTTTAATATCTAAATACGAGCCGTCAGCCTCGTTTCACGGTGATCTTGATCCAGTGCGAGAGGCACCACCTACTCTGATCCACCACAGATGCGAGGGACTTGTTGCCGCACGTCGGGATGCACGGCCTGCTGTAGCGATAGTGCTCGCCTATTAAGATATTAGCAAAGGTTGTTTTTCAACCCTCGGACCGACGGTTACGGAAAGGTTAAAAAGGTGACAGCGCGTGCGGGGCTATGCCGCTCCGAATTGCTTATTTGGAATTTCGGAGTGTCACCGTCTCCTTGCAGGCGATACAGGCAATCCGGCGCTCAGCCACTTCCGCTGGCTTTGGAATATCAAATACGATGAGGTCTGCTGCTTCGCAAAAGGGGCAACGCACCGATCTGGTCGGATCAGCTGTAAGCTGCCTTGCGACAATGATCCATTTTTGCTGACCCGCGACGCTAATTTTACTCATCCGATCCCAAGCATTTCACTTGCACTAATATGCCCGATCCGAATTTGACGGATACCATTTTTCCCAACAATTGGAACAAGCCTGCCGTCCCGGCTCTTAGTCAAGCGGTCGGATGTTGTTATGGAAGAAGAGCGGATGTGGAAAAGGTGGGCGCAATGGATCACTTGTGCGTCGCTCGCAGCAGTGTTTTCGATCGGCATGCTGCTGGCAGCGCACCTCTTTGTCGAACATCGATCTTCCCACGAGGTGCCGATAACCATCTCGCGGTCGTTCCCCGGGGGCCATTAGCCCGCCTTGCCGCAGCGTCGCGCTCGTCTAGTGAACATTGCCGCAGCTGGCCCACCCGCCCCGCAGTGCATCGCGTAAGCAACAACTCCAGCACCACATTGAACACAAATACGATCTCAACGAGCTTACCCTCATGATTGAGGTCATCGAGCATTACGCCTTCGGAAACCTGATGTCCTAGAGCCCGAAGGCCGAGACCCGCGTGAGCCGCGGGAGCCGATAAGCCGCAAGCTCCGAGCGGCCGAAGACACTGATATTGTCGCATCCGCACGCAAGGCTGGCATCGTTAGCGAAGCAATCGAACGCATTTCTGCAGGCATCAAGCCAATCGACTACGGCAGCCGTGATAATCCAGCAATATCAGCCTCACTTGGACCAATTATCGCCCTGCCCTGGACAGGGCAGCGCCACTTTGACGGTGCTATCGAGCAACGCGCATGCCGTGCAATCGACCGCACGGCATGGTATGGCACTTCAGTCGCATTGCGAGGGCACCAGACGCTTCGTCAACCAACCCTCAGATTTTCCGCAGATGTCTTGCCCCGGTTTTCCTTCTCTTCGAAGCTCACCTTGGCTCCCTCGTTCAAAGTGCTGAGGCCTGCTCGCTCGACAGCCGAAATGTGCACAAACACATCCTTGCCGCCGTTGTCGGGTTGGATAAATCCGAACCCCTTGACCGGATTGAACCACTTCACAGTACCTGTCGCCACGTCGTCTCTCCCGTTCGAAGCAAGACCGACAACCTAGGGCGGGCGAGCGGTCCACCGCAAGGCGAAAGTCGTCGAACCGCCCGGCAGCTTCTCTCATGTGATGATACGACTGCTCGGCTTCAGTCCGCTTTTGGCGCAGGCTCTACCAGCTGCGACGGAACGTCGGTTCGGGCAGGATTTGCCGACAGTTTCGGTTCCAGGAAGCCGTCGAGACGCAGAACCCATTTCGCGAACGGCCCATAGCTCTTTCGGAGCTCGAGAAGGGTACGCTGCTGAACGTCCGGTGCGTGGTCCATAGCCCCAATTTAACGCTCACAAGTTGCGCCATACTTAAAATATCCACGGAATTAATGCGTCGGATGAATTGGGATCTGATCGGGCGCGGGTTCCGACTTTGGCATTTTAACTAGAATCGGTCATATTAATGCGCATTAATCCGTCGTTGCAGGCGGCACACTTTGCGCCCCCTACTCCAATCAATGTGCTGAAGTTCCGCTTTAAGAAACAAGGACAGTATCAAGAGCATGCTGACCGAGTTCGATCAAAATACCATTGCCAACATGACGGCCGCCCTGGATCACGTCTGCAAGAAAATCCCGGCGAGCAGCGACAGTAATGAACTACGAAAGCGCATTGCCGACGAACTCGTCCAGTGCGCCCGCTCGGGCAGACGAACGTTGATCGATCTGCAGGACGCCGGCCTCAAGGTCTTGAAACTGGCAGCGAAACCGCCTCGGTTCAGTTGGTTTAAGCTCATACGATAGGATTCTGTTGATGCCGAGAGAAGCCGCGGCGTGATCAATCGTCCGCAGGATGAGCCAGACTTGCGGCCCCCGGGGCCAATTGGCTGCGATTCTTTCCAGATATCAGGAGTGCAGCGGAGCTGCTTTGAACTGGGCCTGGCGATCGGCAACGGAAAAGGTTCGACCCACCGAACAAATATCAAAGGCTCCCCGGAAAATCTCGGTCGGTTTCTTGTGATCTGTCGTGCAAATTCACAGCTCGGTAACCGGTGCTCCGCCCCTGCTCCTTCATTCTGGCCGCTCAAGAAGCCACTTTCCCGAACCGCGAAGCACGCCGGAAACAAACGCGGCTTACCGTGCTATTATTAGGACGACAGGGGATTTGGTTATGTGGGCAATCATCGACGCACTGTATCGAGAGACTGCTGCCTGGCCCGCCTGCAGGAAATGCGAAAACTCGAGTTGGTAGAGTGATCTGAGCTCGGTGTGGGAAACGACCGGCAGGTCACCGAGACGATTTTGCTTGTCGGGGCGATAGAAGTGGTGATGTGAGCGGCGATTGGCGCCGCGCCCGGTCGCAGAAGGATTGGAGTCCACCAATCCACCGTGATGCAACGCCAGGTCAGTAAGCGGTTGCAACGATGGCAGAACCGTACCGGTCCTCAGAATTTCTCAGGCCGCGAGCTGCCACGATAACGCGAAAACCCTCAAGCTAGCGCACTCGCGCGCCAACGCAGCCTCTCCCCGCCCGCTGCCCTGCAATTGACATCCCAGGAACTCGACACCAGTCTTGGCGCTATTGCTTAGGGAGAGGGTATTTGATAGTGAGCCAGCGCTATATTGCAGCGCACCATGAAGCGGGGCACGCCGTTGTCGCGCTCGCGCTGTCGGTGACGCGCCTGCATGTCTCGATCGAGCCGATGGGAAACAGCCTTGGTCGGGTTGCCCATCATGGTTTGCCCCCACCGGACGACGATTCGGCGATGCTGATCGCTCTCGCGGGCCCGCTTGCGCAGAGGCGCTTGGCGCCGGAGTCGGAATGGCTCACCAGCGACTTCGCCAGTGTGGATCAGATCATCGCGAAGAGCGGGGGTACGACCGCGCAAAGGGACCAGCGTCTGAAATCGCTCTGCGAGCAAGCAGATCAGATGATCAACTATTTTTGGGACGACATAACGGTCACGGCGGAGACCCTGCTGAAGCGCAAGACCATGACCGGCGATGAAATTACGAACGCAATCCGCGCAGCGCGAAAGGAGAGCCGGCGCAGATGCCGCGCAGGTGACCCTCCCGCCTTCGCTTTGGGGCCCCCATGTCGTTCGTGCGCTCCCCCTCACTCTGATTAGTGGGTGTGCGCCTCGGGTTCGCGGTGCGAGAACAATATTCTCCAAAAGGACTGATCGACGGCTGTGGGAGCTTACGAGAGTTGATCGTTGTGTGAGCTAATTTAAAATTGGGGTGCTGCCACCGCGGAATTCCGCTCACGGCCCGAGAATGACGGGGTTCAATCGTGCGCTGGATAAGAAGGAGTTCGTAGAGCGAAACTGTCGCCCAGGCTTCAGATCGGGCACCCGGCAATTCCAAAATTCGGACAGTACCCGCGCGAGGCAGGCCCAGTCTCGACTACCCAGTGCCTCCTCAAGGCCGAGACGCCCTCCCGTTGCGGTCTGTGGCGTCGTGCAGACGCTTCAGTCCTCGGGTTGAGGGCCAGCCTGCGCGGCCGTCCGGTCGCTTCCATCTTCGGACCGGCGAGCACAGGCTGCGGCCTCGGTAAACTCCAGGACCAACTTCCGCTTGTCGGGGTCCTCGATTTTCGCGAAAGCTCTGATCAATCTCAAGGTTTCAAGTTCGTCGAGCCGAACGATCTTGGCAATTGAGCGCTCTCAAGATCGACCAATGCCGCTTCGACGAGGTCCAACTCTTCCTGCAGCGTTTCGTTGACGGCCGCCGGATTAAAGCCGGAAAAGCTGTGCAGGCGAATTTCACTCAGCAGCCGCTGGCGATGATCCCGGATATCTTCAAGCGATTGGCGGTCTTTTAGAAAAACGTAGCCTGCTATGATCTGTTCTATGGCTTTCATGGCAAAACGCTCCATACGGCAATCTCCGGACTAGATCTGTCGAGACACCGGCCGCCAAGCCTCTTCGTAGAGGATACGCGCCGCGTTGTTTTTGCGCTTTGATGGTCAGCACCTCGACGTCAACTAATATACACTAATTTAACTTAAATAGAGTTACGGTGCTATATTACCTCTCCACAGGCAGCTTGTGTCTGCGTGTGGCCGAAATGTCATAGGTGAATCTCCTGCCCTTTGTTAGGTTTCCACCAATCGATGGGGACTAATTTAATTCTACTCCACGGTTTGGGGGCATAATGAGGGGCGCTTACATAGCAACGGCAGGCCTGCTCTTGCTGGTGAACCCGGCCGCGGCCGAGACTTTCTCAATTAATGATGCCTTGCGGCAGACCGCCAAAACCAATCCGGGCGTCGGCGAAGCCTCGGCTAACCGGCGGGCGACGGAAAGCGAGATGCGGCAGACTCAGAGCACGCTGCTACCCCAGGTGCGTATTGATGCCAGCTACGGGCCAGAAAAATTCGATCAAAATTATGCGGGCACCGCGCCGATACCTGGATTGACGGCACCCGTGGCGGGAACGGGGCCGTGGCGGAATGGCAGCCAGGAATCGGTTGTCGTGCGACAACTGCTTTTTGACGGCTTCGCTTCGATCCACGATGTTTGGCGTCAAACGGCACGGGTCGACGCTGCCGCTGCCCGCGTCAAGGAAAGAACCGAGTTACTGGCCCTGGACGCCGCCGAAGCCTACGTCGACGTTACTCGTTATATGCGGCTGGTCAGCCTCGCTCAGCAGAACGTCGCCAACCACGATAAGATCTTCGCGAATGTGAATTCCCGCTTCTCGGGTGGCCGCGCCGGCGAAGGCGATTTGGAACAGTCGAGAGAGCGCGTTGAAAACGCTCGCGCAGCACTTGCGGAGTTCCAGCGAAGCCTCGAAGACGCCAGGGCGAAGTACCGGAAGGTGGTTGGCCTGGAGCCGATCAATCTCCGTTTCCCGGGTCCGCTCGCAGGAATGCCGGGCAGCCGCGACGAAGCCCTGGCGATTACCTTGCGATTCAATTCTACAATTGCGGCGGCTCAACATGACGTCGACGCAGCCAAACATGCGTTCCGGGTTACCGATGGCGCATTCGTTCCCAAGTTCTACCTTGAGGGACGAGCAACGCACTATGATAACTCGTTCCCATATGTTGCGGTCTCCGGTCTCCCCAGCGTCACCCACGAGGACTATAGCGGCAAGGTGGTCATGTCTTGGGACATCTTCCGGGGCGGTCAGGATGTCTGGAACAGGTCGGAAAAGGCGGAGCGCTTTACTGAGGCGACGGCGCGCCACGCGGGACTGCAACGCGATGCCTATGAATCAATCGACAAGGCATGGAACGGACGTACAATTACAGCGACACGCATTGCAGCGCTAACGCGTCAGCTGGACGCAGACAGGAAGACCATTGCGGCTTTCCAGAAAGAGTATGAGCTGGGCCAGCGCTCCCTGATAGATTTGTTGAACGCTCAGAATCAGTATTTCAATGCAGCCGTGTCGCTGACGTCCGCTCGCGGCGTGATCGTTTTCGCCGACTATCAATTGCTGGCGGCAATGGGGACCCTGATGGAATATCTGAAGGCTCCCCCGGCGGTTGACGCCGCGCCGGTTGATGTCCTTTCGTTCGGTCTTCCGGCCTACAAGCTTCCCACCCTTCGGGTGAATCTGCCGCAAACGGGTTCTGAGCCGCTCCGTACGGACGCCGTCACCGGTGGGTCCGCCCGCCCGGCGGCTGCGTATGCATCGGCCAATCCCAAGGTGGCTGATCCCCAGGTGGCCCAGGGTGGAGGCGAGGCCTTTGCAAACCGCTGGCCCCAGCCATCGCAAGCCTCGAACGTACCTGGCGCCGCGGGGTGGATAGCACAGCAAAAGGGTAGCAATGCTGACACGCCAACGGTGATATATGGAGATACGGCTGACGCGAGCGCGAATTCTTACGCTGCAACGCAAAAGCCGAATTGGCTGCTTTCAGCCTTCCCGGTGCCCCAGAAGCAATAATCGACTTTCGTAGCATTTTTGACAAAAGGGCCTCGAAACAGGGGCCCTTTCCATTATTAAATTAACTGTCAAATGAACGCGTTCGATTAGGCGCATGATCTTGTTTGCCTTTTATTGTATCCTGAAGTGGCTAGTCTCATTAAATTTTCAGCTTCTCTTTTGCGATCAAGGACTTCCAAATTGTTATTTCGAACGCCTAAACAGGCCCTCGAATCCAACCGACCCGCGCCGGACAAGTCGGATACGAAGGCAGCAACACCAAATCGGGTAAGCGTTCTGGGGGACGATCCCCTCAGCGCCTCCCTGGTCTATCTAGCCGCCTATCATGGCCGCGCGGTCAGTCGCGAGGCGTTGCTGGGAGGGCTCCCCATCCTCGATGGGCGGCTGTCGGTGGCGCTCTATGACCGCGCAGCCAGGCGTGCAGGCCTTGAGACCGAGGCCATCAAACGAGAAATTTCCGATATTCCAGCGCTGGTGCTTCCAGCCGTCTTGATCATGAAGGATGGCACCGCGCTGATCCTTCTCGGATTCGACGAGCAGCACAAAAGTGCCAAGATAGTCGATGCGCAGCGGAGTCCAAACACTCCCGAGATCCGCGAGCTGAGAGCTCTAACCGCCGATCATACCGGCTACACATTCCTGGTCAGGGCCGCGATCGAAGCCGATGCGCGAACCGTCGCGGCCGGCGAGCTGCCGCGGAATCATTGGTTCTGGTCTGTGGTCAAGAGCCACTGGCGCAGTTACGGGCACATCGCCATCTCCGCTTTCCTGATCAACATGATCGCGCTGTCGACGCCCCTGTTCATCATGAGCGTCTACGACCGTGTCGTCCCGAACGGCGCGATTCCCTCGCTGATCGCGCTCTCGATCGGGATGGGACTGGCGATCGCCTTCGATTTCCTGTTCCGCATGGTCCGAAGTCGCATGATCGATGTGACCGGAAAAACCGCCGACGTCGTCCTTGCCGCCAATATTTTCGAGCATGTGATGTCGGTGAAAATGGCGCAGCGGCCGACGTCAGTCGGCATCGTCGCCAATCAGATTCGCGATTTCGATTCGGTGCGGGAGTTTTTCACGTCGGGCGGCGTCGTATCCGCGACCGACTTGATCTTCGCCGTTCTGTTCGTGGGGGTCCTGTACATCATTGCCGGGCCGCTGGCGTTCATCCCGCTGCTCATGTTGCCTGTCATGGTGATCGTCGGCCTGGCGATGCAGCGCCCGCTCGACCGGGCCATGAAGCGGCTGCAGGCAGAATCTTCGGCGCGCCACGGCGTGCTCGTGGAATCTCTCGCCGGGCTCGAGACCGTTCGGGCGGTCGGCGCCGAAGGGCGGATGCAGACGATCTGGGAACGATCGGTCGCGGCTACTGCACGATCCGGAGAAGACGTGCATTTCTGGGCATCGCTCGCCTTGTCGGCTTCCACCGCCGCCCAGCAAATTACCAGTCTCCTGTTGATCGTCATCGGCGTCTTTCTCATTCTCGACGGCCACCTCACGGTCGGCGCGCTGGTCGCGGCGAATATGCTGGCCGGCCGCATCCTTGCGCCGATCGCGGGGATCACATCCGTGATCACCCGAGGCACGCAGACTTTCACTGCGCTCAAATCGATCGATCGAATCATGTCCCTGGAACGTGAACGATCGCCTCAGCGGACCTACGTTTCACGAAAGATCCAGGACGGCAGGATCGCTTTCGAGAACGTCAGCTTTGCCTATCCCAATGCCCCTGACGAGGCGCTCAGCAAGGTCTCGTTCAAGATCGAGGGCGGCGAGCGGATCGGCATCATTGGACGCGTTGGGTCGGGAAAGACGACCGTTGGGCGTCTTCTGCTCGGGTTCTACGAAGCCAAGGAAGGCCGCATCCTGATCGATGGCATCGACTCGCGGCAATATGATCCGTCGGATCTCCGTACGGGCATCGGATTCTCGATGCAGGATACCGACCTGTTCTTTGGGAAGCTGCGCGACAACATTGCGCTGGGCAAGCCGGAGGCAACTGACGAGGAAGTTATCGCCGCGGCGCGTCTGTCAGGGGTGGAAAGCTTCATTGCCGGACATCCGCTGGGATACGATATGCCCATTTCCGAAGGCGGACGCAGCCTGTCCGGCGGCCAGAAACAGGCCATCGGACTTGCCCGCATGCTGATCAGAAAACCCCAGGTATTGTTCCTGGACGAGCCGACGGCACACTTCGATGTACGCAGCGAAGGCGAGTTTCTGGAACGCCTCAAGGCGATCCGCAACGAACGGATGACGATTATCATTTCCACCCACCGGCTTTCACTGCTTAGCATGGTGGACCGGCTGCTGCTGTTTGATCAGGGCCGCCTGGTCGCCGATGGACCGCGCGACAAGGTTCTGGCGCTCTTACAGGGTAAACCCGCCGCGGGCCCTACGGTGAACCAGGGACCTGCGGGTTTTAACGCGTCGCCAACCGTGGTGCAGAAGCCCAATGCCGCAGTCTGATTTTGCCTTCGCCAATGATATCCGGGCGGCAGCAAGTCTGCGTACGCCGCGCACCTCGCGCATGTTGCTGCTGGCCTCCCTTGCTCTTCTTGTCGCATTTCTCGTCTGGGCACATTTTGCGATCCTGGACGAGGTCAAGCGCGGCAACGGCAAGGTCGTGCCGTCGCGACAGACCCAAGTGGTCCAAAGCCTCGAGGGCGGCATCGTCGGCGATATTCTGGTGCAGGAAGGGGCCATCGTTGAGCAGGGGCAGTCGCTGATGCGGATCGACGACACCAAGTTTGCATCCGAATTCGGTGAAATCAGGGAGCGCCGCGCGGCGATGGCTGCGCGTGTTGCGCGGCTTGAAGCCGAAGCGAGGGGACGCAGCGAGGTCGTATTTCCGGATCAACTGGATCAGGTGGTGCCGGCGGCGGTCGCCACCGAAACCAGCGTGTTCAAGATGCGGGCACAAAAGGTGGCTCAGGATATCGACGTGCTGAACCAGCAGGTTACCCGGCTCACCGGAACGCTCAAGCTGCTGGACCGTGAACTCGCCCTCACCCACAGGCTTTACGAGCAGAAGATTGTACCCGAGATCGAAATGTTGCGGCTGGACCGGCAAGCCACCGAAATGAGAGGCCAACTCGCCGAGTCGCAATCGAAGATCGCCAACATAACCGCCTCTTTTCGATCCCAAGCCGATGAGGATTTGGCCAAATCAAAAGCAGACCTCGCGGTCCTCGACGAGAATATCAAGTCTGCGCAAGATCGCGTCCGACGGACAGATCTGAGAGCTCCGGTGCACGGTATCGTTAACAAATTGAACGTGACCACGATCGGCGCGGTGGTGCAACCCGGCGCCAATTTGATGGATATCATTCCGCTCGACGATTCATTGTTGGTCGAGAGCCGTATTCGGCCTCAGGATATTGCCTTTATTCGTCCCGACCAGGATGCCGTCGTGAAGATCTCCGCGTATGATTCCTCGGTCTATGGCTCGCTGAAGGGCAAGGTCGAGCGCATCAGCGCCGATACCATTATCGACGACAAGGAAAAAACGGAGCGCCCGGAAACGTTCTATCGGGTCATGGTGCGGACTGAGAAGAACCACCTCGGCACAGACGAAAAGCCGTTGCCTATCATCCCCGGAATGGTTGCGACCGTGGAGGTCCTGACCGGCCAGAAATCGGTTCTCGATTATCTTCTCAAGCCGGCACGCACCTTGCGCAGCGACGCCCTACGCGAGCATTAAGGACGGCCCGATTTGCTTAATGGATCGTCTCTTTCGGCCCTCGATTTCGAATGATCCCGCAAACCTGCCGTTGACCGACTTTTCGGACATTCCCCTCGCCTCCCGCGCGCTTTAACGCCGCATAAGCGGCCGCGGCTGCACTCTCCATCCCGATAACAGATGGGGACGGCAGATCGACGCATAGACGTCGACGGCGTTCCTGACACGGGGGAGGTCATCCATGACACCGCGCTTGAAATTGCGTAAGCCGGGTTCACCTGCACTTGTTGCTACGCTCATTCTTTCGTTCGGTGCATGTTCGGTTTCACCGGCGGCGCGAGCGGCCGACGCGATCGCGGCTCACTCGAGAGAGCATATGCCCATCTCCGACGCCGGACCGGCGCGGCCGCCGGCGACGTTCTTCAGCATCGACGCAGTTCTTGCAAAGATTGACCGTCAAAACGGCCGCGGTCCGGGCGCGACGCGCCTTGCATCGCTTACTCCTTCAAACGTCGAAACCGACGCCCTGCCCGCGACCAAGGACGCGCCGCCGGTAGGGACCGAGCCGTTTGGCCTGTTCACGTTCCGCGCCCCTGACGGGATGCTTTGGCGAAAATGGCGTGGCCTCGAAGCTGACATGGCCAAGGAGCAAACTGTCCTGGATCGTTGCCGCGAAGACGCCAAGAGCTGCCCGCCCAACGCCGCGCAATTTCTGCGCCTGGTCGCTGCCGTCAAGTCGAAGTCCGGCCGGGCCCAGCTCGACGAGGTCAATCGCGGAGTCAACGCGGTCATCCGCTACGTCAGCGACTATGCTCAATTCGGTGAAGTTGACCGATGGAGCGCACCGCTGGCATCATTTGCAACTGCAAAAGGCGACTGTGAAGATTATGCAATCGCCAAATATGTGGCTCTGCAGGAGGCCGGCTTCCCGCGCGATGAATTGCGATTGGTGCTGGGCCGCGATCGTGCCGTTCGGCAGGATCATGCCGTCCTGGCCGCTCGCCTCGATGGCCGCTGGCTGATCCTGGATAACAGGCACTCGGAATTGAGCGAGGACTCCGAGGCTTCAAGCATTACGCCTCTGTTCACGATCGACCATCGCGGCGTCAAACTCCTTGCAGCCCCCTATGCTGCGCGCCCGCTACTCGCCGGCGAAACCGACGCAGCGCCCGCTGCCGCGGACACCAACAATGTTGGGGAATGGAATGGCTTGAATGAGCCGAACCGCGACATCCCCGAGCTGAACTCGCTACCGTTGTGGATGTGAGGTTGTGAGGTCCCGGCGATGAATAGTCCTCTGGACCTGCAGCGATCTGTTTTTGATCGTTGAGAACTTCGACGCGCCCTCTCCGCACGCCGCGGACTAACTCTAGGGGCGGCCGGTCACGAGCGAAGCCAAGCTACATCGACGACCGCTGCCGACGCTCTGGGACGAACTATGGACTAGCTGTGTCGAACAAGAGCAACGGCGCGGCGGTAGACACGCTGCCTTTGCTCCTGTGACGGCAATGCCAGAAGTCCCACCGAAGCACTCAGCTTGAGACCCGCTTTGCCATCAATGAACATGAATTTGCGCCGCCGTTGGCACGCCAGTGCCAAGGTGCGCAAGATCCACGGCATGCGCGGCAGTACCGTCCGGTGAATACCAAAGATCGTGATGGCTGGCGTCAATTGTTTGAATGAAGAAGCTGTTGTTCACGCCAGTGTTGCTGGGTGCTCCATTAAACAATTGCGATGCGGAAATGGCACCCGCTGTGCTGATGGTCTGTGCATTACCGAAGTTGATACTTTGGCTACCCACGTCCACCACAATTTCATCCGTAGACGAGAAATTGTTGATGGTGTCGTTGAGACTGCCGCCGGTACCCTGCAACGCAAAGATATCATGGCCACCTAGTGAGCCATTCAGAGTGTCGCTGCCAGTGCCGCCAACGAGGATATTGCCACTCCCCTGACCGGTAAGGATGTTACCCGAGCCTTCGCCAATCAGCAGGCTGCCGCCGGCGGCCAAACCAGTCAAAGAATTGCCACCAGCATTCGAGCCGACAGCATTTTGGATGTCGCTGAGCGTGTCGCCCACGCTCCAAACACCGCCGCCACTCACCGTGTCGGTCCCCAGATTGATCGTCACCGCGGACGGCGCGTTGGAATAATCAACGGTGTTACCGGTCCCCGTACCGGTAAACGTATCCGCATGGGCGCTGGCAACGAAAACGTCGCCGCCGGTGCCAGTCAACGTGTAGCCGCCACCGCCGTTTGCGGCTGTCAATGCAACAGAAAGATTGCCGCCGGTGGCCGTGTCGCCATCACCGTCAGTGATGGTTGGAGCGAAGGTCAGCGTGGTACCGGAGATCACGGTCGTCTCGTTGTAGGTCAACGATAGTGGATTGAACTTGGACGTTCCGGTGTTCTCGATATCCACCGTATAGAAATTCTGGAACGCGTTTGCTCCTGTTCCGACCCAGTCCGCTGCATCGACGTTGATCGTGATCTGGTGGGCGGCGTTGGGCGTCAGATTTATCGTTTCCGCAGCCAGCTGATGACCGAGGTTATCGAAGAGCGTCACCGTCGCCGTCTCAGTGACGGTTGCCTTTCCAGCAACCATCGAAACATCGCTTTGCTGCGACAGGAAATTGAACGAAAGAGTGCTATCCACCTGCAAATTGCTCTGATCGACACCGAATCCGTTCGTGTCTTTGAAAACCCTGTGGTCTGCCGGATTTGTGTCCGTTGTGGTGAAACCATCGATAATCAACGGAAATGCAGCGCTTGGAGCGGGGATGGCCCCGCTGCCATAGGCGCCGGTACCGGCAGGATTAACTTCGACGAACTCGCCATTGCCATTCGGGGTGGCTCCCGAGACGCTAAACGTCTGAGTACTCAGAAACGAATTGTTTTCCAGATCGAAAACATAAGTTCCATTTGCGTTCATCGATAGCGTGAAGAACGGATTTGCAGAAGCAGTCGAGTCAGTGAAGGCCAGCATCTCCCCTGTCTGGGTCGAAGCCGTGTAAGTCGTGTACTCATAGAACGTGTAGTTCGCCGGGCCAGTGACCGCGACTTGGAAGATCTCGTGACCACCAACTGTCGTGTGGGTGTCGGTCACCGTGAAGGTTTCGCCCGCGGGAGCTGTTCCCATTGCGATCCCGATTGCGTTAGTCAAATTCGGTCCGTCCGCATCGAAGTTCGGCTGCCAGGTACCGTGGGCATCCGTATTGATGACGTTCGGCATGACGACATTTTGGATGGCGCCGATCGACGGGGTGTCATCCACGATGGTGACTGATACTGCCCCCGGGTTCGACGTGTCATGAATCCCGTCAGTCTCCGCAATCACCTGGATGCCCGTCACCGAGATTGACACCGTCCCCGCTGGCCCCGTCGGCATCGGGAATGCATCCGTCAAGGTTGCGGTAATCGTCGGTGTGGCCGTGCCGCCGTAGGCAGCCGCCGTCGTGGTCCCGGAGATCGCCAGGATGATGCCAAGTGGACCAGTCAGCGAGCCAATATGCCCCTCCAATTGACCCGAACCATTGACATCCCAGAAGAAGTCCGCGCTCGGCAGTGTCGAGCCATTCACCACGATCCCGCTAACCGTGCCGAACACAATTCCCGTGATGTTGTCCGTCCCCGCCGTGAACGTGAGCAGGTTCCCAACACCGCTCTGTGCCGTCTCCGTCGTTGCCAGCGGGGTGGTGCCTGTTGTGATTGCCGCCTCGATGTCGTTGGGTTTTGGGACCGTGGACAGCGCCGCTTCGTACACCGTCAACGCTACGGCGCCGCTCTCGGTCGGCGCGTGCTGCTCGACCGGCGTCGACACCGTGAAACTCGAGGTCACGCCCTGGGTGTCGGTCACCGTCGCCGTGTTGACGATCGGCGTGCCGGCATTGATCTCGGCCTGGGTGGCGACCACGCTGCCGGTCAGCGTCTCGCTCTGGCCCGGCGCCAGCGTCGTCAGGCTGACCTGCAGGTTCGGATCATTCGGATCGCTCACCGTCACGCCGGTCAGCGTCTCGTTGCCGGTGTTGGTGACGACCACGCTGTAGTTGATCAACTGCCCGGCCTGATCGACCGTATTCGCAGGGTCGGTGTTGCCGGGGAAGCTCGGCGTCGTCGTGAACGACTTGACCAGCGACACAGCCGCATGGTCCTCGACCGGCGTCGACACCGTGAAACTCGAGGTCACGCCCTGGGTGTCGGTCACCGTCGCCGTGTTGACGATCGGCGTGTCGGCATTGATCTCGGCCTGGGTGGCGACCACGCTGCCGGTCAGCGTCTCGCTCTGGCCCGGCGCCAGCGTCGTCAGGCTGACCTGCAGGTTCGGATCGTTCGGATCGCTCACCGTCACGCCGGTCAGCGTCTCGTTGCCGGTGTTGGTGACGACCACGCTGTAGTTGATCAACTGCCCGGCCTGATCGACCGTATTCGCAGGGTCGGTGTTGCCGGGGAAGCTCGGCGTCGTCGTGAACGACTTGACCAGCGACACAGCCGCATGGTCCTCGACCGGCGTCGACACCGTGAAACTCGAGGTCACGCCCTGGGTGTCGGTCACCGTCGCCGTGTTGACGATCGGCGTGCCGGCATTGATCTCGGCCTGGGTGGCGACCACGCTGCCGGTCAGCGTCTCGCTCTGGCCCGGCGCCAGCGTCGTCAGGCTGACCTGCAGGTTCGGATCGTTCGGATCGCTCACCGTCACGCCGGTCAGCGTCTCGTTGCCGGTGTTGGTGACGACCACGCTGTAGTTGATCAACTGCCCGGCCTGATCGACCGTATTCGCAGGGTCGGTGTTGCCGGGGAAGCTCGGCGTCGTCGTGAACGACTTGACCAGCGACACAGCCGCATGGTCCTCGACCGGCGTCGACACCGTGAAACTCGAGGTCACGCCCTGGGTGTCGGTCACCGTCGCCGTGTTGACGATCGGCGTGCCGGCATTGATCTCGGCCTGGGTGGCGACCACGCTGCCGGTCAGCGTCTCGCTCTGGCCCGGCGCCAGCGTCGTCAGGCTGACCTGCAGGTTCGGATCATTCGGATCGCTCACCGTCACGCCGGTCAGCGTCTCGTTGCCGGTGTTGGTGACGACCACGCTGTAGTTGATCAACTGCCCGGCCTGATCGACCGTATTCGCAGGGTCGGTGTTGCCGGGGAAGCTCGGCGTCGTCGTGAACGACTTGACCAGCGACACAGCCGCATGGTCCTCGACCGGCGTCGACACCGTGAAACTCGAGGTCACGCCCTGGGTGTCGGTCACCGTCGCCGTGTTGACGATCGGCGTGTCGGCATTGATCTCGGCCTGGGTGGCGACCACGCTGCCGGTCAGCGTCTCGCTCTGGCCCGGCGCCAGCGTCGTCAGGCTGACCTGCAGGTTCGGATCGTTCGGATCGCTCACCGTCACGCCGGTCAGCGTCTCGTTGCCGGTGTTGGTGACGACCACGCTGTAGTTGATCAACTGCCCGGCCTGATCGACCGTATTCGCAGGGTCGGTGTTGCCGGGGAAGCTCGGCGTCGTCGTGAACGACTTGACCAGCGACACAGCCGCATGGTCCTCGACCGGCGTCGACACCGTGAAACTCGAGGTCACGCCCTGGGTGTCGGTCACCGTCGCCGTGTTGACGATCGGCGTGCCGGCATTGATCTCGGCCTGGGTGGCGACCACGCTGCCGGTCAGCGTCTCGCTCTGGCCCGGCGCCAGCGTCGTCAGGCTGACCTGCAGGTTCGGATCATTCGGATCGCTCACCGTCACACCGGTCAGCGTCTCGTTGCCGGTGTTGGTGACAACCACGCTGTAGTTGATCAACTGCCCGGCCTGATCGACCGTATTCGCAGGGTCGGTGTTGCCGGGGAAGCTCGGCGTCGTCGTGAACGACTTGACCAGCGACACAGCCGCATGGTCCTCGACCGGCGTCGACACCGTGAAACTCGAGGTCACGCCCTGGGTGTCGGTCACCGTCGCCGTGTTGACGATCGGCGTGCCGGCATTGATCTCGGCCTGGGTGGCGACCACGCTGCCGGTCAGCGTCTCGCTCTGGCCCGGCGCCAGCGTCGTCAGGCTGACCTGCAGGTTCGGATCATTCGGATCGCTCACCGTCACGCCGGTCAGCGTCTCGTTGCCGGTGTTGGTGACGACCACGCTGTAGTTGATCAACTGCCCGGCCTGATCGACCGTATTCGCAGGGTCGGTGTTGCCGGGGAAGCTCGGCGTCGTCGTGAACGACTTGACCAGCGACACAGCCGCATGGTCCTCGACCGGCGTCGACACCGTGAAACTCGAGGTCACGCCCTGGGTGTCGGTCACCGTCGCCGTGTTGACGATCGGCGTGCCGGCATTGATCTCGGCCTGGGTGGCGACCACGCTGCCGGTCAGCGTCTCGCTCTGGCCCGGCGCCAGCGTCGTCAGGCTGACCTGCAGGTTCGGATCGTTCGGATCGCTCACCGTCACGCCGGTCAGCGTCTCGTTGCCGGTGTTGGTGACGACCACGCTGTAGTTGATCAACTGCCCGGCCTGATCGACCGTATTCGCAGGGTCGGTGTTGCCGGGGAAGCTCGGCGTCGTCGTGAACGACTTGACCAGCGACACAGCCGCATGGTCCTCGACCGGCGTCGACACCGTGAAACTCGAGGTCACGCCCTGGGTGTCGGTCACCGTCGCCGTGTTGACGATCGGCGTGCCGGCATTGATCTCGGCCTGGGTGGCGACCACGCTGCCGGTCAGCGTCTCGCTCTGGCCCGGCGCCAGCGTCGTCAGGCTGACCTGCAGGTTCGGATCATTCGGATCGCTCACCGTCACGCCGGTCAGCGTCTCGTTGCCGGTGTTGGTGACGACCACGCTGTAGTTGATCAACTGCCCGGCCTGATCGACCGTATTCGCAGGGTCGGTGTTGCCGGGGAAGCTCGGCGTCGTCGTGAACGACTTGACCAGCGACACAGCCGCATGGTCCTCGACCGGCGTCGACACCGTGAAACTCGAGGTCACGCCCTGGGTGTCGGTCACCGTCGCCGTGTTGACGATCGGCGTGTCGGCATTGATCTCGGCCTGGGTGGCGACCACGCTGCCGGTCAGCGTCTCGCTCTGGCCCGGCGCCAGCGTCGTCAGGCTGACCTGCAGGTTCGGATCGTTCGGATCGCTCACCGTCACGCCGGTCAGCGTCTCGTTGCCGGTGTTGGTGACGACCACGCTGTAGTTGATCAACTGCCCGGCCTGATCGACCGTATTCGCAGGGTCGGTGTTGCCGGGGAAGCTCGGCGTCGTCGTGAACGACTTGACCAGCGACACAGCCGCATGGTCCTCGACCGGCGTCGACACCGTGAAACTCGAGGTCACGCCCTGGGTGTCGGTCACCGTCGCCGTGTTGACGATCGGCGTGCCGGCATTGATCTCGGCCTGGGTGGCGACCACGCTGCCGGTCAGCGTCTCGCTCTGGCCCGGCGCCAGCGTCGTCAGGCTGACCTGCAGGTTCGGATCGTTCGGATCGCTCACCGTCACGCCGGTCAGCGTCTCGTTGCCGGTGTTGGTGACGACCACGCTGTAGTTGATCAACTGCCCGGCCTGATCGACCGTATTCGCAGGGTCGGTGTTGCCGGGGAAGCTCGGCGTCGTCGTGAACGACTTGACCAGCGACACAGCCGCATGGTCCTCGACCGGCGTCGACACCGTGAAACTCGAGGTCACGCCCTGGGTGTCGGTCACCGTCGCCGTGTTGACGATCGGCGTGCCGGCATTGATCTCGGCCTGGGTGGCGACCACGCTGCCGGTCAGCGTCTCGCTCTGGCCCGGCGCCAGCGTCGTCAGGCTGACCTGCAGGTTCGGATCATTCGGATCGCTCACCGTCACGCCGGTCAGCGTCTCGTTGCCGGTGTTGGTGACGACCACGCTGTAGTTGATCAACTGCCCGGCCTGATCGACCGTATTCGCAGGGTCGGTGTTGCCGGGGAAGCTCGGCGTCGTCGTGAACGACTTGACCAGCGACACAGCCGCATGGTCCTCGACCGGCGTCGACACCGTGAAACTCGAGGTCACGCCCTGGGTGTCGGTCACCGTCGCCGTGTTGACGATCGGCGTGTCGGCATTGATCTCGGCCTGGGTGGCGACCACGCTGCCGGTCAGCGTCTCGCTCTGGCCCGGCGCCAGCGTCGTCAGGCTGACCTGCAGGTTCGGATCGTTCGGATCGCTCACCGTCACGCCGGTCAGCGTCTCGTTGCCGGTGTTGGTGACGACCACGCTGTAGTTGATCAACTGCCCGGCCTGATCGACCGTATTCGCAGGGTCGGTGTTGCCGGGGAAGCTCGGCGTCGTCGTGAACGACTTGACCAGCGACACAGCCGCATGGTCCTCGACCGGCGTCGACACCGTGAAACTCGAGGTCACGCCCTGGGTGTCGGTCACCGTCGCCGTGTTGACGATCGGCGTGCCGGCATTGATCTCGGCCTGGGTGGCGACCACGCTGCCGGTCAGCGTCTCGCTCTGGCCCGGCGCCAGCGTCGTCAGGCTGACCTGCAGGTTCGGATCATTCGGATCGCTCACCGTCACGCCGGTCAGCGTCTCGTTGCCGGTGTTGGTGACAACCACGCTGTAGTTGATCAACTGCCCGGCCTGATCGACCGTATTCGCAGGGTCGGTGTTGCCGGGGAAGCTCGGCGTCGTCGTGAACGACTTGACCAGCGACACAGCCGCATGGTCCTCGACCGGCGTCGACACCGTGAAACTCGAGGTCACGCCCTGGGTGTCGGTCACCGTCGCCGTGTTGACGATCGGCGTGCCGGCATTGATCTCGGCCTGGGTGGCGACCACGCTGCCGGTCAGCGTCTCGCTCTGGCCCGGCGCCAGCGTCGTCAGGCTGACCTGCAGGTTCGGATCATTCGGATCGCTCACCGTCACGCCGGTCAGCGTCTCGTTGCCGGTGTTGGTGACGACCACGCTGTAGTTGATCAACTGCCCGGCCTGATCGACCGTATTCGCAGGGTCGGTGTTGCCGGGGAAGCTCGGCGTCGTCGTGAACGACTTGACCAGCGACACAGCCGCATGGTCCTCGACCGGCGTCGACACCGTGAAACTCGAGGTCACGCCCTGGGTGTCGGTCACCGTCGCCGTGTTGACGATCGGCGTGTCGGCATTGATCTCGGCCTGGGTGGCGACCACGCTGCCGGTCAGCGTCTCGCTCTGGCCCGGCGCCAGCGTCGTCAGGCTGACCTGCAGGTTCGGATCGTTCGGATCGCTCACCGTCACGCCGGTCAGCGTCTCGTTGCCGGTGTTGGTGACGACCACGCTGTAGTTGATCAACTGCCCGGCCTGATCGACCGTATTCGCAGGGTCGGTGTTGCCGGGGAAGCTCGGCGTCGTCGTGAACGACTTGACCAGCGACACAGCCGCATGGTCCTCGACCGGCGTCGACACCGTGAAACTCGAGGTCACGCCCTGGGTGTCGGTCACCGTCGCCGTGTTGACGATCGGCGTGCCGGCATTGATCTCGGCCTGGGTGGCGACCACGCTGCCGGTCAGCGTCTCGCTCTGGCCCGGCGCCAGCGTCGTCAGGCTGACCTGCAGGTTCGGATCGTTCGGATCGCTCACCGTCACGCCGGTCAGCGTCTCGTTGCCGGTGTTGGTGACGACCACGCTGTAGTTGATCAACTGCCCGGCCTGATCGACCGTATTCGCAGGGTCGGTGTTGCCGGGGAAGCTCGGCGTCGTCGTGAACGACTTGACCAGCGACACAGCCGCATGGTCCTCGACCGGCGTCGACACCGTGAAACTCGAGGTCACGCCCTGGGTGTCGGTCACCGTCGCCGTGTTGACGATCGGCGTGCCGGCATTGATCTCGGCCTGGGTGGCGACCACGCTGCCGGTCAGCGTCTCGCTCTGGCCCGGCGCCAGCGTCGTCAGGCTGACCTGCAGGTTCGGATCATTCGGATCGCTCACCGTCACGCCGGTCAGCGTCTCGTTGCCGGTGTTGGTGACAACCACGCTGTAGTTGATCAACTGCCCGGCCTGATCGACCGTATTCGCAGGGTCGGTGTTGCCGGGGAAGCTCGGCGTCGTCGTGAACGACTTGACCAGCGACACAGCCGCATGGTCCTCGACCGGCGTCGACACCGTGAAACTCGAGGTCACGCCCTGGGTGTCGGTCACCGTCGCCGTGTTGACGATCGGCGTGCCGGCATTGATCTCGGCCTGGGTGGCGACCACGCTGCCGGTCAGCGTCTCGCTCTGGCCCGGCGCCAGCGTCGTCAGGCTGACCTGCAGGTTCGGATCATTCGGATCGCTCACCGTCACGCCGGTCAGCGTCTCGTTGCCGGTGTTGGTGACGACCACGCTGTAGTTGATCAACTGCCCGGCCTGATCCGCCTGACCCGCATCTGCTGGATCGGTCGGCGCCGTCGTGAAGCTCTTGACAATCGACACGCCTGGAATCTGATCGATTTGCGTCGTCACCGTCGAAGCGCCAGCGACGCCCTGGCTATCGGTCAGCGTGGCCGTGTTGACGATCGCCTTGCCGGCATCGATCTCGGCCTGCGTCACAATATGGGTGCCGGTCAGCGTCTCGCTCGCGCCAACCGCCAGCGTCGTCGAGCCGCCCGTTAGGATGTTGCCCTGCGAGTCCGTCACCGTCATGCCGGTCAGCGTCTCGTTGCCGGTGTTGGTCACAACCACTTTGTAGCCGATCACCTGCCCGGCGTGATCCGCCTGGCCTGCATCTGCCGGATCGGTCGGCGTCGTGGTGAAGCTCTTGACGATCGTTGCGTTGGCTACAGTCAACGTCGTGATCGGGATTATACCTGTCGGTAACTCGATGACAAAGTTGGGCAACACTTCCGGCGGAGCCAACTGATTGGTCGGCACAGGCGGCAGTGGGTCGACCAACGCGTCACTGAAGTGCGCACCGCTCGCTTGGGCGTTCGCATTTGAGGCGCCGCCGTTGTCGGCTGCGGGCAATACCGACGAATCCGTGGTGATCGGGAACAGGCTTACAAAATCGCTGACCGAGACCTCGCGACCGGGCGTTGTTTCAATCGTGAGATTCTGCAGCGCGTCGTGTCGGGAATCGAAGAACGGCTCGACCGTTACGGTCGAGTTGTTGTCGAACAGAATGATGAGCTTTTCGCCGATGTGGACGAGCGTGATTTTCTCTTTGGCGATCCCGGAGAAATCAACCTTGACCTTCTGGTCGTATCCCAGATTGACAGTAACCGCTTGATCGGTGAGCGGCTTCGTCAATGTAAAAATTCGCGGAGGAGCCGAACTGTTGGAATTCCCGGTGCCGGTAGCCTGAGCAACCCGAAATTGAGAGTTCATAATGTTTAGCTCCGCCAGACCATAAATTCTGTTGAATTCGATTTGCAGAAATTTTAGCGATAAATTTTGCGTTTAAGGTATTGTTAACGCTGGCGACGGTCAAGAAATGTGTTTGGTTAATCAATCCTTTCGGCGGGATGTGGTAAAGGGGAGACAGACCGACTTGTCAGAACAAGAGGTTAGCCAATATTGATGCGTTGGCTGGCGCTTGCGCGCCCCATTCTGTTAACCATCCGAGCATTTGGAGCCGTCGATGCGGTCAATCTATCGGACGTGCGCCGTGGCCGTCCTTGCTGGATTCGTTGGCGCGGCATCCGCCCAGGCCCCGACGCAGACGACCGTCGAGCGCTCAGTCCGCGCGCTCCCAAACAGGGACACCCAGATCGGCATTTACTTGAACGTGCTGCCGGACTGCACGTCGGGTCCACTGCCGACCATTCGGTTGGTCAGTCCGCCGGCCGCCGGAAAGGTGGTCGTCAAGACCGGGAAAGCGAAAGCCACCAACTACAAGGCTTGCCTGGCGCTCGAAGTGCCGGCCTACGTCGCGTTTTACAAATCGCCGCCGGAATTCCTCGGCGACGACACCTTCACCCTCGAGGTCAAATATGCGGGCGGACGCGCGGAGATTCAGAAATTCACCGTCAAGGTGAGCGGCCCCGGGACCCAGCAGAAGATCTGAGCGCCACGCGACCGGCAGCAAGCGCGAGATTCGCGATCTAAGCTTCGAGCTCAAGGTATTAAATTGCCATCATTTGAGCCGATGCGGGTCCTAGGGATCGACTCGGCCGTCAGTGCTCGATGGTCAAATCAACAGACTGGGCGAGCGCGGCGCCATCCTCCCGGCAGTCACCAATCCTTTGAGCGACCACAAGATCAGTTCTCGGAAGCCGACCCACGGAAAGCTGATTGACTTCCGTATAGGCCCCCTCGCTTTGCACCGTTATGACGGTGCTGACCGGCCCCATATAGTCGCAGCGATTGGAGAAGATGAACCGGTTATTGACCTTCTCAGGCTTCGCGGAGTGACAGTTTCCAACCGGCGCGGACGAAAAAGTCGCCTTCATCGCCACGGTTGGATCAACGCACCGCGTCATCTCTTGTTCGATCAGCTTCTGTCGCACGTTTGAATGCGTGACGATCTCCAGCGTTCGCACGAACCGCCACATTCCCCTTCGAAAGGTCGGACCGCCGAACCCCTCGT
Source organism: Bradyrhizobium genosp. P (assembly GCF_049949265.1). Lineage (NCBI taxonomy): Bacteria > Pseudomonadati > Pseudomonadota > Alphaproteobacteria > Hyphomicrobiales > Nitrobacteraceae > Bradyrhizobium > Bradyrhizobium genosp. P. The sequence continues at coordinate 4,311,130 of NZ_CP188195.1, read as the reverse complement.
CGGCCTGGGCTTGGGGCACAAGCACGAGCGCCGCAATGAACGATGCGACCATGACGCGGAGACAGTGAGCGACGATTTTTGACTGAGCCAAGTCGCTACCCGCGGTCATTTTCGATTTTCCCCATTGCCTGATCCGAGCAGCCAGTTCCGGCAGCTATAGACGATCATTCGGGGCCCTGCGCTAAATCCAGGTTAACGAACGGCGCTTGGGCTTCGGCCTGGTAAACAAGGGCGTAAGATGCTCACCCAGGCCGAAAGCCGCCAAGCCATTCGAACGCGACGGCCTGCGAGATGAGCGCCCCTGCCATGGCATTTGCGTAGCGAGCGCTGAGGGCCGGGCCATAGCCTTGCCGCCCTACCCCGTCTTGCGGGATTTGCGATCAGCGAGCATCTCAGTGCTGCCAGGACGACACGGAAGATGTAGTCAAGCCGCTCGTCTTCTCATCGCTACAATCCCCAATTCTCGTTGCGACGACGAGATCGGTTTTTGGATGATCGCCTTCGCTGACTTCGTTGACCTCGGTGTAGGCCTCATCGCTTTGCACCGTTATGATGGTGCTGACCGCCCCCAAATAATCGCACCTGTGGGCGAACGTATATTTGTTACCGACCTTTTCAGGCCTGTCCGAAACGCAGCTGCCGACAGGTGCCGTAGAGAAGGTTGCCTTCATCGCCTGGGTTGGATCGACGCAGCGGGTCATATCCCCGTTGACCAATCTGTACTTGATGTTCTTGTTTGCGTCCCTGACGACATCAAGCGTCCGGATGAAATGCCAGAGACCCTTGCGAAAGCTCGGTCCACCGAATTCCGCTTCAGCATGGGCTTGAGGCGCGTGGCCGGCAGCAACCTGGCCTTGAGAGGACGGAGACTGCGCTTGGGCCGAGAACGGTACCATAACGATCAATGCGACGAGGACGTAAGCGCCTCGGAATTTCGTGCAAGCAACGTGATTTCGGAAGTTCATTCCCTGCCCCCATGCCCGCCAATTTTGGATAAAACGGGCCGCTAAGAATCATCTACCCCGACCACTTGCAGTTTAATTGTGGCCAGTAAAGGTTAACGGCGGCGCGCAAGATGCTGCTTAATTATCTTCTCCTTCACTGAGGCAAACCGGCAACACCGAACGCAAATCTCGCCTCGTCCTCGTGAAAGAAAGAGGCCCGCGAGCCGTGACGTAAAGGTGATTTGAAAGCGGTATTCGCCTCGGTCGGGGTGAACTCCAAGGCGCGACGCTCCCATTTAATTGACGTTCGGAGTAATTTTTGCTCTCTTGGCACTAGTTTTTTTGGCTTCTCGGGGGGCGGCGATGCGCATTGGGCTTGGCACATTCTTTTCAGCCGCGGCTTTTCTGGGATTGTCCTTGTTCGCGGGCCCGGCACCAGCAGCGGATCTCGGTCTGATGGCCTCGGGCCCACGCTCGATCGGAAACTGCTCCGAGCTGGTCTTTACCTGCGAGAATGGCCGACAGTATCCGCTTTGCCCGATTGCGGTGTCGATTGCCGGAGAAGTCGTTACCGGCTCCCTTCACCTCGGCCACCATGGCGCGACACATGTCCGGATGATCCCCATGGGCGTCGGCTATCGCTACGCCGGGCGCGGGATCTGGCTGGACGGCTTCCGGGAGAACGCGCTGCTGAACTTCGGCAAGCACAGTCAGGTCGCCTGCACACTGCAGCGCTCGTGAGGCAGGACCCGTCAAGTTATCGACGTGCCTGCGCCGATCAAGGCTAAGCCTAGCCCTTGGTGCGCAGCACAGCCCCCGTCCGACGCGGATACATGTAGGCCTTGGGGTGCACGTAGATCGGGCAGGTATTCTGCCACTGATATTGCTGCCAATTCCATTTCAGGCAACCGGTCTCCATCTGCGGATCGTATCCCCAATCGAGCCGGTACGGCTCGTCACCGAAGGGATAAGGTCCGCTAACGGCTGGACCGCTTGAAAGGGCCATCAGCGAAAGAGCGGCAGCGACGGCAAACAATGACTTCTGCATGGCAAACCTCAATTTCGCGGCGGCGCTAATTTGACGGAGGGTGCCAAACGCAGAGCTCTTTATCAAGCGCCGATCGAGCATAGCGATCGCAGCCTGCCTTCCACATCGGAAATTCCGTCTGAGCTCCGAGCCTTCCGATCATTGCTTTTGTGGCTGTACAATTGGATGGACCGCGCGAGTGTAAGAACACGCGGAAAAAGCCAGACAGGGAACCGAGCAGCAGGAAGCTCGCCAAAACAAGCCAGCGGGCAGATTCAGCGGCCAACAAAGGCAACGCCGGAGTTGAACCGCGCGCCGACCTAGGCGCGCTGAACCTGTCGCGCGAGGAAATCCAGGTGATTCGGGAATACATCAAAACCCGCGCCGTTCGCCGAACCGTCGGCACCCGCCGTCGCGGTCCCGATCACGGGCACGATCCCGTTCCCCTCGCCGGTTCGCTCGGATCTCCCCAAGGGAGGAGCTCGCCGCTGGAGAGCTCTCCATGTTTGAGAGATTGGGTTTAAAGATATTGCTCGTCTGATATCACCGGCGCCAGGCTCTGAATTTGTTCGTAAAATTTGGGTTCGTTCCGCCTATTCGCGTCGTGAGGACATTTGAACCCACAAGGGCGTTAGGCGCGCCGGCCGGAACGCGCCAATTGGGTTCGTTCTGCCATTTGTAGGAGGTCAGGTTGGCAGCGCTGCTGTGGCGATTTGTTTCGAATCTCCTTCTTCAGCTTGGAGTAGGTAGCGGTGCTGTCGCCTGAGCCTCGACAACGCTCTGGTCTCGTACCGGCTGATTCTCTCGATGGCGTGCAACGCCTTCTCGAAGTCCTCACAGGTCGAAGGTTGCAAGTCATCCATCGTCAAGAATACGTCGTGACGGGCCGATCGTATCCGCCGCAAGTCGAAATGACATTTGGCGAGGCTGCGCGATTGCTCGAGCCGCAAGAAGTCATCGCTCCCTTGAGCTAGAATTGCCGCCAGGCACTCGATCTCACTTCCTGCTTCAGGATCGTCTTCGATGGGCGTGGCGAGGCCATGCCGCCGTGCGTTGTTACTTGAACGTGACTTGCCTCCCGGAGTCCGTGGACCGGTACTCCGGGAGGCGTTGCTTCGGTTGGATTCGATTTTGCGAGCGGAGGTCACGATTGTGCTCGGCTAATTCGGTCCGATCTGCTTGGGCTGGGGGACCTTGGCCGCCGCCGCATCGAGGCGGTCATCCAGCGCCTTGCGGGCGCGGTTGGCAAACTCCCTGCGCACGTACACTTGTTTCAGCATGACCTGGAGCTGCCCGCGCGCCGAAGCTAAAAACCGGTCGATTTTCGAGAGCGGTTCGATTGCTTCCAAAAATGCCCCCGCGTTGATGGCTTCTTCATCATAGCCACGCTGGGCCAGGCGCGGCTCGAGAGCCCGGCGAAACTCCGGATTTGCGTAGCACTCGTCGGCCTCTGTGTTCGCCATCGCGACGACAACCGGCGAGGGCTGCGTGGGGAGACGGCTGGGGTGTGTATCCCACAGTGCCGTCACGAGCGCTTGTCGGCGATTGAGATTGAGGATAGCGCCCTTCCAGGCTCGATAACGCGCGATTTCCCAAAACAGCCCGACGATATCGGCTGCCACCAGCCACTCCGAAGCCTCCTCGGGACAGATCTCCTCAACCATGAGGTCGAACAGTGCATAGTAATCTTTCTCGGATTCGCCCGGCAGCAACCGCGGGCACTTGATGAACGGTTCGAGCTCGCGCGGGACCCTCGCATCTTTTTTGGAAGTGAGGTTGTTTTGCATCGTGATAATTTCCTACGAATTAAATGAGGTGATCAAGCCTCGTGAATCTCAAGTTGGATCTGTCTCGAAATCCACGCTAGACCAGATCAAAGCTGATTGCCTTTCTCCGTGCACAGATTTGATATTTTTCTTTCTCATTCGATCCGCCGCGTTGAGATCCAAAGCGCGCGCGCAGTGGCGACGGGATCGATCGCCCCGCTTACCCACTGCTTACGCATTCGTCCGGCGAATGGATCTCGTCAGACTGGGCGGAATGCCCGGTCAGCGATACCAACGCCCCGCATCGATGGGCGCCGCCCTCACCTATGCTCAGCGCTATGCGCTCTTCACTTTGGTTGGAATTGCCGGCGAGGATGATCCCGATGCGCAGGACGTGCCGGCGCTGACTGCCGACGCACTGGTACTCGCTGCGAACGGTCATGGACCATCGACCCGACAAAACCAATGGATATGCGGCAGCATCCGTTCCCGCAGGCTGCACCGCGCCGGGACCGAAACCACCTGGTGGGCGAATACCGGCATCGGGCCGATCGGCATCGCGGGCAAGCTTTGGATCGAGGCCCATCCGCTCCGAGACTCAGCGAGTGCGCAGGCGGGGTAACGCAGCGCCCGGTCCTTCCGTCACGACGAGCGGAGACCGCCGCAACGGGCTGAAAAGCACGGGTCCCAAAACCGACAGCGGCAGGCAAAGATGCAGCGCGCCCTATCGTTCTCGAAGCATCTCCTGCTTATATCTGATGATCGGCGACATCAGATAGCTGATGATCCTCCGCGATCCGGTCTTGATCTCCACGGTGACCGCCATGCCAGGGGCCAAATTAACGAGCTTGTCTTCCACCTGCATCTGTGTGCGGTCAAGCGAAACCCGGGCCGCGTAGTTCATCTCCTGACCCTTGGGCTCGCTGCTGGTCGTCTCGGCGCCCGGCGTCTTGTCGTTGGATTTGTCCTGCGGCTTATCGCGCGTGATGGCATCCCGCGAGACGTTGATCACTTCACCGTGAAGGAGCCCGTATCGGGTAAAGCTGAAGGTGTCGATTTTGACTTCAGCCGCCTGACCCGCGTGCACGAAACCGATGTCGCGGTTCGACACCATCGCCTCGATTTCCAGACGGCTTTCGAGCGGCACCACTGCGAGCAGTGCCTGGCCCGGTGTTACCACGCCACCGATCGTGTGAACGGCCAGCTGCTGCACCACGCCGTCTACCGGTGCGGCCAGCGCTTGCAGCTTGGTCCGCTGTTCGGCCTTGATCACGTCCTGCGCCAGGCCGGCGGCCTTCGCTTCGGCCTTGGCCAGCTCCTCAAACCGGGTGCGGCGGAACTCGGCTGCCGTCTGCGCGCGGGTTTCGATCAGCGCTGCGACGGCTGCGTCGGCTTCCTGGAATTTGCTCTTCTGGATGAGGACCTCCTGCTGGAGTCCAACGAGATCCTGGTAATCAGTGAGCCACACGACTTTGGAGCCCAGATCCTTGTCATAAAGATATTTACGGATATCAACCTTTTGCGCCAGCACGGGGATGGTGGTCTCAAGCTTGGTGATCGCGGCTGTAATGGTCCCGCGCTCCGCCTCTTTCTGTCGTATTTGCAGATCGAGCGCGGCAAGCTTTCCCTGCTGTTCGGCGATCTGGCTGATCAGGAACTGGCGATTCATTTCGATCAGCGATGGGCTGGCACCCTCCGGCGGATGGAATTCCCTATTTGCATCGACGCTGCCGGACAATACCGCGCGAAGCCGGGCAACCTCGAGCGCAGCGGAGACCAGGTCGCTCTTCATATGGTCACGCTCGGCTTCCGTTATGGTCGGATCAAGCTCGACCAAGACCTCGCCGGCCTTGACGCCCTGACCGTCGCGCACATGGATCGCGCGCACGACACCGGTCTCAAACGGCTGAATGACCTTGGTGCGGCCGCTCGGAATGACCTTGCCCGGCGCCGTGGCAACGATATCGACGGTGCCAAATGAGGCCCATGCCAGTGCGAGGCAGAATACCGCGATCACGGTCATCCCGATCGCCCGGCCGATCGGCGAGGGTGGCGTCTCGACAATCTCGAGCGCCGCCGGCAGGAACGCGAGTTCGCTCTCGCTGCGTCGAATAACTTCCTTTTTCGGAAACGGAATGACTTTCTGAGCGGTTGTCACTGGATGCCCGCCTGCAGGTAGTGCAGCTTGGCATAGCGGCCGTTGCTGCGGATGAGTTGGTCATGGCTGCCATCTTCGACGATACGGCCGCGTTCGATGGTGATGATGCGATCGGCGTGGCGTACCGTAGACAGCCGGTGGGCGATAACAAAGACTGTTCGCCCCCTGCAAATTTCCTTCATGTTTTCCTGTATGGCCCGCTCGCTTTCGTAATCGAGCGCGCTGGTCGCTTCATCGAAGATCAAGATGCGCGGATTCGACATAAGGGCGCGGGCAATCGCAATGCGCTGCCGCTGTCCCCCCGATAGGCTGTTGCCGCGCTCACCAATGATCGTGTCATAGCCCTCGGTCAGCTCCAGGATAAAGTCGTGGGCGCCGGCAAGCTTGGCCGCCGCAATGATCCGCTCCACCGGCACCGCCGGGTCGGCTAACGCAATATTCTCGGCTACTGAACAATTGAACAGCACGTTCTCCTGCAGCACGACCCCGATCTGACGCCGCAGCCAGGCGAGATCGACCATCGTGAGATCAACTCCATCAACCAGCACGCGCCCGCTTTCCGGTACGTAGAGCCGCTGCACGAGTTTGGCCAGTGTGCTCTTGCCGGAACCGGAAGAGCCGACGATTCCGACGACCTGGCCGGGCGCTACATTGAAGCTGACGTCGTGCAAAATCTCCGAAGCGTCAACACGGTAGCGGAACGTCACGTGCTCGAAGCTAACCTCGCCGCGAATCGCCGGGAGTGCGGCACGCCCCGGACTGAAGCTCGGCTCCGGCATGGTGTTGAGGATGTCGCCAAGCCGCGCCACCGAAAGACGGGCCTGGTGGAAGTCCTGCCACATCTGCGCCAAACGCAACACCGGCGCGCTGACGCGGGCGGCCAGCATGTTGAAGGCGACGAGTTCGCCGACCGAAAGGTCGCCTTCGATAACGAGCTTGGCACCAAAATAAAGGATCAAGACAATCGTCACCTTGTTGATCAGCTGGACAGCCTGGCTTGCCGTGTTGTTGAGGCTGATGACCCGGAAGCTCGCCGCCACATAGCCTGCGAGCTGTTCTTCCCAGCGCCGCTGCATTTGCGGCTCGACCGCCATCGCTTTGAGCGTCTCGACGCCAGTGACGCTTTCGACCAGAAAGGCCTGGTTCTCGGAACCACGGCGGAATTTTTCGTCAAGCCGGCGTCGGAACGCCGGTGTCGCGCCAGCCGAGATCGCGATGTAAAATGGAAAAGCGCCGAGCACGACGAAGGTCAACTGCGGCGCATAGTAGAACATCACCGCAATGAACACGAAGGTAAACAACAGGTCGATCACAAGCGTCAGCGCGGAGCTTGTAAGAAACTGCCGGATGTTCTCAAGCTCGCGCACCCGTGCCACCGAGTCGCCGACGCGCCGCGCCTGAAAATAGGCGATAGGGAGCGCCAGCAAGTGACGAAACAACCGGGCACCAAGCTCTACATCGATACGGTTTGTGGTGTGGGCAAACATGTAGGTGCGCAACGTGCCGAGGATGGCTTCGAAGAGCGAGATGCCCAACAGGCCGATCGCCAATACGTCGAGCGTGCTCATGCTGCGATGCACGAGCACCTTGTCGATGACGACCTGAAAGAACAGTGGCGAAACGAGCGCAAGCAATTGCAGGAAGAACGACGCGACCAGCACCTCGCTAAGGAGATGGCGGTATTTGTGGATCGCCCCCATAAACCAGGTGATATCAAAGCGGCGCCCGAGATCGGCCAGTGTCGCCCGGCGCGCCATCAGCACCAGCCGACCATCCCAGATCGCCTCCAGTTGTGCGCGCGTCATCGCTTCGGGTTTCGATGATGACGGGCGCTGGACGAGGATCGTGTCTTCGGCCACCTTGCCGAGAATGAGAAATCCGCCGTCGCGCAGTGTTGCAATCCCAGGTAACGGTGTCGCAGACAAGCGCTCCCAACTCGTGGTGCTGATGCGCGCCTTGAGACCGAGCTCCTTCGCGCAACGCAGCATTTGGTTGACGCCGATCGTGACCATCCCGCATCGGTGGCGAATCTGCTCGGGGTCCGCGCCGATGCCATGAATACGTAACATCATGACAAGCGCGGCAAGCCCTGAATCGTCAGCTGCTATCGAATCGGCCTTGCCGACCGCGATCTCAGAATCAACAACGGCTCCGCCGGCCGGGATACCGGGCCGGGCAAAGGGACTACGCATACGCTGCGCCAGGCGGCGAACGCTCTCACGCATTTCGCCGAGCGACCGGAGCAGGCTGTTGGCCAAACCAGGCTGTTGACTCCGGTGCGCCACCGTCACGACGCGGCCATTCCACATGGATTCGAATTGCGCCCGCGTGAGCGTTTCGAGTTGCGGGGATGAGGGGTGCTGGATCAGCACCGTGTTATCGGTGATCTTGCCAAGAATGAGGAATCCGCCATCGCGCAACCCCGCAATCCCGGGCAGCGATACTCCGGAGAGCTGATCCCACTTCATCAGCTGCACCCGCGGGCGCAGCTCAAGGTCCTTGGCGCAGCGGACCATTTCCTTGACGCCGATCGCCTTCCTCCCGAAACGCTCGCGAACCTGAGCGGCGTCGACCTTGAGGCCGTAAAAGCGCAGCAGCAAAACCAGGGTGAAAAGCCCGGGATCATCAGCTCTGATTTGGTCGGTCTTTATCGGCATCTACTCGCCTGCCCTCAGCCTTGAGCCACCGGAGTTGTACCCGTCAGGCTTCGCTGCACACATCAAAATCACGACGTTTGGTTAGGATTGGTGATTAACGGAGCGCTGGTCGTGCCTGCGGCCGGATCAGCATAGGTAACGATCGTGCCGGCGCCTGAATCGTTGCCAACGTGGAAGCCCGCCGCGGCATACTGCCCGAACAAGGCAATGCTGGCGCTGTGCGTCCCGTCGCTGATACTCAGCGTGCCGCCAGTGCCGTTGGTGTTGGCCGCATACCCGAGCGTCGAATTGGCGCCGAAGGCGATATCCGTGAGATCCAGAGCGTCGCCGGACGTAAATCCTGAGACGGAGCCAGTGAAGCTGGACGACTGGTCGAGCTTGAGCGTCCCGGTCGCTCCAGCGGCGAAGCTCGCGGCCTCGGCCGAGGCCGCGCCGAACTCGAGCGTTGCAGCACCAGAAATCGTCGCGGTGCCGTTGCCCGTGACTGCTCCCTCGAGGGTAAGGTTGCCTCCATTCGCCGACAGACTGCCGGAATTGTCGACGGCACTGTTAACGATCAGCCCGCCGCCTCCGGTCGCCTCGAGGGTGCCGGAATTGGCAATGATGTTGCTGCCGGTGTCGATGATGAGCGCGTTGGCCCCGGTGGCATCGATCGTGCCTTCGTTGACCAGGGTCATCTGCCCTTGGCCAAGCTGGCCGGCACCGGAGATGGTATTGTCGACATTGGTCAGCGTTGCGCCGGCCGCACCTCCGAAGATGACGTTCTGGCTGTTGTCCGAGAGCGTGACCTGACCGCCGCCCTGCAGCGTCACGCCCTGGACGATGATTTCGAGGTCCGTCTCGTCGCCGGTGGAATTGAGCGCAATGGTGCCGGTGTTGTCGATGGTGCCGCCCAGCGGCAGGATTGCGCCATCGCTCACCGTCATGGCGCCGGTATTGGTCGTGACCGGCTCCTGGTTGAAGACAAAGTCGCTCGCGGTTAGCGATGCCGGATCGACACCCTTTAGCATTATGGATTTGCCGGTGCCGATGGTGATCACCGCATTGCCGTTGATGTCGTCGGTTATGTTCGCTTGGATGTCAGCGAAGCTCGCGACGTTGTTGAAGCCGATCAGATCGATCTGGTCCGACGCGACGTTGAAATTGTAGATCGTGTCGTTGCCGATTGGCTGGGCAAAGACGAATTCATCGTTTGCGCCAGCTCCGGTGAGCGTATCGTCGCCGCTGACCGCGAAGATGGGCGCGCCCGGCGCATAGGCCTCGACGTTGTTCCCAAGGCTGGCCGTTCCCGCGCTGCCGTCGGCATTGGTCCAGTTCTCGGTCACCTGCAATAGCGCCGCCCCGTTGAAAGTAGCGGGCGTCGTAACCGTCAGCGTCGTGGGATCGCTGGTCTGCACCGTCCAGGTGCCGTTGCCGCTGGTGGTGCCCTGGTTGAGGCTCCAATCGGACGGAACCCCGGTGACTGTCAGCGTAATTGGACCCGCCGCTTGGCCTCCGGATGGATCCGTCAGACCTAGATTGATGGGATCTCCGGCGACGCCAGCCGGAGCCGCCGCTTCATTGACGCCCAGATGCGGCGAGAGGGTGACATCGGCACCAGTAGTGATGGCGTTATCGCCTCCCGCGTCTTTGATCGTGCCACCATTCAGATTGACCGCAGTTATTGCGAGGGCCGTGGTTTTATCTGCGGAGTTCGGTACTGTGTAGGTGAAGACAAGTTCGTTCGTGCCGGAGCCACTCGTAAAGAGAGCGGTATCAGCAGTACCCACGTTCAAATTCAAAAACGGCGAACCGGTTACCGTGACGACCTCGCTGAAAGTGAGCGTTATGGTGGCCGTGTCTTTGTGATTGATTTCGGTGGTTCCGGTGGAGTCCGTATACGTAACGTTAGTCACGGTCGGCGCCGTCGAGTTGACCGTCACGGTCAGGTTCTCGCTTGCCGAGCCGCCTTCCGCGTTGGTTGCTGTGACTCCCAACGTACCACTGCCCGCGTTTGTGGCTGTGATCATCAGATTGCCGAGGCCGCCAAGCGCGGTGAGCTGAGCCTGGCTGATCGTCAAGGTAGTGCCGCTCAGCGTCCCGGCATTGAACGTCGCCCCACTCGGTACCCTGGTGATCGTCACCGTCAAGCTGTCGTCGCTGTCGAAGGCCGACAGGCTCAGACCCAGCGCGGTCGCCGTATTCTCCGTCACCGTGATCGACGAGCTGGTTTCACCCAGCGTCGGATTCTCCGCCGCCGGATTGACCGTGGTCGAACCGCTCTCGGTCGTCATGCTGCCGCCGTCGTCGTTGATCGTCACCGTCTCCGTGTAGGTGCCTTGCTCGGCGTATTGATGCGAGCCGCTCACCGCATAGGAGCCATTGCTGCCCGACACGGCGCTGCTGGTGAATGTCTGGGTCGCCGTGCCGTCGCCCCAGTTGATCGTGCCCGAGAAGTCGCTCGGCGTGGCGCCCAGGTTGGCGTCGGTGAAGGTCGCCGACAGCGTCGTTGCGGTCGTGCCCTCGACGCCGCCGCCCGCCGTCACCGTCCCCGCGCTCAGCGCCGCGTCGGCAACCGTGGTCGTGCCGGTGTCGGTCGTCGTGCTGCCGCCGGCGTCGTTGATCGTCACCGTCTCCGTGTAGGAGCCTTGCTCGGCGTATTGATGCGAGCCGCTCACCGCATAGGAGCCATTGCTGCCCGAAACGGCGCTGCTGGTGAATGTCTGGGTCGCCGTGCCGTCGCCCCAGTTGATCGTGCCCGAGAAGTCGCTGGCCGGCGCGCCCAGGTTGGCGTCGGTGAAGGTCGCCGACAGCGTCGTTGCGGTCGTGCCCTCGACGCCGCCGCCCGCCGTCACCGTCCCCGCGCTCAGCGCCGCGTCGGCAACCGTGGTCGTGCCGGTGTCGGTCGTCGTGCTGCCGCCGGCGTCGTTGATCGTCACCGTCTCCGTGTAGCTGCCTTGCTCGGCGTATTGATGCGAGCCGCTCACCGCATAGGAGCCATTGCTGCCCGACACGGCGCTGCTGGTGAATGTCTGGGTCGCCGTGCCGTCGCCCCAGTTGATGGTGCCCGAGAAGTCGCTGGCCGGCGCGCCCAGGTTGGCGTCGGTGAAGGTCGCCGACAGCGTCGTTGCGGTCGTGCCCTCGACGCCGCCGCCCGCCGTCACCGTCCCCGCGCTCAGCGCCGCGTCGGCAACCGTGGTCGTGCCGGTGTCGGTCGTCGTGCTGCCGCCGGCGTCGTTGATCGTCACCGTCTCCGTGTAGCTGCCTTGCTCGGCGTATTGATGCGAGCCGCTCACCGCATAGGAGCCATTGCTGCCCGACACGGCGCTGCTGGTGAATGTCTGGGTCGCCGTGCCGTCGCCCCAGTTGATCGTGCCCGAGAAGTCGCTCGGCGTGGCGCCCTTATTGGCGTCGGTGAAGGTCGCCGACAGCGTCGTTGCGGTCGTGCCCTCGACGCCGCCGCCCGCCGTCACCGTCCCCGCGCTCAGCGCCGCGTCGGCAACCGTGGTCGTGCCGGTGTCGGTCGTCGTGCTGCCGCCGGCGTCGTTGATCGTCACCGTCTCCGTGTAGCTGCCTTGCTCGGCGTATTGATGCGAGCCGCTCACCGCATAGGAGCCATTGCTGCCCGAAACGGCGCTGCTGGTGAATGTCTGGGTCGCCGTGCCGTCGCCCCAGTTGATGGTGCCCGAGAAGTCGCTGGCCGGCGCGCCCAGGTTGGCGTCGGTGAAGGTCGCCGACAGCGTCGTTGCGGTCGTGCCCTCGACGCCGCCGCCCGCCGTCACCGTCCCCGCGCTCAGCGCCGCGTCGGCAACCGTGGTCGTGCCGGTGTCGGTCGTCGTGCTGCCGCCGACGTCGTTGATCGTCACCGTCTCCGTGTAGCTGCCTTGCTCGGCGTATTGATGCGAGCCGCTCACCGCATAGGAGCCATTGCTGCCCGACACGGCGCTGCTGGTGAATGTCTGGGTCGCCGTGCCGTCGCCCCAGTTGATGGTGCCCGAGAAGTCGCTGGCCGGCGCGCCCAGGTTGGCGTCGGTGAAGGTCGCCGACAGCGTCGTTGCGGTCGTGCCCTCGACGCCGCCGCCCGCCGTCACCGTCCCCGCGCTCAGCGCCGCGTCGGCAACCGTGGTCGTGCCGGTGTCGGTCGTCGTGCTGCCGCCGGCGTCGTTGATCGTCACCGTCTCCGTGTAGCTGCCTTGCTCGGCGTATTGATGCGAGCCGCTCACCGCATAGGAGCCATTGCTGCCCGACACGGCGCTGCTGGTGAATGTCTGGGTCGCCGTGCCGTCGCCCCAGTTGATGGTGCCCGAGAAGTCGCTGGCCGGCGCGCCCAGGTTGGCGTCGGTGAAGGTCGCCGACAGCGTCGTTGCGGTCGTGCCCTCGACGCCGCCGCCCGCCGTCACCGTCCCCGCGCTCAGCGCCGCGTCGGCAACCGTGGTCGTGCCGGTGTCGGTCGTCGTGCTGCCGCCGGCGTCGTTGATCGTCACCGTCTCCGTGTAGCTGCCTTGCTCGGCGTATTGATGCGAGCCGCTCACCGCATAGGAGCCATTGCTGCCCGACACGGCGCTGCTGGTGAATGTCTGGGTCGCCGTGCCGTCGCCCCAGTTGATGGTGCCCGAGAAGTCGCTGGCCGGCGCGCCCAGGTTGGCGTCGGTGAAGGTCGCCGACAGCGTCGTTGCGGTCGTGCCCTCGACGCCGCCGCCCGCCGTCACCGTCCCCGCGCTCAGCGCCGCGTCGGCAACCGTGGTCGTGCCGGTGTCGGTCGTCGTGCTGCCGCCGGCGTCGTTGATCGTCACCGTCTCCGTGTAGCTGCCTTGCTCGGCGTATTGATGCGAGCCGCTCACCGCATAGGAGCCATTGCTGCCCGACACGGCGCTGCTGGTGAATGTCTGGGTCGCCGTGCCGTCGCCCCAGTTGATCGTGCCCGAGAAGTCGCTCGGCGTGGCGCCCAGGTTGGCGTCGGTGAAGGTCGCCGACAGCGTCGTTGCGGTCGTGCCCTCGACGCCGCCGCCCGCCGTCACCGTCCCCGCGCTCAGCGCCGCGTCGGCAACCGTGGTCGTGCCGGTGTCGGTCGTCGTGCTGCCGCCGACGTCGTTGATCGTCACCGTCTCCGTGTAGCTGCCTTGCTCGGCGTATTGATGCGAGCCGCTCACCGCATAGGAGCCATTGCTGCCCGACACGGCGCTGCTGGTGAATGTCTGGGTCGCCGTGCCGTCGCCCCAGTTGATGGTGCCCGAGAAGTCGCTGGCCGGCGCGCCCAGGTTGGCGTCGGTGAAGGTCGCCGACAGCGTCGTTGCGGTCGTGCCCTCGACGCCGCCGCCCGCCGTCACCGTCCCCGCGCTCAGCGCCGCGTCGGCAACCGTGGTCGTGCCGGTGTCGGTCGTCGTGCTGCCGCCGGCGTCGTTGATCGTCACCGTCTCCGTGTAGCTGCCTTGCTCGGCGTATTGATGCGAGCCGCTCACCGCATAGGAGCCATTGCTGCCCGAAACGGCGCTGCTGGTGAATGTCTGGGTCGCCGTGCCGTCGCCCCAGTTGATGGTGCCCGAGAAGTCGCTGGCCGGCGCGCCCAGGTTGGCGTCGGTGAAGGTCGCCGACAGCGTCGTTGCGGTCGTGCCCTCGACGCCGCCGCCCGCCGTCACCGTCCCCGCGCTCAGCGCCGCGTCGGCAACCGTGGTCGTGCCGGTGTCGGTCGTCGTGCTGCCGCCGACGTCGTTGATCGTCACCGTCTCCGTGTAGCTGCCTTGCTCGGCGTATTGATGCGAGCCGCTCACCGCATAGGAGCCATTGCTGCCCGACACGGCGCTGCTGGTGAATGTCTGGGTCGCCGTGCCGTCGCCCCAGTTGATCGTGCCCGAGAAGTCGCTCGGCGTGGCGCCCTTATTGGCGTCGGTGAAGGTCGCCGACAGCGTCGTTGCGGTCGTGCCCTCGACGCCGCCGCCCGCCGTCACCGTCCCCGCGCTCAGCGCCGCGTCGGCAACCGTGGTCGTGCCGGTGTCGGTCGTCGTGCTGCCGCCGGCGTCGTTGATCGTCACCGTCTCCGTGTAGCTGCCTTGCTCGGCGTATTGATGCGAGCCGCTCACCGCATAGGAGCCATTGCTGCCCGAAACGGCGCTGCTGGTGAATGTCTGGGTCGCCGTGCCGTCGCCCCAGTTGATGGTGCCCGAGAAGTCGCTGGCCGGCGCGCCCAGGTTGGCGTCGGTGAAGGTCGCCGACAGCGTCGTTGCGGTCGTGCCCTCGACGCCGCCGCCCGCCGTCACCGTCCCCGCGCTCAGCGCCGCGTCGGCAACCGTGGTCGTGCCGGTGTCGGTCGTCGTGCTGCCGCCGGCGTCGTTGATCGTCACCGTCTCCGTGTAGCTGCCTTGCTCGGCGTATTGATGCGAGCCGCTCACCGCATAGGAGCCATTGCTGCCCGAAACGGCGCTGCTGGTGAATGTCTGGGTCGCCGTGCCGTCGCCCCAGTTGATGGTGCCCGAGAAGTCGCTGGCCGGCGCGCCCAGGTTGGCGTCGGTGAAGGTCGCCGACAGCGTCGTTGCGGTCGTGCCCTCGACGCCGCCGCCCGCCGTCACCGTCCCCGCGCTCAGCGCCGCGTCGGCAACCGTGGTCGTGCCGGTGTCGGTCGTCGTGCTGCCGCCGGCGTCGTTGATCGTCACCGTCTCCGTGTAGCTGCCTTGCTCGGCGTATTGATGCGAGCCGCTCACCGCATAGGAGCCATTGCTGCCCGACACGGCGCTGCTGGTGAATGTCTGGGTCGCCGTGCCGTCGCCCCAGTTGATGGTGCCCGAGAAGTCGCTGGCCGGCGCGCCCAGGTTGGCGTCGGTGAAGGTCGCCGACAGCGTCGTTGCGGTCGTGCCCTCGACGCCGCCGCCCGCCGTCACCGTCCCCGCGCTCAGCGCCGCGTCGGCAACCGTGGTCGTGCCGGTGTCGGTCGTCGTGCTGCCGCCGGCGTCGTTGATCGTCACCGTCTCCGTGTAGCTGCCTTGCTCGGCGTATTGATGCGAGCCGCTCACCGCATAGGAGCCATTGCTGCCCGACACGGCGCTGCTGGTGAATGTCTGGGTCGCCGTGCCGTCGCCCCAGTTGATCGTGCCCGAGAAGTCGCTCGGCGTGGCGCCCAGGTTGGCGTCGGTGAAGGTCGCCGACAGCGTCGTTGCGGTCGTGCCCTCGACGCCGCCGCCCGCCGTCACCGTCCCCGCGCTCAGCGCCGCGTCGGCAACCGTGGTCGTGCCGGTGTCGGTCGTCGTGCTGCCGCCGACGTCGTTGATCGTCACCGTCTCCGTGTAGCTGCCTTGCTCGGCGTATTGATGCGAGCCGCTCACCGCATAGGAGCCATTGCTGCCCGACACGGCGCTGCTGGTGAATGTCTGGGTCGCCGTGCCGTCGCCCCAGTTGATGGTGCCCGAGAAGTCGCTGGCCGGCGCGCCCAGGTTGGCGTCGGTGAAGGTCGCCGACAGCGTCGTTGCGGTCGTGCCCTCGACGCCGCCGCCCGCCGTCACCGTCCCCGCGCTCAGCGCCGCGTCGGCAACCGTGGTCGTGCCGGTGTCGGTCGTCGTGCTGCCGCCGGCGTCGTTGATCGTCACCGTCTCCGTGTAGCTGCCTTGCTCGGCGTATTGATGCGAGCCGCTCACCGCATAGGAGCCATTGCTGCCCGAAACGGCGCTGCTGGTGAATGTCTGGGTCGCCGTGCCGTCGCCCCAGTTGATGGTGCCCGAGAAGTCGCTGGCCGGCGCGCCCAGGTTGGCGTCGGTGAAGGTCGCCGACAGCGTCGTTGCGGTCGTGCCCTCGACGCCGCCGCCCGCCGTCACCGTCCCCGCGCTCAGCGCCGCGTCGGCAACCGTGGTCGTGCCGGTGTCGGTCGTCGTGCTGCCGCCGGCGTCGTTGATCGTCACCGTCTCCGTGTAGCTGCCTTGCTCGGCGTATTGATGCGAGCCGCTCACCGCATAGGAGCCATTGCTGCCCGAAACGGCGCTGCTGGTGAATGTCTGGGTCGCCGTGCCGTCGCCCCAGTTGATGGTGCCCGAGAAGTCGCTGGCCGGCGCGCCCAGGTTGGCGTCGGTGAAGGTCGCCGACAGCGTCGTTGCGGTCGTGCCCTCGACGCCGCCGCCCGCCGTCACCGTCCCCGCGCTCAGCGCCGCGTCGGCAACCGTGGTCGTGCCGGTGTCGGTCGTCGTGCTGCCGCCGGCGTCGTTGATCGTCACCGTCTCCGTGTAGCTGCCTTGCTCGGCGTATTGATGCGAGCCGCTCACCGCATAGGAGCCATTGCTGCCCGACACGGCGCTGCTGGTGAATGTCTGGGTCGCCGTGCCGTCGCCCCAGTTGATCGTGCCCGAGAAGTCGCTCGGCGTGGCGCCCTTATTGGCGTCGGTGAAGGTCGCCGACAGCGTCGTTGCGGTCGTGCCCTCGACGCCGCCGCCCGCCGTCACCGTCCCCGCGCTCAGCGCCGCGTCGGCAACCGTGGTCGTGCCGGTGTCGGTCGTCGTGCTGCCGCCGGCGTCGTTGATCGTCACCGTCTCCGTGTAGCTGCCTTGCTCGGCGTATTGATGCGAGCCGCTCACCGCATAGGAGCCATTGCTGCCCGAAACGGCGCTGCTGGTGAATGTCTGGGTCGCCGTGCCGTCGCCCCAGTTGATGGTGCCCGAGAAGTCGCTGGCCGGCGCGCCCAGGTTGGCGTCGGTGAAGGTCGCCGACAGCGTCGTTGCGGTCGTGCCCTCGACGCCGCCGCCCGCCGTCACCGTCCCCGCGCTCAGCGCCGCGTCGGCAACCGTGGTCGTGCCGGTGTCGGTCGTCGTGCTGCCGCCGACGTCCTTGATCGCCACGCTGACACTGTCGGTGCCGTCTTCCGCATAGACATGCGACAGGCCGCTCACCTTAAAGGTGCCGTTGCCATTGGCGGTAACGTTGCTGCTAGTGAAGGTCGACGTCTGGCCGTCGCCCCAGTTGATCGTGCCCGAGAAGTCGCTGGCCGGCGCATTGGCATTGGCGTCGCTGAAGGTCGCCGACAGCGTCGCCGCGGCCGTGCCCTCGACCCCGCCGCTCACCGTCACCGTTCCCGCCGTAAGCGCCGCGTCGGCAACCGTGGCGGTGCTGGTGGTGCTCGCCGTGCTGCCGCCAACGTCGTTGATCACCACGTTGATCGGGTCGCTGCCTTCCTCCGCATAGGTGTGGCTGCCGGCAACCGAATAGACGCCGTTGGTATAGCTGATGGTGCCGGTCGAGCTGTTACCGTCGCCCCAGTTGATGGTCGCGGTGAAGTCGCCCGAGTTGTTGCCCGAATTGCCGTCGGTGAAGGTGGCCACCGTCACCGAGCCGGTCGACAGACCCTCGGTGGCGCTGACGTTCTTCCCAGTCGCGGTAATGTCACCGCAACTCCCGACCGCGATCGCTTGCTCAATGGCGCCGTTGCCAAAGCTGTCAGTCGCGCTCAGCCTGATCGTATCGGGCGTATCGGGCGTGGCGACCATGTCCTTCAATGTCGTGAGGTCGGCGTTGACCTGAGCCAGCGTGCCGCTGATGGTCAGGCTCGTCCCGCCAGACCCGGTGATCGTGCCGCCACCGCCTGGAGCTAACGTGTTCGCCGACAGGTCGCCGGACTTGTCGCTCAGTGCAACCGTGAAGGTCTCGCCCGCGACGTTACCGGTTTCCGACAGGCTGACGCCGGGGATCAGCGTCGGCTGCCCGGGCGTGAGATTCTGCGCCCCCGGCACCGTTATCGCCGGCATCAGGCCAGAGATTTTGAGGGTCTGCCAGCCCGCGACCGTCAAGGGGGCAGTGTTCCCACCGAAATTGAACGTGTAGGTTTGATTAACGCCTGGATGGCCCGCCAGGAAGGCGTTGTAGCCACTGATCGCCGCCTGGATCGTCGCGTTCTGCGCCGAGGTATACAGGTTCGGGTTATACACGACCTCGAGCGTGTCGGTCCCGCCCTGGCCGTAATAGTAGTCGGCGCCGCCGCCCTTCCCGTAGTGATCCAACAGGTCGTAAATGCCGAGATCGTTGCCCTTGCCGGCATTGATCGTGCCGGCGCCCATGAGATCGAGTATGTCGTTGCCGGTGCCGCCGGTAATCGTGTCGGTGGTATTGTCGCCAACCAGCGTGTTGTTGCCGAGGCTGTTGGTGGCGTTGATCGTGCCAGTGCCGGCGCCGACGAGTTCGACCAGATCGCCGCCGGCGCTGTTGCTGAGATTGACCGTCACGGCGGCGGACGCCCCGGTGACGTCTACGACGTCGGTGCCGTCGCTGTTGTTGAGGTTGACGGTTGCGTTGACGCTGGTGGTGCCGGCGTTGCCGATGATGACGTCGTCATTGCCTACGCTGTTGTTGAGATTAACCGTCGCGATTATGGCGGCGCCGGTGATGTCGATGATGTCGGTGCCGCCCACAACACCGCTGTTGTTGTCATTGACCGTGGCGTTGACGCTGGTCGTGCCAACGATCGTTACGTCGTCGTTGCCCACACTGTTGTTGAGATTGACCGTCGCGATGACGGTGGCACCGGTGATGTCGATGCAGTCGTTGCCGGAGACGCCGGCAACGCCGCTGTTGTTGTCATTGACAGTGGCATTGACGGTCGTGCCGGCAATCGTTACGTCGTCGTTGCCGACGCTGTTGTTGAGATTGACCGTCGCGGTAACGTTGGTACCGGCGATGTCGATGTCATCGTTGCCAGAGACGCCCGCAACGCCACTGTTGTTGTCGTTGACCGTGGCATTGACGGTCGTGCCGTCGATGTCGATATCATCGTTGCCGGTGCTGTTGTTGAGGTTGACCGTCACCGAGTTGGCGTTGTTGATGTCGATCGCGTCGTTGCCGATGCTGTTGTTGGCGTTGACCGTGGTCGCGCCGCTGCCATCGGTGGTGACGGTATCGTTGCCGCTGCTGTTGTTAAGGTTGACCGTCGCATTTGTGGTGGTGATCGGCGCCAACGCAAGGTTCGCCGAGGTGTTATTGTCGTTGATGGTCGTCGAGGTGGTTGTCATCATCACACCGAAATAGGCCGCGGCCCCTTCCGCGGAGAGCGGCGCTAAGCTGCTTGAACCGACGTCGAGTGCCCACTGTCCTCCCATTGCCGCTGCACCGACGAGCTGCGTCGAAGCGGCCACCTGCGCACCCGCCAAACGCGCTAACGTGTGGACAAAGGCGGCGCCGCGCTCGCCCTGAGCCGTCTGGCAAGTCCACAATTGAAGTTCGCCATTGCCGATTCTCAGCCCGAGCTGCCCGAGATCATCGGAATGTTCCGCGATTGTCTCGACCGACAGCGCCCCTGCCCCGAACGACACTTCACCTGGTCGTCCATGAGCAATGACGTGGATTGCTTCGAGTCCTTCGCGACCTTGAACCGCGCGCGCCATCTGTCGCGGTGCAGGTTCATCGTTGGAGAGCAGGATCGGTTCGACATCGGGCCGGAGGCCAGCGATCAGCGTCTCGAGGTCATCGATGCCGCGGTCGATGAAGGCGATCTCACGCTTGTCACTTGCAGCCATAAACGCTCTCCACTGGACAGGATTGAGCCGGAGCGCGTCGGCGCCCGAAGTGTTCGTAGAGATTGAAGCAACCTGGGAACGAGTGGTCATGGTGCTGCCCTGCAATCGGATTGATTCGAAAAAATTCTGGATTGATTGGACTGAATGCCTGTCAGCAATGACGGCATGTCAAATGGATCGCTCCGGGCATTCGTCGCCGCAGAGTGATTTGTATTTTCTGTATTTGCCGGTAGCTCGTCCGGCGCCGGCGGATCATTGGCAAGTGTTACGGACAGCTCGATCGGAAGATCGGCGGATTGAGCGCAGGAATTGGCGAGGTCGAGGAGGCGCGCTTCGATTTGCGACCAGTCGAGTGCCGGCTCTGCCTTCGGGCTAAACACAACGCGACCCACTGCTCACTCCTCAACTCTGCTGACGCAGAGCAGGCGCGATCGCATCCGAAATTCAATCCACCGAAATCAAGACGCCCGTTCAAAATGTCGCGTGTGCGTCCTGCCAAGCGCAATTGCAGCTGCAAATATGCTCTTTCGCCTACCGTGAAATGACTCCGACTGCCATTACCCTGCCCGCTTCGTGCTTCGGTCCTGCACACCGCGCACGTTGAAAATTATTTGTCGCTAAGTTCTTCAATACGTCCCTCGCCAAACCCGCCTTCCGGTGGTGACGACCCGGTTCACTCAATAAGGATTCTTTAACTTACTTTGAATGCAATTAGCAATAAATTCAGGCGACCGTCCATATGCCGCGTGATATACTTTTGATTAACTATTAATTTGTGACAGCAAGGCTCTACAAAATGGATCGCCCCCGCGGAAAACTCATTTGTCCGGAGTCATACGGGGGTTCCGCAACGGAACCGCATCGGCACGACTGCCGCTCTCTAACAGATCAGTCGGCAACGCTTAACCGCCGGGGATTATGCGCTCACCGGCGGTGTTAATGCCTACCTCGGAGGAAGATTCCGACCGCGGAGCCGGCAGGGCGGCGCAACCCTCATGCGGCACAAGTCTAAAAAATCGGGGGCCCAATGTGCAGTTATTCTCGCGTTAGTTGCTGCGTGCTTCCTGCGAGCATCGCCTGCAAAATAAAATCCGCAGCAATCATATGACATCCGTCATTTTGGGAGCGGTATCGTCGGTCCTTTAAGTTGCTTGGATGGCTTGCATCGCGGTCACCGCCTGAGCAGCGCAGGATTCTCCTTGTAGAGCTTGATGAGCTCGATCAGGTTTTCGATACCGAAGTTCGGCTATCGACGGCCTCTACGTCTTGCTCAGCCGCAACGGCATCGTCATGAACCACAGGAAGCTCCGTCGCCTCATGTTCGGCCCGGCAGATCAGCCGGCCAGCGTTCAGGCGGGAAAACAGGCCGCGGCCGTCAGCGTGAACGGAGCCAGGTTGAGGATCTGGGGAAACTGGAATTGATAGTTCGCGCTGATCTGGTTGCCGCAGGCCGCGGCGCTGTAGGTGAACGTCGAGGCCGGCAAGCTCAGCCCAAACGCCTGCTGAGTTGCGTAGGTGGTGATCGCGCTCGGATTGCTGGTGGGGCAAAGCGTGGCGTTCACACTGGCGCATCGCGCCGTGACCTCCGCCGCGTGCTGCATGCCAACTTGCGTCCACATCAACAGCCCGAACTCGATCACGCCGAACAGGAACGCGAAGAAGACCGGCGCGATCAGGCCGAACTCGAGTGCCGACGCACCGCTCCGATCGGGCCAGAATCCCGCACGTTTCACTGCAGCCTCGCCGTCGACTGGCTGTTGACGACATAGCTGTTTGGAACGATCTGATAGTTGATGATGGTCGAGTAGCTGCCTTGCGCCGAAACGACGGTGTATGTCCCCGCCGACCCACCTCCCGGACACGTTGTGCCGCAGGTCACGCCGCTGACGCCGGAGGCTGTCGCACATCCACAAAACTTGGTCGGAGCCGGCGACGCGCTGATCACATTGGAATTGGTCGCGGCGGCCACCGCAGTCGTAATCGCATTGCTGTCGTACCCATGCGCGATGGCATATTCGACGCCCGCCTGCGCTGAGCCCTCGACCTGCATCTTGCGGTAGATCGCAAGACCGATGTCGGTCACCGAGACCACCAGCAGCGAAAGCAGCGGAACCATGATGCCGAACTCGATCGCCGCAACGCCGCGTGTATCCTTTCCGAACCTGCGACGGAGAAACATGCCACGCCGTCGAGAACGGCACTCACCACCTGTCATGCCCGTTTGCATCTGATCACTCCGGCTTACTCGACAAGCTGCGCTGTCGCGGTACCGATCGCATTGCCGCCCAACGCCGCGCAATTGACCTGGACACTCGAACTTCCGACGATCGAGATGGTGTCGGCGATGATCTGCGTGCACGTCGTGCTTGTGCCAT
The DNA here is from genome assembly GCF_049949265.1 of Bradyrhizobium genosp. P. Taxonomy (NCBI): domain Bacteria; kingdom Pseudomonadati; phylum Pseudomonadota; class Alphaproteobacteria; order Hyphomicrobiales; family Nitrobacteraceae; genus Bradyrhizobium; species Bradyrhizobium genosp. P. The sequence continues at coordinate 4,288,750 of NZ_CP188195.1, read as the reverse complement.
TGCCGCCGCTGAAGCTCAGCGCCCCGGTCGGCAGGTAGATTGCTCCCTGCAGGTTCTGCGTGCCGCCGCCGGTCAGGGAGAAGCTGGTGCCGACCGGTATCCTCCTGTCGCCGTAGATTGCAATTCCCGCGGTGACTCCACTTGTCGGCGCCGTGAGGCTGACATTGGCGTTGCTTCCGATCGTCGCCGAGCCCCAATTGCCCGGCGAACCGGTAAAGACCAGGGTGACGCCCGTTCCCGTGATGGTGGCGTTGCCGGCCACTGACAGGTTCGCGCCGTTGAAATAGTAGATCCCCGGATTGAGGGTCAGCGTGGCACCCGCGGCCACCGAGATGTCGCCGCAATAGCTCGCCGGACTGAGCGTCGTCGTCCCCTTCACATTGAACTTGTTCGAGTAGTCGCACCAGGTCGGCATCGTCGGCGTGACATTGGCATAGGGATCGGCCATCGCCCTGATGCCGGTCCGGATGCCGTTGGTGGTGGTGATGCTGCTCGCGCCGGATACACCGCCGACGACGCCGACCATGTTCGCGGATATCGTGGCGGTGCCGGTGACATTGAGCGCCGAGCCGGCGTTGGAATTGTCATAGAGGTTGCAATTGATCAGGTTGAGCTGGGTGTTGCCCTTTACGGTCACGGCCGGATTGGCGGTGGGGTCGAGCGCCAGCACGCAGCCGGTTCCGCTGTTGCCGAGCGCGACGGCGCGGGCCGTGACGGGCACCGACCCGGAGCCGAACAAGGCCGACAACAGCCGCGGTTGCGGCTGGGTGATGACGACCTCGACGGCTTGAGGGCTTGAGGCGAAGCTTCCCGTGGACGGTGGCTGGTTCACCGTGACGGTCACGTTATTGACGCCGTTCGCGTAGCCGTAGAACGTCGTGACCGCGTTGGCTTCGGTCGGCAGATTCTTGCCCGCGGTTGCCGCGCTGACGGCTGCGGAGTCGGCGGCACTTAGCATGTTCTTGTGTTTGTAGAACCACCATGCGACCTCGGTGCCGAGGCCTGCCGTCCCGGCGAGAACGGGTAACAGCAAGGCGATGATGATCACGTAACTGCCGGACTCATCGCGCGCAAAGCGGCTCAGGAGGCGATGCGCCTTCCAAAAACCTGGTGCCGACCTTCGCGACGACGGCATTCCAATTTCCCGGCCCACGGACGTGGTCATGCTGTCCTCAAGCGCTTGAAAGCCTAGTTCCACAATTTAAATTACCGCACGGCGATTAAAATTCAGTTGTGTTCAATCAACAAAATTCGGAGCTGGCGCGTAACGCTTCGTTAGGGGTGGTTTCGACGCCGAGGGAGGCCTGATCGGCTGAAGCGCCAGTGGCTTGAATTATCAACATTTCCAATGACATCCGACGGGTCCCCCGCCTCGCCAGCCGCTCGTCGATGCCAACGTCGCGAAACGCCGCATCATGCTATCCTCAAGTGCCTAAAAGCCTAGTTCCACTATTCAAAATATTATATTGCGCGACGATTAAACTTCAGCTTTGTCCGATCAACAAAATCCGCTCGTGTCGCACAATCGGATGCCCTCGAGTTCCGCTTCTTGCTCTGCGATCATTCACGGCTCGGCAGAAGCCCTTCGCCTCACAGTCCATCCTGAACAGATACTCAGATAAGGCTGTAATACAGCCGTCAAAGCTCGTTGGTACGAAATTGTCTTCTGCGACGGTCTGTGACCTGTCATGGAGTCTCGCAACTAATACCCGCCCCTAAGGGTGGGAGTTTTTAGGCCACCTGGGTTGACGGCCGTTGGTAGCCACTCATTTTGGTTCTGTCGCATAATCGTAATCGCCCGCACGGACAGACAGGTGCCCAATTGAAGGAGTTCGCAATGAAGAATGTTCGCAGCTACCGAGCATCAAGTGCGCGCTGCCGTCAGCAGGCGGCTCTTCGTCCCGAGGAAGGTTGGAAATGGCTAAGTGAGGCCGAACGTTGGGAGCGTCTCGCTGAAGCCGAAATCGCTTCTCACTTCGAGGAATGCAATACGAATAAGACAATTAATCTAGCGCAGGCCGACGCTGCCTAACACAAGGACAAATGCCCGGGATCATTGTTGCCAGCCGACCGGCGAACTGCCGCCCGATTTAATCCTCCTTCGAATACTTTGCAGCATCGACGCTGAGTTTCCTCAGTTGCTCAGCAGCGAGTGTAAGCTGATCCTTGAGGAAAAACTGGAATGTGACTTGCCTCCCGGAGTCCGTGGACCGGTACTCCGGGAGGCGTTGCTTCGGTTGGATTCGATTTTGCGAGCGGAGGTCACTATTGTGCTCGGCTAGTTCGGTCCGATCTGCTTGGGCTGGGGGACCTTGGCCGCCGCCGCATCGAGGCGGTCATTCAGCGCCTTGCGGGCGCGGTTGGCAAACTCCCTGCGCACGTACACTTGTTTCAGCATGACCTGGAGCTGCCCGCGCGCCGAAGCCAAAAACCGGTCGATTTTCGAGAGCGGTTCGATTGCTTCCAAAAATGCCCCCGCGTTGATGGCTTCTTCATCATAGCCACGCTGGGCCAGGCGCGGCTCCAGAGCCCGGCGAAACTCCGGATTTGCGTAGCACTCGTCGGCCTCTGTGTTCGCCCTCGCGACGATAACCGGCGAGGGCTGCGTGGGGAGACGGCTGGGGTGTGTATCCCACAGTGCCGTCACGAGCGCTTGTCGGCGATTGAGATTGAGGATAGCGCCCTTCCAGGCTCGATAACGCGCGATTTCCCAAAACAGCCCGACGATATCGGCTGCCACCAGCCACTCCGAAGCCTCCTCGGGACAGATCTCCTCAACCATGAGGTCGAACAGTGCATAGTAATCTTTCTCGGATTCGCCCGGCAGCAACCGCGGGCACTTGATGAACGGATCGAGCTCGCGCGGGACCCGCGCGTCTTTTTTGGAAGTGAGGTTGTTTTGCATCGTGACAATTCCTAGCGAATTAAATGAGGTGATCAGGCCCCGTGAATCTCAAGTTGGATCTGTATCGAAATCCACGCTAGACCAGATCAAAGCTGATTGCCTTTCTCCGTGCACAGATTTGATATTTTTCTTTCTCATTCGATCCGCCGCGTTGAGATCCAAAGCGCGCGCGCCGTGGCGACGGGATCGATCGCCCGTCTTTCCCACCAGGCGATCTCGTCTCCATAGTTGTGATTATCCCTGTGGTGGGCTCGGCACAAAGGCACCGTGAACTCGTCGCTGACCTTGAGGCCCATCCCGCGGGACTGGGTGAACCTCAGATGGTGGGCGTCCGCCGGATTTCTGCCGCAGACCAGACAGGGCTGCGACCCAACGAACTTGAGATGGGCCTTGTCGCGAAACCGACGCGGTTCGCTGATCCAAAGCTCGCTTTTTTGGATCTTGCCGGGAGCGGCGTCGGCTTGGTGGTGTGTCGAAGCAGGGAGGGACGCATCAATGGCTGGTTCGAAGGGAACGGCAGGAATTGTAGCGGATGGTTCGACTGCGGCTTTGATCTTTCTCGGGCGCCCCCTCGGCCGCTTCTCTGGATCCGCAGATCCCGTGGACGGATGCTTCACCGCCGGTCCTGCTTGAGGGGGCGTTGGTTCAACCGTCGTCAAAATCTCCGGGTGCAAGGCTATCCTGGCCTCGAAGGCGTCCTCGAGCCTCTTGGCATCATCCGCTGACAACCGGTTCTTGGCCTTCAGGATGGCGATCGCGCGCGACCGCAGGTCATCCTCCCCCAGCGTTTCGATCTCTTGAATCAGTTGCGCGCTGATCGCGGCCGACTGCTCTGCGCTGGGCTTGTCGCGAACGGGCTGGACGCCAGGCTTGCCGGCCTCGATTTGGCTTGATCGAGCCGGCGGTCGCACAATGATGGGATTGGGCGCCGCGGCTACTACGCTGTCGCCGGCTGGCGAGTCGGTGGTAAGGTCGGGCGGCGCGTCGAGGTCGTCCTCGCCGGCGATTCCTACCAAGGTGAAAAGAGCGTAGCGCCGCGCGTAGGTCAGTGCAGCTCCCATTCGTCGCGGCGCAGACGCTTCCGAGAGCACGCAAACCGGCCAGTCCGACGAGATCCACTCACCCGAGGTGTGCATCAAGACTGTTGTGAGACTGATCAAGCCATTGACCCGATCAACGTCGGTGGTCTGCGCCACCGCGATCTGTTGCCCGCCCAAGGTCTTGCGGACGATCTCCAGGCCACTCGAAAGGGGCGCATAGCGGAAGGTCTGCGGATTGTCTCCCCGGTTATTGTGGAGGATGGAGCCGACCATCGATTTCTCGGGGTTGGTGAGTTCGGTCTGGGCTTTTGCAAGTGCGGTTGCGATCGAGCCGACGCTTTCACTGGACCGATGCATGAGAACTCTCCTGATTCACGAGGTCGAAGCTGACGGCACCCGATTTGGATCGTTTGGCCCGGACTCCATGGCCTGCCGCCTCCTTTGCATCTTCCGGCATCAGCACCTTGAGCTCGGTCTTGGCCCGTTCATGATCGAGGTGAGCGTCCCGGGTCACGAGATAGAGGGAAGCAAACTCGCCCCAGGAGTTGGAAGCATCCATGTCGACCACGCGGACGGCTTCGATACGGGGCTTTGGAGGCTCACAGTCGAACAGCGCCGGGGGTTCGCCAGTCTTGACCGCCCGCCAGAAGGCCTTTTCGGCGGCGATGAGGATGGTCTGGTAGATCGGGTCGGCCGAGATCGAGAGCTCGATCCATTTGCCGCCGCCATTGATGATCGAGAGGACAGATTCCCGGGTGCCCGCGACCAACATGTTGTGTTGAAGCTGGGCCATGTGCTTCTCCGCTGCGGCTTCTTCGGAGAATGACCACGGCAGCATGAATTTGGCTTCGAAGACCGCCCCGGTTTCCTCGACCAACCCATCCAGGGTGGCGGCCATCCAGGGGATCGTCCGGTGAACGGCGTGGCGTTGGACGTCGGAGATCCGTTTGCCGGAGTTGAGCTCGTACCAGCGGCGGTTGAGGTCCTCGGTGACCAGGCCAAGCTGGACGATCAGCTCTCCGGAAAGGTCCGGCGCCGTAGCCTCGCCCCGCTTTTCCCGCCACAGCCGCAGCAGGGCTTTCTCGTCCTTGCCCATGATGGTGCGGGCGTCGGAGCCGCCGATGAAGTTCATCCGGTCTGGCTTATGTTGCTGTTTTCTCGAAGGAATCGACATCGACTGTGGCTTTCTGCAGGATTTTTGCGATAAGGGATGAAGCATCAGGGGCTGGTATGTATCAACATTTTCTATTGAATCACCATTCAATATACGCGTCAATCAAAAAATGAAAACCTACCCAATTTCTCCTGGGCAATGCCGGGCGGCGCGTGCGCTCCTGGACATCACGCAGCCCGCGCTCGCCGAGCTCGCAGGTCTCGGGCTTTCAACCATCGTTGATTTTGAAAAGTCTCGCCGCGACGTCTCGCGGCAAGCGGTGCTCTCACTTCAGAGGGCTCTGGAGGAAGCTGGCATTCAATTCATTGCCAGGAATGGCGGCGGCGCCGGTGTGAGGCTGCGGAACTGACACCGGTGTCTGCGCCCAGCGAGCTTCCCGTAGCGGCTGCGGCGGGGCACCTCGCGGTCTATCTGCCGCGCGGGAGAAAACGGATAACCGCCATGCCGGGCACCAGATGCTGATGGTGGCCAATTCGGCCGAAGCGCGGATCCGGCCAAAGACAATCGTTTGGGCCAGGCGCCTGACTGAGCTTCTGATCTATGCTTTTGTGCCGGTGCGACTCAATGGACCGCGGGAGTGTAAGGTGAGGCTTAGACTGGAGGTCTTGAACGCATTGGCCCATCGTCCTGATGGTCGGGCAACGCTCGATGAAGTCACGCATGATGCCGGAGCTTTTGGACCGAGCCAAAGTCAGACCGAACAGCTCAATCGCTTCCCTGAGATCGGCGAGATCGATATTTTCACATCTGGTTTGGTCTTCCGGGACAATGGCTGGTTGCAGATTACGGATGCCGGACGCTCGCTGCTGTATTCGCTGGCAAGGAGCAGCTTTCCCACGGATTGTCCGACATCGCCAAGCAGTGCGCCTCCAGAACAGGACGGCCTTGACACACACGCAATGACCGCACCGGAAACTGCTGATCGGATCGCGAACCCAGAAATCGGCGAGCCGGATTTAGGCGAAATGGATCGTCTGGACGCGATCCGATCATCAAGTGTGGGGCATCGGGATCATCCCGTCGTCGTTCCTGCGTCCGACTTTCGACCGATACGGCAGGATTCGGATCGTAAGCCGCTCCGGCGAGCACGGGTCTTTGCCGCACTCAACGCCAGGATGAGATCCGTCGCCAGCGGGTGGAAAGGTCTCGGCAAGAAGGACAACCCAACACCCAGGCGGGCTGCCGGAAGGATGGGCGCCGCCATATCGGCGTTCCTCAGCTTTTTCGCGCTTGCGGCGTGCGCTGCCGCGCTGATCGCTCTTGTTCAGACGAAATCGCTCAAGATCGAAATCACCAGGCTCGATCGAGAACTTGGATCATTCAGCGACCGATTGGAAAAGCTCGAACACGCGGAAAAAGCCAGACAGGGAACCGAGCAGCAGGAGGCTCGCCAAAACAAGCCAGCGGCAGACGACAAAGGCAAGGCCAGAGTTGAACCGCGCGCCGACCAAGCCGCGCTCAACCTGTCGCGCGAAGACATTGAGTTGATCAGGGAGTACATCAAACCCGCGCCTTTCGCCGGACCGCCGGCGCCCTATGTCGCGATCGGAGATCCGATCACGGGCGGCACGATCCCGTTGCCTTCGCCGCTCACGGACAAGCTGCCCAAACTGACCGGCGCCCGATTTGCAATCCACGACGGTACAATCCTCATTGTCAGGAAGGACAGCCGTCAGGTCGACGCCGTCCTGCCTGCTCATTAGCCGGCTTGCCCTTTGGGCCTGGGAAGACAATCAAGCGAGAGCGCGGCATGCGCAGGGACAAGACTCCGATCAGGGCGGGCGAACAATCGAGAGATCGGGCGACGAGCGCGGGCTCGCGCGGTTTGACTGTCATACTGACTGGTAACGACCTATCCCGTCCGAGATACCGGTTCAGGGGGAAGGCAACGCCGATCATTTTGACATCCGCCGCCCCGCAAAGACGATCCTGCATTCGGCTGAACCGGTTCATTTGCCGCAACGGCAAATCTAAGCGTCGGGCTACGATTTAGAAGCGAGGTATCGGATGCCGGCGGCCGGTGGATTTGTGCCACTCTTCCATCCCTGGTTAGAACGGTGCCTCTCCCCTCAACGGCGGCCCCCCAAGACGAAAACGACATTTATCGGGTTGCCAGCCGGATGTGACCAAAGCCCGGCCGCGAGCGCTCGACCCCACGCCCTCGACAAAAGTGCCGGCCTTCGACGGCCCGCTTCCTTGCGATTTTCGAGACACGCATTCGGCTTTGAACCAGGCGAAGCGGCATATTTCGGGACTTGATTTCCCCGCCAGTTCGAGCACGACCAGCGCCCTTTCTGTTTGCGGAGACGTTCCGGGATCGATCGTCAGCCGCAAGCCTTTCTCGCCGCTAAATTCGACCATTAATTCTCCCATAACCATTGCCCTTTTGACTGCCCATTAACCACCCGACGGGGACCGCGTCGCGATCGAAAGATTCGGCTCCCAGCGTGGTGGTTGGAACAGTTTCAAGCGTCTGTGCGCCAACCAGCCGTGGAGATTGGCGTTCGGTGCCGAAGGGGGTAATCCGATGTCGAGGAAGTGTAGCTCATGCCAGCACGTCAAGCGTGCTGAGATCGACCGTCGTCTGGCAGCCGGCGAGCCGGGCAACCAGATCGCGAAAGACTATGGCATCAACGCCTCGAGCCTGCACCGCCACCGCGTCAACTGTCTGGGGCTTGGCTCTTCGAATGCCATCATGAAGGAAACGGCCCGGGGGTCGGCTGCGGCCGCATGCCTGCCATCCCCCGGACAACTCAGCACCGCCTACGCCGCGCTCAAAGACCGCATCGACGCCATCGCACGCCAGGCCGAAGCGGAAGGGTCGCTGAAGACGGCGCTCGCCGGCTTGAACTCGGTGCGGCAAACCCTCGATAGCCTGTACCGCCTTGCCGCTCATCACGACACCCGCGCAAGCGAACAGCCGCAAAGCAATGCCGATCTCGATCGTGTGTTCGAGCGCCTGGTCGAACGCTTTGATCATGAGCCGGCGATGAAGGAAAAACTTGCATCAGCCCTGTTGGAGATGGCCCATGAACAGTCTGTATAAGCTCGCCTATCGGCTCGATCCCGCCTGCTGGGTCAAGGAAGTCGTTGGCCAGACACCTTTGTGCTGGCAGATGCAATTCTTGCGGGCGCCACGGGGCACGCAGCTCCTGGCGCTTACGGCGCGGCAAGTCGGCAAGACGACGGCGGCGGCATGGGCGATTGCCCATCAAATGGTCCACAATGACAACAGCCTCTCGGTGGTGGCCTGTCCGGCGCAACGCCAAAGCGGCGAAGCGGTGCGGCGCGTCAGGGACGTATTGACCGCTGCGGGGGTCGATCTTGTCGTCGACAACACCTATGGCCTTGAACTGAAGAACCGATCGCGCGTGTTGGCGTTGCCCGGCAGCGACGATTCGATCAGAGGCCTGTCGGTCGACGGCTGGATCATCGCCGACGAGGCGGCACGGCTGTCGACCGACCTGATCGCCGCGGTCCGCCCGATGCGCGCGCGGTTTGCGCATTCACGATTTGCGATGCTGTCGACGGCGTGGAGCCGGACCGATCCGTTCTGGCAGGCCTGGGAGAGCGATGGCGACAGCTGGATCAGATTGCAGGCCACCGCCGACATGCCGGACTGTCCGCTGACGGCCAATTTTTTGCAGCAAGAGCGCGCTGCGTTTGGCGACGACTATTTCAAGCGCGAGTATCTTGGTATTCCCGCCGGCACCCATACCAGCCCGTTCAGCTGGGAGCTGTTTGACCGGGCGACCTGCGTGACGCCGCCCTTGGTGCCGCGCGGCCAAGCGCTCCAGCCTCACGCCGAAATGGCACGGGCGGCCCCCAATCCCTTTCGTTCGCTACCAGCTTCGAGGTTATTCCAATGAGGTACAATCCCTATGACGTGACGACATGGTCAGTCTTTCATCCCCTCCTCATGGCGCATGACGTTGGCCGCACCCGCGACCGCTCGACCGCCGTGATCGGCGGCAACAGCCCCGGCGGCGAAGGCCTGATCGGGCTGCGCGAAGCGGTTGAACTGCCGCAGCAGCTCTACGGTTCGGGACGGGCGAACGCGCTCGCCGAGGTGGATCGCCGGTGGGGTCACAACGCCTTGATCATCGCCGACCTCAGCAATGATGCGAGCTATGCCGAGGTTCTGCTGCAGACATTCGGGCCGCGGCTGATCGGGCTGCAGATCACACGATCCGGCAACGGCGAGAGCGCTGAGCGGCGTCCCTGCGGCCATGGCGCGATCCTGGTCTATACCGTCGGCCGTAGCTACCTGATCGAGCAACTTCATGGCCTCATGCAAGTCAACCAGGTGCGTCTCGCTGACACGCCTGAACTTCAAAAGGCGTTCCAGCAGCTCATCGAACTCGAGGTCGAGTTCCGCCAGACCGGAACCGTCTATACGTGCCGCGCCGGCAAGCATGACGATCTCGGCATCTCATGCGCGATGCTGGCCTGGGCCGCGCGTCATCCACAGTTACGATATTGGTTCCAGGCGGCCGAGATGGCGCGGCGCCCGCGGCGCCCCCGCGAAAAATTCAACTGGGCGGCGGTCACGTAGTCCGTCTGTGCGTGCAACGCCTCGACCTTGCATCGTCTCCGCGACCGCCAACATCTCGCTGCAGCGAAGCGGGAATCCACGTTCAAGCCTATCGGATCCACCCTGGTGATGCCTGGAAGCGGGAAAAGTGGATCAGCTGACCGGGTGAGCGAGCTACCGGATCTACAACAGGGTGGTTCCTTGAACAACGCCGAGGCGGTGCCGCTAGCCGGAGTGGGCGGCCCGTTCTTGCGCTGCATTACCCGTACGAGAAGCAATGCTAAGCGCGGTGAAATGATGAGGGCGAGTTGAAACCATCCGCCCGCGTTGCGGCCCCGCGCATTGGCAATTGCGGCGACGGCGATCGAAAGCGCGACCAGAAAAATATGCTTCCATCTTGCCCCTGCATTACAAGAAGGAAGGCAGATTTTCCCGCAACCGGCGGAGCGCAAGCAGGGTTTTTGCGGAGCGTGCAGGCCGATGCGCAGGTGGGAGGGTTGGCTTCAAGATGAGCCTAGCTAGTTGCTGTCCGGAACTGGGCGTGGCGAGCTGGCATGACCCGATCGCCTCCCGCCATTCACCAAAGTTCCGAGGCAACACCGCGTTACTACGGAGTCCACAAGGCGGTGGATTAGAGGGTAAAAGCAATTTTGATCACCAAAGCGGGCCGCTGATGAGCGCAGCGGCAATCTTGTTTCTTTGGCTTGGCGGGAAAGAGAATCCCGTTGTCGAGGTTGGACCTTGCGCACCTTACTCATGCTGGTTGCGATCTGGCTGCTCCTGAACGTGCTGTTTGTGATCGTCAGGACGCCACCACGAAAGCCGCAACGGCCGGGGCCGGCGAGCCGTGCGGGCGCACATCTCGCGCCCGCAACGATCGACAAGGACACCTACCCGTTCGAGGATGACGAGAAGGTTTCCCTGCGCCACATCATCGTCTCGGTTGGAATGGGCGCCTTCTTCATGCTCTCCCCGTTCCTGCTGGAGGCGATCGAGGCCGCGAAGCGCTTTATCCAAAGGGACAGAGTATAGCCTTGTCTAAATCGCGCGGTTGGCGGCGCGAATTTGATAATTGAGTTGCTGGACGGGCGCGTGCTCGTCACGCGACTCGGCGCGGCCACAGGGCTTCCAAAGAGGAAACCGCATATCGATAAAGCTCTCGCGATGTCGGCCGGTTCTGCACCCACATGGATCATTGCCCCGACGCCTCATGTCCGGCACGGCAGATCCGCCGGCCAGCGTTCAGGCGGGAAAACAGGCCGCAGCCGTCAGCGTGAACGGAGCCAGATTGAGGACCTGGGGAAACTGGAACTGATAGTTCGCGCTGATCTGGTTGCCGCAGGCCGCGGCGTTGTAGGTGAACGTCGAGGCCGGCAAGCTCAGCCCAAACGCCTGCTGGGTTGCGTAGGCGGTGATCGCGCTCGGATTGCTGGTGGGGCAAAGCGTGGCGTTCACACTGGCGCATCGCGCCGTGACCTCCACTGCATGCTGCATGCCAACTTGCGTCCACATCAACAGCCCGAACTCGATCACGCCGAACAGGAACGTGAAGAAGAGCGGCGCGATCAGGCCGAACTCGAGTGCCGATGCACCGCTTCGATCGGGCCAGAATCCCGCACGTTTCACTGCAGCCTCGCCGTCGACTGGGAGTTGATGACATAGCTGTTTGGAACGACCTGATAGTTGATGATGGTCGAGTAGCTGCCTTGTGCGGAGACGATGGTGTATGTCCCCGCCAACCCACCTCCCGGACACGTTGCGCCGCAGGTCACGCCGCTGACGCCAGAGGCGGTCGCACACCCGCAGAATTTGATCGGGACAGGCGACGCGCTGATCACATTGGAATTGGTCGCGGCCGCCACCGCAGTCGTAATTGCATTGCTGTCGAACCCGTGCGCGATGGCGAATTCGACACCCGCCTGCGCCGAACCCTCCACCTGCATCTTGCGGTAGATCGCAAGGCCGATGTCGGTTACTGAAACCACCAGCAGCGAAAGCAGCGGAACCATGATGCCGAATTCGATTGCCGCGACACCGCGTGCGTCAGTTCCGAACTTGCGACCGAAAAATATGCGACGCCGTTGAGAACGGCACTCACCAGCTGTCACGTCCGTTTGCATCTGACCACTCCGGCTTTACTCGACAAGCTGCGCTGTCGCGGTACCAATGGCATTGCCGCCCATCGCCGCGCAATTGACCTGGACACTCGAACTTCCGACGATCGAGATCGTGTCGGCGATGATCTGCGTGCACGTCGTGCTTGTGCCATTACCGCCGCTGAAGCTCAGCGCCCCGGTCGGCAGGTAGATTGCTCCCTGCAGGTTCTGCGTGCCGCCGCCGGTCAGCGAGAAGCTGGTGCCGACCGGTATCCTCCTGTCGCCGTAGATTGCAATTCCCGCGGTGACTCCACTTGCCGGCGCCGTGAGGCTGACATTGGCGTTGCTTCCGATCGTCGCCGAGCCCCAATTGCCCGGCGAACCGGTAAAGACCAGGGTGACGCCCGTTCCCGTAATGGTGGCGTTGCCGGCCACTGACAGGTTCGCGCCGTTGAAATAGTAGATCCCCGGATTGAGGGTCAGCGTGGCACCCGCGGCCACCGAGATGTCGCCGCAATAGCTTGCCGGACTGAGCGTCGTCGTCCCCTTCACATTGAACTTGTTCGAGTAGTCGCACCAGGTCGGCATCGTGGGCGTGACATTGGCATAGGGATCGGCCATCGCCCTGATGCCGGTCCGGATGCCGTTGGTGGTGGTGATGCTGCTCGCGCCGGATACACCGCCGACGACGCCGACCATGTTCGCGGATATCGCGGCGGTGCCGGTGACATTGAGCGCCGAGCCGGCGTTGGAATCGTCATAGAGGTTGCAATTGATCAGGTTGAGCTGGGTGTTGCCCTTCACGGTCACGGCCGGATTGGCGGTCGGGTCGAGCGCCAGCACGCAGCCAGTTCCGCTGTTGCCGAGTGCGACGGCGCGGGCCGTGACGGGCACCGCTCCGGAACCGAACAACGCCGACAGCAGCCGCGGTTGCGGCTGGGTGATGATGACCTCGACGGCTTGAGGGCTTGAGGTGAAGCTTCCCGTGGACGGTGGCTGGTTCACCGTGACGGTCACGTTATTGACCCCGTTGGCGTAGCCGTAGAACGTCGCGATCGCGTTGGCCTCGGCCGCGAGATTCTTGCCCGCGGTTGCCGCGCTGACGGCCGCGGAGTCGGCGGCGCTCAGCATGTTCTTGTGCTTGTAGAACCACCACGCGACCTCAGTGCCGAGGCCTGCCGTCCCGGCCAGGACCGGCATCAGCAAGGCGATGATGATTGCATAGCTGCCGGACTCGTTGCTGGCAAAGTGTCTCAGGAGGCGATGCGCCTTCCAAAAACCGGGTGCCGACCCTCGCCAGGTGGGCATTCCAATTTCCCATCCCACGGACGCGGTCATGCTGTCCTCAAGCGCTTAAAAGCCTAATTCGAGCATTAATATTGCGCGGCGATTAAACTTCAGTTGTGATCGACCAACAAAATTCGGAGCTGGCGCACAACGCTTCGTTATCCAATTAAGCGAAGGCTGATTGCGACGCCGAGGGAGACTGATCGGCCAAATCGCCGGCGGCTTGTTTTGTCAACATTTTCAATGACATTTGACGGGTGCCACGCTGTCGCGGCGGCGTCGATGCCAACGTCGATCAACGAGCCGAAACGCCGCGTCGATGCTCCGTCAATGACCACTGGCATTGCCCCCGGATTCTTACGGAGCCCGGCCGGCTGCAGTTCGTTGGCATTTTTCTTTGAGCCGCGCGTCGGTGCAGCCGCAAGCAGCGGACGGCTGCGAACCGGCGAACGCGCAAGCATTGCGCCTCGCCGGAATGGACATCTGAATCAGAGGCGATGCGTTTGCACCTTCGGCCAGGGTAGCCGGTAAAGGTTGGCCACATGGAGCGCTGCGAGAGAGGCCATGCTGGACGCCCATCACACGGCCCGCGCTACCATCGTCAGCACTCTAACTACAGGATGCCCTTGTTCAACCCGGGGGTGGTCGCAATTTGTCCAAGAAGTACGCGCCAATATGGGGATAACGGTTGCTGGCCGGATGTACGCCAGCGGCAGTGAGGGGGCCTCGGAGCGGTCCGAGGCCCCTTCTCGTTGGGTTTGCAGGCGACCGACCTAGCTGACGCCAGTTGCGCACCATCCGCCGCAAGCTGCTCAAGATCGGAGCTCTCGTTACCATCAGCGTCCGCCGCATCAAGTTCGCCATGGCGTCCGGCTGTCCCTACAAGGCCGTCTTTGCGAAGGCATGTCACGCGCTCGCCATCGCGCCCGACACCGGCTGAGCCAACCGCGCCGCCGACATCACTGTCGATGCTCGCCGATCGTTCGGCAATGCCGCGCCGTCCGATACCCGCAGATCGTGTCGATCGAGGCCGAGACTCGCTTTTGGCGAGTCCCAAAGCTCCATCGGCCCGCCAAAACTCAACTCCCGCCCGCCCGAACGGGCACCGCCCTCAAATTGGCCGAACACAAATCGGACTGTGAGATATCCGGGCTAGCTAGCCTCCCATACGGCGTGCTGATCGACACCGGCGTACGTATCCCTGCCGTCGCTCATACGGTCTGAGGCCGGTGCACCTGTCTGGCAACGAAAGCGACTATTTGATGCGGTCCCCCCTCATCCAATCTTTCCCCCTAAGCTGTCAGTGAGCGCGGAAAGCGCATTGGCGAGTTGCCTCGCGGCTTCCGGTGGCGGCAGCGGTATCTTGAGGCTTTGCACACCTGTGGTTGGATCACGCTCGATCCAGGGATGCGTCGGAGCATCGGGATTATTGGCGGCGGCCAACGCCGCGATAAACTGCGCACCAACCTGCACCAACGCTATCCACGGATCCGCACCCGCATGATGCGGCGGCGCTTTTGTCTCATCAGCAACCGCCGTCCCGCCGGTACCAACGTCCATATCCACATTGGCGGTATCCCAGGATTTGGCGTTATCAGCGGTGACAATGTTTGTCACCTCTTCCGCCGGCATCATGGCCTCGCTTTCGCTCATGCTCCCGGTGACTTTTTCCACCTGCTTCATGAAGCGGTTGAGGCGCGAACCACCAAGCGATATCTCGCCGCCACCGCCATCGAGAATTCCGGCTGACAGAGAGCGCTTGAACGCCAGCACAGAGAGCATGCCCTCCTCGATCGTACCCTTTGCCACGAAATTGATGACCTGCACCGGCCGTGCCTGCCCCATGCGATGAATGCGCGCGATACGCTGTTCTAGGATCGCAGGGTTCCACGGCAAGTCCATGTTTACCAGCATCGACGCATGCTGCAGATTGAGGCCCGTGCTGCCGGCGTCTGTGGACAGGAATACGCGGCAAGCGGGATCGGAACGGAACCGCTCCACCAGCGCCGGCCGCTTCTCCGACGGCACGCCCCCGTGGAAGCTGACATAGCCTGTCCCCCGCGCTTCAAGGCGACGGATGACGATGTCGTGGGTCCGGGTCCATTGGGAGAACACCACCGCCTTGGCTTCGGGGTCAGTGAGCAGTTCGTCCAGCAGCGCTGCCAGTTCGTCTGCCTTGACACCATGGTCGGTTTCCTGATCCAGCAAATAGGTGCTGTTGCACGACATGCGCATGTTTTGCAGCGCACAGGTCAGCCGCCGCTGGTCCTTGTCCGACAGGAATCTGGTCTTGCGCCAGCGGTGGACGATTTTCGCCACCACATCGGCATTCTCCTGGTGATACAGCATCTGCATCTCGGTCATCGGCACCAGCAAGTTCTGGTCCGTCCGACTGGGCAGTTGCCGCAGCACCTCGGACTTGCGGCGACGGATCATGATCGGCGCTAGCGTTTGGCCGATCTTCTCCAGCCCAGTGTAGCCGGTGACGCGCCCGCCTTCGTCCTTGACCTGGTGCTCGTGCAGCAGCTTCCAGGTCGGCCCCAGCCGGTGCTGATCGACGAACTGGACGATGGATATCAGTTCCTCCAGCTTGTTTTCCAAAGGGGTCCCGGTCAGGACGATCGCATAGCTGCTGTCGATGCGCTTTAAGGCGCGCGCGGCGATGGTGTTCCAGTTCTTGACCCGCTGTGCTTCATCGACGATGACCAATTCAGGCGCCCAAGCGGCGATCAGGTCAAGATCGGGCTTGAGCTTTTCGTAGTTTGTGATTTTGCAGAAGTCATCCCGCGCGTAGTCCTTCTGCCGTTGCTCCCGACCACCGCCGATGACGCGCGCCGCATTCTCTCCATCTCGTCCCGCAAATCGCGCAATCTCGCTTTGCCATTGGTATTTGAGCGAAGTTGGGCAGATCACCAGCTGGCGCGAGACGCCGAAATATCGCGCCAGGATCTCCGTTGCGGCGATCGCCTGGATGGTTTTGCCCAATCCCATGTCGTCGGCAATCAGCGCCCGGCCGGCCCGCGTCGCGAACAGCGCGCCTTCGGCCTGATAGGGATAGAGGGGCACCTTCAAAAACGTCTGCAGCGTGGGATCGGCGGCACCTTGCGGGAAAAGCTGGTCGAGCTTCGAGGCCCGCCATTCCGCGTCCCGTTTTCCGGCAATGAAATCCAGTGCATCGTCGTAGGCGCGGAACTCATGACCGCTCTTAGATGCCATGGCCATGAAGGGCTCCAGCTCGCCATAACGGTCGTCCGGAAGCATGCCGCCGCGGGCGGCATCGAACAACGCCGCGGCCGCCTCCCTTATCGCCCGCGGGCAGTCCGTTCCGGCGCGAAAATGCACACGGCGTTTGCCATCATTGCGCAGATAGAGCTCGGAAAATCCCGGCTGGTAGCCCCGCGCAAACGCCGCCTTGGCGCCACGTTTCTTCTCCAGTTGGCGGAGCGCAAACTCGATATGCTTGCAGGTTCCCAGCTCGCTGCTGGAGTAGTCGGGACATGAACAGAAATTGCCGCCTGGCCCCAAGCCTCGAATTGCCACGCGGTAGCTGGAATGCGAAGCAGGATTGCTGACCCTGAACTCGGAGAAGAACGGCTCGCTGGTCAGATTCTCGAGCCCGAAAGCCTGCTCGCGGCCGAACTGGCGGCGCAAGCGGCGTTGCCAGTCCGCCGGCGATAGATCGGCGGGTGCGTGGGTGCGCGAGAGCTTGGGTTCCTTGTTCGGCTTGGTCGCCCGTCGGCGCTTGGGTGGTTTCATCGAGACATCTTCTCATCAGCGTCTTGCGAGATATCCGCCACACCAGGGCAGATAGCGGACTTCGAAGTCCGACGGCTGCGCCAATCCTCCAGCCTGGGCCCACGCACGTGGATCAACTCCCGCGCGTTGTGCGTCCCGATTTTGAGACCGCGGCGCAAGGCACAAGCTGCGAGCAGCAATCATAGGCAGCTATCGGCATGCCTTGGCCGTTGAGACTTGCGCGCAATTGCGCTGCCAACGAGCGTCATCGCGCTCGACGGCAAGACCGAGACCGTATTCAAAAGCATTGCTTCGGGTAAGCAAGATCGGGATAACGTGCAAGTCCATCTTCGACCTCCAGCTCCGTGATCAGCGAAAACGCCGGTTGCGGCGGTTGCTTCCTGACGTGACGGCGTGTTCGCCGCGTGCGACGTCACTCAGCACATTGGTACCGAGAAGGTATTTCACGAATAGGCTCACGCGGTGGCGGCAATTCGCCACGATGCGATTCGAATCGGAGCACCGGAAGCACCCTGCCATTCAAAGATCAACGACGGCCAACCAGGGCTGCCGAGTGGCTTCTTGTCCAGCCATTCGCGCAGCGCTTTCCGGATCAGCTCGCTGCGCGTATCTCCGAGTTTCTTGGCCGTTCGGTTCGATTCCTTGGCCGTTTGATCGTCGAGATGGAAGTTGAAGTGCATGAGGCATCACCAAAACCAAGATGTAACCTCATCCAGATTGAATCCAAATGCCGATCAATGCAAGCGCAGTCAGGACGCGCGGGATTGCCCCTGTATCGAGGGAGAGGCCACAAATGGATCTTTCGCCGTGTTGGCACTTGAGAGCGCTCCTCGACCCAAGGCTTTGACGGCTCGCAATCCATGAAATCCGCAAACGGCTCGCGCTCTGCGCCCCGGCGTAAGATCTCCAGTCGGCGAATTTAGACGTCCGAATCGTAGCCACAGAGCCTGCGATGATCCGCTGCATATGCGGGTCGCACCCCGACGGCTTCGCTCGCCCCGCACATCAGGCCCCGACGCGGCGGACACTGTCGGGCGGCACATGCCGTCCGAAAGCATGACACAGCAAGAGGACAGAATATGTCGATGTCGATCGAACGCAACCGCCGCCATTTCCTTGGCGGCTCCGACGCCCGGATCATCATGGGCGACGATGAACACGAGCTCATTCGGCTATGGCGGGAAAAGCGCGGCGAAGCCGAGCCAGTGGATCTTGCGCAAAACCTGATCGTCCAACTTGGAAAGGTGACCGAAGATCTCAACCGGGCCTGGTTTGAGCGATGCAGCGGCCAACATGTCAATGATGTTCAGAAGCGAGTCCATCACCCGATCCACAAATGGATGGCGGCAACACTTGATGGCACCATCGAACAAACGGGCGCAGTGTTCGAGGCCAAATTCATGCTGCCCTGGGCCTTCACCGAGGAAACCGCCGCCGAGAAGCACATGGCGCAGTTGCAGCACAACATGTGGGTGATCGCGGCAAGGTCGTCCGTGCTGTCCATCATCACCGGTGGCGGCAAATGGGTCGAGATCACGGTCCATGCCGATCCGCTCTACCAGCACCTGCTGCTCACGGCGGAAAGGAAGTTCTGGCGTTGCGTCCAGACCGGGGATCCCCCCAGCCTGTTCGGGGTCGAAGCCCCCCGCCCACGGCTCGCGGCAGTCAAGGTCGTCGACATGAGCGCGTCCAATCTTTGGGCCGAACTCGCGGCCACGTATTTGCGAACCCGCGCGGCGCACGGCGACCACGAGCTTGCCAAAGCGGAGTTGAAGAAGCTCGTGCCAGAGGATGCCAAGGAGGCAACCGGCCACGGCGTCAAGGCCAAGCGTTCCAAATCCGGCGCCATCAGTTTCGATCCCGTTGCGATGGAGCACGCCGATGCAGTCCAGTGAGCACATCGGCGCCATCGCGGCAGCCCTCGCCCGAGCTCAGGCGGAACTGATCAACCCCGAGAAGACCCTGACCGCCACCATCCGCTCGCCGTTCCCAAGGGAGGACGATCGGACCTTCCGCTACGCCTCCCTTGCCTCCGGCCTCGACATCGTCCGCAAGGCCTTAAGCCGGCAGGAGATCGCCACCGTCCAGACCACGCGACTGGAGGCAGCCACGGGGCAGATTCTCCTGACCACCCTGCTGGCTCATTCGTCCGGGGAATGGATCGCCTCCGACTGGCCGGTCTGCGCAGCCAGCGCCACCGAGGCGCCGCACCGGATGGGGGCGGCCTTAACCTACGCCCGCCGCTATGCCCTGTTCGCCCTAGTCGGGATCGCCGGCGAAGACGATCTCGACGCCCCGGACGCGGTTGCCGGCTCATCGCCCGCCAGGCCCCAAGCCGTTCCCGGATCCAAGCCCGCCAAGGGCGTCCTCAACCGCCCCGCGGTGCTTGCGCCCCAGCCATCGGCCGAGTTGCGCGCGCGGCTACTGAGCGAGCTTGAGAGCTCACATTCCGGCGACGACCTGCTGGCCTGGGCCAAGGCGAGCCTGCCGCTCAAAAACACCCTGCTTGAGCGCGACGCCCGGTTGGTCGAGGCCGCCTATCAGAGCCGGCTCGAGACCGCTCCTCCCGTCACCGATCTCGCGGAGGAATGGTCAGCCGCACCCTTGGAGCCAAACTCCGCCCCACCATCTCCGCCGGACGCCGCGGCGGGCGCCGAACCTGAGCAAGGTCAACCCCTTTACGACGCTCCGGATGCCGGGCTCGCTTTTCCCAAGGAAAGCCCCCGCAAGCGCAGCAAGGCGCATCTCCTTTTCGTCGTAAGCGTGTAGGTCATCCCACGTAGCGGATGATGTTCGATTGTCAGAGAATCTCCTGGTGATTTGTCCCAGGAGTTCATGAGAGCGAACATATGTCTGATACCAAGAATTTCGAAGTTATCACAGCGGCGGCCGAGCGGCTTTCGGTGAGTCCCGGGCGGAGCTACCGCACCTGGTCGCGGGAGGAGAAGGATCGCATCGTCGGGGAAACGTTTGCGCCGGGGGCGAACGTGTCGGCGATAGCGCGCTGTCATGGGATCGATCCATCGCAGTTGTTTGCGTGGCGACGCAAGGCGCTGGCCTCGGGAATGGTGGCGCCGCTCTCTGGGGCGCGAGACCGATCGGTTAAGTTCGCGCGCTTTGAGACCATGGCGGGGGAGATGGTGGAAATCGTCATCGGCGATGTCGTGGTGCGCGTTGGTGGAGATGTGGAGGCGGGGCGGCTTGCTGCTGTGATCCGGGCGGTTCGGCAGGCATGATCCCGGCGGGTGTTCAGGTTTACGTGGCCAGCACGCCGGTCGACTTCCGCAAGGGAGCCACGGGTTTGATGGCGCTGGTTCGAGATGGTGGGGCCGACCCCTTCAGCGGAGCACTGTACGTGTTCCGTTCGAAAAGGGCGGATCGGATCAAGGCGGTTTGGTGGGACGGCAGCGGGGTATGCCTGTTTGCCAAGACTCTCGAGGAGTCAAAGTTCTGCTGGCCGAGGATTGCGCCGACCCGGGTGCAGCTGAACCATGCGCAGTTGCTCGCGCTGATTGACGGGCTGGACTGGACGAAGGTGCGTCCGGTGGTTGTGAAGCGCCCAGAAACGGTAGGCTGACAAGCTGCGGCGAATTGAATCAGGGTGCTGAAAAGTTTGGAAGAGTGGCGGCGACTCTGCTGTGATGGCGACGATGACGACGCCCGTTACAGAGCTCCCGACGACGCTTGCCGAAGCCCACGCGCTGATCGTCGCCTTGGCGGAAGAGCGGGCGGCGATCGAGGCCGAGAACAGCCGCATTGCCGCTGCAAACACCGATCTTACGGCGATCAACAAGGCCGCCGATGCGCGGATCGTGGAGCTGACGGCGATCGTCAAAATGCTGGAGCGCACGCTTTACGGCACGCGGTCGGAACGCTTGCGCAGCGACAAGCTGAGCACGGAGCAGATCGCCTTCGTGTTCGAGGAGATTGAGACCGGCGTGTCGGCGGTTGAAGCCGAACTGGCCAAGGCTGGCGGCAAGGACATGCCGAAACGCGTGCCGCGGCCGCGCAAGGAGTTCGGGGCGCATCTGGAGCGGGTGGAGATCGTCATCGAGCCGGAGGTTCCTGCCGGGTGCGAGGGGCTGGAGAAGGTGCTGATCGGCGAGGACGTGTCGAAGCGGCTGGATGTGACGCCGGCGAAGTTCCGCGTGATCGTCACGCGCCGCCCGAAATACGCCTATCGCAACCGCGACGGCGTGGTACAGGCGCCAGCGCCTGCCCATTTGATCGAGAGCGGCCTTCCGACTGAAGCGCTTCTGGCCCAGATTGCCGTCTCCAAATATGCGGACGGGCTGCCGCTTTACCGGCAGGAAGCGATCTACGCCCGCGATCGGGTCGAGCTGGACCGCTCGTTGATGGCGCAGTGGATGGGCAAGGTCGGCTTCGAATTGCAGCCGCTGGCCGACTATGTGCTGGAAAAGGTCAAGCAAGGCGAACGGATCTTCGCCGATGAGACGACCCTGCCAACGCTCGCTCCCGGATCCGGCAAGACGCAAAAGGCCTGGCTGTGGGCTTATGCCCGTGACGACCGGCCGTTTGGCGGCATCGGTCCACCGATGGTCGCTTATCGCTTCGAGGACAGCCGTGGCGGCGAATGCGTCGAGCGCCATCTGGCAGGCTTTGCTGGCATCCTCCAGGTCGATGGCTATGCCGCCTATAATCGGCTCGCCAGGTCGGCGGGCGCCAACGAGGGAGTGCGGCTTGCAGCGTGCTTTGCCCACGTCAGGAGACGGTTCTACGAGCTTCACGTCAACGAGAGCTCGCGCCTGGCGACACAGACCGTCACCACCATGGTCGAGCTGTGGGAGATCGAGACCGATATCCGCGGCCAGGATCCTGAGACGCGGCTGAATGCGCGCCAGCAAAGGTCCGCCCCCATCGTTGCGGCGCTGTTCGATCTGTGGGAGAAGGAGCTGCCGCGTCTGTCCGGCAAATCCAAGCTCGCCGAGGCGATCCGCTATGCCACATCCAGACGCGCCGCACTCGAGCGCTTTCTGAGCGACGGTCGTATCGAGATCGACTCCAATATCGTCGAGCGGACCATCAGACCCCAGGCAATCACAAGAAAAAATGCGCTCTTCGCGGGTAGCCATGGTGGCGGCCGCTCCTGGGCGACCATCGCTACGCTTCTGCAGACCGCCAAAATGAACGACGTCGATCCACTCGCCTGGCTCACGCAAACGCTCGAGCGCATCGCGAACCGGTGGCCGATCACTCAGATCGATGCCCTCATGCCGTGGAACTTCAGAGCCTGAACGGCTTCGGCTACACGCTTACTTTTCGTCCGTGGCCAGCCCTGTCTCGTCTGCAAACAAACCCCGACCGACCCGCATCACCTGAAGTTCGCTCAACCGAGATCTTTGGGCCGCAAGGTCGGCGACGAGTTCACCGTGCCGCTGTGCCGCGCGCACCATCAGGATCTGCATCGCCACGGCAACGAGAAAGCCTGGTGGGCCAACCTGCACATCGCGCCGTTACCAATCGCCAAGGACCTTTGGTCCGCGAGCTCGATCCATCGGCGGCCTCCCCCAAACCTTTCGGCAGATCCGCCCGAAAAGTTGGGCCTCGACGACGCCCACACGTAGACGTCTCCGGCCACATTCTCTTCCCGACGATGTGACCACGCTGCATGGGATGCTGCGGGCTGACGGCGGTCACAGCATTTGGCGTTGAGCTTAAGGTAGGCGCAAGGATTTGCTCTATTACCGGTCGCGGTGCTAGTTTGCCACGACTTCAGGGGCTGGCAGGACCTCTTTTCATGAACGGTTCAGAATGGGCGCAACCCTGCGTAGAGCGCTCACTGCAGCTGCGCGTTCAAATCTCAAGTGGAGCGCGCATTCCTGAGTTGGATGGAGCGCGAGGTGTTGCCGTCTTGGCCGTCGTTATCGCCCATTACTTTGGAGAGGTGGACCATGCTCTTATCGGCTTCTCTTTCGGCTGGATGGGCGTCAGCCTGTTCTTCGTGCTCTCGGGATTTTTGATAGGCTCCATCATTCTGGAACGCAAAGACAGTCTAAATTTCTTATCGGTCTTCTACACCAGACGCGCGCTGCGCATAATGCCGGTCTACTTCGTGACGCTCGCCGCGACGCTAGGATTCATCTGGCTATGCGGCTCGGCGCCTTGGATTGACGAGCCTCTGTCCGCCCCGTTCTATTTCACGTTCACCCAAAACTTTGTAATGGCATGGCGAGGTGAAACTGGATCGTTGTGGCTTCTGCCGACATGGACGGTTGCCGTAGAGGAGCAGTTCTATCTTGTCGTTCCGTTACTGATGATGCTTGTACCGGCGCGGGCTTTGTTGCCGGCGATTATCAGCGGCATTGCACTCTGCTTCCTGACCCGTGTCGTTCTCTACGCGACTGGCGCCGACATAGCATCAAGGTTGCTGCTTTTCAGCAATGGCCACATTCTCCTGGTTGGCGTGCTTTCCGCCTATATCCAGCAACACATCAAAGTGCCGGAGATCATTCTCCGCCTTATCCCGCTCGCGTCCATAGCGGCCTTTGACGTTTTGATATTCACGGAGCAGAACCATGTTTTTCTGGCGTTGATGGCCCCCCTGTTCGCGTCTTATATCCTTCTCGCGGCGCAGGGTTGGACGAAGCTCAGGTTCCTGCGCTCAAAGGTTTTGCGCTCCTTGGGCGCGATCTCATATTGCCTTTATCTGGTACATCAGCCGGTCAACGGCGTGCTGCACGGCTTCGTACTTGGTGGCAGACCAGATATAGCGACGACGCCGCAAATCCTTGTGACCTGCACCGCCATGATTGTTTCGATTTCCATCGCAGCATTGTCATGGTTCGCCCTGGAACAGCCATTGCTGCGGCTAGCGAGACGCAAGTCGTACAGCTAGCGGCGGATCATGGTTTCGAAGTCGCTCATCTCTCGTAAACGTCGAGCTGAGGCCGCTTAGGATAGCGGTCGTCTGCTCCGCGGCGAATCATCGCGTGGATATCGACGCCCGGGAGGTTGACGTCGATGTGGCCGAGTGGCGGTTTTTTTTAAACTCAACCGCGAGCCCTGCCAATGTCTATCGAGTCTCAGTTGCGCGAGAAGTTGCGGAAGATCAAGGCTCCTTTCGCGGGTGCCGGAACGGCTGGCGAGCGGCTGGCGGCGGAAGCTGCACTGGAACGTGTAAGGGAGCGTTTGACGGTTTGACGGAACTTGGTCGCAAGATCCGTCAATTGGGATGCAGTTCTCGATCCGGATCAATGGTCGCGCCATCTGTTCTGGCCTTGTGCCGGCTTATGGCATGAAGCCCTTATCGCTATTATCGGCAGCGGATCAAGTTCTGTGGCCGGAGTTCTCCGAGCTTGACCAGGCCCTGCAAGCTTATCAGCCAATCTTCATCAGGTGACGCTGCGCGTGATGCGCGCTAAGCTCAGCCGCATCCAAGCATTGCCGTGCCAGCTTGAGGCCTGTTGGTAAAGAGGGCGAAACAGCGTTCGTGCGTGCTCTTGGATGCCTTGACGCCCACGGTCATCCGGTCATCCACAATGCCAAGGGTTCGGCGTCCTCCACTACCGAGCTTCGGCGCCAATCAACCACAGCTGGAACGAATTATGCGCTCTTTTCGGAGGGGCGAGATGACCGCAGCCAGCCTGCCAGAGCCGACAATTCCTCGCGCACGAAGCGAAGATAGAGCAAGTGCGTAACCGAGAAGGACAGAAGGCAAGCCCCCAAAATGGTCGCCATCACGTACAGACCCGCACCGGACGGGATCGCAATAGGTACAAGCGATGCCTGCTTAACCGTCGGTACACCAATCTGCCAGGACTGGACCAGGAAGGCCGCGTAGGCTGCGCTCAAGTGCGTCGAGACCGTGAAAGGGAGCCTGGACTTGGTTGCAAGGCCAAAGCAGGCAAGCAAGAAGATCGGAAGCGCAATTCCGAAGAACTGAAATCCATCAATCGCGACGAACTGGCTCAGCATCGCATCGCTTCGTTGAAAGATGCCGAAGATCCTGAGATTGATGAACCAGAGAAATCCGGAGCTGGGCGAATATTCAAGGGCGCGCGCGGCCAATTCGGCGCAGAGCGTGGCGATAAAAAGCGCCAACGGTCCGAGGAACTGCAGCTTAAAAAGACGATTCATGCGACGAAAGCCATGGTCAAGGACACTGGGTCCGGCTTACGTCAAAAACGTTTAACTTGTCTTAAAAGTTCCCCTTGCCCGGGCGGCGCCTTCCTGGCACGCACTAAAACTGATCGATTAAACGAGGCCTACAGGCAGGCATTGACGCTCATGGCTGGTTATTCGGCGGCCTTTCAATGAACTGCCGGCTGCCATTCAGGAGTTCGAGATTGTTGACGATGACCGGGTTGCCCGGATCGAGCGAACGAGCCTGCTCGAACTTTCGCCGCGCCGCACTCAAATTGCCGCGCAGCATGTACGAATATCCCTGATCGTTGAGGATTTGAACGGTTACGCCCCCCAGGCGGATCGCCTGCGCATAGGCCTGATCGGCAAGATCAAAGCGACGCAGCTTATCGTAGCTCGCCGCGAGCCCGATCCAGGCGGTCACATCCTTGGGCGATTTCTCGACGCCGTCCTTGAAGTAGCGCTGGGCGATTCCATAATTGCCGCGATTGTACTGCTCCAGTCCCATCCGGACCGGTTCGTCCGAAGGATAATATTTGACGTCGGTCGGCTCCTGCACGGGGTCGCCGCCCGGCGGGTCCACTGGAGCCACGATTGCGGCCTCCCTCAATGTGTAGTCACACCCGGCAAGGCATGTCCCCAACCAGCAACAGGTCAGCATCAGAATGAGAGGCCGCATTACCATTATCCCCTACCCCGGCCGCGCGGACTCACTGACCGTTCGCAAATATCATCGCCAAACTTACTTACCAAAAACACTCTGCAAGGCCTGTTGCCAGACAGCAACAGATCAACGTTAGAAACAGACACCTCTCCCCCCGCAGGCCCGCCCAAGCGATCAAATGATCTCCGGCAGAAAGGTCTCAAGGCAGCTCATGCGCTCTCGCTTTGAGGCGGAGACCCTTGGTTCCCTTTATTGATTCCCACCACCACCACCGATCGGCGCCGATACTGAAGGGGATCCCGACCCCGCCCCACTTACGTTATAATTATAATTCCGGGTGACTGGAGGTGCCTGACCTATTGCCTCACCGGCCTTCCCAATGTCGGGTAGCTGATCCACCGGCCGCGCCGTGGTGCTGTAGCGCGTCACCGCGGCGCTGGTACGTCGAGCATCGGTGGCGATCCTGGTGTCGCCGACATAACGCGGCCACGGGTTGATCGTATGAGTGACGGCATTGACCTGCTTGGCATCGCCGGCACTCATCGTGATCGTGTCGGAACGCTGAAAATAGCGGTCCATCTCGTCGTTCCCATACAACCCGTAACAGCCGCCGAGCGACAGAATTGGGATGATGGCCAGAAGCCTGATCGTCATCGGCCGCTCCTCTAATTCAGCGTTTTCACGACCGGCTGCTCCACGGCCACGGCGGGCGGCGGAACGGGCGCGGTCACCTCGGGAGCAATGATGTGGCCATAAGGCCCTTTCAGCCCGCCTCCCGAATTGACGTAGTCGTCATAGCGCTTGCGAACTTCCATCTGGCCGTTGAGGAAGAAATCGACATCGTTGGCCGGCAGGCGCGAATCGAGCGGCGACGCCAGTTGCTGACCGGGCGCCGCCGGCGCGACCAGGCGTGGCGTGACGATAATGACGAGATCGGTTTCCTGCTGCTGGTATGATTTGCTGCTGAACAAGGTCCCGAGCACGGGCACCGAGCCGATCCAGGGCAATTGCGATATGTCCTGCGCATTCTTGGTCTGCAGCAGCCCAGCTATCGCAAAGCTCTGGCCGTCGCGCAACTCCACCGTGGTGCGCGCGTTGCGGACGGTCAACGCCGGAACGGTCGTCCCCTGAATCGTGATCGCATTGGAGAAATCAAGCTCGCTGACCGACGGCTCAACCCGAAGGTTGATTACGCCGCGGGAGAGAACGGTGGGCACAAAGGCCAGCTCAACACCGAACTTCTTGTAGTCGATGGTAACGGTGGGAAAGCCGTTCGACGTCGTGTTCGGGATCGGCACTGGAAATTCGCCGCCGGCCAGGAAGCGGGCGGCATCCCCGGAAAGCGTGGTCAAATTCGGCTCCGCCAGCCGGCGAACCAATCCTTTCGTCTCCAATGCAGAGATCAGCAGGTCCACCGAGCTGCCGTTGCTGGTGCGGACGATGCTGGTCAACAAACTTCCGAATGGAGCGGGAGCTATACCGCCCCCGGTGCCAATGAGCGTCCCAATCGTCCCAAGGAGTGGAAGGCTACCCGTTGGGGGAGAACCGACAGCACCATTGACGCCACCGATAGGCACCCGCCCCGCGGTGGCTGAGCCAAGTCCCGTGTTCCCGACATTGGTCCCGTTGGCGTTCGCCGCATAAAGGTTCACGCCGAGATTGCGGCCGGCAGTTCTCGCGACCTCAAGGAATCGCACCTCGAGCATGACCTGCTGCGGCGCCGCGACGCTCATGGCGTTGACGACGACGCCCCCCTTAGGAACGGTGCCGGTGGCAATCGCCATCGCCCGCTCGGCGACGACAGCGTCGGCCGCCGTTCCGCTCAGCACCACCTGGCCATCGGAAGACGAGACGCGAATGCCCTGGGTGCCGGTGCTAGCCCGGATATTCTGCTGCAGGGTTGCGGTATCCAGCGCGACCTCGACGTCGAGGACCCCGATTTGCTTCATCGAAGAGTCGAATAGAATGACGTTGGTGCTTCCGGTCTGCTTGCCCTGGATGTAGATCAGGTGATCGCTCAGCGACTTCACGTCGATGATGTCGGGCGAGCCCGCCACAATGGTGGAGAAAGCTGTATCGACCCTGAAGGTGCGTGACTTGTTGACCGTCACCTTGACGCGCTGAACGTCACTCATCTCGCTGACGATGACGCCGCCGGAAGAGACCCGACGCTCCGCCGCCCTCGCGCGATCGGCGGAAGGGAAAAAGGCAAGCGCAGCACCTAGAGCCAGCAGGCTAAAGGCGAAAAGACCACGTTCCGCGCTACCCCACACGCGACCGCTACCCATTTCAAATCCCCTCCGCCGCAGATGTGCGGCTATCCCGTAAATCTACGGCTCCTGGCTTTCTGAAAACACACTCCTTCGCACACCACGCCGTGGAGCTTACAATATGTCCGACTACAAATAGTTACCTACAAAATCCCGTTCCCCGGCGGGCTGAGCAAGAGACGATCCCACCCTACCCGGGACCCATCCCGGCCACCTGCCAGCCGCAAATCGCGGCTTGAAGATAATCCCTCGCCGCACGCATCGTTTGCAAGGAAAGACCTTCACTGGGTTGTGGCAACGCCAGAGAAAACTCCCCGATGTTGCCAGCGCGCACCACTTTGGCTGCCTGCTGACCTGAAGCGCGGGCCGAATTGCCGACGCTCGCAACCAAAAGTTGGTTGATGAATCACTATGTGAGTATGCGTCAAACCGGAGAAGGAATCTGGGTGGACGCGCTCGGCGCATTGAACCTTGTGCCCCAAATCGGCATGATCATGGTGAAGCCCGGCTGAGATGCCGTCACGATGATTGGGGCGCTTCCCGCCGCATTCAGCGTCGGCGTGAGACCGCCATTAAACAGGAACGGGGCTGCGGCCTGTTTGGCTGTAGTGGATGGCAGGGGGTCACCGCTACAGGCAGGGGTTTTCTTTGCGATTGCAGCGTCCGTGTAGCAGCTGATCAAGATCGCCCGGGCGCCGGCATCCGCAAGCGCATGCAATGATTGCACGGTGATAGCATATCGCCCCAGATCGAAGATGGCGAAAATCAATACGAAAAACGCCGCACCCACAACACAGAATTCAAACGCCGCGACGCCACGTTGATCGAGCTTTCTCATCACTGCACCAATCGAACGTACTGACTCACGATCTTGGAGCTCGCAGGGCATCCCGAATTGTCAAAGTTGGAGTTGCCCGACAGGGTGACTCCTTTTGCAATGACCTCGACGCACGTCGAACTCACCGTGCTGCCCTGGTAAACAACGTCGGCATTCGGCAAATATGTGATGCCGGTGAAGGAGCTCGTGGTGTTCCCGGATATCGTCACGGTTTGGTTCTTGCTTGTCGTCTCCGGATCATAGATCAGCAATCCACTCAACAACGACAAGATGGAAGACGTTGCCAATTTGGTTGGCACTTGCGTGCTGGATACGCTCGATAGCGCCGTAATCTGGATCGTTGGATTACCGTTGAAGGTTAGCGTCGCTCCTTTATCTCCGTTACTGAGGAATTTTGGTCCCAACAGTATCAAAGTGGCTGTGCCGGTTACGGTGACGCTGCCTGAGATCGTGACGTTCCCGGTAAAGAAGTACACGCCGTTCAAGGTCTGATTGCCGGCGGGGAAGCCGTTGTTGTAACAAGGGCTGGTGGTAGCAGTAGTCGGCCCATACGCCTTCAGCGTCGAACCACATGCACCACCAGAGAAGTCGGCCTTCGTGAGCGATAAAATCGCCGAATTCAATCCGCTGAGCGGATCCACGACGGGTGGCGCAAAGGTGATTACCTTGCTGCATTGAGAGCCGGCCGTTTGAGCACAACCCCCTGCTCCGGAGATTGATTTGACATTGCTAACGTCGAGGCCGTTACCGGTGAAGTTCATGGCATTGGAGGCCGTACTGTTCGATGACAGTCCGCAGTTTGGCGCCTTTACGGTCGTACTTCCTTGAAACGCGACCGGGTCCGAGAGACTCAGAACGCACGGATTCGCCAGAACTTTAACTTGTGCAATCGCTGTTGCGCCTATCGTAACAGTGGACAGACCAAGCACCTTTGCCAGATACGCCGGCTGTGTCTGAGTGACAGTAGCCTGAACGGAATCCGTTCCCTGTGGTGTGATTGTAACGGTCCGAGACGTACCGCTCGGAAGATTGATACACTGACCGCCGGGATAAGAGGTGACACCTGCGTTGCAGAACCCGTTCTGTGCCGCGAGCTCCTTGCCACGATAGGCCATCGTTTGCGTATCGGCCGTGCATGTCGACGGGGCGAGAGAGCACGCCAGCCACAAGCCGCTCGAATAGGCCGCGGCATCGGCGGCATTCTGGGCGTGTTGCTTGGTGACGTACCAAGCCCCCCCTTCAGCTCCGAGTGCAACCACTCCGATCAGGGGAATCAAGGCGACGACAGTTGCGAAAGCGACCGAACCTCGACGGCAACGGAGCATGTTACGCATGGAACATCCTATTGAAACCGTTGGGAGTAAGACAGCGTGAACGTACAAGGATCGCCATTGCCACTCGTACACAACACCGATCTCAGGACGAGCGGCGACAAGGTGACTGATGTCGTGTAGGAATAGTACTTGGGCGAAGCAAGGTTGGTGGCAGAGCAGGCAAGCTGGCTGTCGCCGCAAATCAGATTGATGCTCGGGATGGGGTAGTTGGGATCAGCCTTGGCTTGCGCGCTTGACGCCCAACTTGATGAGTTCGTGACGTCGAGTGGCGGCGAATATTGAATGGACTGCCCGAACGCGCGCAGTGCCTCCCGCGCAGATACATACCGGAAGCCCGCGATTGCCATGTCGGCAAGCGGCAGAAGCAAACCAAATAGCAGGAAAGCATACACAATGGGCATCTCAAACGCGACGGCGCCGCGTTGATCTGCAAGGAATGACCTTGTAAGGCCAAGCCTATTGCGACAGACGCGTACCATCCTCATGGCCTCTATCCGCCTTTGAGCTGCGAGAACGACCGAATCAGGTGCAGGAACGGACTTGCCCCCATGATGACGAACATGGCCGGAAGCAGGAACAACACCATCGGAATAGTCAACTTGGCGCCCAGCTTGTGGGCTCTCTCTTCCAGCTTGGTAATACGTTCCTGCCGGAGGTCGGCAGCGATGGTGCGCAGAACCTGGCTCAATGGAGTTCCGTATTGCAGACTTTGGCTCATCATCGTGCTAAAGCGGCGAAGTCCGTCCGACGTCGATGCCAATTTTTCGAAGGCGTCCATGCGATTTGGCAATATTCGCAAGTCATCAAGCAGGCTGCGCAACACCCAGGCCATGGCGGGATTGGCGTGGTTCATTTCGGCCGCCACGCGCCCCAGTCCGCTCTCCAGGCCCATGCCCGCTTCGCTGCACACAACCAGCAAATCGATCGTATCCGGCGTGCCCGCCCGAACGGCGGCATCGAACCGTCGCCGCAGCATCAGCAGAATCAGCCGCGGCCCCATGATTCCGATGACCACACCGACCATCATGAAGACCAGCGCGTCGTTCGGCCCCCCCTCGGAAAGCTGCGCAATAAGGAAGGCAGCGATCGGGAACAAGACCATGCTGACAATTTTGACACCGATCCAGATCGGCAAGGTTCGATGATGATTAAAACCTGCCGATTGAAGGACCGCTCGCAGTTGCTCCAGATTTTCCTCGGCGTAGAAGCGCCGGTATCGCATGCCGATCGCTGACAACCAACCGACCACGTCTCGGGAGCGAGTTGGCTGTTGAGGGGTGCCGAGTACAACACTCGATACGCGCGCGTCCAACGCGCGAAGGTGAATCTCGCGGATAATCAACACGAAGGTGCCGGCCGCTGCTGCTATGGTCATGACCACCAGGCTGAAACCTGTAATCATAGTGAGGTTTCCCTCCTGATCATCCAGCGTATCACCAGGTGCCCTACAAGCACTGAGGTTGCCGCGTAAGCCAGAAGCATGTTTCCGGTCGGATCACGGAACAGCAGATCAATCGATGCCGGATTTATCCAGTACAGCAAACCGCCGATGATAAGAGGCCCCATCGAAAGTGCGCGTGAGGAAAAAATCACCTCTCCCGCCAGAGCCTTTGCGCGGGCAGCCAATGCCACGCGCTGTCTCACGGTGTCGCTGAGGGTTTGCAGGGTTTCTGCCAAGCTGCCCCCCGACTTCAATTGAACAGCCAGAGTCACCGCAAACATTGCATACTCCGGAACCTGGGTTCGCCGATACACACCTTCCACAGCTTCCTCTGGAGATCTCCCGAGACTTAATTCGCTGCAGACGATCGCAAACTGACCGGCCGTTGGCTGCGGCATCTCACGCGCGATCGTACGAAATGCTTCGTTGACCGGCAGCCCTGATCGAACGGTACTTGTCACGAGTTGGACGACGTCGGGCAACTGTCGAAAAAGTTGATTGGCGAGGCGCCGTTGCTGCCATCCAAACAAACCTCGGACCACCAGGACAGCCACAGCGACAGCCGCGATCGCCACGACGGAGACAGGAAATCCAAACAGACTATTGGCATAAAAAATGATTGCTGCCGCAATGAAACCGGCGAGCAGCACAAGCGCCGGGTGCAAAGCATAAGCGATCTCAGCCCTGTAATTGGCCAGGCGCTGAAGAAAAAGCCAGCGGGATCTGGTCTCCAAACGACGAATGGAGGTTAGGCTCGCCGCGTGCGACGGCGGTAAGGCGACTGCGAGTTGATGATCCATGCGTCTTTGCCGAGCATCGAGCCACAGCGAGACGGCTCCTGCGCACAACAGGAGCACCAAAACTACAGCGAGCAAAGAATGAGATGTCATATGTGCCTCATGGCCTCAGCCCAGGCTCGATCAAGCCCGTAATAGACAAGACGGCTCTTGAATTTTGGGACGGCGTTGGTGGACTTATAGGCGCCTATTAGCCGGCCGTGGACATCCTCCTCTTTGTACTCGAATGCCACGATGTCATTGGTGGTGATCACCTCGCCTTCCAGGCCGATCACCTCGCTCATCTGGACGATGCGCCGCTGTCCATCGCGCATACGCTCGACCTGCACGATAATGTCCAAAGCAGCGACGATCTGCGCGCGAATGGCCCGCGAGGGCAGATTGACCTGTCCCATCTGCACCATGTTCTCGACGCGGGTCAGGGCATCGCGGGCGCTGTTGGCATGCACCGTGGAGACCGAACCGTCATGGCCGGTGTTCATCGCCTGCAGCATGTCAAACGCTTCGGCACCGCGCACTTCGCCGACGACGATCCGGTCGGGACGCATGCGCAGGGCATTCCACAGCAGGTCGCGTTGTGTCACCTGGCCCGTGCCTTCGAGGCTGGGCGGCCGGGTCTCCAGGCTGATCACATGCGGCTGTTGCAGCTGCAATTCCGCCGCATCCTCGATGGTGACGATGCGCTCGCTGTGATCGATGAACTGGCTTAGGGCGTTCAATAGTGTCGTCTTGCCGGAACCGGTGCCGCCGGAGACCAGAATGTTAAGCCGCGACCGGGAGGCGATTTCCAGCAGTTGTCCGATTGCCGGAGTCATTGAACCATTTTCAATGAGCCCGGCCATGTCCAGCCGCCGGCTTGGAAATTTTCGGATGGAAATGCAGGGGCTATGGATCGCGAGCGGCGGGAAGATGATGTTGACCCGGCTGCCGTCCGGCAAGCGGCAATCCACCATCGGACTGGATTCGTCAATGCGCCGCCCGACCTGCGCGGCAATTTTCTGCCCCACCGATGCGATGTGATCATTGTCACGGAATCGCACCGCGACCCGCTCCAGCTTGCCGCTTCGCTCGACGTAGACGTTGCTGGGGCCGTTGATCATGATGTCGTTGATCGATTCATCGAGCAGCAGCGGACGAAGCGGCCCGTAGCCGGTCATGTCGTCCGCGATTTCGTCCGCCATCTGGATCTGCTCGCGACCCGACAGTTCGAGCCGGTCCTGATTGGCGATCCCGTGGATGATTTCCTCGATCTGCCGCCGAAGAACGTCGCGCGAGACAGTTGCCGCCGCCGACGGATCAATCTGCTCCATCACCCGTTCGCGCAGCGACGTGGATATCACAGGGTGATGAACCGAAAGCTGGTCGCGCTTGGGCGTTGGTGCGGACGAAGTCGGCTGCGACGCAGGCAAGGTTGCCGGCGACGCCGGCGAGCCAGGCTGCGACGCAATCGAGAGCGACGGCGATGCCGGCAGCCCTGGTGTCAATGCAGGCAAATGAACCGGCGTTTCGTCTGGGCGCCTCCCGAATTTTTTCATAGCCCAAGCAGCCTCCTCAGAAGTCCCTTCCCTTCGGCGCCAACGCCGCTGATCTCACGCACGATCGGAGCGAGGTGACGTCGCAATCCTGATACGTGCTTCAGGGCCGGAATTCCGAGATTGACCGCCTCGGTCATCTTCCTTCCGAGATCAGGAATGACCATGTCGGGTTCTGCGCCCAGGGCCTTGACAATCGTTGCCCTGGGAAGGCCGCCGGGACGGTTGGAGCGATTCAGCAACGTAAAGACTCGATCCTTGCCGGCGATGTTGGTGACGGCGGCGCGGAGTGCATGGGCATTGCGAAGTCCGGTCACCTCTGCTTCCAGCAGCACCAGGACGTGACGCGAGAGCTTAATCACCGGATGGATGGATGCCGGGAACGGCACCGGCATGTCGACAACGATGTAATTAAACCGTTTACGGAGCAGCCCCAGCACATGGCGCACGCCAGCCTCGGTGATGTCGAGCTGCGCATCCAGCTCCTCATCAGCGGAAATCAGGCAAACCCGCTCGTTGACATCGATCGCCACGCGCTCGATGAACAACGTGTCCGCGCGCATCGGGTTCTCGAGAGCGATGCGCAGCCCTGCTCCCGGCTGAACACCCAGCATCACCGCCGCTTCACCACCTTGCAGATGAAGATCGAGCAGCGCGACCTTGGCCTTGGTGGCCTCGGCCAGTTGCAGGGCGAGATTGATGGCGATGCTCGTGGCGCCGGCACCTCCCTGCGCCCCGCAGATCGAGACCACATGCCCGCCACGATCGGGTTGAGCGGACGGGACGTCGCCAAGCAGCTTCGGACGCAACTGGTCGAGCACCATGTCCCGCGTGATCGGCCCCGGCAGATATTCGATCAGGCCGAGCTCCATGAGCTCGCGGTAGAAAGTGATCTCCCTGTTGTCGCCGATCAGAGCGACCCGGACGTCGGGCGGGCAGACGCTCGCCAGCCTTTCCAGTTCGGCAAATGGATCGTCGATTCCGCTGATGTCGGTCACCAACGCGAAAAGCTCGGTGTCGGTCTCGAGCATCTTGATGGCATTGCGGATCGTGCCACGCCTGATCGACAGATTGCTCCCTTCGAGGCCCTTGCGAAGTGCCGCAGCGCTCAACTCGTCATTGACGAAACAGACGATCCGGTCGCGCGAAACAGCAGGCGTCATTTCTCCGGGCGGATCTACCACGGCGATGTTCATCAACGTTTCTCCGGCAACCGGCCAGCGTACCCGGCCGCGGTTGCAGTCTGGCGACCAACATCCTGCGACCCATCGCAGCTCACGCTGGTGTCGTCGTCCTCTGCGTCCTGCTTCCTGACCGAGTATTGCTTCACCTCACCGCCAGAATGAACCATCACCGCGGTGCTCTGGCCCGCGAGTGCATTCTGCCGAGCAAGCTCCGGCGACACATCACAACTGGACACAACGCCCGTGTCTGCTTTGTCCCACTGATCGATTGCTGCCCGCACCGCCAGAGAGAGCGTTCCGAGTTGCTTTGCGACCGTGATTTTCTTGACCTGCTCCGCCGTAAGTTCCAATGACACTGTCTGTGCGACCTTGCTCAAGGCAGCGGTGACGGGTCGCCCGCCCTGCACGATCTCCTGGTCGATCGCAATGATCCGAACATTACGGAGAACGGTTTCGCTCAGGGCGCGACGT
Source organism: Bradyrhizobium genosp. P (assembly GCF_049949265.1). Classification (NCBI taxonomy): domain Bacteria; kingdom Pseudomonadati; phylum Pseudomonadota; class Alphaproteobacteria; order Hyphomicrobiales; family Nitrobacteraceae; genus Bradyrhizobium; species Bradyrhizobium genosp. P. Next base: position 4,253,324 of record NZ_CP188195.1, on the reverse strand, counting down.
GCCGGATCTGCCTTCTCGAACACCTGGGTCAGCACGACGTCCACGTGATCACCCGGCCTGATCAGCCCCGAGACGCCGGACTCCTCGTCAACCTTGATGCTGATGGCACGGCTGTCCGGCGCAAGCACGCTGGCGAGGAACCCTCGATCCCGCGGGCGCAAGATATCTTCCAACGTCACTGGATTGCCAGCGTCAACGAACCTGCGAACCAGAGATCCGGGAAGGCCCGCTTTGGAGTCAGGGGTTTCAATGATCGCTCCCGCGGGAACGCGATTCGGCGGTACCGACCGTACGATGAAATCTTCGTCACGGACCAACGTCCCTCTCGGCAACCCGCGTGTCGCGACAAAATATCCGACAGTCGCGGGCGCTGGCGCCTGCTGTGCGACCGCCTCCGCGACCTGCTTCGGCTGGTTCATACTATACGCAATGAGGCCCAGCGCTGTGGTCGCGAGCAACAGCACCAGGATGATCGAGACACGCAAAGCGGATGACATATCAAAATCCCTTGTTCAAAACGGCCCAAACACCACCGCACGCAATGGCGACCCCATACGGGAGCGGTGCGTGCCGCAAGTGACGCCAACGTTCTACAGCATAGACTCGGCGCACCAGCGATGAACCGGCGGGCGCGAGCCTGGGGTAAGGCAGGTTGCGCATCATCAGGTGCACCATGGCAAGAACGCCGCCGGCCAGCGCCGTCCCGGTCAAGAGGTGGATCACGCCGGTCAACGGGAGACCAACCGCCAGGGCAACAAGCAACTTGATATCGCCGCCCCCAATCCATCCTCGCGCATAGATAACCAACAGCAGCAGAAAGAGGATCGCAGCCGCGATCAGCGACTCCGCAACTTGCATCGGGCTGGCCAATTGACTGGCGATCCCGAGAGCCGCCAGCGCCAGACAAATCTCATTGCTGATCAATCGTGTCGCGACATCATTGGCCGCAATGTAGAGTAACAGCAGCACTTCCACAGTCGAGGCTATGTGAATAATCCAACTCATCGAACGCCTCAAACTCATCAAAAATCTCTGCCCTCGAGGGCAATATTAAACTCCGATAGCAGCGACGATCGCGTTCAAAGTGTTCGTCAGTCCCATCGCAAGAGCTCCACTGCCGCTACTACCGAACACGCCTAGGACTATCGCGACCAGACAAAACGCAAGGACGACGTATTCAAAGGATACTACGCCGCCTTCGTCGATGAGCAGGCGCTTCGGCAGATCGCTGCTCGTGTTGCCATTCCTCCTCATAGGAGAAATCCTTAAGGATAGAAGGTTTAGAAACGGCGGGTGAGGCAATCTACTAATCAAAGCGAAGGGATAGGGGGGGGGCGCAACGCAATGCCCCCCCCCTAGCCAAGCGACAATGCGAGTTAGGTCGGAAGCTGGCTGACGATACCGTTGATCGCCTTGTTCAGCGCGGCCCCGATGACGCTATTACCACCGGTGCCAAACACGGCAATCACGGTGGCGACGATGCAGAAGGCGACGACCACGTACTCGAACGACACGACGCCGTCCTTGTCCGAGCGCAGACCCTTCAGAGCTTCGGTGGCTTGAATATAGTATTTCAACATGGGAGAAAATCCTTCTTTACAAGATGAATACGCCAGTCTGTCAGCAGTCTGTCAGCAGCAGGCAGAGCCGGTGCCAACTGCGAACAATTCTATAATACTTGGCCTAAAAATTGTCGATTGCTAATCATTCATTAACCTTACTTATGACATGCTTACCGTATTTGCCCGGAAACAGCCGGCGCCGACAAATCGCAGGAAATGTTGAGTCGGCCTCGAAAATCGGCAGTGGCTGTTTGTCTACTAGGCAAATGCCTCACAGAAGCACTCAAGGTGGGCGGCAGGCGCGCCACGTGGGAGGCGGAAGGCTCGCCGGCCTTCGGCTAAAGTTGGCCCAAGGGCGGTTCCCTTGTCCGCCAGCCTCCGACACGACAGATATCCTGACGTACCTTATGACTTTCTGAATGCCAATCCTCACGAAGGCATTGGCGAGCCTCGCGACGAGCGACGCATTTAATTTAATCCTGCGACTTCGCAGTGTCAGGACGAGCGCGCAGCGACGCCCTCACCGATCCTCCTCTCTAGGCGGCGCCGATCGCGCAGCCGATTAACAAACTACGCATGTTCGATCCTATATTTGGGGCGCACTTTAGAATGCTGGTCGCGGCTCGATATCAACTCAATCACCAAGGGACGCCAAAAGAGTATCGCTCCCAATATTCTTTGTTGTCCACCGATTGCCGCCGTTCCCGGCTGTCGCTCCCTAAGCTCACAGGGGAGCCGATCGCCTACCGGCAGGCTGCGCGCAGGCGAAACACCTCGCCTATTCCGAAAATCGGAACTACTGCCTGCTCGGCGATTCGATATTCCGCACTTTGGATCTTCGCGGCAGCAAAATGCAGCCTGAACCCTAACAGCCAGCTCGTCCTATCGCCTGTTCAGCAATCAACCGTCTACGGCGACGCTAACAGGCACTTGCCTCTCTATCACGTCTCGCGAGAGCTTCCGTGCGAGCTCGCGAAAGGCGCAAGGCTCGCCGTCGGCGCCCGAAACCGTCTGCTTTGCTTTCCGGCAACTGCCGCCGGTCATCCCAGGTTCGGTCCCCTTGGCGAGACAGGCTGAATTGGCGATACCACAATCCTAGCGTGTGGTCTCCGCCGCCATCGCCGTTTTAGCTGGAATCGAGGTTGCTGTTTGGCGACGATGCCGGCGTGTAATTTGGTCATCTGCCGGTTTCGTTCGAGAAGTGAGATGGTTCCGTTTTGAACCATTTTGCCAAGCGACAGCAGCGCGGTCCGTCAAATGGTCCATGAGCATTCGCTCACTCAATCGGCAGTACCCATCCGAACCTAAGGCATCGCATGATCGAAAGTGCGAAGATTCTGGACACTTCTTTCTGCGCGCTTTATTCGTTTGGGGCGTGCGCTTTCGGTCAGGAAGCGCTCCCCGAGCAAGGATCTCGCATGGCCGCCTCCCGCTCCACCCCCGAAATCGCCCCGGTCCAAATCCAAATTCCCGCGCGACTCCGGAAGGTGTGTTTTGTGCTGTGCGCGATGAACCTGACGATTTGCCTGGTGGCGTATTTAGTGCACGTGTGGATTTACGATCGGAACGGCCTCCCCGTCTCGACGGACTTCATCGGCTTCTGGGCTGCCGGGCGTCTCGTGCTCGATGGCTTTCCGGCACAGGTCTTTGACTGGGACATCCTGAGGCGGATCGAGGACGCGAAGCTCGGCCAGGATTTTGCCGGCAATTATCCCTGGCATTACCCCCCGCCATTCCTCTTCGTCGCATCCGCGCTGGCGCTGTTGCCCTATTCGGCGGCGTATCTCGGCTGGGTTCTTGCCAGCATCGTGCCTTATCTTGCTGTCATGCGCGCGATCGTCGGCCATAACTTCGGCGTTCTGCTCGCGCTCGCCACTCCAATCGCTTTGTTCAATGCGCTGGCCGGACAGAACGGCTTCCTCACCGCGGCGCTGATCGGTGGCACGCTCTATCTGATCCCGATACGCCCGGTGCTTGCCGGCATCTGCCTCGGGCTATTGATGTACAAGCCGCAATACGGGCCACTGTTTCCGATCGTGCTGATCGCGGCCGGGCATTGGCGCGTGTTCGTCAGCGCCAGTGTGACGGCGATCGCGATGTTCGTCGTTTCGTGGCTCGCCTTCGGTATTGAGAGCTGGCTGGCGTTCTTCCAACGGATGCCGAGATCCTCGCAAGCGATTTTCGAGGGCCACGAGGCATGGTGGAAGTTGCAGAGCATCTTCGCAGTGGTGCGTCATTTCGGCGGCACCGAACAGTTGGCATGGATATTCCAGTGCATCATGGGCGCTACGGTGGCCGTACTGCTGGTGCTGATCTGGCGCAGCCGTGTGCGCTATTCCTTGAAAGCCGCGGCGCTTGCGACCGGCACGCTGCTCGTCACACCCTATCTGTTCATGTACGACATGGTGGCGCTCGCCATTCCCGTCGCCTTCCTGGTCCGCATCGGATTAAAGACCGGCTTTCGCAGCTACGAACTTCCGGCACTGGGCGGCGCGCTCGTTTTCGTCGCCTGTTACTTCACGGACACGCCGACGGGCCTCGGCGCCACGCTGATTGTTTCAATCCTCATCCTGGGTCGTGCCGGTTCGTGGTGGCGGCGCGAGCCGGCGCCAGCCATGGCTGCGGCGGGCGTATAGGATCCTCGGAGCAGGCCGAGACTGCCGTTTTCATCATGGAGGACTGATACACATTATGTTCATTGCCAGTTTCCGCCTGAAAACTTTCATCCAACAAGTCCTCTGCACAGCCTACGAGATTTTTGATTTTGGCGCTTACCACCCGGTGCGCGAAATGCGAAAGCGCGCACTGAGCGAGACCGTCGACTACATACAAAGCAGCATGCCGTCTGCGATTGGTGTCTACACGCCGAGGAACGTCTTAGACATTGCCTTGAACAGCGCATTGTCTCATGGACACGTTCTTGAATTTGGCGTGTTCAAGGGAGCCACAATCCGCTATATCGCTGCCAAAGATCCAAATAGAAGCGTGCACGGCTTCGATAGCTTTGAGGGTCTGCCTGAGGCCTGGACAGGAAACACATTGGGCAAGGGGACATTCGCGCTCGGTGGTAAACTCCCGAAGGTTCCAAGAAATGTGGTGCTGCATCGTGGGTGGTTCAGCGAAACTTTGCCAAAGTGGCTGTCGTCAAACCCCGGCGAGATTGCCTTTGTCCACATTGATTGCGACATTTACTCATCAACAAAAACTATCTTTGATCTAATCGCCCCTCGCCTTGTGGCTGGATCTATAATCGTTTTTGATGAGTATTTCGGCTACCCGAACTGGAAAAATCATGAGTTCAAGGCCTTCCAAGAGTTTGTGCAAGAAAACGCTGTAAAATACGAATATCTTGGTTACGCGAGAGTCCAGGTTGCAATTAAACTTCTATAGCAGCCGCATCCTCCTCGTGATGGGCCAAGCGAAATTCCGTCGGGTTCTTCCCGATGTCAGCGTTGCGGCCGGACGCGATATATCTCGAGCGGCGCGCCGGCGGCTTGCGGCATCTTCTCAAGCCAGTTCGGCGCATCGTCGCGAATCAACGCGGCAAGGAATCCACCGGGCGCCAATTTAGTTAGCAGTTGCGTTTCGCCGTTGCCGCGGCATATGGCAACAAGGCCGATCCAGTTTTCGTCGATCACGGTCCGTGCCTGCTCTGCAGTGCCCATGAAGGCGTCGAACGTGAGCAGGTTGCCGGTGATGTTGCGGTGATAAGGCGCGGCCAGCACGCGGTGGGCGGTGCTGACAAGGATCGGCGCGCCGAGGTTGGAGATGGCAAGCACCGTGGTTGGGGGCTGCGCTGCGAGCAGGGTGTAATCGGCTCGGCGTTCGCACTCCGACTGGGCTGCGGGCGCCGCGGCTCGCTCTCCCAGCGCAGCCGACGCCGCGTAGGCCGCTATGGCCCAGGCGAAGTTCAGGGAAACCAGCCAGGCCACTGCAAAGCGCAGCATGGATAACCGATCGGCCTTCACTCTGATGCGCTGCCGCCACTCACCAACCCAGGCCGCCAGCGCAATGGCCGCAAAGGGGATGGAGAAGATCGTACCACGCACCAGCCAGACGCTGACCGCGAACGCTCCGATCAGGAAGGCCATAAGCGTCCACTCTGCCGCCGTGCCACCCTTTCGCAGACGAATGCCCAGCACGATTAGAGCGAGGACCGGCGTGAGGTAAAAGCGGACGGCTTTGGCCCAGTCTTGGGTGATCACGCTCCAGAAAGACTGGTTCTCGATTACATTGTCGAGAAAGTACGACTGCAACCTCGGACCCATTTCGGGCACGGGGTGGGCAAGGCATTGCGGGAAAGCAATTGTGGCGAAGACGGCAACCGCGAAGCCGAGCGCCAGCAATGCGGCGAGCCTTCCGACGAAGCTGCGGCGAGGCGCTGGAGAAACTGCCGCCGCCGCCAGGCCAAATCCTGATAGCATCGCGACCGAAAATTGCGGGAACGAGTAGGCGTCGCATTGCGACGCGAGCCAAGCGCTGGCCGGCACGGTCGCAAGGAAGGCGGCGAGCCCAACGCCGGCAAAGCCGATCCCGAACCCGGCCGCCTTGGCTGCTCCGGCCTGCCCGCCCAGCAAATAGCCGATAGATACGATCAGTCCGGCGACGGCAACGTAAGGCAGCGTCTCCATGCCGACGGCCAGCATCAACGCGCAGGCGGCGCCGGCGGCGAACCCGGCGATGTGACTGCGTCCGATAATCAGTGCCGTCATGGCGGCCAAAGTGAGCATAAGCTGAACATTGTGGTGGTCGATATCGCCCGGCGCAAAGGGGCCGCCGAAGTGGAGCGCCGTGGTGCAGATGATGAGCGCCGGCAGCAGCGCCCAATCGCCGCCGACGGCGCGCGCAATTCTCAGCGTGAACGCCAGCGCCGCCGCCATCAGCAGTGTCGGCCATACAAGCAGCGCGGCGGTTTCAGCCGCCGCCAGCTTTGCGGTAAATGCTGACGCCACGAGGATCATCACCGCGATTGGGGCATCGACCAAACGCGACCAGTGCATAACGAAGCCGCCCTGCGGCCCCATGCGATACTGATGCAGATCGAACCAGCCCTGCCCGCCAATGAGGTCGCGAATTTCGACCAGCCGGAGCATGCTGTCATTGTCTCCGGCGGGTACCGGAAGCGTCGGGAAGTGGCCCACGGCATGCAGACAAAGCGCAAACAGCGCCCCTGCCAATCCCAGCGCAGCATCGTTGCGCCACGTCATGTTGGTTTCCGGCAACATCGTCGCGGCAATGGTCATTTGAAATCCGAATAGTTGGAGGGGCACTAAACTTGTTCCCTACGTCGCGCCTTCAGGCACGGAAAACTCCGATTTCGAAAAAGTTAAAAAACCAAATAGATCAGATGCTTGCCGCGACCACTGAGCTCAATGGCCGATGTATGCACAACCTTCCTCGCGATGCAAATAGCAAAACTACGGGGTGCCCCGGTTCGGCCCATCAACCTTACCTCCGCCCCGCGTCATCGTCGACAAGGACTCCACCACAGCTCGAGGCCGAAAGTTGGTTAACCGCTGCACTGTGGCCGGCACTGAGCACGACAAGCACGAGGCCCGCGCCCTCGCTTCTCTGCCGGTCGCCTGTAAAGGCGTCAGCGATCGCCAGCGGCATGTCGCGGTGATGCGGGCTTTTAACTCGTTCTCCGGGATAGCGCTTAAATCGATGACCTTCAGGCTGGGGAGCGGACGCGGCGTAATGCGCTATCCCGCCGCTTCCTGACCTTGCCTGGACCCAAGCGCGCACATGATCGGCACTGTTGACCATGACAATGATCTTGTCTGCAATCGCCATTTCAATGTGCGCATTTTCTGGTAGGTACTGGATGCGGCTCGCGAGTTGTCGAAACGGCGACCTGCCGCATGACTGGCGGAGTGCAAGATTGTCGCGATTGCAAACCAAGATTACCGTCGCCATGATCACCCGCAACGAGGAAAAGGCGGTCGGCAAGGTGATCGGCGACATCAGGGCTGCAGTGCCGGGCGCTGAGATTCTCATCGTCGACAGCAGTTACGACCGAACGGCTGACATCGCTCAGTCCCTCGGAGCGCGCGTCATTCGCCAGTTTCCTCCGCGCGGATATGGCCCCGCTATGGATACTGCATTGCACTCAGCTGAACGTGAGGTCGTAGTGACTCTCGATTGCGACGATACATACCCCACCGAATTCATCGAGCAAATGGCACGCATGGTGATTGAAGAGGGTTTTGATTTGGTGGACGGCTCGCGCCTTGTCGGCAAGCCTGCGGCAATGCCATGGCTCAACTATTTCGCCAACTGGGGCTTTGCGGGCATAGCTTCGATTCTGTTCGCCCGGCGGATTACCGACCTACACAGCGGTATGCGCGCCTATCGCAAGACCCTAATCGAACGTCTGCAGTACCAAAGCAAGGGTGCGGCTCTGCCGGTCGAACTCCTGCTCCGTCCGATCAGGCAGGGATACAAAGTAAAAGTGATCGGCATTCCATATCGGTCGCGCATCGGCGAGAGCACGATGGAGCCCTTGCAAGGCGCATGGTGGACACTTAAGCGCATCCTGCGCAGTCGGTTCACGTAACGTGGTGAGCCGTATTTCCATGAACAACCGCCGCTCCCGCACCGATTTAGGCAACCGGTATTTCATCGTCGGCGGTGCCGGATTCATTGGCAGTCATTTTACGGACCGGCTGCTGACCGATCCGGCGATTGCCAAAGTTACCCTTTACGACAATTTCTCCTCAGGCCGCGACTGGCACTACGAGCACCACCGGGACGATCAACGGCTTGTGGTGGTATGCGCCGATGTAGGCGATCTGCCTCGTCTGGAGGCTGCCATGGCTGGCCACGATGTGGTGATTCACCTCGCATCCAATCCTGACATCGCGCGCGCCGCGACCGAACCTGAGATCGATTTCTATCAGGGTACGCTGCTCACAAATAACGTGTTGGAAGCTATGCGACGCACGGGCCTAGGTCGAATTCTTTACGCCTCAGGGAGTGGAGTATATGGCGATCTTGGAGAGGTCGAGACAACTGAAGATTATGGCCCGCTGGCCCCCGTATCTACATATGGGGCTAGTAAGCTGGCTGGCGAGGCGCTCATATCGTCTTATTGTTTTATGTTCGACTTGACCGGCTGCGCATTTCGATTCGGAAATGTCGTTGGACCACGACAGACCCATGGGGTCGGCCTTGATTTCGTGCGGCGCCTCATGCGTGATCCGGGGCGCCTCCAAATTCTCGGCGATGGAACACAGAGCAAGTCTTATATTCATATTTCTGACGTTGTTACTGCCGTCCTGCACGCTAACCGATATTGTCTCAAACCTTTCGAGACCTTCAATGTCGCAACGGGTGATTACATTACAGTCACCGAGATCGCTGAACTTGCCGCCGAATGTCTTGCATTGGCACCAAAGCCCGTTTTCGAATATTCGGGTGGCAATCGTGGGTGGAAGGGTGACGTTCCAATCGTTCGCCTTAACACCGATCGTATCCGCGCACTCGGCTGGACATGCCAGCGCGTTACCCGTGATGCCCTGCGCGATTCCCTGATGGCGTTGATCCACGATGTCCGCAACAAGCATATCTAAGAAGATGCCACCGCTTGCCTTGCTGGCAGGTGGTTTGGCAACTCGGTTGCGGCCAATCACGACCACTGTGCCCAAATCTATGGTCGAAGTCGCGGGGTACCCTTTCATCGCGCATCAGCTTCGCCTGCTGGCGCGTAACGGAATTACCGACATCGTGGTCTGCATTGGGCACCTAGGCGAGCAGATCGAAGCGTATGTCGGTGATGGCTGGGCGTTCGGATGCCGCGTGCGCTATGTGAGCGATGGTGCCCAACCGCTCGGCACAGGCGGCGCGTTGCGCCATGCGTTGCATCTGCTCGGAGAGCAGTTTTTCGTTATGTACGGTGACACTTATCTTGATATCGATTTCCGGGCCATATACGCAGCCTTCCTTGGCGCTCGCCGTCCCGCTCTGATGACCGTATTCGAGAACCGCGGCCGATGGGACGTGAGCAACGTCGAATTCGTAGACGGAATGATCCGCCGGTACGATAAGGTAAACCGGACGCCGTCGATGCAACACATCGAGTATGGCATACACGTCCTTACCGCACCAGTTTTAGCGGAGCGGCCGCTGGGAGACCCATTCGATCTGGCCGATCTATCCCGTGACCTTCTCGCGCGCGGGCTTCTCGCCGGTTATGAAGTTGACAAGAGGTTTCATGAGATCGGTTCACCCGCAGGTCTCGCCGAGACGAACGCTTATCTCTTAACAGCCGCAGAGAAACGCGACCGATGATCATAACGCGAACACCTTTGCGAATCTCGATTGGCGGTGGAGGAACCGACCTGCCGTCCTACTATTCACAATTCGGAGGGTTCGTAATATCGGCGGCCATCGATAAGTACATCTACATCACAATCAATCGGACTTTCTTTCCTGGCTATTTTCTCAAATACTCTGAAATCGAGCATGCGCTTAGCTACGATGAGATTTGTCACCCGCTTTTTCGTGAGCTACTGCGGCTGAACGAGGTCGAGCAAAATGTCGAGATCGTAAGTGTTGCCGACGTACCTGCCGGCACCGGCCTCGGCTCATCAGGCAGTTTCCTGGTCGGGCTTTCTCATGCACTTCATGCCCATAAGCACGAGCCGGTAAACGCTGAGTTCCTGGCCTGCGAAGCGATTGAGGTCGAGATGGTCCGCCTGAAGGAGCCCGTAGGCAAACAGGATCAATACGTTGCGGCCTATGGCGGGTTGATTTGTCAGGAATATAATACAGACGGCAGCGTCGTTATTACGCCGCTGCGGATTGCGCAATCGACACTATGGGAGATGCGCGACTCGCTGATGATGTTTTTTGTAGGTTATACGCGCAGTGCCGTCGATCTATTATCTGAACAGAAGCAACGTTCTGAAGAAGGCGACCGGCAAATGATTGAGGGCCTCCATTTTGTCAAGCAGCTCGGGCTGGAGATAAAGATCGCGCTCGAGGCGGGCGACGTCGGTCGATTTGGGGCGATGATGCATGAACACTGGCTGCGCAAGCGTAGCCGGTCGAAGGGAATGAGCAGCAATCGTGTCGACGAACTCTATGAACTTGCGCGAACGAAGGGCGGCGCGACCGGCGGCAAGCTGGTTGGGGCAGGTGGCAGTGGGTTCCTGCTGTTTCACACCAACGATCGGCGACGGCTGCGCACGATCATGACCGAAGCAGGCGTCCACGAGATGGACTTTGCCTTCGATTTTGACGGATCGGTAGTGATGCTCAGAAGCGGTTGACCGGCTCCGCATCCGTGTGGTCAAGGTCTAACTTTTGCAGACAAGACGATGCGGAATGCAAAAAGGCCTGGGAGAATGCTGGCGAACGCCTGCTCAACCGGCAATAGATATTTCTTATAGAACTGATAGCTCGGCGACTCGAGAATGCTGCCGGGGTGTTTGCCAGCAACCAACTTCTTCACAAGCGGAAGGAAAGCGCGGACGATCCCGGGGTCAAACGTCCGGCGCAGCGGCGTGAAACCGGCATTCTCCACCAACTCTCGAGCTGAACGGAAGGTAAAGAAGCGCATATGGGTCCTGTCCATCGTGCCACTGTCCCGATAGTCGAAGCGTCCGAGCATTATCCGCAGCCGATTGTCCCATACGACGGCATTCGGCAGCGACACGATTAGACGGCCGCCCAGGGCGAGATACTGTTTGTAAAACTCGAGCGCCTTTTCCGGGTACGGCAAGTGTTCCAGTACGTCTGCCAGCATCAGCCAATCGAACCGACGGTCCCCTAACATCTGCCCAACTTTCGCAAAGTCCGTAAGATTAAGCTCAATGACTTCGCTCAGGCGAGTGCGTGCAGTCTCGCATGCGACCGAGCTTTCATCGATGCCAGTAACGCGAAATCCAAGTGTCTCTATCTCCAGACCAAGTCGACCACGGCCGCAACCGATATCGAGTACCGTACCAGTCCTATTGTCATTATTTTTTGCTTCAACAAACAGGCCAACAACAGCGTTGTTGATGTCCTCGTGCTCGTAGTAACTCATTGCCTGTTAATCCCTATCGAGTGCCGCCGCTGCTTTGAGGCCGCGGCGGATGGCTTCGTCCATATTTATGTATTCGAATTCTGCATTTCGTCCAACGCTGACGATGCCAAGCCCATTGAGATAGTCGAGCACTAGACTCAACTTCTTGTCGTAATCGAAAGTGCGCACGACATAGGCATGCTTGGTGCGGTAGACGCGCTGAAAGCGCATGCTCTCGCGCTTGAGTAGATTCATCGTTTCCATTCCGTCGACGACCCGGCGGACAACTTCCTGGTCGTCGAGTTCGTGAAACCCGTCTCCCGGATTGGTAGTGATTTCGGCGACAATGCCTTCGTGGCCTGGTGGCGCGCCCTCGGTGGTGAAGTTGAGCGAGAACGACAGCCGATGGAAAGGGAAGCGCATATCCGGAACGTAGAGCGCCGTGTAAGGTGTCGGGCTGTGGGTTGCAGCACCAATCATCACGGTGGTCAACGAATTGTAACGCAATCCATGAACCGCCGCGCGCACAGCTGTGGAAACGTTCGGCAAGCTGTCTATCAAATCCTCAATGGGGATTGTCGACACGATCCTGTCATAGGTCTTGACTCTCGCCCCGTCGGTGACATGCCAATGCGCGCCCTCACGCCAAACCTTTTCGACGCGGAAACCAGTCGTGACATTCTTGCAGTCCCGTCCAAACGCACGCGGTAGGGCTTCGATTCCGCCACTCTTGGGATATCCAAAATTGAGCTGATGGGTGTAGCCTTCGGTCTCAACGCCAACTGCCGATTTGATGACGTCCGCGACCGGTGGACGCGGCACGCGCCCTTCGACCCAGTCGAGGGTCATTTCCTCTGCAGGCACGTTCCAGATTTTTTCATTGTACGGGATCATGTATTTCTCGGCGATGCCTTTGCCAAAGGTGTGATAGATCCATTCCTTAAAATTCGTGGGTGCTGGATAATCGTTGTTTAGATAGTGGTACAGGCACTCGAACCGATCCTGTGGAGCCAAATCGTATAGCCCGTTTTCGAATGGATACTTGACGAACCTCCCGTCGAACCAAATCATGTTGTTACGTCGGCGTATGGCGAGATTATCGCCAAGCTTTTCATGCATGAATGACAGTACGTCCTGGTTGCGGGAGAATAGGACGTGGGGCCCGCCGAGATCGAACGTGTAACCTTCCTCGCGTAGTGTCCGGCAATGTCCACCACACTCTTCATCGAGCTCGAGGACCTCACTTTCGTGCTTGCGGCACTGACTTGCTACTACGAGGCCAACAAGACCACCACCGAGAACTCCGATTTTCATGAACCGACCTCGGCAACAGAGGGCTTTGCGGGAAATGCAGGAATACCCAGAGTCAGATCTTCGTTGCCCGACCTTGAGCCAGCATCAAGATCCCATCCTGTAATCCAGATTAGCCCACCAGGCAGCGCGATCAGAATTTGGCAGGCGCCGAACAGCAATGAGATCGTTAACGCGATTTCTGACGGGATATTGAAGGCGCTTAAAACGACAACCAACGCCGCTTCCCGTATTCCCCACCCCGCCAGTGATATGGGCAGCAATTGAACTAGCGTCACCGGGGGCACGACCAGTACCCAATCAACGAAAGATAGGTCAGCGCCCATACTCTGAGCAATTCTTTGATAGGCGTAAATATTTATCGCGGTTCCGAGGAGCGCCAACGAAAATATGACGCCGAGCCGACGAGGATCACTGACTAGGCGGCGCCCTTCGATCGAGATCGACGCCAACGGAGAAAGGAATTTCACCCGCAATAGAAAACTGGGCAAGAAATCAAGAGAGAACAATGCGGCCAAACCACCGACCGCTAAGACGAAGATTGCTACGAAAACACCCTGCTGCAGGCGGTCAGCCATCATACGCAGCAAGATGGGGAGGCCGGCCGCATATACCAATACAATTGATGCAAAGCCCATAGCTCGGTCGAGCAAGACGCTCCTGATAGCTTGTCCCGCCGGGATGCCAAGTAGATGACAGCGCCAGACGCGAACTGCGTCTCCACCTACTCCGCTGGGAAGCACTTGGTTGAAGAATAGACCGACCAAGAGAATCTTCGCCAATTTCGCCAGACCCGGAGAAGATCCACTCGCAGAAAGGATGTAATGCCAGCGAGCTGCATTTGCCGGAATCGTCAAAGCGAGAACGAATGCCGCGAGGCCGAGTGACGCTAAGCTTAAACTCGTTAACGCGTTTGAAATATGGTGAAGATCAACATGCGAAACCAGAAACCATAGCAGGCTCACCGTCACCGCGATTTTGATACAAACCGCGACCGTGCCTCGAACGAAGCCTTGCGTCATAAAGGGTTACTCTAACGTGGTTAAAATCAACGATTCTCGCGATGCCTCTTAACATTGTCGGGAATTTTCAAGGGGTCAAGCAATGTCTCGTTATTAATGTTAAGGTCCTGCTCGCAACCATACGGTGAGCTTGGGCAAAGGACGAGAGTGACATATTCGAAAGTCGCTCGTAAAATATCATATGCTCACCTGAAAAATTCTGATGCACATCACGCAAGTGAGATCGTCGGGACAGCGGATTTTTACAAGGGCAGGAAAAGATGGGTTACGCTGAACAGCACATGCGTGAATCGATCCAGATCATCGAAAAGATGGATCTGACGCCAATTGAAAAGATAGCCGATCTGCTGGCGCAAGTGAAAGCCGAGGGCGGCCGAGTCTTTTTCCTCGGCGTGGGAGGAAGCGCCGGCAACTGTTCTCATGCGGTTAATGATTTTCGTAAGATCGTTGGCATCGAATGCTATGCGCCAACGGACAACGTATCAGAATTGACTGCGCGTGCCAATGACGAGGGCTGGGCATCCATATTTGTAGAGTGGCTGAAAATCAGCAAGCTGTTGACAAAAGACGCGATTTTTATTTTTTCCGTCGGCGGCGGAAGCATTGAAAAGAACATCAGCCCAAATCTAGTGACCGCATTGCAGTATGCCAAGACGATCGGAGCAACGATCATGGGCGTCGTAGGCCGCGATGGTGGCTACACTGCTCAGGTTGCCGACGCCTGTGTGATCGTACCTACCGTAAATTCGGAAAATGTCACTCCTCACTCTGAAGCGTTTCAGGCGGTGGTTTGGCATCTGCTAGTCTCGCATCCGAAACTGAAGGCAAACCAGACGAAGTGGGAATCCACGGTCGGGACTGCGAGTTAGCGCTCATGAAATCGAAGGCGATCTTCCTCGATCGCGACGGCGTGTTAAATCGTCCAATGATCCGAGCGGGAAAGCCTCACCCTCCGGCGCGGGTCGAGGACCTGGAAATTTACGAAGGACTCAGTGAGCGGCTTCAGCGTCTGAAGGATCGGGGGTTCGTTCTAATCGTGGTTACCAACCAACCGGATGTTGCGCGTGGAACCACGTGCAAGGAGACAGTCGAGGCAATCAATAGGCTTATTGCGCGCAAAATAACGGCGATCGAAAGGTTCATCGTCTGCTACCATGACGGCGGTGACGGCTGCGACTGCCGCAAACCGAAGCCAGGAATGCTACTGGCCGGCGCCGCCGAGTTCGAAATCGACCTGAGGCGGAGTTATATGGTCGGGGACCGCGGAAGTGATGTGGAGGCCGGCATCGCTGCGGGTACCCGCACCATCTTCATCGATCGCGCGTACGAGGAACCGCCCCCTACCAACTACAACCACAGGGTCTTCTCGACGCATGAAGCGCTGACAGTCATAGAGAGCGAGAGTGACAATGAAAACAATTGAAGAGCTAAACGTCAAGATTTTCGCCGATGGCGCGGACAAGGCAGGCATGCTGGAGATGTATGCAAAGCCGTTCGTTAAAGGTCTGACCACCAATCCGACGTTGATGCGCAAGGCCGGAATCACTGACTACAAGGCTTTCTCCCTAGATATTCTAGCAGCCATTCCCAATCGGCCTATCTCGCTCGAAGTGTTCTCCGACGATTTTGCCGAAATGGAGCGTCAGGCGCTGGAAATTGCGAGTTGGGGCAAGAATGTCTACGTTAAGATTCCCGTCACTAATACCAAACGGGAAGGCAGCTACAGGCTTATCGAGAAGCTTGCCGCCAAGAAGGTTAAGTTGAACATCACCGCGCTGATGACCTTGGATCAAGTGCGGGACGTCGTGGCTGCCCTGGATCCGGACGTCCCAAGTTACGTTTCAGTGTTTGCTGGCCGCATTGCTGATACGGGTCTGGATCCAGTTCCTCTCATGGCGGGGGCTTTGGAATTGCTCAAAGCTGCCCCAACAGCCGAGTTGATTTGGGCTAGTCCGAGGGAGCTCCTGAATATTTTTCAGGCTGACGCAATCGGGTGCCATGTCATCACCGTCACCAACGAGTTGCTAAAAAAACTTCATCTGGTGGGTAAGGATTTAAATGACTACTCGCTTGAAACGGTTAAGATGTTTTTCGACGACGCGCGAGCGGCGGGATTTAGGCTTTAACGATTTAGAGAGCAAAATCTGACCGAAATGAATCAGATGGGGATTGAACGAAGCCGCTGCCGCGGCGTAAGGGGCAAGGGGCAAGGTGGTTAGGTCGCCTCCTGGCTGAGAGGATGTGGGTGTTGGAGCCCCCCTCAGACAGGAGTATCGAGATGGCCGATTTTAGCCCTCTTCGCCGCCGCATGATCGAAGACATGACCGTCCGCAATCTGTCGCCGGCGACGCAGCGATCCTACATCAGCGCGGTTTCGAAGTTCAGCCGCTATTTTGGCCGAGGTTAGAGCTGGAACACGTCCGCGCCTTCCCCAGGTGCATCTGGTCTCGACCGGCATATCATGGCCGACGCTGAACCAGATTGTCTGTGCGCTACGGTTTTTTCTACGGCGTCACGCTCGGCGAGGCGCTCGTCCCAGAGCGCATTCCGTATGCGCGAGAACCGCGCAAGCTGCCGGTCGTGCTCAGCGCCGACGAAGTGGTTCAGTTTCTTGAAGCGGTATCGAACCTGAGGAGCCGCGCCACGCTCAACACCGCCTATGCGGCCGGGCTCAGGGCCTCGGAGGTTGCGGGACTGAGGATCGAAGACATCGACAGCGCCCGCGGCGTCATCCAGGTGCTGGGCATCCTGCGCACCTACTGGCGGCTCGCCCGGCCACGGCTTTATCTGTTCCCTGGTCGTGACGAAGATCATCCGATCGATCAGACCGTGTTGCATGCCGCCTGCCGGTCGGCGATGAAGGCTGCAGGCCTGACCAAGCGCGTCACGCTCCGCACGCCACAGCTTCGCGACACATCTTCTCGAGAACGGAACCGATATCCGTACGCATCCGGCGTAGGCCGTAGCTCATTAGATTATTCTGGCAGCTCCGGGCTTTCCTTGTACATACGGACGAGCTCGATGAGGTTTTCGATTCCGAAGTCGGTGAAGGCCTGGATGCCATGTTCTCCGTCGCCATAGACCCAGATGGCGCCGTCTTCGATTTCCATTTCATTGGCGACGTCTCGCAGCCAGTCTTCGTCTTCGCCAAGATCCTCGGCAACACGGTTGACGGTGGTGACGTGATGAACCTTGTTGACGTGCATGGTTACGCCGCTCGAGCGGGGATCAGGTTGCAGAATGGGGGGAACGAAGGGCTGGAGTTTGTTTTCCGCAGACGCGGCTTCCAAGCGAGTGTTACGCGGCCAAACGCCAAATGTCGTTGACGGTCGTGAATATCATCAACGCCAAGATGAGGGCGCCCCCAACCCGCATACACCATTCCCGCGCGACTGCCGGCAACGGCCGGCCCCGTGCGGCCTCGATCATGTAAAACATAATATGGCCTCCATCGAGCACAGGCATCGGCAAAAGATTAAGTAGACCGACCGAGACAGACAGGATTGCGGCGAGTTGAACCAAGGCCGATATCCCGAATGTTGCGACGTAGCCAGATACCTTGGCAATTCTGATCGGACCGGCCAGCGTGTCTGGCGATGCGCTGCCGGCCGCAGCACTGAAAAGGAAGCGCAGAGTTTGGTCGACGATGAACCAGGTCTGCTTCGCGCCGAGCCCGATTGCCTGAATCGGACCAAACTTTTCAATCTTAGTGTCTTCCGGGGCTCTTGAACGGCCCAGTCCGAGATACCCAATTCGGCTAACGTCTCCGATGGCGTCCTTCACCTCGCGTACCGCCGGAGTTGCATGGAGCGAGACACGAGCACCGTGTCGATCAACCACGATCTTGAGGAACCGTCCCGCGCTGGCACTAACTATGCGCTGGAGCTCGTCAAAACTTGCGACTGCTGACCCGTCGATTGCGAGCACCAGGTCGCCCGATTGGAAACCTGCAGCTGCGGCGGGACTGTCTGGTTGAATTGTCTCGATTCGCGTTGAAGCAATTTCCTTGCCCGAGAGCATGAAAGTGCCCGAGAACACGACGATCGCGAGCAGAAAGTTGGAGATTGGACCGGCGGCAACGATCGCGGCCCGGCGTCCTACGGACGCCCCCGTAAAAGTCTCGCGAAGATCGCTGATGCTCGCAGTTTGAGATGGCTGTGCCACTCCAACGCCGGCTGGGTTACTGTCGCCCAGAAATTTGACGTATCCGCCAAGCGGGATTGAGCAGACCTTCCACCGCGTACCGTGGCGATCGTTGAAGCCCACCAACTCGGGACCGAAGCCGATGGAGAACGTCGTGACCCGAACTCCGCACGCGCGTGCAACCAGGAAATGACCTAGTTCGTGAAAAAAGACGACAATCGTCAGTACAAATACGAATGGTACCACATAGCCAGCAAGCCAGATGCTCCATGTGCCGAGGTTACCGATGAGATCCATGTTGGCCTAATCCAATGATCGTGTCTTACGCTAACCCGTGCACTCCGTCGTTAAACTAGCACATGATTCGTAAATTTACCCATACGCAGACGCGTCTTGCCGGCTACAAATCGATTGTGCCGTAGGCAATCAGCCTGATATTCCGCGCGCGGAGCCTTCCAGGGGCCGTGATCGCGTCGGATGGGTCCTACCTTCTCTTCCGCAGCCTACAATCTGGTGGGGCTCCCGAGGCTGATTGCCAAGCCCGGCTGATGGCCAAGGTGCCCGACTTGGCCAAGGCCTTTGCCCGCCGCTGGCCCATCGTAGAGATGGACGTCTGGGACGGCGGCTTCCTCGATCTTGTTGAAGAGGCACATCTCACGTTCCAGGGCAAGTCCGATGGCGAAATCGCCTTTGGGGCGACTTCCTGGACGTGCGCTACGGCACCCAGATCGGCCTGCGCCGAGTTCCCATGGGAATGATCGGCACTGCAGGCAGGCTCGTTGGCCACTTCTACATCCACAATGGCGACGATTCAGCCTTCGTTTGCGAACGCGGCTGAGAGTTCTTCGATAGCCTGCTAGCTAGATGAGATGCCTACCTTCGAGCCGCATTGGGAATGGCCTTTCACCGCACCTCTTCTTTCATGGTGTTGTCGCTATCACCTCTGCTTTTCTGCTGCGCCTGCTGCACTGACGCCGTGTAAGGCACTTTGTCCGGATCCGCTCGCCCGCAACCGCTGTTCGAGCAATAGAAGCCAGCAAAGTCCTTCGTCTCCCTATGGCCGTAAATCTTCACGAAGCCCTCGCTTGGTGCAACGAGGATATTGGATCGATGAACGACTCTGCCGTCCGGAGCATAGGCGGTCATCAACACCTTCCCTGGCGCGACTGCCCGCACAGTAAATGTCCGATCAGTCTCGGGGATGATTTGCGCAACACCTTCAGCCGAAAGATTAAATTTAGTCACTGGCTCATCGAAGGCAAATGTGCGCGTCTGTTCGGCTCGCAGCTCGATCGTATCAACCGCGATAACCTCACGTGGGGCTTGGGTTTGTGGCTCGGCTTGGGCCTGAGGCTGGGTTTGGGCTTGGGCTTGCCCGACCATAATGGTAGCGCTGATGGCGCAGCTCATCAATAAACTACGCATGTTCGATCCTGTAGTTAGGACTCAGTTCTTCGATGCTAGTCGCAGCTAGAAGCCAATTCAATCGCCAAAGGACGCCATCAAGGAGTTATTCTTCGTCCCCGATCGCTCCCCCAATCAGGGTGGATCCCGCACTGATGCTCTCAAAACCGCACCTGTGGGCCACCGCCCGTCGAGCTCGCCGGCGACTGGGGCCGTATGACTGCGGACGCCGCAATGCACATCGTGCAGCGGATGCGCACGTACTGCTACGACAGCGTCCGGCTTGTCTCGGACGACCAGCCGGACCGTTTGAGGGTCGAGGAGCGAACGTCGGGACCGCCAGCGGTGTGGCTTCATGCGGACGGCACGAACATCGCATGGATCATCGTCGCCATCAGCGAGCGCGACTGGTCCAAGCTCGCCCACCAATTCGGCCACGTGACTTGCAACTCCTGGCGGCGGATGCCAAGCTTGGAGGACCCTGCCAGTGGCTCGAGGAGGCCCTGGTCGAGGCGCTCTCGCTGCGCGGCCTCGGCCTCCTGGCGGATAGCTGGTCGCGTGACCCGCCGTTCCCCGACGATAGCAGGTTCGGCGCATCGGTGGCGGTGTATCGGCAGAACATCGTCGATCGCTACGGCAAGCTCGCCATCGAACAGGGTAATCCGAAGGAGTTCAGCACCTTGTTCGGGCAGCATCGCGCCACGCTCGACGCTCAGCAAGAACTTAGTCGTCCGTTAAGAAACCGAATTAAGCGGTGAGCGGTCGCTGGCGGCAGCGATGAGGGTGGTCAGGATCAGGCACCAAAGAGCCCTTAGCCAGGCGATGATGCGGCGGAAGTTGTGGCCGACGGCTGAGAGGATGACGTTAGCCGCATCGCCGGCGCGGCCTTTGAGGTAGCAGCGGCCGAGTTGACCATCGGTCTTCAGGTGTCCGATGATGGGTTCGATGGCGGAGCGGCGGCGCAGCTCGCGCGTGATGACACCGAAGACGCCGCGCTTCTGGCCAGAGATGAAGATTCGGCGGGGATTTTGTGCGTTGTGACCGCGGTATCCCTTGTCGACATAGGCCCGCTCGATCGCGCAGCCGGTGAGTGTCTCGGTGCGGTCAATGACGTCCTGCAAGGTATGACCGTCGTACGGGTTATCGGGTAGCGCCGTGGCGTGCAGCACGAACAGGCCCCCAGGAGCCAGGCGGTTGTTGGTGACGATGGAGGCTTTGACGCCGAACTCGTAAGGCGCGGCTGCTTTGCCCTTGCCGATGCACTCCACCTCCGGGGCGTGGAAGGAATAGAGCTTCCAGTCCCCGTATAGCACCTGCCCTCTTCTGCTCGTTGAGCCGGGGTCGGCCGTGGCTTGGACCGTAGATTTTGGAGACCTGATGTCACAAAATCGAACTGACACAGCAGGGTTGATAGGACACTACTTCCGCCATAACAATTTGAAATTATTGACGTTTTATCGATATTTGATTTACAGCGCACAAATCGCTGTACAATAAAAAACGACCCCAGCGCGGGCGGCGCGCTGGGGTCGCCATTTCCCTAAACACTCCCAGCAATCGGGGGATGTGACCGCGGGGAGCAACTAAGATGATTCCTGGGATTGCCACTTTGTTCCCGCCCCTCCTTTCGACGAAACCATTTTCGAGAAGCCGAGAAGCAGTCCGGAAACAAACTCGGCCTAGCGTCCCTCGTCATTGGACCAAAGGGGAACTCGGTCATGTGGGATTTCATCAACACCTTGTATCGGGACTATTGCCTGGCTCGCCTGCAGGAAATGCGGAAGTTCGAGCCGTCGCACTGAGCAGGTAACGTCAGCCCCCCTATCATCTTCCCCATTTCTGATCTTGGAAGATTTCAGATGACCGCACTTTCAAAGCCCACAACCGATTTCGCCACTCCGCGTCCAGTCTCTACCTTAGCCATTGTGAGCCTGTTTAGCCTCGTCGGGCTGGCGATCTCTCTTGCCTTCGCACGATACGGCATCGACATCGCGGTCGGTATGTAACCGGCAAGCAGCCCCTGCCGCTGTGTACACTTCTGCACCAAAGGCTGGCTCGGTCTTTGCTAGTCTTGATGCGGCTGGGATTGCAGGGCCCAGTTTGAAACAGGGCGCCGCCGGGACAATGTATTTCGAGCCCGGCGGCGTATCTTTTCGGGACTAGCGGGTCAGTGGCTAGGCCGGCGGGAGGAAGTCCATCGAAATCCCGCCAGAGGCTGCGCCAATCGGGGGCCGAAATCCGTTCCGTTGAATGTCAGATCGACATAGCGTAGACGCCTGATCGGGCGACATTGGGGACTTTGGGGCGGAGTACCAAATGAATTCCACGACGGACGACAAACTCGAGGATGAACAGATCGCGCGGCTGGAGGAGCAGCTTTCGAACTTGATGAGCGAAGCGGGCATCAGTCCGTCCAACCCGCCGACCAGCAAGAGGACTTTTCACCGCCCTGGCAACAATTCATCGACCGGCGGATGGGCGCTCCTTGGAGCTATCGCCAATTTTTGGTGACGGCCGGGCCGATTAGGCGGCGGCGGTTATGGGCAGACGGTCAGCCGGTTTAGCGATGACCTCGACCCCATCGCTGAATGTCACACCGAGAACGAGTTTTGGCAACTGGTTGTGGCCATCGAGACGACGCCAGCTTTTCTGCGCGGCCTCGAGCAGCTTGAAGACCATCGCGAGCGCCGTCCTGTTGGACAGGCATCCCTTTGATCGGATCGTGCGGTGGCGCACGGTAGCGAAGGTGCTTTCAATGGGATTGGTGGTCCGCAGGTGCTTCCAGTGCTCGGCCGGGAAGTCGTAGAACGCCAGTAGCGTTTCCCGATCCTTGCTCAGGCAGTCGGCCGCCTTCTCGTATTTCGGCGTGTAGCTCTCGATGAAGGCGTCAAACGCCAGCTCGGCGGCGGCCTTGGTTTCGGCCATCCAGATTTCCTGCAACGCGCGTTTGGCCTTCGGCTGCTGGCTCTTTGGCAACTTGGCGAGTACGTTCGCGGTCTTGTGCACCCAGCAGCGCTGCTCGCGCGTTTTCGGCCAGACCTCGCCGGCGGCCTTCCAGAACCCGAGAGCGCCATCGGCGATGGTGAGCCGCGGCGGCACGTCGAGCCCGCGCCGCTTCAGCTCGAGCAGCAGATCGCGCCAGTCCTGTACGCTCTCGCGGGCGCCATCGGTGAAGCCGACCAGTTCCTTGCGGCCTTCCGGCGTCGCGCCGATCAGCACCAGGATGCACTGCTTTTCGTCTTCGAGGCGTGCCTGAAGATGGATGCCATCGGCCCAGATGTAGACGTAGCGCTTCGCCGACAGATCTCGCCTCTGCCACGCGGTGTGTTCGTCAAGCCAACCGTCCTTCAGACGGCCGATGGCGGATGCCGACAACCCGGCGGCGTCCTTGCCAAGCAGCGCAGCCAGCGCCTCGGAGAAGTCGCCGGTGGAGATACCCTTCAGGTAAAGGATCGGCAGCAGCGTCTCAATCGATTTCGACCGGCGCATGTAGGGCGGAAGGATCGACGGAGAGAACCGGATGCGGTCGGGGTCGGTCGCGTCCGCCTCACGATCGCGTACGCGCGGCTGGCGGACAGCTACCGGACCGATACCGGTCATCACGCGGTAGGATTGTTTCCATCATCTAGCGCCTCTGGAGGCCAGGTGCCGCTGTTTTTGCTACTACGGGCAACATTCTAAGCCGGATCGATCTGGAGTTTTTATGAAGGGAATTATTGTCGCCATCGGCGTCGTCGCTATTCTCTACGCTTGGGACCAACATTTTGAGCACGGTCGATATACCGACGCCTTCAAGGAGATTGCTCTTGAGATGCGTCGGTCGTTTGGCGTCTGAACGCAGGCTCTCCAGCTGATGCAGCGCCGAGGATCGGCGGCATGTGAACCCAATCTACATGCCGTGGCTCTCAAATACCTTCTGACAACTCTTGCTCAGTTTCGTGCGGTTTTGCTGCAAACATTGTTGAACCGCTCCGTCATCGCCGAGTTGCTGCCGGCAGAATCGCTGCGCATCGCGCCTGCACGCCTGTTGCTCCTGCGGAGTGCCCATATGCCCCTGAGCTAATGACGATGATACTCCGATCAGTAACCCGACAGCGGCAAGCAATAATTGGCGCATCGATCATCTCCCATGAACGTCCAAACGCACCCAGGATAAAGTGGCAGACCGTTGTGCGGTTCCTCTGGTTCCAGCGCCGCCTCGAACCTGCCTCGAATCGGAAACAATACTGGAACGGCAACGACTCTATGCGTTGCGCAGAGGTCTCGCTCCATCTCACCCCCCAGCCCCGTGGGATGGGGCGAGGCTGATTCCACACCCCCCCTGCGGATGTTTCCATCACCTGTCGATTTTTTCATATCCCGCGTCGCGCTAGGTAGTGGGTCAGTTTGATTCTGGCGGGGTTTCGCTACTGGAACGTTGACTGTCAACGTCGCATATTCGGGGGATGAAAACGCCGGCTGAGCAGTTCGCCCAGATCGAGCGAGATATCGCTGATCACAAGTTTGGGGAGAAGGTTGAGCACGAACGCGCCAATCGAGAGCGCCCGAATTGGACAGCGGAGGACGCGGAAGATTTTGCAGCGCAGCGCAAGGGGGCGGCGGAGCATCTACTGGAGCTGGTCAGGATGCGAGATGAGCTGAGGCGCGAGGTGAGAAATGACCCCAAAACGCCCTAGGGACCCCACGCCAGAGGAAGAGGGCAAGGGCCCGGCTGCGCGGGCGTTAGGGCCGCGAACGTGAGGGCGCTAAGGCCGCTCCGGCGAGTGCTGGCGATGTTTGGACGTGGACCGCCATCAATGCCGACACCAAACTGATCGTTAGCTGGCTGCTCGGCTGAGGCGCTGGAGTGGATCAGGGAAAAGTCGCAAGGATGGCTCTTGCAGAAAAATTCCGCCGATTAATGCTTGCCAGACATCTGTTCCGTTCTGAAACCAAAGTGGCCGACTCCACGTAAATTTGGAGTCGGCCATCGCTTCTGTTGAGGCAGGGGCAATTGGAAGTGGCGGGCAAGGGCCGTCCGCTTTCCAAGTTACGGACGGCCCCACTACGGGTTTCGATGATTAACCAAGCTATTTCTTTCGGGGTCAGTTTTCAAACTGACCCACTACCGTGAAGGCCCGAGTTGACCGCTCTCCGCCCGAACATCGTCCCAAACGAAAGCCCGCCGGGATCGAGCAGCGGGGCCGCCGTTTCTCACTTGGACCTTGTGGAGCTTGAACCTGTGGTCTGACCAGGAGCATAGCCGGAAGCCCCGGGGCTCCCATTCTTTGACCCCTTCGCCTGCATCTCTTGTCCCGGAGCGTAACCGGACGCGCCGGGGCTGCCCTTCTTGGGGCCCTTCGCCTGCATTTCGTGACCAGGTGTCTTGCTTGATACGCCCTTTGCAAAAGCGGCAGGGGCAGCAGCGATGATGCAGGCGGTAGAAAGTGCGATAATTGCGTGCTTCATAACTCTCCTCCTCAGACCCAGCCCCGGCAATCAACGACCTGAACTCAGCACCCGTTCCATGAACGGTTGTTCATCATCAAATGGATATGGCGGCGGCCTCCCCAAGAAAGAATCCGGGGCGGCCGAATGGCAAACCGCTATCTCGCTATGTACCCATTTCTATCTCGTCGTCCGTTAAGAAACCGAATTAAGCGGAGAGCGGTCGCTGGCGGCAGCGATGAGGGTGGTCAGGATCAGGCACCAAAGAGCCCTTAGCCAGGCGATGATGCGGCGGAAGTTGTGGCCGACGGCTGAGAGGATGACGTTAGCCGCATCGCCGGCGCGGCCTTTGAGGTAGCAGCGGCCGAGGTGACCATCGGTCTTCAGGTGTCCGATGATGGGTTCGATGGCGGAGCGGCGGCGCAGCTCGCGCTTGATGACACCGAAGACGCCGCGCTTCTGGCCAGAGATGAAGATTCGGCGGGGATTTTGTGCGTTGTGACCGCGGTATCCCTTGTCGACATAGGCCCGCTCGATCGCGCAGCCGGTGAGTGTCTCGGTGCGGTCAATGACGTCCTGCAAGGTATGACCGTCGTACGGGTTATCGGGTAGCGCCGTGGCGTGCAGCACGAACAGGCCCCCAGGAGCCAGGCGGTTGTTGGTGACGATGGAGGCTTTGACGCCGAACTCGTAAGGCGCGGCTGCTTTGCCCTTGCCGATGCACTCCACCTCCGGGGCGTGGAAGGAATAGAGCTTCCAGCCGCGCTGGCGTTGCTGCTGCGAGCGGATCTGCGAAGCCCGGCTGAGCGGGAGGGCGAACGCGTTCTCGATCACAGCCTGACCTTCGATCTTGCGGCGGAGATCGCGGATGATC
The DNA here is from genome assembly GCF_049949265.1 of Bradyrhizobium genosp. P. Taxonomy (NCBI): domain Bacteria; kingdom Pseudomonadati; phylum Pseudomonadota; class Alphaproteobacteria; order Hyphomicrobiales; family Nitrobacteraceae; genus Bradyrhizobium; species Bradyrhizobium genosp. P. The sequence continues at coordinate 4,227,572 of NZ_CP188195.1, read as the reverse complement.
CGGCCCAGCCGGCTACGCAGGATGCGCAACTGCCGCTGATGCCGTTTGAATTGCTTGGCATGGGCGTAGCGCCCCGCCATCATTGCCGCGGTCTTGGCAATGCGAAGGTAGGACTGCCGCAGCTTGACCCCGTGCTTCCTCGCCAGGCGGTTGAGCCCCTTGATCGCCGCGTGCAGCAGCTTGGCATCGGTCGGGAAGGTGATCGCCTTCGGCTGCACGGTGGTATCGACCGTGACCCGCTTGAGGTCCTGGCTGCGTAACGCGCCGGCCTCGTGCGCCACCCGCAAGCTCTCGGCCAGCAACAGCTCCAGCTTGTCGCCGAGCCGTTTGCGCCAGTGGCTCAGGTCCGAGCGCTCGTGCGGGAAGGCGTGCTGAAAGAACTCTTCGCCGGTGAAGAACTGGAAGTACGGGTCGTGGACCCAGCGCTCGCACACCCCCTCATCGGACAGGCCATAAATGTGCTTGAGCAACAGCAGCCCGATCATGAATCGGGTCGCGATGCCTGGCCGACCGTTCTCGCTATAGAGTGGCGCGATCTCACCGTCGATCCAGTCCCAATCGACTTTGCCGGCGAGCTGAACCAGCTCGTGCTTCATATTGATGATCTGGTCCAGCCTGGCCCGGAACAGATCGCCCGATCCCGTCGTCCTGTGCTTCTTCGGTCGCATCGCCACCTCCGATGCGACGACGGAATCATGACTGGCGATTCGACGGAATCCTGAAAATGAAATTGCAGGGTTCCGATGCTCGAAGCATCAAAACCCTGCAATCGCAAAACAGTCCACAACGACAAATGCGATTCTAGCTCAATCGCTTAGCCGCTCTTCACGGACGACTATTTAGGAACGAGCCGCGCGGCCCAGCGTTGAGCGCTGGGTTTGAACAGCCCATGACGCCTTGGGCCTCAGTGCTATCGTCCCCCCCCCCGCACTGGGGCCTTCTTTTAAGGTTTGGATTCGCGCCGGCGTCGCCGGGCGACTAATCTTCTGGGTATGCCCATCCTCGTGCCGATACGCCCTTTAGGGCTGGTTCGGAATTGCAATTGCCCCTGGCGTTTTCAACTCTAGCATATCGTCGTCGTGCAGATTTGGCCGACGCCGCCGCCCAAACCCCATCAATGCGTATCGCGCGGTAAGGGATCGCCGCCCTGGCCTTTAGCCCCCTCTGGGGCGTCGGTGCCGCCAGCGCTGGCTGAACCGCCGAGGCCGCGTCGTTTTAGAAAGAGTAGCTCCATGACGCTGCGGATGTGCGTCGCGCGGGTTGGGGGGGTGCCCAAACAAAAACGGTCCCGCGCGCCTGTGCGGGACCGTCCTGCATTCCAAATCACAGAAGCTCGCGGGAACTGTGATGGATGCACGTATACTCTGTAGGGCTTAAGGGTATCCTAACTGCCCGAGTGCCCCACCGCGTGACACAAAACCTTGGCACGCGCCGTGCAGAGTATTTCCCGCCGGGATTTTGCATCACCTACCCGGGGCTGGAAAGCCGCCGCCCGCGATACATTTAAGCGGGCGGCGTTTTTTTGCGTGCCTGTTTGTTCCAGCGAGCCCCTCCTCGATTGCCGTTAGGTTCCAAATCCTCTGTTGGATTCCACTTTCTCCCGTTCAGGGGCCGGCCTAGGATTGGGTCTTTCTGTTCATTGTGTTTCGAGGCAGATTATGTTGGACGAGAGTTTCGCGGTCGGCGGTCGATATTCTCGATGAGCACGGCAAAGGTCAGTAAAGCGAACTGATTTTCATTTCGCCGGACGGCCAGGAGTTTTCCGAGAACGCCATGTTGGCCGTGCTCAAGCGCATAGGTTAAGGGCACGGCTTCCGAGCGACCCTTGCGACATAGGCAGAGGAATGCAGGCTAGCCGGAGGGCGCCCGCGAGGCCGCGCTGGCTCGCAAATACAAGAGCGAGACAACCGCAGCTTATCAGCGCGGTCAAAAGCTCGAAAGCGTTGCGCTTTGATCGGGGATCGGCGGTGCTGAACATACTCTCTTTCAGCACGGCAGACCTCCCGGCAACGGACACGACGCTTCGAATGCCCCCCGCATAAACAGGCCGGTCGCGCATCCTGAACCTCACATTTACCAATTCTCTAAAGCCCGTGAGAACCAGTTCCCCTAATCACACGGCAACGACCTCCTGCTATTGAAAGGTAGACAAAAAGGAGAGCGCCTCGTGTTCGGCATTGTTCGGATCCTCGTCTTGATCGCCTGCGCATATGCCGGATCTGCTGTTGCGGAACTGCAGCTTGCCGGCTCTTCATCTTCACAAGCCGTCCACGTCCATGACTGAGCATCATCCGATTTCGTCCGAGCACGCGCGCGCAATCTGTGAAGAGATTGGCGACAGACTCCGCTTTGCCCTGCGAGACAATTACGCCGATCTACCACCAAGGCTGCGAGAACTCGTCGATCGGCTCGCTCGGCTGGATTGTGATGCTCCATCGCTGGTGCCTACGATGGGGGAGATGACGAGACCGCTGTTGGAGCCAGCGTAGGGCTTCTCACGCCCCTCACAAGATCAGATCGTGCGGCACATGAGCAATGAGAGCGCCTGGCCCATAGTTTGGAGCGATATTGAAATTACCGTCTGGTTGGTGGTCCGGCACGGGCGGCTCAATCGCTCGCGCTCCATCTGCTGGCGGGACGTGAACTCCGGTGGTGTGTTCGTGATGATCGAACCACGCCGGGCTTTGGTCGAACGCTGTGAGATAGGTGTTGCCGAAGGCAGGATCGGTGGGCGTGCCGGCCGTTATCGACGTACCGGACGTGGCGCCGGTGGCCTCAACCGTGGGACTGGACATGGTCGTCGTTGAGCCGGTGCCGCTGCCGCCAATCGGCGTCGCGCTGTGCGAAACGGCCGCAAACGTGAAGGCGGCCGCCCCGGTCGTGCTGCCCTGAAGGTCGACCTGAAAGCCGGTCGCCGCTGAATCGCCGTCCCTATCGACCGCCGACACATTGAACAATAGATCAGTGCTCGGAATAGTCGTCTTCTCATTATAGGGGATGTTGTTGACGGCGAAGGGTGGCGTTTCCAGCTTGCGCTTGATCGTAGTCGACCTGGATTTGACTGAATGTGTGTCCAACGTAGAGCGTGTAAGTCAAGGTCGTGCTGTCAAAGGTATAGGTATCGACCCAGCGAAGCATGCGATGTCTCTTGCACCACCGACTTCGGCAAGCAGGTTCGAGGCGCGACGATTCCTATCGCAAGCCATACCGCAAGAAGTCGTCGGCTATGCTGTCCCGGATTGTCTTGGCGGCTGCGATATCGGCATTGCCGTGAGCTTCCTCGCCCCGCTTGAGCCTGGCAAGCCCGCGACCATAAAGCGCGCTCGCCAGCTTCGGATCCAGCCGAAGAGCAGAATCATAATCATCGATCGCCGCTGAAATCCGGCCCATCTTCAGGTAGATCAGGCCGCGCGAGTCATACGTCGCGGCGCTGTCGGAGCCCGACTGAAGCGCCTTGTTGCAATCCGCCAGCGCCCCCTGCAACGCACCGACCACGGCGCGGGTCCAGCAACGCCCGTTCCACACACCTTCGAGGTCGGGCTCGAGACGAATTGCTTCATCATAATCCCGCGTCGCGCGAAAGTACTCACCCTTCTTCAGGTACGCCTCGGCGCGGTTGGCGAAGGCTTCGCCGTAACCAAGGTTGAGGCTGATCGCCTGGTCGAGAGCTTCGATCGCGAGATCGTATTCGCCCTTCTTCAGGAGGGCGACGCCGCGATTGTTAAACGGCTTGGTGTAATTCGGATCGAGCTTGATCGAACTGTCGAAATCCTGAATGGCGCGATCATAGTCGCGCTCGGCGGCATAGGCGTTACCGCGATTGTTATACGCAATCGCCAGGCCGGTCGTCGTCATGTCCTGACGCGCATCGATGAACGCCGTGCAACCATTAACGCGAGCTTCCAATGGCGCACGATTCACCCCATTGCACAGCTCAACATTGCGGAGATTGCTATCCTGTTGCGGATCTTGCGCCGCCGCCGGCGAAGTGAGCAGCAGCGCGACCAGAAGCATTGCCAAGCCCTCGATGGCTCCCGTCACTGCACGACCTTCCATATCAGGCTTCCCGATCCCGGAATCTGCGACCGCCGATCTCCGCAAGTCGCCATTCGGTGGCAGAACCTTGCTTCCCTCCGAGAGCGGCTTGTGCTCAAGGCGCGACCTTAGCACCCGCGACAGATGTTGGGATCGAATGTGTGGTCGATTTTCTGCTCAAGCTGCTGCGTCGCGGGCGTCCTGCCCCTTTCTACAAGCTTGCTTTTGCCTTCTTCAATAAGTGTAGAAAATCGGACCGTTCCATCATCCGATATCTCGATGTGTGGCGTGGTACCGCGAATGCCCATCGTCGCGACAGGGGTGTCGACCCTCATGTCGCCGGTCTTCGCGATGTTGCCGGCAACAAAGGTGAACGCTCCCTTGGTCAGGCTGAGCAAGCTCGAATTTGACTTTCCGTTGGGGTCGTAGACGAATTCGTTCAAGACCATGCGGGCGTTGCTCGACAGGTTGAACGAGGTGCCATCGGCAAAGTTGATCGCGACCCGGCCACCGGCTCCGGTCAGAACCACGTCGTTCAAATAGACGAGATCGCCAACCTTGGTTTGGGAGGCTTGACCGGAAACGTTTGCCTGAACGATGACTGCATTCTTGTGTTCGATCGTGACCGAACCGAAGACAGTGACGACTTTCGCGATCGGCTTTGACGAAGAGTCCTGAACCGCGGGTTGCACAAAATCGGTTTGCGCTCGCGCTGGACCCGGCAGCACACTCGCTAGCGCCCAAACGAAGCTTGCCGCCAACACGCTAATCAAACAGATCTGCATGATCCCCTTCCTTCTCGAGAAGATCCTATCGTCTGGCTGCCCGATCGTGATTCAACCATCGAGCCAAATAGCTTTGACGCCAAAAAAGCCGACTGTTACGGCCCAGCTCATCAAGAGCCTTGCGTGTGCAATTAAGATGTGGACATCTCGCTCGTAAACTATACAGTAACTTTTACGAGATCGCACTTGCGACAGATCCGACAGCATTCCTGTCGGATCTGTGTTGTGTTTTATTGCTGGAAATCAACTCACTATCGAGATTCAATTCGATCAGGACGTTTCGGCGGGCAAGCTTAGGGCTGCCAGCGCCAAGATATTTTCTCCTCGTGGCGGGGGCAAGCCAGAGCAAGAAGACTGAGGCACCGCGCTGAGCCTGAATTCCTCAGCAGGCGAGGTCGAAGCCAATGTTATTTGCGTCCGGCGCGGAGTCCGAGGGCGTAAGCATGGCCGTTTTGAGCCAGCTTTCCCCGGCATTGGGCGATGTCATCGGCAACATTAAGTCAGCAATCGGTCACGGCACCATCCGCCGTGTGAACGGCATTCCCGTTCAGGTCATGGCTGGCGATCCTGTTTACCCTGGTGACATCATCGAGACCGCGGCGGACGGACGGATCGAAATTCGCTTCATCGACGGCACTGTGTTCAACCTGTCCAGCGACACAAGCGTGGTGTTGGGCGAACCCGCGCGGAATTGCACCGGTCCCCTGTGTTCGACCCCGCTCGCAGTCACCAGAGGCGCCTTCGCTTTCGCTGCTGGCGAATTGGCGAACACGGGCTCGCTGACGGTGGAAACGCCTTTTGGCAGTATTTGCAGCCGGACCCGGGCCGGCGGTTTCGCCACACTATCGCTTGCGGCACTGACCCTCTCATTCGTGAGGGAAGCCCTGGCCGCGGACCCGAACGTCACATTCCTTGATGACGACACCATCACATACAAGGAGCTGCATCACGGCGTATTCGAGCTCACGACCAAGGAGGCGAACCCGCGACACATCATTGTTGAGGACCCCGGAGAGACCGTCGTCTTGAGCAGAAGAGGGTCCTCGATCAGTGTAAATGCGATCGCGAACACGCCTGCGCAAATGCAGGCGTTGCAGATGGCGCAACAGGCCGCGCTGGCCAACTACGCGAAAGGATGGGGAGCAATCGGCTCGAGCACACCTCCTTCCCTCAATCCGGAGAACCTGCTGCAGCCCATCAATTTCTTTCAACCTGACCCCACCCTCCCGCTCAATCAGCTTCCTCCGCTGCAGACGGCGAGCTTCGAATTCATTGAACTGCCTCGAGCGACGCTGGCGATCACCAACATCGGGGGACAGATCAACGTTGCCGGCGACGACATCATCAATGCCGCCAAAGCTGATGCCGGGGTTGAGATAACAGGCGCAACGTCGGGCGTGGAGAACGGGCAGATCGTCAAGGTCTTCATCATCAATGGTTCCAACAACGTTGCTTACAGCGGTACGGCCACAGTCAACAACGGTAGCTGGTCGATTGCCCTCAGCCCGGCAGAGGCCAAGACGCTGGCCGACGGCATTTACACACTGAAAGCGGACGTGACGAATCTGTTCGGCTTTTCGGCGGAGGCCTCGCAGGTAATCAGGGTGGACGAAACCCCGCCAACCATCGCAATCGCCCCCGTTGCGAGGAACAACGTCGTCAACGCCGATACGGCCAGCACCGGGTTCGCCATCGTTGGCACGACGACGGATGCGGAGAACGGCCAGCCGGTGACAGTCAGGATCCTTGATAGCTCCGGCCACGTCGTCGATACATTCGTCACCAAGCTGATCAACGACACCTGGTCGATCAACGTCACGTCGGCCGAAGCCAAATTGCTGCATGACGGCAGCTATACGGCGGCGGCCGACGTCTCGGATTCGGCTGGCAATCCGGCGCCGGAAGCAACGCAAGTGATCACGGTTGACGAGACGCTGCCGACGCTGACCTGGTTGCCGCAGGCGGAGAGTGGTGTTGAGGGCTCCGCGATTGCATTGGGCACGATCACGGCGACCGCAAATAGCCTGCCGGGCCACAGCAACGGTGTGCAGTCGCTTGTGGTGAGCAGCATTCCTGTTGGAGCAGTGCTTACCGACGGCACCAACAGCTTCGTAGCGACGAGCGGCAACACCTCGGTCGATGTGAAAGGCTGGACGCTCTCCAACCTGAAGATCACCCCGCCGAACGACACCAATTTCACTCTGACCGTCACCGCGACCGACCAGGATGCCAACACCACGAGCACAAGCGAGCAGGTGACGGTCGCCCCCCTGGCGCCCGCCCTTCACCCGGTCGCTGCGCAGGGCAACGAGAACACAGCGATTGCTCTGGACCTCGGCGCGACGGCCCAGAGCCTGGCTGGCGACGTGTCACCGAACAACATCGCCGCGCTGCTCGTGAGCGGCATCCCGGTGGGCGCGATGCTGAGTGACGGCACCGGCCTGCCCGGCCATAGCTTTACCGCGACTGCGGGAGACACCGCGCAGGAAATATCCCATTGGAACCTGTCGAGCCTGACGATCACGCCTTCGGCAGAATTCGAGGGCAATTTCACGCTGACGATTGCGGTGAACGAGCGCGATCCGGAAGGCGATCTCAGCGCCACGGTGACGGCAATCGCGGTCGTGACGGTCAACCCTGTTGCCGAGCCGCCGACGGCAAGCGCGCCGCCGACGCTGACGCTCAACGAGAACGCCACTGGCGTGGCAGTTGGCGGGGTGAGCGTTGGACCGCTGGCGGAGGACACCGACGACACGGTGAGCGCGACGCTGGCAGTGTCGCACGGGACGCTGCATGTCGCCGGCCTGAGTGGCGTGACGGTAAGCGGCAATGGCGGTGCAATGCTGACGCTGTCGGGCAGCGCGGCGCTGGTGGACGCGCTGCTGGCGGGACTGACCTATACGCCCACCATAGAGTATGAGGGCTCCGACACGCTTCGGATGTCGGTCACGTCGAGCGACGGCTCCAACACCTACCCGGCGCTGGCCACCGCCGCGACCGCGATCACGGTCAACCCTGTTGCCGAGCCGCCGACGGCAAGCGCGCCGCCGACGCTGACGCTCAACGAGAACGCCACCGGCGTGGCGATTGCCGGAGTGAGCGTTGGTCCACTTGCGGAAGACAGCGACGACACGGTGAGCGCGACGCTGACGGTCTCGCATGGCGCGCTGCACGTCGCCGGCCTGAGCGGCGTGACGGTGACTGGCGATGACAGTGCGACGCTGACGCTGTCGGGCAGCGCGGCGGCCGTGAACGCGCTGCTGGCTGGACTGACCTATACGCCAACCACGGAATACGAAGGCTCCGACACCCTTCGGCTGTCAGTGACGTCGACGGACGGCTCCAACACCTACCCGGCGTCGGCCAACGCCTCGACCGCGATCACGGTGAACCCGGTTGCCGAGCCGCCGACGGCGAGCGCGCCGCCGATATTGACCCTCAACGAGAACGCCGTCGGCGCTGCGATTGCCGGGGTAAGCGTTGGACCATCGGCAGAAGACGCCGACGATACGGTGAGCGCGACGCTGACGGTGTCGCATGGGACGCTACATGTCGCGGGCTCGAGCAGCGTGACGATGACCGGCGACGACAGTGGAACGCTGACGCTGACGGGGACCGCTGCGGCCGTGAATGCGCTGCTGGCGGGACTGACCTATACGCCAACCACGGAGTACGAAGGCTCCGACAGCCTTCGGCTGTCAGTGACGTCGACGGACGGATCCAACACCTACCCGGCGCCGGCTACCGTCGCGACCGCGATCACGGTGAACCCGGTTGCCGCGCCGCCGACGGCGAGTGCGCCACCAACACTGACCCTCAACGAAAACGCCACCGGCACGGCGATTGCCGAGGTGAGCGTCGGGCCGTTGGCGGAGGAAGCCGACGACACGGTGCGCGCGACGCTGACTGTCTCACACGGGACGCTGCATGTCGCCGGCTCGAGCAGCGTGACGATGACCGGCGACGACAGTGGAACGCTGACGCTGTCGGGGACCGCGGCTGATGTGAATGCGTTGCTGGCGGGACTGACCTATACGCCGACCACGGAGTATGAAGGCTCCGACACCCTTCGGCTGTCGGTGACGTCGAGCGACGGCTCCAACACCTACCCGACGCCAGCCACCGTCGCGACCGCGATCACGGTGAACCCGGTTGCCGAGCCGCCGACGGCGAGTGCGCCACCAACACTGACCCTCAACGAAAACGCCACCGGCACGGCGATTGCCGGGGTGAGCGTCGGGCCGTTGGCGGAGGACGCCGACGACACGGTGAGCGCGACGCTGACGGTCTCACACGGGACGCTGCATGTCGCCGGCTCGAGCAGCGTGACGATGACCGGCGACGACAGTGGAACGCTGACGTTGACGGGGACCGCGGCGGCCGTGAACGCGCTGCTGGCGGGACTGACCTATACGCCGACCACAGAGTACGAAGGCTCCGACACACTTCGGATGTCGGTGACGTCGCGCGACGGCTCCAACACCTACCCGACGCCAGCCACCACCGCGACCGCGATCACGGTGAACCCGGTTGCCGAGCCGCCGACAGCAAGCGCGCCGCCGACGCTGACGCTCACCGAGGATGACATTGGCGTGGCGATTGCCGGGGTCAGCGTCGGACCACCGGCGGAGGACGCCGACGACACGGTGAGCGCGACGCTGACGGTCTCGCACGGGACGCTGCACGTCGCCGGCTCGGGCAGCGTGACGATGACCGGCGACGACAGTGGAACGCTGACGTTGACGGGGACCGCTGCGGCCGTGAACGCGCTGCTGGCGGGTCTGACCTACACGCCGACCGACGAGTATGAAGGCTCCGATACGTTTCTTCTGTCGGTGACGTCGAGCGACGGCGCCAACACCTACCCGACGCCGGCGACCGCGGCGACGGCAATATCCGTGACCCCGAATTCGGAGTCGCTGATCGTCGGCGGCCCTGCGCCGACACTCGAGTGGAACGACGCGGCCAATTGGAGTGCCGACGTCGTTCCCACCTTGTCCATCAACACAATCATCACTGCGTCTGCGCTCTACACGGTCGTCATTGACGGCACCTCTCAAGCGGAATCGCTGACCATGCCGCACGGCTCGGCGATGACGGATATCACCGCCAGCGGAACCCTGCAGCTCGCCGGCAATCTCGACGTCAGCGACTCGGGAAAACTCGAGAACGACGGAACATTGGAGGAAACGGCCAGCGCCAGTTTCATCGGGCCTATCATCAACAACGGCACGATCATCGTCGATCCCCATGTCGACCTCAACGTGACAGGCACCATTACCGGAGCCGGGAAGTTCTGGATCGACGCCGGGAGCACACTCGAGTTTGCCACGGGCAGCAAGGTTGCGCCGGGCCTGACCGACAGCCAGACCGTCTACTTCGAGCAGGGCACGGGCAAGCTGATCATCGATGACTGGGGAAAATTCGCTGGGGTCATCACCGGCGCCGACATCGGTACACAGCTCACGTCAACCGATGTGATCGACCTCACGCAGCTTCCCTTCATCGGCGGAAGCATGTCCGTCTCGGTCTCGTACAATTCCGGCACCAACATTAGCACGATGACCTTCAACGACGGCAGCAGTGCGAACAATGTGACACTGCATTTGTCCGGAAACTACACAGGAACGACCTGGACTTTCACGAGCATCAACGGAGGTACCGGCACAGAAGTCAGCGATCCCCCGGCCGGCGTCGTGCCGAGTGCCGCCGTTGGGCATATCGCGGTATCGACAGGCGACGGCACGGCAAGCACTTTGCCGGTCAGTCCGACCTTCGCGGGTTCGCAGATCAGGGGCGCGGGCGGCAGCGGCCCCTCCCCGATGACGGCGGCCGGCCTGTGGGCCTCAACGCCCGGCAACACCGGCGCGGTGAATGCGCTGGATGCCGGCGACACGCTGGCCAACATGATCATCGTTGGACTTGGGGCGACCCTGCCCACGGGCGGCACCGGAGGCGACACTTTCGTTCACTCGCGCATACTGGATTCCAGCGCGGTCCAGTCCGACACCATCACGGATCTCGCATCGGGGTCCGACAAGATCGATCTGACGGCTTTTGGCTCATTTTCCCGCTCTATCCTGGCTTTGACACCCACAAGCACGTCTGTGCCCGCGCACACCATTGCCTGGCTCTACGACGGCAAGGCGAACCAGGCGCTCGTCTATGCCAATCCGACCGACCACGCCGTGAGCATTGGCGATCCCAGCCTGGTGGCCATCCATCTGCCGGGCGTCGCGAACGTGCACTTGTCCGACTTCGTGCTCGCCTCGACGACGGCGGCGCCCGTAGCCGCAACAAGCGATTCGATCGATCATGCCGTCACGACCCAGGACGACGCGACGGTCGCCGCAACGACCACCGCCGCTGATGCGTCCGACACGACGACCGTCACAGCGAGTGCAAGCGATGTATCGTCCGACACGAAGGTCAGTTACGACGCGCCCGTCGCCGACGGGGATGGCACAGTACAACCAATCAGCATCCCCCACAGCATCGATACCATCGGGAACACAATTGGCATGATCGACGATGCCAAATTGGTCGGCCTTGCCGGAGCTGGGACGCCCTCGACCGAAAACAGCCTCGATGGCGCCGCGATGGCTGCGCCCGGCGGACTATCAATCGAGCAGACACAGATTGCCATGACGGCGCTGATGCAGCCGGGCTTCACGTTCGATCCGAAGCCGGTGCTCGACAATGCCAATCCGACGCCGATCGACCATGCAGCCGTGACGGCACCGCCGAGCAGTGACTGGATCGCGCCATCCTGGGGCGATTGGAACGGCAATTCAGAAGCGAGCCCGAAGAACGAAGGTCATGACGCCTCGCCCCCGAAGGATGCGGCCCTCACGGACACTGGCGGCGCTTCTGCCCAGGGAATCGACAACAGCTCAAACGTCGTGCCCGCCCCCGAAAGCCTGAAAACGCCGGCGAGCATTGATGGTAACGGCAATAGCAGCAGCAATGGTAGCGGTAATCACTCGGTAGCAACCGATGCCAGCGCAGACGCCGTGCCCGATACCGGTGTCCTGAAAGCGCCAGCAAGCGCCAACGGCAATGGCAATGGCAACAGTAGCAGCAATGGTATCGGTAATCACTCGATAGCAACCCATGCCAGCGCAGACGCCGTGCCCGATACCGGAGTCCTGAAAACGCCAGCAAGCGCCAACGGCAATGGCAACAGTAGCAGTAATGGCAATCACCCGATAGCAAGCGACGCCAGCGAAAACGCGACACCGCAGCAAGGTGCCGGCGCGCATGATGGCGGGGCATCCCCTCAGGGGCAGCACAAGTCCGCGACCACTTCGGACGTTGAAGGGCCCGCGGTCAACGACGCTGCAAAGCCCAACGATCCCGTGCCGAACAATCAACAGGAAGATACTGCCGTCACTCCGGGATCAAAGGTAAATCAGGAAGGAGGCGAGATTTCTGGTACGCTTGGCGACTCCTTTACCTTCAAGGACGGGATATCCGACCTCAAGGGGTCATCTGTCACTAACCTCGCAGAGCTCGATTCAACTCCAGCGCTGTCCAGCGATCACAAAGGAAATGTCGCGTCCCTAGCATCAGACGGAGCAGATGCCATTGGGCAACCTCCGCACGATCAACACCCGGACCATGGAGCAAGCGCCCACCTGCCCCACGATCTGATCGTATGACCCGGCCGGCGCGGCGCTGACGTGCGCCCTGACTTTAATTGCTTGCCCGACGGTCGGGAGTCAGGTTGTAACTTACGCCGGCACTGGCTTCGGCGTCCTGCGCGCCGCATGCCTTTGAGATAACGACCTCCCGGCAGGAGGACCACGTGGTCATTTAGATCCAGGGGGAGATTCTGCTAGGTACCGCCGTTTGCTTCTGTGCAGCGGGTGGCCGGGTGATGAGGGTCGTGGGAATTTCGACCAGCGTTGGCCCGGGCGCGGCTTGTGCGTCGGCCTGCTTCCTGGCATTTGCCGCCGGCGAACCCAAATTTGCCGGCGAGGATGCACTGATCGGCGTGCACAAGGCCTCAGCCCGCGGCGGCCAACAGACAGCACTCTCCGAGGCAGCGACCCTGTCGATGGCCCGCTTTGCGAGGGAGCTCGGTGTCCCCTCGCCCATCATAGGCCGGATGGTCTCCACGCCGCCAAGGCAGATCGAGTGGCTCGACGCCCGGGATCTTCGCTCAATGGGGGTCAAGATTGTCCGCAATATCGATCAGGCCAGAAGCGCGCCGACGGAAACCGCGACCGCAGAGCCACCTGACCAATCGACACAGTCGTCCCTGAATTCGCAACCCGGCGCAACGCCGAGTAATTATTCGTGGAATGCGTTCATCGACAAGGCCATCGCGGTCTCGGCCGAGCAGAATCAGGGAAGCGCGGCTATGTCGCGCTTCTGCAAACTGGATTCCAGGGAGTGCATCATGACCGTGGCGTATCTGCTCGGCGATGGACGGCGCGGGTTGGCCACGATCGGTCAAGATACGACCGGCAATATCACGCGGCGAGAAGTCTGCGAAAGCAACACCTCCGATGATGCGAGAGAATGCGTAGACTGGGATACCGGGAGAAAGTATCACGATGTGAAGAATACGAAGGACGATTGGGTTCAAGTCGCCGAATGAAAGCAAGGCGCAATCAATAGCAGTTCGCGATACTCACTGAATACGAGCGCGCTCCGAGCGCCATGGAGGCACTTGGGGCGCTGAACAGATGGCCAGGGCGCAGCTCCATCCCATTGGAGAATTATTTCGATGCCTGGCAGGCAAGCTGCCGGGAGGTACGTGCTGCGGCCGACCTCCCACTTCGGCCTACGAACTCTACTCGGCATCGGCTAAACCCGCTCAACGCTGCGCAATGCATTGCTCTGCCCAGATTGTCCCCGTATGGCACCTGCCCTCTTCTGCTCATTGAGCCGGGGTCGGCCGTGTTGACGGGACACCGCTTCCGCCATAACAAATTGAAATTATTGACATTTTATCGGGATTTGATTTACAGCGCACAAATCGCCGTACAATAAAAAACGACCCCAACGCGGGCGGCGCGCTGGGGTCGCCATTTCCCTAAACACTCCCAGCAGTGGGGGGATGTGACCGCGGGGAGCAACCAAGATGATTCCTGGCATTGCCACTTTGTTCCCGCCCCTCCTTTCGACGAAACCATTTTCGAGAGGCCGCGAAGCAGTCCGGAAACAAACTCGGCCTAGCGTCCCTCCTCATTGGACCAAAGGGGGATTCGGTCATGTGGGATTTCATCAACGCCTTGTATCGGGACTATTGCCTGACTCGCCTGCAGGAAATGCGGAAGTTCGAGCTGTCGCACTGAGCAGGTAACGTCAGCCGCCCTATCATCTTCCCCATTTTTGATCTTGGCAGATTTCAGATGACCGCACTTTCAAAGCCCGCAACCGATTTCGCCACTCCGCGTCCAGTCTCTACCTTAGCCATTGTGACCCTATTTAGCCTCGTCGGGCTGGCGATCTCCCTTGCCTTCGCACGATACGGCATCGACATCGCGGTCGGTATATAACCGGCAAGCAGCCCTGCCTGTGTACACTTCTGCACCAAAGGCTGGCGCGGTCTTTGCTAGTCTTCATGCGGCTGGGATTGCAGGGCCCAGTTTGAAACAGGGCGCCGCCGGGACAATGTATTTCGAGCCCGGCGGCGTATCTTTTCGGGACTAGCGGGTCAGTGGCTAGGCCGGCGACCGGATCGACGAATGGGCGGGTTGTCCCGATCCAAGATCACCGTCTTTTGGAGACGCGGCGCCGATCGCAGAAAATCGCCGTGGAAGCTGTGATGGTCGTCAAATAGTTCATCGCGCCGATGCGGCGTTTCACCGTACCAAGGATCTCGATTTGCTCCGATCCAAAGATCAGATCCCGACATGACGCAACCCCGTCGTGGTTCAGATGCCGGGGTCGATTAAACATCATTGACCCGCCTGAAGCTGTGTCGCGAGTGCCACACCGTCTAGGAATGCGACGCGGGGCCGTAGCTGCCGCGCGGCAATCAGGATGGAAGCGCGTCCCACCCAGATTGTCGCGCTATACGTAGCCCCGCGCCGTTCAACGAATGTCGCCTAACAGGGCTATTGTTGAACCAGGGCCGCTTTGGAGGGGTGGCGTGCGATCACATTATTGGCTTGCCGTATTGATCGGCTCAACGATCGGCGGCTTTGTTCCCGCGCTGTGGGGCGGCGAGTTGCTTTCATACGCCGGCGTTCTGTGCAGCGGTGCCGGCGGGGCACTAGTGGTCTACCACAGTGATTTTGACTCTTTGGCGGTGGCTGGATAGGCGCGGCCGAGTTTGGCGCGGGCTTTGTCGGTTGTGAACATCCATTTGATTCGGGCTCGGGTTTTATTTCGCCGCCGTTGCCATGCTGTGATCTCATTTCGGAGCCTTTTGGGGTCGTCGATGCGGCGGCCGAGACACTGGCGCTGAAGCACGCTGATCTCGCACTCAACCATGTTGAGCCAACTGGCGTGCTTCGGGGTGTAGTGGAATTCGAGGCGGCACAGGATGCGTCGGGCCTCGGCGGGCGCGAAGGCCTCATACAGCGCCCCAGGCTTATGGATCGACAAATTGTCCTGCACGACACGGATGCAGGCGGCGTCGGGATAATGGACGTCGACGAGCTCACGCATGCAGTGGGCGTAGTCCACGGCGGCGCGGCGGTCGGTGAGCTTGACGTTGCGCCAGCCCCGATACGGATCGAAGGTGACGAAGAGATTGACGGTGCCGTTGCGGCGATACTCGTAATCGTAGCGCTCGCGCTGTCCCGGTTGGGCCGGGACCGGCTGGCGCACCTCGCCGATCAGCTGGACGGGGGTCTCGTCGAAGCAGACCAGCGGCCGGGCGGGATCCGGCGTCTCGGCCTAGAGATCGAGCACGTCCTCCATGCGGGCGACGTATTCGCCGTCGACATGGGGAATGCACCACATGTCCCTGCGCCATGGTTTGAGGTCGTTCTCGGCCAGCCGGCGACGCACGGTCTCGCCCGACAGGCTGTCGTGATCGGTGAGCTTGACCATCGTGTCGGCCAGCAGCGTCAGCGTCCAGCGTTTGCGGCCGGCAGGCGGCTTGGCGCATGCCGTCGCCACCAGCAGGGCCTCCTCCTTTCCGGTCAGCTTGCGCTCTGCGCCCGGACGCGGCTCCTCACTCAAGGCCCGCTCCAGATTGCCTTCCACGAAGCGGCGCTTGGTCCGGCTGACGGTGGAAAGGCTGACACTCACGGTCCGGGCAATCTCCTCGTCGCTGCGGCCCCTATCGGCCGCCAGCAAAATCTGCGCCCGCTTGAGCTTGCGGGCGGCGTGCTTGCCGCCGCCGAGCATCGCCGTCAGTTCGTCGCGCTCGGCTTGGCTCAATTCGGTAGAGTCGAGATGTGGCGCGGTGGCTTTAGGCTGAACATATCTGTTGCCGCCTCTTTCGTCTGGCGGTGCCTTAGTGGTTCAACCATGACTCCGTTTCCACATCCCGCTCATCGAACCGGACGGGCGAATCTCTCGCATCCGGCTCTCGGACAAGACTTCACGCCTTCACCCACGGCACGTCGCGCCCACGCGCAGTTAAGCGTACGAGCCCGAAGTGCCCGTAGAGGTGCGAGAGTGGATAAGTCCCGCCCTTGCGTCGCCTAACTTTGTGCTTGATGCGCAACCACCGGCGCAACCGCGCAGCTGTGTAGTTGTCGATCGCTCGATACGCCTTGTTGACGGTGCCTACGTTGAAGTAGTTGGCCCATCCGCGTAGCGTGCGGTTCAACTTGCCCACTAGCTCTGTGGTTTCTTGCCATGTCCCCGATCGGTCGGTCAGCGCGTGGACGTTCTCGACCATGCGCTTAATGCTCTTCTTTGATGGCCGGTAACCCAGGCGTGCCTGGCCGGTCCTCGCTGAGTACATCCGCCCGAACGAGTAACCCAAGAAGTCGAACTCCCCTTCCGGGACCTTGCAGATTCGTGTCTTCTCCTCGTTGACCGTGAGCTTCAGCTTTCTCATAATCTCGCGCAGTCGCTGCAAGGCTTCTTCGGCTTTGCCTCTCCGGCACAGGATCACAAGGTCGTCGGCGTAGGTCACGATGCGAGAGCCGAGGCTTTGTTCCAGCCCGAGCATCTTCCATCCCAGCACGAACCGGCGCATGTAGAGATTTGCCAGCAATGGTGAGATCGGTGAACCTTGCGGGATGCCGCGCCGGTTGTCCCGGGCTTCGGTCGTACGTGTCTTCCTTCCTCGATCGTCGGTTTCTTCCACGGGGCATTCCAACCACATCTTGATCAGATGCAGCACGCGCCGATCAACAATCCGGCGCGCTACCGACTTTAGAAGTTCGGTATGCGGAATGCTCCCGAAGTAGTCCGCGAGGTCGGCGTCAACGACTTCCGGGTGGCTTCGGAACAGCCGCGCTTCCACTTCGACCACCGCCTGTTGGGCATTGCGCCCGGGACGGTAAGCGTACTGCTCTGGTGGAAGGTCGGCTTCAAAGATCGGTTCCAGCACCAGCATCACTGCTGTCATGCAGACCCGATCCCGCAGGGTTGAGATGCCCAGCGGCCTGAGTTTGCCGTTGGCCTTCGGGATGAACACTCTTCTGATGGGGTCCGGTCGGTAAGTCTCCTGCCTGAGCGCAAGCGCCAGTTCGCCAAGCCACCGCTGCACCCCATACGCGTCGATGCCCGCAAAATCTTGCCCATCCACGCCCGGTGCGCCCTTGTTGGAGCGGCACTGGGCATAGGCATGGGCCAGGATGTCCTCGCGGCTGATCTTGTCGTACAAGGCATAGAAGCGATAGCCGGCTTCTGCCTTCGCTTTCGCGTGCAACGCCGTCTGCAGCTTCTGAACACTTTTCGGAGTTGATAGGTTGCCCAATCTCCAGGTCCCTCACTACGTCTTGCGTTCGTCTTGAACTGAGGTCCCTTCCCTCCCCCGGCATTACCCGGCTTCAGCGGTACTGCGAACCTCTCCGTCTCCCCAGGGCGCCCGGCCTGTCCCTCACGGGCATCCGGTTGATCATCCCTGACCACGTCCTGGGGTCTCCCGTGTTGCGTACGCTTTCCTTGTGTACATGCTGTCGCCACTACCCCGGCGCAGCGGCTGGGCGTACTGCTTCGCTCATTCACCCAGCCGTATCAGCCTTCCCCGAAAGGGTTGTCGGGTCGGCCTGCGCATCGTCCTTTTCGAGGCTTGCTCGGCGTTTACTCGCGTTACGGCCTGCACACTCGCGCTGTCACCGTATATCGTGACACGCTAACCAGAGGCTTCAGCCATTTCGTTACCTCCATGACTGCTCCGGTTGCTTCCGGCTGGAGCGGTTGCCGGGTGGGACTTGCACCCACTGGAAAGCGCCGCCTTTTCACGGCGCACACCCGATAACGTACATTCATGCTTTGCCTCCTTGTCGGAGGCCGGGACGAATCGATCCATGAGTCAAAAATCAGGCGCGCGCTTAACCGAGAAGCAGGGTCACTACCTCGCTTTCATCCATACCTATTCGTACATGTTCGGAAAGCCGCCCGCCGAAGCCGACATTCAGCGCCATTTCCGCGTCAGCCCGCCGTCAGTCCACCAAATGATCGTCACCCTCGAACGAAACGGTTTCATTCGCCGTCAGCCCGGCGTTCCCCGAAGCATCGAGATTCTCCTGCCACCCGAAAACTTGCCGATCCTCGAATGGCTCGGTATCAAAACGTCAAAATCACTGTGATGAACCACTAGGTTTATGGATTGCCGACAGAACGAGGTAGTCGGACGCGGCCTGTGTGACATGAGCCGCTCGCGAAACCATTTTCCGGGGCGCACGAAGCGGGCTGGAAACAAATCCGGCCTAGCCTCTCACTATTGGACCAGAGAGGATTTCGGTCATGTCGAATTTCATCAACGCCTTGTCTCGTAACGCACGCACTCTCGTGACCGTAAATTTGCTGGCCGGTGCGGCTCTCCTGCTAGCGATAGCTGCTCCCCAGCCCGTTTCAAGTGCTGCGCTTGGCAGTGAATGGCAATGCAGTAAGACGGCGTTTGTTTTAACGACGTGCCGTCTGGCCGAGACCATGCTCGAATCAGGTGCGACGCGATAGTGCACGCAAAAAGCTCGCCGGGCTGGAACCGGCGGGCACAAAAAGGGTTCGGCAGACAATCGAATTGTCTCAGCCCACTCTTAGATTCTCCGCGGACGTTTTGCCACGGTTCTCCCTCTCTTCAAAGCTCACCTTAGCGCCTTCGTTAAGGGTACTGAGGCCGGCTTTTTCAACGGCCGAAATATGCACGAATACATCCTTGCCGCCGTTGTCGGGTTGAATAAACCCAAACCCCTTTGACGGATTGAACCACTTCACGGTCCCTGTCGCCACGGTCGTCGTCTCCCAAACAATTGTAAGACTTCTATCCCACGACACCCGATCATCGAAAGCAAGAAAAAACCCGCCGGCTGTGAACCGGCGGGCCCTTCCCTTTCAGTCGCGGGTCATGCGACCGGGGGGCCTCCCTTGAACGCCAGCACGGTCGCGACGAGCGTATCAGTCACGGTGCCCGTGGACGCGGCGAACACATCCAGAAGCTCTATAACCGCCTGGATGACCATCCGGACGTCGGACGTGCTTTCTGGCAATTGACCCGCCAGCAACAATGCTTGGCGTTTATGCCAAGCCTCAATTTTGTGCGGCATGATCGATCCCTCTGGCCTCGATGATCTCACACCAGAGCTCGCGCGCCTTCTCTGCCGCGTACATTGCTTCGCTGGCTAGATATTCCAGAGCGCGCCTTTGGTGCTCGTCATCCATTGCAAGCGTATCGACGCCTTGGATCGCCATGGCGAGTGCGGCTGACAGTCCGGCGGCATCGCAGACGAGCGGCCCCAAGTCGAACAAGTCGGGTGGGTCACACTGGACCACCTTCAGGCGGGTATCAGACATGGTTCGGCTCCCTTGTTGTGGAAATACTTTGCTTTTCAAGCAGAATTATTGTAAACAATAATTCATGAAAAAGCCAATTTCTGTAAACAAAAAAATAGGCCGTGGGCGGCCGAAGAAAGTCGGTGGAAGCTATCCAGTCACAGCGGTTCGGCTTCCGCCGGATGTCCTGGATGACGTCGACGCTTGGGCTGCCTCAAATGACATGGGGCGATCCGACGCCCTCCGCAGACTCGTAGAGATCGGGCTCGGCAAGTCCGCATCAGTAACACCAACCGCAGCGGCTTCAGCCGAGCGGGCGAAGGAGCTGGCTGGAAAGACGGTCGACCGCCTGATCGATCCCGCCGCGGCGCCGGAGGAAAAGGCCGCACGCAAGCGCCGGCTGGTCAAGGGGCCAGCAGAGTTTCAGGCTGTGCGCGTCGATCGCGCTGGAAAGAAATGATGCCCAGGTCCAGATTGGGGGCTGAAGGCGAAGGGGATGGACCATGAAGCCGCTAATCGGACTTATCGCGCTGCTCTTTGCGACCAGCGCGCTTGCTCAAGCTCCTCTACCGAAAGGGGCTAGAAAACCGCACGCTCAGGTCAGGCCGCAAGCGCCGATGGGCTGCAAATTAGTCGGCACTGTCAGGGGCACCAAGATCTGGGCGGGTGACTGCATTGCTGCGGCACCCGCGGCGGAAACTCCGGAGCCTGCACCCCCACCTGCACCGCCCAGCGGCGTCAGCGCCCCCGCAGAGAAGCAATGATTAGGCGTCGTTCCGGCGGTCGGTTGAGATCGGCTGAAGGTGAAGAAATGACGGTCGTTGGCTTGGAGCAGCTCGCAGAAATGGCAGTGCAATTAGAGTCCGCCGCGCGCAAGCTTGCACCGCAGCCGGAGCGCGATGAGCTACTTCGAGATATCGCGAGATTTCGTGCGCGGTTGGCCGCGAGCCTGTCGCAACTGAAAGCGAAGAAGGAATGAACGAGCTGGAGCCTGAAACAGCGTCTCAACAGTGGCTTTGGTTCGGCGGCGCGCTGTTGGCGATGACGATCATCGCTTTGGTTACAGTCAATTTCCCAATCTAAAGATTCCCCGGTCGCGCCTCTTCCGTCGGAATGACTCATCCTGGCCCGGGCAAGCCTCTGGGGGTGCTCGCGGCACACGCAGAACATTTATGGGGACATAAAATTGGAAGAGGAACGAAGTTCGTTCTTTGTAGCTCGACCGATATCCGACGTCGAGCCGCGCTTCGTCTGCGCCGCTTGCGGCGTGGCGCCGACGTTAGGCCAAACTACTCCTTGGACGTCAAAGGCCCGGCCGGCGGCATGGGCGATCGGGTGTCTGATGGCCAACAAGGGTTGATATCCACCCGTGGCACGAGAGCTATGATTTCGGGCTGGACGCTTCAATCCGAATTGCCCCGATGGGCGAGCGACGGCTGAAGCGCGATCATCGCGCCCCCAGAGTCCTAAGTAGAACTACGGGCTGCATAATTAGCTTTAGGTGTTGCCTAGTTCACAAAACGTGGTCCGAATGTGACGTATAGATGACAGGCATTAGCAATGGAGGGACCACCCCGTGCTTGCCGAGAAGTTTATTTTGATTCTGGAAAACCTAATTTGCCACACAGACGACTCCGAACCGGCCAGGTACCCGGATGGAGCACCCAAGGTGAGAAGCAAAGCGCAGCACGTTCCAATCAAGTTGCCGGATGCGCGTTAAGCGGGGCGACCGGCGTTCACTCCACGCGTAGAATCACGGTATCGGGCGAGGATGAAAAAATACGTTGGCGATCGCCCTTACGCTGAACCTGAAAAGGCCGCGCGCCGATTGATGGAGCACGCCCGCGCCTTCGAACCTATCCAAGATGGCAGGATCTACATCGAGAAATTGAACGTTCCGTTCCTGTCCGAAGAGCCAAGGCTACGCTAGCGGAATACAGCGCCGGCCTTAAACATGCGATCGATCAGGGCTGGCTCGAGCCGGTGCATGAGAGCGGAACGTTCACGCGGATGGCGCAGGCAGGAAAGGACTTGTTCGCCTGATGTGCTGCAATCATTTCCCGAGACGTGCTGGCGCTCGAAGAACTCCTGCTCTTTCGGCAACATCCTTGCGCGAATAACTGCTGACGACGCCGTCGGTAGTTTTTGGGGGGCCTCCCCCAGAAAGCTACGCCGCCGGGCTCGAAATGAGCTGTCCCGACGGCGCCTGTGACTGGGCCCCTGAAATCCCCCAGCATACGGGAGTTAGCAGCTATCGCGCGTCACAATTGTGAACTGGTTCACAATTCCGGTCCCTTTTTGACGCTTCCCCGGATTCGCCAAGCCCGCGCCCACTGCCTATGTTCCGGGAATGCCCATCCGGAGGAAGTCCATCGAAATCCCGCCAGAGGCTGCGCCAATCGGGGACCGAAATCCGTTCCGTTGAATGTCAGATCGACATAGCGTAGACGCCTGATCGAGCGACATGGGACTTTGGGGCGGAGTACCAAATGAATTCCACGACGGACGACAAACTCGAGGATGAACAGATCGCGCGGCTGGAGGAGCAGCTTTCGAACTTGATGAGCGAAGCGGGCATCAGTCCGTCCAACCCGCCGACCAGCAAGAGGACTTTTCACCGCCCTGGCAACAATTCATCGACCGGCGGATGGGCGCTCCGTGGCTTCGTCGCCTCTCTGTTAGTGGCCTGCATTGGTGTCGCAGCGTGGTGGTGGTCGTCCTCCGGCCATACGGCGGCAAAGACAGCCCCCTTAGACCCAGCACCTTTGGCTCAGGCTGCGCCGCAAGTCGTCAATCCGACCATCACCGTTCAGTCTTCCGAACTGGCGGAGCAACTCCAATCCATCGCGCGCGATGTCGCAACCTTGCGGCAAGCGCTCGACCAGCTGAGAGCGGGACAAGAACAATTGGCTCGCGACAGTGCGAATATGGCCCAGCAGTTGAAGACGAACCAGGAAGACGTCGCTCGCAAAAACGATAATATTCTCGACCAGCTAAAGGCGACCCAGACCCAAATGACGCTCCAAAGTGAGACTATCGCAGAGCGGCTCAATGCGAGCCAAGAACAACTGGCCCGCGTCATTGCCAATACTGCGGAGCCTAGAGTGAGGCCCGAAATACCAGCGCCTCCACGGCGGCCGACTGCCGTCGCTCCGACGCAAAAGCCGGTACAGCCCTCGGCTCAACAACCAACCGCGCAGCCGCAAGCAAAAAAGCCGCAACCGCCGCAACCGCGGCCCGCGCCAGCACGCTAATCATATCGAGCCCCTCAACACACACCCACGATGCGCAGTAGCTCGGCGCCGTTCCGAGCCTCAAGGGATCGATAATTTGCGCGCGCGATCGGCCGGCGCTCTCACAGGGCATGCGGCCTCAGAAGATCACCTTCGGCGAAATGCGCTCCATGGGCGTGCGTGGCGTGCTGGTCTACTGCGCGGATTACCAGTGCAGCCACTCGGTCGCGCTCATGGCAGATCGCTGGGCGGACGACGTGAGCCTATCTGACTGTCGAGCCGCGCTTCGTCTGTGGTGCCTGTGGCAAGCGTGGCGCCGACGTCCGACCAAACTTACTCCTGGGACGTCGAGGGCCGGTCGGCGGCATGGGTTAATCGGGTGGTGGATGTCGTCGGAGGTTCCAGATTTAACCTGCATCGCTGACATCAAGCTTAATACCCGAGTCAAGTTGCGGCATGCGCGCAGGCCGTTAGCTTGTGGCATGGGCTGAAGCGTTGTGGCCGGACCATTGATGAAACGACGACAGGCGGATGGGACCTAGTCGAACATGGGCTTCGCAATGCGAGATCTGATCGTCTACTTTTCCTGTCCCAGATGCGGCGCAATATATAAAGCCACGCAGCGCCATGTATCCATAGAGCGTTCTGGCAAATTCCGATGTCAGCAATGCAGAGTTGTTGTCCACTCGTGGCACGAGAGCTATGATTTTTCGGGCTGGACGCTTCAACCCGAATGCCCGATGGCGAACGACGGCTGAAGCGCGATCAAAGGAAGCCGAGGCTAATCCTCCGCGAGCTCAGGAAGTTTAGCGTCATGCGCCAATCACCCGCCGGATCTGAGCGCGCGACTGGATGAACTGGTCGGCCCTGACGCCGGGCTGGTGACCCGATAGAGTTGCCGGACGGTCGCGGGCTCGTCACACTGCACGACTCCGCGACCTATATCCAGAAAACTCCCCAAGGCGGAGCACGACTTGCCGCGAATTGAGATAGTCGGGTGCCTACGCTTATTGAGGGGGCGTCTGGTCGGTCAACAAACCATTCCCGGTGCGACGATGATGCTGTTGGGAGTTGGCTTGATCCACGCCCTCCACAGTGATCGCCAGCAAGCCGTCCTCGGTCTTTCGTATCCAGCCCTTTCCCTTGAGATACCAAAGATGGAATTCGAGGTGTTCGAGTGGACATCCCAGCAATCGCTCAAGTTCGACATCGCCGACACCCGGTTCGCGGACATTCTGTCGGCATCTCAACCACAGAATCGACAGAAGCTTGTTTTGAAGCTCGACGCCATGCTCGATGACTTTGCCGTTGCGAAACTCCTCAACCAATCGACTTCGCCCAGCCGCGTGATTCCTGTGCTCAAGGTCATATTGCGCGCGCCTGGCCGGATCGGCGAGCGTTCGATGAGCTTCGATGATGATTTCGAAGCGGTCACGATCACCGGTCTCCTGATTGTCGGGATGGTAGCGTTGAGCGAAGTAGCGAAATATTCGCTCAATGGTGTCCCGATTGGCATTCGGGCTGATTTCCAGGACTTCGTAATAGTCAATGAATTCGGCAGCCATCGAGTTCGCCTCAAAAATCAGATATTCAATCGCCTTGGGGCCCGCTCTGCCGGAGACTTCTCCGTTCGTGCCCCGCGCAACCATGTCTAAAGGAACGCGCTCGCGAATTTGATAGCACGGGGTCACGTCTCGTTGGCCCCTTTTTCCCCGATATGCTGAACTGCGTGCGATCGAGCGTCCACCGAGTGCAAGCGACCCGTAAAAATACGGGCGGTAGAAAAAGCACCGTCCGGTGCGCTAGGTTCACCACAAGGCCAGCTGGTCTCGAAATTGACCCATCACGCCACCATCAGTTTCGGATCGACATAGAGCGTGGTCGATGCCTTAGCCATTTTCGGCGTCACGTAGATATAGCCCTTCAGTTGCGGCGTGATAGTCACCGAGGTCTTGAACGCGGTGGTCGAGCCGCCCCAGCTCGACGAGTTTGACGACAACGCCGAGCCGGCGGCCAGCGGATCCGACTTGCTCGAGGTCGCCCGCGACGAAATCGGTTGCGACGATGAACCGAGATAATCGGCCTCGATCCAGAAGTCGTCGTTGTTCGGTACTGGGCCGCCGCCCCAGATGCCGAATAGTGTCATCGTGATCGACGATCCGACCGTCTCGTTCCAGATCGCGATCGGCGACGCCGAATAGGGATCCTTGAACTTGGCATTGGCCGTGGTGACGATCTTGCGGGCAGCCGCCGTTGTGCCATCGCTGGCGCCGCCGCCGCGCACCATCGTCAGTTCCGTGGTCTCGGTCCCTTCAAAGGCGTAGACTTCGTTGCGGGTATTTGTGGCGCCGCTATCGCAATTGTGGACGAAATAGGACCCTGCCTGCGTGGTCGGATTGCCGCCGACCGTCACCGAGGCATTGAGTTTGCAATTGATCAGGGACGCCGTCACCGCGCCAGTGACGGTGCCGAACGAACCAAAGATCGTTTTGCCGCTGCCCAGCGCGGAAAGATCAATGCCACGCCGCAGCATCTCTGAGCGGACACCCCCTCCGCCAGAATTCATTGATTTTGTTGTAATTTTTAGAATTCACCTGTGCCAGATCACAAATGGCTGCACAAAGATTTATGGGGCCCGCCGGCGTGAACCTGCGGGCTTTTGGATCGATCGTAGATCAGGCTCAGACAGTCCCCGTCAGATCGCGCAGCGCCTCAGAAATCGAGGCGATTGCGTCCGGCATCATCCCATCGTCATTGAGCACTTGATCCGTGCCGCAGAGCGCGAGCCCGCATGGATCATGTTCGCCCGCATAGCCATGCTTCGGGCACTGAACCACGGAAAACCGGTTGAGCGGGCACCGCGGAACAGGCCGTCAAGCGCTACCGGATCGCAAGGCGATGGTCCCTACTGGGGGCGCTCCCGCCAACTATATTATGCCAGGAGACTTAACTCCTCGCCCCGACGGGAGCCCGGATCATGACAAAGAAGCTGGCTTTCTTGATTGTCGCCGCCATGGGCTTGGCTACGCCCTCCTTTGCCCAGGTGAAAGTCATCACCGGTGACATCGAACACGTTTACGGACCAAAAGGGGAGATCCTCGACAGCCCGGAGCTAATTGCGAAGAACCAACGTGCACGCCGGATGCGCAGCCAGGGGGCAGCCGCTGGAACCGTCGAGCAAAGGCTGTCCATCCAGCAGAGCAGGCCGAGTCAGGTTCCTAATAGCTGGTGGAACAATGACGCCACGCGACGCGCCGCACCGACGAGTGTGTGGAATAACGGCGGCTATCAACCACCCCAAAGCGCGTGGAGTAGCCAATGAACCCATGTCGGCTGACGCGCGCTTCGTGGATTCGCCACTGTCCCCGGTTCGTTCCTCGCCAAAATTGATCGCCCCGCAAATGTCCGTGATATGTGCAAGAAGTGCCTGCCCGTAAGAGAACGGTGCGACCTTGGCTCGCAACAATTCCTTAAACGTTGGCTGGAATAATCTTTCGCATATGGATCAGGGCGACCATGAGTGGTTCATACCTGCGTTGCGACGCGGCTACGCTCGTCTTGCGGCCTGGATGATACGCTCAAACAGAGCTACAGAACCGAGCCGATTGCAGGAGCCCACGCGGACAGACGCCCCAAGCAGAGTTCCGGAATTATCACGGCGATTAGAGCCGCCTCGTCCGTAACGGAGCATATGGAGTGAAAGGGCTGTTCATAGCCATGGGCGTTACTGTGACCCTCTACATAGCCGATCAGCAATTCGCTCACGGCCAATACACTGATGCCGTCGAGCGCATGGCGGCTCAAATGAGGCATTCTTTTGGAATATAAAGGCCGCCTCAGTTGGCGGCCGCTTTCGGCTTCCGCTTCGTGTAGGCCCGCCTGGGCCTCGGTGGCGGCGGTGGCGGCTCGAGGATGTCCCTTACTTTGTTGCAGAGAACGATTGCCAGGTGATCCGCCAGCGACGTTTCCTTGAACAGTTGCAGCCCTCGCATGGTGTCGAGGATGTAGCGGGTCTGCGCGCTTTCATCTCTCCGGAAGCCCGGCTGCGCGCCAAGCGTCGGCTAAGGGGAGGAACACCGCTGGCTCGATTCCGACCGTCGCTAAAAAACGATCGATGGTGAATGTCGGATCGAGAGTGAGCACTTCTCGCGCCTCGCTCCTCGCTTCCTCGTGGTGCCCGATACGCACCAGCGCCGCCGCCAAGAACAGGTGACAAATGCTAAAGCGCGGGTTCAACGCAACCGAGCTGCGCGCCGCGTCACGTGCCTTCTGGTTCAGGCCGCTGTGAAGGTAGGATATCGCCAGGGCGTTGAAGGACAGATAGTTCATGGAATCAAAGGGGCTCAGACGAAGCGCCCGCTGTGCGCACTCGATCGCCCGTGCCGTCTCCCCCAAAAAAGACAGGACGAGGGCACTGCAATGGAGCGCAAATATATTGCAACTGCTCAGCATCAGCGCACGGTCGAAAAGGCTGCGAGCCGTTCCGTGGTCATGCTCGTCAAGGGAAATGACGAATCCTGCAATGCCGAGCGCCGTTGCATCGTCGGCGCCACCAGCCACCGCCTCGCGAGCGTGATAAATAGCCGCTCGACAATCTTCTTGTCGAAGTGCCAGGCGGAAGAGGGAATGGTAGCACCAGGCCAGCAACGCGTGTGAGGCTGCATAGTTGGGCTCGAGCTCGATTGCCTTCTCAAGCAGAGGGATCGCCCTTTGCGCATCTTCCACGAGGTGACTGTAGGTGAATGGCAAGGCCCGCAACACCAAATCATAGGCGTCCAGACTCTCGGGACGCTTCCGCGTGGCCCGTGCGATCTCCACCTTACGTAGGTTCGGCTCGATGGCGCCGACAATGCTCATCGTGATTTCATCCTGCAAGGCGAAGATATCCTCGATCAGACGATCGAAGCGGTCGGCCCAGAGGTGAACGCCGGTCTCGGCCTCGATCAATTGCGCGGTCAGGCGAATGCGATTACCGGCCCTGCGCACGCTGCCTTCCAACACATATCGCACGCCAAGCTCTCGTCCCACCCGCTTCACATCAACCGCGCCGCCCTTGTAGATGAAGCTCGAATTTCGCGCGATCACGAACAGCCATTTAATCCGTGACAGCCCCGTGATGATGTCCTCGACCATGCCGTCACAAAAGTAATCCTGCTCACTATCGTCGCTCATGTTTTGGAATGGCAGCACCGCGATCGACGGTTTGTCGGGAAGGGCGAGCGTCTTGGGCACTTCGGCCGCGCGCGCGGGCGCGGCCCCGAGGTTTGCCACGTCAAAGAGGCGCACGGGACGCGCTATATTCTTCAGCAGCACTTCCCCGCGGTCTGTAAAGAAAACGTCCAGCCGGTCGCGAACCTGCTCATATGCGGCCTGAGAAAGCGAAATGCCGCCCACCGCCGCGACGCCCTCGATACGGGCGGCGAGGTTAATGCCGTCGCCCATCAGATCACCGTCGGCCTCTGCGACAATGTCACCCAGATGGATACCGATCCTGAGATCGAGCCGCTGATCGGAGGAAAGGCTTGCGTTGCGCATCTCGGACGTGCGCTGGATTTCGAGCGCGCACCGGGTTGCCGCGACAACGCTCCGAAATTCAGCGAGAAAGCCGTCTCCAGTGTGCTTGAACACGCGGCCATTTTGCGCGACCACCTCGGGATTGATGACTTCGGCACGCAGCGCTCGCAGCCGCGCCAGCACTCCCTCCTCGTCCGTGCCAGACAGGCGCGAGAAGCCGGCGACATCCGCCGCCAACACAGCCGCCAGGCGCCGTTCCACCCGTTCTTGAGCCAAAATCCGATCCCAAAATCGAAACTCAAACGAGTTGATCAAAGCACGGCAGGCTGCGGTCGGGCTAGGGCCAATGTCCGGGTAGGGTCAAAAGTGCGGTTTTGACAGTCCGCCGGCAGCTTCCAGTTTGTTGCCGTGATCGGACGTCGTAGGGGCCAACCGGCACTTCGCATTCGGGATCACAAGCCAATATTCGGCGTGCGACCGGTCGCCGGAATATCTCTGGGTCCACCCCAATTGCCGTCTCGCCGACAAAGTGTGATAATTGAGGTGTTCACCTGGCTATTTTTCAGAAACCTGTAGAGGAGCCGCCCATGTTGCCGATCACTGCAATTGCCAACGATTTCTTTGCCGCTTGCGAGACTGGAAAGGGTTGGGATGTCTGCAAGACGTATTGTGCCCCAAATGCGACCTTCGCCGCTCAGGCCGAACCGCTCGCGAGTATTAGAACTCTTGCGGAATACGCGGATTGGATGAAGGGGTTGATGACGATTATGCCGGACGGCGGCTACGAGGTGAAATCCTTCGCCACCGATGCTGAACGAAACAACGTCGCTGCCTACGCTGTCTTTTCGGGTACTCATACGGGTGTTGGCGGTCCGTGTGAACCGACCGGCAAGAAGACGGCTTCGGATTATGTCTACGTGATGCAATTCACTGGCGACAAGATCAGCCACATGACGAAGATTTGGAATTCGGGTATGGCACTAAAGGAACTGGGGTGGGCTTGAGTGACAACGGCGACGCAGTTGCTGCGTGGCAGCGAAGCGAAGGGCCAAGAACGAACGAGTTTATGATCGAACTCTAGATTGTTCCGAAGGTAGGCTGCGAATGGAAATCAAAACGGGCATTCCCACATCCGGTCTTTGAAAATGTCGTCCGCTTGTTCGAAGAACGGCGCGTCGATCTAGGAAGCACGATCTTAAGCTGGCCGGTACCTGCCAGACCTCACCAGATCCTGGACCCGACCGCGGCCTGACGACTCGGCAGTACGCGCGGCTGTTGTCTGATTGGTCTGTCAGCATTGGGGCCAGCATCGGTCATGCGCGAGTTGGCCTCCGCTGCGGTGATGATCCCAAAGCACAATGCCGTCCGCTTGAAATACGCGCGGACGGCATCGGCTCTAGCCCCAGGAAGGTGATTGCAAAATCCTGACCTTTATGAGTACGCACGACATGCGATAAAGGTTCATGACTTTGGGCCCCGTATGACTACGGGAGATTGAGCGATCCCTGCCGCCACATGGCTTTGTGTCACGCGCTGCGACGCTCGCGACGCACAATCGATTTTATTTGAAGGCAGCGGAACCGTGGCGTAGCGTCATGGAACTGCAGACTCGGTAAATGAGACGGCCTCGGCGGTTCAGCCCCGCGCTGGGGCCGTTTCGTTTTCCGGGCTATGAACCGTCGGATCGGTCGGGTGCCCGGCGCTGGGGTGTCTGACCTGGAGCGATCCTGGCCTACCAGCCCTTAACCCCGCCGGGACCGTTCCCCTCAGGCGAACGGAAGCCATCGCTTGGGGGATGCTCTCGGTAGTCCTGCCGAGAAGACTCCGTAATTGTTCTCGACTCCCCCAGCGCATCAAATCGCGCTTGAGTTTCGCTAACGCTCTCTCCTATCCCCAACGTTTCATTAAAGTTCTGCTCGTCCGTAGTTCTCCGAGCAAGAACAAGCCCGCCCCCTCCTCGGAATCTATGGACCTATAAATTCTCAGCTCCATACCGCTCTCAGAATTCTCATCCAGCGCACCATCGAGGGCTCGTCTTGACTGCCGTCGCTCCGTCAATTGCCAGTCTGTACAAATCTGCATTTCGTCAATTTGAGAACCAGCAGGACCTTGGGTCTGGATAAGTAAGGCCGCCCCCAGTTGGCGGCCTCAGGCCAGCTCGGGTCACGCAGAATTTTCGGGTAATCTATCGGCGCAGATTAGTTAGCCCGCAATTCCCCGGTATTGAAGCAGCGCCAACGACCGCTAGGTTCATTTTCCGTGGCCTTGGGACCACCCAAGTCCCTGGGTTGAGGGGTAATCTTGTCGAAGGAAGAACTCGCCAAAGACGCGGCGGAAATATTTCGGCTGCTACGCGCATTTCGCGCGATCAAGGACCGAGCGGTAAGGCTTCATGTCGTCGAGGCGGTCGAAGCGATGGCAGAAAGCCGCACAGCGCCTGACGACAACGCAGACGCCAAACAACCGGGCTGATATGCCGTAGGAATTCGATAGACCTTAAAAGGTGTAGAGCGCGTCATCCGCAGCGTGCATGATTTCCCAACCCCGCATAGCCAGACGAGGCGCGTTCAGCGTGTCCGGCGCCCCTTCGGTAGCTTGGGAAGTCTGTTAGGATTGAGCCGCGGCGCTGGCTCGCTTGGCGCTGGCGAGCGCTGTTCACTGAAAATGAGCGTTCCTTCTAGGAGCACCCCCGGCACCTGCTCTGCCGTCCCAACGTAAGTACCGATCTTGCCAATGAACGTTCCCTCAAGCCGCAGCGTGAGATCATCGACGCCGAAGATCGTTGCATGACCTTCAGAGTGTCTCTTGAGCGTGACAATGGCCGTGAACCGATCCCCGTCGGTCTCGCACGAGCCGCTGTAGCTCATGATGCTATCGCGACCCCAGATTTTCCCGTCAGCAACATGGGCGATGCCGGTGCCTTCACCGAGCGCGGTCTTGAACCAAGCCGCGTAAGTGCCGTCTTTGAGCATGCGAGGTGCCCTCTCAAGTAAGCAACTGCCGACAAATCAACGCAGCGCCAACAACTCCGAACAGAACGAGCCCAACTAAATTCCTCCAGAAGATGATGGGGTGCGCGCTGCGTGCAATCAGCCGATTGCCGCGAGCACGGAATGAGCCGTCGCGAAACATCAGGAACATCTGCCCAGCGCTGACCAAGAGGATCGCGAGCCCGCTGAGTAAAAGCAAGACCTTGACCACTGTTCGCCTCAGTCTCTAAGCGCTCCCTGCAACCAGGAGATGGATCCCTTTTTGGAATGAACCGCAATCCGGGATTTCCCGGTGTCCCGACTTAACGTTAAGTCGAGAGACAGTCTCAGCTTACTCGCGCTGTCACCGTATATCGTGACACGCTAACCAGAGGCTTCAGCCACTTCGTTACCTCCATGACTGCTCCGGTTGCTTCCGGCTGGAGCGGTTGCCGGGTGGGGCTTGCACCCACTGGAAAGCGCCGCCTTTTCACGGCGCACGCCAGAAGCAGACATCTCCCACGCAAAGGATTCAATCTGCGCCCGCTAATCGGGTTATCGGAAAATGATCATCTATTTCGGGGGCGCCCCGGCGGCAGACGGCCGGCTGATCGTTGGTCGCACCTCGGACGGGAATCACAATCGTCATTCTGCGTTCGCCCGCTTGTCAATCGAACGTCATGAGTCAGGCAATATTTTACATACACGCGATCCTTAAATCCGAACTCATTGACATTCAGGGAGAAGGCCATGCGTCTCAAGCGCAATGTTGGCGTTGCAACTTCTTTGCTGTTCGGCTCCGTGCTGCTGGCGGGACAATCCGCCCCCGCCCAGGCGGCATGCAGCCTGCAGGCAAGCACTAGCAAAATCAAACACATCATACATATTCAGTTCGACAACGTGCATCTGCGGCGCGACAATCCGAATGTTCCATCGGATCTTGAGCAGATGCCTAACTTGCTCAATTTCCTGCAGAACAACGGCACGGTCAGCGGCAATCACCACACGCCACTGATTTCGCATACGGCCGATGATATTGTCACAACACTGACCGGCGTCTATGGCGATAGGCACGGTCAGCCGGTATCAAACAGCTACGGCTTCTTCAAAGCGGGCGGTACGGTCGGCTTCAGCTCCTCGTTCGTATATTGGACCGACCCGGGCCCCGATGGCACGCCGCAAATGGTCAATGAGCACGGCAAGATCGCTCCCGCGCCATGGGTTCCCTTCACCCGAGCCGGCTGTGATGTTGGTGCATTCTCGACGGCGAATATCGAGCTCGAGAACGTAAGCTCCGACATCAGCACCGTCTTCGGCTCGAACTCGCCTGAGGCCGCGGAAGCAGCGAGCAATCACAATATGGCTGTCGCCGATTTCGAGGGCATCGCCATCCATTGTGCGAAGGACAGTCTACTTTGCGCCGCCTCGACCCATGCGGTGACTGACGCTCTTCCGGACGAGCCCAATGGCTACAACAGTTTCCCGGCGTTATTCGGCAACAAGTATGTTGCTCCGGTGATCAATAGCTCCTCGCTGGTCATTAAAGATCTAGACGGTAACCCAATTTCGGACGGGAAGGGCAATGTTGGCTTCCCCGGCTTTAGTCCCTCGGCGTCACAGACCCTCGGATATATCGCAACGATGCTCGAAGCGGGCGTGCCGGTGGTCTATGCCTACATCGCCGACGCACATGACAACCACGCTGCCTTCGGTGCCTTCGGTCCAGGTGAAGCCGGGTATGTCGCGCAGCTCCAGGCTTATGATTCGGCGTTCGCCAAATTCTTTACCCGCCTTGCGAAGGACGGCATCACCAAAGACAACACCTTATTCATCGTGACGGCGGACGAGAACGACCACTTCGCCGGCGGTCCGCCGAGCCCGGCCAATTGCGACGGCATTCATGTGCCGTGCACCTACGCGAAGATCGGCGAGGTCACCACCTTCCTCGATCGACTGTTGGCGAGCCAGCGTGGCAACACGACCCCGTTTGATATTCACTTCGATGATGCGCCCAACTTCTATATTCACGGCAATCTCGGGCAGACCGATCCGACGACGCGCACGATGGAGCACGATGTGGATGCGCTGCAGGTGACGAACCCGATCACGGGCAATAAGGAAAAGATCAACGTCTTCCTGGCCGATCGGGCTGAAATGGGCCTCTTGCACATGGTCACGCCAGACCCGCTGCGCACGCCGACGTTTACCATGTTCGGTAATCCCGACTACTTCAACCAGACTGCCGGCAATACCTCGGATTGCTCGCAGCCGCCGGCATGCGTGGTAGAAAATCCTGGCTTTGCGTGGAACCACGGCGACGTGCAGCAGGAAATTACCCGCACCTGGTTGGGACTGGTGGGACCCGGCGTGCAGCATCTTGGCCGCAATGACGAGGTGTTCTCCGACCACACCGACATCCGCCCGACCCTGCTCCTGCTGGTCCGCCTGAAGGATGACTACACCCATGACGGCCGCGTCCTGGTCGAGTTCCTCGATGATCACGCGCTGCCTCATTCCCTGCAGAGCGAGAACTTCGTCGAACTCGCCCAGCTCTACAAGCAGCTCAACGCGCCACTCGGTTCGGTGGGGATGAACAGCCTCGTTCTTGCCAACCGCTCGATCCTTGCAGACGATACAGTTTACGGCAAATATCTGAAGATCATCGGCGACATTGCTGAGGATCGCGACGAACTGGCCGCCGAGATGAAGAAAGTGCTCACTGCGGCCGCCTTCGAAAATCAGCGGGTTGATGAGCATCAGGAAGAGTTGATTCGCCGGGCTCGCAAGATCATCGATCGGGTGGAAGGTCTTGCCAAAAACGAACACGATCATCATTGAACACGAAACAGACGATCGCAAACCCACTGGCTATGCCAGCGGGCTTTTGCATAGCGGCTGCTGTGGAAAAGCCCCGCAGTCTCGATCGTACACATTCCTCCGCCGCCTGGTCGTGCCAGCGACCGCCTTTGGGATGCTGGGATGGGGTATTGTCGCGCACGCTCAGGTGCGAGTGGAAGGGAAACCGGACGCTGTCCACATCGAGGTAGGTGCGGTGCCGCTCCGACATGTGCTCGATGTGCTGCAGGCCAATTTCAATATGCGTTATCGTACCGGCGATGCACTCGCCAAGCCGATGACCGGAAACTTCAACGGGTCGCTGCACCGGATTATTGTACGTCTCCTCGATGATTACGACTTCGCAATGAAGGTCACGCCGGAGGGCATCGATGTGCTGATTATAGGGCCGAGCGGCAGCAAATCGGTTGTACCGGCACTGCCAGCCATGGCTCCCGCCACGTCACGTTCGCGCGTGATGACGGCGCAGGAGGCGAACCGCTACGAGCGGGAAAACCGGCCTTAGAATAGAAAGTCCCGGGGCGACAGGCGCGCTCAACGAAAAGCCCCGGCCAATCGAGCCAGGGCTTTTTTCGATTTGATGTCCGCTATGCTTGCAGCCATTGACGGAGCTTGTGGATGATCTCCCGCAGGTCGTTCGCGTACTCCTCGATGATCCGCAGAGCGGCTCACAAAACCTCAATACTCGAAAGCACCGCCTGCAACTCTCAGCGGGAGCCTCAGAGATCGATGCCGACCGCGATGTTACCGCCCGTCAATTCGGCAAAGGTAGCTGTGTGCGCGTACAGCTTTGCGAATGCTTCGTCCTTTGCCACTGCCTCCTGTACCTTTCCGTATACTTCCCAACTGGAATAGCGCGTAGAGATAAGAAACTCCCCGGCCCACATACCCGTGTGAAACCGGGAAAGCCGAAGAAATTCAGCACCGTGCTTTTCGAAGATTGCCTTCGCCTGCTTGGCGGTCTTGATCATTTCCTCAGGTTTGCCGCTCTTGAAGCGTGTAAATTGTACAATAGCCATGACCTAATCCCTCCGTTTGGGGGCCCCCCATGGGTACGTCCAGGAGTGGCCGCGGAGATTCGCAGGAACCTGTGATGCAAGGTCCGGGTTGGGTCTTGGTCACGCTGTTGCATGGCACGGACCGGCGCGGTCGAACTCAGGCTACCGCAATCCGATCAATTCGGGCAGATTTTACGGCCGGTCGACCAGAACTCATCCTGACGCAACATCGCGCCCTATGAACCGCAACGGGGCGCGCCAGCGCCCGTATCACGCCCTCACCGCCGCCAGCAGCGGTTTCATCCCGACGATGTTCAGCACGCGTGTCAGATTGTAGCCGAGCACGCACAGTGCCATCTCGGTCGCAACTTTCGGCAGCGTCACGCACAAGAAGTGCGTCGCGCCCATGCGCATCTTCAGTGTGCCGAACGGATGCTCGACGGTCTCGCGGCGTGTGCGCATGGCGTTTGGATTCTTGTCGAGCCGCGCCTGCGCGCGTTCGAGGACGCCCTCGTGCACCCATCGCTTGATACGGCGTCGCGGGTTCGGCACGCACTTCGATTTGAGTGGACAGGTTTTGCAGGCGTTCGTCCAATAGTTGCGCAGCTTCTGGCCATCTTCCTCGTTGGTATAGTAATATTTGAGTTTATCACCGGCCGGGCAGCGATAAGCATCCCCGTCTGGCAGATAAGCAAAGTCCTGTTTGCCGAAGCGCCCCCAAGCCTTCGCGCCCGACGTCATCGGCTTGGGCAACGTCACCGTGATGCCAGATTGCTCGCATGCCAGGATTTCTTCGCCCTTGAAGTAGCCGCGATCGGCGACAACATCGAGCGTGTCGACCCCAAGAACGGCCTTGGCTTGCCGGGCCATGTTTGCAAGTTGCGACCGGTCTGAGCCGCTTGTTGTCACCTCGTGCGCGACGATCAGATGGTTTTCTGTATCGACCGCCGTCTGCACGTTGTAGCCGACGACACCGGAACCACGGCCGCTCGTGGCCATCGAACGGCTGTCG
Organism: Bradyrhizobium genosp. P; assembly: GCF_049949265.1. Classification (NCBI taxonomy): domain Bacteria; kingdom Pseudomonadati; phylum Pseudomonadota; class Alphaproteobacteria; order Hyphomicrobiales; family Nitrobacteraceae; genus Bradyrhizobium; species Bradyrhizobium genosp. P. The sequence continues at coordinate 4,191,311 of NZ_CP188195.1, read as the reverse complement.
GGATCGGTGAACGATATCTGCTGATCGGGCGATGCCAGGACCTGTTTTTCAATGGCTGCGAGTTTCGCCATTTCAACGGTCAGATTTTCAAGCCGTTCTTTGATCCGCGTCTTTTTTAATTCCAGCGTTTCCGACGGCTCCTGCCGGTCGGCGGTATCGAGCTGAGCGAGATAGCGCGCGACACTCTCCTCCAATTGCGTGCGCCGCCGCTCGACTTTGCCGCGCGTGAAGTTCTTATCGCGATTATTGACGGCTTTGAATTTACTGCCGTCGATGGCGACGCTGGCCGTCGCGAGCAATCCCATCTTGCGGCACACCTCGACGAAGCGCGCGCAGACTTTTTTGATGCCGGGACCATTGTCCTTGCGGAAATCGGCAATCGTTTTGTGATCGGGCGCAAGCCGGGCGAGCAGCCACATCACTTCGACGTTGCGGCCTCCCGAGCGTTGACGAGGTCGCAATCGGCGATGACCGAGTGGCGTCATCATCCAGGGCACCCGCTCAGCAGCCCGACCGGCGAAGCACTCACCCGACACGCAGCCTCGCGTCACCAGGGGACTCGTAAATCACGACCGTTCGGTCATATTGGTTGACCGTCCGCTCAACGCCCCCAAGCGGCGCTAAAGCGGACATCTGTTAACCGGTGCGATGGGCCAACAAGCGAAGTTTGTAGGTATAGTCCGGATAAAAAGGAGGCCGCTCATTAAAGCGGCCACAGAGAGGGTGGAAATGCCGAAGGCATACGGTCCAACCGAGAGGCAAATGCCCCGCTTCTATTGGTTAGGCATTTTCAGTGCGAAGTTAGCGTTGGGCCATCGCGGCCAAAATCGGCCCTGCCTCTCCATCTTCAACACAGGGGGTGATGGTAAGCTCCATCACAACTGCCCATTGCGCATACCATCCGTACATCGCCTTCGCGTCATTGCTCTCGAAGATCGCAAATCCTTGACCATTCATGCCGTGCCAACGGCCGAGCATTTTTACACCATCAGGAGGTGCTCCACCCGTCTCAAGAAATTGTTTGATTGCAGCATTGATCGTGCTTGGCGGTAATTTCCAGTGCGAGATGTACTTCATTGAAATCTCCTATTGGAAAAACACAAACGCCTTGCGGCAGTTTCAAATGAAACACTTATCGGTGACGGTGAATAGGGATAATTTTCAGGCGAGGAAAGAAAGCCGATCGCGAGCGTCCTCGACAAAACGGATGTCCGAGTTGGGTCCATGAGCGGTCGTTCCGACGCCAAGTGGCGACGCGCATTTTGAGACGACTGCTCGCGCAGCGTTCACATTGGCGTGCGCTTAATGCCTGGGCTGTCGCCCGCGGATGCGATCGAAGCCTTGCTTTATGGCAGCGAAGCGGTTGTCGATGATTGGCTCGTGTTCAGTATCGGTGAAAATGTAGGGCCAGTCGTTTTCGATGCCTTCCCGAACCAGTTCGCCGACATAGAGCGGATCGACACCCCTGGATATCCGTTCGCTCAACGCTTTGACAAACTCGGCGATGGGTCCTTCCGCCGGCGGGCTTTCAACAGCGCCGGCGAACCGCTCAGGGAGATTGCGCCGTGAATTCATGATTTGCGTCCGGATAATGCCCGGACACAGAACGGATACCCCGATCCCGCGAGGCGCAAGGACCCCCCGCAATCCCTCGGATAGCGCCACGACGCCATATTTGGTCACGTTGTACGCAGTACTTCCTCCTGGTCCTGCAATCAGCCCGGCGACGGATGCAGTGGAAACGATCTGTCCTCCCTCGCCATGCGCTTCAATGAGAGGGCCAAAAATCTCGATCCCCCAGATCACCGACATCAAATTGACGCCGATAACCCAATTCCAGCTTGCATCGGTCCATCGGCCGTAGCCGCTGCCGCCGCCGACGCCGGCATTGTTGACGAGAATGTGGACCTTGCCATAGCGCGCGACGGTGGCGTCCGCGGTCGCCCGTAACTCTGCCTTGAGTGAGACGTCGGCTCTCACGCCATCAACATCGGCGTTGCTGAGCTTCAAGCCCGATACCGCTTTTGCCAGCGCCTCCTCCTCGATATCGCAGAGCATGACCTTCACCCCTGCCTGCGACAGCGCGGTGGCGATCCCCAGTCCGATACCCGATGCGGCGCCCGTGACGAACGCGGTCCGTCCAGCCAAATCCTTCATGCGCTTCTTTTCCTCCGTACATTTTCTATCTGGCCAGAGCCGCCAATCGTATGTGGGTCTGTGCTCATCGACCGTAGTTACCGGCCGGCAGCTTGGCAACGACGGCTCTCCTATGAGCCGAATAGCTGTAGCGAGAGTATCCCGGCGACGCGCCAATGTCTCAGTTGGGTCATTCGCGACCGAAATGCGATGTCCGGGTTAGGTCCGCTTCTCCCCCAATAGCGACCGGACGGCGGACATCGCGGAACGTCTCAAATGTACCATACGGGTCCATTTCCTCCATATGGTCATCGCTTTGCCAGAGGTTTCCTGGTACTCTACCTTACTTAGGTCGTTAAGAATCCATTTTGATCATCGGCGGGCGATGCCTGTCATTGCAAACGGAGATCACTCATGACGCCTTGGGAAATCCGTACTATCGAGTTGGCGAACTGCAATTGCGCATACGGTTGTCCTTGCCAGTTCAACGCTTATCCGACTTTCGGCAAATGCGAAGCCGTCGTGTGCAATGAGATCACCGAAGGACACTACGGCGACGTCAAGCTTGACGGTCTACGCTTCGGTGGTGTTTTCCAGTGGCCCAAAGCCATTCACGAGGGCAACGGCAAGGCCCAACCTTTCGTCGACGAACGTGCGAGCCCCGCCCAACGCGAGGCGATCCTCAAAATTATGTCGGGGCAAGATACCGATCCATTCGCCACAGTGTTCGCTGTCTTTGCGTCTACCTTGACGGAAGCCTATGACCCAATTTTTGCGCCGATTGAGTTTGATGTCGACGTCGACGCCCGCAAAGGCAGGTTCGTCGTAGCTGGTGTCGCTGAGTGCGTTGGCGAACCGATCAAGAACCCCGTGACCGGCGCTGAGCATCGTGCACGCATCGATATCCCGCATGGTTTTGAGTACGAAATCGCCGAGATGGGAAGCGGGACGGCAACAACGCAAGGAAAGATCCAGCTGAAATTGAAGGACAGCTACGGTCAATTCGCGCGCCTACATTTGAATAACCACGGGGTCGTAAAGAACCGCGCTGTGTAGTCGACCGTGGCACGGGATACGACTGTCACCGAGGCATTGCTGCGTCGCGAGAGACTGCTCGTGCTCGCTGGTCTGCTGCTCATCACGGCGCTTGCATGGTGGTGGGTGGCGATCGGTTCTGGCACGGGCATGAGCGCCTATTCCATGACAACCTGGCGCTTTCCACCACCTTTATACATGGCGAGTGTCGAAATTTGGTCGCCCAGCTATGCGCTCGTCATGTTTTTCATGTGGTGGATCATGATGATTGCCATGATGATCCCGAGCGCGACTCCCACGATCCTGCTCTATGGCCACGCGTATCGCCACGAACAGCGCCAAGGAAAGCTGCCAGCTGGCGCCGTACCGACATTTGTCTTTGTGCTCGGCTATCTTTTGTCGTGGGCCGCATTCAGTGGGGCCGCTACAGGGCTGCAGTGGGGTCTGGAGCGCGTTGCTCTCATTCATCAGATGACGATGTGGAGCATCAATCCCATCTTTACCGCCGCACTGCTAATAGCAGCCGGCCTCTATCAGCTCACGCCGCTGAAGACTGTATGCCTGGAACATTGCCGATCTCCCGCCCAATATCTTGCGCAGCACTTTAGACCGGGCGCCGCTGGCGCATTCCGTCTTGGTTGGAGGCACGGCGTCTATTGTCTTGGTTGCTGCTGGTTCCTGATGGCATTGTTGTTCGCCGGTGGAGTCATGAATCTAGTGTGGATTGCTGGGCTTGCGGTCTATGTGCTTATCGAGAAGATCGCTCCCAATGGGCAGCTGATTGCTCGGATGGCAGGCGCAGCCATGGTGCTCGTTGGCTTGTGGGTGGCAACAGGAACCTACGGCGCCTGAATGAGAAATAGATTGTATCTCCCTGACCGATGGTGATCCGGCATGTCTATTTCGGACCGGCTATCGATACTATTCGACAAACCAAATGGGCGGCGTCCATGACGGCCAGAATGTCTCAGTTGGGTCAAACCGCGACACGGCGCAAAGACCGCGTCATGTCCGTTCTTGCATCGATAGCGGACTCGGTTTCTATTATGTGCGGCTGGTCATATCTTCCAGACTCTAAGGAGCAACTGCTTGCCCCGACTAACCGACCAAGGTTTGCAGAAGATAAACGATCTGGCGCAGCGCTACGGAGTCAGTGTCGACGCGGTGATGACGTTGTTGCAGGCCCTCCTGAACAGCAAAGGCACGATGGCGCAGTTTGACCATCGCGAACTGGGTGGTGCTGGGCAGTGGATGCCGGGCGGCATGACAATGGTCGGCGACATGTTCAATCACGGCCTCAAGGCGAAGGTTGACGGCTTGTGTACGGAGCTATCACAACTCTTGGCCATGCAACCCTTCGTACCATTCCCCGCGAGCTTTCAGTCACAATCACAGAGGCAGGGTGGCGGGCAGCATGAGGGTGGCCACGACGTCTTGGATACGAGATTCGGTCAGCCTATTCGTACCAGAGACACCCGGCCGAGCTTCGGGTCAATGGTGGCCAGTGGAACTAGGATTCCCAAACGGAACTGGCGCGCAGAACCAAGTCCGCTATGCCTATTTCAACCAACCGCATCGATTGGCAGTAGAGCTGAATGGACACGTGACCGTCTACGACACGCTAGATCACCAGATCAGCGGCGTCTCTCAGCAGCAGGGGCGCGGCGGCTCGCTCACCCTTACCAGCCAGCACGGGACGGTTAGTGTCTCAGCTCTGCCGGTCGTCTCGGTGGACGGAATGCAAACCAAGGCTCCGGAACCGCGGGTAGCGCCTGCCAGCGAGCCGTATCGGCCCGACACTAGCCAAGAAACGGACCTTTTCGCGAAAATCGAGCGGCTGGCCGAATTAGAGAAAAAGGGCATTCTCTCATCGGAAGAATTTGCAGCTAAGAAGGCGGAGCTTCTCTCCCGGTTGTGAGCGACTGCCCCTGACACACCCATCAGCGCCAAGTCGTTGTCGTTGGCGGGCGCAGGCGTCCGATATCCACCCCGCGACATGACTAGAAAGAACTGCAGCACACGGTCGATGCGTGGTCTACAACCCAGGCGAACAAGCCGCACACGCTCCGAGGCGATCCGCAGGCTCATTGAGGACGGCTTTCATGATGAGCAACCCCACGCGAGCCGCTCGCGAAACCATTTTCCGGGGCGCACGAAGCAGGCCGGAAACAAACCCGACCTAGCGTTCCCTCATCGGACCAGAGGGGATTAGGTCATGTTGGATTTCATCAACGCCTTGTATCGGGACTATTGCCTGGCTCGCTTGCAGGAAATGCGGAAGCTTGAACCTTCGCACTGAACCATGACGAGCTCGAAGCAACGCCCGATCACAACCGCCATTTTGACGGCGCTGTTTGGACTGTCGCCGGGCAGCCCAAACCAGCCCATCCCAGGAAGGCCGCCGCTCGTTTGGTAGAGTGGCACTGAGCGCTGTTTGCTTTCACTCAGCATCCCGGAGCAAGGCCATGCAGGAAGACAAGGGCATTCAATTCCAGGATCTCGATCAAGTCTTGCACAAAGCTCATCTTCGCCGATCGGCCGATCTGGGCCTCTGGCTGCGTAAGTTTTTTAAGGCTCGCCGCCAGCGCTCGGAAGAAATCAAATTGAAACAGATTACGAAATCGGCCGGTAACGCCAAACCCCTATCGTCTCCACCATTGCTGACCCTGGGAGATTTCAGATGATCGCACTTTCAAAGCCGGCTACCGCTCTCGCCACTTCGCGTCCGGTCTCGCCGTTAGCTATTGTCGTTCTGTTCAGTCTCGTCGGCCTGGCGATCTCTCTTGCCTGCGCGCGATATGGCGTCGACCTCGCGATTGGCATGTAAGCGGCCAGTAGTTCCAGTCAAAATTTGGACGGACGCGGCCCGCCACTGCCGCCCGTGTTCGCTAGTGGACCGACGCTTTGGCATCGGCTTTGCTAATTCGATGGTGCTGAGGATTGCAGGGCTCAGTTTGAAGCAGGGCGCCGCCGGGACAGCGAATTTCCAGCCCGGCGGCGTATCTTATTGGGACTAGCGGTTCAGCCGCCGCCTGTGCGACATGAACCGCGCGCGAAACCATATTTCGGGACGCAAGAAGCAGGCTGGAAATATATCCGGCGTAGCCTCTCGGTCATTCAACCAGAGAGGATTTCGGTCATGTCGAATTCCATCACTGCATTATCTCGCAAAGCGCGCACGCTTGTGATCGTAAACTCGCTTGCTGGGGCAGCTCTTCTGTTAGTCATGCTGGCCCCCCACTCCACCTCGAGTGCTGCTCTCGGAGGTGAATGGCAATGCAGCAAGACCGCGTTCGTTGTGACGACCTGCCGTCTTGCTGAACCAGCGTTCGCATCTGGTGTGACGCAATAGGAACGCGCAAGAAAGCCCGCCGACCGTAGCCGAGCCATTGTCGGCTGCGGGTTCGGTGCGATCTCCGACGCCGCTTCATGACGTCGACCTGTGCTTGCCGTATTTCGGTATGCCGCGCAGCGATAGGCGCACCGTCTGGAGCAGACTGAATGCCGATCCTAGCCATCGCCGCCAAAAGACACCTCGAGGCCGAGACTTTTTTGCCGACGCAGCTTGCACGATTTCCAACCACGCATAGCCGGACGAGGCGCGTTCAGCGTGTCCGGCGCCCCCTCGGTAGCTTGGGCAGTCTGTTACGATTGAACGGCGGCGCTGGCTCGCTTGGCGCTGGCGACTGCTGTTCGCTGAAAATAAGCGTTCCTTCTAGGAGCACCCCCGGCACCTGCTCTGCCGTCCCGACGTAAGTACCGATCTTGCCAATAAACGCTCCCTCAAGCCGCAGCGTGAGATCATCGGCGCCGAAGATCATTGCATGGCCTTCGGAGTGTCTCTTGAGCGTGACGATGGCCGTGAACCGATCCCCGTCGGTCTCGCAAGAGCCGCTGTAGCTCATGATGCTATCGCCACCCCAGATTTTCCCGTCCGCGACATGGGCGATGCCGGTGCCTTCACCGAGCGCGGTCTTGAACCACGCCGCGTAAGTGCCGTCTTTGAGCATGCAAGGTGCCCTCTCACGTAAGCAATTGCCAACAAATCAACGCACCGACAACGCCGAAAAGAACGAGCCCAACTAAATTCATCCAGAAGATGATGGGGTGCGCGCTGCGTGCAAGCAGCCGGTTGCCGCGAGCGCGAAATGAACCGTCCCGAAACATCAGAAACATCTGCCGTAAACTGACCAAGAGGATCGCGAGTCCGACGAGCAACAGCAAAACCTTTACCATCGTTCGCCTCAGTCTCTAAGCACTGCCTGCAACGGGGGAGATCGATCCCTTTTTGGAATGAACCGCAATCCGGGATTTCCCGGTGTCCCGACTTAACGTTAAGTCGAGAGACCTTCTGACTTTATGATCCAACGTCGCACTCCTCGCAGTATAAGTTATGGGAGAGGAGAAAGAAATGGAGCCCTCATGAGAGGAGTTGCGTTGAGGCTCTTGCGAGCCTTTAGGGAAATCAGAGATAGGAAGACACGCGAAGCCATCGTCGCGGCTACCGAACAGGCGCGTGACGCAGAGAGAAGCCGCTGATCAGCAGCCCGCTCCCGAGCGTTGACGAGGTCGCAATCGTCGATGATCGAGTGGCGTCATCATCCAAGGGCATCCGCCCAGCAGCCCGACCGGCGAAGCATTCACCCGACACGCAGCCTCACGTCACCAGGGGACTCGTAAATCACGACCGTTCGGCCATATTGGTTGACCGTCCGCTCAACACCCACAAGCGGCGCTAAAGCGGCCATCTGCTAACCGGTGCGATGGGGCCAAGCGGAAGTGATCAGAATCGCTCGATCACCGCTTCGGCGCGGGTGAGCGTTGTCGGCAGCACGGTCGGGCGATGCGCCTTCGCGGTTTTAAGGTTGGTCTCCAGACACGTCGCTCGGTGGGCATCGCCTGGGCCACCTTCATATTCGGCGCGTCGAAGCCTTCGGTAAACCCGTTGTAGATCGAGGCGAGCGACTCGCAGCAACAGACGCGACGCACTAACTCCCAGACCCGTGCAGAGCATTACTTGCAGATATTCCCGCCTTGACAGACCACGCAAGTCAGGGTCGAATTCCCATTTGGCTTTGCGGCTTTCAAGGCGTTTTTTTTGCTATGCTTGCGCGCAGTCCGGACTTTTTGCTGACTTTGCTGATCTACACAGTCGTCCTTGGGACAGTGACTGCGTTGGCGGCAGGCACTTCGTCGAATTTTCCCGTATTCAATTCGCGCGAACGCAGCCCCTCCGGCGGCGTCGCGGCCGTCGATCCTGATCATGCGCGTTTAGGCAATCCGGTTTGGGCTATTTCTCTAGAAAATCTTTCTGCCACTCGAGCGAGGCCAATATTTTCGGCATCCCGTCGCCCGCCGGCCCCGCCCGTGATTGCAGCTGTAACGTTGCCGCCACCTGCTGCGCCAGTGCCGCGACAGCAACCAGCCCCTCCGTCTCTCATGCTGATCGGCACCGTGGTCGGTCCATCCATGCGAAGCGGCATTTTTCGTGACAAGCGATCCGACAAGATCGTGAGGCTGCCTGTAGGTGACTCACTCGAGGGCTGGACGTTGCGTTCCGTCACCCGAAGCGCTGCACGGTTCGAGATGGGCGGCAGGTCAGAGATACTGCTGTTGCGATCCACCGCTGTCGAGGGTTCGCCACAAACGATCCCGCAAGGAACCGCGGTACCGCAAAACGTCACGCCCGCGAACTTCGCAGCACCAAATCGTGTCCCATTCATCGCTCCGCCCCAAATCGCCTCGCCCCAAATTGACCCGCGTCGCCCGGTCACAGGATCGACGGGAGGACGCGCCTGGTTCGACAACTGATCGAAAATGCAGGCAAGCGACAGACTTGAAGACTGGACCCACGCCGTTCCATCTGCCACCAAAGAGAGCATTTCCATGAAGCGCATATTCAAGTTGATTGCCATCGTTCTGACAGCGGCTCTATTCAGCATCCGATGGAGCACAGAAGCAGAAGCCCAAAGTCCTTTCACGTTCGTGTCTCACTCAGGGAGTGACGCCAACGCCTGTAACGGTCCAACGGTACCCTGCGGGTCCATTTCAGGAGCCCTGCCAAAACGCTCGATGGGGGTGCTATTACATGTTTAGACGCGGGCTTTTTCGGATTCTTCGCGATAACGATATCGGTAACGATTGACTGTGCTGCGGGAGGTGGTGGCGATAATGTGCAATTGATTACGATCAATGCCCCCTCCAAGATAGTCAGGCTTCGAAATCTCGGCGTGAATGGTTTTGGCGTGAACCTTCCGCTGATCGACATAATCGCCGCGAGTAACGTTTTTCTTGAAAACGTATTCGTTTCTAACAACTCCGGAGGTTTTCCTGGAATCAGGGATAAGCGAAGCGGGCCCGGTGTGCTGACGATCAACAACACCAGCGTCACCGGCGTTTCGGGGCCAGGGATTGTTATCGTGGCTGCGAGCGGTACTATCGGCGTCGATCTTGATAACGTCAGATCGACGAACAACCTCTACGGCGTTGCAGTCAGCAGCGGCGGGCGCGTCATGATCAAGAATTCGATGTTCGCGGGCAACAGTGTCGCGGGCATTGAGGGTGACCCTGGCTCGGTCATCGATATCAACACGTCGCAAATATCATTCAACTCCACGGGTATAGCATCTTCCGGAAACACCACAATGTCCGCTTCGGGGGTCCTTTCGAACAGCACGGGGATCAGCGGACCCACGCAGAGTTATGGAAATAATCGTATCGTTACCAACTCGGTGACCGGGACGACGCCGACCATTATCCCCTCCCAATGATTTCATGCGTCCAATAGGCTCGTCCGGCACGAATACTTGAGGAGCCGTCGGGACGACGCCCAAACGCCGCCTGCCCGCCGCGATCCAGATCACGGTGGACAAGGACGAGGTCCGGATGAGACGGGCGCGCGTGGCCATCCAGCCTCCGTGAAAGTACGCGTGACTTCGTACATCGGGCTCGAGCCAGATTTTCGTTCGGACGCGCCGAAGTCCGCCTTGGTAGAGTCGAGGATGGGCGCGGTAGCTTGGGGCCAATGGCCAACGCCCCGTTTCCCATCCCCGCTCATCAAAACCGGACGAGCCGATTTCCGGCATCCGGCTTTCCAACTGGCTTCACCGCGAGCCAGACGACGGGGTCCGCTCGGGGCAGGCGTTGGAGGCACAGAACGCCGAGTTCTCGATGAATAACATCGAATGTGAATCGGCGATTGCCGCGCCCTTGCACCTTGTGCCTTCGCGCGAGGAACCTGCGCAATCGTTCAAAGACGTATTGGTCGACGCTGCGGTATGCCTTGCTCCGCGAGCCGTAGCCAAAGTAGTTGGACCAGCCTCGCAGAGACCTGTTCAGCTTGTCACATACTTCCGGCCATGGATCGATATTGCTCGGCACCAGAAGGTCGCCGATTCTTGTCTTGAGCCGTTGCACACTCTTCTTGGACGGGCTTGCACCCAGATACCAATTCCCGTTCGCCTCAAACCGATGCGCGCCGAACGAGTAGCCGAGGAAGTCGAAGCGTTCCTGTCGGGCGTTTCTCAACGAAGTTTTCGCCTCGTTGATCGTCAACCCGAGCTTGGTCATCACCACCTTCGTCCACGCTAGTGCCTCCGCCGCACGACCGCGGCTGAGGATAACGAAGTCGTCGGCATAGGAGACGACGTGAGCCTGGAAGCTCTCGCCGCAGCCAGTCAAACGCCAATGCTTCAGGAACCGGTTCATGTAGATGTTGGCCAGCAGTGGACTTGCGACACCGCCTTGCGGCGTGCCACGCGTGTTTCGCTTGCCGCCACTCATACTCCGGGCTCCGTCCGCGTCCCGTTCCTCGATCGGCGCCCTCAGCCACATCTTGATGAGGCACAGGACGTTTCGATCCACCACACGCCGGGCTACTGACTTCATCAGCTCGGAATGCGGTATCGTATCGAAGTACTTGGACAAATCAGCATCAACTACGTCGGCATAGCCCCGGCATAAATGCCGGTGCACTTCCTTGACCGCGTCCACCGCCCCGCGAGCGGGCCGGTAGCCGTAGGCATTGTCCTCGAAGTCAGCCTCGAAGATCGGTTCGATCACGATCTTGGCGGCAGTCTGAATCACACGATCACGAATGGTCGGAATGCCGAGCGGACGCTCGCCACCATTCGCTTTCGGGATCATCACCCGCCGCACCGGATCAGGTCTGTATGTCTTCGAGACCAGTTCCGCGCGCAAGCCCGCCAACCATGCTTCCAAGCCCTGCTTCTCGATCTGAGCAAACGTCATCCCGTCCACACCTGGTGCACCCGCATTAACGCGGGCAAGCCGATAGGCGTGATCTAGGATGTCCTCGCGACAGATCTTGTCGTAGAGCAGATAGAAGCGGAAGGTGGGCTCCGCCTTCGCTTTGCAGTAGAGCTTTCTCTGAAGGCTCCGGATCTTATCAGGCGTTGTCAGGCTCATCACCAATCACCCTCACCTCACCATCTTCAAAAGCGCACCAGAAGTCGGGGCCCTTTGCTCCGCCGGCATTACCCGGCCTCAACGCTCCTATGGCCCCGTCCGACTCCCGCCGTGACCACCGCCTGATGCGATGCTGAGGCCGCTACCCTCGTCCGCGACGGGTCTCCCCCTGTAACTGCGAACTACCCTTCCGACGTGCCGTGCCCACTACCCCGGCGGATCGCGTGGGTGCGCGTGTCGATTGCTTCCCCACACGTGCGGCCTTCCCCAAATGACCGGAGGGTCGGCATCCGCATTAGAACTTTCGAGGCCTGCTCGGGCTTCACTTTTGTTACGGCCCATCAGATCGCTCAGCAGCCCACGGCTGCCTTCGTCGCAGGGCTCCGACCCAGCCAGTTACCCGGCCGAGCCGCCTGCCAGCTTCCGGACCAATCGACAATTATCCGGGTGAGTTCCTCCCTCACTGGTAGTTCGCGCCCTCGGGGCGCACGGTCAATCGCGTCGTTCGCGCGCCGGCCGAGCCGCTTCCGGTCTGCCTCCAAAACCAGACCACCCGTGAGCCGGTCACTTGTGCAAAGGGTCGATTTTGTTGAAAAAGACCGGAAGTAATTCGTCGCAATGACGAGTACTGATGCAGGCGAACGGCTCCGGCTGTTCTTATGCGAGCCTCGGAGTGGGCATCGGAATCAGCTTGGCCATCTTTCGAAGGCTCTGGGCGGTGGCTGCGAGGATGAACTCATCTCGGGCTCCGTTTGGGCCTCGTAAACGTAGACGGTCGAGCCTGAGTGCTGATTCCGCTCGATGTCGCCCACCATTCCGGAATGATGTCGCCCACCGTTCCGATTTGATCTCGCCCGCCATTCCGAGATGATCTCGCCCACCATTCCGGGATGATGTCGCCCGGGGGTGACGAGGCCTCTTCTGGCTCCGCTACGGTCCCGCCTTTCGGCTTTGCGAAGGGGACCTGGATGCCGACGGAGAGGTTTGCGATGCGCCATGTGCGCGATGTGATCAGATTGAAGTCGGCCGGGATGCCGACCCGTGAGATTGCGCGGCGGTTGGGAACGGCGCCGTCGACGGTGCGTTTGACGATCCGCCGGTTCGAGGCGGCGGGCTTGACCTGGCCGTTGAGCGATGACCTGACGGATCCTGTCCTGGAGGCCCGGCTGTTCGCGGGGGGCGGCGCCGGTTCTGGCACCCGGCGGGGCCATCGCCGGCAATCCGAGCCGGACTGGGCGGCGGTGCACCGCGAGCTGCGGCGCAAGCACGTGACGCTGTCGATCCTGTGGGAGGAGTACATCGCGGGCGAACCCGGCGGGTATCGCTATTCGCGTTTCTGCGAACTCTACCGCACCTGGGAAGGCCGGCTGTCGGTCACGATGCGCCAGTCGCATGCAGCCGGCGACAAGCTGTTCGTCGACTATGCCGGCGACGGCGTGCCGGTCGTGATCGACCGGCTGACCGGCGAGCGGCGCACCGCGCAAATTTTCGTCGCGGTGCTCGGCGCATCGAGCTTCACCTACGCGCAGGCGACCTGGACGCAGGGGCTCGCCGACTGGATCGGCGGCCACGTCGGCGCCTTCGAGGCGATCGGTGGCGTGCCGGCGCTGCTGGTGCCGGACAACACCAAAACCGCAGTGATCAAGGCCTGCCTCTACGATCCGCAGATCAACCGCAGCTACGCCGACATGGCGGCGCATTACGGCATCGCCATTCTGCCGGCCAGACCGCGACGGCCGAGGGACAAGGCGAAGGTCGAGCAGGCGGTCCTCATGGTCGAGCGCTGGCTGCTTGGGCGGCTGCGCCACCGCATCTTCCACAGCCTCGCCGAGGTCAACGCGGCGATCGCCGAACTGCTCATACGGCTCAACGAGGAGCGGCCGATCCGACGGCTCGGCATCACCCGCCGCAAGCTGTTGGAGGAGATCGACCGGCCCGCGCTAAAGGCCTTGCCGCAGAGCCCTTACGTGTTCGCCGAGTGGCGGATCTGCCGGGTCAGCATCGATTATCACGTCGAGGTCGAGGCGCATTACTACAGCGTTCCGCATCGCTTCGTCCGCGTCGAGGTCGAGGTTCGCTTCACCGCCCGCACCGTCGAGATTTTCCACAAGGGCGAGCGGATCGCCGCGCATCAGCGCATGAGCGGCAACCACAAGCATACGACCGTGCCGGAGCACATGGCCTCCAGTCATCGGCGCTACGCCGGCTGGACCATCGAGCGTATCCGCAAGGACGCAGCCTCGATCGGGCCGGCCACCGCCGCGCTCTGCGACCTGATCCTCGACGAGCGCGCGCATCCGGAACAGGGTTTCCGCGCCTGTCTCGGCATCATCCGGCTTGCCCGATCCTACGGGCACGAGCGGCTCGATGCCGCCGCCGCGCGGGCGATCGACATCGGCGCACGCACCTACGGCTCGGTCAAGTCGATCCTCGCCAACAATCTCGATCGGCGTCCTTCACCCAAGCGCTCCGCGGACGACGCGCCGATCCTTCATCCCAACATCCGCGGGCCGCGCTACTACAACTAGGAGATCACGTCTTGCTCAATCATCCGACTCTCGATCAACTCCACACGCTCGGCCTTCACGGCATGGCCAAGGCCTTTGCCGACATCGAAGCCGGCGGCGAGGCCGCAAGCCTCGGCCACGCCGAATGGCTTGCCCTCCTGCTCGAACGCGAAGCGTCATTGCGGCGCGACAAGCGACTGTCGAAGCGGCTGCAATACGCCAAGCTGCGCCAGCAGGCCTGCATCGAGGACATCGACTATCGCACCCCGCGCGGCCTCGACCGCAGTCTCTTGACGATGCTGGTCGAAGGCGGATGGATCGACGACCACGTCAACCTTTTGATCTGCGGGCCCTCCGGCGTCGGCAAGAGCTGGCTCGCCTCGGCGCTCGGCAACAAGGCCTGCCGCGACAATCGCTCTGTGCTCTATCAGCGCGCACCCCGGCTGTTCACCGATCTCGCTTTGGCGCGCGGCGACGGCCGCCACTCCCGTCTGCTGCGGGCGCTTGGCCGCGTCGATCTGCTCATCCTCGACGACTGGGGCCTCGAACCGCTCGATGCCACGGCCCGCCACGACCTCCTGGAGATCCTCGAGGACCGCTACGGTCGCCGCTCCACCATCGTCACCAGCCAGCTCCCGGTGGATCAATGGCACGCGCTGATCGGCGACCCCACTTACGCCGACGCCGTCCTCGACCGCCTGGTCCACAACGCCCACCGCATCGACCTCAACGGCGAGAGCATGCGGCGAACCCGCAAACCCGGCCGGAAGGCCTGAACCCGTGGCGCTGTGGACATGCCGCTGCGCTTGGACAACGCGAAGTGCGTTGCCCACATGCCCACAGCAGATGCAGCAACAGACAACGAAGACTTCAAGCCGTGATTCAAGGTTGACCTCGCGGCTTCGCCGATGCCAGAAACCAGACAGCCAGAACGCCTCGCGCCCCGGGCGACATCAAATTGGAATAGTGGGCGAGATCATCTCGGAATCCTGGGCGAGATCAAATCGGTACACCCGGGCGAGATCATCGGAATCTGCAAGCCTGAGAATGCGCTTGAGGTGCGCGAACAGCATCTCGATCTTTTTGCGGAGCCGACACGAGGCGCCTCCTTCCCGCGACCCTGCGATCTGGCGGGCCATGTCGCGAGCGCCCTCATAGATTGAGCGCGGCCCCTCCGTGAAGGCTGCTTGGGGCAACACCGGGATTTCAGTGCGCACCGATCGCAATCGCGCTTTCTGGCCATGTAAAGCATCGTGGCGCCATCATGCACCAGCGTTCCCGTCGTGTTGAGTACGTTGCCGCTGGGGCAGCGGTACACGTCACCTGCGTGGTCATAGGTGAAGTCCTCGCGCGAGAATAGCCCGCCGACCGTAGCTGCGCCGTTGCCGGCTGCGGGTTCGGGGTGCGATCTTCGACGCCGCTTCATGACGTCGACCTGTGCTTGCCGTATTTCGCTATGCCGCGCAGCGATAGGCGCACCGTCTGGAGCAGACTGAATGCCGATCCTAGCCATCGCCACCAAAAGACATCTCGAGGCCGAGACCTTTTTTGCCGACGAGAGGGTTCAAACCAAACTCAAATCACTTCATTCGAGCGGCAAATCTCTCTGCGATGACTACCCAATTCTTCGCATCCGCCTGGCTCATACAGACGAAAGAGTGCGCTACTTCGACGCGCGCAATCCATTGCAGGGTTTGGCCTTGGATTCATAGGGCACTATGAACTTGGCTTCTCGCGACTGGCGATCAGGATCGGCTGCCTTATCATTGCAACCTTGACCACGCTCATCGTCGAAACCAAATCGGCTGTTCATGACGGGGCGACGTCAAGGACGACAACGCTTTCGTGACGGTGGCGTTTTTGTCCGCCATTGGATTACTCGTCTCATGCCTCGCGATCTGCAGCCTGGATCTGGGTCTCGGAATAAGTGCGGGTTTCTACTGATGCGGAAGTCCGTTCCACACCCACGACGCGCAATAGCTCGCCGCCATGTTCGCCCGGATTGCGTTCCTGAAAGCGCTGCATCATGGCGGGTGCTGTCCCAGTTGAGAGACTCCTGCCATAACGAATTAAGTTAGTCTGTCTTTCGTCCGGCTCTCAGTAGTCAGCCGGACAACGCTTCCACATTTGGGGCATTGCCACACACGCAGAAAGTAGTCGTCGTTTAGCAGCTCGGTCTTCACGATGTGCCTTGGCACGCCGCAGTCTTGGCAGGGTTGTTCGTTCGAAATGCTCATGGATGAAATCGACTCACTCGCTGCAATGAGCCACAGCGTGCCACTGTGCAGTTAGCGCGCAAATACCGGGGCTCAACATCGCATGGAACCTGAATCGAACCGGAACCGTTAGAACGGTTGGGTGCCCGCCGCCGGGCTTCCCGACCTGGAGCGGTCCCGGCCTGTCAGCCCCCCAACCCCCGCCGGGACCGTTCCGCCGCTTGGTCGAATGGAAATCATCGCTTAGCGGATGTTCTCGGCAGGACTACCGAGAAGCCTGTGCCAACGTTTCCTTAACGTTCCGCTCGTCTGTAGTCGTCCGTTAAGAAACCGAATTAAGCGGAGAGCGGTCGCTGGCGGCAGCGATGAGGGTGGTCAGGATCAGGCACCAAAGAGCCCTTAGCCAGGCGATGATGCGGCGGAAGTTGTGGCCGACGGCTGAGAGGATGACGTTAGCCGCATCGCCGGCGCGGCCTTTGAGGTAGCAGCGGCCGAGGTGACCATCGGTCTTCAGGTGTCCGATGATGGGTTCGATGGCGGAGCGGCGGCGCAGCTCGCGCTTGATGACACCGAAGACGCCGCGCTTCTGGCCAGAGATGAAGATTCGGCGGGGATTTTGTGCGTTGTGACCGCGGTATCCCTTGTCGACATAGGCCCGCTCGATCGCGCAGCCGGTGAGTGTCTCGGTGCGGTCAATGACGTCCTGCAAGGTATGACCGTCGTACGGGTTATCGGGTAGCGCCGTGGCGTGCAGCACGAACAGGCCCCCAGGAGCCAGGCGGTTGTTGGTGACGATGGAGGCTTTGACGCCGAACTCGTAAGGCGCGGCTGCTTTGCCCTTGCCGATGCACTCCACCTCCGGGGCGTGGAAGGAATAGAGCTTCCAGCCGCGCTGGCGTTGCTGCTGCGAGCGGATCTGCGAAGCCCGGCTGAGCGGGAGGGCGAACGCGTTCTCGATCACAGCCTGACCTTCGATCTTGCGGCGGAGATCGCGGATGATCCGGCCCAGCCGGCTACGCAGGATGCGCAACTGCCGCTGATGCCGTTTGAATTGCTTGGCATGGGCGTAGCGCCCCGCCATCATTGCCGCGGTCTTGGCAATGCGAAGGTAGGACTGCCGCAGCTTGACCCCGTGCTTCCTCGCCAGGCGGTTGAGCCCCTTGATCGCCGCGTGCAGCAGCTTGGCATCGGTCGGGAAGGTGATCGCCTTCGGCTGCACGGTGGTATCGACCGTGACCCGCTTGAGGTCCTGGCTGCGTAACGCGCCGGCCTCGTGCGCCACCCGCAAGCTCTCGGCCAGCAACAGCTCCAGCTTGTCGCCGAGCCGTTTGCGCCAGTGGCTCAGGTCCGAGCGCTCGTGCGGGAAGGCGTGCTGAAAGAACTCTTCGCCGGTGAAGAACTGGAAGTACGGGTCGTGGACCCAGCGCTCGCACACCCCCTCATCGGACAGGCCATAAATGTGCTTGAGCAACAGCAGCCCGATCATGAATCGGGTCGCGATGCCTGGCCGACCGTTCTCGCTATAGAGCGGCGCGATCTCACCGTCGATCCAGTCCCAATCGACTTTGCCGGCGAGCTGAACCAGCTCGTGCTTCATATTGATGATCTGGTCCAGCCTGGCCCGGAACAGATCGCCCGATCCCGTCGTCCTGTGCTTCTTCGGTCGCATCGCCACCTCCGATGCGACGACGGAATCATGACTGGCGATTCGACGGAATCCTGAAAATGAAATTGCAGGGTTCCGATGCTCGAAGCATCAAAACCCTGCAATCGCAAAACAGTCCACAACGACAAATGCGATTCTAGCTCAATCGCTTAGCCGCTCTTCACGGACGACTCTGTAGTTCTCCGAGCGAGAACAAATTTGCCCCTGCCCAGGATCTATGGACCTATATAGATTCTCAGTTCCATACACCTCAGCCGAGGTTCAGGTCCGCACGCCTGCACCTTGCGGCCGTGCCATGCCCAAGCTGCAACAGGCCCGCGCAAGGCGACGACATCCCGCGGATGCCGCGGGCGCTTCCGGAATACGCTCGACAAACCGCCGAACGGCAGCTGGGTGATCGAGAAGACGCGCTGCCTTTAGGCTTGATGTTCATCGACTTGAGCAAAGGGAGCGGGGGTTGCTCGCCGTCGGGGCCGCTCTGAAGTTTTTGCGGCGCGCGCTGCAGCAGTAGTTCTCCGTATTGTAGCCGAACACGCGCGCGGTAGGATTGTTTCCATCATCTAGCGCCTCTGGGGGCCAGGTGCCGCTGTTTTTGCTACTACCGGCAACATGCCGGATCGATCGGGAGCTTTTATGAAGGGAATTATTCTCGCCATCGGTGTCGTCGCTATTCTCTACGTCTGGGACCAACATTTTGAGCACGGTCGATACACCGACGCCGTCAAGGGGATTGCTCTTGAGATGCGTCGGTCGTTTGGCGTCTGAACGCAGACTCTCCCGCTGATGCATCGCCCAGGATCGGCAGCATCTGAGCCCAATCTACATGCCGTGGCTCTCAAATACCTTCTGACAACTCTTGCTCAGTTTCGTGCGGTTTTGCTGCAAACATTGTTGAACCGCTCCGTCATCGCCCAGCTGTTGCCGGCAGAATCGCTGCGCGTCGCGCCTGCACGCCTGTTGCTCCTGCGGAGTGCCCATATGCCCCTGGGCTAGTGACGATGATACTCCGATCAGTAAACCCGACAACGGCGAGCAATAATTGGCGCATCGATCATCTCCCATGAACGTCCAAACGCACCCAGGATAAAGTGGCAGACCGTTGTGCGGTTCCTCTGGTTCCTGCGCCGCCTCGAACCTGCCTCGAATCAGAAACAATACTGGAACGGCAACGACTCCATGCGTTGCGCACAGGTCTCGCTCCATCTCACCCGCCAGCCCCGTGGGATGGAGCGAGGCTCATTCCACACACCGCTGCCGATGTTTCCATCACAGATCGATTTTTTCATATCCCGCGTCGCGCTAGGCAGTGGGTCAGTGACCCACTACCATCTGTTGACCGTGAAGGCCCGAGTTGACCGCTCTCTGCCCGAGCATCGCCCCAAACGAAAGCCCGCCGCGGTCGAGCGGCGGGCCGCCGTTTCTTACCTGGACCTTGTGGAGCTTGAACCTGTGGTCTGACCAGGAGCATAGCCGGAAGCCCCGGGCTTCCCATTCTTTGACCCCTTCGCCTGCATCTCTTGTCCCGGAGCGTAACCGGACGCGCCGGGGCTGCCCTTCTTGGAGCCCTTCGCCTGCATTTCGTGACCAGGTGTCTTGCTTGATACGCCCTGTGCAAAAGCGGCAGGGGCAGCAGCGATGATGCAGGCGGTAGAAAGTGCGATGATTGCGTGCTTCATAACTCTCCTCTCTCCTCCTCGGACCCAGCCCTAGCAATTAACGACCTGAACTCAGCACCCGTTCCATGAACGGTTGTTCATCATCAAATGGATATGGCGGCGGGCTTCCCAAGAAAGAAGTCGGGCGACCGAATGGCAAATCGCTATCTCGCTATGTACCCATTTCTATTTAGGAACGAGCCCCGCGGCCCAGCGTTGAGCGCTGGGTTTGAACAGCCCATGACGCCTTGGGCCTCAGCGCTATCGTCCCCCCGCGCTGGGGCCTTCTTTTAAGGTTTGGATTCGCGCCAGCGTCGCCGGGCGACTGTCTTCTGGGTGTGCCCATCCTCGTGCCGATACGCCCTTTGGAGCTAGTGCGGAATGGCAATTGCCCCTGGCGTTTTCAGTTCTAGCATATCGTCGTCGCGCGGATATTGGCCGACGCCGCACCCCAAACCCGACCAATGCGTATCGCGCGATAAGGGATCGCCGCCCCGGCCTTTACCGCCCGCTGGGGCGTACCGCCGAGGCCGCGTCGTTTTAGAAAGAGTAGTTCCATGACGCTGCGGATGTGCGTCGCGCGGGTTTGGGGGTGCCCAAACAAAAACGGTCCCGCGCGCCTGTGCGGGACCGTCCTGCATTCCAAATCACAGAAGCTCGCGGGAACTGTGATGGATGCACATATACTCTGTAGGGTTTAAGGGTATACTAACTGCCCGCGTGTCCCACAGCGTGACAAAAACCTTGGCACGGGCTGTGCAGAGTATTTCTCGCCGGGATTTTGCATCACCTACCCGGGGCTGGAAAGCCGCCGCCCGCGATACATTTAAGCGGGCGGCGTTTATTGGCGTGCCTGTTTGTTCCTGCGAGCCCCTCCTCGATTACCGTTAGGTTCCAGATCCTCTGCTGGATTCAGTTTCTCCCGTTCAGGGGCCGGCCTAGGATGGGTCTTTCTGTTCATTGTGTTTCGAGGCAGATTATGTTGGACGAGAGTTTCAGGAAGCAGCGCGCAGGCTGTGCGCGATCTGGCTGCGCGAGCCGATGATCCGCATATCAAGCGCCGCCTTCTGGATCTTGCAGCCCGATACGAAGGGCCTGAAGGCCACCCCATTTCGGTGACGCCTGTCGACCTTCAGATCATAACTCCAGGAAACCCAGTCACAGAGCGATAACTCGTCCAAGTCGCGCGGTTGGCGGCGCGAGTTTGACGACCCGATCGAGCTGCCTGACGGGCCGCTGCTCGCCACGTCGCACGACGCTGCGACCATATCCAGAAGCTCCCAAAAGGCGCGAGGCGACGCTGCATTGAGGTGCCTACCGCGGCGAAACCAAGCGCGCGATGATCAAACGACCCCGGCGTCGGAGATAGGAGAACGCCGAAGGTCGCCAACCCGGTGGAGGGTTTTCTCTCGGTTGGGCTTTGGGGGCTGGGACCGAAAGCCGGGACTCGACTCTTGCTATCAGCGTTGGTTCCTCGCTCGCCAGATTGCCTTCGCTTCGAACCGCTAAAATCCGTCGGCGCGTGTTGAGATCGATAGAATTCGACGCCGAGGTGGATGCCTCCAAGGCGCGAAGAGCGCCGCGCCGGCGCCGCGAAGTGGCGAGCAAAATAACGAAAGAGGCCGCCAACTGAGGCGGCTCTCGAATACGAAAGCAAGGAGTGGGCTTATTGCCCCTCAACCGCGTATCGGCGGAAGGTCGCATACTTTAGGCCAATCTTGAGCGCCTCCTGATAGTCGGCGCTCTTGTACCATTTATTCATCGCTTCGAGGCTTTCCCATTGTTGAATCGCAACACGCTTGGGCGGTGTGCCCTCAACTGCGTTGATTGGCTTCGCGCCGACACCGCCCGCGCCGCCGATGACGATAAACTTAGCGCCTGCCCCTCTGATGGTCGCTTGGGCCTTCGGGGCAAACTCGTTTCCGTAAGCGTCAGGATTCGTCACGTCGATTTCGGTGATCAGGTAAACTGGCGGCTTGGCCTGGGCGTGAAGGCCCTGAACTGCCATGGAGCCAATTGCAACGCCTGCGAGCAAAGCTACCACGACTATGTAATGTGTTTTCATTGCGTCCTCCCAAACGGCCTGTAATTAGGCGGCCGGGAGCCTAGCACGCGAATTGCGAACATGGTTTTCCGTGTTGCAGGAACTCCGTTCACCCACGGAGAACTCCGGCATATGCACGTTGTTGTGCAGAACATTTATAGGCCAATAGATTTTAGAGAAGCGAAATCTAGAACATTTGCCAAATGGCTCCAAAAGTACTGGGTGCAGAAGGCGAAGGCGCTGTTACTGGAATCCGCGACCGCGATCGCGCGGATCGCAGCCATATGCGGGTTGGCGGACCAGAGCCATTTAAAGCGGTTTTCTCGCTGCACGTCGGGGCGAGCCCAGCGGCATGGCGCTGCGAGCACCAGGGCAGGACGACCTCTCAACAATTGATAGGTGCAAATCTGCCGAAGGCTGACGACGCAGTCTGACGCCGCCACGCCGAGAGCGCCGCGGTCCATATCACGACGCTATTAGCCAACATACCGCGCTTCTGTTCAAGCCTGCCCGTGCCGGCATCTCCGGCCGACGTCGTCCTTGCATCTGTTGAAACCATAGGTGTCGCAGAAAGACACGCAGATCAAGTCATTGGCCGCACAGCGAAGGAACTTACAAGCGAGGGCTGGATCAAGGTACCAAGCAAACGCAGGGAGAGGCTTGCGAACTCGAACTCGAGAAACTTTGTGCGCGGCAAGCTCCCGCTCGATCTGATTGAACCGGTCGCGCTGGGCGCGAACGGTGGGGACACGCTTGAGCCGCGACGCGGTGAAGGTCACCCACCAATAGGCTTTCCGATTTTCCTGTCAGGGTCTCGATTTTGCGTGCGCTGTGGGCGATATCCGCGGCATGGGAGTGCGCGGCATCAACCGAAGCGGTCTTCGTCGCAGCTTTTGACTCGCAAGCCGTCGTTGCCGGCTGCAAGCCGAGGCATAGAGCCGAATAAGGTCATGCCCCCCGCGGATTCCGTGCAGCCATTTCGATCGTTTTGCAATTTCAACGACGCGCATTTTGAACGACAATATCCTGCTTAAAAACGGGTGCCCATTCTCCTTTCCGCTTCGGCTCTGACATGGGCTTGGCGGGACCCGTCTGGTCCGGCGATTGGGTAGAAACGTCCGCCTTGACGCGATCTGCGATCCTGGCCGCAGCTTTCGGCCGCCAGACGTGCCGTGCGGGACCAATGGTAGTCCAGACAATAATGCCAAATAGAGCTGCAACGATTGTCCAGCGAATTACTGAGGGTTCATAACTATGCGCGCCTTGCGGTTTGCGGCAAGCAAATATGGAGCTGCCGAAGCTTTACGAGGTTTATCGGCAGCAACACGATGTGAAGAAGGAATACCGGATAAATGTGCCCAAACAGACCGTAAGAAATGAACAGTACGTTGCTGACCATCGCTATCGTTCGAAGCGCCACAATGCTGGTCATGCAAAAGCTGGCAAGCACGGCGGCGGCCATGAATCCCAAAAAATCGATAGATTGCATTTTCACGCCCCTTCACGATGCGCTCGCTGGCGAAGCGCAATAGATGCGTTTTCGTCCCTGTTTATTTTGCCGATGGCGCGCAATCGACACGAACGCGCGGCCGTCGATCGGCGCTACCTGACGAGCCGCGAACACAAGGATTGCCAGAACGAGCAGGCAAGCGCTGCAGATGACTGGCGAGCCACGAATCCGTTTCCAACAGGCTCCCCAGTTCCACGCTGGTTAGCGGTCGGCCTGCGTGGCGTCATGAAATTCCGGAAATGGACAAGGCATCGGCCGATGCAAACGGGAATCGGATTGAAAGTAAAAGTCCTCTCTTCATCTGACCTACTCTCTCGTCGATGACGCGACCGGTCAACTTCTGTGCAAAGCGTTAGTCGTGCTTGACGCCAGAGGCACACCGGATGATCTCGTTGATCTCGGAGGCAGAATATCCTGGATAAAGTCTCTTAGTGCCTCGGTATCGAACGGCTTACGCAGTATTCTTAAACTTGGAGGAACCGCTTTTGTGGCATCGCTGTAGCCGGTCGTAAGGGCTACGGGCAAATTGGAATACCGCGACCGAATTTCTCTCGCAAGCCCGACGCCATCGATGGTTCCTGGCATGACGATATCGCTGAAGACGAGATCGATCTTTGTACCCGTTTCAAGCAGCTTCAATGCCGCTTCGGCCGACTCTCGATAGATGGTCTCATAGCCCAGATGCTCGAACAGCGAGGACGTTACGTCAGCCACATCAGCGCTATCGTCGACAACGAGAACCGTCTGCCGCTGCGAATGCCGTGTTGCAGCGGCAGACTCTTTGCTGGTGAGTTGCTCGTCTGCGCACGACGGCAAATAGATCGTAATCGTCGTTCCTTGTCCGACTTTGCTGTCTGCCGTCACCGTTCCGCCGGCTTGGTGCGCAAAACCGTAAACTTGGGACAAACCGAGCCCGGTCCCTTTGCCGACCTCTTTGGTTGTGAAAAATGGATCGAACATCTTGGACAGAAGATTTGGCGGAATACCGGTGCCCGTATCGCCAAACGCTATCGCAAAGAAAGCCTTCCCAAGACGATCACCGCCGATTTCCTGATCTACGGTCACGGCGTGGACGGATAACGTGAACGTGCCGCCGTTTGGCATTGCATCGCGCGCATTGACGGCGATGTTGACAATCGCAAGTTCAAGTTCGGCGAGGTCCACCTTAACCGGCCAAACACCGTCGCCAATCTTTTCGTTGTACACAATGTTTCCACGCAGTGAACTCTCAATCATGGTCCGCATGGTCTTTATGGAATCATTCAAATCGACGACCGTCGGGCTGAGATGCTGATGGCGAGAGAATGTCAACAATTGACGCGTGAGACTTTCTCCGCGTTTGGCCGCGGTCTGTATGGCTTCGATCGCTCTTGGCAGTTTTGGATCGAGCAGGCGTGCAAAGATCTGGGCACTTCCTCCAATGATCATCAATAGATTGTTGAAGTCGTGTGCGATCCCGCCAGTCAGTTTGCCGATTGCCTCCATTTTCTGAGACATCGCGAGTTGTTCGCGTGCCTGGACCAGTTTCTCCTCCGCGTCGCGTCGCTCAGTTGCGTCCCGGAGTATACTGATAAAACCGATCAGGTTTCCTGCGTCATCACGGCTCGAAGAGACCGAGCCGGTGATGAAGAACGGCGTACCATTTTTTCTGATGCGCCAACCCTCTACTTCGTGCTTTCCTCGTTGGATTGCCGACTCCAATGCGTGGGTCGGTGCACCCGCGCGGCGTTCATCCGGCCGATAAAACATTCCAAAATGCTTGCCTATAATTTCTTCCGCGGTGTAGCCGATGATTCGTTGTGTGGTGCTATTCCAACTCGTGACGTGCCCTTCTCTATCAAGGGCAAAGATTGCATAGTCGACAACACCTTCGATAAGAATCTGGAAGTGGCGTCTAACGCTGTCGAGCGCCACGCGATTCCGTTCAATCTGACGGTTCAGTTGGTCCTGAACAGAGCGCAAATGGGCTTCGGTGGTCTCGTGCGTCGCTATTGCCGCAGCTAAAGCAAGAGGCGGTACTGATACGCTGATCGAAAGCACGAGCAACGATAATAGCGCTCCATTCGGATCCGCTTTCGGAAATGGATCGTTGCCCACCGAGAACCCCCACACAGCCATTCCGATGAAAATGAGCGCGACCGTAGCGACGTTGCATCGATTGCCGCGCAGACCAGCCCACATCAACGGTAGTAAAACCAGAAAGCCTAGAAGGCTCCGGTACCGCAGCAGCACGTTGAAACCGTTGCTGAAGAGGTCACTGCCGATGAGCGGGCTGTAAGCAACGATCCCGATGATGCTTACGAAAGCAGAGATTGCAATCGATTCCAATGGAGTCCAATTGGAGGAAATGCGTAAGGACATCGTTGCCCAGAGCACGACGATCGGAGCAATCACCAAAGTCCCAGCCGCGTCTGCAAGCCACCAGGTTAACCAGGTGACGACGGAATCCGAAAGGGTTGGTTCGTTGGCGAGAATGAAGCCGGCCAAGACGATGATTGAACTGATCATCGCTGTCGGCGCAAAGGAAATAATTGCAAACTTTGCGATACTAGAGGGGGTAGCAAACGTCTGGTAACCGTTTGACCAGCGACTGACCAGCCATGTCCCGGCAAATGCTGCAAGGAGAGTTCCGACCCCAACGGAGCCAACCTCTAAGAGCGATCGGTCGGCCATAAGGTAAGGAGAAACGGCCCCCACTAAGATCGCGGGCCAAATCCGGTAGCCGCGCAGCAGGACCAGCGCGAGCGTAAGCCCGGTTGGTGGCCACAACGGTGTCGCGGTCGGATTCATTGCGGGTAGGAATTGCGCGGACTCGGCAAGGCCACCGTAAATCGCGGCGACTACTAAAAGTTCGACCAAGTAGGATGCAGCACTCCGAGCACCGCCAAAAGCGAATATGTTGACTTTACCAGATCTTGCCCTTTCCATCACTAGCCTTTGCGGTAGGCGCCTCAAAAAAGCGGCGGGGGACCTAGCCCGCTTTCCGACATTAGCCCAGGGGGGCAGTCGCATTTCCAGCACGCCGACGACCCCGCCAAAAACTCAATGCAGTTTTGACCAAAGCATGGCCGCACGATGGTCGCCTGATAAGTTTGGTACTAGGGGCGCTCGGGCAGCATCGTTGACCTAATAGCGGGTCCAGCAAGAGACGAAAGGGTGCACATGGGCACTCGGAAACGCGAACAGGTCCGATCCTGCTGCGTGTCGGCGAGATCATCAGCATTAATTGTGTCAGTTGATGCAAAGGATGAGCTTTGCTCTCGGGGTCGCCCCGAATGTCTCAGTTGGGTCAACAGCGCCATTTTGTGAGGTCGGCTAGTCACTTCCGGTCTTACCCCGATAAGCGGACGATTTCAGAGTCCGGCCGCACTTCGCATTCGGGCCAATTCCAGACTGATGCGGCGCAGCATATTAGAAGTTGGTTCTTGCTTTGCTGACGATCATCAGTGCTACTGGCCTTCCTTTGCCAAAACTCGAAGCCCAATGTGCGAGGCAGCGGGAGTGATCCAATGAATCCGAACAAAGCACTTTGGGAAAAGGGCGACTTCACGCGAATCGCGGCGAGTATGCGAGATAGCGGGGAGGCGCTCGTCAACAGGCTGGGAATAACAAAGGGACTCAAGGTCCTCGACCTTGGATGTGGCGACGGAACGACGGCAATCCCTGAAGCGAAACTTGGAGCCGATGTGCTGGGTGTTGATATCGCGTGGAACCTCGTTGAGGCGGGGAACGGACGCGCCAAAGAGCTAGGCCTTACGAATTGTAAGTTTCAGGAGGGCGACGCTTCGAGCTTGCACGAGCTCAAGGACCCCACCTTCGATCTTGTCGTCAGTATATTTGGAGCCATGTTTGCACCCTGAGCCATTCGATGTCGCGAAGGAGATGGTGCGAGTAACGCGGCCTGGTGGCCGGATCGTCATGGGGAACTGGATTCCAAATGATCTGACTGGTGGCGCAAATCCTGAAAATCAGCTCTGCGTACTCGCCGCCACCGCCGGAGGGCTTCGTCAGTCCTATGACACATGGGGTATCGAGAGCAATGCCATCGAGCGATTTGGGGGGCAGGGATTTTGAAGGAGAAAATTTCCTTCGTCAGAGATACGTATTCCTTCAACTCTCCCGAGAGGCCGCTGGACCTTGTCGATGCCTTCAGAAAATACTACGGACCGACCATGAATGCATTCGAGGCTGCGGAAAAGAATGGTCGAGCCGCTGACCTTCAAACGGAGTTGGAAGCTCTCTTCAACAGCCAAAACAAGAGCCAGAGCAAGGACGCCACCTCCATTCCTGCGACCTTTTTGCGCGTGACTGTTGCTGCGAGTTGATCACTCAATTCGCGCGATAGCATTCTCTTAAAAGCCGACATTGATCAGATCTGACACGACGGCGCGCCGTCGGGAAGTTGGTCGATACAACAGGGAGGCATTAAGATGACGATGAGGCCCGACCAGACTTTTTATGCATCGCCAAGACTTGCGATGGAAGCTCCGCCTGAGAATTTCGCTTATACCTTGCTGCTGAGCCCGGACTTCTCGAAGCCCGATGCTCTGGCAGTGATCGACGTGAAGCTTGGTTCACCGACCTATAGTCGGGTTGTTCATACGGTGGGGATGCCCAACAAGGGCGATGAATTTCACCATTTCGGTTGGAACGCCTGCTCGTCGTCTCTGTCCCCGTTGACCGGCCACGCATTTCTAGAACGGCGCTATTTGATCATCCCAGGGATCCGGTCCTCGCGAATTTACATCGTGGATACGAAACCTGACCCCACCAAAGCAAAGATTCACAAAATCATCGAACCCGAAGAGTTCTTCAAGAAGACGGGTTATTCCCGGCCCCACACGGTCCACTGTGGGCCGGAAGGAATCTACGTCAGCACCCTTGGCGGCGGCGGCAAGGATGGCACCGATGGTCCACCCGGCGTCTTCATTATGGACTGCGAGAGTTTTGAAGTTCTCGGGCGCTGGGAGATCGATCGTGGGCCTCAGACGCTGCACTACGATTTTTGGTGGAACCTGCCGCGCGACTACATGGTTACAAGCGAGTGGGCGCTACCGCCACAGTTTGAAAACGGCATCGTGCCGGAGGATCTTCTCTCCAACAAATATGGTCATCGAATCCACTTCTGGGATCTCCGAGCTCGGCGTAACGTTCAGACGGTCGATCTCGGCGCCAACCATCAAATGGCGCTTGAAGTTCGCCCCGCGCACGATCCCGTTAGCGAGTATGGTTTCCTTGGCGTCGTGGTCGACACCACGAATCTCGAAGGTTCTATCTGGACCTGGTGGCGCGAGGGTGGCAAGTTTCAAATCGAGAAGACCGCCACGATCCCAGCCGAACCGGCGCGCAAGGATCAGCTTCCGCCGCTGCTCCAGGGCTTTGGCGCAGTGCCGCCGCTGGTAACCGACATCGACCTCTCCATGGATGACAAGTTTCTCTATGTTTCCTGCTGGGGAACAGGCGAGATGCGTCAGTACGATGTCAGCGATCCGAGGAAGCCAAAGCTTGCGGGCTCGGTGCACATCGGCGGCATAGTCCGTCGCGCGCCCCATCCCAACGGCAAAACGTATGCGGGCGGCCCTCAGATGGTTGAGATCAGCCGCGACGGTAAACGCGTGTACTGGACTAACTCGCTGTACTCGACATGGGATAACCAGTTCTATCCCGACGGAATGCCGGGCGCTGAGGTTATGGCCAATGCTAAACCGGGCGGCGGTCTGGAGCTGGCAAAGGACTACTGGGTGAGCTTCCCCGACGGCTACCGCGCGCATCAAATCCGGCTTGACGGAGGCGACTGTTCGACGGACTCATTCTGCTATCCATCGGTTTAGATTTGAGCGGAGCGAACTGGACACCTGCCGGACTGTGGTTGGCTGTTGTCGTGAGCGACCTCTATCACGGGGTGAACCCAGGAATGGGGTGGCCGCTCGCCGTCTCAGCCGGACTAATGGAAAGGAACCCTCGCGCGCTTGTCGCGGCGCTTTGGTCGCTATCGATCGGCCACCTATTGGCCGTGCTTATGATAATTTTTCCTTTTGCGGTGCTCGTCGCCCTCATCGAATGGCAGCGGCAGATACAGATCGGCGCCAGCCTTCTGGTCATCGGGTTTGGCATTTTCCGGCTCGTCCACCGGCGTCATCCACGGGCGTTAGCGCGAATACGATCGACGCAACTCGGACTTTGGTCCTTCGTCGTGGCGATTGCGCATGGCGCGGGGCTGATGCTCGTGCCGATTTATCTTGGGCTCTGCCGGGCGGCCGATCTCGACAAGGGCCACGAGGCGGCGGGCGCGCTCGTAAACGCTAACCTCGGCACGGCCGTCCTGGTCTCCGTCGTGCACTCTGTCGGAATGATTGCGGCCGGCGGATTCCTAGCCTTGCTCGTCTACCGCTACCTAGGACTCAAGTTCGTCTCCCGGAGCTGGTTTAATCTGGACGCGACTTGGGCCTCCAGCCTCGTATTGGTTGGAGCTATATCCCTTGCAATCAGCATCGGCACGCGGCACTGAGCAGCATTGCGTGCATTCTGACTAAATGACCCGCAAAACAGCCTTTACCGCCGCACTCCAATGTGTTTCGGCATGGAATAAGGGAATAAGGACCCCGTATTCGGGGTAATCGGCATCTCGCGCTTACAACCATTGACGATTCGTGTACTCCTGTCCGACTGATCGAACCAGCAGACGCAGGCTCTCGCCAGCATGCGCGGCGACCAACCGCTAATTAAGCAGCGTATTCGAACGCAATCTCAGTCGTTGCCGTAATGTAGGTCAAGTAAAAGACACTTTTTGCTGGCGATGGACGATTGCAAATGGCGCTCACAGAGACCATAGCCATCTTGAAGGCAAAGTTCGGACCCCTGCTCTCTCGTCGGCTGCCAGGCGCCGCAGGTTGCAGCGCAGTCGCGGTCTCAAATTCAAAACAAATATCGAGGAGCGGTAGGTCATGGGGATTGGTGATCTGAAATCGATGTCGGTGGACGAACTATGGCTCCTACACCAGGAAATTCTGCGCCTACTTCCGCAAAAGCTTGCTGCAGAAAAAGCGCGGCTTGACCAGCGTTTGCGCGAGCTCGACGTCGCGATCATTGACTGCTCCACGAAGGAACGTCGCCCATACCCGCCGGTTCGCGCGAAGTACAGAAATCCGAGGAAACCGCATGAAACCTGGGCCGGGCGCGGAAAGCAGCCACGCTGGATCACAGTTCAGCTTGAGGCTGGAAGGAAACTGGAGGACTTCCGTATCAAACGAACGTAGCGAAAGTCCCAGGACTTAACTGGCACCCACCCCAGCAGAAACCGGATGTTGGCCCCGGATCAGAATGGCATGACGCGAGGCGGTGCCAAAACCTAACGGCCGCTTCCGACGCCGTTGAGTTGCACGCTGCGGCGCACCCAATGGCTACGCCCCTGGTTGCGCCCCATGGGCGGCCTGCTCACCCAGCGCCTTCGCCGATCTTCGTTGACAAGAGTTCGGAGGAGGCACACAAAGACGTTGGGCTCTCGCCAAATGACCCGGTCAGGATACGAAACGCGGATCGCGTTAGGACGGCCGCTTAAATAGTTTATAGCTTCGATAAAGCGTTTTGAAGTGCCGTATACTTTATAGATTTTGCCCAAGCGGCAGGAGGTGTGAGATGGTCCGCAAGCGTAGAGCGACGCACAGCCGGAGCGGCCGTAT
Source organism: Bradyrhizobium genosp. P (assembly GCF_049949265.1). Taxonomy (NCBI): domain Bacteria; kingdom Pseudomonadati; phylum Pseudomonadota; class Alphaproteobacteria; order Hyphomicrobiales; family Nitrobacteraceae; genus Bradyrhizobium; species Bradyrhizobium genosp. P. The sequence goes on along the minus strand of NZ_CP188195.1, from coordinate 4,160,436 downwards.
CCCCAGCAGCCATACAAGGGCACGAGCTGACCGGACTTTGCGGGCCCGAATGTCGGAGATTATTGCACTGCGGGCAGAGTTACGGTCACTTGCTGCATTGCGAAGTGAGCCCGATTATGCGCCACAGGGTCTGCACACGAGGCGTTGAGTAGAGCGGTCGCAGTCCGCGCGGTCTAGTTCTGGTCGATGCGACAGTCGTCCAGCGAGGTTCCGCTTGACAGAAGACGGACGAGCCAACGAGGCTGTTTGCCCCTTCCAGACCAAGTTTCCGTAGCCTTGTTCGGATTGCGAAATTTGGGAAGGACCTTCGGGTAAGGCCGTCGTCGATCGGCTTTTTGAGACTTTCCGATGAGGATAGCCAATCGCTGCTCCAGCGTGCGCCGTTCGGCCTCAATCCTCGACGTCAACGCCGCGACAAGCGCCTCGTGGACTGTCCAAAGCTCGTCAAGGGACATACCTTCCAAGGGGGGATGGTCCATCTCTTCTAACTCAAGGCTAGTGAAAATCCCTCTCAACACGACGATTGTCGAAAATTAAATGCTATTTAATATACAGCCGATTTTCCTCTCGGGCGAGAGGTATGAACGAAGGTTGAGGGTTACCCACATGGCTGACTGCTGGCTGGACCTCGAATGGGCGCCGGGCGCCGGTTAGATCGGCAAAAATATCAATCTTTGCAGTAGGCATGTACGCGACGGCTCGCCGAGCCGCCATTAGGATCGAAGGTCCGGGGAAATCGGTGCCGCTCTCTCGTCCGACTGCCGCTCGTTCCATCTACGGTGCTCCTGCTCCAAAACACCACAGGCCCATGGCAACCGATCTTGCCTCCCTGTCGATACGTCCGCGCGGCTGACCCGAATGGTTCTCCGTCGTCCAAGGTGAAGCCAACCTCTCGCTGCCTGCCGTCGCCAACTGACATGGCGCCGTCTCGAACCCTCGCGGATACAGCGCCCGCAATGGACCACAGCGGGGCTTAATGCTCATCGAGCCCGACAGTTGTTTTCAACACAAGCTCGATAATCGTCATCGCACTTGCGGATGCATTCTCCAGCTCCATTGCACTTGATGATGCAGCCGGTCCTGCTGTCCCCGCACATTGCGCAGTAAGATTGCGCAAGGATGGCATTTCCATGTTTGATTCGCAGCAGAGTAGCCTCACTCGCGGCCGAGGCTGAACCTTGCAATGCGATCAGCACGCAGAGCGCGGTGGCAAACTTCATGACCATCCCCGTTGGAGCGGATCAACCCGGCCGGAAATCGCGATCTCGAAGAAGATACCATCTTCCTGACCTCAATTGTAGCCCAAGACGCGGCCGCGATTCGTTCCGGTCTTGAACCAGCCGCTTGCCTTTGCCCGCAGCAGCACCATTTGGGCGGCCACCATGCCCGCGGCACCGCCAGCGATCTTTTCGATCGCATCATGCAGCCGCGCATGGCGATCAGGTGTCAGCAACTGCATCCGTTCGAGCAGGACGGCGCTGCCAATAACGATCAAGCACACCAAAACGATGTGACGCGGATATGCCAGGAAAAAAAGCGCGCCAAGCGCCGCGAAGGCTGCGACGTGTTCAAAACTGGCCGAGCTAGTCAGCCTCGGCCGATCAACAAGTGGCGAGATCGTAATGTAGACGATAAAGGCAAGAAGCGCCCAGGCAGCAACGCTTAAAAGCTTTTCCAACATTCTGCGGGTTTACCGGGCTGGAGCACTGCTCACTATTCGTCGAACGTAACTCTGCGCATTCTCCTGCCGCGGCCGAAAATGCCTAAAGCCAGAGAAGCAGCTTTCGTTGGCCCGAAAGCGATAACCTTGGAGGCTGAGCGTCCTGCGGCCATTTCACCACCACGGCCACCAGTTACGATGATATCGTGGATTACCATAAGAGCCCGGTCCGACGTATGAGGGATAAAAAATGTTGTCGCCGTAGACCCAGCGCGCCACTGGCTTTCGCACGGCTGGTCGATAGCACCTGCCATTTTCCTCGCATATTATTTTGACGCGCTCCGTCGGAAGCGCAACGCGGGACATGTTCGAGGACCACATGAGCGGCGCGGCATGAGCATCGGCGGACGAAAACAGCATAGCGGCGGCAAAAGTCGCAACAAACCTCATGGTGTGACTCCAACGGGGGGAACAGGCTTCATGCTCTCAGTCGCTCCGTTCGATCTCGGGGACGAAGAATTGGGAAAATGCAACCTAGCATCGGGCTGCGGGAGTTTCAAACGCGCCCCCTCGTGAATTTGCCAGGAGGCTCGGCTGGCTTGCGATTGCCAAGCTGGCCCAGGTCGCAGCATCGCTCCACGCTTCCCTTCGCGCGCTGTGACCGGCTCACCCGGGAGGGCTTCAACCTCTTATAGTCAGCACCCCTCCCCATAGAAAAAAGAAGCCGCCCATTCGGGCGGCTTGATCACTGGCGGATTGATGGAATTACGCAAACCGGAAATTATTATGGTAGTTGCGGCGATAGGCCATGAACCCGAGCCCGACGAAGCCGATAATCAACATTGCCCAAGTGGAGGGTTCAGGAACAGCCGCAACGACCGTAGCACCCACATTTCCGGTCTTCCCGTTACCAAGAATATCGGCTGCGAAGAGCGCTGGAGTGTCTCCCGGGGGATTGGTGCTGTTCGTGAACGCAGCGGCGGACAAGAGGAAATTCGTGTCAGTCGGATCAAGTGTAAAAGTAAGGGTCTGCACCGTTCCCGCCGTCCCTCCAAACGTGAGGCCTTGGGTAAAATTGCCAAAGCCATCCTGGCCTGTGGGGAGAGCGGTCCCGGGCGCAAAGTTCGTCTGTAGCGGCGTGACGTAATTAAAGCTGAAGGTCGGATTAAAAGCAAACGCATCAAACGCTGTCGAATTTTGGAAGGAATAGCTGTCAGCGAGCGATACCGTCACCACAACGTCGGCACCCTGACTAACCTGGCTGGCAGTTACGGTGCCAAACGGAATGGTCCCACTCGAGCAACCACCCGTGCAGTGATCAATCGTAAGATCGGCCATCAGGATCACATCCGCCTTCGCGGGAAGACTTAGCGCAACCGCCGGAATAAAAAACGCCGCCAAAAAAGAGCCAATCCTCATCATATTTGAAACCCCTGATGGTGAAAATTGCCACAATCTTAATTAAACAATTTCATAGCCGGCAGATTGATGGAAGTCAACACCTTCCATTAAAACAATATTAATTTCCGAATTATTAATTAAACAGCAGGGTTACAATCTACCACTTTGAAAATGACGTTTGAACCAAAGGCATAGGCGCGCAGACCCGACCTCATTTTTTCAACAAACTCAAATGCTCATGGCGGCGAAAGTTGACCTGCCATTTGCCGGCCGTCCGGTAGCCGGGAATTGGATAGAGTGCAAATCTCCCAAGTTAAACAGTCTGATAAATTTATCAAATTTAACCGGTCTTCGAGTTTATCCACTCAAATTTCCCCCGAAGGCAGCCGGAGCCGACTATGTCAAAGGTATCATCCAAGCCGGGTCGCGATTCGCGCTGCTCATCTTTAGGGACGGGGCTTTGTTGATAGGCCAGGAACCCGCGGCATCGAATTGCCTGGTGCCTTCGCCTTCCGGCGCTCAGCCGCTCTAACTTCTTGTCGAAGCCGCCGTACTTCATTGAATTGCTCGGCCAATTCCTGAGGAGACAGATACAAAGAGAAGGCGCCCGCCTGTTTGCGCCGTTCCGCCCATTTCGTTGCATTAAATTCCTGGGTCATTCGAGGCTTCCAAAATAAATCAAATATTAGCGCCATCTCAGTCGTGCATTTCGCGTGCCACAAGCCTAGACAGACATTCGACGCAGGACGCCGCCGGAGAGTTCAAATTTGAACCTGGATTTGATGCGCACCTCTGTCTTCGTGTTCCATTCGTGCCATTCTTGGACAACAGCAGTTGCCTTGATAGCAACGTCCCCATGTATTCCGTGTGAAGGCGCCCACAGCTTTTTTGCGGCGCGACCGGCCGCGTATCCGCTTAATGCGAAATGGTCGTCGTGGTCTCGGGAAGCGGTTGCGGATCCGATATCGGAGGCGAGACGCTCATATCGGCTAACCCTGGCAGGGCGGCGGGAGCCCTTAAGCAGCCCTTGCAGATCGTTGTGACCCTGGCCAGCCTCGCATTTTCCCGTCTCCACCATTCCGCGCTTGTGAAGCGAGGTTCAGGTGCCCCGCTCGTGAAACGAGGCTCGGACACCTCTTCCCTTGGAGGAGCTGGAAAAACCGCCAGCTCTTTCGGAAGCTTCGGATGCGACATCCGAACATGCCGGTAGGTCGGGCGCCGCGGGGAGGAAAGGTTTCGGGGCCAACCGACCGTTGAGGCCGGGCCACACATTGGGGGGCCGGGATTGGACGCACACCCTCCAAGCCAGACCGCCAGACCTATCATTGTGAAGAACGGCAGCTTGCGCATGGAATCTTATGCGCACGTTATGGTTAACGGCTGGTTACCCCCCGATTTCACAGTCAGTTCCGGACGGACAGGACGCAGAAAAAGCCCCCTGCGAGCGGTGCACTGAAGAGAGGCTTCAGCCGCCACCCGGCCGATCCACCGAGGATGGGCTAGACAGCCATCATCTTTCTCGCAGGCTGTCGTGTCCATATTTGATCAGCGGGGACAGAACATAGGCCAAGACGCTGCGCACACCGGTTTTGATCTCGACGGTCACGGCCATTCCGGGTGTGAGGTTGATCAGCTTGTCGTCGACCTGCATCTGCGTCCGATCGAGGGATATCCGCGCCGAAAAACTGAGCTCCTGCCCTTTTGGTTCACTCGAGGCGTTTTCGGATCCCTGGTTTTTCTCGCTACGGTCAGCCGGCTTATCGCGTACGACCGCGTCCTGCGACACACTCATAACTTCACCATGCAAAAGGCCGTATTTTGTGAAGTTGAACGTGTCCACCTTGATTTCGGCAGCCTGGTTGGGGTGAACGAAGCCGATGTCGTTGTTCGCCACCATCGCCTCGATTTCCAGATGACTTTGTGACGGAACGACCGTCAGCAAGACCTGAGCTGGCGAAACGACACCGCCGACGGTGTGCACGGAAAGCTGCTGAACCGTTCCACCGATGGGCGCTATCAGATTTTGCGCCTGGAGCTTCTGCTCCGCCTTCGCGATATCATAGCGCAGTCCGTCGGCTTTGCGCTCGGCCTCGGCCAACTGACCGAAAAGCGTACGTTGAAATTCGGCAACTGCTTGAGCTCGCGACTCTGTCAACACAGCAAGGCTTGCCTGCGTCTCGCGTAACCTGCTTCGTTGTACGACCAGTTCCTGCTGCTGTTCGACGAGTTGCTGGACAATTTCAAGATACTGAAACCTGGATGTAAACTCCTGTTCCGCCGAGATCTTGCGAATGTCGACCCTTTGCTGAATGATGGGGACGATGGCCGAGAGCTTGCCTACAGTAGCCTGGATCGTATCGCGTTCCGCCAGTTTTTGCTCCAGCTGCCGATCGCAGCCATCAATTTTCGCCTGATATTCAGCCGTCTGTTTCATCAAGAAGTCGCGTTGCATGGCGACTTGTGCAGGTGTCGCGTCCTGCGGTGGATGAAAGCCGTCGAGTGGCTTATTCGGGTCAGCGAGCGCAGCCTTGAGCCGTGCGATCTCCAGTTCGGTTGCCAGAAGGTCGGAACGAAAATGATCGCGATCGGATTGATTGATAGTCGGATCCAGCTGAATGAGCAGATCCCCAGCCTTTACCTCCTGGCCATCACGCACATGGATCGCGCGTACGATGCCTATCTCGAACGGTTGGATGACCTTAGTCCCTCCTGCCGGAACGACCTTGCCTGGCGCAGAAGCGATAACATCAACCTGGCTGATCGAGGCCCATCCGATCGATAGGCAAAAGACGGCAATGATGGTCCAGGCGATCGCGCGTCCGACGGGCGAAGCCGGTGTCTCGACGATTTCGAGTGCGGCCGGCAAGAAGGCCGCCTCCTCGATCTTGGTTTGGCCGGACCGCTTCGGCAGGCGAATGATGTTCTCAGCCGGCTTCATGGAGGCCCGCCTGCAGTCGATAGAGATTGGCGTAGCGACCGGCCGAGCGGATCAACTGGTCGTGTGTCCCATCCTCGACAATCCGCCCGTGCTCGATCGTGATGATGCGGTGAGCGCGACGCACGGTCGAGAGCCGATGGGCAATGATCAGCGCCGTCCGTCCCTCGACGATCTGTCGCATATTGTCTTGAATGATCTGTTCGCTCTCGTAGTCCAGCGCGCTCGTTGCTTCATCAAAAATCAGGATGCGCGGATTCATCACCAGCGCACGAGCGATCGCAATGCGCTGCCGCTGTCCTCCTGAAAGGCTATTTCCCCTTTCCCCAACGATGGTGTCGTAGCCTTCCGGCAGTTCTAAAATGAAGTCGTGCGCACCAGCCAATTTTGCCGCTGCAATCACCCTTTCGATCGGCATTGCAGGATCGGCGAGTGCGATATTTTCGCGAACCGAGCAATTGAACAGAACGTTTTCCTGGAGGACTACGCCGATCTGACGTCGCAGCCAAGCGGGATCGACCATGGCCAGATCCACGCCATCCACGCTGACTTTGCCGCTTTCCGGTACATACAATCGCTGGATCAGCTTTGCGACCGTACTCTTCCCGGAACCGGAAGGACCGACAATGCCAACGATCTGGCCAGGAGCAATATCGAAGCCGACGTCGTGCAGGATCTCCGACCCGTCAGGCCGATAGCGAAAGGTGACGTGCTCGAACTTGATCGCACCGGTGACGGCCGGGAGGGTCGACCGGGAGGGATTGTAGGTCGGCTCTGCCGGGGTGTTCAGGATGTCGCCCAACCGAGCGATCGAAATCCGCGCCTGCTGAAAGTCCTGCCACACCTGGGCCAGCCGGAGCACCGGCTGGCTTACTCTTCCGGCCAGCATATTGAACGCGACCAGCTCTCCGACGCTCAGACTGCCATCGATCACCAGCTTGGCACCGAAATATAGTGTTGCTGCAGTGACAATCTTGCTGATTAGTTGCACGGTCTGACTGGCGACGTTGCCAAGGTTGGTGACCCGCAGGCTTGCAGTCACGTATCCGGCAAGCTGTTCCTCCCACCGGCGCTGCATCTGTGGCTCGACCGCCATCGACTTGAGCGTCTCGACGCCCGTTACGTTCTCAACCAAGAACGCCTGGTTTTCGGCACCGCGCCTGAATTTCTCGTCCAGGCGATGACGGAACATCGGGGTCGTGATTGTGGAAACGGCGACATAGAACGGCAGTGACCCGATGATGATCCAGGTCAGCAAACCCGAATAGATGAACATCATTGCGATAAATACGAACGTAAAAAACAGATCGATCGTCAGCGTCAGCGCTGATCCGGTAAGGAAGTTTCTGATGTTCTCCAGCTCGCGGACGCGCGCGACCGAATCCCCCACTCGCCTCGCCTGAAAATAAGCAATCGGCAGCGCGAGAAGGTGGCGGAACAATCTGGCGCCGAGTTCGACATCGATGCGATTGGTCGTATGAGAAAAGACATAGGTCCGCAGGCCGCCCAATGCCGCTTCAAAAATCGAAATCGCGACAAAAGCGAAGATCAGGACATCGAGTGTGCTGTTGCTACGATGAACCAGCACCTTGTCGATCACGACCTGGAAGATCAGCGGCGATGCAAGAGCGAAAAGTTGCAGGAAGAAAGAGGCCGCGAGCACCTCGGCAAGCAGATTTCGGTATTTGACGATGGCGCCGAGGAACCAGGTGATGTCGAAGCGCCGTGCAAGATCGACCAGACCGGCCCGACGTGCAATCAGAACAACGCGCCCATCCCAAGCTTCTTCAAACTCCGCCTGGGTCATCAGTTGCGGTCGGACAGATTGGGATGACTGCACCAGCACCATCCCCTCGCCTGCTTTGCCGACGAGAAGAAATCCGCCGTCGCGCAGGCAGGCGATGCCTGGGAGCGGCATCTTGCTCAGCCGATCGTAGCGGGCCTTGCAGACGCGGGCCTTTAGCTCGGTCTGTTTGGCGTAGCGCAGCATTTCCTGCACGCCAATTGCCTCGCCAGCGAAATGGTGCTGCAACTGCTGTAGATCGACCCCGATCCCGTGCAGGCGAAGCAAGCCGGTCAGCGCGGTAAGGCCAGAATCGAGCGATCCGTACGATTGAGTCTTCAATGGACATCGCCTCGATTTTTCAGCCATTCCTGACGCTTGTGTGTCAGATTTAAACCGATGGAGATCTATTACCGTCTTGCGCAATAAATTTAGGATGGCTTCATCGTGTTAATCGGTAAATGCTAAGAAGATGCTAATCGCACGCTCTGCTCCGGAGACTCACGGGCAAGGCTGGCTAAGACGGCCAATAAAAAAGGACCGCCAAGTGGCGGTCCCTTTCGCAACAAAATGATGCAAACTCAGGCGAGGCGAAAGCGAATTTGCTTGCCGTTCTGGCGATAGGCCAGGAAACCAAGCGCAAGGAATCCCGATATCATCATCGCCCAGGTCGGCGCTTCCGGAACGGCGGCGCTTATCGCGAACGAACCTCCGTAGCTCGCGTTGGGCGTTGATCCAACCGTGGTACCCGTGACTTCAAGGAAATAACTGCCAGGCGTGATGACGATCGGTGCCAAGCTACCCTGCTGCGTCCCGACACCTGCCCCTGCGACGTAGCTCGCCGTTACCGTGTCAAGAGCGGCGGCAGACCCCACCTCAAAAAGCGCCAGCTCAAAATTTTGAATCTGCGCGCCAGCGCTTGCAAACGTAGTGGTAATCGACGCGCTCGTCAAAAACGACTCTATGGAAGTCGAAAAGGTAAAATCGTCCGTAAACGAACCGGTGACACTATTTCCGAAATTCGCGGTGGCGGGGGTATTTCCCGGGGTGTAGGAACCTGCGCCTAGAACAAACACGGCCGCTTGTGAAGAACAGGCACTTCCAAGCATGATGGCCGTGGCCAGCGCCGATGATAATATCCAGTTTCGCATTTTAGCCTCCATTGACCGTCAAACCGCGACAATATTGACCGACAAAGCACAATTAATTTACCGTGCTACTACTGGTTAATCAACCATAAATGGTATTTAATAATGTGCCAAATTAAATGTATTTATTCACGAGGCGAGGCGTTGCGAAATGACCTTCTCCCTCGAGGCTCGGTCTCGATTGGTCAGCTCGGTCTAGGAGGTGGAGATTGGAGCACCAATCGACTTCGGCCTTTCAAGGCCGAATAGGCGCAAAAGTACGCCCAGAAAACCGTCAAACAGGAACAGCAACGCTACTGCGATAATGAACAGCCCGATTCCGGTAAGGTCGTGAACAGTCCCCTCAACGGCATCAACGCTCACGTGGTAAGCAAGTAAGACGAGTGCGAGCACGCGAATAAAGTTGGCGGCGATGGTAATCGGAACGATGGACGCGAGCAGGAGCAAGCTGCGTAGCTTTTCGTCCGATCGGAACACATAGACATAGAACACGCCGATCGCCGAGAGGGCGAAAATGGAGTTCATCCCCGAGCAAGCGTCTTTCACCATCAGCTGGTAGGGGCCGATCATGATCATGACACCGTTCTGGGCGACCGGATACCCCACCGTGTAGAGGGCTTGGGTGACGACATCCGAAATCAATACTTTCAATGGGATTGTGGCCGCATCGATGAACCAGTCAGGCACCGGGACCGCGAAAAGGAGAAAGAAAATCGGAAACGCTAGGAGCCGAAAGGCGCCCCACCCGCCCAGCGCAACGACGCTGCCGATGATGACGGGAATTGCCGAGAGCGCCTCGAACGTCAGGACCCCCTGTGTGCGGGCCAGGAACATCAACACGAGCCCAAAGATCAGAATAATCCAGCCGGCAAGGGGTGCTGACGATGAGGGAAGACGCCTGAGCCTTTCGTGGGATCGCCACGCCAGCCAGAGGGCGGCGGCAATGATCAGCGGACCATGTCCTTCTTGCTCGGTCCGCCATGGGCCATCGACAAGACTTTTCAGCGTAGGAATGTAGGCTGCTACGAAGGCTCCCGCGACGAGCATTGGCCCGAATAGCCTGGGAACAACAGACGATTTGCTCGAATGGACGGTCTGCAAATATGCCATGATGATCAATCGCGGATAATTTATCTGGGAAATATAGCGCGAAATGAACATAAAAAACTAGGGGATTACCTTGCAGGCCGCCGGGCGATGATAATGGCTGCGTAGACAGCTCCTGCGATGATTAGAAGAAAAGCGAAGGCCGTTTGCCCGCCGTTTCCGACCTGATTTGCAATTGCGAAAACGATAGCGGAAATCATGAAGTGCAGGAGAGTTCGGCTATCTCGCTCGGTACAGAGAAAAAATGCCAGCACTAGGCCCGCGAAACTCGCCACCGACAGGACGTCGAGCAAAGTTTCCATTGCGTCTTATTCCCCCGTTTCACTTTTGAGGAGCGGTCTGCGCTTGGTCTGGCTGAGCCATCAATTTCGCATAATCGCCCTCTAATTTGGCCTCGAGATTGGCGGCTACGGAAGCCATGCCGATCTCCGATTTTAGCAGATCCGCATTGAGGCCTTGACGTGCGGTATTTATTGCGGCATCGCCCCCAAGTGGTCGGGGTTCCTCGCCCTTGACGACCATAAAGACGCCGTTCGGGCCAGCGCGAAGGAAGAACACATCGTCAGGTTTCCTTACTTGTATCTGATCGAACAAGCTCTCGGGGAGCTCAGCACTGTTGATCGAGCCGGTCGAGCGATTGTGAGTGATCTTCATTTCGGTCAATTTTTGATCGACATCATCAAGTGATTTCGCACCCCTCGTGGCATCAATGACGGATTGGGCATTCGTGCCCAGCGGAAATGTGATCTGCTCGACTGCAATGAGTTGACGATTGGAAAACTTCGCCGGATTATTGGCGATGTATTGGTCGATTTCAGATTTGGTGAGGCCTGAGGCTTTTTTGGCAACATCCCGGTAAATCATGGCATTAGCGAGAACCAGGTCTCGTGAGCGAAGGATGTCCAACAATACGCTTGGTTCTCGATCGAGCTTCGCCTCCAACGCTTGTCGGACCAAATACTTGCGGGTAACCAGGTCCCCCAACACGCGCTTTAAAAGCTGCGGATCCTTTTGTTTGTCGGCTGGAATATTGGCTAGTCGAAACTCATTGTCCAATTCTTGGATCGTGATGACCTCATTGCCGACGTGCGCCACAACCTGCCCGTTTGTTGCCACGGGCTGAGTATCGGAACTTCTGCCGCACCCGGAGAGAAAAATACCGCAGAACACGATGGCAGCCAAGGTTTTGGCAGAAGCAGCGCCGTTCACGGTATACATAAATCTCTCCGGTGAGGTAGCCCACGGCCACCAGGGCGACTCTCCGTATCGCCAACTGGCCCCGCGGTCGAGATACAAGCCCCTCGATATTAAAGCCTTCGTGCATTTATGTTAATGATCAAGTATATAGCTAGAAATGTAAATTGCCCTCAGAGACGGTGGCAAGCAATCGGACGAAGGTCATGAAGTACATTCGACTTCAGGCAGTGCTGGTTTCGCTCGCGATCTTAAGCGCCGCGGCACTGGCCGAGGTCCTCGCTCCGCACGAGCTAATGGCGCGGACCGGCGCATTGGACCTCGAAACGGCGATTCCACACCAGTTCGGCGGTTGGACCCTAGTCCCCAACTTTCAGCTTGTTACGCCATCGGACGCAGAGGCAGTGATTGACCCGGACGCAAAGAATGCTCCGATTTACAGTCAGGAGCTCGGGCGCGGCTATGTGGATCGCAGCGGCAACATCGTCATGCTAATGGTTGCCTATGGTCCGGTCCAGAATTACCGCCTCAAGGCGCATCGACCGGAGATATGTTACACGGCTGCGGGGTTCCGCGTTTTTGGAAAGCACGGCGACGAACTCAACTACGCCAATGGTCAGCAGCCTCTGAAGCTTACCCGTTTGATTGCACAGCGAGAAGCACGATACGAGCCGATCAGCTATTGGATGCGCGTTGGGGACTACATTGCCACCGGCGTCGTTGATCGCCAGATCATCAGGCTCCGATACGGATTGCGCGGAATCATTCCCGACGGCGCCTTGATCCGTATTTCGACGGTGGGGCTTGCGCAAGAAGCATCTTTCAAAGCCCAAGATCAATTTATTCGCGATCTTCTTGCGGCAATTGCGCCCGAGAACCGCAAGTTCTTCACCGGAAGTTAAGTGCGGATTCGCCCCTCCGCGTGGCTAATCGCAGTTGCGTGGGTCGGCCGAGTTGGGTTCGGTTTGCCGGCATACGCGGAGGACACTGACGACTCGTTGTTGGTCTATGCTGTGAACATCCACCAAACACCCCTGCAGTCCTGGGGACCCGGGTATGGTATTTATCTGGGCAAGGGGTTGTTTATAACAGCGGCTCACGTTGCTGGTCACACCTGGTTCACCAGACCAAAGGTTTCGATTAACGGCACGGAATACCCGACACTGGTGGTAAAGGCCGGGAGTTTCGAAACTACCGATTTGACCCTCCTGTCCGTTGACGAAGCTCAGTTGCCGTCGCGCATGGCGCTTCGCCGAAATCCGCTGTGCGTAGAGCCGCCTAGGCCAGGTCAAGCCGTCGTGACGGTGGTGCCGGAGGGGACAGTTCGATCGACAATTCTATCTCCCCAGCAACTTCCTCCCAATGTTCGAAAGTTCGACACAGTTATCAGTGACGTTGCCCGAACCGGTAATTCTGGATCAGGCGTGTTTGACGCCGTGAAAAAGTGCCTGCTCGGGATCATGAGCAGAAAGATATCCCAATACCAGATCGACAAGACCACAGGCAAACCCGAGGTCCACGACATCGCGAAATACTTCGTCCCAGCTTCAACTATAGCCAAATTCGTTCCGCCTGAGCTTCGTCACGAGCTCAATAATACTTATAATACAGTGCAGTAGGGTCTCTTTCAGTCACCTTGTTCAGCACCACGCGGACCACTGGTGTTGCCTTCAAATGCTTCATGCATTCTCTGATTTCGGACAAAGAGCTAGCTCCTGCTTCTGCAACGAGCAGCACGGACTGTAGATTTGGCAAAATCGAAAGCACGTCATCGCCCACCAAAAGAGGCGGCATATCCATCAGGACAATGTGAGATCTGAACTCGCGCTTGATGCCATCAAGCAGACTAGCCATGTTGGGCGAGGCCATCCACTCGGCGGAGGACCTGGCCTGCTCGCCCGGCAGTACAAGCAACTGCTCGCGTTCAATCCCGACCTGAACAATAACTTCAGACAGGTGTTTGTATCCTTGCAACACACTTAGCACGCCAAACTCAGCCTCGATGCCCAGGTAGCGCGCTACTCTCGGCCGGCGCATGTCCAAGTCGACAAGCAACACAGGACGCTCCGAAAGGCGTGCCATGCTGAGCGCGAGATTGCACGCAGTCACGGTTTTCCCGCATTCCGGCGTCGGAGCCGTGACGGCCACGAATTGCCAGCCGTTAGCATCCATGGAATGCAATACCTGCGTGCGCAGCATGTCGAAGTAAGCTGTGTGCTGATCGTCTTTATTATGTGCAATGATCCGCATCGATTCCAGGTGTGCCGGCCTGAGTGGGAAGGTTTTGCTCCTCACATCTTGCGGTAAACTTCGAGCTTGCACCGCATGTGGCTTTTGCTCGATCAGGTCCTGTTCAGAACCCGGTGAAACAACACCGCGAGCCCGATCGACAGCCTTTTTGAATTGGTCCATTGGCGTCTCCAATGGGTTGCTTCACCTGAATAGGCCAACCCGCGCCTTTGCAATGATAAGATCAAGTGGCGGCAAGAACCAATAGGCGCCCGCTGCTGCGACAGCCAACAAAACCGCGATTAATGCAATCCTGAGCCAAAATCTCTTCTTTTGCTGCCTCAGCTCCAGTCGGGTGCTGATGTAGGGAATCGAAACGACCAGTTCGCTGTCGAATATGCTGTAGAGATCCGAACTCCGCCGGACGGCTCTGTCCAACAGTTCCGCAGCAGCGGCCATTCCACCGCCGACGATTAATGACAGGACGGCTACAATACCCGCAACCTTGGGTCTATTGGGTCGAATGGGCTCGAGTGGGACGGCGGGCTGCTCGATAACCTCTAATTTTTCCGATTGCTGGTCGCGCTCGAGAGTTTCACCCAAACGCGCCGCTGCAAGCTTCTGGCTGGCTGCTTCCAGGCTCGCCTGTATGCTCTTCTGTTGGGTTTCCAGCGCGTCAATGTCTGGCGACGGCGCCGGTTCGGCAGCGCTTGCACTTGCGTTCGCGGCTGGAGGCGGCGCGATTTTTCCTAACGCCTCGATCTGTCGCTTCAATGACTGGATTTGAAAGCTTCGCTCCGAATAGATTGCGCTCTTTTGGGCAAGTTCGGCGCGCAGCTGCGCAAGCTGCACTGCCGTGGGGTCAACGGTCGACCGCGACATCGGCTTTGCCGGGGAAAGTCGGGCTTGCGCGATCTTTGCATCAATCGCGGCGCTCTCAGCCTGGAGCCGCTGTACCTCACGCGCCAGGAATTTGGTGGTATCCGAGGCTCTGCTCGTCCGATCCCTAAGATCCAGATCGAGAATCCGAGTCACCAGTTCATTCGCAACTCGCGTCGCATTTTGCGGATCGCTGTATTCAAACCCTACGGTAAAGATGATCGCTGGTCGCGAACCAGACGAAAATGCCAGTGACTGGGTAACCGGTTCGATTTTGATACGCTCCTTCATCAGATCGACCTGCTGGGTCGGCGACATCAGAGCTCTTCGATCCGGGAAGAGATTAAATTTTTCGACCATGGCCAGCAGATTGTCGCGGGTCACGGTACGTTGCTGGATGACCTGGATGCGCTCCTGGGCTGCGTTTGTCACCGTCGGCCTTACCAGTTCGGCCGGAATTTGCTGCGACTGCACCAGGATCTTGCCTTCCGCGTAGTATGTCGCCGGCCAGAGATAGATCCCCGCAGCGCCTGCGAGCAGGATCATTATCATCGGAACTACAAAATAGACCCAACGGCGCCTGAGCACCCCTAGATAATAGGCGGGCTCCAGCAGGTACCCGGGATCTGCCTGCGGAAACTCTGGTTCAACGTGGAGCTTCTCGAGCATTTATTTAAAGCCTGGGCAATTTCAGCGTACGCTCAGCAAATCGGATTTATGGCAAATTACTCGGAAAACAAAAAAAAGGCATCCCTTCGCAGACAAGTAGCTTATTTGTTACTTAACGTGGGCGCATCATTTTTCGTACGCGAACTGCTGGTCTTTGCCCGTTGCGGCAGGTGCTCCTGCAAAAGCGGACCGGCCATAACGGGGAAACCGGAATGTACGAGGCTTTCTACGGGCTGAAAGAAAAACCGTTTTCCATTTTGCCCGACCCAGATCTGATCTACTGGGGCCGAATGCACAGCATGGCGTTCACGATGCTGGAGTTCGGCGTGTTGAACAATGCGGGCTTTACGGTGATTACCGGTGAAATTGGGTCCGGCAAGACCACACTGGTCCGACACCTTCTGCGGATGCTCAGCCCGAACCTCACCATGGCGCTCATTTCGAACTCGCCTCAAGGTCGAGAGGAGCTGCTGCAGTGGATCTTGATGGCCCTCGGACAACCTTTCGATGGAAATTATGCAGGACTTTTCAAACAGTTACAGGATTTTTTGTATAGTCAATACGCCGCCGGCCGTCGCACCCTTCTGATCCTCGACGAAGCACAGAATCTTGAGGTGGAGGCGCTCGAACACCTGAGGATGCTATCCAACATAAATGCTGATAAATATCAGATTTTGCAGCTGATTCTGGTCGGCCAGCCGCAGCTCCGCGACCTTCTGCTCAACCCTAAGCTGCGTCAGTTCGCCCAGCGGATCTCGTCGGACTTCCACCTCAAGCCTTTGAGCGAGGCCGAGGTCGCCAAATACATCGATTTTCGCCTGAGAGCAGTCGGAGCGACGGATCAGCTTTTCACTGCGGCAGCCTGCGCCGAGATCGCCTGGGCGAGCGGCGGCATTCCCAGAATGATCAACATTTTGTCCGACACCGCCCTGGTTTATGGGTTTGCGGGGAGCCACAGGAGCATCTCCGAAGCCCTTGTGAGGGAGGTTATTGCAGACAAGCAACAGTTCAGCATCTTTCCGATCCAAAAGCCACTTCAGAGCTGCTAAGTGTTTGGTCAAGAAGAAGTTCCGTTCTAAACATCTATCGGATTCGCGGCGCGATGCCGCACTGTCAGCTGACGGGACAAGGGGTGGGTGATGCGGATCGTCTTGGCTCTGCTTTTTTTGGTCGGGTTTGCGACCGGCGCCCTGGCCCAAACCATCAAATCGGGCGACACCCTGTCCATATCCGTTTTGCAGGATCCCAAACTGGATCGCCAGGTCATCGTTGACCCGAGCGGACAGATCGCATTCCCGATAGCGGGCCATATCCGGGCTCGCGGTCTAAGTCCGGAAGCGATCGAGAACATTCTGAAAGAAAAGCTCAAATCAAATTACAATGAGCCGCTCGATATCACTGTTGCGCTGGCTGGGGTGGCGAAGCCTGAGCCGCCGGAAGAAGATTTGAAGCCCAGGATTTTCGTCACGGGCGAGGTAGCCAGGCCCGGTTACTACGTCGTCAGGCAGCAAACGACCGTGATGCAGGCAATCGCGCTCGCCGGCGGCCTTGGTCCGTTCGCGGCCAAGCGCCGATTGCAGGTCAGGAGACGCGGCCCTGGGGGAAATGAGACCATCTTCGCCTTCGACTATCGGGCGTACGAGGCAGGCTACGACCTGGAGGGGAACGTAACTCTGCATGCGGGCGATGTGGTGATCGTTCCTGAGCGAGGCTTATTCGAATAGAGCGGCTTCAATCCGGGGTAGCTTGTGGTGAAACGCGCCATATTTGCAGTGTCGATATGCCTGGGTATGTCGACGACTCGCGCGTTTGCCTGGGATTGGTCCGTCGACTCGTCTTTGAGCGAGACTGTCGAGCTCAATTCCAATCAATTTTTGCGCCCAACAGGGCCCTTCGGCACGGCCGGTTCATACAGCACCATAACTACGGAGGCTCAGGCGCGGACGCCAGCCTCTCGTCTAATTCTCGATGGCGACATCACATACCAAAAATACTGGGGACCGGGCACTGAACCCATACCGCAGACTGAATTTCGTCAGGACGGAGTGAAGGCCCGTTATGAGGTGAAGGGAAAGGAGCCGACCGATCTCACGTATGGGGAGGTAAGCTTCCGAGAGTCGAGCACAGCGCTTGCTGTGCTCAGCAACTTGGGCGTTGCGACAACGGCAGCCGGCTTTATTGATACATCCACGATCCGGGGCGGTATTGAGCGCAACCTCACGAATCTTGATTTTGCTACGTTTTCGGCTCGGTCCACGTACACCAGCTACGATCCATCGTCCGGAGGGACACCATTCACCGATAGCTCCGCGCTGGGAACATGGAAACATCGTCTGAATTCGAACCTGGCGATCGTAGGATCGTCTGAACTCGAGTGGCTCAGTTTCAACAACGCCTCCAGTACCAACATCATGATCTTGCGCGAGATGGCCGGGGTCGACGCGATTTTGTCTCCGACCTTAAGCTTCAGGGGCACGATCGGTCCTGCTTATTTACAGGCCAATCAGAACAGCGTTGCCGCTTCGCCACTTCCGCCCGCCAGCGCACCCACCACATCCGGTTCCGTCACCGATTTCCTCGCGGACATAGTGCTCACGTATCGGATGCTCAAGAATACGACGCTGGCGCTGACCGGAAATCAAACCATCGGGCCGAGCGTCATCGGGTCTCTTACCAAGCAGACCACGATTGGGGCGAGCTTGACGGAGCTCGTCAACAGCCGGTCGAGCTTGTCATTCGGACTATCCGCAAGCCGCCAGATCACGACGACATCTTCTGATTTCTATTCGGCGTCGGTCACCTACAGCTACCAGCTGGCTCGTGAGTGGAACTCTCAGATTACGTATAGACACCTTCACCGAACGGCAGCCAGCGGCTCGGGCGGAGCGGTTTTCGATCCAGCTACTGGAATCCCGATTGTCGCCTCGGCGGGATCCGCGACTTCCGACAGCATCATGCTGGTTCTGACCCGCAACTTCACCGTACTCCCGTCGTCGACCGTGAAGAACTGAGATTTCAGGTCGGGATGAGCTGCAGTTTGAGGCTGAAGCGATTAAGGATTTCGAACAGCAGAAGGCTCGTATATTAGCCCGCGTTCAGCGGCATTGTTGGAGAGACACGCGCGGCCGTCGTCAAGGAACAGCGTGAAGCTCGCCCATCGCTTCAGGACGTAGTTGAATGCCTTGGCCAGGTCATGTCCACGGGAGAGCTTGGCGAGCTGCTCCCGCATATAGATCTGAAGGTCATCGACCAGAGGCCGGCTCAGCGTCTGCCGCACCTCCAGGCGCTCCTCGGCGCTCTTGCCATTGATGGAGCGCTCAATCTCAAACAGCGTAAGCGTCGAGCTGAGGCCGTTCGGGGGATAGCGATCGTTTGCCCTGCGGCGAGTAAATGACGTGGATATCGATGGCCCGGCGATTGACGTCGATATGGCCGAATGGTGGGTTTTTTAAACTCAGCCGCTCATGATCGCGCGAAATACCTGCTCACCATCGCGTGAAATCGCCGCTCACCATCAGCGAAATGCGCAGCTGACGCGACTGAAGACGAATTGGCTGCCGAGCGGGCCGTCGCCAAGACGACGACCGTGCGTTCCCCGAGCATCTCCCGCGCGAACGGGTGGTGATCGATCCTCCGGCAGCTTGCGAGTGCTGCGGCAGCAATCGCCTGCGCAAACTCGGCGAAGACGTGACCCGGACGCTGGAATCGGTGCCGCGCCAGTGGAAAGTGATCGAGACGGTGCGGGAGAAGTTCTCCTGCCGCGACTGCGAGAAGATCGGCCAGGCGCCGGCGCCATTCCATGCCGTCGCACGAGGATGGGCCGGCCCGAGCCTGTTGGCCATGATCATGTTCGAGAAGTTCGGCCAGCATCAGCCCTTGAACCGCCAGGCTGTCATTCGGCCCTTTAATTGCGATTTGTTGTCAAGCTTACATTTTTTGAACTCTCCAACGGCAAGGGGTAGCGCTCGCGCCGTCGCAGCTGGTCAGGGTTGCGGAGACGGCGCGAGCGCGGTGATCATGGTTTGCCGGCCAGGCATGGGATCGCCTAGACCAGACCGGTTGATGTCTTCGCTGGGGTCATGGTCCTTTCCGAGGTCGCGCAGCGCCTCATGATGATGTCCGGGTCGGGCGCCTCAACGTCTGCAGCGGAGTACGGTCAAGCCGCCACCAGCCGAATGAACGAGGTCGCCACAACTCGTCCCAGCGGGACATCGCCAGTCCGGCGGGCCGGACCAGGAACTACAAAATCGTCAGGCTTCCTTCACCAGACCCCAGTCGAATGATGTGCCGTCAACCCAAATACAGTGAAGAACTACGGCGATCTTTCGGGCGATGGCGACCTTCGCCTTCCTCATGCCGATCCTCTTGGCGAGCTTCATGCCCCACGCCTTGAGAGAAGACCACTTCTTTGTTCGATAAAGCAGGACGGTCGCGGCCTCAAACAGGTATGTTCGGAGAAGACGGTCGCCCCATCGTGATATCTTGCCGTTGATGTCGGTTTCGCCAGATTGGTTGCGCCGAGGTGTGAGACCAAGATAGGCGCCGACGCTTGATGCCGATCTGAAGCGCGACGGGTCATCGATCGTATGGCGGAAGGTCAAAGCGGTCACCACGCCGACACCGGGAACCGTCATCAAGCGGCGCGTCGTCTCATCCGCCTTCGCCAGCTTGCGAACTTCGTCGTCGAACTTGTTCTGCTGCTGACAGATATGCTCATGGATCAACAGGAGCGGCGATATCACGCTGAGGAGCGGATGATCGTTGCCCAATAGCTCGCTGACCTGGTTGCGGAACTGCAGGCCGATCGCGCGCGGGAACAGCAAGCCGTATTCTTTGATCAAACTCCGGACCTGGTTCTCGATGTCTCGGCGCATGGACACGAGCCGGAATCTCGCGACGAGTATCGCGCGGATCTTCTGACTTTCCTCGCTCTTGACCTTGACTTCTCGATACCAGCCAACTCGCACCAGTTCGGCCAGACCTCGAGCATCATTCTGATCGCTTTTATTCATGCGTACGGATAAAGCCGCGTGGGCGTGCCGCGCGTCGATACAAACCACCGGGAGATCGACCCTACGAAGTTCGTGCCATAGCCAACTCGCCATCGCCCCAGTCTCAAATCCGATGCGCTCCGCTTGTGACGCCCGCTTGCGAAGCAATGCCGCGAGCGCCCCTGGGTCGGACTTGGCCTTTCCTTCGAACAAGACCTGACCCACTTCGTCGACCACACATACTAAGGTTTCTTTTTGCGAGACATCCAGCCCAACATATTGCTTCATAGTCCCCTCCGATTCGTTAGATTGCAGGAAGGCTTGAAGATAGCGGATGTTTCGTGCCGCGAACGCCGACCGCAATTACGTCATCGTCTGCAATATTGACCCCCTAAGCCGGGGGATCGGCGTCCAAAATTTGGACGCCGATACGGGGTCAAATTTGGGCTCTGACTCACTTTCGATGATGAAGAAGCGCGCCGATCACCAAATTCACCGTAAGCGCCAAGGAGACCCCACATAGCGCGTGGGCGAGAGATCTGAGAATCTTCGGCATGGAGTGCCGGAGATTTGGTGATGGCAATTTCTATAAGTATGCCTATGCCTGATGACAGAAATTGTCAGGTGATCGAAGCGCTGGAGGCTCGGCCGCTTCGGGGTCGCCGGGCCTGGTCAGCCGAGGCGAAGGCGCGGTTGATCGAGGAAACGCTACAGCCGGGGGTGAATGTGTCGGCTATTGCGCGGCGGGCTGGTGTTGCCTCTTCGCAATTGTTTGGGTGGCGGCGCAAAGCGATCCGCAGTGGGGTGGTGAGCGCGCGCGAGCCAACCAGGCAAGTCGGCTTCGTCGAGGTTGGCACGGTTGCGACTTCGCTGGTGGAGATCAGTTTGGGCGATGCCGTCATCCGCGTCAGCGGCGATGTGGATGTCGCTCACCTGGTCAAGGTGATCCGGGCGGTTCGTCAGGCATGATTCCAAGTGGCGTGAAGGTGCTGGTCGCCAGCCATCCGGTCGATTTTAGAAAAGGCCCGGACGGGCTTGCGGCCCTGGTGCGCGACGCCGGCTCGGATCCATTCAACGCTTCGCTATACGTGTTCCGGGCCAGGAGAGCGGATAGAATCAAGATTGTTTGGTGGGATGGATCCGGGATTTGCCTTTACTCGAAACGACTCGAGAAATCGAAGTTTTGTTGGCCGCGGATTGGCCCGTATCGGATCCAGCTCAATCAGGCACAGTTGCTGGCGCTGGTTGACGGGCTGGACTGGACGAAGGTGCGTGCGGTCGTTGTGAAGCGCCCGGAAACGGTGGGCTGACCAGCTGCGGCGAAGTGAATCAGGGCGCTGAAAGGGTTGGGAGATCGGCGACGACTCTGCTGTGATGGCGGCGATGACGACGCCCGTTGCAGAGCTTCCGAAGACCCTTGCCGAAGCCCACGCGCTGATCCTCGCCTTGGCGGAAGAGCGGGCGGCAATCGAGACCGAGAACAGTCGCATCACCTCCAAGATGGCGACACTGAGTGCGGCCAACGCCGATCTTGCCGCGGTCAACCAGGCGGCCGATGCGCGGATCGTGGAACTGACGTCAATCGTGAAGATGTTGGAGCGCACGCTTTACGGCACGCGCTCGGAACGGTTGCGTAGCGACAGGCCGAGCGATGAGCAGATCGCCTTTATATTTGACGAGATCGCCATCGGCGTGGCTGCAGTCGAAGCCGAGCTGGCGAAGGCTGGGAGCCAGGACAAGCCGAAACGCGCGCCGCGGCCGCGCAAGGAGTTCGGCGCGCATCTGGAGCGGGTCGAGATCATCATCGAGCCCGAGGTACCCCCTGGTTGCGAAGGGTTGGAGAAGGTCCTGATCGGCGAGGACGTCTCGAAGCGGCTGGACGTAACGCCGGCGAAGTTCCGGGTGATCGTGACGCGCCGCCCGAAATACGCCTATCGCAACCGTGATGGCGTGGTTCAGGCCCCGGCACCCGCCTATCTGATCGAGAGCGGCCTTCCGACCGAAGCGCTTCTCGCCCAGATCGCGGTGGCCAAATACGCCGACGGGCTGCCGCTGTACCGGCAGGAGGCGATCTACGCACGTGACGACGTCGATCTCGACCGATCGCTGATGGCGCAATGGATGGGCAAGGTCGGCTTCGAATTGCAGCCACTGGCCGACTACGTGCTGGAGAAGATCAAGCAGGGTGAACGGGTCTTCGCCGATGAGACGACCCTGCCGACGCTCGCTCCCGGATCAGGCAAGGCGCTGAAGGCATGGCTGTGGGCATACGCTCGGGACGACAGGCCGTTTGGTGGCAACGATCCGCCGATGGTGGCTTATCGCTTCGAGGACAGCCGCGGCGGCGAATGCGTCGAGCGTCATCTGGCGGGCTTTGCCGGCATTCTGCAGGTCGACGGCTATGCCGCTTATAATCGGCTCGCGAGATCGACGGGTGCCAATGAGGGGGTAACTCTGGCGGCCTGCTTTGCCCACGTCAGGAGGCGATTCTACGAGCTTCACGTCAACGAGAGCTCGCACCTGGCGACGCAGACCGTCACGACGATGGCGGGGCTATGGGAGATCGAGGCCGATATCCGCGGCCAGGATCCCGCAACGCGCGTGAAGGCGCGCCAGCAAAAATCCGCCGCCATCGTCGCCGCGCTCTTCGAGTCGTGGGAGAAAGAGCTGCCCCGCCTGTCCGGCAAATCCAAACTTGCCGAGGCGATCCGCTATGCCACATCCAGGCGCACCGCCCTCGAGCGCTTCCTGAGCGACGGCCGCATCGAGATCGACTCCAACATCGTCGAGCGGGCAATCCGGCCGCAAACCATCACAAGAAAAAATGCGCTCTTCGCGGGCAGCCATGGTGGCGGCCGGACTTGGGCGACCATCGCCACGCTGCTGCAGACCGCAAAGATGAATGACGTCGATCCGCACGCTTGGCTCACGCAAACTCTCGAACGGATCGCTCGCGCAGGGCTGGCCGATCTCTCAGATCGATGCCCTCATGCCCTGGAACTTCAAAGCCTGAACGGCCTCAGCTTTGCGCTTACAATTCACCGGTCGATCTCGTTGAAAAGACTCTCGATTTTTCATCAATGCTTCTGGCCACAGAGGTGCGACCATGAGCTAACCGCGCATCTCGGACAGAGCATGCTTATGTTGATGGAATGACCCAGTGAATCACCCTGATGCGAAGCGGCGCATCATCGAATTTGCGTCAGACCCAAATTTGAACACGATGACGTAATTGCGGTCGGCGCTCGAGGCACGAAACCTCCGTTATCGTCGAGCTCTCGCAATCAAGCGATTCGGAGGAGCTGTCATGAGGCAATACGTCGGCCTGGATGTCTCGCAAAGAGAGACTTCGGTTTGCGTTGTCAACGAGACTGGTCAAACGGTGTTTGAAGGAAAGGCCAAGTCTGACCCGGGCGATCTGTCCAAGCTGCTTCGTAAATATGCGCCATTGGCAGAGCGCATCGGCTTTGAGACGGGCGCGATGGCAAGCTGGCTTTGGCACGAGCTTCGTAGGGTTGAACTCCCCGTCGTTTGCATCGATGCTAGGCATGCACACGCAGCGCTGTCGGTCCGCATAAACAAGAGCGATCGGAATGATGCTCGGGGCCTTGCCGAACTGGTGCGGGTTGGGTGGTATCGAGAAGTCAAAATCAAGGGCGAGGAGAGCCAGAAGGTTCGAGCGATCCTCGTCGCGCGATTCCGCCTTGTGTCCATACGCCGGGATATCGAGAACCAGGTCCGCAGTCTGATCAAGGAATGTGGGTTACTATTCCCTCGTGCGATTGGCCAACAGTTCCGTAACCAGGTCGGCGAGCTATTGGGCGAAGATCATCAACTCCTCAACGTGATCGGGCCGCTCCTGTCGATTCATGAGCATATCTGCCAGCAGCAAAGCAAATTCGACGACGAGGTCCGCCGATTGGCGAAGTCTGACGAGACGACGCGTCGCCTGATGACGGTCCCTGGTGTTGGCGTGGTGACTGCCTTGACGTTCCGCCATACGATCGATGACCCGTCTCGCTTCCGATCGGCCTCGGCAGTCGGCGCCTATCTCGGCCTCACACCTCGGCGCAACCAGTCTGGTGAAACGTACGCCTACGATGAAGACCGCCTTGTTCTGAGAGGTGGATTGAGCACTCATAAGCACGTGTTTAAGAGCGAGCTTAAGAGCGGTTG
Source organism: Bradyrhizobium genosp. P (assembly GCF_049949265.1). Taxonomy (NCBI): domain Bacteria; kingdom Pseudomonadati; phylum Pseudomonadota; class Alphaproteobacteria; order Hyphomicrobiales; family Nitrobacteraceae; genus Bradyrhizobium; species Bradyrhizobium genosp. P. The sequence goes on along the minus strand of NZ_CP188195.1, from coordinate 4,136,264 downwards.
ATGGGTCAGATTTCGGTGCTGACGGGGCCGGAACGGCGGCGGCGTTGGAGCGAGGATGAACGGTGCCGGATCGTTGCGGAGGCCTTTGCGCCGGGATCGTGTGTGGCGCAGGTTGCGCGGGATCACGATATTTCGACGGGTCTGATTTACACTTGGCGTCGCCGGCTTCGCCAGGACCTTGCTGACCAGGGCTTTGTGGAAGCTTCGATGGAAGCGGAGCCGATCAAGGAAGCGGCGCCGTCCGGTGAAGTGATCGTGGTGGAATTGACGGGGAGCGGACGGATCAGGATTTGCGGGTCGGCGCCGCCCTTGCTGGTGTCGGCGGTGTTGAAGGCGCTGCGATGATTCCGATCCCCTCTGGCGTGCGGGTATGGCTGGCGACGGGCCATACCGATATGCGGCGCGGCTTTCCGAGCTTGGCTTTGCAGGTGCAGGAAGTCTTGAAGCATGACCCACTGGGGGGTCATTTGTTTTGCTTCAGGGGGCGCCGTTCAGACCTGATAAAAATCATTTGGCACGATTCTCAGGGAGCGTGCCTGTTTACAAAAAGACTCGAAAGAGGAAGATTCATTTGGCCTTCGGCTGCTGGTGAAGCCGTAACGATCTCTCCGGCACAACTTTCTTACCTGCTGTCTGGGATCGACTGGCGGAATCCTCAAGAAACTTTGCGTCCAACGCGGGTTGGATAGCATTCTGCGATTGAACCTCCCGGGAAATCTGATTCACTGGCTTCATGAGTTTGAAGCCGGATGATCTTCCTTCGGATCTTGCCAGCGCCCAGGCGGCGCTATTGATCGAACGTGAGGCGTTGCGGGCTGAACGCGAAGCGCGGCTGCGGGTCGAGGTCGAACGCGATGCGGCCGCGGCGAAGGTCACCCAGATACAAGCCGAAGCCATCAATTGGCAAGCCGAAGCGGCCAATGCGCGGGCGGAGCTGTCGGACAACGAGGCGCTGATCGCGCATCTCGAGTTGCGGATCGAGAAGCTCAAACGCGAACTGTACGGGCAGCGCTCCGAGCGCACGGCACGGCTGCTCGAGCAGCTGGAGTTGGAGCTCGAAGAACTCGTCACCACGGCGAGCGAGGATGAGCTTGCCGCACAGGCCGCGGCGGCGAAGACGCAGAACGTCCGCCCCTTCATGCGCAAGCGGCCGGTGCGCAAGCCATGGCCGGATGATATCGAACGCGAGCGCGTCGTCATTGAGGCTCCAACGGCCTGCGCCTGCTGCGGTGGATCGCGGCTGGCGAAGATCGGTGAGGATGTGACCAAGACGCTGGAGGAGATCCCGCGTCGCTTCAAGGTCATCGAGACGGTGCGCGAGAAGTTCACCTGCCGCGATTGCGAGAAGATCAGCCAGCCGCCGGCGCCGTTCCATGCCACGCCGCGCGGCTTCATCGGCCCGCAGTTGCTGGCGACGATCCTGTTCGACAAGTTCGGCATGCATATCCCGCTCAACCGCCAGAGTGCGCGCTTCAAGTGCGAGAGGATCGACTTGCCGCTGTCGACGCTGGCCGATCAGGTCGGCCACGGGACTTTCGCCGTGATGCCGCTCTTCCACCTGATCGAGCGCCATGTGCTCGCTGCCGAGCGCCTTCATGGCGACGACACCACCATCCGCATCCTGGCCAAAAGCAAGTGCACGACCGGTCGGATCTGGACTTATGTGCGGGATGACCGGCCCTTTGCCGGGCCTGCGCCGCCGGCGGCGGTCTATTACGCCTCGAGCGACCGGCGAGGTGAGCACCCGCAGAAGCATCTGGCCGCCTTCGCCGGCATCCTGCAAGCCGATTGCTACAATGGTTTTGAGCCGTTGTTCGACCCGCGCAAGAAGGTGCTGCCGATCACACCGGCGTTTTGCCTGGCCCATGCGCGGCGGGGCTTCTTCGAGCTGGCCGACATCGAGAAAAATGCTCGGGAAGGTAACAAGGGCAAACCGGTCTCTCCGATCGCGCTGGAGGCGGTCAGACGCCTCGATGCGTTGTTCGAGATCGAGCGCGCCATTAACGGCTGCGGCGCCGACGAGCGGCGCACCGTGCGCCAGGAAAAGAGCAAGCCGCTTCTCGAGGACATGCACGCCTGGTTGCTGCGTGAGCGCGAAACCCTGTCGCGCTCTGCCGAGGTCCTGAAACCGATGAATTACATGCTCAGGCGCTGGGACGACTTCGCCCGCTTCCTCGACGATGGCAGGATCTGCTTGACCAACAATTGCGCTGAGCGCGCATTGAGAGGCATCGCCTTGGGAAGGCGCAACTGGACCTTCGCTGGCAGCCGGCGGGGTGCTGACCGTGCCGCCATCATGCTGACGATGATCACGACCTGTCGCCTCAACGACGTCGATCCCAAGGCCTGGCTCGCCGACGTCCTCGCCCGTATCGCAGATCTTCCCGCATCGCGTCTGCACGAACTGCTGCCCTGGGAATGGAAGCTCCTGCGCCAAGCCGGCAAGCCTGCCGATCAGCAGGCCGCCTGACCTTCGCGCAACGCCATCATAGAGCTCGCCATGCCCGCGCGCATGCGTCAATCAGGCGGTCTTCGTCGTATGCGTACGGTGAAACAGACACTAGTGGCAAGATATCCAGATGGGGCGACAGGCTTCTCCGAACTTACTTGTTCGAGGCAGCGACCGTCCTTCTCTATCGGACCAAAAAATGGTCTTCCCTTAAGGCCTGGGGAATGAAGCTCGCGAAGCGGATCGGTATGAAAAAGGCAAAGGTCGCCATTGCCCGCAAGATCGCAGTGATCCTCCACTGCATTTGGGTCGATGGCACGTCGTTCGACTGGGGCCACGTGCCGGCCTGACCTTATTTTGTAAGCTCCTGGCCCGGTGCGCCGGGCCGGCGATGTCCCGCTGGGACGGTGGTCGTGGTGACCTCGGTCAATCGGCTGGTGGCGGCTCGTCCGCACGCCGTTGCAAACGATGAGGCACCCGATCCGGACATCATCATGAGGCGCTTGCGACCTCGGAAAGGACCATGACCCCAGCGACGGGCAGCGGATCGTTGAGATTTAGGTGACGGCTAATCGACCAATACTACCGAGCTGGCTATCGATCTACAAGCCGCGCTCACCCCGTCTCCGCAACCCCGACCCGCTTCAACGGGCCGAGCGCTACCGTCTTGCCGAATGGCTTCAAAAAGAGAGTTGACATCAATCCGCAATTAAAGGGCCGATTGACACGCCAGGCCGAGCGCTACGCTCTGGAAGGGGTGCCAATCGCGCTATCGACCATGGCCGATGCCGTGGGATCGGTCTGTGCGGCGCTTGCCCCCTTGCTTCGCCTGGTCGAAGCCCATGTCATGATGGCCGAGCGGCTTCATGCGTCAAGATGCACAGAGAAGACCCCAAACTCCTCAGGCGTTAAAATCCCAAAACATACTCGCCTGCGGCCTACGCCGGATGGGTACCACCCTCTCGACCAACGCGAAGAAGTTCGAGCCGATCCATCCGCGCAAGCCGAACGGCGACGTCGATGCGCGTCCCTGGTGCCAGGAATTCCACGCCGCCATGCAGCCGCGACTATCGGCTTGGGCACCGCTGCTCGATACCCGCAACATCAACCACGGCCTGCTGCTGCCCATCCTGCTGCACTGTGTGGACGATCAGGGCCGCCCGCTGCTCGGACCTGCAAGGAAGGGCCCCGAGACCAAGGAATTTCTGCGCAACGCCCACACCGATATCCCAGCGGTCGTCGCGGCCATGCGCCAGTACTGGATGCCATCCGCTACGCCCGCACTGGCTGATTACTGCCTACGTGGATGCTCATGCCGGTTACTTTCTAGCTTCGTAAGCATCCGGTGAGGACTTCGTCGTATGCGTACGCAGTAACAGTCCGACCACCTGTTACAAACCTATCGCGAGAGCGCGCCGATTCACGTCAGCTGCTTGAGCGCAGATCTAATCTTCTGACTGAGCGTCGATTCAATCGATTCCAACTGCAATGCGGCCTTCAGTTGTTCGGCGGCTTTGTCATTCTGCCCGGTCGAGATATAGGCCATACCGAGATGATATCGGATCGAAGCGTCGTTGGGTAATTTGCCCTGAGCATCCTCCAGCGTTGCAATGGCCGCTTTAAAATCTCCATGATGATACTGCGCCCACCCCCACGTGTCCTCAAACTGCGGCACGTTCGAACTCTTCAGGTTTTGAGCCAACGAAAACGCCCGGTCCTGGCTCTCATCATCGGTGCGGTAGTCCAACAAGAGACTGGCTAGGTTGTTGACTGCCAGTTGAACATTGGGGTTATTCTTCAAGATCAACTCGTAGGCGGCAACCGCGCCGTCGACGTCACCCATTCGGATCATTACGTTGCCGAGGTTCAAACGGAGATCGATGCTGTCTGGCTGTTCGCGCATCCCCCCCTGCAGCGCCTTCGAGGCCTCATCAAAGTTCTTTTGGCCGATGTACAGGTTTGAAAGGGCGATGTATCCGGCCGGGTCTTTCGGATGCTGCCCGATGGCGGTCTTGAACGTCGCTTCGGCTTGGTCGACCTGCTTCTTTGCAAGCTGGGTTCTGCCCATCAGCAGAGACAGCTGCAGATTATCAGGATTCCGTGTCAGACTATCTCTGAGAAGAGCCCCAGCCTTGTCTGCCTCCCCATTTCGCACGAAAATACCTACGAGCGCGGCGACCGGCTGTAGCGCATCGGGCACAGATGCGTGCGCAGCCTCAAACGCCGCGATGGCCTTGTTCATGTTGTTCTGACCGGCAAAAGCAGCCCCCCGGATGAGATCGGCCCCCCCCTTGTCGCCTCCAATAGCCTTCATGGCGTCCGCGGTTTCCAATGCTCCCTTCCAATCCTGCCGCGTCAGCCGGACTTGACCGAGCGCACTCAGCAGTTCGAGGCTGCGCGGATTGGTGCTCAGCGCATCGGTTAATACATCCTCAACTTGTGTGGTCTTGCCCTGGCGCTGCAAGAATGCGACATACCGAAAGACGACGGACGGATTACCGGCTGCGGATTTGCTGGCATCTGCATATTGACGATCGGCAAGTTCTAGCTTGCCGTCTCGCTCATAAGCCGATCCCATCAATAGCAAAAGCTCAGGCGATCGTGGCTGACCGTTAAGGGCCTCTCTCAGGTCTGCAATTGCACTTTCATATTGACCCTGCTCGATCCGAATAGAGGCGCGAATTTTGAGACCTGCCACGTTGCGCGGATCACGCCTCAAAATATCATCGACTATCTTTTCGGCAGCCGGGAAGTTCGACTTACGGAAATAGAATTCCGCGAGCTTGGCCTGCGCTGCCAATGAGCGCTCCGACTCAGGAGCCTTGGCCAGCCCCTCAAGTGTGGCAACCGATTCTTCGAATCTTCCTTCATTGAAGTTGAGATCCGCCAAGGCCATTTGATAAGGAAAAATGTCTCCTCCCAATTTGAGGCGGCTGTTTAGCTCTTCTCGTGCTGCAGCAGATCCTTTCGAAGCACCGAGGAAGCGCACCAGATCGAGCTCAGCCCTCGGATTTTGCGGATTGGCAGCCGCGACGGCTCGAAGCTCCTTTTCAGCGTCTTCAAATCGCCGCTCGGCCACGTATATCTGGAAGAGCAGATCATGAAGCCCGATGTCTTGTGGTGCGTTGGCGATCAATCCATGCAAAATCGCTTCGGCCTGCGTCAGTTCCCCTTTTTGGGCAAAGATAAGCGCTTTGGTGCGATCAACTCTAAGATCTCTCTTGGCGGCAATTTCAGGAACTGAAAGGATCTCGAGTGCCCCCACGGTATCTCCTTTCGACAGCTTGTCGGAGGCCAGAATGATTGCGGCCTCGACGTCTCCTGGATCGAGCTTTTTAGCTTTTTTCGCTTCAGTCAGGCCGCCGCTAGTGTCCCTCATTTTCATCAGGATCGCGGCCTTGAGACTTACAAGGCCTGGATTGGTGTTTTCAGCTTCTCCGCCGGTCTCCACAACTCTGAGCGCTGCATCCGGAGCGCCCCCTTTGAGCAGCATTCTTGCCAGCTTTGTTCTCGCCTCAACATCAGTCGGATCGAGTTCGACGATGCGCCTGAGATTATCGAACAGGTATGGATAGGCCTTGACTCGCTCATTGATACCCGCGAGTGCCCGCCATGCCTCAATCTTATCGCTCTTGTATTTTATTGCATTTAGCAACTCGAGCCGAGCGGCAAAATCATCGCCCTTTTCAATCAAGGTCATGCCCCGCTCGTAGTAGTGTTGCGCTCGTTCATCCGGAGAGCCGCACGCCGACAGCAATATCAGCGCAGCTGCCCATATGCCGCAATAAGTTCTACTAAGTAGCATCTTGCTCTTCACTTGGCTCAGAACCCCTGGTGAGATGGAGCGTGCAAACAATCGCGAAAGCAAGAGGCAGGATCCGGGTGAACCGCATTTACTTTGAGACCACGCGTCAGCAAAAAAAGGAGCTATGCTTTATTTCCCACTCATAGGCGTGTCTCACGATCGTGGACAGATCATCAAGAGCAGGTCTCCAGCCCAATCGTACCAAGCGGCTGCTATTTGCAACTACCGATGTCGGATCGCCAGGCCTGCGTTCCGCAGAACGGGCTTCAAACGCTATGCCTGCTACTCTTCTTACCGTCTCGACGACCTGCCTCACAGAATACCCTCGACCGTAGCCGCAGTTAAGGATGCAAGATTCACCCCCACGTTGAAGATAATCGAGCACGGCCAAGTGTGCATTCGCGAGATCGGCGACATGGACGAAGTCCCGTACGCATGTGCCGTCGGCGGTTGGATAGTCTTCTCCATAGATATTCATGTGAGAATGGCGACCGAGCGCAGTCTCTATTGCCACTTTGATCAAGTGAGTGGCATTGGGGGTCGATTGTCCGTGACGGCCTGCCGGATCGGCCCCAGCAACATTGAAATAGCGTAATATGGCATAGCTCATTCCGTAAGCAGCGCTCACGTCGCGGAGCATTTGCTCAGACATCAGTTTCGATCTTCCGTACGGTGAGAGCGGGACCGGCGGGGCGTCTTCACTTATTGATGCAGCGTCGGGATTGCCATATACCGCGGCTGTTGACGAGAATACAAAATGGCGAACGGCGCCCTTTGTCGCAGCCTCCAATAATGCGCGAGTCTTCACGGTATTACTAAGGTAGTACTTGAGTGGATCTGCGACTGACTCGGCTACAACGATCTTAGCAGCAAAGTGAAGAATCGCTTCGACGTTATGTTGCTTGATGAGCTGTAACACAAGCTCTGTGTCTCCAACGTCTCCTATGACCAGCGGAACCTCCGCAGGCACAGCCGCACGGTGGCCCGTAGACAGATCGTCCAGCACAAGCGGAATCTCGCCTCGATCAAGTAGAGCGAGAACCGTCTGCCCCCCGATGTAACCCGCTCCCCCCGTAATGAGAATGGTCATTCAGAGCAGCCCTGTCTTGAGAATCTGAAATGTTATTTTCTCATAGCAATTCGCTGACCCGTACATCCGCTCTAGGGTCATTCGACTCTAATCTAGGACCCGGCTCCAATAAGAACTCAAACCCACTCAATCGGAAAATACGTCTGGCTCTGGCCGACAAGCCTGTGAACTTTAACTGCTTCTCTTCTTCTTTTAACTCCTTTCTGAACATCAGAAGTAATCCAAAAAACCGAGCATCAACTTCCTGCGTTTTGGAAAGATCAAGTACGATGTCCCGACGTAGAAGCAGCAAAGTACGAAAGAACGTTATTGCCTTCGTCACGTGCGTTTTCGTGGCAGAGCCCATGAGCCCGACCAGCACAGAGTTCTCCTGCTCAATTTTCCAAAAGGATAGATCGTCGTCGCGCGCGGAAAACCAACGCTGCCAGCCGAACTCAAGCGCGATGGGCAACGCGCGAGTAATTACTAGCCGCACGAGCAACGCCCCGTCCGACCAATATCGTCGCCAGAGGTGCGGCTCTTCTTTAATGCGCCATAGCCATTCAAAACCGAGGCGTTGAACAATTCTGGGAGCTCTGCGAACAATACCGGCTTGGTAGTTGATTGTCGATCCGAATTGTCCCCTGACTGGGATTTGCAATCGAGAATGATTCCGATGCAGCCAACGCTGTGCCTTTTTCGCGCTTAGAAAGACAGCTAAGAAATCCGCTTGACTACCGTTTATTTGATCGAGGATCGAAGGCTCGCTCATTTCATCGACAGAACCAAAGCCGGGATTCAGGTAGCCGACGCATCGAATCGCAGATGGTTGCGCATTAAGCAGATTGCAAACGACCTCTGCAGTCCCCGCTCCTCCGCCGAATAGGAAGACTTTCAATGGCTCAGAATTGGAACACCCCGCTCTAAGGGATTCAAACAAGTCTGAGCCGGAAACCCGTTCCTTCATCGGAACGCCCAACAGGCGGGAGAGCCAGACAATCGGCATACCATCCGGGCAGCAATGATCGCTCTGAAGCAATGTTTCCCGAAAGCTGACGTCGCGCTGGCTTTCCGCCATAAAATTTACATTAGGCGTCGAAAGCAACCATCGCTTACGGCTCTTTGCCGCTTCTCTTATATTTGCTAGCGTGCAGGCTCGATCTGCAGCATCGATCGGCAGACCGAGCAGACCATAGGTTTCTCGCGCGAGATCATCAGCAATCTGCCCAGCCGAGGCGTCATAGACACCTATTCCGTGAGTAATCATCTTAACAACCAATAATTGCGTTTCTGTGAACGCCATATCAAAAATTGCGCGGCGAGCGCTCTATCACGTACTTTTACCCTTGATGTCCCCCTTAATTTAATATATTAATAACTTGATTTCAATTACTAAAAACCGCATTTTAACGAGCCAAGTGGGACCTACCGAACCGAGCGGCTGGATCCGCGACAGTTTTCAAGAAGAACCCCGATTTATTATTTTATACACCTTCCGTTTCGGAAAACGGAAATTTGGCGGCTGGATACGGGATCACTGATCGAACAGTCTCTGCTGTAGCCCTGACTTGCTTAAGTACTGCCCCCTTGACCCAATTCCATTCTCCGTAAATTTCCCACTAAAGCTCGCCTCTCCGGAAGCCTCGCAGAACTTCGCTCCGCTCGAAGTCGGGATTATATATCCGCGTTGGGCAGCTTGGTTGGGTTTCGATCTCCGGTTGATAATATGATCTGCTATGATTGGGAACCGCCAAAGGCGGTTTTAAGGGATGTTAGGACGATTGATTCGACTTTGGAGCGGCTGAGATCTTTAGCTCAAACTGATCCAGCTGCTGGTCGGCCGTTTCCTGATTCTTGATGTAAGCCCGGATCATTTCCTCGTCACGACCGACGGTCGTGACGAAATATCCGCGAGCCCAGAATTTGTGGCCCAGGAAATTTCGCATCTTGCGTTCGACATTCTGCGCGATCCATATCGAACTCTTCCCCTTCATGTACCCTATGATCTGCGCCACCGAATACTTGGGAGGTATCGATATCAACATATGGACGTGATCCGGCATCAGATGACCTTCTTCGATCCGGCACTCCTTCCGTCGTGCCAGATCGTGAAATACCTGGCCCAAATGCCGCTTGATCTTCCCGAACAGCAGCTTCTTGCGGTACTTCGGCGTAAACACGACGTGGTACTTGCACTCCCATGTCGCGTGATTAAGATGATTGTACTCTGCTTCCATCATGGTCTCCTTGAGGGTTCTTGGCGGTTCCCCAAGGAGACTCCATGACTTCATTCCCGCAGCTGTCGAACTTCCTTTTTTCGCCCCGCCATAGGCGGGGGCTTAGCAGGTTTGGTTAGCAATTTTACCATTTCAGTCATATACGGAAATCGATTTTTACGACGATAGATATGTTAAACTACGACGATAGATATGTTAAACTAGGAAAAGCTGGATTTTTGAAAACCGCCTCACGTTGCCTGTGATGTGGCTCCGTCAGACTGATGAAAAAGATGCACCGCGACAGCGTCCATGCTGCCCTGCTGCAGCGGATTTGTGCCGTCGATGAGCGCTTAAGACTGCACGGCGCACCGAGACTCGTGGCTGTGGCGCATCGCATTGATGTGTGGCGCGGAGGATCTTGTCAGAGCGACGAGAGGAAGCGAGAATGGCTGACAGCGAGCAACCGAGACCACCGATTAAGACTGCTGGATAAATGACAGTCGCTTACCTAGTGAGCCAATATCCGGCTGCATCGCACACGTTCATCCGCCGCGAAGTCGCAGCACTCCGCTCTCGTGGACTCGAGATTCAGACATTCAGCATTCGTCGACCCTCTGCGGCGGAGCTGAATTCTGCCCGAGAGAGGGCAGAGTTCGAAAAGACGTTCTACTTGCTGCCAACCGACATCAACGGTCTAGTCGCCGCCCATATACTTGCCGTGATACGGCGCCCTGGAATGTACGCACGCGTGCTCTTACTCGCGGTCAGGCACCGAGTACCCGGTGCTAGAGCATTCCTATGGTCGCTGTTTCACTTTGCAGAAGCAATTCAATTAGCCCGCGAATTCGAGCGACGAAAAATTCAAAAGGTTCACAACCATTTTGCGAACTCGGGTGCTACGGTTGGTATGCTCGCATCGCAATATTTACAGCTGCCCTGGAGCCTAACCCTGCACGGCATTTCGGAAACGGACTATCCGGCCGGGCTCTTGTTGGGCGCTAAAATTGGGGTCGCCTCGTTTGTGGCGTGCGCATCCGAATTCGTTCGCGCGCAGGCCATGCGAGTTTGTTCTCCCGCCGATTGGCCTAAACTCAGAATTACGCCTTGCGGGCTAGATTTCTCTCAGCTCCCCACCATTGAAGCGGAATCTTCGTCGAAGGCGGCGCGATTGATCTGCGTCGCGCGCTTTTCGCCAGAAAAAGGTCACATCGGACTTTTGCACGCGTTTCGAAACGCATTGGATCAGGGTACGGATGCCCAACTTATCCTCGTGGGCGACGGGCCTGAACGAGAGAACATCGAACACACGATTTCTGATCTTAACTTACAGAATTTCGTTCTGTTGCAAGGCATCTTGAGCGAAGACGCAGCGCTTGCCGAAATTGCTGCATCCGATGCTCTCGCGTTGGCTAGTTTCATGGAAGGTCTTCCAGTCGTTCTCATGGAAGCGATGGCCTTGGGCAGACCTGTCATTGCGCCGCGGGTAGCCGGAATCCCAGAACTCATTGCGCATGAGGAGGACGGGCTCCTTTTCACTCCAGCAAACTGGGATGATCTTACGGAGCAGCTTTCTCGGCTTCTGAACGACTCAATTCTTCGTAAGCGTCTTGGGCTAGCTGCCAAGGAAAAGGTAGCGAAGAGGCATAACGTCACGACCGCTTTCGACCCCTTGATCAGCTGGTTGAGCCAGAAAGTGCAGTAACAATAGCGCAATAGCTTCAATGCCCCATCACCAATGCCTTCGATCAGCGCGAAGCGGGCCTGCTAATGCTTTCCAATGGCGTCGTGCGCTTTAACCTTGCGCAGCATAGGATGGAAAAATGGCGAAAAGCACGGCATCTATCAAGTGCAACCGTTGCGTCCTAACCCACCGTGCTGATTCCGCTCGATGTCGCCCACCATTCCGGAATGATGTCGCCCACGGGCGTCCAATTCCACGGCAGCTGGTCGTCCAGCCGATGAACCGGATGGGCGGCGATGCGGGCGAGGATGATCGGCCGGAGCTTTCGCATCATGACGATGTTCGACGAGCTCACGTGGGAGCGGACATCTCGCCGACCGTTCTGCGGGCGATGTCCGAACTTGGCTATATTACCGAGATGCGCGGCTGCATAGACGAGCAGGTCAATTCGATAACTATGAACTCGCAGTGACAACGGGCTTTCTAACAGTTAGGCTCTTTCCCAATGACATCCATCTGTGCTCCCATTGGAAGGTTGAAACATGTGCAAGAACGAAGGTTAGGAAGAAGCTGATGGGCCGCTTTACAAGATAACGAATGGTCGTGCTACCTTCGTTCATCCAGCCATGAACTGTGGCGGGGTGAATGACATACAATGCGTACGAAATTTCAGCGATGTACCGCGCCGGCCGGCTTCCTAATATGGCCAGCGCGAATCCATCTTCCAAACCCAATATAGCGGCCAACAGAGCCGCCGACGAATATGGTCTTAGATATTGGAGTGGACCTGTGAAGTCGCTGCTGGCAAAAAACCAAAACACTAATGCCGCTGCGAGCCACATGTTCGACACTCGAAAGCTCTTCAAAAGGCCATGATGAAAGATTACCGCCACACAGGCGCCGGCCAAAAGTTCATCACCTCGCAAGTGGGTTTTGATATCGATCATGACGCCATGATAAATGCGCAGCAGCGTCACGGCGAAGCACATAGGCATCACAAGCCAGATACTGCGGTTGCCAAAGATCGCCACCGAAAGCCCAATGCAGATGTAGAAGTGCACTTCTACGCATAGTGACCAAAAATGAGCGTTCCAACTGTCCATGTAGGACTGAACGTAATTTTCAATAAATAGGAGGTTGCCAGGAAGCATCGCCGGATTGATAGTCAAGTACACTACCAAAAGATATAGGTAGGCCAGCGGGAGAATTCGCGTTAACCTTCGGATGAAGAAGCTGTAGATTTGTTGATGAGCCAGGAGGTTGGAGGTGATCAAGAAGCCGGAAAGCGCAAAAAACAACGTCATACCCATTGCACCAGCCGATGCGTTCAGATGAAGAAACTTTGGCCCAAGGGGCAACATATGGGCCGAAAGCACCGCGAGAATGCTTATAGCTCTTAGTCCATCTAGCGTCGGCGTTCTTGTCATGATCAAGATAGATTTAAATCAAAAACGAGCTGGCGGAAAGTCCATCGATCGTCGAGATACGTCGAATTTTGCGCGGTCGGTGAGCGGCGCGACCGAGCCGGACGAACTCTCAAGCACGGTGGGTGCGGATTCCGATGATCTCGCCCGGGTGTACCGATTTGATCTCGCCAGGATTCCGAGATGATCTCGCCCACCAGTCCGATTTGATGTCGCCCGGGGCGGGAGGCGTGCTGGCTGTTTGGTTTCTGGCATCGGCATCGGCGAAGCCACGAGGTCAATCTTGAATCGCGGCTCGAAGGACTTGTTTTTTGTCGCTGCTGCTGTGGGCATGTGGGCAACGCTGTCGGCGTTGTCCAAGCGCGGCGGCATGTCCACAGCGCCACAGGCTCAGGCCTTCCGGGCGGGTTTACGGGTCACGTCAATCATCCCGATCGCGCCATCCAGAGTGCCGCGTCTCCAGAAGCTCGACCGCAAGGCCGGCCTGCTTCAGGGCCGCGTAGAGCCACTGCGATAGCGGTCCTGCCTCAAGTCCGATCCTGGCCAGATCGAACCCGAGCGAACGGAACCAGCCGATCAGCGCCGCGGGTTCGCTCGCTACCTTGGTCTCCCGAACGATCTTGCCGTTCGCATCGACAACGCACACACTCGAGCATTCCAATGACACATCGATTCCGGCATAATGGTCCATGGTCGTCTCTCCTCGATGCTTGGTAAGCGTGTAGGTCATCCCACGTAGCGGATGATGTTCGATTGTCAGAGAATCTCCTGGTGATTTGTCCCAGGAGTTCATGAGAGCGAACATATGTCTGATACCAAGAATTTCGAAGTTATCACAGCGGCGGCCGAGCGGCTTTCGGTGAGTCCCGGGCGGAGCTACCGCACCTGGTCGCGGGAGGAGAAGGATCGCATCGTCGGGGAAACGTTTGCGCCGGGGGCGAACGTGTCGGCGATAGCGCGCTGTCATGGGATCGATCCATCGCAGTTGTTTGCGTGGCGACGCAAGGCGCTGGCCTCGGGAATGGTGGCGCCGCTCTCTGGGGCGCGAGACCGAGCGGTTAAGTTCGCGCGCTTTGAGACCATGGCGGGGGAGATGGTGGAAATCGTCATCGGCGATGTCGTGGTGCGCGTTGGTGGAGATGTGGAGGCGGGGCGGCTTGCTGCTGTGATCCGGGCGGTTCGGCAGGCATGATCCCGGCGGGTGTTCAGGTTTACGTGGCCAGCACGCCGGTCGACTTCCGCAAGGGAGCCACGGGTTTGATGGCGCTGGTTCGAGATGGTGGGGCCGACCCCTTCAGCGGAGCACTGTACGTGTTCCGTTCGAAAAGGGCGGATCGGATCAAGGCGGTTTGGTGGGACGGCAGCGGGGTATGCCTGTTTGCCAACTAATTGGCTTCATACTACAGCCCTTTCTTTGGGATCGGTGCATTTTGATGAGTTGAGCTGACGAATGATCTCAGCGCGGTGGGCAAGCTGATTCCATCGGCTGCATTGCTTGGCCGGAACGTGCGGTCCTGGCGGTTCATAGAGGCCGATATAGCCATTGTAGGCATGTCTTTTCACGATGCCGTATTTCGCCCATCTGACCAGGGTACTTTCGGTGATGCCGAGTTTGGCGCAGGCCTCCGCTTTTGTCAGCATCCCCCGTTCGCGCAGCCGATCATAGCGAGAGCGCAGACCATATTGTTTAACAAGATAGATGACCCGCAAATCAGTGAACTTCGCGTCGGCTTTAGCACGGCGTGCTGAGCCGCCGGGGCGGATCCCTCGGTCATTCAGGATGTCAGCGATTTCGGCGCAGATATGATCGTCGAGAAGCTTGTCGACCAGTTCGACCACCTCGGACCGGGTCTTTACCTGTTGTGCGGAGGATTTTGGGTTCTGAGTGGTCAATGTTTCGGTCTTTCCGCCTTTGAAGCGGATGTGGATCCGGGTCTCTCCCTCGGCCGGGAACTTGAGCAAGGTGACGTCTTCGACGAGATAGGCAAGGAGCCGCTTGCGTTCGCGGTTCGGCAAGGTCCGATCACACCAGACTGTTTTGAAGTCGGCCGTCATGGCGATCAATCGATCCCGGATCGCATCGTCGAGCGTCACCCGATCTTCGCACAGAGCACGTTCTCTTTCTTCTCGCACATCAGCCAGCACGCGCAGTTTTTCGTTCCATTCGCGTTCAAGAGTGTCCGCAACCAGGCGGTTGTTCGGATCAACCAGCATGAACCGCCGCTGTGCAAGATCGGCATCGATCTGGGCGCGTTCGACGGCACGGAGCCGGAGTTTGTCCGCTTCGTCATGACGCGCTTCGATCTCTTTTCGGATCTCCAATGCTAACTCCACGGCGGCAGGCGTCATTTCGGCGGCGATCAATTCGCCGACCGCTTCGTCGACAGGCCAGCCTGCGATCGACTGACAGTGGGGTTCGCCGCGAGAGGCGTAAGCGCGGTGACAGACATACCAGGTGTCCACCTGGCCGCGTCGGGCCGCGTAACGGGCGCTCATATGACTGCCGCAACGCCCGCATATGACACGCCCTTGTAGTAAAGCCGCGCCTTCGCGCGGTGGCGAAGCGCGAACGGCTTGATAACCTTGGCCATTGGCCTCGAGTACCTTGAGGTTGTGCTGGAACTGCTCCCAGCTGATATAGCCGGGATGGGCGTCCGGAATGCAGGCGAGCCATTCCTTGGGGTCCCGTTTGCGGAGCTGCTTCTTTCCATCGACGGTCCGGCGGTAAAGGCGCTGGCCATAGGCATAGACACCCGCGTAACGAGGATTGTGCAGCATGCGCATGGCGGTCGATGTGGTCAGCTGTTGGAAGACCACTTGTTTGCCGTTGCGCAGACGTGAGGGGAAGAGCAGACCTTCCCTGGTGAACGTCTTGACGGTCTGCGTAGCCGACCCGACCCGCGAGAACGTCTCGAAGAAGTGGGAGATCATCTCCCGGATCTGAGCGTCCGGATCGAGAACGACATCGCCAATCTCATCATAGATAAAGCCGGTCGGCAGAGGGCAACGATATTCACCACGACGCACCTTGTTGAGGATGCCGCCGCGTAATCGGGCCTTGATAACATGCAGTTCAGCTTCGCTCATCGTGCCCTTGAGCCCGAGCAACAGGCGGTCATTGAAGTTGGCCGGGTCGTACACGCCGTCTTCATCGAGGATAAGCGTGTCAGCCAAGGCGCATATCTCTAGCAGTCGGTGCCAGTCTGCATTGTTTCTGGCGAGGCGGGATACCTCCAGCCCCATGACGATCCCCGCGCGCCCCATGCCGACATCGGACACCAAGTGCTGGAAGCCTTCGCGCCATGACGCAGATGCGCCGGATACGCCCTGGTCGCTGTCGATGACGATGATCTGGTCGTCGCGCCATCCAAGTCCGATCGCGCGACCGCGAAGATCGTATTGACGCTTGGTGCTTTCGACGTTCTCCATGACCTGTCGCATCGACGACTGCCGGATGTAGAGATAGGCGCTCCGCTCGAGATGATGCGATTGGACCTTGAGCTTTTCGTTCATGCTGTTTTCCGTTCAGGGGTTGCCATCACGATGGCGGCGAGCAAGTGGATGATTGTGTGTCGCTCGGAAGTTTCGTCCGCGATGGGCAGGCCAGCCCTCAGCGGCACGGCAATGGGTTGGCGCCGGCAAGGCTCACGCAAAATCGCACGCGTCCACGCCCACATGCCGCGGTGTAGAAGGATGGTAAGGCCGCTGCGCGCCTCCGGCGGCAAAACGGCGCCGAGCGCGGCTGCGCGCAGTATTTCGTATTGTTCGGTGGCGTTGGACGACATCGTGCAATGCGGTCCCGGGCCACGATTGGTCACGCTGTTTTTTTTACGCCGAGCGCACGTTCGATTGTTCTGGGATGGATATCGAGGCCGAACTCGGTCCGAAGCTGGTTTGCCAGTGCGCGCGCCCGAATGGGTTCGCCGGGCTCCACCTGTGCCTTGAGGAAGGCCAGTACGTCGCCTTGGATCTTGTGTGGCCCGCGCGGTCCGCGTTTCCTGGGCACCAGACCGGCCAGACCCGCGTCCTCGAAGTCCGCTTTGGCCTGGTAGAAAGTTGGCCGAGAGACGCCATATTCGTCGGACACCTCCGTTACCGACATTTTGTCGACCGATACGCGCCGCAGCATTTCGTACTTCACTTGCACGATGTCTCGCGGGTCGAAGAAGTCGTTCTCCTGGAATTTCGGGTCGCCGACTTTCTCCGGAGCCGGATTGAGCACCCCATCCGCGGCCAGAGCGCTGACCTTCGATCGCTTGTGTTTGACGCCGTCCGACACCTGCGTCGCTCTCCAAGGTCGACTCAATAAGCGTAATTATTAATATGCCGCACAAGACTAAATCGTCAAGCACCACGCTGCCGCCTAATGGTGTATTTGATCTGCAAATAAGCAAAATTCAGCGAAGCGTCCATGGGCTTTGCGGCGTTATTTCTCTTACATCTCCGGCAAAATTTACTTTACAGTCTTTCGGCGTCACGCACCTGCCTTGCAACATGAGGCGCTCTACAAGGCCGCTGAGAGCCAGTAGATCGGCGAGACTGCACAGTGCGCGCCCATCTCCCACCACACCCTCGAGATTGGGGCCTGCTGCATCGGTCCATTGCGGCGGAACAGAGCAAATTCGGCCATCGTCAAAGCGCAGCAGCAACAGCTTGCCCGCTCGGTTGCCACGCCTCCCGACGCAGGCTCCTCTCTGACCGGAATACGGATGAAAGGGATGGCTCACCGTCACAAGCTGCAACGGGACTGATGAACCGCTTGCATTTCCAACTGAGTTACAAGACTCTCGAGGAGTCAAAGTTCTGCTGGCCGAGGATTGCGCCGACCCGGGTGCAGCTGAACCATGCGCAGTTGCTCGCGCTGATTGACGGGCTGGACTGGACGAAGGTGCGTCCGGTGGTTGTGAAGCGCCCAGAAACGGTAGGCTGACAAGCTGCGGCGAATTGAATCAGGGTGCTGAAAAGTTTGGAAGAGTGGCGGCGACTCTGCTGTGATGGCGACGATGACGACGCCCGTTACAGAGCTCCCGACGACGCTTGCCGAAGCCCACGCGCTGATCGTCGCCTTGGCGGAAGAGCGGGCGGCGATCGAGGCCGAGAACAGCCGCATTGCCGCTGCAAACACCGATCTTACGGCGATCAACAAGGCCGCCGATGCGCGGATCGTGGAGCTGACGGCGATCGTCAAAATGCTGGAGCGCACGCTTTACGGCACGCGCTCGGAACGCTTGCGCAGCGACAAGCTGAGCACGGAGCAGATCGCCTTCGTGTTCGAGGAGATTGAGACCGGCGTGTCGGCGGTTGAAGCCGAACTGGCCAAGGCTGGCGGCAAGGACATGCCGAAACGCGTGCCGCGGCCGCGCAAGGAGTTCGGGGCGCATCTGGAGCGGGTGGAGATCGTCATCGAGCCGGAGGTTCCTGCCGGGTGCGAGGGGCTGGAGAAGGTGCTGATCGGCGAGGACGTGTCGAAGCGGCTGGATGTGACGCCGGCGAAGTTCCGCGTGATCGTCACGCGCCGCCCGAAATACGCCTATCGCAACCGCGACGGCGTGGTACAGGCGCCAGCGCCTGCCCATTTGATCGAGAGCGGCCTTCCGACTGAAGGTACGCATACGACGAAGACCGCCAGATTGACGCATGCGCGCGGGCATGGCGAGCTCTATGATGGCGTTGCGCGAAGGTCAGGCGGCCTGCTGATCGGCAGGCTTGTCGGCTTGGCGCAGGAGCTTCCATTCCCAGGGCAGCAGTTCGTGCAGACGCGATGCGGGAAGATCTGCGATACGGGCGAGGACGTCGGCGAGCCAGGCCTTGGGATCGACGTCGTTGAGGCGACAGGTCGTGATCATCGTCAGCATGATGGCGGCACGGTCAGCACCCCGCCGGCTGCCAGCGAAGGTCCAGTTGCGCCTTCCCAAGGCGATGCCTCTCAATGCGCGCTCAGCGCAATTGTTGGTCAAGCAGATCCTGCCATCGTCGAGGAAGCGGGCGAAGTCGTCCCAGCGCCTGAGCATGTAATTCATCGGTTTCAGGACCTCGGCAGAGCGCGACAGGGTTTCGCGCTCACGCAGCAACCAGGCGTGCATGTCCTCGAGAAGCGGCTTGCTCTTTTCCTGGCGCACGGCACGCCGCTCGTCGGCGCTACGGCCATTGATGGCGCGTTCGAGCTCGAACAGCGCGTCGAGGCGCCTGACCGCCTCCAGCGCGATCGGGGAGACCGGTTTGCCCTTGTTACCTTCCCGAGCATTTTTCTCGATGTCGGCCAGCTCGAAGAAGCCCCGCCGCGCATGGGCCAGGCAAAACGCCGGTGTGATCGGCAGCACCTTCTTGCGCGGGTCGAACAACGGCTCAAAACC
Source organism: Bradyrhizobium genosp. P (assembly GCF_049949265.1). NCBI lineage: Bacteria > Pseudomonadati > Pseudomonadota > Alphaproteobacteria > Hyphomicrobiales > Nitrobacteraceae > Bradyrhizobium > Bradyrhizobium genosp. P. The sequence continues at coordinate 4,117,264 of NZ_CP188195.1, read as the reverse complement.
ATTGTAGCAATCGGCTTGCAGGATGCCGGCGAAGGCGGCCAGATGCTTCTGCGGGTGCTCACCTCGCCGGTCGCTCGAGGCGTAATAGACCGCCGCCGGCGGCGCAGGCCCGGCAAAGGGCCGGTCATCCCGCACATAAGTCCAGATCCGACCGGTCGTGCACTTGCTTTTGGCCAGGATGCGGATGGTGGTGTCGTCGCCATGAAGGCGCTCGGCAGCGAGCACATGGCGTTCGATCAAGTGGAAGAGCGGCATGACGGCGAAGGTCCCGTGGCCGACCTGGTCGGCCAGCGTCGACAACGGCAGGTCGATCCCCTCGGCCTTAAAGCGCGCACTCTGGCGGTTGAGCGGGATATGCATGCCGAACTTGTCGAACAGGATCGTCGCCAACAACTGCGGGCCGATGAAGCCGCGCGGCGTGGCATGGAACGGCGCCGGCGGCTGGCTGATCTTCTCGCAATCGCGGCAGGTGAACTTCTCGCGCACCGTCTCGATGACCTTGAAGCGACGCGGGATCTCCTCCAACGTCTTGGTCACATCCTCGCCGATCTTCGCCAGCCGCGATCCGCCGCAGCAGGCGCAGCTCGTCGGAGCCTCGATGACGACGCGCTCGTGTTCGATGTCATCCGGCCATGGCTTGCGCACCGGCCGCTTGCGCATGAAGGGGCGGACGTTCTGCGTCTTCGCCGCCGCGGCCTGTGCGGCAAGCTCATCCTCGCTCGCCGTGGTGACGAGTTCTTCGAGCTCCAACTCCAGCTGCTCGAGCAGCCGTGCCGTGCGCTCGGAGCGCTGCCCGTACAGTTCGCGTTTGAGCTTCTCGATCCGCAGCTCGAGATGCGCGATCAGCGCCTCGTTGTCCGACAGCTCCGCCCGCGCATTGGCAGCCACCGCTTCGGCTTGCAGCCGCGCCTCACGCTCGGCCTGCAGTGCCGCCAGGGCACTCACAAGGTCCGAAGGAAGATCGTCCGGCTTCGATATCATGAAGCCATTGAATCAGATCAAGCAGCAGATGCAAACCGTAAAAGCGGCTATCCGACCCGCGTCGGACGTTGGGTTTCTTGAGGATTGCGCCAATCGATTCCGGACAACAGATAGCTCAACTGCGCCGGAGAGATCGTTACCGATTCACCGGCAACCGATGGCCAGATGAACCTTCCTCTCTCGAGTCTTTTGTAACTCAGTTGGAAATGCAAGCGGTTCATCAGTCCCGTTGCAGCTTGTGACGGTGAGCCATCCCTTTCATCCGTATTCCGGCCAGAGAGGTGCCTGCGTCGGGAGGCGTGGCAACCGAGCGGGCAAGCTGTTGCTGCTGCGCTTTGACGATGGCCGAATTTGCTCTGTTCCGCCGCAATGGACCGATGCAGCAGGCCCCAATCTCGAGGGGGTGGTGGGAGATGGGCGCGCACTGTGCAGTCTCGCCGATCTACTGGCTCTCAGCGGCCTTGTAGAGCGCCTCATGTTGCAAGGCAGGTGCATGACGCCGAAAGGCTGTAAAGTAAATTTTGCCGGAAATGTAAGCGAAATAACGCCGCAAAGCCCATGGACGCTTCGCTAAATGTTGCCTATTTGTAGATCTCAAATACACCATTAGGCGGCAGCGTGGTGCTTGACCATTTAGTCTTGTGCGGCATATTAATAGTTACGTTTATTGAGTCGACCTTGGAGAGCGACGCAGGTGTCGGACGGCGTCAAACACAAGCGATCGAAGGTCAGCGCTCTGGCCGCGGATGGGGTGCTCAATCCGGCTCCGGAGAAAGTCGGCGACCCGAAATTCCAGGAGAACGACTTCTTCGACCCGCGAGACATCGTGCAAGTGAAGTACGAAATGCTGCGGCGCGTATCGGTCGACAAAATGTCGGTAACGGAGGTGTCCGACGAATATGGCGTCTCTCGGCCAACTTTCTACCAGGCCAAAGCGGACTTCGAGGACGCGGGTCTGGCCGGTCTGGTGCCCAGGAAACGCGGACCGCGCGGGCCACACAAGATCCAAGGCGACGTACTGGCCTTCCTCAAGGCACAGGTGGAGCCCGGCGAACCCATTCGGGCGCGCGCACTGGCAAACCAGCTTCGGACCGAGTTCGGCCTCGATATCCATCCCAGAACAATCGAACGTGCGCTCGGCGTAAAAAAAACAGCGTGACCAATCGTGGCCCGGGACCGCATTGCACGATGTCGTCCAACGCCACCGAACAATACGAAATACTGCGCGCAGCCGCGCTCGGCGCCGTTTTGCCGCCGGAGGCGCGCAGCGGCCTTACCATCCTTCTACACCGCGGCATGTGGGCGTGGACGCGTGCGATTTTGCGTGAGCCTTGCCGGCGCCAACCCATTGCCGTGCCGCTGAGGGCTGGCCTGCCCATCGCGGACGAAACTTCCGAGCGACACACAATCATCCACTTGCTCGCCGCCATCGTGATGGCAACCCCTGAACGGAAAACAGCATGAACGAAAAGCTCAAGGTCCAATCGCATCATCTCGAGCGGAGCGCCTATCTCTACATCCGGCAGTCGTCGATGCGACAGGTCATGGAGAACGTCGAAAGCACCAAGCGTCAATACGATCTTCGCGGTCGCGCGATCGGACTTGGATGGCGCGACGACCAGATCATCGTCATCGACAGCGACCAGGGCGTATCCGGCGCATCTGCGTCATGGCGCGAAGGCTTCCAGCACTTGGTGTCCGATGTCGGCATGGGGCGCGCGGGGATCGTCATGGGGCTGGAGGTATCCCGCCTCGCCAGAAACAATGCAGACTGGCACCGACTGCTAGAGATATGCGCCTTGGCTGACACGCTTATCCTCGATGAAGACGGCGTGTACGACCCGGCCAACTTCAATGACCGCCTGTTGCTCGGGCTCAAGGGCACGATGAGCGAAGCTGAACTGCATGTTATCAAGGCCCGATTACGCGGCGGCATCCTCAACAAGGTGCGTCGTGGTGAATATCGTTGCCCTCTGCCGACCGGCTTTATCTATGATGAGATTGGCGATGTCGTTCTCGATCCGGACGCTCAGATCCGGGAGATGATCTCCCACTTCTTCGAGACGTTCTCGCGGGTCGGGTCGGCTACGCAGACCGTCAAGACGTTCACCAGGGAAGGTCTGCTCTTCCCCTCACGTCTGCGCAACGGCAAACAAGTGGTCTTCCAACAGCTGACCACATCGACCGCCATGCGCATGCTGCACAATCCTCGTTACGCGGGTGTCTATGCCTATGGCCAGCGCCTTTACCGCCGGACCGTCGATGGAAAGAAGCAGCTCCGCAAACGGGACCCCAAGGAATGGCTCGCCTGCATTCCGGACGCCCATCCCGGCTATATCAGCTGGGAGCAGTTCCAGCACAACCTCAAGGTACTCGAGGCCAATGGCCAAGGTTATCAAGCCGTTCGCGCTTCGCCACCGCGCGAAGGCGCGGCTTTACTACAAGGGCGTGTCATATGCGGGCGTTGCGGCAGTCATATGAGCGCCCGTTACGCGGCCCGACGCGGCCAGGTGGACACCTGGTATGTCTGTCACCGCGCTTACGCCTCTCGCGGCGAACCCCACTGTCAGTCGATCGCAGGCTGGCCTGTCGACGAAGCGGTCGGCGAATTGATCGCCGCCGAAATGACGCCTGCCGCCGTGGAGTTAGCATTGGAGATCCGAAAAGAGATCGAAGCGCGTCATGACGAAGCGGACAGACTCCGGCTCCGTGCCGTCGAACGCGCCCAGATCGATGCCGATCTTGCACAGCGGCGGTTCATGCTGGTTGATCCGAACAACCGCCTGGTTGCGGACACTCTTGAACGCGAATGGAACGAAAAACTGCGCGTGCTGGCTGATGTGCGAGAAGAAAGAGAACGTGCTCTGTGCGAAGATCGGGTGACGCTCGACGATGCGATCCGGGATCGATTGATCGCCATGACGGCCGACTTCAAAACAGTCTGGTGTGATCGGACCTTGCCGAACCGCGAACGCAAGCGGCTCCTTGCCTATCTCGTCGAAGACGTCACCTTGCTCAAGTTCCCGGCCGAGGGAGAGACCCGGATCCACATCCGCTTCAAAGGCGGAAAGACCGAAACATTGACCACTCAGAACCCAAAATCCTCCGCACAACAGGTAAAGACCCGGTCCGAGGTGGTCGAACTGGTCGACAAGCTTCTCGACGATCATATCTGCGCCGAAATCGCTGACATCCTGAATGACCGAGGGATCCGCCCCGGCGGCTCAGCACGCCGTGCTAAAGCCGACGCGAAGTTCACTGATTTGCGGGTCATCTATCTTGTTAAACAATATGGTCTGCGCTCTCGCTATGATCGGCTGCGCGAACGGGGGATGCTGACAAAAGCGGAGGCCTGCGCCAAACTCGGCATCACCGAAAGTACCCTGGTCAGATGGGCGAAATACGGCATCGTGAAAAGACATGCCTACAATGGCTATATCGGCCTCTATGAACCGCCAGGACCGCACGTTCCGGCCAAGCAATGCAGCCGATGGAATCAGCTTGCCCACCGCGCTGAGATCATTCGTCAGCTCAACTCATCAAAATGCACCGATCCCAAAGAAAGGGCTGTAGTATGAAGCCAATTAGTTGGTAAACAGGCATGCTCCCTGGCCATCGTGCCAAATGACCTTCAAAAGATCGCCGCGTTTGCCCCTGAAGCAGAAAAGACCGCCGCCCATGGCGTCGCGCTTGAGCACTTCCTGCACGCGCAGAGCCAGGCTCGGAAAGCCACACCGCATGTCGGTATGGCCCGTCGCCAGCCATACTCGCACGCCTGTCGGTATCGGGATCACCGTAGTGTCTCCAGCCCTCGCATGATCCGTAGCAAAACCGCGACATCGACGTTGCGATCCACGATCACGCGGCGGCCATTCGCGGTCACGACTTCCAGAGTGCCAGTCGCCGCCGGTGCCGCACGCTCCGTCGTGGACTGGACTTCCGACACAACCCGGGCCGGGACAAATCCACCTACCTGACAGCCGCCACCAAGCTGGCCGTCGCGATAGGCCTTGCGCCACGAAAACAGAAGCTGTTTCGAAAGCCCATGATGCCGTGCCGTCGCCGACACCAGCCGCGGACCCGAAAAACTTTCCTCGACAATCCGCAGCTTCTCGGCAGCCGACCAGCGCCGACGCCGACCAGTCTCCACAATTTCAAGGCGACGCACTTGGCGACTATCAGTAAGGATATCCATACCGACAGTCAGCTACAGACCGGATAAACTCGCAAGACGGCCGTCTTCGGACGAGTACGACTGAAGCGCTTCTGGCCCAGATTGCCGTCTCCAAATATGCGGACGGGCTGCCGCTTTACCGGCAGGAAGCGATCTACGCCCGCGATCGGGTCGAGCTGGACCGCTCGTTGATGGCGCAGTGGATGGGCAAGGTCGGCTTCGAATTGCAGCCGCTGGCCGACTATGTGCTGGAAAAGGTCAAGCAAGGCGAACGGATCTTCGCCGATGAGACGACCCTGCCAACGCTCGCTCCCGGATCCGGCAAGACGCAAAAGGCCTGGCTGTGGGCTTATGCCCGTGACGACCGGCCGTTTGGCGGCATCGGTCCACCGATGGTCGCTTATCGCTTCGAGGACAGCCGTGGCGGCGAATGCGTCGAGCGCCATCTGGCAGGCTTTGCTGGCATCCTCCAGGTCGATGGCTATGCCGCCTATAATCGGCTCGCCAGGTCGGCGGGCGCCAACGAGGGAGTGCGGCTTGCAGCGTGCTTTGCCCACGTCAGGAGACGGTTCTACGAGCTTCACGTCAACGAGAGCTCGCGCCTGGCGACACAGACCGTCACCACCATGGTCGAGCTGTGGGAGATCGAGACCGATATCCGCGGCCAGGATCCTGAGACGCGGCTGAATGCGCGCCAGCAAAGGTCCGCCCCCATCGTTGCGGCGCTGTTCGATCTGTGGGAGAAGGAGCTGCCGCGTCTGTCCGGCAAATCCAAGCTCGCCGAGGCGATCCGCTATGCCACATCCAGACGCGCCGCACTCGAGCGCTTTCTGAGCGACGGTCGTATCGAGATCGACTCCAATATCGTCGAGCGGACCATCAGACCCCAGGCAATCACAAGAAAAAATGCGCTCTTCGCGGGTAGCCATGGTGGCGGCCGCTCCTGGGCGACCATCGCTACGCTTCTGCAGACCGCCAAAATGAACGACGTCGATCCACTCGCCTGGCTCACGCAAACGCTCGAGCGCATCGCGAACCGGTGGCCGATCACTCAGATCGATGCCCTCATGCCGTGGAACTTCAGAGCCTGAACGGCTTCGGCTACACGCTTACGATGCTTGGAGCGAGGCCTCGCCTCGACTCCGCTACACCATCAATGTGAGGGACGACCGCCTCCCTTCCAAGCAAGCCGCGCGACGCGCGCCATCAACAGCGCCGTAGCTAGCGCGGCTTGCTTGGAAGGGAGACTGGGGCCCGTTACCCCATCTATAACGCGCAGGCGGCCGTCGATGGCAAAGCGCAGATCATCGTTGCACACGAACTGACGCCGAGCACCAGCGACCATGGCCAAGAACACGCTGACCTAGTTACGATCGGTTCTAATCCAATGCGTTTGAGACCGAAGAAATATACGGCGATATAGCCGAAGTTTTTCCAAAACGCGTCCTGGAACTGTCAAAACTCTTCGTATTGGAAGAATATCTCGACCAAAAACTAGCCAACAAAGAACAAGAGCGATCGAGAGAACAACAACCCCGGCGATCATAAGATAGAGGGTCGATCGTGGTAACCCCAAACACGCAGCCGCCATCGCGATCACCAGCAGACTGATCTCGACTAAGGCCAAACTAAAAATTGGTGGAACCGCTAAATCCAGACAGAGCACCAGCAGTGCAAAATTTCCCTCGCACAGTGCCGCCAAAGCAGTCCGAGGCACGGCGCGCATGATCATGCTCAGATGTCCTTGTTCCCACCGCTGTCGTTGAGTTTCTGCCGCCTCTACCGAGATTGGAAAAAAGCTTACTACGCTAGCCTGCGGGCAAAAGAGTGGTGGTTTCCCAGCTCTCGTAAACTCAAGGCCTAACTTCAGGTCCTCGACAATCGCGCTGCTAGCGACGCTCGCGGTTTGAATGATCTCCCACGGAAAAGCCATTCCGGTACCTGCGAGTTGGCAAGGCAAATTGAGTGCCTTGAGCCCTAACGGACGGACCCAATTTTTCACTCGCCACGCAAACTCGGCAAAGTCATAACGTTCGAGAAGCCCATCGGGCGCTTTCATCAAGTCAAGCGCCTGTATTGGGCGCGCGAAGGCACGACACTGAGACGCGAGCAGATCGATCGCTCCGTCGCCTAACCAGCAATCGGCATCGATAACAATCACAACTTCTGGAGGATCGTTACTCAAATATCCGATGCCATAGTCCAAGGCATAGCCTTTTCCTCGCTGTAAAATATCTTCACGCGCGATTGTCTCGGCTCCCAACGCAGCCGCAACAGAAAACGTATCGTCAGTACAGTTATCGGCCACCACCAGTAGCCGATCGCTTGGTCGAAGTTGGGATTTGATGCTCGTAAGTGTCGGCTCAAGACCGGTACTTTCATTATGAGCCGGGACCAAGACAGCAACTTGAGGACGACGAGCCGAACGATTCTCCCACGAGTTCGGCTTACGCGCCCAAAGGACAGCTGCAAGCACCTCGACAAAAAAAACCGTGGCCGCGGTGGTCGCAAACAATGCAACTGTCAGTAAAATATAATGCCCGGCAATCCACATCGGCACGCTACCCTTTTCTACTCTCCAAGCCCTTTGAACGAATCTACTGCGACGCCTGCCCCTTGCAGTCTTCGAATGACGCCAGCAACACCATTGTGGCTCATTCTGTGAAGGTGGTGGTTCAAATCCCTTTGGCACATCTAAACTGGACCGGATCAAAATGTCGTTAACATATTTAAGGCGGGATTGCGACGGTATTTTTTAGACCTACCTTGCGTCGAGGCGGATTCAACTGCTGACTCAACCCGACGATCAAGCCCGATATTGCCGCAAAAAAGTATTGATACAAGTAAGTTACAAAAATCCACTCAAACAAGGAATGGATGTAAATGACGGAAAGCGACACTCCAAGCCCAAGTAACAAATCTCCCTCTAAACGATTGCGCGCCCTCCATCCCGACACAAACGCGAGCACTAGGGGACGAAGTATCAACCCTAGAAACGTGACAAGTCCAAGCCAGCCAGTTTCGGCGGTTACCAAAAAATACACATTGTGAACGTTGGCGCTCAAGCTACTTGGGGTAGGAATGACCCCTGCCCTCTCGTTGTATCCGTGGACATTTGCAAAAACGGTGTAATGATTGGCCCCGACACCAAATGGGTTCTCTGCGACAATAGCTGAAGCCGCGCGTTCGAAGGCGGCCCGTTCGTCGTATTCAGTCTCAGGGTGAAGAGTGAATCTCGTTTCCATCGACAACATGGCGATGGGCGCTAAGACAATCAGCGCAAGGACTGCCAAAAGTGCCAATAGACCTTTGCGATTGGTCCAGATTCGGAGCGACGAGATCGAGAACACAATTGCGAAACCCAATCCCTCTAGACCGAGCGCGGCGCGTGAGACCGTCAACAAAGTGACCACCACACCGGCCACAGGCGCTACGACCGGCTCCCAACCGTTCGCCCCTGCCAATAACAAGGCGACAAATGGAAAGACTATCAGGTTGGTCAACATGCCAACTCCATTTTGGTGACCGATCGTACCGACTGCTTGGAGCTCACCAAGAACCAGCCTCTGAAACATCATCAAACATGCTTCGAAGCAAATGCCGATGAGCATACCCCTTAGCAACGAGGGAGCGACACGCCCGTCAACGGCGCTTGCTTTTGCGACGACTGAAAAAAAAAGGAAAACCCTCGCGAGCTGAAACGGATAAAATAATGCTGCTTCCGGAACAAGAGCTTGCGATGCGGAGACAAAAACCGCAACCAAGTAAACCAACATCGAAACTTTAAAGGGCAGCGGGCTCGACGATCTAGGTAGGCTCAACAGTATTGCGAGCGACGCAATATCGATGCCCGTAACCTCAAGCCCTTTCACGTACCCCGGCCAATCCGCCCACGATAGAGGCGCCAAGTACAAATGGAACGGACCAACGGCGAACGGCAGTATGCCTACCGCGATCCAAATCGTAGGCACGATCTGGGGATTGCCACGGAGCCACGCGGAGATCGGGAAAGTCGCAATCAAACAAAAGAAGATGACCGCCCACTTCACAGAAGAGTCCTGCCGTTCATCATGCGATCCGTTTGAGCTGCCGAGGTCAACGACACCGCGCGATTGCTATTTGTGCGACACTCGAAATCCGAATACTCCAACCATCTTCCCCAAGGAGTGAAGAACCAAGGCCAAAGAGTATCTCCACTGCAGGCTTTGCCCCCGAAGTAAACGTTCCACTGGTCGCGCGACTGCCTTTCTTAGGGAATTCGCAGCATGCAAAAACATTCGAAAGGACGAGATGCCAGTTCGAACGCTAGTTACGTACGAACTATTGCCATGCCAAAAGTGCACTCGAAGCTGATAGGCGAGAGTTGCTCTTTCTGCTGGCTCGTTCTCGTAAACTGCCGCGCGCTCAGAGTAATAAATTCTTAATCCACTTGAATTAGCGGCGCGGTAAAAGACCATGTCCTCTCCGCCTATAACTCCAAGAGAGGGTTGAAACCGAAGGGTCGGATTGTTCGTGAGCCATTGACTTGAGATCATGGAGTTGAACGTCGATGCGCTCGAAAGACAGGCACAATCAGGCGACTTTTCGAGTCCCAACTCGAGGAAAGGTTCATCTTCCAACCATTTAGGTGAACCGGGTGGAACTCGCCGCTTCATTGGCCCCGTCACTGCATCGCCGTTCGTTCGAGCTTGAACATCCAACAACGCTTCGAGCCATTCCGTGATCGGCTCGCAATCGTCATCGGTCATTACGGTCCAGTCAGCTATTTGGCTCGCAGTGTTGATCGCCAAGTTACGCGCCACCGAAATGTTCCGTTTCCCCGAATGAAGATACCTAATCCCGAGCTCAAAACGGCCGTCGAATCTCTCTACGATCGACCGAGCGTTCCCATCCGGAGAGTCATCAACGACTACAACGCCAACTTTTGCTTTGGTCCCAAGATGGCGAGCATTGGCAACTATGGCTGCCAAAAGCGTGTTCAACGGCTCATTGCGGTTGTACGTGCAGACAGCAACAGCCACCGAATTATGAGGAAAGGCGTCATTCATCTAGTTGAGTTGCCATTCTGTGGCGCGTGCAGCAAGGCTTGGACACCAGCCAGCTCGCACATCGAGGTTATGCAATCGCTTCTATCCAAGGCTTTAGCGAGTTGCTGATTCCATCCGTGACCAACGCGGTCTTGTCAGACGCTGGAGCCCAACCGAGCTCATGTCGAGCGCGAGAGCAATCGAAAACCGCAAGTTGCCTCCGCGAGTTCCAGTCGAAGTAACTGGGGATACGACTACTATCGTGGTGCCCCACCGCCAATTTGATCAACCACTTCGCGAAATCCGCAATAAAAAAACGCCATGTCGGAGTATAGTACGCACGGATTTTTATTCCGGCAAGCCTCTGTAGCTCATCCAAATATTCGCGCGCAGATAGTAGTGGGACGTCTGTCAGGTTGTAAGTTCGACCCTCGATACCCGGAACCTCGATAGAGCGGACAAGCGCTTTTGCAACGTCGCCGACTAGAACGAAGGGTAGCTTGTTGTTCCCGTCTCCCCATACCTGACAAACATTCCCGGAGCCCCACATTCCTACCCCCCAATGGAAGGGGGTACCTCCTTTCCCCAGCACAATTCCCGGTCGTAAAATGACGACGGGAAGACCAGCTTCCCGATGCATCTGCATCAAAACGTCCTCTGCCATCGCCTTAGCGCGAGCGTAGTAATTTCGACGTCCGACGTCACCAAAGGATGTGGCTTCTGTAATGGTAGCGCCGGCTTTTCCGGCATAATATGAATCGATCGTCCCCGTATAAATTAGGCGCTTTACACCCATCCGCAGGCACGTCCTTGCGACTAGTTCTGTGGGATCCACGTCGTATTTGACATAATCCGCCCAGGTTTTAACGTCAGCACGCGCCAAATGATAAACGAACTCGACTTTCTCCATTGCAGCGATGAGATCTTTCTCATCGGATATGTCCCCGCGAACGATTTCCAAACTGCTGCCTTGCATTTGCTCCAACTGCGGAGCGTGCCCCCGGACCATCGCGCGAACGCGATAGCCTGCCGCAATCAGAGAATCTACAAGTTCTGTGCCGATGAAGCCCTTGGCTCCAAGAACAAGAACCGTAGGTTGGATGATCGACCTGGCGCCGCTGCGTTTCGGCGCTTCTAACGACACCTGGACACAGCTAGCGGCAATCACTTGGCGGCAGAGATCGATTACCGTTCGGCCGGACTCTCCGTTAATTCGCTTATCAAGCGCTTCGCTATCTCTCAGGCCTTTGTAAAAGGCTGCCACACTATCGATGATAGTTGTTTGATACGGATTTCCGCGCCGTCCAATTTTGATTTTTGACAGCACATAATCGAACATTGTTCGTGTTGCTTGATACGAGATCCTTCGAGCCATCACAATGCTCCGGAGAAAACGATCCAAGTCAACGCCAAACGTCGTGTTTTGATCAATCACACAGATATTAGCGTCCAGATCAACGAATCCTGTACCAAATTGCCCGCAAACTTTAATCGTCTTACAGGGAAACGTCGGCCCAAAGTTCATGGCGATAGCTATGGATGTCGATCCACGCGTCATCTGAACGCGCCATCGGCGAAGCACGCCCCGTCCTCCTGGAAGCTGTACGGCTCGGTCAGCCACCGCTGTAAGGGCATCGGGTCTACCAACAAGATCCGTCACGATCGAGAAGACGTGAGGCCCGATTTCGAGCGCAAGGTTTTCGGGAGATCGAAGCATCCAAGAGCCGAACGGCCCAAAACGTATCTGTCCAACCTCTTGGAAAAAATCCAAACTGATGTTAACCAGAGGACCGAGGTCTCCCGAGTGCACAGAACGCCTCAAATTTTGGTAGGCTGAAGCGAAAAGCATATTGTGGTTCACCGCAACAAGACAATTGTTTTCTTTGGCCGTTTGCAGCAGATCGTCGGCTTCCTCCAACGAGACACACATCGGCTTTTCCAGGAAGACGTGGACACCGGTCTTCAGTGCATCACACGCCATTGAATGGTGAAAATCTGGCGGGACGAGAACATGCAGGGCATCCAGCTTCTGCGACTCCAACATGATAGCCAGAGAGTTGTAGGCGGAGCGAATTCCCCACTTTTGAGCAAACGCCTCTGCGCTGACGAGCCTCTGATCGCAAACTGCTACCAGCTCAACACCCGCAAGCTTCTGGACGGCATTGGCGTGAAAATCCGCAATATAGCCGGTACCAACGATACCAACTCGCACGGTTCCTGGGCCGGCTCCTGTCTTTTGATCGGCTGTGAAGTTCAAATTGCAACTCGTCCTTTCTTTGGGGGTGTCAAACATTCATTTTCTTTGGGTGTCACATACTCAAACAGCAGTAGCGAGAAAAGCAACGTAGAGGTTATCATTTTTGCACTCTTGGCGGCATAATAAAGCCAGGGTTGCTCTAACGGACTGCACAACCGCAAGATATTCTAGTACCCGGAACCAAAGCTGAGTGATATGTCGGCCTTCGAGACGCCCGTTGGGATGCCGACTTGTCTTGCTTTGGGAAGCATTCTGACGGCTCGTACCTTTGCATAATACAACCCCAGTACCCGGAATCAGAGCTGAGTGATACGGCGGCCTTTGAAACGGCGTTGACGGACCTTTTTCTTGGTCCAGACGAAGAGCTCGGCTCTATCGTTGTATGCGTTAACGTAGCCATCGATGTGTTCCTGAAGCTGCTTGAGGCTGGTGAAGGAGGTGCCGCTGAGCGACTGCCCCTGCAAGATCGAGAACCATACTTCGACCTGATTGAGCCAGGACGCGCTTGTCGGCGTGAAATGAAATTGCACGTTGGGATGGGCCTTGAGCCAGTCCTCGTTCTTTTTATGGGTGTTGAGATTGTCGAGGATGACGCGAAGCTGGCGGCCCGGATAAGCCTTGGTGACGCTGTTCATGAAGTCGAGAAATTCGACGCGGCGACGGCGTTTCGAATGCGCTGCGATGATCTTTCCGGTGGCGACTTCGAGCGCTGCAAATAGTGTCGTCGTGCCGTGCCGCTTGTAGTCGTGGCTCTGGCCGGTCAAGGCGCGGCCATTGGGCAACTTCAGATAACCCTGCGCTCGCTCCAAAGCCTGGATCGAGGGCTTCTCGTCCACGCACAGCACGATGGCCTTCTCGGGCGGCGCGACATAGAGGCCAACGACATCGGCGGCTTTGGCCGTAAAGTTCGGATCGTTGCTTTCGCACCAGGACTTGCGAGCCACAAGGTCGATCTTGTGGCTGCGCAGGAAACGCCAGACATATTGGACATCGACATCGCCCAGCGCCTCGGCCAGCAGGGGGCCGGTCCAGCGCGCAAACCCCTGCGGCGGCGGCTTGTCCAGCAGCTTCAGAATCCGCTTGTCGGTGGTCTTCGTATAGATCGGCTGCTTGCCCGGCCGCGGCTTGTCTTGCAGCCCTTCAAGGCCATGGTCGGCATAGCGATGCCGCCAAAGGCTGACAATCCGCGGCTGGACTCCAACTTCCTTGACGATCGAGCGGGTGCTACGCCCGTCCGCCGCCAACAGAACAATCCGTGCCCGCTTCAAATCACGCTGCAATGTCACCGGATAACGGCAACAGGCCTCAAGCACCTTGCGATCTTTCTTCGAAAGCTGGACTTCTCTTGCTTCGGGTATCATCCAGATGTTGAATCACGACTCACGCTCTAAGAAAAAAGAGGGTACTAGTTACCCTACCATAAACCGTGCTTCGCCGACCACGACCCGAAAGTCCTGTAAATCGGTCGGCCAAAATCACTTGACGAAAGTGTTACTACTCACCTTGCTAAGTATTCATGTCTCGCATCCGCCAGCAGTCATGACGATCTTAACCTCGCTTGTTTACCGAAACTCGAAATTCACAATCAAACGTTGTTAGCAAACATGGAAACAGCCCAATTTTGGATTTATTCCATCGTATTTGGATCCTGGCTGATCGCAGCTCTTGTCATTCTCGTTCGTATTAATCGTCGAACTCGATAAATCCGCCCCGCATCGACCGCTCTGGGGGACGCAAATGGACTGCAGATTGCTTTTTGCCTTCAGCTGAACTGTTCGAATCGTCGCCACCGAACGCGCGGTCCTGCTTAACCGCGAAGAAGAATGATCGAGAAAAGGAGGATACATTCTGTGAATGGAAAGAACGAAGATTGTAAGCTTTGCACGCTCGTAAAGCCGATGGAGCTATCCGCTTGACCGTTGTCTCGTGTTATTTTTTTGCGGGTGATTTTCTCGATGTCATGCACCGTTTTCAGCGCGGCGAACAGCAGATCTATCAAACACATAATGAAGTTGCTCGCCTAGTCCGCGACCTATTGGAAGAGCGACACGAAGTGAATCTGTATAGTTTCGTTACAGCAAAGGCTACCGACGACCGGCCCGCGAAAGGTCTGAGAGTTGTCAATCTCGGCGCGGCAAATTATTCGACACCTTCCCTACTCAAAGCCGCTGTTGAAGAAGATAGAGCTGAATGCATTATCGCGCACTTTCCTAATCAGGAATTATTGCAGTCAGTGGTTGCGTCGAACCGGCGCGCCATTGCCGTTCTAGCGAACAGTTACAACAAACGAGGAATAAAATCTCTACTAGAACGTCGAAAGATCGTCAAACTTCTGAACGATGATCAATTTGAATTTGTTTCCAACCATTGTCTTCCGGCAACCGAGCACCTAGCCCAAATCGGAGTTGAACGATCCAAGCTTATCGCTTGGGATATTAGCCACCCGTTCGCGCCGACATCTTGCGAACCCAAGGTGCTTAAGGCTAGCTCACAGTTCGAACTCGTGTATGTAGGCTCAATTACTGAAGCGAAAGGCGTATCTGATCTAATTCATGCCGTCTCACTGCTGAGACGCCGCAACATTGAGATTCATTGCGCGCTCGCCGGACTTGGTGACATCGAGGCAATGCGGATTCTGTCTAGAAAGTTGGGCGTCGCTGACTCGTTCTCTTTTTTCGGTCTTATCGGCAATGACGAGGTTTTCCGAATAATGAGGAGTGCCGATCTGGTAGTTGTTCCCAGCCGAACACATTACACTGAAGGTTTTCCGCTCGTCATGTTTGAAGCTCTTTCATCCCGGACGCCTATTGTGTGCAGCGACCACCCAATGTTTCGTTCTGTGATGATAGATGGTGAAAACGCTAGCGTTTTCCCAGCTGGAAATAGCGCGGCTTTCGCAGCGGCAATCGCGACGACGCTATCCGACCCAGCACTGTATGCTCGATTGTCAGCGGCCGCCCCCCGTACGTGGAAGGCACTTGAGGGGCCGGCTGATTGGAGGACCATGCTGCGATCCTGGGTGAATGAGGGTATTTCGTCGCCTTGGTTGCGCAGTCATATGCTCGCGCCCAGATTGTAGTCTCGATGGAATACTTATTGCAGCAACGAATTGCTAAAGGACAGTCCAAGACCGATGGAACACCGCAGCCATTCGAAGGCAAACGTGACCCCAATCAAAGCTAGCGTCAAACCAGCGTCCTGTTTCGCGAAGGAAAGTTCCTCACGAAGCATGCCAATGAGCGAAGGGATATAGCGTGCAAGATCGGCGACTGCCATCACAATGACTGCTCCAGTCATGCCGTAAGATGCAAATCCGCTTGGAAGCGCGATCAATATGTAAACTAGCTTAGCAGCATTTGACGCGGCAGCATACGCTGGCCTGCCAATTCCTAGGAGGACCGATTCATTAAGTGAACTAACAATCGAAAACCACGTGCCGAGGATCAAAAACGGAAGCATCCAACCGACCGCTTGATAACGCTGGTCATATATAAGGCTAACGACTAAGTCGGCAGTCGCCGCAAAGAAACCAAGTCCGCCTACGACCAACGATAGAAAGCCGAGGCGCGCTGGCCCCAATCCGCTTCGTACCTCGCGCCGCGGCAGGCCCGAAAATGAAGCGACAGTTGGAAAGACGACGTAGTTTCCAATTCTTACAATGAGCGCGCCGAACGGTTCCGACAAGGCTCGTGCGATACCGTACATCCCGAGAAGCGCCAGGGGCGCAACCTTGCCCAAATAAAGCCTGTCAAAGCTAATCGAGAAAAAGTAAACGGTAGACGAAAGGAATATCCATTTACCGAAATTAAGAATCTCCTTTGCATACTTCTTCGAAATGTAAAACCTATGTCGAATTGACGATTGTAGGAAATAACTGCCTATCATGCGAGCGATGCCGCCCACGAGGCCAGCAAGGATAACAGCCCAAACGGTGGGGCTAACGATGGCAAAAACGATGAAAATGGCCGAGCTGAAGGATTCAATCGTCAGTTCAAACACGTTTATCTTTGCAAAATCGAGCTCCTTCTGAACAAGGGCTCGTCCTACAGAGACAAATCCACCAATCGCCAGGTAAAGCCCCGCGATGGGAAGAAGCATTCTGAGAATTGGCGCTCCAAATATCCCGGCTAACGGATAGCCGATTGCGGCGCAAACAATACACAGCACGAGGCCCCGAACGATCTGTAGTGACCAAGCAGTGTTGTAGAATTTGGATTTGCCTGCCTCCTTATTATGGACGATGTTCGTCTCTATTCCAACATCGGAAATCAGATCAATGCCGGTCTTCACGCTATTTACGATCGCCATTAGCCCGAAGATTTCGGGTACTAGAAGCCGGGTAAGCGCCAGATTTGTTAAAACACGAAGGAATTGAGTGGTACCGTATGCGGCAATGGTCCAACCTGCGCCTTTCAGAAGTGCTAAACGCGACAGTCTCATATGGTCATAAACTTTTGCGCCGGGCGTTCGCTTGGTCCGCGAAGCCTTAAGGGACCAGAATATCTATATCTACACAAGCGAAACCGCCAAGAAGAACATGAGAATACTTTTTGCGTTACCAGGGCTACATCTCTTCAATCGAGGAGCGGAGGTGGCCTTCATTTCCGTCGCAAGAGAGCTCGCCAAATTGGGCGAGAACGTCACTTTGATCGGGTCGGGATTGGCTCATAAGGCTGCACCATATAGATTTTTGCACGCCAGAAGCATCTCCCGAGAATTCTTTGAATCGTTTCCTTTCGTGCCTGGTTTACGAAATGAATTTTCCTATGAAGATCTCACATTTCTTCCTGGCTTATTGCAGCGTTATCGACCCGCCCAATACGACGTGACCCTCACATGCAGCTTTCCCTTCACCAGCCTAGGATTGCGACGCCCTCCTCTTTCCGGATTTAGGCCAGCCCACGTGTTTGTGACCCAAAACGGAGACTGGCCGGCGTACGCTCGCAACTCGGAAAACCGGTTGTTCAGCTGCGATGGACTGATCTGCACCAACCCTGACTATTATGAAAGAAATCGAGCTCGATGGCGTTGCAGCTTAATCCCCAACGGCGTTGATTGTGATCGCTTCAAGCCCGGACCAAGCCAGAGAGAGAAATTAGGGCTGCCGCCTCAGCGATTAGTCATCTTGATGGTCAGTGCTTTGGATCCCACCAAACGTGTACAACAGGGAATCGAGGCGGTAAGTAAGATTCCGGACGCCCATATGGTTGTCGCCGGTGACGGACCGCTGCGTGATGAAATCGATCGCTTAGCGTCGAAACTATTGCCAAACCGATTTACACGACTGAAACTCGCGCCCGATAACATGCCTATGTTATATCAATCGAGCGACATTTTTTTGCATCTGTCGCAGATTGAATTGTTTGGAAACGTTTTCCTAGAAGCGATGGCATGTGGACTTCCTATCATTGGGTTTGATTCTTCAAGAACGCGCTGGATCGTTGGCGACTCCGAACACCTCATTAGGGAAGACGATCCTGCGCTGATTGCCGCGCAAATCGGCGTTGCGAGAATAGAGACGAAGGACAAGCGACTTTTGCGTACCGAGCGAGCAGCCAAATTCGCTTGGAATAAAGTGGCCGAGCAATACCAGCACTTCTTAAGGGAAGTATCAGCTAGATCCGATAGGGATCAACGCAAACCATCAAGTCGTTCTGCCTCCGATCACTCGAGCAATGGTCCGAGATCATCTGCATAATCGGTGTCGTCCTCCCAAGTTGACGGCCACCTTGATATCTGACGCCTTCAGACGCCCGATGATCTGCGTCTCCGACGCGTGCTTGTTAAGCAAGATCACAGCCTACGACACTACGCTTCTGGAGCCTCACTTGTCCATTTTATCAATCTGACGCCAGATTATGACTCCAATGATAAAAACGATTAGTGAACACCCGATCGCAAGGTACGGCAGCCAGTGAATGCCCGCCATCTTTAATTCCAAAGGTTGATCTCGTTGAACCACTGACTATTAACATCTACAAGGCTGTCAGCAAAGGATGGAAACTAAAGCGTAGCCCTGTGCTTCCGGCACCTGCCGTTTTCGGATGGCAGCCATCGCACATTGTTTTTCTTCAACTCGCACTTTCTCAGGAAGTGGTATCAGCAAGAGCCACTTTTTCATTTTAAGGCGTTAGATATTAACTCAGCGCCAGCGTTCAGCGCATTGCGCGGAGGAAAAGGTGAGCCTGCGTCAGATTTCTATTGGACTCTTGGCCCATAATGAAGCCATTCGCCTCAAGGCGACAGCGGAAACGCTGTTTCAACAGGACATCTTTCAGAAGTTCAATATCGAGTTAGTGATCGTCGCGAACGGTTGCACGGACAGTACGGTCGCTGTGGCTCAGCAGCTACTTTCTGATTATAGCGGCGTCTGGTCTCAAACCGGATCGGCACGAGTTGAAGAGCTTACCGTCGCCGGGAAGGCTAATGCTTGGAACACCTTCGTGCATAAGCTTAGCTCGGACCAAGCCCGCATTTTGTTCCTCATGGATGCTGACATAAAAATCTTGCAGCGGGATACCATGTCGTCGATGGTCACAACGCTGGATCGAAGTTCGGAGGCAGTCGTTTGTGTTGATCGTCCCATTAAGGACATTGAGCTTCTTTCAAGACGCACCCTGCTCCAACGTCTTTTGATTGCTGCTATGCCAAATTTATCAGCAAGCGATGTCCCTCTATGTGGCCAGCTCTATTGTGCTTACAGCGTAAATTTGCGGCCCATTTGGCTCCCGAAGGCTATCACGGGAGAGGACGGGTTTCTGCGCGCTCTACTGCTCACAGACGGCTTCACGCACCCCGAGAACCCAAGCCGGATCGTGCTCGACACGAAAGCGGCTCATATCTTTGAGTCGGTACAGACAGCTTATGAGCTCTTTAAGCATGAAAAATGGATCGTCTCTAGCTCAATCGTTAATATGATTCTTTTTGAAAGGTTCTGGAAGGAAGCTAGTTCGGGCCTGAGCGCGATGACGCTGATGGAAATGTGGACGCGACTGGATTCCGAATGGCTACCAAAATATATTGCGGAGCAGGTGCACCAAAGAGGCTGGCGTTTGTTACCAGCCAGCTGGTGGGGCCGTCGCTGGTTACGACTCAAAGGATTGTCGTTCGCAGGGAAGCTGCGCCTGTTGCCAGTATCCGCGCTGGCTTCATTAGCGGACGCGGCTGTTTTCGTAGCTGCAATCCGAGATGTTCGAAAAGGACGCGCATTCAGGTACTGGGGACGAACCTAAAGCCGCCGCACCCATGGTGGTTCAGACGGCTGGCCTCCGAGTCGGATGAGCCACCTAACTCCCGGTAAGGAAAGAACGAAAATACTCCGTCGTCGGCTTCAATCCGTCGCGCAACGGAACGCTCGGCTCCCAATTTAGTTGGGCACTGGCAAGAGAAATATCGTAAGCGTGTAGGTCATCCCACGTAGCGGATGATGTTCGATTGTCAGAGAATCTCCTGGTGATTTGTCCCAGGAGTTCATGAGAGCGAACATATGTCTGATACCAAGAATTTCGAAGTTATCACAGCGGCGGCCGAGCGGCTTTCGGTGAGTCCCGGGCGGAGCTACCGCACCTGGTCGCGGGAGGAGAAGGATCGCATCGTCGGGGAAACGTTTGCGCCGGGGGCGAACGTGTCGGCGATAGCGCGCTGTCATGGGATCGATCCATCGCAGTTGTTTGCGTGGCGACGCAAGGCGCTGGCCTCGGGAATGGTGGCGCCGCTCTCTGGGGCGCGAGACCGATCGGTTAAGTTCGCGCGCTTTGAGACCATGGCGGGGGAGATGGTGGAAATCGTCATCGGCGATGTCGTGGTGCGCGTTGGTGGAGATGTGGAGGCGGGGCGGCTTGCTGCTGTGATCCGGGCGGTTCGGCAGGCATGATCCCGGCGGGTGTTCAGGTTTACGTGGCCAGCACGCCGGTCGACTTCCGCAAGGGAGCCACGGGTTTGATGGCGCTGGTTCGAGATGGTGGGGCCGACCCCTTCAGCGGAGCACTGTACGTGTTCCGTTCGAAAAGGGCGGATCGGATCAAGGCGGTTTGGTGGGACGGCAGCGGGGTATGCCTGTTTGCCAAGACTCTCGAGGAGTCAAAGTTCTGCTGGCCGAGGATTGCGCCGACCCGGGTGCAGCTGAACCATGCGCAGTTGCTCGCGCTGATTGACGGGCTGGACTGGACGAAGGTGCGTCCGGTGGTTGTGAAGCGCCCAGAAACGGTAGGCTGACAAGCTGCGGCGAATTGAATCAGGGTGCTGAAAAGTTTGGAAGAGTGGCGGCGACTCTGCTGTGATGGCGACGATGACGACGCCCGTTACAGAGCTCCCGACGACGCTTGCCGAAGCCCACGCGCTGATCGTCGCCTTGGCGGAAGAGCGGGCGGCGATCGAGGCCGAGAACAGCCGCATTGCCGCTGCAAACACCGATCTTACGGCGATCAACAAGGCCGCCGATGCGCGGATCGTGGAGCTGACGGCGATCGTCAAAATGCTGGAGCGCACGCTTTACGGCACGCGCTCGGAACGCTTGCGCAGCGACAAGCTGAGCACGGAGCAGATCGCCTTCGTGTTCGAGGAGATTGAGACCGGCGTGTCGGCGGTTGAAGCCGAACTGGCCAAGGCTGGCGGCAAGGACATGCCGAAACGCGTGCCGCGGCCGCGCAAGGAGTTCGGGGCGCATCTGGAGCGGGTGGAGATCGTCATCGAGCCGGAGGTTCCTGCCGGGTGCGAGGGGCTGGAGAAGGTGCTGATCGGCGAGGACGTGTCGAAGCGGCTGGATGTGACGCCGGCGAAGTTCCGCGTGATCGTCACGCGCCGCCCGAAATACGCCTATCGCAACCGCGACGGCGTGGTACAGGCGCCAGCGCCTGCCCATTTGATCGAGAGCGGCCTTCCGACTGAAGCGCTTCTGGCCCAGATTGCCGTCTCCAAATATGCGGACGGGCTGCCGCTTTACCGGCAGGAAGCGATCTACGCCCGCGATCGGGTCGAGCTGGACCGCTCGTTGATGGCGCAGTGGATGGGCAAGGTCGGCTTCGAATTGCAGCCGCTGGCCGACTATGTGCTGGAAAAGGTCAAGCAAGGCGAACGGATCTTCGCCGATGAGACGACCCTGCCAACGCTCGCTCCCGGATCCGGCAAGACGCAAAAGGCCTGGCTGTGGGCTTATGCCCGTGACGACCGGCCGTTTGGCGGCATCGGTCCACCGATGGTCGCTTATCGCTTCGAGGACAGCCGTGGCGGCGAATGCGTCGAGCGCCATCTGGCAGGCTTTGCTGGCATCCTCCAGGTCGATGGCTATGCCGCCTATAATCGGCTCGCCAGGTCGGCGGGCGCCAACGAGGGAGTGCGGCTTGCAGCGTGCTTTGCCCACGTCAGGAGACGGTTCTACGAGCTTCACGTCAACGAGAGCTCGCGCCTGGCGACACAGACCGTCACCACCATGGTCGAGCTGTGGGAGATCGAGGCCGATATCCGCGGCCAGGATCCTGAGACGCGGCTGAATGCGCGCCAGCAAAGGTCCGCCCCCATCGTTGCGGCGCTGTTCGATCTGTGGGAGAAGGAGCTGCCGCGTCTGTCCGGCAAATCCAAGCTCGCCGAGGCGATCCGCTATGCCACATCCAGACGCGCCGCACTCGAGCGCTTTCTGAGCGACGGTCGTATCGAGATCGACTCCAATATCGTCGAGCGGACCATCAGACCCCAGGCAATCACAAGAAAAAATGCGCTCTTCGCGGGTAGCCATGGTGGCGGCCGCTCCTGGGCGACCATCGCTACGCTTCTGCAGACCGCCAAAATGAACGACGTCGATCCACTCGCCTGGCTCACGCAAACGCTCGAGCGCATCGCGAACCGGTGGCCGATCACTCAGATCGATGCCCTCATGCCGTGGAACTTCAGAGCCTGAACGGCTTCGGCTACACGCTTACGAAATATCAGGCCGGCGCTGCCGAGGATCGTCTTCGGGGAGAGGCTGTAGCACGATCGAAGAAGAAGATTCTGTCTCGGCGAGCACGAGCTCGGCCAGTTCTTGCATCGTAAACTCGTCGGGATTTCCGAGATTAACTGGGCCAGGGAAGTCGGCGGGGCTAGCCATCAGGCGCACTAATCCATCAATTAAGTCATCGACATAGCAGAACGACCTAGTTTGATACCCGTCCCCATAAAGAGCTAGAGGCTCACCCTTCAGCGCCTGAACAATGAAGTTCGAGACCACTCTTCCATCGGAGGGATGCATACGTGGTCCATACGTATTGAAAATTCGGGCGACCTTGATTTCGAGCCCATGTTGACGGTGGTAATCGAAAAACAGCGTCTCGGCACAGCGCTTACCTTCATCATATCAAGAGCGCACTCCCGTCGGATTAACGTTACCCCAATAGTCTTCAGTTTGCGGATGAATGGCGGGGTCACCGTAAACTTCGCTGGTGGACGCCTGCAGTATCCTACATTTTAGCCGCTTAGCTAGACCTAGCATATTGATTGCCCCGTGCACCGATGTTTTCGTCGTTTGCACGGGATCATGTTGATAATGAATCGGAGAGGCCGGGCACGCCAAGTTGTAGATTTCATCGACTCCAATATAAAGGGGAAACGTAACATCGTGTCGGATGAACTCAAAACGAGGATTATCGTGCAGATGTTCGATATTTCGTTTCATGCCTGTAAAAAGATTGTCCACGCAGACTACTTCGTCTCCAGCTAGAAGGAGGCGGTCGATCAGATGAGAGCCCAGAAAACCGGCTCCGCCCGTAACCAAAACTCGCTTTCGAGTGCTATATCGGCGCAGTTTCTGAACAACCATGTTCTCTACCCAACCATCACATTCTTTCGGCAACACGGAAGTTCGGTCGCTCGTTCCAACACCGTAACCACCATTGGTAAATTTTCAAGCTTGTCGCCCGCAGCTTCGTCTCTCTACAATGAGAGGTGAAGGGTTGTGGGCACACCCCCAAAGGTTGCCAACGTGGGCCGCCGTCGAGCCGATCGCTCTATGTTATTTATTTAAGCATACCGGGAGGACGCCTCGGAACAAATAGCAACACCACCGTTTCCTAACGGAACGAGCCCGCATGTCGCGGGCACTGCACGAACTGAAATAGAACTCGTCAACTTGGCCTGCGATACATCGGGCCACAAGCACCAAAACCTACGTAAACCTGTCCATAAGTATTCGCATCACCCTCAATACAGTGGCAGAGGTCCGTCTGAAACTTGCGCGGAAAGTCCGAGATGCGGCCGATCAAGTTCCATGTGATCAGGTTGCTAGCCCAATCCGCAGCCGTCGAGTTTGCCTGATAAACGCCAAGCGGACCATTGCCTACGTACCCATAAATAAACACGCTAGGATAATCGTTCCCAGGCTTTGTCTTGCCAAATCCGACATCCCAAGTTTGACCAACTAAATTGGGTCCCCTCCCGACAGTAACCCAACCTGACATGCCGCGGCCATCCGCACCTCCACTGCGATTGAAATACAACGCCGAGCTATTCTGCGGCCCAGCCGTATAGAACAAGTGACCAGTGGTATCGGTTATCCCGTTGAACGGTACTGATCTTAGTTTCGAGTTCGCCCCTGACAACGGCAGCGGAGTAGAACGCATTCGCTCAATAGTGAACAAATCGTTTGGGAAACTCAGCCGATAAACACCACCACCAGCATTAGTGGGATTACTGTTGGCATAATAGAACGTGTTACTCGCCTTGCGATCGGCGCATACCATTCGCTGATTGAGGTAATATGCGAAAGCATTGCCTGTGCAGATATAGACGAATACGGTGCCACTTTGATTTGATTTCCAGATGCAATCGTTAACGGTGAAATCCGTATCATTCAAAACGGTAATTCTGCTGGTACGGGCACCGATGTCAGCGATGGTGGTTGCAGAACCATTTGGAATAATATCCACGTCCCGTAATCCTTGGGTGGATGCGCACGTGCAGACAACGCAACCCATCGTCGCGCCCTTGTCGCTCGCGGTAGCAGCCCGAGTCCCCGTGATAGTTACAGGAAAAGCTGCATTCGCCGCTCGCCCTCCCCACCTGCTCAGGGTTTCCTCCGCCCAGGGGCTCGCACCGGCGTCTTTTGTGTAAACTAGCGGCCCATTATTTCCCAGAGCGGCGACCAAATGGTTCGCGTCGGAGACAGCGATACCTCCGCCGGCGTGCACCATCTTTGGATAATACGGGAAGTTTGCGAACTGTCTCCATGTTGCTCCACCGTCTGTCGACATAGCGGAATTATTTCGTGTAGCTGTACCCCACGTGTCGAGAAGAGCCAATCGAGTTGGCTCAGCTGATGCCCAATCAACATCCCATCCCATATGAATGTCGTTCGTACTCCCCTGCAACGGCGCATAGGTGGTCGGGTATTCTTCCGGATCATCAACAACAAACGCTGCCCGATCCCAACTTGCGACTACTACTTTGCTGCCCGCGATCCAAGGAGAGCAGATCTTGTTCGTTACTATCTGCTGTATTCCTGCTGTGGCAGACCTGTAGAAAGCGTCTCCGGACCTACTAGTCGTGTACCATTGCCCGATGCCGTCGTTGACCCAGAGTTTATTCTCAGCCACATTATCGTACATTGCCTGACCCACTCCGATATAGTGGGCCGCAGACGAATTGGCTGACATCCAAAATACATCGCCGCTAGTTGATTTGCGGCTTAGTGATGTGCCTACAAAGGTAGTCCCCCAGTCAGACGACCATTTCACGTTACCGTTCCAGCGGACCGCGGCCAGCTTCCCTGAGCTGGCCGGATTCGGTGCAACCCACACAACGCTATTATTTGCGCCGGCACCGAACGGATCAATTTTCGCGGACCATTTTCCAAATCGATAAACGTAGAAGCCCGAATAATCCCTCGGGACGCGATAGACTGTCCCGTCATGCCGATCGATCGTCATGGAATAGTAATCCGTGGTTTGGGGACCAGAAACGGTCGCCCAAGTCAGGCCACCATCAGTTGACCTGTAAACATCGTTTCCCGACGAACAAACCCAAATGATTTTCAGCCTAGGCACGCCTGCGTGCCCAAAGATCATCGCCGTCGTAACGCCGCTAGCGCGATCAAAGCACCACCCGCCCACGCTGGCATTCCCGGGCGGAGAGGCAGCGGGAATACTCATCACGATATGGAATGTCATTCCGCCATCAAATGTAACGATAGGCTGATGAACCACACCAGACACAGCTTCAAAGCCAACATAACAAACATCAGCATTCAAAGGGTCGATCGCCATCTTCGGGCCAATTGACGGCCAGTTGCTCTCATTATTACTATCTTGAAACGGTACATTTGGAAACTCTTTACACTGTACCCACGTTGGCGTGGATGAGGTCAGGTTAGAGCATCTAAAGAACCATGATCTACCTCGGCCTGGATTGCCATAGATCATGTAGGCTATATCTTTATTGTTGGGCGCAACCTCGATCGCATAACAGTAATAACCATAGTGATACTGCTCAGGTTTAGAAGGCAGCGTAAATCCGTCCGGCATCGTATCGAGACCGATAAGCTCCTCCCAAAGCTGGGTCATTGTGTTCAGGCGAAATGCACCTGCCGTATCGGTGTTGACGATTGTCGAGATGCCATCGTCCGATTGGCTGATACCGATTAACTGGCCTCCTCCACCTATTTTTAAATCACGCCAGGAAGACGCCTCTCCCGCCTCGCATATAAAGAAACTCTCCCCTACACCGTTAGTGGCAAGAAGAGCGGTAATGGAAACTCTAAGAAACCTTCGACGGTTCAGTTTGCTGTTCAACGCCTTGTTCCATTAAGTTCACGTGCAGTCGGTCATGCGCTATTTCCAGCTCAACAGCTTTGTTCAATTGTCAAACTCAATCCGACGCGGTTTATCCTAGTACCCGGAATCGAAGCTGAGTGATACGTCGGCCTTTGAGACGCCCGTCGGGATGCAGACTTGTCTTGCTTTGGGAAGCATCCTGACGACTCATGTTCCATCAATAGTAGGTACTAGCATTTGAGCGCGGCAAATTCCTTCCCGTATTCAACACGCCAGTAACCTCCTCCAAATAGTTGAACCGTAGTAGCTGGCTCCCGCCAGTCAACGGTAGCCGTTGGCCGCGCCGCCAGCCAGGGCCTGCGGGATAATCGAGATCGAGATGGGTGGAGCGCGCATCCGAGTCGAGCCGGGCGTGGAGCCGGCGACGCTCTCGATGGTGCTGTCGGTGCTTCGTAAGCGCAAAGCTGAGGCCGTTCAGGCTTTGAAGTTCCAGGGCATGAGGGCATCGATCTGAGAGATCGGCCAGCCCTGCGCGATCCGTTCGAGAGTTTGCGTGAGCCAAGCGTGCGGATCGACGTCATTCATCTTTGCGGTCTGCAGCAGCGTGGCGATGGTCGCCCAAGTCCGGCCGCCGCCATGGCTGCCCGCGAAGAGCGCATTTTTTCTTGTGATGGTTTGCGGCCGGATTGCCCGCTCGACGATGTTGGAGTCGATCTCGATGCGGCCGTCGCTCAGGAAGCGCTCGAGGGCGGTGCGCCTGGATGTGGCATAGCGGATCGCCTCGGCAAGTTTGGATTTGCCGGACAGGCGGGGCAGCTCTTTCTCCCACGACTCGAAGAGCGCGGCGACGATGGCGGCGGATTTTTGCTGGCGCGCCTTCACGCGCGTTGCGGGATCCTGCCGCGGATATCGGCCTCGATCTCCCATAGCCCCGCCATCGTCGTGACGGTCTGCGTCGCCAGGTGCGAGCTCTCGTTGACGTGAAGCTCGTAGAATCGCCTCCTGACGTGGGCAAAGCAGGCCGCCAGAGTTACCCCCTCATTGGCACCCGTCGATCTCGCGAGCCGATTATAAGCGGCATAGCCGTCGACCTGCAGAATGCCGGCAAAGCCCGCCAGATGACGCTCGACGCATTCGCCGCCGCGGCTGTCCTCGAAGCGATAAGCCACCATCGGCGGATCGTTGCCACCAAACGGCCTGTCGTCCCGAGCGTATGCCCACAGCCATGCCTTCAGCGCCTTGCCTGATCCGGGAGCGAGCGTCGGCAGGGTCGTCTCATCGGCGAAGACCCGTTCACCCTGCTTGATCTTCTCCAGCACGTAGTCGGCCAGTGGCTGCAATTCGAAGCCGACCTTGCCCATCCATTGCGCCATCAGCGATCGGTCGAGATCGACGTCGTCACGTGCGTAGATCGCCTCCTGCCGGTACAGCGGCAGCCCGTCGGCGTATTTGGCCACCGCGATCTGGGCGAGAAGCGCTTCGGTCGGAAGGCCGCTCTCGATCAGATAGGCGGGTGCCGGGGCCTGAACCACGCCATCACGGTTGCGATAGGCGTATTTCGGGCGGCGCGTCACGATCACCCGGAACTTCGCCGGCGTTACGTCCAGCCGCTTCGAGACGTCCTCGCCGATCAGGACCTTCTCCAACCCTTCGCAACCAGGGGGTACCTCGGGCTCGATGATGATCTCGACCCGCTCCAGATGCGCGCCGAACTCCTTGCGCGGCCGCGGCGCGCGTTTCGGCTTGTCCTGGCTCCCAGCCTTCGCCAGCTCGGCTTCGACTGCAGCCACGCCGATGGCGATCTCGTCAAATATAAAGGCGATCTGCTCATCGCTCGGCCTGTCGCTACGCAACCGTTCCGAGCGCGTGCCGTAAAGCGTGCGCTCCAACATCTTCACGATTGACGTCAGTTCCACGATCCGCGCATCGGCCGCCTGGTTGACCGCGGCAAGATCGGCGTTGGCCGCACTCAGTGTCGCCATCTTGGAGGTGATGCGACTGTTCTCGGTCTCGATTGCCGCCCGCTCTTCCGCCAAGGCGAGGATCAGCGCGTGGGCTTCGGCAAGGGTCTTCGGAAGCTCTGCAACGGGCGTCGTCATCGCCGCCATCACAGCAGAGTCGTCGCCGATCTCCCAACCCTTTCAGCGCCCTGATTCACTTCGCCGCAGCTGGTCAGCCCACCGTTTCCGGGCGCTTCACAACGACCGCACGCACCTTCGTCCAGTCCAGCCCGTCAACCAGCGCCAGCAACTGTGCCTGATTGAGCTGGATCCGATACGGGCCAATCCGCGGCCAACAAAACTTCGATTTCTCGAGTTGTTTCGAGTAAAGGCAAATCCCGGATCCATCCCACCAAACAATCTTGATTCTATCCGCTCTCCCTGGCCCGGAACACGTATAGCGAAGCGTTGAATGGATCCGAGCCGGCGTCGCGCACCAGGGCCGCAAGCCCGTCCGGGCCTTTTCTAAAATCGACCGGATGGCTGGCGACCAGCACCTTCACGCCACTTGGAATCATGCCTGACGAACCGCCCGGATCACCTTGACCAGGTGAGCGACATCCACATCGCCGCTGACGCGGATGACGGCATCGCCCAAACTGATCTCCACCAGCGAAGTCGCAACCGTGCCAACCTCGACGAAGCCGACTTGCCCGGTTGGCTCGCGCGCGCTCACCACCCCACTGCGGATCGCTTTGCGCCGCCACCCAAACAATTGCGAAGAGGCAACACCAGCCCGCCGCGCAATAGCCGACACATTCACCCCCGGCTGTAGCGTTTCCTCGATCAACCGCGCCTTCGCCTCGGCTGACCAGGCCCGGCGA
This sequence comes from Bradyrhizobium genosp. P, assembly GCF_049949265.1. Lineage (NCBI taxonomy): Bacteria > Pseudomonadati > Pseudomonadota > Alphaproteobacteria > Hyphomicrobiales > Nitrobacteraceae > Bradyrhizobium > Bradyrhizobium genosp. P. The sequence continues at coordinate 4,088,265 of NZ_CP188195.1, read as the reverse complement.
CCCCGAAGCGGCCGAGCCTCCAGCGCTTCGATCACCTGACAATTTCTGTCATCAGGCATAGGCATACTTATAGAAATTGCCATCACCAAATCTCCGGCACTCCATGCCGAAGATTCTCAGATCTCTCGCCCACGCGCTATGTGGGGTCTCCTTGGCGCTTACGGTGCTTCGGGGCATCCGGTGATTGCATTACGGTCTGACCTCAAGGTGGTGCTGGCGGTACAGCGGTACAGCCGGTCAACTTTCGTAAGTCGGTGCACACGCTGTCGGCGCTGGTGAGCGAAGCGCTGCGTGCGAACCCGTATTGCGGCGACGTCTTCGTGTTTCGCAGCAAGCGGCTCAGCCCGCCAAGGCCGTCCTCAACCGCCCTTCGGAGCTTGCGCCTGAGCAATCGGCCGAGCTGCGCGCGCGGCTACTGAGCGAGCTTGAGTGTCTGTTCGGGAACATGTTGAATCTCCTGAATCATTTGTGATTCATTGGTGGTGGCCTGATTCGAGGAGGGCTCACCGATGTGGACGGCGCAGAACCGCAGACGTTACGACCGCAGCCAATTGCGATACCCGAGTGATCTGACCGGCGACGAATGGGCGCATGTCGAGCCGTTGATCCCGCCGGCCAAGCGCGGCGGCAACAAGCGCCACGTCGATGTGCGCGAAGTGATGAACGGGAGCTTTATGTGGAGTGCCGTGAGCAAGAAGAGCGCGAAGCCAGCCCGACCGCCGCCATCATCGATAGCCAAAGCGTGAAAAGCGCCGAAAAAGGGGGGCCTGCATCGATCCGCATGGCTATGATGCGGGCAAAAAGATCAAGGGCAAGAAGCGCCACATTCTCGTAGACACGATGGGCCTGTTGCTCCACGCCATCGTTCATCCCGCCGATATCCAGGATCGCGACGGCGGCATCCTGTTGCTCGCGACGCTGTTTGGAATGTATCCGTTCTTGAAGAAGCTGTTCGCCGACGCCGGCTATCAGGGACCTAAATTCCAGGAGGCTCTCGCGAAAACCATGCCCTACCTCGAAACCGAAATCGTCAAGCGTTCTGATCAGGTCAAAGAATTTGTTGTCCTACCCAAGCGCTGGATCGTCGAGCGCACCATTGCGTGGCTCAACCGCTGCCGAAGGCTTGCCAAAGACTGGGAGAACCTCAACCGCAAGGCGCTCGCTTTCTTGCGCCTCGCCTCAATCCGCCTCATGCTCCGCAAACTTTGTAATCCCGCTTGATGTTCTCGGACAGACTCTGAGACCTCACGTTCCGGCGACGACCTGCTGGCCTTGGGCCAAGGCGAGCCTGCCGCTCAAAAACACCCTGCTTGAGGGCGACGCCCGGCTCGTTGAGGCCGCCTGTCAGACGCGGTCGAGGCCGCTCCGTCAACGCTTCGACCCCAGCGGCTTTTCCTGACGGGCCTGGCCGTTGTGAACCGCCTCACCGAGGCTTTTCCTAAGCGATGATTACTTCCGCTGCCAGGCAGCCTTTTCCTTTCATCAGTGGTGGCCATGGGATGGATTGACAACGGGCGTCGTCGCGGAATCGACTACGAAGGTGCCGCCATGGCCATCACTGGACACCGCAAAAGTGGCCGCCATGTAGTTGCCCAAGAGCGCGATTTTTGCGCTGTTGGTACCATCACTAACTGCTAATACACCGCCTGTACTTGTACCGGTAAAACTAGGCGTCCCGATACTCGCAAAGTTGACATTGGCCAAATCTAGCGAGTCTTGTCCGGACAGGCCCGCCACTGTGCCGGCAAAACTCGCGGAGTTGTCGAGCTTTAGTGTTCCTGTTGTCGAGGCGAATGATACCTGGCCTGCGTAGGCCGATGCGAGCTCAAGCGTTGCACCTGCATTGACGACGGGCGTAGAGGATACGTTGACCGCCGGCGATTGCCAGCTGCTCCATTGCCAGCCGTCGGAGGCGCGTACCGACAGTTGATCAGTCGCCGATCCTGCAAGGAAAACAGTCTGCGCGAGCTGGGCCGAAGTGAGATCGATCTCCGTGTTGCTCGCCTGAACGACCCCGTTGACCACAAAATGGCCGCTGCCGGTCGTGTCCTTGAGCGCGTAGGTCACGATCGGGTTGCCATTGGGATCGCTCACAGAGAACAACGATGCCGCTGCGAACGTCTGGCCTGCCAGCGTATTCAGGCTCGAAGCTGTCACCACCGGTGCCTTCTCGTTGCTGGGAGCTACGTTTATCGAAACGGTTTGCCACCCGCTCCAGAGCGCACCATCGAAGGCGCGTACCGAGAGCTGCTCCGAGGACATCCCCGCCACATAATAGGTGTTGGCGAGTTGGGCTGGCGTGACATCAACTTCGGTGTTGCTCGGCTGGATCACGCCATTCACGGTGAAGTGGCCAGAGCCGGTCGGATCCTTCAACGCATACATGGTGATGGCGTTGCCGTCCGGATCGCTTGCGGTGAACAAAGTCGATGCGGCGGTGGTTTGGTTGCGCATCATATATTTGGTGAACGTCGTTACCACCGGCGGGTTATCGAAGCCAATCACCAGACTGGGGAAGGTGGTCAAAGCGCCCGACAAATTGGCGGCATTGCCCGCGCCGTCGGTGATGGTCGCGCCGTTGGGCAGGTTGGCTTGCGTGATGGCGAGCGCCGCAACCAAAGCATCGCTCGAGCCGACCGTGTACGTATAGGTCAGAGCGTTGGTACCGCTGCCGGCTATATAGGTTGCAGTACCGCCATCATTGAGGGTGAGCGTCGGGGTACCGGCAACCGTCACCGCCTCACCAAAGGCCAGTGTGAAGGTGACGATGTTGCCGGCAAATTCAGTGCCATTTGCCGGCGAGGCGGTAACCTGTGTGACCGCAGGCGGTGTGGTGTCGATTTGGGGGCTGCCCTGGGCGACGCCGGTCAGCGACAGGTTGGCGGCATTGCCGGCCCCGTCCAGAATGGTGGCGCCGTTCAGGTTGAACGCCGTCACCATCAGGTCGGGGGTGTTCTGCCCGGCCAGCACCGTGTAGCTGAAGGTCAGCGCGTTCGTGCCTGAGCCGCTGACATAGGTGCCAAAGCCGCCGTCGTTGAGCGTCAACGTCGGGCGTCCGCCGGTCGTGTTGACCGTCACCCCTTCGCTCATCGTAATGGTGTAGGTGACGATTTTTCCGGCATTGAGTTCGCCACTCGACGGGGTCTCTGAAATCGCGCTGATCACTGGCCTTGTGGTATCGATCTGCGGGCCCTTCTGTGTCAGGCCCGCTAGCGAAAGGTTGGCTGCATTTCCGCTGCTGTCCTTGACTGTCGCGCCGTTGAGGTTGGCCGCAGTTGCAGTCAGCGCGGCAACATTGCTGTCACTTGAGCCGACTGCATAGCTGAAGGTCAACGCACTTGTCCCCGAACCGCCGGTGTAGGTCGCGGTGCCGCCGTCGTTCAGCGTCAGCGTCGGGATGCCGCCGGCCACCGTCACTGCCGAACTTAGATTGAGCGTCAGTGCGACGGTCTTTCCTGCATTGAGGTCGCCGCTCGAAGGCGACTCCACGATCGAGGTCAGCGTCGGGCCAACTGGAGTTGCCGCTAAATAGGAATATCCTGAACCGGCGAAACCAAGGTAAACTTGGCCGTATATGTTGGGATCTCCGGCAATTGTCTTGATGGTGTCGAGACTACCTTCTGGATATTGACCAATCTGAACCCACGATTGTGCATCGTTGTTGGATTGCCAAATGCCATAGACGTTGTTGACGTAACCGACAATGTAGATCGATGGATAGCCGCCCGGAGTAGCCGGCGCGCCGAATCCGAACGTCGAAACCTCCAGTACGTTGGGGATCGCAGTCCAGGTCACCCCGCCATCCGTCGACTGATAGAATGGCTCCGACGCCGGATGCGTCGCGGCGGATTGCGGACCACCAGTAAAGAACAGATTGCCGGCCTCACCGGGGACCGCTTCAATTTGCGAATTGTAGAATGACCAGTCGGAAATTTGGCCGTTGAATACCTTCGTCCAAGTAACGCCGCCGTCGCTGCTTCTGAAGACACCGTCGGCAGTCGGATTCGAGGTCGAGGTGTAATACATATAAAAGGTATCCGGGAGTACCCGGTCAGCCGTTACCGTGCGCTTATCCAAGTAGTAAGCGAAGTCAAAAGCGCTCCAATCGGTCACGCCCGGCAGTACCACAGGGTTCCAAGTAAGTCCTCCGTCGGTAGTGTATTGCGGCGCTACCCCATCCGCAGGCGCCCAAACAATGTCCGTTGGAGAACTTGCTGCTATCGTGCCCCCGATAGTGGTTCCGGCGAACGAAGGCATCGTTGGAAATTCCCGCCAGGTCTGGCCGCCGTCCGTCGAATAACCCGACTGCTCTACGCCCCACCAATCATTAATTCCAACTACAAAATTTGGGCTGCTCGAGGCATAGTCAAGAGACCAGCCCGCGGAAAAGGAGGTTGGTGCACCGACGCCGTAATTAGAAGGAAAATTATTTGGATTGCTAACGTAGAAGAAGGACCGGTCCCACGATGCAAGCACCGGCTTGCCTCCAGGAGCAACGACAATCTGGTTTGCTACCAGTTGTTCGATGCCGACGTTTTGGGAGTTCCAGACGACCGGCGATGTCCAGCTGAAATTCGCTGAAATATTAGTGTTCCAAACGCCGATACCATCAGTCGCCCAAAGCTCGTTTGGAACGAGTTGATCAAACATCGCTCCGCCAATTCCCATATACCCGCCGACCGTACCTAGCCACGGTACATCGGTCGCGCTAAATTGGTTATTCCAATTGGTACCGCTCCAAGTCGCCCCCCCGTCGAGGCTTTGATTGATATTACCGCCAGGCAATTGAACTACGATGTGAGCTGGATTGAACGGATCGATCGCGACCGACTGAAACCCATTGACATCTGCGTTCAGCAAGTCGGTCCACGTGCCATTTGCGTATCGCCAAAGTGCAGTACCGTTATTTCCGATGGCATAATAACCGCCTGAACTAGAACTAGTCGCATACTCGACGTCCGCCGGCCCTCCACCTAGCGCCGTCCACGTGGCCCCACCATTAGTACTTTCATAAACCCCTTGACCGTAACTCGATGCAAAAATTACGTTGGTTATTCCGTTAGTAACACCGGACGTTTTGTCGAAAACAATACCGGTGATACCAGGATTTTGGCCGCTTGAATTCGCAATGCCGACCGGTATGTTCACGCTTTGCCAAGTGACTCCGCCGTCTCTTGTAACGAAGAGGCCGTTCTGCGGCGTTCCGACGTACACCACGTTCGGATTATTTGGATCAACAGCCATTTTCTGGCCGTCAAGCTTGGTCGAGTCTACGTTTGGATTCTCAGTGACTTGGGAAAACGACGTCTTTATCCATGTCGCTCCCTTGTCAACACTCCGGTACACAAAGCCGTTAAACATCATGTACAAAATATCGGTATTGCTCGGCGCGATTTGAATTTCGTATACGCCTTGGGCGTTATTTGCTGTTAAGTCTGCTGCTGGCATGCTTGTTGCGGTCACAAGTTGCTGCCACTGCGTACCATTCCAAATGTAGGCGCCGTACGTGTCTGTGCGTACCACCATAGTATCGTCTGGTGCGATATCTATTCCAGTGACGAAACCACCCGCTCCGATCTTTAGCTCCTGCCAGTTGGTCGACGCCACCGGGTCGACTACGGTTGTGCCGCCATCGCCGTCACTGCTCACCGTCCAGGTCGATGACAGGTAGTTGCCTTGCAACGAGAGATTAACCGTATTTATTCCGTTACTGACACTCAGCGTTCCGCCGCTGGTATTTCCACGAAAGGTTGCTGTCGTATTCGCTCCATAGCTGAGATCAGCCAGATCCAGCGCATCAGCTCCGGACAGAGCTGAAATCTGACCCGTGAACCTCAATGAATGATCGATCTTGAGCGTGCCGTCCGCGCCCGAGAAGCTTACCGACTGCGTACCGGGACCGTTGATCTCGACAGTCGCGCCGTCCGCGACAACAATTGAAGTTGGTCCGGCGGCAGTTGCCACGGCGGCAGCAGCATCAACGGTCGTCAACGGCGGCGAGTTTGTTGCGGACTCTGCTGGCGATGTCTCGAATGCCCGCGACGCGTTCTTAGCGGCCTCGGGGAAGTGAGAGGCAAAATCCCAGTAGTCAGCAGTTTGATAGGCGACACTGCTTGCCACAAGCGTATCGTGGTCAAACGCATTCAAGTCGTCCGCGATTGTCCAATCGCTCGTTTGGTCGAAGCCAAAATTGCTTTCCGCAATGAAAGCTTGCTCGCTAAGCGAGGAGTTGTTTTTGGATGCTCTTCGCAAGATAGCCTCTCAACGAATTCGATTGTGAGATTTGATCACGATGGCGCACGCGCCTGCATTCCGAGGATGCACTCTAGTTTCCTTCTTTAAAGAAGTGGTTCGGCGCCGAAGTAAAACTTTACGGATCAACGGCAAGCTTACTGCTCGCTTTCCATCCCATTTGGGTATGGAGATTGAATGTGGTGAACCGCAAGTTAAGAGTGCGCGATCAGTATTCGCGTCGCCGAACGTCAACAAGCGCAAGTCAACGCAACAACACCACCTGCCGCGGCGGCCAAGTGAGCACATGCCGATTAAGAGCGAGATTGTCGCATCGCTTTCGGCAACCTCTCGCGTAGTTGGACTCATCTCCTCGATTGAACGAACGCCGAGTCCAGCAGGACCAGGCGACAGCCACATCTCACGGTCAAACGAGCTCAACGTTTCTTCTTCGATGTTGAGTCCGCTCCCTGCGAACTGATCCAATCCATCCTCATTTTCCCGACCCCTGCAAAGTTCGCCCGTAAATATACGGGGTATGCCTGCTGTCTGTCCCAAGGTTCCCCCGAAAATTCTCGTGCAGCACACATCCACACGGCTAGCGGACGCAGTCGAACCAGCTTGCATCGCTGACTCCGTCGTCGCCCGGCCGCGCGCGCATTCAACTCGTTTCGGACTAAGTCCCCGTAGAAGCGACGAACCGTTTGTCGGTCCCCACGATTCGTCAGCTCCGCATTTCCTGCAACACATACACTCGTATGATCATGGCGCTTTGGCGGCAGGCGTAACTTCCGTCTCGCTAACTTCAGCGAGCTTTCGTTGCGTGATTCTTCTTCATCCACGCTACGTCTGGTTGCGAACATCGAAGTCAATGACGCAACTAACTCAACGACCGCCCGGAGTCCGCACGATCGGTGGACCGCTCCACGAACTGTATCACTCTCGAGATAGACGTCCGCATCGACATCAACCTCACTTGGACACCGACTTGGTGGATTCCATGATTTCAGACGTAGCGAGTTCTTCGAAGCCGACCATCCGTTCTGTCACGGGCCGCCATGCTACGGTCCGTTATAATACGGGAATGGACTGGCATTCTCGGCTGAAGCGCGGCACGGCGCCGCAAAAGTCGATTGTTCGAACTCGATTTTCCGCCGCGGCACGCCGCCTTCGATCGAATCCAACGAGAGGCCACCAGCGATGCAAAATCATTAATTGGATGATCGTGGCGCTTTGGCGGCAGGATTCTCTTGCTGACAGGAAAGGTGATTGACCGTAGCCGATTGCCCCAAAAAAGCTTGAGAGTGGGCGCCATAAGATTGGCTCCGGGTTGGGGCAAGTAATCCGAAATAACCATTGAGGCATGCGCAATGACGGTGAACGCCGTTGGAATGCATGGCGATTCTGGGCTGTTGGCGCTGGCGCTAATGCTACGACTTCACGGCATCGACGCCACACTTGAGGATATCCGCCGACAAAGTGGAAAACCGAAAATCGGCATCCCTGAAATGCTTCGCTGCGCGAAAAAGCGTGGATTGAGTTCGCGCGCGACCGCAACGAATTGGAACGGCCTTCGAAGCACCATGCTACCCGTTATCGCGCCGCTGCGTAACGGCCGCCTTTTAATTGTTGCCAAGATCGACGACGAGCAGCTTTTGGTCCAGGATCCCGAGTCGACCCGGCCGGAGTATCTAACGCGATCTCAATTCGAGTCCGTCTGGAATGGCCACCTCATAGAGATGGCCCGCCCTCGCGTACGTCCTCCACTCGGTCGCCGCCTCGTTCAGGGATGCTCAGGGTTCATAGCCCCATGGCGTCGCCTTCAGGCCTCGTACAAGACTTTTTTGAAGTGGACCACCGCCGGACTCGGCCGCCTCGCTCAGCGGGTTTCTGCTTCTGTCGCGCACCTTTTTCAGATCGACGAACTCACGATTGATCCGTCCATCGAACACTCAAACTCCGCTTCTTCCATGCCCAACGAAACGGGGCTCGGTGCACTCGTCTTGATGTTGCGCATTCTAGGCATCGGCGCTGATCCTGGGCAAATTCAACACCGATGCGGGACCGCCCACATCGGCCCCCCCGAAATGCTGCGGTATGCGAAAGAGCTCGGTTTAAAAGCACGAGTCAGCGCCACGAGTTGGGAGCGGCTTTCGAGTACGCCGTTGCCCGGAATTGCCGGATTGCGCGACGGCGGTTTTCTCATCCTTGGCAAAGCTGCCGAGGATAAGGTGCTGGTTCAGCACCCGTCGTCGCCACACCCCGAAGTGATGAACCGGGAGCAGTTCGAGGCGGTCTGGGATAGTCGTCTCGTGCTCATGGCGCGCCGTGCCAAACTAGTTGACCTCGCGCGGCGCTTCGACATCACATGGTTCATAGGAGCGATCCATAAGTATCGCCGCTTGCTTGCAGAGGTTGTTATCGCCTCGTTCTTCCTGCAGCTGTTTGCGTTGATCTCACCGCTGTTCTTTCAAGTGGTGATCGATAAAGTTCTGGTGCACCACAGCTTGAGCACGCTCGACGTGTTAGTGATCGGGCTGTTGGGAATATCGCTGTTCGAATCCATCCTCGGCTACTTGCGTACCTATCTATTCGCACATACGACCAATCGGATCGATGTCGAACTTGGCGCGCGCTTGTTCAGACATCTGCTGGCGCTCCCGATCGCTTATTTCCAGGCAAGACGGGTTGGCGATTCCGTCGCGCGGGTTCGCGAACTGGAAAATATCCGCCAGTTTCTGACCGGCTCCGCGCTGACCCTTATCATCGACCTGTTCTTCACCTTCGTCTTCATCGCGATTATGTTCTATTACGCGCCGCTGCTGACGTTGGTCGTCGTTGGGGCATTTCCATTCTACATTACGATCTCCGTTGCTGCGACTCCGGCTTTCCGTCGGCGGCTCGACGAGAAATTCCGCCGTGGCTCCGAAAACCAGGCGTTCCTCGTTGAGAGCGTCACCGGCGTTGAGACGCTCAAGGCAATGGCGGTCGAGCCTCAGATGCAGCGGCGCTGGGAGGAGCAGTTTGCGGGCTACGTTTCGGCGAGCTTCCGAGTGGTCAGCCTCAACAATCTCGCGAGCCAGGCCGTGCAGTTCGTCAACAAGGTGACGATCGCGTTGACATTGTATTTCGGTGCGAAGCTCGTCATCGACGGCACCCTCTCTGTCGGCGAGCTCGTTGCCTTCAACATGCTGGCATCCCGGGTCAGCTCGCCGGTCCTGCGCCTTGCGCAGATGTGGCAGGACTTTCATCAGGCGCGATTGTCGGTGGCGCGGCTCGGCGACATCCTGAACACCATCCCGGAGCCGAGCTTCAGTCCGGGTCGCGCGACGCTGCCGGCAATTCGTGGCGAGGTCCGGTTTGAGCATGTAAGCTTTCGCTATCGCGCCGATGGCTCGCAGATCTTGCACGACGTGAGTTTCGCGGTGCGGCCGGGCGAGGTCGTCGGAATCGTCGGCTCCTCCGGCTCCGGCAAGAGTACGCTTGCCAAGCTGATTCAGAGACTATACGTGCCGGAGAGCGGACGCGTGCTGGTTGATGGGGTGGACCTTGCGATGGTCGATCTCGCCTGGCTACGCCGGCAGGTCGGCGTGGTGCTGCAGGAAAACATCCTGTTCAATTGCTCTGTGGCCGAAAACATTGCGCTCTCTGATCCGGCTATACCGATAGAGAAAGTTATTTCCGCCGCCAAGCTTGCTGGCGCGCATGATTTCATTTTGGAATTACCGGAAGGGTACGACACCAGGATTGGCGAGCGTGGCAGCAGCCTGTCGGGCGGGCAGCGTCAGCGCATCGCGATTGCGCGGGCCTTGATATCAAATCCGCGCATCTTGATCCTGGATGAGGCGACCAGTGCGCTCGACTACGAGAGCGAGCGAGCGATCCAGGATAACATGAAGCAAATCGCCGCCGGGCGCACGGTGTTCATCATTGCGCACCGGCTATCGACCGTGCGTCATTCCGATCGTATAGTCACCATCGAGCGCGGTCGCATTGTCGAAGATGGTAGCCATGACCAGCTCATCCGCAGCAATGGTCGTTACGCCAAGTTGCATTACCTGCAGGCGGGCATCGGATGACCACCTCCCAAAAAGTCATTCAGTTCCCCAAAAGGGAAGTCATTCGCCGCAACGAGAGTGAACTCGCGTTCTTGCCTGCGGCTCTCGAGATCGTCGAAACACCGCCCTCCCCGATCGGCCGCGCAATCGGAATCACAGTCATTGCACTGTTCTGCCTTGCGCTTCTCTGGGCGTCCTTCGGCAGCGTCGATATCGTCGCGACCGCGTCCGGGAAGATCATTCCGAGCGGCCGAACCAAGACCATTCAACCATTCGAAAGCGGCGTGGTTCGCGCCATTCACGTGCGCGATGGTCAGAGCGTCAGGGCCGGCGAGGTATTGATCGAGCTTGACCCGACGATGACGGAAGCCGAGCGTGATCACCTCAAGAGCGATTATGTTTCCGCTGAACTTGAGCTGGCGCGGCTCCGCGCGGCTTTGTCCGACAAGCCCAATCCGCTCGATGACTTTCGCCCCCCCGAGGGGGCAAGCGCGTCCCTGATCGAGATGAACAGGCAATACCTGCTCAGCCAGCTCGCCGAGCAACGGGGAAAACTTGCAGCCCTGGATCGACAACTGAAGCAGAAGCAGGCCGAGCGAGATACGATCAGTGCTGCGGCCGCTAAAATCGAAGCAACACTGCCAGTGCTGACCCAAAAGGTCGAGATTCGAAAATATCTCTTCGAGAAGGATTTGGGCTCGAAGATCGTCTATCTGACCGAATATCAGGAACTCGTCAGCATGCAGCAGGATCTGCAGGTTCAGAAGAGCCGCTATCAAGAAGCCGATGCGGCGCTTGCGGCCCTGACTGAAACCCGCGCGCAGACCGCCGCCGAGTATCGCAGGGGCCGGTTCGACGAGTTGGCGAAGGCCGAGCAGAAGGCTGCCGGCCTGGCGCAGGACGTCATCAAGGCCGAGCAGCGGACCAAGCTACAGGAACTTACCGCGCCCGTGGACGGCGTGGTGCAGCAGCTGGCGGTACACACGATTGGGGGTGTCGTTAGCCCCGGCCAGGTGCTCCTCGCCGTGGTGCCATCGGACAGCCATCTCGAGATCGAGGCGATGGTGTCAAACCGCGACATCGGATTTGTTCACTCCGGGCAGCAGGCTGAAGTCAAAATCGACACCTTTAACTTCACGCGCTACGGACTTCTGCACGGCACGGTTCTCAACGTGTCGCAGGACGCGATCACGCGCGAACGGCCCCAGGACAGAACCAACGACAGGATTGCAGGAGCCGAGACTGCAAGCAGCGAACCGAAAGGGCAGGAGCTGAACTACGCAGCGCGCGTGAGCCTTGAGCGCACCAGCATGCAAGTGGGAGACAAGCTGGTCGACCTGTCGCCGGGCATGGCGGTAACGGTCGAGATCAGGTCCGGCTCACGACGGATTATCAGTTATCTGCTTTCGCCGCTGGCGCAGTATAGACATGATATGCTGCGAGAGAGGTAGGAGCCGCCTCTCACCAATCCAAACCGAACGTTTCCGGCAAGCGCTATCCTGCCAAGCAGCAGAGTTGGTCCGCGGGCTAGATGCGCCGGCTGACGGCGAGCCTGTCAATGGCAAACTCATCGATCTTTGTAGCGGTCAACCAGGGCGGCCGTTTCCCACGCCCGAGCCAGGTTTCAGGGCTCTTCGGAGTTCCTGTATTTCGGTGACGCTTGCGGGTGGTTCCGACCCTCCCTGGGCGCCGCTTCAGGTCCCGCCTTGGTGCCGGAATCTGACAGCTGAAAATTCTCCGCATGCCGAAGCTGCGCGAGCGGCCTCTCGAGTTCGCGCTTTTCCGACGTTAACTTGGCGGACAACACACTAACTTCTTCGTGGAGCTGCCACATCTCGTCAACGGACATACCCTCGAGACTCAGCTTTTTGCTCATCAGTCGCCCAATTCCTTCAATTTAACCGTGTCGCGGCCTCATCGTCTTGCAACACGATTTGCACGCTACTTTGGAGGAGCAGCAGCTTAAGCAGTTTCACAACTACCGCCTGCATTCTCGGTTCATCTCCAAGAAAGCGAAACCCTCAATAGGCATTCCGCTTGCGCAGCACCTCGAAGATTGTCTTGATCAAGATCTGAATATCGAGCCAAAGGCTCCAGTTGTTAATATACCAAAGATCAAGCCTGACACGTTCGGCGATATCCTCCACGCCAGGTGTCGCCCCCCGTAGCCCATTGCACTGAGCCCAACCGGTTATGCCGGGCCTAACGTGGTGGCGAAATGCATAGTCGCCGATAATTTCCTCAAAATAATGATCATGTGCCAAGGCGTGCGGACGCGGTCCAATCAAGGACATGTCACCCCGCAGCACGTTGATCAGCTGAGGCAGTTCGTCCAGGCTCGCAGAGCGAAGCAGTCTTCCAACAGGCGTAACTCTTGGATCGTTTCGGACCACTTGCGTGACTTGCGGACCATTTTCCTGCACCGTCATGGTCCGGAATTTGAGCATGACGAACTGTTTTCCATTAAATCCCTTTCGATGCTGTCGGAATATCACCGGTCCGGGACTATCGAGCCTGATTGCAATGGCAGTGATCACCATGACCGGCAGCAACGGACACAGAGCCAATCCGGCTAAAACCAGATCCATCGAGCGTTTGACCAGCCGTTCGGCGCGGTCGAGCGGAGCGCGCTGGATCTCGATCGCCAGGACGCGCCGCCGTGCCGATGACGCGTAGTGTGTCAAGCCGCGGACCCGAATGTCGGGCAGGAGCTTTGCCGCCACCGGCAGTTTCTTGATTTGATTTCGGACAAACTCCATTCGCTCGCCATCGGTCCAGTTCAAGGCAAGCAGGATTTCCTTGCAATCATGCTGCTGCACGAAATTGGACACCGATTGGAATAGCTGCAGGTCGGTCGCCGTTCGTCGGGCAGCGTCACCCTCCTCGCTCAGCATGAATTGAGTAACGTCGGTCGAGCCGAAGAAAGCCAGCAAGTCACGGGCTTCGAGTGCAGCCAACTCGTGGTTCTCGCCGATCAGAAGAACGTCTGTTCGACCAACCATGCCCCGTGTGAGGGCGTTTTGCAGGACGACCTTGGTGATCTTTCGCGTGGCAAGCAAGCCAGCGGGCGCGACCAAAAACAATGCGATGAAGGCACCGCGCGAGTAATCGACTCCGACCTTCAGAAGAAAGGCGAAGAAGGCGAGCAAGAGGCCGGTGGTAAACCAGCACACCAGAATTTTGGTGCTCTCGACATGCGGCCTGGCGCAATCCGGAAAATCATAATAGCCGGTACCGCTCAGCCGCAGCACGTGCACAAAACTGGCGAGAAGTCCGACCGCACAGTAGGGGACAAGGTCTGGCATTGGATTGCCAATTGCCAGCTGATAGGAGACTCCCCCAACGACGCTCGACACCAGGATTACGAACGCATCGGCAGTCGACAACAGATATGGAATTGAAGCGCCGGAGAACCGCGCCTCCTTCGGAGCGGATGAGCGGATAGGGCTCGCTCTTTCGCCAATTTCCGAACCAATCGACATCGTCCGATCCGCCCAATGACTTTAGTAAAATCGCAGACTTTATTGAAATGCACGACGCCAAAATAACTCATTCTTAACGGGTTACAAGATAAAACAAGTGCATTGCCACGCAACATAGCTAATTCTCGACACTCAATAATTGAGCCTTGATCTCGATGATCGCCCTCGTCGGTACCTATATCGGAATCTGCCTTGGGCGTTATTTTCGCATCTTTGCGATCGTGCCGTTCTGGATTCTTGCGGTCTGCGTCCTTGTTCTCCCGACACTATCCGCGCAAGGCCTGACGCATGCGCTCTTCAATGCGCTAATCCTTCTCGGCTGCATTCAGGCGGGTTACATCGTGGGGCTGGTCGCGGGAGAATTTTACCTGCCACGACGTCGAATGAGTCTGCGCCAGACGCACCGGATTTAGCCGCGCCAATCGAAGCCGCGCTTCAGGTCCCGGATCCCAAGCAGAACTGAAAATGGCCGATCTCGATGCTACGCGGGTTGGCGGCACTTTTCATTGCTGAAACGACATCAGTCGCGAAGCTACTGTCCCCTGGTCTGGCAACCGGTTCGGTCGCTTTGGGCGGCAACCATTCCTTGATGCGAGTTTTAAACGATCTGAGCAGCAAAGCTGCCTCCACGCTCGCGCCAATGCAGCCTGAACTAGCCGGAAACGCCCGAGTCCAGCGGCAAATTTGTCCTTCCAAGCTCTCTATCGCCCTCGGAGGAAAGCGCTCACCGAAAATAACTTCATTGCAATCGTGTTTTGCCGTTGAAATTAACCGAACGGGCTAGCGCCCGCCGCGCACTCAAATTAGGTTGTAAATCGGAGGAGATTTATTTGAAGTTGCAAGCGAAACAAGCGCCTCCGCGCATGTCTATGTACGCTCAGGGATATTTCGACATTTGCAGCGCACCAAAGCTTTGTCCATTGAACGATTGACAAAATCCCGCACGCGGCGTTAATCTTAACCGTTAATTTAACAGAAGCCAATTTGTTGAAGTAAAGTGGACTTGCGAGCTGATGAGATGCTCGTGCTGTCATCATTTTCTGCTCGCGCCTAAGACTGAACAATATCACCGACAGTCAGAGGTGTACCATGTTTAGATTACGCTCGACTCTCTTAGGACTACTATTTGTGACCAGTGCTTTCGCCTTCACCAGTCCCGCCAAGGCTGACCTTGTACTCACTCTTGGTGCGACCAACGGGTTTGCTACGTGTCCGTCGGGCGACTGTGGGACCGTCGACATCCACTGGGTAAACTCGACTACGGCGACCGTTACAGAAACCGCTGTTACGGACTTCGCCTTTCACCAAGATGTGTTGGCTTTGAATCTGAACCTTGGGGGCGGTAGCGCAACTTTTTCCAACTTTTCCGCCACGCTGGCTTTTAACGACAGCTCGTGCACGACGTGCGCGCCAACACAAGGCTCAGGAAATGAAGACGGCTTCGGCCACTTCGACTTCGTCCTCAACACGTTTGACGGCTTGGCGACGGGCTCAGTTTCGTTCACGCTCAACTTGAGCGGCAGTACGTGGGTTGATCAAAACGCCATTCTCACGCCCAACAATAATGGGAACGAGTTTGCGGCTCAGATGGGCTATTGTGGCACCAGCGGCTGCACCAAGGACAATGGGCCTTTTGTCAACACCGGTTTCGTAGGCCCGGGCACTGTGTCTAACGTTCCCGAGCCCTCCACGTGGGCAATGCTGATCATTGGCTTCGCTGGGCTCGGCTTCATGGCCTATCGACGGAAATCGAACGCAGTGTTTCGTTTCGCTTAAGTCGATACAGACCTGATGACGACGAGAGATGGGCCGCCAGGCGGCGGCCCCTTCCTTGGTCGTCCTCGAATGGAAGGACGATTCAGCGCTAGTATGGGGGCGGGAGATGAAGCTCGTCCATTTGCAAACGATGTCGGCTGAGGAGCTTTGGTTGCTCTACAACCAAATTCGCGAGCTGCTTGCCCAGAAAACGGAGCAGGAGTTACGGACACTGCAAAGGCGTCTGCGCAAGGTCAAGCCTCGCAAACCCTATTCTAAGGTAGCGCCAAGGTTTCAAAATCCACAGAACCCGACCCAGACCTAAGCTGGACGGGGGCGCCAACCGCTCTGGGGTTGCGCGACTGCTGGAAACGGGCAGAGCCATCGGTGAACCGAGAATTCGCAAGGGATAAGAGGATAAGACGCACGTCATCGCCATTTGGGTAGGTGATGCTCAGCACGCATTGCAAGGCTTCGACACCGGGTGCGTAGCGGAGAGGCACATGCATACGCGATCAAAGAGATATTTGAGACGGCAACGGGGGCGAATGCACACAGAGCAACGTCGCGCCAGAGCGAACGCGCTTTGTCGCCGCCGCGAGAACCGCCTCGCTCTTCAAATCAGGCGCGCTCTGGACAGGCTTTCGGCTTGACGAACGTTTAATCATCGAATGGGCGCCTTCGGCCTTGCCTTGGACGTGATACGTGGCGACGACCAGGCAAACGCGCCCCTGACCGAAACCCGTGCGCAGACTGCGACCGAGTATCGCGGAGCGCTGTTCGACGGGTTGGCGAAGGCTTCCGTGAGACGATCAGCCAAACGGCTATCTCGGTTGGCAGGCTTGCCGACAGGATTGCGCGCGGATGTCGCAGCTATTGAGACATGGACCGCTGAATGTGACCGGGCAAGCACGCCGGCAAGAGGCGTCTTCATTGGAACACTTTGTGAGGCATGCTTCGACCGCTTGCCGACTACTCTCGGTTCCCTGTGCGAATGCACCGAGCGGCACTGTGGATAGCAGCGCAGCGCATAATAGCAGCGATTTCATGCAGCGCTCCTCTCAATGGCTCCCGACATGCCAGCCAGTTGCGGTAAACAAGCGACAGACCGGCTGGTGGCGCCGAGTAGCGTTTGACGTTGGAATTTATGCGTCCTGCGCCTGGCTGCTGCGAGACTTGGTCTTACCGGCTGCAAGCCTGTCAATCGCGAATTCTTCGAGCTTGCGACCGGCCTTCAGCGCAGCAGTCAACCAGCCCGGCCGCCTCCCGCGCCCGGACCAGATCTCAAAGGGCTCTTTGGAGTTCCTGTACCTTGGCAACACTTGTGGGTACTTCCGCCGCTCTGTGGGCGCCTCTTCAGGTCCCGCCTTGATGGAGTCCGACAACGGTCGAAAATCCTCCGCACGCCGAAGCTGCGCGAGCCGCCTCTCGAGTTCGCGTTTTTCTGCCGTTAACTTCGCGGACAACACACGGCTAACTTCTTCGTGGAGCTGCCACATCTCGTCAACGGACATACCCTCGAAACTCAGCTTTTTGCTCATCAGCCGTCCAAATCCTTCAACCATGCGGTAGCATCGTCCGAGAGAGCCGTCACGCGATACCATTTGACGCTCCTCAGAGGAGTAGAAAGCCGCCTGCATTCTCTGTTCCAACTCCAGAAGAGCGATACCCTCGCTTGCGCAACACAAGCCAACGCCGGAATTTCTATCTTGGCTTGGTGACCGGTTCGGTCGCTTTGGCCGGCATGTAATCTACGAGCCTCGAAGGGAATCGAACACAAGGGTAAATGGGGAGATCCGCTTACATCTATGTCGCTCCTCGCGCGTCCGAACTCCTCTCGGCGACCTCCCCGAATATTCCGCCCCGGGATGGAATAGTATCAGTTAAAATTCGTATAACGCAATGCGCGGGACCGGAGCAAAGCTGTTGCGTCTGCGGCGCCGGCTCCCCGCGACCGACGCAGTCGTGCACCGGGTCGCCTCGGGCAATCCGTTTGCTACCCCACCCAGCCCGTTGAGCCTATGGACCGCAGTGCGAGCTCTCGTTGCCCGCGCGGCTCGAAGCGCGCCGCGCTCGGCTTGGCAGGAGTTGAATCCAGGAGCAACGCCGCGGCGCAACGCGGGACCAGAAAAGCCGATCCACGGTCCCCGCGCGCCGGCTGTAGACGGTTCGCCGCAAGTGACGGGCCGCCAGCACTAGACTGAAATGGATCCTTGTTTGAATTAGGCGATTTAGGTATTATAGCACCATAAAAATAGGTGAGATAGCTCAAATTGAAAGATGCGTAGTCTAGAGTAGGCCGCGCGCTTGCAATGGGCCGGCTCGCCATGCCCACTGCTTAGCTGCTGCAGACTGTGACTAGGTACAAGATTCAATGATCGATTTGGGATCGAATACGAGTTTGAGTTAAAGGAATAATGATATGCTTAGAAAACTCAGCTCTCCGAACCTTGTCGTGGACCCCCACCGCCAAAAGGCGGAGGCCCGAAGCACCTCTCAGAACTGGCATTGGAGGATCAATATGACCAGTGCGCGAGCAATGACTTTGGCGGAATTTTCGCAAAGTTATGTTCGGTCGCGTGGCACGGCTTTGAACACGGTGACTCCAGACGCCAACAGCGCGCCGGCTGCCGGGGCATTGGAAAATCGTTTCGCCGTTCAGGTTACCCGAGGAATGTCGAAGAGGTCCGATCCTGCTCTACTACCTGACGAGGCGCAAGTTGAGCCGCCGCTAGGTTCGTGATGCGGCGATGACGAGCTTGAACACCATCAGCCTGGCGGTGGTCGGCGAGAACGTGCCCTTCGTGCGCACCGTCCTGTGTCGCACGGTCGCGAACACGCTCTCGATGGAATTGTTCGTGCGCAAGTGATCTCGATGCTCGGCAGGGAAGTCCAAAAAGGCCAGCAGTGAGTCGCGATACTTGAGCAGGCATCCGACTGCCCGGCTGAATTTGGCGCGGTATTTCTCGGCAAAGACGTCGATCGCCGTTTCGCCGGACGCCCGTTCGGCGCCCGATAGGCCCCAGAGGCGCATTTGTTCGTGCTCCGGATGGGCGGGGTCGCCGATGGCATCGAGGTATTCGGCATAGCCTGGCGCACCGCCTACGTCTTCTGGAGGACAACGACCGGCGGCATCGAGCAAGAATGGAAGACCGTCCGTCGACGTGTTGTCGAACCATGTTTCGAGCTTAATCACATGATCCCAACTGTCGCCGAAGTCATAGAGATAATGGCTCGTCTTGGCGCCGGTCTCTTGAACGATATTGGAGAGCCGCGTCTTGCGGGCATCGATAGGCTGGGGACCAAAATCACCATCGGGATCAGGGATGCCGCAACGTCCTTCGCCAGCCAGGAACTCGAAGAGATGGCTACCGGCCGAGATCGTCATGGCAGATACAGCCTATGACGCCGATCATTTGCGCATTTGCGTGAAGCTATCGTCGCCAAAGGAGCGCTCGCCGTTATCCCCAACAACCCGTCACGGGCGCTCAAAATATCCGCGCGACAAGCATCTCTACGCTCAGCGCCACCTCGTCGAATGCTGCTTCTCAAAGTTCTAGCAATTCCGCCGCGTCGCTGCCCGCTTCGAAAAGACAGCCCGTAACTACCTGGCCATCATAACTATCGCTGCTACCGTCTTATGGATGCGATAAGTGTCCACACGCTCTAGGCTAGCTAGGAAGTGCTTCTCGCCGCCCGCAAATGGACCCGGTTCGACCCGTGCTCCGCCCTGACACGACGCTTTGAATGTCCCCCCGCATAAACAACCCGGTTGTGCGTCCTGAACCTCACATTTACCAATTCTCTAAAGCCCGTGAGAACCAGTTCCCCTAATCACACGGCAACGACCTCCTGCTATTGAAAGGTAGACAAAAGGGAGAGCGCCTCGTGTTCGGCATTGTTCGGATCCTCGTCTTGATCGCCTGCGCATATGCCGAATCTGCTGTTGCGGAACTGCAGCTTGCCGGCTCTTCATCTTCACAAGCCGTCCACGTCCATGACTGAGCATCATCCGATTTCGTCCGAGCACGCGCGCGCTATCTGTGAAGAGATTGGCGACAGACTCCGCTTTGCCCTGCGAGACAATTACGCCGATCTACCACCAAGGCTGCGAGAACTTGTCGATCGGCTCGCTCGGCTGGATTGTGATGCTCCATTGCTGGTGCCTACGATGGAGGAGATGACGAGACCGCTGGTGGAACCAGCGTAGGTCTCCTCACCACCTCACAAGATCAGATCGTGCGGCACATGAGCAACGAGAGCGCCTGGCGCATAGATTGGAGCGATGTGGAAATAGCCGTCTGGTTGGTGGTCCCGCACCGGCGGTTCAATCGCTCGCGCTCCATAGGAAATCGCCGGCGGCACATGAGCTCCGGCGGTGTGTTCGTGATGATCGAACCACGCCGGGCTTTGGTCGAACGCTGTGAGATAGGTGTTGCCGACGGCAGGGTCGGTGGGTGTGCCGGCCGCTATCGGCGTACCGGACGTGGCGCCGGCAGCCTCAATCGTGGGACTGGACATGGTCGTCGTTGAGCCGGTGCCGCCGCCGCCGATCGGCGTCGTGCTGTCCAAAGTGGCCGCAAACGTGAAGGCGGCCGCCCCGGTCGTGCTGCCCTGAAGGTCGACCTGAAAGCCGGTCGCCGCCGAATCACCGTCCCTATCGACTGCGGACACATTGAACAATAGATCAGTGCTCGGGATAGTCGTGCTCTCGTTATAGGTGATGTTATTGACGGTGAAGGAGGTGTTACCGGCTGCGGCGTGATCGTAGTTGACCTGGACCTGCCCGAATGTGTGTCCAACGTAGAGCGTGTAAGTCAAGGTCGTGCTGTCAAAGGTATAGGTATCTACCAGCGAAGCGTTCGATGTCTCTTGCACCACAATGTTGGCGGCGCCGCCGGATGGCTTCGGTACATTGATGTTGAAGTCATGGATGTCGGCGCCGCCGTCAAGAACCTTGAAGATGACATCCGCGGTGCCGTTGCCTTGCCATTGGGTTAGAACGAAACTGACCTGCGATTGCTCCTCCAGGAAGGTGAGATTCAATTGCTCGTTGGGATCCATTTGCAGCCCGGTATCGCCAACCGCGATACCGTTGTTCGATGCCTTGACATCGAGGAGATTACCAGTGTTGTCAGAACCGGTAATGACAAGCTGTCCGTCCGGAGCAATGAGTGACGGCGTCCCACCGCCGGAAGCTCCGAAATCGGATCCGGCCACGGTTACCTCCTTCAAAACCTCGACGCTCTCGGTATCAAAGGAATAAGTTCTGTCTGGATTGAGCAGTAGGGTAAAGTACGGATCGGTCAGCGTTCCGCTTGTATCTGCAAAGTAGGCGTCCAGTTCCACGCCACCGCTTACCGCATGGGTCGTATAATAGAAGGAGTAGTCGTCGCCATTTCCGGTTACGTGCACCGACGTAATGCCGCCGTCCAGGCTCGACGTGGCCAGATCGTATCCCGTGCTTCCGACTGCGCCGTTGTTGATTGCGATGAGCATTGCGGCATCGCCGTCCGCACCGAAATTGACCTGAAAGGTGCCGTTCGCGATCTGATTATCTTGAGCAGCGATGACGGTCTCCTGGAACCCTCCAATCGTCGGCCCGTCATCGGTGATCGTCAGCCGGCTGCCGAGGTCAATGCTCGCGCTCTGGAAGTCGCCGTCCCTGTCGGTGATCGTTGCAACCAGGCTGACAAGCCCGGCGGAAAGCGACACGCCTTCGCCGGTGTCCGGGCTGGTGGCTGACGCCTGCATCACCGCCCGGTCCTCGGTGAAGGTCACAAGCCCGGTTGCCGGATCAAGCGTGATGGTGAAGGCCAGCGTGCCGCTGCTGCTGCCGACATGACCCTCGATGGTGTTGCCGTTCAGAACCAGCAGGTCGGCCAGGCCGGTATGGGAGTCGACCAGCCCCGAGGCGGTGCCGTTGCCGCCGGTGATCGCCAGCGCGTACCTGATCGTCGCGCCATCCGCACCTTGAACCGAGCTGAACGCCGTCGCGAAGTTGCCGGACGTCGTCGTCAGCGCCGCGTTGGGCGCCGAGCCGGCGATGTTGTCGTCCAGCGCGGTGGCCGTCAGATGGGTCTCGCTCAGCGTCAGCGACGGCGCCGTTCCCGTCGCGGTGATGTGCGGCCCGTCATCGGTGATGGTCAGCCGGCTGCCGAGGTCGATGCTCGCGCTCTGGAAGTCGCCGTCGCTGTCGGTGATCGTTGCAACCAGGCTGACGAGCCCGGCGGAAAGCGACACGCCCTCGCCGGTGTCCGGGCTGGTGGCTGACGCCTGCATCACCGCCCGGTCCTCGGTGAAGGTCACAAGCCCGGTTGCCGGATCAAGCGTGATGGTGAAGGCCAGTGTGCCGCTGCTGCTGCCGACATGGCCCTCGATGGTGTTGCCGTTCAAAACCAGCAGGTCGGCCAGGCCGGTATGGGAGTCGACCAGCCCCGAGGCGGTGCCGTTGCCGCCGGTGATCGCCAGCGCGTAGCCGATCGTCGCACCGTCCGCACCTTGAACCGAGCTGAACGCCGTCGCGAAGTTGCCGGACGTCGTCGTCAGCGCCGCGTTGGGCGCCGAGCCGGCGATGTTGTCGTCCAGCGCGGTGGCCGTCAGATGGGTCTCGCTCAGCGTCAGCGACGGCGCCGTTCCCGTCCTAATCAAGGGGCCGTGGATAGTGACCGTCACAACCTCTGGGGTGCCGCCTATCGTGGTCACCGTGAAGGTGTCGGTCAGCACATCGCCGACGTTGAGCGCTTGCACTGAAATGTTCGCTTCGTCGAGCGTGTAAGTCCACACGCCGGCCGTTGTTATCGTGAACGTGCCGTAGCCGCCGACGCTTTTTGTCGGCGAGCTGACGGCCGTGAAGGTGTTGGGCGGATCGTCGACGTCGGTGTCAGTGAGCAAGCCGGTCGCGATGAGTAGGCCGGGCGAGGCATTGGTGACCCCGACATCTGCAATCACCGAGCCGGTCGTGGTACCGGAAATGATGGAGGCGTCATTGGTGCCGAGGATGGTGATGTTGAAGGTCTGACCGACCAAGAACGAGCCGTCCGATACTGTAATGGTGAAGCCCTGGGTCGCGTTAGTCTTCAACGCATTGATCGCATCATTGTTTGGAACGAAGGCGTAGGCGCTGGTTGTGCTGTTGAGGTAGAGCGTGCCAAACGTGCCGACGGTCGACTCGTCGTATGTCAGCCCGCCCAGTACCGTCTTGCCAGCAATCTCCCCGCTGATGCCGTAAGTCAGTGTGCCGCCATTAGTGCTGCTCGCGGAGAACGTCCCGGTTGTCGTTTTGAAAGAGTCAAATGCCGCCGTATCGACTTCAGTCGGCGCAACCCCGAGATTCAACCGCGGTGGCGTCGGCGGCGTCGGCGGCGCTTTAAGGATTTCAATACGTGGGATGACGATCCCGTCTAGCGGTGGGAGTGAGTTTTGCGGCGGCGGCGGGTCAGGCTGAGGAAAATTGATTGGTTGCAGGTATAACTCGTCGAAAAACGGTGTGCCGGACCCCTTTGCCCCCAGTCCTTCCTCGTAGGTGGCGAGCGCATCTTGTTGTGCCTCCCGCAACTGTGCCATTTGAGCAGGCGTATTCGTGATTTGGTCAATTCCGATCGAGGAGCCCCTTTTGGCTAAGACGATTGTCTCCTCGGGATCGTCAACGATGAAGTGGATCCCATCCTTGGTGACGAGTTCGAACACGCCGTGATGGAGGCTTTTGTATGGGATGCTGTCGTCGTCCAGGAACGTAACGTCCGGCTCCGCGGCCTGGGCTTGCTTCAGGAGTGACAAAGTCAGCGCCGCGAGCGACAGCACACCGATGCTGCCGGCCGGTGCCTGGCCTTGAATGCCGCCAATAGGCGCGTCCGTCAGGAAGCCTCGCTTTACCGGCTGGCCGCCAACAAAAGCGAGTATCCGTCGGATCATCGCGAACAACGCTGAGCGCTGGGTGCGGATCGAATCCCGCGCGAGGCCGCTCAACTCCACGCGCCTGTCACCGGACAGGTTGAGAACGCTACCGTCGATGAACCGAATTTCGATCCGCGCGTCGGTTGCCGTCTCGATCACGTCATCCTGGCAGACAGGATCGCCAGCCAGGGCGTGAACGGCTAGGCCGCCCGCACGCGTGACAGTGCCACAACCATGCACGGCCTGAATATTGCCGATCAATTGGGGAAGCTGGCCCAACGCGACCATGCAAGCGTCCCCAAACTCCACGCCGGACGCAACTGCCATTTGCTTCGAACCCGCCCGCTGACGAACTCAGCGACGAACTCAGGCGGAGCGTGGTGCAGCACCCTTCGAAGTCTGGTCTGCCCCCGCCACGAGATCAAAATATCCTCGCGCCGGCAGCCGTACGCTTGCCCGCAGAAACGTCCTGATTGAACCTAAATTGCGATCGTCGATCTAAATTTCAGAGTAAGGGGCCTTCAAAAAAATGGCAGGACTACTGTCATTTCCTTGCGGTGCCATCCTATGCAACTGATAGTATATTTTAAAGAATGTCTACTTTTAATTTGATTTACACTAAACTTGCAGGATTGGTCTGCTGTCATTCTGCTGTCCTGGCTCGGCGGTCAACCGTCGGGTTGCGACACGACAATATCTTCTCAAACAGGAGGGGATCGTGCGTTTGAATCGTCAATTGGTCGCAAGTCTCGCTTTGGCGCTCGCATGTCTCACGTTTGGTCCGGCGCTGGCGCAAACGGGTTCTGTCCAACCCGCCGTTCAGGATGCCGCAGCAAAGTTCATCGGCAGAGTTGTAAAGGCCGTCGGTTCGTTCACGATCGAACATGCGCGTGCCTCGTCGTTCAAGCCAATGCGTCAAACAGTTCTGACCAATCCGGTCAGGCGAAGGTCGGAGACCCCGTCTATTTAGGCGACGTGGTGCGGACCGGAGCCGACGGGCGGGTGGGAATTAACCAAACCTGCTAAGCCCCCGCCTATGGCGGGGCGAAAAAAGGAAGTTCGACAGCTGCGGGAATGAAGTCATGGAGTCTCCTTGGGGAACCGCCAAGAACCCTCAAGGAGACCATGATGGAAGCAGAGTACAATCATCTTAATCACGCGACATGGGAGTGCAAGTACCACGTCGTGTTTACGCCGAAGTACCGCAAGAAGCTGCTGTTCGGGAAGATCAAGCGGCATTTGGGCCAGGTATTTCACGATCTGGCACGACGGAAGGAGTGCCGGATCGAAGAAGGTCATCTGATGCCGGATCACGTCCATATGTTGATATCGATACCTCCCAAGTATTCGGTGGCGCAGATCATAGGGTACATGAAGGGGAAGAGTTCGATATGGATCGCGCAGAATGTCGAACGCAAGATGCGAAATTTCCTGGGCCACAAATTCTGGGCTCGCGGATATTTCGTCACGACCGTCGGTCGTGACGAGGAAATGATCCGGGCTTACATCAAGAATCAGGAAACGGCCGACCAGCAGCTGGATCAGTTTGAGCTAAAGATCTCAGCCGCTCCAAAGTCGAATCAATCGTCCTAACATCCCTTAAAACCGCCTTTGGCGGTTCCCAATCAAACCTCCAGCTCTGCTGGAGGTTATTGGCTTTACCGATGGCACCTCGTTTAGTCTATCGAGCAATGCACGGATGATCTTGGACGAGTTCGTGTACGATCCGAACGGCAAGTCAAATTCGACGCTGCTCAAGCTGACCAACGGAACGTTCACTTTCGTTGCCGGCAACATAGCCAAGACCGGCAACATGACGATCGACACTCCTGTTGCAACGATGGGAATTCGGGGCACCACTCCACGCGTCGAAATATCGGACGATGGCACGGTCAAATTCGGTACTCTCATTGAAGAAGGGAAGAATAAGCCTCCTAAAAAGCCCGGGGCGCGACCGGCGTTGCAGCCCGAGCAAGACGGCTATCACAAGTTCAGCCCGAACATCTGTCGAGGGTGTTAGGAGCGCAGGCGAGGCTTCGGCCTTGAACGGCTGCTTGCGAAATCAGCGACTGCACCTCCGCAAAACCGGGTGCCCGATATGAACATTCGTGCAATGACCGGTACCATTGGCCGCTTCGCGTCGCTTCTTGTCTTGCTACTGCCCGGGCCGCCAGCGGCCGCACAGAACTTGAAGCCAAAGGCTGACTATCTGCGGAATATCGAGTTGTGCAGCGGCCTGGATCACAAGTCGCCTGACGCTCGCATCGATGGTTGCACGGCACTCATCGATGCACGCCAAGACATGACGACGGATGGCTTGGCTACCGCCTACAATAATCGTGGCAACGCCTATACCGCCCGGCGGGACTACACCCACGCCATCCAGGATTACGAAGAGTCAATCAGGCTCAATCCAACCTACAGCAAGCCGTTCAACAACAACGGCGTGGCTTACCTGAAGAAGCACGAATACAATCTCGCGACCGAAGCTTTCGATCAGGCAATCAGGCTCAACCCCAACTACGGCGAAGCCTTCGCCAACCGTGCTGCAGCCTACTTGAAGAAGAAGGAATATGAGCTTGCAGCACGAGATTATGATGAGGCAATTAGCCTTGAGCCGAACCTGGAAGGCGTGTGGAACGGCCGCTGCTGGACCCGGGCCATCCTGGGCGCATTGCAGGCCGCGCTGGCGGATTGCAACAAGGCACTTCAGTCGGATTCTGGCAGCGCCACGACCTACGACTCGCGTGGCCTGATCTACCTGAAGATGGGCCAGCTAGCCGCGGCGATCGAAGACTACAGTTCTGCGCTTCGGTTGGATGCGAAGATGGCGACCGCGCTTTATGGGCGCGGGCTTGCGAAGCTCAGGCAAGGCGACAAAGCTGGCAGCGAGAGCGATATCTCAGCGGCAAAGGCAATCCAGGGTAACATAGGCGACGACTTCACACGTTATGGCGTGCAATAGACAAATGCATCAACGCGAACGTCGGATTTCCGCCGCTTGACGGCCGAAAAGCGCGGGAGGTCATCACTGGACGCGCGCCCGAAGCTAAGGCGTTTGGAGGGCGACGTCGCCGATCTGGCGCCGAATTCTGAAACGCGTACTGAAACACGATATTATCCTGGTCTCGTTCACTGGAGCGGCGCCGATGCAACGTCCTCGAAATCCATCTGCCATATCGACGGCGAGGACGACGGCGGAAGCTAAGAGCAAGGATGGGGAGCGGTGCGCGAGGCATCGGGTTTTCAAGGCGATCGATGACGCCTATCGGGAAGGCAATCTCGACGCGCTGCTTGTCGCCCTCGGGGATCCCGCTGACTTTCCGAACAGCCTCGATCCCTCCGATTTCGGGCTAGGGGACTTTCCGCTTGAGTACGCGATTTATTGGAGTCCACTCGAGTTTGTACAAACACTTCTCGACCATGGCGCAAATCCGAACTACCTGCCCCGAACCGGTTTTCCGTCTCTGATCGCTGCACTCTCAACCAAGCGATCTGACCGACTCGATCTCGCGCGTCTGCTGCTGTCTCGCGGTGCCGATACGGGGCAGCGTGGCTTGAATGATTGGACGCCACTCCATTATGCGGCCAGTTTGGACGATTCTGCTGCTATTAAGCTTCTATTGGCTTATGGAGCCGACGCCGGCGCGCGAACTCGAATTGACGATTGCGCCACGCCCCTTGAAGAAGCGGAAATCCTGAACCGCAGGCGGGCCGCCGAGGCGCTGAAGCGCTCCCCTTGAGAACGACTTGGGAAAGCCTTGTTGGAGGTTGGCAAGGAAGTCCATGTGGCGAGTAACCTGTGAGACAAAAATGACCGCCGGGCGTGAACCGGTCGGGGCTGACGCAGATGCCGTCCTGCGCTGCAGCAATCCGCCGGTTGAACGGGGCTGGGTAGCCGGAACCGTCCTGGCGCTGCTCGGTCGCGCCGGCGTTCCATCGAGCAAAAAAGAGAAGCCACCGCCGGCAGCCTATTGACGGGGCAACCCCGGCGGCCTTCTATCGCTGCGCATTAAATTAATAATTAAATTACTTTTACGATCGGAGGATCAGCATGGATGATCCAGTAGATGCGCATTTGCGCACGTCAGGCGCGGCGACATCAGCGCGCAAATTACGCACTGCACTTAACGAGCTCGTCCAACAGTTAAGCCGTGGGAATTCGCTGGATCGACCGGCGGCGCTCGAGTTGATCCAGAGGGCCCGTGCCGAAGTCCGGCGGAATATCGAACGGCGGTAGGAAAAACAGATGCATGGGACCATACTGAACCGCATTCGGAAGCTGGTGTTCAAAATTCGAAGCCGAACGCGTGCCGGACGTTTTGCCGAGAACATTCGGCGCGTGAACCGCATGGCGCGGCTGATGACGATCGTCCGGCGCGCCGCACCGAAAGACCAGCGGGCAACGAAGTGAGCGACCGAATCCCGTGCTATGCTCGCTCACGAGGCCGCCATCGCGCGCGAGGTGGCCGGCCGGCCGTGCCAAAGAGCAATAGCCGTGATCGACGTCACTCCGCCGAAGGAGAAAAAATGAACACAGAAAAACTGCTTGCGGAGATAATTGGCGAGCTTCCCCTGATTTCGGTCAACACAGAATCCTCGGCCCCTACTTTCTTCGATGAGGAGCCCGCGTTCCCAACTCTCTCTAACCAGCCGAGCAATGTGACGCCGGTGATTGAAACCGCCCCAGTTGCCCCTCCGACCGACACTGCGGTGCGACGAGCGGAGCAAGCAAAGTCATTGCTGGCCGGGCTCGATCTTAACACCGCGATCCGCCGTGAGCGGGGCGCATCCCCTACGCAGCAGGCGGATTAGTCGTCCGTTAAGAAACCGAATTAAGCGGAGAGCGGTCGCTGGCGGCAGCGATGAGGGTGGTCAGGATCAGGCACCAAAGAGCCCTTAGCCAGGCGATGATGCGGCGGAAGTTGTGGCCGACGGCTGAGAGGATGACGTTAGCCGCATCGCCGGCGCGGCCTTTGAGGTAGCAGCGGCCGAGGTGACCATCGGTCTTCAGGTGTCCGATGATGGGTTCGATGGCGGAGCGGCGGCGCAGCTCGCGCTTGATGACACCGAAGACGCCGCGCTTCTGGCCAGAGATGAAGATTCGGCGGGGATTTTGTGCGTTGTGACCGCGGTATCCCTTGTCGACATAGGCCCGCTCGATCGCGCAGCCGGTGAGTGTCTCGGTGCGGTCAATGACGTCCTGCAAGGTATGACCGTCGTACGGGTTATCGGGTAGCGCCGTGGCGTGCAGCACGAACAGGCCCCCAGGAGCCAGGCGGTTGTTGGTGACGATGGAGGCTTTGACGCCGAACTCGTAAGGCGCGGCTGCTTTGCCCTTGCCGATGCACTCCACCTCCGGGGCGTGGAAGGAATAGAGCTTCCAGCCGCGCTGGCGTTGCTGCTGCGAGCGGATCTGCGAAGCCCGGCTGAGCGGGAGGGCGAACGCGTTCTCGATCACAGCCTGACCTTCGATCTTGCGGCGGAGATCGCGGATGATCCGGCCCAGCCGGCTACGCAGGATGCGCAACTGCCGCTGATGCCGTTTGAATTGCTTGGCATGGGCGTAGCGCCCCGCCATCATTGCCGCGGTCTTGGCAATGCGAAGGTAGGACTGCCGCAGCTTGACCCCGTGCTTCCTCGCCAGGCGGTTGAGCCCCTTGATCGCCGCGTGCAGCAGCTTGGCATCGGTCGGGAAGGTGATCGCCTTCGGCTGCACGGTGGTATCGACCGTGACCCGCTTGAGGTCCTGGCTGCGTAACGCGCCGGCCTCGTGCGCCACCCGCAAGCTCTCGGCCAGCAACAGCTCCAGCTTGTCGCCGAGCCGTTTGCGCCAGTGGCTCAGGTCCGAGCGCTCGTGCGGGAAGGCGTGCTGAAAGAACTCTTCGCCGGTGAAGAACTGGAAGTACGGGTCGTGGACCCAGCGCTCGCACACCCCCTCATCGGACAGGCCATAAATGTGCTTGAGCAACAGCAGCCCGATCATGAATCGGGTCGCGATGCCTGGCCGACCGTTCTCGCTATAGAGCGGCGCGATCTCACCGTCGATCCAGTCCCAATCGACTTTGCCGGCGAGCTGAACCAGCTCGTGCTTCATATTGATGATCTGGTCCAGCCTGGCCCGGAACAGATCGCCCGATCCCGTCGTCCTGTGCTTCTTCGGTCGCATCGCCACCTCCGATGCGACGACGGAATCATGACTGGCGATTCGACGGAATCCTGAAAATGAAATTGCAGGGTTCCGATGCTCGAAGCATCAAAACCCTGCAATCGCAAAACAGTCCACAACGACAAATGCGATTCTAGCTCAATCGCTTAGCCGCTCTTCACGGACGACTAGACATTTCGGGCGAGCGGGACGCAGCGGGGTCCCCGCTCGGCTATCGCCAGGTAAGCCCCCAGAAGGCGATGAGCAGCAAGGCGCAGGCGCCTAGTCCGAACAGCGGCACGAGAGTTTCCAGCATCATGGCACCTATCAACCCCGCCCGTTGGTTTCCCTTGCCATCGCCGCAGCCGCGCCTGTTGCCACCCTACCCCTCCGTCGGACCCGGAGGCTGTTCCGACCCCAGGGGGCAATTAGAGCGACATATTAGCTTACATTAATTATATAATATCTAATTTAAAATTAGCACACCAGCAACCTTTCCCACGCAGGAGCGTTGGGAGGCCGTGCACGACCGCGAGGCCGCCTCGGGTAGACCTACGATGGGGCGCGCCGACGCAGTGATTCCCTTTTAGGCTAAAGTACCTTTTATGGCTTGGGGCGAAATGGCCAATTTGACGGGACGTTTTTTCGACGACGCAGTACTTCTCCACGAAGTTGGGCTGGCACCACGATTGCGCAGCGTACTGACAATACATGGCATCAAAACTGTTGGCGACGTGCGCGCCAAATCGGATGCTGAGCTTTTCAGCCTGCCGCGCGTCGGTCCCGTTTCTTTGATCAAACTTCGGAAGCTATTCGGCCCCAGCCGCTCAAAAGACCCTAGACGCCTGCGCATTCTGTAATTCTATTGCGAGGGCCGCCAACAGAGGCTCGGTTCATTCAGTAGCGTGTTAGTGCGGGCCTGCTGATGGCGTTTCGCTTGACGATGCACGATATCGGAGCCAGGCAAGCCGTTACCCCGGGTCATGTTTTGAACGAGTTGATCGAAATGGGATTCGTCGAGATGCGGGACGGGGTCCCTACACTCACGCCGAACGGAGAGCGGCCATTTCCCATTCGTCCATCTTGGAGGCCAAGACGACAGGCCTCTAGACGCTGGCTTCTTTTACATCCACCCCGGACATTACATCGGATCTCGCTTCTCGGCATTGGACGATCGGAGCTCGTCACCAAGCCAGAAACCGAACAACAGCAGCCCGGCAGCGTTTTCGGGCTTGTGGCTTATATGTTCGATCACCGTCGGTTGCCGCAATGGGGCGATCGTCATGTTCGGAGCAACATTTGCGTCCCCCGCTGATCGCTCCAACTCGTTACTTGGCGCCATCGGCCGCTTACGGATCGGCCGAAAATACATGCCGACGGCGAAAGCCAGATTGAGTAGAACCCAGCCGGCCATCACATACAGAACCGTTCGCAAATCAAAGTCCTCTGATTGCCGTGAGATCAAATCCGTAGAAAAATCAATTCGTTGGTACTCTGCGAGGGAAGAGCCCTCACCGCTAAAAGCAGTAAAGTTAATACTAAATTAGTTGCGACGCAACAGGAATTTAAATCGGCTGCCGGGCACCCGCGCAGCTTCGGCCTCATCTGTTCGACGCAGCCTGGCGCGATGGCGCTGGCTCTAGACTAGGGAGAGGAAGGAAGACGGCGGCTGATGACGGGGCGCAAATCAGCCAGATCGATGAAGGCGTCAGCCTGACGCCGCAACTCGTCAGCGGCTGTCATCGGTCGGCTTGCGACCGTCGAGACCACGGTCACGCGCACGCCGCGGCGTTGCATCGCTTCAACCAGCCGGCGGAACGCGCTGTCGCCGGAGAACAGCACCATCTGGTCGAGATGCCCGGCAAGCTCCATGGCGTTGACCGCTAGTTCAATTTCCATGTTGCCCTTTGTCTTGCGGCGGCCGCCGGTGTCAAAGGACCCTTTGTTGGGCCTGGTAACGACGCTATAGCCGTTGTAGTCCAGCCAATCGATCAATGGCCGGACCGAGGAATATTCCTGATCCTGGGTCGCCGTGTAATAGAACGCGCGTAACAGCGCCCCGTGGCCCTTGAATCTCTCGAGCAGACGCTTGTAGTCGATGTCGAAACCGAGCGCTCTCGCGCTCGCGTGCAGGTTGACGCCATCGATAAACATTGCGATTCTGTCGCTCAACTCAATCGCCCACCATGAATTGCAAATGGCATCGCCGGACGGCGCCGGCATTGGAAAAGCAGTCCGCGACTGGGGTCGAAGCAACCACGCCGAAAATCTCGATTTCCTCGACCACCACGGCAGCGGACAAAATGGGATCAAAGTCAGGAAAGGCCCGGGTTCGCCCCCGATCCGGAAAGATAAATCTAGCATGAATGGACAAAACGACCAATTGCATTGCGCAAATATTAATGCTCGATCGCTAATTTTGGCTATGATTGAAAGCAGGCCAAGGCCCAAGATCCGACGATGGCCGCTACGCAGGCGCCGCCGCCAATCGGCGTGGGTTACGCGCGACGGCGTGACCGATCACGAGTGCTCGGTCTCGGATGTGTCGGAACGCGGCGCCAGGATAAATTCCGACATTGAAGTCGCACCGGGGAGCCGCCTTGGGATCACGCTCGTCCCTGGAGCTCCCAAACGGACCTGCGAAGTGGTCTGGCGTCGCGGAAACACCTTGGGCATCAAATTTACCGGCTAAGGGAGCGCCCCGGCAAGAAGGGCGACTCTACGACCGGGATACCCTCGGAATGAAGATGCCGTCGACCAAGGGCGGGCACCACGGCGACCCCGGTCAACTGCCTCGCCGGCCGAAGCATAGCCAAAACAACCCGCGCCGGGCCGGCGCAACCACACGCTTGTCTCAGCACCAGATGTTTAGCCTCGCGTCTTGATGGACACTACGAAGCCCTTCGCCTCGATAGCGCGCACCAGTTCCTCCAGGCTCAGTTCAATTCTTGTCGATCGGACCTTGCCGCTGATTTCGCCATTGCGAACATCGCCACTGTAAGCTTCGCTATTGGCCCGCTGACCCGTCTGAAGATACGAGCGGCTTACACCCAAGACCTCAGCGATCAGATCGACGGTGCCGTTCCTTGGTACCGTACCCTTATTTTCCCAATGCCAGATCGCGGCCGGACTGACTTTTATGAGCTTTGCAAACTCCGCAACATTCATGGAGCGCTGCTCCCTCAG
Organism: Bradyrhizobium genosp. P; assembly: GCF_049949265.1. Taxonomy (NCBI): domain Bacteria; kingdom Pseudomonadati; phylum Pseudomonadota; class Alphaproteobacteria; order Hyphomicrobiales; family Nitrobacteraceae; genus Bradyrhizobium; species Bradyrhizobium genosp. P. The sequence goes on along the minus strand of NZ_CP188195.1, from coordinate 4,055,509 downwards.
TTGCTTCAGTCGTCCGGAAAACTCCGGGTCGTGTTTTGATCTTACGTTAGGCACAGTCGTTTTCCTCATTTACCTTCCATATTTGCTCAGAGATCGAGAATCAAGGATGATGACCACGGCAGGAACAAGGCTCGGTTCCAATACGCAATCTCACCACTCATCCGTGACAGTCGAGCACGATCTTTAGGCAACTCAGCGCTTTATTCACGCAATGAAGCAAATTCATGATCGTCGCGATAAAAACAGCCAAATTACCGAATTGGTAGTACGATTAATCGGCACAACCGAGAATAGTTCCAATGCCTGATCAACCATTTTTTTGGGAGCAACCGTAGCCTGCCGATGAAGGACCGAAACGCTAGCTCGCGGCACCGGATAGAGCGTCGTCAGGTTTCAGTGCCTTATTTCGCTGAGTCGGGCCCTTTATCTGCGTCGTCCTTCGCGATGCCAAACAACCGTGCATCCCGCCCACGACAAGCCGGTTCTCGGCTTGCCTGATCGTTATATAGCGTTGGAGTTAACGCCTCCATTAATATTTTTACCGAACGCGCGCTAAACTATCGCGCGGATTTGGCTGCCCCGTGCCGTCTCATCATGGGTCCAGCCAGAAGATGCAACGGACGGTTGGGGAGATGAAAGGGCGCAAACGACGCCGTTAGCGCAACCGCCGGCGCCGCAAAACTAATGCTAGGCACCTCGCCCCGCCGGCCCGGGTCTTGGTCGTGTAAAAGCGCTGTTGCATGGCACGGACCGGCGCGGTCGAACTCAGGCTACCGCAATCCGATCAATTCGGGCAGATTTTACGGCCGGTCGACCAGAACTCGTCCTGACGCAACATCGCGCCCTATGAACCGCAACGGGGCGCGCCAGCGCCCGTATCACGCCCTCACCACCGCCAGCAGCGGTTTCATCCCGACGATGTTCAGCACGCGTGTCAGATTGTAGCCGAGCACGCACAGTGCCATCTCGGTCGCAACTTTCGGCAGCGTCACGCACAAGAAGTGCGTCGCGCCCATGCGCATCTTCAGTGTGCCGAACGGATGCTCGACGGTCTCGCGGCGTGTGCGATGGCGTTTGGATTCTTGTCGAGCCGCGCCTGCGCGCGTTCGAGGACGCCCTCGTGCACCCATCGCTTGATACGGCGTCGCGGGTTCGGCACGCACTTCGATTTGAGTGGACAGGTTTTGCAGGCGTTCGTCCAATAGTTGCGCAGCTTCTGGCCATCTTCCTCGTTGGTATAGTAATATTTGAGTTTATCACCGGCCGGGCAGCGATAAGCATCCCCGTCTGGCAGATAAGCAAAGTCCTGTTTGCCGAAGCGCCCCCAAGCCTTCGCGCCCGACGTCATCGGCTTGGGCAACGTCACCGTGATGCCAGATTGCTCGCATGCCAGGATTTCTTCGCCCTTGAAGTAGCCGCGATCGGCGACAACATCGAGCGTGTCGACCCCAAGAACGGCCTTGGCTTGCCGGGCCATGTTTGCAAGTTGCGACCGGTCTGAGCCGCTTGTTGTCACCTCGTGCGCGACGATCAGATGGTTTTCTGTATCGACCGCCGTCAGCACGTTGTAGCCGACGACACCGGAACCACGGCCGCTCGTGGCCATCGAACGGCTGTCGGGATCGGTGAACGATATCTGCTGATCGGGCGATGCCAGGACCTGTTTTTCAACGGCTGCGAGTTTCGCCATTTCAACGGTCAGATTTTCAAGCCGTTCTTTGATCCGCGTCTTTTTTAATTCCAGCGTTTCCGACGGCTCCTGCCGGTCGTCGGTATCGAGCTGAGCGAGATAGCGCGCAACACTCTCCTCCAATTGCGTGCGCCGCCGCTCGACTTTGCCGCGCGTGAAGTTCTTATCGCGATTATTGACGGCTTTGAATTTACTGCCGTCGATGGCGACGCTGGCCGTCGCGAGCAATCCCATCTCGCGGCACACCTCGACGAAGCGCGCGCAGACTTTTTTGATGCGGGACCATTGTCCTTGCGGAAATCGGCAATCGTTTTGTGATCGGGCGCAAGCCGGGCGAGCAGCCACATCACTTCGACGTTGCGGCCAGCTTCACGCTCGAGCCGGCGGCTCGAATGCACACGGTTGAGATATCCGTAAATGTAGAGCCTTAAGAGCGCGGCCGGATGACACGACGGCCTACCTGTCCCGGCAGGCTCAACGCCACCGAACCCAAGGTCAGCCAGATCGAGCGCCGCAACGAAGGCGTCGATCACGCGAACCGGATTGTCATCTGCAACCCAGTCATCCAGGCATTCCGGCAACAGAGCCGATTGCCCCCGATCAGCCCCTTGCACGAAGCGCGTCATGCCCAGCTCCGCCGACTCAATGCGGGAATCATAGCAGCACAGCGTTTTCACACAGCCAGGGTCGTGACCGGCTTTTACTGTCTCTTTTCGCTCGGTCCTGGATTTGCCGACCACACAGCCAGTTTGCAAAACTCCACCACGCCGCCTATTTTAATTATTGTAAAAATTACGTTTGCAGATTTAACTATTATCGAATTAGGACGCATAACTGATGGCCGATTCGACTGGCGGCAATTTCAGCATTCGCGATTTTGTTTCGTTCACGTACTTTGAGGAAGGCGATCCCCCGAACGCGGCGGTCTTCATTTTCAAGGACAATGCTGGCAAGACGCTCGTGCTCACCACGACGCTGACCATAGCCTCGGAAATGCAGGCTCTTTTGAGCAAAGCTTTTTCGCAGATGGCGCGCGCCGAGGGCGCGGTCGAGATGCGGACCTCGCCGGAACGAGTAGAACACTACAATGCAACACCGTCGCTCGACGAGCCCGACGAGGTTGTTATCCAGATCGAGGGAGAGCGTTCCGATCCAATCCAGGGGCGGATGAAAAAGGCTGAGGCGCGGTCTTTCGCCGCGCTTTTGATCGCAGCCGCACAGCACGGGCAGAAGCCGAACTAGCCAGAGCCATTTCCATTCCGATTGAATCGGAACGGGGCTCTAGATTCTTGTTTTGACGCGCTTTCTTTGCGCGAACCGGTATCCACTTCGCTCGAAGCGCTCTGGTCAGCTCGCCCCAGCGACAGGCGAACACTCTGAGCAGCACACGATCAAAGACTCACCTCGAAGTCGACTTATCTTGCCGCACCGGCAAAAGCCGTTGAAGCGAAGCAACTTCGGATGGCAAGTCCGCGCAACTCGGACGCTGCGACCATCACGTCTTGACGGCGCCCCTACGCGACTAATGCGGCGTCGGTTCGAGCTCCCTGGCAGCCGTCAGGGGCGCTGCAAGCGACCTGACGTCGGCTCTCTCCATTTCTGTGAAGGCCTCGTTCAGCAACGTCCGCATTTCCGAAGCAATTTCCAGCGTGGTGCTGAGCATCAGCATCTTGCCAGTACTGTCGTTGAATACGAATACGGCTGAATTGGAGGGATCATCGCTCTCGAAGTAAGTGAACGAGGTGAACTCACTAATACTGTTATGACTAAATACCCGATCGGTCATCAAGCTGTCCTGGTTTCCAAACCCTGAGTTTATGCACTCGGAAATACAATTCTGCACGTCGCAACTTAGCATTATTATTATCATCCCACTGGGGTCTGCAATCCATATACCGAGCTACCGTAGTAGTACGGAAACGAAATCTTCGAGATATTTCTGAAGTAAAGGCAGCTTAGGCGCGCGTCCCAGTGCTCGAAATTGACGAAGCTTGGAATCTGGCGCCCGTTCGCTAAAGCCGGGCAGCACAATATCGCAAGATTTTCGTCAGCGTCACAGCCACGAACTGAAGCACGACCGTGAGCCGAATAGTAAGCATCCGGCGTGGGCCGCCACGCGGATCACTCTAGCTGATAATGCTTGAGAAGCGTGGGATCGTCTTTGTGCATTTTGATCAGATCGATCAGGTTCTCGGTACCGAAGTCGGTGAACGCCAAGATGCCATCTTCCCCGACTCCGTAGACCCAGATAACGCCATCCTCGATTTCCATTCCGTTGGCGATGTCGTGTAGCCAGAGAATGTAATTGAACGCTTTGACCAGGTCGTGACCACGGGAGAGCCTGGCGGCCTGTTCCCCCATATAGGCGCGAAGATCGTCGACCAATGGCCGGCTTAACGTCCGCCGAACGGCCAGACGTTCTTCCGCGCGCTTGCCCCTCGATCTCGAACAAGGCATCGATCCGGCGCACGACTTCGATCGCGATGGGCGAGAGCGGGATTTCCTTTTTGCCCTGGGCCTTGCGGCGGGCGTTTTCCTCTAGATCAGCCATGGCGAAGAACGGACGCCTTGCATGGACCCAGTACGCCGCCTCCCGGATCGGGCCTGGATTTCGCCCAGCCAGATAAAGATGGTTGTAGCCATCATAGGCGTCCGCTTGCAGAATGCGGGCATAGCCTGCAAGATGCATTCTCGGGTGCTCGCCCTTTCGGTCGCGTGAGTAATAGAACATCGCCGCCGGCGGTCCCGTTCCGCCAAAAGGCCGGTCGTCCCGAACATAGACCCAGCATCGTCCTGTATCGGTTTTGCCCTTGGCCAGCACCGGGACAGTCGTATCATCCCCATGAAGGCGCTCGGCCGCCATGACATGGGCCTCCACAAGGCAGCGGATAGGGTCAAGCACTGCGCTGATGCCGTGGTCATCGCCGCCATCGAGGCTGGGGTGCCGTCCCTTGTTGAGGCCCGCACGCTCGTCGACCAATTCCACGACATGATCCGAAAGAAGGACCTCGACTTGTCCCTCGTAACAAAATGTAAAGAAAATCCATTGACATATGAACGCGTTAGTAGAAAAGTTCGAATCTCTCCGAGCGCACCATTCCGGTAAACGCAATTGGCGCCGAAGCTCGCCGTTCTCCTGAACGCAAGCCGTCGAGTGCAACTAGCATAAGTGGCAAGGGACTGGACCCACTGACCGGCGTACCGAAATCCAACCGAGGGGGATTACATGCTGCGCTTGTTCGCGAGTATGGCGTTGTTGCTTTCCGTGCATACGGCCGGAGCGCAAGACCGACCGCCGCCTGATGTCCAGCCACCGCTTGCTCCACCACCCTTCGGCGGCTCCGCAACACCTCCAACCGATCTGGCGTCCGGGATCGGCAATTACTGCATATATGAGAACCTTATCTATTCCATTGGCTCGCCCATTTGCGTTGGCAAAACGAGCTATGTATGCGCTCCGACAACTACCAATGCGGGCTTCAATCAGCGAGGGTACTGGACACCCAGACCAGCTGACCCCAACCTTCTCGTCGCGGCCGCTTGCGATTAGCGGTTCCAGTTCAGGGTGCCCCGTCTTATTGCGGAGGAAGTTACGGCGACAGTGCTGGACTGAATGCTACCAAACGCCGGAAGACCTGACGCGCGCTGCACCCGGCCGTCACGAAGCTCCCCGGCCGGAAGCACGAGACGCTCCGACGATGTGACCATCCGGCGCTTCCAGAATGACGGCAATCTCTTCGCCGTCCGGAAGGGACTGGTCGATATGGACCGGCGTCCCCCGCCAGTCCGCGACCGGCCGGAACGACCGGACGATGTTCGACTCCGGCATGGTCCGCCCCTGATTTTCGCCGCGGCCGATCGCCGTAACGTGCTCGCGGTCAAAGCCGACGAGATACACTTTCGCGGCGCCCTGCCCCGAACCGACGTCGATCGAGACCTTTCCGTCCCTCGCAACGACGCGCACGTCGGCGGCCGTCCTGCTCTCGGTCCGAGCCCTGGCAATCGCTCCGTTCACGTCATCGCGATACGAACCGACAAGGCCGGTCCCGCCGTCCACGACGATCTCGGGCGTGTACGATCCATCCCCGAACCGCCGTCCATACCGCGCCTGGCGGTCGGTGGCCGTCTGCAGCGAAAACGGATCCTTCCAGCCCAGATAATCCCAATAGGTCACGTGGAAGGCCAGCGCCAACACGTCGGAGCGCTGCTTCGACAGTTCATTCAGATAGGCGTTCGCCGGCGGGCACGACGAGCAGCCTTGCGAGGTGAAAAGCTCCACCACGATGGGCCGGTCCGCCGCTGCCGCAACATGAGGAGAGATTGTCGCAAGAGTCCCGATAACAAGCAGTTTCCACGATCGCATGTGAACCTCCAAGTTCGTTCAGGGGTCCATTCGGGGATTAGGCCGGCTTGTTACAGAACCTGGTCCACACGTTTAGGTGAAGGAATTGCGGTGGCAGTGCGCGAAAGGCCGGTCCTCGCTCTCGAGTTCATGTCCTTCAACTGCTGCTCGGGATCTTGCGGCGCACCGCCTCTACGCCGGCGTCGGTGACACGATAGGTCCGGCCGCCCTCCGGCACGATCCAGCCCTTCTCGACCATCCCGGCGATGGTGCTCGGACCGACGCCGGCGGGAAACCGGCGGCCGTTCGTGATCGCGTCGATCGCCACCCGTTCGAGATGCGTGGCGACATGCGAGGGACGCGCCCGATAGGCTTTTGCAATGATGAGGATCGACAGGACTTCCGCGCGCCGCCGCACGGCCGACGCGCGGCGGGTCAGCTCATTGCTGATCTCAAGGGCATTCTTGCCGGCTTTGGCGAGCGCCCGGAGCTTTTCATCCTCATCAAACGTCCAGCGCCGCACGCTCCCCATTTGGCCCCCATCGCCCGGACACGCTCCATCTGGAACCGATGCATACGCAGCCGAAGCTGATTTGTCATGTGACTTTCGGCACCTCTTGATGTGACGAAGGGGACTGTTGGCCACGTCATCTCTGCGACGGACGCACCAAAACGAATCTGCCAGCGACCGGCTCCTCGCAAGGAGCCGGTCGCTGCACGTTAAGTCTCATGAGAAGGACTGGTGCTTGCTTGTTTAGTGCTTGCTTGGCTCGAGCACCACGATAAGGCCGGTCGGTTCCGGCTCATGCGGCTGCAGACTCGTCAAGGACGCGTCGCTCCATTCGGCGAGACTGACGACCTCGCCGGCCTGGCCGTCGATGTCGCGCGTTTCCGCGGGCTCGAGAACCTTGAGACCGCTTCTGTCGACGAAGAAGGTGTGGTCTCCGAAGACACTGTTCAATCGGGCGACGGCGGGATGATCCTCGGGAAGCACCTCGGCCTCCATTTGCATCATCGTCCGTTTCACCTGTTCGGAATTTAGCTTCATCCGCTGCTCCTGTCTGGTTCTGATGTTGGCTGGTTCCTCCCCCGCTTCGCCCGTTTCCTCAGGGTCTCAACTCTCGAACCGATCCCGCACCGAAACGTTCCCGCACCGCATGCGGTTTGATCGCGCGTCGTAGGTTCCCACGACGCGCCGTCACGATGGCATGCTCCGAACGCCGATGAGCTTGAGCGGTTTCCGTTTCCGATCGAATCCGAAACCGCCCAAGATTCTTGGTTGACGCGTTTTCTTCACGCGAACCGGTATCCACTTCGCTCGAAAACGCTCTAATGCAGCCGCGCGGCTCTCGCTTTCGCCGCCTTCAGCGTATTCTCCATCAGGCACGCGATCGTCATCGGGCCGACACCGCGCGGCACCGGCGTGATGGCGCCGGCCACCAGCACCGCCTCATCGAAGCTAACGTCACCGCGCACCGCGTAGCCGCCGTCAGGTGTTTGCACGCGGGTGGTGCCGACATCGATGACGATGGCCTGCGGCTTGATCCAGTCGCCGCGCACCAGTCCGGCCTTGCCCACCGCGCTGACGAGGATGTCGGCCTGGCGGCAGATGCCGCTGATGCCTCTGGTGTGGATGTGGGTCTGCGTCACGGTCGCCTGCTCTTTCAGAAGCAGCGCGGCCATCGGCTTGCCGACGATGTTGGAGCTTCCGATCACGACGGCATGACAGCCGGTGAGATCCGGCCGGATCGACTTGATCAGCCTGAGGCAGCCGAGCGGCGTGCACGACACCAGCGCATCGCCACCGTGGAACAGGCGACCGGCGTTGAGGGCGTGCAGACCGTCGACGTCCTTCGACGGATCGACCGCGGCCATCACGCGCAAGGCGTCGATATGCGCCGGCATCGGCAATTGCACGAGGATGCCGTCGACATCGTCGCGCGCGTTGAGCCTCCCGATCAAAGCGAGCAGAGCGGGCTCGCCGGCATCGTGCGGCAGCAATTCGACCTCGCCGCGCAAGCCGAGCCTCTCGGCCATCCTGATCTTGCTCTGCACATAGATGTGGCTGGCCGGGTCGTCGCCGACCAGCACCACGGCAAGCCCCGGCGCACGGGGCATCCGATCCAGTTCGGCTGCGATATTGTCGATGAGTATCTGGGCGTGTACGTGCCCATCCAGAATGATCGCCGTCATGGCACCTCCGATTTCGAAGCGGTGCCCAGGCGCGCGGCGTCAGTCTCTGCGCTCCCCGATGGTGGTCCATCCAAGCGCCAGTCGCGCAGATGGCACGGTCATAGCGGTCCGGCCAGACAAACGCAAATAACCGCACGAGCGGGCGAGGCTCGTCATGGTTAAATAATACCGCTAAAGTCTGGGGTAGGATTTACCAGAAAGTTGCGATAAGTCACGGCGCCGGCCGTGCTTTTCCGATCCCCGGCACCTCCTTCCGGTCATCACGCCATTTCGGACATTTCGACATGAGACAGATCATCCTCGCGCTGGCACTGCTGTGCCCCGCCGCCGCGCTTGCCCAAGGAACTGCACAAGGAACTGGCCCGGGAACCGCCCCGCCTCCCGGCACCGCCCAGCCGGCCGCCTCGCCGCCGCCGATGGTCGGCGACAAGCCGCTGGTCCAGGTCGGCAAGAAGCCGGCCGCCAAGGAGGGCGAGAAGGCCGCCGCGCCGGGCAAGCCGCAATCGGTCGCGCTCAAGCTGCAGGAATGCGGGGATATCGACGACGCGACCAAGGACCGGCTGAATTGCTACGACGCGATCTTCAAGCCGCAGCCCAAGCCGAAGGCCCCCGTCGCAAAGGGCGTCAACGAGTGCCGTTTCCTGAAGGAAGAGGACGAGCGGCTGACCTGCTACAACGGTTTCGCCGACAAGATCCCGCGGCTGCCGCGTTAACCAACTTCGCCGCCGCGACAGCGGCGGCAAAATCCGGCTACCAGGTGCCAAATCCGCTGAATAGCCCGAAGTGCGGCTGCTGCTGAGCGACGCGATATGGCTGGTACTGGTATTGGCCGGGCTGAGCGAAGCGCTGCGGCTGCGTCGGCAGGCGAGCCCTGGCGACCCTGTGCTTCTTCGGCGCCTGCACCGGCTGGAGCTGCGCCTGCTGCTCGGGCGGCTTCGCCTCGGCCGCCGCGGGCTTGCCGCGAGCGTCGTTCTTCGTCTCGGGAATAAACTGGGCAAAGGTATCGCGGACACGTGCCTGAGCCGACGTCTCACGCGCGGGCGCAGCCGCGGCGACAACGTTAATCTGCGGCGGGACGATGGTCGGCAGGTTGGTGTCATACACCACCCGCTCCGGCAATTTCTGGGTCGACCTGATCCGGACTGTGCTTCGGTCGAAGCTCGGCGACGACGGACCGGTCGCGGCGACCACGGTCTCCTGTGGGACAATAGCGTCGAGAGCAAACAGCAGCGCGAGCAGAACTCCGCCGACAAACAGGAAATAACGCGCTACAGGCATTTTGGTAGCTCCCCCCGCGCCACGGGCGCGGTTCATCTCACCTGGAACGCGACGACACTGGTCATCGCGCGCCGATCTCATGGTTTACGCATGATCCCCCAGGAACGGCCATCCGCGCCGCCGGGTCATGCTCCAACTGGCGATCTATCAGTTAGTTCCTTGCCGCCGTTTACGGTTCACCCCGGGCAGTCACTTTTTCGAGATGCAGGGTTTAGAGGCGGCTCGCGGTCGTCACGGAACATTTCGCTTTAGTTGCATTAATATTTACGAATCCGATCAACATCTGCTGATAGGTCTTGCGGCTCTTCATGGCGATGGTGTCGCTGATCAGGCGCTTGCGCTCGGTCAGGGGGCTGCCGTCGCGGCGGATGAAGGCACAGGCGATCTCAATATCCTTCACCGCGAAGTCGTTGGCATTGCGGAGCGTCAGGGTCACCAGCGCCTTCGAGCCGAGGCCGCCCCGGCGCCACGATTGCGACGCAATCCGCAACCTGTCGAGCGGCGACTTCTCCGGCTTGGGCTCCGGTGCTGCCACCGGTGCAGATGCTGCCGCCGGCGCAGTGGCAACCCCGGCTGTGGCGGGCTCATCCGCCGGTGTGCTTGCAGTTACAGCTTTGCCGGGCTGACCTGCGGCCGATACGTTTTCGGTCGAGCCGCTTTGTGCCGCGAGGATGATCACGGGGGACGCCGGCGCGTCGTCCTGATCGTCGGCATCGCTCGGATCGGGGAGCATCAACCATGCCGCAAGTCCGGCGACGGCGATCAGCGGCACGATCAGGCTTATGCCAAGCCTCGTCGTGCCAGGACGTCCAAAGCCACGAAACGACGCCCAGCCGATCCGCATTGTCGTGCCCTCACCCGGCGACGGCGGCAGCCAAGCCGCCGCGCATGAAAAAAGCCATACGGCGCGCCGCACCGTAGGGTTCCAGGGACGACGGCCGCGGTACGGGCGCCATGGTCAGGACAATTGCTGACAGCCAAAATGGTTTCATTTGGCACGGCGATATTGCGGCTGACGTCGTCATGCAGGGATGGAATTGCACCGGGCCGGCCGCTAGATTTGTGCAGCGTCCGAACGCGCGGCGCGAGCTCAGCGCGCAACAAGAATAACCAAGGAGATCGCGATGCCGACCGTGACCTGGGACCACATCCACCTGCGCAGTCCCGATCCCGAGGCGACGGCGAGCTGGCTCCGCGACATCCTCGGCGCCGAAATCATCCGCGGTCCCGGCCGCATCGATGTCCAGCTCGGCGGCGCCAAGGTGTTCATCGCGGAAGTGAATGCCGGCGACGGCGTCAACGCGGCCCCGGTGACGCCCTACCAGGGGCTCGATCATTTCGGGCTGACGGTGAAAGACATCGACGCCGTTGCCGCCGAGATCAAGGCCAAGGGCGTCGAGTTCACAAAGGAGCCAACCACCATCCGCCCCGGCGTACGCATCTGCTTCATCCGCGGTCCGCAGGGCATCTCGATCGAGCTGCTGGAGCGCGACAAGAAATACGCGTGAGCGCAATCAAGCTTTGCGGCAACGGGCGACGCAAACCTTGCCGTCACCCCCGGCGCAACGGCTTCGCGGTTGCGCCGGGATCACGGGGGGCCTCGCAGTCTCGTCTGCTACGTCATGCTGCCTGGCATGAAGCAGCGGATCGTCACGCCCATGTAACCGCGGATCGGCCACACCATGGTGCGACCGGCCCGATTCGGTTCGGTGATCACGGCCTCCTCGGGCACGTCGATCCACTGGCCATCGAGACGGACGCGATAGTGTCCATCCTTGGAGTCCCAGTCGACGTCGCTGACCGCGCTGCCGTCGGCATCCGAGCAGCACGGCCCCTTCCCGCTACGCAAACCATCGAACCATTGCTTGAGCGGCGAATTGGCATAGCGGCCATCGGGATCGCGCGCCTGTGCGAACTGCACGGCCGTCACCGACACCAGCGCTATCAGGCCGAGCTTCAGGGGCGCCGTCACACGACCGATACGACGCCGAGCCGAAGTTCCATTTTCAGTACGAGGGCGGGCCAAACGGCCGCCGGAATCAATCCAGTCTGCCATGTGTTTCTTGCTCCAGCACTCACCGGCCAGTGCAACCAGAGCTATGCATTTCGCGGGCCAGAATGATTCGCGCGCATGGTCCGCAGTCATTGCGCCGTCACACGGGCTGGCAGGAACCGAGGGTCCACCCAACTGTACTCGCCCCGGAATCGACCTGCCGCGTTGCGCGAAGGTGCGCGCTTTGGCATAAAAAACCAACCGGCTTTCTGTGGGCGCGGCGGCCGGCGATCGGGGCGATATGAAGAACGGGCTATATTCGATTCACGTGACCCTGCTGGACGGACGCGCCGGCAAGGGCAGCGGCGTGATCCTGTTTCGCGATGGCCAGATTTTCGGCGGCGATGCCTATCTCTATTACACCGGCAGCTACACGGTGAAGGGTGACACCTTCAAGGGCGAAGTGCTCGTGCAGCGCCACACCACGCCGCGCGAAAACGACAATCCGCTGTTCGGCGGCCCCGCTCCGGTCGGCGTCGGTGTCACCGGCACCTTCACCGACACGCGCGTCATCATGACCGGAACCGCGCTGGTCGGCAAAGCGAGCCAGATCTTCGGCGCCACGCTGCACAAGCTCACCGACATCAACTAGAGCCGATTCCGTTCCGATGGAATCGGAACGGGGCTCTAGATTCCTTGTTTTGACGCGTTTTCTTTACGCGAACCGGTATCCACTTCGCTCGAAAACGCTCTCGCGATTGGGAACGTCGGCTCGGGGCGCAGCTACTCCGCCGCCTGCTCCAGCGGAGCTGTGCGGGGCAGGATGATCTGGATGCGGGTGCCGTTGCCCGGTGCGGAATCGAGCGCGAGTCGGCCGCCGAGGCGGGTGGTGACGATACTGTAGACGATGTGCAGGCCGAGCCCGGTGCCGCCCTGGTCGCGCCGCGTCGTGAAGAACGGGTCGAAGGCGCGGCGGCGCACGTCGAGGCTCATGCCGCAGCCATTGTCGGCGAAGATCACCTCAACGTTGTCCTTGCCGGATGAGCGCACCTGGATGTCGACCTGGCCTGCCTTGCCGTCCGGAAATGCGTGCGCGACCGCATTGAGAAACAGATTGGTCAGCACCTGGCCATACGGCCCGGGATAGGAGTTCATGATCAGGTTCGGCTCGCAATCGACGTTGAGCGTGAGGTTGTGCTTGCGCAGGCCGGGCCGCAGACTCATCACCACCTGCTCGGTGAGATCGCCGAGATCGAAGCTGCGCTGGTCCGAATAGTTGCGATCGGCGGCGACCTGCTTGAACGACTGGATCAGCTCCGCCGCGCGGTTCAGATTGGCGACGAGCTGAGACGACGCATCACGGGCCGTTTCAAGGAAGTCGTTGAGGGCGGAACGGCGGAGATCGCCGCGCCCCACCTGGCCTGCGAAAATCGCGGTCTTGCGTTCGAGCGCCGAGGCCACCGTCAGGCTGATGCCGACGGGGTTGTTGACCTCATGGGCAACGCCGGCCACCAGCCGCCCGAGCGCGGCGAGCTTCTCGGCCTCGATCAGCGAGTTCTGGGTCTCACGCAGATTGCGCAGGGCTGCTTCGGCGGAATCCTTCGCCTTGCGCATCTCCTGCTCGGAACGCTTGCGCTCGCCGATGTCGAGCGCGACCGTGACGATGTTCTCGATCTCGCCCTGCGCATCGAGGATCGGCAATTTGTTGACCAGCCATTGCCGCATGTTGCCGGCGGAATCCTTGTACTCCTCCTCGTAGAAACCGAGCTCGCGCCGCGCCGACAGCACGCGCTTGTCGTTCTCGTCGGTCTTGGCCGCGCCGTAACGCGACATCAGATCGGAGGTGGTCTGGCCAGTTGCGTCCTGCGGCTCGACGCCGAAGATGCCGGCCATGTAGCGGTTCATCATCACATAGCGCAGCTCGCGGTCCTTGACGTTGATGACGGCGGGCACGGTGTCGATCACCATCTGCAGCAGGCGGCGGCCTTCAGCGATCGCATCCTCGGCACGCTTCTGGTCGGTGATGTCGCGCACCGTACCCTCGTAGCGGACCACCTCGCCCTCGTCGTTGCGCACGGCGGTGGCGGAGTCCGACAGCCACAGCACGGAGCCTTCGCGCGAGCGCACCTGGTACTCGTAGTCGCGCACGATCCCGTCGCGCTGCATCAATTGCTGGTACTGCGTCCGCGCCGCCGGATCGACATAGACGCCGGAGGCGATGTCGTCGATGCCGCTGATCAGGTCCTGTGGCGTGGCGTAACCCATCATCCGCGCCAGCGCCGGATTGGCGTTGAGCAGCGTCCCGCGCGGCGTCGTCACATAGATGCCTTCGACGGAGGATTCAAACAACTTGCGGTAGCTCTCCTCGGCAAGCCGCTGCTCGGCGAGCGCGCGCAGCGCCGCCTCGCGCGCGGTGTCGGCATCGACAAGGGCCTGGCGGAATACCTCGGCGGCGCGCGCGATATCGCCGATCTCGTTGTCGAGATCGGCGCCGGGGATGAACGCGTTCTTCTCACCCCCCGAGACCCTGCGGATCGAGCGTGCGATCTTGGCCAGCGGACGGACGGTGCGGCGAACCACCAGCGCCGCCGCGAACAGGCCGATCAGGACGCCGGCTGTGCCGAGCACGATGCTCTGCCACTTTGCCTCGGCCAGTGTGCGTGCAAAATCCCGCGACAATACGTGGCCGCGCCTTGTGCTGAGTTCGCGCAGCAATTCGGTGACGCGCTGGATCAGCCGGCCTTCCTCGCCGAGCACCTCCTTGTCGATATCGGCGATCTGCCCTTCCCGCACCGAGATCGCAATGATCGCCCCGGCGTAATTGTCGACCGCGGTCCGCAAGGCGGCATCGGAAATGGTCAGCGCCCGCATGCTCTGCGCGGCCCGCTCGGCGGCGGACGTATTGTGCGCGAGCAGTGCGGTAGCGATCTGGCTTTGGGTTTGCGACAGCGTCGTCGCCAGGCCCGGATCGGCGCTCGCCGCGATCGCATTGTCGAAGTCGTCGCGCAGCGGCGGCAGCCCGGCGACCAGTTCGGAGCGGCGACTGAGGAGCGTCGAGATGCGATCGATGCCGCCGCGATAGGTCGCAAGCCGCTGGGTGACGCCGTCGATCATCTCCTGCTGCTCGGGCGCCAGCTCGATGCGGGTCTTCTTCAGCGTCTCGCTCAGCGATTGAGCCGCTTGCGCGACCTGGGCCGACTGGCTGCCGGGCTCGGTGACGAAGTCTCGCGCCGCAAGCCGCAGCTCGTTCATGCGGCGGTCGATATCCTCGGCGATGTCGCCGATGCTTTGCAATCGCTGCAGCTCGACAAAGGTCGTGTCGATGTGGCGGATCGCGACCACGCTCGCGGTCGATGTGATGATGATCACGGCCAGGACCAGCAGGAAGCTGCCGAACGTGAGCTGTCCGATCGAGAGGGAAAACGCGCGCGGCGCTTGCGAATTCGGCGGCAGTTCAGCGGTCATGTCATCGAGGCCGGGGTCCAGTCGGCCGCAATATACGGGAATTTACGGGCTGTGGGGAACAGGCTGACGCGGGTGGACAGCCGGCCCGTGCAGCTGAAGGTGATTTGCGTCACGCAGGTGACGCAGGCTGCCCCAATCCGGGCCAAGACCCGCACAGGGTCTCCGGCCCGGGATATCGGGCCTCCAGACAATCTCAGGCTGTAGCGGTCCAGCGCGCCGGGATCGTCATCGCGGCCACGCCGATCACGACGCAGGCCAAGCCGATCCAGGCCGTCGGGCTCAGCCGTTCGCCGAGAAAGACGACGCTGAGCGCCACCCCGATCGGCACGCGCAGATAGGCCTGCGCGGTGGTCCCGACCGAGCCGAGGGTCTGGATCAGGCGGAAGTAGATCACGAAGGCGATCGCAGTCGAGAACACCGCAAGCGCCAGCAGCGCCAGCAGCGAAGTCGTGGACGGCGACAGCATCCAGGGCCGTTCGACCGCGAGGCTGAGTGGAATGAGTATCGCAGCGCCGGCAATCAACGAGCCTGCCGCGGGCGCCATCGGATCGAGGCCCCTGAAGCCGCGGCTGAAGATCGCGGCACAGGCGTAGCAGATGGTCGCCACGACGATCGCGATCTCGGCAACGATCCCACTGCCGAGATCGCGGAACGCGTCGACACCGACGACGAGGCAGATGCCGGTCATGCCGGCGACCACGCCGAACAGTTTTCGCGGGCTTGCCGCCTCGTGGCGGGTAATCGCGACCGTGAACAGGAAGGTGAAGATCGGCGAGGCCGAATTGAGGATCGTGGTCAACCCGGCGTCGACCATGCTCTCGCCCCAGGCAATCAGTGTCCACGGGATCACACTGTTGAGGCAGGCCTGGAAGATGAAGCGGCGCCAGGTCGCGAGATCCGTCGGCATCTTTACGCCGCGCCAGCGCATGATGACCAGCAGCAGCAGGCCCGCGATCGTCGTGCGCGCCGCAATCAGCGTGATCGGCGGAATGGTCGCAACGCCGAGCTTGATGAAGGTGTAGGACCCGCCCCAGAGCGTGGCGAGCGCGAGCAGCAGGGCCAGCTCGAAGGCCATGTTGGGCTGTGGCGAGGAGGTGTTCATGGCAGCGGTTCCGTCTCGAAGATGCGGACGGAAACTACATCGGCAGAAGGCGGTGATCCTTCGGTACAGACCGAAGTATGCTTTCGACTGATCTGGCTATTCTTTCTGCGTCATGGCCGGGCTTGTCCCGGCCATCCACGACTTTCTTGCTGTACCCAAGACGTGGATGCCCGGGTCATAGGCGAACGGAAGCGACGCCGTCCTTCAGACGGCTGTGCCCGGGCATGACGAGGGAGAGAGATGAACCCTCTACCCCATCGCGCCGACGTCGAAGACCTCGCCGTCGTAGCCGGCCTCCTTGGGGATGCGGAGCTGGCGGCCGGTCGCGGTCTTGGTCATGACCGGCATCACCGTGACGATCGATTTGCCCGCGCTGTCGGCGAGCGCGGCCTCGACGCTGCCCTGCTTGCCGAGCCTGATCAGATTGCGCGTGGTCGGGAAAGGCAGCTTGAAGCGGCCGGTCTCACCGCCCTCCAGCGCCTCACGCGGCGACACCCAGACCGAGTCGGTCGACTCCTTGCCGTCATGGGCGCCGAGCTGCTCGGGGGGAGCCGCGGCGAGGAAGAACCAGGTGTCGAAACGCTTGGGCATGCCTTCCGGCGTGATCCAGTGCGCATAGGGCACGAGCTCGTCGAGCGCGAGCAGCATGCCGTTGTCGGTGAGCACCTTCAGGAAGCTGATCTTGCCCTCGTTCAGGTCCGCGCGATGCGCGACCGCAATCTCGCTGGCGCGCTTGGCGTCGACCAGATCCTTCGATCCTTTCGGACGCGCCAGCAGGATGCCGCTCTCTTCAAAGGTTTCGCGGATCGCCGCGATCCGGAAACCGAGCGCGTCGGCGTCAAGCCCTTCCCCGCCCGAATAGAGCGCGGGGTCGGCCGCGATCTCCTTGTCGTTCTTGTCGACGCTGCCGCCGGGAAACACCAGCGCACCCGAGTTGAACTCGATCTGGTGATGGCGGACCATCATGAAGACTTCGACCTCGGCGCGGCTCTTGCCGTCGCCGGCGGCAGCCTTGCCGTCACGCAACAGCAGCACGGTCGACGCAAGACGCGGAGCGACGATCTCGGTCATGCGCTAGCCCGCCGCGCTGGATTGCGGTTGCAGGTTGGCGCGGCGATCGACGCTGGCCACGCGCGACAGCAGATAGTCGACCTCCGCCCTCGCCTGCGGCGTGATCACCGCACCCGGCTTGCGCTGGGCGCTGGACGAGATGATGCCGCGCTTCTGCAGCACGTATTTGCGCACCGTGAGGCCGACGCCCGGCTGCTGCTCGTAGCGCATCATTGGCAGATGGGCGTCGAACAGATCGTGCGCAGCGTCGCGCTTGCCGGCCTTCGACAGATTGACCACGTCGATCAGGAGTTCGGGGAAAGCGTAGCCGGTCATCGCACCGTCGGCGCCGCGCTCCATCTCGAAATCGAGGAACAGGCCGCCATTGCCGACCAGGATCGACAGCGGCCGCAGCGAGCCGTCCTTCTGGAAATTGCGCAAGGTCGAAATCTTCTCAAGTCCCGGCCAGTCCTCGTGCTTCAGCATCACGCAGGACGGCGAGTCCATCACGATCTTGCGGATCACCGCGGGCGTGAACACCACGGTCAGCGTCAACGGATAGTCCTGCAGTACCCAAGGAATGTCGTCGCCGATGGCTTCCTGGGCCTGCTTGAAATAGCTGACGATCTGGTCGTCGGTGCGCAGGTTGGGCGGCGGCGCGATCATGACGCCGGCGGCACCCGCATCCATCGAGGCCTTGGCCAGCGACCGCATGGTGGCAAAACCCGGGGCAGAGACGCCAACGATCACTTGCAGCTTTTTGGCGCGCTTGATGAAGCGGAGCGCGACCTGCTCGGCCTCGGCGGCGTCGAGCTTCGGCGCCTCGCCCAGAATGCCCAGCACGGTGACGCCATCGCAGCCGACGTCGGTGTAGAAATCGGTCAGCCGGTCGATCGAGGCCTCGTCGATGCGGCCATCGTCATGAAACGGGGTCGGCGCAATCGCGAAGGTGCCTGCGGCCTGGGCGGTGAGTTTTGTCATCTAGTGCATCCATCCTATTCCGTCATTCCGGGGCGATGCCTCAGCATCGAACCCGGAATCTCGAGATTCCATAATGCGCAATTGCGCATTGGGGTTCACGCTTCGCGTGCCCCGGAATGACGGTATACATCAGAACCGCCGGGCGCCCATCTTGATCTGCTCCTCGGAGAAGAAGATCTCCTTGGCGTGGCTGACGATGTCCTCGGCCTTCCAGCCCGAAAATGGCGGCTTCCAGCCGTCCATCTCCATCATCCGCATCTCGCGGACGCCGCGCGGACCGGAGACACCGAGGACCTTGCCGGTCTGGTCGCCCGACAAATCGCTGACCATGTATAGCACGGCCGGCGCGATGCCGTCGGGACCGAGGGCCGCGCCAGGGTTCTCCTTGTAGCGGGGCAGGTCTGCGGTCATGCGGGTCAAGGCACCCGGCGCCAGTGTCCAGATCCGGATATTGTACTTACGGCCTTCGATCGCGAGCACGTTGGAGAGGCCCCAGATGCCGCCCTTGGCCGCGCCATAGTTGGTCTGGCCGAAATTACCGATCAGGCCCGAGGTCGAGGAGGTGTTGACGATGACGCCGCCGCCGTTGTCGCGCATCCATTTGAACACCGGCTGGGTGCAGCAGAAGGTGCCTTTGAGATGCACCTTCATCACCCTGTCCCAGTTCTCTTCCCTGGCCTTGTGGAAGGTCTCGTCCAGCAGAATGCCGGCGTTGTTGACCAGGATGTCGGCGCGGCCGAAATTCTTGATGGCGTCGTCGAACACCGACTGGCCACCGGCCAGGGTCGAGATGTCGGCGCCGTTGGCGACCGCACGGCCGCCCTCGGCCTTGATCGCGTCGACGACCTTCTGGGCCATCGACTTGTCGGCGCCCGAGCCGTCGCGCGGTCCGCCGAGGTCGTTGACCACAACCGCCGCGCCTTCGCTTGCGAAGAGCTTTGCGTAGGCCTCACCGAGCCCGCCGCCGGCTCCGGTGATGATGGCGACTTTTCCGTCGAGTAATCCCATGGTTTCTTCTCCCGTTATTGCTGCTCTTCCTTACCTCGCCCCGCTCGCGGGGAGAGGTCGGATCGCATCGCAAGATGCGATCCGGGTGAGGGGGTACAGGTCTCACCACGTTCACAGCCTGCGGTGAGAACCCCTCACCCCAACCCTCTCCCCGCAAGAGCGGGGCGAGGGAGCCGACGGCCTTCGCTTGTGGCTACGCCAGCACCGTCCTGCCGCTCTTGATCACGGTGACGCCGCGCGATTTCACCTTGGCCTCGAACGACACCACATTGCCGTCCTTCCACAGCTCCATCGTCACGGTCTCGCCGGGAAACACCGGCGAGGAGAACCGCGCCGCGTGCTGCTTGAAGGCGGACGGATCGTAATCGGCATAGGTTCGCAGCACGCCGCGGCAGGTGATGCCGTAGGTGCACATGCCGTGCAGGATCGGTCGCGGGAAGCCGGCCTTCTTCGCAAATTCCGGATCGCTGTGCAGCGGATTGCGGTCGCCGCAGAGCCGGTAGATCAGCGCCTGGTCCGGCCGCGTCGTGATATCGACGACCTGGTCGGGCGCGCGCTCCGGCACCTTGTGCGGCTCAGGCTGGCCTTCCGACGGTCCACCAAAGCCGCCGTCACCGCGGGCGAAGCGCGAGGCGACCAGCGTTGCGAGCTTCTCGCCCTTCTCGTCTCTCAGCACGGTCTGGTGACGGATCACCGCGCCCTTGTCCTTGCCCTTGTCGAAGGCGTCGAGCACCGTCGAGTCGGCCGTAATGTGGGCCGCGGTCGCGAACGGCTTGTGAAAGGTGATGTCACGCTCGCCGTCGACCACCATCACACGATTGAGGTTCATCTCACCGGGACCGGCGCCCCAGGCGGCGACGGACGCGAACGTCGGCACCACTTTCAGTGCACGCGGCGTCAGCGTGCCCTCGTTGACGAAAGCGAGCTCGTTCTCGTCCATCGGATCGGCGCCAAGCCCGATGCCATAGGCATAGAGCATCACGTCGCGGTCGGCGTAGCTGTATTTTTGGCCGAGATTCTTCAGGGCCATCAGCTGTTCGTACACGATCGGCATTGTCGTTTTCTCCCGAGAACTCTTTTTCTCAACGGTGCCCGTTGAAGTGCCCTCTCCCCTTGCGGGAGAGGGCTGCACCGGCATCAAACGCAAACTCGTTTGGGAGAGGGGTTGCCTCCGCACAGAAACTCCATACGTGGAGAGAACCCCTCTTCCGGCAGCTGCCGTAGCCGATGCGAAGCATCGGCGTTAATTGGACGGCGGCCAAAGGCCGCCTACGCACCTTCCCCCGCAAGGGGGGAAGGTACTTTTTAGGCCGGCGTGAAGAACGGCAGCGGCGCGCCGTCGGTCGGCTTCCACACCACCTTCACCTTCTGGCCGATCTTCACCTGCTCCAGATCGCAATCGACGATGTTGGTTTGCAGCGAGGGGCCTTCCTTCAGCGTCACATAGGCTATCGCGTAGGGACCGGTCGGCGACTTCCGCATCAGGCTGTAGGTGTAGACCACCGCCTCGCCCGACGCCTCCTCCCACACCGTCTTGTCGGAGAAGCAGAACGGGCAGATCGAGCGCGGAAAGTAATGCGGCTCGCCGCAGGCGGTGCAGCGCTTGATCATGAACTTGCCGGCCTTGGCCGCCTCCCAGAACGGCGCGGTCTCCGGGTTGGTCACCGGGGCATTGTACTTCTTCGCTTCAGACATCACGCACGCTCCAGGATGCAGGTTGAGGCGGCGTGGCGAACGCCAAGGAGTCCACCGGTGCCGTGCGCAATTGCGAGATCGCAATTCGGCACCTGCACCTTCGGATGCGCCTCGCCGCGCAACTGCCTGACAGCCTCGAGGATCTTGGTCATGCCGCCGCGGTTGACGGGGTGGTTGCTGCAGAGGCCGCCGCCGTCGGTGTTGAACGGCAGCTTGCCGACGCCGGAGATCAGATTGCCGTCGGCGACGAACTTGCCGCCCTCGCCCTTCTTGCAGAAGCCGAGGTCTTCGAGCTGCATCAGGACGGTGATGGTGAAGCTGTCATAGATCGAGGCGTACTTGATGTCCTTCGGCGTCACGCCCGCCTCCTCGAAGGCACGCGGACCGGACCACACGCCGGCAGAGTAGGTCAGATCGAGATCCTTGCCGCCGCGCGGGCCCTTCATCGCTTCGCCATGGCCGATCAGGCGCACCAGCGGCTTCTTCAGGCTCTTCGCGATCTCGGGCGTGGTGACGATCATCGCGCCGCCGCCATCGGTGACGACGCAGCAATCCATTCGATGCAGCGGATCGGAGATCATCGGCGAGTTCAAGACGTCCTCAACCGTGACGACCTCCTTCAGCATCGCATGCGGATTGTATTGCGCGTGATGCGAAGCGGCGACCTTGATCCAGGCGAGCTGCTCCGAGGTCGTACCGTAGTCGTGCATATGGCGCATGGCACACATGCCGTAGGCATTGTGCGTGGTCGCCCCGTAGGCGGCCTCGAAATCGGCCTCGGCACCGGCGGCACGCGGCGGCATCGCCCCGGTGCGCGGCTTGCCCGCCAACGTGACCAGCGCGACCGAACATTTGCCGGCGGCGATCGCCTCGGCGGCATGGCCGAGATGGATCAGGTAGGAACAGCCGCCGGTCTCGGTGGAATCGACGTGGCGAACTTTTTTGGTGTTGAGACCGAGATAATCGACCATCGGCCACAGCCCGCCCGGCGCATCGCCGGCGCAAAAATAGCCGTCGACATCATCCTTGGTGAGCCCCGCGTCCTCGATCGCGCCCTTGGCGACTTCGGCGTGAAGCTGTGCGGTTGATTTATCGGGTGCGTGCCGGGTGGGATGCTCATAGATCCCGGCAATGTAGGCCTTGCCCTTGATGGTCAAATCATTCTCCGCTGGCGTTTCTTGATCCAGCGTTTTTCTGAACCGCCGTGGCGGGCTTGGCAAGCGCGGAAATATTCCGTCAGGCGAGACCGCGGCGTACGCAGCGCGCGCCCGGAACTACATCGAATTTGCTCCTACCCTACTCCGCCGCCAATTGCCGCGGCGCGGGCGGCGGATTGGCGAGGTCGGCGGCGAGTTGCGCGTAGCGAACCTTGGCCTCCTTGATCGCCTTCTCCTTCACCGGGCCGTAGCCCCTGATCCGATCGGGCAGCGACAGCAGTTCGACCGCGATTTCGTGATTGAGCGGCGACAGCAGACCGAGCACGGTCGCGACGTCCTTCTCGTAACCTGCGATCAGGTCGCGCTCGAGCTTACGGTCGGCGTTGTAGCCGAAGACGTCGAGTGGCGTGCCGCGCAGGACACGGAATTTCGCCAGCATTCTGAAGGCGGACATCATCCAGGCGCCAAACTCACGCTTCTTCGGACGGCCCTGTGCGTCGAGGCCGCCGCCGAGGATCGGCGGTGCCAGATTGAAGTTGAACTTGAACTCACCCTCGAACTGGTCGCGGAGCTGCTTCTCGAAACGGCCGTCGGTGAACAGACGCGCGACCTCGTACTCGTCTTTGTAGGCGAGCAGCTTGGCGTAATTGATCGCGACCGCACGCGGCAGCGCTTCGCCATAGCTACCCTTGGTCGCGGCCTCGCGAACCTGGTCGACCAGCTTGCGGTAGCGCTTTGCCAGCCGTCCGTTCTGGTAGTCGGTCAACAGTGCCATGCGATGGGTGATGATCTCGTCGAGCGACATCGCATCCAGCGACTTCACGGGCGCTGTGTCGTCATCCTGTCCCTTCATCATCGCGGCCAGGCGTGCCGGATCGGCACCGGCCAGGCGCCCGAGCTGGAACGCGTGCGTGTTCATCTTGATCGAGACGCCATTGACCTCGATCGCCTGCTGGATCGACTCTGCCGACAGCGGCAACAGGCCGCGCTGATACGCAAAGCCCATCATCATGATGTTGGTGGCGATGCTATCGCCAAGCAGCGCCTCGGCCGGCTTGGTGAAGTCAAAGAACGCGGTGTCCTTGCGCAGCTCAGTCTCCAGCACGCTGTTGACCTTGCGGCTCTGGAAATTGAAGTCGCGGTTGAGGATGAAGTCCGCGGTCGGAATGATGTGGCTGTTGATGATGCCGACGGTGCGGCTGCTGTCACACAGCGAGATGGTGTCCTTTGACACCGCCACGACCTCGTCGGCGGCGAGCACCAGATCGGCCGTGCCGGTGACGATGCGCGAACAGGTGACATCGGCCGTGTGCTCGGAAAGCCGGACGTGGCTCAGCACCGCGCCGCCTTTTTGCGCAAGGCCGGACATGTCGAGGATCATGCTGGCCTTGCCCTCGATGTGGGCGGCCATGCCGAGCAGCGCGCCGATCGTCAGCACGCCGGTGCCGCCGACGCCGCCGACCGCAATGTTGTAGGGCCGGTCGAGCGCGGGCTTTGAGGCCGGCTCCGGCAAGGCGCCGATATCGCCAAGCTCAGCGGGCGCGCGCCGCTTGAGCTTGCCGCCGTCGACCGTCACGAAGGAAGGGCAGAAACCCTTCACGCAGGAATAGTCCTTGTTGCAGGTCGACTGGTTGATGGTGCGCTTGCGCCCCAATTCCGTTTCCAGCGGCTCGACCGAGATGCAGTTCGATTGCACCGAGCAGTCGCCGCAGCCTTCGCAGACCGCCGGATTGATCAGCACGCGGCGCGCCGGATCCTCCATCAGGCCGCGCTTGCGGCGGCGGCGCTTCTCGGCCGCGCAGGTCTGCACGAACACGATCGCCGAAGTGCCCTTGGTGTCGCGGCACATCTTCTGGACGTTCTCGAGCTCGTCGCGATGGAACAGTTTGACGCCGGGCGCGATGCTGTCGGCCGGATAGGCATCGGGCGTTTCCGAGACCAGGTAGATCTCGCGGATGCCTTCGGCGTGGAGCTGGAACGTGATCTTCTGCGGCGACAGGTCGCCGTCGTGGTGCTGGCCGCCCGTCATCGCGACCGCGTCGTTGTAAAGTATCTTGTAGGTGATGTTGGCCTTCGAGGCGATCGACTGGCGGATCGCCAGGATGCCGGAGTGGAAATAGGTGCCGTCGCCGAGATTGGCGAAGATGTGGTTCTCGTTGGTGAACGGCGCGATGCCGACCCACGGCACGCCCTCGCCGCCCATATGGGTAAAGGTCTCGGTCGAGCGGTTCATCCACAGCGCCATGAAGTGGCAGCCGATGCCGCCCATCGCGCGGCTGCCTTCCGGCACCTTGGTCGAGGTATTGTGCGGACAGCCCGAGCAGAAATACGGCGTACGGGACACCGGCGCGACCGCCTGCATCTGGGTCGACTGCCGGCCGTTGAACCAGTCGGCCTTGGCGCGCAGCATCTCGGCGACTTCGGGGTTGAGATTAAGTCGAAGAAGACGTTCGGTCAGCGAGCTTGCAAGCGAGGCGACGCTGAGTTCGGCGGCGAAGGTGAGGAAGCGCTTGTCGTGATCGTCCATCTTGCCGACGATGCGCGGGCGCACGTCGTCGCGCCAGTTGAACAGCTCCTGCTTGACCTGGTTCTCGACGATCTCGCGGCGTTCCTCGACGATGAATATCTCCTCGAGCCCGACCGCAAAATTGCGCACGCCCTCCGGCTCCAGCGGCCATGGCATGCCGATCTTGTAGAGGCGGATGCCGATCTTGGCGGCGATCTCAGGCGTGACGCCAAGTTCGCGCAGCGCCTGGCGGATGTCCTCGTAGCTCTTGCCCGAGGCCATGATGCCGTAGCGCGCGTTCGGCGAATCCATCGTGATGCGGTTGACCTTGTTGGCGCGGGCAAAGGCGATCGCGGCGAAGCCCTTGTAATCCTGCAAGCGCCGGTCCTGCTCGAAGCGGTCGTCGGGCCAGCGGATGTTCAAGCCGCCCGGCGGCATCTCGAAATCGGTCGGGATCACGAACGGAGTCATCTCGTCGGTGAGATCGATCTCGGCCGTGGTCTCAACCGTCTCGGTGATCACCTTCATGCCGACCCAGCAGCCGGAGTAGCGCGACATCGCGATACCCAGGAGACCCATCTCGATCATTTCATGGATGCTGGAGGGGTAGAGGTAGGGCATCAGTGCGGAGATGAAGGCGTGGTCGGACTGATGCGGGACGGTGGAGGATTTTGCGCCGTGGTCGTCGCCGGCAAGGCAGAGCACGCCGCCGTTTTTGGCCGAACCTGCCGCGTTGCCGTGACGGAACACGTCGCCGCAGCGGTCGACGCCGGGGCCCTTGCCGTACCAGATGCCGACCGCGCCATCATACTTGGCGCCGGGCGACAGCCCGAGCTGTTGCGAGCCCCAGATCGCGGTCGCAGCCAGGTCCTCGTTCACGCCGGGCTGGAACTTGATGTTGTATTGCTCGAGATGCTGGCGGGCGGCGAACAGCTGCTGATCATAGCCGCCGAGCGGAGAACCGCGATAGCCGGAGATGAAGCCCGCGGTGTTGAGGCCTGCGGCGCGGTCCCGTCTGATCTGCGCCATCGGCAGGCGGACCAGCGCCTGGATGCCGGTCAGGAAGACATGGCCGGTGCCTTGGGTGTATTTCTGGTCGAGACCGATAGGCCCTTGGTTGATACCCATTTAGCCCTCTTTTTCCTGGTCGCGACGACTGTGTTTTAGCTAGTCATCCGAGCTTGTTAGAACCAGTCTATGTCGGATGTTCCAACGCACGCACCACAATTCTGGGCAAGGATGCCCGGCGCGCAAAAATCGCAACTTCGTACCGGGAATATCGTGGGGCCGTTTCGGTTTCTGTCGCAGGACAGGCCCGCGGCGAAACAGCGTAACGCGTCGTGTGGACCGGAAGGTGGATAGATGCGGCGGCGGCTTCAGGCGATGCGGGCGATTCTGGTGCCCCTGCTATTGTGCGGTGCGTTCGCATCAGGCGAATGCGTGGCCGAGCCGTCCGACGACGTGATCGCCCGCGGCAAGGCGCTGACGATCGCGGGGGATTGCGCGAGCTGCCACACCGCCGATCCGGCAAAGCCGTTCGCCGGGGGAAAACGGATCGACACGCCGTTCGGCGCGGTGTTTTCGCCGAACCTGACCCCCGACCGCGATACCGGCATCGGTGGCTGGAGCGTCGACGATTTCCTCCGCGCCCTGCGCACCGGCGTCTCGCCGAGCGGGACCCACTATTATCCCGCCTTCCCCTACCCCAATTTCACGAAGCTGATCCGTGACGACATTCTGGCGATCCGCGCCTATCTCGCCACGCTCGAACCCGTCAGCAACAAGGCACCGCCGCCGGAGCTGCGCTGGCCGCTGAACGATCGGGTTCTGATGCGGGCCTGGGATTACCTGTTCTTTGTGCCCGGCATCTTCCAGCCGGACCAGGGCAAGTCCGCGCAATGGAATCGCGGCGGCTATCTGGTCGAAGGCGTGGCGCATTGCGGCGCTTGCCACACGCCGAAGAACGCCTTTGGCGCCGACAGACGCGGCCAGGCGTTCGGCGGCAGCATGGTTCAGGGCATGTTCGCGCCGCGGCTCGACGGCGCTGAACGCAGCGGGCTGAAATCCTGGAGCGTCGACGACATCGTCGAATATCTGCAGAGCGGCCGCAACGGGCACAGCCATGCCGGCCCGCTGATGTCGGAGGTGGTGGTCAATTCGACCTCGAAGATGAGCGACGCCGACGTTCGCGCGATCGCGGTGTATCTGAAGGCGCTGCCGGCGGGCGCGCCGGAGCCTGCGGTCGCTCCGCCCTCGCCGGCACAGATGAGCGACGGCGAGCGCATCTATCGCGGTTCCTGCGTCGCCTGCCACGAACTCGACGGTTCAGGCTCGCCCCGGATCTATCCGCCGCTGCCCGGCAACGCCAACCTGCAATCCGCCGACCCCGCGAGCACGCTACGCATCATCCTCGACGGCGCGCAGACCGTGACCACGCCGCGGGCGCCGAACGCCGGCTCGATGCCGTCCTATCCGAAGCTGACCGACCAGGAGATCGCCGACGTCGCGACCTATATCCGCAACTCCTGGGGCAATGCGGCACCTGCGGTGACGGCGGACCAGGTTGCGAAGGCGCGCCAGCCAAAATAGCCGGTCACCGCTCCTCGCCGCTGAACACGAATTTCGGCATTTCCCATTTGTAGTGGATCGCGAGCATGCGGAACGTCAGCCCGAGCGCGAAGGTCAGCCCGGTCCAGAGCGTGTCGTTCAGCTGCAGTCCGAAGGCGGTCGCGTAGAACAGCCCGGTGACCACGGAGACGCTGGCATAGAGCTCGCTGCGAAACAGCAGCGGCACGTCGTTGCAGAGGAGGTCGCGGAGCACGCCACCGGCGCAGCCGGTAATCATGCCCGAGACGATCACGATCGCCAGCGGCGCATCGACCTGCCAGGCGACGTCGCAGCCGGCCATGGTGAACACCACGAGCCCGATCGCGTCGAGCACGAGGAAGGCAAGATTGAGCCTGACCACCAGCCGCGCCAGCAGGATGGTGACGAAGGACGCAGCCCCCGCAATCGCGAGGTAGATCGGGTGCGCGACCCAGAGCAGTGGATAATGCCCGAGCAGCACGTCGCGGATGGTGCCGCCGCCGAGCGCGGTGATGGCCCCGAGCATGCAGACGCCGGCCCAATCCATGCTGCGCCGGCCCGCGGCGAGCGCCGCCGTCATCGCCTGCGCCGCGACCGCGATGAACGAGAGCACGTGCAGCACGGAATCGGTGGGTGGCATGCTCCACATCGCGAAGGCCTCACGGAACAGGGTCAGGAACCGGGGAATCGGCAGTTCCATCATGGACAAGTTGCAACATTGGCGCGGAACATCCTTACGCGCCAGCTATTGTCCCTCGCGTTTAGCTTTGGGGTGCTAACGGAGGAACGATAATGACCTACGAACCCAACGATCCGTATCGCGCCAACATGACCGATGACGAAATCCGCCGTCAGGCGCGCTTCAACAGCCTGGACAACGAGCTGCAGCCGGATCCGGAACTCGCGCAAGGGCCGGCCAGCGGGACCAAGATCGCGATGTTCGCAGTCGCAGTAGCCGTGGTGCTGGGCGCGCTGTTCTACGGGCTGAATAACACGTCGGTGAATCAGGCCGCCACGACGCCGTCGACCCAGACCGCGCAGACCCAGCCTAACCCGGCCGGGGCGCCTCCGGGCATGCGCGACGTGACGCCGAAGGCCAACAGCCAACCCGGCATGACGACGGGCGCGGCGCCGGCTCAGCCCGCGGCTCCCCCGGCCAGCAAGCCGACCGGCCAGGACATCGACCGCTCGGCGGCGCCGTCGAATTCCACGGGTGGCAACAAACAGTAAGCAAGCCAACGAATGACGGCGGCGAAGCAGCGGGCCGATCGGCCCGCTGCTTTTTTGTCTCGCTTACTTGAATATCTTGTTAAGCTCGCCGCCGGGATAGCCATTGGCGAATTCGGTGAAGGTGCCCTTCTCGGCCATCTCCTTCGCGGCCTTCATGACGCCGGCCCAGGCCATCCGCGCCAGCGAACCGCCGATGCTGACCCGGCGCACGCCGAGATCGGCGATCTCATTCAGCGACAATGGCGCGAAGCCGGTCAACAAATTGACCGGCTTCGGAGCGACCGCCTTCACGACGGCGGAAATCTCCTCTGATGTCTTGATGCCCGGCGCATAGAGGACGTCGGCACCGGCGTCTGAATAGGCCTGCAGCCGTTCGATCACCAGTTTCAGATCGTGCACCCCCCGTAGAAACGCCTCGCACCGGCCGGTGAGCAGCACGCCGCTATTGTCGGCATCGATCGCCTTGCGTGCCGCCCTGATGCGCTCGACCGCAAGCTTATGCTCGAACAGCGGATTGGCGGCATCGCCGGTGAAATCCTCGATCGAGAG
Organism: Bradyrhizobium genosp. P; assembly: GCF_049949265.1. Lineage (NCBI taxonomy): Bacteria > Pseudomonadati > Pseudomonadota > Alphaproteobacteria > Hyphomicrobiales > Nitrobacteraceae > Bradyrhizobium > Bradyrhizobium genosp. P. The sequence goes on along the minus strand of NZ_CP188195.1, from coordinate 4,026,684 downwards.
CCCGGCTACGCCAGTCTCGACGCCGCGCGCGACGTTGACGGCGACTTTCTCGGGCTCGATGGCGAAGCCGTCCTCATAGTCCGCGTTGACGGGAATATCGACCGACGCACACACGGCGGTGAGATGATCACAGACGTCATCGATGGTGACGGCGTTGTCGGCCTTGCCGATCGTCCAGGCGAAGCCCGCGCTGGTTGAGGCCAGCGCCTTGAAGCCGAGGTGCTGCAGCGCGCAGGCACTGCCGACATCGAACGGATTCGGAATGATGAAGCATCCGCTTTCGTGCAGCTTCTTGAAGGTGGCGCGTTTGTCAGCAGTTGTCACTGGCATCGTTCTCTCCCTGATTGATTGGCCGCGCACAAATAGGCATGCACGGCGTGCGGCGCCAGTCCGGCGTGTGAGCCCGCGGCGCTTATGCTTCCACCTTGCGCAGAAATGTCCGCTCCTCCGCCAGGATGAACTTGTTTTCTTCCGCGAAGTTGAAGTTCGCCATGCCCTCCCTGTCGATGCGCAGCCCCGCGCGATAGGCCTCGTAGGCCGCAAGGTTCTCGAACGAGATCAGCGCGAAGGCGATGTTGTTGGTGCCTTCGTGCGGCATCCAGTAGCCGATCAGGTCGCCGCCGCATCTTGGGATGATCGAGAGCCAGTTCTTCGAATACTCCTCGAACATCGCGCGCTTGAACGGATCGAGCTGGTAACGGATGAAGACGGTGATGGTCATTGATGGCCTCATGCATGTTGGCGTCATCTGCAACACTAGCCGCTTGCCCGACGTCGATGCTTCGGCTATCATCGAACTATGAAAGCAGGACCCGACATCTCCCGGATTGCCGCCCTGGTCGGCGATCCCGCACGCTGCAACATGCTGACCGCGCTGATGACCGGCCGCGCGTTGACCGCAAGTGAACTGGCGCAGGAGGCCGGCATCACGCCGCAGACGGCAAGCTCGCACCTTGCGAAGCTCGAAGCCGGAGGGCTGATCGAGCCGGAGAAGCAGGGCCGCCACCGCTACTATCGCCTCACCGGCCCCGACGTGGCTGACGTGCTCGAGGGCCTGCAGGGCATCGCGGCCCGCGCCGGCCATATGCGCGTGCGCACCGGGCCGAAGGATCCGGCGCTGCGCCGCGCGCGGATCTGCTACGACCACCTCGCTGGCGACCTCGGCGTGCAGATGCTCGACAGCATGAAACAGCAGAAGCTGATCCGCCAGACCAAGGAGGCGATCGAGCTGACCGGCGACGGGAAGCGCTTCATGGCCGAGGCGCTGCAGATCGACGCCGAGACGCTCACGCATCCACGCCGGCCCGTGTGCAAGGCCTGCCTCGACTGGAGCGAACGGCGGCATCATCTTGCGGGCACGCTGGGCGCTGCCGTGATGGACCGCTTCACGGAGCTGAAATGGGCCGCGCGCGACATCACGCCGGGCAGCCGCGTGGTCAATTTCTCGCGCAACGGCGAGAAGCGATTCGCCGCGCTGTTCGGGCCCGGAGAATAACCGCGCTCGCAACCATGACGAATTGTTGCTCGGCTCGTTGAGCGGAAGTTTGTTGCGGTGCCGCAGTGCGACGAAATCCAAGGGAGAAGACATGAAGTATCTTTTTGCAGCAGCAGTTTTGATCACGACCGCATTCGCCGGCATCAGTGCGGCTGGCGCCGCGGGCGGATGCGGCCCCGGCTTCCATCGCGGCCCCTATGCCGGATGCGTCAGGAATCGTGGCGAGGTCGTCGTCGTTCCGGGCGCCGTCGTCGTTGAGCGTCCCGTGGTGGTAGGGCCGGTTGTCCGCGCCTGCCCCGTCGGTTTCGTCTGGCGCTACGGCCGTTGCCGGACGATCTGATCGCACTCGGATACGACAAACAAAACCCCGCTTGGTTGCGGGGTTTTTCTTTTGTGCAATCATTCTACCAATTGCGGAAGCAGTGGCGGCCGTACGGACCCGAATGCCAGCCGGGCGGGCAATTAAACATCGGGCGGCAGCCGCCATACGGACCGCGATGCCATCCGGCGCCGCAGCCGCCGGCCACGCGGATGGTGTCGCCGGACTCGGCCTGGGCCTGATCGAGCGGCGCAACCGGCATGGCCTGGGACGCGGACATCGCGGCCAGACCAAGGCCGAGCGCAAGCACTGAAGCAGCAATAAATTTCATGACAAATCCTTTCAGTTGATACGCATCAGTTGATTCGTGTGCTCATCCCAAAAACAGTTCACAGAAAATCCGGCCGGCGCCTCACCAGCGGCGGCGATGCCAGTGACGGTGCCAATGGCGGCGACGCCAGCCCCAATGCCGGTGGTGCCAGTGACGATGTCCCCAGCCACGGTGGCCATGATGCCAGCGCACCTCCTCGGGCTTGAGACGGTCGACCTCCTCGCCCGTGGTCACGGCCGGATGGGCATCCTCGCCCGCCGGCGACTTTGCGTCTTCGTTGAGCGGATGCGGCGCGAGCGGCGCAGCCTGGACGCTCGCTGCGAAAGCCGCGGCACCCGCGGCAATACCAAAGGCGATCTTCAGGAAATCCCGACGTTCCATGCCTGATTCCTCTGTCTGGAGTGAGACGATTTGCGCCGCAAGTTTTGTCGCGACCACCTGAACACTCGCTGAACCGCGCATTCAGGTACGTGAACTCGATACGTGCGATACAGCAACATGACGTCACACAAACATCACCTCGCAGGCGCGCCTGGCCCACAAGGTGATGACGTCGCCCGGTCCAACCGTTTCGTTGATGATGGAAGCGCGCTAGGATGGCGTCGGACGTCCCGCGACGGGAACAAGAAAAACCAGGGAGGCCGCCATGAAGCAAGGACAGCCGGTCAAGGACGCAAGTCACCTCTACGAAGTCGAGCGTCGCGCCCACCATGCCACCCGCCCCGGCTTTCGCATCGCGGAATTGCAGCTCTCGCCGACGCAGAAGGTGCCGTGGCACACGCACTCCAACATCTCCGATACGTTTTACGTTCTGGAAGGCGAGATGCGGCTGTTCCTGCAGGAGCCCAAGGAGGACGTGCATCTCAAGCCCGGCGACGTCTATGCCGTCAGGCCGACGCGGCCGCATCTCGTGACCAATGCGGGCACCAATTCGCTGACGTTCCTGGTTTTGCAGGGCGTCGGCGAATACGATTACGTCCCGCTGGCGTCGCATTAGTTGCGCGCGCCGCTCTCTCCGCGTGTCGTCTGGCGAAGGGTGATGGTTCTCGATTCACTATCAACCATCGCAGTGTCATCACCTGCGCATGCGCATGCGGGTGATCCAGTATTCCAGAGACGCCGGTGCTTGAGCGGATGGGCTGCGGCGTACAGGGTCGCCCGGTCCCAGTGCGCAATTGCGCACAAGGCCGGGCGATGACAATTGTGGATACGGACGCAGCTGCGCGCTCTCGCGACATGATTTGCCCGAGTCTTGCATTTCGTTCCGCCCTCTCATCTTGTAGAGGGCGCAGGGGAAAGCCGGGTGCCGATCGCACCCATGGGCCCGGTGCAACAAAAAGCACCGGGGTAGGACCACAGGTGTAACCGGGAACTCCGGCTTTCCCTGCGCGATGGGTTACGGCTTATACGTGCTCTCCCCGGTGAGACTGGGCTTGCTTGTCACCGCCATCGGAAGGGACGTTAGCCCCTCGCTGATGAGACACCTGCCACTAGGGCGTCAGGCCTGCACGACTTCGCCGTCCGCATCCGTCACGACCGTCAATCGCGACATCAGCGTCCACCGGATCTCACCGCGCGTTCGTGACGATCGCGAGCGTCCCTCAATCGGGTGAGACAGGGAAATCTATAGCACTAAGTCGCCCTTCCGAAAATCAGAATATTTTTGCCGCGAGGCCTTGCGCCGTCGGGCAAATCAGTGCCAGGGGGAAACGATCGGCGATGAGGCTCCATGCGAATTGCACGGGGCTGCGATGAGGTGAAATCCTCCCGTCGGACGCAGCGCGCGATGCTATAGCTGAGTAGCGACAACAATGAGCGCGACGGGGATCTCAACCTCCTGCGCCGAACAGGGACGAGAACCGCCATGCGCAAGATGTTGGCTGCTGTCATCGCGGCCGTTTGCCTCTCACCGGTTACCTTGCGGGCGGAGGTCGTGCGCTTCGACATTGTGGAGCGCGTGCCGGCCTTCGCGGGCCGGAGCTTCAGCGATGTCGGCCCCTTTGAGCGGATCACGGCGCGGGCGACGATCGCGCTCGATCCCACAGACGATCGCAACGCTGTCATCACCGATCTCGCGCAGGCGCCGCGCAATGCCGACGGCAAGGTGGAAGCGACCGCCGACGTCGTGATCTTGCGGCCCGCCGATCCCACGCATGGCAACGGCACGCTGCTGCTGGAAGTGCCCAATCGCGGCCGCAAGCTCGCACCGCAACTGTTCGACGATTCACCGCAGCCCGGCGCCAACAACGCGCAAGCTCCCGATGATGCCGGCATCGGCTTCCTGCACCGGCAGGGCTACACGATGGTCTGGGTCGGCTGGCAGGGCGACATCCCCTCCAAGCCCGGCCAGATGGCGATGGCCGCGCCGGTGCTGAAGGGCGTCACCGGGCCGGCGCGCGAAGAGATCGTGTTCGACAACACGGTCAACGCAGCACGGGCAATCCTGACCTGGCCCGCGGCCGATCCTGCCAATCTCAAAGTCACTGTCCGCGCCGCCTGGGCCGATCGTCGCGAGACGCCACAAAGTCTCTCCATCCATCTGGTCGACCCCTCCACGGTCGAGATCACGCGGCCCGACGCGTTCGACGCCGGCGCGCTCTACGAGATCACCTATACGGCGCGCGATCCGGTGCCGCTCGGCATGGGCTTTGCCGCGGTCCGCGATGTCGCGAGCTTCCTGCGCCGCGACACGACGGCGGCCAATCCGCTGCTCGACGGACTGCACCCGTCGGTAAGCCGTGCCATCGGCTTCGGCGTCTCACAATCCGGCCGCTTCCTGCGCGATTTCCTCTATCTCGGTTTCAACGAGGATGTGCAGGGCCGCGTCGTGTTCGACGGGCTGATGCCGCATGTCGCCGGCACGCGGCGGATGGCGACCAATTTCCGATTCGGCCAGCCCGGCCGCAATCCGCGCCACCCGCAAGACCCGGCCTGGCAGGCCGACCTGTTCCCGTTCACCTATGCGACGCTATCAGATCCGCTTTCCGGCAAGACCGACGGCCTGCTCCGCCGCTGCGAGCTGTCAACGACCTGCCCCAGGGTGATGCAGACCGACAGCGAGCTGGAATGGTGGTCGTCGCACGCCTCGCTGCTGGTCACCGACCTCGCCGGCAATCACCTCGACCTGCCCGGCAACGTCCGCGCCTACATGATCGCGGGCACGCCGCATTTCGCCGAGCCCACCGACGTGATGCACAAGGGCGTGCCAGCGATGTCGCTGCCGCAGAACCCGATGCATGCCGGCGCCCCGATGCGCGCGCTGCTGACGGACCTCAATGCCTGGATCAGCGACGGCGTACCGCCGCCCTCGAGTCGCGTGCCGATGCGCTCGCAAGGCACGCTGGTTTCAGCCAGCGGCGCGGTGCCATCAGACATCCCCGGCCTGCCCTACAAGGGCATCCATATGCCGGCCGTCTTCTCCGACCAGACTGTGCTGCCGCCAAACGAGATCGGCCGCTATCCAGTGTTCGTGCCGAAAGCCGATGATGACGGCATGGCCATCGCCGGTGTTCACCAGCTCGCCATCGCCGTCCCGCGCGCGACCTACACCGCGTGGAATCCGCGTGCGCCAGGCTTTGGGCCGACAGCGCTCTATCCGCTGCAAGGTGGTGTGGTGCCGTTCGCGCCGACCGAAGCCGCGCGGAAGGAAGTCCACGATCCGCGACTGTCGATCGCCGAGCGTTACGCGGACAATGATGCCTATGTCGCCGCAGTCCGCCGGGAAGCCGCACGGCAGGTGGCCGAACGATTGCTGTTACCGGAAGATGCGGACCGCGCGGTCGAGGCGGCGAAGCAGGGCAATCTCGCGAAGCTGGGACAGTGAGCGGTGAAGCGTAACGGACCATCCTCGTCATTGCGAGGAGCAACAGCGACGAAGCAATCCATTCTTCCGCCTATACGGCACGATGGGTTGCTTCGCTTCGCTCGCAATGACGAGATCGCCCGTGGTTCGGCCCATCACATCAATTTAATCGGCGCATCATGGACGACGCGAAGGTCGATCCGGCTGATCAGGTCCGAACGGCGCGCCTCGGCAGCGCTGATGGCGGCCTCGGTCTGCCGCAACGTCCCAAAATTCGATCCAAGCGACACGATTCCGCCGATAATCAACGCAATCGACCCGAGCGCGACAACCTCACTGGCTCCGAGCCAACCGAGCAGCGTGACGATCAGCAACGCAAAACCGCCGCCGATTGCGATCTTGGAAGCCAGACTGATCTTCCGGCATCGCTCGGCGATCTCGGCAAGCCCCTCGATCCGCGTCTCGAGTTCTGAAATCTCGTCTGTCGGGTTGTCCTCGGACGTCATGAACAAGTCCCGTAGGGCGGATTAGGCGAAGCCGTAACCCGCCGCCGATCGAGCGCGGAGCAGAGATGGTGGATTACGCTTCGCTAACTCACCCTACTTTATTCATCACAGCGAGCCATTCCTGAAATTCAAATGACCACGGGATTCGCGAAGGACTTGCGTAAAGGTCGATGAACTGCTTGCCGTCAGCACTTCGGCGTACTTCCGCAACCAATTGGTCATTCCACCAGACCTCCGTCACCAACTCATCACGATCAGGAGGACTGGCAATCTGCAGGACGAAGCTCATCGTTTCGGGTCCAAACCATTCGTTAGAACCTGTGCGGCGGGTTAGGCGAAGCCGCAACCCGCCGCTGATCGAGCGCGGAGCAGAGATGGTGGGTTACGCTTCGCTAACCCACCCTACGACATCCCTATAACGGCAAATTGTCGTGCTTCTTTGCCGGCATCTCGACCTTCTTGTCCCTGAGCATCGCCAGCGCGCGCGCGATCCGCTTCCTTGTCGAATGCGGCATGATGACGTCGTCGAGGTAGCCGCGCTCGGCGGCGATGAACGGCGACAGGAAGCGGTCTTCGTATTCCTTGGTGCGGGCGGCGATCGCCTCGGCGTCGCCGATGTCACTGCGGAAGATGATCTCCACCGCGCCCTTGGCGCCCATCACGGCGATCTGCGCGGTCGGCCAGGCGTAGTTCATGTCGGCGCCGATTTCCTTGGACGCCATGACGTCGAACGCGCCGCCATAGGCCTTGCGGGTGATGATGGTGACGAGCGGCACCGTGCATTGCGAATAGGCGAACAGCAGCTTCGCGCCGTGCTTAATCAGGCCGCCATATTCCTGCGCGGTGCCCGGCAGGAAGCCCGGCACGTCCACAAACGTCACGATCGGGATATTGAAGGCATCACAGAAGCGCACGAAGCGCGCGGCCTTCCTTGATGCGTCGCTGTCGAGCACACCGGCCAGCACCATCGGCTGGTTGGCGACGAAGCCCACCGTGCGGCCGGCGATGCGGCCGAATCCGGTGACGATGTTCCTGGCAAACGTCTCGGATATCTCGAAGAAATCGCCTTCGTCCACGACCTTGTGGATCAACTCCTTCATGTCGTAGGGCTTGTTGGGATTGTCGGGGATCAGCGTGTCCAGGGACATGTCGAGGCGGCCGATATCGTCGAAGCTCGGCCATTCCGGCACGCCGTCGGTGTTATTCGACGGCAGGAAGTCGATCAGGCGGCGCATCTGCAAGAGCGCGTCGACGTCGTTCTCGAACGCACCGTCGGCGATCGAGGAACGCGTCGCGTGCACCGAGGCGCCGCCGAGTTCTTCCGCCGTGACCACTTCGTTGGTGACTGTTTTCACAACGTCGGGGCCGGTGACGAACATGTAAGAGGTGTTCTTCACCATGAAGATGAAGTCGGTCATCGCGGGGGAATAAACGTCGCCGCCGGCGCAGGGGCCCATGATGACGGAGATCTGCGGGATCACGCCCGAGGCGATGACGTTGCGGCGGAACACGTAGGAATAGCCCGCCAAGGCTGCGACGCCCTCCTGGATGCGCGCGCCGCCGGCGTCATAGAGGCCGATGATCGGCGCCCTCGCCTTCATCGCCATGTCCTGCAGTTTTGTAATTTTCAGCGCGTGGGTCTCGGACAGCGAGCCGCCGAATACCGTAAAGTCCTTGGCGAAGACGAAGGTCTTGCGGCCGTTGACGGTGCCCCAGCCCGTGACGACGCCGTCGCCGGGAATTTTGTTCTTCTCCATGCCGAATTCGGTCGAGCGGTGCTCGACAAACATGTCGAATTCCTCGAACGAGCCCTTGTCCAGCAGCAGCTCGATTCGCTCCCGGGCGGTCAGCTTGCCGCGGGCGTGCTGCGCCTCGATTCGCTTTTCGCCGCCGCCCAGCTTGGCGCCGGCACGCCGTTCTTCGAGGGTGTCGAGGATATCTTTCATTTGCTTCCGCCCGTATTAGCTACTGGACCTGCGTAGAGGATTTCGCCAACTCATGTTCGACGCGTTTTCTTGATGCGAACCGGTTCCCGCTTCGCGCGAAAACGCTTTAGCACGGCATTTTCCGAACCGGAAACGGGGTTGTGGGCGATCCGGACGGCAAAACGGTAGTATTTTCTGACCCTTGGGGGAGATGTCGATGAACGGAACGACCACGCTTGAGACCGGGGCTGCGACCGGCGGGGTGCGGACCCTGCTCCGGCTCGAAGGGCTGGTGCTGTTTCTCGGCATGACCCTGCTCTATGCGACCTGGGAGGGATCGTGGCTGGTCTATGTCGTGCTCTTCCTGGTGCCGGATTTGAGCTTCGCCGCCTATCTCGCCGGCCCCCGCGTCGGCGCTATCGTTTACAACGCCGCCCACGCCTATCTGGCGCCGATGGCGCTGATGACGTTCGGCTTTTACACGGCAGAGCCGCTGGTGCTCTCGATCGCGATGATCTGGCTCGCCCATATCGGGTTCGATCGCGCGCTCGGCTACGGCCTGAAATATTCGGCCGGATTCGGCTTCACCCATCTCGGGCGGTTGGGGAAGGACAAATTGACAGGCTGACGGACGCTTGCTGTAGTCGCGCGCCGACGGCAATGCGAACTCGGGGAATAGGATGCTGACAGACTGGCGCCTGGCCGCGACGGCCGTGATCTTCTGTTGCGCCGTGCTGTTCACTTGCATCGAGACCAGCGCGCAGTCGATCCCGAAAGACATCGCCGCCCGCACCGAGATCTACGGCATCCCGTCGCTGACGATCTCCGACCAGCAGTTCCTGACCGGCGATTCCAGCGGCAAGCCGGTCACGGTGGGCGGCGAGTTCCGCATCGCGCAGGGGTCCGGCCGCCTCCCGGTCGTGGTCTTGATGCACGGCTCGAGCGGCGTCGGCGGCACGATGGATGCGTGGGTGCACCAGTTCAACAGCATGGGGATCTCGACCTTCGTGATCGACGGCTTCTCCGGCAGAGGCCTGACCGCGACGGGTCCGAACCAGGCGCTGCTCGGCCGGCTCAACTTCATCGTCGACATCTATCGTTCGCTGGACATTCTCGCCAAACATCCGCGGGTCGACCCTGGGCGGATTGCGCTGATGGGATTTTCGCGCGGCGGCCAGGCGACGCTCTATGCGAGCCTCGAACGCTTCAACAAGCTCTGGAACAAATCCGGCGTCCGGTTCGCGGCCTATATCCCGTTCTATCCGGATTGCTCGACGAGCTACGCCACCGATACCGAGGTCGCGGCGCGGCCAATCCGGATCTTCCACGGCACACCCGACGATTATAACCCGGTCGCGAGCTGCAAGGCCTATGTCGCGCGGCTCGAGGCCGCCAAGCGTGATGTGGTGCTGACCGAATATCCGGATTCCGCTCACGGCTTCGATGCCGGGCTGATCGGCGCGACCAATGTCGTGGAAGCCGTGGGATCGCAGACCGTGCGCCACTGCACCATCAAGGAGGGCGAAGGCGGCGTGCTGATGGATGCCGCAACGCAAGCGCCGTTCAGCTACAAGGATTCCTGCGTCGAGCTGGGCCCGCATGTCGGCGGCAACGCGACGACCGCGATCGAGGCGCGCAAGGCGGTCAGCGATTTCCTGACGACGCTGTTCAAGCTCGGATGAGCGGCGGTCCGGCGACCGCGCGGCACATTACGGCTGGCGCGGCGCCAGCATGTCCTTGCCGTTCTGGTGCAATGTCAGCGACGGCACCACGCCGCCCTCGGCCTTCGCGAAGGTGATCTGGGCATTGACGACGGCGTAGAAGAAGTCGGCGTCGCTCTCGGCATGGACCTCGAACTCGGGCTGGCCCGTGGCCTGCACGAACAGGCGCGCGCCGTCGGGCCGCACCGTCAGCACAAAGGACGGCGAGACGGCATAGCGCCCGGCATAGGTCGCGAGAATCGCGGGATCGACCGGCACCTCGTGATGGATCTTGGGCAGCTCATACTTCGCATTGATGAGGTGCAAAGCGAGCGAGGTGTTGGGGAGATAGTCGGCCACATTCGACAGCACGATGGCGTTGCGCTTGGTCAGCGTCGAATATCCGATCAGGGTCGCATAGCCACCGGTGCCGCCGTCCTTCCAGATAATCTCGTCCTTGAAGCGGTCGCTGATGAACCAGCCGAGCGCCACCTCGCGGTTTCGTTGCGGACGCGGACGCCGCACCGACAGCGCGAGCTTCATCGCCGCGGCGAGCGGACTAGGCCTGACCTCGAGGCAGGCTTCGAGCAATTTGAACATGTCGTTCAAGGTCGAGCGCAGCGCACCGGCGCCGGCCATCACCGAGAAATCCCAGTTGGCGGTCGGTGCGAACGCAGCGTTGTGGCCCTTGGCGAGGCGCTGCCGCATCGCGCCCGACAGCGTGATGCGGGTGTCGTCGAGCCCGAGCGGCGTGCAGATGCGCGAGACAATCAGCTCCTCGTAGCTCTTGCCGCCGCGCAGCTCCAGCAAGTGCCCGAGCAGGCCGAAACCGAAATTGGCGTATTCATAGTGCGTGCCCGGCTTGAAGCCGAGCTTGTGATCCGACAGGAACGCGTAGAGCCGGTCTGGCGTGTAGTCGACGTAAGGGTTGTTCGGATCGGCAGGCGCGAAATTGGCCGGCATGCGCGGCAGGCCGGACGTGTAAGTCGCAAGATCGAGCAACGTGATCGGCGTGCCCTCGAAATCGGGCACCTTCGTGCTGGCGGGCAGGAACTTCGACACGGTATCGTCCAGCGCGACCTCGCCGCGTCCGACCATGTCGGCGAGCAGTAGCGCCGTGAACACCTTGGTGATGGAGCCGATCTCGAACACGGTGTCAGCATCGAGCGGACGATCATCGTCCGCGCCGGACCGGCCGTAAGCGGCGACGATCCGCCGCTCGCCGTCGAGCTGCCCGGCGACGAGCCCGAGCGTCTCGCGGCCGACATCGATGCGCTCCTTGAGCAGCGCCGACAGCTCCTGCTCCGGCGATTGCGCCCGCGCCGGACCGCCTCCCAGCAGCAGCGAACCGGCTCCCAACAGCACCGAGCGGCGATCCAGCATGAAAGACCTCGTGTCCTAACTGGAGAATATCCCGGATGCCCGGGACGAGCCCGGGCATGATGTCCTTGTCACAATATCGGCGCCGCGACCGGCGCAGGTCAGCCCGTCACAGCGCGACGATATCGGTGAGGCATTGCTGCGTCACCGTCATCCGCGCGTCGATCTGGGCTTGCGTCTTGCAGTCCATGTTCATGGCGAACACGGTCACCTCACTGCCCTTCTCGGCCCAGCCGACCAGCCACCCCAGCGAGCCGTGCTCCTTGTCGGTCAATCCGGTCTTGGCGTGAATCACGGCGTCGCCGACCTTGGTGACGGGGAGGATATCGCACACCAGCTGCTGGCTGCGCTTGCCAACCGGCAGCGTGCCGCGGCGCAGCCGGTCGATAAAATCGACCTGCTGGACCGGATCGATCCGCAAGTTGCCCGCCACCCAGAACTGGTCGATGCCGCCGCCGATGTCGCGATTGCCGTAGTCGAGCATGTCGACATACTTCTGCATCCGCTCCTCGCCGATCCGCCTCGCGATCTCCTGGTAGACCGGAAAGGCCGACACCGCGATCGCCGAACGCAGCGTGTGATCCGTGTTCCAGGCCTCGACGCTGCGCGTCACCCCGTCCCACTTGAAGATGTCCTTGTCGGGGTCCTGCACGACGCCGGTTTCCAGCGCGATCAGCGAGTTCGGGATCTTGAAGGTCGAGGCCGGCAACCTGCCCTGCCCAGACCGATCCTTGTCGCTCGCGATGATCAGGTAATCGTCGACCTTGTAGCCGACGAAGGTGCCCTCGGTGCCGAGATCGAAGAACCGCCGGGCGAGACCCTCGCGAAATTCGCTGCGCTGGTAGGAGACGTTGGCAAGGCTGCGCGACGGCAGGATGCTCGCTGCGGCGAGCAGACCGAGCGTATGGCGGCGAGTGATCACGACGGGTCCTAGACTGGTTCGGGGCTGACGGCGATGGTGAATGCCATCGTGGTAAAAGGATGGCAACAGGCCGCTGTCTTTTGCCGCGCTCCTACCGCTGGGGTGCCCGGCGCGACAGCCGCAGCACGAAAATCAGGACCTCGGCGACGGCCTTGTAGAGATCGGCCGGAATCTCCTCGCCGAGCTCGACATTGGAGAGCGCGCCGGCCAGCACCTCGTTCTCCTGGATCGGGATGTCGTTGGCCCTGGCGACCTCGATGATCTTGGCGCCGATCACGCCCCTGCCCTTGGCGACGACGCGCGGCGCGCCGCCGTGGTCGTAGTGCAAGGCGACTGCAAGCTGGCTCTTGGTGTCGCTCATAGCGCGCGGTCCAGGAAATGGCCGGCCGGCGCCGACGTGGCTTGCGGCGGCGTGCCGTCACGGATCTCGATGTTGCCGGGCGTCAGTTCGGCCTGGGCGAGCGCCTGGCTCAATTCGGGAGCGCTGGCGCGCAACCGCGCGGCGGTCACCGGCCGCTCCGCCCACATCCGCACCGAGGTGCGCTCGCCGTTCAGCGAGACCAGCGCATGCACCGGCCCGGCCGGCTCGACGTCGAGCGTGAAACGCGCGTTCCAGACCCGCCTGGACGCATCAGTAGCCTCGCCGCTGCCGTCGCGGGAAATCTCGAACTGCGCCATCGCGGTCCCCTGCGGGGTCAGGAACGGGACCTCGAAATTCCAGCGCGGCATCATCGCATCGATCGGCGAGCGGCCGTCGAGGCGGTCCGGCAATGAGGCGACCTGCAGCAGGGTATGCCGCGCCAGCGCGGCATCGGTATCACCAAGCAGGCGCTGTGCGACGGTCGCAAGCGGTGCGTCAGGCGCGATCGACGGCTCGGCGATGGCCTGGGCGGCGGGCTGCGATCCACGAAACGGCGGTGGCGGCGTGTTGGTGCGCACGACGACGTCGTCAGCCGAGCCATCGCCTTGCCGGGCCGGGCCGAGTTCGTGCAGGGCTTCCTGAAGCAGATTGAGCGCGCCGCCCGGCGACGGCCCGGTGTCGAGCGCGTCAGCAAGCGCGCCGGCGAGGCTCGCGCCGCCGGGCAAGACATCGTGCGCGGCCGGCACGCGCGCCTGCGGCAGCAGGATCTCCTGAAACTCAAGGTCCGGCGCCGCCGCCGGTACCAGGTTCGGTGCCGCGCCGCGCGACAGCGCTCCATCCGGCGCAGCCGTTTCGACGGCGTCATCCGCGCCGAGCGAGGATTGCAGCGTCTGGCGCAGCACAATCAGCGCCGCCTTGAGATCCGGCGCGCTACCGTCGAACGGCGCGATACCCGAGGCCAGCGAGGCCTCGAACAACAGGCCGGACTTCTGGAAGGCGGCTTTGACGGCATCGCCGTTGAGATTGTCGTCGAGGCTCGTTTGCTGCGCCAGCACCTGCGCGATCGCCGCCTGCAGCTTCGGGGGTAGATTGGCCGCTACGATCGCGGCAAGGTTGGCAAACAGCGCTGCCTGGCTGCCCTGCACCGTCGCCGCGCTCTGCACGGCCGTCGTGACGGTGACCCGCTCGAGCGGCGTCAGCACCGCGCCAAGCGTCGTCGCATTCGTCTGAGAGTTCGCACCAAGCCCGGTCACAATGCCTGGCGACAGCGTCACGGCATCGCTCGATCCGCCGGTCGCCCCAGCACCTGATCCGACGATTTGAAGGCGGACGCCATCCTGGGTTTGCGAGACCGCGAGCTGCAGGTTCTGGCCCGGCTGCAACGGCACCTCGGTCTGGACGTCGATCGACAGGCTCGCGATCGCGATCCGCACCAAATCGGCGGACAGCACCTTCAGCACCTGCGCGTTGACGACACTGCCCTGCTGCAGCGTAAGATCAGGCGCCGCGCTGCCCGCCTCCTGGGGGGCAAGCACCGGCAGCACGGGATTAACGGAGATTGCCATGTCGGAGGTCTCGGCCAGGCGGCAAGATTCAGCCTCGAGGCTAGCCCAGCGCCGTAAACCCCTCGTTAACCGACGGCCGGCATCAGCCCCCTGAGGATATCAGCGGCCGCCTTGAAATCGACCAGCCGGGCGGCGCGGCGCGCGGCGACTTCCTCGTCGATGCCCCATCTCTCGATGTTCCAGTCCTCGTCGACATGGGCGGCCGCCCAGACCTGGTCCTCGTCACGGAAACCATGCGCCAGCGCCAGCGCGAGCAGCGCCGAGCCGGTCAGCGTCGTCACCACATGGAGGGCCGCGACCGCCCAGGGATCGGCCGGGAACGCCGCGCGCGCCGCCTTGATCGCGGCCTCGGGCTGGCCGACATGCACGACCCCCTCGGCCAGGATGAAATGGGCGCCGAGCGTATCGGCAGCCCAGAACACGACCGGGTCCCAATGAGCGGCTTCGCGCGCCACCAGCGTATCAGGATGGCCGGCGCGATAGCACAGCATGTCGGTCCGGAGGAATTTTGCGGCATCATCCGCCACCTCGTCGACGCGGTCGATCACACCCTCGACGACGCTGTTGGCAAAGCGCGTCACGGGCATGGTCAGGGGATCGATGGTCTCGCCCTGCGCACTCCATTCCGCGGCGATCGCATCGGCGATGGCGCGCATCGGCACCACGATCGGCTTGCCCGACGGCGAGCGGATCGGCCGGCCGTCCAGCGTGATCGAAAATCCGCCCTCGGCCTCCGCAATACCGGCGTTGGCATAGAAGCGCTTGCGCTGGGGCGTGCGGGTGTGGCGCCGCACCGCCTCCTGCGGATCGAGCGGGGATTGTCCTGTCGCTTCGTCAAACAGTTCGCGCATCACGCCGGCCGGCTTTCGCTCTGGAGGATTTGCCTGCAAGATATGTCAGGGGCGACGGCAAATAAAGCTGATGGGACAGACCAAAATCCTCGCAGGCCTTTTGCTGGTGGCGGCCGCTCTCGGAGCGGTCCCCGCCGACGCCGGGTTCCGCTCACCGGAATCGCTGGTCCGCAACGTCTACGCCCATTACGGCCGCGGCAGCGCGGAATTCTCGAACGGCCTGCCGCGCGACGACGCGACGGCCCGGCAGTTCTTCGACCCCAGCCTGCGCAACGCCTGGACCGCCCCGCACGATGCGCCCTATGACTTCCTGGTGCAGAGCCCGACCTGGCGGCTCGGCGCCATCTCGATCGCGATCCTGCGCAAGCAGCTCGACAAGACCTATGTGACTGTACGATTCGACAACCAGGGCCGCGCGATCACGCTCAACTTCATCGTAGTCTATGGGACGGAGGGCTGGGTGATCTCGGACGTCGAGAGCCCGCATGATTCATTGCGGTTGTTTCTGGCGCAGTTCAAGAGGTAAGCCGTGTAGTTATAGATGCCGGTGCTACCCCGGCACGGCCGTCGGCAGGAATTCAGCGCCTTCCTCGACGGGCTGACCCAGCTCGTTTTCCCACTTCGCAACGACGGCGGTTGCAACGCCGTTACCGATGACGTTGGTCATCGTGCGTCCCATATCCAGAAACGCGTCAATGCCGATGAGCAGGACGAGGCCTCCCGCAGGCAGGCCAAACGTGGGAAGCGTCGCGGCAGCCACGACCAGGGATGCGCGCGGCACGCCGGCGATGCCCTTGCTGGTAACCATCAACAGAAGCAGCATTGCGATTTGGGTTGAGATGGGCATTTCGATGTTGAATGCCTGGGCAACGAACAGGGCTGCAAAGGTCTGGTACATCATCGAACCGTCGAGATTGAACGAATAGCCGAGCGGCAGAACGAAGCCGGTGATGCGCTCCGAGACGCCGAACTTCATGAGTTGCTCGATCATCTTCGGGAAGGCAGCCTCGCTGCTCGAGGTCGAGAACGCGATCATCATCGGCTGCCGGAGCAGGAGAAGAAGCGTCTTGATTGCACCACCGAGTACGACGCTGCCGGCGCCGATGATGATGACCCAGAGCACCGCAAGGCCGAAGTAGAAGGCGCTGACGAACTTTCCGTAGGTCACAAGAACCCCTACTCCCTGCGTGGTGATGACCGCGGCCATGGCGGCGAACACGCCTAATGGCGCGAAGCGCATGACGTAATCGGTGAACTTGAGCATCACCGGAACGATTTGATCGATCGACCTTGCGATATCAGGGGCAAGCGTTGTCTTGACGGCGCTCAGCGCGAAACCGAAGAATATGGAGAAGACGAGGATTTGCAGCACCTCGTTCCCTGCCATTGCCTGGACCACGCTGATCGGAAAGACGTGCGCAGCGAAGTCTTTGACGTTCAGGCTGCTGGTTTGGACGTTGGTCGCCGCATTTGCCTCCGGCAGCGCAAGACCAAGGCCGTGACCCGGCTGAAGCACGTTGGCAAGCAAAAGCCCGATGAATAACGACATCAGCGATGCGGTGATGAACCAGGCCAGAGACTTGACGGCGATTCGTCCGACTGCGCCGCCGCTCGCGCCAAGGCTGGAAATCCCGGAGACGATCGTGGCAAACACGAGCGGCGCGATAATCATCTTGATCATTCGCAGAAAGACATCTGACACGATGGCAAAATAGCCGGCGATGACCTTCGCCTGCTCAGGGCTCGCGAGCGTATTGCACACGTAACCCACGGCGATGCCAAGGAACAGACTGACCATGATGTAAGTGGTCAGCCGGTTCGAATTTGGAGCTTTGCTGCCTGCCTGCATGACGTGGTCCTTCGCGCCACCAAGGGTTCATGGCATCCGAGCTGTGGCGCTTTTCAGCGTCTCGGCGTGCCGCTGCGAAACGGGAGAGCCGGATGCGACTATCCGAGCTTGGAAAGGACGGCCGTGCGGGTCTGAATTGACGGCACGTTGCGGGCGCGGATGGCCTCGATCAGCCTGTCGATGTCGGCCGTCGTGTTGAACATGCCGAGCGACACACGAATGCCGTCGCGCTCCGGCGAGATGCGGATGCCGTTCTGTGTGAAGTAGTCCAGCCAGTCTGCCGCCGGCAGCGCGATGACGTAGATGTGCGGCGCGCGGTGCTGGCGGTCACGGGGGCCAACCAGTCCAACGTTGAGCTGATCAAGACGCTCGATCAGATAATCGCCGAGGTCGAAGCAGTGGCGCTGGACGTTGTCGATCCCGACCGCATTGATGAAATCGATCGCCGCGCCGAGGCCTTGCACGGCCGGGAGGTTGAAGTTGCCGAGCTCGAACCGGCTTGCGGTCGCCGGCAAGGCCATGTTGTCCGCCCGGGCGACGAAGTCCAGCGGCGGTTCGGCAAGGCTGGCAGCCGCGAGGTAGACCGGCTCCAGTTCAATGCGCGTTGCGTCCCAGTAGAGCAAACCCAGCCCTTGCGGCACCAGCAGGCCCTTGTGCGTGCCGGAGCCGATGAAAGTGGCCTTCATGGCCTTTGCGTCGATCGGCACCACGCCGATACCCTGCATCACATCCACGACGAAATAGAGCGAATGCTGCGCGCAAAGTTCGCCCACACTCTCCACGTCGAACCGATGCCCGGCGTGGAAGGTGACGTGCGACATCGAGATCGCACGCGTCCTTTCATCGATGTGCGAACGGAAACTCTCTGCGTCCACCACTTCCGTCATGGGAATGAAGACGATTTCCACGCCCTTCTTCTGCAAATTGAGGAAGGCGTAAGCGTTGTTGGGATGATCGCCATGGATCATCAGAACCTTGTCGCCGGCGCGCAGCGGTAGCGCGTTGGCGGCGATGTTCATGCTCTCGGAAGTGTTCTTCGTGAAGGCAATTTCATGCGGCTCGACGCCAAGGAAGGTCGCGACCTTGGCGCGCGTTTCCTCGAGACGGTTGAGCCAGATTTGCTTTGGGCCGGCGGTTTCGAAGGCTTCCCGCAGAAAGCGCTCATAGGCCTCCTTGACCGGACGAGAGAGTGGCGTCTGAAAGCCGCTGTCGAGATAGACAATTTGATCGACGGCCGGGAAAGCCTTGCGGACCGTGGCGACGTCATAGTGCTGGATCATGATCACCCCGGTTGCTCGACATGACGGAGCATCTCGCCGGACGGGACCGGCGGGTGCGTACGTTCAATTCAGGTTTGGCGACGTGGACTGCGGAGAGCTGCCTAAACTCCGGTCAGCTCGATCAACTGCCTCAAGGATATACGAAGCTTGCCCGAGGTCGAGTTTCAACATCGAAAAACGAGAGTATTTATTCCGAAAATTGAGAAAAATAGACTTCGTCTTCATGGTCCTGCAGGATCGTCTGGGACAACAAGGACGCAGCGTCCTGCAAAGGAGCAATGAAGGCATCAAGGCCCGCGAAGCCAACGCGCGCCGCGGGCACAGAAACTCCCAGGCAGGCGATCAGGTCACCCTCCGGAGAGACGATCGGCACAGCGCACCCCACCACCCCCTGAACGAATTCCTCGTTCGTCTTCGCCCAGCCTCTGCGCCGCGTTTCCTCCAGCAGCGCCAACAACACTTCGGGATCGGCGATCGTCGTCGGGGTATACCGGGCGAGCGGAAGTGAATGGACCAACCGTTGTCGGACCTTCGCGGGCAGACGGCTCATGTAGATTTTGCCCGTCGAGGTACAGTGCAGTGGAGCTGCATCTCCGGGATTGAACTGCAATCCTTGCTGCTGCCTGGACCGGACACTATCGACGTAGACCACAACATTGTCGCGCACGACACCGATCTCGCATTGCTCTCCGATGCGGTCGGCTACGGCGCTTAGCACCGCGTGCCGGCGCACCGTACGAAACGCCGCGCCGATGGTCTTGGCCGAGAGCGTGACCAGCTTGCTTCCGACGACGTAGCGTTTCGTCCCAAGGGCTTTCTGGATGAGGCCGCGGCTTTCAAGATTGCCGATAAGGCGATGCGCGGTCGGGAGTGGAAGGGCGAGCGCGACGGCAATTTCGGCAGCCGAGAGCGCCTTCTTCTGCTCGGCCACGAAGACCAGGATGGCAATAGCGCGGTCCAGCGGCCCATCGTTGGGACTATCAGGTTCGTTGGCCACGTCGTATTCCCTGCGTGGGTACTGCCCGGGGGTAGCGTTCACAGTACCACAAGAGAACGGCCTGCGGCTGGCGCCGCGCGGCAACCCGTTCACATCCGGCGATTCCCCGCGGCTGTTCCTCGCGCAGGACTAGCACCAATGGATCATCAACCGACAAAGAATTCGCTAGCTAGCGCGCATCTATGCCGATCGAAGGCCGCCGAGGCATTCAGGCAATTCGCCCTGAATCGGGAATTGCAATCTCCGCTCGCAGAATAAAAGGTTGGTCGCAGCCAAGTACTCCACCCGCCTATTCCCCGCCAGCGCCAACAGCCGCCGGTCGCGCCTTCATCTCGCCGAGATAGGCCTGCTGCACCATTTCGTTGTCGCGCAGGCTCTGGGCCGAGCCGTGCAGCACCACCTGGCCGGTCTGCAGGACGTAGCCGTAGTTGGCGATCGACAGCGCCATGTTGGCGTTCTGCTCGACCATGAAGATGCTGGTGCCCTGGCGATTGATTACCTGAATGATGTCGAACACCTGCTCGACGAAGGCGGGCGACAGGCCCATCGACGGCTCGTCCATGCACAACAGCTTCGGACGCGCCATCAGCGCGCGACCGATGGCAACCATCTGCTGCTCGCCGCCCGACAACGTGCCCGCCTGCTGCTTGAGGCGTTCCTTGATGCGCGGGAACAGGCCGAAGACGCGTTCCTTGTCAGCCTCGATCTCGACCTGGTCGTCGCGCGTGAAGGCGCCCATTTCCAGATTTTCGAGCACCGTCATGCGCGGAAACAGCCGGCGCGCCTCCGGCACCGGCGCGATGCCCCGCTTCACCCGCTGGGCGGTCGGCAGCTCATTGATGCGCGCACCCGCATAGGTGATGGCGCCGCTCTTCGGCGTCACGATGCCGAGGATCGTCTTCATGGTGGTGGATTTTCCGCAGGCATTGCCGCCGAGCAGGCAGACGATCTCGCCTTCGCCAACGCGATAGTCGACGTCCTTCAGGACGTGAAGCTCGCCGTAGTAGGTGTTGACGTCCTTGAACTCAAGAAGCGGCGGCGGCCGCCGCGACGGCGTCTGTGGTTCGTCCAAGATAGGCACGCAGCACTTCCTTGTTTGAATGAACCTGCTTGGGCGTGCCCTCGGCGATCTTCTCGCCGTGATCGAGCACGATCACCTTGTCGGCGATTTCGTTGACCACGTCGAGCTTGTGCTCGATCAGGAGGATCGTCACGCCACGTTGGCGCAATTGCCGGATCTGGTCGGTCAGTTCGAGCGTCTCGGTCGGATTCATGCCGGCCGTCGGCTCGTCGAGCAAAAGCAGCGCCGGCTCCGACACCAGCGCGCGCGCGATCTCCAGCCGCCGCCGGTTGGCGTAGGACAAGGAGAACGCGAGGTGCTGGAGACGCGGCATAAGCCGGTTGCCGAAAATACCCAATATGTCGAGCGCGCGTATGCGCGAGGCCGCCTCCTCGCGCTTCACGCGCGGCAGGCGCAGGATGGCTCCGATCGCCCCTGTCGAGGTGCGCGCATGCGCGCCGACAAGCGCGTTCTCCAGCAGCGTCATGTTGGCAAAAAGGCGCAGGTTCTGGAAGGTGCGCGCAATCCCCTTCTCGACAATCCGGTGCGGCTTCAATCCGGTGACGTCCTCGCCGGCGAGCAGCACCTGGCCGCCATTCGGCTGGATCAGTCCGGTGATGAGATTGAAGAACGTGGTCTTGCCGGAACCGTTCGGCCCGATGATGGCGACGATTGAACCCGGCATGACCGTGAGATCGATGCCGTTCACGGCCTTGATGCCGCCGAACGACTTCGCCAGGCCCTTGATCTCGAGCAGCGGCTTGCCCGGATCAATCGTCCGCCGATGCAGTGGCACAAGTCCGGCCTCGACAGAACTTCGCGTTGGCATCGCGTTCTGCTGCTCGTAACTCAGCGCCGTCACCCCGGCGCGTTCGGGAATCAGTCCCTGGCGCCGATAGAGCATCATCACCACGAGAATGATGCCGAAGATCAGTTCAATCGCCTGCGTCAGATCCACCGTTTGCAGAAAGACAATGCCGGTCAAATGGCCGAACGCCTGAATCCACTGCGACAGATCCTGCAGGAACCACGATTGCAGCAATTGCAGGAGAAGCGCGCCGACCACCACGCCGGCGACATTGCCGATGCCACCCAGCACGATCATGACGAGAATCATGATCGAGACCGGAAACATGAACATCTCCGGCGTCGCCGTCTGCAGCTTGGCCACGTAGAAGGTTCCCGTCACACCGGCGAAGCTCGCACCGATGGCAAAGGCGAGCAGCTTGAGTTTGGTGCGGTTGACCCCCATCGCCTCGGCTGCGATTTCGTCCTCGCGTATCGCAAGCCAGGCCCGGCCGACCCGCGAATGTTTCAGCCGTGTGCTGACGAAGATCAAAAGCACGACAAGGACCAGCCCGAGATAATAGTAGGGCGTGGACATCACACCGAAATCGTAGCCGAAGAACTTCGGTGTACTGACGCCGCTGAGCCCTTGCGCGCCATTGGTGATGGTGGGCGTGTTGCGCGCCACGATCGGCACGATCTCGCCGAAGCCGAGCGTCACGATGGCAAGGTAATCACCCTTGAGCCTGAGCGTCGGCGCGCCGAACAACACACCGAAGAAGGCGGCGACCGCGGCCGCAGTCGGCAATGCCAACCAGAACGACACGTCGAAATGAACAGTGCCGATGCCGCCGTCCGGTTTGAGATGCTCGACAAGGCCCAGCCACTGGAACGGCTCCCAGAAGCTGCTCCACTCCGGCTGTATCTGGTAGGACGACAGCGCGCCGTAGGTGTAGGCGCCGATGGCGAAGAACGCCGCATAGCCGAGATCGAGCAGACCGGCAAAGCCGACGACGACATTCAGGCCAATCGCCAGCATGGCATAGGCGAGCGCATTGGCCGCGGCATCGATATCGCCTTCGTTGCGATCGAGATACGGGAAAGCGAGTGCGGCCATGAGGATGATCACGAGCAGATAAGGACGGAACTGCTCACTCCCGGCGCGTTCCCGGATCGCCGCGATCCAGCCCTGTGAACGGGCCATCGCCGGAGCCGCTATTTCCTGAACGCGTTCGAGAGGTGAGTCTGACACGCCGCAGCCCTAGGATTTCGTCGGCGCGGCGCGGCCGAGCAGCCCGCTGGGGCGCAGGACGAGCACGAGCACCAGAAGCGAAAAGATGATGACGTCAGTCCAGCGCACGGCGATGTACTGGCCGCCCAGTGATTCGATCAGCCCGATCACCACGCCTCCCAGCATCGCGCCGGGTATGTTGCCGATCCCGCCGAGGACCGCCGCCGTGAAGGCCCGCAGGCCGGAGGTGTAGCCGATCAGGTAGCTCGTATAATTGTAGTAGAGCCCGAAGATCAACCCAGCCGCACCGGCGAGCGCGGAGCCGACGAAGAAGGTGATGACCACCACGCGGTCGACGTCGACGCCGACCATGCGCGCCGCCTCCTGGTCCTGCGCCATCGCCCGCATCGCCTTGCCCATTTTCGTCCGCCGGACAAAATAGTTAAGCCCGACCATGAGCAACAGCGAGATGCCCCACAGCAGCACCTCGCGCAGGCGCAGCGTGACACCACCGAACGCCCACGCCGTATTGGGCATCGGGTTGGAGTAATTCTTCGAGTCGGCGCCGGCCCCCAATAGAACGATGTTGTACAGGATATAGGACACGCCGATCGTGGTGATCATCGGCGCCGTGCCGGAAACACCGCGCAGCGGCCGTAACGCGAACCGTTCGATGGCGACGCCGAGAATGCCGGATCCCAGCATCGTCACGATGAACACCGCGAGAAGGATGCCGGCCAACGGCAGTCCATGGAGAATATGCGACTGACCGGCAAAGCCCAAGGCCTCCAGCGTCCACATGGCGATGAACGAGCCCACCATGAAGACATTGAAATGCGCGAAGTTGATAAGCTCGATGATGCCGTAGACCATGGTGAAGCCGAGCGCGAGCAGCGAATACATCGCGCCCAAGCTTACACCGTTGATCACCTGCTGGAGCAGTACATCCCAATGACTCATCGCGAGGTCTCTCGATACGGCGTCGCTAGAGCTCCGTTCCGACGAAAATCGGAACGGAACTCTAGATTCCTTTTTTGACGCGTTTTCTTCACGCGAACCGGATCCACTTCGCTTGAAAACGCTCTGGCCGAAAGCTCACGACTGCGGCGCTGGTTCGAGATACTTCAGCTGGTGCGTGATGTCGTCCGCAGGGTATTTGTCATCGTGCTTGTACTGGAAGACGCTGACCGTGCGATCGAGAATGTCGCCATTCTGATCAAACGCAACGGTTCCCTGCAGCGTTTTGACTTGCGAGTTCTGGATCGCGTCGCGGATATTCGAGCGGTTCATTTCCTTGCCGCTCTTCGCCACCTCCGCGACCGCCGCGAGAATGACCTTCGCTCCATCGTAGGCGGTGATCGAATAATCGTCCGGGGTGGCGTGATACTTCTCCTGGAAGGCCTTCACGAAATTGGCCGCCTCCGGGCTTTCCGTCAAATGCGGGCCGGCATTCGTCCCATACCAGCCCTCAATCGCCGGGAAGCCGCCCCCCTTGAGGAAGCTGCCGCCGGCCACGCCATCGCCGCCCCCCTTGATCATGTTCGGGACGGTCTCCGCCGCCTGCTTGGCGAGCTTGACGCCGGCTTGCGCGACGCCGCCGAAATAGATGGCGTCCGGATTGAGCGCCTTGATCTTGGTCAGAGCGGTCGTGTAGTCGGCTTCCTTGGGATCGAGCTGGTCGTGACCGAGAACCTCGATGCCGATTTGCTTCGCCCGATTTTCGAATGCATTGGCGAGCCCGACGCCATACGCCCCGGAATCGTCGAGGATGAATACCTTCTTCACGTGCAGTTTTGCCTTGTAGTAATTGGCCATGTTCGGGCCCTGAAAGGCATCCGTCGTCACGGTTCGGAAATAGACCGCCTTGCCCTTGGGCCGGAATTGGCCGGCCATCTTTGGATCGGTGATATCCGGATTGGTCGAGGACGGCGTGATCGTCGCCATATCGGCTGCGCTGAGGATCGGCGACATCGCCTTGCCGCTGCCGCTCATTTCCGGCCCGATATTGGCGACGACCTGCGGGTCGGAGATCAGCTTCTTTGTATTGGTGGCGGCCTGGGCAGGATCATACTGGCCGGCGGTGGCCGTGCCGTTGTCGTAAATGACCGGGATGATCGTATAACCGGCAACCCCGCCCGCGGCGTTGGCCTCGTCGAAGGCGATCATGGCTCCGTTCTTGATCAGGGTGGCGTCCTCGGCGTCGGCACCCGTGAATGGCAGCGTAATGCCGATCTTGACCACCTTTTGCTCGGCTAATGCTGCGGTGCCACCAATTGCGGCGATCGCGGCGACCGCGATGGCCCCTACGCTTAAAGCACGGCGCGTATGCTGGAACGGTTTCATGGGGGTCTCCTCTTTCGGGGTAAGAGTGCCTCGCTCAGAGCCTACATTCGATTTATTCGCTCGTATATTTGACTTAAGCACCGCATCCGGCTTCGAGAGCTTCGAGAGTGCAAAGCAACATTCAGGCCACCCGGCGAAGCCGGGACTGCCCGCGGATATTTCCGGAACGGCGAAATTCGGCCAATTACCAAACCGCGATGCCGGGAAGCGACGGCGCCTCGACTATGAAATTCGACGGTCCTATGCAGCGCCGATGAAATCTTAGGCGCTCGATTTCAATCAAGCAATCTCGCAAGCGGCGGCGCATGCCGCTGGTCCCCGACGGATGCGCCGTCCCAACTGACAAGTGTCGGATCGGGTCTATTTTCAGATGTGGGTCTGCCGCGAGTCAAAAGACCGGCGTCTAGTCCCGGAGGTTGGCGCAGGACCGCGAGTAGGTGGAGCGATCGGCCTGGTTCAGCCCGGCAGCGGCGCCCTCGTCCAGGCATCGGCTGATGCGGTCGCCGAACGATGTGCGCCCGGGGGAACGGAGGCTCGGCTGCGTCACAGCATCCATCTTCGGGATCGGGGGCACCTCGATCCGGGGCGGCGGCAGAGGTGCCAGCGGCGGCGGGTTGTACAGCGAGCCACCGGGCGGATGGTTTGCGCAACAACACTGCCCGCGCTCAAGGCAACGATTCAAGTCGTCGTTGCGCGCGTCAACGCCGCACTGACCGGCCGGCTCCTGGACCGGTTGTCACGGTTTTTGATAGATCACGTGACCGGCGCGGATCGTAGTGCTCACCTTCGCGAGATTTCTGATGTCGCTGATGGGATCGCCGTCGAGCACCACGATGTCGGCGTCGAAACCCTTCTCGACCCTTCCCTTCGCTGCAGCCTTGAAATACCGCGCGGGGTTCGTCGTCAGCGACGCCAGCACCTGGCGCTCCGACAATGCGCGGTGCATCAATTCATATTCCCGCGTGGTGTCGTAGAGCTTGATAAATCCGACGTCGGTGCCGAACAGGACCGTGCCGCCGTTCTCGGAAAACTGCTTGAGCTGGTTGACGCCTGCCGCAACGAGGCGCTCCGTGACCGCGGGGATGAGGACGACGGTCGTAAACAGCGACAGGGTCGGGATCAATGCGGTGCCCTGCGCCTTGAAGCGTGCAAGCTGTTCGGGGGTATAGTCGCCTTGCGAAGGGGCGGTGTGCGCGAGAATGTCGACGTCGGCTGCGATCACCGTCTCCACGCCGGTCTTGTTCTGCGGATGGGCAAACACCGGCTTGCCGTGCGCATGCGCCACCTCGACGGCGGCTTTTGCGATGGCCGGGTCCATGTTGATGACGGGCTTGTCGCCCATGAACGCCCCGGTGAACAGCTTGATGCCGTCTTCGCCCATGCCGAGATAGTCGCGCGCCCATTGCGCGGCCTCCTCAGCCGTCGCGACTTCAGGAAGCTTCACGTCGCTGGGAATGTAAACGGGATGCCCGCCCTTGGGGAACATGTTGCCGGCAAGCATGATGGTGGGGCCGGCGACCTCACCCGCGGCGATGCGCCGGCGCAGCGGGATGATCTGCGCCGGGTCCGAACCGAGATCCCACACCGTGGTGAACCCCCACCGCGTCAGCATCTCCTGCATGTGCTCGGTCAGCGGCGCAGCCGGTGCAGTGGCGGCATTCCGCCACGCGCTCTCCGTGAAATGAACATGGCTGTTCCAGAAGCCGGCAACGATTGTTTTGCCGCTGCAATCGATCACGCGCGCGTCGGCGGGCACTTGAATGTCGCCGGACTTGCCGACTGCACTGATGACGCCATCGGTCATCACGATGACGGCATCCGGCAGCGGGGCCGCATCGGGCGAGGCGTAGACGCTGCCGCCCCGGAGCACCACGGTTTCGGCATCAGCGGCTGTCGAGACGGCAGCCGAGCCGAGAAGCCCGAGCAAAAGCGCAGTGCGGAGCCAAATCCCGGTCATAGACAGTCCCTTCGATCAAAATTGCCCGCGGGCGGAGGCCAGCGCGCGGCAAGATAGCCGCGGCGTTCGACGCCGTTTGATCGTTGTTGCTGTGTGCGCCGTATATTCAGCGCCGGCGCTTGCAGCCGGTCACTCCTCGGGCGCGTTCTCGATCGGATCGAACCGGTCGGCCTCGAGCCCGAGCAGATTCCAGGATTGCAGCATGTGGGGCGGCAGCGGTGCTGTTGCATCGATCACGCCGCCGCGCGGATGCGGGATCATGATGCGCCGCGCCAGCAGATGCAGCCGGTTCTGCAGGCCGCCAGGCAGCTGCCAGTTCTCCTTGTTGAAATATTTGGGATCGCCGACGATCGCATGATCGATATGCGCCATATGGGCGCGGAGCTGGTGGGTCCGGCCGGTGACCGGTTTGAGCGACACCCAGGCGAGTTTCGTCGCCGAGGTCTCGACCACGGCATAATAGGTCACGGCGTGGCTCGCGCCCTCATCGCCATGCGCCGCGATCCGCATGATGGTGTCGTCCTCGCTCTCCTCCTTGGCAAGATAGGTCGAGATGCGGCCCTGCTTCGGCTTGGGCACGCCGGCGACCAGCGCCCAGTAGGTTTTTCGTGCCGAGCGATGGCGAAACGAGCCGGTCAATGCGGTGGCGGCAAAGCGCGTCTTGGCGATCAGGAGGCAGCCGGAGGTCTCCCTGTCGAGGCGATGCACCAGCCGCGGCTTCTGTCCCTTCGCATCACGCATCACCTCCATCATGTCGTCGACATTGCGCGTGATGCCGCTTCCGCCCTGGACCGCCAGACCTGCGGGCTTGTTTAGCACCATCACGTCGGCGTCCTCGAACAGGATCATGTCCTTGAGGTCCTGAAGGGTTTTCTTGGCCGCTTCGGAGAGGCTGCCGGCCGCCTTGGGCGCGTCGAGCTTCAGCGGTGGAATGCGGACACTCTGCCCTTCTTCCAGCCGGTCCTTGCTGTCCGCGCGCTTGCCGTTGACGCGCAATTCGCCCTTACGGACGATGCGCTGGATGTGGGAAAACGACAGGCCGGGGAAACGCGCCTCGAGAAAGCGATCGACGCGCATGTTGTTCTCATCCGCCGTCACCACCACGGTCTGCACCTTGGTCGGCAACGGGGGCGGCTCGGCGACGATCTTTTCGGGCTCCGGCACGAATGGCTTGGCCGCGCGCGGCGGCGCGGCCGCAAAGCGCGGCGCCGGCGGCTTGCCGCCAGGGCGATGCGGCAACGCCCGCTCGGCCGTCGCACCGCGATAGGGACGCGCGCCCTTGGGGCGATCGCCCGCGGGGCGGAGAGGTCTCTTGACGCGGCGGCTCATGCCGTTTTTCCCAGTTTGCGAGGTGACGACCGGCCGGCGCGACGGGGCAAAGCTGATATTTGAGCACCGACCTCTTCTTCTGCGAGCCGCAGTTCGTAAAGCTGCTGCAGATTCATCCAGAACTGCGGCGCTGTGCCAAACCAATGGCCGAGCCGGAGTGCCGTGTCGGCCGTGATGCCGCGCTGACCATGAATAATCCCGGTGATGCGGTTCACCGGAACATCGATCTGGCGCGACAGCTCGGCAGCCGTCATGCCGAGCTCACGCAATTCTTCCGCAAGGTGTTCTCCGGGGTGGATCGGTGTACGCGACATGGCGATCTTCTCTCAGTGATAATCAACGATCTCAACGTCGACGGGTCCAGGCGATCCGTCGGGCCACCTGAAGCAGATCCGCCATTGATCGTTAATGCGAATCGAAAATTGTCCGACTCGGCCGCCCTTGAGGGCTTCCAATCGATTTCCAGGCAACGCCGCCAAATCAGCAAGTCTGGTTGCCGCTTCCAGACGGTCGAGGCGCATCTCGGCCTGCCGGGCGAAACCCGAGAACTCCTTGACGTGCCGTCCGGAGGCAAACCGTTCGGTGACCTTGTCCCGATAGCCGACAATCACGATTTCCACATCTATCAAGATTTACGGCTTACGTAAAGAGTAACTGACCGGCACCTCGCGGAAGAATCTGTACAAATCGCATGCGACATCGGCCATGTTGGACCAGGTACGCGACGGAGATATCTGATGAGACTGGCGATATCGGCTCTGGCAGCGGTACTGATGATCACGGGCTCCGCTTTCGCGCAGCAGAGTCCGATGCCGGAGGACCTGGCGTGGAAGCTCCTGGAACTCGGCCGCGTCATCGACATGCCGAAGACGGCTGCGCTCTACGCACCGTTGCAGCAGAAGGAGCCCTATCAAGGCGTCAAGGTCGAGCGCGACGTCAAATATGGCCCCGCCGATCGCCACCTGCTTGACCTCTTTACGCCGGAGGCCGCTTCATCGGCGCGGCCGGTGCTGATCTACATCCATGGCGGCGGTTTCGTCGCGGGCAACAAGCGCAACCCCGGCAGCCCGTTCTACGACAACATCATGCTGTGGGCGGTGAAGAGCGGATTTGTCGGCGTCAACGCCACCTATCGGCTGGCGCCGGCCTTCCCGTGGCCGGCCGGCGCAGAGGACGTGGGCGCGGTCGTGCAATGGGTGTCGGAGACGATCGGCGCGCGCGGCGGCGATCCTGCGCGCATCTTCCTGATGGGCCAGTCGGCCGGCGCTGTCCATGTTGCAAGCTACGTCTCCCACCCCGAATTCCACAAGGTGAAGGGCGGCGGGCTTGCCGGCGCGATCATGGTCTCCGGCATCTATGATCTGACGGCGTCTCCGGTCGGCTCCGCCGAACTCGTCTATTATGGCTCCGACCCTTCGCGCTATGCCGAACGCTCCTCGCTGCAAGGCCTGGTCGCAAGCCCGATCCCACTGCTGGTCACCGCGGCCGAGCTCGACCCGCCGCGTTTCGTCGAGCAATTCGAGCTGTTGAAGCAGGCCACCTGCAAGCGGCCGAGCGGCTGCGTGCGCAGCTTCATGCTGCCGCAGCACAGCCACATCTCGGAGGTCTATTCGATCAACACGTCGGACACGCGGTTGACCGACGAGGTGCTGGATTTCATCAGGACCGGAAAGTAGCCGGCTGGCTCGGAATGGCAGCACTCGGAACAAGCGCGAACATCACACCGCTATTTCAGGGAGATGTCAGCCGTCTCCGCGCTGCGCCCGCAGCTTGGCCCAGTAGTCCAGCCGCTTGCGGATCTCGCGTTCAAAACCGCGGTCGGGCGGATCGTAGAAGGTCTGGCGTCCCAGCGCTTCCGGGAAATAATCCTGGCCGGAGAACGCGTCAGGCATGTCGTGGTCGTATTGATAGCCCGAGCCGTAGCCTTCCGACTTCATCAGCTTGGTCGGCGAATTCAGGATGTGCTTCGGCGGCAGCAGCGAGCCGTTCTGCTTTGCCGCCTGCATCGCAGCGCCAAACGCGGTGTAGGCCGCGTTCGATTTCGGCGCGGTGGCGAGATAAATCACGGCCTGCGCGATCGCCAGTTCGCCCTCCGGCGAACCGAGGAAGTCATAGGCATCCTTGGCAGCGTTGCAGATCGCCAGCGCCTGCGGATCGGCCAGCCCGATGTCCTCCACCGCCATGCGCACCACACGCCGCGCCAGGAACAGCGGATCCTCGCCGGCATCGAACATGCGGGCGAGATAGTACAGCGCGGCGTCGGGATCGGAACCGCGCACCGACTTATGCAGTGCCGAGATCAGGTTGTAATGACCGTCCGCCGACTTGTCGTAGATCGGCGCGCGGCGTTGCAGGATGTCCTGCAACTGCACGGCGTTGAAGACTTCGTCCTTGCGCGCGGCACGCCAGACCTCTTCGGCCAAGGTCAGCGACGCGCGGCCGTCGCCATCGGCCATCCGCACCAGCACGGCGCGTGCTTCCGCATCGAGCGGCAGCGCCCTGCCCTCGATCTTCTCGGCATTGGCGAACAGCTTCTCGATCGCGGCTGAATCGAGCGAGTGAAACACCAGCACCCGGGCGCGCGACAATAGCGCCGCGTTGAGCTCGAAGGACGGATTTTCGGTGGTGGCGCCGACCAGCACCACCGTGCCGTCCTCCATCACAGGCAGGAAAGAATCCTGCTGCGCGCGGTTGAAGCGATGCACCTCGTCGACAAACAGCAGCGTGCCCTTGCCGGTCTCGCGGCGGGCGCGCGCGGCGTCGAACACCTTCTTGAGGTCGGCAACGCCAGAGAACACCGCCGAAATCTGTTCGAAATGCAGCTCGGTCGCGTCGGCCAGCAGCCGCGCCACCGTGGTCTTGCCGGTGCCCGGAGGTCCCCAGAACACCAGTGAGCCTAGCGTGCGGGTCTCCAGCATCCGGGTCAGCGCGCCGTCAGGGCCGAGGATGTGATCCTGGCCGACGACATCGGCGAGCGAACGCGGGCGCAGCCGGTCCGGCAGCGGGTGCGGCGCGTCCTGGTCCATTCCCGCCGCGGCAAACAGGTTGTTGGCGTCGCGCGGTTTCTTGGGGCTCACTTGGGGCTCATCCGCCGAGCGTCACGTTGATCTGCTGGCCGCCGCGCACCAGGGTGATCCGCCAGACCCGCGTCCCGGTCTTCGATACCTTGTCGAGATCGCTGGTCCGTTCGATCTTCTGGTTGTTGACCGCAAGGATGATGTCGCCCTTCTGGAAGCCGACACTGGCCGCCGAGCCGTCATCGGCAAGATCAGTCACCACGACCCCCTCGGCGCCGGCGTCGAGGTGCAGCTCATCGGCAAGCGCCGGCGAGATGTTGGCGACCTTGGCGCCCTGGAACGGCGATCGCGCGGTCAGCACGATCTCATCGCGATCAGTATCGGGCGCGGTCTCCAGCGCCACCGTGAGCTTCACGTCCTTGCCGCCGCGCTGCACGTCGATCTGGGCGGTGCCACCGAGCGGACGGGTCGCGAAGCGGTAGTCGAACGCGTTGGGATCGTCGATTGGCGTGCCATCGATCGCGACAATCAGGTCGGAGAGCTTCAGTCCGGCCTTGGCCGCCGGGCTGTGCGGCGCGACATTGGCGACCAGCGCGCCGCTCGGCAGCTTCAGCCCCAGCGTCTCGGCGATCTCGGGCGTCACCGCCTGGAGGCGCGCGCCGAGCCATGGCCGCTTCACCGCCTTGCCGCCGCTCTTGGCGGAGGCGACCACGACACGCACCATGTTGGCCGGGATCGCAAAGCCGATGCCCTGCGAGCCGCCGGAGCGCGAGAAGATCGCGGTGTTGATGCCGGCGAGCCGGCCGGTCATGTCGACCAGCGCGCCGCCGGAATTGCCGGGATTGATCGCGGCGTCGGTCTGGATGAAGAACTGATAATCGGTGATGCCGACCTGGGTGCGCGCCAGTGCCGAGATGATGCCGTGGGTGACGGTCTGGCCGACACCGAACGGATTGCCGATCGCGAGCACGACGTCGCCGACCTGCAGCCCGTCGGAATTGGCGAAGTCGAGGGTTGCGAACTTCTCCTTGTTGGTGTCCTTCAGCCGGAGCACCGCAAGGTCGGTGCGGCTGTCCTTCAGCACGATCTCGGCCTCGTATTCGCGCTTGTCGGCGAGCGAGACCTTGACCTGGTCGGCACCCTCGATCACGTGATTGTTGGTCACCACCAGGCCGGACGGATCGACCATGACGCCGGAGCCGAGCGAACGCTGCATCTGCTCCGGCTGCTGGCCCGGGACGCCGAAGAAGCGGCGGAAGATCGGGTCGTCCAGCAGCGGATTGCGGTTCTGGACGGTCTTGGCGGCGTAGACATTGACCACCGCCGGCTGAACCCGCTGCACGATCGGCGCATAGGACAGTTGCAACTCCGCCTGCGAGGCCGGCACGCGGCGGTCCTGCGCCTGGGCCTGGCAAAGGCTTCCTGCGACTGCCAGCGTGCAGAGCACAGGAATTGCGGCAAAGCGGATCAATCGGGGCATTCTCACCTCTCGTAGGAAACGCCGAAATATAGGACCGTTCGCGGGGCAATTGAAGGGTATCCGCGCGAATAAGGACGCCCCGATCACGCCAGTGCAAAACCCGCCGCCGGTGCTTTGAAGCCCGCCTCCGGACTTTTATGATGCTTATCATCTCACTTCGCCGCTCCGCTTGTTGCCGGGTTGCAACAGGGGAAGGGTGATCCTCCGGAGGGCTATCGCTGTCGTGCATCAGTCACGATAGACTTCTACGATTCGAGTGGCAGTGAGTGGGGACTTCAAGCAATACAGGGGTGCGCAAATGGGTGCGAAAAAACTGGGTGCAATTGCCATCGGAATCGCAGGTGCGCTCGCTGCCTCGCCGGCACATTCGGAAGGCAGTGATGCGGAGATCGCGCTGTTGAAGCAGCAGCTTCACATGCTCGAACAAAAGCTCGACAAGCTGCAGAAGCAGAGCGATACGAATGCCGCGACCGCGGCGTCTGCAAACGCGCACGCAAGGGCCGCCGATGCCAAGGCGTCGAGCGTCGCAAACCACGCGGCCCTTCCGGTCAAGGGTCCGGTCGTGGCTTCCGGTGTCGTGGTGTCGATGCCGAACAACCGGCCGACGATCTGCACGGCGGACGACCAGAACTGCATCGCAATCACGGGGCGGATTCACTTCGATGTCGGTGGTTACAATTATCGTCCCGACACGGCGGCGACGTCGCCGCAAAAGCTCGACAGCGGCGAAAATCTGCGCCGTGCGCGCATCGGCATCGTCGGCAAATTCCTCGGCGACTGGAATTTTGCGCTGATCTACGACTTCGGCGGCTCGTCCGACGGCTTCGGCGGCACGGCGCCGGGATCACTGCCGGGCGGCGGCACCTCCGGCATCGAAAACGCCTATCTGAGCTACACCGGCTTCAGGCCGTTCGGCGGCAAGATGGCGATCGAAGGCGGCGTCATGGACCTGACCTGGACGATGGACGAATCCACCAGCTCCAACGACATCCTGTTCATGGAGCGCGCTTCGGCTGGCATCGTCGCACAAAACATCGCGGCCGGTGACTTCCGTTCGGCGGCCGGCACCCGCTGGTGGAACGATCAGCTTTGGCTCGGCGGCTACGTCACCGGACCGACCTCGGGTGCGATCCACTCCGCGTCCAGTGCCGCGCCGGCCGGGACGTCCGAGCAATATGGCGCGGTCGCCCGTATCGCCGGCAACCCGATCAGCGGCAGGGATTACTCGGTGCATATCGGCGCTGATGCGGAGTGGCTGATCCAGCCGCCGCGCAATCAGCTGACGCAGGCGCAAACGCTGACGCTCAGCGACCGGCCCGAGTTGCGCATCGACCCGACGACACTGATATCGACCGGCGCGATCGCCAACGTCTCGGGGGCACAGGTCTACGGCGTCGAAGCGGCGGCGACCTACGGCCCGCTCATCGCGCAGGGCGAGTACTACTGGTTCAACGTCGACCGCACGGCGAATACCGGGCTGCCACCGATTGGCGCGTCGAGCCTGAAGTTCGACGGCGGCTACGCGCAAGTCGGCTACGTGCTGACCGGCGAGACCCATGCCTACAATGCGGGGAACGCCGCCTATGGCGGGGTCAAGCCGGCGAATCCGTTCTCGCTCGCCGGCGGCGGCTGGGGTGCCTGGGAAATCGCCGGACGCTTCAGCCAGATGAACCTCAACGATCAGCTCGCGACGGCGGCTGGCGTCGCGGGTGGACGGCAGAATGTCTACACCCTCGCCCTGAACTGGTACGTCAACAACAACGTCCGCTTCATGCTGGATTACCTGCATGGCGACATCTCCAAGCAGGCTTCGGCGGTCTCGGCCCTCAATGCGGGCTCGAGATTCGACGCGATCGCGATGCGCACGCAGGTGGCCTGGTGACGACAAGGCCGGGAGCCGCATCCGCTCCCGGCCTCGCTTCACGATTGCATCGCGCGGCTCAGGCCGCGCGCTTCGGCTTCCGCACAACCTCCGGCGCCGGCGCGCAGGATAGACCTTCCTGGTGGTTCTCGCCCCAGGCTTTCAGGATGTCGATCACCGGGCGCAGGCTCTCGCCGAGCTCGGACAGGGTGTATTCGACCCGCGGCGGCACCTCGGCATAGACCTTGCGGATCACAAGCTTGTCGTCCTCAAGCGCGCGCAGCTGCTTGGTCAGCATGCGCTGGGTGATGCCGGGCATCCGCCGCCGCAGCTCGCCGAAGCGCTGGGTGCCAGCCTGCAGATGAAACAAAATCACGCCCTTCCATTTGCCGTCGATCAGGTCGAGCGCCGCCTCGACCGCGCACCCCGGACGACGCGCAAAATTCTGCCGCTTCATCGATATTTTCCCAATAGTATCAAAATGGGGACTAGTTCCCCAAACGTACAGTACTTGCCAAATTGAGGCCAGCGAGCAAGTTAGATGGCAGGCAATCGCCGCCACCATGGAGACAAGGCATGAAGGCCGTCGGATACCAAAAAGCGCTGCCGATCGAGGCAGCGGAGTCGCTTGTTGATTTCGAGATCGCCAAACCCGAGCCGAAGGGCCGCGACGTCAGGGTTGCCGTGAAGGCCATCTCGGCCAACCCGGTCGACTACAAGGTCCGCAAGCGCGCCACGCCGCCGGAGGGCGAATACAAGATCCTCGGCTTCGATGCGGCCGGCGTGGTCGACGCTGTCGGTCCCGACGTCAACCTGTTCAAGCCGGGCGACGAGGTGTTCTATGCCGGCTCGATCCAGCGCCAGGGCACCAATTCGGAGTTTCATCTGGTCGATGAGCGCATCGTCGGGAAGAAACCGGCATCGCTGTCGTTTGCCCAGGCCGCCGCACTTCCGCTGACCTCGATCACCGCCTGGGAGTTGCTGTTCGACCGGCTCGGCGCCGTGCCCGGCAAGAGCCTCGACCCGCGCACGCTCCTGATCACCGGCGGCGCCGGCGGTGTCGGCTCGATCCTGATCCAGCTCGCGCGCCGCCTCACAGGCCTCACCGTGGTTGCAACCGCGACGCGGCCGGACTCACAGAAATGGTGCCTCGATCTCGGCGCCCACGCCGTGATCGATCATTCGAAGCCGATGAAGGAGCAGATCGACAGACTGAAGCTGCCGCCGGTCGGTCTCGTCGCCAGCCTCACCTACACCGACCAGCACTACAAGGCGATCGCCGACTTCATCGCACCGCAGGGCAAGTTCGGCCTGATCGATGATCCGCCGGAATTCAACGTCGCCGTATTCAAGGGCAAGGCGGTCTCGGTGCACTGGGAATCGATGTTCACGCGCTCGTCGTTCCAGACGCCGGACATGATCGCGCAGAACCATCTGCTCAACGACGTCGCCGACCTCATCGACAAGGGCGTGCTGCGCACCACCCTCGACCAGACCTTCGGCACCATCAACGCCGCCAATCTCAAGCGCGCGCATGCGCTGCTGGAGTCAGGCAAGTCGCGCGGCAAGATCGTGCTGGAGGGCTGGTAGCCCTCGATGCGTAGGGTAGGCAAAGGCGCGAAGCGCCGTACCCACCGTCAAGAGCAGCGCAAGGCGCGTTGGGCACGCGGAGCCTGTCGGCGCGCATTCGCGCGACCCGTTGGCTTTGCCCACCCGACGGCTTTACGCGTGGGGCGGCACGCCCTCGACGAAAATCAGCCGGCGGTCCAAGGCGGTTCGCCGATGCTTCAGCGCCTCGGCATATTCCGGCGACGCGTACCACTCGCGCAGGCGTGCCATCGACGGAAATTCGACGATGATGATGTTCTTCGGCGGCGGTCCGCCTTCGGCCACGTCAGCGGCGCCGCCGCGCACGAGATAATGCCCGCCATATTGCGCGATGGTCCTGGCGGCCAGGGTGCGGTAGGCCTCGAAGCCCGCCGCGTCCCGCACCTCCACTTCGGAAATCACATAGGCCGACATGGGGGTACCTCATGCAATCGTGTTGACGATGCCACCTTCGGCGCGCAGCGCGGCGCCGTTGGTCGCTGAGGCCTCCTTCGAGCAGACATAGACCACGAGGTTGGCAATCTCCTCGGTGCTGGCGAAGCGCTGCAGCAGCGAACTCGGCCGATGCTGTTTGACGAAGTTGGTCGCCGCCTCCTCCACCGACTGGCCGTTCTGCCTGGCGAGATCCTTGACGAAAGTCTCCACGCCCTCCGACATCGTTGGGCCCGGCAGTACCGAATTCACGGTCACCGCGGTGCCGCGGGTCAATTGCGCGAGCCCGCGTGCGATCGCAAGCTGCGCGGTCTTGGTCATGCCGTAGTGGATCATCTCGGTCGGGATGTTGAGGCCGGACTCCGAGGAGATGAAGACGATACGGCCCCAATTGCGCTTCAGCATGCCCTGCATGTAGCTGCGCGACAGCCGCACGCCCGACATCACGTTGACCTCGAAAAACCGGCTCCAGTCCTCGTCGGGAATCTCGAAGAAATCCTTTGGCTCGAAGATGCCGGCATTGTTGACGAGGATGTCGACCTCCGGCAGTGCCGCG
Source organism: Bradyrhizobium genosp. P (assembly GCF_049949265.1). Classification (NCBI taxonomy): domain Bacteria; kingdom Pseudomonadati; phylum Pseudomonadota; class Alphaproteobacteria; order Hyphomicrobiales; family Nitrobacteraceae; genus Bradyrhizobium; species Bradyrhizobium genosp. P. The sequence goes on along the minus strand of NZ_CP188195.1, from coordinate 3,989,741 downwards.
ACGAGTGCCTTGCAGCCGGCGGCGGTGGAGACGTCAGCGGCAATGCCGCGCACCTTGCTGCCAGGCACCGCCTTTGCGATTACCGCAACAGCCGCATCGACCTTGGCCTGACTGCGGCCGTTGATCACGACCTCCGCCCCGGTCGCAGCCAGTCCCTTTGCAATGGCGTTGCCGATGCCCGCAGTCGAGCCCGTGACGAGCGCGGTCTTTCCGGAAAGGTCGATTTTCATGGGAAGTCTCCTGTCTATGCTTCACCGTCATATTTGGGGCGCCAACCAACATTTCAACGCCCATGAGCGAGCGCCGGTCTTCATCTATTCGTCACATCAAACATCGTGCTGACCGCTTTCACAGATTGTCAATGCAACGGCTGTAACCGTCGCCACCAATGACAACCGGACACTGATCTCCTCTCCAGTGATAACGACGCCCGGAGGTTCGCCGACAGGAATGCATCAGATGTTCGCAATTTCCAGGGTGAAACAACTCGGCGCCATCATTCTGAAGCGATTCCGTCCGGGCCTCCGAACCCAGATTGGGATGCTCGGCATTGGCGGGGTTGCCATCGTCAGCGCAACCTGTCTCGGCGGCCTTGATTACGCGGCGCGCGTCCAGCGCGATTCGGATGACAGCATGCGCTTCAGGACGCAGCTGTCCGAGCTGTCCGACAGCTTCCTGGAGACGCAGCAGATCGCCGCCAAATTCCTGAGGTCGCGCGATGAAGCACTGGCAAAGAAGCTCGCCAATCGCATTGCAGACGAGGTCGCGCTGCTCGACAAGCTCGACGCTTTCGCGATGACAGCGCCGGAAGGCGATCCGATTCGGCAGGTCGCATCGCTTCGCAGTGGGATCAATCTCTATGCGACCCGGTTCCAGAACATCGTCGGCGCCCAACGCGTACTGGGGTTGAGCCAGAGCGATGGCCTGCAGGGAAAGTTGCGCAGCGCGGTTCAGCAGTTCGAAGCCAGATTGGGACAGATCGACCAGCCACGCCTGACCGTCCTCCTGCTGACGATGCGCCGTCACGAGAAGGACTTCATGCTGAGCGGCGAGGAGCGATTTGGCGACCAGCTCAATGAGCGCGAATCGGACTTCGAAACGGTGCTGGCCCAGTCTGCGGTGGGCGCGGAGCTGAAATCCGAACTCCTTGCGCTTGCACGATCCTACAAGCTTGCCTTCGCCGGCTTCCTCGTCTCGCGACAGACGCTCGACGATCAGATGGACGACCTCTATCAGATCTTCGACCGGACCCGGCCGGCGCTGATCAAGGCCGCCGAGGCAGCCAACGCCCGTGCCGAGAGCGCACAGCGCAAGGCCGAGGAGTTCAGGCAGACTTTCGCCTGGCTGATCGGCCTCGTCGCAGTCGCCCTCACGCTGCTCGCTGTGTTCTTCGGCCGGCGCGTCGCGGGCCTCATCAGCCGGATGAGCGCTGCAATGCGCCAATTGGCTGAAGGACAATTTGACATCGTCCTGCCCGGCCTGGAGCGCACCGACGAGATCGGCAACATGGCGCGGGCGGTGGAAAGCTTCAAGATCAAGGCCATGGAAAAGGCGCGGCTCGAGCTCGACGCCAGACTGGAGGAAGACCGTCGCGCGGCCGATCGGCACAAATCCGAGCTCGCGCGGCTGGCCGAAGCATTCGAGGCCAGCGCCGGCAGCGTCATCGATACGGTTTCGGCGGCATCGGGCGAACTCGCCGCCTCCGCCCGCGACCTGAGTGACACCGCCCATCAAACACAAGGCATGTCAGCGACTGTCGCGGCGGCCTCCGAAGAAGCCTCCGACAATGTCAGGCGCGTTGCGGCCGCTACCGAGCAGATGATCGCCTCCGCGTCTGAAATCGGACGCCAGGTGGAGGAATCGGCCGGCATCGCCAGCGAAGCCGTTCGGCAAGCGAAGCAGACCGACGACCGGATGGCGCAGCTGGCCTCCGCTGCCGACCGTATCGGCAACGTGGTGCAGCTGATCGCGACGATCGCGCGGCAGACCAACCTGCTCGCTCTCAACGCAACAATCGAGGCCGCCTGGGCCGGAACGGCGGGTGCGGGCTTCGCCGTGGTTGCCCAAGAGGTCAAGACGCTTGCCAGGCAGACCGCGGAGGCCACCGAGGACATTCGCGAGCAGATCACTGGCATGCAGGCCGCAACAAAAGAGTCCGCCGGTGCGATCAGCGATATCGCCGGCATCATCCGCCGGATCTCCGAGATCGCCTCACACGTTGCGCGTGGCATTGAGGAACAAGGCCGCGCGACACGCAGCATTGCCGAAAACGTTCAGATCGCGTCGGAACGAACGTCCCAGGTGGCCGTCAGCATCGGAGAAGTGGCAAGCGGCGCCTCGCGGACCGGCGGCGCCTCGTCTCTGGTCCTGAGGTCGGCGAGACTGCTGTCGGACGGCAACAACCGTCTCAAGCAGGAGCTCGACAATTTCATCGCCACCATCCGGGCGGGGTGAGCCGTCATTTCGAGGAGCCCGAGCGACGAAGCAATCCATGTCACGGCGAGCGGCACTATGGATTGCTTCACGGAGCCTGTCATCGGACGCGCATTCGCGCGGCCCGGTGGCTCGCAACGACGGGCTGGAGCCATGCGCTCAGTGACGCACAAAATAAAACGGCGCCCCGAAGGCGCCGTTTTCGAAACCTGGCTCGAGAACGGCTTACGCCGCCTCGGCTTCCCTTTCCTGCACCGGGCCGGAGTCCTGGCCCTTGGCATCGACGTCGCGGTCGACGAACTCGATCACGGCCATCGCCGCGTTGTCGCCGTAGCGGAAGCCGGCCTTGATGATGCGGGTGTAGCCGCCCTGGCGGTCCTTGTAGCGGGGCGCCAGGGTGTCGAACAGCTTCTTGACCTGATCCTTGTCGCGCATCTCGGAGATGGCCTGGCGGCGCATGGCGAGACCGCCCTTCTTGCCGAGGGTGACGAGCTTCTCGACGATCGGCCGCAGCTCCTTGGCCTTCGGCAGCGTGGTGACGATCTGCTCGTGCTTGATCAGCGCGGCGCACATATTGGCGAACATCGCGCGGCGATGCTCGGCCGTGCGGTTGAGCTTTCGATGAACCTTGCCGTGACGCATAGTCTATTCCTTAAAGTATATCTGCCGCGACGGTTCGTCGGACATGTTGCTCAGGTGGGCTGCCTGCGTTCGCCCAAGGTAGCGAGCAGCGAATGGTGAATAGCGCGTCGTCGTCTATTCGCTATTCGCCACTCCCTATTCGCTCAGTAGTGATCCTCGAAGCGCTTGGCGAGCTCGTCGATGTTCTCCGGCGGCCAGCCCGGCACTTCCATGCCGAGATGCAGACCCATCTGGGCCAGCACTTCCTTGATCTCGTTCAGCGACTTGCGGCCGAAGTTCGGGGTGCGGAGCATTTCCGCTTCCGACTTCTGCACGAGATCGCCGATGTAAACGATGTTGTCGTTCTTCAGGCAGTTTGCCGAACGCACCGACAGCTCGAGCTCGTCGACCTTCTTGAGGAACGCCGGGTTGAAGGCGAGATCGGGGATGATCTCCTGCGCGACTTCCTTGCGCGGCTCTTCGAAGTTGACGAACACGTTGAGCTGATCCTGCAGGATGCGCGCGGCGTAGGCGACGGCATCATCCGGCGTGATCGCGCCGTTGGTCTCGATCGTCATGGTCAGCTTGTCGTAATCGAGGATCTGGCCCTCACGGGTATTCTCGACCTTGTAGGAGACCTTGCGGACCGGCGAGAACAGGCTGTCGACCGGGATCAGGCCGATCGGCGCATCCTCAGGACGGTTGCGCTCGGCGGCAACATAGCCCTTGCCGGTCGCGACCGTGAATTCCATGCGGATCTCGGCACCGTCGTCCAGCGTGCAGATCTGCAGGTCGGGGTTGAGCACCACGACGTCGCCGACGGTCTGAATGTCACCGGCGGTGACGGCGCCCGGACCCTGCTTCTTCACGACCATGCGCTTCGGGCCTTCGCCCTGCATCTTGATCGCGATGTCCTTGATGTTGAGCACGATGTCGGTGACGTCCTCACGGACGCCAGCGATCGAGGAGAACTCGTGCAGCACGCCATCGATATGCACCGACTGCACCGCTGCGCCCTGCAGCGAGGACAGCAGGATGCGGCGCAGCGCATTGCCGAGGGTCTGGCCGAAGCCGCGCTCGAGCGGCTCGGCGACGACGGTGGCAAACCGGCTCGCGTCCGAGCCCGGCGTTACCTGCAGCTTGTTCGGTCGAATGAGTTCTTGCCAATTTTTCTGGATCGTCACTGGTTCACCCTTTGCCAGTCCTTTGGGCCGGTCGAATGGCCGCAGCTGGCGTTGGAGATCGCGGAACAGTCCGCGCGGTCAATTCCAAAAACAATCGCGAGCGGCCATGCCGCCCGCGACTTCAATCAAACGCGCCGGCGCTTGCGCGGACGGCAGCCATTGTGCGGGATCGTGGTCACGTCGCGGATCGAGGTGACGGTGAAGCCCGCAGCCTGCAGCGCACGAAGCGCCGATTCGCGGCCCGAACCCGGGCCGGCCACTTCAACCTCCAGCGTGCGCATACCGTGTTCCTGCGCCTTCTTGGAGACGTCTTCGGCCGCGACCTGCGCGGCATAGGGGGTCGACTTGCGCGAGCCCTTGAAGCCCATCGTGCCGGCCGACGACCAGGCGATCGTGTTGCCCTGCGCGTCGGTGATGGTGATGGTCGTGTTGTTGAACGACGAATTCACGTGCGCGACGCCGGAGGCGATGTTCTTGCGTTCGCGACGACGTATACGGGTGGCGTCCTTGCCCATTTCAAACCTTTCCTGTGATCTCGACGCCGCCGTAGTGCCAGCGGCTACACCTAAAAAGCGAGAAGCGAATGGCGAGTGGCGAATAGAAACTATTCGCCATCGCCTATTCGCTATTCGCTTAATTACTTCTTCTTGCCGGCGATCGCCTTGGCCGGACCCTTGCGCGTACGCGCATTGGTGTGGGTACGCTGGCCGCGCACCGGCAGACCGCGGCGATGACGCAGACCGCGATAGCAGCCGAGGTCCATCAGCCGCTTGATGTTGATGCCGACCTCACGACGGAGGTCGCCCTCGACCAGATAGTCGCGGTCGATGACTTCGCGGATCTGCAGGACTTCCTGGTCGGTCAACTGGTTGACGCGACGGTCCAGCGGAATCTTGACCTTCTCCATGATGTCGGCCGCGTTCTTCTGGCCGATGCCATGGATGTACTGAAGCGCGATCAGCGCGCGCTTGTTGGTAGGAATGTTCACGCCGGCAATACGGGCCACGGACTTCTCTCCTGTCGCCGATCCCTTAAGGATTCGGGCTTCTCAAGTTCTTGCTATCTCGGGCAAGTGTCCGCAAACGCGAACACGACGCCCTCCCCTTGATATCCTTCGGGGCCCGGCATCGTCATGTAACTATCCGACTTGGATGCGGGGCTTATTAAAGGATTCATGTCGGTTTCGTCAACCTCTGCTAACGCTTAGCTCGCTTTTTCGTGAGCTTTTTTGCAGGCTTTTTGGCGGCTTTTGCTGCTTTCCGGGCAGTCGGGGCCTTAAGGGCCTTGGCGGCCTTCTTGACCGATTTCCTGGCGGCCTTGGCCCTGGAAGCCACTTTGGCGACCCCGAGAGCCAGTTTTGTGGCTTTTTTTGCCACTTTTGGGGTCTTTTGGGCCGATTTGGCGGGCTTCTTGGCCGACTCGTCGTCCTTTGGTTCCAGTGCGCCGATGGCGCCGAGGATTCGGTTGATCTCGCGGGTGACGTGCTCGATGGTCATCATGCCATCGACGGTCAAAAGCTTGCGCCGCTCGGAATAGTAGTGAATCAGCGGCTCCGTCATCGAACGGTACTGGGCCAAGCGTTTGGTCAGCACTTCCGGCGTGTCGTCGAGCCGGACCTCTTCACCGCGCGCCCGGGTCTCCTCGGCGCGCTTCTCGACACGCGCGAGCAACGCGCTCTCGTTGACCCTCAATTCGATGACGGCATCGAGCTTGAGGTGCCTCTTCTTCAGGAGCTCGTCGAGGGCCTCGGCCTGCGGAACGGTGCGCGGGAAGCCGTCGAGGATAAAGCCCTTCTTGGCGTCGGGCTGTTCGATGCGGTCGGCGATGATTCCCACCACGACCTCGTCGGGCACCAGGCCACCGTTCGCCATGATCTCCTTGGCCTGCAAGCCGATCGGCGTACCGGCAGCGACCGCAGCGCGCAGCATTTCGCCGGTCGAGAGCTGAACAATGCCGTGCTTGTGGACCAGCCGCTGTGCCTGGGTGCCCTTGCCCGAGCCGGGCGGCCCCAAAAGGATCAATCTCATGACTTTAGTCGCCCCCCGGCTCGGTGAGCGAGATCCGCACACCCGTATTTTTGAATTTGGAGCCGCCGCGATTAGCGGCGGCGCCCCCTGAGCTTCGACTTCCTGATCAGCCCCTCATACTGGTGAGCGAGCAGATAGCCCTGAACCTGCGCCACCGTATCCATCGTCACGCTGACGACGATCAAGAGCGAAGTGCCGCCAAAGTAGAACGGCACCGAGGCGTAGGAAATCAGAATTTCCGGAATCAGACAGACGATCGCCAGGTAAATCGCGCCGAGCACCGTGATGCGCGACAGCACATAGTCGATGTATTCGGCGGTGCGCTCGCCAGGACGGATACCCGGGATGAAGCCACCATGCTTCTTCAGATTGTCGGCAGTCTCGGTCGGGTTGAACACGATCGCGGTGTAGAAGAACGCGAAGAACACGATCAGGGCGAGATAGAGAATCAGGAACAGCGGACGGCCGTGGGCGAGCTGGGTGGTGATCCACTGGAACCACTCCGGGCCCTTGCCGGCGTTGAAGTTCGCGACCGTGGTCGGCAGCAGCAGCAGCGACGACGCGAAGATCGGCGGAATCACCCCCGAGGTGTTGAGCTTGAGCGGCAGATGCGAGGACTGGCCCTCGAACATCTTGTTGCCGACCTGGCGCTTTGGATACTGGATCAGGAGCCGGCGCTGGGCCCGCTCCATGAACACGATGAAGGCGATCACGGCGACCGCCATCAGGATGACGATCAGGATCAGGCCGGTCGACATCGCGCCCTGGCGGCCGAGTTCCAGCATGTTGGCGAGCGCCGAGGGCAGCTCGGCGACGATGCCGGACAGGATGATCAGCGAAATGCCGTTGCCGATGCCGCGCGAGGTGATCTGCTCGCCGAGCCACATCAGGAACATGGTGCCGCCGGTCAGCGTGATCGCGGTCGAGACGCGGAAGAACAGGCCGGGATCGCTGACGACGTTGCCGGCGCCTTCGAGACCGACGGCGATGCCGTAGGACTGGAATGCGGCCAGGATCACGGTCAGATAACGCGTGTACTGGTTCAGCGTCTTGCGGCCCGCCTCGCCTTCCTTCTTCAGCGCTTCGAGCTGCGGCGAAACCGTCGTCAGGAGCTGTATGATGATCGATGCCGAGATGTACGGCATGATGTTCAGCGCGAAGATCGCCATGCGGTGGATGCCGCCACCGGCAAACATGTTGAACATGCCGAGGATGCCGCCCGCCTGGGTGCGGAACACCTGCTCCCAGATGTTGGGGTCGATGCCGGGCAGCGGGATGTAGGTACCCAGCCGATAAACAAGCAGCGCACCCAGTGTAAACCAGATGCGCTTCTTCAGCTCGTCGGCCTTCGCCAGCGCTCCGAAATTGAGATTTGCTGCAAGTTGTTCGGCTGCTGAGACCATGTTCGGCTTTCTCCCGGAGCCCCTTCGCCGATTCCCCTCACCGGGGCAATCGGCAGATGCCGGACATTATCTGGTGCTAGGCCTCGATAAGTCCATCGTTCGATCCGCGGATTGCCCGCTCGCGGCGGGCAATGACGCAGATGTTACGCAGCCTCGCCGTCTTCCTTCTTGGCGGGGGCCAAGACCTTGACCGAGCCGCCGGCCTTTTCGACCGCTTCAATGGCCGACTTGGAGGCGCCGTGCACCTCGATCGTCAGCTTGGCCTTGATCTCGCCACGGCCGAGCAGCCGCAGGCCGTCCTTGGCGCGGCGTAGCACGCCGGCCTTGACCAGCGATTCGGCATTCACGGTCGCCGACACGTCGACCAGCTTGCTGTCGATCGCATCCTGCAGACGGTCGAGATTGATCTCGGCAAAATCGAGCCGGAAGATGTTGTTGAAGCCGCGCTTCGGTAGACGACGATGCACCGGCATCTGGCCGCCTTCGAAACCCTTGATGCGGACACCCGAACGCGCGGTCTGGCCCTTGCCGCCGCGGCCCGCCTGCTTGCCCTTGCCCGAACCGATGCCACGGCCGACGCGCATACGCTTTTTGCGCGAGCCGGCATTGTCGGCGATATCGCTGAGCTTCATCGCCCTGTCTCCTTATTTCTCGTCGACGACGCGGACGAGATGTTGAACTTTCGCGATCATGCCGCGAACAGCAGGAGTGTCCTGCAGCTCGGTTACCCGGCCGATCTTGTTGAGCTTGAGGCCGATCAGCGTCTCGCGCTGCGAGTGATGGCGGCGGATTGCGCTGCCGATCTGCTCGACCTTGATCATCTTTGCGGCCTTGGCCATGACAATAACTCCAGAAAGCGCCGAGAACGCGCCTGTTTGCTTATTCCGCCACCACTTCGGCGTCGCCGCCGACGCGGCGCGACTGCAGGGTGGAGACCTTGATGTTGCGGCGGGCGGCCACCGAGCGCGGCGAATCCTGGTGCTTCAGCGCGTCGAAGGTGGCGCGAACCATGTTGTAGGGATTCGACGAGCCGATCGACTTCGCCACGACGTCCTGGATGCCGAGCGTCTCGAACACCGCGCGCATCGGACCGCCGGCGATGATGCCGGTACCGGCCGGAGCGGCACGCAGATAGACGCGGCCGGCGCCGTGACGGCCGGCGATGTCGTGATGCAGCGTGCGGCCTTCACGCAGGGCAACCCGGGTCAGATTGCGCTTCGCCGATTCGGTCGCCTTGCGGATCGCCTCGGGCACTTCGCGCGCCTTGCCGTGGCCGAAACCGACCCGGCCCTTCTGATCGCCGATCACGACCAGCGCCGCGAAACCGAAGCGCTTGCCGCCCTTGACGACCTTCGCCACGCGATTGATGTGGACGAGCTTGTCGACGAACTCGCTGTCGCGCTCTTCGCGATCCCTGCTCCGTTCGCGTCCGCCGCGTTCGCGTTCACCTGCCATGGTGTTTTCCAATCTATAGGAGGCCCGAGCCTCTATCCTTGTAATCGTTCAATTCGTTTAGAAGCTGAGCCCGCCCTCGCGGGCCGCATCCGCGAGCGCCTTGACGCGCCCGTGATAGATGTAGGCTCCGCGATCGAACACGACTTCCTTGACACCCTTCTGCGCGGCGCGCTCGGCCAGCAGCTTGCCGACCGCCTTCGCCGCATCGATGTCGGCGCCGGTCTTGCCGGCGTCGCGCATCTCTTTCTCGAGCGACGAGGCGGACGCGAGCGTCTCGCCCTTCAGGTCGTCGATGACCTGGGCGTAGATGTGCTTGGACGAGCGGAACACCGACAGCCGCGGACGGCCGTTGGCGGAACGGCGCAGCGAAATACGCACACGCTGCTTGCGCCGGGCATTCGTTACTTTGAGTGACATGACCGGCTCCGTTACTTCTTCTTGCCTTCCTTGCGGAAGATGAATTCGTTGGCGTACTTCACGCCCTTGCCCTTGTACGGCTCCGGCGGACGGTAGGCGCGGATCTCGGCGGCGACCTGGCCGACGCGCTGGGAATCGTTGCCGGTGATCGTGATCTCGGTCGGCTTCGGCACCGCGATGGTGATGCCGTCCGGGATCGCGTAGACCACGTCGTGGCTGTAGCCGAGCGCGAGCTGCAGGTTCTTGCCCTGCATCGCGGCGCGGTAACCGACGCCGGTGATCTCGAGCTTCTTCTCGAAGCCCTTGGTGACGCCCTCGACGAGGCTCGCCACCTGCGCGCGCGCGGTGCCGTACATCGCCTGCGCACGGTTGGTCTTGACGCGCGGGGCAACCTTGACCTCGCCGTTCTCGAACTTCACCTCGACGTCGTTATGCACGACGAACTGAAGCTGGCCCTTCGGCCCCTTCACCTTCACCGTTTGGCCTTCGACGGTCGCCGTCACACCGGACGGGATCGTCACCGGCTTCTTGCCGATACGTGACATCGTAAAATCCTTCTCCTTAGCATTTTCCGGCGAAGTGGCCGCCGGTTCGCCGAAGAAAATGCGTCAAACTAAGAGCCTGTGCGCATTCTTTTCGCAAAACCGGTACCCACTTTTGCGGAATGCGCACTAGAACACCGTGAAGAGAACTTCGCCGCCCACGTTCGCTTCACGCGCCTCGTGGTCAGCCATGATTCCCTTCGGCGTCGACAACACCAAAATGCCGAGACCGTTGTTCACCCGCGGCAGGTTCTTCACCGAGGCGTAAACGCGGCGGCCGGGCTTCGACACCCGCTCGATCTCGCGGATGACGGGTTCGCCGTCGAAATACTTCAGCTCGATCTCGAGCTCGCTGCGGCCGGACGCATGCTCGACGCTGGCGTAGCCGCGGATATAACCCTCGGACTTCAGCACCTCGAGCACGCTGGCGCGCATCCGCGAGCCCGGGGTCGAGACCTTGGACTTCGAGCGCATCTGCGCGTTGCGGATGCGAGTGATGAGATCGGAGATCGGATCGTGCGTAGACATGGTTCCGACCCTCCTTACCAGCTCGACTTCACGAGCCCGGGAACCAGGCCCTTGGAGCCGAGTTCACGCAGCGCGATGCGCGAGAGCTTGTTCTTGCGATAGTTCGAGCGCGGACGACCGGTGAGCTCGCAACGCAGACGGATGCGCGTCGGCGACGAGTTGCGCGGCATCTCGGCGAGCTTCAGCGTCGCCGCGAAGCGCTCTTCCATCGGCTTGGTCTTGTCGGCGATGATCGCCTTCAGCTTCTCGCGGCGCGGGGCGGCGTTCTTCGCCATCCGCTTGCGCCGGTTGTTCTTCTCGATCGAACTCTTCTTTGCCATGCTTGGCTCCTGGGTATCCGCGTTTGAGTGGCTTTGTTCAGCTACTCACTGCCGGAACGGGAAATTGAAAGCGGTCAACAAGGCGCGCGCCTCGTCGTCGGACTTCGCCGTGGTGCAGACCGTGATGTCCATACCGCGGGCTTCCGAGACCTTGTCGAAGTCGATCTCGGGGAAAATGATGTGCTCCTTGATGCCGAGCGAATAGTTGCCACGGCCGTCGAAGCTCTTCGGGTTCAGGCCGCGGAAGTCGCGGACGCGGGGCAGCGCCACGTTCACCAGGCGGTCGATGAACTCGTACATGCGGGACTTGCGCAGCGTGACCTTGCAGCCGATTGGCTGGTTCTCGCGCAGCTTGAAGGTTGCGATCGCGACCCGCGAATAGGTCACGATCGCCTTCTGGCCGGCGATCAGGCCCAGCTCGGCAGCGGCGGTCTCGGCCTTCTTGCGGTCGTTGACGGACTCGCCGACGCCCATGTTGAGCACGACCTTGTCCAGGCGCGGAACCTGCATGACGTTGGCGTAACCGAACTTCTCGGTCATCGAGCCGCGGATATTCTTGTCATACTCCGCGCGCAGGCGCGGCACATAAGCTGTATCAGCCATCGATCTCTGCTCCCGAGCTCTTGGCAACACGGACCTTCTTGCCATCGGCCTGAATCTTGAACCCAACGCGGGTCGGCTTTCCGTCCTTGCCGACATACGCAATGTTGGACAGGTGGATCGGCATCTCCTTGGAGATGATGCCGCCATCCTGGGACTGGGTCTGCTTCTGGTGACGCTTCACCATGTTGACGCCGCGCACGAGAGCCTTGTGCTCGTCCGGACGCACTTCGAACACCTCGCCGGTACGACCCTTGTCGCGGCCGGTCAGCACGATCACCTTGTCGCCCTTGCGGATCTTGGCAGCCATCACAGCACCTCCGGCGCAAGCGAGATGATCTTCATGTGGTTCTTGGCGCGAAGCTCGCGCGGCACCGGCCCGAAGATACGGGTGCCGACCGGCTCCGACTGGTTGTTGATCAGCACGGCGGCGTTGCGGTCGAAACGGATGACCGAACCGTCGGCGCGGCGGATGTCCTTGCGGACGCGCACCACGACGGCCTTCATCACGTCGCCCTTCTTCACCTTGCCCCGCGGAATGGCTTCCTTGATCGACACAACGATAACGTCGCCCACGGTGGCATAGCGGCGCTTGGAACCTCCAAGAACCTTGATGCACATGACACGGCGTGCGCCAGAATTATCGGCCACGTCGAGGTTGGTCTGCATCTGAATCATTGATGCACCTCGTCCTCTTTCTGCGCTTCAGCGCGCTCAAAATTTCCCTGAAATACTTCGGCTAAGTCGAAGTTATCAGGCCGTTTTCTTCTGTTCGCCCCGGACCACGGTCCAGCGCTTCAGCTTCGAGATCGGCTTCGATTCCTCGATCCAGACCATGTCACCCGGCTTGAACTGGTTGTCCTCGTCATGCGCGTGGTAGTTCTTGGAACGGCGGATCGTCTTCTTGTAGATCGGATGGGTGAAGCGGCGATCAACGCGCACCACCACCGTCTTGGCTTGCTTGTCGCTGACGACCACGCCCTGCAGAGTACGTTTCGGCATAGCTGGCCCCTTACTTCTTCTTGGCGCGCTGCTGGGCAGCGACGGTCTTGATACGAGCGATATCGCGGCGCGCTTCACGCATCCGCGAGGTGTTCTCCAGCTGCCCGGTGGCGCGCTGGAAGCGCAGGTTGAAGCGCTCCTTCTTCAGGTTGAGGACGGCGTCCTCGCGCTGGTCTTCGCTCATCGCGCGAATATCTTCAACTTTCATGTCGGCCATGGCGATTACTCCGCAATGCGCGCAACGAAGCGCGTCTTGATCGGCAGCTTGGCGGCGGCGAGTGAGAGCGCTTCCTTTGCGGTCTGCACGGTAACGCCGTCGATTTCGAACATCACGCGGCCAGGTTTGACCCGGACCACCCACAATTCCGGCGCACCCTTGCCGGAGCCCATGCGGACTTCAGCGGGCTTCTTCGACACCGGCACATCGGGGAACACACGGATCCAGACACGGCCGGCGCGCTTCATGTGACGGGTCAGCGCGCGGCGGGCGGCTTCGATCTGACGGGCGGTGACGCGCTCAGGCTCCATTGCCTTCAGGCCGAACTGGCCAAACGCCAACGTCGCGCCAGAGGTCGCAACGCCGTGGATACGGCCCTTATGCGCCTTCCGGAACTTCGTTTTCTTAGGTTGCATCATGGCTTTAAGCCCTCAAATTCCTGCTTTGCCTCAAGCGGCGTCGCGGCGCGAACGCGGGGTGTTGTCGCCTTCGGCCATCTTCTTGTCCTGGGCCATCGGATCGTGCTCGAGGATCTCGCCCTTGAAGATCCAGACCTTGACGCCGCAGGTGCCGAAGGTCGTGAACGCGGTGGCAACGCCGTAATCGATGTCGGCGCGCAGCGTATGCAGCGGCACCCGGCCCTCGCGGTACCATTCCATGCGCGCGATTTCGGCGCCGCCGAGACGGCCCGAGCAGTTGATGCGGATGCCTTCGGCACCGAGGCGCATCGCCGACTGCACGGCACGCTTCATGGCGCGGCGGAATGCGACGCGGCGCTCGAGCTGCTGGGCGATCGATTCGGCGACCAGGGTCGCATCGAGCTCCGGCTTGCGGATTTCGACGATGTTGATCACGACGTCCGACGAGGTAATGTCGGCGACCTTCTTGCGTAGCTTGTCGATATCGGCGCCCTTCTTGCCGATCACCACGCCCGGTCGCGCCGAATGGATCGTCACGCGGCACTTCTTGTGCGGACGCTCGATCACGATGCGCGCCACGGCCGCCTGCTTGAGCTCCTTGTGCAGGATCTCGCGGATCTTGACGTCTTCATGCAGCAGCTTGCCGTATTCCTGCTTGCCGGCGAACCAACGGGAGTCCCAGGTCCGGTTGATGCCGAGACGCAGCCCGATTGGATTGATCTTTTGACCCATCGTCTTCTCCTGCGCCCTTAAGCGCTTGCCTCGGCCTCGACCTGACGAACCACGATGGTCAGGTGCGAGAACGGTTTGTACACACGGCCCGAACGGCCACGGCCGCGCGGCGCAAAGCGCTTCATCACGATGCCGTTGCCGACATGCGCCTCGGCGACGACGAGGTCGTCGACTTCGAGGTCATGGTTGTTCTCGGCATTCGCGATCGCCGATTCCAGGCACTTCTTGACGTCGACCGCGATCCGCTTGCGCGAGAACTGCAGATCGGCCAGCGCAGCCGAAGCCTTGCGGCCGCGGATCAGCTGCGCCACCAGGTTGAGCTTCTGCGGGCTGACGCGCAGCATGCGGGCGACGGCCTTGGCCTCATTGTCCGCGAGGCTACGTTCGCGCTTTGGTTTGCTCATCGCTTAATCCTCAAGCCTTCTTGGCTTTCTTGTCGCCCGAGTGGCCGTGGAAGGTACGGGTCGGCGAGAACTCGCCGAACTTGTGACCCACCATTTCCTCGTTGATCGCCACCGGCACGTGCTTCTGCCCGTTGTAGACGCCGAACGTCAGGCCGACGAACTGCGGCAGGATGGTCGAGCGGCGGCTCCAGATCTTGATGACATCGTGACGGCCGGACGCGCGCGCGGCATCTGCCTTCTTGAGCAGAGAGCCTTCGACGAACGGGCCTTTCCAGACTGAACGAACCATGTCCGGCGTTCCTTACTTCTTCCGCTTGTGGCGGCTTAGGAGAATGAATTTGGTGGTCGACTTGTTGGTGCGGGTCTTCTTGCCCTTGGTCGGCTTGCCCCACGGAGTAACCGGGTGGCGACCGCCCGAGGTACGACCTTCACCACCGCCGTGCGGATGGTCGATCGGGTTCATGACGACGCCGCGGTTGTGCGGACGCCAGCCAAGCCAGCGGGTACGACCGGCCTTGCCGATCGAGATGTTCATGTGGTCGGGGTTCGAGACCGCGCCGATCGTGCCGCGGCAACGGCCGTGCACGAGACGCTGCTCGCCCGAGTTCAGGCGGACGATCACGTAGTCATGGTCGCGGCCGACGAGCTGGGCGTAGGTGCCGGCCGAGCGCGCAAGCTGCCCGCCCTTGCCGATCTTCAGCTCGATATTGTGGATAATCGTGCCGACCGGCATGTTGCCGAGCGGCATGACGTTGCCCGGCTTCACGTCGACATAGTTGCCGGCGACGACGGTGTCGCCCGCGGCCAGCCGCTGCGGCGCCAGGATGTAGGCCAGCTCGCCGTCCTGATACTTGATCAGGGCGATGAACGCGGTGCGGTTCGGATCATACTCCAGCCGTTCCACGACCGCCGGCACGTCCACCTTGTCGCGGCGGAAGTCGACGGTGCGGTAGGCCTTCTTATGGCCGCCGCCGCGGAAACGCACGGTGATGCGACCGGTGTTGTTGCGGCCGCCGTTGCCGAGCTTGCCCTCGGTCAGCGCCTTCACCGGCTTGCCCTTGTAGAGCGCCGAACGATCGACCATGACCAGCTGGCGCTGGCCCGGCGTCGTGGGATTGTAGGTTTTCAATGCCATCGTCGTTGCGCCTTATAGTCCGGTAGTCACGTCGATGCGGTGGCCCTCTTCAAGGGTCACGATCGCGCGCTTGGTGTCCGACTGCGAGCCGAGATTGCCGCGGAACACCTTGGTCTTGCCCTTGCGAACCAGCGTGTTGACGCTCTTCACCTTGACGTCGAACAGCTTCTCGATCGCTTCCTTGATCTGCGGCTTGGTGGCCTTGCTGGAGACCTTGAACAGCACCTTGTTGTGCTCGGAGGCGAGCGTCGCCTTTTCCGTCACGACAGGGGCCACGATCACGTCGTAATGGCGCGGGTCGATATTCTTCATTTGAAGCGCGCCTCCAGCGCATCAACCGCAGCCTTGGTCAGCACCAGCTTGTGGCGGCGGAGAATGTCATAGACGTTGATGCCCTGGATCGGCAGCACGTCGATGTTGGGGATGTTGCGCGCAGCGATCGCGAAACCGTTGTGCAGCTCGGCGCCGTCGATGATCAGCGCATTGGTCAGGCCGAGACCCGAGAAGTGCCCGATCAGCGCCTTGGTCTTGGCGGCCTCGAGCTGCGCATTGTCGATCACGATCAGGCCGCCGTCCTTGGCCTTGGCGGACAGCGCATGCTTGAGCGCCAGCACGCGAACCTTCTTCGGCAGGCCGGTCTCATGCGAGCGGACCACCGGACCGAACGCACGGCCACCGCCGCGGAACTGCGGCACGCGGGCCGAGCCGTGACGAGCACCGCCGGTGCCCTTCTGCTTGTACATCTTCTTGCCGGTGCGCCAGATCTCGGCGCGACCCTTTGCCTTGTGGGTGCCGGCCTGCCGCTTGTTCAGCTGCCACTGCACGCAACGCTGGATGATATCCTTGCGCGGCTCGAGACCGAAAATCTCGTCCGACAGCTGGACCGAGCCAGCTTCCTTGCCTTCAAGGGTGGTGACTTTCAGTTCCATCTCACACGCCCTCCTTCTCGGC
Organism: Bradyrhizobium genosp. P; assembly: GCF_049949265.1. Classification (NCBI taxonomy): domain Bacteria; kingdom Pseudomonadati; phylum Pseudomonadota; class Alphaproteobacteria; order Hyphomicrobiales; family Nitrobacteraceae; genus Bradyrhizobium; species Bradyrhizobium genosp. P. Next base: position 3,973,351 of record NZ_CP188195.1, on the reverse strand, counting down.
CACAGCTTCGGCTGCGTCGCCGCCGGCAACCTTGAACTTGCCGGGCTTCGGGGCTTCCTTCGGCAGCGGCTTCTTCACCGCGTCGCGCACCGAGATCCAGCCGCCCTTGGAGCCGGGAACGGCGCCTTCGACGAGGATCAGGCCGCGTTCAACGTCGGTCTGCACCACGCGCAGATTCAGCGTGGTGATGCGATCGACGCCCATGTGGCCGGGCATCTTCTTGTTCTTGAAGGTCTTGCCGGGATCCTGACGACCGCCGGTCGAACCGATCGAACGGTGCGAGACCGACACGCCGTGGGTGGCGCGCAGACCGCCGAAATTCCAGCGCTTCATGCCGCCGGCGAAACCCTTACCGATCGAGGTGCCGGTGACGTCGACGAACTGGCCGACCACGAAATGGTCCGCCTGGATCTCCGCGCCGACCGGGATCAGCGCATCCTCGGACACGCGGAATTCAGCGACCTTGCGCTTGGGCTCGACCTTGGCGGTCGCGAACTGGCCGCGTTCGGCCTTGGGCAAATAGACGGTCTTGCGGGTGCCCGCGCCAACCTGAAGGGCGACATAGCCGTTCTTCTCGGTCGTGCGGTGGCCCAACACCTGGCAATTGCCCAGCTTCAGCACGGTCACAGGGATATGCTCACCGGCCTCTGTAAAGACCCGCGTCATCCCGACCTTTTGTGCGATCACTCCGGAGCGCATCGGCGTGCTTCCTGTCTTTCTGTCCGCAGACGCGGACGTAAAAATCCAAAAACCTTAGAGCTTGATCTCGACGTCGACACCGGCGGCCAGGTCGAGCTTCATCAGCGCATCGACGGTCTGCGGGGTCGGGTCGACAATGTCGAGAAGGCGCTTGTGGGTGCGCATCTCGAATTGCTCGCGGCTCTTCTTGTCAACGTGCGGTGAACGGTTGACGGTGAACTTCTCGATGCGGGTCGGCAGCGGAATGGGTCCGCGAACCTGCGCACCGGTGCGCTTCGCCGTATTCACAATCTCACGGGTCGACGTATCGAGGATTCGATGGTCGAACGCCTTGAGTCGGATGCGAATGTTTTGGCCGTTCATTGCCGTATCTCTTTCTTCGTCGCCCTATTGGCGAATAATGAGTGGTGAGCAGCGAGCGAGTGAACCCACCCGCTACTCCCTTGATCTGTCCACCCTTACTCGATGATGGAGGCGACGACGCCGGCGCCGACGGTGCGGCCGCCTTCGCGGATCGCGAAGCGCAGCTTTTCTTCCATCGCGATCGGCACGATCAGGTGCACTTCCATCGCGATGTTGTCGCCCGGCATCACCATCTCGGTGCCTTCGGGCAGATGCACGACGCCGGTCACGTCGGTGGTACGGAAGTAGAACTGCGGACGGTAGTTCGTGAAGAACGGGGTGTGACGACCGCCCTCTTCCTTGGTGAGGATATAGGCCTCAGCCTTGAACTTGGTGTGCGGCTTGACCGAACCGGGCTTGCACAGCACCTGGCCACGCTCGACTTCCTCGCGCTTGGTGCCGCGGAGCAGCGCACCGATGTTGTCGCCGGCTTGGCCCTGATCGAGCAGCTTGCGGAACATTTCGACGCCCGTGACGATGGTCTTCTGGGTGGCGCGGATACCGACGATCTCGATTTCCTCGCCGACCTTGACGATGCCGCGCTCGACACGACCGGTAACAACCGTACCGCGGCCCGAGATCGAGAACACGTCTTCCACCGGCATCAGGAACGGCTGGTCGATCGGACGCTCCGGCTGCGGGATGTATTCGTCGACCTTCGCCATCAGCTCGAGAATGGCGTCGTGACCGAGCGTCTTGTCCTTGTCTTCAAGGGCGGCGAGCGCCGAACCCTTGATGATCGGAATGTCATCGCCCGGGAACTCGTACTTGGAGAGCAGTTCGCGAACTTCCATCTCGACGAGCTCGAGCAGTTCCGGATCGTCGACCATGTCGCACTTGTTGAGGAACACGACGAGCGCGGGAACGCCGACCTGACGGGCGAGCAGGATGTGCTCGCGGGTCTGCGGCATCGGGCCGTCAGCGGCCGACACGACCAGGATCGCGCCGTCCATCTGGGCAGCGCCGGTGATCATGTTCTTCACGTAGTCGGCGTGGCCGGGGCAGTCGACGTGGGCGTAGTGCCGGTTCTTGGTTTCGTATTCGACATGCGCGGTCGAGATGGTGATGCCACGCGCCTTCTCTTCCGGCGCCTTGTCGATCTGGTCGTAGGCGGTGAACGTCGCACCACCGGATTCTGCAAGCACCTTGGTGATCGCTGCGGTCAGCGAGGTCTTGCCATGGTCGACGTGACCGATGGTGCCGATGTTGCAGTGGGGCTTGTTACGCTCGAATTTAGCTTTGGCCATTTGACTCTCCGTTCAATCGTTGACTGCCATCAACGACAATCAGGCAAACTTCTTCTGGACTTCAGCCGACACGTTCGCCGGAGCTTCGGCGTAGTGATCGAACTGCATCGTGAAGGTCGCGCGACCCTGGCTCATCGAGCGCAGGTTATTCACGTAACCGAACATGTTCATGAGCGGCACCATCGCGTTGATCACGTTGGCATTGCCGCGCATGTCTTGACCCTGGATCTGGCCGCGCCGCGAATTCAGGTCGCCGATGACCGAGCCGGTGTAGTCTTCCGGAGTCACCACCTCGACCTTCATGATCGGCTCGAGCAGAACGGACTTGCCCTTCGTCAGCGCCTCGCGGAACGCGGCCCGCGATGCGATTTCGAACGCCAGTGCCGACGAGTCGACGTCGTGATACTTGCCGTCGACCAGCTGCACCTTGACGTCCACCACCGGGAAGCCGGCGACGACGCCGGAGCCCATCACGCTGTTGAGGCCCTTTTCGACGCCGGGGATGTATTCCTTCGGGACCGCGCCGCCCACGACCTTCGATTCGAACTCGTAACCCTTGCCGGGCTCGTTCGGCTCGACGATGATCGACACTTCAGCGAACTGGCCGGTACCGCCGGTCTGCTTCTTGTGCGTGTACTTGACTTCGGCGCGCTTGGTGACGCGCTCACGGAACGCCACTTGCGGCGCGCCGATATTGGCGTCGACCTTGTAGGTGCGGCGGAGAATGTCGACCTTGATGTCGAGATGGAGTTCGCCCATGCCCTTGAGGATGGTCTGGCCGGACTCCTGGTCGGTCGACACGCGGAATGACGGATCTTCCGCGGCGAGCTTTGCCAGCGCGACGCCGAGCTTTTCCTGGTCGGCCTTCGACTTCGGCTCAATCGCGATTTCGATCACCGGCTCCGGGAATTCCATCTTTTCCAGGATCACCGGCTTGTCGGGATCGCACAGCGTGTCACCGGTGCGCGCTTCCTTCAGGCCCGCAAGTGCCACGATGTCGCCGGCAAAGGCTTCCTTGATGTCTTCGCGGTTGTTGGCATGCATCAACAGCATGCGGCCGATCCTCTCCTTGCGGTCACGCGTCGAATTGATGACGCCGGTGCCCGACAGAAGAGTTCCGGAATAGATGCGGCAGAACGTAATGGTGCCGACGAACGGGTCGTCCATGATCTTGAACGCCAACAGGGCCAGCGGCTCCTTGTCGTTCGGAAGGCGAACGACTTCGTTGCCGTCTTCATCGACGCCCTTGATGGCGGGCACGTCGACCGGCGACGGCAGATAATCCACGACCGCGTCGAGCAAAGGCTGCACGCCCTTGTTCTTGAACGCAGAGCCGCACAGCACAGGAAAGAACGCGCCGGTCAGCACGGCCTTGCGGATCATGCGCTTCAACGTCGCTTCATCGGGCTCCTTGCCGTCGAGATAAGCGGCGAGAACCTCGTCGTCGAGTTCGACGGCGGCTTCCAGCAACTTCTCGCGATATTCCTTGGCCTTCTCGACCATATCCGCGGGAATTTCGATGTCCACGAACTTGGCGTCGAGTTTCTCTTCTTCCCAGACCACGCCCTTCATGCGGACGAGATCGACCAGACCCTTGAAGTTGTTCTCGGAGCCGATTGGAAGCTGGATCGCGATCGGCTTGGCGCCGAGGCGATCGACAATGTCCTGCATGCATTTGTAGAAATCGGCGCCGGTCTTATCCATCTTGTTGGCGAAGACGATGCGCGGAACCTTGTACTTGTCACCCTGACGCCAGACAGTTTCGGTCTGCGGCTCAACGCCCTGGTTGGAATCGAGGACGCATACGGCGCCGTCGAGCACGCGCAGCGAACGCTCGACTTCGATCGTGAAGTCGACGTGGCCGGGGGTGTCGATGATGTTGAGGCGCTTGCCTTCCCAGAACGCGGTCGTCGCAGCCGAGGTGATCGTGATGCCACGCTCCTGCTCCTGCTCCATCCAGTCCATCGTCGCGGCACCTTCGTGCACTTCGCCGATCTTGTGGCTCTTGCCGGTGTAATAAAGGATGCGCTCGGTGGTCGTGGTCTTGCCGGCATCGATATGCGCCATGATACCGAAATTGCGGTAGTTCTCTATGGCATGAACGCGGGGCATGGGCTGTTCCTTAGAATCCGTGTTTCGCCGTTACCAGCGATAGTGCGAGAAGGCGCGGTTGGCTTCCGCCATCCGATGCACGTCTTCGCGCTTCTTGACGGCGTTCCCCCGGTTATTCGACGCATCGAGCAACTCCGCCGAGAGCCGCTCCGTCATGGTCTTCTCGTTGCGCTCGCGCGCCGCCGTGATGATCCAGCGAATGCCCAGCGCCTGACGGCGGACCGTGCGCACTTCAACCGGCACCTGGTAGGTGGCACCACCGACGCGGCGCGACCGCACTTCGATGGTCGGCATCACGTTTTCCAGCGCCTGCTCGAAAACCGGCAGCGGGCCCTGCTTGGTCTTGCCCTCGATCATGGCGAGCGCGCCATAGACGATGCTTTCGGCGGCAGACTTCTTGCCGTCGTACATGATCGAATTCATGAATTTGGTGATGACAATGTTCCCGAACTTCGGATCCGGGTTCACTTCACGCTTTTCGGCAGAATGGCGACGAGACATCTGATCTTCCCGCTTACTTCGGACGCTTGGCGCCGTACTTCGAACGACGCTGCTTACGGTTCTTGACGCCCTGGGTATCCAGCACGCCGCGGAGGATGTGGTAGCGCACGCCGGGCAAGTCCTTGACGCGACCGCCGCGGATCATGACCACCGAGTGCTCTTGCAGGTTATGGCCTTCACCCGGGATGTAGCCGATCACCTCGAAGCCGTTCGTCAGGCGCACCTTGGCGACCTTACGAAGCGCCGAGTTCGGCTTCTTCGGGGTCGTGGTGTAGACGCGCGTGCACACGCCGCGCTTCTGCGGCGACTGCTGCAGCGCCGGCACCTTCTTGCGCGACTTCTGCACTTCACGTGGACTTGCGATCAGCTGGTTGATCGTCGGCATGCAGCCTTCACCCTTTTAATTCGCGCGAAACCTTGAGTGGCTCGCAAATTCTTCTCGGGAACTACCGTCCCGTACGGCTCGCTCGACGCAGATCAAACACCCACGCAAAGCGAAATCGCGCCAACCACCCATCGCTGGGCGGAAAGCGCATCGACGCCACAGAGGACCGCGATCCCGGGCCGATCAGCTTTCGCTGTTCAGTCCGCCACCGAGGTCATGCATCCGAATTCACTCTCAAGAGGACGTGCTCTAGAGAACCAAAATCGTCCTGGCATTGCCTAGCTATCATCGACAGCGTTTGAGCGGCATTCGTCGAGGTTGGTGCCCGACCCGGCCCAAAAATGGCCTTCCGGGTGTTCCGTTCCGACGCTAGCGTTGCTCACCGCCTGTCGTTAAGTGGCCGGGTTGTATAAGCGGTAGATGGTGAAGTCAAGCGAAACGACAAGCAAAGAAACGCCTCTGCCACCAGCGGATTTTGCATTTCGCCAGCTGCGCTCGGCGGCAAATTACAACGGCCTCCCTCCTCCGGCCAAGCGGATTCGGGCGCATATTACACCCGGGTAAAATAAGACTAGAAACAACTCTCCACAGCTTGGCCTTCACGCCAGGCCCAAAACTAAGGCTTTATTTGCCATTCGCAGCGCAAAAAAGGGTTCTATGGCTCGGAAACCTTGCATGCGGTACACCGACATCGCGATCATCGGCGGAGGTCTTGCGGGCTCGACCGCCGCCGCGATGCTCGGACGCGCTGGGGTCGCGAGCGTCGTGATCGACCCGCACCAAGTCTATCCGTTCGACTTCCGGGTCGAGAAGCTCGGCGGTGACGTGCAGATCGAGCGATTCGCCAAGACAGGTCTGGCCGAATCCGTGCTGCGATCGGCCACCCTGGACGGCGAGAACTGGATCGCGCGATTCGGCCGGTTGCTCGACAAGACGCCAAGCCAGCAATTCGGCATCATGTATGACGGGTTGATCGCCGCGATCCGGGCCGAGATATCCGGATCGGCAGAATTCGTCCGGGACAAGGTCGCCGAGGTCACGACCAGCGCCGAACGGCAGACCCTGGTGCTCGCCAATGGCGATACGATCTCGGCGCGACTGGTGGTGCTCGCCAACGGATTGAACATCGGGCTGCGCCGGATGCTCGGCATCGAGCGCCAAGTCATCAGCTCCTGTCACTCGATCTCGATCGGCTTCGATTTCGTGCCGGTGGGGCGCCCTGCCTTCCCGTTCCCGGCCATGACCTATTTCTCCGAACGGCCGAGCGACCTGATCCCCTACATCACGCTGTTTCCGGTCGGAAGCCGGATGCGCGCCAACCTCTTCACCTACCGCCAGGCCGACAATCCCTGGCTGCGCGCGATGCGGCACAATCCGGTCGAGACGCTGAACGCCGCGCTGCCGCGGCTGCGCCGGATCACCGGCGAGTTCGAGATCGCCGGCGACATCAAGATCAGGCCCGCCGATCTCTATGTCAGCACCGGCTATCGGCAGCCGGGTATCGTTCTGGTCGGCGACGCCTTCGCGACAAGCTGCCCCGTCACCGGCACCGGAACCGACAAGGTGTTCACCGACGTGGCTCAACTCTGCAACGTCCACATCCCGGCCTGGCTTGCAACCGACGGCATGGGCGCCGACAAGATCGCAGCGTTCTATGACGATCCGCTCAAGAAGGCCTGCGATGCCTGGTCAAACGCCAAGGCGTTCAACTTCCGCTCGGTGTCGATCGACACCGGGCTTTACTGGCGGGCTCAGCGCTGGGCGCGCTTTCTGGCCTATTTCAGCGAAGGCCGCCTGCGCCGGCTGCGCGGCGGACGGCGCCGGGCCGCCGTGACGCATGCGATGGCGGAGACGCCGGAGCAACTGGTAGCCGAGCTGCCGGCCGGCTTCGATCCGGTAGCGCAGCGAATGACCAGCGCGAACGTCGATCATCATGTCCACCATGGGGCGGCGACCGGCCCATAGCTGCCCCATGAAACTGTCTTCGGCGGCGCAGGAGTTGATCGCCGAGATATCGCCGTTCGCGAGCAGCAGATCGGTGATCTTGTCGACCAGCAGCGCACCGGGCGAATACTTGCCGAACCTGGCATCGAACGCCGTCTTCCAGGTGTAGGCCGTCGTTCCGCAGTACATCAGGACCTGCGCCGCGATCGCCTCTCCGCCAACGCACAACAGTGCAACCGAAGCGCACTGACGGGCTGCAAGGTTTTGCACGAGCTTCCGCGCAAACACGGCATCATGATCGTGCGACAGCAAGGCGGTGCCTCGGGTGCCTTTCCAGCTCGCCTGCTCCATCGCCAGGAACGTCTCGAACGCCGCGCGCGCTGCAGCCGGAGATCTGTCGTTGATGATGTCGACGGCGCCGAGCGCCGACAGTCTGTTCCAGTCCTGGCGCAGCTTCTTGCGCGTCGAGCCGGACCGTTTGATGCCGAACTCCGTGGTCACGAACGGCCTCGCGCCCGTCGACAGCACCAGCGGGGCGATGCCGCGCGCGGACAGCGCGTTGAGCACTGCCGTGTGGCTCGGCGTGTCGGTATCGAACGACATCAGATTGATCATTTTCGGCAGCCGCCGGTTCATCTCGACCGCGGCCAGCAGCGCCGGAATCACCTCGTCGACATGGGCAGGATCGACGACCGGATTGGACAGGAAGGCATAGTTGTAGGGCAGCGCCTCCAGCACCTCTGGCCAGCACGGAACCAGCCTGCGCCGCTGCATCGCCCAGACGCCGACGAGCCGGCGCGGGCCGGCGCTTTCGTGCCACGCCAGCAGCATCGCGGTTCGGGCGAAATTGGTATCGTTGGCCGCCTGCAGCGCCGCAGGATGCATGAAAACGTTCGGTGACGCGCGCAGGACGAGATCGTCCCACTGCACGCCAAGGCCCAGGCTTGGTGAATCTATCGTTACCGAGATCATCGCAATTGGCCTGCACGACCGCTTCGATGCGACATCGTGCGCGCTTGAGCTTGTCATTCAATTAAACACAACCGCGTTGACCGAATCGTGATCGGCGCTTCAGCGTTTCTTTGCCATTCCGGGCCCATGATTGCCGCTTCACGTCGGGGCCCGGGACCCATGCGATATACCGATGTTGCGATCGTGGGCGGCGGTCTTGCCGGGGCGACTGCCGCTGCCATGCTCGGGCGCGCGGGCGTGGCGGCCTGCCTGATTGATCCGCATGTCAGCTATCCGCCCGAACTGCGTTGCGAGAAGCTGGGCGGCGATCAGCTCGAGCTGTTGCGCAGGACCGGCCTCGCCGAACAAACGCTGCGCTCCGCCACGCTCGACGGTGAGGTCTGGGAGGCGCGCTTCGGACTTGTGGTCGCGAAGAAACCGAGCGACCAGCACGGCATCATGTATGACACGCTGGTCAACGCGGTGCGGGCGCAGATCCCTTCCAGCGTCGAGATCATCCACGGGAAGACTTACGCCGTCGCCACCAGCGGCGAACGCCAGCAGGTCACGCTCGCGAACGACGACGTGCTCTCGGCGCGCCTCGTCGTGCTCGCTAACGGACTGAACGTCGGCCTTCGCCAGATGCTCGGCATGGAACGTCGCGTCGTCAGCGCGTGTCATTCGATCACGCTGGGCTTCGACGTCGCGCCGGTCGGCCGCAGCTACTTCGAATTTCCAGCGCTGACCTACTGGCCGGGACGGCCGGCTGCGCGGATGGCTTATCTCTCGATCTTCCCGATCGGCGACCGGATGCGCGCCAACCTGATGGTCTACCGCGACGTGACCGATCCGTGGCTGCGCGACTTCAGGCAGGCTCCGGAAGCGGTCCTGATCGCGATGATGCCGGGCCTGCGGCGCATGATGGGCGACTTCAGGGTCGCCGGCCCGGTCCGGATCAGGCCCGCGGATCTCTGTGCGACCGAAAATTACCTTCAGCCAGGCGTCGTCCTTGCCGGCGACGCCTTTTCGACATCCTGCCCCGCCGCGGGCACCGGCACGACAAAGGTGTTCACCGATGTCGAGCGCCTCTGCAACGTCCACATCCCCGCCTGGCTTGCGACCGACGGCATGGATGTCGACAAGATCGGGCAATTCTACGAGGACCCCGCCAAGGTCGCGTGCGAGGCGCGATCGCTCGCCAAGGCCTATCATCTCCGATCGCTTTCGATCGATCGCGGACTTGCATGGCGTGCCGGGCGCTGGGGCCGTTTCGCGGTTCGCTCCGCGCAGGGGATCCGTTATGCGATCCGCAAGCGGCTGCCCGCACGGGCCGCGCGGCCCGAACATCACGTAGTCAGCGGACAATCGCAGCGCGGCCGGCTCGCCTGAGCTGAGCAGGCGGTCAACAGCAACGCGAATACGAGGAATCATTCCTCGTCGTCGCCCTCATCCTCATCCTCATCCTCATCTTCGTCATCCTCATCATCTTCGGCCGCGCTGTGCAGCGCGTGCCCCTGGTCGTCCCAGAGCTTGCGATAGACGCCGTTCCTGGCAAGCAGCTCGGTATGCGAGCCGCGCTCGATGGCCCTGCCGCCGGAGATCACGATGATCTCGTCCATCTCGACCACCGACGTCAGGCGGTGCGTCGACCAGATCATGGTGCGGTCCCTGGAGACCTTGAGCAGCGTGCGGTTGATCGCCGCTTCGGTAGTCTGGTCGAGCGCCGACGTTGCCTCGTCAAGGAGCAGCACCGACGGATTGCGAATGATCGCGCGTGCAATTGCGATGCGCTGACGCTGGCCACCTGACAGCGTGTCGCCGCGCTCGCCGACCGGCGTGTCGTATTTCTGCGGCAGGCTCATGATGAAGCGGTGGATCTCGGCCTTTTTGGCGGCATCCACGACCTCGGCATCGGTCGCGCCTTCCTTGCCGAGCCGGATGTTTTCGCGGATCGACATGTTGAAAAGCATGTTCTCCTGGAAGACCACCGCCATGCTCGCCCGCAGCGATTCCCGCGTCACGCGGCGGATGTCGACGCCGTCGATGGTAACGCGGCCTTCGTCCGGCACGTAGAGGCGCAGGATCAGATTGAGCAGCGTGCTTTTGCCGGAGCCGCTCGGGCCGACAATGGCGATGCTCTTGCCGGCATTGAGCTTGAGGCTGAGATTGTCGAGCACCGGGGTCTGCGCCCCCTCGTACTGGAAGGTGACGTGGTCGAAGGTGATGTCGTTGGTAATGCGCGGCAGATCAGGCGCGCCGGGACGGTCGGCACCGCGGGTCGGCTCGTCGAGCAGTTCCTCGATGTGCCGCACCGCCGCCGCCGACTGGATCGACACCGGGATGAAATGCATGATGTGGGCGATGTTGTACGACACCTCCCAGAACGCGCTCTCGAAGGTGACGAAGGTGCCGACGGTGATCTGCCCCTTGGTCGCGAGATAGGCGCCGATCGCCAGCACCACGAGGTGAAGCAGCAGCACCGAGATGGTGACGGTGCGTTCCACCATGGTCGACAGGAACATGGCGGAGGCCGCCCTCGCCCGCACGTCGCGATTGCGCATGGTGAACCAGCCGAGCGCGCGGCGCTGCAGGTTGAACGCCTTGACCACCGCCTGCGCGGCTACGTTCTCCTGCACCATCCCCAGCAGCGCCGACTCCTGGAGCTTCTGCTCGTAGTTCGCCTGCACCGCTTTCGGGGTCAGGATGCGCGGGCCGATCAGCGTGATCGGAAACACCAGCAACGCGACCACGGCGAGCTGCCAGTTCAGGAACAGCATCAGGATGATGCCGGCGATCAACTCCAGGACCGGCAGCGCCGCGCTGTTGGCGAAGCTCTTGACCGAGCCCTCGAACGCAGCGAGATCGATCGAGAAGCGCGACAGGATCTCGCCGCGCTTGGTGCGCGCGAAATAGGACGACGGCAGGTTCTGGACGTGGTCGAACAGCCGTGTCCGGACGTCGGAGATGATGCCGGCGGCGAGCCGGGCGTCCCAGCGCTCGTACCAGACCGCGATGATCGAGGTGACGATGCCGGCGACCGCGAGCACGCCGAGGATCTTGTAGAGCGCCTGGAAGTCTTCCTCGCCGAGCGCGTCGTCGATCAGGAATTTGAGGCTGAGCGGCATGATGACGTTGAACAACGTCTCGACCACCACGCCGAAGCCGACGAAGACAAACAGTTTCCGGTAGCTGGCCAGAAACGGCTTGATGAAGCCGAAGATCGTGGAGAGCGCGCCGGCGGCTTCCTTGGCGGTGAAGACGACGAGGTCCTCGTCATCATCATCATCATCGTCGAGCTCAAGCTCGTCGTCGTCATCATCGTCGTCCGGCGGCGCCGCCGCTGACGCCTTCGCCGAAGTGGTTGACGCAGGCGCACCGGACGCCACGGCGAGCTTCTTCTTCAGCTCGGGATCATCGGCATCGGCCAGATTCGGATCGTCAGATGCGGGAGGCTTTGGCGCCATGAAACCAACCGATGCTCCACGGCCGGCATGACCGCAAATCGAAATCGCAAAGCGACAAGCGCTGCGGCGGCGATCCTATGCGATCAGGATCAATTCGGCAAAGCGTTTGGAACGGCGGATGCGCCGCACGAAGACGCTAGCTAGGAGCAGACCGAATCGTTGCCGCTGCTCGAGGATTTGTTGACGGAAGGCGTCCCGCCTCGCGCTCATGCCAGCTAGTCGTCGCCGGCTTCGACCTTGTCGAAGAAGGAATAGCGCAGGCTGTCGGAGTCGGCGTACCACTTTCCCGGCCCCTTGTCGGCCGCAAGGGTCAGAGCCCACAGCGCATCGGTGCAATCGCGGCGATGCATCGACAGATCGAATCCGTTGCCGAAGAACAATTCCGACCATTCCCACCAGGTGCCGAGCTTCTTCACCCCGCGCAGCAGGTCGTAGCGATCGATCAGCGCCGGCGCCATGTCCGAGGTCACCGAGCTGAACACGACGCCGGTCTTGACCACGCGGTTGAGCTCGCGCACCGCGCGCGCTACCTGCTTTTCGCCGAGATGGCACAGTGAGGTCTCGAACACGAAATCGAATTCGTTCGCCTTGAACGGCATGTCGACGATCGAGCCGAGCTTGTTGAACTTCCTGAGCGCCTTCGGCGTCTTGCCGTGGATGTAGCGGTTGTTCTCGATGCCCCAGGCATCGACGCCGCATTCGCGCAGCGCGCCGACGAATTCGCCACTCGCGGAGCCCGCGACCAGAAGCTTGTAGCCCTTCGCCTTGCCCCAGACCGTCTTGATCAGGTCCATCAGATAGGCGGGGTCGGCGAAGCTGCGCCAGGCTTCGCTGTACGGACCCTGCCCGCGGTAATTCTCGAAGTAAGCGCGGTCGATCTTGTCGGACAGCGTCGCCGTTTCCTGCGAGCGGGCGCGGCGCAGCCGCATCATCTCGGTAACGATGATGTCGGTCGCGGCATCGGACGAGTCGAGCAGCCCGTTCAGCGTCGAATCGAACAGATAGTCGCCGACCACCACGATGCCCGGATGCTGCTTGGGCTCGGGGTGATGATTGGCCATGACGTCGCGCGCCGGCAGGCCGCCCGGCAGCGCGTTGACCGACGACAACCACCGATGGATCTTGCCTTCCATGAAATGCTCGCGTGCCTTGCCGAGCGAGGCCGGCAGCGACTTCAGTGCGGCTTCGATCAGCTCCTGGTCGCTGAGATTGGCGAAGGCCAGCGCGTCGGAGCCGGCGATCAGCCAGTTCAGCACGCCGTGCTTGCCGACATCGTGGCGCGCGCCTTCGTTGTAGACGCAGCAGCCACCGAACGCTTCCGACATGAACCAGGCGCCCGGGATCTTCTCGCCCCAGAACGGTTCGTCGAACAGGATCGAGACGCGCAAATAGTGCGCCGGCTTGTCGAAATAGGCGACATGCTTGACCATCGACCGGCGCAGCGCCTCGCCGTCCCAGCGCATGGTGGCGAGCCAGGAATGCGGTAGGCAGACCAGCACGAGATCGAAGTCGCGCGTCTCCGGCCCCTTGCCGTTCATCATGTTGAGCTGATAGCGGCCGTCGGCGGCCTTGCCAACCTTGAGGACGCGGTGGTTGAGCTGGATGTCGGCGTCCACTTCCGAGCGCAGACACTCGATCAACTGCTCGTTGCCGTTCTGGATCGAGTACAGGCCGATATAGCCGTCGACGTCCATCACGTAGTTCTTCAGCGCGTTGAGGCCGTTGGTGTTGTGGCTTTCGGTCGCGATATCGGAGCGCGCCATCACCTTGAAGAAGCGCTTGGCGATCGGGTCATCGACCTCCTCGTCGAGCACCTCCTCGGCGGTCTTGTAAGCCCAGGGGTGCTCGTTGTCGTGGGCGCCGACGCCCTCATAATATTCGATCGGCGATACCAAATCGGCGCAGCGCTTGCGGAACGCCTCGATCGCAGCCGCGGTCTTCGATCCGTATTTGCGGCGCATGCCCTCGACATCGGCGAGCAGTTCGCCGTCAAGCTGCACCTGCTCGGCGTCCATCGGGATCGTCTGCAGACCGAAATGCTGAATCAACTCGCGCAGCGGGTCCGGCCCGGTCATCGAGTAATCATAGATCTCGGCGACGCCGGCCTCGTACGTCGCCGGCGCGGTCTCGAACTTGCGCGTGAGAACCTTGCCGCCGAGCCGGCTCGACGCCTCGAAAATGGTGATGCGGCAGAGGTCGCCGAGTTTGCGCTTCAAATACCAAGCGCTCATCAGCCCCCCCGGGCCGCCACCTACAATAGCCAAATCAAGCATCTGGATTCCGTCGTCTCCGGAACTGCCAAGCAGCCGGTCTAAGTCACCTTAGCAAAAGCGCTTTTCACCCTGAAGGAAAGATGAACAAAGCGCGTCGCTGCGCCGCAGCAAGCAAAGAAAGCAGCAAAAAAGGCCGGCGCAAAGCCGGCCTTTTCGTCAATTACCGTAGTCTCACGGACGCCTATTCCGCCGGCGGCAGCGCCAGCGGCTCCGCTTCCGGTGCCGTCGGCACGATCGTCGTCTGCTGCTTCTCGCGCTCGTCGAGGATCAGCTTGTCGCGCTTGACCGCGACTTCGCGGATCCGCGCCATCGAGGCGCCGGTGCCGGCCGGGATCAGGCGGCCGACAATGACGTTCTCCTTGAGGCCTTCGAGCGGGTCCACCTTGCCGTTGACGGCCGCTTCGGTGAGCACGCGCGTGGTCTCCTGGAACGACGCCGCCGAGAAGAAGGAGCGGGTCTGCAAGCTCGCCTTGGTGATGCCGAGCAGAACCGGCGTCCCCGTGGCGGGCTTCTTGCCCTCCTCCTTGGCCTTGACGTTGAGCGCGTCGAACTCGATCTTGTCGACCTGCTCGCCCGAGATCAGGTCGGTGTCGCCCTGGTCGGTGACCTCGACCTTCTGCAGCATCTGACGGACAATCACCTCGATGTGCTTGTCGTTGATGAGCACGCCCTGCAGCCGGTAGACCTCCTGGATTTCGTTGACCAGATAGGCAGCGAGTTCCTCGATGCCCTTGATCGCCAGGATGTCGTGCGGTGCCGGGTTGCCTTCGACGATGAAGTCGCCCTTTTCGACGATGTCGCCGTCCTGAAGGTGGATGTGCTTGCCCTTCGGGATCAGGTACTCGCGCGGCTCCTCGGTCTTGTCCATCGGCTCGATCGAGATACGGCGCTTGTTCTTGTAGTCGCGGCCGAAGCGGATCGTGCCAGCGATTTCCGCGATGATCGCCGCGTCCTTCGGCTTGCGGGCCTCGAACAGTTCGGCCACCCGCGGCAGACCGCCGGTGATGTCGCGGGTCTTGGCGCTTTCCGTGGAGATACGCGCCAGGATGTCGCCGGCCTTCACCTTCGCACCGACGTCAACCGACAAAATACCGTCGACCGACAGCATGTAGCGGGCATCGCCGCCACGCGCGAGCTTCAGGATCTTGCCGTCCTTGCCCTTGACCACGATGGCCGGGCGCAGGTCCGCACCGCCGCGCGTCGTGCGCCAGTCGATGACCACGCGCTTGGCGATACCGGTGGACTCGTCGAGCGTTTCCGAGATCGACTGGCCCTCGACCAGATCCTCGAACCCGATCGCGCCCTCGACTTCGGTCAGCACCGGGCGGCTGTAGGGATCCCACTCCGCGATGCGCTGGCCACGCTTGACGGTGTCGCCCTCGTCGACGTGCATGCGCGAACCGTACTGGATACGGTGCGTCGCGCGCTCGGTGCCGTCGGCGTCGACGATCGCAACCACCATGTTGCGCACCATCGCGACCAGCTGGCCTTCGCTGTTGCGGGCGATGGCCTTGTTCCTGATCACGATCTTGCCGTCGAAGTTCGATTCGACGAACGACTGCTCGTTGAGCTGCGCCGCGCCGCCGATGTGGAACGTGCGCATCGTCAGCTGCGTGCCGGGCTCACCGATCGACTGCGCCGCGATGACGCCAACGGCCTCACCGTGGTTGACCGGCGTGCCGCGCGCGAGATCGCGGCCGTAGCACTTGCCGCAGATGCCGTTGACGAGCTCGCAGGTCAGTGCCGAACGGATCTTGACCTCCTGGATGCCGGCCTGCTGGATCGCATCGACGTGGGTCTCCTCCATCAGCGTGTCGCGCTTGACGACCACGTTGTTGGTGGCGGGATCGCGCAGGTCTTCGCAGGCCGTGCGGCCCAGGATGCGCGAGCCGAGCGAGGCGACGACGGTGCCGGCATCGATGATGGCGCGCATCTTGATGCCGAGCTTGGTGCCGCAGTCGTCCTGCGTGATGATGCAGTCCTGCGCCACGTCGACCAGACGCCGCGTCAGGTAACCCGAGTTCGCGGTCTTCAGCGCGGTGTCCGCGAGGCCCTTGCGGGCGCCGTGGGTCGAGTTGAAGTACTCGAGCACCGACAGACCTTCCTTGAAGTTGGAAATGATCGGCGTCTCGATGATCTCGCCCGACGGCTTGGCCATCAGGCCGCGCATGCCGGCGAGCTGGCGCATCTGCGCCGGCGAACCACGCGCACCGGAATGCGCCATCATGTAGATCGAGTTGACTTCGGCTTCTGCTCCGCTCGCCGTCCTCTTGGTCGCGGAGATTTCCTTCATCATCGCCTTGGCGATTTCTTCCGTCGCCTTCGACCAGGCGTCGACGACCTTGTTGTACTTCTCGCCATGGGTGATCAGGCCGTCATTGTACTGCTGCTCGAAATCCTTCGCCAGCGTACGGGTGGTGTCGACGATCTTCCACTTGCTGTGCGGCACCACCATGTCGTCCTTGCCGAACGAGATGCCGGCCTTGAACGCATTGTAGAAGCCGAGCGCCATGATGCGGTCGCAGAAGATCACCGTCTCCTTCTGGCCGCAGTGACGATAGACCTGGTCAATGACGCCGGAGATCTCGCGCTTGGTCATCAGCTTGTTGATGATGTCGTACGAGATCTTCGGGCTCTTCGGCAGCAGATTGCCGAGCATGACGCGGCCCGCGGTGGTTTCGATCCAGCGCTTGCCGATCTTGCCGGTCTCATCCATGCCTTCCCACCGGTACTTGATCTTGGTGTGGAGGTGGATGACCTTCGAGTGCAGCGCGTGCTCGAGCTCGGCCATGTCGCCGAAGATCTTGCCCTCGCCGGGCAGGCCTTCGCGCATGATCGAGACGTAGTAGAGGCCGAGCACGATGTCCTGCGACGGCACGATGATCGGCTGGCCGTTCGCGGGGTGCAGGATGTTGTTGGTCGACATCATCAGGACGCGCGCTTCCAGCTGCGCCTCGAGCGACAGCGGAACGTGCACGGCCATCTGGTCGCCGTCGAAGTCGGCGTTGAAGGCGGCGCAGACCAGCGGATGCAGCTGGATCGCCTTGCCCTCGATCAGCACCGGCTCGAACGCCTGGATGCCGAGGCGATGCAGCGTCGGCGCGCGGTTCAGCAGCACCGGATGCTCGCGGATCACCTCATCGAGGATATCCCAGACCTCCGGCCGCTCCTTCTCGACCAGTTTCTTGGCCTGCTTCACCGTGGTGGACAGGCCCTTGGCGTCGAGCCGCGAATAGATGAACGGCTTGAACAGCTCGAGCGCCATCTTCTTCGGCAGACCGCACTGATGCAGGCGCAGCTCGGGACCGACCACGATCACCGAACGGCCCGAATAGTCGACGCGCTTGCCGAGCAGGTTCTGGCGGAACCGGCCCTGCTTGCCCTTCAGCATGTCGGCGAGCGACTTCAACGGACGCTTGTTGGCGCCGGTGATGACGCGGCCGCGGCGGCCGTTGTCGAATAGCGCGTCGACCGCCTCCTGCAGCATGCGCTTTTCGTTGCGGATGATGATGTCGGGCGCGCGCAGTTCCATCAGCCGCTTCAGGCGGTTGTTGCGGTTGATGACGCGGCGGTAGAGGTCGTTGAGGTCGGAGGTCGCGAAGCGGCCGCCGTCGAGCGGCACCAGCGGGCGCAGATCCGGCGGAATCACCGGCACGACGGTCATGATCATCCACTCCGGCTTGTTGCCAGAGAAGCGGAAGGCCTCGACGATCTTCAGGCGCTTGGCGAGCTTCTTGTGCTTGATGTCCGAGTCGGTCTCGGCCATGTCGGCGCGCAGCTGCGCCTCGAGCTTCTCGAGCTCGAGACCCTTGAGCAGCTCACGGATTGCTTCCGCGCCGATCATGGCGGTGAAGGAATCCTGGCCATACTCGTCCTGCGCCTTCAGATACTCGTCTTCCGACAAGAGCTGGCGGTCCTTCAGCGCGGTCAGGCCGGGCTCGAGCACGACGTAATATTCAAAGTAGAGGATCCGCTCGAGATCCTTCAGCGTCATGTCGAGCAGGAGGCCGATGCGCGACGGCAGCGACTTCAGGAACCAGATGTGGGCAACGGGTGCCGCCAGTTCGATATGGCCCATGCGCTCGCGCCGGACGCGCGACAGCGTCACCTCGACCGAGCACTTTTCGCAGATGATGCCCTTGTACTTCATCCGCTTGTACTTGCCGCACAAGCACTCGTAGTCCTTGATCGGCCCGAAGATGCGGGCGCAGAACAGGCCGTCACGCTCGGGCTTGAAGGTACGGTAGTTGATGGTCTCCGGCTTCTTGATCTCGCCGTAGGACCAGGACAGAATCTTCTCCGGAGACGCGATCGAAATCCGGATCTGGTCGAAGACCTGAGCCGGCGTCGTCGGATTGAAAAGATTCATAATCTCTTGATTCATGGTCTTCTCCTCGCGTGCCGATCGTCACCGGCAGCAAATTCGAACTTCATTCAGGCCGCCCGCGCTCAACGTCCGAGCAAAGGGCGAATGCCCGGCGCAGTCAGGCGCCGGACACGAAATTCTTGAGCGTTACTCGGCCGCTTCCGACGTCGACCCCGGTCCCACCTTGGAATTGTGCAGGTCCACGTTGAGGCCGAGCGAGCGCATTTCCTTGACCAGCACGTTGAACGATTCCGGAATACCGGCCTCGAACGTGTCATCGCCGCGCACGATCGCCTCGTACACCTTGGTACGGCCGGCGACGTCGTCCGACTTCACGGTCAGCATTTCCTGCAGCGTGTAGGCGGCACCGTAGGCTTCGAGTGCCCAGACCTCCATTTCGCCGAAACGCTGGCCGCCGAACTGCGCCTTGCCGCCCAGCGGCTGCTGGGTAACGAGCGAGTACGGGCCGATCGAACGCGCGTGGATCTTGTCGTCCACGAGATGGTGCAGCTTGAGCATGTAGATGTAGCCCATCGTCACCTTGCGATCGAACTGATCGCCGGTACGGCCGTCATAGACGGTCGACTGGCCGGAGGCGTCGAAGCCCGCGAGCTTCAGCATCTCCTCGATGTCGGCCTCCTTGGCGCCGTCGAACACCGGGGTGGCGATCGGCACGCCATGGCTCAGATTGCGTCCGAGTTCCAGCAGCTCGTTGTCGTTCAGCGACTTGATGGTTTCATCCTCGCCATAGATCTTCTTCAGGGTCTCGCGCAGCGGCTTGAGATCCTGCCTCTGATAGTAGGCGTCGATGGTCTGGCCGATGCGCTTGCCGAGGCCTGCGCAGGCCCAGCCCAGATGCGTCTCCAGAATCTGGCCGACGTTCATGCGCGAGGGCACGCCGAGCGGATTGAGCACGATGTCGGCATGCGTACCGTCTTCGAGGAACGGCATGTCCTCGATCGGAACGATCTTCGACACCACGCCCTTGTTGCCGTGACGGCCGGCCATCTTGTCGCCGGGCTGGATCTTGCGCTTCACCGCGACGAAGACCTTGACCATCTTCATCACGCCGGGCGGCAATTCGTCGCCGCGTTGCAGCTTCTCGACCTTGTCGAGGAAGCGCTGCTCGAGGCCCTTCTTCGACTCGTCGTACTGCTTCCGCATGGCCTCGATCTCGGCCATCAGCTTGTCGTTCGACGTAGCGAACAACCACCACTGCGACTTCGGATACTCGTCGAGCACCGGACGGGTGATCCTGGTATCCTTCTTGAAGCCCTTCGGACCGGAAATGCCCTGGCGGTTCTCCAGCAGCTCGGCCAGACGGTTGTAGACGTTGCGGTCCAGAATCGCCTGCTCGTCGTCGCGGTCCTTGGCCAGACGCTCGATCTCTTCCCGCTCGATCGCCAGCGCACGCTCATCCTTGTCGACGCCGTGGCGGTTGAACACGCGGACTTCGACGATGGTCCCCTGCACGCCCGGAGGGACGCGCAGCGAGGTGTCGCGGACGTCGGAGGCCTTCTCGCCGAAGATGGCGCGGAGCAGCTTCTCTTCCGGCGTCATCGGGCTCTCGCCCTTCGGCGTGATCTTGCCGACCAGGATGTCGCCGGCGCGGACTTCCGCACCGATGTAGACGATACCGGCTTCGTCGAGGTTCTTCAGCGCTTCTTCCGAGACGTTCGGAATGTCGCGGGTGATTTCCTCAGGCCCGAGCTTGGTGTCGCGGGCCATCACTTCGAACTCCTCGATGTGGATCGAGGTGAAGACGTCGTCCTTCACGATCCGCTCGGAGAGCAGGATCGAAGTCTTCGAAGTTGTAGCCGTTCCACGGCATGAACGCGACCAGCACGTTGCGGCCGAGCGCGAGCTCGCCGAGATCGGTCGACGGACCGTCAGCGATGATGTCGCCCTTCTTGACGATGTCGCCGACCTTCACCAGCGGACGCTGGTTGATGCAGGTCGACTGGTTGGAGCGCTGGTACTTCATCAGCCGGTAGATATCGACGCCCGACTTGGTCGGATCGAGATCTTCGGTGGCGCGGATCACGACGCGGGTGGCATCGATCTGGTCGATCACACCGGAGCGGCGCGCGGCGATCGCAGCACCCGAGTCACGGGCCACCACGCCTTCCATGCCGGTACCGACGAACGGCGCCTCGGCGCGAACCAGCGGCACCGCCTGGCGCTGCATGTTCGAGCCCATCAGCGCGCGGTTGGCGTCGTCGTTCTCGAGGAACGGGATCAGCGCCGCGGCCACCGAAACGAGCTGCTTCGGCGACACGTCCATGTAGTCGACCTTGTCCGGCGTCACCGGCAGCACTTCGCCGGCGTGACGGCAGACCACGAGGTCGTCCGTGAAGCGGCCCTTGGCATCGAGCGGCACGTTGGCCTGCGCGACGCGGTAACGGCCCTCTTCCATCGCCGAGAGATAGACCACCTCGTCGCTGACGCGGCCGTCCTTGATCTTGCGATAGGGCGTCTCGACGAAGCCGTATTTGTTGACGCGCGCGAACGTCGCCAGCGAGTTGATCAGGCCGATGTTCGGGCCTTCCGGCGTCTCGATCGGGCAGATGCGGCCGTAATGCGTCGGATGCACGTCGCGCACCTCGAAGCCGGCGCGCTCGCGGGTCAGACCACCCGGGCCAAGCGCCGAAAGACGGCGCTTGTGGGTGATCTCCGACAGCGGGTTGGTCTGGTCCATGAACTGCGAGAGCTGCGAGGAGCCGAAGAACTCGCGCACGGCGGCAGCCGCCGGCTTGGCGTTGATCAGGTCCTGTGGCATCACGGTGTCGATATCGACGCTCGACATGCGCTCTTTGATCGCGCGCTCCATGCGGAGCAGGCCGATCCGGTACTGGTTCTCCATCAGCTCGCCGACCGAGCGCACCCGGCGGTTGCCGAGGTGATCGATGTCGTCGATCTCGCCCTTGCCGTCGCGCAGGTCGACCAGCGTCTTGATGACCGCCAGGATGTCTTCCTTGCGCAGCGTGCGATGGGTGTCGGGCGCATCGAGCTCGAGGCGCATGTTCATCTTGACGCGGCCGACCGCGGACAGGTCGTAGCGCTCGGAATCGAAGAACAGCGACTGGAACATGGCCTGCGCCGAATCCAGCGTCGGCGGCTCGCCCGGCCGCATCACGCGGTAGATGTCGAACAGCGCGTCCTCACGCGTCATGTTCTTGTCGGCATGCAGCGTGTTGCGGATGTAGGCGCCGACATTGACGTGGTCGATGTCGAGCAGCGGCAGGTCCTTGTAGCCCTGCTCGTTCAGCACCTTAAGCGACTTCTCGGTGATCTCCTCGCCGGCTTCGGCGTAGATCTCGCCGGTCTTCGGATTGACGAGGTCTTCGGCGAGATAATTGCCGACCAGCTCTTCGTCCGACAGACGCAGCGCCTTGAGGCCCTTCTCCTGCATCTGGCGGGCACTGCGCACGGTCAGCTTCTTGCCGGCCTCGAGCACCACCTTGCCGGTGTCGGCGTCGATCAGATCGTTGATCGTGCTGTAGCCGCGGAAGCGGTTGGCGTCGAACGGCACGCGCCAGCCTTCCTTGGTCCGCTTGTAGGTGATCTTCTTGTAGAAGGTCGACAGGATCTGCTCGCCGTCGAGACCGAGCGCGTACATCAGCGAGGTCACGGGGATCTTGCGGCGGCGATCGATGCGCGCGAACACGATGTCCTTGGCGTCGAACTCGATGTCGAGCCAGGAACCGCGATACGGAATCACGCGCGCAGCAAACAGCAGCTTGCCGGACGAATGGGTCTTGCCCTTGTCGTGATCGAAGAACACGCCGGGCGAACGGTGCATCTGCGAGACGATGACGCGCTCGGTGCCGTTGACCACGAAGGTGCCGTTCATCGTCATGAGCGGGATGTCGCCCATGTAGACGTCCTGCTCCTTGATGTCCTTCACCGACTTGGCGCCGGTTTCCTCATCGATATCGAACACGATCAGGCGCAGCGTCACCTTGAGCGGCGCAGCGAAGGTCATGCCGCGCTGGCGGCACTCGTCGACGTCATATTTCGGCGGTTCGAATTCGTAACGGACGAATTCGAGCATCGAGGTGCCGGAGAAATCCGAGATCGGAAACACCGAGCGGAACACGGCCTGCAGGCCTTCGTCGAGGCGGCCGCCAACCGGCTCGTCGACCATCAGGAACTGGTCGTAGGACGCCTTCTGAACCTCGATGAGGTTCGGCATCTCGGCGACTTCCTTGATGTGACCGAAAAACTTGCGTACGCGTTTGCGACCGGTGAATGTCTGCTGCGCCATCGTGGCCTCTCATTTTCGTCGCCTTTGTGGGGCGAACCTTCCGGGACGCGACTGCCGTCGTCCCCGGGTTGAATTTTTCGAACCGTCTCGAAGGGAACCAAGCCTAGGTTCAGGAATTAAATCCCCAACCTGCCTCGCAGCCTTCAAAACGCAAAACGACGCGCGGGGCGCATGCCTGCACCCGCCCGTCCAAACCTTCCGCTTCACGGACTGAAAAAGCCCGAAATCTGACTGTCTCCCAACGGCGTACGCCGGGGACCCTGCCGTCCCCGCCGCCGACCGTGTTTTTTCGCTGCCGACCCAATATGGGAAGGCAATAATGGAGATTCGAGGGTTAAGTCCACGAATCCCCACACTTTTCTGTGTCCGGCGCATTCCGCGACAACCTGTCGCACGCCATTTGCATGGTCCGGGAGCGCCCTGCGACGCTCCGGATCGTGCATTACTTGAGTTCGACCTTGGCGCCAGCCTTCTCGAGCTGGGCCTTGATCTTCTCGGACTCGTCCTTGTTGATGCCTTCCTTGACAGCCTTGGGGGCGCCTTCGACGAGGTCCTTGGCTTCCTTCAGGCCCAGGCCGGTGATGGCGCGGACTTCCTTGATGACTTCGATCTTCTTGTCGCCGGCGGCGACGAGCATGACCGTGAACTCGGTCTTCTCTTCAGCGGGAGCAGCGGCGGCAGCAGCCGGACCGGCCACCGCAACGGCGGCAGCGGCGGACACGCCCCACTTTTCTTCGAGGAGCTTTGCGAGCTCAGCGGCTTCGAGCACCGTGAGGCTCGAAAGGTCGTCGACGATTTTCTGCAAGTCAGCCATTGATCTGTTTCCTTAAACGTTTGGTTCGAACCAGGTTTGAGATTAGCGAAGGGTCAGGCCGCTTCGCTCTTTGAGGCATAGGCCTGAATGACGCGTGCGAGCTTGGCAGCAGGCGCGTTCGACAACTGAGCCAGCTTGGTCGCGGGCGCCACGAGGAGGCCCACGATCTTGCTGCGCAATTCGTCGAGCGACGGCAGTGAGGCGAGCGCCTTCACGCTGTCGACATTCAGGACGGTTTTACCCATCGAGCCGCCAAGGATGACGAACTTCTCGTTCGCCTTGGCGAATTCGACGGCAACCTTTGGCGCCGCCACCGGATCGTCAGAAGTTGCGATCACGGTCGGCCCCTTCAGCAGGGAGCCGATGGCAACGACGTCAGTGCCTTCAAGAGCAATTTTGGCGAGACGGTTCTTCGAGACCTTCACCGACGCACCCGCCTGCTTCATCTGCATGCGCAGCTTCTGCATCTGGGCCACGGTGAGGCCGGAATAGTGAGCGACGACCGCAACGCTCGTGGCCTTGAAGGCCTGGTTGAGCTGTTCGACCGCCTCTTTTTTTGCCGCTCGTTCCACAGCAAGCTCTTTCCGGTTGGCGGCCTTTCCGCGAAGGCAGGACCGCCGGGTTGCACCCATCGTCCCGCCCAAAACCTGATCTCAAGGACCGAAGTCCCCAGGACATGCCGGGCAAGACGACATCTAGAAGCCTGCCCTCCCAAAACCTTGCGGCTCTGGGCTGTCGAGGTTCGAACCAAACCAGCATCCAGCCGCGATACACTCGCTGCGTGAATGCGAAAATCCGGTCTTCACCCGTCTATGCAGGCCATGCGATTAAGCCGTTGAAAACGTAATGTTCTCGCGGGCGCCTGCAGTCTCGGACAGGATCGAGGCTTTCAGCTAAGCCGAACGCCCCTGCTCTCATTCCGTTTGAAGCGACGGGTTTCCTTCCTTTCGAGCACCCTTGCGGACATGCAGAAAGGAATGATCTCCTATCGTATCGGGTTTTCGGAATGCGAGCACAGACATGCCAGCAACGGCCAGCACGCCCGGAAAGCGCTGTCTAGCGAGTCCCGTTCGATTTGCCAAGAGCAAATTTCAGACCAGTTCTTGATCAGCTAGGTTCCCGCGAAAATCTCTCGCGGCCAACGTCATACCACCTCGCCTGGGGCGCCGGAGGCCCTCATGAGAGGCCGGCCGACCGTGATCCCGATCTCGCCAAGACCATCAATGCCGCCGGTGACGTTGTCACCCGCGACAATCGCACCGACGCCGGCCGGCGTTCCGGTCATGATGATGTCACCAGGCTTGAGCTCCATGGAACGCGAGATGATCGAGATCATGTCCGGCACCGGCCAGATCAACTCGGCCAGGTCCGCATTCTGCTTTACCGCGCCGTTGACGGCGAGCCAGATGCGGCCCGCGGCCGGATGCTGTCCGCCGGTCACACGATGCAGTGGCGCAATCGGCGCCGACTGGTCGAACGCCTTACCCCAATCCCAAGGCCGCCCCTTGTCCCTCGCTTCCAACTGCAGATCGCGACGAGTGAGATCGATGCCAACGCCGTAGCCGAACACGAGGTCAAGCGCCGCCTCTCGGCTGACGTCGAGGCCTGCTCGGCCGATCGCTATGACAAGCTCGATCTCGTACTGAAAATTGCTGGTTTCCGGAGGGTAAGGCACCGTTGTACCGCTATCAACGACTGCATCCGCCGGCTTCGTAAAGAAGAACGGCGGCTCGCGATCCGGATCCTTCCCCATCTCGCGGGCGTGTGCAGCATAATTGCGGCCAACGCAGAAGATGCGGCGAACCGGAAACCTCCCGGGTTCGCCTGCAACAGCGACCGTCGGCGGAGCCAGCGGAGCAAATACGTAGCTCTTCATCATCAAGTGCTCTTTCTCGTACGGCGCAACGCCTCCGACCCGACCGGCGAAGTCGGAGGCGCGGCAGGACGTCAAGTCAGTCCGAGTGAGGAAGATTGCCTTCGACCATGTGGAACATGTGGCCAACCGGCTCTTCCCAGATCAGATTTCGGTCCATGGCGCGAGCCGGCATGTCCTGAATAACGTACTGAATCGCCCGCTCAGTGCCAGTGTTGATGTGCTCGTGCGAGGCCCAAGGCGAACATGCGAACGTATCACCGCGGGACCATTCAAACTTGTGATCGCCGACGATCGAATAACCGCTCCCCTGAATGATGTGATAGAGCCCATAGGAATTGTGTCGGTGCGGCACGATATGCTCGCCCGGATTGATAACTTGGATGCCGAGAAAGATGGACGGCAGCACACCGCCCGCCTCCCCGGTATCCGAATTGACCAGGGCGATGAACCGCCGATCCGCGCGGCGGAGCGGATCCTGCGCGACGTCATCGAGCCTCGGCTCGAGGTCGCGCCAGCGCCAGACTGCTGGGCGGATATTCTTTTTGACGAGGAACGGATAGTACTCATCGTCGGTCATGAACTTCGACCATTCGGTTGTATCCGTGTTTTTCATGTTCGCGCCCGGGTCAGCGGCGGTCGTCATTGTCAGCTTGTTCATCAGCGTCCTCCTTTTTTGTTTGACGAAGATTTGAGCGGGCACACCCTTCAGATGCCAGTCTAGGAAAGTCATCGTGCGCTCCCAGGCGAGCTTCGATGCGACCGGGCAATTCGCAACGGGTCGAAAGTCCTCATCGATGGCGTGAGGCGCACCGTTGTGGGTAAACAGCTCGTATGGCTTCGCCGCACGCTTGAGTTCGGCCTTGAGCGCTTCAGGGGAGCAGGCAGGCTTTCGCGGTCTGCGCCGAAAAACTCAATGCTGTTCATGAGCAATGAGGTGATCGATCGCGCGCTCATTTACAATGCGAATACAAGAATGATAGATATTTCGTGCATGAATACTAAGATGGATCTCAACCTGCTATTCGTCTTCGATGCCGTCTGGCGCCATCGGCGTATTTCGCGCGCCGCGGTTGAACTCAACACCAGTCAGCCCACGGTATCGAACGCGCTGCGGCGGCTGAGAGATTTCACGGGAGATGCACTTTTCATTCGCAGCGGCGGCGCCATGGAGCCAACGCCGTTTGCCGAACAGCTCGCGGCCGACTGGTGCAATGGTTTGAGTTCGGTGCGACGCGGGCTTGCCCGGCACTCAGGCTTCGATATCGCCACCGACAAACGCACGTTCACGATCGTGATGAGCGATATTGCGGAGGCTGTGATTTTGCCTCATCTGCTCAACGCGTGCCGAGACAGTGCTCCCGGCATCTTCTTCAGCACGATGCAACTGCCCATGGAACAAACGCTGCCTGCATTGCGCACGGGAGCAGTTGATTTGGCCGTTGGATTTATTCCGGAGCTTCGCTCCGGCGTGAGGCAACAGCTTCTGTTCGAAGCCGACTACGTCGCACTAGCCCGGCGTGGCCATCCCGGCGTGAAACAATCGGCAATGTCCAAGGCGATTTTTCTGAGAGAGCGACATGCGCTTGCAACAGCCGAAGGAACTGGTCACGCCATCGTCGAGCGGACACTGCGCAAACACGGGCTTGATTCACACATCGCAGTACGTGTGCCACATTTTCTCGCGCTGCCGATGATCGTGGGATCCTCCGATCTGGTCGCGACAGTACCAAGACCTTTGGGTGTGCTGATGGCAGATGCGGCCCCAATCGAGATTCTGCCGCATCCGCTCAAGCTTCCGAAGCTGGTCATAAGACAGTTCTGGCACGAGCGCTTCGATGCGGAACCAGCACTGATGTGGTTGCGAAAGACGCTGAGGGCGGCGGTCGCGAACGCCAGTCAGTTGCGCTCGCCCCGCAGCAACTGACCCATTGCCCCTCAAAGTCCACGTTGCGGGCACCCCCGACGAGCGCGCGCGACGTCGGGGTTGAATGCCTGGTCAAATGGAACCTGACGTCACGGGGTAAGCGAGCGGCTTCCCGCCAAAGAACGCGTCGAGATTGGCGAGCACGCAGTCCTGCATCCCCACGTGTGATTCCAGGGTGTGGCCGCCAAGATGCGGCGAGAGCACCACGTTCGGAAGCGCAGTCAACGCGTCGGGGGCATGCGGCTCCTTGGCAAACACGTCGAGGCCGGCGCCCGCGATGGTTTGATCTGCCAGCGCCGCGACCAGTGCCTGCTCGTCGATGACGGAACCGCGCGAGATGTTGACGACGAAGCCGTCGCTGCCGAGCCGGCGCAGGATATCGGCATTGACCACATGGTTGGTCTCGGTGCCGGCGCGGACCGCGACCATCAGCACGCTGCACCAGTCGGCGAGCGCTTCCAGGCTCGAAAGATATTGATAGGGCACGTCATGCTTCGAACGGCTGAAATAGCCGACCTCGGTTTCGAACGCGGCGACGCGGGCGGCGATCTTGCGGCCGATCTCGCCCATCCCGTAGACACCGACCTTGCGACCGCGCATCCCGGCCTGCGGCCGCATCATCGGCGACGGCTTTGCCCCCGCCCAGTCGCCGCTTCGCACATAATTGTCGGCCACCGGCAGACGGCGGACCGCCGCCAGCATCAGGGTCAAGGCGATGTCGGCTACCGAGGCCGCGTTGGCACCCGGGCTGTGACCGACCGCGATCGCCCGCCTGGCAGCGGCAGCCAGATCGATGCCGTCATAGCCGGTGCCGTAACAGACGATCGCCCCCAGCTTCGGCAGCAGGTCCATGGCATCAGCGCCGAGCGGCGTGCCGCCGGCGGTGATCATCGCGCGGATGTCGGCAAGCTCGGCCGCCGCAAAGGCCTCGTTCGCCCGCTTGCCGGCGCCGTTCAAAAGCTCATAGCGCTCGCCGAAGCGCGTGAGCTGGGCCTTGGGAAAGCGCGAATAGATCAGGACCTTGTCGGGCATTCTTGTTGTTTCCTGCGAGAGGCTTCATGCCAAAACAAAGGGGCGGGATCGCCAACCGATCCCGCCCCTCTTTTTCTCATCACGGCTGTCGACCTTAGCCGAGGAGCGTACCCGGCTCGACCTTCACGCCCGGGCCCATGGTGGAGGAGACCGCCACGCGCTGGATGTAGGTGCCCTTGGAACCCGCCGGCTTCGCCTTGGCGACCGCATCCGCGAGCGCCTTGACGTTCTCGACCAGCTTGTCCTCGGTGAACGAGGCCTTGCCGATGCCGGCCTGGACGATGCCGGCCTTCTCGACGCGGAACTCGACCGAGCCGCCCTTGGCGCCCTTCACGGCCGACGTGACGTCCATGGTCACGGTGCCGATCTTCGGGTTCGGCATCATGCCGCGCGGACCGAGCACCTTACCGAGGCGGCCGACCAGCGGCATCATGTCGGGAGTGGCGATGCAGCGGTCGAAGTCGATCTGACCGCCCTGCACCTTCGCGACCAGGTCTTCGGCGCCGACGACGTCGGCACCAGCCGCGATGGCTTCGTCAGCCTTGGCGCCGCGCGCGAACACGCCGACGCGCAACGTACGGCCGGTTCCGTTCGGCAAATTGACCACGCCGCGGACCATCTGGTCGGCGTGACGAGGATCGACGCCGAGGTTGATCGCGATCTCGATCGTCTCGTCGAACTTCGACTTGGCGCGCTCCTTGACCATCTTGATGGCATCCGTGAGCGGATAGAGCTTTTCGCGATCGACGCCCTCGCGGGCCTTCTTCAGACGCTTTCCGATTGTCATGGTCCGTTACCCCGCAACTTCCAGACCCATCGAACGGGCAGAGCCCTCGACCATCTTCATGGCCAATTCGATGGAATCGCAATTCAGGTCCTTCAACTTCTGCTCGGCGATCTCGCGCACCTGCGCCTTGGTCACCACGCCGGCCTTGTCACGGCCAGGAGCTTTCGAACCGGACTGGATCTTGGCGGCCTGCTTAAGGAAGAAGGACATCGGAGGGGTCTTCATCTCGAAGGTGAACGAACGATCGGCGTAGATCGTGATCACCACCGGAATCGGGGTGTTCTTTTCTACCTTCTGGGTCTGCGCGTTGAAGTTCTTGCAGAACTCCATAATGTTGAGACCGCGCTGACCAAGCGCGGGACCGATCGGGGGCGAAGGATTCGCCGCACCGGCCGGGACCTGAAGCTTCAGGTATCCGGTCACTTTCTTTGCCATTTAGCACTCCTGTTGGGCCGGACGATGCCGGCGGTTTCAGGTTCCGTGGTTCGGTTGAAGGGGCTGGCGACCGCCTCCTCCCTCCCACGGCCTTATGTGACGCGAGGCGTATACCCCGCGCCGTCCGGTCAGACCACCTTTTCGACCTGACCGAATTCCAGTTCCACCGGCGTGGCACGGCCGAAGATCGACACCGCGACCTTCACGCGCGAGCGCGCCTCGTCGATTTCTTCAACTACGCCCGAGAACGAGGCGAACGGGCCGTCGGCCACGCGCACATTCTCGCCGATTTCGAACGACACCGACGCCTTCGGCCGCTCCACGCCCTCCTGCACCTGGTGCAGGATGCGCATCGCCTCGGCTTCCGAGATCGGCATCGGCTTGTTTTCCGCGCCGAGGAAGCCGGTCACTTTCGGGGTGTTCTTGATCAGATGAAACGCCTCGTCGGTTAGCTTCATCTTCACCAGCACATAGCCCGGGAAGAACTTGCGCTCGGCGTCGATCTTGCGGCCGCGGCGCACCTCGGTGACCTTCTCGGTCGGCACCAGCACCAACTCGAACAGTTCTTCCAGCCCGCGCTGCTTGGCCTGTTCACGGATCGATTCCGCGACCTTCTTCTCGAAATTCGAGTAGGCGTGAACGATGTACCAGCGCTTGTCCATCAATAGGGTTCCGGTGCTCATCAGTGGATGCCCAGTACCAGGGTGATCAAATAGCGGATGATCTGATCCGCGGCGAAAAAGAAGATCGAGGCCAGCGCCACCATCACGAACACCATGATCGTCGTGATGGTCGTCTCGCGGCGTGTCGGCCAGGTGACCTTGGCGGTCTCCGAGCGCACTTCCTGCAGGAATTTGAACGGGCTGAAAGCCATCGTTGGGTCCGCGTCCGTCACAAGACGATTGCAAAGTTTCAAGGAATCCGGACAGCCGACGTTTGAGACCCAGCCCTCGTTGGAAGGTTGAGCCGATGAACGAGCTCGTTTGTTCGGGGGATTTAAGGCCGCGCCGGATATCCGCCATCAAAGCGGGCCGGCAGCAGGTGTCCGGATATCTACTGCGGGACCGGCCAAAGGTCAAGGTCGACGGGGCCCCGCCGGTTCGCGCCGGATCCGCCTCCGGACGAGACTGGGTCCCTCGAATCAAGGACTTACCCGGCAGAACTCTTCTGGACCGCCTGGTCGAGTGTGCTGCCGCCGACATAACGCTGCCGCAGCTCGCGCTTCAATAGCTTGCCGCTCGGGTTCTTCGGCAGGCTGTCGACGAAGACGACACGCTTGGGCACCTTGAAATGGGCCATGGCGGCCGCGCAATGCCTGACGACGGCGTCTGCATCGAGCGTCTCGCCCGCCTTGACCACGACGATCGCGGTGACCGCCTCGATCCAGCGCGGATCGGGCAGCCCGACCACCGCCACCTCCGACACCGCCGGCAGCCGGTAGATCATCTCCTCGACCTCGCGGCTCGCGACGTTCTCGCCGCCGCTCTTGATCATGTCCTTTACGCGGTCGACGACGGTGATGTAGCCGTCGGTATCGACGGTCGCGAGATCGCCGGAGTGGAACCAGCCGCCAGCGAACGCGGATGCGGTCTTGGCCGGGTCGTTGTAATAGCCGGACAACAGATGCGGCGAGCGGTGCACGATCTCGCCGACTTCGCCAACGCCAACGTCGGTCATGTCAGGATTGACCACCCGCGTCTCGACATTGATCGCGGGCTTGCCGGCCGAACCGGCCTTCGGCAGTTGATCCTCCGGCGCCAGCACGGTCGCAAGCGGCGCGATCTCGGTCTGGCCGTAGAAATTCCAGAATTTCACGTCGGGCAGCCGGCGCTGCAATTCGAGCAGCACCTCGACCGGCATGATCGAGGCGCCGTAATAGCCCTTGCGCAGGGACGACAAATCGGTGCGGTCGAAGGCCGGCGAGCGCAGCATCGCGATCCAGATCGTCGGTGGCGCGAAGAATGCGTTGATGTTGTGCGCGGCAATCAGCGACAGGATGTTGTCGGCTGCCGGCTTGCCGGTGATCAGACTGGTAGCGCCGAGATAGATCGCGGGCCCCAGGAAGACGTCGAGCTGGGCGCAATGATAGAGCGGCAGCGCGTGCAGCACGTTGTCGTCGACAGCCATGCCGCCGTCGATGATGCAGCTGACATACTGCCACATCACAGCTTCATGGGTGAGGATCGCGCCCTTCGGCAGCGACTCCGTGCCGCTGGTGTAGATGATCTGCGCCGGATCGCGGCTGTCGACCGACATATCGGGCGCCGAGGCGTCGCCATCCAGCAAGCCGTCGAACGTCTTGATTCCGTCAGGCGCCGTGGCCGGATCCTCGCCCGGCAACCAGACCAACGTTTCGACCGCCGAGCCCTTGGCCGCGGCCGCGCGCGCCGTCTCCACGAAATCGGGTCCGGCCGCAAGCAGCTTTGCGCCCGAATTGGTCAGGATGAAATTGATCTCGTCCGGGTTCAGCATGAAGTTGATCGGCACCAGGATCGCGCCGATCCGTGCCACCGCGAAGCGCAGCACCGCGAACGCGTGCGAGTTGCGCGACAGCACGGCAACGCGCTCGCCCTTCTCGATGCCAAGCCCGAGCAAGCCGCGCGCAAGCCGATCGCAGATGGCGTCCATTTCGGCAAACGTCCACGCCACCTCGCCGCAGATCAACGCGGTCTTGTCAGGGTAGCGCTTGGCGGACCGGCGCAGCAGATCGCCGATGCCATGCTCGCGTGCGCGCCGGATGGTTGCTGCGATATCTCCGCTCATTGTCCCCTCCCGAATGTGCTTGTTGTCGTTGTTATAGCGTGAGCCTCTGGCGGCTGTCCCTGCTCCCGGGCTGCTGCGCGTGCGCGCTCCGTGTCAGCGCTTCGACCCGCCGAGGATGGTGGCTGCCCGTTGATCAAGTAGGTGAAAGCAATCATGCCCGGGGTCCAGGACCTCGCCCAACCGCTTCAAATTATTGATTAAAAGCTGGCAGGAGTGGCAGGGCTCGAACCTGCGACCCCCGGTTTTGGAGATCGAAAAGCACTATGATCGCCGGTTGGCTTCAGTGTCGTTGTGTTTCATTTCGTTGACGTTTTCCCCGCCTTGCCGGCAGTCTAGTACTGCCTAGTACCTCTGCACAGTGATTATGACTCTTTGGAAGTGTCTGGGTAGGCTCGGCCCATTTTTGCGCGGGCTTTTTCTGTCGTGAACATCCATTTGATGCGGGAGCGTGCAGCATTTCTCTGCCGTTCCCAAGCGGTGATTTCGCGGCGCAGTCGCTTGGGGTCGTCGATCCTGCGAGCGAGGCACTGTCCCCGCAAGACGCCGATCTCGATCTCAACCATGTTGAGCCAGCTTGCGTGCTTGGGAGTGAAGTGGAACTCGATCCGCCGCAAGATCCGTCTGGCTTCGGCGGGCGGAAAGGTCTGATACAGGGCGCCGGCGGAGTGGGTCGATAAGTTATCCTGCACGACCCGGATGGTCTCGGCATCGGGATAATGGATGTCGACGAGGTCACCCGTGACGAATATCCGCAACACGTCTTCGCCGCACTGGCGCGGCTGGCTGAAGCCTGAGAACCGCTGCCTGGTGCCGTTCAACAGCTTCGCCGAGTACTCGCCGGAGCCGAACCCGACGGCCGTAGAGGCGGCGTCGGCGACGTGGGGCGCCGGACTGACCGAAGCCGTTGGAGGAGCGCGGCCAGCCCAAGGGGCCGCTGACAGGCGGCCCTTCGTGCTTACGCGACAGTATGACTGTCAGGGTCGCGGAGAAGGAGGCGGCGCGGGTGATGGGGCCTGCGGTTGTGGCTGATCAGTTTTGTTCAGCGACGTGATCACCTGATCGGTGCCTGAATGCGGAATACAGGTGCCGGTATTGGCGACCCGCTTATCCTCTCGTCGCTCCCGATAGTAGTTGCGGCGTTCATGTCGGTCGAGTTGGTCCAAATCCATCGTGACCTGCCTATCCTGGGCTTCAAACGCTGCGGCATAAGCGGTTCGGAGCTGCTGTTCGGCGGCCAGGCAATCAGAAAGCTTCTCGAAAACGACGTCGGTCTGCACGGGTGCCACACCGCCGACCAAAACGACCAACAACCATTTCATGGTCATACCTCGAATTCTGTCGCCAACTCCGAGCGAATGCTTTTTGTTCCCTCCTCCAGGCCCGCGCCGCTGCACAGGGCGTCCGTCAGGAGCGCGCGGTCCGATGCGTCAGATATCGGCCCGACGATCACGGCTCCATAGGCGGTCGGCGCAATGACCCTGAGGGCCATTGCGGATGGATTGGATGCTCAAGGCATCCCGACCGCCCGCGGCGGGGGGCACATGGTCCGCAGTGCAAGTCTCTCGCGTGCTGGCGAGGCTGTAAGGCCGCCCCCGGGGCCATTTACAGACACCCCAGTACGTCAGCGTTGACGGCAGTGACGCCTGGTGTCCATCATCTCGCCCGGGACGGTGTGGTCCCGGAGTGGCAGCCATGATGAAGAACATCGTTGCCGGTCTTGTTGTCGTCGCCTGGATTGTGCTCGGCTCCCTTAGCTACGCTCAAAACCACCATCGTTGCTGGCAGGGGCACATTCTCAGACATTGGCACGCACATGCGCTCAAAAAGACCAACGAGCCATGCGGATCGGTCACGCCTGCGGTCTAGCGCCCGTTCGGCAGAGCGGTGGAAGGCGTCCTGGTCGCACCAGGCGCGCTCGGCAGGCGGCGGGCCGGAAGCTAGTTGGCAATCCAGATCCCGGTGCCCATAATTGCCAGCGACACAACAATGATCATCAAGTCGATCGACAGCCAGTCAGGAATGCGTGCGTTCGGCATGACCTAGATCCTCCTCTAGATCGGCATCTTGCGCCGGAACAGTGGCTGGCGTGTGTAAACCACATCACACCGGCGGCTCGTTTTCTCCGAATGCTATATGGGCAGCGAGATGATCAACACCCCTCGAAATGAAAGACATTCACAAATCGAGGGGCAAAACAAACCGATCGAGCGCGCCTACTTCTAGCTGATCGAGCGACTTGGACGCGATCTTGGTCCCGCCCGTGGCCGCTGCGGGCGGACTAAATCGGCTGTAGCACGCATCGGGATCACGCGATCGATCGCGCCAACGCCGTCATCAAAGGTGATTCACATAGGTCAATTGACGCGCGTGCTGACCGGAAATCCGAGATTACGCGACGAGCTGTCGAACGAGACGTTGTTCTCGTCACTCGATCATGCTTGAGAACTGCTTGCCGAATGGCAGGATGATTACAACACCGTTCGTCCGCACAGCGGGATCGGCAACCTGTCGCCATCAGCCTATGCCAGGCTAACAGCGTCCGAAATGCAACGGGACGCTGCGCTGTGTTGAGGGCTCCGCGCCCCGTCCCGTTGCATCACCGAGCCACACAAGCTCAAATGACCAGAGGATTGCCCGTCGCTGGATGATCTTTGGGGCTCAGGTCAGGCCTTTTGGGCAGATAAGCTATGCATGGCCGTCGGGCGCCGAGCGTCCAAGGCGAACTCGATAGCCAAACTGGTCTAGTGGCTCAACAACAAGAAGTCGTTCGCGTGTAAGTTCGCCACGACAGTCTTTAAGAGTTCACCCTCCTCGTGAGGATGCTGACTGTTTGAATCGACATCAATCAGAGTCCGCTCTGCGGGCGTCAGTGCCAGCCAAGCGCTGTTATTTCGTGCGTCGTTTCGATCGAAGTCCATCGAGTTCAGACCGAGCCTTGCTTGGCCCGGTCCGAAATCATACAGCGTGTCCTGGCTGGTTCGGGTGGAGACTTCCTTCAAGAAAAACTGATCCGCAATTGTCACCGCGATTGCGCCGCTTGGCGGGGTGATGGCGGGCGGATCCATGATCAATGTTCCGCCGTGACCATCGGAAGAGAAATTGAATGTGCCGTTGAAGTTGTCGAATGTCAGGCTCGCGCTGTGAATCCCATCTGACAATGTTAGCACGCCGCTCGATGACTTGTAGCTCTCCGTGAAACCGGCCGAGTCTCGATCGATTCCGGCGACATCGATTACATCCGAATGAGCGGCATCAGGCGCTGTCCCGGTGAAGCCTGCAATTTGTCCGGTGAAGCTTGTGGGCTGATCGAACACCAGCGTGCCAGTGCCGCCGGTAAAGGCGATCTTGTCGGTCGAGGGTATGTTCAATACGACCGTTGCGCCGGAGTTGATCGTCGTCGTAGTCGAGGCCTCGATAGCCGGAGACGTCGCATCGGTCTGGCCCGATCCGACCGGTGGATCGGTCACCAACGTTCCGCTGGATCCATCTGTTTCGAAGGAGAAATTCGCGAGTGTATAATTCCCAATGAACACAATATTCGCGGTGTGGGTGCCATCGGTGACCGTCAATTCGTTGTTCGCGTAATTTTTAGAAAACTGGGCCGATGAAATATTGATATCGCTCAGATCAATTTTGTCCGAGGTCGCAGGACCCCCTCCGGAGCCGGTGAACCCCGTGATTGTCCCAGCGAATGCGACCGAGTCGCGCAAGACCAACTCACCCGTTGCGCCTGCCGCGAAAGTGACGTTCCCGTTCGAGGGGCCGTCGTAACTGATTTGCGACGAGCCGTAGATTGTCGCGTTACCAGCCCCCGTCTCGGCGACCGTGACAAGTATGTTTCCGCCGTTGGCAATGAGAGAACCGGTATCGACATAACTGCTTGCACTGATCGTCAATGCGCCGTTGGTAACGTCGATCGTTCCTGCATTCTTAAAGCTCGGGCCGGAGAAGCTACTGCTGCTGGTTGCGTTCCAGGTCGCCCCCACCTCGTTCTCAAAAGCCGTGGTTGCATCCGATACAATGGCTCCATTCAGGATGCCATAATTGTCGATCGTGACTGTTCCATCACCGCCGGTGGTTTGAGCATCGACCGCAGCAACCGAGCCCGTCACCGTGGCATAATTGGTAATACTGACGTCGCCGCCATCGTAGGCAAAGCCACTGATGCCGTAACGTCCGCCCGTGATCGTGGCGCCCGTCTCCGCGAGGACGGTGACCGAACCGGTGCCATAATTGAAGCCACGGATGCCATCGGTCCCCGCGGCGGCTATGATCGACGCATAATCCTGAATGAGGACATTCCCGGCCACGTTGGCATTAACGGCATCGGCCGGATTCGTCAGCGAGACACCTGGATTATATCCAGCGAGAATGCCTGCGGCCTCGTCGCCGCTGAGAGTCGGTATCGCACCCGAGCCGATCGTGCCGTACGCAATGACCGTGATTTGGCTCGATGACGCCACCGCGAAGCTGCTGCCCGTCGACGGCGCATAGTTGATCGCAGAGATGCCCGAACTGCCCGAATCGATCGTGATGCCGCTCGCCGTCGTGACTGATATATTTCCGGGCCCCCAATTCCTCGCGTTGATGCCATCGCCAAATCCATCAGTAGGACTGGGACCCGCGAGAGCAATGATTGTTCCAGCGTCTTCGTTAACGGTGACATTGCCGATACCAAAAGTGACAGCTCGAATGCCGTCGCCAGCCGCCGCCGTGATGTTACCGAAATTGTTGACGGTGATGTCGCCATCGTCGCCGGCGACCGGAGTCACCGCCGGAATCACGTCGCCACCCAGATTAGAGGCGATGATTCCGGCAGGGGGCGTGCCGGCACCCGTGTACACGTTACCCGAAGTGATCGTCGAATTTGACGTCACGACAATAGAACTCGAAACAATCGACAGAACGTCTCCGCCAGCAACGGGGCTCGAAGCGTCTGCAGCAAGCGTGACCGACGTACTCGTGTTGGATGATACCGTGCCAATGGCGGTGCCGGTGGTGTCATCATAGACGGTCATGCCTGGCGCGATCCACGATGGCGTCACGGCAAAGTTCAGCGTCTGGCTTGATGTCGAGGTCGGATAACTTGCAGTTGCTATTTCCGGAAAAGAGAGGGCGTCGCCACTGCCGACCTGATTGGCTGCGTCGGCCGCCAGCGCAATTGTGGTGCCGGTCGTCGCCGATACTGTTCCGACAGTCTGGCCCGTCGTGACGTCGTAGACGGTCATGCCGGGAACGACCCACGACGGCGTCGAACCAAGATTTAGCATGTTGCTCGAAGTTGGCGTTGCAGCGTTGGTCGTCGCGACCTCGCTGAACGACAACTTATCGCCGATGCCAACCGCATTGACCGCGTTCGCGGTGAGCGTCACCGTTGTGGCCGAGGTCGACGACACCGTGCCGATCATCTTGCCCGTCGTGACGTCATAGACCGGGTTGGCGGTCGTAATCCAAGTCGGCGTCGTTACGAAATGCAGGATATTGCTTGTAGTAGCCGTCGCGTTATTCGTCGTCGCCGTCAGCGTGGCAATGGATACTGGGGACGTCTCGTTGGTCGCATCAATGCCGGCACCGCTTGAATAGATGCTAGTGCCCGAGCCGGTAATGACCGAAGTATTTCCGTCATCGTTGTTTTCTGCAAAGACGGCGTATACTTGGTTCGTAATAGGCGTCGAGAAGGCAAGCGTATCGCCACCCGTCACCGCGGAAGCGGCGTTCGCCGCCAGGGAAACCGTTGTGCCAGTGGTCGAGGATACAGTACCAACCTCTTGACCGGTCGTGACGTCATACACGGTCATGTCGGCTACGGCTCCCGCCGGCGTCGCACTGAAGCTGAGTGTCGCGTTTGATGTCGAGGTCGCCGCGGCAGCGGATCCGGTTATCGCCGCGGCGAACGAGAGCATATCCCCGCTCGCGACCGCCGTAACCGCGTTTGCGGCCAGGGTGACCGTTGTCCCCGTGGTCGAAGACACGAAACCGACCGCCTGACCCGTCGTCACATCGTAGGCAGTCATGCCGGCTATGATGCCGGCCGGCGTCGAACTGAAGCTGAGCGTGGTGCTCAAGGTCGAGGTCGCCGCAGCGGCGGATCCAGTCGGTGTCGCCGTAGCACTGATGGCGCCAGAATAGACGTTGATGGCGACGTTTCCCCTGCCCTCGCCTTGGGTACCGGCCTCGATACCGTATTCCGCGACCTGGGTCGTCGTGGTCGACGTCGAACTGGCGGTCACGCTATCGCCATTGACGATGACGTTACCGCTGTCATTCACGGTTACGTCGCCATTTCCGTAGTTGTAGGCAACGATACCCCGACCGTCAGCTGCGGTAATTGCGGCTGAGTTGTTGACGATCACGGCGCCGTTCACGTTAGGCAAGACCGCTCCACCGTTGAAAAATCCTGCATTGATCCCGCTTGGTGACGACCCGCTATCGGTCTCGATGGCGCCGGAGTTGATCGTACCGGCCGTATTGACCGCGACAGTGGCGTCGGCCGCGATGGTGATCGCTGTCGCCTCGTTGGTGGCATTGACGCCAGTACTTCCGGACGTAATCACATCGCCGCTTGACGTGCTCTCCGTTATGTCACCGGGGCCGTAGGTAACGGCCTGGATGCCATAAGGTGAAAGGTTTCCCGACGCGCCGGTGGGAGTGTTCAGCGCCGTGATCGACTCGTTGTTGCCGATTTCGACCGTCACATCGCCCTGGCCGTGATTGACCGCACGGATGCCATCACCCGCCTGGGCATCGATACTGCTTCCGGAAGCGATTACCAGAACATCGCCATAGACAAAGCCATTGTAGCCGGAGATGTTGCCCGGATCGATGTTGGCAGCGATCCCCGCCGGAGCATTGCCGCCGTTCTGCAGATTTGCACCGGAAGTGATCGAGCCCGTCGCAACGACCGAGACCATCACTGGCGTAGCTTGTGATCCAACAGGCGTACTTGTCGTACCGATCGCCGCGTTTGACGCAGAAATGCCGTCGGTTCCGGACGCAATCGACCCCGAAGACACCACGGTGATGTGGCCTTCACCATAGTTGCCTGCAGCGATTCCGAATTGGGCTGTTGTTGGATCGTACAGGCCAGTCGAAAGGACAGTGCCGTTTGTATTGCCCGCCCCTGTCGCCGTGATTGTGCCGGAATTGGAAACGCTGACGTTGCCGGTGCCATAAGTCAGGGCGAGGATACCCACACCGGTATAAGCAATGATATTAGCACTGCTGTCGACCGTGACGTCGCCGAAGATACCCGACAACGGCGGGTTCGGAATGCTCGAAGGAAAACTGGTCCCTCCAACATAGGCAGCCAGAATTGCCGAAGGCTCGCCGCTGGTCACCAATCCTGAGAAGATATTGCCGCCCGCATCGACCGTAAGCGAGCTGGGCGCAACAAGCTTCCCTTGATTCTGAACGTCGATGCCGGTGCTGCCCGCAATGATGTTGACGGACGACCCGGCGTTGACGCTGGCGCTTGCGGATGATGTCAAGGCAACAATCCCCTGCGATCCCGCGCTGAGGAATGAAAGCTGATCGCCGCTGTTGACCGGGCTGCCGGCATTTGCGGTGAGCGTCGCCGTCGTACTTGATGTCGAGGACACGGTGCCAATCCGCTGGCCGGTCGTAAGGTCGTAGACCACCATGCCAGACCCGACCCCTGACAACGTCGATGCAAAACTCAACGTGCCGCTCGAGGTGGTGGTCGCGGCATTGGTGACGGCGGTCGTTCCACTAATGATCGTGGATTGATTAACGTTGATCGATATCGGGCCAGCAAAAGCGAGCACATCACCGCTTCCGACCGGATTGGCTGCGTCAGCGACCAAGGCTATCGCGTTCGCCGTGGTCGAGGAAACCGTACCTATGACCATCCCGGTTGTTTGATCATAGACGGCTGTTCCCGGCACGATCCATGTCGGTGTCGACGCAAAACTCAACACGTTGCTCGTGATAGGCGTCGCTGCGCTGGTGCTCGCGGTCGGAGCACCGAACGATAGCGTATCGCCGCTTCCGACCGGGTTCGACACGTTGCCAGTCAGTGTCACGGTCGTGCTCGTGGTCGACTGGACCGTACCGATGCTCTTTCCGGTCGTCTCGTCAAACACGGTGAGACCTGACCCGATCCAGCCTGGCGTGGTCGTGAAGTTGAGCGTATTGCTTGTGGTCGAGGTCGCGGCGCTGGTGTAAGCCGTTCCTCCTGCGACTGCGCTGATACCGGTCACACCGCTGATGTTGCCGAAATCGTGGATCGTGGTGGACCCGGATCCGGAACTGGTCGAGAGACCCACGGCTCCCGTAGATGAGATGCTGCCCGCATTGAAGACGGCGATGTTGGCTCCGGCCGTGGTCAGACTCACGCCTTTGAACGCACCACTCACGAAAATGTTTGAAGACTGGTTGATCTCGGTGAACAGCGTGTCGGCCGGGTTGCTATCGGCTGTGAAGATGTTGAGGCCGATCGCGGTGCTCGACGAAATAATCGCGCTGGACAACTGAACGAATTGTGCCGTCGCTGGGTTGAGTGATTGCGGCCCCAGAGAGCCCGTCAGCATGGTCGGGGATGACGACGGCAACATGAGCCAGAGGTTGCCCGAGAACTGGCCGAAACCTGCGGGAGGCGTGTAGGCCCCGTTCGCCTCGATGATATCTCCAGCCACTGCGCCCGCGATCGTCGCGCTAAAGCCTGACGGGTTATCCAGGATGAGCTGACCGTCCTCGTCATCGAAGGAAACCGTCTGCCCGGAAGCGATGGTGCCGCCGAACTCCAGGCTCGCCTGCGCGCCGATGTCAAAGGTGCCCGTACCTGAAATGCTACCGCCAATGAAAGCGACAGCGATCGCAGCAATATTGAAGATGTCGTCATTGATAATTGTAAGCGCACCCCCAGCTTCAATCTGGCTC
Organism: Bradyrhizobium genosp. P; assembly: GCF_049949265.1. Lineage (NCBI taxonomy): Bacteria > Pseudomonadati > Pseudomonadota > Alphaproteobacteria > Hyphomicrobiales > Nitrobacteraceae > Bradyrhizobium > Bradyrhizobium genosp. P. Next base: position 3,932,211 of record NZ_CP188195.1, on the reverse strand, counting down.
GGACCTGCCATATTGACGGTGCCGGAGTTGGTGATCGTAAATGCGCCATCGGCCCAATTCTGTCCAAGAATGTTCCAGATCCCACCTGTCTGGTTCTGGAAGGAAGCGGTCCCCGACGGGGCCGTGTTCAAGAATGCATTCCCGGAAATCACGCCGGAGTTGGTGACGCTGACCGCCCCATTGTTTGCGCTGTTGCCGCCATAATAGGATGAAACGGCCCAATTCAGGGGGCTTCCGGCGCTGTAGAGGGCTGAGACGACGGCCCCCGAGTTCGTGAAGGTGCTCGCATGTGTGCTCGCGTTGTTGATCTGAACCACCGCCGAAATGCCACCGGCGTTAAAGGAAGCCCCAAGCGCCCGGAGGCTACCCGTATTCCTAACCGATAGGATTCCGCCGCCCGCGGCGGTCAGGCTGCTGCCTGTTCCTACAGCAATTGCGGTACCAGTCGCGGAGTCGATGGTCCCGTTGTTGACGATGGTGACATTGCCGCCGCCCTGTGCAAACACCGACACAGCCTGATAGGCCGCGTTGATCACGGACGTTGATTCCATGGTCGCGCTGATATTTCCGATACCGAAATTATAAGCTCCGATGCCGTACCCGGCCGGTGCATTGATGCCGGCAAAGTCGTCGATCGCAACGTTACCGGCGATCGCAGGATTGTACGCACTTGTCCCGCCGTTGTAGCCGGCCAAAATTCCTGCGGGCTGGACGCCTCCGGTCTGCATATCGAAGCCGGAATTGATCGTTCCGTAGGCCGTAATTGAAATCAGGCTAGACGCGGGAGCGCTTTTTGCCGAACTGTTGGAACTGATTCCTGTTCCGCCAGAGTTGATGACGTCGCCAGTAGCCGTGGTAACGACGACATTCGAGGCGTTGTTGGTATTCGCTTGAATGCCGTAAAGCCCATATAGCGATCCACCCGTGACAGTCGCGTTGCTGAGAACGTCGACAGACAAATCTCCGAACGACAACGTGTCGCCATTTCCAACGGCGTTGGATGCATTACCTGTCAGCGTCACAGTGGTAGCAGTCGTCGAGGCCACCGTACCGACGCTTTCTCCGGTCGTAGCATCATAGACCGTCATACCGGCCGTGATCCACGATGGCGTCGACGCGAAGTCGAGCGTCGTGCTCGATGTCGACGTGGCGCCGTTGGTGATAGCGATCGTTGGGAAAGACAGAAGGTTGCCGCTGGCTACGGCATTGGCAGCGTTCGCTGTCAGCGTGACCGTGGTGCTTGTGGTTGAGGCCACCGTCCCGATGCTCTTGCCTGTTGTGACATCGTAAACCGTCATACCGGCCACGATCCATGAAGGCGTCGAAGCGAAGTTTAAGACGGGACTTGAGATCGACGTCGCGCCATGGGTGGTCGCAGTTGCAGGACCGCTGGTGCCGTTCGAATAAGCGCCGATGCCATATTGGGCGCCTGAAACCGATGTGCCGGACTCGTCCATCAAGGTAACGGCGCCGTTACCGTAACTGTAGGCATCGAGGCCCCGCCCAGCCGCGGCCGTGATATTCGCGAAATTCTCCAGCAGGACCGTTCCATTGATCGCGTTGTTCACCGTCCCATTTGAACCGAAATAGCCTGCGGCGATTCCGTTTGGCTGTGATCCTGATCCGCTCAAGAAAGTCCCCGATTGAATCGTTCCGTAGGCAACTACGGTGACTATCGAGTTGGCGGATTGCGGTATTGCTGTTGCTTCTTCGACAGCGTTAATGCCGTGAGAGCCGGAGATGATGAGGTCTCCAGGCGAAGTCGTGACCGAGATATCTCCGATGTCGCTATTGGCGGCGTCGACCCCGTAGCCCGATCCACCGATTATCGTGTCATTGGCAGCGACGTTCACCACGGCATTGCCAGTGCCTCCGCTCTCAGGAGATGCCACGATGCCATCTTGCGCGGCCGAGATCGTTGTTCCGGCCTCGTCGTTGACCGTCACATTGCCATTTCCATAGTTGTAGGCGTTGATGCCGTAGCCGACCGTGCCGCTAGTCTGAGTGATGTTGGCGTAGTTGTTGACGAGCACGGTGCCGTTGATTGAGGTATTCGCGGTTGCATTGGCCCCATAGAATCCCGCAGCTATGCCCTTTGGTTGGCTTCCGTTCAGGCTCAGTGTCGAACCGAAGTTGACGGTACCGTTTGCTGTGACCGTGATGATAGCGTTGGCGCTTGCTGCTATGACCGTATCGTAATTGATTGCATTAATGCCGGTTCCTGCGGCGTTGGTCGTCGAGCCTGGGTCGGTCAAGATCGAGACATCGCTGGCGCCATAGGTTATGGCGCGAATCCCGTAAAGCGCGCTCGATGTGATAGCGCCGCCTGCCTCGACCGAGACGGTGCCGTTGCCGTAGGTCTCCGCTTCAATGCCGTACTCGGTACCACTTGCCCCGCCGGTTGCGGTCACCGACACGGTGTCGTTGTTGGAGGCGTCGAGGTTTTCGGCTAACACGCCGTTCATGCCCACGCCGCTTCCGCTCACGGGATCCGTTGCTGTGACGATGATATTGCCGGAACCTGTGGCACTGACCTCGGCCAGAATTCCGTCCCCAGCGTCGCCGATAACGGGCCCTGAGGAATCGACCGTGATATCTCCCACCGCGTTCTGAACGACCATGACGCCGTTGGCGGCGCCCTTGATCGTTCCGCTCGGAGTCACACTCAAGGTCGACGGGTTGGCCGGCGTTCCACCGGTGCCCTGGAGATCGATGGCGTCTCCGCTGGTTGTGGTGACATTTCCGGAGCCGGAGATCGTTACAGCACCAGTCGCGGTCGAGATTCCATCAACCGTTCCAGTGAACCCGGGCGATGATCCAAGGATGAGACTGCCACCTGTCCCGGTGAAATCAATCAGTAGCGAGGAGCCGCCGCCGAGCGAAGCCAATCCGCCATTTGCGATTTCGAGATGCCCTGATGTCTCGATCAGTGAGGCGGCGATCGTAAGCGTGCCTAAGTCAACCAGCGTGACGTTCGGATCATCAAGGGTGATCGAATTGACCGTCACGGTTGTTGCGGGCGAGATCACAACCGTGTATGGGCTTGTCGCCCCGACGCTATTGAAGAGGACGTTCGAGGTCGGGCCTGGAACAGAACCTGAGCTCCAATCGGCAGCGTCACCCCAGACCCCACCTGTCGGACTGCCCCAGCCGCCTGGTGTGACCGTGACGTTGAGCGCGACAGGAGAGCTGGAACCGGTGTTACCTGCAACGTCGGTGTCCTCAGCCACAATGCTGTTGACACCATTGCCCGCCAAGGTAACGACGGTGCTCCAGGCCCCTCCACTACCGGCCATCGCCGTCCCGATCTGCGTTGTGTTTCCGTTGAGAGTATCGAACAGCGTCACGGTCGTTCCCGGCGTCGCATCGGGCGACGTCACTGTGCCCGAGATCATCTGGGTGACCTGATCGGTAGTTCCTCCCAGCGTGCTGATCGTCACCGTCGGCCCGGTCTCGGCCACCGTCACGCTCTGGCTGGCGGAGGCGGTGTTGCCGTTGGCGTCGGTGATCTGTGCGCTCACCGTGGCGGTGCCGTTGGCGAGAGCCGTCGCCGCAGCGGCCGGGATCGTGGCGCTCCAGGTCGAGCCCGCCGCATCGACGGTTGCGGTATAGGTCGTGACCACGCCATTGTCGGTGACGGTGACGAGGAAGCTGCTGTTGGCGGCCACCCCGCTCACCATGCCCGACAGCGCCACGCCGGCGGCGGCCTCGGCCGCGTTGATGACGTTGTTGCCCTCGATGGCGGCGATCGTCACCGTCGGCCCGGTCTCGGCCACCGTCACGCTCTGGCTGGCGGAGGCGGTGTTGCCGTTGGCGTCGGTGATCTGTGCGCTCACCGTGGCGGTGCCGTTGGCGAGAGCCGTCGCCGCAGCGGCCGGGATCGTGGCGCTCCAGGTCGAGCCCGCCGCATCGACGGTTGCGGTATAGGTCGTGACCACGCCATTGTCGGTGACGGTGACGAGGAAGCTGCTGTTGGCGGCCACCCCGCTCACCATGCCCGACAGCGCCACGCCGGCGGCGGCCTCGGCCGCGTTGATGACGTTGTTGCCCTCGATGGCGGCGATCGTCACCGTCGGCCCGGTCTCGGCCACCGTCACGCTCTGGCTGGCGGAGGCGGTGTTGCCGTTGGCGTCGGTGACCTGTGCGCTCACCGTGGCGGTGCCGTTGGCGAGAGCCGTCGCCGCAGCGGCCGGGATCGTGGCGCTCCAGGTCGAGCCCGCCGCATCGACGGTTGCGGTATAGGTCGTGACCACGCCATTGTCGGTGACGGTGACGAGGAAGCTGCTGTTGGCGGCCACCCCGCTCACCATGCCCGACAGCGCCACGCCGGCGGCGGCCTCGGCCGCGTTGATGACGTTGTTGCCCTCGATGGCGGCGATCGTCACCGTCGGCCCGGTCTCGGCCACCGTCACGCTCTGGCTGGCGGAGGCGGTGTTGCCGTTGGCGTCGGTGATCTGTGCGCTCACCGTGGCGGTGCCGTTGGCGAGAGCCGTCGCCGCAGCGGCCGGGATCGTGGCGCTCCAGGTCGAGCCCGCCGCATCGACGGTTGCGGTATAGGTCGTGACCACGCCATTGTCGGTGACGGTGACGAGGAAGCTGCTGTTGGCGGCCACCCCGCTCACCATGCCCGACAGCGCCACGCCGGCGGCGGCCTCGGCCGCGTTGATGACGTTGTTGCCCTCGATGGCGGCGATCGTCACCGTCGGCCCGGTCTCGGCCACCGTCACGCTCTGGCTGGCGGAGGCGGTGTTGCCGTTGGCGTCGGTGATCTGTGCGCTCACCGTGGCGGTGCCGTTGGCGAGAGCCGTCGCCGCAGCGGCCGGGATCGTGGCGCTCCAGGTCGAGCCCGCCGCATCGACGGTTGCGGTATAGGTCGTGACCACGCCATTGTCGGTGACGGTGACGAGGAAGCTGCTGTTGGCGGCCACCCCGCTCACCATGCCCGACAGCGCCACGCCGGCGGCGGCCTCGGCCGCGTTGATGACGTTGTTGCCCTCGATGGCGGCGATCGTCACCGTCGGCCCGGTCTCGGCCACCGTCACGCTCTGGCTGGCGGAGGCGGTGTTGCCGTTGGCGTCGGTGACCTGTGCGCTCACCGTGGCGGTGCCGTTGGCGAGAGCCGTCGCCGCAGCGGCCGGGATCGTGGCGCTCCAGGTCGAGCCCGCCGCATCGACGGTTGCGGTATAGGTCGTGACCACGCCATTGTCGGTGACGGTGACGAGGAAGCTGCTGTTGGCGGCCACCCCGCTCACCATGCCCGACAGCGCCACGCCGGCGGCGGCCTCGGCCGCGTTGATGACGTTGTTGCCCTCGATGGCGGCGATCGTCACCGTCGGCCCGGTCTCGGCCACCGTCACGCTCTGGCTGGCGGAGGCGGTGTTGCCGTTGGCGTCGGTGACCTGTGCGCTCACCGTGGCGGTGCCGTTGGCGAGAGCCGTCGCCGCAGCGGCCGGGATCGTGGCGCTCCAGGTCGAGCCCGCCGCATCGACGGTTGCGGTATAGGTCGTGACCACGCCATTGTCGGTGACGGTGACGAGGAAGCTGCTGTTGGCGGCCACCCCGCTCACCATGCCCGACAGCGCCACGCCGGCGGCGGCCTCGGCCGCGTTGATGACGTTGTTGCCCTCGATGGCGGCGATCGTCACCGTCGGCCCGGTCTCGGCCACCGTCACGCTCTGGCTGGCGGAGGCGGTGTTGCCGTTGGCGTCGGTGATCTGTGCGCTCACCGTGGCGGTGCCGTTGGCGAGAGCCGTCGCCGCAGCGGCCGGGATCGTGGCGCTCCAGGTCGAGCCCGCCGCATCGACGGTTGCGGTATAGGTCGTGACCACGCCATTGTCGGTGACGGTGACGAGGAAGCTGCTGTTGGCGGCCACCCCGCTCACCATGCCCGACAGCGCCACGCCGGCGGCGGCCTCGGCCGCGTTGATGACGTTGTTGCCCTCGATGGCGGCGATCGTCACCGTCGGCCCGGTCTCGGCCACCGTCACGCTCTGGCTGGCGGAGGCGGTGTTGCCGTTGGCGTCGGTGATCTGTGCGCTCACCGTGGCGGTGCCGTTGGCGAGAGCCGTCGCCGCAGCGGCCGGGATCGTGGCGCTCCAGGTCGAGCCCGCCGCATCGACGGTTGCGGTATAGGTCGTGACCACGCCATTGTCGGTGACGGTGACGAGGAAGCTGCTGTTGGCGGCCACCCCGCTCACCATGCCCGACAGCGCCACGCCGGCGGCGGCCTCGGCCGCGTTGATGACGTTGTTGCCCTCGATGGCGGCGATCGTCACCGTCGGCCCGGTCTCGGCCACCGTCACGCTCTGGCTGGCGGAGGCGATGTTGCCGTTGGCGTCGGTGACCTGTGCGCTCACCGTGGCGGTGCCGTTGGCGAGAGCCGTCGCCGCAGCGGCCGGGATCGTGGCGCTCCAGGTCGAGCCCGCCGCATCGACGGTTGCGGTATAGGTCGTGACCACGCCATTGTCGGTGACGGTGACGAGGAAGCTGCTGTTGGCGGCCACCCCGCTCACCATGCCCGACAGCGCCACGCCGGCGGCGGCCTCGGCCGCGTTGATGACGTTGTTGCCCTCGATGGCGGCGATCGTCACCGTCGGCCCGGTCTCGGCCACCGTCACGCTCTGGCTGGCGGAGGCGGTGTTGCCGTTGGCGTCGGTGACCTGTGCGCTCACCGTGGCGGTGCCGTTGGCGAGAGCCGTCGCCGCAGCGGCCGGGATCGTGGCGCTCCAGGTCGAGCCCGCCGCATCGACGGTTGCGGTATAGGTCGTGACCACGCCATTGTCGGTGACGGTGACGAGGAAGCTGCTGTTGGCGGCCACCCCGCTCACCATGCCCGACAGCGCCACGCCGGCGGCGGCCTCGGCCGCGTTGATGACGTTGTTGCCCTCGATGGCGGCGATCGTCACCGTCGGCCCGGTCTCGGCCACCGTCACGCTCTGGCTGGCGGAGGCGGTGTTGCCGTTGGCGTCGGTGACCTGTGCGCTCACCGTGGCGGTGCCGTTGGCGAGAGCCGTCGCCGCAGCGGCCGGGATCGTGGCGCTCCAGGTCGAGCCCGCCGCATCGACGGTTGCGGTATAGGTCGTGACCACGCCATTGTCGGTGACGGTGACGAGGAAGCTGCTGTTGGCGGCCACCCCGCTCACCATGCCCGACAGCGCCACGCCGGCGGCGGCCTCGGCCGCGTTGATGACGTTGTTGCCCTCGATGGCGGCGATCGTCACCGTCGGCCCGGTCTCGGCCACCGTCACGCTCTGGCTGGCGGAGGCGGTGTTGCCGTTGGCGTCGGTGACCTGTGCGCTCACCGTGGCGGTGCCGTTGGCGAGAGCCGTCGCCGCAGCGGCCGGGATCGTGGCGCTCCAGGTCGAGCCCGCCGCATCGACGGTTGCGGTATAGGTCGTGACCACGCCATTGTCGGTGACGGTGACGAGGAAGCTGCTGTTGGCGGCCACCCCGCTCACCATGCCCGACAGCGCCACGCCGGCGGCGGCCTCGGCCGCGTTGATGACGTTGTTGCCCTCGATGGCGGCGATCGTCACCGTCGGCCCGGTCTCGGCCACCGTCACGCTCTGGCTGGCGGAGGCGGTGTTGCCGTTGGCGTCGGTGATCTGTGCGCTCACCGTGGCGGTGCCGTTGGCGAGAGCCGTCGCCGCAGCGGCCGGGATCGTGGCGCTCCAGGTCGAGCCCGCCGCATCGACGGTTGCGGTATAGGTCGTGACCACGCCATTGTCGGTGACGGTGACGAGGAAGCTGCTGTTGGCGGCCACCCCGCTCACCATGCCCGACAGCGCCACGCCGGCGGCGGCCTCGGCCGCGTTGATGACGTTGTTGCCCTCGATGGCGGCGATCGTCACCGTCGGCCCGGTCTCGGCCACCGTCACGCTCTGGCTGGCGGAGGCGGTGTTGCCGTTGGCGTCGGTGACCTGTGCGCTCACCGTGGCGGTGCCGTTGGCGAGAGCCGTCGCCGCAGCGGCCGGGATCGTGGCGCTCCAGGTCGAGCCCGCCGCATCGACGGTTGCGGTATAGGTCGTGACCACGCCATTGTCGGTGACGGTGACGAGGAAGCTGCTGTTGGCGGCCACCCCGCTCACCATGCCCGACAGCGCCACGCCGGCGGCGGCCTCGGCCGCGTTGATGACGTTGTTGCCCTCGATGGCGGCGATCGTCACCGTCGGCCCGGTCTCGGCCACCGTCACGCTCTGGCTGGCGGAGGCGGTGTTGCCGTTGGCGTCGGTGATCTGTGCGCTCACCGTGGCGGTGCCGTTGGCGAGAGCCGTCGCCGCAGCGGCCGGGATCGTGGCGCTCCAGGTCGAGCCCGCCGCATCGACGGTTGCGGTATAGGTCGTGACCACGCCATTGTCGGTGACGGTGACGAGGAAGCTGCTGTTGGCGGCCACCCCGCTCACCATGCCCGACAGCGCCACGCCGGCGGCGGCCTCGGCCGCGTTGATGACGTTGTTGCCCTCGATGGCGGCGATCGTCACCGTCGGCCCGGTCTCGGCCACCGTCACGCTCTGGCTGGCGGAGGCGGTGTTGCCGTTGGCGTCGGTGATCTGTGCGCTCACCGTGGCGGTGCCGTTGGCGAGAGCCGTCGCCGCAGCGGCCGGGATCGTGGCGCTCCAGGTCGAGCCCGCCGCATCGACGGTTGCGGTATAGGTCGTGACCACGCCATTGTCGGTGACGGTGACGAGGAAGCTGCTGTTGGCGGCCACCCCGCTCACCATGCCCGACAGCGCCACGCCGGCGGCGGCCTCGGCCGCGTTGATGACGTTGTTGCCCTCGATGGCGGCGATCGTCACCGTCGGCCCGGTCTCGGCCACCGTCACGCTCTGGCTGGCGGAGGCGGTGTTGCCGTTGGCGTCGGTGATCTGTGCGCTCACCGTGGCGGTGCCGTTGGCGAGAGCCGTCGCCGCAGCGGCCGGGATCGTGGCGCTCCAGGTCGAGCCCGCCGCATCGACGGTTGCGGTATAGGTCGTGACCACGCCATTGTCGGTGACGGTGACGAGGAAGCTGCTGTTGGCGGCCACCCCGCTCACCATGCCCGACAGCGCCACGCCGGCGGCGGCCTCGGCCGCGTTGATGACGTTGTTGCCCTCGATGGCGGCGATCGTCACCGTCGGCCCGGTCTCGGCCACCGTCACGCTCTGGCTGGCGGAGGCGATGTTGCCGTTGGCGTCGGTGATCTGTGCGCTCACCGTGGCGGTGCCGTTGGCGAGAGCCGTCGCCGCAGCGGCCGGGATCGTGGCGCTCCAGGTCGAGCCCGCCGCATCGACGGTTGCGGTATAGGTCGTGACCACGCCATTGTCGGTGACGGTGACGAGGAAGCTGCTGTTGGCGGCCACCCCGCTCACCATGCCCGACAGCGCCACGCCGGCGGCGGCCTCGGCCGCGTTGATGACGTTGTTGCCCTCGATGGCGGCGATCGTCACCGTCGGCCCGGTCTCCAGCACAAAGACCAATGGGTTGCTGGTTCCGGTGTTGCCGGCCGCATCGGTGTCCTGGACCACGATGCTGTGGCTACCACTGCCGGATAGCGTCACGCTCGTGCTCCAGGTTCCGTCGCTGCCGACGGTCGCAACGCCGAGCTTCGTAGTGACTCCGTTAGCAATTTCGAACAGTGTCACTTCCGAGCCGACCTCGGCCTCGGTCATGGCCACGGTGCCTGCGATCGTTTGCGTCGCCTCATTCGTGGTTGCACTTTGGGTAACAATCGTCACCATCGGTGGTTGAGTGTCCACGGTGATCGTCTGCGTTCCTGTGGTTACTGTATAGCCAGCACCGGACATGGTCGCCTGGATACTGTAAACTCCATCGGCCAGGGCACGCGCCTGCGCCGGCGTCACGTTCACCGACCACGATCCATTCGTCACCGTCGTCGTGAAGAGATCTTTCACCACATCCGTAGTGTCGACAATCGCGACCGTAATCGGCTGACCATTCACTGGCGCGTTGTCTGCCGTTGCAGTTCCGGTAATGATGAAGCCGGTTGACACGTCGCTCTGGTTGATGATGTTCCCGATACCCACCGGGGTCGTGATCGCAACCGTCGTAGGAACGATCGTAAGAGTCGCAGGAATAATCGTGGTGGCAGTCGACTGCGAAGTCGGCAATGGCGTCGCATTGACGATGACCGATGACAACGCTGTGCCCGCAACGGCCGTGTCGGCGCTCGGATGTTCGGCGCTGTCGGCGGAGGTTGAGATGATTTGGGCGTTACCGGTCAAATCACTCGGTGGCGTGCTGCTCCCGGCCGCCGATGCTGTCGAGGTCGGACTAGGGTTGCTGTTCGGAGCAACATTTTCGGTATGTTGTGGCAGGCTGGGAAACAGTGCTTTTCCGGCGTCGTAGGTACTCAGTACCTGCTGGAATGCACTGAACTCCTGCGTAATCTGGTCGGGCGTCTTGGCGGTCTGCTCCGCAGTGAACTGAAATCCGGCGTTGGGCGTAATCGACAGGGATGAGCCGTCACTCGTGACTGTTCCGATGCGAGCTCCCGATGAACAAACACCTCCACCCGCGGGTATACACTGGAAGACCTCAACGGAATGGACCTGACCATCCTGCTGATCGACAACGGATATAGAGACTTTCCCGTCAGCTGAATTGATATCAAGAATTACCGCGGTGCCGCGAATACCGATGACCGAAACCGCGGTCTCGACCTTCATGTCGCCAGTTTTAGCAACCTGGCCAGCGACAAAGCTAAGGCCGCCTTGGACAAGCGTGTAGAGCGAAGTATTCGATGTGCTGGTCGGATCGTAGGTGAGATCATTCAACATCATCCGCGCGTTCGCGCTGAGATTGAATGTTGTTCCGTCGACTAGCACAAGACCTAGCGTCGAAGCAGTTCCGGTCTGCACCACGTCGGCCTGATAGACCGCATCGCCGTTATTAAGTTCAATAGTAACGCCGTTACGAACGCAACTCGCGCTGCCAGTCATCTTGACAACGTGTCCAACTAACTTGGCAGCGGGTGGGGGTGCAGCGCCTGCCTGGGCGTAGACGCTATGGCCGGTAAATGCGTCTATGATCCGGGAGTCGAGCAGCGCGCCCTCTGGCGAGACCAGCGTTGGACGCTTTTCGCCGTGGAAGTAGTTTGGCACCACCACGCGATGGGAATGATCCGAGACGATCAGATCTTCGCCTTGTCTCTCATAGTCTCCGGAGAACAAGAGGTGCGCGTCTGGGACTGTGAACGTATCCCCGCGACCGTATTCCTTAGAAGAATCAAGTTCAAAGTGGCTAGTCGATGCTCCGATGGAAAAATGCGCAAAATGATTCAAAGCGCCCTCCTCATAAATTAATGACGAAGCGGGGGCCGTATCTTGTGCGAAGGGGTGGTGCAGCTAGCTAGCGCATTGACCATGCCACTCGCCCGTGCACGCAATCGGTTCACGCAAGTACGGCGTGCTTCCAATCTTGAAATAATCCGGCACGTCCAGTCAGCAAATAATCCGGCACGTCCAGTCAGCGCCAAACGCTCTCCCGAGCGGAATAAGTGGCGGCTTTCGAGGCGGTCGGAGCGCAAAAAAACTGCTCCCTCGGCTTGCGAAGCCAACTCGAAGCCCCGCCCTCAGAAGGAGTGCTTTTGCCTAAACCTCAGCGCACGACACCGCAAAAGCTAACAACTCGGAAATATTCAATTATATTAGCGTCAATTTAACGAGACCCGCAATTAAAAATTGCATTTCTGCGAAGAAATGCAGCGATCAGGTTCAACTCGGACGAAAGGCCAAGGTGTATTCCGAACACACGGCAATGATCCGAGAGCAATGTGTCTCCCACGAGCGTACCACTATCTTCGTCGGTTCGCGGAGCGGCGGCCAATGGGACACGCAACACGCATCGACCGTTCGGAGCTGTGTGCGCGGCGATGGCCACCTGTCTCGCAGCCATCTCGTTTGGGAGTTCCAACTGGTCGACGCACGCGTATAGGGCGGGATGGGCGTTCAAAGCACCTAATTTTGGCAGTCGCTGCCTGTTTCTTTGACATTAATCCGCGGATCTCGGTTGGCGACCATGGTTAACGGCCCCGCGTGCAAGGCGCCGACTGGCCACCTGGAGATAGTCTGTTTGGGTAAATCTAGCAGACGATGGCCGTCGAAACTCGCCCGAGAATCGAGCTGAGGTCTCTCTCCCGCTTCAGCGCACGGATCCCTTCGCGAAGAACAAATCCTGGTCGCCAGATAAGGCGATACAGATGATTAAGGGGGTTATTTCGAGACCATTATTTCAAAACGCTAATTTTCGTCGTACATTTGATGAATCGAATGGTGGCGCGGAGTCATTTCGTCAGAACGAAGCGCCTTTTTTCGATAATCCACACCCGCCAAAGCGCGGGGTAAGACAAATGGTATGGTCTCGGCTTTGCCCTATTTGGTCTATTCTGGAGGGTGATTTGGTCGAACGTGGCAAGCGACCGGTATCGCTCCAAGATCGATTGGCCGCGTTTGCGCGCCTGAATCACGAAGCCGCAGAGAAGCTGCCTCCCGGCCCGGAACGAGACCTGCTCCTCGAGAAGGCACGCAAGGCCGATGAAGCCGCGCGGCCTAGTCGTACGACCAGGCGACGGCCCGCAAGCGGAGACTGCCGTTAGGCACGCATCGTCCACACGGCTTCGGATGCATCCTTACGACATCCGCCTGAAATCGCTCGTCGGCGCAGGCAAAGCGCTTCATGTGGGGGCGCCGTTCCTCTCGAATGAGGATATGCGTGATCAATACGATAGACCGGACCAAACGCCTGTACCTGCGCTGGAGCGCGTTGAAGCAGCAACTCCACCCAACATAATAGAGGTCTTCAGTGCGCAGGAGGTCTCAGCATGGTATCCTCAGACCGAGGCTAACATTCCGGGAAACGCGGTACTGCTCCTTAGCCACCCTGATTTGGCTGGCTAAGGCTTTCGTGCCCAAAAGAAGAGGTTCGGAAGATTGGGCTTGCCGCGCTGCCGGCGGTTCGACCGTCGGCCGCGGCGGCGCCGGATCCCGTGTTTGCGGCAATCGAGCGGTATAGGGTCCTGTCCGCCGAATACACTGTCACCGTCGACAAATGCGCCGACTTGATTGCTGATTCCGCTCGATGTCGCCCACCATTCCGGAATGATGTCGCCCACCGTTCCGATTTGATCTCGCCCGCCATTCCGAGATGATCTCGCCCACCATTCCGGGATGATGTCGCCCGGGGGTGACGAGGCCTCTTCTGGCTCCGCTACGGTCCCGCCTTTCGGCTTTGCGAAGGGGACCTGGATGCCGACGGAGAGGTTTGCGATGCGCCATGTGCGCGATGTGATCAGATTGAAGTCGGCCGGGATGCCGACCCGTGAGATTGCGCGGCGGTTGGGAACGGCGCCGTCGACGGTGCGTTTGACGATCCGCCGGTTCGAGGCGGCGGGCTTGACCTGGCCGTTGAGCGATGACCTGACGGATCCTGTCCTGGAGGCCCGGCTGTTCGCGGGGGGCGGCGCCGGTTCTGGCACCCGGCGGGGCCATCGCCGGCAATCCGAGCCGGACTGGGCGGCGGTGCACCGCGAGCTGCGGCGCAAGCACGTGACGCTGTCGATCCTGTGGGAGGAGTACATCGCGGGCGAACCCGGCGGGTATCGCTATTCGCGTTTCTGCGAACTCTACCGCACCTGGGAAGGCCGGCTGTCGGTCACGATGCGCCAGTCGCATGCAGCCGGCGACAAGCTGTTCGTCGACTATGCCGGCGACGGCGTGCCGGTCGTGATCGACCGGCTGACCGGCGAGCGGCGCACCGCGCAAATTTTCGTCGCGGTGCTCGGCGCATCGAGCTTCACCTACGCGCAGGCGACCTGGACGCAGGGGCTCGCCGACTGGATCGGCGGCCACGTCGGCGCCTTCGAGGCGATCGGTGGCGTGCCGGCGCTGCTGGTGCCGGACAACACCAAAACCGCAGTGATCAAGGCCTGCCTCTACGATCCGCAGATCAACCGCAGCTACGCCGACATGGCGGCGCATTACGGCATCGCCATTCTGCCGGCCAGACCGCGACGGCCGAGGGACAAGGCGAAGGTCGAGCAGGCGGTCCTCATGGTCGAGCGCTGGCTGCTTGGGCGGCTGCGCCACCGCATCTTCCACAGCCTCGCCGAGGTCAACGCGGCGATCGCCGAACTGCTCATACGGCTCAACGAGGAGCGGCCGATCCGACGGCTCGGCATCACCCGCCGCAAGCTGTTGGAGGAGATCGACCGGCCCGCGCTAAAGGCCTTGCCGCAGAGCCCTTACGTGTTCGCCGAGTGGCGGATCTGCCGGGTCAGCATCGATTATCACGTCGAGGTCGAGGCGCATTACTACAGCGTTCCGCATCGCTTCGTCCGCGTCGAGGTCGAGGTTCGCTTCACCGCCCGCACCGTCGAGATTTTCCACAAGGGCGAGCGGATCGCCGCGCATCAGCGCATGAGCGGCAACCACAAGCATACGACCGTGCCGGAGCACATGGCCTCCAGTCATCGGCGCTACGCCGGCTGGACCATCGAGCGTATCCGCAAGGACGCAGCCTCGATCGGGCCGGCCACCGCCGCGCTCTGCGACCTGATCCTCGACGAGCGCGCGCATCCGGAACAGGGTTTCCGCGCCTGTCTCGGCATCATCCGGCTTGCCCGATCCTACGGGCACGAGCGGCTCGATGCCGCCGCCGCGCGGGCGATCGACATCGGCGCACGCACCTACGGCTCGGTCAAGTCGATCCTCGCCAACAATCTCGATCGGCGTCCTTCACCCAAGCGCTCCGCGGACGACGCGCCGATCCTTCATCCCAACATCCGCGGGCCGCGCTACTACAACTAGGAGATCACGTCTTGCTCAATCATCCGACTCTCGATCAACTCCACACGCTCGGCCTTCACGGCATGGCCAAGGCCTTTGCCGACATCGAAGCCGGCGGCGAGGCCGCAAGCCTCGGCCACGCCGAATGGCTTGCCCTCCTGCTCGAACGCGAAGCGTCATTGCGGCGCGACAAGCGACTGTCGAAGCGGCTGCAATACGCCAAGCTGCGCCAGCAGGCCTGCATCGAGGACATCGACTATCGCACCCCGCGCGGCCTCGACCGCAGTCTCTTGACGATGCTGGTCGAAGGCGGATGGATCGACGACCACGTCAACCTTTTGATCTGCGGGCCCTCCGGCGTCGGCAAGAGCTGGCTCGCCTCGGCGCTCGGCAACAAGGCCTGCCGCGACAATCGCTCTGTGCTCTATCAGCGCGCACCCCGGCTGTTCACCGATCTCGCTTTGGCGCGCGGCGACGGCCGCCACTCCCGTCTGCTGCGGGCGCTTGGCCGCGTCGATCTGCTCATCCTCGACGACTGGGGCCTCGAACCGCTCGATGCCACGGCCCGCCACGACCTCCTGGAGATCCTCGAGGACCGCTACGGTCGCCGCTCCACCATCGTCACCAGCCAGCTCCCGGTGGATCAATGGCACGCGCTGATCGGCGACCCCACTTACGCCGACGCCGTCCTCGACCGCCTGGTCCACAACGCCCACCGCATCGACCTCAACGGCGAGAGCATGCGGCGAACCCGCAAACCCGGCCGGAAGGCCTGAACCCGTGGCGCTGTGGACATGCCGCTGCGCTTGGACAACGCGAAGTGCGTTGCCCACATGCCCACAGCAGATGCAGCAACAGACAACGAAGACTTCAAGCCGTGATTCAAGGTTGACCTCGCGGCTTCGCCGATGCCAGAAACCAGACAGCCAGAACGCCTCGCGCCCCGGGCGACATCAAATTGGAATAGTGGGCGAGATCATCTCGGAATCCTGGGCGAGATCAAATCGGTACACCCGGGCGAGATCATCGGAATCTGCAGACTTGATGCCTGACCATCCGGACTATTTCGATTTCGAGGACGAAAACTCGCGTGCAGGCGAGGTGTTCTTTGACCAGATGGGAGTCCTGTTCAACTTCCGACCCTCGACGTTGCCAGGCGTCGTGGCCTTGCTGAAATACATCGCCGAGCTCGAAGACTGGCAGATGCCCCCCGGCCTCGAGGACGATCATGGCAAGGAGAACGCGCAGGCGCTGTGCGCTTCTCTCGCATCCGCGCTCCAGCAGATCGGGGGTGCGGCATGAGCTGCGAGATCATTCAGTTTTCAGCCGCTGCGCGGCCGGCCGGCAAGGTTGGCGACAGGTCGACCGCAATCGCTTCTGCGGCCGGCCAACGCGTTCTTACGCCAAGGGAGCAGCGGTGCGAGGGGAAGCCGGAACTCCCGCCGCCGGCAACCGAAACCGCCAAAAATTCCCGAATCCGGTTGGCACGCCGTGACGCCTGGTGGCAGGCCAACCGGGTGACGTCTTATTGGCGGGCGTGCATGGATTGGCGCAACGCGCTCGAACTCGCCCAGCAATATGAAATAGCCGATAGCACCTCGCTCCCGGTGCCCGACGAGGGCCGATTTCATTTCGTCGACAAATGGCGCGAGGCGGTCGTGAAGCAACTGCTTACGCCCGCACCGGACGGTCTCGCGGTCGCATGGAAGCGCGCACGGCTTGCCAGTAGCGACTTCGCCTACCTACCAACCAAGGCTGAGCGCATCGAACGGGTGATCGCCGACGACGTCGCGTTCCTTCAGGCACACCCGACGCGGCGGTCAATCGCTGCATCGCGCCAATCTTCGAAGCCGGAGCTAGAACAGTGAAGCGCCGTCGACGATCGCACCGGACGCGCAATCGGCAACGGCTAGCGGCACACGCCCGCCGGCTGAGGCGGTAGCTTATCCACAACTCGGCGGTGCTGGCGTCTTGTTTCGGCGCCGCCGGGGATCAGGATCACGACAAGGAAGGCGATATGACACGCGAGCGCGGGTTACATGGCCAATCGCGACGCAAGGTGCACGTTTTGCCGAGAAAGCAATTTGCAAAGTGGTCCGAAGAGGACGAACGAAAGCTGCTGGAGCTGTCGCAGAGGTCGGGTTTAACCAAGCGAGAGATCGCTCGTGAACTGGGGCGGAGCGAGGTGTCGGTAGCCCACCGCCTGGTCATTGTTAGAAGGCGGCTCGCGGAGGAGGATTTGGAACGTCTGCTAGGTAGCCCTGAATGACGGGAGCGACCCGCGGCAACTGTTGGGCCGCTAGGCTGTAGCCGGAAGCGCACCCGCGCGCGGCTCATGTCGCACCGCCGGCGCCTGACCAGCTAGTCGCAAAAAGAAACCCCGGCGTCGTCCGGGGTTTCTGGGTCGTTCGAAAAGAGAAGATCAGTACCTTCCGACGACCGGGCCGCTCCAGTTGAAGCGGTAGACCAGCGAGGTACTGATGGTCTGCACGAAGGGCTTGAACGCGAGGTTGGAAGGTGCCGGCAGATTGCTGACATCAGACAACGCGTCGATGTTCTTACGGTCGTAGTAGGCCGCGCGATACTCGGTCTTCATGAACCAACCGGGAGCCGTAATTCCGAAGATGTTCAGATTGTTCTCAACACCGCCACCGACGAACCCGCCGTTACGGTTGAACGAGTCGGTGTGGAAACCGACGGGAAGGCCGCTAAAGGTGCCCAGCAGGGTGGAGCCCGACCAGTGGGAACCGCTGTAACCGGCGTTAACGTACGAAAGAACGTTCGGGGCAACCAGGTAGCCGAGGCGCACGCCTGCGGCCCATGCATCCTCCATCTTGATTCTGCCGGTGACACCGTTGAACGGATCCTGGACGTTGCCCCTCAGGCTGCCAAATTGGCCGTCGCCAAACACGCCGAACACCCAAGTCGGGTTAATCTGCCAGTCGTAGCCGATACCAACGGTGCCGAACCAGCCGTCGCCGCCCTGTGTCTGAGAGATACTGAGCGGAGTGCCCGTTGCACTGTCGCGGGAATATGTGTCCGCATCCCAGATACCGCCGCCGCCACCGCCGAAGATGTAGAAGCCGGTCCAGCTCGACGCTACCGGGAGCGGAGCCGGAGCCTTGGTGTAGGGGCGAGCCCCCAGATCGGCTGCGGACGCGGTGCCAGCGAGTGCAGCGCTTGCGGCCAACGCGATAAATAGCTTCTTCATCACAATCCCCAATCGTTTGGCATCAAACTAAATGCCAACATAACGGGATTCGACGGGAATGCTGTCACCACAATGCCACAGCCAACGCAAAACAAGCCGAGTTGAATCCATGACGGCCCCAGATCCTAAGGATCTTCTCCGATCTAACCCCTTGAAAATAGCGGCTTATCTCAATGAGGCCTTTGAAACGGACGATTTGCCTACAATATTGGTCGCTTTGAAAGAAGCGCTGCGGGCGCAGAACGTCTCCGAACTGTCCCGAAGAATGGGTCTACGTCGGGATCGTCTCTATAAAACCTTTGGAGGGGAGATCGATCCTGATTTTGGCCGCGTCCTCAAACTACTTGAGGGACTCGAAGTCCAAATCACCATCAGGCCACGAAAAGTCCCCAAGCCGCAGGCCTTGCTGAAACTAGGTCGCCCGAGGAAACATCCTGACTGAACGCTTGGATGCTTTGCTTCTCGGGTTAGCGTTTGGACGGAAGCCTCGTTCCCCCGCGCGATCTCGGAACGCCATTGAGAACTCGGGGTCTTCGCTGTTCGTTCGCGGGGACAAAATTCCTTGATATGGACGTAGCGTCAGCTATCCACCTCGGTAGTCTTACTGAGAGCGCGGCCTAACCAATTCAGGCCACGGTCAAAATCAAACTAGGCCACTAGGGGTTAAAACAGGCCAGTACCGTTCTTGCCCGAGCTTTCACAAGAGCAATGTGCAGGCCGCCGCGATGGTCGGGCGAGAGCACGCACGGGCCAAACCGCACCAGCGCCAGAGTCATGGCGGGGCCGTGGAACAACCGGTTTAGCTAGGAATCGATCCTCCGCTCCCGGCTTGCGCCCCCCAACCCCGTCGGGAGCATTGGAATGGCGACCTCGGCGCGCCGACCGCGTCGGGGTCGTTTCCATTAGGGAAAGGCGGAGAAATCCGCGGCGGCCCTTTGGCACGTTACGTCGCTGCTACCTGCCTGCTACCTGATGTCAGTTTGCCGGTAGCGCCGCCTCAGAAAAATCTAGCTAAGTATTTGATTTAGCTGGCAGGAGTGGCAGGGCTCGAACCTGCGACCCCCGGTTTTGGAGACCGGTGCTCTACCAATTGAGCTACACTCCTGCAGGGAACCGGCGTCGCCACCGGTTCGCGCCGTTTCAAGCACAGGGCATGGCCGATTTGCAAGAGCGAAGCGGTTAACGTGCTGTTCAATGCAGAACTTCTGCGCCAGACTTTCGCCATCACCAACCGGCGGTGCGCCGCCGCAAGAATCACGAGCAAGGGAGAGATCATGAACGCTCAAACCGCCACCAAGGACGCCATCAGCCAAAGGACCCCGTCCCTCCCCCTCGCCAAGCCCGAAGCCATTGGGCTGTCGAGCGCGCGGCTGCAGGCGCTCTCCGACACCTTCAAGCGCGAGGTCGACAAGGGAACCACGCCTGGCGTGACGGTGCTGGTGGCGCGGCGCGGCCAGATCGGCTGGTTCGACGCGATCGGCCGCCAGAACCCGCTCGCCGCCGCGCCGATGGCGCACGACACGATCTTCCGCATCTTCTCGATGACCAAGCCGATCGTCTCCATCGGCATCATGATGCTGCTCGAGGACGGTCACTTCCTGCTCAATGACCCCGTCGCAAAGTTCATTCCGGAATTCGCAGAGACCAAGGTCGGCGTCGAGCACAACGGCGAACTCGAACTGGTCCCCCCCAAGCGCCAGATGACGGTTCAGGACCTGCTCCGTCACACCTCCGGTTTGACCTATGACCACACCGGCAACGGCCTGGTGCAGCGGCTCTACCAGCAGTCGCGGCTGCGCAGCCGCAAGATCACAAATGCCGAGCACGCCACCATACTGGCCGGCATGCCGCTGGTCTGCCAGCCCGGCGCGGAGTGGAACTACAGCCGCTCCACCGACATCCTCGGCCGCATCATCGAGGTCGTCAGCGGCGAGACGCTCGGCGCGTTCCTGACCGAGCGCATCCTCAAGCCGCTGCAGATGGCGGAGACCGCCTTCCACACCGCTGAGGAAAATGCCGGCCGCCTCGCCGAGGCGTTTGCGATGGACCCCTGGAGCCGCGAGAAGGTCCAGCTGTTCAACATGCTCGAGAAGCCCGCGATGGAGTCCGGCGGCGGCGGTCTGGTCTCGACCACGATGGACTATGCGCGCTTCGCGCAGATGCTGCTCAACGGCGGCTCGCTCGACGGCACCAGGATCATCGGCCGCAAGACGCTCGAGTTCATGGCCTCCGATCATCTCGCGCCAGACGTGAAGATCCAGGGCACGCTGGTGTCCCCCGGCCACAGCTTTGGCCTCGGCTTCTCCGTGCGCACGCAGCAGGGCATCGCGCCGTTCTCCGGTTCGGTCGGCCAGTTCTTCTGGAGCGGCATGGCCGGCACGTTCTTCTGGATCGACCCCAGCGAAGACCTGATGGCGGTCTTCATGATGCAGGGCCCCGGCCAGCGCGAATATTTCCGCTCGCTGGTGCGGAACGGAGTGTACGCGGCGGTGGATTGACTTGTCATTCCGGGGCAGCCCGAAAGGGCTGAACCTGGAATCTCGAGATTCCCCGATGTGCAATTGCACATCTGAGGTTCGCGCTTGCGCGCGCCCCGGAATGACTCGCAACCATCAACTAATCGTCGCGCCACCATCGATGACAATGGTCTGGCCGGTCAGGAAGTCGCCGGCCTTCGAGCCCATCAGCACCGCGGCGCCCGCGATTTCGTCGGGGACGCCGATGCGCAGCAGCGGCGAGCGGGCGGTCGAGGCTTTCAGCGTGTCCGGATTGTCCCACAGCGCCTTGGCAAAGTCAGTCTTGATCAGGCCCGGCGCGATGCAATTCACGCGGATGTTGTGCTTGCCATATTCGCAGGCGAGGTTGCGCGCGAGCTGCATATCGGCGGCCTTCGAGATCGCGTAGGCACCGAGCACGGTCGAGCCCTTCAACCCGCCGATCGATGACACGATGATGATGGAGCCGTCCTTGCGCTCGATCATCTGCGGCACCACCATCGAGATCAGCCAGTTGTTGGCGACGATGTTGTTGTCCAGAATCTTCCTGAACTGGTCGTCGGAGATGCCGGCGAGCGGACCGTAATACGGGTTCGACGCCGCGTTGCAGACCAGCACGTCGATCCTGCCGAAGGCGCGATTGCTCTCGTCGACCAGGTTTTGCAAATTTTCTTTCGACGAGATGTTCGCCGCGATCGCCACGGCTGTTCCCTTGCCGTAGGTGTCGTTGATCTCGTTCGCGACCTCTTCGCAGACGTCGGCCTTGCGCGAGGAAATCACCACCTTGGCGCCGTGCTCGGCCATGCGCTCGGCAATGGCGCGTCCAATGCCGCGCGTCGAGCCGGTGATGACGGCGACTTTTCCCTTCATGTCGAACAAGCTCATGTTTCTCTCCCTGATATGAGGCGTTGAATTCTGCGTTGAGCTAACCAGCGTTCGTCCCGCGCCACAACCACGTCACGCGAGCTTGACCTCCGGCCCGGCCGGCTGATGCATCGCGGCGTGCCTGGGATCGGCGATCCAGGGCTGCTGGTTCACCATCGGCAACCGCCACATCGACACGCCGGGCGCGGCGACATGATCGAGCCGCGTCACCGAGACATTGTCGATGTCGAACGACAGGCCCCGCTCCGGCTGGCCGCCGAGCGCGAGGCCGACAGCGGACTTGATCACGCCGCCATGGCCGACGGCGATGATGTCCTTGCCCGACTCCTTCGTAGTGATCCGCACGATCGCGCGGCAAACACGAGTGTAGAGATCCATGAAACTCTCGCCATCGGGTGCGGGCTCGTTGACGTCGGCAAACCAGGCACTGCCCGGCGGACGGCTGGCGAGAAACGCGGCGCGGTTCATGCCCTGCCACTGCCCGAGATGCTGTTCGGCGAAAGCTGCGTCCTTGATCATATGAG
Organism: Bradyrhizobium genosp. P; assembly: GCF_049949265.1. Taxonomy (NCBI): domain Bacteria; kingdom Pseudomonadati; phylum Pseudomonadota; class Alphaproteobacteria; order Hyphomicrobiales; family Nitrobacteraceae; genus Bradyrhizobium; species Bradyrhizobium genosp. P. The sequence goes on along the minus strand of NZ_CP188195.1, from coordinate 3,910,316 downwards.
ACGGCTTCGGGAACCCGGCGGCCCAGATCGCGTCGGCAGTCTGATGCGTGCGCTTCAGATTGCTCGAGTACCACACCGCTTCGCGCGGCAGGATCTTGGCGACCGCTTCGAACACTTCGGTGTCGCCGGTGTCGCAGTCGAGGTCCGCCTGGCCGTAGATGTTGCCGCCGTCGCTGCGCACCGGTGCGTGGCGAACCCACCACCACCGCGTCACCGTCACCTTTGGCTTGTCTGGATTGGACATCGGATGAGCCCTTCAATAGTGTCCCCCGTCGCTGTACGTCACGCCGCACATCGTCTCAAGTGCTTCGGACGTTTGAAATCTTGTTTGAATTCCATCGTGCGGCAAGCGCGATGGAACGCGCCAGCAGGGAGAAACACGTGACGAAGAATTTGGGCCGCCTCGAAGGCAAATCCGTCATCATCACCGGCGCAGGAAGCGGCATCGGCCGCGCGGCGTCGCTGCTGTTCACCAGGGAAGGCGCCAAGCTGATCGCGGTCGACCGCACCGATGGTGTGAACGAGACCGCCAAGCTGGTGCGCGATGCCGGCGGCACCGTCGAAGCGGTCAGTGCGGATGCCGGATTGGAAGCCGACGTGAAGGCCTTCATCGAAAAAGCTGTCACCACATACGGCAAGCTCGATGCGATCTGGGCCAATGCCGGCGTCAGCGGCGGCCTGGTGCCGCTCGGCGACCAGACCGTGGAGCACTGGCAGGAGGTGCTGCGTATCAATCTGATCGGCCCGTTCCTTGCGATCAAGCATTCGATTCCGCACATGACCAAGCAAGGACATGGCTCGATCATCTGCACCGCCTCGGTCGCTGGCCTGAAGGCCGGCGCCAGCGGGCATCCGTATGGCGCGAGCAAGGCCGGCGTCATCAGCCTGGTGCAGACCACCGCCTATTCGCTGTCCGGCACCGGCGTGCGCATCAACGCGGTCTGCCCGGGCCTGATCGAAACCGGAATGACAAAACCGGTGTTCGACCGCGCCAAGGAGCGCGGCACCGCCGACAAGATCGGCCAGCTCAATCCGTTGAAGCGCGCCGGCCAGCCGCACGAGCTTGCCGCGATGGGATTGTTCCTGGCGAGCGACGACGCGTCCTACGTCAACGGCCAGGCAATCCCGGTCGACGGCGGCCTGACGGCATCGATGCCGTATGCGGGCAAGCCGATTTAGCAAGGCGCTCTCCAATGTCGTTCCAACGGCGTTGGGAAGTCGACTGAAGCCGCACATTCAGTGTCGTCGCCCGGCCTTGTGCGCAATTGCACACTGGGACCGGGCGATCCAGTATTCCAGAGACATTTGTGCTTGAGCCGATGGGCCGCGGCGTACTGGATCGCCCGCTTTCGCGGGCGATGACAGGAGTGGCCGCAGATGCGCATTCTCGCGACATGATTTGCCCGAGCTTTGCTTCTCGTTTCGCCCTCTCCTCAAAGAGGGCGCAGGGAAAGCCGGGTGCCGATTGCACCCATGGGCCCCGTGCAACAAAAAGCACGGGGGTAGGACCACAGGTGTAACCGGAAACAACCCGGCTTTCCCTGCGCGATGGGTTACGGCTTACTTCGTGCTCACCTCGGCGAGACCGGGCTTTTTTGTCACCGTCATCCCTGAGAGCCTTAGCTTCTCAAGAACTCGACGCCAGCCACTGGGGCGTCAGGCCCACACGACTTCACCGTCCGCTGTTGGTGCGTTCGTCTCGTGCACCTCGGCGTCCACCGCATCCCACCGCGCGTTCGTGACGTGCGCTCGCCCCTCAATCGGGTGGGACGAGAGATTCATACACCAATTTATACTTCTGATAAAACGAAATATTTTTCGCGCGGGGGCTTGCCATGGTGGGCAAATCAGTGATTGACGATTTGACGATGAAGGCGTGGCGACACGCCCTCATCATCTCAATTCCGAAGTCCGCCTAAATCATTTGAGCATTTCGCCGGATCCGATCGGCCTGCCCGGGTAGTTCACTGCCCCGGACACCGCTTGCAGATTTACGGCGGTCTCATCGAGCAAATAAGGTGTTATGCTTCGCCGACCGAACGCTCTCTCCCACAACCGAACCAGACCATGCAAAGCCAAAGACCCGAACGTATCCGCAAGATCCTCGCCGACCTCGTCGCCTTCGACACGATCAGCGATCGCTCGAACCTTCCCTTGATCACCTATATCGAGAGCTACCTTGCCTCGCTCGGCGTCAGTGGGCAGCGGATCGTGGACGACACCGGGCAGAAGGCCTCGCTGTGGGTCACGATCGGCCCCGACGACAAGCCCGGCCTGGTGCTGTCAGGGCATACCGACGTCGTGCCGGTCGCCGGACAGCAATGGACCCACAACCCGTTCGAACTCGTCGAGCGCGATGGACGGTATTACGGCCGCGGCACGACCGACATGAAGGGCTTTGTCGCCGTCTGCCTCGCCATGGTGCCGGAGATGCGCGAGGCCGATTTGAAGGCCCCGATCAATCTTGCGATTTCCTATGACGAGGAGATCGGCTGCGTCGGCGTGCGCCCGATGCTGCGCGAGGTCGATCGCAAGCCGATCAAGCCGCTCGGCTGCTTCGTCGGCGAGCCGACGCAGATGCAGGTGATCATCGGACACAAGGGCAAGCACGGCGTCCGCGCGACGTTCCGCGGGCTGGCGCGGCACTCCTCGATCGCGCCCGACGGCGTCAACGCGATCGAATATGCGGCCGATCTGATCACGGAGATCCGGCGCCGCGCCGTGCTGCTTGCCGCTGATGCCGAACAGAACAGCCTCTACGACGTTCCGCACTCCACGCTGCTCACCAGCATCGTGCATGGCGGCGCGGCGCTGAACATCGTGCCTGACCATTGCACCGTGGAATTCGAGTGCCGCGGTATCGGCATCACCGAGTCCCGGCAGGTGACGGATGCGATCATCGCCTGGGCCAAGGCCGAGATCGAGCCCGCCATGCGCAAACGCCACTCGGCGTGCGGCATCGATTTCGAGGAGATCCTCGATTATCCCGCGCTCGACACGCCGGCGGGCGATGCCATCGTCACGCTCGCCAAGCAGCTCGCCGGCCGCAACGACCACGCCAAGGTCGCCTTCGGCACCGAGGCCAGCCTGTTCGTCAGCATGGCCAATGTCCCGTCGGTGGTGGTCGGCCCCGGCGCGATCGCGCAGGCGCATACGCCGGATGAGTTCGTCGAGATTTCGCAACTGACGAGCTGCGGGGATTTCGTCGCGCGGCTGATCGCGCATTGCGCGAAAGGTTAGCGCGGCTCCGTAGTCCGCATGAGCCAACGGGTCGCGCGAATGCGCGCCCGATGACAGGCTCAGCGACATGCGGGAACGCCTCCCCGGGTATCGCTTCCGCCTTCGCTCTTCGAGCTACGGTGGACAAGTTGTTCACCCGGACTACGCCCTGCCGTGCCAACGTCCGCGTAACCTGGCGGATTACGCTTCCTTGATCCGCCCTACGCGCTGTTCTGTTCCGGATACCCCAGGATCGTCTTCAGCAATTTGGGAAAGCGCGCATTGATATCGGCCTCGCGCACCACATTGCGATGCTCGACGCCTTTTTTCGAGGTGTGAATCAAACCGGCTTCGCGCAGGACGCGGAAATGGTTCGACAGGGTCGATTTGGCCATATCGGGGCACGGCGCTGCCGCCGTGCATGACATGCAATCGTTCTGCTCGAGCAGGCTTCTGACGATCCGCAGCCGCATCGGGTCCGCGAGCGCTGCCAGCACTCCCGCCAATGTGATGTCCTCGCGCGAGGGGTGAACGAATTGCACCATGCCGAAATACATATCGCTGCCCTTGAACAAGCGCAATAGTTCGTTATTACTGAACTAATGAAGCATAAGCGCGTCCGCGCAGGAATGGAGAGCAAGATGAACAAGAGACTTGAAGGCAAAGTGGCGCTGGTAACCGGCGCGTCAAAGGGTATCGGCGCCGAGATCGCGATCCGCCTCGCCGCGGAGGGCGCCGCGGTTGCGGTCAACTACAGCGCCAGCAAACAGGCAGCTGAGCGCGTGGTGGCCGCGATCACCGGCAAGGGCGGCAAAGCCATCGCTGTCCACGGCAATCTCACCGACGCCAGCCATGTGAAGTCGATGGTGGCACAGACCGTGAAGGCGTTTGGCCCGATCGATATCCTGGTCAACAACGCCGGCCTCTACGAGTTCGCGCCGCTGGACGGCATTACCGCCGAGCATTTCCACAAGCACTTCGATCTCAATGTGCTCGGCCTGCTGCTGGTTTCGCAGGAAGCGGCGCGGCACTTCAATGCGGCGGGTGGCAGCATCATCAATATCAGCTCCGGCGTGTCGACGATGGCGCCGCCAAACTCCGCCGTCTATACCGCGACCAAGGCCTCGGTGGACGCGATCTCCTCAGTGCTGTCAAAGGAATTGGCGCCGCGCAAGATTCGCGTCAATACGGTCAACCCCGGCATGATCGCGACCGAAGGCGTGGTGTCCGCCGGCCTTGCCGAGGGCGACATGCGCAAGTGGATCGAATCCATCACGCCGCTGGCGCGGATCGGCAAGGTCGAGGAGATCGGCGCGGCGGTGGCCTTCTTCGCCTCGAACGATGCCTCCTACATCACTGGTGAGACATTGCACGTGACCGGCGGGGTTCACTGACGGACGGCTGCCCTCGTCATGCCCGGGCATCCGGCCATGAACTTGTGATGGGCGAAGCGAATGCCGGGACATCCGTCCGCGGTATCGCTTCGCCCACTTGGGCCACGAACGACAATCCATCCGGCGACAACCCTGAGGCGCTCGCCCCCGGCCGCTTGACAGAAAGTCTACATCCACGCTTTATCCCCTGCTGATGCGCCTGAGCGAGCAAGGGCTGCTGGGATCCTGCATCGGGATTGGCGCTTGCGGCCGATGGAACGGAAGCCCATGAGCGCCTCGAGCGAGCAAAAACGTCAGCAAGGCGGATGGGCGGAAACGCTCCGCGTGACCGGGCAGGCGCTGATCATCGCGCTGGTCATTCGCACCTTCCTGTTCCAGTCCTTCAACATCCCGTCAGGGTCGATGGAAGCGACATTGCTGGTCGGCGACTATCTGTTCCTCTCGAAATACAGCTACGGCTACACCCACTACTCGCTGCCCTTCTCGCCGCCGCTGTTCTCGGGCCGCATTTTCGGCTCGGAACCCAAGCCCGGCGACGTCGTAGTGTTCCGGCTGCCCAGCGACGATTCGATCGACTACATCAAGCGCGTGATCGGCCTGCCCGGCGACCGGATCCAGATGATCGACGGGCAACTCTACATCGACGGCGCAGCCGTGAAGCGCGAGCGCGCCGAAGACTACATCGATCGCGACGCGGGTCCGCGCCCGATCCGCGTCAAGCGCTGGCACGAGACCCTGCCGAATGGCGTCAGCTATGACACGCTCGATCGCATCGAAGGCTCCGAATACGACAACACGGGGGTCTACACGGTGCCACCCGGGCACTTCTTCGCGATGGGCGATAACCGCGACAATTCGCTCGACAGCCGGGTCCCGCCCGCCCGCGGCGGGGTCGGCTACGTGCCGTTCGAGAACCTCATCGGGCAAGCCAAGATCATCTTCTTCTCGATCGGCGATGACGCGTCGGCCTGGCAGGTGTGGCGCTGGCCGTCGTCGCTGCGCTGGAGCCGCCTGTTCACGATCATCCGATGATGATCAGGGTCTCCGTCACAACCCATCGGGCGGCAGGCCGGGACCGGTCGCGGCCGGGCGGAGCTTGTCGCGCTTGCGCTCACGGTAGAAAGCGTAGAGGCCGGAGGCTACGATGATCCCGGCACCGGTGAGCATCGGACCGTCGGGGCTATGGCCGAAGACGAGATAGCCGAGCAGCATCGCCCACAGCAGTGCGGAATAGCGGAACGGCGCCACCGCCGAGATATCGCCGGTGCGCAGCGCCACGATGATGCACTGATAGCCGATCAGGACCAGGACCGCGGCGAGCGCGAGAAGGCCAAGCGCATGGCCGGACGGCGCTTGCCAGCCGCCGAGCGGAACCAGGGTGACGGCACCTGAGGTCGTCACCGTCACGGTCGTCAGCAGCGTGATGAACAAGGTCGGCAATTCTTTCGGGATGCTGCGCGTCGCGAGATCGCGCACCGCGCAGAAGCCGACCGACGCCAGCGCCAGCAACGCAGCCTGGCTAAAGCCTTCGGCGCCTGGCCGGACGATGACGAGCACGCCGATGAAGCCGGCCACGATCGCAAGCCAGCGCCGCCAGCCGACCGGCTCGCCGAACACCAGGGCGGCGCCTGATGTGATGACCAGCGGCAGCGCCTGGAAGATCGCCGACGCGTTCGCCAACGGAATCTGCGCGAGCGCGGCCATATAGGTCAACGTGCCGCCGATCTCGCCAACAATGCGCAGGGCCACGGGACCGATCAACAGCGCGCGGAACGTCCGCAACGCCTTGCGATGATGGGCGAGCACCGCGACCAGCGGGATCGCAAACAGACCACGGACGAGAAGGATCTCCCCGATATTCAGCTCCGTCGACACCGCCTTGGTGATGGCGTCGTTCAGCGTGAAGCTGGCCATGGCCGCAGCCATGAACAGGCTGCCGCGGATATTCGCAGATAGTTTCAAGATGGGACGTCCGATCAGGACAAAGGGCAGGTTATCTGACCAATTCCCTTGCCAAAGCAGCGCCGCAAACTCAAGCCGCGTGCCGCATTTTGTCGCTGCGCGGCGCCCTTGGTGTCCGGTTTCGGGATCGAGGCCTCGCGTGAGGCGTGACCGTACGCTTGCGAGAGCATTCTATCCGTGGTTGAATACCTGCATATTCAACGTTTGAAATTGAACGAAAAGTCCATTGCCGGGAATTTTTGGAGCGCCCTCGACGCAAAAGAGGTGTCGTTTCGGCGAGCGGGCATTAATCGCGTGTTCGATCCTCAACGCATGATTGATGCGCGTCAACAGATCGCACGCCGCCGAACGCCTGCTTGAGCGTCGCAAGGGCCGAGGACGTCGACGACGTCCCGCAAGCCAAAGGCGGATACTCATGTCCCATTTTTTCAGTGTTCAAATTCTCAGTGACAGCGTCCTTCGCGCGGTGGCGATCGCCACCTTCAGCAAGCTGGTCCCGCTCGGTGTCTATGTCGGCCGCATGAACGTGCGGGCCTCTCGCCGTGAGATCGTCCTCGACCTCGAACGGCTATTCCAGTTCGCCCAATCCGACGGCCGTCCGATCATTCTGCCGTCCTTCGAACTGGTCAAATACAAGTACGATCCGGAGTCCAACCCCGAGCGCGCCGGATCGTCCAACGCCAATTCGATCCGCTACTACATCTTTCCGGTCGCGATCTATGTCCTGCTCGCGTTCCTCTGCTTCGAGTTCGCGTTCACGCCCCGTGATGCCGCCGGCAACAATTTCTATGCGCAGCCGAAAGGCTGGGAGGGGATGGTCACCTATACATTCCTGAGCAGCTACGTCTGGACGCTGCAATATCTGGTGCGGCGGATCGCGAATTTCGACCTGTCGCCGATCTCGTTCTTCACGTCCTTCCTGCACATCACGCTGGCGATATTCGTCAGCGCAGCAGTAGCTCAGAGCGGCATTTTCGACATGCTGGGCGACAAGCCGAAGATTGCAGCCGCGTTCGTCATCGGCTTCGTCCCCGACCTGTTCATCAGCGCGCTGATCGCGAAGTTTCCCTGGATCCGGCTGCGGCGCGTCTCACCCGCCAGCAAAGCACTCCAGGAGGAACTGCCGCTCGACATGATCCTGGGGATCGACCCGTTCATGAAGCTTCGCCTCGGCGAGTTCGAGATCGAGGACGTGCAGAACCTCGCGACGATGAATCCGATCCAGATCTTCGTGGAGACGCCCTATGGGCTCTATGAGGTGATTGACTGGGTGGCGCAGGCGCAACTCATCCTGGCCGTCGGACCTGCGCGGACGATTGCGCTGCGCGACATCCACGTCCGGACGATCTTCGATCTCGAACGCTGCCTGGACAATCCGTTGCTGAAGGAGCGCGTCGCTTTCATCCTGTTGGGCCTCGACATCTCCGGCTTTGCCGCAGAGACGGCTCCGGTCTCGCAGAGTGGCGCCAAGGGAAGCGAACGCAAGCTCGATCCAAAGGACGTGCTAAGCGCAGTCATCGGCTATGTCAGAGACGATCTCCACGTCCGGCGGCTGCGGCAGATCTGGGATGTGATCAACAGCAGCCTGGACGGCCGCTATCACGAGGAGAAGGATCACGCTGCCGCGAGAGCCGGCGACGACGCCAAGACGGCGTCGCGCAAGCCTGTGCCGTCCGTATCAGCCACGACGACACTGCTGAAACCGAAGAACGGCGGTCTCGACAAGGACCCGAAACCGTCGTCCGGCACGCATTGACGCGAACAAAGCAAAGGCCCCGGCGGAACGCGAACTACCGCGTTCACACCGGGTCCTTTGTCATTGAAACGAGGTCAGACCGCGCCGGCTTTCTGCGCGTATGCCCATGACGCCTGCGACAGCGGCACGGTGCGCTTGGCCGATTCAATAGCCTTGGCGTTCGCGGCGGTACCGTCCCGGACCCGCCCCGCAATACCCTGGGTGATGCCCGCGAGGCGGAACAGATTGTAGGAGAAGTACCAGTTCAGGTCAGGCACAGCCACGCCGGTGACGTTGCAGTAGATCTGCGCGGCTTCGTCCTGGCTCGGAATGTTCAGCGCCTTGAGGTCGGCGCCCGCAAGGCCCGGCATGGTCCACTGCATCAACAGATAGGTGAAGTCGGCCATGGGATCGCCGAGCGTCGACAATTCCCAATCCAGCACCGCCTGCACCCGCGGCTCGGTTGAGTGGAAGATCATGTTGTCGAGGCGGTAATCGCCGTGCACGACCGAGATGCGTTCCTGCTGCGGCACGGTCTTCGGCAGCCATTCGGCGAGTTTCTCGAATTCAGGAATGTGCTGCGTCTCGGAGGCGCGGTACTGCTTGGTCCAGCGATCGACCTGGCGCGCGAAATAATTGCCGGGCTTGCCGAAATCGGAAAGCCCGATCTTTTCGGGATCTAGGATGTGCAGGTGCGCCAGCGTCTCGATCTTGCTGGTGAAGATTTTCCGGCGCGCCTCCGGCTCCTGGCTCGGCAGCGTCGGATCCCAGAACACCCGCCCCTCCTCCATCGACATGATGTAGAAGGCGGAACCGACGACGGCGTCGTCGGTGCATAGCGCGTAGGCTTTCGCGACCGGAAAGCCTTGCTTGCCGAGCGCTGCGATGACGCGGAACTCGCGATCGACCGCGTGCGCCGACGGCAACAATTTACCGAACGGACGGCGGCGCATCACGTAATTGCGGCCGGATGTCTCGATCTTGTAGGTCGGGTTGGACTGACCGCCCTTGAACTGCAGAACCTTGAGTGGGCCCTGATAGCCCTCAACGTGTTCCTTCATCCAGGCATCGAGATGCGCCTCGTTGATGCGATGGCGCTCCTCGACTTCCCTTGTCCCGGAAAATTCCTCGTCTTTCCTGACGCCGTCCGCCACGATGACGCTCCCTACTGGTTCTTGGGGAGCGCCATCAGGCGTTCCCTAAATCAGGCCGGCGCGCCGGCCTGATTTTTCTTCTCGTTTTGAGCATGATGTCCGCGCGAACGCTACGCTTTTCGGATCATGCTCAGTGCGACGTGTTTGCATACTTCCGAAGTTCAAGTCTGGCAATGGCGCGATTGTGCACCTCGTCCGGACCGTCGGCCAGGCGAAGCGTGCGGATATGGGCATAGTCCTTGGCGAGCCCGGCCTCGTCGGAGACGCCACCGCCGCCATAGGCCTGGATCGCGTTGTCGATGATCTTGAGCGCCATGTTGGGCGCCGCAACCTTGATCATCGCGATCTCGGCCTGCGCGGTCTTGTTGCCGACCTTGTCCATCATGTCGGCGGCCTTGAGGCACAGCAGGCGGTTCATCTCGATGTCGGTGCGGGCTTCGCCGATCCGCTGCTCCCACACCGAATGCTCGATGATCTTCTTGCCGAACGCGGTACGCGAGGCCAGCCGCTTCACCATCTTCTCCAGCGCCTCCTCGGCCTTGCCGATGGTACGCATGCAGTGATGGATGCGGCCCGGACCAAGCCGGCCCTGCGCGATCTCGAAGCCGCGGCCCTCGCCGAGCAGGATGTTCTCCTTCGGCACGCGCACGTTCTCGAGCAGCACCTGGGCGTGGCCGTGCGGCGCGTCGTCGAAGCCGAACACCGGCAGCATCTTCTCGACCTTGATGCCGGGCGTATCGAGCGGCACCAGGATCTGCGACTGCTGCTGATGCTTGGCCGCGTTGAAATCGGTCTTGCCCATCAGGATCGCGACCTTGCAGCGGGGATCGCCGACGCCCGACGACCACCATTTGCGGCCGTTGATGACGTAGTGATCGCCGTCCTTCTCGATCCGGGTCTCGATGTTGGTGGCATCGGACGAGGCCACCGCCGGCTCGGTCATCAGGAAGGCCGAGCGAATCTCGCCGTCCATCAGCGGGCGCAGCCATTTGCGCTTCTGCTCCTTGGTGCCGTAGCGGATAAACACTTCCATGTTGCCGGTATCGGGTGCCGAGCAATTGAAGACTTCGGAGGCCCAGGAGATGTGGCCCATCTCTTCGGACAGCAGCGCGTATTCGAGGTTGCTCAATCCCGCGCCGTGGAATTCATCGTCCTCATGCGAGGACGGCGGCATGAACATGTTCCAGAGGCCTTCGGCCTTCGCCTTCTTCTTCAGGTCCTCGAGGATCGGGATCACCTTCCAGCGCGGGCCTTCGGCATCCTGCTTGTCGTAGATCGGCACCGCCGGGCGGACATGCGTCTTCATGAACGCCTGAACGCGCTCGAGCCATTCTTTCTGCCGGGCCGACAAATTGAAATCCATGGGACGCTCCTCGTTTCCTAGACTTTGGGCCGCACTGTCCACCTCGCGCCCGCGCGCCGCAAGGGCCGTTCGCAGGCGTCAGCGAATGTGGCTTGCCGGAACGCCCCCCGCGAGATGCGGATTGACATTTCCGGCTCTTCAAACGATAGTTTCATACATATGTTTGAAATGCAACCGCAGCATCGGGGGTAACCCATGCCGAGCGATCAGACCCGATCCGCCATCTTGGGCGCCGCCGAACGTCTCTATGCCGACCGCGGCTTCGGCGACGTCACGCTGCGCGACATCGTCGCGGAAGCGAACGTCAACCTTGCGGCCGTCAACTACCATTTCGGCTCCAAGGACGAGCTGATCGCAGAGCTGTTCGTCACCCGCAGCATCCAGACCAACCGCGAGCGTCTCAATGAATTGAAAGCGGCGGAGGAAAAAGGCGGCGGTCGCGCCTCCATCGAGCACATCATGCGCGCCCTCGTCGGTCCGACCTTGCGCGGCTGCCTCGGCCCCGACCGCGAGGGCTCCACCGCCGCGCGTTTCATGATCCGCGCCTCGATCGAATCGGTGCCGCCGATCCGCCGCATCAAGAACCGCGAAGTCGATCATTTGCGCAAATTCGCCGCCGCGATGCGCCGCGCCATGCCTGGCCGCGACGACACCGAGCTCTATTGGGGCCTCAACTTCGCGCTCGCGATGGCGCACCACACCATCCGCGAGAAGGAACGGCTGATCCGGCTCTCGGAAGGCAAATGCGACCTCGACGACGTCGCCGGGATCATCAACCGCGTGGTCGCGGTGTCGGTCATGGCGCTGACGATGGGCGAGGCCCAAAGCAAGCCGCCCGTACGGCCCGCGGTCGTGCAGGGTCGGCTGACGCGGCAGGATCTGTAGATGCGTAGCCCGCATGAGCGCAAGCGACATGCGGGGTCTGCGATCGCAAAATCGTCCTGATCACACCATCGCGATGCAGTCGATCTCGATGTCGAACGGCCCGGTCCATTCCGGGATGCAGACGAAGATCCGCGCCGGCAGATCATGCGGGAAGTATGTCCTGTAGATAGCGTTGAAGGTCGCGAAGTGCTTTGCCGAGGTGCAGAAGATATTGCACTTCATCACATTGTCGAACGAGGCGCCGGCGGCCTCCAGGCATTGCTTGAGCTGCTCCATCACCAATTCGCTCTGCCGCTCGATCGACGCGCCGGCGGCGATCTCGCCGGTTGCGGGATCGAACGGCGGCAGGCCGGAGACGAAGATCATGTTCCCGGCCCGCGTCACCGCCGAGGCCGGCGCCTTCCAGCGCTCCAGCCAGCTCGAGATCGGTTCAACGCGGACGACTTCTCGTTTCATGGGTGCCACCTTCGATAGAGGATCGATGGCGGCAGGCTAGCACGGCCAGGTCAATCATGCTTCGATGCGGGTCGAAGTATTATAGCCGCAAGCCACAGCCTGTGCCCGTCATCCTGAGGAGCCGCGAAGCGGTTTCTCGAAGGATCGACGGCCACCAGCCGGGCCGTGCATCCTTCGAGGCTCGCTTCGCGAGCGCCTCAGGATGACGGGAAACGCGAGTGGCGCGGCCTCAATACATCGCGCTAAACGATCCCCTGCGCCTTCAGCCCGTCGACCTTGGCCTCGTCGTAACCAATCGTCGCCAGCACCTCCTTGGTGTCGGCGCCGAGCAGCGGCGGGGCGCGGTAGTCGGTGATCGGCGTGCCGGAGAAGGTCAGCGCATTACGGATCAGCGAGAGCTGTGGCTCGAACGGATGCTCAACCTTGACCCGCATGCCGCGCGACTGGACGTGCGGGTCGTTGAACACCTGCTCGAAATTGTTGATCGGACCCGACGGCACGCCGGCCTCCTCCAGCTTGTCCAGCCAGGTGGCGACGGGTTGCTTGAGGAACAGCCCGGCGAAGATCGCCATGATCTCCTTGCCGTGCACGACGCGGTCGTTGTTCTTGATGAAGCGCTTGTCGTTGGCGAGCTCCGGCTCGCCGAGCACGGCGCAGGTGCGCTGGAACTGGCCGTCATTGCCGACCACCAGCATCAGCTCGCCGTCGGTGCAGCGGAATACGCCGGCGGGCATGCCGCCATTGCCCCAGGTGCCGCGGCGCGGCGGGGTCTTGCCGTTGACGAGGTAGATCTGGAGCCAATGCGACAGCGAGGCGATCACCGTATCGAACAGGCAGACGTCGACCTGCTGCCCTTCTCCATTATTGGCGTCGCGATGATAGAGCGCCGAGAGAATCCCGATCGAGGTGTTCATGCCGGTCATGTAATCGACGATCGAGGGGCCGACCTTCATCGGGCCCTCGCCAGGCTCGCCGTCGATATGGCCGGTGACGCTCATCAGGCCGCCCATTGCCTGCAGGATCGCGTCATAGCCGGCGCGCGCCGCATAGGGGCCGGTCTGCCCGAAGCCGGTCACCGAGCAATAGATGATGCCGGGGTTGAGCGCCTTGATCGTCTCATAATCGAGCCCGTAGTGCTTGAGATCGCCGACCTTGTAGTTCTCCATCATCACGTCGACGGACTTGGCGAGTTCGCGGATGATCGCCTGCCCTTCCGGCTTGGCGATGTTGACGGTGACCGACTTCTTGTTGCGGTTGGCGCACAGGTAGAACGAGTTGTTGTTGTTCTGCTTGCCGTCCGGGTCCGTCAGGTAGGGAGGCCCGAAGGCGCGGGCATCGTCGCCGCCGCCCGGGCGCTCGATCTTGATCACCTCGGCGCCGAGATCCGCCAGCATCTGGGCCGACAACGGGCCCGCGAGCACCCGCGTCAGGTCGAGAATCTTGATGCCCGAGAGTGGCAGAGCCGACATGAAAGCTTCCTCCAATATCCTGCAATATCTTGATCGTGTGGCGCGGGACGGTGCCTGCGCGCGGCAGAGCTTGCCGATACACCATTTTGGCGGGGCGAGCACTGCGTTGTCGGCATGAAGCCATCCGCCTGCGGCCTATGTGCGGCACATGATCGGCATTTTTGCCGGAACCGGCCGAGCGGGCCCAGCCCCGAATCGGGGCGACCGCCGTCGACATGATTTGTGAAATTGCCGACATCGAATTGCCCGATGCCGACGGTATCGCGCGTAACGAGGAGGCAGGACATGCGGACGATCACGACAATGGGGCTGATTCTGACCATGCTGGCGGCCACCATGTCGGCAGCGGGCGCTCGCGGGGGTCATGGCGGGCATGGCGGCTTTCACATGCACGGCGGTGGCGCGGGCGGCGCCGGCGCATTTGCGGCCGACAAGCGCCATGCCGACGATCCCTACACCAAGGCGGCCTCCGAGGAGGAAGACCGCCTGCTCAACAGCAAGCTGAAAAGCATCTGCCGCGGCTGTTAGGCCTTCAACTCTGCGGCCACCAGCGGCGCCCGCGAGGACCGCACGCCAAGCGAGGCGCGCAGCCGCCGGCTCAGGAGCCGCAGCGTCGGCCGCTCGATGGCGTAGTGGATGGCGCAGCCCACCACGATGGCGACGACGGTACCACCGATAAAGAACAGTAACGGCGACCAGGCGCCGTCGACCAGCCGTGCCCAGACGTCGCGGAACGGACGCAGCACGATCGTGTGGCTGAGATAGATGCCGTAGGACGCGTCGCCCAGGATCGTCAGCCCGAACGTTGCGCCGGAGTCCTTCAACGGTGGACACAGCACGAGACCGCCGACGATCAGCATCGCGGGCAGCCCGGCCGAGAACACCGCGGGCCAGTTGAACTCGGGATAGCCGAGTGCCAGGCCGGCGAGCACAGGGACTGACGCGGCGATCCACCCGACGCGAAAGCCGCTCCGATAGATCAGGCCGAGATAAACGCCGAGGATGAACTCCAGGATCAGGCCGTCGGTCCAGGTGAACAGCTTTGGCTTCGCGCGAGCGCTGCGCGCCCGATTTCGGTTGACACAGGGTCGTGCCAGCCTTCGCGCATGAACGATCAATAAGGGACCGGGTGCAGCCTTGCCAGTTGGTCGATCGACAGCTCGGCTTCCCGGTCCGTGAGCGGAAATCGGACAATGACGTCCTGCCGGGCGAGCTGCCCCCACAGCGCGTCTGACGACCATTTCTGCGGTTCAGGTCCGCGCAGGCCTTCGACCCAGATGAAGTACCATTCCGCCATCAGAAACGTCCGAAAATTAGCACACCGGACAATTGGTGGTTCGCCGACACATCCGCAACGCCCGCTTCAGCGTGCATGCCACCGCCGCATCATGGCGTCACCGATCCGTGACGGCCGGCCAGATCCTTTGCCATCAGGATGTCGTCATAGTAACGGCCGTCGATCTTCAGGGCGTGTCGCTCCAGGCCATACTCCAGAAAGCCTGCGCTCTGGTAGAGCCGTAGCGCCGGTTCATTCCCTTTCACCACGATGAGTTGGACCAGCTCGACGGACTGCGCCGCGAGCTCGAGCGCGGCGTCGAGCAGCCGGCGGCCAACGCCGGCGCGCCGTGCCGCCTGGCGCACATACATTCCAACGAACGCGCCCTTGTGCTGGCGCTTCGGTCCGTCGGCCACCATAAATCCAATGGTCCCGACGAGCTCGTGCGCCTGGAACGCCCCGAGCATCACCGCGCCGCCTTCGAGCCGTTCGGCGAACCAGCCGACCGGCCGGATGCTTTCGGTCTCAAACGCACTGCCGAATGCCTCAGGGTTCGATCGCAGCGCCTCGAGACGGATCTCGCGATACAGCGCTGCGTCGGCGGCAGTCAGGCGCCGGATCGCGATTGGAGACGTGGTCATTGGATATTTTTCAGGCACGATAAGCTGGACCGAACGCTTAATGCATCCCGCTGCCTTCGTCACTCCAAGAATGATCCGTGCCGCTGCGAAAGCTCACGCCGGTCACTGGCCACAGGGCGCTATTTCAGCACCGTATTAAGCAGGTTCGCGAGCCGCGCGGCGGCGAGCGCCGCCTGGCTCCGGGCCACCGTGCGCGCGGTGGTTTCGTAGGCTCGGGTAAGCGCGGCAGCCGCCTGCCCGTTGCCGACGGGATCGGCGTAGCTATAGGTCTTGGCGAGTTCGTAGCTTTCCTTCGCCCAAACTGCCGGATCGATGACCTTCGCAGCCTTTTCGTTCGGGGTGACCTCGGCAAGGCCGCCTTTCTCGTCGGCATCGAAGATCGCCCCGGGCACCGAGGCAAAGCCGCCGAACATGCGGTCCCAGTAGAAATGCAGCGGAAGGGACTCGCCGGTCGCGGGGATCACGGTTTCGGCGTTGCCGCCGCGGTCGTTCATCAGCGCCAACGTATAGCGCGCGATCGCATGCAGCGGCTGATGCAGGTCGCCGACGAGATGCAGCGTCCAGACGAGATCGTAGGAGCGCAGGTCGTCGGACGCGCCGGAGGACGCCGGCAAAGCGGCGATCATCAGTGTGAGCTGCGTCACCGCATCGACCGGATCGGGCGGCGGCAGCGTGGCGCCATCAGGCGAATACTGTGTGTCCTTGAAATGCCAGTACTGGTGCCGGAGCTTGTCGGAATAGCCGATGTTCTGACTGGCGGTCAGCTTGTCGATGTCGTCGTGCTTGTCGGTGTAGTCGGTCTTCGTCTTGATGTCGTCGGCCCATGTTGCGGCATGGACAAAGGCGTAGAGCTTTGCCTTCTCCGGATCCGGCGCACCGCACGTCCAGCTGGCATAATCCGGGTTGAGCCGCAGCAGCGCGTCGGCCCTGTCCTTCACGGCGGGGTCGAGACGCCTGTAGGCGAGATAGGCGATCTGCATATGCCCTTCGTCCCACCAGGCAAAGGCCGGGGCCTGAGACAACATGGAAAGGAGGCCAGACAGCACGATCGATGCAGCGAAGCGCATGGAACGCCCTCCGGGTGTGATGTGATCATTTGATGAAGTAGAACGGATTGGGGACCTTGAACACGCATTTGCCGGTCGGTTCGCCCCTGACATCGCTGAGCTGATCGCCGACATTGGCGATGATGGTATACCCCTTTGCCTCGACCTTGGTCCGCTCCGCGGACTTGTAGGCCTCCACCGTGTCCACATCGTCGCGGTTGGGCCGCGTGCGGAGCTCGCTCCAGCCTTCGAAGCCGGCATGGTCGAGATTGAGAATCGTCGCGTCGCGAACGCTGTCCTTGCGGCCGGTAATGAAGATCACGGCGACATTCTTCGCCTTCGCGGCTTCGAACAGCTTGAGCGCCGGCTCGATGGGCCGGGCGGAGCCCTTCATGACCCACTGGGTGAATCCGCACGGGCCGTTCGGCAGCGCGTCGCAGGCGCCAGCGTCGATAAAGCCGAAATTATCCGCGAGCAGGTTGGGCCAGTTGGTGAGTGATGTCTCATCGATGTCAAGAACCAGCGCGGGCTTGTTCCATCGCGTGGCGTTCTGCTCGATGAAGGCACGCGCCGTGTCGAACACCGCTGCGACATCGATGTCGTAGTAGCGTTGATGATAGTCGAGCAGCAGCTGCTTGATCTTGTCGATGTTGAGTTCCTCGTCCGGCACCTTGGGAACGTGGTTTTGCGGGAGAGCCGGGCAATCGGCGGCCGCGTGTCCCGGCAGTGCAGATTGTGCCAGCGCGCCCGCCGCGAAGAGCACAGTGACGGCGCATCGCGAGCGCCGCAGCAGGGTCCGGCCCGCGTTGCGGAAAATGCCCTTTATCCAGTTCCTCATGGGAATCTTCCGATGATCGCGTCCGCTGTCTTCATGGACAGAGCCGCAAGCGTGAGCGTCGGATTGGCGGTGGCGCCCGTGGGGAAAGTGCTGCTTCCAACCAGGAAGAGATTGCGATGATCGTGCGAGCATTGGTTCGCGTCAACCACGGATGTCCTGGCATTGTCCCCCATCCGGCAGGTGCCCATGATGTGGCCCGCACCGGTATAGGTGAGATGGGTCGGCTTGCCGTCGATCATCTCGTCGAAGCGGCCCGGGTCACCAGCCGCGGGCGCGGTGAAATCAGTCGCTCCCAGCTTCCCGAAAATGAGCTTCGTCATCCGATACGCCGCGACGATGCCGCTGCGCGTATAGTCCGAGATGTTGTAGGAAATTTGCGGACGCGGCAGTCCGAGCCCGTCCTTGTGCTCGGGCGACAGCGTCACGCGATTGTCCGGATCGGGGTTCTGTTCGACCAGGAAGCCGATGCGGAATTGCCTGACGATCAGGCTG
This sequence comes from Bradyrhizobium genosp. P, assembly GCF_049949265.1. Lineage (NCBI taxonomy): Bacteria > Pseudomonadati > Pseudomonadota > Alphaproteobacteria > Hyphomicrobiales > Nitrobacteraceae > Bradyrhizobium > Bradyrhizobium genosp. P. The sequence continues at coordinate 3,892,386 of NZ_CP188195.1, read as the reverse complement.
TTGAGCTTCTTGGCGAGATCCACTCCGCACAGGACCTGGTTGTCCCCGGGAAGCCCGCTGTGGTTGGCCTGATTGAGTCCGCTGGCATTCGTGCCGTTGACGAAATCGAGCGCCGTGACGTTGGGATCGGTACCGAATTCTGCGCCGGCGACGACGAAATTCCAGCCCTCATTGCCGATGTCGACACGGAATGCGGCACGGTCAGTGCGGAACGGGCCGTCGCAGAGATCACCGATGCCGGACGTGATCAGCGGGCCGCGATAGGGATAGACCGGGTCAGCGGTTAGCGGCAGCAGACCCCAAGCCACGTAATAGGGATGGTCCATCAAGTTGCGGCCGACCTGGCCGCTGCTGTTGGCGACGCCGTTGACACCGGCGCCCTTCGACATCAACAACAGCCGCGGCGTCTCGATCGCGTTGCCGGCAATGACATAGACCTTGGCCTTGATGCAGCCCTTGACCCGCGCTCCAGCATCGCCCTCGTAGCGGATGAAGTCGATCCGGTCGACCTGGTGATTTTCGACGATGATCTCGCTCGCAACGGTGTGCGGCATGATGTGCGTGTAGAAATTGTTGCCGGCGTCGTTGCGGCTGGTGGCATCGTTCAGCGAGATCGTCGGGTCGTATTTGGCCTGGATCGGGCAGATCGGGATGCAGTTGGTGTTGCCCGCACAGGCGCGCCTGTTACGATAGGGCTGGGAGTTGCGCGCCGCCGGCAGGCTCCGCACCTTGATCTCGTTGACTGGCGTCGGCATGCCGAGAAATCGCGTCTCATCGTCGGTGAGGTGGCGGAGTGCCGTACCGATCCTCTGGTCGAGTACCGAACCAGGAATTCTCGGCATCGGGTATGGATGATCGTCGCGGAACGTGATGCCGGCGAAGGTCTGTTCCTTCGTATCGGCCGAGACGCCGAGTTCTGCCTCAGCTCGCTCGTAGAACGAGGCCATCTTGTCGTAGGTGATGTCGTCCGGCCAGTCCGGACATGGAAATCCGGGTGCGTTCTTGCCGTAAGTCGACTTCATCCGGAAATCAGCCGGGGCGAATCTGAGGCTGGTGCCGAGCCAGTGCGAGGTCCCCCCGGCAATCCGCTCATAGGTGCTGGCAAAGGGACGTGGCCCCTGCTGGATGAGATAGCTCTGCGCTGGATCCTGCCAGTTCGATGCCTGGAGGGCAATCACGGTCGGCCGACCCACGGGCATCTTTGCCGGATCGCGTAATTTTCCGTCGGTGCCGAACAGCTCCGGCGGATATGGGCTTTCCGGCACCTTGGCGGCAGCCTTGTAGAATCTCCGCATGTAGTCGTTGATGTTGGGAGGCACGCCGGGGCCGGCTTCGAGCACGACGACCTTGAGCCGTCGTGTTTTACTGAGTTCGTTGGCGACCAACCCCCCCGCGAAGCCCGAGCCCACGATCGCCACGTCGCATTCGATGCAGCTGTCGGCCATCGTCATTTGCTCCGGAAATCGGCGGTTATGAAGTCGATCGGGCCGTGCGGATCATTCGGATCAGCCGGCGGACGGGACCAGTAACCGAACTGCAGCTCGCTGTAGCCCATCGGATGAGCCTCCGCGATTCTCCAGAGCACCCCCCGCGTATAGGCCTTCGCGGATGCGACCGCGAACTGAACAAACGACTGCTCGGGCTTTTTATGCGGCTGGTCTGTTGCGTTCGGGTTCGCTTTCTCGTGCGCGTCCTTGAGGTTCGCCGGATCGTACCAGGCGCCGAGGTACCAGAGCAGCACGAGGCTACGGCCCAAATACATCGTCGCTTCGTCCGTGTTGACGGCAGCGATGATGTCCGGCGCGGATTCGCGGTGATCCTTCGCGATCTGCAGCATGGCCTCGAAGGTCTTTGCATCCTTGCTGTAGAGCAGTTTGAGATAATCGCGCTCGACGTCGAAGGGATCGGGACCTGGAACGGATGTCAGCATGTCGACGCCGGGCTTGGCCGGCCCAAAGTCCGGCTCCAGAGTCGCAGGACTCACGCCGGTGAGCGCCGCAGAGAGCAGCAGGAAGGCCACCATATCCTGCGGCTGGTCCGGACTGACGCTGCCGGCATTCGCCGGCGTATCGATTGCAGCGGAAGCCACAGCCGCAGTGGTAGCGATCGCGCCAGCGATCATGGTCCGGCGCGTCAGCCGAACGTCCCTGTCATCCAGCGCGCTCAGCGGAAATGCGCCGCTCCCGGTATGTGGATCGCTCATTGCGCCTTCTCCAGCATGAATGTGAAGTCGGACTGGTTGAAGTGAGCGGCATTGGGGTCCGCGGGCGCATTCTGGAAATCGGTCGCGTTGCCGTGACAGGCCATACAGCTCGACGACGCCTGCGGCACATCGCCCTGGCTATAGGTTTCGAGCGTGGAGTTGGCCAGGAATGTCGGCGCCGGCGCGCACGTCATGTCCGGCAGCTTCTGGAAGTCGGTGTTGGGGAACAGCATCTTCGGGTCTACATTCTTCGCGGGAAGATTCGTGCAGCCAAAGTTGCTCGGCCATTGCGTGTTGATCAGCATGTAATTCTGCCAGACCGTATGGTTCAGCAACTTCTGGAATGCGGTGTTGATCTCGACGGTCGCATCCATCAGCGCCGTCACGCGGGTGATCTGGCTGTTGAAGGAACCGTGAAACTTGAGCTCGCCGGCAGGATCCGGCTCCCAGGGCCACGGCGGGACCTGGTTGGGGGAACACTTGTCCGCACTACAGGAATGGTCGAAGAAACTATAGCGGCGTGGAAGCGGGCCGGCATCGACCTCCCGCTGCTCGGGCACGTTGTCGACATGCTCGAACGACGTCCAGATCCATTGCGGCCGGCCGAGCGTCTTGTGAACCACATGAAATCCGACGAGGCCGAGCGTTTCCGGCAGGCACGGCGGCTGCACGTTCGGATCAGATGGCTGCGGCAACTGGACCAGCGCATACACCATGTGGAATTTGCGCGACCGGATCTCGTCTGGATTGAGGATCTTCCACGACACCTTGATCATGATGGCGCCGGCGTCGCCCACGACCTGCTTGGCGGGGTTCGGATTCTGGCCCGATGGGAAATCAATCGCGAGCCCGGCCCTGATCTGCTCGCGCTGGCCGGCCTTGCTGAAGAGCTGATGCCTTTCGATGTAATGGAACATCGCCTTGTTCATCAGGATGTCGAACAGCGCGTAGTGCCCGTCCTGGTCGATCAGCGGGCCGGTCTTGAACGGCTGATTGAAGGTCTCCTCGATCATCTTGATGACCATCATGCCGGTCTTGTATTGCGGCACGCAGGCGGCGGGCATCAGCCTCACCTTTTCGTCTTCCCTCGCCTGTTCGTTATCCGGCCACTTCGGCGTCTGTCCCGGCGGCAGCATCACGTCGAGCAGCTGCTTGAAGTTCTTCATGTCCTCCCACTGCGTCGGGGTGTCCGACTGGGAATGCTCGATGTCGAGGTTTGTCCCGTCGGCGGGCGAATTCAGCGCGATGAAGGTTCGCCAGGAGACAAAGTCGAACCCATGCTGCAGATTCCGCAGACCGGTCGGGTCAGGCCCGTTGGTGTCGACGGACTCCGCACAGGGCAGGCCCGAGTGAAGAATTTGTGACTTGGTGCTGTCATCGATCGGCAGGCGTCGCCGCGGCACTGGATGATTGGGATCGGGGGGCAGCAGGTCGCCCAGCGTGTCGCACGCGCGGCCGAGCGCGCCGGCACCCGCCGTGGCTGGTACAGCCGGGGTCTGCGATTGCCCGGCGGCCTTTGCCGGTGCCGTCGTTTGCGCCGGCGACGTGGGCGGATTGGCAATGAGGCAAGCGGCAGTCGCAAGAGCAACAGGAATTATCTGTCTACAGCGCATCGACATCTCCCTACACCCGCGCGGCGGCAGAGCCCGTCAAGCGCCGGGCTCGCTCCGGCGGTTCAGAAAGTGACCTCGGCGGTGTCATAGGGTTCGAAAACCTGGTCCTGCGCAGGATCAGGCACCGCAATGTAGTCGGCGACGTTGGAATGCCCTGCCATGCTCGGCCTCCGCTCCTGAAATGAATGGCGGATCAACGGTCAAAAACGCGTCGGCAAAAACCAAATAACTAAAAATCTTCAAATGCGATCAATGCCCGGATCATTGCACGCCACTCACGGGAATGCAACCAGAGGTTTGAACGGCAAATCGGTCGCCGGCACCCGTAAGTATTTGTGTTGCTCAGCAGCCCGGATCTGCCGCGTGGCACAAAACCGGAGGTGGCAATTGGAAAAGACAAAGAAGCCCGCTGCTGCCCGAAGGCAGCGGGTACGATCGCAAAATTGCGACCCAGTTTTGGGGGGAGGAAACGCCCTACGATGCGGCAGAAGCGGAGCTTCTGCCTGGCCATCCGGCACCGAGCCGGTTCTGGACGGACCCCGCGGCATCCGGGCAGGCGTGAAGCTGGCGGTCGACGCCAGTTTCCGCCTACTCGAATCCCAAATAGGCATTCTTGACCTTGGCATCGGACAGCAGCGCCGCAGCCTTGTCGGAAAAAGCGATCCGGCCGGTCTCGATCACATAGCCACGATCGGAGATCTCCAGGGCCGCCGCCGCGTTCTGTTCGACCAGCAGGATCGTGACGCCATCGGCGCGCAGCGCCACGATCGCGGCGAGGATCTGATCCACCAGCAAGGGGGAAAGGCCGAGGGACGGCTCGTCCAGCAGGAGCAGCTTCGGTTTGCCCATCAGCGCACGCCCGATCGCCAGCATCTGCTGCTGTCCACCGGATAGCCCGCCGGCGAGCAGATGCCGCTTCTCGTGAAGAACCGGAAACATCGCGTAGACCCGTTCGCGATCCGTTTCGATCTCCTTGTCGCGCCGCACATAGCCGCCGAGGCTGAGATTGTCCTCGACGCTCAATGGACCGAAGACGTGGCGGCCTTCCGGCGATTGCACCACGCCGCGCTTGACGCGAGTGTGCGCCGGCAATCGCTCGATGCGTTCGCCAAGAAATGTGATAGAGCCGGCGGTGATCGGCTGCACCCCGGACAAAGCCCGCATCAGCGTCGTCTTGCCGGCGCCGCTGGATCCGATGAGGGCTACGACCTCCCCGGCCGCAACCGTGAGGTTCACGCCCTTGAGCACTTCGATGCGCCCATAGGCGCTGTGCAGGCCATCGATCTCAAGCACCCTGCACCTCCCGCGCGCCGCGGTTGCCGAGATAGGCTTGATGGACGACCGGGTTCTCGCGCACTTCGGCCGGCGTCCCTTCGGCAAGGAATCGCCCGCGGTCCAGCACAAGGATGCGATGCGAGATCTTCATGACGAGCTTCATGTCGTGCTCGACCAGCACGACCGCGATCCCCTTCTCGGCGACGCGGCAGATCAGCCGGTCGATCTCCTCGGTCTCGACCGCGTTGCATCCGGCCGCCGGCTCGTCCAGCAGCAGGACGCGGGGGCCGGCGGCCAGCGCGCGTGCGATCTCGAGCCGCTTGCATCCGCCGTAGGAAAGGTCACCGGCGAGGACATCCGCCTTGTCGCGAAGACCGACCTCTTCCAATAATTGCAGCGCGGCCTCCCGCGTCTGATGATTCTGCCGGCCGACCGATGGCAGCCGCAGCAGGTCGGCGAACAGATTGCTGCGCTCCTTGAGGTGACGGCCGACCATGACGTTTTGGGCCACGGTCATGCGCTGGAACAGCTGCAGGTTCTGGAAGGTGCGCGACATGCCGCGGGCGGCGAGCGCCTCCGGCGCCAGGCTCGTGACGTCCTCTCCGCACAATTCGATAGATCCGCGGCTGGCGACATAGACGCCCGATATCACGTTGAAGAGCGTCGTCTTGCCCGCTCCGTTCGGGCCGATCACCGTCAGTATCTGCCCGGCGTTGGCTGAGAAGCTGACGCCGTCGATCGCCTTGAGCGCTCCGAACGATATGCCGATGTCCTTGACGACAAGCATTACCGGGCCCTCGCGGCGAGCTTCCGCGCCATGGGAACGATACCGTCCCGCATGAAGACCATCGAGGCGATGATGATGAAGCCCAGCATCAGGTTCTCGTACTCCTGAAACACGGTGAGCGCCTGCGGCAACACGACGAGGACGGCCGCGCCGACGATGCTGCCGACGACAGAACCGAGCCCGCCGAGGACCACCATCGTCACCAGTTCGACCGAATGCTGGAAGCCGGCCAGATCGGGATTGACGAAACCGTTCATCATGGCGAGCAGCGAGCCCGCGATCGAGGCGTAGACCGCGGCGATGACGAATGCCCGCAGCTTCAGCCTGGAGACATCGATGCCGACGACTCGCGCCGCGACCTCGCTGTCATGCAGCGCGAGAAAGGCCCTGCCCGTCGGCGTATCATCGAGATTGAGCGCGATCCACGTTCCCACCAGGAGGACCGCGGCAGACAACCAGTACCAAGCGTAGGCCGTCCCGACGCGCCACCCGAACACGGTCAATTTGGCAACCGGCATGCCGTCCGGCCCACCGGTCCAGCGGCTTTCCGTCGTAATGACGAGCGCGACCAGCACGCCGAAACCCAGCGTCCCAATCGCGAGATAGTGTCCTTTCAAGCGAAGGATCGGCCTTCCGACCAGATAGGCAAGTGCCGCCGAAATGCAGGCGCCGATCGCCAGCGCCGCCCACGACGGCAGACCGAAATGGGTGGGTCCAATCGCCGACGCATAGGCTCCGATGCCGAAGAAGGCGGCGTGGCCGAGACTAACCTGGCCAGCCTTGCCCATCAGCACGTTCAACCCGATCGCCGCGAACGCGGACACCCATACGAGCGAGGCGACCCGAAGGTAGTAGCCCGACGGAAAGGTGAACGGGAGGATCGCGACGATGATCGCGAGCGCTACCACGATCGCATATCGATTGTTCGGCACAGCCATCACCGTTTAAAGCGCGATGAGATTGGGTTGAATCGTCATCGCGCTTTAGCTCCTTGTTTGAGCATGATCTTTTCGAAAAACCGCTTCACACTTTTCCGGATCATGCTCTAGACCCGGTCCACGGTGCGGCGCCCGAGCAGTCCCTGCGGCATCGCAAACAGGACCAGCAGGATCATCACGAATGCGAACCCGTCCTTGTAGGTCGAGCTGACATAGCCGGCGCCCAGCGTCTCGAGCAGACCGAGCAGCAGGCCGCCGACCACGGCACCGAGCGGATTGCCCATTCCGCCCAGCATCGCCGCGGCAAACCCCTTCAGGGCCATCATCGTTCCGACGTCGTAGCTCGTCAGCGTGATCGGCGTCACCAGGATGCCCGCGATCGCGCCGATCGCGGCCGAGCCCCCGAACGCCAGCGCCATGATCGTCGCCGTGTTGATGCCCACCAGTCGCGCAGCGAGCCGGCTGGCGGAGGTCGCCAACACCGCCTTGCCGATCAGCGTCCGTTCAAAGAACACATAGAGAAGGAGAACGGTCACCGCCGTGCCCCCCAGTACCCAAATGCTCTGCGGCAGGACGGCAGCGCCGAGCACATCGATCGGGGCGTCACCGGAGAACGCCGGCAGCTTGTGGAATTGCTTGTCGAATGCGACCTGGGCAACACCCTTCAGGAAGATCGAAGCGCCGATCGTGATGATGATGAGAGAGACCGCCGAGGCGCCTCGCGCCGGGGCTATCGCGAGCCAATAGAGCAACAATCCAACGCCGACCGCAACGCCTACGGCGATCAGCGCCGCAATCGGCAACGGGACGCCCGCGGCCGAAGCGAACACCGTCACCATTCCGCCGAGCATCACGAATTCGCCCTGCGCGAAGTTGACAACGTCGGAGGCGTTGTAGATCAGGGTGAATCCGAGCGCGACCAGCGCGTAAACGGCGCCAACCGTAAGTCCCGAAAAGAAGAACTGAAGAAATTCGGACATGCTCGAATAATGACCCTCTCTGCCGACGCGGCGCCGCGACAATTCGCGACGCCAACGACGCATTCACCGATGTTGCAAAACCCGTTGCGTGCCTTCCGGGCGCCGCACCAGGGCCGGGTCAGCTTCCGGGCTGGATCAACGTCCAGTCCCCGCCCCTGATCTCGAGCATCCGGAACGCCGTAAGGTCGAGACCGAGATGGTCGGTCGGCGACATCGTCACGATTCCTCCCGTTCCGACGAAGCCCTTCGTCTTCTCGATCTCGTCACGCACCTTGTCTGAATCGGTCGAGTTCGCCCGCTTCATCGCGTCGACCAGGATGAAGAGCCCGTCATAGGCATGGCCGCCAAACGTCGACACCGGCTGCTTGGTCGACGCCTCGTAGGTCTGCTTGTAGTCCACAACGATCTTCTTCTGCGGATCGCTGTCGGGCAACTTGTCGCCGACCAGAAGCGCCGCTGCCGGAAGCCGGACACCGTCGGCCGCCGGGCCGGCGAGTTCGATGAAGCTCTTCGAGGCGACGCCGTGGCTCTCGTAGAGCGGCGTTCCCGACATCCCCAACTGGGCATAGTTGCGGGTGACGATCGCCGGGCCCTGCCCAAAGCCGGGATTGACGACGGCCTGAACGCCGGCGGCGTTCTTGATCTTCGTCAACTGCGCCGTCATGTCGGTGTCGCGCGGACCGTAGGTCTCGTCCGCCACGACCTGGACACCGTAATTCCCCGCGACCTTGAGGCACTGCGCCCGCATCGATGCGCCAAAGCCATCAGTGCCGGAGATCATCGCGATCTTCAGGAGACTGCGCTGCTTGAGGTTCTCGAAGATCTTCTCGCAGGCCATCTTGTCGGTATGGGGCGTCTTGAAGACGTATTTCCGAACCGGATCGACGACCTCAATGGCGCCCGCAAGCGAGATGAAGGGCACCTTGGCCTCCTCGAAGACGGGGATCATGGCCATCGTCGTGCCGGTGGTCGACCCACCAACCATGGCCGACACCTTGTCGTCCTCGACCAGGCGCGTCGCGAATGTGCGTGCCTTGTTGGCGTCGCCGCCGTCATCATACACGATCAATTCGATCTTCTTGCCGGCGACACCGCCCGCGGCGTTGATCTTGTCGACGTACATTTTCAGGGTCTTGTCCTCGGGATCCCCGAGGAAGGACGCCGGCCCCGAAATCGAAAGCACCGCGCCGACCTTGACCGTATCGGCCGCGCGCGCCGGAGCGATGGCGATCGCAAGGGCCGAGACACCCAGCAGGCAGCCGACCGCACGCCGGCTCAGTTGATCCAGATACCGCATCCTGCGAATCCCTCCCTTGTCGAAGGCCGCCCGATCGCGCGCCTCACATATTTGTTGATGGGATGATTATAATTGACCGACCGGATGGTCAATAGTAATTCAGTCGTAGATCATCGATCGCGGCCGTCAGAAGCCGCAGCGGGAGGCGAATGTGCAGAACGTGCAAAAAGACCTCGTATTGACCGACATCCGGGACAGATACCGCGTGCTTACGCTCAACCGGCCGGATCGACTCAATTCCTTCACCTCCGAATTACACACCGCGCTTTTTGTCGCACTGTCCGACGCGGAGCATGACAAGGCCTGCCGCGCCTTGATCCTGACCGGTGCCGGCCGCGGCTTCTGCGCCGGCCAGGACCTTTCCGACGGCGTATTCACGCCGGGCGAGACGCCCGACCTTTCGGTTACGATTGCGAAATACTACAACCCGCTTGTGCGCAAGTTGCGCAATCTGCCGATGCCGGTCGTCTGCGCGGTCAACGGCATCGCCGCGGGCGCCGGCGCGAATGTCGCCTTCGCGTGCGACATCGTCATCGCCGCGCGCTCGGCCAAATTCAGTCAGGCCTTCGCGAAGCTCGGCCTCGTCCCCGACTCGGGCGGCACCTGGTTTCTGCCGCGCCTCGTCGGCGGTGCGCGGGCGCGCGGGCTGGCGCTTCTCGCCGAGACCATTCCAGCAGAAAAGGCCGAGGCCTGGGGCATGATCTGGAAGATGGTCGACGACGCCGAGCTGATGACGGAGGCCCATCGGCTGGGCACCTATTTCGCTGGTCAACCTACCGACGGACTGGCGTTGATCAAACAGGCATTCGACGCCGCCGAGACCAACAGCCTCGATCAGCAACTGGATCTCGAACGCGATCTTCAGGGCCGGGCCGGCCGGACCGCCGACTACGCGGAAGGCGTCAGCGCGTTCCTAGAGAAGCGTTCTCCGAAGTTCGCGGGACGGCTATAAGTGTCTCCGCGCTCATACAGACCAAAGGATAGACTGCGATGACACAGCCTCAAGCGAACAGCGCGCAGGTGGGCCAATCGACGCGGGAGGTGTTGAAGCTCGACAGCTTCGTCCGCGGAAAATGGTCGACCGGTCAGGAGCACACCGAGGTGCTCAGCGCCGTCACCGGCGACGTGGTCGCGCTCGCAACCGGCGGCGGCTTCGACATGCGCGAGATCCTGGCCTATGGGCGCACGACCGGCGGCCGCAATCTGCGAAAGCTGACCTTCCATCAGCGCGCGGCCATGCTGAAGGCGCTTGCCGAGCATCTGAGCGGACACAAGGAAGCGCTCTACAAGCTGTCGTTCCAGACCGGCGCCACCCGGACCGACGCCATGATCGATGTCGACGGCGGTATCGGCACATTGTTCGCGTATGCCGGCAAAGGCCGCCGCGAGCTCCCAAATTCGAAATTCCTGATCGACGGCAACATCGAGGTGCTGTCCAAGGGAGGCAACTTCGCCGGTGAGCACGTGGTGATGCCGCTCCGCGGCATAGCCGTCCACATCAACGCGTTCAACTTTCCCTGCTGGGGCCTGCTCGAAAAGCTCGCTCCTGCCCTGCTCGCCGGCGTTCCGGTCGTCACCAAGCCGGCGACCGTCACGTCCTATGTCGCGCATGAACTGATGCGGACGATCATCGCATCCGGCATCCTCCCCGAGGGCGCGCTGCAGTTCGTCGTCGGCTCGACCGGAGACCTGTTCGATCACCTCACCTGCCAGGACGTGGTTTCCTTCACCGGTTCGGCCGATACCTCCGAGAAGCTGCAACGGCACCCCGTCATCGCCCGCGAAGCCGTCCGGTTCATTGCGGAGCGAGATTCGCTCAACGCCGCCATTCTCGCGCCGGATGCGGCGCCCGGAACCCCCGAGTTCGATCTGTTCGTCAAGGAAGTGGCGAAGGAAATGACCGTGAAGACCGGGCAGAAATGCACGGCCATCCGACGCGTACTCGCTCCCGCTACATACGTCGATGCCGTCGTGTTGGCGCTGCGCGAGCGCCTGTCGAAGGTGACCGTCGGCAATCCCGAACTCGCCTCCGTTCGAATGGGACCGCTGGTGGGCCTTACACAACGACACGACGTGCTGGCAAACCTGGCGAAGCTGCGCACGGAAGCCGAGCTCGTCGCCGGCGATATCGATCATCTCCGTCCGATCGATGCCGACGCCTCGCGAGGCGCCTTCCTGCCCCCGATCCTTCTTCATTGCTCCAATCCGCAAGGCGCGACCGCCGTTCACGAGATCGAAGCCTTCGGCCCGATCTGCACCGTCATGGGCTACGACGGCCTGGACGACGCCGTCGCCCTTGCCAACCGCGGCGGCGGCAGTCTGGTCGCCTCGGTCTACACACACGACGCCGCGACGGCCGCCGAACTCACATTCGGCATCGGCAGCTTCCACGGCCGCATGGTCTTTATCGATCGCGACTGTGCCCAGGAGCAGACCGGCCATGGGTCCCCACTGCCCCAAATGGTTCACGGCGGCCCCGGCCGAGCCGGCGGCGGCGAGGAGCTCGGCGGCATCCGCAGCCTGCAGCACTACATGCAGCGCACCGGGTTGCAGGGGTCTCCCACCATGCTTGCCGGCATCACCGGACGCTGGTCCAAGGGCGCCCCCGTCCTCGAAGGCGACCTGCATCCGTTCCGCTATCACTTCGAGGATCTCGAGATCGGCCGCAGCTTCATCTCGAAGGAACGGACGATCACGCTGGACGACATCGAACACTTCGCCCACTTCACCGGCGATACCTTCTACGCGCACATGGACGAGGAAGCGACCAAGGGACATCCCTTCTTTCCGGGCCGCGTCGCGCATGGATATCTGTTGCTGTCGTTCGCAGCCGGTCTGTTCGTCGATCCCGAATACGGACCGGTGCTGGCCAATTATGGCCTGGACTCCTTGCGCTTCCTCAAGCCGGTGCAGCCCGGCGAGGCCATCAAGGTCAGGTTGACCGCGAAGGAAAAGACTCCGCGCAACAAGCAATATGGCGAGGTCCGCTGGGACGTCGAGATCACGACGGGGACAGGCGAAACCGCCGCTACCTACGAACTCCTGACGATGAATGCGATGCGGACCTAGCACGGTCGGCAGCGGGGCTGTGTGCGAGAAAGCGGCTAAAGCAGTTCTTTCTGCTGACTTTTGCTCGTCGACTTGGGCTTGCCGTTCGATCGCGAGACCGCTGCAGCAGCGTCGGCGGCGCCGGCCAGCACGAGGCGCGTGACGAAATCGGCATATTCCGCCCGCGTCATCGGACCGCCTTCGCGGAACCAAAGATAGTGCCAGTTCAGCATCCCGAAGACCGTCATCGTCAGCGGCTTCAGAACCCGCTTGTGGCTCACGCTTGGTCGCGCGGCGGCTAGCGCGGCGGCCAGGATGTCGACGAGAACCCTCTCCTTCGCCAACAAGGGGAGCTGCTTTTCCTTCGGCAGCAGCTTAAGGCTGGCGATCTGGACCTGATGCTCGGCGTCGGCGTGACGATACTGCTCGAGCAGCGTCGCGATGATCGTCTTCAACCGCGTTTGGGGACTGGCCGTCTGCTCGTCGGCCTTCTCGACGGCCGCGACCAGCTTTTCGAGATGGGCGGCAAGGACGTTGAAAAGAATCGCCTCTTTGTCCGGATAATAGTGATAGAGGAGCGCCTTCGAAACGCGGCAGGCATCCGCGATCGTGTTCATCGACGTTCCGACGTAGCCCGATTCCGCGAACAACTGGGCCGAACGATGCAGGATAAGACGACGCTTGTCGTCGTAATCCTTCGCGCGGGAGCGGGCCATCTATCCTTTTCCGTTCTCTGCCAAACCGGCCTTGTTCTCTGATCTAGATCAATAAGGCCGGTTTTACAAATCACAGGCGGGTAGGTCCGCAAACCCCGAACGGTTGGACATAAGCCTTTGACCGACTATTCGGTCGATATCAGGCGGAAAATTGACGGCCGGGAGGGCCGATCACGCTGCCCATCAGCGCTTCGCGTCGGCGCACGATGCCGAGGATGATTGACCTCGACAATACGGGCGCCAACGCAAGCTCTGCTTGCCGCCCTATCAGGCCTCTGCTGCGGCTGTTTCAATGAGCTTCGCGACTGCCGCAGGCTGCGAAACATACACGGCATGGCTGCCGGCCTGGTCGACGCTCTTGGCGCCGGCGCGCTCGGCCATCATGCGCTGCGCGCCGACCGGGATCATCTTGTCGTTGGTCGCCACCAGGTACCAGCTCGGCTTGGTCTTCCAGGCGGGCTCGGCGACTGCACCGCCAAGGGCGTCGAGTCCCAGGGAACCTGGGAGTCGGCCATGAAGGACGCGAGCTCGGGCTTGACGTCGGCCGCAAAGGATTCGGCGAATTTCGCCCTGTCGAGGAACAGGAAGCCGTCCTGCGGGGGAAGGATCGGCGGCACCGGGGCGCCCGGAGGAGGATTGGCAATCAGCGACGACACCGACTCGCCCTTATCGGGTGCAAAGGCCGTGATGTACACGAGGCCAGCGACCTTCGGGTCGGTGCCGGATTCCGTGATCACAACGCCACCATAGGAGTGACCGACGAGGATGACCGGCTTTGCCTGGGCGCTGATCGCAGCCTTGGTCGCCGCGACATCCGCTCGCAGAGAGGTCGTCGGATTCTGTACGATGGTGACGTCGTATCCGCGCGCCCTGAGAATCCTGTAGACGCCTTCCCAGCCCGACCCATCGACGAATCCGCCATGGACGAGAACGATCGCCTTGTCGGTACCCTTGGCCTCATTCGCTGCAACTGACATTTTATCCCTCCTATGAACCATTTGAGTGTGGTCTTCACACCGTTTTCGCCATCGGGTGGGACCGGGCACTTCCTCGTGCCATCGCCCCCTCGATGGAAATTATTTTAGATATAAAACTTTTAAGTGTCAAATATATTTTTGAACCTTCGTCGCAGGCATGCCATGGGCAGTTGCGTTTTATCTTTTCGCGCAACGGTTCGCGGCCTCTCCACAGCATTGAGCAAAAACTCCTTGCATTGACCGACCGGACGGTCAATCTTAGCGGTACAAGCGGTCTTCCGGCTGGGGGGCCAAATTCACACAGGGAGGTACCAATGAGCAGACAAGGACTGCGCGCGCACGCAGCTCACTTTGCGCCGACCAGATTGGCATTGGCGGGAACGCTGCTGACCACGACCGTTCTGGGCGCCAGCCAGGCCTTCGCGACGACGCCTTGTGCCAGTCTCGCGTCCCTAAAGATCCCAAACACGACAATTACCAGCGCCTCGGCGGTGGCCGCGACCGGCTCGACGCCCGCCTACTGCAATGTGCTCGCCACCGTCGCCCCGGAGACCGATATACAGCTGCAGCTGCCGGCGAAATGGCAGGGCCGCTATCTGCATCTCGGCGGAGCCGGATTCGACGGCACGATCCCGCACACTGCGCCCGCGTCGTATGATTTGAATCTGCTTGCCGCCGGATACGCGATCGGCGCCTCGAACGGCGGACACCGGGGGGCGCAGTATCCCGGCCCGACCTTCGCCGGCAACCAGCAACTCGTTCTCGGATACGCCTACACTGCGATCGGCGACACGGATACGGTCGCCCGCGGCCTGATCCAGGCCTATTACGGCAGGCCGGCGAGTTATCGGTATTTCGACGGTTGCTCGAACGGCGGCAAGAACGCTTCCGTCGCCGCCTCGAAATTCCGACAGGATTACGACGGCGTGATCGGCGGTGACGGCGTCTGGGGCCATGCCGACGAGCGTGTGGGCGGCGGCGACATGGCCGGCCTGACTGCCGTCTGGGCGCGTGTCGTCAACGTCACGGGCACGTTCAATCTCGCGACCTTCCCGGCGAAGCTGACGGCGCTCTACAACGCGGAGGTCGCAAAGTGCGATGCTCTCGACGGGATTGCCGACGGCATCATTTCCAATCCCGGCAAGTGCAGCTTCGACCCGGCGGTGCTGGCATGCCCGGCGAACGTCGATACGCCGGCATGCCTGACACCAACGGAGCTCACGGCGGTCAAGACCCTCCAGAGCGATCTCTTGCTCAATCATGAGGTGATCGGCCCGCCTTACGGCGTCGGCAATCTCGTGAGCGGGTTAAGCGCGGTGCTCGGAGGCGGCCAGGGGCTCGGCCAAGGCTTTCTGGCCATGGCTTACAACAACCCGGCCTTCGCCATTTCGAGCTTCAACCTACCGAGAGACTTCTCCTTCATCTCGAACCAGTTCGGCAGGGTTGACGACATGTCGGGTTCGTTGTTCGGCGTCGCCAAATACGTCATCAATGGCGGCAAGCTGATCGTCTGGAGCGGCGGCGAGGATCCGCTCGTTCCGACCGCCGGCTCGGTTCGATTCGTCGAACGCCTTCGGGAAGTCGTTGATGACCGAAGCCGGGATAATGTGCGCCTGTACACCCTTCCTGGCGTCAACCATTGCGGCGGAGGCCCCGGCGCCGACAGCATCGATCTGCTGACGCCGATCTCCAATTGGGTCGAAAGTGGCATTCCGCCGAAGAACCTGATCGCTTCGAAGGTCAACCCGGCAGGCGCCGTGACCTTCACGCGGCCGCTCTGCCCGTTCCCGCAATGGGCGAAGTACACCGGAGGCAACGCCAATAGTGCATCGAGCTTCACTTGCGTCAGACTTGACGGCGACGACAGGCGCGTGGGGTGGGATCACTAGAGCGTTTTCGAGCGAAGTGGATACCGGTTCGCGTGAAGAAAACGCGTCAAAACAAGAATCTAGAGGTGCGATCGGGCCAAGGCGTCACTCCGGCTTGGCCCGCTCCGTCCGAGGTCGTCCCCTGGCCGTCGTCGCGCGGCGGCTGCGCTGCGCTGCGCGAGGTTTTGAACGCCTGTCCATCGCAATCAGGAAAGGAGAGATCGCGACTATCCGGGGACCGACGAGAATGGCATGCTGAGGAACTACAATTCCGTGAACCGGCCGAGCTGATATCGGTGACCTTACGATCGCGGACTTTTCCAAGATTGCCGCCGTCTCTTCGGTGAGCCGAACCTGGATACGGGATGACCGAGATCAAGCTCGTCAATGTCTTCACGCATATGGGCGCCGGCGGAAATCCTTGTCCGATCGTTGCCAACGCCTCGGCGCTTCCGAGCGAGGATATGCAGGATATCGCCAAGCATTTCGGGCACGAGTCCGGGTTCGTCCTGCCGGCCGCCAACGACGACGCCGATTACATCTTCCGCTTCTGGGTTCCCCGCCATGAGATGGAGATGTGCGGCCACGCCACGATCGGCGCGCTTTGGGCCCTGGCGACGGCAGGGCATCTGCGAGGCGAGCAGGTGCGCATCGACACCCGCAGCGGACCGGTGACCGGCTTCGTCGATATGACAGGCCCCGACGATCCCTATGTCGAGATTACGCAGCCGGTCGGCAAGGTGGTCGCTCTGTCGCGCGAAGAAGAAGAGACGGTGCTGGCCGCGCTTCGCATCGCGCGCGCCGACCTGCTCGACCTGCCGATTCAAAACGCCATCACGTCGCGCGTAAAGACGCTGATTCCCATGAAAAGCGTCGATCTCCTGAACAACCTGACCTCGACCATGGCAACGACCGAGCAGTGTTGCGAAACCATTGGATCGACCGGGCTCTACCCCTATGCGATCAACGATCAAAGCGATCGTCGTTTCGAAGCCAGACAGTTCCCGAAGTCGTCGGGCTATCCCGAGGACGCAGCGACCGGAATTGCCGCTGCGGCGCTGTCGTTCGGATTGCTCAAGAATGGCCTCGTCAAGGCCGACAGTGAGCGCATCACGATCATGCAAGGCCGTGCCATGAATTCATTGTCCGAAATCGGCATCCGGCTCGGCTTTGCCGGCGACAGACCGATCGGCTGCCTGCTTGGAGGATCCGTGAAATTCGTCGAGTCGCACGAATGGTGATTTGACGGGCGAGACGGAAGCGAAATGGCTGCTCAGTCAGCGCGACTACGGCCGGGCTTGACCTATCTCCCCGCATCGCTCGTCGGCCAGGCGCGCATCGCGAGCCGGCCGATCTCAGCCAGCTTCCCGCGTGATGCGCCATCGCGGGCCTGCACTGCCAGTCCGCGCGCCACGGCGCTGTAATAAGCCGCCAGCATGTCACAGTCGGTGTCGTTGGCGACGTCGCCGGCTTCGATACCCTTGCGAATACGCTCCGCCATCGCGCCTTCCGAGAAGGCACGGTGCTCGGCCATCATGTCACGAATGTTCGTCATTCCCGGCGCACAATGCGTGCCCGCGAGCGAGATCATGCAGCCGAGCGGATGATCGCCGCGGGTGAACTCCTCCGCGGTCGATTCGAACAGCCGTGCGAAGGCCGTCCTGGTGTCGATCCCCGGATCGTTGAGAATGGCGAAGAACCAGTGGCCCGACCAGTCCAGATAGGACTTGGTGGCCTCGCAATAGAGCGCTTCCTTACTGCCGAACGAATTGTAGAAGCTGGACGCACTGATCCCCATCGCGGCGATCAGGTCGTCGAACGACGTCCCTTCATAGCCCCGCTCCCAAAACAGCGTCATCGCCGCCCACAGCGCATGCTGGCGATCGAACACCGCCGGCCGGCCGCGGCCGCGCTTGCTTTCCTTGATGTCTCGTCCCTCGATTATTTTTGAGGTCATCGCTCCAAAAATCCTTGAACAGCGCCTCCCCGGGTTTATATCGCCACCACGATATTGGAGTGTCTGCTCCAAATATCAACCCCAATTGAGACTTTTCCGCTTCCGAATGACAGCGCCTGGCATCCCGATTCCGACACCTTGCAGCGGCCAGCGCCTGCGATTCGACGCGCGCGTCGACTTCCAAACCGCATGCAAGGACTGATGGGCAGCCCAATGGATCAGATCACAGATCGCTCGACAATCGAGAGAGAGCCGCTTGATGAGCCCGCACGGCCGCGCCGGCGGACGTGGCGAACGGCTGTGGTCGGCGCCGCGGCGGTGGTCGCGCTTGGCGCCGCCTATTTCGCCTTTGGGCCTCACAAGGGAAGCCAGGCGGTGGCGCTGCAAACCCCTGCCCCGGTGGTGACGGTCAGTCAGCCGTTGCAGCGTGAGGTCGATACCAGGGCCGGCTTCCTCGGCCAGTTCTCGGCGATCGACCGGGTCGAACTACGGGCCCAGGTCGGCGGAACGCTCACCGAAATCCACTTCAAGGACGGCCAGATCGTTCACAAGGGTGACCTGCTCTTCGTGATCGATCCGCGCCCTTACGAGATCAGGCTGGAACAGGCGAAGGCGGCGCTGCAGACCGCGAAAGCCCGTGTCGAGTTCGCCAATGCCCAGCTGACGCGCGCGCAATCGCTCCGCCGCAGCGAATTCGCGACCCAGGAAACGGTCGACCAGCGCACTTCAGACCAGGATTCATCGCAGGCTTCGGTCGAGGACGCCAAGGCGCGCATCCGCGACGCCGAACTCGACCTCGAATATTGCCGCGTGCTGGCGCCGTTCAGCGGCCGTATCGGCGCGCGCCAGGTGTCGATCGGAAGCCTGGTGGCGGGCAGCCGCGCCGCCACCAGCCCGACCACGCTGCTGACCACGCTGGTTTCACTCGATCCGCTCTATCTCGACTTCGACATGAGCGAATCCGATTTCCTGACCTTCTCCCGCGAACGCGCCCGCCTCGGCGGTCCGCTTGCCAACAAGGTGATGATCGGCCTCAGCGACGAGACCAAATTTGCCCGCGAGGGAACGCTCGACTTCATCGACAATGCGCTCGATCGCTCGAGCGGCACCATCCACGCGCGCGCCACGGTGCCGAACCCGGATCTGTTCCTGGCACCGGGTCAGTTCGCGCGTCTCCGCGTCGCGATCGCTCCGCCCACGCCGGTCTATTTGCTGCCGGACGCAGCGGTCGTGCTCGACCAGTCGCAACGCCTGGTGATGACGGTCGGCACTGACGCGACCGTGAAGCCCAAGATCGTGACGACGGGCGACCTTCGCGGCGGGTTGCGGGTGATCCAGTCCGGCCTGGAGCCGACTGACCGCGTCATCATCGATGGCCTGGTGCGCGCCATTCCCGGCACCAAGGTCGCGCCGCACGACGGCACCATCCATTACGACGCAACCGCCGACGGCCAGGGCTGACAAGCCAAGGCTGAGCGAACGATACATCTGGACCGAGGCAGGAGCCTTCCGTGACCCACAGCTTCATCGACAGGCCGATCTTCGCCACCGTGCTCAGCGTCTTCGTGACGCTGATCGGGCTCGGCGCGCTCGCGATCCTGCCCATCGCGCAATATCCGGAGATCGTGCCGCCCACGGTCCAGATCACCACGAGCTATCCAGGTGCGTCCGCCGACGTGGTGTCGCGGACCGTTGCCACGCCGCTTGAGCAGGAGATCAACGGCGTCGAGAACATGATCTACATGAACAGCCAGTCGACCGGCGACGGCAAGCTCACCATCACGGTGACGTTCCGGATCGGAACCGACCTCAACGTGGCGCAGATGCTGACGCAGAACCGCGTGCAGGATGCCCTGCCCCGCCTGCCCGATGACGTGCAGCGGCTCGGCGTCCAGGTGCGAAAGGCGACGCCCAACATTCTGCTCGCCGTCCATCTCTATTCGCCGGACAGCTCTCGCGACCTGCTCTACATCTCGAACTACGCCACGTTGCATGTGAAGGACGTGCTGGCGCGACTGCCGGGCGTCGGTGATGTGACGATGCAGGGCGGCCGCGAATATGCCATGCGGATCTGGCTCGATCCCGACAAGGTTGCCGCGCATAATCTGAACGCGGGCGAGGTCCTCGCCGCGCTGCGTGCCCAGAACATCCAGGTCTCGGCGGGTGTCCTGAACCAGCCGCCGGTCGCGTCGAAGCAAGCCTATCAGCTCAACGTGCAGACGCTCGGCCGGCTCTCCACGCCCGAGCAATTCGGCTCCGTCGTGCTGAAATCGGACGGCGAGGGCCGCGTGACGCGCTTGCGCGATGTCGGCCGCGTCGAGATCGGCGCGTCCGATTACGGTTCGACCGCCTTCATGGACCGGCAGCCTGGTCTGCCGCTGCTGATCTTCGCCCAGCCGGGCGCCAATTCCCTTGCCGTCGACCGCGAAACGCTCGAGGCGATGGAAAAGCTGAGCAAGGACTTCCCGTCCGGCCTCGAATACAAGGTCATCTACGATCCTACCATCTTCGTCGGCAAATCGGTCGACGAGGTGATCAGGACGATCTTCATCGCAATCCTGCTGGTGGTCGGCGTCGTGTTCCTGTTCCTGCAAAGCTGGCGCGCCGCGATCATTCCCGTGATCGCGATCCCGGTCTCGCTCGTCGGCACCTTCACCTTCCTCTATGCGCTCGGCATTTCGCTAAACAACTTGTCGCTGTTCGGCCTTGTGCTGGCAGTCGGCATCGTCGTCGACGACGCCATCGTCGTGGTGGAGAATGTCGAGCGCAACCTCGAGCGCGGCATGCAGCCGGCCGAGGCCGCCCACGTCACCATGAACGAGGTCGGCGGCGCGCTGATCTCGATCGCGCTGACACTGTGCGCGGTGTTCGTGCCGTCGGCGTTCCTCTCCGGCATCACCGGGCAATTCTTCCGGCAATTTGCCATCACGATCGCTGCCTCGACCCTCATTTCCTGCTTCGTCTCGCTGACCCTGAGCCCGGCGCTTTGCGCGGTGCTGTTCAAGGCCCATGAGCCAGGCCATGCGCGGCGCCGTTCGTGGATCGCGCGGCTGGTGCAAGCGGGATTCGACCGGTTCAATGTCGGATTCGAGTGGCTGTCGACGAGCTATGGAAAACTGACGCGGCGGCTGGTGCAGATCGCCGGCGTCGTGCTGCTGGTCTATGCGGCGTTGATCGGCCTCACCGGCTTCCAGTTTGCCCGCGCGCCGACAGGGTTCATTCCCGAGCAGGACCAGGGTTATCTCATCACCGTGGTACAGTTGCCGCCCGGCGCGACGCTCGACCGCACTGAAGCTGTGGTCAAGAAGGCAATCGAGATCATCATGTCGACGCCCGGCGTCGAACATGTCGCGCCGTTCGCGGGGCTGGATGCGACCACCTTCACCATCGCTTCCAACGCCGGCACGATCTTCTCCGGCCTGCCCTCGTTGTACAATCACGAGCTCAAGGGCGTGACCTCGGCCACCGTGCTCGCCGACCTGCGCAAGCGCCTGTCGGTGATCCAGGAAGCCTATGTGCTGACGATCCCGCCGCCGCCCGTGCAGGGCATCGGCAATGCCGGCGGCTTCAAGATGATGCTGCAGGACCGCGCCGGTCTCGGATCGGAAGCGCTCTCGAAAGCGGCACAGACGCTGGTCGCCGCAGCCAACAAGGATCCGAGCTTTGCCGGCGTCTTCACGCTGTTCGGCACCCGCTCGCCGTCGGTCTATGCCGACATCGACCGCGAGAAAGCCGAGAAGGTCGGGCTGACGCCGACCGACGTGTTCGCCACGCTGCAGGTCTATCTCGGCTCGCAGTACGTCAACGACTTCAACTATCTCGGCCGCACCTACCAGGTGATCGCGCAGGCTGACGGCAATTTCCGCCAGGACCCGCAGGACATCGCGCGGCTGAAGGCACGCAACACGTTCGGCGAGATGGTGCCGGTCGGCACCGTGGCGCGGATGCGACCTGAGAACGCGCCCTATCGCGTGCCGCGCTACGATCTGTTTCCCGCCGCCGAAGTGATGGGCGTCGCGGCCCCCGGCATCGCCACCGGTAGTGCGCTGCACCGGATGGAGGAACTCGCCCACGAGGTGCTGCCGCCCGGCATCGGCTTCGAATGGACCGAACTCGCCTTCCAGCAGCAGCTGCCGGGCACCTCATCGCTGCTCGTGTTCGGTGCGGCCGCACTGTTCGTGTTCCTGGTGCTGGCCGCGCAATATGAGAGCTGGAATCTGCCGCTCGCGGTGGTGATGATCGTACCGATGTGCCTGCTCGCCTCGGTGACCGGCCTGTTGATACGCGGCATGCCGATCGACGTGCTGGCGCAGATCGGCTTCGTCGTGCTGGTCGGGTTAGCTGCCAAGAACGCCATCCTGATCGTGGAGTTCGCGCGGCAGACCGAGGAAAGCGGCGCCAGCCCCGCCGAAGCCGCCGTCACCGCGGCGCGCACCCGGCTGCGGCCGATCCTGATGACGTCGCTCGCCTTCATCTTCGGCGTCTTCCCGCTCGTGGTCGCCACCGGCGCAGGCTCGGAGATGCGGCAATCGCTCGGCACCGCGGTGTTCTCCGGCATGCTGGGCGTGACCGCGTTCGGCCTGCTGTTCACTCCGGCCTTCTACACCGTCGTGCGCAAGATCAGCCGCAAGAAGCAGCTGGCAAAAGTCCGCGAGGTTGCGCACGCCAAGTAAGGTCGCCGAGCAAGCCCGCTCCCCATGGGAGCGGACTTCTGCGCTCGAGGATCGGCAGCGGCATTTCGCTCAACGCCAGTGTACCGATCGTACCGCTGCGCCACGAGCGCCGCTTCCGCAATGAAGACGCCAAGAGCGACATGAAGGGCGAAGTCGGACATTACCGACGGGCCAGGAGCACCTTTTCACCGACCGTTCAAATGCCACGCGACCATTCTCCAGAGCGCTGGCACAAGATCGAGCGACAATTATGAAGCCGTCGGCGGTAGTTTCCGCCGACAGCATGTCACGGAGCGCCGCCGTCAGCTTGCTTTGGATTTCGCCTCATGGGTAGCCAGCACATCCATCAAGGCCGGCGACAAGCAATCATAGGGCTCGAGCCCGAGCTCCTTCAGCCGCGATCTGATCCCAGTCATCTCGGCCGGTTTGACGCCGGACTCGATCACAGACGACACGAACGCAGCAAATCCGGCAGCCGCCGAGCCGGTTTCCCGGAACAGCTCGGGATGGATGAAGTCGAGGCCATAGAACGGGTGGCCCTTGTTCTCGATCCGGCCATACATGTGGGTGCCGCATCCCTTGCAGGCGTGGCGCTGGATCGTCGCCGCAGCGTCGACGACATGCAACTTGTCGCCGTTCTCCAGCACGCTGACGTTCTCGCGCGGGACCACCGCGATGACCGCGAAGGTCGCGCCTTCGGGCTTCCAGCACTTGGTGCAACCACAGGCGTGATTGTGGGCGACATCGCCCTTGACCCCGACCTTCACCTGCTTGTCTGCGCATTTACAGACCAGGGTTCCGCCGGCGAAGTGGCCCGAGCCCGGTTTGACGCCGTTGTCGATCGATGGGTGGATATGAACAGTCATTGGCTATCCTCCTGCTGCTTGCTGTTTTGATTTCAGAATACGACGACCGAACGGATCGACTTGCCCTCGTGCATCAGGTCGAAGCCCTTGTTGATCTCCTCGAGCTTCAGCACGTGGGTGATCATCGGATCGATCTGGATCTTTCCGGTCATGTACCAGTCGACAATCTTCGGCACATCGGTGCGGCCGCGCGCGCCGCCGAACGCAGTGCCCTTCCAGACCCGGCCGGTGACGAGCTGGAACGGTCGCGTCGCGATCTCCTTGCCACTTTCCGCGACGCCGATCACCACCGAGACGCCCCAGCCGCGGTGGCAGGCTTCCAGCGCCTGCCGCATCACGTTGGTGTTGCCGGTGCAATCGAAGGTGAAATCGGCGCCGCCGTCGGTCAGGCCAACCAGATGCTGGACGATGTCGCCGCCGATCTTGGTCGGATTGACGAAATGCGTCATGCCGAACTGGCGGCCCCAGGCGTCCTTGGAATCATTGACGTCGACGCCGATGATCTTGTCGGCACCCACCATCCTGGCGCCCTGGATGACGTTGAGGCCGATGCCGCCGAGGCCGAACACGACGACGTTGGAGCCCGGCGTCACCTTGGCAGTGTTGACGACCGCGCCGACGCCGGTGGTGACGCCGCAACCGATGTAGCAGCTCTTGTCGAACGGCGCGTCCTCGCGGATCTTCGCCACTGCGATCTCGGGCAGCACGGTGAAATTCGAGAATGTCGAGCAGCCCATGTAGTGGAAGACCGTCTCGCCCTTGTATTTGAAGCGCGAGGTGCCGTCGGGCATCACGCCCTTGCCCTGCGTGGCGCGGATCGCGGTGCAGAGATTGGTCTTCTGGCTCAGGCAGCTTTTGCACTGGCGGCATTCGGGCGTGTAGAGCGGGATCACGTGATCGCCCGGCTTGACCGACGTCACGCCGGCACCGACTTCGCGCACGATGCCCGCGCCCTCATGGCCGAGGATGGACGGGAAGATGCCTTCGCTATCGAAGCCGTCGAGCGTGTAGGCGTCGGTATGACAAATGCCCGTTGCCTTGATCTCGACCAGGACCTCGCCGGCCTTGGGTCCTTCCAGATCAAGCTCGACGATCTCCAGCGGTTTCTTTGCCTCAAACGCGACAGCGGCGCGTGTCTTCATGTCCTGCTCCCGTTGCGTACTTTAGCACCGCAAATGCGCTCATTTGATACCTGTGCAACTGGCTTCGGCCTGCTTGGCAGTTTCAGGTTTGTCTTCGTGGGTGGGTGGCCGGCCACCCGGAATGGCATCGTTGGCGCGCGCGCGCAGATACACGTAGATATCGTCGAGGTAGCACATGACATTTACGTTGCTCGCAAACGAGGGCATCACCTTGTCGTTGGCGGCGTCAACATTCTTGCGGCCATTGGTAACGACATCGGCGAAGTCGGTGTAGCTCAACGTCTTCAGCGAATTGGCCAACGCCGGAGCGTAGGTCGACCCCTCGCCATTGGGGCCATGGCATACGTGGCAATCCGAGTGATAGCGGCGGAAGCCGGAGAAAGTGTACCAGTCGACCATCCCATCCGAGCTGATCTTGTAGGTCGGATTGCCGTCTTTGTCCGTGTACTTGCCATTGTCGGATGAAGCCACCGCAGGATCACCCGATCCGTCTGCATGAGCAACACCACCAGCCAACACACTCGCCGCAACTACGAGTACAAATTTCCAGCACTTGATATTCACGTAAGCTTTCCTCGTGGAACATTGAGACAGAATCGGCGCGCAGCGGAACTGCGGCGCGCCGATCGATTGTCACTTCACCGTGCCGTTACTCGGACGGCAACGCGAACACGGTCAACGTTCCGCCCAGTGAGGTGTAGGACGCCAGACCCGCATAACCACCGACGGCGCCAAGGCCCGCCGTATCGACGGTCTTTTCCTTGGTCGGCAGCTTGCCCTGATCGACCGCGCCATGCCATGCCGCGGCGTTTTCCGGCTGCAGCAGACCGGCCGCAAGGCCGATGCCCGCCCAACCGCCAACACCGGAGAGCACGGCAACATATTGCTTGCCGCCATGCTCATAGGTCATGACGTTGCCGATGATGCCGGACGGGGTCTTGAACTTGTACAGCTCCTTGCCGGTCTTGGCATCGACCGCCTTCAGATAGCCTTCGAGCGTACCGTAGAACACCACATTGCCGGCCGTTGCCAAGGCGCCGCCCCAAGCTGAGAACTGCTCCTTGTTGGACCAGACGATCTTGCCGGTCTTGCCGTCCCAGGCGATGAAGTTGCCCATGTTGGTGTCACCCTTGGGTGGATACATCGCGACGGCCGCACCGACGTAGGCCTGACCAGCGGTGTAAGCCACCTTGTAAGGCTCATAGTCCATGCAGACGTGGTTGGTCGGGACGTAGAACAATTGCGTCTCCGGGCTATAGGCCGCCGGTTGCTCGTCCTTGGTGCCAAGCGCTGCCGGACAGATGCCCTTCGAGTTGGTGTCTTCACCATTGTGCTGGGTCGAATAGGCGTCGACCACCAGCGGACGACCATAGGTTTTGGACGATTTGTCCATGTCGACCTTGGTGGCCCAATTCACCACCGGATCGAACTTTTCTGCGACCAGCAATTCGCCGGTGGCCCGATCGAGCGTGTAGCCGAAACCGTTACGATCGAAATGCGTCAGCACGCTGCGCATTTTGCCATCCATGGTCTGATCGGTCAGGATCATCTCGTTGACACCGTCAAAATCCCATTCGTCGTGCGGCGTCATCTGGTAGATCCATTTGACCTTGCCGGTGTCGAGATCGCGCGCCCAGATCGACATCGACCACCTGTTGTCACCGGGACGTTGCACCGGATTCCAGGTCGAGGGATTGCCCGAGCCGTAATAGACCAGATTCAGCTTGGGATCGTAGGAATACCAACCCCATGTCGCACCACCGCCGATCTTCCATTGATCGCCCTGCCAGGTCGAGGTCGACGAGTCAGGTCCGACCGGCTTGCCAAGCGACGTCGTCTTGTCCGGATCAATCAGCGTGTCGGCATCTGGTCCTTCCGAATAACCACGCCAAGCCAGCTTGCCATCCTTGATGTCGTAGGCGCTGATCCAGCCGCGAACGCCGAATTCACCTCCGGAAACACCGACGAGAACCTTGTCCTTGAACACGAACGGCGCGTCGGTGCCGGATTGGCCCTTGCCGGCTTCTCCGTCCATCACCGACCAGACTTTTGCGCCGGTCTTGGCATCGAGCGCGACCAAAGTCGTATCGGCCTGATGCAGGAATATCTTGCCGTCGGCGTAGGCGACACCGCGATTGACCGTATCGCAGCACATGATCGGGATCACGTTTGGATCCTGGCGCGGCTCGTATTTCCAGAGGATCTTGCCCTCATGGTTGAGATCGAGCGCATAGACCGTGTTCGGGAACGGCGTATGCACATACATCACGTCACCAACCACCAGCGGGCCACCTTCGTGACCGCGCAGCACCCCGGTCGAGAAGGTCCAGGCGACCTGCAGCTTCTTGACGTTGGATGCGTTGATCTGACTGAGCTTGGAATAACGCGTGTTCGCGTCATCGCCCTGTTGCATCACCCATTGCTTGGGGTCCTTGGCAAGCTTGTCCAACGCCTCGTCGGCATAGGCAGCACCTGCGGCGAGCGCCGACACGACGCCAAGACCGGTAGCAAGTAGCACCTTGCGCATAGTAGTTCCTCCCAGTTGCGAGCGAAGGGTTTCCGTAAAAACGGTCCACTTTTCGGAATTGCTCGTTCGGATTTTTACCCGGTTTTGAATTGGAAAACTTGCCCAAGAGAGAAGTGCGTTTGCGCGCAAGCGAAACACACCGAACTTTCTAGCCGGCGCTCGCGACTTTCGCTGGCCGCGAGCGTTTATGCTGCGCAGCATCATAGGTTGAGGTTCCACTTGACGGCGCTGAAACTAAGTCGGAGGGTTATCAAGGGGATGTCAGCAGGCGTGCTGGTCAAAGCCCAATGACCGCCTTAAATTGAGGTAAAGCCACTTCATGGTGACTCGATGCCTCGCGCGACAAGCGGTCATGTTTGATCTCGAATCGGTGGCTGGATGATGTCCGACACGGTCCGCTCACATAACACTTCCGGACTTACGCCGAAGAAGCAGATTCAAGTTTGGTCAGATACCCTGACCGATCTCTGCGGGCATTTCGACATCGATCCGCTCAAGGCTTCGTCATTCGAAGGCCAGATCAACTACACGATGGTTTCGAAACTAAAGCTTTGCCAGATCGAGGCGAGCCAGCATCGGCTGGCGCATACCGCCTCGCGCGCAGAACTGGGCGGCCATCCGTTCGTCAAGATACTGTTTCAGACTTATGGCATTTCGCATTTCGAACAGAGTGGTCGCCACATTGACCTGATGCCCGGCGACTGTCTCGTCTACGATGTATCCTGTCCGCACACGATCGTCAGCCCGACACTGACGCGACACGAGGTTGTCATCGTCCCGAAGGAACTGCTGCAAGAACGCGGCTTCCGGTCGGAGAAAATGTCAGCATGCAAACTCTCGGCGCGCACCGGCACCGGCCGGATCGCCTACAATTTTGTCCATGCGGCGTTCGACGAGGCGACCAAGCTATCGCCGAACAACGCGATCGGGGTGGCGGATTCGCTGATCGACCTCCTGCTGTTGCCGCTCCGCGAAGCCGACGCGATGTTCGATCGTGTCGGGCCCGAGGCGATGTATGTCCGGGCGCAGTTTTTCGTCCGCGAACATCTGCGCGACCCGAATCTTTCCATCGATCAGATCTCGGCGGTACTGGGCTGCACCAAGCGCTATCTGCACATGCTGTTCAGCGAACGTGGCACCACCATCAGCGACTACATACGGCACGCCAGGTTGCAGAACTGCCGCCAGGAGCTGGAGACCCAGGCCGGGAAATCCGTCACGGACGTCGCATTCTCGTGGGGCTTTTCGAGTTCATCGCACTTCAGCCGCGTGTTCCGGGAGTATTTTGGAGTTGTTCCATCTGCGATTCACAAAGCGCAGCACGGTGGCCCATCCCCAGACGGTCCCTGCGAATAAAACATCGGGTTCGGCGCGACGAGCAGGTATTTTTCCTGGCGCGCTTGTTAACTCTTGTTGTCCGGCCTCTAAGTCTGTTTGAGGTCGGCCTGATGTCTTAAAGTCCGATGTATTGAGATCACAGGCAGGGAGGCCACTGCCCGGCTCGATGCAAAGAATGCCGATCGAGCCGGGCAGATCGTTTCGAGGCCGTTTATTTGCGCGCTGCGCAGGCGTACATGTTGATTTCCATGCCCACCGGCACTTCGACAATTTTAGGAGTCTTCCAGGTCATTCCGCCCTCCGAAGTCGTTTTGGCGCGAGCGTCGCGCCGCAGCCGAGCCTAGGAGCACGCCCGACATCGCGCAAGTGCTCAAGATCGAAGGTCGAACGCCTGGGGGCTGCGCCCTGCATGCAATATTTCGCTCGTGGACAAGGCCGCTTCCCTCCCGGATAAGGCGTTTGGGAGGTGATGGGTCCGGTGAATCCAGACGAAAATCCAATAGCCTCTTATCGACCCCAACGCGAAAACCCGAACCACAGCAGCAGAGCGGCGCTCGACATCCAAATCGCAATGATCGCCGTAGCTGCGATCTTGCTGTCCTGCCGGCGGTGCATGACTTCGCTGGCTTTGGCACGATACTCGGCCATTGCCTGCTCCGGGATCAACGACACGACAAGCCAGATGCCGAGCGGCACCAGAATCAAATCATCCAAATATCCGAGTATCGGAATGAAATCCGGAATGAGATCGATAGGTGAGAGGGCATATGCCGCGACAACGACCGCAATAACTTTCACATACCAGGGCGTACTGGGACTACGAGCAGCCAGATAGACCGCGTAAGCGTCTCGTTTCAATCTGCCGCCCAAGTCTTGATGCGATCGAACATGGAAACGGCCTCGACGTCAGGCTCCTGGAGACAAAAGCCGCGCAGAAAGCCCTCAGTCACTCGGAGACGGCGGCCAAAAGTGTTACTCGAACGCGCAAACTATTTGAGCGAACACTTGGTTTCAGGACGATCAAGACCGAGGGTATCGAGCGTCGATACTTGGTGAAGGAAGCCTTCCTGAGGGGATACCGATACGGTGTTCCTGCCGTCGAACAACAGGATCGGCTGCCGCAGCTGCAAGTTCCAGTCGCGAATCGTAAGTTTTTGCCCTTTGAACGCCGCGACCGAGAATTCGGGACTTTTGATGTAGGCGAGCATCTTGGCCGCATCGCCAGATCCAGTCCGGCTCGCGGCCTCGCCGATCATGCGAACCGCGGTCCACACCTGCATGTCGTGCGCCGTCATTGAACGCTGGAAAGCCTTTGTGAAGCGGTTCTGCAACTGCACGGCACCCCATTGATCGAACGCCGCATCCCATGTGGTGGGAACCAGTCCGGCAGAACCTGCGACCGGACGCGGATCCCAGGTCCGGTACGGCAGATAGCCGGCAAAGACCTCGCTTTCGTCCGCTGCGACCAGCACATCATGGTCGGGCGCGCCTTGTGTCACCATCGGCATCTGCTGCTGGATCTCAGCGACGCCACTGTCGGTCCGGCGCGCGCCTCCGCTATCCTTGAACACCCGCTCCTCAACGATTTTGGCACCGAAACGCATCGCCGCATGGCGCAACGCGTCGGCGAACAATTTGTCGTTTTCGTGCGAGCCCGTCATCAGCATCCATTTGCGCCACTTTTTCCAGACCAGATATTGTGCCAGTGCGTCGGCCAGCATGGAACGCGTGGGCGCGACATGAATGATGTTGGCGCGGCAATCCTGTTCGCGCAGGCGCTCATCCAATGCGAACGCGTTGATCAAGGTCTCGCCGCGCGCTTTGCCGGCATCCGCCGTCTTCAGGAGGCGGTCCGCATCGAGGCTCGTGACGATAAAGGACGCTCCCTGGTCGGCGAGCGCGTTCATGGCCGCGATCGGGTCCTCTTTCTCGTCAACCAATTTCTCGATTAGCGTGTACCGCTGATTGAGGAAACGGCCAGTAGTGTCGTCGTCCTCAATCGCCAGCTGCGCGCCGGCAAGCCCATCATTTGCGGCCGGCACGTCGATTAGCGATATCCGGATCCGTGACGGCGCCTGATGAAGGTAACCGATCTTGATTTCCAGTGGTTGATCGCACAGCCCGGTTCCACATAAAGCGGCTAGTGCAACGACACCAATCAGAAGCCGAAGCAAGTCAAGCCTCCAATGCCAACCTCGGACGTTTTACAATGCCCCGATTGCGCTGCAGCATCGCCGGTCATTTCGTCATGTTTGAGCTCTCAGGCTACTCTATTTATCGTTAGACGCAAGGAAGGCGAGGATCGGTCGACGGATTTAGAACTACTGCTACGGTTGTCTATTGCGCGCAATGGCGTCAAACAGAACATAGAATAAAAGCGCTCGGGTTCGATCGACACGAACGGGACCTGACAGGTTGGAGAAGCCACATGTTGGATTTGCACCGGCCCGCGGCAACAATGCTTTCCCTGTTCGTTCTTCTGTTCTCGTTCAATCCTGCCTTCGCCTTCCTCGCCTACGTCTCCAATGAGAAGGGCAACTCTATCTCGGTGGTCGACACCGACAAAATGGAGACGGTAGCCACCATCAAGACAGGGCAACGGCCGCGCGGCATCGAAGTCACCCGCGACGGTAAATTTGTCTTCGTCGCTCTCGGTGACGACGACAAGATCGAGATGTTCGACACCAAGAGCCGCGAGGATGCCGGCGAATTGCCGTCAGGTCCGGATCCCGAACAGTTTGCGCTCGATCCGGCCGGAAAGCTCCTCTACGTCGCGAACGAAAACGACGCAATGGTGACCATTATCGACATGGAAAAACGCGCCGCCATTGGTCAGGTATCGGTCGGCACGGAGCCCGAGGGCATGGCGGTCAGCCCAGATTCCAAAATGCTGATATGCACGTCTGAGACGACAAGCATGGCTCATTTCATCGACACCGCGAGCCGCGAAGTCGTCGGTAACCTGCTTGTCGGTTCCCGCCCACGCTTCTCCGCTTTCAAGTCCGACGGATCGGAATTATGGGTCACCTCAGAAATCGGCGGCGGTCTTGCTATCATCGATCCGGCGACGCGACAGCTCAAGCAAACCGTAACATTTGAAATCCCGGGTCTGCGATCCGAGGCGATCCAGCCAGTCGGCATAAATATCACCAAGGACGGTAAACTCGGCTTCATCGATCTGGGGCCGGCCAATCGGGTCGCCGTGGTTGATGGCGTCAGCCACGCTGTGTTGAAGTACCTGCTGGTCGGACAGCGCGTTTGGCATGGCGCGTTCACGCCCGACGAAAAATACCTGCTGGTAGCCAACGGCGTTTCGAACGACGTCTCGGTGATCGACGTCGCAGCCCAAAAGGTCATCAAATCGATTCAGGTTGGCGAATTGCCTTGGGGTGTCGCGTTCGGACCGAATTGAAAATAACGGCGACTATGTTTCGCCGCGTACCGGAGAGGCCCGAATCAAATCTTTCGCCTCTCGTGTCCAGGATACTCGCAAGTCCATTTCCTTGCGGTCCACTGGGGATGATCGCCGATCCACTTGGCGATGTAGGGCTGCGCGGCCATCATGCACTGACGAAGCGAGCCATCCCAGGCGAACTGAATATATTTCTCCTCGCAATTGGCCGGATTGGCGATGGCGCAGACTGTCAGGATGATTTCGATCATTCCCTGTGCCTCTATCCGAGATGAAACTCAAAAATGTTACGCTGAACTCGCCTTCGCGTCTCGAATTTCGACAATGAATTTCGTGCTTCGGGGCGGCCTGTGGTTCGATTCCGCCGGACACAGGCCCTCTGCTCGCACGCCAGGCGATTGAATGGATGACGGTGACTACCTATCCTGCGCGCCGGTGCCCGACGTCGCGTCTTCCGGCAGACGGTTCCGCACCAGGAAGCGCACCCCGTGCTCGTAAGCTTCCGCAGTGTCGCCGCGGATTTGACCGCCAAGATGAGCCTTGATCGCCCCGCTGGAACTGTCAACGATCCAGATGTCCATGGACGAAATCAGCGACGAGACCTTGTGAATCACGGATACAACGGCGTAGGCCGCGTCGGCCTGGCGCGCGATCGGCAGAAAGCAATCCCCGCATCGATAGCGCGGCGATGTCCCCGCTATGTCGGCGCCGAATGACCCGAGATCGACAGGCGCATAACGTCCGGTTTTTTCCAGGGCCTCCGATAGAACTCGCGTCGCCATCGCAAGCCGTTCGGTCAGATCAGGTTGCGGGGGCTCACCGCTGGTGTCGTAGATCTCAAACGGAAAAATGGCCGCGGTTGGCGCCGCGACAGCGCCGCCTGTCCAACCCAGGATTGAGAGAACAATAGCGGAAATCCGCCACGGAGCTTCGATGCGCATCATCGTCTCTCTTCCTCTTGCAATTGCGGCTGGCGTCGCCGATTGATATTAACGCGGGCGTTAAGCTGTGGCATCGGCCGCATTCCTCACATGACAACGTTATAGGGAGCGACGCAACATGGCCAAGGCGGTTCTTCTGACGCCATTCGTCCTTGCATTGACTCTTGCATCTGTTCCTGGGGGTGCTTCGGCAAAAGACACCCAATTCTGGAACCTGACTGCCAATACGATTACGTCACTGCAGCTTTCGCCGCCCGGCAAGAACGCGTGGGGTAACAACCAGGCCGATAATGATCGCGATCACACCGTCGATCATGACGAGCGCCTAAAAATTACCGACACGGAGGCCGGAATTTACGACGTCAGATTTATCGACAAGAACGGGCGAACCTGCGTCGTTCCGAACGTTCAGGTCAAGACCGGTGCGATCTTCTCGATCGAGGAGAAACAGCTGAAGAGCTGCACCAAATAGGCGCGATCAATTCCGCAGCACTTTGAACGGCGGTCGCGGCGTTCAAAAATTGATGCCGAATAGGAGGCGCGCCTGCTGGCGTTCGAAATTGCTCAAATCGAGCGAACCCGCGACGGCGGTTGCGTGGCCGGCAACCTGCGCACTCCAGGCCACGGTCAACCACGCGCGCTCCGACAATTTGAAGTAGGCCGTCGGACCAACAAAGAAGGCTTGTCCAGCCAGGGTATTGAGCCCGCCCCCGTCATACTGACGCAAATAGCGGGCTTCGCTGCCGACGAAAATTCCCGAGTGAACCTGCGCCATCACAGCAACTGCAATGCCTACCGTAGATTCCTGCGACCAGGTTCCTGTCAGCTTTGTGCGCATGATGTCGGGTTGATACAGGATGTTGAAGGCTGCGACGACCTGGTCGGGAACGACCTCCCAGTCGGCAGCGGCGACGAAATCGACTCCATATAGGCTGACCGGCTCGCCGGTGACGTCGTTGGCGCGCCCCCAATGCGGCTCGGCGCCAACCGCAAAGCCGAATGGCGCCGATGCGCGATCAACGAACCGATAGCGGATGTCGGCGGATAACCCGCCGAACCCGGTATAGCGCTGATCGGCGAACCCGGTTACGCCTGTAATGTCATAGGAATTGACCATGCCGGTAAGCTCAGCTCGCAGGTTCGGCATCGGCACGATTTCCACGGACACCGTGCTGGAACCTGCGTCATATGTCCCGGTCCGCTTCGAAAATCGTCCGGCTACCGACCCCTCCAATTCTCTTTCTCCAACGTCGCCCACGTCGCTTCCAATGGTGAAGCCAAACAGATGCTCGGTCTCGATTGGTTCGGCGTAGGCACCGCCCGGAATGAGTGAGAGCGTAACTAACAGCCAAGATCGCGCCGTACGGCACCGCTGCACTGCCGAAACAAGCCGTTCCGATGCCTTCGGAGCTTCCATCGAAACATCCCGCAACCTTTGCCGCACTGCATTCTAAACCGGTTCCACGACTTTCCAAGGTGAGTATCGGAACAACCGATCCCGGATAATCTTACCATTCTACAACGGCATTGCCATTTCGTCCCGAAAGGCCTTGGGACTTAATAACCAATCGGCTGTTGCGTTGGCGGACCGACAGCGTGGATAATCTCCCGATGACTGCGGTCGCAAGCACAATATCCGGAATTC
This sequence comes from Bradyrhizobium genosp. P, assembly GCF_049949265.1. NCBI lineage: Bacteria > Pseudomonadati > Pseudomonadota > Alphaproteobacteria > Hyphomicrobiales > Nitrobacteraceae > Bradyrhizobium > Bradyrhizobium genosp. P. The sequence goes on along the minus strand of NZ_CP188195.1, from coordinate 3,858,183 downwards.
TCGTGGCGCTGTGGCTCGTTGTTGGAGTTGCTCCAGCGCCGGCCGCCGAGACCTTGCGGATAGGTCTGCAAAGCACCGGCACCTTTGCCTGGCAACTGGACGTGATCCGTCGCCACGGCCTTGCCGAGAGCGCCGGGCTGGATCTGAAAATCAGTGAATTCGCCTCGCCAGATGCCGGCAAGCTTGCCCTCAATAGCGGCTCGGTCGATCTCGCTATCGTCGATTGGCTTTGGGTTGCGCGGGCGCGTGCCCTTGGCGCCAAGCTGTTGTTTTATCCCTATTCGAGCGCCGTCGGCGCCATCATGGTGAAGAGCGACTCACCGTTGCGCGGAATTGAAGATCTCAGGGGCCACGTTCTTGCCGTAGCGGGCGGCCCGCTCGACAAAAGCTGGCTGATCGTACAGGCCGCCGCGACGCGTCAAGGTATCAATCTCAAGCGTGATGCGACCCTTGCGTACGGCGCACCACCACTGATGTCTCAAAAGCTGCAGCAGGGCGAGGCTGACGCCAGCCTCAATTTCTGGAATTTCTGCGCCAGCCTGGAAACGCAGGGCTATCGCCGCATCTTCGAGGTACGCGACGCCGAAGCCATACTCGGGTTGACCGAACCGGTCGCACTAATCGGCTACGCGTTTTCCGAGCAATTCGCAGCCGAGCACCGAAACACGATCGACCGCTTCATCGCGATTTCGCACAAGGCTGACGACATCATGCGGGGATCCGACCAAGAATGGGACGCTCTACGGCCGCTGATGAATGCCAAGGATGACAGCACATTTAAGGCCTATCGCCACCGCACCCGAGAGGGCATGCCGCAGCGGTCGATCGCTGCGGAAGAAGCCGACGCGCGCGCGCTGTTCAAGGCACTCGCGAGCACCGGCGGGGCGGAACTCGTAGGTCCCTCGCAACAACTCGATCCGGGCCTTTACTATCAACCGGACCAGCGCGGAGATTGAGCGTTGTTGCCGAGAATATTCTCGTTGGCCGCCCTGATTGCGGTTTGGGCCATTGTCGCCGCGCTGGCTCAGTCGCGCCTGCTCCCCGGCCCGCTGACGGTCGGTCGGGCGACACTCGCTGAGATCCGTTCCGGTGAACTGCCGTTCCAGATGGCCTGCACACTCGGACGCGTGATCGGTTCTTTTGCGATCGCGATGGCGCTTGGCACGATCACGGGCTATGCGATGGGCCGGTCGAATGCCGTCGACAGGTTTGCCGATTCGTGGCTGATCGCGCTGATCAACATGCCGGCGCTGGTCATCATCATTTTTGCCTATATCTGGATCGGCCTCAACGAAACCGCGGCGATTCTGGCTGTCGCCGTCAACAAGCTGCCGAACGTAGTCGTCGTTGTGCGCGAAGGCGCCCGGGCGCTCGATCCGGAAATCGACGAGATGGCGAAGGCTTTCCAATTCACGGCATTCAAGAGAATTCGACATGTCGTGATGCCGCAACTCGCGCCCTATCTGGCGGCCAGTTCGCGTTCCGGCCTGTCGATCGTCTGGAAGATTGTGCTGGTGGTCGAGTTGATCGGGCGCCCGAACGGCGTAGGGTTCGTTCTAGGGTCGGCATTCTCGCTGTTCGACATGGCCAGGATACTGAGCTATGCGCTCTGCTTCATCGTACTTATGCTCGTGATCGAAAGCTTTTTGGTACAGCCGCTTGAACGACGTGCAAACCGCTGGAGACGCCGCCCCGCTTGAGCTTCGCATTGATGCGAAGCGCTATGTGTCGACAGATGGCACGCCGGTCGACGTCGTTCGCAATTTCGAGCTTAAGCTCGAGGCTGGATCGTTCGGCGCGTTGATCGGGCCTTCCGGTTGCGGCAAGACGACAATCCTCAAAATCGCGGCCGGCCTGGATACTGATTTTCGGGGATACATCCGTCCGCCCGGCACCGGGCGTCTCGGGATGGTCTTTCAGGAACCCCGTCTGCTGCCTTGGCGCACGGTCGAGGACAACGTCCGCCTGGCGCTTCCCCCGCATCAGACAGACGACGATCTCACCGACCTCTTCGAGACTCTCGGCCTCGTTTCGCATCTGGCGCGATACCCGGGTGAATTGTCGCTCGGACTTGCGCGCCGCACGGCAATCGCCCGCGCCTTTGCGATCCGGCCGGATTTCCTGCTGCTTGATGAGCCGTTTGTATCGCTCGATGAAGCGGTCGCCGTCCGGCTACGCAACGAACTCGTGGCGCTTACAAGTGGAACGAGGGTAACGACGCTGTTAGTGACCCATGATCTGGTAGAAGCCGTGCAACTGGCGGATCGTCTGTTTCTTTTGTCGGATCGCCCGGCGCACATTATTTTCGAGCAAACGTTACCGCCGCCACGGGGCACGCGCAGCAAGGATGTCGTCACGGAGATCAGCGAGGCAGTGCGGGCATTGGTCGTGCAGGCAGCGACCGGCAACGGGCAAAGCTGACGTCAATCCCGTGGGCTCCTGATTGCGAAGCAGACAACAGCACCGAGCGCAGGCCAAAGCTTCCGGCGAATGATGGACGAGGTATTGTCTTTCAAGCGCCGCGCCAGTTCAAATCCCGAGATCGCCGGCAGCTCAACGTCGAGGACGCAAACGTCCGGCCGTTCGGCAACAAACGCCCGCTCACCGCTTTCAGCGTCACAGGCTTCGAGGATCGCGACATCAGATTCGGCCGCGAACAACGCTCGACAGCCCGAAACCACAATAGGATAATCGTCGACGATCAGAACACGCGTGGGCGCTGGTAACCCCCGGTTTACCCCCGTCGCGCAGCATCAAATCCCTAGGCGCCAGGCCGCGACAGGCACCTGACAAAGCTGGCGCTCAAACTCAAACCAGCTGGCTCTCGATCGCAAAACGCACCAGTTCGGAAGCTGAGCGTAGGCCAAGCTTCTGACGAATGATCGAAGAGGTATTAGCAACCGTCTTGTAGGACGAATGGACTAGCCAAGCGATCTCGGAAAGGCTTTTGCCAACGCTGAGCAGTCGCAATATCTCGATCTCGCGGGGCGTCAATTTCGACAGCGGATTCTGAGCGACCGTGGGCCCCGCAAACGCAAGCCGGCGTGCGATCGCCGCAGGCAGATAGACCCCGCCGTTTCCCACTTCTCTGATTGCCTCGACGAGATCGCAGGGGTCTCCGGACTTCGACACATAGCCCTTGGCACCGATTTCGATCGCGCGCGCGGCGAATACCGGATCGTCATTCATACTGAACATAATGATGCGCGCTGACCTCTTGAGCGCGAGAATTCGCCGCGCCAGCTCAAATCCCGAGACCGTCGGCAGATTGATATCGAGCACGCAGATATCGGGCCGTTCAGCCGTAACCGCGCGCTCGCCGCTCTCCGCGTCAAAGGCCTCCAGAATCACGATATCATCGTCGCCGGCGAACAACGCACGGCAGCCCGAAGCCACGATAGGATGATCGTCGACGATCAGAACACGCATTGGCGCTGGTCCAAACCCCTCTCGCCCTTGTTGCATTGCATCAGACGAAACGAGAGATACTTCCTATCCCGCCTGACATCCTAACCGCATTGCGCATCTCGGGCGCAATTGTTGTACCGTTCGATTAGATAGCCACGCCTTTTCTCTGTCAACGCTCCTACTTTCGAGGAGCCAGCGCGGTACGATCCTGGACGAATACAATGTGGCAAAAGCTATCTTTACGCGCCCGGCTCAATACGCTGCTGGCGCTCATTCTTCTACTGGGCCTGACCATAAATATTACCCGGCTTGCGCTCGAGGCCGGACCTCGTGTTCAGGCTGAAGATCAAAGCGTCATACGACTGGCAAGGGAATTTATTGAGACGTTGGTCGTGAGTTTGAATGACACCCCGGACCCTGACGCCCGGTTGACCAAGGTCATCCGGGACCTCAACCGGCTGCGCCACGTCAGTATTACGCGCCAGGGGGAAGCGGCGGAGGTCAAGCCTTCCGCGGCAGACGCTCTCGACGATGATCAAGAACCGTCTCCGGTTCCCGCCTGGTTCGTCGCGCTTGTCCATCCGGAAAAGACCGCCGTAAATGTTCCAATCTCGATTCATGGCAGGCCTGGATCGCTCGTCATCACATCGCATCCGGACGATGAGATGAACGAGATCTGGGACGGGATCGTCACCCAGCTCCTCGTTGGTTCGGCGATCGCAATAGCCCTCTTCCTGGTCACGATGGTGGTGGTCAGCCACGCGCTTGCGCCAATTCAGTCGCTTTCCGAGGCCATGACGAAGATCGAGGCCGGGTATTATACCACCCGCGTCAGACCCGGAGGCTCACCCGAACTTGCGGCGATCTGCTCCAAGCTGAATCATCTTACAGTAACGTTGGGAGAAGCTGTCGATGAGAAACGGCGGCTGGCTGAACGTGCGGTCTCGCTGCAGGACGCCGAGCGCAAGGAGATTGCCCGCGAGCTGCACGACGAATTTGGACCCTATCTGTTCGCACTGCGCGCGCATGCCAGCTCGCTGATGCGGATCGCGGACGCACGCGAGCTGAACAGGGACGCGTTGCGAGATCAAGGCAATGTCCTCCTCGAGCAGATAAACGCCTTGCAGCAGTTTAACCGGCGGGTGCTTGAAAGGCTGCGGCCGGTTGGACTGGCGGAACTCGGCCTTTCGGAAGCGATCGGCGCCTTGCTGCGCCTGTGGAGTACGTCTCATCCGGAAGTGGACATCGAAACAGCGATTTCGCGATCACTCGGCGAGACCGGCGAGACGGCGGAATTGACTATTTATCGCATCATCCAGGAGGCCCTGACCAACGTCTTCCGACATGCCGGCGCAACACGGGTCGAGATCATTGTCGAGCCGACGCCATCTGGCCACCCGGGCACAACGCCGCTTGGCAGCGAGGCGATCATGGTGAGCGTTCGCGACAACGGTTCTGGCCTGGCTCCCGATCATAAACAGGGTTTCGGCCTGATCGGGATGCGAGAGCGGGTACTGGCCCTGGGCGGCACGATGACCGTGGTATCGACTAATCAGGGCGTGACCGTCGAAGCCTTGGTGCCGACCGGAACGCAGCAGTTCCCCGCCCCCCTTTGACGCACGCCTGCTCCGCATTGACCGGGAGAAACAGGAATATTAGCCTGATTTGGCAGGATAAATTCGTCGCCAGCCTTGGCGGGAATGTCTGTCATCGCACTCAGGAGGTCACACATCATGATAACGCGACGCACAATCGTTGGTTCGTTGGCGGTCGGGACGTTGCTCGTCACCGTATTGCCGGTCATGGCGAAATCCGGGCATGCGAACCTGATGCGGATGCTCGACACCGACAACGACGGGACCGTCGATCTTGCGGAAGCGAAGGCTGCGGCTTCTGCACTGTTTGATAGGCTTGAGCGGGACAAGGATAGCACGCTGGACAAGCACGAATTGACCAGGAGATTGTCGGTCAAAGAGTTGGCCGCAGCCGATCCCGACCACGATGGCACGCTCACAAAGGACGAGTATCTGGCCCTCGTTGAACAGCGCTTCAATGCCGCCGATCCCGATCATGATGGGACACTGGACGCCAAGGAATTGAACAGCCCGGCGGGCAAGGCCCTGTTGCGACTCCTACGATAGTCAGAAAGTTGAAGGCGCGTGCCTGGCCGGCAAACCATATCGGGAAATTTTCCCGAATCGTTTCGGGAGTATCAGCAATCAAGCTGGGACGTTTTGTAGCTATCCGATCCCGATCCATATGGCGATAATATCCCGCACCCAACCGGCGGAAACAGCCGGTGGGCATGGGAGTGAGAGATGAGTGCCCGCTACGCATTGATCGCCTCGATATCGGTATGCCTGCTTCCGGGGAATAGCGAAGGTGCATTCGCCCAAGACGCACCTGGCGCCGTACAGACTTTGCCACCAGTCACGGTAACCGGGACAAGGCCCAGCGCTAAGCGTGGAAGGGAGCAGACTGCGGCGCGGAGGGTTCGCGCGAGGCCCACCGTCCCCGCCTATCCGTCCACGCCGCTCGCCGGCGGCGACATCGAAGCCGACAAGACTCCGGCCAGCGTCAATGCCGTCAACGCCGACCAAATCAAACAGACCGGATCGCTTAACATCTCCGATTCGTTGGTAAAATACGTGCCCGGAATCACTGTCAATGAAGTGGCTGGCAATCCCTTCCAGCACAACGTGCAATTTCGCGGCTTTGTCGCTTCTCCGGTGTCCGGCACGCCGCAGGGATTGGCGGTGTATCAGAACGGCGTGCGCATCAACGAGGCTTTCGGCGACACCGTCAACTGGGATCTGATCCCGACCGCCGCCATTCAATCGGTCAATCTGGTAACCAACAATCCTGCGTTCGGCTTGAACGCCCTGGGTGGGGCGATCGACGTGAAGATGAAGGACGGCTTCAACTATCATGGCACCGAAATCGACATTATGGGCGGCTCATTCGGACGCCTGCAGAGTTCGGTGCAATGGGGCCGGCAGTTCGGTGATTTCGCTGTATACGGCGCGCTCGAAGGATTGCACGACGACGGATTTCGTAATTTCTCGGCCTCGAACGTCCGGCGTTTCTACGGCGACATCGGCACCAGAAACGACCAGGCCGAGATTCATATCAATATGGGTGTGGCCGATAACGATTTCGGCGCCGCCGCGACCGTGCCGGCCGAACTGCTCCAGCAATATTGGGGCGCGACCTACACCACGCCACAAACGTCGACCAACAAGGTCGCCTACGTCAATTTGACGGGAAAGGTCGAGGTCTCGCCGACCTGGACCATCGACGGCGTCGCGCATGTCCGGATCTTTGACCGGAAAACGCAGGACGCCAATCCGACGGGAACCCAGCCCTGCGACGCCAGTGCGGCGTTGCTGTGCTTTGGCGACGGTAGCACCCAGGCCAACGGCTTGCATGGAGCGCAACTCGCGAATCCCTTCGACCCAAGTGCCGTGCTGGGGGAAAACGATCGAACGTCAACCTATACGACGACAACGGGAATTTCATTGCAGGCGACCAACACCGAGCAATTGTTTGGACACAACAACCACTTTGTGGTCGGCGCCAGCTACGACTACAGCTCCACCCATTTTCTCGGTAGCGCGGAGTTAGGAACGTTCGGACCCAACTACGTCCTCAGTGGTTCCGGAATCTTCCTCGGCGATTCCGGTAACCCGGTTTCAGACGGCCCGGTCGATCTTCGCACGACCAATCAATATACCGGGCTCTACGCGCTCGATACCTTCGACGTCACCAACAGGTTCTCGATCACGGCCGGCGGTCGTTTCAATGTTGCCAACATCAAGCTGCAAGACCAGATTGGCACTGCGCTAAATGGCAATAGCACATACACCCGTTTCAATCCGATTATTGGAGGCACTTACAAGATAACATCCGGATTGACGGCCTATGCCGGCTACTCCGAGGCGAACCGTGCGCCGACCCCGCTCGAACTCGGATGCGCCGATCCCGCGCATCCCTGCATCATCGCATCATTCCTGGTTTCCGACCCACCATTGAAACAGGTCGTATCGCGCACCGTAGAGGCCGGCTTCCGCGGCACGAGCGAGATCAGCATCGGCACGGTCGGATGGAAAGTGGGAGCGTTTCGCGCGGACAATTCCGATGACATCCTCAACATTCCCAGTACGGTCCTGCAAGGCTTCGGCTATTTCCAAAATGTTGGCTCGACCCGCCGTCAGGGTATCGAGGCCGAGGTCACCTTGAAGTCGAACAAGCTGCAGGTGAACGCCAGCTACACTCTCGTGGACGCGCGTTTTCTGGATGCGCTGCAACTCGGCTCAAACAGCCCCTTTGCCGATACTAATGGCAACATCCAAGTCATGCCCGGCAACCGGATTCCGGCTATCCCACGCAACCGGCTGAAAGCGGGTATCGACTATGCCGTTACCGACGAGCTCAAGGTCGGCGGCGATGTGCTTTACGTCAGCAGTCAATATTTCGTTGGTGATGAATCCAACCAGTTCATGCGGTTGCCGTCCTACGCCGTCGCCAACCTCCATGCCTCCTATCAGCTCACCAAGAACGTTCAGATCTATGCGCGTGCAAACAACATCTTCAACAATCTGTACGCAAGCTATGGAACATTCTTCGATACCGGCGCCCTTCCCAACTTTGCCAATGGCGGCGCACCGTTCACCGACCCGCGTTCGCTCAGTCCGGCGCAGCCGCGCGCCTTCTATACCGGCATAAAGATCACGTTCTGAAGCCTCTGGAATACCGGCATCAACCCGCGGGGCCGCCACGGCGGGCCAGGAAGCCACGGGCTGGATCGTATGCCAGGATCGCACCGAACAGAAATACGACAGTACAACCGACGACGACCGCCAGCGAAATCCAGGCGACCTGCTCGTAAAGCGCGAAGCGAATGAGCTCGGTGGCGTGAGTGAAGGGATTGAGCTCGCAGATATAATACAGCAGCGGGCTGGATTCCTTAACTCGCCACAGCGGGTAGAGCGCCGACGAGGCAAAAAACATCGGAAAAATCACGAAATTCATGACGCCCGCAAAATTCTCCAGCTGCTTGATCAGCGACGAGATCAGCATTCCCAGCGCACCCAGCATGAAGCCGCTGAGGAGCAATGCCGGCAACAGAGTGAGATAACCCAGATGAGGCGGTTCGATTTCCCAGAACCACGCAATCAGCAAGAAGGCATAGGCCTGCAGCACCGAGACCAGCGTGCCTGCCAGAAGTTTCGACGTTAGCAGCCACCAGCGCGGGAATGGGCTGACCAGCAGCGTCCGCATTCCACCGGTTTCCCGGTCATAGACCATTGTCAGCGACGATTGCATACCGTTGAAAAGCTGGATCATCGCGATCAATCCGGGAGCGATATACACCTCGTAAAGGACGTAGGTCTCGTACGGTGGAATGATCGAGACGCCGAGCACCTGACGAAACCCGGCGGCAAAAATGAAGAGCCAGACCAGCGGGCGCACCAGCGCCGAGACAAAGCGTTCGCGCTGGTGGATGAAACGCAAGGCTTCGCGCCGGACGATGCCCTTGAGGCAGATGAAGTACTGCGCCAGCGAGAAACTGTGTCTGTCGGCGACCCGCCTATCCGTCGTCTGAGCGATAGCCGTCATTTGGCCATCTCCAGTTCGCCCTGATCAGCGCCACCGGTCAGCCGGTTGAATGCCTCGCGGAGATCGGCGCCGCCGGATCGGCCGACGACATCGCCGACCAATCCGTGCGCGAGCACGCGACCCTTGTGAAGGATGACCACGTCATCGCCTGTCCGCGCTTCGTCTATGAGATGCGTTGCCCAGAGCACGCCGATGCCGTCGTCCATCGATAGCCGGCGCACATGATCGAGGATGTCGGCGCGCGCCTTGATATCCAGACCAACTGTTGGCTCGTCGAGCAGAAGCAGCCGAGGCTGATGCAGCAACGCGCGGGCAATCTCGATCCGCCGCATCTGACCAATCGAAAGATTTCCGACCCGGTCGGCACTGCGATCGGCCATAGCTACGCGATCAAGCACCTGGGCGAGAAGCTCGTTAGCCCGTTTGCTGGCGATTCCATGCAGTGCGGCGTGATACATCAGGTTCTGGCGGACCGAAATATCGATATCGAGGGCCCGGGACTGAAAGACGACGCCGAGCTTGCTCAGGGCCGCACCCGGTTCGCCCGCAACATCATGACCGAAAATTCGGATCTGCCCCGATCGAATTGCATAGAGCCGTGTAATCAACGAAAACAACGTCGACTTTCCGGCGCCGTTCAATCCTAACAGGACTGTAAACGACGATGGCCGCACCGTTAGAGTGACATCGTTCAGCGCGACCCGCGCGCCATAACGATGGCTGACGCGATGGACATCAAGCGCCAGATTCTGATTGAGATCGAATGGTGTCATGACCATTCCCAAATCCGCGACGCCATCAGCGACACCGGCGGCACGACATATCGTTTCCTCGTTGCCGATTGTCGCTGCATCGCATCATGCCAATCTTTGACGCTCGAACTCCCGAGGGTTCGCGGCTGGCCGTTTAACCCAGTGCGTTGCCGGCAGCAAGATCTGTAAGCATTTGGACGTCGTGCCTTCAACTATACGAAAAGCTAGCGTAATCTACCGATGACTTGTGGCGCCCGACCTTGACCCCCATTGTTGATCCTGACAAATTATTTGACGTCTGTTGTGAAAATTCGTCCGAACACAAAACCGAGGAAGGGATCGGTGGCAAATCTTCGGGTTTACCTCTTCGCTGCTTGGTCCATATCCGGCTTGGCACTATCGGGTTCGATGGGCGCCGCAAACGCTCAGGAGGCCGCACTTGGGGAGAAGGTCTTTCTCAAATGCAAGATATGCCATCAAATTGGCGAGGGCGCAAAGAATGCGGTCGGCCCGGTGTTGAATGGCGTGGTGGGCCGCAAGGCCGGCACCTATCCGGACTACTCTTACAGCGAAGCCAACAAGAATTCGGGCATCACCTGGGATGAGGCGACCCTGAAGGAATATCTGAAAGACCCTCGCGCCAAAGTCCCCGGAACAAAGATGATCTTCCCCGGCTTGACGAAGGATGACGACATCAACAATGTCATCGCCTATCTCAAGCAATTCGGAGCTGACGGCAAGAAGTCGTGATCGGAACTCCCTGACCGGCGAGCGCAACAGTTCACTGCGTCGGCGTACCGGGCGACGAAAGGCGCTAACGATGGCTCGCATGCACGGCCCGTTCCGATGGTGTGTTCTGGTGGGGATCCTGATCGCCGCTGCGGTCGCAAGCGCAAAGGCTGAGGACCTCAACGACTATCCGACATCGGCGCGCGCGGACTATGTCTTCGGATGCATGAAGGCCAACGGAGAAACGCAGGAGCTTTTGCAGAAATGTTCCTGCTCGATCGACGTGATCGCCTCGATCATTCCATATGATCGCTACGTGAGCGCCGAAACAATTCTTTCGATGTCGCAGGTCACCGGGCCCGTCGGTTCTGAATTCCGGTCGACCGAGCCAGCCAGGCTGGCACTGCAGGAGTTCCGTCGGGCACAGGCGGAAGCGGAAATTCGCTGCTTCTGAACCGGACAAGATCGCCGCAGCTTGCCCCAAGTAAAGAAATGCCGGCTACAGCATCGGCTTCATAATCGGCCACTCGCCCCTGAACACATGTTTATCCGTATCGACGGCTTCGACACGGAAATCCGCGGCACCATTGGGCTTGTAGTTGAAGCGGATATTCGGGTCTTCCGAGATCGCGATGCCGCCATCCATCGTTACCATGAGCTCGTCGCCCTGCCAGATCTTGAGGTTCTCGATAAAGAATGGCGGGATGTACAGGCGGGTCAGCTGATCCATCTGCAAACCGGAATTCTGCGGGTGACGCAGCATGATCTGGGCCTCCGGCATCGTACTGGCCTCAGACCGGAACGTCCGGAATTTCATCTGCCCGAGCATCGATTTGGTGGCGTCGGCATTCGACGCCGCCGGGGCCGAGCAGCCACCCGATGCTTTCACGAACGTTTTGACACCATAAAGCTTGCCGTCGCTGAGTTCGGCGACGAGCCGAACGTAGGAGTAGGTGTTGACCCGGATACGCGCCGAAATCGACGTCACGCCGGAACGAGGCGCGATTGTGAAAGTCCCGGCGACCGGTGCGGGATTTTCGTCAATGACGAGCGTTAACGATTGCAGCGTACGCTTATCGTCCGGGGAGAAGTCAACGCGCATGCCGATCGGAACGACGGCAGCATCCTCCGCACGGCGCGGCGCATCAAGAATCACAAGGCCGCTCCCGTCAAGAACTGGACGGTCCTTGAAGATGTCACCCTTGATGCTGTTCCAGGTCTCTTCCGAAGGCTGCTCCTGGCTGGCGGCGGTCTGAGCGTTCGCCCGCAACGAGCCAGCCAAATTCAGCGGTCCCGCCAGACACAGCGCTGCCATCAAGGCCGGGACGATCATCCTGGAGAAAACCAACATGGCCGAACTCCATTTCCAAAATGAAGCAGCTGGGAAGCTATCCGAAAACGCCCTATCCGGCAAGGCGCGGTCATTCCCACTCGAGTTCGCCGAATGCTGCAATGACATTACGCGAATTGTACTCGTCGAACAGTTTCCATTTCGATTGCTGGCCGCGTCCGGCCGTTTGTGCCGCCTGAGTAAGCGGTATCCCTTTGGCGATCAGAACTCTTACTTCTTTGGCAAGACTCTCTAAATAGCGTTGCTCGTCGGCAATGGCGCCGCGCCAATTGGAAACGACGGGTCCATGTCCGGGAACGACCCGTTCGGCGGGAACGCGCAACAGCTCCGGCAGGTCGGTCAGAAAACCACGGATACTGCCGTCGATGACCGGCACATGCTCGACGAATAGCAGATCGCCCGCAAACAGCGTGGACGTGGCATCGTCGAACACCGTCAGGTCGTTATCGGTATGCGCGGGCGGCCATGCCTTCAGCGTCAGGACGCGCTTGCCGAGGTCGATCTGCGTTTCACCGTCGACCAGCAGCGTCGGCGGCACAATCTTCACGTCGTCAATCAGGGGATCGCCGAGCACGCCGCGAAATGACTTGAGATAATATTCACCCCGGGCCGTCAGCGCGCGCGGCAAGTTCTTGTGCCCGACAAAGATGCTTCCCTCTCGGGCAAACGCCGCATTGCCGAAAATGTGATCTGGATGAACATGGGTGTTGACGACATAGCGAACCGGCTTCTGCGTCACTGCGCGGATGGCTGCAAGGAGGCGCGCACCTTCGCGCGCGCTGCCGCCAGTATCGATCACGGCCACCGCGTCGTCGCCGACGATGAAGCCGACATTGGCGGCATCGCCCTGGTTGGCCTCGGTCATCATATCGATCTTGCCAACGTGAACGTAGACACCGGGTGCGACCTCGGAGATCGGCAGCGGCGTCGGCTGACTTTTCTGTTGTGCACTGCAATCGCGGGAAACAAGAGCAAAAGCACAAATCCCGGTGAGAATACTGCCCACCAACCGAAAAATTCTCGCGCTGCATCGATGAAAACGGAAATCGCGAACAGCAACGCAAACTAAATCATGTCGGCTGGTCGCTGGTTCACCGTCCATGTCAGGTCCTCTCATAATGGGCCACAAGGAGCGGCGCGCGATCTTCGCCACGATCGAAGCCAGCCAGCATTTACTGTTCAGTGCGTCGTCACCGACCTTCAGGTTCCCGTCCGCACTGCACCGCAAGAGGCATTCGACCTGTACCAAATCACAACTTGCCTATGGCTGGAGAGTTACCTAGTCTTTTTTTGCTTTTTGCCCGGCTCACTAGTGGTCGTCGCCAGTGGCGGCCACAACGTTAATGACGCCAACGGTGCCATTGCGGATGGCAGGCTACCGGTCCGAAACCACGAAGCAGACAGAAGAAGTTGTACGGGGACTAATGAGCGCACAGCATATCGAAAACCCGGCGCGGCCCTCGCGTCGTTCATCAACGCGGTCGACGATAGTAATTGCATCACTCCTCGGAGTGCTGACCTGCGGGCTGGCAGCTTTGCGGCCGGTCGAGGCCTTAGCGCAAGCGCCCGCTCAAATACCAACACAAGGCAACGAATCCGGCTCGCTGGAGCTTGTCGATCCCAACGTATTTCGCGCCTGCGGCGATCCCCGCAATCTGCCGTTCTCCAACGACAGGAGCGAGGGATTTGAGAACAAGCTCGCCGAATTGTTCGCGGCTAAGCTCGGCAAGAAACTCAGCTACACTTATTTTCCGCAAGCTACCGGCTTCGTGCGAATGACGCTGGGCTCCTACCGCTGCGACGTCATCATGGGATTCCCGCAAGGCGACGACCAGGCGCAGGCCACAATCCCCTATTACCGGACGACCTACGCGCTGATCACCAAACGCGGCAGCGGTCTTGAGGATGTCACCGCAATCAATGATCCTCGGCTTAAAGACAAACGGATCGGCGTTGTCGCGAAGACGCCGCCCAGCACCAATATGGCTGTCAATGGCTTGTTGGCCAAAGCCAAATCCTATCCGCTCTTTATCGATACCCGTGCGGATTCCTCGGCACAAGCCATGATCGACGATCTCAACCAGGACAAGATCGATTGCGGCATATTGTGGGGCCCGATGGCCGGCTATTTCGCGGCAAAGGCCAACCCGCCTCTGGTCGTCGTGCCGCTCGTCAAAGAGACGATGGGACCGCAAATGACCTATCGCATCGGCATGGCCGTGCGTGCGGCGGACCAGGAATGGAAACGGACGCTCAATAAGCTGATTACAGAGAACCAGACCGAGATCAACAAGCTCTTGATCAGCTACAACATTCCGATCCTCGACGACTCCAACGCACCGATCACCTCCGACACGCTATCCAAGAGGCCATGACGAGGGCCGCCGTCAGCTTCGCGCTGGTAGCGACGATCCTGGCCGCCGCAGACACTCGGGCAGCGGATGTAACCGAGCCGGAGACCTATCGCTCTGAGGATTATCGCGCGCCGACGCCCACCACGCTGCGTGGCGCCAAGGTAATCGGAACGGAAGAAGCAGAAAAGGTGTGGCGCAACCATATGGCATCCTTCGTCGATGTGCTGCCAAGACCGCCTCGCCCGCGCAATTTGCCGGCAGGTACGCTGTGGCGGGACAAGCCGCGCTCGGATATTCCGGGCAGTATCTGGCTGCCCGACACCGGCTATGGCGAGCTCGCGCCCAGCATGGCCGACTATTTCGTCAAGGGCCTGAAGAAAGCGACCCATGGCGATCCCGCCAGGCTTCTTGTGCTCTATTGCTTGGCCGATTGCTGGATGTCGTGGAACGCCGCCAAGCGCGCGCGAGAGATCGGCTATTCGAACGTGGCGTGGTATCGCGAAGGGACCGACGGCTGGCTTGCCGCCGGTCTTCCACTGGAAGAAGCCATACCGGAGCCGCGGCCGGACCAATAGGCCAGACTGGCGGCGGCTGAAGCGATGCGCCTGAATTCCTATTTCCTGGCCGGATCGGCATTCAAAACGTTCTGGATCGCGCCTCCCAAATCGAACAAGCGCTTTTCGATCTGGACCGGCACGTCGCAAACATAGGATGTCGATTTCCGCCGATCCTCGAAAATGCGCGTCTGCCATGCCAGCCGGCTGGCGAGGTCCTCGGTCTCGGCCTGGCTGGCGTCCGGCTTGTCCTGTATGTCCCGCAACTTCTGTGCTTCTGCGCGGATGTCGTCGGCAGCGGACTTCTGCTTACGGGAAAAGCGTTCGATGCCGTTCATGACCTCGTCGCGCTGCGCATTGAGCGTCGAATATAAGGCGGCGAAAAGCATCTTTGCCTTTTCCAGTTTTTCAGCGTCGGTTCCGGCTAGATAATCCGCAATCAGCTTCTTGGCGTCCTCGATCGGAGTGCGGCGGGCAGCCAGCCTCGTCACCAGATCGGCTTCCTTGGCATCGGCCGGCTTGGCGTCGATGCCCTCGACCGAAGGGCCATTCCACACGCTTGCGATCGAAATTCCGGGTACTTTCAACTGCTGGCATGGCCAGTCTGGGTAGCGCGGGTCCAACGCGCGGGAAGGCTGCACCCAGCACGCAGTCACCATGAGCACAGCGCAGAAACTCAAATCACGCATCGAAAGGCTCACGGCGCGCCTCCCTCGACTTACTTCTGATGCAACGCCTTCATCATGGCGTCGCCCAGGACAACCGGCTCACGCGGCGGCAAGAAACTGACACCAGCCGCTTCGGCAAGCTTGGCCACCGTTCCGTCGGACTGCAACGCGGACAACGCCTTGTTGACGTCGGCCAGCAGAGCCGTGTTGCCAGCCAGACCGACATAGCCGCGATTGACGCCGATTGGATAAAAATATCGAGAAGCCGTCAATTTGGTATCCGTGTGGGTAGCGCGATAGGCGTCGAACCTGCGCAGATCGAGCAGCGTCGCGTCGAGGTCACCTCGTTCGAGCGAGCCCAACAGATCGACCCGGGTTGGAACCAGATGCGTGATGTCATCGATCAGCTTGCCGTTATCGAAAGTCATCAGGAGCGCGTCAGCCAATGTCCCGCTTTCAACGCCGATCCGTAGCCCCGCGAGATCACCGATACCGGTGATCTGCTGCTTCGCCGCCTTGGGTCCGAGCACAACAGTCAGCGCCGAATAGATATACGGATCGGTCGGAGTGAGGACGCCGAGCGGCACTCGCCGCCTATGGTCTGGGCCGGTGGCGCCTTCAAAATCAGGCAGCTTCGCGGTCTTGAGGCCCGGCACGACCAACGAGTTGGTGGTCAGGGCATAACCGCCGACCAGAGAGCAGCGGCCGTCCGAGAGCAACGCGTTGGTTTCCAGCGCTGGCGACGAATCCTCATCGAGCTTGCTTTCGAACCATTGGATTTCCAGCGACCGGCCAAGCCGCTGCGCTACCGCCTGCGCCAATGCGACGTCGAAGCCGCTGGCTGGCTTGCCCCGATGATGCGCCGACAGTGGCGGCAGATCTTCGTCCAGACAGACCCGCAGCACGTCGGCGGCGGCAACCGCGGGCATCGCCGCGATCGCCATCAATGCGATACCTGCTGCATACAACCAGATTCTCATGGCTTTCTTTGGCTCGAAACGTAGGCCCATAACGCGCCGATCTGATCGTCATTCAGGAGGTCGCCCCAAGGCGGCATCCTGCCATTCTTGCCATTCTTCACCGTGGTGAAGAAACGCGTCTTGTCATCAGGAAATCTACGCAGATCTGGCGTGATCGTACCGGCGTTCATCATACCGGGGCCGTGGCAATGCGAGCACTTCCCGGCATAGGTCATTTTTCCATGGTCGATCTGTGCCTGATCGCCCGCATCATTTTGCGGCCGAGTCGCGGTGATTTGTGTTGCAGTCTGCGCACTTGCCGTCGCCATCGTTGCGACGGCGGCGAAACACGCCGCCGCCCAACTGAAAGGTCGCATGATCACTCGCGCGCTACCTTTTGCGGTTTCTTCACGGCGAAGACCCACAACGATCCGCCAGTCGGCACCTGGGCGAGGCGCTCGTCACCCGAGAACAGTGAGTAGACGCCGCCATAGCCGCTGGTCACAGCAACGTATTGGATGCCATCCTGTTCCCACGTCACCGGCTGCCCTTCGATGCCGGAGCCAGTCTGGAATTGCCAAAGCTTCTTTCCATCGTTCGCGTCGAACGCCTCGAACTCGCCGGTTAGCTGACCCGAGAACACGACGCCACCCGCGGTCGACAGTACGCCCGAGAAGCGCGGGATATCGCTTGGCACTTCCCACTTGGCTTTGCCGGTCAAAGGATCGATCGCCTTGAGATGACCGCGCGGCCCGGTACCCCAATCCCAGAGGTCCGTGAGATCCATGCCGACGTACCACTCCCCGGCCTTATACGTTGCCGGTTCAGTCTTGTAGTGGCCGCCGAACGCAAGCGTATTGGCGTAAGCCAAGCCGGTCTGCGGATCGTAGGACATAGGCTCCCAGTTCTTGCCACCGAGAATCGAAGGATACACGACAACCTTCTTGCCCTCGCGCGCGTCCTTTGTGACATCGGTTTCGACCGGGCGTCCCGTCTTCATGTCAATGCTGCTGGCCCAGTTCACCTTCACATACGGATTAGCGGCAAGCAGCTTGCCGTTGGTCCGATCGAGGACATAGAAGAAGCCGTTGCGATTGGCGTCCATCAGTACCTTGGTCGGCTTGCCGTCGATCTTGATGTCGGCGAGCACCATCTCGGCGACGGCATCATAGTCGAACGGATTGTTCGGAGAGAATTGATAGTGCCACTTGATCTTGCCGGTCTTCGCATCGAGCGCTAGTACCGAGCAGGTGTAGAGATTGTCACCTGGACGTCCCGCGGCGTTGAACGGCCCGGGGTTGCCGACGCCCCAATAGACCGTGTGCAATTCGGGGTCGTAAGAACCGGTGATCCAAGTCGATCCACCGCCGAATTTCCAGGTGTCGCCCTTCCAGGTGTCGCCGTTCGGTTCATCCGGGCTCGGGACTGTGTAGGTGCGCCACAGATGTTTGCCCGATTCCGGATCCCATCCGTCGATGAAATCGCGAGTACCGAACTCGGCGCCGGAGACGCCGGTCAGAACGACACCGTCGGCGACAAGCGGCGCCATCGTCATCGAGTAGCCTTCCTTGATGTCGGCGGCCTTCTCGCGCCACAATTCCTTTCCGGTCTTGGCATCCAGCGCGATGACATTGGCGTCGAGCGTGGTACGGAACAGCCTGCCGTCCAAGATCGCGACGCCGCGATTGATGATACCGCAGCAAACGATACGCGGGGTCTCCGGCGGATACTCGACCTTCGTCTTCCAGATCTGCTTGCCAGTCTTGACGTCAACCGCCATCGTCGCGCTGTTACTGGTGACATAGATGACGCCCTGGTAGACGAGCGGCTGCGACTCCTCGCTGCGGTCGTCGGCAAGACTGTAGCTCCAGACCGGAGTAAGGTTCTTGACGGTTTCCTGGTTGATCTGGGTCAGCGGGCTGAACCGCTGCAGGTTATAGCCCATGCCGTAATTAAGAACGTTCGACGTGTCGGCCGCACCCTTGACCAATTGATCGGCCGTTTGAGCACTCGCGCCAAACGGCGCCAGAACCGCCAGGCCAGCGGCCAGCGCTATCCCTTTCATGCCTTCCTCCCAACGAACTTTCCACGGGATTTTTTCCCGCTGTCTGTCAACATTCTTCCCGAAAGCGAAACTCGTCAATCAAAAAGACGCCGTGCTGCAACGCAGTTGCAGCGGCTGATTCACATGCAGCGGAACCAACGACAATTGTTGGCGAGAAACGCACGCTCGTATCCCATCGCGCTTCCGCAGAACGGTCCTCTCATGGTAGCTCGCTTGACGACGGTCTATCACGACCAATGTTCGGCTTGCCGCAGCGCCGCCACCTTTCGAAGAAGATCATCGTTGCAGCGGGACTGCGGCCTGAGCTGACGTTCACTTCGCTCGGCCGGCATGGCGGGACAACCGGAGCGAGCACGTCCGGGCTAAACCGAAACGCAGTTGATGAAGAAGGGCCAATGGTCATCGATTAAAGCGATGGCGCGCCATCTGCACCATGACCACGAGGCCAAACAGGATGCGCAGATAAAGCGCATCAAGCGGCGCAAGCGGCGGCCAAAAAAGTGAACGTTTGTCGGAATGATTCAGCCGGACTTGTCGGAATGGAAGTTAACGAATCCAATAAGTGCCTGAAATCATTGGAGCGGGTGAAGGGAATCGAACCCTCGTATTCAGCTTGGAAGGCTGCTGCTCTACCATTGAGCTACACCCGCGTCGGCGATCACCTAACACGGCCGGGCGGCGGTCTCAACTGCCCTGGCTGCGTCGATATTCCCCGGCGAACCGGCCTCTTTTCCGCGCAATCCGCCCCTGTTCCCGCGCCCGGTCCACCGCCTGTGGGCTTAACAACGGCAGATTCGCTGTCTATATTGAGGTCTCCATCAACCCAACGAAAGGAGGTGATCCAGTGTCTTGTCTCAAGCGCTGTCACCTCGCTGGGATCGCCCGTTAGGCTTTGATCAATGAGCCTGGCATCGGGGCGCTCTCAGCCCTGGACCAGCGAGACAACAGAACCGGGGCGCGGCGGGAGTGATCCCGCCGCGCTTTTTGCTGCGCGGTAGCAGGCGATCCGTGTCCCGGGACCGTTTCGCGGACCCGGCCGCGTTGCAAATCAGGACCGGCGCGACAAAAGGAATTGTCGGCTGGGGCTTTGCCGGAACGTCCTTTGGCCAGTCACGAGCAATACAAGGAGAGCGATCGATGCTTTATGCCATTCTCGCCTACCACGTCGAAGCCGAAGTCAGGTCGTGGTCATCAGAAGAAGATGCATCCGTCATGGCCGGCCTGCGCGAGGTCCATGAGCGGCTCAAGGGCCAGCTCGGTCCGGCCGCACGGCTCGGCGAGACCCGCAACGCCAGCACCCTGCGCGGTCCCGGCCATGGCACGGTAATCGATGGCCCGTTTGCGGAGACCAAGGAGCAGTTGCTCGGATTGTATGTGATCGACTGCGCCGATCAGGACGCCGCCATCGAAGCCGCGCGCAAGCTGCGCCGCGTCAATCCAGGGGCAGTCTACGAGATCCGCGCAATCAAGCTCTATTTGCCGGGCGCGCCCTTTCCGGAGACCGCGGGCGCGAGCGACGCCTGATCGGCGTTGGGCCGATCAGCGGTCGCCGGGCAGTCTCGGCAGCTTCGGCAGCTTGCTGGCGTCGAACTTCGGCGCCGGCCGGTTCGCTTCCGGCTCCGCAGGCAGACTGGGAATCAGCGTCGCCTCGAATGCGAGCCCGGGCAACTCGTCGGCCTTTCCCGTGCAGGTGAAGATCGCTCCGCTCGAGGTGCCCTCAAGCCGCACCACGAGATCGTCGATGCCAAACACCGTGGCGTGGCCCTCGGTGTGCCGTCTCGTGGAGAGGACGGCGGAGAAGCGATTGCCCTCGATCGTGTAGGTGCCGTCATAGAGCATGATGCTGTCATGACCCCACAACTTGCCGTCGGCAACGTGAACGGTGCCGGTGCCCTCGCCAAGCGGTGTCCGGAACCAGGCGGCGTAGGTGCCATCTTTCAGCATGGAGTCCATCTCTGCTCCCACGCGTCTCGCCCCTGTGATCTGCGCACCGCTCGGTTAACAAGAGGTAAACCGCCCAACCGCACGACCTTCACTGGCCGTCGATCTGGCGCCCCATGATGGCGATGGCCTTCTGGTAGACCTGCGCGGCGTTCCACGCCTCGATCGCGGCGAAGTTGGCTTCCCCCGGCTGATAGCCTGCACCGGCGCGCCAGCCATGGGCGCGCAGGAAATTCGCCGTCGAGCTCAACGCGTTGGCGGCGACGTCGAGATTGCCGGTGCCGTAGGCCAGGATGTTCTTCGGCATGAACTGGGTCTGGCCGACCTCGCCATGCATGGAGCCTCGCGTGCTTCCCGAGAGCGAGCCGCGATCGATCAATTTCAGCGCCGCATCGAGCTGGTCGGTGAAGAATTCCGGACGGCGGCAGTCATAGGCAAGGGTTGCGATCGACGACAGCATGTTCTGATTGCCGCGCTGGCTGCCGAATCCGGTCTCCATGCCCCAGATCGCGATCAGCGGTCCCGGCGGCACGCCATAGCGCTGCTGGATCGAGGCGAACAGCGCCGCCTGCGACTGCTTGAGCGAGCGGCCGCGCGACACAATGGTCGCAGCACCGCGCTTGGCCATGAAGGCGTCGAGCGACAGGCTGAAACTATGCTGGCTGCGGTCCGCAGCAATGGTTGCGCTGGCGTAGTTTGCCCCCATCAACGCGCCGATCGCGGTGGCGCCGATGCCCTTGGCCCTCGCCTCCTCGGAAAACTCCCGCTTCCAGTTCTCGAAGCCGCCCGGGCCGTTGCCGCACTGCGCGGCATTCGCCTGTGCACCCAGCGCCGCAACGAGCACGGTTGTCGCGAGAGCCAACGCCGCAAGCTGCCTGCCCCTGGTCATCCGAAAACTCCTCCGCATTGTTGCTCCCATGCCTCTCGGCAAGGTACCAACGATGACCGACGGCACATGACCCGATCATGAACGGCGCGCCATCCTATCCGAGGGTGGCCGACCGTTCCCCCGTTTCAAACGGCCGCACCCGCGACACTTCCTGTTGCGCGGCAGGGCGAGCATTTGATGCCGGGAACCATAGGGAACCGGGGGCGTTTTAGCCACACCTCCATCAAGGCCAGGCGCGCGCTCTGCTTTCTCCCCGCTCTATCCTCGATCGGCTTGCGCTGTGCCTGAACCTGGCGCGGGGAGCATCCGCATGACGGCCGATGCGTCGCGACAGCACAAAGCGCTCGCGCCGCTGCTGGCGTTGAACTTCTTCATGGCGGACATGCAGGCGGGCATCGGCCCTTTCCTCGGCGTGTTCCTGCTCGCGCATGGCTGGCAGAGCGGCTGGATCGGCACCGTGATGACCGCAGGCGGCGTCGCCGGCATGTTGATGACGACCCCGGCAGGCGCCCTGATCGATGCCACACGCAGCAAGAAGCTGTTCGTGATCGCCCCCGGCATTTGCACCGTCATTGCATCGGGCATCGTGCTGCTGTCGCAGCAATTCTGGCTGGTTGCGGCCTCGCAGGTCGCGACCGCGATCGCGGGTGCCGCGATCGGGCCGGCGGTCGCCGGCATCACCCTCGGCATCGTCCGTCAGGCCGGATTCAATCGCCAGAACGGCAGAAATCAGGCGTTCAATCACGCCGGCAACATGGTCGGCGCCGGATTGTCCGGCCTGCTTGGCTGGTTGTACGGCTTTACGGCCGTGTTCTGGCTCGCGGCCGCCTTCGGCCTGCTCTCCATCATCTCGGTGCTGCTGATCCCAAGTGACGCCATCGACGACGACGCGGCGCGTGGACTGGATCGGCAGGACAAGGCGCACGACAAGGTCAGCGGGCTTCAGGTGCTGGTGCAATCGAAGCCGCTGCTCATCCTCGCCGCCGCGCTGCTGTTCTTCCATCTCGGCAACGCGGCGATGCTGCCGCTGTATGGCCTCGCCGTGGTCGCCGACAAGCATGCCGACCCCGCGAGTTTCGTCGCGACGACCATCGTGATCGCCCAGGGCACGATGATCCTGACCTCACTTGTCGCGATGCGGATGGCCGAGAAGCAAGGCTATTGGCTCGTACTGCTGGTATCGTTCGCCGCACTTCCGATCCGCGGCGTGATCGCTGCGTGGCTGCTGAACAAATCGGGCGTCTATCCGGTGCAGATCCTTGATGGCGTCGGCGCGGGCCTGCAGAGCGTCGCGGTGCCTGGTCTCGTGGCGCGAATCCTCAATGGCACCGGCCGCGTCAACGCCGGCCAGGGCGCCGTCATGACGGTTCAGGGCATCGGCGCCTCGCTCAGCCCGGCGATCGGCGGCTGGATCGCGCAGGAGCTCGGCTACGGCCCGATGTTCGTCATTCTCGGCGCCTTCGCCGCCGTGTCGGTCTCCCTGTGGGTCATGTTCAGCCCACTGCTCAAGCCGGCTTGCGCAGGCGCATCCGGACGGCCACAACGCGCTGCCGCCGTTGCCGGCGCCGGAGCAGCCTGATGTTGGGATCGACCACTGCGACCTGGGGCATTGCGGGCCTCGCCACGCTCGGCGTCGTCGCCCGGCCCTGGAATTTGCCCGAGTACATCTGGGCGGTGACCGGCGCGGTGCTGCTGGTCGCTTTCGACCTGCTGCCGTGGCGAGACGCGGTCGCAGCCGCTGGCAAGGGCATCGACGTCTATTTCTTCCTGATCGGCATGATGCTGCTCGCCGAGGTGGCCCGCAAGGAAGCGCTGTTCGACTGGCTCGCCGTCCAGGCCGTGCGGCGGTCGCGCCACTCGGCGTCACGGCTGTTTGCGATCGTCTACGCCGTCGGCACCTTGGTGACGATCTTCCTGTCGAATGACGCCACCGCTGTTGTGCTGACGCCCGCCGTTTATGCCGCGACCCGCGCCGCGAAGGTCGAGCCGCTGCCCTATCTGTTCGTCTGCGCGTTCATTGCCAACGCGGCGAGTTTCGTGCTGCCGATCTCCAACCCGGCCAACCTCGTCGTGTTCGGCCCGCGGATGCCGACGCTGCTGGAATGGCTGCATTACTTCGCGCTACCCTCAGTGGTTGCGATCGTCGCCACCTTCGTTCTGCTCCGTTTCAGCCAGCGCAACAGCCTCGCGGGACGTGTCGATAGCGACGAGACCCCGGTTGCCCTGACACGGGGTGCCGCGATCGTCGCCGTCGGCATTGCAGCCACCGCGATCGTTCTGCTCGCAGCGTCTGCGCTCGGTCGCGATCTCGGGCTGCCGACCTTCGCCTGCGGCGCCATCGTCACCGCGATCGTGTTGCTGCTCAGGCGAAAGTCGCCACTGTCGGTGTTGCGCGATGTGTCGTGGTCGGTGCTGCCGCTGGTCGCGGGCCTCTTCATTCTCGTCGAAGGCCTCAACCATACCGGCGTGCTGCCCGCGCTCGCGGATATGCTGAAGCAGGCGGCGGCCAGCTCGCCGCAGGCGACATCCTGGAGCGCCGGCATCATCGCAGCAACAGCCTCGAACCTGATCAACAATTTGCCGATGGGACTGATCGCTGCGACCACCACGCAGGCCGCACAGACCTCGCATCAGATCACCGGCGCGATCCTGATCGGCGTCGACCTCGGTCCGAACCTTTCGGTGACCGGCTCGCTGGCGACGATCCTGTGGCTGATCGCACTGCGCCGTGAAGGCGAGCATGTCGGCGCGCTCCGCTTCCTGCGGCTCGGTATCGTGGTGATGCCGCCCACGCTGCTGCTCTCGCTGCTGGCGCTTTCATGGGTCTCGCCCTGACGGGCGTGGCGAACTCGCATTCTCAGGCACACGCCGATCGAGCGAATTCCGCTTTTGCCTTCATAACTGCTCCCGATTGGGAGACAGAAAGTCCATCCACACAAGATAGAGGCCAAGCCCTGCTAGTAAGCTCATGCCCTTCACGAGGCGGCCTCTGCCGCCCAGGACGAGCCAATCGTACATCGCCCAGGAACCTGCCGCGATCATGAGGAGGTAGACGACGAGTAGAATGAACTTTCTCATTTAGGGTCCGGCCCTCAGGCCTCCTGCAGGAAGATCGACAACGCCCGCAGCAATTCCCGGTAGGCACGCGGTCCGATCTTGGCGGCGAGCCTTCTGTCGTTTTCGGCGACCGCCGGCCTGATCCGGCCCAGCAGCGCCGCACCTTGGTCGGTCAGAAAGAGCACGTAGTAACGCCGGTTGATCGTCGATGCGGTGCGCCGCACCAGGTCGCGCGCCTCCAGATGATCCACCAGCCTGCCCAGCCCGGCCCGCTCGATCGACAGCAGTTGCGCAATCGCAAGCTGGTTGACGCCGGGATTGGCTTCGATCACGCAGAGCACGGAGAACTGGGCCGGGCTGATCTCAAAGGCCGACAATTGCCGGCCGAAATCCTTGAACACCCAAAGCTGGGCCCGGCGGAGGCGATAGCCGAGCAAATGCGACAGGTCACCCAAGGCCAGCGGTAAGGCCGGCGGTTTTGTCCGCGCCGGCTTTTCCGCATGCGTCGCGCGCGGCGGCGGACGTGACGACTTCGCCACGCGTGCAGCGCGGCGCGGTCGCTTGGCGGTCCGCTTCCTGACGGCTGTCTTCTCCGGCTCCATCGACATCAATTTTTCCCAAGCCTGTGTCCCAAGCCCGCGATCCGAGGATCGGGGATTCGAGGGCGTGAGTCTATCCCGCCCCCCGCATCACGGAGCGGCGCCAGCCTTGCTGGATGCAAATGCCACGAGAGGTTGCATGACGCCACCGGCTTCGAATCCATGTTGACAAGACAACATCGCCGCGCAAGGATTGCGAAAACCTGCCGCATCACGAGCCGGTCCAAGGAAGACTCCAAGGGAGGTAACATCCGTGTTTCCATCAAAGGTGGACGCCGATGAGCGCGTCGTGATGCGCTGCGGCAAGATGATCTCGTGCACCGTCACGAGCACGGATAGCCGCTGGTCCGGCAATCAATTTTCATCACCAGGGAGGGACTGACATGAAACGACTATTGTTGGTGTCGACGATCGTTGCAGGCTGGGCAGTCGTCGCACAAGCATCGGAAGGACTGCCGCCGGGCGGTGTCGCCCCGCGTTCGTCTTGCACCGGCCTCACCGGCCTCAACATCGCCAACACCCAGATCCTGAGCGCTGTGCAGAAGTCGGGCTATTGCAACGTGATCGGCGTCATCAACAAGCGCACCAGCACGCAGGATCCGGATCATTTCACCTACGCCATCGGCTTCGCCCTCAACCTGCCGAACACCTGGCACGGCCGCTTCGAGATGATGGGCGGCGGCGGCACCGACGGCAGCCTGCAAAGCGACCCGCAAGGCTCGGCCGGCGTCGAGCTCGGACAAGGCTGGGCGGTCGCGGCCGACGACGGCGGCCATGAGGACAGCACCAGCAACGCGGTCGGGGGTTATCAGGACGATGATGCGAATGCCGGCGGCTCGCAGCATTTCGCCATCGACGCCCAGGCGCGCCGCGACTACGGCTACAACGGCATCGAGAAGACGGCGACGGTCGCAAAGCAGATCATCTCCTATTATTACAGTCTCGACACCGTCTATTCCTACATCATGGGATGCTCGAACGGCGGCCGCGACGCGATGGTCGCCTCGCAGAGATTTCCCTCGCTGTTCGACGGCGTGATTTCGCAAAATCCCGGCTTCAACCTGCCGCAGGCCGGACTTGCGGAGGCCTGGAACGAGCAAGCGCTTGGCAAGCTCGCCACCTCTACGGACATCAACGGGCAGCCGTTCATTCCGAGTACTTTTCCCTCCCAGGACCTGGAGGTGGCCTCGGCCGCAATCCTCAGCGTCTGCGATGCGCTCGACGGGCTGGTCGACGGCATCATCGACAACTATCACGCCTGCACGGCCAGGAAGGTGTACCCGGCGCTCGCCAGCTACACCTGCGGCAGCGGCTCGCACGGCAGCACGCCGCATGGCGGCACCTGCCTGACCAGCACGCAAGTCGATACGCTGAAGAAGATCTACACCGGGCCGGTCAACTCAAAAGGCCAGCGGCTCTATTCGAACTGGTTCTGGGATGCGGGCATCTGGACGCCGCCGACCGCGCCCGGCGCCGGCTGGGGCTTCTGGAACGTCGTCACCGCGCCGGTGCCAAGCGTCAACACCGCGATCAACCTGACGCTCGGCGCTGGTGCGCTCCCGATGGTCTTCCAGACCCCTCCCGTCGTCACGCCGGTCAACGGGCCGACCGGCCAGGAGGCTTTCGTGTTCCACTTCAGCTTCGATACCGACGCGCCGAAGATTTTCAGCAGGACCGAGGCCTATCCTGAAAGCTCGATGGACTTCATGGCGGCTGTTGCGACCGACCTGCGGCCGTTCAGGCAGCGCGGCGGCAAGCTGATCGTCTCCTCGTCGGTCAATGACGGCATCTTCTCCGGCGCGTCGATCGCCCGCTGGTACCGCAGGATGAACCAGCAGATGAGCGGCCGGGCCCCGGAGTTTGCGCGGCTGTTCATGGTGCCGAACATGGCCCATTGCGGTGGCGGCGCTGCTACCACCGACTTCGCTGGAAACGAGCTCGACGCGATCACGAACTGGGTCGAGAAGGGCATCGCTCCGGAGCGCATCGTGGCGGCGAACACCAACACGGCCTCGCCCTACCCGGCCGGGCCGCCATTCGACTCACGGGTCGCGATCTACTTCCCGACCGGAGGCACCCGGCCGCTATGCCCTTACCCGCAGATTCCGGCCTACAAGGGCAGCGGCATGACCAATGACGCGAACAACTTTGCCTGCGTCGATCCGCAGTTCAAGCCGGGCGGCGACCACGATTTCTTCGATGACGACGACGGCCGCGGCGACAACGCGCACTGATCGCTCGCGTCCCATCGCCAACGCCTTCGGAGGCTGCGCCTCGTTGCACGGGGCGCAGCCTAGGCTTTTCCGAAGCCACTCCCGACGGACAGTTAGCTGGCGAGTGGGACCGGCCGTGCGGAACGAACCCCACATTGGTTCGTTAGGCTTGATTGCACCGCAATCGGGGAAGCAATCACCATGACCGACCCTTCAACGCACGCCGACACGCGTCAACGGCGATCGTCAGCACCATGGCTGGTCGTCGCACTCGTAGCCGTCCTCGTCGCCGGCGGCTTCCTTTGGGTTTCCCATGATGCCGGAACCAAGTCGGCAACCCCCCAACAAAAAGCCGAGTTGTCGCCTCCTCCTCCGGACCCGGCGATCGAGCAAATCAAGCAAACCCTGGCATCGCTGCAGCAGGCCGTGCAGGGAATTCAGTCTGACCAGCAGAAACTTGCTGACCAGATCAATGGCGTGCAGCAAAATGTCTCTGCTCAACGAGGCGACCAAAAGTTGCAGTCCGACCAGCTGGGCGCACTCAGTGCGCGGGTTGACGCGCTCGCTTCGGCGAATGCGGAGAGCGCCGCGCCCCAGGCCGCCCCGCCACCCCAGCAAAAGACCAAGCGCGGCAAGCGATAGCGACCTGTCGCCCGTCTGCCATGTAGTCTTAGGTGCCTAGCCGAAGCTCGCTGACGCACGACCAAGCTTGCCGATACAGCCCGCCTGCGCCCTTTGGGCTTCGGCGCGGCAGCCTTCGCTCACTTCGCTACGATAGAGTTTTCCGGGCGTGCCTAGCCGAAGCTCGCGAAGCGAGCGAAGGCTGGTGGGGGAAGAAGATGTCGTATTGCGCATAACTCCCAATGGATTACGCGCCGGTGCGGGATTAAATCCTGCATTGAGCTTTAAGGGCAATTTAGAGCAGTGCCCGCACCTTACCCGCAACGACTTCGCGCCCGACGACATCAAGCGGCGCTGTGACAGCATCGCGGTGGCCCAGGAGCAGCACCAAGAGCTCATCGACGCGGCGTTCGCTAAGATGGTCGCGGCGCCCGCGACGACCGCCGCGGCGCTGCAGGCCAAGGCCGCCTTGCTTACTGAGTGGCAGGACGATGACGTGGAGCGTCAGTTCGCCGACGAGGATCGACGCACGATCGAGCTGGCCCGAGCCGTGTTCAAGGACACTGCCCAGCTGCGATCGCGGTCGACCAGCCGCCCGCCGGTTCGCGCCGGTCGGCTCTAGTTTCAATCGCCCTTGCCAAATAGCTTCACCACCATAGCCAACCGCAAACCCACGCGGCTCACATGTTCAAGGCGAGTCTCAGCCATATCGATACCTGCTTGAGTAGAAGCGGCCCCGGCGGGGATTTCGGTCAGGCTCGATCTACCGGTGAACGCGGGGCTAATAATCAAGGCACTCGGACGACCATCTCGACTTCGAGCTGGTAGTCCGGCGTGTACAGCGCCTGCACGCCGATCGTGGTGACGCTCGGCTTGCCGCCGTTGAACGTATCCCGAAGAGCCGTGAGGGCTTGTTGGAAACGGTCGGTCGTCGCGTTCACTACGTAGAGCCGGACCATGACGACATCGTCTGGAGAAGCGCCCAACTCGATCAGCGCCTTCTTGAGGTTGGCGGCAACGATATGGGCCTGGGCGGTGAGGTCCGGCAGCATTGGTGCGCCATCGGGCGCTCCTGCGACTTGGCCCGACAGGAAGGCCAACCGGCCGGATTCTGCCACGCTGATCTGTGCGACCCCCCCCGCGGACATGTCCCAGAGGAAGGAGGGATTGTGATGGGCTACCTGTGCGGCGGCGGCTTTCGGCGATTCGGATGACATCTTTCTCTCCGGTTTAGGGTCGGCGGCGATCGTTGCGCCCGCGACGAGTATCAGTGGGAGCGATCGGAGCATCTTCGCGATGGTCATGGTCGAGGCGTCCAGACGTGAGGCACGCGGCCGCCTGGACGGACTCCCGGCCCGCTGCGATGTCCGGTCACTCGGTTCCGCGGGGTGAGCGCGCGATGACCTTGATCTCGAAGTCGAACCCCGAAAGGTAGGTCACGCCGACCGCAGTCACGGCGGGGTACGGCGTCTGGTCGAACGCCTTCTGGTAGGCGGTAATGACCGTCTCCGCCTGCGCCTCCGGGTTCGTGAAGAACATGGTCACGTCCAGCACGTCACCGAAGCTGCTGCCGGCCGCATCGAGCACGGCTTGCAGCCGCTCAAGCGCCAACTCGACCTGCTTCTTAAAGTCGGGCTCCGGAGAGCCGTACTCGCGAGCGCCGACCTGTCCGGACACGAACAGCATGTCGCCCGAGCGGATGGCAGCCGAATAGCGGTGCTTGTCGTAGAGGGCCCGTCCACCTTCCGGGAATATGGCTTCACGATCAGCTTTCATGGTCTGCTCCTTGCATCACGTGCATTCGTCTTGAGGCGTGCTGTCGGCAGGTTGGCCTCAAAGGCGGCGCGATATTGATCGATGCCGTCGGCGAAGGACGCGCGCTTCTCATGCCATTCCGTCGCCGACCTGATTTTGTCGGACCCGACCCACTGCCAGAAGTTGAAGAGCCGAGCGGCGTCGCCGGCCGCCCCGTCGTGATCCGGCGCCTCGAAGGTCAGATTCAATCCGTAGGAGCGGGCCAGCGCCTCTCCGATCTCGCGCGCAGTCTCATAATGGCGGTTCGAAATGTTGTAGGCTTGGTTCGCAATCGCATTCCGGTCCGGATGCTCGGCGAGCAATACATAAGCGTCCGCACAGTCGTCGACGTGGCAGGAGTGCATCACCGCATCGGGATCACCGACGATCGTGAGCACATCGCGGCTCTTAGCCGCGAGGTGGAACAAGGCGCCGTAGTAGCTCGACGAAAGACCGTAGACGATCGTCGGCCGCAGCACGATGGCATCGAACGACGACTCAGCCTTGTCGAGAAGCCGGGCACCGAAAGTGCAGCGTGGGATCAGGAAGTTGCGAGGAGCGAGCGGGCTCTCCTCGGTATGCGGGGCAAGTGCGGGATCACCGTGCTTGCGCGCCATCGCACCATAGTCCTTGCAGCCGCTCGAAAACATGATCAGCGGGCGACGCCCTGCCGCCTCGCTGCGGACGACGGCCTCGTCCAACATCACCCGCACGGCCGCCAGATGGCCGGAAGGATCGGTCCGATCCTCGGTGTTGGAGACCACCACGTCAAAGGTGACGTCGCCGATACCGTCGAGGGCGGCCACACCGGCGGTGCCGACGGCTGGTTGTATCTCACTACGTGCGAGATCGCCGGTCGCGTCCTCCCTGCGCACCAGCCCGTAGGTCCGCCAGCCGGCCCGGGCGAACGCCTTGGCCACCGCGTTGCCGATGTAACCGTTGGCGCCGGTCACGAGGACGGTCCTTTGCGATAACATCTGCTTCTCCACCGTGGTCGCTTCCTCAGCTCGGAGTTGAGGAAGCGCCGCTTTAACGGCTCGCGGGCTGGATATTGTGTCAGCCCGACCACATTTAAATACGCTACGTATGTGAGCGCCTCACTCGATCTTGTCAACTCAAATACGGCTCGTATGCGAATGTTGGAGTACACGCTGTGGTGAGGCGAAGTCGCGCCGAGACGATGGAAGAGAACCGCGTCAAGCTGGTGGGAGCCGCGCGCGCGGCGTTCGCGGCCAGCGGCTACGCCGCGGCTTCGATGGACGACCTGACCGCGGCCGCTGGGTTGACCAGGGGTGCGCTCTACCATGCGTTCGGCGACAAGCTCGGGTTGCTTGGCGCGGTGGTCGCCGAAGTCGACGGCGAGATGGCCGCACGCGCCAGACAGGCGGCCGCAAAGGCGCCCGACCTTTGGGAGAGCCTGCTGGCGGAGGCCAGCGCGCATATCGAGATGGCGCTCGAGCCGGAGATCCAGCGGATCATCCTGCTCGACGGCCCGGCCTATCTGGGCGACCCATCGGAATGGCCAAGCACCAGCGCCTGCCTCGCCTCCATAAGGGCACGGCTTTCTGCGCTGATCGCGGACGGGGTCGTCAGGACCGTCGACGCCGACGCCGCCACGCGATTGTTGAGCGGCGCTGCCTTCAATGCAGCGCTGTGGGTCGCCGCCGGACCCGAGCCACGGGCAAGATTACCGAAGGCGATCGCCGCGTTCCGCATGATGGCGGAGGGGTTGCTCGCGACGAGCGTTCGATAGCGGGATCATCTTTCCATGGCCGTCAGGTCTGGCCGAGCCACCCGGCGATCGCGCGGGCACTGTCGCCGTACAAGTCCTCGGCGACATAGCCGATGTGCGGTGTCGCCGGTACATTAGGCAGTGTGCGGAACAGGTGGGCGAGCGGGAGAGGTTCTTCGAAGACGTCCACCGCGTAATCTCTGCAACGACGAACGCATCGACGACGATTCAGCCAAGGAAGACCGTCCCGCTGCATGTCGCTACGATAGAGTTTTCCGGGCGTGCCTAGCCGAAGCTCGCGAAGCGAGCGAAGGCTGGTGGGGGAAGAAGGACTCGAACCTTCGAAGTCATAAGACGGCTGATTTACAGTCAGCTCCCTTTGCCACTCGGGACACTCCCCCGTCCAACAGCGCCAGATCCCAGCCGCACGAGTGGCGGCGGACCGGGTCATCGAGATGACGCTGATAACCGCGCAGGCCCAGTGACGGGTGCGCGGTCGGGGCCGTTTATGGTCGAAGGGACCGGCCAAAGTCAACCAAGCGGGCCGCCTATTTTGCCGGTTAAATTGCCAATATCCGGGAGCCATGAGACAAGCCTCAGATGAGCGATCGCGACCGCAAGCCCAATTTCCGCCGCGGCGGGGCTAAACCATTCGAAAAAGGGCGGAAATTCGCCCGCCCGCCGTCCCAGCGGGAGCGTGAATCCGGTTCCGACGGGTCGGTGATTCTCTATGGCTGGCACACGGTGGCGGCAGCCCTCGCTAACCCGGAACGCCAGATCCGCAAGCTTTACCTCACCGAGAACGCCGCCAGGCGGCTCGCGGACGAGAACCTCGATACAAGGGTCGAACCGGAGATCGTCCGGCCCAGCGCAATCGACCAGCGGCTCGGCCCGGATGCCGTGCATCAGGGCCTGCTGGCGGAGGCGGATCCGCTGCCCTCGCCCGACATCGACACGCTGGCGCTGGAGGGCATCGTGCTGGTGCTCGACCAGATCACGGACCCGCACAATGTCGGCGCCATCCTGCGCTCGGCCGCGGCCTTTGCGGTGAAGGCGATCGTCACCACCGCGCGGCACAGCCCGGAGGCGACCGGCGTGCTGGCAAAGTCCGCCTCCGGCGCGCTCGAGCTGGTGCCTGTTGTCACGGTGCAGAATCTGGCGCGGGCGCTGAACGAGCTGAACGACCGCGGCTTCATGACCGTCGGCCTCGACAGCGAGGGTACGGAGGATCTCGGCAAGGTGGAGTTGCAGCAGCCGCTCGCGCTGGTGCTCGGCGCCGAAGGCAAGGGCTTGCGGCAATTGACCCGCGAGACCTGCCGCGTCGTCGCCCGCCTCGACATGCCCGGCGAGATCAAGAGCCTCAACGTCTCGAACGCAGCGGTGCTTGCGCTCTATATCGGCGCAAGCCGGCTGGGGCTGATGACGTAGCAGCGTCGCGAACTCGGTCCACCTCTCCCGCTTGCGCAGGACAATCGCAGCTGGCGCAGGGCGCCTGCGCGATTTCGGAATAATGGAATAATGCCGCTGATTTGCCCGACGTGTCAAATTATCATGTCGACGCCGGCCGCCGACAGCTCGCCGGCTACTTTGCATGGGGTTGTTTTCGGTATTTTGCAGTGCACCCCTGCGAGAAAGCGCCCGCTCGCGTGATGCGAACGGGCGCTGATCTCCTCAGCCGATCGCCGGACTTCAGTAGTAGCGGCGCAGCACGGGATGGCCGTAGTGATACGGCGCGTAGGCGTGATGCGGCGCATAGCCGTAACGGTAGCCGTAGTGCGGACGATAGTGATGGTACGCGCCGTAGCCGTAGTGGCGATAGCCGTAGTGGCGATAGCCATAGCCGTAGTGGCGATAGCCGGAATACGGGCGGCCATAGCCCTCACGATAGTACGGACGCGGCGCCCAATTGCCCGGACCGGTGTAGGTCGGGCCCTGGTTGATATAATAATACTGCTGCCCCTGATCCGGGTAAGCCGCGTCCGGATCGGGCAGGCGCTCGGCCACGCCACCGCCGCAGGGGTTGCAGCCGGAATAGCCGTAACCGTAGCCGTAGCCGTAATTCACGACGGGCGCGGAATAGACCGGCACGCCGCAGGGATTGAAGCCGCACGCCATCGCGGGCGCGGCGACCATCACGGCCACGGCCGCAATCAGTCCAGTGATCATTCGACGCATTACTCTCTCCTGTAGGTGTTGTTTTCGTTGGCTTCAGGCTTCTTGGGCTTCTCGACGTTTATTGGGGAATCCTGGGGCGCGGCGGCCGCTGGCCTGGATTAGAACCCGGCTGCTGCTGCCGACCGTTGAACTGCGGTGCGTAGATCACCGGCGGCGGATCGACGGGAACGTTGGACTGCGCCGGCAGCGGCGCCGACTGCGCCGACCATGACTGGTGATAGCTCTCGGCCGGCTGCGGCAAGCGGCGGTTCGCCGGCGGCTCGATCTCAAGGCGGCCGTAGCCGGGCATGTGGCCCATGCTCGGATAATAATGGCCGACATTCGGCTCCGCATCGATGGCGCGGCCGCCATAGACGGTCGGCTGCATCGGCTCGCTGAGGCTAAGGCCGGTTTCGCCTTCGACCACGGCGTAGGAGGCATCGACACCGTTGATGATGATGGGCACACCCGGTCGACTGGGCACGACGATGTCGAAGCCGCCGCCGGCCCATCCTGTAGAAGTCATGGCCGTCGAACTCATGGCAGCCAGTACGGCCAGTGCGACGCCAAAGCGCATGTCACCCAACGTCCCGATTGTTCACGTCACAGCCTAGTCCAAGGCGTCGGCGCAAGGGTTAAGGCCGCGCGTCGAACTGCCGGTAAGCCTAACGCGTAAGCATCAACGTTCGGTCAATTGCAGGGGAGCAGGATCAGGAACCGTTCACCAGACCGTCGATCCTGTCAGGCCAGCACTTCGTCAAGCAGGCCATGCATCGCCGCCCAGGAGCGGCGGTCGGCCTGCGCGTTGTAGAGTGCCGAGCGCATAATCGAGCCGTCGGCGGCCGGGTTGGCGAAGCCGTGCAGCGTGTTGCCGTAGCTGATCACCTGCCAGTCGGCGACGTTGGCCGCGCGCATCTCGTCCTCGAAAGCCGCGACCTGATCGGGCGGCGCCAGCGGATCTTCGGCGCCGCTCAAGACCAGCACGCTCGGCTTCACCGCGCCCGCTGCCGCCGGCAGCTTGGTCGCGAGCACGCCGTGGAAGCTGACGACGGCCCTGAGGTCAGCGCCGTCGCGCGCGAGTTCGAGCACGACAGTCCCGCCGAAGCAAAATCCGATCGCAGCGCATTTCCCGGCATCGACCTCGGGCAGCGCCGCCAGCGTTGCAAGCGCGGCGCGGCCACGGGCGCGCAGCGTCGCCGGTTCGGTGCGAAGCGCACCGATCAGCCTTGTCGCCTGTTCCAGATTGGCCGCCTGCCGCCGCTCGCCGAACATGTCGGCGGCGAGCGCGACATAGCCGTGTTCGGCCAGCCTGCGCGCGCGCTCCATCGCGAAATCTCCGAGCCCGAGCCCCTCGTGGAACACCAGCAGGCCGGGGCGCTTTCCGCTTGCGTCCTTGAAGGCGAGATAGCCGCGCAGGTGGGTGTCGCCGCAGTGGTAGTCGATGTCGCGCGTCCTCATGCAAATTCTCATCAAGCGGAACGGGTGGAACTTCACATCGGTTTGAACGCAAGACAAGGCGGAACAGGAACGGGCGTCGGACCGCGAGATTAGCTCAGCACATGACGACAGAGGAGATTTCACGTGACGCAGTTCAAGGTTATTGGCGCCGCCGCCCTGCTTGCCTCGGCGCTCGCAACCCCCGCGATGGCGCAACAGGTGATCAACGGCCCGGCCCGCTGTTCGAGCGTCGATGCTTACGGGAATTGCGAGACGATGCGGCCCGGCTATGGCCCAGACGCCCGCTATCACCGCCGCGCCTATCGGCAGGATCCCAACTGGCAAGATCAGACCTGGCAGGATCAGAGCTGGCAAGATCAGACCTGGCAAGATCAGACCTGGCAAGACAGCTATAACCGCTACGATCCCGGTCCTGCCGACGTCGCGGCGGATGTTGTCGGCGGTGTGGTCGGCGGCGCCGTCGGAACGGCCACCGCGATCGCTACCGCTCCCTTCGGCGGCCCGGACTATGCGCCCGGCGGCTATTATGCACGCGGCAGCGCCGACTACGCCCGGCTGAACGGCTTCGTCTGCACCCCCGGCACCTGGCTCCGCGGCGACGACGGCCTGCAGCATCCCTGCCAGTAACCCGACCAACAATGTTGCAACGGAAAGGCGGCCCCGAGTGCCGCCTTTTTTCTTGCCCGGCCCGGGGGCCACGCCACCTCCCCGGCCTCACTTCTGGTTCTGGCCCTCGCCCGGCAAGTCTGCTATGCGAGCCAGCAAATCCCAACCATTCGCCGGCTTAGCTCAGCGGTAGAGCAGCAGTTTTGTAAACTGAAGGTCGGGGGTTCAATCCCCTCAGCCGGCACCACTCAACGACCCAGAGCCCCGATTGCCTGAGCGCCTTCGCGGTCGAACCAAATTCACGCCGTCGCGCCCGCAAGCTTCAGGATTTCCAGCTCTTCAGCGGGCAAGTTGCACAGCGGGCATCAGGCGGCGCTTGAACGGCGGGACGACAACGGACCTGTCCGCTTTCGGACGCCGCGAAACGAAGCCGCCGTTGACCAGGATCGGCTCACGGTCGCCGAGCACGGCGCGTTCCTCGACAAGGCGGCTCATCACCGTGCGCATTTTGAGCATGTCTCCGGCCACGAAGGAGCAATCCTCGTCCCGGTTGACCTGCTCGCGCATGATGGCCTCGGCCTCCATCATGCTCACCCTTAGTGCTCTGATTTGCTTGCCGAGTTCGTTGATGCGGTTGTCCATGGTGCTCTCCTTGCTGGACGAGCAACATAAGAACAAATCATGAACAATGAGTCAACAGCTACTTGCTGCGACCGGACTCGGCCTTGTTCGCCGCGTTCAACCTGCTCCGGATATATTGGCCGAGGTCGCCGACCTCGTCGCGGATCGCCTGCTCGGTGATGCCCTGGCCTCTGGCCATTTCGATGCACCTTCGCGTCAGCTCGGCCACGTCCTGCGATGCGCCCGGTGCGCGATATTGCTCGGCGGCGTGGACGCTGTTCTCGATCCAGAAATCGACGAACTCTCGTGCACTTGCACTCATGTTTTCATCCCGGCTGGGAGCGAGTTGTAGCGGGCAATGATCGCAGCGGAATGTCAACCTGCCTTCCGTCGAAGGGAGCGCGGCTTGAGGCCGTGGAGCAATCCGCGCCACGCGTTGGCAGGATTCGTGGGAGCCTCCCCGTAAGATCCCGCAATTTCGCAATGTTTCTTGTTCTCGCCGCCAAAAGCCGTGTACGCTGGCTGCGGGTGGACTTGAAGCCATGACCTATTTCATCCTTGCGCGGGACGGCACCAGCCAGATCGTTCTGAAGCGCGACAGCGAGGACGCTGCCGAGAAAAAGGCACGCGAGCTGAAGGAGATGGGCTGGTTCGATGTCGAGGTCCGTGAGGACCAGGGCCTCGGC
Organism: Bradyrhizobium genosp. P; assembly: GCF_049949265.1. Lineage (NCBI taxonomy): Bacteria > Pseudomonadati > Pseudomonadota > Alphaproteobacteria > Hyphomicrobiales > Nitrobacteraceae > Bradyrhizobium > Bradyrhizobium genosp. P. Next base: position 3,821,353 of record NZ_CP188195.1, on the reverse strand, counting down.
TCCCCCTTGACCGGGCCAGGCTCGCAAAGCCTGCAGTAAAGCCCTCAGAACTGGCACCACATCTCCAAAACGGCCGGGGCTCCCGCCAGCGCACAATGACGTCGCACAGCCATCCCTGATGCCGAACGGCCGCCAAGGCTGCGTATTAATCCCCCGAGTTGTATAATCGGCTGGACCTTCGCCGAAGGATGGATTCGGCATGCTGGCAAACTCGCGGGGGATATCAGACATGCGGCTCGACACTCGAATCATCCTGATCGCACTGGTCATCCTCAATGCGGTCGCCATAGGCATGTCGGAGATTCAACGGCGTGCGCTGATTGAACGTTCACAGGCGTCTCAAATCGACTTCCGCACCGAGGCAGGCCAATGGAGCGAGCAGCAGGAAGACCTCCTGAAAAGGACCTCGGCGCAACTCGCTGAGATCACGGCCAGGCTCAACAGGGTCGAGATACAGACGCTCTCATCCGCCGATGCCAACAAGAGGATAAGGGAGATCTACGACGGGGTGCAGGACATGCAGACGACGCTCCAGGCATTGAAGCAGCCGCAACCCGCCCGATGAGATTTTCGGCAGCGGGCCGCGCAGCTCACGCGCCCGTCAATGAACCTTTGCGGAGTGGCCCTTACCTATTTGTGAGGTGCACTATGTCCGACACAGCACATTACCGCTTCCAATCCGATCAGGCCAAACGGCTGGCCCGCCAGGTCACCGATACGGTGGTGCGCGAGAAGCTGCTCGAAATGGCCGAGGAGTACGGCCGCTATGCCGACCTGATCGAGGCCCGCACGGCCGAGAAGGTCGAAACCCTGGCCCACTAGGCCGCGGTTCGAGGTCGAATCAGGGCCGGGCCCCCGGCTATCCAAAGTGGCGCAGCGGCAGCGGTACTCCGCTCCATCACCAGCCCTCATCCGCCAGGCTCACCCGCTCAGGTGGTGTAACCGTTTTGTCACCCTACCGGCAAAACCAGCGTCTTCGTCAACCATCATCATGATAAACGCTTGATTCCGCAGAGCTGCTTTGCTGCACTCCAGCCCGCTCAAGGTGTGCCATGAAGTGGATGAAGGAACGCGATCTCCTGATCGCGCAGACAATGGCTTTCGTGCAGTCAGTGACGGGCAAACGGCCCGACGCCGAGGCGCTGATGGCTGCGCCACCGGTGGTCTCGCAGGCGGTGACGCCGGCTACCGCCGCGCCACCGATGCCTGTGCCCACCGTGATCGAGGTCCCTCCCGCCGCAGCGCCGGCTCCAGCCGCCGCGGTGATGGTTGTCGAGGTCCCGCCATTGCCGCATTTCGCCAAGCTCGACATCCGTGGCGACTTCAGTTCGGAAGTGCGGGCGCGGGTTGCGAATTTCCGTGCCAACCAGCAACGCTTCCTGCGCGAGCGCGAAGAGTATTGCAGCTCCACCATGGACAAGGTGCGCGCCGCGATCCGCGACAATGGCGAGCTGCCGCGCTCAGGCAAGTAGTCATTTTGCCTTCACCTCCCCGCAAGCAGGAGAGGACCGCAGCGTTGCATGAGGCTGTCACCGCCCGCCGATCTTCTCCAGCACCGGCAGCAGGTGCTTTAAGAACTCCCCCGGATTCTCGCTCATCGGGAAATGGCCGAGGCCTGTCATGATGGTGGCCTCACTGCCGGGAATGCTTTTCGCCACGGCCAGCGTCTCCTCTGGCGTGCAGGAATAGTCGTACTCGCCGGACAACAGGAACAGCGGGCAGCGTTTGGTGTCGATCTCGGCGACGCGCGCGCGGATATCGCCGTCGATCTTGTAGAAATACAAATCGCCTTTGAACACGCCGGGGCCGCTCTGCATGTAGTGCCACAGCGTCTCCCATTTCTCCCGCTCCGGCGCATCGGGGCCGACGAGGCCCGAGACGATGGCGGCTGCGACTTCGCCGCCATGCACGTCGGGCCGGTGCAGGAAATTCAAATCGTAATAGGGATCGACATGCGCGCCGGCCTGCAGGCCGATGATGGCGCGGAAGCGTTCGGGATGTTCGAGCGCCAGATGCAGCGCAATGCGGCCGCCGATCGAGCAGCCGATCAGGATCGGCCGGTCGAGTTCGAGCGCATCGATCACGTCGAGGATCATCCTGGTGTAGTGCGCCGAGGTCAGTTGATACTCCTCGTCGTGCCAGCCCGCCGGCGGCGACGACTTGCCGTGCCAGGGCATATCGAAGGCGATGACGCGATGATGGCGCGTGACGCGCGGATCGTTCATCAGGCCGCGGTATTGCCGGCCGTCGGCGCCCGCCGTGTGCAGGCAGAGCAGCGGCGTCCCCTCGCCGGCTTGCTCGACATAGATGCGGTGCGGTCGGCCAAACAGATCGAGATGCATGTAACGGCCGACGATCGGTTCGAACCTCGCGCTCATGCCGCAACCTCTTCGCCTGCGCGCAGCTTGGCGAGTGCGTCCTTGAAGTAGCGCAGGTTGGCCATCAAGACCTGCAGATCGCCCTCGGCTTTCAGCGCGCGCCGCTTGATCAGCGCCATCACATCGTTCGAGCCGGGCGGTGGCCGCCGCGCGCAGAACCTGTCCCATTCCTCATCCGTTGTGCGCAGCGCAAAACACCACGACGGCATCACGAACGACCCCTTCGTGACCGCCGTGACCCGGCCCTCATGGATCGCGATCAGCCAGGCCACCTTGCCGATCTCAAGCAGGAACGTGGTCGACAGATACCGTCCACGCCGCACCAGCCCGGCATCGGCGTTGACCCGCTCTTTCAGCGCTTCGATCATGTTTGCTCCACCCGGCGATGGCCTGTCCACTGGTCGCGGCAGGCGCTTGTTATGTCGGCAATGATGGAGGGAATACCCCGGTCGTCAATCGGCGCTGATGCCGGGCGGCCACCGCGTTTTCGGGCGAAGCCTCACTGAAGGCTTGGCTAAAGCCAGGCCCAAACCAGCGCCAGATTGGCCGCGCAGGCCGCCAGCAGCGCGACCGTTAGCGCGGCATGGATACGTTCATGAGGGGTCTGAATCTCTCTCATGGCGCCGAGCATCCAGCGATTCTACCTGACGAGTCCCGGGGATTCTTTTTCCTGGAATTTACCTCTCGTTAGGGACTCAGGAACTCCTTCGAAAGGACCGAAATGATTCATATTTTTAGTCATTTGCTCACGGTTCCGTGACAGGAACGCCACCCGATTAGGCTGAAACCTCTTGAGCCGTACCGGCGTTGTCGGTCGTTGGGGGGAGACGATGAATGCCGTACGCGCTGTTCTACCAGGACGCCAAGCTGAGCAAGGCCTACCCGACCGAGGCCGACGTCTGGAAGCTGGCCAGGAAATCCGGCCTGGTGATCGACGCTGTCTCGGAAGAGGAACAAGCCTCGCCGCGCCCGGTGCTCGACAATGATTACGAGATCCGCTCCTGCCAGCTCGATCCGAACGAGGACCCGGCCAAGAACAAGGCCGATGCCGATCGCGAAGCGCGATTGGAGCCCAAACTCAATTCGTGAGGTTGAAGTCGGACCTTGAAGGCGTGGCGTCAGGTCGTGACGTCGATGGCCCCGGCGCGCATCAGCGAGGCTTGGGCCTTACGGCGTCGCCGTCACCAGCGAAGCTTGTTCGGATGCCAGCGAGATACAGGCTTTCCGCCGATGCAGGCCCCGGATCGCGCCGGTCACCTTGAGCACCTTGCCTTCCGGGCAGGACGCATCCTGCACGAGGACAGCCTCATAGGGAGCAAGGATCAGGGGTTCGGATTTCAGGACCGTCTGGGCAAGGCACGGCATGGAGACCGCAGATATGATCAGCCCTAACGCAAAACCACGCATGTTCGTTTGTCCACCAGCCCCGGCGAACGCATAATAACGCATCACGATGAAAGTTCCGCGCAATGCAGGAATTAATTTTTGCATTGCACTTGTGCAGCCGGCGGGCGCCTTGGCGGGGATCAACCCAAAGAAAAAGGCCGGCAGAAGCCGGCCTTTTCGCGTCGATCAAACAAACTGACGATGTCTGGATCAGTATTTGGAAGCAACCGGGCCGCCCCAACCGAAGCGGTAGTTGATACCGACCTTGACGGTGTGTTCGTCGTTCCGGAAGCTCGCGCCGACGATGTCGGCCGGACCGCTCGTGAAGGTCGTCTTGCCGAAATTGTAGTACTGATATTCGGCCTTGGCCGACCAGTTCGGGGCGAACATGTATTCGAGACCCGCGCCGACCGTGTAGCCGTCCTGACGGTTGCCGTTGGTGGTGAAGCCCACCGGCACGCCGGCGACCGAGGCGTTGAGGTTGTTGCCGTCGCGCCAGGCATAACCGCCCTTGGCGTAGAGCAGCGTTGGACCCCACGTGTAGCCCAGGCGGCCGGTGACCGAACCGATCTGGTCGGTATTGCCGCTCACCAGCGTACCGGCCGGGAACAGCACGCCAGTGTTGGACGAGCTGGGGAGCCAGGAGTACTGCGCCTCGATACCCGCCACCCAGTTGGGGGCGAACTGGTAGTCGAAACCGCCCTGCACGCCACCCATGAAGCGCGCATCGCTGCCCGTCAGGTTGTTGCCATCCGTGAACGCACCGCCGACATGGCCGCCGATATAGAAACCGGTCCAGTTGTAGACGAGCGCCGGCGCGGTATAGGGCGGTGCCTTGGTATAGGTGCGGGCCGGCATGTCAGCCGCAAGCGCCGGGCTCGCAAGAGCGGCAATGACTAGCGCTTGAGTGGCGACGGTGCCGAGCAAAAACTTCTTCATAGTGATCCCCGTTACTAACGTTGCGCTACCAAACCAAACAACGTGACCTCAATTGGGTTGCTTTGGGGCAATGCCGCACCTGTGAAGTTTCTGAACTGTGACGGGACCGCAACAACGCCCGTTTGTTCCTTGCCACAGAAGGTTTTTTCGCCCGTTAAGCAGCCGCATTTCGGCTCAATGGAAGTCGCAAATGCCTAAAGGAAGGTTCAGCGCTCCGCGAAAAGTGATCGGATTGTGCTCGCAGCCGGGCCGCCGCCTTGGCTGCGACGTTTTGTCCAGATCGCGCTTCAGGGCGACATCTTTTCCAAATCGGGGAACGGCGCATAGGTCACGCCGGCGCAGGGCTCGGCGGCGTTCTCGATGACGCGGTCGAGCCGGCCATCGACAAACAGCACGCTGCGCTCACGGGCCGGCCGGTAGGTGCCGTCCATGTCCTTCGGGCTGTAGCGCAGGCAGACCACGTAGCGCAGCCGGCCGCCGACCGTGCGCTCCACCGGCTCGGCGATCGCAGCGTTGTGGACGCCGACCGGATTGTTCAGGTAGGTCTTCATGAAGGCCAGGATCTCGGCGCGGTAGGTGGTCGGAAACGGCTGTTCGGTGTTGCCGCGATCGCTGGTGAAGGTGATCGGTCTGCCATTGTCGTCACCACCGGCGCAGCCGGCCAGCCCGATCGACAGCAGCAGCATCACCGCCAGTTTCACTGGAATCCCCAAGAGCAAGCGTCCCCTAATACCCTGGCCGCGTCTCATAGACCGCCCGGCGCCGGAAGGGAATTCGCAACTCGGTTATGACGGCGATAACGCGGCTATCGCGGCAATGCGGGGCTCGCCGGGCCTTGATCGCATCGTCGCTGATGACGCTCCACCACGCAGACGCGCTCCGGCCCGCCGCCATTGGGGAAGCAATGGCGGGCGGGCCGGGTCTGATATCCGTGGGCGCGAGCCGGGGCAATGTGGATCGAACCGCGCCTGCGGATCAGGTTCAGCCGCGCTTGACCGGCGCGACGTGCTTGACGGCGACCTTCGCCTTGATGTGCTTGACGTGGTTGGACGCGTGCTTCGGCGCCTTCACCTTCAGGAGGCCCATGTGCTTGTGGTGACGGTGATGACGGTAGGACTTGTGGGTATGCCGGCCCATCTTCGCGTTGGCGTTCAGAACCTTGGATGGGATCTGCTCGCTCTTGATGACGGGGGCGGTCTTGGTCACGGGCGCCGGAGCGACGGTCTTGCCCTGTTCGGCGGCGAGCGCCGGAGCAGCGATGACGGACATGGCAATCAGCGCTGCGGAAATCGTCTTCAACATGGTGGTCTCCTCTTCCACGAGATCGCTAAGGTTTCCGGCCGGATGGTCGGCCTCGCCGATCAATGACGCGACCTTAGGGGCGGCGTGCTGAACCGGTTCTGAAGCGCACTGACGGTGTTCATTCATGTGAATGACATCTTTGTCATGTCGGCGGCCCGGCCCGGGAACATCGCCGATCACGGGAAAGCGTGGTCCGGCCGGGAATGTTTTGAGACCGCGGGGGTTCAAGTCGTCAGGCTTCGGTGTAGAATTACCGAGCACGATCAGAAACGATCAGGAGCGACGACGAATGAGCAAGACGACACGGTTTTTGACCCTCGCGGTGCTCTCGATGGCACTTGCCGGCGGCCCCGTCATCTCAGCCTATGCCTCGGGCAGCGATGAGCCGTCCCCGCCTGCATCCGACAGCGGCAAGGGCAAGGCGCCCAAGAAAGGCAAGAAGGATAAGAGTTCCGCGATCGACGACCAGAAGTTCCTGGCCGGCTATCATGTGGCCTACACCACGATCTACGATCGCCACGACTACGCCGGCGCGATCGAGCAGTTGAAGGCGCTGGGCCAGGACGACCGCGCCGACGTCGCCAATCTGATCGGCTATTCCTACCGCAAGCTCGGCGACTACAAGGTCTCGCAGGTCTGGTACGAGCGCGCGCTCAAGGCCGATCCCAACCATGTGCGCACCTGGCAGTATTACGGCCTCTGGCAGCTCGAACAGGGCAACCGCGATCAGGCGGAGTATCATCTGAACAAGATCGCCCAGTTCGCCGGCACCGGCAGCGCGGAATACCGCTCGCTTGCCGCAGCGCTCGAGAAGCCCCCGGGCACCGGCCTCGTCTACTGAGTCAGGCGACCATCAACGCATCGAGCCGGCGCCGTCACCACGACGGCGCCGGCTTTTTTTCGCCGATGTAGGATGGGTGGATTTCTACGAGGTGATTTCGGTGGCGGGCACTCCGGCCACGCGGCGACGGCGCCGTTGCCGAGATGTGGCGCAGCTTACGGAAAATGCTCGCCGCGGCGGTCGCCCTTCGGCGCGCGGTTCACGTCGATCGTGTTGCCCACCGCGCCGGTGCCCGGCTTGGCCACCTGCTCAACCGGCGGTCCGCTGTTGCCGGACCTGTCGTTGTTCAGCGCCAGACCTGTCGTAGTTGCGCCCTGCCCGTTTTTCGCCTGCCCACCGGCCGACGGGCCGGAACTCTGCACCAACGCGGTTCCTGAAAGCACCAGCGCCGCCATCAGCATTGCCACGTTGAGTTTCATGGAGAGGTCTTTCTGCGCATGGAATGCACTGCAACGCACCAACGCCATCCGCGTTCCGGGGTGTCGAGCGATAAATCAGCCCGCACCCAACCGAGCCTCAATCGTTCCTGACATCCTTTCGTTCATGTTAGCTCGCCTCATTCGGCAGGTTCGGGGACCCGCAATCTGGTTGCCGCTTTCGTCTTCGCCGGAGGTCGCGCTTTGCCCGGAGGCAGACCGAAGCCTTTGACCAGCCCGAAGATCGCCGGGATCACGATCAGCGTCAGCAAGGTCGAGGAGATCATGCCGCCGATCATCGGGACCGCGATCCGCTGCATGATCTCGGAGCCCGTGCCCGTGCTCCACATGATCGGCAGCAGTCCCGCCATGATGGCGACCACGGTCATCATCTTCGGCCGGACGCGCTCGACAGCCCCCTCCATGATCGCATTATGGAGGTCGGTCCGGCTCACGGCTTCGCCTTCGGCGGCGCGGCGCCTTCCGATCTCCGCGAGCGCCTGATTGAGATAGATCAGCATCACCACGCCGGTCTCGGCGGCGACACCGGCGAGCGCAATGAAGCCGACCGCGACCGCAACCTGGTTTCAGTGACCGAGCGGAAGTTGAGATAGAGCAGCAGGAAGATGATCGACAGCGTCACGGGCACGACGATCTTGAGCCGCGCGGTGGCGCGTTCGAGATATTCGTAACTCCCGCTCCAGACCACGTAACTGCCGGGCGGGAACGTGATGCTGGCCTGCACCGCGCGCTGTGCGTCCGCGACGTAGCCGCCCAGATCGCGATCGCGGATGTCGACATAGATGTAAGCGGCGAGTTGCTCGTTCTCGGTCCGGATCGAGGTCGGCCCGCGCGCCGGCGCGACATCGGCGACCTCGCCGAGCGGAACCGCGCCGCCTGCCGGCATCGGCACCAGGATGTCGCTCGCGATCGCCGTCGGATTGTCGCGTAGATCGCGCGGATAGCGCATGTTGACCGTGAAGCGCTGCCGCCCTTCTACCGTCGTGGTCACGGTCTGGCCGCCGAGCGCGGTTGCGATCGTGTCCTGCACGTCCTGCACGGCGATGCCGTAGCGCGCCAGCGCGTCGCGGTTCGGCGTGATATCGAGGTAGTAGCCGCCGAGGCCGCGTTCGGCATAGGCCGACGAGGTGCCGGGAACGGCCTTCAGGACCTGCTCGATCTGCCTGGCGAGCTTGTCGATGCCGGCAAGGTCGGGGCCGATGACCTTGACGCCAACGGGAGTGCGGATGCCGGTCGACAACATGTCGATGCGCGCCTTGATCGGCATCGTCCAGGCGTTGGACACGCCGGGAAACTGCAGCGCCTTGTCCATTTCGGCGATCAGGCCGTCGATGGTCACACCGGCCCGCCATTGCTCCTTCGGCTTGAGGTTGACGATCGTTTCGAACATTTCCGACGGCGCGGGGTCGGTCGCCGTCGATGCGCGGCCCGCTTTGCCGAACACCGAGGCGACTTCCGGGAAGCTTTTGATGATCCGGTCCTGCATCTGCATCAATTCGGCTGCTTTGGTCACTGAAATGCCCGGCAGCGTCGTCGGCATGAAGAGCAGCGTGCCCTCGTTGAGATTGGGCATGAACTCGGTGCCGAGCTGGCGCGCCGGCCAGATCGAGACCGCGAGCACGCCGAGCGCCAACACAATCACCGGTGTCTTGGCGCGTAACACGCCCTTGATCACCGGACGGTAGGCCCAGATCAGGAATCGGTTGATCGGATTTTTGTGCTCGGGGACGATCCTGCCGCGGACGAAGATCACCATCAGCGCCGGAACCAGCGTTACCGACAGCAGCGCCGCCGCCGCCATCGCAAACGTCTTGGTGAAGGCGAGCGGACTGAACAGCCGCCCCTCCTGGGACTCCAGCGTGAAGATCGGCGTGAACGACACGGTGATGATCAACAGGCTGAAGAACAGCGCCGGCCCGACCTCCGCGGCGGCGTCGATCAGGATCGCGATACGCGGCCGGCCCGGCTCGGCGCGCTCCAGATGCTTGTGCGCATTCTCGATCATCACGATCGCCGCGTCGATCATCGCGCCGATCGCTATCGCAATCCCTCCCAGGCTCATGATGTTGGAGCCGATCCCGAGCAACTTCATAGCGCCGAAGGCCATCAGCACGCCGACCGGCAGCATCAGGATCGCGACCAGGGCGCTGCGGACATGCAGCAGGAATACGACGCACACCAGCGCGACGACGAAGCTCTCCTCCATCAGGGTGCGCTTCAGCGTATCGATCGCCGCATGGATCAGGTTCGAACGGTCGTAGACCGGAACGATCTCGACCGACTTCGGCAGGCTGGTCGCGATCTCCTTGAATCGCTTCTTGACGTTGTCGATCACGTCGAGGGCATTCATGCCGAAGCGTTGCAGCACGATGCCGCTTGCCACCTCGCCCTCGCCATTCAGTTCCGCGATGCCGCGCCGCTCATCCGGCCCGATTTCTACCCGCGCAACGTCGCGCAGCAGCACCGGCGTCCCGTTGTCGGTCTTGAGCACGATGTTGCCGAGATCGTTGATGCTCTTGAGATAGCCTTTGCCGCGGATCACATACTCGAACTCGGAGAGTTCGACGGTGCGGCCGCCGACGTCGGCGTTGCCAGCACGGATCGCGTCACGCATCTTCTGCATCGTGATGCCGCGGTCGCGCATCCGCTGCGGATCGAGGATGACGTTGTATTGGTGCCTGACTGCCGGTGTCGATCTCGGCATCGACATACATGTCGGGAAGCAGTGCGAGATCGGCATTCTCCAGCTCGATTCTGACCCGCGCGGTGCGCGTCTCCTTGTTCACCTGCGGGTAGATCACGCTGATCCGGCCGTCGAACCGGCGGCCGGGATAGCTGCGCGCGCGCACCGTGACCGGTTGTCCGACCGCGACGCTCCCGAGATCGCGTTCGGCGACATCGACCAACGCCCACACGACGGAAACATCGGCGATGCGAAACAGCACGTCGCCGGGCTGCGCGCGCATGCCCTCGACGGCGTTGCGCTGGAGCACAATTCCATCACGCGGCGCGGACCACTGGAGGGTGATCGGGACGGTCTGGCTCTTTTCCATCTCGGCGATGGCGGCCTCGGGAACATCGAGATTCACCAGGCGCTGCCGCGAGCCGCGGCCGTAGAACGTGACGCCTGCCGTGGCCTTTGAGGTGATCGTCGCGAGGTATTCCGCCGCGGCGGACGAAACCGCAGGACTGTAGATCTCCATCAGCGGCTGGCCTTTCGCGACGCGGCTTCCGGTCGTGATGTCGGCAACCTTCTGTACATAGCTTTCGGCCCGCATCGCGATCACGGACACGCGCCGTTCGTCGAGCTGGATCGTGCCGGGTGCGCGGACCAGCGTCCGAATGCGGCGCATCCCGGCTGGTTCGGACTGGACACCGGTGCGCTGGATCTTGCCCGATGACAACGTGACCGAGCCGTCGTCGCTGTCGTCGCCTTCGTAGACGGCGATGTAGGCCATCCCCATGGAATCCTTCTTCGGCACCGGCGAGGTGTCGGCAAGCCCCATCGGATTGCGATAATATTTGACCTTGCGCGCGCTGTTTGCGCCGGCGGCATTCATGTCCGCAGCCCGCTCGGGTTCTCCGGGACTGACATCGGCATCCGCAGGCACGGCCAGATAATCGCGCCCGTCAGGCGTCTTCTTCGGCGTCGCTGAGTAAAGCGGCTTGCCGTCCGGATCGCGGAAAATAGATCGGTGCGCCCACCTCCCCGGCATGCGCGGCCGGTACGATGGCTGTTGTCGCCGGTCGCGGTGGCAGGCCGTGACCGATCAGTGCTGCGCCTGCCGCTGCGGCGATCGCAGCGGCAGCGCCGGCCAAAGCGAGGCGGATCATTTCCCGGCCGTCACGACGAGCTTGTTTTCGACCGAACCGGTCTCGCCCTGCACTTTCGCGCCGAGCGATAACTGCCAGCGCCCGGCCATGCCGAAAGTTGCCTTGAACCGGTAGGTGCCGGGCTCGGTCCCGGGCATCGGCGTCACCTTGGTGACCATCTCCTGCATGCCTTCGGGCGCCATGTCGAGCTGCGCCCTGAAGATGACGGCGTCCGGGACGGACTTTCCAGTCGTCTTGTCGACCAGCCGCACAGTGACGATGCGATCGGCGCCGACCTCGACGGATGGCTGCGTGAGCTGGAATTCGAAGTTCCTGGTGTCGGCATAGGCGGGCAGCGTCGTGCCCGCCACGGCAGCGCCGATCAGCGCGGCCGCAGCGGCGCGCGCCAGGGTGGAAGTAGTCATGGTTGTTGTCCTCGAGTGGTCTGATTGGCCGCGCAAGCGGCATGCAACGGCGCGCGCCATCGGGCGCACGCGTCAGCGATCAGGCGCTTGCGCGCCCGTCAGACGTGGGTTCGAGGTGGATGATCGGGAGGCTTTGTGCCGAGGCCGTCGACCAGGCGATCGTCATGCGCAGCGAATTGGCTTCGCAACGGATGACGCTCGACGAGCGACATCGCCCCGGCCGGAGCCGGCAGCGGAACGCTCAACATGCAAAGCGCGGCGAACGGGCAGCCGTCGCAGGTCTTGCTCTTGGTCTGGTCCGGACAGCACGGCATGTCGTCCGACATCGCATCCATCTTGGCCTGAATCTCGCCGGACGCCATCTGCATCGCTGCGTCACCCGGCATCAGCCAGAGATTGGCGAGGCGCCTCACATGCATGCCCGTTTGTCGCATGTTCGCGCACGACCTGCAAATCCGGTTGAGATCACGATCTCGCCAGATGCAAGGATACCTAAATGGATACTTGATGTCCGCGATCACCGCACGATATCAGCGGTGACCCAACGGACCCCGCATGCAACTCGTCTCGACGCTGATTTGCCCGGATTGCGGATTCGCCGCCACCGAGACCATGCCGACCGACGCCTGCCAGTTCTTCTACGACTGCAAGGGCTGCGGCATCCGTCTCAAGCCCAAGGCCGGCGATTGCTGCGTGTTCTGCTCCTACGGGTCGGTGCCGTGCCCTCCGGTCCAGGCCGCCGGAAGGTGCTGCGACACATCCGGTCAGGCCTGAACGATGGCGATCGACGTCGCACCCGTTGATTGTCTCCCTGGAAGGACGTAAAGCGCGGTCGCAATCCGACGCCTGTCGCGCCGTCCTATCCCGGTGGGCGCTCACTCCAGTGTCCGGTGCTCATCATGGCCTCTTCCGACGCATTGGCTGCCGTCTTCACTCATATCGAATCCCACCGCGACAGCTTCCTGCAGCGCCTGATCGCCTATCTGCGCCATCCGAGCATCAGCGCCGAGAACATCGGCATCGCCGAGGTCGGCTCGCTCCTTGTCGAGATGCTCACAGGGATCGGTCTCGAAGCCGGACTTGTCCCGACAGAGGGCCATCCGATGGTGATGGCGCGCTGGGAGAAAGCACCTGGCAAGCCGACCGTACTGCTCTACGGACACTACGACGTGCAGCCGGCCGACCCGCTCGAGAAATGGATATCGCCGCCGTTCGAGCCGACCATTCGGGACGGCAGGCTCTATGCACGCGGCGTCGGCGACAACAAGGGCCAGCATTTCGCCCAGATCCTGGCGATCGAATCCCATCTCAAGGTTCACGGCGAACTGCCGTGCAATTTGATCCTGCTGCTGGAGGGCGAGGAGGAGATCGGTAGCCCGCATATCGCCGGTTTCGTGCGCGCCAACGCGCATCTCTTGAAGGCCGATCTCGCCGTCACCGCCGACGGCCCCCGCCACGCCAGCGGCGCGCCGACGATCAAGTTCGGCTCGCGCGGCGTCGTCTCCTTCGAGCTGCGCTGCCGCCATGCCAGCCGCGACGTCCATTCCGGCAATTTCGGCGGCGTCGTGCCGAACCCGGTCTGGACGCTGGTCCACTTGCTCGGCACGATGAAGAACGCGGCCGGGGAGATCACCATCGAGGGGCTGCATGACGCCGTCGAGCCGCCATCGCCTGAGGAACTGGCGGCGATCGAGCGCTTGCCGCTCGATATCGAGGCAGTCAAGAACAGTCTTGCACTGAAGCGCCTCGACGCGCCTGCCGACCGCCCCTTCTACGACCGTCTCTGCTTCCAGCCGACGCTGACCATCAACGGTTTCCACGGCGGCTATGGCGGCCCCGGCACCAAGACCGTGCTGCCGAACGAGGCCTTGGTGAAATGCGACATCCGTCTCGTCGAGGCCCAGGACACCGAGGACATCCTGCGCAAGGTCCGGGCCCATGTGGCGAAACATGCGCCCGAGGTCGAGTTCGTCGCCGAAGAAATGGGAATGCAGCCCTCGAAGACGCCGATCGCCTCGCCCTACACCGCGCCGCTGCGCCGCGCCTTCGTTGCTGCCCATGGCGAGGAGCCGCTGCTGGTACCCGCCGGCTTCGGAAGCCTGCCCAACTACGTCTTCACCAAGCTCCTCGGCATCCCCGCCTTCGTCACGCCCTATGCCAATCCGGACGAAGCCAACCATGCGCCGAACGAGAACATGACGCTGGACTGCTTCCATAGCGGCGTACGGACGGGCGCTGCATTGTTGCATGAGCTCGGCCAGTTCCGACGCGAGGGCTGAACGAAGCCGCACGCAAGAGATGCGGATTGACCTGAACTTGACGAAAGATGCCCCTGAGCACGCAAACCAGCCCCCGGCCCGACTGGCGGGTCGCCCGCGATCGGCCGTCAGTCAATTTCCCAAAAATCGCAGGCCGGTAGCGCCTTAATGAACAGGATCAGAACATGCGCGACTAATGCCGTGACTGGGTCGGAGGAGCTGGATAATGAAGGTTCGAATATCCTCGATCGGACTGCTCGTTGTTTGCGCTATCGGCGTCTCGGGCATCGGCACAGCCGCCGCGCAGCCGGCGGAACCACCCGCAGGCTATAAGATCGAAGAGAAATACACCGAGAAATCGCCGGACGGTGCGATAGCGGTCGAGCAATACCTGAACAAGGATACGGACGACTGGAAATGGCAGTTCTGGGTGCGCCGGCAGGATGCATTGACGCTGCTCGATCCGGAGCCGGCCGACTATCCCGCGGGATTTCGCTTCGCGAACGATCTGAAATGGATCGTTCGTTTTCAAAAAACTGGCTCGGGCGAGTCGACGCTCTATCTGTACCGCCTCGCTCCGCAGGGCTACGTTCCCGCGAGCAAGAAGCCGCTCGGCGACCTGGCGTGGGCCTACCTGAAGACGCGTCCCGAGTGGCGAAAAATCGCGAAGGCGCCCGAGTATCACGAGACGGCGAACCTCCTGAAAGGGCTTGACGACAACTATCGCTGGCTCGGCGTCGATTGGCCGGCGAACCGTTATCTTCTGATCGCTCTGTCGGGGGATGCCGACGTAAAGGGCCGCAAGCCCATGCAAACCGGCGTCGTGCGCGACTGGCGCTGCAGATATGACCTGCAAACTGGCAAGTTCGACGTGCCGGCAGTTTTCTCCGACCGCAATACGAAAGCTGTTGTGCCGGGGTCGCCAGGTACTGATTAGGGTTCTCCCCCAGAGCCATTCGACTGTTGACGATTTGTAATCCCCAGACGCTTACCCTGGGGTGAACCACGCTTACTCGGCGGGTGCGGGTGCTTTTCCGAGCGCGTGATCCTGCGCTCGCCGGTCTACAAGAAGTCCAGCATCGGCCAACGCGGGCGCCAGCCGCGGCGTCAACGATTCGAGGAATTGTCCGTCGTCGTCGAGCGCGCTGCGGATGTCGTCAGGAAGCTGGATAACGCTGACGCCGCCGCCCGCCAGACTCAGCACCAGCAGTGTTTCCTGGCGCGGGATTTTCGCAGAAGCAATGACCTCGCGCGCGGCGGCATCGAGGAGCGCGGCCGGATCGTGGTGGAACCGAACCAGGCGAGCCAGCGGATGAATCCGGCACGGTGTATCCGGACCGGGAGCGGGCAAGGCTTCGACTTCGCGCAGCAACTGCTTGCGCGGGGCGCATTTGAGGGCGTTGAGCTTGAGCTCGAACTCCAGCAGTTCGGCCGTAAATGGACTAGACACGATACCGTCGGCAATGCGCTTGCAGAGGAAAGCGGCAAATCGCTCCACCTCGCTCGAAAATTGACCGTCCCGATAAATCTTCGCGTCCCAGAACTCATCGAGCAGGGACCGAAGCTGATCGCCCAGAGAGCGGAGCGTGTAAGTGAGGATCATGTAGAGCGGCGTGACGCGGTTCGCGCGATACAGCGAGCAATTCGTCGACATGCCGCGCTGCCAGACCACGTCGCACAACCGCGCTCGTTCTCGCGCGGAGAGCTCATAGTTCGCCAGTACCTCTTCGTGGCCGGCGCGGAGTGCACGACAGAGACCAGGGGATGCGATCAAATCGCAAAGCGCCTGCTGAAAAGACGCCACGCTCATCGCGGCCGATGCCGATGCCAAATGGCGCGCGCACGGTCCAGCTGGGCTCGGACGTCCTGGGCGCCGAAGATCGAAAAATAAGAGTCATGAAACTCGAAGGTAACTCCCTTCAGATTCGGCGTATGCGGCATGATTTCTTCGAGCAGCGACCAGACCGCCTCGGGACAGGGGCCCGAATGGGCATCGGTGTAGATGCCGTCCTCTTCGGTTCCCCCCGCGACATGCACTTCGACCACCGCGTCCAGATCGAGTTGTCGCAGGAAGGCAGAGGCATCGAACTTATGGTTGCGCGCGCTGGTGTAGAGATTGTGCAGGTCAAGCAGCAACCCACAGCCGCTGTCGCGGACCAGCGAATTGAGGAACGCCGGTTCGCTCATCTCCTCATCGGTGAAGGTGACATAAGCGACGGCGTTCTCAACCAGAAATGGCGAGGGCAAGCGCGGGCGCAGCGCTTGAATTCTCGCAGTCAGCAGTTGCAGCACTTCGAAATCGAGCGGCAAGGCCACTGCCATGCCGGCATTCTGCTCCTCGCCGGAGGCCGACCGTACCTGCGCGAAGGACAAATGATCGCTGTGCCAGAGGAAGCGATAGCGCCGATGCCAATCGGCAAGTTGCTCGACATAGGCATCGTCGGAAAATACCGCACTGCCGAGCGAAAGTCCGACGCTGTGCGCAATGAGCGGATATCGACCGCACGCCCAGTCGATAAACTCCATCCATGGCTCCGACTCGGCGAAGCGCGGATTGGCGCCCGGTCCGCCGTCGCTCCAGAACAGATCGGGCATGATGGAGACGTAATCCACCATGCCCGGATCCGATTTGAGCAAGTCCGGGACGACCGGATTATGCAGAATACCGATGCCCAGCGCTGACGCGGACTCGCGCATAGCTTCGCCTCCTTGCGGCCACGCCGCCTCGTGGGAGGAAAGCAAATTTTTCAGTCGATATCGACCTGCGTAACTTGCGGAAGTTCTTCTGTGATCTGCAACACGCGGCCGGAAATGCACGTGTTACACAGACGCGGGGGTCGCAACATTGTGTTCGTGCAAAGTTCAACGATCTTGCCGACCTCGGTCCATTTGGTTCCGGGCGGCACCACGATATTAATCGCGTGCGTTTCTTCTGAAATACTAACTGTCGCTTTAGACATGTTCGCCTCCACTGGTTTGTCGACCTTCAAGCATAGATGAAGTTCTAAACGGCAGACTGGCGCAACCTGTTATTGCACTTTAGCACAATACATCTTGCGCTGCAATCGCCTGCGCTCACCCCAGAAGTAACCGGGTCGTGATCAATCGCGCCAAGCACTGATTTGCCCGACGGCGCAAGCCCTCGTGACAAAAATATTCTGATTTTCGGAAGCGCAACTCAGTGCTATAGATTTGCCCGTCTCACCCGACTGAGGGGCGCTCGCGATCATCACGAACGCGCGGTGGGATGCGGTGGACGCGGATTGCGCAACAGACGAGTGCGCATGAGGCGGACGGCGAAGTCGTGCAGGCCTGACGCCCTAGTGGCAGGTGTCTCATCAGCAAGAGGCAAGTCCTCCCGCTGATGACGGTGACAAAAGAGCCCAGTCTCACCGGGGAGAGCACGTATAAGCCGTAACCCATCGCGCAGGGAAAGCCGGGTTGTTTCCGGTTACACCTGTGGTCCTACCCCGGTGCTTTTTGTTGCACCGGGCCCATGGGTGCAATCGGCACCCGGCTTTCCCTGTGCCCTCTGCACAATGAGAGGGCAAACGAAATGCAAAGCTCGGACAAATCATGTCGCGAGAGCGCGCAGCCACACCCACCGCCGTCATCGCCCGGCTCGACCGGGCGACCCAGTACGCCGCGGCCTATCAGCTCAATCACAACTGTCTCTGGAATACTGGATCGCCCGCATGCGCGGGCGATGACACCGAACAAGCATTCCTCACTTCATCAGCGTCTCAACCTCTTTCCGGAACGCCTGGCGCGAGCCGTCGCGGGAATAGAACATGTGGCCGCCGGGATAGACCACGAGCTTGGTGCGGTCCCTCCCTGCGAAGGCCGGCAGCTGGTCGAGGATGATCTTCGAGGCGAAGTATGGCGTGGCAAGATCGAACAGGCCGTGGCCGATCAGGAGTTTCAGTTTCGGATCGAGCGCGAGCGCCTGGCGAAGCTGCGTCACCGACTCCGCCGGCGTGGTGCCGTGGCCGAACTCCCAGGCCTTGTTCACGCTCTCGCTGAGCAATTGATAGGAACCGTCCGGCCGCCAGTTCAGCTTGCGCGTGGTGAGATCGACGGCGGCGCTGGTCAGCGGCGCCATCAGGGGATCGCCGGAGGGGTCGCCGAAATGGTAGTAGCTGGAGTCGGGATAGGGATCGAAGCCTTCGACGGAGGCGTCGTAGCGGCCGGTCACCTTGCCGCTCTTGCGGTCGAACTCACGGCGGAATTCGCCGATGTCGAAGCGGCCGGCGAGCCTGCGGCTCACCGCCTGATCGATGCCGGTGAGGCTCGCGACCTTGTCGGAGAGGCGCGTCGTGGCATCCGTGTCGGCCTGGCCCTTGACGAGATCGAGCAGAAAATCACTCTGCGCATAGCGTTCGACGTCGGCCAGATCCTGCCGGGTAACCGGCCCCTTGGCCTGTCGCGCGACCGCCGCCATGGTCGGCAGGCTTGCGACAAATTGCAGGATGCTGGAGCCGGAATATTCACGGAAGTCGAGCACCGGCGAAATCAGGATCAGGCCGCGCGGGCCGACGCCCTGCTCTACCTGCAGATTGTGCACGACCTTCGGCCCGCGAATGCCGCCATAGCTTTCGCCGGCGACATATTTCGGCGACAGCAGCCGGTCGTATTTCTCCAGCCAGCGGCGGATCACCAGCGCGACCGAATTGACGTCGCCATCGACGCTGAAGAAGCGCTTGCGGGCGTCTTCAGACGTCGTGATGAAGCGGCTGTAACCGGTGCCGACCGGATCGATGAAGACGAGATCGGTGAAGTCGAGCCAGGTGTCGGCGTTCGGCGACAGGTCTGGCGAGGCGGAGGATATCGCGCCGTCGCCGTCGAACGAGAGCCGCCACGGCCCGACACTGCCGAACTGCAGCCAGGCCGACGACGCACCGGGACCGCCGTTGAACAGGAATGTCACGGGACGGCTGGCCTTGTCGGCGCCGTCGAGCTGGTAGGACGTGTAGGCGATGTCGGCCAGCGGCTCGCCCTTGCCATCGAACACGCGGATCGAACCGGCCGTGGCGGTGAAGGCGAGCGTGCGGCCCGGCAGCGCCAGCGACTGTTTGGTCGTGGAATCCGGCGGCAGGCGATGCTGTTCGGCGGACGCGTTGGCCGTGGAGCTGGCGTTGCCGTTGGGACCGGCATCGCCGTGCCCCGGCCGCCCCTTCTGGCCGCTTGGGACCTGCGCGCTCGGCGACGGCTGCGGCTGCGGGGTCTCGTCGTCGGCCCGCGCCGCGGTCGCAACGCAAGCGACCAGCAGTGCCGCCGCGAGCCGTGTCGCAAAACTGTTAGCCATGCCGTGCACTCCCTGGACCCATATTTACGGATTCCATCCGCAAACTGCGATACCTTGGCGACATCGGCAAGACGATCTCGGGACCATCTCGACAAGGCCGCCGGGGATGTATAGACGAGCGCGGCGTATCCCGTGGCAAACGAGTTCGTGAGCGATGGCTGGCTCCAAGCGCTATGACAAGATCGCCTTCGTCGCCAGCCCGAGCGCGGAAGCGCAAGCGGCGCTCGAGCAACTCTCGACCACATATGGCAACCACCCGGTCGACGACGCCGATGTCGTGGT
This sequence comes from Bradyrhizobium genosp. P, assembly GCF_049949265.1. Lineage (NCBI taxonomy): Bacteria > Pseudomonadati > Pseudomonadota > Alphaproteobacteria > Hyphomicrobiales > Nitrobacteraceae > Bradyrhizobium > Bradyrhizobium genosp. P. The sequence continues at coordinate 3,801,987 of NZ_CP188195.1, read as the reverse complement.
CGCACTCGGCGGCGACGGATTGATGCTGCAGACGCTGCACACCCAGATGCGCAGCACCAAGCCGATCTACGGCATGCATCGCGGCACGGTCGGCTTCCTGATGAACGAGTACTCGACGCACGATTTGCGCACGCGGCTGCAGGCAGCCCGGGAGTCGCTGATCAATCCGCTCTTGATGCGCGCCACCGACATCCATGGGGCCGTGCACCTGCATCACGCGATCAACGAGGTCGCGCTGTTTCGCCAGACCTATCAGGTGGCAAAACTGCGCATCCTGATCGACGAGCACGAGCAGATGGCGGAGCTGATGGCCGACGGCATTCTGGTGGCGACGCCGGCCGGATCGACCGCCTACAACCTCTCCGCCCAGGGGCCGATCCTGCCGCTGAACGCGGCGCTGCTGGCGCTGACCCCGATCAGTGCGTTCCGGCCGCGGCGCTGGCGCGGCGCGCTGTTGCCGAATTCCGCTTTCGTGGTGATCGAGGTGATCGAGGGCGAAAAGCGCCCGGTCGCCGCGGTCGCCGACCATGACGAGGTTCGCGACGTCTGCCGCGTCGAGGTGCTGTCCGACAAGACGATTGCGATGCGGATGCTGTTCGACCCCGGCCATTCGCTCGAGGAGCGCATTCTGCGCGAGCAGTTCGGCCATTGAAGGCTACGCCCCTCCCGGCAACCATTCGTTAACCGCGGCGAGGATATGGTTAATTTCGGGTAATACCGCGTTGGCCCGCTATGCCCGTTCAGGACCGGACCATGTATCGCATCGACTTCAACAAGCTGCGATTTCTGATTTGCGACGACAATCCCCACATGCGCCGCATCCTGCGGACGCTGCTGCATTCGTTCGGCGCGCGCGAGGTCTATGAGTCCGAGGACGGCGCCACCGCGCTCGAAATGTACACCCATTACGTGCCCGACATCGTCATCACCGACTGGTCGATGCCGATCTTCGACGGGCTTGAGCTCGCGCAGATGATCCGGCAGCCGGAATCCAAAGGCAACCCCTACGCGCCGATCATCATGCTGACCGGGCATTCCGAGAAGCGCCGCGTAACGGTGGCGCGCGACGCCGGCGTCACCGAATTCCTGGCCAAGCCGATCTCGGCCAAGGGGCTCTACCAGCGCATCCTCAACGTGGTCGCCAATCCGCGGCCGTTCATCAAGACCAAGACCTATTTCGGCCCCGACCGCCGCCGCAACACCAACAACGCCTATATCGGCCCCGAGCGCCGTGGCAACGGCGAGGTCGAGGTGTTGCAGCAACCGTCGCTGCTCGATAAGGCCCGCACGAGCATCTAGGAGCCGTCATGGCCAAGGACAAACCCGGGACGATCGAGGTCAAGAGCTTCGACACGCACCACGTGATCACGCAGCCCAATCCGCTGCGCAAGATGTTGCTGCGCGTGCCGGAGAGCGATCTCGACGATCCGGTCGGGCGCGCGGAAAAGGCGCTGGCCGGGCTGTCCGGCGAATTCAAGGACTGGATGACGGTCGAGGCCGACCGCCTCTCCGCCGCCCATGCCGAGGTGCTGCGCAGAGGTTTCAACAAGGAAACGCGCGACGAGCTGTTCCGCGCCGCCCATGATATCAAGGGCGACGCTGCGACGTTCGGCTATCCGGCGGCGGCGGCGGCGGCGGAAAGCCTGTGCCGCATCATCGAGCACGCACCGGATCTCAACGCGGTGCCGGCCGCGCTGATCACGCACCACATCAACGCCGTGCAGGCAATCGTGCGCGAGCGCACCAGGCTCGACACCGTCGTCGTGTCCGGCGTGCTGAGCAAGCAGCTTCGCGGCATCACCGACGAGTTCCTCACCTACGCCAACCGCGACCGGCCCGAGCATCTCGAGGCCATCCTGGCGCCGAGCATCGTGCCGGGCGAATAGCCGCGCGCCGCCGTTGCGGCGGTCGCCTCGATCGCTATCTGCTACCGGGAAGCGGCCCTAGGCCGCAATCAAGTCGTCGTAAGGCTGGGCCGCGATCGCATCTTCGGCGGCGAGCTCTTCGCAGAACATCCGCGCATCCTCCCGCGCCGATTCCGTCGCGAAGCGGCGCAGCAGGATCAGCAAGGGTTCGGCGGCGGAATGGTCGGTCTCGCAATGGGTCAGCACGCGCTCCACCATGCGGCGATGCAGCCGCGCCGCACCGTCACCGGTGTCGACATAGCCCATCTCATGGGTGGCCTCGAGCGCAACACGAAATGCCGCGAAGGTGGATTCCGGCAGGCCGGCGCGGACCAGCAGCGCCCGCAGGCCGTTGCCGCCGCGATCGTTGAGCAGCGCGGAGACGCGGGCATGCGGCAGTCCCGACAGTTCTGCGAGCGCCGCGGCGAACAGGTCGAGATTGCCCGACAACAGCGCGCGCAGGATCAGTCCGGCGGTAAGCTGGCCCGTCGCGCGCAGATGGGTGATCAGGCCGCGCATGTCCTCGCCGAACGATTGTGCCGCGATGTTCACCGTCGAGCGTTCGCGCGCCTCACCCGCAATTCGTTCCGCCCGGTCGGCGCCGAGCCAGTTCCGTGCCACCGCGAATTGCGCCAGCGTGTCGGACAGCTTGGCGACCAGCACCATGCGCGTCGCCGACGGCAGGTCCTCGAGCTGCAGCATCGATTCCCTGATCGCCGCGAGATGGCCGTGGCGCTCGGCGATGCGGTCCCAGGAGAACGGCGGGAGGCCGGCATATGGATTTTCGATCAGCTCGAGCGCAGCCGCCGGCGAACCGACTTCGGCGATCGCGGCGGAGACGGAGGCCGGCAAACTGTTCCGGCGCGCGATCGCGCATTGCGTCTCATCATTGCCGGTCGCGACGAGATCGACGAGGTCGGCATCGATCAGAAGTGGGGAATGTTCCAGCACCGGCAGCGCGATCGAGGGCTGGTCGACCGACAGAGCCTGCACGATCGCCGCGGGCGCATCGGCGCTGCGCGCGAACACCTCGGCCATCGCCTGGCGCACCAGCGGCGACGGATCGTCGAGCAGCATCAGCAGCGCGCCTTCGGCTGCGATCCGATCGTCGTCGGTGAGATCTGAAATGAGCCAGGCCCGCGCCAAGGCCCGCGTTGCTTCTGCGCGCTCGCCCGCCGTAGCGGTCCTAATCCAACTAATGAACTGCCGAACGATCATGGTCCTGCCGGCTTACGCAACGAAACGGCATCGGATGCAATGCCACTGCAAGGAAAAATAAACCATGACGCTTAACAAAGGGTTCACCATAAACGTTTGGGATTATTGACGTTTCGTTAAGATGGCCGGGCCGCGAAGGGCGCGCGCACCACAAGGCCGCTAGCCGCTGCTGTAGGTGCCGGCGGGATCGCTGAACAGATCGAGCCGCCCGGTGGTGCGGCCCGTCGTCGCCGCCGATGCGGTCGTTGACGACGGACTGCCCCACAGCTCCTGCACCACAGGCGAAATCGGCTCTGAACGGTCGCCGACTTGATACAAAGAGCGGAAGGCCGGCACCTGCTGCGCGGACGCGGTTGCCTGCGAGGTCGCACTGACCGGCGTGACCGCCGGGAAGGTCGAGAGATAGGACGCGGTGTCCATGGTCAGCGCAGGCGTCGGCGTGGCGCCTGCGACCGCATAGGGAGTAGTCGTCTCGCCACCGCCTGCCGCAGCGAAGGCAGTCCGCGTGTCCTTCGAATTTGCGGCCGCCGCATAGCGCGTGGTCAGGACCGAATAGACTTGCGAAACGCTGCGCGCGCTGCCCGACGAGTCATAGAAGATCGAGTGGTTGGCGGCAGCGGCTTTGGGAAACATCGCGGCGGCACTGGCGCTCGGACTATCCTCGGCGCTCGAGATCAGCTGGGCGGCACCGCCGACGCCCATGAAGTGGGCCATATAGAGCTCGGAATCGGTCGGACGGCGGCCGATCTGGCCGGTGAGCTCGAAGCTGTTGGATTGCGTCAGCGCCGCCGCCATCGACGACGCGGCATCGGAATTGTCGCGCAGCTTCATGATCGCGCTGCGCGCGGTGGGATCGCTGACCGAATAGCTGCCGTCGGAATTCCTGGTGATGGCGTCGGCATATCTGCCGTAGCCGAGCTGGCTTCCGGCTTCCTTGACGGTGCCGAGCCAGGTCTGGTCGATGAATTGATAAAGTCCGTGCGCCGACGACGTCGAGGCGCCGGCCTTCGGATTGAAATCGGATTCCATCTTGGCGGTCGTGAGCAAGTACTCGAAGCTCGTGCCGGTGGTCGAGGCCGCCTGCTTGATCGAATTCGCGATCTGCAGACGTGAGGGATCGACACCTGCCGCAGCCGAGGCATTGATTGTGTCGACCGCCATCCGCCCGATGCCTTGCCGGGCGCCGGCAATCGGCACCCAAGTCCTGTCAGCTTGCCGCAATTACGGTTAATAAGACGTTAACGCTGCACGGCCGGTGGGAAGCCGAACGGCACGTCTCTATTTGCGATAGACCTGTGCCGGATCGAACAATCGCTCGGCATCGACGAAAGACAGACCGACGCCGCCGCCCTCCTCCTTGACCGCGCGATAGAAGCACGAGCGCCGCCCGGTGTGGCAGGCGGCACCGGTCTGCTCGACGCGAAGCCACACCGCATCCTGGTCGCAATCCATCCGCATCTCGACCACGCGCTGGGTCTGGCCGGAGCTTTCACCCTTGCGCCAGAGCGCGTTGCGCGAGCGGCTGAAGTACCAGGCCTCGCCGGTGGAGATGGTCTTGCGTAGCGCCTCGTCGTTCATGTGCGCGACCATCAGCACATCGCCGGTCGCGACATCGGTCGCGACGCAGGTCACGAGACCTGCCGCGTCGAATTTGGGCTGGAACGCCAGCCCTTCTTCGCGATCGTGATCGTGGGTCGATGTGGACACGGCAAACCTCGCTCAGGAAACGCGAGGTTACCGGTTCGGTCCTCGCACCAGGGACAGGAAACGCTGCTGCTCCGCCGGATTGTCGCGGAACATGCCGGTGAAGCGGCTGGTGAAGGTCGTCGCACCATGCTTGGCGACGCCGCGCACCGACATGCAGGTATGCTCCGCCTCGATCAGCACCGCAACGCCGCGCGGCTTCAGGATCTCGTCGATCGCGGCGGCGATCTGGGCAGTGAGATGCTCCTGCGTCTGCAGGCGGCGAGCGAAGATGTCGGTGAGCCGCGCAAGCTTGGACAGGCCGACGACCCGCTCCACCGGCGTATAGGCGATGTGCGCCTTGCCGTAGAACGGCATCATGTGATGCTCGCATTGCGAGGTGAATTCGATGTCGCGGATCAGCACGAAATCGTCATAGCCAGCGGTTTCGCCGAAGGTGCGGTTCAGCACCTCAGCCGGAGCCTGATGGTAGCCCTGATAAAGCTCGTCATAGGCCTCGACGACGCGGCGCGGCGTATCGAGCAATCCTTCGCGGCCCGGATTCTCGCCGATATAGCTGAGCAGGGTCGTCACCGCCTGCTCCGCCTCGGCCCGCGAGGGACGCGGCTGGTCAGCACGCACGGCTGCGCCCATGAACTCGGCGGGGTCGAGCTCGGCGGCCTTCGCATCGGATGGCTTGTTGGGGCGAATCGTCTTGATCAAGGCGTCCATGTCTTCTCCGTTCGACCGGCCACGGGCCGGAGGTGTCACCGGGCAGACGGGGCGAACTTCAAACCGCCGGGCGCCTGAGTCCCATCATCGTAGCACCGCAGCAGCAAAGGTGGGCCGCAGCGGCTGCATGGCCGCACTATATTTCTGCGCCCATGCCGTCCATATATAGGACGGTGAAATCCAGCCGCCAATAGCGGCTGGCGTCGCCGGAACCAGGCATCTGCGCCCATGCTGAACGACATTTACAACAAGCGGATCATCGAGTTGGCTGGCAATATTCCGCGCCTCGGCAGACTTGCCGATCCCGATGCCAGCGCTACCGCCCACTCCAAACTGTGCGGCTCGACCGTCAAGATCGATCTCAAGATGGACGGGCCCGTGGTGACGGACTTCGCCCACGACGTGAAGGCCTGCGCGCTTGGCCAGGCCTCCTCCTCGATCATGGCGAGCCACGTCGTGGGCTCGACCACCGACGAGCTGCGCGAATTGCGCGAGACCGTCCGCAAGATGCTGAAGGAAAACGGCCAGCCCCCCCCCAAGGGCGGCAAATGGGCCGATATCGCGCTGCTCGAGCCGGTCCGCGATTACAAGGCGCGCCATGCCTCGACCATGCTGACCTTCGACGCCGTGGTCGATGCAATCGGCCAGATCGAAGCCAAGGCTAAACAGCCCGCTTAAGAATTTAGTTGAGCCTCACTGCGCGGGCTGAGCCGACACCGCTGCGCCACCGGTCGGAGCCAGAGCTTCGGCAGTCTTGGTCGCCTTCGCGGTCAGCCGTTGGGCTTCGCCGTCCATCGCGCTGCTGACGAAGCGATCCCTGGACTTCGCTTCCGCGACCGGGATGGCATTGTCCTGCCGCGGCAGCACGTCGGCGACGGCGTCGGTGGTGACCAGATTGGTCAGCCGCAATTCGGCGGGCGACAATTCGTGCAGCTCTTCCCACGGCGGCACACTGAGCGCCAACGACAGCAAGTCGCCGGCACCGCCCATCTCGAAGGTGTATTTGGCGAGACGGCCGATGTCGCGCTCGACGATCATCAGATCCTGCGCGTTGTAGCTTGCGGCCTTGGCATCATCGGCACGGTCGCCCATCCAGATCTGGTGAACGCGGACATGGGCGGCTTGCGGGACGTAGCGTGTTTGGCCCGACAGCAGCAGGAACACGCACATCGACTCGCAATAAGCATCCGGTACGACGCTCGCGCGCTCGCCCTGCGGCATCTGGCTGACGATGCTGGTGCCGACGGTCGTCAGCGCGCCAAGACCGCGGAAGCGGCGGCCAAGCGTGATCGCGTCATTGACCGAGCCACCGCTGGAGTCGAGCACGATGGTGGCGCCGTTGAGCTGACGGCCGCGTGCGAAATCGTCGAAATCCTTTGGGCTATCGGCGGTGATGATGCCGACCGCGGACACCCAGCCCCGGCAATTCGGCTGGCACGTGATCCAGCTGAACCTCATCGGCAGCTTGCGTTCTTCGAGGGTCGAGCTTGCATGCGCCGAAGTGCCCAGCGTCGTCACGGTGCCGGGAATTGCGATGCAAAGGCTGACGGCGCCGAGAAACGCCCAGCCGCGCAATGAAAGCGACTTCACAAGCCTCAATTTGGCTCCTTCCCCTCAGCCCCTAGTGCGAGCGGCGGCCCCATGTCTACGCGCCGTGATTCTGTCATTGCGCCGTCGTCGAAACGGTAACCGTGCTGACCCGACCCGTCCATAGGAGCCTGCTGCAGCGCCGCTCACGCAGCGCGTTAATTGCGAACTGTGGCGTAAATATCTGCAGCAGCACAGTTCCTTGGCTTGGAACCCCCGCAAGACTACGTACATAGTTGCAATATGCCGCCGACAGATCATTCATCGTCACAGAGATGCACGCACAGATGCATGGAGTGTGCCAGCATCACGCGCCGCCTGCCGCGTAATCTTGGCCGTGGCCTGATCTGGATCTACCGGCACACGCTGTCACCACTCGTCGGCTACAACTGCCGGCATCTGCCGACCTGTTCGCTCTACGGCGATGAGGCGATCGAGCGCTTCGGGCTGTGGGCCGGCGGATGGATGACGCTGGCGCGGCTCCTGCGCTGCCAGCCCTGGGGAACATCCGGCATCGACAACGTGCCGCCGGTTAAACCGCCGGGCGCGCGCTGGTACTTGCCGTGGCGATACGGCCGCTGGCGCGGCGTCAACGCGAATTGAGGAATTTGCCGATGCGCGGAACTGTGGCTGATCTGCCGCATTGTTTGTTGGCCCCGGTTGGGAGGAAACAACAATGCGCTGGAAAATCAGCCACCATGAGCACGATCCCCGGCAGATCGATCTGCTGGCCGTGGTTGCCTTGCTCATTCTGATCGTTGCCGCCTACGGCTACTTCGCCCACCGTCCCGAGACGCCAAGCACCACGGCGTTCATCGTACCGAGCCAGAACGTGCACTGGTGACGCGCCGAGCGTTGCTCGCGGATTAGCGCCAGAACCAGAAGCTGCCTGGCGGTGGTGGCGGCGGTGGACGCGGCCTGCGTGGTCGCGGCCTTGGCGGCGGCGGTGACGGCGGCTCTTCGGCTGACGACGTTGTCTCCGCCGTGCCCGTGCCGTCATCGGGCAGCCGCACCGACAGCAGCACATTGGACTCGTGGGTGCGCCAGCGATAGCCGATGCCGAAATCGATCGGCTGGGCGCGACGGAACAATTCGGCATAGGCCTCCTGATAGCGACTAGGAAACTTGTCGATCGGACCGAGATAATGGCCGAACGGGAAGAAGCGCCACTTCTTCGCACTGTAGTAGCCAAGCGGGATTCCGGAATCGTCCTGGATGACGGTGGCGCTGTTGGCGAGGATGAAGCTGCGCACGGTTGAGAAGTTGCCGGCGTACAGGAGGTAGGACGCGCTCTTGATCAGGCTGTTGCCGGGCGCAAGCGTCGCGCAGAACTTCAGGAAGCCGCTCGCCTTCACACCGGAGTTGGAGAGATCGGTCGAGAAGTAATACAGCGTCTTCTCGACGCCATCCGAGCCTGCAAACGTGATCCGCACACCGTGCACCGCGTTGCGCGCTGCTTCCTCTGCGCCGACGGTGAGCGCCCCGTTCGCGTCGAGTGTAACCGGCTTGACGTCGCGGACCGTCTTGCCCGAGCGTGCGAGGAATACATAGAGGATCGGCAAGGTGCCGCTGACCTCGCCGGCGTGCAGGTCGACCTTCATCTGCTTGGTGATGAAGAAGGAGAAGCTCAGGACCGATCCGAGCGAGCGTTCGACGTTGTAGAGCGCGGCACCGACGCCGCCGCGCGGCAGCCTGGTGAGATCGGGCACAGCGCCGGGCGGCTCCAGCGCGCTCAGCACATAGGTCGTCGCCTTGCCGTAGAACGCGTTGGCGTAGAGGAAATCCGGCCCTGAGAACATGTAGAACATGGTCGGCTTGGGCGCGGCAAGATTGGTGTCGGCCCAGGCGCGGATCTTCGACAATTGGCGCGCTTCGAGCCGGGCGAAGGCTCCGTCGAAGAATTTCGCATGCCGTTGCCAGGCGGGATCCCTGGTCAGCGGCAGCAGCGGCGAATCGGCCGACGGCTGCATGCCGGCAAGGAAACGCGCGGTGTCGTTGGGCGTCACGTCGGCGGCGCGCACCGGCATGACCGCCGCCACCAGCATCGCCGCCGTCAGCGCCAACGCTCTCACGGACCAGACCATCTTCATTCGTAACCCGGGCGTTCGGTCGCGGGATGATCGGGCCGCTTGCGGAAGATCGCGTAGATCACAAGGCCCGAGATCATGATCAAAATACCAAACGCAGACTGCAGCGGACGCTGCGTCAAGAGATAGTACATCATGAAGCCGGTCACGAGCAGGAAAACCACCGGCGTGATCGGGTATCCCCAGGCACGATAGGGCCGCGGCAAGTCGGGATGGGTGATGCGCAGCTTGATCACACCAGCCACGGCGAAGAACGAGCAGAACAACAGCGCGAACTGGATGAAATCGAGCACCGCCTCGAAGCTGCGGGTGAACAACATGAGGCTTGCGACCGCGAGCTGGAACAGGATCGCATAGGCCGGCGCGCCGCTGGTCCATCGCCGCGCGAACAGCTTCAGCGCCGGAATGTCCTCACCCATTGTCATCATCACGCGCGGGCCGATCCACATCATCGCGCTGATCGAGGAGATCAGCCCGACGCAGATCATCGCGCCGACGATGCGGCCGCCGAACTCGCCGAAGATATAGCTACCGGAAACGCGGGCGACGTCGAGTTGGCCGGCAAGCCTGTCGATCGGCGCGGAGTGCAGGAACACCGCATTGAGCGCGACATAAAGCACCAGCACGATCAGCGTGCCCGACAGCATCGCGCGCGGCAGGTTGCGCTCCGGCAGCCGCATCTCGCCGATGATATAGGTCGCAGCGTTCCAGCCCGAGAACGAATACATCACGAACACCAGGCTGATGGCGAACGGCGCGCTGAGCACTTGGGCGAGATCGGACGACGACGGCGCAAACGACACCGGCTGCGGGGTCGCGATCACGAAGCCCATCACCAGGAAGGCAACGATCAACACCACCTTCAGGATGGTCGCGATCAGCTGGAACGTCGAGGAATGCCTGACCCCGGTGAGTTGCACGATCGACACCAGCCACACCACGCCGATGGCAAGCGCGAGCGGCGGCGCGCCGGGCAGGATCGCTCGGCCGTACTCGCCGAACGCCATTGCCGCGAGCGCAACCGGTGCGGCGAAGCCGACGGTCGCCGACACCCAGCCGGCCAGAAACCCGAAGGCCGGATGATAGGTCTGGCCGAGGAAATTGTACTCGCCGCTCGAGCGCGGGAACATGGCGCCGAGTTCGCCATAGGAGAACACCCCGCACAGCGCGACGATACCGCCGACGGTCCACAACAGGAGGATGGAGAAGCCGGAAGGGATGTCCTTGACCTGGAAGCCGAGGCTGGTGAAGACGCCGACGCCGACCATGTCGGCCACAACGATCGCGGTCGCCGTCAGGACCGAAACGGTCGAGCCAGTGCCGGGGAGCGGGCCGCGCAACGCCGCGCTTCCCGTAGGTGATGCCGCCATTTCGACCGTACCTTCAGCCGCCGCACGCCGGAGCACCACCATGGTGCAGGCTCGCGCCGTGCAATTCAAGCAGCGTTAACAATGGTTTAAACTGGCACGATAAAAGGTTATATAATACCTCTGTCAGCGTCGCGGTTGTCTGGGGTGCGACCGGCCTACCAGAATGGGGGCGCCCCTCCCACAATCAAGACACGATTGAGTGGTCTCATAATGCCTTCCGGATGTGGGGAAACGCTCCGGGAGCTTAACGTGACCTAAACACCGACAAGCCAAGATACGTCGTTTGCCGGTGGGTGTGGGGCAAAGGGTGGATGGTCGGGGCACAGCCGATTTTCGACAGTGATGATCGTGTGGGCGGGGTGATGCCACCCTGCGCGACGCGGCATGCGCGGTCGTCTCGCCGGCGCGGCCACTGGATTGTAGCCGCCTGTATCCTGATCCCGCTGGCGCTGCCGCTCGCCCAATGCGGCAGGGCGCCGAACGCCGGCATGCTGGCGGCCAACTCCCAGGCGACCGGCGGCGATACGTTCGAGGATCGTTTTCCGGCACCGCAATTCAAGGATCGCTTCCCGACCGAGAAAGAGAGCCTTGCTCCGTACCAGCGGACCGCGGCCGCAGCACCAGCTCCGGCGCCGCCGAAAGCAGCACCCTCACCGGTCCGCGTCGCCTCGATCTCGCCGACCTTGACGCTGCCGCAGACGACCGAACGCGAGGGCCTGACCACGCTGGTCAGCATGAAATCCTCCGCCTTCCCGTATTTCGGCAACAACCCGCGCACCGACGCCCCCTTCCTCAATGTCGGCAGCGGCGACCGCCGCGGCCACCGCAGCTATGGCGGCCGGATCTTCTGGCAGAACGAAACCTACAATGACAGCCGCGTGCTGGTGCACGTGCCCGAGACCTTCGATGCCAGTAAGCCCGGTGTGATCGTGGTGTTCTTCCACGGCAACGGCGCGACGCTGGAACGCGACGTGCGCGACCGCCAGTTGGTCCCACAGCAGATCACCGATTCCGGCGCCAACGCCGTGCTCCTTGCCCCTCAACTCGCCGTCGATGCGGCCGACTCCAGCGCCGGCAAGTTCTGGCAACCGGGCGGCTTCAAGCGCTTCCTCGATGAGTCCGCGAGCCATCTCGCCCGTCTCTATGGCGATCCGAAATCGGCGCAAACGTTTGCCAACATGCCGGTCGTGATCGTTGGTTACAGCGGCGGCTTCCTGCCGACTGCCTGGAGCCTCGACGTCGGCGGTGCCACCGGTCGCGTCCGCGGCGTGCTGCTGCTCGACGCCGTCTATGGCGAACTCGACAAGTTCGCGTCGTGGATCGAGAACAACCGCACCGGTTTCTTCGTCAGCTCCTACACCCACTACACCCGGCCACGCGACCGCGAGTTGATGTCGATGCTTCGCGGCAAGGGTATCTCCGTGAGCGAGAGCATGGACGGGCCGCTGCGTCCCGGTAGCGTAGCGTTCGTGCAGACGCGCGACGGCATCACCCATCGCAGCTATGTGACGCAGGCCTGGACTGAATATCCGATCAAGGAAGTGCTGACCAAGATGGCGGCGACGCCGTCGCTGCGTGTGGCAAGCGTTTCAGCTCAAACGAGCCACTGACCGGGCGCGCCCCCGTCAAATTCCGGATCTTGGTTCCCATCGAATTGTGGTGTTGATGGGCGCGAGATTTGTGCCGCACAGGGTGGGGAAATTGCAGGAAGGTCTGTACAAGCTCAAATATCACACGGTCCATGGCACCGGTACCGGTGTTCTCTACGCGATCAATGGCAGGCTTCGCGGCGAACGGCGACATGGTCGACTTCGAGGGCGAGGCGCTGCAACTGCCCGGCGTGAACTTCAAGGCAATCCTGACGCGGATCACTGACTGAGTCACTCGGCTGTGATAGCGCGCGTAGTTCGACGCGGCCGCGTCGGCGGTTGCGCTCAGCGCGCGGGCGCGGCGCTTACGCTTGGCAACGCGGCAGCCGGCAACGGGCCCACGGGCTTCGCGACGGGCGTGGGCGCCGGGCACGACGCCAGAAGTTGCGTCCACGCCGGCTCAAGGCCGGCCGTAGCGATGTCGAATGTCGTGGGTCCGGCCTTGTCGTCGGACGTCGACGCGGTTTCGCCCACCTGCAGATGCCGGGCCGCCAACATCGCCTTGAAGGTGTCCGGCATCACCACATCGCTCCAGACCTGGTATTTCCCGATCCGCACCGGAAATCTCCCGAACGCCACCGACTTGTCGGCGCCGGCCATCATCACGACCGTCCTCTCGCCGGCGCTGCCCTCGTCGAGTTCCCGGACGAACATCAGCCGCGCGCGATCCTTGTTCTCGCAGAACAGACGCCATTCCAACGTCCGGAACGAAGCGTCGTTGTCCCGCTTCTCCAGCGCGATCTTGCGGATAATGGGCCGCTCCTCCTTCTCCAGCGTCCACGCCGTTTCGGGCAACGGCCGCGTATCGATCCCGAAACGATAGAGCTCGGATCGCGTCAGCACGTGATGGCTTTCGAACTTCACCGTCCGGATCAGATCGTTGAGCTCGCGGCTGATCCCCATCGCCGCAACGAAGGCCACGCGGTCCCGATCCGCTGTCACCATTTCGCGCCGCCTGTAGTCTGCGACCGCCTGCGGCGGCGGATGTCCGTGGACCACGAATGTCAGCTTCGAGTTATGCACCGCCATCGCCGCGTCGGGCGCCACCTCGCGTGACGCCGCCCCGAGAAACAGGTAGCCGCACGCCGAATTGCACATCGCGTTGCGGGTGGTGAGATCGGCCTCGACCTCGCCGGTTGCGTTCTTGACCTTCAGGCACGCGGCGTCGACCTGCGTGCCCGCGGCGCACGCCGTCGCGGTCGTCCGGCCGATCCGGGCAATCGCCTTGCGACTGCGCAGCAACCGCCCGATGGCGAAGGACTGCTCCACATTGCCGCCGGGCGAATGAAGGTAGATCGGCCGCTGCGTGTCCTTGACGCCGGTGAGGAAGCGGCGGATGCGGGCCGCCGCATCCCGGTCAATCTCGCCTTCGATGGCGATCCAGCGATCGCAACCAGGCCCGCAGGAATCCGGTGCTCCCTTGGCGAGATAGATCGTCAGCCTCGGCGCAAATCCGGCTTTCTCGACCGGCGTTTCTTCGGCGCACAATGCGCCCGGGATCGACAGCGAAGCCACGAGAAACAAGATGCGGGCAAGCATGAAATGACGGGACCACGAGATGCGGAAAATGTCCTCCGACGTTAGACGATGACCCGCGGGGTCGCAACGTTCGGTGGCGTACCGGGGCAGCGGTCGTTCCGCAACTCCCGGCGCCGGTTTTCTTGATATTGCCAGCTTGTTCTGCCCGAATCCCCTGCTATACCGCTGCTTCCGCTTACCTGCGCTCGTTCGCAGGAGTGAGCCATAGGAGACACCAATGACGGACACGCCCAAATCCGAATCCGGATTCCAGTACAGCCTCTCAAACCTCAGACCGGCCGAACCCCTGCACAAGATCGCGATCACCTTCCCCGATGGGGCGAAGCGAGAATTTCCCAAAGGCACCACCGGCCTCGATATCGCGAAGGGCATCTCGCCTTCGCTCGCCAAGCGCACCGTGGCGATGGCACTCAACGGCTCACTCAGCGATCTCAACGACCCGATCGAAGCGGATGCGCGGATCGACTTCGTCGCGCGCGACGATGCCCGCGCGCTGGAGCTGATCCGGCACGATGCCGCACATGTGCTGGCCGAAGCCGTGCAGTCGCTGTGGCCGGGCACCCAGGTCACGATCGGCCCGGTAATCGAGAACGGTTTCTATTACGACTTCTTCCGCAACGAGCCGTTCACGCCGGAAGATTTCGCCGCGATCGAGAAGCGGATGCGCGAGATCATTGCGCGCGACAAGCCGTTCACCAGGGAAGTCTGGGATCGCGAAAAGACCAAACAGGTGTTCCGCGACAAGGGCGAGGCCTTCAAGGTCGAGCTGGTCGACGCCATTCCCGGCAACGAGCCGATCAAGATCTATTTCCAGGGCGACTGGTTCGATCTGTGCCGCGGCCCGCACATGACCTCGACCGGCAAGATCGGCAACGCCTTCAAACTAATGAAGGTCGCGGGCGCCTACTGGCGTGGCGATTCCAACAATCCGATGCTGACCCGCATTTACGGCACGGCCTTCGCCAAGCAGGAAGACCTCGATGCTTATCTGAAACAGATCGAGGAGGCCGAGAAGCGCGACCACCGCAAGCTCGGCCGCGAGCTCGACCTGTTCCACTTCCAGGAGGAAGGCCCGGGCGTGGTGTTCTGGCACCCGAAGGGCTGGACCATCTTCCAGCAGCTGATCGCCTATATGCGGCGTCGGCTGGCCGAGGACTACAACGAGGTCAACGCGCCGCAGATCCTCGACAAGTCGTTGTGGGAGACCTCGGGGCACTGGGACTGGTATCGCGAGAACATGTTCGCGGCGCAGTCGGCCGGCGACGAGGCCGAGGACAAGCGCTGGTTTGCGCTGAAGCCAATGAACTGCCCGGGACACGTGCAGATCTTCAAGCACGGCCTGAAGAGCTACCGTGACCTGCCGTTGCGGCTCGCCGAATTCGGCGTCGTGCACCGCTACGAGCCGTCGGGCGCGATGCACGGGCTGATGCGTGTGCGCGGCTTTACCCAGGACGACGCGCATGTGTTCTGCACCGAAGCGCAACTCGCCGACGAGTGCCTGAAGATCAACGACCTGATCCTGTCGACCTACGCGGATTTCGGCTTCGATGGCGAGCTCACGGTCAAGCTCTCGACCCGCCCTGAAAAACGCGTCGGCACCGACGAGATGTGGGATCACGCCGAGCGCGTGATGGCGACCGTGCTCTCGGAGATCAAGGCCAAGGGCAGCAATCGCATCAAGACCGAGATCAATCCGGGCGAAGGAGCGTTCTACGGGCCGAAGTTCGAATATGTGCTGCGCGACGCCATCGGCCGCGACTGGCAATGCGGCACGACCCAGGTCGACTTCAACCTGCCCGAACGATTCGGCGCGTTCTATATCGATCACGACGGCGGCAAGAAGGTGCCCGTCATGGTGCATCGCGCGATCTGCGGCTCGATGGAGCGCTTCATCGGCATCCTGATCGAGCATTACGCCGGCAACTTCCCGCTCTGGCTCGCGCCGACGCAGCTCGTGGTCACCACCATCACTTCCGAGGGCGACGAATACGCCAAGGTGGTGGCGGCAGCGGCACGCCGCGCCGGCCTGCGCGTCGAGATCGACCTGCGCAACGAGAAGATCAACTACAAGGTCCGCGAGCATTCGCTGGCCAAGATTCCGGCGCTGCTCGTCGTCGGCAAGAAGGAGGCCGAGACGCATTCCGTGTCGGTCCGCCGCCTCGGCAGCGAACGGCAGACCGTCATGCCGACCGATGAGGCCATCGCAGCCCTGGTCGATGAAGCGACCCCGCCGGATGTGAAGCGGGCACGCGCGGTGGCCTGATCTTCACAATCGGTCTAAACAGGCTTTCGCAGGCCCGGCCGTGTCCCTATCTCGGGGGCACGGCTATCACCTCCAAGGACATTTCCGTGCCCGATGCGATTGAACTTCTGAAGACCCGCCGCTCGATGAAACCGCGCGAGATGACCGGGCCCGGCCCCTCGCCCACCGAGCTCGAAACCATCCTCACCATCGGCGCGCGTGTGCCCGACCACGGCAAGCTCGCCCCCTGGCGTTTCATCGTGTTCGAAGGCGATGCCCGTGCCCGCGCCGGCGACGTGATCGCGAAGGTCTTCGCCAGGAAGAACCCTGGCGCGTCGGCATCCGACATCGAGGTCGAGAAGAAGCGTCTCACCGATGCGCCGCTGGTGATCGGCCTGGTCAGCTTCACCAAGCCGCATCCGAAAGTGCCGCCCTGGGAGCAGGAGCTGTCCGCAGGCGCAAGCGCGATGAACCTCGTGACCGCGGCAACCGCGCTCGGCTACGGCGCCTGCTGGCTCACCGGCTGGTACGTCTCCGACCGCGATGTGCTCGACGGTCTCGGCCTGAAGGCGGACGAAAAGCTCGTCGGCCTGATCCATGTCGGCACGCCGACCAAGCCGAGCGAGGATCGTCCGCGCCCGTCCCTGTCGGATATCGTGACGCGGTTCTGAGATTTGTCGTTGCCGGGCTTGACTCGGCAATCCATCAACCAAAGCGCTTCTCGAAGAGCGATGGATGCCCGGGTCGAGCCCGGGCATGACGAGCACAGGGACGGCTACGCCGCCCTCGACGCCCGATCGGCAAATCCCGCCAGCAGCGCTTCGATCTCGCGCGCGGGCCTGGCAGCGCTGAACAGGAAGCCTTGCACCTCGTTGCAGCCTTCGGCGCGCAGCCAATCGAGCTGGTCGACGGTTTCGACCCCTTCCGCCGTCGTGGTGATGTTGAGGCTGCGGCCAAGGCCGGAGATCGCGCGCACGATCGCAAGGCAATCGGAGCGCCGCGCCAGGTCCTTGACGAAGGACCGGTCGATCTTGATCTTGTCGAATGGGAAGCTGCGCAGGTAGCTCAGGCTGGAATAGCCGGTGCCGAAATCGTCCATCGAGATGCTGACGCCAAGCTCGCGCAGCTGATGCAGGATCGCGAGGTTGGCCTCGGTCTCCGCCAGGAACACCGACTCGGTGATCTCGAGTTCGAGCCGTCGCGGCGACAGGCCGGAATGCGCCAGCGCCAAGATCACGGCCTGCACCAGGTTGCGGCTGCGGAACTGCACCGGCGACAGATTGACGGCGACCTTGACATTCGCGGGCCATTTCACCGCTTCCGAACAGGCTTCGCGCAACACCCATTCGCCGAGCGCGACGATCAAGCCGATGTCTTCGGCAACCGGAATGAACTCCGCGGGCGAGACCATGCCCTTCTGCGGATGGTGCCATCGCAGCAGCGACTCGAAGCCGCTGATGCGATCCGCCGCGATATCGACCAGCGGCTGGTAGTACAGTTCGAACTCGCCATTGGCGAACGCTGCACGCAAGTCGCGCTCCATGTCGCGGCGCTTCTGCGCCTGCTGATCCATCTCGGGTTCGAAGAAATGATGCACGCCGCCGCCCTCGGACTTGGCGCGGTACAGCGCCATGTCGGCGTTGCGCATCAATTCCTCCGTCGTCGTGCCGTCACTCGGCGACAGCGCGATGCCGACGCTGGCGCCGACCACGACTTCGAGCCCGTCGATGTCATACGGCGCGCTCAGGACAGCGATAAGCTGCTCGGCAAAGGCGCTCGCTTCGTTCGGCGAAACGTCGGCGGCCAGCACGATCGCGAACTCGTCGCCACCGAGGCGAGCCGCCAGATTGTCGCCGCCTGCAGCCGATCCCAGCCGCTCCGCCACCAGCTTGAGCAGCCGGTCGCCCATCGGATGACCGAAGGAATCGTTGACGTTCTTGAACAGGTCGAGGTCGACGCACATCACCGCGACGCGCTTGTTGCCGGACCGGCTGCGTTCCAGCGCCTCGCGCAGGCGCTGCTGGTAGAAGTCGCGGTTCGGCAGGTTGGTGAGCCCGTCATGGTGCGCCATGTGGGCGATCCGCGCTTCGGCGGCACGGCGCTCCGTGATGTCGACCACGGCGACCAGGTAGCCGTCACGGCCATCGAACGCCACCTTGCGCCCGAATGTCAGCACATGGATCTCGCTGCCATCGGCCTTGACGTGCCGCCAGTCGCGACTGGATTGATAAACGTCGCCCAGCTCGCGCAACGCCTCGCCGTGCATGGCCCATTCGTCCTGCGGCCAGATCTCGCGCAGCGTCATGCCGAGGAATTCTTCGCGGGCATACCCATAGTGCTGAATCGCGGCGTCGTTGACGCTCAGGAATTCCATCGTGCCGGCATCGAACACCCACATCGGCATCGGGTTGTTCTCGAACAGCAGGCGGAATGAATCCTCGCGCCGCTTCATCGCCGTGACGTCGGAGACCGTCAGCGACAGCATGTCGCCGAAGGCCGTGACGCCGAGCCGAAGCCAGCGATCACCGCTGTCGATTTCGAATTGCCCGCCGCCGCCTCGTCTGACGAACTCGCGCAGCCGGCCGGTCACCTCGGGCGCGGCAAGCAGGTTGCCGCCGGCGTCGAGCCGACGCCACAGCAAATCGGTCGCGGGCTGCATCAAGAGCCTCGCGGCACCCTGGTTGAGATGCACGATCTGGAAGTCGGATGGCTCGCCGCGCGCATCGCGGATCGCCGCAAGCGACAAGACGCCTTCGTCGGTGGCGGAGAAAATCGTATCCAGCAGATTATACTGCGTATCGCGTTCGTTGACGTAGACGCCGACCAGGGTGCCGCCCCAGCGCGATCGTGTCGGCAACGCCAGCACGTCGTAGGTCCGCACCAGGCCGTCGCGCACGCAATGCGCCGACGCGAGATAGGGACGGCTGTTCTGACGCGCGCTCGCCGCGGCCTCTCCGAGCGCGGTCGCGCAATCCGGCGGCAGCGCGCTGAGCGGGATATCCCAGCGCTCGTCGTTCAGCCATGTCTGGATGTAGCGGCCGGTATGGGAGACGCGCAGCGCGCCATCGTCATCGCGCAGGAGCGCGATGTGATCCGCAAGCCGGCCAAGGCTGCCCAGCATCACGTCTTCATAGCGCGGCAGCTTCTCGCCCGGGCTGACGGCCGCCTGCCACTTGCGCTGCAGGACCGCCACATCCGCGAACATCTCGCTGCTGAATTTGGCTGACGCCTTTTCCGATTTCTTGTTGGCCACGGCCACGGTACGCCCCGTTCACGCAAACGCTTGTCCCCGCAGCATCCAAGCCAACCCGGGCTTAACGTCGTGTAAAAAATGGAGAAACCGCGTGGCGTCGTGGCGATTATGACAGCTCAAAGTCGCGCGATGGTTAGCCGGCCTTAGAGACTATGACAGTTGCATGAAATGCGGCCACGCCTGACGGTCAACGCGCGATGACCTCGACCTCGCCGTCGACGCCGTTGACGACGTTGAACGGGCGCTCGAACACCTTGCCCTCGTTCTTGGCGATCGCGCGGTATTCGCCTTCTGAGAGCACGACGCGCGGGAACGCGCCGATCGATTCCTTGATGACGTCCCCGCCCGGCGTGATCACCGACCAAGCGGTGTTGGCGAGAGCCTCGCCGCCCTTGTCGCTGACCAGCTTGAGCGTGATGACGGCCGCGCGATGGGTGACGATGACGTCGGTCAGCTTGCCGGCCTGGACGCGGATGTCCGAGCGCACCACCGAGTTGGCGTCACCATAGTTGGAGACGATGTAGTAGGTGCCCTCCGGCAGCAGCGCGACATCGCCGGCGGCGACGTTTGGCACCAGCGCACCGCGATCCGAGCCGTCGAACTGGCTGCCCTTGTAGATCGCGAACGCGATCTGGTTCGCGGGAATCTTGCTGGTGCCGACCCGGCCCTCGATCCGCAGGCCGCCGGCCGGCAGGACGAAGGACTCGCGGTCGGTTTCCGATTTCAAATTGACCGCCCGCACCGCGCTGACGAGGCCGAGCGCGACGTGGACGACATAACTGCCGGGCGGCAGCACGATGTTGGGCGTCGCCCCGCGCTCCTCGCGGACCATCTTGAACGTGCCGGTACCATCAGGCTTGTCGGCGAACACCCGCCATACCAACCCGCTGTTAATGACGGGCAGGTCCTTGCCGTACCGCGCCGTCAGCGAGAGCACCGCCTGACCCGCGGTCGAAGCGCCCGGCGGCGGCACCACCGGTGGAACAGTCGCGATCGATGGCTGGACGATGGTCGGCTGGGTCAACGGCCCCGGCAGGACCGGGCCTGACCCCGATCCGGAGGGTGGCGCCAGATTGAGCGCCGGACCGGACGGTACGTCGGGTACCGAGGCCGGCGGCACTGGCGGCGGTCGATCGCCGAACCATTGGGCCGAGACGGGTCCAGGAAACAGCGAGGCAGCGATTGCCGCAAGCATCAACAGCGGGAGTAGCCGTCTGCCCCGCCCGCATCCGCCGATGCCATTGCCCCTTAAAGTCATCGCCATGCTTTTCAACGAAAACGCGGCAAATTCAAGCCTTCCCGGCGCTCAAGAGGGGCACTGCCCCATTGGAACCCGGCGGTTCCAGCCGACGTTAGTCCGAGCGTCGCGGTCAAGTCACAATCTCCACCTACGGCGATCCAGCCGGGCATAAACCATGCATATATACCATGGATAATGACGATTCTGGCGGAGCCGAGCTACGGGGTCTAGTCTCCCGCCCCGAAGGAGATGCTGTCGTGTTGGATAGTTGGATGGGCCGAGGCCATAGGGGCTCTGACGGACCCAACAAGATAGGGTTGGGAACGGTTCGCCGTCCCGTGATTGGGCTTGCCCTTGGCGGCGGGGCCGCACGCGGCTTTGCCCATATCGGCATCATCAAGGCCCTGCTTGCCCATGGCATCGTCCCCAGCGTCGTGGTCGGCACCTCGATCGGCGGCGTCGTCGGCGGCGCCTATGCGACCGGCCATATCGACAAGCTGGAGCAATGGGCGCGCAGCCTGCAGCCGCGCAGCGTCCTCGGCTATCTCGATATCCGCCTCTCAGGCTCCGGCCTGATCGGCGGCACCAAGCTCGCCGCCGAGCTCGAGTTGGCGATGGGGCAGTCCTTGATCGAGGATCTCGCCGTCAAATTCGCCACCGTCGCGACGGAAGTGCGGACTGGCCACGAGATCTGGCTGACCCACGGCCGCGTGGTCGACGCCCTGCGCGCGTCCTACGCCCTGCCCGGCATCTTCGCACCTGTCCTGATCGGCGACCGCTGGCTGGTCGACGGCGCGCTGGTCAACCCCGTGCCGGTGTCAGCCGCCCGCGCGCTCGGCGCCGAGATCGTGATTGCGGCCAACCTCTCCAGCGACGTGTTCGCGCACTCGACCACGATCTACAATCACGGCCAGCCAGCCACACCCGAGGTGACGGTCGCGGTGACGGACGAGCCCTCGCTCGACCCCGAACCTCCGAAGCGCCGCTTCAGCCGCTTCTTCTCGGCCGAACGCACCGTGAAGCGGGAGTTCTTCGGTAGCGCCGCGCGGCCGGGCATCTCGAGCGTCATGGTGGACGCTTTCAACATCATGCAAGACCGCATCACCCGCGCGCGCCTGGCCGGAGACCCGCCCGATCTGCTGATCTCGCCACGCGTCGGCCAGATCGGCTGGTTCGATTTCCACCGCGCCGACGATCTGATCGCGCACGGCATACGCGCAGCCGAACGCGCCATCGACTCGATCCAGGAGGCGGTCGACATCCTGGTGTCGCCGCCGACCGGTAACGGCGCGACGGACAAGTAGCGCTCAGGCCGTCTTGATATAGTCGCGCAGCGCTTCCTGCTCGTGCTCGTATTCCTGCACGCGGCGCTTGACGATGTCGCCGATCGAGATCAACCCGACCACCTTGCTGTCCTCGACGACGGGCAGATGGCGGAACTTGCCCGTCGTCATCATCTCCATGATCGCACTGACCGTGTCAGACTGGCGGCAACTGACGACCTTCTTCGTCATCACCGCGCTCACCGGCTCATCCAGCGCGCCGGCGCCGCGCTCGCCGAGCACGCGCACGATGTCGCGCTCGGACAAGATGCCTTCAATCCGGCCCTGATCCATCACCAGCACCGCGCCAATCCTGCGCTCGCCGAGCAGCTTGACCGCAACCGAGAGCTTCGCGCCCGGCTCGACGCTCATGATCTGATGGCCCTTTGCATCGAGAATGGAACGTACCGTCATTGTCGCCTCCCTGAATCCGTTCGCGTCCCCTTGAGCGGGGATCGAGCCTGTTCGTTGAGTGTTCAATCAACAGTTCCGCGCCGATTTCGGTTCCGGGGCGCGGTCAATGGCACGGCCGTATTTTGTCAGCCGGCCCGCCTTGGGTTGTGAAGATGATGAAGGAATCCGACCCGCGCCGCAAGCGGCGATCAGACGCGGCCGGATTGGTCGACCGACGACGCATCTGCAGCATCATCATTTCGCGCATGCGGTATCGGATCGAACAGCGAGAACAGCAGCAACCCCGCGAGAAAGCCACCGATATGGGCCTGCCAAGCGACGCTCACACCGGCGGCGCCGATCGCAAGCGAGCCCACGCCGAACACGATGTTGACGGCGAACCAGATCGCCAGGAATCCGAGCACGCGCCCGTCGCGCAGCGCGCGCGACAACGGCAGGGCCGGCACCTTGGCTGCAGCCTCGGCGTCGCCCCGGTTGAACGAGAGAAAGCTGCCCTTCACGAAGGCAAAGCGGATCGCCGCCGCCATCGTCCCGGACACCGACGCCGATGCACCGATCATCGCGGCAATCGCGTGCTCGTGGGTCAACAGATGCGCGAGTGCGCCGGCGGCGGCCGTCACGGCCATGAAGACGAAGAATCTGATAGCGCCGAAGCGCCGTGCCAGTGCGCTGCCGAACGGCAACAGCCACAGCACGTTGAAGCCGATATGGGTGAGATTGGCGTGCAGCAGCGAATAGGTGACGAAGGTCCAGACCTTGGCGCCGGCCCCGCCCGGAAACGTAACATCGAGCAGCGTCGAATCGTAACGCTTGGGGATGAAGCCGAAGACGTCGGTGGTCCAGTCTTCCATCTCCGGCGGCAGCAATACCCGCAGATGGATCACCGCGATCAGAACGATGTAGGCGGTGAGCGCCGGCGGCAGCGTCAGGATCGGCTCGCGCGGCGCCTCCGGCGGCGGCGCGAGCGGGGATTCGGGTGGAGAGTCCAAGGGGTCGATGACCTCGAATGCGGCGGTTGAGCCTCAGATAGGCGGCTTTGGCGGCACTGTGCAAGTGCACACCCCCGAAATCAGTCCCCACCCTGGACAGTGACCTCGGCGAAAGAAAAGGGAGGGCGCTGAGAACGCCCTCCCTCATTCGGTTGATCTTCTCGCGCCCCAGAAGGATCGGGAGTGCATCCCCACCCCTCCCCGCGCGACGACCAAACTGTTTGACGCCACCTGCATACGTAAGCCGCCGGCCCTTGGAGACAACCGGCGCAAACGGGAATGGCGGGACCCTACGCGGGCCTGCCGCCGGCGCCAAGCGTATAGTTAAATTTACGTTAACGACGTAAAGACGTCGATAAGCCGCCCAAAACGCGGCCCCGGCATGGACGCTGCAAAGCCTTCCCTGCACAACAGAGAAGGGAAGGCGCGTGCACGAAACCGGGACAGATGTGTCCCGCTGAGACAGGCGCCGGGCAAGGTTCTTCGAATGAAACATAAGTCCAGCCGCGAGTTTTTCGCTTATTGGAATGCGAAACGCGGCAATGCGCGCGCACCTGACCGAAGCGAGTTCGAGCCGTCCGCGGTGCGTGAGCTCCTGGCTGACATTTTCGTGCTCTCCTATGACGGCGAGGCAGGCTATCCCTTCCGGGTCGCCGGCACCCGTACCAGCGCCCTGCTCGGTTGCGACCTCAAGCACCGGAGTTTCTCGGCGCTGTTCGCCGGCGAGAGCCGCGGCGAGATCGAGGACATCATCACCTGCGTCGCCGAGGAGACGCTGCCTGCGATCGCGGGCATCACGGCCACCACCGAGACCGGCGAGCGCGCGCATCTCGAATTGCTGCTGCTGCCCTTCACCGCCCGCGTCCATGTGCCCGCGAGCCTCACCGGGCTGCTTGCCCCTTTCGAGGACAACGCCGCGAAGCTGAGCGATCTGGTGCTGACATCGTGGCGCTATCTGCACCCGCCGGAGAGATTTGTGCCGCGTGCACTGCGAAAGCTCGCGATCGCGCGCGGCCTGATGGTGTACGAGGGCCTACGCTAGCGGCAGACACTTCACCTTGCTCAGGGTCGCCACCTGCACATGCGCATATGTGATAGCCTGCCTCCGCGGGGGGGCGCACTGCCAAAATATCGAAAACAACCCCATGCAAAGTAGCGGGCGGCTGCCGGCGTTCGACACGACAACTTGACACGTCGGGCAAATCAGCAGCACAATTCCATTATTCCGAAATTGCGCAAGCCGTATCTAAATTACGAATTGCGGTGACAGTGTGGACTGCACCCCGTAGGTGAGACACGGCAATTTCCGTGACAGGCGCATTTTGCGGATGGCCGGTCGCATCGCGCAAGACGCGGCCGATCACCGGCTCGGCACTGCCCGCAATGACACGCGGAAGAGCGACGCGCGTTTAGGAGCAATCGCGAACTTGCGCCCGGCGCCTCGCGACCGCCCCATCAACCTGTTCTCGCTACCTTTCGCGCGTAGCGCAGCATGTGAGTGGCCGTTCTGTCACATCGGTTAGAATACCGCCATCTGCCACAACGACAAATTGTTATCCGGCGCTCTCTCGTTTACGAGTCTTCTTGGAATAAGCGACGTTGATATTGCCGGCGTCGTGGAGGCAGGGGTGTCACGTGGGAATGCCAAAAAAACGGAGTGCGGCATACCGCACGGCCGACTATTGTGCCGCGCAGGCGGCGGCCAGCCCTTGGTGCGGTTTTTCGCCAAGCCGTTTCAGATTCACAAGACATTTCCAGTTCAGTGGTTTCCTAAAAACGCTGCCTCTGCCGGTCGCGCAGCTTTTGCTTCTCGCGGCCTTCGCCAACCGTCGGGCCCTTTGGCGAACGGCCTTTGCCGCAATACTGCGTCGCATCGGTCCGACGCTCGTTTCCACTTTGATGATTCCTTTCGGCGGAGGCCGGGCGCGGCCGTTTGCTGCCGCCATGCTCGCCGTCGCTCTCCTCGCCTTGGGGTTGCCGGAAGCCGCTCAGGCCGCCCCTTGTTCGGCCAATCTTGTCTTTTCGAGCATCAACGCAACTCAAGATGTCGATATTTCAGGTTGCGATACGGCGGATTTCGGCGCCTATGCGGTTCAAGGCACGGATACGGCTGTATTTTTTCCGCTTGGAAATAGTCCCGATGATCCTTACAACACATCGAATGCGCACTACGCTGTTACCTGGAATGTTGCGGACAGCACTGGGCACGGCATAGATACCATAACCATAAAGCTTATCTCCGTGCCTGGTGGTGCGGCCGCGGATAGTTTTAATCTATACGTAAGCAATAATCCTTCGTGTTCGGCGAGTCCGTGTCCGGCTAACCAGCCTTTTGCCTTTTCGGTGACATTGCCCGCAACGTCGCCGACGGTGACCGGCATCAGCCCCGCCAGCGGGCCGTTAGGCGGTGGCAATTCGGTGACCATCACCGGTACTGGTTTCAATACGACGCCGGCCAGCAACACGGTGAAGTTCGGCGTAACCTCTGCGACCGTGAACTCGGTTAATGCCGGAGGGACGTCGATGACCGTCACCGCTCCGGCGGGCACCGCGGGCATCGTCGACGTTACGGTGGCGACGTCGCTCGGAACGAGCACGTTGACCGCCGCGGACCACTACACTTATGCCGCGGCTCCGACAGTAAGTTCGATCAGTCCTACAACTGGTCCGGTCGCCGGCGGCACCTCAGTGACCATCACCGGCGCGAACTTCACCGGGGCGACATCCGTCACCATCGGTGGGGTGGCAGCAACAGCCGTGACCGTCGTCAGCGCGACATCGATCACTGCTACCACGCCGGCCCATGCGGCGGGCACAGTCGATGTTGCCGTAACGACGCCCGGTGGCACCGGAACAGGCACGGGACTCTACACTTACATTGCGGCGCCGACCGTGACTGCGATTTCGCCGACCAGCGGTCCGGTCGCCGGCGGCACCTCAGTGACCATCACCGGCGCGAACTTCACCGGGGCGACATCCGTCACCATCGGTGGGGTGGCAGCAACAGCCGTGACCGTCGTCAGCGCGACATCGATCACTGCTACCATGCCGGCCCATGCGGCGGGCACAGTCGATGTTGCCGTGACGACGCCCGGTGGCACCGGAACAGGCACGGGACTCTACACTTACATTGCGGCGCCGACCGTGACTGCGATTTCGCCGACCAGCGGTCCGATCGCGGGCGGTACAGCGGTGACCATCACCGGCACGAATCTCACCGGGGCAACATCCGTTACCATCGGCGGCGTGGCAGCAACGGGCGTGACCGTCGTCAGCGCGACCTCGATCACCGCGACCACGCCGGCCCATTCGGCAGGCACAGTCAATATCGCGGTGACGACACCCGGTGGCACCGGAACGGGCACCGGACTCTACACTTACGTCTCGGCACCGACCGTGACCGCGATTTCGCCGACGAGCGGTCCGATCGCTGGCGGTACAGCGGTGACCATCACCGGCACGAATCTCACCGGGGCGACATCCGTCACCATCGGCGGCGTGGCAGCAACAGGCGTGACGGTCGTCAGCGCGACCTCGATCACCGCGACCACAGCAGCCCATGCGGCGGGCACGGTCGATGTTGCGGTGACGACACCCGGTGGCACCGGAACGGGGACCGGACTCTACACTTATATTGCGACGCCGACCGTGACTGCGATTTCGCCGACCAGCGGTCCGATCGCGGGCGGTACAGCGGTGATCATCACCGGCACGAATCTCACCGGCGCGACATCCGTCACCATCGGTGGGGTGGCAGCAACAGGCGTGACGGTCGTCAGCGCGACCTCGATCACCGCGACCACAGCAGCCCATTCGGCAGGCACAGTCAATGTCGCGGTGACGACACCCGGTGGCACCGGAACGGGCACCGGACTCTACACTTACGTCTCGGCGCCGACCGTGACTGCAATTTCACCGACGAGCGGTCCGATCGCTGGCGGTACAGCGGTGACCATCACCGGCACGAATCTCACCGGGGCGACATCCGTCACCATCGGTGGGGTACCCGCCACCGGCGTGACGGTCGTCAGCGCGACCTCGATCAATGCCATCACGCCGGCCCATGCGGTCGGCGCGGTCGACGTCGCTGTGACAACACCCGGCGGCACCGGCACGGGCACCGGGCTCTACACCTACTCTGCGGCGCCGACCGTGACTGCGATCTCGCCCAACAGCGGTACGACGGCCGGGGGCGCCTCGGTCACCATTACCGGGACAGGCTTCACCGGGGCGACCTCCGTCACCATCGGTGGGGTGGCGGCGACCGGCGTCACGGTCGTCGGCGCGACCTCGATCACGGCGACGACGCCGGCCCATGCCGCAGGCACAGTCAATGTCGCGGTGACGACACCCGGTGGCACCGGAACGGGCACCGGACTCTACACTTACGTCTCGGCGCCGACCGTGACCGCGATTTCGCCCAACAGCGGCACGACGACCGGCGGCACCGCTGTCACCATCACGGGAACAGGCCTCACCGGGGCGACCTCCGTGACCATCGGCGGGGTGGCAGCCACCGGCGTGACAGTCGTCAGTGCGACCTCGATCACCGTGACCACGCCGGCCCATGCGGCCGGCGCGGTCGACGTGGCCGTGACGACGCCCGGTGGCACTGGAACGGGTACCGGATTATACAGCTATGCGTCGATACCGAGCGTCACATCGATCTCACCGACCATCGGTTCGACCGCCGGCGGTACAGCCGTTACCATCACCGGCACGAACTTCGCCGGAGCGACATCCGTTACTATCGGCGGCGTGGCAGCAACCGGCGTGACCGTCGTCAGCGCGACCTCGATCACCGCGACCACAGCAGCCCATGTGGCGGGCACGGTCGATGTTGCGGTGACGACAACCGGTGGCACCGGAACGGGGGCCGCGCTCTATACTTACGCTTCGGCTCCGACCGTGACTGCGATCTCGCCGGCCAGCGGTCCGATCGCGGGCGGTACAGCCGTGACCATCACGGGCACGAACCTGACCGGGGCGACGTCGGTCACGATCGGTGGCGTGGCCGCCACGGGCGTGACGGTCAATAGCGCGACCTCGATCACCGCGACCACGCCGGCCCATCCGGCAGGCACAGTCAACATCGTGGTGACGACACCCGGCGGCGCCGGCACGGGCACCGGGCTCTACACCTACTCTGCGGCGCCGACCGTAACTGCGATCTCGCCCAACAGCGGTACGACGGCCGGCGGCACCAGTGTCACCATCACCGGGACGAGCCTCACCGGGACGACGTCAGTCACCATCGGCGGCGTGGCTGCCACAGGCCTGACGGTCAATAGTGCGACCTCGATCACCGCGATCACGCCGGCCCATGCTGCGGGCACGGTCGATGTTGCGGTGACGACACCCGGCGGCGCCGCGACTGGGAGCAGCCTTTACACATATTCTTCAATCCCAACGGTGACATCGATCTCGCCCAATTCGGGGACGACGGTGGGGGGCGCCAGCGTCACTCTCAGCGGGGCAAATCTCACCGGTGCAACGTCGGTGACGTTCGGCGGCGTGGCGGCGACCGGTTTCACGGTCAACAGCGCGACCTCGATCACCGCGACGACGCCGGCCCATGCCGCGGGCGCAGTCGACATCAGCGTAACCGCTGCGGGCGGCACCGCGACGGGAAGTGGCCTTTACACCTACACCATGCCGGCCACCGCGACGGTCGTGGTCTCATCGAAGAATCCGAGCGAGGTCGGGCAGTCCGTGACCTTTACGGCGACCGTGAGCACCGGAAGTGGCACGCCGACCGGTGCCGTGACCTTCGACGACGGCGGCGTCTCGATCGGCACCGCGACATTGGCGGGCGGCACCGCCGCGCTGACGACTTCGGCGCTCAAGCTCGGCAATCACACCATCACCGCCGTCTATGCCGGCAATACCAGTTTCTCGGCCAGCGCATCGTCGCCATTGCTGCAGTCCGTCAGCACCCCCCAGGACAGCCTGAAGCTGCGTGCGTTGCAGATCATCGCAACCAAGACGGTTGCGCAGAATTCCGGGTCTGCGATTTCGGGCGCGATCGACACCGCGATCTCGGACGGGTTCGGCGACGGCGGTGACCTGGTGACGCCAAGTGATGGCGGCTTGCGCTTCAATTTCTCGGCCGATCCGGATCGGCCGCATGGGACGACGTCCGAGAGCCCGGTCACCGACCGCTGGAATGGGACGTATACAGGTTCCACTGCCAACAGCGGTTTGCCGGGCAGTGCCGACCGCTACGCGCAACCACAGTCGCCCCGCGGCAGATCACGCGTCGACGACGCCTTCGCCGCAATCGATCGCAACGCGATGCCTGCGAAGGCGGCGCCGCTGCGCTACACCGAGCCGAAGGAATGGTTGTTCTGGGCGGACGTCAGGGGGGCCGGCATCAATCGCTCGGGCTCGCCGACGGCGGCCTCGGTCCTGTACGGCAGCCAGATCAACGCGCTGATCGGTTTGACGCGCAGGATCACGCCCAACTTCCTGGTCGGTGCGGTCGGCGGTTACGAGACCTTCGACTACAAGTCCGACACCTTGTCCGGCCGTCTCAAGGGCGACGGCTGGACCGTCGGTTCCTACCTCGGCTGGAAGTTCGCGCCGGGATTGCGCTTCGATGCGGCGGCGGTCTATTCCGGAATTGGTTATGACGGCAGCGCTGGCACCGCCTCTGGCGACTTCAGTGGACATCGCTGGCTGGTGTCGGGCGGCCTGACCGGTGACACCAAAGTCCATGGCTTCGACATCGAACCTTCGGCCAGGGTCTACGCGCTCTGGGAAAATGAGAACGCCTACACCGACTCGCTCGGCACGCCGCAGGCGGAGCGCAGCTTCTTCACCGGCCGCGCCTCGGCCGGCCTCAAGGTCAGCTATCCGTGGCTCGCCAGCGCGACCGTGGCGCTCGCGCCTTATGCGGGCCTCTACGCGGATTATTATTTCACCGGCGATGATGCGGCCGCCGTGGCGCTCGCAGGGGCACCGCTACTTGCCTCTGTTCCGCTGCTCGAAGGCTGGTCGGCACGGGCAACCGGCGGCTTGGCCGCGCGCTTCGCCAATGGCGCCCAGGTCGCGATCGGTGCCGAACTCGGCGGCATCGGCGGCAACGTCCAGATATGGACCTTCCGCGCGCGCGGAAACGTTCCATTCTAGACTAGCCAACGTCCCATCTGGGGCACCTCTCGGACACGGCGCATTATCCCATTTGAGGCCGGCGCGGAAAACGGACATTGCCGGCGGCTCGCAACTAAACCAATTTATGGGTACACGGCCTAATTCCCGCGTATCGTAGCGGCGGCCGGAGTGGCGCAGGGCATGTTTCGAAACTCGATCAGGCAGAAGATCG
This sequence comes from Bradyrhizobium genosp. P, assembly GCF_049949265.1. Taxonomy (NCBI): domain Bacteria; kingdom Pseudomonadati; phylum Pseudomonadota; class Alphaproteobacteria; order Hyphomicrobiales; family Nitrobacteraceae; genus Bradyrhizobium; species Bradyrhizobium genosp. P. The sequence goes on along the minus strand of NZ_CP188195.1, from coordinate 3,771,434 downwards.
TCGGCATTGCCGCGGGGCTGATCGTGCTTGCCGTGGTCACGTCGGTGCTGTCGATGGTCATGGCGGGCCAGGTCGGCCATCTGCTCGGCGAGCTGACCAACCGCTACATTCCCGCCTACGCCCATCTCGCCCGCATCAACGTCCGTTCCCTCGAGCGTTCGCTGGCCATGCGGCGGATGATGATGGCGAAGATGCAGGAGCCGGCGGAAGACGAAACCTACGCTGCCGCGCGCAAGACTTTCGACGAGATCGAACCCGTGATCAGCCAGGAGGCCGATGCCGCACGCAAGCTGATCGATGCAATCATCGAGGATCCCTCTACCCCCTCCGACAATGCCGCGCTCGGCCGCATCGACGACCGGATCGAAAATACGCTCAACGACCTGCTTGTCCGGCTGAACACGGAAAACAAGACGCTGCTCGGTGAACTCGACGCGAAGGATTTCACCTCTGCCAGGAAGACGATGCGTCGCGCGGAGGGCCTGCGCGACGACTTCAACGCCAGGATCGAAGGCATTCGAGCGGATATGCTCGCGCAGGTCGGCGCCAGCGCCAAGACGGTGATGAGTGCCCAGCAGCACGCCATCATCATCTCGGCCATCGTCACCACGATTGCCGCGGTGCTCGGCTTCGTGTTCGCGATGCTGGTCGGCAGCGGCATCACACGCCCGGTGATGCGGCTGCTGGAAGGCACCCGCGAGGTCGAGGCTGGCCGGCTCGACGGCGCCATCACGATCACGACGCAGGACGAGATCGGCCAGCTCTCGGCCGCCTTCAACCGCATGATCGAGACCTTGCGCCACAACCAGCGCATCCGCGAAACCTTCGGCCGCTACATCAACCCGCGTGTCGCGGAAGGGCTGCTCGACGAGCCCGCGATCGCCGCGACCGAGGGACAACGCCGTGTCATGACGGTGCTGTTCTGCGACATGAAGGGTTTTACCACCCTGAGCGAAGGCGTGACGCCGCGCGGCCTCGTCAAGATCATGAACCTCTATCTCTCGACGATGTCCGAGCCGATCCATGCGCATCGCGGCATCATCGACAAATATATCGGCGACGCCATCATGGCCTATTGGGGAGCCCCCTTTGTCGATGAATCCGAGCAGACCCATCTCGCGGCCCTTGCAGCGATAGACATGACCGGCCGCGTCGCCCAGCTGCGCAAGGAATTGCCCGAGCTGCTCGGCGTGCGCGCGATCCCGACCGACTGCGACATCCGGATCGGGATCGCCACCGGCGAGGTGCTGGTCGGCAGCATCGGCTCCGAATTCATGATGAGCTACACCGTGCTCGGCGACACCGTGAACCTCGCCTCACGACTGGAAGGCGCCAACAAGTTTTACGGCAGCCGCTGCCTGATCTCGGAAACGACCGCCGCATCCTGTGCGGCGACGATCGAGCTGCGCGAGATCGACCGGCTGGTCGTGGTCGGCCAGACCCAGCCGCAAACCGTGTTCGAGATCCTGGCCAAGATCGGCGAGCTGACGCCGGCACAGGCAGAGCTCCGGCAGCACTACGCCGACGGACTCGAGGCCTATCGCGAGCGCCGTTGGGACGACGCGGAGCGCGCATTTGGGGCAGCGCTGGACGCTGTGCCGGGCGACGGGCCGTCGATGGCATTCAAGGCGCGCGTCGAGGCGTTCAGACAGAATCCCCCCGCGGCGGATTGGGATGGCGCGTGGCATCTGGAGCATAAATAGCCGCCGTTTGCGTCCCGCTAGAGCCGTTTCCGTTCCGATCAAATCGGAACGGGGCTCTAGATTCTTGTTTTGACGCGTTTTCTTCACGCGAACCGGTATCCACTTCGCTTGAAAACGCTCTTAGAGCTGGGCCTCGATCGCCACCTTGTCGATGACCGACCACACCTGCACGATCTTTCCGCCGCGAAATTCGTAGAATACATTTTCCGCAAACGAGACCCGCCTGCCGTTGACGTCGAGGCCGAGGAATTCTCCCTTCGGCGAGCAGTCGAACGTCAGCCGGCTTGCGGCACGGGTCGTATCGCAAACCAGCAGATCGATGTTGAAACGAAGGTCCGGTATGTCGCGAAAGTCCTGCTCCAGCATGGCGCGATAACCTGAGAGCCCGAACGGCCGGCCGTTGTGGCGCACGTCGGCGTCGACAAACTGTCCGAGCTGCGCCCAGTCCTGCCGATTCAGGCAGGCGATGTAGTTTCGGTAGATGTCGGCGAGATCGGTCCCGTTCATGGTCCCTGCACCTGTGGTTCCGCGATTGTCGTCAAAGAGGGACGAGGTCAGCTCCCGCCCTCGCCCAACAATTTCCCGGACATCGACTCCGTTCCCGTCCACCCAATATCACCGTGCCGTCGCACATCGAGATTCTGACATGAAAGTTAGTTTCGCCTCCATTGCCGCAAAGATTTTTTCAGACCGCCGGGAATGTCTGCGGCGACGGGGAGTTGTTGCTTCTGACCCACGACGGCCCAATCCGAAATCGGGAGGTTTGCATGACCAAGTCACTGATGAAGCTTGCAACGCTTGCGGCGACCCTCGCGGCGCCGATCATCCTTTGCGCACCGCAAGCCACCCTGGCGGCTGGAGGGGGAGGTGGAGGCGCAGACTACAGTTCTCCGCCGCCGCCCCCTCCCCAGCAGAAGGACAGGAAGACCACGCAAAAGAAGAAGCCCGCCAAGCAGTCGACCCTCGAGGATCCGGCATTTCGCGCGGGCTACCGCACGGCCTATGCGACCATCTACGAACGCAACGACTATGCCGGCGCGATCGATCAATTGCATGCGCTCGGGCGTGACGATCATCCGAACGTCGCCAATCTGATCGGTTACTCCTATCGCAAGCTCGGCGACTACAAGCAGTCGCAGGTCTGGTACGAGCGCGCGCTGAAGGCCGATCCGAACCATGTGCTGACGTGGAACTATTACGGCCTGTGGCAGCTCGAACAGGGCAATCGCGATCAGGCGCAATACCATCTGAGCCGGATCGCTTCGATCTGCGGCACCGACTGCGACGAGTATCGCACGCTGGCGGCGGCGCTCGAAAAACCGCCAGGCACCGCGCTCGTGTACTGACCCGCGACCGGGCTGTCGCCGGGCGGTAGATTGCGCGATTGGCCTCGCTGCGTGCCATCCGTTATCGTGGCACGCTAACCTCGCGAGGCTACCATGGGCGAATCGATTGAAATCGGTGCGCTGCAGCTCAGATTCCTGCAGAGCAAGGAGACCACCGGCGGCAGCATCGATCTTTTCGAGATGACGTTGCAGCCGAATGCGCGGATGCCGATCCCGCATTATCACGAGAACTGGGACGAGACGATCTACGGCCTGTCCGGCGTCTCGACCTGGCAGGTCGACGGCCGGGACATCGATCTCGCCCCCGGCGAAACCGTGTTCATCAAACGCGGCATCGTCCACAGCTTCACCAACCGCTCGGATAGTCCGGCGACCTGCCTCTGCATGCTGAGCCCCGGCGCGCTCGGGCCGCAATATTTCAGGGAAATGGCTGCGCTGCTGGCCGGCGGCGCGCCTGATCCGGCGAAGATGAAGCAGACGATGCTTCGCTACGGCCTGGTGCCGGTGGCCCCTTGATCGTCTCCAGGACAGTACGGCCGAACACCTGAGCGTCTCACATTTCCGCTGGATCAGCCCGTCCAACAGCCCCGCCTGCACTGTCATCTGCTTGTCATGAATTGTGCGGACAGGTTCAGCCGGACCAGTTCGAGGACACGCATGGACTACTTCAAACGCTTCAACTTCCTGTTCGCCGCCCCGGTTTTCGAAGCCGACGACCTCGAAGGCATCCGCTTCAACCAGATCATCACCGAAATCGAGCGGTCCGGCTTCGAGGTGGTCCGCGCCCGCAAGCTGGAAGATGCCGAGATCGCGGTGCAGACCGACGCCGCGATCGGCTGCATGGTGGTCGACTGGGGCAAGAAGGGGCTTGAGGGCAAGACCGCGGCGCTGATCAATTTGATGCGCCGGCGAGGCCTGGACTTCCCGATCATCCTGCTGATACGTCGCAAGCGGTTCGAGGACCTTCCGGTCGAGGTGCTGGATTTCATCGACGGCTATGTGTTCCTTTCCGAGGAAACGCCGCCGTTTATCGCCAAGAACCTGATCTCCAGGCTCAAGCAATATGCCGAGAACCTGAAGACGCCGTTCTTCGGCGCCCTGGTCGACTATGCCGAGGAAGGCAACCAGCTCTGGACCTGCCCGGGGCACAATGGCGGGGTGTTCTACAGCCGCAGCCCGATCGGCCGGGTGTTCGTCGAGCACCTCGGCGAGGCCGTGTTCCGCGACGACCTCGACAATTCCGTGCTCGACCTCGGCGACCTCCTGACCCATGAGGGGCCGGCGCTGAAGGCGCAGAAGGAGGCAGCCAGAATCTTTGGCGCCGAGAAGACCTATTTTGTGCTCAACGGCACCTCGACCTCCAACAAGGTCGCGCTCGGCTCGCTCGTCACCGACGGCGACCTCGTGTTGTTCGACCGCAACAACCACAAGGCCGCCCATCACGGCGCGCTCATGATCGGCGGCGGCATTCCGGTCTATGTCCCGACAGTACGCAACGCCTGGGGCCTGATCGGCCCGATGCGCTGGGACCTGCTCGACGAAAGCGCGCTTCGCGACGCCATCCGCAAGCACCCACTGGTCAAGGACGAGAACGCCTGGAAGAAAGAGCGTCCGTTCCGCGTCGCCGTGGTCGAGGAGTGCACGTATGACGGCACCATCCACAGCGCTGAGATGATCCTCAAGCGGATCGGCCATCTCTGCGACTACATCCTGTTCGACGAGGCCTGGGCCGGCTTCATGAAATTCCACCCGATCTATACCGGCCGCTTCGCGATGGGGCTGTCCGATCTCGGCCCCGAGGCGCCCGGCATCATCGCGACGCAATCGACCCACAAGCAGCTCGCGAGCTTCTCGCAGGCCTCGCAGATCCACATCCGCGACCGCCACATCAAGGGTCAGAAGCGTCGCGTCGAGCACCGCCGCTTCAACGAAAGCTTCATGCAGCACGCCTCGACCTCGCCGTTCTATCCGCTGTTCGCCTCGCTCGACGTCGGCGCGCAGATGATGAAGGGACGATCCGGCGAAGTGCTGTGGGACGACACGATCCGGCTCGGCATCGAGCTGCGCAAGAAGATCCGCGCCGTCAAGCGCGAGTTCGAGGAAAAGGAGACGCGCGCCGAGCGGCGCTGGTTCTTCGAGCCGTTCGTGCCTGATAGGGTGATGATCCCGGACGTCGCGCGCGAGGGCGGCGTACACAACGTCGCCTGGGAGACGATCTCGACCGACCAGCTCGCGACCAACCCGTCCTACTGGCAGCTCAATCCCGGCGAGACCTGGCACGGCTTCCCGGAAACTGTGGCGGGTTTCGCCATGACCGACCCGAACAAGCTGACGCTGCTAACGCCGGGCTTCGATCACGCCACCGGCGCCTATGCCGACCACGGCATCCCCGCACCCGTGGTGGCGCAATATCTGCGCGAGAACCGCATCGTCGCCGAGAAGAACGACCTCAACTCCCTGCTATTCCTGCTGACGCCCGGCGTCGAGGCCAGCAAGGCCGGCACGCTGATCTCGGGGCTGGTCGCCTTCAAGAAGCTGCATGACGACAACGCCCTGCTCGAGGACGCCATCCCCGAATTCTATCGGCGGCGGCCGGGCCGCTATGCCGGCGTGCGGCTGCGCGACCTCTGCGGCGACATGCACCGTTTTTTCCGCGACGCCGGCGTCAGCACGTTGCAGGCCAAGCAGTTCCTGCCCGAGCACCTGCCCGAGATCGTGATGTCGCCGCGCGAGGCGTCGCGCTATCTGATCCGCAACGATGTCGACTATCTGCCGATCGACGAGGTTTTCGGCCGCGTCGCGGCGACACCGTTCGTGGTCTACCCGCCCGGCATCGCCACCATCGTGCCCGGCGAGCGTCTGTCGGAGCAGAGCCGCCCGATGATCGATTATCTCAAGATGTTCGAGGCGAGCTTCAACGCATTCCCCGGCTTCGAGGTCGAGATCCAGGGCGTCTACAAGGAAATCGATGCGTCCGGCCGCGTCCGCTTCTATACTTACGTCGTATCGGAATAAGCGGACGGACTGCACGCAATGGAGAATGACCACAAGATCACTGTGCGCGCCTCGCGCGACAGCGACGTCGACGCGATGCTGTCGATCTATCGCCGCCATATCCGGCATGGCGTCGAGGACAGCGTCGACGATAGCGGTACGCCGGAGCCCGACGATCTGCGCGACCGTCGCAAGAACCTGCGCAACACCCGCCTGCCGCATCTGGTCGCGGTCTGCGATGGCGAGGTGGTCGGCTACGCCTATGTCGTGCTGTTCCGCAAGCGCCCCGCCTACCGTTATACAGTGAAACATTCGATCTACGTGCATCATCAATATGTCGGCCAGCGCGTCGGCGGAAAGCTGCTGCAGGAATTGATCAACACCTGCGCCGCGGCGGGCTTCCGCCAGATGATCGGCTATATCGACTCCGACAACGCCGCCTCGCTGACGCTGCACGAGCGGTTCGGCTTCGCCCGCGTCGGCCATTTGCCCAGCGTCGCCTACCGCTACGGCCACTGGTCCGACAGCGTCATGATGCAGCGCTCGCTCGCCGCGGGGAGCACCGAGCCGCCCCCGCCCGCGCCGCTGTCGAGAAGGTGATGGGGCAAGCGAAACACCCACCCGCCGTCGTCCCGGCGAAGGCCGGGACCTATAACCACCGAATTGAGTTGTGAGAGAAGCCGACGCCGCTTGTGCCATTTCCGCGGACTGCGGCGTATGGGTCCCGGCCTTCGCCGGGACGACGGCGAGTTTGTTGCGCGACTAGAGCGGTTCATGGCTAGGATGAATCGGGAGGGATTCCCCTGAGGGGCGGTTTGTGATTCAAGATGCTGGCTGGGCTGGGGGCCAGCATCTGATGGGCCGACCTCTTTCCAATGACCTGCGAGAGCGCGTGGTGGCAGCGGTGGCAACTGGCGAGAGCTGCCGTATAGTGGCGGCACGGTTTGGTGTTGCAGTGTCCTCTGTAGTGAAGTGGTCGCAGCGCTACCGGGCGACCGGCTCAGTGGCGCCGGGCAAAATGGGCGGGCACCGGAAGCCGGTGCTGGAACCGCACCGCGCGTTCATCAAAGAGCGGATTCGCCAGACACCGCATCTGACGCTGCACAAGTTGAAGGACGAACTCGCTGCGCGCGGGGTCAAGGTCTCTCACAATGCGGTCTGGACATTCCTGCGGCGCGAAGGGCTGCGATTCAAAAAAAACGCTGTTCGCCCTCGAGCAAGCCCGCGCTGACGTTGCGCGTCGGAGGCGACGCTGGCGGTCATGGCAGGCCAGCCTGGATCCCCAGCGCCTGGTTTTCATCGATGAGACCTGGATCAAAACCAGCATGGCCCCGCTGCGCGGATGGGGACCGAAGGGCGAGCGAGTGGGAGGTTTTGCCCCGCACGGCCACTGGCGAACGCTGACCTTTCTCGGCGCTCTGCGTTGCGATGGCCTCACGGCCCCTTGCGTCTTCGATGGGCCAATCAACGGCGAGTGCTTCCGAGCTTACGTCGAACAGCAGCTCATCCCCGTTCTCAAGCCGGGCGACATCGTCATCATGGACAATCTCGGCAGCCATAAGTCGGCCGCTCTGCGCCGCGCCATCCGCGGCGCCGGCGCCAGGCTCTGGTATCTGCCGCCTTACTCACCAGACCTCAATCCGATCGAGCAGGCCTTTGCTAAAATCAAGCATTGGATGCGCATCGCCCAGAAGCGCACCCTCGAAGACACTTGGCGTCACATCGGCGACCTTGTTGCAACTATCCAGCCCCGCGAATGCAGCAACTATTTCGCCAACGCAGGTTATGCTTCCGCCAAATCGTGAAACGCTCTAGTGAATCACAAATGTCCGCCGTAGCCTTGGCGAAGGCGGGAGAGCGAGCTTAAGCTGCATGCTCACCTGACGCGCGAGATAGATTCGCGCGCGCACTTGAGAGCGCCCTACTCCAACGTAAAGCCGACCCGCAGCGCCACCTGGTAGTGGCGAACCTTGCCGTCTTCGATGTGGCCTCTGGTCTGCACGACTTCGAACCATTTCATTTCCCGGACCGTCTTCGACGCGCGGCTGACGGCGTTCTCGATCGCCGCTTCGATGCTCTTGTCCGATGATCCAACGAGCTCCAGGATCTTGTAGACGTGATCCGTGTCATGGCTGGCGGGCATGTTGACCTCCTTGGGTGGTAGCAGTGGGGATGTTGTGGGAACGATTTTCTCCAAACTTGTCCGGATGCAGGCCGGTAATTGCTGCGCAGCAGCACACGCGACGAATTGAATCAACGTGTCGCGTCGCTTTCGGTGCCATAGGCGCACCTCTCTTTCTGCGCGCCTGCCTTTGTCCGCGCATCCGCCTATGGTAGCATGACCAGGTGCAGTTTTTCGGGAGCGATACCATGTCGACCATGTCCAGCTCACCCGCCACACCTCCTCACAGCCTTGGATCCGGACTGGCCCACCTTCGCGCGAAGTGGGGCTGGATCGTCGCGCTCGGCGTGATCTATCTGATCGCAGGCGTGCTCGCTTTCGGCAGCGTGTTCTTCGCCACCGTCGTCAGCGTGTTCTTTGTCGGCGCCATGATGATCGTCGCCGGCGTCGCCGAGATCATCAACGCATTCCAGTTCAAGTCGTGGGGCAAGTTCATCTTCTGGCTCCTGCTCGGCGCGCTCTACGTCGTGGCGGGCTTCGTCACCTTCGAAAATCCCCTGCTTGCGGCGGCGACCTTGACGCTGTTCCTCGGCGTCGCGCTGGTCGTCTCCGGAATCGTCCGCATCTTCCTCGCCTTCGGCATGAATTCGGCGTCGCCCTGGGGGCTCGTCGCGATCTCCGGCCTGATCACGCTGGTGCTCGGCGCCATGATCCTCGCGCACTGGCCGGTCTCGAGCCTCTACGTGCTCGGCATCTTCCTCAGCGTCGACCTGATCTGCGCCGGCGTCAGCTGGATCAGCATGGGGATGGCGCTGAGGCGCCGGACGTAACGGTTAGTCATACGGCGGGCTAGCAAAGCGTAGTCCGCCTGCGCCCTGCGCTATCGCCCGACCTCCACCGCGGCGCGCACCAGCGCCGGTGAATGTCACGACGGCGACGACGACTGCAACCACGGCTGCTTGGACACCTGCGTCAGAATCGACGCGCAGCACGGCAAGCGCGCCGCCCGCGCGCATGTCAGGTTGACTACCCCTCCCCACGCGGTATCCATCCCGGGAATGGGCTTTCGCGCGAGAGCGCCTTCGGGGAGAACGACGTGCATTTTATCGATGATAGCGAGGTCAACCGCGTCCTGACCTTTCCGATCCTGATCGAGGCCATCGAGGCCGCGCACCGGCGGCCGAAGATCGCGGTGCGGGACGGTTATCTCGGCGACGACAAGGGGCAGCAGCTGGTGACGCGCAGCGCCGTCGACGCCGGCCGCTTCATGATGACCAAATTGTACACCAGCTTTCCGGCCAACCTCGCCCACGGCAAGCTGCCCGCGGTGCAGGCGGTCTGCGTGCTGTTCGACGGCAATAACGGGCAGCCGCTCGCGGTGATCGACGCCTCCGAGATCACTCATTGGAAGACCGCCGCAGACTCCGCGCTCGGCGCCAAGCAGCTCGCGCGGGAGGATGCCGAGACGCTGCTCGTGGTCGGCGCCGGCGAGATGGCGCACTGGCTGGTGCGCGGGCACCGCACGGTGCGGCCGTCGCTCAAGCGCGTCCAGATCTGGAACCGGACTATCGAGCGCGCACAAGAGCTCGCGACGCTGCTGGAAGGCGAAGGCATCGGCGCTGAAGCCGTCACCGATCTCGACGCCGCGACCCGCGAGGCCGATATCATCACGACCTGCACCCGCTCGCGCGAGCCGCTGGTCAAGGGCGCGAATCTGCGGCCCGGCACCCATCTCGACCTGGTCGGCGGCTTCACGCCTGACACCCGCGAGGCCGACGACGAGGCCGCGCGGCGCTCGCGCGTGTTCGTCGACCGCCGCGTATCCGCCTTCGACGGCGTCGGCGACATCCTGCAACCGATTGCAAGCGGTGCGATCAGCGAAACCGACGTGCTCGGCGACCACTACGACCTAGCCAGCGGCAAGGTCGCCGGCCGGCTGTCGGATAGCGACATCACCTTCTTCAAGAACGCCGGCGGCGGGCATCTGGATCTAATGACATGCGAAACGGTGTTTGCGCAGTTGGGGAAGGAGCTGCGGTGAACGGCGCGTCGAACACCGCAGCCGGGGTTAACGCCAGCGAGTAGCCCGCATGAGCGCAGCGATATGCGGGACAGCCTCTACCCGGATGTCGCTTCGCTCATCCGGGCTACGCCGTTGAACGCCCCTACTCCGCCGCCTGCTGCACCGGCGCATCCAGCTCCGCCGATACCTTCGGCGGCGACATCGGCAGGCTGTAGAATCGCCGGCCCAGCGCGTTGTAGACGGCATTGGCCACTGCGGCCATCACCGGCACCAGCGGTACCTCGCCGACGCCCTTGATGCCCTGCGGATGCTTCGGGTTCGGCACTTCGACCAGCACGGTGTCGAGCATCGGCAGGTCGGAACACACGGGCATGCGGTAGTCGAGGAAGCCGGGATTATCGACCTTGCCATCCCTGTTGTAGATGTACTCCTCGTTCAGCGCCCAGCCGATGCCCTGGGCGACGCCGCCCTGGAGCTGGCCTTCGACATAACTCGGATGCACAGCGCGGCCGACATCCTGGACCGCGGTGTATCTGACGACCCTGATGATGCCGAGATCGACGTCGACCTCGACGTCGCAAATATGCGTGCCGAAGCCGCCCTCCGCTCCTTGCGTGTTGAGCTGCACGCTGGCGCCGATCGGGCCGCCCTGCGAGGGCGCCTTCTCGGCGAGATCGGCCAAGGTCAGCGGCTCGAACTGGCCGGCATTCGGGCTCACCGGGTGCGCGGCGCCGTTCTCCCACTTCACTGCCTCGGGGTCGATGTCCCAGATCTTCGCCGCGCGCTCGCGCAACGTCGCGATCACCTTGTCGGCCGCCTGCGTCACCACCATCGCCGACGCAAACAGCACGCGGCTGCCGCCGGTGAGGTTGGAGAAGCCGACCGTCTGGGTATCGCCGATGATCACGGAGACGCGCTTGTAGTCGATGCCGAGCAGCTCGGCGCAGATATTGGCGATGCCGGCGCGCGAGCCGCCGATATCGGGATGGCCTGTGGTGACGACGACGTTGCCGTCCTCGGTGATGTTCACTTGCGCGGAGGATTCGCCGCCGGCGTTGAACCAGAAGCCGGACGCGACGCCCCTCCCCTGAAGCTTGCCGAGCGGCGCGGCATAATGCGGATGGGTCTTGGCGGCCTCCAGCGTCTCGATATAGCCGATGCGCGGGAATACCGGGCCGTGCGCGGCTTTCGTCCCCTGCTTCGCCGCGTTCTTCAGCCGCAGCTCCAGCGGATCGATCTTCAGCGCCTCGGCAAGCTCGTCGAGCACGCACTCCACGGCGTAGGCGCCGATCGGCGCGCCGGGTGCGCGATAGGCCGCGACCTTGGAGCGGTTGGAGCAGACGTCAAAGCCCTCCGACAGCACATGCGGGATGTCGTAGGGCGCAAAGCTGCAGCCGACCGCGCCGCGGACCGGCGAGCCCGGGAAGGCGCCGGCCTGCAAATAGAAGCTGCCATGCGCGGCGACGATGGTGCCGTCTTTCCTGGCGCCGATCTTCACCGTGCTCTTCGAGCCGGATGTGGGCCCGGTGGCGCGCATCACCTCTTCGCGCGTCATCACCATCTTGACCGGGCGGCCGGACTTCTTCGCCAGCATCGTGGCGAGCGGCTCGAGATAGACGATGGTCTTGCCGCCAAAGCCGCCGCCGATCTCGGCGGGGATGGCGCGGATATCGCTCTGCGGAAGCCCTGTGAGCATCGACGTCATCGCGCGGACCATGAACTGGCCCTGGCTCGACGACCAGATCGTGGTCTTGCCGTCGGCGGCGACCGAGATCAGGCAGGCATGCGGCTCGATATAGCCCTGGTGCACCGGGCGCGTCGTGAAGGAGCGCTCGATCACGATGTCGGCTTCCTCAAAGCCTTGCGCGATGTCGCCCTTCTTGACCTCGATCCGGCTCATGATGTTCGAGGGCTTGCCGTCGAACTTGCTCCACTCATGCAGGATTGGCGCGTCGGCCTTCAGGGCGTCCTCGATCTCGATCGCCCACGGCAGCACCTCGTAATCGACTTCGATCAGATTGCAGGCCTCGGCCGCGATCGCCTCCGTGGTCGCGGCCACCGCGGCAACGGGATGACCTGGGAACAGCGCCTTCTCGCGCGCCATCACGTTGCGGCACATCCAGCGCATGTCCTGGATGCCGAGCATCACCGCGCCCTTCGCGATCGTGAAATCGACCACGTCGCGCGCGGTGACGACCGCCTTCACGCCGGGAAGCGCCTCGGCCTTCGCCGTGTTGATCGACTTGATCCGGGCATGCGGATGCGGGCTGCGCAGCACCTTGCCCCAGATCATGCCGGGCATGGTGGTGTCGGCGGCAAAGGCCGCACGGCCCGTCACCTTGTCGACGCCGTCGGGTCTGATGGTGCGCTGGCCGATCCATTTGTTGTCGATGACGTTCATTGATGTGCCTCCTGGATTCCTTGCCGCATCTCAGCCGCGGTCTCCATCACCGCGCGGACGATCTTGTCGTAACCGGTGCACCGGCAGAGATTGCCGGCGAGCCAGAAGCGGACTTCCTCTTCGCTGGGATCGGGGCTCTGCTTCAGCAAGGCCGCGGACGCGACCAGCATGCCCGAGGTGCAGATGCCGCACTGGAGCGCGGCGTGCTCGAGGAATTTCTGCTGCAACGGATGCAGGTTCTCGCCGTTGGCCATGCCCTCGATGGTCCCGATCTCGTGCCCCTCGGCCTCGGCGGCGAGCATCAGGCAGGAGCAGACCAGCCGGCCGTCGAGCGTGATCGAGCAGGCGCCGCAATCGCCGGACGAGCAGCCCTCCTTGGAGCCGGTCAGCCCAAGCTGGCCGCGCAGCGCGTCGAGCATGGTCTCGTACGGCTCGCAGAGGAATTCCACCGGCTCGCCGTTGACGGATGTGGTGACGTGCAGTTTCGGCATGGTGCTAATTTCCTTCCGCGCGGCGGGCCGCGATCGCGGCGGTGCGCTTGAGCAGCACGCCGGCGGTTTTGGTGCGATAGGCAATGGTGCCGCGCTTGTCGTCGATCGGGCGGCAAGCGGCGCGACAGGCGGCGGCAGCAGCTTCAAGCGCTGTTGCATCGAGCCGCGAGCCGATCAAGGCCCTTGCCGCCGGTTCAACCAGCAGCACGGTCGGCGCTACCGCGCCGAGCCCGACGCGGGCCGCGGTGCAAACACCATCCTCCAGCGTCAGGCTGACGCCGAGGCCGACCACCGCGATGTCCATCTCGGTCCGCGGGATCATCCGCAGATAGGCGTCGCTCGAGCCCGCGGGGCGCGGCGGCAACGCAAAACCGACCAGGATTTCGCCCGGCTTGAGGTGGGTGCGGCCGGGGCCGGCCGGCACGTCCTCCACCTTGATTTCGCGGCGGCCGTCTGGCCCCTGCACGGTGACGACGGCACCGGCCGCGATCATCGCCGGCACGCTGTCGCCGGCGGGCGAGCCGTTGCAGAGATTGCCGCCGGCGGAGGCCCGGCCCTGCACCTGCTTGGAGCCGATCAGGTTGACGGCCTCGAGCACGCCGGGCCAGACCTTGCCGAAGCGCGGGTGGTCGGCCAGTTCCATGCCGGAGATGGCCGCGCCAATCCGGAAGCCGCCATCGGCGGCTTCGGTAATCTCGGTCAATTCGCCGATCTTCTTGATGTCGACGATCAATCCCGGCCGCACCATGCCGGAGCGCATTTGCACCAACAAATCGGTGCCGCCTGCCATAATGCGGGCGGCACTTCCGGCGGCAGCGAATGCGCCGATCGCTTCATCAAGCGTGCGCGGTGCTACGTATCGGAGTTCGGTCATGTCGTTGTTCGGCTCTCCCTCGCCTGCTCGTTCCCTTGTGACGGTGATGGCCTTGTGGCCTGGTCGGCAGGATTGAGAGCCTACACGGCGGGGCGGGCCCGGAACAGCCTTCAAGGTGCGGTGGAAAGCGGCAGGCTCCCATGCAGGATGCGGACTTGCGCGGCCCCCGGCGGCGGCGCCGGCCGCTGCACCGGTCATGGACCTCTCACATCGTGAGAATAGCAGAGACGCCGCGCAGTCACGCGATCGTGTGAGCGCGCCACACGATATGTTCGCCGATCCCGATGATCATGCGACCATGGCTCCTCTCAACCTGCCAGCGGCGCGGCAATGACACCGTTGGTCCGCGACCGGCGCTGGCCTTTCATCGTCGCGCTCGCTGCAGTGCTCCTGATCGGGCCGCCAACGCCCGCACGATCCGGCGCGGCGCCGCCAAGCACCGGCGCGTGCGAGACCTGCATCCGCATTCGCGTCGGCGTTCCGACCATCGTGCGCGGACCCGCGGCCGACATCGCGGATAACAGGTTCAACGAGATCGCGCTTCCGAACGGACGCTTTCGCGGCTTCGACGCCCACAGCGAGACGCGGGCGATCGACGGGGCGCGACCGTCGGACATGAGCGGCCCCACCCGGATCGTGCTGCGGCCGGGGCCGCCGGGCAGTATCGATTCCTGCGGCCAGTGGCTGAACCATGCCGAGCGCGCCGGTGCCAAAGTCCTCGGCTTTATCCACGATGAGACCGCGTGCAACTATCCGGCAGGCCAGACCCACAAGTCGATGTCGCTCGCGACCTCATCCGATGACGGCCTGACCTGGCACGACCTCGGCAGATCATCACCGGCACCGACGCCCCGACGCCCGGCAAGAACACCGGCGAAGGCGACTGCACCGCCGTCGATGGTCGCGACAGCTTCTACTATCTTTACTGCTTCCGTCCGCGCGACGGCGCGCTGTTCGTGGCGCGCGCACCGATCTCCGACCCCGGCCAATGGAAGAAATATTTTGACGGACGGTGGGACGAGCCTGGGCTCGGCGGTCAGGCGACGCGCCTGATGAATGGCTCGGGTACAAGCGTCGCGCGCTGGGCCGCGAGCGGCGAACTGGCGCTGACCGGCTGGGTGCCCGGCGGCCTCGGGCTGTTCCTGACCCGCGATCACGTCACGCTCAAGGCGGTACCGGAGCCGCTCTTGGTGCTCGACCCCGGTGTCTGGCAACGCCCGGCGCCGTCCGAACTCGTGACCTATCCCGTCCTGCTCGACGCTGCGACCGGCGGCAACCAGCTCTCGAATTCATGGCTGCTGGCCTACGCCTACTGGCCGCCGGGCGGCGGCCACGCGGACAAATATCTGGTGGTCCGACCCGTGGAGGTGTCGCGCAGCAACACGCCCGGGTCCCCGCAGGTCGGCGTGCAACTCGCGCGCTGGTACGACGCAGCACAGCACGATCGCTGGTCGACGACGGGGCCGGTCCCCGGCAATGGCACGTCCTACCGGCTCGAAGCGCAATCGGGCTACCTGATGACGGCCGCCATCGCCGGCGCCGCCACGGCCGAACTGGAAGACTGCGTCGGTCCGCGGCCCGGCCATCCCGACCATCTTCTCGCCGAGAAGGGTTTTTGCGAAGCACACGCCTACCAACGGTTGCGCACGGCCGGCTGGGTCTATGCGCAAGCGCAGCCCGATACGATTCCGCTCTACCGCTGCTACAGCGCGCGGGAACAATCGCACTTCGCATCGAACGCCGCGGATTGCGAAAAGCTCGGCGCAAACGAGCACCTGCTGGGCTATGCCCTAAAGCCGTGACCCGCCGCCCGTGCTTGCCTGCAACACCGGATTGGTGGAACATACCGTCGCTGGACGTGCATGCCCGGTGGAGCGGCACGCGGATCGATCGCCGGATCGCTCCGGCTGCGGTCAAATCAGGAGACAGCGAATGTCCTACGTGTCGCGCCGGACCCTCCTCAAGCTTGCCGCCGTCGCGCCATCGGCCGTCGCTGCCTCGTCCATATGGACACCGGCCTCCGCCGCAAGCGGCCGCAAGACCATCACCGCGGTGATGCACTCGGACCTGCGCATCATCGATCCCGGCATCACGACGGCCTACATCACCCGCGACCATGGCTACATGGTCTACGACACGCTGCTAGGCCTCGACGCCAGCTTCAAGGTCCGGCCGCAGATGGCGGACTGGACGATCTCCGACGACAAGCTCACCTACACGTTCACGCTGCGCGACGGACTGAAATGGCACGACGGCGCGCCTGTTACGGCGGAGGACTGCGTCGCCTCGCTGAAGCGCTGGGGCACGGTCGACGGCATGGCGCAGAAGCTCGCCGAGTTCACGGCCTCCCTCGAGGCTACCGGAGCAAAGGCGATCGTGCTCAAGCTCAAGGAGCCGTACGGCCTGGTGCTGGAGACGATCGCAAAGCCGTCCTCCTATGTCGCGTTCATGATGCCGAAGCGGAT
Source organism: Bradyrhizobium genosp. P (assembly GCF_049949265.1). NCBI lineage: Bacteria > Pseudomonadati > Pseudomonadota > Alphaproteobacteria > Hyphomicrobiales > Nitrobacteraceae > Bradyrhizobium > Bradyrhizobium genosp. P. The sequence goes on along the minus strand of NZ_CP188195.1, from coordinate 3,755,015 downwards.
GGCGGAGACGCCGCAGGGCAAGCAGATCGCCGAACAGGTCGGCTCGGGCCCGTTCAAATTCGTCGCCAGCGAGTTTCAGCCGGGCGTGAAGGCGGTCTATGAGAAGAACACCGATTATGTGCCGCGCAAGGAGCCCCCGGAATGGACCTCGGGCGGTAAGGTGGTGAAGGTCGATCGCGTCGAATGGATCACGATGCCCGACGGACAGACCGCGATCAACGCGCTGCAATCCGGCGACATCGATTTCCTGGAGCTGCCGTCGGTCGACTTGCTGCCGGTGCTCGAGGCCAATCCCGATCTGAGCGTCGCCGTGCTGAACAAGTTCGGTTTCCAGATCGAGGGCCGGATGAATTTCCTGCACCCGCCGTTCGACAACGTCAAAATCCGCCGCGCGGCATTCCTGGCGCTGAACCAGAAGGACGTGCTCGACGCCACCGTCGGCAATCCCAAATATTACGAGATCTGCGGCGCCTCTTTCGGCTGCAACACGCCGCTCGCCAGTGATGTCGGCGCGGAGACCCTGATCAAGGGCAACGGCATGGCGGCAGCCAAAAAGGCGCTGGCTGAATCGGGCTATGACGGTACGCCGGTCGTGATCATGGTGCCGGGCGATGTGCAGTCGCTGAAGGGACCGCCGACCGTGGTGACGCAACTGCTGCGCGAAGCGGGCTTCACTGTCGACGCGCAAATGACGGACTGGCAGACCGTGGTGAGCCGCCGCGCGAGCCAGAAGCCGACGAAGGAAGGCGGCTGGAACATGTTCTTCACCTTCACTGGCGCCACCGAGGTGATGAACCCGATTGCCAACAACCAGATCGTAGCGAACGGCAAGCGCGCCTGGTTCGGCTGGCCGGAGGACGCCAAGATCGAGCAGATGCGCGATGACTTTGCACGCGCGAAGTCGCCTGAGGAGCAGAAGAAGCTTGCGGTCGATATCCAGAAGGAAGCCTACGAGCAGGTGATCTATATCCCGCTCGGGCAATTCCGCTCGCCGAGCGCCTGGCGAAAATCACTGACCGGGGTACTGGAAGGCCCGGCGCCGCCGGTGTTCTGGAACGTCGACAAGACCGAATAAAATCGCCTCACCTCTCCCCGACGGGGAGAGGTCGATTTGCGCAGCAAATCGGGTGAGGGGCCGCAGCTCCAACGAGAGACCGCAACCCCTCACCCGGCGCTACGCGCCGACCTCTCCCAAAGGGAGAGGTGGCAGTACGGCCTCACTGGCCGTTGGTCCGGCGCGCCGCCTTCGGCGCCTCGTCCTTCAGCTTCTCCAGCGCGCCGGGCATCATCTGCCCGAACATCGAACTCAGCATCGCGGTCGGGATCAGGCCGGCGTTGCTGCCCTCCTGCCCCTGCGTGCCGGACATCAGGAATTGCGGCACCAGCGGCTGATTGATCCGGGTCAGCGCGTCGGCGAACTTCGCAAAGTTCTGCTCCGCCAGCCGGAACTCCGGCCCACCATAGGCATCGACCGCCAGCTTGGTCGCCTGCGCGTTGGCAGTACCGACCGCAAGCACCCGGTCGGCCTCGCCCTGGCCTTCGAGCCGTGACTGCTCACCGACCGCGGCCGCCGTCACCTTGCGGGTCTCGGCGTCCTTTTGCGCACGCGCGAGCGCGGCGGCACCTTCGTTCTCGTTGACCCGGACCTGGATCAGCGATTGCGTCAGCGCGGACTGGGCCGCCGCCGTCGCCTTGGCCTCATTGAGCGTGCGTTCCTGGACCGCGGCCTTCTCCTGCTCCTGGTAGGTCTCGATCTGTTCGCGCGCGATCTGGCGCGAGCGGAGCTGGATCAGGATGTTCTCGATCGTATGGTCGCCCGCCGCCGCGCGCGGCGTACCGATCAGGACCTCCTGGAGGTCGAGCGAGTAGCTTTCGAACTTCGCCTTCATCTCGGCGGCGGATTCCTGCTGGATCGCGGCGCGGTTCTGCAGCAGTTCGATCAGCGTCATCTTCTGCGCGATGTTCTTGAAGAACGCGCTGACCATCGGGTCGAGCGTCTGCTCGACCAGCTTCTTCACATCGCCGAAGCGCTGGATGATCATCGGCGCCTTCTTGTAGTCGATATGCATGACGACCGAGAGCGGCAGCGTCGGCTCGAACGCATCCTTGGTGATCAGCGATATCTCCGACAGGTTCTCGTCGAGCTTCATCGCCCCGACCTCGCCGCGCACCCATTTTAGGATGAAGTTGACGGTCGGGATGATCTCGATCTTGCCGGCATAGGTGTTGAAGGCATATTTGCCCGCCAACAGCGGATCCTGCCAGACACCGCGGCTGCCGTTGAGCACGAGTTCGCCGTGGCGATACTGCTCACCCGAGACGTCGTCAGTCCTCGGCCCGGTGTAGAAGATCACGACGCCGACATTGCCGACCGGGATCACGGTCTTCGGCACCGCCTCGATGGTGGCGAACAGGCGGTTGATGTACCAGGTGCCCTCGACGACGACCTGCAACTGCCGGCCGCGATAGCCGCCAGCCGCCAGGAATTTCTCGGGCTCCTGGAAATTGTTGTGAAAGGTTGGCTCGTCGCCGAGATTGGTCCCGACCTCGGGCGCGATGATTTCACCCGAAGGCAGCGACGGACCGTCATGCACGGTGACGATACCGACCAGATCATGATCGGCCGACAGCATCACCGGCTCGAAGCCCCAGCGTTGGGCGATCGTGAGCTGCATGTTCTCGAGCACGCTGCGTTCCCGCTCGCTCAGCGCGTGGCCATAGACGCGATCGTCGGTGATGATCGCGAACTGGGTCGTGTTGACCGCATAGGTACCCTCGCGCAGGACCTTGCGCTGCGGGCCCTTCTGACCGCCGCCGAGCAGGAAGCGCCGCGCGTCCTGGAAGTCCGACTTGTCCTCGGTGTCGTTGGCGCCAAGCACCTGCGACGCCGCGAGGGCAGCGCCGTCGCGCGCGAACACATAGGCGATCTTGCCTTGTCCGACGGTGACCAGATCCGATTTGTGGATCCGGTACATGAAGGGAAACAGCACGTGCAGGCCGCCGCGCAGCACTTCGGGCTCGTAGCCGGCCTCGCCGTTCAGCGCGATGAAGCCACCTTCGATCGAGCCTTTGGTGGTCCATAGCTTTTCGACGATGCCGACCTGATTGTTCGGAATGTAGCGAAATACGTTCGATATCCGCAGCAGGATGACAATCGCGACCGCTGCTGCGACCCAAATGGCCGGCTGGAGTAAACCAGAGCCATTAAGAAATCCAAGGAAGTCCATAGTCCATCTCCACAATTCGCAACCGGGCGGTTTGGGAGCCCAAACCGACATCCCAGAATTGCGGAGCGGTGATGTGGTGCGTGGCCATGGCGGTGCAAGGCGGCAAGCCCAGCGCCCGTTGCCAATCTTTTTTTGCAGTTGAGGTGAACCGCGGACCGAATCGCGCGACGATCGCGCTGCTGCACTTGCGCACCATTCGCAAAGCGCTAGCGATAGCTGTGTGGGTCAATCATCTGGGATGCCACCAGCGTCCGCCGATCACGACGCCTTCGGAAACGATCTTGCGATCGCCCGTCAGGTGCTCGCCGACGACGTCGACATAGTCGAACTCCCCTTCCCGCACCGTGATCAGCGTGGCGTCGCCGACGCTGCCCGGTTTCAGGCTGCCGAGTTCCGGACGGCGCAGCGCCATCGCGGCATTGACGGTTGACGCCGCGATGACGTCCGGCAGCGACATCCCCATGCAGAGGAATTTCGACATCGTCGTCACCTGATCGAAGGCCGGACCGTCGATGCACAGGAGATGAATGTCGGAGGAGATGGTGTCCGGATAGAAGCCGTTGGCGAGCATGGCGCGCGCGGTCTTGAAGGCGAACGAGCCCTTGCCATGACCGATGTCGAACAGCACACCGCGCTCGCGCGCTTCCAGCACGCTCCGTTTCACCGTGCCCTGTGCGGTCGCGGGCGTGTTGGGGAACGGACGGAACGCATGGGTCAGCACGTCACCCGGGCGCAGCCGCGCGAGCACCTCTTCATAGCTCGGCGGCGGATGGTCGATGTGCGCCATCAAGGGCATGCCGACTTCTTCCGCGACCTCAAGCGCGATTTCGAGCGGCACGATTCCCGACTTGCCCGAGGCGTGCAGGCCGACCCGCACCTTGATGCCGACGATGAGGTCGCGGTTCGCGTCGGCGACGCGCGCCGCGTCGACCGGATTCATCAATCGCAATTCTTCGCTCTCGCCGACCATCACCCTATCTGAGAAGCCGAAGATGCCGGCATGCGAGACGTGCAGATAAGCGAGGATGCGGACCTGGCTCGGCTCGATCACATGCTTGCGGAAGCCGGCAAAATTGCCCGGACCGGCACTGCCGGTATCGACTGACGTGGTAACGCCGGAGGTGCGGCAAAACTCCTCGGCATCGATGCCGAGCGACGTGCCGCCCCAATAGACATGGGTGTGCAGGTCGATGATCCCCGGCGAGACGATGTATTTGGAGACATCGCGGACCTCGGTCGCGGGATCGGCCTTCAGCGCCGGCCCGACCGCGGCCACCTTGCCACCCGCAAACGCCACATCCGTCACGGCGTCGAGCTTCTGCGACGGGTCGATGACCCGGCCGCCGCGCAGGATCAAGTCAAACGGCATCATCATCTCCGAATTGAAGAACGCTGCCGCGTGTAGCAAGTTTTGCGCCGGTTGAGCAAATTGGCCAGGCAGACGCGTCGACGGCGTCACATCGACCGTCGCCGCGCTGCCAGGCACCTCATTTCCAACCACCTCATTTCATGGGCTCGGTCGTCGACCACAGCACCGTTTTGGCGCCCTTCTCGTAGGCCATGCCCTTGGGGTAGCTGATCAGTTCCATCTGCAGTCCCCAAGGTGTCAGGAAATAGAGCACTGACTGGCCCGCCGCGGGCCCCTCCTTGATCGGAATCGGCCCCTGCATCGTCTTGACGTTCTTCGATCTCAGATAGGCCGCCGCGGCGTCGATGTCGTCGACGTAGAGCGCGATGTGGTGGCCGCCGAGATCGCTGTTCTTCGGCAGCGTCGTGGCCTGGTCGGGCGATTGATACTGGAACAGCTCGATGTTGGAGCCGTAGCCGCAACGGACCATGCTGATCTCTTCGATCACCGCGCGCGGATTGACGTTGACGACGTCCTGCATGAACGTGCCCTTGTCATCCGAGAACGGCCCGAACGACATCGCATATTTGCAGCCGATCACGTCGGTAAAGAACGCGGTCGCCGCCTTCACATCAGGCACCGTGATGCCGGTGTGGTCATGCCCGCGCAGCCCGGGGATCGAATCGGCCGAAGCCGGCAGCACGGAGGTGCCGATCATAAAGGCGGCGAAGGCAAACAGTACTCTGGACTTTGTCATGATCACTTCCTTTGCTGCACAGTCACTGAAAAATCCGGCAAATCCCTAGATGCTTCGGATCATGCGGCCGATCCCTGCTGTTGCGGGATCGGCGTCGGGCCTGCGTCGTCCAGCCAGCCCGGTTCGACGTCGGGCAGCGGAATCGCGGCGAGCAGGCGGCGGGTGTAATCGTGCTGCGGCGAGCCGAAGATCCGCTCGACCGGCCCGCATTCGACGACCTCGCCATGCCTGAGGATCGCGACATCGTCGCAGAGCACGCGGACGACCGAGAGATCGTGGCTGATGAAGACCATGGTAAGGCCGAGCCGCGCGCGCAATTCCCTGAGCAGCAGCAGGACATGCGCCTGGGTCGATACGTCGAGGCCTGACACGATCTCGTCGGCGACGATGAAATCCGGCTGCAGCGCCAGCGCACGCGCAATGCCGGCGCGCTGGCGCTGGCCGCCGGACAATTCGTGCGGATAGCGGTCGACAAAACCGGTCGGCAACCCGACCAGATCGAGCAGATCAGCTGCGCGGTCACGGGCGTCCTGCCGTCCCTTCAGGCGGCCGAAAACCTTGAGTTGGCGCGTCAGCGTCGCGCCGAGCGGCAGGCGCGGATTCAGCGAGGATTGCGGATCCTGGAAGATCATCTGGATGCGCGCGCGCAACGGCCGCATCTCGGCCTCGCTGAGACGGCCGATCTCGGCGCCGTCGAACTGGATGCTGCCGGAGGTCGGTTGCAGCAAGCGGACCATCAGCCGGCCGAGCGTGGTCTTGCCGGAGCCGGATTCGCCGACGAGCCCAAGCACGGAGCCGCGCGGAACTGCGAGATCGACGTCGTTGACCACCTGCCGCATCGCGGGCCGGCCGAACGGCGACGACGCCCGCTCCGGATAGGCAAAGCTCAGACCGGCGGTTCGAAACAATACATCGCTCATGACGGCCCCGCATCCGCGAGCCGGTCGAGCCGATACGCTTCCGACCACAGGCTCTCGATCACCGCCGGCGGCACCGGGCGCAGCGTTTCTGCGGGGCGGTCGGCGCGCGGCGTCGCGGCGAGCAGTGCGCGCGTGTAGGGATGGCGCGGTCTGGCCAGCAGGTCGGCGGTCATACCCTCCTCGAGCACGCGGCCGGCGTGCAGCACGGTCATGGTTCGGCAGATCTTGGCAACCACGCCGAGATCGTGCGTGACGAACAGGATCGCCGCGCCGTGGCTTTGCCGCAGCCGCTCGACGAGCTGCAAGACCTGGCGCTGCACGGTGACGTCGAGCGCGGTGGTCGGCTCGTCCGCGATGATCAGGCTCGGATCGCAGGCGAACGCCATCGCGATCAGGACACGCTGCCGCATGCCGCCGGAGATCTCGTGCGGGTAGAGATCGAGCACGCGGCCCGGCTCGCGAATGGCGACTTCGGCAAGCAGTTCGCCCGCCCGTTCGCGCGCCCCGCGCTTCGACAGCCGAAGGTGATGCGACAGCACGGCGGCCATCTGCGCGCCGACCCGCCTGACCGGATTGAGCGAGGTCATCGGATCCTGCGGGATCAGCGCGATGCGGCGGCCGAGCAGCCTGCGCCGCTCCGGCTCCGGCATCGCCAGCAGGTCGCGGCCTTCAAACGCGATGGTGCCCCCCGTGATGACGGCGTTGGCCGGCAACAGGCCGAGGATGGCGCGTCCCAGCATCGATTTTCCGGCGCCGGATTCGCCGACCAATCCCCTCACCTCGCCTGGCTCGACGTCCAGGCTGGCACCGCGCAGCACGTTGGCGGCGTCGCCGCGCCTGATGATCGCGACATGCAAATCGCGGACGGCGAGGATCGCGGTCATTGGCGCCGCACCGGGTCGAGCGCGGCACGCAGGCCGTCGCCGAGGAGATTGAAGCCGATCACGGTGAAGATCACCGATGCGATCGGCAGTGCCATGATCCACGGCGCCTGATAGACGATCTGCCGCCCCTCGACGATCATTCCGCCCCAGGTCGGCGTGTCGCCTGCCACCGAGATGCCGACAAAGGACAGGATGACCTCGACGAGGATGGCTATTCCCATCTCGACCGCGATCAGCGTGACGGTCAGCGGAACCAGATTGGGCAGGATCTCGAGCCGCAGGATCTGGCTCCGGGTCAAGCCGAGCACGCGCGCGGCTGCCGCGTAGTCGCGCTGCAATTGGGCCAGCGTCTCGGCGCGCACCACGCGCGCAAACCGGGTCCAGTCGACGACGACGATGGCTGCAACGACAGAGGTCAGTCCCGCGCCAATCACCGCCGCCAATACGATCGACAGCAAGACCGGAGGAAACGCCATCCAGACATCGATCAGGCGCGACACGCTTTGATCGATCCAGCCGCCGAAACTTCCGGCGAGGAGGCCCAATACGATGCCGATCGCCGCCGCGAGTGAGGCAGCGATGACAGCCACCTCGACCGCCGTCCGCGCCGCGAAGATCAGGCGCGACAGCACGCAGCGGCCGAGGCTGTCGGTGCCGAGCGGATGGGTCCATTCGCCGCCCGCAATCCATGCCGGGGGCAATTGCGCCGACATCAGATCCTGTTCGACCGGGTCGTGCGGGGCGAGCAGCGGCGCGAATGCGGCAACCAGGAGGAGAACGGCAATCAGCGCGGCGCCGAGCCAGAGCCGCGCGCCGCCGCGTGCGATCGCCCCACGCCAGCGCGACGGGCGTTCGGTCATGCTGCCGAGCGCAAGGTCAGCCATGGCGCAGCCTCGGGTCGAGCAAATTGACCAGCAGGTCGACCGCCAGATTGAGAACGATGAAGAGGACGGCGAAGGTCAGGATCAGGCCCTGGATCAGCGGAAAGTCGCGGTTGATCACCGCGTCGATCGCCATGTTGCCAATTCCCTCGTAGGAGAAGATGCGCTCGACCAGCACGGTGCCGCCGAGCAGCAGCGTGATCTGGACGCCACCAAGCGCGACGGTCGGGATCAACGCGTTTGGCAGCACCTCGCGCAGCAGGATCGCCGGTCGCGAAAAACCGCGGGCGCGCGCGACCTGCGCATAGTCCTGATCCTCGGCTTCCGTGAGTTGCGCCTTCAACAGCCGCGCCACCATGGCGGCAAACGGCAGCGCGAGCGCCAGTGCAGGAAGGATCATGTGCTGGAGCAGCGCGGCCGCCACACCGAGCCGTCCGGTCAGCAGGCTTTCGATCAAATAGAAGTTCGTCCTGAAGGCGACATCAAGCTGCGGATCGATGCGGCCCGAGATCGGCAATACCGGCAACACCACGCCGAGCAGCAACAGCAGGATCAACGCCCAGAGGAAATCAGGGATGGCGAGCAACAGGCCGACGCCGCCGTCGATCGCCCATTCGGCACGCCGGCCGCGCAGATAGGCACCGATCAGCGCCACGGCTGTTCCGAGCAGAACCGCGATGACAGTCGCCAGCAGCGCCAATTCGAGCGTCGCCGGCAACCTCGCCAGCACCAGCTCGAAGACGCGCTGATGCAGACTGATCGAGCGGCCGAAATCGCCCGTCAGCACCTGGCCGGACCAGGTAACGAACTGCTGTAGAATTGGCTGATCAAGCCCGTAAAGCGCGCGCAGCCGTATGATATCGGCGGCCGAGGCACCCGGCGGAATCATCATGGCGATGGGATCGCCGGGCACGACGCGCAGTAGGACGAACACGATGAGGCCGACCCCGGCCAGCGTCGGTGGAATCAACAGCAACCGCCTGATGATCTCGCCCCATCGCATGAGCGTCTCGCCTCAGCCTGCGCCTCACGCCGGGGTGATCAATTGCGGAAGGATCATGCCGTTCGACTGCGCCACGACCTTCAGCCCCTTCTTGTGGACGATCGGCTGCACATATTGGAACAACGGAATCACCTCGCCCTCCTCGGCGATGTACTTGTCGACCGCCTTGTAGCCGGCGATCCGCTTGACTTCATCCTTCTCACCCCACAGCGGGCCGATGCGCTCGATCAGGTCCTTGCCCTTCCAGGCGCAATGCGGCGATGGGCCGAACATCGCAAAGCCGGTCGAGGTCGAGGGATCGCCGATCGCATTCCCCCAGTTGTAGAACGCGGCCGGCGCCAGCGCGTGCCGCGCGCGCAGCTCGAAATGCTGCGCGATCTCGTACACCTCGATCGTTGCCTCGATTCCGACCTTGCGCCACATCCCGACGATCGCCTGGATCATCTCGTAATCCTTCGGCTTGAAGCCGCGCGTCGTCTGAATGGTGAACTTGACCGGTTTCTCCGGCGAGTAGCCGCTTTTGGCGAGCAGGCTCTTGGCGAGCTCCGGATCGTAGGCGACCTTGATCGAGGGATCGAAGGCGGCATAGCCCGGCGCTTCAAGCGTCGAGATCGGAACGCCGTAACCCTTCAGCAGACGATCGACGATCGCCTTCTTGTCAATGGCGTGGTTGGCAGCCAGCCTGACATTGCGGTCGAGCATCGGATCGATGTCGGTGATGAAAATCATCGCGATGTCGGACACCGGCTTGGTCTGGCCGACCAGCCCCGGCTTGGCCTTCAGCCGATCGAACTCCTCGTACGGGATTTCGAAGGTGAGGTCCGATCCGCCGGATTCCATCTCGGCGACGCGGCTGGTCGGATCGGTGACGAACTTGAAAACGACGGTATCGAAGGCAGACTTGCCACCCCAGTAGCCGGCATGCGCCTTCAACCGCAGGAAGGCATTGCGCTCGAACGCGTCGATCTTGTAGGGGCCGGAGCCGATCGGCGCCTTCTCAAATCCCTCCGCACCGACCTTCTCATAATAGGCCTTCGGCAGCACGTAGCCGGTGAGGAACGCCATCCACTTGAACAGGGTCGGTTCGAATTCCAGCACGTCGCCGGTGATGGTGTTGCCGTCGATCTTGTAGTTGCCGACCTTCGACCAGACGAACTGGATCGGGTTGCCGCTGTGCGGATCGGCGGCGCGCTGCAACGACCACACCACGTCCTCCGCCGTGACCGGCGAACCATCGTGCCAGATGGCCCCCTTGCGCACCTCCAGCGTGACCTTGGTGCGTTCCTCGTTCCAGCCCCACTTAGTCAGCAGACCGGGCTTGAAGGACAGATCGGGCGCCTGAGCGATATAGGGATCGAAGATCGCTTGATAGATTGACTGGATCGTCGGATTGACCGCCGACAGGCCGATCGTCGGATCGAACGATGGCAGGTTGACATTGTAGGCGATGGTCAGCGTATCAGCGGCAGCCGCTTGGGCAGCACCATCCCCGGGAAGACCGGAAGCGAACGGCAGCGCCGCGGCACCGCCGGCGATTTGCAGGATCGAACGACGAGACAGTAGAGACATGTTCATTACCCCAACAAGATGAGCCATGCACAAAAAACAGTAGCGAGAACGACGCCGCGAGCGGCGCCGTCGATCGGTTCAGATCATGTCCCGGCGCTCTCGGACCAGCGCGCCATCAGCGTGTTCGACGGCAGCGATTCATCGACGAGCTTTTTTGCGGTCTCGATACCCGCCACCGGGAACTTCTTCGGATCGAGCAACCCGATCTGCACCAGCACCGAGGCTTGATCCCAATAGATGTGCTCGTTGTAGAGCTTGTCGCCGCGGAAGCGGACGATCGCGATCAGCGGTATCTCGACATACTTGCCGGTCGGCGGCACGCCCGGCAGCATCCAGTCGATCTCGATATCGTGGGTGAAGCAGAACAGCATCTCGTCGACGATGCGGTCGGCGCCGATGGTGCGCGAGATCGGCACCAGTCGTGTGTCCTGTGGCGTCTTCGGGATGAAATGGTTCTTGTAGAACCGCAGCAGGTCGCGATAGCCGACGCCTCCGGTCATGGTCGGGATGTGGTTGACATAGGGCTCAGCGACCATCGTCGTCATGGTCTGCTCCGCCGAGCGAATCCCGAACTCCAGCTCGGTATGCCGGTCCCACAGGGTGGAGAGGTCATAATGCGGACCGAGCACCTTGCGGAACAGCGCGATCGACCGGCTATGCGCCATCAGGGTCGCCGGCTTGTCGAAGCTCGCGCGCTCCGGCGCGGCGAAGGCATGGTCGCACCCGGGATAGAGGTAGAACTCGATCTCGGGGCGTTCGGCAAAGGCCGCCTTGATCTGCTCGCGCGCCGGTGCCGGCGCGAAACGGTCGAGTTCGGCGAAGTGGAAGACCATCGGGCCCTTGATCTTGCCGGCCTCCGTGAGATCGGCCTCGATGCCGACGCCGTAGTAGCTGACGGCGCAATCGACGTCGGTGCGCGCGGCGGCGAGATAGGCCAGCTTGCCGCCAAGGCAGAACCCCAGCGCGCCGACCTTGCCCTTGCATTCCGGACGCGTGCGCAAGACCTTCAGCGCATCGGCCGCATCCTTGATCGACTGGTTGGCATCGAAGCGCTGGTAATAGCCCATCGCCTTGCCGAAATCGGCTTCGCTGTAGCCGAGATCGATTCCGGGCTCCATTCGCCAGAACAAGTCCGGCGCGAGCACGACATAGCCCTCCTCGGCATAAAAGTCGGCAACCTCGCGCATCGATCGGTTGACGCCGAATATCTCCTGCAGCAGCAGGATGCCGGGGCCCGAACCCGACGCGGGGACACTCAGATATCCCTTGAACGTGCCGCCATCCGCAGCAGCAATGTCGATCCACTTGCCCGTCATCGCATCGACCTCCGTATCTGATACCCCTTATGCGCCGGGGCTTGCCGTTTTCATCATGGTTTCTTAATTGAATTTTTAATGTAAGAATCGAACTTGTAAATAGCAGAGATTGGGCAGACTTTGCCCAGGGCCTGGGCGCAGGTCGGATACGGAGAGCATTTTGAAGACGACCCGGAAGACCGCCGTGAGGCGAAGCGGCGCCGCCGCGAAGCCGAAGAAGCAGCCCAAGATGCAACCTGGGGCCGCTGAACGGCCGGGATCCTGGCATCTCGCACGCACCGAGACCGAACGGCGGCTATCCGATTACGAGTTCAGGCTGGAGCGGCTGGCGCAGGCCTATTATCGCTGGAAAGCCGCGTGCCTGGCCGCGGTCTGCGATGTGCCGCTGACCGGCGACGATGTCGCCGTGCTCAACGTGGTGCGGATGGGCGACGAGCCGAAGCGGCTCTCCGAGATCGGACAATTGCTCAACCGCGTCGATGTCCCCAACATGCAATACGCCACGCGAAAGCTGGTGCGCGCCGGCCTGATCGAGACCGAAGGCTCCTCGTCGCGCAAGGAGACGCGTTACCGCGCGACCGAGAGCGGGCACGAAGTCACCGAGGCCTATGCCGCACTGCGCGCCGTAACCCTGCCGCCGATGCTCGACGCGCTCGACGGCGGTGCCGCAAACCTGGCCACGACCAGCATCCAGATGGATCTGATCACGAGTCTCTACGGCCAGGCGGCGCAGGTCGCCATCACACGGCGCCACCAGCCCTGAGCGGCAAAGCGACACTCCCCGCCGCACTATCGGCGCCATTGTCCGCCCCGACGATGGCCGCAAGGGCCGGATGATGCGCGGCCTCCAGGGCAGTGATGGTCTCCCGGGCCCAGCGGTAGGACGATTCAAAGATGTCCCGGTGGCGGTCGAAATCCGTCACGTCGATGCCATCAGGCGTTGGCGGCCGCAGCACGATGTCGAGCAGCGTGGTCGGCAGGGTATCGTAGCGCTGATGGGCGACAAGACTTCGCCACAACACGTTGACGGCGCTGGGCGCGGCCGGGAGCAATCTCCTGCGGAACGGCAGCAGCATGGCCGCAAGCAGTTCAAGACGCCCGGGCAGCGCGGCATAGTCGACGTCGAACATCTCGGTTGCCGGCTCGCCGAAATGGACCACCAGATTGGGACCGCTCTTGAGCTGCTGCATGGGCGCCAGCGGGACGTTGTCGACCAGGCATCCATCGACCAGCATCTCACCCTCCGGCGTGTAGAACGGCGGCAGCAGGCCGGGAATGGCACTCGATGCGCGCACCGCCTGCCAGAGCAGGCCGGTTCGGATCAGTTCGAGACTGTGCGTCGAAAGGTTGGTCGCAACCGCCGCGAAGGGCCGCCAGCAATCCTCGATCCGGCAGCTTTGGCCGTACTGATCGGCAAGTGCGGCATCGAAGGCCTTGTGGTCCAGCAGAGCGTAGCGCGGCCAGGTTGGGCGGCGGAAGCTACGGCTGGCGACGAAGATCTCATGTGTGCCGCGCTCGAGATGCTCGGCGTCGTAGTTCTTGGCAAAGCCGGCCGCCATCGCCGACCCGACGCTGGTGCCGACGAAGATGTCGAACATCACGCCGCGCTCGCGAAAGGCCTTGTAGACACCGAGATGGGCGGTGCCCAGGCTGCCGCCGCCGCCAGCGACAAATCCGACCGCGCGACCGCACAGAAAGCGGATCAGGCTGTCGACATCGATCTGGTCCTCAAGCGCGACATGGTGGTGCATGAAGCAGGGCAGCCGCGCGAGCCAGGCCGCGGTGCCGGTGACCTCGTGGAGCCGCCGGTCATGAACGCGAACGAGACGCCGCGCCGAGACGGGATGCACCTTGCAGGCGAAGCTTTCGATATCGGTCAGATCAGGTGCGGGAGCATCGCCACGGCACACCAACACGACGAGGTCGGCCTGCCTGATGGCTTTGCGCGCCCATTCCGAGGCCTCGCGACCGCCGAGATAAGCCACCAGCGGCGCGTTGTATTCGAGCTGGTTGAGCCAGTCGGATATTTCGGACGCGTCCAGCGTACGTCCGGGAAACATCGCCTGAAGGCGCGCGAGGTCGACGATCTCGGCACCGATCGCAATCAGGCCTTGGCGCAACCGCTGTTCAAAAGCTGACGGCACCGGCTCGCCGCCGCCATCGATCAGAGCCACGGTTCGCGCCTTTGGCGACGCCCGGACGGGCAGCAGGCGCACGGTTTCGCGGGCAAATCGCCGTGCAAGGGCGGCAAGCAACGCCTCGACAATGGCCGGCGCTTCCTGCGCAAGCGTCTGGTAGGCCGCACGCGTCAACGCCAGCACGCTGGTGTCGCGGATCGCGATCACATTGGCGGTGCGCGGGATGTTGCCAAAGAAGCCGATCTCGCCGACCACTTCGCCGGCGCGAAGCTCGCTGATCGGTTCGGGATGATCGGTCCTGTACACGGCGAGAGCACCGTGCAGCACCAGAAAGAATGCGTCCGAGGAGCCGCCCTGCTCGACCAGCAGCTGGCCACGCACGAGGTCCTGGCGTGTCATGGCGCCGAACGCTCTCAGCCGCTGTTCAGCGCTCAGCGTCTTGAACAGCGCGAAGTCCTCCGACACATTTCCCCACGCGAATGTCGCGTTTGCTCCCTGCGTGGGCGACGTCCAATTCGATGACATGCTCGGATGCTAGCGCCGCGCAGCCGCTCCGGCGAGCAATATAAGGGGCCTATGCGCGATCGCAGTAGCCACCCATTTTTGGAAGCACTGCAACACGATTTTCAGCGCCGCTATGCGTAACTCTCATCCCACCAGTTCTGGCCACGGCACGATGGTCGACTTCACGGTCTTCATCGCCATCGCATCCGCCACCGCCTGGCCGACGCCCTCCTCCGTGAACGGATAGATCGTCTGCATGTCGAGCCAGGGATATTTGTTGCGGGTGCGGTAGAGCATGTCGACGCCGAGCGGCAGGTCGTTGCCGGTGAAGCCCCAGGAGCCGAGCACGTTGAGGTCCTTGGTGCAGATGCGATGCCACGACGTGTTGATGGAGCCGGCGTCGGTGAACTGGCCCATCTCGACATAGGTGCCGCCGTCGCGCAGCATCTCGATGCCTTCGGGTCCCGCGGTCGGATGGCCCGAGCAATCCATCACCAGATCGGCGCCGAAGCCGCCGACGATATCGCGCACCGCCTTGATGCGCTCTTCCGGAGTCTTGAGTTGCTCGATGTCGACGGTTGCCTCGGCGCCGAACTTTCGCGCCAGCGCCAGCCGCGGCGCCTCCGGCGCACCGACGCAGATCACGCGCCCGGCCCCCATCTCCTGCGCGGCGGCAACCGCGAGGATCCCGATCGGGCCCGAGCCCTGGATCACGACCGTGTCACCCCAGGTGAAACCGCCGGCGCGGGTGGCGCGGTTGAAGGCGCGGATGCAGGAGGTCAGCGGCTCCGACAATGCGCCGAGCCGCAGCGACATGTCATCGGGCAGCTTGTAGATCTTGGTGCCCGGCAGCATATCCAGATCGACATAGACATATTCGGCCCAGCCGCCCCACATGTGCGGAGCTTTGTCGAAGCCGAGATAGCGGCCGTAATAGACCGGCGTCAGGCACTTGTTGGCACTCTGCGGATAATGGATGCAGTAATAGCAGCGGCCGCACGGCATCAACGGCGGGATCATCACCTTCGAGCCCACCTTGAGCGGCTTGCTCATGAAGTCCTCGGTGAACTCAGGGCCGCATTCGACGATCACGCCGCCAAGCTCGTGGCCGAGCGTGAACGGCCATGGCAGCGGCTTCGGCCAGTGCCCTTTGAGGATGTGCAGATCGGTGCCGCAGACGCCGCAGGCCCCGACCTTGATCAGCGCCCCTTTCTTGCCGACCTTGGGCCACGGCACGGTGCGGATCACAGGCTTGGCGCCCGGCCCCTCATGGGTGCATACGCGGATCTCAGGCATCGGCCTTTCCTCCCTCGTTCTGGTTTGTTGGTCGCGTCATTTGTCCGTCGTGAGCGGCTTCATCGCACTGCCGTCTGGCGCAAAGCACTCGACGTGGTCTGAAATCACAAACGACATCAGGTCGCGCCCGATCACCAGCGGGCCCTGATAGGTCGAGCGCGTCCGCGCCAGCAGTGCATCCTCAGGCACGTCCTGCGTCAGTGGCTGCGTTGCGAATACGATATGCGAGTAGACCGCAAGCTTCGGTTTTGCTTGCGTGAAGATCTTGCCGGCCTCCTCGGGAGAGGTGTGGTGGTTCTCGATCGCGCGATAGTTCGGATAGGCCTTGAACAAATCGGGGTCGATCAAGGCGACTTCGTGGATCAGCAGGTCGGCGCCCTCCGCCGCCTTTGCGACGCGCTGATCCGGCTTGGTGTCCCCGGATAGTACGACCTTCCGGCCCGCGTACTCGATGACATAGCCGAATGCCGGCTTGATCTTCTCGCCGTGATTGACCTCGATCGCGCTGACCTTGACGCCGTTCTTCTCGTAGACGAGACCCGGCTCGACGTCCTTCGCGTCGAACGCAACGCCGGCGGGCGGATAGTCCTCGTCGGCGATGCGGATGCGGATGTCCTCGGAAAATGCCTTGGTGAGGTTTTCGGTCATCGCCACCGTGCCTTTCGGTCCGAAGATCACCATTGGTGCCTTGCGCGAGCCGAACGGCGTGCCGATCCATCCCGTGAGCCACATATCCGGCAGGCCGACGACGTGATCGGAATGCAGATGCGTGATGAAATGCGCCGTGATCGCGCCGATCGGGATCTTCCTCTGGAACAGCCGGATCGTCGAACCGCGTCCGAAATCGAAGATCAGCTTCTCGGGCCCCGCTTCCACGAGGGTCGAGGCGCTGAAGGCCGACAGCCGCGGCGTCGGCGTTCCCGTGCCGAGCAGCGTCACCCGCATCTCGGCGGCGAACGCTGGACCGCCGCAGGCAAGGACCATCGCAAGGAGCGCGAGGCACAGTTTCATTCGCATCATCCAATTCCTCCCGCCGCCAGCTTCTGTCGAGCAAAGCCGTTCCGGCATTGCGACAGGCTAGGTGAAGCGGATGGAGATGCCAATGTCGCCTGCGACATAACGGACGCGCGCCGCAGATTGACAACACCGGACCGCCACCGCAGCCTGCGACACTGGCGTCAGGTGACGGAATGAAGCTGCAGCCCGGATCCGAGCGGATATTTGCGAACGACGAGACCGACCCGCTGAACGGACGCGTGCAATGGGCGCCGGCAAAGTCGCTCTGGCTCGGCACCATGACGGCGGTCGCGATCGTTCTCGGGCCGATGTTGTTTTCGTGGAGCGCCTTCGCGCTCTTCATCGTAACAAGCGCCATCACGCTGTGCTTCGGGCATTCGGTCGGCATGCACCGCCGATTGATTCATTCGAGCTTCGACTGTCCGCTGTGGCTTGAGCGCCTCTGCGTCTATCTCGGTACGCTGGTCGGCATGGCCGGCCCCTACGGCATGGTGCAGCTGCATGACTTCCGGGACTGGGCGCAGCGCCAGGCGGCATGTCACGATTATTCCTGCCACCGCGCCGGCTTTTGGCGCGATGCCTGGTGGCAGCTGCATTGCGCGCTCGTGCTGAAGCACCCGCCGGAATTCCGGCTCGAGCCGCGGCTCGCCGCCGACCGCTTCTATGCTTTCATCGAGCGGACCTGGATGTGGCAGCAATTGCCCTGGGCGTTGCTGTTCTTCGCGATCGGCGGCTGGAGCTGGCTGGTCTGGGGCATTGCGGTCCGGGTCAGTGTCTGCGTGACCGGCCACTGGCTGATCGGCCATTACTCGCATCGCAAGGGCGGACAGAGCTGGATCATCGATGGCGTCGCCGCCCAGGGTTACAATGTCGGCATCGCCGGACTGATCAGCATGGGCGAAAGCTGGCACAACAACCACCATGCCTTTCCCGGCTCCGCGAGACTGGGCTTGCTGCCGGGCCAGATCGATCTCGGCTGGTGGCTGATCAGGACGTTCGAAGCTCTCGGGCTCGCCAGCAACATCAAGACGCCAGAGACTCTGATGCCGCGGCCCGGACTGCGCCGAGTCGGACCCGGGTGCGAAGCCGAAGCGATCGCGCCCGCAGTGTCCCCATAATGTAACTGCAACCCCGCGTCGCTCAACCGCAGGCCCCTGCCCACTCTTCTTGCACCCTCCGCTAACGCCTCGTTAACCCTGACAGCCTTAGGGTCGTTCGAGCTCCGAAAGGCCGTTGGTCGGGTTGCAGTGATGTCGTTTGCACAGAAGAAAACTACGGTCGTCCCGGTGGCTGAGGAGCGGCGACGCTTCCAGCGCGTCAAGGTCCACCTGCTCGGGCGCTACATGCTGCCCGACCGGCGCGAGTTTCCCTGCCAGATTATCAATATGTCGCCCGGGGGCCTGGCCTTGCTGGCGCCGGGCATCGGCAATGTCGGCGACCGCGTGATCGCCTATCTCGACCATATCGGCCGGGTCGAGGGCCGCATCACCCGCATCATCGACAACGGCTTCGCGATGACGGTCGGCGCCACCGCCCGCAAGCGCGACAAGCTCGCCGCCCAGCTCACCTGGCTCGCCAACCGCGACATCCTCAATCTGCCCGAGGATCGCCGCCACGACCGTATCGTGCCGCGCAACCCGATTGCCCTGCTCACGCAGGAGGACGGCACGCGGATGACCTGCCGGATCATCGACCTTTCCCTTTCGGGTGCGGCCATCGCCGCCGAGAACCGCCCGCCGCTGAAGTCGCTGGTCATGCTCGGCAGGGTCCAGTCCCGCGTGGTGCGAAATCTCGAGGAGGGCTTCGCGCTCGAGTTCGTTCACGAGCAGTCCGCCGAAACGCTCGAAGAGAGCGTTACCGCGAGGTAAAGCGGCAGTCCGCTCAAAACCCCTGATTTTCGGCCCGCAAAGGCGGCTTCCGGCACTCCGGACGCCGCCTTTGACGCATTTGGCGCGCGCATTTCGCGGTTAATTGCGGGAACACTTGTTCGCGTAAACCGCGCTGTAGCAGCGCTTGCCGCGTTAATGCATAAAATTTGAATCAATTGCAGTTGTTTCAAATTTTACGCGAGTTTGAATCAAGTATAGATCGAATTCACCTCAGATTTTACCAGTATTCGCGTCAAATCACCTTCGCCTACTTAGCGGCGGTGCAAAACCTTTGTGGCAAGAGTGGTCCCAACAAGAAAAACGGGGGCCACAATGTTTGGTTTCAGGGGACAGGGGAAAGGTTTGGCGGTTGCCGCCATTCTGCTTGCGACTTGCGTCTCGGCCAAGGCCGGCGACGTGCTCTACGCTAGCCTGGGCGACACCACGCGTTCGCCGATCGGCTGGGTCGAATTCTGCACCGACAATCCGGGCGAATGCCGCGGCGGCCCGACGCAACCACGCGACATCGTGTTGTCGCAGATCGCCTGGCGCGACCTCGTTCGGGTCAACAAGTGGGTCAACGACACGATCAAGCCGATGACCGACATGGATCATTGGGGCGTTGTCGAGAAATGGTCGTTGCCATCAGACGGCTACGGCGACTGCGAGGACTACGTGCTCCTGAAGCGCAAGATGCTGATGGATGCCGGCTGGCCGCGCGAGGCGCTGTTGATCACGGTCGTCCGCGACAAGAAGGGCGAAGGCCACGCGATACTGACGGTGAAGACCGACAAGGGCGAATACGTGCTCGATAACCAGAACGAGAACGTCGTCGCCTGGACCGAAACTGGCTACCGCTTCGTCAAGCGGCAGTCGCAGAGCGATCCCAATGTGTGGGTCTCGCTCGGTGACAACCGCCCGGCTGTTGCAACCGCAAGCTCACGCTGAGCAGACAAGGATTTTCGAACCCGCGACCCGGTCACATCCCCACCCCTCCCCGTCCCAGACCGGTTCGCGCGCGGCCAGGCTTCCCCCAAAGCCTGGCCGCAACTTTTTTTTGGAGCACGGAAGGTCTTGAACTTCCATATTTTGTAGTTACAAAATAACCTATGAAGATCATTTGGGACGAACCAAAGCGTCTCGCCAATCTGGCAAAGCACGGAATGGACTTCGCTGACCTGAATGAGGCGTTCTTCGACACCGCTTTAGTGCTCGCAACCTATGGCAACAGATGGCGCGCGATCGGCGTGAACGTTCGCGGCGTCATTTCCGTCATATTTGCCACCCGTGGCGCCGAAGCGGTCAGCATCGTCAGCATGCGTCCCGCCAGCAAGGATGAAAGGGTCCTCTATGAAGCGAACCGTCGCTAAGAAGGGCTATACCGCAAAGGACATCCGCGCCGTGAGCGACAATCCCGAGTGGACCAAGAACGATTTTGCGAAAGCAAAGCCGTTCAACGAGGTCTTCCCGGCCATGCGCAAAGGACGCGGCCCGAACAAGGCTCCGACCAAGACTTCGGTGACGCTGCGGCTTAGCCCTGCCGTGCTCGAACATTTCAAGGCGGCGGGACCAGGATGGCAAAGCCGGATCGATGAAGCCCTTATCAGGATCGTCAAGCGCAAGGCCGGTTAGGACGTCATAGATCCGACGCGACGCGACGGCCGAGAGGCGTGGCCGCCTACTCCGCGGCCTGCGCGCGGTGCTCCTCCAGCGGAATCAGCTCGGCCGAGGACGAATTCAGCTTCTTGTGCACCAGGCTGAAGACCACCGGCACGAACATCAAGGTCGCAATCGTCGAGAACATCAGGCCGCCGATCACGGCGCGTCCGAGCGGTGCGTTCTGCTCGCCACCTTCGCCAAGGCCGAGCGCCATCGGCAGCATGCCGATGATCATCGCAAGCGCCGTCATCACGACGGGACGGATGCGGACGAAGCCAGCCTCCAGGGCGGCGGCGCGGGGATCACCGAGCTCCGCATAGCGCTCGCGCGCAAAGCTGATCACCAGCACGCTGTTGGCGGTCGCGACGCCCATGCACATGATCGCGCCGGTCAGCGCCGGCACCGAGAGCGTGGTTTGTGTCGTGAACAACACCCAGACGATGCCGGCCAACGCCGCCGGCAGAGCCGTGATGATCACGAAGGGATCCGACCATGACTGGAAATTGACCACGATGAGCAGATAGATCAGCACCACCGCACCGAGCAGTCCGAATAGCAGGCCGGAGAACGCACTCTCCATGGTCTGCACCTGGCCGACCAGCGAAACCGTGCTGCCTTTCGGCAGCTCCTTGGAGGTCTCAGACAACAACTTGCGGATATCGGTGGCGAGGGCGCCGAGGTCCCGGCCCTGCGGCGTGGCGTAGATCTGGATCATCGACTGGATGTCGTACTGCGACACCACAGCGTTCGACGTCGTCCGCTTGATGTTCGCGATACCGCCGAGCACGACTGGCCCCGTCGTCCCAGGCCCGGTCATCGGCAGGTTTTCCAGCGAGCCGAGCGAGTCGAGCTGATATTGCGGCGTCTGCATCACGATCGAATAGGACACGCCGTTGCCCGGATCGAGGAAATATGTCGGCGCGACCTGCGAGCTGCCCGCCAGATTCACCACCATGCTGTTGGCGACGTCGCGCTCGGTCAGACCGACATATTGGGCGCGCGTGCGGTCGACATCGACATTGAGGGTCGGGTTGTGGGCAGACTGCTGGATCCGGGCGTCGGCCACACCGGGAATGTGGCGAAGCTTTTCGAGCAGGCCGTTGGCATAGGTGAAGTTGCCGCCCAGATTGGCGCCGCGAATCTCGATGTCGATCGGCGCCGGGGCGCCGAAGTTGAGGATCTGGTTGACGATGTCGGCCGGCAGGAACGCGAACGTCGTACCAGGGAACCGCCGCGGCAGTTCTTCCCGCAGCTTCTTGACGTAGCGATCAGTCGGTTCGTGGCCCTCCTTCAGCTTGATCTGGATGTCGCCGTCCTGCGATCCGATCACGCCGGTGTTGTTGTAGGTCATGTTGATTCCGCTGATCGGCACGCCGATGTTGTCGGTCATGGTCTCGATCTCGCCAGGCGGGATCACCGTACGAATGGCTTTCTGGATCTGGGCGAATTGATCGGCTGAGTCCTCGACGCGGGTGCCGACCTGGGTCCGCACATGCATCAGGATCTGGCCGGCATCCACCGAGGGGAAGAAGTTGCGGCCGAGATAGGGCACCAGCAGGAACGACAGCGCGACGACGCCTGCGAAGCCGGCAACGAAGGTCGGCCTGTGATCGAGCGCGAACGCGAGCAGGTCGCGGTAGCCGGCGCGGAGATGCTCGAACCCCGCCTCGAAACCACGCTGGAACTGGACCAGCGGATTGCGCGAAGGCCGGGCCTCGCCGTGCTCGTGCGGACGCAGCAGATATTTCGCCATGGTCGGCACCAGCGTGCGCGACAGGATGAACGACCATACCATCGCGAACATCACCGCTTCCGCCATCGGCACGAACAGAAAGCGTGCCACGCCCTGCAGGAAGAACATCGGCACGAACACGATGCAGATGCACAATAGCGAGACGAACGCCGGCACCACGATCTGGTTGGCGCCATCGAGAATGGCGGGCTCGACCTGCTTGCCCTGTTCGAGATGGTAGTTGATGTTCTCGATCGTGACGGTTGCTTCGTCGACGAGAATACCGACCGCGAGCGCCAGACCGCCCAGCGTCATGATGTTGAGGGTCTCGCCGATGACAGACAGCATGATGATCGAGCCGAGCACGGCAAGCGGTATCGAGGTGGCGATGATGATGGTCGAACGCCAGCTGCCCAGGAACAACAGGATCATCACGCTGGTCAGGAGTGCTGCGATGATGCCTTCGCGGGCGACGCCGGTGATGGCGCCGCGAACGAAGATGGACTGATCGCCGACGAAATCGATTTTCAGCGCTGATGGCAGCGACGACTTGAAATCCTCGACCTTCTGCTTGATGCCGGCGATGATGTCGAGCGTCGAGATCGAGCCCGCCTTCAGCACCATCATCAGCACCGAGCGGTTGCCGTTGACATGAACGACGTTGGTCTGCGGCGGATTGCCGTCGCGGATGGTGGCGACATCGCGCAGATAGACCATCGCGCCGTTGACGGCCTTGATCGGGAGATCACCGAAATCCTGGATATTCAGCGGCGAGGTGTTGAGCTGCAAGGTATATTCGAACGACCCGATTTTTTCGGTGCCGACCGGCGTGATCAGGTTTTGCGCAGCCAGCGTGTTGGCGACGTCCTGGCCGGACAGGCCGAGCGCCTGCAGGGCGGTCGGGTTGAGGTCGATCTGGATCTGCCGCTGCTTGCCGCCATAGGGATAAGGGATCGCGGCGCCCGGCACCGTGACCAGTGGCGTCCGCAACTGGTTGATGCCGATATCGGCGAGGTTCTGTTCGGTCAGCCCTTCGCCGGACAGCGCGAGCTGGATGATCGGAACGGTCGAGGCGTTGTAATTCAGGATCAGCGGCGGCGTGGCGCCGGGCGGCAGTTGCTTGAGCAGCGTCTGCGAGATTGCAGTGACCTGGGCGTTCGCGGTGCGGATGTCGACATTGGGCTGGAAGAAGATCTTGACGATGCCGATGCCGTTATAGGAGTTCGCGACGATGTGCTCGATGTCGTTGACCGTGGTGGTCAGCGCGCGCTCGAACGGCGTCGTGATGCGACCGGACATCTGATCCGGTGGCAGACCGGTGTATTGCCAGACCACACCGATCACGGGGATGCGAATTTCCGGGAAGATATCGGTCGGCGTCCGCATCGCGGCGAGCGGCCCAATGATCAGAATCAACAGGGCCAGCACGACAAACGTGTACGGCCGCCCCAAAGCTGTTCTGACAATGCCATTCATTCGTGCGCTTCTCGATCAAATCGCGAGTCCGGCGTTTGCAATACAAACTTCACGCCGCGCGCTTCTGGCATCGACCGAGACAATTTTCCAATCACTAAAGTCTCATCCGACGTTCGATGTGAATCACTTTTCAGCAATGTTTCAGTTCGGAAATACTGGATGCGGCTGTGCGCTCTCGCAGTCACGCAGCGAGTTGACCGTCGGCGCAGAAGACCATCGCCGCATCCCGGTTGACGACTGCCCGCGTTAGAAGAAGCCGTCGAGGAATGCGGCGGTCTCGTCCGAGATGCCGACGATCTTGTTGGTGGCCTGGCGATAGAATTTGAAGTTGAGCTCGGTCTCGGGCTGGCCGTCATTCCAGTCCTTGAAGCGCTTGAGCTGATCCCGTCCCAACGGCCGGCTCGCCAGCGCAACGCGCCTGACACTGATGCTCACGCGCGGCGTTTGCCTGGCGATGCCGGGCTTCCGCGGGACCGGTTCGGCTGATGTGACAACCGCGCGCGCGATCAGGCCCTGGCCGCCCTCGTTCTCGCTGGCGAACACGAACACGACGTCGTCAGCGGCGATCTGCTTGCCGCCATACATCGTCTTTTGCGCCGAGAACGTGAACGCCGTCGCCCGCGCATCGCGAACCTCGGTCTTGATAGCGAACGCCATCGCATGCCTCCGGACGGGGCTGTCGGACGATCTCGAGACCATCTCTGCCAGCCACGTAGTGCCACCTGCAAACCGTCCCAGTTTGACGCAAGAATCGCGACTTTGCGGCAATTTTCGCTGACGCCGTCCCGATCTGCTTGAATCCCCGGGTTTTTCCGCCGCCAAGGTTGTGCTAAGCGGAACCTTTCCAATGATGTCCGGTTTTGGTCGCATGGTCGAACTTGCCCCCCGGAATTCCGAACCCGGCAGTGTCCTGAGCGCACAGCCGATTGCGATGGGCGCCGTGGCGCTGCTGCTGATTGTATTCGGGGTCGGATCGATCGCGTTATGGCGCAGCTACACCGGCAATACGCCCGAGCCGGATCGCGTCGTCGCCGCCCGCCAGTTGCAGGCGCGGACCGCACAGGCCTCCGAGGCGTTGGTGGAGAAGACCAAGGGACTCGAGACGACCCAGCAGGAATCGATCGACCAGCTGCAAGAGGTGCAGGACCAGTTGCAGACGATGCGCCGGCAGATCGCAGCACAACAGGCCGACTCCAAGAAGCTTTCCGATCAGGTCGCGACGCTCACCGAGGCGGTCGAGAGCCTGCGGCAGTCGTTCGCAAGCTCGCATGCCAGCGACTCCGCCGCCGACCCGTCGCCGGGCAAGCGGTCGAAGGCGACACCGTCCGCCCGCAGGCGCGGCAGATCGCACGGCTGACCCGGCTCCGAACCGATCGAATCCCGTAGAAAAACGGGGGTCGACGCCGTCCAATTCGAGCCGAATATTTCCCTAGGCCCGCTAGCGTGAATTAATCACGGACTTTGTGAACTGGTTCACATATCGGCATTGGAATCCGAGTCATCCTTCAGGCACCGGATGGCGTGAGCCGATTTCAATATCCGGGGCTGGCAAGGTCGTTGACGGTATACTGCGTCGACGGCCTTGTTTTTTTAACTCCGGGTCCTCGCAGGCAGGTGATTTGCAGTCGCGCGCGACATCGTTGCGCACCTGACTGGCAGCGTGCGGGCGCGTTCGGCAGCCTTACTCGATGCGATCGCGACGGACACGACCGCGCCTGAGCCGCAACCGCGAAAGCTTCGGCTCGAGGTCGTGGAGCACCCAGATCAACGCGATGCCCAGGCTGAAAACAATACCCATGAACGGCAACGTCAAATCAGGAGTTGTCAGCATCTCTGATGTCCTTTGAGGTCCCGCTCTGGTTGGAGCCGGACCTTAGTTTTCGCGACGGGTTCACGCAGAAACTGCCGCAATGCGATGCAAGCCGCATACCAGCGCGCGGCAACAACAAGGCGGCCCCGGCACGGAGCACACCGGGGCCGCAACAATCATTCCGAATCGGCCGGCCCAGCGATCGAATTAGCCGGCCACCCGCTGCGGGTCAGGCTCAGTTGCAAACCTGCACCGGGCGGACCTGCCAGCCATACGCCGTCCTGATGCGCTGGCGGACGATGTAGCAGCCGCCGTCGCCATAGCCGTACCCGTCGTCATAGCCGTAGTTGGCGTAATAGGGGTCGCCATAGTAGTCGTCGTCATAACCGTAGCCGCCGTAGCCCAATCCGAAGCCGATCGCGGCTGCGGCGAATGGGTAACCATAGCCTCGGCGATAGTACCCACCGCCACCATGCCAACCGCCACCGTGCCAACCGCGGCCGGCGAACGCGCCGCCGCCGATACCTGCGGAGCGGAAGCCACCACCGCCAAATCCTCCGCCCCGAAAGCCCGCGCCACCACCGAAGCCATGGCCACCGAAGCCGCCGCCACCGAAGCCGCCATGGCCACCGAAGCCGCCACCACCGAAGCCACCATGGCCGCCGCCGAAGCCGCCACCGCCGTGACCACCACCGCCGCCGCCACCTCCCCGTGCCGACGCGGCGTCGACCATGAACAGGCCGACCGAGGCCACCGCCATCAAGGCAATTATCGTCTTACGCAACATCACCCGTTACTCCTTCTCAAAGGACCTCCGACGCGTCCCGCGCCCGATCATGCTAACCCAATGTAAGACCGCAACTTCCTGTACGCGCGGCGTGCCGCACTCACTTCTGCGCGACCCGTGTTCATCTAGCAGCCACGGCATATGCTGTTAAGCCGACGGTCGATCGACTGGTTCTCCTTGGCGATGGCCTGGTCGGCGCTTTGGCTGACCGCCGACCCGGTCGTGACGCCCTCACCCGTATTCAGCCTGCCTCCGGAGGACTGCGCCGTGCCGGCGCTGTTGGTCCCCGGCGGTGGCGCAAGGTGCGAAGATGCTGTGCTGCCCGACGAAGAGCTGCCGGTGGCTGATCCGGCAGCTTGTGCCAGGGCGGCTGGCGACGCCAGCAGAATTGCGATTGTCGCGAATGCGGTGGTAGCGGATAGTTTGCGCATGGAATCTCTCCCTGCGGTTTTCAACGATTCCACGAGGCCGCAGTTCCGGCAGCATTGGAGCAATGCAGTTTGCGCAAGCTGATCGAGTTTGACGACGACACCTTCGACAAGCTGAAGCAGCTTGGGCGCGACCGGATGGCGACCCTTCAGGAGCTGGCCGACGAGGCCTTCGCCGACCTGCTTAGGAAGCACGGTATCCCGATCGACCTGAAGGACGCGCTACGCAAGAGCGCACGACTCCCGGGCACAGGGCTTCAGCATGCACCGAAGCAAGGGCCCGCAGGCAAGAGCAAGCGAGGCCGGAAGAGCTGATGCCGCCTCAACCGATCTTCTTCAGCCCGGCTTTGTATTGCGGTCCGCGGATGGCGTAGGACTTGGCCGGCCTCGTCATCGCCTCGATCTGGGCTGCGTCCAGCGTGCGGATCACGCGCGCGGGCGCGCCGATGATCAGCGAGTATTCCGGAAATTCCTTACCCTCGGTGACGACCGAACCGGCGCCGACGACGCTGCCGCGCCTGATCCGCGCCCCGTTCATCACGATTGATCCCATTCCGATCAGCACGCCATCCTCCAGCGTGCAACCGTGCACGATCGCATTGTGGCCGATGGTGACGTCCTTGCCGATCACAAGCGGAAAGCCGGGGTCGACGTGAAGCGTCGAATTGTCCTGGACGTTGGAGCCCTCGCCGACCTCGATCCACTCATTGTCGCCGCGCAGGACGGCGCCGAACCAGACGCTGGCGGACGGCAACAGCCGAACCTTGCCGATCACGGCGGCCGTGTCGGCGATGAAGCAGTTGCCGTCGGCGGGAAGGTCGGGCGCCTGCCCGTCGAGTTCGTAGATCGCCATGAAGGTCTCCCTGGAGCGTTTTCGAGCGAAGCGGTCACCCGGTTCGCGTGAAGAAAACGCGTCAAAACGAGAAGCGGAGCTTCGGTTCTGATTCAATCAGAACCGAAGCTCTGGTCAGGGCGACCTTGGCACGACGGCTAACGTCGTTTCAAGCGAGGCGGATCATGATCGGGTCAGGCCAGCACGCCGGCGGCGCGCAGCGTCATCACGAAGAAGGTGCCGGACATCAGGCTCCAGAAGCCCGCGATCACGGTCGCCATCATCACGAATTCGAAGCGGCGGCGCTCGATTCGGGCGCCGCGCAGCGTGTTGCGCATGATGATGAAGGGCGCGGCAAAGACCAGGAACGGAACTGCCGCGAAGGTCTTCGGCGCCACCCCCTCCTGCAGCAGGCCGAAACCGGCCGGGCGCTGCGCCATCGCCTGGTATCCGCTTGCCAACGCGCCCGCGAGGGCAAAACCAATGAAAAGCGAGAACAAGGAATTGAGGGTATCGGGCGACATGGGCACTTCCACTCTACGCAACTGACCGCCGCTCTGCTTCGCAGAATTGGCGGCCTGCCGCCACATCATCCTTAAGAAAGGGTTAATCCACCGCAGCGGCCGGCACGTTTGCGCATGGCTCGCAGGCTGCGGATTCCATTGGAATCATACGGAAATCCACCGCCGCATGGCATATTCGGCGGATGATTCGTCCGCTTCCGACCTGATCCGATGCCTCGCTCATGACACTGCTCTCGACCGCCCAGCATCTCGCGCGCGACACGCGCCGCAATCCGCGCGCGCACCTCGTGCCGATCATCCTGTCGGCCGTCATCGCGGCGGGCGCGATCGCGCTCGTCGCCTATCTGTTGTGGCCGACCTACGCCACCGTCCCGCCGAGCGACCCGTCGCGGCTACCGGTCAGTGTCGGCGGCTCGCTGTTCAACGTGCCGACATTGGCGGTGCGCATGAAGATCCAGCGCCATTCCGGGCCGCAGGAGCGCGTCGACCTCAGCTTCCTCTATCCGTCGCTGGAGGCGCCCGCAGCGCCCAAGCACTACAGCGCCGAAACGGTCGAGGACAAGGTGCAGCCGATCGACCGGATCTTCGTGTCGATCGCCGCTCACCACGATTCCCTGGCGCCCGACATGCGCCTGCGCACGATCTATCCGCATTATCTTGAAGACGCCGCCAATACCGACGACGGCCTGACGGCGCGGGCGTTTCGCGACGGCTCGCCCTATGCGGGCGAGGACCTGTTCATCGCTGGTGAGCCGGCGCTGGCCGCGCGCTGCACGCGCGACGCCACCACGCCGGGCATGTGCCTGAGCGAGCGCCGCATCGAGGGCGCCGACCTGACCTTCCGCTTTCCGCGAAGCTGGCTCGCGCAATGGCGCGACATCGCCACCGCGATGGATCGCCTGTCCGCGCAGACGCACAGCGCGAAAGGCTGATTTTTCCCGTCATTGCGAGCGGAGCGACGCAATCCATCAGGCCGCATGTGCGGAAGCATGGATTGCTTCGTCGCGGAGCCTGTCATCGGGCGCGCATTTCGCGCGACCCGTTGGCTCCTCGCAATGACGGCTTGGCAGGCAGCGCGGCTGTTCAGCCTACTCGCTCAGATCCTCTTCCAGGATCGCCATCTGGAACTGGAACGAGCGATCATCGTCCTCGTCATCGACGAACAGCACGCCGATGAATTCCTCGCCGATATAGACCTCGGCCGAGTCGTCCTTCTTCGGCCGCGGCATCACGCGGATCTTGGGATTGCCGAACACGCGTTTGAGATACGCGTCAAGCTTCCTGACTTCCTGAATGTCCACGGCAGTCTCCAATCGGGTCGATGATTTTCCGGGGAGTTTTAGGACGAGACGGCAGAGACCGCCAGCGCCTTTTCAGGCTCTGGCGACGCAATATTTGCGAAGCTGGATCGCCGTCAGAAGGCGAATGAAATCAAAGGCCGCGAAATCAAAGCCCAATCGCGTTGAGCATCTGGTCCATGGTGCGCGACGGTTCGGCGCAGCCGGCCTCGCCGACGATCTTTGCGGGCACGCCCGCCACCGTGACATTGTGCGGCACCGGTTTGACGACAACCGAGCCCGCCGCAATGCGCGCGCAATGGCCGATCTCGATGTTGCCGAGAATCTTGGCGCCGGCGCCGATCAGCACACCATGGCGGATCTTCGGGTGGCGGTCCTCGTTCTCCTTGCCGGTGCCGCCAAGCGTCACGCCGTGCAGGATCGAGACATCGTCATCGATAACGGCCGTCTCGCCGCAGACGAAGCCGGTGGCGTGATCGAGGAAGATGCCGCGGCCAATCCTCGCCGCCGGGTTGATGTCGGTCTGGAACACCGCCGAGGAACGGCTCTGCAGGTAATAGGCGAAATCCTTGCGGCCCTTTTTATAGAGCCAGTGCGCGAGGCGATGCGTCTGCAGCGCATGAAAGCCCTTGAAGTAGAGCAAAGGATCGATGAAGCGCGCGGTCGCGGGATCGCGGTCGTAGACGGCGACGAGATCGGCGCGGAACGCATTGCCGAGATCGGGCTCATCGCGCAGCGCCTCGTCATAGGTCTGGCGGATCAGGTCGCCGGAGACCGCGGAGTGATCGAGGCGTTCGGCGATCCGATGCACCACCGAATCTTCCAGCCGTTCATGATGCAGCACGGTCCCGTAGATGAAGGACGCCAGCTCGGGCTCGCGCCGGACGATGTCTTCGGCCTCGCCACGGATGCGATCCCAGATGGGATCGAGCGCCGCCAGCTTTCCCCCCTGCGTATTGACCTGATGAACTGCCATGGGCTGCTCTCGCAATTCGGTTGTTTGGCCGTGCGTTATAGCACGACGGATTGAGCACGTCCCGGGACGGCTCGGTACGGTAAACCCCAGCCGAACGCCCCCGGCGGACGTCTAGGGGAATTGGTCGGGATTTTGCCGAAATCAAGCCGTGCTCTTGCAACTATTGGCGGATTTCGTCCGCTTCGGGTTTTTGGGCATGGTCGGCCGCAAAACGGGGGATAAGCCATCAACACGCAGATTTTACGCGCGCGCCTGGCCGATGCACGGCTGGTCTGGGTCGCCACCATAGCCATTCCCCTCTTGCTGCTCGCACCCGCCTTCTGGAACGGCTATCCGCTGCTCCAGTGGGATACCGGCGGCTATCTGGCCCGCTGGTATGAAGGGTATCTGGTGCCGAGCCGATCCACCGTATTCGGCATCTACCTGCATCTCGGCGAGGATTCGAGCTTCTGGCTCAATCTCGGCATCCAGGCGCTGGCGACGCTGTGGATCCTGCAGTTGACGCTGCGGGTGCTCAACCTCGGCCGGATGGTCCGGCTGGTCCCGATCAGCCTGGTGCTGATCCTGACCACCGCCCTGCCCTGGCTCGCGAGCATGCTCCTGACCGACATCTTTGCCGGGCTGTCGGTGCTCGCGTTGTTCGTCCTCGTCCTGCACAGCGGGAAGATTTCGACACTGGAGAAATCCGTGCTGTTCGCGTTCATCGCGTTCTCGGGTGCCACGCATAGCGCGACACTCGCAGTGCTGCTCGGCCTTTGCTGCGTCGGCTGGATCGTGCGTCCGTGGCTGCGCCGGCAAATTCCGGCCGCAGGCCTCGTGCAGGGCAGCCTGACCATCATCGCCGGCGCGGCGATGCTGCTGGCGGCGAATTTCGCGCTGTCGGGGCAACTCGCCTGGACGCCCGGCGGCGCCGGCGTTGCCTTCGGCCGCATGCTGCAGGATGGCATCGTCACGCAATATCTGCGGGACCATTGCGCGAAGCAGAATCTGAAGCTCTGTCCCTATCGCGACGAACTGCCGCCGACCGCCGACGACTTCCTGTGGGGCCACAGCATGTTCGACAAGCTCGGCCGCTTCCAGGCGCTCAATGACGAGATGGGCTTCATCGCGATGCACTCGCTCGCCGAATACCCAGCATGGCAGGCCGAGGCCGCGCTGGCCGCGACCGCGCATCAGCTCCTTGATGTGGCGACCGGTGAAGGCACCCATGGCTGGATTCCCCACACCTACGGCATCATCGAGCGCTATATCCCGTCGCAAGTCGCGCCGATGCGTGCGGCGCGCCAGCAGCGCTGGCACCTCGATTTCACTGCGATCAACCGCGTCCATGTGCCGGTCGCGCTGGCCTCGATGTTCGTCGTCGCGATCCTGTTCGGCCGCGGCCTGTGGCGGCGGCGGGGCGATGACATCACGCTGCTTGCCGGAACAGTCACGCTCGCCTTGCTCGGAAATGCCGTCATCTGCGGCGTGATCTCCGGCCCGCATGATCGCTACGGCGCGCGCATCGTCTGGATCGCAACCTTCGTGGTATTGATCGCGGCCGCCAAAGCCCTCGGCGAGCAAGAGGCCGATCAGCTAGGGTCGCCGTGACAGGAAATCGGCGACGCCGGTCTTGTAGACCTTGTCGCCGACCGCCCGCATGTGATCGCGGTTCGGGATATCGAGCACCTCGGCTCCCGGAATGATGCTGCCCAGCGCGGAGGCAGAGCCCGCGATCTCATCGTTGCTGCCGACCGCAATCAGCACCGGCACGCGAATGCCGCTTGCCTCCTCACGCGTCATCAGCCGCCGCGAACCGCGCAGGCAGGCGGCGAGCGCGCGGCGGTCGGAACGGGTCTGGTCAGCAAAAGCACGGAAGGTACGGCCGACCGGGTCGGTGACGTCGTCGAGCGACGGCGCCTCCAGCGCGGCGGCGACGTTCTCGCCGGGACCGCCGCCCTCGATCAGTCCGATGCCGATGCCACCGAGGATCGCCGAGCGCAGCCGCTCGGGATGCTCGAGTGCCAGGACCGCCGTCATTCGCGAGCCCAGCGAATAGCCCATGATGTCGGCGCGCGCGATTCCGAGGTGATCCATCAATGCGATCACGTCGCTTGCCATGATCGCGATCTCGTACTGCGCGGCATCGTAAAGCTTTGTGGAATCGCCATGGCCGCGATCGTCGAGCGCGATGACGCGCCGTCCGGCCTTGACCAGTTCGGACACCCAGGTCGGATAGACCCAGTTGACGTTCTTGCTCGAGGCAAAGCCATGCACGAGCACGATCGGTTCGCCCTCGCCCTCGTCGAGATAGGCAATCTGGACATCGCCGTGATGAAAACTCGGCATCTTCAATTCCGCTGTTTAGGAGAGATTGGGATTGGCGATCGAGGGCGATCGCAAGCTTAGCCCTGCGCAGACGTACCCGCCAGCGCAAGCTCGGCCGCGATTTGCCGCTTCAGACGCCGCGCCTTGCTTCGCGCCAGCCATGACGTGGTGGCTCGCTCGGCCGTCGCCTTGATCGACGACAGGAAGCCGAACAACGTGAGCAGCGCACCGAACAGCCACATCGACAGATTGAACGCACCGACCGCGAGCAACAGTGCGCCGCGGCCGAGCAACTTCAGGATCGCGCGGGTCTGGCCGCCCTTCGCTTCGGCGATCCGGGCTGCACGCGCAATCTCTTTCGGATTGTCCGCGACCTTCAGCGTATCCCGTGCGGCGCGAACACCGGCCGCCTCGCCAACGCGTCCCACGTCCTTGGCGACGCGAACCAGCGCGCCGGCCTTGTCGGCACGAAACGCGGCGCGGATCGCGGTTGCGGTCTCCGCCGGCCGAAACACCGAGCCGGACGCGACCGCCTGCTCGAGAACCGGTCCGTCCACGACGTCGCGCGTCGAGCGGCCGGCCCATTCGATCAGCC
The DNA here is from genome assembly GCF_049949265.1 of Bradyrhizobium genosp. P. Taxonomy (NCBI): domain Bacteria; kingdom Pseudomonadati; phylum Pseudomonadota; class Alphaproteobacteria; order Hyphomicrobiales; family Nitrobacteraceae; genus Bradyrhizobium; species Bradyrhizobium genosp. P. The sequence goes on along the minus strand of NZ_CP188195.1, from coordinate 3,721,863 downwards.
CCTCGCTCAGCCGTCCCGCCTTGCGCGTATCCTTGACCAGCGTCAGTCCGGCGCGCAGCGGCACGGCGCTGCCGACCGAGACATAGGTCGCCGCCGTCACCGCGAGCCCCGCGGTCGCAAGCCCGAGCACCAGACGATCGGTCTCCTCGCCCATCGCCAAATGCTTGCCCTCGCGCACGACGTCACGGATGTCGCCGAACACGAAGAGATCGCCCGCGACGGTCCCCGACAGGCTGGCTGCGTCGTCGGCATTGCCGGTGACGAGGCCGGTTGCGAAACCTTTGGCAAAATGTGTGGTGGACGCCTGCTCGGTGACGGCGTCGTCGACGCGTTTTGTGAGGTCGTCACTGAGCGCGATGTTCTTGTCATGCGCGAGCGCCACAAAGCTCGCCGCAAGGTCGGCATCGCCGGAGGCAAGCGCCGCCTCGATATTGTCTGAAATCAACGCCGGATTGCTGCGCAGGACAGCATTAAGCCTGATATCGGCAAGCGCTGTGGGATCGTCCTGCGCCGCCAACACGATGCCGGCATCACGGGCATGCGGCCAAATAGCCGCGGCCACGGCAGCGCTTGCTGCTATGCCGGCTATCGCAAGGCTGAGGCGCACCCGGTTCATTCGGCGAAACTCGCTGTTTAATTCACGCTGGAAATAGTGTGCCGTTTTTGAGACACAACGGCTGCGACCAAAGAAGGGCTTCTCTGGGACGACAAGATTGTGTCGAATTTGCATGAGCAAATGCGCGGCCGGGGCTACTTGGAATCAACGGTTCCCGCCAGTATGGTGCGCTGCATTTCGCGATGCCGCGCGCTGCTGAGTGCGTCCGCCTATCGTTGCTATCCAAGGTGAGAATATGTCCGACCACGTCGTCCCGCACTTCCATAACGATGCCGGTGTCTCGGTGATCGAGATCGGCTCGCAGGAGTTCATGTGCGTGGGCGCCAACCCGCCGTTCGACCATCCGCACGTGTTCCTCGACCTCGGCAACGACAGCGAGATCATCTGCCCGTATTGCTCGACGCTCTATCGCTTCGCGCCCGACCTCGGCGCCGGCGAGGCACGCCCGCCCGAATGTGTCCTGAAAGACAAGGTCGCCTGACCGCTCCGTGGCGCTGACGCGAACCGTCATCGTTGCGGGCGCCGGGATCGGAGGACTGACCGCGTCGCTGGCCTTGGCAGCGCAAGGCTTCCGCGTCGTGGTGCTGGAAAAGGCCGAGCGGCTCGAGGAAGCCGGCGCCGGCATCCAGCTCTCTCCCAATGCCAGCCGGATCCTGGTCGAGCTCGGGCTGAAGGAGCGGCTTGCGCCGCGCGCCGTGACGCCCGACTCCGTCAACATCATCAGCGCGCGGGCCGGCGGCGAGATCGCGCGGATGCCGCTCGGCGAGGCGGCGGCGTTTCGGGCCGGTGCGCCCTATTGGGTGATCCATCGCGCCGACCTGCAGGCCGCGCTGCAGGCGGAGGTCAATGACCATCCCGACATCGATCTGCGCCTCGGCTGCCAGTTCGAGGACGTGACCAAGCACGCCAAGGGGCTCACCGTGGTCCAACGCCGCGGCAACGCACGCCAGCAGGAACTGGCGGTCGCGCTGATCGGCGCCGACGGCATCTGGTCGTCGGTGCGCAGCCACCTGTTTCCGGATGTGCAGCCGCAATTCTCCGGCCTGATTGCCTGGCGCGGCACGCTGGAGGCCAACGCGTTGCCACGCGAATACACCGCGCCGCGCGTGCAGCTATGGATGGGGCCGGACGCGCATCTGGTGGCCTATCCGATCTCGGCCGGACGCCAGATCAACGTGGTCGCCATCGTACCCGATACCTGGAACCGGCCGGGCTGGAGCGCGCCAGGCGATGCCAACGAGATCAAGGCTGCATTCGCCGCGCGGCGCTGGCCCTCGACGGCACGGATGCTGATCGGCGCGGTCGACGGCTGGCGCAAATGGGCGCTGTTCACCCTGGCAGATATCGGCGACTGGAACGCTGGCTCCGTCGCGCTGCTCGGCGATGCCGCGCATGCGATGCTGCCATTCGCCGCGCAAGGCGCCGGCATGGCGATCGAGGATGCGGCGGTGCTCGCAAAGGCCTTGAGCGGCAGCACCGGCGACAACATTGCCGGGATTCCCGCCGCGCTGAAACGCTACGCGCGGATGCGGCGCCCGCGCGTGTTGAAGGTGCAGCGCATGGCGCGGCAGCAGGGCCGCATCTACCATTTGACCGGACCGGCCGCGATCGCGCGCGACCTCGCCATCCGCGCGACGGGACCTCAGCGCATGCTGGCGCGGCAGGACTGGATCTACGACTGGCGGGCGTGAGGCTGTCTCCAGAGCATTTTCGGTTCTGATTGAATCAGAACCAAAGCTCGAGATTCTTGGTTTTGACGCGTTTTCCTCACGCGAACCGGCGTCCACTTCGCTCGAAAACGCTTTAATGGATCAGGGAACGCGGCTGCCGCGAGCCTTTCGGGGTGGGCGTAGGTGTGGGCGTCGGCGTTGGCGCGGCGCTCGGCGGCGGCGTTTCATGGCAGTTGTTGCGGCGCCAGGCCTCCTCGGCAAGCTTCTGCTGGGCGTGGATCGAAATCAGCTCATTACGGTAGACCATTTCGCCGACCACGGCGCCGCCGACGCCGGTCTGTGCCTTGGCCAACCAGGCTTCCTGCTGCTTGGCGCGGTCGATGAGGGCCTTGCGTTCGGCCTCGAGCTGCTTGCAATCATAGAGCTCGTATTTGGCGGGATCGGCGAATGCCGACGGCGCGGCGTCGCCGATCTGCGCGCAGCCGGACGCGCCTGCGGCCAATGCGAGCAGCGCAACAATTGCGGCCGCGCGAGACAGGCTCAAGCGACGTGAAAAACGAGCGGACATGCGGCTTTCTTAATCAGACAGTGTTGAGATTGCCTAAAGCAGCCGCCGGTGTCCGGATTGAGGCTTCAGCACGGCAGCGCGTTGCCCTTATCCACAACGTGCCGGCAAAGCAAATGGTATTGCGAGCTGGCGCGCTAAACCATTGAAACCGCGCCCGTTCGAGCGAGAAATTGAGAATTCCACTGAAGGCCCAAACGCGCTAGATATCGGCGCGCCTGGCGACATGCGGACGTGGCGGAACTGGTAGACGCAAGGGACTTAAAATCTCACGGCGCCACTGAGAGTCCTCAACATTCCTGCAAAACATCATCCAGCGCACCCGCCAAAATAGCTGCGGACCCGGCCCGTTTGCAAAACAATTCGGGCTTCGGAATTTCAGCTAGCGGGGTGGGTTGAGGGTCACCTTAGCCCCAGCCCTTCGCGGGCACGGCGGCGCCACCATCGGCGGCCTTCAGCGACAGTCTCCCCCATCCGAATCGGCCCCGACGCTTCCCGCGTCGTCGCGGGGCCGTGCCTGCCTTTCCAAACGACGCAAAGCACGGGAGGTGGGAATAGAAATATGACCGTGAAAAGCAAAGGGCCTTCCGATGCCACAACCATCGGAAGACCCCTCAAGACTGAGCAGCTCGGCAGCAGGCTCGGTTCAACAGATACCTTGAATGCGCGCAGCCCGCAAGCGCCTTCGCCGCCCGATGACCGCGGCGAAGATGACCTCGAGTACTTCCGCCGCCGGCCTCACCTCAACAGGCGAATCCGATTTGCGATCGAAGGCGAATTTCCGCCCGGCGCGATCGAGAGCGGGCGCGACGCGATCGTTCATGTGGCGCTGGCCCGCGATCCCAAGACCAATGAGCCCGGCATCCGGGCCCGCGCGATCGTGTACAGCGACGGAGGCCGCGCATGACCTTCGGTCCGTGGTCCCCCGGCATCGATCCGGCCGAGCGTTTGGCGCGGTTGCGCAGCATGCGCGCGCTCGCGCTCGTGCACTGCCGGCTTGAGACCGGCTTCCTCGAATCGTTGCAGCGAGCCGAGACAGACGCGACGGCATTGCCGGCCGCGTTTGAACAGCTAGAGCGCCTGCCCGCGCTCCGTCGCCGGCATCTCTTGGCAACCTATGCGCAGCTCCTCGGAGGTGCGTCATGATCGTCGACCTCGCAAAGAGCGTGCGCATCGAGGCCGAGGTCGCGCGTCGTGGTGGTCTCGAGCTCAAACGCATCGGTGGCGAGCTCATCGGACCATGTCCGCAATGCGGAGGTCGCGACCGGTTCGGCGTCAGCATCCGAAAACAAATATTCCTGTGTCGCGGTTGCGGCCGGTCCGGCGATGTCATTGCCATGGTGCAGCACATAGACCAATGCGACTTCCAGACGGCGGTCAAGATGCTCGGAGGCGACGAGACGCGGCCGATCATCAGGCCCGCGCCGAAGGCGACGGCGCCGCAGGATGATGACGCCACAAACATCAAACGCGCGCTGGCAATTTGGGAAGAGGGCTCGCCGATCGCTGGCACGCTGGCAGAAACCTATTTGCAGCGCCGCGGGCTCGCGTTTCAAGATCCAGCTGGCGACGTGCTGCGCTATTACGGCGGCTGCCCGTTCGGTGGTGCCAACTACCTTTGCATGCTCACGCTCTATCGCGACATCCACACCGACCAGCCGCGAGCGATCCAGCGCACCGCGCTCGGTCCCAATGGCATCAAGATCGGCAGGCTTTCGCTGGGCCCGACAAGGGGCGCCGCCGTCAAGATCGACGACGATACCGACATTGAGCAAGCCTTGGTCGTCGGGGAAGGTGTCGAAAGTTGCATCGCAGCGCGCCAGCTCGGCTTGCGGCCGGTGTGGTCATTGGGCTCGGCCGGCGCGATCAGAAGCCTCCGGTGCTGAGCGGCATCACCGCGCTCACGATCTTGGTCGACCACGATGAGGCCGATCGCAACGGCCGCCAAGCCGGCCAGGAGGCTGCGGCCGAATGCTCGAAACGCTGGGTTGAGGCCGGGCGTGAGGTCCGGCGCGTCATGCCACGGCGCCTTGGCGCCGACATGGCCGACCTGGTTGAGGTGCGCCATGACGGATGATCTGGACGGCTTCGACGTCTACACCGATGGGCCGCAGCCGGCGCCACGCATCGCCGACGAGCCGCACTTGGCGAACGGGCACGATGGCACGCCGCGCAAGGCCGACGGAAAGAAGACCGAAAAACCCAAGCGCGATATGCCACGCGCCTGGTGGCGCGATCCGGCAACGATCCCGGCGCGATCAAGCCTTTTCGACGGCCATTATTTCCGCCGCACCATCGGCGCCACCATCGGCGGCGGCGGCCGCGCCAAGACAACGTTCGGGATCTACGAAGCGGTTTGCATGGCGGCGGGGTTCGACATCGCCACAAAGACCCCCTCGCCCGGCGGCGCGCTGCGGGTGTGGGTCTGCAATGGGGAGGAAGACCAGGACGAGCTTGATCGCCGCGTGGCCGCGGTTTGCCAGCGCTACGGCATCAGCCAGGCCGACCTCGGCGATCGGCTGCTTGTGCAGTCCGTCCGCGACAACCCGCTGCGCCTCGCCGCGCTGGTCAACAACAGGCCGGTCGTCGACGAGACGGTCAAAAGCTACATGGTCGACGTGATCAACCGAAACGACATTGACGTCTTCACCGTCGACCCGCTGGTCTCGTTCCACGCCGTGATCGAGAACGACAACTCGCACATGGATGTTCTGATCAAGGAGGGCTTCGGCGCGATCGCCAGCCAGACCGATACGGCCGGCGAGGTATTCCACCACACCGGTAAGTTGCGGCCCGGCCAGACGGACGCGACCGTTGAGGATGGGCGCGGCGCCTCGGCCATCGTGTGGGCGGTGCGCTCGGCCCGGGTGTTCAATTTCATGACGCCGGAAGAGGCCGCGAAGCTTGGGCTGTCGGAAGATGAGCGCCGGCTGCACATCCGGATCACGAACGGAAAGGCCAATATGGGCCCGCTCGGCAAGGCCAAATGGATGAAACTCGTGGTTGAGAACTTGGCAAATGGTGACGCTGTAGCTGTCGCCAGTTCGTGGAGCCCTCCCGACCCCTTCAAAAACGTCACTACCGCGGACATGGAACTGGCGCGAACACTGGCGGCGACTGGAGAATATCGAGCCGACATGCGCTCGCCAAAATGGATCGGGTACGCGCTCGCCAAACACTTCGATCTGCCGATCGTTCATAAGGGCAACAACCAGCCGAAAGACTTGGAGCGGCTCAAAACCATCATCAAAACATGGCTTAGCAACAAGGTCCTGAAAATCGAAGAGCGAAAAGACGAGGAGGGTAAATCCCGCGAGTTCATGGTCGCAGGCTCATTCAAGCCCGAACAGCCGGCGCATTCCGATGATGACTGATCGAACTTTCACAACTGGCGGAAACTGGCGGACAACTGGCGGTGCCAATTCGCTTGAAGGGTCCGGTTTTTCCGCCAGTTCGCCAGTTCGCCAGTTCCTTATTAAAAGGAACGGCGTAACTGACTGGCGGAACGGACCCCCGACCGGAGATCACCTTCGCTGGAGAGCTCTCCTAAACAAAAACCGCCACGCCGAAAAAATTCGGTGCTGCGATGGCGGCTGACGCCGCGCCCGCCCGCCGAGCCGCCCTCAAATCTGAGGTCGGCGCCCGCCTGGTCGTCTTGCGACCGCGACGGATCCGCGACGTCGTCGCGCGGATGCCAGGGGTATCTATACTATCGATACCCTTCTCGCACAGGTGGCGGGTCACCCGCCACGTGCACGGCGCGAGCGGCGATGACCGCAACGGATTATTGCGCTGGCAAATTCCCGGAATGCAGATTGACTTCCGCCGCCAGAACTGTAGTTTATTCGTTAGCAAAAAGTACAAATCGAGGTTAAGCCAATGTCACGCAAGGCAAAACAGGTTAAGGCCGTTTCGTATTTGCGGACGTCATCCGCTGCAGGCGTCGGTGCCGACAAGGACAGCGACAAGCGCCAGAGGGCGTCGATCGCGGGATACGCCAAGCAGGCCGGCTTCGATGTTGTCGACGAGTACTATGATCCCGCCGTTTCCGGCGTCGACCCCATCGAGACCCGACCTGGCTTTGCTGCGTTGCTTGACCGCATCGAGAGCAACGGCGTCCGGACGGTCATTGTGGAGGACGCCAGCCGCTTCGCTCGCGATCTCATCACACAAGAGCTTGGCATCCTGGCGCTGATCAACCGCGGCGTCCGCGTGCTGACAGCCGGCGGCGATGATCTCACCGACAGCGGCGATCCGACCCGCGTCATGATGCGACAGATCGCCGGCGCCTTTCATCAGTACGAAAAGAGCCGCCTTGTGAACCGGCTCAAGGTCGCCCGCGACCGCAAACGGGAAGAGAACGGCAAGTGCGGCGGTCGCAAGACCTATGCCGAGCGCGACTCAGACCGCGATCGCGCCATGCTTGCGAAGGCCAGGGAGTTGAGCGAGCAGCGCCCGCGGCTGTCGCTGCGCCAGATCAGCGCAGCGCTACAGGAGGCCGGCTATATCACGCCGAAGGGTAATCCCTACGCGGCATCAGCTGTGGCCTCGATGGTGCGCAATCGTTAACGAAAGCCGAATGCGCGTTAACGTTCGGCCTCTGGACGCGGCAATAGCGAATCATGTACGATGGTTGCCGTTGCGATGTCGAATGGTGTCGCACATTGAGAGCAATCGCCGTTTAGGTGCCCCACGCCATCTCAGGCAGTACGCACCAGCCTGGCGCCCCGCTCTTTCCGCACCCCGCTTTTCCCAGGCGGGCTATGCGACGCAGGCGTCTTGGGAAATCCAAAACAGTACCCGTTTCCAGAACGGCGCCATTCCGGCGCCGCCCGGAGAACACCGAGATGTCGGCCCCTGCCGTCAAACGGACGAGATACGCCCACGGCATCCCGCTGCCTCGCGTAGCCAACGGCCGCACGCAAGACGCCAAGCGGTTTCGCACTTTGGTCACCCAGTTTGCGCGCGAGCTTGGCGATAACCTCAGCGCGGCGGATCAATCGATTGTCCTGCAGGCCGCCCACCTGACGCTCGCGAGCGAGCGATTGCGGGCGCGCAGTGTGAACGGCGAACCGGACGACGTTGACGCCTTGGTTCGTGTCAACAGCGAGGCCCGCCGCGTGATCGGCCTGTTGCAAGCCAAGGCGGTGAAGGTCAGACCTTCGACTGGTCCCTCAATCGATGATCTCTTTGCCGTCGACGAGGCCAGCGCCGAATGAAACCGAAGCGCGCCAATATCGTCGAGGCCATGGACGGCATTTTCAAGCCGTGGTTTCCGCCGATCGACGGGGTTGATACGTGGGCCAACTGGAAGGCGGTCCTAAAGGCGATGGATGCCTTGCCGATGTCTGCCGCCGAGATCGAGTTTTTCAAGTCGATCGCCGGTGATCGCGAACCACCGACGCGCCGCGTATCGGAGTTTGTCGCCGCGTGCGCCAGGCGAACTGGAAAAGACGCTGTCGCGAGCGTCATCGCTGCGCACTCTGCGGCGTTGTTCGACCAGCAGGACCGGCTTCGGCCGGGAGAGCGAGCGCAGGTGCTCTGTTTGGCATCTGACCGCGACCAGGCCAAAATCGTCCTGAACTACATCAGGAGCTATTTCACGGACATCCCTGCGATGGCGAAGATGGTCTTGCGGACGACAGCGACCGGCTTCGAATTGCGCAACAACGTCGTCGTCACGGTTGCAACCAGTTCATTTCGCGCCGTGCGCGGCAAGCCAGTATTACTTGCCGTCATGGACGAGGCCGCGTTCATGCGCTCGGAGTTCAGCGCCTCACCGGACACTGAGTTATATTCGGCGCTCAAGCCGGCGTTGCTCACGATCCCGGGCTCACGGATCGTCATCATCAGTTCGCCGTATCGAAAATCCGGGTTGCTCTGGGACCGCTATAAGAAATGCTTTGGCGAAAACGACGACAACACGTTGGTGATTCAGGCCAGCCTCAGGCAGCTTAACCCAACGATCACCCAAGCCCAGATCGACGCCGAGGTCGAGGCGGATCCGGCGGCGGCCGTCAGCGAGCTGTTCGGCCGATTCCGTGATGACATCGGCGCCCTGATGCCGCTCGAGATGATCGAGAGCAGCGTCGACCAGGGTGTGATGGTGAGGCCGCCGCAGAAGTGGTTCACCTATCATTGCGGGGTCGATCCAAGCGGCGGGGTTTCAGACTCATTTACCGCGGCGATCAGCCATGCCGAGGAAGATGGCAACATCGTCCTGGATGCTGTGCTCGAAATCCGACCACCGTTCGACCCCGCCTATGCCGTCGAGCAAGTCGCTGGCCTGCTCAAGTCGTACGGTCTCAGCGAGTGCACCGGTGACAGGTACAGCGCGCAATTTGTGGTCTCGGCCTTTGCCAAGCACGACGTGACGTACCGACATTCAGAACGCGATCGATCGAAAATCTATCAGGACGTGTTGGCGTGTTTCACCAGCGGCCGCGCTCGTTTGATCGACACCCCCAAGAACCGGCTGGTGGTCCAGTTCGCCGGACTTCAGCGCACGACGAGCTCGATGGGCCGTGACAAGATCGACCATCAAAAGGGTCAAAAAGACGATCTGGCAAATGCGGCCAGTCTCGCAATGGTGCTGGCCTCTGTCGGACAGCAGCAACCGGTCTTGCTCTTTAGCGGCATTCCGCAACGACGTTTCAATCCCGGCACTGGCGGTTACTACGGCGAGGGAGGGATCTTCTAATGTTCGAATCCTCCGTCGACAGGCTTTTGCGGCTTCTCGGCGTCCAGCGCGCCGGCGAACAACACGGCGCAAAGGCGCTCGGTTCGCTCGACGGCCTGTTCGACCAGATGTTGAGCGGCCAGGCCAAGCCGAAACCGAGATGGGCGCAAGAGCTCGATTTTTACCGGAAGCATGGGGGCGGCGATGATTCGTAAACTGATCGGCCGCCTGTTCGGATTTGCGAAGCGCGAGCGTGAGCTTCAGGAGCAGGTAAATGACCTGCGCGATCGCAACGAACGCCTGCTGAGGACGGAATTCATGGACACGGCTCTCCCCATCGGAGAGATGCGGCTCAGTGGCGAATGGAAGACATTGTTGCCCGCCGATGTGCGGCTCGGTGCGGTCACGCTGGTCTGGCGGGCGCACAGCGAAAGGATCCACTGACCATGCCCCTCGTCGGCACAGAAGCAACCGGTCAGTATTGGGAACCCGTTGCCAACGGGCCAGCTGCGCAGGTCGACCTGCTCGCGAACGATCCCGCTCTGATTGGCGCGACGCTACCGACCACCGGCACGATCCCGGCCACCACCGGCACCTACGTCTCGGCGGTCATCATCTCTGACGGCTTCCGGTCGATCAGCGTTGGCGCTAAGTCAAACCAGTCAGGCGGCACGATCAGCATCCAGCGCTTCATCGACCGCGCCGGGCTTGTCCTGGTTGGCGCGGCCGTGGTCAGCGGCGCTTTTGCCGCCGGCGTCGGGCAGTTCGCCACGATCACCGATGACGGCATTGCATTCCAGTCGTTCCAGATCACGATCTCGAATACTTCCGCCAGCGCCGCCACGATTACGAACTTCGGCGTCCTCTTGAGCGCAGCCTAAAAGGAAAGGGAATCACATGACCGAAAATCCGAACAACCACCCATCCCCGAGCCGACACGACGGCCTTGCGGAACCCACTCGAACCGGCGCGGCGCCAATCGAAAACGGCCGGCCCCAGGGCGGCCATGTGCCGCGCAGCGATTATGAAGGCCGAACACCGAGGCCGTCGGGCACGCCCTCCGAAAGCTTGCCATTGAAACACCGGAACGATCGATAACCGCTCTACGCGCAGCGGCCGGTTTCCCGCGCGACCAACCATCGAGAGGAAAGACCACATGACTACCATCATGTTTCACAGGCTACATGCCGCCGTCGCGGCCAACGCCGCGACCCGTGACATGGTCGAGCCGCACGCCGCAGCCCTCGACGCCTGCCATGCAGCGATGGCAGCGGCAGGTATCGGCACGCATCCGACCAACGGTCACGTGCATGTGCTGCGCCGGATGGCTGACAGCATGCGAGCCGAGGCCGCTATGGGCAAAGTGCCGTCGGCTTGGCGCGACCATGACTACCCGGTCTATGCGGCCGCCGATGACGGCAACGCAGCCGCCAAGCGGCCCGTCACCTTCATCCCACAAAATCTCAACGCTGCCGCGCTCGCCGACATCCTCGATCGTCTCAACATGCCGCTGCCGCCGGCCGTCAAAGCGTTGGCGGCCTCAGGCATGCCATACGGCGCGACCGGGCACAAAATCAGCCTGGCCGAGCTCGACAAGCGGCTCTCTGCAACGAGCCTGACGACCGCTGATCGCATCAAGGTCAAATTTGCGACGGAGCAGAATGGCCTGCTGGCTTCCACCGATCGCCGGATTTCGAATCAGGCGAGGTTGTAGCATGAGCGTCAATCTGAAGAAGTCGGGCAACGCCGGGAGCTCGCCGCCGGAGACCCCAGGCCGCGAAGATTTGAAATTCTGGCATCGCGAGCTCGCCGGCGCCCTGACTGCGGAGCGTGAGGGAATTGCCTTGATTACCGCCTTGCGCGAAACAATCGCGGCCGGTCAGCGCGCAAAAACTTCAGCTATTGCCGGGCTTCACGCAGCCGGCGGCCAAGCGCTGGCGAACGGCGGTGACCTGACGGCAAAGATCGCGAACGGCGCGCTGGCGGCGGAGGCGTTGCCGTCCGCCGAGGAAAAACTCGCGACCGCGCAGAGTGAAGTGACGCGCTTGCGCGCCGCGGTCACCGAGGCCGCCAAGCGCGAATTGACGGCTGAAGCCGACGCCGTGCTCGCCGAGTACGACAAGCACGTTGTTACCCTCTGTGAGATTTACGACGAGCTCATCGGCGTCAAGCAGGCATTGCTCGGCGAGCACGGGCATGCCGCTCTTGAAATTCCGCTGTTCCGGATGGTGCCGCATGCCGAGACCTCAACTCATCGGCACGGTCCGACCGACGGCACCGGCGAGACGCGACGAACGACGCTTGCGGCGCAGGCCGACTGGACGAAAGCGCTAGATCGATTGATCGAGAGTCCGAGTGCCGACTTGACCGATCTGATCGGTACCGCATGAAACACGCGGTGACCGACCGCCGGCGTTCGTGGATTCCGCTGGCATCGGTTTTCGCGTCTGGTCGATAGCAAGGTGAGTGAACGCACTTTGGCTATTCGACCTCGCGCCCGGCGCTTCCTCGATGGCGCCGGGCGCATCAATCAGATCAGCCGCGCGCGTTTACTCCTCGCCGCGCGTCTGCTGGCGGCGGCGGTTTTTTCCAGGGCGGTCAAGATCGCCGCTGCCTTCCTTTGAATATTGAGAGGTTGAGATGATCAGCAGTTTCGAAGTCGGCGCAACGTTCCGATTGATCGACCAGGCCTCGCCAGCCCTGCGCAAAATACTGGCGCAGGTCCGCGAACTTCGCCTCGAGGTCGACAAGACGCGCGAGAGTCTCGCCTTCATCGGCAAGCCGGCCGGGATGACTGCCGCGATGGCCGAGACCGGCGGCTTGGCGAAGGCTTGGGGCGACGTCGCCAAGCAGGCGGGCGCCGCGCGTCTCGCGATCGGCTCGGCATCGCGCGCGTCCGTTGGCTCCGGCGGTGCTGGGGTTGTGGGCGGCAGCCGCAATCTGGCTTTGGCAGGCCCCGGCGCAACCGGGGTCGCCGAAGCCCAAGCCTTGGCCAGCGCATGGGAGCGCACCGCGATCGCGTCGGCGACGACGAGCGGTAACGCCAGGCAGATAGCGGCGGCATCGCGCAGGGGCGGAGCCGGCATCGGTGGCGGCGGCGGCGGCGGAGGCGGCGGCGGAGGCGGCCGGCATCAGCCTGGATTCATGGCCACCCGCGGAGGCGCGGGCGTGCATCTCAGCGGTCCCTCGGCGGCGATCCCCGGCGGAGGCCACATCAACTTCCGCGGTGGCGCGGCGGCGGCGGCTGGCCTCGTCGGCTATGGCGCCTATGAAGCCGCGGAGATGGAGGACGCGGTCTTCCAGTTGATCTATCACTCCGGCGTCGAGAACAACGACGCCAACAAGGCGAAGTTTCGCAAGATCCTGCAGGACTCCATGATCAGTTCGGGCTATGGCCTGAAGGACGTCTCGGAGAGCGCGAAGCAGGAAATCCGGATGTTCCAGGGCACGCCCGGCGGTGGAATTGACGTGCTGCCCGAGATGCTGCGCGCGGCGACGACCGAGGCACGGCTCAAGGGCGACAGCCCGGAAGAATCGATGCGCGCGCTCATCGGCTTGGCGCATATGACCAAGCAGTACAGCCCGGAGGACATCAAGAAGCTCGCCCCCGCCTTCGCATTCCTGTCGACGGCCAATCCGGGCTCGCTGTCATCGATCGAGCGCGCCGCCGGTTATGCTGTGCCGCTGCTGCAGTCCGGTCTCGAGATCGATCCCATGACGTCGCTGCTGCTCGGCACCGCGCTGACGCGGGCCGGCGCGACCAATACGAAGTCCGGCACCTGGCTCCGCGAGATGGCGCTGCGCGCGATGCCGGGCACGTCGATGATGTCAAAGATGGCCTTCAAAAAGCACGAGGAGGCCTTGAAAGAGTTCGGACTGGTCGACGAGCAGCACAAGCCGACCTGGTTCACCGAAGGCAAGCCAGATATTTTGAAGATGCTCGACATCGCCGGCGCCAAGGCGCAGACGATCCCGCTCGATAAGCGCGCGGCCTATGAGCGACAGCTGTTCGGTGCGCAGGGCGGCGGCGGCTTCGCGCTGCTCGCCGATCCCAAGGTGCGCGAACAGGTGCAGGCGCTGTCGAAAGAGATGAACTCGCCGGAGTTCAAGAACCGCTACGGCTCATTCACCGAGAACTACACCGACCAGGTTACGGCGCAGGGCGCCCGCACGGCGATGCAGGAATTTAACGTCCTCGCGATGGATCTCGGCCAACACGCGCTGCCCACGCTCAACGCGATGCTGCGAGACTTCCGCGGCGTCTTGGAGGGGATCCGCGCCGCGCTGCCGGGCGCGGCTGGCTGGTCAAACGCAAAAATCGGCGCGCGCGCTGGTGAGGGCGCACTGATCGGCCTCGGCGCCGGCGCCGTTCTGGGGCCTGGCGCCGTTGCCGGTGGAGCGATCGGCGGGGTTGTCGGCGCCGCGTATGGCTATCTCGAGCAGCAGGCCGCGATCGGCAAGGAAAGGATGGAACGCGAGGACCGCGAGCGCGCCAATGCAAGATCCGATCAGCTTCGCCGCCTCAATCCATCGTCGCCGTTCCTTCCCGGCGGCACGCAGCGCGCCGCGCCAGTACCGCCGATCCACCTCAATCTCAACATCGATGGCCGAGCGCTGGCGCAGGCCGTCTCTGAGCAGCAAGCCTCATCGTCGACTTACCAAACAGACACGCCGGCGTCGAACGGCGCTGGAATCTACGGGCCGTAGCCATGTCAAACCTCGAAGCACTAATCTACAGCCTGATCGACCGCTACCTGAGCGGTGGCACGGGATCGATTGGCGGCCCGCGCTACCACGAGCGCCACGGCCTCGTTACCAGCTACGATCCCGACAAGCATCTGGCCAAGGTCATGCTCTGGCCGGAGGGGCAAGAGACCGGCTGGCTGCCAATCGAAACCGCTCACACGGGCAACGATTACGGCATCGCCATCGGCCTGCAGCCAGGCGACGGCAAGTCGACCGGCGACCAGGTCATCGTTCGCCATCAAGAGGGCGACCTCGAGAGCGGCAAGATCGTTCAGCGTGTTCACTCCGATGACGAGCAGCCGCCGAAGGTGCAGTCCGGCGAAATCGTCATATGGACGAAGTTCAAGCAGACCGAAGGAAAATCACCCCTCGGTGACGACACGTCGGACGGGGGAAGTGGCGGCGACAACGACGAAGAACCGAGCGGGCAAGGTGGTTACGGCGCCCAAATCTACTTCAAGAATGACGGCTCGCTGACGCACACCGATGGCAATGGCGCCATCACCGTCCATGACGGCAAGGGCAACACCACAGTAACGACGAAATGAGCAGCACCGCGACGATCACGGATAAAGACGTCCAGCACCTCATGCAATTGGTGGCCGGTTACGCACGCTGGTTTGTCGGTATGCCCGACGCGGAGATGATGAACGTGCTGCACCAGGCGCGCGAAGCCCTGCGCGAGGAGCTCACGCCGAAATTTGGTCCGGCCACGGCTAACACGATCTGCGAGGCTTTTATCCCGGCGGTGATCAGCGCCCGGCGCGAGCTCGAGGCCAACGGCGGGACGTCGAGCTTGAATTGAGATCGTCGCGGTGCTTCGGCACCTCGGCACGGTGCTCGCCGCGCCGGACGTACGCGCGGCGAGCATGTCCGGTGCCTGGCTCACAGGTTGCGGCGGAGTTCGAGCGCCGCGTCATTTGCTGGCCGAGGACATCCCAGGGCCTTGGCCGATCGCGGCAGGAACGGTCGGCGGCGAGAATGGCGGCATGGCTCGCGCGCCGGTGTGCTATAACGGGATCGGTTATTAGAAATTGAGGGATAGCATGCCAACCGGCAAAATTAAGATGTTCAACGAGGACAAGGGCTTTGGTTTCATAAAGCCGGACGATGGTGGCGGCGACGTTTTCTTCCACATCTCTGCCCTACGTGAGGGCGATGATATCGCGAAGGATAAGGCGGTCAGCTTCGAAGTCGGTGTCGATAAGAAGTCCGGAAAAACAAAAGCCGTCAGCGTCGATCTGATCTGACGTTGAGCATTGCGGCCGGTGCTGGCGGACGTACCCCACACCGGCCGCTTCTCAACGCTCGCCGCTAGTCTTCGGCCGCATCCATTCCAGATCCGCGCGCGATGTTGCCTTGCTATGCGTGTCGGCGCCGTACCGCACGAATACTGCATGATCATGGAAAGACGTGATGATGCCTTGCTCGAGCTTGCCACCCGGCCAGCGGTTACCCGTGTACACGACCGCGCGGCCGATGTCGTCGTTCGTCGGTTCGATCATTTTTTCACCTTCAGCGTGAAGTCTCGACCAGGCGGTGGACCGTCAGTCGACATAGGCGCCCGGCATCCTGCCGGGCAATGCCGGCGGCACCGCGGGCAATGCCGGCGGCAATCGCGGCTTCCTCTTGCGCGGCACGGGCGCGCTGATCCCGGCGCGGAATCCGAACAGCGGAAAACTAAACCATGTTCGCGTGGGCGAGATGCCGAGACGAAGCCCTTGCCCAAGGGGAATGCTGAACCAGCCGCGCATGTGCATCTCCTACTTCTTCGTCTCCAGTAACAGAACTTCTGTTAGACATATGCATCGCCAAACCGGCGCGCTTGATTTTGCAGCAGAAAATAATTTTCGGTTTTTTCCGATTACAGGCACTCTGTTGATGTTGCGTGCTAACTTTGGTCTGCCGCTCATCGAGCGAGCGGGGCCAGCCGGCCGGGGCACGTCCGGCCGACCCCTGACCCTGATCAAGGAGAACGCCATGACCAAGGCTGCAAAGAAGAATATCACCGCGTCCTTACCTAAGACACCCGTGGGAACGCCTGCGCAACTTATCGGCGACATCCCGGGCGTCCGATTTATCCTGCCGTGGGGCATTCTACAGGAGGCCGCCGAGATCATCGACGATCAAGAGAATCACATCGTTATCACGCTGCGCATTCCGAAAGAGGTGATCCGGAACTACCAGCCGCTCCTGCGCGCGCTCATCGAAATGGCGGCCGCGGACGACGATGCGCCCGCGAAGGCATCACAATGAGCGAGCGCGAAGAATATTTGGGCGACGGCTGCTACTGCAGCTTCGACGGCTATGCGATCTGGTTGCGAGCGCCACGCGAGAACGGCGATCATGTCGTCGCGCTCGAGCCTGCCATCTTCAACGCGCTCACCGCCTACGCGAGGCAAGTCTGGAAGGTGCCGGCTGATCCGCCCGCAGAGTGAAATAAGTCGCGCCCCGACGATCGGCCCCGCCTCGCCGCGGGGCCTTTCTTTTTGGGCCATGCCAGATCAAGCAGCGCGCGGCGCCTGTCGATTATTTTCCATCCTGGGCGGGGGTTGATGGCCACCCGGATCGCAGGCGCATGGGCGGCGTCCTGAAGGGCGCCCGGGCGGGCTGGTGAAAAATTAACGATCGTGATTCTATATGCCGTCGCCATGTCTCGCGAGTCGCTGGTCGAGGCCTACATCACAGCGCTGCCGTTCGCCGCGATCGCCATCATCGCGGTTCCGGGCGGCGGCTGTCGTGTCGAGACAGGCGCACCAGGCGAGATCCGCTATTTCTTCAAACCCTCTCATCTCGACCTGGTGCTCGGCGCCGCCGGCCTGGGCACCGATCCGATCGATGAGGCGCCGGCCGCTGTTGCCGAGCTAATCGAGCGCACGGCCGCAGCCATCGGCGCGCCGTTCAATACGGCCGCCGAGATCCGGGCCGCCGCGGCGGTGGAGGTCGAGAAGGTTACCGCGAGGGTCGAGGCCATGCGGCAGGCCGGCGGGCTGAAGCAGGTCAATGCCGAGTACAAAGCCTATCGGCAGGCGCAGGTCGCCAAGGCCGAGAAGGCGACTCCGTACGCTGTCTTTCTTGCGCGATTCACGGCTGGCCTCGTGCGCGATGTGGCGACGATGGGCAGGGCGATCTGACCTCACCGCCCCGTATAAATGTCCTCCGAAATGCCAATACCGGAACGACTTAGGCAGACATCTTCAGGTTTTAAATTGACTTATTTTTTCCAGAGGATATTGCTGCTCTATCACACAGATGATTCGGAAGGGGCCTCCGCCCCGCTGGTGACGACACACACAGCGGGACGGAGCCCTAACTATGTCTTCTGAAGGACGACGATCTGACACCAAAGCGGTCTTGATACGCATCCCACTCGACGTTGACGAGTGGCTCATGTACCGAGCCGAGCGCAACTGCTCAAACAGAACTTCCGAAATCGTCCGCATCGCTCGCGACGCCATGGACGCTGCGCCGCCGCTGAAGAAGGTGTCGGCCTGATGACTGGCACGGTTGAAACCACAGTACCCTCGCGCATCGCCTCACTTCATGCCGCAGAAATTGGCACCTCTGGCATCGGCGGTGATCGATATCTGATCGCCGGCCGCTTTATCTTGGATTCGGCCACTGGCGAGTGGCGCGACACCCGATCGAAAGATCGTGGGCGAACGATCCGGTCGCTGATCGCGGCATTCGAAGATGCTGTCTACGCCCCCGCGCGACGGGAAGCAGCCTGATGACGCGCGCCCTCTCCTTCACTGAAGCGTCCCTCGCCCGCGCCATCAAGGGCGTCGAGAAGGCCGGCCGCCTTGTGGTTGGCGTCAAGCCCGACGGCACCCTGATTGTCGCGGATAAGCCCGTCGATGTGGCTTCCCTTGTCCCTGCAGATGCGCAACCATCCCCGCCGCCGGCACCTCGCCGTTTCGGGGAGAAGCTACATGGTGATCACGGTGCGACTTGAAGGACTCAACATCGTGCGCGCCCGCGGGCGCTGGTACGTCTATTTCCGCGACGGTGGCGCACTGCTCAAGGGATTCGAGGGCACGCGCGCCGAGCTCCTGGCCCGCCTGGCCGAGCCGGACATGATCGGCGCCTACAATGGTCGCCGCAAGCGCGATCTCAATCGCGTCTATCCCGAGGGCACGCTGGGATCGCTGGTGGCATGGTTCAAGGCCGACTGCCCGCGCTATGCCAAGCTCGCCGACGCCACACGCAAGGACTATGACGCGGCCTATGAATGGCTGCGGCCTGAGTTCGATTGCCCGCTCGACGCCATCACCACGCCCTCGCTCTATGAGGTGCGCGATCGCTGCGCCAAGGAGAAGTGGGGCCGCTTCGCCGACAAGATGATCGCGGCGCTCTCCTCGATGTTCACACAGGCGGTCAAGCGCAACAAGATGCTGTCGAACCCATGCCTCGGCATGGACAAGGGCCACAGCGCGGATCCCAACGCCAACCGCGAATGGTATCTCGAGGAGTGGCAGGCCGCGATCGCGATCGCGCCGATGGAGATCAAGACCGCCATGATGTTGGCGCGCTATGCCGGCCTGCGCGGGCAGACCATCGTGGTGGCGAACTGGAAGCAGTACCAGCCGCACCCGCTGACCGGCATGTGCATCCGGCTCACCACGAAGAAGAACAACGAAAAGAACTTCCTGCCGGCGATGCCGGAGCTGCAAGCGTTCCTGGCCACCATCAAGGTGCGCACGCCAGACGGTCCGATCGCCCTGCGCGACGCCGGCACGCCATGGGAGAACGAGAAGGACATGCAAACCCGCGTCAGCCACTGGCTGCGCGACCAGGAGCGCGCCGGCAAGATCGGCGCCGGAACCACCCTGCACGGCCTGCGCGTCTCCTATGCCGCATGGTGGAAGCGAACCGGCGGCGCCAGCAACGCCGAGGTGGCTGATCTGCTCGGCGACAAGTCGGAAGCGATGGGCAAACACTATACCCGCCATGTCGAGCGCGAGGTCAACGTGATCCGGGCTTTCGAGCGCGCGAAAGACAAGACGTGAACAGGTTTTCCATCGATTTTGCAAAACACGAGGGAAATCCTGCAAAACATTTGCGGTAAAAAGGCAAAAAAGCTATGGAAATCAACGAAGCGGACGTGGCGGAACTGGTAGACGCAAGGGACTTAAAATCCCTCGATGGCAACGTCGTGTGGGTTCGACTCCCACCGCCCGCACCAAACATACCCTTGCTGTTCCTAGTCCGGTCATGGCGCGCTGGCTTTCCCGCTACCGCTTCGACTTCTTCACCCTCGCCTTGCTTGCCTTCGCCTTCTTGGCTCCTGCTTTCTTGGCTCCTGCCTTCTTGGCCTTTGATTTTGCGCCTTTCGCCGACTTCTTGGCCTTCGGGGTCTTAGCGGATTTCTTTGGAGATTTTTTGGAAGATTTCTTTGGAGGATTCTTTGGAGGATTCTTGGCGGCTTTCTTGACTGCTTTGTTCCCGTTGTCAGCTCCTCCACCAGCGCCGGGTCCTGCTCCAACTCCTCCGCCGCGGCGGGGCGGCACGGGCTCCTCCATCCAGAAATCCAGTTCCTGCTCTTTTCCGCCTCCGGGCTTCCAGCCGTCGAGCGAATAGATCTGATCCGGATTGCCGCCACTGCCGAGATAGCCGCGCCAGGAATAGTGATCGTAGACGCCGTTGATGTGCAATGCGTAGGCCTGGGCAAGCTTCTTGTTGCCGCGCACGATCACCAGATTCTCGTCGTTCTTCTGCGATGCGGCGACAGAGAAATTGTGCGACCCCGTGATGACGGCGCAATTGTCGGAAAACGGATCGATCACGATGGTCTTGGAATGAACGATCGCGATCATTCCCGCACTGCGCATCTGGGAAACGCTGAATTCCACGTCGGCCCATGAGGGTTGGTTCGTGGCCTGGACACCCTTCGGCAACTGGACGTCGTCATGAAAGGATTGCTTCGGAGCGCCTGATTTCACGACCTCGCCGCCGACCGAGACGATGTCACCGTTCTTGCTGGCCATCATGGTCGAAACCACGCCACGGACGTAGATATCATTCTGCTGTGCGCGGTCCAGCAGTGCGTCCAGCAGCGGCGATTGACCCGGCATGAACATCAGGAAGAGCGCGCCGTCCTTTGCGTTCTTGAGCAGATCCAGCACCGGCGTGAACTCCGCCTCACCATTGGTCGCTGCGAAGTAGACACTTATCTCGCCGTCGCTGGTCGGATTGGAATTCGAGGCCTTCAAGGCGGGCGGCATGGCGTTGCCGGCGGCAACCAGCTTGCCCCACTGATCGAGGTAACGCTTGGCGATCACGGCATTCTCGATGATCAACACGTTGTTGAGCTGTGTGCACAGCCCGGTGGTGGTCCAGTTGGTGCTGCCGGTCAGCACGCGGATCGCGTTGCCTTGCGCGTCGCTTTCGACGACGTACTTGTTGTGGACGCTGGGCGACGACCTGCCCGCATTCGACAGGTCGCGGTGCTTGACCGTCAGGCCGGCGCCACTGAGCTCGACCGCGATGTTCGGCTTGGTCGCGCTGCCATTGCCGAGCAGCACACTGCCGCGCTTTCCGAACGGCTTTAGCGCGCCGACCAGCTCCTCGTCGTTCATCTCGTAGATGGCGGCATGAACCTGGCTGCCGCGGAGGTCGGCATCGTGCAGAAAGGCCAGGATCTGGTGCAAGGCGTCGCCCGAAAGATAGCGTCGCGCCGGGGTGGACGGGTCCGAAAGGCTCTTGACGAAATTGCGCAGCGTATCGTCGGACGTATCGCCGTGCACGAAGCGGCTGACGATCTGGGACATCAGGGTGCCCCGGTTGAAATATGCCGATAGGCCGCCGCCGGCCTCACCCGAGGCAACTGCCGCGGCGGTCCAGGCCGACACCGAGGCGGGATCGGGCGTGAAAGTGCCGTTCGCGCCGTTCTTCATCGCAGTGACCTGGTACGACACGTTGTCGGTGTCAACGACGCTATGATCGGTCCAGATGCAGCGCCGGAACGGCGATTGCGTCGAGGAGATGCCAGCGTCGGCGACCGGCTTCTGGCCGGGCTGTGGCGGGATGCGGTTAGACAGCACGATCGACTGCTGCGTGATGTTGTTGCGCCGCTCGAGTTGGAAACCGACCCAGCCGTTCGACCATGTGTCCGGCTGCCATGCGATCAGGACATCATCGGCGTTCGCATAGGCCTTGACACTGATTGTCATGATCATCTCCCGAGGTTGGCCAAAATATCCAAAGGTGTGAAAGAATGGGCGCCATCCTCTCACAACTAAAGCGTGTTCTCCAGCGCTATTAACCTCTCTTTGCGAACCGGCTGTTGGAAATGAAGCCAGCTTCTCGGTCGTAGAATGGCCTCGAACGCGATCGGCCAGTTGCCGCGGTGGCGGTGTTGCCCGCCAAGCCAAGCCGATCAGTTCTACTTCCTTCCCAGCAAGGTCGATGGCGAACGTGACCCATACCGGCAGCGTGAAAAACGACGCGCCGATGCCGGCACAGGACGCCAGCGCAACCGTGGCCGCTGGGCTCTCTCCCGTCCGTCAAACGTCGAACGCTTCGTCCTGATCCATGCGCACGTTCCGCAACGCGCGGGTCTTTCGCCAATCCTGCTGCTGCGACACGTTGGCATAGGTGATCAGCAGCGACCTGCGCGGCGCCCCGCTGCAATTGCGCGTCGCACCATGCAAAAGATTGACATCGAACAGCAAGATGTCGCCGGCCTCACCTCCCACGACCTTTGCCTGCGGATATACGCCTGCGTCCTCCGCCTCGCCGCGATGCGAGCCTGGCGCGACCTGCGTGGCGCCATTCTCCGGCCCGAATGTGTCGAGGAATGCCAGCGCGGAAACCCCGTCGGTGACCTGGCGGTCGAAGCCGTCGCGATGCAGTCTTTGCGCGCCGCCGCCCGCACGCGGCTCGCGGCCCTCGACTTGCCCCAGGAAGAATGGTTGTCGCAGGATATGATGGACGGCGGCCAGCATCGCCGGCAGGCGGCAGACGTGTTGCACTGTCGCATCGAGGTCCAGCAAGGAATGCCGCCAATCGATCCCGCGGGGGGCGCCCGGCCACTTCTCCGACGGCAGCGCACCGGCCTCGAAGGCGTCGCGAAGCCGCCCGATCCAGGCCGCGGGAATAGCGCCGCGCAACAGCAGATAGCCTTGGTCGTCGAGAAGCCGCGCCTGTTCGGCGTCGAGCCGACCGACCCTGGTTCGCGTCGAAGATCCCGTCATGCTTCCCCCCCGGCGCGAAATAGTCGCGCTTCCTCCCACGATCTTCCAGGAAATGGCCGCGGTCGGCAGGTCGCGCGCAAGACCGCGCACGAGACCGCCCGCTTCAATGCTTTTGGGTCGATGCTGGATTGGCAGGCCCCACCTCACTCAAATTCCACCCCCAGCCGCCTCTCCTTCTTCCACACGATGCGGCACGCATGCCGTTCGCCGTCGACGGCAAGGACGAAGCGGTCGGGAAACCACAATGGCGAGTTGATCTCAACGCCGGCGCCCAAGGCCGAGACGCTTCGGACGGTGCACGGGATCGCTTCACTGCCGAACTCGATCGTCCCCGATTTGAGGACCCGGCGGCGCGGAGCGGCTCGACGCTCCTCGGTCGGTAACGGCCGATGCGCGCCGGTCGGCGCGGGCTTGTTGTCGTCTTCTGCCATCGACTCGTCGCGGTGTGCACTGAAGCAGGCAGTCAAATTACGGCGTGAACCTGACACCAAGCTTACAATATTTCTGCGACGTTAAGGTGCGGCAAACGACCCCGCTTGAGCTTGCATGCCAGCCACTCGCGCGAAGGATGCCTGCGGTCCGCCTCCTCCCTCGCGACATCGTAAGCCCTCAATCACCGCCTCGTGTTGCCAGGTTGTGGCGTGGTTCACAAACTGCGACGGCCTTTCATCCTAATGTCGGGGTGCCGGAATCTACGGCCGCACATTGCGCGGTCGCCACATCCCAAGCCCTGTTTTCCGTTGGAGATGAGACCATGACAATGACCGACCGAACTCATGTCGCGCGCAGTGACGTGCGTCATCACGATGCACTCGTCGTGGCTGGCTACCTGATCGCGGCGATCATCTTCTCGCTTGCGCTGTATTGGGCTGCGATGTCACGCGGCACCGCATCGGGCGATATCGCCTCGATGATCGTGTTTCCGTAGGCCGCGTCTCTTCCAACCAACACACGGAGATCGTCATGAGCGATTACGGCGACGACGCCGGCCATTGCAGCAATGGATCGAACGCGCAGAAATTCCGCGATGCGACGCCGGAGGAGCACGCAACCTATCGACGATGGATCCGCGGAACGGCTGTCGTCTATACCGTCGTCGTGCTGGCGGCCGGCATTCTCGCCTTGATCAGCACCGCACACGTCGGCCCCATCGAACTCAGCAGCCTGTCGACCCACGGTCCTGCCAGATCGGCGGAGGACAATTGGGCAAAAGCACACTTCTAGGCAAGGTGACTTCGTCTCCGGTCGCGACCGGCTGGAACGCCTCGGCCGCAAGGTGGCGCTCCGCCTGCCCGTAAGATGCGCGACCGCCACGACTGACGCGCACCAGTCGTACGGGAGCAGTGTGCCGCGAACATGAAACGGAAATGGCCGGGACGAGCCCGGCCATTCTGCGTTCTCGGATGAGCCTCGCGCCCTACTCCGACTTGTCGATATTCCAGAAGATCGGCGTCGCCGGCCCGTCGAGCACGCCGGTGAGCGACTTCCGCCACGCGCTCGGCCCGAAAAACTGTCCGAGCGGAACATAGATCACCTGATCGTAGACTTCCTTCTGGATATTCGCGGCGATCTTCTTCTGCTCGTCCGGGGTCGACGCGCGCGCAAAGGCGTCGCGCATCGCTTCGATCTTCTCGTCTTTCGACCAGCCGAACCAGCCGCCATTCTCGCCCCTGCCGCCGATCGAAACATTGACGACGGGGTTGATCACGTCTGCGGCGACCCAGTTGGTAAAGAACATGTTCCAGCCGCCGTCCTTGATGGGCTTCTTGTTGGTACGGCGGCTAACTACGGTTCCCCAGTCGGTGGCCTGGACATCGACCTTGAAGCCGGCTTCGCGCAACTGCTGCGCCACCACGATCGGCTGCGCCTTCAGCGACACGACATCGCCCGGCGCCATGATCACGATCGGCGTACCGTCGTAGCCGGACTCGGCGAGCAGCTTTTTCGCTTCCGCCATGCCGTTGCCCTTGATCAATGATTCTGCGCCGACATCGGTCGCCAGCGGGGTGCCGCAAACGAAGACCGCGCCGCAGACCTGGTAGTATTTGGGATTGCCGACCAGCGCATCCAGCACGTCCTTCTGGTTCATCGCCATGAAAGCGGCACGGCGCACCTTGACGTTATCAAAAGGTGGCTGGAGAAAGTTCATGCGCCCGAGCGTCTGGAGACCGAGCTTGTTCAGCGTCTCGACCTTGAGGTCCGGGTTGCCTTCCAGCACCGGCAAAATGTCGTAAGACGGCGCTTCCATGAAATCGATATCGCCGGATTGCAGCGCGTTGACCGCGGTCTGCGCGTCCGGCATCGTGATCCATTCGACGCGATCGACCTTCACCACCTTGCCGCCAGAGGTCCAGCTCGGCGGCTCCTTGCGCGGCACGTAATCGGTGTTCTTCTCAAACACCGCCTTCACGCCGGGCTGGAATTCTCCGGGCACGAACTTGAAGGGACCGGATCCGATCAACTCCGGAAGCGGCTTGTCGGGCGGCGAGTCAGCCAGGCGCTTCGGCATCATGAAGGGCACGAAGGACGACGGTTTTCCGATCGATTCCAGGACCAGTCCGTAGGGCTCTTTCAGCTTCAGCACGATCGTCTTGGCGTCGGGAGCGTCCAGGCTCGCGGTGAAATCCATCAGCTTCTGGCCCATGCCGTCGGCCTTGCCCCAGCGCTTCAGCGACGCCACGCAATCGTCCGCCGTGACCGGTGTGCCGTCGTGCCACTTCAGGCCGTCGCGCAGCGTGAAAGTATAGGTGAGCTTGTCGTCGGACACCTTCCATTCCGCCATCTGCGGCTGGATCTTGAAGTTGGCGTCCTCGGCCAACAGCGTGTCGAAGATCATGTAGCCGAAATCGCGCACGATGTAGGCGGTCGTCATCATCCCGGGAGTACGCAGATCAGCGTGCATCACCGCGGTGATGGTCTTGCCCGCTGCCATGGCCTGCGGCGCAAACGACAGCGCGAGCGCCGACAACGCCGCCGCTATCGTGCGATGCTTCCAACGCGACTTCTGGAACATTCGATTCTCTCCTGAGGTGAAACTGGTCAAAGCCGGCTTATTCGTTATGCAAGCAGTTCGTTATTTAGGCGGACTAACATGCTGTGCGGCTTGTGAAATCAAGACTTGTGGATTCAAGACTTGCATCAAGCATGATGCGCGTCAATCCGGTTTTGGTCGGGATCGGACGCATACAAATGAATGAGACGGCGCGACGTATTTGACTTTACAAAATCGCCGCCGCCGACTTTCGTAGCGCACGCGATGCCAACGAACCAAGAGAGAAAATCCATGAACCCAGCCAATCTTCCCTTTGATTCCGAAACGATGCTGCAGGGTCTGCGCGGCTGGGTGGAATGCGAAAGTCCGACCTGGGATGCGGGAGCGGTTGAGCGCATGCTCGACCTCGCCGCGCGCGAGATGGCGATCATGGGCGCGACCATCGAACGCATCGCAGGCCGGCAGGGTTTTGCCGGCTGCGTTCGCGCCCGCTTTCCGCATCCGAGGCAAGGCCAGCCCGGAATCCTGATCGCCGGACACCTCGACACCGTGCATCCGGTCGGCACCATCGAGAAGCTCTCATGGCGGCGCGAGGGCAACAAATGTTTCGGCCCCGGCATCTTCGACATGAAGGGCGGCAACTATCTGTCGCTCGAGGCCATACGGCAACTGGCGCGCGCCTCCTTCATGACGCCGCTGCCGATCACCGTGCTGTTCACGCCCGATGAAGAGGTCGGCACGCCGTCGACCCGCGACATCATCGAGGCGGAAGCCGCGCGCAACAAATATGTGCTGGTGCCGGAGCCGGGCCGACCGAACAACGGCGTCGTCACCGGACGCTACGCGATCGCGCGCTTCAATCTCGAAGCGACCGGCAAGCCGAGCCATGCCGGCGCGACGCTGTCCTCCGGACGCTCCGCGATCCGCGAGATGGCCCGGCAGATCGTCGCCATCGACGGCATGACCACCGAGGACTGCACCTTCTCAGTCGGCATCGTGCATGGCGGCCAATGGGTCAATTGCGTTGCCACAACCTGCACCGGCGAAGCCCTCAGCATGGCCAAGCGCCAGGCCGATCTCGATCGTGGTGTTGAACGGATGCTGGCGCTGTCGGGCACCGCCAACGACGTGACGTTTAAGGTGACGCGCGGCGTCACCCGCCCGGTCTGGGAGCCGAACGCCGGCACCATGGCGCTCTATGAAAAAGCCAAGGGTCTCGCCAGGGAGATGGGCCTCGATTTGCCGCATGGCAGCGCCGGCGGCGGCTCCGACGGCAATTTCACCGGCGCGATGGGCATCCCCACCCTCGACGGGCTCGGCGTTCGCGGCGCCGATGCGCATACGCTCAATGAACATATCGAGGTTGACAGCCTTGCCGAGCGCGGCCGCCTGATGGCGGCACTGCTGGCGACGCTGGAGTGAGATCAATTTGCACTGCACAATGCGTCGGCACAGCCGGACCGAAATTTAGCCTTGTCCAGTTTTAAGGCTTCGCCTAGGGTCCGGCCGTCCAACGCGACGATGCGGGAGAGATCGCAGCGAATGCGCAAGCGTTCGCTTCGGCGCCGACGGAGCAACCGCCCCGGAAACTCTCAGGCAAAAGGACGGTATCGTCAGGACGATCTGGAGAGAGACGACATGGCCATACATCATGGGCCGTGACGTCCACCGAAGGGGATAGTCCGCAGCCGGGCCTCGGCCCAATGCGGATCAAGCTCTCAGGTACCGTGACAGATGGGGCGCCGCCACCGGTTTTTTCCGGCGGTTCGGCGACTCTCACACACGGGAACCAAGAGACCATCATGCCTCACATTGCCATTATTGGCGCCGGTATCACCGGCGTGACGACTGCCTATGCCCTGCTCGAACGCGGCTACCAGGTGACTGTCCTCGACAGGCATCGCTACGCGGGGATGGAGACCTCGTTCGCCAACGGCGGACAACTCTCCGCCAGCAATGCCGAAGTCTGGAACAGCGCCGCGACCATCCTCAAGGGGCTGCGCTGGATGCTCAGAAGCGACGCGCCGCTGCTGATGAATCCGAAGCCGAGCTGGCACAAATATTCCTGGATGGGTGAGTTTGTCGGCAGCATCGGCCGCTATCGCGCCAACACCATCGCAACGACGCGGCTCGCCATCGAAGCGCGGCGGCATTTGTTTGCCATCGCCGAGCGCGAGAAGATCACCTTCGATCTCGAGCGCCGCGGTATCCTCCATATCTGTCATGACAAGGCCGGCTTCGACGCAGGCCTGCGTGTCAACGCGCTGCTTCAGCAAGGCGGCCTCGACCGCCGGCCTGTGACGCCGGACGAAATCCGTATCATCGAACCCGCGCTGCAATCGGCCTGCTATGGCGGCTTCTTCACGCCGTCGGATGCAACCGGCGATATCCACAAATTCACTCGTGGATTGGCCGACGCCTGCGTCCGCCGCGGCGCGACCTTCGTCCATGAAGCCGACGTCGATGCGATATCCCGCACCGGCGAGGGCTTCCACATCGGCTGGAATGATACGGCATCGCAGGACGCCGCGGCGCCGACACGACAAGACCTGCAGGCGGACGGCATCGTCATCTGCGCCGGTGTCGCGAGCCGCCACTTCGCCGCCATGCTCAACGAGCGCGTGAACGTCTATCCGGTGAAGGGTTATTCGATCACGGTGCAGCTCGATGCGCCGCAGAGCCAGCAGGCCGCGCCGTTCGTTAGCCTGCTCGATGAGGCCGCGAAGATCGTCACCAGCCGGCTTGGCGCCGACCGCTTCCGAGTCGCCGGCACCGCTGAGTTCAACGGCTTCAACCGCGATATACGTGCCGACCGTATCCAGCCACTTGTGGACTGGGTGCGGCATCATTTTCCCGAGGTCGACACGTCGAAGATCGTGCCATGGGCGGGCCTGCGGCCGATGATGCCGAACATGATGCCGGTCGCTCGCGCCGGACGCATTCCGGGCGTGTTCTACAACACCGGTCACGGCCATCTCGGCTGGACCCTGTCGGCCGCCACAGCACAGATGGTTGCCGAGGCGATCGACGACTGGCGCGACCTTTGCGCGCCCTCAATGGTGCCGTCGCAGGCCGATACGACCGAGACTACCCACGCAGCTTTCCTCTAATTTGCTGGTCGAAGCGAGAGAATATGAGCGTACGCGCCTGTGGCCAAGTCGGAATTCGCTGAGAACCACCGAGTGACAAGGATTAGCTTTACGATGGGAAGAAGCGAGTCATCTCAGGAGCGGACAATGCGCCTTGCGGCAGCGCGCACGCATGTCACGGCGGCCCATACCGAGGCCGGCAAGCTTCCGTATGGGGCGCAAGGAAAGGCGAGACATGACAACTGAGACGTTGACCAAGCCGGATCAGATTGCCGGCGAGCTATGTGCGGCCGTCGATCGAAACTTCGACGATCAGATCGCGTTCCTGTCACGTATGGTGCAGTTCCGCAGCTTGCGCGGACAGGAAGCCCCGCAACAGCTTTGGCTGGCCGAGCAGTTCGCAAAACGCAACTACGACGTCGATGCGTTCAGCCTTGCGGACGTCAACTTGATGAGCCACCCGAAGGCCGCACCAATGGACGGCATCGATCTTGCCGGATCGCAGCAGGTTGTCGCGACGATCGACAGCAAAGGCGGCGGGCGCAGTCTGATCTTGCAAGGTCATATCGACGTGGTGCCGGAGGGACCCGCTGACCTTTGGGACCTGCCGCCGTTCGCGGCTGAAATGCGCGACGGCTGGATGTTCGGGCGCGGTGCACAGGACATGAAAGCCGGTGTCTCGGCCATGATCTTCGCGCTCGATGCTTTCAGAGGCGCCGGCTATTCGCCGAACGGCCGCGTCCATCTGCAGACCGTTACCGAGGAGGAGAGCACAGGCAACGGCGCGCTATCGACTCTGATGCGCGGCTATCGCGCCGACGCCTGCCTCATTCCCGAACCCACCGGCCACACGCTCACGCGCGCCCAGGTCGGGGCGATCTGGTTTCGCCTGCGCGTGCGCGGCACACCGGTGCATGTCGCCTATTCCGAGAGCGGCACCAGCGCCATCCTGTCGGCGATGCATCTGGTGCGTGCGTTCCAGGACTACACCAAAACGCTCAACACAAGGGCGCTCGACAACAGCTGGTTCCGTGGCGTCAAAAATCCGATCAAGTTCAACGTCGGCATTATCAAGGGAGGCGACTGGGCAAGTTCGACCGCGGCCTGGTGCGAGCTGGATTGCCGGCTCGGCCTGCTGCCGGGCGAGACACCGCGAGAGGCGATGCGTGGCATCGAGGAATGCCTGGCCGAGGCGCACAAGGCCGACGACTTCCTGTCCGACAACCCGGCCGAACTGGTGTGGAGCGGTTTTCAGGCGGACCCGGCGGTGTGCGAGCCCGGCAGCGAAGCGGAAGCGGCTCTGTCGGCCGCCCATCAATCTGTCTTCAAGCCCCCGATGGAGGAGCGCCTGTCCACGGCCGTCAACGACACCCGCTACTATTGTGTCGACTACGGCATCCCTGCGCTTTGCTATGGCCCTTACGGCATCGGCCCACATGCGTTCAACGAACGTGTCGAGCTCGCTAGCCTTCGCAAGATAACGCAGAGCATCGCGCTGTTCGTGGCCAACTGGTGCGGAGTGGTGAGAATGTGAACGGAGCTATCGCTTCAGGTCGATGCCCCCTACACGATAAGCAATTCGAGATAGCAGCTTCAGATGAGAAGGAGGAGACGATTGAGACCCGTCAAGACGGCGCAAGCACTGACGTCACATCGCGTTCCCCGGGCTGCAAACGGCCCGAATCGCGCCTTGATGTAACGCTGCCATTGGCACAATATTTGCCTGCAAATTCATCACTTTTCGCGCTAAGCTTCAGAGCAAAGACGCAGAAGCGCACGACACAGATCACGGGGACACCATGAGTATGATGCGGCCCAGTCTTGGCTTCGCAGCGTCTGGCGAAAGGAGATAGCAACGATGCTCGGCTATCTCATTCGCCGCATCCTTGCTGCCATTCCCGTGATGGGCGTGGTGGCACTGTTTGTGTTCCTGCTGTTGCGGCTGACGCCGGGCGATCCCGCCGCGATTCTCGCCGGCGACAACGCGACGCCCGCGCAGCTCGAGCGGATCAGGACCTCGCTCGGGCTGAACGAACCGATCTATGTTCAGTTCTACACCTGGATTGGCAAACTGCTGCACGGTGATCTCGGCGTCTCGCTGATCTCCAACGTGCCGGTGCTGAAGATGATCGGCCAGCGCGTCGAGCCGTCGATCTCGGTCGCCCTGACCACCCTCGTGCTGTCGATCCTGGTCGCCGTGCCGCTCGGCGTAATTGCGGCATGGAAGCATGGCACATGGATCGACCGCTGCGTGATGGGTCTGTCCGTGCTCGGCTTCTCCGTGCCGGTGTTCGTGATCGGCTACGTGCTGATCCAGGTGTTTGCAATCGATCTGCGCTGGGTTCCGGTGCAAGGCTTCAAGAGCATCACGGCCGGCTTCGGCCCGTTCTTCGAGCGCATCATTCTGCCGACCTGCACCCTCGCCTTCATCTACGTCGCGCTGATCGCACGCATGACGCGCGCCTCGATGCTCGACGTGCTGGGCGAGGATTACGTGCGCACCGCCCGCGCCAAGGGGATCGGCGAGACCGGCGTGCTGCTGCGCCATGCGCTGCGCAACGCCGCGGTGCCCGTGATCACCGTGATTGGCTCCGGCTTCGCGCTGCTGATATCAGGCGTCGTCGTCACCGAGAGCGTGTTCAACCTGCCCGGCATCGGCCGCCTCACCGTCGATGCGGTGCTGGCGCGTGATTACCCGGTGATCCAGGCGATGATCCTGCTGACGTCAGGCATCTATGTCGGGGTCAACCTGCTGATCGACCTCTCCTACATCCTGCTCGATCCTCGTATCCGGTACTGAGCAATGGCGATCGAAACCCTCCCCGAGTCCTCGATTCCGATCACCCGACCGTTCCGGCTGAGGTTCGGCTTCCTCACGGCGACGCCGATCATCGCGGTCGCGACGATCTGCCTCACGCTCATCATCCTGATGGCGATCTTCGCGCCGCTGCTGGCCCCGCACGATCCGCTGCTGCTGGTGCCGGCGCAACGGCTGAAACCGTCAAGCTCGCAATTCCTGCTCGGCACCGACGGCTACGGCCGCGACGTGCTGTCGCGCATCATCTACGGCGCGCGGATTTCGCTCCTGATCGGAATCGGCAGCGCGGTCTGCGCGGTCGGCTTCGGACTCCTGATCGGCCTTGTCTCTGGATTTTTCAGATGGGTCGATGCCGTATTGATGCGGGTGATGGACGGCTTGATGGCGATCCCCGCCATCCTGCTCGCGATCGCCGTGGTGTCGCTGTCGGGCGCCAGCATCTGGACCGTGATGATTGCGATCATGATCCCCGAAATCCCGCGTGTGGCACGGCTGGTGCGCTCGGTGGTGCTGACCGCGCGCGAGGAGCCCTATGTGGAGGCCGCGATCTCGGTCGGCTCCAGCCTGCCCAAGATCATGTGGCGCCATCTGATGCCGAACACGATCGCTCCGTTGATCGTGCAAGGCACCTATGTCTGCGCGTCTGCGATCCTCACCGAGGCGATCCTGTCGTTCCTCGGCGCCGGCATCTCGCCGGAAACGCCGACCTGGGGCAACATCATGGCCGAAGGCCGCGCCTATTTTCAGATCAAGCCGTCGCTGATCTTCTGGCCCGGCCTTCTACTCTCGATCGCCATCCTCAGCATCAACCTGATCGGCGACGCCGCCCGCGACGCGCTCGATCCCCGCATGAAACAGCGTGAGGGCAAGTGACCGCAGCCAATCCGACCACCAACGTCGTCCTCGACATCAACAATCTCGTCGTCAGTCTCGGCAACAGGGCAGGCAGTCCCCGCATCATCGACGACCTCTCGGTGCAGGTGCACGAAGGCGAAACGCTGTGCCTCGTCGGCGAAAGCGGCTCGGGCAAATCCGTGACCTCGTTGACGGTGATGGGCCTGTTGCAGAAGGGCACGCTGGTTCCCTCCGGCGGCAGCGTCAAGCTGGTCGGCGAGGAACTGCTAGGGGCCACCGACCGGCGGCTGCGCCAGTTGCGCGCCACGCGGATGGCGATGATCTTTCAGGAGCCGATGACCGCGCTCAATCCGGTGGTGCCGGTTGGCCGCCAGATCGACGAGGTGCTGCGCACCCACACCGATCTCGATGCCCGTACGCGGCGGCAGAAGATCCTGGTCATGATGGAACATGTGCGGCTGCCGGACGTGGCGCGCATCTTCTCCTCCTTCCCTCATCGCCTCTCGGGCGGGCAGCGCCAGCGCATCATGATCGCGATGGCGCTGGTGCTCGAGCCAAAGCTCCTGATCGCGGACGAGCCGACCACGGCGCTCGACGTAACCACGCAGAAACAGATTCTCGCCTTGATCCGTGACCTGCAGCGCGACCACGGCACTGCCGTGCTCTTCATCACCCACGACATGGGCGTGGTCGCCGAAATCGCCGACCGGGTCGCGGTAATGCGGCATGGCCGGCTGGTCGAGACCGGCAAGCTCGACGATATCTTGCGCTCGCCCAAGATGGACTACACCCGCAATTTGTTGTCGGCGGTGCCGAGCCTCGTGCCACGCGCGCCACGGGAGGCGACGACCGAGCCGGTGGTGCTGGAGGCCAACGAGCTCGGCAAGGTCTACCGGGAACGATCCCTGTTCGGCAAATCCCGCGAGGTCGCCGCCGCGCAGAACGTCACCCTCACCTTGCGCAAGGGCCGCACCCTCGGCATCGTCGGCGAAAGCGGCTCCGGCAAATCGACGGTGGCGCGCTGCATCGTCCGCCTGATCGACCCGACCTCCGGCGGCGTGCGCCTGGCCGGCCGCGAGATCTCCGAATTGTCGCGGCGGCTGCTGCAGCCGCATCGCAAGAAGATCCAGATCATCTTCCAGGATCCTTACCGCTCCCTCAATCCCCGCGTCACGGTCGGCGAAAGCATCGCGGAAGGCCCGATCAATTACGGCACACCGCGCAAGGACGCGCTTAGCCGGGCGCGCGAGCTGCTCGAACTGGTCCACCTGCCGCCCGACGCCATCTCGCGTTTTCCGCACCAATTCTCCGGCGGCCAGCGCCAGCGCATCGCGATCGCACGCGCACTGGCGCTCGATCCGGACGTGCTGGTGGCGGACGAAGCGGTGTCCGCGCTCGACGTGTCGGTACAGGCGCAGGTGCTGGACCTGCTCGACGAAATCCAGAAGCGGCTCGGCATCGCGCTCTTGTTCATCACGCATGATCTGCGCGTCGCGGCACAGATCTGTGACGATGTCGTGGTGATGCAGCATGGCCGCGTCGTGGAACAGGGACCGGCAGCCGAAGTGCTGACCAATCCGCAGCAGGCCTACACCCGCGCCTTGCTCGACGCCGCCCCCGGCCGCGGCTGGGACTTTGCGAATTTCCGCCCGGTTTCGGAAGGCGTCGTAGCAACCGCGTAATCCTTTAGCCTTAGGTCATTCGAAGGTTGCGCCATTCGAAGCCTTGGGCCATTCGAAGCCTTGGGCCATTCGTTACGCCCATGCGGCATGCAAATCCGGAAGTGCTCGATGGCTTGCGCTTGGCGCGACGACACGCTTAACGTCGCCCGCTAAGAAACACGTCGAGACCCACTTGATGACCCGCATCGCTGTTGGCGGCTTCCTGCACGAGACCAATACCTTCGCGCCGACGAAGGCGACCTATGACGACTTCGTGCATGGCGGCGGCTGGCCATCGATGTCGCATGGCGCCGGCGTGCTGAAGGTCATGCGCCGGATCAATGCCGGCCTCGCCGGTTTCGTCGAGGCCGCCGAGGCCAATGGCTGGGAGCTGGTTCCGACGGTTGCGGCCGGCGCGACCCCGTCGGCGCATGTAACGAAGGACGCCTTCGAACGTATTGTGAAGGAGATGGTCGACGGCATCGCCGCCGCCGGGCCGATCGATGCCGTTTATCTCGACCTGCACGGAGCGATGGTGACCGAACATCTCGACGATGGCGAAGGCGAGATCCTCGCCCGCGTGCGGAGGGTGATCGGCAAGGACACTCCGCTGGTCGCGAGCCTCGACCTGCACGCGAATGTCTCGCCGGAGATGATCGCGCATGCCGATGCGCTGATCGCCTACCGCACCTATCCTCATGTCGACATGGCCGACACCGGCCGCGCCTGCGCGAAGCACCTCGCATTGTTGCTCAACGGGAAACAACGCCTGGCAAAGGCATTCCGGCAATTGCCGTTCCTGATCCCGATCAGCTGGCAATGCACCAACGACCAGCCGACCAAGGGTCTCTATGAGAAGCTTGCGGCGCTGCAAGGCGACGCGGTACCAACGCTCTCGTTCGCGCCGGGCTTCCCGGCGGCCGATTTCAGGGATTGCGGGCCGAGCGTGTTCGCCTACGGCCGTACCCAGGCCGATGCGGATACAGCCGCCGACAGATTCGTCGCGCTGGTCGAAGGCCACGAAGACGATTTCGACGGCCGCATCTATTCGCCCGATGAGGGCGTGCTGCTAGCGATGGAGCTGGCGAAATCGGCGAGCAAGCCGATCGTCATCGCCGACACCCAGGATAATCCTGGCGCCGGCGGCACATCGGATACCACGGGGATGCTGCGTGCGCTGGTGCGCAACAAGGCCAGCGCCGCCACCGGCGTGATCTTCGATCCGCAGTCGGCCAGGGCCGCGCATGCGGCCGGCGTCGGCGCGACAGTCACGCTCGATCTCGGCGGCAAGTCAGGCATTCCCGACGATGCGCCGTACCGGGAAACCTTCGTCGTCGAACAGCTCTCGGACGGCAAGTTCATCGCGCCCGGCCCGTTCTACGGTGGCCGCGACATGGACATGGGACCGTCGGCAGCCTTGCGCATCGGCGACGTGCGCGTCGTCGTCGGTTCCTACAAGGCCCAGCTCGCCGATCAATCGATGTACCGCTATGTCGGCATCGAGCCCACGGCGCAGAAAATCCTCGTCAACAAAAGCTCGGTGCATTTCCGCGCCGATTTCGAGCCGATCGCCGAAAAGCTCCTGATCTGCGCCGCCCCCGGCGCGATGCCGGCGGATCCGGCCTCGTTACCCTGGAAGCATTTGCGGCCCGGCATCCGTATAAAGCCGAACGGCCGCGTATTCACACCCACCTCCCCATCACGCACAAAGGGATAGAGACCATGCCAACCATTGACCGCATCGACGGATTCGCTGACGAACTTACCGCCATCAGACGGGACCTGCACGCGCATCCCGAGATCGGTTTTGAGGAGGTTCGCACCTCAGGCATCGTCGCCGACAAGCTGACAAGCTGGGGCATCGAGGTGCATCGCGGCCTCGGCGGCACCGGCGTGATCGGTGTGCTCAAGGGCAAGGGCAACGGCACCAAGCGGATCGGGCTGCGCGCCGACATGGACGCGCTGCCGATGGAAGAGAACACCAATCTGAAGTGGCGTTCGACCATTCCCGGCCGCTTCCATGGTTGCGGACATGACGGCCACACCACGATGCTACTCGGCTCGGCGCGCTACCTCGCCGAAACCCGCAATTTCGACGGCACCGTGCATTTCATCTTCCAGCCGGCCGAGGAAGGCCTCGGCGGCGCCCGCGCGATGATCAAGGACGGCCTGTTCAAGAAGTTCCCCTGCGACGAGGTTTACGGCCTGCACAACGCGCCGGACCTCAACCACGGCGAGATTGCGATCCTGCCGGGCCCGGCGATGGCCGGCGCCGACTTCTTCGACATCAAGATCCATGGCTACGGCGCGCATGGCGCGATGCCGGAACGCTCCAAGGATGCGGTCGTGATCGCGATGACGCTGGGCCAGGCGCTGCAGACCATCGTCAGCCGCAACGTCGATCCGCACCACGCGGCGGTGCTGTCGATCACGCAGATCCACTCCGGTTCGGCCTATAACGTCATTCCGGGCGAAGCCTGGCTGTGCGGCACGGTCCGCGCCTTCGACGACGACACCCGCGCGCTGATCCGCAAGCGCATGCGCGCGATCTGTGCCGGCATCGCCGCGACCTTCGATGTCGAGATCGAAGCCGACATCCGCGACACGTTCAGCGTGCTCGTGAATCAGGAAGAGCAGTCCCGCGTGGTCGAGGAAGTCGCACGCACCGTCGTCGATCCCGCCAAGGTGGTGACCCGCACGACCCCGAAGATGGGCAGCGAGGACTTCGCCGACATGATGCAGGCCGTTCCCGGCGCGTACTTCTGGGTCGGCCATGACGGCTCTGTCCCCGTGCACAATCCCGGTTACGTTCTCGACGACAAGATCCTGCCGATCGGCGCCAGCATGTTCGCCCGCATCATCGAGAAACGCATGCCGGCAGGTGCCCATGCATAAGGTCAGGCAGGACACCATCACGTCGCTGCACGATCTTTCCGCCGTCGACCTGCTTGCCGGCTATCGCGCCAAGCAGTTCTCGCCGTCGGAAGTGCTGGAAGAGGTCATCGGCCACGTCGCGGCATGGGAGCCGCACATCAAGGCGCTGTACCTCTACGACCCCGACCGGGCGCGCAAGGTCGCCAAGACCTCGACCGAGCGCTGGCAGCAGGGTGAGCCGGCGGGCACGCTCGACGGCGTTCCCGTCACCATCAAGGACAACGTCGCAACCAGGGACCAGCCAGTGCCGCTCGGTGCTGCGAGCGTCAAGCTGGTGCCGGCCGAGAAGGACGCGCCACCGGCCGCGCGGTTGCGCGAAGCAGGCTCCGTGATCTTCTCCAAGACCACGATGCCGGACTACGGCATGCTGTCGTCGGGACTGTCGTCGTTCCATCCGCTCACCCGCAATCCCTGGGATGTCAGCAAGAACCCCGGCGGATCGAGTTCCGGCGCCGGCGCGGCCGGCGCGGCCGGCTACGGTCCGCTGCATCTCGGCACCGATATCGGCGGCTCGGTTCGGCTGCCGGCCTGCTGGAACGGCCTCGTTGCCCTGAAGCCCAGTCTCGGTCGCGTTCCGATCGATCCGCCCTATGTCGGCCGCGTCGCCGGGCCGATGACCCGCACGATCGACGACGCCGCGCTGATGATGAGCGTGCTGTCGCGTCCCGATCGCCGCGACGGCATGAGCCTGCCGGCACTGGAGGTCAACTGGAAGGCGCTGGAGAAGTCGCCACGCAAGCTGCGCATCGGCCTGATGCTCGAGGCCGGCGCCGGCCAGAAGCTGGAGAAGGAGGTTCGCGATGTCGTCGTCAAGGCCGCGAAGGCGTTCGAATCCGCCGGCGCCGTGATCACCGAGACCGACGGCATCCTGACCCCCGAGATGCTCGAGGGTCTCGACAATTTCTGGCGTGCGCGGATGTGGGGGGATCTCTCGCAGCTGGCGCCGGCGCAGCGCGAAAAGACCTTGCCCTACATCCTCAAATGGGGCGAGGCCGGCGCGAAGCTGTCGGGCGTCGACGCCGTGCGCGGCTTCAACATGACGATGGCGATGCGCGCGGCGGCCGTAAAACTGTTCTGCGAGTTCGACTATGTGATCTCGCCGGTGTCGCCGGTCGTGAACTTCCCGGCGGAGTTCGCCTCCCCACTCAACGACCCTGCAAAGCCGTTCGAGCACATCTGCTATACCGTGCCGTGGAATATGTCGGAGAACCCGGCACTCTCCATCAATGGCGGCTACGACAAAAAGGGTTTTCCGATCGGCGTCCAGATCATCGGCCGCCGCTTCGACGACATCGGCGTGCTCGGCATGGGCAAAGCCTTCGAGGGCCTGCGCGGCGCGCAGAAGCCGTGGCCGACGCCGCCGAAGAAGTAGCGTCGCAGCCTCTCGATTGTCATGCGCGGGCTCGACCCGCGCATCCATCTTCTTCATAAGAGTTGGATTGCCGGTCAAGCCCGGCAATGACGAACGAATAAAAGGAAGGAAGCCCCATGGCGTATGAGACGATCAAGTACGAGGTCGCCGAGCAGATCCTCACCATCACGCTGAACCGGCCCGACAAGCTCAACGCCTTCAACGCCGCGATGCAGCAGGAGCTGATCGACGCGTTCGACAAGGCGGACAAGGACGACGATGTCAGGGCCATCATCGTCACCGGCGCAGGCCGCGGCTTCTGCGCCGGCGCCGACCTGTCCTCCGGCGCCGACACCTTCGATCGCGACGCGCGGCGCGGCCCGGTGAAGCGGTTCGCAGACGGCAAGGTCGATTACAGCGACCCGCAAGTGCGCGACGGCGGCGGCCAGGTGACGCTGCGCATCTTCAAATGCCTGAAGCCGGTGATCGCCGCCGTGAACGGTCCCGCGGTCGGCATCGGCGTCACCATGCAGCTTGCGATGGACATCCGCATCGCATCCGAAGCCGCGCGCTTCGGCTTCGTGTTCTCCCAGCGCGGCATCGTACCGGAGGCCGCTTCGAGCTGGTTCCTGCCGCGCATCGTCGGCATCTCGCAGGCGCTCGAACGGTGCTACACCGGCCGCGTCTTCCCGGCGCAGGAAGCGCTTGCCGGCCGCCTCGTCAGCAAGGTGGTGCCGCCGGACGATCTGTTGCCGACCGCACACGCGCTCGCCAAGGAGATCGCCGCCAAGACCGCGCCGGTGTCGGTGGCGCTGATCCGCCAGATGATGTGGCGCATGATTGGCGCCGACGATCCGATGGAAGCGCACAAGGTCGACAGCCGCGGCATCTATGCCCGCGGCCGCTCCGACGACGTCAAGGAAGGCGTGGTGTCGTTCCTGGAAAAGCGTCCGGCGCAGTTCAAGAACAAGGTGTCGTCGGACATGCCCGACTATTTCCCGTGGTGGCAGGAGCGTGACTATCAGTGAGCGAACGGCGTCTCGCGACGTCCACACCTGATGGCGTCGTCCTGCTGCACGGCATCAGCAGGACGGCGCGCTCGTTCCGCAGGATGGAGCTGGCGTTGCAGGCCGCCGGCTTCGCCACCGTCAATCTCGACTACGAGAGCCGGCGCAAGGCGCTTGACGTGCTGGTTGAGGACATCCATCCGGCGATCGAGCTGTTCGCCGGCGGTCTTCAAGGCTCCGTCCATTTCGTCTGCCACTCCATGGGTGGCCTGCTGGCCCGCGCCTATCTGGCAAGGCATCGTCCGCCGCGGCTCGGCCGCGTCGTGATGCTCGGCACACCGAACGGTGGCAGCGAAATCGCCGACCGCCTCAAGAACCTCGCAGCCTATCGCGCCTTCCTGGGTCCGGCCGGCCAACAACTCGGCACCCGTCGCGACGCCGCGACCAGCGCGATGCTGCCTGCCGTCGACTACGCGATAGGCATCATCGCCGGCGACCGCTCAGTCTATCCGATCACCGCAATGGGGCTGCCGCGGCCGCATGACGGACGGGTGTCGGTCGCCAACACCAAGCTCGTCGGCATGACCGACCACATCGTGATCCGCACCTCGCATCCCTGGCTGGTGCGGAACGCGGAAGCGATCGCGCAGACGACCGCGTTTTTGCAGGACGGTAGGTTTCGACCCAATTCGTAGGGTGGGCAAAGCGTAGTGTGCCCACCACTTCTTGCACGACTCTGGATGGTGGGCACGGCGCAAGCGCGCCTTTGCCCACCCTACAAAGCTGCGCAATCTACCGGGTGATCAACGCCACCCGCCCGATCGCCTTGCGCTCCATCAGGAGCCGCATCGCCTTCGCATAGTCCTCCAGCGGCAGGCGATGCGAGATATTTGGCCGCACCTTGCCGGCCTCCGCCCACTCGCTCAGCGCCTTGATCCTGACCTCGCCGAGCGCAGGGTTTTTGCGCACCGCCTCACCGGCGCGAACGCCGAGCACGCTGGCGCCCTTGATCATCAGGAGATTGGTCCGGGCCTGCCCGATGCCGCCGGTGAAGCCAACCACGAGTATCCGGGCGCCCCAGTTGATGCAGCGCATCGAGTTCTCGAACACCTCGCCTCCGACGGGATCGAACACCACATCGGCACCGCGCCCGTCAGTGAGGCGTTTGACAGCGTCGCGGAACGGCTCGCGTTCGTAGAGCACGACATGATCGGCGCCGCGCCTCTTCGCAATCGCAAGCTTCTCCTCGCTCGACGCCGCGGCGATCACGGTGGCACCGAGCAGCTTGCCGACCTCGACTGCGGCAAGGCCAACGCCGCCGCCGGCGCCGTGCACCAGCAGCACCTCGCCCGGCGTGATCTGCCCGCGGTCGATCAGCGCGTGATACGCGGTGCCGTGCGCGGCGAGGAACGTGGCGCCCTCCGCGTAGTCGAAGGTCGACGGCAGCGGTACGAGTTGCGACGGCACGGCCACCGTCTCATCGCAATAGGCGCCGAAGCGCATCTTGACGATTACCTTGTGGCCGACCGCGACGCCCTTGACATCATTGACCTCGACAACATCACCTGATGCCTCCGAGCCCGGCGTAAACGGCAGCGGCGGCTTGAGCTGGTACTCGCCGGCCGCCATCAAGATATCGGGGAAATTGATCCCGGCAGCACGGATCGCGACGCGCACCTCGCCCGCTTTCAGCGGCATCGAGGCAAGGCTTTCCAAATGCAGACGCTCGGGCGGCCCGAGCTCGCGGCAGACGACGGCCTTCGGCATCAGGCGGCCCGCGCCTTGAGGCGCACCAGCGCCTCGCGGATCAGCGGCAGACGGTCGTTGCCGAAATACATGTCGGTCTTGTCGACGAAGATCGACGGCGAGCCGAAGCCACCCCGTGCCATCACCTCCTCGGTGTTGGCCTTGAGTTGGTCCTTGATCGCCTGCTCGCCGATGCCGGCAAGGAATTTTGCCGGATCGATGCCGACCTTGCCGCAGATCTCGGTCAGCACCGTATCCTGCGAGATGTCCTTGTCATCGCCCCAATAAGCCTCGAACGCGGCGCGCGCGAACGCCACCATCTTGTCGTTGCCGAGCCAGATGCAGCCGCGCATCGCCTTCACGCTGTTCACCGGGAATACCGTCGGCGGCATCTTGATCGCAAGGCCCGCCGAGCGCGCCCAGTCGGCGAGATCCTTCTTCATGTAGCGTGCCTTCAGCGGCACCGGTTTTTCACGCTGGGCATAGACCGACGGATTGACGGTGTTGAAGATGCCGCCGACCAGGATCGGCCGCCAAACGATCTCGGTGCCGAACTCCTTCGCCAGCGGCTGGATGTTGTGCCAGGCGAGATAGGTCCAGGGGCTGGAGCAGTCAAAGAAGAATTCGATCATGGCGTTTCCCTTTGTTATGTTTGAATTTATCTATCCTCCGTCATTGCGAGGAGTGAAACGACGAAGCAATCCATGTCTCCGCACGTGGCGGCATGGATTGCTTCGCTTCGCTCGCAATGACGGCGTGGGAGCATCTACTGTCTTCCCAACACTTCCCTCGCCTTCGCGCCGAACATGTTCTTGCGCGCCTCCTCGTCGAACGGCTCCTTGACGAATTTGCCGATCGCCAGCCCCGCCTGCACCTGCGGGCGGGCGCGCACGGCGG
Organism: Bradyrhizobium genosp. P; assembly: GCF_049949265.1. Taxonomy (NCBI): domain Bacteria; kingdom Pseudomonadati; phylum Pseudomonadota; class Alphaproteobacteria; order Hyphomicrobiales; family Nitrobacteraceae; genus Bradyrhizobium; species Bradyrhizobium genosp. P. Next base: position 3,680,042 of record NZ_CP188195.1, on the reverse strand, counting down.
CGTACCAACGCTTCATGTTCGGATAGTCGTCGAGCGTAAAACCCTGCGCCTTGTGCGTCATGGTCCAGGGGAAGCAGGCGATGTCGGCGATCGAATACTCGTCACCGGCGACATAGGCGCCGGTCTTGCCGAGCTGGCGGTCGAGCACGCCGTAGAGCCGCGCCGCCTCGTCGCGATAGCGCTCGATCGCGTAAGGGATCTTCTCCGCCGCATAGAGCGCGAAATGGCCGTGCTGGCCGAGCATCGGACCGAGGCCGCTCATCTGCCACATCACCCATTGGATGACGGTCGACCGCGCACGCATCTCCGTGGCTAAGAAGCGGCCGGCCTTGTCGGCGAGATAGATCAGGATGGCGCCGGTCTCGAATACCGGGAACGGGCCGCCACCATCGGCCGGCGCATGGTCGACGATCGCGGGGATGCGGTTGTTGGGGCTGATCGCCAGAAATTCGGGGCTGAACTGCTCGCCGGCGCGGATGTTGACCGGGATGACCCTGTAGGGCAGCCCCAGTTCCTCCAGCATGATCGAGATTTTCCAGCCGTTCGGCGTCGGCGCATGGTGCAGGTCGATCATTGGGCTCCCGATCCCGGTCACAAGGACTTTTGTTGTTCTGTACCTCCACCATAAGACATGGCAGACAGGCGCTCAATCCGAACCGTCCGGGAGGCTCCCATGCTGTTTCCAACCACGATTGCAGGCTCCCTGCCGAAGCCGGAATGGCTGGCCGAGCCGAACATCCTGTGGGCGCCCTGGAAGTCGCAAGGCGCCGAACTCGCCCGCGCCAAGCGCGACGCCATCATGCTGGCGGTCAAGCTGCAGGAGGATGCCGGCGTCGATATCGTCACCGAGGGGGAGCAGGCGCGCCAGCATTTCGTGCACGGCTTCCTGGAGAAGATCGAGGGCATCGATTTCGCCCACAAGGTGGAGATGGGCATCCGCAAGGACCGCTACAAAGCGATGGTCCCTCAAGTGGTCGCGCCGCTCAGGCTGAAGGGCCGCGTCCACGACGGCGAAGCCCGGGTCGCCCGCGCCCACACCAAGAACAAACTGAAATTCACCCTGCCCGGTCCGATGACCATCATCGATACCATCGCCGACAAATATTACGGCGACCGGGTCAAGATGGCGTTCGCCTTTGCCGAACTGTTGAACGAGGAAGCAAAAGCGCTGCAAGCCGACGGTGTCGACATGATCCAGTTCGATGAGCCCGCCTTCAACGTCTACATGGACGAGGTGCGTGACTGGGGCATCAAGGCATTGGAGCGCGCCGCCGAGGGACTGACCTGCGCCACCGCCGTGCACATCTGCTACGGCTACGGCATCAAGGCCAACACCGACTGGAAGCAAACGCTCGGCGGCGAGTGGCGGCAGTACGAAGACACGTTCCCGGTGATCGACAAGAGCACGATCCAGCAGGTCGCGATCGAATGCCGCAATTCAAAGGTACCGCTGGAACTGCTGGCGCTGTTGCCGGGCAAGATCGTGCAGGCCGGCGTGATCGACGTCGCGAACGACGAGGTCGAGACCGCGGAGGACGTCGTCAAGGTGATCGAGGCGGTGGCAAAGTTTGTGCCGAAGGGCAACATCGTCGCAACAACCAATTGCGGCATGGCGCCGATGCGGCGGGACATCGCGGAGGCCAAGCTGCTTGCGCTCGGCGCCGGCGCCAGGCTGGCGCGGCAGAAGCTGGGGTGATGGCAATGCCGCTTCGTATCGCGGCTGCGGCGGCGCTGCTGGCTGTGGCGTGGCCAGCGCATGGCGGCGAACGCGATCAGCTCAACGCTTGCCGCGATATGGTTGCGCGCACGGCGCAATCGCCTGGTACGCAAGACGCGTCCGAAGTTGCGCGCTGCCGGCAGATCATCAAGGAATGGACGCTGCGGGATTCCCGCATGAGCGTCGACGAACAGGGCAAGCCACTGCGCTGAGGCCCGTTAGACGTCTGCGCTCGGATGCAGCACCGGCCGATAGCCGGCCCGAAACGCCCGGATGGTGGATGGCGGCGTCAGCAACTTCGCGGAACCTGCGACATCGGCACCGATATAGCCGGCAAACGACCAGCGCAACGTGTGGCCACCAGCGACGAGATAGCTTTCCCCGTTCGCCTGCACCATCGCGCCATCGGGCAACTCGTGTAGCGGCGTCGGCAGGGGATGTAGCCGCTTGTTGCCGTGGTCGAGCCGTTCAGCGTGCAGCACCGCATCCATCGCCTTGGCGCTGAGGCCGCTCACGCCGTTGCCCTCCTCCCAGGCGGCGCGAAAGCGTTTGGCATCGTCGCGGCGGCAGTAGAAGCAGGGCCGGTGCCCGGCGGCGAAGGCAGTGGCTTCGTCAAGGAAGAACAGCTCGGTCCAACTCCGCCGGCTCATCACCTCGCGCCGCCGTCCCCTGAACTCGCAGACACAGGTGAGCCAGGCCGGTGACGACCAGCGCCTGTTCAGCAGGGTCCGCGTCGCGGGATCGTGGATGATGCCGCGATTGCCGGTAAAGGTCCCGCGATGTTCTGACGCGACGACGTCGCCTGATGGTGTGACGCGGTTTTGCAGGGGCATGACGCCAATCTATCAGCAATCGTCATTGCGAGGAGCGTCAGCGACGAAGCAATCCATAGATCCGCGAATGTGGCGCGATGGATTGCTTCGCTTCGCTCGCAATGACGGTGACCTCACGCCGCACCGTCGCGGATCGGCGGCTGGAATGACAGCGCGGTGTCCCAGGGGAAAAAGATCCAGGTGTCCTGCGACACCTCGGTAATGAAGGTATCGACCAGCGGCCGCCCTTTCGGTTTGGCATAGACGGTGGCGAAATGTGCATCGGGCAGCATCTCGCGAACCAGCCTGCCGGTTTTGCCGGTGTCGACGAGGTCGTCGACGATCAGGAGTCCCTTGCCGGTACCGCCGCCGAGCTTGGCAGTCTGCTCCGATATGCCCTTGAGCACCTGCAGGTCGCCCTGCTTGTCGTGGTCGTAGCTTGCGACGCAGACCGTATCGATGATCCGCAAGCCGAGTTCGCGCGCTACGATCGCGGCCGGCACCAGCCCGCCGCGGGTGATCGCGATCACCGCATGGAACGGCCCGACCTCATTGAGCCGCCAGGTCAGCGCCCGGCAATCCCGGTGAAATTGATCCCACGAGACCGGAAAGGGCCGGCCAGCCCGCTCCCGCGCGCTCGGCTCTGAACTTTTATCAGCCATGCCGTATCAACCTGTCGCCGGCTTGTTGCGTGCGGCGTTCACCTGCACCAACATCTCCTTCACCGCACCCATCGCCGCCGCGAGCTTTTCCGGATCGCGCGAGCGCACCACCAGGTTGGTATTCGGCTTCTGGTTCTCATCCTGGAACGGATAGCTGCCGATGATGGTGTCGGGATGCGCCTGCGCGATCGCCCGCAGGGGCCCGCCGATGTCGCCTTCCCGCGCGTCGGCGCGCACTGAGTCCGACAGCATCCGCACGCCGGACTTCAGCGTCGGCGCCACGATGTCCATCATCGCCTGCATGATGGTAGGAATGCCGGCCATCACGATGACATTGCCGAGCTTGAATCCGGGCGCCAGGATGGTCGCGCTCTGGATCAGCTCGGCGCCATCGGGGACGCGGGCCATGCGGAGCCGGGCCTCGTTCAGGTCCTGCTCGCTCCAGCGCTCCCTGAATCGCGCCACCACGTCGGGGTGATGATGGATTTCGACCCCGAACGCCTTCGCCACGCTGTCGGCGGTGATGTCGTCATGGGTCGGCCCGATGCCGCCGGTGGTGAACACGTAGTTGTACCTATGCCGCAGCGCATCAAGGGCGGCGACGATGTCGGCCTCGTCGTCGGCGACGACGCGCACTTCCTTCAAGTCGATGCCGATATTGGTCAGGTATTCGGCGATGAAGCCGATATTCTTGTCCTTGGTCCGGCCGGACAGGATTTCGTCGCCGATCACCAATATCCCTGCCGTGACGATCTCGCTCATGGTCTCATTCCTTAACTGATCCCCTCACATTGCCGACCCAACGCCTTGATGTCACGGGGTATTGCCGCCGAATTAAGCAGCCCCAAGCCGGTTTTTCGGGCAACGCCGACGGACATCCCCTGGCAAATGCCGCAAGCCAATGCATATCGCGCTGGCCCGCCCCTTGCTACCACCACCTCAAGTCATGCACTGTGTGTCGCATGGCTTCGAAGGACAGTCAGGATATATGGCAGTTGCGTTCGATGAGATGAACGGCCTCGGCGAAGACCTCCGCCCGGCCTACCAGGAGCTCTCCCGCTGGCTCAAAGAGACGCCGCCGGACGCGCTTGAATATCGCCGCCAAGAGGCGGAGCTGCTGTTCCGCAGGATCGGCATCACCTTCGCGGTCTATGGCGATGCCGAAGCCCAGGAACGGTTGATCCCCTTCGACGTCATTCCGCGCATCCTCTCAGCCTCCGAATGGACGCTGATGGAGAAGGGCCTGAAGCAGCGCGTCCTCGCCCTCAACATGTTCCTCAAGGACATCTACCACGGCCGCGACATCCTGCGCGCCAACATCATCCCCGAGGACCTGATCTTCCAGAATCCGGTGTTCCGCCCGGAGATGAACGGCCAGGACGTACCGCACGACATCTACGTCCACATCGCCGGCATCGACATTATCCGCACCGATCCGGACAACTTCATCGTGCTGGAGGACAACGCGCGAACGCCGTCCGGCGTGTCCTACATGCTGGAAAACCGCGAAATCATGATGCGGCTGTTTCCGGACCTGTTCTCGCGGCACCGTGTCGCACCGGTCGAGCGCTATCCGGACGAGTTGCTGTCGGCGCTGCGCTCGGTGGCGCCGCACAGCGCCGCGGCCGAGCCGACGGTCGCACTGATGACCCCCGGGATCTACAACTCGGCCTATTACGAGCACTCGTTTTTGGCCGACAAGCTCGGCATCGAGCTGGTTGAGGGCCGGGACCTCATCGTCAAGAACGACGAGGTGTTCATGCGCACCACCGAGGGGCTGAAACGGGTTGACGTGATCTACCGCCGCGTCGACGACGATTTCCTCGATCCCCTCACCTTCCGCCCTGATTCCGCGCTCGGCGTCCCCGGGCTGATGTCGGCCTATGCGGCCGGCAATATCACGCTCGCCAACGCGGTCGGCACCGGCATCGCCGACGACAAGGCGATCTACTCCTACATGCCCGACATCGTGAAGTTCTATCTCAGCGAGGAGCCGATCCTCAAGAACGTGCAGACCTTCCGCTGCCGCGAGCCGCAGGATCTGTCCTACGTGCTCGACAATCTTGCCGACCTCGTCGTCAAGGAAGTGCACGGCTCCGGCGGCTACGGCATGCTGATTGGGCCGGCCGCCACCAAGGCGACCATCGAGGCGTTCCGCGACAAGCTCAAGCGCGAACCGGAAGGTTTCATCGCCCAGCCGACCCTGGCGCTGTCGACCTGTCCGACCTGCACCGCCAAGGGCCTGGCGCCGCGCCACGTCGACCTGCGGCCGTTCGTGCTGACCGGCAGCAGCCACACCACCATCGTGCCGGGCGGGTTGACCCGCGTCGCGCTGAAGGAAGGCTCGCTCGTGGTCAATTCGAGCCAAGGCGGCGGCACCAAGGACACCTGGATACTGAGCGAGTAGTCAGAGCATGCTGTCGCGCACCGCCGAAAACCTGTTCTGGCTCGCCCGCTATGTCGAGCGCGCCGAATATCTCGCGCGCACGATCGATGCGACGCTCCGGGTCACCGCGCTGCCGGCAGCCTATATCGGCAAGACCAACGAATGGGACTCCGCGCTGCTCACGGCCGGCGTCGGCGCCGCCTTTTACGAACACTACGAGGAAGCCAACGAGCACAATGTCGTCGAGTATTTGTCGTTCTCCGATGCAAACTCCTCCTCGATCAAGAACTGTATCGAGTCGGCCCGGCTGAATTCCCGCTCGGTGCGCACTGCGCTGACATCGGAGATGTGGGACACCATCAACTCGTCCTGGATTGAATTGCAGGCGGTCTGGACCAAGGGCGGCACCGGAAGCCGCGAGGAATTGGCAAAGTTTCTACGCTTCGTGCAGGAGACCTCGCTGCGCTTCGACGGCTCGGCCTACCGGACCATGCTGCGCAACGATGCCTATTGGTTCTCACGCCTCGGCGTGCATCTGGAGCGCGCCGACAACACCGCGCGCATTCTCGACGTGAAATACCATGTGCTGCTGCCCGAGGAGGAGCATGTCGGCGGCCCGCTGGATTACTATCAGTGGACCTCGATCCTCCGCTCGGTTTCGGCGCTTACAGCGTATCATTGGGTCTACCGGGAAACCCTGAAACCCTGGCTGATCGCCGACCTTCTGATCCTGAACGACACGCTGCCGCGATCGCTGGCGAGCTGTTACAGCAATCTGGTGCGGAATCTGGACCAGATCGGCGTCGCCTATGGCCGCCAGGGCGCCGCCCAGCGCCACGCCCGCGGCATCAGGAACCGGCTTGAGCACAGCCACATGGACGATATCTTCCAGCATGGCGTGCACGAGTTCATCCAGGAATTCATCGCGGACAACTCTCGGCTGGGTGAAATCGTCACCAGGCAATACCTGGTTTGACCGGTTCGTAGGACAAAAAGACCGTAAAATGTCGTCATGGCCGGACTTGCCCCGTCCATCCCTGCCTTGCTTAGAGGGGCGATAAGGACGAAAGACGTGGATGCCCGGCAAGAGGCCGGGCACAACGATCCCAACCTCCTGTTGGTTAAACCATGCGCCTGCGAATAGCCCATACCACCACCTATCGCTACGAGCCGGCTGCCACGGGCGTGATCCAGATTTTGCGGATGACGCCGGGCAGCCATGACGGCCAATATGTCGCGGAGTGGCAGATCGACGTCTCGACCGATTCCCGGCTCGATACCCATGAGGATGCCTTCGGTAATTTCACCCATGTGTTGACGCATGGTTCGATCGGTGACCTCACCGTCCATTGCGAAGGCCTGGTCGAGACCCACGACACCGGTGGCGTGCTGCGCGGCACCGACGAGCGGTTTCCGCCGAGTCTGTTCCTGCGCTCCACGCCGCTGACCGACGTCAATCCGGCGATGGCGGGTTTTGTGCGGGATATGCGCAGCGAGGCCGACGGCGACGTGCTCGGCTTTCTGCATGCGCTGATGGTGCAGATCTACGAGCACATGACGTTCGACGAGGACCCGACCACCAGCGGCACCTCGGCCGCCGAGGCATTCGCGCTGAAGCGCGGCGTCTGCCAGGACTATGCCCATATCTTCATCGCTTGCGCCCGCGCCGGCGGCGTGCCGGCGCGGTTCGTCTCCGGACACTTCCTGCGCTCCGACGGCACGGTCAACCAGCAGGCCGGCCATGCCTGGGCGGAAGCCCACGTGCCCGGTCTCGGCTGGGTCGGCTTCGACGCCGCCAACGGCATCTGCGTCACCGACGCCCACGCCCGCGTCGCGATCGGTCTCGACTATCTCGGCGCGGCCCCCGTCCGCGGCACCCGCTATGGCGGCGGCACGGAAACGCTGACGGTCGCGGTCAAGGTCGACCAGGCCGGGCGTCCCGGCCAGTGGCAGAGCCAGACGCAGTCGTAAGGCGCGGCTCCGCTCCATCGCCGCCGTCATTGCGAGCGGAGCGAAGCAATCGAAACATGGATTGCTTCGTCGCTGCGCTCCTCGCAATGACGGCAAAATCCGATGCTGAGACATCGCTTCAACCCCAGACCAGCGAGACGAGCATGGCAACCGTAAAACTGCTTTCCGACGACGAGCTCTCGGCCGAGGCGCGCGCTGTGTTCGAGGATATCCGAAAAACGCGGAAGTCGGACTTCGTCAACAATTTCTGGCGCGCGCTCGCGCATGATCCGAAGACCCTGCGTCGAACCTGGGAGAGCATCAAGGAAGTGATGGCGCCAGGCGCGCTCGATCCAAAGATCAAGGAGATGCTCTACGTTGCGGTCTCGGTAGCCCATGGCTGCAGCTACTGCATTCATTCGCACACCGCAGGCGCCCGTGCGAAGGGCATGACCGAGGCCGAATATCACGAGATGCTGGCGATCGTCGGCATGGCCGCCGAAACGAACCGGTTGGTCACTGCGCTCGGCGTGCCCGTCGACGAGGAGTTCCTCGTCAATTCATCGATAGGACCAACGCAGGACGCGTGACGGCCCTGCCTTCGCCGGGGAATTTGGGTTGGATGCGCCCCCGAAATTGGCTACTAGTTCTGCGCCGAGAAACTCGGACCGTTGGGGACTGGAAATGACCTATTGCTGCGGAATTCTGGTGCGCGACGGCCTCGTGATGATCGCCGACACCCGCACCAATGCCGGCCTCGACAATGTCTCGACCTTCCGCAAGCTGCACATCTTCTCCAAGCCCGGCGAACGGATCATGGCGATCGCGAGCGCCGGCAATCTGGCGATCAGTCAGTCGGTGCTGTCGACCCTGACCGAGGGCATGGAGGATCCGCACACCGGCGAGCTCGAGACGCTGATGAATGCGCCGACCATGTTCCAGGCGGCCCAGCGCATCGGCCGCGCCATCCGCTCGGTGCACTCTACCGAGGGCGAAGCATTGAGGTCGGAAGACGTCTCGTTCGACGTCTCGTTCCTGTTCGGTGGCCAGATCAAGGGCTCGCGGATGCGGCTGTTCATGGTCTACACCGCGGGCAACTTCATCGAATGCACCACCGACACGCCCTATTTGCAGATCGGCGAGCACAAATACGGCAAGCCGGTGCTTGACCGCGCCATGCATTACGACGTCGAGCTTTACGAGGCGCTCAAGACGGGGCTGATCTCGATGGATTCGACCATGCGCTCCAATCTCGGCGTCGGCCTGCCTATCGACGTGCTGCTGGTGCGTACGGATGCCTGCGAGGCCGATCTCAACCATCGCATCGAGGCCGGCGAGCCCTATTTCCACGATCTGCGGTCGCGCTGGTCGGCGGCACTGCGCGCGGCGCACCAGAATATTCCGCGGCCGCCCTACAAGAACGAAACCGAAGCAAAAACCAAATAAGAGGAAACCAGATGACTGAGGCCACCAACAAGATCGCCGTCGTCACCGGTGCCGGCACCGGCGTCGGACGCGCGGCATCGCTCGCTTTGATGAACGCAGGCTTCACCGTCGTGCTGGTCGGACGCCGCAAGGAGATGCTGGAAGAGACCAGCAAGCTCGGCCCCGCCGGCAAGAGCCTTTGCGTCTCCGCCGACATGGCCAATCCCGCCTCGATCGCGGCGCTGTTCGACACCGTGAAGTCCACTTACGGTCGGCTCGACCTGCTCTTCAACAACGCCGGCATGGGTGCGCCGCCGGTGAACTTCGAGGATCTGCCGCTCGAGCAGTGGCAGGCGGTGGTGAACACCAACCTCACCGCGCCGTTCCTGTGCACCCAGCACGCCTTCCGCATCATGAAGGACCAGACGCCGCGCGGCGGCCGCATCATCAACAACGGCTCGATCTCGGCGCATGCGCCGCGGCCGTTCTCGGCTGCCTACACCTCGACCAAGCATGCCATCACCGGCCTGACCAAGGCCTCCAATCTCGACGGCCGCATGTACGACATCGCCGTCGGCCAGGTCGACATCGGCAACGCGGCAACGCCGATGACCGACCGCATGGTGGCCGGCCCCGGTGTGATGCAGCCCGACGGCACGATGAAACACGAACCGCGCATGGACGCCAAAGCCGTCGGCGATGCCGTCGCCTACATGGCCGGCCTGCCGCTCGACGCCAACGTGCTGTTCATGACGGTCATGGCCAGCAAGATGCCGTTCGTGGGGCGGGGTTGATCTTCTTCTTCCCGCCTGCGGCAGGGCTATAGCGGGGGTGCGCGAAAAATATCGAAAACAACCCCATGCAAAGTAGCGGGGGTTGCCGGCGTCCGACACGGTAACTTGACATGTCGGGCAAATCAGCGGCATTCTTCCATTATTCCGAAATCGTACAATCCTACCTCTCCCGGCAAGCAGGGCGAAGTGAAGAATGACCGTCATTGCGAGCGAAGCGAAGCAATCCATCGATCCCCGCGGGGAAAGATGGATTGCTTCGTCGCTTCGCTCCTCGCAATGACGAATGGAAAGAGAGCGGCGCACCTACTCCAGCTTCTCCACGTTCCGCAGCGTCGGGAACAGCTTCATCCAGAGTAGCGCGATCGCAATCGTGCCGACGCCGCCGAGCACGGCGGCCGGCATGACGCCGAGCAGCGCCGCGGTAACGCCGCTCTCGAACTGGCCGAGCTGGTTCGACGCGTTGATGAACAGGAAATTCACCGCGCCGACGCGGCCGCGCATCGCATCGGGTGTTGCAAGCTGCACCAGCGAGAAGCGGATCACGACGCTGATCGTATCCGCCGCGCCCAGCACTGCCAGCGCCAGCACCGACAGCCACATCCAGCGCGACAGCGCGAACACCACCGTCGCCACTCCGAACACGATCACCGCCTGGAACATCCGCATTCCGACGCGGCGATTGATCGTGTGCCGCGCCAACACCATCGTCATCAGCAGCGCACCGACCGCCGGCGCCGCCCGCAGGATGCCGAGCCCGAGCGGACCGGCCGCCAGGATGTCGCGCGCATAGATCGGCAACAGCGCGGCCACGCCGCCGAACAGCACCGCGAACAAATCGAGCGAGATAGTGCCGAGGATCGCCGGATTGCTGCGGACGAAGGTGACGCCAGCGTACAAGTCGTCCGGCGACGCCGTCTCCTTCACCGGCGCCTGCTGCAGCCGGCCGATGCCGCCGGTCAGGATCATGCCGAACAGCCAGAACACAACCATGACGGCGTAGGGCATGCTCGGCGTGAATGCAAAAGCAAAGCCGCCGAGCGCCGGTCCCGTGATGGTCGCGATCTGCGCCGCGCCGCTCGAGATCGCGGTCGCCCGCTGCAGCGAGCCCTGCGGCGCGATCAGTGGGAGCAGCGCCGCAGTCGCCGGACTCTCGAATGCGCCGGCGATTCCCAGCACGAAAGTGGCGGCGAAGATCTGCAGCTCGGAGATGGTCCCGGCGTAGGTGCTCACCGCCAGGAACAGCGCGGCCAGCGCCTCCAGAAGCTGGCAGGCCTGCACCACGCGCTTGCGCTCAAACCGGTCGGCGGTGTGGCCGGCAACAAATACGAGCAGCGCCGTCGGAAGAAACTGGACCAGCCCGACCATGCCGAGGTCGAAGGCGCTGCCGGTCAAATCGTAGATTTGCCAGCCGATCGCAACGGCGCCGATCTGGCTGGAGAAGCGCGACAGGCTGCGCGACGACAGGAAAAACAGGAAGGGTCTGTCGGCGAGCAGATCGCGGGCGCCGACCGGCATAACGGAGGACATCACGGAGCCGTGGCCGACCGCCTGCAACTTGTCAATGCCGCTTGTGTCAGCGCGCAACAGCATTGCGCTGTGCGAAGCGCCTGCCATAATCCGGTGACGGGTTTTCGGGGGCTTGATGCTGCAATTGCAATCGGCGTTCGGCGTGGTGGCGCTCCTTGCGATCGCCTGGGCGTTCGGCGAGAATCGCCATGCGGTGTCGCTGCGACAGGCCGCGATTGGCCTTGCCGCCACCATCGTCACCGCGCTGGTGTTGATCAAGGTGCCGCTGGTGACGACAGCGTTCGGCGCGATCAACGACGCGGTCGGCACCATCGCCGCGGCGACCCGCGCCGGCACCGCCTTCGTGTTCGGCTATGTCGGCGGCGGCCCGGCGCCGTTCGATCCGAAAACGCCGGGCACCGATTTCATCCTCGCGTTCCAGGCGCTGCCGATCGTGCTGCTCATGAGCGTGCTGACGACGCTGCTGTTCTATTGGCGCGTGTTGCCGCCGGTGGTGCGCGGCATGGCATGGCTGCTCGAGCGCACGCTCGGCGTCGGCGGCGCGGTCGGGCTTTCGACCGCGGCCAACATCTTCCTCGGCATGGTGGAAGCGCCGCTCTTCATCCGCCCCTATCTGCCGCAGCTCACGCGCAGCGAATTGTTTCTGGTGATGACCGGTGGCATGGCCGGTATCGCCGGCACTGTGCTGGTGCTCTACGCCACGCTTCTTGCACCGCTGATACCCGATGCGGCCGCCCATTTTGTCATTGCATCCGTGCTCGGCGCGCCGGCCGCGATTTTGGTGAGCCTGATCATGGTGCCTGAAACAGCTGACAGGCGCACCGGCGGATCGCTGGAGGATCCCGACGTTCAGGTCTCCTCGACGATGGATGCGATCGTCAAGGGGACCGCGGCCGGGGTCGAGCTGCTGATCAATATCATCGCGATGCTGCTGGTGCTGGTCGCGCTGGTGTATCTCGTCAACGCCATCATCGGCCTGCTGCCGGAAGTCGGCGGCGCGAAAATCTCGCTGCAGCGGCTGCTCGGTTATGTGATGGCGCCGGTGTGCTGGCTGATGGGCCTGCCCTGGTCGCAGGCGGTGACGGCGGGCAGCCTGATGGGCACCAAGACCGTGCTGAACGAGCTGATCGCCTATGTCGATTTCTCGAAGCTCGGCACCGACGCGCTCGATCCGCGCTCACGGCTGATCATGCTCTACGCGATGTGCGGCTTCGCCAATTTCGGCAGCCTCGGCATCATGATCGGCGGCCTCGGCACCATGGCGCCCGAGCGGCGCGAGGAGATCAACGCGCTCGGGCTGAAGTCGATCGTCTCAGGCACGCTCACGACGTGCCTGATGGGCGCGATCGTGGGGGTTTTGACTTAGGTCGTCGTGCCCGGGAATCGCCGTCCGAAGGACTATGACCCGGCCATCCATCAATCGGGAAACATTCGTGCGAAGCGAGATGGATGGCCGGGTCAAGCCCGGCCATGACGAGCATTGGCGCGAGCAGCATACGACGTCCTTACGCCGTCAACTCCACCGTCTTGAATTCCGCCGGCAGGATCACCTCCAGCAATTCGACGTCGTCGGAGTAATCCAGGATCATGTGCCTGACGCGCGGAGGCTGGGTCCAGGCGCTGCCTTGCTTCATCAAGGTCTCGCCCTCGCCTTCCATGTAGGTCTTCACCCAGCCCTTGAGCACATAGACCATCTGGAATTCGACGTCGTGGAAATGCAGTTTCGAGACCTCTTCCGGATTGCACGGACCTTGCAGCCGGATGACATGCGCCTGCGCCAGGCCATGCGATGCCGCAGCGATGCCGAGGTCGCGGTACTTGGCGTAGGTGCGCAACCCGTCGGTCTTGAAATCCTCTTCGCGGTGATGGCTGATGGCGATGCGCTGCCTCGGCCGGGCTTTTGACGTCGGCTTCGCTGCAGCTTTGGGCCTTGCCGTCGAGACGCGGCCCTTGGACTTCACGGTCTTGCGCGCGGAGGATTTGGCCGCGCCCTTGAGCCCCGTCCATTTCTTCTTCACCGCGGTCTTGGCTGCGGGTCTTGCCGCCGTCTTTTTCCTGACCATTGCCGACCTCCCTGCTGTGCGCCTCACCCGACGAGCGGGCACAACCTGCGCGGAGACTATCGAGTCCCGGACCACGCGGCAATTGCAAAGCCAAGCTACCCCAGCGGTCCCGTTTTCTGCTCGATCTTTAAGGTGATTCCGCTTCCGGGACTGCGCGCCAGCGCGTCCAACGGGTTGACCAGGAATTGAACGACCCAGCCGGGCATATCCGACCCCAGCACGACTGCGTACTCTCTTCCGTTCCCGGTGATTTGACAGACCGGCCGCAGGCCATTCTGCGGATATGGCAGCCGCGGATTGGCGCGATAGCCGACGACAGCGCTGTTGTCGAAAAGCACACTGCGGCGCGCAACCAACGCCGCATGACACAGCAAGTCCAGTGAGCGCCAATAGCGTGCGACGATTCGGTCGCGCGGCACATCGTGACCGCCCAAACTGACGGTTCTCGACCCGTCTAACGTTGATCTCCGGATCGGAGGTGCAGACGAAATAGAGTGTGACGTCGTATCCTGCATCAACCGCACGGATCATGATATCGACTTTGCTCGGATGCGACATCACCGTCTCGAAACTGAAGTTCGACTGCCCGCTCAGACAACGGTCGCGACGACGGTCCGCAATCTCCTGCGCTCGCTTCGACCGTTCGGGTTCCGGTCCGAAGACTGCAAGGGCGATTTCATCGGGATTGATGTACTCGCCGAAGTCGATTCCGGCCTCGATCAAGTAGTTCGTGAGCGTGCTCTTTCCCGAGCCGTTCGGACCGGCAAGGACCAAAAGAAAAGGCGGCGGTTCGCTCAATCAGCCGATTTCCTAGCGTTGGGCGTGTCCGCAACGGACAGGTCGGTTGTGACATCGGATGCCGACGCGGCAAGCCCTGTGACTGTGCCCGACGGACGCCGCTCGACCAACGACGACGCCACGCGACCCGCCTGGGCAACATCCGCCGTGCCGGCGACAGAGAGACCAGCGTCGTAGGCTCTCTGAGCAGCCGTGAGCGCAGCGTTGGCGCCCATGGCCGCCAGTTCCTCCAATGATAAATCAACCGCTCGCTTGCGCATTGTCGGGCCTTCCGTACACACCATGAATGTATGCGTTCCAAACTGCGAAAGCCAGTTCGCCGCACGGTCAGTGCAATCTGAACACACCGTCGACGGCACGCAGTTCCGCGGGCTTGATCAGCTTGGAATGCGCGATCGTGACCGCGAACAGCGGGCCTTCCAACTTCTCTTCCCAGAACGTCAGGAAATCCTTGAGCGCCGGAAATTTCGGAAACAGATCGTAGTTCTGCCAGACATAGGTCTGCAGCAGCGACGGATGATCCGGCATCCGATAGAGAATTTGCGCCGTCGTCAGCCCGTACCCCAGCAACTGCTTCCTGAAGTCCTCGGAAGCAACCCCACCAACCCGCGAGACCATGCCAAACCTCCTGTGACGGAGCGCTTCTGCATGGGGTGGCCGACCTGCCGGAGCCACCCCGGCAAAAGATGCGCTCACATGAGAGAAATGTGACGCACGCGACTAACCCATCACAAGCCTAAATGTTTAACGATTTGTTGAAATTTCCCGCGTTAGCAGCAGCTTACCGCACGTGCTAATAGGGCTGCGCGGCTCCGCGACGCGCGTTAAGCATGACCGGTGATGCTGGCAACCGCACCATTCGAGTGCCAATTTTTCTGCTAGAAGCCCTTGCCCGCCGCCCAGGCTTGGCCTATCTCCTGCCCAGTCCCCTGGCACTCGCTGGGATGGACTGCCAATGCTCGAAAATTCAACAACATCTGCAAATGCTTAGGAGGACTGCATGAAATTCCGTCCGCTTCACGACCGCGTCGTGGTCAAGCGCATCGACGCCGAAGAGAAGACCGCTGGCGGCATCATCATTCCGGACAGTGCCAAGGAAAAGCCCTCCCAGGGCGAAATCATCGCCGTCGGCCCGGGCGGCCGCGACGAAGCTGGCAAGCTGATCCCCATCGACCTCAAGGTCGGCGACCGCGTCCTGTTCGGCAAGTGGTCCGGCACCGAGGTCAAGATCGACAATGAAGACCTGTTGATCATGAAGGAAAGCGACATCATGGGCGTCCTCGACGTCCCCGCCACCAAGAAGAAGGCCGCTGCTTAAGCCAACGCCGCACGCTCACCCTGAGGAGCGCCGCCGGCGTCTCCGAGAAGGGTGAGAGACCAACATCAACCCAGGGAAAACAAGTATGTCATCCAAAGAAGTCAAATTCGGCGTAGATGCGCGCGACAAGATGCTGCGCGGCGTCGATATCCTCGCCAACGCGGTGAAGGTCACCCTCGGCCCCAAGGGCCGCAACGTCGTGCTCGAGAAGTCGTTCGGCGCTCCCCGCATCACCAAGGACGGCGTCACCGTCGCCAAGGAGATCGAGCTCGAGGACAAGTTCGAGAACATGGGCGCGCAGATGGTGCGCGAAGTCGCCTCCAAGTCCGCTGACGCGGCCGGCGACGGCACCACCACCGCCACCGTTCTGGCGGCTGCGATCGTCCGTGAAGGCGCCAAGTCGGTTGCCGCCGGCATGAACCCGATGGACCTGAAGCGCGGTATCGACCTGGCTGTGGAAGCCGTGGTCGCCGACCTCGTCAAGAACTCCAAGAAGGTCACCTCGAACGACGAGATCGCCCAGGTCGGCACCATCTCGGCCAACGGCGATGCCGAAATCGGCAAGTTCCTCTCCGACGCCATGAAGAAGGTCGGCAACGAGGGCGTCATCACGGTTGAGGAAGCCAAGTCGCTCGAAACCGAACTCGACGTCGTCGAGGGCATGCAGTTCGACCGCGGCTACATCTCGCCCTACTTCGTCACCAACGCCGACAAGATGCGCGTTGAGATGGACGACGCCTACATCCTCATCAACGAGAAGAAGCTCTCCTCGCTGAACGAGCTGCTGCCGCTGCTCGAGGCCGTGGTGCAGACCGGCAAGCCGCTGGTCATCGTCGCTGAAGACGTCGAAGGCGAAGCGCTCGCCACCCTCGTCGTCAACCGCCTGCGCGGCGGCCTGAAGGTCGCGGCCGTCAAGGCTCCGGGCTTCGGCGATCGCCGCAAGGCCATGCTGCAGGACATCGCGATCCTGACCGGCGGCCAGGCGATCTCGGAAGATCTCGGCATCAAGCTCGAGAACGTCACGCTCGCCATGCTCGGCCGCGCGAAGAAGGTGATGATCGACAAGGAAAACACCACGATCGTCAACGGCGCCGGCAAGAAGGCCGACATCGACGCCCGCGTCGCCCAGATCAAGGCGCAGATCGAGGAAACCACCTCGGACTACGACCGTGAGAAGCTGCAGGAGCGTCTCGCCAAGCTCGCAGGCGGCGTCGCGGTGATCCGCGTCGGCGGCGCGACCGAAGTCGAGGTGAAGGAGCGCAAGGATCGCGTTGATGACGCGATGCATGCGACCCGCGCGGCTGTCGAGGAAGGCATCGTCCCGGGCGGCGGCGTCGCCCTGCTCCGTGCCTCCGAGCAGCTCAAGGGCCTGCGTACCAAGAACGACGACCAGAAGACCGGCGTCGAGATCGTGCGCAAGGCGCTGTCGGCTCCCGCTCGCCAGATCGCGATCAACGCCGGTGAAGACGGCTCGGTGATCGTCGGCAAGATCCTGGAGAACAAGTCCTACGCTTACGGCTTCGACTCCCAGACCGGCGAA
The DNA here is from genome assembly GCF_049949265.1 of Bradyrhizobium genosp. P. Classification (NCBI taxonomy): domain Bacteria; kingdom Pseudomonadati; phylum Pseudomonadota; class Alphaproteobacteria; order Hyphomicrobiales; family Nitrobacteraceae; genus Bradyrhizobium; species Bradyrhizobium genosp. P. The sequence goes on along the minus strand of NZ_CP188195.1, from coordinate 3,663,050 downwards.
TATGTCGACCTCGTCAAGAAGGGCATCATCGACCCGACCAAGGTCGTTCGCACCGCGATCCAGAACGCTGCGTCGGTTGCAGCGCTGCTGATCACCACCGAGGCGATGGTCGCCGAGCTGCCGAAGAAGAACGCCGGCGGCCCCGCGATGCCTCCGGGCGGCGGCATGGGCGGCATGGACTTCTAATAAGTCCACGCTTCACGGCACAAAACATGCAGAACCCCGGCAGCAATGCCGGGGTTTTTGTTTGGGACGAAAGCCGCGCGTCGTTCCGAGGTCGGGCGTTATGACCGCCGGTAAAAGTCCGTACGACGGTCAATCGCCGTCCGACCGGCGATCCACCGATCCTTGCGCGACCATGAGCGAGACGCTTTGACTGCTTGCGACGGGAAATCTACAACATGCGGGGGGGATCCTCGCTTTGTCGGCGGTCAGGCACCGGTTCGGGCAGTCGATTCAAGCAAATTCCCCTGAAATCGTGGCCGGTCGCACGCTGCCGCTGGCAACAGCCAAGGGGCCCTGACTTGGACATCGACAGTTGGCTTCACAGCATCGGTCTGGAACGATATGCGCAGACGTTCCGGGAGAACGCTGTCGATCTCAGCGTCGTCCCCTATCTGACCGATGCGGATCTGGAGAAGCTCGGCGTGCTGCTCGGGCACCGCCGCAAGTTCCTGCGGGCCGTCGCCGCACTCGGAACCGTCGACAAGGGAGCTTCTCCCGTCGGGCTGATGGCATCCGTTCCGCCGCGCAAGCCCGATACGGCCGAACGCCGTCAACTGACGATCATGTTCTGCGACCTGGTCGGCTCGACCGCGCTGTCGACGCGACTGGACCCCGAGGATTTGCGCGAGATCATCGGCAGCTACCAGAGCTGTTGCGCCGACATCATCACCGGTACGAAAGGTTTCGTCGCCAGATACATGGGCGACGGAGTCCTTGCCTATTTCGGTTATCCCCAGGCGCACGAGCATGATGCCGAACGCGCCGTGAGGGCGGGCCTGGCGCTGATCGAGGCGGTGCCGAAGCTTGCCTCGCCTGTCAGCGGCCCGTTGCAGGTCCGCGTCGGCATCGCCACGGGACTTGTCGTCGTCGGTGACCTGATCTCGGCCGGCCTCGCCGAGGAGCAGGCGGTGATCGGCGAGACGCCAAATCTGGCCGCGCGGCTGCAGACCATGGCCGAGCCCGGTACCGTAGTGATCTCATCGAGCACCCGCCGCCTGACCGGCGGCCTGTTCGATTACAGCGAGCTCGGGACGTTTCCGCTCAAGGGCTTCGATGAGCCGGTCAAGGTGTGGCAGGCGCTGGGCGTCAGCCCGACCGAAAGCCGATTCGAGGCGCTGCGCACCAGCGCGCTGCCGCTGGTCAATCGCCACGAGGAGCTCGACCAGTTGATACAACGCTGGGATGGCGTGCAGCGCGGAGAGGGCTCGGTCGTCTTGCTCTCGGGCGAGGCCGGTATCGGCAAGTCACGGATCGCACAGACGCTGCTGGAGCAGCTGAGCAGCGAGCCGCATATGGTCGTGCGCCAGTTCGGCTCACCCTATCACCAGGACACGGCGCTCTACCCCGTCATCACGCAGCTCGAGCGCACCGCCGGCTTTCGCCGCGACGACCGGGACGAGCAGCGGCTGGCGAAGCTGGAGTCGACGCTCGTCACGGCGCCCGGCAGCCGCGGCGAGACCGTGTCGCTGTTCGCAGGCCTGCTGTCAATACCCGGCGGCGGACGCTACGCGGCGCTCGATCTGACTCCTCAAAAGCGCAAGGAAAGAACCCTGCAGGCGCTGCTGGCGCAGTTGGAAGGACTGGCGACGCGCCAACCATTGCTGTTCCTGATGGAGGACATGCATTGGGTCGACCCGACTTCGCTCGAACTGTTCGGGCAGATCGTCGATCGCGCCCCTGCCCTGCCGCTTCTCGCGATCGCCACCTTCCGTCCGGACTTCGTTCCCCCCTGGGCCGGCCGTCCCCAGGTGACGACGATCGGTCTCGACCGCCTGCATCGGCGGCACTGCACCGAGATGATCGCGAATCTCACCGCCCGCAAGGTCTTGCCGCAGGAGATCGCAGACCAGATCACGGAGCGAACCGACGGCGTGCCGCTGTTCGTCGAGGAACTGACCAAGGCGGTGGTCGAAAGCGGCGCGCTGGTCGAACAGGATGATCGGTATGTCGCTGCCGGTCCGGTGACCCAGCTTGCGATCCCGACATCGTTGCAGGAATCGCTGCTGGCGCGGCTTGATCGCTTCGCCTCGACCAACAATGTGGCGCAGATCGCCGCCGCCCTCGGACGGCAATTCTCCTACGAGTTGATCAGCGCCGTTGCCGGCCTGCCGCCGGACGTGCTGGACGAGACGCTGCAGCAGCTCGAGAGCGCCGAGTTGATCTTCCGGCGCGGCGTGCCACCGGACGCAGAGTATACGTTCAAGCATGCTCTGGTGCAGGATACGGCCTACGGCACGATGCTCCGCGGCGTTCGCCAACGAGTCCATGGCGGCATTGCCGCGGCCCTCGAAGCGCAATTCCCGGACATTGTCGCAACGCAGCCTGCACTGCTCGCCCGGCACTGCTCAGAGGCCGGGCTGGCCGAGAAGGCAGCGGCCTATTGGCTCAAGGCCGGCCAGCAGGCGCTCGCGCGAGCCGCCATGATCGAAGCTGCCGCCCAGTTGCGAAAAGGGCTCGAGGCGTTAGGTGGCGTGCAGGAGGGTGCTGTGCGCCAGAAGCAGGAACTCGACCTGCAACTGGCGTTGGGATTGGCTCTGATGGCCATGAAGGGCTACTCGGCGCCCGAGGTCGGCGAGACGCTGGGCCGCGCCCGGACCCTCGCCGAGCAAATCGATCAGCCGCGATACCTCTGGCCGGTGATGCTCGGCCAGTCGTCGTTTCACCGGGTGCGCGGCGAACATCGGCGCGCGCTCGAGCTCGCGGAAGAGCTGGAGCGGGTCGGCGAGGCACGAAACGACATCTCGGCTCAGCTGGTCGGCCGCTGGGCCAACGGGCGCACCCGCCTCTTCCTCGGCGAATTCGTCGTTGCCCGCGAACTGCTGGAGCGCTGCCACGGTCTTGCCGATCCGGCGCATCGCAGCTGGGTCTCATTCTCGGACCCCTACGTGTTGACGCTCTCGTACCTGGCATGGACCCTCGCCACGCTAGGCTACATGGACCAGGCGCGGACGCGGCTGCACGAAGCATTGACGGAGGCACGTCGGCTCAACCATGCCCAGACGCTCGCCGACGTGCTACTGACGGCGCGCCCGGTCGAGCGCTTCCTCGACTCGCCCGACCTGCCGCGCCATGAGGAGGAGTTGCTCGCCCTCTCGACCGAGCGCGGCTTTCCGCTGCACCAGGGTTGGGCCATGGGGTACCGGGGGGTGTCGTTGACCCTGGCCGGACAACCGCTGCAGGGACTCTCGCTACTTGAGCAGGCCTCCAAAACGATCCAGACGACCGGAGCCGTCACCGGCACGCCGGACCTTCTGATCATGCTCGCCGGCACCTATGCAGCGCTCGACCGGCCCGCCGACGGACTGAATTGCCTCGCCGAAGCCGAACGGATCATCCAGGCAACGGACGAACGGTTCGGCGAAGCCGAATTGCATCGCCTGCGGGGCAGCCTGCTTGACGCCATTGGCAATCAAGCCGCCTCCGAGCAGGGCTATCGTCACGCGATCGAGGTCGCTCGTCTGCAAGCCGCGAAGGTCTTCGAGCTGCGCGCGTCGGTTGACCTGACGCGCCTGCTGCGCAGGCAAAACAGGCGAACCGAGGCTCATGATCTGCTCGCGCCGATTTACGCCTGGTTCACCGAGGGGCAGGACGCACCCGACCTGAAGGCCGCGAGGACGCTGCTCACCGAACTGAGCTGAGCTGAGCTGAACTGAACTTCACCTTCAAGGACCTGACGCGTCAGCGCGCACGATAAATAAGCCGGAATGGTGGGGATCAACTCCGTCAACCAATATTGACAGTCATCCCGACTGGCTCGATTGTATCGGGCCGTCCGCGAGCGGAATTATACTGGAGGAACGCATTATGAGAGAAATTGCCAAAGGGGCCGCGAAGGAAAAGGATGAGGTGACCTATATCTACCTGCTCACCCACACGGAGAAAGGCAGAACGCAAAGCGCCGCCGACCGGAAGCGCGGCGCCAACGACGTCACCAAGGCTGTCCGACAGGCCGGCGGACAATGCCGGCTCTACTCGACCAAGGGCTCCGCATTTGACTACATCAGCGTGATCACGGGCATCGCCCCGGTCGCGTCCGTCAGTGTGGCGGAGGAAATCGAGAAGTTGGGGGCCGTGAAGGCGACGCTGGTCTCGGGCGTCGAGCTCTTCAACATGACCTGACCTGGTGCGAGTTCGGCGGACGCTCCGGAATCACGCGAGACAGGTTCACTCCACGAGCTTCCGGCCGCCCTGCAGATAACGCTCCCTGGTGATGTCCAGGATCACGTACGGCTCGTCGCCAGACAGCTCGCGCGTGAACAATGCGTCGCGCAGGATGCCGCCGATCTTGGTCATCGCACCGCGCGACCGCACATTGTCTTCGCCGACCCAGAACACCACCGTATTGGCGAAGGTGAAGGCGTGATCGAGCATCAGCCGCTTCACTTCGCGATTGGCAGCGCCGCCCCAATGGCTGCGGGCCAGGAAGGTCCAGCCGATCTCGACCTCACCGGTCGCGGGCGTATAACCGTAATACCGGCTGGACCCGATCAGGCGGTTGGTCGATCGGTCGACAAAGACGAACGCCATCCTCGAAGTCACCGCCGCATCGAAGAAGGTCCGAAAGCGGGGCTCCGTGTAGCGGTCGGGTACCGGATGGACTTCCCAGATCTTCGGATCGGAGCCGGCCGCAAACAGCTCCTGCCAGTCGCCGACCGTGATGGGGCGAATAGTGATGGAAGGGCCGACGAGCGTCGGCTGAAAATCAGGCTCGGGCATTTTGTCCTTCGCGGTCCATGCCTCTTGATCGAAGACTGCTGAGGATAGGCTTACATGCGCCGCCTACTGGAACGCGACTTCCGCAAAGCTGCGCAGCTTGCGCGAATGCAGGCGCTCGGATTCCTGCTGCTTGAGGCGTTCGAGCGCCTTCAGCCCGATCTCGAGATGCTGGCCGACGCGCTGCCGGTAGAACTCGCTGGCCATTCCCGCAAGCTTGATCTCGCCGTGCAGCGGCTTGTCGGAGACGCACAGCAGCGTGCCGTAGGGAACGCGGAAACGATAGCCGTTGGCCGCGATCGCCGCCGACTCCATGTCGAGCGCGACGGCGCGCGATTGCGACAGCCGCCTGATCACCTGTGGGCCGCTGATCTCCCAGTTGCGGTTGTCGACGCTTGCGACCGTTCCGGTGCGCATCAGCCGCTTCAGCTCGAAGCCGGACAGTCCGGTGACCTCGTCGACCGCCTCCTCGAGCGCGACTTGCATCTCGGCAAGCGCCGGAATCGGGACCCAGAGCGGCAACTCGCGATCGAGCACGTGATCCTCGCGGACATAGCCATGGGCGAGCACATAGTCGCCGAGCCGCTGCGTGTTCCTCAAGCCCGCGCAATGCCCGATCATCAGCCAGGCGTGCGGCCGCAGCACCGCGACATGATCGGTGATGTTGCGCGCATTCGACGGACCGATCCCGATGTTGACCAGGGAGATGCCACGATAGCCGGGTTCGACAAGATGAAACGCCGGCATCTGCGGCACGCGGTTCGGCGTGGTCCCGATGGTGCCGCCGCCAAGCCGCGCGTTGCGGGTAATCAAATTGCCAGGCGCCACGAAGGCCTCGGGGCCGGCCTCACCCGCGGCGAGCCGTTGCTGGCACGATTGCGCGAAGGCATCGACATAGAACTGGTAGTTCGTGAAGATCACGAAATTCTGGAAGTGCTCCGGATCGGTGCCGGTGTAGTGATAAAGCCGGCGCAGGGAGTAATCGACCCGCGCCGCGCGAAACAAAGCCAGCGGCTCGGGAGCCCCCGGCGCGAGCTCGAACGTGCCGTCCGCGATCGCATCGTCCATGGCGGCAAGATCCGGCGTATCGAACACGTCGCGCAGCGACCGCGTGAAAGCCGAGCTGTCGGCGATGGTCAACGCGGCCTCGATGTTGATGTCGCGCCGGTAGGCGAAATGAATCGGGATCGGTTCGTTCGACTCACCGATCTCGACCGGCACGCCGTGGTTCTTGATCAACAGGCCGATCTGCTCGGTGAGATAGGTCCGGAACAGGTCCGGCCGCGTGACGCTGGTCTCATGCACGCCGGGCCCCGCGACGAAACCATAGGCTAGACGCGAGTCGAGCCGCGCATGGGACGATGTCGTGATGCGCACCAGCGGATAATACGCGCGGACGCGTGTTGCGATCGGTCCGCCGTTGACGTAGGCCTCAAATCGGTCGCGAAGAAACCGGGTGTTGCGCTCGTAGATTTCTTCGAGACGGCCGACGGCCGCGCCGGCATCGACGAATGCTTCGGTGGCGAAAGTCGGTGGAGTTTCAATGAGCGGCGTGGGGCACATTCGCTTCGACTGCTGATTGGGTTGCCGGAGTATAATCGAGTCTCCCGTTCCAGCCACGCCCGGAATGATGCATGCTGTCGGAATTGTCAGCCCCGGAGATGGCATCGGTCGCTTCTGATCCGGCCCCTCGGGTGACCCAAGAAACGCGAAGCCCGCGCCGCGGGCCGGATAAACCGGGAGTGAGCGATGAGCGAGATATGGCAACTGCCTGCGACTGAACTTGCACGCCGCATTGCGGAGCGAAAACTGAGTTCGGCGGAGGTCGTGAACGCACACCTGGCTCGCATCGATGCGGTCAATCCGGCGCTAAACGCGGTGGTCCGGGTGCTGGCCGATCAGGCCCTTGCTGACGCGGATCTGGCTGACCGGCGGTTGGCCGCCGGCGAAAGGATCGGCCCGCTGCATGGCGTTCCGTTTACGGTCAAGGAGAACATCGACATGGCGGGCCTGCCGACCACGTGGGGCGTGCCGGCACTGGCACAAGCGGTGGTTCCGATGGATGCGCCCGTTGTCGAGCGGATGCGTGCCGCCGGCGCGATACCGATCGGCCGGACCAATCTGCCGGACATGGCGCTGCGCATCCACACCGTCAGCTCGCTGCATGGGCTCACGCGCAATCCCTGGCATCCGGATCGCACGGCGGGCGGTTCGAGCGGAGGCGACGCGGCCGCGATTGCCAGCGGCATGACCCCGATCGGCTTGGGCAATGACATTGGGGGCTCGCTGCGCAATCCGGCCAACGCGTGCGGCATCGCGTCGATCCGCCCGTCTGCGGGGCGCGTGCCTGACGCTGATTGCGGACCGATTGAGGGCAACTTGCTGGCCGTCCAATTGATGAACGTTCAAGGGCCGATGGCGCGCCGCGTAGCCGATGTGCGGCTTGCGTTTCGCGTATTGATGGGGGCGCATCCGCGCGACCCGTGGTCGATCGATGCGCCATTTGAGGGGCCGGCCGCGACCCAGCCGATCCGTGTGGCGGTTCTGCCCGAGCCACCCGGTGGACGTACCGATCCGGTGATCGCAGCGACGGTCCGCCGTGCGGCAGAGGCATTGGCGGACGCCGGCTATTCGGTGGAAGAGGTTGCCCCGCCGCGCTACGAGCAGGCGATCAGCTGCTGGTCGCGCCTGATCATGGGCGACATCGTATCGACGCTCGATCTGATGTCGCAGATCATGGGCGCGGACGCCATGACGTTCCTGAAGAATTTCCAGACGCTGGTACCGCCGCTGGCCGACACGGTTGCCTGGTCGAACCTGATGATCGAGCGCCACGGCATCGCACGGGCCTGGTCGACCTTCATGGCGGAACGGCCGCTGTTGCTGTCACCGACCTGGACGCAGTTGCCATTCGAGCACGGCGTCGATTCGGCCACAGCAGGCGGAGCCGCTGATGCCAAGGAGCTGATGCGTCCGGTGGTCCCGGCGAACCTGCTTGGGCTGCCGTCAGCCTGTGTCCCGGCCGGACAGGATAAAACCACCGGACTGCCCATCGGCGTGCTGGTCACCGGTCGGCGTTTTCGGGAGGATCAATGTCTTGAGGCGGCGGAGGCGATTGAGGCACGCCTCGGCCTGACGACACCGATCGATCCGGTGCGTTGAAGCGGCTCGATCGGCATTGGTCGTGACGTCCGACTGATTCGCGGCCTATACAGGGGACGAATCGGATCAGCGGCATGAGCGCACAGGACGCCATCGACTTCATATCGGACGACATCGCCGAAGTCGGCACCTTGATGCGATCACTGTCCGGCCGCTACGAGGGCATCTTCGAAGATCTGCGCAGCGCCTATGGCGTCGTGCTCGAACGGGCGGACAGCCTCGCCGAGGCGGCCCGCGATGCCGCAGCCCTTGCCGATGCCGCGGCGGCCGGATTTCGCCACAACATTCCGAACCAGCCGGCCACTGCCTGCAGCAGCGGCTGCGCCGCCTGCTGCCATCTCTATGTCCAGGTGCCACCCGGAACGGCCGCCGTAATGACGGAACACATCGCCACACATTTTACGCCCGCCGATCGCGAGACGTTGCGTGAGAGATTGAAAGTGTCCGCCGTCGCGACACGCGAAGCGCCTGACCCGACCAAACTGCGCCTGCGCTGTCCCCTGCTCGGCAGCGACGATCGCTGCTCCGTCTACGAGGTGCGGCCGCTGTCCTGCCGCGCCTTCACGTCGCGATCGGTGACGCGCTGCCACGAGGTCGTGTTCGGCGACACGTCCACTGGGACCGGCGTCGAACAAAACACCGCGCATTTCCGCATCCACATGGAAGCGACGTTTGCACTCGAAAAGGCCGCGCGAAATCGCGGACTGCCGGATCAGCAGAAGGGGCTGGCACAGGCTCTGCTGGACGAGATGGAGACCTTTGACTTGAAAGTCGAGGCCATGCCGCCAAGCGGCGGCTGAGGCGCGCAAGCCGTCCCAAAAAAATCGGTCGGCTACTGAACCCTTGCCAGCACCGCGAGGCGGCGGATGCCCTTGTTGCGGTAGGCGTCGAGGAATGCGTAGTAGTCCTTGAACGAGACGCAGCCGTTGGAGTCGCCGTTCGGACCCAGCATGAAGGTGTGCGCGAGCAGGCCGGCGCGGTTGAAGATCTTGCCCTCACCGCCGATCGGATTGAGCCGCAGCGCCGGCACGCCGTGGAACAGCGCTTCGCGCGGTTTCAGCTCGTAAATGTGCGGCGGCGTCACGCCGACCATCCTCAGAGGAGCCGAACGCGGATCGTCGAGCCTGGAGCCGAGGCCCGAATGCGCCTCGAGCCTTGTGCCGTCGGGCAGGTACACGATCCTGGCCGAGATGTCGTAGACCGCAGTCTGGCGATCATAGGGCGGCGAGCCGCCCAGCATCGGGTTCTGGTCGAGCGTCGAAGGAATGCTGCCGGTGACGTTGGCATCGGCGGACGCGAAGGCAAGCAGCCCGCCGCTCGACTCGCGCTTGCCCCACAGCTTCTCGACCATGGTCTGCCGCTCGTTCGACGCGATCGACAGCACGGCGGCCTTGGCACGCGCGGCCATGCTACGCACCGTGACGCTGCCGGATTTTGTGGTCGGTTTTGCCTCGGCGGCTTTGGAGTCAACTGACTTGGTCTCGACGGACGCGGTCGGTGGCGTATTGAGCGCGACCTGCAGGTTGGCCGCGGCTTCTTTCTTTGCGGCCTCCACGGACTTCGGCGCGGGAAGCGGCTTCGACGCCTCGGCATGCCTCGAGGTGGCTGCGGGCTTCGGTGCTTCAGCAACCTTCGGCGTATTGGCCGGCTTGACCGCATCGGTCTGCGGCGTGGCGTCGGCTATGACGCTGGGCGCCACGCTGTCCGGCGCGGCTGCGGCAAACCTTTCGTTAAACATAAGCGAAGGCGTGGCGGCCTCGGAGTTCGCGGCCTCGGCTTTCCCGGAAGCCGATGGCTGCGCCAGCGATGCGAACACATCGTTGAACGAGGGCGGCGCGGGCCGCGCAGCGACCGTAACGGGCCGCTTGGCCACCGGCGCGTCGAACGCCGCGTTGCTCACCGACGGATAGACGCTGGCCGCGAAGATATTGGCGTAGACCGTCCAGGCGCAGCCAAGCACCAGTCCCGCAACAGCGGCGCTGCCGAGGAAATGCTGGGGGAGAATCTTCCGGGAAGATTTCTTGCGGCTGGGGGCCCCAAGAAGATACGCACTTGCACTCGTACTCATACGCCCGCCCGAAACAGTTCCACCTAAGTCCCTCGCTCGACTGGGCGCCGAATGATGCTTCGGCTCAGCGTCTCGCAGGGGCGCGGACGGCCATTAAGGAGGCTTTTAGTTAAATGCGACTTAACCGGATGCGATCCCCTGCGACAGGCGAAGTGCCTGCGGCATCGGGCTTTTTTAAGATCACATTCGATCGCAAAAACGGAATTTTTGTCTCATCGTGGGACATTCGGGCAGACCATGACTGGTCGGGCGCGGAGCGGCGAAAGCGCGGAGAATTTCATTGCAGACCACCCCGTAGTCACGCGGGGATTTCGCAAGAATTGCCTCGGTCCCTACTGCAGCTCTGGCGGGGGCGAGCGGTCGAGCACGTCGCCTTTCGGCCCCTCCAGCAGGTCGAGCGCGTAGGTCTCGATGGTCAACGGCCCGCGCATCCGTTTGGCTTCCGCGACGGTCTCGATGCGAGCGAAGTTGTCGCGCATTGACGACGGCACGGTTTGGCCGACCTCGTGCACATATAGAAGCTTGCCGGACAACTGCGCCGGGCCCGGCTCCGGCAGGTTGATCCAGCGGATGCGCTGCCCCTGCTGCGCGACGCATGTCCCCTTGGGGAGATAGAACGCGAGCCAGCCGGTGGTGCCATAATCGGGCGCCAGGACGCAGGTCGCACCGACGCGGACGCGCGCCGCCTCGATCTCATCGGCGAGTTCGCGCCAGCCGACGCCGACGCTGCGCACGGTGGCGTCGCGGCGATAACCCGAGAGCACCCCGGTGTTGGCCTGCACGATCAGCAGCGCGAACAGCACCAGGCCACCCGGCACCGCCCAGCGCCGGCAGAAATCGACGGTACGCTGCTCGCGCGGCGCCCATTGCACCTGGATCGCGGCGACTGCAGCGGCGACCGCAAACGCCGGATAGACCGGCGCGAGCCAATTGGCCTCGACCCGCGCATGCAGCGCATGCCAGGCGAAATAGACGACGATGGTCCAGAACATCGTGTTGACCAGCACCCGCGCGCCCATTGCGCCGGCCCGGCGCTGAGAGAGCGCATAGAGCCCCATCACGCCAAGGATGAAGACCAGCGGCGTCGCAAACGCGAACTGGGTCGGGATCAGTTCGGCGATGAAGACCGGCCGGAAATCCTCGATCCGGGCGCGGCCCATCTGCTTGATGAAGGACACCCATTGATGATCGGCATTCCAGCGGATGACCGGCGCGAACATCGCGAGCGCGACCAGTCCGCCGAGATAAAGCCAGGGCGACAGGAACCAGCGCCGCAGCTTCGGCACCATCGCAAGCCAGATCAGGATCGCCGGGCCAAAGAACAGCGCGGTGTATTTCGATAACAGCGCCGCGCCCGCGCTGGCGCCGACCGCAAGCCACCAGGCGCCGCGGCCGCTCTCCAGCACCTTGGCAAGCGAGAACAACAGCAAACTTGCGGCGACCAGAAGCGGCGCATCCGGCGTCACGACCAATGTGCCGACCGCGGCCATCAGCGTGACGTTGAGCAGGATCGTTGCGCTCGCGGCAACGCGGCGGCCGCCGAACAGGATCGCGGCCGACTGATAAATCGCCCAACTCATCGGCAACGCGAGCAGGATCGATACCAGCCGCACGCCGAGCGGCGTGTCACCCGCGATCAGCGTGCCGAGCCGGATCACAATCGCCACCATCGGCGGATGGTCGTAATAGCCGCCGGCCAGCGCCTTCGACCACATCCAGTAATAGGCTTCGTCGAAGGTCAGCGGCGTCCAGGCCGCGGCCGCCAGTCGTAGCGCGACCAGCGCGCAGACCGCGAGAGCGGTGTTGAGGGCGAGCCGCGCCTCGTTCGCGTTCATACCGAAATCATCGCCTGCGCCAGACGAACAGCCCGGACATCGCGTAGTTCCAGACCACGCCCATCAGCGCGCCGGCAGCCCCCGCCAGCCACCAGATCGGCTCCTGGTCGTAGACCGAGAACGCGACACCGACATTGGCGAGCAGGCCCACGCTGCAGACGAGATAGAACAGCAGAAGGCCGCGCACGATCGCAAGCCCTTTGAGCCGCTGGTCGCGGTAGGTCAGGAAGTTGTTGAGAATGAAGTTGCTGGTCATGGCAATGATCGCGCCACTGGCCTGCGCTTCCGCGAACGGCGCGCCGAAGACCTTCAGCGCAATGAACAGCACGGCGAAATGCACCAGCAGGCCGATGGCACCGACCATCGCGAACAACAGGAAGCGCAGCGAGATCACGTCGTGCGTCAGCTTCGCCAGCACGAGGCCGAGGAAGTCGAACGCGACCATGGAGTCGAGCTTGCTCTCGCCATGCTGGCGGGCGCCGAAGGTGTAGGGAATTTCGACCGCGCGCAGCTTGCCTTGCGCGGTCGCGACCACGTCGAGCAGGATCTTGAAGCCCTGCGTCGACAGTTGCGGCGCGAGTTGCTCGAAACGGTCGCGGCGAATCATGAAGAAGCCGCTCATGGGATCGGCGATCTCGACCTTGAGCGCGCGGCGGGCGATCTCGGTGGCGACGGCGCTGGCGCCGGCGCGCTGCTTGTTGAAGCCTTCCGCCTTGTAGCCCTCGATGTAGCGGCTGCCGACCACGAGTTCGGCCTCGCCGCTCTGCAGCAGCGCGACCATTTTCGGGAGTTGGCTCTCGTCATGCTGCAGGTCGGCGTCGATCACCGCGGCATAGGGTGCGCTCGAGGCCAGGATACCCTCGATGCAGGCGCCGGACAGGCCGCGCCGGCCGACGCGGCGGATGCAGCGCACGCGAGAATCCTGCCGCGACAGACCGCGTACCACGTCCCAGGTTCCATCAGGCGAATTGTCATCGACGAAGATGACTTCCCAGGACACGTCCTTCAACGTCGCGTCGAGCCGCCGGTACAGCACCGTGACATTGTCGCGTTCGTTGAAGGTTGGGACGACGACCGAAAGTTGCAGCAAACCGGTGGCCTGCGACGGGGTTTCGGGGCCCGGCTTGATGGCGTCATTCATGAGCGCCAGCGTATAACCGCAGCCTCCCCTGCTGCCAAGGCGGGCAAGCCGAGACACCTCTCGGAAGGTGGGAAAACGGGGCAAAATTCCCCTGAAAATGCCAACGACCACGAACAAGGGGCGCGCGTACATCCGGCGCAGCCTACCATTCGTGGTCGTCCCGGCGCCGGAGCCCTTGAAAGCTGCAACGTCGCCGTTACGAGCTATATAGGAAGTCCCGAGGCGGTCCGCAAGGGGCCACCAACGTGGCGGGCTAATTGTTCGGGACTTCGCGGATCACCGGGCCCCGCGGCGCCGGGGCCACTGGTGCTGCCTCCGTGGCGGGGGTCGCCTGCTGCACTGTGGCTGATTTGGCCGGATTGCGGATCTGGCTCGGCGACGGCCCGTAGATAAATGCTGCCGCCAGCGCGATGGCCGCGACCACTGCGCCCAAGAAGCCTGCGGTCGATTGTGAATTCATGCCGGATCGTCCCCCTCGCCTGTGCGCGGATTGATATCAAAAATCGGCCACCCGCAACAGGATTTGGACACCTATTTGACCGCGGCCCGGCGCCGGGCGAAGGCGGTGACGATGTCCTTCTGGGCGAGCTCGATAGCGCGATTGGCGGTCGAAAGATGCGCGTCTGGTTCTTCCTTGGGAAACTGCAACGACAGGAAGTCGATCAGCGAGACCCGGAAATTCTGCCGCTCCGACGGACAGACGGAGGCAATCAGCGTAGTGAACTCCTGGTCGGACATCGCCTTGTTGCTGTCGCGGGGGTATTCGCGGGCGAGGCAATTCCAGTAATCGTCGCGGCCGGTGATGGCGAGCTTGTGCGCATCATCGACCTCGTCGGCAACAGCGGCAGAGGACATGATCAAGAGGATGGCAACCAGCATGCGCATTTTCATTTCTCCCGGTTTTCAGCATTCTAACCAAGACCGGTGGCCACGATAAGCGCCCGGCCATGCAATTCTGGCAAACTGGCCAATCACGATTATTTTGACTACTCTCAACTCCGTTCCTTCCTCGCGATGAGTGCAGTCGTGGCCAAAGCTCCCAACAAACCGACAAAAACAGACGCAGGCAACATCTACATTGGCATCGGCGGCTGGACCTTCGAGCCGTGGCGCGGGGTGTTCTATCCGGATAAACTCGTGCAATCGAAGGAGCTCGCCTACGCGGCGTCGAAGCTGACCTCGATCGAGATCAACGGCACCTATTACGGTTCGCAGAAGCCGGAAAGCTTCCGCAAATGGGCGAGCGAGGTGCCTGATGGCTTCATCTTCTCGCTGAAGGGCCCGCGCTTTGCCACCAACCGCCGCGTGCTGGCCGAGGCCGGCGATTCCGTGAAACGCTTCTATGATTCGGGCGTGCTGGAGTTGAAGGACCGGCTCGGGCCGGTGCTGTGGCAGTTCGCGCCGACCAAGAAGTTCGACGGCGCCGATTTCGGCAAGTTCCTCGAGCTGTTGCCGCGCAAGCTCGAGGGCCGCGCGTTGCGCCATGTCGTCGAGGTCAGGCATGACAGCTTTTGCGTCCCGGAATTCGTCACCCTGATCCGCGAATTCGAGACGCCGGTGGTGTTCGCCGAGCACGGCAAATATCCGGCAATCGCCGACGTCGCCGGCGACTTCGTCTATGCGCGGCTGCAGAAGGGCGATGACGAGCTCAAGACCTGCTATCCGCCGAAGCAGCTCGATGCCTGGGCCAAGCGATTTCAGGACTGGGCCGGAGGCAGCGAGCCGGATGACCTGCCGCGGGTCGACAAGACCAAGCCGAAGAAGGCGCCGCGCGATGTGTTCGCCTATGTGATCCATGAGGGCAAGATCCGCGCGCCGGCCGGTGCGATGGAATTGATCGAACGCGTGAAATAGGCGAGGTAGCGATGGCGAAGGCAAGGAAGCTGTTCACCATCGGCTACGAGCAGACGCCGTCGAAGGCGGTGCTCGATGAATTGCAACAGGCCGGCGTCAAGCTGCTGGTCGACGTCCGCGCGATCGCGTCGTCGCGGCGGCCGGGCTTCTCCAAGAACCAGCTCGCTGCCGGCCTCGACGAGCGCGGCATCGCATACCTGCACCTGCGCGGCCTGGGCACGCCGAAGAACGGCCGCGAGGCGGCGCGCAGCGGGCAATACGAGCTGCTACACAAGATTTATTCGGCTCACCTGAAGACGACACAGGCCAGGGAAGAACTCGACGAATTGTCGTCGCTGGTGAAGAAGTCCGGCCCCGTCTGCATCCTCTGCTACGAGCGCGACCATTCGCACTGCCACCGGCAATGGATCGCGGAGATCATCGAGGATCGCGACGGCGTGACGGTGGAGAATTTGGCGGCGCCGCAGGTCTAAAGCGCGATGAGATTGGCTTGAATCATCATCGCGCTTTAGATCTCCGCGCAAACGCTCCGCGTTTGTCGCGAGGGAAAACCGCTTCACACTTTTCCGGATCATGCTTTAGCTACGCCTCACCAGATACGTTCAGCGTCCCTTCCATCATCTTCACGCAGCTGCCGCCGATATGCACCGACGTCACGGTGCCACGCTCTTTGCGCACCCGCGTCAGCAGCAGGCTCGGCCGGCCCATGTCGACGCCCTGCCCGATCCGCAACCGCAGTTCGCCGTCGCGCGTGGCATCGATATCGGCAAGCAAGCCTGCGGCCGCTGCGGTCGCGCTGCCGGTGGCCGGATCTTCGGAAAAGCCGCTCGCGCCGGGATGGAACATGCGCGCCTGCAAATCGAGTGGCTGCTCGCTTGCGGGGATATCGCGGGTATAGAAATAGACGACGTCGCGCCCGATGCGCGGCAATGCCGCGGCGAAGGCCGCCGGATCGGGCTTCGCGCGCTTCAGCGCCTCACGCGAGGCGATCTCGACGACCAGGAACGGCAGGCCGACCGAGACGACCTGCGGCGCATGTCGGTCGGTCTTCACATCGCTTGCCGACAGCGAGAGATAAGCAGCGGCCTCGACCGCGCTGACCTCGTTGATCCGCTGCAGCGTCTGCGGCGCCGTCAGCTCGGCACCGGTCACCCTGCCCTGCTCCGACAGGATTTCGACCGGCACGAGCCCCGCCTTCTCCTCGAATTTCAACCGCGCCGGCACGCTCGCCGCCTGCGTTGCCAGCACGAAGGCGGTGCCGACATTGGGATGGCCGGCGAACGGAATTTCCCTGAGCATCGTGAAGATACGAACCTGCGCATCATTGGCGGAATCCTGCGGCGGCAGCACGAAGGTCGTCTCGGAATAGTTGAACTCGGTCGCGATCGCCTGCATCTGCGCCGTCGACAGCCCACCGGCGTCGAGCACCACGGCGAGCGGATTGCCACCGAAGGCCCGGTCGGTAAACACGTCGACAGTAATATAGCGCCGCTGCATCTTGCTCGTCCTCATGCCACTCCAGCCATCATCGGCCGGATCGCGGCTACCATACCACGGCCAAAACCACGCTCTTCAGAGCACTCGGTGCAATCGCGTGGGCTAGAATCGAAACAACTCGCGCGGCGATGCGAGAATGCGCGCGCGCTCATCGGCATCGGTGACAAGCTCGTCGAGAAATTTGCGGTTCTTCGCATAGCTCTCCGTCTTCTCGAACTGGGTGTGCGGCCAGTCGCTGCCCCATAACAGCCGGTCGAGGCCGTAGGCGGTCCGCAGCAACGGATAGGCCTGCTTGGCGAACTGTTCACCGGCCGCGCCGTTGCGATAGGGCGCCGATATCTTGACCCACACCTTGCGCGACGCACCGAGCTTGAGAACGGACTCGAAGCCGGGATCGGCGACGCCGAGCTTCGGATCCGGCAACGCGTAGTGATCGAGCACGACGTTCACGCCGTGGTCGAGCAGTTTTGGCACCAGCGTCGCGAGATCGCTGGCGTTGCGCTGGATCTCGACCTGCCAACCGATCTGCTTGATCGACGCCAGCAGGGCCTTCCACTCCGGAAGCATCAGATCGGGCAGCGGCTGGCCGACCAGATTGAGGCGGATGCCGACGATGCCCGCGCGGTCGAGCGCACGAAGCTCATCCGGCGGGACAACGGGATCGACCACGGCGATGCCGCGCAAGCGGCCATTCGTCGCCTTCAGACACTCGACGAGATAGGAATTGTCGGTGCCGAGGAAGCTCGGCTGCACCAGCACGCCGTTGGTCATGCCCTTCTGGTCGAGCTGTTGCAGATAGAGATCGAGCGGTGCGTCGTAGTCCGGCGCATAGCGCCGGCCGGGCGCGAGCTTCAGCCCGCGATGAAAGACGTGAGAATGGGTATCGATCGATAGTCGCGGATCAGCCATGACTTTGCTCAAGCCGGTCGCCGACAGAGCTGTGACAAATCCCGCGGCAAACCGGCGCCGCGTCATACCATGTTTGTGCGATGACATATTCGTCCCTCATCATTACGCGCGTGTGCCGACGGCGGCCTGCTCGAAGACCTTGCCCCGGGTCTCCGGCAGCATCAGCACCGCGATCAGCACCAGCGAATAGGCAAACGCGGCGTCGATTCCGATCGCCGGACCGAGGCCGATGCGATCGCCGAGGAAGCCGACCAGGAACGGAAATGCCGCGGAGATGACGCGGCCGAAATTGTAGCAAAAGCCGACGCCGGTGCCGCGAACGCCGGCCGGATAGAGCTCGCTGAACAGCGCGGCCATGCTCGCCGGGATGCCGGCCGAGAAGAAGCCGAGCGGAAAGCCGAGCACCAGCATCTGCTGGTCGGTCAGCGGCGCGAAGATATAAACCAGCACGGTCACCACGCAGGCGGCCGCGAACAGCGCCGCGTTGGCGCGGCGCCCAAGCCGGTCGCTGATGACGCCCGACACCACACAGCCGCAGAAGAAGGCTGCGATGATCACGGCGAGATAGGCGCTGGAGCCCAACACCGAGAGATGCCGTACCTCGCGCAGATAGGTCGGAAGGAAGGTCGTCAGCGCCGAATAGCCGCCATGGGCGCCGATGCCGAACAAGCCGCCGATCAGCGTGGAACGCAAGACGTCGCGGTGAAAGATTCCGGCAAGTGTCGCGAAGAACGGCGGCGCGGCCTCGCGCGACGCGGCGCGCGGCGGCTCCTTCAGTCCGCGGCGGATGTAGAGGATCAGCAGCGCCGGCACCAGCCCCGCCGCGAACAGGATCCGCCAGGCGATGTCCGGCGGCGCGTAGGTGAAGACGAGTGCCGAGAGCAGCACCGCAGCGCCCCAGCCGACCGCCCAGGCGCTTTGCACGGCACCGAGCGCCTTGCCGCGATGCTCGGGGCGAATGATCTCGGCCATCAGCACCGCGCCGCAGGCCCATTCGGCACCGAAGCCGATGCCCTGGATCGCTTTCAGGATGACGAGCTGGGTGTAGGTCATGGCGAAGGCGGAGGCGAAGGTCGCCAGCGCAAAGGTTGCAACCGTGATCTGCAGCGCCCTCACCCGTCCGAAGCGATCGCCAAGCGCACCGCCGAGCCAGCCGCCGAACGCACCGAAGAACAGCGTGACCGAGCCGAGCAGGCCGGCGTCCGCCTTGCTGATCCCGAAGGCTGCGATCAGCGCCGGAATGGCGAGGCTGAACATCTGGACGTCGAGCGCGTCGAGGCCCCAACCGCCAAAGCTTGCCCAGAACGTGCGCCGTTCGAGCGGCGAGCATTCGCTGTACCAGTTTAACATTATTTCTCCCCTTGATTTTTTCTGTCGTTGTTTTTTCTGTCGTCTGGTTTGGATGCCGCGCTCACCTGATCTCGGCGTGGTAGCGGAACCGATCGGCCGGCCCGCGCGAGCGGCGCCATTCGATCGGCCTGCGCTCGATATCGAAGGCGAGACGCTCGATCACGATCAATGGCGCACTCGCTTCCAGCCGCAGCAGGCGCGATTGCATCTCGGTGGCGATCTCGACGGTGAGGATTTCGTCGGCCGAGACCACGATCTGGCCACAGCGATCCTCATAGAGCGGATAAAGCAGGTCGCCGAATTCTGCGGTCTCGAGCGCAAGGATCGCCTCGAAGCGCGATCTCTGCAGCCAGATCTCCTCGGCCAATAGCGGCACATCGTCGATCAGACGCAGGCGCGACAGGCTGATGACGGGCTCGCCGACGGGAAGCCGCAACGCCGACGCGACCGCCGAGGTCGCCGGCACGGACTTCCGGCGCAGGATGCGGCTCCGCGGCACGCGGCGCTCGCCGCTTTCGGACTGGAAGCGGAAGAAGCGGAACAGCGAGGAGTTGAACCGCGCGCGGCGGACGAAGGTGCCGCGCCCCTGCTGGCGCTCCAGCACGCCGTCGCTGACGAGCTGATCGATCGCCTTGCGCACGGTACCGATGGCGACGCCGTAATGCGCGCCGAGTTCGGCCTCCGACGGGATCGGGTCGCCCGGACGCCATTCGTTGCGGTTGATGCGCGCAGCCAGGTCGTCGCGAAGACGCTGGTAGCGCGGCAGGCGGTCGTCGATGGCCGAGTTCATCTAGTCATCTATATGAATATAAGAATTCGCGTCAATCACTACCAAATTACCTCTCGTATGCCTACCCCAACTGCCAGACCGGTACCGGGTGCTCGTACCCCCTCACCGGCACCTCGCCGCGCGGCACGGCATCGCTGCCATCGTCACCGAGGGCATCGCGCACCGCGGCCGAGATCAGGAATTGCGAGCCGAGGTCCTTGTTGAGCGCTTCGAGCCGGGCGGCGAAGTTCACGGTATCGCCGATCACGGTGTATTCCTTGCGCCGCGGCGAACCGATATTGCCGGCGACGACCTCGCCGACATGGATGCCGATGCCAATGCGCAGCGGCCAGCCCGAAGCGGCGTTGACGCGCTCATTGGCCGTCAGCATTTCGCGCGCCGCGGCGACCGCGTGTTGTGCGGCGTCTTCGGACTCGAACGGTGCGCCAAACAGCGCGAGAAAGCCGTCGCCGAGAAACTTGTTCACGATGCCGCCATGGCGATCGAGGATCTCGACCAGCACGGCAAACGCGCCGTCGAGCCGATCCACCACCTCCTGCGGCGAGCGGGTGCGAGCGCTTGCGGTGAAGCTGCGGAAGTCGACGAACATCACCGCGACACGGCGGATGTCGCTCCCGGTGCCGGCGCCCTCCGCCATCAGCCGCTCGACCACCTGCGGCGAGACGTGCTGGCCGAACAGATTGGTGATGCGGTCGCGTGCCGTGGCGGCGAGGATACTGGCCCCGAACTGCCGCCGCAGCTGCATGCCGACCGCACCTGCAAGGATACCGCCGACCAGAATCACGAAGCTGCGGGCCGCGTGATAGAACAGGTCCGGCGCGGGATCGGCGTGATAGTACATCGCCATCCAGAACAGCTCGGCCGCCGCGACAAACCCAGTGAAGGTCGACAGCCAGAAATCGAGCCGCAACGTCGATGTGATGATGAAGATGAAATAGATCAACGGCGCCACGAAGCCGAGCGCAGCCGCCGGTCCCATCCTGTCGATATGCAGCGCCAGCACCGCCGTCGGCATCGATGTCTCGATCAGCGCGCCGAGGTAGCGCCTGATGACCGGCAGATCGCGCCCCTGCCGCATGTGCCGGGTAATCGCAGCGTGCACCCACAATTCGAACGCGACGAACGGAAGGAGGATGGAAAAAAGATAGGCCGGCGTGATACGGCCGTGCCAGACGCGGGTGAGCGCCTCGGCCTCGGCGAAATACAGGATCCAGAGGATAACGGAAAACAGCACCACCGTGCCGATCAGCACCTTGATGCGGAGTAGCTCCGTGGTCATCACTTCCCGCATCAGGGCATGGTGGAAGTCAACCGATACGGTCGAATCCTGAGTCTTCTGCTTGCCCGAGAATCCGATCATTTCCCCCGCCCCAGTCATTCCAGGGCGATGCGAAGCATCGAACCTGGAATCTCGAGATTCCGGGTTCGTCGCTGACGCGGCACCCCGGAATGACGATAATCAACCCTGCCGCATTCTGCCTCAATCGAGCGTGCGCCGAAAGCGCGTCACGGCGATGCTCGTGGCCAACAGCATCAGAGCGGTCAGCGCGATGGTCTCGTATTGCGGGCCGGCGCATAGCCGCGTTCTCGCGGCGAGGGCTTGCGCCGTCGAGCAAATCACTGATTGGCGTGAGGGAGAGACCGGTGAACGTTCCCTCCCTTCAGCGCACCCGACGGCCCAGGGAGAAGCTGCCTTCGCTCAAGGCACGTTGGCCGCGACTCCGGACTTCGCAAGGTCCGGCGGTTTCACCGCCCAGTAGGTACGGCCATTGGTGCGGGGATCTGTATTGTCGCTGGAGGAGAACACAAAAACGGAAAAGTTGCCTTTCCAGTGCGAAAAGCGTCCATGGCCGAGAGTGGCGATCTCGGCATGCGGCGTGGAGTGAGCGGGACCGAGCAGCTTGTCATCCTCGTAGAGCACGATCGGTGAACTGGAATCGTGCAGCCCTGCAACGTCCGCGAACTTACCGAACCAAGGGTCAATGCTGATCATGGCAAAATTGGAACCTGGAGTAAGCGGGAGGAACGGTGGCATCAGCTGATGCCTTTCGCCACGCACGTTAGGCACCACGATCCCGGGGTCGCGCGCGTAGGACAGCCAGGTCGCCAATGCGAAATAGATCGGCACGGCGCAACCCGCCAACATCCAATAGTTCCGTCGCATCGCTTGAAATCCAGCTACCAGCCTGGCTCGCTCCAAAGCAAGAAAGCAGACCATATCCGGACACAATGTTATATTGAGAAAAAGAGTTCAAGCGGTTGCGGGCACGGCGTCCACCACACCTCAACCCGATATACAAGATGATCGCCAGCCGCCCTTGGGTTCGCGTGAACGGACGGGTTCAGGACCGATTTGCATGACGACCGCGTGACGACGACCTCGCGCGCTCAGCTATGGAACTTCAGCCCGTCGACAATCTTGTCGACCACCTTGCGCTCGGCGCGGATGGCCAAGCCAACGAGGTTGAGATCGGCGCGCGCTACCGCCCTCACCACCTCGCGGTTGGCCGCATCATGCGTGGTGGTGAACATGTCCTCGGTGTAAAGCGCGGGAACCACGTTGCGCG
Organism: Bradyrhizobium genosp. P; assembly: GCF_049949265.1. NCBI lineage: Bacteria > Pseudomonadati > Pseudomonadota > Alphaproteobacteria > Hyphomicrobiales > Nitrobacteraceae > Bradyrhizobium > Bradyrhizobium genosp. P. The sequence continues at coordinate 3,640,939 of NZ_CP188195.1, read as the reverse complement.
CCAGCGCGCGCTCGAGCGCCCGCGACAGCGCGGCGCGCTCGGCGCCGTAGATCAGGATCGGCTGGCCGATCAGCGGCAGATATTTGGTCCCCGACCCGTCCTCGTAATTCTCGCCGATACATTCGGGAAAGGAAGCCGCGATGCCGCCTGAAAGAAAGGATGCGACGTTGAGCTTCTGCCAGGCTTCCAGGTCGTTGCGGATCACGACCGCGATCTTGGTGTCGAATTGCATGGCGCAAATCTAGCGGAATTGCACCGACCAGGACCAGCCCCGGCGTCGCAGGCCCGGGCGCGGATCACGCATTGCTTGCGGCCAAATCGGTGCCAGTAGCCCGCATGAGCGAAGCGACATGCGGGATCGCTGCGAAACCGGATGTCGCTTCGCTCATCCGGGCTACGATTGCGCGCTACCCCTTGGCGTCGCAGGCCCACGCGCGGATCACGCATTCCTTGCCGCCGAACTCGTAGCATTTCCTGGTCGCGGCATTGAGCGAGGTCGAGATCTTCGGCGCGACAGCATAGCCATGGGCGCCGCAGGGGTTGGCCATGTCGACCGACAACGCGGCACAGGCGCGCTTCATGGTCACCATCGTGCACTCGCCCTTGCATTGTTTTAGCGCGGCCGCGCGGGCTGCCGCTTCCGCCGGGTAATCATAGGCCTGGCCGTAGGCGCCGCATTTGCCGACCGCGAACGCTCCGGCGGCGTGGGCCTCTCTGACAAAGTTATCCGCGATGACACGCGAGGCGCCGAGCAGCAATGTCAGGACAAGAATAGTCAGCGCGCGGCGCTGCGCGGCGGCGGTGGAAATGATCAAGACGGAAATCCCCCAAAGTCCGGCGGCGAATCTACCGGGGGGTCGTTTCCAGATGGTGAATGACGGGTTGAAAGGTCCAGCGACAACCGCGGCGGCGGCGGATGGGGTCACCCCCGCCGCGCCGCTTCCAGCGCCTGCGGGGTGTCGATGTCGAGGAAGGCACTATTGCCTTCGACCGCGACTTCGGCGACCGCCTCGGCGTGCTTGGCGATGAGATGACGGGCGCCGATGTCGCCGTCGAGCGTCATCAATTCCCGGAAGAAGCGCCGGGACCACAGCACCGGATTGCCACGTTTGCCGTCGCTGACCGGGACCGTGATCAGATGGCCGCGATCGGGCTCGAAGGCTTCGATCAGGCGGTCGATCAACGAGGACGAAATCAGCGGCATGTCGCCGAGGCAGACGATGGCGCCGTCGGTCTTGTCCGACACCGCCAATATCCCCGCTTTCACCGAGCTGGCAAGTCCGCCGGCGAAATCCGGATTGCGGGCGAATTTCACCTTGAGGCCCTTCAGCGCCTGCTCGACGAGGTCGGCCTGATGCCCGGTGACGACGATCACCTCCGATGCTTTGGACGCCAGCGCCTGCTCGGTGACGATCCGCACCAGCTTCTTGCCGTCGAGTTCGGCGAGCAGCTTGTTGGGGCCGCCCATCCGGGTCGAACGCCCCGCGGCGAGCACGATTGCCGCGACGTTGCGGTTGCCTTCGGTATCGGGAACGGTGCGCGGCTGCGGCCGGGTCACGATTTCCATCAGCAGTCCGCCGACGCCCATGCCGGTGAGGTCGGACCGCGAGACCTTGATGCCGGCGAGCAGCCGCATCAGCACCCAGTCAAAACCGTTCTCGACCGGCGAGCGCGCGCAGCCCGGCGCGCCCAGCACCGGCACGCCGCCAGCGCTACCGATCAACAGCAGATTGCCGGGATCGACCGGCATGCCGAAATGCTCGATGGCGCCGCCGATCGTGGTGATCGCGGCCGGGATCACGTCGCGCCGGTCGGCGATCGCCGAAGCCCCGAACACGATGACGAGTTCGGCGCCGAGCGCGAGCAACTCCTTGATCGAGGCGGCGAGCACGGTCTCGTCATGCGGCACGCGGCGCTCGGCGATGATTGCAGCTCCGGCCGGCGCCAATCGCTCCGCAGTGACGCGCAGGGTCTTGTCGATCACCTTGGGCGCCAGTCCCGGCAGCAGCGTCGAGACCACGCCGACTTTCTTGATCGTGTAGGGCGCGATGCGTAGCGCGTCGTGGCCTGCGACCGCAACGGCGGCATCGCACAGCTTCGCCTCGACGCCGAACGGGATCAGCTTGACGGTCGCGATCATCTCGCCTTCGACCACAGGCTTGAACGCCGCGAGCGTCGCAAAGGTAATCGCCTCGTCGACGCCGTTGATGCGGTCGACCGCGGCGCGGTCCACCATCAGCACGCCCGGTTGGGCCGCGAACAGATTGGCGCGGCCGGTGAAGGCGCGCTCGACATTGACGCCCTCGCCCGCCACGGCTCGCGCGATGCTGGCGGCCGCGACGTCCTCGGAGACATCGCCCTCCTCCAGCCGCACCACGACGACGTCCTTGACGCCGGCTTTGGTCAGCGCCTCGACTTCCTCGGGGCCGATCGTGGTGCCTTTCTTGAGCACCAGCGCGCCTTGACGGAGCGTGTGCACGGTGACGCCGCCAATCGCGTCGGCCGGACTGGCGGGACCGAACTTCATGCCGCTTCTTCTTTTTCTTTTGGAGACAGGCGCAGTTGCGCGGTGATCTCGGCCATGATCGACACCGCGATCTCAGACGGCGACACCGCGCCGATATCGAGGCCGATCGGCGCATGGATGCGCGCGATGTCGCTGTCCTTGGCGCCTTGCGCGCGCAGCCGTTCGGCGCGCTTGGCGTGAGTCTTCCGCGAGCCGAGTGCGCCGATATAGAAGCAATCGCGCTCAAAGGCGTGCAGCAGCGCGGGATCGTCGATCTTCGGATCGTGGGTGACCGCGACGAATGCCGTGTAGTGATCGACATTGAGCGGCGGCAGCGCGACGTCGGGCCATTCCGCGACCAGCGGCACGTCGGGAAACCGCTCGGGACTTGCAAACGCGGCGCGCGGATCGACCACGGTCACGTCGTAGTCGAGCGAGCGCGCCAGCGGCGCCAAGGCCTGGCTGATATGGACCGCGCCGATGATCACGAGCTTTGCGGTCGGCGCGTAGACGTTGAGGAACAGTTTTCTGCCGCCGGCTTCGACGTTGCCGCTCTTGCCCATCCGCAACTGTTTTGACAGTTCGGCGCGGAGCGGATCGGCGGCGATGTCGTTCGCCTTCACCAGGCGCTGCTCGCCATTGGCAGTGTCGGTGACGACGATGACCGGGCGGCGCGCGGCGCGCTCGGCGTTCAGCTCTTTCAGCGTTGCGAGTTTCACGGCTAGCCGACCTTCTCGACGAAGACGCGGATGGTGCCGCCGCAGGACAGGCCGACATTCCAGGCCGTCTCGTCGGCAACGCCGAATTCGAGCATCTTGGCCTGACCGCTCGCGATCACGTCGAGCGCCTCGGTGACCACAGCGCCCTCGACGCAACCGCCCGAAACGCTCCCTAAGAACGTGCCGTCGTCGTTGATGACGAGGCTCGAGCCGGCCGGGCGCGGCGCCGAACCCCAGGTCTCGACCACGGTGGCGAGCGCCACGCCGTGGCCCTGGCTCTGCCAGGTCTCGGCGGCCTGAAGGATGTCTTCGTCGCGGTTCAACATGGTGGCCTCCTGCTTAGCATTCTTCTCAGGCTACGGAGCGGATCAGGCTGCGGTGTTGCACCGGCGGCCGACATGACAGCGCCTCGATCAACCCCTTGATAGACGTCAAATTATGCACCGGGCGGAATTCGTCAACGTGGGGCAACATCATTTTGATGCCCTGCGCCTTGGCCTCGAAGCCCGAATAGCGCAACAGCGGGTTGAGCCAGATCAGGCGGCGGCAAGACCTATGCAGCCGGTCCATCTCGAAGGCCAGTTTTGCGTCGGCCTCCCGTTCCAGCCCGTCGGAAATCAGCAGCACGATGGCGCCCTGCCCGAGCACGCGGCGGGCCCAGAGCTGGTTGAAAGAGTGCAGCGAGGTGGCGATCCGCGTCCCGCCGGCCCAGTCCTCGACCGAGGACGAGCAGCGCGCCAGCGCCTCGTCGGGATCGCGCTGCCGCAACGCGCGCGTCACATTGGTCAGCCGGGTACCGAACAGGAACACCGAGACCCGTTTGCGGGCATCTGTGATGGCATGCAGGAAGTGCAGGAACAGGCGGGTATATTCGCTCATCGAACCGGAGATATCGAGCAGCGCCACGATCGGCGCCGGCTTCTCGATCCGGCCGAGCTTGCGGATGTCGATGATCTCACCGCCGGTGCGCAAGGAGGCGCGCAGGGTGCGGCGCATGTCGAGCCGCAGACCCCGTGCAACCGGCTGGTAGCGGCGGGTCCGCAACTCGGCCTGCGGCAGCCGCATCAGCGCGATCTCTCTGACGACCTCGGCGATCTCAGCCGCGGTCATCTGCGCAAAATCCTTCTTCTGGAGCACTTCCTTGTCGGAGACCGAGAGTTTCAGCTCCTGCTCCTGAGCCTGCGGCCGCTCCTCGCGCATCGCGGGCTGCGACATCGCCTCCTGGACGCGGCGCGAGGCCGGCGGCGGTTTCTTCTTGGCGTGATCCGGCAGCGGCACCGAATCCAGCATGCTCTTCCACTCCTCGGCGGCGCGGAAGAACAGGTCGAAAGCCTGGCGGAAGATCAGCGCGTGCTCATGGCGCTTGACGAAGATCGATTCCAGCGTGGTGAAGAGATCGGCGCGGTTGCCGACCTCGATCAGTTGCAGCGCATTGAGCGCGTCGATCACCGAGCCCGGCCCGACCGGAAGCCCGGCCGCCCGCAGCGCGCGGGCAAAGCCGATGACATTGTCGGCCATGTAACCGGTCGGAGGCGCAAGGTGATTGATCGCCATCGTTTGGTACCCCGTCATTCCGGGGCACGCGAAGCGTGAACCCGGAATCTCGCTCCACAAGCTCGGGATTCCGGGTTCGCACTGCGTGCGCCCCGGAATGACGAATGTTGTTGCGGCGCGCGAGCTAGTTCTCGCTCGTCGCGTCCTTCAGTGTCTTCTGCAACGCGTCGCCCTGGAGGCGCGCGATATCGTCCTGGTATTTCAGCAGCGCGCCCAGCGTGTCGCCGACCACCTGCGGCGTCAGCGAGCGCGCATCGAGCTCGGAGAGCGCGGTGGCCCAGTCGATGGTCTCGGCCACGCCCGGCGACTTGTAGAAATCCTGGTTACGCAGTGCCTGCACGAAGCGGACGACCTGCTGCGAGAGTTTTGCGGAAATGTTGGGCACTCGCGACTTGACGATCGCCAGCTCGCGCTCGGCGGAGGGATAGTCCACCCAGTGATAGAGGCAGCGGCGCTTCAGCGCGTCGTGGATCTCGCGGGTACGGTTGGAGGTGATGATCACGATCGGCGGCGCCGGCGCCTTCACGGTGCCGAGTTCGGGGATGGTGACCTGGAAGTCGCTGAGGATTTCCAGAAGATACGCCTCGAACGCCTCGTCGGCGCGGTCGAGTTCGTCGATCAGCAGAACCGGCGGCCCGGCGACATCAGGCTCGAGCGCCTGCAATAGCGGCCGCTTGATCAGGAAACGCTCGGCAAAAATGTCACTGGCGAGCTGGTCGCGATCGGTGTCGCCGGAGGCTTCCGCCAGCCGGATCGCGATCATCTGCGCCGCGCTACTCCACTCATAGACGGCGGAGGCGACGTCGAGGCCCTCATAGCATTGCAGCCGGATCAGCTTGCGGCCGAGCGCCGCCGACAACACCTTGGCGATCTCGGTCTTGCCGACACCGGCCTCGCCTTCCAGGAACAGCGGCCGACCCATCCGCAGCGCGAGATAGGTCACCGTCGCAAGCGACCGTTCGGCCAGATAGCCGCGCGAGGTCAACAGCTCCAGCAGAGCATCGACGGAGGTGGGTAACGCCGATGCACTCATGAAACGGCCAATCTTGCAGCAGGAGTTAGCAAAGCGCGCCTTAAAGCGTGCCCTGGAGTTTAGCCCTTGGCGGTCGCAGCTTCCACGGCCCTGCGCGCCAGGACGCCGATCAGATGCGCGCGGTATTCGGCACTGCCGTGCAGGTCGCTGTTGAGCCCGTCGGCCGGAACGGTCAGGCCGTCGAGCACCTTGTGCGAGAATCGCGTCTTCAACGCCTCCTCGAACGCGGTGACGCGGAACACCCCGTCGGAGCCCGCGCCCGTCACGGCAACGCGCACGTCGGACGGACGCTTGGCCACGAACACGCCGACCAACGCATAGCGCGAGGCCTGGTTGCGGAATTTCACATAGGCCGCCTTCTTCGGCAGCGGGAACATCACCTTGATGATGATCTCGTCGGCCTCGAGCGCGGTCGTGAACAGGCCCTGGAAGTATTCCTCGGCCTTGAGGCGGCGCTTGTTGGTCACAATGGTCGCATCCAGCGCCAGCACCGCGGCCGGATAGTCGGCTGTCGGGTCATTATTGGCGAGCGAGCCGCCGATGGTGCCGCGGTGACGCACGGCGGGATCGCCGATCAGGCCGGCAAGCTCGGCAAGCGCCGGGATCGCTTCGCCGACGATGGCGGAGTTCGCGACATCGGCATGCTTGGCGGTGGCGCCGATCACCAGCGCGCGGCCCTTCATCTCGATCGTGTCGAGGCCCTCGATGTGAGAGAGGTCGACCAGATGCGGCGGGCTCGCGAGCCGTTGCTTCATGACCGGCACCAGCGTGTGGCCGCCGGCGATCAGCTTGGCGTCCTCGTTCTTGACCAGGAGATTGGCGGCCTGCCGCACGGTCTCCGGACGATGATATTTGAATTCGTACATTGAAGTTTCCTGGGAATGTCCCGATCGCGGGAAGCGCGATGAAATGCTGCCTTAAGCGACGTCCGACTTGCTAAGCGAGGTCCGACTTCGCCATCGCCTTGGCGCCGGCGGCGATCGAAGCGACGATGTTCTGATAGCCGGTGCAGCGGCACAGATTGCCTTCCAGCTCCTCGCGGATCAGCGCATCGGAGAGATCGTGGCCCTTGCGATGGACGATATCGACCGCGGTCATGATCATGCCGGGCGTGCAGAAGCCGCATTGCAGGCCGTGATGCTCGCGGAACGCCTCCTGCATCGGATGCAGCGGCGCGCCATCTGCTGCGAGACCTTCGATGGTCCTGACTTCATGGCCGTCGGCCATGACCGCGAGCGTGGTGCAGGACTTCACCGCCTTGCCGTCGAGGTGCACGACGCAGGCGCCGCACTGGGAGGTGTCGCAGCCGACATGGGTGCCCGTCAGGCGCAGATTTTCGCGCAGAAACTGAACCAGAAGGGTACGGGGGTCGACGTTCGCGTTCACGGGGTTGCCGTTCACGATCATGGAAATCTTGGCCATCAGCACTCTCTTATCTGCGCTGCCGCATATCGGCAGAACAGGCGGTTTAAAATCATTCCAGACGGCATAATATGGGCCGGCCCCCCAATGAGCAACCTTTCGAGCCACTCATCCAGGGCATAGCCGGATACGGCTGATCCGGCCCTCCAGCGCAGCTAGCCCTGCACCGCCTTGGCGAAATTGGCAAAGAATTCGTCGGCGAGCTTCTTGGCGCTGCCGTTGATCAGGCGCTGGCCGAGCTGGGCGAGCTTGCCGCCGATCTGCGCCTCTACGTTGTAGCTCAGGAGCGTGCCGCCATCCTTGTCGGTGAGACCGACAGTCGCGCCGCCCTTGGCGAACCCGGCGACCCCGCCCTCGCCCTCGCCGGAGATCTTGTAGCCGTTGGGCGGATCGAGATCGCTCAAGGTGACCTTGCCCTTAAAGCGGGCGGAGACCGGTCCGACCTTCATCTTGGCGGTGGCGCGGAAGCCGTGGTCGTCGGTCTTCTCCAGCTCCTCGCAGCCGGGGATGCAGGCCTTCAGCACCTCGGGGTCGTTGAGCTTGTCCCACACAGCCTCACGCGGCGCCGCAAGCTGGACTTCGCCGGTCATCGTCATGGCCATGGGGACCTCCTGGATCGATCGCTAAAACCTGTTTCCCCAAGTAATGCAGCAGGCGGGCAAAGGAAAGGCCACCTTTGGAGGATGAGCGATGCATATTCGCAACTGCAGCAAGACCGGCGCCCCGTTCACAAAATCGCACCATTGGCCACGTGGGTGAAAATAGCAGCAAACCGGCGGCGGGCATTGGCATCAGCCCACCGGAATGGTTAGGTCGCGCGACATGAGCACAGCCCTCTCTCCCCTGCTTGCGCCGATGCTGTCGAGCGCCGCGATGCGCGCGACATGCGACGATGCCGCCACCTTGCAGAACATGCTGGATTTCGAGGCCGCCCTGGCCCGCGCCGAGGCGGCCTGCGGCGTGATTCCATCCTCGGCCGCGGGACCGATTGGTGCCGCCTGCAGGAGCGAATCATTTGATCTGACCGCGTTGGCGGAGGCCGCGACCCAGTCGGGCAATCTGGCGATCCCCCTGGTCAAGGCGCTGACCGCCAACGTTGCGAAGCTGGATGCCGAGGCCGCGCGCTATGTGCATTGGGGCGCGACCAGCCAGGACGTGATCGATACCGCGACCATGCTGACATTGCGCGCCGGCATCGACGCGCTGCTGCTGGATACCGATCGTGCGGTCGCAGGCTTTGCCAAGCTGGCACGGCAACATCGCGATACGGCGGTGGTGGCGCGCACCTGGCTGCAGCACGCGCTGCCGATGCCGTTCGGATTAAAACTCGCCGAATATGCCGCGGCGCTGCATCGCTCGCGCAAGCGATTGCAACGCCTGCGCTCCGAGACGCTGGCATTGCAATTCGGCGGCGCGGCCGGAACGCTGGCCGCGCTCGGCGACAACGGGCTCGCGGTTGCCGAGCAGCTTGCGCGCGAGCTAGACTTGCCGTTGCCGGAAGCGCCATGGCACACCCATCGCGACCGTATCGCGGAGGCGGCATCGGTGTTTGCAATCCTCGCCGGCAGCTGCGGCAAGATCGCGCGCGACGTCTCGCTGATGATGCAGACCGATGTTGCCGAAGCCTTTGAGCCGGCGGGTGTCGGCCGTGGCGGCTCCTCGACCATGCCGCACAAGCGCAATCCGGTGGCGGCCGCGAGCGCGCTTGGCGCCGCCACTATGGCGCCCAATCTCGCCGCCACGATTTTTGCAGCACAAGTACAGGACCACGAGCGCAGCGCCGGGCCGTGGCATGCGGAGTGGCCGACGCTGCCGGCCCTGATGCTGGTCACCTCGGGCGCGCTTGCCGCCATTGTCGACCTCGCCGAGGGGCTGGAGGTCGATGCGGCGCGCATGCGCGCCAATCTCGACACAACCGGCGGCCTGATCATGGCGGAGGCGGTGACGATGGCGCTGGCGGAAAAGATCGGCAAGAGCGACGCCCATCATTTAATCGAGGCCGCGAGCAAGACGGCGGTCGCGGAGAAGAAGCATCTGCGCGACGTGTTGTCGGCGGATGCGAAGGTCACCGCGCAGCTCGATGGCAAGAAAATCGCGGAACTGTTCGAGCCGATGGCCTATCAAGGCGCTTCGCAGGCCCTGATCGACCGCCTGCTGGCCTCTCTCAACGCGACATAAAAGACCGGAGTATTGTCCGATGCCAATGATCGACGCCGACGGGTGCCTGCTCAATGTCCAGGTGGAAGGCCGCGACGGCGGACCGACGCTGATGCTGTCGAATTCGCTCGGCTGCACCCTGCAAATGTGGGAGCCGCAGATGCGGTCGCTGACGCAGCTGTTTCGTGTCATCCGCTACGACCGCCGCGGCCACGGCAAATCCGGCGTCCCGCCCGGCCCCTATTCGATGGAGCGGTTCGGCCGCGACGTGCTCGCGATCCTCGACGACCTCAACATCGAGAAAGTGCATTGGTGCGGCCTGTCGATGGGTGGCATGGTCGGACAATGGCTCGGCGCCAACGCGCCCGAGCGGTTCGGCAAGATCATCCTCGCCAACACCGCCTGCTACTATCCCGATCCGACCAACTGGCTGAACCGCATCAAGGCGGTGAAGGAAGGCGGCATCGCCGCCGTCGCCGACACCGTGATCGCGGGCTGGCTGACCGCTGATTTCCGCGAGCGCGAGCCGCAGATCGCAGCCCACATGAAGGCGATGCTGCTCGCCACCCCGGTGCAGGGCTATCTCGCCTGCTGCGAAGCGCTGTCCACGCTCGACCAGCGGGCGCTGTTGCCCCAGATCAAGAGCCCGACATTGGTGATCGCGGGACGGCAGGACATGGCAACCCCGGTGTCAGCGGCGGAGATGATCCGTAGCCTCATTCCCGGCGCCAGCATGACGCTGCTCGACGCCGCGCACATTTCCAATGTCGAGCAGTCGTACGCCTTCACCGAAGCCATGGTCGGCTTCCTGACGCAACGCTAACGCCGTCATTGCGAGCGAAGCGAAGCAATCCATGTCACCGCTTGCGGAAAGATGGATTGCTTCGTCGCTTCGCTTCTCGCAATGACGAGAGGAGACATCAATGGACGACAATCAGCGCCGCGACGACGGCATGGCGCAGCGCCGCAAGGTGCTGGGTGATGAATGGGTCGACAAGTCGCTTCAGAACCGCAATGCGTTCAACACCGACTTCCAGGACCTGATTACGCGCTATGCCTGGGGCGAGATCTGGACGCGGCCGCATTTCGATCACCGCACACGGCGCGTGCTCGTGATCGGCACCATGGTCGCGCTCGGCCAGTGGGACGAATTCCGCCTGCATGTGCGGGCAGCGCTCGCTGAAGGCGGCTTCACGCCGGACGACATCAAGGAGATCCTGCTGCAGCAGGCGATCTATTGCGGCGTGCCGGCCGCCAATCACGCCGTCAAGGAAGCCAATGCGATCATTTCGGAGTTAGGGCTGCAGGGATAGCTCGCCGGCCGGTTCGGACGGAGCGATTGCCTCAGCGGCCGGCGCCTTGGCAGCGGGCTTCGCCGGCTCCTCGAACAGCATCACGATCGCGGTGCCGAGCAGCATCAAAAGCTCGGCTGCATGCATGCGCAACGCCTGGATCTCGCCGACCTTCGAGGCCATCAACATGCTGGCAAAGCTGATCACGCTGCCGAAGCACAGCGCCACGACGAGCGCTTCGTTGTAACCGCCGTTCTTTCTCGCCGACGGCCGCGTCATCATGGCGAGGAAGACCGTGAAGAATGCCACCACGGTAATCCGCGCCAGCGCCAGCAGCCAAGCGAGCCGAACGGTCGCGATCTTGGAAAGCTGCAGATAGTCGCTCGCGTACAGCGCGATCGACACGCTCGGCCGCTCATACAGCCCGTGGACCGGCGACACCATGATGTTGAAGGCAATGATGGTCCAGACCGGGATGAAATAGGCTGCAAGCAGCGCGCCGTTGAATGAACTGATCCGCCAATTGCTGGACATGACGCTTCCCACGCTTCCGCGGGCCCAAGGAGCGGGCGGCGGTTCGGCCGAGGTAACGCCCTTAAACCGCCAGCGGCAATTTAAACCCTTTGTTTACCTTAACTGCCTTGGGGATTGTTTGGGGATTGTTTGGGGCACGTTCGGTCCGTGCCAAAACGGGGGCAAAAAGAAAGGTCCCGCCTTGCGGCGAGACCCTTCCCTTGCTGATACGCGATGATCGGGTCCGAACTAGCGACCCTTCTCCGGGTTCTCGCCCTGACGGCTCGGATCCTGCTGCTGCTGGCCGGGCTTTTGGCCGCCGCCTTGCTGCTGCTGACCGGGCTTCTGACCCGGGTTCTGGTTCTGCTGTCCCGGGTTCTGGTTCTGGTTGCTCATTCGGGTATCTCCCTTGTTGAACACAGTCCGGGACAACCGGGAGCGCTGCGTTTGGTTCGATGGGAACCTTGGGCACTTCAGCAGTCAAACTGTGGCAACGCCGGCCGCAAAACGCGCCATCCGGAACCCGGCGCTGTCGCTCGCGGAAACGGCGCCATGGTGCGCTGCGATCGCAAGCCATCTCAAATAGAAGCCTCTCTCAAATAGAAAGGCCCTGCCCGGAACGCAGGCATCCTGCCCGCGGCAAGGTCATGTCGGGCGAGTTTAAAGTGCGGAACCGAGCAAATGACTCGTGTACAGCCACCCCAGTTGCAGATTGCCGCTGTTGCCGCCTTCGGTTCCCACTGTTAGAAAACCATCGGACATGTCGGTTAAGGCTACCGGGGGCCCTCGCCGCGTTTCTCGTCTCTAACAGCGGCAGTGCATGGATTATTTCGCGCAGCAACTGATCAACGGCCTGGTGCTCGGTTCGATCTACGGCCTGATCGCCATCGGCTACACAATGGTCTACGGCATCGTCGGCATGATCAACTTCGCCCATGGCGACATCTTCATGATCGGCGGCTTCATCGCGCTGATCTCGTTCCTGATCCTGGTGTCGCTCGGCCTCACCGCGATCCCGGTGATCCTCCTGATCGTGCTGCTGGTCTCGATGGCGATCACCGCGCTGTATGGCTGGACCATCGAGCGCATCGCCTACCGGCCGCTGCGGCACTCGTTCCGACTCGCGCCGATGCTGTCGGCGATCGGCATGTCGTTCGTGCTGACCAACTACTCGCAGGTTTCGCAGGGCGCACGGGTCAAGCCGGTGCCGCCGATCATCACCGGCGGCTACACGCTGCACGAGGGACCGGAGGGTTTTGCGGTGCAGCTCTCCAACGTCCAGATCGTCGTCGTCATCACCACCGTGGTGCTGCTCGCAATGTTCACCTGGATCGTGTCGCGCACCCGGCTCGGCCGCGACATGCGCGCCTGCGAGCAGGACCAGACCATGGCATCGCTGCTCGGCGTCGACGTCGACCGCACCATTTCGATGACCTTTGTGATCGGCGCAGCCCTCGCCGCGGTCGCCGGCGTGATGTACCTGCTCTATTACGGCCTGGTCGATTTCTTCATGGGCTTCGTCGCCGGCATCAAGGCCTTCACCGCGGCCGTGCTTGGCGGCATCGGCTCGCTGCCCGGCGCGATGCTCGGCGGGCTCGCGATCGGCCTGATCGAGACCATGTGGTCGGCCTATTTCTCGGTGGAGTACAAGGACGTCGCCGCGTTCTCGATCCTGATCGTGGTGCTGATCTTCATGCCGACCGGCCTGCTCGGCCGTCCCACAGTCGAAAAAGTCTGACGGACGGCCCTCAGTGAGCGTCACCCCAGCAGCCCACCCGTCGCACGCCTCGCAGCCTTCGGGCGCCGCCTTCATCTTCAAGAAAGCCCTGATCAGCTCCGTGGTGGCGCTGGTGCTGTTCTCGCTGATGATCGGTGTGCGCACCGAAGCCGGCCCGCAGGGCAACCTGATCTACTGGACGCGGTTCGGCGACCTTGCCGCCATGGTCGGCATCGTGTTCGGCGGCAGCATCATCGTCGAATTGTTGCGGCAGTGGTGGGGTCCGGTCGGCACCATCAGGGCCGTTCCGCCGCAGGTGCAGGCCACGCTGTCGTTCGCGGGCCGCTTGCTCGCGCCGGCGCTGCTGATCTTCACCTTCCTCGTCCCGGTGATCTTCTACAACCAGCGCTACATTCTCGACCTCGGGATCCTGGTCCTGACCTATGTGATGCTGGGCTGGGGCCTCAACGTCGTGGTCGGCCTCGCCGGCCTGCTCGATCTCGGCTACGTCGCCTTCTACGCGGTCGGCGCCTATTCCTACGCGCTGCTCGCCACCAATTTCGACCTGTCGTTCTGGGTTTGCCTGCCGCTCGCGGGCATCCTGGCGGCATTCTGGGGCGTGCTGCTCGGCTTCCCCGTGCTGCGGCTGCGCGGCGACTATCTGGCGATCGTGACGCTCGCCTTCGGCGAGATCATCCGCCTCGTCATCATCAACTGGCAGAGCCTGACCGGCGGCCCCAACGGCGTCTCCGGCATCCCTCGCCCGACGCTGTTCGGCATCCCGCTCGACAACACCGACGGCGGGCTTGCCGCCAAGCTCGGCATCGAGTTCTCGCCGACCCACCGCATCGTCTTCCTGTTCTACGTGATCCTGGCGATGGCGCTGCTCACCAACTGGGTAACGATCAGGTTGCGGCGGCTGCCGATCGGCCGCGCCTGGGAGGCGCTGCGCGAGGACGAGGTGGCCTGCCGCGCGCTCGGCATCAACACCACGACGACCAAGCTGACGGCGTTCGCGACCGGCGCCATGTTTGGCGGCCTCGCCGGCGCGTTCTTCGCCACGCGGCAGGGCTTCATCAGCCCGGAATCCTTCACCTTCCAGGAATTGGCGCTGGTGCTCGCGATCGTCGTGCTCGGCGGCATGGGCTCGCAGCTCGGTGTCGCGCTCGCGGCGCTTGCGATGATCGGCGGCTTCGAGCTGTTCCGCGGCTTCGATCAATACCGCATGCTGGTGTTCGGCATGGCGATGGTGTTCCTGATGATCTGGCGTCCGCGCGGGCTGATCGGCCATCGCGCGCCGACCGTGTTCCTGGAGCGCAGCCAGGCGATCTCGTCCGACCTCGTCAAGGAGGGCCACGGATGAGCGACGATCATATCCTCGCCGTCGATCATCTGATGATGCGTTTCGGCGGCATCGTCGCCGTCAACGATCTCTCCTTTGCCGCGGAGCGGGGCAAGATCACCGCGCTGATCGGACCGAACGGCGCCGGCAAGACCACGGTGTTCAACTGCATCACCGGCTTCTATCGCCCAAGCGGCGGCGCGATCCGCCTGACCCATGACGACGGCCGCAGCATCCAGCTCGAACGCCTCAACGATTTCCGGATCGCCAAGCGGGCCAAGGTCGCGCGCACCTTTCAGAACATCCGGCTGTTTCCCGGCATGACGGCGCTGGAGAACCTGATGGTCGCGCAGCACAACGCGCTGATGCGCGCCTCCGGCCTGACCTTCCTCGGCCTGATCGGCGTGCCTTCATGGCGTCATGCCGAACGGCGCGCCATCGATCTGGCGCGGACCTGGCTGACGCGCGTCGGGCTGCTCGATCGCGCCGACGATGCCGCGGGCAATTTGCCCTATGGCGACCAGCGCCGCCTCGAGATCGCGCGCGCGATGTGCACCGAGCCGGCGCTGCTCTGTCTCGACGAGCCGGCGGCCGGCCTCAACGCGCGCGAGAGCGGCGCGCTCAACGAGTTGCTGCTGTCGATCCGCGCCGACCATGGCACCTCGATCCTGCTGATCGAGCACGACATGTCGGTCGTGATGGAAATCTCCGACCACGTCGTGGTCATGGATTACGGCGTCAAGATCGCGGAAGGCACGCCGCAGGCCGTGCGCGACGATCCCAAGGTGATCGCCGCCTATCTCGGCGCCGACGAGGAAGAGGCGATCGCGGTGATGGAGAGCGCCACGTGAGCGCGACGCCCGAAAATCCCACCTCCCCCTGCAAGGGGGAGGTCGACCGCGAAGCGGGCCGGTGGGGGTCACGCTTTTCCCGCACGAAAGATATGACGGCACGTGCGCGATCTCTCCGCGTCAATATGACCGAAGCAGAATCTCGCTTGTGGCGTGCCCTGCGTCGCGATCAGCTCAATGGCTTTTCATTTCGCAAGCAGCACCCGATCGGTCCGTACACGCTCGACTTCTATTGCTCGCGCCTCCGTCTCGCTGTCGAGGTGGACGGAGGTCAACACGCCGAGCAGCGCAAGCAAGCCGATGACCGCCGAACGGCGTGGCTCGCGGAGAAAGGCGCCACAGTCGTCCGCTACTGGAACAACGATGTGCTGTCGAATTTGGAGGGCGTGCTGAGCGATCTGCTTGCGCACATGGAAAGGTTGTCGCAAGCGGCGACAACCCCAACCCTCCCCCTTTCAGGGGGAGGGAGAACAGACAGTCGCGCTCCGGGCAACGAAGGGAGCGAGCGATGACTGGTCCCCTGCTCGCGGTGCGCGGCGTGCGTGCCGCCTATGGCAAGATCGAGGCGCTGAAGGGCGTCGACATCGAGATCAGTGCCGGCGAGATCGTCGCGCTGATCGGATCCAATGGCGCCGGCAAGTCGACGCTGATGATGACGATCTTCGGCAGGCCGCGCGCCCGCGCCGGGCGGATCGAATTCGACGGTCGCGACATCACCGGCGAGCCGACCCACGAGATCGCGCGACTGCGCATCGCCCAATCGCCCGAAGGGCGGCGGATCTTTCCGCGCATGAGCGTGGCCGAAAACCTGCAGATGGGCGCGGATGCGACCGAATGCAGCGAGGCTGAGCGCGAGGCCGGGCTGGAACGTGTGTTTGCGCTGTTCCCGCGCTTGAAGGAACGCACCGCGCAGCGCGGCGGCACGCTGTCGGGCGGCGAGCAGCAGATGCTCGCGATCGGCCGCGCCCTGATGAGCCGGCCGCGCCTGTTGATGCTGGACGAACCCTCGCTTGGCCTTGCGCCGCTGATCGCCCGGCAGATCTTCGATGCGATCCGCACGCTGAACCGCCAGGACGGCCTCACCGTGCTGATCGTCGAGCAGAACGCCAACCACGCGCTGAAGCTCGCCCATCGCGGCTATGTCATGGTCAACGGCCTGATCACGCTGGCCGGAACCGGCGCCGAGCTGCTGCAGCGGCCGGAAATCCGCGCCGCCTATCTGGAGGGCGGACGGCGCGGCTAGCCATGAGTCCGGCGCTCCCTGCAGCGGGTGAAGCGTCGATTTGCCTGAAAATTGCCGGTGACTTCACGGCGAAATCAGCCGAGAATGCCGCCGGTTATTGTACCCGGCCCGTCCGGGTTTTTCCCCAAGAGGCAACGACCACGAGGACTTGTCATGAAATCACTGAAGATCATCGGCCTGGCATTGGGCGCTTCGTTCGCTTTATCGGCGAGCGCGTTCGCGCAGGACATTACCATCGCAGTGGCGGGCCCGATGACGGGCTCCGAATCCGCCTTCGGCCGGCAGATGAAGAACGGCGCGGATCAGGCGGTCGCCGACATCAACGCCGCCGGCGGCGTGCTCGGCAAGAAGCTCGCGCTTGAATCCGACGACGATGCCTGCGATCCCAAGCAGGCGCGCTCGGTCGCGGAAAAGATCGGCAGCGCGAAGATCCCATTCGTGGCCGGCCACTTCTGCTCGTCGTCCTCGATTCCAGCCTCGGAAGCCTATGCCGACGCCAACGTCCTGCAGATCACGCCCGCCTCGACCAACCCGCTGTTCACCGAGCGCAAGCTCTGGAACGTGGCGCGCGTCTGCGGCCGCGACGACCAGCAGGGCCTGATTGCCGCCGACTACATCGCGAAGGCCTTCAAGGGCAAGAACATCGCGATCCTGAACGACAAGACCACCTACGGCAAAGGCCTCGCCGACGAGACCAAGAAGGCGCTCAACAAGGCCGGTATCACCGAGAAGGTCAACGAGGCCTATAACAAGGGCGACAAGGACTTCAACGCGATCGTCTCGCGCCTGAAGAAGGAAAACATCGATCTCGTCTATGTCGGTGGCTATCATCAGGAAGCCGGCCTCATCCTGCGCCAGATGCGCGACCAGGGCCTGCAGGCCGTGCTGATGGCGGGCGACGCCATGAACGACAAGGAGTTCGCCTCGATCGCCGGCCCCGCCGCTGAAGGCACCCTGTTCACCTTCGGCCCGGATCCGCGCAACAAGCCGACCGCCAAGGCGATCGTCGAGAAGTTCAAGGCGATGAACATCGATCCCGAAGGCTACACGCTCTACACCTACGCCGCGATCCAGGTCTGGACCCAGGCCGCCGCCAAGGCCGGCTCCACCGACGCCAAGAAGGTGATGGAAACCATCAAGGCCGGCGAATGGGACACCGTGCTCGGCAAGATGGGTTTTGACGCCAAGGGCGACATCAAGCAGATCGACTATGTCGTCTACAAGTGGGACGGCAAGGGCAACTACGCCGAGATCAATCCGAAGGGCTCCTGACGCTTCAGGACACGTGTTGAGTCAAAACGCCCCGGTTTGCCGGGGCGTTTTTTTCTTTGTTTGATCGCATATGTTCTGGGCAGCCCCGATTGAAGTTTAGCCTTGCCCGGTTTGGCAGCGCACCATATCTCGTCTGCGCTGGCCTCGTCAGTGTAACGACCATGCGTGCGACGCGGGCGCGCGAGGCCGTGAAAGGCATCGCGCACCGCCGAACGATTTCCATTCAACCGACACGCTCATCAACGCCACCTGCTGTCCGTTCAGCGTTCACCCGAGAAAAAAGATGTATGATGTGATCGTCGTCGGCGGCGGCTCTGCCGGCGCTGCCATTGCCGCCCGGTTGTCCGAAGATCGAGACCGCCGGGTGCTGCTGCTGGAAGCCGGCCTCGACTGGCGCGCCGATGAGGCGCCCTGGGAAATCAAGACGCCCAATCCGATTCCCATCATTCACAGGCGGGAATTCCAGGAGAAATGGCAGTGGCCCAACCTCCTGAGCCGCCGCATCGCAGGGCAGGAGCCGCGCTTCTACTGGCGCGGCAAGGGTCTCGGCGGCAGCTCGATGATGAACGGCCAGATCGCCATTCGCGGCGTCGCGGACGCCTTCGACGAATGGGCCGCGCTCGGCTGCACCGGCTGGTCCGCGCGCGAGATCATGCCGTTGTTCGCGGTGATCGAGGACGATCAGGAGTTCGGCGACGCCAAGGGACATGGACGCGGCGGCCCGCTGCCGGTCTATCGCGCGTCATCAGAGACATGGGGGCCGATCGATCGCGGCCTGCGCGATGCCGCACTCGCCAGCGGCTATCCGTGGTGCGCCGATGTCAATGGTCCCGATGGCGAGGGCGTTGCCTGCTATCCGATCAACAGCCGCGACAGTCGTCGCATCACCACCAACGAAGGCTATCTCGAGCCGGCGCGTGGCCGCGCCAATCTGGAGATCCGCGGCAAGGCGCTGGTCGACCGGGTCGTGATCCGCGACGGCAAGGCCACCGGTGTCCGTGTGCACATCGACGGCCAGGGCACCAGCGAGATCGCCGCGCGCGAGATCGTGCTGTGCGGCGGCGCCATCCACAGCCCGGCGATCCTGCTGCGATCGGGCATTGGCCCCGCAGACGAGCTGCAAGCCATGGGGATCGCGGTCGAGCGTGACTTGCCGGTCGGCCGCCACTTCTTCGATCATCCGCTGTTTCGCACGACGATCCAGCTGCGTGAGGATCTGCGGCCCACTGATCCGGATACGCGACACACCAATTGCTGTGTGACCTACTCGTCCGGTCTCGCCGACGGCGGCAAGCGCGATATGATCATGATTGGGTTCAACCATCGCGGCATCGGAAATTCCGGAGCGATCGGCGCGGGACTGTTCAACGCCTATTCGCGTGGCGTGCTGAAGCTGGCTTCGCCTGATCCGACGATCGATCCCATCGTCGAGGAGAACATGCTGGTCGATCCACGCGACATGCTGCGCATGACCGATGCAGTGAAGCGGCTCGCCGTCCTGGCGACGCAGCCGGCGCTGGCCAGCATATCGGACTGGATCCGCCTTGGAGATACCGAGCTGACCCTGCCGGCCGCGGCGGCGTTGCCGAACGCCGAACTCGAAGCGGTGTTGCGGCGGGAGACCGGGGATATCCAGCATGCCGCCGGCAGCTGCCGCATGGCCGGCGTCAACGACCCCGCGGGTGTGGTCAATCCCGATGGGACCGTGAAGGGGATCAGCGGTCTGAGGGTCGCCGACGCATCGATCATGCCGTCCGATTGCCGGGCCAACACCCACTTCACAACGGTCGTTATTGGCGAAGCCATTGCCCGGATGATGAGGGCCTAGACGCTGCTATCACCGCGCCCTGGACCCGAACGCTGATGATCTGGTCTAGCTCGCCGCGACTGCGGCATTCTGGCGCGACACCATCCCGCGCGCGGTCTCGATCGCGCTCACCAACTGGTTCGGCCGGAACGGCTTCTGCAGGCAGACGATGTCGGCAAGCTCGAGCGACCCCGGCAGGAAATCGAGCGCCGTCATGCCGGAGATGGCGACGACAGGAAGATCGGGCACCCGCGCGCGCATGGCCAGGATGACGTCGATCCCGTTCTTGCCGTCCAGGAAGATATCGACAATCGCAAGGTCGAAGGACGACGCTCCGAATGCCGCCATGGCCTCCGGGGCGTTCGACGCCTCCACGACATCGAAACGCTGCACACGCAGCAGGATCGCGATCATCGCCCGGACGTCGGCCTGATCATCAATCACGAGAATACGCGGCATGACAGCTTTCCTCGAGCCAGGCGCTGAGTGAATCAGATCCGCGCTTTGGCCCCTTGGTTTGACGCGGTTCCGCTTCGCTCGAAAATGCAATAGAGCTTTGGCGGTCAGGCTAGGGTCAAAAATCGGGAATCAAGAGGTATGGCCGCAAATTATCGGACCGGTCGGTAAAGGGCTGGTTACCTTGGTTGATGAGCCTGTCGCGGCTGCTATACCGGTTCGACCAGCCAAATCGACCAGCCAATCGACCAGCGAAGGCTCCGACGGGAACGTATCGTGAAAAACCTTCTCACCGACATTGCCGGCGTCAGCGTCGGCCACGCCGACGACGCTGCGGTCGCCTCCGGCGTCACCGCCATCATCTTCGACAGACCGGCGGTGGCCTCGATCGATGTCCGTGGCGGCGGCCCCGGCACCCGCGAAGACGCGCTGCTTGCGCCGGAAAACGTCGTCGAGGCGATCGACGCCATCACGCTCTCAGGCGGCTCCGCGCTCGGGCTCGATGCCGCCGGCGGCGTGCAGGCCTGGCTAGCCGAACGCGGCCGCGGCTTTCGGATTCGCGACGCGGTGATTCCGATCGTGCCCGGCGCGATCTGCTTCGATCTGCTCAACGGCGGCAACAAGGCGTGGGGACGCTTTCCGCCCTATCGCGATCTCGGCTACGCGGCGGCGAATGCAGCGGCGGGCGAGTTCCGCCTCGGCAGCGTTGGCGCCGGGATGGGTGCGACCACGGCCGCCTTGAAAGGCGGCCTCGGCTCGGCGTCCGCGCAGACCGATGACGGCGTGATGGTTGCAGCGCTTGCGGTGGTCAACGCGGTCGGCAGCGTCATCGTCGGAACCGGCCCCTGGTTCTGGGCCGCGCCGTTCGAAGTCGACGCCGAATTTGGCGGTCGCGGCCTGCCGCCGTCATTCAGCCCTGATATGTTGAAGATGCGGCTGAAGGGCGGCACCGACGCGACGGCCGCGGAGAACACCACGCTCGTCGTCGTGGTTACCGACGCGCAACTGACCAAGCCGCAGGCCAAGCGGCTGGCTGTCATCGCGCAGACCGGCATGGCGCGCGCGATCTATCCGGTGCATGCGCCGCTCGATGGCGATGTGGTATTTGCCGCCGCGACCGGCGCAAAACCAATCGACCCGCTGTTCGGCCTGACCACGCTCGGCGGGGTGGCGGCCAACACGGTGGCGCGCGCCATCGCCCGCGGCGTCTATGCCGCGACCGCCCTGCCTTTCCCCGGTGCACTGCCGAGTTGGCAGGACCGGTTCGGCTAGTAGACACAGGGCGAAATACGAGACACCTTAAAAGAGGCGGTTCGGGTTTGGCGACCTTGGTAAATGGCTTCGAGGACGTTTCCGCTTCAGCCCAAAATTTCTAGAAAATCCAGCGACTTGCAGTCCTTTGTTCGATTGAGTGATTGCAACTTTCCCGGGAATCTGCAGGGAAATTGCCTCGACTAAGGGTGGGAGGATGTTCTGGAATCTGGGTGCAGCCATTTTGCTGGCTGGATGGTCGCTGGGTGTCGCCAGCTTGGCCTTTCGCCGCGGCTATCGCCGTGGGCAGGAGGCGGGCATGGACGCCACCTATACAATGCTCGACCGGACGCACAGCAAATGACCTCGCGAAATCGGAAATGCTGGATCGCATTTGCGAGCGCCGCGCCAATCTACTTTGCCTTGGCAACGTGGCTGTCATTTGCGTGTGATCCCAGGCTCGTCCAACCCGACGTCAGCGGCGAACGGCATGAGCTGATGCACCCATTCATTCCGTTCAATTCAACGTTTGCCATGACCAGCGTCGACCCGTGGTTTGGTGACCTCGCTGACGAAAGCACCGCCGACAATGAATCCCGCTCGCCCATCGTCATCTATAAAGACGACAAGCCGCTTGGACCCGCCCACAGCACACCACACACCGATATAGCCGCACTCGGCCACGGACGCTTTTCGCACTGGAAGGGCAATTACTCGGTCTTCGTTTTCTCATCAAGCGACAACACAGATCCGCGCACCAACGGCCGCACCTATTGGGCGGTTAAATCGGCGACCCCGCCGCCACTGCCCGACTCCGGAATCGAGCCGAACGTGGCAGGGGAAAAGTATCATCTCGTCCGGCCCTTCAGGCGCTTTGGAAATTCGGACTTTGCCGTCATCGCCAAGGATTTGCGGTTTTCGGAAGTTGCGGATGTGGCAGGGAAATTCGATTCGAACTCGCCCGTCATCCTCTATGAGGACGG
Source organism: Bradyrhizobium genosp. P (assembly GCF_049949265.1). NCBI lineage: Bacteria > Pseudomonadati > Pseudomonadota > Alphaproteobacteria > Hyphomicrobiales > Nitrobacteraceae > Bradyrhizobium > Bradyrhizobium genosp. P. The sequence goes on along the minus strand of NZ_CP188195.1, from coordinate 3,618,821 downwards.
CAAGCCGCTAGGCTCCGCTCACGGCACGCCGCACAGCACGATCAGCGACATCGGCCACCGCCGCTTCTCGCAATGGAAGACCGGCAACACGTCGATGTTCGTGTTCTCTTCCAGCGACAACTCCGACCCGGAGACCAATGGCCGGAGTTATTGGGCGGTCAAGCCGGAAGACGTCGTCGAGCGTCGGACCGAATGATCTGCTTCACACGTGCGCGCAAAAAGCGATCACTCCTCGCAATGACGGGGCACCTTGCTAGGCGCTGATCGCCACCGATGATGACGCCTGCGCGGCGACGGCCTGCGACTGGCGCTGGATCAGCTGCTCGATGAAATTGTAGGACGTGGTCGCGTTGCTGGCGGCGGAGGATGCCGCCGCCGATGTCGTCGACACCGTCGAACCATCGGCGTAGGTCATCGTGGTCGTGGTCGAGCCGTTGCTGTTGGTCACCGAGCAGCTGGTTGCTCCGGCCAGCGCCTGCATCAGCGGGTCGGAGCTCGATCCACTGGAGCTCGAGCCGCTGCCGGAGTCCGTGCCGCTGCTGGAGTTGGCTTGATCGGCCGATCCGCTGCCCATGTGGTGATGGTGATGGCCCTTGCCGCCCTGCAGCGCCCGCGACATCTCCTCGGTGCTGACGGAGCCGTCGCCATTGGCGTCGAGCTTGGAGAACAAGGCATCGGCCTGCGACGTGCTGATGCCGTCGGCGCTGAGTGCGCTCTCGAATTGCGACTTGGTCATCGAGCCGCCGTCCGCCTTCATCTGCGAGAACAGGCTCTGCAACGGATTCGAAGAGTCGCTCGTGGTCGCGCCGGTCGAGCCCGTGGTCTGCGACTGGCTTTGTGCGTCGAGCAGCGCGCTCATCATCTCCGGCGAGATCTGCGCGGAGCCACTGCTCGATCCGGCACTCGTGGTGCCGACGCTCGAACTCGATAGCACCGTCGACGCATCGAACAGGCCGCTGCTCTGGCTCGAATTGGCCGACGATGCGGACCCCGATGCGGTCGATGACGACGACTTCGACGAGGTCAGCAAGCCCAGGATGTCCAGGGCCGACGACGCGGCGCCAAGGGCGAACAACATGGCAATACTCCAAACAATGCCGCGCGCGGCGGCTCAAACCCATGCCAATTTTGGAGCAAGCGCCATGCCATGACAAAAACCCAATAAAATCCGGTATTTCCTGCATCGGGCACCGTTCCACCCACCCGGCAAGAGCTGCCGCTGCGGCAGATTTTTCCGCCCACGGGCTGCCGCATCCCCTCGCATTGCCCGCCACGTATCCGCATGTTAGGCGGGGCCATCACACGGCCCTCGAAGCCTCCAGGGAAAGCGCACATGTCCCAGCCATTCGCTCCGCGTCCTCTCGTTATCGCGCCGTCGATCCTGGCGTCGGATTTCTCCAGACTTGGCGAGGAAGTCCGCGCCGTCGATCAGGCCGGCGCCGACTGGATCCATCTCGACGTGATGGACGGCCACTTCGTGCCGAACATTTCCTATGGCCCCGACGTCATCAAGGCGATGCGACCGCACACCAGCAAGATCTTCGATGCACATCTGATGATCTCGCCGTGCGATCCGTATCTCGAAGCCTTCGCCAAGGCGGGCTGCGACCACATCACGGTGCATGCCGAGGCCGGCCCGCATTTGCATCGCTCGCTGCAGGCGATCCGCGCGCTCGGCAAGAAGGCCGGCGTCTCGCTCAATCCGGGAACCCCGCCGAGCGCGATCGAATACGTGCTCGACCTCGTCGACATCGTGCTGGTGATGTCGGTCAATCCCGGCTTCGGCGGCCAGGCCTTCATCCGCTCATCGGTCGGCAAGGTCAGCGACATCAGGGCGATGACGGCTGGGCGCCCGATCGACATCGAGGTCGACGGCGGTGTCGCGTCCGATGTCGCGGGTCAGCTCGCCGCTGCCGGTGCCAACGCCTTTGTTGCCGGCTCGGCGGTGTTCAAGGGCGGCACCGTCGAGGCCTACAGGACCAACATCTCGGCGATCCGCAACGCCGCCGCGCAGGCGCGCGGAGAAGCCATCTAATCGGGCAATGCGTGCGCCGATGCCTGCAGGTGCGGCGCACACCAACCTGCTGCGCTGCCGCATGCACAACATTCATGCGCGCGTCGTGTTCATACGGTCTTCACAGACTCATCCAATCCGATGCACAACAGACCTCAAAATATATTTGAGGGAGGCGGGCATCATGACGATGGCCCTTGTCTGCACAGGGATGGCTTTGTGGCTCGGCTTGAACGTCGCGTTCGTAGCCCGGCGCGTTTGCGTGACGTCACCCGATCGGGCCAATGCGGCACGCACAGGCTACGTTCTTCTGCGCCGGATCTGACGGTGCTCCGCAGCTTGTGAGCCGACGTTTGATCAGAACAAGCCGGGTGGCGTGACCGCAGCCTCATTGGCCGGTTGGTCCGCCGCTCCATCGCTGGTCGCCTGCGAGGCACCTTCATCAGCAACGGCACGTCGATGCCAACGCGTCACGCTCCACAGCGTGGCCATGCCGCCGCGGTGGAGGCGTTCGCCGACCGTGGTGAAGCCATCGATCTCGGCGCCCCGGCTGCATCGCATGGCCAGCCACGGATCACCTGCATTGTCATGATTGCCGCGCACGGCGATCGCGCCCCTGGCAACGAGGTCCCGACCCGCGCGCTCACCTCGCCGAGAGTCAGCCCGTGCGCGTCGCATGGCATCGCAGAAAATCAGCGCGGACGTAAGGGAAGCACCAAGGGATCGGTTCCCTCCCCCCTTGCGGGGCAGGGCTATCGCATGTGGCCGAGGAGTTCAAAAAGGAAGGCATCGTTCCATCCGGCGCGTTTGAGCTTGCCGCGCAGGGAGACTGTGGTGTCTGGGTGAGCCTGGGCGACGTTGAGGGCCAGGCGGCGAAGCACGGCCAGATTGGCCGGTCCGTTGTCTTTGCGATTGCGAGCAAGATCCTCGTCGAGGGTGACGTCGAGCGGCCAGTGAAGGCTATTTTCGATGCCCCAATGAGCGCGGACGATGCGCAGGACCTCTTTGCGGCTATAGGGGCGGCTCATCAGGAAGTAGCGCTCGACCGTGTCGTCCTGGCCCCGCTTGCTGGTGATGCGGGCAACAGCTTTGAGGCCTGGAAAGTCGTGCTTCCTGGCCATGTCGGGAGCCGGTGCAACGAGAGCAACACGCTTTTCGTTGCGTCCATGTTCAGCGTCTTTGGTGGTGAGCGAGGTCTTGCCCTTGCGTTTGGCGGCGCGGATTGCGGCTTTGGCATCCTCCAACAGAGTAGGCTGGTTCGCCTTCACCGCCAGCACGTAGTCGCCGCCCCGTTCCACGATCGCCTTGGCCATCGCGCGGTGGCAATGCAGGGCGTCGGCTGTGACCACGCAGCCCTTGAGCTGCAGAAGCGCAAGCAACTGCAGGGCGCCATCGGCTTCGTTGTTGTTCGGCGCCAGCACATTGGCGAGCGCCATGCGCGTCTGCGCCGCCCAGGCGGTCACCATCACCGGCGGCATGTGGCTCTTGCCGCGTTCGTAGCCGCGCCGCAACGCTTTGCCGTCGAGCGCGATCACCCCGCGTGGCCGCTTGATCTTCGCGCCTTGCGCAAAGGCCTTCATGAAGCGCCGAAACGCGACCTCAAACGCCTTCGGGTCAAGCATCCGGAACACCCGACTGAATGTGTCGTGGCTCGGCAGACCGTTCTTAAGCTCCAGCACATCCTGCCAAAGATAGGCCTTCATCCGGGCAAACAGCGCCATGTCGGTGCAACTCGTCGCCCCGCACAGCGTCGCCATCAGCGCGAGGAACAATATCTCGGTCAGGTCATGCAGCGCGTTGTCGGCCCGCGGGTCGGGCAACTCCGAAAAGCATTCCGCAAATCTCTGCATCGGCTGCTCCCTCAAGATCAGGAGCTATCCTCAGAATCCTTTTCTTCCGATTTGGCAACTACTTGCAGGCACGCACATGCGATTCCCCTGCCTTGCGGGGGAGGGTTAGGGAGAAGGGTGCCGCTTGCTCCGACGCCTGATGAAATCGCCAGAAGCTAGTGCTTACACGGCGCTTCCAGGCCCTTCAGCAGCAGGCCGATCAGTGCATTGATCCGCGACGGGCATTCCGGCTTGGCCCATTCCTCGGCGTGCGCCGGGTGGTGGTAGCGGGCGGTCGCGTCGAACACGGCACGTGCCGTTGCCTTGACGTCGTCGATCTCGAACACGCCCTGCGCCACACCGTCGGACAGGATCTTCCCGAGCAGGTCGACCTGCTTGTCCTTGTAGGCCTCCACCACCTCGCGGGCGTCCTGTGCCAGCGCCAAATAGGTTGCGAACATCTCGGGATCGTCGCAGACCTTCTTCTGCTTGATCGCAAACATCGTACGCAGCCATTTATCGAGCCGCTCCGGCGCCGGGCCTGAGGCCGCCGCGAGCTTGCACAGCGGCTCATTGGCCCGGTCGAGCCAACGCTTTGCCACTGCATCGCGCAGCGAGGCCTTGCTGGGGAAATGGCGGTAGACGCTGCCGTGGCTGACATCCAGCGCACGGGCAACGTCGACGACAGTGGCCTTGGCGAGCCCGAAGCGCCTTAGAACATCCTCGGTTGCTTCGAGGATCCGCTCGGGTGTCAAAACCACCGCCTCGTTCATGCGTTTACCGTCTGGTTATCGCTGTCCTGCCCGCGGGAGAATTTGGCAGCTTGGGCGGCCAAATGGCGGGCGACGCGGTGGTTGAGCCATTGTTGAATCTGGGCAGTCAAATGGATGATTTCGATAGTCATGGCGGTAGTCCTTAGAGGTAGTCACTTCAGATTAGAGGTCGTCATCGAGGTTCGGGCAGACCCGCCAGCCAAACGCCGGCAAAGCCACGACGCCCGAGCTCCGGCGCCGAATTTTATATACACCATCTCGCTGACAGATTTCAATATCTGTCAGACAAATATTTTCAGCTGATTGACTGCCCGACCGGGCCGGGCCCGGGAACTGGACCCGGTCGGGCGGCCGAAGCGATGTCCCAGGCTGTTTATCGGCCTATTTGTCTGCCCCCGGCTCTGCTAAAGCGTGGCGTAAAAACAATTTGGCCGGGAGTCGCCGCGCGCCCCCGCCTCGCTCGTTTCGGAGTTTTCGATGATCCCCCGCTATACCCGCCCGGAAATGGCTTCGATCTGGGAGCCACAGACGCGTTTCAAGATCTGGTTCGAGATCGAGGCGCATGCCGCCGACGCCCAGGCCGAACTCGGCGTGATCCCCAAGGAGGCCGCGAGGACGATCTGGGCCAAGGCCAAGGACGCCACCTTCGACGTCGCGCGGATCGACGAGATCGAGCGCGAGACCAAGCACGACGTAATCGCCTTCACGACCCATCTGGCCGAGATCATCGGCCCCGAGGCGCGCTTCGTGCACCAGGGCATGACCTCCTCCGACGTGCTCGACACCTGCCTCAACGTCCAGCTCAAGCGCGCCGCCGACCTGTTGCTCGACGACCTCGACCGGGTGCTGGCGGCGCTGAAGAAGCGCGCCTACGAGCACAAGATGACGCCGACCATCGGCCGCTCCCACGGCATCCATGCCGAGCCCGTCACCTTCGGCCTCAAGCTCGCCTATGCCTATGCCGAATTCAGCCGCGCCCGCGACCGCATGGTCGCCGCGCGCGAGGAAATCTCGACCTGCGCGATCTCGGGCGCCGTCGGCACCTTCGCCCAGATCGACCCGCGGGTCGAAGAGCATGTCGCCAAGGCGATGGGCTTGCGGCCGGAACCGATCTCGACCCAGGTGATCCCGCGCGACCGTCATGCAATGTATTTTGCGACGCTTGGCGTGATCGCGTCCTCGGTCGAGCGGCTGGCGGTGGAGATCCGTCACTTGCAGCGCAGCGAGGTGCTGGAAGCGGAAGAGTTCTTCTCCGAGGGCCAGAAGGGCTCTTCGGCAATGCCGCACAAGCGCAACCCGGTGCTGTCGGAAAACCTCACCGGCCTGTCGCGCATGGTGCGCGCCTTTGCGCTGCCGGCGATGGAGAACGTCGTGCTCTGGCACGAGCGCGACATCTCGCACTCCTCCGCCGAGCGCATGATCGCTCCCGATGCGACCGTGACGCTCGACTTCGCGCTGGTCCGTCTCGCCGGGTTAATCGAGAAGCTTTTGATCTATCCCGAGAACATGCAGAAGAACCTGGACCGCCTCGGCGGCCTCGTGCATTCGCAGCGCGTGCTGATGGCGCTGACGCAAAAGGGCGCCAGCCGTGAGGACGCCTACAAATACGTGCAGCGCAACGCGATGCCGGTGTGGCGCGGCGAAGGCGACTTCCAGACGCTATTGAAGCAGGACCCGGACGTGAAGAAGTACATGAGCGATGCGGAGATCGAGGAGCGGTTCGATCTCGGCTACCATCTCAAGCACGTCGACACGATCTTCAAGCGGGTGTTCGGCGAGAGTTGAGGGAGAAACACATCGGACCTACCGACGTCATTCCGGGGCGCCCGAAGGGCGAACTGCGGCGCGCACTTGCGCGCCTGAGAATCTCGAGATTCCGGGTTCGATGCTTCGCATCGCCCCGGAATGACGGTCTCTTTTCCGTGACATCGCGGCCGATTACGCTACGCTCACGCCCTACGAATTCACAAGAAACGGACCCTCCCCATGCCCATCGTCAATCGCATCGCCGCCCTCTCGGACGAAATGGCCGCCTGGCGCCATGACTTCCACGAGAATCCCGAGTTGCTCTACGAAGTCCATCGCACCGCCGGCATCGTCGCCGATCGCCTGCGCGAATTCGGTTGCGACGAGGTGGTGACGGGCATCGGCCGCACCGGCGTGGTCGGTGTGATCCGCGGCCGCAAGAGCAATTCGGGCAAGACCATCGGCCTGCGCGCGGACATGGACGCGCTGCCGATCGAGGAGACCTCGGGCGTCGCCTATGCCTCGAAAATCCCCGGCAAGATGCACGCCTGCGGCCATGACGGCCACACCGCGATGCTGCTGGGTGCGGCGAAATATCTCGCCGAGACCCGCAATTTCGACGGCACCGCGATCGTGATCTTCCAGCCGGCCGAGGAAGGCGGCGCCGGCGGCAAGGCGATGGTCGACGATGGCCTGATGACCCGCTGGGGCATCCAGGAGGTCTACGGCCTGCACAACATGCCGGGCATTCCCGAGGGCCATTTCGCCACGACGCCAGGCCCGATGCTGGCAGCGTCGGACTCGGTGCAGATCTTCGTCCACGGCAAGGGCGGCCACGCCGGTGCCGCGCCGCATGAGGCAATCGACAGCGTGCTGATCGGCGCCCAGATCATCAATGCGCTGCAGTCGATCGTGTCGCGTAACGTCGATCCGCTCAAATCGGCGGTCATCTCGATCACGATGTTCGAAGCCGGCAACGCGTTCAATGTGATTCCGGAGACCGTTACGCTGGGCGGCACCGTGCGCACGCTCCATCCCGAGATCCGCGATCTCGTCGAGCGCCGGATCGGCGAGGTTGCCGCCAGCGTCGCCAGCGCGTACGGCGGAACGGCCGAGACAAAGTACATCCGCCTCTATCCGGCCACCGTGAACCATGCGCACGAAGCCGGCGTTGCCGTCGAGGTCGCCCGCGACGTAGCCGGCGCGGACCGCGTCAACGAGCGCCTGGTGCCGATGATGGGAGGCGAGGATTTCGCCTTCATGCTCGAAGCGCGCCCCGGCGCCATGGTGTTTCTCGGCATGGGCGACACCCCGATGTGCCACCATCCGGCCTACAAATTCAACGACAACATCCTCGGCCACGGTGCATCCTACTGGGTGCGCCTGGTCGAAAAGCAGATGCCCGCGGGATAGCTCCTCTGCCGGGCCGTCGCCCTCGCTGACGATCAGGTCGTGGCCGGCTTCGCGAGCTTTTCGATCCGGACCTTGGCGCTGCCGTGGTTGTTCCAGTAGAACAGGTCATAGATCCACGGCAGGCTGAGCACGGTGTCGTTGACATAGAGAAACACTTCGCCATTGGCCCGCGGCATGAAGGTGGTCGTCCAACCGCCGTCCTGCCCTTTCTCAAGCTGCAACCGATGCTCCTCGAACCCGGGGCCGCCGACCCGAAGAATGGTCGCGAACCAGTTCGACCAGATCAGACGCTTGTACGGCCAGCCCAGCATCTGAAACCATGAGGCGCGCCGATTGCTGAACCCGTTGGGATCGGTATCGATCGTGCTGTCCAACCACGGGTCGTCGACCGTCAGCGTGATTCGATAGGTCTCGTCCTGCAGCACGCGCAGCCCAGTCGCATTGCATGCGCTGGCCGTGAGCATCGGCGTGGGCATCGTCGCCGTTCCCTCCACGACAATGCCGCCGGTCCCCTTGCAGACCAGCCCCAGCGTGTTGGCAGCGCCGAAGGCGAGCCACCAGAACAGCCACCACATGATCAGCGTCGGCAGGATCCAGTGCGTCAGGATGTAGAATGCCGCCCGGTACCAGCCCCACCGGCGCAGCCGGTAGACGGCAGCGCGCCAGCCGGCAAGCTCGGGATAATCCTGCGGCGCATGCCAGGCGATCCGCGCGACGTCGCGGACCTTCTGCTGCAGCACGGCGCCCCAATACATGAAGGCGAAGATCGCGACCACGCCGATCAACACGAATCCCGGCGCGTTGCGGAAGGCGACGAACCAGGGATCGAGAAAGCCAGGCAGGAACGAGGCGCCGGCATTGATGATCGGATTGATGACGGGCCCGACCGTATCGCGCCCGAAGCCCGGCGCGTAGATCACGAAATAGGGGATGAAGGCGACGAAGGCGGTCGCGAACGCGGTCAGGAAATACACCACGCGCCGCAGCCAGACCCAATTCCAGACATCGTCCTGCACCAGCGACCGCGGCTCGCCCTTGTCGACCGCCTGGTATGGCCCCGCGTTCGCCGCCCCCGTCGCGTCGACCCACTTGTAAGCCCGCGGGATGACCACCGGGGCATAGCGGTCGATGCCCTCGATGATGCGGTCGAACACCGAATGGTGGATGGCCGGCGTCGGCACAGGCTCTACCGGCCGCTTCACGCTCGGATGCAGATCGTTGAGGATCTCCGTCTGCGGATCGTGCTGGTGACGCAGCAGCCGCCAGATGCGGCGCATGTCGTCGCGCACCGAAAGCTTGTAGGACGGCTCGCGATAGATATCGAGCACGTTGCGCGGCTTGTAGCGGTAATAGCCCGCAAGCCCCTTGCGGGAGTCGTTGAGCTTGTCGGTCGGATCGATCAGCGGATCCACCGTGATCTCGCGCTGTTGGTCGAGGTAGCGCAGGCCATAGGCCTTGGCGCGATCCAGCATCCAGTCCAGCGTCACGTAGGACAGGCCGTTCTGCGGATAGCCGCCGCCGATGTCGGAATGGACCCCGGTGAACCACACCTGACTGATCCGCTCGCGATCGGCGAGCGGCAGGTCGGTGCGCAGATGCGGCGGCGGGTCGGCCAGTTGCAGCGCCGCCGGCCGCGGATCGTGATTGATGTCGAACAACCAACTGGTTTTCGATCGGCCCTCGACGACGGCGTTGTCACGGACATAGCGCTCGTCCCATATCACGGGATGGAACGCATCGCGCTCGTCCTCGAGCGCCAGCGCATGGCAGGCGCGATGGATCCTGGCGCTCATGAAATGGTCCGGCATCGAAAGCGGCCAGACCCAGTAATCGATCGCGCGCGTCATCTCCTGGATCGGTCCGCCATAGGCGTCGACCGTGTCCCAGATCCCGACAAAGCGGATGCTCTCGCCTGCAATCGCCGGTGCTGTCTCTGCCTGGCCCCACATGTGGCGCCAGCGGCGAATGCCGCAATCCCGGATGGCGCGCAGGTCGATGCCGACGCGGCTGAACGCCTTGAGGATTCCGCCGCTGTAGCGCCGGCGATAGGCGCGATAAGCGTCGGCCGCAAATCGCGCCAGATCGGCTTCGCTGTTGTTGAAGGGAATAATGCCCTGCGAGGCGATCAGGCCGGCGACGACCCGGATGGTGAAGGCGCCGCGGCTGAAGCCGAAGCAGTAGATCTGGTCGCCCTTCTGATAGTTGCGGCAGCAGAAGCTGTAGATCGCGATCACATTGCGCTTCAGCCCGAAGCCGAAGATGCCGCCGAGCATCGCGAACAGCTTAAACGACGATGTTCCGACCCCGTCATCATAGAACGCGATCTGGCTGGCCGGATCGCGCACGTCGAGCAATTGAAAGAGCCGCCAGACGTTGGTCTTCAAGACCTTCGCTGAACTGTTTCCCGTCCCGTCGGACAGGAGGACAATGTTCTTTGGCATGATGCTTCCGCCTAAAAATCCGCAAAGGCAGCATGCTTGCCCGAAATTGCTTTGGAGGCAAGGTACAATCAGAGGGAGAGTCTGGGGGAAACCGTCGCAGGGACCCGGCTCGCCTGAGCAGACTTAACCCGCCCGGTCCGCCTGCGTCGCGCCGACCATGCGCGCGGCGATGCGGTCGCGCCTGACGAAATGATGGAAGGCCGCGGCCGCCACATGCAAGCGCCCCCCAGCTCGACGAGGTATTGCGGATCATGGTCGGCTTGCCCCCTCCGGCCCGTTCGAATTTCGGACGTCGCAGCAATAATTTGGCCTCATAGCCGTTGATATCGGCCAAGGCCATCTGAAATTCCCGGCTCACCAGCTTGTGTGACCCCGGGTCACGCGGAGGCCAAAAACAACTGAATGGTAACCTTGGTTCGGATAGAGTTTTGCCCGTGTCAGCCCCTCCAACGATACTCATCTTCGACTCCGGCCTCGGCGGCCTCACCGTGCTGCGCGAAGTGGTTCGGGCCCGGCCCGAGGCGCGCTACGTCTATGTCGCGGACGACGCCTTCTTTCCCTATGGCCACCACGGCGAGGACGAGATCATCGCCCGAGTGGTGCCGCTGGTCGGCGAGCTGATCGAGGCGCATGCGCCCGACCTCGTCGTGATCGCCTGCAACACCGCGTCCACGCTTGTCATGTCGCATTTGCGCGACGCCTACCGGCTGCCGTTCGTCGGCACCGTGCCTGCGATCAAGCCGGCCTGCGCCTCGTCGAAAACCAGGCGCGTCTCGGTGCTCGGCACCAAGGGCACCGTGAAGCGGGAGTATACCCGCAAGCTGATCTCCGACTTCGCACAGGGCTGCGAGGTGACGCTGGTCGGCTCCGGCGAGCTCGCCTCGCTGGCGGAAGCCGCCCTCAGCGGGCATGCCGTGCGCGACGAGGACATCGCCGCCGAACTCGCGCCATGCTTCGTCGGCCAGGGTTCCGACGACCCCTCCCGCACCGACACCGTCGTGCTCGCCTGCACGCATTATCCGCTGCTGTTGGACCGGCTGACCAGGCTCGCGCCCTGGCCGGTCGACTGGATCGATCCGGCGCCGGCGATCGCCCGCCGCGTCTCCGACCTGCTCGGCCCTGTTGGCAGCGAGAGCGACACCGCCGGCGCCGAGATGATCTTCACCTCGAAGCGCCCGCACGCGCTGACGCAGGCGCTGACGCCGTTTTTCGGCGGCCGCGTCCCGGCCTGAACCTTATTTTCACCGATCACGGCCTCGGGCCAGCGCCAATCGATACTTGCCTCGCGGCCCGTGCCAGCTCGCATTTCAGCTTCAACGAAGATACTACGCCGTTAATGGAACTATCATTCACCAAACCGGTTTGTTGGGGTAGCGAGGGGGTCTAATGGCCGGCAGCAAACACGAGCAATATCTCCACGAGCAAGAACTCCACGAGAGCGAACGCAATTTCCGCCTTCTCATCGAGGGCATCACCGACTATGCGATCTATCTGCTCGATCCAGAGGGTCACGTCACCAACTGGAACAAGGGGGCTGAGCGCATCAAGGGCTACAAAGCCGGCGAGATCCTCGGCAAGCATTTTTCGGTCTTCTACACGCCCGAGGACCGCGCGGTCGATCTTCCGCGACGGGCGCTGGAAACAGCCCGAAACGAAAAGCATTTCGTCGCCGAAGGTTGGCGCATCCGAAAAGACGGTACCCGATTTTTTGCCTCGGTCGTGATCGACCCGATCTACGAGAGCCACAAGCTCATCGGCTTTGCCAAGATCACCCGCGACATCACGGAACGCCAAAACGCGCTTTCCAAGATTTCGAAAAGCGAAAACCAGCTCAAGACACTTGTCGAAGGCGTCACCGATTACGCCCTCTATTTGCTTGATCCGACGGGCATCGTGTCGAACTGGAACTCCGGCGGTGTACGGATCAAGGGCTATTCCGCCGAGGAAATCGTCGGCCAGCATTTCTCGCGGTTCTACACGCCCGCCGATCAGGCGGCAGGAAAGCCTGCCAGGGCCCTGCAAATTGCGCGGGAGAGCGGACGCTACGAGGAAGAAGGATGGCGGGTTCGCAAGGACGGCTCGTTTTTCTGGGCAAGTGTCGTCATTGACCCCATCCGCAACGACGCCGGCGAGCTGATAGGCTTCGCCAAGATCACCCGTGACATCAGCGAACGGAAAGAAGCACAGGAAAAGCTGGCGGCGATGCAACGCCAGCTCGCCGAATCGCAGAAGTTCGATGCGCTCGGCCAACTGACCGGCGGTGTTGCACACGACTTCAACAACATCCTGATGATCATTTCCGGAAGCATTCACACGATACGGAAAGAGATCACCGGAGACAAAGCGCTCAAGGCGCTGCAAGCGATCGAGGGCGCTTCCCAGCGCGCCACGTCGCTGACCCGGCAATTGCTCACCTTTGCCCGGCGGCAAAGCCTCCAGCCGCAATCCATTGCATTGCCCGAGCGTGTCGGCGCGCTCCGCGACATGCTCAACAGCGGACTCGGGAACGCCGTGTCCCTGACCGTCGATATCGCCGACGATGTCTGGAGTGTCGTCGCCGATCCGAATGAGCTCGAGACCGCGCTCGTGAACCTCGTCGTCAACGCGCGGGATGCGATGCCCGACGGCGGTTCGGTGACTGTCAGTGCGAAAAACGTTCCGGAAAAGGCCCAGGTGGCCATTTCCGTTCGCGACACCGGCGTCGGGATTCCGGACGACATCGCCACGAAAGTCTTCGATCCGTTCTTCACCACGAAGCCGGTCGGCAAAGGCACCGGTCTTGGCCTGTCCCAGGTGCACGGTTTTGCGCATCAGGCCGAGGGGACCGTTGAGCTCAGCACCGTCCTCGGCGAAGGCACCACCATCACCATCTACCTTCCGAAGGCAACCGCGCAACGCGCATCAAATCCAGAGCAATTGCTTTCGAAGGGGCGCGGAACTGTGCTGCTGGTCGAAGACAATCCTGACGTGGCGGTGGCCAGCACTGGCCTGCTTGAACAACTCGGCTACAACGTGCGCTGGGCTGTCGACGCGCCATCAGCCCTGGCGGAGTTGGAAAAGAACGGCGTCGACATCGTTTTCAGTGACGTCGTGATGCCGGGGAAGATGGACGGGGTCGGATTGGCCAAGGCGATTCGCGAGAAGAAGCCTGAAATCCCGGTGCTGCTGGCCACAGGTTACAGTTCGTCCACGATGGATGTCGGTTCGCAATTTGCGATCCTGCGCAAGCCCTACCAACTGCACGAACTGAGCCGCGAGCTACAGAAGCTGGTTCGGGAAGAAGCTTGACGGCCGGTTCGCCGGTGTTGGACAACGTTCAGAGTTTGCGCTGAACGTGCCACTGAAACACGACTTCCAGCACGGGCGTGTCGAGGGTGCGCACCTCGATCGCCATACGCCGGCAGCGGTCATTTTGAACGACGTCGCGCGCCATCTCGGCCAGGGAAATGGCGGCTTCGTCCTGTGCTGCCTCGACGCTCGGAAGAACCAGACCTTCCTCGTCCGGCGCCAGATCGTCGTCGTATCGCATGTCAAAGAAATATCGAACCATAAGCCCGCTTCCCGCTTTCGCCGGTGTGAAGCGCAGCCCTTTGAGCCGGCGCTGGGCCGCTCAATCCTACTCTCTATGTACGATTCCCGACATAGGAAACTTGTCAGCTGTCAAAAGGAACCCGATATTTGCAATCGGGTTCCGTGCTGCCAGCCTTCGCTGCTCTCCAAGAGGGGGCGCTTGGGAAAATCCGCCGAGGGAGGATCACTTTGACATCAGCACCGCTGACGCCGCTCAACCGCCTGCGCAAGCAGTGGCGCGACAAGCGCCCGACCTTCGGCGCGATCGCGACCATTCCGAGCATCCAGACCGTGCAGATCATGGCGCAGTCGCTCGATTGGATCATCGTCGACCTCGAGCACGGTCCGATCGATCTCGGCACCGCGCATGCGATGATCGTGGCGACGTCGGGCACGCCATGCGTGCCGATGGTGCGGATCGCGGCCAACGAGCCCTGGCTTGCCAAGGCGCCGATGGACATCGGCGCGCTCGGCATCAATTTTCCGATGATCTGCAACGCCGAGGATGCCGTGAAGGCGGTGCGCAGCGTTCGCTACCCGCCGAACGGCGACCGGCTCTGGGGACCGTTCCACGCCCCGTTCCGCTGGGGCGTCTCGATGGCGGACTACATGGCAACCGCCGACGAGGACATGATCTGCATGATCACGATCGAGCATGTCGAGGCGGTGAACCGCATCGACGAGATCATGGCGACACCGGGCATCGACCTCGCGGTGATCGGCCCCGGCGATCTCGCCACCTCGATCAACAAGCGTGGCCTGCCCGACGATCCCGAGGTGGTAGCCCTGATGCAGCGCGCCGAAGCCGGCATCATGAAGAGCGGCGTGCCGATCGGCGGCGTCGCGCGCACCGCCGAGCAAGCCAATGCGATGATCGACCGTGGCTATCTGGCGCTCGCACTCGGCTTCGACTGGTCGCTATTCCAGCGCGGGATCGCGGCGGCGTTCCAAGGGATCAAGCGCCGAGCCAGGGAAGCACGATGAAGTCAGGTTGAATCGGTCTTGCGGCAGACTGGCTACACCTCTCCTGCTTGCGGGGTCGAGACGAGCGAAGCTCGCTCTTAGGCCGCATCGCATCGAAGATGCGATGCGGGTGGTCCGCGTTTGCCGGGTTTGAGGACACGCCCGGTCAACCGCTGAAGGCGGGCGAGAAAGCGATCATCTCCGAGCGGACGGCCGATGCTCTCGGCGGCGCGCAGGCGCTCGATCATGTCGGCCTCCGGCTCGCTTCCCAGCGGCTCGGCGAAGTTGGGGAAGCGATCCCGGATCGGTTTCAGCGCGGTGACGCCGTCGTCCTTGCCACGCAGATGTGCCCGCGTGCTCGACCATCGCCAATCCTGCGCCCGTTCCGCCAATCGCGCCCGCACCGGATTGAGCGACACGTAGTGCAGCGCCGCAGCCAGATGCGGCTCGTCCATGGCGACGGCGCCGAATCGGCCCTGCCAGAAATGTCCGCTGCGCTTGCGCCGCGCCTGGATGATGCCGCATAGCTGCGATGGACCCGCGCGAGCGCGCGGCGCAGCCCGGTCGGGATCTGACGGCACCAGGATCAGGTGGACGTGGTTCGGCATCAGATCGCGGCCGAGTTGGGCATGATTCATCCGCAAACCGACCCGCGGCCGGTCCGGGCCGTCGGAAACCGGCCGTGATGCGCCGAAAGGCCCGGTTTTGATGCCAAATCGGCCAAAACAGCCGGTCGTTTCGTTTGACAGCGAGGTGCTTTCTCCCTAGAACCCCGCTTGCTCGCGGGCCGGTTTCGGCCCGCGATGCGTTTCGCGACCCGTGGTTTGTCCTCGAGCTTCGAGGTGGACCTGTCGGTATGGGCCTTTTTGGCCGGTACACAGGAGGGCGCGTTTCCTCAAAACCTGAAACCTGAAAGAGGACGCGATGACAAAGCGCAGTGAGGCGAAGTACAAGATCGATCGCCGCATGGGCCAGAATATCTGGGGCCGCCCGAAGAGCCCCGTGAACCGCCGCGAATACGGCCCCGGCCAGCACGGCCAGCGCCGCAAGGGCAAGCTCTCCGACTTCGGCGTGCAGCTCCGCGCCAAGCAGAAGCTCAAGGGCTACTACGCCAACATTTCCGAGCGCCAGTTCCACGGCATCTATGTCGAGGCCGGCCGCATGAAGGGCGACACCGGTGAGAACCTGATCGGCCTCCTGGAGCGCCGTCTCGACACCGTGGTCTACCGCTCCAAGTTCGTCTCCACGATGTTCGCCGCCCGCCAGTTCATCAACCACGGCCACGTCAGGGTGAACGGCCGCAAGGTCAATATCGGCAGCTACAAGCTGAAGATCGGCGACAGCATCGAGGTCAAGGAATCCTCCAAGCAGCTGACGCCGGTGCTGGAAGCCGCCCAGTTGCCCGAGCGCGACGTGCCCGATTTCCTCGAGGTCGATCACGGCAAGATGACCGCGAAGTTCGTCCGCATTCCGGCGCTCACCGACGTGCCGTTCCCGGTGCAGATGGATCCGCATCTGATCGTCGAATTCTATTCGCGCTGATCATTGCAGCGTTGCGAGATATCAAGGCCCCGGTTTTTGCCGGGGCCTTTTTGTTTCGCTAAAGTCGCCGCACCCCGACCGAGAGACCCCATCATGTTTTACACCCCCGCTTTGCCCGATCCGAAGGCACCGCCCGTCCGCATCAATTTGTTGTCGGACACGCAGACCAAGCCGACGCCGGCGATGCGCGAGGCGATGGCGCGCGCGGAGGTCGGCGACGAGCAGACCGGCGACGACCCCACCACCAATTTGCTCAACGCACGCGTCGCCGATCTGCTCGGCAAGGAGGCGGCCGTGTTCATGCCGTCGGGCACGATGTGCAACGTCGCCGCAACGCTGGCCTATTGCCGCCCCGGCGACGAGATCCTGGCGCATGCGACCGCGCACATCATCGCGCGCGAGGGCGGCGCCCATGCAGCACTCGGCGGCTTCCAGATCACGCCACTGCCGGGCGACGACGGACAATTCGCGCCGGAGACGTTCCGCGCCGCGCTGCATCCGCGCACCCGCTATCAGCCGCCGCAGGTCCTCGTCAGCGTCGAGCAGACCGCCAATATCGGCGGCGGCACGATCTGGAAGAAGGCTGCGCTCGATGAGATCGTGACGACAGCCAAGGCCCATGGCCTCGCCACCCACATGGACGGCGCGCGGCTCCTCAACGCCACCGTCGCATCGGGCATCTCGCCGCGCGACATGACGGCGGGCTGGGATTCCGCGTGGATCGATTTCTCCAAGGGGCTGGGCGCCCCGATCGGCGGCGCGATCGCCGGCACCCGCGCCTTCATCGATGACGTCTGGCGCTGGAAGCAGCGGCTCGGCGGTTCGATGCGGCAGTCCGGCGTCTGCGCCGCCGCCTGCATCCACGCGCTCGACCATCACGTCGACCGCCTCGCCGATGACCACGCCAATGCGCGGGCGCTGGCGCGCGGGCTGTCGCAGATCGACGGCATCGAGGTTCAGGCGCCCGAGACCAACCTCGTCTTCTTCAAGCCCGACGGCGCCGGCGTGCCCGGCAACAGCATGGTCGCCGAGCTGCGCAAGCGCGGCGTGATGCTGGCGATGATGGACGGCCGGATCAGGGCCTGTACCCATCTCGACGTGACCGCGGGCCAGATCGAGGAAATGGTCGGCCACGTCAGGGATATCGTGCGCGGAGCGTAACGCTCAGCGCCCCATCGCCTGGTAGATCAGCGTCTTCAGCTCCTGCTGGATCCGGCCGCGTTGCGACGGCGTCTGCACCATCAAGATGCCGAGCAAATCGTCTTCGGGGTCGATGAAAAAGAAGGTGCCCCCGACGCCATCCCATCGGTACTCGCCAAGCGGCCAGGAGGTGCCCGCCGGCACCGAGGTGCGGACCGCGAAGCTGAGCCCATAACCCGAATTCGGACCCGGATAGTAGTTCTGATCGCGCACAACCCCGGTTTCGGGACCGATATGGTCCGACGCCATCAGCGCGATGGTTGCCGGCTTGAGATAGCGCCGGCCCTCATAAATGCCGCCGTTCAACAGCATCTGCGCGAAGCGCGCATAGTCGCCGACGGTGCTGACCATCCCGCCGCCGCCCGATTGCAATTTCAGCGGCTTCCTGGGATCGCGCACCTGCGAGACCTGACCGATCGAGCGGTCGTTCGGCATCGGCTCGGCGATCAGCGGCCATTTGGAAGGATCGGCGACATAGAACGCGGTCTCCGTCATCCCAAGCGGATCGAGCAGGCGCTCCTTCTCGAACTGAAACAACGATTTTCCCGAGATCACCTCGACGACGCGGCCGAGAACGTCGATGCCATGGCCGTAGTCCCACAGCGTGCCGGGCTGCTCGGCGAGCGGCAGCGTGGTGATCTTCGCCGCGAATTCGGCATTGGTGAGATCGTCGCTTTGGGAGAGGCCGGCGTCGGCATAGAGCCTGTTCACCTCGCCTCCACCATAATAGCCATAAGGCAGCCCCGAGGTTTGGCGCATCAAGTCCTCGATCACGATGGGCCGCTTGAGTGGCTCCAGCGCCAACGTCACCTTGCCGTCATCGCCGTGCCTCTCGACACCGACCTTCATGCCGGCAAACGCCGGAATGTATTTCGAGACCGGATCGTCAAGCTTGAGCTTGCCCTCCTCCACCAGCATCATCGCCATCACAGCGGTGATCGGCTTCGACATCGAATAGATACGGAAGATGGTATCCGCGCTCATCGAGAGTTCGGTTGCGATGTCACGGACACCGAAATTCTCCTGATAGACCGGCTTGCCGTGCTGTTGCAGCAGCAAAACCGCGCCGGGGATCTTGCCGGTCGCGACCTCGTTCCTGATGTAGTCGGAGACCTTCGCCAATCGCTCCGGCGCGAGATCATGCTCGGCGCGTCCCTCGGAGCCCGCTTTCGCACCGATCGCGCCAACCAGCAGGACGAGCGCCGCGGCGAAAGCCCGGCGCCCGAACGGATCAATTCTCCATCGCTTCATAGATCAACTGCTTCAGCATCCGTTGGATAGGCTGACGCCAGGTCGGCGTCTGCTCCAGGAGGATGAAGAACATGTCCTGCTTGCGGTCAATCACGTAATAGCAGCCGCTGGCGCCGTCCCACTTCAGTTCACCGAGGTCGCCGGGCGGCGGCGGCTTCGCGTTGCCGGGATCGGTGCGGACCGCAATTCCAAGTCCGAAGCCGAAGCCGTCGCCGGGGAAATAGAAAACGTCGCGCCCAACGCCGGAGCCCGGGCCGACCCGATCGGTCGTCAACTCCTTGAACGTCTCGGGCTTCAGGATGGTCTTGCCCTCAAACGTTCCGCCGTTGAGCAGCATCTGGGCGAAGCGCGCGTAATCCGCCATGGTCGAGACCATGCCGCCGCTGGCGGATTCCCATTTCTTGATCTTGGTCGGATCGTTGATGCGACCGACGTGGAAATCGCTGTCATTCGGCAGCGGCTCGGCCATCAGCTTCTGCTTCTCGGGATCGGTGACGAAGAAGCCGGTGTCCTTCATGCCGAGCGGATCCAGCAGGTTCTGGCGCTCGATCGTCGAGAGCTTCTCGCCGGTCGTGATCTCCATCACCCGCGCCAGAATGTCGGTGGAGTGTCCGTACTGCCAGAGCGCGCCGGGCTGGTTGTGCAGCGGCAGCTTGGCGATGCGCTCGGCGAACTCGGCGAGGTCGAAATCGCCGGCATAGATGTTGGCGTCGCGATAGGCCTTGCGTACCATGCTGTCGCCATAGAAGCCGTAGGTGATGCCGGAGGTGTGTCGCATCAGGTCAAGGATCGTCACCGGCCGGTCCGGCGGCACCAGTTCGAGCGTCTTGGTGCCGTCCTCGGCCTTCTTCTCGACACCCACCTTCACATTGGCAAAGGAGGGAATGTATTTCGAAACGGGATCGTCGAGCTTGTACTTGCCTTCCGCGAGCAGTTGCACCGACGCCACGGCGGTGATCGACTTGCTCATCGAGGCCAGGCGGAAGATGGTCTTGTCCGTGATCGGCGCCTTGCTGACCGCGTCCTGCACGCCGAAGGATTCGTGATAGACCGGCTTGCCGTGCTGCTGGATCAGTACGATGGCACCCGCGATCTTGCCGTTCGCCACCTGGTTGTTGAAGAACTCGCCGATCTTGGCGAGCTTGTCCGGGTTGAAATGCGCGCCGGCCGGAATTTCGTAGGTACCCTCGGTGTGAGCCGGCGATACCGCCAGCAACACCGCACCGGCCGCCGCTCCGCACACCAATCGAAATGAACGCATCAAATCCCTCCCCGGACATCACGGGGAAGTGTAGCGGCACCGTCGTCAGGCACAAGGGCTGCCAAAGAAGGCCAACGCCTCTTCGTGCAATTCGGCGCTGTGGGCGGAAAAGCAGCAGAAGATTACGCGGTTCACGCCGGGCGCCGCGGAAAGGGCATCAACGACCGTTTTGACGGCGATTTTTGCAGCCCGGTCGGCCGGGAAACGAAACACACCGGTCGAGATCGCTGGAAACGCAACCGAAGCCAGATCGTTGCCACGGCAAAGCTCGATGCAACGGCGATAGCAGGATGCGAGCTGGCCATCTTCACCGCGATCACCGCCGTGCCAGATCGGTCCGGCGGCATGGATCACATGCTTTGCGGCAAGCCGGTAGCCGTGGGTGATCTTGGCGTCCCCGGTTTGGCAACCACCGAGCGTCCGGCACTCCGCCAACAATCCGGGTCCAGCGGCGTCATGGATCGCACCATCGACACCTCCGCCGCCGAGAAGTGACGAATTGGCGGCGTTGACGATGGCGTCAACGCGCAGAGTCGTGATGTCGGCAACGATAATTTCGAGCCGCGCCTTGCCGATTTGGCGCGCCGTCAAGATCAGACCGCCGCGTCGACCGGGACGCCCTTGTCTGCGAACAGCTGCTGCAATTCACCGGCCTGGAACATCTCGCGGATGATGTCGCAGCCGCCGACGAACTCGCCCTTCACATAGAGCTGCGGAATCGTCGGCCAGTTGGAATAGTCCTTGATGCCGTTGCGCAGTTCGGCGGACTCGAGAACGTTGAGGCCCTTATAGCCGACGCCGATGTGGTCGAGAATCTGCACGACCTGACCGGAAAACCCGCACTGCGGGAATTGCGGCGTGCCCTTCATGAACAGCACGACTTCGTTCGACTTCACTTCGTTGTCAATGAATTGCTCGATGCTCATTTTCGCTTCCTTGTGGGGGCGGCGCTCTCAAGCCTTACGGGCCGGCCCGCCCTGTCTAACCCATGACCTGTCATATATGTAGCCCAAACCATTGTGCATCCAAAGCAAAATGGCGGGAATCTGGCATGCGGCAGAAGGCGGACGGCGCCCCGATCAGGGCGGGTCATAGTCTGATGGGGCCAATATGAACGCCGGGGAGGCTTTTTTCCCGAACGGCAGCCCCTATCTAGGACGAACTGTCCGTCAGGAACCAGTCCGCTGAAGCAACGTTCTACCCCCGAACCGGAGCCCATTGTGACGAAACCAGCATCCGCTGCGGCCGCCATTTCCGCCGCTTCCCCGTCACTGCTTTCGGAGTCCGGGTCGCTGGCGCAGCGGCTCGTGGACGCCTATCTGGCCGTCCGCCACGAGACCGAGCGGCGGGCCGCGCCGCTATCGCCGGAAGACCAGTTGATCCAGTCGATGCCGGACGCAAGCCCGGCGAAGTGGCACCGCGCCCATACCACCTGGTTCTTCGAGCAGTTTCTGCTTGGCGAACACGTCGACGGCTACACCCCGTTCCACCCGGACTATGCCTATCTCTTCAACTCCTACTATGTCAGCGCCGGTCCGCGGCACGCCCGCCACCAGCGCGGCCATTTGACTCGCCCAAGCGCCGACGAAGTCACCGCGTACCGCCGTCATGTCGACGCCGAGATCGTCAAATTCTTCCAGACCGCGGGAGAGGAAAAACTGCATCAGCTTGTGCCGCTGGTCGAGGTCGGCCTCAATCATGAGCAGCAGCATCAGGAATTGATGTTCACCGATATCCTGCACGCCTTCGCTCAAAACCCGATCCCGCCGGCCTACGATCCGGCATGGCGCTTCCCCGCCTCAAATCGTGGCGGCGAAGCAAATCATAGCGGCGAAGAATGGCTCACGCTGAATGAAGGCATCCATACCGTAGGCCATGCCGACGACAGCTTCCATTTCGACAATGAGAAGCCCGCGCATCGCGCCCTCGTCGGTCCGGTCAAGCTCGCCAGAAATCTCGTCACCAATGCCGAATGGCTCGCCTTCATGAAAGACGGCGGCTATTCGACCGCCACGCTGTGGCTAATGGACGGTTTTGGCGCGGTCAGCAACGAAGGCTGGCAGGCCCCCGGCCACTGGCGCGAGGTCGATGGCGAATGGAAGATCATGACGCTCGGCGGCCTGCAAGCAATTGATCCGTCAGCCCCCGTTTGCCACCTCAGCTATTACGAGGCCGACGCCTTCGCTCGCTGGGCCGGCAAGCATCTGCCGACCGAGATGGAATGGGAGGTCGGAGCCCGCGCCGGCCAGCTCAATGACGCCTACGGCATCGTCTGGCAATGGACCCGCAGCTCCTATTCGCCCTATCCCGGCTACCGTGCGATCGAGGGCGCGCTCGGCGAGTACAACGGCAAGTTCATGGTCAACCAGCTGGTGCTGCGCGGCTCGTCGCTCGCGACGCCGGCCGGTCACAGCCGTGTCACCTACCGCAATTTCTTCTATCCCTTCCATCGCTGGCAATTCACGGGGTTACGCCTCGCCGACTACGCCTGATTGATTCCCGTCGACATCAATAGCGCGCCGGAAAGCGCGTTCAGGAGAGTATCATGAATGTGCATGCCGCCGCTTTGGCCAAAGTGTATCCGTTCGACGAAGCGACCTCGGCATTCGCCGGCGACGTGATCGGCGATCTTGCCCGCCACCCGAAACGGCTGTCGCCGAAATACTTCTACGATGCTGCGGGTTCCGAGCTGTTTGAGCAGATCACGGTGCTGCCGGAGTACTATCCGACCCGGACCGAACTCGGCATCCTCAGCGATCGTGGCAACGAGATCGCCGCGATCATCCCGGAAGGTGCAGCCCTCATCGAGTTCGGCGCCGGCGCGACCACCAAGGTCCGGCTGCTGCTCGAACACTGCGAATTCGGCGCCTATGTGCCGGTCGACATCTCGGGCGATTTCCTGAAAGCGCAGGCCGACGGCCTGCGCAAGGATTTCCCCGATCTGGGCATCTATCCGGTCGCGGCCGACTTCACTACGCGGTTCGCACTGCCCGAAGCGGTTGCAGGAATGCCGAAGGTCGGCTTCTTCCCTGGTTCGACGCTGGGCAATTTCGAGCCGCATGAGGCCGCCGCCTTCCTGCGCAGCGCGCGCAATATCCTGGGCCGCGGCGCGCAGATGATCATCGGCGTCGACCTCGAAAAAGAGGAGCGCGTGCTGTATGACGCCTACAATGATGCCTCCGGCGTCACTGCGCGCTTCAATCTCAATGTGCTGGTTCGTATCAACCGCGAGCTCGGCGGCAATTTCGACCTGTCGGGATTTACCCACCGCTCGATCTACAATCGCGATCGCCATCGCATCGAGATGCACCTGATCAGCCGCAAGGCCCAGACCGTGCGCATCCTCGGCAACACCTTCGCGTTCCGCCCCGGCGAGAGCATTCACACCGAGAACAGCTACAAGTACTCGCTCGAGCGCTTCACCGCGCTTGCCCGCGGCTCCGGCTGGCTGGTGCGGGAATCCTGGACCGATCCGGCGAGGATGTTCTCGGTGCATGCGCTAACCGCAGAGTAAGGCCGGACCGGCGGGATCGGAAACGATCATGGGCAGGCGAGCGCTGCAAATCACGACAGGCTTGCTTGCCCTGGTGCCGATTCTGACCGGCCTCATCACCATGCTGGGGGTCAGCGACCCGCTTTACGCCTCGGCGGGTATTCCTGCCCTGCCGGTGCTGGACAGCAATCTCCGCTTTTTTGGCGGCGCCTGGCTTGGCCTTGGCCTCGCCCTGCTCTGGCTTATTCCGCGCATCGAAAGCCAGACCATCCTGTTCCGCGTGATCTGGGGCGCGATCTTTCTCGGGGGCGTCGGCCGGCTGCTCTCGATCCTGCTTGTCGGCGCGCCGCCCATTCCGTTCGTCGGCTTTACCGCGCTCGAGCTGATCGGTGCCCCGCTGTTCGTCGCCTGGCAGCATCGCGTGGCGCAAGCCGCTCGCCCGTGAGGCGCTATGCCTCCGCCTCCGTGGACCGCAACGAGAGCGATTCCCATGCCGCGACCATGATCATGATCGCTGACGTAACGATCGAGAGCAGCAACGGCGACATCTCGCTTGCGAAATAGGCCGTCACCGCCAGCGCAACGATGCCGACGCCGTGCGAGAGCTGCAGGAATTTGCGGATCACGTATTTGAACAGGATGGTCCCGACCAGGAACAGCAAGGGACCGCCGACCGAGCTCACAACCGTCTTGAGATCGGAATGGCCGGTTGGATGCTTCAGCACCAGTTCGTCGGCAACCGCGCTCAGGATGATCCCGCCGATGATCGGCATGTGCAGATAGGTATAGGCGATCCGCGCCACGCGTCCGGATTCCGTCGATTTCGAGATCATCTCCGAGCCGGCCTCGGCCCCCTTGTGGAAGTAGATCCACCACATGGCGATCGAACCGACCAGGGCCGACACGAATGCGCTGACGTTCTCGGGCGTCCAGGTCAGGTCGGCGAAGGTCGCGCCGTCGACGACGATGGCCTCGCCGAGCGCGATGATGATAAAGCCGGCGCAGCGCTCGGCCATGTGGCCGCCCTCGACCGACCAGGCCTCCATCGAGGAAAACCCGAGCTTCGGCGTCCAGAACCGCAGCGCCGGGGCGACATATTCGATCGTCAGCGCCGCGATCCAAAGCCACAAGCGGGTTTGGCCCTCGGCCAGGCCGCCTGAAATCCAGAGCACGGCCGAGCAGGACAGCCAGGCCAGGATGCGGATGGCGTTGTGCCGCACTGCCGTGCGGTGGGGCGGCGTCGCCAGCAGCCAGAACAGGGTCCGGCCGACCTGCATGACCGCATAGGTGACGGCAAACCATATTCCTCGCCCGTCGAACGCCGATGGAATCGAGGTCGACAGCACGAGGCCGCCCAGCATCAGCACGAACAGCAGCAGGCGAACCGGCGTCAGGTCGGGATTGAGCCAGTTGGTGACCCAGGTGGTGTAGACCCACACCCACCAGACCGCGAGGAACAGCAGCGTGACCTGCACGGCTCCGAGCGGGGTGAAATGGTTCAGCAGCGTATGCGAGAGCTGCGTGACGGCGAAGACGAAGACCAGATCGAACAGCAACTCGGCGTTGCTGACGCGGCTGTGCTGGTCCGGCACGATGACGCGAAACATCGCGCCGCGCGGATTGTCCGCCATCGCCGCTAGCCCCGCCTAGCCTCCCGGCACGCCGGTCTGCAGGGCCAGCGCGTGCAACACCCCGCCCATCTGCCCCTTCAGCGACTGATAGACGATCTGGTGCTGCTGGACCCGGGACTTGCCGCGGAAGGACGCGGAAATGACCGTCGCCGCATAGTGATCGCCGTCGCCGGCCAGATCGCGGATCGTCACCTCGGCATCCGGGATCGCTGCCTTGATCATCGATTCGATATCGCGGGCGTCCATCGGCATCCCAGTCCACCTCCATCAGGCCATTCGAATCATGGCCGGCTTGGCAGCCATGACAGCAAAACCTAGCGCCAGCGGTCTTCTAGGTCATGCCTCGAGATACTATATGCCCATTCCCAGCGATTTAAACCTGCATCAATCGGTCACAAGCAATCACGCTGAAATGACCACAAAAGGCGCAGAACCATGAAGCTTCCCGGCCCCGACCACCCGATCACGATCACGCCCAATCCCAAGCGCATCCGCGTCACCGCCGATGGCGTCGTCATCGCCGAGACGACCCATGCGCTGACCTTGAAGGAAGCGAGCTATCCCGCCGTGCAGTATCTGCCGCGCCAGGATGCCAATATGGAGCTGTTGGCCCGCACCGAGCGGACCACGCACTGCCCCTACAAGGGCGACGCGAGCTATTTCAGCATCAAGGCCAACGGCAAGACGCTGGACAATGCGATCTGGACCTACGAGACGCCCTTCCCGGCGATGGCCGAGATCACGGGCCACCTGGCGTTCTATCCGGACAAGGTGAAGATCGAGGAAGTCGCCTAGGCCGACTTCTCTCACGGCCGGACTCCCCCGGCCATCCACTGTCGCTCTTTCTCAGCCCGAAAACGTCGATGCCCGGGACAGGCCCGGCACGACGATGGAGGTGCGCGGCCGGCTCCCAGCTAGGCTCTGAAGATCGTAAGCCCGAGGATCAGCAGCACCAGGAAGATCACCACGAACACGTAGAACAGGAAGCGTGCGATGTCGGCTGAGGCTGCTGAAATGCCGGTGAAGCCGAGCAAGCCCGCGATGATCGAGACAACAAGGAAGATCAACGCCCACTTCAGAATTGTCATCGCTTGCTCCTCAGTCCGCGCGCGCTTCGCGCGTCGTTCCGCCAACGTGTACGAACGATCACGGTTCCAAAAAGAAACAAATACGCGCAAATGACAGACCTCGACACGAAGGATTCGGCGCAAATCGCCCTTGCTGAATCCAGTTCCCGATTGCAACATCCGGCCGTTAACCCGGCTGGGGGCACCATGAAATCGATTGCACACGCGGCTCCGGCCGTCGACGTTCACGTCGCCCCGAAAGCCCATGCCCGCAACGTGTCGCTGGATCGCGCGCGCACGTTCCTGACGCTGGTCGTGCTGCTGCACCACGCGGTGATCCCCTATACCTATTTCGGACACACCGACCCGACGTCGTGGATCGGCTTCGACATGGTCGTGCTCGCCACCGACAGCTTCTTCATGGCGATGTTCTTCTTCCTGTCGGGGCTGTTCGTGTGGCCGGGCCTCGGCCACAAGCCGTGGCTGATTTTCCTGCGCGACCGGCTGCTGCGGCTCGGCTTGCCGTTTGCGATCTGCGCGGTCACGGTCATTCCGATCGCTTACTATGCGATCGCGTTGCGCGCAAACCATGACATCACCTTCTCCGAGTTCTGGTGGAAGACGGTGACGGTCGGGCCATGGCCGAGCGGCCCGGTCTGGTTCGTCTGGGTGCTGATGGCCTTCGACGTGACCGCGAGCCTGCTCTACCGGGTGTCGTCGAAGCTGCTCGATCCGATCAACCGGCTGTCGTTGAAGGGATTTGAACGTCCCTCGAAATTCTGGCTGTTCATCGTCGTCGTCAGCGTGATCGTCTATGTTCCCGCGCTGGTCCATTACGGCCAAAATTACTGGTTCGAATTCGGACCGTTTTCGGTGCAGGCAAGCCGCGTCCTGCTTTATGCGGCGTACTTCTTCATCGGTGCAGGCATTGGTGCGGCAAATCTCGAGAACGGCCTGCTCAGCGCACATGGACGGCTGACCGAGCGGCGCTGGTTCTGGATGATGGTCACGCTGATTCCGTACGCCATGATGTGGGTCATGATCTACGTCAAGCGCGGGATCATCGGCAATCCCGATCCGCTGCCGTCCTGGTATCTCGCGATCTATGGCCTGTTCTACGTGCTGTTCAGCGCCTCGATCCTGTTTGCGATCCTGGCCTACTTCCTGCAGTCGCATGCGCCGGGGCCGACACTGCTCGACCGCATGCAGGCCGACGCCTACGGCATGTTCCTGGTGCACTATCCGATCGTGCTATGGCTGCAGTACTGGCTGTTCGACTTCGAACTGCCGGCGATTGCCAAGGCCGCCATCGCGTTCTTTGCCACGATCGTCCTGAGCTGGGCTGTCACGGCGGCGCTGCGCAAGATCCCTGGCGCCAAGCACGTGCTGTAGCTTGCGCGGCGATGCCGCGGACATCCATTCCGCGGCACTGCTTGAGCCGCGCCGCGCGGAGTGCGGCCGACAATATGCGTGCAACCCGACTTTGGTCACATGCCGGCGGGCGATTCTCGGCTATGCTGGCCGGACTTGATCGACCTCACGGAGTTCTGGGATGAACAACCCTGAAATTGGATGGATCGCCGCAATCATCGTCGGAGGATTGGCCGGCTGGCTTGCCGAGATGTTCATGAAGTCCGGAACGGGCATTCTGATGAACGTCGTCCTCGGCATCGTCGGCGCCGCGCTCGCCAACTTCCTGCTGGGTCTCCTCGGCGTGTCGCTGGGCGGAGGCTGGATTGGCTACCTCGTCACCGGCTTCATCGGCGCCTGCATCATCATCTTTGCCTGGCGCGCCATTCGCGGCGGAAGGTAGCGGTCGTATTTTCTTGACGCGGGAACGCCTGATCCTGTCGGATCAGGTGGCAGCCCCGCGCATGTAATTGGGCAGCCAGTGTTCGAAGGCGCGGGAGAGCTCGCCGACTGACACAGCCGGCTCGCCCGCGACAACGATCGCATCGCCGCCGGTGGTGCCGATGCGCGCGCAGGGCACGCCCGCCCCCTTCATCTTCGCCAATACGAGACCGGCTTCCGCCGCCGGCACGGTGACGATGTAGCGCGCCTGATCCTCGCCGAACCAGTAGGCATGCGGCACGATCGAGCTCGGCGCCGCCAACAGCTGCGCGCCGATGCCGCTCGCGATCGCCATCTCCGCGAGCGCGATCAGAAGCCCGCCGTCGGAGACGTCATGCACCGCGGTCGCGGTGCCGGCGCGGATCATGCCTCTGACAACGTCGCCGTTGCGCTTCTCGGCGGCGAGATCGACCGGGGGCGGAGCGCCCTCCTCGCGGCCGCAGATGTCGCGCAGATAGACCGACTGGCCGAGCCAGCCCTTGACGTCGCCAACCAGCAGGATCGCCTCGCCGGCGGTCTTGAACGCCAGCGTTGCCGATTTGGTGAAATCGTCGAGCACACCGACGCCGCCAATCGAGGGCGTCGGCAGGATGCCGCGACCGTTGGTCTCGTTGTAGAGCGAGACGTTGCCGGAGACGACCGGGAAGTCCAGCGCACGGCAGGCTTCCGAAATGCCCTTCAGGCAGCCGACGAACTGGCCCATGATCTCGGGCCTTTCAGGGTTGCCGAAATTGAGATTGTCGGTGATCGCGAGCGGCCGGCCACCGACCGCGGTGATGTTGCGCCAGGCTTCGGCGACCGCCTGCTTGCCGCCCTCGAACGGATCGGCCTCGCAATAGCGCGGCGTGACGTCGACGGTCAGCGCAAGGCCCTTCGGGCCATCCTCGACGCGAACGACCGCGGCATCGCCGCCGGGGCGCTGCACGGTATTGCCCAGGATGACGTGGTCGTACTGTTCCCACACCCAGCGCTTCGAGCCGAGTTCGGGCGTGCCGATCAGCTTCTCGATCGCCTGTGAAATCCCGACCGGCGCTTTCACATCCTGGGCGCGGATCACCGGCAGCGCATTCGAGGCGACATGCGGACGGTCGTAGAGCGGCGCCTCGTCGCCGAGTTCCTTGATCGGCAAATCGGCCATCACGTCGCCGCCATGCTTGACGACGAAGCGCTTGGTCGGCGTGGTGTAGCCGACGATGGCGAAGTCGAGCCCCCATTTGCGGAAGATCGCCTCGGCCTCTTTCTCCTTCTCGGGCTTGAGCACCATGAGCATGCGCTCCTGGCTTTCCGAGAGCATCATCTCGTAGGCGCTCATGCCGGTCTCGCGGGTCGGCACCGCGTCGAGGTTGAGGTCGACGCCGAGGTCGCCCTTGGCCCCCATCTCGACCGCCGAGCAGGTCAGCCCCGCGGCGCCCATGTCCTGGATCGCGACGACGCAGTCGGCGGCCATGATCTCGAGGCAGGCCTCCAGCAACAGCTTCTCGGCGAAGGGATCGCCGACCTGCACGGTCGGGCGTTTCTCCTCGGAGGCGTCGTCGAATTCGGCCGACGCCATCGAGGCGCCATGGATGCCGTCGCGGCCGGTCTTGGAGCCGAGATAGACGATCGGCATGTTCACGCCGGAGGCGGCCGCATAAAAGATCTTGTCGGCGTCGGCGAGACCGACCGCCATCGCATTGACGAGGATGTTGCCGTCGTAACGGGTGTGGAAGCGGACCTGGCCGCCGACCGTCGGCACGCCGAACGAATTGCCATAGCCGCCGACGCCGGCCACCACGCCGGACACCAGGTGCCGGGTCTTGGGGTGCTCCGGCGCGCCGAAGCTCAGCGCGTTCAGGCAGGCGATCGGCCGCGCGCCCATCGTAAAGACGTCGCGCAAAATGCCGCCGACGCCGGTGGTCGCGCCCTGATAGGGCTCGATGTAGCTCGGATGATTGTGGCTCTCCATCTTGAAGACCACGGCCTGGCCGTCGCCGATATCGATCACGCCGGCATTCTCGCCCGGGCCCTGGATCACCCAGGGCGCCTTGGTCGGCAGCCCCTTCAGATGGATGCGCGAGGATTTGTACGAGCAGTGCTCGTTCCACATCGCCGAGAAGATCCCGAGCTCCGTGAAGGTCGGAACCCGCCCGATCAGCTTCAGGATGCGCTCATACTCGTCCGGCTTCAGCCCGTGGGCGGCGACGAGTTCGGGGGTGATCTTGGGTTCGTTCTTGGGCGCGTTCATGGGTCCCTTTTAGGTAGATCGAACGGGAGCGAAAAGGCCTTTTAGGGGGCATTTCCGGCCTGTCCAGAGCTTTGGAGCTGCTACCCGCCAGGTATGGGATTTGCACAATGGGGATGGATCGGATTTAAGGACCGTAACCCCTTAATTGAAGGCCTGGATTTCGTGAACGACCTTTCCCAGACTGCATCACTCGACAACTACGGCATTCAGATCGAAACCGAGGGCGAATTCGCCGGCTGGCGCACTTGGCGGCGTGACAATTTCGAGACCCATTCCGGGCCGTTCTACCACCGGGTCGACGAGAATGGCCGGGTCAGATGCGCCTTCCGGGTCGCCGAGAAGCACCTCAACGGCTCCGGCAACGTCCATGGCGGCTGCTTCATGACGTTCGCCGACTACTGCCTGTTCGCACTCGCCAAATCCGAGCTGCAGGGTTCCGGCGTCACCGTGGGGTTCTCGTGCGAATTCCTCGACGCGGCCCGCGAGGGCGAATTGGTGGAGTGCGACGGCGAGGTGACGCGCGCCGGCGGCTCGCTGATCTTCCTGCGCGGCACGCTGCGTTCGGGCATGCGGATGCTGTTCACCTTCTCCGGCACCATCAAGCGGATGAAGCGGAAGCCGCCTGCTGCCTCCTAAGGCGACTTGGTGCTCGTGCCCAGCAACTGACGAAGCGGATTGAGGGGCCCGAGAGGAATCAACTCAAAGCTCATGAGATGAGCTTGGCCCAGGGGAAGCTGTTCAAGTATCTCGTGAGCGGCTGCCGTGTCCGTGACGTTCAAGATGAACACCACGCCGGGACGGCCTTGAAGCGAATACCATTGGTCGATCTTGCCATCCAGATAGAGCTTCACGGTCTCGCGGACTTCGGTCGGCAGGATTGCGCGTGCGGCTGCCGGATCGACCCCGGGGTTTATGGTTCCGATCGCAAGTATTCGGGTGGTCGGCACCGGCGGAGTTGCGGGTTGCGCGTGCGCGGTGTCCGCCCCCATCAAGCAGATGATCAGCGCAGCCAGGACGGCAGCAAAAGCGTTTTTCATTGCGCGCTCCTTGTAGGTTCTTTAACTGCCGTGCCCAGTCGCCCGGCGGCGCCGGCGATGAAGATGACATGTATCATATAAATACGCGACACGTGCTCGAGCTTCGCGCCAATCTGCGCCGAACGCCCTAGCCTTGCGGCCCGCGGCCACGCTATATCAGCCTCAGCGCGCGCCAATGCGCCGGGAGCCAATCAAGGTGCCGAAGAGCACGACGACGACGGGCGGCGTGACGGCTCCCGTGCAAACGCCCACTCCGTCCAGCGCCGCGCACTCCGCGCGCGGCTGGCGCGATTATGCGCTGTTGCTGGCGCTGGCCTGCTGCTGGAGTTCGACCTATCCGCTGGCCAAGATCGCTCTCGGCTCGATCCCGCCGGTCACCTTCATCTCGGCCCGCTCGCTGGTCGCTGCCTTCTTCCTGCTCGCCGTGCTGCGGATTCGCGGCATCCGCATTCCGACCGACGCCAAGGCCTGGAAGCTGTTCGCCTTCCAGCAGACCATCAACTCGACGATCCCGTTCCTGGTGATCACCTGGGCGCAGCAATATGTGCCGGCGTCCAACACCGTGGTGCTGGCCTCGACGACACCTATTTTTGCCTTCCTCATCACCTGGGCGATCACACGGCACGAGCCGGCCTCGCTGCTGAAGCTATCGGGCGCGTCGGCGGCGCGCTTGCGGGCGAACTGGGATTGCGCCTTGCAAGCGCATAGGCGGGATCGTCACCCAGCGGCAGCCGGATGATGTGGTCGTAGTGGTGCTCGGCCTCGTCAAAGCGGCCGACATTCTGGCACTCGGCGGCAAGCGCCGCGCGGTTGGCGATCGTGTCCGACGTCGCGAGCCGGTCGGACAGGTCGCGGTACAGCTTCTCCGGATCGAGTCGGTTGGCAACGCGCTTGCGGGCCTCAGCATGAGGCTTACGCCGCTTTTTCCAGATGCTGCACCAGGCCTGCAAACAGGCCGCGGCCGTCGGTGCAGCCCATGATCTCTTCGACGTGGTTTTCCGGATGCGGCATCATGCCGAGCACATTGCCGCGCTCGTTGACGAGGCCGGCGATCGAATGCGCGGCGCCGTTGAAGTTGGAGGCCTCGTCGACCACGCCATCGGCAGAGCAATAGCGATAGAGCACGCGCCCCTCGCCTTCGAGGCGCTTCAGCGTGTCCACGTCCGCCTCGTAATTGCCCTCGCCATGGGCGACCGGCACGCGGATCACCTGGCCCGCATTGTAGCCGCGCGTGAACGGCGTGTCGGAGCGCTCGACCTTCATGTGCACGTCGCGGCAGACGAATTTGAGCTGCGCATTGCGCATGAGAACGCCGGGCAAAAGACCGGACTCGCACAGGATCTGGAAGCCGTTGCAGACGCCGAGCACGAGGCCGCCCTTGGCCGCATGGTCGCGCACCGCATCCATCACAGGCGCCCGCGCCGCGATCGCGCCACAGCGCAGATAATCGCCGTAGGAGAAGCCACCGGGCACCACCACGAGGTCGGTCCCTTTGGGCAGCGTGGTGTCGGCGTGCCAGACCATCGCGGTCTCATGGCCGGATGCGAGTTTCAACGCACGCGCCATGTCGCGCTGGCGATTGATGCCGGGGAAGACGAGAACGGCTGATTTCATGGGATCACCGGATTTTAGGCACTAGAACAAGCATGAACTTGGCGTAGTTATCGTTGCTGGCCTTCTCGTCGCGCGCCGAACTGATCAGGCTGGCAGAGGCTTTCGCCCCGAACAGCAAACCATTGACTTGGTATTCGCTGACACCGTCGGGCGTCACCGTCAGGCGCCGTGCCCGAAACTTGCGCGGCAGCGCAGCGCCCTTGTCGCCATCAACACCGAGAAGCGTGATGCGCTGTCCCGGCGTCCGCTGCTCCAACGCCTTGATGATTTGTCCCTGGCTGTCACGGAACTGGTCCAAGGTCATCGGATTGCCGGCGGCGTAGACCCGGTAGCTGACCTTGGACCCCGCACCGCAGCTTGGTTGTTCGCAGCGAAAAACATGCGTGTCAGCGCCGCTGCGCTCGTAACGCCACCCGCTCATCGCAACCGGCGGCGGCGCGGACGGCGGCGGCGGCGCCGATTGCGCCGAAGCACCACCGATTCCGGCAGCGGTGAGCAGGGCGAGCCACAACGATCGGGCGAAAGCGCGATGGCTGCCGGGAAGAGCGGGAGCGGCTGTTGTCATTTGGCTCGCTCGGCTAGCTCAGAACTTCAACCCGGTAATTCTCGATCACGGTATTCGCCAGCAGCTTGTCGGCGGCCGCCTTCAACGCGGCTTCCGCCTTGGCCTTGTCGGTATCAGCCAATTCGATGTCGAACACCTTGCCCTGGCGGACGCTGGCGACGCCATCGACGCCGAGCGATTTCAGCGCACCCTCGATCGCCTTGCCCTGCGGATCGAGGATGCCCGACTTCAACGTAACGGTCACACGTGCCTTCATCTTCTTGGCCCAGTATTCAGGACGTCACCCCTGCATAACGGCTTCGCCGTTACTGCTGGAGGTGCTCGGGCAAAGCCCGAGCCTCGAAGGGCGACCTCGTATTTCATCTCCATCCTTCGAGGCTCGCCGGAGCCGGCGAGCACCTCAGGATGACGGCTACCAATCAGCTCTTCACCAGCACCGGGCCGGTTCCGGCCGGCCGCTCATTTTCCATGAGAATGCCGAGCCGCCTTGCGACCTCGGTATAGGCCTCAAGAAGCCCGCCCAGATCCCTGCGGAAGCGATCCTTGTCGAGCTTCTCGTTCGACTTGATGTCCCAGAGCCGGCAGGAGTCCGGCGATATCTCGTCGGCGACGATGATCCGCATCATCTCGTTCTCGAACAGCCGGCCGCATTCCATCTTGAAGTCGACCAGGCGGATGCCAATGCCCAAGAACAATCCGGTCAGGAAGTCGTTGACGCGGATAGCCAGCGCCATGATGTCGTCGATCTCCTGCGGCGTGGCCCAGCCGAAGGCGGTGATGTGCTCTTCCGACACCATGGGGTCGTTGAGCTGGTCGTTCTTGTAATAGAACTCGATGATCGAGCGCGGCAGTTGGGTGCCCTCCTCGATGCCGAGACGCTGCGACAGCGAGCCGGCGGCGACGTTCCGCACCACCACCTCGAGCGGCACGATCTCGACTTCGCGAATCAGCTGCTCGCGCATGTTGAGGCGGCGGATGAAGTGGGTCGGCACCCCGATGTCGTTGAGGTGCTGAAACAGGTACTCCGAAATCCGGTTGTTGAGGACACCCTTGCCCTCGATCACCTGGTGTTTCTTGGCGTTGAACGCGGTCGCATCGTCCTTGAAGTGCTGGATCAGGGTTCCCGGCTCCGGGCCTTCGTAAAGGACCTTGGCCTTGCCTTCATAAATACGGCGTCGACGGCTCATTGGGATGTACCGTGTTTTGTTGAAATCCATGAATTTGGGTGCTCCGGATGACATTGGGTTACGACCCACGACGGAGCTGCCGCGGAGGCCTGGAACCTTGGTACTCCAACCGGAAACAGAACAAGAACCAAGCCTTCAGGCAACCTATCCGATTGGCCCACCGAGCACAATCGATACAGACCGATCGGGGACACTTATCCGCCCCCTATCGTGGACGGGCGATTCTGTGTTTTGCCTGCGGCTTAACGGCTCGTTGTGTTGCCGATTCCTCCCCCTATTTAGGCAGTCATCGGGGTTGTCGCAACGGAGTGGCGGCCCACCATCCAACAGGGGATCGGAACTTCAGGCCATGACCACATTCGACAAGCGCGAGGAAGGTTTCGAGAAGAAATTCGCCCTCGACGAGGAGCTGAAGTTCAAGGCCGAAGCCCGTCGCAACAAGCTGCTTGGCCTGTGGGCTGCCGAGAAGCTCGGCATGTCTGGCGATGCGGCCAGCGCCTACGCCAAGGAGGTGGTGGCCGCCGACTTCGAGGAAGCCGGCGACAATGACGTGCTCCACAAGGTCCTGACGGACCTCGCCGCCAAGGGCAATGCCGTCACCGAACGCGATATCCGCGCCAAGATGGACGAGCTGTTGGCCCAGGCCATCGCCCAGGTGAAGGCGGGGACCTAGCCCCGCGACGGCTATTTCAGCGTGATCTGCAGGCTCATCGAGCCGTTCACGTTGAAGCCTTCCTGTTGCTGCTGGCCGAATTGCCGGCCGATGTTGCTGTTGATCGATTCCAGCCGGCAGTCCTTGGCCAGCACATCCCGCAGAATGTCGCATTCGTGCGCCGCCATCTCGTAGACGATGCGGCGCGCGCGCTCGCGCAGCTTCTGCGCCTCTTCGCCGTCACCGGTCGGCCCCGGCATGAACAGGTTGATGTTGCTTTGGACGCGCACGAAGCCCTCCTGACGCGAAGCGCCGGTGGATTGCTCGACGATGATGCGTTGTCCCGGAGACTGGGCCAAGGCAGGAACCGTCAGGAAGAGCAGGCTGATTGCGGTTGCGGAGAAGCTCGTGGGCGATGGCATGGCGGACCCTTGTTCTGGAATGACAGGTCCGGTTCATAGCTACCTTCAGTTGCAACAAGACAAACCGCGGCTGAGAAAAACCATCATGCCGCTTCATCGAGCGTTAACGGTGACACACGTGAAGAGAGCCCGCGCGGAAACACCACTTTGTGATCGATCTTAGGTTGTATAAATCAATGATGAAATCTAAAGTGCACGTCACTTTCCATGACAACCTTAAGGGAGATCGCAAAATGAACGAGATGGTTTCGCCACAAATGACAGACCAAGCCCAATCGGTCCAAACCCCATCCGCATCCTACACCTGGTATCTCAGCGCGTATCAACTGCACGGCCACCTGTGGTTGGCTTGGCAGACTGACGCGCCTTTCAGGGCCCAGCAGGGACAAATCATGGTCTATACGGGCCAGTTTTTCCCGTCCAACCCCCAGGATAACGTCAAGACATGGCAGTGGGATAACGTTAGTTCGAGTGGATGGGATACGGGTCTGCCTTGGGGAAGCGGCTGGTATTGCGCGTGGAATGCGCAACGCAGTCCGAACGGACCTTACGCCTACGCCGTGCAGGTCGTCACGAATTAGCACGGCCGCCGTAGGCTCGTTGGTCAACGAGCCTACGGTTTCGGACCGCTATATTCGGCGCGAATCGTCTTCAGCAACAGCCGCGACGCCGCGCTCAAAAAGCCGCCGCGTCGCGTCACCGTCACGACGTGGTGGCTCGCAGCGAGATCGCCGACGCCGATGGTCGAGATCGCGGAACGACCGAGTTCTTCGGCAGCATTGCTCTCCGATAGCAGCGCGATGCCAAAGCCGGCTTCGACCAGACGCTTCTGCGCGGTCAGGCTGTCGACCGGCGTCCAGGAGACCTCACCCAATCCATGGGTCTGAAACAGCGCGAAGACATGTGACGCGGTGATCTCGCGGCGCCCCGGCACGATGGGGAAGGCGATCCAGCGTTCGCCGCGCAACTCGGCCAGCCTGGCGACCCGGCGGCCGGCGCGCGGGTGACCCGGTGCGCAGACCACCAGAAGCCGTTCGGCAAACAGCACTTCGCAATCGAGGTCGCGCGAACGGTCGCGGTCGTAGCGGAGCCCGATGGTCGCATCGCCGCGCCGGATCAGATCGCTCACCTCCGCGCTGGTCGCCGTGCGCAAGGTGAGATCAACATCGGGATGCTGGCTGGCAAGGCGCTTCAGGACCTTCGAAAGCCGTTCTCCGGCCAACGTGCCGGTGACGGCAAGCGCGACCGGCCCGGAATTGTCGCGCAGCAATGCACGCACCGCATTCTCGGCATCCTGCACCGCCGCCACCGCGCGCTCGGCATAGGGCACCATCACCCGCCCGGCATCGCTCAGCCGGGTCTTGCCCGCGATCCGCTCGAACAACGGCACGCCGAGCTCCTGCTCAAGCAGCGCGATGCGCCGCGAGATCGCCGGCTGCGAGCGATGCAGAGCCTTCGCCGCATTGGATATCCCGCCGCGCCGGTGCACGACGAGGAACGTGTTGAGCGCGTCGCTATCCATCCCGGATCGCATGCAAAAAGCTGATGATATCAGAAGGAATAACAGATTTGTCTGATGGGGAAAACCGACCTATCGCTCCAGCCACGCGATCTATTCTCTGAACAGACAGGAGTTCACATGCGCACCCAGGCGGACAAGGCAGCACGATTCCGAGAGCTGCATCAGCGGAGCGGCGCCTTCATCATTCCAAATCCGTGGGACGCCGGAACGGCGAAGCTGCTTGCCTCCATGGGTTTTGAGGCGCTCGCGACCACGAGCCTCGGGGTTGCCAACACCCTCGGCAGCTCAACCATCAGCCTCGACGCTATCATCGAGAACTGCCGGGTCATCGCCGAGGCCACCGACCTGCCCGTCAATGCCGATCTGGAGAATTGCGGCGCGGATGATCCGAAGACGGCGGCGAAGGCGATCGTGCGCGCGGCCGAGGCTGGCGCCGTCGGCGGCTCGATCGAGGATTCGACCGGCAACCCCAAACATCCGATCTACGATTTCTCACTTGCGGTCGAGCGGGTGCAGGCCGCGGTCGAAGCCGCACGCTCCCTCTCCTTCCCGTTCGCACTGACAGCGCGGGCTGAGAATTTTCTCCATGGGCGCAAGGATATGGACGACACGATCAAGCGGCTGCAGGCGTTCGAGGCCGCCGGCGCCGACGTCCTGTATTCGCCGGGCCTGTACGACCTCACGACCATCAAGACGGTGGTGTCGTCGCTCCGCAAGCCGTTCAACCTGGTGATGGGCTTTGCTGACCCGAGCCTGACGGTCGAGCAATTGTCGGCCGCCGGCGTCAAGCGCATCAGCGTCGGCGGCGCGATGGAACGCCACGCGCTGGCAGCGTTTCTGCGCTGTGCCCGCGAGATGAAGGAGGGATCGTTCACATATGTGCGCGATATGGCGCCCGTGAAGGAGGTGCGCGAAGCCTTTGCGAGGGGGACGGCAGAGCCCTAACCTCCACGTAGGTCGTCATTCCGGGGCGTGCGAAGCACGAACCCGGAATGACGAGATTCCCCGGTGCGCAATCGCGTACCTGAGGTTCGCTGCGCGCCCCGGAATGACGTTCCCTTCGGCTCAGCCCTCCTTGAAGCCGTATTCCGGCACGTTGCCGCTAGCGCCGTAATATTTGTAGGGCAGGAATTTGCCGGACATCGTGATCTTGACGCGGTCGCCCTTCGGGTTCGGCTGCCGCTCCATCACCATGTCGAAATCGATCGCCGACATGATGCCGTCGCCGTATTCTTCCTCGATCAGCGCCTTCCAGGCCGGACCGTTGACCATCACGAGCTCGTAGAAGCGATAGAGCAGCGGATCGGTCGGCGGCATCGGCATGCCGCGCATCGGCGTCTCGTTGAGCATCGCGGTCTCGGACTTCGACAGCCCGAACAGCTCCTGCGCATTGGCGGCCTGAGGTTTTGTCAGCTTCATCTGGCCGAGAATCGCGCCGGTGATCAGCACCTCGGAATAGCCGCCGATCCTTTCGCAGATGTACTTCCAGCTCCAGCCCTTCTCGCGCTTGATGTCGAGCAGCTTTTCGGTGAGATCTTCGCGTTTCATGGTTTCCTCCTGGTGGACTTTAGCGCGCAACGCTCTGCGCAGGGTTGAGTTCGACGATGCGCGGCGACGACACGATGGTCGGTTCTCCGACGCCGGGCCGCACGGTGGGCACGTGGCGCGGATCGTGATCGGTCACATCGGTCGCAAAGCTCTTGCTGCGGCTGACCAGGAAATCGACGATATGGTTGCGCAGTGCGTAGTAATACGGGTGGCGATGCAGATCGATGCGGCCGCGCTCCTTCGGCAGCGGGTTCTCGACGATCTCGGCCAGCACGGCGCCCGGACCGTTGGTCATCAGAAATATCTTGTCGGCGAGGAAGATCGCCTCATCGACGTCATGGGTGATCATGAAGGTGGTCTGCCCGGTCTCCAGGCAAATACGCCGCACCTCGTCCTGCAGGGTGCCGCGGGTCAGCGCATCCAGCGCCGAGAACGGCTCATCCATCAGCATGATCTTTGGCGTGATGGACAGCGCCCGCGCGATGCCGACGCGCTGCTTCATGCCGCCTGACAGCTCCGACGGATGCTTGTGCTCCGAGCCGGTGAGGCCAACGAGATCGATGAACTTCTGCGCATGAGCCCTCACCCGCGCGCGATCCCATTTGCGCCATTTCGAGCTGACGGCGTAAGCGACATTGCCCAGCACCGTGCGCCACGGCAGTAGCGCATGGCTCTGGAAGATCACGGCGCGGTCGAGGCTGGTGCCCTCGATGCCCTGCCCGTCGACGATGACGGTGCCCTCGCTCGGCTCGTCGAGCCCGGCCAGGATGTTCAGCACGGTGGTCTTGCCGCAGCCGGAATGCCCGATCACGCAACCGAACTCCCCGCGCATCATCGACAGCCAGAGATTCTCGAACACCGCGGTGGTACCGCCATTGGCGCCAGGATAGCGCCGCGCGATGCCTTCGATAGAAATGAACTTGTCGGTCATCACTACTCCGGAAACGTCACCATGCGCGTGAAGCGCGCAAGGACCTGGTCGAGCAGCATGCCGACGACGCCGATCAAGAGGATCGCGATGATGACATTGGTGATCGAGAGATTGTTCCACTCGTTCCAGACGAAATAGCCGATGCCGGTGCCGCCGACGAGCATTTCGGCGGCGACGATCACCAGCCAGGCGATCCCGATCGAGATCCGCATGCCGGTCAGGATCGTCGGCGCCGCCGCCGGAAGGATCACGGTGAAGGCGCGCCTGACGGTGCCGACCTCCAGCGTACGCGCGACGTTGATCCATTCCTTGCGCACGCCGGCGACGCCGAAGGCGGTGTTCAGCAGCATCGGCCACACCGAGCAGATGAAGATCACGAAGATCGCCGAGATCGAGGAATCCTTGATGGTGTAGAGCGCGAGCGGCATCCAGGCCAGCGGCGAGATCGGCTTCAATATCTGGATGAACGGATCAAGCGCCTGGCTGATCAGGGGGGACATCCCGATCAGAAAGCCGAGCGGAATCGCGACCAGCACTGCGATGAGATAGCCGAGCGCGACGCGCCCCATCGAATAGCCGAGCTGGATACCGAGCCCCTTGTCGTTCGGCCCGTTGTCGTAGAACGGCCGCTTCAAATGCTCCCAGAGCTTCGCCCCGACATCCAACGGTCCGGGCATCGCCGATTTGCCTTGCGTCGCCGTCAGCCCCATCAGCTTGGCGTATTCCGGGCTCATGGTGGCGGCCGCGCCGGTGCCCCGGGTCGCGAGATGCCAGATGCCGAGGAAGCCGGCGAGCAGCACGATGGAGAGGATCGCAGCGCGAAGGCGGAGGCTCATCTCGCTCACGTCACCTTCCTGATCTTGAAGCTGGCGAGATAGTCGTCGGGCGCGGCCGGATCGAAGGCCTTGCCCATCACCGAGAACGACTTGTAGGCCGAGGCCGGCGGCGAGAGCCCCATCTCGGTCATCACCTTCCTGGTGTCGGTGGCGAGATAGACCTGCTCGGCCACCGCCTTGTAGTCGACGTCGCCCTTGATCTGGCCCCAGCGCTTCATCTGCGTCAGCATCCACACCGCAAAGGATTGCCAGGGAAACGGATCGAAATCGACGCGCTTGGGATCTGTCTTCACGCCGCCGAGGCCGTCGGCGTAGATGCCGGTCAGCGACTGCTCGAGCACCGTCACGGGCGCGTTGATGTAGTTGGCCGGCGCGATCGCCTCCGCGATCTGCTTGCGGTTCTCGGCCTTCGACGCATAGCCGGTCGCATCCACGATGGCGCGCGTCAGTGCGGCGAACGAATTCGGCGCCGTCGTGATGAACTCCCGGCTCGCGGCGAAGCTGCAGCAGGGATGGCCGTCCCAGATCTCCTTGGACAGAATGTGCAGGAAGCCCGCGCCGTCATAGATCGCGCGCTGGCAAATGTTGTCGGGCGCGAGGAAGCCGTCGATGTTGTCGGCGCGCAAATTGGCGACCATCTCGGGCGGCGGCACCGAGCGGAGCTGCACGTCGGTATCCGGATCGATCCCGTGCTCGGCCAGATAATAGCGCAGCAGGTAATTGTGCATGGAGTAGTCGAACGGAATGGCGAACTTCATGCCCTTCCAGTCCGCAGGATTACGCCGATCCTTATGCTTCATCGCCAGCGTAATGCCCTGCCCGTTGATATTCTCGATCGCGGGCACCGTGAACGGGATCGCGGTAGCGCCCAAGCCCAGCGTGATCGCGATCGGCATCGGCGCCAGCATGTGGGCGGCGTCGTATTCCTTGTTGATGGTCTTGTCGCGCACCACCGCCCAGCCGGCGGTCTTCACGACCTCAACATTGAGACCTTGCTTGGCATAGAAGCCGAGCGGCGCCGCCATGATGATCGGGGTCGCGCAGGTGATCGGGATGAAGCCGACCTTGAGGTCCTTCTTCTCCGGCGCTCCAGCTTCGGCAAACGCCTCGGTTGCCGTCTTCAGCGGGAAGAACTGCGACAGCGCGGCGAGCGCGGTCGAAGCGCCGACCGATTTCAGGAAGGCACGGCGCGCGGCGTCCTGCGGAAACACGGCGCGCATCACGGCGGAGGCGACGATACCTTCGTAACGCTTCTCCTCACTGTCAGCCGGCAACACCGGCTCGCAACGCAGCGCACGCTCGACATGATCGTGCTCGGCCACGGAGCGATGTTGGCCGCAGACGCAGCCCGATCGCGTGAGCTCGCGGTCGGCGTCGAAGGGATCGTCGAAGGTGGACATGCTGCGCCTCATTGTCGCACCGGGCCGCGGCGGATACCGCGATCCGGCCAATTGATCACCGCCCGGCCGCGCTTTGCGCCGCCGGTCGATGAAAATCATGCAGGTTCTATGCCGCCTTGCTTGTTGCGAC
Organism: Bradyrhizobium genosp. P; assembly: GCF_049949265.1. Classification (NCBI taxonomy): domain Bacteria; kingdom Pseudomonadati; phylum Pseudomonadota; class Alphaproteobacteria; order Hyphomicrobiales; family Nitrobacteraceae; genus Bradyrhizobium; species Bradyrhizobium genosp. P. The sequence continues at coordinate 3,576,708 of NZ_CP188195.1, read as the reverse complement.
GTCAGCGGTCGGCAAGCCTTCATCGATCGGCAACGACGGATCGCGCGACCATTCGTTCCACGAGCCGAAGTACATGCGCACGTCCTTCACGCCTGCGTTCTTCAGCGCGAGGAACGTGTTCGAGGCGCGCGCCCCCTTGAAGCAATAGAGATAGACCGGCGTCGACTGCGCGATGCCGACGGTCGCGCATTCCGCGAGGATCTCGTCCTTGGACTTGAAGCGCTGGCCCTCGCCGGTCGGCTTCATCATGCGGTACCATTCGAGCCAGACGGCGCCGGGGATGCGGCCCTTGCGCGGGCAGTAATCCTTGCCGTAGGGCGAGGAGCTGTCGCCGATCCACTCGTCGACATCGCGCACGTCGAGGATCGCAATGCCGGGCTTGTCGAGCGCCGCCAGCATCGCCTTGGCGTCGATCAGGATGTCGCCGGCCTCGGGGACGACCGTGAACGACGCCTTGATCGGCACCGGAACGTCGGTGGTAACAGGCAGGTCCGCCGCCTTCCAGGCTTCGTAGCCGCCGTGGAGGACCTTGATCTTGGGATAGCCGAGCATGGTGAGCAGATAGTAGCCGCGGCAGGACTGGCCGAAGCCGGAGTTCATCGACTGCTCGTAGATGACGGCGGTTTCGGTACCGGAAAGCCCGGCGGCGCCGAATGCATTGGCGAACTTGGTCTTCAACTCGTGCATACCCTCCGGCGTCGAGGTCGCGAGATAGGTGAAGATGTCATGCACATTGACGGCGTTGGGCAAGTGTCCCGCCGCATAGGCATCCGGATTCCGTGTGTCGATGACGACACAGGGTTCTTTCGTGATGAGCTCGGCAAGTTCGCCGGCGGTAATCAGAACGTCCGTCATGGCAGCCTCTCCTGTTTGCAGTTGCAGTCTTGGTGGTCCCGAACTCCTCAACCGTCCGCCAGCATCTTGCGAAGCTGCTTGGTGGCGGGCGTAACGATGGCGACGAAATAGGCCTCGCGCAGTCTTCGCTGCGCGCGGTGGCTCATCAAATAGCCGCGCGCGCCGCAATGGAGCATCGCCGCATGCGCGACCGCGACGCTGGCATCGCCGATCCGCAAGCGCAGCGCGACGACGCGGCGCCAGTAGCTGTCGTCTTCATTGTAGGGATCGCGCGCCAGCGTCATCGCCTCCTTCTCGAACTCGGCGTGCAACTCACGGAATTGCAGCGGTTGCTGCGGCAGATAGCGGTTGACGTGGCCGAGCGGCGCATGGACCTCGTCCATGATGTTGATGCAGTCCTTCATCAGGCCGAGGCCCATGCCGGCCTGCAGCAGGATGAAGCCGGCGCGGATCTTCTTGACGAACGGCGCCGCCGCCTCGGCCAGGATCAGCTCATCCGGCACGAACACATCGCGGAACTGCACGCCGTAGGTGCCGGTGCCGTCCATCGCCAGGAACGGCTTGCACGGCTGCAGCGTGATGGCGGGATTGGCGCAATCAGCGAGGAACATCACGGTACTGCCCGGCTCGCCCTTGGCGATGCCGCCTGCCTCGTCCTCCCGCTCGAAGATCGTGCCGAAGTAATGGTCAGGCCCGAGGTTCGACACCCAGGGCAGCGCGCCGCGAACGACATAGCCGCCCTCAACCTTGCGGCCCTTCAGCTTCAGCCGCTCGATGCCGAACAAGCTCTTCATCGGATTGGAGAGGCCAGTGCCGCCGAGCACGCGACCGCTCGAAAAACTGTCGCCGAAGCGCACGGCGAGCTTCATGTTGGTGGAATTGGCGGCGTACCAGACCAGCGTGTTCTGGCACCAGGCCATGAAGGCGGTGGCGCCGCAGACTTCGCCGAGCGCAGCCATCGACTGGATCGCACAGCGCAAATCGGCCGGCCCTTCCTGCGGGACGTGGCTGGCCCAGGCGCCGACTTCGCCGAGCCGGCGCAGGAATTCCCCCGGATAGACCGAGCCGGCATCGATTGCGGATGCAAGCGGTGCCAGCTCCTGACGGGCCAACCGGGCGACCTCGTCGGCAATGGTAGGTGCGGGACCTGCAATGTCGACCCGCGATAAGGCCAGTGAACCCATTGAACCCATGGATCGTCTCCGCACCTTTGGTGATTGCCGGTCTTGCGTTACGCGCTGACCTCGAGGTTGACCGGACGGGTGAAGGTGTTGGCGACCGGCGACCACTTCTTCACGTGGGTCACCAGCGCATCGATCTCTTCCTGTGGGACGCCTTCGCATTCCATGTCGACCTTGACGCGGACATCGGTGAAGCCGACCGGCTTCTCGCTGACGTCGCCGGTGCCCCATACCGCTGTGATGTTGAGGTCGCCCTCGAGCTGCAGCTCGAGCTTGTTGACGGTCCAGCCGCGATGCACGGCATTGGCGTGCAGGCCGACCGCAAGGCAGGAGCCGAGTGCGGCAAGCGAGGCTTCCGACGGATTGGGCGCGGTGTCGTCACCGAGCAGGCCGGGCGGCTCGTCGACGATGTACGGCGCGAGGTTGCGGATGTAGTTGGCGTGGCGGAACCTGCCCTCGGCGACCGTCTTGCACTTCAAGGTCTTGATGACCTTCGGGTTGGCCTTGCCGTTGGCAATCAGCTGTTCCAGCCCGTCCTTGTCGATCGGGGCGAGGCAGCCCGTCAGCGCCGTTTTTTGAGCGACAGCAGTCATCAGTTTTCTCCCTGGAGCGGTGAAATATAAGGATACCGAACGGTCTGTTTCCTGCACGAAGCGTGCCAGACCGGGGCCAAAACAAAATGCGAAGCGGCGCAGGCGCTTAACCTGCCATGCCCATGGATTGATCAGGGCTTCGCTGCCCAAACGCGATGCATCTGCTTCCAGAACGCGATCATTTTGGACGCATGACCGGTCACGTGAAGATGCGACTTGATGATTGTGCCGCGGTCCGATTTACTGCCGCGCATGGGCAAATCAGTTGCAAAGAAAAAACCTGCCGCGGCGTTCGCTGCCGGCGATGATGAATCCGCGCGCGGTCGCCTGCTGAACGCGGCGACGCGGCTGTTCTGCAAGAACGGCATCAACGCGACAGGCATCGATGCGATCATCGACGAGGCCGGAACCGCGAAGACCACGCTCTACAAATTATTCGGATCGAAGACCAACCTCGTCCACGCCGTGCTGGAGAGCGAAGGCAAGCAGTGGCGCGAATGGTTCATCGGTGCGATCGAAGCCGGCGGCGGCGATCCGCAGACCAAGCTCACGCGGATCTTCCCGGCGCTGAAGATCTGGTTCGCCGAGGAGCGCTTCTACGGCTGCCCCTTCATCAACGCGGTCGCCGAGCACGACAAGGATGCGAAGCAGTTCCGCAATATCGCGCTGCGCCACAAGAAGGTGGTGCTGGCGCATATCGAGAAGCTCGCCGCCGAAATGGGTGCGGTCGAGCCGGCAAGCCTCGCCCATCAGCTCGCACTCCTGATCGACGGCGCCATCGTCGCCGCCATGGTGTCGTGCGATCCCGGCGTGGCCGACACCGCAGGCCTCGCCGCGGGCAATCTGTTCGCGCCGTCGAAGGTGAAGAAGGCCAAGCGCGCGGGCAGCGCGGCCGAGCAGCTCGTCGCGGTCTAAAACCGGACGAGGTAGGTAGAATCAGCCAGCCGCGGTTTCGGCTCACCTCTCCCCGTCGGGGAGAGGTCGGATTGCGAAGCAATCCGGGTGAGGGATCTTGCTCTCTCGATAGACCGTAATCCCTCACCCGATTTGCTGCGCAACTCGACCTCTCCCAAGGGAGAGGTGAACTTTGGACGCGGCTCCGGTTCGACCTAATCCCATCATGCGTTAGGCTCCGCACTCGTAGCCTGCGACGGTTGCGTTCGGCATTCAGTCGATCTGCGCGGTGTTGCCCGTGTATCGACTAAGCTCGATTCCGTTGCCGACCGGCAGGAGGATCGATTCAAATCCAGCCTGACGCTGCACATGTTGACGGTACGCCGTCATTTCGGCTCGGAAGAACTCCGGATGAAGGATGTTGTCGGCTGCAACGAACGCGCCCTCCGACAGCTTCGGATGGACGAGGTCGAAGCACGGAACGTACAGGTCCTTCCAAAGGTCGATAAGGACGAAATCGAACGGTCCGGGAAGGGACGCAACAACCTCGCGCGCGTCGCCGGTAACAAACTCCACAAATGAATCGAGACCGGCCGCCGTCAGATGCTCGTTTGCATAGCGTTGCTTGTCGGCGTTGATATCGACGCTGATCACTTTTCCCTGACAGGCGCGCGCGGCCTCGGCAAAGAAGATAGTCGAATAGCCGTAGGATGTGCCAAGCTCGAGTATCGTTCGAGCCTGCGACGACCTGATGATGAGGTTCAACAGCCTGCCGGCGTCCGGCCCGATCGGGATCAGGAATTCATCGACGCGCCGTAGCATCTCTTCCGGCGTGAGCTCTTGCATCAGCGCAAGCTCCACGGCGGCCCGCTGATCATAGCCGGCAAGAACGGCTTCGACTTCTCTGTCCATTGTAACCCTCTACGCCGCCGACCTCTTCTCCACCGTCGCGATGCCGCGCAGCAGCCGCCCGAGCAGATCGGAGCCGGTGATGATGCGCTTCTCGCCGCTCCACACCAGGATCAGATCGTGCTCGATCACGTCGTCGCCGGGCACCTCCGGCACAACCTTCATCAGCCCGATCACGTCGCCGAGCCGCGCTTTCGAATCGCGAACGATGATCGGGCGATGCCAATAGGCGGTCGGGTCGCTCTCGAGCTGGTTGAACAGCGCATCGCGCAGGAAATGATGCGCATCGAGCACGAACACCGGCTCGCCGGCGAGATCGGTCACGATCACCCATTTCATCCCCGACGCGTCGACCTTGCGCAGGAACGGATCGTCGGGAACGCGGTCGAACCTCGGCAACACGCAGCGCTGATTGGCCAGCGGCAGACTCAGGATGCTGTCGGCGTGGATGACCTCTCCCTCTTCGCACACCGAGATGTCGTCAAGGTCGAGGAAGTTCTGGGCGCCGGTCGCCTCCACCTTGCTGATATCGCCGCCGTCGACGACGTGGCGGGCGATCATGTGCCGCAAATCCTGCTCGCGCAAATAGGTGATGCCTTCCGCGCCGAGCCACCAATCGAGCAGCATGGCGGTGGGCTTGGCCAGCGGATACAGCGCGAACCGGTAGAAATTCAGGAACGGCAGGAACCGCGCGGTCATCGCCAGCGCGTTGCGCGAGAAATAGGCTTGGGGAAAAATCTCGCCAAGCAACGTGATGGCGACAGCCGAGAACACGAACGCACCGACGCCGGCGAGCACCGAGTCCGACAACAGCGTGAGCAGCACGTTGGTGGTGACGTTGCCCCAGATGATGGTCGCCAGGATCTGATTGGCGCTCGCGCGAAGCTCGAGCACGCTTGCCGCGTTCTTGTTGCCGCTATCCGCTTCGATCTGAAGCCGCAACATGCTGAGGCTGAACACCGCCAGATTGAGTCCGGAGAACACCGCCGATTGCAGAATGCAGGCGGCAATGCCGATCCAGGTCGAGAAGGTCGCAAAATAAATCATCGAATGCCCCACCTCGATATTGCGGTCACGCAAGCTTATCACAGACCAGCGAGATGACGCCCGAATGACTTGCCCCGCAGTTACCCTGTTCGCGCCGCCGACGGCCGCTCCTCGATTTTGATCCGGCTGAAGCTGCCGTCATATTTGCGTTCTAACTTCGATTCCGTTGGAACGGATCGCGGGCGCGGCCCAACTCGGTTCTGGCGCGTATAAAGGTTAAGCACGCCGATCAGGAGCTGACGCCGCAGGAATATTTCTGGCGAGTAGCGCCTGCGCACAAGTCCAGACATGCCCCTCTCCCAAGACTGGTTTGATCCGGATTGAGCGCTGTGGGATGATCCGGATCGCTGCTGGAAGGTTGGTCCGTTAACGGCCGCCCGATGGCCAAAGAGAAAAACAAGGAGGAATCCAATGAGAAGTTCGTCAGAGCCAACCCGCCGTCATCTCTTGAAAGGTGCTGCCGCCACGGGTGCCGCGGTCCTGCTGGGTAAGCCCGCGATTGCCCAAGGCAAGAAACAGATCGTCATCGGCAACATTGACGCCTATTCGGGGCCCGCTGCGGTCTACTCGGCGATCGGCCGCACGCCGGGGGCCTATTTCAAGATGATCAACGAGGGGGGCGGCATCAACGGCCGCACCATCAAGTACATCACCTATGACGACGCCTACAGCCCGCCCAAGACCGTCGAGCAGGCACGCAAGCTCGTCGAAGGCGATGAGATCGACGTGCTGTTTTCTCCGCTCGGCGCGCCGACCAACGCAGCGATCATGAAGTACATGAACCAGAAGAAGGTCCCTCACCTCTTCATCGCCTCGGGCGCGACCAAGTTCGGCGACTACAAGAATTTCCCGTACACCATGGGCTTCATGCCCTGTTATCAAATCGAGGGACGGACATTCGCGCAACATGTTCTCTCGACCCAGCCCGATGCCAAAATCGGCATCATCTATCAGAACGACGACTTCGGACGCGACGTCTTGAAGGGCTTCAAGGACGGACTCGGCGCCAAAGCCTCCGCGATCGTGGCGGAGCTGTCGTATGAAACAGCGGACCCGACGATCGACAGCCAGGTGGTGCGGTGCAGATCCGCCGGCGCCAACGTGTTCATGAGCCTGACCACGCCGAAATTCGCCGCGCAAGGCATCAAGAAGGTTGCCGAACTGGGCTGGCAGCCGGCGCATTACATCGGCAATAACGCGTCCTCCGCGGGCTCGACGCTGAAGGCTGCGGGCTTCGACATTTCCAAGGGGATCATCTCCAGCGCCTACATGAAGGATCCGGTCGACGCCGCCTGGGACAACGATCCCGCCGTCCAGACCTGGCGCGCGTTTCTCGACAAATACGATCCGGCGGCCGCCAAGAACGACATCTATGCCGCCATCGCCTATGTCGTCAGCCAAACGATGGTTCAGGTGCTCAGGCAGTGCGGCGACGACGTATCGTCTGCAAACATCATGAAGCAGGCGGCAAACCTGAAGGATTTCGAATCCGATTTGTTGCTGTCTGGCATCAAGGTCAACACCTCGCCGACCGACTATTACCCGCTTGAGCAGTTGCAACTGGTGCGCTTCAGCGGCGAGCGCTACGAGATGCTCGGACCTGTCATCGACGGCGGCATTTCGAGGGCCTGATCTTCCGAGACGGGAGCGCCATCCGACAGGATCGGCGCTCCCGTCGTCATCGACTGGAAAAGACGTTGATGGCCGGGACAAGCCCGGCCATGACGAAAGCGTTATTCATTTTCAGCAGCGTCACGACGTCGCGGGTTGAGGCAAGCACTGCGCGGCGCCGCTTCGTTCCAGCGCGGAACTTGAAGTCCGCTAGCGGCTGTATTCATTCGCGGGCCTGTGTCAGGGGCGGACAACCCGCACGGGCCAGTGGAACAATGCGCCATCGAACTTGTCTATCTAGTTAGACAAGTTAAAATGTCGTCGATTCCATTTGGATTAGATCTATTGCAGCAATGACCAAATCTTCCAAGCTGGTGGCCGCGAAACGCGGCAAGGTTCTCCTGGTACGACGCCGATCCGACGGTCTGTGGATGTTTCCCGGCGGGCGCAGGCGCGCGAGAGAGTCCGCAAAGGATTGCCTTCGGCGCGAAATCAAGGAGGAGCTGCCGAAGCTCAAGCTCGGCAGGCTCAGCCTTTGGAAGGAAGTGACAGCAAGGAACGATCGCTCCGGCCGCAAGATGAGCGACGCGATCTTCGTTGCCAAGAACGCCAAGGGCAGGCTGGCGATCGGCGACAAGAAGGAGATCGACCGCGCCGTCTGGCAGAAGCCCCGGGGAGTCCGCTTGACGCCAACGTCACGCTATATCCGCGACCGCCTGTTTCCCAGGAAACAGCGGCGCCGGAGATAACCGGCAGGACATTCGACCCAGCGGAAACCGCCGGCTTCCGCTTCAGCCGCAACGTCGGCCGCTCAGCCATGGCGACGGGCAACTCAGCAAAATCCGTCAAGCCCTCGCATCAAAAATATTTCGGTTTATCGAAAGTGCAACTCAGTGTATAGATTTGCCCGTCTCACCCGATTGAGGGACGCTCGCGATCGTCACGAACGCGCGGTGGGATGCGGTGGACGCCAATGTCACGATTGACGATTGTGGCAGATAGCGGACGGCGAAGTCGTGCAGGCCTGACGCCCTAGTGGCAGGTGTCCTGTCACAAGAGACTGAGGTCTCTTGCTGACGGCGGTGACAAGCAAGCCCAGTCTCACCGGGGAGAGCACGTATAAGCCGTAACCCATCGCGCAGGGAAAGCCGGGTTGTTTCCGGTTACACCTGTGGTCCTACCCCGGTGCTTTCTGTTGCACCGGGCCCATGGGTGCAATCGGCACCCGGCTTTCCCTGCGCCCTCTGTCAAGTGAGAGGGCGAAACGAAATGCAAAGCTCGGACAAATCATGTCGCGAGAACGCGAACGTATGACTCACAAGCCGTGCAAAAAAACTCAGTGTCGTCCCTGCGAAAGCAGGGACCCATAGCCACGAATGCCAGTTGGTTTGCAACGCTGGGGCCACAGCTCGCTTCAACAACACAACCCGGTGGTTATGGGTCCCTCCTTTCGCAGGGACGACCCAGCGGAGAGAACCCCGCACTCAAATCCCTCCTTGCCTCGTGGGCAGACGGCACAAGATCACCGCCCCTGCTGAACACTCCCCTCCAGCCGCTCAAGCTCACCAGCCAGATCACGCTCGACATCGGCCACCTGCATGTCGACCACGCGGTAGTCGCGCGCCTCGAGCCAGGCCCGTCGTCCGGCGCGATCGGCCGCGATCGCATCGCTCTCGCCCGGGTTGACCAGTTCGATCGCGATCCGTTGCACGAACGAGACGAAGTCGGGGATGTGGCGGCCGACCGGGGTCTGGCGCTTGAACAGGCCGGCGAAGCGGCGGTCCCTGGTCAGGGCCTGCCACAGGATCCGCTCCGCGTCGGTCGGGTTGCGGCGGAGCAGCCGGGCCAGCCCGCGGACGGTGCTAGAGTTGTCGGCCACCGCACCGCCCTTCCCCTGCTCGGCGAGCAGCGCCCGCAGCCGGGTCGCCTGGGCGCCGTCGAGCACACCGCCCTTGGCCGGGCCCTTGCGCCCCTCGGCGATCGCCATCACCACTCCATGAAGGGTGTGCATGTCCTGCCTGGTCGGGTCCATCCGGGTGAAGATGTTGCGCAGGTTCACCAGCATGGTGTCGCGCTTCTCGGCCGGGCGCAGGAACTCGACCTTGTCGAGCTCGGCAACGAGGTTGTCGAAGAATGCCTGCATCTGGTGCTGGGAGGCCGGCTCGGACCGCTCGGGCATCGCGAAGGGCAGCGCGCCCGCGGTCGAGAGCTTGAACCACTCATAGCCCATCAGCAGCACCGCCTGCGCCAGATTGAGCGAGGCGAAGCCCGGGTTGACCGGGAAGGTGATGACGCGGTTGGCGAGCGCGACCTCCTCATTGGTCAGGCCCGAACGCTCCCGCCCGAACAGGATGCCGGCCCCGCCGGTCCCGACATGGCCGACGATCTCGCTCGCTGCGCCTTCCGGTCCGACCACCGGCTTGGCCTGGTCATGGGCGCGTGCGGTGGTCGCGAACACCAGCGTGAGGTCGGCGATCGCCTGCTCGACGGTGTCGAACAGCTCAACGGAATCGAGAATGTGGTCGGCACCGGCGGCGGCGCGTTGCGCGGCAACATTCGGCCAGCCGTCGCGCGGCTTGACCAGGCGCAGCCGGCTCAGCGCGAAGTTGCCCATGGCACGCGCCGCCATGCCGATGTTCTCGCCGAGCTGCGGCTCGACCAGGATGACGACGGGACCGGCAAGGTCGTGCCCTGCCTTGGTCTTGTCGGTGCCGGACATCTCACTTCACTTTCTGATTCAACGTCTGAACTCTTTGATTCAACGTCTGACGATTCTGAACGAGCTTCCGAAGACGCTGATTCAACACCTCATGCGAGGGCCCCGAACCGGCTATGCACCGGTTTTCGCCAGGACCATTTTCTCCAAGGAGATAACAGGGTTAGCGGCGTTTGCGAATCCTCAATCGGAATCTCAATTGCGCAAGCACCGCACGGCGCCTTGCGCGCGCTTCACCCTCGGATAGGCTATCAACCACAATCAAAGCGAAGCTGTAAAGCGGGGCTTCAGACGCCGCTTTAACGGCCGGGCGCAAGGGGGAGACGACGATGCGGGGCAGATGGACACTGGCGATTCTTGGAATCGTCCTGATCGTGGCGGGCGGCCTGCTCGCCTATGTCACCCAGACTGCCGGCGGCATCCGCATCCAGGACGTCAGGTTCAAGGGCGCCAACGGCAACACCATGAGCGCCCTGCTCTATATCCCACCGAATGCCACGCCGCAGATCCCGGCGCCGGGCATCCTTGCTGTCCACGGCTACATCAATTCGCGCGAGACCCAGGACGGCTTTGCGATCGAGTTCGCCCGGCGCGGCTATGTCGTGCTCGCCCTCGACCAGACCGGCCATGGCTACAGCGACCCGCCCTCCTTCGCCAACGGGTTTGGCGGTCCCGACGGCCTCGCTTATCTCCGTAGCCTCGACATCGTCGACAAGGACAATATCGGGCTCGAGGGTCACTCGATGGGCGGCTGGACCGTGCTGGCGGCAGCCGCCGCCATGCCCAACGACTACAAGTCGATGGTGCTGGAGGGCTCCTCGACCGGCAAACCGTTCGCCGCCGAGGGCACGCCGAGTTGGCCGCGCAACCTCGCTTTGGTGTTCGCCCAATACGAAGAATTCGCCACCCTGATGTGGGGCGTCGACCTCGCCCGCGACGTCACCCAAAGCCAGAAACTCTGGGCGCTGTTCGACACCAAGGGCGCGGTTGAGCCCGGCAAGATCTACGGCGATCCGGCCGCCGGCACCGCACGGGTGCTCTATGCGCCGGCGATGACCCACCCGGCCGAGCACATCTCCGATGAGGCGATCGGCTACAGCCTCGACTGGTTTGCCAGGACGCTGAAGGGCGGCACCCCGCGCCCGGCCGACGACCAGATCTGGTTCCGTAAGGAGATCGGCACCCTGATCGCGCTGATCGGCTTCGTCGCACTTGTCATCGGCACGTTCGACGGGCTGCTCGAGGCGCCGATGTTCTCCCGCCTGCGGCTGCCCGCGGTCGCCGACGGTACCATGCCGCAGCATGGGGCCGCCAAGGGCCGGCGCTGGACCGCGGCCTTGATCCTGTCTGCGTTCATCCCGGCGCTGACCTATTACCCGGCGTTTGCACTGGGCGGCGCGTTCGTGACGCCGTCGGCGTTCCTGCCCCAGGGCATCACCAACCAGATCCTGGTCTGGGCCATCATCAACGGCCTGATCACGCTCGCCCTGATGGGCTTCGCCCCGAAGCGCGCCAGCCGGGCCGGCCTGATCGGACAATCTGTCATGATCGCGGTGGCGTCGGTTGCGGTCGGCTATGCGGCGCTGCGGCTTTGCGATCTGGCCTTCAAGATCGACTTCCGGTTCTGGATCGTCGCCTTGAAGTTGATGAGCGCGAAGCAATTCCTCATCTTCCTGATCTATCTGATTCCGTTCACGGCGTTTTTCGTCGTGGCGCTGCACGTGCTGCACCGGAATTTCTCGACCCTCGGCGCCCCGCGCGGCGCGCTCTATCTCACGAACATCCTGGCGCTGACGCTCGGCTTCATCGTGCTGCTGGTGCTGCAATACGGCCTGCTGTGGCTAACCGGAAAACTGTTCAACCCGCTCTCGGACCCCGGCTTCGTGCCGCTGTCGACCATCGTCGCCATCCAGTTCGTCCCGCTGCTGGCAATCGTCGCCGTGATCGCGACCTTCACCTGGCGGCGGACCGGCTCGAGCCTGCCGGGCGCCCTGATCGCGGGCTTATTCGTGACCTGGTATGTCGTGGCGGGGACGGCGACGCAGGCGGCGTTTTAGGTGAAAAGATGGGCTGAAACTGCATAACCGCTCCGCTTCCGCCCGCCCCCGGGCGGTGCTATAGCGCAGGCGTATCCCATCCCCGCCGTCAAAAGCGTGCCGTTCCCAAGAGGGCCTCCCCGTCATGGCAAAAATCAAGGTTTCCAATCCCGTCGTCGAACTCGATGGCGACGAGATGACCCGGATCATCTGGCAGTACATCAAGGACAAGCTGATCAACCCGTTCCTGGATGTCGAACTGCTCTATTTCGACCTCGGGATGGAATACCGCGACGCCACCAATGACCAGGTGACCATCGACGCCGCCGAAGCCATCAAGAAGGTCGGCGTCGGCGTGAAGTGCGCCACCATCACCCCCGACGAAGCCCGGGTGAAGGAATTCGGCCTGAAGCAGATGTGGAAGTCGCCGAACGGCACCATCCGCAACATCCTCGGCGGCTGCATCTTCCGCGAACCGATCATCTGCAAGAACGTGCCGCGCCTGGTTCCCGGCTGGTCCAAGCCGATCATCATCGGCCGCCACGCCTTCGGCGACCAGTACCGCGCCACCGACATCAAATTCCCCGGCAAAGGCGTCTTGACGATGAAGTTCGTCGGCGAGGACGGCGCCGTGATCGAGCGGGAAGTGTTCAAGGCGAACGGCGCCGGCGTCGCGATGCAAATGTACAATCTCGACGACTCCATCATCGACTTCGCGCGCGCCTCGTTCAACTACGGCTTGATGCGCAACTATCCGGTCTACCTGTCGACCAAGAACACCATCCTCAAGATCTATGACGGCCGCTTCAAGGACATCTTCCAGGACGTCTTCGAGCGCGAGTTCAAGAAGGACTTCGACGCCAAGGGCCTGACCTACGAGCACCGCCTGATCGACGACATGGTGGCCTCCGCCCTGAAGTGGTCCGGCGGCTATGTCTGGGCCTGCAAGAACTATGACGGCGACGTGCAGTCCGACACCGTGGCCCAGGGCTACGGCTCGCTCGGCCTGATGACCTCGGTGTTGCTGACCCCCGACGGCAAGACGGTGGAAGCCGAAGCCGCCCACGGCACGGTGACCCGCCATTACCGCGAACACCAGAAGGGCAAGGAGACCTCGACCAACTCGATCGCGTCGATCTTTGCCTGGACCCGCGGCCTCGCCCACCGCGCCAAGCTCGACAACAACGCCGAGTTGGCCAAGTTCGCCGCCACGCTCGAGAAGGTCTGCGTCGACACCGTCGAGGACGGCTACATGACCAAGGACCTCGCGCTCCTGGTCGGCGCCGACCAGCGCTGGCTCTCCACCACCGGCTTCCTTGACAAGGTCGCCGAGAACCTGACGAAGGCGATGGCGGCCTAAGCCGCCGTTACCGACCGCAACAGCGAGCGTGACCATGATCTTTCTCAGAAACGTAACGCTCGCAGCCTTGTTGCTGACCGGGTCGGCGGCGCTTGCCGCCGATCCCCTCCCCGGCGCCATCGTGGCGTCAGGTGAGACCGTCATCCTCACGGTCCGCGGCGAGGGCGCGCAGATCTATGAGTGCAAGCCGGTCACCGACGGCAAACTCGCCTGGTCGTTCCGCGAGCCGATCGCGACCCTGATCGCCGACGGCAAGACGGTCGGACGGCATTATGCGGGCCCGAACTGGGAAGACGCCGACGGCAGCGCCGTGACCGGCCGCGTCACCGGCAACGCGCCGGGCGCCGCCGCGTCGGACATTCCCTGGCTGAAGCTCGAAGTGATCTCCCACCGCGGCAATGGCGTGCTGTCAGCCGCCGCCACCGTGCAGCGGATCAACACGTCAGGCGGCCAGATCGACGGCGCCTGCGACAAGGCCGGCACCCTGAAGAGCGCGCCCTACTCGGCGGATTACGTGTTCCTGCGCAAGGGTTGAGGCGGAATGGCGGGAGCTTAGGCGCCGGCCATCGCCTGCTCGATCGCCGACAATGCGGCATCTGCCTTGGCCCCGTCGGGTCCGCCGGCTTGCGCCATGTCGGGACGGCCGCCGCCGCCCTTGCCGCCGAGCGCTTCCGAGCCCTTGCGGACCAATTCGACCGCGTTGAAACGCGAGGTGAGATCGGCGGTGACGCCAACCACGAGGCCGGCCTTGCCGTCCTCGGTGACGCCGACGATCGCGACCACGCCGGAGCCGATCTGCTTCTTGCCGTCGTCGACCAGGCTCTTGAGGTCCTTGGTCTCGACGCCCTCGACCGCGCGTGCCAGCAGCTTGACGTTGCCGACCTCGCGGACACCTGAGGCCGCGCCGTTCGACGCGCCGCCACCGCCCATCGCGAGCTTCTTGCGGGCGTCGGACAGGTCGCGCTCGAGCTTCTTGCGCTCCTCCATCAATGCGGAGATCCGCGCCGGCACATCCTCGACCGTGGTGCGCAGCTCGGCTGCCGCGGTCTTGGCCAATGCCATCGTGTCGTTGGCGTGCTTGCGCGCATGGCGTCCGGTCAGCGCCTCGATGCGGCGCACGCCCGAAGCCACCGCGCTCTCGCCGGTCACCGAGATCAGGCCGATGTCGCCGGTGCGGCGCACATGGGTGCCGCCGCAGAGTTCGACCGACCAGCCGAGTGCGTTCTGGCCGTGCTCGCGGGCAGACTTGCCCATCGAGACCACGCGGACCTCGTCGCCATACTTCTCGCCGAACAGCGCACGCGCGCCAGCCTCACGGGCGTCGTCGACCCCCATGATGCGGGTAGTGACCTCGTCATTGTCCAGCACAACGTCGTTGGCGATGTCCTCGACGCGAGCGAGCTCTTCCGGCGTGATCGGCTTCGGATGCACGAAGTCGAAGCGCAGCCGGTCGGGTGCGACCAGCGAGCCACGCTGCGCGATGTGATCGCCGAGCACCTGGCGCAACGCCTCGTGCAGCAGATGCGTCGCCGAGTGGTTGGCGCGGATCGACGAACGCCTGCCGTGATCGACCACGAGCAGCAGTGCGGTGCCGATCTTCAGCGCCCCCTGCTCCACGGTACCGACGTGCACGAAAAGATCGCCGACCTTCTTCTGCGTTTCGGTGACGCGGAACCTGACACCCTCGCCGGTCAGCATACCGGTGTCGCCGACCTGGCCGCCGGACTCCGCGTAGAACGGCGTCTGATTGAGCACGATCATTCCGGTTTCTCCGGCCTTGAGGCCCTCGACCTCGGTGCCGTCCTTGACCAGCGCCGTCACCGCGCCTTCCGCGCTTTCGGTCTCGTAGCCCAGGAATTCGGTCGCGCCGAGCTTCTCGCGCAGCGGAAACCAGATCGCTTCGGTCGCTGCGTCTCCAGAGCCTGCCCAGGACGCACGCGCCTTCTCGCGCTGCCGGTTCATCGCATCGGTGAACGACGCCTGGTCGACGCTGATGCCGCGCGACTTCAGCGCGTCCTGCGTCAGATCGAGCGGAAAGCCATAGGTGTCGTACAGCGTGAAGGCGGTGTCGCCGTCGAACATGTCGCCCTTTTTCAAGGAGGCGCTCTTCTCGTCGAGGATCGACAGGCCGCGCTCCAGCGTCTTGCGGAATCGGGTCTCTTCCAGCCGAAGCGTCTCCTCGATCAGATTCTCCGCACGCACCAGATCCGGGTAGGCCTGCCCCATCTCGCGGACCAGCGCCCAGACCAGACGATGCATCAGCGGGTCGTGCGCGCCGAGCAGCTGCGCATGGCGCATGGCGCGGCGCATGATCCGGCGCAGCACATAGCCGCGGCCTTCGTTCGACGGCAGCACGCCATCGGCGACGAGGAAGGCCGACGAACGCAGATGGTCCGCGATGACCCGGAACGACGCGACGGTCTGCTCGGTCGGTCCGTGCCCGAGAGCAGACGCAGTGGCGTCGATCAAATGACGGAACAGATCGGTCTCGAACACGCTGTCGACGCCCTGCAGGATGGAGGCCATGCGCTCCAGCCCCAGGCCGGTGTCGATCGAGGGGCGCGGCAGCGGCACGCGCTCCTCCTTCGTCACCTGATCGAACTGCATGAAGACCAGGTTCCAGAATTCGAGGAAGCGATCGCCATCCTCCTCCGGGCTGCCCGGAGGTCCGCCCCAGATGTGCTCGCCGCGGTCGATGAAGATCTCCGAGCACGGACCGCACGGGCCGGTATCGCCCGCCGCCCAGAAATTGTCCGAGGTCGCGATGCGGATGATGCGGTCGTCTGGGAAGCCGGCGATTTTCTTCCAGTAGCCCGCGGCCTCATCGTCGTTGTGGTAGATCGTGACGAGCAGCTTGTCCTTGTTCAGTCCGAATTCCTTGGTGACCAGATTCCAGGCGAGCTCGATCGCGCGCTCCTTGAAGTAGTCGCCGAACGAGAAGTTGCCGAGCATCTCGAAGAAGGTGAGATGGCGCGCGGTGTAGCCGACATTGTCGAGGTCGTTGTGCTTGCCACCGGCACGCACGCATTTTTGCGCGGTGGTGGCGCGCTGATAGGGACGCTTCTCGACACCGGTGAAGACGTTCTTGAACTGCACCATGCCGGCCGCGGTGAACATCAGGGTCGGGTCGTTGCGCGGCACCAGCGGCGACGACGCCACGATCTCGTGGTCGTTCTCCTTGAAATAGTTCAGAAAGGTCGACCTGATGTCGTTGACGCTGCTCATGTTCATCCAATCGGGAAAATGGGCCGGATCAGGCGCAAACAGCGTCATTTTCCGGCCGAACGCTTTTAGACATTGCAGGCCTTGGTGTCCAGAAACTGTGCAGGCGGATCATAGGCTTGCCGCAACAGCACAAAGCCCGTTGATAGCAGCCAGAGCCGCGTTGACAGCCTTGGCGCCGCCGTGTTTCTTTCCTACCTGTTGTTAAGTCACGTCGGGAGAGACCGGCCTTGCGCCGGCGCCGAAGGAGCAACCGCCCCGGAAACTCTCAGGCAAACGGACCGCGTGACGTCTGACATCTGGAAAGAGGCGCTGGAGGGTTTTGCCCTGCTGCGTCCGCCGACGGGATAATACTCTCAGGCACAGCGACAGATGGGGCTTTCTGCAGGTTTCTCAAGGGGAAATAGGTCCCCCGTGGAACCGCGAGGGCTCCGTGATGCTTGCACGCGACAATTCCCCGCTCAAACAGACCCCGTTGCACGCGCTGCATGTAGCCCGCGGGGCCAGGATGGTGCCGTTCGCCGGCTATGACATGCCGGTGCAATACCCCGCCGGCGTCATGAAGGAGCACCTGCACACCCGCAGCCATGCGGGCCTGTTCGATGTCTCCCATATGGGCCAGCTCGCGCTGCGACCGAAATCCAGCAAGGTCGCGGACGCGGCGCTGGCGCTGGAAAGACTGGTGCCGCAGGACATTCTCGGCATCGCGCCGGGACGGCAGCGCTACGCGCAATTCACCAACGATGACGGCGGCCTGCTCGACGACCTGATGGTCGCGAATTTCGGCGATCACCTGTTCCTGGTGGTCAACGCCGCCTGCAAGGCCGAGGATGAGGCGCATCTCCGTGCGCATCTCTCCGACACCTGCGAGATCGTGTCGCTGCCCGACCGCGCACTGATCGCGTTGCAGGGACCGAAGGCCGAATCCGCGCTGGCGAAACTTTGTGCAGATGTCGGTTCGATGAAATTCATGGACACAGGCCCGCGCCGCGTCGGTGACATCGATTGTTTCGTCTCACGCTCCGGCTATACCGGCGAAGACGGCTTTGAGATTTCCGTTCCGGCCGACAACGCCGAGGCGCTGGCCACCGCACTGCTGGACAACCCCGACGTGCTGCCGATCGGCCTCGGCGCACGCGACAGCCTCCGGCTCGAGGCCGGGCTTTGCCTTTATGGCCACGACATCGACACCACGACGACGCCGGTCGAGGGGGCACTGGAATGGTCGGTGCAGAAAGTCCGCCGCAGCGGCGGCGCCCGTGCCGGCGGATTTCCGGGAGCCGACAAGATCCTCGCGCAGTTCGCGCAAGGCGCATCCCGCCGCCGCGTTGGCTTAAGGCCGGACGGTCGCGCGCCGGTGCGCGAAGCTGCCGCGCTGTTTGCCGATGCCGCCGCGACCGAACAGATCGGCAAGGTGACGTCGGGCGGCTTCGGTCCGAGCCTCAATGCCCCTGTTGCGATGGGCTATCTGCCGATTTCCCTTTCTGCCGCCGGCACCACGGTTTTCGCCGAAGTGCGCGGCCAGCGGTTGCCGCTCACGGTCGCCGCCACGCCCTTCGTCCCCAACACCTACAAACGCTAGAGGACAACAATGACGACGCTGTACACGTCCGACCACGAATGGCTCCACATCGAGGGCGATGTCGCCACCATCGGCATCACCGACTATGCGCAATCGCAGCTCGGCGACGTCGTGTTCGTTGAACTGCCCAAGGTCGGCCGCAGCCTGAAGAAGGCCGAGGCTGCCGCCGTCGTCGAGTCCGTCAAGGCTGCCTCCGACGTCTATGCGCCGATCACCGGCGAGGTGCTCGAGGTCAATGAGGCGCTCGTCGCCGAGCCTGCGCTGGTCAATTCCGACGCGGGCGGCAAGGCCTGGTTCTTCAAGCTGAAGATATCGGACAAGAGCGAACTCGGTGGCCTGATGGACGAGGCCGCCTACGCAGCGCACATCGCGTAAGGATCATCCCATGAACGCGCCCTTCAAGCCGACCAACGACGCCGCCACCGATTTCGTCCGCCGCCACATCGGCCCCTCGCCGCGCGATGTCAACGCGATGCTGGAGACGGTCGGCGCCGCGAGCCTGCAAACGCTGATGAGCGAGACGCTGCCGTCCTCGATCCGGCAACAGGCGCCGCTTGATCTCGGCCGTGCGCTGAGCGAAACCGAGGCGCTCGCGCATATGGGCGAGCTCGCCGCGCAGAACCAGGTGTTCACCTCGCTGATCGGCCAGGGCTATTCCGGCACCATCCTGCCCGCGGTAATTCAGCGTAACATCCTGGAAAATCCGGCCTGGTACACGGCCTATACGCCGTATCAGCCGGAGATCAGCCAGGGCCGGCTGGAAGCGCTGTTCAACTTCCAGACCATGATCTGCGACCTCACCGGGCTCGATGTCGCCAACGCCTCGCTGCTCGACGAGGCGACCGCAGCGGCGGAGGCGATGGCGCTCGCCGAGCGGCACTCGCAGGTGAAGGCGAAGGCGTTCTTCGTCGACAAGGAAGTCCATCCGCAGACGCTCGCGGTGATGCGCACCCGCGCCGCGCCCTTGGGCTGGGCGCTGATCGTGGGCGATCCCCTGACCGAGCTCGACAAGACCGATGTGGTCGGCGCGCTGCTGCAATATCCGGGTACGACGGGCGCGGTGCGCGACCTGCGGCCCGCCATCGCATCGTTGCGCGCGAAGGGCGCGCTGGCGATCGTCGCAGCAGATTTGCTGGCGCTGACCCTGATCACCTCACCCGGCGAACTCGGCGCCGACATCGCGGTCGGCTCGGCGCAGCGCTTCGGCGTGCCGATGGGCTATGGCGGTCCGCACGCCGCCTACATGGCGGTGCGCGACACGCTGAAGCGCTGGCTGCCCGGCCGGCTTGTCGGCCTGTCGGTGGATTCGCGCGGCGCGCCGGCCTACCGGCTGGCGCTGCAGACCCGCGAGCAGCACATCCGCCGCGAAAAGGCGACCTCCAACATCTGCACCGCACAGGTGCTGCTCGCCGTGATCGCCTCGATGTATGCGGTCTATCACGGCCCCGAAGGCCTGACCCATATCGCGCGCAGCGTGCATCGCCGCGCCGCCGTGCTGGCGGCTGGCCTGCGCAAGCTCGGCTTTACGCCCGATAGCGAGGCGTTCTTCGACACCGTGACCGTTGAGGTCGGCGCCAGGCAGAGCGAATTCGTCACCCGCGCTTTTGCCGAGCAGATCAACCTGCGGATCGGCGCGACCACGCTCGGCATCGCCATCGACGAGACGACGACGCCCCAGACCATCGAAGCGGTGTGGCGCATCTTCGGCGGCAAGCTCGCTTATGCCGAGATCGAGGCCACCACGCGCGACGCGCTGCCGAAGGAGCTGAAGCGCACCAGCGCCTTCCTCACCCATCCGGTGTTCAACACCCATCGCTCCGAGACCGAGCTGTTGCGCTACATGCGCAAGCTCAGCGATCGCGACCTCGCGCTCGACCGTGCGATGATCCCGCTCGGCTCCTGCACGATGAAGCTGAACGCCACCACAGAGATGATCCCGCTGACCTGGCCGGAATTCGGCAATCTGCATCCGTTTGCGCCGGCGGATCAGGCCAAGGGTTATCATGCGCTGTTCAAGCGGCTGGAGACGTGGCTGTGCGACATCACCGGCTATGATGCGATCTCGCTGCAGCCGAACTCCGGCGCACAGGGCGAATATGCGGGCCTACTCGCGATCCGGGGCTATCACCTCGCGCGCGGCGAGCCGCACCGCAAGATTTGCCTGATCCCCTCCTCCGCGCACGGCACCAATCCGGCGTCGGCGGCGATGGTCGGCATGGATGTCGTTGTGGTCGCCTGCGATGTGCGCGGCGACGTCGATGTCGATGATCTTCGCGCCAAGGCCGAGAAGCACTCGTCCAACCTCGCTGCCGTGATGATCACCTATCCATCGACGCATGGCGTGTTCGAAGAGCACATCCGTGACATCTGCGACATCGTCCACGTCAACGGTGGTCAGGTCTATCTCGACGGCGCCAACATGAATGCGCAGGTCGGCCTCTCCCGGCCCGGCGATTACGGCGCCGATGTCAGCCATCTCAACCTCCACAAAACCTTCTGCATCCCGCATGGCGGCGGCGGCCCCGGCATGGGCCCGATCGGCGTAAGAGCGCATCTGGCACCCTATCTGCCAAGTCATCCCGAGAATCGTCATCCCGCAACCGACGGCGCGACCGTGCACACGGTCGGCCCGGTGTCGGCCGCGCCGTTCGGCTCGGCGTCGATCCTCACCATCTCCTACATCTACATCCTGATGATGGGTGGCGAGGGCCTGACGCGCGCGACCGAGATCGCGATCCTCAACGCCAACTACATCGCCGCACGGCTGCAGCCGCATTTCCCGGTGCTGTACCGTAACGCCAAGGGCCGCGTCGCGCATGAGTGCATCGTCGATCCGCGGGCGCTGAAGACGACCAGCGGCGTCACCGTCGATGATATCGCCAAGCGGCTGATCGACTACGGCTTCCACGCCCCGACGATGAGCTTCCCGGTCGCCGGCACGCTGATGATCGAGCCGACCGAATCGGAATCGAAAGCCGAGATCGACCGCTTCTGCGACGCCATGATCGCGATCCGCAACGAGATCGCCGAGATCGAGAAGGGCCGCTGGAAGGTCGAGGCCTCGCCGCTGCGACATGCGCCGCACACGGTGCACGACATCGCCGACGATGCCTGGAGCAGAGCCTATACCCGCGCCGAAGGCTGCTTCCCGGCCGGCGTGTCGCGATCGGACAAATACTGGAGCCCGGTCGGCCGCGTCGACAATGTCTACGGCGACCGCAATCTGGTGTGCTCGTGCCCGCCGATCGAGGATTACGCGCAGGCCGCAGAGTAAGCCGCTCCTGTAGGATGGGTGGAGCGTAGCGACACCCATCATCTCACCGCGCGGATGCAACAGATGGGTATCGCTTCGCTCCACCATCCTACGCTCGGCCATTATAAGGTTCACCCGATTGCTGGAGAGCAAAGCCGAGCCAGGAGGATTCATGCGCCAGGAGTTCTGGTTTCATTTCCCGTTTCGCGTCCGCTATTCCGAGGTCGACGCGCAGGCCGTGGTGTTCAACGCCCACTACCTCACCTATTTCGACACCGCGATCACCGAATATTTTCGCACCCTCGGCTATGACTACCTCGGCGAGGTCGCGCGGACCGGCGTCGACTTCCACACGGTGAAATCGGTCGTCGAATACAAAGCGCCGATCCGGTTCGACGACGAGATCGACGTCTGCGTGCGGGTCGCAAGGATCGGCCGCTCCTCGATCACGCTTGCACTTGCGATCTTCGCCAGAGGCTCCGAGGATCTTCGCGCGACGGGCGAGATCGTGTGGGTGGCAACCGACCAGAAGACGCATCAATCGGTCGCCGTGACGGAAGAGCTGCGGGCGCTGATTGCGAGCCGGGAAAAGGCGCTGGCGCCGGGGTGAGCGGCCGCGAGCCGCACGCTACGGCTTCACCAGCGTCGGGTTCCAGCGCCAGAGGTTATCGTTGGTGAGGTGCGTGCCGCCCCACCAGCGATCGATCGGGTTGTGGAGAGAAAAGTCTTCCTTGTGTGCGACAATCCCTTTGCCGAATTCAGTCAGGGAAAGCTCGCTTCGGCGATAGGCGAACAAGCGAGACCTGAAATTGTCCTCTTGAGCGTGCGTAATTCGTCATCAAGGCCTTCCACAGCCGGCCTCGGGCCATGCGCGAGTCCGTCAAGCAGGTAGCCATACTCCGACTCGCTGAAGATTCGAGTCTGACGCAGCTGTTCTAGATGGAACAGCGCGTTCGTAAGCGAGTATCCTCTCGCGACCAGTTCAAGCATCCGCATTTCCGTGGCGCCGAGTCCCGTCGATTGA
Organism: Bradyrhizobium genosp. P; assembly: GCF_049949265.1. Lineage (NCBI taxonomy): Bacteria > Pseudomonadati > Pseudomonadota > Alphaproteobacteria > Hyphomicrobiales > Nitrobacteraceae > Bradyrhizobium > Bradyrhizobium genosp. P. Next base: position 3,554,425 of record NZ_CP188195.1, on the reverse strand, counting down.
GACGGAAGCTCTTCAAGCAGATCTAGCAACACGGGTCTCAGCAACGGCAGGGCGCTCAAGTCCTGCCTGAGCAGATCAAAGCAGCCTTCCGGCGTCGCCGCCTGAAATGCGTGCCATGCCGCACTCGCCGTCGCCAGTACCTGTTCAGTCACATCGACAGCCGCCGGTCGCCACTTGCCAAGTCCATCCTGAGCAAGCGTGACCATCTTGAGGTCAACAAGACGCAACTTCAATTTAGCCAATAGCCGTGGGTGAGGTCGAAAGTAATCTAGCAGCCAGACCAGTTGCAACTGAGCGTTCGGGTCCGTATCAAACCACAGCTCGACCGTTTTATACTGCTGACAGAAGTCAACCAGGCCCAGGTCCTTGCGACTCCTGTTATTGCTCTGACCCCATCGAGCAGCAAAGTCCGACCAATGACAGCCGGGACGGTGATCGGATGTGCGCGCGCCAAGATAGTTTGCCAGTTCGTCCTTGGACGGCAGCGATCCCCAGACGAAGCGGAAGGAGAAATCAACCGAGAGATCGGCGAAGTAGGACTTGGTGAACTCTAGTAACGGCCAACCGGTTAATATCAGGCGTTTCACGAGATCACCTGCCATACGCACCAAACGAAGCGGGCGCCGACGACGTCGGCAACTCAACGTCCTCAGCGCCCGCTTCCAGCGAAATCATGCAAGCCTTGAGGCTTAGTCCTCTGCGGCTGCCGGCTCTTCGCCGTCGGCATCGCGCTCGGGCGCGCCGGCGAGGATCTGCTCGGCGATCAGGCCGGAGTTCTGCCGGATCGCGGTTTCGATCTTGGCGGTCATGTCCGGGTTGGCCTTCAGGAACGCCTTCGAATTCTCGCGTCCCTGGCCGAGCCGCTGGCTGTCATAGGAGAACCAGGCGCCGGACTTCTCGACGATGCCGGCCTTGACGCCGAGGTCGAGGATTTCGCCCATCTTGGAGACGCCCTCGCCGTACATGATGTCGAACTCGACCTGCTTGAAGGGCGGCGCCAGCTTGTTCTTCACGACCTTGACGCGGGTGGTGTTGCCGACGACCTCGTCGCGCTCCTTGATTGCGCCGATGCGGCGAATGTCGAGGCGGACGGAAGCGTAAAATTTCAGCGCGTTGCCGCCGGTGGTGGTTTCGGGCGAGCCGTACATCACGCCGATCTTCATGCGGATCTGGTTGATGAAGATCACCATGGTGTTTGACTTGTTGATCGAGGCGGTGAGCTTGCGCAGCGCCTGGCTCATCAGCCGCGCCTGCAGGCCCGGCAGCGCATCGCCCATCTCGCCCTCGAGCTCGGCCTTCGGCACCAGCGCCGCAACCGAGTCGACCACCAGCACGTCGACCGCACCGGAGCGCACCAGCGTGTCGCAGATTTCCAGCGCCTGCTCGCCGGTGTCGGGCTGCGAGATCAGGAGCTCGTCGATGTTGACGCCGAGCTTGCGTGCGTAGACCGGATCGAGCGCATGTTCGGCGTCGATGAAGGCGCAGATGCCGCCCTTCTTCTGGCCTTCCGCCACCGTGTGCAGCGCCAGCGTGGTCTTGCCCGACGATTCCGGCCCATAGATCTCGACGACGCGCCCCCTCGGCAGGCCGCCGACGCCGAGCGCGATATCGAGCCCGAGCGAACCCGACGATATCGTCTCGATATCCATCGAGCGGTCGTTCTTGCCCAGCTTCATCACCGAGCCCTTGCCGAACTGGCGCTCGATCTGGGAGAGCGCGGCTGAGAGGGCCTTCGACTTGTCCATGGAGGATCCTTCGACGATACGCAGGGCAGAGGCGGACATTGGGATGTGCTCCTTATGGCGGGGATTCGCTAGCGGGACAAACGGGCGAAGAGGTCAGGCGGAATAGTTTGTTGATGGGCAAGTCTGTACCATGTTTGTTCTCTGTTCGCAATATGTTCTTTCCGGCCGGCGGGTGCTGGCCTGTTTTGACCCCTAGTGGCCTAATTTGATTTTCGCAGTGGCCTGAATTGGTTGGGCCGATGTTCTCAGTAGGATTACTGACGGTTCGGCCGCCACCACACCGATGGAATTTTGATCCCCATCAAGGAATTTTATCTCAGTGAACGAAAGGAGAAGCCTCGTAGTTCTCCATGGGTGAACGGAGTTCCGAGGATTGCCGATATTCGGTGGTAACCGTGATTGGCGATTCTTGTTTCTGCGAATTGCGGAGGCGCAATCTGCACTATTCTGCCGAGTTCCATCGGGCGTAGGTTCCAACTCCATGCAGGAGTTGCGTCATGGGCGGCGGTCCATTTGGAAGCATTTGCATCGTATTGCTCGGGCTAAGCCCGCTCGTCATCATCGGCATAGCAATGCTCCTGTTGTAGGCCGCATCGGACCCCGACACGGCTCCCAACCTGGGGCAGGTTTATCGAGAGGCCGCCTCAGTTGGCGGCCTCTTTCGTTTCGGGTGCCGGCATTGGCATGGGCAACTCTAGCTGTTGCTCGAAACCAAACCGCTGGGCGACTTTCCCCTCATACTCCCACTTATCTGCCGAAGATTCTGCCATTTCTAAAACTCGGCCAAGATGCCGCCCCAGCGCGCGAGCGCCAATCTCATTCAAGAACTGAAAAAGCTTTTTGGCCCGTTCCCCGCCCTTAGCCTTATGTGCTTGGAGCAAAGCATAGATTTTGCCGCTGCTGCGGGCCAACGGGTTTATAATAGCTGATTCTCTCAGCCTTATGGTTAATGCCAATTAACTATAGGTTGCATCGATCCACAATCAGTTGAAAAATGCAAGTGCGCATCTGCGAGTGGCCAAAAGAAACGGCCCCAGCCCGGGGAGGTGCTAGGGCCGTCATTCCAACGGATGCCGACGGGGGCGGCGCGGCATCCGGCGGCTGAAACCAACACGGCATGGCGGCAATCGTTCCTGATTAGTGGCCTGTTTTGATTCCGCGAGTGGCCTATTTCGGCCAGCACCGGCCGGCGGGTACTGGCCTGTTTTATCCCCCTAGTGGCCTGATTTGATTTTTGCCTATGTCGTGAACCGGACACAGGGCTATACTGCTATGGTGGTTTCCGGGATGAGCCCGTGCACGGGGGACCGAGGCCGCGCTAGGACTCCGGCGCTTCGGCGCCGGAGTTCCCCAGCGCACTTGCCCCTAAATAGAGTTGACTTTTGAACCATGCCTCTCTGCGGACGTTGATCCCCAAATGGAGAGGCGCGATGTATCGCTATTTCTTCCATCAGTATGTACGCGGGCAAAAGACTGAAGACCCGCATGGAACACTACTCCCGACCGATAGTGCAGCCTGTCACCGAGCCGTGCAGCGGATGCCGACTGGCCTGAAAGGGGCTGAGCTAGAATCCAAAAATACCTATGTCGCTACCGAAGTAACCGACGGCAAGCGGACCCTGTTCGTGGTGAGAGGATCAGTTATTGTCGAAAAGTGGTCAGGCCGCCTCGGTTGGCGGCCTCATTTTTTGCAGGAAGCCCAAGGCGTTTCTTTTGGCGCTTCACATAATCCTCAAGTGCGTCCAGCATCGTTTCGTCAACCTCACCGCTAGCGATCAGCTTGAGGTAGGTCTGAGGATTGTTCCCCTCAGTGAACACCACTCGGTCGCGGGTGCCAGGAATTGCACGATCACATTATGGTCGGCATTCGAGTGAACCGCCTAGAACTTGATGAGGCATGGTCTTTCGTCGGCAAGAAGCAAAAGAACGTCCAGCGCCACGAGATCAATGCTAAAGGCGATCAGTACGTTTTCATCGGCATGGCCGGAACGCAGAAGGCAATTATTAGCTGGGGCGTCGGCAAGCGGAATACCGAAAGCACAATGGATTTCCTGCATGACCTCCGCAGCCGTGTCATCGGCCAGCCCGAGATCAGCACGGATGGCTTCCATCCCTACCGCATGGCGATCCGTGACGCCTTTGGCGGCGACGCCTCGCATGGCGTGATCGTAAAGACCTACAGCGTAACCAACCTCGCCAAGCATGCCGTTACCCGCTACAGCCCCGCTCAGGTAGTAGCGGTAAGCCGTGAGGTAGTAACGGGCGATCCGGATCAGTACATCTCAACGAGCTACATCGAACGGCAGAACCTTTCCCTGCGCATGGGATCGCGCCGGTTCACCCGGTTGACGAACGGCTTTTCAAAGAAGCTGGACAACCACATTGCAGCCGTCGCGCTGTACGTCGCGCATTACAATCTGTGCCGGGTGCATGAAGCCCTCCGCACGACGCCAGCGAAGGCGCTGGGAGTGGTTGAGAAGGCTTGGACCATTGCGCAGCTTGTTGATGCTGCGCTCTCTATTGCGCCTGCGCTGCCGACTGAGACCCCGCCGGATCGGCGTCGGAAGTTCACCGTAATTGAAGGTGGGAAGGCGTGATGCTCTCCCCCAAAGGTTGCAGCTGCAAATTCAACTTATGATTGCTACCAATAGCCTGTTTCAACTATAAAGCTATTGGAGAAAATTAATGTCTAAGGTGCCTGCCTATCACACGGATTCGCCCGAATATCCGCCGTCTCATCGCAACGTTTATCACGACCACGACAATTGCCCGGCTGGGAAAACGATTAAATCGCAGCACAGAAAGTCAGGGATGGCCGGACGGCCGCGATGCGATGATTGCAAAAAACTTGGCTAGATGCGGCGCGTTTTCCTCCGTCTAAAATAATCAGCGGCCCTGGCTTTTTGAGTCGCCAAATGAGTGTGCGCCTTGGAACTAAAGGTCATAGACCAAATTGGCCCCTCTAACTCCCCGTCAACGACGTGCCACAGTCGGCGCAATTCGGAGACGGGGAGACCATACCCGAGAGCCGCCGCCACGGCGCGCGGCCCTTCCGCCTTCCCTCCCAGAAAATCCACAGTCGGTTCAAGGTAGGCGTGGCCCGGTCCGCCTTCGCATGACTGGCAAGTCTCTATCCCCTGAGACCTGAGTATAGCGACGTAATGCTCTATGCCTGGATCGAGCCCACACCCAGCAACGAACTTGGCAAGTCCATCAACCGTACCGATCGGGAGAGCGCGCCTTCAAGCGCCCTCGCGGAGCAGGCCGTCTGTAAATCCGCAAGCCACCGTGCACGGTGGTGGGAAGGAGGATCAGATGCTTATCAGCATCAAGATCGTCATCACCATCAAACGGCGATGACACTTGGGGCCCATTCCGGGCCCCACTTAGGAAATTGGTTTCGTTTGCTATTTTTAGAAAAGGCCGCCTCAGTTGGCGGCCTCTTTCATTTTTCAGTACGGCGGCGGCGACATTATTCCCAGCAATTGATGGGCTTTTTCCGGCGTCATATGGGCGATCTGACAGTCCTCAAAACCTTTGGCTCTCAACGCTTCCTTCTGAGCCTGCGTAATCATGAAGGGAACCTGCGCTGACGTCTGAGATGCCGATTCAGGTGCCGCTCTTGCCACCAACCGCCGTTTCAGTCCTCGAAGGACGATCTCCAACCGGTCCTCCAAGTCCTGATAGCTGTCGCTAGATAGGGTAGTCCTCAGCACACTTGGAGGTTGATGCTGAGGCCGTCTTACGGTGCCGCTGAGTCGAAAGGGGCCACTTCACGCAGTGGCCCCTTACCGGGAAATTCTCAAAAAACGCGATACGGGATGAAATGCTCCAGCCCCGGCAAGAGTTTGTTTACACTTATCCACAGGGCTTGGGAATTCCGTAAGAGCACGGTGTTCCGCACAGCGGAACTCAAAAGGCCCCGACGCGGGGCTGGATGCGTCGAGGCCTTGGACGGTGCTGAGTGCTAGATAACGTGCGGTGTCCTAATCTGTTCCCGCGAGTGCCCTAATTAGGACAGCACCGACGGGTGCTGGCCTGTTTTATCCCCTAGTGGCCTAGTTTGATTTTGGTAGTGGTCTGAATTGGTTGGAAGTCCGAGCATCGCTTAACGGACGATTCTTGTCCAGGGAGTAGAAGGGACCTGAGTAAACCAGAAGGGGTCATTTGAATGAGCGTTTCACCCGCCGGCGGCGCAGCACATTCGCCTGCCATTCACCAACCTCATCAGGCACACCCGCCAAAGGTAAAACCGGCCGCTGCGCCCGCAGCTGCCGCCCCCTCAGCTGCCGCCCCCGCAAAAGGCGCAGTCAACAAGACAGCCTAATCGATCTGCAAAAGAGGCCGCCTCAGTTGGCGGCCTCTTTCATTTCAGCACGTCACGCCGTGCGCTCTCGCGGGTAGCCACTCGCCGCGTGAGCATCGGCGCCATGAAGAAACGCCACGATGAAGATGGCGAGCGCGGTAGCGATGTATAATGGCCTTCTCATTTGATTACCCCCGACGCTACCAACACGTATCGATCGATAGATCGCCGTCATCGGTTAAGAGTTTCAAGCCGGTTCGAGAACAATCTTTGGGTGTAGCAAATATGCCGAATACGGCACAAGAACCAGCGTCGCGCGCTGGCCTGTTTTGATCCCGCGAGTGGCCTATTTCGGCCAGTACCGGCCGGCGAAAGCCGTTCATCGTCGCCGCCGCATAAGCCGCGGCATCCGAAGTCGAATTCCGGCGATGATATTGTTGAATTAAGCCAGTGGTAACCGTGACTTGATGCGTTCTCAGTAGGACTACCGAACTCGCCTTGCGCGGTGTTCTCTTCGATTTATTGGCGTCGAGAACTTCAGGCGGCGTCGGTCTTTATGCGGCGATCAGGACTGCGAACAGAATCACAAACGGCATCGCGGTCATCACGACGGCCGCCACCGCACCCGCTGTGACTTTGACCTTCTCCTGCGAATCGTAGGGTTCCATCCCGCAGCCGTAGCTCCGACGCGCCCAGCCAATATCATATTGCGCAGGGGGCGCAGCGACGGGAGGCTTGGCGTCCGTAGTTCTCCGGCCCAGAACAAAGTTCCGAGCCGGCCGCAACTTTCCTTGCGCTAATTTTTCTCTTTCAAGATCAGACATTTGGATAGGTATCCAAAACCACCCCCGCTTCACCTTGAACGACTTGAGACTGGGGCCGACGCCTCGTCGCGCCTACTACCTTGGTACACCTCCTGAGGTCTGAAAAAACTACGTAGCCTTCAGGGGAACACGCGGGTTCCATTGGTGTTCGTCACGGTAACTGCCCGGTCAATTTCCTTGATCGAAACTGTGCGTGAACGGCGAGCCTCCGAGTTGGCCCGAAGAAGCCGATTACCGAACCCGGTCCGGCGTAGCGCCGCGATAATATCGTTTGACGAGTTTTATGTATTTAACACAACTTATAGTTTAATATCCGAGCGCCCCGCTCCTGATTCCCGCGGAGCTTTCAAATGACCCACAAGGGTATCGAATTCACCGTCACGCAGGTAACGGTCGGCGTCTGGAAATGGCGCTTTCAGATCGACGATCGGATCTTCACAGGCAAGACCGAGGCAAAGCTCAATCTGCTGGCGATCCGCCGCGTGCAGCTGCGGATCGACCGCGAGTTGAAGAAGGCCAGACAGGATCCGTCGCGCTGACGCCGCCCCGACGCGGCCAGTTGATGATCTAGAGCCTTTTCCGTTCCGATGAATCGGAACGGGGCTCTAGATTCTTGTTTTGACGCGTTTTCTTCACGCGAACGGGGATCCACTTCGCTCGAAAACGTTTTAGTCCGCGCTCGCAAGCCGCCGCATCGTGAACTCGATATCGCCGCCGGGAAGCTCGCGCCAGCTCTCGACGGCGCTCATATAGGCGGCCTTGGGGTAGCGGTCGAGGAAGTCGCGCGCCCGCGAGCGGGCGGCACCGCGTGGCAGGATGAAGGTCTCGCGCAGATAGCCGTCATCCGGCTTCCGCCGGTCGGCCATTCGGTTGGCGAGATCGCGCGGACGCAAGACCATTGTCGCAACTCCGGACCATCTGACGACCCCACCAATATAGCGCTGGCGCCGGCGGAATCCGAGTCGGCGTGAGACGATCAATGCGGAGCGGACCGGCGCTACTGGCTGCGCTGCGCGTTGCTTCCGGTCGGCGCGGAGCTTCCGGTCTTGGTCTTCGGCTTGGCAGGACGGGCCGCCGCCTTGGGCGTATCGCTGCGCACAGCGCCCCACGGATCGGACGATGTCTTGGCGTCAGGAATCTTGCCAAGCGATTCCTTGTAGGCCTTGTCGTTGACTGCGTCCTGATCCTTCTCGTCCTGGGTCTTGCTCTTGACCTCAGGCATCAGGTTGATCTGCGGCAGCTGCGCATAGGCCGGCGCCGCCACCAACGCCACGACGGCGACCGCGATCAAAATTCTCATGAAGACGCTCCCTTGCATATTCGTGAGGGGATATACCACCGCAAAAAGGCCATCGCCAAGCGCGCCTAGAGCAAGTGAGCCTAAAGATTGTCCGACTTGCAGGACTTCGGCGACTGCATCCAGTCATCCCAGATCGGACCGCATTTGGTGCAGCCACTGAGCGCAAGCCCGATCGCAATCGCGCTGCCCAGCATTACCAGTCTGCGAAACATGAATGGCCATCCCCTGACGGGGGCGAATAGGCCCCAAAACTGGGGCATTTTCAAGCCGGGAACGCCGTTACACCCGGAGGTGGTTTGACCCGGCGGCCGCTCAAATTACAGTGTGAAACAAAGCAAGATAAGGGATCGACGGCATGACTTTGGCGATGAGCTGGGACGAATGGACGCAACACGACGGAACGGCGCTCGCCGCCCGCGTCAGGACAGGCGAGCTGACGCCCGGGGAATTGGCGGCCCAGGCTGCAGCCGCTGTCGCCAAGGTCGATCCCGTGCTCTCCGGCGTTGTCGAATTGTTTCAGGATGTGATCGCAGACCCGGCCAAGGACGGCGCCGATCTCGACGGCCCGTTCGCCGGCCTGCCCTTCCTGATGAAGGATCTCGGCCCGACGCTGAAGGGACGGCTGCAGGAAATGGGCTCGCTGATGATGCGCGGCAACCGCGCCGCGGCGGACACCTTCCTCACCGCCAGGATGCGCAAGGCCGGCCTCAATTTGATCGGCCGCACCACGACGCCGGAGTTCGGGGTCTGCAGCTCGGCCGAAAACCCCGCGGTCTATGTCACGCGCAATCCCTGGAACACCGACTACACCACCTGCGGCTCGTCGGCCGGCAGCGCGGCGATGGTCGCGGCCGGCGTCGTCCCGATCGCGCATGCGACCGACGGCGGCGGCTCGATCCGCATTCCCGCAGGGGTCAACGGCAATATCGGGCTAAAGGTATCGCGCGGCGTGTTCTCGCTGTCGCCGCATCTGTCCGATCTCTCCGGGCTGGTCTCGATCCAGGGCTGCCAGTCGCGCTCGGTGCGCGACACCGCGGCCTTTGTCGATGCCTGCCGCGGCCCTGCCCCGGGCGAGTTCATGCCGTTCTGGACTCCGGCCGAGCCCTACACCGCCGCTATCACGCGTGATCCGGCGCGGCTCAGAATCGCGCTGTCGCATCAATGGGGCGACTATCGCGCAACGCCGCATATCGCAGCAGAACTCGAACAGGTCGGACGCTTCCTGGAAGGCCTCGGCCATCAGGTCGACTACGCCCTGCCTGTTATCGACTACCAGGAGGCCTTCGCGGCGCAGACCACCTGCTACATCAGCAATTTCGCCGTCGTGATCGGCAACATGCTCGCCGCACGCTCCCTGGAGCGGCCGCCTGCGGACCTGATCGAGCCGGTCAACATCCGGATCTGGGAGCACGGCCGGCACACCTCGTTTGCCGATCGCGCACGCATGCAGGCCACCTTCAACACCACGTCACGCGGCTTCGGCGCGTTCTTCGAGGATTGGGACATCATCCTGACGCCGATCACGGCGCTGCCGACGCCGAAGATCGGCACGACTGAATATCTGACGATCAGCGACAATCCATCGGTGCCGGACTGGTTCGGTAATCTCTGGCGCAACTTCGCGTTCACCCCGCTCGCCAATCTCTGCGGCATCCCCGCGATCTCGCTGCCGCTGGCAACCAACGAGCATGGCCTGCCGCTCGGCATCCAGGCGATGGCGAAGCAGGCCAATGACGGGCTGCTCCTGCAGCTCGCCGCCCAGATCGAGCGGGCGATCGGCGGCAAATGGAATGGCGGCAACAAGCCGGGCGTGCACGTCACGCGCAACTGAGGCAGGATGCACAACAACGCATCGGGAAGGGGTACGGGGACGTCATGCAGCAAGCCGGAGAGTTCGGGATCGACGAGGCCAGACGCGCGCTCGGCGAGATCTTTGCGCCGTGGGTGCTGGACCTCAATCTGTCGGTCGAGCAGTTCGACTTCGCAGCCCCCTCCGCCAACGCTGCCGACTGGCAGCCCGGCGCCGTGCTGCGCATGCCATTCTCGGAACGGATCTGCCGCAGCGGCGGCGTCGTGTCCGGACAGGCATTGATGGCGTTTGCCGACACTGCGATGGTGCTCGCCAATCTGGCGGCCAACAAGGGCTATCGCCCGATGACGACGGTCGACCAGACCACGCACTTCATGCGCGCGGCGACCGCCTCCGACGTGCTCGCCGACGCGCGCGTGATCAGGCTCGGCCGCACCATGAGCTTTGGCCGCGTCACGCTGTCCTCCGCCGCCGACAACAAGCCGGTGGCGATGGTGTCGAGCGCGTTCGCCATGCTGCCCGGATAGAGCATGATCCGGAAAAGTGTGAAGCGGTTTTCCCTCGCGACAAACGCGACGCGTTTGCGCGGAGATCATGCTCAAACAAGAAGGACTACTTGCCGAGCACGGCCTCGGCCGCATTGACGATGCTGATGGTCGGATTCTTTCCGCAATAGGTGCCGAACTTCTTGGCGTTCTCGACGAACACGTCCGTGTCGATAATCGCCTCGTCGGAATCGCCCTTGTACCAGCCGTCCATCCAGGTCAGCACCAGCTTGATCGTATCGTCGCCGCTCTCGATGAATTGCTTGCAGGTCATGGTCGAGAGATCGAATACGACGGCATTGGCGGGTGCGGACGGCAGCGCGAGCGCGGCGGCGAGCAGGATCGAAGCGGTGATCTTCATCGCAATCTCCATGAGCAAAGATTTTAAAAATAAACAGGTCGTCGGGAAGCGTTTCGTAGGCGCTTCCGCTCGCGACGTCGTCAACGAAACGTCGTGGCGGACGCGAGCATGGCACCGCGCGGGATCAAACCGCACGTCGTTTCGATGCACGGAATGAGAATTTGCATTTTCTGACGTGTGACACACGGCTGCGACATCAGACGGCTCTCACGCGGCGGCTCCGCCGCCAGCGCCACAGCAGCACGACCAGGGCGATCAACGCGATCAGCCCGAGAACGGCCTCGACCGCCTTGACCGCAAAGCGCCCGCCGGGGCGGTCGATCATGCGCGACCACAGCGACGGCCCCTCGCCCTGGCGCGGCAGGCGGAACGCCACCACGCTGTCACCGATTGAGGTGCCGGCCTCGGAATGTCCGCCGGCGCCGATCGCGACATATTGCTCGCCCTTCCAGAGATAGGTCATCGGATTGGCGACGCCCGGCACCGGAAGGCGGCCCAGCCACAGCTCCCGGCCCGATTTGGCATCGAAGGCGCGCAGATAGGCATCCAACGCGCCGGTGAAGACGAGCCCGCCTCCGGTGATCGCGACGCCACTGAGCAGCGGCGAGCCCCAATGGAACGCGATGCCGAGCGGCGCCAGATCCTCGCTGGTGCCGACCGTCGAATGCCAGAGGATCTTGCCGGCCTTCAGGTCGACGGCCACCATCTCGCCCCAGGGCGGCTTGTTGCAAAGCAATCCGAGCGGCGACATCGCCACCGCCCGCGACATTGCGAACGGGGCGCCCTGCTGCCGGCCGAAATCATGGCCCGGCGGCGGATGGAAGTCCTTGGCTTCCTCGCGCGGGATCAGCTTGACGATGTGCGCGGCGTGGCTGGTGTTGGCGTAAAGGATCTGGTTGACCGGATCGAACGCCGCGCTGCCCCAGTTCACGCCACCACCGGTCATCGGATAGACCACCGTGCCCTGCGTCGACGGCGGCGTGTAGAGGCCTTCATTGCGGGAGTCGCCGAGCAGCTTGTCGCAGGCCGATCGCCCGAAGCTCGGCAGCGGGTTGAACGCATCGGCCGCGGAGATCTGTTGCAGCATCAGCGGCGGCACGTGGGTGGGGAATGGCTGCGTCGGCGACAGAAGTTCGCCCGGCGCGCCATTCTGTGGCACCGGCCGCTCCTCGATCGGCCAAACCGGCTTGCCGGTGTCGCGGTCGAGCACGAACACAAAACCCTGCTTGGTCGGCTGGATCACGACGTCGCGCATGCCCTCGCCGGTGTCGATCCGCGCCAATGTCGGTTGCGCCGGCAGGTCGTAATCCCAGACGTCGTGATGCACGGTCTGGAACGCCCATACCAGTTCGCCGGTCGCGATCCGCAGCCCCACCACAGAGTTGGCATGTTCGTTGTTGCCGGGCCGCTTGCCGCCCCAGAAATCCGGGCTCGGCGATGTCGTCGGCAGGAACACCAGGCCCCGCTCCTCGTCCACCGACATCGGCGCCCAGACATTGCTGTGGCCGGCGGTGACCCCGTCATGCACCAACGGGTCGAAGCTCCAGCGCGGCTGGCCGGTCCGCGCGTCATAGGCGCGCACCGCGCCTAGCGGCGCGTCGACCCGGCTATTATCGGCGATCGAAGATCCGACCACGATGACGCCGTTTCCGATCACCGGCGCCGACGTGATCTGGAATTCGCCGGGCCATTCCAGCTTCATCCCGACGTCGATCCTGATCTCGCCGTTGGTGCCGAAGTCGGCGCACGGCTTGCCGGTTTTGGCGTCGAGCGCGATCACGCGCACGTCGTTGGTGCCGGTGAAGATCCGCGACCGGCAGGCGGCGCCTTCCGCGGCGTGATCGTCGACCCAGTAGGCGACGCCGCGGCAGGTATAACGGTTGGCCGGGCGCTGTGCGGTGCTGATCTTCGGATCGTAGCGCCATTTCTGTGCCCCGGTGCCGGGATCGAGCGCGATCACTTCGTTGAATGGCGTGCAGAAGATCAGGCTGTCCTCGACGAACAGCGGCGTCGTCTCGAACTTGGTGCGCTTCATGACCTCGGGCGCGCGGACCTCGAGATCGCCGGTGTGGAACGCCCAGGCGCGCACGAGAGTGCCGACATTGTCAGGCGTGATCTGCGTCAGCGGCGAGAAGCGCATGCCGCCGCTGTCACCGCCCCAATGATCCCAGGCCAGGGCCGGCGTCGCGCACAGCAACAGCAGCGCAAGCAGGCGAAGCAGTGATCGCATCGCATCCGTCCCGCCGATGCGATTCTCACAAGCCGCCGCATCTCGCGCGGCAAGCATTTACGCCATCGGCGGGTCAGTATCCACCCCTGCGCATGCCGCCGCCCCCAAAGCGGTCGCCGCCGCCAAAGTGACCGCCACCGATGCCAATCCCGATGCCGACGCCGACCGGCGGCCCGACCGGCTCATAGACCACGGCCGGGGGCGGACGGCGCACCACGACGACATCATCGCCGTCATCGACATAGCGAGGCGGCCGCTTGCCTGCGCGCTTCGGCGGGTTGGGATCAACGTGCTTCTTCACAGCGATATCGGCCTTCGGCGCCGGGAGATTGGCCTTCTGCAGCGGAAGCCGCGGCGCGCTGTTGCAGGGACAGGTCGGCGCAGCGAGCGCGACATTGGTCGCCGGCACGCTCAAGGCCATGGCCATCGCGTCGGGACGGTAGCGCAGCCGTTCGATCATCTTGTTGGCCGTCGCCGTCAGATCGCTGTCGGGATATTGCGCCAGGAAGGCGCGATAGGCCGCCGCCGTGTTGACGAGAACCGCGCTGTTCCACGCCACCATGCGGCGATGGCGGTCGAGCCAGTCGCGCGCCTGCAAGCCGCGCGGCGTACCGGTGTAGAGCGCAGCGAACGCCTGATAGGCCTCATCGGTGCCGTCGGCCACGATCAATTCATTGGCCGTCTCGACCGGCTTGCCCTGCAAGTCGCGCTTCCAGTCGTCGACGCTGCGTTTGGCCGCGGCCGGCTTCGGGCTGGTCGCTTGCGATGGCGCTGCACCGGCTGCGAAGCTGAAATCTTCGGTGAGCGAGGAACTATCCCACGGCGTCTGCCGGCCGTCGGTCGCCTTGTTCACGGCGAGACGAACGCGCTTGAAGGTGTCCTCGATCGGAATTCCCTTTTCCTTCGCCGAGGCCAGCAACGCCGTCGTGTAGGGACTGTTGGTCCCGCTGCCGTCCTCGGCTTCCGCGCCCGGTGAAGTCGAGAACGACACGAACGTGCCGGGTGCGCCGACCCTGGCGTCGATGATGGCGAGCCCGTGGCCTGCGGTCTTGTTGAGCTCGGGGAATGGATCGTTGCGGCACGCATCGAGCAGCAGGATGCGCATCCGGCTCGGCACCGAGGTCAGCGTGTTCAGGATATCGTTGAGGCGGACCGCCTGGATCGGAATGTCAGCCTCACGTTTCGGATCGACATCGACCGGCACCAGATAATTCTCGCCGTCGATCTGCACGCCATGGCCGGCATAGAACACCAGCGCCACAGTGTCGGCGCCCTTCGCGGCGATCTGGCCGGCGAAGTCGCTGATCCTGGCCCGCATCTCGTCCTGCGACAGATCGGACGCCGACGTCACAGCGAACCCGGAATCGGTCAACATCTGTGACACAGCCCTGGCGTCATTGGCCGGGTTGGGCAATGCGGGGACCGACTTGTAGGCCGATTGCCCGATCACCAGCGCAAGACGGTTCTCGGCCGACGATGGCGAACCGCCGAGCAGGATCGCGGCAGGCACGAGTATGCTGAGCAGCGAACGACCGATCATAGCAACCTCCCGACAATTTATTAATCAGGACTTGGTCGGGCGCGTCGGGGTGGAGGTTCATGGCTGCGCGTCAAAGTGAAGCGCCACGGCTGCGGGGTTCGACGACTGAATTGTCGCAAACCGCGCGAGGCGACTCCGTAGCAGGACCTATTTCGGCTTCTTGGCGGGATCGGCGGCAGGCTTGGTGACGCCCCAGGGATCGTATTTCTCCTTGGGCTCGGGGATGCGATCGAGCGCGGCCTTGTAGGCCTTCTCATCGACCTTGGGTTTGGTCGCCGTCGCGTTGTCTTCCTTCTGCCCGCCGTGTCGGCCCTGGGCCAACGCCGGCGTCGTAATGAAAGCCAGAACGACGGCCGCAATCGTGAATCTCTTCATGTCAACCTCTCCCCACCGGTCACAGAAATGTCCGGCAACACCCAGACGTCAAAGATAGCTTGTCTATCAGCATTTGTTGATCGACCAAACGCACCGCGCGAAACGAATTCAACGCCACCAGGGGGGCGCAATCTTGGCGCCCGCATATTAAATTAATTCCATGGGACAGGGACGAGTTTGTGTTGCGGCGCTGCTGGCCGGCGCGGCGCTGGTGTTGAGCGGCTGCGGGCTGGCGGACAGCCACGCGGTGTGGCCGGAGATATTGAAGGTCAAAGCTACCGATCCGGCGCCGCTCGAAACACCTCCGGATGTCAAGCAACTGGTCGGCGCAAAGCTGGATTCGGTGTTCACCGCGGGCTCGCTGCCAGCCCATGTGCGGGTCTCCGCGCCGCTGCACGATCCGCGCGGTCCCGGCTGGACGGCTTGCGTGCGCGCAGAGCTGACTTCGGTGGTCGGCAAGCCGCTCGGCACCCAGACCTATCGCGTCTTCATCGAAGGCGGCGTGATCTCCGATCGCCGGCAGGCCGAGGCCGACGACAATTGCCTGACTGAAAACTACGAGCCGATCGAGAACCCCGTTCCGATCGGCACGACGGCCACGCGGTGAGATCGATGGTTTCCGATCAGATCGTCGCAATCCCTCCTCGCACAGAATGAAGACAGTGTAGAGCCCGCGACATCTCCCATCGTCGTCCTGGCGAAAGCCAGGAGGGGACCCAACCACCGAAATTTGTTGTGAAGGGGATCGTAGCCCCAGCATCGTGTAACGATTCCCATTTGGGGTAATGGGTCCTGGCCTTCGCCAGGACGACACAGAATGTGTGGCGCGCGTGGCGCGCCGTCATTGCGAAGAGCGATAGCGACGAAGCAATCCATGCTTCCGCAAGTGGAGGCATGGATTGCTTCGCTTCGCTCGCAATGACGGAAAATACGCATTCTCGCTCTCGCGACATGATTTGCCCGAGTCTTGCCGTTCGTTTCGCCCTCTATCTTGATAGAGGGCGCAGGGAAAGCCGGGTGCCGATCGCACCCATGGGCCCGGTGCAACAGAAAGCACCGGGGTAGGACCACAGGTGTAACCGGGAACGCCGGCTTTCCCTGCGCGATGGTGTTACGGTTTCCTTCGTGCTCTCCCCGGTGAGCGCTTTGTTGCCACCGTCGTCCGTGAGTTGGCCTCAGCCTCTCGCGAACTTTCCGCCTGCATTGCAGCGTCAGGACCACACGACTTCGCCGTCCGCTTCGGTGCGTTCGTCTCGTGCACCTCGGCGTCCACCGCATCCCACCGCGCGTTCGTGACGTGCGCTCGCCCCTCAATCGGGTGGGACGAGTGGATTCATACACTTATTTTAGTTTCTGATAAAGCGAATTATTTTTGGAGCAAAGGCTTGCCCCGTCGGGCAAATCAGTGGTTAGCGCGCCGTTCGGCTGACAAAAATGAACGAAATTACAATTTGACGACAACCGGTGAATGATCGCTTTGGGTGTTGCCATTCTTCCGACGGATTGCGACGACAGCAAAGCGAACAACGATGTGGCGGAGACGATGATGACAGGCGTCAGGTCTAGAACGGCGAATGACGTCTCCGGCTCGCACCTATCCCTATCGAGGCCAAAGCGAGTCGTCCGCGCTGCCTTGATGATCATCGCCGCTCTGATGGCTGCAAGCTTGATCGGCTCTCGCGCCGCGCGTGCCGAGATCATCAAGCCAAGGCCCTGCGACCTCTACGCGGCCGGACATACGCCATGTGTCGCCGCGCATAGTACGGTGAGAGCGCTCTACGCCAAATATGCCGGCGTATTGTATGAGGTGAAGCGAGCTTCAGACGGTGCCATCAGAAACATCGGCCTACTTCCGGACGGCTACGCCAACGCTGCGGCACAAGATGCGTTCTGCGCGAACACCAGTTGCATCATCACGAAGATTTACGATCAGTCGTCCAAACATAACGACCTCACCATCGCCTTTGGCGGACACTATAAGGGACCAGGGCCCAACGGCTCCGACCTCGGCGCCGCGGCAGATGCATTGCCGGTCACGGCAGGCGGTCACCAGGTCTATGGCGTGTCGATTTCGCCGGGAATGGGTTATCGCAACAACCGGACATCGGGCGTTGCGGTCAAGGGAGAGCCGGAAGGGATGTACATGGTTTCTTCCGGAACCCATTTCAATTCGGGGTGCTGTTTCGATTACGGCAATGCCGAGACGAGCGGCACCGACACCGGCGCCGGTCACATGGATACCGTCAACGTCAGCCGGGATTTGTCATGGCCGAACTGCCACGCAGGACCGGGGGCCGGGGTGCACGCCGACCTCGAGAACGGAATTTTCCACTGGGACAAACGAAGCTGCAATCCCGCTGCCGAAATCGGCGGCAGGCCACGTCCGTTCATATCGGCATGGTTGAAGAACAATGGTCAGACCCGGTTTGCGCTGAAACGGGGCGACGCACAGTCGGGCGGCCTCGACACCATCTATTCCGGCGCCCTTCCATCAGGATACGCGCCGATGCGCCAGGAAGGCGCGATCATCCTCGGCATGGGAGGAGACAACAGCAATGCCTCCGCGGGCTCCTTCTTCGAAGGCGTGATGACGTCAGGTTTTCCGCCGGACAGCACCAATAACGCGGTCCAGTCCAACATTGTTGCCGCCGGCTATGGCGCGCCCAGCGGCCTGTCGGGAACGCTGACACCGGGATCGGAAATCTCGCTCCAGGCGACCACCGCATGCTGCACCGGAGACTATATCCGCAACCGGAACGGCACCGCTGTCATCGCACCGATCGCATCCGGCAGCGCTGCGCAGGACAAGGCGGACGCCACCTGGATCGTCCGCCGCGGCCTCGCCGACAACTCATGCGTCTCCTTTGAGTCGAAAGACAATCCGGGCGACTTCCTGCGGCATCAGAATTTTGCCCTGCATCTACAGCCGTTCGACGGCAGCGCCCTGAACCGGTCCGACGCGACCTTTTGTCCGCAGCCCGGGAAGGACGGCAAAGGACATTCGTTCCGCGCGGTCAATGACCCCGCGAGATACATTCGCCACTACGATGGCAAGGTCTATATCGCCGGCGACGGCAGCGGCACGAATCCGTGGGACACCAAGGCGCTTTGGACCGACGACACAAGCTTCATCGTCGGACCGCCCTGGTCGCCGTAGGACCGCGGACTGCCCTCTGACATGACCGCCATCCCCGACCGCATGCTGAACGCCCCGTTAACATTACCGCTCGAATTGCCTGACGGCCTCAACGGCATTTTCCATTTCTTTCGGCTAGCGTTGTCCTGACGCGCGCAGGCCGATCGGGGGACGCCTTGCGCCCGGGGAAACGGGACGTGGCCGAACTTGCTGACCAGGCAGTGCTGCACCGTGCATCGCGAAGGGATGCCACGGATGCGCATGCGCTGCCGCCGCTGACAGACATCCCGGTCAGCCAGTGGCGTGCGCTCGCCGAGCGCGCGATCGAGGCCAACGGCTACTATCAGCCCGACTGGGAATTGGCGGTCGATGCCTCCGCGCGTGACCGCACCGGCGCCACAGCGCTCAGCGCGGTCAACGAGGCCGGCCAGTTGATCGGCCTGCTGCCGGTGATCCCGATGCAGCGCATCACCAAAATCCCCCTGCCCGCCCTCGTCGGCGCTGAGCCCTACGGCACGCTGTGCACGCCGCTGCTCGATCGCGGCGCGGCGGAGGATGCCGCGGCACAATTGCTGCGGCAGGCGCGCGATGCGGGCGCACACGCGTTGATCCTGCGCACCATGTCGTTGCAGGGCCCCGCCATAAGCGCCATCGAGGCGGTGCTGGCGCGTGACGGTATGCGGCCACGCGTGCTGAGCGCCTATGCGCGCGCCGCGCTGGATGCGACCCGCGATGCGGATGAATTGCTGCGCGAGGCGCTGGGCACGAAGAAGCTGAAGGAGCTGCGCCGCCAGCGCCACCGCCTCGCCGATCAAGGTGCGGTGCGCTTCGGCGTCGCCCGCCGCCCGCGCGAGGTCGCGGCCGCGCTCGAGATTTTCCTCGCACTCGAAGCCGGCGGCTGGAAGGGCAAGCGCGGCACGGCGCTCAGCCAGCACGCCGGCGACGCCGCGTTCATCCGCCGCGCGACGTCGGCGATGGCCGAAACCGGCCGTTGCGAGATCATCACGCTGCATGCGGGAGCGACGCCGGTCGCTGCTGGCATCGTGGTACGCCACCAGGACCGCGCCTTCTTTTTCAAGATCGGCATCGACGAACGCTTTGCGAAATATTCGCCGGGCGCGCAACTGACGCTCGACCTGACGCGCCACCTCTGCGCCGATCCCACGATCGCGTCAGCCGATTCCACCGCGGCGCCCGGCCACCCCATGATCGACCCGATCTGGCGCGAACGCTTCGCGATCGGCGACGTGCTGATCCCGCTGCGCCGCCGTGACCCGCTGGTCCCGGTGATCCATGCCGCCCTGAGGATGCACAGCCTCGCCTACGAGGCCGCGCGCGGCGCTGTCCAGTTCATTCGCAGCCGGCGCAAGTCCGCCTAGGGCGTGGATTGCTGGAACGAGCGATGTTCGCTTTTTGACCCAGAGAGCCTGCGGGAGATATCGCCTAGTGCGGACGTCTTGATCGCTTGAGTTCGGCGACTTTGAACTTCCCGCTGGCGTCCAGGCTGCTACAAACCCAGTAGGCTCTATTTCGGTACTCGCCCAAGAACATTTTGGTCTCGACGCAGTCCACGTAGGACTTGTAGTTGAGGTTGTCTCTGCACGTTGACGAGAAAGGTCCGTGTGTTTGTCCGCCCGCCGACTCGCTACACCCAACCCAGGGGTCATTGCCGTGTCTGACGCTTGATTCGCAACCACCGTTGCAATTGCTGGCGACCTTCTCGAGCTTGGCAATCCTCCCCAATATTGAGTCTGGCGCAGCCGATGGCGTTCGAGCCCTTGACGATGACGTTTGAGCGGCTGGCGATCTCCGGCGAGATACCACTGTGTTTGCCACCTGCTTCGGCCTATGTGGCCTTGCCGCCTGCTTCGGCGCTTCGACCGTAATGCTTGGAAGCGGGGCGGCGGAGCCTGTTGCGGTTTGCGACACTGCCGGGCCGCACAGCAAGATAGTTGACAACACAACGATGGCGGAAGGCGCGACTAAGCTTGGCGACTTTCTCATGACCACGCCCTCTCGAGGACGGACATTCCGTCCCAACATGATCAACTAGCCGAAATTTCCGAACTTGGCCACCGAGGGAAGGATTCCTGCCGATGACTACCATTGACATGGCGGCCAAGGAGAACTCGGCGGAAGCCGGCCGGCCAGACTGCTCAAGCACGCGCCCGCCACAGCGTAACGGCAAGCAGCACGTAGGCCGCGCAGGTCCACAGCGACTGCCAGTTCTCCGGCCCTTCGGAAAATCCCGTAAAGACGGCTGCCAGTAAAAACACCCCGGCAAATATCGATTCCGCGATCGGGCGGATTCCCTTCCTGGGGCGATTGAGCAACATCATGGCAACGAACGGGACCGCCGCCATGGTGAGGGCCGCAAACGGAAAATCCTTTTCACGCGAGTCAAACACAAAGCCGACCGCGGTCTCCGTGCCGATTACGGTGATGACGATCAGGACCAATCCGTGCATGAGCGCCGGCATCGAGGGGGTCCGGTAGTCCTCGGGACCCAGCAATTCCAGAAATGTAGGCGGTGCGCGCCCCGACATCAGGGCGTTGGCGCCGAACAGCGGCGAAGCCGTCGCCGCCGCGAGAAGCGTGCCCCACAGAAGCCAGCTACCCGCTCCATAACTCTCATTGAACATCTTTTGGGTCGCCACGCCAAACAGGATTCCGGCTGTGGTTGCCGATATTGCGACCGCAACCCACGCGACAAGCTGAGGCTGCCGCGGCTTGCGGCGCAAGGTCTGCCACGCAACGCCGAATACCAGGATCGCCAGCACCATTCCGCTGCTCATCAGCGATTTCCAGAGCGGATAGTTGCTGACAGGGATGCCGGGCGGATATTTCAGCGTGCGCTGCATGGAATCGAACACGCCCCAGTATCCGCCGGCCGTGCCCTCAAGCTTTTGCTTCCACGCTTCGTCATAGGCTTCGAACAGGATGACGCGAAAATTCTCGCGATGGGCCAGATCGAGCAGCTGCGAGATCATGCGAGCCTGATTGATCCGCGACGGCAGCGCCGACCGGCGCATCCGCCCCTCGCTCGGCCAGCCAGTTTCTCCGATCAGGACTTCCTTGCCCGGAAATGCCGACGCCATCTGCCTGCGGATGGCATCGACGTGTGCGGCGGCCAATTCCGCCGGCACCGGGTCATTTTCCCAATATGGATGGATATGAATGGTGACGAAATCGACGGCGTCCTGAAGTTCGCGGTAGCGCAGCCAGAACTCCCAGACGTCGGAATAGGTGACGGGGACGGACACCTGCGCCTTGACCGAGCGGATGATGGCGGCAAGGTCGGCGGCAGACATGACCCGGTGCAACATGACTTCATTGCCGACCACCAGCGCGATGATGGTTTCCGGATATTGCTGGGCGAGGCGTATGCCCGTCGATATCTGCGTCGCGTTCTTCTGCTGGTCTTCGCTGAGCCAAATTCCCTGCATGACTTTCAGTCCGGCCTTGGCCGCGAGTTCGGGGATCTGATCGAGACCGAGATCGGTCGCATAGATCCGGATGCAGTCGGTTATTTTGACAAGCTGGGCGAGATCCTCCTCGATCTGCTCTCGCGACACCCGCGTCGCCGGCGACTCCGACGTCTGGTTGGCGCGGAAGGGAGCATACGCGATGCATTGCAGTTTGGCATTCGGATCGATCGGTGCGCGCGCCAACTTGATCGGCATGGCCAGCCACCACCACGCTGCGGCAATCGCACCCAGGGATATCAGGAGAAGCGCCAGGGGCGTGCGAAGCGAAATAGTCCGTCCTCCAAGGCAGGGATGGTCGATCACCCGGTGTGCAAAAGCTGCCGTCGAATTGTCCGCACTGCAAGAGGCGAGTGAGTTCTGACGATAGTCTTAAAGCTGCCGCAAGGCGGTCATCTTCGCCGTCTCTCGAGATGGCCTCTCGCGGCCGGCAGAGTGACCTTTCCCTTGGCGGTCATCATGTTTGCTAACGAACGTCGCCTGTTGGGCCCGCAGCGGACATGGCACCGGCGTGAGCCGATGATTGACGTCGATGGTTCGCTATCGATGCGCGGCCTTGGCGTGAAGATGAGGCATTTGATCCGACGTACTGTGCTGCAAATGTTTCCTCCTCGCTATAATGGTATGATTATACACAAATGATTCGACCCTGCATCTACTTCAAAGCTTGCTTGAGATGACTCGATCATGACGGGAAACGCATCTGTTTCGCAATCCGACATTTGGTCCGACTGGTTGCTGCGCCGTCGTAACGGCAGTGATCAGACTTACGAGCGATCGGTCCAGGCCGCAACAGAGCGCTTCTGCAAACGCGTCCTTGATAACGCCGAGCTTGCTCCGGGTATGACGCTTGCGGATATCGGCACCGGCAAAGGTCTTGTCGCGTTCGGGGGCATTGATCGAATTGGCCCTTCTCTTCGTGTCATTTTCACCGACATCTCCGAGCAACTATTGGCCTACGCCGAAGCCACTGCGATTCAACGTAACGTAAGCTCTCAATGCACCTTCCTCCAATGTTCTGCTGAAAGACTTGCCGGCATCCAGGACGCCACCGTCGATGTCGTGACGACGAGGTCGGTCCTCGCTTATGTTTCCGACAAGCCGGCCGCGCTTCGCGAATTTCTCCGCATCCTCAAGCCAGGCGGCCGTATCTCTATCGCCGAGCCCGTTTTTTTGGACGATGCGTTCGAGACCGTCCACTTGAAAGGTCAACTCGACGCGAAGAGTCCTGATCCAGTTTTGCCACTGATGCATCGCTGGAAATCAGCGCAGTTTCCCGACACTCTGGAGAAAATCGCAAAAAGTACATTGGCCCGATATTCCGAACGTGATTTGCTTCGCCTCGTCCACGGCGTCGGGTTTTCCAAAGTTCATCTGGAGCTTCACATCGATATCATTCCTGGCAACGTGACATCCTGGGATGTCTTTATTGACATTGCGCCGCATCCCCTGGCTCCGACGCTTCGCGAAATTCTTGAGCAGCAATTCACCTTGGACGAGCGAGTGTTGTTCGAGAACGCGATGCGTCCGACTATCGAGTCCGGTCAGTACGCGTCCAACGATCGCATGGCCTATTTTACGGCGACGAAGCCGTCGGCGTAGGCACCTTCCTAAGGGGTGCGGATCACTGCAACGGCGAGTGCGGCGCCGGCAGCATGATGGTCGCGTGCATCTCCTCGAGCAGCGGTCCGCCCTTGCCCAAAAACTCCCGCCACACCGGATCCTTTGTCGCATTGGCGCGCGCCTCGACACGTGCGTTGAGGCTCGGATAGGCCCAGATATGGCAGACCTCGTTGGGCTGCGCGGTGTCGGTCTGCCAGAGGCCGACGATTTTGGAGTATTTCTCGCGCGCCGGCAGCGCGCCCGTGAAGTGGTCGAGCCATTGCCTGGCAGCACCGAGCGGCTTGGCGCGATAGTTGCGGAATTCGTAGATGTTGCCTGATGTCGCAGGGGCGACCGGCGGGATGATGGCGTTGAGCAGGCGGACGTCCTGGTGCACCAGATGCGGCCGGATCGCCGGAATGTACTCGCCCGTCCAGCGCGGATTCTTCGCCAACTCGGCGCGCAGCCTTGTCCGCTCATTGAGATCGGCATAGCTCCACATGTGCATGACCTGGTTGAGCGGGCCGATCTCGGTGATCCAGTAGCCTTCGAGCTTGCCGAAATTGTCGCCGCGGATGTCGCGCGAGATCGTGCTCGCCGCTTTCACCATCTCGCCGACGGTGCCGGGCCGCACCGTGTAGGTCCGCAGTTCATAGATCATGGTGGTCTCCCCTGATGGGTCTGGCGTGCAAACGAAAAGCCCGGCGGGAGCCGGGCTTTTGAGAAGGATTGCGATCTACTCCGCCGCCTGCGCGTTGATCTCGGCCGAGACCCCACGGATGGCGCGGGCAAGTTGCTCGGCGGGCTGGGCGCCCGAGACCGCGTATTTCTGCGCGAACACGAAGGTCGGCACACCGGAAATGCCCTTCTCGGAGGCTTCCTGGGCGTCCGCCGAGACGCGTCCAACGTCCTCGTCGGTGGCAAGGCGCTTGCGCACGTCGTCGGCGTCGAGCCCGACATCGGCGGCGGCCTGCACCAGCACGTCGACGTCGGTGAGATCGCCGCCGTCGCGGAAATACAATTCCATCAGCCGCTGCTTCATCTCGGCCGCCTTGCCGTTCGCTTCGGCCCACAGGATCAGGCGATGGCAGTCGATGGTGTTGGGCTGGCGCTTGACCAGCTCAGGGCGATAGCTCAGTCCCTCCTCGCCGGCGGCCGTGACCACGCGGCCGGCGATGCCCTTGTAGGCCTCGACCGAGCCGAACTTGGCGGTGAGATATTCGTCGCGGCTGATGCCCTCGCGCGGAATCCAGTTATTGAGGAAGAACGGCCGCCAGTGCACCTCGACCGGCACGTCAGGCACCAGCTTGAGCGCCTCCTCGATCCGATGCTTGCCGATATAGCACCAGGGGCAGACGACGTCGGAGACGATGTCGAGGCGAAGCGGTTTCAGGGCGCTCATGGCGGGCTCCTCGCGGCAATGGAACCCCAAAGTTAGGGCGAAAGTGCGCCCGCGCAAGCCGCTATTTCATACTGGCTGCCATCTGCCGCATCCGCTCCGCGGTGAGGTCGTCGGCCGGAAAAAAGGTCTCCAGCGCCAATTCCTGCAAGGTGATGTCGACCGGCGTGCCGAACACCATCGTGGTCGAGATGAAGCTCAGCACCTCGCCGTTGAGGCGGAGCTTGAACGGGATCGCGACATTGTTATCGGGCTGCAACGGGCCCGAGCGCGCCGGGATGGGATAGGATTTGAGATCGTGATACAGCTTCATGAGCTCTGGATCGGCGGTCGCCTCGCATTGCCGGTGCAGCCGCTCGAGCAGATGCCCGGCCCATTCCGGCAAATTGACGGTGCGCGGCGCCAGGCCCTCGGGGTGGAAGGCGAGGCGGAGGATGTTGAAGGGCTGGCCGAGCAGCCGCTGCGGCACGCCCTCCAGCAGCGGCGCCACCATGCGGTTGGCCGACACCAGATTCCAGTGCCGGTCATAGGCCAGCGCCGGATTGGGCTCATGTGCCTTCAGGACCAGATTGATCGCCTCGCGCGCCGATTTCAGCGCGGGGTCATCCAGCGAGCGTTGCGGAAAGGCCGGCGCGAAGCCGGCGGCGACCAGCAGCACATTGCGCTCGCGCAGGGGCACGTCCAACCGCTCCGCCAGTTTGAGGACCATGTCGCGCGACGGCGCCGAGCGGCCGGTCTCGACGAAGCTCAGATGCCGCGCCGAGATCTCGGCGTCGCCGGCAAGGTCGAGCTGGCTCAGATGGCGGCGCTGCCGCCAGCCGCGCAGGTGCTCGCCGATATGGATGGGTGTTGCGGGCTCAATCCGCGCCGTGGATGCATGTGCGTTCATGGTGCAGAACTTACCATGCGGATTTCGCCGGTTCCATTACGCCGGAGGTAATCGAATTGCCGCGCGCGGCCGGTCATCTTCATCGGCACAGGAGATGACCATGCTGATGCTGTCCGTTATCCGCGCCCTCGCCGCCGCCACCCCGTGGCTACTCCATCTGGCCACTTGGCTGGTGGCGCGGTCGCTCAACCTGCCACAGCCGATCGTCCACGCGACCTCTGTGTTCGTGGCCGCGCAGGTCTATGCGGTCGAGATGCGGGTCGGCAAGGCGCTCTGCCAGCAGCTGAAGTCCTGGTTCCGCTGACGACATGCTTCTCAGGGAAGCGCGGCTGCGGCGTTCGTCACCATCGGGTTGTCGCTATCGGGCGGCGCCAATTCATTGGCTTTTCCGCCGCCCAGGAACTTGTCGAGAGTCTCCTGAATCCTCTCCTTGGCAGAGTACGGGCCGCGGTCGCTCAACCAGGTGTGCTGGAACGGCGTCCTGATGATATCGATGCCGTCAGCCTTGGCCTGTTGCGGCGTCGGCAGAACGCCGGGATCGGTCGTGAAGTTCGGATCCTTCGAACGGAATGAAAGTATCTTCAGCTTGTTGTTGAGCACGAACGGAACCCGCAAATTATCCAGCGTGATGATTTTCGACACCAGTTCCGGATGCTGCTTTGCGAAATACATCGCGGTGTCGCCGCCGTTCGAATGTCCAACCAATGTCAAGTGATCGTAATCGGCGTTGGGTTGCAGTTTCTTCAATGCCTTAATCACGAACAGAATGTTGGCTTCGCCTTTTTCATAGACGCCGCGCCGGCCGACATAGGGCCGGTCGGCAACGGTCATCAAGGGCGGGTCGGTCGGAATATCCTGCTGAATGCTGGCGACCAGATATCCTCGCGCAGCGAAGACGTTGGCCAGGAACGAATACTCGGTATTCTTGACGGTATTGCCGTTGCTGATGATGGCGACTGGAAGCTTCCACAAGCCGTCATCGGCCTTCATCTCGTAGTCCCAGCGCACGGCAAGGTCGACCGCGACGGGCCGCTGCCTGGCGGTATCGAACAGATTCAGCGTCTCGTGCCGGATGCCCCATTTGCTGATGCCGAAATACACCGCGCCCGCCAGGGCCGAGATGCAGATCAAGACTGTGATTCCTCTCCTCATCGTGTCCATCCCAGTCAATCTTGCCGAGTTTTATCGCGGCTTGCCGGATAGCTAATACTTACGGATGAAGGCGTCCTGTCCGGAACATGAATTTCTCCTCATCTTTCATAGCGCCCTGCGCGCGGAATAGTTCCCGATCGTCACAGATTTTGGCCGCAACGCGTTGGCACGCGGCCTGTTCGCCGAGCTCCAATATGTCGGCGGGACGGCGTAACCATCCAGTGTCATTGCGAGCGAAGCGAAGCAATCCATTTCCCGGCTCGGGGATAGGGGGATTGCTTCGTCGCTACGCTCCTCGCAATGACGGAGGGACTTGCGGATTCAGCGGCGGCGGACCTTGGCGTCCGGCAACAGGATGCGGATGAATTGCTTCGACATCTTGTCGAGGTGCTGGGGATTATGAAAGGCGCGCTCCATCACCGCCAATCCCCGTGTGAAAGTCACCGCGCTCGCGCAGCGCCGGCCTCGCCCAGCTTATACCGCTCGCCGACGCCGAGCATGACTCCCTGCCCGCTGGCGACGCCCATCTCCAGGCTCGTGGCGATGTGCCGGGCGCGCTCGATGAAATGCGCCGCCGCCGCGGGCGGACACAATTCGCGTGCGGTCGCTTCGAAGAGCGCAAGCCAGCGGTCGAAATGCGCGGCATCGATCGGCAGCGGCATATGCTTGACCATCGGCGTGCCGTGATAGCGCCCGGTCATCAGCGCGACCGAGGACCAGAACGCGCACATCTGTGCCAGATGCGGCGCCCAGTCGGTGATCCGAGCTGCGAACACCGGCGCCAGCATCGCGTCGCTGCGAACCCTCGCGTAGAAGCCCTGCACCAACTCCTCAATAACAGCCTCGGTGATCCCGGTCCGCGCGACAATGCCGGCGGTGATCTGCTCGCGGCGCGCGGCCTCCGTCATGGCTGGGCTCCTTAAATAGGTATTTCAAATACCGATTTAGCGCGCTATGCGAGATCCGCCAAGGCCGGTTTTTGCGAGGCTTCCATGCGCCTGACGTCGTTCACGGATTTTGCGCTGCGCGCCCTGATGCGGCTGGCCGGCGAGCCGGGCCGGTCGTTCGCAACGAGCGAGATCGCGGCCGAATTCGGTATCTCCCGCAATCACCTCGCCAAGGTGGTGCGCGACCTGGCTGAGGCCGGGTTCATCGCCACCCAGCGCGGCGCCGGCGGCGGATTTGCGCTGGCGCGCGCGCCGCAGGCGATCACGCTCGGCGAAGTGGTGCGCGCGCTGGAAGGCGACAGCACGCTGGTCGAATGTTTCAGGGACGATGGCGGAATGTGCGCGCTGCTGCCGCGCTGCCGGCTGAAGGCGAAGCTTGCATCGGCGCACGAGGCCTTCATGCGCGAACTCGACGGAACCACGCTGGCCGAATGCGCCTGGCTGCCGCGTCCCTCCAAGAATACGTCCAAGATCCCGTCCAGGAATCCAGCGAGGGCGCGATGACGGGGATCGCGGTCGCGGACGGCGCGTTCGAGGTCGATGCCGACATCGTCGCCGAGGGCCTCGGCATCGCGCTGCCGCTGCTGCAGGCCGAAATGCGGTCCGGCAGGATCACGACATTGTCGGAGCGCGGGATCGACGCCGATCATGGCCGGCATCGCCTGACATTCTTTTCGGAGACCAGGCGCTTTCGTCTCGTCATCGACGAGCACGGCACGATCATCCAGCGCGCGACACTGGATTTCGGCAACGCGCCGTTGCCGTCATCGACGCACCGCCCCGGCGGCTAGGTTCGCGGGTCTCAGGCGTGCAGGGCCGGCGTCGTGCCGGGCTTCGAGGCGACGGCCCCCTCGCCGGCAACCTTAACGTAGGAATGGCCGTTCAGGTGCTCGCCATTCAGCTTGCCGTTCGTCTTTGCAGGCGTTTTGGCAGGGGTCTTGTTGGCAGGGGTTTTGGCAACGGTCTTCGCAACGGTCTTGGCAAGGGTCTTCGCAAGGGTCTTCGCAAGGGTCTTGGCAGGCGTCTTCTTCGCCTTTGCGGTTGCCTTTGTCCTGGCCTCGGCCCGCTCTCTGGCGAGCTTCTCGGCCTTCCTTTGCGCCTTGCGCTCGGCCCTTTCCTTCAGCCGCAGCCGCTCTGCCCTCGCCTCGGCGCGCTTCTTCTTGCGCTTCTTCTCGCAGGCGTCGCACTTGCAGCCGATCGGCTTCAGATAGGCTTTGAAATAGTCGGTGCCGTAGTCGTAGTTGATCTCCTCGCCGGGCTCGATGTTCTTGATGGCGCGGATGAACACCTTGCGCTTGCGCGGCTTGACGTCGGATTCCGCGTTCGGCCGGCAGGCGTGGTTGATGTAGCGGGCGACGTTTTCGCGGACCGAGCCGTCGATGGTCCAGCGGTTGGTGAGCTCGAACAAATACTTGTTCTCGATCGCGTCCTCATCCTTCTTCTTCGAGTCCAGCAGAGGCCCGAAATAGCGGACGATCTTGTCGCCTTTCTTGATCGGCTTGGTGGCGAAGAGGCCGAGTCCGGTGCGGGAACGGCCGACGCGAAAGGGCTTGTTCGATGATATCGTGGGCATGACGATCGAGGCTACGCACGCGAGGTGCAGGCGACAGAAATTGTGAAGCCGCTCTTCTAGGACGATTCCGCGCGCCTGTCAGATATTTCCCACTGTTTGGCTGAACCTTCCCCAGATTGCGCATGTCAGACCCGGAGTCGTTCCGGATTGCAGGCTGTTACCAATGAATACGTCACATTTGCAACGGCCGGCGCCGGCTCTCGTCAGCGCAAACCTTGGTCAGGCTGGCGCAGAAACAATCAGCAGCAGCCGTACGTCGACCGCGCCGAGGGCCCGGTTCGGCCCGGGTTAGCATGACGAGGTTGCATCGCCAGGTCCCGGCGGCTTGCTGAACGCGCCCATCAGCATCGCCTCAAGCAGCATGTCGATGGTGCTGCCTGGTGGCATCCGGTTGAGCACGTCGCTGAGCCGATCGTCGAGTAGCAGCATCGTGAAGCCGTGGACCAGTGACCAGGCGCGCACGATCGCCGCGGCCTGGTCGAGCGACAGCGCCATTTCATGGATCTGCTCATGACGGCTGGCGCCGATCGAACCGGCGAGGCCGGCGAAGGAGGCGTTCGCGGCTTCGTGCAGCGAGGGCCTGGACATGTCGAGCCGCTCGGTGCGGAACATCAGCCCGTACATGCCGGGATGCGCTTGCGCGTAGGCAATGTAGGCCTTGGCGCGCGCCAACCCCTTCTCCAGCAGCGTCGTGCCGGTCGCCCCGGCTGCGATCATCTCGTCGTTGAACTGGCGGAAGCCGATCGCAGCAAGCTCGCTGACGAGCCCGGTGAGATCGCCGAAATGATGCGTCGGTGCTGCGTGCGACACGCCGGCCTCGCGCGCCACCGCGCGCAAGGTCAGGCCCGGCAGCCCGTCACGTTCCAGCACCCGCTCGGCCGCCCGCAGCAGCGCCTCGTGCAAATCGCCATGATGATAGGGCGTGTCGCTGGGCCGCCGCGGCGCCGGACGAGCGGCAGCCTTGCGCGCGACCCGCCGGGCTCGTGCCGGGCGAGCCGCTTTGTTTTCCTTGGATAATCTTGCCATGCGGCTCCTTATATGACGCAATTTTTACACTGTAAAGATTTTGCTTGACGATCGACGATCACGCCTCTAATTCTATCTTTACGGTGTAAAGATAAAATCGAGGAGGCGTGTGATGCTCGACCAGGTGACATCAACGGCGGCGCGGACCAACCTGGCGCCGATCCCCTTTGAAGCCGATGCGCCGTTCCTGAAAGTCACCGGCGAATTGCCGCGCGAACTGAACGGCACGCTCTATCGCAACGGCCCCAACCCGCAATTCGATGTGCCGGGTGCGCATTGGTTCGTCGGCGACGGCATGCTGCACGCCTTCCACCTCGAGAACGGCCGCGCCAGCTACCGCAACCGCTGGGTCCGCACTGCCAAGTGGCAGGCCGAGCACGATGCCGGCCGCGCACTGTTCGGCGGCTTCGGCCGCCAACTGCCCGACACGCCAGCAACGACAACGACCGATGGCTGCGTCGCCAACACCAACATCATCTTCCACGGCGGCAAGCTGCTCGCGCTCGTCGAGAGCCATTTGCCCACCGAGATCGAGCCCGGCACGCTCAATCGCCTCGGTTATTGCGACTACAAGGGCGCGATCTCCGGCCCCTTCACCGCGCATCCCAAGATCGATCCTGTCACCGGCGAGATGGTGTTCTTCGGCTACAACGCCGCTGGCCCGCTGACGCCGGCGCTGTCGTTCGGTTCGGTCAGTGCATCCGGCGTGGTGACGCGGTTCGAGCGCTTTGAAGCGCCCTATACCAGCATGGTGCACGACTTCATCGTCACCACCAACCATGTGCTGTTTCCGATCCTCCCCATCACCGGCAGCATGCCGCGCGCGATGCGCGGACAGGCGCCCTATGCCTGGGAGCCGGAGATAGGCGCCTATGTCGGCGTGATGAAGCGCAGCGGCTCTTCCAAGGACATCGTCTGGTTCCGCGCCGAGAGCTGCTACGTCTTCCACGTCATGAATGCGTGGGAAGAGGGAAATCGCATCATCGCCGACGTGATGCAGTTCGAGGAAGCGCCGCTGTTCAACCATCCCGACGGCTCGCCGACCGATCCGAAGAAGAACCGGGCGCGCTACTGCCGCTGGACCTTCGATCTCGCCGGCAATACCGACCGATTCACGCAAGTTTATCTCGACGATCTCACCGGCGAATTCCCCCGCATCGACGATCGCCGTGCCGGAATGACCAGCAATCACGGCTGGTACGCCTGCGCCAACCCCGATCTACCGATGTTCGGCGCGCTGTCGGGAATCGTCCATGTCGACGGCAAGGGCAAGCGGCTCGGGCATTACCTCTTGCCTGCCGGCGACACGATTTCCGAACCCGTCTTCGTCGAGCGCAGCCACGACTCCGCCGAAGACGATGGCTGGCTGCTCGCCGTGGTCTGGCGCGCCGGCGAAAACCGCAGCGACCTCGCCGTCTTCAACGCCACCGACGTCGAGTCAGGCCCGACCGCACTGGTGCATCTCGGCCATCGCGTGCCGGATGGCTTCCACGGCAATTGGGTGGGGGCGGAGTAGACGCCGGCTGACGCGCTCCTCAAGGATGGAAAGACGTGGATGGCCGGGACGAGCCCGGCCATGACGACTGGGGATGACTGCCGACGGAGGTCGCCGCGACGACCTTGCCACCATCCCATTGAAATAACTTTGTATTCTCCCGAATTCTCGTTATTTTGACACTGTAAAGATTTTGCTCGACGGTCCCACCATGCAGCCCTACGGTATCTTTACGTTGTAAAGATTGGCCGATGAGGCTTCCGATGACGATCTTCCTGATCCTCGCCCCCTACGGCGCCTTCGCTGCACTGATGCTGGTGACGTCAGCCCCTGTGAGCCTGCTCTGCGGCGCTCTCGCCTGCCTTGCCGTGATCGCGCTCGACATCGCGCGCGGCCGCAGCATCAAAATCCTCAGCCTCGGTTCGGTGGTCGTGTTCACCGCGGTCGGCAGCTATCTCACCTTCGCCGACGCGACGCTCAGTTCGACGGCGGTGAAGATCGCGGTCGATGCCGGCATCTTCCTGGTGGCGCTCTCGTCGATCGTTTTTCGTCATCCCTTCGCGCGGCAATATGCGATGGAGGTGGTCGACGCCGAGACGGCGCGTCTGCCCAGCTTTGAGGGCGTCAACTATCGGATCACCTGGGCCTGGACCGCTGCCATGCTGCTGATGATGGTCGGCAATTTCGCGGTGCTGTATGTGCCCGGTCTGCCGCTGTGGTCGGGCCTGCTGATCGCGGTCGCCGCCCGCAACAGCGCGGTGTGCTTCACCAGATGGTATCCGCAGTATCGCAAGGCCAAGTACGTCAAGTACGGAACGCCGCCGGCGAACGCGCTGCCCTCGCTTTGAGACTTCGACACGAAACATCCCGCCCCAAGGAAGGCTAAAGGAAACGGAAGGCACGACGATGAAGAGCGTATTCGCCAAGCTTGCGACCGACTTTCTCTCCACCATCGTGTTCCTGGTGGTCTATCTCGTCACCGACAACGTTCTGCTCGCCACCGGCGTGGCGATCGCAGGTGCCATTGCGCAAGCGATCCGTGCCCGCCTGACAGGCGAAGCGCTTGGCTTCATGACCTGGGCGAGCCTGGCGCTGGCCATCGTGCTCGGCGCAGCCACGCTGTTGACCAATGACCCGCGCTTCGTGCTGGCGAAGCCTGCAATCGCGCATTTCGCGATCGGCGCCATCATGCTCAAGCGCGACTGGATGCTGCGCTACATGCCCGCTCGCGTCACCGACGTGATCCCGGAATACGTCACCTTGGCCGGCTATGCCTGGGCCTTGCTGATGTTCGCGCTCGGCGCCGGCACGATCGCGATTGCATCGACCGGCGACATCAAGCTGTGGGCGACCTACGTAACCGTGGTTGCGGCCGGCGCCAAGATCGCCGCCTTCGCGATCCAGTACATGGCCTTCCGCTTCCTGATCATCAACCGCCTGCGCTTGATCGCCGCGGGAGTAAACTAGGCGTCGGCGGCAAGATGGGTTATACCGCCGCCCACACTTGATCTCGAGGGGAGACATCAATGGCGGTGGACGGAAACTGGAATCTCACCATGACGACGCCGATGGGCGAGCGCAACGCGACGCTGTCGCTGGCAAGCTCAGGCAGCGCGCTCACGGGCACCCAGGGCGCCGACGGCAATTCGACCGAAATCTTCGACGGGACCGTGAACGGTGACGCCGTCGCCTGGAAAGTATCCATCACCAACCCGATGCCGCTGACGCTCGACTTCAGCGGCAAGGTCTCCGGCGACAGCATTTCCGGCGAAATGGGCATCGGCCCGATGGGCAGTTTTCCGTTCACCGGCAGCCGGGCGTAGGCGGCCTCTAGAGCGTGACGAGATAAGGTCGAACTGGAACGGCGCCGAAGTTTCACCTCTCCCTTGGGAGAGGTCGATTTGCGCAGCAAATCGGGTGAGGGGTTACGGTCTATCGAGAAGCAAGAGCCCTCACCCGGCGCTTCGCGCCGACCTCTCCCCGGTGGGGAGAGGTGAACCGAAACCGCCGCAAACCGATCGACCAAAACTCATCTCGCTTTAGAACCAGATCTGCATCGGCAGGTCATACGCATCCAACGGCGGCGTTCCCGAGGGAACGCTGCCGTGAGGCTCGCAGGCGGCGAGCGCCACAGCGCAGGCGTCGAGCACGTCGTCCCGTTTCGCGCCGGTGCCGATCCGCACTTCCGTCAGCCACCGATCGATCTCGCGAAAACCCTCCCGCTTGAGCAGCTTGCGGCGGAGCGCATCGCCCTCCTCCGACTTCTTCCGCGCGAGCGGCTTGCCGCCGTTCAACTGCAGGAACACCAGTTCGGGATGCACCTCGCGGATGTCGCGTCTGGAATATGCCCGCACATACGCGTCGACTTTCATGATCTTCTTGCCGAGATGCCAGAGCTGGCGTGACACCCGCTTTTGGCCGCGGCGTAGCGCGTCCTCGTTCGCCTCATCGGGATCACGAAACTCCTGCCACAGCCAGCGCCGCGCGCCCGTGAAGACGCGCGAGGTATGCGGCCTCAACTTCGCGCGCGTCAGAACATCGCAATCGCGCGCGCCGTCGTCGGTCATACCAACAGGGATATCGATGCCGGCGCGGTCGAACGGACCCGCCAGCGCGTCCGCAATATCGGGATGGAAGGAAATCGTACGCCGGTCGCCGTCGATCGTGACAGCGACCCAGCCTTTGGAAAAGCCGTCGAGGCCGATCGCCTTCAACCCAGATTCAATTCCTTGAAGAAGTCATTGCCCTTGTCATCGATGATGATGAAGGCCGGAAAATCCACCACCTCGATGCGCCAGATCGCTTCCATGCCGAGCTCGGGATACTCGACCACCTCGACCTTCTTGATGCAGTGCTCGGCGAGGTTCGCCGCCGCACCGCCGATCGAGCCGAGATAGAAGCCGCCGTGCTTCTTGCAGGCCTCGCGCACTGCGGCCGCGCGGTTGCCCTTGGCGACCATCACCATCGAGCCGCCGGCGGCCTGGAACTGGTCGACGAAGGAATCCATCCGTCCCGCCGTGGTCGGACCGAACGCACCGGAGGCGTAGCCGTCGGGTGTCTTGGCGGGGCCTGCGTAATAGACCGGATGGTTCTTGAAATAATCCGGCAGCGGCTCGCCCTTCTCCAGCCGCTCGCGCAGTTTGGCGTGCGCGGAGTCGCGGGCGACGATCATGGTGCCGGTCATCGACACGCGGGTCTTGGTCGGATACCTGGCCAGCGTGGCGAGGATGTCCTTCATCGGCTGGTTGAGGTCGATCTTGACGACCTCGCCACCGAGCGATTGCTCGACTGCCGGCAGATACTGCGCCGGGTTGTGCTCGAGCTCCTCGAGATAGACGCCGTCCCTGGTGATCTTTCCGAGCACCTGGCGATCCGCCGAGCAGGACACGCCGAGCCCAATGGGGAGCGATGCGCCATGGCGCGGCAGGCGGATCACACGGACGTCGTGGCAGAAATACTTGCCGCCGAACTGCGCGCCCACGCCAAGGCTTTGCGTCATCTTAAGGATTTCCTGCTCCATCTCGAGATCGCGGAACGCATTGCCGTCGGCCGAGCCGTGGGTCGGCAGCGCGTCGAGATAGCGCGCCGAC
Source organism: Bradyrhizobium genosp. P (assembly GCF_049949265.1). Classification (NCBI taxonomy): domain Bacteria; kingdom Pseudomonadati; phylum Pseudomonadota; class Alphaproteobacteria; order Hyphomicrobiales; family Nitrobacteraceae; genus Bradyrhizobium; species Bradyrhizobium genosp. P. The sequence goes on along the minus strand of NZ_CP188195.1, from coordinate 3,519,095 downwards.
GCCAGCTTCACCGTCTTCATGCAGAGCTCGGCCGAGGTGCCGCCGATCACGATCGCAAGATGATACGGCGGGCACGCCGCGGTGCCCAAGGTCAGCACCTTCTCCTTCAGGAAGGCGAGCAGGCGATCCCTGGTCAAGACTGACGGCGTCGCCTGGAACAGGAAACTCTTGTTGGCGGAGCCGCCGCCCTTGGCCATGAACATGAACTTGTAGGCGTCATCCCCCTCGGCGTAGATCTCGCACTGCGCCGGCATGTTGTTGGCGGTGTTCTTCTCCTCATACATCGACAGCGGCGCCACCTGCGAGTAGCGCAGATTGCGGCGCAGATAGGCATCGCGCGCGCCTTCGGAGAGCGCGGCCTCGTCCTCGCCGTCGGTGATGACGTTGCAGCCCTTCTTGCCCATGATGATCGCGGTGCCGGTGTCCTGGCACATCGGCAGCACGCCGCCGGCGGCGATGTTGGCGTTCTTCAGGAAATCGAAGGCGACGAACTTGTCGTTGTCGCTGGCTTCCTTGTCCTCGAGGATGTTGCGGAGCTGCTTCAGGTGGCCGGGCCGCAGATAGTGGTTGATCTCGCCGAACGCGGCCTCGGAGAGCGCCCGCAGCGCCTCCCGCGACACCACGAGCATGTCCTTGCCCAAAACCTTCTCGACCCGGACGCCCTCGCTGGTCACCTTCTTGTAGGGCGTGGTGTCCGCACCCAGCGGGAACAGTGGCGTGTGCTTGTAGGGCGGAACGGGCTTTTGCGGGTCGGGGAAGGCGCTGGGGGCGTTCATGGGCTGCTCGTCGGTTCGAGGGCCGGACCTGGCCTGCGAGGGGCCAGCCGCGATATAGAGCCGTTCTAAGCATTTTTAGGACAAAGGAAAGGGAAGCCGGCCGCCGCCCAGCCATGCGCGCAACAACAATCATTGTGCGATCCCATGTATAGATGTAATCTAAGGTTGTTTTATTGATCGATACTTCGCCAACCCAGGGAGGCAATCATGAAAACAGGGCTTTTCGTCTCGTTCGCAGCGCTGGCATTGCTGACGTTGGTCCCAACAGGCGCCGCGGCCCGCGCCGGTCGGGAGTGCGGCGGCATTGCGGGCCTCCAGTGTGGCCCAGGCGAGTTCTGCCAGTTCAAGCCCGGGACGTGCGGCCGCTTTGACCTGTTGGGCACCTGCACCCGCAAACCGAGATTCTGCAACAAGATCTTCCGGCCCGTATGCGGCTGTGACGGCAAGACCTTTGGCAATGATTGCGAGCGACAGGCCGCCGGGGTCTCCAAGGCGCACGACGGCAAGTGCGAGTGACGCCTGGCCCCCCGATGCGGGGCACCCTCGCCCCGCATCACCGCCACGGCATGTATTGACGCGCTCCGCGGGAGCCTGCATGAACCTTCGCGCATTTCATCCCGCGGAGTTATTCATGACCAGACCATTGCGCCGACGCTTCATCCTGCCGGCTTCGCTGCTGACATTGGTCGCGGCCTTGGCCGCGGCGCCTGCGCATGCCGATCCCTGCGAGGACATCGCCAAGCAGCTCGCCGGCCAGATCGACGGGTTGAAGGTCAATTTCACCGCCGCCAACATCACCTATCTCACCCATCCGGCGGCCAAGGAATTGTCGCTCGGCTGCCGCGGCAAGGACTATTCGGTCGAGCTGTATGCCAAGAGCGACCGCAGGATGAAGCCGGAGTTCTTCAATCTGGTCGGCGCCGCCACAGCGCTGGTCTTCACCGTGCCGAAGGACGACACCACGACCGGCACCACACGCTGCCTGAAGCGCATGGGCATCCTGCGCGGCAGCACGATCACGATGCGCTACAAGCGCCTCAACCTCGAATGCACGCGCACCAAGACCGAGGCCTCGATCACGATCCGGCGCGGCAACAACGAATGATATGTTTGTCAGGCCGGGAACGCTTGCGGTGATCTGAAAGTTGATAGCGACCGCCCGCACGTTTGCCGGAAAGCGTGCGACTGGAATCTGCGGAGCCGCCAATGATCGCCAAGCTCCTCGTGCAAAATGTGCTGTTCCTCGTCGCCATGGGCGCGCTGCTGTTTGCCTTTGCCGGCACGCTGCACTGGCCGGGTGCATGGGCGTTCCTGATCGCCTCGGCCGTAATCAGCCCGGCCAGCGGACTGTGGCTCGCCAGGACCGATCCCGGGCTGCTCGCCGAACGCATGCGTTTCACGGCGCGCGAAGGTCAGCCCGCCGCCGACAAATGGTTCATGCTGCTGTTCCTGGCGGCGGCATTCTGGTGGTTCGTCGCGATGGGGCTCGACCGCCGCTTTGGCGGCGGCGACCCCGGCGTGCCGCTGATGGCCGCAGGCCTCGCGATGTACGTGCTCTCGACCGTCCTGATCATGTGGGTGTTCCGCACCAACTCCTTCGCATCCCCGGTCGTGAAGGTGCAGACCGAGCGCGACCATCAGGTGATCTCGACCGGTCCCTATGCGCTGGTCCGCCATCCGATGTATGCGAGCGTCATGCTGTTCTTCGCCGGTGTGCCGCTCGTGCTCGGCTCATGGTGGGGACTTGCCTTCGCGCCGCTGTTCTTCCTGATGTTCGCGTTCCGCACCCGGATCGAGGAGCGTACGCTGGCGGCCGGACTGCCCGGCTATGCCGACTACACGGCGCGGGTGCGCTATCGGCTGGTGCCAGGCCTTTGGTGAGGGATCGTCATGGCTGAGAGCAAGACCTACACTGGCGGCTGCCATTGCGGACAGATCCGCTTCGAATGCACCACCGACATGGCTGTTGTCACGGCCTGCAACTGCTCGATCTGCACCAAGAAGGGCCTGCATTTCGTCTTCCTGCCGCCGTCGAGCTTCCAGCTCCGCGCCGGCGCCGACAATCTGCGCGAATATCTCTTCAACCGCCACGCGATCCGCCACCAGATCTGCATCGATTGCGGCGTCGACGTGTTTGCCCGCGGCAACAAGCCTGATGGCGCCGACGTCGTGGCGCTGAATGTCAGCTGCATCGACGGCATCGACCTGTCGAAGATCGCGATGACGCCGATGGATGGGCGGAGCCGGTAGAGCGCCCGCACCTCACTCCGTCATGCCCGGGCCTGACCCGGGCATCCACGTCTTTCTGTCTGCGTGAGCCGAAGTCGTGGATGGCCGGGTCAAGCCCGGCCATGACGATCGACAAATCGGGTGCCGGGGGCCGGCTAAATATCCAGCGCCTTGTAGCGCCGGAAAATCCCGTCCTCGTTGAACGGGATCCGCCGCGCGCTCGCGAGATAGGCCTTGATGTTCGGCCGCTCGGCGACGCGGTCGTGCAGCGCGATCAGGCGCGGGACCTGCTTCTCGAACGCCTGCATCCGCTTCGGGAACGCGTAGCGCAGGCCTTCCACGATCTGGAATAGCGACAGGTCGACGTAAGTGACACGGCGGCCGGTCACGAACGATCCGCCATTGGCCTTCACCAGATCCTCGAAATAGTCGAGATATTTCGGCACGCGCGACGACCAGAACTCTTCGGTGCGCTTCTTGGCCGGCGCCTTCTGGTCCTCGTAATACAGCGACGTCCCGATCGGGTGATGGGTGTCGTGAACCTCCATTACGAAATCGGTGATGGTGAGCTGAAGCTGGTGCAGCCACAGCTTTCCGGCATCCGCCTTCGGCGCCAGGCCATGGCGGCTGCCTAGATAGAGCAGGATGTTGGCGGTCTGGCCGATCACGAGTTGGCCAGCCTTGAGGAATGGCGGCGCAAACGGCGGCGTGCCCTTGTGCCCCTCCATCATCTTCATCATCGCGCCGGTGCCGCCCTTGCCGCGGGCGACATCGTCATAGCCGGCGCCGGCATCCTCGAGCGCAAGCCTGACATATTCGCCGCGGCCCTGAATCGAGGGCCAGTAATAGAGCTGATAGCGCATGGATGAGTCCCGCAGATCATTGACGACCAATATCGCTCCGCAATCTGCGGGGCGATATCACGGGCGTCAACGCATCAATCCTGGTTCAATTCGCCGCGAAGCAATACAGCAGACCGTCGCCGCCGGTGCTCTTCAGATCGGCCTGTGAGCAGCCGCCGTCGGGGCCGCGCGAGGCATGCGACGAATTCCACGATTTTGACGCGTCGTCGTCACGCAGACCGATGCGATCGGAGTGGCCGAGCATAGCCGCTCCTTGCGTGCTGCTCGTCCAGTTCTTGCAGGTGTGGTCCTCGGCGGTAGCAAACGCGGTGCCATCGGGCTGCGAGCCGGTCAGCATGTCGTGACGGTTTGGCGTATCGCCGCGGCCGTTGATCACCTCGCCCTTTTCGGAGAGCGCGGTCTGCTTGCTGAGATTGTTCGCCCCGCTGTGCAGATCGGCGACATCCTTCGCGATCACGACGCCCTTCGCGTTCTTCCACGGTCCCTTGCCGATGCGGTCGCGTGCATTCACCGCGGGCTTGCCATCAGCCGCCTGCGTCGAGAGATAGGCGCGCCACGTTTTTGGCGCGCCGAAGCCTGCCGCCTGCGCCAGTTCCTGGCAGTGATTGTCGGCACCGGCGAGCCCACCGAGATTGCCGCCATTGCCGATGCCGTTGCCGGTCACGAAGAAGCTGGTGTCGGCGGTCTGGGCCTGAGCCGGCGACACGGCGGCGATGGCGAGAACGAAAGTGGCGGCAACGGTGATCCGAGCAAGGATGGTCATCTTGTCCTCCCGATGGCTGTTATGGTTCTTCGACATCAACCCACGGCGCGTTCAGATATTCCAGTCCGGCGACGCGCAAATGAAACTGCCAAAACAAAAGCGCCGCGGGGTCAGCCGCGGCGCTTGCATTGTCATATCAGTATCAGGCAATCGGTCAGTTGGTCTCTCAGTTGGTCTCCTGGATGGCCGAGAGCTCCCAATTGCCGCCGCGCTGGCGCAGGAAGGTCCAAACGTCCGTGACCTCCTGCGGCTGCTCGCTGCCTTCGACCAAGCGGCCGCTGACGCGGTCGCGCACGGTGTCGACCAGCGAGTAGCGCATCGCGACCGTGGCATATTCGCTGTCGCCTTCACGCCAGGCTTCGGCGAGGTCGCCCTGCAAGAGCTTCACATCGGTCACTTTGTTGGTGACGTTGCGCGCCTTGTTGTCCTGGAGGTCCTTCGCGAAATACGACACCATTTCCGGCGTCGCCAGCGTGTGCAGCTTCGCGACGTCCTCGTTCGACCATGCGGTCTGGATCTCGCTGAGCAGCCGCTCGAATGCCTCATAGTCCGCAGGCGTGATCTCGACCGGCGCGTCCGATCCGCCGCCGAGGCCAAAGCCGAAGCCGGAGCGGGCATTCGGCTGCGGGCCGGCGCCGGCGGCGGGACCGCCGGCATAGGCCGCGGCCGGCATATTGCGGCGCTGCCACCACGACATTGCAAACCGCACCGCAAGCACGATCAGGCCGATCTGCAGCAACAGGCCGAGGATCGACGACAGGCCGCCGAGACCGGAGAACAGACCCCCGCCGAACAGCATGCCGAACAGGCCGGCGCCCAGGAAGCCTGCGGCCAATCCGCCGAGCAGGCCACGGCCCATGCCCGGACGACCGAACAGGCCGCCTGAGTTCGCTGCGGCCGGCGCACCCATCCCAGGGCTACCCGGCTGTCCGAACGTGCGGTTGAGGGGCGCGACCGTTCCCGGCGCGGTGCTGGTTGAGGGCGGTGCGGAGAAGGTCCGCGAGCCACGTGAGCCGCCGCCGCCGACGCGAGCGTCGGCCACTGAGACGGTCATCATCACGGGCAGCGCCAGCGCCATCGCGACGGCAACCGCCCGAACAAGTCCACGCGTGCGTTGCGAGAAATTCATGTTGGTTTCCTCGAGAAATCCCCAGCATGGGGAACCGACCCCTAAGATGGGCAGGGTTGGCTAAAAGTGAAGCGGGAAACGGGAACCGCGGCTGCGGCCCTCCGTCGCGGCGATGTGACGATATGGTCCTTGTGGATGCCGGAATGCGTCCTACCACTTCGCCGGAGAACGCTCTATTGCGCCGCAATGGTTTCCTTCACCGCGGCGACCAGCTGGGTGAGCGTGAATGGCTTCGGCAGGAAGGCGAATTGCTGGTTCTTGGGCAGGCTCTTCTCGAACGCGTCTTCGGCATAGCCCGACACGAAGATGATCTTCAGCTCCGGATTGCGGCCGCGCATCTCCTTGAGAAGCGTCGGGCCGTCCATCTCCGGCATCACCACGTCGGAGACGACGAGATCGATGGCGCCGTTTCTCTCCTCCAAAGCCTCCATCGCTTCGACGCCATTGGCGGCCTCGATCACACTGTAGCCGCGTGAGCGCAGGCCGCGTGCGTTCAGCGAGCGCAGACCGTCTTCATCTTCCACCAGCAGGATGGTGCCCTGACCGGTGAGATCGGGCTTCGGCTTCGCAGCCTCTGCGGCGGCGGTCTCCTTCGTGGCGCCGTTGCCGGCCTGCGCCTCCGGCGCGACCTCCTGCTCCTGCCGATGCCGCGGCAGGAAGATGCGGAAGGTGGTGCCCCGGCCCGGCGTGGAATCGACATAGACGAAGCCGCCGGTCTGCTTGACGATGCCGTAGACCGTGGAGAGGCCGAGGCCGGTGCCCTTGCCGACCTCCTTGGTCGAGAAGAACGGCTCGAAGATCTTGTCGAGGATCTCGGCGGGAATGCCGGTGCCGGTATCCGATATCTCGATCTTCACATAGTCCGCCGCCGGCATGCCCTTGTTGGCGAGCTGCGCGGCCTGTTCGGTCGCCACATTCGAGGTGCGGATGATCAGCTTGCCGCCGTCGGGCATCGCGTCGCGCGCGTTCACCGCGAGGTTGACGATCACCTGCTCGAACTGCGAGACGTCGACCTTGACCGGCCACAGGTCGCGGCCGTGCACGAGGTCGAGCTTGACCTTTTCCCCGATCAGCCGGCGCAGCAGCATGGTGAGATCGCTCAGCGCGTCGCCGAGATCGAGCACCTGCGGCCGCAGCGTCTGGCGGCGCGAGAACGCGAGCAGCTGGCGCACCAGCGTCGCGGCGCGGGTCGCGTTCTGCTTGATCTGCATGATGTCCTGGAACGACGGATCGGTCGGCTTGTGCGCGTTCAGCAGGAAGTCGTTCGCCATCATGATGGCCGAGAGCACGTTGTTGAAGTCGTGCGCGATGCCGCCGGCGAGCTGCCCGACCATCTCCATCTTCTGCGACTGGTTGATCTGGTTTTCCAGCGCGCGCCGCTCGGTGGTCTCGAGGATGTAGACGATCGCGGTCTCGGCCTCGCGCTCGTCCTTCTCGACGAGGGTGACGAAGAACTGGGCGAAGCGCTCCTTGGTCGCGTCGAGCATCACCTCGACCGGCGCGATGTCACCCTGCCCTTCCGCGGCGTGGTTGATCGCCGCAATCAGGACGCCGCGGTCGCGCGGATTGACCGCACGGAAGATCGATTTGGCGGCGCCGCCCTCGCCGTTCAGGCTTTGCGCGAGCTTGGCATAGCGGGCGTTGGCGCCGACCACGTTGCCGCCGCGGTCGACGGTGGCGATCGCCATCGGCGTGTGGTCGAAGAAGCGCATGAAGCGCACTTCGGCCGCGCGTTCGGGATCGCCGCGCCCGTCGCGGGCGCGGCTGATCACCAGCGTGCGCGAAGCCCCCGCCGCGCCGTCGGCACCGAAGGCGAGCTTGTGATAGAGCCGCACCGGCACGGTCTTGCCGCCGCGCATGCGCAGGTCGATGTCGAACACCTCGGTCTTGACCTCGCCCGGCACCGGCACAATCGAGGTCAGCAGCGATGCGCCGTCACCGGAGACGATGTCGGTCAGCTTCAACCCGCCCGAGCCGATCTCGGCGAGGTCGTAGTCGAGCCAGTTGGCCAGCGTCGCGTTGACATAGGCGATTTCGCCGGCCGGATTGACCGAGAAGAAACCGCAGGGCGCATGGTCGAGATATTCGATCGCATGTTGCAGTTCCTGGAACACGTCCTCCTGGCGCTCGCGGTCGCGGGTGATGTCGGCGACCGACCACACCGAATATTTCGCCTCGCGCTTGGTCTGGCCGAGCGGACGCACCCGCATCCGCAGCCAGCGGCCTTGTCCACCCTGGCCGCCGTCATGGCCGGCGATCCGGACCTCCTCCTGCTGCCGCTTGCCCTCGCGCGCCGCCTTCAACAGGCGGAACACTGCTTCGGAGACATCCGGGTTGCCGATGAAGACGCGCTCGACGGGACGGACGTCCTGCGGTCCGGCCGCGCCGGTCAATGTGAGATAGGCGGCGTTGGAATAGACCACGTGGCCGCGCGAGTCCGTCACCGCGAGCCCGTCATGGGCATGGTCGGCGATCCGCCCCATGACGGGGTCGTCGGAAGCGCGGTCGGAGAAGCGGATGATGCCGGCAGCGAACGCGAACAGGTTGAACAGCCCGACGGTGGCCAAAAGCGCCAGGACGCCGAGGATATAGGGCTGCGCCTGGCTGCGGCCGATGGTCATCAGCCAGACCGCGACCGCGACGATACCTGCCGCGATCAGCAGCACCAGCACGATGCTGCCGCCGCGCCGCACCGGTCCGTGGGCCACGAACGGCTCGGTCGCGGGATGATCCTTGGTTTCGGCGGTCATCTGGAGAGACATGGCTCGTCGGCATCGCTGGGGCGCCCGGTCCGGCCGCCCACCCCTGAGTGCCTGAATCGGACCCGAAAACGCAAGTCCATCAGGACGCTAATTCGCAAGTTACGCGCATTTCAAGCGGATATCTGTCCTGTTTTCACGAACGCAGCCCGGACAGCCCGCGCTTCAGCTTCATCACGTAGCCGATGATTTCGGCAACCGCATGATAATGTTCGACCGGGATTTCCTGGTCGACCTCGACGGTCGCATAGAGCGCGCGGGCCAGCGGCACGTTCTCCACCATCGGAATGTCGTGCTCCTTGGCGATCTCCCTGATCTTGAAGGCGAGATTGTCGACGCCCTTGGCGACGCAGACCGGCGCCGACATGCTGCCGCGGTCATAGGCCAGCGCGACCGAGAAGTGGGTCGGATTCGTGATGATCACCGAGGCCTTGGGAACCTGGGCCATCATGCGCTTCCTCGCGCGCTGGGCCCGCAACTGCTTGATCTTGCCCTTGATATGCGGGTCGCCTTCCGACTGCTTGAACTCCTCCTTCATCTCCTGCACCGACATCTTGTGGCGCTCGTACCAGGTCCGGTACTGGAAGAAGTAATCGGCGATCGCGACCACCGCCAGGAAGGCCACCACCGCGCTCAGCAGCCGCAGGGTCAGGCCGGTGATGGCGGGCAGGATTTCGGCCGGGTCGAGGCGCATGAAGGATTCCATGCGAAGGCGCTCGGGCCACAGCACCGCGACCATGACGGCGCCGAGCGCGATCAGCTTGAACAGGCCTTTGAGGAAGTTCGCCGCCGCCTGCTTGCCAAACAGGCGCTTCAGGCCGCCGGCCGGCGAGATCTTGGAGAATTTCGGCTTGAGATTCTCCCCCGACCACACCAGGCGGTGCTGGATCATATTGCCCGCGATCGCGGCCAGCGCGAGCATCAGGAACGGTACGCCGACCGCGGCGATCACGGCATAGCCGAGCGTCTGGGTGAGCTGGAGCAGTCCCGCGCCGTCGGTGCGGATCATCCATGAATTGGCGATCAGGTTCCGCAGCGGCATCAGGATGCCGCCGCCGATCGAGCCGGAAAATGTCGACAGCACCAGCGTGGCGCCCGCGATGATGAACCAGGTGTTGACCTCCTGGCTCTTGACGACGTCGCCCTTCTCATGCGCCTCGTCGAGACGTTTTTGCGTAGGGTCTTCTGTTTTGTCTTCGGTATCGTCGGCCATGGCCGCTCCGTTTGCCCGCTAGAGCATTTTCGGTTCTGATTGAATCGGAACCGAAGCTCTAGATTCTTGTTTTGACGCGTTTTCTTCACGCGAACCGGCGTCCACTTCGCTTGAAAACGCTCTAGTTCATCGGAGAGAGTTGGTGCATGACGCCGAGGAAGTAGTCGAAATAGGTGCCCATCATCGCGGCAAGCACGCCGCCGAACATCAGGAATCCGATGAAGATCGTGAGCGGCACGCCGACGAAGTAGACCTGCATCTGCGGCATCAGCCGTGCCAGCACGCCGAGCCCGATATTGAAGACGAGGCCGAACACCAGGAACGGCGCCGACAGTTGCAGGCCGATCTTGAAGGCGGCGGCGAACGCGCTGGTCGCGAGCGAGGCGACGTCGCCGGTCGGCATCACCTCGCCCGGCGAGAAGATCCGGTAGCTCTCGCTTAACGCCGCGATGACGAGATAATGGCTGTCGGTGGCGAACAGCAGCGTGATGCCGAGCATGGTGAGGAAGTTGCCCATGATCTGGCCCTGCTGACCCTGGGTCGGATCGACGGCGGTGACGAAACCGAGTCCGAGCTGCTGGGCGATCACGGAGCCCGCGACCGTGAGCGCCGACAGCGTCACGCGCGCGGTAGCGCCGAGCACGATCCCGATGATGAGCTCATGCACCATCAGCACGACGAGCGATGGCACCGACGTCAGATCGATGTGATAGGCGTTGCGATGCAGCGGAAGGATGATCAGCGTCAACAGCAGCGCGATCGAGAGCTTCACCCGCGTCGGGATGTTGGATTCGCCGAAGCCGGGCAGCAGCATCACCATCGCGCCCACGCGCGCGAACACCAGCATGAAGGTTGCGGCCAGCGCCGGCAGCAGGGAGATATCGATGCGCATGACCGGGGCATTACTGCATCAACCGCCGATGATTCGCGACGAAATCCGCATCATGTGGGCGCTGAGCTGGTCCGCCATGAACGGCAGCGACAACAGCAATGTGACAAAGATCGCGATGATCTTCGGCACGGCGACCAGGGTCTGCTCCTGGATCTGCGTCAGTGCCTGGAACAGCGACACCACCACGCCGACCACGAGGCCGACCACCAGCATCGGCGACGACACCACCACAATGGTCCAGATCGCATCGCGCGCCACGTCGAGAGTTTCAGGGCCGGTCATGTCAGGAACTCGCTTTTGATTACTTCAGTTATGGGGATGAGCGAGTGGCGAATAGCGAATGGATCATGCGGGCCGCAGCGACGCATTCCTATTCGCTATTCGCCACTCGCTATTCCCCTCTCAGATCGACATCTTCATGATGTCTTCATAGGCCTGGATCACGCGATCACGGACCGAGACCAGCGTCGACACCGCGACGTCGGTGTCCGCAACCGCCGTCACCACGTCCATCACATTCGCCTTGCCGGAAGCCATCGCCATGGTCTGTGCGTCGGACTTCTGGCCGGCCTCCATCACGCTGCCGACGGCTTCCTTGACCAGCGCGCTGAACGACGGGCCGCCGGTGCCGGCCGTGGTCTGTGCGGCTTTCTCGGCGCCACCCCGCTCCATCATTTTGGCGAGGCTGGCGTAGGCGTTGGCGGCGACTGTTGGTGTGGCCATGATTTACGATCCCTGTCTTGTTCTGTTGTGTCAGGACTTGAGGATGTCGAGCGTGCGCTGGATCATCCGCCGCGTCGCGCTGATGATGTTGAGGTTCGCCTCATAGGAGCGCTGGGCATCCCGCATGTCTGTCATTTCGACCATCGGATTGACGTTGGGGTATTTGACGTTGCCGGCGGCATCCGCCGCCGGATTGCCCGGCTCCTGCTTGACGCGGAACGCCGACTGGTCGGGACGCACCTTGCCGAGCGACACCACCTGGGCGCCAATGGTGCGGTCGAGCGTGGACGAAAAGGTCGGCACCTTGCGGCGATAGGGATCGCCGCCGGCGGTCTGCGCCGTCGAATCGGCGTTGGCGATGTTCTCCGAGATGACCCGTATCCGTCCCGACTGCGCGCGGAGGCCCGATGTCGCGATGCTCATCGAACGGGCGAAGTCGCTGATCTCGTCTGCCATGATGTCCTCCCGCCGCCTCTATGCGGCCTAGCCCTTGCCGATCGCGGTCTTCAGAAGATGCAGGCTCTTGCTGTAGAGCGACGTGACGGCCGCGTAATCCATCTGGTTGTCGGTCACTTTCATCATCTGGTCTTCGAGGTTGACCGCGTTGCCGGCCGGACGGGTCTGGAAACCGCTCTTGCCGCGGTCATTCTCGAAGGTCTCGGCCGCGCCCGAAGCCGTCATATGGGTCGCGCTGGTCTGCATCATCGGCAGCGTTCCGCTGCCGCCGCCGATCGTGGAGCCGGTTCGGTCGAATTTCGGCTCGACCAGGTCGCGCGGCTGGAAGTTCGGCGTGTCGGAATTGGCGATGTTCTCGGAGAGCACCCGCTGGCGCTCCTGGTGCCACTGCATCTTGGTGCGCAGCGCCGACAGGATCGGTAGATCGTTCATGGCCATGGGCGCCGCTCCGTTAACCTCTGGGGCCCTCCCGAGGTAGGCAGAATTTGCCCGGTGTATGGTTAACGGTTGGTTAAAATGCGGATATCAGCCGTGGAGAACGCTATAACCGTGGTTCGTGAGCGCATTTTCGCCATGAAAGCTGCGTTAACCAGCGTGGACCAAGGCAGCGTGGCGCGCTGAGAAGTCGTTTTGGGACAGGCGATTCTTGGTCTATTAATAGAACGCTCGGCTGTAAGCCGTGGGGAATTAAGCAATATGGCGAGTCTCGGGCGCGATTCGCTGCGCGATCCGCGCTATCGGTCTGCGCTCGCTGACAGCGGAAGCTGAGGAAGGCCACGATGGCCGGGGACTCCAGTATGCAGGCACCACTTACATTCATCTTGGCGTTCGTCGTCGTGCTGTTGCTGATCGGCGTCGCCGCATGGCTGGTCCGCCGCTTCGCCGGCAACCGTCTTGGCGCCAACGCCAATCGCGGACGGATGCCGCGGCTCGCCGTGATCGACGCCGCCGCCGTCGACGGCCGCCGCCGCCTCGTGCTGGTCCGCCGCGACAATGTCGAGCATCTCCTGATGATCGGCGGCCCCAGCGACATCGTCGTGGAGCCCAACATCGTGCGCGCGGCTCCGGGCCGCGACCAGATGTCGGCACGGCCGGCAATTGCTACGGACTCGGTCCCGCCGCGGGTCGCGCCGCTCCCGGACGCCGCCTGGAACGATGGCGAAGGCGCGCGCGACATCTTCGATCATCCCGAGCCGCAACTGCCGGAGCCGCCGCCGCGTCCGGCGCGCCCCGCCTTTGCCGACGAGGTCCGCCGACCCGCGCCGGTCGCGGAGCGCCGTAACGATCCGCTCGCCGGCTTCACGGCCGACGCGGTCGGGACCAGGCCCGAGCGCAGCGAACCGCGCCCCGATCCGATGCCGCCGCGGTTGCCGCGCGCCGAGCCCGCGATGCCACGTCCGCCGCGCGCCGCAGAGCCGCCGAAGGCGCCGCCGCCGCTGCGTGCGCCCGAGCGGGCCGTGGCACCGCCACCGCCACCTCCTCCGCCGCCCGTCGTCCCTCCGGCTCCATCAGCCCCGCCGGCGGTCTCGAACGCCGACGCCAATCTCGCCGAGATGGCGCAACGGCTTGAAGCGGCGCTGCGCCGTCCCTCCGGCGGGGGCGACACCGTCGCGCCGCCGGTTGCCCCCGAAGCGCCGTCGATCCGTCCGGCACCCAGCGAGCCGCCCGCGCCGGCCCCGCAGAAGAGCGGGTTCGAAAATCTCGAAGATGAGATGGCGTCCCTGCTCGGCCGACCGAAGACCCCTTCGTGAGATCCGGGACAGTCCCGCGTAGAGTTTTTTTCATCGCTGTTCTGAATGCCGCCGGATCGCTCGCCGACCCGGCGATGGCGCAGGACATCAGCATCAATCTCGGCGGCGGCAATGGCGGCGTCACCGAACGCGCGATCCAGCTCATCGCGCTGCTCACGGTGCTGTCTATCGCGCCGTCGATCCTGATCATGATGACGTCGTTCACGCGCATCGTGGTCGTGCTGTCGCTGCTGCGCACCGCGCTCGGTACCGCGACCGCCCCACCGAATTCGGTGATGATTGCGCTCGCGATGTTCCTCACTGCCTTCGTGATGGGGCCGGTGCTGCAGAAATCCTATGACGACGGCATCAAGCCGCTGGTCGCCAACCAGATCAGCGTCGAGGAAGCGCTGCAGCGCGCCTCCGGGCCGTTGCGCGGCTTCATGCAGAAGAACGTGCGCGAGAAGGACCTGAAGCTGTTCATGGACCTTTCGGGCGAACCGCCGCCGGCGACGCCGGAGGAGATGTCGCTGCGCATCCTGGTGCCGGCCTTCATGATCTCCGAGCTGAGGCGCGCCTTCGAGATCGGATTCCTGTTGTTCCTACCGTTCCTGATCATCGATCTCGTGGTCGCCTCGGTGCTGATGTCGATGGGCATGATGATGCTGCCGCCGGTCGTGGTCTCGCTGCCGTTCAAGCTGATCTTCTTCGTGCTGGTCGACGGCTGGTCGCTGGTCGCCGGCAGCCTGGTGCAGAGTTACGGGGGGTAGCTCGTACCAGCTTGCACCCAAATTGGGCGCATGATAAATCTTGGCTATGCGCGTGATCGCCCGACGTACTTTGCGAGAGTTTGTCGAAGGGCGCAGGCGGCACAAGGACCACGCGGCGCTGAAGGCTGCCCTTGATGCGTGGTTCGACGAAGTCAAAAAGGCGCGGTGGACCGGCACGGCGGACGTAAAGCACAGCTACGCAACGGCAAGCATCGTTTCGGCGGACCGGATCGTCTTCAACATCAAGGGAAACGACTATCGATTGATCGTGGCCGCCGACTTCGAGAAAGGCATCGTGTGGATCAAGTGGATCGGCACGCACAAGGACTACGACAAGATCGATGTGAAAGGTGTGCAACATGGCGGCTGAGGTCAAACCAATCCGGACGGAGCGGGACTATGAGGCCGCGCTCAAAGAGGTCGAGCGCCTCTGGGGTGCGAAGGCAGGAACGCGCGACGGCGACAGGTTGGATGTGCTCGCGACGCTTATCGATGCCTATGAAGCTCAACACTATCCGATGGACCCGCCGGACCCCATCGAGGCGATCAAATTTCGAATGGAACAGCAGGGGCTGACGCGGCGGGATCTGGAGGAGATCATCGGCACCCGCACCCGCATCGCTGAAGTATTGAACCGAAAACGAGGACTTTCGGTCGGGATGATCCGACGCTTGCATGAGCGCCTCGGCATTTCTGCGGAAGTGCTGATCCGCCCCACTCGGAAGAGCGCGGCCTGAGCAGCCTGGTGCAGAGTTACGGGGGTAGCCCCCGGAACATTCATGGCCACGCCGCTGGATCGGCCGCCGCATTCCACTATCATACGCGGCATCGCAATCCTCCGGATCCGCGCCCATGCAGCAGCAATTCGACCGCACCGCAGAAGATCTCGGCAATTCCATCCATCTCGAGCACGTCAACGTCCAAGTGCCCGACCAGCGCCTGGCCACGCTGTTCTATGTCGCCGGCATCGGCCTGACCCGCGATCCCTACCTGATGGTGTCTGATAGCAACATGTGGGTGAATGTCGGCCGCAGCCAGTTTCATCTGCCGAGCGGCCGGCCGCAGGTGCTGCGCGGCCATACCGGAATCGTGATCGCTGGGCGGCAGGCGATCCTCGATCGCCTGGCCTCGGTTGCATCCAAACTCGAAGGCACTGCGTTTTCGTATCGTGAGCGCAACGATCATGTCGAGGCGACCTGCCCGTGGGGCAACCGGCTGCGCTGCTATGAGCCCGACGCCGCGCGGTTCGGGCGCGTTTCGCTCGGCCTGCCCTATGTCGAATTCGAGGTACCGCACGGCACCACCGAGGCGATCAGCCGGTTCTATCCGGAGATCATGGGCATTCCCGCGAGCCTTGCCAACGGCGACGGCGCGGTGGCGCGGGTCAAGGTCGGCAAGGATCAGGTGCTGCAATTCCGCGAAAGCGACCGGGCGCAGCCCGAGTTCGACGGCCATCACGTCCAGATCTACATCACGGATTTCTCCGGGCCCTACCGGCGGCTGCGTGAGCGCGGGCTGATTTCTCGCGAGGACAATCAGTACCAATACCGCTTCTGCGACATCGTCGATCCCGCCGACGGCCGGCACCTGTTCACCATCGAGCACGAGGTGCGCAGCGCCACGCACCCGATGTACCTGCGGCCGCTGATCAACCGCAATCCGTCACAGACCAACCGCACCTTCGCGCACGGCCACGACCAGGCGCTCTGGGCGATGGGCCCCGACCAGTACGACGGATAAAGGTTCGGCCCGCGCCGCCGCCTTCTCCGCATGTGAGCGATCATTCGCAAAGACCAACGAGCCGACATGCTTCCTTCGCAACGCCATCTATTCGAGATTCCGCGCGACGTCTGTTACCTGAACTCGGCGTCCTACAGCCCGCTGCCGCTGAAAACGCTGGATGCCGGCCGCGCCGCGGTCGGCCGCAAGGGCCAGCCCTGGACACTCGATGCCGGCTTCGCCGGCCGCCAGCACGAGCGCGCCCGTGCCGCTGCCGCCCGCCTGATCAATGCCGACGCCAGCGATGTCGCTCTTATTCCCGCGATCAGCTACGGGGTCGCGACGGTGGCGAAAGTACTCACCGTTCCGCGCGGCACCCGTGTCATCGTGCTGGAGAGCGATCATTCCTCGCCGGTGCTGGAATGGCACGCCCGCACTGAGGCGCAAGGGTTTGTCGTTGAAACGGTTCGCCAGCCGGCCGATGGCGGCTGGACCTCGGCGGTGCTCGCGGCGATCGACCGCTCAGGCGCGCCGCCGGTCGGCCTCGCCTCGATCTCCTCGGTGCACTGGTCGGACGGCGGCATGATCGACGTCGCGCAGGTGCAGGCGGCGTTGCGGAAGCACGGCGCGATGTTCGTGATCGACGCGACGCAGACCGCCGGCGTGGTGGCGATGGACGTCGGGCAGCTCGATCCCGATGCCGTGATCTTCCCGACCTACAAATGGCTGATCGGCCCTTACGGCCGCGCCTTCCTCTACGTGGCAAAACGCCACCAGAACGGCGTGCCGCTGGAGCAGACCTCGGCGGGACGCCGCGGCATCAACTCCGAGAACCCGGTCTACTTCGGCGATCTCGCCTATGTCGACAACGCCAGACGCTACGACATGGGCGAACGCGATCATTTCATCTCGCTGGAGATGGCGTCGATCGGCATGGAGATGATGGCGGACTGGGGCGCAGCCGCCGTCAGCGAACGCCTCGCGATGCTCACGCAGCGGATCGCGGACGGGGTTCGCGACCTCGGCGTCAGCGTGCTGGAGCGCCGCCTGCGCGCGCCGCACATATTGAGCCTCGGCATGGCCGGCGGCATGACGAAAGACCTGATCGCGGGCCTTGCCGCCGAGAATGTCCACGTCGCGCTGCGGCTCGGCCGGATGCGCATCTCGCCGCACGTCTTCAACGACGAGGCCGACGCCGACCGGTTTGTCGCAGCGTTGCAGCAGCAGCTCCGGGGCTAGCGCGCCTCAGGCCGCGCGCTTGCGCCCCGTCGCGACGACGCCGACCAGTTCAATCGCCAGCGCCGCCGCCACTGCAACTGCGCCGATCACGAACAGCAGCGTATAATTGCCGCCGCTCCGCGCGAACAGATACGACATCCCGTAGGCGCCGGCCGCCTGGAACAGCGCGAAGGTCGTGGTGGCCTGCGCCCACACGGTGCGCTGGCCGGCGGCGGAATGCGGAATCAACTCGTGGATGCGGCCGATCACGAGCGGCACGATGCCGGGCGTGAAGCCGCCGACGATGATGCTCGACACGATCAGCGCGGCCGGCGACGAGCTCACG
The DNA here is from genome assembly GCF_049949265.1 of Bradyrhizobium genosp. P. Lineage (NCBI taxonomy): Bacteria > Pseudomonadati > Pseudomonadota > Alphaproteobacteria > Hyphomicrobiales > Nitrobacteraceae > Bradyrhizobium > Bradyrhizobium genosp. P. Next base: position 3,501,509 of record NZ_CP188195.1, on the reverse strand, counting down.
GCGGGCATCGCGACCGCCACGGCCTCCACCAGGAAGCCAACGCGGAGCGCCGCGGCAAATCCGGCGCGATCGGCAAGATGCCCGGTCAACAGCGGGCCGACGACAGCGCCGAGGCCGTACAGCACCCAGTAATACGAGCCCGCGCCGATCCCTTGCCCGAGTCCGCGGGCCACGAAATCGACCAGGAACACCATGTGGGGCACCAGCGCCAGCGCGTTGAGGCCGTACTGCACGCACAGCATCACCACCATCGGCGACCGCACGCCATGAGCGACAGCATGATGGGCGGCGGCATGATGCTCCGCGCCGGCATGCGCCACAGGCGCGTCAGTCGGCCACGCCTTCCAGCTGATCAGCGTCAGCACCGCCGACAACACGCCGAGACCGTACCAGGCCTGCTTGACGCCCTGTTGCAGCAGCAGCGGAACAAGCGTGCCGGATGCCGCAATGCCGAGGCCTACGCCAGCGAAGATCACGCCGCCGACAAAGCCGCGCTTGCTTGGCGCAGTGTGCGGCAGGATCGCCGATGCCGCCAGCACCATGATCACGCCGCCGGTGACGCCTGCGAGAAAGCGGAAGCCGAAGAACCAGACGAACGAGATCGGCACCGCGCAGGCAAAGCAGCACAGCGCGGCCAGCACCATCATGCCGCGCAGCGCCCATACCGAGCCGATGCGCGCACCGAGATCGCGGGCGATCAGCGCGCCGGCGAGATAGCCGGCAAGGTTGGCGGCGCCGAGATAGACGGCCTCCGATGGCGTGAACCATTTCGCCGCGATCAGCGCCGGGATCAGCGGCGTGTAGGCGAAGCGCGCCAGCCCGAGCCCGACCAGCGACGCGCAGAAGCCCGCGGCCGCCGACAGCCACACCGGCCCTCCCGCGTCCTGCGGCGCGGAATGGTTATAGCGGCGATGATGATCGACATGGGTCCCGGACATCGACATGGCGTAAGGCCTTCCGCAGTTCGTGAAAAATGATTAGTTCCGATCGCAGCGATCGTTCGCAGCGATCACGCGCCGCGCGTCGAAGCCCCAAGGCCGCGGCGCGCGAGCCGGTGATTTTCGTGGACCTTCAGATGCTCTAGCGGCCGGCGCTCTGGCCGCCGTCGACATGCAGGATCTCGCCGGTGACGAAGCCTGCGCTCTCGAGGTACAGCACGGCGTCGACGATGTCCTTGATCTCGCCCATCCGTCCGACCGGATGCAGTTTGGCGAGGACATCATGCGTCGCGGGGCGGTGCATCGGCGTCTTGATCACGCCGGGCGAAACCGCGTTCACCCGAATGCCCCTGGCAGCGTATTCGATCGCGAGCGACTTGGTCGCCGCGTTCAATCCGCCCTTGGTGAGGGATGCCAGCACCGACGGAACGCGGCTGTTGGCATGATCGACCAGGCTGGTCGTCATTTGCACGATATGCCCCGATCCCTGCTTCGCCATCTCCGCGGCAACGCGCCTTGTGGTGTAGAGGAAGCCGTTGAGGTTGATCGCCAGCATCGACGCATAGTCCTGGTCGGTATAATCGGTAAACGGTTTTGAGATGAAGATGCCGGCATTGTTGACCAGCGTGTCGATGCGGCCGAAGCGATCCAGCGCCTGCGCCACGAGACGTTCCGCGGTCGCGGGATCGCCGATGTCGCCTGCGACCGCCAGGATATCCGGATCGGACGACGGCTTGATGCCGCGCGAATTGGCCACGACGCGGTAATTGCGATCGCGATACGCCTTGACCAAGGCCTCGCCGATCCCCTGCGACGCGCCGGTGATGATGGCAACCTTCTGCTCTGCACCCATGATCTCTCTCCGTCCGTTGCTGAAGCGGCTCAGCGCCGCGTCGATGGAGGAGAACCTAGATACATGCGCTTTCCGCCGAATGCCCGCTATTCGGCAGACACTCTTCCGCGCGGCGAACGAATGGCGCCGGCGTTGCGGCTGGCCTCGCGCGACAATTTCTCGAAATAGCGTTTCAGCCGCGGCACGGCGAAATCTGCGAAGGCGCGCACCTTCGGCACGTCGAGGCGGCCTTGCGGCGCGAGCAGGTGTGCCGGCAGCGGCGGATGCTCGTCCTTGGCCAGCAGGATCTGCAGCCGCCCGTCACGGATTTCGTCGGCGATGTGATACGAGAACAGCCGGGTCACGCCGTGCCCTTCCGCAGCCGAGGCGACCGCCGCGCGCACCGTGTTGACGACGAGCCTTGGCGTGAACTGGACCGCGCGCGCGACCTTCGACTTCCGGGACGGCGGGAAGCTCCAGGAGTCGATACCGAAATGCGTCATCGCGATGATCCGGTGTTTGGCCAGATCGGCCGGCTCGGTGATGACAGGATGCTGCGCGAGATAGCCGGGTGATGCCGCCACGACGCGGCGCACTTCGCCGAGCCTGATCGCCACGAAATTGGAATCGGCGAGATGGGCGATCCGCAGCGCGACGTCGATGCCCTCGTCGATCAGGTTGACGGTGCGGTCGAGCATGACGAGCCGCACCGTGACGGCCGGATATTCCGTCATGAAGGCGTCGAGCACCGGCCGCAGCACGTCTTCGCCGGTGACCACGGGTGCCGTGATCGTCAGCATGCCGCGCGGTGCGGTTCGTTCGCCGCCGGCAAGGATGTCGGCTTCCTCGAGCTCGGTGAGGATACGCCGGCACGCCGCGGCATAGCGCTGGCCGGCGTCGCTCAGTTTCAGTGACCGCGTGGTGCGATGAAGCAACTCGGCGCCTACGTGATGTTCAAGGAACGCGATCGCCCGGCTGACCGCGGCCGGCGACCGCCGCAACCGCCTCCCCGCACCCGCGAGGCTGCCCTCATCGACCGCCGCGACAAAGACCTTCATGGCGTCGATGCGGTCCATCCGATCTCCCGGTTCGAGGCGGCCGGCCCCCTACCCCTTCAAATCATACTGCTTGCTGAGGTGATCGCCGATCTGCACCAGCATCGCGACGCATTCGGGATAGCCGGGCCTCGCTATCGTGGCCTCGTCGGCGCTGGCACGGAATTCCCAGCTGTCGCCATCGCGCAGAACCGAGATATCGATGCCGTCGGGACAATCGGCGTGCACCTTCAGCTCAATGCGCGCCATCGCGATCAGTTCGACTTCGGTCTTGATCGGCTTGCTCATTGAATGGCTTCCTTCCGGCGCTTGCAAGGGCGCTAAGGTGGCCGATTATATGGGGGTCTGTCGAGGCCCCACCGACAACCCTGGCGATGCTGGCCCCGTGGCGATGATCGGCCGTGAACAGCTAGAGCATGATCCGGAAAAGTGTGAAGCGGCTTTTCCTCGCGACAAACGCGGAGCGTTTGCGCGGAGATCATGCTCAAACAAAGAGCTAAAGCGCGATGACGATTCAACCCAATCTCATCGCGCTTTAAGTGTCGTGGTTCACGATGGTTCTAGCCGAGCGGACCTGACGTCTTCACCGGCGTACACTTGCCGGCCAGGCTCAAGGCGGCGCTGAGTCCGGGGATGCTACAGAAGAATCCACTCGGCCGATACTTGATGCGAATCTTGTCGATGTCGAACATGGCAAGGCTCATGAACGCATTCAGCCGCAGAACCTGATTGCTCGCCCGGCTCTGGAAGACGTCAAAGGTCTTCTGCTCAAAGCTGGCCTTTTTTTTCGGATCGACAGCACTGTCCGAAGCCCATTGCAGCACCGGTGTCATGGCTCGGTGGGTGATGTCGAAGCAAGTCTCGATCGCCAGCACGTGATGCTTGGTGCTGAACCAATCCACGGTGAGGGTATTCTTGGTCTTTGGATCGGTCAGAACGAGTTTTGAATCGTCCTCTTCCTTGCCGTTTTTGTCCTTGGCGTGCCGATCGAACGACGGCATGTTCTGTTCGCAATCGAAACCGAATTCGTTGAGCACCGACATATCGATTTCTTGCGACAATGGCGCACCATCCGCGGTAGGATTGCGCGAGAGGTCGCTCGCAGCGTCGATATAGAGTTCTGACTTCCTCGCCAGCAGATTGTAGTTCTGACTGAGACTGGCATAGGCTTGGACATAGGCTTTGTAGACCTCATGCGCGTTGGTCGTCTCGTAGCCTTTGGGGTCGGCATCCGTTCCTGCGGCAATTGCGTTGTGGTAGTCGGTAATGAGCTGCCGCTGCAGACTGAGCGGCGCAGCCAACCCGCTCGATACTTCGGCGAATGTCTGCGTCGCCGCCTTCATGTCCGCCTCAGCCTGCGCAGTCACCTTGGCTTCGTACGCCGACAGGTTCTGAAAGTAGGCACCAATCAAGGTTCCAAACAGGCTCAATACGGTCAGACCTTTGACGAGCGAGTACTCGCCTTCCACCCAACCAATGCCGGACTTGATCGATTGCCAAAATCCTCTGCCGGGCGGGCCGCCCTGGCCTGCGTCTGCATTCGCCATATTGGTACCTGTAATCCGCGCAAGGCAGCGCCAGAAATTCGAGCCGGGACGACCGCATGATTCCTGAAGCGGTGTGGCGCCGCCAGAGTAATATCGCAACTCTTCAATTGCAATCTAAGATTGCTACTTCACGGTGCGATGGCAATTCGGCCATATCGCCCTGATCGGCGACTAGCGCTCCGCGCTGGCGCGCCGCTCGCCCTTGATTTCCGGCAGGGCGCCCACCGGCACGGCCTTATCTTTGGCCTTGTCCGGCAGCGATCCGGTCGAGACCGGATCCGGCAGCGGCGCGCGGGCGGTGGCGTCGGGGAAGCGGTTTTTCATCTCGCGGATGAACCCGTCCATCGTGTCGACACCAGCGGCCATCTTGGCGATCTGGGCGAACTCTGCGCTCGAGGTCGCAACCGGCTTGCTGGCGGCGTCGAACGCCAGCTTGTCGGCCTCGCCCGACATCAGCGGTGCGTATTTCTCGCGGAATCGCGACAGGCCGATGGCGTCCTCGGCGAGGGCGTAGCCGACCACGGCGCGGATCACGTCGGCCTTCTCGGCGGCATTGAGCGGCGTGAAGTCGCGCCAGCGGTCGGCGTAATAGAGCTCGATCTGCTCGGACGCCTCGCGCCATTGCCGCGATGCCCAATAGATGTCCGCCCGCAGCCGGATCGCCTCGCGGCCGGTGATGTTGGAGATGATGTCGAGCGCGAGGTCGTGCCGGCCGACATCGCTCTGCGCACGCGCCTCGAGCAGCAGCCGCTGCTGCCGCAATTCGCCGGAGAGATCGGCGATGCGAGTCAGGCGCAGTGCACCGATGGCGCGGTCGGGCTTGCGGTTCATCAGGTAAACCATCGCAAGCCGCGCGGCGACCTGGGCGCGCGCCGCACCCTCGAGCCGCTTGTCGACCTGATATTGCAGGAGATCGGCGGCCTGGTCGAGCAGGTCGACGCCGACGAGGCGATCGGCGAGACGGCGGATCATTTCATCGCCGCGGCGGCCGATCGGGGTCAGCTCGCGATATTCGTAGAAGGTGCCGAGCGCATCGATCGGCGGCATCTCGTCGCCCTTGGGGCCGAGAAAGAGCTCGGTGAACAGCGCCGAGGCCGCATCCTGCGCCTGCCGCGATTCCGGAGAGTTCGGCCGCAGCAGCGTCGCGGCGCGGGTCACGGCGAAGGCGTCGGCATAGCGTTTGGTTTCGGCGTAGATCTTGGAGAGCACGAACAGCGTCTTCAGCTCGATGGTGTCGCCGCGCCACATCATCGACAGCAGCTCGAGTTCCTTCAGCATCTCGGCCTGGTTGATCTCGCCGCGCTTCTGCCGCAGCAGGGTTTCGAGCAGCTTGCCTTCGGCGGCGGCCTGGCGGTCGGCGGAATTGGCGGCGAAGCGATAAGCGTCGAGCGCGTCCTTTTCCTGGCCGAGGGCTTCGGCGAGCCGGCCCTTCAGCACGGCGACCGCGGGCTTGAGCTCGTCGGGAACGCCGATCACGTCGAGGTCGCTCTTGCGCCGCGCCGCGCCGGCATAGTCCTTCACCTCGAGCGAGGCCTTCATCGCATCCATGGTGATGATGCGCTGCAGGTCGGCGGGCAGCGTCGCGACCGAGAATTCCGCATTCTTGAACTTCTCCCGCGCGTCGGCCCATTTGCCCTCGCGCGCGAAGGCGAGCGCCTTCCACAATTGGGAGTCGTAGCCATTGCCGATCACGGGATTGGCGAGATCCTTGAGACCCTGTTCCGGGTGGCCGACCAGGATGCTCGCAACCGCATGCGTCATCACCACCGCCGGCTCTTCCGAGCCGCGCTTGCTCTCGGAGAGGATCAGGTTGGTGACCGCATGGGCCTCGGGATACATGCCGCGTGCCATGTAGAGATTGGCGAGATCGAGCCGGGCCTGCGGAATCTGCCCGGCATTGGCCACAGACTCGGCCGTGATCAGGCTGTCGAGGCGGTTGAGGAAGTTCTCCGACTGGTTCTTGCGCCATTCGTCGACGTCGAACAGCGGCTTGACAGCGGCGGTGGCGCGCTCGGCCGCGACATCGGCCGACGATAGGGTCAGCCCCCCGGGCCGCCCCAGCGTCACCTTGTCGGCGCCGACCTCCGCCTTCACATCGTCGGCGTTCGGACGCACCACGAGACCGTGGATCGATTCGAGCAGCGACAGCTCGACGAAGTCCTGCCGCTTGATGATGCCGCGGGTCGGCGGCGGCGCAGTCACCACCCAGAGCGTGTCGCCGGCATCGGGATCGACCAGTCTGTGGAATAGGCCGGGATTGGCTAGCGGCACGCTGACATTGGCCAGCGCAGGATCGGAGATGTTGCGCACCACGGTGAGCGGCAACGGCGGGTTCTGCACGCGCTCGGCGAAGGTCAGCGTCCAGCTGACGCCGCGCGAACGGTCGTCGCTCTCCAGCGACGGCATCTGCGGCCGATTGAGGCGGAAACGGATCGCCTGCCCCTTCTCCAGCGGGATCCGGGTGACATCGGCGATGATGGCGCCGGCCTTTTCGCGGATCGCATCGAGGTCGATGGCATCAAGCGTGTCGAACACCATCCACACCGCGTCGGCGCGGCGAAACAAGGCGGCGGGCGTGGCCGCTGGGAATGAAAACGTAACGCGCAGCCCGTCGCTGTCGCGTTGCGCCTCGACCGACGCAGCCTTGCTGCCCGGGCGCGCCTCGGAAGGCGGCGGCGGCGCGGCGGCTTGCGGCATCTTCGGCGCTTCCGTCGCGGGCCGCTCCGATGCCGACGACAACGGTTTTGGCGCCTCGCTGACAGCGGCCTGCTGTGCTTGCCGGCCTTCGTGGGGCAAAGCCGTCTCGCTTTCGACGGCAGGGGCTTGCTGCGGCTCGGCCACCGCAGCTTCGGATTTGGCCGGTTCGGATTTGACCGGCTCAGACTGTGGCGGCTCGGATTTGGCCTGCTCGGGCTTGATCTCGATTTTGGCCTCTCGCGCGAAGCCTTCCGACGTCACGGGGGCGATCGCAGCCGGCGGCTGCAATGCCGCCCCCTTCTGCTTGCCGCGAACCGTGGGCATCAGCGAGGTGACGGCGGGCATCGCCGGGGCTTGCTGGTCGTTGCGCTGGAAGGCGACGTCGACGATGTAGTTCTTTTCCTCGCGGAACGAATGCACGTCGACATCGCCGATCAGCGTCATGTCGACGGCCGACGTATCGGTGTCGGCGCGCGCGCCGATCGAGGCAACGTTCGGGGGTGCAGCGATCTTGGCGTCCGCCAGATCGAAGGTCAGCGGAGTATTGAACGACAGCGTCAGCTTCTGCTCGTTCAGCACCGAGGAGACGCCGACCCCGTCGGGGACCTCGAAGACGAGGCGCACGAAGGTCGGCTGCAGCAGCGCGCGGACGCGCACCGGCGGCCGCTTTTTCGCTGCATCAGCGGCGCGCTGCAGCCGAAGCAGGCGCTCGGCGGTGCGGGCCCGCTCGGCGAGCTCGCGGATCACCTCCTGCGGCAGCGTCGGCGGCGGGCCGGTCCAGCCGTCAGGCAGGAAGTCGATGAAAATGCGCTCGCCCGCGGTCATGGTGTTGATCGTGACGCGGCGCGCCAGCGACAGGCGGATGGCCGAGCCGTCCGGATCGCGGCGCGCCGAGCCGACATAGTCGGGCACGGCCTCCGACAATTTCTCGACGGGGATGTCGACCGGACGCTTGAAGCGGATCACGATGATCGAGCCCGCCGTCGTCACCTCGGACTCGACGTCCTCCTTCAGCTTCAGCGTCAGCCGGGCAAAGCCGTTGGCGGCGGAGAATGTCGCCTCACCCGGCACCGGAGGGACCGGGTCATCGGCGCGCGCGGCGGTCGGCAATGTCAATCCGGCGAGGACCAGGCCGGTTGCAAGCGCGCACAGCCGGGCGGCCCGCGCCCAAGCGCGGCCTCGCGACCATGTTCCAGCGGCAGCCGTTCGCGCCATCTCGAAACGTCTTGTCACAGCCTCAACGATGCCAGCGCGAAGCGCCCTCGCCCACGCGCCCCGATCTTGGATTGGCGGCGTTAAGGAGCTGTTAACGTCAATGGATTGCGAACGCCGCGAGCAAGTATTATCAAAGCGCTCAAGGCCGATGGATGGAACCAGGTCGCCTAGAAGGCCAGCCACCAATGACGACGATGCGACACTACATCGCCCTGATCCATAAGGATCCCGACAGCGATTACGGCGTCTCGTTTCCCGATCTGCCGGGCTTGATCACCGCAGGTACCGATCTGGACGATGCCCGCGCAATGGCCGCTGACGCTTTGGCCTTTCATCTTGAAGGATTAGCCGAAGACGGCGAAGCCGTAGCTGAGCCCTCATCTCTCGAAGCGATCATGGTTAGCGCCGAGAACCGGGGCGCCGTCGCAGTTCTCATTCCAGCGGGCGCTGTTGGAGTCGCCAGATATCACCCGAAACCGTGACGGGCGTTTGCTCCAAATTTGCAGCGTTGAGTATGCCTCTCAATTCGTCTTCGGCGTCAGCAGCCTGCCTTCGATCTTGGGGAGGTCGTCGCTCGTCGTGTTGCTGCCGGCGCGGCGGGCAAGTTCGACGGTGAGCCGCTCGGCGGCCTCCGGCTGCATCAGGCCGAGGATGTCGGACATCTTGCGCGGCTGGATCTGCGAGGCGATCTCGTAGAGCACGCTCATGTCGAGCCGGTCGAACACCTTGGCGGCGTCCTTCGGCTTCATGTTCTCGTACATGGTGACGATGCCCTTGAAGCGGGCGGCGTCGGCCTTGGCCTTCTCGGCCGCGGCGGCGCTGGCCTGGGAATCGTTGGCCTTGGCCTCCTCGACCTTGGCCTCGATGCGCTTCTCGGCGGCCTTCAACAGGCTTTCGCGGATGTCGACCTCACGCGCGCGCTGCTCGAGCTCCTGGCGGCGCGCCTGCAGCCGCTCCAGGATCGCGCGTTCCGAAGCCGATACTGACGCGGGCTGGTCCATGTTGACCACCACGCCGTCGGGCTTCGGGGCTTCCGCCGCCGGTGCCGCGGGCTTGGGCGGCTCCTTGGGCGGCTCGTCCTTCTTCCCTTCCTTCTTTTCTTCCTTGCCCTCCACCGATCCCGTGATGTCGCCGGGATCGATCCTGGGTTTGTTGTCGGATGCGACCTTGTTGCCGCCGGGGAAGTTGAAGGTCTCCTGCGCCCACGACTGCGTGGTCGACTGCGGATTATAGTCGAACACATAGCCGCCATCGAGCACGAGGCCGGCGATCTTCAGCACCATCAGGCCAAAGATCGCGACCAGTACGACGGGCATCACCCTGATGTCACGGAACCACTTCATGCAGCGAGGCCGCTGGCCCTCCGGCGCTCGGTGAAGGCTTCGGCGGCCGCGGCGACCGCGCGCGCGGCCGAGACTCTCGGCGCCGGCGCCGCCGCTGCGGGCGGGACCGAAGCAGGCGCCGGTGCCGGTGCGCGTTCAGCCGGCCGTGCCGCTTGCGCGATCTTGGACAGGCGGCGTACCACGTGATCGCTTTCGGCCAGCTGGGTCTTCAGATGCGCAGACATCTGCGTCGCCGCCTCGAGCCGGTTGCCGAGGTTCTCGTTGACGTCGCGCACGGCGTGCTTCAGCCCGCCGATCGCCCGCTCTGCGATCTCGGTCGCGGTGATCAGTTCGCCAATCGTCGCCTTCAGCGAATGCTCGTCCGCCTTGAGCCGCTGCAGCCGCTTGTTGAGCAGCCAGCAATAGCCGATCGTCAGCATCAGCAGCACCGCCACCAGACTCTCGATTGCCATTCCAAGTCCGTGACTCATGGTGCCTCCATCATCTTGGTCTGCTCGTCCGCCCTCTCGAACATCGCGAAGGTGGTTTGCGGTTTGCGCAAATTCTTGGTGACGCGGATCGCGACGCGGTCGCCGACGCGGCCCATGCGCCCTTCGGTCAAAATCACGTTGCCGCAGCGCACCGACACCAGCGAGTCGGCGCGAATCTCGAGCGGCAGCGTGTCGCCGACCTTGAGCCGCATCAGCTGCTTCAGCGGAATGTCGGCCTCGTAGAGCACGGCGTCGACCGAGATCTCGGCCTGCGCCACTTCGGTGGCGAAATGGCCTTCCCAGATCTCGTCGCGCCCGAATTTTTCGCCCATGAACATCTGCAACAGCACATTGCGGATCGGCTCGATGGTCGCGTAGGGCAACAGCAATTCGATGTTGCCGCCGCGGTCTTCCATGTCGATGCGCAGCCGCACCAGGATCGCGGCATTGGCCGGACGGCTGATCGCGGCGAAGCGCGGATTGGTCTCGAGCCGGTCGATCGAGAACGTCACCGGCGACAGCGGCCGGAACGCCTGTTCGGCATCCGACAGCACCACCTCGACCAGGCGCTTGACCAGATTGGTCTCGATCGTGGTGTAGGGCCGGCCCTCGATGCGGAGCTGGGTCTGGCCGCGGCGGCCGCCGAGCAGCACGTCGATCATCGAATAGATCAGGCTGGAATCGACGGTGGCGAGGCCGAAATTCTCCCACTCCTCCGCCTTGAATACCGAGAGCACCGCCGGCAGCGGGATCGAGTTCATGTAGTCGCCGAAGCGCACCGAGGTGATGCGGTCGAGCGAGACTTCGACGTTGTCGGAGGTGAAATTGCGCAACGATGTCGTCATCAACCGCACCAGGCGGTCGAACACGATTTCGAGCATCGGCAGGCGCTCGTAGGACACCATCGCGGAATCGATGATGGCGCGGATGCCGGAATGATCGTCGAGACTGACGTCGCCGACGGTGAAGCCGAGGAGGTTGTCGATCTCTTCCTGCGACAGCACGCGCTCGCCATTGGCGGTCTTGCTGCCGAAATCGCGGCTGCCGTCCTCGACCATGGCCGCCCATTGCAGCGCCATGTTCTCGGTGAGTTCGTTCTTGGCCGCCTCCTCTGCAGCTGCAACGGGATCCTCGGAATCGAGCGAGGCTTCCCATTGCGCGGCAATGGCGTCCTGGTCCATCTGGTCGTTGCCGGCCATGGCTTTACATCCACCCCGTCACTGGATCACGACTTCCTTGAATAGCACCGCGTTCACCTGGTTGGGCGCCAGCGCCAGATTGACCCGCTTGGTCAGCTCCTCCTTGAGACGGAACAGCCCAGCCGAACCGTTGAGATCGCTCGGGCGCAGCTCGCGCAAATAGGTCTGGAACAGGTCGGTGACGCGCGGCAGCGCCGGCTTGATGCTCTCGGCCTGCTTCTCTTCCTTGATTTCGAGGACCAGCCTCACCTTGAGATATTGCACGCGTTCGCCGGGAGCGCCGACCAGATTGACCAGCATGTCGGGGACGTCGACGAACGACGGGGGCTTCGGCGGCGGCGCCTGGGCGTGCTGCTCGTCGCCGTGGCCGCGCATGAAGAAGAACCATCCGCCCGCGCCGGCACCGACGATGACGAGGAAGCCGACGACGGCCATGCCCAGCTTGAGCTTGCCCTTCTTCGGGGCGGGCGCGCCCTCGCCGCCTTCCGTCTTTTCCTCGTCCGCCATCGTCCGCCCGCTTCACGTGAAGGATGCGAACGCGATTGCCGCCAGCCTTGGCCTGAACACGCGATACAAATGCCGCCGGCGCACACGCGCCCTGATAGCGGCAACTTTGCGGTAATAATGGTTAACGGAACCTTAGGATTAACCATCCACTAGGAAAAAACTGCCGGGCAAACATGGTCAACAAGACCTTTCTGCCGCCCCGTCCGGCATCCGGAAAACCACCTAACCCATTCAAAAGAAATCATATTTCCAGTTGGCACGGCTTTCGCTGAGAGGACAAGCGTAACCGACAGGCTTGGGAGAGCCCAAAGGTTACCGACGGTCCGACCTCGAGGCTTGGGAGAGCTTCGCATCGGATCCACCTCACAGGGGAGAACCACCGATGCAGAATGCGCTTCTGATCGGACTATCGAAGCAGATGGTGCTGGAGCGGCAGATCGATGTCGTAGCCAACAACATCGCCAACATGAACACCAACGGTTACAAGGCCGACCGTTCGCTGTTCCAGGAATATCTGTCGTCGAGCGCGCACGAGGACAATTTCGCCGCCCCGGACCGCCGTGTCTCGTTCGTGCAGGACCGCGCGACCTACCGCGACTTCACGCCGGGCCCGACCGAACAGACCAAAAATCCGCTCGACGTCGCGATCGACGGTGACGGCTTCCTCGTGGTCCAGACCCCCGGTGGCGAACGCTACACCCGCGACGGCAATTTGCAGATCAACAACCAGGGCCAGCTCGTCACCAGTTCGGGCTACCCGGTTCTCGGCAATTCCGGCCCGATCGTGTTCCAGCAGACCGACCACGACGTCAACATCGCCACCGACGGCAACATCACGGTGGTCGAGGGCACGGCCCGCACCGACTCGGTGCGCGGCAAGCTGCGCCTGGTGTCGTTCGCGCAGGCCCAACGCCTGCTGAAGGAAGGCTCCAACCTCTACGCGCCGGGTGAAGGCGCCACGGCGGCGGCCGACACCAAATCGCAGATCCACCAGGGCTTCATCGAGAAGTCCAACGTCAATTCCGTCACCGAGATGAGCCGCATGATCGAGATCACGCGGACCTACACCCAAATTGCCACGCTGCTGCAGCAGCAGAGCGACATGCACAAATCGGCGATCGAAAAGCTCGCCGAAATGCCGACCTGATCCGGAGGATTGACCAATGCGCGCACTTTATACCGCTGCGACCGGAATGGCGGCACAGGAACTCAACGTTCAGGTGATCTCCAACAACATCGCGAACCTGCAGACCACCGGCTACAAGAAGCAACGCGCCGCGTTTCAGGACCTGATCTACGACCATGTCAGCCGGGTCGGCGCGCAGGCGTCCTCGCAGGGCACCATCCTGCCTGTCGGCATCGACCTCGGCGGCGGCGTCAAGACCGTCGGCACGCCGCGAATGATGACCCAGGGCACGCTCTCGCCGACCGGCAACACCCTCGACCTCGCGGTCCGCGGCGATGGCTTCTTCAAGATCCTGATGCCGGATGGCACCTACAACTACACCCGCGACGGCTCGTTCCAGATGGACAACCAGGGCCGCATCGTCAACGCGCAGGGCAATCCGGTGCAGCCGACGATCACAATCCCGCAAAACGCCTCTGGCATCACCATCAACACGCAGGGCCAGGTCTCGGTGACGCTGCCGGGTTCGACCGCGTCGACCACGATCGGCCAGATCGGCCTGACGCGCTTCATCAACGAGGCCGGGCTGAACCCGATCGGCGACAATCTGTTCTCGGACACGCCGGCGTCCGGTCCGCCGCAGGACGGCATCGCCTCGACCGACGGCTATGGCGATTTGCAGCAGGGCAACCTCGAACAGGCCAACGTCGAAGTGGTCTCGGAAATCTCCAATTTGATCGCGGCGCAGCGCGCCTACGAGATGAACTCCAAGGTGATCTCCGCCGCCGACCAGATGATGCAGTCCACCTCCGCCCTGTTCCGTTGAGGATAATGTCGATGATCGCCCGCTCGCTCCTCCTTGCCACGGTCCTGCTCGCTGCGACCGCGGTCACGGTCATGACCACGACTTCCGCGGTCGCGCAAAGCAGCGGCGATACCATCGCGGCCCCGACCCTGCGCGCCAGCATCACCGTCGCCGACGACATCGTGCGGGTCGGCGACCTCGTCGAGAATGCCGGGAGCGCTGCCACCGTCGCGATCTATCGCGCGCCGGACCTCGGCACGACAGGCACGCTGCCGGTTGCGCAGGTCCTGACCACGCTGCGCGCGCGCCAGGTCATCGGCGTCGACACCCGCGATCTCAAGGAGATCACGGTGACGCGGCTGGCGCGCACGATCGACAACAAGGAGCTCGAGCAGCAGGTCGCGCGCGCGCTCGAGCGCCGTCACGGCCTCGGCGATGCGGGCAATATCAGCCTGACCTTCGACCGCGATCCCGGCGACCTCCGCCTCGAAGTCACCAACACCGGCGCGCTGCAGCCGGTCGCGGTGCGCTACGAACCGCGCAGCTCCCGCTTCGACGTCACCTTCGAGATCGGCAACAATTCCGGCGCGGCGCCGCTCAAGCTGCGCTTTACCGGAACCGCGATCGAGACCGTCGAGGCCGCCATCCTGACCCGCAGCGTCGAGCGCGGCGACGTGCTGAAGGCCTCCGACGTGGTGGTCGAACGTCGCGCCAAAGCGGAGGTCGGCACCGACGCCGCGGCGCGCGACAGCGTCGTCGGCATGCAGGCTCGTCGCCAGCTCGGTGCCGGCCGGGCGCTACGCGTCCTCGATCTGGCCAAACCCGATCTCGTCACCCGCGATCAGAACGTCACGCTGATCTACCAGAACGCCGGCCTCTACCTCACGGTCCGCGGCAAGGCGATGGATGGCGGCGCCGAAGGCGACGTCGTCAGCGTCATGAATTTGCAGTCCAAGCGCATCGTCTCCGGCACCGTGATCGGCCGCGGACAGGTTGCGATCGAGGTCGCAACGCCGCGCCCGGCACCGGCCGCCGACGTCACCTCCTCGCTCGGCGCCGCCCAGCCTGCGGCGCCCGTCAAGCTCAGTTCAGTCGCTCCAAACGCCGAGTAAAGTTCATGTCCCGCTTTCGTATCAACCGCCTGCTCCTGACCAGCTCCCTTCTCGTGCTTGGAGCGATCGCCAGCGGCTGCTCGGCAGTCGATCGTCTGTCCCAGATCGGCGAGCAGCCGAAGCTCGCCTCGATCGACAATCCGACCGCGGCGCCCGGCTACAAGCCGGTGCAGATGCCAATGCCAAAGCCCGAAGTCGCCTCCTACAGCCCGAACTCGCTGTGGCGAAGCGGCTCCAGGGCCTTCTTCAAGGACCAGCGCGCCGCGCGCGTCGGCGACATCCTGACCGTCACCGTGAACATCACGGACAAGGCCGTGATCGCCAACGAAACGCAGCGCAGCCGCACCAATACCGAAGACACCGGCGTCACCAATTTCCTTGGCGCGGCGACACTCGGGGCCCAGGCGCAGAAGGTGCTGCCGGGCCGGGTCCTGACCGCCGACTCCACCTCATCGAGCGACGGCAAGGGCTCGGTCAACCGCCAGGAAGCGCTGCAGACCAACGTCGCTGCTGTTGTCACCCAGGTGCTGCCGAACGGCAACCTCGTGGTCGAAGGCAAGCAGGAGATCAGGGTCAATTTCGAAATGCGCGAGCTGATCGTTGCCGGCATCGTCCGCCCGGAGGATATCCAGAGCGACAACACCATCGACTCCTCGAAGATCGCGGAGGCCCGCATCGCCTATGGCGGCCGCGGCCAGATCACGGACGTGCAACAACCGCGCTACGGCCAACAGGTGCTGGACGTCCTGCTCCCGTTCTAACGGCATGATCCCGAAAAGTGGGAACCGGTTTTCGGAAGCGGATCATGCCCAACTAAGAGACTTCATGAGCTCCCACATCACGTCGCGAACCTAGGCGCGGCGCGATGTACCAACGCGGCCTCCGTCAGCTCCCCTGACGGAGGCCGCGGCTTTTTTATCGCGCGCGCCTTGGGAGAGCGAACGGTTCCTCAACCGAACGCCGATTTCAGCGCCGCGAGCGCCTGCAATTTCAGCAGCCTGGACCGATGGTCGCGAGGAACCAACCCGCATCACCAACGCTTGGTGTCCGCCAATCGACGAGTGAACCCAGCAGGCAACCCCAAGCAAACCTTTGGAGTGAACGTTGAAAATCAGGGCAGGCTACGACATCGCGTTCCAGTGCGTTCAAGAGACTCCGATGGTGCTGATGCTCAGCGTCCATCCGTCCCGCGCGCAGGATTTGCTGTCGGAGCATCGCATCATCCTCTCTGGCGGCATCGCGTCACGCGATTATCTCGATACGTTCGGCAATGTCTGCACGCGGCTTGTCGCTCCACCGGGCCTGATCGAGATCCGGAACGATTTCGTCATCGCCGACAGCGGCCGGCCCGATGAGGTGGCGCCCGATGCACGGCAATGGGCGATCGACGCGCTGCCGGATGACGTGCTGGTCTATTTGATGGGCAGCCGCTACTGCGACACGCAAAGACTGTCCGATCTCGCCTGGTCGCTGTTCGGCGGCGTCGCGGAAGGCTGGCCGCGTGTCCAGGCGATCTGCGATTACGTCCACCGGCACATCGAGTTCGGCTATCACCACGCACGCTGCGACCGTACCGCCTCCGAGGGTCATGCCGAGCGGATCGGCGTCTGCCGCGACTTCGCCCATCTCGCCGTCACGCTGTGCCGCTGCATGAATATCCCGGCGCGCTACTGCACCGGCTATCTCGGCGACATCGGCGTTCCCAGAGATCCCGCGCCGATGGATTTCAGTGCGTGGTTCGAGGTCTTCCTCGACGGACGCTGGTTCACCTTCGACGCGCGCCACAACCATCCCCGGATCGGACGCGTGGTGATCGCACGCGGCCGCGACGCCGCCGACGTCGCGATCTCCACCGCGTTCGGCATCACGCAACTGGCGCGGTTCACGGTTACCACCGACGAAATGACCGGCGAAAACAGGGACGGTATGGTGCACAAGGCAGCCTGATCGCGGCGCGCCTTCAACCGAATACCTCTTGGCACAAGTCGCGCATTCGCTTTTTCGGTTCGTTAACCGTCGCAACAAAGCGCAGTAGCCGTTCGCACGCTTGCAACGTAGCTAGAGGACAACGCAGGGTTTTCCAATTGCAATGATCGCCATGCCCAGAGACGGTCAATATGCGGCCTGGTTCCGGACACCGCGCGGCGAAGGCACCGGCATCGTCTATCTCGCAAACGGCACGATTTCCGGCGGCGACTGCATGTTCGCCTATGGCGGCTGCTATGAGGTCGACGAGGACCGCTTCACCGCGACGTTGACGACGCGCAGATACGCCGACGGCCCGACCACCGTGTTCGGCTGCGACGAGGTCGAGGCGCTGTTGACGGGCAAGTTCAACGGCACCACCGCGGTGTGCTCGGGAACCGCCAGGCAGGCGCCCGGCGTGCGCTTCGAGGCCACGCTGTTCCTGCAGCAGCAGGAGACGCCACCCGCGCCTGCTCCAAAATCTCCGCCGGCGCAGGCGGGTCTGGCGCGGCTGCCGAAAATCCCCGCCAACCGCCGCATGGCAAAGCAGTTCATCAGCAAGCGCTTCGGCTGAACCCGCGAAGCGATGCCCGTGGCGTCTTTCGGCGCGGGCAGGCGTACGCCATGGCGATCAGGAACAAGTTCCCTCGCCGCGCATTACCGTGAATGACCCGCTATTTCTTCGATTACCGCGACGCGAACGGCGTCATCAAGGATGAGATCGGCGAAGATCTTCCCAGCGTGGACGCAGCGCGGGAAATGGCTTTGGCCGCGCTGGGCGACGTTGCGCGCGATATGACACGGCAGGGGCACGAAGATCGACTGATGATCGTGGTCAGGGATGGCGAGCATGCCGTCGCGGCCGCGACCGTCACCATGTCGACCAACCGCCTCGAACCTGGAGAAGAGTAAATTCCCGTGCTGCATTTGCAGCCGGATCAGGCCTGACTGACCAGCATCTCGGTCAGACCAAACGATGCTTACATCCAACTTCGGGGACGAGCGAGCCATGCACAAAAAGCTGGTGACGCGCCTGCAGGCCGGCGCTGGCATTTCCGATCAGGACCGTGCGGCGCTGGCAGCGCTCCCGCATACGATCCGCACACTCGGTGATCGCGACTGCCTGCTGAAGGAAGGTGATGCCGCGGACCGCTGCGTCGTCCTGATCAGCGGCTTCCTGTATCGCCGAAAGATTATCGGCGATCGTGGCCAGATCCTGTCCCTGCATGTCCCGGGTGACATACCCGATCTGATGACGTTGTATTTGCCGGTGATGGACCATGACCTTTGCAGCGTGGGACAAAGCACTGTCGCCTTGATCGCGCATTCCGCGCTCAGAACGTTGCTGGATGGCTCTCCGTCTCTCGTCCATGCGCTTTGGCGCGAAACATTGCTCGACGCCGCGAGTTTTCGCCAATGGGTCGGAAGCCTGGGCTCCCGGGACGCAATCCAGCGAATTGCCCACGTTTTTTGCGAGATCGCAGCGCGGCTCGAGTTCGTCGGGTTGCTCAACGAGAACAGCTTCGCCTTCCCGTTGATCCAGGCCGACATCGCGGCCGCCTGCGGTCTCTCGGCTGTGCACACCAACCGCACCTTGCAGGTTCTCAGGCAACGAAAGCTGCTGGAATGGCGTGACCACATCGTCGTGCTGCCGAAACGCCGGGAGCTTGAGAAATTGGCCGACTTCAATCCTGACTACCTGCAACCGAAGGCGCTGCTTGCTTGAAGCAATGCGCGAGCGCGCGTCATGCCTTCTTGCGCTTGGTCGCGCGAGCCGGCGCCGATGCCTTCTTCGCCGGCTTGTTTGATTTGGCCTGATTGAACGCGATCGCGGCGCGGATGAGGGCCTTTAGGGCGCGCTCATTGACCTTGTCACCCTCGAGGAAATCGATCGCACGACGCGCGTTGCCTTCCAGCCCGGCGTTGAACAGTCTGTCGGGATCCGGCAGGCTCGCCCCGTACATGAAGGTCAGTTTCACCTTCCCCTTGTGGGCATTGCCGACCGCGATGATGCCGTCGCGCTCCCACACCGGGCTTCCCATCCACTTCCATTCCTCCGTAATCTCAGGGTCGGCGCCGAGGATGCTCTTGCGCATGCTGGCGAATGTCTTGCTACGCCAATCAGTAATGCCGGCAATCAGCTGGTCGATGCGTTCTGAAGGAGTCATTGGATGTACCCGTATTCTGATCCTGCTTTATGCAACCACACTCAGGATGCCCGGGTCGATCCCCCACGCATCCGCCACGGCCGCAGATAGGGCAACGCGAACAAGTACAGACCGCTGAGTAGCAGGAGGATCAGCGGGAACAGCGCCAGCAAGCCGATCCAGACGGCCTGGTGCTGCTGGATCATCGCGACGACGTTGACGATGACGGCCAGCGTAAATGCGATTGAGAGCCAGCGGTGGGTTTGGCGTAACAGGTTACTCCAGTTCAATGAGACCTCCTCATGTTGCGAAATATATAGAGTTTCGTCATTGCGAGGAGCGTAGCGACGAAGCAATCCATTCATCCGCTTGCGTGGCGCAATGGATTGCTTTCGCGGAGCCTATCATCCGGTGGCGCTTCGCGCCGACCGGGTGGCTCGCCAATGACGGCAATAGAGCGTGACGCCACCTCACTCCGGCCGCGCCAGGATCTGATCGAGCTTTCCAAGGAACTGCTTCCATCCGGCGTGGGCGCCGCCGTAGGCCTGCTTCTGGCTCGGCTGGAAACCGGTCTGCTCCACGCGCAGGTGGGTGCCGGTGTGCGTCGGCGTCAGCGTGAACGTCACCACGCTCTCCAGATTGAAGGCCGCGTCCTCGTGCGCGAAATTCCAGGTGTAGGACAACGTCTTGTTCGGCTCGACGGCCAGTACCTTGCAGTCCAGCACGCCGCCCCAGTCGCCGCGCAGATTGAAGCTGTGCCCAACGACCGGCTTGAAGTCGTTCTTCATCAGCCACTCCTCGATCAGATGCGGTTGCGTGAGCGCGCGCCAGAGTTTTTCCGGGGGATGGGAGATGTCGCGCTCGACAATCACCGAGCGTGTTTCAGTTTGGGGTTTGGTCATTGGTCCATCCTTTTGAGGAGGTCTTCGAGATGGTCGAACCGGTTCTGCCAGAAGTTGGCCATCTGGCCAGTCCAGTCGATCAGCGGCGCCAACGCACTGAGTTGCGCGCTGTAGTGGGTCTGGCGTCCCTCATGGCGGTCGCGCACCAGCCCGGCCTGCTTGAGAACGCCGAGATGCTTTGAGACCGCCGGCTGCGAGACGCCGGCCCGCGCCGTCAGGGCCCCGACCGTCTGCTCGCCGTCGCGGCACAATCGCTCGAAGATCGCCCGCCGGGTCGGGTCGGCAAGCGTCCTGAACAGAATATCGTGAGCATGAGGCATTTGTATTCATAACTCGCTGGCTATGGGTATATTTATAACGATTGAGTTATGAGTAAGTCAACCGGCGTTTCAGATATGCTAGCTCTCCGTCATTCTGGGCCATGGCACTGATTTGCCCGACGGCGCAAGGTCTCGCGCGAAAAATATTCCGATTTTCAGAAGTGCAACTCAGTGCTATAGATTTGTCCGTCTCACCCGATTGAGGGGCGCTTCGCGGTCGTCACGAGTGTTGCGGTGGGATGCGGTGGACGCTGATGTCGCGATTGACGATCGTGGCAGATAGCGGACGGCGAAGTCGTGCAGGCCTGACGCCCTAGTGGCAGGTGTCTCATCGGCGAGGGACTAACATCCCTGCTGATGGCGGTGACAAGCAAGCCCAGTCTCACCGGGGAGAGCACGTATAAGCCGTAACCCATCGCGCAGGAAAAGCCGGGTTGTTTCCGGTTACACCTGTGGTCCTACCCCGGTGCTTTTTGTTGCAGCGGGCCCATGGGTGCAATCGGCACCCGGCTTTCCCTGCGCCCTCTGCTAGAGGAGAGGGCAAACGAAATGCAAAACTCGGACAAATCGTGTCGCGAGAACGCGAATGTATGGCTCGCAATCCGCGCAACAAATTCGGTGTCGTCCCGGGCTTGACCCGGGACCCAACCACAGCTCTGAATTGTTCTGCGATGCTGTGGCTACAGCTTACTTCAACAACACAATCCTGTGGTTGATGGTGTGGACGGCCCCCTACGGCATCAGTGTGCCAGAATGAGGTTGTTGCAAATCTCAGACAAGGGAGCCGTCCGTGAGAGAGATTATCCGCATTGGAATGGATACGTCGAAGTATATTTTTGTGCTGCATGGGGTTGATGCGGCGGAACAGCCTGTGTTGCGCAAGAAGCTTGCGCGCAAGCAGGTGCTGGAGTTCTTCGCCAAGTTGCCGCCGACCGTGATCGGGATGGAGGCCTGCGGGGCCTCGCACCATTGGGCACGGGAGCTTCGCAAGCTGGGCCACGAGGTGAAGTTGATGGCGCCGCAATTGGTGAAGCCCTATGTGTCGCGGAACAAGAACGACGGTCGGGATGCGGAGGCGCTGTGTGAAGCGATGAGCCGGCCGAGCATGCGGTTCGTGCCGGTCAAGACGGTCGAGCAGCAGGCCGCGCTGATGCTGACGGGTGTCCGCGCTGGATTGATCGCCCGGCGCACCCAGCTCGGCAATATGATCCGCGGCCATGCGGCGGAGTTTGGCCTGATCGGGGCCCAAGGGACCGACAAGATCGAGCCGCTGCTGGCGCGGATTGCGCAGGACGAGACGCTTCCTGCCCTGGCACGCGAGCTGTTTACGGTGCTGGGCCGCGACTACACCAGACTCGTGGGCGAGCTGCAGGAGATCGAAGCCAGATTGATGGCCTGGCACCGCTCCGACGCCGTGGGCCGGCGTCTGGCGCAGATCCCTTCTGTCGGGCCGATCGTTGCAACGACGCTCGTGATGAAGACACCCGATCCCCATGCTTTCCGCTCCGGCCGTCACTTCGCAGCCTGGCTCGGCCTCCCCCCCCCAGGATCACTCCACCGCCGGCAAAACCAGGCTTGGCAGGATCACGCGGGCGGGCGACGAGGACCTGCGCCGCCTGCTGGTGATCGGGGCAACGGCGGTCATCCAGCAGGCCAGACGCGGGCGCGGCCATCACTCGCGCTGGCTGCTGGCCCTGATCAAGCGCAAGCCACCGAAGCTTGCCGCCGTGGCGCTCGCCAACAAGGTGGCCCGCATCGCCTGGAAGCTGATGGCGACCGGCGAGAGTTATGACGCCGCACGGATCAATGCCACCGCGGCAGTCGCCGTCTAACAGATTGGCCGGCTGGCGGGCTCGCTCGTCAGCCGACCCGGAGCTGCAGGAGCAGATGGAGCGATCGATCGAGCAACGATGCGAGACAGTCCGTGGGACCCATCGGCCGTCAACAGGCCGCGTGGTTGTTTGGAACTCGCATCGCGCAAACCATCTTGGCCAGCGATCCAACCGATCGCACTCAAAAGGCCGGACATATGGATGCAAGCGATCCGATCCGCTCAAAAAGCTCTTGTGCCACGGGGCCGTCCACATATGGGTCCCTGCTTTCGCAGGGACGACAGTGAGATTGGGGCCGCATTGGTGCACCCTGGCCGCAACGAGATCAAAAACACACTTGAATCGCGCCGGATCACAGCCACAATCGCTTGGCCCTCGCTGACGGAGAACCCTGATGTGCCAGTTTTGCGAAGCCACCGCTCCCGCGCCAACGTCCCGCCGAGTTTTCCTTGCTGCCGGGGCTATCGCCGCCTGTCTCGCCTTCGGGCCACAGGCCTTCGCCAAAGAAACAAAACCACCGCCAAAGCCCGAGAACCTGCTGTCGCCGGATGCCGCGCTGGACCGGCTGATCAAGGGCAATGCCCGCTATGTCGAGGGCGTTTCGCGCCGGCATGACTTCACGCATGAGCGCGAGGCGCTGGCCGGCGGGCAAAACCCGTTCGCCGGCATCCTGGGCTGCGCCGACTCGCGGATCGCGCCGGAATATGCCTTCGACAGCGGCCGTGGCGATCTGTTCGTCTGCCGCGTCGCCGGCAATTTCGCCAATGACGAGAGCGTCGCGAGCCTGGAATACGCCGTCGCCGTGCTCAACGTTCCGCTATTGATGGTGCTCGGTCACGACAGCTGCGGCGCTGTCGACGCCACCATCAAATCGCTGAAGGACAACACCACGCTGCCTGGACATTTGCCCTCGCTGGTCAGCGCGATCGCGCCCGCGGTGAAGGCGACCGAAGGCAAGCCCGGCGACCGGCTCGCAAATGCGATCCGGCAAAACGTCATCGACAACATTGCAAAGCTCAAATCGGCAACGCCGATCCTCAGCGCCGCGGTCGACCAGGGCAAGCTCAAGGTCGTCGGCGGCATCTATCGCCTCGGCGACGGCAAGGTCGAGCTGATCGTGTGATTGGAGCGGACGAGGCGGCTACAAATTCGGTGTCGTCCCTGCCTAGTGCGCAATTGCGCACTAGGCAGGGACGACATCATTATGCGGAGACAGGCTCACGACGCCACCTCACGTGAACGTCGCCTCCACCTTGCCGAGACCATCGAGCTCCATCACCACGGCGTCGCCCGCATTCAGCCAGATCGTCTTGACCAGGCTGCCGGTCAGCACGATCTGCCCGGCATGCAGGCCCCTGCCCTCGGCCGCGAGATGATTGGCAAGCCAGGCCAGCGCATTGTGGGGATGGCCGAGCACGTCGGCGCCGGTGCCGCGACCGACCTCTTCGCCGTTGATGATCGCGCGGCCGGTCACGCTGAGCAGCTCCGGCGCTGTGTTGCGTGGCACCGCCGGACCGAGCACGCAGCCGGCGGCGAAGAAGTCGTCGGCGATCAATGTCGGCGCGCCGAGCGTCTCCCATTTGACGTAGCGGTCGTCGACGATCTCGATCGCGGGATGATAGGCCTCGATCGCTTCCGCGACCCATTCGGCCGTGAACGGCGCCTCGCCGGCGGCGAGATTGCGCGCCAGCCTGACCGCAATCTCGCACTCGACGCCGACATGGACGAAGTCGCCGGCCGCCAGTCGCACACCGCTGTCGTGCACGACCTTCTCGAACACGCCGCCGCCGCAGGGGTGCGGGATGTCGAGATATTGCTGCATCACCGCGCTGGTGCAGCCGATCTTGTAGCCGACGAGACCGCCGACCTGGGAGCGCAGCAAATCGTGCAACGCGCGCTGCACGGAATAGCCCTCGGCTTCGTCGCGCGGCACGACGTCCTTTGCCAACGCCTTCAGCGGCGCGCGGCTGCGGCGGGCGGTGGCGATCGCCTTGGCAGCCGCCAGAATCCTGTCCATCGGCACAGCCTCCCTGTCGTGCTGTTGGCTCGGGGCAATTCAGCACTCAGGGACGAGTCTGGCAAGCGCGCCAAGCAATGCGTGCGGTCACGCCTTGACGAGGCCGAGCTTGATCAGGCTCTCGGCGGTTGCGACGAGCATCTCCTCGTTGCCGCGCGGGCTCCAGCCGAGCAGGTTTCGCGCCTTCGCGCCGGTCGAGCTCCGGACCTTGCCCAGCAAAGGCAGGGCCGCGCGCGCCAATGGATTGCGCCGCGCCGCGAGCCGCATCAACCAGTCCGGCGCCTGGAACCACGGCACACGCCGCGCCTTGCTGCCGAGCTTGGCTCGCAGGATGCGGGCGACCTGCAGGATCGACATTGTTTCACCGGAGACTGCGAGGAAGCGCTCACCCTTCGCTTTGGGCGATGTCATGGCGCGCAGATGCAAATCGGCGACGTCGCGCACGTCGACGAGGCCGAAATAGATTCGCGGCACCGCCGGCATCGCGCCGTCGAGTAGCGCCTTGATGATGCCGATCGATTCCGAGAAGTCCGGACCCAGCGCCGGGCCAAACACCGCAGTCGGATTGACCACGGCGAGTTCGAGGCCATTTCCTTCGCGCGCGATGAAATCCCAGGCCGCACGTTCGGCCAGCGTCTTGGATTTCGGGTAGGCCTGTACGCCGTCGCCGTCGAGGTTGGTCCATATGGTCTCGTCGAACGGCGTCGCGCGCGGCGGATGGCCGTAGCCGACCGCCGCAAAGGAAGACGTCAGGACGACGCGTTTCACCCCGGCATCGCGTGCGGCCCGCAGCACGCGCAAGGTGCCTTCGCGCGCCGGGACGATCAGCTCATTCTCGTCCTCGGGCGTGTGGGCCAGCAGCGGCGAGGCCACGTGCAGCACATAGTCGCAACCGGCCGCCGCCGCGCGCCAGCCCTCGTCGCGCGTCAGGTCGGCGGCGACGAAGCTGACCTTGTCGGGCGCGGCTGCGCCGCCCTCGCGCAACATCGCGACCACATCCTTGCCACGATCAAGGTTGCGCACGGTGGTCCGCACCTCGTGCCCGGCGGCAAGAAGCTGCAGGATGACGTGCGCCCCGATGAACCCCGACCCGCCCGTGACCAAAACCGTGCTCATTTCGTCGCCCTCCGTGTTTGCCCGGCGGCGCCAATATCGCGCCGCCCAGCCTGCACAGGCCGCATCTGGTCACTATTTGAACCTGCACAAGTAGGATGAATTTCGAGACTGGTATGGAAAACAATACTACCGAAGAGTGTGACAGCCCCGATTGCGGCGGCTGCCCCGATCCTGCCGCGCTGATCACGTTCAGGCAGGCGATCCGCGCGCTGAGCGGCAAGTGGAAGCTCGAAATTCTCGGCACGCTGGTCGACGGCGGCGTGCGGTTCGGTGCACTGCGCCGCGCGCTCGCGCCGATTACCCAGCATATGCTGACGGCCCAACTCCGCGAGCTCGAGCGCGACGGGCTGGTCTCGCGAAAGTTGCTCGCCGCAAAGCCGCTGCAGGTCGAGTACGAGCTGACCGACCTGGCGTGGGGTCTGTTGCCGACATTCCGCGAATTGCTGGCGTGGTCAAAGACCTACGGCATCGGCCAGAGCGCGGTGACAAGCGAGGCGACACTCGGAGCCGGGATGGCCTGAGTGTCATCTGGCGGTCCGTTGCCTAGCCCGTGCCAAGCGCGCGCCGCATCCATCGGAACTCCGCGATACGCGAAGTCTGGCCGGCTCATTCGGTTCACTGGAATCCCGCAAGCCAAAGCGCGCGGGGCCGATCAGTGCTTCCGGGTGGAAGCGCAATCAGCCCAGGAAAAAGACCGAAGCGATGTTGAGAGTACGTGTCATCATGGCAGCGCGACCCTACAACCGGCGCGCGCCGGGATCAGTGTGTGGCGATCAGCCGCCACTACTCGTCGCGGTAGACCTTCTCGCGCTTCTCGTGGCGTTCCTGCGCTTCCACCGACAACGTCGCGATCGGACGGGCTTCGAGCCGCTTCAGCGAAATCGGCTCGCCGGTTTCCTCGCAATAGCCGTAGGTGTTGTCTTCGATACGCTGGAGTGCTGCGTCGATCTTGGAGATCAGCTTGCGCTGACGATCGCGGGCGCGAAGCTCGATCGCGCGGTCGGTCTCCGAAGACGCGCGGTCGGCAAGGTCGGGATGATTGACGTTTTCTTCCTGCAGCGTCTGCAGCGTGATCTTCGATTCGCGGAGGATCTCGTCCTTCCAGGCCAGGAGCTTGGCGCGGAAATAGTCGCGCTGCCGCTCATTCATGAAAGGCTCTTTTTCAGTCGGCCGGTAGTTCTTCAGCTTTTCCAAAGGCAGCCATGTCCCTGTCAGGCGGAGAGGAAATTACCTCTCCGCGCGGCGCCTTATATAGCCATGACATGTGACAGACAATGCCTGCCACCGGGAAACGGGGGGTACCCCCAAGGCCTTGCACAGGCAAAACTATCCGCCCCGGCCGGGAGCCACCCCGCCGCCTCAATAGCCGACCGTGAAACGCCGGCGGAGATGGGCCGGGCGCTCGATTTCGTCGGCGAGTGCAACTGCGAAATCCTCGAACGAGATCGAGCTTTTCCCGTCGGCTGCGGTCAGGAGCTGGTCGGTCCCGAGGCGGAACTTAGCCGTCCGCTCGCCCGCCACGAACAGGGCCGAAGGCGACAGGAAGGTCCAGTTGAGTTCCCGCTGCTGGCGCAACAGATCGAGGAAAGCGCCGCCCGCCTCGGCTTCCGCCTTGTATTGGGCCGGGAAGTTCGGGGTCGTGACCAGCCGGACGCCGGGCGCCACCTCGAGGCTGCCGGCACCGCCGACCACCAAATAGCGGCCGACCCTGGACTCCCGGGCTGCCCCGATCAGCTTGGCCGGGTCGCTGGCCGTGAAATGGACCGAGCTGATCGCCGCGTCATGACCGGCCCAGAGCGCGGCGAGCCCGGCCTCGTCACGCACGTCGCCGCTTTTGGCCGTCACGTTGGGCAGGTCGGCGATCTTTTCCGGGTTGCGCGCGATGGCGGTCACGGTGTGGCCGCGGCGGGCGAGTTCCGCTGTGATGCGCGAACCGGCCTGGCCGGACGCGCCGACGATGGCGATCTTCATCTCAAATCTCCGATTAGGTGGTTTATGATGGTGACTAGATAGCGAAACGGATGTAGGTGTGAAGAGCGCACTTATCCGTCACCTGATTACACCGGAGTAACCGCGATGAAAGCCGCCGCTCCCAAACCGGACGCCTATTCGGCCGGTTGCCCGACGCGCCATATCCTCGACCGGGTCGGCGACAAATGGGCGGTGCTGATCCTGCTGCTGTTGCGTAGCGAGCCGATGCGATTCAACCAGCTCCGCCGCGCCATCGAAGGCATCTCGCAGAAGATGCTGTCACAGGTTCTGAAGAGTCTCGAGCGTGACGGGTTGCTCCGCCGCCACGCGATCGCAACCGTTCCGGTCACGGTGGAATATTCGATCACGCCGCTCGGGGTGACGCTCGCCGCCGCGGTCGATCCGTTGCGCGACTGGGCCGAAGGGAATTTGAAGGAGGTGCTGGCTGCGCAACGCCGCTACGACGCCCAGCGCAAGGAGCTGGCGGCCTGAGGCGAGTTGTGGATGCTGGAGAGTTAGTACTGCCCGGCCTTCAGTATTGTCCAGCTTTGGCGAGTTCGACTTCGACGCGCAGCTCGATCTCGCCCAGTACGGCGTCGAGGCCGGGATCGCCGGAGGATTCCTTGAGGTTCGCGGCCGCGCTGCGCAGCCGGTTCACCGTGGAAGCATCGAAGCTGCCGGACAGCAGTCCGAGCTTGAGATCGTCGAGCACGTCGAGCGCGCCCTTGCCGCGGGCCACCGAGCGCTTGCGGCGTTCGCTCGGGTCCTCCACGCCCTGCAACGCGAGCAGCGCATCGAGACTGGTTGCGGCCTTTGGCGCCGCGGTGGCGCGGACGTCGTCGGTATCAGCCGTCGATGTCGTATCGGGCAGCGAGAAGCCGGACGAAGAGGTACGGCGCGTGCTGCTGGTGGACGTGCCAAGCGTGGTGCCGTTCGGTCCGTAAATGCGCATCGTGATGCTCTCGCTGTCGTCGCCGCGAGCATCGCCGCTTTATGGTTAACGGTGCGTAAACGACCCGGCAATTTCTGCCGCTGCACGGCAGTTTCGCGCGGGCTGGGAAACCGGGGCGAAACGGCAACTCGAGAATTTCGATCGATATATCAACGTATTGCCCCTGCGAAACAACATGGCACAGGGCTCGCATGGTTAATGGCGGATCACCGTCATGGGAGTGTCGCGTGTTCCGCGAGTTAGGTTTGAGGGGAGCACTGGATGCCCGGCGTCCGTTCGGCAAGACTATTGGGACTGGCCTGCGCCGCGCTGCTGGCGCTGGCGTGTTCCGCCATGCCCGCGGCCGCGACGTCGCGGATCAAGGATCTCGCCAATATCGAGGGCGTGCGCCAGAACCAGCTGATCGGCTATGGCCTCGTGGTCGGCCTCAACGGCACCGGCGACACGCTCAACAACATCCCCTTCACCAAGCAATCGCTGCAGGCGATGCTCGAGCGCATGGGCGTCAACATCCGCGGCGCCACGATCCGCACCGGCAACGTCGCCGCCGTGATGGTCACCGGCAATTTGCCGGCCTTCGGCACCCAGGGCACGCGGATGGACGTCACTGTGTCCGCGCTCGGCGACTCCAAGAATCTGCAGGGCGGCACCCTGCTCGTCACCCCGCTGCTCGGCGCCGACGGCAACGTCTACGCGGTGGCGCAGGGCTCGCTCGCGATCTCCGGCTTCCAGGCCGAAGGTGACGCCGCCAAGATCACGCGCGGCGTGCCGACGGTCGGCCGCATTGCCAACGGCGCCATCATCGAACGCGAGATCGAGTTCGCGCTCAATCGTCTGCCCAATGTTCGGCTCGCGCTGCGCAACGCCGACTTCACCACCGCCAAGCGCATTGCCGCCGCGGTCAACGACTATCTCGGCGTCAAGACCGCCGAGCCGATCGATCCCTCCACCGTGCAGCTCACGATCCCTCAGGAGTTCAAGGGCAACGTCGTCGCCTTCCTGACCGAGATAGAGCAGTTGCAGGTCGAACCGGACCTCGCGGCCAAGATCGTGATCGACGAACGCTCCGGCATCATCGTGATGGGCCGCGACGTCCGCGTCGCCACCGTTGCCGTCGCGCAGGGCAACCTCACCGTGACGATCTCGGAGAGCCCGCAGGTCAGCCAGCCCAATCCGCTGTCGCGCGGACGAACCGTGGTGACGCCGCGCAGCAGTGTCTCGGTCACCGAGGACGGCAAGAAACTGGCCGTCGTGAAGGACGGCGTCTCGCTGCAGCAGCTCGTCGACGGACTCAACGGCCTCGGCATCGGGCCGCGCGATCTCATCAGCATCCTGCAGGCGATCAAGGCCGCCGGCGCGATCGAAGCCGACATCGAGGTGATGTGATGACGAGCCTGATCAACAGCACCCCGAGCAGCATGCCGAAGAACGCCGTGATGCCGATGCTCAACGGCCGCGCCGATCCTGCGCTGCAGGACCCAAGCGCCACAGGCAGCATGCCGAAAGAGGCATTGATGCCGATGTTCAAGGGCCACCCCGATCCCCAGCTGCAGGATGCGCTCAAGAAGGTGTCGCCGCAGGCGCAAGCCAAGGCCAAGGCGACCGCGACCGATTTCGAATCGATGTACCTGAACTCGATGTTCTCGCAGATGACGAGCGGCCTGAAGGGCGACGGACCTTTCGGCGACACGGTCGGCACCGGCGTCTGGCGGTCGATGCTGACCGACCAGTATGCGAAGAACTTCGCCAAGGCCGGCGGTGTCGGGATTTCCAACGAAGTGTTCCGCTCGCTGATCATGCAGCAAGCGAACCACAGCTAATTCGGCCCCCGAGGAGAAGCACGATGAATCAGCGTCACCAGCAGCGGCCAGCACCCACCCCCGCCGCGCGGCCCGCGACGTCGACGCCTCCTGATGTCACGAGGCTCGCCAAGGAGCTGATCGACGTGATGAGCGCGCTGCTCGGCGTCGTCGAGCAGGAGACCGAGCTGGTGCGCGCCGGCGAGGTGCGCGAGGGGATGCGGCTCGAGGTGCAGAAGGCGGACTTGTCGCGGCGCTACATGATCGCGGTGGAGCATCTGAAATCCATGCAAAAGATGCTGTCGCAGACCGAGCCCGAACTGGTGGCGACGATACGGCGCCATCACGACACATTCCGCGCCATGCTGCAGGTCAACTTGACGGTGCTTGCGACCGCGCACGCGGTCTCCGAAGGGATCGTGCGTGGCGTCAACGCCGAGGTGCAGCGTCGCAATATTCCGAACACCTACACCGCGGCCGGAAAGCGCGCAGCGCCCGGCCCGCGCAACATGACGCCGCTCTCCGTCAGCCGTTCGCTCTGAACGCCCGCGCAATTCGTACAATTTGATTCAATTCGCCGCGCGCCGATCAGCGCGACGTTCAGCGTGTTCCCTAACAGCCTGTAGAGAGGTTCCCCGTAGAGTTGCGGATTGGGAAGGGTTGGGATTTGACTCAAGCAAACTAGTGCCGGTGCACTAAGAGGCTACCATGAGTACGGATTTCAACATCAAGCCGGTGGGCGCACCGGTCGCGGCGCCGATGATATCACCCGCGAGCCAGACGACGCAGAAGGCGATTTCGACCGAACTGCCGGCAAGCCAGAGCGTCACCGCTCCGGAACCGAGCGTGCGCGTCCGTATCGACTCGAACGCGGCCAATGCCTCCCAATCAAATCAGGCTGCAACGAAGGATCAGGTCGTCATCGATCACGACGCAGGCGAAGTGGTCTACCAGGTGGTCGACAATCGCACGAACCTGGTGGTGCGGCAGTTTCCGGAAGAGGCGGCGTTGCGCCGCCGCGCCTATTTCCGCACGCTCGACCTGAGCAAGGATGCGTCGCCGCGCGTGCCCGCAACCGATCGCCAGGTTTGAACGGGCCCGAACAGCGAACAACGAACCGTCAGGTCGCCTGCGTGGCGTAGGCCTGATCCAGATAGGTCGATCCGGTCGCCGGATCGCTAACGACGTTCTTGATCAACGCCGTGCCCGACTGGGTCAGCGTGAACTTCGTATCACCGATCCGGAATCCGTTGTCCTTGATCAGCACGTCCTGATACTTGCTGGTGCCGTCGCTCTGATAATGAACCTTGGCACGGAAGCCAGAGACGTTTGACACCGTGATGTTGAACGACTTGTTGTTGGCGTACTTGCCGCTCCAGCTGCCCTGATAGAGCTTTGGATCGACATCCACGTAGGGCGTGCTGGATGGTACCGTCAGTCCGACGGTCTTGAAGTTGGCCGACAGGATGCTCAGCAGATCGGCCATGGCGGGCCTCCTTCGACAACAGATCGATCAGCCGCGGCCGGACAGGCCGGCGGCGAGATTGCAGTTGATATCGATCAGCGACTTCAGCTTCGCGGGATCGGGATTCATCTGCATGTCGATGGTCTGCTTCATCACGAACACGCCGATATTGGCGATGTTCTGCCGGATCTCGAGCGGCTGCGGATTGTCGTCGCCCTCGGCCGCGCTAATGAAGATCGACCACAGGCGGCGGTTGAACAGCAGCGCGTTGTCCATCTCCTTGCCAGGACCGGTCCAGTTGGTCTGGACGTCCTGCAGCTGCCGGGCCGCCTTCAACAACGCCTGCGCTTCGATTTCACGTGGAGACGCCGTCGTCGTGGACGTGCGGGCGTAGGCCTTAGCTGCATTCGACATTCAATGACCTCGGTGGAAGCGAATTTCTTGGGCCGCGAGACTGCAAACGTTTCTCGATTTATATGCCAGAAACGCATTTAAATATGGTTAGCAGCCGTTACCAAATGTGCCTTTCGCGCGGCAACAACCGACGCTGCTGCGCCGCCAAAGAAAAACGGCGGGGTTTCCCCCGCCGCTTCGAAACCGCTTGTGAGGTCGCTTAGCGGAGCAGTTGCAGCACGCTTTGCTGGCTCTGATTGGCGAGCGCCAGTGCGGAGACCGCGATCGACTGGCGGGTCGACAGCGCCTGGCTGTTCGCCGCTTCCTCGTTGGTATCGGCCAGCGTCAGGTTGGACGAACCGGTCTGCAGCACGTTGATCAGGTTCTTGGAGAAGTCCTGGCGAATCTGCACCACCGACAGGTTCGAACCCAAGGTCGAGGCTTCGCTGCGCAACGTGGAGCTCGCCGAGCCCAGCGCGGTCAGCACCTTGTTCGCCGAGTTGTTGTCGAGGAAATCGGTCCCCGACGTCAGCGAGCCCAGACCCAGGCCCGAAGCACCGAAGGTCACGCCGGTGATGCTGAGCGTGGACTTGCCGGTTTCGTTGAAGGTCAGCTTCAGGCTGTCGCCATTCAATAAATTAACACCGTTGAACGAAGCATCCTGAGCTGTGGTCGTGATCTGCGCGATCGTGTTGTTGTATTGGGCCACCAGACCGGCGCGCGCCGACTGCGAGGCCTGATCGGCGACCGGAGCGGTCGCGGTACCAAACGTCGCGGTGCCGCCGCCGGTGCTGAGCGTCACAGCGCCGATCGTCGAAGAGGCCGCATCGTTCGTCGTGGTGATCACGAGCTTGTTCGAGCTGTCGAGGCTGGCGGTCAAATTGCTGGCTGCCAGCGACGCATTCAACTGCGCAAGCGAGTTGCTCGCACCGAAGGTGAAGGTGAAGGCGGGCTGGCCGGCAGACGCCGCGACAGACAGGACGTCGCCGCTCTTTATGGTAGTGGCGTCGACGAGGTTCGCGGCCGTGCCGCCGAGCGCCGCCGCGGAGCTGACGGTCGACCGGGTCGTGTACCCGACTGGGCTCTGCAGCACCTGGTTTGCGATCGACTTCGCAGTATCGACCAGTTTCTGCAGCGAGGTGATGCCGGTGTTGGCCGCCTGCAGGACCTGCACGCCGTTGCCGATGCCGTCGAGCAGGTTGTTGATGTCGCTGGCACGGTTGTCCAGCGATTGCGCGGTGAAGAAGTTGGTCGG
This sequence comes from Bradyrhizobium genosp. P, assembly GCF_049949265.1. Taxonomy (NCBI): domain Bacteria; kingdom Pseudomonadati; phylum Pseudomonadota; class Alphaproteobacteria; order Hyphomicrobiales; family Nitrobacteraceae; genus Bradyrhizobium; species Bradyrhizobium genosp. P. The sequence goes on along the minus strand of NZ_CP188195.1, from coordinate 3,468,529 downwards.
GTTGTCGAGCGCCGTATTGACCTTCTTGCCGGTGGCGAGACGGTTCTGCGTGGTCGAGAGCAGATCGGCGGTTGACTGGAGGGAGAGCAGGTTCTGACGAACCGACGCGGAGAGAACGAGATTGGACATTTTCATACCTTTCTGGTGTGAAACTGAGGGAACGACCGCTCCAATCCTTTCTGATCGGGCGGATCGCCAATCCTCCGCACAAGCCGCCAAGGAAACAGAAATCTCCGCGGCGGCATTTAAGACAAATGCCCGAGAATAAAATTGCTGCGACCAGGCGAATTCGACCCCGAAAACTACTGAGACGGCCGCCAATTCCTGCCCGGCCCCACCGCCCAAGCCTGATTTACCAAGCGTTAACCATCATGGGAAAGGATCGCTGCAGCATCCGCCCACAGCCGCAATGGCGACTGCTAAGCAGAGCCGACATCACATCCGATTTGCTGCAACGACGTCCTAAGCAGCCGGCGGCAAAGGAGAACGGTCATGGCCTTGAAGGTCGAACTCAAGCCCAACGAGCGCATCATCGTCGGCAATTGCGTGATCACCAACACCGATCAGCGCGCCCGTCTCCTGATCGACGGCGACCGGATTCCGATCCTGCGCGAAAAGGACATCCTGACGCCCGAGACCGCCGACACGCCGGCGAAGCTCGTCTACCTCGCCGTCCAGCTGATGTACCTGTCGCCGGACCCGATGGCGCACCATCCGACCTATTTCAGCCTGGTGCGCGACATTCTCACCGCGACGCCAAGCGCCTGGCCGTTCATCGAAGGCATCAACAACTGCATCCTCAACGGCGATCTCTATCACGCCCTGAAGGAATCGAAGAAGCTGATCGGTCACGAAGAGAAGCTGCTTGAAAGCGCGCGGAGCCTGCAAGCCGCCGATCAGGACGATACCCGCAAGAGCGCGTGAGCGCTTACTCGCACTGACAACAAAAAAAGACCTCCACACGGAGGCCTTTTTGCTTTTCGGACTCGAACTCACCGGTCAGCCGATCGGCAGATATTTGAGCAGCGTCGTCTGGTACAGCATCGACGTGGTCTGGTACGACGCCTGCAGGCTCGTCTGCAGCGCCAGGATCTTGGTCGCGACCTCGTCCTGGTTGACGCCCTCGATCGAGTCGAGCATCGTCTGCGCCATCCCCTTGAGCTGGGTCTGGCGGTCCGTCGCCGATTTGACCGACGTTTGAGCTCCGGCGAGTTCTGCCTGCACGTCCTGGATCTGCTGCTGGCCATTCTGCGGAGCGAGCTTCGCCGAGACTCGCTGCGCCAGGGCCGTCACCTGCGCATTTGCATTCGGATTGCTGGCGTTCGTCGTGACCGCCGCATAGACCGCGACGTTCTGCAGCAGCTGGCGGAACGCCTGCTCGTTGGCGCGCGCGCCGTACTGCACCGAGATCGATTGGTCGACCTGCGCGACCGCCGTACCGCGCGCGGAATCCGTGCCGTTCTCGCCGGTGTACCAATACACGGTGTTCGCCGGCGTCCCGGCCACCAGGCTGGTCGCGGTGTTGAACGGCGGCCCGCCGACGCGCAGCGGCGCCGGGGTCGCCGTCGTGTTGTTGGCGATGCCGAGCGAGGCGAGCGCCGCCTGATTGGAGCTCGAGATCGACAGGTTTTGGCCATCGGCGCCGTGCAGCGCGATCGCACCGCTGCTGATGGTCGAGGAATTGCTGGTTCCGGTGATCTGGTCGATCTTCGCCATCAGCGTCTGAACGCTGTCGGTGACGTTGAGCTGGTTGCCTGTCGCGCCCGAGGTCACGAAGGTGATCGGCGTGCCGTTCACGGTGATGGTGTCGCCGGCTGCGAAGCTCGTCGCCAGCGAGTCCGTGCCCGCTGCGCCCGACAGCTGCGTCGGTGTGTTCTGACTGTTGACCGCGGAGCCGGAAATCGTCGCTACCGGATTGAAGAAATTGTTGGACGCAGCGATCGCCGATGCCGCGACCAGCGAGGTATCGCTCAACGTCTGGATCGACGATTTCAACGTCGCTTGCAGGTTCGCTGTCGTGGCTGATGTGTCGGCGCCAATCAGGAACGAGCCCGATGGCGGCGGGTTCGTCGTGGTCGCCGTCAGTTCGATCGCTTCCGTCGTACCGTCGGGCAGCGCGAAATTGAACTTGACCTTGTCGCCACTGCTCGGATTGACGGCACCAAGATCAACCGCGGCGGCCTTCGGCGTGCCGGTCGGCTGCGTCACGGTGGCGCCGGTCAACGACGACTGGACCGACAGGAGCCTCAAGCCGAATGCCGAGCCGTCCTCGGCGACGCTGGTCACCGTCGTCGTCGCCGGCGGCAACGAGACGGTCTGGTGACCCATATTGTTGACGCCCTGATCGGCCTGTTTGCGCTCGTTGATCAACTGCGTGAGGCCGGCCTGCGTGGCGGTGCCGTTGAGCATGGTGTCGGCGGGAACCGTGGCCGGCGTATCGGTGGCGCGGCCGGAAAACAGGTATCGATCGCCCGACTGACTATTCAGCATCGCAACCGCATTGGCGAATGCGGCCTGCGCCGTGATCTGACCCGAGGTCTGGCCACTGTTGTTGAGCGTCAGCGTGGCCGTCGTCGATGCGTTCTTCACTTGGGTGCCGATATTGGACAATCCCTGCAGTGCCAGATTGGCGACGCTCAGCCGCGTGTTGACGTTGGTCGCGGTGTCGGAAAAGGCGTTGATGCCGCTGATCTGGGCGCGCAGGCTGAGCGCGAAGCCGCGGTCGAGCCCCTGCCCGGCATAAGTCGTCGACACCTTGCCGGTCGCAAGCTGCGTCGTCAGGTCGTTGAGCTGACTCCGCAGATTCAGGATCGTGGAGCCGATATAGGAGGTCCTGTCGCTAACGCCGCTGATCGCCATTCAACTCTCACATAATCTGCAGCAGCGTGTCGTACATCTGCTTGATGGACGACATCACGCGCGCGTTGGCGGAATAGGCATTCTGCAGCGCGAGGAGATGAGCCATCTCGTCGTCGATATTGACGCCGGAGGTCGCGCTCATCTTGCTCTGCAGCGTGTTGAGCACGACGTCCTGTCCGTCGGCCAGCTGCTTGGCGGCCGTTGCTGACTCGCCCTGCTGGCTGATGAACTGCTTTGCGAGATTCAGCAGCGTGCCGGTGAAGGGAGCATTGGTGGTGCCGAGGCCGGTCTGTGCCGAATAGCTGTAGGTCCCCGTCGACAGCTGCGACAGTATGAAATTGGCGCGCGTGGTATCGCCGGCCGGCGTCGCCGGATTGGTCGCGTATACGACGGTACGCGAGGGATCTCCGACCAGCGCGGTGTTGACGCTGATGCGCCCGGCGAGGCCGGTCATCTGCGAACCGTTGGCGGTGATCGCGCCGGTGTAGAGCCCGCCATTGTCGGTGAACAGCGGAAGCTGCGCACCGCCACCAGTGAGCGAGGATGCCGTCGTGGTGACGGATGCCGCCGTCACGTCGGAACGGTTGGCGACGCCGTCATCGAGCACGCGCAACGTCGATCCCGACGGGTTGGAGAACTGCAGCCCCGAGGTCGTGCCGAGTGCCCCGTTGAGCTGCGACAGCACCGAGCTCATGCCGCCCGAAAAATCGACCCCGAGCACCTCGTCGTTCGGATCGACAGTCGCGGTGTTGCTCAGCGGCAGCACGCTCGGATCGTCGACACGGACAATCGACACATTATGTGTCGCGCCGGTGGTGTTGTCCTTGTAGCTGAGATGGATGACGTTGCCGCTCTGCAGCCCGGAGAGGTCGAGGTCGTAGCCGGATTGCGCGCCCGCTGACGCCGCGGTGCCGGCGGTGGTCTTGTCCGACAGCGCGCTTGCCATCGACGCGGCGAACTGGTCGACCTGCGTCTGCGCTTTGACCAGGGTATTGTCGCGCAGATCGAGCAAGGCAGCGATCTTGCTGGAGCGGATCGAGTTGGTCGACACCAGATCGTAGCTGCCGCCATGCGGGAACGTGATGCTGATGGTGCCGACATTGCTCTTGGCCGGATCGGAATTGTACAGCGTATTCGGCGTCACCGTGCCCTGCGCGTTGAAGCTCAGCTTCGCAGCCTCAGTGCCGACCAGTTGCACGCCGGAATTGGTGAACACCGTCACCTGGTTCTGGTCATTGGTGACGGTGCGGATATCCATCAACTGCGACAGCTGCGTGACGTACTGATCGCGCTGATCGAGCAATGCGGCGGTCGAGGCATCGGTCATGCCGCCGGATTGCAGCTGCTTGTTGATGGTGGCGATCTGCGTCAGCGCATTATTGGCGGTGTTGACGGAATCGCTGATGCCGGCCTCGGCGTTGGCGCGCAGGCTCTGGATGCCCTGCGAGGTCGCATTGAGCTGCTGCGCCATCGACTGCGCGGCGTTGACGACGCCGATGCGCGCCGACTGCGAGTCGGGGCTGGTCGACAGGCCCTGGACCGCGGTCAGGAACTTGCTATAGGCGTCCTCGATCGTGCCCGTGGAGTCGGGATTGCCATACACGCTCTGCAGATTGGCCAGATAGTCCGAGCGGACGTTGGCATAAGCCGCTCCCGACGTCTCGGTGCGAAGCTGGGTCTGCAGATACTGGTCGAGCTGGCGGTTGACGCCGTTGAGGAGAACGCTAGATCCGTAGTCCCCGGTCGTGCCTGCGACCTGGTTCAGCGTCTTCTTGACGTAGCCGGGCGTCTCCGAATTGGCGACGTTCGACGACACGAGCGAAAGCGAGGCCTGCGTAGCGCGCAGGCCCGACATCGCAGTGGAGAGGGCTTGGCTCAAACCCATGACTTGCTACTCGCCTCTAACTTCATGCCGCATGCGCGACCGTCCGGATCAGCGCATGACGTTCAGGAGATCCTGCACCATCGAGTTGGTGGTCGTGATGACCTTGGTGTTCGCCGAATAGGCCTGCTGCGTGACGATCAGCTTGGTGAACTCGTCGGCGATATCGGTGTTGGACGATTCGAGCGAGGAGCCCACGATGGTGCCCGCGTTGCCGAACAGCGCCGCGCCGGACTCGTCGGTTGCCTCGAACGCGCCGCCGTCGATACGCTTCAGGAAGTTGGTGCCGTTGAAGGTCGCAACCGAGATCTCGGCAAGATCGATGTTGCGGCCGTTGGTGTAGGTGCCGACGATCCGGCCGTTGGTGGAGACGCTGACCGACTGCAGCTGGCCGGCGGGGAAACCATCCTGCTGGATCTGGTTCACCTGGACGTTGCCATTAGAGTCCGCGAACTGGGTCACGCCGCCGGTGCCGAAGTTGATCACCGGGCTGCCGAGCGACACGCCGTTGACGACGGCGTTGCCGAGCGTCACCGACGGGATCGCCGGCGACATCTGGCCGCTCGACGAGAAGGTGAAATTGACGTTGGCATTCTGCCAGGCGACCTGCGTGCCGGTGGCATTGGGATTGACCTGATAGAACAGGTTCCAGGTGTCGGTGTGTCCGGCGCCGATCGAGGCGCTGTCCGCTTTGGCCCAGCGCAATTGCAGGTTCACTGGCGCGCCGGAGACGTCGTAGGCCGTGACCGAGCCGCCGGCGATGGATTCGTCGCGAAAGGTCGAGGCGTCGTTGCCGACCACCTGGCCGGTGCCGACCGTTCCGCCGCCGCCCCGGTTTGCGATCGCCTTGCCGCCGGCAAAGCCGAGCGAGGCGAAGGCGGTCGAGTTCGAGGTCGTGATCGAGAGATCGGCTGACGTGCCCGAATGGAGGGTGATTGCGCCGCTCGTGATGCTCGACGGCGTGGCGGTGCCGCTGAGGGTGTCGATCTTGCTCAGCAAGGTCGAGATGTTGTCGGTGATGTTGAGCTGGTTGCCAGTCGCACCCGAGGCGACAAAGGTGAGGACGGTGCCATTGACCGTGATGGTGTCGCCCGCGGCAAAGCTCGCGCTGATCGAGTCGGTGCCGGCAGCACCCGACAGCGCGGTGTTGCCGGTATTGGCCACCGACGGCGTCGCCTTGTTGTTCTGGACCGTGCCCGATGTCGAAGAGTCGGTGTAAGGCGCTGCCGGCGTGCCCAGCACCAGCGGATTATGCCCGGAGCTGAACGAACCCGGCCGCAGCAACTCGGAGCCGGGAACCGAGGCGTCATGCTGGGTGGTCAGCGGGTACGACGCGAGGTTGGCGCGGTAGTCGATCTTGGTGGTTTGCTGCGCCGGCAGGAAGTCGTTGGCGAATTTCAGCACTTGCGGCGAAGAGCCCGCCGGGTTGCCGGTGGTCGGGTCGATCGGCACGCCTTCCAGATAATAGCCGGCACCGTTGACGAGGTTGCCATTCTTGTTGAGCTGGAAGTCGCCGCGGCGGGTGTAGCGGTCGACGCCGTCGAACACGGGCGAGCCATCGGAGAAGCTGCCGGGCTTCTGCACCGCGAAGAAGCCATTGCCGTTGATCGCCATGAAGGTTGCGACCGAGGCGGACTGCACGTCGCCCTGCACCGTGTTGGTGGAGCGGGACTGCGCGGTGACGCCGCCGGCAAGCTGCGCCGTCAGCGCAGTCTGCGGAACGAGGTCGAGGAAGGAGGTGTCGATGCGCTTGAACGCCGTGGTCTGCGAATTGGCAATGTTGCCAGAGATGTTTTCGAGGGCATACGACTCTGCGCGCAAGCCGCCGACAGAGGTCGTAAGAGCGCCGAAGATACCCATGACATGTTCTCCAAATCGATTCCCGGCCGCTCGCGTTCAGAAAATTGGCCGCACCGGCGAAGCATGTCGCAATTGCCGTGCCAGGAAACAAAATGTAACAACATCATGCGCTTGAAAAAAAAGCCCCGGCCGTTAGGCCGGGGCACAATTGCCGGGCGGGCAACAATTGCCGGGAAAAGTCCGTTAGGTGGCCGACGGTGCGGCCGGATGAAACAGCAGCGCAAAGCCGTCCATGCAGTAACGCAATCCGGTCGGTTTCGGACCATCGTCGAAGACGTGACCGAGGTGACCGCCGCAGCGCCGGCAATGAATTTCGGTGCGGAGCATGCCGAAGGTACGGTCTTCAGTCTTGCCGACCGCGTTCTCGAGCGGCTGATAGAAGCTCGGCCAGCCGGTGCCGCTCTCATACTTGGTCTCTGACGAGAACAGCGGCAGGTCGCAGCCCGCGCAGGCGAAGACGCCCTTGCGATGTTCCTTGAGCAGCGGGCTCGATCCCGGCAGCTCGGTGCCCTCCTGGCGCAGGATCTCGTATTGCTGCGGCGTCAGTTGCGCGCGCCACTCGGCGTCGGTCTTCTCGACCTCGAATTTCTCTGCGGCCTGCGCCGGTGAGGCGCGCAGCCAGCGGAAGGCAGCCAGGCCGAACAGGCCGGCGACGGAAGCGAGCAGGATACGGCGATCGATCATCAATCTTCTCCGATGCGGACGGCCCATGGTTCGCCATCAAATACGGCCGCCGTCGGGAGAAGTTACATCGGCCCGCCGGGGAATCTCTCACTTTCTTGCGAGGCCACGGGATCAGGCTCATCCCCCTCCTGTACCACCGGAGCGGGCGGCGGCACTGGCCGCACGGCACCCGGCGGTGGTCGGCGGGGTGGCGGACCCCGGGTTCCCGCCTTGAGATTGGCCTCGGCCAGCCGCGCCTCGCGTATCCGCTCCCTGGCGCGCGCGCCCTCGCGGTAGCGGGCCAGCGCGCCTGCGGCGGACGAAGCTCCCCTCGCCCACAGGCCAATGGCATGGCCGGCGACGCGGCCGGTGGCGCCGCCCGCCCAGACCAGTTCGAACGGCGAAAACAGCCGCCAGCGGTCGTCGCCCCAGAGGATGCTGCGCGCGATCAGCTGTCCCGCCATCGCCGAGGTGTTGAGCCCCTGCCGGCCGAAACCGCTCGCCACCCACAGACCCCTGCGCAACTGCCCGATCTGGGGCATGCCATGCACCGTCACGCCGACCCCGCCACCGAACACGTCCGCGATCGGCACCTTGCCGAGTTCTGGAAACACCGTCGCGATCCGGCGCCGCACCGCCGCGCCGAAGCGCCTTGGCCGCGCCTCCCAGGTCCTCTCTGGGCTCGCCCACAGCAGGCGATCGCCGTCGACGACGCGAAAATGGTCGATACCGTCGCTGTCGGTCACCGAGCCCTGAAAGGCAATGATGTCGGCCAGCTGTTTGCCGAGCGGCTCGGTCAGTGCCGCATAGCGCCAGACCGGCAGCAACGTGTCCGACAATCGCCTCAGCGGCGCGCCGAGATGGATATTGCCGGCGAGCACGATGTGGGTGGCACGCAGCCGCGCGGACGGCGTCACGATGCGTTTGCGGATGCCCGTGAAGTCGATGCTGACGACCGGCGTGTCCTCGAATATCCGGGCGCCCATCCGCGTCGCCAGCGCCGCGAGGCCATGGACATATTTGCGACCATTGAGCTGGAACGCCTTCGGGTAGTAGATGCCGTGGAAATAACGCCCGGTCCGGAGCACGCTGCGAACCCGGTCGACCTGCCAGCCTTCGACTTCCGTCGCGAAATCCTCCGCCAGCGTCTGCAGGCGGCGGATCAGCGTCTCGCCGGCATCGACATTGGAAACTTCCAGCGCACCTTCGCTGGTGCCGATACCCGGGATCAGTTCCTCGGTCGCGGCGGCGCGGACATAGTCGGCGCCCTCCTTCGCCAGCCCCCAGAGCTCACGGGCATCGTCGAGACCGACGCGCTCGATCAGGTCCGAAACCGGGACGCCGAAGCCCGGCATCACGGTGCCGAGATTGTGGCCGGAGGCGTTCCAGCCAACATGGCGACCCTCGAGCACGGCAACGCTTGCACCGAGCCGGGCCGCCTCGCGCGCCACGGTCAGGCCGGCAACCCCCGCTCCGACCACGCAGATGTCGACGTCGAGATCGAACGCCAGACGCGCGCGGAACGGCGAGGCCGCGCCATCAGGGCTGTCCGCCGCACTTGTGGAAGTCTCGCTCATGGCGTTTCTTACGAACCGCTGCGGCGCTTGTCACCTTGTCCAGGGGATGGGCCTGTAGAATTAATTCGACCCGACCGAATCGAGATTGAAGTCCATGCGCCGTTTGCTGCTGCTGCGTCACGCCAAGACCGAACCCGACGCGCCTTCGGGACAGGACCAGGACCGTCGCCTCGACGATCGTGGCCGCAGCGATGCGGCGGAGATCGGCGGCTGGATCCGCCGCCATCCGCCGCTTCCCGACCTGGTCCTGGTGTCTCCCGCCGTCCGCGCCGCGCAAACCTGGGAGATCGCGCACGAGGCGATGAAGGACGTCGCGCCGCAGCCGAAAGTCGAATTCCTGCCGGAACTCTACGGCGCCGATCCGACGCAACTGCTGACCACGATCCGGATGGCCTCAGCCACCGATCCGAAGCGGCTGATGCTGGTCGGCCATAATCCGGGCATGCACGAACTCGCGCTGACGCTGACCGGCAGCGGCGACGAGGCCGCGAAGAAGGCGCTCAGCGACAATCTGCCGACCTCGGGGCTCGCGATCTTTGAGTTCGCGACCGACGACTGGAACGAGGTGTCGTTTCGCCGCGGCAAACTGATTCTGTTCGTCAGTCCGAAACTGTTGAAGCAATCCTCAAGCGACTGACGCAGGCGGACATCGCCGCTCCGCCGTGCTATGTTGCCTGTGCGCGACAGGGGACCCGTTCGCGTCGTCACAAGACAAAGAGGGCACACGTCCCGGTGCGATCCGGGCGGCACGGCTCCAGACCAATCGCGGACAGGAGGCGCAGATGTACAAATCCATTCTCGTGCCGATCGACCTCGCCGATACCGATCTGGCGAAGCCTGCGATCGCAACCGCTGCGACGTTGTCGCAGACCTGGAGCGGCTCGGTCCGCCTGCTCAACGTGCTGCCGATGACGCCGGTGATGCTCGCCGAATACGTGCCGGCGGATTTCGACAGCCAGCAGCGCGAAACGTCGGAAGAGGCGCTGACGATCGTGGCGCGCGAATCTGGCATCGAGGCGGCGCGCATCTCGGGGGTGGTCCGCCAGGGCGGCATCTATCACGAGATCCTCGAAGAGGCGGCCGCGATGAAGGCCGACCTCATCGTGATGACCTCGCACCGCCCGGCGATGCGCACCTACTTCCTGGGCTCGAATGCCGGCCACGTCGTGCGCTACGCCAAATGCTCGGTGCTGGTGGTGCGGCACTAGTTCAGCGCCTTCGCAGCACCGCACCCTTTGGCTCAACGAAGCCGAACCAGTTCCAGCCGATCGAAGTTGCCGGTGACGGCGGTCTCGATATGGCAGCGCGAAATCCCGATGTCGCGCAGCGCCCGGTCGTCGAGCTGCTGCAGCGTCTTGATGGCCTCGCGGCGGACCCAATAGGTGGTGAGCGCGTCGCCGCAAACTCGGATCAATCGGAGCAATCCGCCCAGCATACCTAGCCGCGCTGGCGGCATGGCGGTTGAATATACCGTCGTCATTGTCATCTCCTTCAGTGCCCGCGTGGCAAAGTTACGCCGTCGACGCAAACGCATTTTCAGCGCCTGTGCCGTCATGACCTCGGATTGCTTGCGCACTCCTCAGTACAATCGCGGGCTTGTTCGCTCTTAAATGATCCGGTACATTGCTCGGAGCAAGCAAAACATTGCTCTCGGTGCAATAATGTCGAGGTTCGAGTATCTAAAGCTGGCGGACGTGGTTGCCGCCGAAATTGCCAACGGCGCGCTCAAGGCCGGAGACCGGCTGCCGCCGCAGCGCCATTTCGCCTATGAGCGCAAAATCGCCGTCTCGACGGCGAGCCGGGTCTATACCGAGCTGTTGCGGCGCGGGCTCGTGGTCGGCGAGGTCGGCCGCGGAACCTTCGTCTCAGGCGAGGCGCGGCGTGGTGTCGCGGCCCCCACGGAGCCGCGCGGCGCCCGCATCGACCTCGAATTCAACTATCCGCTGCTGCCGCACCAAGCCACGATGATCGCCAAAAGCCTCGAGGGGCTTGAACGGCCCGAAGTGCTCGAGGTCGCGCTGCGACCGGCCACCAGCTTCGGCACGCGGGCGGCGCGGACCATTTCCGCCGAGTTTCTTTCGCGCAAGAGCTGGACGCCTAATCCCGACCAGATCGTCTTCACCGCCAACGGGCGGCAATGCATCGCAACCGCGCTCGCCGCCGTCGCTCCGCCCGGCGGACGCTGCGGTGTGGAGGCGCTGACCTATCCCTTTATCAAGGGCATCGCCGCGCGGTTGGGCGTCACGCTGGTGCCGCTCGCGATGGACGAGCACGGCGTGCGTCCGGACGCAGTGCAGAAGGCGCACCGCGAAGCGCATCTGTCCGCGCTGTACATCCAGCCCACGATCCAGAATCCGCTCGGCATCACCATGCCGGCGAAGCGCCGCGCCGAGCTGTTACGCGTGGTCGAGAAGCTCGGCCTCACCATCATCGAGGATACCGTCTACAGCTTCCTCGACGACGAGGTGCCGCTGGCGGCGCTCGCACCCGACAGCTGCATCGTGCTCGACAGCCTGTCGAAGAAGGTGGCGCCCGGGCTGGCGCTCGGCTTCATCGTGTCGCCGCCGCGGCTGCGCGAGAGCATCATGGCCTCGGTTCGGTCAGGCGGCTGGACCGCCTCGGGCTACGCCTTCGCCGCGGCGCAGCGGCTGATGGGCGACGGCACGGCTGCTGAACTATCGCGGCTGAAGCGGATCGATGCCGCGCGCCGCCAGCAGGTGGCCGCGAAATACTTTGCGAATTTCGAGGTGCAGACCAACGCCAAATCGTATCATCTGTGGCTTACCTTGCCGCATCACTGGCGCTCGCAGACCTTCGTCGCGGCCGCGGCCCGCCGCGACATTGCGCTGACGCCGTCGACGACTTTTGCCGTCACGCCCGGGCACGCGCCCAATGCCGTGCGGCTCGCACTTGCCGCGCCCCCAATGGAGCAACTCGACCTCGCCTTGCGGACGCTGGCGGGAATCCTCAGCGCGACCGAAGAGGATTTCGAACTCGACGGAATAGCGAAACGATTCTTGCCTTAAGCGACCGGCCATTAGCGACCGGCCATTGCGCAATAAAGCCTTTCGCCTTGTAGGGCTCGATCTTGTCCCATTCGATCAGCACGCGGCGGCGGAATTCCGGATCGGTGTGCCAGCGCGCGCGCGGCGTCGCAAAACTGTCGACCGTCACCAGCATCTTCTCAAGCTCAGGCCGGTGGCGCTGCAATGTCATCGGATAACGCCGCGCGGTCCACGTATTGCCAAGGCAGATCACGCTCCTGATCGTGTTGCGCCCAAGCGCCGCGTCGATCACCGGCAGCGAGAAGATCACGTTCTCGCCGGTGTTTTGCGCGCGGTGTTCCTCGAGGACGCGTTCGGCAGGAATACCACGCGCGACCATCGCAGCCTTGATGATCTCGCATTCGGAACGGTGATCGCCCGGTGTCACGCCGCCGCTCACGATCGACCAGCGCACTAACCCATCGCGCCAGAGACGAATCGCTGCGTCGACCCGCTCGGCGACGTCCTGGCGGGTCCCAAACACGAACAGCAGGTCGGCAGGCCGGAGCGGCGTCTCGATCAGGTGCTGCGCATTGATCGCGGCAATCTCGTCATCCGACGGTATCCGCAGACTTCGATCCTCCACGCCCCTGCTCCCCGGTCACGGCATCTCGATGCCGACGATGCCGCGCGCGGGCGCGCACACGAAGTCACGTTTCATTGCGCTTGATTGCGGCCACCGGCAGCAGCGTATCGGGCAAGTGATCGAAGCTGTAGCGCCGCGGCCGGTTGCGCGTGACGAAGCCGCCGACTTGCCAGGTGAACAGCAGCGCGAAGCCGACCAGAAACAGCGCGCCGATCCATTCGGATGTTAGGAGCGCGCGCAGCAACAGCCCGGTCATCGAGACGGCAAGTAGCGCCAGCAGTACCAGCGCCGCGGTATAGGTCTTCCGCCCAAGGCCCGCTGTCAGCATGGCGGTGCTGCCAGCCGCCTGCATCCGGCGATGCAGCGCGATGATGAAATTGCGATAGAGTTGGCCCTGCGGCGCCATCAGCGTCGCGGTCTGCCAGGTGATCGACAAGATCGCGATGCGGCCACCCTTGGCGTTGTCGATGTCGGCGCGAAATCGCTGCTGCTGCATCGACACCGGGCGATAGGACAGTTTCACGACGGAGATATCGGAATAGTCCCACACGCCCGACCTGCCGGCGATCCGCCACGACAGCCCGGCATCGGTGAGTTCGAACTGATGCGCCGAACCAATCAAGGAGGCCTTGTAGGCATAGCTGACCGGCGGTCCTCCGCCTGCTTCCGGCTGCTGCGGCAAATTTGTTGGCAATCTCGCCTTCCACCGATACGAACGCCCGCACGCTTGCGCGGCAGGTTATGCTTATCCTACAAGCGAGATATGCCCGAGACGATCCATTTTCCGCGTTACCTCATCCTCGGCGGCGCGATGATTTCAGGCGTGCTGCTGGCGCTTGCCGTGCACATGCTCGGCGCGCGCTACGGGCTCGATCTCGGCGGCCTGTGGCGGTCCGATACGCACGAATTCATGCCCGCAGGCGCCGCAATCGCCTGGTGGCTGATCGCGACCGTCGGATTTTCAGGCGGTTACTTCACCGCCAACCTGATGCACAGCGCGGTGTCCGGCCAAATTCCGCAGCGGATGCGGTATTTCCTGGTCGTCGTCGGCGTGTTGATGCTGGCCGGCGCCGGCCAGGCCGCGGCGGCGCCCAGTGCGATCTCGACCGTTTCCGCCGTGCTCGCCGGCCTCGCTGCGCTGTGCCTCGGCGCGGCGATGGCGTTTTGCGGCGCCTATTTCGCCCTGCGCAAAACGTAGGTATCTGCCTTTACTCAGGCCACGGACCGTTCGGGGGCCCTGCGCAGCATCTTGGCGACGTCGGCAGCCGGGCGTGGCCGGCTGAACAGATAGCCCTGCGCCTGGGTGCAGCCTTCCTGGCGCAGCAGATCGAACTGGGCATCGGTCTCGACACCCTCCGCCGTCGTCACGATTCCCAGGCTTTTGCCGAGCCCCGTCACCGCGCGCACGATCGCCATCGAGTCGTCGCGGGTCGCCAGATCGGTGACGAAGGAGCGATCGATCTTGATCTTGTCGAACGGGAAGCTGGGCAGATAGCTGAGCGAAGAATAGCCGGTACCGAAGTCGTCAAGCGAGATCCGGACACCGAAGCCGCGCAATTCGTGCAGCACGGCAAGGGTCGCCTCGCTGTTCTGCAGCAGCACCGATTCGGTGATCTCGAGTTCGAGCTGATCCGCCGACAGGCCGGATGCCTGCAGCGCCGCGTTCACCGACGTCACCAGGTTCGGATTCTTGAACTGCACCGGGGACAGATTGACGGCGACCGCGATGTCGTCCGGCCAGCCTGTTGCATCCGCACAGGCCTTGCGCAGCACGATGTCGCCGAGCGGGACGATGAGGCCGGTTTCCTCCGCAGCAGGAATGAAATTGTTCGGGGCGATCAACCCCCGCAGCGAATGATTCCAGCGCGCCAGCGCCTCGAACGCGACCACCCGGTCGCCGGCGATGTCGCGGATCGGCTGGTAGTGGACCTCAAACTCGTCGCGCTGCAGCGCGAGGCGCAGGTCGCGCTCGAGCACGCGGCGGGCCTGCGCACGCGCATCCATGCCGGACTCGAAGAACCGGTAGGTGCCACGGCCGTCGGCCTTGGCGCGGTACAGCGCAAGATCGGCCTTTTGCAGCAGTTCGTCGGGATCCGTGCCGTCCTCGGGCGCAAGCGAGATGCCGACGCTGACGCCGATCACGAGCTGATGGCCGCCGATCTCGTAGGGCGCCGCGATCTTCTCGACGACGTAGCTGGCGAGCGCGGACACCACCAAAGGCTCGCAATTGCTGCAGAACTGCACGATGGCGAATTCATCACCGCCGAGCCGCGCCACGGTGTCGTGCTCGGTCACGCATTCGCCCAGCCGGCGCGCGACTTCCCGGAGCAGCGCGTCGCCGATCGGATGTCCAAGCGTGTCATTGATTTCCTTGAAATGGTCGAGATCGAGGCAGAGCACCGCGAGCTTTCCCCGCGCGGCGTTTTGCCTCAATAGACCTAAGACTTGATATCAGCCGGCGGCCCGCAGGTTGACCTGGCCTTCCGCCAGCGAGGTCAGCTTCCGGTCGGTCTTCGTTCCTGAAACCCGTGAAATTCGGAAACCGCACCTGGAACGGCCTATTCCCGCCAAATTGGCTATTCAGGAATGCTGTCAGGGAATAGCTGGGCCGCGACTCGCACTCGCAAGCGGCCCACCATATGTAGCCCATATGACAATGAGGACTGACGGGGGTAGAAGCTTGGCTTGTCAAGGGCTGCACAAGGCATCGATTTTGCCTTATGGATCATCGCGCACGGAGCGTTTGCCCGTCGCCCGTCGCCGTCCGTGACCGGGTCCTAACTGAAATCACCGCCCCGCCGGGAGGATGAATGCATCGGCTGCTGACCGCGCTTGGGCGTGGCTTCAAGGAAAAGATCGGCTGGAAACGGCTCGGGATCGCTGCAAGCGTGCTTATCATTGCGTTCGCGATCATGACGCTGGTCCACACGCTGAAGGGCGTCAACACCGGTATCATCCTGACCGCGCTGACTGACATCGCGCCGCACCGGATCGCGCTGGCGGCGCTCTGCGTGGTCGGAGCCTTCTGCACCCTGACCTTCTACGATTTCTTCGCACTGCGAACGATCGGCAAGACCCACATCCCCTACCGCATCGCGGCACTTTCCAGCTTCACCAGCTACACGATCGGCCACAATATCGGCGCCACCGTCTTCACCGGCGGCGCGATCCGCTTCCGGATCTATTCCGATTACGGCCTGACCGCGATCGACGTCGCCAAGATCTGCTTCCTGTCGGGACTGACCTTCTGGCTCGGCAATCTGTTCGTGCTCGGCTTCGGCATGGCCTGGCATCCGGCCGCCGCGTCGGCGATGGACCTGCTGCCGCCGGCGATGAACCGGCTGATCGCGCTGGGCTGCCTTGCCGGCATCGGCGCCTATTTCGTCTGGCTCCTGAGCGGCGACAAGCGCCGCGAGCTCGGCCAGAACGGCTGGAAGGTGGTGCTGCCCTCGGCCAAGCTGACGTTGCTGCAGATCCTCATCGGCGTGGTCGATCTCGGCTTCTGCGCGCTCGCGATGTATCTGTTGATGCCGACCGATCCGCATATCGATTTCGTCTCGCTGGCGGTCGTGTTCATCCTGGCGACGCTGCTCGGCTTTGCCAGCCACGCGCCGGGCTCGATCGGCGTGTTCGATGCCGCGATGCTGGTGGCGCTGCCGGAATTCAGCAAGGAGCAGTTGCTGGCGACCCTGGTCGTGTTCCGCATCCTGTATTTCCTGATCCCGTTCGGGATTTCGGTCTCGATCATGGGCGCGCGCGAGCTGTGGCTCAATGTGGTGCAGCCATGGCAGGAACGAAAAAGACTAAGCGAGGCCTGCACGGCTTCGGCGACCGTGCGGCAGCCGATCGAAAGCCGGCAGCAGCGGATCAAGCGGCTGAAACGGTAACAGGCGCCCCGGTGTTTCGGGCCGCCGTCGCTGTTCTCTTATTTCGCCTTACCGCTAACGTCAAACGCGCCATGGTTGGTTTTTTGGCTGGATTTTCATTTCGTTTGGCGGTCTGCGGCACGCTGCTCGGCGGCGCGCTGCTCGCAGTATTCGCATCGGCCGCGCACGCCCAGGAAGCCCCGTTGCAGATCTCCTGGGAGGTCCGCAACCGCTTCCGCCTGTTCCGCGAGGAACGTGACTTCCGGCTCCATGTCGAAAGCGGCCTTGGCCGCAGCGTGCTGGCCTCGGAACAGGCGCTGGAAGTGCAGAGCGACGGCCGCGGCTGGGCGCGCAATATGGTCAACCGGCTCTGCATCGACACTCAGGGCCGTCTGAACGAGCCTTGCACCCGCGATGGCGTCAAGGAAAACTACCTGACGCCGATCGACCACGCGATCTCCGTCCGCCTCACCGGGCCGGTCCCGGTCGGCGCGACCTGCGCATGGTCGTTCGACGACGGCGACGGGCCGCAATCCTCGACCTTCGATTGCGCCGAACCGGTCAATCTGCGCGTCCGCTACGGCCGTACCACGGTCGCCACCGTCGACGTCGCGAGCGGCTCGGACGCGACCCAGCGCGTGTCGACCCAGATCGCGGTGCGCGATTTATTCATCGCCGGGATCGGCGACAGCATCGCCTCCGGCGAGGGCAATCCAGACCGTGCGATCGGACTATCCGACGAGGGCTTCTGCTTCCGCTCCTATCTCGGCGGCGCGCAATACTACCGGCCGAGCCGCGCCGGCTTCAAGGGCGGGCGGGCCTGCGAAGCGCCGGACAGCCTGTCGAACTGGCAGCGCCAGAGCGCGCTGTGGCTCAATTCGGCCTGCCACCGCTCGCTCTATAGCTACCAGACCCGCACCGCGCTGGCGCTCGCGGTGCAATATCCGCATATCGCGGTAACCTACCTGCCGCTGGCCTGCACCGGCGCCACCATCGCCGACGGACTGTTCGGCTCGCAGCGCGCGCGAGAGTGCCTGCCGACGAAGTCGGCCAATACCTGCGCGGGCACCGTCAACGGCCAGCTTGCCGAGCTGCGCGATGCGCTTGCCGCCGCGAAGCGGCGCCAGCCAGACCGCACCCTCGACCTCTTGCTGCTGTCGGTCGGCGCCAACGACATCTACTTCTCGGGCCTCGTCGCCGACGTCATCGTCGACACGCCGACCGAGCGCACGCTGTTCAAGCGCGGCGGCTCGATGGCCAGCGTCGACGATGCCCGCTCGGCCCTGGCGCACGATCTGCCGTCCGGCTTTGCCCGATTGCGCGATGCGCTGAAGCCGCTGGTCGGCGGTGACCTCTCGCATGTCATCTACACGACCTACGCCAATCCGACATTGACCAATGGCGGCGCGGCCTGCCCCGGCGGCCGCGCCGGTTTTGAGATCCACCCCTCCTTCAATGCCGATCCGCAGCGCCTCGCCAACGTCTCAGGCTTCGTGCAGAACGAGTTCCTGCCGCAGCTCAAGGCGCTGGCGCTGTGCGAATCCGGTGCCATCTGCCGCAACCCGCAGACCGACCGCATGACCTTCGTCGATGCGCACCAGGACGCGTTCGCAAGCCACGGCTTCTGCGCGCGCGCCTCGACCGATCCGGAGTTCGACCGCGACTGCTTCGCCGCCAATGGCGACAGCTTCGATCCCAATATCGTCTCCGCCGCCAGTCAGCCGCTCAAATGCGGCCGCAGTGCCGGTGAATATCGCGCCTACCTGCCGCGCGCGCGCTGGATCCGCGATGCCAATGACAGCTATTTCGCGGCGATGACCTACCCGCAGGGGCTGCCGTCCTCGATGCAGCCGACCGACATCCACGACGCCACCTGGGGCATCCTCTCGGCGGTCTATGGCGGTGCGGTGCATCCGAGCGCAGAGGGACACGCGGCGATGGCCGATGCCGCCCTGCCCGCGGCCGCCAGCGTGCTGCAACTCGATACGGTCGTGCCGGAGGTCATTTCCCAGCCGGTCGAACCGCTGCCAGCCGCGCCTGAGCAGCGCTAGCGCGAAGAGATTATTCAACAGATCTTAGTGCCGCTTCGTCGCGGGCAACGGTGCCGGCGGCGGCTTCATCGCAGCGGCCTGCAACGGCAGGTATTTGGCGATGATCGCCGGATCAAGCTGCGCGATCATGCTGTCCGGCAGCCGGGTCCAGACTTCGTCCTTGCCAAACAGCGAGATGCCGAGATAGCCGCGCATGGTCAGCGTCTGACCGTCATCGCTCAGCGTCATTTTCGCTCGGTAGATCTTGCCGTCGCGCGGATCGAGCACGTTTCCGTTCTCGTATTTCAGACCATCGCGCTTCATGTCACGGATGAAGGAGATGCCGAGCCACGGCGCGTTCTTGCGATCATCGGTGCATTTCGCGCAGACCGGATTGGGCGGATCGCCGGGACTGGAGAATATCTTGGCGATCACGCCTTCGAAAATGCCGCTGTGATCGACCACCAGGAACCAGCCGTCCGGTTTGCCGTCGACGGTCTTCTGCCAGAGGCCGGCCGCGCTGGGCTCAGCGGCCCTGGTTGCAAGTGGGACCGCAGCAACAAGGGTCGCCGCGATCGCAAGGATCAGCCGAAATTGGGATAGCGTGTTCCGCATCGTCATCACCTGATCAATCAACAAACCGAAGGCTGGAGTCTACGGCCATTTGGCGGAGTGTTCCAGTACCCGTCTGGCACCTGGAGCGGCCTGTACCGCGGCCCTCGGTCATAATTTGGTTGGAATCAGTTGACTCCAAGTTTCTTCTGCAGACTCGACGACGAGGTCGTGTACTGGAACACCAGCCGCTTGTCCGGGTAGACGTAGCGGTGCGCCTTTTGCGCCATCAGCGCGCCCTCGTGGAAGCCGGAAAGAATCAGCTTGAGCTTGCCCGGATAGGTGTTGATGTCGCCGATCGCGAAGATGCCTGAAACATTGGTCTCGAATGAGGCGGTCTCGACCGGAACCAGATTGTTTTCCAGCGCCACACCCCAATTGGCGACCGGACCCAACTTCATTGTCAGCCCGAAGAACGGCAAGATCGTATCGCAATCGACCTTCGACATCGCATTGTCGTTGCCCTTGACGTGAGCACCGGAGACTTGGCCGCCCTCGCCCTCGAGGCCGGTGACCTGGCCGATCGTCAGATCCATTTTGCCGGAAGCGACCAGCGCGCGCATCTGCTCGACGCTGTGCGGCGCTGCGCGGAAATCGTCGCGCCGGTGCAGCAGTATGATGCGTTTCGCGATCGGGTGAAGATTGAGCGTCCAGTCGAGCGCGGAATCGCCGCCGCCAACGATCAGAATGCTTTTGTCGCGGAACTGCTCCATCTTGCGCACGGCGTAGAACACCGATTTGCCCTCATAGGCCTCGATGCCGGGCACCGGAGGGCGCTTCGGCTGGAACGAGCCGCCACCGGCGGAAATCACCACCACCTTGCACTCGAATATTTGGCCGGCGTCGGTCGTGACGCGAAACAGCGGATCGCCGATCTTCTCGATCGTCTCCACCATCTCGTTGAGATGGAAGGTCGGGTTGAACGGCTTGATCTGCTCCAACAGCTGCTCGGTGAGGCCCTGGCCGGTGACGAAGGGGATGCCGGGAATATCGTAGATCGGCTTCTCCGGATAGAGCTCGGCGCATTGGCCACCGATCTTGTCGAGGATGTCGACCAGATGCGTCTTCATATCCAGCAGGCCCAGTTCGAACACGGCGAACAGTCCGCACGGACCCGCGCCAATAATCAGCACATCGGTTTTGATCGCTTCGCTCATATCCGTTTCTTTTCAGTTGAATGCGGCTGGACGGCTTTCGCCTGTCCAGCCGGAGGGGCCGGATCGGGACATGCATAATAGGGGCAGAGGCTGGCGCGGCAACCCCTTGCCGAGATCAGACAAGTCGGCTGTATGGGCGGGAAACCGACGGAGATCCCCCTCGTGAACGCCCCTGTTAGCGCCGACGATACGCCGCGCCTGGAAGACTTCCCCTATCGCCTCTCGGACAATGTGCGCTTCGCCGATCTCGACCCGAACGGGCACGTCAACAACGCGGTCTATGCGAGCTACTTCGAAACCGGCCGCGTGACGCTGGTCAAGGACGCCAGCATGGGACTGATGCCGACAGGGCTCAGCTGGATCATGGTGCGGCTCGACATCCATTTCCGCGCCGAGCTGCACTGGCCGGGCACGATCGAGCTGGGGCTTGGTCTCGTCAAATTCGGGCGGACGTCGACCACCTTCGATCAGGTGGTGTTTTCCGAGGGACGGTGCGTGGCGTCGGCCAAGGCGATCACCGTCATGATCGACGAGGCCACGCGCAGGCCGACACCGCTGCCGGTCGAGGTCAAAGAGAATTTCCGGCACTGGATCCGTCGCGGCGTCAATCCGGACGTCGCGTAAGGGCACTTTGGCGTGTTCGAGCAGGCGTTAGGCCTGCCGCTCCGGCGTCGACACGGTGAGACCGTCGAGCTCGTCGGTCACCTTGATCTGGCAGGACAGCCTCGAATTCGGCCGCACATCGAAGCCGAAATCCAGCATGTCTTCCTCCATCGGCGAGGGTGCGCCGACCTTCTCGCGCCAGGCTTCATCGACATAGACATGGCAAGTTGCGCAGGCACAGGCTCCGCCGCATTCGGCTTCAATGCCGGGAATGGCGTTGCGGATCGCCCCTTCCATCACGGTCGCGCCGTTCTCGATCTCAACGGTGCGTTTCTCGCCGGAATGGTCGATAAAGTGAATTTTGGCCATGATCGCTCGTGCTGCCGGAATACGCCGGATCTCGGATGGAAAGGTCCCCGGCAGTCCTATAACGAGTCGATCCGCGCTGCGCTAGCGCCCGGGGGCTGAAAACGGGCCGGCCGGTTCCGATGAGGCGCGAAGGCCCCGGGCGGGTCGCTGAAAGCGCTGAATTCTAGGACCTACGCAGGATCAGGTCGATCGCCGCCCGGGCCTCGGCAATCGCGGACCCGAGCTCGGCGAGCGGTTGGGACGGATCGGAACCGGTGGAGAACGCCGTTTCCAGCCGCGCGGCGGCGTCAGCCACGGAAAATGCACCGATCGCGCGCGCCGAACCCTTCAAGGTGTGGGCATGGGCACCCCGGCCCGCCGGCATGGCAGCGAGTTCGCCGAAGATCCTGGCCGATTGGGCCGAGAACATCGCCAGCACCTCCTGCTTGAGCCCGACATCGCCAAGCGTCATGCGCTGGAGGTGTCCAAGATCGATCGGACCGTCATCGGGGGCGAGCGGCGGCGATGGCATCCATTCAATCCGTTCGAAATGAAGTGACATTGACGGCCCCGGTCATATCCACCGGCGCTTCCGGCGGGCGGTTTGGACCCAGCCAATCACGAAACTGGTTAACGAATTCTTGTCAGGATTAACGGCAAAACCGCCTGATTTCAGACAAGATCCCGACACAATCGAGGGAGTCCGGACGGAATTTCGAGTACCCAGAAGGCCTTATGGCGCAAAGCTGTTAACGATGATTAAGAAAGTCTTAATCCGAACCATTTCATTCGCATCGCTCAGCCAATAGGATGTTTGCGGATGTAGCGGACAAGCCGCCCACGGGCACGCTTGCACTCCGCTGTGGGCACCGGCTTCGAGCTTGCGGGGGGACATTCGCAAGGTCGCCGACGCGTAAAATAGTAAGAGGGCTCAGACTCAACATGGCGAACACTCCCAAGAAGGTCAAAGATCCCACCGAAGTCGCGCTTTCTGCCATTCAGGAAGCCCTCAACATCAGCGAACATGGCGCGGAGAACCGCTCCGCCATCAACGACGAGGTGGCGCCGCCGAGCCTTCCGCCGGCCGCCCCCGATTTCTCGGCCAGCGCATTCGAGCCCCGCGCGAACACCGACCGTCCGATGTTCGAACCGATCGAAGAACCGCGCAGCCCGCGCCGTGCAGCCAACGATGATCGCGAAACCATCGGTCAGTTGCTTCAGTCGCTGCAAAAGGGCCGCCCTGCCCGCAACGTCTATACGCTCTTTGCGCTGTGCGCCGGTGCCTGGCTGATCGGCTGCGGCATCCTTACCATCGCCTTCCTGTCGTCATTGCAGGCGGCGATGGCCCAGGGCAGCGGCGTGCTGGTGTTCGCCGGTCTCGCGGCGCTGTTCCTCGCGCCGATCATGTTGTTCTACTTCCTCTCCAGCCTCGCCTGGCGCGGCCAGGAAATGCAGATCATCGCGCAATCGATGGCGCAGGTCGCGATGCGCTTCTCCGAGCCTGAAAACGCCGCCGCCGATTCCATGGTCACGGTCGGCCAGGCGATCCGCCGCGAGGTCGCGGCGATGGGCGACGGCGTCGAGCGCGCGATCGCGCGCGCCGGCGAACTCGAAACCCTGGTTGCCAACGAGGTCGCGGCGCTGGAACGCGCTTATTCCGACAACGAAGTGCGCATTCGCGCGCTGCTGCAGGACATCGCCCATCAGCGCGACAATCTGGTCGGCCAGGCCGAGCAGGTGCGCAGCGCAATCTCCGGCGTGCAGATCGACCTGCGCCACGACATCGCGCTGATCTCGGACGCGATCGCCTCGCGCGTCGACGAGGTTGCCAAGAGCATCACCGGCGCGCTGGAAGAGCGCGGCCAGCACATCACGACTGCGCTGAGCCATGCTGGCGACAACATGATCCTCGCGCTCGGCGAGCGCGGCGGCGACCTGCTCGACCGCCTCGAGGAAGCCAGCGCCGAGACCACGCGCGCCGTGCTCGACGCCTCCGAGCGGCTGACCACGAGCCTCAACTTCAAGACCGGCCACGTCCATGACGAGTTTGCGGATCTGGCCGATCGCGTCCACGAGATGCTGAACGAGCGCGTCGACCGCATCACCAACGAGTTCGAGCAGCGTTCGTCGACCATCGTCGATGGCATCTCCGACCGCACCGAGCAGGTCCACGACTCGCTCAAGAACTCCTCGGACTCGCTGCTGCTGGAGCTCGAGCTGCGCAGCAACGACCTCGTCGGCAAAATCGACGACGCCGGCAACCGCCTCGCCGGACAGATCATGACCTCCGGCGACAAGGCGAGCGAGGCGCTCGACGTCACCGTCAATTCGCTGGTCGCCAAGGTGCTGAACCAGACCGAGACCGCGCACGACTCGCTGTCGCTGCAGATGAGCGCGTTCGACGAGCTGGTGAAGAACCACGGCAGCGAGCTCGCCGAGAAATTCGCCCGCGACTCCGGCACGCTCGGCGCGCTGATCACCCGCCACATCTCGGAGTTCGACCGTACCGTCAAGACCTTCGGCGGCGACATCGTCGAGCGCATGGGCCAGCGCACCCAGGACATCGCCGACAGCCTGAAGACCTACGTCGACACCTTCGATCACCGCGTCAACTCGAGCGGCGGCGAGATCACCGCGACGCTCGACCAGCGTCTGCTGCAGTTCGAAACCACGCTGGGCAGCCGCGTCACCAATCTCGACAGCTCGCTGGACAACAAGCTGTCGACCTTCGACGGCTCGCTCGCCGGCAAGATCGGCGCGCTCGACTCTTCGCTCAACGGCCACCTCTCCTTCCTCAACACCTCGCTTGACGGTCGCCTCTCCTTCCTCGACACGTCGCTCGACAGCCGCCTCAAGTCGCTCGACGAAACCATCGACGGCCGCCTGAAGAACCTCGACGTCACGTTCGACAACCGCGCGAAGTCGGTGACCGACACCATCGAGGGCCGCCTCGGCACGCTCGCGACCGAGCTGACCGAAGGCGCCGCCCAGGCGATCCAGTCGATCAACTCGCGGCTCGGCCTCCTCACCACGACCCTGACCGAGGGCACCGTGCAGGCGATCGCTGCGGTCGACCACCGCATCAACAGCGTCAGCGAGACCATCGACGGCCACAGCGTCCGCCTCGCCGAGACCATCAACGGCCGCAGCGCGCACCTGACCGACACCATCTCGGCGCGCTTCGTGGACATCCAGCACGGCATCGAGAGCCGCGTCGGCGCCATTGCCACCGACATCGACACCCGCGTCGCGCAGTTCGAGGACCTCCTGGGTTCGCGCGTCGAGGCCGTCGCCGGCCGCATCGAGAGCAGCGGCCGCCAGGCGAGCGAGGACCTGATGTCCCGCGCGGAATTGCTGTCGTCCGGCATCAAGTCCCATGTCGAGGACGCCGAGCGCTCGCTGACCAACCTCGTGGTCAACACCAGCGAAACCATCCAGACCGGTGCACGCACCGCGCAGCAGGCGCTGCTTGCCGTGTCGTCGGACGTCGGCGCCCAGCTGAAATTCACTTCGGCCGAGGTCGAAAGCGTGCTGACGGCCGTCGGCACCAGCGCCGCCAATTCGATCCTGAGCAGCGCCCGCGATGCGCAGGCCTCGCTGGTGTCCGCCTCCGGTGACGTCGCTACCCAGATCAAGGCCCTGTCGGCCGACGTCGAGCGCACGTTGCAGGCGGCCGGCAGCGCCACTGCAGCCTCGGTGCTCTCGGGGGCCCGCGAAGCGCAGACCACGCTGGTCTCAGCCTCCGCAGAGGCCGCAAGCCAGGTCAAGTCGCTCGCTGCCGACGTCGAGCGTTCGCTCTCGATGGCTGGCTCGGCCACCGCCGAGGCCATCACGTCAGGCGCCCGCGAAGCCCAGACCATGCTGATCTCGTCGTCGACCGAGGTCACGAGCCAGGTCAAGTCACTGGCGAGCGACGTCGAGCGCTCGCTCTCGATGGCCGGCACCGCCACCGCGGAAGCCGTCGTCGCCGGCGCCCGCGAGGCGCAGAGCACCTTGACCGGTGCGTCCACGGAGACTGCAAATCTGATCCGTACGCTCGCCGCCGACGTGCAACATTCGCTCTCGACTGCCGGCACGGCCACCGCCGAAGCTATCGTCGCAAGCGCCCGCGAGGCTCAGAGCACGCTGGCCGGTGCGTCCACGGAGAGTGCAAACTTGGTACGTGCGCTCGCCACTGACATGCAACACTCGCTTTCGACTGCCGGAACGGCCACGGCTGAATCTGTCGTCGCAAGTGCACGTGAGGCTCAGAGTACGCTGGCCGGTGCGTCGACCGAAGCCGCCAATCTGGTCCGCACACTGACCGCCGACGTGCAGCGCTCGCTGTCGATGGCCGGCTCCGCAACCGCGGAATCGATCACCGCCGGTGCCCGCGACGCCCAGAACACCCTCGTCAACGCGTCCGCCGACGCTGCAAGCAAGGTCACGGCGCTTGCCGCTGACGTCCAGCGCTTGCTGTCGATGGCCGGTACCGGCACCGCAGAGACGATCACCGCCGGAGCCCGCGAGGCGCAGAACACCCTCGTCACGGCGTCGTCGGAGGCTGCCAACCACGTCAAGTCGCTGGCGATCGATGTCGAGCGCACCCTGACTGCGGTCGGCACCAGCACGGCGCAGTCCATCCTCGGCAGCGCCCGCGAGGCCCAGAGCTCGTTCGTGGCGACCTCCAGTGAGGCCGCCAACCAGATCCGCGCGATCTCGGCCGAGATCGAGCGTTCGCTGACCACGGCCGGTGCGGAGACCGCACAGACCATCGTCGGCAGCGCCCGCGACGCCCAGAGCTCGTTCGCGGCAACCTCCACCGAAGCGGCAAGCCAGATCCGCGCGATCTCGGCCGAGATCGAGCACACGCTGACCGCGGCGAGTGCGGAGACCGCGCAGACCATCCTCGGCAGCGCCCGCGAGGCCCAGAGCTCGTTCGTGGCGACCTCCGGTGATGCCGCCAACCAGATCCGCGCGATCTCCACCGACATTGAGCGTACGCTCGGCGCGGTCACGGCCAAGACCACCGACAACATCCAGACCTCGGCGCAGAACGCGCAGGCGGCACTGGTCAACATGTCCAACGAGGTCTCGACCAAGGTCAAGACGACCTCGGCGGACATCGAACGTTCGGTGCTGTCTGCTTCCAGTTCGTTCGGCTCGACGATGACCGGCAAGACCGACGAGATCGTCACCTATGTGCAGCAGCAGACCGACCGCCTGTCGCAGATGGTCGACAGCCGACGCGGCTCGCTGGTCGAGGCGCTGACTGCCAAGACCACCCAGCTTGCAACCGATATCGATCGCGCCACCGCGGATGCGCTGAAGTCGATCGAAACCCGCGGCCAGGCGTTCTCGCAGTCGATGGCGGCGCATGGCGGCGATGTTGCGCGCAACATCACCTCGGCCGGCGATCAGGCGACCGGCGCGGTGGCGAAATCGCTCAAGGATCTCGAGCAGGCCTCCCGCGCCGCGATCGACCAGTCCCGCCAGGTCTCGATCTCGGCCGTCACCGAAATGCAGGAGACCAGCAAGATCCTGCGCACCGATACGGTGGCGCTGTTCGAGCGGCTGCGTGAGGGCAACATCCTGCTGCAGGAGGTGCTGACCGGCGCCCACGACAACCTCAACTCGCTGGAGCGCGCGCTGGTGACTCGCGTGGCCGACTTCGTGTCCGCCATGAACGACGTCACCTCGCGCAACGGCGTGGCAACCCAAACGCTGGAGGACCAGCTGACGGTGTTCAACAGCAAGACCGGCAAGGCGCTGGAGGATCTCGGTTCGCTCTCGAGCCAGTTCGAGACCCATGGCAAGGCGCTGATCGAGGCGGCTGCCGTGGTCGAACAAGCCAATCGCAGCACGACGGCTTCGGTCGCCGACCGCAAGACGGCGCTGGAATCGCTGGTCACCACCATCGACCTGCGCACCACCGATCTCGACCAGCGGCTGTCGCGCTTCACCAACCTGCTTGATGAATCGCTGGCCGCGGCCGAAGAACGTGCCCGCGATATCGCGCGCGTGGTGGCGGAGACTGCGGGCGCCGGTTCGGCAACGATCAGCCGGCAGTTCGAGGCGGTGCGCATGGCCGCCGAAAACGAGCGTCAGCAGACGATCGACGCCATGAACGACCTCTACCAGCAGAGCAACGCCGAGACCGACTCGATGTTCAAGGAATCGACGGAGAAGTTCTCCGCGATGGTCATGGCGATGAAGCAGATGGCGTCCGAGATGCACAATGAGCTCGAGGCCACGCGCAACGAGCTGCGCCGCGGCGTGCTCGAAATGCCGCAGGAGGCCGCCGAGAACACCGCACAGATGCGCAAGGTGATCGTCGACCAGATCGAGGCGCTGGCCGAACTCAACCGCATCGTCGCGCATCATGGCCGTGGTCTCGACGTCGTCAGCGCCAATCGCGCCAGCGTCCGCCAGGAGGAGCCATTGATGGCGGCCGCGGGCGGAGGCCGTGCCGAGACGCGGATGCGCGACACCGGCATGCGTGACAACGGCATACGTGACAACGGCAACAGCGCCTCGACGCTGCCGCCGCCCGATCTGGGCATGCAGAGTTCGCGCCGCACCGAAGCGCCGCCGGTCAGCCCGGCGAGCTCCGACAACGGCCGCGACGGCTGGCTGTCCGACCTGCTCAATCGCAGCGATGCACCGCCGCCGCCGCCCGCGCCGAGCCGCGAGGCCCCGCGTCCGCGCCCGGCGCCGCAGGCTGCCGCCAATCCGCTGGACGCGCTGTCGCTCGACATCGGCCGGCTGATGGACCGCAACCTCGCCGCCGAGATGTGGGACCGCTACCAGCGTGGCGAGAACAAGGCGTTCTCCAAGCGCCTCTATACGCCGGCCGGCCAGAAGGCGTTCGATGAAGTAGCCCGCAAGTATCGCTCCGACCGCGGCTTCAAGCAGACGGTCGACCGCTACATCGGCGAGTTCGAACGCCTGCTCGACGAAGTCGCCCGCGACGGCCGCGGCCCGCAGGAGCTGCGCAACCACCTGACCTCGGAAACGGGCCTGGTGTACACGCTGCTCGCGCATGCGGCGGGTCGGCTGGGGTAACGGCGAGGTCAATCGCAGACGAGAAACGGAGGCCGCGATGCCTCCGTTTTGCTTTTGACCGATGCGTGGATGCGCCGCCTGAGACCATTGAAATTGGGTCGGATCGGTCTGGCCGCAACCTCGGTGCACCTCCCCCGCAAGGGCCGTCGCAAGGGCGCGTTCACAAAATATCGAAAACAACCCCATGCAAAGTAGCCGCCGGCGGACGGCGTTCGACCAACTTGACACGCCGGGCAAATCAGAGGTATTATTCTAATATTCCGAAATCCTGTAAGCACAGCCCTCGCTCCCGCAATGCCTTGCACGTCAGCAGGGGAAGCGTCCTGCGTCATGGGCTGTTTAGCACGGCTGCCGCTATCCCCGCCTTAGTCGTCGGCCCCATGGCCATCCTGAGAACATCCAGTGCCTTTCTACAGAGGGCGCCGCGCTGAGCATTGGTTAGGCTGACGCCCTTCACCGTCATACGGGCCGCATGCGTAAACGCCCTACTGCCGCCGCCTCGGCCCAACCGGTGCTGCCGCAGGAGCCGGCTCCGGTGCGTTGTTGCTGCCACCAAAAATCACCCGGCTTGGGTTGCGATCGAAATTGTTCACGGCGCGGCTGATGTCGCCGAGCGTCCGGCGGCCGTCGGAGATCAGGGCGTTGGAACGTTTGTCGAGATCCTCGGCGAGGTCGCGGATCGACTTCACCATCAAACTGAGTTCGCCGCCATTGTTGCCGCCCGCGATTGCGTTCAGCCCGAGCATGAGATTGTCAGCCTTGCCCATCACGCCGTCGACCTTGAGCATGACGTTGTCGATCTTCTCGGAATTGCGCGCCAATGCCGCGGTGAAGATTTCGACATTGTGCAGCGAATTCTTCACCGATTCCTGATTGTCGGCGACGATGCGGTTGACATTCTGCAAGGTGGCGCGGATCGCCTCGGTGACGTCCTGTAGCGCGTTCGGATCAGCGGTGAGGACGGGGACGCCATCCTGGTCGAGCGGCACCGGTGGCGCGGCCTCCTCGCCACCCTTCAACGAGATCGCGGCAACGCCGGTCAGGCCCTGGAATTCGAGGCCGACCAGGGTGTCCTTGCGGATCGGGGCGTTGTTCTCGATCATTGCGAGCGCAACCACCCGACGCGGGTTGTCGAGCTTCACCGAAACGACTTCCCCTATCCGAATACCGTTAAAATTGACGGCGCCGCCGTTGCGCAGGCCCGACGCCGGACCCTCGAAGATCACCCGGAGCGGACTGCGCGCCTTGGTGGTGTGCAGGCTCTGAAACCAGAGCACGAAGCCGAACGCCGCCGCGATCACCGCCAGCGTGAAGACTCCGATCAGCACATAGTTCGCCCGCGTTTCCATCAATTACTCTCAATCACTCTCAATCCCTCTTGGGCTCCGTCGCCGCTGCGCTGCACCAGAGCCCGTCGAATTACCTGTTGGCACATGACCTCGTCCGAAAACCGGCCTCCACTTTCGGGATCATGCGCTAGCCCACAACGGCGCGGGCGCGCTTGCCATTGAAATATTGCTGCAGCCATGGGTGCTGCGACGCC
This sequence comes from Bradyrhizobium genosp. P, assembly GCF_049949265.1. Classification (NCBI taxonomy): domain Bacteria; kingdom Pseudomonadati; phylum Pseudomonadota; class Alphaproteobacteria; order Hyphomicrobiales; family Nitrobacteraceae; genus Bradyrhizobium; species Bradyrhizobium genosp. P. Next base: position 3,438,855 of record NZ_CP188195.1, on the reverse strand, counting down.
TTCATGTCGGCGATCGATCCTGCTGCAATGATCTTACCGTTCCCTAAAACGGCGATACGGTCGCAGGCGGTATAAAGACTGTCGAGATCGTGGGTTACCATGAAAACGGTCAGCCCCAAAGTGCGCTGCAGGGTACGCACCAGCTCGTCGAAATCGCCCGCGCCGATCGGATCGAGGCCCGACGTCGGCTCATCGAGGAATACCAGCTCCGGATCGAGCGCGAGCGCGCGCGCCAGTGCGACACGCTTGATCATGCCGCCCGAGAGTTCTGACGGATAGCGGTCGGCCACTTCCGGTTTCAGGCCGACCATCCCGAGCTTGGCGACCATGATCTCGTCGAGCAGCCGTTGCGACACGCGCAGATATTCGCGCACCGGGAACTGGATGTTCTGCCGCACCGTGAGCGAGGAGAACAGCGCGCCCTGCTGAAACAGGATGCCCCAGCGCCGCTCGACTCCGCGCCGCTCGGCGGTACCGGCGGCATCGAGATCGATGCCGAACACCTCGATGCTGCCGGAGACTTTTGGCACCAGCCCGATGATGGTACGGGTCAGCACCGACTTGCCGGCGCCGGACGGACCGACGAAGCCCAGGATCTCGCCACGCTTCACATCGAGGTTGAGGCCGTCAAGCACGCGCGTCTTGCCGAACTGCACGGTAATGTCGCGGACCCGGATGATGGCGTCCAGCTCCTGTTCCGCCATGGTCACATTCCGATCGAGGCGAAGAAGATCGCGAACACGCCGTCCATCACGATCACGAAGAATATCCCCTTCACCACCGACGAAGTGGTGTGCTGGCCGAGCGACTCCGCCGAGCCCTGCACCGCAAGCCCCTCGACGCAGGCGACGATGCCGATCACGGCGGCCATGACCGGCGCCTTGATCATGCCGACGATGAAATGATCGATCGAGATCGCGTCGCGCAGCCGCTGCAGGAACGCTTCCGGATCGACGCCGCCATAGAGCCAGGCAACCAGGCCGCCGCCATAGAGCGCGGCCATCGCGCCGAGGAAAGCGAGGATCGGCAACGCCAGCACAAGCGCGAGCATCCGCGGCAGGATCAGGACCTCGACCGGATCGAAACCCATGGTACGCAGCGCGTCGATCTCCTCGCGCATCTTCATCGAGCCGAGTTCGGCGGTATAGGCCGAACCCGAACGGCCCGCGACCATGATCGCGACCAGCAGCACGCCGATCTCGCGCAGTACCAGCACGCCCAGCATGTCGACCACGAAGATGTCGGCACCAAATTGCCGGAAATGAAAAATGCCCTGCTGGGAGATGATGCAGCCGATCAGGAAGGTGATCAGCACCACGATCGGCACCGCGCGCCAGCAAACCTGCTCGAGGTGATGGACCGTCGAGGTCAAGCGGAAGCTGCGCGGGTGGATCAGCACCTTGCCCGCCGCGGCGATCACGGCGCCGAGCATGTCGACCAGGCTGAGGATGGTGCCGCCGATGCCGACCACGGTGCGGCCGATCTGCTCGAACATCCCGGTGACCGAGAGCGGATCGCTGTCGACCTTGGGCACGGCACCAACGCGGCGGACCTCGTCCACCAGCGTCGAGTAATCGGCCGAGAGCCCGGCGATCTTGGCTTCGGCGCTGGGGTCGCTGAGGCTGCGGCGCAGCCGCTCGATCAGCCAGGCGCCGAACGTATCGAGCTTGGCGACCTGCGAGACGTCGATGAAGATGTTCGGACGGCTGCCGCGCAGCTTCTCGGCGTCGGAGACGATTCGTTCGAGCACGGGGGCAAATCGGGCCGTCCAGTTGCCGGACGCGCACAACGCCAATCCCTCGCCCTGAGCAATCCGCTCCAGTATCGGGTCACCGCTCACCTTGCCACCCCTCGGCTGGTCGGCCGCTCGAAAAGCCGGTCACCGGCGCTCCCGGGTCGCCTTGTCGAATCTGTCACTAACCAGCCATAATTGGTTGCAAGTCGCAAGCATACGGTTCAGGAAATAGTAGACTTTAAAATGACTTCCACCCCCTCCCGAATACTTTCTGCCCACATCGAGCGCTGGCCGATCGCAGGCTCCTTCACCATCAGCCGCGGTGCCAAGACCGAAGCGGTCGTCGTGGTCGCCGAGATCAGCCAGGGCGGCCTGACCGGTCGCGGCGAATGCGTGCCCTATCCGCGCTATGGCGAGACACCGGAAGCGACGCTGCAGGCGGTTCTGGCGATGCAGGAGCCGCTGGCCATGGGCATGGACCGCAGCGCATTGCAGGAGCGGATGCCAGCGGGTGCCGCTCGCAACGCGCTGGATTGCGCATTGCTGGACCTCGCGGCCAAGGTTGCGGACGAGCGTATCTGGAACCTGCTGGGCCGGCCCGCGCCCAAGCCCTGCACAACCGCCTACACGATTTCGCTGGGATCCCCCGAGACAATGGCAAAGGCAACCGCCAAGGCCGCCCATCGCGCCCTGCTCAAGATCAAGCTGGGTGGCGACGGCGATGGAGACCGTATCAGGGCGGTTCGCAAGGCGGCGCCCAGATCCGAGCTGATCGTCGACGCCAATGAGGCCTGGACCGAGCACAACCTTGCGGCCAACCTCGCGGCCTGCGCCGACGCCGGCGTCACTTTGATCGAGCAGCCGCTGCCATCAGGCAAGGACGAGGCGCTGTCGCGGATCAAGCGGCCGGTCGCGGTCTGCGCCGACGAGAGCGTGCATCACCGCGCCTCGCTCGAGGCCCTGCGCGGCCGCTATGACGCCGTCAATATCAAGCTCGACAAGACCGGCGGACTCACGGAGGCGCTTGAGATGGCGGATGCCGCGCGCGGGCTCGGCTTCGAGATCATGATCGGCTGCATGGTCGCGACCTCGCTGTCGATGGCGCCGGCGATGCTGATCGCGCAAGCCGCGCGCTTCGTCGATCTCGATGGCCCACTGTTGCTGGCGCGCGACCGCGACAACGGATTGCGCTACGACGGCAGCCTGGTCTATCCGCCGGAGCCCGCGCTCTGGGGATAATGGGTGAATCGGTGCCGCGCCAGCCACATCACGAGCCCGCCGGTGGCCGCCATCGCGGCCATCATGTGGTAGACGCCCTGCCCGTAGCGCGCATAGACCATGCCGCACAGGATCGCCGTCGTGCTCGCGAACATGCCGCCGCAGGCGGTGAGATAACCTTGCCCGCGCGCGATCATGTGCGCGGGCACCTGATGCACCATCAGCCCCATGATGCCGACCTGCGTCAGCCCGAACGTCAGGCCGTGAGCGAGCTGGACCACGGCAAGGATCGGCAGCGGAGGATTCTACGCGGTGATGGTCCAGCGCGCCACCGCGCTGACCGCGGCGATCACCACCAGCACGGCCGGCGGCAGCGCGAAGCGCGGCGACAGCGCGAACAGCACGATCTCGGCGACGACGCCGATGGTCCAGAGCGCTCCGATCGTGAGCCCGCTGAGGCCCGCCTGCTGCCAGGCGATCGACGCGAAGATGTAATAGGCCGAGTGGCTGCTCTGGATCAGCGCCGAGGACACGATGATGGCGAGGAAGCCGGGATCGCGCAGCAGCTTGCGCCCGCCACGCGTCGGCGCCGAGGTCGCAGCGGCCCGGTCCAGCGGCCGCAGCGTCAAGCTCACGAGCGCGCCTGTTACAGTGACGGCAGCGATGATCCAGATCAGCTGGGCTTCGGCGATATAGCCGAACAGCAGCCCACTGCCGAGCGCGCCGACCACGAAGGCGGCCGAGCCCCACAGCCGCAGCGGCCCGTAATTCAGCCCGTAACGCGCCACACCGCGCAGCGCATAGGCGTCCGTCAGCGGCACCATCGGCGTCCAGACGCAGCAGGTCAGCGCATAGGCGAGCAGCACGAGCAACGGCTGGCGCTGGGTGCCGATGACAATGAATCCGAACGCGGTGGCGAAGCCCGTCAGCATGATGGCGCCGCGCAGCATCTGGCGCCGCTCGGCCGCGCCGGTGACGAGCGGCAGAACGGTGAAGCGGGTCGCCGCGGGAATCGCCGTGATGATGCCGATCCAGGCGGCATCGATACCGATCGCCTTCAGCCACACCGTAAAAAACGGCAGAGGACGCCGGTCGTGCCGAACAGTGTGGCATAAAATGCCGCCAGGCGGCCTGCGAATCGCCTCGATGCAGACTCGGCTGCGGTGGGGATTTGTGATTCGATAGACATCAATTCAATTGCGATTCGCGCGATATCGTGATGATCGTTAGCGTAACGCGTAGTGATTTGCGCGAAGAGAATATGATGGCTGAACAAGCATTCGCCCTGTCGCCGATTTCCGCCCGCGCGGCCCAGCCGAGCGAGGAGGATTATGCTGCGATCAGCGAAGCCTTCATGGAGACCGCGCGAGGCCGCTGGTTCCTCGGCGAATACGCCAAGCGCAACCGCAATGCCGATACGCGCATGGTGCTCGATGCCGTGGCGCGGATCGAGCAAAGCCTTGCAGCGCAGCGGCAAGCTGCCGCTGACGCGTTCAGGGACGAGCAGCTGGAACAGGCGTTGGCCGCGCTGCGCGGTGTGGTCGAGGCCGCTCAGGCTTCCGCAATAGCGGCGCTCGATGACCTCAGCTTCGAGCCATTGCTGGTGCCGGTGCGCAAGGGCGTGCGGGTGATCCGCGAAATCTCCTGGCGGCTGCGCGAGATCGGCAATGACGGCCGGATCTGCGACATCATCGATTCGCAGGCCAGCGCCATCGAGACCGGCGCCGCACAGATATCGATGGACGACGCCAAGACCGTGCTGGATGCCGCCTTCGCCACGCTGGCGCGCCGGCTCGCCGAGTTCAACGCGGAACCCGCGGTCGCGCCTTCGGCCGAGCCGGCGGTGGCCGAGACAGCGGTCGCGGAAGCGCCGGCGGCTTCCCCCTCGCCGCCTCCGGTGGCCGAGCAGGCCGCACCCGAGATCATAGCCGCCGACCCGTTGCCGGCTCCGTCGGTGGCCGCGACACCGAACGACGAAATGGCCGCGGCCGCGATGCCGCAGCCGGGCGAAACAGCGTTCGCAAGGGCTGAGGCGGCGCTGGCCGAAGCTGAGGCCGCTGAGCTCGCCCGCGCCACCGACGCGGCGGCCGACGCGCATGACGAGGCCGTGCTCGACCTCATCGCGATGGAGATGGGCGCGCCCGATTCGATCAACGGTGACGAAGCGATGATGGTCGCGGAGATGCCGATCGCCGAGGCGCCGCTGGTCGAGCCCGAAACAGCCGCTCAGACACCACAGCCGGAATTGACGCGCGCGCCCGAGCCCGTCGTCGCATCTCCCGCGCCGACGGTCGAGGTACCGGCCGCCGAAGCACCGCAGAGCCATCCGGCACCGCAGGCTGACATCGTACCTGCGCCCCAGCCCGCGATGGAGGTGTCGCTCGGCTCGACCATCATCGCGAGCGGCCTCGTCAAGAAGCCCAACGCCGCCGCCAACGATCCGCTGGCCCCGATCCGCCGCATGACCCAGGCCGAGAAGATCGCGTTATTTTCGTGATCGCGCGTCATTGCCGGGCTCGCGCCCGCAATCCATCAATCATCGAACGATCTTCTTGTGATGGATGCGCGGGTCAAGCCCGCGCATGACGGAACAAGTTCTCCGCGCGTCGCGTCAGGCGACCAGCTTGGCGAACAACTCGGCGTCGACATTGCCGCCAGAAAGCACGATGACGACGTTCTTGCCCTTGGTGTCGAGCCGTCCTGCCAGCAGCGCGGCAAGCCCGACGGCGCCGCCGGGCTCAACCACGAGCTTCAATTCGCGATAGGCAAAGGCGACCGCCGCGCCGACCTCCTCGTCGGAGACGCTGACGCCGTTCGCCAGCAGCTTGCTGTTGATCGCGAAAGTGAGTTCGCCCGGCATTGCCGCCATCAGCGCATCGCAGATGGTGCGGGCTGCAACCGGATGCGCTTCACGATGCCCGGCCTTGAGCGACAGCGCGTGATCGTCGTAGCCCGCAGGCTCGGCGACGATCACCTGGGCCTGCGGGAATTTTGCCTTCACCGCGGTGGCGACGCCTGCGATCAGGCCGCCGCCGGACGCCGGCGCCACGACGATATCGGGCATCAGCCCGAGCGCGGCCATGTCCTCGGCGATCTCGCGGCCGGCGGTGCCTTGGCCTGCGATCACGAAGGGATCGTCATAGGGACGCACCAGCGTCGCGCCGCGCTTGCTGGCGATGCCGTTGGCGATCGCCTCGCGGTCGTCGCGGTCGCGATCGTAGAGCACGACCTCGGCGCCATAGGATTTGGTCCGCTCGCGCTTGGTCAACGGCGAATCCGCAGGCATCACGATGGTCGCCTGCATGTTGAGGATCTTTGCCGCGGCCGCGACGCCCTGGGCATGGTTGCCCGAAGAGAATGCGACCACGCCGCCACTCCGCTGCGCTTGCGGAATTGAGGCCAGCTTGTTGAAGGCGCCACGGAACTTGAACGATCCGGTCCGCTGCAGCATCTCAGGCTTCAGGAAGATCCTGGTGCCAATCCGCTCATCGAGAACGGGGAAGGTCAGAAGCGGCGTACGCACCGCAAACGGCGCGACCACCCTTGCAGCGGCATCGATGTCCGCGGCAACGACGAGGGGATTCGAAGCGGTTTCCATCATCCGCAATTTGTATCGCGGTAGCCGATGAAGGAGCAAGACGCTTTAGCGTGAGATCGGCTGGGTGGCCGGCAGAATAGCAAAATGATGCTCTTCGGCGCCGAATTCGACCGCGATTTCCCCTTCATCATCTGGCAGGATGGGCCGAACATTCGTGGCACGGTCGATGAACACCCGTGCCGAGGCCTGCCAGGTATGAAGGGCTGCAAAATCGACGCAGGCCTGCCGGGGAATGCTCAGCGCCTCCAGGCAGGCATGGTGCAAGTCCTCGTCGAGCACGCCGACGGGCGCCGCGCCGATCACGTCGCGGGGGCCTGTGACCGGAAAAGCGGCAACCGGCAGCCCGCTCGCCAGCGCCTCGAGCAGCACGAGGCCAAAGGTGTCGGTCCGGCTCGGGAACACGAACACGTCGGCGGCGGCATAAATCTCGGCCAGTTCCTCGCCATGGCGCGCGCCAAGGAACACGGTTTCCGGATATTTGCGTTCCAGCGCCGCACGCGCGGGTCCGTCGCCGACCACGACCTTGGTGCCGGGCAGATCGAGATCGAGGAACGCCTCGAGGTTCTTCTCCACCGCCACGCGGCCGACGCTGAGATAGACCGGCTGCGGCAGGCAGAGATCGACATCGCGCGGATGGAACAGCCCTGTATCAACGCCGCGCGACCACAGCACCACGTTGCGGAAGCCGCGCTGGCGCAACTCGTTGGCCAGCGCCGGTGTCGCTGCCATCACCGCCTGGCTCGGCTTGTGGAACCAGCGCAGCGCGCGCCATATCCAGGATTCCGGGATCGGCGACCGCGCAGAGACATACTCGGGAAAACGGGTGTGGAAGCTCGTCGTGAACGGCAGGCCGTGCCTGCGGCAATAGCGGCGGACCAAAAGTCCGATCGGGCCTTCGGTCGCGATATGGATGCTGTCGGGCTTCGCCGCCTCGATCAGCTTCGCAATCTTTGCCGGCGCCGGCAGCGCGAGCCGGAGATCGCGATAGCTCGGCATCGCAAAGGTGCGGAACGATTCCGGCGTCAGGAAGCTCACCTCGACGCCGAGCGATTTTGCCGCCTGCGCCATCATGGTCAGCGTGCGGACCACCCCGTTGACTTGGGGATGCCACGCATCAGTCGCGACCAGGATATGCGTCATGCAGCGCGTGCCGTTACTCGCGGAACCGGCGCGACGCGGCGCTGCGGGTCGGTCCAGGTGATGATCTCGAAGTGGCCGTCTTCATGTTCGGCAAGCGCAGTGCAGCTCTCGACCCAGTCGCCGCAATTCATGTAGCGGATGCCGTGCTCGTCATGAATGGTCGCGTAGTGGATATGGCCGCAGATCACGCCGTCGCAGCCATGCCGCCGCGCCTCGCCCGCCAGCGTGGACTCGAACGCGCCGATATAGTTCACCGCCTTCTTGACCTTCAGCTTGGCCCATTGCGACAGCGACCAGTACGGCACGCCGAACATGCGGCGGAAGAAGTTGACGAAGCGATTCATCTGGATCGCGAAGTCGTAGGCCTTGTCGCCGAGATGGGCGAGCCAGCGCGCGTTCTGCACCACGAGATCGAAGATGTCGCCGTGGATCACCAGATAGCGCTTGCCGTCGGCACCGGTGTGGACGGTGTTTTCCACCACATCTATGCCGCCGAAATGCGTGCCGTAAAAATTGCGCAGGAACTCGTCGTGGTTGCCCGGGACGTAGATCACCTTGGCGCCCTTGCGCGCCTTGCGCAGCATCTTCTGCACGAAATCGTTGTGGGTCTGCGGCCAGTACCAGTTCGACTTCAGCGCCCAGCCGTCGACGATATCGCCAACCAGATAGATCGTGTCGGCATCGTGGGTCCGGAGGAAGTCCAGCAGGCGGTCGGCTTGCGAACCGCGGGCTCCGAGATGAACGTCGGAGATGAACAAAGTGCGAAAGCGCCGTTCGGGGCTTTCTTCACTCAAGGAGTCACTTCCCATGCCTGTGCACCTAACAGATTCCTGTGACAAGGCGATGACGATCCCCGTGACCGAAGGCCCCATAAACGTTAACGAGAATCAGTTACACGCCCCTTCACTGCGGATAACAGCGCGATGCGACAATCTGGCGACATGGGAGTCGTGAGTGGACGGAACACGCGTTGTTCCACTGCTTGCGCGAGATCGTGAGTTGTGAAGCGAAGCAATGACAGTGCGCGGCCCGGATGAAGCGCAGCGCAATCCGGGGGATTTGCATCGCGAATCAACTGTCCCGGATTTCGCAGCGCTTCATCCGTGCTACGGGACGCTCAATAATATTTGTGGAAATGATGCACGGGCCCGTGGCCGTGACCGACAGTAAATCGGTCCGCCGCTGCGATCGCTTCCGTGATCCAGGCCTTGGCGTTGCGCACGGCGGTTTCCATGTCATCACCCTTGGCAAGACCTGCTGCGATCGCCGACGACAATGAGCAACCGGTGCCGTGCGTGTTGGCTGTGGCAATGCGCGGCACAGCCAGCGCGATGGAGCGCTCGCCGTCGATCAGATAGTCGATGCTCTCGGCGCCGTGCCCATGGCCGCCCTTGACCAGCACTGCGCGACATCCCATCGCCAGCAAGCGCCGGCCCTGGCTCTCGACGGCGGCCTCGCTCACGGCAACCGGCTCGCCCAACAGCGCCGCCGCCTCGGGCAGGTTCGGCGTGATCAACGATGCCAGCGGAAACAGCCTGGTCCTGAGCGCGTCGACCGCCTCGGCCGCGAGCAAGCGATCGCCCGAGGTTGCAACCATCACCGGATCGAGCACGACATGGCGCGGCGCCCACCGAGCCAATCCATCGGCGATCGCCGTGATCGTCTCGGCCTGCGCCACCATGCCGATCTTGACCGCGCCGACCGCAAGGTCGGAAAACACCGCGTCGATCTGCGCGGTGACGAACGCCGCAGGCACCGGGTGAATGCCGCTGACCCCCGTGGTGTTCTGCGCCGTCAGCGCCGTGATCACGGAGGCGCCGTACACGCCGAGCGCGGCAAAGCTCTTCAGATCGGCTTGGATCCCCGCGCCACCAGAGGAATCCGAGCCGGCGATGGTGAGTGCGATCGGCGTCATCGGATGGCGCAAGGGGTTAATCGGGATGAGCACATGGCCTGTCCTAGCGCGGCCTCCCATTGGCAGCAAGTTTGCTTGCCTTGACCGCCGGTTTTTGGCCTATTGTCGCAAAATCCCCGGAGACACAGCGATGGTTCCTTTCTTCGTCCAGATCAAATGCAAGCTCGGCCAGTCCTATACCGTCGCCAATGCGCTGGCAGAGGCCGAGATTGCGTCGGAGATCTATTCCACCGCGGGCAATTACGATCTGCTGGTCAAGTTCTACGTCGACCACGACACCGACATCGGTCATTTCATCAACGAGAAGGTCCAGGTGCTCCCGGGCATCCAGGACACCCTCACCATCATCACCTTCAAGGCGTTCGGCGCGACCTAGGATTCCTTCTTCTTCGGCTTCGGCGGTCCCTCGACCGGGGGCAGCGACTTGACGTAGTCGGCGATCGCATCGCGATCCCCGGATGAGAGCTGCGAGGTGTTGCGGATCACGCGCACCATCGATCCGCCGGCACTGTCGCCGTCCGGCGTCTGGCCGCTCTCGAGGAAATAGGCGATATCCTTCGCGCTCCAGTCCGACAGCCCCCTCTCGGTGATGTTGGGCACCCAGCCTTCGCCTTCCGGATTAGGCCCGCCAGCGAAGCGCTGCGCGCTGACGATGCCGCCGAGGGCATTGCGCGGGCTGTGACACTCGGCACAATGGCCAAAACTGTTGACGAGATAGGCGCCACGATTCCACTGCGCGGAGCGGCTTGCGTCGGCGACGAACGGCCTGCCGTCCATGAACAGCAATTTCCAGATGCCGATATTGCGGCGGATGTCGAACGGAAACGGCACGTCATGGTCGCGCACCTTGCCCGCGACCGGCGGCAACGTTTTCAGATAGGCGAACAGGTCCCTGACGTCCTTGATCCCAGCGTGCTGATAGGAGGTATAGGGAAACGCCGGGAAGTAATGCGTGCCCGACGGCGACGTGCCCTTCATGACCGCGGTGACGAAATCGGCCTCGCTCCAGCGGCCGATGCCGTCATTCGGATCGGGCGAGATATTCGGCGCGTAGAACGTGCCGAACGGCGACGGTATCGCGAGCCCGCCGCCGAGCTTCAACCGATCGTCCTGCTTCGGCACGGCATGGCAGGAGGAACATCCCCCGGCATTGAACGTTGTGAGCCCGTTCGCCAGGTTGGGCTGGTAGGCGGGCAGCGCACTTGCAGCAACGGTCGCGGGGATGGTCAGCCACCAGAACACGCCGAAGCCGACGATGCCCATCACGATGGAGAGGAGGAGAATTCGTCGCAGCATTCACTGATCCGTCATTGAAGCGCCTTGCAGCGAAGTGGGCACCGGTTCGCTCGAAGAAAGCACGTCTAAAGAGGTCGAGTCCCCTTCATCGTATCCGCTAGTATGAACGCAAGTCGGCACATATGCTTCCATCAAATTCTGCGCGGTCGCGGTCGATTTGGGAATAAATCCGAGAGACCAATGTTTTGAAACTGACACTAACGTGTGACGTCAACAGGGAGAGACCTATGCCGAACAAGACCATGCTTGCCACGCTGGTGCTGGGTGCTGCGATCGTATTCGCCGGCCCGGCCTTCGCCGAGAAGCTCAAGGCGACGCTGAACGGCAAGTCCGAAGTGCCGCCGAACACCACGGCAGGCACCGGCACGGCCGACATCGACTACGACGCCGCCACCAAGAAGCTGACCTGGAAGCTGACCTATTCCGGCCTGACCGGCCCGGCCACCGCCGCGCATTTCCATGGCCCTGCCGAGCCCGGCAAGAACGCCGGCGTCGCCGTCGCGATCCCGAACGCTGGCACGAGCCCGGTGGATGGCAGCGCGACGCTGACCGACGCGCAGGCTGCGGACCTCTTAGCCGGCAAGTACTATGTCAACGTCCACACCGCAGCGAATCCTGGCGGCGAAATCCGCGGCGAGGTGACGAAATAGGTCTCTAGACGTAATCCCGATAAGAAAAGGCCGACACAGCAAAAGGGCGGACGCTTCGCAGCGTCTGCCCTTTTCTCGCTGATCTCTGTGTGTTCGAACGAAGCGGCAATCAGCCCTTCTTGACGCGGTAGGTCTCGTGGCAACCGCCGCACTGCTTGCCGATGACGGGCAGTTCTGCCTTCAGCGTCTCGAGATCCCTGATCTTGCCCTTGGAGTCGCCGACGACCTTGGCAAAGCTTGCAATATGCTGCTCGAAGCCGGCCTTGTCCTCCCAGATTTTTGGCGAGGCTGAGTAATCGCCGTCTAGCTTTAGACCCTTGGTGCTCTCGGGGAACAGCGTCGGCAGCTTCTTGGCGGTGTCTTCGAACTGCGCCAATGCGGCATCGACGGTCGCCTGGTCGTAGGGCTTCTCGCCCTTGACCATCGCCGCAAGTGCGCCCGCGTTCTTGCCGTTGTCCTTCATCTGGCTCTGGGTCTGCTTGATCTGATCCTGCTGTGCAACGACTGCACCGGCACTGAACGCAAGCACCGCTGCGACGACGACGATCCGCTTCATCGGTAAAATCCCCTCAATTCCGGTTATCCCGCCCGCGACGTTGCGAGCCGGCTTGTTTGCAAACACCACGGGCGGACCTTCATTCCGCCTGGGGCACTTTATCAGAGATTATGCCGGCGTTGCGCCTCGCGGATCGCGATCCAGACCCGCTCGGGCGTTGCCGGCATGTCGATGTGATCGATCTCGTATTCGCGATGCAACCCCTCGACAATCGCATTGACAACCGCCGGGCAGGAGCCGATCGCACCCGCTTCGCCCGCCCCCTTCACGCCGAGCGGGTTGGTGGTGCATGGCACGTTGCTGGTTTCGAACACGAAGGACGGCCCGTCGGAAGCGCGCGGCAGCGCATAGTCCATGAACGTGCCGGTGACGAGCTGGCCGTCGGCCGAGTTGTACACCGCCTGCTCCATCAGCGCCTGGCCGATGCCCTGCATCGCGCCGCCATGGACCTGGCCCGCGAGCAGCAGCGGATTGAGCGTCACACCGAAATCGTCGACGATGACATAGCTGACGATCTTGATGATGCCGGTGGCCGGATCGATCTCGACCTCGGCGAGATGCGTGCCGTTCGGATAGGTGCCGTCGGCGCTGGAGAACGTCGCGCTCGCATTCATGTCGGAGGATTCGCCGCCCGGCCGTTTGGCGAGATCGGCAAAGCTGACGGAGCGGTCGGTGCCGGCGATGCGGACGCGGCCATCGGCAATCTCGAGGTCGCCCGCGCCGGCTTCCAGCGCCTGCGCCGCAAGCTCCTTGAGCTTCTCGCCGAGTTCGCGCGTCGCGCGCTGGACACTGACGCCGCCGGAGGGAATCGACGCCGAGCCGCCGGTACCGAGACCGGTCGCGATCCTGTCGGTGTCGCCCTGCAGCACATGAACGTGTTCCGGCGGCACACCGAACTGCTCGGCGACGATCTGCGCATAGGCCGTCTGATGGCCCTGCCCGCTCGACTGCGTGCCGATCAGGACGGAGATATCGCCATTAGGATCGAGCGCGACATTGGCGGTCTCCTCGCCCATGGTGCCGCAGACCTCGACATAGCTCGCCATGCCGATACCCCGCACCAGGCCGTCCTTCCTGGCAGCCTTGGCGCGCTTGGCAAACTCCTTCCAGTTGCCGATCTCCATTGCGCGCTTCATATGCGCGGCAAAGTCGCCGGAATCGTAGACCTTGCCGGTCGCAGTCTTGTAGGGCAGCGATTTCGGCGGAATGAAATTCTTCCGCCTGATGGCATCGGGCGTCATGCCGAGCTTGCGCGCAGCAGCATCGACCAGTCGCTCGATGACGTAGGCGGCTTCCGGGCGGCCGGCGCCGCGATAGGCATCGACCGGCACCGTGTTGGTGAACACCGTGCGGACGCGGCAGTGGAAGGCCTGGATGTCGTAGAGGCCCGGCAGCATGCCGGCGCCGCCATGCGGGATATAGGGCGCAAACGTCGAGAGATAGGCGCCCATGTCGCCCATCAGGTCGACATCCATGCCGAGGAACTTGCCGTCCTCCGCGAGCGCCATCTTCGCCGTCGTGAGGTTGTCGCGGCCCTGCGCGTCGCCCATGAAATGATCGGAGCGCTCGGCGGTCCACTTGATGGTCTTCTTCAATTTGCGCGCCGCCACCGCGATCAACGCATATTCGCGGTAGGGAAACAGCTTGGTGCCGAAGCCGCCGCCGACGTCGGGGCAGATCACCCGCATCTTCTCCTTCGGCATCTTCAGGATCATGTCGCAGAGGATCTCGCGCAGGCGATGGCTGCCCTGGCTGCCGATCGTCAGCGTCAGATGATCCTTCTTGACGTCGTATTCGGCGACCGCGGCGCGCGTCTCCATGAAATTGGTGATGACGCGCGGATTGATGATAGTGATCTCGGCGACCGCATGCGCTTTGGCGAGAGCATCTTCCGCGGCCTTCTTGTCGCCGATCGAGACATCGAACAGCACGTTGCCAGGCTTTTCGGGCCAGACCTGCGGCGCGCCTTTCTTCACCGCGTTGGCAAGGCCGGCGACGGCCGGCAGCGGCGTCCACTTGACATCAACAGCCTCGACTGCGTCGCGGGCATGATCGAGCGTGTCCGCGACCACGAAGGCGACGGCGTCGCCGACATGGCGCACTTCATCCTTGGCGAGGATCGGATAAGGCGGCGCGGTGAACGGATCAGTTTCGAGGTTGAACAGGCAGGGCAAGCCGCCGAGATCGGCGACATCGGCCTCGGTCAAAATCAGCGACACTCCCGGCATGCCGCGGGCGTTGGTCGCGTCGATGGTGAATGTCGCGTGCGCGTGCGGCGAGCGCAGCATCAGCGCGTGCAATGCGGGAGACGGTGCTACATCGTCGGTGTAGCGGCCCCTGCCGCGAATCAGCGCGTCGTCCTCTTTCCGGCGCACACTTTGACCGACGCCGAATTTGATGGGAGCAGCCATCTCATCTCCAATTGCCTTGGTTTGTTCGTCGCATATTGGCGTGGATGTTCCCGAAGCGCAAACCGCTTTCCGTGCGGCGTGGGGTGATCCCCAACCTGCTCCTATCCATTTGACTTAACAGGATAAACTAGCCCCGCCGAAGCGCGAACAGCCAGCCGCGGCCAAACAGCACCAGGATGCAGAAGGCGTAGACGAACGCACCGACCGCGATCAGCAGCACCAGGCTCAGCTCATCGCGAAACATTTGCATCGGCGCGAACAAGAAGGCCGCATAATGCGCGGTCGCCCAGAGGGCAGCAGCCAGCAAGAGGCCGGAGAGCGCGAACTTGGCGAACGAGCGAAGCAGCGCCCGGTCGAGATCGAGATAGCCGCGGCGCACGGCAAAGAACAGCACCAGCAGGAGGTTGATCCAGGCGCCGACAGCGGTCGCCAGCGCGAGCCCGACCTGCGCCAGCGTGCCCATCAACAGCACCTTGAGGAGGACATTGATGGCGAGCCCGGTCAGCGAGGCCTTCACCGGCGTTGCGGTGTCCTTTCGGGCGTAGAAAGCGGCGATTGCGCTGCGGATCATCACAAATGGAATGAGGCCGGCCGCGTAGGCTGCAAGGGTGGCGGCGGCGGCAGCAGCATCCGCCCTGGTGTAGGCGCCGTGCACGAAGACGGCGCGCACGATCGGAGCCGGTACCGCGATGAAGGCCGCGACGAACGGCATGGTTGCAAGCAGCGTCAGCTCGAAGGCCCGGCGTTGCGACGCCGCGGCGCCGGCAACGTCACTGGCCGAGATGCGCCGCGACATCTCCGGCAGCAGCACGGTCCCGACCGCGATGCCGATCACGCCGATCGGTAATTGATAGAGACGCTCGGCGTAATAGAGCGCCGCCAGCGCGCCGGCCGGCAGGAACGTCGCGATGATCGTATCGGCGAAAACCGCGACTTGCGTGCCCATCGAGCCCAGCGTGGCCGGGCCGATCGCACGGAAGAACGCGCGGACGTCCTCATCGAGGCGCGGCATTGCAAACCGCGGCAGGCCGCCGTGGCGTGCGAGATCGCCTGCAAGCAGGAAATATTGCAGGAAGCCGGATATCAGCACGCCCCATGCCGCGGCGTGACCGGCGGTCGGGAAGAATGCCGCCAGCGCCAGCGTCGCCATCATCGACAGATTGAGGAAGATCGATGCAGCCGCTGCTGTCGCAAAGCGCTGCATCACGTTAAGGATGCCGCCATAGAGCGTCACCATCGTGATCAGCAGCAGATAGGGGAACGTGATCCGCGTCAGCTCGATCGCGAGCTTGCGCTGCTCGGGCTCGTCGGTGAACCCGGGCGCAAGCACGCGCAGCGCCTGCGGCATGAACACCCAGGCCAGCACGAGCAGCACGAGCTGGGTCAGGAACAACAGCGTAAAGATGCGGTCGGCGAACAGCCGCGCGGAGCTGCCGCCGCCCTTGCCATGGACATGGGCATAGGCCGGGATGAACGCGGTGTTGAAGGCTCCCTCGGCAAAGATCGCGCGAAAATTGTTGGGAAGCCGCCAGGCGACCAGGAAAGCGTCGGCGATCGGTCCTGCGCCGAGGATCGCCGCAAGCATGATGTCGCGCGCGAGCCCCGTCAGCCGCGAAAGCAGGGTATAGCCGCCGACCGTGAAGATGCGCCCAAGCATGCGTGCTTCTAGCGCATGCGGTGGTGCAGAAAAACGATCAAATCACGCCTGAAGCGCGCCGCGCACAGCCTGAATGACGCGCTCCTGGCTCGCCTCGTCGAGATAGGCGTGCATCGGCAGGCTGATGACGTCGTCCGACAGGCTCTCGCTGACCGGCAGGCCGCCGTCGGCGACCGGGAAGTTGCGATAGGCCGTCTGCTGGTGCATCGACCTCGTGTAGTAGATTGCGGTCGGCACGCCCTGCGCCTTCAGCGCCCCGGCAAATGAGTCACGGTCGGTCCCCTTCGGCAGCCGGATGGTGTACTGCGCCCACACCGAGGTGCAGCCGGAGGCGAGATGCGGCACGGCGACGAGGTTGCCGAGCCCGCGGGAATAGCGCTCCGCCACCCGGTTGCGCGCGGCGATCTCGTCGTCAAATATCTTGAGTTTTTCGATCAGGATCGCGGCCTGCATGGTGTCGAGCCGCCCGGTCAGGCCGAGGCGGACATTGTCGTATTTGTCCGAGCCCTGGCCGTGGACGCGGATGCTGCGCAGCGTGTTCGCCA
The DNA here is from genome assembly GCF_049949265.1 of Bradyrhizobium genosp. P. Taxonomy (NCBI): domain Bacteria; kingdom Pseudomonadati; phylum Pseudomonadota; class Alphaproteobacteria; order Hyphomicrobiales; family Nitrobacteraceae; genus Bradyrhizobium; species Bradyrhizobium genosp. P. Next base: position 3,422,134 of record NZ_CP188195.1, on the reverse strand, counting down.
GTTCGTCGTCGTCGGTGAAGATCGCGCCGCCGTCGCCGAAGCAGCCGAGCGGCTTGGCTGGGAAGAAGCTCGTCGCGGTCGCAAGCCCGAAAGTGCCGAGCTTGCGGCCCTTGAAGCTCGCGCCAAACCCTTGCGCGGCGTCGTCGAGCACGAACAGGCCCTCGGCCTCGGCGACCGCGGCCACCGCGTCGTGATCGGCGCTCTGGCCGAACAGGTCGACCGGAATGATTCCGACCGGCTTCAAGCCGCGCGCCCGTGCGGTCGCGATGCCGCGCTTGAGCGAATTGACGTCGATGTTGAAGGTCGCCGCATCGACGTCAACGAACACCGGCGTCGCTCCAGTCAGCGCCACCGCCTCGCCGGTCGCACAGAACGTGAAGGACGGGCACAGCACCGCATCACCAGGCCCGACATTCTTCGCCATCAGCACCATCAGCAGCGCATCGGTGCCGCTGGCGCAGGTCACCACGTGCCTGGCCCCGCTGTACGCTGCGAGCGCCTTTTCCAGCGCGGTGACCTCCGGGCCGTTGATGAACTGGCAATGGTTGAGGACGCGGGCGACTGCCTCATCGATCGACTTGCCGAGCCGCTGGCGCTGCGCGGCAATATCAACGAAGGGGATGGGTTCTGGACGCATGTGCTGGTTCATGGAGCTCTTCGCGCGTGTTCTGGATGACAATCAGCCGGCGATGCGGCGCGGTCCCTTGCGCGCCGTCGAGGCGGCAGGCGTGATCGGCGATTCGAGGCAGCGGATCGCGATCTCGAGGCTCGCGACGCCTTCGTCGCCGGATACCGCGGGCACCTTGCCGGTTCTGACGGCATCGAGGAAGGCGATCAGTTCGGCGCGCAGCGGCTCGTCGTGGCCGACCGGCAGATGACGCATCGAATAGCTGCCGTCGGGCTTGAAGCCGAAGCATTCGGTGACCTGGCGCGTGAGCAGGTCGCCCATCACATATTTGCCGCGTGTCGCCACTGTCACGTTGCGCGCCTTGAACGGCGTCAACCAGTTGGTGTTGATGTGGGCGAGCACCCCGGAAGCGGTGCGGAACTGCAAGAGTGCGATGTCCTCGCGCTCGGCGATCGCGCTCGAGAGCTGCGGCTGCACCTCGATGATATCAGAACTCGGTGAACCAGCGGATCAGATCGATGTCGTGCACGGCGAGGTCGATCACGACGCCGACATTCGACATCCGCGGCGGGAACGGCCCGACGCGGGTAATGCCGATCGACAGGATGTCTTCGCCCGAGATCGCCTGCTTGATCGCGGCGACCGCCGGGTTGAAGCGCTCGACATGGCCGACCATCAGCGTCACGTTGGCGCGCTCCGCGGCAGCGACGATTTCGCGCCCCTCCTCGACGGTGGATGCGACCGGCTTCTCGACCATGATGTGGATGTTGCGCGCGATGCAGGCCAGCGCGATCTCGTGATGCAGATGAGTGGGCGCTGCGATCGTCACGGCATCGACCCCCTCCGCGAGGAGGTCGTCGAGGCTCTCGAAGGCGCGGCAGCCGACCATGTCGATGGCGCGAGCACGATGTTCCGGCAGCGGATCGACGATCCCGACCAGCACGACACCGGGCAGTCCGGCCAGCACGCGGGCATGGTTGCTGCCCATCACGCCGGCCCCGATCACGCCGACGCGCACTGCACGATTGATGTCAGACCTCGCGCCCGATGCGGACACTTTTGAATTCATATGCATTGACCCCAAGTGATTTTCTGGCGGGTATCCCGACTTCCCAGGCGCAACCCCGGCGCCTCAAGAAGAACCGGACGACGGCTTCGCATCCCGCACTTACGCTTTGGCGCGAACCCCGATCCGCTTCGTTGGCAGCCGCTATAGCACGCCGCCACAAATGTGGCGAATGGCAAGCACGAATTCCGGACACGTTTTGATTCAAAGAGTTACATCGTCCCGTTGGCGTTTTTTGGCATCGGAACCCACCTCAGGTACGCTGATAATCGTCCTCGATGCGGATGATATCGTCCTCGCCGAAATAGCTGCCGGTCTGCACCTCGATCAGCTCGAGCTGGATCTTGCCGGGGTTCTCCAGCCGGTGCACCGCGCCGATCGGGATGTAGATCGATTCGTTCTCGTGCACGGTCTTGACCAGTTCGTTGACGATGACCTGCGCGGTGCCGCGCACCACGATCCAGTGCTCGGAGCGATGGTGATGCTTCTGCAGGCTGAGCCGCCCGCCCGGCTTGACGATGATGCGCTTGACCTGGTGGCGGTCGCCATTGTCGATCGACTGGTAGGAGCCCCAGGGCCGGTGCACCTTGATGTGGCTCTCGGTCACCTCGGGCGCCGTCACCTTCAGTTTCGCGACCAGGCGCTTCAGCCCGTTGGCGTCCTGCTGTCGCGACACCAGCACGGCGTCCTGGGTCGCGACCACGACGAGGTCGTCGACGCCCTCCAGCGCGACCAGCGCGCGGTCGGTCGTCACGTTGCAGTTGCGGGAATCCTCGAACACCGCGACACCCCGCGCCGCATTGCCCTGACTGTCCTTGTCGGAGAGCTCCCAGACCTGGCGCCAGGAGCCGATGTCCGACCAGCCGCAGGCCACCGGCACCACCGCCGCATACGCGGTCTTCTCCATCACGGCATAATCGATCGAGATCGCCTTCGCCGCGGCAAAGGCCGCCGCATCAAGCTTGACGAAGCCGAGATCCCGCCCGGCCTTCGCCACCGACTGCTCGACCGAGGCGATGCTGTCCGCGTCGAAATTGCGATACTCATCGAGCAGCATCGCGGCGCGGAACATGAAGTTGCCGCTGTTCCAGAGATAGCCGGAAGCGATATAGCCTGTTGCGGTTGCGGCATCCGGCTTCTCGACGAACTTTGTGACCGCCCGCACCTCGCCTGCGACAACCTCGCCCGGGTTGATGTAGCCATATTCAGTGGCAGGCCGCTCCGGCTTGACGCCGAAGGTCACGATGCGTCCGGCTTCCGCCGCGACCAGTCCCTCGCGGCAGGCGGCAACGAAGGCATGGGTGTCGCGCACCAGATGATCGGCGGCGAGCGCCAGCACGACCGCGTCCCTGTCGCGTGTTTCGGCGAATGCCGCACCGGCCGCGATCGCGGGGCCGGAGTCGCGCCGCATCGGCTCCAAGAGCACATCGGCCTCGCGGCCGATCTCGGCCAATTGCTCCAGCACCATGAAGCGGTAGGCCTCGTTGGTGATCACGATCGGACGCTCGAACAGATCAGCATCCGCAACCCGCAGCAGCGTCTCCTGGAAGGTCGAGCGCGCCCCGAACAGCGACAGGAACTGCTTCGGATGCACCTCGCGCGAGGCCGGCCATAGCCGCGTGCCAGCACCGCCGCACATGATCAGGGGGATTATTCGCCGGTCCATCGATGCCTCAAGTCCTTCATATCCGCGCAAGTCCTGGCGAATGACACATCAAAATTGCGCGAACATGGTCGCGATGTCTGCTCGAGGAGCCGCGCCACGCAGCCGTGCCACGGAGCAATATCACGCGAATCCGGGCGCCCGGCCGGATTTTACTTTAACCGCCCTGTCAGGCTGGTCGCAAGCGCCGGCGGTACGGCTATTGCCAGATCGGCGCGAAAACCATACCAAGGCGACGAATTCGGCCGCGCGAAGGCGTTTTGCGCTGTTTTTGACACATTCTGAAACTCGGCAAGCGCGGGCGAAATGCGCGGGATCCTGCTTTCTATCGTCAAGATACTGATCTCGGCTGCGCTGCTTTATCTGTCGCTGCGCAAGGTCAATCTGTACGACCTCGCCTCGCGCATCCGGGTCGACAGCCTGGGCTGGCTCGCGCTGGCGATCGCGGTCACCTTCCTGCAGATCTTTCTCGGCGTGCTGCGCTGGCGGGAGATCAGCGTCGAATGCGGCGCGCCGCTGGAGACCGGTCAGGCGATGCGCTTCAACGTGATCGGCACCTTCTTCAACCAGACGCTGCCATCATCGATCGGCGGCGACGCGGTGCGGCTGTGGCTCGTCGCGCGCGGCGGCGCGGGCTGGCGCGCAGCCACCTACTCGATCTTCGTCGATCGCGCGATCGGACTTATCGCGCTGGCCGTCCTCATCGCCGCGACGCTGCCGTGGAGTTACCGGCTGATTTCCGATCCCCGCGGCTGGTCGGCATTGCTGCTGCTGGATCTCGCCGCACTCGCGGCCGGATTTGGATTTCTGCTGATCGGCATGTTGCCGTGGCCCTGGTTGAAGAGCTGGTGGGCGACGCATCACGTGCATGCCTGCGCTGTGATCGCGAACCGGGTGTTGTTCAGCCGCGACCGCGGGCTGAAGGTCACGGTGCTTTCCCTGCTGATTCACGCGGTGACCGCCGTGATCGGCTGGTGCGTGGTGCAGTCGATCACAGCCCCGGTGACATTCGGCCAGCTGTTCCAGCTGTTGCCGCCGGTGATGCTGATCACGATGATGCCGATCTCGATCGCGGGCTGGGGAGTGCGGGAAGCCACCATGGGGCTGGCCTTCGGATATGCTGGATTGATCGCCAATGAAGGCGTCAACGTCTCGCTGCTGTTTGGCGCGGTGTCGTTCGTGGTCGGCGTCTTCGGCGGCCTGGCCTGGATCCTGAGCCCGGAAAAAGCCGCCAGGGGCGCTGAGCCGATCGAAGTGCCCGGATCAGAATAGGCCGTCGACCAGTATGACCCATTTTGAAATCCTGCTGTCGTTGATTGCGGCGATCCTGGCTGCATCGGTCTCGGCGGTCGTCATCCAGGCGACGCGGCCGCTGCTGCTGCGCGTGGCGCTGGCGAAACCGAATGCGCGATCGTCGCACCGGGTTCCGACGCCGCAAGGCGGCGGCATCGCGGTGACGGCGGCAACGCTGCTCGCCGGCGGGATCGTCATCACGCTCGCGGGCTCGCCGGACCTGTCGATTCCGTTCGCCGTGTTCGCGGCCTGCCTGTTCATCGCCGTGGTCGGTTTCGCCGATGACGTCCGGTCGCTGCCGGTGGTTCCGCGGCTGCTGCTGCAGGCCGCAGCCGTCGCCGCCGTGGTGTTCGCGGCGCCGGACGATCTCCGGATCGTTGCCGCCTGCCCGCTATGGCTCGAGCGCGCCTTGCTGCTGGTCGCCGGCCTCTGGTTCGTGAACCTCGTCAACTTCATGGATGGGCTGGACCTGATGACCGCAGCCGAGGCCGTGCCGATATCGGCGGCGGTCGCCCTGCTCGGCATCTTCGGCCACGTCCCGGCTGCGACGACGATCGTCGCCGCCGCGCTGTGTGGCGCCCTGCTCGGCTTCTCGCCGTTCAACCGGCCCGTCGCTAGGATCTTTTTGGGCGACGTCGGCAGCTTGCCGATTGGCCTGCTGCTCGGCTGGTGCCTGCTGGAACTCGCGCTGCACCAGCAATTCGCCGCCGCGCTGCTGCTGCCGCTGTATTATTTGACCGACGCGACGGTTACACTGCTTTGCCGCGTGGCCCGGCGCGAGCCGTTCTGGGCCGCGCATCGCTCGCACTTCTATCAGCGTGCGACCGATAACGGATTTACCGTGTGGCGCGTCGTCAGCGAGGTGTTCGGGCTCAATCTCGCGCTGGCATTGCTCGCGGTCGTAGCCGTCGCCCTCCACTCGCTAGCCGCCGACATCGCCCTGCTCCTGGCCGGCACGCTCGCGGTCACCCTCATGCTCCGCCGGTTCTCGCGAACGCATACCTGCTGATCGAGGTAATGCTCAGCGCCGGTCCGATCAAATCTCCTGGTTCAGCGCGCGCTTCAACCCTTCATCGAGGCTGAGCGGTGGCCGCCATCCGATGGTCGCGGCCTTGGACAGATCGAGCTCGAGCGACCCCAGCAAACTCTCGTGGACCTCCTTCCGGCCGCTGGCCTTGAGCATCGCGCTCAAGAGCGGTGTCGGCATCCGGAACAGGCGCGGCGAGGTCCGCGCCGCACGAGCCAAGCGCTCGATGAACTCCCCGGTCGACACCTGTTCGCTGTCGGCGATCAGGAAAACGTCGAAAGCCTCGCCCGGATGCGACAAACGGTACAGCACGAACGACGCCAGGTTCTCCGCAGACAGGAACGCACGGCGGTTTTTAACCGTAGCCAGGGGAAGCGGGATGCCGCGCCTCACCGCCTTCTCCAGCAGCGCGAAATTCCCCTTGCCCCCAAAGCCGTAGATGAGCGGCGGACGGATCACCGTCACCCGCATACCGCTCCCCGCGATCAGCTCCTTCAAGCCGGCTTCCGCGGCGGCTTTCGATGTTCCGTAGAGACCGCGCGGCGTCAGGATGTCGTCCTCGCGAAACGGCGGACGTCCGTTGCTGCTGCGCCCGTGCACCAGGATCGTGCTGACGAAGATGAAATCGCGCACCCCGGCCGCGATCGCGCAACGCGCCAGATGCAGCGTGCCCTCAACATTGACGTTGTGGTAGAGTTCGTGCGCGTGCTCCTCCTTTCGGTGATGGACGCGCGCCGCAAGATGCACCACTGCATCCGCGCCGGCAAGCGCAGCCTGCCACTCGGTGGTCGGCCCCAGCGCGCCGATCACCACGTCGCTGGCGTCCTCGGCGGAGCTTCGAAGCGCACGCCGGACCATCCAGCCATTGCGAGCGAGCTCGGGCGCGATGTGGCGCCCGACAAAGCCATTGGCGCCCGTCACCAGCACCCTCGGCCGGCCGGCCGTCATCGCGCCTGCCCCGCATTGCCCAGCAGGTCGTGAACCAGCGCGGCGTAGCTGCCGAGCGCGCGCTCCGGACTGAAGTTCCGCGCCGTTGCGACCGCGCGTTCGGCCATCGCGGAATCCTGGGCCTGCGCGGCCTGCTTGACCGCGGCGGCGAGCAGATCGGGTCTGCCGGGTGTCACGACCCAGCCCAGCCTGTTGTCCTTCACAATTAGTGCAGCCTCGGCCTCAGGTTCGGAAACGAGAATGACGGATCGTCCCGTCGCGAGCAGATTATAGAACCGGCTCGGCACCGACACACCGGCGACATCCTTGCGGTAGGGAATGAGCCAGACGTCGGCGCTGGAGAGTAGCGCATCCAGATCCTTGTCCGCAACGCGATCGACCAGCGTGACGTTGGCGAACCGAGCTGAGGCTTGCATGTCTTTCAGCCGGTCAAATCCGATGCCCCAGCCAGAGAGCAGGAAATGGATATCTCGATCGCCGCCGAGCTGCCGCGCCGCCTCGAACACGGTGTCAGGATCATGGGTGAAGCCGAGATTGCCCGACAGCCCGACCACGAAGCGGGCGGCGAGCGTCTTGCGAAACGGATTGTCGGGATTGAGGGGTCGAACACCCGGTGCGAGCGTGGTCCAGTTCGGAATGAACCTGATCTTGCCCGGTGTCATGCCGCGATAGCGCAGCACTAGCTTCTCGGCGTCGCGCCCGATCACGATGACCGCGCTCAGCGCGTGGAACATCAGCGCATTGATGGCGCGCATCGCCCGCGCGACCGGCGAGGTTGACCGCAGCAGACCGGCCATGATCAGCACGTCGGGAAACAGATCATGCAGGATCAGCACCGACTTCGCGCGCTTCAATCGCGCCGCCGCCGCCACCGCGTAGGGCAACACGAAGGGCGCGGTCACCGTCAGCGCCACGTCACCGCGCTTGAGCCGCCTCAGCAGCGCAAAAAAGATCCGCGCCGTGAACAGCGCCTCCGCCATGGCGCGCTTGACCAACGCCGCCTTGCTCGGCAGCCAGCTCCTGACCTCGACGACGGTCGGCCGTCCCGGCGCCGGCGCGCGCACCGAGCCCGGCATGCCGGAGACCACCATCACCTCTGCATCCTGTGCGATCCGCTCGGCGACTGCAGCCATGATCACGGCGGTGGTCGAATGATCCGGCGGATAGTGCTGGCTGACAACGACGACTTTGTTGGTCTTGGGCATCAATGGCTTTCGAAACGATCTCACCACGCCCATCACGATCAGGCGGCGTTCGATCCGAATTCAGGCACGGCATCCTTCAGAACGGCGCGAATGGTCACCCGATCGTCCCTGGCGATCGCATCCTCCAGCGCTGCTAGCCATTTCCGCAGCGTCGACATCGGTGGCTGGTTCGGCTTCGCGGCCATGATCCCGGCCACACCAATCTCGATCGTCGGCTCCTGGCTTGCGAACATAATCTCGTTCAGCCGCTCGCCAGGACGAATACCACTGAACACGATCTCGATATCGACTCCGGGCTGCAGACCGGACAGACGGATCATTCGCTCGGCGAGATCGACGATCTTGACAGCCTGTCCCATATTCAGAACGTAGACCGAAACGTCGGGTCGAGCCGGCGTCAGCGCGTGTGTCGCCGCAGTGAGGACAAGATCACAGGCCTCGCGGATCGTCATGAAGTAGCGGACCATGTCAGGATGCGTCACCGTGATCGGACCACCGGCCTCGATCTGAGCTTTGAATTTCGGTACTACTGAGCCATTTGACGCCAGCACATTGCCAAACCGCACCGAAATCAAACGCATGTGCAGCTGCCCGCCCGCCTGCGCCATCAGATCGTGGTCGAGCGCCTGGCAGTACATTTCGGCGAAACGCTTGGTCAGACCGAGCATCGACACCGGCTCAATCGCCTTGTCGGTCGAGATCATTACCATGGCGGTAGCGCCCGCAGCGAGTGCAGCGTCGGCGACGTTCACCGAGCCGAAGATGTTGGTCTTAACCCCCTCGCTCCAGTCGCGTTCCAGGATCGGCACATGCTTGAGCGCCGCGGCATGGAACACGATGTCCGGCTTGAACTCGCCCATCAGCCGCGCAAGGCGCTCACGATCCCTTATGTCGGCGATCCTGCCTTCGATCGCAGCACCGGTATCCCGGGCGGACAGCGCTTCGGTGACAGCATAGAGTGCCGGTTCCGAATTTTCGATCACCAGCAGACGTGATACGCCAAAGGTCGCAACCCGATCGCAGATTTCCGCGCCAATCGAACCGCCGCCGCCCGTCACGATGACTGACTTCCCCTTTACCAGCGTCTCGAGTCGGGCGTAGTCGATCTTCTCGCTTGGGCGCAGCAGCAGATCCTCTACTGCGACATTCGTTAGCCGAGGCGCATCGCCGCCTTCCAGCGACGGCAGACGGCTGATGATCAGTCCAAGCCGCTTGGCGCGCATCAGAACGCTTTCCGGACGCGCGTCCGGCTCGAACGCCGATGGCATCATAACGACGCGCTTTATCGGCCTGTGGCGAGATTCGAAGTCGCGAACTACGGTTTCGATATCATCGACACCGCCCAGGACCGGAATGTTGCGAATCATCTGGCCGCGATCGGACGCCGAGGGAGACAGCACGCCAACTGGCCACAGCCGCTTGATGGCGCCATTCTCGATCCCGCGCACCACAACCTCCGCGTCGGCGGTACGGCCAACAAGTAACGCGGGCGCGGCGTTTTCGGAGCGCGCATGATGACGGGTACGCGAATAACGGAAATAGCGATAGCCGAAGCGGAAGGTGCTCAGTGAAAACACCTCAAGGAAGAAAAAGAGAACAATCGTGACGCGGCCAAACAGAACCGGTACTTGAGACGTCGGCGCGACAAATATGTAGCCATAGTCAAGTATCACGAGCGTCAGCGTTAACGTTAGGGAGACACGCAAAAAGTTGAGCGCGTCGGGCAGCGACGCGAACCGCCACTTTGCCGTGGTCAGATTAAAAAAATAGCAAACAAGCACGCTGAACAATACAAACCAGGGCAGGATTCGAAGTAACAACGGCAGCCGCTCTGTGAGAAGGTCGCCTTCGAAACGCAGATAAAAGCTCGCCAACAACGCAAACGCCGTAGCGATCGCGTCGTGGGCAACGATCAGGGCATTGCGCAGCGTGAGCTGTGAAAGACGCGTCATGTGTCGAAAGACTATCGGCAGCTTTGCATTTTGCGGCGAGACACCAGAGAAGAGATTGAGGCTCATAGCGCATCTGCTATGCACATGCTAGTGATCGTCAACGTATGGACCCTCAGGTTCCAGGCGTGCGGTTGATCGTGCTCTCACCACCATGCCGCCGGCCACTCCGACACCCAGCACATACATCCAGCCTTCATGAAAATCGAAGACGTGGGAATTGAACAACGAAGTAAAGATATTCTGAACTGCGACGAGGAGGCCGAGCCAGTTGGCGAGCCCGTCGCCGCGGAACAGCAGCAGGTGTAAACCCCACATTGCATATAATACGGCGACGCCGACAATGCCCCACTGAACCGCGACGTTCAGCGTCTGATTGTGCGGGTTGCCGATCACCTCGCTCGAAGCCTGGTTCTGGCCGGTCGCGACACGCTCGAACAGGCCCCGCGTCGCCCCCGTCCCGTGGCCGATCACGGGCGCCTCGGCAAAGAAGCTGAGCGACTTGCGCCAGAACTCGAGCCGCAGGCCGATCGACGTCGGCAAGTTACTTTCTTTGTAAAGCTGGTAGTCGCGCGAGAAGGTCTCGGTGGTATGTCGCAACGGGGGTGAGCCGTACCAAGCTACAACGCCGAGCATAGCGATCGCGGACAGGATCAGCGCGATACTGCGCCAGCGCAGATGAAGCAGCGCAAATACCGCAAACATAATCGGGACTGTGACCAGCGCAGTCCGCGACACCACCACGAAAGCCATGTTGGCAAAGAAGCTCAAGGCGACCGCGATCAACAGCAGCGCAAGCGCGGTCCGTTTCTCCCGCAGCAGCACAAAGATGGGATAGGCGAGCGCAACCGCACAGAGTGTAAATTCCTGGCTCTGGTCGATATAGTTCTTGACGAAGATGCCTCGCTCGAGGCCGTTCGGCGGCTTCAGCGAAAGGCTCGGATGCAACAGTACCAGCCAGGACATCAGCATCAGAAGCGTGCACGAAACGAGGAAGGCCGCGAAAACCCAGGTGCCGCGCGTCGATCGTTCGAAATGATACAGCAGCACCGGCAGCACGAGGAGCTTCGCCGTCGGACCTACCGCATAGAGCCGCGCTCCCCAGGCGGCGTCCGACCAGAGCGTACCGGCGAGCGCCAGCACGAACAGCGCAATCGGCGCTGCGCAGATCGGCCGCTTCAAATGTGCCCCGAATGCCTTCACGTCGAGCGTGGGTGCGACCGTGATCAGCAGCACTACGCCGAAGATACCGACCGCCGAGGTCGACCATGGCAGAGACAGCGCGGTCAGAACCACGACAACGTCGGCAGCCGCCATCCAACGGGCCGGATCGCGCCAGGCCCGCAGGCCCGCAGCCGATGGGAACGCCACACTCGTGCTCAAGTCTTGCCTCCACGGGCGCGATCGACCAGCGATGTCGTGCTATGGCCGGGCAGGATGTCGACCAGCACGACCTCACCACCATCAGCCTCGACGATCTCATGGCCGACCACCTGCTCGCGGGTGTAGTCGCCGCCCTTGACCAGCACGCTGGGCCGCACCTTCGCAATCAGATCGATCGGGGTGTCCTCCTCGAAAATCGCGACGAGATCGACGGCTTCGAGCGCCGCCAGTACCTCGGCGCGCGCCCGCGCGTCCTGCACCGGACGTCCCTCTCCCTTCAGCCGCTTCACCGAAGCGTCGCCGTTGAGGCCGACGACGAGACGGTCGCAGGCGCGGCGGGCTGCCGTCAGCACCTTGACGTGACCGGGATGCAGGATATCGAAGCAGCCATTGGTGAAGCCGATGCGCAAATCCTGTGCCCGCCAATCCGCCAGATGCGCGTCGATGTCGCCGCCGGCCGCCACGATCTTGTCCTCGGCAGCGAGCGAGGCATGCGGCAGAATCCTTCGCCGCAGTTCCTGCGGCGTCACAACGGCAGTGCCGGTCTTGCCGACCGCGACCGCGGCCGCGGCGCTGGCCATCCGCAACGCGCCCTCCCAGTCGGCACCGCCCGCCAGCGCCAGCGCCAGCATCGCCGCGACGGTGTCGCCGGCGCCCGAGACATCACGCACCTTGACCGGCAGCGCAGGAACATGCACCGCCTCGCCCGCGCGCGTCACCAGCGTCATGCCTTGTTCGCCCTGCGTCACCAGCATCGCCTCGCAATCCGCGAGGATCATCGCATCCGGCGCGGCCTGCGCGATACTCTCCTGGGTATCGGCGCGGCTGCGGGTCGCCTCGGCAAATTCCTTGCGATTCGGCGTTAGCACGGTGGCACCGCGATAGATCGCGAGATTTGCGCTCTTCGGGTCGACGATCACGCGCTTGCCGGCGTTGCGCGCGGCATCGATCACGTTGCGGATCACCCGCGCGGTCAGCACGCCCTTGGCGTAGTCGGACAGCAGCACGATGTCGGCGCGGGCAAGCTGCGGCAGAATCGCATCGATCAGCTGCTGCTCGATGTCAGGCGCGGCCGGCGCAGCGAGCTCCCAATCGGAGCGCAGCATGTGGGTGGAGAAGTGCTCGGAGACGAAGCGGACCTTGCGCGTGGTGGGGCGGGCGGGATCGCGCACCAGCACGCTTTCGATGCCGCCTTCCTTGGCCAGCGCCGCGGCCAACATCGCGCCAGCGGCATCCTCGCCGATCAGGCCGACGAAGATGCAACGTCCGCCGAGCGAAGCGATGTTGCGCGCGACGTTGCCGGCGCCTCCGATATTGATCTCGCTGCGCCGGACCGCGATCACCGGGGCCGGCGCCTCCGGCGAGATCCGCGACACCTCGCCGTAGACGAACTCGTCGAGCATGAGATCGCCCACGCAGAGCACGGTCTGGCCGGAGATCGCATGCGAGAGGGTTTCAAAATCGAACATCGGTGTCTCAGCGATAGCGATCGGTACGGTCGAGAAAACCCGTCACATAGGCGTCAACCGCCTCTTCCAGCGGAGTGAAGCCGCCGTTGTATCCCGCGCGCCCGAGACGATCGACCTCGCTCTGGGTGAAATATTGGTAACTCCCGCGAATCTGCTCGGGCATGTCGACATACTGGATATTGGGCCGCATGCCGAGCGCACCATAGGCCGAGACGATCAGGTCCTTGAAGCTGCGCGCCCTGCCGGTTCCGACATTGAACAGCCCCGAGACCTGCGGCGTCGCGAGCAGCCACATCATCACACGCACGACATCGTCGACATAGATGAAGTCACGGCGCTGGTCGCCGTCGGCGATGCCATCGCGATGCGACTTGAACAATTGCACGCCGCGGCCTTCCCGGATGTCGTCGAAGCGGCGCGCCAGCACGCTCATCATCGCGCCCTTGTGATATTCATTGGGGCCGAACACGTTAAAGAACTTCAGCCCGGCCCATTGTGGCGGCAGCCTGTCGCCCTTCGCCGCGCGCTCGGCGACCGCAAGATCGAACAGTTGCTTGCTCCAGCCGTAGAGGTTCATCGGCCGCAACCGCTTCAGCGCAGCGACCGATGCATCGTCGGCAAACCCCTGCTCACCGTCGCCATAGGTCGCCGCCGACGAGGCGTAGATGAACGGGGTGGTATTGGCCGTGCACCAGTCGAGCAGCCGCAGCGAAAGCCGGAAATTGGTCTCGATCACGAGATCGCCGTCGGTCGCGGTGGTCTCCGAAATGGCACCGAGATGGATGACGGCCTTGAGGCGCCGCCCCTTCAGCCAGTCGCCAAGTTCCGCCGGCGGCACAAAATCGGCGAGCTGGCGCTTGGCCAGGTTCCGCCATTTACCATCATGACCGAGGATATCGCAGGCCACGACATCGCTGTGCCCGGCGTCGTTCAACGCGGCCACGACATTCGATCCGATAAAACCGGCACCCCCGGTTACCAGAAACATTGCGCAATCCTGCCCAAATCCACTGTGGCCGCCAGCTTTGCCCCACTCCCGCGTCACAGGCAACGGCGCTTTACCTCCCGGCGCGGACCGGATACCGACGGGACCGCAATTGACCCGGCCCAACACGCTTTTAGATATGAATGAAGATTCAATATTAGGGATTGAGACCGAGGATGCGGTGGATAGCCGCCCGATCCTGGTTGTCCCCTATATGTGGATCGGCGATTTCGTTCGCGGCCACACCGTGGTGCGGGTGCTCCGGAAGCGCTGGCCGAATCGGCCGGTCGACCTGCTGGTGACCTCGCAATGTGCGTCCCTGGTCGACTACATGCCGGGCGTCCGCTCCGGGATCGTTTGGGACCTGCCCCGTGGCCGGCTCGCGATGGGAAGGCAACTCGCACTGGCAGCGGAACTGCGCTCCCGCGCATATGGAAGCGCCCTGGTGCTGCCGCGCACCTGGAAGGCGGCGATCGCACCGGCACTGGCCGGTATCCCCGAGCGGATCGGCTTTTTCGGCGAGGCCCGGTTCGGCCTGATCAACGCGATGCGCTGGGGCGAGAAGAAGCTGCCGCGTTTCATCGACAAGAATGCCGCGCTGGCGCTGCCCGACGGCGCCAAGCTGCCGCCGGAATGGCCGGCGCCACAGCTCCGGGTTCCCACCGACGAAGTCGAGCACTGGCGGCAGGCCAACGGGCTTGGCATGGGTCCGGCGATCGCGCTCGGGCCCGGATCGGTCGGCGCGTCAAAACGCTGGACCTATTATCCGGAGGCCGCGCGCCTGTTCGCCGAACGCGGTTTTGACGTGTGGGTGGTCGGCGGTCCCGGCGAAAAGGCGCTAGCGCAAGAGATCATAGCCGTCGGCGGCGCGCGCGTCCGCGACCTCACCGGTACCGATCTGCGCAACGGCATTCTGGCCATGGCGGCGGCCAGCGTCGCTGTAACCAACGACTCCGGGCTGATGCACATCTCGGCGGCGATCGGCACGCCGACCATGGGAATCTTCGGCCCGACCAGCCCCTATCTCTGGGCTCCGCTCAACGGCCTCGCCGCGACGGTGACGCAGACCAAGACCAAGCTGTCGTGCCAACCCTGCCAGCGCACGGTCTGCACGATGAACGACCACCGCTGCATGCGTGACATCCTGGCCGAAGAGGTCGTCGACATTGCGCAGCGCGTGCTACAGGGCTCAGCGGCGAGATGAGCCCGGCCCGCATTGCACCGCGTCCCGCGGCCTTCCTCGATCGCGACGGTGTCGTCAACTATGACGACGGCTATATTAGTACGAAGGAACGCGTCCGCTGGATGCCTAATGTCGTGAACGCGATCCGGCGTCTCAATCGCGCGGGTTATTTCGTGTTCCTAATCACAAACCAATCCGGAGTGGCCCGAGGTCTCTTCAGCGAACTTGACGTCCGGAATCTTCACGACTGGATGCTCAACGAGCTCGCTTCGCTTCACGCACACGTGGATGACATTCGCTATTGCCCCCATCATCCTGCCGGATCGGTTGCCGGCTATATCGAAGATCATCTCTGGCGTAAGCCTGCACCCGGAATGATTTACGACCTGATGGCGCACTGGCCGGTCCGGCACGAAGGCAGCTTTGTGATCGGTGACCGCGAGACCGATATCCAGGCGGCGCAGGCGGCAGGCTTGCGCGGCTTCCTGTTTCCTGGAGGCGACATTGACGCCTTTGTCGCCTACGCGATCGCTCACATCAACGTGTGATAGACCGCGGCGATCGCGTTCGCTTCCGCATCGAGACTGAACTTGTCCACAACGCGCGCCCGCGCCCGCGCGCCCATCGCCGCCGCCGACGCCGGATCGCGCATCAGCGGCTCCAGCGCCGCCACCAGCGCATCGACGTCGCCGGGCGGCGTGAGCACGCCGGTGACGCCGTCCTCGACCACGAATTCGGCCGCACCCGCGCGCGACGCCACCAGCGCCGCGCCCGCCGACATCGCCTCGATCAGCGTCAGGCCGAAGCCTTCATTGCGCGAGGTGAAGGCGTAGATCGTCAGCCGCTGGTACCAGCGCACGACATCCTCGATCTCGAGTTCACCGGTGATGACGATGCGCGACTGCAAGCCTGCCGCCTCGATGCACCGCTTCAAATCGTTGGCAAAGACCTGCCGCTCCGGCACCACGGCGCCGACGATCACAGCGGTGAAATCAGGATAGCGCGGCAGCAATCGGCACATCGCGTCGACGAACACGTCGCTACCCTTCTGCGCGCGCACGCGGCCGAAGCATCCGACCGCGTAGCGCCCCGGCAATCCGCTCTCGGCAAAGGCCGCGGCGCGGTCGGCCGGCGGCGCGTAGGTGGCGGTGTCGACGCCATGCATCACCACCGTGGCCTCGCGCTTCAGATAGGATGCCGACAGCGGGCTGGTCGCGATAACGGCGTCCATTTTTCGGATCAGCCAGCGCGTCAGCCAGGTGTGGTGACGCTGTGCTGCCGAGGTGAACAGCAGCTTGAGCGGCCAGCCGAGCGCGCGCAGCACGAGCCCTGCGATCATCTCGTCGTTGCGCCGCGCGTGCCAGATCACAGGCCGCGCGCGGCGCCACAGCCGCATCAGATCGGACGCTCCCATCGCCGCAATGCCGTCGGGCCGATGCGAGCCGAGCCAGGCCGCGCGAAACATCGCTGCGAGCTTCGGCGCCACCATGCGGTTGGTCGCGGTGACGCCGGAATAGCGTCTGTGCAGATTCGGTACAATCAGCTGCAACTCGCCGGCAGATGTGTTCTCGATCGGCACGCAGATCTCCGTTTCGCGCCAGTTCCTATACGCAACATTAAGCATAGTGGCCAGTTCGGCCATGACGAAACCCCCTCTTCACCGCGCTCCCGCTAGCATTACTGGCAAACGAGATCGGGAGAGCTGCATCCATGACCGTGCTTGTGACCGGCGGCGCCGGTTATATCGGAAGTCACATGGTCCACGCGCTGGTCGATGCCGGCGAGAGCGTCGTCGTGATCGACAATCTGTCCACAGGCTTCTCCGCCTTGCTGCCCGAGGGCGTGCCGCTGTTCATCGGCGATGCCGGTGACGAGAATTTGGTCGAGGGCGTGATCGCCCAGCACAAGATCGAGAGCATCATCCATTTCGCGGGCTCCGTCGTGGTCCCGGATTCGATGCGCGATCCGCTCGGCTATTACCGCAACAACACCATGACGACGCGCAGCCTGCTCAATGCGGCGGTGAAGGGCGGCGTCAGCCGCTTCGTCTTCTCCTCGACCGCGGCGGTTTACGGCAACCCGGACCAGGTGCCGGTGCCCGAAATCGCGCCGACGCGGCCGCTGTCGCCCTACGGCTCGTCGAAGCTGATGACCGAGATCATGCTGCATGATGTCGCCTCGGCACATGGCATGAGCTACGTCGTGCTGCGCTACTTCAACGTCGCCGGCGCCGATCCGAAAGGCCGCGTCGGGCTTGCGACACTCGGCGCCACGCATCTCCTGAAGATCGTGGTCGAGGCCGCGACCGGCCAGCGCGCCAAGGTCGATGTGTTCGGCACCGACTATCCGACGCCGGATGGCAGCTGCATCAGGGACTTCATCCATGTCAGCGATCTCGCCGAGGCGCATCGCTCGGCACTGGCTTACTTGCGCGCCGGCGGCCAGTCGATGACGCTGAACTGCGGCTATGGCCGCGGCTATTCGGTGCTGGAGACGATCGAGGCGGTGCGCCGCGTCTCGATGCGCAATTTCGCCGTCGCTTACGCCGCGCGCCGGCCCGGCGACATCACGGCGATGGTCGCCGACACCGGCCGTCTGCGTTCGCTGTTGGACTGGACGCCGCGCTACGACGATCTCGAGACCATCGCGACCCACGCGCTGGCCTGGGAGGAGAAGCTGTTCCGGGACCGCGGCGGCCTCCCGTTGCCAGCAGAATCGGCCTAAAAATCAAGCCGTTATTGGACTTGAAAAAGCTCCGACAAGCGGGCAAGGAGTCTCCGCAACCTGACGGCAGGCAGTACCTGCCGCCAACGGAACGCGGATGGCTCAATTTCCTAAGAAAATCACCGACGATCCCTATGGCGCGGCGATCCTGATTCGCCGCCTGGTCATGGAACAGGGGGTCACCTTCTGGCGCCGCTATCTCGTCGCATTCGTGCTGATGGGCATCGCGGCGGGCGCCACCGCAGGCTCGGCCTATATCCTCGGCCAGGTGATCAACCAGGCCTATATCGACAAGAACGTCGTCGGCATCGCCGTGCTGTCTGGTGTCACCGTCCTGCTGCTGTTCATCAAGGGCGTGGCGACCTACGGCCACACCGTAATCCTCAACAAGATCTCCAACGCCATTCTCGCCAGCAACCAGCGGCGACTGTTTGCCAAGCTGATGAGCGAGAGCATCGGCTTCTTCTCGGCGCGCCACTCTTCCGAATTTCTGGCGCGGATGACCGCCGGCGCCAAATCGATCACCGATGTGCTGAGCATGCTGGTCAACGCCGTCGGGCGCGACCTGATGATGCTGATCAGCCTGGTCTGTGTGATGGTGTTTCAGGATCCGATACTGTCGCTGATCGGCCTCGTCGTGGTGCCGCCGGCGATGCTGATGCTGCGCAAACTGGTCAAGCGCATCAAAGGGCTCGCCTACAACCAGTTCACCGGCACCGCCGACATCATGGAGACGATGCAGGAATCGCTGCAGGGCATCCGCACTGTCAAGGCGTTCACGCTGGAAGAGACCATGCAGCGGCGCATCGACGAGAATATCGCCGCCGTCGAGCAGAATGCCAACAAAATGGCGCGCGTCGCCAACCGCGCCAATCCGCTGATGGAGACCCTCGGCGGCTTCGCGGTGGCCGGCTGCCTGCTCTATGGCGGCTACAGCGTGGTCGCGCTGGGCGCCACGCCGGGCCAGTTCTTCTCCTTCATGACCGCCTTCCTGCTGGCGACCGAACCGGCCAAGCGCCTGTCCCGGCTCAATATCGACCTCAACAGCCAGTTGGTCGGCGCGCGCATGCTGCTCGAAGTTGTCGATAGCCCTGCGAGCGAGCACGCCGATGACGACAGACCGGCGCTGAAACTGACCGACGCACGGATCGAACTGCGCGACGTCAGCTTTGCCTATCGCGCTGGCGAGCCGGTGCTGAACCGCATGAGCTTCATGGCCGAGCCGGGCAAGGTCACCGCGCTGGTGGGGCCCTCCGGCGGCGGCAAGTCGACCGTGCTGGCGCTGCTCCTGCGCTTCTACGAAACGCGTGAGGGCGAGATCCTGATCGATGGACAGTCGATCCTCGCGGTGTCGCGCAAATCGCTGCGGCAGCAGACCGCCTATGTCGGCCAGGACGTCTATCTGTTCCGCGACACCATCCGCGCCAACATCGCCTTCGGCAAGGACGGCGCCACCGAGGCCGACATCGTCGACGCGGCGAAGGCCGCCTGCGCCCACGACTTTATCATGAGCTTCCCGCTCGGCTACGACACGCCGGTCGGCGAGCACGGCACCCAGCTCTCCGGCGGCCAGCGCCAGCGCATCGCGGTCGCGCGCGCACTGATCAAGAACGCGCCGATCATCCTGCTCGACGAGGCCACCGCCGCACTCGATTCCGAATCCGAGAAGCAGGTGCAGGAAGCCATCGAGCATCTCTGCCAGAACCGCACCACGATCGTGATCGCGCACCGCCTGCACACCATCATGCACGCCGACGCGATCCTGGTGGTCGAGGGCGGCGAGATCGTCGAGCGTGGCCGGCACGAGGAGCTGCTCCGCCGCGGCGGCCGCTACGCCTCGTTCTTCCGCCTGCAGCACCATCACGACACCTCCCCGGTGGCGCTGGCGCCGATCAGCGCGACCGGCTAGATCACGTCAACCTCACGAGCAGCGAGACACTCTCATGAACGCCGCCTCCACTGTCATCCCGCTTCCCAAGCAAGCCTCGCTTCCCGTCGTCGGCGAGGCAGGCGTTTTCCCGGTGCGCCGCATCTGGTGCGTCGGCCGCAATTATCTCGAGCATATCAGGGAGATGGGCAATGACGAGCGCGCGCCGCCGTTCTTCTTCGCCAAGCATGCCGACATGCTGGTGCCCGACGGCGCCACGATTCCCTACCCGCCGCTGACCAAGGACCTGCATCACGAGGTCGAGCTGGTGGTCGCGATGAAGAGCGGCGGGCTGAACATTCCGGCCGACAAGGCGCTCGAGCATGTCTATGGCTATGCGGTCGGCATCGACCTGACCCGCCGCGACCTGCAGATCGCCTCGCGCAAGAAGGAGCGCCCCTGGGAGATCGGCAAGTCGTTCGACTATTCCGCGCCCTGCTCCGCGATCGAGCCAGCCGCCAAGATCGGCCATCCCTCAAAGGGCAAGATCTGGCTCACCGTCAACGGCAAGGAAACCCAGAAGGGCGACCTCACCGAGCTGATCTGGAATGTGCCGGAGATCATCTGGCAGCTCTCGCAGCAGGTGAAGCTCGCCGCCGGCGACATCATCATGACGGGCACGCCGGCCGGCGTGTCGCAGTTGCAACCCGGCGACAAGCTTGAATGCGGCGTCGACGGTGTCGGCACGCTGAAGGTATCGATCGGCCAGCCTGAGTAGGCTAATCGTGACGGACGAGACCAAGCCCCGGACGTTACGTCCGGGGCTTTTTGCTGTGGTTTTTTCATCTGAGGCGATCGAGCTGACCGACGGGCTGCGGGCCTCGTCAGCGCAGGGTGCCGGGCATGCAGGGCGGCACCGTATAGGGCGCCGTGGCGTATGATCCGACATTCGGAGCCCGCACACAATCGATGTCGGTCCTGGCCGCTGTCGCGGCTTGCGCGTGCCTTGATGCGACATTGCGGGCGGCAGAGGCCTCGGTCGTGCATGCGGCTGCCGCGATCAGAGCGGCCGCCACGAAGATCAATTTGGTCATGGGTGTTCTCCACACGATTGGCGAAGCCAAGCAAGCTCGGCTCCTGAGACCAAGAGCGGCGGACCGTCTGAATTATTTCATCACTTGCGATCACCGAAGCGCGAGCGCCGCGACGGCCGACAGGCCCTAGCGCCTTTCCGCGGCCTGCGATGATGCGGCCGGGCCGAGATGTGTCTTCTCGTATTCCAGCCATAGCTCGAGCAGCGCCATGAAGGCCACGATGATTCCGGCAGCAATGCTGAAATGCATCGCGCGGGTGTGCGCGAAGCCGAGCAGCCAGGGTGAGACGATCAGCCAACACCCCACCAGCAAATTGATCCATTCTTCCCAGACCGAAAACGCAACCATCGCCGCCAGCGACAGCACCGCGATCACCGCGCCGCTGGTCCTGAGATCGATCGCCGCCGTCCGGTTCGCATGGGCAAACAGCCACGGCGCGGCGAGCAGGAATATCGCTGCCGCGAGATTGTAGAGATCAAGCGCCGATTCGCTCCGCCATTTCTTCATATCGAGTCCTTTCTTGCTTGCTCAAACGCGCCGCCGATGCGCATTTGCCGCGTCGATGTCCTTGCCGGTGTAGTCGGTCATCAGCGCGGTCGCGATCAGGGTGATGACGGCGCAGATGGCGATATAGACCGCGATCGCGGTCGCCGAGTGGAACGTGCCGAACAGCCAGGCTGCGATCAGCGGCGCCGGACCGCCGGCGATCACGGATGCGAGCTGATAGCCGAGTGACGAGCCGCTGTAGCGCAACCGACCCGTGAAGCTCTCGGCAATCAAGGCGGCCTGCGGCCCGTACAACATGTCGTGCGGGATCAGCGACAGCACGATGGCGAGGAACACGATCGGCGCCGACCCGGTGTCGAGCATCGCGAAATAGATGAAGCCGAACACGCCGGTCGCGACCGCACCGATCATGTACATGTTCTTGCGGCCGATCCGGTCGGACAGATGCCCGAACAGCGGGATCGAGACGAACGACACCACCGAGGCCGCGAGTACCGCGGTCAGCAACAGGTCGCGAGAGAGATGCAGCGTGCCGATGCCGTAGGAAAACACGAAGGCGGTGAAGATGTAGAACGGCGCCTGCTCGGCCATCCGCGCGAAAGCGGAGAGCAGGATCTCCTTTGGATATTCCCGGATCACCGTCAGCATCGGGGTGCGGTCGATCTGACGCTCGGCGAGCAGCTTGGTGAACACCGGCGTTTCCAGAATGCCGAGCCGGATGTAGAGGCCGACGGCGACCAGGATGAGGCTGAGCGCGAACGGAATGCGCCAGCCCCACGCCAGGAACTGATCGCCCGCCATCTGGCTGAACGCGAGCACGGCGAGATTGGCGAGGAACAAGCCGCAGGGCACGCCGAATTGCGGCCATGATGCGACCAGGCCGCGCGAGCGGTCGTTGCGCGCCCATTCCATCGACATCAGCACCGAGCCGCCCCATTCGCCGCCGACACCGACGCCCTGGATGAATCGCAACACGGTGAGGATGACGGCACCCCAGATGCCGACGCTCGAATAGGTCGGCACGATGGCGACCGCCGCCGTCGCCAGTCCCATCAACAGCAGCGTCGCGATCAGCGTCGATTTGCGGCCAATGCGGTCGCCGTAATGCCCGAAGATCGCTGCACCAATGGGGCGCGCGATGAAGCCGACCGCATAGATCGCAAACGCCTCCAGCGTACCGACCCAGGGGTCGGAATGCGGAAAGAACAGTTTTGCAAAAACCAGACCCGTGACGGTGCTGTAGAGGAAGAAGTCATACCATTCGATCGCAGTTCCGATCGTGGAAGCGATGACGGCGCGACGAAGCTGGAGCTGATGTTCGGATGGAGTGAGTTGCCTGGCATCGAGGCCGATTGTTGCCATGGGATTGTCTTCCTCGGACAAGCCCCCCGCGTGGATTGCGCCTGATTGGGTCGTTTGATCACGAACGAAATGGCGCCCCGGAGGGTTCCGTCCGAACGGCACATCGAGGCTAGAACTTTAGTCGGCCCGCGCGACGGCTGGCCGTGAGCGGAACCGGCCCGCAAGGCGCGATCAGCCACCACTGATCGCGCTTGGCACGCCCTGCGCGCTAAGCGCGATCGCTGCGGCGATACGGGACGTAGCGGGGTGTCCACATCTTGGCGCGGATGCGCTGCTCGATCTGGTCGATCGGAATATCGCTGACAAGCCCTTCCTTGTGCGCCTGGAGCGCCACCGCAAGCGCGACCGTCAACGCGACCTCGCGGAGCGCGCTGACCGGAGGCAGCAGATTGTGCTTCGGATTGTTGCGCGCGGGCGAGACGCTCGCCAGCGCCTTGGCCGCGGCCATGAACATCCCGTCGCTGATGCGGTTGGCGCCGACTGCCAGCGCGCCGAGGCCGACACCTGGAAAGATGTAGGAGTTGTTGGTCTGGTCGACCTTGAACCTGATACCGTCGCGGGTAATCGGCGGGAATGGGCTGCCGACACCGATCAGCGCCCGCCCTTCGGTCCAGGCCTCGATGTCGGCGGGGGTGGCCTCCTCGCGCGACGTTGGATTCGACAACGGAAAGATCACCGGCCGTTTGTTGCAGTCGGCCATCGCGCGGACGATCGGTTCGGAGAAGGCGCCGGCCTGGCCGGATACGCCGATCAGCACGGTCGGCCGGGCGTTGCGCACGACGTCGAGCAGCCCGATCTTGTCGGGATGGTTGAGCTTCCAGTCCCGCAGCGCCTGCTTTTTCTGGAGAAATGGAAGCTGGAACGAGGCCAGTCCGGTCATGCCCTCGACCAGGAGCCCGTCACGGTCGACCATGAAGAAGCGTGTCGCAGCCTCGCTCTCCGAGAGGCCGGCATCGCGCATGGCGGCGCGGATCAGGCCGGCGATGCCGCAGCCGGCCGAACCTGCGCCGAGCACGGCCACGCGCTGCTCGGTGAGCGGCACGCCCGTGACGTTGATGGCGGCCAGCAAGGCGCCCGTCGCTACCGCTGCGGTGCCCTGGACATCGTCATTGAAGGTCAGGAGCCGGTCGCGATAGCGCTCGAGCATGCGGGTTGCATTGTTCTTTGCGAAATCCTCCCACTGCAGCAGGACGCGCGGCCAGCGCTTCACCACGGCCGAGACAAAGGCCTCGATGAAGTCGTCATACTCCTGGCCGCGGACGCGCTCATTGCGCCAGCCGATATAGAGCGGATCGGCCAGGCAATCGGGATTGTCGGTCCCGACATCGAGCAGGATCGGCAGAGTCGTCGCGGGGTGCAGGCCCCCGCAGCCGGTATAGAGCGAGAGCTTGCCGATCGGGATGCCCATGCCGCCGGCACCCTGGTCGCCGAGGCCGAGGATGCGCTCGCCATCGGTCACCACGATCGCCTCGACCTTGTCGAAGCGCGGATGCGCAAGGATACGATCAATCCGCCCCTTGTGCGGGATACTGAGAAACAGGCCGCGCGGCTTGCGGAACAGGCGGCTGAATTGCTGGCATCCCTCGCCAACGGTCGGCGTGTAGACGATCGGCAGCAGCTCTTCCAGGTTCTCGACCAGCAGCGCGTAGAACAGGGTCTCGTTGGTGTCCTGCAGCTCGCGCAGGAAGGCGTAGCGCTCGAGGTCGGTCTCGTAGCCACGCAACGCCTGGAGGCGGCGTGACACCTGCTCGTCCAGCGTCAGGACACTGGGCGGCAGCAGGCCGTGCAGGTCGAACGCATCGCGCTCGGCCTCCGAGAACGCCGTACCCTTGTTGAGCTGCGGATCCGCCAACAACTCGTATCCACTCAGCGCTGTGGTCGCGAACGCTTCAGTCGTGTCAGACATCACAGGGTTCCTCAATGCAAATGCCAGGCAGGACTGTACCACCTCAGCGCAACGGATCGGAGACAAAACCCGCGCGAGGCAACGCCTTCGTTCTCACCTGCGCTTGGCAATGAGCCCGGCGGAATCAGCCGGTGGCGCAAGCGGCCCAGACGAACACGCCGCGCGTTGCCGCACTCTGCATATTCGTGGAGGGTTGGCCCCTTGGCACTGATTTGCCCGACGGCGCAAGCCCTCGCGGCAAAATATTTCGGTTTATCGTAACGATAAATCGGTGTATAGATTTGGCCGTCCCACCCGATTGAGGGGCGAGCGCACGTCACGAACGCGCGGTGGGATGCGGTGGACGCCGAGGTGCACGAGACGAACGCAACCTCGGCGGACGGTGAAGTCGTGTGGTCCCGACGCCCCAGTGGCAGGCAGAAAGTTCGTGGAACGCGAAATGCGTCTCACGGGCGACGGTGACAAGAAAGCCCGGTTTCGCCGGGGAGATCACGTATAAGCCGTAACCCATCGCGCAGGGAAAGCCGGAGTTCCCTGTTACACCTGTGGTCCTACCCCGGTGCTTTCTGTTGCACCGGGCCCACGGGTGCGATCGGCACCCGGCTTTCCCTGCGCCCTCTACGAAGAGAGGGCGGAACGAGATGCAAGACTCGGGCAAATCATGTCGCGAGAATGCGCAGCCACACCCACCGCTGTCATCGCCCGCCACCGGGTCGCGCGAATGCGCGCCCGATGACAGGCTCGAGCGGGCGATTCAGTACGCCGCGGCCCATCGGCTCAAGCGCGACTGCCTCTGGAATACTGGATCGCCCGCATGCGCGGGCGGTGACACCGTCAATGGGACCGCAGTTTCAATGCGCGCATCAGCGAAACGATTACGCCCGCAGCGCCTGCAGGCCCTTGAAGGTCAGGCGCTTGGGGTCGCGCACGCCGGCGAGATAGAGCTTGCGTATGAAGGCGATGACGGCGTCACGGTCGCAATCGGTCAGCGCAACCACGGCGTCAACCGCAATCCTCTGGGCTTCCATGGGAACAAGTCCTCTGCTGCAGCCTCGAACCCACGAACCTATGCGCCGTTGGTTAATCCGGCGTTAACCCTTCGCCGAAAGATCGCCGATTCACGGCGGACTGCGTATACGCGAAACAACGCATGGCGCCGATCGACGCGCGGACAAGACCGCCCGCCCCAGCAAAAAGCCCCGGACGATGCCGGGGCTTTTCACTTGATCGATTGCGATGGCAGCAGATCAGTAGCGGTAGTGATCCGACTTGTACGGGCCTTCCTGCTTGACGCCGATATAGTCGGCCTGGTCCTTGCGCAACTCGGTCAGCTTGACGCCGATCTTGGCGAGGTGCAGGCGGGCGACCTTCTCGTCCAGCGACTTCGGCAGCACGTAGACCTTCTTCTCGTACTTGCCGCCCTTGTTGTTGGCGAACAGCTCGATCTGCGCCAGCGTCTGGTTGGTGAACGACGCCGACATCACGAAGGACGGGTGACCCATGGCATTGCCGAGGTTCACCAAGCGGCCCTCCGACAGCATGATGATGCGATGCTTGTCGGGGAATTCGATCTCGTCGACCTGCGGCTTGATGTTGGTCCACTTCAGATTGCGCAGCGACGCAATCTGGATCTCGTTGTCGAAATGTCCGATGTTGCAGACGATGGCGCGATCCTTCATCGCGCGCATGTGCTCAATGGTGATGATGTCCTTGTTGCCGGTCGCGGTGACGAAGATGTCGGCGCGCGGCGCGGCCTCTTCCATGGTGACGACCTCATAGCCTTCCATCGCCGCCTGCAGCGCGCAGATCGGATCGACCTCGGAGACCATGACGCGGCAGCCGGCCTGGCGCAGCGAGGCGGCCGAGCCCTTGCCGACATCGCCGAAGCCCGCGACCATCGCAATCTTGCCCGACATCATCACGTCGGTGCCGCGGCGAATGCCGTCGACCAGCGATTCACGGCAGCCATAGAGGTTGTCGAACTTCGACTTCGTCACGCTGTCATTGACGTTGATCGCCGGGAACAGCAGCTTGCCCGCCTTCTCCATCTCGTAGAGACGGTGCACGCCCGTGGTGGTTTCTTCCGAGACGCCTTGGATGTTCTTCGCGATCTCGGCAAACCAGCCCTTCGGCTTTTCCTTCAACAGGCGCTTGATCAGCGCGAAGAAGACCTCTTCCTCTTCCGAGTCCGGCTTGTCGAGGAACGCCACGTCGCCCTGCTCGGCGCGGAGGCCGTGATGCACCAGCATGGTGGCGTCACCGCCGTCGTCGAGGATCATGTTGGGCGTGCCGCCGCCATGCCAGTCGAACAGCTTCGCGGTGTAGTCCCAATACTCGCTCAGCGTCTCACCCTTGACCGCAAACACCGGAATGCCGGCGGCGGCGATCGCGGCGGCCGCGTGATCCTGGGTCGAATAGATGTTGCAGGAGACCCAGCGGATGTCGGCGCCGAGGGCTGCCAGCGTCTCGATCAGGACCGCGGTCTGGATCGTCATGTGCAGCGAGCCCGCGATACGCGCGCCCTTCAACGGCTGCTTCGGGCCGTATTCCTCGCGGGTGGCCATCAGGCCGGGCATCTCGGTCTCGGCCAGCGAGATTTCCTTGCGGCCAAAATCGGCGAGCGACATGTCCTTGACGATGTAGTCGGTAAAGCCAGGCTTCGTGGGGGCGTTCATAAGAGCTTCCTGTTGTTGAGCTCGTCATTCCGGGGCGCCTCGCAGAGGCGAACCCGCAATCTCGAAATGAGGACTAAGGATTCCGGGTTCGCTCGCTGTCGCGGGCGCCCCGGAATGACACGGAAATCAGACCGCGCGCTTCAGCGGCTCGACCAGATCAGTCTTCTCCCAGGAGAAGCCGCCTTCATTGTCCGGCGTGCGGCCGAAATGGCCGTAGGCCGAGGTCCGCGCGTAGATCGGGCGGTTGAGATCGAGATGGCTGCGGATGCCGCGCGGCGTCAGATCCATCGACTTCGCCGCGGCCTTCTCGAGCTCGTCCTCCGGCACCTTGCCGGTGCCGTGGGTGTCGATGTAGATCGACAGCGGACGCGCCACGCCGATCGCGTAGGCAAGCTGCAGCGTGCAGCGGTCGGCGAGACCGGCCGCGACGATGTTCTTGGCGACATAGCGCGCCGCATAGGCCGCGGAGCGGTCGACCTTGGTCGGATCCTTGCCGGAGAACGCGCCGCCGCCATGCGGGGCCGCGCCACCATAGGTGTCGACGATGATCTTGCGGCCGGTCAGGCCGGAATCGCCGTCGGGACCGCCGATGTAGAACTTGCCGGTCGGGTTGATGTGCCAGATCGTCTTGCCGTTGATCCAGTCCTTCGGCAGCGCCTCGCGCACATAGGGCTCGACGATGTCGCGAATCTGGCTCGACGTCAGATCTTCAACCAGATGCTGGTGCGAAACCACGATCTCGCGCACGCCGACCGGCTTGCCGTTCTCGTACTGCACGGTGACCTGGCTCTTGGAATCCGGGCCGAGCACCTTCTCTTTGCCGGAGTGGCGGGCTTCGGAGATCAGCCGCAAGATCTTGTGGGCGTAGAAGATCGGCGCCGGCATCAGATCCGGCGTCTCGTTGGTGGCGTAGCCGAACATGATGCCCTGGTCGCCGGCACCCTCTTCCTTGACTTCGCCTGGCTGCAGCGCGTCAACGCCCTGCGCGATGTCGGCCGACTGCGGATGCAGCAGGATCTCGATGTCGCAGGTCTTCCAGTGGAAGCCGTCCTGCTCGTAGCCGATGTCCTTGATCGCCTCGCGGACGACGTTCTCTATGTGGTCGTTGGTGACCGAAGCCGGTCCGCGGGTCTCGCCGGCGATCACCACCTTGTTGGTGGTCGCAAGCGTCTCGCAGGCCGCGCGGATCGCCCACGGGTCGATGCCCGCCTTGGGTCCTTCGCGGTAGAACAGGTCGACGATCTCGTCCGAAATGCGGTCGCAGACCTTGTCCGGATGTCCTTCGGAAACCGACTCGCTGGTGAACAGATAAGACGCGCGCATCAAGCAGACCCCTTGTTTCGTCGTACTCTGACGTTCGTTGTTGAATGTGTCCCTGGAATGTCAGTCTCGTCGACGCGAGATGACGTAGGATTCGTCGTAGAACCACAGCCCGTTGTGTTTGCGGAGAACTTCGCGCGTGGCCTCGAGAGCCCGCCCGCCTTCGGTCATATCGGTCAACCGATCATCCTCGATCTGGGCGACATACACTGCCGCGTTCCACGCCGCAAAGGCCGTCGATGTTCCGATCGTGCCGGTCACTTCATTGGGCAGCGCTTCCATATCATAACGGAAGATCGATCGGTTATCGGCGTATGCGTTGAAGTTGAGGTCCCGCCCGGCCGCGCCCAGTTCGTACTTCACGGCGCGCAATATCTCATGACGGCTGACCGCGAAAGGATTTTCTCCAGGCCAAACTGCCTGAATAATTTCCAGTCCCGGATCGTGACCATGGGAGTGGATTCCAATCAGGCGGCCGCCTGCCCGCAATGCGCGCGCCAGTGGCGCAACAATGTGCTTGGCGCGGAAATTCACCGAGGATTTGGCCCGATAGGGCTGGGAAGCGACCACAAGGTCGAAATTGGCCTCGGTCCGGCCCGCCCGCGGGATGATGGAATCAAGCAGGAACCGGTGGTCGTCCCGGTACAGGACGAGCGCCACCGGCCGCTCGTATATGGGCATGGAGGTTCGTGGGCTGACATTCGCCCGCCAGTTTTGCTCAAGAAACGGGCCGAGTTCCACGATCTGGGCCTCGAATTCGCCCGAGGAGGACCCACGCAGCGGCACCTCGTGCCAGATCATGCTGGCCGCAGCCGCGCTCGCCTTGGGCGTCAGCCAGGGCGCCTCCGCGTAATACATGTTGGTGAACACGAAGACGCTCGCCGGATGCTCGAGCAGGCGATCCGGCACCTTGCCCAGCGTCAGCCGGACGTCCTCCAGGCTCAGTTCCTTGCCGGCGACGTAGAACGGCATATGGGGAAAGCGGACATGCATGGCGCGCAACACGCGCGCCAACACCGTGCCGTCGCCCATGCCGGCATCAAACACCCGCAGCGCCGGCGGCCGCGGCTGGATTGCAGACAATTCCAGCGCAACTCGGTCGGCAATCACCCGCTTTTCGCTGCAGGTATGGACGAACAACAAATACCGCTGACGGTTCTCGAAGAAGCGGAAATTTGCCTTGGGATCGCGCTTCTCCGGCGGCACGACGAGGCCGCGGGGCGGCGCCACCCCGCCCGGCGTCGACGCCGCGATGAAGGCGTTGATGCGGTCGAGCGTGTCGATGGTGATGCGTTTGCCCTCGCGCAGCCGGTGCACGAGCTTGCCATCGTTGACGGCCCGGCGGCCGAACGTCGTCTCCGCCATATCGAAACGACGGCTGAAGTCGGAGATCTGGCTCAGGATTTCGTCGTTCTTCATCGGGCCAGGAATCCGCGCCGGTGGTTGGGACAGATGTGGGCAGATACTGATGCTTTTTCTCTCTTATCACCCATTGCCCACAAAGGAAACCCCTGCCGCGCCGCGTCGGCAACTGACATATTCCGACGCTATACGAGCCAAAAAACCAAACCTTGGGGCGAACACGTTTGGGCGATGTTGCGTCGCTACGCTGTTAGCCGGCAACTACCGCCGCGCGCTCGTCGACTACTCCCACACAATCGAGTTGTTCAACGGCGACAAAATGATTTCGAGCAGCCTGTTCGTGCATCTGGCAAGCAGCTATGCGGCACCGAAGCAATTCTGCAAGATCACGCTGATGACCGCCAGCGGGCAAGCCAAGGCGAAGCTCTCCGAGGCCGACAAGGTCGTGCTCGGGAAACTGGCGGCGACGAACGTGCCCGCCGCTATTCGGAACGGCGACGACAAGAGCTACGGCGCGGGCGTCGATGGCCTGCTCGGCATGAGCTTCCTGTCGCGCTTCGAGGTTCAGATGGCCGGTGGCCCCATCGAGGTCCGCACCCGTCAGCCGAAAAAGTAGCGCGGCAGCGCTGCGCGCTACTTGCCCCACACCTCGTTGGCGAGCTCGACGGCGAGCCGGAGCTTCGCCCACTGCTCTTCCTCCGAGAGCACGTTCCCCTCCTCGGTCGAGGCGAAGCCGCACTGCGGCGATACCGCGAGCTGCTCGATCGGGGCGAATTTCGCCGCCTCGTCGAGCCGCCGCTTGATGTCGTCCTTGCTCTCGAGCTCGCCGAACTTGGAGGTGATGACGCCGACCACCACGACCTTGTTGCCCTTGGGCAGGAAGCGCAGCGGCTCGAAACCGCCGGCGCGGTCGGAATCATATTCGAGGAAATAGCCGTCGTAATTGGTGCCGGCGAGCATGGTCTCCGCCACCGGCTCGTAGCCGCCCGACGAAATCCAGGTCGAGCGGAAATTGCCGCGGCAAACATGCGTCGTGATCACCATGTCGGACGGACGATCGGCGATCGCGTAGTTGATGACGCGGGCATAGCGCTCCTGCAGGCCATCGGGATTGTCGCCACGCTCGCGCGCCTTCTGCAGTTCGTCCGGCGAGCAGAGATAGGCCCACACCGTGTCGTCGAACTGCAAATAGCGGCAGCCGGCGTCATAGAACGCCTTCACCGCCTTGCGGTAGGTCTTGCCGAGATCTTCGAAGAACTCCTCGAGATCCGGATAGATCTCGTTCGAGATCAGCTTGCGCCCGCCGCGGAAGTGCAGCACCGCCGGCGAGGGGATCGTCATCTTCGGCGTGACATGCGCCTGTTCGGCGTATTTCTTCAGGAACCTGAAATGGTCGAGCATCGGGTGACTGTCGGAGAAGTCGAGCTTGCCGATCACCCTGATCGCGTCGTGCCGGGTCTGCACGCCGGCGAACTGGATGCCCATGTCGGGGTGGAACAACTCACAGCCCGTCAGGTGGCTGAGGAAATCGAAGTGCCACCACGAGCGGCGGAACTCGCCATCGGTCGCAAGCTTCAGGCCGATCGAGGCCTGCTTATGCACGACCTTCTCGATCTCCATGTCCTCGACCTTGCGCAGCTCGTCGGCCGAGATCTCGCCCTTCTCGAGCCTGGCGCGGGCCCCCTTGATCTTCGGCGGCCGCAACAGGCTGCCGACCTCGTCGGCACGGAACGGAGGCTTGGTTCGCTGCATGGTCTACTCCCGCATCGTCAGTGTGCTTTGGCCCCGGACACGCCGAGATGGCGCTCCAGGACGGACGGATCGGCTTTCAGCGCGTGGCTCGCCGCGTCGTGCACGATCGTGCCGCGCTCCAATATCACAACGCGGTCGGCGAGCCCCAGAATCTTTTGCGCATTCTGCTCGACGATGATCGAACAGATGCCGCTGGCCCGCGTGATGGTTCCGATCGCCTTTAACAATTCCTCAACGATGATCGGCGCGAGCCCTTCGGTCGGCTCGTCGAGCAGCAGCACCTTCGGGTTCAGCGTCAGCGCACGGCCGATCGCCAGCATCTGCTGCTCGCCGCCAGAGAGCTGGTTGCCGAAATTGCTTCGCCGCTCCTTCAGTCGCGGAAACATCTCGTACACCCGCTCGACCGTCCACGGTCCGGGCTGGGCCACCGCGGTCATGTTCTCCTCGACGGTCAGCGAACGGAAGATGTTGCGCTCCTGCGGCACCCAGCCGATCCCGGCACGGGCGCGCTGGTCCGGCCGCATCGCGGTGATGTCGACGCCCGCGAGCGCGACGCTGCCGCCGAAACGTCTGACGATGCCGACGATCGAATTGATCAGTGTGGTCTTGCCGGTGCCGTTGCGGCCGAGCAGCGCCAGCACCTGCCCCTGGGCGAGCGCAAGCGACATGCCAGGCAGCACCACTGCTTCGCCATATCCGGCGCGCAGGTCCTGGATGGACAAGAGATCAGGCATCGGCGGCCTCGCCGAGATAGACCGCCTTGACCTGCGGATCGCGCGCGACCTCGTCGGGTGCGCCTTCCGTCAGCAGGCCGCCATTGACCAGCACCGAGATACGGTCGGCGAACGAGAACACCAAATCCATGTCGTGCTCGATCAGCAGCACGGTGACGTCGCGCGGCAACGCCGCAACCGCCGCCAGAATGTCGTGACGCTCGCTCTCCGGCACGCCGGCGGCGGGCTCGTCGAGCAGCAGGACCCGCGGCTTTGCCGCGATCGCGACCGCGATCTCGAGCAGGCGCTGTTTACCATAGGGCAGCGTCGAGGTGAACTCGGTCATCACGTCAAGCAAATGAAAGCGCGACAGGATCTCGGCGATCTCGGCGTTGACGTCGTCGCGGGTCCCCATCGGCCGCCACCAGTCGCCGCCGCGGCCCATCCGCTCCGAGACGGCGAGCCCGATGGTTTCGAGCGGGGTCAGGTCGGCATAGAGCTGATTGATCTGGAAGGTGCGCGACAGGCCGCGCAGTACCCGCTTGTGCACGGGCAGATCCGTGATGTCATTGCCTTCGAGCAGAATGCGTCCGCCGTTCGGCCTGAGCACGCCGGTCAGTTGATTGATGACGGTGGTCTTGCCGGCGCCGTTCGGCCCGATCAGCGCGTGGCGGGCGCCCTGCGCCACCTTCAGCGAGAGATCGCGGGTGACGCGCAGTCCGCCGAACGACTTTTCCAGCCCGCTTGTTTCGAGCGCGATCGTCATGAGGCGTCACTCTCGGGAACGGCGACGACGGCCTTACGTCCGGCGAACTGGCGGATGATCAAATTCGGCACGAACAGTACCCAGCGGTGCAGGCGCACGCGGCCGACCATCACGATCACGACCAGCACAAGGCCGATCCAGAACAGCCAGTATTGCGGAGTGAGGCTCTGAAACAGCTCCTGCAGCATCTTGAACACGACCGCGCCGATCAGGCCGCCATAGAGATAGCCGGTGCCGCCGATCACAAGCACCAGCATCAGGTCGGCCGAGCGCTCGAAAGCGAAGACATCCAGCGAGGCCAGCGCCGTGGTCTGGGTGAACAGCGCGCCGGCGATGCCGGCATAGAAGGCAGCGAGCGTATAGACCGCGATCAGCCGGCGGTTGACCGGCACGCCGATCGCGGCCGCCCGCAGCGGATTGTTCCTGATCGCGCGCAGCGACAGGCCGAACGGCGAATGCACGATGCGACGCGCGAGCAGGAACAGGACGAACAGCACGATCAGCGAATAGAACAACCCGGTCTTGCCGAACATGTCGAAGGCAAACAGCCCGAGGATCGGTTGCATCTCGATGCCCTGCAGGCCATCGCTACCGCCGGTGATGTCGGAGAAGCGTTCGGCGAGCGCCTCCAGCAGCAGCGCGATGCCGAGCGTCACCATCAACCGCGTCAGGTCGACACCGCGGATGACCAGGAAGCTGGTCAGGAAACCAAGCACGGCCGCGACGAGACCGGCGGCAACCAGCGCGACGACGGGCTCGTTGATGATGCCGTGCAGCGCCAGCAACCCGGCCGAATAGGCCCCGACCCCGAAAAACGCCGCATGGCCGAGCGACACGATACCGGCATAACCGAGGATCAGATCCAGCGACAGCGCGAACAGCGCGAGTCGTACGATGTCGGTCATGATCAGATAGCGCGACGGGAACAGGAAGGCGCAGGCCAGCGCCATCACCCAGAACACGGCTTCGCTGATGCGCCAGCGCGCGCTGGCCATTGCGTGAGAGGAGACGTCGGAGAGCGCGGTCATGGCGGGCTCAACGTGCGGCGGTGCGGCCGAACAGGCCGTTCGGACGCCAAATCAGGATCACGATCATGACGGTGTAGATCACGAAGGGACCAACCTTCGGGAAGTAGTACTTCCCGGCAACATCGGCGATGCCGAGCAGCAGCGACGCCAGGAACGGCCCGGTGATGCTGGAGGAGCCGCCGACCGTCACGACGATCAGGAAGTAGATCATGAACTTCAACGGGAAATACGGATCGAGCCCGAGGATCTCCGCGCTCAACGCGCCGCCGAGACCGGCGAGCCCGCAGCCGAAGGCGAAAGTGAAGGCGAACACCTGCGGCACGTTGATGCCGAGCCCGATCGCGGCGCGCGGGTCGTCCACGGCGGCGCGCAGGCGGCTGCCGAACCGCGTCTTGGCCAGGACGAGTTGCAGCGCCACCGTCAGCAGACCGCAGATCACGACGATCATCAGCCGGTAGCGACCGATGCCGACGCCGAACAGATCGATCTGCCCTTCCAGCGCCGCCGGCAGCTTCATGAAGACCCGCGACGATCCCATGATGAAATCGACCCCCGCCACCGACATGAAGACAAGGCCGATCGAGAATAGCACCTGGTCGAGATGGCTGCGGGTGTAGAGATGGCGGTACAGCAGGCGCTCCAGCAATATGCCGATCGCGGCGCTTGCCACGAAAGCGAGCGGCAGCGCCGCGAAGAACGGCCAGCCGGCATTGTTCACCAGCACCGCACAGACATAGCCGCCGGCCATCGCGAAGGCGCCGTGCGCGAGATTGACGAAGTTCATCAATCCAAGCGTCACCGCAAGCCCGCAGGCAAGCACGAACAGCAGCATGCCGTAGGCGACACCGTCGAACAGGTTGGTAAGGACAGAAGCCATGGAGAGCCGGGGAAACCTGCTAACAACTCGTCATTCCGGGGCAGCGCGCACGCGCTGAACCCGGAATCTTTTCAACAATCTCTAGCTCCCCCGATACGCAATTGCGCATCTGAGGTTCGCGCTCATGCGCGCCCGGGAATAACGCGCTCTCGCACCTCACTTCTTGGTCTTACCGGGGTCCTTGACGGCCTCGAACGTCTCGAACTCGACATTGTAGAGCTCGCCGTCGACCTTCTCGACCTTGCGGATATAGATGTTCTGCACGATGTCGCGGGTTTCCGGATCGATCGAGATCGGGCCGCGCGGGCTTTCCCACTTCATGCCCTTCATCGCTTCGATCAGCTTGTCGCCATCGGTGTTGCCGCCGGTCTTCTTGAGCGCCTCGTAGATCAAATGGATGCCGTCATAGCCGCTCACCGCCATAAAGCCTGGGCGGGTGCCAAACGACTTCTTGTAGGCGGCGACGAAATCCTTGTTCATCTGCGAGGGATGCGCAGCCGAATAGAGATGCGCGGTCACCGCGCCGAGTGCGGCATCGCCCATGCCGTTGAGCAGGTCGTCGTCCATGACGTCGCCCGGCCCGATCACCTTGATGCCGCTCTTGTCGAGGCCGCGCTCGGCATACTGCTTCATGAAATTGCCGCCCTGCCCGGCCGGCACGAACACGAACATCGCGTCGGGCTTGGCATCCTTCATCCGCTGCAGGAAGGGCGCGAAGTCAGGATTGGCCAGCGGCACCTTGATCTCCTCGACGATCTCGCCGCCGCCGGCCGTGAAATGCTGCTTGAAGAAATTCAGCGCGTCGTTGCCCGGCGCGTAGTCGGAGGTCAGTGTCGCCACCTTCTTGATGCCGTTCTTGACCGCCCAGTCGCCGATGATGGTGGAGGACTGCGCGAGCGTGAAACTGGTGCGCACGATATAGGGCGAACGCTCGGTGATGATGGAGGTGCCGGCCGCCATCACGATCTCCGGGATCTTTGCCTGCGTCGCCAGCGGCGCCGCGGCAAGTGCCGCCGGCGTCACGCCGAAACCGGCGATGAAATTGACATTGTCGTTGACGATCAATTCCTGCGCGAGACGCTTGGTGTTGTCGGGCATCGCAGCGTCATCCTTCAGGATGATCTCGATCTTCTTGCCGGCGACGCTGTCGCCGTTCTGCTGCATGTAGAGCTTGATGGCGTTGTCGATCTGCTTGCCGGTCGATGCCTGGCCGCCGGTCATCGGCAGGATCAGGCCGATCTTCACAGAATCTTCCGCGTGCGCGGGCGCAGCGATGCACAGCGCCGACATGGCGGCCGTCGTGGCCGCCCACAGCAACATCTTGCGACGATTGAACATGGACGTCCTTTCCCCCTTGTGGTCTTCTCGAACCGAGTCCCCGGCTCTGCTTCACGTTAACCCACATGCTTTGCGGCCAAGCCGCCACGCGACAAGGCGTCTTCCGCCGCCTCATTGTCAATCGGACGATGGGCGAGCGTCGCATCCCGACTCCGACAATGCGCCAGGACGTTCAATGGTAATTAAATACCACGAGCATTGTTTGAAATTCAACACCCACGGCGCACCACGCCACCACGCGTCGCCTGCCAAAATCGACCATCCCTGTTTGTACGATCGTACAAACTGAACGACGCTGTCAACAAAGCAGCACAATTGCGGACAAGCGTCGCGCCTCAAATCCATCATCCTTAAAGACAAGGGTTGTATCGTCGCCACATGCCGAACCGCCTCTGCCAGATTCTTGTCATGACCGCCCTCGTGCTCGCCGCCTCCGCGCTCAGCGGATGCGGCACGATCAATGAGAAGTTGGCGGCCGGCACCGGCGATTACCTGCCCGCCTGGGCCGGTGGGCTGCCCCGGGACGCCCCGCCGCGTGAGGGAACACCTCAATACGACGCGTACATGAAAGAGCGCGAGCGCAAACGCCTGCTGCCCGCGACCGAACGCGGCGACGATCCCAAGGACGCGGCCAAGCCGGCGCCGACGTCGACTTCGCAGGACGCGGTTCACTAATCGACGAACACCACGGTCTTGCGGCCGTTGAGAATGACGCGGTCGGCGAGATGGTAACGGAGCGCGCGCGCCAGCACCCGGCGCTCGATATCGCGGCCCTTGCGGACCAGATCGTCGGGCATATCGCGGTGGCTGATGCGCTCGACGTCCTGGTCGATGATCGGCCCCTCGTCGAGATCGCTGGTGACGTAGTGGGCGGTGGCGCCGATCAGCTTGACGCCGCGCTCATGGGCCTGGTGGTAGGGCTTGGCGCCCTTGAAGCCCGGCAGGAACGAGTGATGAATGTTGATGCAACGGCCGGACAACCGTGCCGACATCTCGTCCGACAGGATCTGCATGTAGCGCGCCAGCACCACCAGATCGGTCTGGGTGTCCCGCACCAATTGCCACACCGCATCTTCCTGCGCGCGCTTGGTCTCCTTGGTCACCGGCAGATGGTGGAACGGGATATCGCCGAAATCCAGCGATCCATAGCTCTCGCGCGGATGGTTGGAGACAACAGCGGTGGGGATCATCTCGAGTTCGCCGGTACGCCAGCGATAGAGGATGTCGACCAGGCAATGGTCGGACCTGGACACCAGCAGCATCACCCGGCGACGGCTGGCGCGGTCGCGCATCTGCCATGCCATGCCGAAGCGCTCGGCGATCGCGGCAAAGCCGGTCTGCAGCGCCGCGAGTTCGACCGCGAGATCGGCGGCGGTGAACACCACGCGCATGAAGAATTTCTGAGTCTCGATGTCGTTGAACTGCTGGGCGTCGAGGATGTTCTGCCCATTATGGGCCAGGAAGGTCGACACCGCCGAGACGATGCCCGGGCGATCCGGGCAGGACAGGGTCAGGACGAATTGATGGTCGGGCATGGCAATTGACCAGGACTTGAGCAGAGACGCAACGAGGGGCGAATTTTTCGGCCTCCGTCTATCACCGCTCGCGCCCTTGCGCCAATCCCGCCACGGGGTTCAAATCGAACAAATCACCGCAACATCAGTTAGAGCTTGACCATGGCTGACCGGCTGAACGGCTACCGCATCCTGATCCTGGAGACGCGCGAGGAGGCGCAATTCTCCCGCCTGCTGTCCGAACAGGGCGCGGACGTGCTGCAATGCCCGATGTTCACTATTCACGACGCGCCGGATTCGGCGCCGATCGAGGCCTGGATCTGGCGCGTGATCGAACAGCCGCTCGACGATCTCGTGCTGATGACCGGCGAAGGCCTGCGCCGCCTGATGACCGTCGTGCGCCGGATCGGGGTCGAGACGGAGTTTGTCGGCAGCCTCGCCAAAGCGCGCAAGTTCGCCCGCGGCCCCAAACCCGGCCGGGCGCTGCGCGAGATCGGGCTGGAGCCGCAGATGACGACCGAGAAACCGACCTCGGAAGGCGTCGCCGAGATGCTGTCGAAGCTCGACCTGAAAGGCCGTCGCCTCGGCCTGCAGCTCTATCCGGACAAGGACCACGGCCGGCTGACCGGCGCCATCGAGGCGCAGGGCGCCGAGGTCGATCCCGTACTGCCCTACGTCTACGACGCCCGGGCCGCCGACGCCAACATCGTCACCGCGATCGAGGAGATGGCGCAGGGCCGCATCGATGCGATCGCGCTGACCAGTTCCGGCCAGGTTCGCCGCCTGATGGACGTGGCCAAGGCGCATCATTGCGAAGCGCAGTTGCGCGATGGATTGAACAACACGCCGATCGCCTCCGTCGGACCCGTGGTGTCGGACGAGTTGAAGGCCTATGGCCTGCGCACGGACATCTATCCGGCGAACGATGCGTTCTTCATGAAGCCGCTGATCTCGGCGATGGCGACGGCACTGGCGAAGAACTCGCCGCGGATGGCGGCCAAGTAATTTGCACAGCCGTCATTGCGAGGAGCGCAAGCGACGAAGCAATCCATCTGACCGCGTACGCCGAAGCATGGATTGCTTCGCTTCGCTCGCAATGACGGTAGAGAGGATTCGGCGCCCTACTCCGCCGCCTGCTTCGTCTCGCTCAGATAGGCCCGATAGGCGAGCTTTATGCCGTCCTCGAGCGACGTCGTCGCGCGCCAGCCGAGCTTGGCCAAACGGCTGACGTCGAGCAGCTTGCGGGGCGTGCCGTCCGGCCGCGAGGCATCAAAGCTGATCTCGCCGCGATAGCCGACCGTGGCAGCGACCACACGGGCGAATTCAGCGATGGTGATGTCTTCGCCGGTGCCGATATTGATCAGTTCAGGCGAGGAATAGGTCTTCATCAAATGGATGCAGGCGTCGGCGAGATCGTCGACATACAGGAATTCGCGGCGCGGCGTGCCTGTGCCCCACACCACGACATTGGTCGCGCCCGACACCTTGGCCTCTTGGAAACGGCGGATCAGCGCGGCGACGACGTGGCTGTATTCGGGATGATAATTGTCCCCGGGGCCATAGAGATTGGTCGGCATCACGCTGATGAAGTCGGAGCCGTACTGGCTGCGATAGGCTTCCGCCATCTTGATGCCGGCGATCTTGGCGATCGCATAAGGCTCGTTGGTCGGCTCCAGCGGG
Source organism: Bradyrhizobium genosp. P (assembly GCF_049949265.1). Taxonomy (NCBI): domain Bacteria; kingdom Pseudomonadati; phylum Pseudomonadota; class Alphaproteobacteria; order Hyphomicrobiales; family Nitrobacteraceae; genus Bradyrhizobium; species Bradyrhizobium genosp. P. The sequence goes on along the minus strand of NZ_CP188195.1, from coordinate 3,382,850 downwards.
CCGGTCAACATCGAATCCTCGCGCAGGGGCTGCGGCGCCAGGCGCGGATAGATACAGGACGAGCCAAAGAACATCAACTTCTCGCACCCATTGGCGTGGGCGGCCTGGATCACGTTGGTTGATATCGCCAGATTGTCGTAGAGGAACTCGGCGCGCAGCGTATTGTTGGCGACGATGCCGCCGACCTTGGCCGCGGCGAGGAACACGGCCTGCGGCCGTTTCGCGGCGAACCACGCATTCACGGCGGCCTGATTGCACAGATCGACCTCGCTGCGCGACACCGTCAGGAGTTCGGCCCCCTCCCGTGCCAGACGGCGCATCAGCGCCGAGCCGACCATGCCGCGATGGCCGGCGACGAAGGCGGTCTTGCCGTTCAGCTCAAACGGAGTGCTTGTCATTGCCGGCGTCCTGTCTGGCCTCGGCGAGATCGCCGGCGACCATTTCCTTCACCAGTTGCGCGAAAGGCGTCTTGGGCGCCCAGCCGAGCTTGGCGCGCGCCTTGCTGGCGTCGCCGATCAGGAGGTCGACCTCGGTCGGGCGGAAATAGGTCGGGTCGATGCGCACCACGGTCTTACCGGACGCCTTATCGACGCCGGTTTCATCGACGCCCTTGCCGTGCCATTCGATGCTGCGGCCAACCTCGGCAAACGCAAACTCGACGAACTCGCGCACCGAGCGCGTCTCGCCGGTCGCCAGCACGAAATCGTCGGGCGCGTCCACCTGCAGGATCTTGTGCATGCCCTCGACATAGTCGCGCGCATGGCCCCAGTCGCGCTTGGCCTCGAGATTGCCGAGATAGACCGTCTCTTCCAGGCCGACCTCGATCCGCGCGACACTACGCGTGATCTTGCGCGTCACGAAGGTTTCGCCACGGATCGGACTCTCGTGGTTGAACAGGATGCCGTTGGAGGCGAACATGCCGTAGGCCTCGCGGTAGTTCACCGTGATCCAGTAGCCGTAGAGCTTGGCCACGCCGTAGGGTGAGCGCGGATAGAACGGCGTCGTCTCCTTTTGCGGCACTTCCTGCACCAGACCGTACAGTTCCGAGGTCGAAGCCTGGTAGAACCGCGTCTCCTTCTCCATGCCGAGGATCCGGATCGCTTCCAAGAGCCGCAGCACGCCGATCGCGTCGGCGTTGGCGGTGTATTCCGGGCTCTCGAAGCTGACCGCGACATGGCTCTGCGCGGCCAGATTGTAGACCTCGGTCGGCCGGATCTGCTGCATCAGCCGGATCAGATTGGTGGAATCGGTCATATCGCCGTAGTGCATCAGGAACGGCACGTAGCCGGCGTGTGGGTCCTGGTAGAGATGATCGACACGCGCGGTGTTGAACGAGGATGATCGGCGCTTGACCCCGTGCACGGTATAGCCGAGGCCGAGCAGATATTCGGCGAGATACGCGCCGTCCTGCCCGGTGACACCGGTGATCAATGCAACGCGCCGTTTCGAATCCTGAGCTGTCATGTCTTCTCCAGAGGGCGCGAACCCCGCGGCCCCAATCGGGCCGGTCTGTAGCATCCGACCCGGCCCAAGTCTAATGGCTCGGCCGCCCGGAATCGAGGTCCCGAAGCCCGCAAAACGGTCCTCACCGGCCGGCCTCGATCACTCGCCGTAGCGACGCAGCCGGTCGAGGTCGATAATCGTCACCCCGCCATATTCGAGCCGGAGCAGCCCCTCCCGCTCCAGCCGTTTCAGGCACTGGTTGGCGTTCTGCCGCGAGATCCCCGACAGCGCGCCGATCTCCTCCTGGGTGATCTCCAGGTGCAGGGTGAGGTCCGGATAGAGAATCGGATTGAACAACGAGGCGATCGAACGCGCCAGCCGCGCAGTCGCGTCCAGCGTGCGGCCATATTCGAGCAGTGCGATGAACTGGCCGAGCCGCTCGTTGAGCTGTCCGACCAGGAAACGGTTGAAACCTACGCTGTTCTCGAACAGCCAGACGAAGGTCCGGCGGTCCATCATCGCCAATCGCGTATCCCGGAGCGCGACCACGTCGTACCGCCGCAGCTCGTTCTTGAGCACGGTCCCCTCGCCGAACCACGCGCCGGCGGTGAGGCCGGCGAAACTCGCGGCCTTGCCGCCGCGCGACACGATACCCATGCGTGCCAGCCCAGTGACGATGCCGGTCCAGTACTGAAAATTGTCACCGCGCATGAAGATGAATTCGTTGGCACGGTACGATTTCTCCGAGACCCCGGCGCGCGCGATCTCGATCTCCTGCTCCGTCAGTTCGCGCGACCAGGCCGCGATGCGCTTCAGGTAATCAGCGGCAATCATGCGAGCGACGACATCCCCAGATATATTGCACCGCAACAACACCGCTTGGTCAGAAACCCGCAGCGTGGAATGCCAGCGAAATTTCCTGACCAATTGTCGGGCACATGACAATTCAACCTAACGCTTTCCCGTATTGAGGCCACCTCGCCCGACGCCGCGCGCGACCCTTAATGGATCGCCGGATGGTGGATGGCTGAGGCTGGACTTGCAGGCGGGTGCGACGTTACCGCGCATGGCGCCGGTGATTGGGCGAATAAACGCTCGGACACCGGGCTTCATTAGTCGGATGGTTTCCGGCAGCCGCCGATGTAAGCTGGTTTCGAACGATCGATAAAGAGCGCGCCAAGCGCCGTATCTGGAGGGAACAGGGTGGCTTACGGTCTGGAGGTGCGCGGGGTCTCGTTGCGCTTTGGCGGCGTCCGCGCGCTGACCGAAGTGAGCTTCGGCGTCAACGACGGCGAGCTGTTCTCCATCATCGGTCCGAACGGCGCCGGCAAGACCTCGATCGTCAACTGCATCTCCGGCCGCTACAAGCCGACCGAAGGCCAGCTATTCTATCGCGGGAAGGACATCACCGGCCTCAATCCGAATGCGCGGCCCGCGCTCGGCATCGGCCGCACCTTCCAGAATCTCGCGCTGTTCCACCACATGAGCGTGCTCGACAACATCATGGTCGGCCGCCATCACTTGCTAAAGAACAATTTCATCACCGGACCGCTCTACTGGCTGACCGGCGCACGCCGCGAGGAACTGGAGCACCGTCGCAAGGTCGAGGAGATTATCGACTTCCTCGACCTGCAGTCGGTCCGCAAGGCAACCGCCGGTACGCTGCCCTACGGGCTGCGCAAGCGCGTCGAACTGGCACGCGCGATGGCGCTCGAGCCGCAACTGATCCTGCTCGACGAGCCGATGGCCGGCATGAACTTCGAAGAAAAGGAAGACATGGCGCGCTACATCGTCGACCTCAACGAAGAGTTCGGCATGACCGTCATGATGATCGAACACGACATGGGCGTCGTGATGGACATCTCCCACCGCGTCATGGTGCTGGATTTCGGCCGCAAGATCGCCGAGGGCGACCCCGCGGCGGTGCTCGCCGATCCGCACGTCAAGCGCGCCTATCTCGGCGAAGAGGACGAAGTGCTGGTCGATCCCGACGACAAGCCGGCGGTGCGGGAGAGCGCCGCATGATGGATTACGCCGCACGCGCCGCGCAGGCCGACACCTATCCGAAGCTGCTGCGCCTCAACGCCAGGGAGCATGGCAACGAGATCGCGCTGCGCGAAAAATATCTCGGGCTATGGCGTGAGTTCACCTGGAACGACTACCAGACGCGGGTTCATGATTTCGCGCTCGGGATGGTGGAGCTCGGCCTCGGCCACGGTGATGTCATCGGCATCATCGGCGACAACCGGCCGGAGTGGGTCGCCGCCGAGATCGCCAGCCACGCGATCGGTGCGATGAGCCTCGGTCTTTATCGCGACGTACTGGACGAGGAAGCCGCCTACCTCCTGAACTACGGCGAGGCCAAGCTCGTGTTCGCTGAAGACGAGGAACAGGTCGACAAGCTGCTCACGCTGGCCGATCGCGTGCCTCATCTCAAGCACATCGTCTATTCCGATCCGCGCGGCATGCGGAAATATGACGACCCGCGGCTGATCGACGCAAGCAAGCTCGCAGCACAGGGCCGCGACCGCGCCGCGCGCGAGCCCGGCGTGTACGACAGGCTTGTCGACGCGACCCGCGGCGAGGACGTCGCGATCCTCTGCACCACTTCGGGGACAACCGCCAACCCGAAGCTTGCGATGCTCGCGGCCGGACGGGTGCTGCGGCATTGCGCGACCTATCTCGCCTTTGACCCCAAGGGCCCGGACGACGAATACGTCTCGGTGTTGCCGCTGCCCTGGATCATGGAGCAGGTCTACGCGCTCGGCAAAGGGCTGCTCTGCCGGATGAAGGTCAACTTCGTCGAAGAGCCCGACACCATGATGAACGATTTCCGCGAGATCGCGCCGACCTTCGTGCTGTTCGCGCCGCGGGTCTGGGAATCGATCGCCGCCGATGTCCGCGCCGGCGTGATGGACGCCTCCCCGCTCAAGCAGAAGCTCTACGATCTCGGCATGAAGACCGGCCTCGCCGCGCTTGGCCAGGGCAAACACTCGATGTTCGCCGACAAGCTGTTGTTCCGCGCGCTGCGCGACCGGCTGGGCTTCACGCGGCTGCGCTCGGCCGCGACCGGCGGCGCCGCGCTCGGGCCCGATACCTTCAAGTTCTTCCGGGCGATGGGCGTGCCGCTGCGGACGCTCTACGGCCAGACCGAGCTGCTCGGCGCCTACACGCTGCATCCCGAAGGGGCGGTTGACCCTGATACGACCGGCATACCGATGGCAGACGACGTCGAGATCCGGATCGACAACCCTGACGTCAACGGCGTCGGCGAGATCGTGGTCCGCCACCCCAACATGTTCCTCGGCTACTACAAGAATCCTGAAGCGTCGGTGGCCGACATCAGGGATGGCTGGATGCTTTCGGGCGATGCCGGCTACTACAACGACAATCGGCAGCTCGTCGTGATCGACCGCATCAAGGATCTCGCCGAGACCGCGCGCGGCGACCGCTTCTCGCCGCAATATATCGAGAACAAGCTGAAATTCTCGCCTTATGTTGCCGAAGCCGTCGTGCTCGGCGCCGGCCGCGACGCGCTCGCCGCGATGATCTGCATCCGCTACTCGATCATCTCGAAATGGGCGGAGAAGAAACGGATCTCGTTCACGACCTACACCGACCTTTCCTCGCGTCCCGAGGTCTATGCGCTGCTGCGCAAAGAGGTCGAGACCGTCAACGCCACGCTGCCGCCCGCGCAGCGCATCTCACGGTTCCTGCTGCTCTACAAGGAGCTCGACGCCGACGACGGCGAGCTGACCCGCACCCGCAAGGTGCGCCGCGGCGTCATCAATGAAAAATACACCGAGATCATCGACGCGATCTACCGCGGCAAACCCAACATCCCCATCGACACCGTGATCCGCTTCCAGGACGGCACGACGCAGCGGGTGCGGACCACGCTGCAGGTCGTCGATCTTGGCCGTGCGGTCACCGCGGAGGCCGCGGAATGATGGCCCTCACGGCACGCCCAGCCGTTCACCTCGCCCCGCTTGCGGGGAGAGGTCGGATCGCGTCAGCGATCCGGGTGAGGGGGAGCCTCCGCAAGAGCGGTGACGATCGTTTCGAGAACACCCGCCAAATTGCTGGAGACGTCGTTGTTCCAAAACCGCAAGACACGATAGTTGTGCTCGGTGAGCCACTTGTCGCGAACAGCGTCGCGCTGATTATCGGCATGTTGCCCGCCATCCACTTCGACGATGAGACGGCATTCGCGGCAGATGAAGTCCACGGTGTACGGACCAATCGGCTCCCGTCTGACGAACTTGTGGCCATTCAGCCTGCGGGCACGAAGACGGTACCAGAGCGTTCCTTCAGCGTCGGTCGAGGCATTTCGCAAGGTCCTTGCGCGTTCGGTCTTGGACTCATTGGCACCGCGCATGCGGAGACTCCCCCTCACCCGTCTCCCCGCAAGCGGGGCGAGGCGAAAAGCTCAGTGTAGCACATGAACACCGCATTCCTGATCCAGCTCATCGTCAACGGCCTCGTGGTCGGCACGCTCTATGGCGTGGTCGCGATGTCGTTCGTGCTGATCTACAAGGCAACGCAGGTCGTGAATTTCGCGCAGGGCGAATTGCTGCTGGTCGGCGCCTGGGTGTGCTGGGCGCTGCTGACGAAGTACCAGCTGCCGTTCTGGATCGGGATGCCTGTTACGCTGGTGTTCATGTTCGTTTTCGGCATCGCGATCCAGGTGGTGATCCTGCGGCCGATGATCGGCGAACCGATCATCTCGGTGATCATGGTGACGATCGGCCTATCGACGGTGCTGCAGGCGGCGCTGAAGTGGATCTTCGGCGTCAATCCGCAGCCGTTCCCGCGGGTGTTCGAGAGCCAGTCGGTCAGCCTGTTCGGGCTGCAGATCCAGACCGTTTATGTGATGAGCCTCGTGGTGTCGCTGGCCATGATGATCGGCATGGCCTGGTTCTTCCGCGCCTCCAAATACGGCCTTGCGATGCGCGCCACCGCCTTCAACCAACAGGTCGCGCAGTCGCTCGGCATTTCCGTGAAAAGCGTGTTCGCGATGGCCTGGGCGATCTCGGCCACGGTTTCGGCGGTCGCCGGTGTCGTCGTCGCCGTGGTCAACGGCGTGTCATCGGGCCTCTCCGCCTACGGCATCAAGGTGTTTCCGGCCGCGATCCTCGGTGGACTCGACTCGATCGGCGGCGCCGTGCTCGGCGGCGTCATCATCGGCGTACTGGAGAACGTCGCCCAATATGTCGACAGCGAGTATCTGCACTGGGGCAATCTCTACGAGATCGCGCCGTTCTACGTCCTGATCATTATCCTGATGATCAAGCCGTACGGCCTGTTCGGCACCAAGGATATCGAGCGGATCTGATCGATGGCAACGAGCACCCTTATCCCGTCCGGCGACTTCCGCACCACCTATGCGGCGGATACCACGATCTTTCCGACATCGACCAGCCGCAATTTCGCAATTGCCGGCATCATCATCGCCTGCTTCGCGCCGATGGTGCTGTCGAACTACATGCTCAGCGTCTCGATCCAGATCGGCATCTTCGCGATCGCAGCGCTCGGCCTCAACATCCTGGTCGGCTTCACCGGGCAGATCTCGATCGGCCACGCCGCGTTCTTCCTGCTCGGCGCCTTCACTTCGGCCTACATCTCCAACAACGCCCCGATCCCGGTGTTCTTCGCGATCCCGCTAGCCGGCGTCGTCACCGCGCTGGTCGGCCTGATCTTCGGCGTGCCGGCGGCAAGGCTGAAGGGGCTTTATCTCGTCATCGCGACGCTCGCCGCGCAGTACATCCTGCTCGATTTCTTCTCGCGCGCCGAATGGTTTACGGGCGGCTCGGTACCGGCCAGCGCCAACCCGTTCTCGATCTTCGGCTACACTTTCCGCGGTGATAAGCAATACTTCTACGTGGTGCTGGCCTATGTGGTGGTCTGCTATCTCCTGGTCACCAATTTAATGCGTACGCGCGACGGCCGCGCGCTGGTCGCGATCCGCGACCATTATCTCTCCGCCGAGATCATGGGCATCAACCTGACCAAGTACCGCACATTGTCGTTCGGGCTTGCCGCCTTCTTTGCCGGCATCGCCGGCGCCCTCTACGCACACTACCAGCTCATCGTCTCCCAGGAAGGTTTTGGCATCGAGCGCTCGGTGCTGTTCCTCGCGATGGTGATCATCGGCGGGACCGGCTCGGTGATGGGCACGCTGATGGGCACGGCGTTCGTGGTGCTGCTGCCGGAATCGATGGAGTGGCTGAGCGCCGGGCTCAAAGGCAGCGCCGTCGACAAGGCACTGCAGCTCAACAACAACATCACCTTTCTGCGCGAAATCGCGATCGGCCTGATCATCATCGGCTTCCTGATGTTCGAACCGGACGGGCTCGCGCATCGCTGGCGGCAGATCAAGACGTACTGGAAGCTCTACCCATTCTCGTATTGAGAGCGGAGCGAGACGTAATTCACAAGAACAGTTCAACGAATAGCAGGAGGAAACCAAAATGACGATTAGATCCCTTTTGAGTTCAGTCTCACTGGCGCTGCTGATCGGCAGCGCAGCCGCCACCGCGCAGGCGCAGATCGCGATCGGCCATCTGGAAGACCTCTCCGGCGGCACGTCCGACGTCGGCACCCCCTACGGCCAGGGTGTCGCGGACACCTTCGCCTGGGTCAACAAGAACGGCGGCGTCGGCGGCAAGCAGCTCAACGTCGACAGCAACGATTACGGCTACCAGGTGCCGCGTGCGATCGCACTGTACAAGAAGTGGTCGGCGCCCGACAGCAAGGTCGCGGCGATCATGGGCTGGGGCACCGCGGATACCGAGGCGCTGACCGGCTTCCTCGCCCAGGACAAGATCCCCGACATCTCCGGTTCCTATGCCGCCGCGCTGACCGATCCGGAAGGCACCAGCGGCAAGGCCAAGCCCGCGCCGTACAATTTCTTCTACGGCCCGAGCTACTCGGACGCGCTGCGCGCCGAGCTGACCTGGGCGGCGGAGGACTGGAAGTCCAAGGGTAAGTCCGGCAAGCCGAAATTCGTCCATATGGGCGCCAATCATCCCTACCCGAACGCGCCGAAGGCCGCCGGCGAGGCGCTCGCCACCGAGCTCGGATTCGAGGTGCTGCCGCCGCTAGTGTTCGCGCTTTCTCCGGGGGACTACTCGGCGCAGTGCCTCAGCCTGAAGAGTTCGGGCGCCAACTACGCCTATCTCGGCAACACCGCCGCCTCCAACATCTCGGTCATGAAGGCCTGCAAGACCGCCGGCGTCGATATCCAGTTCCTCAGCAACGTCTGGGGGATGGATGAGAACGCCGCCAAGACCGCGGGCGATGCCGCCGATGGCGTGATCTTCCCGCTGCGCACGGCGGTCGGCTGGGGCGGCGATGCGACCGGCATGAAGACCGTGATGGAAATCTCCAAGATGTCGGACCCGACGGGCAAGGTCTATCGTCCGGTGCACTACATCGCCGGCATCTGCAGCGCGCTCTACATGAAGGAGGCGCTCGACTGGGCCGCCAAGAACGGCGGCGCGACCGGCGAGAACGTCGCCAAGGGCTTCTACCAGAAGAAGGACTGGGTGCCGGCCGGCATGGACGGTGTCTGCAATCCCTCGACCTGGACCGAGAAGGATCATCGCCCAACGATGAAGGTCGATCTCTATCGCTCCAAGATCTCGGGCGCGACCGATGGCGACATCAACGACCTGATGGCCAAGGGCACGATCAAGCTCAAAAAGGTGAAGACCGTCGAACTGCCGCGCAAGCCGGAATGGTTTGGGTGGTAAGGCCGTGAGGCTGCTTTGAGCGCAGCCTCAACATAAATCGTCATCCCCCGCGAAGGCGGGGGACCCAGTACGCCGCGACCTCTCGATTGATCGCTGGCGCCTCTGGAATACTGGGTCACCCGGTGGAGCCTGTCATCGGGCGGCGCGGAGCGCCGACCCGGTGGCGGGTGACGACAGTGGAGATTGATACGGACCATGACCCAGACCCTCGAAGCCACGCGCCCGACGCCGACCGCGGTCCCGCCGCCGGCGCTGCTCAGCGTCAACAACATCGAGGTCGTCTATGACGACGTCATCCTGGTGCTGCGCGGCCTCAGCCTCGAAGTGCCGAAGGGCGCCATCGTGGCGTTGCTCGGCGCCAATGGCGCCGGCAAGTCGACGACGCTGAAGGCGATCTCCGGCCTGCTCAAGACCGAGGACGGCGAGGTCACCCGCGGCGAAATCCTGTTCGAGGGCCAGCGCATCAACGGCATCGATCCCGACAAGATCGTCCGCCGCGGCATCTTCCAGGTGATGGAAGGCCGCCGCATCGTCTCCGACATGACGTCGCTGGAGAATCTGCGGCTCGGCGCCTTTACCCGCCGCGACAACGAGGTCGGCAGCGACATCGACATGGTCTTCAAATATTTCCCGCGCCTGAAGGAGCGCACCGGTCTCGCCGGCTATCTCTCCGGCGGTGAGCAGCAGATGCTCGCGATCGGCCGCGCACTGATGGCGCGCCCGAAGATGATCCTGATGGACGAGCCGTCGATGGGCCTGTCGCCCCTGCTGGTCAAGGAAGTGTTCGCGATCATCAAGGAGATCAACCGCGATCTCGGCGTGACGATCCTGCTGGTCGAACAGAATGCGCGCGCCGCGCTCTCGGTCGCGAGCCACGGCTACATCATGGAACAGGGCAAGGTGGTGCTGGACGGCTCCGCCGACGAGCTGCGCGACAACGAGGACGTCAAGGAATTCTATCTCGGCGGCGCCGGCGACCAGCGCAAGAGTTTCAAGAACCTGAAGAGCTTCAAACGGCGCAAGCGCTGGCTCTGAAGCGTCATGACGTTTTCGGGCGAAGTGGAGACCGGTTCGCGTGCAGCAAACGTATCACAACACCAAGGCGGCTTCAGCCGAGCACCTGCTCCGCTTCCGTGACCGCGCACAGAACATGATAGAACGAGGACGCAGGGATCGAGGCGACCAGCGAATTGCCGTCGCGGTCGAACTGGTCGTACCAGCCGCCGGTCACGGGATGGCTGAGATAATGCCGCTCCATGCGCAGCAGCGCCGCGCGCGCCTCGTCCGCGGCGCCGCTTTCGCCCGCCTCAGCCTGCGCGATCCAGGCCTTTGCGATCTCGGTCTGCGGCCACAGCCGCCGCGAGTGGCGCCGGATGTTGCCTTCGGCGTCGCCCTCGTCGATCAGACAGCCGGTGGCCTCGTCACGATAGCGCAGCGCCGACGCCAGCAGTTCGCCGCGCTGTCGTCCGGTCGGGCATCCCGTGATGCGTTCAAACCCCTTCAGCAGCCAGACCCATTCCGCCTGGTGGCCGGGCTCGACGCTGACCGGCGGGATCTTCGACCAGTCCTCCTCGAAATATTCGCCGAGCACGCCCGTCTGCTTGTCGAAGAGATTGGCCAGGAACAGCGCGAAGAACTCTCCGGCGCGGTTCTGGAACGACAAATCGTGGGTGGCGTCGAAGCAGGCGATCATCGCCTCGAACAGATGCATCTGCGGGTTCTGCCGGCGCGGCATCGAGGGCGGCAGCCCTTCCTGGAAGCCGCCATGCGGCGAGCGCAGCCGCGTGTCGAGGAACGACAGCAACGCGTCGATCTCGGCGCGAATCTGGGCGTCGTGGTCGAGCCCATGGACGGTCGCCAGCGCCAGCAGCACGAAGGCATGGTCGTAGGTGTCGCGAAGCGGGTCGAGCAAGCCGCCTTCGGGCGTCAGCTGATGGACATAGCCCGGCCGGCCATCCGGCGCTTTCGCCTTTGCAAGCAGGTACTCCAGCCCCTTCAGCGCGATCTCGCGGCCTTCGGGATACCAGCCCATCTGCGCCGCCCTGGCATAGCAGTAGATCTGGCGCGCCTGCACTCGAACCCGGCGCGGCGCGGCGTGATCGGCACTCCCGTCCTGATGCAGCCGTTCGATGAACCCGCCGGCCGAGCCGTCCCAGCCGACGGTGGACCACAGCGGCAGCGCGTGATCGATCATGCGGCGCTTCAATCTTGCGACGACGTCGGCGGCTTCGTCCGCCGCGCCGTTGTGTGGTTCCGCCATTGTGTTCCCTGGACCCGTTCCGACACCGGTAGTCGCCGTCTGATAGCACGCGCAGGGCGGCGCGCAACCCGCGCAAATCTTCCCAAGGACCCGCCATGACCGAGCATTACGACGCCCTTGAAACGCGCGATGCAGCCGAGCGCGAGGCCGCGCTGTTTGCCCGGTTGCCGGAGGTGCTGCGCAAGGCCATGGCAGCGCCGGCCTATGCCGAGCGGCTGGAGGGCATCGATCCTGCTTTGGTCACCAGCCGGGCCGCGCTGGCCCGCCTGCCGGTGCTGCACAAGTCGGAGCTGCCCGCCCTGCACAAGGCCGCTCCGCCGTTTGGCGGTTTCGTGACCGACCGGCCCGGTTCGTTCGCCCGCCTGTTCACCTCGCCGGGGCCGATCTTCGAGCCCGAGGGCCGCGAGGCCGATCCCTGGCGCGGCGCGCGGGCCCTGTTTGCCGCGGGCTTTCGCCCCGGCCACGTGGTGCTGAACACCTTCAGCTATCACCTCACCCCCGGAGGCTTCATCTTCGACGCCTCCGCGCGGGCGCTCGGCTGCGCGGTGATACCGGCCGGCCCCGGCAATACCGAGCAACAATTCGAGCTGATCGAGGCATACCGCCCGATCGGCTATAGCGGCACGCCGGATTTCCTGAAGATCCTGCTCGACACCGCGGCAAATGCCGGGCGCGACGCTTCCTCGATCAGGCGCGCGCTGGTGTCAGGTGCCGCATTCCCCAAATCTCTGCAGGAGGAAATGAAGTCGCGCGGCGTCGAGGCCTATCAGGCCTTCGGCACCGCCGATCTCGGCATGATCGCGTTCGAGACTGCCGCGCGCGAGGGCATGACGGTCAACGAGGACCTGATCCTCGAGATCGTCAAACCCGGCACCGGCGATCCGGTGGCAGCAGGCGATGTCGGCGAGATCGTCGTGACCTCGCTCGACCCGCATCATCCGTGGATCCGCCTCGCGCTCGGCGACCTTACCGCGGCGCTGCCGGGCAAGAGCCCGTGCGGCCGCACCAACATGCGCATCAAGGGCTGGATGGGCCGTGCCGACCAAACCACCAAGGTCAAAGGCATGTTCGTCCATCCCGAACAGATCGCCGAGATCGGCAAACGCCATCCCGAACTCGGGCGGCTGCGCCTCGTCGTCACGCGCGCCGGCGAGACCGATGTGATGACGTTGAAGGCCGAGGCGGCGTCCGCCAGCGAACCGCTCCGCGACACCGTCGCCGCCAGCCTGCGCGCGGTGACCAAGCTCGGCGGCAATGTCGAGCTGGTTGGCGCAGGCGCGCTGCCGAACGACGGCAAGGTGATCGCGGACGAGCGATGACCGCCATCGCTCACACGAGGTTGTCTCACCTCTGCGCTATTCGTCTTGATCCGTGGGAATGCGGCAGAGTAGCGTCCGCGCGTCTCGGGCGCGGTGGGCATGAACGCAGAAAAACGAATACCAGAACTCGACGGACTGCGCGGCTGCGCGATCATTTTGGTCACGGTTTGGCACTCGGTGATGCTGATCGACCCAGCAAAGGGAGCGATCAGCTATTTGATCTGGAGGTTTTCGATCTTCGGTCAGAGCGGCGTTGACCTGTTCTTCGTCCTGTCGGGATTCCTGATCGTCGGAATTCTCAGCGATCACAAGGAGAGCAAGAGCTACTTTTCGACGTTCTATGCCCGTCGAGCGCTCCGTATCCTGCCGCCCTACCTCATCCTGGTCTGCGGATTCTATCTGCTCACAAGGCTCCTTGGCACACACTACTACCTTGGCTCACGAGTGCCGGTATGGGCCTTGTTGACGTTCATTCAGAACTGGTTCTTCGTGTCGACCCAGGGAACCGAACCGGCGGCCATCACCGGCACGTGGTCGCTGGCCATCGAAGAGCAGTTCTATCTGGTCATCCCGGCGCTCGTTTGGTGCGTCCCGCGTCGATATCTCCTGTCCATTCTGCTGGCCATCTGCCTGGCTTCCGCCTGTGCGCGCGCCGTCTATTTCTGGTCCGTGCCACCGATCTATATGGACCTTATGTCATGACGCCGTTGCGGCTCGACGGTCTTGCCATCGGAGGAGCGATCGCCATTGCCTACAGGAATGACGCAATCCGGGCCCGGATTTTCGCACATATCAAAACCATCCGATCGGCGTGCTTGCTGTTGGTGTCGATCGCGCCCTTCTTTGCGTGGTCGCTTCGATCTGCATCCGCCCACCAGGTGCTTTACTATGTCGGCCATCTCTATCTGGCTTTGATGTACGGCCTTATTCTCATCCTGGCGACATGCCCTGGAGATAACGGAATCAAATCCGTTCTGCGCTCCAATGTCCTGAGGTTTTTCGGACTGATCAGTTATTCGCTCTATTTGTTTCACACCCCCGCCAAGGGCCTTGTGTTTTACGCGTTCTATGGCGCCGCCGAGCGATTGCAGACGGCATCCGACGCGCTGCTCATGGCTGTCTCGGCAGCCGTGACCATCGTCTTTTGCCTGGGACTTTACCGGTTTGTCGAACGACCGGCCCAGCTTCTTGGCAAGCAATTTAGCTACAGGTCAAATGCGGAAGATTCCAATTCAATTATGATGCAGGGACGCTAAGGTGGGATGATCTCAACTATAATCTGTACGGCGATGGGATCAGACGCTCTCGTCGGCAAGATGGCGCCAGATATTGCTGTATCCTCGTCCGCATTCGCGATTGAACATAGCTCCCAGGGTATTAGCGCCTGTCTTCATCGGGCACGATAAGCAGACTGCCCGCGTGTCATCTCTCCGCGGGTCAGAAGGGCGATGCTCCGCAAGCCGCGGCCTTGATCGGGTGATTACAAGCCGAGGTGGTTATGGCCGATACAGCCTATGATGCGGATCATCTGCGACAAGCGATCGCAGCCAAGGGGCAGCGCCTGCCGTGATTCCCAACAATCCATCACGTGCACTCAAATATCCGCTCGACAAGCATCTCTACGCTCAGCGCCACCTCGTCGAATGCTGCTTCTCAAAGCTCAAGCAATTCCGCCGCGTCGCTACCCGCCTCGAAAAGATAGCCCGTAACTACCTGGCCGTCATCACTCTCGCTGCAATCGTCTTATGGATGCGATAAGTGTCCACACCACCTACTGACCGCAGTTCAGCGTCAACAAGGCGGTCTGGATTTTTGCTAACGTTGCCGGCTCCGTACAGGTGACTACGAGCGCCGCAAGGAATATGAAAAAAGAAATTGGCTCCAAGTAGCGCCGCCAGGTCGTGAACATGGACAACAGGAACGCGAAAGTCCCTATCCAAAGGGCTTTCCAGTAACCGCCGGTAAAGATGGCGACCGAAACGGCCGTCATCATTGCGACGATAACCGCCTTCGGAATTATCCGGAGAACCCGCAACCCAAGATCGAAACGTGCACTAAAAGTCGCGTAGTCCATGACCCGTCCCCGGTAGTCGAAGCATCGGCTAAGAAATCGTAACTTGCATAAAATTGAGAACCCAACAGCGCTACCCGTGTCAACGGCCTAAATAGGTTATTCTGAACATGATCGGACGAGGCGTGGCCCCTCGCCCATGCATCATCGAAGGCGGTGGTGGCTAGCCGTTTCCGTCATTCGCAATAGCCATTTCGGTTCCACTTGCATTTTCTGCATCCACTGTCCGGACGTGGTCCAAAGCTTAGCCGGGATCGCTGGCGACGGCTGTCTATGGTAAGGGCACGGGTGGCCCCGCTATAGCCCGATGATCGGCAAGGACTTGGCCAACGAAACGATGAAAGACGTTGAAATCCTCAACAGGCTCTCACAACAACTTCGGAATTCTTCGGATCACGCCGACGACAATCTCTTCAATGAGGTCGATGCCTGCATTTACAAGGACAAACACGATTGCCTGTCCGGTTTAGGGACGGCCGCCGATTTCCCCGCCGGCCGCTTCGAGACGCTTGATCGTGGGAATTGCGAGTTCGGACTGTTTGGCCAAGTCGGCCCGCGACCAACCAAGCAAAGCTCTCGCCGCTTTAACCTGCCGAATTGATGCTCGTATTATTGGCAACCGCTAGCGCCCCATTGCCATCCCTCTGATTTGAGTTTGTAGACTTTGTAGCCGGGCATAGCTCCCTCGTTCACAGTCGGGGCTGCAGCCGTCATTTAGCCCGCCGCCCTCGCCTTCTCAGCCTAACCCCCGTCCCGCGCCCATTGTCTGGGATGAACTCGACGCTGGCTTTCTCGGCGTGCCGAACCACCCCGACCAGTGAGGTTGGCACTGCGGCTTCACTCCCGGCTGCGAGCGGGGGCAGGCATCGAGCGGTGAGATGCGACGTTCGCCGACGCCCGCGCGGCGTTCGAGACGCCTGGCGCGAGCTGCCGCCGACCCACACCGTTTTGAAGGCGGTGTTTTGCTGTGGTGCACAACCGATTTTGTTTCTCGCCAACCAATTGAGCGTTAGTCTTCCGCGTGGCGCTCGCCCACCTACCGCCATCCCGCGAGCGCCCTATTGGTTAGGGACGTTCATCTCTACCCACCCCCGTCCGACCCAGCCCCGGACGGGGGTTTTGCTTGTTGGCCCATTTTGATTCCGCAAGTGGCTTATTTCGACCAGTACCCGCTGCCGAAGTAACCCTATCGGATCAAGGTCCAAACGAGAACCGCCGAAGTGCCCCTCCGAGCCCGAATGCCATCAGGATCGCTGGCACTGGCCGGAATAGACCATTCTGACAATCGAAACCGGCAACTTAATCAAACAGCGCCCCTAAACGAATAGGCCAAACTCGGGATCGCTTGCAACGGCTGCCGAGTTCGACCAGGAAGCCTAGTGAGCAATGATTCGACCAAGCGTGGCAAGGCGCCATTCGCCGTTGAGTCCCCTACGCGCCACCTGCGGTCGCTGGCCATGGCTCCTCTTGATCGTCATTTTCGCTATGGCAGGCTGCCGGCGTTTACGATTCGAGTGGCCCTGGTAGCCGGCAACCGGCTCGCGGTTAGCGGATACTGGGGGATGCTCAAGGGCGAGCCGTGTGACTAGCATCCCGCCACTGCCAACAACGATAGAAACGAAATGAAACAGGGCATTTCGACCAGGGAAATGGACACCGACTGCGGCGTTCCTCCGCCGCCTTCACCGGCAAGAACGTCGACGTGCACGATGCGTTGTGGGATTTCCGCGGCGATCTCGCCGAGCTCCTCGCCAATCCGCTGCGCACGAACCTTTATTTCGGCTTCGACAATCTGTGCCTCGACATACTCGGACAGGGCGTCTCGACCGTGGGGCTCGCCGACCAGGTCGCAGCACAGATCGCCCAGCTCGGCGTGGCGCTCGGCGTCGAACCGACCTGGACCCGGAGGGCGGCGCGCGCTATGCGGCGGGCACCGCTGCGGCGCCGAGGGATCCTGACGAGATCCTGCGCGCGATCTCGCCGGACAGTCCGCTTCCGGTGCCCGTTTCCCGGCGAGCCCCGCCTGGTGACCGCGATGGGAATCGCGTCGTACCGACCGATTCAGGCGATCTATCAGGCACGCAAGCTCCTCGAGTGCTGCGCGCTTGCGCGTAAATCCCCACATCGTGGTCGTCTTGGCAACAGCCCAGCGCCAAGGCGTACTACTCGCCGACCGCATCGACGAATCAATCTCGCGCCGCCGGTCGGTCAAAGGACCGAACAAGATCGAAAACCCCAAGCGCCCGACGACGCACTTGGTCAAGAATGCGTTGGCGTGACGGCACCATCGTCATCCGCGACGACCAAGACTGGTTTGTGGCCTGAAATGCCGGGGCTGGTGAAGCTCTGGCAGCAGGGAAGCGGCCTGGGTAGCCACCTTGGCCGGTTGTTGCCGCAGCCCGGAGCCTTTCGCGGTGCGACGAACTTGAAGCGGACCAATGGAATTGAACCATGCCTCCGCCTTGGTCAGGACGGCGCTCGACTGCGAGCTGACCCGGGCCATCTTACAGTATCGTTCCGCCGGTTGCTCGACCGTTAGCCCCCACATGGTCACGAGCGCCGCAGCCCTGCCTCCGACGGGCCGAGCACTATTTAGTCGTCCGTTAAGAAACCGAATTAAGCGGAGAGCGGTCGCTGGCGGCAGCGATGAGGGTGGTCAGGATCAGGCACCAAAGAGCCCTTAGCCAGGCGATGATGCGGCGGAAGTTGTGGCCGACGGCTGAGAGGATGACGTTAGCCGCATCGCCGGCGCGGCCTTTGAGGTAGCAGCGGCCGAGGTGACCATCGGTCTTCAGGTGTCCGATGATGGGTTCGATGGCGGAGCGGCGGCGCAGCTCGCGCTTGATGACACCGAAGACGCCGCGCTTCTGGCCAGAGATGAAGATTCGGCGGGGATTTTGTGCGTTGTGACCGCGGTATCCCTTGTCGACATAGGCCCGCTCGATCGCGCAGCCGGTGAGTGTCTCGGTGCGGTCAATGACGTCCTGCAAGGTATGACCGTCGTACGGGTTATCGGGTAGCGCCGTGGCGTGCAGCACGAACAGGCCCCCAGGAGCCAGGCGGTTGTTGGTGACGATGGAGGCTTTGACGCCGAACTCGTAAGGCGCGGCTGCTTTGCCCTTGCCGATGCACTCCACCTCCGGGGCGTGGAAGGAATAGAGCTTCCAGCCGCGCTGGCGTTGCTGCTGCGAGCGGATCTGCGAAGCCCGGCTGAGCGGGAGGGCGAACGCGTTCTCGATCACAGCCTGACCTTCGATCTTGCGGCGGAGATCGCGGATGATCCGGCCCAGCCGGCTACGCAGGATGCGCAACTGCCGCTGATGCCGTTTGAATTGCTTGGCATGGGCGTAGCGCCCCGCCATCATTGCCGCGGTCTTGGCAATGCGAAGGTAGGACTGCCGCAGCTTGACCCCGTGCTTCCTCGCCAGGCGGTTGAGCCCCTTGATCGCCGCGTGCAGCAGCTTGGCATCGGTCGGGAAGGTGATCGCCTTCGGCTGCACGGTGGTATCGACCGTGACCCGCTTGAGGTCCTGGCTGCGTAACGCGCCGGCCTCGTGCGCCACCCGCAAGCTCTCGGCCAGCAACAGCTCCAGCTTGTCGCCGAGCCGTTTGCGCCAGTGGCTCAGGTCCGAGCGCTCGTGCGGGAAGGCGTGCTGAAAGAACTCTTCGCCGGTGAAGAACTGGAAGTACGGGTCGTGGACCCAGCGCTCGCACACCCCCTCATCGGACAGGCCATAAATGTGCTTGAGCAACAGCAGCCCGATCATGAATCGGGTCGCGATGCCTGGCCGACCGTTCTCGCTATAGAGCGGCGCGATCTCACCGTCGATCCAGTCCCAATCGACTTTGCCGGCGAGCTGAACCAGCTCGTGCTTCATATTGATGATCTGGTCCAGCCTGGCCCGGAACAGATCGCCCGATCCCGTCGTCCTGTGCTTCTTCGGTCGCATCGCCACCTCCGATGCGACGACGGAATCATGACTGGCGATTCGACGGAATCCTGAAAATGAAATTGCAGGGTTCCGATGCTCGAAGCATCAAAACCCTGCAATCGCAAAACAGTCCACAACGACAAATGCGATTCTAGCTCAATCGCTTAGCCGCTCTTCACGGACGACTATTTACAGGCGCGAATGTAGCCCGACAGAGTGATGCCTCGGCGCCGCTCAACGGAGATGTAAAGCCGCGATTTCCTTGTGGGGCCCAGCGGGTGCGCCGCTTCGTTAGCCGCTGCTCTGTATATCAAAGCAAGATCACGGAAGGGCACGGCGCTTTCGGCCAAGACGCAGCGCTCCGCTTGGGATAGGCAGATTTTCTCAAGATCGCTAAGCCGCCTCGCGGTCTGCTCCGAATGATGCACCGTCCTCACCCCCCGATTAATGGCGATATCAAGGGTCCGACATTATGGTTAACAATTAGTAACCGCCCGGCCGTGGCGAATTAGCCAAGCGAGCATCGGCACGGTCGCAATCGGGGACATCAATGATGCGGCAAGGATCGCCCCGCCTGCGCTCTGTATGCCAGTCAGCCCGGCAGTGCTTTTTGGCAGGCGTTTCGACGCTCCGTCTAGTATCCCAACACCGAACGCCTAATTTGACAATTCCCCTCCGCGGGTGGGATAATGTGATCCCCTGCGCCGATGGCCTTGGCATTCCAATTCACGCAGTCACAGGTTCGGCGCCTAGTTTGAGGCGTGGAAAGCGCGGGGCTCAGGAGCCTTACGTTCAGTCCTGAGGGTAGATCACTGCGACCGTTGAGGAGCGCAACCGGAGCGCGGGTCGTATCGTCGAGAGCTTGGCAACTTGGGATGATTGCTGATGAGCAGGTTATCTTCCACAACATATCGCGCCCTTGGCGCGCGGTAGGTCGCTGCCGTTCTCTGCCCCTGCGTGTTCGGACCTGTACGGCAGACCGGCACCTCGTGCTTTGGGCAGTTCTTCGGGTGCCTACAAAATAACCTTCATGAAGTTTGGGTAATCCTTTACGGTATGTAGAGTATTGGGGGGTGCAAACTATGGCAGGACTATCGCGTCAGGAATACTTCAGGCAGATGGAGCAGACCTGTCTCAAGCAAGCCGAGCGATGTGCGCTGGAGGATGCCCGAGAAGCCTTCCGCCTGCTCGCAGTGAACTACTACCGGGCCGCCCAGGAACGGGCTAGCAACACACACAATCGAGCGCCTCCGCGTCTGCAGGGCTGAATCAAATACGGCAAGTGCCGATCTGGCGCGGAAGGCACCGAACGACCGAAGAATCGTATGCGCGCCCCAGCCTCAAACGTTAAGGACGCTCCGCAATTGATCTGCCGTACGTGCAGAAGGCTGATGGAATTAATCGGCGCCGCGCCCGATACGAAAACTGGCCGCACTGTCCTAGTCTACAGATGCTCGCTCTGCGATCGGTGCAGCAAAGCTCAGGTCAAGTAACGTCGCCTCAGTTAACGGCCGCTTCCGTTTCGACAATCGGAATCGACATTGCGAATTCAAGTTGCTGTGCAAAACCGAAGATACCGCGGCGTTGGGTGTCCACAATTCGCGCAGGCGACCTTCGAACAGCTATGTTGCGGGAATTGCGCTACGGAGAAAGCCAACAGAGATCCGGCCTTAGGCCACCCGCCAGCTTGTGGCGGGCATGCAGGCCTATCACGCCGAGCGCCACAGCGTCCGTCGGGGACGTGCAAGCCACCAATCCCCCTCCTCAACGGGCCCTCGATGAGTTCGAATCCTGACCTTGCCTTCACCGCCCCATTGCTCTCCGTCTCCGCCATTTATTGCGATTTTCTGCAGCATTTCGCGACTTTCTTCGATTTATGCCCACACATAAACCCAACAAGGCACGATCCCTCAGGGGATATCTCGATTGATCAGTTCGGCGCCTATAGCTAACCGGGCAGATGCCGCAAGAAGCCGCTCGGAGTTCCTCGAGAGCAACCCGGCTTTTGCGGTTTGGTATCGCGCCAGGAGATCGCGGTGGTCAACCGCTTCTTCCACAGCCACGACGCGCGGTAGTACGGCGCCGTTCCGCGACGCTGTTTAGAGCTAGTAAATTTGCACGGGCCAGTGAGCAGCGTTTCCATGCATGCTCTGGCGCCGCAAGCCCGCTCACTTCCTACTCTACCGGGCCAAGAAATTCGAGACAGAGCTATAGGCAAACATAGCGACGTTCACATCGGGGTAAATCGGCATCCGCGCGGGGATGCCGCGAGGCCTCGGCCGATCAGGCTGGCACTGGGAATTCTATCCGGAGTTGGAACTCGGACAATCTTCAAACGGATCGGGCCCTACCTTCGAAGAGTAGCGAGCGGTCTTTGAGACCGGGTGGCGTGGACTCGCTCACTAAGGTGGCCTTCGAGGCTTGACGCGGACTGCGAGACATTACCGGACGGAAATACAAAACGCGGAGTCCAAGCCTGGGAACCGCCAACTCAATTGCCTTTGGCCGAATCTCGTTGTTTCTGCGGTAGCCTGATCATCACAGCAACCGCGTTCGATCACGCCGCTAAATCATACCGGAACGGCCGCAAAGAAGGAGCCCGAGGGAACCGAGCGCGTCAATGTGTTCGAGGTCGTTCAGCACGCCCGATCTGTATCCAAGAGATCAACGCGTCCTTCCTATTCGAGGATATGACAGCCGCCAAACTCGCAGGTCATGACATCTTCAGGAAGGTGCCCCCGGGACATCGCTCACTCTATACTCATAGCACCTGGCCACTCGGACGCAGACGTTTATTGCGTCGTCCACCCGCAAGCATTCGGTCTTGGGATCAAGAGCTGTGCGTCGGCCTGCTTTCTCAAAAGCGTTGCAAAGACAGGCCGCATTTTCGAGAAGCAGCTTGACCCACCGCTTGTGCGCAACAAGTTTGTCCAAGTAGCCTTGGTTGGTAGAGATTTCGAAGGGTGACGCAGACTCGACGCTGCTCCATCGCCCTCCTTGCGCGCAGAAATACGTCACGCTCGACGATCGGTTCGATAGTGCCCTCACTTCTGACCCAGAGGTCTCTTGGATTGTGCGCTCTTTTCGCTCCCAGCTTCTCGGTGTCGCGATTGTAGATGAAGTTACCGATATGGGCTTCGTTATGAAGAATTGCATTTATCGCCTTTTGGCGCGATGGCCCTCCTCGGTTGGTAAGAACGCCTCGGCGGTTAAGCTCCCGGCAATTGCCGACTGCGATTTGTGTCGAAGATACTCATTGAAGATCCACTTCACGACCTCTGTCTGATCGCGTGTTCCTGGACGGAACCTTACGCGGTCGGTAATCAAAAACTTCCGCCGCTCGCCGGCTTTCAGGATTCCTTTCGGCCGGCATTGCTCGTCCACGACCAGTCGTTGCAGACCATAAGCTGCTGGACCACCCATTTTGAAGCCGAGGCCGGCTAGTCGCAAAGCTCCCGCAAGAACCTTAGCTGACAGTTCCCGGCTGAACTCTGCCGCCATGACTCTCTTGATATTCTTCACAATGCTGGAAAGCAGCCTTCCGTCGTTCTCGAATTACTCCGAGCAATAGGCAACTTTAATGCCGGCCTTTCGGCAAATGAACTCATAGTGCGCACTCTCGTCAACGTCCTGAAAGCGGCCCCATCGGCTGACATCAAAGACCAGCAAATGACCGAAGCCAGCCTGCCCGGACCGGACGTCCTCAATCAATTCAGCCAGACCGCCTCTATTCTCGATCTTCAGGCCGCTTTCACCTTCGTCGCGATAAGTGCGAATAATCGCGAGTTTATGAAGTTCGGCATAGGTAGCGATCACCACCGCCTGATTTTCGATTGAATGTTGTTGATAGTCGGTGGACATACGGACGTATCGCGCGGCCCGGTGCATCTTTTGCGATTGAGGTAAACGGTCCCTGTTTACAACAAGTGCGTTTGCCACGGTGCTCCTCCCGCGCAGCGATCGATCTCGCCGCGCGCTCGCTCAAGCCCCAGAGCAATAATTAAGACCTATGCCGTGGTCAGCGCCATGCAAGTCGATGGGTTAGGGGGGCTGTCGTATTGCCTTGCGAGATGAGTTGGCTGACGTCCTTCACCATCGATTTGGCCTTTTTGGCTTTCGCCTTCGCTGGCTTGCGTTTCGTTGTGGCCGTCGTCATGCTCTCTCGTCTGTCAACGCAGGCAATCACCTGCAGGGCGGAGAGAAGCCAATGGGTGAACATCAATGGGCCGATGTATCGGCTTACGGCGATCCGTGGGAAGTCCAGGTCGACATGAAAGCAGATCCTAACCAGGCGACAGCTTGGCGGTATCGATCCGCGATGTTGGGCAATCTTCGCGCGGATTGGTCCAGCGGGAAGCCTCCGGCCGGCGCGTATGCGAATCCGGCGGCGCTCTCGGAAGCTGAAGTTCAAGCCCTGGCACGCGATACGGAGAACTGAAAAGCGCTCATTTCCGCGCGGCGCCCGGTTTGATAGCCATGTGCTGGCCGAAAGCGCAGGCGCGCGACGGAATCCGCCGATGAAAATGACCGAAGATCGCCCTATGCCGATCCTGCGAAGGCCACGCGCCGACCGCCGGAGCACGCCAACGCCTTCCCGCCGGTTCAGGATGGCCGAATCTACATCGAATTCATCAACGCCAAGATGCCGTACGGGGACAAGGCAACGGCAGCGGAATGTTGGGCCGGCCTGAACTTTGCGATCGCACGCGGCTGGCTCAAATATCACGAGAGCTGACCTGTGACGGGCCCTTCGATCTGTACTGGCAATAGGCGAACAAGCATCCCGACAGCCGTCTCATGTTGGACGGCCGCCTCTACAACCCGATCATCCGGTTGTCCGGAGCGGAACGACACGATCGCGCCAAGGCGAATGAAGCAGTCGCGAACTACGTTTGGCCTCTCGATAGCAAGGATCAGGCTGACTGATACTCCCGCGAGTAGTCTCCCCTTTGGAGCACTTTACCGTGAACAAATGAGGTCCGACCGCATTAAGCCATATATCCCAGCCTTATCCATGGGAACAGCAATGGAGTGAGACCCCAATGGACGTTGCCATCTACGAACGCATTCCTCGAAGCGAGGACGTCAAGACCGATCGCGAAACGGTCATCCATTCCGACGGCAGCCTTTCGGTGACCGACTGCACTTATAGGGATCGGATCTACTTCGCCGAGATCATTTCGCGCCGGCATGAGGAACTGGACCCGAGCCGTAGGCTCTCCTAGCGAGAGCAGGTGATTGTCAGCAAGGCTGTCTGGAGTTTCGCTAATGTTGCCGGCGCCGTGCAGGCAACTACCACGGCACCGAGGAACACGACGAAAGAAATCGGCTCCACGAAGCGCCGCCAGGTCGTGAACATGGACAATAGGAACGCGAAAGCGCCTATCGCGAGCGCTTTCCAGTAAGCCTCCGCAAAAACGAGAACCGAAACAGCCGTCATCATCGCGATCATCGCCGCCTTATTCAGGCGGATAACACGGAGCACAAGATGATCCATCATGCCCGCCCGGTAGAAATGACCATCGAGACCTCGGTCAAGCAAATCGCAACATGCACGGATTGAGAACCCGGCGACCCTATCCGTGTCAATGGCATAAATGCCAATCGGTGCCCGCGCCGCCGCCCGATGGCGGCTTTTCCAATATTATGGCGCAAAGCCATGGGAATATCTGGCTACCCTGTCGGGGGCCATGGCGTCGCTGACTACTTATTGTCGATCCAACATGCGGCCTTCCTGGCCGCCCATGTAGCGGCTACCCGTCATGGTAAGATCGCCCGGCTGTACAAAATAGTCCCCGTTTGCAGCCAACTCCCGTCTGCTTGCTTCTTGAAAGCATCACAGGGCACGGTTGACAGAGCGGCAGGCCATCCCCCGGTCACGGTGTAGCTAGGACCGGATTGGAAGCCGTCCTCTCGGAGGCCCGCCATTGGGCCGGATGACGCGTACCTGTGACGGCTCGGTCCAAGGAGATCAGTCGCCACCCCTCAAGGCCGCAAACCTGAGGCTAGTCGCGCCAAAGGTCGCAATCCTGCAAAGCAGGCATGTGCCTTCCCCACCGATGATTCAGCGGGTACATTCTCCGGCTGACGTCTCTCGATAGCCAAGTGAAAGTTTGAAAATGTTGTGGCCGGACGTTCGCGCCTGTGATGGGGCAGCGGGCGATTAGCGAGATCTCGCACGCGCAGCAATCAGATCCGTTTGCAGCCGTGATGCCATATCATTCGCGGGCTCTCTGCTCGGCGGGGGCTCATCGAGGTTCTGCGCCCACGGCGCTGCCGCTTGAGCCGTCGGACTCGATTGCCACTCCCCATTCCTGCTTGAAGCGATCGAGGCCACGAAGATACTCTTTCGGAGAGGCCGCGAGTGACGTCTGACCTCCACACTAACGATTGCAGTAGCTGAGCGCCGTTCTCTGCCGTGAGAGATTGACGATTTGTAAAACGTGGCCGGCCGGACTTTGATGGACGACATAGGCAGCAAATCCTGCGGATGAACGCTTGGCATAATCGATGACCGCGATTGGGAATTATTCGCTCTGTTTCGGTTTCGCGATAATGGTGGCATCACGCTTGCTCGTGGCTCGAGTAATCATCATCGGCGACAAACTTTACCTGATCGGACTTGCGGTCTGTGCTGCTGCCATCGGGGCCGGGATATCTCGATGGGTCACCAACCAATCACCCGTCGATCGCATGTCGGCTCACCTGACGCAGAAAGCGAGGATAGTCGGGACACTCCTGTTCGTGCTGTTCGTTCTTTACGAGAACATGTACGAGGCGCTAAACCATGGTTACAATCATAGAAATCCCTACAGCCATAGAAACAGGATCACGGGGGCGATCTGCGCGGTCTTTGAATCATGCTGGCTCTCAGACGAGAAACCCGAGTACCGCGAAGATCAGAAAGCCGGACGCGTTTAGGCATTCACTTCAAGCGGCAAGGTCGGGTGGGTGGCCTCGCGAACTGCCGCTCGGTGAGCTTTCCACACCCACGACGAGAAGTAGCTAGCCGCCGTTCCGAGACGCTAGCGCTTGCAAATTTGCGCACGGCGGCGAGCGGCGTTTTCATGGTTCATGCCCTGGCGCCGCAAACCCGCCCATTTCCTTCGCTATTAGACCGGCCCAGTCGACCGTCACGCCATACTGCATCGGGCAAACAGTTCAAGTCCGTGCTGGTCTACTGCGTGACTGCCACCACAGCGGCCGGCTGATGCTTGCCACCCTGCCGATTGGGATTGGTACGACATCTCGGCGCATCTCGCGTGCACCGGCTGCGGTAGGGTCAGCCGGGTCGACACCCGGCTCGACTGGAGCGAAGTGATCAACTTCAAGAGAGGCATTCGCTGATTCACGAAGGCCTCTCCGAACGGCTATCTTCCGGAAATGCCGATCTGGAGAAAGTCCATCGAGATCCTGCCGTCGGAGACCACCAATCGGTGCCAGTTATAAAAGCTTCAGTTCGGCAGATTAGTTAGGGTCTGTTGAGATTCATCTAGAATGGATGACGGCGGTGGCGAGGTGGATCATCGCCTCGAACCGGGTGCAGCTCACGGTGCATTTTTCGTGCTGTCCCCCTTCCTGCTTGAAGCGATCGAGGCCACGAAGAGACTCTTTCGGAGAAGCCGAGAGTGACGTCTGACCTCCACTCCCACGATTTGCGATAGCTCACCCCCGTTCGTCGCAAGCTAAAATTTGCCCCTGGATGCGGTTTCCCCATGAAGATTAGTTGGAAGCAATTTGGTCTAGACCTTAGGAAGGCCCGCGAGGCCTGTGATTTTTCGCTTAGACAAGCTGCCGCGCTCTACGATATGCATTATTCGACATGGTACAGGTCAGAGAACGGGAGACCATTAGATAGCGTAGGCATGTATCTGATACTGTGCCGATGGATGTCGGTCGATCCGTTCAAATACCTTCAGCCTTAGATCGCCGGTTCGCGGCATGCTTGATAAGGTTGTCGATTGAATTTTCCGCTCGCGCTTCGGTCGCGGTTGAATCCGATGCCTTGTCGCCCTTCTCTGCTCCCCCTTGTTTGGACCTGTCCGGCAGCTTGGCACCTCTTGCCTAGCAGGCGTTCTTCGGGTGCCCACAAAATAACCTTTATATCGTTTTGGTATTATATTACGGTGCGCGGGGTATTGGGAGTTGCGAGCGATGGCAGGACAATCGCGCCAGAACTACTTCAGTCAGATGGAGCAGACCTGTCTCCAGCAGGCCGAGCGCTGTACGGTGGCGGACGCCCGAGAAGCATTCCGACTGCTCGCAGCGAACTATTACCGGGCCGCCCAGGAGCAGGCGTCTGCGGAGCTGATGAAATCTACCACGAGGCGCGGTAGCTTGGCGCTGTTTCGATACGCAAGGGATTGATAGTTTGCGCACCGCGGGCGAGCCGCGTTTTCATGGTTCATGCCCTGGCGCCGCGAGCCCGCTCACTTCCTCCGCTACTGGACCGGTCCCGTCGGTCGGGAGGCCACCGGTGCGTACGGCAAGCAGTTCAAGTCGGTGTTGGTCTATTACGTGAATTGCCACCAAGGCGGCCGGCTCCAGCTTGCCGCCCTGCCCGGTTGGGATTGGTACGACATCTCGGCGCGTCTCGCGTGCACCGGCTGCGGAAGGGTCGGCTGGGTCGACGCCCGGCTCGACTGGAGCGAGGTGATCAACTTCAACAAGGGAATCCGCTGATGCCTTACTCCGCCAGCTTCTTTTCAATGTAGGCGTTCACGGCCTCTGCGAAGGAACGTCGATCCCCGACTACGGTTGCTTGGACCACGACATCCGCCTGGATCAGTCTGAGCCCACTTTTCCGGGCGCCTGAGAGGGTCGCATCCCAATATTCGTTGATAGCTCTTTCGGCGAGCGGATGGCCATTCGGGTCGCCTTTTGCGATCAGTCGCCGCAGGATGCCTAAGCAATCGTCCAAGTGTGGCATGGGCATAGTATGCGACCGATTCGGGACCAACCGCACCTAAGAAACGCGGAGTTAGGAACCGGGCGCGTCCGAAGGCGTTGAGCGCTCGGATTTGCCCGAAAATCCATCCCTTGTGGGGAATCTATCGCGACATCCGGCCTCGATGAGGTCACCAAGGACGCCTCCAGCCGCCTTTTGCCTAGCAATCGCTATAACTCTGAATACATGCCCACTATGGCGCAGGTTAGTCACGTCATTGGCGATCCGAAACGGCGTCCTGATTTCGCCAGATACCGCAAGGTTCAGATTTTTGAGGCGGTTAAACGACGGACACACCAGGCACTTCGGAGCTATCAAACGCTGTCCGAGAAGGCCTGGATGGCTGGCGTCAATGCCATCGTCTTGAGAGCGAGTGGCAACCACAGATTTCGCGCGTTGCTAGATCGATTGGAAGACAAATACTCGCCGTACATCTTCCACGTGTCGCCTGTAACACTATCAAAAGGCCAATTTGTCAAGGGCAGCGAGATGTTTGACGCGGCGGAAGATGGCCTCATTCGCGGAGTCGGCGCCCGACAAATGCGCCTTTCGTCCAGGAACGCGCAGCATGGCTCGGGCTTGTTAACGACGCCGAGAGATAATGCGGCGCAGCGCTTCACGTGACTGACGTTCAAACGCTTGGGACCCGCTTAAGTGCGCCACTACGAAATCGTGTGCTGAAGGAGGAGGCGTCGATTCCGGAGAACTACAGACGGCACGACTTTCTCAACCTCTGTCGCACCTGTTGCAGAGCCAGCTCCGGATATAGCTAAATCACCAGCAGGCGGAGAGAAAAACAGCCGATTTCGAGGAGAGGATCCGATGGGCGAACATCAATGGGCCGATGTATCGGCCTACGGCGCTTCGTGGCAAGTGCAGGTCGACAGGAACTCAGAATCCTGACCAGCCGACAGCTTGGCGATATCGATCCGCGATGTTCGGCAATCATCGCACGGATTGGTCTAGCGGGAAGCCGCCGGCCGGCGCGTATGCGAACTCGGCGGCGCTCTCGGAAGCTGAAGTTCAAGCCATGCGAAACGGAAAACTGAAAAGCGCTGGTGTCCGAGGGGCGCATAAGGCTGTGGCCGACGGGGTGATCCCGACATGCGCCCACGCATCTATACCGTGCAGGCGCGACGGAACGGTCATTCATTCCGACGGGAGCCGTTCGGCGAACGAGTGCACCTATAGGGACCGGCTCTTCTTCGCCGAGATCATTTCACGCCGCCACGGAGAATTGGCGCCGGCCAACCAATAGCCGCTAGCGAGGCGACCACGCCTCCGATGCGAGGTGCCGATGGCGCTTTACCGGCCCGGTGGTTAGCGCGATCTCGCACGCGCAGTATCAAGATCGGTTTGCAGCCGTGATGCCGTTGCGCTCGCGGGCTCTCTGCTTGGCGGGGGCTCGCCAAGGTTCTGCGCCCACGGCGCTGCCGCTTGAGCCGTCGGACTCGATTGCAACTGCGCGCACGCGGAGAGCAAGCCGGCGAGGCTATAAGCCCTGCAGTGGTTATCGCATTGGCCCGCGTCACGAAGGTCTCCGACGGCATTCCCTTTGATATCACGACCCGCGAAGGCGTAGCCAATTACCATCGTGGACAGATCGTCGCAGCTTGCGCTTTCAGCAGTCAGGCGCGGGCCGCACCCGCGGTACTTGTTGCCTGCAAGGGCTGGCGGCAAGCCGGCAATCACAATCAGCTCACCGGAACCTGATCACTCCTTTCAGCGTTTTAACGTGAACAAACGGTGCGGTCCCGCCATCTATGACCATCTGATGAACGGGGCGTGTGAACGGAGCAATGTCGAAATGGATACCGCGATCTACGAAAGCATTCCGCGCGGCGATAACATCAAAACCGATCGAGAAATCATCGTTCACCCCGACGGAAGCCGTTCGGTGACCGAGTGCACTTATAGGGATCGGACCTACTTCGCCGAGATCATTTCACGCCGCCACGACGAATTGAAGCCAGCCAGCCAATAGCACTCTAGCGAGCAACCATTGCCCGAACGGAAGTCTGGATCCTGTCCAACGTCGACGGTTCGATGCAGGCAACGACCACCGCGGCGAGGAACACGATGAAGGAAATCGGCTCCACGAAGCGCCGCCAGGTCGTGAACATGGACAACAGGAACGCGAAAGCGCCTATCCAGAGCGCCTTCCAGTAGGTGTCCGTAAAAATGATGACCGAAACGGCCGTCATCATCGCGATCATTGCCGCTTTCGGAGTTCGGCGAACGACCCGGAGGACAAGCTCAAGGCGCGCATTAAAAGTCGCGTACTCCACTACGATCCTCCCGAGCCGACCGGCGGCCCCGACCTTGCAATAATTTGTAACAGTACTGCACGAAGTGAGAACCCGATGGCGCAACCGGTGTCAATGACCCAAACAGGTCATAGCGAGCCGGCGCTCAAAACTCGCCCATCAAACCAATCCTTCCAACGTGCACGTTGCTGCCGCCGTTGCCGTAAGACGCCGTCACAGCGATCGGAACGCTTAGATTTAGTCGATGGGCAACACTGAAGCCTGCCCCCATCTCGCCCATGAACGTCGCGCCATTGACTGCCCATGCCGTCTTGCCCGGAGCAGACGGCATTCAGATGTTTGCCATTGCCGCCGTCGCGGCCAGCCCTCGCTGTGTTTGTTGAATTTGAGACAGAGCGGTGGCTAGCCCCTGCTGCGTCTGCTGAATTTGAGAGAGCGCTCCATCCAGGCGTTGTTGCAAGGAAGTGATGACTGGTCCGCCTGCAATGAACGCGTTGCTGTTTACGATACCACCATTCACTACGGTACCACCGCCATCAGGTAGCACGGTGTATTGTCCTAGGTTGAAGAACGAGTTGGCATAGTCGAGCTGCGTCGGGAGCGGAGTGGAAGTAACACGCAACGGCTGCGGATAGGATTGATTGAGTTGATCAGAATTGAGGTAGTCGGTCGCCGATGCCTTGTTGAGAAGCAAGGCCAAGAGAACCATCGCAGACAGCAATCTTAAGAACATAGTCAGCCTCCCCTTTTGCTGAAGGCCAGCAGTATTGGCGCTTCTCGCAAAGGTAGAAAGGCCAAAATAATAGTACGCGGTCCGTAGGCCCACTTGGGACGTAGTTCTACGGGATTGGCGAACTGAGCCAACAGGCCCGGCAGTATCGATTTATCGGCTCACGTGAACGTTGGAGCGCTATCGTTCCCCCTAGGTCTAACGCTGACGCGGGGCCGTAGCCCCGCGCCCTGCTCTCTCAGCCCCGCCGGCGTTTGTGCGACATAAGCCGCGCGCGGGTGCGCTTCCGCCAATGGCGCCGATTAGAATCTCGCGCGGATTCGCAGTCAAGTGTAAACGGTTGCCGTTGTGCTGCCGCCTCGTTCCCATATGATAAGCATGGCGTTCGAGTCGCAATTTCAACAGGGGTTGCCGATGAGGAACGACCCAGAAGTTTTCTACCCTAAGCGCTTCGACCCAATTGTGGTGGACCACGTTTTAACCAACGATCCTCGCATGGGAACACGCGCTTCTGGCAGAGGTAGAAAGGTTCAAAAAGAAGGGCGTAGTTCTACGGGATCGGCCGCGATAGCGATTCGCTTCAACTGCTCCCGTACCGCGACAACCTATTTCGAGCCCGGCGGCGCATTTTTCGGGACTAGCGGGTCAGCCGCCGCCTGTGCGTCATGAGCCATGAGCCGCGCGCGGGTACGCTTCCGGTGCTATCTTCGAGGGCGTTGTGTCAGTGCCGTGCAAAATGCTAGATCGACTAGCAGGCTGGATCGTTGGCGAGGATTGTCCTCGGTAGGCGCCCGAGGGCGCACGCGATAGCCGAACAATCGATAAGAACTCGGCTTACCGGAACGACTAAAGACGAATGAAATCCTCAATAAGCTCGCACAACAACTTCGGAGTTCTTCGGGTTGCCTTCGCGACCATGGTTGTCCTCTCACATGCCCCTGAACTGGTTGACGGCGACCGCTCACGCGAACTGTTGACGCGATTATTTGGGACGTTGTCTTTCGGGGAGCTTGGAGTCGACGGCTTCTTTCTGATTAGCGGCTACCTGATTACGAAGAGCTTCGAAACGTCTTCGAGCGTTTTCAACTATCTAAGGAAGCGTGTGGCTCGCATCTATCCCGCATTTGTGGTTGCCACGCTGCTTTCGATAGTCTTCTTCGCTCCGTTGTCGGGGACACCGCTGACGCAACTAGGAATTCAGGATTGGGAGTTAGCGCTCAAGAGCATGGCCTTGCTACAGACACCTTCGGTACCAGCGTTTCCTGGTACTCATTATCCGGCCCTGAATGGTTCGATGTGGACCATCGCGTACGAGTTCCGCTGCTATCTCTTGATTGCGGCACTGGGCTTGGCTGGGGTCCTGCGCCACCGCGAATACGTGCTCGCAGTTGCTGCTGTGTTTGTCCTGATGCTTGCCGCCAAGATACCAACACCAATTCCAGCTTCGAATGTTTTCTACGGTAATCCGCCTGACGCGATCCGCCTGACGGCTGCCTTCTTGAGCGGTTCGGTCTTTTACCTCTATCGTGACGTAATTTCCTTCCGTACGGCCTACGTCGCGTTTGCCGCAACAGTTCTTTTTTTCTGTATGTTCGTGCCGCGCCTCGCTGAACCAGTCCTGTTCATCTTTGGTGGATACCTTATTTTCTGGCTGGCGTTCGTCGTGTCTCCAATCGCCCTCCGCGGCCTTACAACACGATACGACATTTCGTACGGCCTCTACCTTTACGCATGGCCTATCCAGAGTATGTTTGTGTTCTTTCGACCGGGTCTATCGCTTTGGAAGATGTTCGTCGCTTCGCTTTTCCTGTCACTGATCTGCGGGCTTCTGAGCTGGCTGCTTATCGAAAGGCGAGCGCAGGCATGGGCACACAAAGCCTTTTCTCAAGGACCCGACATACACGGGCCGGTTGTTCTAACTGAATCACCCGCAATCGAAGCTGAAGGCGCGGGATTGAAGCCCCGTGCCTTCGGTCGTTATCGCCCTAACCGTCTGGCGTGAGCCGCCAGCCGCTGCCGGTTACGCTGGTGCCGCCGACGCCGCCTCATGACGTCGACCCGAGAAACGTGATCAAAGGTAACTTGCCTCTTTTCCGCACCCACACCGCGTAGTAGCTCACCGTTTCCCAAGGACCCCGTCTTTTTGCGGAGACCGTTCATCCTTGCGCTACACCGCAAGTTGCGCTGACCCTTTTTTCAGACAACGTTGGCATGTCGATCCATTCAAATACCTCCAGCCGTAAATCGGCGGTTCTCAACACGCTTGAGAAGGAGGGCGATTGACCCGTGCGCTCGTCGCTGTAGTCGGAATCAAAGGCGATCACGTGCACCTCCTCCGAATGAGTGGACACCTGTAGTAGGCTCATAGAGCCCGGAGGTGTCGAACGGGACGTCAACGTCGGTTATTTACCGACGAGTACAAGCGCCAAGCCGTTGAGCTGGTGTTGTCGAGCGGCCGCTCGATCACGTCAGTTGGCAAGGAACTCGGGTCTGCGTGACGCGGTGCTGCGGCGCTGGGTGGATAAGGTCCCGGCTTTCGCCCATAGGCGCTAAAATAGTTGGATTGCTTGATATCGCCGCTTTTGTCTGGGTGGTTCGCGTAGGTGTCGGTGTAGTTTGGAGCGAAGTCTGCGCAGGCAAGCAATTGCGGGCTGGGGAATGATCGCTTGTCGTAGTGAAGCAAGGAGCTGGCGCAGCAGACGCCAGGCCGCTGGTCGGGTCAGGCGGCATCGGCCAAGTGGGGAGAGTCCTCGAGTTCGTCCACGAGCGGCTCGAGCAGAAGAATGATGAGCAGATGAGCAAGGATATGCGGTCTGGCGGATCGCTCGTCCGTTCCCGGAGGCCCTTTCAGGCCAATCAGGCTTTTCAGCCGCTTGAAGCCGAGTTCAATACGCCATCGCAGCCGATAGAGGGCAAGAACATCGTCCGTCGTAAAGTGCTTTGGCTCGAGCGAGGTCACCAGGATCACCCAATCTGCCGCATCGAGTGTTTGTCTGGAGAGCTGATGACCTCCTTTTTGCGCGGCCCGGCGCGCCTTGCACCGCGCATCCGCGGCAGCTTGCGCCGGCTTTCTCACCGCTACCAGACGCACCGCCAGCGGCGCACCAGACTTGCGTTTGATCCAGATTGGCCGATCGATCACGCCGCGGGCCGCGGCCTTGCGCAGTTCGGCCGCAAGATCAATCAGATCACCTTCGGCATCGAGCCAACGCGCACTCTTCCAGCCGGATCGGATCACGAAGTCCGCACCGGCCTCGCGCAGACGCCCCATGCGGTCGGGCTGCAGATAGGCGCGGTCGGCGAACTCGCATCCGCGGCACTGATGATGGCCATCCGGCAACAACGGCCCCAGGCCGGGCTGATCGACCGCTCCGATCGCGGTGTGCAGTATGCCTCAAACGCTTATCGCAACGCGCTCGCGGGCGCCGGCATCACCGCTGAGCCGCAAGGCCGATTTGCTACGACAACGCCTCGATGGAGAGCTTCTTCCATACCCTGAAGACAGATCTCGTTCACCATCGCAACTACAACATCGCGCCGAGGCCCAGCGCGATATCTTCGCCTTCATCGAGGGCTTGTACAACGACGTTTGAGAACGCCCACAGGACCGTTCTTCGCGAGGTTCTTTATCGGCATCATCCCTGGTTTGGTCGCCGAGTTTGCGTTCATGGGGCGGTCGACAAGGCGGACGATGTCGTTTTCGCTGCACCCTGGACGGATCGCAAGCAGACCGTTGGCTGGAAGTTCCAGCATGGATGTTCGACCGGACGGCCTGCCCTGACGCCGAGCTTCTGACAGCTCAGCCGTTTGTTAGCATCGATGCACTTGCGGCGCTCGCTGCGCTTCTCGATCTGGCGTTGAAGGATCGAACGCCATCAGCTGCCCCGCTTTCTGGCGCATCCAGAGGCTCTCACGACCAGAATCGGGGAGCGGCTCATGTCACGCGAGACGGCAATGCCAGGGAGCGGATACCGACACAATCGACAACCGCGGTCGCAGCAGCAGATGGATCTGTTCGGGAGCGGCCTGCCGAACGGCGCCCTCGGCGCGCCGGCATGGTCGGAGCTGCCGGCGGAAGCGCGGGCGGCGCTGACCAGTCTGATGACGCAGTTGATCCTCGGCCATGCTGCGACGACAGCGATGCCGCGCGCGAAGGAGGTCGGCCATGATCTCTGACAAGGTCAGGCCTCATCATCTCGAGCGCAAGGCGATTCTTTACGTGCGTCAGTCCTCGGCGCATCAGGTGTTGCACAATCGCGAGAGCAGCGCGTTGCAATACGCCATGCGGGACCGGCTGACGGCGCTCGGGTGGTCAGAGATCGACGTGATTGATGATGATCTCGGTCGTTCGGCCGCCGGCGGGGTACAACGCGCCGGCTTCGAGCGGATGGTAGCGGAGGTTTGCCTCGGTAAGGTTGGTGCGGTTTGCGCCCGCGAGGTCTCGCGCTTCGCTCGCAACAGCCGGGATTGGCAGCAACTCATCGAGATGTGCCGCGTGGTCGATACCGTTCTGGTCGATCAGGAGACCATCTATGCGCCAAGGCACGGCAACGATCGCCTGTTGCTCGGGCTCAAGGGCAGCCTCAACGAGTACGAACTGGATCTGTTGCGCCAGCGCTCGCTCTCGGCCCGCTACGAGAAGGCGCGCCGGGGCGAGTTGGTTGTGGCGGCGCCGGTCGGGTTCGTGAAGTCCGGCGACCGTTATGAGAAAGATCCGGATCGGCGGGTCCAGGAAGCGATCAAGCTGGTGTTCGACAAGGTCGAGGAACTCGGCAGCGCGCGACAGGCGCTCTGCTGGCTCCACGAGTACAATCTCGATCTGCCGGTAAAGCAGACCAATGGCGACACGGCCTGGCGACGACCAAGCTACTCCGCCATCCACCGGATCATTGAGAACCCGGTCTACGGCGGCGCCTATGCCTATGGTAAGACGGCTGTCGCGGCGGGATACGGTGCCGAGGGCG
Organism: Bradyrhizobium genosp. P; assembly: GCF_049949265.1. Lineage (NCBI taxonomy): Bacteria > Pseudomonadati > Pseudomonadota > Alphaproteobacteria > Hyphomicrobiales > Nitrobacteraceae > Bradyrhizobium > Bradyrhizobium genosp. P. Next base: position 3,347,163 of record NZ_CP188195.1, on the reverse strand, counting down.
TGAGCGTGAAGATCCGCCGCAAGGCGCGGGACGAATGGTTGGCGCTGAAGCCCAACACCCACGATGGGTACGTGAGCTGGGAGAGGTTCGAGGCGATCCGCACCATGGTCAGCAACAACGTTCCCACCAGTCGGTATCACGGCGCGCCCAAGCATGGTGACGCGCTGCTGGCCGGTCTGATCCGCTGCAGGCGCTGCGGTCGCAAGCTCACACTCCGGTACTCCGGCATGAAGCGCCATATTCCGCGCTATAGCTGCAGCCGCGCCTGGATGGACAATGGCGGCCCTCACTGCATCGGCTTCGGCGGACTGCGCGTCGATGATGCAATCGAGGAAGCACTGCTCGGCGTCGTCGGTCCGGGCGCTATCGCCGCGGCGACCGCTGCCGCCAAGGAAGCCAGGGAACGGCGGGATCAGGTGCGCGATGCTCTCAGTCGCGACCTCGAAGCGGCGCGCTATGCCGTCGACCGGGCCTTCCGGCAATACGATGCCGCTGACCCCGCGAACCGGCTGGTGGCGGGTGAGCTTGAAGCGCGCTGGAACAGGGCGCTCGTCCACGTGGCGGAGGTCGAGGGCAAGATCGCCATGCATGATGCGGCGATGCCCGCCCCCATTGCCGATCCAGCTTCGCTTGGCGTTCCGGCCTCGAACCTCAAAACGGTCTGGGATGCGCCGACGACGGATGCTCGCCTCAAGAAGCGGATTGTGCGCACCGTCATCCATGAGATCGTGGCCGATATCGACGATGCGGCCTCCGAGATCGTCCTCATCGTCCACTGGGTCGGCGGCGTTCACAGCGAGATACGCCTGCCCAAGCGCCGGCGCGGGCAGCGCAACAGCACCTCCGCCAACATCATCGAAGCTGTGCGCCAACTGGTGCTGATCGCCAGCGACGATCTGATCGCCGGCCTGCTCAACCGCAACAGCCTCAAGACCGGTAACGGCAATCGCTGGACGCGCGAGCGTGTCACCTCGATGCGCTCGAACTATCGCATCCCGGTGTTCAAGCCCGCCGAGGACGGGATCGAGCCCTGGCTAAACCTCAGCAACGCGGCAAAGCTCCTCAAGATTGCGCCCAAGACGCTCCGGCTCGCCGCCGAAACCGACGAAATCGCAGCCATCCATCCGCTATCGGACGGCCCGTGGATCTTTGCTCGCGCCTCGCTGATAACAGCTGCCGCTCACTCTATCGCCGAGCGAGCGCGACAGAACCCAAGATACCCCACGGGATCGCATCCCAATCAGCAAACTCTCTTCTCTTCAACAACATAGACAGATGGGTGTTCTGATGCGCGATTGTACAACCGAACAAGGGTCCATTCCGCCGTGGATATATCCCCCCGATCGAAATGGAGCTAAAAGCCGCCTAAACCTGTCCACTTTCGGGGGAAGATCAGACTTTCCCTCCAATTTTGCGGTGGACTGTGGTAAATATCTTCAGTTACATAGAGAACTCCACACGTTCCATACCATGGCTGGCGCTCCGACAGACAGCTCGCAATGTCCGATCTTGGCGTAGCATATCTCTATCGTTACTCTGAGAGCGAGGATCACGCGCGTCGTTTTATCGAAGGATTGCGACGGTTTCCTGCTGGCGTGCCACACCAACTGCACGTGCTATTCAAGGGGTTTCCGGACCACCAGTCGCTGGAGCGGGCCCAAAACGTCTTCAAAGGCGTCGCTTTTAATTCGATCGAAGTCGACGATTTCGGCTACGATGTCGGCTCATATCTGAAGGCCGCGCGGCAAGCGTCTAACCGACGGCTGGTCTTTCTCAACACGTTCAGCTTTGTTCAGAGCGCCAACTGGCTGGCTCATCTGAGCAGGGCATTGGATCGTCCCGACGTTGGAATTGCGGGGGCTACTGGGTCCTGGCTGGCGCGCCCGACCGGCTATGAGGTTCAAGTCCTGCTGATCTTGAGTAGCTTTATGCGAACGGCGACTCGCTTATTCAATCATGGCAAGACAGCCGAGAGCAGTGACCTTGCCTACCAAGCCGCGCCGCGTCCCATCACTACCGTGCGCCAGGCTCTTCGGTACGCCCACGCGCCTATAGCCTACGTGAATATATTGCGACACTATAGCAGACATCCCAATCCTCATATCCGAACGAACGCTTTCATGGTTGAACGCAAGCTGTTTTTGTCGCTCAAATTTCCACCTCTGAAGACCAAGGAGCAGGCTTATCAGTTCGAGAGTGGGCGTCGATCGATGACCAATCAGATCATCGCCCGCGGGCTCACACCTGTCGTGGTCGGTCGAGATGGAAAGATTTTCAATATCGAAGAATGGCAACAATCTTCGACGTTGTGGAGGAATGAGCAAGAGAACCTGCTGGTCTCCGATAATCGCACGCGCGAATACGCTGAGGCGCACCCTGAATTCAAGAGACTGCTTGAGAACCTAGCCTGGCGTCATCCGCGTTTTTGGCAATATCCCATTTCATGGCAAAAAGTCTAGTCACCCGATCGCAGTCCGACGTCTCCGACACTCCCACAAGAAGCCAATCACGGCTTCGCGCCCTGCCATGTCCCGACAACTTGGATCTCAGCCATCCCGCTGACGGCCATCGCTTTCTTGGGGCGCTAGATTTCGCTTTATCTAATTTTGGAATCACGCGGTCAGATCGATGCCACGATCTCGTGGTTTTGAGCGAAATCGTGGACCCGAAGAAATGGACCAATTGCGGCACAGGAACGGTCGTCTACGGCTTGATCGATTCCCACCTCGCCATCCTCCGCAGCGATTCAAAGAGCCGCAGAGGCGCGAAGCTGGTCGAGTTCGGAGATAGTTGCGATTGGTACCGACCGTCCAGAGCGGTGATCGGAATCGGCTGCCGAAGTGCAGCGACTATGTCGCCCGTCTCCAACTGTTGAAAGGATCGAGTCCGATAATGCCCGAACTCGGCTATGATATAAGCGGTTCCATCGACGGGATTGACGGGCCGAGCGGCCTTGCCGCACTCTCCACGAGCACTCCGTCAATACCGGTTGACAAGCGATCGGTCGCTCCCCCAATGTGATTTGGGCTCGATTTTCGAAATACGCATAAGAAACAACACGGTAGAGACGCCGGCCGATTGAACGGCAACGGTGGGCATTGTAAATTCGTCAACGCGCATATTTTTCGCGCAAGAGATCGGCTGGACGTCTATAGAGGGCCGGCTAAACGGGAACGGGAAGGCGGATGAAAGTTGTGATATTGGCGGGCGGCTTGGGAACTCGCATCAGCGAAGAATCCCACCTGAAGCCCAAACCCATGATCGAAATCGGCGGAAAGCCAATTCTCTGGCACATCATGAAAATGTACTCCCACTATGACATCCACGAATTCATCGTGTGCCTTGGCTACAAGGGCTACGTGATAAAGGAGTATTTTTCGAACTATTTTCTGCACACGTCGGATGTGACGTTCGACATGCGCGACAATAGGATGGAAATCCACGAGAAGTTTACCGAGCCGTGGAAGGTCACGCTGGTCGACACCGGAGAGAACACGATGACTGGCGGACGGCTAAAGCGGGTCGCGCCTTATCTCCGGAACGAGACCTTTTGTTTCACCTACGGCGACGGCGTATCAGACATCGATATCACTGCACTAATTGCGGCGCATAGAAAGGCGGCCCGACAGGCCACCGTCACAGCGATCCAGCCTCCCGGACGTTACGGCGCGCTTCGCATCGACGACGGCAAGGTCGAGCAGTTCCAGGAAAAACCCGCCGGCGACGGCGCTTGGATCAATGGCGGCTTCTTCGTGCTCGAGCCATCCGTGATCGACTATATCGAGGGCGACGATACGGTTTGGGAACAGGCGCCTCTACAGACGCTTGCGGCCGAGGGGCAACTCACGTCGCACCAACATAGTGGTTTCTGGCACGCGATGGATACATTGCGCGACAAAAATCAACTTGAGGAGATGTGGGCGAAGGGCCGTGCGCCCTGGAAAAGTTGGTAGAGATGTTTTCCGATATCTATAGGGGCCTGCACGTCCTTGTAACAGGCCACAGCGGCTTTAAAGGAAGCTGGCTGACGCTCTGGCTGCAGATGCTGGGCGCACGAGTTACCGGCATTTCGCTGCCACCGGAAACAAACCCGAACCACTGGGAAGTCCTGCGTCTCGACATCAACTCGAACTTCATCGACATCCGCGACAAGGAGGCGCTGGAAGGCGCCGTTCTGAACGCGCGGCCCGACATGGTCTTCCACATGGCGGCGCAGCCCTTGGTGCGCCACTCCTACCGCAGCCCGATTGAAACCTGGGCCACCAATGTCATGGGAACGGCCCACCTGCTGGAGGCCTGTCGCAAGCTGTCCGGGCTCAAGGCGATGGTGGTGGTGACAACGGACAAGTGCTACGAGAACAAAGAGTGGGTGTGGGGCTATCGCGAAACCGATCCGCTAGGAGGCCACGACCCCTACAGCGCCTCGAAAGCAGGTACAGAGCTGGTAGCTGCGAGCTTTCGGCGCTCTTTCTTCCATGAAGCGAGCAGCCCGTTGCTGGCAACTGCGCGTGCAGGTAACGTGATTGGTGGCGGTGACTGGTCGGAAGACAGGCTGATCCCGGACGTGGTGCGGTCGATCGGTACAGGCCACTCGGTCGAGATACGCTCGCCCAACGCCACGCGGCCTTGGCAGCATGTCCTGGAATGTCTTTCCGGCTATCTTCTGCTCGGTGAGCGTCTGCTCAAGCGCGATCGGTCTTGCCTCGGAGCCTGGAATTTCGGTCCGGACCGCGACGGCAATCGAACCGTGAAGAACGTTCTTGAACAGATGCAAGACGCTTGGCCGGCAGTCGCGTGGCAACGCACAGATCAGGAGCATCCGCATGAGGCCAAGCTGCTTCAACTCGATACCAGCAAGGCCCAGAGCGAACTCGGTTGGCGACCAGTCTGGAGCTTCCAGGAGAGTATCGGGGCAACTGCCGAATGGTATCGGGCTTGGCTCGAGCGCGATGAGGTATTGAGCCGAATTCAACTCGAACGCTATGTTGCCGCGGCCAGCGCGCGCGGTCTTGCCTGGACAGCGGGCCGCGAGGCATGAAACTGGTCCAAACGGAGATCGCCGGCGTCTGGATCGCCGAGACCGACGTGCTTTCAGATCACCGCGGTTCGTTCCAACGTCTGTTCTGCGCCAATGAGGAACGGTCCTTCTTCGGTGCGCGCAGGATTGTCCAGATTAACCACTCGGTCACGCGCACTGTCGGCGCGATCCGTGGCCTGCACTTTCAGAAGCCACCGATGGCGGAAATGAAGATCGTGCGCTGCTTGCGAGGTCAGGTGTTCGACGTGGCGGTCGACCTTCGTGGCAATTCGCCCACCTTTCTGAAATGGACGGCGATCGAACTTGCACCGCACAATCGCCGTTCCTTCGTGATCCCCGAAGGATGTGCACATGGCTTTCAGGTTTTGGAGGAGAACTCCGAACTACTGTACCTGCACACAGCGTCCTATTCGCTGGCGGACGAGGGCGCCGTCCGATTTGACGATCCGACGATCGGGATCGCCTGGCCACTGCCAGTGAGAGACTTGTCCGCACGCGACTCGTCACATCCCCTTCTTGATGCGAACTATAAGGGCATAGAGCCATGAAATGCCGACACTGCCACGCGCAATTGCAACACGTGTTCCTCGACCTCGGGCACGCACCACCCTCGAACGCCTATCTGTCTGAGGTGCAGCTTCGCGCGCCGGAAACGACCTTCCCGCTGCAGATCCTCGTCTGCGATACGTGTTGGCTGGTGCAAACGGAGGATTACGCCGCGGCGGACGAGCTGTTCTCCGGCGACTACGCTTACTTCTCATCGACCTCGCAGGGATGGTTGAGACACGCCAAGGCCTATTCCGATCAGATTACGAAAGCGTTGAATCTCACGCGCGGCAGCTTCGTCATCGAGGTGGCTTCGAACGACGGATATCTTCTAAAGAACTTCGTCGCTGCGGGCATCCCCTGCCTCGGCATCGAACCTACCGCGAGCACGGCGGATGCCGCCGAGAAAATCGGTGTACCGGTGCTCCGCGCGTTTTTCGGTGCAGCGACGGCAACAACACTCGCTCAAAGCGGACGACAGGCCGACCTGATCTGTGGCAACAACGTCTACGCTCACGTGCCTGACATCAACGATTTCACCGAAGGCCTCCGGATCGCGCTCAAGCCGGGCGGCACGGTCAATCTTGAGTTTCCGCATCTCAAGCATATGATTGCCCAAAATCAGTTCGACACGGCCTATCACGAGCACTTCTCGTATTTGTCGCTGACCGCGGTGGCCCGCATCTTCGAAAAGGCCGGGCTGCGAGTGTTCGATCTCGAAGAACTGCCGACCCATGGCGGTTCCTTGCGGATCTATGGCTGCCATCAAGACGATCCGCGGCAAACGAGGGCGTCGGTAACGGCCAAGTTGACCGAGGAGAGGCAGTTCGGATTGCAGGACCTCCGCCTGTATCAAGCGTTTCAGCAAAAGGCGGAAAAGGTCAAGGACGACTTCCTGGCCTTCCTGATCGAGCAAAAGCGTGCCGGTAAGTCGGTCGCCGCCTATGGCGCCGCAGCGAAGGGCAATACGCTCATGAATTATGCCGGCCTCAAGCGCGACCTTATCAGCTTCATCTGCGATGCCGCGCCCTCCAAGCAGAACAAATTCATGCCCGGCAGTCACATTCCGATCTTGCACCCAGAAGAGCTTGCCAGGCGCAAACCTGATTGGGTCGTGATCCTGCCGTGGAACATTGCCACCGAAGTCCTGCAACTGCACGAGCAGATCAAGTCATGGGGCGGCAGGTTCGTGGTGACGGTTCCGGAGTTGAAAGTCATGCCATGAAGGTCGTGGTGACGGGTGCCACCGGCTTCGTTGGCCGTCATGTCGTTGCGTGTTTCCTGCGCGAGGGACATTCCGTTGTCGCCGTGGCTCGCGAGGTTCAGCGCGCTGCGACGATGCCGTGGCGCAAGCAAGTAGAATTGCTGGCTTGCGATCTTGCCGCGGACTTTACGCCCGTGATTGAGCATTCCGAACGGGCTGATGCACTGGTCCATCTGGCATGGCCCGGGCTGCCGAACTATCGCGGATTCTTTCACATCGGGCGCAATCTGCCATCCGATCTCGCCTTCCTGGAAGCCGCCGTCTCGTCCGGGACGAGTCAGCTAATGGTGGCCGGCACCTGCCTCGAATATGGCATGCAGTACGGGCCCCTGACAGAACAGATGGAGACGAGGCCCAATACGCCCTATGGCTTCGCCAAAGACGCGTTGCGCAAGAGCCTGGAGTTGTTGCAAAAGCAGAAGCCCTTCGCGTTGCAGTGGCTGCGGCTATTCTACATCTATGGCGAGGGCCAGAATCCGAACAGCCTGCTGGCCCAGCTTGATCTCGCGATCGAGCGTGGCGATGCCGTTTTCAACATGTCTGCCGGCAATCAGTTACGAGACTATCTGCCGGTCGAAGGCGTTGCGGCCAATTTTGTCCGGGCAGCCACCCACCCCGAGAGCTGCAATGGTGTGATTAACTGCTGCAGCGGGCATCCGATCTCGGTTTTGGACATGGTACAGCAGCGATGCGAGACCCGCGCCAGCTCGATCCGACTCAATCGCGGCTACTACCCGTATCCGGACTACGAGCCATTCGCATTTTGGGGCGTACCTGAAAAGCTCGACCGATTGCACAAAGCTTAACCGGGCCCGAAAAACAGCGTACGTCTGACTATCCGACCAACGGTGAGCGTCATGCAGAGACCACGCGCTGAGGGCTGATCTGGTAGGCTAGAAGATCTCGCGGAATGGTTTGTCGCGAGGTCACAATGTCAAAGGATAGTCGTAAGGATAGCGATAAGGATAGGCATATGCCTATCCTCGAACACGGCGCCGACACGCTGCAGCGTGTCGAGATCATCACCGGGACGGGCCGGCGTCGGCGCTGGTCGACGGATGCGAAGGCGGCTGTCATTCGGCAATATTGGCTCTGACGCAAATTCGATGATGCGCCGCTTCGCATCAGGGTGATTCACTGAGTCATTCCATCAACATAAGCATGCTCTGTCCGAGATGCGCGGTTAGCTCATGGTCGCACCTCTGTGGCCAGAAGCATGGCTGAAAAATCGAGAGTTTTTTCAACGAGATCGACCGGTGAATTTGGTGATCGGCGCGCTTCTTCATCATCGAAAGTGATGGTGTGGAACGGCCCTTCGAAACGGCATCAAAAGTGCCTAGCGTGGTCGCTTCGAGAAGCGCCACAAAGGAAGGACCGTTCCATGGAAAAGATTATCACAGTGGGTTTGGACTCGGCTAAATCGATCTTTCAGGTTCATGGCGTTGGCGAAAACGGGCAGATCATAGTTCGCCGCACTTTGCGACGATCGCAGGTGCTGCCTTTCTTTCGAGGACTCGCTTCTTGCACGGTGGGGATGGAGGCTTGCGCGAGTGCCCATTACTGGGCGCGCGAGATAGCGGCGCTGGGCCACTCGGTCCGCATGATGCCGCCAGCCTATGTAAAGCCATACGTTAAACGCAACAAGACAGACGCAGCCGATGCGGAAGCGATCTGTGAGGCGGTCACTCGTCCGACAATGCGCTTTGTACCTGTAAAGACCGCCGAACAACAGTAAGCGTGTAGGTCATCCCACGTAGCGGATGATGTTCGATTGTCAGAGAATCTCCTGGTGATTTGTCCTAGGAGTTCATGAGAGCGAACATATGTCTGATACCAAGAATTTCGAAGTTATCACAGCGGCGGCCGAGCGGCTTTCGGTGAGTCCCGGGCGGAGCTACCGCACCTGGTCGCGGGAGGAGAAGGATCGCATCGTCGGGGAAACGTTTGCGCCGGGGGCGAACGTGTCGGCGATAGCGCGCTGTCATGGGATCGATCCATCGCAGTTGTTTGCGTGGCGACGCAAGGCGCTGGCCTCGGGAATGGTGGCGCCGCTCTCTGGGGCGCGAGACCGAGCGGTTAAGTTCGCGCGCTTTGAGACCATGGCGGGGGAGATGGTGGAAATCGTCATCGGCGATGTCGTGGTGCGCGTTGGTGGAGATGTGGAGGCGGGGCGGCTTGCTGCTGTGATCCGGGCGGTTCGGCAGGCATGATCCCGGCGGGTGTTCAGGTTTACGTGGCCAGCACGCCGGTCGACTTCCGCAAGGGAGCCACGGGTTTGATGGCGCTGGTTCGAGATGGTGGGGCCGACCCCTTCAGCGGAGCACTGTACGTGTTCCGTTCGAAAAGGGCGGATCGGATCAAGGCGGTTTGGTGGGACGGCAGCGGGGTATGCCTGTTTGCCAAGACTCTCGAGGAGTCAAAGTTCTGCTGGCCGAGGATTGCGCCGACCCGGGTGCAGCTGAACCATGCGCAGTTGCTCGCGCTGATTGACGGGCTGGACTGGACGAAGGTGCGTCCGGTGGTTGTGAAGCGCCCAGAAACGGTAGGCTGACAAGCTGCGGCGAATTGAATCAGGGTGCTGAAAAGTTTGGAAGAGTGGCGGCGACTCTGCTGTGATGGCGACGATGACGACGCCCGTTACAGAGCTCCCGACGACGCTTGCCGAAGCCCACGCGCTGATCGTCGCCTTGGCGGAAGAGCGGGCGGCGATCGAGGCCGAGAACAGCCGCATTGCCGCTGCAAACACCGATCTTACGGCGATCAACAAGGCCGCCGATGCGCGGATCGTGGAGCTGACGGCGATCGTCAAAATGCTGGAGCGCACGCTTTACGGCACGCGCTCGGAACGCTTGCGCAGCGACAAGCTGAGCACGGAGCAGATCGCCTTCGTGTTCGAGGAGATTGAGACCGGCGTGTCGGCGGTTGAAGCCGAACTGGCCAAGGCTGGCGGCAAGGACATGCCGAAACGCGTGCCGCGGCCGCGCAAGGAGTTCGGGGCGCATCTGGAGCGGGTGGAGATCGTCATCGAGCCGGAGGTTCCTGCCGGGTGCGAGGGGCTGGAGAAGGTGCTGATCGGCGAGGACGTGTCGAAGCGGCTGGATGTGACGCCGGCGAAGTTCCGCGTGATCGTCACGCGCCGCCCGAAATACGCCTATCGCAACCGCGACGGCGTGGTACAGGCGCCAGCGCCTGCCCATTTGATCGAGAGCGGCCTTCCGACTGAAGCGCTTCTGGCCCAGATTGCCGTCTCCAAATATGCGGACGGGCTGCCGCTTTACCGGCAGGAAGCGATCTACGCCCGCGATCGGGTCGAGCTGGACCGCTCGTTGATGGCGCAGTGGATGGGCAAGGTCGGCTTCGAATTGCAGCCGCTGGCCGACTATGTGCTGGAAAAGGTCAAGCAAGGCGAACGGATCTTCGCCGATGAGACGACCCTGCCAACGCTCGCTCCCGGATCCGGCAAGACGCAAAAGGCCTGGCTGTGGGCTTATGCCCGTGACGACCGGCCGTTTGGCGGCATCGGTCCACCGATGGTCGCTTATCGCTTCGAGGACAGCCGTGGCGGCGAATGCGTCGAGCGCCATCTGGCAGGCTTTGCTGGCATCCTCCAGGTCGATGGCTATGCCGCCTATAATCGGCTCGCCAGGTCGGCGGGCGCCAACGAGGGAGTGCGGCTTGCAGCGTGCTTTGCCCACGTCAGGAGACGGTTCTACGAGCTTCACGTCAACGAGAGCTCGCGCCTGGCGACACAGACCGTCACCACCATGGTCGAGCTGTGGGAGATCGAGGCCGATATCCGCGGCCAGGATCCTGAGACGCGGCTGAATGCGCGCCAGCAAAGGTCCGCCCCCATCGTTGCGGCGCTGTTCGATCTGTGGGAGAAGGAGCTGCCGCGTCTGTCCGGCAAATCCAAGCTCGCCGAGGCGATCCGCTATGCCACATCCAGACGCGCCGCACTCGAGCGCTTTCTGAGCGACGGTCGTATCGAGATCGACTCCAATATCGTCGAGCGGACCATCAGACCCCAGGCAATCACAAGAAAAAATGCGCTCTTCGCGGGTAGCCATGGTGGCGGCCGCTCCTGGGCGACCATCGCTACGCTTCTGCAGACCGCCAAAATGAACGACGTCGATCCACTCGCCTGGCTCACGCAAACGCTCGAGCGCATCGCGAACCGGTGGCCGATCACTCAGATCGATGCCCTCATGCCGTGGAACTTCAGAGCCTGAACGGCTTCGGCTACACGCTTACGAACAACAAGCAGCAGGCATGATTCTGCGAACGCGAGAGATGCTGATGAGGCAGCGCAGCCAGACGGCAAACGCCCTGCGCGCACATATGGCCGAATTGGGAATTATCGCCGGGACGGGCATGGCGAGCATCGCAAAACTCTTGGTGCTTCTCCGGGACGAGAAAGACAACAGGATCCCAGGCGCCGCCCGCTTTGCCCTGATTCAATTCGCCGAGCAGATTGAGTTGCTGACAGACCGCGTAGAAAAGCTCGACAAGGAGATCTTGGTGGCCGTAAGGCAGGACGCCGATGCGAGACGTCTAATGAGCATCCCCGGCGTCGGTCCTCTCATCGCCGCTACGGTGCGCACATCTGTACTCGATGCACATGCTTTTGCGACTGCACGAGATTTTGCGGCTTGGGTTGGGCTGACCCCGAGGGCACAGTCAAGCGGCGGGAAAGAAAGGCTGGGGGCGATATCAAAGCGTGGAAATAGGCAACTACGGACCCTCTTGATCGTTGGTGCGACCTCCATCATCAAGCTTGCGAAACGAGGCTTGAAGGTTCCGCTCTGGGTTCGGACTATGCTGCAAAGACGGCCGGTCAAGGTCGTATCGGTGGCGCTTGCCAACAAGATTGCGCGCACCATCTGGGCCTTGCTGGTTAGAGGCGGCATCTATCAGGCGCCGGCGGCAATGTTGAAATCCTGAGATAAGAGCTCTCCGGCAGAAGAAGAGCTGCCGAGGAGGCAAGGTGCAAATGCTGGATGAACCTCGAATGACGACATTCCCGGCAGCAATCAGACCGCCTGACTCACTGCGCTCCGAGCGCGAGAAATTGATTGAGCGATTGCTTCCGCGGATATCATCGTGGCCAGCGGCCAGGTGCCGCGTTCACAGGCCGAACATATGACCGCACCGTCATCCCTTGTTCAACCAGAGAAAGATCTTGCAGCCCGGGCCGTTCCACATATGAGTTTGAGCCAAATTTGAACGCCGATTGACAACAAGGGCAAACCGGTCTCTCCGATCGCGCTGGAGGCGGTCAGACGCCTCGATGCGTTGTTCGAGATCGAGCGCGCCATTAACGGCTGCGGCGCCGACGAGCGGCGCACCGTGCGCCAGGAAAAGAGCAAGCCGCTTCTCGAGGACATGCACGCCTGGTTGCTGCGTGAGCGCGAAACCCTGTCGCGCTCTGCCGAGGTCCTGAAACCGATGAATTACATGCTCAGGCGCTGGGACGACTTCGCCCGCTTCCTCGACGATGGCAGGATCTGCTTGACCAACAATTGCGCTGAGCGCGCATTGAGAGGCATCGCCTTGGGAAGGCGCAACTGGACCTTCGCTGGCAGCCGGCGGGGTGCTGACCGTGCCGCCATCATGCTGACGATGATCACGACCTGTCGCCTCAACGACGTCGATCCCAAGGCCTGGCTCGCCGACGTCCTCGCCCGTATCGCAGATCTTCCCGCATCGCGTCTGCACGAACTGCTGCCCTGGGAATGGAAGCTCCTGCGCCAAGCCGACAAGCCTGCCGATCAGCAGGCCGCCTGACCTTCGCGCAACGCCATCATAGAGCTCGCCATGCCCGCGCGCATGCGTCAATCTGGCGGTCTTCGTCGTATGCGTACGCACGAACTGCTGCCCTGGGAATGGAAGCTCCTGCGCCAAGCCGACAAGCCTGCCGATCAGCAGGCCGCCTGACCTTCGCGCAACGCCATCATAGAGCTCGCCATGCCCGCGCGCATGCGTCAATCAGGCGGTCTTCGTCGTATGCGTACGCACTATCTCACTGATGTTCTCGAGCGCATCGTCGTAAGCGTGTAGGTCATCCCACGTAGCGGATGATGTTCGATTGTCAGAGAATCTCCTGGTGATTTGTCCCAGGAGTTCATGAGAGCGAACATATGTCTGATACCAAGAATTTCGAAGTTATCACAGCGGCGGCCGAGCGGCTTTCGGTGAGTCCCGGGCGGAGCTACCGCACCTGGTCGCGGGAGGAGAAGGATCGCATCGTCGGGGAAACGTTTGCGCCGGGGGCGAACGTGTCGGCGATAGCGCGCTGTCATGGGATCGATCCATCGCAGTTGTTTGCGTGGCGACGCAAGGCGCTGGCCTCGGGAATGGTGGCGCCGCTCTCTGGGGCGCGAGACCGAGCGGTTAAGTTCGCGCGCTTTGAGACCATGGCGGGGGAGATGGTGGAAATCGTCATCGGCGATGTCGTGGTGCGCGTTGGTGGAGATGTGGAGGCGGGGCGGCTTGCTGCTGTGATCCGGGCGGTTCGGCAGGCATGATCCCGGCGGGTGTTCAGGTTTACGTGGCCAGCACGCCGGTCGACTTCCGCAAGGGAGCCACGGGTTTGATGGCGCTGGTTCGAGATGGTGGGGCCGACCCCTTCAGCGGAGCACTGTACGTGTTCCGTTCGAAAAGGGCGGATCGGATCAAGGCGGTTTGGTGGGACGGCAGCGGGGTATGCCTGTTTGCCAAGACTCTCGAGGAGTCAAAGTTCTGCTGGCCGAGGATTGCGCCGACCCGGGTGCAGCTGAACCATGCGCAGTTGCTCGCGCTGATTGACGGGCTGGACTGGACGAAGGTGCGTCCGGTGGTTGTGAAGCGCCCAGAAACGGTAGGCTGACAAGCTGCGGCGAATTGAATCAGGGTGCTGAAAAGTTTGGAAGAGTGGCGGCGACTCTGCTGTGATGGCGACGATGACGACGCCCGTTACAGAGCTCCCGACGACGCTTGCCGAAGCCCACGCGCTGATCGTCGCCTTGGCGGAAGAGCGGGCGGCGATCGAGGCCGAGAACAGCCGCATTGCCGCTGCAAACACCGATCTTACGGCGATCAACAAGGCCGCCGATGCGCGGATCGTGGAGCTGACGGCGATCGTCAAAATGCTGGAGCGCACGCTTTACGGCACGCGCTCGGAACGCTTGCGCAGCGACAAGCTGAGCACGGAGCAGATCGCCTTCGTGTTCGAGGAGATTGAGACCGGCGTGTCGGCGGTTGAAGCCGAACTGGCCAAGGCTGGCGGCAAGGACATGCCGAAACGCGTGCCGCGGCCGCGCAAGGAGTTCGGGGCGCATCTGGAGCGGGTGGAGATCGTCATCGAGCCGGAGGTTCCTGCCGGGTGCGAGGGGCTGGAGAAGGTGCTGATCGGCGAGGACGTGTCGAAGCGGCTGGATGTGACGCCGGCGAAGTTCCGCGTGATCGTCACGCGCCGCCCGAAATACGCCTATCGCAACCGCGACGGCGTGGTACAGGCGCCAGCGCCTGCCCATTTGATCGAGAGCGGCCTTCCGACTGAAGCGCTTCTGGCCCAGATTGCCGTCTCCAAATATGCGGACGGGCTGCCGCTTTACCGGCAGGAAGCGATCTACGCCCGCGATCGGGTCGAGCTGGACCGCTCGTTGATGGCGCAGTGGATGGGCAAGGTCGGCTTCGAATTGCAGCCGCTGGCCGACTATGTGCTGGAAAAGGTCAAGCAAGGCGAACGGATCTTCGCCGATGAGACGACCCTGCCAACGCTCGCTCCCGGATCCGGCAAGACGCAAAAGGCCTGGCTGTGGGCTTATGCCCGTGACGACCGGCCGTTTGGCGGCATCGGTCCACCGATGGTCGCTTATCGCTTCGAGGACAGCCGTGGCGGCGAATGCGTCGAGCGCCATCTGGCAGGCTTTGCTGGCATCCTCCAGGTCGATGGCTATGCCGCCTATAATCGGCTCGCCAGGTCGGCGGGCGCCAACGAGGGAGTGCGGCTTGCAGCGTGCTTTGCCCACGTCAGGAGACGGTTCTACGAGCTTCACGTCAACGAGAGCTCGCGCCTGGCGACACAGACCGTCACCACCATGGTCGAGCTGTGGGAGATCGAGGCCGATATCCGCGGCCAGGATCCTGAGACGCGGCTGAATGCGCGCCAGCAAAGGTCCGCCCCCATCGTTGCGGCGCTGTTCGATCTGTGGGAGAAGGAGCTGCCGCGTCTGTCCGGCAAATCCAAGCTCGCCGAGGCGATCCGCTATGCCACATCCAGACGCGCCGCACTCGAGCGCTTTCTGAGCGACGGTCGTATCGAGATCGACTCCAATATCGTCGAGCGGACCATCAGACCCCAGGCAATCACAAGAAAAAATGCGCTCTTCGCGGGTAGCCCTGGTGGCGGCCGCTCCTGGGCGACCATCGCTACGCTTCTGCAGACCGCCAAAATGAACGACGTCGATCCACTCGCCTGGCTCACGCAAACGCTCGAGCGCATCGCGAACCGGTGGCCGATCACTCAGATCGATGCCCTCATGCCGTGGAACTTCAGAGCCTGAACGGCTTCGGCTACACGCTTACGCATCGTCTCCGGACGCACCAAGATCAATCAGCTGAACACGCTGTTGCCGTGGAATTGGAAAGCCGAGCGCGATGGTTCGGAGGCAAAGCTCGCCGCTTGATCAGTTCGACGGCAACGCGTCGGGAACTTCCTGCGCATCGCTGGCGTCGTCGTAGATCTCTTCGCGGATCACGCGCAGCGTTACCTCGTGCAGATACACTTGCAGCGCACCCTCCAGCTCGGTGAACTCGGGCAGCAGGACTCGATCGACGAAGCCCCGTGACGCACGGACCATCACCGTGTTGCGTCGCTGCCGGCGATAACGAAACGGCCGCAGCCCATATCGGCGGCAAAGCGCCAGAAAAAGGTGCCGAGACCACTGGTCGGGAAGTGAGAATTGCTGTTCGATCGGTGGATCGTGGCGAGCGAGTTCCTCGACCCGGGCCCGCACCCGCTGCAGCGCGGCTTCCGCTGCAAGTCGCTCACCAGCAGTTCCGGCACCCACGAACAACGCCTCGATCTTCCGAAGCTTCTCGCGCAGCTGCGACTCGCTGGTCATTCTGATCCCCGTTGCCCGCTCCGAACCGGGATCAACCCATCACCGCGCGCGGGCGGCGTCAATCATCCCGACCGCGCTATCCAGAACATTCCGCGCAAGTCAAGCCCGGGCACCGGTGATCCCCTCGTGACGCTCACATCCGATCGAACAGGTCTTCGCCAAACTCAAACATTTGATGAGAGATGCCCAGCTGGACACTTGGCGAAAGTTGGTGAAATCCTCGGATCTCTTCTCGTCTGATGGATGCCGAAACTATCTCAGAAATTTAGGATATGTTTCCGTCTAAATGCAGCACGCTGTAGTGGTGCAACGAGATGACCACCGCACCTGACCATAAGTCAAGCCCGCCACTCAGGCGGCCTCTCCTTGAACTCGACGGCAAACAATCAAGCGAAGCTCACTTGTAAGGGATCGTCGTATTGAACGCTCCGGTGCCGGTGAAGAGGTTGCTTGGACCAATCGAAATTGCGGTCCCTCCATTGAGGGTAATGAGTGATGCGGGACTGTCGAGGAGGGCGCTATTTTGCAGACCAACGACGTTCCCGGCGCCATTCGTCTGCACCGAAAACGACGAGTTGGAGTAAATCTGGGTGTTGTTTACGTTTGCGAGATTACTGGTACCGCTCAGGTTGATGCCGCCAGCATTGTTGTAAATATACGAGTTGGTGACGAAGATGTTGCCACTGCTCGTCGAACTCGCCATGTTGATGCCATTTTGTGTGAAGCCGTGAATGCGGCACCGCACGACATACACCTTCAGGCCGGATGTAACGCTTACTCCGTGGATACCAGATCCAAGCCCTTCGATATCGAGTCCGTCAATCGTTACAGAATCAGTAGCGCCAGCAGCGACAGTGATGCCGTTTGTACCAGCTACCAGCACGCCGCCTTCAACATGATCGGCGCGGAGTGTGATGGACTTCGTGATCGTGACACCGCCGAAGCCACCGGGATCAAGAACATTGATCTCACCAGCCGCAGCGGTTTTAGAGATAGCTCCCGCGAATGTCTTGCATGGCGCTGTTCGGCTGCAAGGATTGGCGTCGTCACCGACTCCTGATATCCAGGTGCGGGTCGCTTGGGCTTGTGCAGGCGCGATTGCCAAAAACGGAAACACCAGTCCGAAAGCCAGGAGAATGGCCAGAATCCCAACACGCGTTTTCATAAAATCTCCCATAATATTCGCGCAATAGACCGCAGAGAGGGGTTACATCCCGATCGCCTTGGCTAACCGTGACGAGGTCTTAAAATTTACCGCACGCTATAGTACCAAATCAGGCCACTGCCAGCGCAAAATCGGCCACCATGGATTAGACGATGGACAGTACCAATTAGGACGGTCGCTGCCAATCTGCAAATTCGTCCAAAAAGGCCACTCCCGTGTGCGGGCTTGACCTCTGAAAATTATTCGAACCAACCCGGGCGCGCAAACCTAGGCTTGAACCAGCAGCCACGCTGAAGCGCCTTATCCGACAGGCAGCCACCGCAAGCACCTAGAATCAGGTTCTAGGGGAAGACGGCGCCGACAACAGACTACGAACGATCCTCTTCATGCCACGGTGATGAAAGCCATAACTGACTAGCCGCTTGAAATAGTCGGCTCTCAGCCCAAGAAACCGTAGCTTCAAACCAAGCAGCAAACTGTGTTTCACCCCCCTATTATTGAAGGTTTGCCACGCAAACATGTCGTAACAATCTGAATGGCTCATACGCCAACGCTTTCCGACCAACTCGTGAAAATAATTCGCGAAGTCATTCTTTGTACGCTCCAAGTTCGAGCCGCCATACTCGTTGGTGCTCAATCCGCCCTCACGATAGTGAACAAGAGAACCGGGAAAGTACGAATACTTAAAGCCATTCACCAAGAGCAGCATAAAAAGGTAGTTCTCCCTGGTCGTGTATGGCGTCGAAAATGGATCGGCAGCCTGCAAAATGTCCTTACGCACGAAAACGGCCTGATGCATAATTCCGATACAGCTGAACACGCCATATATTGAAGTTGGAAAATCGTAGCTCGATCCGTCAGCTCTTATGACGGTTGCGCCAGAAAAGAACCAATCGGCCCGATCCTTGAACATCATTCCAACGGCAATCTTTATAGCCTCGCTGTCACAGAAATAATCATCCGAATTCATAAAATTGATAAATTCTCCAGATGCCAGCCTGGTCCCCTTTTCCATGGCGTCCCAGACTCCCTTGTCCGGCGACGAATGGATTTTCACTACACCTGCTGCTTCGTATTCAGCAAGAATTTCAAGTGTCCTGTCGTCCGACGCGCCGTCGACGATCAAATGTTCGATATGCGTGTAACTTTGTCGTCGCACGGACTCAATGCACTGCATCAGAGTCTCAATGCGATTGCCTCTTTCAATATTTTTCACAAGGGTAACGACCGTAACGAGCGGATCGTTCGTGGTCGGCTTGTCGTAGCCCGAGCCAGGCTGGTTGGCATAGGCGTTGGCTTGACGTCGCAGCAACGCACGGAAGTTGCCCTCTGATACATACTTGTCGCAACCGTGCAAGCCAAACGGAAGCCTCAATTTTAGTCCCGTATTGGCAATCTCACCCATATTCACCTCCAAGCAGAACTTCTTCGACACGCTGGGAGGGGCAACGCGTAAGCCGGAATCCAACAAGGCATACAGAACGCTGATCATTACATCTTCATAGACGCTATGCTTGCGCTGGAATGCGACGTGATCAGAACATATCTCGTGACAGATGTACAAATAGAGGCGCAAAAGATCAAACCTGCGGTTTCGCAAGAGAAAAAACGCGCCGCGGACGAACAGAATGTAGTTGAACTTGACCGGCAGCTTTTCCGTTAGCTCTATCATCTTTCTTGTGCGTCGAAGGCAAAGTCCACCGTTGCCACCGATGGGCGCCGCAAGATCGAAGAGTTTCGTGTAGTGGCTTGGTTCCTCAAGAAATAATGGCGCACCAATATAGTCATAGCCCAGCGACATCCAGTGATCCAAGTCATCCCGGAACACCCACGAATCCAGGTGGCAAATCAACAGGTAGTCAAATTGCTCGAACCTCTTATAGAAGCTGGACGATAGCCCCATCGCATTGTAATTCTCTATCGAACCCAGATGCCCCGGTTCGAGATTTAGAATGGCCAGCGAATGCGCATCTTGTCTGTACTGCTCGTAGTGGTCCCCGCTTACGCCGTGGGGAAGCACAACAAACACGTGCCGTGCGCCCAAAACCTTTAGCGTATTTCGCAGCGACGCCTCGTCTTCCTCATCGGGCCTCGGCTTATGTGTGGGAATTACGATCGCACACTTCATGTCAGCCTTGATCAAGACGGCACGCTCCATGCATAAAAAGACATCTCGAGCTTCTTGATAAGCTTTGCGGACTCGAAATCCCTTATTTGATTATCGATTATGAGCGCTTGCCGCCTGAACAAGTGTCGAAAAACAGCACTTTGGGGCCACGTACTTTCTTCCTGAATCGCTCCATCCCTATCCACGATAACGCATCTCTTATTCAACGATTTTATCCGGTTGGTAATCGAGTTGGGTCCACTTTCTAAGAGCCACGCATCGAACTTTGTGGCGATCTTTTCATCGCGCATCATGTTGACAAACATGAATCGTTCCAAGGCGAACGCATTAGACCTCACATGCGGATTGGGGCGCGGTGGAAACAGAGGAGATAACGGCGAAAGGCTCTCGAAAGAGGCTGTGCAGCCAACCATACCGATTTTCTTATCCGCAAATGGGCTCATTACCTTCTCGAGCCAATTGCTGGCACGAATTTCGGAATGAGTATTCATGAGGAACACGTAATCGTCCTCAACCATCCCCGCGGCCTCGATGTACGCGCCTAAATCAAGATTTCCGTCCCCCAATGCGATCGCTGCGTGCGGCACGTCAAACAAGGCCTGCACTTGGCTCCTGGAGGATTCAGTCTCAAACCCTTTGTAGATGACGTAAAAACTATGAGCGGATCCGGCCGGAAATCTCTTGTAGGAGTCCAGAAAAACACGAATTGAGTTCAACTCTTCTCTGGTCCGTCCGCGAGCCAGATAAATGACCGCGACCGAACGTGTCTGCGAAAGGCTGTTCTCACGCGAATGGCTGTTGGCTCTGCCGATCCGCGCCAAGCGATATTTGATTTCGTCGAGACATATGTTCAGCGCGTGCATTTCAATTGGATATCTACTTCTAGCATGGATCCAGAAGTCGGTCAATTCTCTTCTGATTCTCAGTATCACCGCAAGAAACCCAATTTGTTTTAGGCGTTGGCTGCTCCGGCTCAGCTAGCGCCCGATTCGTGGAAGTTCAAATTTCCTGGCACTCGAGGCTGCGGTGCAAACGTTCGTTCATTCAGCAGCCCGGATGGTCCACCGGCTTCCGACTTTCCTAAACTCAGAAAAGCTCGGCAGAACGACCCGATCAGTTCCACCAGCCTCTCCAGCACCGTAGAGGATCTACATTGCGGCGAGGGCCTAAATCAAGCTTTCGAATTGTATCAGGTCCCTCCGGTTACGTCCTCCGGCTTTGCGCGCCAATGACCGTCTTCTGGAAAGGCGGCAGGTTCTCGTCCAAACCGACCGTCGCCAATGCTCATCGTCAAAGCACTGCATGGTGTGATGTGATCGGGGGCGGGAAAATCGATCCTCAAATTCGCCGAATCCCACTACCACGATGAAGAATGCGCTTTACCGGCTTGGTGGCGGCAGGCTCGTACCGTTTCGCCGCAGCTAACTCAGCCAAAACCCTCGACAATGGCAGCGACAGTCGACCCGTGTCAAGTCGAGATCGCGCAGCCGCGTTGTTACAAATCACAAAGGCGGGACAGTAAGGGGCACGAAAATCCGGATACCATTGATCGGAAGGTGGTCTAAGGAGTACTGGGAAACGATGGCATCAACACTCATCCAGATCTATAAAGCATTCTGCGCTTGGCGGCACGGAACTCTGGCTGAAAACGACATATCGGCTTCGGATTCTGTGCGCGGCCGACTTGGCTCGCTTCTGACCGCACAGTGAGCGCCCCCCTGCGACGGTCTTTCGATAGCAGGAAACAACAGAGGAGACGGCCTTGCGATCGGCTTTTTCGGACCAGACTGAGCTGGTAGCGAGCAGTTTCGAAGACACTCACAATCATCCGCTCGAGACCGAGTTCGACCTGCTGGCGGCCGCAGCTGAGGAGATTCATGCGCTCGCTCTCTCGCTCAATGGTGCTGGATGTTCTGTCGCTGCGCTCCACCTACACAGCGGAGCATCCGCCCTTGATCAAGTGTTGCCCGCAAGGCAGGGTTGGTGGAGCGCTCCCTTTAACGGCCAGAAGGGCCGTAGTGAGTTGTTTCTACGGGTGCTGAATGAGGTTCGACCGGCCGCGATAATTGAGACCGGTACGTTCCGCGGTACCACGACTGCATACATGGGCGAGAATTTTGATGGGCCGATCCTCACGTGCGAGCTCGATCCGAGGTGGTACCTTTTTTCCCGAGCCAACTTGGCAGGCTTCCCGAACATCGAGATCCGGCGACAGGATTCACGTGACTTCTTGAAAGAGGTTCTCGCGAAAGTCAAAGGCGACACGCTACTCTACTATCTCGATGCGCACTGGCAGGAGGATTTACCGCTCATCGGTGAACTCGAGCTAATTCTTTCGAACGAACGGGCCGGAGTGATCATCATAGACGATTTTGCCGTTCCTTTCGATCCGGTGTATGAGTTCGACGATTACGGTCCTGGGAAAGCCCTCACCCTCGAACTACTATCGCAGGCGGATTCCAACGGAGCGAGCCTCTTTTTTCCCGCGCTGCCAGCTCGCGAGGAGACCGGGGCTCGGCGCGGCTGTGCGGTAATCGCTATTGGGGTCGCCGCATCGCAGTTGTGCGACCTCGCAGAACTCCGGCCGTACGATTGGCCCCCGCGTGCAGCCGTTCCGGCGAAGTCGAGAGCATCGTCACCGCCAAATCTCGAACCGTTGCGGCGGCTTGTCACGTCTCGCAATGTCGAGCTCGAGCGGGCGGCAACGCGGGTAGAAGCAGACGGGCTCCGCCAGGAACGCGACGCATCGCGCGCGGAAGCGGACGCACTCCGCCAGCAACGTGACGTATCGCGCGCGGAAGCAGACGTCCTGCGCCAGGAACGGGACACATCGCGCGCGGAGGCAGACGTCCTGCGCCAGGAACGGGACACATCGCGCGCGCAAGCAGACGCACTCCGCCAGCAACGTGACGTATCGCGCGCGGAAGCAGACGTCCTGCGCCAGGAACGGGACACATCGCGCGCGGAATCTGCGGCACTTCATTCGGAAGCCGTCGCCCTGCGTGCCTCGACATCTTGGCGCATCACGGCGCCTCTGCGTGCGCTCATCAATTTCTTCCGACGACGCTGACTTGCCGCAGCTGAACGTCGCAGGTCTATGTCCAGACACGCATCATCCAGCCGTGACTCAGCGCCGCGATGAGACGCGCGACCTCGTCGTCACCGATAACTATTCAGACTAGAGCATTTTCACGATTGGTGGAATCGGGGGATTCCCTGCAAGGGTGCTCCATGATTCAGTTTCCGTGTTGATTCGACGCGGGGGCTTGGATGGGCGCGCCTTATTCTCAAGATTTGCGTGAATGGGTAATTTCCATCGTCGACGGCAGAATGGGAGCGTACCAGGCGGCGCCGCTGCTGCGCGTCAGCGTTTCCTACATTTACAAGGCGCTGGGGCGTCGGCGAGCGACGGGCGAGACGACGGCCCGCGCGTCGGGCGGCGGGCCGTCTCCGAAGCTGGCCGCTCACGATGAAGCGCTGCGCCAGCGGATCGCGGCCGAGCCAGACGCCACGCTGGAGGAGATCCGGGCATGGCTTCTGGCCACGCACGACATGAAGGTCAGCATCGGCTGCTTGTGGAAGCGCCTGCGCCATCTCGGCCTGACGCTCAAAAAAAGTCACTGAGAGCTGCGGAGCAAGATCGGGCCGATGTCGCCGAGGCGCGTGTGGACTGGCGCGCCGGTCAGGCGGAATTAAGCCCGGAGCGCCTGGTCTTCATCGACGAGAGCGGCGCGTCCACCAAAATGACCCGGCTTTACGGCCGCTGCGCGCGCGGCAAGCGGCTCGTTTGCACAGTACCGCACGGCCATTGGAAAACAACCACCTTCGTCGGAGCTCTGCGCCAGCACGGCATGACCGCGCCGTGCGTCTTCGACGGCCCAATGAAGGGCCAGACATTCCTCGCCTGGGTCGAGCAGTTCCTCGTTCCGACGCTGCGGCCGGGCGACATCGTCGTGATGGACAATCTGTCGAGCCACAAGGTCAAGGGTGTCCGCGAAGCCATCGAGGCTGGTGGTGCGACGTTGCGCTATCTGCCGCCATACAGCCCCGACCTCAATCCAATCGAACAATTCTTCGCCAAATTGAAGTCCCTGCTGCGCAAGGCGGGCGCACGAACTCTCAAAGCCCTCGACCAGGCGATAGCCGACGCGCTTACCCGCTTCTCGCCAACGGAATGCCTGAACTTTCTTACAGATGCCGGCTATCGTCACCAACCATGAAAACGCTCTAGTCAAGATGCGCCTTCGTTCGGCGTGGGCGTCACCGCGGGGGTTGAGGTCTTCTCGACCAAAAGATGCGTACGCGGAGTGTCTGGAAGGGCAATCCGCGTAACCCACAAACGCGCGGGATTCTCGAGGTAAACGTATGAGAAGTGCGAGACCGTAAGGATAAAGACAAGATAGAGGCAAAGGAATCCGGGTCCGGTACCGATCAGCACATCGACGTTCAAAAGCGATAACACCATCGCTGCAGGAAAGTGCCACAAATATATCGAATACGATATATCACCAATCCATCGACCCGGCTGCGTCTTCGCGAGTACTTTCGCCCCCCTAGAACACGAGCAGCCCCAAACCAGCAGAGAGCCGCCTCCGACGGAAGCCAACATTTCGATAACGGCATGCGTATGACCGACCATCATAGCGCACAGCGTAACCGCCGCCCCCAGCAGCAATGCAATGGTACCGAGCACATTGTCTCGTCCGTATCGAGACCAAGCGTAGTGGACCATCACGCCGGCAAAGAAATCAGCGATCGTACGAAGGAGCTCGGATTCGATCCAGCCGTCATATTTTGGACCGACGCTCCATTGCCCGATGACGAGCAATAGGAACGCGCTGGCCGCAACGATGAGCAGGAGCGAGATGGGCACGATGAACCGCCCCCACATGGCCATGATGACCCCGTAGAGGACATTGACCCAAAATTCGGTCGAAATGCTCCACGACGGCCCATTGAACGAATATGAATCCTGCAAGCCAATGTACTGCGTCAGGGTCAGGTTCAAGACGAAATGGAAGGCGTCGTTGACATAATAGGCTGGCTTGCCCGTCTTGACATAAACGAGAAGAAAGAGGAGTGCCGTGACCAAGAGCGATGCGAGGTGCAACGGATACAGCCGGGCAATTCGTTTGATCAAGAATCGGCGCAGGCCACCATCAATGACCAGCCGATTGCCGTGGGCGTAAGAGAGCACAAATCCGGAGATAACAAAGAATGTATCAACCGCGAGCTGTCCATCGGTGAAAAATGGAAACAATAGCCCTAGCAGCGGTTTTGAATTGAAGTAGAACTGGTAGTGCCAGATCACGACAATAATGGCGGCGATCCCGCGCAATAGATCAAGAGATGTGATGCGATAGCTGACTTGATTCTTTGACATTTGCAAGCTTGTATCTGCTCAGATGACACCAGAACTCCCGAAGAGGAGCGAGCTACTCTTTGGATCCGCCCATCTATATACGACGCTCTTGCCGGACAAACCATTATACCGCACCGTTTTGTAGCGATATCTGCATCCTCTTAACGGAGAGAATGGCGGAGCTATCCGCAGCGATCCTTTAATTAACCCATCGCACCACTCTCCGATGATCGGATCGACTTCGGCCCAGAGCTTTTGCCGACCATCGAGACCGGTGCCGTTCTACGCCGAAGTGTTTCGCGTTCTCGCCGACTATATTGAGGTGAAGTGCCTTGGCTGCGACGCTCACCAGACGATAACGATGACCCGCTGAGTCAGAATGGCAATATTGCTATATTGAGGAAGAAACAAAGTACAAAGCGCCGAACTCATGAAGAAGCAAGGCGCCCTGTCATAGTTTGCGGTGCGGGCTCTTTGCAACTGGTATTGACATCAAAAATAGCGGGTGATTCGACAGAAAAGGTACTCCCAGAACAGCTTCATTCGGACCTATGTGCTTGGATTGATAGCCAGCCCACGTCATGGTTGCCATCATGCGTTTTTCGTTCCGCGAGAGATGCCTGAATTCTTCGGTCTGATTGTCAATCGCCAATAAATTGGATTGATTCCCCGAGCGAAAGCCTTTGGCAAACGGCCACTGTTCTACGTCATATCCGACGCCGTCAGCACCGACCGCCAGTGATCTCAGTCGAGCTTTGCGAATGCAAGCATTAATACCACTCGGGCCACTCTCAAACTGCAGAGCGGCAAACTTGTTGTCGCCATTGATCGGACAATCGAGAAAACGTTCTCGAGACAGCATGAAGACATTCGTTCGTATATGCGGGTTAGGAAATTCCGGAATATTGCTGATGTCATGAAAGCCAGCTCCAGGCTCCGTAGCCATGCTCCATGTTGCTTCGTAAGTCTGCGATACTTCGTCCGCCGATTTGCGTTTTTCTCGCCGATCATCAAGCATTATCTTGATGCGCTTAAGAGGTGACCAAAGTGCATCGACGGATGCGGGACTGCGGGGCGCGAATAGCCATTTGAATTGGCGAGTGAGCTTCGGATTAAAAGCGCTGTCGTTATCGATCAACCAGCAAATCTGGTACGTTAGTTTGATTGAGGAGTAGAGGCTTTCATAAGACCCAGTGGCGCCGACAATACCTACACCGGGCTTTCTGAAGTTGCTGTACAACTTCTCGAGCCACTGATCGGCCTGCAACCTCGCGTGCGTATTGATAAAGCAGACGGTATGGTGGCTTATCTGTCGACAAGCCGCTTGATATGCATGGATGTCCACTCCGATATCGTCTTGCATTTCAACAATCGAATGCGAGATGTTCGAGAATATCTTTCCCAGCAGTGAAAGCTGCCCTCCGTTCTCAAACCCCTTCGCAATGATGATCAAGTCATGCCGATGGCCGGGCGGATGCTTCCGATAGCTGGCCGCGAAGCGCTCAAACTCGTCAAATCCATCGGCGAACCTCGCCAGGTACAAGACGGCTAAATCGGTCATTCTCAGTCCCATCCGCTGAAGCGCAAATCCGTTAGCACGTTGCGATAGCCGTGACCTGACATCACCATAGCGGGAATAGAGAATTTATTCCCATGAATCGGAGCCCCCCAGTTCGGGTCCGAAAAATCCGGTGTTGGCGCTCGCCGGCACACCGCGCCCTTTTTTGCGCCCGTTTCAATGCGCTTCGTACGCAAGTGTCAATCCCAGCTGCGTGCCGTTCGCTATTGCAAGTCCGTTGATCTTAGCCGACGATCCTCCTCCCCTTTCGTCATCGGGCCGATAGAGAGGAATCCCTATCAAGGCCGACGCCGGCTCGTCTGCGGTAAAGATCACCTCTATCTGGTCTTCCAATTCATCCCGCGTCGCAAGCGGCAAATCGACCGCTTGCCAGTCCGCCACGGCCACAGCCTCGATTTTGCCAGCCCCGATTTCATGACTTTCGCCGCCTTTGTACGCAACAACTCGCCAGTTGACCCTATATCGGCTGGGCGTTCGTCCCCACGTAACAAACGTCACATTGATGCCGAGCAGCGCGCCTTTTGGTGTAAAGCGCTGCGAAACTTCGGTTCCCGGCGCTATTGCTGCCACATTCGCCGGGGGACCAGAAACGAGAGACTCGGTCAAGGTCGAAAGTGAGCGTCTGCCCGAGAGGCGGCAAACGTGCTTCCCTTCGTCGAGGATGGCATATGCTCCAACGACTCCCGCCGACGTCGAGCCGAATATAGCTCTCCAACCCGTCCCTGCCGGAAGATCCGCCACAACGCTTGGCGCTTTAAAGCCCGTTATGGCAAGCGCAATCACACGATTGCCCTCGTCCACGAGAGCAACAAGATCTGGCGACTTTTGACGAGCGGTATCCCACGCCCATCCGTTCGCACCCCATATTCGGTCGGAGCCTTGCGGGAGCACTCCGGGGATCCTCCCCGAAATTAGGGGAAGGACCTCGATCGGACCTATGGCCCCCGGGCAAGTCGACGGCGGAGCTTCACCGGCGAGCCGACCGATTTCTCTTCCGACCCACGACGAGTAGCGGGCGAACCGTCCTTCTTCCGAGCCGGGCAAGCTGAGATAAAAGCCGCCCGGCGACGTTGGAATCGTAACTGAAAGACCACTGTCGATATAGCGCGTCCAACTTGGCCACTCGAGGTCGGCAGGGTTTCTGGGCGTATGCGCAACCGCTGGCAGTAGCGTCAATTCAGTCACCGCGACGAAGGCGGCCAAGGCCGCATGCAGCCATCTCTTGTCCGTGAGGCAACAGATGAACCACAGCGAAAAAACACTCGCAACATAGAAATAACGATTGGCGGATACCTGCGTATCCAGCGCCACCCGAAACTTGTACATTCCGCCAATCATGATGCACAGGGAGAATGCAATCATAAAAAGCTTCTGCGTTCGATAGGGCCGCTGCCAGGCCAGGAACATGGCGAGAGTGAGCAATGCCACGGTAAGCAGGACGCCACTGATCCCGGCAAACATGTTGGACAACTTTGGTGACAGTCCTCCAAACGTGGTCATTATTCGCGAGGCAGGTAGATTGAACCAAAGCGTCCAAGAGTGTGGAGATGGCTCGATACCGCCGCTGAATGGACTTCTTGCGACAGCAAGGAACTGAAGCAGAGCTCCCGCTCCGACCGTCGCACAGAGTAGAAGCAGCCGGCGGCGGTCGTGAGGAACATGGACAGTCCATAGTCGCCACGTGAACAGCGGGGTCAGAAAAATCGAGAATGGACCGCTAACAGCCATGAATGCGGCGAGGAGAACCTCAGCCGCCAAAACGTAGCACGACGTCGGGGCTCTCATGAACAACATCGCGAATATGCCGATCGGCAATATCCATTGAATATTGGCCAGCGTGCCGACTTCTTCGTAGGCCATTGGGACGACCACGATCGCGACTGCCAAAAGCGGCTTGCTCGGCATATCCAGTCTTGGCGAGGTTACGATCCAGACCACGACCAACGTCAGCGCTATGGCGGCGTAGCAATAGATTCCCGCGGCGAAGGCTGGGTCGAGATAGCTTGCCATAATGGCCGCGAAGAATTGCGTTACGACCAAATAACCCATGGGAATGCTCAGCGCGAACCAGCCGTACTCATGAGCGAGCCGGAAGAAATCAACGTCTTCCGCCCACATTTGAGGGGTGACGAACGTGACGGGCGTCCTGAGATACAAAACTGCCAACGCAACTACGACAGTCGCTATTCTAGCAGAGAGCCAAACCTCACGGCTACAGGTTCGTGGCTCGACAAGTAATATCGCGTCCCCTAAACCAGACATAGTCCCTCCCCTCGCAATCACTAATACCCGGCCCAAAAAAGGAATCAACAGCTCGCTTTGTCGGCGACAGTTCCCCCCGCCGCGGCGCCTTGCGATGTCGCTGCGACCGCGGCTTGCAATCATCTGCGCCGACGGATTCCGATCTCAGCCCTGAGCTGAACGATGGCGAAGGGACCCACGGTTCAAGTACAAGCGAGACGCCGGCTCGGCAGAACCATCAGCGAACGCGTGCAAAACTGGACGGTAGACTTTGTATCAGCCAGCCCGATCTCGTCGCGATCAGCATCGTCAGACGATGGACCGACGTCTAGCGAAGTTTGGTCAACGGCCCTGGATGTCCCTTGCGATATCGAAATCAACCTTGAGAGCGACCCCCCGCGCCGATAGAGGGGAAGCCCGCCGCATCGGTCGGCACATTCTCGTTTAGCTTACCGCAACCTCTGCCGAGGGCGGTGGGGGGCGGGGCGTCAAAATGACTTCTCAAATGTGTCCAATCCGCAACAGTCAACGATGCTGACCACAACTACTATGGTTCAAAGCCGTTATGTCTCGTTGTTGCTGATAGCATAAGCTGCGGTTATAATCACTGCCTGAGATAGTGTCCTGATAAGTCTGATAAGAGCCTTTAATGATCACATGAAAAGTTCAACTCAAAACAAACGGAAGGAAATCGAGTTTTTCGACGGCCATGCCGCGGCGGACACGTACGACGTTTTTACACCCGAGAGCAACGCGAGGCTTATAGGCGCGTGTTCACAACTGGCCAAGTTTAGGCCGAGAGCGCGTGTCATCGATCTGGGGTGCGGCTCCGGTGTATTTACTGCTCTGTTGGCACAGCGGGGCTACAAGGCGGTCGGCCTCGATATCAGCCCGAAACTCGTTGCGTTAGGCCGGATCAAATTTCCCGACGTCGAGTTCGTTGAAGGCGACGTGGAGCACATGCCGTTTGAATCAGCAACTTTCGACGGCGTCCTGCTGAGCGGACTTGTGCATCATTTTTCTGATCCTTCGCGTTGCGCGGCCGAAGCCTTCCGCATCCTGAAGCCGGGAGGCTCTTTCGTCGCGTTCGATCCAAATCGAA
Source organism: Bradyrhizobium genosp. P (assembly GCF_049949265.1). NCBI lineage: Bacteria > Pseudomonadati > Pseudomonadota > Alphaproteobacteria > Hyphomicrobiales > Nitrobacteraceae > Bradyrhizobium > Bradyrhizobium genosp. P. The sequence goes on along the minus strand of NZ_CP188195.1, from coordinate 3,317,634 downwards.
TGAATCCCTTTATGTATCTTTATCGCGACCGCTCGTCGCCATTCTACAGCTCGGTCGGTGTGACGGAGAATGAACGCCCGGTGTTAGCGCGCGAGATCGCGACGGTGTTCCGTGGTGCAGGATTTACTGTTGGAACGGACTACATATCCGATCTCAGCTACCGTTACCTGGCATCAGCCAAGATGCGCTGGCTGCTTCCAGCCTACAATGCGCTCGACCGTGCGCTGTTTGCGCCCGGTTTCATGAAGCCGCTAAGGTCTTTTGTTTTAACCTATGGTGAAAAGCCTTGACCGTTCTCGATCTTCCAGAGGCTGAGCGCCCCAGCGAAACCCGCACAGCCGACCTGACGGTGGTCGGGGGAGCGGGCCACGTCGGCATTCCGCTCGTTCTGTCGTTTGCTGCCAAGGGGTTCACGGTCAATGTCAACGACCTCGACCTAGACAGCCTCGCCGCGCTGAGATCTGGCCGTCTCCCGTTTATGGAATACGGCGCTGAAGATATTCTCTCAAACGCCCTCCGCGACAAAAAGCTGGTTTTTACGAGCGTACCGAGCCGGATTTCGAAGTCAGGCCCGGTGATCGTTACGATCGGAACGCCGGTCGACGAATTTCTGAATCCGGAACGCCAAGTCATTTTAAACTGCATCGACAGCCTTCTTCCCCACCTCACCGATGGACAGCTCCTAGTCCTGCGCTCCACTCTCTATCCGGGAACGACGGACTCGATCTCCGAGCACCTCAAGCGGAAGAACCGCAATCTGAACGTTGCGTTTTGTCCAGAGCGGATCGTACAGGGCTACGGTATTGAGGAGCTGAGCCAGATGCCTCAGCTTGTGAGTGGCACGACCCCCGAAGCTGTCGAGCAGGCCGCCGCGTTGTTCCGAACGATTTCGCCGGAAATCGTTACGCTCGAACCGATCGAGGCCGAGTTTGCGAAGCTGTTCGGCAATGCCTATCGCTACATTGAGTTCGCAGCGACGAACCAGTTCTACTTGATCGCCCAATCGGCTGGGCTGGATTATCAGCGGATCCTCAAGGCGATGAAGTACAACTATCCCCGCGCAAGGAATATTCCCAAGCCCGGCTATGCGGCCGGGCCGTGTCTTATGAAGGATACGATGCAGTTGACCGCGTTCGCTCGCAATGAATTCAGCCTCGGCAACGCGGCAATGCTGATCAATGAGGGGTTGCCGCTGCACGTTATCGGCGATTTACGCCGCCGTTACGATCTTGGAAAAATGACGGTCGGGCTATTGGGAATGGCGTTTAAGCCGGAGATCGACGACATACGTGCTTCACTGAGCTATAAGTTCAAAAAGGTCCTGAGCGGATTTGCGCACGACGTGTTGACGACCGATCCATTTGTGACGATCGATCCTGAGCTGTTGCCTCTGGATGAGGTGATCGCTCGCAGCGACATCCTCATCCTTTGCACCCCTCACAGCAACTACAGGAATGCCGACCTCAAGGGGAAGCCGGTCGTAGACGTTTGGGGATTGCTCGAGGGCGCCAATCTGATTTCCTGAGGCGCGTATGTATTCCAACCCAGGCCGTCAGTGGATGCGAAGCCGATCTGTACCATATGCGCCGCCAGAGCATAACGATGGAACACCTACTCGACATCGTGATTCCAGTTTACAATGAGGGTTCGAACATCCTCTCAACGCTCGGAGCACTCGCGCGCGAAGTCAGGACGCCCGCACGGGTCCTGATATGCTACGACTTTGAGGGAGATAATACCCTGCCGGCGGTACGAAATTGCCCGAAGACACATGATGGACTTGAGGTCACCTTCGTCCGAAATCACAGCCGGGGAGCGCACGCAGCAGTGATGACTGGATTTGCCGCGAGCACCGCTCCTATTGTTGTCGCTTACCCAGCCGACGACGATTTCAATGCCGGGATCATCGACAACATGGCTGACCTTATCCGCAACGGCTGTGACGTCGTCTGTGCAAGTAGGTTTCTACCCGGCGGAACGATGCAAGGGTGCCCTTGGCTCAAGGCCGCGTTGGTGCGGTCGGCGGCGTTTGCCCTGTACTATTTGGCGGCAGTTCCGACAAGAGATCCGACAAGTGGCTTTCGGATGTTCTCGCGGAGGGTCATTGATAGGGTCAAAGTCGAATCCGACCAGGGCTTCTGCTACAGCATCGAATTGCTGGTGAAGGTTCACCGGCTAGGCTGGCCGATCGGCGAGGTCCCCGCCCTCTGGTTCGAGCGCCAGCACGGGGCGAGTCGGTTTCGTGTGCTGAAATGGCTACCAGCCTATTTGCGCTGGTTCAGATACGCCTTTGCTACCACTTACCTGCGCCGGTCACCGAAAACAGTTACTATCCGTTCTAAGCCCTCCATTCTGTGAAAGCGGTCTAGTCCATGTCAGAGTGGCCCAAGATCAAATCCCGAGCAACGATCGCGGTGTCACCGTGGGTCGATATCATCGCCAGAGAAGTCGAGTTCTCACCTGGAACAACCGAGATTTACCATGCGGTCAAAACGCAGGACTATCTCGCGATCGTGGCGCAAACTCCCAGCGGGCACTTTCCCATCGTCTATCAATACCGGCCCGCGCTCGAAGCCTTTACTTGGGAGCTTCCGGCTGGCCTTACCGAGAGTGGCGAGGATCTCGGCGAAGGTTGCCGGCGCGAGTTGCTCGAGGAAACAGGTTATACCACACGCTCGATTTATCCTCTGGGAACGGCAGCACCGTGCAGCGGGCGTCTCAGCAACCGGATTCACTCATTCTTTCTCGAAACGGGCGAGCGCGTCAGCGACTTCGCGCCCGAACCCGGTATTTCCGTTAGGCTCGTGACGGCCTCCGAGCTGGTTGGCATGATCAAGTCAGGCGAATTTGTATCACAATTGCACCTTGGCGCACTGTTGCTTGCGCAGCTAAGGTCATTCATCGTATTGGCATAATCTCGAGGGTTATGCCGCCGATCCGGGAATCGCTGCTGCATTGAACTCAAACAGCAATCTGGAGTGTCGTTGGTCCGAATTGGCATTGTCGGTTGTAACTACGGCCGCTTGGTACAGCTGCCTGCGTTTCGCGTCGATCCCCGCTGCGAAGTGGTAGCACTCGCTGGGCGTGACGCGGACCGCACCACGGAGCTCGCAAAGGCTGCCCGCGTACCGCTGGCATTCGGCAACTGGGAGCAACTCGTCGAGCATCCCGACGTGGATGCTGTCGCTATAGCCACCGAGCCAAATCTGCAACCAGAGATTGCTGTTCGCGCCCTTGGGCTTGGCAAGCCAGTGTTCGCCGAAAAGCCGATGGCCGCCGATCTCGCCCAAGCTAAACGCATGGCTCACGCAGCAGAAGAGAGCGGCCGCATGACGACGGTGGATTTCAATTTCTGCGAGATATTGACCTGGCGTAGGGCAAAGGCATTGCTCGATGAAGGCGCGATAGGCCGCCTGCGCCATGTCGAGGTAAGCTGGAATGTCGAAAATTACGGCACGCGGATGCGCATCCGGAACTGGAAGACACTCGGCAACGGCGGCGGCGTACTGGGCAACTTCGTGAGCCACTGCCTGCACTATCTGGAATGGTTCTGTGGTCCCATCAACGGAATGTCGGCTCGGCTCTCAAGCTTACCGGATGAGCCGACAATGGAAACAAACGCAGGTATCAGCATGTCTTTCGCGTCAGGAGCGGCCGGTAACCTCGTAATGAGCTGCGCATCCTATCTCGGATCCGGCCATAGGCTCGAGTTTTACGGTGAGGACGGAACGTTGATGCTGATCAACGACAGCACCGATTATATGCGCGGGTTTCGGCTGAGGTTGGCGCAAAGACCTGCAACCGCCATGAGTGACGTTGAAACTGTTGACGAGACCGATCTCAGATTCCCATCCGATGGACGGATTGCCCCGGTTTCCCGACTAGCAACCGCGTTTATCGACGGGATCGAACGCGGGCTGCACACCCCTCCTGGGTTTGCCGAGGGCTTCCGCGTTCAAGTGTTGCTTGACATCGCGCGGCGTGCAAATGATGTCGGTACCTGGCTCGATATGGGTATGGAAAATACGGAAAAGCAACTGTGAGCTCAATTCTTGTAACTGGCGGCAGCGGCTTCATCGGCTCGGCCCTGGTGACGGCTCTGGTCCGTGACGGGCACTCTGTGCGAGTGATCGATGATAACTCGCGCGGCGCCCCTCGACGTCTGAAAGAGGTCGCCAACGATGTCGAGTTCATAGCTGGAGACGTTCGCGATCCGGCTGCCGTCGCGCGTGCCGTGAAGGGCGTCGACGAGGTTCATCACTTGGCCTATGTCAACGGCACCGAGTTCTTCTACAGCGCTCCGGAACTGGTGCTGGACGTCGGCGTCAAGGGGATGATCAATGTCATCGACGCATGCCGAAATGCCGGCATCGGCTCGCTTATCCTCGCGTCCAGTTCAGAGGTTTATCAAACGCCGCCGCACACACCCACCGATGAGCGCGCTCCGTTGCTGGTACCTGACGTCACCAACCCGAGATACTCTTATGGTGGAGGGAAGATCATCAGCGAGCTGATGGCGATCAATTATGGACGGAAGTTCTTCGATCGCGTGCTGATATTCCGACCCCATAACATCTATGGACAAGATATGGGCTGGGAGCACGTCATCCCGCAGTTCGCGTTACGACTTAAGGCACTTGCAGCCGAAAAGGATAACGGTAAGCTCGGGTTTAAGCTTCAAGGGGACGGCAGCCAGACCCGCAGCTTCTGCCACGTCGACGATCTCGTAAGAGGCGTACTGGTCATGCGGGCCAAAGGCGCACATCTGGGCATTTACCATGTTGGTACCACAGAGGAAGTTACGATGGCCGATCTTGCTCAGCGAATAGCCAGGCGTGCCGGCCGCGAAATCGAACTGATAGCGGGCTCCCCGGCGGAGGGTGGTACGCCGCGGCGCTGCCCGGATATTTCCAAGCTTCGTGAGCTCGGCTATTCACCGCAGGTTACGCTAGATGCAGGACTGCCATCAACGGTGGACTGGTATTGGGAGCACCAAGACTTGGCGCCGCGTAGCTAACCAATTTCTCATAGGGAGAAGTTTATGTTTCCAGTAAGAATTGCCCGCGCCGCCGGAACGGGTGCCAGTGTACCCGTCGAATGCTGTCAAGTTTGCGGGCACGGCGAGCTTGAGGGAGTTCTTTCGCTTGGTTACATGCCCCCGGTCAACCAGATGGTGCCGATTGGCGAAGTTCAGCGCCAACAACCCTGGTTTCCGACCAACCTGTTGCTTTGCCCAAAATGCGATCTGGTCCAACTCGGACTGGCCGTTGATCCCATCATCATATTTCCACCAGAGTATCCTTACACGAGCGGCATGACCCGCATTCTTCGCGACAACTTTGCTGAACTCTATTCCGAGTCAACGGAACTGCTGGGCCTCGGCAAGGAAGATCTGGTCGTTGATATCGGGTCGAATGATGGGACACTCATCTCGAACTTTCAGAAGGGCGGTCACCGTATCCTCGGAATCGAACCGACCGATGTTGCCAAAATCGCGAACCAGCGCGGCATTACGACAATCCAGCGCTACTTCAGCAAGGACGTGGGACAGGAGGTACGGGAAAAATACGGCGCCGCCAAAGTTGTGACTGCCGCCAATTGTTTTGCTCACATCGAGGACGTGCATGCGATCGTCGATGGAATCGAGGAGATGCTTGCCCCGGACGGCGTGTTCATATCGGAATCACACTACCTCATCGGATTGCTCGACGATCTGCAGTACGACACGGTTTATCATGAGCACCTTCGCTACTATTCGGTTGGCAGCCTCTCCTATTTGCTTGCAATGCACGGGCTTGAGGTTTTTCACGCACGCAAGATCCCAACGCACGGCGGCTCGATCCGTGTTTACGCAGCGCGCAAGGGAACTCGCCCTGTTCGGCCAAGTGTAGGCGCCCTGCTCGCAAACGAACCGCGTGGCAGCGGGATGCGCGCCCGCCTCGCCTCATTCAGTCATGACGTAGCACTTTCCAAGTTGCGCCTTTACTCAATGATCCGCGAGATCAAGGAGAATGACGAAACTATCTGCGGCATCAGCGCGCCATCCCGCGCGTCAACGCTGGTGAACTACGTCGGCCTCGACTCCGGGATCATCGACTACGTGTGCGAAATCGAGGGGTCGTTGAAGATCGGCAAGTGTATGCCCGGCACCTCGATCCCCGTTGTCGAGGAGAGCCGCATGTTTGAGGATCAGCCCGATTGCGCCATCATTTTCTCCTGGCACATTGCCGAAGAGCTCGCGCCCAAATTGCGCGCGAAAGGTTACAAAGGAAAGTTAATCACACCATTGCCAGTGCCGCGCGAGCTCTAATGCCGCACTCAACGACTGATTCGTAATTTAGTAAGCCCTCGTCCGGCCAGCGAGGCGCTCCCCGCCCGCTGAAGTTTCCCATCATCGGGGCCGCGGGGCATCCCACGCGCAGCTCTTGGGCATGTCAGCGTATTGTTGTTTCGTGGGAGAAGACGTTGCAAAGTCAGCCGATTTGATCGGCGGTGTCACGATAGAGGTTCACGGCACCGTCGGTGACGAGACTGCACGTCAGCAATCGAAGTAGGTAAGAGATCATCCGAGAATTCATCACATCGTAAGCGGATATCGCGCTCTTGAAGGTTGCGCGCTGACTTTTCGGGGCCTGTGGGATCGAACATCCCGCTGCTGCGATGCCGGAGCACCCGCTTTCCCCGCGGGCAATGAGTACGGTTCGGCACAAGCCCGCTTAGATGGCGGTCATAGCGGTCCGAACGTCCGAACACGCATGAGGAATGAGGAACCGCCCACGAGGCGTCGATCCAGATTGGCGTGATGCCACGATAAGTACGCCTACGATGAAGACCGCCTTGTTCTGAGAGGTGGATTGAGCACTCATAAGCACGTGTTTAAGAGCGAGCTTAAGAGCGGTTGATGGGTCAGATTTCGGTGCTGACGGGGCCGGAACGGCGGCGGCGTTGGAGCGAGGATGAACGGTGCCGGATCGTTGCGGAGGCCTTTGCGCCGGGATCGTGTGTGGCGCAGGTTGCGCGGGATCACGATATTTCGACGGGTCTGATTTACACTTGGCGTCGCCGGCTTCGCCAGGACCTTGCTGACCAGGGCTTTGTGGAAGCTTCGATGGAAGCGGAGCCGATCAAGGAAGCGGCGCCGTCCGGTGAAGTGATCGTGGTGGAATTGACGGGGAGCGGACGGATCAGGATTTGCGGGTCGGCGCCGCCCTTGCTGGTGTCGGCGGTGTTGAAGGCGCTGCGATGATTCCGATCCCCTCTGGCGTGCGGGTATGGCTGGCGACGGGCCATACCGATATGCGGCGCGGCTTTCCGAGCTTGGCTTTGCAGGTGCAGGAAGTCTTGAAGCATGACCCACTGGGGGGTCATTTGTTTTGCTTCAGGGGGCGCCGTTCAGACCTGATAAAAATCATTTGGCACGATTCTCAGGGAGCGTGCCTGTTTACAAAAAGACTCGAAAGAGGAAGATTCATTTGGCCTTCGGCTGCTGGTGAAGCCGTAACGATCTCTCCGGCACAACTTTCTTACCTGCTGTCTGGGATCGACTGGCGGAATCCTCAAGAAACTTTGCGTCCAACGCGGGTTGGATAGCATTCTGCGATTGAACCTCCCGGGAAATCTGATTCACTGGCTTCATGAGTTTGAAGCCGGATGATCTTCCTTCGGATCTTGCCAGCGCCCAGGCGGCGCTATTGATCGAACGTGAGGCGTTGCGGGCTGAACGCGAAGCGCGGCTGCGGGTCGAGGTCGAACGCGATGCGGCCGCGGCGAAGGTCACCCAGATACAAGCCGAAGCCATCAATTGGCAAGCCGAAGCGGCCAATGCGCGGGCGGAGCTGTCGGACAACGAGGCGCTGATCGCGCATCTCGAGTTGCGGATCGAGAAGCTCAAACGCGAACTGTACGGGCAGCGCTCCGAGCGCACGGCACGGCTGCTCGAGCAGCTGGAGTTGGAGCTCGAAGAACTCGTCACCACGGCGAGCGAGGATGAGCTTGCCGCACAGGCCGCGGCGGCGAAGACGCAGAACGTCCGCCCCTTCATGCGCAAGCGGCCGGTGCGCAAGCCATGGCCGGATGATATCGAACGCGAGCGCGTCGTCATTGAGGCTCCAACGGCCTGCGCCTGCTGCGGTGGATCGCGGCTGGCGAAGATCGGTGAGGATGTGACCAAGACGCTGGAGGAGATCCCGCGTCGCTTCAAGGTCATCGAGACGGTGCGCGAGAAGTTCACCTGCCGCGATTGCGAGAAGATCACCCAGCCGCCGGCGCCGTTCCATGCCACGCCGCGCGGCTTCATCGGCCCGCAGTTGCTGGCGACGATCCTGTTCGACAAGTTCGGCATGCATATCCCGCTCAACCGCCAGAGTGCGCGCTTCAAGTGCGAGAGGATCGACTTGCCGCTGTCGACGCTGGCCGATCAGGTCGGCCACGGGACTTTCGCCGTGATGCCGCTCTTCCACCTGATCGAGCGCCATGTGCTCGCTGCCGAGCGCCTTCATGGCGACGACACCACCATCCGCATCCTGGCCAAAAGCAAGTGCACGACCGGTCGGATCTGGACTTATGTGCGGGATGACCGGCCCTTTGCCGGGCCTGCGCCGCCGGCGGCGGTCTATTACGCCTCGAGCGACCGGCGAGGTGAGCACCCGCAGAAGCATCTGGCCGCCTTCGCCGGCATCCTGCAAGCCGATTGCTACAATGGTTTTGAGCCGTTGTTCGACCCGCGCAAGAAGGTGCTGCCGATCACACCGGCGTTTTGCCTGGCCCATGCGCGGCGGGGCTTCTTCGAGCTGGCCGACATCGAGAAAAATGCTCGGGAAGGTAACAAGGGCAAACCGGTCTCTCCGATCGCGCTGGAGGCGGTCAGACGCCTCGATGCGTTGTTCGAGATCGAGCGCGCCATTAACGGCTGCGGCGCCGACGAGCGGCGCACCGTGCGCCAGGAAAAGAGCAAGCCGCTTCTCGAGGACATGCACGCCTGGTTGCTGCGTGAGCGCGAAACCCTGTCGCGCTCTGCCGAGGTCCTGAAACCGATGAATTACATGCTCAGGCGCTGGGACGACTTCGCCCGCTTCCTCGACGATGGCAGGATCTGCTTGACCAACAATTGCGCTGAGCGCGCATTGAGAGGCATCGCCTTGGGAAGGCGCAACTGGACCTTCGCTGGCAGCCGGCGGGGTGCTGACCGTGCCGCCATCATGCTGACGATGATCACGACCTGTCGCCTCAACGACGTCGATCCCAAGGCCTGGCTCGCCGACGTCCTCGCCCGTATCGCAGATCTTCCCGCATCGCGTCTGCACGAACTGCTGCCCTGGGAATGGAAGCTCCTGCGCCAAGCCGGCAAGCCTGCCGATCAGCAGGCCGCCTGACCTTCGCGCAACGCCATCATAGAGCTCGCCATGCCCGCGCGCATGCGTCAATCAGGCGGTCTTCGTCGTATGCGTACCACGATAATGTGCGAGGATGCGTACAGATCGAGCGATCCATCAATGGCAGGAGTGCCGAGGAAACGTAAGCGTGTAGCCGAAGCCGTTCAGGCTCTGAAGTTCCACGGCATGAGGGCATCGATCTGAGTGATCGGCCACCGGTTCGCGATGCGCTCGAGCGTTTGCGTGAGCCAGGCGAGTGGATCGACGTCGTTCATTTTGGCGGTCTGCAGAAGCGTAGCGATGGTCGCCCAGGAGCGGCCGCCACCAGGGCTACCCGCGAAGAGCGCATTTTTTCTTGTGATTGCCTGGGGTCTGATGGTCCGCTCGACGATATTGGAGTCGATCTCGATACGACCGTCGCTCAGAAAGCGCTCGAGTGCGGCGCGTCTGGATGTGGCATAGCGGATCGCCTCGGCGAGCTTGGATTTGCCGGACAGACGCGGCAGCTCCTTCTCCCACAGATCGAACAGCGCCGCAACGATGGGGGCGGACCTTTGCTGGCGCGCATTCAGCCGCGTCTCAGGATCCTGGCCGCGGATATCGGCCTCGATCTCCCACAGCTCGACCATGGTGGTGACGGTCTGTGTCGCCAGGCGCGAGCTCTCGTTGACGTGAAGCTCGTAGAACCGTCTCCTGACGTGGGCAAAGCACGCTGCAAGCCGCACTCCCTCGTTGGCGCCCGCCGACCTGGCGAGCCGATTATAGGCGGCATAGCCATCGACCTGGAGGATGCCAGCAAAGCCTGCCAGATGGCGCTCGACGCATTCGCCGCCACGGCTGTCCTCGAAGCGATAAGCGACCATCGGTGGACCGATGCCGCCAAACGGCCGGTCGTCACGGGCATAAGCCCACAGCCAGGCCTTTTGCGTCTTGCCGGATCCGGGAGCGAGCGTTGGCAGGGTCGTCTCATCGGCGAAGATCCGTTCGCCTTGCTTGACCTTTTCCAGCACATAGTCGGCCAGCGGCTGCAATTCGAAGCCGACCTTGCCCATCCACTGCGCCATCAACGAGCGGTCCAGCTCGACCCGATCGCGGGCGTAGATCGCTTCCTGCCGGTAAAGCGGCAGCCCGTCCGCATATTTGGAGACGGCAATCTGGGCCAGAAGCGCTTCAGTCGGAAGGCCGCTCTCGATCAAATGGGCAGGCGCTGGCGCCTGTACCACGCCGTCGCGGTTGCGATAGGCGTATTTCGGGCGGCGCGTGACGATCACGCGGAACTTCGCCGGCGTCACATCCAGCCGCTTCGACACGTCCTCGCCGATCAGCACCTTCTCCAGCCCCTCGCACCCGGCAGGAACCTCCGGCTCGATGACGATCTCCACCCGCTCCAGATGCGCCCCGAACTCCTTGCGCGGCCGCGGCACGCGTTTCGGCATGTCCTTGCCGCCAGCCTTGGCCAGTTCGGCTTCAACCGCCGACACGCCGGTCTCAATCTCCTCGAACACGAAGGCGATCTGCTCCGTGCTCAGCTTGTCGCTGCGCAAGCGTTCCGAGCGCGTGCCGTAAAGCGTGCGCTCCAGCATTTTGACGATCGCCGTCAGCTCCACGATCCGCGCATCGGCGGCCTTGTTGATCGCCGTAAGATCGGTGTTTGCAGCGGCAATGCGGCTGTTCTCGGCCTCGATCGCCGCCCGCTCTTCCGCCAAGGCGACGATCAGCGCGTGGGCTTCGGCAAGCGTCGTCGGGAGCTCTGTAACGGGCGTCGTCATCGTCGCCATCACAGCAGAGTCGCCGCCACTCTTCCAAACTTTTCAGCACCCTGATTCAATTCGCCGCAGCTTGTCAGCCTACCGTTTCTGGGCGCTTCACAACCACCGGACGCACCTTCGTCCAGTCCAGCCCGTCAATCAGCGCGAGCAACTGCGCATGGTTCAGCTGCACCCGGGTCGGCGCAATCCTCGGCCAGCAGAACTTTGACTCCTCGAGAGTCTTGGCAAACAGGCATACCCCGCTGCCGTCCCACCAAACCGCCTTGATCCGATCCGCCCTTTTCGAACGGAACACGTACAGTGCTCCGCTGAAGGGGTCGGCCCCACCATCTCGAACCAGCGCCATCAAACCCGTGGCTCCCTTGCGGAAGTCGACCGGCGTGCTGGCCACGTAAACCTGAACACCCGCCGGGATCATGCCTGCCGAACCGCCCGGATCACAGCAGCAAGCCGCCCCGCCTCCACATCTCCACCAACGCGCACCACGACATCGCCGATGACGATTTCCACCATCTCCCCCGCCATGGTCTCAAAGCGCGCGAACTTAACCGATCGGTCTCGCGCCCCAGAGAGCGGCGCCACCATTCCCGAGGCCAGCGCCTTGCGTCGCCACGCAAACAACTGCGATGGATCGATCCCATGACAGCGCGCTATCGCCGACACGTTCGCCCCCGGCGCAAACGTTTCCCCGACGATGCGATCCTTCTCCTCCCGCGACCAGGTGCGGTAGCTCCGCCCGGGACTCACCGAAAGCCGCTCGGCCGCCGCTGTGATAACTTCGAAATTCTTGGTATCAGACATATGTTCGCTCTCATGAACTCCTGGGACAAATCACCAGGAGATTCTCTGACAATCGAACATCATCCGCTACGTGGGATGACCTACACGCTTACGAGGAAACCGCTTAGCTTCGGCAAAAACCGAGCCGGCCTTCGGTCGGGAAGCTTCAGATTTGTGTGCGGAAGCAACCCGCCAAGCTGTCCTGTAGGCACAACCTGGCCAAGGCGCTGAACTACATCCTGAAGTTGGCCTCATGCCTATTCCACATCGCGATAGTCTAATCGTCTGTGAATCTTGCTTCATCATCCTTCCGGACTACTTTGGGCTTTCCATCAAATATACGGTCGCAAGTCACCTCCAAGGTTTCGGGCAACGCGGAGGGAACGCCAATTCAAAGTCACGACCTAGACTGAGCGAGAAGTTATCGTTGTAAAACGGATCGGACTTAAGTTCATTCGTCCATCTTCCACGCATGTACTCTATCTCCGCCTGAAATTGATCCGATGGAATATCAAAACTGCGGCTGGACGACCCGTGATGATAAAGTTCAGCGTGAGGAGTCCAAATGTTGCGATACCCTCTCTCGCTCACTCTAAGGCAGAAGTCGACATCATTGAATACAGCTGGCAAGTGCTTATCATCGAGGCCGCCCACTTCCTCATAGACCAATTTCTTCACGATTAGGCATGCCGCAGTTACGGCAGATACCGATGAAGTGAGCTGATTTCTTCCGAAATAGCCCCTGGCTTGGCGAGGGAGACGGTTACCAAGATGGCTTGCCACGGCGCCCAAGCCCAACACAATACCGCCGTGTTGCACCATGTCATCCGGGTAGAGTAACTTTGCCCCAACGGCGCCTAACCCTGGCAAGGTCGCCAGCGAAACCATCTCCGCCAACCAATTAGCATTGATCACTTGAATCTTGCTATCGATCAACCCCACAATTGACCCGCGGCTCTGAGCTACCGCGATGTTGTTGAAAGCAGAGTAGTTAAACATCCCCATGCAAGGGACACTGCGCACACGCGTATCAGACCTCAATTGTTCTAATAGTCTGTGCGCGTCAGGAGATTTGCCTTCGTGATCAACCATTATTACCTCCACGTTAGGATAATCCGTGTGATCGAGCAGGCCTCTCACGCATCTTTCGAGCAAATCAGCTCTATCCCGCATTGGCACGATCAATGAAACCAACGGGGCCGGCAACGGCACAGGACGACTGACGCGGCTCCACTGCGGCAGCGTGGGGTGTGGACCAACCACACCTGCCTCGCCGCGCCGATGCAAATGCTCTCCGATCGCGCGTTGCGCAGCATCTGAACACAATTTAAGCCGCCGTTCCGAAAATGAGTCAGAACCATAGTCACGCCGCCAATGATATAGAACCGACGGAATGTGATGAATACGATCAGCCGACGTCGCGTCCACACATCGCAACGCAAGGTCATAGTCCTGGCTGCCCTCAAAGCCTGTTCGAAATCCGCCTAAGCGCTCAACTAGCGCACGTCGATAGACTCCCAAGTGGCTAATCATGTTGTAGCCTAGCAGAAGCTCGATGTTCCACGACGTCTTGAAATGGGGACTATGACGCCGTCCTTTCCTGTCGATCTGGTCCTCATCGCTATAGATGACGTCGAGGCTGGGATTATTGTTCAGCGCGACCGCCACCTCGTACAACGCATGCGGGGCGATGATATCGTCGTGGTCCATCAGAGCAACAAACTCTCCCGACGCGAGAGAGAGGGCCGAGTTTGTGGCGGTCGAAATATTACCGTTCTCCTCGCGCTCCATCCACTTGATCCGACGGTCTTCCAATGCGGCGGAGCGAAGGATCTGTATTACGTGCGGGCTGGGCGACGCATCGTCGGCGACGCACAATTCCCAATTCGGATAGAGCTGACCACGGACACTATCGATCGCTTCCCGAAGCGCCCAATGCGGGGTCTCATATGTTGGCATGACCACTGATATGAGTGGCCTATACTCGAATTTCTCGATGTGACGCGCAATCGCGAGGCGATCCAACTCCGACAAGGTATCAAACTCGCCAAGCCAGCGAGCATAGCTACGGCTTTGACTTCCGAGGCGGCGTCCAACACGTTTCAATTGCGCCTTGAGGGACGCCGGGAGATGTTCAGCGAGTGACTGAAGCAGTACGGCTTTGTCGAATAGTCTCATCGTGCAAGCGACTCACTGAACGATGAAGCAAACTCGGCGTCTATGTTCGCGTAAATACAACTCTCGCCCCTCAGATTTACTGGTCCATCCCGATGCTCATAATATAGCGACCGTAATCGCTCTTACCCAGCGCTTCTCCCAGTTTCAGAAGTTGGCTCCTATCTATGAAGCCCTGCCCAAAGGCAATTTCCTCCGGACATGCTATCCGAACTCCCTGCCGCCGTTCGAGCATAGAGACAAATTCTGCAGCCGTAAGCAAACTGTCTGGAGTTCCAGCATCAAGCCAAGTAAAGCCGCGCCCCATGCGCTCGACCGTCAGCTGACCACGATCGAGATAGCTCTTGTTGAGATCTGTGATCTCCAGCTCGCCTCTGGCCGACGGGCGAATATTGGCCGCCAAATCCACGACCTGGCTATCGTAGAAGTACAGTCCTGTTACTGCGAAGTGTGATTTGGGTTGCTTTGGCTTCTCCTCGATCGACTGCGCGCGACCATCTTCATCGAAAGAGACCACGCCGTAGCGCCCCGGATCGGCTACGCGGTAAGCAAACACGGTAGCTCCCGACGTGCGCGACCGGGCATTTGCAAACAGTGCAGGAAGGCCATGTCCAAAGAAAATGTTGTCCCCAAGGACCAGGGCTGAACCTCCCCCCTCGACGAATTTGGCTCCGATTATGAAGGCTTGTGCCAACCCTTCAGGTTTCGGCTGGGGTGCGTAGGACAATGCTATTCCCCACTGGCTCCCATCACCCAACAACGATTGAAAGAGGGGCAGATCGTGAGGCGTCGAGATGATCAGAATCTCGCGAATTCCCGCCAGCATCAGCGTGGTCAGCGAATAATAGATCATTGGCTTGTCATAGACGGGGAGCAACTGCTTCGACGTGACCAAGGTCATCGGGTACAGCCTTGTGCCGCTGCCGCCTGCCAGAATGATTCCCTTCATGGAGTTCCCCGCGTGGCAAGAATTCGGTCAATACAATTAGACAGAGAAGTGTCCATTTTCGGCAATTCGATATCGAACAGCAACCGCAATCTTCGCGTCGAAAGTTCCGAATTTGCAGGTCGGGATGCTCGCGTCGGATATTCGGATGTCGCAATCGCATCGACGCATGATGAAGGACCACCTTTCCGTGCACTCTGGCTGACAATCTCACGTGCAAATTCGCACCATGTCATCGAGTTCGGGCCGACTAGGTGCGTCACACCTGCATATTCTGGCCGCCAACTAATCAGCTTTCGCGCTAGCGAAATGATAGATACCGCAATATCAGGAGCGTAAGTAGGGCACCCCTTCTGGTCATTGACAACTCGAATCTGATCTAGCTCTCCGGCAAGCCGCAGCATAGTGCGTACGAAGTTGTTACCGAACGGCGCGTAAACCCATGATGTTCTAAGAACGATATGGCGCGGATTTGAATGCATAACGGCGAGCTCACCTGCAAGCTTCGACTTGCCATAAACCCCTTGCGGATTAGGATCATCCGTCTCCAGATACGGGACCTCCTTCCTTCCGTCAAAAACGTAGTCGGTCGATAGATGGATTATCGACGCCCCGGACTGTTTAGCCGCGCTGGCTACTGCTTGCGCGCCATCCCGGTTGATTGCGAACGCCAGATCAGGCTCGTCTTCCGCCTTGTCGACTGCGGTGTAGGCCGCCGGATTTATGACGATATCAGGCCCGAACTCGTCGATCGCCCGCACAAGTGAAGCTGGGTCGAGAAGGTCAACACCCGGCCGCGAACCGAAGCCGGCGACAATGTCGGGGTGACCGATCATCGCGTCGTGTAGCGAGCGCGCTACCTGACCTTGGGTCCCGATGACATATAGCCGCATCATCGCCTCATGGTCTTGCAAGCCCCAGCCGTTCTCCGCGGTAGACCTGCTGCCTCAAAGGCCGCCACCAGTCTTCATTGGAAAGAAACCAGCGAACAGTCTTCTCAATTCCAG
Organism: Bradyrhizobium genosp. P; assembly: GCF_049949265.1. Lineage (NCBI taxonomy): Bacteria > Pseudomonadati > Pseudomonadota > Alphaproteobacteria > Hyphomicrobiales > Nitrobacteraceae > Bradyrhizobium > Bradyrhizobium genosp. P. Next base: position 3,301,586 of record NZ_CP188195.1, on the reverse strand, counting down.
TGTCGAAACTATCCTGGGCATGCCATCCCAGTTCGTCTTCTAATTTCGAAGCGTCGATCGCATAACGCTGATCGTGGCCGGGCCGATCTGACACGAATTGTATGAGATTATGGTGAGGATGATCAAGTGGTCGCAGCCTGTCCATCAACGCACAAATCTGCCGAACAACCTGGATGTTCTGGCGCTCGTTGCGTCCGCCAATATTGTAGGTCTCGCCAGGCCTGCCATGGCTCAGAATTAGGCCAAGGGCGCACGCGTGATCTTCGACGTAAAGCCAGTCGCGTATGTTCAGACCGCTCCCGTAAACCGGCAGCGGCTTGCGTTCCAGCGCATTCAAGATCGTAAGAGGTATGAGCTTCTCCGGAAAGTGATACGGGCCATAGTTGTTCGAGCAGTTCGTCACGATGACCGGCAGTCCATGGGTGCGGTGCCAGGCCTTCGCCAAGTGGTCGGAAGCTGCCTTGGTTGCCGAATAAGGCGAACTGGGATCGTACGGCGTCTTCTCGGTGAATAATCCTTCATTGCCGACTGAACCGTAGACCTCGTCGGTCGACACGTGGATGAAGCGAAAGTCTGCGTTGTTGTTGAACGAAAGATGGCGCCGCGCCGCCTCAAGGAGCGTGAGCGTGCCGTTCACATTCGTCCTGACAAAGACATCCGATCCGGAAATGGAGCGATCGACGTGACTTTCAGCGGCCAGATGGACGATTGCGTCCGGTCGATACTCCGCAAAAATTGCATCGACGGCTTTGAGATCGCAAATATCATGTCGTTCAAAAAAATATTTCTGATGTGATGCGATTGGCGCGAGCGAGGCGAGGTTTCCGGCATAGGTCAACTTGTCAATGACAATGACCTCATAACCCAGATCGAGAACAAAATGGCGCGACACTGCCGATCCAATGAATCCCGCGCCGCCTGTAACCAATACGCGCATGTCAACAATCTTTAATCGACGAAGTGGAATGAAGCCGGCATCTCTGCCAGTCTCGGCTGGTTCTTGTCCTTCTGCGATAAAATGATCTCAGACTTCGGGAGCTGCCAATTGATAGACAGCATGGGATCGTCCCACGCGATGCCGCGATCGCATTCCGGAGAGTAGTAGTCCGTGACCTTGTAGATCACTTCGCACCGGTCTTCCAACGTCACGTAACCATGAGCAAAGCCGGGTGGAATCCAGAGTTGCTTCCAGTTTTCGGCCGAAAGTTCGACGGCGACATGATCCCCATAGGTTGGTGAGCCTGATCTTACGTCGACCGCAACGTCCAAGATGGCGCCACGCGCGCATCTCACCAGCTTGCCTTGCGCGCGGGGAGGCAATTGAAAATGCAGCCCGCGAAGCACACCCCGCTGGGAAGACTTGACATGGTTGTCCTGCACGAAGACGAGCCCATCCGCCGCGTTCGAGCTGAAGGCATCAGCGCGAAACGTTTCTGAGAAAAACCCCCTCGGATCCGAATGCTTATTCGGCGCGATCAAGACTACGGCAGGGATCGCTAAGCGCTCAAAGATCATCGAGGACCATTCTTTTCTCTGCTGCACAAGTTCCAGATCGCATCTCAAATTACCCATCAACCTTTTGACTTCCTAGGAGAAATTTTCGACATATTACATGGGGATGGAATCTATTTGCAACAATCCCATGCCACTGCGTACTTCGCCTCGAATTGCCATCGTCTACGCCTCGATCAGCCGAGCAAAACCTCGGGTCAGGTTCTCCACCCGCTGTGCCTGAAGAGCTGAAGAGCTGATGGGCGACGTATGACGTGCATGCCCCGTGCCGTCATCGCGAACTGGCTGCAGTTCCGCAGCGACACCGGGCTGAAGGTCACGGTCCTGTCTCGGCTGCTTCACGTGGTACGATCATCATCTCGCACGATGAACCGGGGGCTCTTCCATGCATGGGTCTATTGTCTGGTCGCTCATCGGCGGTTCTTCAGCCGCTTCGGTGAGTCGCAATTCTGGCGCCGGTAATCCTTCGTCGTCCGGCCGTTGCGGCCCTATTTCAGGGCACGCGCGCGGATGGCTTTACTGCACCAGGCTACACTATCGCCAGAGTCCAATCTTCTCGGCCGGCTAAATGCTTTGATTTCCAGCTACAGACCTGCTTAAACGCCGCCAGCCAAGGAACTTTTGGGATATGAGCGCAACTATCGAAACCGAGCATATGCTGGCGAGAAAAGCGACAGTGGTGCGGACAACAGATCGCTCCAAGCTTTCGGCCGCTCGCGCAGACGTTGTATCCGGCCTGTTGCTTTGGAGGCTGTGGGGCCGTCTCGGCTGGAATGACATTCGACAGCGTTACCGACGTTCAATATTAGGCCCGTTCTGGCTGACGGTCAGTATGGGGATCATGGTCGCAGCACTGGGTGTGCTCTACGGGAAGCTCTTCAAGCAAGCTATCGACGACTTTCTGCCCTTTTTCTGTGTCGGCATCCTGGTCTGGAGCTTGATATCAGGCTACCTGACCGAAAGCGGAACGCTGTTTACGGGCTCTGAAGCGTATATCAAGCAAATCAGCCTTCCCTTTTCGATCTACGCCTATCGAGCAAGTTGGTCTAAATTGATCATATTCGCGCACAACGTCATCATCTACTTCGCCACCATTGCGTATTTCCGAATATGGCCAGGAGCCATTGCGATTGTCGCAATACCGGCGTTGATGGTCGTTGTATTCAATGGAACGGTCGTGAGCTTGTCAATCGGGATCGTTTCCGCGCGCTTTCGTGACATTCCGCAGCTGATCAGCTCGGTGGTGCAGATCGTGTTTTTCCTGACTCCCGTGATCTGGAAGCCCAATTCCCTGAAAGACCACGCCTTCATCGTGGAATGGAATCCGTTCTATCACCTGCTGGAAATCGTGCGAGCTCCGCTCTTGGGAACCCTGCCGACATTGTCGAATTGGGCCGCGGTCGCAATCATCACCCTCATAAATGTTGCCGTCGCAGGTGCGTTATTCGTGCGCTTTCGCGCTCGGATCGCCTACTGGGTCTAACTGATGCTGACATCCGACAATCTCTCTAACTTGCCGCGGATCACGATCGAGAACGTGAGTGTCTCCTTTCCTGTTTATCAAAGCGGATCTCGCTCTTTAAAGAAGCATCTATTGTTTCGCGGAACGGGCGGACAGCTTGCCACAGACGCAAGCCACCGAGTTACCGTCGAAGCCTTGAGGGATTTCTCTACGTCTCTGGTAGCAGGCGATCGCGTCGCCCTCGTGGGTAGCAATGGCGCGGGAAAGACGACGCTGCTGCGCCTCATGGCTGGCATCTACGAACCAAGTGTCGGTTTCATTACCTCTTACGGCCGCATATCGCCGCTCTTCGACATTTCCCTCGGCATCGACGGCGAGTTGAGCGGATACGACAATATCCGGATGCGCGGAATGTTGTTGGGCCTAAGTGCCAGCGAAATCGAAGGCTATTTGCCGGGTATCGCGGAGTTTACGGAACTCGGCGATTATTTGGATATTCCGGTCCGCACATATTCTTCCGGCATGGTCACGCGGCTTACGTTTGGTGTCGCGACATGCTTTTCGCCCGAAATCCTGTTGATGGATGAGTGGATCATGGCCGGCGACGCCGGATTTCTCACCAAGGCGCAGCACCGAGTTGAATCATTTGTGGAGCGTGCGAACGTGTTGGTGCTGGCTTCACACAACGTCGAGATTTGCAGACGATGGTGCACCAGAGCAATCTGGATGGAACAAGGAAGAATTCGGATGGCGGGTGACATCAATGCTGTACTGGAGGCATACTCCAGCTGAGACGATTGAGAATAATGCGTAGTACGCGCTTGGTAGACGGTTAGATCAACCCCAGAATCGCTCCAAGATAAAGTCCGATCGTTTCCAGGAAACCCTGTCGGTATACGCCCGATCGGACAAGCAGGTAGATATTCTTCGGCAGCTTACTTCGGCGCGCCACCGTAAAATCATCGAGAACTGAGAGTGCCGGTTGGCACAACAATCCGCGCATACCGTTCAGCGTCGCTGTATTTACTTCATTCCAGTGTCTCATCCGCTGGCTCGCGAACGCGACCGCCCTAAATAACCTTGCAGAAAAGCCCCTGTTCGATCCGATCAAGTTTTTTCCATGTTGCCGATACTTCAGGCTCGGCACAGAATCGTAAAACGCCGTCCCGCCTGCCCCGGTTACAATCTGGTACGTCCACCAATCATGCGCAATCAACGTAACGTCGTCGGGAACCTGGGCGAGCAGGAGGCTGGCCGCCTTGTTCATGACCATTGTGTTTCCGCCACCGATGTTTTGCACCAGCGCGTTCTGAAAGCTCGGCTTGCGTCGAAACAGCGGTGAGAGCCCTGCAGGTCGACCGTTCTCCTCGATCAACTCGGTTCTGGTGAAATAAAGCCGCGGCGAATCGGAAGCCCCCTTCGAAAACCATCTTGCCGCCCTCTCCAGCTTATCGCGCAACCAAATGTCGTCTTGATCGCAAAATGCATATAGCTCAGCGTCGAGCAATCCAGCGTGCTTGGCCAAAGATAGAAAATTCCGCCAGAATCCTTTTTGGGGACCTTCCACCAAATGAACGCTCTGAGGCACCGAGCACGCAAATTTCTCTACGATCTCGACGGTTCGATCGGCGGAGCCATCGTCCGAAACAATGAGCTCCCAATTTTCGTGGGACTGGGTCGCAATGGAATCCAATTGCTCTCGGATATGCTCGGCGCCATTGAAGGTCGCGAGCAGCACGACAATTTTCGGATTCCCAGGCGGCATCAGCCACTTTCAGCTAAGCATCGTCGGCGACGGCAAAGGTGCCGGCTTTCTAACAGCAAATTTTGGTGAAGCGAATGCCCCTTGTTCACGAGAATCCGCGCACAAGCTCGATCACTTCGCTCTGCTGCGCCTGTGTGATTTCTGCGAACATCGGCAACGACAAAATCTGGCCTTGATCACCGAACGCATTTGGAAACTGCTCGGGACGACAATTGAGTCGCTTGTAGGCGGGCACGAATGGGAGCGCCGTCGGGTAGTTGATCGCGGATTGCACTCCGCGAGTGCTCAGATACAAAGCGAGCGCATCGCGGCGCGGGTGCCGGATAGTATAGAGGTGATAAACGTGACTGCGGCCAGCGGCGATACTCGGAACGGCAAGATCCGGAATTTGATTGAGCCCGTCGTCATATCTCCCCGCAACCCGCTGTCGGGCCTCAGTCCAGCCCGATAGATAAGGCAGTTTCGCCGATAGAATTGCCGCCTGCATGCCGTCGAGCCGGCTGTTGATGCCTTCAATCCGGTGCTGGTGTTTTACAAGACCGCCATGGCGCGCCAGCATCGTCATGTGCTCAGCCAGCGCATCGTCGTTCGTAACAACCGCGCCGGCGTCCCCCATAGCGCCGAGATTTTTACCGGGATAGAACGAATAGGTCGCCGCTGCACCGAACGTTCCAACCATACGTCCCTTGTAACGAGCAAGGTGCGCCTGCGCGCAGTCCTCGATGACCCATAGGCCATGTTTCTTCGCAACCGCCATGATGGCGCTCATATCGGCTGGCTGCCCGTAGAGATGAACCGGGACAATGCCGACGGTGCGCGGGGTTATCGCTGCCTCGATTCCCGCCGGGTCGATTGTGAATGTCGCGCCATCGGTGTCGCAGAATACGACGCTAGCCCCGGCGTGCGTGATCATTGCCGCAGTCGAGATCCAGGAATGTGCTGACGTGATGACCTCGTCGCCCGGCTTCGGCCGCATCGCGGCAATTGCGAGATACAGGGCGTCGGAGCCGTTCGCGCAGGATACGCAATGCTTGACTTCAGCAGCGGCGGCAAAGGCGCGCTCGAAATCATCAACATAGGCGCCGCGAATGAAAGCATTGTCGCGGATCACGGACGCGATTGCGTCATCAATTTCACGTTTGATGTTCTGATACTGCGATGTTAGTTCGACGAACGGTACGGACATAGAGATGACCTATCTACCCGAGAGCAGACGGCGCGCCGGGTTGCCAGCATACGTGCCTGGCGTGACAATGTCGCGCGTGACTACCGATCCCGCACCGATCACAACGTCATCGACGATATTCACAGGCATGATCGTGGCATTAGAGCCGACTGAAACGCGATTTCCGACGTGAGTTTCGCGCCACAGATTCCGTTTGCCTCCCGCTGGACCGCCGATCGAGAACGTATCATTCACAAACATTACGCCGTGACCGATGAAGCAATCCTCGCCGATCGTAACCAGTTCGCAAACCATCGTATGCGACTGCACCCGCGTACGCGCACCGACAACGACGCCTTTTTGAATTTCGGTGAACGGTCCGATGAAACAGTCGTCGCCGATCTTGCAGCCGTAGAGATTGCAAGGTTCGATCACTTTGGTACGAAGGCCGAACTCGACATCGCAGACGCCTGCCTGGAGAAGCTCCGGATTGTTCACGAAACGCCCCCTAGCCGGCTCGACCGCGGCATGAAACGCAGGGCGACTTCCTCGCCGGTTTCGATCCCTTCGTAAAGCGCAGAAATCAGCTCCAGGCTCTTGCGACCCTCGAGACCGTCGACGAGCGCAGCGCGCTGGTTGATCAAGCAATCGACCACATGCTGGTAGTAAGCCCGATGACCGAAGCCGTAGATATCCGGAGGGTTGACTGAGAACTTCTCGACCACGTCCTTGTCAAAAGGGGTCTCATCGACAAAGCGCCAATGCCTGATCTGGTTCACGGCGAAACCCGCGATCTCGACAACCCCCTTCTCGCCGAGAATCGACAGGGAACCTTCCAGATCGTGCGGACGCGTGGCAGTAGTCGCCTCGATAATGCCCAGGGCACCACTCCTAAACTTCAATGTGGCTACAGCGGTATCCTCTGTCTCGATCTTTGCGAGCGCCGTTGTCGCACGAGCATGAACGCTGATGACATCGCCGAAAAACCATTCCAGCAGATCGATATGGTGACTTGCCTGGTTGGTTAGCACGCCACCGTCGTGGGCCCAGGTTCCACGCCAGGAATCCTGATCATAATAGGCTTGATCGCGACACCAGCGAACCCTCACAGTGCCGAGGATCAGGCGACCAAACCGACCAGATTCCAGAGCTTCGCGCGCTTTCATGATCGGGACGTTGAACCGATTTTGCTTAACGATGAACATCTTCACTCCCGCTTCATCACAAGCGCGAATCATCTCGTCAGCGTCCTGTAAGCGGAGCGCCATCGGCTTCTCCACGACGACGTGTTTACCAGCCCTGGCGCAGGCAATCACGTGCTCGGGATGCATGCCACTCGGAGTGAGGACAGCCACAGCGTCGATATCCTTCCGGGCGAGAAGGTCGTCAATCTCGTAGGTTGCCGGAACGCCAAATTTCGCTGCGAGTGCATCGGCCCGTGCGGGAGTAGAATCGCAGACTGCGACGAGGCTTGCGCCCTCGATATGATTGCCGCCCAACAGATCGGAGTGACGCTTGGAGATACGTCCGCATCCCAGCAGGCCAAATTTGATCATCCAGAGCCTCTGATGTGGGTAACATGCGTCCGACGACAGCGCAACGCTAGCAATGCCAGTCGACTCTACATGAATATGTGTTCCTCCGTCATCGAAGGCGCGAGCTATTCATTGGCCGTTCGGCCAGCGCGGACCAACCAATCGCCCCCTCGAAATCGCAGTCAACCAGCATAAGACCTATCACATGATTTTAACGCATTATCAACGGCATATAATGCCACGACCTCTATCGATCTGCCTCGAATCTAATATTAACGGCCCTCTCAGCCACCGTGTGAAATCCTAGCACCTACATACCGCGCGTGTTCCTGCCCCGACACACCCCGGAGTAACCACCCAGCAACAACCGCAGATCCCTCCTCATTCACGTGTTGCCACCGCCGCGGGCCGCCAGACCGGACGCCGTCGGCAGCACGGCCCGGTCAACGTCCCCTCCAGCGCTTCGGGCCTTCATTCCTCACGCGGGGACTCACTTAATTTGCTGCGTTGGCACCTCTTTTAAAGGTGCATCTGACGAACTAGAATCCTGACTGAAATGTAGCGCGCGTGGCGTAACGAGCCAGAGCAGATAAAGCAGCCCCATGCCGCCGGTGACAAGTGCCACCGTCAGGGGAACGTTGAGAAGGATTTGTGGAAGCACGGCTCCAGAAAGCAATACGAATCTCGGAGAAAGATCCACCGACACTCGATTTCCAATAGCAACGACAAAGCCACATCCAAAACCGACAAGAGGAGCAAGCCATGGCCCTACCGAGGCTATACCTTCGGTAGCAAATAGGGAGGCGTTAAAATTACCGAGATGGTAGTATTGGTGCATTATAATAGAGAGCTGCACATCATAGGTGCAACCCAAGGAGGCTTTTGCGATAGAGACCTGACAAAAGTGTGTGAGCTCGTGCCTCGAAAAGAAATCATTATATATATCGAGCCCTACAGCAGGCACGGCAATCATACGAAAATTGACGACCGAGAACGGCAATTCTGCCTTGCGTCCGATCATGAGTGCCGCAAGGAGTGCTAGGAGCATAGGTAGCAGAAGCGAAAGAATCGAAGCGAGCCGAAACTCAAAGGCTTTCGTAAGCAAAAGAAGGGCAATAAGCCAGAACGGCGCAAACAGCGCGAGCTTGCTAAGCGTTATCGGATAGAGAAAAAACTGTAAGGTTATCGCGACCGCAGCAAGCCAATAGTTCTGCCGCGCTACGAGGCCCGCGAAGGTAAATGGAAGGACGGCACTCATTGTTATTGCTAGGAAATAGTTAAGCACCTTGGGCGTTGCCAAACTCTCTCGAGCCGCGGCCATTTCGTCGATCGATACAAAGCTAAAACTGTAACTCGCTCCAGCGAAGATGACGATTGCTGCAGAACAAAGCAACAGAACCAACAGCCTGTCAAAAGCAGCCAAGGAGAGCCGAACATCGATCGAAAACGGACGAGCCACAAACAGTACCGGCAGTAGGAACAACATACACGACAAGAAAGCAGATGATCCGGACAGGATATGGTTGTAGTCGAGATCACTGAAGCAGTTGAGCCAGAGATAGCTCAGGACCATCGAATAAAGATAAATCCCTATGTAGTAGCCAATTGTAGCCGGCGCATACACAAACCAAATGGCAATCAGCGCGAATGCCGCAACAACCGTGACAGCAACCACTAACCGCTGAGGAAGAAACAATATGTGAAAGACAGCAGGATCGAATGGATTCGACGCAGCAGTGGTCGCGAGCGCAATCAAAGAAATGCAGCAAATTCCAATGTGCGCGACGAGCAACACACTACAAATTCGGCGGAAAGGAGGGGATGTATATTCCAAATGCGGGCCCTTACGTGAGAGGCAACAGTTTTGGACGCAACATGCGGGCCGAGCTCCAAATTGGGTAGTTTAAGGATCGCGTCATCTCAGACTAAGACAGGAGCGGGATCTCCTCAATCGTGGATAGTCAGCGTCGCATGAGTTCCGTAAATTGGACGTCCCCGATGCCCGAACTACGAAGAGAACTCGTCTGTTTACCGCCAAATTGAGGGCACGTTAGTTACCTGCCATAGCCATCAGAGGCGCGTTGTTGGAGCAGCGTCAAAATTTGGCAAACCGAAGTAAGCGTGTAGCCGAAGCCGTTCAGGCTCTGAAGTTCCACGGCATGAGGGCATCGATCTGAGTGATCGGCCACCGGTTCGCGATGCGCTCGAGCGTTTGCGTGAGCCAGGCGAGTGGATCGACGTCGTTCATTTTGGCGGTCTGCAGAAGCGTAGCGATGGTCGCCCAGGAGCGGCCGCCACCAGGGCTACCCGCGAAGAGCGCATTTTTTCTTGTGATTGCCTGGGGTCTGATGGTCCGCTCGACGATATTGGAGTCGATCTCGATACGACCGTCGCTCAGAAAGCGCTCGAGTGCGGCGCGTCTGGATGTGGCATAGCGGATCGCCTCGGCGAGCTTGGATTTGCCGGACAGACGCGGCAGCTCCTTCTCCCACAGATCGAACAGCGCCGCAACGATGGGGGCGGACCTTTGCTGGCGCGCATTCAGCCGCGTCTCAGGATCCTGGCCGCGGATATCGGCCTCGATCTCCCACAGCTCGACCATGGTGGTGACGGTCTGTGTCGCCAGGCGCGAGCTCTCGTTGACGTGAAGCTCGTAGAACCGTCTCCTGACGTGGGCAAAGCACGCTGCAAGCCGCACTCCCTCGTTGGCGCCCGCCGACCTGGCGAGCCGATTATAGGCGGCATAGCCATCGACCTGGAGGATGCCAGCAAAGCCTGCCAGATGGCGCTCGACGCATTCGCCGCCACGGCTGTCCTCGAAGCGATAAGCGACCATCGGTGGACCGATGCCGCCAAACGGCCGGTCGTCACGGGCATAAGCCCACAGCCAGGCCTTTTGCGTCTTGCCGGATCCGGGAGCGAGCGTTGGCAGGGTCGTCTCATCGGCGAAGATCCGTTCGCCTTGCTTGACCTTTTCCAGCACATAGTCGGCCAGCGGCTGCAATTCGAAGCCGACCTTGCCCATCCACTGCGCCATCAACGAGCGGTCCAGCTCGACCCGATCGCGGGCGTAGATCGCTTCCTGCCGGTAAAGCGGCAGCCCGTCCGCATATTTGGAGACGGCAATCTGGGCCAGAAGCGCTTCAGTCGGAAGGCCGCTCTCGATCAAATGGGCAGGCGCTGGCGCCTGTACCACGCCGTCGCGGTTGCGATAGGCGTATTTCGGGCGGCGCGTGACGATCACGCGGAACTTCGCCGGCGTCACATCCAGCCGCTTCGACACGTCCTCGCCGATCAGCACCTTCTCCAGCCCCTCGCACCCGGCAGGAACCTCCGGCTCGATGACGATCTCCACCCGCTCCAGATGCGCCCCGAACTCCTTGCGCGGCCGCGGCACGCGTTTCGGCATGTCCTTGCCGCCAGCCTTGGCCAGTTCGGCTTCAACCGCCGACACGCCGGTCTCAATCTCCTCGAACACGAAGGCGATCTGCTCCGTGCTCAGCTTGTCGCTGCGCAAGCGTTCCGAGCGCGTGCCGTAAAGCGTGCGCTCCAGCATTTTGACGATCGCCGTCAGCTCCACGATCCGCGCATCGGCGGCCTTGTTGATCGCCGTAAGATCGGTGTTTGCAGCGGCAATGCGGCTGTTCTCGGCCTCGATCGCCGCCCGCTCTTCCGCCAAGGCGACGATCAGCGCGTGGGCTTCGGCAAGCGTCGTCGGGAGCTCTGTAACGGGCGTCGTCATCGTCGCCATCACAGCAGAGTCGCCGCCACTCTTCCAAACTTTTCAGCACCCTGATTCAATTCGCCGCAGCTTGTCAGCCTACCGTTTCTGGGCGCTTCACAACCACCGGACGCACCTTCGTCCAGTCCAGCCCGTCAATCAGCGCGAGCAACTGCGCATGGTTCAGCTGCACCCGGGTCGGCGCAATCCTCGGCCAGCAGAACTTTGACTCCTCGAGAGTCTTGTAACTCAGTTGGAAATGCAAGCGGTTCATCAGTCCCGTTGCAGCTTGTGACGGTGAGCCATCCCTTTCATCCGTATTCCGGCCAGAGAGGTGCCTGCGTCGGGAGGCGTGGCAACCGAGCGGGCAAGCTGTTGCTGCTGCGCTTTGACGATGGCCGAATTTGCTCTGTTCCGCCGCAATGGACCGATGCAGCAGGCCCCAATCTCGAGGGGGTGGTGGGAGATGGGCGCGCACTGTGCAGTCTCGCCGATCTACTGGCTCTCAGCGGCCTTGTAGAGCGCCTCATGTTGCAAGGCAGGTGCATGACGCCGAAAGGCTGTAAAGTAAATTTTGCCGGAAATGTAAGCGAAATAACGCCGCAAAGCCCATGGACGCTTCGCTAAATGTTGCCTATTTGTAGATCTCAAATACACCATTAGGCGGCAGCGTGGTGCTTGACCATTTAGTCTTGTGCGGCATATTAATAGTTACGTTTATTGAGTCGACCTTGGAGAGCGACGCAGGTGTCGGACGGCGTCAAACACAAGCGATCGAAGGTCAGCGCTCTGGCCGCGGATGGGGTGCTCAATCCGGCTCCGGAGAAAGTCGGCGACCCGAAATTCCAGGAGAACGACTTCTTCGACCCGCGAGACATCGTGCAAGTGAAGTACGAAATGCTGCGGCGCGTATCGGTCGACAAAATGTCGGTAACGGAGGTGTCCGACGAATATGGCGTCTCTCGGCCAACTTTCTACCAGGCCAAAGCGGACTTCGAGGACGCGGGTCTGGCCGGTCTGGTGCCCAGGAAACGCGGACCGCGCGGGCCACACAAGATCCAAGGCGACGTACTGGCCTTCCTCAAGGCACAGGTGGAGCCCGGCGAACCCATTCGGGCGCGCGCACTGGCAAACCAGCTTCGGACCGAGTTCGGCCTCGATATCCATCCCAGAACAATCGAACGTGCGCTCGGCGTAAAAAAAACAGCGTGACCAATCGTGGCCCGGGACCGCATTGCACGATGTCGTCCAACGCCACCGAACAATACGAAATACTGCGCGCAGCCGCGCTCGGCGCCGTTTTGCCGCCGGAGGCGCGCAGCGGCCTTACCATCCTTCTACACCGCGGCATGTGGGCGTGGACGCGTGCGATTTTGCGTGAGCCTTGCCGGCGCCAACCCATTGCCGTGCCGCTGAGGGCTGGCCTGCCCATCGCGGACGAAACTTCCGAGCGACACACAATCATCCACTTGCTCGCCGCCATCGTGATGGCAACCCCTGAACGGAAAACAGCATGAACGAAAAGCTCAAGGTCCAATCGCATCATCTCGAGCGGAGCGCCTATCTCTACATCCGGCAGTCGTCGATGCGACAGGTCATGGAGAACGTCGAAAGCACCAAGCGTCAATACGATCTTCGCGGTCGCGCGATCGGACTTGGATGGCGCGACGACCAGATCATCGTCATCGACAGCGACCAGGGCGTATCCGGCGCATCTGCGTCATGGCGCGAAGGCTTCCAGCACTTGGTGTCCGATGTCGGCATGGGGCGCGCGGGGATCGTCATGGGGCTGGAGGTATCCCGCCTCGCCAGAAACAATGCAGACTGGCACCGACTGCTAGAGATATGCGCCTTGGCTGACACGCTTATCCTCGATGAAGACGGCGTGTACGACCCGGCCAACTTCAATGACCGCCTGTTGCTCGGGCTCAAGGGCACGATGAGCGAAGCTGAACTGCATGTTATCAAGGCCCGATTACGCGGCGGCATCCTCAACAAGGTGCGTCGTGGTGAATATCGTTGCCCTCTGCCGACCGGCTTTATCTATGATGAGATTGGCGATGTCGTTCTCGATCCGGACGCTCAGATCCGGGAGATGATCTCCCACTTCTTCGAGACGTTCTCGCGGGTCGGGTCGGCTACGCAGACCGTCAAGACGTTCACCAGGGAAGGTCTGCTCTTCCCCTCACGTCTGCGCAACGGCAAACAAGTGGTCTTCCAACAGCTGACCACATCGACCGCCATGCGCATGCTGCACAATCCTCGTTACGCGGGTGTCTATGCCTATGGCCAGCGCCTTTACCGCCGGACCGTCGATGGAAAGAAGCAGCTCCGCAAACGGGACCCCAAGGAATGGCTCGCCTGCATTCCGGACGCCCATCCCGGCTATATCAGCTGGGAGCAGTTCCAGCACAACCTCAAGGTACTCGAGGCCAATGGCCAAGGTTATCAAGCCGTTCGCGCTTCGCCACCGCGCGAAGGCGCGGCTTTACTACAAGGGCGTGTCATATGCGGGCGTTGCGGCAGTCATATGAGCGCCCGTTACGCGGCCCGACGCGGCCAGGTGGACACCTGGTATGTCTGTCACCGCGCTTACGCCTCTCGCGGCGAACCCCACTGTCAGTCGATCGCAGGCTGGCCTGTCGACGAAGCGGTCGGCGAATTGATCGCCGCCGAAATGACGCCTGCCGCCGTGGAGTTAGCATTGGAGATCCGAAAAGAGATCGAAGCGCGTCATGACGAAGCGGACAAACTCCGGCTCCGTGCCGTCGAACGCGCCCAGATCGATGCCGATCTTGCACAGCGGCGGTTCATGCTGGTTGATCCGAACAACCGCCTGGTTGCGGACACTCTTGAACGCGAATGGAACGAAAAACTGCGCGTGCTGGCTGATGTGCGAGAAGAAAGAGAACGTGCTCTGTGCGAAGATCGGGTGACGCTCGACGATGCGATCCGGGATCGATTGATCGCCATGACGGCCGACTTCAAAACAGTCTGGTGTGATCGGACCTTGCCGAACCGCGAACGCAAGCGGCTCCTTGCCTATCTCGTCGAAGACGTCACCTTGCTCAAGTTCCCGGCCGAGGGAGAGACCCGGATCCACATCCGCTTCAAAGGCGGAAAGACCGAAACATTGACCACTCAGAACCCAAAATCCTCCGCACAACAGGTAAAGACCCGGTCCGAGGTGGTCGAACTGGTCGACAAGCTTCTCGACGATCATATCTGCGCCGAAATCGCTGACATCCTGAATGACCGAGGGATCCGCCCCGGCGGCTCAGCACGCCGTGCTAAAGCCGACGCGAAGTTCACTGATTTGCGGGTCATCTATCTTGTTAAACAATATGGTCTGCGCTCTCGCTATGATCGGCTGCGCGAACGGGGGATGCTGACAAAAGCGGAGGCCTGCGCCAAACTCGGCATCACCGAAAGTACCCTGGTCAGATGGGCGAAATACGGCATCGTGAAAAGACATGCCTACAATGGCTATATCGGCCTCTATGAACCGCCAGGACCGCACGTTCCGGCCAAGCAATGCAGCCGATGGAATCAGCTTGCCCACCGCGCTGAGATCATTCGTCAGCTCAACTCATCAAAATGCACCGATCCCAAAGAAAGGGCTGTAGTATGAAGCCAATTAGTTGGCAAACAGGCATACCCCGCTGCCGTCCCACCAAACCGCCTTGATCCGATCCGCCCTTTTCGAACGGAACACGTACAGTGCTCCGCTGAAGGGGTCGGCCCCACCATCTCGAACCAGCGCCATCAAACCCGTGGCTCCCTTGCGGAAGTCGACCGGCGTGCTGGCCACGTAAACCTGAACACCCGCCGGGATCATGCCTGCCGAACCGCCCGGATCACAGCAGCAAGCCGCCCCGCCTCCACATCTCCACCAACGCGCACCACGACATCGCCGATGACGATTTCCACCATCTCCCCCGCCATGGTCTCAAAGCGCGCGAACTTAACCGCTCGGTCTCGCGCCCCAGAGAGCGGCGCCACCATTCCCGAGGCCAGCGCCTTGCGTCGCCACGCAAACAACTGCGATGGATCGATCCCATGACAGCGCGCTATCGCCGACACGTTCGCCCCCGGCGCAAACGTTTCCCCGACGATGCGATCCTTCTCCTCCCGCGACCAGGTGCGGTAGCTCCGCCCGGGACTCACCGAAAGCCGCTCGGCCGCCGCTGTGATAACTTCGAAATTCTTGGTATCAGACATATGTTCGCTCTCATGAACTCCTAGGACAAATCACCAGGAGATTCTCTGACAATCGAACATCATCCGCTACGTGGGATGACCTACACGCTTACAAACCGAACGCGGCGAGCCGGACTGGGTAATCTGCCTTAGGATATTGCGACCACGGACGGCGCGCACAATAAAAATGCCTATGGGAAGCGCTGCGGAACCCAACGACCCCTCTTGGGCTTACTCAAGCGAGCTTCCCAATAGCCCTTGCAAGGCCCTCGTCTAGGCTTAGCTCGGGCCTCCATCCGGTCTCGTCAAGTTTTGAAAGATCAACCTCTAGGTTACCGACTAAGCTGTCGCGAATCCTCGGCCGACCGCTAGCTCGCAAGAACAACTCCAAAGCCCTGATCGGAAATGGAAAGAGGGGGGCTCTCCTATTCATGGCTTGCGCAATTCTCTCGATAAATTCTGGTGTTGAGACTTGCTCTTTGTCAGCGACAAAAAAGACATCATATGGACTATCGTGAAATGAAAGTCGATTTGCTATGAAAGATGACAGATTTTGTGCGCCTACGAATGCCCGACGATTGGAAATCAAACCAAACGGCAGAGGCACGCCCGACTGAATTGCTCGTACCAGAAGTCCAAAATTGCCGGCAGCGCCGTGTCCATAAACCAATGGCGGACGAATGATCACAATCTTCATGGACAGTTGGGCAGACATACCGAACAATCCAAGTTCAGCAGCTGCCTTTGATGCACCGTAAACGCCACGTGGTGCGATCTGATCGCTTTCGCGGAACGGCTCCCTTCCATCAGAACAGCTACCATTGACCAGCATGGTGCTGACGAAGACAAACCGCTTAGCACCAGCTTGTGCAGCGCAGCGCGCGAGCTTTAGGGTACCCTCGGTATTGATTGTTCGATAGAGATCAATCTCGCCTTCCTCACTAACGCGATGTACGCGCGCGGCCAAATGAACGACAGCTTGAACTCCTCGGACAGCCTCGGACCAGTCGGTCGAAGGACCAATGGGTCCGACTATCACTTCATCTTCTCTTGCCTTGGTGGCCCGTACTGCACATCGTACTTTCCAGCCTTCCCGTTGCAAGACTGGTACGAGATGCCGGCCAATAAACCCGGTTGCGCCAGTAAGCAGGGCAATTCGATTGTTCATGGTTTGAGCACGATAGCGAGCCGCTTGCACACGTTAGCAATTCCGTTTTGGGCCGATCGCGACCAGACGATAGCGCTAACCAGCCCGCATCGCAGCCTTTGAGATGGTGGCTAGCAACTCAATATCGCATGATTTCAGGAAAGAACCAAGAAAGTCTCCCCACGGGCTAACTTGAGCATTCATGTCAGGATTGTACTTTGTCGAATCTCGGATCCGGCTGACATCGCTGCCCCCTGTCAGCCCAACGCGAATCTATATCCCAGACTCGATACCAAAGGAGCTCATCATAGCTTTCCGAACGCTGCTAGAGCATTTTCCGATCCAGCGGAATCGGAAGGGATTCCTGCGGGGCAAATCGTATTCATCATGGGGGCTGGTAGTGGAGGCCAGCCCGCATGGCCAAACCACTCTCGCCGGACCTTCGGCTTCGCATCATTCGGGCCGTGGAAGACGAGGGCATGAGCTGTCGAGGCGCCGCCGGCCGGTTCGGCGTGGCGCCGTCGACAGCAATTGACCTGGTCAGCGAGTGGCGAAGCACCGGCGCCTGTGAAAGCAGGAGCGCAGGGCGGAGACCGGCGTTCAGCTCGGATCTAGGGTCATGCTGCGGAGATCCTCGCTCTGGTCGAGGTTACGCCTGACATGACACTGGCCGAGATCGCTGACCATTTGTTCAAAGCGCATGGGGAACGCTTCGTGCCGAGCGTGGTCTGGCGGTTCTTCGATCGCCGCAACATCACGTTCAAAAAACATCGCACGCCAGCGAGCAGGATCGACCAGACGTGGCCGCTGAACGTGCGGCGTGGAAGGCATGGCAGCCTGAAATCGACATCCAACGGCTGGTGTTCATCGATGAGACGGGAGCCTCCACCAAGATGGCGCGGCTCTATGGTCGTTCGCCCTATGGCCAGCGCTGTGTCGCAGCGCTGCCGCACGGTCATTGGAAGACGACGACCTTCGTCGGCGCGCTCAGGGCGAGCGGGATGACTGCGCCGATGGTCCTCGACGGTCCCATGGATGGCTTGGCGTTTGAGGCTTACGTGACGCAAGTTCTCGTGCCGACGCTCAAACCGGGCGACATCGTCGTGATGGACAATCTCGCAGCACACAAGCGGGCCGGGGTCGGCATCGCAATCGAGGCCGCGAGCGCCCGGCTCCTCTATCTGCCGCCTTACTCGCCCGACCTCAATCCGATCGAAATGCCTTCGCCAAGCTCAAAGCCGCCCTTCAAAAGGCCCCTGCCAGATCAATCGAGACCCTGGTCAGCGCGATCGCCGCTGCCATTGCTGCCCTCACTGCCGAAGACTGTCTGAACTTCTTCGCCGCAGCCGGCTATGATCGCGCCTGATCAGAATCTGCTCTAGCAGGCTGTTGAAGAAGTCTCTGGCGAAGCGTTTTGGATCGTGATTCCCTAGGATCAGGATTTTGCTGGGGTGGCGCGATGCGGGGAAGTGACGAACGGTCTGGCTCGCTTTTCAGTTATGTTGACCTGGAGGCTCGGGTTCGCGCCGACCACCCGCTACGGATGATCCGGAACTTGGCGAATGCGGCGCTGGGCGATCTTTCTGGGGAGTTCGGCAAGCTCTACACGGACTTCGGCCGCCCTTCGATTGCACCGGAGAAGTTGCTTCGGGCGATGCTCCTACAGGCGTTCTACGGGGTTCGCTCGGAACGGCATCTGATGGAACGGATGGAATTCGATCTTCTGTTCCGCTGGTTTGTCGGGCTTGGGGTGGACGATGCGGTTTGGGACCATTCGACTTTCTCGAAGAACCGCGACCGGCTGCTTGAAGGCGAGATTGCGGCCAAGTTCTTAAATGCGCTTTTGGCGCAGCCGAAGGTCAAGCGCCTGCTATCGAGCGATCACTTCTCGGTGGATGGTACGCTGATTGAAGCCTGGGCTTCGATCAAGAGCTTCCGGAGGAAGGATGGCAGCGACGAAGACCGGGGCGGTCCGGGACGCAATGCCGAGCGCAGTTTCCACAAGGATAAGCGATCCAACGAGACCCATGCGAGCACGACCGATTCCGAGGCCCGGCTCTACAAGAAGGTGACGGCCAGCCGGCCAAGCTGAGCTATATGGGCCATGCGCTGATGGAGAACCGCAATGGTTTAGCGATTTTGGGTGGAGTGAGCCAAGCGACGGGCACCGCCGAACGGGAGATTGCGCTTGCGATGATCGACAGGCGCGGATGCGCGAAGCGGATCACCTTGGGGGCGGACAAGGCCTATGACGTCACGCAGTTCGTGCACGACTTGAGAGTTAGATTGGTTACCCCGCACATCGCGATCGACGGACATCTGAGTAAGACCGGCAAGCGGCGCAAGACGGCGATCGATGCGCATACCACACGTCACAGCGGCTATGACATCACCCAGCGTTGCCGCAAACGCATCGAAGAAGTCTTCGGCTGGATCAAGAGTTCCGCCGGCTTGGCCAAGGTCAAGCTGCGAGGCCGCGACCGCGTGGATGCCGTCTTCGTCCGGCTGGGCCGAACTACGGGATGACGGCTCACTCGAAGGTGAAATCTGCCTCCTCAACGGCGACGATATCCCATTCATCGCACGTCGTTCAAAGACTTCTTCAACAGCCTGCTAGACCGTGGCGCAACGAGTGGCCGGGGTAGTACAAGCCTGTTCTCCAACTTGGCAGCCTGGATCGCACGGTCAGCAGCCAGTTGACGCAGCGCATCGCCACTCTCCAACAACACGCATGCCCCGCCGCTCAAGGCAGATGTGCTCGAGCGCTCTCGCTGCATAATCCGGTGAGTTTCTCACCCCGGTGGGAACAATATCCTCAAGTGATAAATCGTAGAGCCGAGGGTCTACGGTCCGGCAAGGGCTTGAATCGCGCATTCAACAACTATAGATTGCGACAATTATCGCTACTCGCGGCTACACCGATTGTATCAGCCGGCTGCGCCTTGCGCGCAGCTTGACATCGTCCCAGTTGCACCTTCTCCATTCCGAGCGATGTCCGGGCACAGCCAAAGGGGCCTCGATTTATTGTACGCTGGAAATATCTCGGCGCCACCGGTCTTGGCTGGCTGAGGCGACTGCTTCCCGTGCAAGGCTAACAAAGTTCGAAGCAAACGCCCTAACATCTTCGTCGAGGTTCACTCGAAGATTTCGAGCAACCACAGGCCCTACACAATTCAACATCTCCGACATATGGCTAGCGAGAACCGCGGACTCCTTCTCGCCAAAATAACGCGCCGAGCCTGCAGTCTGCTCGCGATGAACGTCAATGTCAGACAAGATCAACGGGACGCCGAACGATTTAGCCTCCTCCACCGTCGTGCTCCATCCCTCGAACTGAGACGGATTGATCAGCGCCATCGATGCGCGCAGCAGCGCATAGACGTGAGCCAGCGGAATCAACCCTAGGTGGCGGAAATTTGTGTCGAGGCCGCGCGCCTTGACCTGCTCCATCGCGCTTTCGAAATAGCCGGGTTCGCGCGGATCCTCCGTGCTGCCGGACGCTGCGACCACCGGATCGAATCCACGCTGCTTCAGTATGGCAAGCGCATCGATGACGACGTAGTGGTTTTTGTGCCGCCAAAATTGATTGGGCAGATAAAAGTACCTGGACGGTAATTTATAGTTCGCAAGAACGTCAGCAGGGTTCGCACCCAGCATTGCCGAGGGCGGTTCCGTAGCGAACCGGATCACCGACACATCGTTTTTCGGGTTCGGATAGAATCGGCGCAGGTCCTTCAGCCCGCTGACACTGCTTAGCATGATATGGCGACCAGAGGCGATCTGGATCCTGAAGCCGAGATCGCGTCGAAGCCATGCCGCCGTCGAGAAGAGATGCGGCAGGCGTCTATGTTGGAAATCGGGGAACCACGCGATCGTCGGAACCGGCAGGCGCCAGCCGAAGAAGCGAGCGGATTCGAACACTAGGTCGATACGCCGGTCGCGAAATTCTGCGGCGGCCGCGTAGTCGATCCCCAAAGCCAACGCGCCCAGCAACCCCGCAACGTGACGGTCAAAAGCGTGCGAACGCACCACCTCTACGTCGGGAATGTTGGAGAAGGCAGCGATCTCGTCCGAGCTCTCATTCAGCCCGGCAAAAAGCACCGGAGAGATTGCGCCCGGCTGATGTCGGTTCAAGACCAAAAAGAGATTGCGCTGATAGTTGTGTCCTCCGGCCCAGAGGCGACGCGGAACGTTGATAAAAGCGACCCGCAACGGTGCTAGCTCAGCCACGCGTCTGCCTCTTAAACCACGCCACGTAGTCGGCAATGCCGCGGTCCAGTGGAATCCGCCAATTGAACCCGGTACAGCGTAAGATATTATCGTCCGCCAACAGGCTCGCTGGATCGCCGGGCCGCGCGACGCTGGAGTAATGCACGGCCGTGTTAGATCCCCAGTGCCGGATGATTGCCTCCGCGATGTCAGTGACGCTAGTGCCCCTACCTGAGCCGCCATTGATGGCGCGGAATGTGTATTGCGGCGATGGTTCAGCGAGGCCGACCAGCAATCTAGCGACATCGCGGACGTCAGTCCAATCGCGGATTTCGCCGCCCGTTCCGCCGAGACGCAGTTCCTCCGGTTGTGCCTTCAGCCGCGAACAGATGTCCCAGAGCAACTGCTTCCGCAGGTTGGGTCCATAGACCGAGAACAGCCGCACCACGGCACAGCGAATGCCAAACGAGTGGGCGTAGCTCCGGCACAATTGCTCCATCATCAGCTTGTGCTGACCATAGGGCGACATCGGAGCCGGCACCGCGCTCTCCGGGATCGGACCGGCGTGGTCGGCCCCGTAGACCGCCGCACTCGACGCCGCGACCAGCGGGCTGTTCGGCGCGAAGCCGCGCAACCATTCGAGCAACCGGGCCGTGCTCGCGACGGTACGGGAGAAATCCTCGAACGGCCGCTCGATCGACAGGCCGACCGACGATCCGCCGGCCAGATGGAACACAAGCGACGGCAGCCCGTGCGCGGCCGCAAGCGCATTGAGATTGGCCGCGTCGATCTCGCCGTTGATCCAGCTCTGCAAACCAAGTCGGCGCGCTTCCGCGTCATCGAGTGCCCCGTGGCCGACCCCGTGGATCACATGGCCGGCAACGGCCAATTCGCGGACGAGATGGCGGCCGATGAACCCGTTCGCACCGGTGACCCAGATCAACATGGCTCAAGCCTTGTGACAGACGAACGAATAGAGTCGGCCCGGCCGATTGTCGAACCGTTCCGCGACCGACAGCAGTGAAGCAAAGACGGAGCGCGACGCGAGTGCGGTCCGCCACACCGGCCCCACCGGAATCGTCCGCGTCAGCTTCGCCACGACGGCGGCTCTCAGTGTCTCAAGCGTATAGGGGAACAGGTTGATCGGACTCCGCAGCGGCGTCAGCGTGTCGATCGGGAAGAAGCCGGCGGCCGTCAGCGCGCCGGTGTAGCGATCAAGCAGAAAGGCATGTTCGCCGCCGTAGAGGTGATGGAGCGGATGCTGCGCGAGGAATTGCGGGAGATCGGCTTCCTTGCTGATGACGTGCTCGCGCGCGGCGATCAGCGTGCCGCCGGGCCGAAGCACCCGGAACATCTCGCGGCACGCGCTCTCTAGGTCGCGCGTGTGATGCAGCACGGCGCGGGCAAAGACCAGATCGAAGGTCGCGTCGTCGAACGGCAGCCGCTCGGAAAACTCCTCGACCACCTGGATCGGCAGTTCCGCCTGCGCCGCCAGCTCGCGGATCGCCGCCGCTCCTACGATAGCGCTTGGATCCGGCTCGAGCGCGGTCACAGCGAAGCCGCTGCGGGCGAGCGCATAACTCGCAATGCCGCGTCCGGCGCCGACGTCGAGCGCTGTTCCGGACCACCCGGCGAGCAGCGAAGCGAACGCCTGCCATTCGGTGCTCCTGAAATAGCGCTTCGCAGCGCCGATCAGGGGATCGTCGTAGAACGCGTCGAGCACGAGCTGATACTGGTCCGGCTGGTGGCGGAGCCAGACCACGGCATCCTCCCAGGTCGTGAACTTGCGCTCATCGTTCATCGGGCGCGAGCTCCCTCACCAGCACGGCCGGATTGCCCGCCACGATCGAAAACGCCGGGACGTCCTTCGTCACGACCGCGCCGGCCGCGACGATGGCGCCCTGCCCCAGCGTGACGCCGCGCATGACCATCGCGCCGGCGCCGATCCAGGCATCATCGCCGATGCGGACCGGGCTCTCGTCAAGCGAGATCTCGGACGGATGACCGCGCGTAAAGATCTCCCGGACCTGCCGGTGCCGTTCCGCGGCCCGCAGCGGATGCGTGAGATTGTCGAACACATTCGCCGAATGCGAGATCAAGACCCGGTTTCCGATCTCGATGGAGGATGCCGACCAGATCCGGGTCCCCTCGCCGACATAGCACCACTCGCCGATCCTGATCTCTCCGCCATGCGCGAATGTCAGCAGCTCGCCCAGGATGCGGCTGTTCCGGCCGACGACGATTCGGTCGGCATCGCCGCGGATGTTTCTGATCCGGGCGTGGCGACCGAGCACCGCGTCCGGCTGCAGCCGGCAGGTCGCGCGGCCGATCAGGCGCTGGATCAGGTAATCGAGATTCACGCCGTTAACTGCAGGCAGGCCACGGCGCGCGACGATGCCGCGAGGTCGTCGCCCCGTCCCTTGCCGCTATGGACGTCGTGGACGCTGGCATCCGCAAGCGCCGCCGCGCTCTGGCGCGACCAGCCGTTCCGCGCATAGCCGAAATAGTCGACATGAGACGACGTCGGCCCGAACGCCTCGATGATCCGTTCGACCATGGCAAGATCGAACACCTGATACCAGCCGAGATTGTCCCTCTTGCCGAACGGCACCGAGATGAAGCAAACGCCGCCGGGCTTGAGAATGCGCTTGAACTCCTGCACCGCCGGAACAAAGCCGTCCCGGTCGGTCTCCGCATCCTGCGGATCACCGGTGTAGAGCATCTGGTTGTCGAGGCCGATGTGCTCGATCGTCGACATGCTGGCGACCGTGTCGAAGACATGATCGCCGAACAGCGTCTTCCTGAGATCACCGAACACGTAGGAATAGCCGTCGCGCCAATAGCACCTTTTCTCGGGCGCCAGCGTCATGATGGTGAGATCCGCGCCGCGCAACGGTGCGCGCTGCAGTAGGAAGTCGTGGTTGAAGGTCGATCCGGCGTCGAGCATCTTGCCGACCTTGTTGAGCCGGGCATACACCCACGGATATTCGACGACACGTTCGTCCATGGCGATGCCGTAGCCCTGCGGCAGATCGTGTCCGGCCTTCAGCAGGCCTGCATCGATCGCCGAGGTGATGGTGTCGCGCTTGACCGTCTGATAGCCCGGGCCGAACGGCCGCGGCCGCAGCTTGAACAGCGGCACGGCAAGCCCGTCGGCCGCCCATTTCAGCTGATGGATCACGTCACCCGCAGACATCATCAATTCCCGATCGCCCGCCCCGCTGGCCGGCCATGCGCCGCTCTAGAGCCTTTTCCGTTCCGATGGAATCGGAACAGGGCGCCAGATTGTTGTTTCGACGCGTTTTCTTAACGCGAACCGGTATCCACTTCGCTCGAAAACGCTCTAGCACGGCTTAATCCGTGCGGCGAGATCGACAAAATGGGCCCATTGCGCGGCCTTGCTGTAGGTCTCCTGGAGAGCCTTCCTGCCTTGCGCGGCGATGCCGGCCGATTGCGGCCAGTCTTGCAGGCTGCGCAGGATCGCCGCGGCGGCCTGCTCAGGGGTCTCGTAGGTCTGCATGGTGACGCCGTCCACCATCCCCGCCGGATAGCTGCCGGTGTCGGATACGAGCAGCGCCCCGCACCCCATGGCCTCGAAGCAGCGCATGTTGCCGCGATCGTTTCCTGCCATGTCGATCGCGCCGTTGAGCACGATCTTCGCCGACCCGAACAGCTTGTAGAGGTCGCGGCCGAACACCGGCAGCCGCGCGATCCCAGCGATCGAGTCAGGGCGACGGTGCTTGCCGAGCGGCAACAACCGGCCGACCGCGCTTTCAGCAAGTCGCGTCAGCGGCGACGCATCGAGACAGAACACGATCTGATGACCGGACGCGAGCGCTGCCACCTGTTCCAGCGTCCTCCCCCGCGCGCTGTGATGCCGCGAATATCCGCCGACGAACGCCACGTCGACCGGCCGCTCGCCATGGCCGTTTTCCTCCATCACCGGATCGATCGCGGGAAAGAACAACTCGGCCCGGCATCCCTTGGCTCGCCATGATTCCAGGATCGAGGGAAAGTTCCCGAGCACCGCGCCATAGGCCGTCAGGTCGGCATTGCCCGACGGCGCCGCGCGCCAGCACAGCGTTGTCCTCACGCAGCCAGGAAGCTTCGCAACGAACGCGCTCGGATAGCGCACCGGATCGAGGTTGTAGAACATCTCGGTTGCGTGGTGCTCGATCTGCGCCAGCAGGACGGCCTCCAATTTCGGCGTCCCAGCCATGCCCTGTGCACGCGCCCATTGCCGCTGTAGCACCTCGTCGTCGCCATTGGTGAAGAAAGCCTCCGGCGCCCCATCCAGTACCGGTTTGAGGAAATGCGCCGCGCCGAAGCGATCGTGCAGGAACACGTCGCGCCGCACCTCGAAGCTCGACGCGTTCGCGGCGAGCTGGTTCAGCCGCGGCAGATAGGACGGATAGAGGCCGCTATTCTGGAACAGACGCATCGCTCACGCGTACCTTGCCAACATCCATTTCATGTTCAGATAGGGCCAGATCCGGCCGACGCTCTCCCAATCCCAGCTCTGCGACGCCGTCAAGCGGCCGACGGCTTGCCGAAGCGGCGCCTCGTCGACAAGCTCGGTGAATGCCGGCACGTTGCGGCCGAGCAAATCGGCAGTCCAGCCGTCCAACGGCCCGTTCAGCCATTCCGGCATCGGCGAGTTGAAGCCGACCTTGCGGCGCGCGGTCCGGATGCTTTCGGGCATCAGATTCGCCATCGCCTGCCGCGCTATTACCTTGGTGTAGCCGTCGGACGATTTGCTCGCTTCCGGCAATGCCATCGTATAGGTCACCAGCCGCCAGTCCATGAACGGCATCCGGACCTCGATCCCGTGCGCCATTGAGAGCCGGTCGAAATTGCGCAGGATCGTGGGCAGCGTGGTGGAGTGGAACATGCGATAGAGGCGCCGGTTCAATGCGCCCCACTCGCGCGGCAGTTCGTCGTCCTCGGCGACCAACGGAAGCGGCGCGGGAATTTCGGCAAGGCCGCCGCGCAGGAAATAATGCCCCTGTTGCTTGATCATCTGCGCCCGCAGGAAATCGACCCCGCGCTGCGCCAGCGCGGATCGAGAGGTCAGCGCGGCCGCGGCGTTCCGGATTCGGAATGCGGCCGATTGGCCCTCCTGTAAATAGGCGCCCATCAATTCGTCCGCTCCGTGGCCGTCGAGCGACACCGTGACGTTCTGGCGCCGCAGTTCGCGATAGATCAGCCATGGCGCGCTCGGCAGTCCGATATAGACGTCGTCATTGTCGTCGAGGATCCGGTCAAGGTCGGTGAGCGCATCGCACCGCCCGATCTCGAGGAAGATGGGCTTGACCTCGGCCCAGGCCGCCGCCTCCTCGGCCATCGGCCGCTCGTCGTTGATCGCCCCCGGAAACGTCGCGACAAACGCATGGCGCCAGGCGGTCGAGTCACGCGGGCCCATCCCGGCCCTTTCGTGTGCCGCCATCGCGCAGATCACCGCGGAGGAATCGAAGCCGCCGGACAGACAGGTCCCGATCGGAACGTCGCTGCGCATGCGCAAGGCGACGGAGTCCTCGAACAGCTCGCGAAAGCGCCCGACGCGGTCGGCTTCGTTGGTCGGGATGTCAGCCAGGTGATCCACCGTCCGCCACCAGCGCCGCACCTCGACGCGCACCTGCCGCAGCCACATGCAGTGGCCGCCCTGGAGGCGGCGCACCTGCCGGAACAAGGTCCGCTTGCTGCCCTCGATTCCGAACGGATCGAGCAACAGCCGTCGCGCCACGTCGGTATCAACCGTCGCCTCGACGAGGCCGCTGCGCGCCAGCGCGCGCAGCTCGGAGGCGAACACGAAGCGCTCGGGCGACAGCGCATACAGCATCGGCTTGATGCCGAAGCGATCGCGCGCAAGGAACAGATCGTCGGTGACCGTGTCATAGATCGCCAGTGCCCACATGCCGTTGAAGCGCGGCAGCATGTCCTCGCCCCAGGCCTGCCAGGCGGCGAGGATCACTTCGGTATCCGACTGGCTGCGGAACACCGCCCCCTTCGCCTCGAGCTCGCGGCGCAATTCGAGGAAGTTGTAGATCTCGCCGTTGTAGAGGATCACATGGCGACCATCGCCTGACGCCATCGGCTGATAACCGCCGTCGGTAGGATCGATGATCGCAAGCCGGCGATGACCGAAGGCCAGGTTTCGCTTGGCGTTGAACCAGGTGCCCTCGCCGAACGGACCGCGATGCGCGAGCAGCGAGGTCAACCGCGAGATATCGGCCGGCTCGACGGGGCTGCCGCGAAGATTAACGATGCCTGCGATGCCGCACATGTCTAGACCGTCTTGAAGGGCAAGAAGCGACTCACGATGGCGCGGAGATCCCGCCAGCAAACCGCGCGATAGGGGCCGAGTTGCGACGCGGCAACAGTAGCGACAAAGATCGCCGCCGCCGACACCGCATACAGCGACACCACATACCACCATGACGGCGCGTGGTCGAATGACACGTGGCCGAGGCGAGAATACAGCGCCAGCGCGGTCGCGATCCCGACACCGAGCGGCGTCAGGACAAAATGCACGACGCGCGACCAGATGCCCGGCACCTCGAAGGTCCGCCGCAGCAGGAACACCGTGGTGACCATCTGCGCGATCATGCCGACACAGGTGCTCCAGCCGGCCGCCGGCCAGCCGAAATACGGCAAGGCGATGGCGCTGGTCGCTAGCGTGAAGATACCCGTGAGCAGGGAGATCAGCGCGTTGGAACGCGACCGCCCCTGCGACAGCAGGTAGAACGCGAACACGTTGGCGCTGGACCCCAATATTCCGCTGATCGACAGCACCACCAGCACCAGTTGCGCCTCGGCGGCGACTTCGGCACCGGTCCATCGATACAGAAGTGCGCCGGCGACGGGGATGATGCCGCCCAGCGCACTCGCGGCGAGCACGTTGAGGATCCAGGACGAGCGAAGCAAAAGGTCGACCTTGCGATCGTCGGCCTCCTTCTGCAGCGTACTGAAGAACGGGAACAAGATTTCGCCGATCTTCAGCACGCCGATATAGACCGCCTCCTCCAGCCGCTGCGCGACACTGTAGAATCCGACGAATTGCGGCTGCAGCAGCGCTCCGAGCAGATAGCGGTCCGCCTGCCCGGCAAGCAACGCGCCGCTTTGCGCCGCCATTTGCCAACTGCCAAGCTTGACCAGCGCGGCAAGCGCGTTGCGATCGAACGCAGGCCGCGCCAGCCATTCACCGAGCATGCGCCGCGACCAGCCGAGGGCCATCAGCAAATTCGTTGCAAAGCCCAGTGCCTGGCAGCCGAGGAACGTCGAGGCGCGCGGCGCGTGCGGGATCAACAGCAACATCGACATCGTCGTCACCAACGTGCCCGCGACGCTGATCGACGCGATCCGCCGGTAATCCTGGCGCGCGGTGAACAACGAAAGGAAGACCATGAACAGGCACTGCAACAGCCAGCCGATACCGGCCAGCACAAAGGCAAGCCGGAGATCGTCGGCGGCCGGCCCGCCCAAATGAAATCCCAGCCGCGCGAGCGGCGCTCCGGCGAGGCAAAGCAGCGCCGCGATCACGCTGCCGACGACGAGGGCGAGCGCCAGCGCGGTTGCAAAGTAGCGCCGCGCCTCGCCGCGATCGGACGCCGCCAGCCGTTGCGCGAGCTCGCGCGCCGTCGACAGGCCAAGCGCATTGCTGAACATCAGGGCCGGGGCGACGCAAGCCGTCACCAGGCCCGCGACGCCGAACGCTGCGAGGCCAAGACGGAATATCACGAACGGCAGGATCGCCAGATTGAGCAGCACCGCGACCGCGAAGGCAATCGCATTCCATGCCGAGTTGCCGAGCAGATCGGATGGACCTTTCTTCAATGCCATGTCAGCTTTCGGGCCACCGCTTCGATGCGCCTCAAGTACCTCATCGATCAAGGTAAAAACTGCTCGGTATAGCAAGCGGGCTAGCAGCCAACGCAGCAATTGTCGAGGGTCAAGCTAGGGCCGCCTCGAGATTGATCCTGCCCTTCCGAGCCGGAACAATTGGAAAGGCTCGCCAAATTGTTCTAAACCAGATGGGTCGATGGGGATTGCATCACCGAGAGTCTGCAGCTGCGTGTTTGCAAACGTCTGGGGACGATTCTCGGAACGTGACAACCGGCCCGGACTCTCAAAGCCCGTCCGGCAAGCCGTTCTTCGGCGTCGAGCGCGGGGTGAACGGTGCGTACGAGCCGTCGAGCGCACCCGCTAATGGCTGCGGCTTCGCTGGCGCCCCCCCACCCCCGGGCGCCCGGCCCTCTTGGCGCTGCATCGCAAGGACCTCGTCGCTGCGCCCGGCTCTCTTGAAGGTGACTTCCCGTCCCTGAATGGCGCTGAGCTGCCATCCCGCATGGCTATCGCCCTGTCGCAGGCGGACGATCTTCTGCGTGGCTTGGTCGAGGAACACCGCAATCGCATCGCCATCGCCGACGGCAGCCCCGATCAGCGCCAGCGCCGGGCGCTCGGGTTTCACTGGAGCCGGGGGCGGCGTGACGACAGGTTCGGCCGTCGGGGCGACCACCGCACGCTGCGGCGGTCGTCGCGAGGCCGAGAAGATCGGCCTTGCCTGTGTCGCTGTCAGCGCCGACAGCGGCACCGCCCACAGTGGATTCCCGCTCGGCAATGGTCGCGCCAGCTCCCGCATCGGCTGCCCAAGCGGCTTCAGGCCCCCGATATCGACGGAATCGGTGCCATCGCTGGCGCGGTCAGCGGGGAGAACCTCGAGCGACGAGGTCGCGGCCCGGAGTTCCGGCAAGACACTGACGGAAACCGTCGTGCCGCACAGCAGCGCGAAGGTCGCGATTTTGGGCCACCTGACCATTCTGATCCTGACGCCAGCCGCCAAGCACGATCGCGGGCGCAACCGACCGGCTGCCACCCTATCCGTACCGGTTCATTCCAGCAACCAGGCGCGATCGGCCGCCCGAGGACGTTGGGGCCGCCCACCTCCCGAAGCCATCACCGGCTGACCAGGCCGCTAATGTTGCGAAACAGTCACGCCGACTAAAATACACAGGCACCCGCCCCAAAACGCCGACATAGGCTGCCCTAGCGCGTTGCCAGCCGTCGTAACCCTGTGAGACCATGGCTAAAATCAGTGCAGTTCGTCGCGCTGATTTGCGAGTTGGTTCTGACGCATTCACCCAACAATAATATTGAGACAGGCGCTATGGCCGATCTGAAATTGCCCGGACGGGACGTGCAGAGCGGATTGCGATCCGCGACACGCCATTCGATTGCGGTCTTGCTCGCGACCACGGCGCTCGGCGTCGTCTCGGCACATGCGGTTGATGGCACGTGGACCGGCGCTTCCAGCAACGAGTGGACGGACGGTACCAACTGGACGTCCACCCCCGTCGTCCCGGACGGTGCCGCGACGTTCACCAACACCGGTCCGAGCAACCTCAATAGCAGCTCTCTGGTCAATATCGGCAGCATCGTCTTCACGGCCGCGCCTAACGCACAAGCCTATATCATCAACACCAACGACTTCTTCCTCGTGAACGGCGCCGGGGTATCCAACAATTCGACCAACACGCAGACTTTCGACGTCAACGCGTCGATGGTCTTTACGGGTGCAGGCAGCGCGAACTCAGGCACCGGAGCCGTGACGTATAATATCAACGGCGGTGGAGCGTTGAACTTCAATAGCACCAGCACCGCAGGCACCGCGACTATCAATAACACGTCTGGGGACGTCGAGTTCAACGCCAACAGCAGCGCCGGATCAGCGATGATCACGAACGGCTTGACGTTGAATTTCAACGATTCGACGTCTGCCGGCAGCTCGACCATCATCAACAACGGCACATTGACCCTCGACACGTCGGCCACGGCATCGACGGCAAATATCACCAATAACCAAACATTGAGCTTCACCGGTTCCTCGACCGCTGGCACCGCAACGATCACGACGAACAACCTTGCGACGACCATCTTCAGCGGATCGAGCACCGGCGGCAACGCGCGGTTCATCACCAATGCGGGCGGCACGTTCGACGTGTCCGGCTTGGCGACGAGCGGCATGACCGCGGGTTCGATCGAGGGCGCCGGCAGCTATGTCCTCGGCTCCAAGACGCTGACCACCGGCAGCAACAATCTCTCCACCCAGGTGGATGGCGTGATCTCCGGCGCCGGCGGCGGCCTGACCAAGGTCGGCACCGGCACGATGACGCTGACCAACACCAACACCTATACCGGCGCCACCACCGTCAATGGCGGCACTCTGGCGCTGACAGGAAGCGGCAGCATCGCGAACTCCAGCGTCGTCACCGTGAATGGGATATTGGATATCTCCGGGACGACAGCATCATTCAACCTGATCACGACGCTCGCCGGAAGCGCTGCCGGCGTGTTCAACATGGGCGCCAAGAGCCTCGCCATCAGCAACGGCTCAACCGAATTTGCCGGCACGATCCAAGGCACCGGTGGCCTCGAGGTGCTGGGGGGAACGCAAACCCTGTCCGGCGTCAATACCTACGCCAACGCCACCCAGATTGATCCCACCGCGACGCTGGCGCTGAAAGGCAACGGCTCGATCGCAAATTCGGCTTATGTCGGCTTCTCGCCCGGTGGTCCTGGTCAGGTCGGGACCTTCGACATCTCGCAAACCAATACCGGCGCATCGGTCGGCGCGCTGTTCGACGTCGCCGGCGTTGGCATCGTCGCATTGGGCTCGAAGACGCTCACGATCACCAATGGCAGCCTTTTCGCCGGCATCGTTCAGGACGGCGGCATCGGCGGTGGCACCGGCGGCAATCTCGTCATTGCCAATGGCGCGGACCAGCAACTCGCCGGCACCAATACATATACCGGCACGACGATGATCGTCGCCGGCGGCGAGCTCGACCTCGTCAACTCCGGCATAGCCAATGGCAGCATCGCCACCTCCAGCGGCGTCGTCAACAACGGCATCTTCGATATCTCGAACCTCACCAGCGGAGGCACCTCGATCAAGTCGCTGTCGGGCGCAGCGACCGGTTCAGTCAATCTCGGCGGCAACACGCTCACGATCACCAATGCGAACGGCAACTTCGCCGGCGTAATCGGCGATGGCGGCGCAGGCGGCAACCTTGTGATCGCAGGCGGCACGCAGATCCTTTCCGGCATCAACGCCTATACCGGCACCACCACTGTCAACGGCACGCTGGTTGTCGACGGCTCGACTACGTCGTCATCGATGACAACAGTGACGACCAACGCCCTGCTGACCGGCTCCGGCACCATCGGCAACACGTCGATCATGGGCGGCACGCTGGCGCCGGGATCGGTCGGCGGCAGCGTGTTCGGACCGCTCACCGTGCAGGGCAATCTCTCCTTCACCGCAGCCTCGAGCTACCTGGTCCAGGTCACGCCGGCCACGTCCGGCCTGACCAATGTGACCGGCATCGCCAATCTCGGCGGCGGGAAGGTCAACGCGGTGTTCCAGCCCGGCGGCTACGTCAACAAGCAATACACCATCCTCTACGCAGCCGGCGGACTCGGCGGCACCACGTTCAATTCAGTCGTCACGTCGAACATGACGAACCTGCAGACGTCGCTGATCTACGACGCCAACAAGGCATATCTGAACGTCAAGCTGTCGTACAACCCGCCGCCACCAACGCCACCAACACCGCCAACGCCTCCTCCGCCGACACCACCATCGCCAAGCGGGCTGAACATCAATCAGCAGAACGTCGCCAACACGCTGGTCAATTTCTTCAACTCCACCGGCTCGATCCCGACGGCCTTTGCCTCGCTCAATGCGGCCGGATTGACCGCCGTTTCGGGCGAGCTCGGTACCGGCGTGATCCAGTCCTCGATCAATGCCGACAGCCAGTTCCTTAATTTGCTGCTCGATCCGACGATCGCCAGCCGCGGCGCAGGCTTTGCGGCACCGGGCGGCGCCTCGCACTTTGCCGACGATGGCAACGCCTATACCGACCAGCGTCCGGCAACCGCCAGCGAGCGCGCCGCCTACGCCATGGCGACCAAGGCTCCGCTGTTCGCCCCGCAGCCCCTCAACCGCTGGAGCGTCTGGGCGGCCGGCTATGGCGGATCGGCCAAGACCGACGGCAATGCGGTGGTCGGCTCGCGGGACACCACGTCGCGGGTCTGGGGCGTCGCTGGCGGCGCCGACTACAAGGTCTCGCCGGACTCGCTGATCGGCTTCGCGCTCGGCGGCGGCGGCACCAATTATTCGCTGGCGAATGGCCTCGGCAACGGCTCGGCCGACCTGTTCCAGGCCGGCGTGTACGGCCGCCAGAATATCGGCGCGGCCTATCTGTCGGCGGCGCTGGCCTATGGCTGGCACGACGTCACCACCACCCGTAACGTGACATTGGCCGGCTTCGACCAGCTGCAGGGCCGCTTCCAGGCCGAGTCGTTCTCGGCCCGCTTCGAAGGCGGCTACCGCTTTGTGACGCCGGTGGTCGCCTTCACGCCCTATGCGGCGGCCCAGGTGGTCAGTTTCCACCTGCCGTCCTACGCCGAAACCGCCCTGGTCGGCACGCCGATGTTCGCGCTCAATTATGCAAGCCAGACCACGACCGCGACCCGCACCGAGCTCGGCCTGCGCACCGACAAATCCTACGCGCTACAGGACGCGATGCTGACGCTGCGCGGCCGCGCCGCCTGGGCGCATGACTACGACAACGACCGCTCGGTGAGCGCGATCTTCCAGTCGCTGCCGGGTTCGAACTTCGTGGTCAACGGTGCACGCGCCAATCCGGACGCCGGGCTGGTCAGCGCCGGCGCCGAGGTGAAGTGGCTGAACGGGTTCTCGCTCGCCGCCACCTTCGAGGGAGAGTTCTCCGACAACGTCACGAGCTACGCCGGCAAGGGCGTCGCCAAGTACAGCTGGTAGCCGCTGGCTACACCTGGAACGGCGGCACTCTGTTGACATTGCGGGATTTGTAGCCTATAGGCTACATCGATGTTTGGGGGTCCTGAAAACCGACCTGTTCGATAGTTGGCTTTCAAACCTTCCAGACCGGCGAGCCGCCGCCAGGATCGCGTCCCGAATAGAGCGGCTTGGTCTCGGCAATCCCGGAGACGTCAGGCCGGTGGGCGAAGGCGTCAGCGAAATGCGACTGGCATACGGTCCGGGATACCGCATGTACTACAAGCAAACGGGACAACGCATCATTCTGGTCTTGTGTGGCGGGGACAAATCGACTCAGGACCGCGACATCAAACGCGCCAGGGAAATCGCGGCACAACTCTGACAGGCGGCACGATGGTCAAGATTTCGAAGTTCGACGCGGCGGACTATCTGAAGGACCCGGTTTCGATTGCGGCTTACCTGACCGAAGCCCTCGAGACCGACGATCCGGCCTATATCTGTACGGCGCTCGACACGGTGGCGCGTGCCAAGGGAATCGCCGACATCGCGAAGGCCACCGGACTGTCGCGAGAGAGTCTATACAAGACATTCAAGGAAACGGCGCGGCCGGAGTTCGAGACCGTCCGCAAGGTCATGAATTCGCTCGGGGTGAAGCTGGTGGCCGAGCCGATCGACACGCCGAAGGTTGCGTAAGCGCCCTGCTGCCGCTCGTTGTCTATTTGCCGCCCACCCACTGCCCGGAGACGCCGAGCACGACGCGAATGCGTCCGGTGTTGTTGTCGCTGATGGTGGTGGTCTGGGGCACCTGGACGTCGAGTTGATCGACGAACAGGAATGGCATGCCGACCTCAAGGTCGTACAGCAGCTTCTGCAACGCCGGCTGCTCCATCTCGCAACTGACGACGAGGCCGACGAAGCCGTCCTTGGCCTGGGTGCCGAGCACGTCGACCTGCGAGGATTGCACGGTGCCGCCGACATTGCCGATCGCGGCCGCGACCCGCTGCAACAGCGCCGCGCCCGCGACCGTTACGGTCGGCCCCTCGAGGAACGGCACGCCGGGATGGTCGGCCGATAGCGCGCCGACGCTGCGCGGTTTGCGCCCGCGCAATTGCTCGAGCAGGTCCGAGGTCTGGGCCAGCGCGCGCTGGTGATCGAAGATGTCGGCGATCGCGACCACGCTCGCGGTCACGAGCCCACCGAGCACCGCGAGATAGAGCACGACCGCGATCAGCGGCGACTGCACGAGCGTGCGCGTCACGAGGTTGCCCGCACTCATGGCGTCCCCGCCCCCGTATTGCCGACGGTGTTCTTCGGCTCGACCCGGGCCTCGATATGGAAGCGCTCGCCGGGATCGGACGGCGCGCGCGTGGTCGGCGCGTAGAAGGTGGCACGGGTGAAGTGCTGCGACTGCTCGATCAGCGGGATCAGCGACGGTGCGTCGCTGGTAATGCCCGATATCTGCAGCTTGTTGCCGGCCAGATGCAGCTCGGTGACATAGGTGTGGTCGGGCAACACACGGCTCAGCGTCTCCAGCACGATCACGCTCGCCGGCCTCTCGTATTTACGCCGCTCCAGCACCGCGACCGGCGAGCGGTCGCCGCCATCGGCACCGCCGCGGATCGCCGCGCGGCGCGTCGAGATCTGCCGCGCCAGTTCCTCCTCCTGGGCGCCGAGGCTGCTAGCGACGTAGGCGGACACGCCGCCCGATACCACCGCGACCACGGCGACGGCGCCGAGCACGGTCTGCAGCATCCGGCTCAGCCGTGCCGCATCGAGATGGCCGCGCGCGCTCTGCTCGAACACTTTGACGGGGTCCGCGTGGCCCTCGACGCCGGTGCAGACCGCGACCGCCGATGGATGGAACGCAGCCACGGCCTGCGCGTAGCCGGTCACGACCTTGCGCGTGGTCGCCGCGATCATGGTGCTGATGGTGTCGCTGCCGCCGGCAACCGGCACGGTGCAGCCAAACACCGCCTCGCTCGCAGTCCACGGCGTCAGCCGGTCGATCTGCGCGCGCACGATGCCTTCCACGAAATCCGCCGCCCGCGCCGGCAGTTCCAGCGGCCGGAACAGGAAGCGCCTCGGCTGCAGGATGATCTCGACCCGCCTGCCGCGGAACAGCGGCGCGAGGTTCGGCGCCGACAGCGCGCCGTCGGCGTAGGCGATGCGCGAGGGAAGGTTGTCGACCTTGCCGGTCGCCTCCACGGCAAAGCCGCCGTCGTCGCCCTCGACCAGACGAACCACCCGCGGCGAGACGATGCGATTGAGGCACGCAATGATCGCGTTCGCGACGCTTCCGGTCCAGGCGCTGAGCACGGCGCGGATGGTCGAAAACGTGGTCATCTGGAGGAGGTCCTTTGCGACGCCGTGCTGCCGTCGGAATTGTTGCGCCACGACAATACACGATAGGGCTCGTCGCCGCTTTCGAGAAGCAGGATCACCACCTCGCTGCTGCGGCGCCTGCCGTCGCCGAACTCGGCATCGACGGTGACGCGGTAGGCCGTGGACGCCGCGAGCGTCACCCCTTCGCCGCCGCTCGCGGCGATCAGGGCGCGCCGATCGACCGTGGGGTCGCTGCGCTGCGACAACAGGTCCTGCAGCGCCTGCGGCGTCATGTTCGGCAGCGCCGCCAGGACCTGCGGCGCGGCGTCGAGCACGTTGATCTGCGCCACATTGCTGAACACGGTTACGAACGGCAGCATGCGCTCGACCAACGCGGGCGGAATGCCATAAACCAGCCATAACTCCTCGGGCGCGGGAAACGGCGCATGCCGCGGCGCATAGGCGACGCCCGAGGTCCTGTAGAACACCGTTTCGGGATCGCTGTCACCAAGCTCGGTCGGCGCCCGCCAGGCCAGGATGCGGTCGGCGTAGATGTCGGCATCGGACGGGCTGACGCCGAACCCCGCCATCAGGCCTGACAACAGCCCCTTCGACGCGAGATTGAGATCGACCCGCGCTGCCTCGGAACGGAAGGTCACGAACACCCGGCCGGGGCCGACCCGGGCGTTGAAGATCCCGCTGCTCGGCCGCGTGGTGTTGGTGTCGCCCAACAATTTCAGCGCGGTCAGTTCGAGGCCGGCCGTGACCATTGCCTCGGCCTGGATCCGGTCGGTGCTGCCGGCCACGACCACGGCGGTGTTGGTGACGTAGGTGAGATAGACCAGCACCAGTGCTGCGAGCGCAGCGAGGATCCACAACACCGCGATCACGATGAAGCCACGCTCCGATCCCTGCCGTCCAGCATGGCCGGGCGCGGTCGTCAAAGCTGCTCCTCCTTCTTGTCGACAGCAGGATTGGCCCGCGCCGCGATGCAGGCCGCCACGCTCTTGGCGCGAGCGCATTCCGCCGGCGCGTTGATATGCACGATCGCGGCACTGGAGACCGCCAGCACCTGCCCGGTGCCGGCATCGCGCACCGAGACGCGGACCGTGCGTGGCAACTCGAGCTGATCGTGCCAGGTCGGGTGCCAGACCTGGTCGGGCCCGGCATAGGCGAAGGTCACGCGGAACGGCGCGCGGATCAGCACCACCTGATCGACAAACCGGATCTGCGCTTCCGCCGGCATCGGGCGGAACGGCACGCGCTCGCGTACCAGCGCCAGCCCCTGGGCATCGGCCTTCTCGATCAGGCGGATGATCTCGAGGCCGGGATGGATGTTGGGGCCGACTGCGGTGCGCACGAAGCTGACCGAGAGCTCGCTGCCCTCGAACAGCGGCCGCTTGCCATCCCCGCTCATCGGCACCATCTCGGCGACCGAGAGATCGGCCAGCGCCCGCTCCAGCCCGATCGCCAGCCGTTCGGCGCGCTGCACCCGGGTGATGCCGCGGTTCCAGTTCGGCAGCCATTGCGCCGTGACGGTGGCGAGCGCGCCGAGGATCACCGTCATCAACAGCGTCGCCAGCAGCACCTCGAGCAGCGTGAAGCCGGCCTCATCGCGCCAAAGATCACGCCAGAAGACACGCCATGATCGTCGCCGTCTCATTCGGCAGCCTTCGGTCCCGGCTCGGCCGCTTTCGGCCCCGGTTCAGCGGCGACGTTCGGCACCAGGCGCACGGTCGTGACCTGGATCTGCGCCCCGCCCGGCCCCTGCATCCGCATGTTGATTGCAAGCGGCACGAAGCGGCTCGGCGGAGCATCCGGAGCGGCGGCATTGATCGGCGCGACGTCGATGCGCCAGCGATGCCCGGCAAGTGCGCCGGACTGCTGTCCCGGCTTCAGCGCGCTGCGCCCCGGAAGTCCGGCGAGCACGGTTTCGGCGGCGCCGCTCAGCGAAAGCTTCTGGTCGATCACACGGGTGCCTTGCACCGTGGTGGCGATCACGGCCCCGATCGGGGCCAGCACGGCTGCGATGATCGCCAGCGCCACCAGCGTCTCGATCAGCGTAAAGCCCCGCTCCCCGTCAGAGGATCTTTTGCGTCTGTACGACAATATCGACCCCCCCGGTCAGCCAGTTGACGCGGACCTCGTATCCCATGCCGGGCCGCGCCAGCGCGATCGTCCCGCCGCAGGACATCCCTGACGGAAAGAAGTCGATCGAGCGGCCGGCACCGCGGTCCGCGCAGCGCGACGCCAGCGTTGTGTCGATGGTGACGTCATTGGGCAGCCGGACGATGCGGCCGGTCGCGCCAGAGCGGATCGCGCGGCCCTCGGCATCCACCAGCGTTGCGATCTGGGCGTGCCGGCGCAAGGCCGCGCTGCGGTCGGCCTTCAGCAGCGCCGCGGTCGCGACCGCATAGCTCTCCAGCCGTGCCCGCGAGGTGGCACGCGGAATCCCCGGCAGGATAATCGCCGCAAGCATGGCGATGATCGCGAGCACGCAGAGGATTTCGATCAGCGCGAAACCCGCCTCGCCTCGCGCCCGATCAGCGTGTGCCGCTGACGATGTCCGATGCCGCGCCACTGCCGCCCTCCTGGCCGTCCGAACCCAGCGAAATGATGTCATAGGGCGCGCGCTCGCCCGGCGAGCGATAGATGTAGCCATGGCCCCAGGGATCGTTGGGCACGAGGCCGCCGCGCAAATATGGCCCGTTCCAGCCCGGCGCATTGTTGCCGCGGGCCAGCGCAGCGAGCCCCTCATTGCTGTTCGGATAGCGGCCGAGGTCGAGATAATAGAGATCGAGCGCACTGGAGAAACTCTCGATCTGGATTTTCGCGGCCTTGGTCTTGGACTCGCTGAGATAGCTCAGCACCCGCGGCCCGACCAGCCCCATGATGAGGCCGATAATGGCGATGACGACGAGCATCTCGACCAGCGTGAAGCCGGCTTCGGACCTGTGCCGGAGGCGCGCCGGCCTCGCGACGGATTTCTGCAATATCTTCATCCCAAACAACCTCCACTCAACAGACCTCAATCGACGAGCTGGCTGACCGACATCAGCGCCGTCATCACGGACACGATCAATCCGCCGACCACGAAGCTGATCGCGATGATCGCCGCGGGGCCGGCGATCCCGACCACGCGATCCAGCGTGCGCTGCAGTTTGGCCTCATAGAACTCCGCGACCCGGCCCGCCAGCATCGGCAACTGCCCGGTCTCGTCGCCGAGCCGCAGCATACGCACCGCCATTGCCGGCAACGCGTCGGTGTCGGCCAGCGCGTCCGACAATTTCGCCCCATGCCGGACCCGATCGGCGGCATCCGTCCATACTGTAGTCGAACCGATTGACGCCATCATGTCGACCAGGATGCGCAGCGTCGTCGTCAAATTGACGCCGCTGCCGAGCAGCAGCCCGAGGTTCCGGCAGAACAGCGAGGTCCGGTAATATTTCGTCACCTCCCGGATCATCGGCAGCCGGGTCACCGCGGTCATCAGGCCGTGGCGGACCCCTTCCCGCCTCAGCAACAACCAGGCCACCGCGATCGCCGCGGCCAGGGTCGCCAGTACCGCATCCGAATTGGCGCGCAGGAACGTCGAGAGATTGAGGACGCCGAGGACGATCGGATCGACCTTGGCGCCGAAATCCTGCAGCACGCTGGCGAACTGCGGCAGCACAAAGGTCAGGAAGAACAGCAGCACGCAACCGGCGGCACTCAGCACGAACAGCGGATAGCGCACGGCATCGCTGAGCCGGCGCTTCAGCGTCTCGGAGCGGCTGCGTTCGTCGGCCAGCACCTCCAGCACGCGGTCGAGCGAGCCGGACGCCTCACCGACCCGGATCAGCGCGACATACATCGGCGGAAACAATCCCTGATGCCGCGCCAGCGCCTCGGCAAAACTCTCGCCGGCCACGACGCGGGACCGGATGTCGGCGACCACCGGCCGCAACCGGCCGAAATCGCGGTCGGCCGCGAGCAGTTCGAGCCCGTCATTGATCCGCGCGCCGGCACGCAGCAGCAACGCGAGATCGCGGGTGAAGATCGTGACGTCCTCCGGTTTCGGCTTGTTGAACAGGCTGAAGGCGCCGCCCGCCGAGCCGCCCTCCTCCAGCGTGACATTGTCGACCAGCACGAGACCCAGCCGCTCGATTCTGGCCGCGACGTCGCCGGGTGCGGGCGCCGCGATCGCGCCGGAGACCAGTTCGCCGTCGGGGTTCATTGCGCGGTAGCGGTAGCTCGGCATTACATCACCGGATCGTCGTGACGCGGAACACCTCGGGCACGGTGGTCATGCCGGCGCGGCACTTCGCGACCGCATCCACCAGCATCGTGGTCATGCCGCCGGCCATCGCCGCCTGGTCGATGGAGTGCGAGTCCGTCTGTGGTCCGATCAGCCTGCGCACGTCATCGCTCATTTCGAGGATTTCGAACACGCCGTTGCGGCCGCGATAGCCGGTTCCGCCGCAGCGTTCGCAACCGCCGGCCTCGTGAATCACCTCGCCGGCCGAGAAGCCGATCACGGCAAAGCGCGGATCTTTGCCGATGTCGGCGCTCGAGAGCGTGTGCGGCACCTTGCAGCGGTCGCACAGCACGCGCACCAGCCGCTGCGCCACCACCGCGCGCAAGGTCGACTTCAGCAGGAAGCCCTCGATGCCGAGATCGATCAGCCGCGGCACCGCGGCCGCCGCGGTCTCGGTGTGCAGCGTGGTCAGGACGAGATGGCCGGTCAGCGCGGCATGGATCGCGATATGCGCGGTCTCGGCGTCGCGGATTTCGCCGACCATGATCACATCGGGGTCCTGGCGGACGAACGAGCGCATCGCCGACGCGAAGGTCAGCCCGATCGAGGGCTTCACCTGCGACTGGTTGATGCCCGGAATTTCGTATTCGACGGGGTCCTCGATGGTCAGGATCTTGCGTGTTGGCTCGTTGAGGATCGACAGCATGGTGGCAAGCGTCGTGGTCTTGCCGCTGCCGGTCGGGCCCGTTACCACGATCATGCCATGCGGCAGCGCCAATAGCTGCGACAGGATGGTCTCGTCGCGCGCGGCGAGCCCGAGCCTGCTCATCTCGAGCAGGCCGCGATCGCGCGGCAACAGGCGGATCACGGCGCTTTCGCCGCCCTGCGTCGGCATCGTCGCCACGCGGACGTCGAGCTCGGCGCGGCTGACGCGGACGCGCGCCGCACCGTCCTGCGGCAGGCGGCGTTCGGCAATGTTCAGCCCTGCGAGAATTTTCACACGCGAGATCAAGGCCTGCGGTGGGATCCCCGAGGGCGAAGGGATCGCGCGCAGCAGACCGTCGACGCGGAAGCGGACGACGAGACCGGTGCGGAACGGCTCGATGTGGATGTCGCTGGCGCGCAGCTCGACGGCGCGCTCGAGCAGATCGTTGAGCGCGCGCACCACCGGCGCGCCGCTGGCGAGATCGCGCAGGCTTTCGATATCGTCGTCGGATTGCTGGCTCGATCCCTTCGCACTTTCTTCAGCGCCGGCGTCAGCGGCCTCGATGCGCTGGTCGAGCACTGTCGTGACATCCTCGAAGGACGCCACGGCGACCTCGACCGGCTCGCCGAACACGATCTCGGCGGCGCGAATGGCGGCGGTGTCGGAGGGATCGGCGACCGCGATGCGATAGCCGCCATTCGGGGCGCGGAACGGGAAGACCGTGGACTCGCGCAGGAAGCGACGCGAAAATCCGTCCAGACACGGCGTTGCCGCGAGCAATTGCGGCAGGCTCAGGCGCACCGCGCCGAAATAATCGGAGACCTCGTCGGCGAATTCGGCAGCCGACAGATCGGTCGCCTCCCACAACTCGCGCAAGGGACGCGCCAGGGTTGAATTGGCAGGATGTTGTGCACGAGCACGCGCGCGTGGCGGCAAGGAATATTTTTCGAGGAGATGCTGTCGGAAGGTCTCTGCGGACAGATCGCGCATCGAATCCCCACCGCTAACTTTGTTACCGGAATACAACAGCGATCGCGTGCAGCAACAGGGCCTTAGCGCTTGACTCTTCTAGTAGCAAAAACATAATCGCAGCGCAAATCTGCCAATGTCCGGGCCGTGGGGGATCGGACGTAGTTTCAGTTCCAACTGTCGTATCGGTAGGCGTCCTTTGTTCAAAGTGGTGCACCCGCTTTCGCGCCTGCGTTCAGGGTTGGCTGGACCGCTCGTTCTATTTTTGTCCGCCTTGGCGCTGACCGCGTGCATGGTCACGGCCGACCAGTCGGTCGAGAAGAACCCGAAAGATCCCAGCCCGCAGGACATCACCGAGAAAGTCAATTCGATCGACCTGCTGCCCCGTCAAACTATGGACGCGGGCGCGGGCGGCCTCCGGCAGCAGAACGCGTCTCGGCCGGCGATCTATCTCAGCGACGGCACCACACCCCAAGGCGGCGCACTTGCCGACCGCGATGGCGGCGGCAACGGCTACGATCTCAATTTCGAGAATGCGCCGGTCGCGACCGTCGCAAAGGTCATTCTTGGTGACGTCATGAACGCGGGTTACACAATCGACCCGCGCGTGCAGGGCACCGTGACGCTGGCTTCGGTCCGCCCGGTTCCGAAAGCCGACGCGATCTACGTTCTTGAGAACGCGCTGCGGATGTCGGGCGTCGCGCTGGTGCGCGATCACAGTGGCAGCTACCGCCTGCTGCCCGCGGCGGAAGCCGGCCCCGGCAGCATCGACCGCGGCGACACCGCCAGCGCCGGACAGGGCATCAGCGT
Organism: Bradyrhizobium genosp. P; assembly: GCF_049949265.1. NCBI lineage: Bacteria > Pseudomonadati > Pseudomonadota > Alphaproteobacteria > Hyphomicrobiales > Nitrobacteraceae > Bradyrhizobium > Bradyrhizobium genosp. P. The sequence continues at coordinate 3,259,006 of NZ_CP188195.1, read as the reverse complement.
GGTGCCGTTGCGCTACGTCTCGGCACAGACGATGTTCAAGCTGCTCGATGGCTTCGGCGTGAAGGCGACCGCGGTACGACCCGACAACGGGCGCAACACGCTGATCGTCACCGGCAGCGGTTCCGATCGGGCGTCCGCGATCGACACCATCCTGAGCTTCGACGCCGACTGGATGCGCGGACAATCGGTCGGCATCTTCCCGGTGCATAACTCATCGCCCGAGCCGCTGATAACGGAGCTTGAGAAGATCATGGATTCCGGCGAGGGCGGCCTCAGCGCCAATGTCGTCAAGTTCCAGGCGATCAACCGCCTCAACGCCGTCCTCGTGGTGAGCCAGAAGCCCGACTATCTCAAACGCGCCGCCACCTGGATCGCGCGGCTCGACCGCTCCGACACCGATGCGGTCAATCTGAAATCCTATCCGCTGCGCTACGGCAATGCGAAGACGGTGGTGGCGCTGCTCACCGATATGCTGATCGCCCCAAGCGGTAACTCGTCGTCCCTCGACAATGGCGCCAGCCAGCTCGCACCGGGCTCGGGCATCTCCGCGTCCTCGTCGGGCAGCAGTCCGATCGCCTCGCTCAGCGCGGTGCCGACCGCGGCGTCTGGAGCGGCCACGCCGGTCACCGGCGGCGGTGTTGGTGGTGGCGGCGGTGGCGGCGGCAGTTCGGCGCTGAACACGCGCGGCGCCCCCTCGGCCGGCCAGGACCAGCTGTCGGCCAATTCAGCATCCGGCAACAAGGCGTCCGTCAGCAGCTTCCTGCCCAACGTCCGGATCACCGCCGACGTCACCAACAACGCGGTGCTGGTCTACGCCAATGCGGACTCGCAGCGCATCGTCGACCAGACCATCCGCCAGATCGACCGGCCGCAGCGCCAGATCGCCATCGAGGCGACCATCGCCGAGGTGACGCTGAACAATCAGCTGAACTACGGCGTGCAGTTCTTCCTGGCGAGCCAGAAAGGTTCGATCTCCAACACGGTCTCGACCGGAGGCGGCAGCACCAACAGTGTCGAACCGCCGAGCAACGCCGTGAACGCCGCCGCCAGCGCGCTGCTGTCACGCGCGCTTCCCGGCTTCAACTTCCTGATCGGCTCGGAAAACTCGCCGCGCGTCATCCTCGACGCGCTGCACAACGTCACGGACGTCAAGGTGTTATCCAACCCGTCGCTGGTCGTGCTCGACAATCAGGTGGCGACGTTGCAGGTCGGCGACCAGGTGCCGTTCTCGACCGGCACCGCCACCGTCCTGACCGCCAACAACACCGTCGTCAACACCATCGACTACAAGAACACCGGCATCATCCTGCGCGTGCAGCCGCGCGCCAATTCCAACGGCCATATCGTGCTCGACGTCGAGCAGGAGATCTCCAGCGTCTCCTCCACCGGCGCCAACGGCCTGACGCCGACGATTGCGCAGCGCCGGGTCAAGAGCTCGATCGCCGTCGCGAGCGGACAGACCGTGCTTCTGGCAGGTTTGATCAGCGAGACCGAGAACAAGCAACGCCAGGGCATCCCGGTCCTCGACGAGATTCCCGGCATGGGCGATGCGTTCTCGCATCAGGTCACCTCGCGGGCGCGCACCGAACTGATCCTGTTCATCCGCCCGACCATGATCCGCGACGCCGTCGATGCGCGCGTGATCGCCGAGGAGATGCGCAGCAAGATGAACAGCCGCCTGGTGGGGACCAGCAATCCCGTGGTCGTGACGACCCCGCCCGGGGTGCAGCCGCATTAGCGGCCGCCGCCCACAAGCCCGGGATTTCGGCCCCGACCGCCGGCGATGTGCCCCGCTGGCCTGATCCGGTGATCATGAACGACGCGCTCCGCCAATTCAGCCTCGCCATCGCGCTGGTGGCCGTCGTGGCGGCGAGCTTGCTGGCCGCGCCCGGGCCGGACGGCTTGCTGGGCGCATTCCTTGGCGCCTTGATGCTGGCGATCGCCGCCACGGACGCACGACGCTACATCATTCCAAACGAGCTGTCGGGGGCCGCAGCGGGGCTGGCGCTGCTCAGGGCCGCCACCGTGGGCCCGGACGCCGGCTGGTTTGGGCTGCTCTGGGCGGCCGGCCGGGCGCTCGCTATCGCGCTGCCGTTCCTGGCGCTGATGGCGGCCTACCGGGCTTGGCGCGGCCGCGACGGGCTTGGGCTCGGCGACATCAAGCTCGCCGCGGTTGCCGGCGCCTGGCTCGGTCTGGTCACCGTGTTTGCCGTGTTCGAGGCCGCAACATTGGCCGCGCTGGCGGCCTATTTCGCCAATGGCGTGCTGCTGCGGCGGCCGCTGAGATCGAACGCCTTCCTGCCCTTCGGCCTGTTCCTGGCGCCCGCCATCTGGCTCGGCTGGCTGGCCGAGGCGCTGCTGGGCTAGGACATTTGCTCACAACCCGCGGGTGTCCGCTTTTCATGATGCAAGCCGGCCATCGGCGGAAACACTGCGCGAACTGTATCGTCGCGCGACGCTTCAGCGCATCGCGGGTATCGGTGTTGAGCTGTTTCTATCCAAGGCTACGAAGCAACGACTCTCGACGAAATCGCTGCGGTTTCCGGGATATCCCGCCGGACCTTCTTCCATTATTTCAGAAGCAAGGACGACATCCTGGTTGCTCATTTGGAGGGTTACGAAGCTTTTCTCAAAGCGACGGTCTTGCAGGGATCGATTACAGACACTCCGCTCGATGTGGCGAGGGAAGCGTTGCTCAAGGCCTCGAACAGCTTCAATCGAGCCGATCGATTGCAATCGCGAAGATGGTTCGTGAAAATGAGTCACTGCGTCTGCGTCGACAAGGTAATTTTCTCCAGCATGAGCAGGCGGTGTATGAAGCACCGTGCGAACTGTGGCCGGCCAAGGACCGCCGCGAGCGCCTCCGGCTCGTTGCGATGGCTTCCGTCGATGCCTTCGTCTCGCTGTCGCGGCGTTGCCTGCCAACGACTAACCGATCTCAGCTCTTAGATTGTTGAATTTGGCTTGAATATACCTTGCCACCGGGCGCCTGCCGCCTTCTTCGAGCTGTGGTCCCGGAAGAGGCTTAGCCAGGGGGGCAAGCCGATTGAGCGCGATCTTCCTTGGCTTGCAGGCCGCAGGCTGCGCCACGGCTGCCCTGGATCGAGCTGGTTCGCTTCAATCCTACGGCGACCTGGAGCAGTCTGATGGCCTGCTGACGCGTTCGCTTCTCAGGGTGAGCAAGGAGGACGTACTTGCTGCGAAAACAGTGAGGATCATTCCGACAGCTTTCTCGGAGCCGCCTGAACACACATCTCTCAGGGCGGATCAGCCCTTGTGACCCACGCCGTCGACCGATTGCTGTGCGCAGGTTTCAGCGAACGCTTCGAAGTCGTAGGTCAATCAGAGCCGGCCGACCTGACCGTCCACGCCGTCGTTACGTAGTTGACCCCGACCGACTCCGTCGCGGTCGGAATGTCGAAGGGATTGTCCGTAGCGAAGGACGTTCTCCTTCCTGGTGTACCCGTCCCGTTTCCGCGCATTCCCGTCGGATTGGGCAGCCTATCGCTTGAAGCCGAGGCCCACGACCTGCGCGGAAGCCAGAAAGCCGCGATGATATGGGCGCGCGGTGCCAATGTGCCGACGGAGTCCGGCCGCATCGCGGTTGAGGCCGATGCATACACCTTGGCGGCAGCGTTTGGTGGCGACTTCAGCGAAATGTTGGTCACCGGAACCAGCCGTTCGGCAAAGCGCTTCCCTCTCTTCCGTCCGCTGAAAGGCTTGGCTTCCTGCTCGGCGGCGCCCCCAAGTATCTCCGTGCGAAGCCTTCGGTCGATCTCCCGGCCTTATTGGCTTGATGGCGTCGGGCAACGCCGGCATGGACAGACAAGGGAGCGGTGAGCGTGGCAACCTGAGTTCACGCCATCTATTTGCAGGCGGGTGCAGCTTGCCTTTGGTCCTTCTGACCAGCCCCCGCCCGTCAATGCTCCCTTGTGGGCGCCCATTCCAACGCCCGCTGCCGCGACTGCGCCACTTCGCCTCGGGACATCTTGCTGGTGACGGCATCGCGGATGCGCTGCCGCGCCTCGCGCGCCTTGGGCGGTGCGGCGGCGGTCGACAGATTGAGCCATTTGCCGGCCTCCACGATATCGCGCGGCACGCCCTGGCCGCGGTCATAGAGCAGGCCGAGCGAATATTGCGCGACGCTGTCGCCCTGTTCGGCGGCGCGGCGATACCACATCGCGGCTTCCGTGTAGTTCTGCGGGACGCCTCGGCCGGTCTCGAACAGGAAACCGAGATAGGCCTGCGCGGACGGATTGCCGTGTTCGGCCAGCGGAATGAAGATCCTTGACGCCCGCTGATAGTCCTGCCGATCGAGGGCCGATACGCCCCGACTCAGCGATTGCGCCGGTGCGCTACCGGTCGTGAGCATCAGCACGGCCATCGCGGCCACGAGAGCCGAAAGCCACGAGAGAAGGCTGCGGGTCGTCTGGCTCAAATCCTCAAGGCAGGTCATCATCGATCCCATCACGTAGCGCCGGTGCCGACACTAGAGCATTTTCGGCTCGGATTGGAATCAGAACCGAACCACTGGCGGTGCCGAGCGGTCAGGCCGCTACCGCTGATTTGCCCGAGGGCGCAATCTCCCGCATCAGAAATATTTCGGTTTATCTGAAGTATAATTTTGGCCCGTCCCACCCGATTGAGGGGCGAGCGCACGTAAGAAACGCGCGGTGGAATGCGGTGGACGCTCAGCGTGCGACTGACGAGCGCATGCGACGCGGACGGCGAAGTCGTGTGGTCCGGAGCTCCACTGGCAGGCTGGAAGTTCGTAGGAAGCAGGTGCTTCCTACAGGCGACGATGACAAGAAAGCCCGGTTTCGCCGGGAAGAGCAGATATAAGCCGTAACCCATCGCGCAGGGAAGGCCGGAGTTCCCGGTTACACCTGTGGTCCTACCCGGTGCTTTTTGTTGCACCGGGCCCATGGGTGCATCGGCGCCCGGCTTTCCCTGCGCCCTCTACATCGAACGAGGGCAAACGAAATGCAAGACTCGGACAGATCGTGTCGCGAGAATGAGGACGCTTCACTTAACTGTAGATCTTGCTCACGAGAAGTCACAGAATTATCCTTCGGCGACTCTTGGATGAATCAACTAACGAAGACGTCGAGAATAACACGGCCCCAAGGGCATTTCGTTACTTCGCATTTTTGCGGAAGTGTCGTTGGAGAATCATCAAACTAGGGGTGAAGCGGCCGCTATGGCCTGGACAAATGTCCGCCGTGAACTCAGCCATAAACCCGCTGCCCCCAGTCGGACGGCCCCGTAGATTTGCGGATATCGCATCAGCCCAGCCGTATCCGGGGCCGGGAACGCCGCCCTCGGCCGAACGATCGTTTCCAGGCCATAACGCCTAACAGTTGGAAAAGCCTGCCAAATTGTCTAAGCCAGACAGGGCGTAATTTCCGGATCGGCCCGCCAAACAAGAGGTGTCTCAATGCCCTTTCCTCATGCATCCCAAGCGCTGTCCCGTTTCACCGTGCTGGATTTGACCCGTGTCCGATCCGGACCGACCTGCGTCCGGCAGCTCGCGGATTGGGGCGCCAACGTCGTCAAGATCGATGCGCTGCTGGAGGATGCCGGCGGCGAACAGCTTGGCGGGGCGCGCCAAGGATCCGATTTTCAGAACCTGCACCGCAACAAGCGCGCCATGACGCTCAATCTGAAGGACCCCAAAGGACTTGAGGTCTTCAAGCGGCTGGCGGAACAGGCCGACGTCGTGGTCGAGAACTTCCGGCCCGACGTGAAAGGCAAGCTCGGCATCGATTACGAGAGCCTGCGCCAAATCAATCCAAAGATCGTCTATGGCAGCATCTCCGGGTTCGGGCAGGACGGCCCGTATCACAAGCGGCCCGGCTTCGATCAGATCGCGCAGGGCATGGGCGGGCTGATGTCGATCACCGGCGCCCCCGGCGAAGGCCCGATGCGGGTCGGCATTCCCGTCGCCGACCTCACCGGCGGACTGTTCTGCGCGATCGGGATCCTGACCGCGCTGTTGGAACGCGAGGTCTCCGGCCAGGGCCAATGGGTGCAGACTTCGCTGTTGCAGGCACAGATCTTCATGCTGGATTTCCAGGCCGCGCGCTGGCTGATGGAAAAGGAAGTCGCAAAACAGGCCGGCAACAATCACCCGACCTCGATTCCGACCGGCGTGTTCAAGACCTCCGATGGCTACATCAACATCGCCACGACAGGCGGACGGATCTGGGAACGTTGCGCGCAGGCCCTCGGCGCGCCCGAACTCTTCAGCCATCCCGACTACGTCACCGCCCCGCTGCGCTCGAAGAACCGCGATGCGCTGAATGCGACCATCAACAAGCTCACCGAGAAGAAATCCACCGAGACCTGGGTCAAGGAATTGAACGAGGCCGGCGTTCCCTGCGGGCCGATCTATTCGATCGACCAGATGTTCGAGGATGCCCAGGTCAAGCATCTCGGCATTGCCCAGCACGTGCCCAATGACGAGAACCGGCACATCCAGCTGGTCGGACAACCGGTGACGCTGTCGCGGACACCGAGCAAGATGGCGGCGCGGCCGCCGGAGTTCGGCGAGCAGACCGAGGAAGTGCTGGCCGAGTTCGGCTTCGGCAAGGACGAGATCGCCGAGCTCAGGCAGCGCAAGGTGGTGTGACGCCTCAGGCCTTCGCCGACCGCCACAGGCGCGACCGGAACACCGTCATGTCGCCGCCCGATCCGATCATCGAGAGGCGGAATGCGTCCTCGGCGCGGCTGCCGAGCACCAATGCGAGCGTGACTGGCGCCAGCGGGATGTCGATCTTCTTGAAGAAATAGCCGACGACGCCGAAGCCCAGCATCGGCCAGATATCGAACATCGCATTCTGGATCGCATAGGCGCCGATCGCGCAGGACACCACAATCATCGGCGCGACGGCCGCAAACGGCACCCGCAGGATCGAGGCGAAGATCGGCACGGTGGTCAACACCAGCACGAGGCCGACGACATTGCCGAGATACATCGAGGTAATCAGGCCCCAGTCGAAATCCTTGTGCTCGACGAACAACAGCGGGCCCGGATTGAGGCCCCACTCCATCAGGCCACCGAGCAGGATCGCCGCGGTGCCGGAGCCGGGAATGCCGAGCGCGAGCATCGGCAGCAGCGCGGCCGTGCCGGACGCATGCGCCGCGGTTTCCGGCGCGAACACGCCTTCGATACGGCCCTTGCCGAAGCTCTCCGGGCCCTTGGAAAAGCGCTTGGCGAGATTGTAGCCCATGAACGAGGCCGCGATCGCGCCGCCCGGCGTGATGCCGAGCCAGCAGCCGATGAAGGATGAGCTCAGTATTTCGGCAGGTCCTTCCAGGCCGAGAGCACCACGCGCAGGCTGATGCCGGCGGCGTGTCCGCGCAACGCCAGACGTTCTTCCATGGTCAGCAGGATTTCGCTGATGCCGAACAGCCCGATCACGGCGACAAGGAAGTTGATGCCGCGCAGCAGGTCGGCTGACCCGAAGGTCATGCGCAGCTGGCCCGACAACGTGTCCATGCCGACGCCGGCAAGCAGAAGCCCGAGCGACATCGAGATCACCGTCTTGTGCTTGGCTTCACGGCCGAGACCGACGAATGAGCAGAAGGTCAGGAGATAGACGGCGAAGAATTCCGGCGGCCCGAACTTCAGCGCAAATGACGAGATCATCGGCGCTAGGAACGTGATCAAGAGCACGGCGACCAGCGAGCCGATAAACGACGAGGTGAACGCCGCGGTCAGGGTTTCCGCGGCCCTGCCCTGTTGCGCCATCGGATAGCCGTCGAACGTGGTCGCGACCGATCAGGCCTCGCCGGGGATGTTGAACAGGATCGAGGTGATGGCGCCGCCGAACAACGCGCCCCAATAGATGCAGGAGAGCATCACGATGGCCGAGGTTGGATCCATCGTGAAGGTCAACGGCAACAGGATCGCAACGCCATTCGGTCCGCCAAGACCGGGCAGCACGCCGACGAAGATGCCGAGCACGAGGCCGACCATCATCAGCAGCAGCGTTTTCCAGGTCAGCAGGACGACGAAGCCGTGCAGCAAGACCCGAAGGCTTCCATGTCTCGAGATCCTGTCGATCGCTCAGTAGCCGAACGCCGCTTCGAGCGGGCCCCTCGGCATGATGACGTCGAACGCGATGTCGAAGGTCACGAACATCACGGCGGTGAAGATGAAGGCGGTCAGTAGCGACTTCCACAGCGCAATCTTGCCGACCAGCCGCATGAAGCCTGCGATCAGGAGAAAGCTCGCGACATAGAGCCCGAGGAATTGCGTGGCGAGGCAGAACAGAAATGTCGGCACGAACACCGCCATCACGCGGCGAAGCTGGGCACGGGTAACGAATGTTTCAGCAGCTTCGCGGCGCGAGACAAACGCTGTGCCGAGACCGTAAAGGCTGGCGCCGCCGAGGATCACCGACAGATAGAACGGAAAATAGCCCGGTTGCGGTCCGGTCGAGTCCCATGACGCGCCGGTGCGCCAATTTTCCTAGCCGAGCGTGATCGCGAACGCAAGCAGCGCCAGCGACACGACGACCTCGACGGCGCCGGTACTGACGACCGCAGGTGAGCCGGCTTCGGGCGCGGTCGGATCGTCGACGACGATCTCAATATCGGAATTGGACATGGATGCGAAGAATCTGCGCTAGCGAGGGCTGCGATTTGGATAGCGTGCTGATGCAATCAACGTCAATGAGCCTTCAGCTAGCGGCAGAGCGTTCGGGAAACGCACTCGCAAGCGCGGCACGGTCCGCTTTGAGCACGCCACGCTCGGTGATTAATCCGCTCACCAGCCGCGCCGGCGTCACGTCGAAGCCGAAATTGGCCACGGGAGAGCCTTCCGGGACCACGCGCACGGTCTCGATCCGTCCATCCGCCGTTCGCCCGGTGAGGTGGGTCACTTCGCTGGCCGCGCGCTGCTCGATCGGAATCTGCTGGATGCCATCATCGATACTAAAGTCGATAGTCGGCGACGGCAGCGCAACATAGAACGGCACGCCGTTGTCGCGCGCGGCGAGCGCTTTCAGATAGGTCCCGATCTTGTTGCAGACGTCACCGTTGGCGGCGACGCGATCGGTTCCGACGATCGCCAGATCGACCATTCGATGCTGCATCAAGTGACCTCCGGTGTTGTCCGGGATCACCGTATGCGGCACGCCGTGATGGCCGAGCTCCCAGGCGGTCAGCGAGGCCCCCTGATTGCGCGGGCGCGTCTCGTCGACCCAGACGTGAACCGGAATGCCGCGATCATGCGCCTGATAGATGGGTGACGTCGCCGTTCCCCAATCGACGGTTGCAAGCCAGCCGGCATTGCAGTGCGTCAGGACGTTGACCCGCTCGCCCGGCGGCTTCGTCGCGGCGATCGTCTCGATCAGGTCGAGGCCGTGACGGCCAATGTCCCTGTTGATCGCAACGTCCTCGTCGGCGATCTCGCGGGCACGAGCATAGGCCGCCTCGGCACGCGCCGAGGCCGGAAGCGGCGCGAGCGCACGATGCATTTCGTCGAGCGCCCATTTCAGGTTGATCGCGGTCGGCCGCGTCGCGATCAACATCCTGCCCGCGCGCTCGAGCGCTGCATCGGATGCCTCAGTGCGCATCGCCAGCGCCATGCCGTAAGCGGCGGTGGCGCCGATCAAGGGCGCGCCGCGGACCAGCATCGAGCGGATCGCCTCGCCGGCCTCTTCCGCCGTCGTGATCCGTGTGACGATGAACTCGTGCGGCAGCCGCCGCTGATCGATCGCACCGACTGACCAGCCGTCGGGCTCGAGCCAGATGCTGCGAAAATGCTGTCCGTCGACCTTCACGACCGCAACACCCGTCCGGCGACGGCATCGAGCTTCCTGAGAAGCTCGGGATCGCGTGCATCGGGCGCCGTGATCAGCGCGCTATCGAGCGCGCGATCCGAGCCGATCGGGCACGGCTCGTGCTGGCGCGGGAAATCCTGTGCCAGACGCGCGACCAGCGCCTTTGCCTTCTCGGCATTCGAGTTCAGCACACGGATGATATCCTGCACCGTAACGGCGTCATGGGCCGGGTGCCAGCAGTCGAAATCGGTGACCATCGCCACGCTTGCGTAGCAGATTTCGGCCTCACGGGCGAGCTTGGCTTCCGGCATGTTGGTCATGCCGATCACCGAATAGCCCTGCGCCTTGTAGGTCAGGCTTTCCGCAAGCGAGGAGAATTGCGGACCCTCCATGCAGAGATACGTGCCGCCGCGCGCGCAATCGATGCCCTCGGATTCCGCCGCGGCCCCCAGATGCCCAAGCAGTAGCGGCGATACCGGATGCGCCATCGAGACGTGCGCGACGCAGCCTTTGCCGAAAAATGAACTCTCGCGCTTGTAGGTGCGGTCGACGAACTGATCGACCAGCACGAAGGTGCCCGGCGGAAACTCCTCCTTGAACGAGCCGCACGCCGACAGCGCGACCAGATCGGTAACCCCTGCCCGCTTCAAGACGTCGATATTGGCGCGGTAGTTGATGTCGGACGGCGACAAGGCATGCCCCTTGCCGTGTCGCGGCAGGAACACGATCGGCAATCCCGCCATCTCGCCCCGCCGCAAGCACGCCGACGGTTCGCCCCACGGGCTCCCGATTGCCTCCTCGCGAACGTTTTCCAGACCCGGCAGGTCGTAAATTCCGGATCCGCCGATGATCCCGAGAACGGCTTTGGTCATGATCGCTCCTCTGGGTCCTGCGGCAGCGACAGAGGGTTTCCCCAGCCCGATCGGGCACGCCGGACGTCCGACCATATTGCGGCGCAATAATCACCGCTCGCCAACCGCTTGCAAGGCAATTTCGAGCGAAAGGTAAAGCGATCGCGGCCGCGGGACATATGGTCGCTCCTGGCCATCGTTAGCTGCTCGATGTTGCCGCCGTCATTCCGGGGCACGCGCAGCGTGAACTGTGGTGCGCAACTGCGCACCTGAGAATCTCGAGATTCCGGGTTCGATGCTTCGCATCGCCCCGGAATGACCACTTACGGGGTGCGCCACCACAGCGATCCCTACTTCGCGACGAAGCCCGCCTCGTTCATGAGCGTGGCGTTAAGCTTGTCGTCGTCCTCGAGGAACTCCAGCATGTCCTTGCCGGTGAGGAAGATCGGCTTCAGCGCCTGCTTTTCCATGTAATCCTTGTACCCGGACGTCTGCGTCACCTTCTGGAACAGATCGGCATAAAACGCTTGCTGCTCGGACGTGACCTTGCCAGGCAGGAACATCGCGCGCAGCATCAAATACTGCACGTCCAGTCCCTTTTCCTTGCAGGTCGGGATGTCGTTCCAGGACTGCGTGTCGGTAACCTTGGTCTTGTAGGAGATGCGCTCCTTGTCGAACACGCAGAGCGCGCGAACCTGTCCGGCACGCCAGACCTCGAGGTTTTCGCTGGGGTTGTTGACGTTGGATTCGGTGTGCCCACCGACCAGCTGGGTCGCAGCCTCGCCGCCGGACTTGTACGGCAGATAGGAGAATTTCGCGCCGGTCTTCTGTTCCACGAAAACCGTCAGCACATGGTCCTCGCGTTTCGAGCCGGTGCCGCCCATCTTGAACGGCGCGCTGGCAGCCTTCGCCGCCGCGATGAAATCCTTCACCGTCTTGGGGCCCGACACATTGTCCCAAAGCACGAATTGATCGAGCGCGATCACCGACACCGGCGTGAGCTCGTGCCAGTTGAAGGGAATCTTGGCCGACAGCGGCAGCATGTAGATCAGCGAATAGGCGATCAGCACCTTGTTGGGATCACCCTCGCTGGACTTCATGTACATCAGCGCTTCCGCGCCCGACGCGCCGCCTTTCAGCGAGACCACGATCGGCTGCTTCATCAGATTGTTCTTCTGGATCGCCGCCTGCATCATGCGCGCCATCTGGTCGGACGCGCCGCCTGCGCCGGCCGCGACCACGATCTCGACCGGCTTGCTCGGCTCCCAGCCGGCGAAGGCCAGCGCGCTGAGCAGCAAAGCCGAAATGGCGGCCGTGGTTCTCGCAATCTGTCCCACTTGTTTCTTCCCCATCTATTTGTTCGGCTTGTCAAAACCCGACGACGGCTGGCGGCGCATTCTGCGGATAGCACAGATGAGTTCAAGCCGCGAACTGCCGCGGCTTGTATGACTTTGGAATGAGGCAGGGTGCGGCACTTCGCGCGCAATGATGGGTTCCACCAATGCCACAAGCTCCGTGCGAAAACAGGGAAGACGGCGGCGGATACAGCTTGTCGTTCTCGCGACATGATCTGTCCGAGTTTTGCATTTCGTTTGCCCTCTCATTGTGCAGAGGGCGCAGGGAAAGCCGGGTGCCGATTGCACCCATGGGCCCGGTGCAACAAAAAGCACCGGGGTAGGACCACAGGTGTAACCGGGAACAACCCGGCTTTCCCTGCGCGATGGGTTACGGCTTATACGTGCTCTCCCCGGTGAGACTGGGCTCTTTTGTCACCGCCGTCAGCAGGGACGTTAGTCCCATCGCTGATGAGACACCTGCCACTAGGGCGTCAGGCCTGCACGACTTCGCCGTCCGCTTCATGCGCACTCGTCTGTTGCGCAATTCGCGTCCACCGCATCCCACCGCGCGTTCGTGACGTGCGCTCGCCCCTCAATCGGGTGGGACGGGCATATCTATACACCGATTTTCATTTCTGATAAAACGAAATATTTTTCTCATGGGGACTTGCCTCGTCGGGCAAATCAGTGCCATGCACTAAAGTCCCCGGTGTCATTGCGACGGCGCAGGGCACGCGCCTGGTGCTCATAAAGCCGCAATGTCTGCTCAGCCCTCAACAGCGGAGTAGAAGCGGACCTTGTACAAGGTCCGCTTAGGGCCCGAAAGCGGTTATCGACGGGTTTTATTCGATCCCCTTCGTCCGCACGGGCCGGAGCATACCTAGTTCACCTCAGCAATTCGGCGATGGCAGTTCGCGCCACCGCATTTTCCTCGGGCAAGCCGATGGAGATGCGGACCCAGCCGTCGAAGGGCGGAAATGCACGACCGATCTCGATGCCTTTTGCAAGAAGCGCTTCCGCGACCTCGTGGTGGGGACGACCCGTCTCGAAGAAGACAAAATTTCCTCTGGCGTCCGAGTGCCGAAGTTTCAAGGCATCGAAGAGTAGGTTCCATTTGTCGCGCTCCGCAGTTACTTTTGCCCGCGTGGCCGTCACGTAATTCTCATCCCGCAGGCTGGCTGCTGCGGCCGCAAGAGCGGGACGATTGAGCGTCTCGGGCGTGCCGATGCCGGCGCGCTTCAACGATGCGGCGAGCGCTTTGGGGGTGACCGCATAGCCTACGGAAAGACCGGCCAGGCCATAGAGCTTGCCGAAGGTTCTGAACACGACCACATTCTCGCCGGCCCGGGTCAGGCCGACGACCGTTCGCCGGTCGAAATCCGGCTCAAATTCCAAATAGGCCTCATCGACAATGACGGTGACGCGCCTTGAGATCTCGCGCACGAAAGCCTCGAATATTGCGCCATCGCTCACCGTCCCGGTGGGATTATGCGGGTTGACGAGGTAGATTGCTCGTGTTCGCGCACCTACTTTCGCAGCAATCGCGGCAAGATCATTTTGAAAGTCTTGGTTAAGTGGGACGCCGACGACGACGCCTCCACCTGTCCCCACCGCATTCACCAAGGCGGTGTAGCCCGGCTCGGAATAGATGAACTCTCCTCCGCTTGGGCCGTTCGTTGCCAAATGAAGCCCCATAGCTTCGAGAATTTCGCCGAGCGCGATCTGGTCGGCTGATATGCCCTCGCGCTCGACGATGGCTGGCGTCAGAACGTCAGCTCCGTTGTCAACATAGCGGTAAAGCTCGCCGAACTGCTCCTGAATCGCTGCGAGCGCGAGTTGCGAAGGTCCAAACGGGTTTTCATTGAGCGAGAGGCGCGCGCGAAGGGAATGCTTGGCGCCTTCCGCGTTGCCGCGCACTTCAGAAAGTGCAAATCCGCTCAATGCGAGAACGCTCGTTGTCAGATAGTCGCGACGCGTCATCACCATTTCTTCCTATTGTCGTTGGTGCATGCTTGAACCTTCTCAAGCTGGCCGCCCGGTATCAGCGGTCTCTATTCTTGATAATTACCAAGCTTCGATTCAGCCGAAGCAGGACACTGCGCGTGCGGAATTTCAGATTTATTGCTGGGACGCGATAAAGGATTACATTTGTAGTATTATGGGTGTCGTGGAAACCACGACGCGCGACGCCTGCATGCACGGACCCAGGGCAGGACCTCGCATGGTGCCTTGCCCAACCCGTTCTCAAGTCTCGCGCTCGAACGGCAACAGCCGGGCCCGGTGCTGGGAACGGTTTGCGCGGGCTCGGTCACCCGGCTAACTGTGGTCCGAATTGGGTCACGAGCCGTAATACTCCTAGTCAGCAAATCACGTCGGCTCTTCCTTCGAAAGGAGACCGGGCGAAGCCTGCGAATTTCGTCGCGATGTGCCACGAACCGACATTGTGGTGTCTATTCGAATACTTCGTCGGCGCGCGCGAGTAGCGTGGGTGAGATGGTGAGGTCCGGCGCCCTAGCGACAGCGTCACGATTTCCCGTCTGCTCCCGCGCATACTGCATCGGCGGTAGTCCGACATGGCGGGAGAACGCGACGCTGAAGGTGCTTGCGGAGCTGTAGCCTACGCGTTCGGCAACTTCGGCGACGCCACCTTCTTTCCGCCGCAGCAGGTTTTTTGCCAAAGCCATGCGCCAGGCGAGCAGGTACTCCATCGGGGAGACGCCGACCGCGCGTCTGAATCGCTCGAAGAACGCCGAGCGGGAGAGTGCTGCCTCTTTCGCGAGCTGCGCAACCGTCCAAGGCCGGGTCGGACTTTCGTGCATCCGTCGGATCGCGACCGCGAGGCGTGCGTCGGCAAGCCCGCGCAAGAGGCCTGGCGACGCGGCAGTGCCCGCCGTGGATCGAAGGGCTTCAATCAGAACAACCTCCAGGAGGCGCGCCAGGATGATATCCCGCGCGGGCCGCAGCTGGCGAGATTCTTCGACCACGAGCTCGACGAGGGTGGCCAGCCTCGTCTCGCCGCGAACGTACACAAGTTGCGGGAGGAGCGAGACCAGCAAGGCCGCGTCCGGCGAACCAAACACGCAGTAGCCAATCAGCAATCGAACGTCAGGCGGGCAGCCTTGAGTGCCGACTCTGCATTGGCCATCGGGCAGCGTGACGGGCGGGATATCGGTGTCCTCCGACGTCGCGGGCTCGAGGCTCGACATCGTGAAGCCGTAGGCAGCGGGGACCAGGATGAAGTCGCCCGCCCGGAGGGCGACCGGCTCGTGTCCGTCGACCGCGAGACGGGACGAACCGTCGAGGATCACGCAGTAGAAGGGTCGCCCGTACTCCGAGCGGCGTACGCGCCAATGACCTGCGCCGCTGACGATCTTCGAAAACGGAGCGCCCGGTTGGAGCAGCGTGACGACCTCGGAGAGCGGTTCGACCACAATGGACTCCTGCAAACGAAATCTGGACTTCTGATGTTAGCAAGTTCGGCTGCGGAGACATAGGTGTCCGTACTGCAAAAGGAGTTCCCATGAAATACGACAAACCCCTCGCCCTGGTCACCGGGGCTAATCAAGGAAGCGGTCTTCATATCTCAAAGGATCTAGGGGCACACGGCTTCACTGTTTGGTGGAAACCGTGCGCGGGGTTTTGCCCATGAAGCGCGTGATCGAAGGCGTGCACGTTGTCCCGATGGGGAATGCAAATGCATTCCTGATCGAGGGCGAGGATGGATTGACACTTGTCGACGCTGGCGACCCGCAACCGTCTTCGAGGCGATTAGCCGCGTTGGCCGTCGACCCGACGAGCTCAAGCACCTGATTCTCACCCACGGCCACCCTGATCATATTGGGAGCGCCGCAGCCATCGTGCAGAAAACCGGTGCGAGGACCTACATGCACCCGCTCGATATTCCTTTGGCCGAGAGTGGAGGTCCCTTTCGGCCCATGAGCCCGGCACCGGGCTTGCTGCGGCGGGTGATGTGCAGGCTGTTCTATGATCATAACAAGCGCGTGGCGCCGGTCGTCATCGACCAGCCTTTGCGCGATGGAGAGATCCTGCCCATCGCCGGGGGCCTCCAGATCATTCATATTCCCGGGCATTGCGCGGGGCAGGTGGCGCTGCTGTGGCGTCAAGGACGTATGCTGTTCGCGGCCGATGTCTGCATGAACCTCCTGGGCCTCGGCGATCCGATCGGCTTCGAAAGTCTGGAGGACGGTCGCGCAAGCCAGCGCAAGCTCGCCAGTCTCTCATTCGATGCCGCCGGGTTCGGCCACGGCAACCCTATCGCCAGCGATGCGTCGACGCGTTTCCGGAACAAGTGGAGCAAGACATCGTCTGCCTGACCCGGAGGATGTCTGCACCGGGTCTTGGTCTCACGAGCCGTAATACTCCTAGTCAGCAAATCACGTCGGCTCTTCCTTCGAAAGGAGACCGGGCGAAGCCTGCGAATTTTGTCAGGATGGGCCAGAAGGCGAACTCACCCTAGCGGCCGGTTTTGTCACAGGAGCAGACATGAGCCACAGTATTTGGCGACGGGTTGAAGAAGCCGCAGCTCAGATCACGTTGACAACGTTTTTGCCACAGCTCTCGCATGCTCGATAAACAATCTAGCCAACGGACCCGGAGTACGGCTTTTGACGGTGAGGATAGCGATAGCATAGTGCGTGGCCGGAATTTTCGCAGGCAGGACTTTCAGCCCCACGCGCCGGGCACTGAACCGGGCAACGGAATTCGGCAGGATGCCAACGAACCTGCCGGTCGCGATCAGCGTGGTGGTCAGCTGAATCGAGAGCGTCGCAACGCCGGGTCGAGGCGATTTCAATCCGCTGGCTGCAAAGATTCCCGAAATGATTCCGCCGGGCGTACTGTCATACGGCGGGAGCACCCAAGGCTCCTCGATCAAATCGGCCAATTTGATGCGGCGCCGGCGTACCCATTGGCTATTTGTACCGGCAACTGCGACAAACGGCTCCTGCAGCAACGGTTCGAACAGCAGGTCATCCTCGACAAAGGGATCCGGCAAGCGTCCAACCAGAAGTTCGACCTTGCGCTCACGCAGCGGATCGAACTGCGACAACGCGATGTCGGCGTGGATGACCCGCAACTGTACACCTGGATGTTGCTGGAGCAGCCGTTCCGAAATCGCCGGCACGATGCCGGCATTCATGATTTCAGGACACCCCACCGTCAGTTCGCCCGACGTCGGATCGGTGAGGAATTCGATTAGCTTCAGCCCCTGCCGCAATTCGTCGAAGACGTTGACACCGCATTTGAGCAGGGCCGCTCCATAGCTGGTCAGCTCGACCCCCCGCGCAGTGCGATCGAACAGCTTCACCCCGAGCGTATGTTCGAGATCGGAAATGGTCTTGGACACGACGGGATGGGAGATCGCGAGCTTCTGCGATGCCTTTGCCATGCCGCCCGATTCCGCAACCGCAAGCACGATGTGAAGGTCGCGCAACCTGATGCGACGGCCAATGCGATCCGACCAGTCCATTCTCGCCCCCTTAGTCTTAGCACTACAGGGATGTGTCATAATCGGACTTTCAAACTACAGCACGGAGGGCCAGTATTTCAACCTGCAGTCGGCGATCCTGAATCCCGACCGGGATGCGCGCCGAGCCCAACGCAGGAGGCCAACGATGCCAAGGCATTACGTTCTTTCGGCTGCCGTTCTCGCAGCTTCGATTGCCGCAACCGGCAGCGTCGGCGCCCAATCCACCATCAAAATCGGGATGGTGATGCCGATGACCGGCCCCCTGGCGGCGGCAGGACAACAGGTGCTCGCAGGCGCACGTCTTTACGTCAACCAACATGGTGAGACCGTGGCCGGCAAGCGGATCGAGATGATCGTCAGGGACGACGCCTCGTCCGGTGAGACCGGCAAGCGCCTGATTCAGGAGCTCGTCGTCAACGATAAGGTCGACATCATCGGTGGCAGCCTGACGGCCGACCTGATGCCGAGCGCACCGCTCCTCACCGAAGCGCAGAAGCCGACCGTGATCATGATTTCCAGCACGACGGCCGTGGTCGAGAAATCGCCCTTCTTCGTGCGCACAAGTTGCACGCTGGCGCAGTCCTCGGCCATTCTCGCAGACTGGGCAGTGAAGAAGGGGCTCGGCAAGGCCGTGACGCTGGTTACCGAATTTGCCCCTGGGCTCGAGGCAGAGGAAACCTTCACCAACAATTACAAGGCGGCTGGTGGTGAGGTCGCCGAAGCGATCCGCGTGCCGCTCCGCAGCCCGGACTTCGCGCCGTTCCTGCAGCGCGTGAAGGAAGCCGCCCCGCAAGCGCTGTTCGTGTTCATCCCCTCGACGCAGGCCGCGGCCTTCGCCAGGCAGTTCGTCGAGCGTGGCCTCGACAAGGCCGGCATTGCGTTGATCGGTCCCGGCGACCTCACCGACGACGAATCCCTTCAGAACATGGGCGATGCGATGTTGGGTACCGTCACGGCGCATTTCTATTCCGCGGCGCACGCTTCCGCCCTGAACAAGGCTTTCACCGAGGCCTATCGGAAGGAGGCGAATATGCGTGCAAATTTCATGGCGGTTTCCGGCTATGACGGCATGCATCTCATTTATGAGGCGCTGAAGAAGACGTCCGGCGAGACCGACGGCAAGACTCTAGTCGCTGCGATGAAGGGCATGAGCTGGGAAAGCCCGCGCGGCCCCGTGTCGATCGACCGCAACAGCGGCGAGATCGTGCATAACATCTACATCCGCAGGGTCGAGAAGGTAGACGGCGAACTGCGTAATGCAGAGTTCGAGACCTTCAACGACGTCAGGGATCCGCGCGTAGCGGCGAAATGAAACCTTTGCGAGTTATCATCTCTGGAGGCGGGATCGGTGGGCTGAGCCTCGCGCTCAGCCTGCATCAGGCTGGGATATCCGTCTGTGTCTACGAAGCCGTGCGCGACCCGCTTCCGCTTGGCGTCGGGATGAACCTGCAGCCGACGGCCGTACGCGAGTTGACGGAGCTTGGACTGGGCGACGCCGTTGCGAGCGCCGGGATTGCGACCCAACGGCTGAATCTCTGCAACAGGTTCGGACAATTGATCTATGGGGAGCCGAGGGGACTAGCGGCGGGATATCGCTGGCCGCAAATTTCAATCCATCGTGGCGAACTGCAGCTGATCCTGCTCCGAGCGACGCGCGAGCGGATCGGTGAAGGCAATGTCCGCGCGGGGACGAGGCTTGTCGGCTTCGATCAAAGCGGGAGCCGTGTCCGAGCTCGTTTCAGCGATCGGGAATCTGGATCGGAGATGTTCGAAGAGGCCGATATCCTCGTCGGCGCCGACGGCATCCATTCCGTCGCTCGGCACCAACTTTATCCCGATGAAGGCGGGCCCCGTTTTGCGCGGCAAATCCTTTGGCGTGCAGCAGTCAAGGCCGAACCGTTCCTCGACGGACAAACAATGGTCATTGCTGGGCATTACCACCAGCGGATCATCGTCTATCCGATCGCCCGGGCTGAAGGCAAATTGCTGACCAACTGGATTTGTCAGATGACGGTGCCGGATCAGGCGCCGCCGCGCGAAGACTGGAACAGGCGCGTCGAAAACCAGACAGTACTTGAGGCATTCCGGGGCTGGCGGTTCCCTTGGCTCGACCTGCAGGCGCTAATCGAGCATTCGCACAATATCTACGAGTTTCCGCTGGTCGATCGAGATCCCGTCGCGGGCTGGTCGTTCGACCGCGTCACACTTCTCGGCGACGCCGCACATCCAATGCAACCCATTGGTGGCCAGGCTGGGTCGCAAGCCATCCTGGACGCCCGCAGCCTGACGCGTGCCTTGGCCGAGACAAGTAATCCTGTCGCGGCGCTGGCGTCCTATGACGCAGAGCGTCGACCCGCAATGAATGACATCATCTTGCGGAATCGGAATCTCGGACCCGAGGCCGCGATGCGGCTCGCCGAAGAGCGAGCGCCAAACGGGTTTGCCCGCGTCGAAGACGTGATTTCGCAGGATGAATTGGATGTCATCACGAAATCCTTTGCGGCGGCTGCAGGCCTCGATGTTGAAACAGTCAACAATAGGCCGTCGTACCTATCCCAAATAGAATAACACTTCGAACGTCTGAAAGCAGCGCGAAGCAGACATTTGGCACTCTGATCAAGTCGCCTTTGGTAGAGTCGAGGATGGGCGCGGTAGCTTGGGGCCTATGGCCAACGCCCCGTTTCCCATCCCCGCTCATCAAACCGGACGGGCCGATTTCCGGCATCCGGCTTTCCGACCAGCTTCACCGCAAGGCACGCGACGGGACCGCTCGGGGCAGGCGTTGGAGGCACAGAACGCCGAGTTCTCGATGAATAACATCGAATGTGAATCGGCGATTGCCGCGCCCTTGCACCTTGTGCCTTCGCGCGAGGAACCTGCGCAATCGTTCAAAGACGTATTGGTCGACGCTGCGGTATGCCTTGCTCAGCGAGCCGTAGCCAAAGTAGTTGGACCAGCCTCGCAGAGACCTGTTCAGCTTGTCACATACTTCCGGCCATGGATCGATATTGCTCGGCACCAGAAGGTCGCCGATTCTTGTCTTGAGCCGTTGCACACTCTTCTTGGACGGGCTTGCACCCAGATACCAATTCCCGTTCGCCTCAAACCGATGCGCGCCGAACGAGTAGCCGAGGAAGTCGAAGCGTTCCTGTCGGGCGTTTCTCAACGAAGTTTTCGCCTCGTTGATCGTCAACCCGAGCTTGGTCATCACCACCTTCGTCCACGCTAGTGCCTCCGCCGCACGACCGCGGCTGAGGATAACGAAGTCGTCGGCATAGGAGACGACGTGAGCCTGGAAGCTCTCGCCGCAGCCAGTCAAACGCCAATGCTTCAGGAACCGGTTCATGTAGATGTTGGCCAGCAGTGGACTTGCGACACCGCCTTGCGGCGTGCCACGCGTGTTTCGCTTGCCGCCACTCATACTCCGGGCTCCGTCCGCGTCCCGTTCCTCGATCGGCGCCCTCAGCCACATCTTGATGAGGCACAGGACGTTTCGATCCACCACACGCCGGGCTACTGACTTCATCAGCTCGGAATGCGGTATCGTATCGAAGTACTTGGACAAATCAGCATCAACTACGTCGGCATAGCCCCGGCATAAATGCCGGTGCACTTCCTTGACCGCGTCCACCGCCCCGCGAGCGGGCCGGTAGCCGTAGGCATTGTCCTCGAAGTCAGCCTCGAAGATCGGTTCGATCACGATCTTGGCGGCAGTCTGAATCACACGATCACGAATGGTCGGAATGCCGAGCGGACGCTCGCCACCATTCGCTTTCGGGATCATCACCCGCCGCACCGGATCAGGTCGGTACGTCTTCGAGACCAGTTCCGCGCGCAAGCCCGCCAACCATGCTTCCAGGCCCTGCTTCTCGATCTGAGCAAACGTCATCCCGTCCACACCTGGTGCACCCCATTAACGCGGGCAAGCCGATAGGCGTGGTCTAGGATGTCCTCGCGACAGATCTTGTCGTAGAGCAGATAGAAGCGGAAGGTGGGCTCCGCCTTCGCTTTGCAGTAGAGCTTTCTCTGAAGGCTCCGGATCTTATCAGGCGTTGTCAGGCTCATCACCAATCACCTTCACCTCACCATCTTCAAAAGCGCACCAGAAGTCGGGGCCCTTTGCTCCACCGGCATTACCCGGCATCAACGCTCCTATGGCCCCGTCCGACTCCCGCCGTGACCACCGCCTGATGCGATGCTGAGGCCGCTACCCTCGTCCGCGACGGGTCTCCCCCTGTAACTGCGAACTACCCTTCCGACGTGCCGTGCCCACTACCCCGGCGGATCGCGTGGGTGCGCGTGTCGATTGCTTCCCCACACGTGCGGCCTTCCCCAAATGACCGGAGGGTCGGCATCCGCATTAGAACTTTCGAGGCCTGCTCGGGCTTCACTTTTGTTACGGCCCATCAGATCGCTCAGCAGCCCACGGCTGCCTTCGTCGCAGGGCTCCGACCCAGCCAGTTACCCGGCCGAGCCGCCTGCCAGCTTCCGGACCAATCGACAATTATCCGGGTGAGTTCCTCCCTCACTGGTAGTTCGCGCCCTCGGGGCGCACAGTCATCAGCGTCGATTTGACCCACCGTAGTTGACTTCTGGTGGCGCTCAAGAAGCGGACGTTCACGCCCCAGCTCGACACGTCTCTAAGGGCCGATTGCCGACCCGATCAGAGCAATTCATCGTAACTGATCCAGATGACTGTCTGCTCTTCGGGCGAATGTTCCGTTTTATGTCCTTTGCCATGAGTGTCCTCGAACAAAATGAAGCTCCCGGTCGGGACGTGCCTCTGGTCTCCGTCACTGGTCTGGTATTCGGCCGATCCATCAAGCCTCACCGTGAGCACGCGCCCAGGAACAGTGTGCCAATCGACCTGTCGCGCGCCCGCCGGAATGCGCGTGAAGCTGATATGTGACGACGGATATCTTGAATCGCAGCGTTGGGATGAACCTGCTGCGGGTTGGTCGGAATGTCGACTTCATCAAAGTGCGGCTCGCTATCCGCCGTGGAGTAAATCCGCAGGCACTTCATCGAAGCCTCCAGTCCTGCGACCGTACAGGTCAGCCCAGCATAGAAGCTGCCGCTACTTGCCCTTCCAGTTCGGCGTTCGCTTGTTGAGGAAGGCGTCCATGCCCTCGCGAAAATCCTCGCTCATATAGGCGCGCAGGATCAGATCTTCGCCCTCGTCGCGCGACAGCGTGCGGCGGATGCGGCGCACGGCTTCCTTGGTCACTTCGAGCGTAATCGGCGCGTGGCTCGCGACCAGTTTCGCGGTCTCGTCGGCGCGGCGCTGCAGTGTCGCAACATCAGGCACAATTTCGCTGAGCAAGCCCAGCGCCAGCGCTTCCGGCGCCTCGACCAGGCGGGCCTTGAAGATGAGATCCTTGGTGCGCGCCGGACCGATCAGCGACACCAGGCGCGAAATGTTGGACATCGAGAGGCAGTTGCCGAGCGTGCGCGCGATCGGAAAGCCAATACGGGTTGCCTCGGTGCCGATGCGAATGTCGCAGCAGGCCGCGATTCCCGCGCCGCCGCCGGTGCAGGCGCCGGCGATTGCCGCAATGACCGGCACGCGGCACTGCTCGAGGGTGCCGAGCACGCGATCGATCCGCGCCTCGTAGTCGAGCGCATCCTGCGCGGTCTTGAAGGCGCGAAACTGCGAGATGTCGGTGCCCGAGGCGAACGCCTTGTCGCCCGCGCCGGTCAGGATCAGCGCCTTGATCGAGTGATCCTGGTTGATGGCCTCGCAGATCGACGCCATCTGCTCGTACATCGCAAAGGTCAGCGCGTTGCGGGCCTGCGGCCGGTTGAACGTGATCCGCGCGATCCCGTCCTCGACGGCGTAGATCAGGTCTTCGGTCGGAGTGACGGGCGCGTTCATGTCTCGCTCTTTCTGTTGTGGAGGATTCGATATCAGGCAACGGCCTTCTGCACGATGTCGCGTCCCTTCAGGACGTCCATCGCCGCCAGCACGCCACCGGCGCGATGCGGCACCTTGGCCAGGTCGAGACCCATCTCGACGCCCGACAAGGTGCCCATCAGCATCAGGTCGTTGAAGTGGCCGATATGGCCGATCCGGAACACTTTGCCCTTGACCTTGTTGAGGCCGGTGCCGAGCGACATGTCGAAATTATCAAGCACGATCTTGCGGAAATGGTCGGCGTCGTGCCCTTCCGGCATCCGCACCGCGGTTAGCGCCGGCGAATGCGCGCCCTGCTGCTGGCACTGCGTCTCCAGGCCCCAGGTCCTGATCGCCGCGCGCGTCGCTTCGCTGTGGCGCTTGTGGCGGGCGAAGACGTTGTCGAGGCCTTCTTCCTCCAGCATCTTCACCGCCTCTTTCAAGCCGAACAGCAGATTGGTCGCCGGCGTGTACGGCCAGGTACCGGCCTTGTTGATGTTGATGATTTCCTGCCAATCCCAATAGGAGCGCATGCCGGGATTGCCCTTGGCCACCGCCAGTGCCTTTTCCGAGACGGCGTTGAAGCCGAGACCCGGCGGCAGCATCAGCCCCTTCTGCGAGCCAGCGATGGAGACGTCGATCCCCCAGGCGTCGTGCTCGTACTCCAGCGAGCCGAGGCCCGAGATGGTGTCGACCATCAGCAGCGCCGGATGCTTGAGATCATCCATGATCTTGCGCACGTCGCGCGGATGGGTGACGCAGGCGGTCGAGGTCTCGTTATGGACCACGCAGACCGCCTTGATCTTGTGCGCCTTGTCGGCGGCAAGCCGCGCCTGGATCTGTTCGAGATCGGCGCCATGGCGCCAGTCGCCCAGAATGAAATCGACGTCGAGCTTGAACTTGTCGGCGATGCCGTGCCACAGCACCGCGAACTGCCCGGTCTCGCACATCAGGACCTTGTCGCCCGGCTGCAGGGTGTTGACGATAGCGGCTTCCCAGGCACCGGTCCCGGACGAGGGAAAGATGATGACCGGCTGTTTGGTGCGGAACACGCGCTGCATCGCGGAAAGTACCGCAAAGCCGATCTCGGCAAACTCCGCACCGCGATGATCCATGGTCGGCATATCCATCGCCCGCAGCACCCGATCCGGCACGTTGGTCGGTCCCGGAATCTGCAGAAAATGCCTTCCAGTATGCACGGTCATGGGCGTCCTTCCCGGTCTTGCGTACGGCTTGTTAAACCGCTCGCATATCACTATTCGCCGGGTTTGTCCCTCGCCAGACGGGAGGCCGTCATGCATATCCAAGACCCTCTTCCCTCGCCTCTCCGCCGGCCCACCGCCGCTTTATTCGGCGGCCACCACCTTGCCCGACGGCGCCAGTCCGTCGGCCTCCTCGAACGGCCGCTCGGGATGCATCAACAGCGCGGAGAAGCCGCCGAGCAGCAACAACCCCATCGACATCAGGAACGGCAGGTACCAATTTCCGGTAGCGTCGATGACGAACCCGGCGACAAGCGGCGACACGATGGCCGCGAACGCCGATCCGGAGTTCATGATCCCCGCCGCGATGCCGGAATGCTTCGCCGCGATGTCCATCGGGATCGACCACATCGGGCCGATCACCAGTTCTGCGCAGAAGAAGCCGGCCGACAGACAAATCGCAACGACCGTGATGTCGTGGACAAACAGGATCGGCAGCAGTGACAGCAGCGCGCCGGCAAATCCCACGATCGTGACACTGAGCCGTGCGAAGCGTACGTTGCCGGTCCGCTCCAGGATGCGATCCGAGATGACGCCGCCAAGGCTATCGCCGATGACGCCGGCGAAAAAGACACCCGAGGCGAACAGCGCCGAATTCTTGATGTCGAGACTGTAGTTGTTCTTGAAGAACAACGGCAGCCAGTTGAGGTAGAGCCACAGGCTCCAGCCATAGCAGAAGTATGTCAGCGTCACCGGCCACATGCGTTGCAGCAGCGGCCCCCACGGCACCGTCGGCCTCTCGCCCCGCGGACGCGCCGGCAGCACCGCGAGCTCAGCCGCGGTGATCGAGGGATGGTCTTTCGGTTCGTTCCGGAAATACCAGAGCCAGACCATGCCCCACACCAGGCTGACCAGACCAAGTATCACGAATGCGCCGCGCCATGTCAGCCAGAGTATCAACAGCGCGACAACCGGCGGGGTGATGGCATTGCCGAGCCGCGCGAACGAATGGGTGAGCCCTTGTGCGAAGCCACGGCGGCTCGCAGGTGTCCAGTACTGCATCGCGCGCGTCGCGGTCGGAAAGGTCGCGCCCTCGCCGAACCCGAGCGCAAAGCGCGCGATGAACAGCGCGACGAGACCATGGACAAAGCCGGTCATGATGGTCGCCGCGGCCCAGATCATGCCGCACCAGAACAAGGTCCTGCGCGGCCCGAAGCGATCGCCGACCCAGCCGCCGATCACCTGGAACAGCAGATACGGATAGGCGAAGGCCGAGAACACCAGACCGAGTTGGGTATTGCTGAGACCAAGCTCCTTCTGGATCTCGCCCGCCGCCGTACCGATATTCACCCGGTCGACATAGGTGATGAAATACATCACGCAGAGCAGCGCCAGCACGACGTGCGTGGCCTTGAGCCGAAGCCTCATGTTTTCCCTCCCGAATTTGTATTTTTTTGAGTTGTGCGCGTGCGGTATCGCCGTGGCCGCTAGGTGCCGGCCAACTCCAGGCGCGGCGGCGAATTACTCTGCGTCCGCTGCTCGAACGACTTCATCGCGGCATCCACGCCGCCGGAGCGGTGCGGGACGCCCGCGGCCGACAACCCCATCTCCACGCCGGTCAACGCACCGAGCAGCGTCAGCTCGTTGCATTCGCCGAGATGACCGATACGGAAGACCTTGCCGGCGACCTTTGACAGGCCCGAGCCGAGCGACATGTTATAATTGTCGAACACGACCTTGCGGAATTGGTCGGCGTCATGGCCGGGCGGCATCAGTACGGCGGTCAGCACCGGCGAGAATTCCGAGGGCTCCTGGCAGAGCACCTCGAGGCCCCATTGATTGACGGCAGCGCGCGTCGCCGCAGCCAGCCGCTGATGGCGGGCGAACACGTTGTCGAGCCCCTCCTCCAGCAGCATCGCAATGGCTTCGCGCAGGCCATAAAGCAGGTTCGTCGCCGGCGTGTAGGGGAAGAAGCCCTTCGCGTTCGGCTTCAGCATCTCCTCCCAATCGAAATAGGAGCGCGGCATCCGGCTAGTCTTCGCCGCAGCGCGGGCTTTCTCGGAGATCGCGTTGAAGCCGAGGCCGGGCGGCAGCATGAAGCCCTTTTGCGAGCAGCTGACGCTGACATCGACCTTCCATTCGTCATGCCGGTAGTCGACCGAGCCCAGCGAGGAGATGGTGTCGACCATCAACAGCGCCGGATGCGAAGTGCGGTCGATCGCGGCGCGGATGTCTGCGATGCGGCTGGTCGCGCCGGTAGACGTTTCGTTGTGCACGACCATTACGGCCTTGATCGCGCGCGCGGTGTCATTCGCGAGCCGCGCTTCGATCTGGCCGGGATCGGCGCCGCGGCGCCAATCACCGGGAACGAAGTCGACCTCGATGCCGAAGCGGCCGGCCATCTGACGCCACAGGGTCGCGAAATGGCCGGTCTCCACCATCAGGACCTTGTCGCCCGGCGACAGCGTGTTGACGATCGCAGCTTCCCAGGCGCCGGTTCCCGACGACGGGAAGATCACCACCGGTCCCGCGGTCTGAAAGATCTTCTGGCTGCCCTCGAGCACGGTGAGGCCGAGCTCGCCGAATTCCGCACTCCGGTGATCGATGACCGGCATGTCCATGGCGCGAAGAACGCGGTCGGGGACCGGGCTCGGTCCCGGAATCTGCAGAAAATGGCGTCCTTGATGCATGATATCCTCCCGATCGGGCTTCTTTGGTCTGCTGTCGCGTCAGTTTTGCATTCATTTTTGGTCTTTACAATTTAATTTTGTAATTCGATTGTGGACGTCGACGCGATCAAGCTGGTAAATTACTGTCGTGCATGTGAAATCCACGATTCTTGAAGCCGAGGTTCCGATCGCCGAATCGGCCACCGGCAATGGCAGCGACCGCCAGGAGTCCTCCCTTCATGGGGAGATCCTGCTGCGGCTGCGCGACTATGTGGTCGAAGGCAACATTCCGGACGGCGCGCGCGTTCCCGAGCGCCAGCTCTGCGAGATGTTCGGCATTTCCAGGACGCCGCTACGCGAAGCGCTCAAGGTGCTGGCCGCCGAGGGCCTGATCGAACTGCTGCCCAATCGCGGCGCGCGGGTGCGCCAGCTCAGCGAACACGACCTCGAAGAGCTGTTCGACGTCATGGCCGGACTAGAGAGCCTCGCCGGACGACTGGCCTGCGAGGCCATCACGGACGAGGAAATTACCGAAATCGAGCGGCTGCATTACGAGATGTACGGCTATTATCTGCACCGCGACATGCACGGCTATTTTCAGGTCAATCAGCGCATCCACGAAAGCATCGTGACGGCCGCGCGCAACGAGACGCTGAAGGTCGCCTACGCCAACTTCGCCGGGCGAATCCGGCGCGTCCGCTACTCCGCCAATTTCGCCCGCAAGCGGCAGCGCTGGGCCGAGGCGATGCGCGAGCACGAGGCCATCCTCGACGCCCTGCGCCGGCGCGCCGGGAGCGAATTGAGCGACATCATGTTTCAGCATCTGCGAAACAAGCGGGCCGCGGCGATTGAGCACCTCACCGAAGAGCCGACCGAACCTGCCGTCACGCCTCGAGGCAGCTAGCCTTGCCGATTATGAATTCATAATGTAACTATCACCCAACAAGAATGCATAATCGAAGGGAGAACTCGGACGGCCCTCCCTGATGAATTCGGATTCGGGATGAAGAACGCCTCATCGCTCGAGCAGCGCCTGCGGTCACAACTGACCGGCGACATCTTTTTCGATGCCTTCAACCGTGGGCGCTACGCCACCGACGCCTCGTTCTACCAGATCATGCCGGCCGGCGTTGTGGTCCCCAGGACCATGGACGAAGCGCTGCTGGCGCTTTCGATCGTGCGCGGCGACGGACGCATCGTTACCCCCCGCGGCGGCGGTACGTCGCAGTGCGGACAGACCGTCAACGACGGCATCGTCGTCGATCTTTCGAAGCATCTGAACCGGATCATCTCGCTCGATGTGGCGAACCGCTCCTGCGTCGTCGATCCCGGCATCGTGCTCGACGATCTCAACCGGCAACTCAGGAAGCACGGATTGTGGTTTCCGGTCGACGTTTCCACGGCGTCGCGCGCCACCATCGGCGGCATGGCCGGCAACAATTCCTGCGGCGGCCGCTCGCTGCGCTACGGCACCATGCGCGACAACACGCTATCGATGGATGCGGCACTCGCTGACGGCACGCTGCTGCATTTCGGCGAGGTGCCGCGTGATCTCACGCAGGTCAATTCTCCCGACAGCGGCTTGAAGCTGTTCCGCAACATGCTCGATCTCGGCGAGCGTGAGGCAGAAGAGATATCGGACAAATTTCCGAAAGTGCAGCGCCGGGTCGGCGGCTATAACCTCGACGCGCTGGTGCCGCGCAATGCGCCGAACAATATGGCGCATCTCCTGGTCGGGTCGGAGGGGACACTCGCGTTCACGACGCAGGTCGAGCTCAAGCTGTGGCCGGTGATCCGCAACAAGGTGCTTGGCGTCTGCCATTTCGGCAGCTTCTACGAGGCGATGGACGCAGCACAGCACCTGGTCAAGCTGCGGCCGATCGCCGTGGAACTGGTCGATCGCACCATGATCGCGCTCGGCCGCGAGATCGCGATGTTCCAACCGATTATCTCCGCGGCCGTGCGCGGCGATCCGGACGCGATCCTGGTGGTCGAGTTCGCAGAGGAGGATCAGGCAGACAATCTCGCCCGCCTGAAGCAACTCGGCGAGCTGATGGTCGATCTCGGCTTCGGCTGGGACAAGGCGCAACGCAAATGGGGCGGCGTGGTCGCGATCGTCGAGCCCGGGTTGCAGGCCGGCATCGCCGATTTCCGCGCGGCCGGACTCAACGTCATGATGTCGATGAAGCAGGAGGGCAAGCCGGTCTCCTTTGTCGAGGATTGCGCGGTGCCCCTGCCGCATCTGGCCGACTATACCGAGCGGCTCAACGCGATCTTCGCCAAACATGGCACCCGCGGCACGATGTACGCACACGCCTCCGAAGGCTGCCTGCATGTACGCCCGGTGCTCAACCTCAAGCTTGAAAAGGACGTCAAGGCAATGCGCGCCATTGCCGAGGAGACGTTCGAGATGGTGCGCGAGTATAAAGGCTCGCATTCCGGGGAGCACGGTGACGGCCTGATGCGCTCGGAGTTTCACGAGGCAATGTTCGGTGCGCGCATCGTTGCCGACTTCCGCGAGGTCAAGCAGCGCTTCGATCCCGATAACACGCTCAACCCGGGCAAGATCGTCGATCCGCCCAAGATGGACGACCGCTCGCTGTTTCGCTTTTCTCCGGATTATTGCGTCGGCGAATTGAAGACCGTGCTGGATTGGTCGGCCTACCCTGGCGCCGGCGGCGGCTTCCAGGGCGCGGTCGAGATGTGCAACAACAACGGCGCCTGCCGGAAGCTCGAGGGCGGCGTGATGTGCCCGTCCTATCGCGCGACCCGCGACGAGAAGAACGTCACCCGTGGCCGCGCCAATACGTTGCGGCTCGCGATTTCAGGTCAGCTGGGCCCCGATGCGCTGGCCTCGGACGACATGATAGAAACACTCAAGCTTTGCGTGTCGTGCAAGGCCTGCCGCCACGAATGCCCGACCGGCGTCGACATGGCCAAGATGAAGATCGAAGTGCTGGCGGCCCGCGTGGCACGGCACGGCCTGTCGCTGCGCGACCGTCTGGTGGGTTATCTGCCCCGCTATGTCGATCTGGCGTCGCGCTTCGCTCCGATCGCGAATTGGCGCAACAGCAGCCCGCTGCTGCGTGCGCTGTTCGAGAAGATTGCCGGCATCAGCGCCAACCGCGCCCTGCCGCCGTTTCGTCGTGACACGTTCCGGCCTGACGCCACGGCGTTTGGTCCGCCTGACGGTCGCGAGGTGGTGCTGTTTGCCGATACATTCAATCGCGGCTACGAGCGTGAAAACCTCGATGCTGCACTTGAGGTATTGATCGCCGGTGGATATCGGGTGCACTTGCCACGTCCCTCGGACCAAGGCCGGCCCGTCTGCTGTGGACGGACGTTCCTGTCGGCGGGTCTCGTTGACCAGGCCCGTGCCGAACTGGACCGGCTGGTGACGACCTACGCGCCGTTCGCGGCACGCGGCGTGCCGATCGTCGGGCTTGAGCCGAGCTGTCTTATGACGCTCCGGGACGAGCTGCTTTCGTTGCGATCGGATGCGATCGCGAAACAGGTCAGTGCGCACGCGCTGCTGTTCGAGGAATTTCTGGTGCTTGAGGCCGAGGCCGGCCGCCTCAGCCTGCCGCTCGGAGCCGTCGCCGCGAAGGCCATGGTCCACGGGCACTGTCATCAGAAATCATTCGGCGCCTTCAAACCGGTCGAGAAGGTGCTTCGTTTGGTGCCCGATCTGAGCGTCGAAACGGTCGAGTCGAGCTGCTGCGGCATGGCGGGCGCTTTCGGATATGGTGCCGAGACCTACCAGGCCTCGATCGACATGGCCGAGCTATCCTTGCTGCCGGCGGTCCGGCGCGCCGATCCGGCGACACTGATCGTGGCCGACGGAACCTCCTGCCGGCACCAGATCAAGGACGGCAGCGGACGCACCCCGCTTCACGTCGCCCGCGTATTGGCGATGAGCCTTAATTGTGCGAAATCCAGTTCCAACAATTTGTCCCGCAAAGGAATGACCCATGGCTGAGCTCACCCTCGACATTGCCCGCAAGATCCTGGATGCCGCGTTGGCCAAGGGGATCGAGAAGAAGCTCAAACCGCTGGTGATCACGATCCTCGACGCCCGCGGCGCCGTGAAGGTGACCGCCGCCCAGGACGGCACCAGCCTGATGCGGGCCGAGATTGCGCACGGCAAGGCCTATGGCGCGCTGGCGATGGGAATGGGGTCGCGGGCGCTGTTTCAGCGCGCGCAGGAGCAGGCCTATTTCATCGACGCCGTGAACACGCTGGCGCAGGGCCGGATGGTGCCTGTTCCCGGCGGCGTCCTGATCCTCGACGGCAGCACGCTGCTGGGCGCCGTCGGCGTCAGCGGCGATACGTCCGATAACGACGAGACTTGCGCGGTGGCGGGCATCGAGGTCGCCGGGCTGAAGCCGAATCCGGGCTAATACTCGTTCGTCGACAGCGGTTGACAAGCCCTATCGTGGG
Organism: Bradyrhizobium genosp. P; assembly: GCF_049949265.1. Lineage (NCBI taxonomy): Bacteria > Pseudomonadati > Pseudomonadota > Alphaproteobacteria > Hyphomicrobiales > Nitrobacteraceae > Bradyrhizobium > Bradyrhizobium genosp. P. The sequence goes on along the minus strand of NZ_CP188195.1, from coordinate 3,227,335 downwards.
GCATCGGGGGTTCAAGCCAGAGGTCCGCTACATCGCGATACCCACTACTCCAGGAGCCCTGTTTTCTTACCGGATGGCAGCTTAACTCGCGAGATAGCCTCTTGATAGCCCGCCAAAAGCTACCGTCCGCGCACCGTTCCCCGCCGCCCCTTATGGTGCTCGAATAGGTTCAAATCGCGGACACGCAACACCCGATTCTTGCGATTGATCGAGAGAGCCATCCCAAAGCTAGCAGCATGGCCACCCTCTATAAGACGAGTTCGAATCTCTCTCGGCCCGCCAGCCTGCGGCGCGCTGTGCTACCCCAGTAGCCAGCGGCGATGTTCGGAAAGCGAGAAAGACCAGCCTGGTACCAACGCCAGCTGCGAAGACGACCAATTCCTGAGGTGCTGATATCGAAGCGTCGCTATGCGACACAAGAGATCGTGGACTACGTCGCGCAAATCTGTCCTACGCACTATAGGCGAATTTGGTACACCGTCACCGCAATCAAATCGATCTCTATGACCAGACAGATTTCGCGCGCCTGCAACCGGATCGAACGGTTCTTCAAGCAATGTCGTCGGGTGGCGGCGCGCCACGATAAACTTGCCGCCAACTACCTCGCCTTCGTCCAGCAGTTGTCATGGCTCGGCTCGTTTTGCGAGAATTTTCGCCGCTCCGCCTCGCGGCCTGATGACCACGGCTGCAGCAATGGCAGCAATCTGCTGATTGGTAAATCATCCACGTTTGTTAACTCTCGGAAAGCTCGGATATCGCAGCATAAGTGTTGGAATCCGATTCTCATCAATCATTATCAGAATGACTCGAGCAAACTCCCGGGATCATTCCATCGCACGGTCGGAGAGAATAGGACCATAGAGGTCCGGCCGGCGGGTCCGGAAGATTCCCCAATCCTTTCGATACCTCGCAATTTCATCGAGGTCGAAAGAGGAGACCATGACGTCCGACGTCCCCTCATCCGCCTCCACGGCTTTGGTCCCGGTATGATCGGCGATGAATGAACCGCCGTAGAATTGCGTTTGACCGGCAACACCGAATTCCGCGCCTATTCGATTGGATGCTGCCAGAAGCATGACGTTGGCACCGGCATGCCCCTGCATGACCTGTTGCCAGTGTAGCTTCGAGTTCTTGAATTTGCTCTTCGAGGGTTCGATCGGCCGGCCGATCGCCGTCGGATAGAGCAGCGCCTCAGCGCCTTGCAAGGCCATGATGCGCGCGGCTTCCGGAAACCATTGGTCCCAACAGACCGCCGCGCCAAGGCGGGCGAATCTGGTATCAAAAACCATGAAGGCAGTATCTCCGGGTTCGAAGTAGTAGGCTTCCTCGTAGTCCGGAAAATCGGGGATATGGCTCTTGCGATAGACGCCCAGCAATTCCCCGCCCGCGTCGATCATGGCCAGTGAGTTGAAATAGCGCTCGTTGGCTCGTTCGAAGAAGGAAATGGGAATGACGACATTGAGCTTGCGCGCAAGCTTCCGCATGGCCTGGATCGCGGGGTTAGCCTCGACGGTTGTCGCCTGCTTGAAGAATGATTGGTCTCTGTCGATGCAAAAATAGGGCGTTTCAAACAGTTCTTGAAGCAAAACAACATGTGCCCCGTTCGACGCCGCCTGCTCGACCATTTCGCCGGCGCGTTGGATGTTCTTGTCCCGATCCCACGAACACGCCATCTGAGTGACCGCAATTGAGAGTATTCTCGTCACCTCATTCCTCCTCGGTAGGTTAAGCCGACATTTCGCCGAAATCGACGCAAGCGACCAATCAATCATGCTTCAAGGCTTTTGCGCTTCCGCACCCGACAGACCCGATGATCGCGCTTCGTTGTTGGCGACGGTTTTGGATCGTCTTTGCCTGAAGAGACCGACAAGTCCGCCTGGCAGCAACACCACGAACAAGGGCAATATCAATCCCATGCCGAGCGCGCGCCAATCCTGAAATTCCTTGAACCCCTCGTCCACGACCATCAGCACGACCGCGCCGACCAGGGGGCCCCAGACCGACCCCATGCCGCCGACCACGATCATGGATAGCAGGAATAGCAGCAACGTGAATGAGAAGATGGTCGGCCCCACCACCCGAAAGTCGGCGGCATAGACCGCGCCGGCGAGCGCCGTGAAAAAGGCCGACAGCCCAAAAATCCACAATTGATATTTGAACTGGCCGATGCCGCGCGACATCGCGTAGCCCGGATTGTCGCGCAAGGCCCGAAACGCCAGACCGAGCGGACCGCGAATGACGATCACGGAAAACGCGAAAGCGGCTGCCAGCAGTACCAGGCCGAGAAAATAGTTCGCCACGATGAATTTCGACCCGAACAGATCACGAAAACCGAGATCGCCGAACTTTCCAATGCCGCGCACACCGCCGAACAGTGGCATGCAGCCGCCTTCGTTGGTAGTGAAGCATTCGGTGTCATTGATGATCAGGAGATAGATGACCTGGGCGATCGCAAGCGTCAGCAGCGCGACATAGGGACCTCTCAGCCGCAGACAGGCGAGCCCGATCAGCATCGAGGCAGCGAGCGCCAGCACCGCCGAAGCCGGCATCGCGAGCCAGAGCGGCCAGTGAAAGTAATAGCCGAGCATCGCGGTGCCATAGGCGCCGAAGGCAAACAGCGCCATCTGCGCCAGCGAGAAAATTCCGCCGACGCCGAGTACCAGGTTCCACTGCGCGACCACTGTTGCCCAGATGAAGAAGACCGTGATCTGGGTGATGAGATAGCGCTCGGGAAACACAAACGGCACCGCGCTCGCGCAGGCGAGCATCACCACTCCGACCATGAGGTCGCGGCGACCGGCGCTCAAAGCCGCACCACCCGGCTTTTGCCGAAAATGCCCGAGGGCCGCCAGATCAACACGGCAATGACCAGCAGCAACAGCAACGCGAACCCGAAGCGAACGCCGAGCGCATACTGCGTGGAGGCTTCGATCAGCCCGATCGCCACCGCGGCCGCCACCGCTCCATAGGTGTTGCCCAATCCCGCGACGACACAGATGATGAACGCCTTTAGCATCGGATCGCCCCCCATGGTCGGCGACAGCGTCGCGAGCGAGCTGATCATGACGCCCGAGAGCGCAGCGAGCGCCCCCGATAACGCCAACACCTGCGCATAGACCCTGACGACGTGCACGCCCATGAGCTGGGCGGCGTCACGGTTTTGTGCCGTGGCGCGGATAGCACGGCCGGTGCGGGTGCGTTGGAGGAGCAGCGCGACCAAAATCATCATCACTACCGCGACGACCAGGATCAAAATATTCTGGTAGGGAACCAGGACCGCACCGACCTTAATCCCTCCGGCAATGTTGAGCGGTTGCGGCTTCGCGTAAGGGCCGAAGATTTTAAGCACGAGATTTTCAAACACCGCCCCGACGCCGATCGTGGCGATAAACACGTTGGTTTCAAAATTCTTCGAACTCAGCAACGGCCAAGCCGTGGCGACGAAAATCGACAGCCCCACGGCCGCACCGACGACCAGCGCCGCAAGAAAGCCGAATGCGGGCGGCCAGCCCAATTGCTGCGAGACCGCGTAGGCGGCATAGCCGCCAATGGTCAGGATCCCGCCATGCGCCATGTTCAGCATGTTGAGCGAGCCGTAGACTAGCGACAGGCCCACCGTCGAAATCGCGTACATCGCGCCGAGCGTCAAGCCGGAGACGACGATTTGAGTGAAGACTTCCACGGCCCTCAGCCCCCCAGATAGGTTTGCAGGACCTCAGGACGTTCCATCAATTCGGGCCCGCTGCCCGACCAGACGAAATGACCATTGTCCAGCAGATAGACACGATCGGCACGATCGAAGATGCGGGCGGCGTTCTCCTCGACCAACACGATCGTGCGCCCGCTCGCCTTGAGACGGTCGATCAGCTCGTAGATCTGGTCGATGATAATCGGGGCCAATCCCAACGAGGGCTCGTCGAGCATCAGAACCTTTCCACCGCTCATCAGGCCGCGCCCGATCCCGGTCATCCGCCGCTCGCCGCCGGACAGAGTGGAAGCGATCTGCCCCTGCCGTTCGCCCAGTTTGGGAAGCAGTTGAAATACCTCCTCCAGGCGCATGCTGGCCTGCGCCGCGGCTTCGGGGAGGTAGGCACCCATCAGAAGATTTTCCCGCACCGTCATGTCGGGAAACAGCAGGTCGCCCTGCGGCACGTGCACGATTCCGGCCGCGACGATCTGATCGGCGCGTCGCTGTGTCAGATCGAGACCGGCGAGCGTGATGGAGCCCGCGCTGGCGGACAGGAGCCCGGAAATGGTCTTCAGAAGCGTGGTCTTGCCGTGCCCGTTGGGTCCCACAACCGCAATGAACTCCCCCGCGCCAACTTGCAGCGACAGGCCGTCGAGCACATTGAGCCCACCGTAGCCGACCGACAGGTTTTCGATCGCGAGCAGTGGCGTCGCCATCATGGTTGCGCTTTTCCGTCAAACTGCGCTTTCAGGCGTGACGACGCGCCGGCGCCGAGATAGACGTCCACCACCCTGGCGTCACCAGCGAGCCCCTGCGGAAGCCCTTCGTAGATCTTCTCGCCGTGATGCATGATCATGACGCGAGAGGAAAGCCGCGTCAGAAACCGCATCACGTGCTCGATCAGAATGATCGTCACGCCGCGCTTCCTGACACTCTCGACGACCTCGATCACGCGATCGATTTCCCTCGGCGTCAGGCCGCCCGCCGGCTCGTCCATCAACAGCAGCTTTGGGGCTGCCGCCATCGCGCTGGCGATCATCAGCAATTTGCGCTCCATGATCGGCAATTTCTCGGTCAACGCAGCGGCAACGCTGGTGAGCCCGACAAGCGCGAGAACGTCGGCCGTGGTCTCGCGGGATCGTTTATCGAGGCGCAGGCCCGGCCAGAGCCGGTTGGCCGCGCCGAATTGCGCGGAGGCGAAGACGGTTTCCGCAACCGTCAGGCTGTCAAAGCCCGCATTGAGCTGAAAGGTTCGCAGGATGCCCTGGTGGCAGACGCGCTCGGGAGCAAGCCTTGCGACGTCGCGGCCTTCGAACAGGATCTCGCCCGCGCTTGCTGGATTCAAACCCGAGATCATTTCAAACAGCGTCGTTTTGCCTGCGCCGTTGGGTCCGCCGATGCCGAGAATTTCACCCTCGACGACGTCGAAGCTCAAATCCTTGACTGCCGCCAGCGCGCCGAAATATTTGGACAGATTCCTGCATTGCAGAAGGGGCGCGCCGGCGGCATTCATCGGCGGCTATGCCTTGATCCAGGGCGGCGTCATGAACTTGCCGGTCGCATAGGGTTCCGGACCGATCAGGGCAGGCCCTTTCTTGAAGTCATGAATCTGCAGGAATTGATGTGGCATCCCCAGCGACGGATCCTTGGTCTGGACCGGATATTGATAGGCCGCCTGCTCGTTGGGAATGAACCTCGTCGTGCCGTTGACGCCGCGATAAATCATGACGCGCATCCGATCGGCCACCTTCCGATTTTGCGCGTCGTTGCCCGGTTCTCCGGTGCCGCCGGCGATCGCCGCAGCCGTCGCCCAGATATAGGCGCCGTCATAGGGTTGGCATCCCGACAGGTGCCCCGCATTCGGGCCGAATTTGGCTTTGTAGCGCTTCTCGAAATCGGTGCCGATCTCGTCTTGCAGCGCGGCGACCACGGTTGCGTAAAGCACGCCGTTGACGGCCTCCTTGCCGACGTCCCGGAACGCAGGGATAGACGGTCCATACTGCATATAGACGAGGCTTGGGGTCGGATTGCGAATAAACTGTATCATGAACTGCGCGAGATCGCCGGGATAGAAATGCGTGATCACGATCAGACCCGGAGGCTCCTGCCGGATCTTGGCGAGCGTCGGACCCCATTCCGAAATCGGCACATTGACGGTCTCGAACAGACTGACCTTCCAGCCATATTGACCGGCCTTGTCCTTCACGGCATTGGCGATATTCACACTATAGACGCCCGCGCTGGTGATAATGGCGACCTTGTCGTTGGCGGGCTTCCACTGACCGCTTGCCGACAGCGCCTTCAGATAGTCGAGCAACCCCGGGCCATACCAGTACTCGGCAGGGTCGCCCTGGAACGAGCCGTAATATTTCTCCTTGTTCGATTTGATCAGATTATTGTGAGCGATCGTGGTGTCGTAGTGCACATAGATGATACCGGAATCGGCGATCACATCCTGGATCGCAGCGCCCGAGCCGACATTGTAGCCATTGATAACCGCGTGAACCGAACGGCGGTCGATCAGCCGCTGAACGGCCTGGACGTTGGTGGCGTCGCCCATCTGCACCGTGTCTTCGAAATAGGGTTCAAGCGGACGGCCCAGAATGCCGCCCAGCGCATTGATTTCCTCGCACGCCAGGGTGAGCCCGTTCTTGAACTCGACGCCATCAGCGGCGGCGAAGTCCGTGAGCGGCGCGGCTTGTCCCACCGGAATGGCGGCACCGGCGGCGCGGGCGCCGTCGTTGATGCTGGCCAGCACCGCTGCTGCCCCGGTAAGGGCCGCCGCGCCACCGGTTAGAACAGATCGTCGACTGGGGATGACATTCGGCTTCTTGATATCGGATCGAGACATGACTTCCTCCTCCAAAAACACCTAAGGCAAATTCTCAATCAGTTGCGCTGCTCGCGCGATGGCCGCAGCCTGATGCGGTTGCAGCGCCTGTTGTCCCCAATTCGCCATCAGCGGCGCCCAGAGATCTTCGATCGTCGTGCGCACGCCGGACATTTCCTCCAGCACAGCGAGGCCGCAATACGGGACGTAGCTTTCGGAATAGCCGCCCTCGTGCACCATCAAGAGCTTGCCGCCGCACAATTCGTCCGCCGTGGTCAACAACAGGCGCGTCATGTCGCGGTAGCCCTCGCTCGACACCAGCATGCGACCCAGGGGATCGACGCCCGATGCGTCGAAGCCGCATGGCACCACAATCAGTTCCGGCTTGTAGCGCTGCAGCGCCGGGATCACGACGCGGCGGATGGCTTCGACATAGGCGCCGTTGCCGCATCCCGGCGGCAACGGAATGTTGATGTTGAATCCCTTGCCCTCGGCTTCGCCGTTCTCCTCCAGGCCGCCGGAGTCCGCCGGAAACAGATTGTCCTGATGCAGGGAGATCGTCAGTACGCCGGCGTCACGATAGAAGATCGCTTGGGTGCCGTTGCCGTGGTGCACATCCCAATCGACCGTTGCGATGCGCTCGAGACCGTAGGTCACTTGGGCGTGCCGGATCGCGATGCCGACATTTCCGAACAGACAAAAACCCATGCCGAGGTCGGGGACGGCGTGATGTCCGGGAGGACGCACCAGCGCGTACGCATTCTTCACTTCGCCATGCACCACGGCATCCAGCGCGCAGATCGCGCCGCCGGCGGACAACAACGCGATCTCGAAGCTGCCGCGGCCGAACGGCGACAGCAAACTGGCGTCGCCTCCTCCGGCCGCGCTCATGGCCTTGATCTTTTCGATATGCGCGCGAGTATGAACGCGTCCGACTTCATCTTCGGTGGCGGCGCGCGGCTTGAGCGCCTTGAGATGATCGATCAGACCGCTGACTTCGACCAGATTACGGAAGCGACGCTTCGATTCCGGGTTTTCGTAGGGTGTACCGGGTTGCACGCCGAGGCCTGGCGGAAGCACGCCCGCCGAGGCGCCGGTGTCGTGCCACATATAGAGCTCGTGACTGAGCCAACCCGTCGTCATTGCCATCGCCCCGATTGCGCTGCGGCGCAAAACCCCATGCCAAATCTCTCATTCAACCGCCGATATCGCCTTGTCGAATGTCTCCACGATGACGTCGACGTGCTCCTTCCTGAGCGTCAGCGGCGGGGAGATGATGAAGGTGTCCGCCAGATTGCGGATCAACACGCCCTTTTCCATGCAACGCTCCCATATCTTCGCGCCAAATCTCTCCGCGAGGTCGAACGGCTGCTTGGTTTTCTTGTCGGCGACCAGTTCGATCCCGATCATCAATCCCATCCCCCTGATGTCGCCGATGTTGCGATGGCGCGGCTCAAGCTCCTTCAGCCGGTCGAGGCAATATTTGCCGACTTCCCCCGCGTTCGCCGGCAAATTCTCGCGCTCAACGATGTGCAGGTTCGCGACCGCCGCCGCGCAGGCCAGGGGATGGCCGGCATAGGTGTTGCCGTGCATGAAGGCGCGCGGCGTGAACTCACTGTTGTCATCGGAATCGAACGCTGCCGCCACGCGCGCGTTGATCATCGTGGCTCCCAGCGGCACATAGCCGCTGTTGATCCCCTTGGCGAAAACCATGATATCAGGCTTAACCCCGTGAGCCCGGCAGCCGAACATGCTGCCCGACCGTCCAAAGCCGGTCACGACTTCATCGGAGATCATGAGCACGCCATACCGATCACAGATTTCGCGAACCAGCGGCCAGAAATTCGCGGGCGGAACAATGACGCCACCTGCGCCCTGAATCGGCTCGGCAATGAACGCCGCCACGGAGTTGGGCCCCTGATAGATGATCTCCCGCTCCAAAAGCTCGGCGCAGATGCGGCCCAGTTCCATAGGATCGCTGGTAAAGGGATTGCGATAGAGGTAGGGCGTCTCGACTTGGAAGAAGCCTTGCAGCAACGGTTCGTATTGTTCGCGATACGCCGTCTTGCCGTTCAGCGAGAGCGCGCCGAGCGTCACGCCGTGATAGCCCTGTTGAAGCGAAATGAATTTTGTTCGTTCCGGCTTTTGCGACAGCCGCCAAAATTGCCGCGTCAGCTTGATCGCCGCTTCGACCGCCTCGGAGCCTCCCGAGGAATAAAATACCCGTTTCATGCCTTCGGGCGCCGTCAGCCGGCACAGCAATTCCGCAAGCTCTATCATCGGCATGGTCGCGGTATTGCCGAACATCGAATAGAAGCTCAGTCTGTCGAGTTGTTCGACGATGGCCCGCTTGATTTCCGGCCGCCCGTGGCCGGCATTGACGTTCCATAATCCAGCCTGGCCGTCGATATAACGGTTTCCGCGCCCGTCGATGATGTAGACGCCCTCGCCCCCCTCGATGCAAAGGGGCGGATGTTTTGCCAGAAAATTGGCGTTCGCGAACGGGTAGACGATGTCCTTGGTGAGTCTGTTGTTGGCGAGGTGCATTTCGCTTTGCATGACACAGTCTCCCGTTCCAGGGCCAACGCCTGTTGCCGATCCGCAATCGCGCCGCCGTTATTTTCAACACCATAGGCTCAAAATAACTTTTTGGTCAAGCGACCAAATATGGTCAGATGACCAGATTAGAGGCGGCGACTTGCCTGCGTTTGATCCACCGTCCTGCCGACGCGGCAGCCGGGATGCCGACGATCGGCGCGTGGCAGAACCGCGCTTTGAAATTGACAAGGTCGCCCGGAACGACAAAGGAATGACACATGGCAAAGACCAAGAGCGATGCGACCCGAGTTCAAGTGATCGAAGGCGCGATACGGGTGCTGTCGGCGACGGGCGTCATCGGGGCCACGACGCGAAGGATCGCAAATGAGTCCGGCGTGCGCCTGGCAACCCTTCACTATCACTTCGACAGCAAGAGCGCCCTGCTTCTGGCGGTGTTCGAGGCGCTGATCGATGAAACGGTCCTGGCATTTCGCGAGGAGGTAAAGGACAGCACCGGGCTTGACGATTGCATCGAACAGGTGCTCAAGGCGGCATGGCGCTGGGCCATGCAAACGCGGGTGCTGCAGATCGTCCAATATGAGCTGACCCTGTATGCGCTTCGCGAGGGCGCCCGGTGGCTCGCCGAGCAGCAATATGACGCCTATGTTCGGGTCTATCGCGATTTCCTGATCGCCGTCTCCGAAAAGAGCGGAGAACTCTCCCCCGCCGGGTGCACCGCCGTTGTCCGCTTCATGCTTGCCGGCGTGGACGGGCTGCTATTGCAGGAACTGGCCAAACCCAATCAAACGCGATCGAAGCGAGGGATTGAGGCTCTTATCCGGGCCACCCAAATTTACGCTCGCTCGCTGGCGCCAGCGCGCGAATAGAATTCACACGAGATCAAGCGCATCATGGGTGGGCGCGAAACACAACACGTGCTCCGGTCCGTAGGCGAAGGTAGTCTTGGTCGAGTTTGCCGAGCACAACGCCATCCGGGCCGAGAAGCCTGGCAGCCTTCACCTCCTCTTGGCTGGCCCAGCGCGCAGAGCCATAGGTCTCGACGTTCTTCGCCTCACGCGCTCGCCAGACCGACATGCCGATCGCCGCCGCAATCGAAACGAAGGTCCCCGACGCCGCGATGAAGGCTCCCTCGACAAAGACCTGAGGCGCATAGGCGTCGTAGACGAACCACCACCAGAAGAAGACCGGCGGGTAATAGATCTTCAAGCCCGACAGCTCGAACCAGGGCGGACCAAGCTCCGGTTGGTAGGCAAGCCGCCACGCCGTCCATTCGGTTGCTCCCCAGATCGCCAGCAGAACGATCAAGCCGACAACGATCACCTGGCCCCAGAGGATTTTGGTTCCGGACATCCCGAACGCCCTTCCGCTACTACATTGGTGAGATGGTTAGAGGCCCAGGTCGCGCTTGCGACCAAAGCCCCATTCGATGCCGCCGCTGTCTTTCACAACGCCGGCGACGTGTTGGCCGAGCCTCCTTTCGAGCTCGCGCGACCAAGGCACGAGCTGGAAGCCAAGACCGTCGTCGATCATGGCGAAACGCCCCGAGGCGAGCGTCAGACGCTGGCGATAGGTGCCCGCCACTTGCTCCGCGGAGGCGGCGTTCACGTGAGGCAAGCCGGTGTCGGCCGAGACTTTTGCCCCTACCTCGTCCAGCTCGCGTCGGCGGAGCGTGTTCAGGAGGTCTCGCTGAATGATGATGCGCTGTCCCTGCCGCCGCGCCAGACCTTCGGAAACCAGACGGTCGGCACGGGCTTCCATGGCGTAGCGCGTCTCGCGGCCGAACCCGCCCATGGCGAGTGGGATCGGATCGCGGTCGACCAGCCGGTGGTCGAGCCAAGTGGCGCCTTTCGCGTTGACCTGATCGGCAAGATCGAGATCGGAACGGATCGCGACCACCAAGGTGGGGCGTGGATCGCCGGGTTGACCGAAGCGACGGACCTCGACGATGCCCCCGACCGGCGGAGCTTGTTCGAAGGCCTCGACTCCTCGGAAGCGCACGTGATGCGCACGTCCGTCTGTTCCATCGATCAGGGCATAGGCCTCACCCGTCAATTCGTCATGCAATCCACGATCGACCAGTCGCCCGATGATCTGAGACGTCGGCTGCCCGCTCTCGATGACATAGTCGGAAACGCCGCGCGCCTCCCCACGCTCGGTAAAGGCGCGGTGCATGGTCTTGATGATGTCGCCGCGCATGCCGAGGTCGCGCAAGCTACGCTCGGCCTCGAGCCCCACCATCCATTCCCCCGGTGCGCCTGACATCGCGAGGTCCATCTTCTCCAGATGCTGAAGGCGGCCAACCATCAGGCGCCGGATCTCGGAGTCAGAGCTGCCGGGACTTTCTGGGCGAAGATCGATATAGCCGGTTTCGTCGGCGGCTTGCCGGATCTCCCGGTCGAGCCGCGTCCATCGCTCCGCCGTGACTTCCCTTTCCAGCGAATTGCGGATTTCATGCTCCGGTTTCGGACCCAGTTCGATAGCTACCAGTTCCTCGGCGCGTGAGCGCAGGCCTCGACTGATGTAGTCGCGGGAGATTACGAGATCGGCCCCTTCCTCATCGACTCCTCTAACGAGGAGATGGACGTGAGGGTTGTCCGTGTTCCAGTGATCGACAGCCACCCATTCGAGCCGCGTGCCGAGATCGATCTCCATCTGCTTGGCCAAGTCGCGGGTGAAGGCCCGAAGGTCGGTCATGTCGCCGGCCTCCTCGGGTGAGATGATGAACCGAAAATGATGGCGGTCGTCCTTGCAGCGTTCCGCGAAAGCCGCGCCGTCAGCACCATCGCTGCCGGCGTCGAACATCTCGGCCCTCTCGCCGCTTCGGGTCACCCCATCGCGCTTTAGGTATGAAAGATGAGCGGTCAGCGGCGCCGAGCGGAACGAACGTCCCTTGTGACGCACGACGCGCGCCTTCACGACAACGCGGCGTGTCGGGCTGAACAACCGGGCGCGGCCAAAGGCCAGCCGGCCGCGGCCAAAGGTCGAGCGCCCATAGGCCGCAGAACGCCTGCCGGCGGCGGTCTGACCCGAGGTGTGTCCGGCCTTCTTCGCTGCGCGTAGCACCTGGTTGATGAAGCTCTTCGGCTTCCGCGCGCGGGTGCTGCGAATGCGCCCGGGCCGAATACGCAGATCGCTGTCGCCGACGGTCATGGCCGGGCCTCGAAGAGCGTCAAAGCACATGGAGTGCCGAAAATGTCGTTGATTGCATTGTTCAAAATGTAGGGCGCGGCACGCGCCCCGACCGACCGGCCCGCCAGAACCCAAGCCATGCCAATGGCTTGCGGTTCGACCGGCGAGCCCCTTTTATCTCGCCGTCTTAATCGGTCGTGTCGTCTCTCTGTTCTCAGCCATTCTCGCTTCCTTTCCTTCCTGCGACAAGTCTCTCTGATCCACGCCATGACACGATGCGCCGCGATAGCTGCGAGTCCTGATGCGCCGTGCAGTCTTCCGCGCTCATCGACGGCACAAGATCGCTGCAGCGAGGCAGCGTGGACGCCGTCGCGGCGCATCTTTCCATCGGGATGACGGAGCCACATCACAGGCAATCCGGCGCGATCGGCAATCCGAAGATGCACCGTCGCAGGCAAGATAACGTGCGTTCCGTCGTCGTTGTGCTGCACCAGTCCTCATCCGCTCGCGCGGAGCTCCGTGTTCAATGCGTGGCGATCATCGTGCCGCCGACGTGCAAATCCCTTGCCCTGGTCATGCGTAGGCTCCCAGCAGCCGGTGGTCCTTGGCCGCGGCCCGCGCGCTGACGTCGGCCGCCGCGACGTCCGGATCGCCGCAGTAGAACGTGCCGCTGGTCCACATCGCGTGCATGATCACGGCGAGCTTGCGCGCCACCGCGACCGTCGCCTTGCGGTGCGAGGAGCGCCTGGCCAGCGCCAGCCCCCACGTCTTGACCTTGTCTTTTTTCTTGTAGCGGGTCAGCAGCGCGCTCGCCGCTTCATACAGCGCCCGCCGCACGTCGCCGTCGCCCGCCTTGCTGATCCGCCCCTTGATGTCGACCGAGGATCCGGACTGCCAGCGCCGCGAGGTCAGGCCAAAATACGCCGCCACGTCGCGCGAACGCTTGAAGCGCGAGGGATCGTCGACCGCGGTCATGAAGCTCAAGGCCGCGATCGGACCGACGCCTGGAATCTGCATGAAGCGCCGGCACAGCTCGTGCCCGGCAACCAGGCGCACCACCAGATCGTGCAGCCGGCAATACTCCTTCCACAGCGCCCCGCGAGCGTTGAGCATGGCGTCGATCAGCTCACTGACCAGCGCATCGTGTGCCACCGCTTCGCGCACGGCCTGCGCAAAACCGCCGCGCCCGACCCGGTTCAGGCGGATGCCAAACACCTTCAGCGAGTGCCGGATCGCGTTCTCCAGATCCAGGAACTTGCGCTTCAGATTGCGCCGGTGCGTCAATAGCAGCCGCAGCCGGTAACACGCCGCGCTCTTGATATGCGCCCTTCTGAACCAGCCGGTGCGCATGATGTGGGCGATGCCGAGCGCGTCTGCCTTGTCGGTCTTGTTGCGCTGCGCCTTCAGCGCGGCACGCACATGCAGCGTTTCCAGGCACACCGCCGGCAGGCCGAGTTTCAACAGTTCCGGGTGCAGCCAGGGCGACAGCGAGCCCGCCTCGTGGCCGAGCCGCCGCAAGCGGCCAAGATACGGCACAAGCGCCGCCTTGATCGCGTCGGGATCGGTCACCACCGCCGTCTCCAGCATCACCTTGCCCTTGTCGTCCACCACGCAGATCGCCGTCTCGTCCATGCCGACATCCAGGCCACAGAAGAATTCCATCACACGCCTCCCGCGTTGCTGAGGCGGCGCACTGTGCCCGTCCTTCATCGCGCAGGCTACTTGGTCACCCGCCGCACATCCCGCTGCAGGCCGATTACGGGCGGCCGTCGTTCTGTCGTGCCTTCCCACCGCCCCCGCCATTCCGCCCATTCTTCGCCAGGGCACACTTTTGCATGCGAGCTCGCGCATTCGCTCATTGGCGACCTCCCGCATCGGATCTCGCCACAAATAGCCCGTCAGCTTGCGGCACAATGGCTGAAACGTCGTGAGCAGAGACGACGATCAGAGCGCGATTTGGCACGCGGCCATCTGCGCCGAGTTAGAGGTTTTTGAACTGGCGGACAGCAAAACAAAGAGAGTCGCCGCTGATGGCCGGAGGTTGGCAACTGCTCCGGAAACGGCAATGTCGCTGCCGATCGCTGACACAAGCTTCGCCAAATAGGCCTGGGTTTCGGCTGGCAATGGTCGACCAGCGAGATGTTCTTCGTAGCGAGCAGGTCCCGCATTGTGGGCAGCCAGGAAACCCGGCGAACCGTATCGATCATGCAGTTCACGCAGATAGGCCGCACCACCAAGGATGTTGTCGTGGGGATCATAGGGATCGTTGCCAAGATCATACCGCAATCGGAGCTCGGCCCACGTCTCCGGCATGACCTGCATCGGTCCCATGGCGCCTTTCGGGGACGTCGCGCGCACATCTCCTGCGCTCTCGACATCCAAGACTGCGCGTATCCAGTGCGCCGGTACCTCAAAGCGATGTGAGGCCTCGTCAATTAACTGCGCAAACCGATCGTTGATCCGAGAACTCTCTGTGTGTTCTGCGGATCGTGTCTCGGCGACAGCCGCAGCACCACTCATCGTCAGCGCAAGGAACAACAGCACGACAGCGCGAACGCTCGTCCGGACTGAACGCAAGCATGCCGCCGTGCTCGTGCCCGTCCAGGGTAAAGCCGCTTCGCGCCGGCCTCTCGGCCGCCCTGGACCGGCCCTGCGCGCGACGGCTGCGCAGTTGTTGGTCGGGACGGAGGAATGGTGCAGCACTCGGCCGAACAGAGGAATGGCAGATTGGACTCCGGTCACGCGCACAATCAGTCCTCCCAGGTCCACACAGGGAGCGCACGTCCAATGACGGCGGATGCCGGCAAGAACCCGAAATATCGTCCGTCCAGCGAGTCGGCGGACTGCCAGTTCATGACAAAAAGTTCGCCCTCGCCGACGACGCGGCAGCCCCGCCATTTCGGGAGCGGCCGGCCGCGTCCATCGCGATCTCGGGCCTCGCCCATTTCGATCGTGTCGACAGAGACAGTGAGCCCGCTTCGGCAGACGGTCTGCCCGGGAAGTGCCAGAACGCGTTTGAGCATCGGCACCCCGGCCGGCAGATATCCGTTCAGGTCGAGGAAGGTCGCAAGCGGTTCTGGCGGCTGTACGGCGAGGAGTTCCGTGACGAATAGTTTGTCAGCGGAGCGCAAACGATAGAGGCCGATCGGCACGCTATCAGATGCGTTCCAGATGTAGGCCGGAGTGATCTCGATAACCGTTGGTGCGAGCAAGGCCGCAGCGCTGGCGAGCATCGCGGTCAACGTCTTCCAGTGTCTGGTCATCGCGTGACCCTCTGCCGATGAAGCCACGCCTGGTGCCGCCCTTTTGTGTAAGGGCGTGGGCTTTCGTTGACCGACATGCGGTTATGAACATGATGCCAATAGTCGGGGGCGGCGTCCGCTGGATCGATGCCGAAGCTTCGACGGCTTCGATCAATTGAAGCACCCGTTCGACCTTGGGCCAGCCCGACAGACGCAGGAGAATCTCTCCGCCGGGCTTCACATAAGGTACGGTCAAGCACCGTTGTCCGGGCGCAACCGCTCGCAGAATGTCTATCCGTGAGATCGCCGTTCCAAAGTCGTTCGACGTCCAGCGAACGAACGCAAAGATGCTGCCCGGCGTAAACGACAGCAGACGCCGGCGGCGATCGAGGATCTTCTCCTCGACGGAACGTCCGAAACAAATGCGGTTCTCGATGCGCTTCTCGAGCCAAAGGAGCTCGACTTCGGTAAGATCGCTCATGAGACGTTCCGATTTTGAGAGACGGTCCGATCGCCTCGCTGGAACACGATCGCGACAGCGCATCGACGTCGCCGTTGACAGCGAGGCGAGGCTGAACAGGCGAATGGTTGTTGGTGGTTGTCCGCAGCTGCGCGAGCGATGCAGTCCGTTAGAAGAAATCCGAAGGATTTCTGGTTAGCCGGGGTACTGACCGGTGCCCCCTCGCCGGCCGCATTGCGGCGATGATGCCTCGCAGCGATTCGCGAACGGAACGCGCGGTGCGTTCCGGCGGTCGACGGTGGAGGCGAACGATGGACTTCTATGCAGGGCTCGACGTGTCGCTCGAGGCGACGAACGTTTGCGTGGTGGATGGCGACGGCAAGGTCATCCGGGAGGCGAAACTCGACACCGATCCGGACGCGATCGAGCTGTTTCTGGCGGAATGGGGCATTCACCTCAAGCGCGTCGGGCTGGAAGCGTTCTCGTACAGCGCCTGGCTGTTCACGGCGCTCGCCGAAAAGGGCCTCCCCGTGACGTGCATCGAGACCCGGCATGCCAAGGCGGCGCTGAACGCGATGCTGAACAAGACCGATCGCAACGACGCCAAGGGCATCGCCCAGATGATGCGAACCGGCTGGTTCCGTGCGGTCCATGTCAAATCGGAGGGCGCGCAAACGCTGCGGGCGCTGCTGGTCGGACGCAAGGCGCTGCTCGGCAAGGTGCTCGACATGGAGAACATGATCCGCGGCCTGTTGCGCCCGTTTGGCCTGAAGGTCGGCGACATCTCGGTCGGCCGCTTTGACGCGCGGGTGCGCGAGATCGTGGCCGGGAAGAAGGAATTGGAGGCCATCGTCACGCCGTTGCTGGACGCCCGCGGCGCAATGCGGCTGCAGCTGGCAAAACTGCAGCGCCTGGCGCTGGCGGCGGCGCGGAGCGACGACGCCGTGCGGCGGATGATGACCGTTCCCGGTGTCGGCGCGCTCGTGGCGCTGACATTCCGCGCCACTGTCGACGACCCGGCGCGATTCAGGAAGTCGACCAATGTCGGCGCCCATTTTGGCCTGACGCCGCGGCGCTACCAATCCGGACAGACCGACCGCACGGGCAGCATCTCCAAATGCGGCGACGAGTTGACGCGGGCGATGCTGTACGAGGCGGCGATCGCGATCCTGACGCGCATTCCGAAGAACTTTAAGCTGCGGCTGTGGGGCCTGCGGCTCGCCAGGAAGAAGGGTTTGAAGCGCGCGGCGACCGCAGTGGCGCGCGCGCTCGCCGTGCTGCTGCACAAGATCTGGACCAGTGGCACCACGTTCCGGTTTGGCGCCGGCGGCAAGCGCGGCCGGGTCGCTGCGGCGAAGTAAGGGCCTCCGCGACCCGGCCGCTTCCACGCGCGCCTTCTCCTTCCGCCACGGCGGAGCGGCGTCTCCCGAGGAGACGGGGATTTGGGTGAGATCGCAACTTTTCTTGCCGGCGGCTTCATGCAGACCATTGAAGCCATCAAGCACGGCGCTGGTTAGCCTGACCGCCCATTCTCCAGATTCCGGCTTGTGGTGGCCATCGTGCCAACCACGGATGTTAGCGAGTTCTCCTCGACGAGCGAGTGGCCGCAAAGGGAAGCAACGATCGTGATGCGGTGACGCTGAGTTTGACGATCGCGCAGTGTTGCGCGTGATCGCGCACGCGCGCGCAGATTGGAGAAAAGATTCGCGTTGCAGGACAATGTTGCGCGTGAGAGAGTGGATGTTGCGCGTGAGAGAGTGGATGCATGCGGCATCCTCGTTGCACGCGCGGCCGACTTGTTCACAACGTACTGATTCACAACAAGAAGTTAGTGTCAGTATGTTAGAAGAGTTAGGGCGGCTGGAAGGCGTTTGGCGATAAGGACTTAATTCCGATTCCGGTCCCCGATAGCACGAGGATCCGGTCCCTGATGGCACGAGGGTTGTGGTCCCCGATAGCACGAGCTGATTCACAGGCTGCCTCCCGACTGCGGACTGAGATCGCGCCTGCGAAGCCTCTCGGTGAATGGATCGGCGACGGCTGGCGCGAAGTTCAATCGCTCGGCGCCATTAGGATCGCGCGTGAGCACGAGTTGGTAGCCGGGCAATGTCTGCCGCTGGACGATCTGGCGCACGTCGTATGCAAAATGCTTGAGCGGCGACAGGCCGCCGGACTTGGCATGGAGATGCACAAGATCGAAACTCCAGCCGCCCTCCTGCCGGCCGCCGTGCTTGCGCACAAGACGGTAAAGCCAACGCTCAAGCCCGCCCGTCAGGTCGAAGTACGCGCGATCAATCGTGAGCACGAGCGCATCGTCGATCACGCCGGCATAGAACCAATCCGGCAGGATCAGCTCGAGCCCGAAGGGACGACCATTTGCATCAGACGTCTCCTTCCATTCGTTGATCCAGGAGAAGCGATGCCGCCGTCGTTCTGTTGGCTGGCGGATCGACGTCAGCACAGTCGTTGACTGCAACCTGTCGAGACCCGCCTTCAGCCGATCATAGTCACGTGCGCTGGTGCCGCGGCCGACGAACGTCAGAATCTCGTAGGGGGTTGCAGCCGTCAGACGCGAGGTCTTCAGGCCTGAGTCACGGGCCTCGACGATCTGCGACGCAGCCCAGATCAGGACATCTGCATCCCAGATGGTTGCCATGCCGTGTTCCGGCACGGCTTCGACCCGAATGGCGATCGCGCCGGCACGGAAATCGATCGGCACAATGCGTTTGGCCTTTGCGAGCGAAAAGAACGGATAAGCCATCAGATCCTGCGCATCGCGCGGCGCGAGATCACCGGGCAGCGCACGAAACAGCTCCAGTTGATCGCGTTCGGATAGGTGTTTGCGCCGCATCACCAGTGCTCTTTCCTGACGATCAGCGGCGTTCCTGGCCCGCATACGGGCGCAGGGTCGGATGCTTCTTGGCAGGCAGTACGGTCCCCTTGCCAGGATCGGACGTCGACGTTTTGGCGCCGAGATCGGCCCAGGCCTTCAGGTCATCGAGCGCGTAGACAACGCGACCGCCGATCTTCCGGTAAGTCGGCCCTGTGCCGTAGGTGCGGTGCTTTTCCAGCGTTCGGCCGGAAAGGCCGAGAAATCGCGCGGCTTCGGGCGTGCGCAAGTATCGCGGCGGCAAGCCGGCGTTCGGATCGGCATTTGAGAAGCTCCGGGAGCATCTGGAGCGCCGATGCGAACAGCGGCGCGTCGACGGTCACAATCGCGGAGAAGGCCCGCGAAGGAGGATGCCGATGATTGTGGGGTATGATTTCGATACCCCGACTGGAAGCGCTATTTGTCCTTGCGCTTGGGACGCAGCAATTCGCGATAGCCGCCTCGCATCAATGCGAGGCCGCCTTGCACGAGACGGATTGTACGATTGCGGAGATCGTGCGTTTTCCACGCACGTTCGGGGATGCGCTTTTTGCCGAACAGCGCTTCGGCGATCGCACGGTAAGTACTGCCGGCCGCGCGCGCGTCGAGCGCGTGTATGGCGGTGCTTAACCGCTCGCGTCTCTGTTTGGACAACTCGTGAAAAGCTGGTCCCGGCCTGCGCCCATGCATCGTGCGCCACAGCCGTCGGGCTGCATAGGCGCGTGCATCGAAATCGCCATCTAATGGCAACTCCGCCACATAGTTGGCGCCGATCGCAGGCGGCTCTTTTAGCCAGACGCGGTGTTCCACTGTGCCGGCACGAAGGATGGCGTGCCATCCATCCGAGGCGCGCCGCACCTGGCCGGCTGCGAGATCTAGCAGTCGCTGAGGCGTGTCACCGTCAAACGGCGTCGTGGTCGGTACAACAGGCACGACAGTCGGCAAAACCTCGGGCGCCCAAAAGATGGCCTGCTCGCCAAAAGACCCCCGCGGGTCATGCGCGAAAGCAGATGCCCCACTTCCTCCTGAATTCCGGCGTCACTTCAGCATCGCTACCGTTTGCGATCATCGCCTGGTAGTCGCGTTGGTAGTCGAGATTGCGGCGCAGGCATTCCCAGGCGATGTCGGTGATGTCAGCTTCTTGTAGGCTCTTGTAAGTCTCCGGCGACCGCCAGTCGAATTCAGGCATTGCTTCCGCCCCATTTCACTTAGCTAACGAGGATTGCGGAGCAATAATTCTGATCGATTTGGTTGTAGGAAGTCCCTAATTTGGCACCACGTGGTGCTCCGGGATGACCACCGATCAGTCGAAGAAGATTGTGTCCTCGACGGGAAGAGCGTCGATGAATTTCTTCTATTTCGAGCCAGTACCGCGCAAGAGACGTCCCTGTTCTGTAGCCCATTTGGCGCGCTTGAGATGAGTCAGGTATGCATTGCGCGCGCGATCGGGTTCGTGCTCCGGATCGATGTGCAATACTATTCGTGCGACCTCCCGCCAGTCGGCCCCCTCGCTTTCGGCCTGCAAAAGGCGCGTGTACGTCACGACGTGTTGCTCGTCATAGACCGTCAGCGCCGAATCGGTTGGCGCGACATCCGCGACGTCAGGGTCTAGCTCCGGCTTCTTCATGAGTGTCCCAGCAAACGGCGAATGATTCTAATCTATCGAGGGCCGAGTACGATCCCGCAGGTCTCACTTTGGCCTCATTCCAGCTCCTGCGGCCAGCGAACGAGCCCCAATACATATTATAGGAGATAAACCTCATAGTATGTAAAGCCGCAAGTTGCGCGTATGGACATGCGCAAGTTGGTCGGGCGGAATTTCGCAAGACTGCGGAAGCAGAAGCGCTTCACGCAGGAGAAATTCGCCGAAGTGTCTGGCTTCACGCAGCAATATATCAGTGACCTGGAGCGCGGCCGCCGTAATCCAACTGTCGTAACCTTGTTTGAACTCGCCAGCACATTGGGCGTCAGCCACGTCGATCTCGTCCTGCCTGACGAAGAGGCGCGCGCCGAACGAACAAAGTCTTCCAAACGGAAGTAATTGGATCTGAGCAGCCCATCTCGATAGTCGTAGATGCTTGCTTTCGCGAGCCGAGCAGAAGGCTCTGCGAGCGCCGGACACGGCACGCGTCATCGCCGCCGGGCCGGCTTGCCAACCGGCGGCGACGGATAGACTAGAGGAAGTAGACGCGCGGGCAGACCGAACAGCCGATAAGGGGCCGAGCGGCTCGATCTGCCGGAGTCTTCACTGCGAGATGCGTGCCTGAGATTGAGAAGCCCCGCCCGGCGGACCGGACGGGGCTTTTTGCAGAACCTCAGTCGCCGGTCTTGCGCGGCCGCGACCAAATGAGGGTGTAGCCCTCGCCTTCCTCGTCGTCGAACAGGTTCGCGTAGATCGGTGCGTTGAACGAGGGGTCGTCGAGCTTGAGCGAGAGGTAGTCGCGGCCTTCCTCGGAGCGCTTCGACCAGGCGGCCCCGATCTCGGCCTTATGCGGTGCACCGCATAACACCGATTATGCGTAGCGCGGGATTATGCGGAGTCGTTGGCTGGCAGCCCCGGTTTCCCGGGATTTTGCCGCTGTGTCGCTCCGCATAATAACGGAGCGCTGTCCGCGGCGCCTCGCGCTGTTGCGAGACGCCGCGGTGTGGGTCAGCGCGACCAGATCAGCGCAAACTCGCCATTGTCGGCTTCGAAGAGGTTGGCGTAGATGGGCGCGGTGAAGGACGGATCGTCGAGCTTGACCGAGTGGTAGGTGCGGTCGTCCTTCGAGGTCCGGCGCCAGGCGGCACCGATCTCGACGCCTGAGACGATCACGCGCAGGTCTGGCGCCTTCTCGCTGGTGGAGGCGGGATCGCTGGGGACGAGGCGCGCCTTGGCATCGATCGCGAGCGTCTTGATGGTGCCGGTATAGGTGCCATCGTTGCTGCGGGTGAACGAACCGATCTGGGACATGGTGGATCTCCTGTGCTGTGTTCAAGCCCGCGACCATCGCGGCCTTGTGGCGATCGAAAGCCCCGGGACGGCCGACCCGCACCGTCAGGCCGCAGCGCATGCGGAGGACGGCGTGCGGCGATCTTGTTGCTGCGCGAGGAGCGGCGCAGCCGCGGGGAAGAAGATCGCCGGCACGCTGTTGCGGGGAACAGGCCGGGTCGCAGACCGCATCTCGGGGCAGATCCGCCCAGCAAGGCCCGTCGGTCGCAGGGCATCACGGCACAGGAGAACCATCCGGCTCCAGTCGGGTAGCGCTGCTATAATGGCCCCCCGGTCCGCTCACGGTCACGTCGGCACGGTGCGCACATCGGTCATCAGCGACGCGATCAATGCGTCGGGTGCCTTGAACCGACCGCGTCGAAGCGCCGGCGGCAGCACTGCTTCGACGGCTTCAAGTTTTTCGGACGGATCCATCCGCAGGTACACCTCGGTAGTGCGGATATCGGCGTGGCCAAGCCAGAGTGCGACCTTGCGGATGTCGCGTGTGGCCTGCAGCATCAGGACTGCACAACTGTGCCGCAGAAGATGTGGCGACACCGTGCGGCCGCTCAGGGTCTGGCATCGAGCCGCGGCGGCTTTTGCGTGCTTTTCGAGGATGTACTCGAAGCCGGCGCGGGTCATCGCCATCCCTTGTGCGTTGACGAACAGCTCTGTGGCCGGCGGCTTTCCTCGCACTGCTAGCCAGGCGCGCAAGTCGCGCGCGGTTTCCTTCCAGAGTGGAAGGCTGCGTTCGCGTCGGCCCTTGCCGACCACCAGGATGCTTGGCCTCGGTTGCAGCGTGACGTTCTCCAGGGTGAGGCCGATCAACTCGGAGACGCGCAGGCTGTGGCATGTGCTCGCGCATGAAGCTGGTGATGAGCGGGGCGATCGGCGTCATGCGACCTCCCCGGCGACCAGCGCCTCGGCAGCACCAGCAATGTCGGCCATTAGATCCGGCGTGGCTTCCAGATACCAGTAGGTATGCCGGATGTTCGTGTGGCCTAGATAAGTGGAGAGCGCGACGAAGTCGCGCGCAACATCATCACGATGCATCGCGCATTGCTCCAGAACGCGCGTTGCGAAGGTGTGACGCAGATCATGGATACGTGGGCGACGCGACCGGGCTTGGCCGACGCCAGCCTTGCGCAGGATCACGTCGAAGTTGCTCAGGACAGTTCCATGCCCCATCTGCTTGGCATCCACTGACAGGAACACATGATCATCCATCCCGGCGAACCGCCGCCGGATCTCAAGATAGGCCCGCAGCGCCTCGACCACGCTGGGGTGCATCGGCACGAGCCGGCTCTTGTTGAACTTGGTCTGGCGGATGTGCAGCACGCCGTCGGGCAGCAGATCGTCCAATCTCAGGTTCAGGGCTTCGGAGATCCGCAGACCCGTCGACGCGAGCAGCCCGATCAGCATCACATAGATGTGGCGCCTGAGCGGGCTTGGCTTCTGGCGCCGCAGATTGCCTGCGGCATCGAGCATGCGCGCCAGTTCCTCCCGCGTGTAGATATAGGGTGCCGGACGTGTCGCAGGACTGCGCTTGAGATGCTGCTGCGGGAGCTCATGCGCGCGATCCTCCGCATGCAGGAAGCGTGCGAAGAGCGCGATCTCCTGAAGCCGCCGCTGGTGACTGCGCGGGGTCGACGAGACGGCCGCCGCCCAGGCGATCGCGGTCTCGCGGCGAACATGGGTATCACCCCGGTCGACCGCATAACGCGCGAACGCGGTGAGGTGTCGGGCCGTCTTTGCGAGCTTGAAGCCGAGCGAGCGGCGCAGCTCAATGTAGCGATCAACATCATCGATCAGCATGGTGACCTCCCGGGCCAGGGCCGCGCGATGGCCGACAGCAGCGCGATATCGACCTTGGCGTAATGCGCCGTCATGGCCTGCGATCTGGAGGCGGTCCCGGAACTGCTCGATCTGGCGATGGCCCGCGCCACCGCGAGCGGCGGGGAGACGGCACAATGAACGCTATCACCTTGCCTGCGCTGATCCAGCGCTTCTTCACCGACCGGCTTTGCACGCAACTGGAGGCGAGCCGACATACGGTCGCCGGCTATCGCGATACGTTCCGGCTGCTGCTCAGATATGCGAGCGCTCGCCGCAAAAAGCCGCCGGTCAACCTGACGGTCGAAGACATCGACGCCGATCTGGTCGCGGACTTCCTCGCCCACACCGAGGCCGCGCGGGGTAATAGCGCTCGCAGCCGTAATACCCGGCTCGCCGCGATCCGATCGTTCTTCCGCTTCGTCGCGATGACCGATCCGACCCGGCTGCTGCACTGCCAGCGCATCCTCGCCATGCCCAATAAGCGCTATGTGAAGCGTGCGGTCACGTTCCTCGATGCTGAGGAAATGGCGGCGCTGTTGGCGGCTCCAGATCGTACAACATGGGCGGGGCGGCGCGATCATGCTCTGCTGCTGCTTGCGGTCCAGACAGGCCTGCGGGCTTCCGAACTGGTTGGCCTCACGCGGGGCGATGTCGTGCTGGGGACCGGCGCGCACATCCGTTGCACGGGCAAGGGCCGGAAGGAGCGCGCCACCCCGCTTCGCCGCGAGACAGCCAAGCTGCTGGCGACGTGGATCGGCACCGACAAGGATGAAGGCAAGCCGCTGTTCCCGTCGATCCGGGGCGAACGGCTGAGCCGTGACGCTCTTGAGCATCTGGTCCGCAAGCACTGCCTCACGGCGTCGCGCGTGTGCCCGAGCATCGGCACCAAGCGGGTCACGCCACATACGCTGCGCCACAGCACGGCGATGGACCTGCTCCACCACGGCGTCGATCAAGCGGTGATCGCGCTCTGGCTTGGTCACGAGAACGTCGAGACCACCCAGATCTACATCCATGCCGACATGCGGATGAAGGAAAAGGCGCTCGCGCGCGTCGCCGCCCCAGCCACGCCGCCGGGCCGGTTCCGGCCTGACGATCAACTCCTCGCGTTCCTGGAAGGGCTCTGATTATGCCGAACAGCCGCATGGCCAATGCCGGGCTATCCGGCCTCCAGCGCAGGCCATGCGGCATAATCTGGATCGCGGCATTATGGCCAAGTTCGTGGAGCGCGGTCCGGTGCCAATTGATCGGCTCAAAGTAGGCCGCCGGAGGCGGTACCTGGACATAGTCCTCCGCGGGTGCATAGAAGGCGCGGCTGCCGCCGATCCGAAAATCAATGCCAGTTGCCTTGATCAGGGCCTCGACCGTCGGTTCAATTATGCCGGGCCGCAGCGGTGGTGCAGCAGTCGCTATTTCCGTAGGAAGTGCATCACACTGATCAGTATTGAAGATCGTGAAACGCTTCAAAAATGGAACAGCCTGGGCCTCCTCGCCGGTCTCGTACGCCCGACGCTTTTCTTCGAGTGGTACGAAGCGATCAGCATAGACGACCGTCGTGCCGCATTCGCCCTTGCGGACATAACCACCGAGTGCGAGCGCCTGACGGTATGTGAGCCAGCTCTGGCCTGAGAAGCCGCGCTTGCGGGCCGTGATCCAGAGTATCAGTACGTTGACGCCGCTGTACTGACGATTGGTCGCGGCGTTTCTCGGCATGGCCAACGATACGCCCGCTGCCGCAGTCTCCCATGGCAGGACCCAGGGCACATAGCCTGCCTCCAGCTCGGCAATAATCTCGCTGGTAATTTCGTCATAGAGGCTCGACCGGTCCTGACCGGTGCGCGCCCGAGGATGATGTTTGGACATCGCAGATCTCCGCGACGGACGCCGCAACTCTCTCGCAGCTCCAACCCGTCACGGCTTCCCGCGGCCGCCCTCCTACTCTCCATGTCTGCTGCTGCTTCCACTTGCGCAGCGCGGATGGGGATATCCGACTGCACAGCACGCACCGCGTCAGGGATGGAAGCCCGAAGGGTGAAAATCCGGCGGAGCCTGAGTTTCAGCGCAGCCGACAGCCCGGCCTGCTAGGGCGACGTCCCCCTGGGGCGATACAACTATTTTACGGGGATTGCTTCCGTTAGTTATCGGCGCGATTGAGGCGCAATCGTTCTCCGCCTTCACCGCATCACCGGCCCGAGGTTGCCCAAGGCCTGCTTGTCTCCTGATCTAATCGGTCACCTCGGGAGGGATCCATCGACGGGAGCAGCTATGGCTGGGTGGCGCTTGCCATTCCGACACCCGCAAGGACCTATTGTGGTCTCAACGTCAGTTGAGCGGCAGACCTGTCGGAATGAGAACTGATCACTCGCAAGAATCATATGACTCTCGACGAGCGGACGAACATCGGCTGTGCCAACAATATGCTCGTTGGGCGGCCCAATTGCGTGACAGTCTATATCTGACGCCTGTAAGCAGCTGGAGATAGCGCAACCTAAGTGTCGACCAGTGCCGTTCCGGTTCCAGGCAGCCGCGCCGAACGACCCCTTCAATCGGCGCTCACCACTCATTTGTACCCTGGCGCTGCCGATTCCCGCATCAGCTATTGGCGGCTCTTTTCTTGCTGCCTTCGTAGGTTCCAATTCGGATGTACGCTTGACTGGAAGGTTCGGAAGCATGCTGATAAAGGGCACAAAGAACGTCGAGCTCGACTTGGTGAATCTGGATTTCTGCTTTCCGACGCACGGCGCGAGGGAGGATTCTCTCGAACGATGGCGTCATTCCGCTAGGTTAACGGCGTAGACCGATTGACGCGCGAGCTTGCGTTCATGGCATCCCGCTCCGCCCTCCCCGCCCGTTATCCGCCCTTCGGAACATGGCCTGCACTCATGCGAGCTGACATGGCTGCAGCCTATCTGGATTGCCACGACACAGGCGAACTCTCACGCGCCGTCGCCCGCGGGCAGGCTCCACCGCCGACCGGCTATCACGGAGTAGGGCGCGCTCGACAGCCAGTCTGGTCTAAGGCGGTCATCGACTACTTCACGGCGCCAGCCAGAGCCAGAAGTCCAGGTAGATCGGAAGGCGAGGATTTGGCCTCTCTCGTATGAAAACACCGGATCCTGCATTGAAGCTACCCCGCTACTGTAGGTCAAAGCCGTTGAAGTGTGGTCGATTGGCGTACTTTTTTGAATCCCCGACTTGGGCCCGCAAACAGGGCTGCCATGTCGAGGCTGAGGCGTTAGGGGAAGACTTGGCGGCCGCAGTAGACCGAGCCGAGAGTGTTCTATTGCCCGCCTTCGACAGCTGGCGTTCCGGAGGATTAACCGACATGGTTCCAGTTACGCCCGCGCCCGGCACGTTCGATTGGCTCGTCGGTATTTTCAAAGCGCACCAGAAGTGGAATGAGATCGATAGAAAAACGCAGCGTCTCTATGAGCAAGGTCTAGCGCTGTTCGCCAACCACACGCTGAGAGATGGCAGCCGAGCTGGCTCAAAGCAGATATCTGACTTTACCAAAGCATTTGTCGATGCGGTTTATGCAAAGTTGCTGGTCGTAGACGACAAAGATGCAGCTGGCAATATCATCAGACGAGAGCGCCGCCGCTTCGCAAATGCAGCCATGACCGCTTGCAGGCGTGCCTGGTTCGTCGGCCAGCGCGCCCAAGAAAAGAAAGTACCGGAAGTAAATCCGTTCTCGCGGATGGGCTTAAAATCCCGCTCGCCCGGCCAGTTAGTGCGTGAGACACCCACGGCGACGTGGGAAGAGCTCGTCGCATTTAGACAGTGTGCCACGACACTGGGGTATCACTCGATTGGTACAGCCGCGCTTCTAAGTTGGGAATGGCTACAGCGCGAAGAACACGTGTTCGGCGTGTTCGAAGTCGCTCATTATCGGCCCAAACAGCGACCAGATAGCGTCAGGATATTGCACCCGAAGAACAACGAGGAGGCCTGGTGGCCCCTCTTCGACGAATTCGACGAGCCGCTCTTCCCTGAGTTGATGGCAGAGCTGGACGCCATCAAAGCGTCCGTCGCCTCGGGACTGGCGTTTCGGCGTGACCATCCACATCGCAGGTCGAGGGTTCCGCTACCATGGATCACAGAGCGCAAGGATCTGCGGTATCTCCGAAGCGTAGTCAAAAAGATAATTGTCACGGCCGGGCTTCGACACGAGCTCTCCTTTACTTCGTTTCGTCACGGTGGCTTCACCGAAGGAGCCGACAGCGATCTCACGGATGCGGAGTTACGAGCTGCGGGCCGCCATCGTTCGAAATATCAGTTACCGACATATGCCAAGCGCACCTCCAGGCAGCTAATCGCGGCCACCAAGAAGCGCCGTGGAGAGCGAACCAGAACGGCGTTCCTTTCCATGGGTCAGCTCACTCCTCGGCGCTCGACCACATAGGGTCGACCTGCTGTCTGGCTCCGCAAGATCGAAAGGTGCCAGAACAGCATGCTTGAGCTCGCCAATCGACCGCCGATGGTGCCCTACCGTCCGGGCCAAGATGGCTTGCGCTTCTCGCCGAATGCCTTGAGGCCTTCCTTGGCGTCCTCGGTCATCGCAAGCAGCGCAATCTGGCTTTCGGTGTAGGCGATGCTTTCGTCAAACGACATCGAGGCAATCGCCCGCATCGCATATTTGCCACGGCGGATCGCAGTCGGCGATTTGTCGACAATGCGGCCGATCAGCCAGTCGATCTTGGCATCGAGCTCGGCAGCCGGGACAACGTAATTCAGCAAACCCGCCGCCCGCGCAGTGCCAGCGTCGAAGGGCTCGCCGGTCAGCGCCCATTCATTGACGAGCCGCGGCGGGGCGATCGACTGCAGCAGGCTCATCACCTGCATCGGAAACACGCCGACCTTCACCTCGGGGAGACCGAAGATCACATGATCGGCGGCGACCGCCATGTCGGTCATGCACAACAATCCCATGCCGCCCGCCATACAGACGCCGCCAACCCGCGCGATGGCGGGCTTGGTCGAGTTCTGCGACAGCCGCAACAGGTCGGCATAGTCGACGTTGGGGCGCGAATGATCCATCGCAAATGCCGCGCCGCTGTTCTGCAGATCGGCGCCGGCACAGAAGGCCTTGTCGCCCGCGCCCGTCAGCACGATGACGCGCACGTCCTTGTCGTCATGCGCGTCGCGATAGCCCTTCGCGATGCCCGCGATCACCTCGGCATTGAGCGCGTTGCGCTTCTCCGGTCGATTGATGGTGATCCAGAACGCCTGCGCGCGTTTTTCGAGAATGACACTGTTGTCGGTCATGTTTCCTGCCTGTGCGCTGTTTTCAGCCCACATTTGCGGCAGGATCGGCGCCGACTGCAAGCGGGATTTAAGCGGCGGCCGACGCCTTCTTGATCCAGACCTTGTTGTCGTGGAACGCGGCGCCGCCGACGGGTGCGACAGCCTCGGCCCCGGTCAGCATGTTGATGCCGCGACCGCCAATATGCGATTTGTTCGGATGGATCGACTCCGCGATCAGCACGCCGCGGCGAACGCCATCGAACAATTTCGCGGTCAGCGTGGTCTCGCCTCGCGTGTTGCCGAGGGTCACCGCCTCGCCATCGGCGATCGAAAGGGTCGCCGCGTCCTCGGGGTGGATCATCACGGTCGGCACACCCTCGCGGGCCTGCGACGACGGCGTTTCGTTGAAGCTGGTGTTGAGGAAACTGCGCGAGGGCGAGGTGGCGAGCCGGAACGGGTGCTGCGCGTCTGCCTCCTCGATGATCGTCCAGTGGTCGGGCAGCGAGGGCATCTTGTCCCACGCCCCCATCAGGCCGCCGGTCCCGACCGGCAGTTTGCTCCATTCGACCTTGAAGTGGAACTTGTTGTCGGCATGGGCAAAGCCGTCGAGATAGTGCGACGCGCGGAAGTCGGGTTGAAGGTCACGCCACAGTTCGGCCTCGAGCGTGGCGATATCGCCATGGCCGCTTTTCTTCAGCGTCGCGTCGATCAGCTCACGGGCCGTCATGTCGAAGCCAGGGTGCACCGCATTCAGGCGGCGGCCGAGCGCCTGCATCACATCGTGATTGGAGCGGCATTCGCCGGGCGGATCGATCAGCTTGGGACCGACCGAGATATGCTGGTGGCCGCCACCATAGTAGAGATCGTCGTGCTCCATGAACATCGTCGCCGGCAGCACGATATCGGCCATCTGCGCCGTCTCGGTCATGAACTGCTCATGCACCGCGACGAACAAATCCTCGCGGGCAAATCCCTGACGCACCAATGCCTGCTCCGGCGCGACCGTCATTGGATTGGTGTTCTGGATCAGCATCGCCTTGACCGGGCCACCGCCCCTTAGTGCCTCGGCGTCGCCGGTCAGGATGCGGCCGACCTTCGACTGGTCGAGCACGCGCGTATTGCGGTCGATCGCGTCATGGCCCTCGATGATGGATTCGTCGAAGCGCCAGATCCCGGCATTGTTGAAGAACGCCCCGCCACCCTCGTACTGCCAGGCGCCGGTGACCGCGGGAATGCAGAGCGCAGCGTGCATCTGCGCGGCGCCATTGCGGCTGCGCGTGAAACCATAGCCGAGACGGAAGAACGAGCGCTTGGTCTGCCCGACCGTGTGTGCAAACGCCTCGATCTCCTCGACCGGCACGCCTGAGATCGCCGAGGCCCATTCCGGGCTCCGGGTCTTCAGATGCGCTTCGAACTCTTCCGGACAATCCGTGTAGCGCGCGAGATAGTCGCGGTCGGCAAAACCCTCGCGGAACAGCACATGCATCACACCGCAAGCGAATGCACCGTCGGTGCCCGGCCGCAGCAGGATCTTGATATCGGCCTGCTTCATCGTGTCGTTGTTGTAGACGTCGATTGCCGCGATCTTCGCCCCGCGCTCTTTCCGCGCGCGCGACGCGTGCGTCATCACGTTGACCTGGGTGTTCACCGGATTGGTGCCCCAGATCACGACGAGGTCGGAGACACCCATCTCGCGGGGGTCGACGCCGGCGATCTTGCCGGTCCCTGCCGTGAAGCCGATGCGAGCGATGGTCGAGCAGATCGTGCCGTAGAAGCGCGAGTATTTCTTGACATGCGACAGACGGTTGAGGCCGTCGCGCATCACCAGCCCCATGGTGCCCGCGTAGTAGTAAGGCCAGACCGACTCGGCGCCGAACTCGCACTCGGCAGCGTCGAAACGCGCCGCGATCTCGTCCAGCGCCTCGTCCCAGGAAATCCGCGCAAACTGGCCTGAACCCTTCGGCCCGGTCCGGCGCATCGGATACATCAGCCGCTCAGCGTGGTGAATCCGCTCGGCATAGCGCGCCACCTTGGCGCAGACCACGCCGGCCGTGTAGGTCTGCTGCTTGGAGCCCCTGACACGGCCGATCGAGCGTCCCTCGATGACCTCAACATCAAGCGCACATGCCGAGGGGCAGTCGTGCGGACAGGTGGAATGGCGGATGTCGACCTTGGCATGCTGGTTCATGTCAAATAGGTAACACCAAACGGGCAGTCCGCCGAGGGGGTTTGTCCCGCCAGTTTGTGCAAAAACCGGGCAGAGCCATGCGTCGGACGCCCAAATCGGCCCGCCATTAGTGGGATCGCCCCAATCAAACGTGGAAGATACGAGTATAGCGTGACTTGATCGACTCCCCTTCCCGCTCTACCGCCGCAGCGTCATCCTTCATCGTCTTGATGTCCTTCAACGGCTTGCGTCCAGCCTTTTCCTGGGTCTGTGCATGCACGGAACGCAGACCCCCAACGTCAATGTTGAGCTGCTGCGCTTCACGTCCCAGCGCGAACGACTGAAACAGCCTTGCAGCGTTCGGATGCGGGCAATCCTTGAAGATTCCATTCGGGCCGACAATGATCGGAGATCCTTCGATGGCATAGACCGGCTCGACCGGCCGGCCCGACTCCTTCAGCTGGAAGATATTGTATTCGTTGCCATCGGCCATCACCGCGCGCTCGCCAAGATCGAGCTTCTTCGGCGGGTCGGTCGAAGATTGCACCTGCATGATATTCTGCTTGGCGAGTTGCTCGAAATATCCCCAGCCGAGATCACGCTGCATCTGATAGGTCGCCGTCATGATGGTGCCGCTGTAGCCGGGATGCGCCTTGACGATCTTGCCTTTCCATTTGGGATCGAGCAGATCGGCAAAGCTCTTCGGCGCCTCTTCTGCCTTCACCAGGCTGTTATTGTAAGCGATGATCGAAAGCCAGACACGGAAGCTTGCGAACTGGCCGTCCGGATCGCGGTGCTCATCCGGATAGAATTTTGCGACTTCCTCGGGAACGTAAGGCGCCAGAATGCCATCCCGCTTCCAGACGATGAAATGCGCCGCGTCGGAGGAGTTGACGACGTCGACCGCATGAATATTGCTCAAGTATTCCTGGCCGATCCGCTGGAACACGCGCTCCGCACCGGTGCGTTCCACGCGCACAGAAATGCCCGAATATTTCGCTTCGAAGGCCTTGGCCAGTTTCTCCGCGACCGGCAAATCGGTCGAGGTGTAGTAGATGACCTGGCCTTCCTTTGTCGCTGCATCGATCAACGCCGGCGTGATCGGTTCGACGGGAGGCGCGGCGGCCACGACCTGCGTAGAAAGCGTGGCACCGACAAGCACCGCACCGGTGCCCTTCAGCACGTCGCGGCGCGACATCCCTAGACGTTTCCTCATATGATTCCCCGCGCTTGATGGCGAAGTTGGGTACACCGCTTCCGGTCCTTTATTCCGAGGCCGGAAACGGAGTCTGTCATCGACAGCCTCGTCAGGTTGCAGCTAGACTTGCGGTCAAGAAAGAAGACTAAAGTCGGGGAGAGGATCGATGGCGAGCACACGGATCGCGCTCACGCTGCTCGCGGGTCTGCTGACCGCGTCGATTCCAGGCGCACACGCACAAGCCGAGGACTATCCGGCGCGTCCGGTCAGGATCATCGTTCCTTTTGGCCCCGGCGGACCGGCCGACGTCGTCGCGCGTCAGATCGGCAGCATCTTGCAGGAAAACCTCGGCCAACCCTTCGTGGTCGAGAATCGCACCGGCGCGGGCGGTGTGATCGGCACGCTCGAGGTCGCGAAGGCGCCGGCCGACGGCTACACCCTGCTCATGATGTCGAATACCCAGACCGCAAATGAATCACTGGTGCCGCAACGCAAATATGAACTGATGCGCGACCTGACGCCGATCGCGCCGCTGAACTATTCCGATCTCGTGATCGTGGTTGATCCGGCCGTACCAGCCAAGACTCTGCAGGAATTCATCGCGCTCGCGAAGTCACAGCCCGGGAAACTGAACTATGCTTCATCGGGCCAGGGCACGCCGTACCACATGGCGGGTGAGCTGTTCAAAGCCATGGCGGGCATCGATCTCGTTCATGTGCCCTATCGGAACAGCGGTGAAGCACGCAGCGGCGTGATCGGCGGCCAGGTCCAGATGATGATCGATGCTGTTCCGGCAATGGCGCCGAATGTTGCCGAAAGCCAGGTCCGGGCGCTTGCGACCACGGGCAAGACGCGCTCGACCGTGCTGCCCAACGTCCCGACGGTGATCGAGGCGGGCGTTCCCGGTTACGAGGCGACGATCTGGCTCGGCCTGATGGCACCAGCGGGCACACCGAAGCCGATCATCGACAAGCTCAATGCCGCAGTGAACGCTGTGATCAAGCGGCCGGAGGTTGCGACGCTCTGGGCCGCCCAGGGTGCGGTGCCGATGGAGATGTCGCCGGAGGAGTTCGACAAATTCCTGCGCGCCGATATTGTGAAATGGGCTGCTGTCGTCAAAGGATTGGACAAAACCCAGTAGCTGTGGCCACCAGGCCAGCCGTGATCGCAACCATGGAATTGAGCAGATGACGACCTTGAACATTCTGAGCGGCGGCGCGGCGCAGGGCCTGGTTGGCAGCGTTGGGCCTGCATTCAAGGCCGAGACCGGTTTCGACATCGCCGGCGAGTTTGGCGCCGTCGGCGTCATGGCCGACAAATTGCGCTCCGGCGTGCCGACCGACGTCGTCATCCTTACGGCCGCACTGATCGCAGGACTCGCCGACGAAAGGCTGGTTGTGCGCGGTTCGATCACGGATATCGGCCGGGTTGAAACCGCCCTCGCCGTTCGCACAGGCGATCCGCTGGTAAAAATTACCGACGCCGCCAGTCTGCGAGATGCGCTGCTGGCCGCGGACGCGATCTTCGTGCCGGACACCAAGGCATCGACGGCTGGAATTCACGTCGCCAAAGTCCTGGCGCAGCTTGGCATCGACAGCGACGTCGCCAACCGGGTGCGCGTGTTTCCAAACGGTGCGACCGCGATGCGCCATCTGGCCGAGTCCGAGGCTCGGCGGCCGATCGGCTGCACGCAATCGACCGAGATCATCAGCACCAAAGGCGTGACGCTCTCGGGTGCGTTACCGCCGGGATGTGAGCTCGCGACCATGTATACGGCGGCTCTGGCGACCCAGGCGTCCGCCGCACCGCAAGCGCAACGGCTGATCGCACTGCTGACCTCGTCCGATGCGCAGGAACTCCGCGGCCGATCCGGGTTCGTCGCATAAGGGAAGCGGAGCCGCATTGCGGCCTAACGCGCCAACTGGGTCAGCCCCGTCGGCGGCCCGTCGACCGCGGTCCAGCCGCCGTCGACGAACAGCGTGCTTCCGCTGACGTAACTTGCGGCGTCCGATGCCAGGTAGGCGACCGCGGTTGCGACCTCGTCCGCGCTGCTCCAGCGATTGAACACGGTGTGACCGGCATAGAGGTTGTAGATGTCAAGCCGCTGCTTGAAGGGTCCGGTCAGCGCAGTTTCCGCAATGCTCGGCGCGATCGCATTGACCCGAACGCCGAAACGCCCGACTTCGGACGCGCAGCCTTTCACCAGCAGCCCAATCGCCGCCTTGGTCGCGCGATAGACCGCAAGCTCCGGCTCGATGGTGACCGCACGCACCGAGGAACAGGCGATCGGGCTGCCGCCTTACTGCTTGACCATGATGCGGCCAAAGGCTTGGAAGAACCACACGGTGCCCTTGATGTTCAAATTGATGACACGGTCGAGATCTTCGTCGGTGTAGTCGAGGATGGTCTTGCGAATGTTCAGTCCCGGCGTCGTGACGGCGATGTCGATGCGCGGAAACTCAGTCAGCGCCTTCGCCGCCAACGCCTCAACGTCGGTGCGATCGGCGGCATCACACCTTGCCGTCGTCGCCGATCCGCCCTGCTCCCGGATCGCGGCGGCGGTTGCGTCCGCGCCCTCCGCCGTTCGATCGGCACACAACACGCTTGCACCCAGCGACGCCAATGCCTCGGCCGAGGATCTGCCAATCCCCGAGGCTGCGCCCAGCACGACAGCGTTCTTGCCGGTGAGATCAAACAGCTTGCGATAATCGGTCACGTCAAAGCTCCCTTCAGTAGCAAAGCGCCCCGGGAGTGGGCCCGACCCGGGTTTGCGTTCAAATCTCACTTCATATACTAATATATTAACTAAGCAGAGATACCCGTGCGCGCGCCAAATAAATCCGAGCTTCGCTCCGCGGGCGGCCACAGGCGAACCGGCCGGCCCCGCACGGCGACGGCAGCGGCGCGAATCTACACCGATCTGCGTGCGGAGTTGGTCTCGCTACTGCGCCGGCCAGGCGACCCGATCCTGGAAGCGGAAATCGCCCTGTCCTACGGCGTTAGCCGGACGCCGGTGCGCGAAGCCATTCTGAGATTATCCGATGAGGGCCTGGTCGAGATCTTCCCGCAATCGGGCATCTTCGTCTCCCGCATCCCGCTGGCTGCACTCCCCGAGGCGATCATTGTCCGGAGATCGCTGGAAGAAACCACCGCACGCATGGCAACCGAGCGGGCCAGTTCCAGCCAGATCCTCGGCCTGCGTTCCATCCTCGAGCGCCAGCGCGAGGCCGATGTCGCCGGAGATCGCGAGGCATTCCATCAGGCCGATGAGGCGTTTCATGCCACCATCGCCGACATTGCCGGGCATCCGGGCATCTGGAAGCTGATCCTCCAGGTCAAGGTTCACGTCGATCGCTTCCGACGGCTCACCCTGCCGCAACGCGGGCGGATGGCCGAGGTGATCGCCGAGCACGAGGCCATCATGGCAGAGATCGAAGCGCGGAATCCCGCTGCTGCCGGGATTGCGATGGTTAGGCATCTCGAACGGCTTCTCGCCGACATCTCGGCCACACGACACAACAATCCGGAGTTTTTCGACCAGCGAAGCTAGCCGACACGACCGCAGCCGGAATCCGGCGCGGCATTCAGGGAAGGAAATGACATGGACAGCACACGTCAATCGCAACACGGTGTTGCGACGCTCGGCCGTCGCGACTTCATCAGGCTGAGCACAGGTCTTGGCGCGGTGGTGGCGACATCAATGTCGCCGGTCCGCGGCCAATCGAAAGCAGTCTTCAAAGCGTCCGACGTACAACCTCCGGGCTACCCCACCGTCGTCGCGACCGAAAACCTCGGCAAGAAACTCGAGGCCGCCACCAACGGCCGCCTCTCGGTACAGATGTTCCCGTCGATGCAGCTCGGCGGCGAGAAGGAAACCATCGAACAGACCCAGATTGGCGCGATCCAGATGCTGCGCGTCAGCGCGGGATCGATCGGCCCGATTGTCGACGACATCAACGTCGTCAACATGCCCTTCCTGTTCAAGAACATGACCCATGCTGAAGAAATGATGGACGGTCCGATCGGACAGGAGCTGCTCGACAAGATCACGGCAAATGCCAACGCCGGACTGGTTGCACTGTGCTGGATGAATTCCGGCGCGCGCAGCCTCTACAACACCAAGCGGTCGATCAAGGCGATTGAGGACATCAAGGGTCTGAAATTCCGCGTGATTGGCAATCCGATCTTCATCGACATGATGAACGCACTTGGCGGCAACGGCGTCGCGATGGGTTATGATCAGGTCTTCAGCGCGCTGCAAACCGGGGTGATCGATGGCGCCGAAAACAATCCGCCGAGTTACGTCTTCAGCAACCACTACACAGCTGCGAAGCACTTCTCGCTCACCGAACACCTGATCGTTCCTGAACTGCTGGTGTTCTCGAAAAGGGCGTGGACCGCGCTTTCGGCCGACGATCAGGCACTGATGAAGAAACTTGCTCGCGAAGCGCAGATGGAAGAGCGCGGATTCTGGAACAAGTATGAGCAGCAGGCGATGGAGAAAGCCAAGGCTGCCGGGTGCGAGATCGTCGAGATTGCAGACAAGACGCCGTTCCAGATCGCGGTCAAGCCCGTATGGAACAAGTACGGTCCCAAATACCAGGACATGATCAATCGCATCCAGTCGGCCTGATACGGGGTTGTTGCAGGGGGGATGGATATGGCCGGATCATATCGCCGAGCGATGGATTTTCTGTACCTTGCATGCGTCGTCACGGGCAGCATCGCGCTGGTGCTGATTTCGGCGGTGATCCCCTGGGCGGTGTTTACGCGCTATGTCCTGAATAGTGCAGCGTCGTGGCCGGAACCGCTTGCCGTTCTGCTGACCATCGTCGTGACGTTCATCGGCGCGGCCGCGGGGTATCGGCTCAACCTGCATATGAACGTTGCCTACTTCGCCAACAAGCTGCCGGACCCGTTTCGGTCTTTGGCTGATCTGATTGTGCAGCTCCTGATGGGATCGATCTCGCTGTTCATGATCATCTGGGGATGGCGCCTTGTGGAGGTTACCTGGCACAACACGATCGCGGATTTTCCATTCCTTTCGGTCGGTGTCACCTATCTGCCGATCCCGGTCGGCGGGGTGTGCCTGCTGCTCTTCATCATCGAACGCATCTTGCTTGGCGCGCCGCCCGACCCGATCGGGCAGCATCGCGAAATGTCCTTCGACTGATCGAGAGTAGCCATCATGGATATCTTCATTCTACTCGCGACGATGCTGCTCTGCTTCCTGATCGGGATGCCGATCGCCTATTCGCTGGCGATGGCGGCGATCGTCGGAGCGCTGTGGATCGGCATTCCACTGGAAGCCGTCATGCTGAAGATATCCGACGGTGTCAGCAAGGTGGCGATGCTGACGATTCCATTCTTCGTGCTGGCCGGGGCGATCATGGCGGAAGGCGGCATGGCGCGACGCCTCGTCGCATTTGCGGATGTGCTGGTCGGCTTCACGCGCTTGCGCGGTGGCCTTTCTATCGTCAACGTGCTCGCGACGACATTCCTGAGCGGTATTTCTGGCTCGGCCGTCGCCGACACGTCCGCGATCGGTTCAGTCATGATCCCGCAGATGGAGAAGAGCGGCTATCCACGCGTTTTCGCCACCAATTTGACGATCACCTCGTCGGTTCAAGCATTGCTGGTTCCGCCGAGCCATAATGCGGTCCTCTATTCGCTTGCTACCGGCGGCACCATTTCGATCAGCGCCCTCTTCATGGCGGGAGTCTTCCCCGGCCTGCTGCTCGGCTTCTCGCTGGTCATCCTGTGCCTGGCCATCGCCTACCGCGAGAAACATCCGCAGGGTCAAGTAGTGCCGGCAAAGTATGCGATCCGGATCACGATCGATGCCGCCTGGGGGCTGATTACGCTGGTCATCATCCTCGGCGGCATTCTGGGCGGCATCTTCACCGCAATCGAGGCCGGAGCCGTTGCCTGCATCTGGGCGTTCTTCGTGACCATGTTCGTCTATCGCGACTATCGCTGGCGCGATCTGCCCGTGCTCCTGCACCGCACGCTGCGCACGGTGGCGGTAGTCTTGACCCTGATCGCCTGCGCATCCAGCGTCGGTTACATCATGGCGCTGACCCAGATGCCGGCCAAGATGACGGCGTTCTTTTTGTCGATCTCCGACAACAAATACGTCATCCTGCTTCTGATCAATATCCTGCTGCTGGTGCTCGGCACGCTCGTCGATATGGCGCCGTCGATTTTGATCGCGACACCGATCCTGTTGCCGGTGATGAAGAATTTCGGCGTCGATCCGGTCCATTTCGGCATGATCATGCTGCTCAACCTCGGCATCGGCCTGTGCCATCCGCCGGTCGGCTCGATCCTCTTCGTCGGTTGCGCGGTCGGCAAGGTCACGATCGAACAGGTCATGCGCAAGATCTGGCCATTCTACGCCGTGATGTTCTTCGTCCTGATGTGCGTAACCTATCTGCCGGAAATCTCGCTGTGGCTCCCTCGGCAACTCCAGGTTCTGCACTGAACGCGGCGCGCATCTTGCGGAACTGCGGCAAACGCGTCAGCATGGCCGCCAGAAGCGCGCTCGCGCCAGCTCCGTCAAGAAAGGGCACAAGCCGTGAAGATCGTCGACCTGAGCCGAGAACTCTATCACCGCGCCCCAAGTTATCCCGGCCACCCGCCAATCATGCACGGGATGTGGAAGAGCCATGAAGAGGCCTTCGTGGAATCCAGGAGCGTCTACGGATTGGCGTCAATGTTCATCTCGATGCCTGATCACGGGGGCACCCACATTGATGCTCCCCGGCATTTTGGCCCGAGCGGAATACCGATCAATGAATATCCGCTCGAGAAGTGCATCGTTCCCGGCATCTGTCTCGATCTTCGCCACATTGCGCCGCGCGCCGAGATCACCCCTGCCGACCTTGAATCCGCCGTGACGACAGCCGGGGCGCCGGTGCCGAAAGGCGGTACCGTTCTGCTCTGCACCGGCCACCACGCCCGGACGTTTCCGCGCAAGGAGTACTCTACCGACAATTCCGGAGTGAACGTCGCCGCCACCGAATGGCTGGCTAGACAGGGCATCGTTCATTTCGGCATCGACTCGATGCGCCCGGGCCCCGACAGCGATGCGAATTTGCTGGTGCACAAGGCCTGCCTCGACCTCGACATCACCCACATCGAAAGCCTCTGCAATCTCGAGGCATTGCTCGGCCAAGGGCAGTTTACCTTCATCGGCCTGCCGATGAAGTGGCGCGAGGGAACAGCGTCGCCAATCCGGGCGGTAGCGGTGTTCGGCTTGTAACGTCGCGATACTGCGGGAGGAACCTGATGACGGGCAGATGGTCGGCCGATCCCTCACGCCGCGCAGTCCTGAGAGCCGGCGTCGCACTCGCCGCCGCGGCCGCAACCGCATCGCACGCGGGCGCCGCGGACTATCCGGAACGTCCGATTAAAATCATCGTGCCCTTCGCTCCCGGCGGGCCGACCGACATCATGGCCCGCATTCTCGGTACTTACCTCGGAGAGGCACTGAACGGCACAATCGTGGTCGAGAACCGCCCCGGCGGCGGCGGCAATATCGGAATTGGCATCGCGGCCCACGCCGAGCCGGACGGCCATGCGCTACTGATCACGTCAAGCGCCTATGTCGTCAATCCTGGCCTATACGCCAAAAATTGCGTACGATCCATTCAAGGACTTTGCAGCGATCGCCGAGCTGGGTACCTCGCCCAACGTGATTCTGGTCAATCCGAAGCTCGGAATCAATTCGGTCGCCGACCTGATCACTCGCGCAAAGGTCAATCCGGACGAATTGAACTACGCCAGCCCCTGGCCTCGGAACAACGCCTCACCTTTCGGGTGAGTTGTTCAAGATCGTAGCCAACGTACAGATGACGCATGTTCCGTTCTCCGGCGCTGGTCCGGCAATCCAGGCGATCCTGAGCGGAACGACCCAGGTAGCCTTTGCTGCACTTCCGCCCGCGCATCCGCACATCGAGTCAGGGGCGTTGAAAGCGCTGGCTGTGACTGCAATCCACCGATGGTTCGATCTGCCAGACGTGCCCACGATGGTCGACCTTGGCTACAAGGACTTCATCTCCGACACGTTCCAGGGATTTCTCGCGCCCGCGAACACGCCAACTTCCATTGTCGAGCGGCTCTCGACCAAGTCGATCGAGATTCTGAAGACACCGAGGATTGCCGAGCAGCTGCGCAATGACGGCTTCGAGGTGCTCGCGAACGGCCCCGACGGCAGGAGCAAGCGCATCGCCGATGAAGTGCCGAAATGGCATGATGTCATCGTGAAGGCAGGGATCAAGCCGGTCTGATCAGATCAAGATTGCGCGACACGCGCAGCGTGTAGTCTTGCGACCGCCTCCCAGCATGCCTACGCTGCTTCCCTACAAAAACAATATCAGGGAGGCAATGGTCATGACCACGAGGCGGGATTTCCTGAAGGCGGGAGCCACGGCGGCCAGCGGCATCGTGTTTTGCAGTTGCGGGCTCGTACACAACGCAGATGCGCAACAATCGCGACAGAAGTTGCCGGTTACGGTCGACGGCCGACGCGTCAAGACGATCGATATTCACTCGCACTGCCATTTCCGTGAGGCCGGCGCGCTGCTCGGGGCCGATGCCGACAAACTGCAGGTGCCGCCGGTCAATGGCGCGATCGAAGCCTTCATCGAAATCGACAAGCGCCTCGCTGCGATGGACGCCCAAGCTGTCGATATGGAGGTGCTCTCAATCAATCCGTTCTGGTACGATCGGAACCGCGACCTCGCGGGACAGATCGTCAAGATCCAGAACGAAAAGCTGGCCGAGCTTTGCGCCTCCAAGCCTGATCGGTTCGCGGCCTTCGCTTCGCTGACCCTGCAGGCACCGGATCTCGCTGTCCAGGAGCTTGAGACCGCGGTCAGGAAGCAGGGGCTGAAGGGCGCGGCGATCGGCGGCGTCGTCGACGGTGTCGAATTCTCCGATTCGAAATTTCACCCGGTATGGGCCAAGGCCGAAGAACTTGGCGTCCCTCTGTTTATTCATCCGCAAGGCGTGCCGGAACTCAACAAACGATTCTCCGGCAACGGCTGGCTCGGCAATACGATCGGCAATCCGCTGGAGACCACGATCGCGCTTTCCCATCTGATCTTCGAGGGCACGTTCGACCGGTTCCCGGGGTTGAAGGTCATTGCGGCACATGGCGGCGGCTATCTGCCTTCGTACGCCGATCGTTCGGATCATGCCTGCCTGGTCGGGCCAAAGGGATGTAACCCCGACATCCGGCTGAAGAAGCCACCGACCGAGTATCTCAAACAGATCTATTTCGACTCGCTGCTCTTCACACCCGAGGCAATCCGGCACCTGGCCGCCCAGGTCGGGGCAGAGCAAATCGTGCTGGGGAGCGATTACCCCTATCCATGGCAACTGGCGCCGGTCGACCACATCTTTGCTTGCGCATCGCTGAGCGATGATGACAAGGCCAACATTCTTGGCCGCACGGCCGCAAGGCTGCTCGGCATTGCGGCGTAAGGAGATGGCGCCGGGTTGTCGGACGACCTCAATCGCCGGCGTCGCGTGATGGGCGCGGCGCCAACGTCCTCGGTCAGTAGGCTGTCACCGTCCGGATTGCATTGCTCGGCTGGGCCATTTGCGCCGGCCGCGGAACGTCAGGCGCCAGATCGGTGCCGGCGAACTCAGAGCCGACGAATTCCGCTTGCGCCGCGTCCGATATCCATTTGACCGCCGCCGGGTGGCCGACCACCATCCCGATCACTGCGATGAGGACGAGCACGGGCAGAGCGACAAGCTTGATGCTGAAACTCTGGTAGTTGTTCTGCTCGTCTTGCGGTTGCTTGTCGAAAGAGCCGTGCATGGATTCCTCCTCATTGCGGATGAGATTCCCGAAGCCTCACTTACCGCAGCGCACGGCAATCCAATGTGAATGGTTTCACAGGCTTATCCGGTTCACCAATTTGTGAGGTATCCAGCTGACTAGGCGCCAGGAGGCTTATTCGCCGTCGTTCGATCCCGCAGCGACCAACTCCTGAAGCGCATCCGGCTTCAGCACGACGATCGCACCATGTTCAAGCCTGACCCAACCGCGTGCCGCCCACGCGCGCAGCTGCTTGTTGATGCTCTCGCGCGTCATGCCGACCATCTCGCTGATCTCCTGCTGGGTAATCGAGATGGTACGGCCTTGCGGCGCACTCTTGTGCTTATCGCTGAGGCGCAGCAGTGCACTGGCAAGGCGGCCAGGCAAGTCTTGCAGGATGACCTGCTCGACCTGATCGCTGGTCCAGCGCAATCTCGCACAGAGCAGTTCGATGAACTTCATCGCAAGCGTTGGCTGGCTGCGCACAAATGGAATGAACTCGCGCCGGTCAATGACGAACAGCTCGCAATTTGTATTGGCAGTGGCATCCGCGGTCCGCGACAACCCGTCAAGCAGCGCGATCTCCCCGAATATCTCTCCCGCCTCGATCAGGTTCAGGATCGCGTTGCGACCGTCCGGCGAGGAGATACTGATCTTCACCGTGCCGGAGATCACCGCAATCAGGCTCGTGCCCGCATCCCCCTTGGAAAAGATCGTCGTCCCGCGCTTTAGCGTAATATGCTTGGCGTACCGGCAGAGCTGGTCGAAAGCCTCAGGCTCCAGACCGACGAAATAGGGATGCTTGCGCAGCACCGACAGCTTGCTGCTTGAAAACGGCGGCGCGACGACGGTTCTTTCTATGGGCGCACCGGTCATCGTCATCCAGAAAGATTGTGTTGCGTATGATCGGCCTGCGACCACGGCGGACACCGACAAGCCATCGATCAATGAGAGCAAATGCGGTTATAGCTCCGCTGCGGGCCTACAGCAACAAAAGGTCCGGCGCCGTCATCATTCGCCAGAGCGTTTCGCTAAATACAATTTCAAATAAATAAAACTTATTTTAAAAATTTATAGTTGTTATTCCGCCGGGCGAACCATTCTGCACGTCATCGTAGCTCGATGGCCCGGCCGCACGCTGCGGTCGCAGGCCGATTGGTTGATATCCCTATTTCTTCGATCAAACGCGCGTATTAGGCGGGTTAATCGCGCGCCGGAGAACCCGAACGTTCTCCGCAGAACCTCCGCCAGCCTCCGGGCGGTCGGCTGCCTTGCTGGCTTTTCGGGGGCAGCTGCGCTTACCTTCCTGACTTGGCCATTCGCTTAACCAAGAACGAAGCCTTGCATGCCGTGCGCATGGACCACCAGGGATGGGCAACCCACTATTCATCAACTTCCGCCAGTCTTCCCCCAAAAAGGGAGTGCGAAGAATGCCGCAGATTTGGATGACCTATCACGAGATCGCCGAGATGCTGGGCTGCGACGCGGAGACCGCGCGTGCCGCAACGATCCAGCGCGCGCTGGACCGAAAGAAGAGTTGCGATGGAATGACTCGCGCAAAGCTCGATCCCGAGCTGATGGCAAGGTTCATCGCCGCGATCCGGAATGCGGACCCGGCCATGGATCAGGCGGTCCACGATCTTCGCAACATGCATGAGATGATGTCGCGCGGCGATCCGGCGGACATCGCGATCATTCCGAGTCACGATAAACCCGGACGCAGCGCCGCGGGCTGATCACACCGGCCATCTCAAAGCAATTTGCCGTCCGGACCGAAGAACGGATGCGGTCCGCCAAACTCGCCGATCGGGACCTGGTGCGTGACCACCCGCCCGAAGCCCTCGCCTGGAAACCAGCCATGGATGTGAAAGGCAGG
Source organism: Bradyrhizobium genosp. P (assembly GCF_049949265.1). Classification (NCBI taxonomy): domain Bacteria; kingdom Pseudomonadati; phylum Pseudomonadota; class Alphaproteobacteria; order Hyphomicrobiales; family Nitrobacteraceae; genus Bradyrhizobium; species Bradyrhizobium genosp. P. The sequence goes on along the minus strand of NZ_CP188195.1, from coordinate 3,183,434 downwards.
CGGTTCGACCTTGAACGAGGGCACGCGGAGTTGCGCCAGGTCCAGATCGACGGCGTGGTTCGGCGCGGGGCATATGGTAGCGGAAATTCCGGCAAAAATGGTCAGCATGGCGCGATGAACGTGCCCGCACGCGATAGACCGCGCGCGCGGGTGAGCCCTCACTATTCCGGCCAGTTGATCTGCGTTGAACAGATCCTGTTGATCCATGTGCCAGATGCCGCCCTTGAACGGCGGATGATGCAGGAAGAGCAGTGCCGGTCGATCGGCCGACATCGCCAGCGTCGCGTCGAGCCATTGCAGCGTTGAGGCCTCGAGGGTGCCATGTGGCTTCCCGGGCACGCTTGAATCAAGTAGCAGGAGATCGAGACCGTGGACCTCGATCTTTTGGTCGAGAGAGCCGGTTGCCCGCACATAAGGCGCAGCCGGAAACGCGGTACGCATCAACTCACGCGAGTCGTGATTGCCGGGAATGCCGGCAAACGGCAGCTTGAGCGGCTCAAGCAGTCGCTTGAGGTAATCGTACTCTTCGGCGGTCGGCGTATCGACGAGATCACCCGATATCACCACGAAATCGAGTGCAGGTTCGAACGCATTCAGCGCCGCGACGCACCGTTCGAGCGCCTTCGCGGTATCGACCTTGCCATAAGCCAGCGCTCCCGGCGGCTTAATGTGGAGATCGGATATCTGAGCGATCAAGACAGGTTTCGGCGACATCGATTTTCTCAATCTCCGGACGGCAGCAGACGAATGGCCTCAGGCGAGATCGAAAGCCCAATCCGGTCGCCAGCCCTGGCTTGAATTGTGTTGGGGGCGTCGACATTAAGCGCCTTGGTCGAGGCACCACTCACGACGAGCCGCTGTCGATCGCCGATGAAGCTGACGGAGTCCACGATACCGGAAAGCGATCCGGTTCCTGCTTCCACCACGTGAATTGTTTCGGGGCGAACCATGATGGTTGCGTTCGGCACGGTCGCCTCACCACCAACGGGCAGCCGTCCGCCCGGCAAGATCAGCTCACCTTTCTCCACCGACGCTTCAACAATATTCGCCGCGCCAACAAATTCTGCCACGAACCGGTCTTTTGGCGCGAAATAGACGCCTCGCGGTGTTCCGATCTGGGCGATCGCGCCCTTCCGCATCACCACGATGCGGTCGCCCAATTCCATGGCCTCAGCCTGGTCATGCGTGACGTAGATCGTCGTGATCCCGAGCGCTCGGAGCAATCGATTCAGTTCGCCGCGCAGCCGGTCCCGCAGGGACGCATCGAGGGCGGTCAACGGTTCGTCCAGCAACAATATGCCCGGCCGGATTGCAACGGCACGCGCCAATGCGACACGCTGGCGCTGGCCGCCGGAAAGCTGATCGATACGGCGATTCTCCAATCCGGTGATGTTTGTCAGAGCGACCAGTTCGGCAACGCGCGTGGCACGTTCCTCCCTGGCGATACCACGGATCTTCAAGCCATAGCCGATATTGTCCGCCACCGTCATGTTGGGAAACAGGGCATAGGACTGAAACACCATTCCGACATTGCGGCGCTCGATCGGAACGGTCGTCACATCCTTCCCATCGAACAAGACCTTGCCGCCGGAATCCGGGAGTTCCAAGCCTGCGATGATACGCAACATCGTGGTCTTGCCGCAGCCAGACGGCCCCAGAAGGACCAGTGTCTCGCCACGTGCAATGTCGAGGGTTGCGGGATCAAGGGCGCGCGTGCCGTCGGCAAAGGTCTTGCCGCAAGTCTCAATCCGCACTGCCGCACCATGCCCGGCCGTACTCATCGCCTGTGATCCCTGTCGGCCAGTAGTTGCATCGCTACCAGGAGCGGAATGATCATCACGAAGAAGATCAGCGTATAGGCGGAGGCCACTTCCAACCGCATCGACGCGTAACTGTCGGCAAGTCCGATCGGCAGAGTCTTCGTGAGTGGCGTATGCAGCATCCATGTCAGGTTGAACTCGCCGAGCGACAGCGTGACCACCATCAGGGCGCCGGCGAGGATTCCCGGTACCGCGTTCGGGACGATCACATCGCGAAATCGCCGCCATGGCGGCGCGCCCAGCGAGGCTGCCCCCTCATCAAGGGTCTTGATGTCCACGGTCGCAAACACCGCCATGACCGATCGGACCATGAACGGCATGGTGAAGATGACGTGCCCGACCAGAATGAAGAGCCAGGAGCGGCGAAAGCTGCCAAAGCTGCCATAGGTCAATAGCAGCGCCAGTGCGATCGCAAGACCTGGGATCGCGAGCGGCAGCGTGATGATCTCCTCGACGATCCGCGCAAGACGGCCTCCCCGCACATGCAGCGCATAGGCTGCTGGGACACCGACCAGCAGCGTGACCGCAAGTGCCGCAAACGCAATCACGAAGGAGAGCAGGATCGTGCCGGCATACAGTTCCCAGACCTGCGCCACCCAATGCAAGGTCACGCCGGACTGAATACCCCGAAAATAGTTGACGGTGACGCCGGCGGAAATCGAAAGCCCGGCGGGTACCACCAGAAAAGCCGCGACGAGGAGCGTAAAGACGAGTTGGCCGGTGAAGATCAGGCGATCGCGCATGGCTCACCCGGCCGCCGCGACCGCGCTGCCGCTGAACGAGCGGGCGAGCGCGAGGATCAGCCAGGTAATCAGGCCGAGCCCAACCGACAATGCCGCTGAAGTCGCGAAATTCGCCGCCAGGGTAAACTCGGTATAGATCAGCATCGGCAGCACATCGATGTTCGTCGCCAGCGTGAAGGCGGTTCCGAACGCCCCCATCGCCGTTGCAAAGGCGATCGCGCCGGACGCGACGAAGGCGGGCGCAAGCGCCGGCAGCACGACATCGCGCTGGACCGCCCACGGGCTGGCGCCAAGCGAACGTGCAGCCTCTTCAAGGCCGACGTCCAGCTTCTGCACCGCAGCCATGATGGTGAGGATCACGCGCGGAATCGAGAAATAGAGATAGCCGAGGAAGAGCCCGTAGATCGAGTACGCGAAGACGATCTTTTCGCCGAACAGCCGGTTCGACAACTCGCCGATCAGTCCTTGCCGCCCGGCCAACAGGATGATCATGAAACCGACGACCACACCCGGAAAGGCCAATGGAAAGGTCAGCATGGCGATCAGGACGGCACGCCCGGGAAAGCGGTGCCGCTGCAGGAACATTCCTGCAATCGTTGCCACGATCAGCGTGACAATCGTGGTTGCCGTCGCCAACAGCACTGTATTGATCAGGGTTGCGCGATAACGCGGTTCCGCAAGGATCGCGAGGTATCCGGCAAGGCCGTGCTCGCCTTCTGCGCCAGCGGCCACAAGCCGTGCCATTGGCAGCAAAAAGAATGCGGTCGTCACGACCGCAAGCGGCAACAGACAGAGCCAAACAAAGGACTTTTGCGACATCGTGAGAATGGTGCCCCGGCCAAGGGTGCCATATTGCCTCAGCGGACCTCGGCGAGATAGCGGTCGACGAAGGCTTTTTGCACGTCTTCCATCTCGCCCCAGTCCACGCTCTTGGCGCGGGCATAGTCGCTGTCAGGAAGGAATTTGCCCTTAACGGCGGCCGGCAACTCGATGGGGCGGGCCGGACGGAGGTAGGCATTGGTCCAGATCGCCTGCCCCTTGTCGGACAGCAGATAGTCCATCACCTTCTTGGCCTTCTCCTTGTCCGGAGCGTTCTTCACGAGGCCGACGACGTAGGGAAACACCACCGAGCCCTCGCAGGGAATGACAAACTCGAAATTGCCCTTCTCCGAATACTTCGCGCGGTAGGCGTTGAAGTCGTAGTCGAACAGGATCGGCATTTCGCCCGAGACCACACGGGCATAGGACGTCTGCTTGGGCACGATCGGATCGTTCTTGCGCAGTTCCTTGAAGAAATTGATCGCCGGATCGAAGTTGGTCGGCGAGCCGCCTAGCGCCAGATTCACCGCGACCGCCCCGACATAGCCAACCGCCGCGGACGACGGATCGAGATAGCCAACCATGCCCTTGTAGTCGGGCTTCAAGAGGTCCTTCCAGCAGGCCGGCACCGGCTTGCCACCGAGCGCGTCCTTGTTCACGAACAGGCCGAGCGTGCCGGAATGGATCGTGGTCCAGTAGCCGTCAGGGTCCTTGAGACCCGCGGGGACCTGGTCCCAGTGAGCGGGCTTGTAGGGTTCGAGCGCGTCCTGCGCCTTGGCCTTCATGCCGAAGGTCACGCCGAAATAGCCGATGTCGCCGACCGGATTGCTCTTCTCGGCCAGGATTTGCGCTAACGCCTGGCCGGAATTCTTATTGTCGTGCGGGATATCGTAGTTGAGATCTGCCTTGATCGCCTTCAGCATCGACGCCCAGTCTGCCCATTCAGGCGGGCAGTTGTAACAGATCACGTCGGCTGCCTTCGCAGACTGCCATGGCGCGATCAGCGTCAGCGCCAGCAAGGCGAGGACAAGGCGGACGGTCTTCATGGGAGACTCCGATTTGGCGGCGGCGCAATGAAGGCTTCAATATCAACTGAGCGACCAAGTATAGGCCGCGTATGAAGGTTTTGCGACGTCCATGCTGCCGTGCAACAATTGGCGCAGGCCGAACCGAGCGAGCGGAACGCTCGCGGCGGCCGACCGTTTTGGGCTAGGCTAACGACCAAAAGAGGATGCGCCCGTGTATCAGCCCTCCGGTGTCACCACATCGTCCGACCTTCCCATTCCGGATCAGATGAAGGCCTGGGTTCTCGGTGATCCCGACCAGCTTTTCCTTCGCGAAAAGCCGACGCCGGTCCCGTCGCGTGCCGAGGTGTTGGTCCGCATTGACGCCGTCGCGATCTGTGCGACTGATCTGGAGATCATTCATTCCGGCTCGCCGGCGAGCATTCAGGGCGGGCTGCCCTTCAACAAGAATTTCACACCGGGCCATGAGTATATGGGCACGGTTGCCGCCCTCGGGCCTGCTGTCGACGAGTTCAGGATCGGTGAGAGGGTCAGCGTTGAAATTCATGCCGGCTGCGGCCAATGCAAGCGCTGCCGCCAGGGCATGTACACGTCATGCCTCAACTATGGAAAGCCCGAGAAAGGGCATCGGGCAAACGGCTTCACGACCGATGGCGGATTCGCGGAATACGCCATCAATCACATCAATACGCTTGCGCGTGTCCCCGAAACCATGAGCGACGCGGAAGCGACGCTCGTGGTGACTGCGGGGACGTCAATGTATGGCTTGACGGAATTGGGGGGATTGGTTGCCGGTGAGAGCGTCGTTGTGATCGGCCCTGGTCCGATCGGACTGCTCGCGGTGGCTGTCGCCAAGGCGCTGGGGGCAAGCCCGGTGTTCCTGACGGGAACACGCAACAAGCGACTGGCGACCGGTCGGGAACTGGGTGCCGACCGGGTCATCAACATCAACGATGAAGACGCAGTTGATGTTGTGAGGCAACTAACTGGTGGGATCGGTGCGGACTATGTCGTCGAATGCGCCGGGACCGAAGCGACGCTCAACCAGGCCATTCACATGACCAACCGCGGAGGCAAGATCTGCCTTGCCGCTTTTCCGCATGAGGCCGCAACGCTGGACATCGCGCATCTCGTGAGGAACAACATTTACGCCTACGGCATTCGTGGCGAGGGCCGCAGCGCGACCCACCGTGCGATGGAATTGATGGCGGAGAAGCGGTTCGACGCAACGAAGATACACACGCATACGTTCGCTCTGGCCGACCTGCCGACAGCCCTTAGATATGCGCGAGATCGTGTAGACGACGCTATCAAGGTCGTCATCGCTATCAGAAACGCCGAGGTGATCGCGAGCGCGGCGGAATAGGAGTGCACCGGTCAGGCTGTGGCAACACCAATTCGAGAAGAACTCTTCACACCGAGCAGTACCGCTCCTTGATCTCGTTGTCAGCCAGCAGCTCCCGCGCCGTCGCGTGATGCACCACGGAGCCGTGATCCAACACATAGGCGCGATCAGCAATGTCAAGCGCGAGTTCGACATTCTGCTCGACGAGCAGCACGGTTGTCCCTTGCGCCTTCATGTTGCGGAACAGCGCGAACATCTCGTCGACCAACACCGGCATAATGCCCTCCGATGGCTCATCAAGCATGATCAGGTCGGGCTTTGCGATCATGGCCCGCGCAATCGCCAGCATTTGCTGCTCACCGCCGGACATCGTGACGGCTTCCTGGTCCAGGCGCTCGGCCAATCGTGGGAATATCCCTGCGATCTCGTCAATCAGTTCGGCTTCCCACTTCTTCTTCGGCGACGCGACCAGACCAAGCCGCAGATTCTCGCGCACCGACAATCCCTGCACGATCCGCCGTTCTTCGGGTACATAGGCGAGCCCCAGCGCGAAACGCGTATGCGCCGGCTGGTTCAACAGCTCCCTGCCCTTGAAGATTGCCGAGCCGCGGGTTCGATCCATCAGACCCATGATCGACTTCAACGTCGTCGTCTTGCCGGCTCCGTTGCGACCGATCAGGCAGACGATTTCACCCTTGGCAATCTCCAGACTGATGTCCTGCAATGCGTGGCTTGCTCCATACCAGGCATTGAGCTTGCTGATCTGCAGCATCCAGTCAGTGCTCCCGCTGGCCGAGATAGACGCGCTTCACCGCTTCGTTCTGCCGGACTTCCTGTGGCGTTCCCTCGGCAAGGAGTTCTCCATGGTGCAGCACCAGGATGCGATCGCTGATCCCCAGAACCAGTTTCATCTTGTGCTCGACGAGGATGACCGTCCGCTCTTTCGCGAGTTTCACGATCAGATCCATCATGGTCCTGGTTTCCTCCGGGCTCATCCCCGCCGTCGGCTCGTCCAGCAGCAGCAGACGAGGCTGACTGGCCAGCGCCATGCCAATTTCAAGGGCCCGCTGCTCGCCATGTGCCAGCGTCTTGGCTGCGCGTTCGCGGGCCTCCCACAACCCGACAAGGGCCAGCAACTCGTCCGCGCGCTCGATCAGTTCGGTCAGACGCGCACGCGGCCGCCAGATGTCGTATCGCGACACCAGCGCTTGCAGACCGATCCGGATGTTCTCGCGCGTCGTGAGTTGGGGGAACACGCTGGTGATCTGAAATGACTTTGCGATCCCCAAATGAGCAAAGCGGTGCTGCGGTAGCCCGGTGACATCTCTGCCCTCGAATTCGACGTTGCCTCTCGACGGCGGAAATGCGCCGCAGAGCAAGTTGAAATAGGTGCTCTTTCCCGCGCCGTTCGGACCAATGATGGAGGTGATCGCTCCCTTGGAGAACTCCGCCGAGATGTTGCTGAGCGCGACAAATTTACCGAACGTCTTGCCGACGCCCGTGGTGCGCAGAATAATCTCTCCCGATCGCCCTGGCACGGCATTCATCGCCTGCCCCGCCCAATCAATGTCCCCCAGATGCCGGCTGGGAAGAACAACACGCACGCCACGAAAATGGCTCCGACGATCAATTGCCAGTGGACCGTCCATACCGAGACCAGGTTCTCCAAGACCAGGAAAACCGCCGCGCCAATCATCGGTCCGAAAAATGTCCCCATGCCGCCCAGCAACGCGATCATCACCACCAGACCCGACGTCTCATAATGCAGGATCTCGATCGGCACGATCGAAAGATGAAGCGCCTGCAACGCCCCCGCGAGGCCGCAAAATCCGCCTGACAGAACGAAGGTCAGCAACCGGGTCAGGGTGACGTTATAACCCGATGCGCGCGCGCGCATCTCGTTTTCCCGCACCGCCTCGATGACAGCACCAAACGGCGACGCGAGGATGCGCGACATCACGAAGAACGCGGCAACTACGAAAGCTGCAATGACGTAGTACCGGATCATTGGATTGATGAAATCGATCTGCCAGCCGAACAGATCAATGGTGCGCACATTGATGCCGCGAAGACCGTTCTCGCCACCGGTCCAGTCAACGGCCTGATAGAACAGGTAATAGACACACTCCGACAGCGCCATCGTCACCATGGCGAAGTAGATACCGCGGGTACGGATCGCGAGCACACCAATCAGCAGCGCCATCAAGAGGCCGCCCAGAACGCCGGTTGCGATGGCCGCGTACCACGGCCAACCGAAGTGCACGATCGCGATGCCGCAAAGATAGGCCCCCGTTCCAAACAGCGCGGCGTGACCGAACGAGAGGAGCCCCAGATATCCGAACACGAGGTTGAATCCGAGGGCATACAGCCCGTAGATCAGGATATTCGCGGCCAAGGCTGTGAACGGCATCACCAGAGGGAAAATCAGGATCACCGCAGCTGCGAGGCTGGCACGATGTCGCGTCGCGAACTCGTACCAACCGACCGTCGCGGCCCGAGGTTGCTTGATAGACTCGGTGGTGGCCTCGGTCATGCCCGGCTCAACTCATCAATCCAGCGCGGCCGAAGAGGCCTTGGGGCCGGAGGATCAGGACGATTGCCATCAAGGCGAAGATCGAGACCTTGGCCATTTCGGGCGCAAACAGCGACGTCATGCTGACGACCACGCCGACCAAAAGACCTGCCAGCACCGCGCCGCCGATCGAGCCCATACCTCCTACCACCGTCACGACAAAGGCTTCGGCGAGGATGGTGCCACCCATCTCCGGAATGACACCTTGAAGCGGGGCTGCCAACAGGCCTGCGAAGCCTGCAATCCCGGTTCCGATTCCGAATACGATCAGCCAGACCCGCGAGACATCGACGCCGAGGACACGGACGATCTGCGGATCACGCGCCCCGGCACGGATAATGAGCCCGAAGCTGGTTTTTTCGAGGAACAGCCAGAGCGCCAGCAACACGACAGCCGTCGCACCGATCACGAACAAGCGATACAGCGGGAAATACCCAACGCCGATATCGACGGCGCCTTGCAGAACCTCGGGCGTGTCGAAAGGATAACCAGTCTTGCCAAAGGCAATGCGCACGCATTCGACCATCACGTAACTCAGCCCGAAGGTCAGCAGCAGGGGATAGTCAATGCCGCGGCCATACAGCGGCCGGATCAGTATGCGCTCGACGGCAACCCCGAACAGCCCGACCAGGAGCGGCACGGCCACGAGGCAGAGCCAGAAATTGCCGCCGAGCGAGATCAGATAGAGCCCGACATAGGCGCCGACCATGTAGAACGCCCCATGGGCGAAGTTGACGACGGTCAACATCCCGAAGATCAGCGAGAGTCCGATCGCAAACAGCACGTAGATCGCGCCGAGTGCCAGCCCGGCGAACAATTGCAAGGCAATCAGGTCAAAGCTCAGGCCCGCCATCCATACCCCCCAATTGGCGCGCACCTCGCGGCGCGCGCCATCTCGCGAACTCAGCTCTTGTGACCTAGCGCTTCGCAGGTCCGCAGGTTCTTCTCGCTGGGTTCTTCGGTTGAAATCACCTCGAACACATCGGAGTCGTTTTTCATGTCCTTGGACTTCGACTTGATGACGAGCACCGACTGCACAGACTGATGATCGCATTTGCGATAGTATTGCGGTCCCTTGTAGTAATCGTACTTCAAGGCCTCCAATGCCGCGATCACCTTGTCGGTCTCGACGGTGCCCGCACCCTTGACCGCCTCGAGCACGGTCCGAACGCCACCATAGCCGAGCGCACCGTAGTCGGTTGGCAGCTTGCCATCATTCATCTTGCGGAAGGCGTCGTTAAACGCCTTGGTCGAAGCGAACTTATCCTCGATACCCCAGTAAAACGAGCAGCCTCCGACGACGCCTTCGAACGCCTGAGCGCCCGCTGCAACACGACTGGCATGCGAGAGCAGCGGCGCTATGATCTGGATCGATTTCTTGACTCCGAAGTCGGTTGCCTGCTTGAGCACGACTTGCTGATCCCGGCCGAAATTGCTGATGCACAGGATGTCGGGCTTTAGCGCCTGAAGACGCGGGAGCAGGGTTGAGAAGTCGGTCGTACCCAACGGATGGCGGATGTCGCCGAGATTCTCGATGTTGAACTCCTTGCCCACCTCGAGGAAGCCACGAACCATCTCGTGACCATAGGCATAGTCCGCGGTGAGGAATGCAACCTTCTTGCCAAACTTGGGGAAGGCGTATCGGCCGACCGCGCCCGCCGTCATATGCGGATTCAATGCTTCGTGGAATGTGTACTTGCTGAAGTCGCTCGCCTCGTTGATGGCGTCGGACTGGCTGATCGAATTGAAGATGATGCCGCGCTCTTTGGTAACGTTATTTATCGCAAGCTGAACGGCCGCGGACAGACTTCCGACGACGAAATTGACGTTCTCCTTCTCGACCAGTTCCAGTGTCCGCGTCGCGGCCTCACCGGGATTCAGCTTGTCGTCGCGCACGACGAGTTCAGCCTTGCGGCCATTGAGACCACCGGCATCGTTGAACTGCGCCACGGCGAGCTGCGCAGCACGGACCTGGTCCTGTGCCTCGGCGCCATAAGGACCGGTGAGGGGGACCGGGAAGCCGATCTTGATCGACGCTTCCTGGGCCTGAGCCAGGTTAATACGAAAGGATGAGGCTGCGAGGACAGCGCCGCTCGCGGTTGTCAGCAGCCGACGGCGCGATATCGACCCGGCTTTGGTGACCGTCTTCGTCATGACTATTCCTCCCCAAGAATGTTTTGTTTGGCTTATTATATTTATCCTCGCCCGGACGTCTCCAGCTTAGATTCGTCTCAGAGCCGTCAGGATAACCTGAGGCGTGAGCGGAATCTCGGTAATTATAGCGCCGAAAGGCCGGAGCGCGTCATTAACAGCATTGGCCACCGCGGCGGCCGCACCGGCCGTGCCCGCCTCGCCCGCCCCCTTGGCTCCCAGCTCCGTTTCCAGCGTCGGCGTCACCACGTGACCGACCTCGATATCGGGCATCTCTCCGGACATCGGAACGAGGTAGTCCGCCATGTTGGCGTTGGTGAGCTGACCGCGCTCGTCATAGATGCACTTCTCAAAAAGCGCCGCGCCGAGCCCCTGCACCACCCCGCCCCGGATCTGCTCATCGACCAGTTGCGGATTGATGATCGTGCCGCAATCTTCGACCACCCAGTGCTTCAGCAGCTTGATGAACCCGGTGTCGGTATCGACTTCGAGCCATGAGGCCTGAACACCGTTGGTAAAGGCAAAGGGATATTGCCGCGGAACGAAATGTCGGGTCGCCATCAATTCAGACTGGATGCCCGGCGGGAGTGTATCCGGTCGGAAATAAACGATCCGCGCCAACTCGCTCAGTTCAATCCGCTGCGTGCCATCACTGGCGTTCACAATGCTGTCGCTGACGATATCGAGCTCGGCCGGCGCCGATTGCAGGATAGCCGCGGCGACATCCAGGATGTTGCTGCGCAGGATCTTGGCAGCCTGCAGCGCGGCTTCGCCGCCAATGCCAGCGCCGCGAGAGGCCCATGTGCCGCCGCCATAGGGCGTATTGTCGGTATCCCCGAGTATGACGCGGACGCGCTCCATTGAAACGCCAAGCACACTGCCTACGATCTGAGCGGTAAGCGATTCCGACCCTTGTCCTTGCTCTGTGATGCTAGTCTGGCAGATCACCGAGCCCTGCGCATCGAGCCGAATTGCAACGCCGTCCTGTGACGAAATCCTTGCGCCGCCAACGCCGTAAAATGCGGCGCTCGGATTGGTCACTTCGATGAAGCTCGCGATGCCGATACCCCGGTGAACGTTCCGGGCGCGCGAGGCTGCCTGCTCGGCGCGGAGAACGTCATAGTTCATCATCCGAAGCAACTTCGCCAGTGAGGCGTGATGCGACAGCCGCTCGAACCTCATGCCGGAGGGCGATGCGCAAGGATAAGCGTCGTCAGCAATCAGGTTGCGACGGCGGATTTCGACCGGATCCATGCCGATCTTCGCGGCCGCCAAATCGACCAAACCTTCGGTTACCGAACAGGCAATCGGATGTCCGACCGCCCGGTACTGGCACATGACGTTCTTATTCTGGAAGACAACCCGGGTTCGCGCTCGATAGTTCTCCGCGACATACGGGCCGCCGACGAGATTGACTACCTGATTTGCCTCGATGGCACTGGTCCGGGGATACATCGAATAAGGACCGATCCCCGTCAAATCGTCAATCTCGAAGGCTGTGATCGTACCGTCCCGCTTGACCGCTACCCGGCCCTTGCAGCGATGATCGCGGGCGTGAATGTCGGTGTTGAAGCTCTCGACGCGGTCGGCGACGAATTTGACAGGTCGTCGCAGCAGCTTGGACAGCGCATAGGTCGCCATCTCATCGGCATAAATATGAACCTTGATGCCGAAGGAGCCGCCGACATCCTTGCAGACCACGCGAACCTGCGATTCCTTCAACCCCAAGTGCAGGGCCGCAATGTTCTGCACCATGTGAGGCGCCTGCGTGCCCTGGTAGATCGTGAGTCGGGCCTCAGCTGCATTCCACTCGGCAACAACCGCTCGCGGTTCGAGCGTCACGCCGGTGTGACGTCCGAAGACAAATTCAGCTTCGACCACAGCATCGGCCGCAGAGAATGACTGGTCGACATTGCCCGCATTGTGACTCCGCTCAAAAGCAAGGTTGTCTCCGAGCGAAGCGTGAATGACCGGTGTCGACGGATCGAGCGCGGTAGACATGTCGGTGACCGCATCGAGTTCTTCGTAGTCGACACCAATGCGTTCCATCGCGTCTTCAGCGGCTGCTCGGCTAGTTGCCACGACCGCGGCAACCGCCTCGCCCTGCCAGCAAGCCCGGTCAATCGCGATCGCACGCTGCGGCGCCGACTTTAATCCCTTCAAATGCGAGAGCACACCGACCCAAGGCGTGACGACCGCTTCAAGTTCGCGGCCGGTAACCACGGAAATCACGCCCGGCATACGCTTCGCCGCGTCGGCATCGATCGCCACGATTCTGGCGTGGGCGTATGGCGATCGCAGAAAAACCACGTGCGCCATGCGCGGCAATTCGAGATCGCTGACATATTGTCCGCGGCCCTGCAGCAGCCGGTCGAGATTCGGCCGCGGCACCGTCTTGCCGATGTAGGAATTCGGACGATCGAGCACCGAGAGCCGATCCGCGGCCGGACGAATCGGAGTCATGACGATCGCCTCGCGCGCGCCCTCGCCGTCGCCTCCACGGCATCGACGATGGCCTGATAGCCGGTGCAACGACAATAGTTGCCCGAAAGATGCTCCCGAATCGCTTCGCGATCAGGCGCAGGCGATTGTTTTAGCAAATCTTGTGCCGTCAGGAGCATTCCAGGTGTGCAGTAACCACACTGCAACGCGTTGCGCTCGCGAAATGCCGCCTGAAGATCGGCAATCTCGCCGCTGTCAGAAAGCCCTTCGATCGTCTCAACGGACGCGCCTTGCGCTTGCACCGCCAGCATCAAACACGAACGAACGATCTCGCCATTGATACGGACTGTGCATGCACCGCAGACTCCATGCTCGCAGCCGACATGCGTTCCGGTGAGCTTCAGATTTTCACGGAGGAAATCGGCGAGATTGAGCCGCGGCAGTACAAAGGCATCGACGGGTTCGCCGTTTACCAGAAGCGAGACCGGCAACGGTGCGATCACCCGACGGCTCCCGTGTCGAGTTCGGGGCGCGCAAGAAGCGCGGCCACGCAGCGCAGCAGCAAGACCTTTGCCATGTGTCGGCGCATGGCCGGCGACGCCTGCTGATCTTCGTGAGGATCGAGTTCTTCAACCAGCGCAGCCGCGGCTTCAGCGAGTAAAGCAGGGGTAACGAGCACGTTGATCAGCTTGCCGGCAGCCGCGGCGAGCAGAGGCCGATCGCCGACCGCAAAGAAGCCGAGGCGAAGATCTGCGAACGTGCCATCCTTGACAACCGCCCGAGCTGCAAGACCGACGATGGCGTAGTCACCGTGCCGCCGTGCAAACTCCTGAAAGAAGTGGGTCGAGCCCGCAGGGGCAACTGGCAATTCGATTGCAACGAGCAATTCCTGCGGCGACAGCGCCGTTTCGTATATGCCCTTGAAAAATTCAGCCGCGGCGATCCTGCGCTCCCCATCGAGACCGCGGACGATAATGGTCGCGTCAAGCGCGACCATACAGGCCGGCAGCTCCGATGCGGGATCGGCATGGGCCGAGCTTCCGCCAATCGTGCCACGATTGCGAATTGCGGGATGCGCGACATGGGTAGTGGCGTCACGCAACAACGGCGCGCACACCGCAACATCCGCCGACCTCTGCAGGTCAACGTGGCGGGTCAATGCGCCAACAACGAGCATATTTCCATTCACCGCGATGCCGCGCAACTCGGCGAGGTCGCATATATCGATCAAAATGTCTGGAGATATGAGCCGGAGATTCATCGCCGGCATCAGGCTCTGGCCGCCCGACAGCACCTTCGCCTTGTCGCCATGCACGGCAAGCAATTCCAGCGCATTCATGACGCTGGTCGCGCGTGCGTAGGCGAAAGCCGCGGCTTTCATATGGGCGTGGCCTCCCTGGCCCAAGCTTCGCTTTGCCGGATTAGAGGGCGGCCCTTTCTAAAGGTCAAGCTTGTTTATCAAGTGATTATTTGCTCGGCCGGGGCTTGTCTTCGTGGCGCGAAGGACGCAGGTTCCTCACCAACAGAAAAGTCTGCCCGCGGGGAGCAGCCAATCATGAAGCTCGGATTCTTTACGATGCCGATCCATCCTATCGAGAAGGATTGGCGGCAGTCGCTCCGGGAGGATCGTGAGGCGTTCGTACTCGCCGATGAGCTCGGCTTCAGCGAGGCCTATGTCGGCGAGCATGTCACCGACAAGGCCGAGAACATCACCTCCAGCATCGCTTTCATCGCCTGGATTGCGGCTGCCACCAAGCAGATCAGGCTTGGAACCGGCACGATCAACATGCCGAACACGCATCCAGCCGCGGTTGCCGCGTCTATCGCGATGCTTGACCACATGCTCGATGGCCGCTTCATCCTCGGCATCAGCCCCGGCGGATTGCTCTCTGACGCAGAGATCTTCGGCAATCTCGACGCGGACCGCAATGCGATGTTCCTGGAGGCGATCAATCAGGTGCTGGATATCTGGGCGAGTAAGCCGCCCTACGAGTTGCACGGCAAGTATTGGGATATCTCGGTCAGGAAGACGTTGATCGAAGACATCGGCCAGGGATTTGTCGCCCGTCCCTTGCAAACCCCGCACCCTCCCATCATCGTGACCGCGGTCGCGCCGTTCTCAAAGGGCGTCACGGAAGCAGCTGCGCGCGGCTGGGATCCGATCTCGGCAAACTTCCTGATGCCCGCCTGGGTGAAGAGCCATTGGCCCAAATATGTCGAAGGCTGCGAGCGCGTGAATCGCACAGTTGACACCGCCAATTGGCGGGTCGCCAAAAGCGTATTCGTTGCCAAGGACGAGGCGACGGCGAAGGCCTACGCCACAGCCGCGAACGGACCTTACGTGTACTACTATCACCAGCTGTTCACCAAGCTGAAGCGTAGCGGCCGGCTTGAGCTGTTCAAGACGCGACGGGAGCAGCCGGACTCGGAGATCACGCTGGAGTCGATCTGCGACAAGCTCGTCATCTACGGTACGGCCGAGAGTGTGGCCGACCAGCTGCTGTCGTTCCAGGAGGAGGTCGGCGCGTTCGGAACGCTGCTTTATGCCGGCAAGGACTGGAAGGATCGCGAACTCGGCCGCCAATCGATGATCCTGATGGCCGAGAAGGTTTTGCCGCGGGTCAATGCCGGCGCTGCCGGATCGTCGACGTGATCAAGGAGATCCCAAGGTGGCTTTCACTGATCGCATTCCCTATCAAGCTCAGGTCGATCGACCGAAACTCGCATTGCCCCCGGGCAAGAAGCTCGCGGTATGGGTAATCCTCAACGTCGAGGAGTGGCGCATCGAGAATGCCATGCCACGTACCGTTCTTAGTCCACCGATGGGCGCACCTCTGCTACCCGACGTCCCGAACTGGTCCTGGCATGAATACGGGATGCGCGCTGGCTTTTGGCGACAGTTCAAGGCACTTACCGACCGGAAGATACCCGTAACGCTAGCCATAAATGCCAATGTCTGCAGTTCCTATCCACGTGTGGCTGCCGCGGCGCTCGAGGCAGGTTTCGAATTCATGGGGCATGGATTCATTCAAGGGCCGATGCACAAGGTTGAAGACCAAGCCGATGCCATCAAGCGCTCAGTCGATACTATCGCGAGATTCACCGGCAAGCCGCCGCGGTCGTGGGAGAGCCCGGGCTTGACGGAGACGGAAGAAACCCTCGACCTCTTGCGTCTCAACGGGATCGAATATCTGGCAGACTGGGTGATCGATGATCTTCCGCAGGACATCGCAACACCGTATGGAACCATCACGACGATACCCTATTCCGTCGAAACCAACGACATCGTCATTCATGCTCTGCAGCACCTTCCGTCGGAACAATTCTTGAAGCGCTGCACCGATCAGTTCGACCGGCTCTATCTTGAGGGCGCGGAAAACGCCCGGATCATGGCAATCTCGGTACACCCCTACATCACGGGAGTGCCCCACCGAATCAAGTATCTGGAGGCGCTGCTCGACTATGTCATCGGCCATGACGGCGTGGCGCTGATGACGGCGAGTGAGATTGGAGATTGGTATCGTGGCGAGATGGCGAAGGAGCCACTCAACCAACGACCTTGATCGACGCTCGTTGGCGATCGGCGGAGCCTTCGGCTATCCGTTCAAATCCCGCCAGAAAGATATCCAGCGCGTCGCCTATCATCTGCGCCTTGTCCTCGAGAACTGGCGCTTCATAAATGTACTTCCGCACGCCGTAGTAAAAGATGCCGCCGTGAAACACCCAAGCCAGCTCCAGCTCAGCCGCACTTGGCCTGCTCTGCATCACAAGGCCCGCTTCGTGGCGGCACTCTTTTATGATGCTGGTCAGGATCTTGTCCTTGACCATGCCGACGTACCAACGATTGATGTCGAGGCCTTTTAAACCTGAATAAAGGTAGATTCGGAGCCATTTGCGAGTGAAAATTGTGTCCGTATAGACCTGATAAAATTCCTGTAGCCGCACGCGCAGCGGACGGGAACGATCGGATAGCGACGTCTCCCAACCAGTCTCAAGCGGACCAAGATATACCTTGCGGTAGACCTCCTTGACGAGGTCGTCCTTGCTGGGAAAGTAACGGTAAAGCAGCGGCTGCGTGACACCGAGCTTGCGCGCAAGTGCTCTGGTGCCGCCGGCAAATCCTTCTTCCGCGAAAAGTTCGGTCGCCTTGGCCACAAACTCGCTGCGGCGGTCATCAGCCGATAATCGCCGTTGCTTGGCGCGGGTTTGTTTCGCTGGTGTCCTTCGGTTCATGATGCTTCGTCACCATCACCAGCAAGAAATCGGCCAAAGCTCCCGCGCGCGAACAGGAGAGGCTCTTGTCGGTTGTAGGCGTAGGCCTCCACTGCTCCAAGGAAAATGACGTGGTCGCCACCATAATAGCGGTTGGCAGCCCGGCATTGAAAGCTGGCGACCACGTCGCCGAGTACCGGGGCATTTCCGAGGCCGGGCGCCCAGTTCACGCCGGCGAACTTGTCCCCCGAAGACCTTGCAAATTGCGTTGCCAGTATCTGCTGCGATGCACCAAGGACGTTCACCGTGAAATGGCTGGCGTTCTGGAAGATCGTGAGCCCTTGCGAGAACATCCCGAGGCTCCACAGCACGAGCGGCGGATTGAGAGACACCGATGCGAAGGAATTACACGTCACTCCGTACGGCTTTCCTTCGGCCGACATCGCCGTGACAACGGTGACACCGGTCGCAAATGAGCCTAGCGCGCTTCTGAAATCACGGGGATCGATCGCCGAATTGTCACTTGCGAGCTCGTTGGCTGGATCCACCGGATGTTTGGGTGCGTCAGACATCCACTGGCCTCAGAGCGTCAGATTCTCGGATGGCAGCCCTAGCGCGACCCGTCCATAGTTAGTCCCCGCCGCGTCGAAATTGAATGCGAGGTGCGAATTCACTGCGTGCGCGTCGCGGAACTGCCGTTGCAGGGCTCCAGAGGTGAACAGGCTGCGGGCTCCGCTCGCCGTGAACAGAAGGGACACTGCTTCGGTGCACAGGTTCACCGAGAAGGCGCCATCGCGGCGCAACTTCGTCTTGGCCGCGATATTCGGAATATGACCACGCCGAACTTGAGCGAGCATCTCGATGCAGTTGGTTCGCATGATAAGACGAGCTGCATCTATCTTCGCGGACGCTTCCGCGATCTTGATCTGTGTACTCTGCAAGTCACCGATCTTGGCCCTGTTGTACGTCGAGGCGCGATGTCGTGCGATTTCGACGTAATCGTCAAGACAAGCTTGGGCATTCCCCAGCCCAACACCCGACAGCACGTATGGAAACAACGAGAACACAGGAAGCGCGTAGAGCGCATTCGGATTAGCAACGCTGCCAGGCGTTGGACCGCCCGTCAGGTCTCCAACTGGAACAGTCATATGCTCGGGAACAAATGCCTCCATCACCCGAACATCGTTTGATCCCGTTCCGCGCAGGCCGGTCGCATTCCACGTATCGTCGATGCTGTAGTCTCGCCTGTTCAACAGAAACAGCCGGTACTCGACGCCATCGGCTTCATCATCGGACGCGACGATGCTGGCGAGCATATTCCAATCGCATGCTTCCACTCCGGACGAGAACGGCCAATGACCATTCAGTACGTATCCTCTGTCCACCTTCCTGGCGCGACCGGCCGGAAAAACGAAAGACGATGCGATCAGCGTGTCGGGATCATTGCCCCACACGGTACTCTGCGCCTCGGGCGCGAACATACCGAGCATCCAGTGATGGCTGGCGAGATTGGCAAAATTCCACCCAACGGAAGCATCACCTTGACCGAGCGCATCGGCACAATCGACTAGAGCGACATAGTCGAGTTCGCTTCCGCCAACGCGCCTGGGCTGCAGTATCCGGAACAGGCCCCTGTCGTGAAGATCCCGCTCCGTTTCGATCGGCAATCGTCTCAACTCCTCGGTCCTGGGTGCCCGTTCACGCAGCACGGGAATGAGCTCCTTTGCCCGTGCGACCATGATCAAGCTGCGGCCGGAGCCCGACCCTGGCGGCGTGCTAGCATCAGACCTGCGGCCGTCCCCAGCCATTGACGGTTCCCTTCGTTCGTCCCTTTATCGGGGATCGGATCGAACCGCTAGGCAGTCTATCGATGGATCACCGAGGATCAAGGCGCCCTCGCACAGCTTTCCGCCTAATATTGTGCCTCGGGAGCCGCGGTCCTCCAACCAAGCGGCGAGCGTGGCGAGGCGTCGGTGAGTGAAGATTGAGTTTGAAAATGCAAAATGCCCGGGGGCCATCGGCCACCGGGCGTTTTGCGTATTCCGACATGTCGAGCCGTTGGCGCCGTTCGCATAAGATCAGTCGGCTCTTGGTGCTCTCAGATCCTTTCGCCAATAGAGCGTATGGGGCCACGCCCAGGGCGATTCGGGCTGATAAAGTCGGTATCCTCCACGGATGAAGTTGTTCGCGGAGAAAACGTTGTCGGTGCTGTCAGAAACAATGGCACTCCAGCCATTCCGCCGGGATCGCGCCTCCAGCGCACGCGTCAGTCGCAACTGCAGGCCGCGACCACAGTGCTGAGCCAACACGCCGACGCGACAGAAGTATCCTGCGTTGGCGGCATGAGTTGAGGCGACGACTCCCGCGAAGGCAATGGGCTCTGCTTGATGAAAAGCCATCCACCAATGGCCCTGCTCGAAGTCAGGAATACGCGCCCCGTCAAAGAACGTCAGTCGATGAAGATCGCAAAGCGTGTCCGCAATCTCGTCATCGCGGCCATCAACTTCTCGGATCTGATAGATCGCGAACTTTCGCGACCCGAACAGCGTCACTTTCCGAGCGTCGCCTTGAGTCCCAGCCACACGGCGCCTACAAAACCGGTAGCGATGATGGTGATGACGGCCTTGAAGGTGTAGCTTTGGGCTTGCTCGACGCTTTTCCTCCAACGCCTCAGGTGCTGGAAATCTGCGCGTAGCTGGGTGATCGACTTCGCCACCTACTTCTCCTGCCAGTCTGACGGGAGGTACTCGCACGGAGCCGTGTCACCGTAATCCGTGTCGGGATAGGCAACGGCGGAGCGGAATGCGATCGTCGGAAAATCCGTCTGTTCGCGGTCATGACGCGGCTGCGGCCGCGGAATGAGTTGAATGATCTCCGCGCTCACGCAAGGGCCTCCCAAAGGGCAATGGCTAACAGGCCCGCGAGCGCGAGCGATATCAGATAGGCAGTCATTCAAGGCCTCGTTGATCGGCCGGCAACGCGCGGCGCGGGCCGTGGAATTAAACGTGCGGCAGATCGCGCAATTGCTGCGATCTTTGGGCGCGAACCTTATCCCTGACGACAGGGGCCGCGTGCGGCGCCGGCTTTCGCCTCGCCGCGGGCCGGCGCGTTCGCGCGCACCGGCCAATCTATATTCGATTCAAGGGGTTCGGACGGCGGCGCGCTTCCGACGCTCAGGCGACGGGCGTGGGGAGGTGCGGCGTCGTGACGTGCGGCCGCCGTCCGATTGGCAAAGCGGCATAGAAAAAGCCCGCCGCGGATTTCTCCGCGCGGGCCTCAACAATTTCGATGGTGGCATTATGCGGGTGAGTTGCCCGACGTGTCAAACCTTTTGTAAACTGAACGAAACTTTTAAAATGCTACGCATCCGCTTCGACAGCAAGAAACTGCCTTGATCGAAAATCGGCGGACGCACGGCAATCATGCTGCCGATTCCACACCTAACCACCGTATGCTTGTCGGGATGATGTCAGCGTGCCGCTGATTTGCCCGACGCGTCAAGCGGGCGGAGAGCAAATCATTCGGATCGACATCAAGACGGTTTTGACTGGCGTTGGTCGGATTGGCCTGCGCCGTACTCGCATCGCAAGGAGGCGTCGATGTATTTCGTTGCTACCGTGCTCGCGGTCCTGTCGGGCCTGTTCTATGCCGCGGGTCATCATCAGGCCGGTTCGCTCGGCACCACCATGTGCGAGTATGGCGGCTTGTTCTGTGACAGTCCGTTCCTGGTTGTGGTCGCAGCCGGGCTGTCAGCAGCCTGGGGCATGTTCGTCAGCATGCGCTGACCGCCTCTCAACGTTCGCGATGATGGCGCTGTGCCGCTGATTTGCCCGACGAGTCAAATTTTGTTTTGCGGCTCATTTGAAGTCCCAGGCGCCGCGTGCTTCGCGCTGAGCCCGGTCCGCAACCGTGTGATCGTCCGACAATCCAACGAAATCCGTTACGGCGAGCTTGGGCTCGCCGGTTGAACCGGCTTTGGGCCAGGCGGAACGGGTTCAATCGGCGCCTTGGGTTCGGTCGGCATCACCGTTGCACCAACTGCACGCGCGGCCTCGCCGGTCGTCGAATAATTGGCTGTGTCGGCTGTCTGCACCTTAGGCTTATTCCAGGGACCGTGGTCGACGATCAACATGCCCAAAACACCGAGGATCGCCACTACCGCGGCCACCACGAGTGGCGTGCCGCCGTGCCGTTTTCTCTCTTTCATCGTGTGAACATTCGTCATGGCATAGGCCTGCGCTGTAATTGTCCTTCGCTGAACCAAGCGCCGACTTGCCCGGAAGTTTCCGGTCCCCCGCGCTGAAAGCGCGGTATGTTCGCGGAACCAATCCGCGGCACCGGCATTGGATGAATGTGGCCGTCACCCGCCGTTCAAAACGGCGCCTGTCGCAGATAGCCAAAGGTGGCGGCCCACTTCCGACGACCTTCGGTGCAACCGCGGCAAAATCATATGAGTTTCGAATCACCCGAATCCCCGCTGCAACCCAGCCTCGGCGAGCGAGCGATCGATGCGGCGACCGACGTTTCACGTACCATCACCGACGTATCGGACGGACTGCGAGCCGCTGTCGATCGGCTGAGTAGCGCAATCGCCGCCTCGCGCCGGCCAGGCGGAGCACTCGCTACCGTGAGCGCGGTCACGCGCGAAGCACCACTCGCCAGCCTGTTCGTCGCCTTCCTGCTTGGCGTAGCCGTTGCCCGCCGACGCTGAACGCCAAGGCGACGAGATTACTCTAAGAGAAGCGCTGCCTAGAATTTGCCTTTTGTCGCGTCCTTCGTGGCAGCCATCACGTTTCCGGTGATCTGCCGCATATGTTCGCCGGCATTGGTGAACTGGCTGCGGAGGAATTCCGACTGAATCCGCATCGCCTCCTGCAGATCGGTCGCATGCACCAGCTTTCGCGCATGCTCGAATGCGGCCTTCATGTTCTGCTCGGTGAACGACAGCGCCTGTTTGGAGATATCCGTTCCGGTACCCGGCATCGCCGTCATCGACTTGCTGGCGGCATCGAAGAACATGCCGAACGCCCTCTCGGCCTGGTCGATGGTCTTTTCCGCAAGGTCGCGGAGTTCGGCAGGAACTTCAAGCTTCGGCTCGATCATTTTTCGCCCCCCTGAATTTTGCTTCCCGTAACGTTAGCACATATTGCGATCACGTCAGCGCCGGATCGCCAGCCACGATGGCGATCGGCCGCCCTAACCCGTCGAGGAAAATTTACCCAAACGGGAACCTCCCGTCCCCGTTACCGCCCGGATTCCAATCATGTCAGCACTGTGGCATAGTGATTCGGTCTTGAGTTGGTGGCGTTTGCGTCTCTCTTGGGGACATGGGGATACGATGCTGCACACTTTCCGTCCGACGCCGACCTGCACCCGGTTCAAGACCAGCATTGAAATGCCGTGCATGAAGTGCGGTTCGCAGATGCGGCTCGCGGTGATCGAGCCGCGTGACCATGTTTATGATGTGCTGACCTATCAGTGCACGCCCTGCAATTCCGGCGAGAGCTTCCTGAAGGCGCGCTAGACCTCGGACTACCCGCTCAGTACCGCGGTCCCAGCCGGCGTCAGCACCGGCCCGTCATCATCCAATTCGATCAGACCGAGCACCGTGAGGACATCCAGATCCTCGTCGCTGACCGGTGACAATTTAAGTCGACCAGCCTGGATATCCCGCAGCGTCCAGCGCAGACCAATAGCTCTCTCGAGGGAAAATTCAGCGAACGGATTATCTGCCATTCGCTTCGACTATTGCGGCATTTCGCTCAGACTTTGACGGTGCCGCGGCGTCTTCATGGACATCACAGAATGATACGGCAGGCGCGATCGAGCTCTCGACGACCGCGATCACGCTTGCAAAGTCGATTTGCACGGCCCGCGCTGTGACTCAGTAACGGTACGGTTCGATGTCGAGAAGCGGGAAGGCGCTGAACACGCCCGGCAGATTGGTCGGCATCGCCGGATGCAGATAGGACTTGTCCAGTTCTGCAAAACTGGTGGCGCCGAGTAGCCCGAGGCAGCGGATCACCTCGTCCTCCAGCAATTCAAGCATGCGCACAATGCCAGCCTCGCCCGCGGCCGCGAGCGCCCAGCACTGCAGCCGGCCGATGCCGACCAGATCGGCTCCCGAAATGATCGCCTTGACGATGTCGGTGCCTCGGTAGAACGATCCGTCGACCATGATCTTGGCGCGGCCGGCGACGGCCTGAACGATCTCGGGCAATACGTGCATCGAGCCGCGGCCGTGGTCGAGTTGCCGGCCGCCATGGTTCGACACGTAGATCCAGTCGACCCCGTGATCGACGGCGATCTTCGCATCTTCGGCGGTGGCGATACCCTTGATGACGAGCGGAATTTTGAACTTGTCCTTGATCAACTTCACCGTCCGCCACTCCAGACCCTTCTGGAAATCACCCCCGGTGGCGCGAATGCGGCTTTCGCGGACGTAGCGCTTGGCGATGTCGCGCTCACGGCGACTATAGTGGGCGGTGTCGACGGTCAGGCAGAATGCGGCATAGCCATTGGCGATGGTGCGGCTCACGACGCCCTCGACGAAAGCATCGTCGCCGCGCACGTAGAGCTGATAGATACGCAGCGCGTCAGGCGCGGCCTTCGCGGTGGCTTCCAGCCCGGGCTCCGAGACCGAGCTCAGCATGTGCGCCGCACCGAACCTTTCGACGCCACGCGCGACGGCGCCGCCAGCCTCGGGATCGAAGATTTCGAGCGCGCCGACGGGGGCAATCATCACGGGAATCCGGAGTTTGCGCCCGAACACTTCGGTGGAGGCATCGACACGGGCGACGTTGCGCAACACGCGCGGCCGGAAAGCGATCTCGTCCAGAGCCATTCTGTTGCGGCGCATCGTGGTCTCGGTCTCGGAGGCGCCGACGATATAGTCCCAGGCATTCTGGTTCAGCTTGGCGCGGGCCTTGCGCACGAATTCATGCAGATTCTGATATTCCTCGCCGCTGGCGCCGAGTTCGACATTGCGCGTCGGTTGAAGGGGGGTCCCGTCGCTCATGCTGTTTCTCTCCCGATTTTGGCCGGCACATTAGCCGCAGACAAACTGGAAAAGCTACCGCCTTGAACGATTGAATCCGTCTTCGAAGGTCTGCTATTCGCGTGCGGGATGGATCGGCATCAGTGCCAGGATTTCGGCAACTCGTGCCATGCGGCGGGCATCGCTCTACCTGCCCGAAAACCGGTTTCGGTATTCCGTTGGGGAGACGCCGAGGTGCCGCAGGAAAGCGCGGCGCATCCGCTCGTCATCCCCGAAGCCTGCACGTTTGGCCACCTCGACCACGCCGCCAATCTGTCGGCTCTCGAGCAGCAACCGCGCGGTCTCGACGCGCAATGCCTCGACGCCGCTCGCGGGCGTCATACCGGTGCGACTGACATAGGTGCGGGCGAATGTGCGCGGCGTCATTCCGGCCTTTTCCGCCAGCGTCTCTACCTTGAGGTCGCTGGCGATGTTCTCGATGATCCACGCATGCAGCTCGCTGAAGCGCCCCTCGACATCCGATGCCTGCGCCGCAAGGACGGTCGAGAATTGGCTCTGTCCGCCCGGCCGCTTCAGGAACACCACCAACCTGCGTGCAACATCGAGTGCGGTGGTGTGACCGAAATCCTCCTCGATCATGGCGAGCGCCAGGTCGATGCCGGCGCTGACTCCAGCCGACGACCAGACCCGTCCGTCCTTGACGAAGATCGCATTCGGCTCGACACGGATTTTGGGGAAACTGTCCTGCAGCCGCGGACAATAGCGCCAGTGCGTCGCAGCACGCCTGCCGTCCAAAATGCCGGTCCATGCCAACGCGAATGCCCCGAGGCATACCGACGCGACACGGCGCGACTTCGGCAGCGCCTGCGCAATCCAGTTCATCAGTTTCGCGTCATTGCGGATCTTCCAGATGCCCGGCCCACCGGGGATCACCAGCGTATCGATCTCGCCAGGCCCGACACTGTCGATCGAGGCGGTGTCGACCATCATGCCGACATCGGTCGTCACTAGCCCGCCCGAGGCCGAGAGATAGGACAGCGAATAGCCCGGCCCGGACAGCTCGATCGCCTCCAACTCCGCAAACACCTGCGCCGGCCCCGAGATGTCGAGCAAGGTCACGCCCGGAAAGGCGACGATCGCGATCCGTCGCATGGCGGTCTTGTCGGGCGGCTCGGGCCGGGACTTGGCAGATTTCGAGGGCATATTGTCCTTTAAGCCATTCGAGGCTCCCCTGTATAGCTCGCGGTGGAATACGGGAGTTCTGCCATGTCGCGACATCTGGGCAGCCGATATCAGGCGATCAAATCGTCGTGGACGGACTACGCGATCTATAGCTTTCCCGACGCATCCCAAATCCAGGACGCTGACCGTCAGCCTCTGATGGACGCCATGAACGGCATCATTGCCGTCAACTGGCAAGCCGCCGAACCGCACTGGACGGCCGCCTCCTCGCCATTCGACAGGAAATACAGTCTCGTCCTGGTCTATGACGGCTCCGGTCTCGTGGCATTTTCGGTCTATCGTGTGCTGCAAATGTCGGCCGGGCTTGCGATTTATCGCAGCGGCACCGAGGTGCTGCCGGCGCATCAGGGCCGCGGCCTCTACGGCTTCTTCACCACCGAAGTCCTGAAACGCTCGGGCGCTGCCGAAAGAATTGAAGGCAGCGTGCTCTACGGTTGGCGGACCCGCAATCCCATCGTGTGGGCCGCCAACGCCAAGATATGTGAAAAGGTGACGCCGTCGCTGCTCGACGACATGCAGGACCCCGGATTGCAGGCGGCCTGTGTCGAAATGTGCGCGTCGCTCTATCCGGGCAAGCCGCTCGAGCTGCCCGACATGATCATGCGCGGCGCCTATGGCCACATAAAGCACCATCGGCAGACCTATCATGGCGCCGCATCGCTCGTCGATGTGGCGATGTCGCGCAAGATCCCGAATTCAGCAGATGCCGTTTTCTCGGTTGGCTACGCGAGGGTGTGATGTCGACGTTTGGACAACAAGCCGTATACGCCCCCACGTCGCGTCTGACCGATCGTGCCTACCTGGCATGGGCGGCGGTCGCCATTGCATACGCGATCGCCTTCCTGCAGCGCGTATCACCGCAATCGGTGAGCCTGAGCTTCATGCACGACTTCAACACCGACGCGGCCGGTGTTGCGATGCTCGCCTCCAGCTACTTCTGGGGCTACACTTTGATGCAGATTCCGGCGGGCCTTCTGGTCGACCGCTACGGCGTCAAGCGCGTCGTGCTGGCCAGCATGATCGCCTCTTCGCTTGGCAGCGCGGCATTTGCGCTGGCGCCGAATTTGCTGGACGTCTTTGCAGCCCGTCTCGTCGTCGCCTGCGGCGACGCACTGGTCTTCACCGCGCTCCTCAAACTCGTCGCGCAAAGCTTCTCTGACGAGCGGTTCGGCGTAATGTCGGGCATTTCACAGGTCTCCGGTTACGTCGGAGGCGTCATCGCGACCACGCCGCTCGCCGCTGCAGTCTCTGGCTTTGGCTGGCGGGCCTGCTTTCTGTTCATCGCCTGCATCGGCCTC
This sequence comes from Bradyrhizobium genosp. P, assembly GCF_049949265.1. NCBI lineage: Bacteria > Pseudomonadati > Pseudomonadota > Alphaproteobacteria > Hyphomicrobiales > Nitrobacteraceae > Bradyrhizobium > Bradyrhizobium genosp. P. Next base: position 3,156,768 of record NZ_CP188195.1, on the reverse strand, counting down.
GCCAACCTCGCTTTCGCCAAACTTGCGCTCAAGCCTGATCCAGTCTCGCACAGCAGCAAGACGCTCAAGGGCGTCGCCACGGCTGCATGGCAGTCGTTGGCTCATGCCGCGAACTGGGGTTGCGCGATGACGTTTGCGTCGCACTTCGCAGTTGTCACGACGCTATCAGGCGTGTGGGGCATTCCGATGGTGGCGCATTTCTTCCACATCTCACCGACGACCGCGGGCACGCCCCTGCTCGCTTTCATGATCGGCAACGCACTTGGCTCGGTGTTCCTCGGACACGTCGCCGACCGCGCCGCCACTGCGCTCGACAGCGCGCTGGTCCGCATCTGTTTGCTGCGCATGGTTCTGATCGCGATGCTGCTGCCCCCGGTCGCGCACGCCCTCGGCTTTGTCTATGTCACCGTCGTGTTTACGGCGTTGGGTCTCGTCGCCGGCGGCACCGTTCCGCTGGTGCTGAAATCTGTCAAAAAGCTTTACACCGCTGACCTCATCGGAGTTGGCGCTTCGGTGAACACCACCGCCGCGGGAATCTTCGCCGGCGCTTCGCAGCCCGTCATCGGCTTCGCCATGCTCGCCGCCAGCCAGGTCTCAGGAACCGACGCCGTGCACAACGCGGCTGTCATCGGCGATGCCGGCTACAGTGCCTTGATTGCCATTCTGCTGCTCATGTCACTGCCGGGCATCGCCGGGCCGTTGCTGATGAGGAGCAAGTTAATTGCTCGTTAGTCTCATTAAGGGTGAAGGGGGTATTATGGAGCGCTTGTTTTTGAGAAAAGACGAAGTTGCGTCGAACTATCCGGTGAGCAGCTGGCAAAGCGTGATGTTCTCCGAATTCGAAGCGCAGATGAGCAGCGAGGCGAGACCGTTTCCTTGCGTATTCGGAGTGACGGGGCATCGCCAGGATCAGCTGCGCTATCTCTTCCTTGATCCGTACGATGTCGCCGTCCTCGGCGAACAGCTCGCACAATATGTTTCGCAGGCGCGCTCGTTTGGCCCCAACACCTCGTTGATCGTGTTCACGCGGCCTCGTCCGGTGCAAACGCTCGATGCCTATTATCGCAAGATGTGGATGACGCTCGACCAGCTCGCATGTCTGGATAAAAATCCATGGCCTGCCGAAATTCCCGAGCAGATCGATCATCCGATGTGGGAGTTCTCGTTCGCGGGCGAGCCGATCTTCGTGGTGTGCACGACGCCTGCGCACGTCATGCGGCAGAGCCGTCGATCCAGCGCCTTCATGCTGACCTTCCAGCCGCGTTGGGTGTTCGAGAAGATCCTCGGGACCGAGAAGACGGCCAACGCCGCCTTCGCCGAGGTGCGCAAGCGTCTCATCCCCTACGACAGCGCGAGCCCCTCGCCGTCGCTTGGCCGCTATGGCGCAGCCGACGGGCGCGAATATCTGCAGTACTTTCTGCACGACGACAATAACACCGGCGGAGGCTGCCCCTTCGCCAAGCTCGCACAGAACAAGACACCATCCATCGAGAACAAGGAGCAGGCAGCATGACCCGGATCATCGCAAGCACGAAGACCGAATTTGCCATCGATCCGGCGATTCTGAACCTGCTTCCCGCGCAGGGTTCCGTGGAGCTGCAGCATGACGCCGCGGGCAAGGTGCATCAGTTCCACACCCACCCGGTGGACGAAATTCTGATGATCATCAGCGGCCGTCTGAATTTCATCTGGGATGACGGGGAGCGCATCGTCGGCGCCGGCGACACCATCATGTTGCCGGCCGGCACCCGTCATCAATCGGAGGCGCTCGAAGGTGGCGCCGTCTACGTGATCGCGACGCAGCCGCCGGCCAGGCCAATCAGCAATTAATAGCCAAGGGGAACGTCAAGCCCTTCAGGACAACGAGGGACTATCTGGCGGTTGAGCCGCCAAACGTTCGACCAGTTCGATCACTTCGCCGCGCTGGTCGGGCGCTAGCCGAAGGAAGGCCTTCAACAGTCGCAGGCTTTCGATTGTTTCGCTCGACGGAGCTCCGAGCTTCTTCTGCAGCTCTGCAACACAAGTTGGATTTTTCATCTCGCACCGTAAGTGAGGATCAGGAATGGCATACCCAGGTAAACGCGAAGGCTTGGCTCAGAAGGTCGATACTGCAGCCCAGGAGGCCGAACGTCTCGGCCTGACGACCGCAACCTTGATACTCCGGATGGCACGCCTCGAAATCGATCGGGCGGAGCCCGAGGAAGTTGAAAGTATGCCAAGGAACAACCTGCGCAGCAAGCCGAACTGAGCACCGAAACGGCCCTATTTCGGCATAGAAACGATTGGCACGCGCCGCCCGACCCGTGACATCGGGCCGGCGCGCGCCAGTATCGGCGGGCGATTGCCTGCTCGCCGGCGTCGGTTGCCCGGCAATGAATGGTGGTTAAAGCGCCTGATCGGGCCCGTGCGGCAGGGCTAACTGGTCGTTGCTGCCTTGCCGAAAGCGCCCGCCTCGGCCAAAGCCGCGATGCGCCGGTCGTCGTAGCCGAGCGTCTTGCGCAACACGTCTCTGGTATGCTGGCCAAGCAACGGCGCGGCAACTGGATTGATCGTCGGAGTCAAACTCATATTGACCGGCGACTCGATGTTTGGAACCGAGCCCGCGGTCGGATGAGGGATCCTGCTGAGGCGGTCGCGATTGCGCACCTCAGGCGCATTGAAGCCCTCCTCGACCGTGCGCAGATAACCGACCGGAATATTGGCCTTCTTCATCTTCGCCATCCAGTTATCGAGTGTGTCGCTCGCAAACACGCTGGCGATAATGGCGCGCAGCTTCTCCTTGTTGGCAGTCCGTGCCTTGCGGTGAGCGAATTCGGGGTCCGTGACCAGATCGGGTCGCTCCAGCACGTCGGTCACGAGCCGGCGATACAGGCGATCATTGGCGCAAGCCATGTAGAGCGGCCCATCCGATGCCCGGTAGACGCCTACGGTCGGCGACCCGTTTGGCGAATTGCCGAAACGGCCCGGATTGTTGCCGTTGATCAAATAGGCCATGCCGTAGAATCCGGTCATCGCCACCGCCGTGTCGATCAGCGCGACCTCGACCTGCTGACCGCGGCCGAGGCGATCACGCGCAATCAACGCCAGCAGGATAGCGTTACAAGCCGACATGCCCGTTGCCATGTCGACAATCGGTGGACCGGTACGCACCGGTTCACCATCCGGAAAGCCGTTGAGCGACATGAAACCGCTTTCGGCCTGCGTGATCGGATCGAAGCCGGGACGCAATGCAAAATCGCCTCTGCGGCCATAGGCCGAGATCGAACAATAGATCAAGCGCGGGTTGCCTGGTGCGACCGACGCGTAGTCGAGGCCGAACTTCCTCATCACGCCGCCGGAAAAATTCTCCACCACGACGTCGGCCTTGGCGATCAACTCGCGCGCCACGTCGAGCGCCGCCGGGTTGTTGAAATCCAGCGCAATACCGCGCTTGTTTCGATTCAAGCTCAGGAACGCGGCGCTCTCGCCACCAATTTCCGCGTGCTCGTAGGCGCGCGTGTCGTCGCCGCCGTCCGGATTTTCGATCTTGATGACGTCGGCGCCGAAATCTGCCAGCGTCTGCGTGCAGGCGGGGCCTGCTACGACGCGGGTAAAATCGACCACCAGCAGACCATCGAGCGCTGTCGGAACGCCCTCTCCGCGCGGCGTGCGCTCCGGCAATTCTGGTCTGGCGGTCATGATCGGAGGTTTCCTCTGCTTATTTTACCAGGCGAAATGCGACAATCGCCATTTTGGGCGGCGCAATCGCCTTTTAGCGGATGCCCGTCGCCAAAACCAAATCCGGATTTTGCAGAGCGGGACTTCCGCCTGACATGGCTGTCGCCGGCCGCACGGATCCCTCTGCCAGCGGATCAATGGGATCCGGCACAGTCACCCGTGCAGTTGCAAGGAAACCGGTCGAATATCCTGTTTGCTCGGACATTGGACGGCGAAGAACGACATCATCGCGTGGTGACGCCCCCTCCGCCACGCGATCCTCGCAGGTGGAGAATCGTGGCGCTACTCGGCCATCATCTCGCCGGAGCCGCCGAACTCAGCCGGAAAATCCTTCAGCTTCGGCAGACCGTCGCGTATCGGCAACACCGTATCGGCATAATTGACGTGGACGCCGGGCGTGAAGGTGAGCGTCGGTATCGTTGCCGTGAAGACGTCAACAAGCCCGAGCGTCGGATGGCTGGTCATCAGATGACCGCCGCATTTGGCGCAATATTTGCGCTGGCTCATCGCTGTCTTCTCGAATGTCGCGACGTGCTGCGCGCCCTTGGTAACCTCAACCGCTTCGGGCTTCCAAAGGCTGAACGCATTTACGGGACCGCCGGACCAGGAACGGCACGAGCGGCAATGGCAGTAGCCCATGGCCTCCGGATCACCCGTGACCTGCAGTTCGACGGCGCCGCAAAAGCAGTTTCCAGTGTGCTTCATCAGTCAGTTCTCCTTGGGTGAATTGATCGATCAGTTCGCACAGCAGATCCTCCATTCGACCAACGGGGAATGAAGTGCGCCCCGTGTTGCTTGAAACGATTTGCGGGCCATCACTCTGTGATCCACTGAAGACGGGATCTTCAGCACGAGCGGCAGGTTATATGAAACTCCGCACCGCTGTCGACCGTCTTGGGCACGATCCTGTCAGACGGAGCGCCAATGACATACAGGATGCGAAGAGAAGTGTGAGGTACGCCACAGAGTCACACAGCAACGCGGCGAACGTTGGCGCTCGATTTTCGGGACGTCGCTCGACACCGACTCGCAGGCAGACCTCACTACGACTTGAACCAATCTCCAGAAGGAGTTCGCCGCACCGAACTCAAATGACGGTGCGGCGAATGCAAGTGAACTCATGGCTTCATTCTCAGCGCTGATGGTCCTTCAATGGAACCGGATGCTGCGTGGCAAATCCATACAGAAGCGCCAGTCGGTCCAGGCATTCCTTTAGCCGCCGTGCGAAATAGTCCTGCCAACGCTGCGTATGCAGTCCGCGCCTTTGTCCAATCTGCTCCATGGTCATGCCGAGGATCAGGACCTCGTGCACGAGCATCGAGCCGTCGGCGCCAAGCTCATGCTCCGCGCGATTCAACCTCAGGGCTGCCTGACGTTGTCCCTCCGTAACCGGCTCACGCCGCTGGCCTCCATCCACGTAATCACGTGTGGTGTCCACCGCACGGGGACCACGCTCGGCCCTTTCCGAATCGCCCTGAAAGGCACGGCCGCCCCGATACTGCGCCTCGTCGATCTGGCGGTGGGCGTGCAACCGGCCGAGCGGATCGTTTCGAATCGAGCGCAGCGCGACGATTTTCTCGCCCGCCTCCAACCCGAGAGGATCGTCGACCTCGACGGTCGCCACCTCGGCGTTATACGGCAGATCCTGGGAGCGGCGGTCGTGCGGCCCGGCAGGATCATACGGTCTTCGGCGTCTGGCTTTCGGCATTGATATCTCCTTGATGCCTGATGGAAGGGCGCGCGGACAAAGCATCCGCGCGATTGAGATCGCGGACCGAACTCCAATGGTCAGGAGATGAGCTGTCTCAGTCCGCCCCGACGACGCGAAGCCAGTCGGCGCTCAGCAACGGAGCCGCTGACCCCTGGGGATCGCGGCTCAGGTGAAAGTGCGGCGTGCAGTAGCTCGAATCCGGCCGGCGCCGATGACCGCAGAAGGTGATCGGTTCATCCTCGCTGTCACCGCCGTATGGATACCGGCAGTCTTCGTGTTCGAGTTCGATCAATGAAAGATGGCGTGGCGCGATCTCGACGCAGCGGAGCCGGGGCAGGTCTACCTTTTCCGAGAAGATTTTCGGCCAGCGAAGCACATCGGCCCTCGACTCGGCGCGAAGCTCGTGCGCGTGATCGACATTTGACCGCCCGGGCAAGGCCGGCACGGGTCGGTCGAGATGTCCCGGCAAGGACGGTTCAAGTCGCTCGAGGCCTCCCAGGCCCATGCGCTGACCCCGGCTAAGTGCCGCGTTTCGCGTGTAGGCTGTGTTGAATCTCGCGTTGATTGAGTCAGCAATCTCCGAATAAGACATGCCGCGGACGCGAAGGTCCCGCAGCGCTGCCGAATGCTCCGGCAGCCAGTTCATCGCTTCCATTCCAAGTTCCCGTCGTTGTCATTCCGCCGGCGCCTCGATTAACTTCCGATATTCCGAAGAAAAAGTCAGGCTTGATTTCCGATTATCGGAACGGGTATGACATGTTCAGGCCTAAGGAGGATGAGTCGTGCTGGATGTGACCTTGATTGAGCGGGGACTGGAAAAGACGGGCAAGTCCAAGGGCGGGCTGGCGCGCGCGATGGGCGTTCGGGCCGGGGCGGTATCCGAGATACTTTCGGGAATCCGGCTGATCAAGGCCTCGGAGATCGCGCCTATCATGGAATATCTCGAGCTGAACTCGGTGCCGATCATGGGCCGGGTCGGCGCCGGTGCCTTGATCGAGCCGGAGCTCGAGCAGGTGCCCCCCGAGGGCCTTGGCGAGGTCGAGCTGCCATTTCCTATCGTGGAAGAGACTATCGCCTTCGAGGTCTCCGGCGATTCCATGCTTCCGAAATACGAGAATGGCGACGTCGTCGTGGTCTATCGCGAGCAGCGCTATCCGCTGTCGAGCTTTTACGGAGAAGAAGCCGCGGTACGGCTGAAGAGCGGCGAGCGCTATCTCAAGACAATCGGGCGCGGCAGTTCTACGGGCCTCGTCAATCTCACGAGCTTCAACGCCAAGCCCATCAACGGCGTGAAGCTCGAATGGATCGGCGAAATCTGCGTCACCTTGCCCCGCGGCCAGATCCAACGGCTGCGCGGCAAGACGGCGTCAAAGAGCCGCAAGACGACCCGGGCACGGCCTGCCGAAAAGTAGCCGTTCCTTCCAGGACGGCCGGGCCGAGGTCGGCGGAGCGAAACCGAAAGGCTCGCGTCCGGCGAGCCCGGCTTCCCGGGTGCGGCAAGTTTAGCTTGACATATTTCCGATTATCGGAAATACTGCGGCCGGTGGCAGTCAAGGCATCGAACCTTCGAACATGCAGTATTTCGTCGTGATGATCGACTACGGACGCCGCGGCCGTGAGGCGATCGTCGATCCCGAAATGACGCGGCGCGAGGTCGTCGCGCGGGTCGCTTCGGGGGAATATACAAATATCAGCTTCATCCACGAGATTGCGGAGTCATCGGTCGAGGACATCACCGGCGACATCCTCGCCGAGGCTTCCCTGCCCGAACTCGGCTTGACCGGCGCCGATCTGCAGGCCGCCGCCCTCGATCACGCCCGGGATTTGCGCAAACACGAGCCTGTCTGAAGGCGGGGTCGATCACGTGGTGATTTCGAAAACGTGATCCTCCCGGTACATCGGCCATTACAACTGAATTGGAAGCAGACTAGATACGACTTGCAAAGTCCATTCGGACTGAGCGGAAGTTCGCACTAGATTACCGATTCGTTTCTCGGGCCGACAAACCCCTGCTTTCACAGACTCTTGCTTTCACAAACGCTTGCCTGCAAATGAATCCGACAACACACGCCGAGATCGCAGCACGCGGTAGCGATCTCAGAATTGCACTGCTGCTTGGCATTGCGAACTGGTTTCTGTTCCTGGACCACATCCCGCACGACGCGGTCAGTGCACTGACGATGCGCAATTTCGGCTTTAGCGGCGCGACCGACCTGTTCGTGTTCGTCGGCGGCTATGCGGCGACGCTGATCTACGCCAGGATGACACTGGAACGCGGGTTCCTGGTCGCTGCAACCCGCATCTTCAAGCGCGTGTGGCAGCTCTATGCGGCCTATATTGTGCTGTTTGTGATCTACGTCGACCTGATCAGCTATGTCGCCACCCGAACCGCAGCGCCTGAGATATTCAGCGAGTTCAACATCACCGGGTTTATCGACCACCCGCTCCGGACACTAATCTATGGCCTGTTCCTGCAGGCCAAGCCGCTCAATCTCGACGTCCTGCAGCTCTTCATTGCCTTGATGGCGCTCCTGCCGGTCATTCTGCTTGGGCTGCTGCGCGTGCCGAATGTGACGCTCGCCGCATCGGTGGCGCTTTATGTCGCCGCGCGCGTGCTCGACTGGAATCTGACGTCGTATCCAGATGGGCGCTGGTACTTCAATCCCTTCTGCTGGCAGCTGCTGTTCGTGATGGGCGGCTGGTTCGCGCTGATGGGAAAGCGGTACAAACGCGTGATCCGCAACCTGCAGGCTATACCGGTGCTGCGCGCCGCGGTGCTGCTGTATCTGCTGTTTGCACTCGTGATGGTCTCGAGCAGCAATATCCCCGCACTTGCTGATGTGATCCCGGGCCCGCTTGCCGACGCATTCCTGCCAAACGACAAGGAAGACGTCGAGCTTCACCGTATCCTGCATTTCCTGGCGCTGACGTTCCTGTTCACTCTGTTGGTCCCACAGGGGTGGGCGGGTCTGCGATCCTACGCGCTACAGCCGATCATCAAGTGTGGCGAGGAGTGGCTGGCTGTGTTCTGCTCCGGCGTTTTCCTCTCTTTTGCCGCGCATTTCGTGCTGATTACCGGCCCGAACTCGCTGGCGATGCAGATCGTCGTCAGCATCGCCGGCATCGTGGCCATGACCGGCGTCGCCTATTACGTCTCGTGGTCGAAGCACCAGGACTACAAATCAGCCGTCGGAGCAGGGTCCTGACTGGCACGCCGCGGCGACCCGAACCTGCTCCCACGGGTGAAGGGAGGCGGCAGCACTGCCGCCGCCTCGAATACCAAGTCAAGCCGCCCTCGCAGCCTTCAGCTGATCCAGGACCGGGAGCAGTTCCGACGGATCTGGACGCTGAGTGTAATCCGGATTGACCTCTGAATAGGCGATGGTGCCGCCCGTCCCGATCACGTAGCGCGCCGGCATCGGCAGCACCCAGGACGGGTCATCGTTGAACACGGGCAAGTCATTCTTGAAGCTCTTGTAGAGCTCGACGAGATAGTCGGGCAATGCGAAGCGGATGCCGAAGGCGTCAGCAACCTCGCTCCTGACGTCAATGAGAATTGGGAAGTCGAGCTTGTTCTCCCGCTGCGACTTCCGGCTGTTCGGTGCAGTCTGTGGCGAGATCGCCACTAGGCTGGCGCCGCGCGCGGCGATGTCCGGCAGAGCCGCCTGCAGGGCCTGCAGCTCGAGATTACAGTACGGGCACCAAACACCCCGATAGAACGACACGACGAGCGGTCCCCGGGTGAGCAGTTCGCGCGAGGAGACCGGTTTGCCGTCGGGATCCCTCAGGGTGAATTCCGGAGCGGGATCGCCGGCCTTGCGGGCGCGCTGGGCCTGTCCGCGGGCAATCAATTCGGCGGTGGCGCGGTGCATGGTGTCGAGCGCTTCCCGTGTCGGTTTCAGGGGAAAGCGGCCGGATTCAAAATCTGCCTTGAGGGCATCGAGACGGTCTTGCAGGGCCATGAGAAGTCTCCGTTGGTTGGGTTGGCCTGCGAAATCTGGTTCATTTGCTGCACAGGGTGTATACGGTAAATGTTGACAACATTTATTCGAGATACGAATGAGCGACCGGCTGCAGGAATTGTCAGTTTTCGTCCGGGTAGCCGATGGCGGCAGCTTCTCGCGCGCTGCCCGCGAACTCGGCCTGTCGCAACCCTCGGTGTCGCGCATCATCGGCGAGCTGGAAACGCGGCTTGATGTTATCCTGTTGCTGCGCACCACCCGCCGCATCACCCTGACCGATGCGGGTGCGCTGTTCCTTGCGCGGGCACGCGAGATCCTGGCCGACATCGAGGATGCCGAGGAAGCAGCGCGTGGCCTGGATTCACTGCGCGGCACGATCCGGCTCGCGATCCCGACCGTCTACGGCACGCGCGAAATCATTCCGCGACTGGCGAAATTCATGTCCATTCATCCTCTGGTGCGAGTCGAACTGTCGGTTGCCGACCACAGGCAGGATCTCGTGGCCGAGGGCACCGACGTTGCGATTCGCATGGGCGACCTCGACGACTCCATCTTCGGCGCGCGCAAGCTTGCGACACTGCAGCGGATGCTGGTCGCCTCGCCTGCCTATCTTGCCGCACGTGGAACGCCGAAAACGCCGGCCGATCTCGCTGCACACGACTGCATTTTCGGCCCCCGCGATTTTGGTCGGGAGAGCTGGTCGTTCAGCCGCAATAGCACCGAGGTCTCGGTCGACGTGCGCGGCCGCATTCACACGGACTCCGGCCCCGGCGCCTTCGCCAGCGTGATGGCCGGGCTCGGCATTGCGATGGTCTCCACGGTGATGGCCGGTCCGGAGATCAAGGCAGGCCTTCTGGTTCCGCTATTGCGCGGCTATACGCTCTCATCCATCGACGTGCATGCGGTATTTCCCGGTGGCCCTCGACCGTCCAACAAGGTACGCGCGCTTGTTGATTTCCTGGTGGAAGATCTGAAGGGACCTGCCATCTAGTCGACGATCAGCGCGCGCTTGAGCCGCGTCTCACTGTCATGCAGCATCACGGTATCGAGGGCATTCCGACTGGCTGCGTCGGAGGCGCAGGCAAAGAGGCGGTAGAACTGCGCGCCATCATAGGCGACCAGCAGGAGATCGACGCCGGCGTTGAGCGCCTCGACGACCGCGGTGCAGACGTCGTGCTGATAGATCGCCCCCATAACCAAATCATCGGTCATGACGATGCCCTGATAGTTCCAGGTCTTCCGGATCAGCCCGTCGATGACGGCCTTCGAATGCGACGCGGGGCGCCCCGGGTCGAGCGCGCTCACGGCGACGTGCCCGACCATCAGCCTCGCGCCGGTCGTCGACAGCACCTCCCGGAAGGGACGCCAGTCGGTCGCTTCCAGCTCACCAACCGGCATATCGAGATCAGCGCTGAAATGATGCGTGTCGGCGCGCACGCGGCCCAGTCCCGGAAAATGCTTCACGGTCGCGCCGACGCCTGACGCCTCGAGGCCGTGGATATAGGCGCTCGCGATCCTGCTGACCTTGGCGGGATCATCGGAGATCGCACGCTGGCCGCAACATCAGAGCCAAGCTTGCCGCCGTGAACTGCGACAACGTCATCGAGACCGTTCACGGCGTCGGCTTCAAACTCGGCCGGTGCGAGCCACAGGCATGACGTCCTTCCGCGCCCGCCAGAAGTGGCGACCGTCGCTCACTCTCGTCATCTTCACCGTGCTCGCTTAGGTCGCGACTTTACCATTGCTGGGGCTGTTCTTCTTCCGCCTCTACGACAACCAGCTCATCCACCAGACCCAGGCCGAGTTGATCGCGCAAAGCCGCGTGCTCGCCGCAATCTACGCCGACGAAGTGAAAGCGCGATTGGACAAGGGGATTCCGCTCGGTGCGGTGGTTCCACCGGAGGCACTCCCAGATCCCGGTGATCAGGTCACGCCGATCCGGCCTACGCTCGATCTCGCCGGCAACGACTTGCTGCGCCGGCGACCCGATGCCCTGCCCGCGGCCAAGCCGGCGGATCAGGCCTATCTCGACATCGGCGCCCGGTTGACGCCGATCATTCGCGAGACCCAGAAGGTCACGCTGGCAGGCTTCCGGATTCTCGACCCGCAGGGTGTGGTCATCGCGGGACGTCAGGAGGTCGGGCAATCGCTCGCCCATATCGAGGAGGTGGCGATCGCGCTGCGCGGCCAGTATAGCGCAGCGCTACGCATCCGAGTGCCCGACAAGCCTCCGCCGCCGATCTATTCGATCAGCCGCGGCGTCGGGGTGCATGTTTTCTCGGCGACCGTCATCGTCAATGACCACGTCGCCGGCGTGATCTACACCTCGCGCACGCCAAGCAACATCTTCGAACATCTCTATCAGGAACGCGGCAAGTTCCTGCTCGCTGGATTGGCCGTGGTGCTGGCGACGATCGCGATTGGGCTGGTCTTCTCGCGCACCGTCACCCGGCCGATGCGCGAACTCGTCGATCGCGCCGTGCGGATCGGCCGCGGCGATCGCAACGCGTTTCAGCCGCTGCAGCACTACGGCACACGCGAACTCGCCCAGCTCTCCGACAGCTTCCTCGACATGGCCCACCAGCTGTCGCGCCGTTCCGACTACATCGCCACCTTCTCCGCGCATCTGACGCATGAATTGAAGTCGCCGCTGACATCGATCAAGGGCGCCGCCGAGCTGCTGCTGGATTCGCTTCAAAGCAAGTCGGATACGCTGACCCGGACCGAGCAAAAGAACTTCATCTCGAACATCCTCGGCGACGTCGAACGGCTGGACGCCATGAGCCGCCGGCTCCGCGAACTGGCCCAAGCGGAAAGCGCCCCGCAGAATGAGCAGACCCAGCTTTCTACCATCATCGAAGGCCTGAAGAGCCGCTTTCCGACGCGGACAATCACCGCCAGCGGCAGCCTCGAGCGCTCGATCGGCATGTCCGGCGAGAAGGCCATGATCGTACTGGCGCACCTGACCGACAACGCCATCCGTCACAACGCAAAGTCCGTCCAGATCGAAGCGGCCGGCGAACTGTCCACCGTCAGATTGACGGTGAGCAACGACGGCGACCCGATCTCCGACGCCAATCGCGACAAGATCTTCGACGCCTTCTTCACCACCCGCCGCGATGCCGGCGGCACCGGAATGGGGCTTGCGATCGCGCAAGCCGTCATGGTGACCCACGGCGGCTCGATCCGTCTCGTGCCGTCAAGCCGAGGCGTTGCCTTCGAGCTGCAGTTTCCCGCCGTCTGACCGGGCTCAGACGCGCTCGATGATGACGGCCGGCGCCATGCCGCCGGCGGCACACATCGTGATCAGGCCGCGCTTCAGATCGCGCCGCTCCAGCTCGTCCAGCATCGTTCCAATCAGGATCGAGCCGGTCGCACCAATCGGATGACCGAGCGCGATCGAGCCGCCATTGACGTTGACCTTGTCGCGGTCGAGCTTGAGATCACGGATGAACTTCTCGGCGACTACCGCAAACGCCTCATTGATCTCGAACAGGTCGATGTCGTCGAGCGTGAGCCAGGCCTTGGCTAGCACCTTGCGCGCGGCCGGCACCGGTGCGTTCAGCATCAGAGTCGGCGAGTCGCCCATATTGGCCATTGCGACCACGCGAGCGCGTGGCTTCAAACCGTGCTTGCGGGCGTAGTCCGGCGACGCCAGCAGGATCGCAGCGGAGCCATCGACCACGCCCGAGGAATTTCCCGCGTGGTGGACAAAATTGATGTCGAGATCGGGATATTTCTCCAGGATCAGCTTGCGGTAAGTCGTGCCCTTGTCGTCGAGCGCGTAGTCCGCAATGGCGGGGAATGCCGGCTTCAACGCCGCGAGACCTTCCAGTGTCGTCTGCGGCCGCGGATACTCCTCGCGGTCGAGCGCCAGCGTGCCGTCCTCGCGATGGACCGGAACCAAGCTCTTGTCAAAATGACCGCCCTTGATCGCTGCCGCCGCGCGCTTCTGGCTTTCGAGGCCGAGCGCATCGACGTCCTGCCGGCTAATCCCCTCCAGCGTCGCCACCGCGTCGGCGCAGACGCCCTGATGCGACTGCGGGTGGCGCGCGCGCAAGCGAAGGTTGCCGGCGTCCATCATGAACGGCCCTTCGCCGCGGCGGCCCTCCATCGACATCATTTCCGTGCCGCCGGCGATCACGAGATCCTCGGAGCCCGCCATGATGGCATTGGCGGCCATGTTGACGCTGGTGATGCCGGAACCGCAGAAGCGATCGAGCGTGACGCCTGAGGCGCGCACATCATAGCCGGCATCGAGCGCCGACATCCGACCGAGGTCACCGCTCTGCGGACCACGCTGCGAGCTGGTGCCCCAGATGATGTCGTCGACGTCGGCGGTGTTGATGCCGGTGCGCTCAGCCAGCGCTCGCAGCACGGTCGCGCCGAGTTGCTGTGGATGGATACCCGAAAGCGCGCCCTTGCCGGCCTTGCCGATCCCTCGTGGAGTCCTGCAGGTATCGATGATCAGCGCGTCGGCCATGATGATTTCCTCTCGGCATATTGGTTTGAGACATTTGCCGCCGATCCCCGATCGGAGTCAATTCGCGACCCACGCCTTCGCCGCGCGCCTCCGGGTTGTCGCGTCAGCCATGTTCAGCCGAGCCAAGCTTGACGCGCAAATTCGTTTATGCGCAGCTAATTGAAACAAGAGATTTCCGGGAGAGGAAATATGGGCGCGGCTCGGCGGGCACTGGTCGGTTACGGCCTCCTCATCACATCCGTCAATCTGGCGGCAGCGGAGCCGATCAAGCTGCGCGTGGCGGACTCCTTTCCGAAGGGCCACTACCTCGTCAAGCTCGTGCTCGAACCCTGGATGGAGCAGGTCCAGAAGCGCACCAACAATGCGGTGACCTTCGAACACTATCCGGCACAGCAGCTCGGCAAGGCTGCCGACATGCTGAAGCTGACGCAGACCGGTGTAGCCGATATCGGCTATGTCGCACCCGCCTATGTGTCCGACAAGATGCCGGTCTCCGAAGTTGCGATGTTGCCGGGCGCGTTCGAGCACTCCTGCCAGGGCACGCTGGCCTACTGGAAGGCCGCCCGGAGTGGCGTAATCGCAGAGCAGGATTATACCGCAAACGGCATCCGCCTGTTGCTCGCGGTCAGCCTGCCGCCCTATCGGATCCTGACCGTGAAGCACCCGATCAAGGATGTCGCAGATCTCAATGGATTGAAGCTCCGCTCGACCGGTGGCGCGCAGGATCTCACCTTGCGCGCGATCGGCGCCGTGCCGGTGCGCATGGCAGCGCCCGATGCCTATGAATCGCTGTCACGCGGCACCATGGACGGCCTGTTGTTTCCACTCGAGAGCGTGGTCGCCTACGGCGCCGACAAGCTGGTGAAATATTCCACCGACGGCTTCGGCTTCGCAAGCTTCGTGGTCGCCTACTCGATCAGCGATAACGCGTGGAAGAAGCTGTCTCCCGAAATTCAGAAAGCGATGGTCGATGCGGCCGACGATATCCTGCCGTCCGCCTGCAAGGAAGTTCAGAAGGCCGACAGCGAGACCATGAAATCGATGGAAGCCGCGGGCGTCCAATTCGAGACCTTGCAGCCCGAGGCGGTCGCAAAGCTCAAGGAATTGACGAAGGACGTCGGCAAAGCGTGGGCCGATGGGCTCGATGCGCGGGGCAAGCATGGCAGTGACGCGCTGATGGAATTCAGCGCCGCCGCCGCTGCTGTGCCGGCCAAGTAACGTGACGGAGCCCAACGTGATCAAGGCAAGCCTGAAGGCTTTGAGCGCCATCGAGAAGGTGACCTCGGCTGTCGCCGCAGCATTCATGTTTGCGATCATGATGATCGTCTTCTCCGACGTGGTGATGCGCTACGTCTTCAATCGGCCGTTCTCCTGGGCCTACGACCTGATCTCGCTTTACGTCATGGCCGGTGTCTTCTTCCTCTCGCTGTCCGGCACATACGCGGTCAATGGACATATCAGCGTCGATATCCTGCTGCCGCGCTTCACGGCCCTCATTCAGCGCCTCTGCATCATCATCTCCAACCTCGTCGGCCTTGCGATCTTCGTCCCGATCACCTGGCTCGGCTATCAGCGGGCGCTCGACAATTACGTCTCCGGCGACGTGATGGCCGGCGCTATCCCCTGGCCGACCTGGGCATCCGCGGCCTTGGTCCCGATCGGAGCGGGAATTCTGGCGCTGCGGCTCGCCGTTCATCTCATTGCCAATACCGCGAGCCTCTTGACGGGCGAGAATCTGCTGCCGCTGCCGGCGATCTCGGGTCATGCGGAGAAGGCCGCCGGAGGTTTCGAATGATCCCCGCCCTTGTGCTTGGCCTGGTGTTCCTCCTGCTGGCGATCGGAACGCCGGTGGCGTTCGCCATGGCCTTCTCCGGCGGGCTCGGCCTCTATCTGACAGGCGGCCTGCCGATCCTGCTCGGTGTGCTGCAGACGACGCCGCTGTCGGCCGTCAGCTCCTACGAGCTGATCACGATCCCGATGTTTCTTCTGATGGCCGATCTTGTGCTGTTGTCCGGCGTCGCCGACGATCTGTTCAAGACGGCCGCGGCCTGGGTCGGACGAATTCCCGGCGGCCTCGGCATGGCAACCGCGCTTGCCGGCGCCGGCTTCGGCTCGATCTGCGGCACCAGCACCGCTTCAGCCGCAACGCTGTCCTCGACCAGCCTGCCCGCGATGATCCGCCAGGGTTACGAACCGAGAATGGCCGCCGGCGTCGTCGCGATATCGGGCACGCTCGCGATGCTGCTGCCGACCTCGGTGGCGCTCGTCATCTTCGGCCTGCTCGCGGAAGTGAACATCGGAAAGCTCCTGATCAGCGGCATCATTCCCGCGATCTTCGTCACCGTCATCATCATGTCGACGATCTATATCCTGGTGTGGCTGGATCCCTCACGCGCACCGATGATATCGGCGGTGACATGGTCGGAGCGCTTCAGCCTGCTCTGGCAGGTCAGCCCGATGGTGGTCCTGTTCTCGATCGTGACCGGGACCATCTATCTCGGGATCGCGACGCCAACGGAAGCCTCGGCCTTCGGCGCGTTCGGTGCCTTCTGCCTCGCCTGCTGGAAGCGCAAGATCAACCTGACGTCGCTCTATGTGACATTGCGGCACGCAGCGCAGGGCACCTGCATGATTGTGCTGATTATCATGTGCGCCCAGATCTTCGGCTATTTCTTCACGCTCACCCAGGTGACACAGAACATCGTGAGCTGGGTCGGCGCCCTCGACGTCTCGCGCTGGATCATCATCGCGCTGATCCTGTGCGGCTATATCGTGCTGGGCTCGTTCATGGATCAGATTGCGATCCTGGTTCTGACGGTTCCGATCGTGCTGCCGCTGATCAAGTCGCTTGGCTTCGATCCGATCTGGTTCGGCGTCATCAAGATCGTCACCGCGGAGGTCGGCATGATCACCCCGCCGATCGGGCTGAACTGCTTCATCGTGGCGCGTTACGCAGGACGGCCTGTGGGCGAGGTGTTCCACGGCACGTTCCCGCATTTCATCGCGCACCTGATCGCGATCGCGATCTTCGTGGCATTTCCGGACATCATCCTTTGGCTGCCGAACCATATGCAACGTTGAAGAAGCCGTCGGTTGAGACGGCCATCTACTGGGAGATCATAATGAAGTTCTATTCTCGATTGTTCACCCACGCCGGCGTTGCGGCAGCCTTGCTGGCGACGTCTGCGTCATCGGTCCTGGCGCAAGAGAAGATCACGCTCCGCCTCTCCGACAGCTTGCCATCCGGCCACGTGATCCATGAACTCGTCGGCAAGCCATTTTCGGAGCTGGTGACGAAACTGACCAACGGCCAGGTCACATTCCACCACTTCCCGGCAGAGCAGCTCGGCAAGGCCAAGGATATGGCCCAGCTCACCGCGCTCGGCGTGGCTGATGTCTCCTACATCGTGCCGTCGTACTCGTCCGACAAGTTTCCGCTGACGGCTGTCGCCGAGTTGCCCGGTATCTTTGACAGCGAGTGTCAAGGCTCGCTCGCCTTCTACAAGATCTCGCATAATGGCGGCATCCTGGAGACCAAGGAATTCGCTCCCAACCAGCTCCGCCCGCTGGTGACGCTCGCGCTGCCGGCCTATCAGGTCCAGCTTGCGACCAGCCGCGAGATCAAGACTGCAAAGGACCTGGAAGGGCTGAAGATCCGCACCACGGGCGGCGCCATGGATCTGATGATGCGCTCGATCGGTGGCGTGCCGGTGCGGATGGCTGCCCCTGAAATCTACGAGTCGCTAACCCGCGGGACGCTCGACGGGCTGATCTTCTCCTACCAGAGCTCGGCGTCCTACGACTTCGGCAAGATCCTGAAATCCGGCACCGAGAGGCTGAACTTCGGGACCGCGATCTTCACCTATTCGATCGGCGAGACGAAATTCAAATCGCTGCCCGAGAACGTGCGCAAGGCGCTGGTCGAAGCCGGCGAGCAGACCACGCGCGAGGCCTGCAGGCGCTTCGAGGACGGCGAGAAGGCTGCCACCGACAAGATCAAGTCACAGGGCATGAAGGTCATCAACTTCAGCGCCGACGACAAGAAGGTGTTCGACACCGCCTTCAAATCCGTCGCGCTGGATTGGGTGAAGGACGTCGACAAGCGCGGCAAGCCCGGCACCGACGTCTTCAAGGCGTTCACCGAAGCGCTGGCTGCAACCCATTGAGCGGAACGCCCACCAAAGACACGCCATCCGCGCCGGCGGGACCGCTCGCCGGGGTCAGGATCATCGACCTCACCAGCGTGATGATGGGGCCTTACGCGACCATGATCCTCGGCGACTACGGCGCCGACGTGATCAAGGTCGAAAGCCCCGATGGCGATGTCATGCGCCATGCGGCCCCAATGCGCCATCCGGCGATGGGCGCGATGTACCTGCAAGGGAACCGCAACAAGCGCTCGATCGTGCTGGACCTGAAGCAGGCGGGCGGCCGCGCGGCGTTGCTGCGGCTGGCTGCAAATGCCGACGTTTTCGTCCACAACGTCCGCCCCGCGGCGGTGGCGCGGTTGAAGCTCGGGGCCACCGACCTGCTCGCCGTCAACCCAAGGCTGGTTTACGCCAGCCTGCACGGCTTCGGCGAAACCGGGCCCTATGCGGGGCGGCCCGCCTATGACGATCTGATCCAGGGCTTGACCGCTCTCCCCGCGCTCACCGGCAAAGTCACCGGCGAGCCGCGCTATTCGCCGGCGACCATGGCCGACCGCATCGTCGGCCTCAACGCCGTCCACGCGATCCTTGCGGCGCTGTTTCACCGCGAGCGGACCGGCCAAGGCCAGGCGATCGAAATCCCGATGTTCGAGACCATGGCGCAATTCGTGCTCGGCGATCACATGGCCGGCCGCAGCTTCGAGCCACCGATCGGACCGGCTGGCTATTCACGGTTGCTGTCGCCCGACCGCCGCCCCTACCAGACCAGCGACGGCTACATCTGCGCGCTGGTCTATACCGACAAGCAGTGGAACGCGTTCTTCGCCAGGATCGGGCTTGCCAACGAAGCCGACCGCGATCCCCGGCTCAACAACATCGCAGCGCGAGCGCGGAACTACGACTTCGTCTACGATTGGTTCTCGCAGATGGTCAAGACCCGCACGACGGCGGAATGGATGGCCTTCTTCGCGGACGCCGACATTCCGCATGCGCCGCTGCACGACCTCGACAGCCTGATCGACGATCCGCATCTTAAGGCCGTCGGACTGATCCAGTCGATCGAGCATCCGACGGAAGGCACATTACGGGTTGCCGGCCCTGCCGCGACCTGGAGCAAGACACCGCCATCGATCCGGAGCTACCCGCCGCGTCTCGGTGAGCACGGCGAAGATATTTTACGTGAGGCGGGGCTCGCGGAGGCAGAGATTGCCTCCCTGGTCGCCGATGGCGCGTTGATCAAGCCCGATGACTGATCACTGCCCGCGCGATGCCAGGATCTTCTCCGCGGCACGAAGGTGCGGCTTGTCGAGCATCTTGCCATCCATCTTCGCGACGCCGGACGGATTGCCCGCAAACACGGCTACGACACGTTGCGCCCATTCGACCTCCTCATCCGTCGGCATGAATGCCGCGTTGACGATATCAACGTGCTTGGGATGGATCACGACCTTGGCCTGAAACCCGTCCTGACGCGCGGTGATCGCCTCGGCCTTCAATGCATCGAGATCGTTGATGTCGGTCGCGATCGTATCGATCGCCACGACGCCTGCGGCAGTTGCGCCGAGCAGGCAGAGATCGCGAGCCAGGATGAACGGCGAATGGTAGCGGCCATCGGTGCGGTTGCGCGTGGCGCCCAGGGAGGCCGCAAGATCTTCCGCTCCCCACATCATACCCCACAGCCGCGGGCTCATATTTTCGAAGTCGAGGATCTTGAGGACGGCTCGCGCCGTCTCGGTCGCGACCGTCACGATCCGCGTGGTGCCCTGCGCGATGCCCGAGGCAGCCTCAAAGGCGTCGAGATAAAGCCCCAGCTTGTTGACGTCGGCGGCGCCAGCGCATTTCGGCAGCACGATGCCATCCGGCTTCCCCGGCATTACGGCGGCGAGGTCGCCAAGCGTCATGTTCGTGTCGAGTGCGTTGACGCGAATGTAGAGTTTCTGGGTCGGTCCTCGCTCGTCGAGCATTTGCCGTGTCATGCCGCGCGCGACTACCTTCTGGTCCGGCGCGATGGAATCCTCGAGGTCCAGGATCAGCGCATCGGCCGCGGTCTTCTTCGCGCTTTCATATTTCCGGGTGCTGTCACCGGGAACGAACAGGAATGATCGCATCGCTTATGCCTTCGGTTTGCAATGCATCAGGCCGGTCCGGCGGCAGCTTGCGACCACCTCGCCGCGCTGATTGGTCATGGTGTGCTCGAATTCCACCAGCCCCTGGGTCGGCCGCGACTTGCTGGCGCGCTTGGAAATGATCTTGGTATGCGACTTCAACGTGTCACCGTGGAAGACGGGCTTTGGAAAGTTGACGTCGGTCATGCCGAGATTGCCGACGGTCGTTCCTAGCGTGGTGTCGTACACACTCATGCCGATCATGATGCCGAGCGTATAGAGGCTGTTGAACAGCCGCTGACCAAATTCGGTCTTTTCGGAGAAATGCGCATCGAGATGTAGCGGCTGCGGGTTCATGGTCAGCAGGCTGAACATGGTGTTGTCCATCTCGGTCACGGTTCGGCTGAACTCGTGATGGAATTCCTGCCCGACCTCGAACTCTTCAAAGTATAATCCAGCCATCATCGTCCCTTGTAGTTGGGCGTCCGCTTCTCGACGAACGCGTTAAGTCCTTCCTGGCAGTCTTCCGTCGATGCGACCACCACGAAGCTTTCCGCCGTGTTCTCGACCGAGCGACGGAAATCGGTATCGATCGCGCGCATGAAGGCATCGCGGCCGATCTTCATCACGATCGGCGATTTCGTCGCAAGTTTCTGTGCGATCGCACGGGCACGATCGAGCGCCGTCCCCTTCGGCACAACTTCGCTGAGCAGACCCATGCGATAGGCGGTTGCCGCATCGAAGGGCTCGCCGAGAAATAGAGGGCCGAAGGCCTGGTGCTTTCCGACCAGCCGCGGGAGCTGCACGAAATGAATTGCCGGAATCAGGCCGACATCGATCTCGGGGTAGCCGAATGTCGATGCGTCGCCCGCGATGATCATGTCGCAGGAAATCGCGATCGTCATGCCGCCGGCCCGGACTGCGCCATCGACGGCCGCAATCGTCGGCTTGCCCAGGCGGTACTGCGTATCGTTAAGCGCAAAATACAGACGCTCGAGGAACGCCTTGGTCTCGATCGCGGGCTTGCCCCTGACGATGTCGAGGTCGAGCCCTGCGCAAAACACCTTGTGGGCACTGCTGACGATGACGGCGCGCACGGCCTCATCGTCGCGCGCCTTTGCCAGCGCGGCCAGCAGCGCGTCGATCAAGGGTATGCTGAGCGCATTGACCGGCGCGCGATCCAGCACGATCTCCGCGATCTGGTCCGCGACCGAGTAACGAACGAGGTCTGTACTCATGATATGCCGCCTTCCCCGCTATCTCTTGGCCTGTCGCACAGCGCCGGACTGTAGCAGATCATCGATCGCGGCGGCCTCAAAGCCAGCCTCCGCGAGAACCGCACGGCTGTCCTGTCCAACATCGGGCGCAGGACACAAGAGATCCTCAGACTGGCTTGCGATCCCTGGTGTCCGCGGTGAGTAGACGGGGCCGACACCGGGCGTATCCTGGCATACGGAGGCCTTCGTCGCCTCGACATGGGGATTGCGCAGCCATTCGCCGGGGTTGAGGATCCGCTCGGCGATGATATCGGCCGCGTGCAGCCGGGTCAGCCAAGCCTGTGTCGGCTGTATCAGGAAGACCTCGCGCATCTCCGGGATCAGCGTATCCGCCGAATCGGCACGCGCCGCGAAATCGGCAAAGCGCGGATCGCTGGCGAGATCGTCGCGGCCGATTGCGGCGCACAGGCGCTTGTATTGCGGCTCATTGACCAGCGTCACCATCATCCAGCCGTCCTGCGTCTGGTAGGTGCCGGCGGGCACGTTGAGAGCCCGCGGCGTTCCGCCTTCGAGGATGAACTCGGCGACCTTGTGGCCCAGCAAGGCCGCCGTCGACTGGCAGAGATTGACGTCGATCCAGCGGCCGGTGCCGACAGTCGCACGCGCGAACAGGGTCGTGGCAATGGCCTGGAACGCGTAAACGCCGGTGACCACGTCCGAGATCGTTGTGCCGACCCGGTGCGGGACGCCGTCGGTTCCGACATTGATCGACACCAGCCCGGAGAACGCTTGTGCCACCGAATCCGAGCCGGGCCGCTTTGAATATGGCCCGCTCTGCCCAAAGCCGCTGACAGACAAATAGATCAGACCTGGATTGTCGAGCGACAGGCTTTCATACCCAAGCCCGAGGCGCTCGGCGACACCGGGGCGGAATCCCTCGATCAGAACGTCCGCCTCTTTGGCCAGCCGCTGAGCGATCGCAATCCCGTCCGTGTGCTTCATGTCGAGACACAGGCTGCGCTTGCCGCGGTTGTAGACCGCCGACAGGGTCGTGTGATTGCCGTAAGTCGTCCCGAGATAGCGCGACCAGTCGCCTTCGGGCGGCTCGACCTTGATGACATCGGCGCCATAGACCCCGAGCAACATCGCGCAATAGGGCGAGGCAATGCCTTGCCCGAAATCGAGCACCTTCAGTCCCCGATACGGCGCCTCGTGCGTCGGCGTTAACTTGCCCGCCATTTGTCCTCCCACGGCTTGCGAAGAGCCCTGCAGCGCCAGATAGCGCTGCCGGATGTTGTCGTTGGCTTTCAACTCTTCGATGGAGGATGTGTAGACGATCTGCCCTTTGTCGATAACCGTCGCCTGGCTCGCAAGGCCAAGGCAAAAATGCATGTTCTGCTCCGCGAATACCGCGGCACCGGGGCCGCGAAGTCGCCGCAGCAGCTTGCTGGTGCGATAGGCCTCCATCACCAATACGATGTGGCCAACAGGGCCGACGGCCCCGGCGTGGCGGCGCTCAACTTCGATCAGCATTGTGTTGCGCAAAGAGGCTGTGCGACGTCGGCATTTCGCCGACGACTTTAGAACAAAGAGGATGACACGGCGCATTATATGAACTATGAGTCATAGTTCATATAATGCGTGCTCCGCGCCGAACTCGAGGCTACTGCATGACGCAACCGACATCCGCCAAGGTGGCCAAGCTGAACCGCGTCGAACGCAATGCCTGGACCAAGCAGAAGATCTTTGACGCCGCGACCAAGATCGTCGGCAAATATGGCTATGCCGAAGCCTCTGTTGCCCGCATCACCGAAGCCGCCGGCGTCGCGCAGGGCACGTTCTACAATCACTTCGAGAACCGCCAGGAACTGCTCGATCAGCTGCTGCCGAAGATCGGCCTCGACATGGTCCGCTTCATCCGCGCGCGGACCGGCACTGCCAGCGCGGCGCGGGAGGAGGTCGAACGTTTCAGCGCCTTCTTCGATTTCATCCGCGAGGTGCCGGAGTTTTTGCGCATCCTCAACGAGGCCGAGTTCTTTGCGCCCATTGGCTATCAGAAGCACTTCGACAACATCTCGATCGCCTACGTCCGGATCCTGCAGCGGGCGCGGACTGCGGGAGCCACCAACAATTTCAGCGACGAGGAGTTCGAGGCCATCGTTCAGGTGTTGATGGGCGCGCGCGGTTATCTCAGCCGCCGCTATTCCTATTCCGAACACGGCGTCACGGCAGTGCCCGACTACGTCATCTCGGCCTACCGGAAGCTGGTCACGCATGGCCTGTTCAACACTGGCGACAAGGAAACAAAGTCATGAGCGCTGACGGCACCATCCTCGTCACCGGCGGCAGCCGCGGCATCGGCGCTGCGATCGCGACCCTGCTCGCCGATCAGGGGCATCGCGTCGTCATCGTCGATATCGCGCCCGAACCGCTGGTCGGCAGCAAGGCGATCCTTTGGCCGGCCGCATTTGACGTCGCGAGCGAAAGTGCCGTCGTCGCCGGTGTTGCCGACATCGAGGCAGCGCATGGCCCGATCACAGGCCTCGTCAATGCGGCCGGCGTATTCGGCAAGATGCATGCGATCGAGCGGGTGCGGATGGAGCAGTGGGACCGCGAGATCAATATCGATCTCCGTGGCACATTTCTGGTCGCCCGCAGCGTCGGGATCGGAATGGCGAAGCGCCGGCACGGCGCGATCGTCAATGTCGCGTCGGTCGCCGGCATGACGTCGGGACCGATCCATGCCTACACCGCGGCGAAGGCCGGCGTCATCCAGATCACGCAGACGCTCGCCGCCGAATGGGGCCGCGTCGGCGTCCGTGTCAACGCGGTGTCGCCCGGCTTCACCCGCACGGCAGCGCTCGAAGCCGGCATCGCATCGGGCGCCCTGAACAAGGACCTGCTCGCGCACCCGACCGCCATGAACCGGCTGGTCGAGCCGATGGAAGTGGCGCAGGCGATCGCCTGGCTGCTCTCGCCGCTGAGCAGCGGCGTGACCGGCATCAACCTGCCGGTGGATGCCGGCTACATCGCGGGCACCACCTGGGCCGCCTATGGCGGTCTGCCGGACGCACCGACGAGCTAAGGAGACAGCAACATGAATATCGAGCTCCCGCGCAAGACCTTCGATCTGTCGTCCGCCATCGCGGAAGGCGATATCCGCGTGTTGCTGATGGTGCTGATGCACATGACCGGCGACGAGAAGTGGCTGGAGCCGCCCTACAAGCCGAAGCGCGACATCCGCCTGATCCCCGATCTCGATGCCGGCGTGCCGAAGGAGATCCAGGACGAGATCCGCGCCGCGGTGCTGAACCTGTTCGCGGCCGGCACGCCCAAGCCCGTCATCACCGATCCCGGCGACGAGCTGGTGCTGAAGATGATGCGCGCAACACTCGGTGAGAACGTCACGCCGGAATATGCGCCGCTGATGCGCGAGGAGATGGGCTTTGTTCCGCGTGAGGCTCGCTGGCACAAGCGGCCGGCCGATGAGACGCTTGCGCGACAGCATGTGTTGATCGTCGGCGCCGGCGTCTGCGCGATCGCGCTCGGTGTTGCGCTCGGGCGGCTCGCTGTCCCCTACACGATCGTCGAGAAGCAGGCCGAGATCGGCGGCACCTGGTACGTCAACCGCTATCCCGGCTGCGGCGTCGATACACCGAACCACTCCTATTCCTTCTCGTTTGGTGCCCGCAATCCATGGACGCGCTACTTCGCACAGCGCCAGGAATTGCTCGACTATCTGCTCAAGGTCGTACGCGAATACGGCATCCGCAAGAATGTCCGTCTCAACACCGAACTCGTCGCCTCGCGCTGGGATGAGAGCAAACGGCGCTGGATATCCATGCTCAAGACCAAGGATGGCGAAGAGACGTTCGAGTCGACCGCGCTGGTCAGCGCCATCGGCCAGCTCAACGACCCCTCGCCTGCGCGCTTTGAGGGCGATGAAGACTTCAAGGGCCTGAAGGTCCATTCTGCAATGTGGTCCGAAGACATCAAGCTCGACGGCAAACATGTCGCCGTGATCGGCACCGGCGCGACTGCGATGCAGCTGGTGCCGGCGATCGCGGATCGCGTTGCCTCGGTGACGGTCTACCAGCGTACCGCGCAATGGGCGCGGCCGGTGAAGGGCTATTCGGATCCGATCACTGAAGGCGCGCAATGGCTGCTCGCACATCTGCCATTCTATGTGCAGTGGTACCGGTTCAACATGTTCTGGCGTTACGGCGACGGGCTGTTGCCGTTCCTGCGCAAGGATCCGGCCTGGCCGCATCCCGATCGCGCTGTCAACAAGGGCAACGACCGGCATCGCCAGGAGCTGACCGACTTCATCCTCTCCGAATTGAAGGATCGTCCCGACCTGATCGAGAAATGCGTGCCGACCTATCCGCCCTACGGCAAGCGCATCCTGCTCGACAACAACTGGTTCAGGACGCTGACTAAGCCGAATGTCGAGCTCGTCACCGACAAGATCGACCGTTTTGCGCCGGAGGGGGTCGTCACCGCGGATGGCGGGCTGCGGCGGCACGACATCATCGTGATCTCGACCGGCTTCAAGGTCTCCGAGATGGCGGCGCGGCTCAATATCACTGGACGTGAGGGCAAGAACCTCAAGCAGGCCTGGGGTGACGACAATCCGACCGCCTATCTCGGTCTCACCGTGCCGGACTTTCCCAACCTCTTCCTGATGCTCGGTCCGAACTCGGGCCTGCACATGGCGGCAGCGTGATCTTTCAATCCGAATGCCAGAGCCGTTACATCTCGGCCTGCCTGGTCGAGATGATCGAGAACGACATCGCCGCGATCGATGTGCATCCCGACGCGCACGATCAGTATATCCGCGAGGTCGATGCCGAGCATGAGCAGCTGATCTGGACGCATCCGGGCATGACCACCTACTACCGCAACAGCCGCGGGCGCGTGTTCTCGGCAATGCCGTGGCGGTTCGTCGACTACTGGAAGATGACTCACGATCCGGATTTCAATCAGTATCGCCAGACCAAGGCCTGACAGGAACGCTGACCTGAATTCGCTCTCTCATTAACTTGACAGGCGACCATAACTGCCGCAGCATTTCGGTGACTGCACCTGTTGGAGTGCGGGAGCGCCGCTCCCGGCGTCGCGGGAATTGGCGGACGATGACATGATCGGCCGCCAGGCAGCAGAAGCGGACAGATGTCCGTCGGCCCACCCTTGGAGAGGAGCATGACGCCACCGGCGAAAGCCAGCGACCTTGCTCAACGGCAAGGTCTCGGCGCAAATTGAGGCGAACAGCAGCTGCTCGCCACATTGCGTTACCGACAATTCAAGCATATCCGCAGGACGAGAGCGCGAAGGCCAAGCGCTTTTAGGTCCCGAAGTCTCACTGGTGTGTACCAGACATCCTTCGCTAAAACGAAGTATCAGGGCCCCGCGCTGCTTGACTGCACCGGGGCCCATTCGTTTGCCCCGCGTTCGTTTGGCTGCCGTCTCAATCGTCACGCCGCATTGCCTCACCGCTCCAGATCGGAAACAATTATCCGAGCCAGGTGAGGAACGATGATGGAAAAGCCGCGGGTACGGATTTATACCGACTATAAGAGCCCATACGCCTACGTCGCCAACAAACGCCTGTTCGAGCTCGAGGACAGACACGGCGTCGAACTGGAGTGGCTCCCGTACACCCTGCGCATTCCCGAGTTCATGGGCACCGTCGAAGAGCGCACCCCGCACTTCTGGCGCAAGGTGCGCTATTTGTATATGGACGCGAGGCGCTTCGCCAACGCGCAAGGTCTCGTCATGAAGGGTCCGCGCCGGATCTATGATGCGTTCTATTCCAGCGCGGGGATGCTGTTTGCCCAGCGTCATGGACTGTTTCGACCCTATCACGACACGGTCTTCCAGCGGTTCTGGAACCACGATTTGGAGATCGACGAACTCTCCGATATTTCCGGCGTGATTTCCGCAATCGGCGGCTCCGCCGACGATTTCGAAGCCTATGTGCGCGGACCGGCCCGCACGGAGCATGACCGCATCATCGACGAAGCCGAAGCGCTCGGCGTGTTCGGCGTTCCCTGCATGGTGTTCAACGGCGAGCTGTTCTGGGGTGGCGATCGGATCGACCTGCTGATCGAGCGGATCGAAAGGCCGGAGACGATCACGCTCGCGCTCGGAAGCAGGCACCGCAAATAGGCTCGACGCAAGTAGGCTCGACGTCGGACTCACAGCTTGTGGGGCGATCCGCGATACCCCTCGATGTCGACATACTCGAAGAACTTGCGCGCCTCCGCCAGGCATTCGTCATTGGTCAGGGTCTGCTTGGCGGGATCGTCGGGCAACGGATCCTGCACTGGAAACCGATAGCCCCCGAACTGCAGCTGAAGGCTGTCCAGATTGGCCGCACCGGCCTTGAAGATGTCATAGGCGTCGTCGGTGCACAGGAACGAGGTGATCGACGGATCGTGATCGGCGAAGCTGGCTGAACGGAAGAAAGGCTCGCCGCCGTCGTTCATCTTCTTCATGAAGCCCAGATTGCCCTGATTCAGCCGGTCGAACTCCGCGATTCCGACCTTTGAGGCCGGGATCGGCACCGGAGCTCCAGCGAAGCTTCCGGTGACATTGCCGTCCTTGTCCTTGATCGGCGTGCGATTGGCCAGATTGTACATGATGTTGCCGATCTTGTAGGCCGTGAAGTCATTCTGCATGTAAACGATCTGCTTCACACCGGCGAGCGACATCACACCGGAGCACTGCGCGCAGGATTCCAGCGAAGTGTAGAGCGTAACCTCGCTCAGGAACGCGGCATGCGGCCTGGCCGCGACATGCGCCCCGGTCTTCCAACTGTCGAAGACGTCGGTCAGGCTGAACAGACGCCGGACCAGCCGCGATTCCGCGTGCTCCGCAGAGCTGCGGAAGAATGCATTATGGTTGAAGTCGAAATCGATGATGTGGCCGAGGCCGTCGACCGCGATGCAGGCGATGTTGTGGCCGAGATAGCGATCCCCCGCAGTATGGCTGCGGTCATCGCGTTCATTGAGATCGCCGCGATAGCGGTTGGGTACGGACGGATCGAGCTGGTTGGCGCGCTGCGGATAGTTGCCGATCGGGCCGTTCTTGTTGCCGTTCCAGAAACGCAGGATCAGCTTCATCAGCAGATAGCTGTAGATGCGGTGACGCTCCTGGCTCTCCGGCCGCTCCAGCTCCCTCGTATCCCGGCCGTAATCGACGTGCACGAGTTCGCCGAGCGGCTTCGTCCAGTACTGCTTGAGCGGGTCCTGCTGGTCAAAGCCGGGACCGAGCGGATCGGCCTGATCTGCCGCAGCAATCGATGTGCCGGCGGCCAGGACGCTTGTGGCGCCCGCCGTCGTCACGATGAAGTCGCGCCGATTCAGTTTATCGCTGCCGCTCATTGATATCTCCCGCTTGCAATGGTGGACGGGGCCAGCATCTCAAATCGACCCGTCGAGGGTCAGTCACGCCGGAAAATGCAGTTTCGCCAAAGCACGTCCAGGAAAAGAAACCATCGTCTTCGTCAGGTAAGACCCAACACTAACATCTTATGGTTGTAAATCAAAGTGTGCGTTGCCGTCGATCCGATCACGCGATAGCGGCTGTCGGTCATGACGCTTACACGGAAAACGCCGGGTTGCCGTACGGATAGAACCGCGCGAGGTCGACATTCCGGTACGGCAGCTGGTCCAGACGCGTCGTCCCAAGGAACGGCTGCTCCGGCTCGACCAGAAGGATCGTCCTGGCAAAACCGTTGTCGTCAAACCCGCGCCGGAAATGAACCCGCGACTTGATCGCCATCACGTCGAAGGCGCCGATGTCAGGCACCAGCGTCTTCAACGACAACGGCTCCATGATCTGCACCAGATAGGTGGAGAGGATCAGCACATTGTCGCGGCCGAAGCGCACGCAGACCCAGAACTGCCCCTGCCCCTCGCCAGCCGCCGTAATCGTGCCCTGGATTCGGACCGGTTCGCCCGCCGACTCGTCGGCCAGTCCGCCGATCTCCATATCGAAGGCGTCGCCGGCCTTGGCGCCGGCCGCCCTCAGGCTCGCGGTCGCCCTGGCGTCCGCGATGGTGGCGATCAGCGTGTTGGGCAGATCTTGCGCGATGATCTCGCGCAGCAGCCAGGTCGCCGATCCCGACCGGTCGCTGTGATCGGCCAGCACGACCGGCGTGTTTCCATCCGCAATGGCTTGCTTTGCCAGCGCAACACCTTCGGTAATACTGTCGAGCTGTGTCGATTCCAGCAACTCCGTGCGCAGCCGCCAGATCGTCGCGGCGAGGTCGCGCGCAACCTGCTCGGCGAGTGTTGCATTGCCATTGGTCAGGACCTGCACGGTCATGCCGACATCGGGGACATCGGCAAACGGAAAGCCGAAGAAGATGTTGACATAGACGTCGACCTCGCGGGCCTCCCACACCAGCGCCCGCTGCACCAGGTCCATCCACGGCCGCGCTCCGGTCCATTGCAGCACGGTCGGCGAGATCACGGGAACCTTGATGGTTGTGTGCGTCGGCGTGTAGTCCCCGCGGATCGCCCGCACCAGCATCCGTGCGGCACGCTCGCCCTGCAGATGCGCGTCATAGTGCGGAAAATATTTGACGGTGAAGGCCATGTCGGCCTGTTCGAGGAACGCCTCGTCCTCGTTGCCGTGAAGATCGAAGGTCGCGGCGATGAAGGCGGAACGGCCCACCACTTCGCGGACCTGCCGGGCCAGATCGGCCTCGGGGCGTGGAACATCGCGCACCGCCATGGCGCCATGCAAACAGAGATAGACGCCGTCGAACGGCCCCTCTTCCTTAAGGCCCGCGATCATCTTGCCGACAAAGGTCCGATAGGCTTCCTGGGTGATCCAGCCCGATCCGGTGCCGGTCCTCGGCCACAACGGAGATTCGATGCCGACCAGTTCGACCTCGGAAAACTCCCGCGCCACCTGCACGAAGCCGCCCATGTAATTCCTGGCATCGAAGCGCAGCAGCGCCTCGCCCTTGGCCGGCGAGCCCGGATAGATGAAATCGTCGAGCGTGGTCTCGTTCGGTAGGAACGAGACGGTTTCGTGGGAGAAATGCAGGACGGCGATACGTATCTTGCGCTCGCTCATTATGTGCGCCTCGGCTCTTTTTTCGCATACTGACATCGAACCCGCTGCAGGCCAATGGCGCATTCGAATTTTGCCCGCCAGACCTGCAAATAAGCTGACAGGGCGCGCCTTGCTGCCGTGCGGATTCTGCTATCTTGCACACCAACCGCCGGCCTCGGCCAATCCAGATCTTCAGGAGAGAACGCCATGAATTCCGCTGTCAGTTCCCCCGCGATCAAGGTCGTCAAATCGGTTCGCGATCAGGTAAGCACCGAGGAGTGGCAGGCCCGCGTCGATCTCGCCGCCTGCTACCGGCTGACAGCGATCTACGGCATGACGGAGATGATCGCCAACCACATCTCCTGCCGCGTGCCCGGCACCACCGACCAGTTCCTGATCAATCCCTACGGCATGCTCTACGAGGAGATCGATGCGTCCTGCCTGATCAAGGTCGATGTGCAGGGCAACACGCTGCTCAACGCCTCGGATTATGACGTCAATGTCGCGGGCTTCGTCATTCACAGCGCGATCCATATGGCCAAGCACGAGATCGACTGCGTCGCGCACACCCACACGCCCGCCGGTATGGCGGTCTCGGCGATGGAATGCGGCCTGCTGCCGCTCGCGCAGACCTCGATGCGCTTCCTGCATATCGCCTATCACGACTTCGAAGGTATCGCCGACAATGTCGACGAGCGCGAACGCCTGGTCCGCGACCTCGGCGACAACGAGGCGATGATCCTGCGCAACCATGGCCTGCTGGTTGTCGGCCAGACCGTGCCGTCGGCGTTCAACGTGCTGTTCCGTTTGGAACGCGCCTGCCAGACGCAGGTGATGGCGCTGTCCTGCAACACCAAGCTGGTCTACCCGCCGAAAAAAACTCTCGAAGACACCTACGAGCGCATGCTGCCGAAGCCCGACCGCGCCGCGCGCAACGGCGAACTCGCCTGGCCCGCTCTGCTGCGCAAGCTCGATCGTGCCGATCCGTCGTATCGGGATTGAGGAGGGCTTGTAGTTGCAAGACAAGCCGCTCTCCATTCGTCGTCCCTGCGAAAGCAGGGACCCATACTCCGCGGCGACGTTGTGAACGAGACTCGTCATTCCGCGTTGCGTAACAATCAGCATTTGTGGTTATGGGTCCCTGCTTTCGCAGGCACGACATCGAATGTGTTGCGGACAGCGAAGTCATACATTCGCGTTCTCGCGACATGATTTGCCCGAGTCTTGCATTTCGTTCCGCCCTCTTATCATGCAGAGGGCGCAGGGAAAGCCGGGTGCCGATCGCACCCATGGGCCCGGTGCAACAGAAAGCACCGGGGTAGGACCACAGGTGTAACCGGGAACTCCGGCTTTCCCTGCGCGATGGGTTACGGCTTATACGTGCTCTCCCCGGCGAGACTAGGCTTGCTTGTCACCGCCGTCAGCAAGAGACGTCAGTCCCTCGCTGACAGGACACCTGCCACTAGGGCGTCAGGCCTGCACGACTTCGCCGTCCGCTGTCTGCCACGCTCGTCGATCGTGACATCAGCGTCCACCGCATCTCACCGCAACACCCGTGACGATCGCGACGCGCCCCTCAATCGGATGAGACGGCACATCTGTAACATCGGTTTGCACTTTCGATAAACCGAAATATTTTTGATACCAGGGCTTGACGGGTTTTCGCCGAGTTGCCCGTCGGGTCGATTTGCCGCAAGTAATTGACCACTTCGCGCTTGCGTTTCGCATCGTGTGGCTGGCCAAAGCCATCACCAAGGCCATCAAAGCGCCGGGTGTCCTGTGTCACCCGGTGTCTTTCGACGCGCCGGACGCCGGTGCGGCTGGCATGGTCATTGCGAGCACGAACGTGGAGCAATTCATCAAGATGATCGCTGCCGCGCCGACATCGACGGCGAAACCGAGCCCACGGGTCGTGGCGATCGCGCCCAATACGAGGGCGAGCACACCCATCGACAGGTAACCGAGGAGATAGAGGGCGGAGAGGATGCCGCCCCGGTGGGTTTCGGCTGCCGCCGTGCTGATAACTTGCAGGCCGCCGACGAATAACAGGCTATACGCCGCTCCAGCACCGGCCGTCGCGAGCAGGTAGATCACCAGATGGCGCAGATTGATCGCCAGGATCAGCAGCAGCATCGACAGTGCAGAGACCAACGCGCCGCCGGTGAGCGCTGCTCGCGGCGAGAGGGTCCGAGAGACAAGCGCGGTGCCGACCATCACGACAGGAAACAGTGAAAGTACAACGCTGTTGAGAAACGCGTTGGGCGAACCGATCAGGTCATGCTCGACCTGGCCACCGAGCGAGAGGACCAGCACGCCGAACGTATAGGCCGCCATCATGGCCGTGGATGACACCGCGAAGGCCCGGCGTGCGTCCTTTGGAACGAACGGCATCCGGGAGCGCCGCTTGGCGGCTCCATCGCCGACCGCATGACGGGGCAAGAGCCAGGTGCCGGTGAGAAGGATGACGAGAAGAACAGCCAGCATCCAGAAGCACAGGCGCGTCGGCCACGGCCCGTACTCCGTCAGCGCTCCGCCGAGCAGCAAGGCGGCAGCAAAGCCAATAGCCTGCGCCCCCATCGTGACCGAGGCCGCACTCTTCGCACGTTCGGGGCGCGTGAACTCCAGGATCGCGGCGGTCGACGGGCCCGCCGCCAGGCCGACGCCGATGCCCATCAGGCCACGTCCGGCGAATATCCACCACACGTCAGGTGCAACCGCAAACAGCAGGGCACCGGCCAGGGACGCAAAGAGGCCGGCCAACATCGTCGTACGTCGGCCAATCTGATCGGAAATTCCACCGAAGCCGGCCAGCATGACAACGACGGCGATCGGATAGACGGCGAAGAGTGCCGCCGTCACTGTGTGGGTGAGATGCCATTGCTTGGCATAAAGCCCATAGGTCAGGGCGGGCGCCGCACTGGTCCAAAGCGTATGGCCGACGACGCCCGCCGAAACCAGCAGGCTTGCGCGACGCCCGAGGACAAACCGCCCGCGCGAAGGCCGAGCCCGGTCCGCCACCGCACGGCGAATGAATGCTGGCGCTGTCTCGGTCATCGCCGTCGTACCTGTTTCACAAATTTTTGGGGATTTGGACCAGCGCTCCCCCGTCGCGGGGGACGACGCAGATTGATCGCGCGGGGCGCGAAGGCTTGCGGTGTCACGGAATGATCCGCTCACGCCGGAAGTCCGAAAACATCCGAAGGAACATCTCCTCGGTATCCACCAGATCGTGAAAGCCGAAACGGCGGGCCTTGCTGGTGTCGGAGACGATATCGTAATCGGACGCAAACACGCCGTCCGGGTAGCCCCAGGCCGCAATCTCCTCGAACCGGAATTTATGCAGCCCGTTCTTCTCGACGATTTTTTCCCAGACCGGTCCCTTGTCTGCCATGGAGCGCGCAAGGTTGATGTGCCGTGGCGGCGCCGGCTCCATCTCGAAAAACCTGGCGAATTTGGGCCACAAATTCTGCCATCTGATCAGATCGCTGTTGGTGATGTTGAACGCCTGATTGGCGCATTTCGGATCGGTCGCCATCCACGCGACGGCCTTTGCCAGCAGCGCGGCGTCCGTACACTGGTAGAGTGCGGTGTACGCGCCCGGCTTGCCGGGAAAGCTGAGCGGCAGTCCCAATACCTTGCAGATGTTGGCATAGACCGCGATCGCCAGGGTCAGGTTCATCGGTCCGCCGGTGGAGAATCCACAGACAGCGTGCGGACGCCCAACCGACCATGTCCAGCGCTTTCCCTTCTGGAATTCCTCGAGAAAGTCCTGCTGGTCGTAATAGAAATTCGGCGGCATGTGCCGCGGATCGTCCTCCTTCGTTGGGGTCTTGTACGGACCGAGGTGATTTCCGTACCATCTGGTGCCCTGAGAAAGATGGACGTGCTCGAGCGCGGACGAAGCCGCATCCACGGTCTTGGCGAGGTTGAAGAACATGTTGGCATTCGCCGATATCGTCTCAGTTGGATCCTGACGCTCGGTGATGGCCAGATAGAACAGGTGCGAGATGTTCGTGATCGGCGCGAGTTTTGCCCGGCAATCGGCGGGATCGAGCAGATCCACGGGAATGTACCTGTAGTCGCCGGGAACCCGCGGCTTGCGGCGCGACACCGCAATGACGTCCCAGCCGCCCTGCTCCAGCAGGTGGGTGAGCAGATAGCTGCCGGCAAGACCGGAAGCACCTGTGACGAGCGCGGTACGTTTTGTCGTCGGCATCTGCCTTCTCTCCTCTAGATCGCCCTGATCTCGTCGACACGGTCTGGATAAAACGCGACGTAATCCTTGATCCGCGCCATCGCTTCGAACGGGGTCTCGTAAGTCCACACCGCATTGACGGAGCGATCACCGCCCGCCGGAATGCTGTAGTAGGACGCGTCGCCCTTGTAGGGGCAGTACGTCGTGTGTTCGCTGCGCGTGAGCGCGGCCATATCGACATCGCGGCGGGGGATATATTGAACCGGCGGATAGGACGCCTCGCGAAGTGTCAGCGCATCGCTGGTGTCGGCGATGATCTTTCCACCCACTTTGACCACGACGCGGGACCGGTTCGCCTCGATCGCAATGGGATGGTCGGGATTCGGAATCTTTATCAGTCTATCCATGATGTCTCTCCTTCTGAATTTGAAGCGGGTCGTGCGAGGCCTTTGGAAGGCGACCAAGCAGCGGTGCGGTCACGCATGGGGTTCGACAAAATTCAACCGATCGTGAATCCCTCGTATCCTCGCTCGGCGCTCTCGTTGCATTTCGCCATGTAGGTCGAGAGACCACCGGCGAAGGCAAGCATTTCTCGCCGCTTGCCGGGTATGTTCGCGCCGAAGTACCAGGAGTCCGCGCGGGGGAAGAGAGTGGCATCCGCTATCTCGAGCACCTGCGCGCGCCATGCCTCCTCCGCGGGGACCGTTGCCTCGAACCGTGCCCAATTGCGTTCGCGCTGGTGGTTCAGCATCCGAGCGATCCAGTCGCCCTGAAGTTCCGCGCAAGTCGGGCCATTGGCGAAAGCGTTTGGGCTATGCGGGCCGTAGACAAACAGGAGATTCGGAAAGCCGGCTGCTGCCATTCCGAGATGAGCCTGAACGCCCTTCGCCCACTTCTCCCTGAGCGTCTGGCCGCCAGTGCCTCGGATATCAATGCTGGTCAGCCCGCCGGTGATGGCATCGAAGCCGGTAGCCAGCACGAGAATATCCAGATCATGCTCGCCGGCCGTCGTCTTGATCCCACTAAGCGTTACTCTTTCGATCGGGTCCTTGCGGAGGTCGACGAGGCTCACGTTGGACTGATTGAAGATATCGAAAAAGTTCTGCTCGAGGGACGGCCGCTTGGTGCCGTAGGGGTGAAGCGGCTCCATCGGCGCGAGGATCTCGGCAAGCGCAGGATCCTTGATCCGTGCCCGCGTTTTGTCGCGCCAGAAATCGTAGGCGGCACGGTTCGACTGTTCGTTCACAAAGAGGTCGTTGAACGAGCCAACCCACGGCACAAGGCCGCCAATCTCCCAGATTCGTTCGAACGTCGCTTGCCGCTCCTCGCTGGACACCTCGGATGCCGCCTTGTCGAGAAACTGGTAGTCAAATCCCCCGAACGACGTTCTGCGCTTCTGGTATGCGAGCGGATAGCCCTCCTTCATGCGGCGGATCGTATCGTCGTCGAGCTTCTTCTGACGCATCGGCAGGGCCAGGTTGGGCGTACGCTGGAAGACGGTGAGCTGGGCGGCCACGGCGGCCGCTTCCTGAGCCACCTGCACGCCGCTTGCTCCCGTGCCGATCACGCCGACCCGCTTGCCAGCCAGGTCCAGACCTTGCTGCGGCCAAAGCGCGGTGTGATGGCGCTCGCCGGCGAAATCGCTCAGGCCGGGCAACGCCGGTATGTAAGGCTTCGAACCCAAGCCGGTGCAGAGCACGAAGTAGCGAGCCGTCGCGACCGAGCCATCGCTTGAACGGACAATCCAGCGATTGCGCGCCGGATCGAACTCGGCCTCGTTCACGCGTCTGTTGAAGCGAATGTCCCGACTAAGGTCGAGCTTCTTGTCCACGTAGTGGAAATACTCGCGGATTTCCTGCCACGAAGGATAGAGCTCGCTGAACTTCCAGTCTCGCCACAGGTCGTCGCGCGAGAATTGATACATTGGGCCCGGAGAATCGACGCGAGCCCCCGGATAGCAATTCCAATACCAGATACCGCCAGGAGCATCGCCGGCCTCGAACACCTGGACGGACATGCCGGTGCTGCGCAGACGGTCAAGGAGGTAGAGACCGGCAAATCCCGCGCCGACCAGGATGACATCGAGATCTTCGATCTCGCCGTTTTTCGTCCGTTTCGTGCCGATGATCGATTCGACTGGAATGCTCATCTTCCGATTCCCCATTGACGTTCCTGCCGGCGGAGCATGGATTATCTCGCCCGGAAGCCTATAAGCCCTGCAGGTGTCTCCCGAGGGCGCTCGCGTGATTGGGCAGGTAGGAACCGGCGGTGTCTCCGCCAAAGACTTTATAAGTTGGTGGGCATGCCTGAGAGATATGGAAGTCGAGATGGAGCTGCGGCACCTTCGTTATTTCATCGCGGTCGCCGAAGAGGGCAGCCTGACGCTCGCAGCTGAAAAGCGGCTGCACACCGCGCAGCCGTCACTGAGCCGGCAAATCCGCGATCTCGAATATGAGGTCGGCGTTCAGTTGATGATACGCGGCGTGCACGGCATCGAATTGACGGCTGCCGGCCGGGCCTTTCTCGACCATGCACGGCTGGCGCTGACACAGGCGGAGGCAGCTACGGAAGCGGCACGGCGAGCGGCGCAACCGCCGCGGACATTGTTTGCGATCGGCTTCCTCACCGGTTACGAGATGGATTGGCTGCCGGCGGTGATGGAAATCCTGCGCGCCGAACTACCGAGCACTGAAGTCGTCATCCACAGCCAGGACTCGCCGGATCTCGCGGCAGGTCTCGCTCTCGGAAGGATCGACCTCGCCTTCATGCGCCCGGAAAAGCAGGCGTCCGGTCTGAAATTCAGGCTGTTGCGAAAGGATCCTCTGATCGTCCTGATGCCGCGCGACCACGCTTTGGCTGTGCGGAACTCCATCCGCCTGCAGGACATCGCAGGCCAGACCTTGATCGGCGTGTCTTCGGTCCGGGCACCAACCCTGTTGGCTGCCATCAGCGACTACATCAAACCCCTCGGCGTGAAACCCAAACACCAGGCCGAGAATCTAGCCATGGCGATTTCGCTGGTGGCGTCCACCGGAGGCGTCAGCCTGCTCCCGCTCTATGCCCAGAATCTGTTGCCGAAAACCGTCGTCTGCCGGCCGATCCGTGGTGCGCCGCCAACGGTCGATCTGGTCATCGGTTACAATGAGGCAAACCCATCGCCACTGCTGAAATTCATCCTCACGAAAGTGGATGATTTGAAGTCTCGCGTGACAAAAAGCAGCGGCCGGGCACCGCCTCGGTAGCCGCTACTCCGCCCGGTGGTCCATGGTTCGCCGCGGCCCTGCAACACACCATGCGCAGCAGTCCGTAGGATGGGTGGAGCGAAGCGATTCCCATCAATTCACATCCGAGACACGACAGATGGGTATCGCTTCGCTCCACCCATCCTACGCGGCTAGAGCATTTTCACAATTGGTGGAATCGGAGGATTCCCAGCGCGGTTGCTCCATGATTCAGTTTCCGCATTGATTCGAGGCGGAGGCTTTGATGGGAGCACCTTATTCTCAAGATTTGCGTGAACGGGTCATTTCCGTCGTCGACGGCGGAATGGGAGCGTATCAGGCAGCGCCGCTGCTGCGGGTCAGCGTTTCCTACATTTACAAGGCGCTGGGGCGTTGGCGGGCGACTGGCGAGACGACGGCTCGCCCGTCGGGCCGCGGGCCGGCTCCGAAACTTGCTGCTCACGATGAAGCGCTGCGCCAGCGGATCGTGCACAAGCCAGACGCCACGCTGGAGGAGATCCGGGCGTGGCTGCTGGCCACGCACGACGTGAAGGTCAGTATCGGCTGCTTGTGGAAGCGCCTGCGCCAGTTCGGCCTGACGCTCAAAAAAAGTCACTGAGAGCTGCGGAGCAAGATCGGGCCGATGTCGCCGAGGCGCGTGTGGAATGGCGCGCCGGTCAGGCGGAATTGAGCCCGGAGCGCCTGGTCTTCATCGACGAGAGCGGCGCGTCCACCAAAATGACCCGGCTTTACGGCCGCTGCGCGCGCGGCAAGAGGCTCGTTTGCACAGTCCCGCACGGCCATTGGAAAACAACCACCTTCGTCGGAGCTTTGCGCCAGGACGGCATGACCGCGCCGTGCGTCTTCGACGGCCCGATGAACGGCGAGACATTCCTCGCCTGGGTCGAGCAGTTCCTCGTTCCGACGCTGCGGTCGGGCGACATTGTCGTGATGGACAATCTGTCGAGCCACAAGGTCAGGGGCGTCCGCGAAGCCATTGAGGCGGCCGGTGCGATGTTGCGCTATCTGCCGCCATACAGCCCGGACCTCAATCCGATCGAGCAGTTCTTCGCCAAATTAAAGTCCCTGCTGCGCAAGGCAGGCGCACGAACTCTCGAAGCCCTCGACAACGCAATCGCCGACGCCCTTACCCGCTTCTCGCCAACAGAATGCCTGAACTTTCTCGCCGATGCCGGTTATCGTCACCAACCATGAAAACGCTCTAGCGCAGCGTCCGGAAGAACCCGCGCACCTCGCCGACGAAGAGCTCCGGCTGCTCGAACGCCGAGAAATGGCCGCCCTTCGGCATCTCACGCCAGTGCTGGATGTTGGTGAAATTCGTTTCCATCCATTTGCGGACCGGCGTGACGATCTCCTTGGGAAAGACCGCGACGCCGGTCGGCACCGCGACCTTGTGCACCGTTCGCTTGCTAGGCCCGAAGCTCTCCCAATAGATCCGCGCCGACGACGCCGCCGTCGCGGTGACCCAGTACAGCATCACGTTGTCGAGCATCTCGTCGCGGCTGAGGATATTTTCGGGATGGCCGTCGCAATCGGTCCAGGCCCAGAATTTTTCCAGGATCCAGGCCGCCTGCCCGCTTGGTGAATCGGTCAGGCCGTAACCGAGCGTCTGCGGCCGGGTGGATTGCTGCTTCGAATATCCGGAATCCCAATCGGCATAGTATTTGATGCCGTTGAGGGCGCGGGTCTCCTCCGGCGTCGGCTGTCCCTCGACGTTGGGCCGTGTCGACATCGCCAACGTGATGTGGATGCCGGCGCAGTGCGCGGCATCCAAGCCACCGATTGCGGTCGTGACCGCCGAACCCCAGTCACCGCCTTGCGCGAAATAGCGCCCATAACCCAGCCGCTCCATCAGGACGGCCCAAGCCCTGGCGATGCGGTCGACGCCCCAGCCGGTCGTGGTCGGCTTCCCGGAAAATCCAAAGCCCGGCAATGACGGGCATACCACGTGGAATGCATCTTCGGCGCGGCCGCCATGCGCCGTCGGATCGGTCAGCGGTTCGATCACCTTGTGGAATTCGACCACCGATCCCGGCCAGCCATGGGTAATGATCAGCGGCATCGCGTTCGGATGCGGCGAGCGGACATGGATGAAGTGGATGTCGAGCCCGTCGATCTCGGTCGTGAATTGCGAGAAGCGATTGAGCTGCGCCTCGCGCGCGCGCCAGTCATAGTCCTCGGCCCAATAGCGGCAAACGTCCTTGATCCAAGTCAGCGGCGCGCCCTGGCTCCAGTCGGAGACGAGTTCGGCCTCGGGCCAGCGCGTCCGGCGCAGCCGGGCATGGAGATCCTCGAGCAATTCGTCGCTGACGGAAATGCGAAACGGATTGATGGCGGCGGTCATGGCGTCTCCCCGGGCACGGAACCAACCCCAAAGATAGGGACTGGCCACCGACCGATCAAACCGGCGCTGCGTTATTTGTCGACCGCCAATTCCAGCAGCGCCTGGGCCTGCCTGGTTGCCCCGGCTGAAAGTCATGAACCGATGACACCAAGGGACGACGAAACTGAGGTCCGGGCTACTTAACGTAGTTCGCCAGGTTGAGGCTCTGGATCTTTGCGATCGCAGAAAACGACGCCGTGAGCTGCGTCTGATAGGTTGAGAGTTGCGCCGTGACGGCGGCAACATCCACGCTGGTGAGGTTGGTGGACAGGGTCGAGGCGAAATTCTGGTAATCGGACTGGTCTGCGCTCGCCGTCTCGATTTGCGACGCGGCCGACGACAACTTCGCTTGCACCGTGGACGTTGCGTCCAGCGCGGTGCTGGCGAAACTGAGCGCCTGGCTGATCGTGCTCGACGACAGCGATGTGCTGTTGGCGACGTATTTCAGCACCCGCATCACCTGCTCGAATGCCGAATTGTCGGCCGTTACGCCGTAGGAGACCGACTGGCTGTCGGATACGCGAACGGATGCGATCTCGCTGTCACCCTTATAGTAGCTGGTATCGGCAGTCGTCAACGAACCCGTCCCCGTCGCGAAGCTCGTCAAGTCAGCCGGCGCGGAATTGGTCTGGGCGCCGCCGAAGACATATTGCCCGTCATATTGCGTATTGAGCAGCGACCCCATTTGCGACAGCATCTGCTGGGCGGAGCTGATCACCGATGCGACGCTGGCGCTGGAGCCTGTGTTGGCGGCCGTCAGTTGCGACCGGAGCTGTGTGACGAGATTGGTCATCGACCCCACCGCCGAATACATCACCTGCACCTTGCTGTCGGCAAGCTGGGCCGCGTCGATGTAGGACTGCGAGCGGGTCACCGAGACCTGCAGATTGACCACGCGACCGGCATTGGAGCCGTAGCCGGCGATGTCCTGCGATTGCTGCCCGGAAGACTCCTGCACCTGCTCGTTCGCCATCACCGCTTCCAGGCGCATCGCGCTGGCGGTCATCAGCTCCGACTGAGCAAAGGTCGCAACACGCATCGCCATGACCGTTACCTCACACTCATGCCGCCTGCATCGCCGACACCAACGCCGAGAACATGGTGTTGATGGCCTGAATCAGCTGGGCCGCCGCGGCGTACTTGTTTTGCAGCGAACTCAAATTCGCGGTTTCCTGGTCGATGTTGACACCGGATTCCGACGATAGCGAATTCGCGTAGGTCGATTGCGCGGTCGTCTGGTTGTTGTAGGTCGTCGTCGCCTGGCTCGCCTTGCTGCCGACGTTGGCTATGATCGCCGAGGCATAATCTGTGAACGAGCCGGTGGTCGCGCCCATTCCGCCGGCCATGGCAAAGTTCGTCGAGCCCGTCATCGCGCTTTGCAGGGCATTGAGCACCGTGGCGGAGCCGGATGCGAGAACCGAATTTCCGACGGTCAGCGTAGACGACGAATCGAGCGTAGCGGTCGGCAATCCCGATGCGCCGCCGAGGATATCGCTGCGGACCGCGATATTGGACGCGTTGGTTCCGGTGATCAGATTGTTGAGGCCGAAATAGTCCGAGAATCCCTCATCCGAGCTACCAACCGAACTCGTCATCTCGTTGATCGAGACGCCGTGGCCCGATCCGCTTGCCGAGAGCGTCAGCTGTCCGCTCGAATTGATCGATGCGGTAACTCCCGAGGTGCCGCTATTGATCGCAGAGACGAGAGCGCCAACCGTCGAATAAGACGCGAGGTTGATATCCTGATAGGAGACCAGGTTTCCGCTCTGATCCGCCACCGCAAGGCGCACCGTGCCGGTGGCTGACAGCGGTGTCGTGCCGCTGACGGTGGTTGAGCCGGTGAGGCTGGTCGGCGGCGGCACCGCGGTAGCCTGGTTCGAGACCGCGTTGACACTCGAGGAAAGCTGCTGGGCGAGCTGGTCGAGCTGCGATTGCGCGTTCGGCAGTGTCTGGTCGCGCAGCGTAATCAGGGCACCGACATTGCCGGAGGTGATCTGGGAGGTGATGTCGACACCGTTCACGGTAATGCCGCTGAAGCCGCTCGACGAGCCGGGGGTGTAGGTGGTCGCTGCCGTGACATCCGACGCCGGCGAGTAACTCAGCGTGTGCGCCGTGGTGTCGACCAGCGCCTGGCCCGAACCCGAGTAGACCTGCAGGTCGCCATTCGATGCCGTGAAGTAACTCACGTTCATCATCGACGAGAGATCCTGCAGCGCGTTGTTGCGCTGGTCCAGGAGGTCGGCAGTCGACTGTCCCGCCGCGGCCGTCTGCTTGATCTCTCCATTCAGACTGGCGATCTGCTGCAGATCCGAATTGATATCTTTGACCGACGACGCGATATCCTGGTCGGCGTTGGAACGCAGCTGCTGGATACCTTTCGACGTATTCTGCAGTTGCTGCGTCACCGCGTTGAGCGCGCTCACCGCGTTCGATTGCAGCGACAGGCTGTTCGGCGTGCTCGCCAGCGACGACAGGGCCGCCTCGAACGACGCCAGGGTGTTGGCAAGCGAGGTTCCGGTCGTGGAGCTGCTGCCACCCGAGGTGGTGCCGTAGAGTTGCTCGAGCTGCGTCAGATAGTTGTTGGCCGTGTTGGCAGAACCGAGATTGGAGTTGGCTCCGATCAGCGACTTCAACAGCAGTTGGTCGACGTTGCTGGTGATTCCGCTGATGACGACGCCGGTGCCGACGCCGGCGGTGACATTGCTGCTCTGGTTGGCGGTCTTATCGGTGTAGCCCTTGGTGTCGGCGTTGGAGATGTTCGCCGAGGTCACGCTGATCTGCACTTGCGTGGCGGCGATTCCGCTGAATGCAATGCGTTGCGCGCTACTGAGTGACACGGCTAACTCTCCTCGCGCCTGACCCGGTCAGGCCCGGACGTTGGTCCCGGAAGACACCGCCGTGGTCACGCGACGACCCCCGGCGCCATACGGCGAGACGCTGGCAATCTGCTGGCGGATCGCCTGCATGATCGCCTCGATCCGCCGATTGCTGGCTTCGATGGCGGCGCGCAGCCGCATCACGTTCTCATCCATTGCGGCGCGAAGCCGCAGGATCCGCTCCATGAGCTGCTCGCGCAGCACGCGGTCCTGGACGTTGAGACTTGCCGTCTTGCCCACCGCTTCAGCG
This sequence comes from Bradyrhizobium genosp. P, assembly GCF_049949265.1. Taxonomy (NCBI): domain Bacteria; kingdom Pseudomonadati; phylum Pseudomonadota; class Alphaproteobacteria; order Hyphomicrobiales; family Nitrobacteraceae; genus Bradyrhizobium; species Bradyrhizobium genosp. P. Next base: position 3,113,410 of record NZ_CP188195.1, on the reverse strand, counting down.
ACGCACCGCTCGAATATATTGGCAAGCCGGTTTTTTTCATCAACCTGCTTTAGCCGTGAGGCGGGCATGCCCTTGGCAAGCTCCACATTCTCCTCGTTCACGACCACGATCAGGCTGTCGATCAGCGTGATCAGCGATCGGGCGCGCTCGTCGCCGCCTGCGGGATTGATCTTGATGTTGCCGGCCGGTGTCATGCTATCGCTCCCATTCATCCTAATGTACGCGACGCGGACCGCGGACCAATCGTGCACTGCGCCCATAGGCAGTGATGGCCGTTGCCTGGACCGTCGTCCGGTTGATTTGCTCGTCGAGCCGTGCGCATTCGCGGATCAGCTGGTCCCGCACGGTTCCGATATCGTCGAGCAGTGCATAGAGTTGCGCCCGATCGTCGGGTTGAACCGAAGCGGCCCGTGCCTTCAGCTGCTCAAACCTGCGTAGCAGGCGGCTCCCCTGATTCTTTTTACCCGCCATCATCCCGCCTGCACTGCCTGGATCAGGGTTTGGTACATCTTGTCGACCGTAGTGATCACCTGCGAGGCCGCCGAATAAGCCTGCTGCGCCGAGATCATGTTGGAGAACTGGCCGCTGGTGTCGGTGGTGCTCGATTCGAGCTCGCTGCCGTAGATCTTGCCCGCGCCGTTGCTTCCCGAGGTCTGCAAGGTCGCGTTGCCGGAGGCCGCAGTTGCGGTGTACATACCGTCGCTGCCCGCGTTCAGGCCGTTGGGATCGCTGAACGTCGCGACTGCGATCTGGTAGATCGGGATGGTCTGACCATTGGAATAGGTTGCATCAACCATGCCGCTCTTTCCGATCGAGATGCTGCTCAGCTTGCCGAAGGGAAGTCCGTTCGGCGTGATGCCGGTGAGGTCGATCGAGGGCGTCGTTTCCCCCGAAGCGTATTGGGTCAGGCCGTCGGTCTTGCCGACGGTACCGACATTGAGCGCGATACTGCTATTGGCAGCACCATCGGTCCAGCCGGTCACCGAGATTGTCGGCGGGCTCGGAGTCGTCGACGCCAGCGAGCCGTCGCTGTTGAAGGTGATCGCAACCGTGCCGGTGCCCGTCGTGCCAGTGGTGGTGCTCGAGTTGGACGCGAGCGTCGGGTTGCCGAAGCTTGCGCTCCAGGCGTTGGCGGCGGTCTTGGTCCAGGTAATCTGGATCGAATTCGCGGTGCCGAGCGAGTCGTAGGCCGTCATCGAGCTGGTGAAGGTGGCGCCGGTTGCCGCATCCGACGGCAGATTCGCGGCAATCGTGGCTGAGGTAGTCGCAGAGCCACTGGTGGCGGCGACCTGAGTATTGATCGGCGCAAGGCTGCTGGCCGAAGCGTTGCCCACGATCTTGCCGGACGAATCGGTGCGCCAGCCTTCCAGATAGTTGCCGTTGTTGACGAGGTAACCCGAATTGTCGGTGGTGAACCCGCCGTTGCGGGTATAGGCGGTGGTACCGCTGGACGTCGAGTTGGTGGTGACGAAGAATCCGCTGCCCTGGATCGCGACGTTAGTGGCGGTGGTGGTGGCCGCCAGCAAACCCTGCTGGGTGATGTTGGCAAAGCCGGACACGGTGACGCCGCCGGAGTTGTAGGACTGGGAGCTGCTCGACGCCGTCACCAAATCCTCGAACGCCGCCGACGTGGTCTTGTAACCCGTAGTATCGGCGTTGGAGATGTTGTCGGAAATCATCGACAGCGACTGGCTCTGCGCATTAAGCGCCGTGATCGCCGAGGAAAGAGCACCAGTAAGACTCATGATAATACTCCGGATACAATCAGGACGTGACGCCGATGATGTTTGAGGCGCTGACGGGGACGCCGTTCACGAGCAACTCGGGCGTCGAGCCCGAGGCGTCGATCCCGGTGACCTTGCCGGTCATCGTCATGTAGTTGAGCAGCGAGTTTCCGGCGGAGTCGTTCGCGGTGACCGAGATGGTGTACTGGCCGCCGTCGCTGAGCTGGGTGCCGCTCGTGGTCTTGCCGTTCCAGGTGAAAGTGTTGGCACCGGCGGTTCCGGTCCCGGTACCGCTCCACACGACGTTGCCGGACGAATCCTGGATCGAGATCGCGACGTTGGAAGCGGCCGAAGACAGCGAGTAACCGAACGTCGCCGAACCGTTGGTCAGTTGCGCCGTGTTTGTCTTCGCTTCGACCGTGTGGCCGATGTAGTTGACGGAATTGAGCGTCACCAGGCTCGAGAACGAGCTGGCCAAGGACGTCATGCTGCTGTTGATCGACTGCTGCTCGTTGAAATTGGCGTAGGACGTGAGCTGATTGATGAAGTCGGTCGTGCTGGTCGCGTTGAGCGGATCCTGGTTCTGCAACTCGCTGACGAGCAGATTGAGAAAATCGGTCGAGGTCAGCCCCATCGACGCGGCCGTCGACGAAGTCGAGGAGGTCGAGCTTGCAGCAGAGGCGGCTGAGGATACGGTCATGACAAGACTCTCTTCGCCGCGGGTTGTGCGACGGAACGCGTTTTGAAGATCGAGGCCGTGAAGGTCGTTCGCAGATAAAACGGATGGCGCGCAGATTTCAGGCGCGGATTCACGCACGCGGAATCATTTGATTAATCGGCAGAATTTGCCGTGTTGGCCGTGTCGTTCGGCGGCACAGGCAACCTCAGAAGGCGCAACCGGCAGGCGCTCGGCCGGCCGGCTGAAGCGCTGAGCAATCAGGTCGAACGTGGCTGCGGTTAGGATTTGTTTGCGGATAATTTCGGCGCAAGCGAAATCGCCTCGCGCTTTCCAGCTCGTGCTTTGGGAGTTGATACCAGGTCGCGCAGAGCGACAGGCGGACCTGGCGTGTCCAACATCAATGTGAGCGGCGCCAGCAGGCTCAACGCCGGCTACAGCGCAGGCAGGGCTTTCCCCGGATGCACAGATTCGGCGGGAGCTTCCGCATCCTTCGACTGGTCTTCAGGCGCGGCCGGTTCCCTGGGCAATTTCGCCGCGGCGAAGACGATGCGGTCGACAAGACCCGCAGGCGCCCGAACCGGAGGCGCTGCGAGCGCCCGTCGCACCATGCTCGACTCTTCGTAGAGCGCGCGCGCCTCGGCCGAGGATGCGAGAAGTTGCATGGCGGGCAGGCGCCAGTCGTCTGGCCAGCGGGACAGGTCTTCCCCCAGCCGGTCGATCAGATCCTCGAATGTCGCAACGTCCATCGCGCGCGCAGACCCAGCCTCGTCGCCGAGGCTGTCATAATCCATTCGCGAGACGGCGGAAATCAATTTCCGCCGGTGCGACATTAGGCCCACCATGGTATCCACCGGACGGTCATTTTCCCCCACCAAAACAACGCGGTGGCCTGCCCGTCCGCCGCGCCAGGCGGGCTTCCCCAACCGATTCGCGCTCGTTCGCTACTTAACGCCTGGCGGCCGATTCGGCCGCCTTGGCCTTGCCGACGGTCGCGTCGACATACTTCCAGGCGTCGCGGAGTTCCGTCAGGCTGGCGATGATGCGCCGGAAGCTCTCCTTGGCCTGCGGCCGGCCGTAGGAGCGCAGGCACGCCATGATCAGGGCGTTGTAGGTTTTGTAAAGGCGATCAGCCAGCGCAGCGCCGCGGGTGAAATCGAGGTTGTGGCTCAGCCCGCGCAGGATCGCGGTCGCCCGCATCAGATAGGCCTGGCCTTCCTCGAACCGCTTGGCTTCGTGCGCCTCCAGCGCCTTCTGCAGAAACGTGATCGCGCCATCGTAAAGCATGACCACTGCCTGCAGCGGCGGGACCGCAACCGCGGCGGATCGATAGGCGTTGTTGGCACGATACGCAGCGGGATTCTGTGTCATGAATTGCTCGAGTTGGCATTCAGCAGTGCTGAGAGGTAATTTAACGTGTTGTTCGAGTGCTGGATGGTCGCCTGATAGTTGGCGTATTCCAGCTGGAGCTGCGTTTGGTAGGTCGCGGCATTACTTTGGATGGTGTTGACCTGGTCTTGCAGGCTATTGTCGTTCGACTGCAGATTGGAGATCACCGTCTGCAAGGAACCGGTGCTGGTCGAGGAGGCACTCTTCGCAATCTGGTAGATTTGCGCCGCCAGGCCCGATGTCGAGGAGACGTTGATCGATTGCGATGTCGACCCGGTATAGCTAAAGGCCATGCCGGCGTAGATCGTCCCCGAATTGCCGACGATGCTGTCGCCGCTGATCGTGAATTGTGAACTGTCACCGTTGACCGAGGCCGATGTCAGTTTGCCGTTTGCGTCGACCGCGAGATCCAGCGTGAATGATTGCGGCGACGTCCCGGTATTGATGACGCTGAGCTGGCTCGACGAGGTGGTAGTTTGCGCCGACAGAAGCGCGGTCACGCCGCTCAGGTTCGTGCTCAGCACGGTGGACAAGGTTCCGGTATTGAGTTGCAGTTCGTTGCTCACGTTGAAGGACAGACCAAGGTCGGCCATGCTCAGTCCGCCCACGGAGCCGCTGAGCACGCCCTGGAGCTGTGTCATGATATCGCGCATCGTGCTGTCGCCGAACAGCACAGCGCTAGACGAGGCTGTGCCGTCGGAATTGGTGGTCGATTGTGCGAGGACAGCGTCGCGAAACGCGTTGTAATTCGTCACGAACGTCTGTATGGCCGAGCTTACCTGGGTGGTGTCGGTGCCGATGCTGATGTTCAGCGACGTGCCGCTTGGTGTCGGCTGCAGCAGGTCGAACGTCACTCCCGAGAGGACGTCGGAGATGTCGTTCGTATTGCGTGTCAGCGAAACTCCGTCCAGCGTGAATTTCGCGGATTGGGCCGTCTGCAACACGTCGGTGAATGCGCCGGACGAATTGGTAACGCCAAGCTTGTTGAAGATGTCGTCGCCGGACGTCGACGAATAGCTGATGTTGGCCGCATCCTGCGTTCCAGTCAGCACCATCTGGTACGAGCCGCTTGTAACCTGGATGATCGATGCCTGAACATCCGTGGTCGAGCTCTGGGCGTTGATGGCGTCGACGACGTCCTGCATGGACATGCTGCTGTTGACGGTGATGGAATTGCTGGTGCCGCCCGCCAGCCCCAGCGAGAACGTTCCGGAATAGCCAAGCGCCGTCGAGGAGCTGGACTGCGCCGAGCCCATCACCTTCTGCGCGGTCGCAAGCTGGCTGATCTGGAGGGTGTGGTTGCCGGTCGCCGAGCCGCTGTTGACACTCATCGACAGCGCCGACGAGGAGCTGACGTCACCGGTCGAGGAGATTGTTGCCGAGCGCGTTGCGAATGCGTTGGTCGCAAGCGAGTTATCGACCGACGTGGCCAGCGACTCCAGCCCTGTCGACAACGTCGAAAGGTCGGTCTGCAGGCTCTGATACGCCGATACCTTGGCCTGGTTTGCGGTGATCTTGGTCGTGATCGACGTCGCCTGCGCGAGCCTGGCGTCGACTTCTGACTGTATCAACGTCGTCCAGTCGATGCTGGTCGAGGTGGTCGTGCCGGTCGTCGTGACCGTATCCGACGAACTCGGCGTGGTGGACGTGCCGGAGGTAGCGCTGCTTACAGTCATGTCAACACGTCCGCCGCTATGGGGATCGGGCCGGCGCGAGGCCGGCCCGACATGTCTTCAATTAGCCAAGGAGCTTCAGCAGGTACTGCGGCATCTGGTTCGCCGCCGTTTCGGCCGACACCGCGGCCTGGGTCTTGACTTCGGCCGACGACAGCATCGCCTGCTCGGACGCGATATCGACGTCCTTGATCACCGAGTTGGCCGACTGCAGGTTCTGGGTCTGGGTCGAGATCGAACTTGCGCTGAAGTTGAAGCGGGACTCCTGAGCACCGATCGTGGCACGCGCGGCCGACACGCTGTTGATCGCGGTATCGAGCGCCGACAGCGCGCTGGTGGCGCCGGACAGGGTCGAGACGTCGAGCGAGGTCAGGCCGAGCGAGGACGCGGTCAGGCTCGTCAGGGTGATCGTAATGGTGTCGGACGCGGTCGAACCAACCAGCACTGCGACGCCGGACGAGAACGCGCTCGTGCCGTCGAGCAGGCTCTGGCTGCTATAGCGGGTGCCGCTCGCGATCGAATCGACTTCACTCGTGAGCTGCGAGAATTCCGAGTTGATGTAGGCGCGGCTGGAGTCGGTTACGGTGCCCGAGGCGGACTCGGAGGACAGCGACTTCATGCGAGCGAGGATGTCGGAGATGTTGGAGGCGCCGCCGTCGGCGGTCTGCAGGATCGAGGTCGCCTGCGAAGCGTTGGTCGCGGCCTGCTGCAGGGTGGTGATGTCGGAGGAAATGCGGGTGGAAATGGCGAGGCCGGCCGCGTCGTCGGAGGCCGAGGTGATGCGGGAACCGCTGGACAGCTTCGAGAGCGCGCTGCCTTCCTGCGCCGAGTTGATGTTGAGGTACATAACCGCGGAGTTGGCGGCGCTGTTGGTGGAAATTACGGGCATGTATAGCTCCTGTGGTGATGGGCATGACATGCCGCATCGTGAAAGAGAGAGGTGACGCGGATCCAGCCCCCGTCCGTCCGATCAAACGGAACGGCCGTCGGTGGTCAGGCGCGAAATCTTCAGAAGCCGGATTTTATGGTTAGCAATCGGTAAACGCGCCGCGGAGGTCGCGCTCGTGCCGTCGCAGCATTTCGCGCAATTGTTGCCGCCCACGCTTCAACAGCGACTCCACCGCGGCCACGGTCGTGTCCATGACCTCGGCGATCTCGCCGTTACTCATGCTCTCATGATAGGAGAGGATCACCGCGACGCGCTGCTGCTCGGGCAGCCGCTGCATCGCGACCTCCAGAAGGTTACCGATCTCGTTGCGCTCGATGAGGCTGGAGGCGTCGAGCTGGGTGTCGGCGACCTCCGGCACGGTGTCGACATTCTCGGTGCGCGGCTTGCGGCAAAGGTCGATGCAGCGGTTGCTGACCACGCGGTAGAGCCAGGTCGAGAACTTGGCGCGGCCGTGCTGCCAGCGGCCGCGATGCGTCCACACCTTCAGCATCGTGTCCTGCACCACGTCCTCGGCATCGGCAGCATTCCCGACGATGCGAAGCGCAATCGCGTAGGCGCGATCGACATGACGTTCGACGAGAAGACGAAACGCCACCTCGTCGCCGGCGGCGAGGCGGTCGAGCAGGTCCTTGTCTTCATCCTGGATCTCGACCGTATCCAGCGGGACCGCCTCGACAACAGTCGGCACGTCGCTCCAGGGAGAGGTCGCATCGATCGGCGCGACCGTGGCCGTGATCGGCGCGACCGTGGCCGTCGCGACCTCGATCTCGGCCGGTGCCCTCATATCAAGCGCGTAGGTCATCCCCTACTCTCCAACCCAACGCCGCTGGCACACATCCCACGCGGCTTCTGATGGTTGAACGGGGAGGCCAGGCAATCCAGGCGAAGTTTTTTCGTTATTTTTCAAATACTTAGGTGGAATTTTTTGCCGACTGCCCGGCAAAAGATGCCGCCTCGCCGGCCCGCAGGCAGACAATCGGCATGGTTCGGAGCTGTCGTTCAGCATCGCCTTGAATTCCGCGGCAGGAATGATTGCGCCTGAAAACGCTGTTTCACACGTATAAACACTACGCGAACACATGCATGCGCCTGGCATGCGGGTGGTTCGTCAGCACGCGGTCGCGATCTTGCATTCGACGATTGCGACTAGGCAATTTTTTCCGAATCACCAATTCGACGTTATCGAATTTTTTGAATCTGTCAGTCGCGAAGCGCGCGATTTGGAATCTCGCGTCGACTTTTTTGAATCAGCGCGCCTGATTTGTCGCACGATCGCGTTCTACCCACGAGAATTGGCGGGGGTTTTTGCGCATGACGATCGTGACAGTCGACGCGACGCGTCGCGCGCGAAATGTTTCTGCATGTTCGTTCGATGTTTTCGATACATTTCTTTTGCGAGCATGCACGACGCCAGATGGCGTATTTGAAAGGGTTTTTCAGCTTTCGAATGTTTCTGAAAAATTTCCAAATATGTCTGCGAGTTTCGTTCAGCATCGAATCCAGGCGGAGGCGCGCGCGCGCAAACTGGCGGCGGAGCAGCGTGGATCGGCGGAAGTCCACATCTCCGATATCTATAAGTACTTTCCTTTCAGGCTCTTCGGCCTGAACCGCGCCGCGCTGCAGGATCTCACAGAAGCCGAATTCGCGGCTGAGCTGGAGCTCTGCCGTGCTAATCCAGAAATGATTCAGCAATATTTAGAAATGAAGGGCGATGGTCTTCGCGTCGGCTTCATTTCCGATACCTACTGGAACTCGGAGCAGCTCGCGCGCCTCCTGCACGCCTGCAGTCCCGGGCTGACCTGGGATTTCCTGTACGCCTCCTGCGATCATGGCAGCAGCAAGAGCGAAGCGCTGTTCCGGACCTATCTCGCCGAACAAGGCATCGATGCGGCAGGTTCGTTCCACATCGGCGACAACGAGAATGCCGACATCAAGGGGGCTCGCCGTCACGGCATCCGCCCGCGCTATTATCCGCAGGCGAGCGCGGCATTGGCATCGAAGCTGCAGCGCGAGACGTCGATCTTCGAGTTGTTTTCCCCCGAACAGCCGTCTCGGCTCGATCACGGCGCCCGCACATTGCGGCGCGCGGTGACGGCGCAGAGCGCCGAACGCACGCCGGGTTTCCACCTCGGCGTTGCCGTGCTCGGCCCGGTGATGACGGCGTTCGACGCGTTTATCGAAGCGCGGCGCGCGGCTCTGGTCCGGCAAGGCGCGCGCGTCTCGGTCGGCTTTCTCGGCCGTGACGGCTTTCTACAGCATCGGATCTGGCAAGACGCGCACGAGGGCACCGGCGCCTATCTTGAGATCAACCGCCGCGTCAGCCTGGTCGGGTCCGCAGATACGCTCGAACCTCTCTGCGAATTGCTGGGCCGGGTCGTCAAGATCGACGCGGCAACCTTCGCCGACATCGTCAAGGTACAACCGCCGGCGGTCACGGCCTTCTTTGCGCAATACCCGGACGGCATCGCGGAAGGCAAAGATCTCGCCGATGCCCTGCCCGACTTGATGGACCCGCGCGAGATCACCGACATCTCAGCCGGTGTCCGCACCCGGCTGCTCGCCTATCTGCGCGCCAAGATCCCGGATTTCGACAACTGTACCGACCTGATCCTGGCCGATCTCGGCTATTCCGCGAGCGTGCAGAAGTCGTTGCGGCGCATCTTCGATCGCGAAGGCATCAACATCCGCCTGCACGGCGCCTACCTGCTGACGCTCGATGATGCGTTCGACGACATCGCCGATGACGACACCGCGGAAGGACTGATCTCCGATCGCGTCGTCACGCCCCATATCAAGCGCATGCTGATCCGCAACGTCGCGCTGCTGGAGCAGCTCTGCTGTTCGGCCGAGGGCTCGGCGCGGGACTATCGCGGCGGCGAAGTCTTGCGCGAGGGCGACCAGCGCCCGGCGGCGCAACTGGCTCTTACCGCCGAAATCCAGTCCGGAGCAGTGAGCTACGCATCGCGCGCCCGCGAACTCGCGCCGCGCTACGCCTTGCGGCCCTACGCCGACCAGGCCATCGCCGCACGCTGGACCGCCGCGGTCCTTGGGCGATTCCTGCTGCTTCCCGACGATGACGAGCTCGTGCTTCTGAGCGGCTTCAAGCATGACGTCAATCTCGGCACCCAGGCGCTGGCATTGCTGCTCGACGCCAACTTCGTCAACGATCTGGTGATCGCGCGCGGCATCGGCGCTGCCTGCACGGCGCCGGCGCCGCCGATGTGGCTTGCCGGCAGCTTTGCCGCCCTGTCGCCATCGCACGCTTACCTTTACGCGCTGTTCGGCGCCAATCGCCTGCCGGCGAACGTCTTCGGCGAGTCCCCCTGCGGGACGCTGCAAGTCGGCCTGTTCAGGAGCGATGGCCAGGCCTCGCTGGAACCCATCACCGTCTATCATACCGGGCTCGGCGATATCAGGCTGCGCATCCCGCTGTCTCGCCGCATGGCGGTGACGACCATCGCCCTGCCGCTCGCAAAGCTCGCGCGCGAGGGGATTCTTCACGGCGTCGTTGTCCAGTCCGGCAAGGATGCCGTGGAGGCGGCGAGAAATCCGGCCCCGAAGGCCATCGCTAACGCGCGGCTGGTCTATGCCGGCCTCGAGCGGAGTGGCCGTCATTTCCGCGCCAGCAGCGACGAAGGCACGCTCCTGATCCCGGTCGAGTCCTTCGAAGACGACGTTGCGATCTACACCATCGCGCTGACCTCGCTCAGCCACGACCGCATCCTGGCGGTCGAAAACCGCAACGCCAACGGCGTCCCCTCGGCCACGCTCACCTGGCGCAATCCGGCGATCAACGGCCATTGATTGTCCGCCTGATCCGGCCGCCCCGAACGTAAAAGTTAACGAGGGGTGGCGTGGGCATGATACCGGCTGACACGATGCAAGCTGACCGCTTGCAGACAGATCTTGACCAATTGCTGTTATCGAACGGCATAAGGCTGAACGCCGCGCAGCGCCGGCGGCTCGACTGGCTGGTCGAACGGCTCGGGGCTGCGGTCCTCAGCCATGGCGGCTCGGTCCCGGTCCGCAGTAGCGGCGTCGTCATCGTCGTCGAACCACCAAGCGGGCCCGCCGCCGAGACGCTCTATCGGTCGCTCCGCGCCGATTGCGCGGTCATTATTCCGTTCGGCGAGAACCCGGCCTTCGACTTCCTCAAGTCCAAGCTGACCGACTTCGGCACGATTGGGCCGAGCCTCGACGGCCCCCATGAGATGTGGTGGGGCGGAGTCAATTGGCGCGCGATTGCCCCCGAGAACGGCTCCCGCACCGATGCTCCGCTGCGCGTCGTCTCGTGCTATCCCCGCGCATTCGGGGACGATCATGCGGCTCAGCTTCGCGAGACGCTGACCGACTTCCATATCTCCTGCGACATCGCACCGATCGATACCGTGGCCGACGGATGCATGTGCGCGTCCGAGAAGGCCGCCTTCATCCTTCGGATGTGGCAACAACACCGCGAGCCGCTGCTCTTCATCGAGGCCGATGCAACGCTCAGCGAGCCGCCGCTGCTGCCTTCGAACCTCGATTGCGACGTCGCACTTCACAAGTGGAACCGGTGGGAGATGTCGGCTCGCACCCTCTATTTGGGCCGCTCGGCCGCAGCCGAAGCGCTGCTGCGCAACTGGCACCACATTGCGGCAGCGTATCCGCCGGTCTGGGACGGTTATCTGCTCGATCAGGCCTGGAGCCTGACATCGTCGCAGCTGCCGCTCGACACCGTCTGGCTGCCGCGCTCATATCATGCACCGACCGAAGACCTCGGCACGCCCCGGCATACCACGATCGTTCACAATCTTCCCGCCGACAACGCCGATCTCGGGCCTGACGCCGAGTTCGGCATCGCCATGCGCGGCGCGCGGCGCGCCAGCCGCAGCGGCGGCCGCGACTCCATGATCGTGGTGACGTCGCAGGCGGCGGCGACCGATGCGATCACCGTGATCATGCGCGATATCGCCACCAGCGACGCGCGCGAGGTGGCGGCCAGCATCGAGGCGGTGACGGGGGCGTTTGCCGCCGACTGCGGCGGTTTCGGCCGGCTCGAACTCTCGCTGTGCCCCTGGCTGGACGATATCCGCGCGGCAAAGTCGGCGGCAAAGAGCGCCAACAACCGGGTCATCGAGATTGCACCGTGGCAGACGCTGCCCGCCGATCTGTTCCGCGCCGTGGCGCAATCCCGGGATTCCGGAAGCGTCGTCGTCATGGCGGGCCATCGCGGTTGACCCGGGCCGCGGGATGAGACTTGAGATGAGACTTGAGATGAGACTTTAGATGAGACTCGGAATGAGACTTGGGAAGGACATCGCATCATGAAGACCATCATCCTTCTCACCGGCGTCGCCGATCAGCAGATGGCGCTGAGCGCCTTGTTGAGGGAGCACAACCCGGCCCTCTCCTTCCGCGGCGCCACGACAGCCGACGAGCTCGCAGCGATCGAGCCCGAAGTGCTGCGCGACGCCCGGCTGCTGGCGTTCACCACCGGCGTCGTCGTATCAGGCAGCACGCTAGCGGCGCTCGGCCACGGCGCCTACAATTTCCACCCCGGCCCGCCGCAATATCCCGGCTGGGCGCCGGCGCATTTCGCGCTTTATGACGGCGCGCGCATGTTCGGCGCCACCGCGCATGCGATGGCCGAGCGCGTCGATTCCGGTCCGATCATCGGCGTCGAGTCCTTCATCATCCCTGACAAGATCAGCGTCCGCGGGCTCGAGCAGGTCGCCTATGTGCGGCTTGCGCATTTGTTCTGGCGGATGTCACGCGAACTCGCCTGTGATCCCTCGCCACTGGCCGAGCTGCCGATTGCCTGGTGCGGAATGAAGAGCACGAAGCAGATGTACCGGGAGATGTGCGAGCTTCCCGCCGGCATCAGCGCCACCGAGTTGGCGCGCCGGGTTCGTGCCTTCCACGACGATTTCCGCGGCATCCCGCTGACCTACACCCTGCACGGCGTCCGCTTCCAGCTTGCGACCACATCCGCGGAGGTGACCGCGGCGCCGGAAGTCGTCTCTCCTCCGCTCGCCGCTGCGTCCTGACGTCCGAATCCTGGCGGCTCAGGGCACGATCGGCGGATGATAGGAGAAGGTGGCCATCAGAATGGCCGCCAGCAGCATTACGATCGGGAAGTGGATGAAGAACTGCACCGACGTGTAGCCGATCAGATCCTTCGATTTCAGGCCGAGGATACCGAGCAGCGGCAGCATCCAGAACGGGTTGATGAAGTTCGGCAGAGTCTCGGCGATGTTGTAGACCATCACCGTCCAGCCCAGATGCGCGCCGATATCGTTGGCGGCCTTCATGATGTAGGGCGCCTCGATGACCCACTTGCCGCCGGCCGACGGCACGAAGAATCCGAGCAGCGCCGAATAGATTCCGACCAGGAATGAAAAGACGGTGGAATTGCTCGAGGCGCCGACGAACCAATGGGCAATCGTGTCGGATAGCGTCGTGCCGTTGCTGTTCGGGACCTTGGTCAGGATCTGCGCGATTCCGGCATAGAAGGGAAACTGCAGCAGCACGCCCGATACGCTCGGCATCGCCTTGGAAAACGACTCGACCAGGCTGCGCGGGCGCCAGTGCAGGACAATGCCGAGAATGAGGAAGACGAAATTGTAGGTGTTGAGCCCTGACAGGGTGATCAGCGGATTGCCCGACTGAAACGTCTGCCACAACCAGCCGCAGGCCAGAAGCGCGATCAGGATCGTCAGGAGCGGACTGAACTCGAGCCAGTCACCCGGCCGTGACGGTTTTTTGGCCTCGATGCGATCGTCTCCGAGGGCAACGCCGAGGTCCTCTGCCGTCTTCGCCTGCTCAGGTGCCGGCGTCGTGAAATAGCAGATCACTGCCGAAACCACGGTCACCGTCACGACGGTGGCCATGTTCTGCCAGGTAAGGATTGTTTCCGAGAAACCGATGACGCCGGTGATCGGCAAAAGGGATGCGGGAATGCTGCCGGCATTGGCCTGGAGCTGTGCCGCCGAAGACGTGATGCCGAGCGTGAAGCCGCAGCCGAGCCCGAGATAACCGGCAGCGCCGGCGGCGCGATAATCGAGCCGGATGTCCGAGCGGCGCGCGATCTCGCGCACCAGCAGACCGGAGAAGATCAAGCTCAGGCCCCAGTTCAGCAGCGACAGGGCGATGCTCAGCATCCCGACGAAGACCACGGCGCCGCGACCGGTCTTTGGCACGCTCGCCAGCCGGGCAAGCAGCGCGGCGACCGGCGGCGACATCGCAACGACATAGCCGCCGATTGCGACCAGCGCCATCTGCATGGTGAAGGGGATCAGATTCCAGAAGCCGTCGCCAAACGCACGGCTGACGGCGAGCGGCGAGCCGCCATGCAGGATCGCACCAACGGCCACAGCGATGACCGCGATCAGCACGAAGACGTAAGCATCGGGAAACCACCGCTCCGCAAAAGCCACCAGGGCTTGCGAAAATCGCGCCATGACATTGTCTGGCCCCGATTTTCGCAGGTTCGCGGTCCCATCGTGCGTTGCATTCGTCATGACTTCCCCTTCCGGTGATGCGGTTACAGCCCTAAGTCCTGAGTTGGTGGTCACAGCGCCAGCGTGAGGTCGGTCAGTGGCACGGCCTGGCAGGCGAGGCATTGCCCCTCGCTGCCGTCGACAGGGCTGAGATGGGTGAACTCCCCATCGACGACCTGCACGGCACAGCTTTCGCATTGGCCGACGCGGCAGCCGCTTGGCAGCGCGACGCCGGCCGCATTGGCCGCATCAAGCAACGTCCCCTGCTCCGGCGCCCACGAAAAGCTTTGCTCGCTGTTGGCAAGCCGGATGGTGCGCGGCGCAAGGTCGCTCGGCACCGACGGCGGCGACACAAAGCTCTCGGCAAAAATGTCGAAGCGCGGCACGCCGAGCGCCGTCACGGATTCGATCTGGGCCGCGACAAAATCCGGCGAGCCACAGATGTAGACCAGCGGTCGGCGTGTCGACAGCGGCTTCACCAGCCCGGGGTCGAGACGGCCCTTGCGCAGCGAACCGGAGCCGATCGAGTCCCGCGGGAGTGGCGCGGAATAGAACGTGACGCGCCTCAGCTCCGGTGTGCGGGTCTCCAGCTCCGCGAGCCGCTGTGCGAAAGGATGCTCCCTGCCGCTGCGGCAACCATGCAGCAGCAGGATTTCACCAACGCGATCCTGCGCAGCGACGCGCTGCAGCGTTTCGAGATGGCTCATGAACGGGGTGATGCCGATGCCCGCGGCAAGGAAGATCAGGGGCCGCGCGCCCTTCAGCGGCGGCGTAAAGATGCCGCCCGGCGGCTCCAACACGACCTCGCCTCCGATGGCGAGACCATGCAGGCGATCCGGCATGAAGAAAGGCGCGTCGCTGCGTCGCGATTCACCAGGGAATCGCCCCTTGACCGCGATCGAAAGGACATTTGGCGTATCACCGGATCCGATCAGGGAATAGGCGCGCCCTTCCGAAGCGTCAGGCAGCGAGATCATGACGTGCTGCCCCGGCAGGAAGTCCGGTAACGGACCGTCGTCCTGCGGCAGCAGATGGAACGCGATAACATTGTCGGCTTCCGCGCGACGCTCGCTGATTACGAACCGCCGCCGACCACTCCACACGCCGCGGCTCGCCACCGCGTCGCGCCTGATATCGCAGACGATCGCGCGCAGCGGCACGGAGCCGCTGACGGGATCGCGGGCGTCGTCATGCAACACGGCGTTGATGTTGCGGGTATGATTGCCGGCGGCGGCGGAGCGATCGCGGCCGAGCGGCGGACAGTCTTCCCACCAGCCGAATTCGGCGACCACCACCCGCGCATCGAGCGCCGCATTGAGGCGCACCTTCAGGCTAACGGCGCCGCCGCGTGTCTCCACCACGGCCCAGTCGCCTTCGACAAGCCCGCGTTGCTCAGCGAGCAACGGACTGATTTCGACCGCGGGGTCGGGAGACTTCCGTCGTAACGAGGCGACGTGCCGATAGGAGGAATGAACAAACCATCCGCTCTTGGCGGTGCTTAGCGCGAGCGGGAAGCGCTCGTCGGTCCCTCCTGCCAGCGGGCTCTCTGCGGTCTCGGCGTGATCGGGCAAGGGATCATAGCCGTGACCCAACATCAGCTCCGAATAGAGTTCGACGCGACGCGTTGGCGTCGCGAAACCGGCCACGGTTCCGTTTTCGCGCGCGACAGCGTATTTCTCGTTACGGAAGGTCTGCGGAAAGCGGCGTCCTTCGGGATGATTGCGCAGATCGTCGACGCTGACGCCGAGCGGCTCCAACTGATAATTCCATCCGGCTTTGATATCGCCGCCGAAGAACAGCTCTCCCATCCCGAGCTTCAGCCCAAGCGCCGCAGCGATCTCGTAGTCGGCCTTCACTGCGCCAACCGGCTCGGTCACGCGCGGGCGAAACTGCACGGTTTCGACGGCGGCCTGCGTGATCTCGAAACCGATCTTGAGCGCATCGCGCTCCCACGGCATGCTGGCCGGCAGAACGAAATCGGCGCTTTCCGCGGTCGGGTTCATGAACATGTCGACATGAACCTGGAATTCGAGCGCGTTCAGCGCCTCGCGGTTACGTTCGGAATGGCCCTGCGAGACGACGAAATTGGTGCCGAAGGCGACCAGCGCACGCACCCGATAAGGTTCACCATCGAGCACGGCCCTGCTGAAATCCCGCGCCGTGATCCATCCCTTCGCCGGCGGCCCGAGCGGCAGTTCGGCGAGGCCGAGCGCCTTGGCCTGCTGTTCGGCCGGCAGGATATTGTAGTCGTTGAGCGCGCGGGTCGGCGGCGGCACCGGCCAGCGATTGCCGCCGGGCCGGTCGCAGGCGCCCGTCAGTGCATAGAGCGATGCGATCGCGCGCTCGATCGCGGTCGCGTTGGTGTGCTGGCCGACGCCGGTCCAGGAGTGATAAGCGAGCCGCGGCCGATTGGTGAACAGGGCATTGAACGCTTCGATGTCGTTGACACGAAGCCAGGTCAAATCGGCCACGCGCGCGGGCGTATAATCGGCAACTCTCTCAGCCAGCAGCTCGAACGCAGTTGCCGCTGAGATCAACCGGCCGTCGCGCGCGCGGATCGACAGGGCACCTCGAAGTTGGCCGCCCTCCTCCGGCGCGCAGCTTGTATCGCAAGGCACAGGCGAGCCCGACGCATCGAGGCGAACGTAGGCGCCCGCCGCGCCGTCGGACCACAATGCGTCGGCGCGCAAGAAACGTCCGGTCGCGCGATCGACCAACAGCGGGCCATTGGTCCATGTATTGACGAAATCCGCATCGTAGCTGCCTGTTGCGATGAGGTGACGGATCGCACCCAGCGCCAGCGCGCCGTCGGCGCCGGGACGGATGCGCAGCCAGAGATCCGCCTGCTGACCCGACCCGTTCGGTTTGGGATCGACGACCACAACCTGTGCACCGCGCCGGCGCGCGTCGGCGATCCGCATAGCCTGCGCCAGCCAAGTGCGTGCCGGATTGTGGCCCCACAGCACGATCGCGTCGGCATTGTCGTAATCGGGAAAGCCGATGCCGCGGCCGAACGTCAGTGCGTGGGCATGGTCCTTGTGCCAGCCGCAGATTTCGACGGCATAGATCAGGTTGGGACTGCCAAAGCCGCGGATGAAGCGCTCGACCCACTCGAAGCTATCCACCATCGGCGTGCCGCTCGGAGTGGTGACGCCAAAGGCGACCGCTTCGGCGCCGCTCTCCGCCCTGATCGCGCCGAGCCTCTCGGCGATCTCGGTCAACGCCTCGTCCCAGGACACTTCGATCCAGCCCGGATCCGCTGCATCGCGTGGCCGCGTGCGCTTCAGCGGCACGGTCAGGCGACGGGGACTAGCCACGATTTCCGGTGCTGCCCGTCCCTTCGCGCAGAGTGCGCCGCCGGTCGGATGGTTATTCAACACCTCTACACCGATGAGCCGCCCGTCCTCGACGACGCTGACTGAACCGCAGCGCGAGCGACAAAGCGTGCAATAGCCGGGCAGGCGTTGTTTCAACTCAGCAGCCTCACCATCTCGCGAAAAGTGACGCATTTTAGTAATGCGTTACACATTTACGTCACACGCTACTGATTTCGTCAAGGCCAAGTAATAGGCTAGGACGAATCGGAGTTCCCAACGAGAGGCGGTCGGGACCACCCATGGACCAGAATTTGCGAGAGCAGGTGCTGCAGCGCGTCCGCGCCGAGATCATTTCCGGGCAAAGCCTTCCAGGCACGATGTATTCGGTACCGAGTCTGGCGGCGAGCCTCGGTGTCTCGAGCACGCCGGTGCGGGAGGCGCTGCTCGAACTCAGCCGCGGCGGCCTGGTCGAGCCGATGCGCAACCGCGGATTCAAGGTGGTGGAGCCGTCGCTGACCGAGTTGCACAACCTGTTTGACATGCGCGAGGTGCTGGAACTGCACGCAGCCGCATTGCTCGCCGCACATCCGCCGTCGGATCTTCCAGCCGTGCGTGGCTGGGCCGACCAGATCGCCATGGCGGTCGAGAGCGACGACGTACAGCTCTATCTGGAAGCCGATCGCAACTATCATCGCGAGTTGATCGCGGCCGCCGGCAATGAACTGCTGACCGACATGGTGATGGGCCTGCGCGACAAGATGCGGCTCTACGGCATCAGCTCACGCGCAGGCCTGGAGCGACAACAGGCGTCGGTCCCCGAACACTACCGGCTCATCGAACTCGCGCTTACCGGCGAGGCCGAGGCACTGACGACCCTGCTCAGAAGCCACATCCGCTCCTGGCAGCCGATCTTCGCCGACGCCTTGCTGCGCGCGAAGGAAAATGCCCGCGAACCGTTGCTACGGGAGGCGCGCAGTTGACGGATGCGGCCAATGGTCAATCGGCGTCAAATTTGGCAACCCTCAAGACGAGATCTCCGCCAGTGCAAGCAAGGCGACGAAGACGCCGAGCGGCACGAGATGCGAAAACTCACGGTGACGCACCACGGTCAAAACCGCTGCCGCAACGATCACTGCACCGAGAATGAGGCCCACTTCGCGACTGCCGGGAAGCGCAATCACAACGGCGCTCGCGATCTCCAGCCCGCCCGTTAAGCGGCACCACCACGGAGGATAACCCCCAGCGGGCGAAGCTGCTTTGCGTCGCGGGGGTGCCGATCGCATTGAACAGCCCTGCGCCGAAGAACCCGGCGACGAGAAGCCAGATCGAGAGGGCATGCAGCATCTCAGGACACCCCCATGATCAGGGGGATCGCTGCCAGGATCATCAGCAATGCCGTGAAACCATGGATGCCGAAGGCGCTCTTGGCCGAACCTTTCGCGGCAAGAATGAGCAGCATGTCGCCGACAGGGATGATGGCCTCGACCAGCAGGAGAATGCCGACCGCCCGGGGCCCGACCCACGCCATGAGCCCCAATACGGCCAATCCCGCAGCAATGTCGCGCACCCCCTTGAGGCGAAGCCACCAAACGACGTTGGTGCCGTTTTCAGGAAGCGGCAGGCCGAAACTGCGTGTCGCGGTCGTCGGGCTTGCGACATATTGGGTGCCGATCGCGATAATCGCGAGAGCCAGGAGCAACGCCATTCCGAGCGAAAGCCAATGCACCACACCGTCCATCACACTGTCCTATCTAGCCAAATAAGATGATCTAGCATCGCTAGGAAGATAATATAGCATTGCTAGATCATCAAGCATTGGTATGATCACAGATATGTGGGCCTTCCAGGTCTGGAGATCGAGGATTGGGTGTCGCCGAGCGAAAAGGTAGGGAGCGGGCTGAGCGCGAGTATCGCATTGTCGCGGCAGCGCGCGCGATCGCAGAGTGCGAAGGATGGGACGCCGTTACCATCCGCCGCCTGGCCGATGAGATCGAATTCAGTCAGCCGGTGCTCTACTCACATTTCGAGAATAGGGATGCGATTGTCGCGGCAGTTGCGGTCGAGGGTTTTCAGGAACTCACAGCAGATCTTCGGGAAGCGGCAAGCGGATCGACCGGACGGCGAAACGCCCTCGAGAATGTCGCCATGGCCTATCTCGCCTTTGCGCTAAGTCGCCCCGCACTCTACGAGGCCATGTTTATCCTGCCGACGGTTTTGCGGTTCGCCGAAGCTGGAACCAGACCGGAACTACGGGCTGCCTTCGAAGCACTTGCGGCAGTCGTAACGCCGTTTTGCGTCGATGTAGCTGACGTGACCGAGACTTTTTGGGCAGCCCTTCATGGGCTCGCTGAACTCGAACGCTCAGGCCGAATTAGGCCCGGCATGCGCGGCGAACGCATCACACTTGTTGTTCAGGCGATCGAAGGGTGCGCCTCAGGGACGAGCCCGTAGTCCACGCCAAAGCACGATGGTGCGGCCGAGCATGATCATCGGACGCTCGACCATCCGGTAAACCAGCAAGGACACCGCCAGGGTGAGCGCGATGCAGATCAGCATCACGGCAACGTCGCTGATCTGTCCGGTCAATGGCACGAACCGGTACACCGTCACGTTGACGGTCCAGTGGAAGAGATACATCGAGTAGCTGATCATCCCGGTCTGCGCGAGCAAGCGCGGACGCGGACGACCGAACCTGACGGCAGCAAGGAAGACCGCAAAAGCGAGCAAATAAGCGGCCAGGATCGGTAAGCGTCCTCCCATGACGAAGTTGTCACCGCGCGCCAATGAGAAGTCCGAGACCGACAGCAGCGCCGCAAACTGCGCGAAGGCAACGACCAACACGGCCAGACGCGCGCTCTGGACCCGCTCGACAAGCCACAAGCGCAGCAGCAGGCCCAGGAACAGCGACGACAGATGCATCCCCAGATACTGGACCGGCAAATTAGCCACGCCGTGCGTCCGCAGCTGAACCGGCAGCACCGTTGCGGCAATCAGGGCCAGGCTGAGAGTGGACAGCACGCCGACATGTCTCAACCTATCGACCGAGAAGAGCAGCGCCACGAGAACGTAGAAGACCAGCTCGATGAACAACGTCCAGTGGATCGCCAAAAGCCAGGGTTGGCGGAACAGCGCGGGTGCCATCGTCATGTTGGCCAGCACGGTGGCGATGCCCGGCGGCTCGCCCGCAAGCCATGCCATCGTCGCGAGCACCGCCAGCGCGAGCCAGAATGCAGGGTAGAGCCGAAACACCCGCGAGATCGCGAAATGAGCGAGCGGCCGCTCGCCGCCGATACTGAATGGCACGACGAAGCCGCTGATCAGAAAGATCAGCGCCACGCCGAACCGGCCGAGACTCACATTCTGAACCAGTATCTCGCCCACCGCATTCATCGGTCCGGCGGCGGGAGGAGTCTGCCTGAGCAGGTCACCGAACAGATGTTCGATCATGACGCCGAGCGCTGCGATGGCCCGCAACCCGTCGATGTTGGCGTAGCGCTGGGGTGTCATGCTGCTGCTCATGTTGAGACAAGCCCGAGTGCGCGGCTGGTCGCCGCATCAAAGCCGGGTCCGATCTCGTTCTGGGCCAGCGCAAAGCCGCCTGTCCCCGCATAAGTCCAGCACGCCCAGGCGAAGCCGTGCGTCTCGGCGAGTTCGCGCATGTCGCGCAACCAGCGCTCGCGTGCGGCCGAACCCTCGACAGTCTTTTGATAGGACGTCTTGTGTACACCGAACTCGCCGAGCAGGATCGCATGTGCGGGCAGGCGCCGCGCCATCCGCCACGCCGTCACCTGTCGAAACGTCCGTTCGAGGTTTGACTGATCGAAGCCGGAGCCGACGTAGCTTGCAAGCGTCCGCTTCGCCTTCCGTGCCTGCTCGAGCGCGGAGCCGTCGAGTTCGAGAAAGGCCAGGCGAAGTTCGGTTGCCTGCTTCATGGCATCCGTCGACGCCGGCGCCGGATAGGCGATCGCATCCAGCGCATAGGCGGGATTTCCGCGCACCCCCTGATGGGTGAACTGCCAGGGCGAGTAGTCGTGATACGTATAGATCAGGCGCGCATCGCCTGCGAACGGACGCGTGTCGATCTGCGTCAAGGCGGCAGCAGTGTTCATCGCGCCGCCACCAAGCACGAGCGGCAGCTTCGCCGAACCGCTGCGCGCAGCGGCGTAAGCGGCCTCCAGCATGGGCTGCCATGTCGTCTGGTTGATCTCGGGCTCGTTCATCAGTTCAAGCGCAAGCCTTGGCGGGCCAGCGGCTCTCCTGCCCTCGACGACCTGCTCCAGACGGGCGGCGAGACGGCGTTGCAACGCCAACACGGCCCGAAAATTCGGCGTATCGACACCTGCGGTTAACGCGGTGGGCCGGTACGCCGGATTCATCGCGCTCGGATGCAGATCCACGATCACGCCAAGATCGATGTCGAGCAGTTCGCGGACCGTATCTATGAGAAGGTCATCCAGTCGGTCGCGGCGCGCGCCATCAACGACAAGGAAGGGGCCGACATCGACGACGAGACGCACAAAATCGAATCCTGCCGCACGGATCGCTCGCCGCTGCGCCGCGTCGAAGCGAAACCGTGGGGCGGAGAAAGGAGCATCGCCATAGGCGCCCTCTGCATCGACGTCGGCCCATCCCAACGCATGCGAGACGCCGATCCCGCGCCGGAATACGGGGATTTCGCTTGGCGACTCGGCGGCGGCCCGCAACGCCCCGAACGGGGCGAGCATCGCAATGCCGGCAATGCTGCCGAGAACGGAGCGGCGGCTGGTCACGACGCCTCCTGCCGATCGAGCGGCTGCGGTACGCCGACCTTTCCGGGATGGCGCGCCGTCAGGGCACCATCGAGTACATTCATGTCATCCTGGCCCGCAAAGCGCGCAGCGAGGCCACGGAGCGAAGCATCCCGAAGCTCGGGCTCGATCGTTCGCGACGGCACGAAATGGACGTCGCTCCACCCCTGGGTCTCGAAGGCCTGCACGTAGTCGCTGGGGCGTTGCCGGTTCGGCTGCCCGGGAAACCGGAACAGCCGGTAGATCGCCTCGGGATAGCGATAGATATTGTTGGGGTCGTGCTCGCGGATCCAGCGGGAATGCGTCTGCAGATCGATGATGTGAACCGTCTGGCATCCCGGCCTGGCGACCCGCGTCAGGCCGGCGACGGCATCCGGAACGTTGTCGTAGTGCTCGAAGGCAGCGCAACTGACGATCAGGTCGAAGGTCCGTCCCTCGGCGAGGCCAGGAATATCGAAATCCCGCCCGACGGCATAGCCGAACTCGCGGGCCGCGGAGGCAGATGTGATGGCCCGCGCGCGCTCGCGGTCCTCCTCCGTGGCTTCGGCAAAGCGATCGAGCAGCAGCCCGTAGAAGGCAGGATCCTCGCTCGCGGCGAGATCGAACACATCGATAGCGTGATAGGATCGCGCACCCATGGCGAGAAACAGCGCGCCGTTCCCGCGCGATGCCCCAGGGCTTAGCTCCAGCACGTCCCGCCCGCGCAGATCGAAATCCGGCGGCATGAAGCGGCGCAGCGAGGCGAAGATGTCGAGAAGATAGGCTATCTGCCCCACGACGTCGGACTTTGCCACGGTGTTCGGCGTGACATAGCCGCGCAACCTGTACTTGCTCCATGCAAGGCCGAGGAAGCCGAGGCCGAGTATTATCATTTCCAGGTTTCGCAAGTCATGCGTCATTATCAGCCTCCAAACTCGAGATGCTTGTTGACGGCCGCGCCGCGAAGCGCTCTGCGCGGCTTCCAAACTGGAAGCGCGCTCTCATAGACCTCGATGGTGCGATCGACGATCGGGCTCCATCCAAAGGAACCGATGATCTGTGCCGCACGCTCCTCCCTGCTCTGCGCACTGTCGGGAGCTGCAAGCTTCTCCTTCATCGCGTTCGCGAGAGCATCCACGTCACCTAGCGGGAAATAGTTCTCCGCCCCGAGTTCGAGCGCGAGATTTGCATCGATGTCGCTTGCCAGACACGGGGTCCCGTGGCTGAGCGCTTCGAGCAGCACCATCGGCATTCCTTCGTGACTCGACGGGAGAACGCACAGCGCCGCGTGCTGATAGAGCTGCAACAGGGCTTCCCCGCGCTGAAAGCCGGTCATCACGACCCCGGGCGTCGCTGCCGCCGCCTCCTCGACCGCGCGCAGATAGCTGCCGTTGTGATCAGCGGTGCCGACAATGACCAGCTTCGTCTCAGGCTCGTTCACGCGGGAGAAGGCGCTGATCAGATCGAGTTGCCGCTTCTCCTCGACAATTCTGCCGACACATAAAATATAAGCGCGCGGCGCAACCTGGATCTGGTCCAGATAAGAGGTGCCGAGTTTCGGAAGGTCGCTCTCCACTCCGTTCGGGATAAAGGTCGCGGCGACACCGAAATTGCGACGAGCCGCATCGGCAATGGCCTTCGAAACGCCGATGTTCGCGTTCGAAAACGTCATTCCCATCATTTCGCCGGCACGCAGGACCGACTTTGCGAACCGTCCCCATTTCTGACGTTCGTAGTCGAAGCCATGATGAGTCACCACGACTCGAAGGCCCAGCAGGCGGGCGAACGGGGTCAGCAGGGCCGGCCCGATGGCCTGGATATGAACGAGATCCGGGCCCCGTTGGGCGGCGACGCATAGACCGAAGGCCGTGTGCAGCAGCGCTTCGAAGCTTCTCGATCGCGGCGACCAGATCGGGGTCACGGTGACGTCTTTCCAGACGAACGGCCTTCGCACCGGGAGATACGGCCTGCGTCCGAGCACTTCGACGTTCCAGCCGCGCTGCGCCATTCGCACCGAGAGCGCGGCGACATGGGTTTCGACCCCGCCCTGAACCTCCGGGATGCCCCGTAAGCCGAGGAAGATCACTTTTCTCCGGTCTGCTCCGCCTGCTGGTATGAACGTGTACATCAGGGGACCACCGCGTCGTACAATTCCATCGTGCGGTCGCGGTACTTGTCGGGAGTGAACTCCCGACGCACCCAATTGCGGCCGTTCGCGCCAAACCTGTTTCGCTCGGTTCGTGGCAGGCCAGCGACAACAGCTAACGCATCGGCCAACATTGCGGCGTTGCGGGGCTCCACCAGAACGCCGGTCTCGCCATGAACGACCAACTCCGGAATGCCTCCGATTTCTGTGCCGATAACGGGGCGTCCGAGTGCGTAGGCCTCGAGGACGCTGACGGGCGCGTTCTCGTACCATTCGGAGGGCAGAACCAGTGCGCGCGCTTCTCCGATCAGCCGCTTCAGCTCCGGCTTGTCCAGATGGCCCGCGAAGACGATGTCGGCGCCGACTTGGTCCGCGAGACGGCGCAAGGCCGCCTCTTCGGGGCCGGTACCGGCCACGACCAGCCGCTGGCGCGATAACGCGACAGCCCGCACGAGTGTGGCGAGCCCCTTCTCCGGTGCTAGCCGTCCTGCGTAAACAAAGTAGTTGCCTTCGTGGCACCAGGGCGTGAACTGGCTCGCATCGATGCAGTTCGGGATGTAGGCGATCCGCTTTGCGTCCCAGCCCCACTCCACCAGTTTGTCGCGGTAGAAGCGGCTCGGGGTGACGAGACGGTCGATCGTGTCACGGTAGAGTCCGAGACTCCGGTGAACCAAGGTCTCGAGGAAGACCAGCCCGCTCACCACAGCCGAGTCCTTGACACAGCGGTTGAGCAAGACGTTGTGGATTCGTCCGCCGCGGCAACGCTCGCAGACGCTGCCCTGATTCAGCATCTTGTAGGCAGGACAGGCAAGCTTCAGGTCGTGCGCCGTCATCACGATCGGCACGCCCTCGGCCTTGAGGACTTCGAAGATCGATGGCGAGATGTGATGATATACGTTGTGAGCGTGCGCCACCGCCGGTGGCACGCGACCGATCAGGGCACGGATCTTCCGGCGCGCCTCCAACGAGAAGATGATCTTGGCGGCTTGTCTTGCCTTCGTCAGCGGCCCGCTGGTCCGGCCATACTCGATCTCGGAGACGAAATAGTCAGACCAAGGACTCGGCAGATTGTCGGGATGCTCCATCGCGAAGGGCACGACGTCCCAGCCGGCATCCGCGAACAGGTCGATGTGATCAAGGAAGACGCTCTCGGCGCCGCCGCGCCGGTAGAAGTAATTGTTGATGGCCAGAAGCCGTCGGGCACCCGTCATCGGGCACTCTCCCGGAACCCGATGCTGTCGAGCGCCGCATCGACGGTCAGCACGTGGCAGCCGCGTTCGACGGTATGCGCGACCAGCCGCTCGAAGGCAGCAGGCGTGCAGCCGTAGGGCGTCGGCGTCGGCGAAATGTCGTGCGTGAAGAAGATCAGCCAGCCCGGATCCGCGACCAGCGCGTCGACCCAGCGAGTCAGCCCGGACACGTGCGTTTCGGGTTGCCGTATCTCGACCGACCGGAGAAAGGTCGGGTCCGTCGGGCCGCGGTTGATCGCCTCGCCGCCGGCGCGGCAGGTCCGATACGAATAGGCCAACATCGGCCGTTTGCCGAGACACCCGCTGTTGTAGGGATAGGCGAAATTGCGCCGGCTCGGCCGCGGATCGATCGCGTTGAGGTAGCGTTGGTTGCGAGCAAGGTCCGCAGCCAGGAAGGAGCGGTCGACATGCCGGATATCCGGGTGGTCATAGGTATGGCAGCCGATCTCGTGCCCGCGCGCGGCGAGTGCCTTGCAGCCCGCCGCGTCGATCAACGTGCGATCCGGCTCGACGCGGCCCGCCAGGCGGCCCGCGATATAGAAGGTGCCGCGCACTCCGTGCGCTTCAAGGATTGCTGCACCCGAGTGGAGCGCAGAGTCCGGCACGTCGTCGAACGTGAAGGAGACGATCGGTTTCCGGGTCGGGATTCGGATGACCTGCCAGGGCGTGGCCCGGATCAGCCTGTTCGTCAAACGGCCGGCGAGCCGGTCGATCGGCAGGCGAAGCATGCCGCCACGCAAGTTTGGAACGATGGACGGACTATGCATGGGCCGGCTCCACGCCACGCAACTCGACTTCCGGCACCCGGATCTCGTGCGCACTCGCCTGGAGACGAAGGCCAAAGATCGCGACAATCACCATGAACCAGATCAGGCTTCCGGACTGGAAGTACAGGCTCTCGACGCAGGCCGAGAACACACCATAGAGCCAGATCCGGATGAAGAGACGGGTCAGCGCAGGATCGTTGTCCCTGGTCTCTGCTCGGGTCACATCGCGCAGCGGCAACCAGACAAGCAGAGCCAGGGTCAGCAAGAGGCCCGGGATGCCGGTTGTGATGGCCGCATCGAGATAGGCGTTATGAGCGTTGAAGGCGCCGACCGCCCAACTCGCGCCTCCCCCGGCCTTGTAGACCATCTCGTCGGTCTGCCAGAACATCTGGAAGCCGTAACCGGTCAGCGGCTTGTCTCCGACGGCGGAGACGCCAACGCGCCAAATGTCGATGCGATTGGTGAAGGTCGGATCGATGCCGAGATCAGCGACCAGCCTTCGCATCGCAGGCGAGATCGAACAGCCGATCGTGACGGTGTTGAAGGCTGCGATTCCGAGCAAGACCATCGGGATCCGGATCGCGCGCCATCGCTCGAACAACCAGGCGACGACGAGAATGCCGGGCAATGCCGCGCTGGAGGATTTTCCGCCGGTCTGGGTGAGGAACACGATCGCGAGCAACGTGATCGCTCCCCCCGTGACGCGGCGGCCGGTGCTGTACAGATAGAGGCCCGCGAAGCTGATCATCACCATCGCGGCGGCCGCGACATTCTTGTGTGCGAAATGGCCGCGCCAGAGGCCGGCATTCATCGGCTCGCGAACCTCGCTGGCCTGATGGATGGCGAGATGCGGCCACAGGATGACGCCAAGGTAGGCGAGAGCCAGTGTGCCGAGGCAACACATCGAGAGCAGACTGGCGAACTGACGCTCCGAACGCGGCAGCAGCAGGAAGATCCCGGCATTCACGATCGTCAGCGTCGCCAGCACGACACGCTTGAGCGCAATGTCGGGATGCGCCGAGATCGCCGAGACGATCGCAAACCAGAACAGTGTCGCGATCAGAACGCCACGGGGGCGCACGGCAAGATGCCGCACCGGTGAGCTGAAGACCGTCAGCCAGAGGCTGGCGGTCAGTCCCAGGAAGACGATCTGGTTGATCGTGCTCGACTTGTCGGCTGCCGGATCTCCCGCATTGGCCGCCGATAGATCAATGAACGGTGTCAGCGTGATCAGGTAGAACAACAGCGTCGCCACGAACAGCGGCGGCCCCAGAATGCCGATACCTGAGCCCCCGCGCATGTCATCGGTGTGCATCACGCAATTCCTTTCCTGCCGAGCCGAAACGCGCCGAGATAGCCGAGGCCTGCGAGCATCCCCGCGGCGAGAAGCAAGCCCAGCGCCGCACCTGCGACCGCGGCGATGATCGGGCGCGGTGGCCAGGTCGGACGGAACGGAGCGGCTGCTGGCGAAATCACGCGCACGTCGGTCGCATCGATCTGCTGTCTCTCGGCGGCCTCGCCGGCGCGCTTCAGGAAAGTCTGGTAGAGCGCAGTCCTGGCGCTCGCTTCGCGCTCGAGTTCGCGCAATTTCACTTTGGCCTGGTCGTCGACGGCCACATTGCCGCGCAAAGCACTTGTCTCGTTGGTCAGTGTGTCGAGCGCTGCTCTGGCCTGATCGACCGCAATCCGCGCCGCGCGACGGAGCCGCTCGGTTTCGGCGTTGATCGCGTTACTGAGGGCGCCGGCTTCGGCCAGTGCATTCATCAGGGCCGGATGGCGCGGTCCCAACGTCTGCGAAAGCGTCGCGATCTGGCGGCGCAAGGCCGCCTCGTCGGCGAACAATCCGGACAGGGTCTGCGACTGGAGGGCACCTCCCTGTACACCGTAGAGCGAGACCGATTGCGAAACTTCGCGATAGCGCGCCTCCGCCTCGGCCAGCCGCGCCTTGGCATCGGTCAGCTTCGCGTTCATCTGCTCCATCGCGTCGGAGCTGAGAGGCTGCCCGGACTGACCTTGCTGCAAGCCATTGGCGCGTCGGAATGCTTCGGTCTTGTCTTCCGCCTCGGTCGCAGCCGCCTTGAGTTCGTCGAGCCGAGCAGCCAGTCCTTGCGCTGCCCGCCCCGACCGCTCGGCGTCGGCGCGCACGACTTCTCCACGGAAAGTCTCGGCGATAGTATTCGCCAGCCGGGCCGACATCTCCGGCTGGCTCGCCCAGACCGACAGTGTCACGACGTAGGAACGCTCCTGACGCGTGACGCTGATGCGCTTGGCCAGAACCCCCGAAAGATCCATCCGCTGGGCAGTCTCCGGCGCGCCGCGATCGAACAGCGCACCGAGGTCGAACAGCCGCGGCTTGTATGCGAATTCCGGATCGATCTCGAGCCCGAGCTTGTCGACGACGCGGCGCAGGACATTTCCGGAGGTGATCATCCTCATCTTGCTTTCGACATCCAGGATCTGGCTGTCGCTCTGGATGTTCGTCGCATAGAGATCGTTCGGAGTGACCAGCAAGTTGGACGGCGCGATCGTGAGGTCCGTTATCGCAGTGAACCGCGGTGTCAGGAGCTCCGTGAGGCCGACGCCTGCGATTGCACCGGCGAGAGCTGCAATCAGTATCCATAGCCAACCGCGCAGCACCCAGCCCGCGACCTGGAAGGCATCGATCGCAACTCCGGGCACGGCAATCGCTACCGCCGCCCCTCGATAGGAAGGCGCGTCGCCGCGTTGCGTCTTGTTGGTATCGGTCACTGTGTACATCTCGCTTGACTTCAATGAGAGAGCGCATCCACGCCGGATCATCCGGCCAGATCGCAGCAGCAACGCAAGCCGACGACGACGATTCCGGAACGTGCGTTGCTGTTGGTCGGACTGATCGGAGCGACAGCCGACACGCCGGCCCTGCGATTGCTCAAAACGTTCACGCCGACATCAGTCGACAAAACGCAAATCATAGCGAGCGGCACACTTGTGGTGCGCATCATGACGGCCTCCATTTTTCTCTTTGCCCAAACGTCGATTTGTTTGGTGTAGGCCCACTATCCTCCTCTCATAGATGCAGACAACTTTAAGTGGATTTTAGCGTTAACCGTATTATCGGTTTCGTTGATGGCATCATTTATGATGATGCATCCATCAACATTTATGCCGACGGCGAACTCGTTCGACGTTTGATTGAATTGTCGCGCAGCAGTTTGCTCGCCGTGCAGACGCACAATGCGATTTTTCTTTGCACTACTCGTTGTGGATTCAAGAGATTGCGTCGAACATGCACGCGTGCGTGCGACATTTGGGACGACGACAATGAGAAGCGCCGTTCGCATCGCATGCAGTCGCGTAAATGCGCGCGGATAGCGTCGTTGCACCGACGTGCGCCATTAACGTCAATTTCGAACAGCACACCGCGCGCGATATGAAGTGCATCCGAGCCTGATAATGTTGTGCTCGGGCGATCCGCCGACAACCAGGGCCGCTGGACCAGTGCAACACCTCAAAGCTGTTAGCCGGACAATCTCGACGGCCACTCCGCTGATCGTCAGCTATCTGCTCTCGAGCGGATCGCTGGCCTCGGCCAGTCTTGCCCAGCTTGTGACGTTCGCGATTCTGGCGCGCGCGCTGGGGCCAGCCGAGTTCGGTCTGTTCGTGCAGATATCAGCCGTCACCGCGATCGCGGTTCAGATCTGCGGCCTCGGCGCCGCGGACTGCCTGGTTCGCGGGGTGTCGCGCGATCCCGGAAGTTATCCCAGCCTTCTCGGCCACAACCTTCTTCTGATCGGCCTCACCGGTGTCGTGCTCGTGTTCGGCGGAGTCATGGCGATGTCGTCCTGGCCCCACATCGATTCCGGCATCTCGACCATCGCCCTGCTGTTCTTCGGCAACGTCGTGCTCGTCCGGGTCATCCTTCTCGTCGAGACGGTGTTTCTCAGTTTCGGCGAGGTGCGCTCGGCAAATCGCTCGGTCGTCGGCTTTGCTCTCGTGCGCACGGCCACCGCGGCCCTCGCCTGTATCGTCTTTGGCACGGCGAGCCTGTCCGAATGGGCGGTCTGGCAGTTCAGCGGCCACCTGATCTACGCGCTCGTGGCAACGGCGTGGCTGCGACCACTCGGCCGGCCTCGCTTTGTGATCCTGCGTGAGGAGCTGCGCCTGGGCATTCTCTTCAGCTCGCAATTCGTGGTGCGGGCGGTTCGATCCAACGTGGACTTGTTTGTAATCGGCCTGTTTGCCCCGGTCGAGACGGTCGGCAGCTACGGCGTGGCGCGACGAATCATGGACAGCAGCTATCTCTCGATCGACGCCTTCAACCGGCTGGTCTATCCGCGCTTCGCACGCGCGAGCCGCGACGGGCTCTATTTGGCGCTGCCCGCGGCGAAGCGTGCGCTCGGCGCGGCGCTCGTGCTTGGCGTCGCGACGTTCCTCATCCTGTTCGTGCTGGCACCATACCTTCCGCTGCTGTTCGGTCGGGACTATCACGATCTGACGTTCTTCGTGCGCTGCCTTTCGGGCACGATCGTCCTCGTCGGCGCCTGGGCGGTGGCGGTCGACCTGTTGGGCGCATCAGGGCGGCAGGGCGCACGAGGCCCTGATCCTGAACGGCACCAACATCCTGGGCAGCGGTCTTATCGCGGCAGCGACGTGGCTCGCCGCACCCATCGGTACGTTCGTCGCGCTCTATGTCATCGAAGGATCTGTGGTCATTTCCGCGTGGCTGGTTCTGCTCGAGCTCTCGCGCCGGAGCCGCCAGGACGCGGCAGGCCCCCGCCCCACCGCTGGCGCATTGTCACAGCCGCTCTCCCCTTAAGGAGCGTCGTGCACGACCCGGCTGTCGATCCACACCGCCGGAGCCTTGCGGCTCTGGAAGAAGCCAAGCGGCAAGGCGGCGGCGTGGAAGAACCACGCGACGATCGCGTAGCAGCCGAGTGACAGGCTCCGCTGCCGCAGGCTCATCAATCCGACGACGCCGGCGATCAGACCGACGTCGATCGCGAGCCCCAGCGAGAGCGTCGGTGTCACGAACGGCAGCGCGACCATCGCGATCACCCAGAGATAGACCGCGACCCAAAGCTTCAGCTCGGGCAGATCCTCAACCAGTTGCTTCCATTGCGGCTTTCCGAATGCCGCCCGCAACAATTCGCCGATCCCCCGCAGGTAACCCGATTTCCAACGCCGGACGAGGAGCGCATAGGCGTTGAGCGCATGTCCGAAATGGCGGACGAAACGGCGGTCGAGACGATGCAGGGTCCAGCCTCGCGCCCGCAACCGCACACCGAGATCGAACTCCTCGTAGCCGTGCAGGTTGCGGTCCGACAGATATCCGGCCTGCTCGACGGCCTCTCTCCGATAGAGCCCGCCGCCATTCATGCGGTCGATCGCGCCCGTCCGGTTCTCCGGCGAAATCCTCCGGCCGCGCCGCACATATTCGAGGCTGGTATCGTTCATCTCCTCGACGTGGCCGGTCACGCCGGCAACGCCGGGGTTGGCTGCGAGATAGGCGAGAGCGTCGGGCAGGAAGTCCGGATCGAGCAACATGTCGCCGTCCATCAGGCAGATGAACGGCTCGCGGCTGTACTGGAAGCCGAGTTGCGGACCGATGCCGCAGCTCGGACGGATCGCGGGCTCAAGCTGGACAACGCGGGCCGGATAATTCGCCGCCATAGCAAGTGTGCGGTCACGCGAACCGCCGTCGGCCACGATGACCTCGCCACCGATCGCTTCGAGCGCAGCCAGCACGCTCTCGATCGCGGGACCGATCCTGGCCTCTTCGTTGAGCGTCTTGAGGATGACCGACACTGCCATCGCGATCACCTGCCTTAGTAAAAATCAGACATGAGCCGGCTCCAGTCCTCGCCGGCGAGACCACCGATATAGATATCTCCGCGCGCGACGACATCGTTCACTTCCGGAACCCGCGTCAGCACCATCGCGAAGGCCTTGTGCCGGAAGACAAGCCAGCGTTGAAGCGCGAGCCCGGCCATCAAAGCAGGCTGCGCACGACCGCGGGCTTCCAGATGGCCGGCGCGGTCGAGATCGCGAAACATCGCGTCCAGCACAGCGGTCTCCTGACCTGGCAGCGACATGATATTGAGAACATGCGCGGTCCGACCCGGCGCGGCATAATAGACGAAGCAACCGGTAATCGCACCGGTGCGGTCTTCGACCGCGCGGATCGTGAACGTGCCGAGCTGGGTGTTCTGCGCGGCCAGGGAAACCAGCCATGAGAGTTCGTCCTCGGGCCACAAGGGGCGTACCGCGTAGTGGGCAATGAGCCGGGGCGCATGCTCGAGGAAGGCCGAGACCGACATCTCCGTCACCTTCGGACCGGCCGGGTCAACTGCGTCCTTTGCGGCGAGCCGGCGTCGGAGCAGGGCATCGACGGGACGTGCGAGGGCCGCCAGACCCGGATCCCTGCGGCGCAGCAGACGCTCCGCAAGGCGTCCGGCCAAAGCCCCCAGAGGACGGAAGCTGCGCGACCATTCGAGATTCTGTACGGAAATCGGCTTTCCACCAATAGCCAGCATATGGTTGCAACTCGTCGGCGAAGCGCTGTCGCAGAAGGAGAAATCGGCGCGCCTGGGCCGCAAGGCAAGGATGAGCTGCGCCGCGCCGACGGCCTCTTTGTCGGTCATGAAGACGCCGAGAAGCCGCCCGGGCACGACATTTCCGCAAGCAACGAAACGCATTGGCACAGCAAGCAGAGCGCTGCGGATGCTCCCGTCTTGTTGCTCGTAGATCTGCGTACCCGCCGTCTCGCTGTAGGACGGAGAGCCCAGGGTGAGCACTCGCAGATAGTTTTCAAGGTCCGGTCCCACCTGCCTGTCGGCCCCCCTGAAGATCTTGAGGAAAAGCCGAGCGACCGCGGGCACGTCCGCAGCGGTCATCGGCCTGACGGCGCCCTTGCGCTTGGCAGGCACATCAACAGGCATTGATGTCTCGAGTTGCGACATTCTAGCGCGCAAGGTTCGATACGGGGTCGTCAGGCGCGCCACACAGATCGGCAGCGCGGACGCCAGCAATATGGAACATTGAATTCAGCATGCTTCGCTACTCAATTTCCCGCCCAATCATCGTAACGGCATCGTCGAACGTCAGTATCAATGATGATCAAATCTCGATGACCCTGTCCCCTCATCGCTCCTATCTGATGGTGCGCCCGGGCGGTCTTCGTACTGGCCCAACGAAATCGGATGTACCCGTCCGACTGCGCCGTATCGGCGCTCTTCGTTGTAGCATCTCCACCAACCCTCCAACTTCGCGCTGATATCGTCAAGGACATCAACCTGTGGAGGTTAATGCGCGCCGGCCCGAAGCTCGCCGGTGCAGGCCTCGATAAGCACTGATGCGTCATTTTCGTGAGCAGTGGCTTGCAGTTGGCTGGAGGTGAGTTTGACCACGAAGACGTGATGAGCAGCGACCTGCGGCGACCATCCTCGACGAGTGCAGGACCGAGATCGTCGACCTTCACGATCCGCTTGCGGTAGTGACGACCAGTACTGGGACAGGCCTGATCCTCAATATCGAGTTGGATGCAGCCGCGATGTCAGCGGGCGGATGATGCGAGGCTGGGGCGCGGTTGCCATGTCCCGGTCCGCCCGCTTCCGATCGAACCGGCGTTGCCGGGTTGAAGCCGCAAGGCGCTGCCTTTGCGTTACCTCCGCCGACGGCTCTCCCGCAGCAGGCAGGCGGCACCCTTCCGGGAGGAACGATCCCGGCGTTTTGGCCGATATTGGCTGCGGCTATATCCCCGAGAGGATGGTGGGTGTACCAAGGCTCTCTGCCTGTTATTTTTCTTCGACGCGTAACAACCGCGCAGGGTTCACGTATCGAGACAAGAACCTTGGGGAAGCAGCTTGATGAATCTCCATTTCGCATGCAACAGTTGCGGCAAGTGTTGCCACGGACATCATATTTCACTGACCTTGCACGAGGCCTTGCGTTGGGTTGATGACGGCGGCCTGTTGGTCATACTGATCGAAGCATTCCTGGAAAATGGCGACGGAGTTCCCCCTGTACAGCGTGACCACGCGCAGCGCCGATCGTTGAAAGTGCGTTGTGGAGGAGCCAATGCCTACGTTACCATCACTTTCGCTGCGTATAACATCGGTACCTGCCGGTTCCTGACGAAAGACAAGCGTTGCGGTATCTATGAGCACCGCCCCCTCGTGTGTCAGATATACCCGGTTGAGATCAACCCGCATATTCAGCTCCGCCCGGAGCACAAGGACTGCGCTCCCGAAACCTGGGACGAGACCGGCCCGATGGTTTACAGCGACGGCCGCGTGGTCGACGGGGCACTTGCCCAATTGATCGAGCAATCGCGTCAGGCCGATCGCGATGACATCGGATACAAGGCAGACATTTGCCAGGAGCTGGGCATGGATGTCACGGCGCTCAAGGGCGATGGATTCGCGGTTTACCTTCCTGATACAGGCATCCTGCGCGCCACGATCGAAGCCGTCATGAAGTCAAGGTCCGCATCTGCGCCAAGAGAGCAAGAGTGGTCATTCTATTCGTCTCGCACTGAAGTTATCTCCCAACTGGGAGCCATGAACGCCTCGATCATGAAAGACATGCCGAGGAATGCTACGTTCGTCCCCATCTGACATGAAGGCCTCCTCCAGCGAATCAAACAGCAGCGTCTGGTAAACGGGAGATTCAACGGATGAGCTTTCCACGGCCGAGGATACTACCGCAGGCCACTCACGGATGCTGCGCTGCACTGGTCACAACGAGCTCTCGCCCCGATTTTTGAACAGATCGAGCCGCCCCCTCGGCAAATCGATCGCTGCAGCGGAGTAGAGATCGGAACCCGCTGCTTGACCGGTTCCACCGCAACACAGCGAAACCTCCGATCGCTACCTTTGCTAGAACCGTTCAAAAAGTATACGCTGATCTCGTCAACGGGCTTCAGAGAACGGCCTGGGACTTCAGGGAAGTGGGACGCTGAAGGGGTTGTTTGATTGCACGGCGCGGCCGGCTTCACAGCGGGTGCGACGGGTATGGGATCCGATGCAGGCGGCCGTCCGAGCAGCCTGGCTGGGTTTAACCGTCGCGCCTTGCGTGATCGAACCGGCAGTTGCGACAGGCAGTCCCCGCATTCAGGTGATTGATCGCAGGGCCCGTCACGACCGGGTCCAGCCGCTTTTCACCTCGGAGGAGCCGGGATGGACCAAGGAGAAGTGCTGGCGGCGTGGGAGAAGTTCGTCGAGCGCGGAGCGTTGTCGTCCGATTTGAGGTCGTCGGTGGCAGCGTCGTGGCAGAGATCCAGGAACCACCACGTCACCATCGACCGTGCGCAGGCGCCCCTCGTCGCCGACGCCGAGTTGTTTCGCCATCGCTCCAAATACGCTTCGCTCCGTCATGCCGCGCGGTGCGCGCTCGAGAATTCGAAGACATTCCTGCGTGACGCAAATTCGATCATGATCCTCACCGATCCCAGTGGGCTGATCATCGATACGCAGGGCGACGATAGGGTCATTGACGCCGGCCGCGCGGTTCATCTTGAACACGGTGGACGTTGGAGCGAGGCCGACATCGGCACCAACGCGATCGGCGCCGCGATAGCGGAATCGAAGCCGGTCCAGATCCGCGGCGCAGAGCATTTCTGTTCGGAGGTCCAGCGGTGGACCTGCGCTGCCGTTCCGGTTCACGATCCGAGCGATGGCGAGCTGCTTGGCGTGGTGGACATCTCGGGCCCCGCGAGCACATTCAATCCGCAGAGCCTCGCTTTGGCTGTCGCGGTCGGCCACCATGTGGAAAGCGTTCTGGCACAATCAGTGCGACAGGAACATGAGGAATTGTTGTGCCGCTTTCTCGCCAAAAGATCGCAATGGTCGAACGACGAATGCATCGTGCTCGACCGCCGAGGCACGATCCTCCATGCCACCGAACGCGCCCTGAACGCTTTTCGGCGTGACCACCACGGCATTCACGACGACGCGCCAACCCGATTCCTAAAGACGGTTCCCTTCGAGGAGTGGCCAAGCAGGTTGAAGGAGCTGCTTCCAAACGCCAGTTTTAATTTCGTCGAGAATGAACGCTCCGGCATCGGCGCCATTGTGGTGCTGCATGCACGACGGCGCCCCCTGATCGTGCATCGCGACGTTCAGAAGTCGAGATCCGAAGTTGAACGCGACGAGACCGCGAATGCGGTGTCGGCGCGAAAGGATTTGAAGCCGGCCGGCCGGTCTCCTCAGCACGCGGCCGGGAGCACAGCCGCCGGATTCGTCGCCCGCGATCCCGCGGTGCGAGCCATCGTCCGTCAGGTCGAGACGGCGGCGGCGCGCAAGATGCCCATCCTCATCCGCGGCGAGACCGGGACGGGCAAGGAACAGCTTGCCCGCCACGCCCACGTGGCGAGCGGGCGAACGGGTGCCTTCATCCCCGTCAATTGCGCCGCCTTGCCCGAAAGCCTGATCGAGACCGAACTCTTTGGCTATGCCGAGGGCGCATTCACCGGGGCGCGGCGCGGTGGCGCGACTGGACTGGTCAAGGAGGCGGACGGAGGCACGCTGTTCCTTGACGAGATCGGTGACATGCCTGTCGCATTGCAGGCGGTGCTTTTGCGTCTGCTGGACGACTGGACTGTACGCCCGGTCGGCGGCGTCCGATCGAAGGTCGATGTTTTTCTGATCTCCGCCACGAACGCCAGGCTCGACAAGGCCATCGCCGAAGGCCGGTTCCGTTCCGACCTGCTCTATCGCCTCAACACGCTCGAGGTGACGCTGCCGAGGCTCCGGGAACGCAACGATTTTGACGCCATCGTTCGCCATCTGCTGGATGCGATCGACCCGAATTGCGGCATCACGCCGGCGGACATTGCGCATCTCGCCGCACGTCCCTGGCCCGGCAACATCCGCGAGCTTCGCAATGTGCTGGCACGCTTCACCCTCGCCGCTGCAAACAGCTCCATCAAAGAGGCCGGTGCGGAGGACATCATCGCTCAACG
Organism: Bradyrhizobium genosp. P; assembly: GCF_049949265.1. NCBI lineage: Bacteria > Pseudomonadati > Pseudomonadota > Alphaproteobacteria > Hyphomicrobiales > Nitrobacteraceae > Bradyrhizobium > Bradyrhizobium genosp. P. Next base: position 3,076,333 of record NZ_CP188195.1, on the reverse strand, counting down.
CCCGGAGGCAGAGCCCGGATCGCTCCACGACGTCCACCGGGCCCGCATCCTTGTGGTGTATGCCGAGACCGCGGGAAACGTCAGCGAAACGGCGCGACGTCTCGGCGTCTCGAGAAACACCATCTATCGCGCCCTCGGGCAAAAGAAGCCCGAATGAAGCCATAGGATCGTCAACCGTCGGTACTGCGGATATCGCAGCGCGCGTGGCAATCGAACGCCAGCTGATCAACTCAGACCGACGATCCTCCATCAGAGCAGTTCGGCGCCGCCGCCGCGAGCTGGTCCGGCGGTCGGATCGTAATCATCCGGCTTCTTGGCGATCAACGTTTGCGTCGTCAGGATCAGCCCGGCCACCGATGCCGCATTGCGAACCGCGCTATAGCAAACCTTGACCGGATCGATGATGCCGGCTTCGACCAGATCGACGGCCTTGCCATTGCGCGCGTCGAGCCCGTGACCGTTCCTCTCCTTGGCGATTTTCGCAACCACCGCCTCTCCGTTCAGGCCGGCATTGGCTGCAATGTAGAAAAGCGGACGGCTGAGCGCGCGTTGCAGCAGTTCCGCGCCCTGCTTCGCGCTACCGCCCAGACGACCGGTCAACTCGTCTAGTTTTCCAGCGGTTCTGAGCAAGGCCAGTCCACCGCCCGGCACGATGCCCTCTTCGATCGCCGCGCGGGTCGCGTTGATCGCATCCTCGATCAACTGGGTTCGGCGCTTCTGCTCGACCGGCGTCGCCCCGCCCGCGAGAATCATCGCCGTGCCGCCCGACAATTTTGCGATCCGCTCCTGGAATTTGTCCCGCTCGATATTTTCAGGGGCGGCATCGTATTGGCGCAACACTTGCTCGCGTCGCGCGGCGATGGTCTTTTGATCGCCACCGCCCGCCGTGATCAGGGTCTTCGAGGCAGAAATACGCACCTGGCGCGCGGACCCGAGGTCGTGCAGCTCGGCCTTTTCGAGCCGGCCGCCAAGATCAACCGAGATGACGCGGCCTCCGGTCGTGATCGCAATGTCCTCGAGCATTGCCTTGCGCCAATGGCCGAACTCCGGCGGATGGATCGCGGCGACCTTGAAGCCGCCTTTTTCCCGACGCGCGAGCAGTTGCATGATCACCGATGGCGCCACTTCCTCGGCGATGATCAACAAGGGTCGCCCGCTCCTCTCGATCAGCGAGATCACACCAGCCAGCTGCTCCCCGGTCTCGATCTTGATATCGGTCATGAGGATGAACGGATTGTCGAGAACCACCTGCATCTTCTCGACATCGGTCACCATGTGATGCGAGAGATAGCCGCGATCGAAGGCCATGCCCTCAACGATTTCCAGCGTCGTCTCGACCGTGCTGCCATACTCAACGGCGACGATGCCGTGATTGCCGGCCCGCTCGAAGGCCTCGGCCACCATGTCGCCAAGCGCCGCGTCGTTGGCGGCAATGCTCGCAACGGCACGCAGACCGCTCGCGCCCTGCAGCGGCTTTGCCGAACGCCTCAGTGCAGCGATGGTTTCGGTGACCGCCAGCTCCAGCCCTTCAACCAGCTCGACCGGATTGGCGCCGGCCGCGAGACATTTCAGGCCGTCTTGGACAAGGACGTCGGCGAGCACGGTGGCCGTGGTAGTGCCGTCGCCCGCCACCTCGTTGGTCCGCGCAGAAACTTCCCGCAGCACCTGCGCGCCCATATTCTCAAACGGGCATTCGAGCTCGATCTCGCTGGCGATGCTGACGCCATCGCGCGACACGATCGGCGTGCCGATCGGCCGATCCATGATCGCGTTCATGCCCTTTGGCCCCAGGGTCCCCCGTACCGCCTTGGCGAGCTTGGCGACGCCCCTGCCCAGCGCAGCCCTTGCATCTTCATCGTGCAGCATGATCTTCGGCATTGGATATCCCCGATTTTTGCCTTGAGGGTCGCCTGGTCTGGACTTGGTCTAGGTGCTCCGCACCGCCGTCGTGGCACGTGCTACGTGCCCGGCGACGCCGGCAGCGTTTTCGATTTCGGTATGAACGGTGTTTCGAGGTCGAAGCGCGCGGCCAGCAGGCCGCGGCACAGCGCGCCGTTGAACTCCGCATTGATGCCGACGCGCCGCAGGCTCGAAACGTAGCCGGCAAGGCCGTCGGCCTTCAGCCGCGCTCCCGTTGCATCAACAAAGGCCGGCGCATCGGCACTCGCCGGGCCGACAACGGCGCGTCGCTCGAGATAACGCTGAACCAGCTTCTCACCGGCATCGTCGAGCGGCAGGCAGGCGAGCTCTGCCAATGTCAGGCTGACGATCTCACCGGCAGACTGTCCCAGCGCGACGAGATGATTGAGCAGCGCAACCTGCCGGCGCTGGAATGCCTTGACGAGGAATGTCTGCCGCAAATCATCCACGCTACCATCGGCCTCCGCGCCGAACGTCTCCTGGAACGAGCGCCCCTCGGCAAGACCGGCATTGATCTTGTCGGCATACATGTGCTCGCCCAAGACCACGCTGACGCCCTTGACCCAGTCCAAGGCGCTGACCGCCTGGCGCATGTCGTCCGCCATCAGGAACGAAAAGTTCGCGGCGCACCAATAGGTCGGCAAGCGGAACTCGATGTGGACCCGGTCCTTGGCGTCCACATCGGCCCTGGTCACGAAATTCAGATCGGTGACGGATTCGTCGAGCTCCGGGTCCATCACGCCTTGCAGGCAGGCCCAAATCTGGGCCTGCTTGTCGTTGGACGACAGGCGGTTCGGCCGAACCGCCCCCGCACCACCACCATTCATGACCGTCACCTCGGTGCGTGCACAGCTTCGGGCAAATGGGCATAACCGCCGCCCGCCCGGATCTTCCTCTTCTGCGCTTCGACATCGATGCCGTAGATGCGCGCGGCATTGAGGCCGAGGATCTTGGTCTTGGCTTCCATCGACAACACCGAGCCGGTCTCCTTGGTGACATCGGCTGGAATTTCGAATGCCATGAACTTGTCGATCAGCCATTTCGGCGTCCAGATGCCGTAATCGCTGCCGTAGAGGATCTTGTCGGGTCCGACCCAGAACAGCAGCTCGGAAATCACGTGGGCGAAATACCCCGGCCGCGAATGGATGAAGGGCAACGCCACCGCGAGACCGGCGTAGACGTTGGTTTCCTGGGTGGCGATCCAGCAGAAATCGTCGAGACGCGGCAGGCCGCAATGCTCGACGATGAAGTTCAGATCCTGGAACGAAGTCGCGACGTCATCGATGTCGGCCACATCGAACGCGTCCCGATTCAACGGGATGATCGTCGGCCCCTTATGGACGTGAACGTTCTTGATCCCGAGCTTTTGCGCCGCCTCGAGATATTTATAGGACGCCTTGTCGGTGAGCTTGTAGCCCTTGGATTCGCCGCGCCACTCCGCGGTGTAGAGCTTGACGCCCTTAAGCTTGTGCTTCTCGGACAGTGCATGAAGATCCTCAATGCCCTTGGTGCCGTCACGCGGATCGAAAGCGCCATTGAGGATGAAGCGGTCCGGATGGCTCTTCTTCATTGCCGAATTTCGTTCGGTCGTGTTGAAGCCGTTCTTGTAGAAGTCGGTGAGATAGGTCGGCTGCAGAATCGCCATGTCGTCGTAGCCGGTGACGAACAAATCGTCGAACATCGTCTTGGCGTCGTACTTCTCGAACTTCTCCAGCGGCCACTTCTCCGACGGGGGACTCAGATTCGAATGATAGGCGTAGAAGCATTCGATGAACTGCTTGCCGTGGATGTTCTTCTGGTTGGCCGGGCTACCATCCCAGAAATGCGTGTGCCCATCGATGACAAAAATCTCTTCACCCTTGGCTGTCCTGTACATGGCGTTTCTCCTGGTCCCGCTGGATTGCGTGTTGCTATGAGGCGCGCGATTGATGTCGTCGAATGCGCCCGGCCGGCTTTGCGCCGGCCGGGACTTGTCCGCAGACGTCCGGTCAGACGATGTATTTCATCATCTCGTTCATGTCGCCGAACAGCATGACGGTGTTGTCATCGGTCATGACCATGCGGCCGTAGTGCGTCGAGGTTGAAATCTCGAAGAGATGCGGGGTCATGACCCGGCCGAGTTCCTCCGAAATCTCATCCATCTTGAATTCCATCTTGCCGTCGCCGTCGATGCGGATCATCGCCGGCATGTAGGTCACCCTGATGTGTTCATGACGGCTCATGACCTCGGCGATAGCGCGCGCCTCGACGCTATCGTTCATGGTTACTCCGCATTGATGCGACACCGTGTCCTCGAACGTGATGTCTTTCATCGATTTGAAGATGTTGTCATTCTCGTGCAGCATGTCGATCTCCTGAAGGATTGAGTGTGAAGGACGTGAAGCGATGTCGGTTACGACGCCAGAGTTGCCGGCACCGTCAGGCCGAGTTCGGAAGCGATACCCCTGATGCGGTTCTTTGCGTGCGCCATGGCATCGGCGAAGGCCGCGACCTTGACACGTGGCTGCGACCAGATCGGCTGCAGATGATTGGCCGCATCGAGCGCGAGATCGCCATGCTTGACCAACCACTTGTTGAACAGCGCGAGATTCTGCGTCCCGAAGGTCGGATCGGTGCCGAGGATGTGGAACAGCTCGACGGTATTGGCGAGATTGCGTTCATAGTCGGCCTCCGCAGCGGAGACGACGGCCGGCGTGATGAAATCGTTCTGCGCCGACGCCGCCTGCATCAGGAAACCGGAGCGGAACAGTTCGCCAATCAGCGGTTCGAACACCACGTTGGTCGCAAAATACTGCTCCAGATAGTCGTTTGAACCCATCACCGATTCAACCGACTTGCGCACGCCCTGCCAGATCGGATCTTCCAGCCAGTGCTGCTTGCCGGCGGCAATGTCGAAGCCCGGAAGGTCGAGACCGATTTCGCTCAGATAGAGCGTGAGATCCTGCGCGAAGCGGAGCTTGTAGGACGAGTTGGTCAGGATCGCATTGTTGACCATCTGCGTGTAGCCGTAACGCTGTGCCTGCATCGTCGAGGTGCCGAGACCGAATTCCGCGTGCTTGTAAGCGCCGAGATGGTTCTGCAGGATCTTCACCCAGGCGGGATCGAAGCGAGTCGGCGCACCGGATTTCCGGCCGTTTTCGATGGTGTTCTGCACCATGCCGCAGATCGTCGACTGGCGCTGATAATGCGTGCGCTCCCATTCCTGATCGACGGCGCGGAATTTGTGCCAGTTCGAGCTTTTCGCCGCGGTCCAGTCCTTGGAATAGGTCGGCGTTCCGTCAGGGAAGGAGATGATCCAGTCCTGCAGCAGATAGCGCTCGGGATCCGGCTGGACGTCGACCGTCATGTCTTCGTAGTGGGTCGCCTTGCGCCCCTTGGGTTCGAAGTAGTTGTACTTGCGGCTGTCGGAGCCGGGAAATACCGCTGCCCCGGCCGCCCCGGACTTGACGATGACTGCGGGCTTGGTCGCTGCTGCTCTGCTCGTTTGTGCGCTCATTGCTCACTCCCTTTTTGCCATTCTGTTCTGCGACGAACTTTGAACGCCGTCATCGCACCGCCGGCGTAAACTTGTCGAAATAGATGTGGTCCGGCTCGACGCCGTTCATTTGCAGGACGGGCAACACAGCGTCGATCATCGGAGTCGGCCCGCATGCGTAGGCGTCGATGGCGCCGCTCAATTTTTCCTCGCGCAGATGCCGCAGCACGACCTCGTGGATCAACCCGGTCTCGCCATCCCAGCTGTCGCCCGCGTCCGCGTGTGACAACGCCGGTACGAATTTGAAGTCATTGAGTTGTTCCGCGATGACCGCAAGCTCTTCGAGATAGAACAGGTCGGCGCGGGTGCGGGCTCCGTAGAAGAACCGCACCGGCCGTTGCTCTCCGCTCCCGATATGATCAGCCAGGATCGACCACAGCGGCGACATGCCCGAACCGCCGCCGATCAGCAGCATCGGACCCGGCCGCTCTTCGCGCCGGAAGCAGGTGCCGTATGGTCCCTTGGCGGTCACGGAATCGCCGACGGCCAATTTCCCGTCGAGCTGGGACGAAAACGCCCCGTTCGGATATTTCTTGATGATGAAGCGGAGATTGGTGTTCTCGCCCGGCGGGTTCGCCATCGAGAAGGCGCGGGTGATGGTGCCATCCTGAAGCGTCAGATCGACATACTGGCCGGCCCAGAACTTCAACGGCTTCTCGATCTCGATCTCCAGCAACCTGATGTCGGGTGTCAGCGCGCTGACCCCAGCTACACGCCCGGCAAATGCCTTCACCGCAATCGAGCGGCTGAGCAGGTCCTCGTCGTAGTTGAGCAGCTCGACGCTGATATCGCTGTAGACATGCGTCCGGCACAGCAGGACATGGCCGGTCTCGCTCTCGTAATCCGGCAGCGCGAAGGTCGAATATTTCAGCAGCTCGATGTCGCCATCGACCAGCTTCGATTTGCAGCTACCGCACTGGCCTTCCTTGCAGCCGTGCATCAGCGAGATGCCCTGACGAAACGCCGCGTCAAGGACGGTCTCGCCCTCTTCCACTTCCATCTCGATACCCACTGGCTCGAAACGAACCTTGTGAACCCGCACGTCGGTCATCATCCCAGCCTTCGTCATCGCAGTTGAATAGAACGATCGGGCAACTCGCTTGCCGATCCCGGCAAGAGGGGCCGCCGAAAGCGGCCCCTCCCGTCGTCATTGCTAGTTGCAGGGATTGATCTTGAAGCCCTTGCGGTATTCGGCGGTAGCGACCTCTCGCTCGATCGGCGACAACGCCCTGAAGCCGCGCAACGGACTGCCAAGCGTGTGTCCGCGCACGTGATCGAGCGTCCACATGTCCTTGGAGTCGAAGCGCAGATGCGGCTGCGCGATCATGGTCTTGCCGTCAGGACGGACAAAACCAAGATCCTTGATCGCATCGGCGACATCCCAGCCGTGATAGCAGTCTTCCCATTCACGGCGACCGCTGAAGCGGCCCATCGCCGGCGTCGCCCGACCCTCGTATTCGGCGGCGAATGCCACCTTGTGGGTCCAACGGCAGCCTTCCGAGCAGTAGGTGTACATCTTGCCGTCGACCTCGTCGCAGACGAAGTCTTCGCGAATCAGGCACGGGACCATGCAGCTCCAGCACCGGTGCGGGTACACATAGCCCACCTCGCTGTTGAAGAGGATATTGGTCTCGCCGGGTACGCTGAGCTTGGCGTGCCACTTCCAGAAGTCGCCGAATTCGGCGTACCAGCCCGGATATTTGTGCTCGAACCACTCGAAGTCCTTTTCGGTCTGAGCTTCGATGCGCCAGAAGTTCACCGACCAGCCGACCGTAAAGAATTGCGCGGTCTTGTGGACGTAGTTCTTCTTGACGATCCGGTCCCAGGCGGCAGCGACGTCGTCGTGATGGATCTTGATGCCGTATTTCTCGAGCGGCAGCATGTAGGTCCGGTAATAGTCCTCGTAGATCCAGCGATGCCAGAGCTCGGCGTAGGACTCCTTGTTCTTGTCGCGGTTGGTCGTGCCGTACTCGATGAACGTCCCGATCGCAGCATCGACAATCGCGTGATTCTGCCAGAACGCGTACTTCAGGTCGCGCTCAAGCAACTGGTGGTTCGACGGATCGTTGATCATCGCCATCAGCATCGAGTGACCGTTGCCGATGTGGCGGGATTCGTCCGACTGAACCGACAGGAACACGGTCGGCAACGCATAGTCGCCGTTGCGCGCCGCTTCCGACGGCATCGCCACGAACAAGGTGTTGGTGAAGGCCGTCTCGGCGACGACCGTCAGGTAGACGTTGGCTGCGGTGATTGCGTCGCCGGTCAGGAAGCCCTCGGCGAACTGGCGGCCGATCGTGGTCGCATAGCACTTGCCGAACGCGGCTTCGGTGATATCGAACCCTGCGGGATCGATATAATTCTCCATGTACCACTTCTTGAGGTTCATCTGGATCGTCGAGTGACGGAACTCGTCGACCATCTGCATCGTGAACCCGGTGCGCAGTTCCTCGCCGGGGGCCAGCCGTCCGACCATCGCCATCGAGCGCGCTGCCGAGATCTCCGGGAACGGGATGATCGCCAGGAACAGCTTCATCCACTCGACCCATCGCGGCTCGACGTTGCGGAACATGTCGCCGCGCAACGCCGCGTCGAGCGCACCGTAGACGCGGTTGTCCTTCTCTTCCTGCATCGGGAAATACGACCGCAGGACCTGCTTCATCGGGTCACGCGGCGTCTTCGATATCTTGTAGTCGGTCGGGAAGGTCATAGCCTCCTGCACGTAGCTTGGCGTCCAGCCAAGATCCGCGACACGGTTTGCCGCCTCAGCGATGCTGATTCCTTTCTGGGCGGTGATCTTGTTCAGTGTCAGACTTGCAGTCATTTCCAGCTCCTTTGAACGTTGCGTTATCCTTGGCATTCTCGCGTCAGTTCCAGGTCGAAACTCCTGGATCGCAGTCTTTGAAATTCTCGGCTGCAAAACACACTTTGATTTCGTTAAATGGATTCCTGATCTGCTAACTCATTGTCTCCCGTCAGCTCGGTTTCTCGACGCTGACGGTCTCGCCACCTCCGTTGGTCCGTTTGATGAGAGGCTTGCCTTCGGCGACGAACTTCGCCGAGAGGACCAACGCACCGATTGCGAAATCCTTGCCGTGGCCGGCGATCATGGCTTCCGTGATCTCGGCAAGCTGAACGAAGAAGGCATCTTTCGACCTCTCTTCGTCACTCATGTCCGATTGCGGAGACGGCGCTCGCTGCTGCCCCTCAGACGCAATCTTCGTTGTCGCCTTGCTCTTGCTCATCATGCATGCCCCGAACGCTGGTGTTCGCCGGACGAAGGGCCGGTTTCAATTTCAAGCAAGGATGTGTTGAGCCATTCCCGCTCCGCCACCAGACGCCGATGCTGCTCCCGGAGCATCTCCAGACGCGCGGTCGCTCGCCCCAATTCGGCATGCGCCTCGCTTCCGGCACCGGCGCTCGCTGCGTCGCGCAGGGCGCACGCGAGCTCAATTTCGGCGCCGCCGCGCGCATGCTCATTCCTGATCTGCAGCTCGCTGTTGTCGACCATCTCGTCGATCAGCCTGTCGCGGGCATTCATCCGATCGCGGGCACGCTGCAATTCAGCAGCTTGCTCGACGGTGATCTGTGGCCCGCGCGGGCTGTCGTTTGTCACTCGCGCCACTCTCGTTCGATGGTCCGGACTGAAGCTGGGCATTTCGCGGCACATGCCTTACGGGATCAGGACCGCGCGGCCATGGATGCGCCCATGATGCAGATCATGAAGCGCGTCGTTGGCCTCGCTGAGCCGGTATTCCTTGGTATGGAGTTCGACGAGGCCGCGATCGGCGAGCGCCATCAGCTCGACCAGCTCGGCGTAGGTACCGACCAGGTTGCCGACGATGGTCTTTTCCGACGTGATCATGTCGATGGTCGGGATGTCGATCTTTCCGCCATAACCGACGATGTAGTAGTAGCCGCCGTTCGCCGTCATCGACAGGCCCTTGGCGATGGCGTCGCCTTCGCCGACAAAATCGATCACGGCCTCTGCGCCACGGCCGCCGGTCAGCGCCAACACCGCCTCGACTTCGTTGCCATCCGCCTTCACGAGATGATGCGCGCCGCACTTCTTGGCGAGTTCGAGCGACTTTTCGGCGCGATCGATCACGATGATCTCCGCCGCGCAAAGTGCTGCGAGAACCTGGATGCCGATATGGCCCAGCCCGCCGGCGCCGATCACGGCGACATACTCACCGGGCAACAGATGACGGGACGCCTTCTTGGCGGCGCGATAGGCCGTCAGGCCGGCGTCGGTGTAGGGAGCGACATCCTTCGGCGCGAGCGACTTCGGCAGCTTGATGAGGGAGCGCTGTCCCGTCAGCAAATACTGTGCATAGCCGCCATTGGCATTGATGCCGGGAAATGAGCTGTCCAACGCATGCATGTCGTCGCCGCGCCGGCATGCGAGACAATGCCCACTGGTCACCAGCGGATGGCAGATCACGCTATCGCCGACCTTGACGCCTTCGACCCCCGGCCCGATCGCTTCGACCCAACCGGCATTCTCGTGACCCATGATATAGGGAAGTTTGACCTCAACCTTGCTGCGCCAGATGCCTTCGACGATATGCAGATCGGTGCGGCAGACGCCGGCACCGCCGATGCGCACGATCACGTCCATTGGGCGCGAAATCTTTGGGTCAGTCACGTCCTGGAATCTGACGAACTCCTTCGCCGTCAATTTTTCGTCGAACTCGTGAAGCACCGCAGCTTTCATTGAGTGATCCTCCCCTTGGAAATTTTTTATTCTGCCGGCAAGACGCGATCGCCATCCCGCTGAAGAAGTGAGCAAGGCCTGTGCCAAGCACACAACAGCCTGATCTTTCTATCGTTCTTGCAATTTCGACAGTGCTCGCGCCGATCCGCCTCGGAGCAGACTTCGCGACGGATTGTTCCGAGACGGAACAGTTTGGCGGCGCTAACAGCGCGTGGGTGAAAATTTGGATTTTTGATTGTTTGATCTATGATTGTGAAAATCGCGGGCGCGCGACAACGCCCGAAACCGGGCGGCGACCAAGAGGAAATCGCAGACAGCGATTTCAGGAGGAGCAATGATGCTGACCGCCAGCCGGCGCCTGGACAGTGCGTTGATGACGCTCGAGCAGCGCGGAGCGCCACCGGCAGAACTTCTGTCGGCCGATATCTATGACAGCTGGATGCGCTGTATTTCGCTTGGCCTCGACACCTTGCGTCCGCCTTCACCGGAGTTCGTGAACGCCGCAATCCTGCGTCAGGAGCAGCAGCGCTGTTCGCTCATTCGCGGCCTCGCACTCGCGGAGATGCACACGCTGCATCAGCAGATTGCCGGCTCCAATTTCATGATCGCCTTTGCCAACGCCGACGGCCTGCTGCTCGACATCATCTCCGACTCGAGCTTCAGCGACGCCTCGAACGCGGCGAGCATTCGGCCCGGCACCGTCTGGACCGAGGCCATCTGCGGCACCAACGGCCTTGGCACCGCCGCCTATCTCAAGCGCGCCATCGTGGTTCACGGGCGCGACCATTTTTTCTCGCGCTACAACAATCTCACCTGCATCGCAGCACCGATCTTCGCGCCCGATGGCGAACTGGCCGGAATACTGGATGCGTCATCGGATTGCATGTCGCGGCAGGCTCACACCCAGGCGCTCGTCGCGATGGCGGCAACCCAGATCGAGAACGGCCTGTTCCGCGAACATCACCGCGGAAATATTCTGATCGCGTTCCATAACCGCGGCGAATATCTGCACACGTTGAGCGCGGGCCTGCTGGCCGTCGACAACGAGGGCCGGATCCTGGCGGCAAACCGGGCCGCAAGCGTCCTGCTGCATGGCTTGCCGGCATCGCCGGGGCGCCGCTTCGCCGACGTCTTTCGTACGAAATTCAACGCCTTTGTCGATGAGGGCCGGCGCAAGGAACGTCAGCGCCTCGAGGACGAGGTCGGCAGCCAGTTCATCGCGACAATCGAGAACGCGCGTCAGTTCTCGATGATCCAGGCCGTCTCGCGGCCCCGGCCGCCGGCACCCAAGGACGTCCCCACCCAGTTCGTCTCCGCCGATCCGGCGATCGCAACCGTTGTCCAGCAGGTGGGCATCGCGGCCGTCCGGAAGATGCCGATCCTCATCCGCGGCGAAACCGGCACCGGCAAGGAACAACTCGCCCGCCATGCCCATGCGGCCAGTGGACGGGCCGGCCCCTTCGTCCCCGTCAATTGCGCGGCGCTTCCCGACAGCCTGATCGAGGCAGAGTTGTTCGGCTACGCCGAAGGCGCTTTTACCGGAGCCAAGAAGGGCGGGGCTGGGGGACTGTTCAAGGAAGCGGACGGCGGCACGCTCTTCCTCGACGAGATCGGCGACATGCCGGTGACGCTGCAGGCCGTGCTGCTGCGCTTTCTCGACGATTGGACCGTCCGTCCGGTCGGTGGCACCAAACGTCAGGTCGACGTTCTCCTGGTGTCTGCCACCAATGCCAATCTCGACGACTCAATCGCCAAGGGCCGGTTCCGATCGGACCTGCTGTTTCGCCTCAACACGCTGGAGGTGACGTTGCCGCCGTTGCGCGAGCGGTCCGATTTCGCCGAAATCGCCCGCCACTTGATCCAGAAGATCGATCCCTTGATGGATCTCACCGAAGGCGCGATCGATCGCCTGGCCGAACTGGATTGGGACGGAAACATCCGCGAATTGCGCAACGTTCTTTCCCGATTGTCCCTGACCGAGCCGAGAGATTTGATCGACGAGACCTCGATCGAATCGGCTCTTGTGCATTTGGGCGGCGAGCGCCTGGCTGGCAGGGTGGCGGGCAGCGGCGGACTCAAGGCCAATTTGCACGAGATTCAGCGCTCGCATGTGCTGACCGCGTATGCGGAAACCGGCAACAACATCAGCAAGACCGCACGCCGCCTCGGCGTTTCGCGCAATACGATCTATCGCGCCCTGCGCGGCAAGCAAGATTAGCCAACCGAGGCGAGGGCTCCGGGACGACGGCGCGATCTGGCTTTAACTGAAGGCGCCGACGTCGAGTTCCTCGTCGCGTTCAATTGGGAGGGTTGCCATGTTTGAACCGGAGAACAGTCTCGAAGCCCTTATGCAAGCCGCGGGAAGGGATTCCGGCATTATTCCGGCATTCTATCGCGCACTGCTGGAGACCGAAATTTATGTTCTGACACCGGAAGCGCCCATGAAGCCTGGACGCCGCCGTTCGCTTAAATTTCAAGAAGAGATCAATGTTGCGACAGTCGGCTTCCAGAACATGAGATGGCACCCCGCCTTTACATCGAAGAAGCGAATCTACGACTATATCAAGGAGCCCGAAGTGTGCCTTGGCGCCGCCGCGCGCAATCTGTTCGAGATGTTGCCTGACTCCAATTTCTGGCTCAATCCGTTGTCCGAATGCCAGAAGCCGCTGCCCGCGACCGAGATCGCCCTCCTCATGAGTGGCAAGATCTTTGACGTATCGATGAAGACCGCGCGTTAGGCGCGGTACTGGTGCAGCGCTGAACAACGCCAGCGAAGGGGGTCCGCTGGAGGAAGGACGTCATCCATCGGCGATCGATCGAATGCTCCGAGCGACCAGCCTCAACGCGCTTCTGGGTTACCGGGTTCAGCGTGCCCGTGCCGGTCACAATCGGAACCTCCACCGCTTCACCGCGCGGGACGCTGACGCGCGTGACCACGCCCGTGGTGACCGACACGTTCGGTGTTCGCACCTTGATCCGGCCAGCCGAGCAAACCGAGGTCAATCCAGGTGAAACGCCATGGTCGATGTACAAAATCTCTGGAGACGGCGTTCGATCGGATTCATTCTGATGGCACCAACGCTCGGCGTGGTCAGTGATGCGGCCGCTATCGAAAAGGTCCGTTTCCTGCGCGACGACATGGCGGCGATGGCGTGGGCCGTAGAGACTCGATTGCAGGGCGATCTCGACGCCCGGGTGATCGACCACGCCGTCCCGAGATCACGCGTCCAAGTGGACCGCTTCTTTCGCTACACGCGCTCTTCCGATGGCTCCGTCTTTCTTTGGCTGGCGCGCAAGTCAGGACAAAGCAAAGCTCCGGGCGGTCAGGCCTTCGCTTCGATATCGTTCGCGACATGAAATCGCCACCCTAGAGCGGCATTTCTGATCTTCGCGGCAAACAAAACCAGCCGGTTTGCCGGAACAGCCACGACCGCCTGTCGGAATGGCTCTCTCGAAAGGTCCCAAAGCTATTGAGAAGCTTGGTGGGCGCACCAGGGCTCGAACCTGGGACCCGCTGATTAAGAGTCAACCTCGGATTGAGAACAATCAATGACTTACCGGTCGCACCACTGGACTTATCCGGCCGAAGATGGGCGTTCGTCGCACGATGACAGAACGTCGCAACGAAATTCGTGGTAGTATTTGAGGAGACGATATCGTTAAGGCACCCCAAGAACTTTCAGGACCCGCAAAAGGGGTTATGCGTGAGCTGAGGCCACAATTTGCTGCTGGTCCGGAGGCTGAACGGCGACTAGCGTTCCGCCGTGCCCGTAGCTGGATGTCGCAAAAGACGATACCAAATTGCCCGAGCAAGCCGATATCAGCCATGTGGACGCCATCGGTCAGGGAAAGAGTTCCACCACTGTTGTCATTCTTCGGCGTATATCCGCCGGGGATGAAACGGACGGCCGCGCAGCACTTCCGACCGCCCTCGCCTCCCGCTGGATGCCCAGCCTATTTCCCGAACAGACATCCGACGCTTGATAACTTCCTAGGTCACGAGGGATGCGAGGGGCACTCGGAACGATTATGACAAAGTAAATAAACGCCGCCCCCCTGGGTTGCATGACGAAAACTTTCGTGCACTATTGGAAAATTATCTATGTCCGCCGCGGGGCCTCAGCCGCAGCTGATCGGCAGCTCTGATTTCGCGATTTGGCAAGAAATCATCAGCAACGGAAAACAGTCGACCTGAACGTGTTTCCTAGGACGTATTGCGAGTCCGAGGACGAACGACAATGGCGAGGTCAAAAAAAACAGAACGTCCTCAATTCGACCGCATAGTGGCGACATGCGCCGCGCTGGTAGTCGTCTGCTTAGGGGTATATCTGCTCGTCCGCAACGAGCCAATCGCCGATCCCAGACTGTTCCTGGTGATGCGTGTGCTGCTCAGCTTTAGCACCGCTCTTTTGGGAGCGACGATACCGGGCTTCTTGGAGGTCGGATGGTCAGGTACTGGCTTGGCAATCCGTGCCGGGGGTGCACTCGCTCTCTTCGTTCTAACGTTCTTGTACACTCCGAACCTCGTTATTGTAGAGGGCCAGAATTCACCCTCTTCGACGATCGCGCAGGGCGGCGTTGTAATTGGTCGTGACAATAACAACAGCCCAATCACTATAAATCCCGATCCTAACAAGCGATCATGTCGAGATCCAAGCCATGGCGTTGAAAAGTATGGCCGGACGCTCGCGGTTACAAGAGACTCTCCAGAAATGGGGGGCGGGCACAACCAATCAGAGTGGTGCAATAACTTGATTGGCGCACTTCGGGGAGAATTTCCTGGAGGTAGTTTCCAATCGACAGGCTCAGGTGAGCACATCAACAATCACTGCGCTCCATTCAACTGCCCCCAATACGTTTATACCTGCACAGTTCAGGTACAGGCGGACCCTGTTTATGTCGATAAGATTTCTCCCGCCTGCCGATAGCCTAGTACAGTGATTATAACTCTTTGGAAGCGTCTGGGTAGGCTCGGCCCATTTTTGCGCGGGCTTTTTCTGTCGTGAACATCCATTTGATGCGGGAGCGTGCAGCATTTCTCTGCCGTTCCCAAGCGGTGATTTCGCGGCGCAGTCGCTTGGGGTCGTCGATCCTGCGAGCGAGGCACTGTCCCCGCAAGACGCCGATCTCGATCTCAACCATGTTGAGCCAGCTTGCGTGCTTGGGAGTGAAGTGGAACTCGATCCGCCGCAAGATCCGTCTGGCTTCGGCGGGCGGAAAGGTCTGATACAGGGCGCCGGCGGAGTGGGTCGATAAGTTATCCTGCACGACCCGGATGGTCTCGGCATCGGGATAATGGATGTCGACGAAGTCACGTACGCGTTCGGCATAATCTTTTGCCGCTCGTCGCTCTGTAAGTTTGACCTTGCGCCAGGGACGATGCACGTCGAGGAGAACGAAGAGATTGACCGTCCCGTTGCGACGATACTCGTAATCGTAACGTTCGAGCCGGCCCGGCTTCATCGGGATTGGCTGAGGGACCTCGCCGATGAGTTGCACCGGACTTTCGTCGAAGCACACGACCGGCCGCTTGGGATCGGGCACCTCGGCATAGAGATCAAGCACGTCCTCCATGCGGGCGACGTATTCGCCATCGACCTGCGGAATGCACCACATATCTTTGCGCCATGGTTTGAGGTCATTTTCCGCCAGGCGTCGCCGAACCGTCTCGTGCGACAGGCTGTCGTGTTCGGTGAGATTGACTATCGCACCTGCCAGCAGCTTGAGCGTCCAGCGGGCACGGCCCTTTGGGGGGCTGGCACAGGCGGTCGCCACCAGCAAGGCTTCTTCCTTGCCCGTGAGTTTGCGCTCCGCTCCGGGACGCGGCTCTTCGCTCAGCGCCCGCTCCAGATTGCCTTCCACGAAGCGTCGCTTGGTCCGGTACACGGTCGAGCCGCTCACGCCAACGCTCCTGGCGATCTCCTCGTCGCCGGCCGCGGCATCGGCAGCCAGCAAAATCTGTGCTCGCTTGAGCTTGCGGGACGCATGCTTGCCGCCGCTAAGCAGCGCCTTGAGTTCGGTCCGCTCGACTTGGCTGAGTTCGACCCGATAGCGTACATTCATGCCTGCCTCCTTGATCGAGGCACGCACGAACAACTGAATCGGATGGCCGGCGTGAGTCCTTCGGCAAAAGCCTTCACGCCCAAACAGGGGCAGTACCTCGCCTTCATCCACCTCTATACGCGTCTGCACCGCAGACCCCCGGCGGAACCCGACATGCGAGAGTATTTTCGCGTCACCCCGCCTTCGGTTCACCAAATGGTGCTCTCGCTCGAGCGAGGCGGCCTCATCAAAAGGCAGCCCAGGACACCTCGTAGTATCGAAGTCCTCGTTGATCCCAACCACCTGCCGGAGCTAATCTGACCGCCGACCCAACCCGTCAAAATCACTGTGCAGAGCCACTAGGCCTCGCGAACCCGGCGCCATCGATTGCCTTTGCCCAAACCGCTTGGGCTTTGATGCTGGGGTCGACCTTGTTCCTCCGCATATGCTTGGAGCCGTTCGCAATCTCGCGGCATACCTTCAACTCGTCGCAGTGGAGAACTACGGCTTCCTGGAATTTCTCAAGGCCCCGCTTTATCCCGGTGGGAGTGCATTCAAAGACAAATTGAAATTTGGTTGCGAGCTTCTTACGAGTCGCACAATCATACTGCCAAAGCCAGTCGGTCATGTGCCATGTGGTGACAGCTGTATTGAACGCGTGAAACAGCGGCTCAGGAGCCGCCTCATTGTCCTTCCAAACGGACATCGAACTCATGAGGCCATTCAGCTCCCAGACCAGCTTCGTCCACATGTGTTGCGGGTGGTCCATCCCGAACACATTCGAGATTTCACTCGGCTTGGGCTGCTCAACCATAGGTACCTCCGGGGGCATCGGCCATAAGTCCTAATTTGGGCGGAATTTGGCATCGTTAACCGACGCTCGTCCCGACAGCGTCAATCCAGAACGGAAAAAGAAAAAACTTTGACCGAATCCATGGGGCACGGACTGGTGGGAGCGCATCACACAACGGGCAAGGTCGCCGGAGGCCGCCATATGGCTGGCGGTGGTCTGCGTTGCCCTCCTCATAGCTTGGGTGGCCGTGTGGATGGTCCTGGCGCTGTGCGTAAGGGGTTATTTGAACGCGCCACGGTTCGTCCAAACGCGAAAACCACCCAGATCGCTAGATCTGGAGGGTGATTGAGTTATGACGAAAGTGGTTGCGGGGATAGGATTTGAACCTATGACCTTCAGGTTATGAGCCTGACGGCTCATGCCGTGTCAACATGCCCCGGTGACCCGAGACTGATCAGGTAGTGTCAGAAAGCTTGTCAGTCCGGGACGACTCGAATTGGGATTTCTCCCTCGTCGAACCGGTCTCCGCTTTCGCCGGGAACGGAAATTCCCTCTGCAGAGACAGGCCGACAAAAACTGGCCGAGAAGATAACGGAGACCAACTCAGAGACGTGCTGGAAGCGAGAAATGCCCGATTTCCGCGCGCAGTCTGCCAGATTACTTGCGAGGGTCTACACCCTTTAACCGGGTGGTGGAGACAGAAGGGCTCGAACTGGTTGGCATCGAACCGGTCTCCGCTGCGGAGCCAGGAACGGAAATTTGCGATGCAGATAACGGGACGAAACAATAATTCGCCCCAATTTCAGCAAGACCACGCTAGCCAGAGAAATTGCCAGAGGCATAATTGCGCAGGTCTCAGGACCGAAAATCTTGCCCTCGCATCCGCGCCGATAGAACCAAAGCCGGCGCTATTCCAGCAGCGAGGGCCGGTCGCCCCTTGTATCTTGTTCCTATGAGCGTGTATACGCATGATTAGCACTCACATATTGTGACTGCCAATCCAAAATCAACAAGCAAACAAGGAGGATCGCATGAAATTCCGTCCGCTTCACGACCGCGTCGTGGTCAAACGCATCGACGCCGAAGAGAAGACTGCTGGCGGCATCCTCATTCCGGACAGTGCCAAGGAAAAGCCCTCGCAGGGCGAAATCACCGCCGTTGGCCCGGGTGGCCGCGACGAAGCTGGCAAGCTGATCCCGATCGACCTCAAGGTCGGCGACCGCGTCCTGTTCGGCAAGTGGTCCGGCACCGAGGTCAAGCTCGATGGTCAGGAACTGCTGATCATGAAGGAAAGCGACATCATGGGCGTCCTCGACGTCCCCGCCACCAAGAAGAAGGCTGCTTAAGCGCCGTCTCCCTAAAATCATCTCACAAGGATAAGCAAACATGGCGAGTAAAGAAGTTAAATTCGGCGTTGAAGCGCGGGACAAAATGTTGCGCGGCGTCGACATTCTCAACAATGCGGTAAAGGTCACGCTCGGCCCCAAGGGCCGCAACGTCGTGCTCGAGAAGTCGTTCGGCGCTCCCCGCATCACCAAGGACGGCGTCACCGTCGCCAAGGAAATCGAGCTTGAGGACAAGTTCGAAAACATGGGCGCCCAGATGGTGCGCGAAGTCGCCTCCAAGTCGGCCGACGCTGCCGGCGATGGTACCACCACCGCGACCGTGCTGGCTGCGGCCATCATTAGGGAGGGTGCCAAGTCGGTTGCCGCCGGGATGAACCCGATGGACCTGAAGCGCGGTATCGACCTGGCAGTGGATGCCGTGGTCGCGGATCTCGTCAAGAACTCCAAGAAGGTCACCTCGAACGAGGAAATCGCCCAGGTTGGCACCATTTCCGCCAATGGCGACGCCGAAATCGGGAAGTTCCTCGCAGACGCGATGAAAAAGGTCGGCAACGAGGGCGTCATCACTGTTGAAGAAGCTAAGTCGCTCGAAACCGAGCTTGAAGTCGTCGAAGGCATGCAATTCGACCGCGGCTATATCTCGCCTTACTTCGTCACTAACGCCGACAAGATGCGCGTGGAAATGGAAGATGCCTACGTTCTCATCAACGAGAAGAAGCTCTCCTCGCTGAATGAGCTGCTCCCGCTGCTCGAAGCTGTCGTGCAGAGCGGCAAGCCGCTGGTCATCATCGCAGAAGACGTCGAAGGCGAGGCGCTTGCCACCCTCGTCGTCAACCGCCTGCGTGGCGGCCTGAAGGTCGCGGCCGTCAAGGCGCCCGGCTTCGGCGATCGCCGCAAAGCGATGCTGCAGGACATCGCGGTTCTGACCGGTGGTCAGGCGATCTCGGAAGATCTCGGCATCAAGATGGAGAACGTCACGCTCGCCATGCTCGGTCGCGCCAAGAAGGTGATGATCGACAAGGAAAATACCACGATCGTCAGCGGCGCCGGCAAGAAGACCGACATCGAAGCACGCGTCAATCAGATCAAGGCGCAGATCGTGGAAACCACCTCGGACTACGACCGTGAGAAGTTGCAGGAGCGCCTGGCCAAGCTCGCAGGCGGTGTCGCGGTGATCCGCGTCGGCGGCGCTACCGAGGTTGAGGTGAAGGAGCGCAAGGACCGCGTTGATGACGCGATGCATGCGACCCGTGCGGCGGTTGAAGAAGGCATCGTGCCGGGCGGCGGCGTCGCCCTGCTGCGTGCCTCCGAGCACCTCAAGGGGCTTCGAACCAAGAACGACGACCAGAAGACCGGCGTCGAGATCGTGCGCAAGGCGTTGTCGGCTCCCGCGCGCCAGATCGCGATCAACGCAGGCGAAGACGGGTCCGTCATCGTCGGCAAGATCCTCGAGAACAAAACGTATGCTTACGGCTTCGACTCGCAGATCGGCGAATACGTCAACCTGATCTCCAAGGGCATCATCGATCCGACCAAGGTGGTTCGTGCGGCGATTCAGAACGCGGCTTCCGTGGCAGCGCTCCTGATCACCACCGAAGCCATGGTAGCTGAACTGCCGAAGAAGAACGCTGGCGGTGGCGGCATGCCTCCGGGTGGCGGCGGAATGGGCGGCATGGGCGGTATGGACTTCTAAGTCCAAGCTTTGAGGCTCGATCAAAACAACAAAGGCTCGGCAATAATGCCGGGCCTTTACGTTGCGTTCGACCGTTTGGAAACAACTCGATCTCCCTGCAGCAGACGACCGGGTGCTATCGCTTTCTCTTTTTCGCAAAAATGTCGTTCCAGTTATCCTTGTATGCTTTAGATACTGCCTTTCTGACCCTCGCCCATACCTTGCTTGAGTGCCGGAGCGTCCGGTGCGCTTTCGGTCTTGGAGGACGAATCTGGCTTGTTCTCAATCTTGCTAGTGGAATCTTCTTTCGCTTCTACAGCCGGCGATCGCTTTTTTGGGCGGAGGGTCTTTGGCCTTATCAACTGACATTGAATTTCCTTATGGGCGCATTTGCTCACTTACGGGGACACGTTTGATAAAGTCGCACAGTGTCCACTCGTCGGCGTTCCCGCAGTGTAGGATACTCGCCGGAGCGTGCCCAGTGATTGCATCGCTCATTTTCTCCGCGATATCCACGCTGTCCGCGATCCGCTGGAACAGGTGCCGCCATCCGTGCGTCGGCCCCACTTCAGGATCAGTGATGCCTTGACCGCCACTGTACGTGGCGCCCTGGCGTGCTGCGTAATCGAGCACGGAGGATACCCGCGCATTAGACTGCACACGAATAATCGCATGGTCCATGTGGCAAAAGACTGGTGTGGGCGCAAAACGAAATTCAGGTGCTGAAAAACGCCTATCCAACGAAATCAATGGGATAACACATGCATTGCGTGATCAAGGACCTCATGAACATGGCCCCGCGCTTATTCGACGTGAAAGACTGGCTATTCGAGAAAGGCTGTGACGATTAGCGCAGCGGCGCCCGGCCGGCGAGTCGCTCCTGCTCCATCATCCGCTTTACATTGTCGACGTTCTTCCGCGCATCATCAACCTCGCGCTCCGCCTCGTATTGTTCAAGCCGTTGCCGCGATACCTTCGCCTGAAACTCAGCCCACTCCTCTTTCGACATAATAGGCTTATCCATCCCATCAGCATGTTCAGGTGACTTGGTAGCCTCCATGGGAGCCCCCGCTCCTTTCACCCCCTTCGCGACTAAACCCGCGACGACCGCCTTGCAGTCGGCTACGGCACCGGCAAGATCGCATCCGTCAGATATGGGCAGTGCAGACGGAGTCACCGCCGCCACAGTTGCCGGGACGACCGGGGGATGTGCCCCAACATAGATCAATCGGAGAACGATAATGGCAGCGAGTGAACCCCACACGTACCGGTTCTTGATGAAGCGGAAGAATGAGTCGCGGCGCTCCTGCGCGTCTTTCGCAAGAACGGCCTCGCGCGTAAGTATTTGTTGACCGACGATCGGGCTATCGCGGTCCATGCGATAGACCACCCCCAAGTAAGCCAAATAAATCAAACCACCAAAAACGGTCGTGAGCGTCAAAACCCAAAAGATCAGAATCTCGTGGCCGCGCATTTTGCTCGGATTCAACATTACGTTTGATCCAGTGTTGAAGGGATACCGTTCTACCCAAATAGAATGTCTGGCATATCGAGATTGAATGTTTCTCAACTGGCTTGGTAAAAAATCGCTTTCACTATTCAGTTTCAATTTCAGTGTTTGGCTTGTCCATCAAGCCTCCCCATCAGCGGTTCAGACGTCATCACTGACAAGCTCGTGCGGCACAGAGCTCCCCAACCGCATAACAGGGGTCCCTGACCATCAAAACGGGAAACGCGGATGTGGGGACGGCGCAGCAGACCCTGGCACCCGTCAATCGGAGCGTGATCACACCCCCGGGCGTGACACATGGGCAGTGGGCGACACGATCGCGCGATCGAGCCGAAAGGGAGAACCACGTGGTAGATTGGAGTAACGACTACTCAGCGGCAGACCGAGCACCAAACGCATGGAAAGGCTGAAGCTCGATCAAATCCCGCGCAAGATGGGTGTGCGAAAAAGGAGGCAGGAGTCAGCCCCCTCAAACCAACATTGAGATCGAGGCAATTTCCGCACAGGAGGAAACCGCGATCGTGATGGCGATGCACGATCAGACTCCAATTGAAGAACCGCATCAGAAAGGCCGTCATCGATCGCGATGCGGGCTTGACCGAGATCATGGACGAACTCAAACGTTGCGGTCATGAGCTGACGACCCTCACCTCTTCAAACCGTGGTTTAAAGACGCCAGCACTTGGGCGCCGTGGTTCGCCTTCATAGCTGCCCTCTTTGCACTTCCGATGGATACGAAGCAGCTGGCGATCTATCGCGACTGCACCGGACGGAAGCGCGCACCTCGTGAGCCCCGAAAGAGGGCTGGCTGATAAGCGGGCGGCGTACGGGCAAGAGTTTTGTCCTGGCACTATTCGCGGTTTTTTTGGCCTGCTTCTACGATTATCGGAAACACCTAACACCGGGCGAACGCGGCACAGTCTTTGTGATCGCAACAGATCGCAAGCAGGCACGCACGATCCTCCGATACATCCGCGCATTGCTGACACGCGTGAAGCTATTAGCGCAAATGGTTGTTCGTCTCACCTATGCGACTCATCTCGCACCTGCCCTCAACGTAGCCGGCTCCGCAGGAGAGCCGTGATCACACGGTGGCATCCAAGCCCCGATTGAGCCCCCGCGAGCTCTTGCAGGCTGTATCGAATAGGTGAAGGTACCGAAACAAAGGAAAAGTCGAACACCAGTCCGGCCGTGCAATGTCCAATCACAAAAAACGTCGCACGAGCCCCGTTTTGTCTCATCCACTTTTCCTATGACTTGTTGAAGGAAGATGTTTTCGCGATAGTGGGCGCACCAGGGCTCGAACCTGAGACCCGCTGATTAAGAGACACGCTGATTTTTGATCGGCCTACCTCGGATCAGCGGGCGGCGGCTAGCTAGTCGCGCTCATGACGTCGCAGGTGCGTTGGCCGCAAAAATGGGCACCGTCGGATCGAGCTCTTCCTGCTCCAACATTCTTGCGGCTTCGCTGCGGAGCCAGCGCGCCAATTGTCCGATTTCGCCCGAACGCATCGAGAGTCTCTCGAGGCCCTTCTGCGACTGCAGCGGAGATCCAAAGGCCAATGCCAGTTCAGCATTCATCTGATGCAGTCGAATACGAGTTCCGAAAGCGTCCTCGAGGTGCGCGGCGATCCTCAAGCCGCCGGCATCGATATCGCCCCAATGATACACCGGCGTATCAGGCGCCAAGAGAAGAGCATATCGAACGAAATGTTCCATGCTCGAGAGGACATCGCGCGCCGGAAACCCGTCAGTCAGAAGGGCAAGATAGTTACCCTCGACTTCCACGCTGTAACGCCAAAAGCTAGTCGGGTTCTCGACCGTAATGACGTAGTCGACGGCATGAGCCAAAGATGCGTGTTGAACTGAGAGCCATGGTAGGCCGATGAAAGCGCCTCCGGTACCGTAGATATTCAGCGCATCGGAGGAGAGACGGAGCGGACCCTTGACTTGCAGAAGGTGAGCGCGGCGTACGATGCCGCTCGCCTCCAGAACTTCTCGCGGCTCCTCGCCGACCAGATTCGGATCACGACGCCTGAGCAGCTGGGCGATGCGTCCTTCCATCCGTTCCAGGGCCTTGCTGTCCTTTACGGTGCGGCGAGAAAAGGTTCGGTGGTCGATATCGCGACCCGACAGATTTGTGACGCCATACGTGAGACGGAGAATCGTGAGGAACGTGTCGACCTCGCCCACCGAGAGTCCTAGAAAGCTCTTGTTGCCTCTCCAGGCAGTGATCGCCTCCTGCTCGATGTCCCGAAAGAATGGATCGGCGAGGATTTTGGGAACAGCAGCGAGTATTGTTTGGTGTGCGGTCGCAGCGGTCACTCCTGCGGGGGCTCTGACCAGAAACCGATAAAGCTTATCAGGGTCTAGCAGGCGCACCCGTGCGAACTCGCCCGTGAAGCGACCAACCCGATCCTGCTCGAGTGCGACACCGCCCGCTCGTTCCGCATCCCGCAGCACACGGTGAAACTCGTCTTGCGCGGCGGGACCACCGACCAAGGTGTAGTCGATCGTCTGCGTGATGTCGCGCGTGCGAGCCAGCGGGGCCTCAAAGCGGTCAAGGAGCCGATTGAGCAGGGTCTCGGCGGTGTATTGGCTATTCCGCGGCATGCCTCCGCTCCTCGCGGACGCGCTCTTCAAAGAAGCTGCGCGGCTGATGCATCGGATTTTCCTTCCGCAAGAGAACGTGTGCCTCGTGATGGAAGTGCTGTGGGATCGCCTGGATCGCGCGACCGACCCGGATGATCGAAATCAATGTATCGAACGTCTCCTGATAGAGCGCCTGATGCGTTTTTGGCGCGGCCATGATGAGCTGCAGGCCGAGCTGATGGTAAAACCGGATGATCTTGTAGATATTGTCCGGATCGAGTTTCTCGAAGGCCTCGTCCATCAGCATAAGGGCCGATTGGGGCGGCGCATCGCGACTGCCTCCAAGGTGATTGAAGTAGGCTGATGCGGCTGCAACGCCAAGACAGATATAGAACGGGACGAACTTCTGCCCTCCACTGGCCTTGCCGCGACGCTGCTCGAGATCCGAGATTCTGCGGTAGCCTTGCTCCGGATCGCAGATATCGATGCTGAAACGAAAGTAACTCCGATAGTCCGCCAGCTCGCGAATGCGGCGGCGATGCTGGGCATCGTCGCCATTCTCGATCGTCAGCATGTCGATCAACTCTTTGATTTTCACCTGGTCGGGATCGCTTGGATCCGGATTGCTCTGCATCAGCGCGGTGGCCTTTGGCGCCACGATGTCGAGCCGATCGATCAGGTAGCGGATGGTCTCCTTGTCCTGGTCACGCTCCTGGCGGATCTGATAGACTTCCCCCATGAAGACGCTGCTGCGCAACGCCCGGTTCAGATCGTCCTTGATGCGATCGACCGCGTCGATGTTGCCGCTAAGGCGGCTCAGGAAGTCATGCACCATCGTCTCGACCAGGGCGGCGACGGCCTTATCAATCTGGCCCTTGAAGTTGCGCAGAATGGTTTGAGTGAGCTCGCGATGTCTCAAGTCGATCCAGTCATAGAGAGTGGTCGTCTGTTCGGTGGCGACAAATTGAGTCCATTCGAATCCCGGATGCTGGTCCGGATTCGCCTGTACATAGTCCTGGATCGCGGCGTTCAGCCTCGCCACCCGCTGGGCCGGCGCCCTGTCCTTGAGAAGACCCTCAAAATGATTGCGGACATGCGCGGGATGCCCGCGTATGGCGCGCTCTTGCACATAGGCAGCACGGGCGCGGCGGACAAATGCCTCGAGGCCGATGGCAGGATCGTGTCTCTGCCGGCGCCGGTCGAATGGCGGGAACGCCTCGCAAGCCCGGTCAGCGGCCTTCTTGCGTTCTTCTGCATTCGCATTCATGGCGCCCTTGCGCTGGCCGATGGCATCAATGAATTTGTCTTCCTTCTCTTCCTCTTCGTCCCTTTCTTTTTTGTATTGACCGAACATTTGCTCGATTTCGCGTTTTTCCTCCATCACCCCTTGGGGCAATTCGGCCTCGAGGTCGCGAATGAGGGCCGCCTGGCGCTCGCTTTCACGATCCGCGGATTCGATCTTCTCGAGCAGTTGGGTCGCCGCGCCCCGAGTGGTCACGAGGGCAGTTTCTGCGCGCTTGACGGCCTCAAGAACGGCGAATGATCGGCGCTCATTGTCCCGCGCGGTTTGCAACTTCGTCTCGAGCTCGCGTTGCTGCTCACTGAGCTGGGCGATCTGCTGCTCGCGGACCGATTGTCCCAGCCGCGGAATTTGCTTGAGCTGACGATACTCGATACCGCGGCCGTGAGCGTATTTGCCGTCGGCTGATGCCGCGAGGTCGCCCTTACGGATATCATTGGCCGAGCGCGCCCGAATGATCCGACCGAGCCGCACGTTGAGGAACGCGCGGGCATATGAATTATTGGTGACCACCGCCTCGGCTAACGTGCCGGAGCGGACACTCTGGTCCTGGGCCAGCACATTCTCCGACTGTATCAGCTTGGCCCTGGTTGCTTTATAGTGGCTGTCGAAATGCCGGTAGGCCTGGTCCATGAAACGCGGCTCGATGATGAGGGCATCGGCCCAATCGCCGAGGATCGATTCGATGATTGCGCGCCATTCGGCAAAGGCAGGCGCGATATCGGCGACCTCCGAAAGGCTTTGCGCCGGCACACGCATCTTCGCCATGTCGGCCAGGAAGTTCTGCGTGTCGTTGGACATGTAGGTACCGCCCGATCGCAGCTTCTTCAGAACGCGATCCCCCTCCTCGAATTCCTTGGCGAGGCTTGCCTTGTCGGATGCGGCGTTCTGATAGCGTTCGTCGAGCCGAACCCGGGCGTCGGATAGCTGCGGCACGGCCGTCACGAGGGCCGCGATCTGCTTGGGGGACTTGGGCCAGGCGGCATCGTAGTTGCCAAACAGGCCCGACGTCAGGCGCGAGGCAAAATCTGCGATGCCTATAAAATCAGTCGGAAATGCGGGGCTCGTTGCGGCTTCGCGCAAGGCGCTGAGGCCATCGAAGATCGGCTTGGCCTCGATGGCTGCCGCCCTGCGGATGGCATCCTGACTGTTCTTCTCAGCCTCCGCCTTCTCGATCTGCTTATAGGCCGGCGTTCCGTCGATCTGGTCCTTGATAGCTTCCAGCCGGCGCCGGGTCTGCTCGATCGCCTCGCCCAGCGTGTGCTGGTAAGATCTTGTGCTCTCGAGTTGCTCCTGCATCTCGTCGATCTCTTGACGCTGTTTGGCGATGAAGGCACCGTATCGATCGTACTCCGCGCGCTGAGCAGCGTAGTTCCACATCCGCGTGTTGAACTGATCTTCCGTGACCCGCTCGCATGCCGAGCGGATTGTCTCGACCGTCTTGATCTCCGCTTCGACGCGCTCGATGGTCTTCTGCATGTCGCGCCAGGTGTTATAGCGCGCCTGAAAGGTCTCGATCTCGATCGGAAGATCGTCGAGTAGGAAGCGCTTGACGAAATCGGTGACGCTCGTGATTTGTCCGATGTCAAAGGAAAGCGCCTGGCGCAGCGCCGCGCGCGCACGATCGGGATCGAGCTGGGTGCCGCGGGCGTTCGCGTTGATGATCGAGTAAAGTTCTCGCAAGAAAGTCTGATTTTTCTGCCGCTGGAAGGTCTGGACGTTGCGGCCCTTGCGACGCTGCTCATCCAGAAAGGATTGCCACGCCTTCTCCTCGAAACCCTTGGGTTTCGGATGCACGAAGTCGGCGAAGCCAAGGATCTCGCCCTCCACGATAAAGAGGCCGAGGACGTTCTCCTCACTGAGAGATGCTTTCGCCTCGAGACAGACTCCCGCCGTGCAGCGACGTGATCCGTCGACGGCCTCGAAACCGAGAGCGATATATGTCAAGCAGGCTTCGCGCTGATAGCCTTCTCCGTCGTCGAGGAGACCGAGACAGGCTTCTCGCACGGTTCTCGTACTGCGCCCTCCCTCGGAGACGCGGCTGTTGAGGTCAAGGTAACGCCGGTTCATGGCCGTCATGACGATCTGGATCGCATCGAGCAGAACCGATTTGCCCGATCCGTTGCCACCGAGGAAGACGGCATTGCCGCGCCCGGAAATGGGGAAGTCTTGGGCATAGAGGTAGAAGTTGACGGCGGTAATGTTCCGCAACACGAAGGCCGGAATCATGATGGCTCCGGAGCAACGTCGGAGTCGTCATCTGTGGTATCATCTTCGCCAGCGGCAATTTCAGCGGCCCGCGCTGGCTGACCTGCCCAGACCTCAATTCGGGCCAGGAACGAACCGTCGACCACCTCGGTAATGGTTGGGCGGATGAGGATATCGGCTGACACCTGCAGGGAGTGGCTCTGGTCGAAGGTGACCAAACCCTTGCGCTTGAATGTTGTCAGAATCGCTCGCAACTCCCCAGGCTTGAGGGTTCGGGATCCCATGGAGGAGAAGACGGTCTGGATCTCCTCTTCTTCGACGAGGATCTGCGCGCTCGAGTCGACGAAATATCCTTTCTCGGCGCCTTCGTTGTAGAGCATGCGAAGGCAGAGAAGAACGATGGTTTCCTGCGTCGGCACCCGCGCATTGCTATAGGCAACGGGGCTGACGAATCCTGCATAGCCCCAGGTATCGTTGAAGACGAACCTGAAACCGAAGCTTGCGAACAGATCTTTGAAGTAGTCAAGGTTGCTCGCGATGCGGTCGAAATGAGCAGCTCCGCCGAAATCGCCGCGGGCAACGAACTGCCGATGCAGGAGGCGGTTTGCGGTCTCGGTCAGCTGCTCGGCGCTGAAATTAGGATCCTGGGCGGCTTGCCGGGTCGCCCAACGCGAGAAGTAGGTCATGCTTTGCCCTGTCTGCGGCGCACCAGAACGCCGGGTCCGGAAATAAACCGGTTCACAGTCCGAGACGCGCTCGCTCGCACTTCGAATTCGGGGTTCGATGCGAGTGCCCCGGCCCGCGCCTCGTAAAGGATCGCGATATCGCGCGCGGATTCGGGCTCGAACTGGTCGAGATCGAAGAAGCCGCCATCATCCGGCACCAGAATCCGCATACGTTCGGCGACGGCACGCGGAGTGACATCCATCGCGGTGACATAGGCGTCGATCATCTGCTCGCGCTTAACGTCGGCCGGATCAACCATCTTTGGCTCCCGCGTCTGCGGTTCGACCGGCTCGCGCGCTTTCTTGGCCAGGGCCAGAGTCGCTGTCGAGTAGGGAACCGGGATTTCGACGAGCGGCGTGACACATTCGATGTTGCCGGCGCTCCAATGGGTGAACGCCAGGCGGATCGCATCCCGCAGCCGCTCCTCGCGGACGTTTCGAGCCGTCTCCTGGTATCGCACGGTCGTCGCAATCCGGCGCTCGAGCCGATGCGAAAAGCGGTCGATGACGTCGAGCTTTTCCCCGAGACCAGCAAACACAGCGCGGATGCGCATGAGATCCTGGATGATCTGGGACTCGGCCGTAGCAATGTCGGCGACCAATCCCTGATCCGCAAGCGCAACGGCGGCACGCGCCACCTGGCCCTCGTCATTGATGAATCGGTCGGTATTCGTCTGGATGCTGCGCTGGAAGCGCATCGGGTTGTACGCAGATGCCTTGAGCGCGCGATAATTCTCAAGCAGTATTTTCTCGACAAAACGCTCCATGAATCTGGCCAACAGGTCGGCAAGGCCTTCGGACCGCATCAAGTCTTCTTCGATCCGGTGGAGTGATGTCAGAACACCGTCGATCGAACGCCGCAGCTGTACCGCTTGGCGGCGCGCGCTCCCAATGTTCATGACCTTGCCCACGGGGTCCTGGTAGGCCGCGATGATGCCGCTGTCGATCAGGCTCGCCTCGGCCGAGATATCGACCTTCAGCTCCTCCTTGAGCGTGATCAGCGAGGAAAGCAGAGCGTGGGCCTCACGGGGCATGTAGACCTCGGCGGCCTTTCGGTTCGCCACTTCCATGATCCAGCCATCCTCACGCAATCGCCCATAGATGACGTGATCGGCGGTTTCCGGAGTCGGGCTTGTCCCGTCGTCCTCAGAGACGCTCCGGAAATCCGGATTCACAAGCACCTGCCGAATGACCTGCAGCACTTCGGATTTCTTCGGTGCGAAAGCAAAATCATCGAAGAACTGATCAAAGATGGCTTCCAGGACCGCGACGTTGCGAACATGCGCCGGCGACGACAGCAGGCGAAACAACGTGTGGGGAATGACATCAAGAAAGCTCATTCTCGTCTTTCATCGGAATGGAACCGGATGTAAAATAAGTTAGCATAAATCAAACAAATCCCATGTCCCGTCCGCAGAAGTATACCGATTCCCAAATCTTGGCGGCTGCGCAAGCATTGATTGCAGAGGGCGAAGAAATCAATCCTATGCGGGTCCGGGTCCGATTGGGAGGAGGAAACGTCAATCGGATCAAGGCCATCATTGCCGGCATGCCTCGACGGCGCACCCCGAGCCCAGCCCTCGCTACCAACCTGCCGGGTGCATTGAAACGTGAGCTGCAGCACCTGACGACCGAAACCTCCCAGCAAATCCTTCTTGTTCTCGCCAAGTATTGGGCAGCCACACCCACGACATCAACCAGTACGATTGGGGAAGAGAACGCAAGGCTTCGGAACCGCATTGAGGATCTTGAGAACGACGCGCTGGCCGCGTCGGAGCGAACAGCCCTGGCCGAGAGCCAGCGGAAGGAGAAGGACGCCGCTCTGAAGCGACTCACGATCGAGAGGGACGATCTTGTCCGGAACCTTGGCACCCTCCAATCGGCGCTGCGCAACGCGGAGGCCGACGTTCGCGCTGCACAACGCACGATCGACGGCTTCGAGCGCAATCGACGCGAAGACCGGGAGCAGATTCGAGACCTTCAGAAGCGGATAGAGGATTTGATCGGCGAGATCGCGGGCCTCAAGGCGAAAGCGTCCAGCGCAGCGCAACGGGAACTCCCGCGCGGCGCAGGCTCTTCCAGATCGCGCGGCAGCTGAGCCTTCCGCCGGTGATCTCTCGCTCATCTGAGCCTGCAGCTTATATCTTCGCGTTCCGAGCAACAGCCGCGCCAGATCATACGAGTGTAATTCTCCACCTGCGGCGTTGCGTAGCTCGAGCCGAGGCGAACAGCATCGACCATCGGCATCAGCGGCGTCTCGACAAAGCGCGACACGCCGCCCCTACATCCTCCTAAGCAAATCATCAACCTCGCCCGGAGGCATTCCTGCGAGCTCTTGACTGATTGCGAATAACGCCGCGCCGCTTACGGTCACGACACGATCAACGTTTTCCACCTCTGGCATGTCGCCAAAAACGGTCGTCTTGGCACCGTCCGCTGTACTCACGGTGAGCAGCACGTATGGATTTTCAATCGCGTGGATTTCCAAGCTGCTGCAAATCGGCGCCAGGCAGTCGGGCCGCGACAGCGCATGAGCCAACGCTTCCTTAAGACTCGATCCCAGCCCACGTAAGCTACCGTATTTCGCGCCAACGCTGGGCGCCGCTGCGATGCCTTCGTCGACAACGCCGGCCAGCAGCATGCGGGCGGCCTCGATCATTGAGACGTCGGCGTAAGGCGGACCTACATAGCTATGCATCTGGCCACTTACGGCTAATCGTTGTACCAGCGCCGCAAGTCTGGTCGGCCTAAGCATGAGCCGCCGCGCCAAGAGGCGGGCGACTTCTGATTTCCTCATGTCGTTTCCTTAAAATCGGAATATGGAATGTCGAAAAAAGAGACTCCGTGGAGTCTCAGTTTCGCGCGATGACAACGGAGCCGAATGTCACCGAGTTATGAAAAGGGAGATGGCCGGGATTGAACCGGCGCTACGTCGCGTTGGGCAGCACATTGCCCGTCTTAATTAATAGGGTCCGACCCTCCGACCGAGGGACGCGCCCCCGAAAGAAAGTTCGCGGTTAGTTCGGAAAAAACGTCACGCCGAGGCGCCGCCCGTCCCGCCACACTACAGCACAATTTGTATCAAGTCCGATGCTCGGAACGCGCAAGCCGAAGGCTGCGGGCACGAAGGGTGCGTCAGGAGTTTGTACAATTGCGGAGGAAGCCGTCAGGTGGCGTACCTTGCAGCGCAGAGGAGCGCCATCAACCACGATCTGGCCTGCACAGACATTCCGCTGCCGCTCATTCGCCACGTCTCGCCGTCTCCTCCGCTATAGTGACGGTGAATTGATCGGCGATTCCTGCTCAAACTAAGGCCAGACCGTGATTTCAGGCTACGCGGCGAGCGCCGCCAACGCGGCGTCCTGCGCAGCAACAGCCTTCCGCTCGCCGGCCTTGCCGCCGCCCAGGCAGCACACTGCGGCAATCTCTCGCGCTGTCTTGCCCGCGATACTCATTTCTAGGACGCGTGCATGCTCACCGAGGGCAGCGTCAATGCGCGGTTGGTCGATCGTCTCCACAATCTGGCGACAGAAAAGGCCCGCGCCAAATTGGAGCGCGTCTACCCAGACACTTCCAAAAAGTCATAATCACTGTGCAGAAGTACTAGGATCGGGCGCCTAGCGGCAGGCACCCATTGCTTTAACGGTTCGGTTCCGTGTTCCAGGGCCCGGCCGCCTTTCGGCTAGCTACCCAACATGCAGTTTGTGCCATATCATTTTCCACAATGCATCCAATGGTCTGGCCGGCCCGCTATCCGTATTTGAAGCCTTTAGTGTCCTGAGTTGGATTTGAGCGTGTCCTAATTCGAGTTTCGCATCGTTTGCCCGCCTCTGCCGTTTGGCCTGGCGATCAATGATCCGGGGCGGCCCTATGACACGCTACTTTTTTGATTTGCTGGACGGCGATTCCGTCATCTTTGATGAGCTGGGAATCGAGCTTCCGTCCATTGAGGCAGCACAGGAGGAGGCCGCCCGCACCTTGGCGGAATTGGTGATGGAGCAGACGATCGGTGCACATCGCTTGGCCATCGAGATTAGGGACGACGACGGCCCGCTCATGAAAGCGCTGTTCACCTTTGAAGATCGACGGGGGTAAAGCCAGCCACCATGACCGGAGCCCTACCCTCAATTGTAAAACGCCCCACCCTTTCAGGTGAGGCGTCTCGGCGGCGCGGGCTTGATAGGTATCAGGCAATGACTGGCAGCCAAGCGCTGTTATTCCGCAGCTTCCGCTAACACGTCCAGTCCATCGATCTGGCGCAGCGCGGCTATTTTGGCGCCGAATGCTTTTGAGAACTGTTCGGAAAGAACGTGGGCGTCGTCGAGAAGCTTAGCGGCCACCATCTCAATTGGTCTTCGTCCCCATCGTTATGACTAGCGAGTAGATAATATCCGTCGCAGTCTTCAGATCCGAAATTCCCACCTGAGTATGAGAAAGGTCAACGAGGTGGTCTCTATTGTCCGTTTCGGTCGTTGTCATGTAATGATTTTCCCGCCCCTAAGAATCGAGCGATTGCTCGTCTCGCTAATTAATGCCATTTTAACTTTATGACGTCAACAATAAACAACATTAAAAATTCAAAGCGCGGTAGGCCTTCGGTCGAGAGCGAGCCTGTGACCGTCCGCATGACGGTTGACGCTCTCCGCACGCTCGACGACTGGCGCCGGAAACAAGACGACCTGCCTGGCCGGCCGGAGGCCATTCGGCGGCTGGTGGAGTTGGGGTTGAAGGGGAAGACTAAGGGTTAGTTTGGGCTGTAGGCAAAATCGATGACGGGTACTCGCTGGATAGTAGTTGCATTTTGCCTTGGCTGGGTCGCGACCGTCATCTTTCCGGATTATTTTCCGAAAGGCACAGCCACGATACTATTTCTGATACCCGTCATTCTTTTCGGCGGGTTCTGTCTCCTGGGCTTCTTGGGCGGCATTCTCTTCCCGACTATCGCGCTGTTCACACGCGGTAAGAAAGTCGCTGAATATGAGTGGCACCGTTGGTGTGGTCGCTGAAATAGACTGGATCCACGCGGCCCGAGGCAATGCGGGCCATGATGGCGGTGGTGTTGAAGAAACCGAGGGCTAGTTGCCCCGCCCGGCTCACTCGCCTTATGGTGGCGGCGGGATGGGGTGGATTTTTTGGGACACTCCGAGGCCATTTACCCCTTGGTGTTGGGCTGGGGACGAACGGGGTGAAAATGCCAAAATTCAGGCCGCAGGTCGCTACACGTAGGCCTGATGGTCAGATCAACAGACCATGCGTTCATGAAGCCCAGTTTGAGGCGCCAGACATCTCTGCAGCCATCTTTCCGGCGCGCGAATATCAAATGCCGCCCCACGACGGCCTGCGATGGCTAATGCAAACAAATAAGCCCGAACTTCCCGATATTGTGGTCTGGGCAACTACGGCGCGCGATGGGATCAAAGCAAATGAATGACTCGGTGCGCAGCATCCTCTTCATCGTTACCATAATAGCATTTATGCTCGATCCAGCCGCAGCTGATGTCACAACCTGCTTTGGTAATGGTAATTGCACCGTCGTCACGCCTGACGGCGCTCACCAAATGTCCCGTTCTGAAATCTTGATTCATCAGCGCGATCAGCAGGAGCGGCGCGTTGCCATGATCGAATGTGAATACGCCTCGGGTTTTGTCGAATGCGAACGCCTAAGAACGGCGTTGTCACATTTATTCCATTGAATCGGCCGTCACAGACAGAACGGATTGTCGCTCCCGCGTTTTTCTGTACATCTGGGCGAAGAAAATGAAGTCTGCTGTCTTTCTTGTTGGAGGACTGATTGGCCTAATCGTTGGTGCGGGTTCACTTCTATTCTTGCAAGCGCGAGATAAACAGCCCGACGATATGGCTATCATGTTTGCTCCCAAGAATTTTTATGACAGCGAGGCAGTTGTTGCAGTTTCTGGAACGCTTGCCGGCAAAGGATTGGGCTATCCGAACAACACCTTCAGCATCGCCTGCATCAAGGATCGAAAGGAATGTTGGACATCTTCGGTGCAGGCGATTGGAGCGCAACAAATCGGGAGAATGGATGCGCCCTACGAATTCGAAATTCGAAAGTGGACGCCTTACGAAGTTGTTGCCGTGGATGATAGTGCATTCGGGTGCTTCAAGACCACAATAACGATTGAGCGCAAAACGCAAAACACCCTATGGGTTGAAGAGCCCATCAATCAATCTCAGCCGCAATGCAAGAGTGCGTGCGGAGACAACGATTAGAAAATATACGATCGAAAGCCCTCACGGTTGGAAAAAAGCATTCGGAAAGTGACTCGTGAGCTAAGCCGGCCCTCACACAACCGACACCACCCCGCCTTCGCGTCGCAGAGAAGTCTTTTGGAATCCGCTGTGCTATAATGAGAGGAATCTAGCTTTTGCCAGGCGAACTTGCTGAAGGCAGGAACAATGCCAATCACTCAGTTGTTGAAGGGCCGCGAACGCGTGCCTGAGGAAATCGAACTTCTGAACAGGGCCTTCGGCCAGGCGCTCCATTTGCTGGGCGTGCTTGATCGTGACGATCCACTTTGCAGGATGGTGGCCCGCGACGTTATCGACATCCATGCAGCCGGCATCAGCGATCCGCGCGAGATTGCGGGAATGGCAGTAGCGCGGATGGGTCTCAGGTAGAGGCCCCCGGTCCGTCGACTTCCGTCGACGCATCCAACCCCGCGTCGGGGCCCTTTGCCGTGTTTCCACGTAATCCGCATCGATGTGGACAAGTGCAATATGGCTCTTGCCGGGGCTAGATTTCATCCCGTTTAGATTTTCATTTCTGAAAACCGGCAAGGGGGCGCGCGTGAGTGGCGCCTTTCGATTCAAAACTGCGCTGGCCTCGGATTAAGCGCACACCCGCCCCGCCTTCGCATCCCTAACTGTCGCAACGATCTGGCCCGGCAATATGCGTGACCCGACGATGAAGAGCGTGCGGGATAGCAGAGCAAGGACTATAAGGAAGATAAAGCCGCAGCATGAAAAAGCTTGCCGAAGATCGCCCCTACGCCAGCCGCTCGCCGGCTGCTGGAGCACGCCAACTCTTTCCCGCCGCTGAAGGATGGCCGGATCTACATCGAGTACGTCAACGGCAAGATGCTTTACGAGGACAAGACGACGGCGGCGGAATACTGGGCCGGCCTGCAGTTCGCGATCGCGCAGGGCTGGCTCGAGTATCACGAAAGCGGGACCTACGTGAAGTTCACGCCGGTGCGGATTTGTTTGCCTGAGAGTATTATCCTCGGACATGCGCCCATTTCCGGCGCACCGGCTCCGCCTCACCGCCGCGGAGGTTGAGGTTGCCGGGCCGGTTGGGGCGACCTGGTTTGAGCTTCAAGCCGCGCAGCCTCTGGCGCCCGCGCCGGTTCAGAAACGCGCCCGTCACGCGTCATCCATGCAGCGAGACGAATGTAGTTTCGCCGCGCCATCTGTCGGAATGTTTCCGCCGATGCGTGCTCCATTCGCCGAGCGTACGAGGCAAATACTTAGAATTTCTTATCGTGATCAAAGGCCTTATCACCTCATAACGACCTCTGGGGGCATTCAGAAAAACCTTGGCGCAGAACTGATCAGCGCTTTCGCAGCCGTAGTTTTGCGGGGTTATGCGCGTGATTGACACGAATACCGGCTATCGCAACCTAACTAAGCTGGATAGCAGCGTTCTCCACAGGACATAGTTCCGCCGCGCACCGTTCGCTAAAGTGTCATCGGCCACGAGCGGCTTGGGGACGCGTATATGAAAAAATCGGACATAACCTGCCCTAGCTGTGGGGCCGGGTTCAAGCGGCTGGAGTTGTGGTCCGAACCTGGCCCTAAAGGAGAGTATCGCTGTCCGGTCTGCGATACGGCCCTGGAGGTTTTCGACGGGGCCAAGCTCATCGCCTATCGGCTTACGATCCAGCCTAAGCGTCCCGCAGGGCGTCAGCGGGGCCACTCGGCCGCGTAACACGAGTGACCGCGCCTTACCCGCGCTGGTGATCCGTCGCAGGATGGTCCGTGAAGATTTCACCAATCTCGCATTGCAGTTTCGTGACGCATGGGCTGATCTCCCCGCAATTCAAGGCGGCATCCCCCGCTCCTGACAATTTGACGGCCACCTCAAGTCACCGTCACTGTGGCATTGACTCTTGCATGTACGCTGGCTGGAATTGGCGCGAAAGCACCTCCAAGAACCAAGGGGGCGTACATGGAAGAGCGAAAGAT
Organism: Bradyrhizobium genosp. P; assembly: GCF_049949265.1. NCBI lineage: Bacteria > Pseudomonadati > Pseudomonadota > Alphaproteobacteria > Hyphomicrobiales > Nitrobacteraceae > Bradyrhizobium > Bradyrhizobium genosp. P. The sequence continues at coordinate 3,039,768 of NZ_CP188195.1, read as the reverse complement.
CGCGATGTTGCGCGCGCACGAGCAAAACATCGAGCGTTACCAGGGACTGCTGCGCACCAGGCTCAACGACGTCGAGATGCACTTCATCGAACGGCGTCTGTCCGAAGAGCGTTTCGCCATCCACATGCTGAAATTTATGAACCGGGAGGAGGCCTCAGTGAGGCCCCTCTGAAGGTTAGTTCCCTAGCTAGATTGGCGACTGCAAACCGGGCGATTGCAACCAATCCGTCATGTGCGCTGCGGCTTCATTCTGCCGCGCCCGGCGGATCAGCGCGTCGCGCTCGACACAGGGCGGCATGCTCTTGGCCCGCGCTCAGCTCTTTCGCTTCATTCGCCAGCCTCTCCTCAAGTGTGAGACCATGCTTCACCCGACGGCGTTCCATGATGGCGTCTCCCTTCTGGTTCCCTGCCCGGAACGGGGGATCCAAGTTTCAGGTTGGCGTAAGGTTCCCAGCATCCCAGACGTTGGCCGCGGGAACGATTTGGAAAATGCGCGTTTCCCACGTCTCAGCACCATCCGAAGTCCTCGACGCAGCCAGCCCCGCGTTGGGGCCTTCCACTTTTGATGCGGGTTGGTTTGCGGCCCCCGACAACACAACGCCGCCTGCTTGAAATGATTGCAGACGGCGCTGGTCCTAGCCCCGGGAAGGTGATTGCAAAATCCCGTTGATATTAGGTGGCACAAAGGGCGCAAAAGGTTCATGGCCCAAATTGATCACACGGGACTTGAGCGCCTGGCAGGAAATGAGGGCTCACCTCAACCAAAAGTTCGCTCGATCAAATGAAAACCGGTGCCGCATCTCTCGCTGAACGACCTTCATCGCTCGATCCGCGAGCCGCGTCTGCGATGCCCCGTACAGAGTAACCTTTACCGCGAAACTCCCATCGTTCTGTCGAATGATCTGGATGCCGCTGATCGTTTCGCAGCCGGGCCGCTGCCGAACGGCGTGGAGGCATTCTTTGCGAAGGGCCGCGTAGGTCAAACCCACCGTGGCTAATCTCTTTCGCACCGGGACAACCCCAAAACCGCAGATGTAGTTCGAGAAGCTGACACTGAGCTGACATGCGCTGTTGGGCGGTCGCGCGAAAAACCCGGCAGAAAGCTTGCCGGGCAATTCGCAAATATAAACAGGTAAAGGATGCAGGGATTAAAGGGCGGCGTCCGTTACAGCGCGATGAAATTCGAGTCCGTATGATTGCGGAGCCCTGCCGGTGCACACCTACGCTCACAGGCGGGACGACGTCGCGTTGCTCCGAGGCCTCTGTCCACAAGTGCACCGACGCTTTGGCACCGGCTTTGCTAATTCGATGGCACTGGGAATTGCGGGGCCCAGTTTGCAACAGGGCGCCGCCGGGACAATGTATTTCGAGCCCGGCGGCGTAGCTTCTTCAGGCACCGACACCGGGCTCGGGTTCCCAATGAAGCCGGTTCCCAAGAAACAGAGAGGAAACAATTCGCGAAATCCGCCTGCAACAGTCGCTGTCTAGCGTCGCTCCATTGCATTGTGCTTGGAGTATTTTAATGACCGCAATTTCTAAGCCCGCAACCGATCTTACCGCCTCACGCCCCGTACCATGGCTGGCGATCATCGCGCTTTTCGCCATTGTGAGAATGGCGACCTCGCTCCTCTTCGCGCTCTTCGGGATCGACATGTAAGGCCGGCAGCAGCCGAAGGCAGACGCGCCATCGCTGTTCAAGAGGCGCTGATAGTGAGTATGGAACGGGACGGCCACAATACCGTGGAAGCCTGAAAGATCCTGGCCGTATTGAAAGACGCACAGACACTTCACGAGCAAGAAGTTGAGCACCTGCTTAGAGAGTTGGGGTAGGAGGCTCAACTGCGCTGGCTCTGCGAATCGCATCGATTCTTTGGAGAATTTCTCATGAAGGGACTGCTGATAGCTGCAGGCATTATTGCTACCCTTTACCTCGCTGACCAACAATACGCACAGGGCAAATACACCTACGCCGTCCAGCGCATGGTGATCCAGATGAGGCATTCGTTTGGAGTTTGAAGCCGGCTCAGGTGGGCGGCCTCTCGCGGTTGAAGGCAATAACACCCCATGCCCATTAAAACCGAAAGCGCCGCGTGCCCGCGTGAGCTGCAACCGGGAGACTTATCAGGGCCCCGTCTTGGGTGCTGTTTCAGTGAGGGGACCCGGAGGAGCGCCGCTTGCGGCTGGCGGTGCAGAACCTGCGCTCAACTCCGGGTTCTCTTAGTCACCCGCGCCCTCGCCCAGGGCGCCGACTTATCGCCAGATGAGCCAGCGAATGCGGCATTGCCGTGACCGCGCACTTTCGACCAGTACCGAAAACCGGCAGTTGCACCGCAAAAATCAGGCCACGCGCCCCGTAAATTCGCGGGGTTTTTAACCCTTTTCTCCGGCATCAAGCTTAACCCGCGACTTCATTTGTGCAAGCTCACAGCTGCGTAGATTGCGTTCACCGGACATTGCCCATCGTCCGGGTCCACCAGGTCAAAGCCGCCGCGCCATCATAATCGGCGTGGCGGCTTCGTTCGAGAGCGGGACCTACGTGAAGTTCACGCCCGCCGGTGCGGCTCTGTTTTCCTGACAGTCGTTCTTGAAAAGAGTTTCGCGAAGAGGCCGCCAAGTGAGGCGGCCCTGGAATGATCCAAGCATCGCCTTCCCCGCGCCCAGCCCAGCCAGGCTCGTCGAAATGCCTCATCGAAGCTGTGAAACAAAAAGGAGAGCGTTGTGAGCAAGAGCGACCAAGCGAACAAATTTTCGAGGCTCCACGTGAAGGGGAAACCGCTTCTTCTGTACAACGCATGGGACGTGGGCAGTGCCAAAGCCATCGTCCAGGCGGGAACCAAGGCGGTCGCCACGAGCAGTTGGGCGGTCGCGGCTGCACTGGGATACGAAGACGGCGAGAGGGTTCCGAGGACGCTGGTTGAGGAGCTTGCGGCAGGCATCGTAGAGGCCGTGAACGTGCCGGTCGCCGTTGATTTCGAGGGCGGCTACAGCGAGAACGACGACGAACTGGCGAAGAACGTTTCACGGCTGCTACACCTCGGCGTCGTGGGTATCAATTTCGAAGACCGGGTCGTCAACGGATCCGGACTCTACACAGTCAATCGTCAGGCGAAGCGGATCGCCGCGATCCGGAGGGCGGCGGGGCAGAAGGGGGTTGAACTCTTCATCAACGCGAGGACCGATCTCTTTCTCGGAAGCAAAAAGGATCCCGCGAAATCCGTAGACGAGGCCATCGAGCGGGCCAAATTCTACGCGGACGCCGGCGCGTTCGGATTCTTCATCCCGGGGCTGCAGCAGGAAAGCTTGATCGGCCGTATCTGCGAGGAGGTCTCTCTTCCGGTCAACGTGATGTACATGGAAGGCGTCCCCGCGAACGACCGCCTCGCCCACCTCGGCGTCGCGCGAGTTAGCTACGGCAACCTTCCGTACGTTCGCGCGATGGAGGCAATCCAGAAAGAAGCCGAAAAACTCCTGCGTAGAGTCGGCCCCCACGCTCAAGCGTCGACCTTGGCACAGCGTCCGCAGATTTTTCTCAATTGAAGCATTCGCCGTAAGAAGGCTCCAGACCGGCCCCAGCCCTTCCCAGGCCAGGTCCAGGCTCCAGCGCTTACGCGGGCCGCAATACTCACTTCCTTGTGTCCTCCATCTAAGGCGAGGTGATGACGTTTTCACCTCGCCGGCCCCCAATATCTATCTATTGATAGATACTCCGATTGGATGGAGGCCGGCAAATGCTTTCGACTGTGGAAGACGGCACTAATCGGAAGAGTGGAGGCGGCCTACGAGCAAATCTTGTACGCGATTTCCGAGGTTTTCCTCGCGACGCCGAGCAACCGCAATCGATCGAATCAGTCACCTATCGATAGATAGATATTGATCTCTCCCTTTCCACGTTACCCGCCGCTTGCTGGTCGCCGGGGCCGACCTTCGGCCATCGACAAACTCCTTGACCGTCCTCGTGACCACGGTGAAGCCGTTGTAGTCGAGCCAGTCCACCAGCGGCCGCGCGGAGGAATAATCCCGATCCGCTACCAGAACGGTGTAGTAGAACGCGCGCAGTACCGTCCCGCGGCTCTCGAACTGTTCAAGAAACCGCTTGTAATCGACGTCGAATCCCAAGGCTCGCGTTGTGGACCGCAAGTTGAAGCCGTCGATCAAGAGAGCGAGCTTGCCTAATCCCCTGGTCATGTGTCCCTGCCGACCGGCTGTCGCAAACCAAGTTCGGAAGCCTTGGGCGTGCTTCCTTGCCCGCAATGGGCGATCAGGGCATAGGCGACCGGAACGACAAAGAGAGTGAACAGGGTGCCGATCGAAAGGCCGGTCGCGATGACAAGCCCTATGTTGAAGCGGGAGACGGCACCGGCGCCGCTCGCCGTGATCAGGGGCACGACCCCGAGCACCATTGCCGCCGTCGTCATCAGGATGGGCCGCAGCCGGATCGACGCCGCCTCGATGATCGCCTCCGCGTGATTCCTGCCGGCGGCGCGCAGTTCGTTCGCCACCTCGACCATCAGGATCCCGTGCTTGCTGACCAGGCCCATCAGGGTGACGAGACCGACCTGGGTGTAGATGTTGATGCTCGCCCCACCGATTCCGACGCTGATGAAGATCAACGCGCCGGCGAGCGACATCGGGACCGAGACCAGGATGATGACGGGATCGACGAAACTGTTGAAGAGCGCGGCAAGCGAGAGATAGATGATGATCAGCGCGAACAGGAAGGTTGTGACGAAACCGCCCGATTCCTGCTCGAGCTGCCGGGACGCGCCGGCGAAGTCGATGGTGTAACCGGCCGGCAGCGACTTCGCGAGGTCCTTCATGGTCGCGAGCGCATCGCCCATCGGCACGCCCGGCATGGCGACGCCCGAGATGGTCGCGGCGTTGAGCTGCTGGAAATGATTGAGCGCCTCCGGAACGGTCTTCTGCTCCAGGTGCGCGACGGTGGACAGCGGCACCATCGTGCTGTTGGCGCGGATCTGATAGGCGAGCAGTTGCTCGGTGGTAAGGCGGTCGTTCTGCCGGACCTGCGGGATCACCTTATAGGAACGGCCGTCGAGACTGAAATACTCGACGTAATTGCCGCCCAGCATGGTCGCCAGCGCGCCTCCGAGGTCGCTCATCTTCAGCCCGAGGTCGCCGGCCTTGTCGCGGTCGAAGACGACCGTGCTCTTCGGCCTGTCGACCTTAAGGTCGCTGTCGAGGAAGATGAACTGCCCGGTCTTGAGCGCCTGAGCCATGAAATTCTGCGCGGCCTCGTCGAGCTCGTTAAACGAGCCCGTCGTGCCGATGACGAACTGGATCGGCAAGCCGTTGCTACCCGGCAGCGGGGACGGCTGGAACGCGACCGAGCGCGTGCCAGCGATGCTGTTGAGCAGACCCTGGAATTCTGGCTGCAGCGTCTTAGTGGTTGCGGCCCGCTTGTCCCAAGGCTTCAGCACCCATCCGCCAATTGCCTGGGACGGAGTATCGATCTGGAACACGGTCCCGGTCTCGGGGCGCTTGGCCACGACGTCGTAGAGCTGCTGGCCGTAGAACTGACGCTGCTCGGGCGTGGCCGAAGGCGCGGCGTAGGTCAGCGCCAGAATCATGCCCTGATCCTCGTCGGGCGCGAGTTCACTCTTGGACGTTGCATAGAGTCATGGAATCCCGGCGAGCAGCAGCAGTGCGAATACGGCCACGACCGGCTTCATGGAAAACACGGCCTCGAGTCTTCGGCGATACACGGCGGTCAGCCACTCCAGCGCGTGGTCGATTCCGCGCACCAGGCGCGCCTGCCAGTCCGAGGCGTCCCGCTCGGTCCGGCGCAGCAGCCAGGCGCAGTTGATGGGCGACAGGGTGAGCGCGATCACCGCCGAGACCGTCACCGCGCCTGCCAGCGTGAAGGCGAACTCGGTGAACAGCGCACCGGTGAGACCGCCCTGGAAGCCGACCGGCAGGTACACGGCGACCAGGACGACGGTCATCGCAATGATCGGGCTGCCGAGTGCGCGGGCCGATTGGATGGCCGCCTCGATGGGCTGCACGCCCCCGTCGATCAGGCGATGGACGCTCTCGACCACTATGATGGCGTCATCGACGACGAGTCCGATCGCAAGCACGAGCGCGAGCAGCGTCAAGAGATTGATCGAAAATCCCATCAGCAGCATCAGGCCGAAGGTGCCGACCAGGGAAAGCGGAATCGCGATCACCGGAATCAGCACCGATCGCCACGACCCCAGGAACAGGAAGACGACGACGATCACGATGGCCACCGCCTCGACCAGCGAGCGGACGACTTCGTCGATCGAACTGTTCACAAAATCGGTCGAGTCATAGAGGATCTCGCTCTTGACGCCGTTCGGCAGGTTGGCGCCGATGTCGGGGAGCACTCCCTTCACGCCGTTGATGACGTCGAGCAGATTGGCGGTCGGTGCGACCTGGATGCCGAGATAGACGGCGGTCTCGCCGTTGAACCTGGCCGAGCTGTCGTAGTCGTCGTTGCCGAGCGTGACGTTTGCGACGTCCTTCAGCCGGATGATGGCACCGTTGACCTGCTTAACGACGAGATTGCGGTATTGCTCGAGCGAGTGAAGGTTGGTCGAGGCCGAGAGATCAACCTGCACAAGACGCCCCCTGGTGGAGCCCAGGCCGGCGATGTAGTCGTTGCCGGACAGGGCAGTGGAGACGTCGCTTGCGGTGAGCCCGTAGGCCGCTAGCTTGTCGGCGTCGAGCCATGCGCGCAGGGCGAACTTCTTGCCGCCGATCAGCTCGGCCGTCTGCACTCCCGCGACGGCCTGCAGCTTAGGTTGCACGACGCGCGTCAGATAATCTGTGATCTGGTTAGGGGCCAGCACATCGCTGGCAAAGCCGATGTACATCGCATCGATGGTTTGACCTACCTTCAGCGTCAGGGTCGGCTGCTGGGTGCCGGTCGGAAGCTGGTTGAGGACCGAATTCACCTTGGCGTTGATCTCCGTCATCGCCTTACCGGAGTCGTAGTTCAGCCGCAGGTTCACGGTGATGGTGCTGGTTCCCGTGATGCTGCTGGAGTTCATGAAGTCGATGCCGTTCGCCTGTGCGATGGCATTTTCGAGCGGCGTGGTAATGAAGCCCGCGATGATGTCGGAGTCGGCGCCTGCATAGGCCGTCATCACGGTAACGATGGCGTTCTGGGTGCGCGGATACTGCAGGATCGACAGCGAGGTCATCGAGCGTAGGCCGAGCACCAGAATGAGCGCGCTGACGACGATGGCCAGCACCGGCCGCCGGATGAAGATGTCCGTGAAGTGCATCGTGTCTGCTCCGCTGCTGACGCCGGTTACCGGTCGATGATGGAGGGCGCCGGCTCGGCGACCGGAACGTGAGAGTTGTCGATCTTGACCGGGCTGCCGTTGCGGAGCTTAATCTGGCCCGCGACCACCACTGTCTCTCCCGGTTTGATCCCTTCCGTCACCGCGATGTGGTCGCCCTTCGCCGGTCTCGTCTTGACGAACATCTGCCGTGCAGTGCCCTGCCCGTCGTGAAGGCTGTCGACGACATAAACTTGGTCGCCATAGGCGTTGTTGACGATTGTGGTGAGCGGAACCGTGACGATCTGCTCCGGCTTGCCGACCGCGATGTCGACCTTGGCGAACATGCCCGGCAGCAGCCGCGCCTGGTTGTTCCTGATCGTCGCGCGGACCTGAACGTTGCGACTCGCCGTATCGACTTTGGAATTGACTGCCGAGATCTGGCCCGCGAAGCGTTCTCCGGGGAAGGCGTCCAGGGTCGCGGTGACGTCCTGGCCGATATTGATGGACGCCAGCGCCTGCTGCGGCAGGTAGAAGTCGACATAGATGGGATCAAGGCTCTGCAACGTGACGATGGTGGTGCCGGCACTCAAGAACTGGCCGAGGTCGACGGAGCGAATCCCGAGCCGGCCGGCGAACGGCGCCTTCAGGGTCTTCTGCTCGACGATGGCCTTCTGCTGGTCGACCAGCGCCCGGGCATTCTTCAGGTTCGCGCGGTCGCTGTCGAGGGTCGCCTGGCTCACGGCGTTGAACTTGATCTGCTCCTCGTCGCGCTTGACGACGATGGCATAGTTCTCCGCAGTCGCCTGCAGCGATTGCAGTTTGGCGATGTCGTCGGTGGCGACGAGCTGGAGCAGCGGTTGTCCTTCGGCGACCGCGTCTCCAGATTTGAACTGGATGCTCTGCACGATTCCGGAAGCCTGCAGTGCGAGGTCGGCGCCATTTACGGCGCGCAGCGAGCCCACGGAAGACAGGCTTGATTGCCAGGAGGCCATTCCGGCCGCGGTCGTCGAGACGACCTGCGCCGGGTTCGACATCGCGCCGATCGCCTTTCTGATCATCGTGTCCTTGAACGTCTGGAAGCCAAGAAGGCCCCCGAACAGGACCGTCATCATGCCCAGCATGATGGTCATACGCTTGATCATCGCAACGCTTCCTTGGTAGAACGGTCAGGGCCTGAGAAGTAGCCGGGGTTTTGACGTGGCAGCGCATCCGGGGTTTGATCGTCTCGATTCCACCAGCCGCCGCCGAGCGCCTGGAAAAGCGCCGCGCTGTCGGTGAAGCGCGAAGCCTGCGCCCTGATCCGCGATATGCGCGCGTTGAGATAGGATTGCTGGGCGGTGATGACGTTCGCGTACGGCACCGCGCCGGTCTTGAACTGCTCGATCGCCATCGCGAGGCTTTCAGAGGCGGCCTTCTCGGCCTCGGCTTGCGCCTTCAAGGTCGCCGCGTCGTATTGGATGGCGCGCAGCGAATCTGCGACGTTCTGGAACGCAGTGATCACTGTGCTCTTGTAGGACGCCATGTCCTGCTCGAAGATCGCCACGTCGGCTTCCTTAGTGTGATAGAGCGTGCCACCGTCGATGAGCTTCTGGGTGATCGCGGAGGTCGCATTCCAGACGACCGTGCCGGGCGAGAACAGGTTGCCGGTGCCGCTCGCGCCATAGCTGCCCGACAGCGTGATCTGCGGCAGTAGGTTCGCGACCGCGACCCCCACGGTTGCCGTCGCCTGATGCAGCGTCGCCTCGGCCTGGCGGATGTCCGGACGCTGCCCGACGAGTGCCGATGGCAGCGAGACCGGCAGCCCCGCCGGCAGGTGCAGTTCGGTCAGCGTGACATGCTCGCCGCGATCCTCGCTGGGCAGCCGCCCGAGATAGGCCATCAACTGATTGCGTTGCTGCGCCAACTGCTTCTGCAACGGCGGCAGCGTCGCCTTTGCCTGCGCCAGCGTCGACTCCTGCGACAGCACATCCGAGCGTGAGACCGCGCCTATGTCGAACTGGTGCTGGATGCGCGCGAGCTGATCGCTCTCCGCCTTGATAATGTCTTCGGTCGCCGATATCTGGTCGCGCAGTGAAGCGTCCGTGATCGCGGCCGTAACCACGTTGGCTGTCAGCGCAAGATACGTCCCCTCTAGCCTGAAGGCTTGGTAATCGGCCTGGGCCTGAAGCGATTCGATCTGTCGGCGCGTGCCGCCCCAGAGGTCCAAGGCGTAGGAGACGCTGACGGACGCATTGAAAAGCTTGTATAGCGGCCCCTGCTCGCGTGCCGCCGACCCGGTCCCGGTTACTTGCGGAAACAGTGAGCCCTGCTCGGCGAACGCAGTTTCCCGTGCCGCGCGTAGGGCGAATTCGGCGGACTGAACATCGGGGTGATTGCGGACCGCCTCTTCGACGAACGCGGCGACCTTCCTCGACCGGAAAAGCGTCCACCAAACGCCCGACACATCGCGCCCTGGAGAGAAGGACTGCGCATCGCCACCGGGCGTTTTCGTGCTGGCCGTCGAAGGAAGGAGACGCTCGCCCGTGTAGCCTTCTGCTGCGGGGCCATCGGGCGCGAGGAAATTGGGGCCAACCGCGCAGGAGGCAAGTAGGACTGCCGGCGCGAGGATGCTTATCGAAAGCCCGGCTCTCGGAGGCGGAAACATGGCGACCGACGGCGGAAGGAGGGCCTCTTCGGCGCCTCGGAAATCCCTGCATCTTTGGTGATTCTGCAAAACGATACTCTTTTGTCGGTTAATCGAACCGTACCGTACGGTTCTGTACCGTTATTCGGAGCTAAACGTTCTGTCAACTAACCGTACCGCGAGGTTCGTTTTCGCCCGGCGCACCCGATTCGCCTGCAATCCAGTTGCGCGCACAAATCTCAGTAGCCAGGATCGCTGCCCGACGGCGAGGCCGATAGCCAATGACCTCCGACCGGAACTATCGAGAAAACAGATAAGACGTATGCCCGCTGAACCGGCGGCCGCCGCGGGCCGCTATCTTTCAGTCTCGGCGCTCCGGCAGGCCGTCAGGAAGAACGAGACACTTTCGGCCACATGGCTCCGGATCTGTCCCCGAACCGATTTGAGGTCTTCGCCGAACGCCGCACGCATCAGGAGAGGCGCCACGACGAGGTCGAGGAAGAAATAAGTCGTTTTCATCAGGCGCTTTGGAGCGAAGGCGGGATAAGCCCTGCCCTGCTTCGACAGGGCGACTTCCTTGAAGACAGCGGCGGCGTGCTGAGCTCCGCGTTCGCGCATCATCCCTCCCACTTTGGCGAGATCCGGAAAGCGTCGCGCCTCCGTGATTGCAAGACGGATGAAGTCAACGCTATCCCCGGCCAACAGATGCTTCAGGATTCCATTTCCGAGATTCGAGAGCCGCTCTTCGACCGTGTCTCCGGGCGGCGCTTCGCTCCCGTATCCCTCCTGCACCTTCGCCGCGTTTCGCATCGCAATCGCGGCGAACAACGCCTCCTTGGTGGGAAACCGCGCGTAGATCGTTCCCTTACTGGCGCGGGCTCGGCGCGCGATCTCCTCAACGCTAACGCCGGCGAGTCCCCGTGCGAGAAACAGGTCTCGCGCGGCGGCGAGGATCCGCTCGTCCACTTCCGCCGCGAGATCCTTTGGCGGCCGCCCCATGCGGACGGCCTTTCCAGGAGCCCTCGGCTTCACCCCCGTTTCCATGATCCACCTCTTGCCTGTTTCATACAGACCGGGCTCCGAGACACCCGCCGACCAACCAAGATTAGCGCGCGTCCCGACCAAAGTAAACAGAACCGAACCGTATGGTACACATCTATTGACTCCGAATGATCGGCCGCCTTATCGTACCGCTAGGTACTGTTACTCCGAGACACAGAGACGAACACCGAAGCGATCATTCACCCCAAGTTGCAGCACTTCGGACTCAACACCAACGATCCTTCAATGATCCAAGACAGCAAGGCTCGGCGGCAATTTGTTTACTCCAACTCTAGAGCAAGGTTGAAGGCAGTTCTGATGGGATGGCCGGAGCGCCTGATGCCGCGTAGCATTACCACGCAGATCAGCAGTCTTGTCGCCATCTCCGTGACGCTCGGATTCGTCGCCGTCGTCGCCATCTTGGTTTTGCTGCTCGACCCGCCCAGCAACCCGACCTTTACGGTCGCGCGCGTGGCCGACGCCACGCGACTGTTGAGGGCTGCCAGGAGCCCGGTCGAAGCAGACGACCTCCTTGCGGCGGTGCAGCGGACCGGAATGAAAGTCGAGCGCATTGCCGTGTCGGACCTCGTACCGCGGGACACCGACAGCCCGCCCTTCATTCTTAGACTCGCGCTCCGGCAGCTCGCGCTCCAGCCGGGCATCCAAGGGGGCGAAGATCTCCGATATCCCGGTAGTACGCGATCACAGATCGTCACCAAACTCGATGATGGACATGCGCTGACGTTCGATATCTCGCTCGATACAAACCTGTGGCGCTTGCTCCTGACTCCGACAGCTATGATGCTGATCATCGTTCTGGTCTCCGTATTGTTCCTGTCGGTCTACGCTGTGCGCTGGCTGATCTCTCCACTAGCCGAGGTCGCTACGGCCGCGGTGGCGTTCGGGCGGTCGCCAAAGGATCATGAGGCCCTGCACCGGAGAGGCCCCCGCGAAATCGTGCAGGTGACCGACGCGCTTAACGAGATGCGCACCCGCATCGGCGAGTTGCTCGACGACCGCACCCGCATGCTTGCAGCGATCAGTCACGATCTGCGAACGCCGCTGACGCGGCTGCGGCTGCGCACCGAGCGCGTCGACCAGGACAACCTGCGCACCGGAATGCAGAACGATCACCCACGTGACCAGAATGCTGGACGACACGCTGGAGTATTTACGCGACGATGCCCGTTCCGAGGCGATGTTCCTGATCGATCTGTCAAGCTTTCTTCAGACGATTTGCTCTGACTTCGCCGATACCGGACATCCCGTCGCCTATGTGGGCCTAGCGCGGCTTTCCTGCGCCTGCCGGCCGCGCGCATTGTCGCGTGCAGTCACCAACATTGTGGAGAACGCTGTCAAGCACGCGGGTAACGCCACGGTCAGTCTCGGAATCCGGCCTGCGGATCTGGTCGAAATTGAGGTAGTCGATGACGGTCCGGGAATTCCATCAGCGCTTCTCGACAAAGTGTTTGAACCATTTTTTAAGGGCAACGATGCGCGCGTCCAGGACAGCACCGGGTTCGGTCTTGGACTTTCGATCGCACGGGATATCGTCAAGCGCCATGGCGGCTCAATTGAAATGCATCCGAGACAGACGACGGGATTGAGAGTGCTATTGGTTCTGCCGCATAAACAGCTCTTGAATTGACTTTGAGGACAAGCCGCAAGCTCTTCCACGATAAGAGAGCTAAGTAATTGCACATTGGGGTCTGCGGCTCAAATAAAAGTTGCGAGGTCATGGAAGAAGTGAAGAGAAAAAGTCATTGGACTAGTTCAGACATGCCACCCCAGACTGGCCGCCTGATCGTTGTCACGGGCACCGGTGGGTTAGGCTATGAATGTGCTTTGGCGTCGGCGCGAGCGGGCGCGGACATTATTCTAGCCGGCCGCAACAGAAACAAAGGAGAGGCCTCGATCGCGAAAGTTCGCTCAAGCGTTGCTTCAGCAAACATTCGCTTTGAGCAACTTGACCTTGCCGATCTTGCCTCTATTGAGGAGTTCGGGCGAAGACTGCGCGATACATGCGAAAGAGTAGACGTACTCATTAATAATGCTGCTGTGATAATGACGCCCCGTCGACAGGTCACAAAGGATGGCTTCGAACTGCATTTCGGCACGAACTATCTTGGCCATTTTGCGCTGACGGCGTATGTCATGCCACTCTTGCGGAAGGGACGCGATCCGCGTGTCGTCAGTGTCTGTGCGCTCGCTGCCAACCGCGGCGCGATTAACTTCGGCGATTTGCAGTCGGAACATCGGTACGCCCCAATGGCGGCATATGGGCTGTCAAAGCTGGCAAGCCTGATGTTCTCACTTGAGTTTCATCGCCGTAGCATTGCAGGACAGTGGGGGATCAAGAGCATTGCCGCCCATCCGGGGCTGGCGCGAACAGATTCGTCGGGTTTGAGAGCCGACAAGACGAGAGAAAACAGGATGCCCTTCCTGCTCCGCTTGATTGCGCCGCTTCTGTTTCAGCCTCCCGAACAAGGCGCTCTGCCGCTGCTGTTTGCGGCAACCTCCGCGGAAGCGGAAAGTGGCGGGTATTACGGACCCGATGGCTCTAAGGAAATGAAAGGCTTTCCCGCACATGCGAAGATACCGCCCGATGCAAAAGATGAGACCGTTGCGAAACGTCTGTGGGACGTATCAAAGCAGATGACACACGTCGGCTTCGAGGAATGAAGCTACTAGTACGCTGTCTATCTGGCTAAAGAACACCCTCCTTCCGCGACCGGTCGAAAGGCCTCATCGGCAGGAATCGTTGAAACGAGCGTATAGTAGTAGTAGGGGTATTTGGATTCCGCAGGTTTTTTCACCTCGAATAGATACATCGGGTGAATGACGCGGCCGTCCTTCCGGATGGTGACGTCGCCAAACAGCTCGTCCTTCCCTTTAAATTTCTTCATCTGCGGCACGACCTCCTTGGCATCATCGCTTCCGATCGCGGCGACCGCATTGAGATAAGCGAGCGTCGATGCATAGACGCCGGCCTGGTTTCCACTCGGCATCTTGCCGTTCATGCCCGGTCTTCCCGCAAACCGCTTGGCGAAAGCGCGCGTGTCGTCATTCATGTCCCAATAGAAGGCCTCAAGCAGCTGTAACCCCTGCGCCACTTTCAATCCCATTCCGTGCACATCATTCACGAATACCAGGAACGCGACGAGGGATTGGCCATTTTGCTGGATGCCAAATTCGGCCGCCTGTTTTACCGCGTTCACTGCATCGCCGCCGGAGTTGGCGAGCCCGATCACCTTGGCTCCTGATCCCTGCGCCTGGAGCAACAGCGACGCAAAGTCTGACGTATTTAGGGGATGTTTGCTGGAGCCCAGAACCTTGCCGCCGTGGTTCTCGATGTACCTGGTCGCTTCCGCCTCTATGCCCTGACCGAGCGCAAAGTTCACGGTCAGGAAATACCAGCTGTCACCGCCGCGCCCCATCATCGCCGCAGCCGTGGCGTTTCCGGTCGCCCACACGTCATTGACCCACTGAATCGTGTTGGGTGAGCAAGCCTTGCCGGTAAGGTCGGAGCTCGCCGTGGACGACGCCAGGAACGTCATGCGGGTGTCGCGCAGCAGGGAATTGATCGTGAGGCCGACGGCCGAATTGGGCACGTCGACGATCGCATCCACGCCATCCACCTCGAGCCATTTGTGAGCGATGGCGGAGCCCACATCAGCCTTGTTCTGATGATCGGCGTATACGATCTCGACCTTGATGTTCTTGCCGCCGCCGGCGAAATCCTCAGCGGCCATCCGTGCCGCCTCCACCGATCCCATGCCATTGGTATCCTGGAATATCCCCGAGATATCGTTGAGCACGCCTATGCGCACCACGTTACCCGATATCTCCGCCCTGGCCTGGCCAAACGCCAGGCATACGAGCGCAACGACCATCAGACGGATCATGTCAGCCCTCCCTCATTTTGTTGAACGGCCGTGACCGTTCGCTACGCAAAGCAATTTCGGTACGCCAGAGCAACACGCCCTCAGCGCGGCCCGGCTGGATGCCGGGCGTTGCCGTCGGATCAGTCGTTGAGCGCTTTATCCCTGGTTTCGGCAGCAAACGTAAGCGCAATGCCCGCGCCAACGGCGAGCACGATATAGTAGGCGGTGATCGCCCCCGTCGTGCCGTAACAAGCGTAAAGGCTCGCCGCGACGAGCGGTGCGATGCCGCCCCCAAGGACCGTGCCGAATTGTTTGCCGATGGAAACGCCGCTGAACCGCACCGCTGTCGGAAACAACTCCGGAAAGAAGCTTCCCTCGGGACCAAACATCATTGGGTGGATGACGCCGGCTGCCACGATGATAGCCACGGTTATCAGCAGTGGGCTCTGGAGGGCCAAAACATTGTAGAACACCAGCATGGAGAGCGCCGCTGCAGTCAGGCCGAAAGCGTAGATCGGCTTTCGTCCTATTATGTCCGACCATGCCCCGAACAACGGTACCAGGAAGAGACCAAAGATGTTGGCGATGAGAACGGCTTGAGCGAGCACGTCGCGGGCAATCCCAAGCTCGCGGGTGGCGTAGGCAAGAGTGAAGATCGCGGTCAGATAGAAGTAGGACGTTTGAGCAAGTTCGATGAAGAACACGATCAGGATCGGTTTGGTGTGTTTTTTCATCGCCTCGACTGCGGGCAACGGCGACACGCGAGCGGATTCCCGGAACGTTCTCGATTCATCGATTCCGTAGCGCAAATAGAGGCCGATACCGACCAGGATGCCGCTCGCCACAAACGGCACGCGCCAGCCCCATGACAGCAGTTCGGCTTCAGGCAATTTGGTGATCAGCAGTGTCGACAGCGATGCAAACACCACCCCGATTGGCCCGGCCGCCTGAATGATGGATCCGGAAAATCCGCGCGACTTCTCCTCCGCCGACTCGATCGCCATGAGCCCGGCGGCGGTGGACTCGCCTCCGAGGGCAAATCCCTGCAGGAAGCGAAGGGCGACGAGGGCTACTGTCGTGGCGATACCCACGCTTTCGTATGTGGGCAGAAAGCCTATCAGCATGGTGGCCACCCCCATGATCAGCATGGTCGTCAGCAACACCGATTTGCGACCGATGCGGTCGCCGAAATGGCCGAATACCAGCCCTCCCAACGGACGTGCCACGAAGCCAACCGCGAACGTCGCAAAGATAGCGATGGTCCCAACCGTTGCGTCCACTTTCGGAAAGAAAAGCCGCTCGAAAGCCAATGGAGCAATCAACCCATAGATGAAGAAATCGTACCACTCGATGGTGGTTCCGATTGCCCCGGCGACGAGGAGCCTGCGATGAGCCGCTCTGTCCGTGTCTGGGACTTGCCTGGCAATGAGCTTTGGCGCTGCAACAGCTATCTGATCGTTTGTGGACATTGTTTCCCCCTGAATTATTTTTTTAAGAACTCTATCGTGTCACGGAACGCCTGGTTGCGCGCCCGCTTCCGCCCCGACATCGGGCTGTCGGCTCTCCTTTCGTCGTTCGTATTCTCCAATGAACGCGGGACAGATCGACGCGAGACGGGTTGGATCGACCCGACCGGAACGACTGATGTAGTCCATCGCGAAGTCCCAGGCCGGACGGTTCATATTCTCCGCAAAATGCTCGTACCAATCCGCGCTTCTCGACGCGGCATCAAGCAGCTTTTGCACGACAGGCCGTCGCCGCTGCTCGTAGAGCGGCAGGGCGGCTGCAATGTCGCCCTCGGTCGAACTAATCGCGCCGACCAGGGCTTGAACATCCTCGAGCGCGAGGCGCGTGCCGGAACCGATCGAGTAGTGCGCGGTGCGAAGCGCGTCGCCGACCAACACCATGTTTCCATGGAACCAGCGGGCATTCGTGATCTTCGGGAACTGCCGCCAGATCGATCGGTTCGAAATCAACTGGGCTCCCTCGAGATCGTCGGCGAAAAGTCGTTCACAGAGAGCACGGGATTCCTCGACCGAGAGACTTGCGAGAGCGCGGTGCTGGAAGTTGTCGGCGGTGGTTTCCACCAGGAAGGTGCTATGGCTCGGAGAAAACCGATAATGGTGCGCGTTGAACGGCCCTTGGTCGGTGAATTTGAACGTTTGGGTCAACGCATCAAAGGGCCGCGAGGCACCGAACCACGCGAACCAATTCGTCAACATCTCGACTCGCGTGCCGAATTCCGCCTCATATCGGCTTCGCAGCACGGAATTCGCGCCGTCGGCCGCCACGATGAGATCCGCTTCGCCGAGTTCTGAGGGATCTGCGATCACTTTTCCGAAGGTCGGGATTATGCCCACTTCCCCCACCTTGTCGTTCAGAATGCGCAGCAGCGTCACCCGGCTGATCGCCGTGAAGCCGATCCCGTCGATTCTGATCCGCTCGCCTCCGACCCTGATCTCGATGTCTTCCCAGGATTCCAATCCGGCAGAGATTGATCGGACAAGCTCTGCATCATCGTCTGCCAAGAACTGGAGGCCCTGCGCGGAGAAGACGACGCCGAAGCCGAACGTCACGTCGGGCATGTTTTGCTCGATCACCGACACGTTCGCTTCGGGAAGCAGGCGCTTAAGCCTGTAAGCGGCATAAAGCCCCGCCGGGCCGGCGCCGAGAATCTTGATGTTGCGAGCACCGCCGGTTGGCATGACTTCTACTCCCGGTTAGGCGGATCGAGATGATCATTCAGAATGGCAACGACCTCGGGCGGCAAAGGGCTCTTCCGAAGCCCATTCTCGCCGTGAACCGACCACACGCGGGTGTCGAGGATTTCAGCGTAGCTGTCGCTCTCGGAGCAGAACCGGTGACGCAAGGTGAAGGAGGTCGTTCCGGAACGGATAACGGCGATCTCATGCCGGACCATCGCATGCAGACCGGGCGCGCCGAAGAACCGCATGTTGAATTCGACGCATGGAATGCCTTCTATTTCCCCATGCGCCAGCTTGCGATTTGGAACGTAGCCGGACGATTGCAGCATCTCGTTCAATCCATCGACCGCCCACTTCGCATAGTTCGGAAAGAACACGATCCCGCCGGGATCGCATTCACTCCATTGCAATCGCCGCTCGTATGAATACGTCGTCAATTCGCCATCTCTCCGACCCGGATGTTGAGCTGCCCGATACCATCGATATCCGCGACCAACTGATCTCCGGGGGATACCGGTCCCACGCCTTCCGGAGTGCCGGTCATGATGACGTCTCCCGGATAAAGCGTGTAGAACGCCGAGGCGTACTCGATCAGGCGCGCAACATCGAAGATCATCCGGCTCGTGTTGGATTTCTGCCTGACCTCGCCGTTGACGCTGAGGGACAAGTCGAGCTTGTTCGGGTCGGCGATCTCGTCGGCCGTCACCAGCCACGGGCCGAGCACGGCGAACGTGTCAGGAGACTTGCGGAAGCCCGGAAATTCCCTGCCTCGGACAGTGATGTCGAGGCCTATCGTGTAGCCGAGCACGAAACTCAGGGCCTGTTCGCGGGGTACGCGGCTGGCCGTCTTTCCGATCACCACGGCCAGCTCGACCTCATGATCCGTTCGACGATCCTTAAACCGTGGTCGGATCGAGTCCGATGGCCCAATCAAAGAGCTTCCGGCCTTGAGAAACAGACCGAACTCGTCGAGGGACGTGTAGGTCTTTCCCTGGTTGATCTCCCGGTCCGCGTTGGCCTCGTCAATGTGGGCCTTGTAGTTGATCGGCGCGCCGATGATCTTGCCGGGATTTGCGATCGGACTTTCCAGGCGCACCCCCGAAAGCGCGATGGAGGCGCGGCCCGCCCACTTGTCCTTGCTCAGCGTGTCGAGTTGCGGTGCCACCCAATCCCAGGGCGGCAACGGCCACTTCGGGCGCATATCCAACAGGTCGCTGACATCGATCAGGCCGGACCCTTCGATGACGCCAATCCTGTCGTTGTTGAATCTGCAGATTCTCACTCCGGCATCCTCCCCAGCCGCATTCAAAAGAATGCTGCATTTGCATTTAATGCATTTGCAGTATATTGCTGTGACGGAAACGTCAAGCTGCCTGACTTCCGCTTCGGGAACCGATGGCAAAATTCGGGGAGGAAAGTGGGAATGACAGGTCCGAGGCTTCCCTTGAAGGGCGTCGTTTACGCGGATGCAGCATCGGCGGCCCGCTACTTCGCGCAGGGTGCCTGGATCGATCGCAGGATTGATGACCAGTTGAGGATCTGGGGTGAAACTAACCGGAACGATCCTGCCTTCATCTGCGACGATGACGTTCTGACATTCGGTGAGTTGGATCGCCGGGCTGATGCCCTGGCCAATGGACTTCATCAGAGCGGGCTAAGGGTAAACGATCGTGCCCTGTTTCAGATGGGAACAACGCTCGATACGGTCATCGCCTTTTTCGGCTGCTTACGAGCAGGCGTGATACCAGTCTGTACTATCCCGCAATACCGGGAGCTCGAAATAGACCAGTTAGCAACCCTCACACAGCCCTCCGCCTATTTCGTGCAGGACGACGGTGGATCGTTCGATCTGATAGGCTTCGCAAAGCACATGGCTCGACGGAGATCGATACCGCATGTGGTCGTCGCAGGCGGCAGGGGCGAGCCGGACACGATTGACTTGTCAGAACTGTCGAACTCCGGCGACTGGACGCGGCGGGCCATGCCGACCGGCAGCGAGGATGTGGCGGTTCTTCAGCTTTCCGGAGGGTCGACCGGGATACCGAAGATCATCCCGCGGTTTCACGCTGAATATATGGGGCACGTGCGCCTGTGGTGCGACAGGTATCGCATGCGTGCGGGCGATGTGGGGATTTGGGCGCTGCCGCTGATGCACAACGCCGGCATGATGTTTGCGCTGCTCAGAACGGTGATTTACGGCTGCACGACCGTGCTCATGCCACGTTGGGATCCGGCACGCTTTTTTGCTCTGATCGAGCGATGGCGCGTGAACCATGCTTTCACAATCGGCCCACACGCCCCAGCCATCGCCGCCTTTCACGATATCGGCAAGTTCGATCTGTCCTCGCTGCGCTTCTTCTTCACGTTGCAGGGCGCGTCTGCGATCGAGCGCGCCACCGGCGTCCGCGCCACCAACATGTTCGGCATCACCGAGGGCCTCGTTCTTACGAGCACGCTCGACGACCCGCCTTCGCTGCGGCATGGAACCGTCGGGGCGCCCTGCTCGGATTTTGACGAAGTCAGGCTGTTGCGCCCTGATTCCGAGGACGAGGTTGGCCCCGGCGAAGTCGGAGAACTCTGCTTCAGGGGGCCATCCTCGTTGAGGGGCTATTTCGCGGCGCCCGAGCTTTCGGTCGAGTGCCTCACCAGCTCTGGATTCTTCAGGTCGGCTGACATGGTGCGACGTGTCGAGCTCGATGGTCGCGTCGCCTATGCGTTCGAAGGTCGAACTCGCGACAACATAAATCGCGGCGGCGAGAAGTTCGGGACCGAAGATATCGAACGCTTGATTGCGCTTCACCCCGACATCGCCGACGGCAAGGTCGTGGCGATGCCCGACGAGGTCTACGGCGAGAAGGCGTGCGCCTTCTTGATTCAGAAGCCAGGGCGACCGCTGCCGTCGGTTGAAGGCCTCGGCCTATTCCTCCTCGAGCGCGGACTTGCGAAATTCAAGCTGCCGGAGCGGATCGAGCCAATCGACGCGTTCCCAACGACACGCGTGGGGAAACTGGATCGCGCCGCACTGCGCACGGTCATCGCGGACCGGCTTGGAGATAAGAAGGTGAAACTCTAATGGTCACGCCGGCGAATGAAAGAACAGTTACGATGAACGAGCCCCACCTCAAGAACAGCATCGATCGGGCGGCCTTCTATAAGGAGCTCGACACACTCAATCTGGCGCCTCTGTGGGAGGTTCTTAAAGGTCTCGTACCGACCGGTCCACGACCAGCCGCGGTGCCATTCCAATGGTCGTGGGCGACCGTTCGGCCGCATCTGCTGGCGGCCGGAGCCGCGATCAGCGCCGAAGAAGCTGAACGCAGAGTTCTCGTTCTCGAGAATCCCGGATTACGCGGCAAGTCGCAGATTACCGATACGCTGTACGCGGGATTGCAACTCATCCTGCCCGGCGAGATCGCGCCCGCACACCGTCATACTCAATCGGCGCTGCGCTTTGTTCTGGAAGGTGAAGGCGGTTTCACTGCCGTCTCCGGCGAAAGGACGACCATGCATCGGGGCGATCTCATCCTGACCCCCTACTGGACCTGGCATGATCACGGGCACGACGGCGTCGGTCCGGTGATCTGGATGGACGGGCTCGACGTTCCGCTGGTGGGATTCCTGAAGACCGGATTCAGGGAAGAGCACGCCGACACGGCGCAGACGTCGTCCAGGCCCGAGGGTTATTCCGAGGCGAGGTACGGAAGCGGGCTGCTGCCCGTCGGACATGTGCCCGGCTCTCTAACTTCGCCTGTGTTCAACTATCCGTATTCAAGGACGCGAGAGGCGTTGCATAGGCTTTCCCAGAACGAGGAAGCCGATCCTCATCTCGGAATCTGTCTCCGGTATGTGAATCCGGTGAACGGAGACTGGGTCATGCCTACACTCGGGACAAGTATGAGATTGTTGCCGGAGGGCTTCTCCACGCGGTCCTACCGCTCGACTGACAGCGCTGTTTTCGTACTCATGGAGGGCGAAGCCGAGATCGCAGCCGAGGGACAATCGCCCGTGATGATGAGACCGAATGACATCTTCGCGATGCCTGGATGGCTCCGCTATAGCATTCGCGCCTCGAAAGGGGATTGTGTCCTTTTCTCCTTCTCGGACCGCCCTGTGCACGAGAAGTTGGGACTATTCCGCGAAGAGAAGGCATGATCCGAGCATTGGGATCGGCCCGTTATCCCCACCGATGTCTGACGCTTCCGCGACAAGCGCGCCCTGCGGCTTGCCTCGCTCGGGTCCTATGACTAATCTGCGGTTTTCGAAATGACCGCAGATGATGAATCTCAACTACTCTCTTGAGGAGAGGATACCTTATCTCACGAACCGGCTGGCGTCGGCGATCAATGAGCTCTTCTCGCGCGATCTGGCCGAGTATGATCTCACGATTGCGAACTGGAGGGTGCTAACGATCCTGCACGACTTCGGCGAGCAAAAGCTGATCGATCTTTCACTTCACACGAGCATCGACGCATCGACGCTCTCGCGAACCACGGAGGCCATGGGTCGCCGGCGTCTTATCACTAAAACTCGCTCAAAGCAGAGCAAACGCGAAATCGTGGTCTCTCTGGCAAATCGCGGCAGGGATCTCGTGGAATCCCTTACGCCCAGAGCCCTCGAATATGAGGCTGCGATCCTGGAAGGACTACCAGGCAAGGACGTCGAAACAACGCGCCAGACGCTCAGCCGGATGTATGAGCGCATCGTTCAGCTTAGAGGTTCGAACGCAGCCCGCAGCATGAAACCTTGACTGGCCACGCTATGCTGCCTCCCACGCCCCGCCGAAGCCGCGTTTCCGACGGGGGTATCCTTTTCGCCCTGAGAGCCGGCCTATGACGATTACCGAGCAGCCACCAGGGCCGCGGACTTGGCTTCGCCGGGAGTGTCAGGCCTCACCGATCCCAGCAATTCGCGAGCCCGGACTTCAGCCTTTGCGGCAGCCGCCGACTTGATCTGTTCATATCCGCGAATGTCCTCCGGCAAAGCCAAAATCGCCGCGACCGTCGACACGTCTTGGCGATGCTGAAGCGAAATCGCCTGGTCGATCAGATCCATGTACCAGCGGACCAACTCCCGTTCCTCGCGTCGGACGGCAAGCCGACCAAAAGGATCGAAGGGCGTGCCGCGCAGAAACTTCAGGCGCGCCAAAACGGTCATGGCAGGCTTGAACCAGGTGCCGAACTTCACCTTGTGACGGACTCCGATCTGGCGCGCGAGGGGGGGCTGGAGGTTGTAGCTGATGCGAACAGGTCCCGTGAACATTGCCCGCAACCTGTCCTCGAAGCTCGATTGTGTAAGCAGGCGCGCGACCTCATACTCGTCCTTGTACGCCATAAGCCGGTGCAGACTGCGGGCTACGATCCGAACGATGGTGGCATCGAAGGATTTTCCCATCCCGGCTCGTTCTGCATCCGCAATGCGCAGAACCTCGTGCAGATATTTTCTGGCGTAGTCGAGGTCCTGATAGTCGACCAAGTCCATGAAGCGTTTCTCGATCAAGTCTCTGGTCGTGGAATCCAGCCAGGAATTTGCTGCAAGGACTTCTTTCCACATCTTCACGGCCTTGGGTCCGGCTCGACGCTCTTGCTGTTCCAGCCGGTTCGAAAGCAGCGGGGCCCGAGGATGCACCATCCTGGCGAGTGCATCGGGATCGCTTTGCGATAGCCGGCCTGCCCTGAACGCGTGTATGTTGGCCTTTGCCTGAGTGCCGTTCAGGGCGATTGCCGCCTCGATCGAAGCGGCAGAGATTGGTAGCCAGCCTGCTTGATGAGCCGCGCCGATCGCGACCATGTTCGTCATCAGGTAATCGCCGAACAGAGACTCGGCAATTCGACGCGCATCGATCGCGACAGCCGCCGTCCCATTCGTCGCCGTGCCGATGGCCTCGCAAAGCCGCTCGGCCGATACCTGCACCCGGACATCCCGGATCATTTCGCCGTTAGGGAGCACGCTGGTGTTCATGACGGCTTTGGTGCGATCGCTGTTGCACCGCGCGAGATTCATAGGCTCGACAGCGGCGAGAAGATCGAGCGCCAGATAAAGATCCGCCTTTCCGCGTCCGACCGTGTTGGTCGGCGGCGCAATTCCGCGAGGAGAAAGAACGAGGCTCGAAAGCACTGGCCCCCATTTCTGGGCGGCGCCCGTTTGGTCGTAGGTTTTGACGTTGAGGCCATCAAGCGCCGCCGCTTGTGCGAGTATCGCACTTGCAGTCAAGACACCGGTACCGCCGAGGCCGGGGATATAGACGTTGAACGGCTTTTCGATCTGGTTAGGCGGCAGATCAACCAACATGGATGCGTCGATCTCAGACGGGGACGGTTTGCGGAGAGCTGCGCCGGACGGCGCATCAACCGTAACAAACGAAGGACAATCTCCGGCGACACACGCTTGATCCTGATTGCAGGACGATTGATGGATTTGAGTTTTGAGGCCGAATTCGGTTTCAACCTTTTGCAGTGACATGCAGTTTGCCTTGGCGCCGCAATCACCACAATTCTCGCAGACGTCCTCGTTCACGAACGTGAACCGTGACGGCGGCGGCAACAGTCCACGCTTCTGCCTCCGCCTGCGCTCGTTGGCGCACATCCCGTCGTAGATGACGATCGTCACGCCGGAAATGGCAGCCAACTCCGCCATCGTGCTCTCGAGCTCGTCCAGCGGTCGTTGTGTCACGCCCGAAGGAAACGTCACGCCCCGGTATCGGTCCGGCTCCTTGGTGATAAGGACGATCTTCGAGATCTTCTCCAGGGAGAGGTGACCGAGGAGGTCGCTCACCGTTGTCACGGACACGGCCTCCTGGCCTCCGGTGTTGGCGAGCACTCCATTGAGAAGGATCTTGAAGGTGATGTTGACGCCCGTTGTGGCGGCGTACCGGATATTCTGGTAGCTGGAATGAAACAGCGCGCCGTCGCCCAGATTTTGCACGATGTGGTGGCGGCTGGTGTACGGCGCCAATCCGATCCATGGGAGGCCCTCCCCGCCCAACTGAGTGGTAGCCTCGACACGCTTTTGGGGCTTGTCCATCAGGGCAGCAAAGAGATGACAGCCGGGCGCGCCCCAGGCGACCTGGCCCGGGGCGAGAAGGGTCGAAGCATTATGGGGGCAACCCGAACAATAGTTGGGGGTTCGCTTGATTTGAATTCCCGAAGCGGCCGCGACGGTCGCCACGGGAGCCCGCCTTTCGGGACCGACCACCGGTCTGCCCAAATCGGCGAGCACCCTCGCCAAGCCGTCGGCTATCATGTCGCTGTTGAGGCCGCCCTGCACCGGAAAGAGGGTGTTTCCACTCTCGTCCTTCTTGCCGAGCACCCGCACGACCCCGGTACCGATCGCCGCCGCAGCGACTTGTCGCTCCAGAAAGTCCCGCTTCTCTTCGACGATAACAATCGTTGTCAGACCTTCCGCAAATTCCCGGACAAAGTCACGGTCGATCGGACATAGCAGACCGATCTTGCCCAGCCGAATGCCGGATAACGACAGATCTTCTGCAAGACCCAGATCCTCCAAGGCCTGCAAGGTGTCTGACCAGCTTTTCCCGGCGCTAAGGATGCCGGTACGGTCAGTCGGTCCTTGCGCCATGATCTTGTTGAGCGTGTTAGCTCGCCCATAGGCCTGCACTGCGACGTGCCGTTCCTCGTAAAGCTTCCGCTCCGTTTCGACATTTACCACCGGAAAGAAACGATGATTTGCAACCTTCACGAACGGCTTACCGGAGATTTGCGGGTCCGGTATCACAATCGGAACGCCGCTCCCGTGGACTTTCACCACTTCGCCCCCGTCACAGAGGGCGCCGACGAGCTTAAGAGCCACCCAGCATCCGCTGAAGCGCGACATCGCAGCGGCATGAAGTCCCATATCCAGGAACTCCTGAATATCAGCCGGGTAAAGCACCGGAATGCCGTGATGTTCGAAGGCAAATTCCTGCTGATAGGGGACGGTTGAGCTCTTCGCCTCGTGATCCTCGCCGCTGAGAAGGACAACTGCGCCATGCTGGCTGGTGCCGGCAAAGTTGCCATGCTTGAGCGCGTCGCCAGCCCGATCCAATCCCGGACCCTTGCCATACCAGTAGCCCACAACCCCATCGACATCCGGGTGCGGGTGCTCATCCAGCATCTGCGTCCCCATCAGCGATGATGCGGCGAACTCCTCGTTCTGCGCGGGAAGATGTGTGATACCGTGGGCATCGAGATGCTTCTTCGCCTGTTGTAGCGCCATGTCGATGCTTCCCAGCGGAGAGCCAGGGTATCCGGTCACGAATGCGCGACTGCGCAGCCCTGCAGCCCGGTCGCCCCTCATCTGCTCGATCAACATCCGGACAAGAGCTTGATTGCCGGTCAAAAACACCCGGCCGTCCTCGACCACATAGCGGTCGTCAAGGGATAATCTCGTACTCTGTTGTGCCGGCTCCATGCGTTTTCCCCTTCTTGTCCGCTGCTTATCAGCCTCGTGATCTCGCAAGATGGGGCCTGGCCTATATTTGCGCAATAAAGCCAGATTTATCTAGTATATTTGTCACGCTAATATTGGGCTTTCCACGACACCCGGGACGACATGCCACTTGATAAACCCTTGGACCTCAATCTGCTGCGCCTGTTGGTCGCTCTACATCGCACGCAGAGCGTCTCCAGAGCGGCGGAACAACTCGAATTGAGTCAGCCGGCGACCAGTCTTGCCCTCGCGCGGCTTCGCAAAGCAGTAGGAGACGTTCTCTTTGTGCGAACTGCCGCAGGCATGATGCCGACGTCCCGTTGTGTGGAATTTGCATCTGTTGCAGAACAGGCACTTGCGACGATCGATACAACTGTGCTGCGACGATCTGGATTTGACCCTGAGACAGCACGGCGGGATTTCGTCGTGACTATGCCCGATGTCGGCGAGATTCACTTTCTGCCGCGGCTGACGGCGTTTCTCTCTAAACATGCGCCGACTTGCAATCTGCGGTGCGAGCAGATCATCGACGATCAGATGGAGACAGCTTTGTCCTCCGGTCAGATCGACCTCGCTTTGGGATACTTCCCGAACCTCGAGGGGCACGGCGTGCTCAGGCAGCGGCTGTTCATGCACTCGCTCGTCTGCCTTGTGCGGACCGACCACCCGATTGTAAGGTCGAAGACCGTGCCGCTCGCGACGTTCCTCGAATTGTCTCACGCGGTGGTGCGCTCTGTGGGTCGGAGCAACGAGTTGTTCGAAATGCTGCTCAAGAAGCAGGGTCTACGTAGAAGAATCCAGCTTCTTTCGTCGCATTTCCTATCGGTCCCCGCGATAATCGCCCAGACTGATCTCATCGTGACCGTTCCCCGCTCCATCGCTGACTACTATGCCCGGATCGAGAATCTCAGGATCGTCGAGCCGCCGATCAATATCAAGCCTTACGCCATCCATCAGTTTTGGCATGCAAGATTTCATAAAGATCCGGCCCTTAAATGGCTGCGCGAATCGGCTGCGTCACTCTTCACCGAGCCGTCAGGCCAAGCCGAACGACGAAGACCGCATTGAAGGCCGCGCCGTTCGCTTCGGCCCATCCGCAGTTGATGCGGTCTGCGAGCGCCGCAAGCGCGTGGCGACCTCCAAGATATGGCGTCGCCGATGCCGCATCACGAGGTTATTGACGATCCCGATCGCCAGAACTTTCCAGTTGAATGAGATCGGCGCGGCACAAAGAGTGGTCGCAGCCGGGATCGAGAAGGTCGCGCTGAAACATTGAACGCCAGCGAAGCGGATTCCATCTTCGCGTGGCGAGGCCGCTGCCGTGCCGCTCAACCTTATCCTCCTTGTTCTGGTCCGGTCGTTGTCGAATGGCGGCGACGCGTTCATTCGACTTGACTGCGTGCGGCCGGTCTAGCTTCGCGGTGCTCACTTGGCTGTTTGCCATATGCTTGCCAGAGGATATCCATATCGGCCTTCACCGAGTTTCGATCGCCTGCCAGCGCCGCATATCCATCAGGCCGCACCAGCACCACGTCCCCGCGGTAAGCCGCAAACATCCGTTGCATGTCTTCACCGAGAATCCGCGCCACTTCGATTCCGTCGTCCGCTCGCAATTGGCGCTGCCCGATGTTGATCGCAATGGCGCGCCAGCGCTGTTGCTGAGCGAGAGGATGGGCCAACAGTTCGCGTAGCGATGTCCCGTCCACCCCGATTCCCACCAGCAGGAATTCGCGTCCGGAAATATCATCGACAGTTCGAACCCTCCCGTCACTTAGGGTCAAGTTGAGACGGGGAAGTGTGCGGCCGACAAGCCCAGTGCTCCGCTTGTCTCGACGAACCAAGAAGCCCCTCTCCAGCCACGGTCTTGGCATGTAGCGCATGCTTGAGAAAAAGCGCCTTATCGGCGGAACCTTGTTCAGCATCGAAAACACGATGTCTCGAAGCACGGCGAGAGGTCTGCTGTGGATGTTTGCGAGCCTGCCGATTGTGACCGAATAGCGGATAATCGCTTCGACTTGGGGGCGTCGCTCCGATTCATATGTATCAAGGATGCGCTCACTTGCGCGTCCCGACAGCACAGCTGCGATCTTCCAGCAAATATTGTTCGCATCCCTTGCACCGGTGTTCATGGCCTGGGCACCAAACGGTGGCATGACATGGGCGGCATCGCCCAGGAGGAAGATTCGTCCTTGCTGCAGACGATTGGCGATGCGCTCGGAAAATCCGTAGACGACCGAACGGATGATCTTGGCCTCGATCCCTTTGTATGGAGAATGATGGTCGAGCAAATAGCGGATGCTCTCGGGAGTCGTAACAACCTCCCGATCATCGTCGGGAGCAAGCATGAACTCTAGGCGGCGACCGCCATAGGGAGTCGGTATGCTGTTGAGTGGTCGGGCCGGGTTGCAAAAAAATCGCGAGTACGGTGATTGATCCGGAAATTCGGCAAGATCGATCACCAGGTGCGGCTGATCGATTCGCGTCCCCTCAAATGGGATACCAAGCTCGGATCGGACGAAGCTCCTCGCGCCGTCGCACGCCAGAAGATAGCGGCCTTCGATGGTTCGATCCGTCCCATCGAGCTTTTGCACGCGCAAGCGGATTCCGTCGTGTGTCACCTCCAGGCCGATGACGGTTGTCGAATATTGAACATCCACACTTGGAAGCCGCTGGACGCTCGATAGCAACGTCTTCTCAAAAACCGGCTGCACAACGCCCGTTCGCGTACTGAACCCGTTCGGAGTCAGAAAAGGAAGAACCTTGATGATCGGCGTTCCCCACGATGAGTAAAAGTAGATCCCAAAGGGCGGAGCTATATCGTCCCGCATTGCGGGAAGAATGCTGAGATTGTCCAGCAGACGCATGTATTCGTCATCGATCACCAGCGCGCGAGGTAGATCCGCGGTGAATTCGTTACGGTCGATCAGAAGCGTCTTAACGCCTAATGAGCCAAGTAAGTTGGCAGCCGTCAACCCGATGGGACCGGCTCCCACGATCAGGACGTCCGCCTCGCTGCAGCCACGCCCCGCCGGTCCGCGAATGGGCTTTAGCATCTCGCGGAACTGTTCAAAGGTCTTGTGTCCAGCCCCGTCGGCAAGCCTAGGCGAGGGAGCTTCCACTTCAGTCTGCTCCATCATTGCCTCGCGAGATCGTTACAGATGCCGCCCACCGTCAACAACTAATCGAATGCCGGTGCTCGCCGCAAACGCGTAACGCAGGCAACAATCGCGGAAGCTACGTCCTCCGGTTCGACAATGCGCCGCAGTGGCGTCGACTTGGCAGCCGCGTGCACGGCAGCAAGATCGCGACCGGGGACAAAATCCGTGTCGACCGCTCCGGGTGAGACACTCAACACCCTGATCGCGGGGCCAAGAGCGCGCCCCAGGGACATGGCTAAATTGTCGAGAGCGGCCTTGGCGGCGCAGTAGGCGATATTGCTGCCCGAGCCCGTAAACCCTGAAATCGAGGACACGTTGATAATGGTCGCCTCGCCGGAGGCCTGGAGCAAAGGCAGAAAAGACCGGATAGCGGCGTAAGGTCCGCAAAGGTTCGCCGTGACGATTTCTGTGAACTGCCGGTCATCGAGGGTTGCGAGATCCGCATGCGCAACAGCCCTCGTGTATCCAGTACTGTTGACGAGGACGTCGAGCCGGCCGAACTCCCACGTGAGGGATTCGGCTAAGGCGCTAAAACTTGCCGGGTTTTGGAGCTCTAGGTGAGCAATCCGGTGCTCAGCCGCAGGCAACGTTTGCAGCAGCGCTTTCGCGCGTTCCTCTCCCTTGTGATAGCCGATGACAACCCCCGCACCAAGCGCCGCGAATTCGCGAACTGTGGGCGCACCGATGCCGCTGCTGCCGCCCGTGACGACGATAAGCTTGCCAGTGAGATCGTCTTTCGGCATCATCAGGCACAACCTCCTGCCCGTAAACCAATCCTTTGCGAAGGAACGGAGGCCTCCATTGCAGTTCCCCGACTTTCCAGGATGCGTGCTGAGGCTCCCGAGTGGGGACGGCAAGTTGCCGATCGCTCCATCTGGCTACTTGGAAAGACCTTCATTCGCGTCAGCTCGAAGATGCATCGGCCGTTGGGATGATTGGCAGTAGAATGTAGCTCGGTTGCCCAGGTCCGGAGTAGATCGATGTCGTCCCCTTGTACACATCGGACTGCCGATCCATTGTATGGATGGCTGGCCCACAACCCTTCATTTTGTTTTTGAAGTTCGACATGGGGATGCCTAGTCCCCCATACTCGTAGTCATGCCCCAGAACCGAAAATCCCAATCGATAACCAGCCGGAATCACGATGTTCGTCGTCCAGATCTCAATGTCGAGCTCATATGTCTGACCTGGCGCAAGCGGCCAGACCTCGTCATGCGTGTGAAAGGGGCGGACCGGGGTGCTCTTTAACGGATCAAGCTTGCGGTGTGAGGCGCGCAGCCAGCCTTGTGCGATCGGTGTATGGGGATCCGCAGCGCCCACGAAATGAACTTCGCGATCCATCTCATCGAACAGACGGATCACCACGAACAGGTCCGCATCCGTCGTCGTCGATGAAACATGGAGCTTGGCGGCCGCCGGCCCGCATATCTCCGTCTCACACGCCATTGGCGAAGTCTTGAACGTTAGCCCCTCCCCTTCCGCCTCAAAGGTCGCCTGTTCGAGGCTCGCCGGACTCTCCGATCGCAATTCCGCGCCGCCTGGAGCAAGATACATTTTGGTCCATTTGGTTCGGGCCAATGGCCATTCATGCTCGTACCGCAAGACATAACGTTCGCCGGGATGCCGGACTAGGAGTTGCACGCGCGGATGCGCGTCCCATCCGTTTGGCTCGCGTTTCAGGAAGTAACTGAAGAACCGCTTTTGTAGCCCGACTCCATAATCTGTGTAAAAGTGCGTCCAATGCTCTAAGCCGTGCATCTCGAGCCACTTCTGTTCGGACGCAGCTTCGAGAAAGCCTTGGACGTTACCGCGCAAATGGAAGCCGTTTCCGCCCCAGCTTCCCGCCGACAGGAGGGGAACACGAACCTTTGACCAATTCGCTGAGTGGGCGCGGTTATAGACGTCATCAAGCGGATGCCGGAGAATGTCCTGCGCGAAATCGACGCGATTGCGCCTGAGCTCCTCCTCGGACTGCGTCTCGTCTCCAGCGATCGGTAGGCCGGTCACTCGGCTTCGGGCTCCGCGCAGGCCCAGTCCGTGCTGAACGCTCTTGACCTGTATGTCGTACCAATTGAGCAGGAAGTCGCAGACGATACCGCCTTGGCGGGTGAAATCGCGATAGAAGTCTCCGCCGCCCTCCCAGACGCAGATTGCGGCCAGGTGAGGTGGATTCAACGCCGCGACATGCCATGCATTCGTCGCAAAATAGGAAACTCCGGCGATGCCGATGCGTCCGTTGCTCCAGGGCTGAGCCGCCGCCCACTCGACACAATCGTGGCAATCTCTTGCTTCGCGTGGCGACCAGGGATCAATCACGCCCGGTGACCTTCCAACGCCCCTGCTGTCGATGCGAATGCAGACAAAATTGTCGCACACCCACTTTTCAGGATCGACAACTTCCCAATTCGCGTATTTTCCGCTCGTGCCTCGTAGCACTTCCGGATGATCTCTGATCAGGATTTGCCAGGCGGTCGGGTAGCCATCCTCGAAATGCAACCCCTTGGCATAGGGTCCATAGGTGAGGATCGCCGGATATTTTCCATCTGCAATCGGCCTGAAAACGTCGGCACGGAGCACGATGCCATCATCCATTTGGATGCCGACGTCCCAATCGATTCCCATCCCGTCAGAAGTTTCAGTCCGCAACGGCTCGATCATTGCATCCTCTGGCTCAAGCTCTGCCGAAACGATCTTGGCGATCAGAAATCGGCGTTCCGACGAGATGACCCTTCTGACCTTTTTCTCGGTGCGAAAGGCTAAATGCCGAGCAATAGCTTCCTGACTTCGCTCGGCGAAGCTGGCCTGGACCCATGTCTCGTCACGAGCCGGGCTGCCTCCTCAACGAGCTCGGCGTTGCTGGAGGCAAGCCTACCCTTCGCGATATAGAGATTGTCCTCAAGGCCGACTCGCACGTGGCCTCCAAGCTCGCACGCTGCGGCTGCGATCTTGAATTGATCGTGCGCAATACCGAAAGCACTCCAGAGTGCGCCGGGCGGAAGCATCCCGCGCATCAACTGAAGAACGTCCGATTGGGCCGGAGCGCCCCAGTAAATGCCGAGACAGAACTGGAAGAAGGCCGGAGCCCTCAGCACGCCGGTGTCCAGCAGGTGTTTGGCCAGCCGGATGTGTCCGAGATCGAACACCTCGATCTCCGGCTTGATCCCGGCATCCGATATCGTTCGGCCCATGACCTCGAGGTCGTTGACGAGGTTGACCATTGCAATGCGACCGAAGTTCAGGGTCGCAACATCAAGACTGCAGATTTCCGGCTTCAGCTTGAGGATGTGGTCGAGCCGCTGCTGCGCCGTCATGGGCGGATTGATCCCGGGAGCCGGCTGAAGCAACAAGCCATCTGCGGCGTACAGAGAACCGGGCCCACTGGTCAGGTTTATGACAACATCGGTCGATGATGCCCTGATACGCTCCACGACATCGGCATAGAGCTCGAATTTAACCGACGGCGCGCCGGTGACAGGGTCGCGCACATGTATGTGCACGACGGCAGCTCCTGCCTTCGCCGCGTCGATCGCCTGATCCGCGATCTGCGTAGGCGTGACGGGAACGGCTGGGCTCTTGCTGACCGTGTCTCCGGCACCGGTTAGCGCGCAACTGATGATGGTTGGATTGGACATCGTTTTCAGCCACCTCGCTCCTAGTCGTGCTCGGCATCGATCAGCACGAACGCCACCCTGCAGATTCGTTCGGAGCGATTCGACCATGCATGGTTGGTACCGCGCTGAATCAAGACATCGCCGGGCCGCATCAAGGCCTCGCCCTCGTCGAGCATCGCCCAGATCTCCCCTTCCAGCACGATCGCGTAATCCAGCGTGTGCGTTTTGTGGAAGAAGAAGTGTCGCGCCTTGGTGTCGAAGGCTTCGGGGCTGCCGATCCCGCGCCTGAATCTCTCAAGCTCTTCGCGGGAATAGAGGTGGTCGGGCGGAAATTCGGCAATGCGAAGGACGTTACCGCCGGGGGGCGGCTCAATGGCGAGCTTGCGATCGGAAGGAGCTGTTTCCTGCTGCTGCACGATGTCCGCAGGCGTTTTATCCGCTACCCAAACAACGGTCCCTGCCAGGCCGGGGGTGCCCGGTACAACATGAACATTGGGCGCGGCGTCATCGGAGACGATAACCGAACGGCCGTCAGCGCGGTGTCCGGTCACAATGCGACGAACTGGTCTTGCCATGATCAATTCTCAACCTGGATTAAGTCGGCGGCCAAAGCTGGAGGAAATGGCTCACCAGAACTTTTTGCGCCGCTCGGGCCACCAGCGTTTTTCCTCCGGCGGGCCTATCCTGTTGCGGAGTGTGCCGATCCGCGAGACTTCAAGCTCAAGGACGTCACCGACCTCCAACTTTCGGTCGATCTCCAGGCCGGATCCGTTGCCGACCGTGCCGGAGGCAATCAGGTCACCCGGCTGGACGTACTCGGATATCGACATATAGGCGACCAACTCGGCCGGGCTCCAGATCGTCTCGGTGCTGTTTCCGCGCGAGCATTCCTTGCCATTGATGCGAACGGTCATTTCAAGATCGTCGAGGCGGCCGATTTCGTCCATTGTCACGATCCATGGCCCGATTCCAAACGCGAAATCTTTACCCTTTCCCGGACCCATGCCGATCTTGATTTCGAGCTTCTGAACATCGCGCGCGCTCCAATCATTGAAGATGGTCACGCCAAAGAGCGCCTGCCGCGCCTCGTCGGGCGTAACGTTGTGGCAGACCCGCCCGACGACATAGCCGAGCTCCAGCTCGTAGTCGAAGTAGTCTGTGTAGAACGGCTTCGGCACCTCGGCATCGTGGCCGACGGCGGTGAAGGGAGTGCCCTTGAAGTAGCCGGGAATCTCGAGCAGTGCCTCCGTCGGCTCGGCGCCGACGCGCTCATGAAACTGGCGGATATGCTTCGCGAAAGTGAGACCGTCCCTGATCACAGGTGGATCAACGGCGCTCAGCCAGTTCACACTTGAAATGGGAGAAGCGGCGTCATCCCCGCGCACCTCGAGCGCCTCATGCGCGGTCGCCAGGAAGATATCACCGAGAGCAATGGCGGCAGACATGCTCCCGGGAAAGATGGCCGACGAGAACCGCTGGGCAGCTTCTCGCGTGGCGCCTTTGGCCTGGCGGCGAAGAACTTCCGCCGTTGCGAGATCGACGACCCTGTTCTTCGTTGTCTCGACCGCCACGAGCCGGCTTACCGGACCAAAAGGAGTATCGACTGAGATTCGTCCGAGCTTCACCGTATTCCTCCCTATTTCTTATACGATCCGTTTCGTATCTATAACGAGACTGCTTGTCAAGGAGTTGGCCGCACCAATCACTTAGGAATAGCGAGGCAAACCTGTTTGTCGAAGGACGCGATGCTGTGCTACGGAAACGAACAGGTTCGAATTTCGTTTTGAAATGCTCAGCACCATGGCATCACCCATTCAGGCAAGGCGCGCGCCAAAGCGAGCTGCGGCCGGCGGACAGATGACTACTCAAGATGCCGACACGTCGGATCAAAGGGCGATCGGGAGACCACGCGACCTCGCCTCCAGGCGATCGATATTGTCGGCGACGATGAGCCTGCTGCAGACCATGTCGGTCGCCGACCTCGCAATTGAAGCGGTCGCTCGCGAGGCAAGGGTTTCAAAGGCGACGATCTATCGCTGGTGGGACAGCAAGGGCGCTCTGGTCATCGATGCGTTCATGGAATCCCATTTCAGCAATACCCCGATGCCAACTGCGGTTGATCCGCGGACGGCGCTCAAGCGGCACCTGACGTCTCTCGTGCAATATTTCAGCGGTCGCGCCGGCAAGCTCGTGGTGCAGATCCTCTGTGAAGGCCACGACAACAATGCACTCCTGGCCGAGTTCAACGAGCGGTTTGCCAAGAACCGTCGGCGCTTGGTTCAGGAGACATTCCAGCGAGGGCAGCAGGAAGGCTTATTTAGGCCTGATATCGACGCGGCCTGGGCCGTCGAGATGCTGTATTCGCCGATCTATCGTCGTCTGATCTTCGGCCAATCGCTGGATGAAGAATTCATCCAATTGCTTTGCGACAGCGTCGATTCGTTGTTTACGATCGATGCAAGAGCAAGGGTCTCGCGGCTGAAGAAGAAATAGCTCTGTATCCTATACGATAACTTGCCTGGGCGCGCCGGTGACAAGCTCGTGCACATCGTTGCGGCGAGGCCTCACGATTGCGAGCGAGGAGACCGCCGTGGCGACTGGCTTGTTCTCGCGCTCCAGTAACTGCGCCCGCGCGAACACGATGTTTCTCCCGCACCGCTCGATCTCAGCAACGGCGCTGTGGTGACCCGGTATTGCCGACCTAAGGTAGGAGACATTCATGTTGATTGTCGCAACCGAAAGGCCTTCCGGAATTGCTAGCAGCGCTGCATAGGCCATGGCGAAGCCCAACATTGTCGTAACGATGCCGCCGTGAACAACTTCCTCGGCTTGCAGGAATTGCTGTCCAACAACAAAGGACAGTTCGATACGCGATCCCGCGGCATCGATTGTTTCAAGCTTGGTCCCGAGCGATTCAGCAAGAGGGGTCGATTTGATCGCGATCGGCAACCCTTCTCCCGACCGGTATTGACGTAGAAGCTGTTGATCCAGGTTCATTACATTTCCAAATCTAGACACGCAACCCGCCGGTGCCGCGGTCTGAGAAACCATCTGGGCGGCGGAAAGCCACCGATTCCTTGTTGGACCTGAGAAGCCGCTTTGATTCTACGCGGTGCTCGGCGCGATGGCGCTATCTCGGAACACGGCCAGACGACCCACCAGACAAAGTCCAGACGAAAGGAGCAGGCAAATGGCCGCGACCACGAACCAGGGAAGATAGTTGCCGGCCGCGTCGTACATCACTCCGGCCAGGATCGGCCCACCGCCGCCACCAACGGACACCGCCAAATAGATGCCACCGAATAGCGCACTGAAATGAGTGGGCGGGAAGCGCCTGCCGACCAGAAAAAGAGCAAGGTCGAACTCCGATCCTATGGTGAAGCCCATCGCCAAGGTCCCCGGAAGAATCAGCTCCGAGTTGCCCGAAGCCAGCATGAGCACCCCGCACGCGGACAAGAGAAAGATCCCAGCCGCGAGCAGGTTCGTCTCGACAAGGTCCAGCAGAAAGCCGGTAATCAGCCGCCCGGCGATGACGGCGAAGCCAATCACGCCAGCCAGCCCCGCAGCGGTGGCCGGCGGAATACCACGGTCCGTCAGCATTGGGACGAAATGAACAATGGTGCCGAATATGCCTGTTGAAGCGAGCAGGAAGACGGCTGCCAGCAGCATGAAGCGCCGGTCGGCATACAAACGCCAATTCCACTGCGCGCTGCCAGAATTGGATTTGCTCGTCCCAGCCTGCGCCTTCAGCAGCAACGCGATCAGCGGGATGGTGCCAATGGTCACCAGTGCGAGCGCAAAATATGCACCCCTCCAGCCATAGGCGCCTAGCAGGGGACTGACCAAGATTGGGAACAGCAATGCTCCAAGCCCGGGTCCACAGTACACGATCCCGTATACCAGTCCCAAGCGCATCGGAAAATTGCCGACGACCATGCGTCCGTACGAGACCGGAGTTGTGGCGCTACCAAGAATGGCCAGCAGGAACGTCAGAAAGAGGAAGCTGACCAGGCCCGCCGTCGCTATCCCCAGCAAGAGAAACGACAAAGCTAACCCGCCCGCGGACAGAAGCGCCATCCGGAAAGCACCGAACTTATCTACCAGGCGGCCCGCGAAGGGACTGGCAAGACCGATGGTCAGAATTCCGATCAGAGGCCCGAGCGAGGCCATCCCGCGGGTCCAGCCGAACTCCGCCGCTAGCGGCTTCAAGAACAGGCCCGACGTATAAAAGTAAATCGATGAGACGCTCATCATCATGCCGAGCAGGCAGCCTGCGATCAGGTACCGACCGCGCCAAAGCTCGCTTTCCGAACGAGTTTCATCGTCCATCTTTTGCCTCCTCCGTTTCCGTCCCAAGCGATGTCTTTTTGACATATTAATTACTAACCGTATCGTTTCGAAATAGGATGGTCAAGACGCTTGGCAAGCCGGATGCCTCGCACGGTCAACTGCGCCGGACGTCTTATCTCGTCGGCCTAAGCGAGCTTGCGTGGCAGGAGGGATTGGTCCACGAGGGACGCGTAGTTCGGAGCTGGCCCATCCAACAGATTGAGTTCGGAACGCATCTGGATAAGGAGGTCTATTCCGGCTGGCGATGGGCGAAGGTCGCGGGCTGCGGTTCGCAACATTGCCTGAGCAGCAGTGGGCGGGAGCTGCGCCTCGACGAGAACGTTCATGGCGCGCTCTTTATGCTCGTTTGCCCATGAGAGCGACGCTCCAATTATTTCAAGATACTTTCTCAAGGCAGCCGCGTGATCTTGTATCGTCGTCTTGCGTGCAACGATCCCCTGGCCCGGAAATTGTTGCCAGGACTCCTGAAGATCCGTGAGCGCATGACACCCGGCCCGGAGGACAAGATCGTCGAAAGGCGGACCGAGCAGCGTTGCGTCGCATCGGCCGGCCAGCAGCGCCTCGGATCTTTGCTTGACGCCTCCGAGAGGGAGCCATGAACAGTGTTGGTCTGGTATGCGGTGCCGCTTTAGCAAAGCGCGCAGCGCAATTGCGAAGCCGCTGTCGGCCGCGTCGACTGCCAGGCGAGCACCCGCAACTTCGCTGATCTCGCGGACGCTGGGACCGCCCCATAACGTCAGGGGCGTGGTCTGCTCGATCTGGCCGATGATGATGAAATCGCCGCCGCGACGGTTCCAGGCAATCACATTGTCCATGGCGGTGATTGCGACATCCACGGCGCCGGCCCTCAGGACGGCCTCCTGCTCCAGTGACGATCGGGTCAGCGTGGTGCTGATCGCAAGATCTTTGAGGCCCCCCTAGACTCCGCGATGATCAGCGGCAGCGGAACCACAAATACCGTTTGTCGGATTTCGCTCATGCCGCTCCGGCCCGTCGCCGCACGGCGCTCTCTGTTGCGCGCCACGTCGTGAGCGCGGGTGCAAAAACCAGCACCACGATGAAGGCTGGCGGCACTTCGTCCTGAACAAGTAACCGGAACACAGCGAGATTCACTAGACCGGCCCCCCTGCTTGCGTCCCTAAAGTAATTGGACCCTAGACAGACCGGACCCGTACGTCTGTCCCTATCCGTAGTGACACAAGATGGAGCGCTAGAGTTTTGCGCGAGCGGGCACCCGCAGCCGCTTCCAAGATCCGCAGGCCGCTGGTAAGCTTGCGAAAAAGCAGATTTGACGGAGGAAACCATGGAGGCTTCCCGGCCTACCGACAGGTCAGGAGACACTGATATCGCGCCTGCAGTGCTCGCGATTGGACGCCCCTCGTTCGGGCAAGTCCTGATCGACACCACGCGGCGCATAGCAGGTGTCGGGCACTGCATGGTATTTGCGTTCGCCGACGAGCGTTCGGCGCGTTGCCTGCTTGATATCGGCAACATCCCGATTGGACCGGATCTCGGCTCCGCCTACTCCAGCCATTTTCATCTGGCTGATCCAAATCGGGATCGGATCTTTCGCGAGCGAACAAGTGCCTCGCCAATCACACTACCCGCCTTCGCGCGCCGAATGTATAGCGCGAGATACGCTAAAATCTTCTTCGAAGACGCCGACATCGTCGACAAGTTCGCCGCGGCTATCTGGGTCGATCGCACCTGCTTCTACATGAATTTCTACAGAACCGTCGAGCAGGGCCGCTTCAGCCCTCAACAAGTCGAGCGGCTCAGCAGCATCGCACCTGGCTTGGGTGCGGCCGTGGCGCGTCATTTTCAAGCACAGAGCCCGTTAGACGATCACCCCTTCGACAAGCTTGAACTTCTGTTCTCGACTTGCGACCCGCTGAGGCGGCTGACCCACCGCGAAAAGGAGGTGTGCCTGCGTATTCTCTCGGGCTTTACTTCCGAGGCGATCTCCGTCGACTTGGGAATCAGCCTGCAATCGACATTCACTTATCGAAAGCGCGCCTACGGGAAGCTCGGCATTTCCGCTCAAAACGAACTGTTTACAATTGTGCTGCGTCTGCTGGCCTCGCCGCACCGTCTCAATTGAGTTAGCTTCGGTTTTGTCCCATTCTACAGGGACAGACGTTCGGTGCTCCCGATCCTACGCTTAGCCGCCCAGGCTGGCGAGACCCTGCGACCAATGAGGCGCTCGCCCTCGTCGGTCTGGAGCCGATAGACCCGGGTCGACTCGTTTGGAAGTCGCTTCCAGATCGGCAACAGCAAGCCGGCGACAATATGGAGGGTGCTGTCGGCGAACTCCGGTACGTCGACGACCTCCCCGTTCCATGCCGCGGCGAATGTTTCGCGATCCGCTGGCTGCCAGTGGCTTTCGTCCACCATCTTCGTCGAAGCGTGATGGTGCTCCATCGGACGGATCAGCCGCACGCGGCGTTCGATCTCGCCGTCATCGAGCATGAGGCTCGGCGCCGGAATCTGTATCGCGGCGCGCCCCGAGCGCTCGTTGACTAGGAGCACCGCTTGAGCATCGGGGAGATAGTCGAGCGCTTGATGCAGCGTCGTGGGGCGATTGCGCCGGCGTTCGGTGATCGTGAGCAGCCGGGTTTCCGCGCCGGTGGCAGGGTGCGTGTAGATCGTGCGCCGATCGGTGACGCCGAAGCTTTCGGCCTGCAATGTCTCCAGGCCGACATCGTAGACGCCGCTGGCGATCGCGCCCTCGACCTTTGCATTGAGGAGCTGCTCGAACGCCGTAAACAACACGGCTTGCAGGTCGATGGTGAGCGCGAGCAGGCGGTTCAGGAAGGTGGTGATCCATCACGCGGTTTCCTCATTCCTCGCGCCGTCAGCGGCAATCGTGTGCGGTAGAAAGGCAAGCAGGAAATCGGCGGCTTTCGATGCCGTGCTCGCCGCGCGCACGACGGCGCGGTTGTCCTCGCGCAGCACCTCCAGCCACGATCCAACGTAGTCGGCGTGGCGCACGGTCGGCACGATGCCAAGTGAGGCGCAGACGAATGCACCGGCCATCTCCGCGACCAACTCCTCGCGTGCGTAGGATTTGGAGCCGAATGAGCCCGAGAGATCCCGACCGAGTCGGGAAGCTGCGCCACTCCAATGTGAGAGTTCGTGGAAGGCGGTTCTCCGCGACGGGCGTCGGGAGCCTCTCTCCCAACCCTCAACCCGTCACGGCGAACCCGGCCGGCACTCTCACTCTCAAAGCGCGTTGATGCGAAATTCCGCTGGAGAACAATGATCATCTCCGACGGTCCCGAGAATCGGACTCGCAACTTCATCGTTCTTGGCTTTACAGCCCGATCGTTCCTCACTTGCCGATGTCGCTGACATGGCGATCTGACCATGAAGTAAAGGGCGGGGTGCCGAAGCGAAGCGGAGGCTAAAGAAAAAAGGCACCCGCAGGAGGGTCAGCATAGCGCCGACGCGTAGCGGCCGGACCCGGGACCGAGCGCAGTCGCGAGACCGGTTGATCGTCACCCCCGGAACGGTTTCATTCGCCGTCAGCCCGGCGTTCCCCGAAGCATCGAGATTCTCTTGCCACCCGAAAACTTGCCCATCCTCGAATGGCTCGGTACCAAAACGTCAAAACCACTGTGATGAACCACTAAAGCGATTA
Source organism: Bradyrhizobium genosp. P (assembly GCF_049949265.1). Taxonomy (NCBI): domain Bacteria; kingdom Pseudomonadati; phylum Pseudomonadota; class Alphaproteobacteria; order Hyphomicrobiales; family Nitrobacteraceae; genus Bradyrhizobium; species Bradyrhizobium genosp. P. Next base: position 2,999,064 of record NZ_CP188195.1, on the reverse strand, counting down.
AGGAAGTGCGCCGTCGAGCGCTTCAAAGCCTCGACAGTGGCTTACGCGGCGACGCCCTCACGGTATCTGGCTCTTGCCACCATAAAACTTATCGGACGCATTCTTGCATACAGTTCTGTAGAAGTCGTCCGCGTCTTCGGTTGCGTATCCAGCCCCGGCAAAGCATCCTCTCGCGTTTTCTTGTAGTGTATGCCTCACCCCGCTCGCACTATCAAAAACCGCATTTAGACAACCAACAAGTACCACCACATCATCCTTTGACAAACGCTCGTCGCCATTCATCATTCTCGCGTGATTGATGCAAACGGCAACGTTGAACGATGTGAACGAGTCGCTTAGACCCGAGCAGTCTTCAAATCCATCTCCGCTATCATTCAGTTTAAAATGAGCAATCGGAAGGTATCTCATTTCTCTGACTTGCCTATCCGAAAAGTCTTTTGATGGTACCAGCTCCATTTCAGAAAGTGCGCTATGCACACGGACGTACGCATCATGAAAAAATGGGCCGATCACGCTGGTGTTTCTCCTAAGCAAGCCCTTTTCCATATCTTCCCGAGCAAATGGCCTCGTCTTGCCCATTTTCTCATTTTCCGCCAGAGACAGCCATCCCTTTTCATGAAGATAAGGCATCAGAACCTTGTGTGCGGTTCCCCAGTTGCTCTCATAGACCCGACTGAAAATCAAAAAAGCTTGGCCCGCGACAAGCTGAGCGTTGTCACCAAGGCGTCTGTCGCTATTGAGGTGGGCTTCCAGTGCCTCGACGGCCTGCTTGGGTGACAGAGATCTGTCGCTTTCAACTTCTGCAATGAAATGATTCAGCCCTCTCTCAATGAACGGCTTCGTTATCGTTCTGGATGCATAACCGGTCGAACCGGTTTCTTCATTTTTAACACCTGACAGCGAGTACTTGTTCTTCCTGAGGTATTCTGGTGAACTCGTCAAATCTAAGCAGTCCGGCACGATCGTCGGGACATGTTTTGAGATACCCTCAATTGTCATCTCACGCCCTTTGAGGCATTTAATATTTTTCATGATGGAGCCGTGTGCCTGCTCCGTATTTACCAAGTTCTTGATGTGAACCTTGGTGGCCGCACGGTAGTCCATCATAGATGCGAACTTGTTAGCTCCAACGATTTCTGGGGCTTTAGCCCGGCTGGCAATACGATTCTTCTCTTCATCGGAAAGGCTGCAATGAACTTGATAGTATTTTTCCGCTTGCTTTTCGGCCTTGGTAAGTCTGGTGTCGCTGCTAAATCCCCCCTTTCCATCGTGCAAAGACGTAGTGGAGAGGAAGAAGTCGTTGGCCATTTTGTCATAAAGATAGGCCGCCCCGACCGTGCCCAAAGCGTACTTCATCACGCGAGAGGCCAAGTCAGGCGAATTGCCGCTTCCGCGTGTTTCCTCTCCGCCACTGGATTTCGAGCGTTGATTTGGCCCACGAAGACCAGAAGTGACTTGTCGAGGGGCAAGACAGTTGGTCAGTGGAGTCGTATTCGAGTTGGCCCTGTGGGGCGCAACCATCAAGCCCTGTGGTGCGATCTCGGTGCGTTGCGCCGCCTGAAACACCCTTCCCAATTGACTATTTGTGATACGCATTTCCTATCACCTTTAGTAGTTGAACCGCCTGCCACTGAATTGTCACTCAGCAGCTGTTAGGGCCTCGGCTTTTGAAGCGAGATCAGATATCGCAATCAGCTCGCATCCGGCATGAGGTCTTATTTGAAGCACCCACCTGCGCAATCAGCAAGGCGCTCACGGCTTCGGCGGCGGAGGCGAGGTCGCCAGAGGAGATGAGGCAGGCTGTCATATGGATCGGTGGATCTCTCACGAGCGGCCTCAGATCTTCGTGGCCCGGAATATCGGGAATGTCGCCCTTGGGTATGATCGCATTCGCGAGACCGCCTCTGAACCAAGGAGAGCGCGCTGGCGAACGTGTCAACTTCCGCGATGCAGTTCGGCATCACGCCGGCCCCTTCAAACGTCCGGTCTAGCGCATCGCGAACTGTGTTTGGGCGCGTCGGCAACACAAAGGGGGAGCTCAGCCAGTTCCTCAAGCGAAACGGTGGGAGCGACTTCTCGTGCATCGGGAGGACAAACCGCCGCGCAGGCCTTGAGCCCGCGTGGCTTCGAATCCAATTTTGTATCCGCGATCGCGGATGAAAACGTGGACAGCGCCAAACCGCCGCTGATAATGGGGCTCGTGTTGCACGAGCCAAGAGTTGAGACATTTGCAACCTCTGTTGCTTGTTGGAAAGCGCTTTGTCGGGCCAGAGACGGTTGTCGTCTACTTCGAGATCATACAATATGACGCTACGTGCGATTCAAGGCGAATCGAGAACTCGTCGCGTGCCTATGTCCAGGCTGCTCCCAGAAGCTGCGATGAGAGACGACCTGTACCGTAGGCGGGTAACGCGGACAGCTACGAGTACGTCATTTGTCCCGACCGCGCTCGGACCTGCCAGGCTGTTGAAGAACGCAGCCGTTCGCAAACGAAACCTGAATCGTCACCGTCGTGTATGTAGAAGTAGCCGGCAAGCCAGCCCGCAGTTCCGATCATAACCAGTCGTCTGTTCTTTAACACCCCGATAGACAAAAATGATCCACCGCTGGGTTCATGGTTCTTTCCGCGGTCGTCTCTATGCAGAGGCGCCGCATGGTGGCGTTCAAGAGGCGCGGCATCTCGATGAGAAGAGCGCGGTGCGCGTAACGCCCGCAGGGACGACTTCGAGATTGCCAACACCTTCGTCCCGGCAGGGACTTCCGCCGAGGCGGATCTGGATTTGTTTAAGGCTGGTTCATGCGGTGCGCATCTCTGCCTGGAACTCGGTGCCATCGGTCCAGATCGCATGGAGGATGACAGCCATTTTGCGCGCGACTGCGTTGGTGCGATTGACTTGTGGTGATACACATCATTTCGAGGCCGTTTTGAATTTCCTCTTGAAGTGATCCAGCGAGAGGCGGTTTGGACCCCGTACGAACCGCGAGAAAACGATGGACCAGTGATCTTCAATGATCAATCAGAAGGCGGCGAACGATTGTCAGCTGACCAGATGTGTCATTCGGCCTGCAATATTGACCCCCCGTCAAATTTGAACGCCGATTGACAGGCGACTTCTTATGGCGTCAGCTCTGGTTGGAGAGATACCTGCCGCCGTAGTACTCTCGCGCGGCCTTCCGACATACCTCCTCATAGAATTCATCCGCGTCTTCGATGGTGAAACCAGCGCCGGCGAAGCAGCCTCGTGCCACCTCGTGGAGCGTATGCCGTATTGACGTCGTATCGTCGTATACGGCGTTAAGACACGCGACGATGACTATGACCTCCTCCTTTGAGAGGCGTGGCTGACCACTCATCAAGCGCGCGTGATTGATGCAGGCGACGGCATTTGCGCACGTGAACGAGTCGCCCAGCCCGGAGCAGTCCTCGAACCCATTGCCCCGCTCGTTCAACTTCACGTGCGCGATGGGTAGATTGCTCATGTTGTCGATTTCCCGGTGGTTCAGCTCCTCGCTTATCACAGGATCATGACCCGACCACCTCTGCTGAAGCCAGATGTCAAGTTGGTGTAGTCTAGGCCCAACCCAGCTTTTGTTGCGTTTGAGCGGATTTTTATTTGGATCTTCGAACATAAGAGTCGCATCGAGCCTTTCGGTCTCCGTCCGTGATAGCCATCCGTGCTCGGCCAGGGTCCGCATCACGACGCTCTCAGCGTGTCCCCAATGCTCGTCCGCAGCGTAGACCTGCCTAAAGTTCAGGATGGCTTGGCCAGCTGCGAACTGGGATTCCTCTCTGAGACCCTTGTCCTTGTCGAGTAACGCCTCGAGCTTTTCGATGCATCGCTTCAAAGTTAGTCCATTCTCGCTCCGGAAGGTGGCGTCCCGGAAGTGCTGAACGCCCTTGTTCACGAATGGCTGAGTGACCGACCTCGAGGTGTAGCCGTAAGCACCGGTTTCCTCGTTGAGCACGCCCGTCAATGCATACTTGTTCTTTCTGTCGTATAACGCACTGCTCGTCAGATCCGGATCCTTCGGCGCTTTGGGTGGCCTATACTTGGCCACGCACCCGTCCTTCACGAGATGACCCTTCATGCAGCTCAGGTTCAGCGCAAGAGAAGTGCGCGCCTTTGTGGAATCCGCCAGGCGGCCAACATGTACATAGGTCGCCGCCCGGTAGTCGATCATCGTTACGAACAGGTTGTTGCCGCAGGTACGGATTGGATTGAGGGGGCATTCGTGGAGGCGCCGAGCGTCAGGTCCGGCAGCGTGATACGATGTGTAATACTCCCGCGCCTTCGCCTGAACCAACCTGAGCCGATCGTTGCTGGTGAAACCCTTCTTCCCGTCATGCAGTGATGTGGTAGAAAGGAAGAAGTTGTTTGCGACCTCATTGTAGACGTAGCCTGCTCCCGCGAGACACAATCCGAATTTCACTCCGCGCGCAAAGTTTGGCCCGTCTCCCCTACCGTCTTTCGCTCCGTCTCCATTGTTCGTTGCCTTCCCGACCAGCCGCAGTGCAGAGCTCCTCTCAGCTGGAGTTGCCACACTCCGAGTATAGAGCGGAGCAACTGAATGCCCCTCTCCTTGGAGCGCAGTCATCGCTCTCGGGGCCTCAGCCTGTCCGCCAACGATCTGCCCAACCTGGGAACGTAGAGAAGCAAGGGAATTGCCAATTTTGTGAAACGTGGTCATCGAGCTACTCTGTCAGAGTCCATGATCAATCCGCCGGTTAAGTCCCGAACGCCGTCCAGGCTGGTTACCCCCAACTCACATCTCATGTCGTCAATCACTCGAAGGCCTCGACGAAATCCTGACTGTCCTATTCCAGAGGCCGTTGAGGGCAATCTGTAATCCGCAACCTCCTCTTCGGATTAGGGTGTCGATCATCGCGCCGCAGTTCCCGATCGGCACGCGAGGAGCTGGCTTCCGGTAGGCCTGAACCGGGACGGCCCCCATCGGTTGCGTCCTGCAGCGCCTGCGCGAAGATCCGAGATGCGCCGAACGAACGATCGGCAAATCCGCCCCGAAAGATGCCGCTGCTGGAGGACGATCCTAATAGTTGAGACTGAGACCGTGCTCGCTCCCCGACAGAGCTGAAAGTTTGGGTCCCTTGTTCAAAGCCATGACTCGCTTCAGAACAAGACGCGTCCCCACCCTCAGGATGGTCGGCTCTGAAGTCAGTTGCGTGCGACTTACCGAGCCCGTCAATCCCCGTCATAGTCGACCTTCAGTGCACGCAGGCGAGGCGGTGGCGACGCTTCACGAATTCCTTCATTCCTACTGCGGAATCGAAACAATACGGCGACCGTGCGCGAGATATGGACCGGCGCATCAACCGGTCTGCCAAGTCCGAACACATGCCCCTTCGCTGAGATCATGGAATACCTGGAAAACCACAGTGCTGACTCAAAGTCCTTTGTCTGAACCAAATCCGCGGCCGAAATCCTCGAAAACGTCGCCCGCGCGATAGAAGCGTTAGAGCCAACACTTGCCTTGTCTTCCTTCGAGAAGCCGATGAATTGCGGCCTCGGCCTCCACTTAGTCCGCCACGTGTCGATACATTGTGGTCAGTGGCTTCATCTCACCTTCTACTCCCACAGTGCTGCCGAGGCTCGTTCCCGATGCGCGGGCTCCTACGTACGTGATAGATAGATAATCCCTAGGCCCAGAACAAATAGCTGTTCATTATGAAGCGATATCTCATGCCTATGGCTGCAAAGAGAGTCGCAGATCCATCGGATCGGAAGCACGTCCTCGGCTGTTGAAGACCGCAATCCACATGGCCCATCACGGCAGATAGGCCGTCTCAGTCGCGAGTTATCCGATTGCCCGCAGAACGCTGCAGAGGTTCGATCAGGTGCGACCGAACACACTTGTCCACGAGATCCTCCGCGAGATTAGGAACGCGCGCCGGAGGAACATTTCGCGTCACCGGCACCGGGCAGTGGCTGCGTCGTCAATCGTTCGCTGCGCCATTGAGATCGGTACCGATGGCGTCGATCACGGATCAGGAAGCAAACTGCCGATCGTCATAAGTCGCCGGGGCAATTCGCGCGGGATTGGTGAGCAGTACCGTCGCTCTATGCGACCGGTCGAACGTATCCACCCAATACGAATATTCCTCAGTCGAGGTCTTCGTTGGTATCATCAGTTCCGACCGCCGCAACCATCGCGCCTCGAGATGCTCGGCTCGACGCCCGGCGCACTCATGGGCTGCGACAGGTGCGCATCTTTATCGGCCGCTGAACCAGCAACTGACCTGGGTGGCCAGGAATGCGGGCTGAGCACGCCGGCAAAGGCATGGTCGATGCTTCGAGCCGGGACCAGACCGACGAAGTGGTGTCCGAGCAAAGTCGCCGTCGCTAGGCTGCTATCGCGAGGAGGCTTCAAGCGACAGGAGATCTCTCGGAAGCATATTTTCCACATGGGTGGCCAACAAGGCACCTACCGCCTGCGCGTTGGATGGGAGCGGAGTATCGCCGGAAGAGATCAGGCAGCCTGTCACAGATATGGGGGGATCTATCACGATCGGCCTCAGGTCTCCATAGGCAGGGATGCCGGAGACAACGCACTTCGGAACGACCGCATTGGCGATACCAGCCTTGACCAAGGAGAGCGCACTGACGAACGTATCGACCTCGGCGATGCAGTTGGGAAGCACGCCCGCCGCTTGAAACGCCCGGTCCAATACGCTGCGAAGCGTGTTGGGCCGTGCCGGCAGCACAAGAGGAACGTCAGCTACTGCCTTGAGCGAAATGGAAGGCGCGACAGCTTCAGCAACCGGAGGCCGAACCAGGGATAGTGGCTGATGAAACAGCGGCTGGCGGGCCATACCTTGGATAGGCTCATCTTCCAACACGAGAGCGATGTCGAGCGCGCGTGATGCGACGAGCGACCTCATGCGCAGATCGTCACCCGTCACCAGACGGACATCCACTTTCGGAAGCATTGTCCGGCAGGCTTCCATAAACTCGCAAGCCCACGACACGACGAGAGCCGAGGACATGCCTAGCCTTACCAAACCTTCCGGTTCTCTTGCCGTAGAGCGGACGATACCATGAAGCTGATCCACCTGCTGAAGGATGGAAGCGGCCTCCCGATAGAAGACCTCGCCCTCGCGCGTCAGGCGAACGCCCCGTGAGCTGCGCTGCAGCAGCGTGACTCCAAACTCGGCTTCGACCGCAGCCAGTTGCTGGCTCAGGGCCGGCTGCGCCACATTGATTGTGGCCGAGGCCCGGCAAAAGCTACCGGCATCCACGACGCCCAGGAAATAGCGAAGGTGCCGAAGTTGCAAGAAGCTGGACGACATCAATCGCGCCTAAAGTGAACTGCGGCCGTGTCCGGTGCCGTCCCAGACGTGTATCGGAAATGCCCCGCAACGCTGGGACTTGGCACGACATCACGGTCTACGAACCGGTTCGGATGCTTGCAAGGCTCAGGCGATGTTCTTGATGATACCATTGAGCGCCTCGTGAATCGCTTTGATAATGGTCGAGTCCAAGTGCAAGAGCGTACTGTACGCGCTCATCGAGGCCTGAAGCCGAAGCTCGTCCATGGGGTCGGCTGGATTCATAGTTGCCATGTGACTTCTAACGTTGCGCTCTGACTCGGCAACCGATCTACCAAGAGAGTTGCTTATCGCGCTGACATCCATTTGATCTTCCTCGATCAAACGACGGCTTCGCGATGGTGCCGTAACCACGTTGCATTCACAACTTCTGTTGCAGCATCTATTGCATCGAATAGTGCGCGCAATGCTTCGAATTGGCTCTTCGTGGCACCGCGATCAATTTCACGTTTGAAAGATTGTTGCCAACTTTGCAGTTCTTGATTGATGGCAGATTTGTTAGCGCCATCTGCGTCATTCAGCAGCAGCTTCTGCAGCTCGAACACCACGAATTGCTGGCTCACCTTTGATCCTCCTCAGTTATCCATTCCGGCTTGCTTGAGTAGGGAACGCGCAGGTTAGACGTTGCGACTTGCACGAATACCCCCTCGCCATCAATTGCAGTGATTTTGCCGAACCGATCGATATTGTCGCCCACTTTCACGCGCGTCCCATTCTGAAGGACGATGAAGGGAACGCGGCCGAGATGCACACCTCGTGTCGCGGGCAACATCATCAGCTCGCAATGCGACTCGAGGCGGATGTACGGCTTGAACCTCTGCTCGAAGCGAGAAGCAACATTCTGCCAATCGCTGTAGGTCGTCGCCGTTAGCACTCCCGAAACGGATACGACATCCGGCTTCGCCACAATGCGGATGGAGCGACGCAGTTCGATTGACGCCGCCGCCTCCAAAAACGCTCGGGAGCGGTCTGGTGTTATCACTTCATCATCAACCTTGTGCACACCCGGAATATCCTGCTGCAGACGGTAAAGGGCCGCTTTGACCATGGCATCGCTCCGGCTATATCCCGTTACGACGATTTGTCCGGCATCTTCCACGCGAATACTGCCTTCGATATCAAACGCGCGTAATACCGTGGTTGCGAGGTCGATGAGCTTGGCATGAGATAACGTGGTGACGTTCGGCCGTTGGGGCGCCGCCTCTGCCGCCCCCCCAGGGCCGCTGCCTTGCACCTGAGCAGTCTCTCTCGGCCCCAAGTGGCTGGCTACCTTATCATCGGGCCGTGTGACGTTGACGTTGGGCCCGAGTCTCGCGGGAGAGATATCCGTTGCGATCGTGATCGGATACCTACTCAAAATGGTAGCCAACCTCGACGAGCGAAGCCGCCCGATCCCTACCCAGGATGCATATACGGCAATCAGGACGCCAGAAATCACCGCCCCCACCCTCAGAAGCGGCCGTATCGAGCCCTTGGCGAGGCGTGTTCGTCGACCGTCTGGGGTCGATGAGTCTGCGGGAGCGGAAGAAACGTGGTTCGCATCCACCTCTTCGTACTCGCCCAGCGAATTGACGTCGGGAAAGTTCTGCCCGACCGGACCCAGGCTAAAAATCGTCCGGCCAATCCGAACCGGGGTGAAGGGGGCGAGGATCCTCGGGCTGTCTGTTGGGCACTGCCTATTGCCGATGAACACACCCGGGGCGTGCGCAGTGACCTCGAGTGTCCCGGCCGCGATGGCGATGCGAACATGTGAACCAAGGAGTTCCGGATCCCCAAAGGTGAGGTCATCACTGTCATGGCTCCCGATGAGCCAAGTGCCCTCCCCCAGCCGTGTCTCTGCCCCGATGTTTGGCCCAGACAGCACGCGTAAGGTGAGCTTGGCCCGATCAGCTGTCAGAACGTCGTGTTGTCGTTCCGTATCCGTCACTGCAGCGAAATCCTGGCCAAGGCTTGCACGGAAATTTCGGGCGTGAGCTCCTGATAGGAGAGCACTGGGAGGCCGTACAAATCAACCTCAATGAGTTTGCGCATGTATCGGCGGATATCGACCGAGGTGAGTAGCACCGGCTTGCACAGCTGCTGTTCGAGGGGACCGATCGCCTCTCGTATGGCAGCAATGATCTGCTGTGTGGTTCGCGCATCGAGGGCGAGATAGCTTCCGGCAGAGCTCTGCCGAATAGCGTTGCGGACCATCTCCTCCACCTCCGGCGTCAGAATATAGGCCGGCAGCAGGTTCATACCGGCACAGTGCTGGAAGCAGATCTGCCTCTTCAGCGCAATTCGCACATGCTCCGTTAGCAGGATTGTATCTTTCTCGCTCTGTCCCGATTGGACCAGTGCGTTGAGGATGGTGCGCATGTTCCGGACAGAAACACATTCGGAAATAAGGCATTGAAGAACCTCCGAGATCTTTTGCAGAGGGAGCAATCGCAGCGCCTCCTTTACGAGCTCCGGAGACGATGCCTCCATTTGTTTTAGAAGAGCTTTCGTTTCCTGGATGCCGACAAACTCCTCGGCAAGCCGGCGCAGGATTTGGCCAATATGATAGGCAAGGACCTGAGCTGACTCAAAATATGGAATGCTCGCACCTCGCAGCGACTCGAGATGTGCGACATCGACCCAGACGGTCTCGATTTGAGGCAAGAAGGTTTTTCCCAGGACATATGGAATGTCCATCATCTCCAGGTTCTCGGGGGTATCACGCGCCAGAATGTGTTGCGGCCGCAAGCGTCCCTCCCCATACGGAACTTCATTTACCATGATGATATATTCATCCTTCAGGCAGCTGTCGTTCACCCGCACATTGATCTCTGGGATAGGAACACCGAAATCGAGCAGATGTGCGTGGCGCACAGCCGCCAACACCTTTTCCAGCACCTCCGGCTGAATCATCGCCTGGATATCGCGACCAATATCGATCATCAGAGGGACCGTAAGCGCGATACCATCGCCGCCTGCGCCGTTCCGCTCGGCGGATTGGCCCGGACTCGTCGAGAGCGCTCCCCTGCTGGAGAGGTATGACTCGGAGCCTGCCCGTGAAGGCCGCCGGCCGCGCAGCAGCCAGCCACCAGCCCCCACCGCGCCTGCCAGCACGATGAAGATCAATGTTGGAAAGCCAGGGATCAACGCGAACAGAAGGAGGATGAAGGATCCAACGATGAGTGCACGTGGTTGCGCGCTCACTTCACTACCGATCGCATTGCCGAGATCTGCGCCATGGTCCTCGGTGCTTACCCTCGTGACGATAAAGCCCGCCGTGATCGCGGTGAAGAGAGCCGGAATCTGGCCGACAAGGCCATCCCCAATAGTTAGGATCGCATAGACCTCAAGCGCCTCGGACACTCCCATCCCCTTTTGAAGCGAACCAATCGTAATTCCGCCTATGATGTTGATGATAATGCTGATCAAGCCCGCAATCGCGTCGCCCTTGAGGAACCTCATTGCGCCATCCATGGCTCCGTACAACTGGCTCTCGCGCTCGATTGCAACACGGCGCCTGCTCGCCTCTCGTATGTCGATGCTGCCCGCACGCAAGTCGCCGTCGACGCTCATCTGCTTGCCCGGCATCGAATCCAAGGAGAAGCGTGCAGCGACCTCGGCAACGCGTTCAGATCCTTTGGTGATGACAACAAACTGCACGATTGTCATGATCAGAAAGGTGACGGCACCTACGACGAGATTGCCGGCCACGACAAATTCGCCGAAGGTTTTGATGATCTGGCCGGCGTCGGCGTGCAGCAAGATCGTGCGTGTGGCCGCAATCCCAAGCGACAGCCGAAAGAGCGTTGTCAGCAAAAGCACCGACGGGAAGGAGACGAACTCAAGGGGGGATTGAATATAGACCGCCACCATAAGCAGGAGTGCCGAGATTCCCAGATTGACGGCTTGCAGCACATCCATAAGAACTGGCGGAAGTGGAATGATCATCAAGAAAACAATGGTGACGAGCAACGCCACCAGAACGATATCATTGCGACCGGTTACGATCGCCAGGATTTTCTCGAATAACTTCATGTCATCCACCCGCGCGACTTGCCTTGTACGACGAGGTTCGGCCTCAGAGACACAGCCGCGCGCTGAAAGGCGCTTACCTCTCCGCCGAAGCTGAGTTGCCAGTTCGTCCGCACCAAAAGCCGCAAGATCCCGGGTTTCACGCTTGCCGCGACGGGTAGACGAAGCCACCCCGGATGGGCGGCTGGCTCCTCACAGTGCCCAGCTTGGAGGCGTGCGAGAGGGCGCGCATGTTTATCCCGGCGCGCCTCGGGATAGAGACCTTGTTGTGCTTGCAGCAACTTGGCCGAATTCGGCGGACACTTTAACAATACAGAGAGGCAAGCAACGAGCGACGGACTGTCGAGCCTAGCTGGACTGATAAGCGCATCTATCATCGCCACGCTCGATCAAGGAAGATCAAAATGAAATCGATCCTGCTCTTCCTGCTCAGGGGCCGTTAGCGCCTCGCGAAGCCCGATACAGTCGGCAAATCCACGACGGTCCGCCAGATCGCTGAGCCATATTGCGTCCATCGGCCCGCACATCGTCGATTCGAGCCTCACAGTGCTTTCGATCTGCAGGCGAACGCCACGATCATCATCTCGTCCACAGCGGGCACCTGGGATAGCAGCTCGAACAGTAGGGATCGACGAGCAACTGGTCCGGCCGTCAGCCAGCCCAGCTGAAACGGCTGGAGGCGTGGTTCGGAGTTTTTGACTGCGCGCAACATCATCGATAGCTCTCGCCTCTGATAGCCTTCGGGCATCCGGCCTTACCATCTGATCGAGCCAGCAAGCTGCGCCAACTCTCCTTTCGCGCGTGCTCTGCGCTCCAAAGCGCCCCGCCCTCATTCCTGTCAGCCCGTCTAGCGTGCTATCGCTGAGTGGCGAGCCGTTAGGGTTTCAGGAGAGGGTTTGGGTCCAAAAGAGGGGCCGGCGACAGCGGGGGTCGCCGACCAGCCCGGCTCCTCCACAGCTTGCCCGCGCCTCGGTGGGGCGGTGCTTCGTCGCGATCGGGCCCCTAATTGACCGGCCAGGTCGGGGGCGAGCGATTCGAACTTCTCCCGCAGCTCGCCGGTGAGCGCCGAGGCCTCTGCCTCGCTTTCAAGCACACGAGGATTGAGCAACACCAAGAGCTCCGTTCGGACCTTGATCCGCTCCGTACTGCGGAATAGAGGTCCCAGAAGCGGAATGTCCATCAACGCTGGAATCCCGGAGGCAACCTGGTCGGTGCAATCCTCCATCAAACCACCGATCGCGATCGTATCGCCGTCTCGTGTCACGACCTTGCTTTGGAGGCGGCGCACCGAAATGACCGGGGACTGAACGTTGGTGAGTGTGTTCTTGTTGGCGGTGCTGACCTCCTGAAGGGTCTCGAGCGTGAGACTGCCACCGGTGCCGATCCGCGGCGTAACGGCCAAAATGACGCCTGTGTCGCGCAATTCGACGCTGCTGATGATGGGTGAGCTCTCGCTTGACGTGGATTGGGATGATCGCGACAAGACCGGAACCTGATCGCCCACCTGGATCGTTGCGGGCTCATTGTCGAGCGCCAGAATGCGGGGCGCGGATACGACCTTAACGTCAGCCACCGCGTTCAGCGCATGTAGCACAGCATTGACTCCCGTCCCGGGAAACACATAGGACAGACCACCTTTTGGAACGCCACCCAGGTCGCGCGAGGATAGAAGGTAGTCCACTCCGTACGCCAGGCGATCATTAAGCCGGACCTCCGCGACAATTGCCTGGATCAGAACCTGGCGAGGCCTGACGTCAAGGCGGCGAAGCGCAGCGTCGATGATCTTGATATCGTGCGGCGCGGCTAGGATCACGAGCGCGTTTTGACTGCGATCCGCCTCGATCCTTACTGGCGCCGACAGACCGAGACTAACCGCGGGAATGCCGCCCACCACCTGCGTCGTCAGCGTGATCGAGGGAGATTGCTCGTCCAACGGGCTGGGCTGGTTGAGGACAAGGCCGGATCGCTTGGCGACGCCTGTGTCTGACGTCTTCTCAAACTCTCCCGCAGGCTGGGCAGGAGGTACTGCAGCATGCGGCTCAGCCCCGACGAGTTGGGCCAGCACCTGCGCCACTTCCGTGGCCCTTCGGTACTTCAGTGGGCGCACGTAAATGTTTGCTGCTGCCTCCGACGGCCTATCCAGCTTTTCGATTGTGTGACGCGCTTGTTGGAGCGCCGCAGGCTCGTCCGCCACCACAAGGATGCCGTTCAAGCGCTCCAGCGTCGCAAACCGAACGCGCGTCGCACCCGAGGCATTCTGGTGGAATAAAAAGCTGAGTTCTCGCTCGACTGCAGCGGGATTCGCCTGAGACAAGGTATACAGGGCAAATGACTTGTGAAGCATGGCATCGGTGTCAATCACGCTTATGAGTTCGCGCGCGGAACTCACGCCTCCGGCGGGTCCATCGATAGCGATGCCTCGCTCCTTGGCAGCTGGCGCCAAATGCACGCTCTCCTCGACGTTCGGCCGGATGACATTGATGACGTCCGCTGGATTGACATAGCGAAGCGGAATCACCTCAAAACCGCTCCGGCCTCCACCAGACAGGTCAGTTAAGCGCGCCACCCTCACTCCCTGCTCAACTGCCGACAGTCCGTAGCCATACTTTGCCAGCGCCTCGTCGAGCAGTCGCGGAACGTCACTGGCTGGGACCTTGCCCGAGGTCACGAGCGTCATCGTCCCGCTCACGGCCGGATCAATAATGACAGGCATCGCCAAGATATTGCTCATGATGTCATTCACAACCTGACGAATATCGGCATTGATGTAGTTGAGACTCACGCGCGTGCTATCGGATGTGACCGGCAGCCGCCGCTCCGAGGTCGCGTTGTTCGGCTGGGCAGACGGTTCCGTCAGCAGTTCAAAACCACCTGCTTGCGGAGCGCGCTCCTCGCGGGTGTATCTGGCCTCATGCTGGCCCTCACTCGGCGAACTCAGTAGAAGCCCCCGTTTAGCAGTCGAGTCGGAGCCAGCGCATCCGGGCAGAATGAGACAAAAGAGCGCGAGTAAAGTCCGGCGTAACGGCGACGAGGGGCGCTCTCGCAGAGAGTCCGCATCCATTCAAGTTTTCCATGCACCGTGGCAAAGACGCAGATCCTCTGAAAGCTCGGGGCGCGGTACCGATAACAGGCCGGCCCCGCACCGCTCCCTGTTGCTCGTCAGCGAATATTGCCGACGATCATTTCGCTGAGCTTTTGATCTTTCGAAACAAGGTTAGACATCAGTTCGGCCACGCTGTTGAACTTACCCAGAAGGTCTTGCAAGCGAATGATCATCATTTGCGTCTCGCTGTTGGCGCTATCCATCGCACCTTTGACATTATTGATGGCAGCGTCGAAGTCCGCCTGCACACCGGCCTTGTCACCACTATGCTCGATGGAAATGCCATTTGCGTCCATCCAGTCGAAGACATCTTTTGTCTCACCACGTGAATTAACGAAGGTCCCATAATCTTTGACGCTCTTCTCATCATTGGGCCTGTTGGTACGCAGGGCCGCCAATACGGCATTCATGTCTTTAAGCAGATCATTCCGGGCCCGCATGCTGTCGTATTCAGATCGGATTTGGGTGTCGTAGATGACGAACCGCACCGTCAGGATCAGAATCATGGTCGAGCACAGCGACTCTCCATACCCGAGGGCATAGTCTGCGCTATAGAGCTGACCTCCGGAAATTGAGGCGATCATCGTATGCTAATCCTTCTGGCCCGAACATTGCGCATTCAAGCGATGCATTGCGCTCACGCCATATTGACGAGTTTGCTTCTGGTCTCGCTATCCGCACTACGGAGTTCAGCAAGTTTGCCCAGCAGGTCCTGGATCACCGTCTGATAATATTCGATGAACTGCTTTTCGCTGTCGGTCTGGGCCTTCGCCTTGGTGCTGTCCGCGTCCCGCTCCGCCTTCTCCTCCTGAAAATGCGTGGCCCCCATGTTCACGCCGGCGGCTAGAATTTTGGTCGTTTCCGATGTGATCGTACCCAATCCGCCCCACTTCATGATTTCGCGCTGGGCTGCGGTTTGCGCCATGGCGATGCGCGTAAATTGAAGAGGGCCAGTGGTATCATGCGGCTGGACATCATTTTCGGCCGAGGCGCTAGGTGCATCGCTTTCACTCGATGATTCGATCTCGCTCGAATGCGGCGTCACATCCCCGCCCCCGCGCTTTGCCGTGCGGTCCTGCCGTGCGATGTCCTGCGGCGCGTCTTCCACTGCTGCGAGCCGCGGCGGCTGACCTGCCGGCTTGTTCGACAGCTCCGGCTTCAAATCAGACTTCGGAAGCGTCCCTTCGATTTTCGTCGTGAGCTGTTCATTGAATTTTACTTGACTCTGACGAGCACCCCTGAGGTTCATAAAGGCGCCGGCGATCGCTCCACTTGACGTCAGTATTGCGCCAATCATCTGGCAGAGCCCAGAATCCCGAAGCGCCTTGGCGGCGGCTTCCTGCGCGGCGACATCCGTAGAAACTGCAGCCCACAGATCCTCCCTTGCAGATTTGCGGAAGTCGCTATTGAGGCGGACAATGAGCGTGGCGACTGCCGATAGTTCGGTCCCCGTGGCGAAGTCCTTCAGCTTAGTTTGGGTGGTTGAGAGCTTCTCCTGGAATACGCCAAAAGATGCCGGCGTGCCGTCATCAACCTGCGCAAGCGAACGAGTTATTTTCTCCTCTGGTTTGCTTCCATCGTCGTTGGCTGCGGATAGCGAAATCAGCGGAGGTTGGTGATCGGCGGCAGTGTCCGAGCGATCAATACCGGCCAAGCTCGCGTGCTCAACAGCACCTGGCATAACTCTCATTGCGTAACCTCGGCAGATGAAGGGCCTCTAGCAACTGCTAACGGAAGTGACTGATTAGAGTCGCGTTACAGTGAATCTGGCCCTCGATGGCCTCAGCAACCTTCTGGGTGGTCGACTCCCGGTCGCCGATCAGCTGCTTGATGAAGTCCATTTCATCGCTTTGCAGCTGCCTCAACGCGGTCAGGCGCGTCCTGACATCCACCGCTTCCGCCTGAGCGTCCGCGGCCTTCTTCTGCTGACACCCACTTACAAGTCCGGCAACGGCTTCAGCCATCGAAGCAGCCGCCCCGCCGGCTTGAGCAAGGGTCGAAACCGTCTGGCTGATCTGAGCGATTTTGGCGGAGTCTGAGGCTGCGTTAGCGAGATGGGATGCCATTTGATCCATGACCCTCGCAATGACGGTCCCCAGCGCCCCGGGCTTGCCTGCGAGCGAGGCAAGTCCACGTAGGACTGAGGCGCCGGCCTCACCGAGGCGGCTCCACATGGCGGGAGTGCGTAACCAATTCGCAGCACCACGGATAAACCCAGCGCCTCCTGCCAACGCTGAGACCGTGAACATGATGCCCATCGTGATAGCCAAGGCCACCATATTCGCCTTGCCGGCATCCATCGCCTGATCTTTCATGAGCCTTTTGGCAATCGCCTGCGTCATCTTGCCGACGACACCCGTTTCATTGAGAACCGCTACGCCAACGCTGACTGCTGCCGCCACTATAGCCAGAGTGCCGCCAGTGACAGCGGCAGCCGCGACCGACAATCCGACGGCAAGCCACCCGAGGAATTTCATTATACGCGAGGTCTTCTTCGACCTCGACAGCGCTTGTGCGGCTTCGATGATCTCTTGACCAATCTTCTCGTGCAACTGCTTTTGCTGCTCACCCCTGGATCGGACATCCTCCAGACCACTCCTGATCAACCCGTCATCGACCTTGAGCTTGAGCGCCAGAAACGCGGTGAGAAGGTCGACCGAACCGATCTCACGCGGTGCCGGTAAATTCGGGATGGACCCTGACGCGGACAGCTGTCCGGAAGCCAGTGACGGCAAATGATCGACGCCCGACATGTAGAGGCTGGCCGGCGAGATATAGAGGCGGCCCGGAAAGGCGGTTGCGGAGTGACCATCCAGAGGCGGCGAGCCGGCCTCAGGCAGCGGTACGCTGATTGCGCGAACCATGGTCAAGCTATGCATTGTTCGAATTCGCTTCCGATTTGAGGCGACTGAGCATCCTGCGTGCCCGCCAGGCCAAAGCGCTGTGCCCGGGTTTTGCCGCGCTCAGCGCTAAGGCATCAGCGAGCGCGCCGATGGCTCCTGCCGGTTGCTTGAGCTTGATGAAACATTCTGCGGCCCGAAGTGGTATCTGCGGCTCCTGTTTGTTCAGAAGCGCAGCCACCCTGTAGGCGTGTAGGGCGTTCTCCGCATCCCCAAACATCTGGCTAGCAGCAGCCAAGCTGAACCAGTATCTTGCATCCGTGTGCTGATGTAAGCACAGAAAGCGGAAAAACGTCACCGCGTGTTCGTACTGACCGCAACAGTAGTAGCGGCGACCCGATACATACAGCGCCTCTAGCTCGTCATCCGTAATGCCAATGACGTCGGCCAGCTTGGCGCGCCCCGTCATAAGATCAAGGGCGAGTTGCGCCAACCTGCCAGCCTCAAACGCATCGACTGCGTCACGGTTCTTCAACGAGCCTGCCTCCGCCTCACACCATGATCTCGGTCGCGCCGGTTGACGCGGGGGCACCTCAAGACTCAATCGGACCAGGACATTATTTCGCTCAGGGCCGCTAGCTCGTGCGAATAGTCTACTTCTTCGCGGCCGTCGATCTGTGCCGCAAATGAAGCAGCCCTTTCAGCTGCGCCGTCTAACAATCGAACCCACTGATCGCGTTGATCCTCAACCCTGCTCAACAGGCTGTCCATCTGCGCGATCGTCTGCCTGGCATTCCGCATCGTTTCGTCGAGGTCCACGTTCGTTCTCATGTCTCTACCCTCGAAAGCAGCACTTGCGCCGACGCCGCGCAAGCGAGCAGATGCGACGCGTGAGTCGACCGCATACTGCCGAGTTGGCGGCTCCGCATTTGGCAAGGCCAACTCGCCTGCCACGCCAATTGCGTTAACTCGCAGCAACACTCTGCCGAGAACGGATTGACTGCTCGAGCCCCCAGACGGGGTGTTGCACGAGACCAGTACCTGATGCCGCGCAAGGTCAGAAATACTTCCTCGCTATGTGGACATAGCCGGGCATGATGGCACGGCCGGTCTCCGCGAGTGCGGCGCTCCCGCCTCGACCCAGTTGAACCATCTGCTGCACTAGAGCGTTTTCATGGTTGGTGACGATAACCGGCATCGGCGAGAAAGTTCAGGCATTCTGTTGGCGAGAAGCGGGTAAGGGCGTCGGCGATTGCGTTGTCGAGGGCTTCGAGAGTTCGTGCGCCTGCCTTGCGCAGCAGGGACTTTAATTTGGCGAAGAACTGCTCGATCGGATTGAGGTCCGGGCTGTATGGCGGCAGATAGCGCAACATCGCACCGGCCGCCTCAATGGCTTCGCGGACGCCCCTGACCTTGTGGCTCGACAGATTGTCCATCACGACAATGTCGCCCGACCGCAGCGTCGGAACGAGGAACTGCTCGACCCAGGCGAGGAATGTCTCGCCGTTCATCGGGCCGTCGAAGACGCACGGCGCGGTCATGCCGTCCTGGCGCAAAGCTCCGACGAAGGTGGTTGTTTTCCAATGGCCGTGCGGGACTGTGCAAACGAGCCTCTTGCCGCGCGCGCAGCGGCCGTAAAGCCGGGTCATTTTGGTGGACGCGCCGCTCTCGTCGATGAAGACCAGGCGCTCCGGGCTCAATTCCGCCTGACCGGCGCGCCATTCCACACGCGCCTCGGCGACATCGGCCCGATCTTGCTCCGCAGCTCTCAGTGACTTTTTTTGAGCGTCAGGCCGAGCTGGCGCAGGCGCTTCCACAAGCAGCCGATACTGACCTTCACGTCGTGCGTGGCCAGCAGCCACGCCCGGATCTCCTCCAGCGTGGCGTCTGGCTTGTGCACGATCCGCTGGCGCAGCGCTTCATCGTGAGCAGCAAGTTTCGGAGCCGGCCCGCGGCCCGACGGGCGAGCCGTCGTCTCGCCAGTCGCCCGCCAACGCCCCAGCGCCTTGTAAATGTAGGAAACGCTGACCCGCAGCAGCGGCGCTGCCTGATACGCTCCCATTCCGCCGTCGACGACGGAAATGACCCGTTCACGCAAATCTTGAGAATAAGGTGCTCCCATCAAAGCCTCCGCCTCGAATCAATGCGGAAACTGAATCATGGAGCAACCGCGCTGGGAATCCTCCGATTCCACCAATTGTGAAAATGCTCTAGGTGCTTGCAGCACCGAATTTCCTGGCAACGGCTTTTGCGCCAGTTGCGTCGTAGCGGCTAGCACGTCACACCGAAATCAGGGAGGGCCGCCCCGGCTGCAGGAACATTTTTGGGATGGCGTTGCGCAAACGCAACCAGCCACGGAGCAAAGAGCCACCCTCCAGTCGAAAACCGCAATTGCCCCGACGGACATCAGAGCCGATCGAGCGTCTCAGCGGTAGGATTTCCCGAGCGCTCCCAGGATCGCCGCGAGAGGTGCGATCAAGTGCGACGGGATGTACTCATCGACCAGGCCGTCTTCCAGGAGTGCGCGGGCGAGCGGAATGTCTGGCATCACCGGCACTCCAGCAGCGGCCGCAGCATCAATCATTCGTTGCGCCAAAAGATCGGTACCGATAGCCTCGATCACTGGTAATGGAGTCTGCCGCCGGTCGTAATAAATCGCCACTGCAATACGCGTGGGATTGGAGACCAAGACGGTCGCTTGACGAGATTGGGCAAGTGCATCTTTGGTCAATAGTTGCGAACGGAGTTGCTTGCGACGCCCCTTGATGAAGGGGTCGCCTTCATTTTCCTTATATTCTCGTTTCACTTCGTCCAGCGACATCATGTTCCTCCTCTCGAACTGCCATCGCTGAAACGCGAAATCCGCAACTGCCACCACGAGATGGCTCGACGCCACACCAACCGCGAGATAGCGTAGAAGCCCGCCTGTAGCGGAACTTAGGCAAGCTATCCCGCAGCTTGGGACCCACACGAGCGCGCCTACGCCGGCGCGAAGCACGCACACTAGAATGAGGCCGAGTAGCACCACTTTCACGATCGACCTCCCCAGATCGATAACGCTTTGCAGGGAGAATATCCTTGCGATGTTTTCGCTTGGGCTTAGTTTTTTGAGCGACGGCGCGGCTGCTTTCGGCGCGAACAGGATTCCATTCTGCAGCAGGTAGCCACCCACACCGACGATCAGGACGACGCCGAGAAATGGTGCAATTAGGCTCTGTATGTCGCGGATGTAACAGTCGAGCAGCTGCGGCGCGACCACGACGAAGTCTTCTGTCAGAAACGAGACAGGTAACAGAACCACCGACTCAAGTCGGTCGATTGAGCTGTCCGAGCAAGCGAAGAGCAGGGCGAACAACGCAATAGTTACCGCTGCGGACACTGCCTCCTTGCTCAGCGGGACCTGTCCATTTTTGCGCAGGTCGCGCCGCCTTTGGCTGGTCGGCTTTTCGCTCTTTCGACTGGCCATGAAGAGTCACTCGGCAATCCGGCTAACAAACGCGATCGGGGATAGCACGTGATTGTCGGCATGGGACAAAACAACCGTCAGCGAAAGAATCAGCAGCAGAAGGCCGACTATGCTTTTGACTGGCATAGCGAGGTAGAAGACCTGCAATTGCGGCGCGAACCGACCGATGAGGGCCAGCCCTAGTTCGCTGAGGAGCATGGCAACGATGGCTGGACCGGCGAGAAGCAATGTCAACCGCATCACGACGTCTGCGAGACCCAGGACCTCTGCAACGAATGCAGGGCCAATCCTAGGATGAAAGCTCCACACAGGCCAGATTTCATGCGAGCGATAGAGGGCCTCCAAGAGCTTAGAGAAGCCACCGGTGACGAACAGCCATATGGCGTAAAGGTCACCCAGGAATGTCCCAAGCGGAGACGCCTGATTGCCGCTTGCCGGATCAAGCAGGCTCGTCATCATGGCGCCCCTCTGGTTGTCAATGAACGTGCCGGCGGCCTCTATGCCCCACATGATCGCGGCAACTGGCAGACCTAGTACAACCCCGAGCAGGAGTTCCTTGAGTCCGAGGCCCAGCAGCGGCGTCAGGCCCATCATATCGAGGTCCCTAGGCTTTGTTGCCCAAGCCAGCACAATGACGGGGAACGCCAAGCCAATGATCACGCCGTTGCGCGCGACTCCCGTCATCACGCGGCGCCCCAGAATAGGAACGACCAGCATCATACCCGCTATGCGCGCGATCGCGAGCACAAAAGTAATGAAGGTACTATGCAAGTCAGCCGGATCAACTGGCAGCATCAAACGGACAACCAAAATGATAACGCGCGGGCTCCCTGCGGTCGCGCTCGTAGAAGCCGCACTAAAAAATGGGCGATTGAGCATATCCTCGAGCTCCTAACGCTTACATCGTGCCGATCTTGTCGAAGATTTGCGTCGTATACCGGCCTAGCTCCTCGAACCAGCTCGCGGTGGCCACCAGTACGATGTTCACGCATATCAGCTTCACCGCGAAAGGAAGTGTCTGCTCTTGAACTTGGGTCATAGCCTGCACAACGCCGACAATTAGCCCGACTATCGTGGCCACGAGGACTGCCGGCATTGACAGGACAACCGACAGTTTGAGCGCTTCAATGGCGAGGTGGGTGAGGATGGCGGAATTCATGGCCCGGGTCCCGCGTAGGACAAGACGAGACCGTGAATGAGGCGTTGCCACCCGTTTACTGCAACGAACAAGAACAGCTTGAACGGCAGGGATATCGTCATAGGTGATACCATCATCATGCCCATCGCCAGAAGAATGTTGGAAATGACGAGATCAACGACGATAAAGGGCAAGAACAACAAACACCCGATCTTGAATGCGTCTTCAAGTTCGGATGTGAGAAAGGCCGGGATCAGGACCAAAAAATCATGATCGGTGACGACGGCAGAGTCATCCTTGCTCCACAATTTGCGGGTCGCAGTTAGGAAGAATTGACGTTTCGTTTGTGAGGTGTGCTTCATGAGGAAGTCACGAACTGGCTCGGCGGCTGCAGCTATGGTGCCGACCAGTTCTCCAAGATTTTCGGACGCGATCGGCTTGTCACGCAGGATTTCATACACGCTCTTGGCGACTGGTTGCATGATGTAGACCGAGAGCAAGATGGCGATCGCATTCAGCGCCATGTTCGGCGGAATGTTCTGGAGTCCGAGAGCGTTGCGAACCAACCCCAGGACAACGATGAGCTTCACGTAAGACGTTACTGTAATTGCAAGGAAGGGGATGACCGCGATGGCCCCCATCAGAACCATTAGCGTAACTGGATCGGGTAACCGGTTCATCGTTCTGCTCGTCGTAAGCGCAGATCCAGCAAGCGCACACCAGTCCGCTCGGCGATGCGCACGAGCTCGCCGGTTGCGACCACTTGGCCATTGACGCGCAAACAAACATTGGTGGTTGCATCGAAACCGAGATCCAGGACCTGGCCGACGGCGAGTTCACGAAGCTGCCTGAGCGGCATAGTCAGACGCCCAACATCCACGTCAACCGTCAGGTTAACGCTGTCGAAGCTTTCGGGCGGGAGCGGCTCTGGTGTACCCATCAAACACTCCACCGCTGTAAGGACCGAAAGGCGACAGTTCAAGATCGAGGCACGAAACCGAGGACTGTCAGAGATGTACATCACAACGGCCATCTCGCCATCTTGGCCGACCGGAGAATGGTCCAGCAGGATGACGTCACCTTGCGCGAGTTGCTGCAGATCCGCCAAGACAACACTAATGCGAGCGATTCGCATATCCAGATGCAGCGGAAGATCATCAAGCGGAGCATGCATGACCGGCAGGTCAGAGCAGCAGTCGGCGATCCATTGCAATCCGCCAGCATCGAATTCCACTAAGCCAACCAGATCGTTCGGAGGCTCTTGCCGAACGAGCTTCAAAGCGTAGGGACGCGATTCTGCAATGTTCAAGCAGGACCAGGTCGGCCTCTGGCCGCACCATTGCTCCACCTCGACCGCGAGATCTCGCAGAACAATATCGAGCCATATTTCGGCAAGGCCGTGAGCTGGAGGCAGGGCGGTGATCTCTGGCCAGCGTTCCACGGCCATTTGCGGAACGAGCGCCGAGCCCAATGCGAGGCGTATATTGTGGCCGCGCGCATGCATTGCAACAGTATAGGTATCGGCCGGAAGGCGGGGCAGCCCCCAATCGGTCATGACGGCTTGCACCTTGATGCTGCCCAGGCTGAAAGCAACCGGAAGACGGGCGGCAATTTGCGAGACGGCGGCTGCCTCACATCGGCTATAGAATGGAAGATTGATCACGCGTCCTTCTCAGCGTTGTCTGATTGTTGGCGCGAATCCGCGAGAACGCTGATGGCTGTCTTGTGCGTCGAAAGTGAGCCGGGGGCGACGACTGCAATCATGCCGCGCGGACCGAGATGGTCCCGTATCGCCTCCGCTAGCTCGACGAGCTCAGCAGATCGTGAGGTTCCGTCTAGTGGCGGACGCTCTGCAGGATCCGGTACGGCACCTTCGAGCGAGGCGGCAGCTAGAAAATGTGGGGCGGCACTCTCGGTCTCTGTCGGCTCACGCCGATCAGCGCCGAGACTCCTGGAGCCGGAACCCTCTTCGGATGTCTGACAGCGATCTAGAGCGGACCCCTCGAACCTTTGATCAAAGCGCTCGGAATCCGCAATATGCGCGCGCTTCAGCGGGGCGGCCGCCGCAGGTGGGACGGGACGGTCACGTCGCGTGATTGCGGTCATCGGAGAGCTTCGTACGAGCGCGAACATTCATCAAACCAGCCACATTGCCGCTTATTATAGACGTCAACCCTATCGCGATGACCGCAGGCTGAAACGCGGCGCAAGACACCTCATTCCTACTGTGTTCACAGCGCTTCCCCGCGGCCATGGATCTCCCCTCCAGCATTGGTCAAGCGTCGTCTTAGTCCATACGTGCGGAGGCCAAAAGACGGCGACGCATCGCTCGGCGGAGCAACCCTTCACCTCTCATCTGCTTTGGACCGACCCGAAGCAAATACAATTTCGATATTGGTCCAGCTGACAGTGATATGCCTTTCACTTACTATGCTGTGGCGTTGTCTGGATTCGATAAGGACTTGGATTTCTCCGTGCTCCCGCACAGATCCGTATGGGCCGCCGCCCGGCCCGCGATGCGCGTTGTCGAGATCAACTGGAAGCCGAACGCGACATCCAGGGCGCCACCGCATCCGAGACCAGAAGGTTGCTGCGAACTCAGCTCGTCTGCCATTTGCGGGCGTTTGCCTCGAATACGGGGGTCATCCTCACGCTGCGCGCTCCAACGACGAGCGCTGCCCTCGCGCATTCCCATTGGCCCGGCGCAGCAGACTGCGAGATTCGGGTGGTGACAAGGAGACAGGTGGTCGCTGCACGTGTAAGCTCCCGAAACCGGGCGAATGCCGCTATCTGGGAACCTGGCGTGCTGATCTCATCATGGCTTGGCTGCAGCCTCAGCCTACTGGCGAGAGGGCGCATACATTACGCAGGCTGCCGAAGTTGGATTGTTCGTGAGCCCTGCGCAGGCGGAGCAGAGCATTCGTCGGATCAAGTTACAGCATGTCCTTGTCGAGCGACAAATCGGCGGCCAGCTTCTTCTTCTCCTCCTCGAGCGGCTTCAAGCGCGGCATCTCGGTCGACACCAGTTCGTCGTACTTCCTCTTCCAATAGATCGTTTGTCTGATCGTGCCTTGCGGCAGATCTCCGCAACCGGAACGCCGTTATTGGCCTGCTTCGGCGCCTTCGTCGTCTTCCGCTCCTCCCAGCGACGGTGGTTCGGCAGTGAAAACTCTAGCCAAAACTGGTCCGGTTTGCCGATCTCAGATCACCATCCCGTAAGGCCTGCAGCAGGTGTTCGCATTTATGGAATTTATTGTATAGGTGACGTGCGACCTTGTGCGCCTCGTCGCGCGCCTGCAGCGCCTGGTCGGCTTCGACGACTGCTTCCTGAACTCGCCGTTCGAGCAGTCGTTCGTGTTCGTGCAGCGAGACTATCTTCTCCTTCAGCCCTAAAAGATCGCTGAGAGCAATAGTTTCTCCAATCAGCGAATGATATATCGCATCTTCCAGGCGACGGCGGTCTTGCTGCCAGCTCCCTAGGTCTGTCAGGGCGAGCTCGGCGGCAGCGACAGCCTGGTCGAGGGCTAATTGACGCACTCGCAGAACATCTTGCTCACGGTGAAACCGCAATTGCCTCACCTCGAGGAGCTGAGGTACAGCTTTGGAAATCATCCAAGGCACGATGCAAGCTCCTGAACCGTAGTGTCGAAGTCGATCTGCTCGCATGTCGACTGTTGCAAGAAGCTTCTTAGATCCTCCATTCTGGCGATCGCCGCATCGGCGATTGGATCGGCTCCATTCTTGTATTCGCCAACGCGAATCAACAGTTCAACCTCTTGGTATTTGGCCATCAGCTCCCGTAGCCTGCGCGCCAAGCCTTCATGCTGCGCACCCACGATCGTGCTCATGACTCGGCTAACGCTCGCCAAAATGTCGATAGCAGGATAGTGGTTCGACATCGCCAGGGCGCGTGAGAGCACAATATGACCGTCGAGGATGGAGCGCGTTTCATCGGCAACCGGCTCGGTCATATCGTCACCCTCGACGAGCACGGTGTAGAAGGCAGTTATCGATCCACGATCGTTGTTGCCGGCGCGTTCCAACAGCTGCGGGAGAACCGCGAACATTGATGGTGGGAAACCATGCCGGGTGGGCAGCTCACCTGCCGCAAGACCGATCTCTCTTTGCGCCCGCGCGAAGCGCGTCACCGAATCCATGAGAAGCAGCACGCGCGCACCTTGGTCGCGAAACCATTCCGCGATTGCGGTGGCCACAAAAGCCGCCTTCACCCGCTCCAGGGCAGGACGGTCGGATGTCGCAACCACGAAGACCGAATTCGGACCCGATCGTGAGTCAAGATTGTGTTCTATGAATTCCTGCACCTCACGGCCGCGCTCGCCAATCAATGCGACCACTGTGACGTCAACCGCTGCGCCGCGCGCGAGCATTGAGAGCAATGTACTCTTGCCGCCGCCTGCCGCGGCAAAGATACCGATGCGCTGCCCCTCCCCGCACGTCAGAAGGCCGTCGATCGCCCGTACACCGACCGGAAGAACGCGATCTATGCCACGCCGGGTCAAGGAATCCGGTGCGCTGCCGTGGACTGGCACGCAAGCTTCGGCCGGCAACGGACCATGCGTGGCCGTGTCGAGAGGGCGACCAAGACCATCAAGGATCCGACCGAGCAGGTTCCAGCCCGCGGGCACGAGCAGAGGCTTTCTTGTCGGAACCACTTCCGTAAGGGTGGAAAGTCCCTTCATGTCCCCGAGCGGCGTCATAATTGCGACATCGCGCTGAACACCGATAACTTCGGCCGACAATTCATGGTCGTCTTCCGAGTTGCGAAGCGCGCAGAGGTCCCCGATGCGGACACCCGGGGCCGTCGCACGGATGATTGTTCCAACAACCTCGAGGATCCGGCCACGGACATTCATCGTGGGCGTTTGCTCGACCGCGCTTCTTGCGAGTTGGAAGAATCGACCGATGTTCTCGTGCGAAGAACCCACGGGAGTTGCTGCCATTGATGGCTCGGCTGGCTCTGACATCACGTTGCAGAGGCCTCTCGGCTTTTGCGCAGGCCGCTTTCGATCAACGAGAGTTGGCTTTCGATCGTCGCGTCGACCAGTCCAGCATCGGTCTCGAGGATACACCCGGCATCCTTGATGCCCGGATCAGAAATGACATCGACGACCGCACGCGATGTCAACGCCGGGACAATCTCGTCGACCCGTCTGCGAACCGTCTCGACAAGCGATGGTGCCACGCGCAGCCGAACGAGGGTGCTATGGCCAGCGACTCTCAGGCTTCGCAACGCAATCTGCACCGCGGCCTCATCCGGCGCCATGGTGTCGATCACCCGGCGTGCGATCTGCAGACCCATGTCGACGATCCTCTCCTTGTTTTGCTCCATGATCCAAAGCGACTCCACGGCAATTGCGGTCAATCGCTCTTGAAAGTCCGCTTGCGATTGTCTCAGCCCCGCCTCCTTGGCGGCCGCCTCTATCATGTTGGCGGACTTGCGAGCCTCATCAACGAGGGTGTCCGCCTCGCGCCGCGCGCGAGCAAGAAGTTGTTCGGCCTCCAACAACACCTGCGCGTTTGCCGCGGGCAGGATTCGACCCGGGCCGAGAATGTTGACCGTTTCGGATGTCAATTGAACCAGTGCGACCATGCCGGCATCCTTGTGCGGATCAGGCGGCGCATCGCGCGAAAGGCATCCTCCCCAGCTCCGTCGTTGAGGCAGGCATCAGCCACCGCCTTCCAGATCGAAGCAGGATGGCGCAACCGCAGCCGCTCCTGCAGCGTGTGTGGAATGCAACCCATCGCCCGGCCGAACATCGCCGCGCCACAGCGGAGCAATGCAGCCGGCTGGGTAGGCAGCTCGACGACACCAATCGCCGACATTAGCCCGTGGGTCGGTCGCGGCAGCAGCGCAGCGTGGAAAGCGAATGCGAAGGCGTCTTCTCCGAGCGCGGTGCGAGCCGCCACAACATCGGTCCTGCGAACACGGCCGACGATACTGGGCGCTCCGATCCAGGCCGCGGCCAGGCTCATGAGCCGCATAGCGTCTGAGATCGGCAGAAATGCGAGTCGCACGCGGGGGGCCTTGGCGGCCGAAATGATCGCAGATGCTGCCTGATTTTGATCGTTGAGCAGCCAGACTCCAAGTTTTAAACGAATAAATGGATCGGCCTGCGCGGGTCCCAGCGGCATCCATTCGGGCCAGTCTTTCGCCATGGACGGATCGAGATCGGCAGCCGGATCGGCGATGCAGCGCATCATCGCTCCCGCCCATGGCTTATCGAGCCAAACATCCGAACTCGCTGCTAAGCCTGTCGCGATCATACGGCTTTTGCTCTCTTGCATTGAGCTCATGGCGCCCCACTAGGCCGGTGTGTGGCCAAATCGCTCTCGCCACACGAAAAAGGCGAGCACTGCGTTGCCGATGAGCGATGTCGCTATTGCGCCGACCAGCCCGACGACGAGATAAGGCGGATCGCTACCCTCGGCGCCAAAGGTCGCCGCTCCATGCGGCCGTGGCGCGGTATCATCCTGAGTGGCCTCGACAAGCGTAACTGAGACCCTGTCGTAGGATACGCCTTTCAAGCTATTTGCGACCAATTCCTTGATCTTTGGTACGGCTTGATCGATGGGAGCACCAGCCATGTAGCGGATCAGCACGGCGGCGGTTGGGGGAGTGCCCGGCAGGCGATCATCACTTTCGCTTTCGGGCAAGACCGAATGAACGCGCGCATTGAGCACCCCGTCGATCCTAGACAGGGTCTCTGACAATTCTTGCGTGGTTCCGTAAACAAAGCGCACACGCTCTTCTGTCGGTGATGAGATCAGGCCTTCCTTCTTAAACAGCGTGCCCAAATCGGAAAAGCGATCGCGAGGCCATCCGGCGCTATCCAGCACATTCATGGCATCCGGCACGTCTTTGGTTGGAATCACCAGCGATGCAGCGCCGCCGTGATCTGCTATCCGTTCGGCATCGATGCCGTGCCGCATGAGCAGCGCGAGCATTTCGTTGGCGTCACGCGCAGGAAGATTGTGATAAAGTTCGATCTTTCTCTCGCAACCTGTCAGTGTGAATAGCACAAGAAGTATCACTGCCTGCTTCAACCAGGCCGCACCCGTATAACCGCCGGTCATTGGCTCTTCAGGAACGTATCGAGGGTTTGCGCGACCTTTCCAACCACCTTCGTCGCAATGTCGTATTGGAGCGTCACAGCCGAGAGGGCGAGCTGGACCTTCAGCCACTCGGCCGAACGGACGTCTCGCGAGCTCGCGCCGTCCGCGACTGCGACCACGGACTTCACAGCATGGTCGAAGTTGACGCTTAGCTGCCCCATTCCACTGAGGATGCCGTTAGATATCGGAACAAGCCCGGCCGCCCATCCATCTTCGGCCCGGCCGCCGCCGTTGAACGCGATTGGCCGGTCGCCTCGTGGCGACAGCTCCGGCTGCTCGAGTGCGGCATGGAAGGCCTCGACCGAGTCACTTGAAGGTTGCGGTAGAGTCGGCCGTTCCGTCACTGACGCCGCCGCCGCAAATTGCGCGGCGATGTTAGACACGTTGTTCATTGGCTGGAATTCCTGCAGTATGCGCTCTTGCTGGATTGCTCAGCACCGTAAGGAGCTCGTCGAGAGCGGGATCGTCGCGGGGCAGAGATCTAAGCACCGCCTCCCGCTCCCTTAGCCGTCCAGCAATGCCTAGAGCCAGCACCAGAAATGCCATGCCATACGGATCATTGGTGCGGGCAAGAGGACGGAGCCGCTCCAGCGCCGCGTCAACGTCGTTGGCCAACAGATCTGAGAGCGCGTAAGCAATGACGCACTCCCGACCTCCCGGGGCAACCACCTCAAGCCCCTTCGCAATCCGTCTCGCCCTCACGACGTCATTTGTCATACAGGCCAAGAAGGCCGCCTCGGCCAGATGCCGCAGGAGTCGCCGCCGACTTTCCGGCTCCGCAAGTGAAGGAAAAGGAGACATCAATTTCGACTTTCGTTTCGCCCGTGACAGCAAGCCACATCTTCCGAAACACGGCTACCGCTTCCACCGGGGCGGCAGACCGCTCGCTTGCATATGCGGGGGAGCCACTATCGCCAACGCATCCGAGGCTCCTGACAACGGCAGTTGACATGGAAATGCGACGTCGGACCGCGGAACTGTCGCTGCAAACGATCAACTCCCCCCGGCTGTCTAGTTCGCTCGCTCGTTCGATGCCAATACAATGCGGCGATGGCCCCCTGCTTACTGCATATGGACAACTGACATCAGCATGCGACCGCAAAGATCAGGACCTATCGCCTGATCGCCCAGGCAATGCCTAAAGGAGCCCCCCACAACCAAATCAACCGCCGGTGCGATTGTATTTTCCGCCAGACGCAGCCGGGCATTCTCATCGGTGTCCCGTCGGTTCATCTTCGGGTGCCGAGGTGTCAAATTGCTTGCGGCCGCGCAGAAGGGCGGGGGTCGTCTCGATGGTTAGAATCGATTGCCAAAATCTCGATCTCGGCGTGACATTCCGTCTCTAGCCCAGTCAACCGCCAACCGCCGCCAGCTGACCGGCCACGCCGTCAGCAAAGTTGAGCGATAGCTCGCGATGACGCTGCAATCAGGTGAACGGTTGTGCGAAGAACGATTATGGAAGTGAACGCCAGTTCGCGCTCCCCTCATCATGACAGGGAGCTGCACTCCGGCTTGCGCTATTATTCGACCATTCGACCTGACCGATCGTTCGTACCTGAAAGCGCCGCCGTGGGCGAGCCATGGGTCGGCACATTCAAAAATGGCGAGAAGCTCTCAGAGCCGTGCTGGCACGCACCGATCCTCCCCGCCGTCATCCAGAAAACGCGGCAACCATTCAGATCGAGCCGTACAGCGGAGGGCAGCATGCTTAATGGCGCTCATCTTCGAAAGCACCGGCAAATGCCCCTGGCACTTGTCGAGTATTCTAAGAGTGTACTGCCACCATGATTGTAACGCGCCTTCGGCGCAAAACCGGATCCATTCGGTAATGTCAGCGTGACGACGCTGAACGTCGTCACGCCAAAGGTGGCGCTATTTGCGGTTTTTCGTGTTGGAGAGTTTCTCGCCTGGCCCATCCTTGGCCGTCCCTTGACCAGCGGATATCAATTTCGACTTGTCGCCGCTGCTGAACGTGAAAGTGTCCGCGCCGGCACTGATCCCATTCCATACCACGGGCTCGGCGAGCGAAAGGAGCCAAAGCCCTTGAAAACCCGATGCGGCGTTGAGCTGTCCCGTCCACACGGTCGTTGAGCCGCAGCCCCCGAAGTTGACTGTAAAGCTGATCGCTGTGCCGCTATTGGTCTGGGCAAGCCAGCCCGTCATCGGCTGAGGGGCGCCTTCGTCGCAGCTATTCGTCGCGTTATTCGTATAGGTGCCGGAAATGGCGCCCGTGCTCTGGTTGTAGCTGTTGACCGCCAGAACCGAGCCGTATTGGTTGTTCCACATCCAGATAGTTTGCGCCTGCGCGGGTGCCGCCAGTAGCAGCCCAAGGCCGGCCAAAGCCATCCATCTCGTGAGTCTCCAGTTTTCTTGATGCACCGCCGTCTCCATGTCGCTTCAGAAAGGTCGCGCTTTGCCGATAAACCTCTCTCTCGAGGCGCACAACCCCCATTTGTTCTTTTCTTCTATATACACCTACGCGTTGCCTTCCTCGATATGCCGTCTAAGTTTGAGCCTGTCGTGCTTTTCATTCAGCACGGCGCGGGACAACTTCGTCCAAAATGTGAATCGGCGCAGACGCATGGGTCTGCCCCATATGTGGAACGGCCCGGGCTGCGAGATTTTCCCTGGTTAACAAGAGATGACGGTGCGGTCATATGTTCGGCTCTTTAGCGGCACTTGGCCGCTGGCGGACGCCCGACTGTCTGCGCCATCCTTTCTTCCGCCGACGTTGATTCCATTGTGACAGGAGGAGCATCCTGTTTCCATGAATAGCTTCAATCCTGCGTTCTGCCGATCATCCAGAGCATTTGTATCGCCTTCAAGGTCCTGATCGAAAGGGGCTGCGGGCGTAATGAGAATCGCTTCAAAGGCATCGATCGCCCGCGCGAAGTTGTGAAAGGTGACTGGCGACGCCTCGTTTGGAAACGCCTTTTTGGACATGACCACATAGTCGCTCATCGAGCTCAGCGTGTTGATCACATTATCTGGGGTCGCGTTCATTTCAACACTCGCTGCACGGGGCCCTTTGCTTGCGCCTTGATATCCGGCGGCCGCCCATCCAGAACTGCGCCACATCGAATACTGCGGGTTGTCCTTCACCGCAGGGACGCCGAGGCGATCGGTTTGAACGTGCGCCTCGCAGCCATCATCAAATCATCTTCTGCATCAGCGTGTGATACTATCCGAGTAAGGAACGTGAACGAGCGCAGCGTCCACCGGGATACTACCACCCGATTTGCCTCAATCACGCCAGGCAATACCAGGAGTAAGTCGAGACCTCAAACGCGAGCGCTCTTCCACTTTCCGCCAGTCAACGATAGAACACGATGCCCCTCGGTCAACTACTAACGTTGGTAATGATCAGAATGACAAATTCATGTCACCTGCTGATCGAGCCGTGGGATTGCCCGAATTCCCTCGTCAACGACAGCTGGCGCAAGCACGTGCTGAACGCCCGACAAGTCAAACGCTCGTGCAAGGAGGCGGCATGCAACATCAACCAAAATCGGCGGTCGCTAATGTCATTGAACGACGTGCAGGCCCCTTACTTTCGCAAATGCTGCGCGCTGAGATTTGCTCCCGGAGCACCCTTTCGTTCCTGATGGAGGCTCATGATGCGCTTTCCGGGGCGATTGCCAAACGCGCAGGCTTCAAGGGCCTCTGGGCGTCAGGCCTGTCCATTGCCAGCTCTCTCGGCTACCGCGATGCCAACGAAGCGTCATGGAGTCAACTCGTCGACGTCGTCGAGCGAATAGTCGACTCGACCGAATTGCCTGTGCTCGTTGACGGCGATGGCGGCTTCGGTAACTTCAACAATGCGCGCCTTTTGGCACGCAAACTTCGGCAGCGTGGCGCTGCCGGGATTGCGCTGGAGGACAGCTGTTTTCCGAAGATGAACTCGTTTGTTGGCGATCGGCATCCTTTGGCAGATATTGATGAATTTTCCGGCCGACTGCGGGCTGTGAAAGATACAGTCGCGGAAGAGTTAGTCCTGGTGGCGCGGATCGAAGCGCTGATAGCCGGTCATGGAATCGACGAAGCGATTGTGCGCGCCAGCGCCTACGCCGCGGCGGGGGCCGATGCGATTCTCATTCACTCGCGCAAGAGTACCGCGGAGGAGATCCTCTCCTTTTCGACTGCTTGGCAACATCGCCTGCCTGTTGCGATCGTTCCAACGAAATACTATCGAACCCCTGTCTCGGCATACCGTGATGCTGGCATCTCCACAGTGATCTGGGCCAACCACTCCATGCGCGCTGCAATAGCGGCAACGCGGCGGGTCTGCGGTCGCATTCTTGCCGACGAAAGCATTGCTGGCATTGAACCAGACGTTGCGACGCTCGACGAGGTCTTCGAATTGTTGAAGTACGACGAGCTTGCCCGTGCCGAAGCGCGATATTTCCACCCCCGCCGTTAAGGCCCGCTCGGTCGGACGGTAGCGGCACGTCATTGCCGCCACGCACATATTGACGAAGGGCTGTTTGGGTCGTGGTGTGAACTGGGACGAGACGGTCCTTGCGGAACTTCGTCTTCCGAACAAGGAGAATCCCACTGGCCAGATCGACGTCAGAACGATCAAGCCTGATCACTTCGCCCGATCGTAGTCCCGAACTCGCCAACAATCCGATCACCATCGCCATCGTCCGCCCCTTGCGAGGGATCCCTGGCAAAATGCGGTCGCATGCGTCGATGAGCGACGCCAACTCAGCCTCGCTGAGGATACGGGGCGGCGGAATCGCCCTGGATCTGGCGAAAGCTCTGCGCCCCAAGGCTTCGGTTCGCGCGTCATAGACGGCCAGATACTCGTAGAATCGGCGGAGCACGCCGTGACGAGTGGCGCGACCGTTGGCGGCGCCGCCCAACGACAGGACGAAGTCCAGCGCCATCGTCCGGGCGGCGGGCCCATTGACCTAAGCGCGCTCAACGTAGAGGACCAAAGCCCGCCACTTGCCAGCTTGCTTACTGAAGGTGTAGCCGAGGGAGTGGCGCAGTTCGATGTAACGCTCGGCCTTCTCGCCGAGAAACCGGGCAAACACGGTCATGCGACGCCTCCCGGAAAGGGGAGTGCGACCTCGGCGAGCTGCGAAGCCGCGACCTTTACGTACAGCGCTGTTGTGTTGATGCTCCGGTGCCCGAAAAGATCGGCGACCTCGTTGATCTGCCTTCGCTGCCTGACGAGCTGGGTAGCAAGGCTGTGGCGTAGGAAATGCGCACCTCCAACCCGCCCGGGTTCGACTCCGCCATGCCGCAACCGCTTCCGCACGATCCTCGAAACAGGTGATGCGTACTTGAACACGGGCGGCGTGAAGGATAGGAACAGGACTATCCACCTTCGGTCGAGCGCGCAGGATGTAGTCGGCGAGCGCGGCGCCGGTCTCCTCGAGGAGCGGCGCCCCCCGATCACGCTTGCCCTTGGTGCGCCGGACAAAAACCTCGCCAGTTCGGCAGTCGATATCCTGCAGCTGAATGGCGCGTAGCTCGCCGTTGCGCATACCCGTGGTGGCGAGCAGCAACAGGACGGCTCGATCGCGGATGTCGACCGGCGTCGTTGCGCCGACCGCATCGATTGCGCGCCGAACGTCATCCCATGCAAGGCGCGGCGGCAAATGCGCCAAACGCCAATGGGGCGTCCCTGGGACAACGTGGGCGAGATCCTGGTCATGGTGGCCGGCCCAATACAAAAACCGAAGAAATGTTCGGATGTGAGAAGTCGCTGCCCCGTGCAGCTGGACCGGTTCGTTCATGACCAGCAATGGCAGGAGCTCGGTTATTATCCGTCGATGGTGATGCAGCGCGGTCGAGTGATTGAGCACCGACCAGGTGCTCGATGATCCTCACCACCCCTATACGCAACTACTCGTCTCTTCCGTCCTGCAGGTCTAAGGAAAGACACTGGTCATGACCATCCTCGTCAGCGTCGTCGGCCTTTCCAAGACATTCACGCTTCATACCCAGGGCGGCGCAGAGATCGCGGTCTTCGACGACCTCTCGCTCGAGGTCCGCGCGGGAGAGTGCGTCTGCCTGCATGGTCCCTCCGGGGCCAGCAAGTCGACCTTGCTGCGCTCGCTTTACGCCAACTACAAGCCGGACGCCGGGCACGTCGTCGTACAACATGGCGACGAATCGATCGACCTTGTCAGCGCCGAGCCTTGGGAAGTGATCGAGGTGCGGCGCCGGACGATCGGCTACGTCAGCCAATTCCTACGCGTCGTCCCGCGCGTCGCCACCATCGACATCGTCACCGGACAGGTGATCGCCATTGGTATTCCGGCAGATGAAGCGCATACGAAGGCGAAGGCGCTGCTCGCCCGCCTCAATATCCCTAAGCGGCTGTGGTCTCTGGCGCCTGCCACCTTCTCCGGCGGTGAGCAGCAGCGCGTCAATATCGCCCGCGGCTTCATGGTCGACTACCCGGTCCTGCTCCTCGACGAGCCGACAGCTTCGCTCGACGCCGCCAACCGCCAGAGCGTGGTTGAGCTGATCAACGAGGCCAAGGCGCGCGGGGCTGCCATCGTCGGCATTTTCCATGATGAGGAGGTGCGCGAGGCTGTGGCCGGCCGCCTATTCGAGGTGGGCCGGTCGCCCGTTCGCATGTCTCGGCGCACTAACACAGCGGCGGAGCCCGTCGGATAATGCCCGAACCGTGCTCGCCCCGTTACGCGATCTACTACACGCCGGCACCGGAACATCCGCTGACGGTGGCGGCGAAAAGCTGGCTCGGGCGTGACGCGTTTGCTCGAGGCTCGCACACCGCCGCCGCAGGACTCGCTGCCACTGGTACGGACTTGGCTCGCGGGACGCTGACTAGCACGGCCCGCCACTACGGGTTCCATGCAACGCTCAAGGCGCCGTTCCGGCTGCGGCAGGATTATTCGGTCGAAGAACTGGAGCGAGCGCTCCGCACGTTCGTGGCAGCTTGGCCCCCCTGCCCAATCGGCCCCCTGAAGATTGATCTGCTCGGCAGTTTCTTCGCTCTGATTCCTGTGAGCTCGATGCCCACTCTGCGTAGCTTTGCCTCGCACATCGTTGAGGAGTTGGATCGTTTCCGGGCACCCTTGAGCCAGGATGAGTTTCAACGGCGTTTGCGCAGCCCACTCGACGAGATTGAGACCACCCATCTCGTGCTATGGGGTTATCCTTATGTCTTTGATCGCTTTCGCTTCCACATGACCCTGACCGATCGTGTTCCCGCCGAAAGTCGGCCCGACGTGCGGAAAGGGTTGGAAGCGGTCTTCGGACCGTTGCTCTTCGAAGACTACACTATCGATGCTGTTTCCCTCTTTGTTCAGGAGCATTCCAGCGCAGATTTCGTCGTGCGGTCGCAGTTCGCCTTGAGGAGCCGCATCCTCGTCGAGGCCGTATGAGCCGATGACCTCTGCGCGCGGCCACCTGGTTCTCGTTGTTGGCCCCAGCGGGGCGGGCAAGGACACTCTGATCGATTTTGCCCGCGCACAGTTAGGGTCCGATGCCAATTTTCATTTTGCCAGCCGGATCATCACCAAGCCTCCTTCCATTGGCGAGGATCACGAACCTGTCGATATCAACGAATTCCAACGCCGAGCCAGCGCCGACGCGTTCGCCCTGCATTGGGAGTCGCATGGGCTCTTCTACGGGATTCCTGCCGCAGTCGAAGACCAGCTTGATCGCGGCATAGCCGTGGTCGCCAACGGCTCCCGGGGATCCTGCCCCTGGCCCGTCGGCGCTACCCGCAACTTCGGGTCATTAATGTCACTGCACCGGTTGAGATCTTGTCCAAGCGCCTAACAGAACGCGGACGAGAAAACGAAGCATCATTGAAGCAGCGGCTTGCGCGAAGCAACCTGAATCCGATCGGAAAGGATGTGCTGCACATAGACAATAGTGGGTCGTTGAATGTCGCTGGTGAGCGTTTCATCGATGCGCTGCGGGCCTACCGTCAGGCAAGCGGCATCATGAGCAGTCCTCACTGACGAAATAACGGCCACTACATCGATGGAGTGAGGGACAGAGATACGCAGAGCTTTGGGAGCGACCGCCAAGGCCGGATCGGAGGATGTGAAGTAGTGCAAGCAACTGAAATGACCCGTTCAAACCTGGTCAACGGCAACTCGCCATAGGGCTTCCACCGTGCCTGTGGAATTTCGAGATCTACGCTGGGCGATCACCGCTTCCCAACACCGAAGCCTTCGCCAAGCGGCAGAGACGCTCAGAATCAAGCAGCCGACTCTTAGTCGTCGTCTGCGGGACCTCGAATACAAGTTGGGTGTCACTCTTTTCGAGCGCACCAATAGCGGCACGCAACCAACCATTGAAGGTCAGGAGTTCCTCGATGCGGCCCGACGCATCGTGGATGATGCTGAAGCGACCGTCGCTCGCCTCAAGGCCCGCTCGCGAGGCGAGAGCGGTCGATTGACCATCGGCATCCACGCCTCACTCTCAGCCGGCAATCTCCGGGCCACCCTCCTCGACCACCGGCGCCGCTTCCCCGATGTCGATACGCATCTGGTCGACGGATCGAGCAACCACCTGATTTCCGACCTCGCCGGTTCCGCCATTGACGTCGCCGTCGTGGCCGAGCCCAATCCAAGGTGGAGCGACAGGTCATTATCGGTCTGGAGCGAACGTGTCGTCGCCGCCCTCCCCGAGAACCATCCGCTGACAGATCGTGATGTCGTTCACTGGGGCGAACTGAGGCACGAACCGCTTTTGATGTCACAGCGCGGTCCGGGACCGGAATTCCTGAAGCTCCTCATCAGCAAATTGGGGTCTTCCGATCCTTGCCCGCTGCTTCGCCATGATGTGGGGCTTGACCGGCTTCTCTCGTTCGCCTGGGCTGCCTCCCTTAACTCGGCATCCGAGGCGAAACTCCCGTGCGGTTAGAAGAACGGCCGTATGGCTCACAAATGAAAGAGCGGGCTGAGCAGGGCCGCTTCAGCCCTCAACAAGTCGAGCGGCTCAGCAGCATCGCACCTGCCTTGGGTGCGGCCGTGGCGCGTCATTTCCAAGCACAGAGCCCGTCAGACCATAACCCCTTCGACAAGCTTGAACTTCTGTTCTCGACTTGCGACCCGCTGAGGCGGCTGACCCACTGCGAAAAGGAGGTGTGCCTGCGTATTCTCTCGGGCTTCACCTCCGAGGCGATCTCCGTCGACTTGGGAATCAGCCTGCAGTCGACATTCACTTATCGAAAGCGCGCCTACCGGAAGCTCGGCATTTCCGCTCAAAACGAACTGTTTACAATTGTGCTGCGTCTGCTGGCCTCGCCGCACCGTCTCAATTGAGTTAGCTTCGGTTTTGTCCCATTCTACAGGGACAGACGTTCAGAGCTCCCGATCCTACGCTTACGCCTAGAAAACCGAGGGCCACATCGTGAGCACCGCTCCCCATATAGACATTGACGTCCCTGCATTCTGGAACGATCCCTACCCCACCCTGGCCAAACTGCGGAAAGAGGCGCCGATCGCCTATGTGCCCCAGCTTGGGAGCACGCTGCTGTCCAGCCGCGATGACATCTTCGTTTCCGAGAAGCAGATCGACGTGTTCAGCTCTGAACAGCCGGATGGGCTGATGACCAAGCTGATGGGCCACAATATGATGCGCAAGGACGGCGAGGCGCACCTATCGGAGCGCAAGGTCTTCTTTCCCGCCATTTCGCCGAAAGCCGTGGCGTCCCATTGGATCGCCCAGTTCCAGGCACATGCCGATCGCATTATCGACGAGCTGCCCTCCTTCTCGACGTCCATTGACTTCATTCAGCAGTTCGCGCTGCCCTTCTCCGCGGAATGCCTGAAGTCTATCACTGGCCTTACGAACATGCGCTACCAGGACATGAATGCTTGGTCCCAAGGCATGATCGACGGGATCGCGAATTACATCGGCGATCCCGCAGTTGAGGCGCGTTGCCATGCGGCAACCGGCGGCATCGATGCGGCAATTGACGACATGCTCCCCGTTATCACCAAGCGCGCGGATAAGAGCTTGCTTGGCGTGATGGTCGCATCTGGAATGCCGATGGCGAGCGTGCGGGCGAACATCAAGCTCGCAATCAGCGGTGGACAAAACGAACCGCGCGACGCGATCGCCGGCACTGTCTGGGCGCTGCTCACCCATCCCGATCAGCTCGAGCTGGCGCGTAGCGGACAAATTCCATGGCTTCAGACGTTCGAGGAATATGCGCGCTGGATCTCGCCCATCGGGATGTCGCCGCGCCGGATTGCAAAACCTTGGACAATTCGGGACGTTGCGTTCGAGGTCGACGATCGCGTTTTCCTGATGTTCGGGTCCGCCAACCGCGACGAAAGATATTTCAATGATCCGGACCAGTTCGATATCCGCCGCGACGCGTCAAAAAGCGTCGCCTTTGGCGCGGGACCTCATTTCTGCGCCGGCGCGTGGGCGTCGCGGGCGATGGTCACGGATGTCGCGCTGCCGACGATCTTTTCTCGGCTGAGAAACCTCCGGCTTGCCGACGAGGAGTCCGTGCGCATCGGCGGCTGGGCCTTCCGAGGGCCTCTTACGTTGCCCATGAAATGGGATGGGGTGTTGCCCCGCCGCAATGTCGCAGTCAGCGCAGCATGATTACGAAGGGCGAACTCGTTGCTTCGAGACTCTCCGTGACAGAATGAAAGCTGTTGTTGTCTTGCGGCAGACCGCTGGCGGGTCCTTAGGCGCTGCCCCACAGCCGCCGTGTCGCCAAATCCGCGCCTGGCGCAAAGCTTTGAATTTCTCCCACACCACCGTGCTATGCACCTCGGTACGGTACAGCGCTTGCCATGAAAAGCCGCAATCGAAAGTGTCCCCAGGCAGCGCTGTACACTCCGCTTCCCGCGCGGTTTCGGAGCCGATACCGCCGGCTCCCCCCATGATAACGACAACCTTATCTTCAATATTGCTGCTCATGACCCGTTGTTCCATTCCAATGATGTGTCCATCGAGTAGCCCCTACAGGCTCTGCGCGCTATCCTTCAACAGCGCGCAGTCGCTGTTCGTTTTTTAACAATGGCAACCGCTTGCGGTTCGAGGCCTTCGAGCAGTCGGTTGTCATATCCTCGCGTGCGGGACGGAGCAGCATTGGGCTCTTTGTGGCGATCCTTCCGAAGCTGCCGGCTCGGCGTCCAGGCCTGGACATCGACCTCGCCTCGGACCTCCGTTCCGTCAGTTTGGAGAGAGACCAACATCGTGTTGCGGTTCGGGCGGCCGCAGGACGGCGATTTGATCGCGACACGTCTCGTGACCCTTGGGTTCGCTTCTACGCTTCGGCTAAATGGCGGAAGCTCATCGGGAAAAGGAATCCCCGGTCTTCGTCCGTTTCGACGAAGCGAGCGCGTATGTTCCCGATGCGGCACGGCTGATTAGACAGTTTTCTCGCGCTCGAATCTCCTTTCGGACGAACAATTACCTGGGCCACGCCGAGGCCGCCCGACAGGATGCGGGCGTCGCCTTGCTTCCGCATTTCATCGGAAGGCCAGATGATCGCCTCGACATCTGCGTTTTGGATCATGTCCCGCCTTCGCGGGAGCTCTGGATAGTCACGCGGCGGCACGACAGGATGCTGCGGCCTGTTGTTGAAGACCTTTCGCTGCGGCGATATTCGTCCAAGCGACTCTAGGCAGGATGCGCGTTAGGCGAGGGCTTCGGGGAATTGCTTCAGCGTCGCATGAGCGACCGCATTTTCGTAGTGATGCATGGCCGAACGGGGTAGAGGTCTGGTTCGCCGGGCATGGACGCTTCGATGATGTCCTGCCAACGCCCAAACCACACCATCACATGCATGGCCATCGAGTAGTAGCCTTCGAGGCTCGTCGAGAATTTTGGGCGTCCCTCGACGCTCAGCACCTCTTTCGTGATCATCCCGCGGAGCTTCGCGGCAGCGGCGGCCGCGTCCCCAAATTGCCGACGATAGGCATCGCAGCGGCACCGCGGCCTCTAACCTCGGCGAATTTTGATCGCCGGACCGTCTTTTGCCTCAGCGAGGAAGGCGGCGATATCGTATTTGAGATCTAATGCCTCGGGCATGGTGACGAGTTCGCCGGCGTCGGCAAGTTTCGACAAAAACGCGCGCATCGATTGCGCGGAAGCGATCCCCTCGTGCTTTACTTTGTCCTGCACGTGCAAATCCATCTCGCTTTTAATGTCTCATCCGGACGACTTCACGATATCGATCATATCGACCGGCGCGAGGTCTATCTGTCTGTCGGACAAAGCAGGGCATAGGTAAAAGCGAAGGTTCCTTGATACGGGAAACAGTTCGTCGTCTGAGGAGCGGAAGACGACTATCTCGCGGATGCCGGCAGAGGAACTTTCCTGGTGTCTTGCGATGAACGACTGAGGGTGGAGATTGCAGACGTGACACCCCGCGAAGCGGCGAAACAGGACGTGAGTCCATGAGGAGGAATTCGAACCGAGGTTTCGTTAGCGCGCCGGTATGCCGCAAGTGATTCCCTATGCTTTGCGGCACTCGAGCATCGTGCGCGGTCTCCGAAAGGGCTTGCCATCCAACAGGTCGCCAAACTGCACAACACTTCAGTCAAGATGATCGAGCGGCACTACGCGAAATACATTGCGACCGCCTTGGAAGACCTCGCAAGGGCGGCAGTCGTGTCCGTGGTGCCGCGGAGTGATGGAAACGTGGTGCCGATGGGAAAACGCGCGTAAGGGATCATCCTTTGAGCCATTCGCGGTCATTGCGGACGCATCAGACGCGCCTCTAACGCGGCTCCGACCATCTTGGCGA
The DNA here is from genome assembly GCF_049949265.1 of Bradyrhizobium genosp. P. Classification (NCBI taxonomy): domain Bacteria; kingdom Pseudomonadati; phylum Pseudomonadota; class Alphaproteobacteria; order Hyphomicrobiales; family Nitrobacteraceae; genus Bradyrhizobium; species Bradyrhizobium genosp. P. The sequence goes on along the minus strand of NZ_CP188195.1, from coordinate 2,957,312 downwards.
CTAATCCGTTAGTAGCTTACTTTCCCGCGGCTTCTCGCGGATGCCAGACAGATCGACGGCGAAGGCTTGCGTCGCTGCGATCAGCACCTCGATTTCCCGCGAGGACCGGACCTTGTTGGGCTTCGCCAGCTCCTGCAGCAGTAACCCGTCTATGCCGGCCAGCATGAACCGTGAGAGATCGGCGCACCCCCTTGCATCGAGCTCGCCGGTTCGCGCAGCAACGCCTTGCAGGATGTCCTGATAGAGTTTGACGTAGGCATCATACTGGTAGCCCGCGAGCCCGGCCGCATCGTCGCGCCGGAGCGCGTACAAGGTGAGTTCATACTGCACGATCTGCAGATCGCGGGTCCGCGTGAGATAGCGCCAGCCGGCGCGCAAGGATTCGCGGATACAACCCGCGATGTCGGCGGTGTCGCCGGTTTTTTAGCTGCGGAATGCTTCCATTCCGCGAGAACCATTGCGTCCTCTGCCTGGTCGTTTCGCCGGCCGCTTGGCTGTCTTCACCATCTCAGTCTTGGTACCGAGGATATCGCGATCACCGGTTCGGGTTACCGATGATAGTTGGCGTCTTCCTACCTCGGCCTGTGCTCATGACGCACGCGGTGGAGTGTGGAATCTCAGACCCGCGTCGCTGCGCCTAACCAAATTCTTCAATTGCACGGGACTGGTTTACCGTTGCGCGAACAGCTCACCCTTGTCTCCGGTTGGGCCGGGAAAGTGCCACCGACCGAGCCCCCGACGTTCGGCGGCATCTTCGGCGGAGCTTCGGGAGCGCCCGAATACCACATCGATCCGCTAGTTTCCGGGGACAGGCTTCTTTTCAGGCGAAGTTGGCGGATCTCCGGCCCAGGCGGAGCTTGCGCAAAATCATGCCGGCTAACAAAGTATTCGCCAGTGGCTCTTCCCGAAGACCTCTGGCTCACCTCCGCGAGCTGCTTCAATTCAGTTGCTCGAAAGCGTTGGCGACTGTCAAGCATGGCTGGCTTCATGCCAGTACTGGTGAGGAACGTCATCGCGAGTTGAAGGACCAGGTCTTGCTGGCGGCTTCGCAGGTGGACGCGACATGGTCTCGACTTACCTAACATGGCGCTCCTGAATTGAGGCGTCTCTACCCGTTCGGAAAAGTGAGGCTTGCGTGAGCGAAATGTACGGGTGCGACCTTTGAAGGCGCGGCCTCGAATCGGCGCTATGTATATTTTCGTATTCTGTGAGTTGATTCAGCTCAAAGAAGCCGGTGCGGCCAAAGTGACAAAGTGCGTCCTACGGTCGCCGCTCCAATTGCATCACAAGCTTCGACCGAGGGTATCCGCGGCTATGAACTCCGAGAGCTCATTCCTTATCGCACGCAGACCACCCACCGGCGATCACTGACGTTGATAGTGCTCGGCATGGTGTGGACTCCAATCCGGCGCTCCAGCGCCGGATGTTCGAAGTTGATTGCCGCGGAGACTATGCCGCCTTCAATTTAACCAATCGCGGCGGATGGGACCTTTGGGAGGGCACAGCCAATGTCGCCATCGCAGTCTGCAAGCGGCCGGGCCATCCCCGCGACCTCCGGCCATCTTGAGCGACCGGGGCCTCATGGATCCAACGCGGCTTGGAGCCACTTGGACCTGCCGGCCCAGTTGTCACACCGCGCAGTCGACACACAGGCCGGCGTGCCGGCGGAGGACTTCCCACATGCGGAAGACTTCACACATATCGTCGGATTGGGGTGGGAGCATGGTTGCCAATCGGCCCCCGATGTTTTGATCGGTTCACTGAACAGAAAAGGCCTCCTGCCGACGTCACCGCTCCAGTCGGGAACACATTTTTACATCCATGGTCGGCCTTACACAACGAAGTTGGGGCAAGGAACAAGGGAGGCGACCCCAAACAGTCCGGGAGGACTTGGCGTCACGCTCATCCCTGGACTTGGACTCGAATCTCACGAGCCCGTAGGGGCAGGCATCGAAGGCTTCCCGGGTTATATGGGAAAGACATCGCCATCGATCAGGGCTGCGACGTCTGCGATGCCGACGAAGGATGCCAAAGGCGGTGGACTGTGGACGTGTTTTAAGTCAGCCTTTAGCAAAGCCCTCCGAGGAAGTCGTCGCGAAAAATCGTCCGGCCGTCTGGATCAACCGGATAAACCGGCCTTCGCATCGAGCATCCCAGTGCAGCCTGCGCTGCTGCTCCGCCGCACGGAGTGGCTGGGTGACGAGCATATCACGGCGGATTACACACTGCTCGAGGGGGAGTTGCAGAGGGACAATACGGATCTGGCCGCCTGCACGCGGCTTCTGCGGCCCGCACAAGCCCATCTGCTGGGTTTGACCCAGGACAAGAACGTCCAGCAGGAAACCTTGCAGGGGATCGTCAATGACGAGGATGGTAACGATACCGCTAGCTTCCTGTTCGTGCCAGTGAACAATGGCGGTGTCAGTAGCGACGGTACGCATTGGTCGCTGCTCCTCGTTGATCGCCGCAAGCCGGAAGGGATCGTTGCCTATCACTACGACTCCTCCCGGAAATCTTCTCACAGCGCCGGGGCAAAACAGCTTGCAGTCAAGCTGGGCGCTCGCCTCGAGACCGCCCGCATAACCCAGCAGGGGAACGGTTATGATTGCGGCGTCTTTGTGGTGGACGCCACACGGAGGCTGGCTGCTCGATTGGCGGAAGGACAGCGGCCTGATGGCGAGCCGCTTCACCTCGACAACCTCGTCGCCGATCGGCAGGCTCTCCGGGATCGACTTAGCGGTGGTAGCGCCGGATCTGACTTCCGGGTCGCGCGCGGACGGCCCAACTGGTGATCGATGACCCGACCGGGGCTCTTCGCCGGAACGCGCCTCATGTCCTTCGCGGCTTGGCGCACCACGATCCGCGCCAACTGAAGACGTCCCCAAATCCTCCGGTTCAGAGCGCATCCGCTCCCGGACCGACCTGATGCCTCGGTGAGCCTCGACGGCCGAAGAACCGGCTTCAACCAGGGGCTTGTCCTTGCGCTCAGTCGCATCAACTCCGGATCGGGAGGTCTTTGATTATCCAGAACTCACCATCGCTCATCATTTTCTCAATACTGGCTGCATCTCAAGTCGGAAGTGCGCTTAAAGTCGCGTGCGACATGAGATGTTCCAACGACGATCCATCGACGCACCGAATTGAAGATCCTCGCCTCATCTTCTTTCGACGTTTAGCGAGGCGAGCGCGCGCGACGCGGTTTGCCTGAGCCCAAGGCTCCTTGAGGCCAATAGCCAATAACGAAGCCGACCCAACAGCCACCGCCTTTGATGTCGGGTTTGCAACATGCTGTCGGGGCCAGACGCCTCCGATTGAGAAAATCGCTGCTGCAAATCAAGCCGTTGCAATTGGCACAAGGTTTGAAGGAGGTGAGAGTGAAACAGGGGCGTCATCCAGTACGCCTGTGCAAGGAGGGACAGTGGTGGCTTACAAGAGTGTTGCATCTCAGCTTGTTGTATGCGGCGGGTACGATGTTGGCTGTCCCAATGTCGCGATCCGTCACAATGCGCGGTCGCGTATGGCTGTGTCATAGTGATTGACTACTGGGTGATGGTTCGAGACGATATAAATTCGCGTGCGCGCCACGGTGCTGCGCCTGTGCCAGGCTCCGCGGCCGCCGGCATGAATGTCCGTGATACGGCCGAATTCGAACGACTCGAAGCCGAGGTGCGGCACATGGATGCCGACGGACCGGCTGCGGTCGATTGGAGCAAGGTCAGTACATTGTCGCTCCATATCCTGGCCAACCAGTCAAAGGACATTTTGGTCGCCTGTTGGGCGACCTATGGTTTGTTTCGGACCGGAGGATACCAGGGCCTTGCTGTCGGCTTAGGCGTTTTGCGCGGCATGGTGGACGCGCATTGGGAGGGGCTCTTTCCGCCGATCAAGCGGGAACGGGCGCGGGCCGGAGCGATCGATTGGCTCGTTGGTCGTGTTGAGCCAGCGGTCGCAGAGAACGCGCCGATCGAAACCGAGTATCCGGCAGTGCTCGCCGCCTATGAGGCGCTTGATGATCTCGATCGCCAATTGCGCGAGAAGCTGGTCAATGAGCAGACCGCTTTGGGCGAGTTATTGAGGGCGCTCAAACCGCATCACGAACGGGCCAAGCAAGCGATCGCCGCGGCGGCCGAACGTGCGTCTGAGGCGGCGGAAGATGCCGATGAGGTTGCGCCCGCACCGGCAGTGTCCGCTTCGCCGGTTGACGAGGTTCAACCGGCAGCGGCGGGGGTATCGCTACCGGCTCCTTCCTACGGCGACCGGGCCGGCGTTATCGACCACTTGCCTGATATGCTGCGGCAGGCTGCGGCCGCCCGGCGCGTCACATCGCCCACAGACCCAAAGGCCTATCTGCTCAAACGCCTCGGCTCTTGGCTGCGCTTTGATGCGCTGCCGCCCGATACAGAGGGCCGCACGACAATATTTCCACCCGCCGACAATATCGCCGCTTTGGAAGCAAAGATGGCCGCCGGTCAGCATGCCGACGTCGTGAATCTGGCCGAAGAGATCGTCTGGACGGCACCATTCTGGCTTGACGCTCACCGGCATGCTGCCAGGGCGCTGGAGAAAATGGGACCGCTCTTTGAGCCAGCGGCCGCGGCGGTGCGCGCGGGCGTCGCCCTGCTGGTCACACGCTATCCGCGAATTCTGGAGTGTCAGTTCAACGACGGCCGGCCGTTCGCGGACGAGGACACTCGTGCTTGGGCCGCCGTGGGTGGTGTGGACGTATCGACGGGCTGTGATCCTGTCGACGAAGCGGTTGCCGAGGCACACAGGCTGATCGGCGGCGGGCAGCCGCAGGCTGCACTTGAGAAGCTGTCGCAAGCGCAGAATGGCGCGACCGGAGGCCGCGCGCGGTTCGTCGGCCAGCTTGCACAAGCGCGTTTCTGCATCAAAACCGGCTTCATCACGACCGCCATCCCGCTGCTGGAGCACATGGAAGAGGTCATTGCCGAGCGCAACCTTGAAAGCTGGGAGCCTGCGCTCGCGCTCGATGTCGCCGAATTGCGCTTTCGCGCGATGACCCATTCCGATTCGCAGCAGATGATTGACGAGCCTCGCCGTCGCGCCGCGCTCGAGCAGATCCGAATGCGGGTCGCAGGCATCGACATCGCACGCGCGAGCCAGCTTGATCGCCAACTGATCTAGTACCGGAACGAAGTCTCAACAGGAGCTCATATGGCACAGGAAAGCTCGGTCGCTCCGAAGGAGCGCATCAATATCCGCTTCAAGCCGGCAACCGGCAACCTGAAGGAGGATGTCGAGCTGCCGCTCAAATTGTTGGTTCTGGGCGACTTCACCGGACGGGTTGATGACCGCCCGATCGAGGCGCGCGAGCTCGTCAATATCGACAAAGACAATTTTAACGAGGTTCTCAAGAGCCAGGAACTGACTCTTCATGTCTCCGCTGAGAATAGGCTCGAGGACCAGCCCGGGGCCGGCAAGCTATCGGTGTCGCTGACGTTTGAGAGCCTGAAGGACTTCGAACCCGAGCGCGTCGCGCAGCAAATCCCTGAATTGCGTGCCCTGACCGAATTGCGCGCAGCCCTGATCGCCCTGAAGAGCCCGCTCGGCAACGTGCCTAGTTTCCGCAAAGCCATCCAGAATCTGCTCGAGGACCACGGCGCGCGGCCGCGGCTCTTGAGCGAGCTCACCAGCAAGAGCGAGTGAGCGGATCAACCAATTGTTTTGAGGACGAGGTCACCATGACCGACACAAGTGCGCAGCAGCTGGCCGAAGTCGCCACCTCGACCACTGACCTTTCGCTGCTGGATCAGGTCCTTATCGAAACCAGGATCACCCCGCGCGACGAGGAGTACGATCTCGCCCGCCGGGGCGTCGCAGCTTTCCTCGCCGAGCTCATCAAACCGAGCCGGGCCGACGAGCAGGTCAACAACGCGCTCGTCGATCAGATGATCGCGGAGATCGACGGCAAAATCTCGGCTCAGCTCGACGATGTGCTGCACACGGATGAGTTCCAGCGGCTCGAGTCGGCCTGGCGCGGGCTTAAGTTCATGGTCGACCGCACTGATTTTCGTCAGAACATCAAGGTGGAAATCCTCAGCGTCAGCAAGGACGAACTGCTCACCGATTTCGAGGACAGCCCTGAGATCGTCAAGTCCGGCCTGTACAAGCAAGTTTACACCGCAGAGTACGGCCAATTCGGCGGCCAACCCGTCGCTGCCATGATATCGGCCTACGAGTTTGGCAGTGGCAGCCAGGATGTTAAGCTGATGCGGTACATGAGCGCAGTCGCCGCCATGTCGCATGCGCCAGTCATCGCCTCTGCTGCACCCGACATGTTCGGCGTCGAACGTCATGAGGAGATCGCGGGTCTGAAGGACCTGCAATCGGTGTTCGAGGGACCCAAATACGCCAAGTGGGCATCGTTCCGCGAAAGCGAAGACGCTCGCTATTTCGCTCTGACGCTCCCGCGCTTCCTGCTGCGCTTGCCTTATGGCCCAGAGACGGTCCCGCTGAAGGCGTTCAATTACCAGGAGGCCTCAGACGGCAAAACCAACAACTACCTGTGGGGCAATGCCGCATTTGCGTTTGCGACGCGGCTGACCGAAAGCTTCGCCAAATATCGCTGGTGCCCGAACATCATCGGCCCTCAGTCGGGCGGGGCGGTCGAGGACCTCAATCTGCATACCTATGAGGCGATGGGGCAATTGCAGACCAAGGTGCCGACGGAGGTTCTCATCTCGGATCGGCGTGAGTTCGAACTTGCCGAGCAGGGCTTCATCGCGCTGACCATGCGCAAGGGCGCCGACAATGCCGCTTTCTTCTCGGCAAATTCGGTACAGAAGCCGAAATATTTCGGGAACAGTCAGGAAGGCAAGGCGGCCGAGCTCAACTACAAGCTCGGCAGCCAGCTACCCTATATGTTCATCATCAATCGTTTCGCACACTACATCAAAGTGTTGCAGCGCGAGAATATCGGCTCGTGGAAAAGCAGGGAAGAGTTGCAGGGCGAGTTGAACAACTGGATCCGCCAGTATGTCGCCGATCAGGAGAATCCGTCGGCAGAGGTGCGCTCGCGGCGGCCTTTGCGAAAGGCGGAGATCATTGTCGAGGACGTCGAAGGTGAACCGGGCTGGTATCGCGTCGGCATCGCCGTCGTACCACACTTGAAGTACATGGGCGCGGATTTTGCTTTGACGCTCAAAGGTAAACTTGACAAGCAATAAAGGTGGTGGGTCATGTTCGATCGTAGCCTTATGGAGCGCTTGGAGGACGGGACGGCGACCAATCAGGGGTCGTTCGACCGTTTCCGAGCAAGTGTCCTGGAGAACTTACGTCGGGTTCTAAACTCGCGGCAGGGCTGCTGCGAAACACGGCCGGACTTCGGGATGCCCGACCTCAACGAGGCGGGCGGGCGGGGAGCCGAGGCGGTGCGGGCGCTCGCCCGTTCGCTCAAGCAGCAGATCGAGGCGTTTGAGCCGCGCTTGAAGAATGTTTTGATCCGCTTTCATGCTGATCCCGACAACCCGCTGCAGCTCAGATTCCAGGTCAACGCGACGCTCGATTATAACGACCACATTGAGCCTGTCTCCTTCGATGCCATTTTCGAGAAGCACGTTCGGGTGAGGGGCTGAGGCGGCGGTGGCCATTAATCCCTATTACGAGGATGAGCTGTCCTATTTGCGCGAGCTCGGCGCCGACTTCGCTTTAGCCAATCCGAAGCTTGGGCCCTTTCTCGGCCGGGATGCCACTGATCCCGACGTCGAGCGGTTGCTCGAAGGCTTCGCCTTCCTTGTCGCGCGGCTGCGGCAAAAGCTCGACGACGAGTTTCCCGAATTCGTCCATGGTCTGTTGCGGATGGTATGGCCGCAATATCTTCAAGCCCTGCCGCCCGTTACAACTCTGGCCTTTGCCTTGAAGTCGTCGGCGAGCGCCGCGAGCCTGAGCGTGCCGGCCGGCACGAGCGTCCGCTCGCGTCCAGTTGAAGGAACGAGCTGCACGTTTGTCACCTGCTACTCAATTGACGTGCTGCCGCTGGAGATCAATGACGTTCAGCTCGAGAACCGGACGAACTCCGCTCGCCTTACTCTGGGTATCAAAGCAACTGGCCAGCAAAACCTGTCATGTCTCAAAAATGGTCGGCTCCGCCTCTTCTTCTCGACCGAGCGAGAGCCGCAAGTGGGGCGCTGCCTTCTGGCCTGGCTGGGCCGTCACGTCTCGCAAGCAACTGTCACCGTGACGGATCGACAGGTCGCCACAATCGGCCCAGCACAGATCACGCCAGTTGGCCTCAGCGACGACGAGGCAGTTTTGCCCTGGCCACGCAACGCCTTCTCAGGATTCAGGATCATTCAGGAGTATCTGAGCTATCCGTCGAAATTTCTTTATGTCGAACTGTCTGGTCTCGAGCCGCTCACAGCCCACACGGAGACTGAGTGCAGGCTCAGCCTCGAGTTTCTGCGCCCGTTCCCCGCGCAGATGCGCCTGGGCAAGGGCCAGATTTGCTTGAACTGCACGCCGGCAATCAACGTCTTCAGCCACGAGGCCTTGCCGATTCGCTTCAAGCGGGCGAAGACCGAATACCGCGTGCTTGCGTCGGGAGGGCCGAACTTTTCCATCCGTTCCGTCGATCGTGTGACCGGCTATGTGCAAGGCCGGCCTGAACGCACCGAGTTCGAGCCATTCGAGCTTTTGCGCCACGACCTGCCCGGCGCCGAGCGCAATCGAGCTTACTTTCGCGAGCGTATCCGGCCAGCGGTGGTCGGCCGGGGCATCGATCATTATGTGAGCTTCGTTGATCGGCTCGACATCGGCCAGCATCCGCCGATCGACGTCGCATCCCTGCAATTGACCTGCTCCAACGGCCCCATCGCCGACCGGTTGCCAGTTGGTGGCGTGGATCTCCCGACCTCTGATACGCCTCGCTCAGTCACGTTCTCCAACATCACGGCGGTCGTTGCAGAAGTGCCGCCACCGATCAATGATGGCTTATTGCGGCGGCTGACGGCCAACCTGGCGCGCAATTACGGCGCCATGGTCAACGTAGATACGCTGCGGACCGTTCTTGCCAGCTACGAATTCCGTGCGGTCTACGACGTTCAGGCGCGTCGCCGCCTGGAGTTGTTGCTCGAAGGCCTCGACCAGTTCGTGACCACGGACACTGACCACGTGGTACGCGGCGCGCCGATCCGAATGCGAAATATCGAATTGGCCGTGATCGACAGCAAGATCGGTGGTGATGGTGAATTGTTCCTGTTGGGTTCGGTGCTTGACGCCTTCTTTGCGACCTTCGCCGGCATGAACATGCTGCACCGGTTTTCGGTCCGCGGCACGGAAAGCAACGCACACTACATATGGCCAGCGAGAATCGGATCGATCACCCCATTCTGACCGAGCTCGATGAGCTTTCGGCTTGCGGGTTGTTCGCGCTCGCTGCGCTTCTTGAGCGGCGCTTCAGCGACGCTCCCCCGATCGGATCCACCGACGATCCCGAGCGTGAAGCGGTGCGCTTTCGCGCGGCGCCGACGCTTGGCTTTCCTGCCGAAGAGATCGCGGAAGTCAGACGAGTGAAGGCCGCCGGCGAGCGCGTGGAGGTAAACGTCAATTTCCTCGGGCTGCACGGCCCCTCCTCGCCGCTGCCGCCCTTCTACACCGAGCGGGTCATGCACGCGGACGGTATGGGATCGCTCGGCGATTTTTTTGATTTCTTCAATCACCGTCTGATTGGCCTGCTGCCGCGGATCTGGCGGTACTACCGCCACCATTTGCGGTTCGAGGAGGGCGCAACCGACGCGATCTCGATGCTGATTGGTGCGCTCTTTGGGCTCATGCCCGGGGACGACACGGCCAAGGAACGGGAATGGCGGGGGCGGCTGCTGCCTCATGCCGGTGTCCTTGCATTGTGCAGCCGGTCGGCCAAGCTTGTGGCCGGCGTCATTTCTAGCCATCTGAACATTTCAGCCCGAGTCGAAGAATTCATCTGGCGCGAGATCGACATTCCACCGCAGGCACAGTGGCGCCTTGGCCGGTCAGGTCTTGAACTCGGCGTTGACACCCTTGCTGGCGAAACCATGCCGGACATGGTGGGCAAATTCCGGCTTTGCCTCGGCCCGGTCAACCAGCAGCAGTTTCGATCACTGCTGCCCAGTTGCGAGACCTACGTCACCCTCTGCCATTTCATTAACGTCATTCTCCGCGAGCCTTTGGCATGGGATCTACAGCTGGAATTGGCGCCCGGAGAGACGCCGGAATGGACTCTGGGGGAAGGAGAATTGGGCTGGACTACATCGATCGAGCCGCCCAAAGGAACCGGAAGCTTTGTTCTATTGTGATTGTCTTCGAGTTTCTTGCGTATGGTGCGGAGCTGACGCTAGCGTAACTCGTTCAAGTCGAGCGCCACGCCGTTGCGCCAGGCTACTGCCGACACCGTCTCGCCCAGCTCGAAACTCTCCTCGATGATCCGCACAGCTTCGCCTCCGTCGACCAACACCACCGGCGTAGGAGTGGCCAGGACTACCTAACGTTGCCGGGGCGGCGCGTCCCTACATTCATATCCACGAATCTTTCGATCAATCCAACGTTCAACGCCCAGAAGCCGCAAACTGCCTCTTGTCGATTGATCCCTTAATGTCGGCCTCATAGAAGCTCCCCCTCGCGAGCCAGATGCTCGGCAAGGAATCACAAGTGATTCTTTCGGCTCAAGATTTCGCCGATCAGCCGGGCTAACCAGAGCGCTCAAAGTTATGGGCAATAGAGGAAAAGCTTTAGGGACGATTTGCAGTCCGGACGAGCTGTTCAGCCGCCCTTAAGCCGAGGTATGAGAATAACATTGACACCCAGCGGATTGTTAGGGGTCACCTCCCTGATCCCTGCGGCCAACTGCGCCATGTAGGGACGGCCGTGGATGTAAAAATCAGTCGTCGGCAGGAATGGCTCCGGGAAGGCGCCCATTCCATTCAGCGCGCCGAGCAGGATATCCAGGGCCGGCGGGGGACCGTGGTTCCAGCCCGTGCTTACGATATGCGAGAAATCATCATGTAATCTCCTAGCCCGCACATCGAACGCTGGACGTGATAACTGCCACGGCGGGTCCAAGTGGCTCGCACCGCCGGCTAATTTCCCCTCGACCTTCCGTTTCGAGCCGAAGGGCTCCCGCGCATCCCGCGCGCTCTGTCCCGCGAGTTTCTCGGTCCGAATCTTCTCCAACTCCGCAATGAAGTCCGCGGTCCATTGCTGGATGGGATACGCTCGAAGCGCAACCATCATGTCGTGCCAGCGCGAGGTGCGATCGGTAGGCGACATTGAAAATGCCGCCGAAATCTTGTCTGCTATATCATCGATGTTGTTCGGATCGACGAGCAGCGCCCCCTCCAGCTCTTTGGCAGCGCCGGCAAATTTCGACAAAACCAGCACGCCGGGATCACTCGCATCTTGCGCGGCGACATGTTCCTTCGCTACGAGATTCATCCCGTCACGCAACGGGTTACCACGCCGACGCGTGCGGCGCGGTAGAGACCCGCGAGCACGGCCTGACTCACAGGCTTCGTCTCGTAACGGATCGGCTTCCAGGTATCCGCACCATGGCGTGCGTTGACATCGTCGACGAGAGCAGCGACATCGTTCTGATAGGCTCTGTAGCTCTCGATGCTGGATCGCGAGGGGGTGGCGATCTGCAAAAGCGAGATGCTGCCCGGCTTTTTGTTCAAAAGGCGATCGAAAGCCCGGACGCGACTGTCGAGACCCTTGGTGTAGTCGAGCCGGTCGACGCCGATGGCGAGCTTCTCACGATCGAGACCATCCATTAGCGACGCGACATCGGCATTCGAACCCGCGTCTGCAGCATCTTGTGCGAATTTCTCTGTATCTATGCCGATCGGAAACACTCGGCATCTGGTTACGCCACCACTGCGAGAGATCACAAGGCCGTCTTCGCTGGGTGTGAGCCCGAGATCGGCACGGACACAGGCAAGGAAATTCTGCCGGTCCTCGTCCGTCTGAAAGCCTACCAAATCATACGCAAGCATCAATTCGGTCAATTCGCGATGATGCGGCACCAGTTGCACGTCGGGCGCCGGCCATGGCGTGTGCAGGAAGAAACCGATCGGCCGGTCGACGCCCCGATCACGCAGCTCAGCGCCGAGCGTGAGGAAATGATAATCATGCACCCAGAACGCATCTCGCGCCCTATGCTCGAGCAGCGCGTCCGCCATGAGGGCGTTGATTACACGGTAGCTGTCATAATCGCCTTCCGAGAAGCAGATCCGGTCTGTCAGCGAATGCAACGCCGGCCATAGTTGCGAGTTAGCAAAGCCCTCATAATATCGGCGATAGTCCTCGGCAGGCAGATCCACCCTCACGAGCTTGCCTCCGCCGAGCGCCATGACGGACGTTTCAGCCTCCAAAGGGCGCGATGGCCCTACCCAAATTGCTCCGGATTGTCGCACCACGGGAACCAGCGCCGCCTCAAGCCCGCCTGTCTTGGGTTCATTGACGTCGCTGCCGGCAACCCGGTTCGACACGACGACAAGATTCACAAGTCACCCCTTCTCGTCTGATCTGCCGTTTAGCTAGGCGTTCGATCAATTTGCCACGCTTGATCACCGAAGATTTGCGACCCGACGCCTGACCGGCCTCGACGATTTCATGTGCGCTTTGTCGACTGTTAATAGATCCAGCGACCCGCCTCGAATAACGGGCGTGCCACGTAGGCCCTCGATGACCTGCAAGACAAATGTGGCCACTCCGGCGCCGAGCGCGCCAACAACTTTCGGCTACCGAGGGCAGCTTTCCCAAGGAGAACGAAGCACCGATTTTCTGCAGACAGAAGGGCTTGTACTCTTCGGCGAGCCGCCCCCCTACGCGATCCTCTGGCCGCTCGAGCGGCCTGCGAGCCGATGAATCCGCAGGAGCAAATCGCGGCTGTCTCTCGATTAACCGTTGCGATGCGGAGCGACCATTTACGCGACGCCGAGCCGAATTGCTGCCTACCTGACTTGGTATGCGACACAAAGGCGCGTTCCGCATGGTGGATCGAACGTGCGTCACAGTCGAGAGATATTGGTTGAAAACGAATTCGTCTCGGTAGGTCTCATGCCCATTCTGGTAAAGCCGCGCACATTGGGTCTGTTGACCAAATACGAGCGTCGTCCCCCCGGAACCAGCCTCATCATTTCGGTCTTCGCGATGTTCGACCTCGCCAACCCGGGCGCCGACCGTCTGCAAGGCGAGCAGGAGCTTTGGGTGATGGCGGCGAAGGAGCTTCCGCCCGGCACCTCTCTCGACATCGGCATGCCCAAGCCGCAAGCGGAGGTGCTTATCGGCGGACATGCGGCGGCACCTGAGGGACGGATAACCGAGCGCATGATGTTGGGCTTTGCACTCGGACCGATTCGGAAGCATCTTCAGGTGACTGGCGACCGCTATTGGCAGATGACCGGCTCCGGCTGGCGACCGACAGCGGTGCAACCGTTCCAGCAAATGCCGCTGACGCGGCAACGCGCGTTTGGCGGGCCCGGCTGCGCGGCGAACCGGACGGGTACCGGCCATGAGGCTCTCCGCCGCAGCATGGCCGGCGAACTGGTGGCCCTGCCCAACATAGAAAACCCCGAGCACGCGATTCAGTTCATCGACACGATCGCACCGCCCGCAACCTTCGGACCAATCGCGATTGATGATAAGGAACGCCTGCAATACGCGGGAACTTATGACACCGCGTGGTTGAAATCAGTTGCCCCTGCTCTGGCGAGCGATGCCGATCCGCGGCTTTTTCTGTTCGCTCCGCCAGACCAGCGCCTGAGTGGCTTCATCAGCGGCGGAGAACGTTACGTGCTGCAGAACTTCTCCGCCGCGCATCCGTTAATCGAGGGCCACCTGCCGACCTTGCGCGTGCGCTGCTTCGTTGGCTGGAGCGATGCGACGCGTGGCGTCACGGAACTACCGACGCGCATCGATACCCTGTGGCTGTTCGCAGGAGCCTGCCGCGGCGTCATGATCTACCGCGCCGCGATCGCCGTGCAGGAATTAGACGGCAGTGACGTTGGCGACATTATGGTCGCTTACGAACAACAAGGCGAGCCAGCGCGGCCGTTAGATCATTATCTGAATGTCCGACAGCTGCGGCTCGACCCGACGAGCGCCCCACGCCATGCCTTTTCGGAGCACCAACTTGCCCCCGAGATTTCGGTTGCCGAACGCGAGCGCCGCTCAGCGCGGCGTCGCCAATTGGCCGAACAGCGCGCAGCGCGGCAGCTGGCCTCCATGCGCTGGGCGCTCGAGCAAGAGTTCGCGGGCATTGAGCTTCCACCTTCGCTGCGTCCGACGATCGAGATACCGTCGATCGAACCGTCAAGCATTCCGGAATTGTTGCCGGAGGAACTCGATAGTGGCGAGATCGAATTGGCCGAGATCCTCGACGCCTTGGAGACGCTGCAGGCGAAGGCAGAATTCGATGTCGACAAGCTTGACGCCCAATGTCAACCCATACGTGCCGCCTATGAAAAGATTGCCGGTGGAAACGCCGCATCAAGCGACATCGACGCCCTGCTTGCCGCGATCTCTTCCACTGACGCTGCGCAGTCGATGGACGCAAGCTTTGAGCAGGCTCCGCCACTCCCTGCGCTGCCGGACACTGATCCGGCCCTCATCGGCGTTATCGAAGACAAGCTCGCGCGGGCGAAAAACTGGCGTGGCGAGATCCTTGGCGCGGCACCGCAACCGCTCGACGAGCAAAAACAATTCGAACTTGCACATGCTCGTTTCTTTAACTTGGCGGCTGGACGACCGCTCGAATCGATGCGCAACGCGATATCGGATAACGCCTTTTCACTTCCCGATATTCCGGCGCTGGTGCTGCCGGAAGAAGCCCGGAGCGTCACCGCGGAGGCGCCGCCGCACCTGACCATTGACGAGATCCTGGCGCAGATCGAGGCCTCCGGGACGCCGCCCGACGCCACCCGACGAGCGCGTAAGGCGCTTGCCGATGCTCAAGCGGCGCTCAGAAGAGCCATTCCTGCGCTACCGTCCGATAACGGCGCGCCGTTCGGGGCCTTAAGTGCGCCGCATCAAACGGCCAGTGCTGATGAACCCGAAGCACAGATTGCCGCGGCGAAGATCGAGTCTACGAAAGCATTGACGGTGCTGCGGACCGAGATCGACAAAGCGGAAGGACAATTGGCAGCCGGCATGGCCGCGGCAAGGCTCGCCTCACCGAAGCCGCTCAAGCCGGAAACGGCGCTGGCACCAGCTGTCGCACGCGCGCTGGGCGATCTGGTGGAAGAGGAGTTCCGGCGTGGCGGCAGTGTTGCCGGTCGGGATCTCGCCGGTGCCGACCTCTCCCGGCGGCGATTCGCGAATGCGGACTTCTCCGGCGCCTTCCTTGAACGCGCGAACCTGAACGGGACCAACCTGACCGGTGCAAAGCTGATGAAGGCCGCACTAACCGGCGCGACGCTCATCAATGCTGATTTAAGCGCGGCCGATCTCACCGAAGCCAATCTGGGTGAAGCCGACTGCCGCGGAACGCGTTTCGCGGGCAGCCAACTTGTGCGCACCAATCTTCTCGGCGCGCGCATGGTGGGCGCATGCTTCGACCAAGCGCGCCTTGCCGAGCTTCAGGTTTTGCGGGTACCGATGATCGGGGCAACCTTCCGCCGTGCGCAAATACAACAATGCTCCTTCATTAGAGCCGCCCTCGACAACAGCGTTTGGGAGAACGCGATCCTTGAGCGCGGACAGTTCATGGATTTATCGTTATCCGGCGCGAATTTTGCTGGCGCACGACTCGAGCAGACCTGCTTTCTCAAGGTGGGGGCGCCTCAACTCGATCTCAGAAGCTCGCAATTTGACCAAGTCAGCTTCATCGGCGACATCAATCTACGCGACGCCCACTTCGGCCGCAGCAGCGGCGAGGCGCTCTCTTTTCAGGCGACCGACCTTAGCGGCACCGACTTCACCATGGCTCGACTGAACGGTGTATATTTCGGCAAGTCGACGCTGGCGCGCGCCACCTTCCGAATGACATCGCTGAAACGCGCCGTCTTCACCGGCAACGATCTGCGCGGCGCCGACTTCTATGCCGCCAACCTGCTCGAGGCACATCTCAATCAGGCCGACCTGACCGGCGCCAGCCTACGCCATGCAAATCTCTACGGCGCCGACCTGATGGATGCTGCTTTGGCCGCGACCGATTTGAGCAACGCAAATATCGACCGCACCGTCCTGATGGTCACGCGCCATGCCAATTGATCTCTTTCTGCAGTCGATCGCCCATAAATTACCGGTACGCGACGCCAATCTCGATGGCCAGACGCTATCCGGGCTGAGCCTGAACGATGGCGTTGTGCTGAGTTCTTCTTTTCGCAACAGCCACTTCACGGGTGCCCGCTTGACTGGCATGACGTTTCAGGATTGCGACCTCAGCGGCGCGTCCTTCGCCGACGCTTGTCTTGAAAAGTGCATATTCGTCGGTTGTCGCGCTGGCGGATCCGACTGGCAGGCGGCGCGCTTCACCCAATCGACGTTCATGTCATCGGATTTCAGGCATAGCGACTTCAGCGAGACGCGGTTCAGCCAGACGACAGCGATGCGTTGCGCGTTGGCCCACAGCCTCTTGCGCGGGGCGACCCTATCTCAAAGCGCTCTCATGGATTGTGGGTTGGCCGAAGTCGTGCTCGACAGCGCCACGCTGACGAACGCAGCCATAACTCAGGCCGATTTGCGTAGTGCACAGGTCACGGGACTTCGTTGCGACACGATCCTTTTCTCGGAATGCGATCTGTCGGAGCGGGATCTCTCCGGGCTGAAGCTTGCGCGAGCGAACCTGAGTGGCGCCAAGCTGAACCGCACAAACCTGTCCGGAGCCGATCTCTCCGGTTCGGTATTGGCGGGTGCGAGCCTCGTGGGCGCTGATCTCTCCTGCGCTACCGCTCCGAACGCGCTGTTTGTGCGGGCTAACCTGCGAGCCGCAAGGCTCCGCAATGCCGATTTGACGCAATGCATCTTCGAAGAAGCGAGCCTCGACGGCTGCGATCTTTCGGGCACAAAATTGGGAACGTCCGTTTTCACGCGTGCATCGGCCAAGTTTGCCTTGTTTGCCCGCGCCGACATGTCCTACGCGCTAATGCACCACGCCAAGATTGATGGCAGCGACTTTTCCGGCGCGCGCTTTCTGCGCACTGACTTTCATTGCGCGTCGACTGAAGGCACTCTGTTCGTGGGCCAATATGGGAGTGCCCTGCAAACCGTGCCGGAACGCGCCGTCGCCGAACTCTACGATGCAAGCCGCGTCATTCCTCTCAACGGAGCAGGCTAGACAGATGACTTTTGTCAATTCAAGTGGCCCGATGTCGGCGGAGGATCATGCGTTTCCCGACGTCTGCAACACGCCATCCGGTCCCGCCGTCGTGCCTACCCCCTACCCAAACGTCACTCTGAACACGACGGCTATTCCCACGCAGTCCCGGTGCCTGATCATGTGTATGCCTGCACACAACATGACGACCGAGCGCGCGACATCGATGGGTGATAGCGCAGGTGTAGCCCTCGGCGTCATCTCTGGCCTTGTCATGGGTCCGGGCCGTGCCAAGGCGGGGTCGGACAATTTGTCAATCGGCGGATCACCGGCAACCAAAATGGGGATGCCGACCAAGCAGAATGGTGCCAACCCGAACGCGTTCGGACTTTCGATATCGCCTTCTCAAACCCGCTTGACGGCGCAGCGCTAAGGTGCCGACAGCCATACGATTGGGAAACCCGCTATGCCAAATGCCTACACGCGACTGGTCGTTCCAGAAACCCTGACTTCTCCCCTGACCAAGTCAACTTATCTGCGCCTCGGTTCTTATTCGGGCGAAGAAGAAGAACTCGTCACCGGTCTCACGACAACTACTAGCGAAAGTCCAGCTGCGACCAGCAAACACGAAAGCGACAACGCCGGCATGCTAGCCTTCACCAATAAGGACTTTCAGGCAAATGTCGAAGGCGCTGCACTGCTCAAAATCGGTCGAGGTCAAACTACGGAGGTCACGGACGGCAACTCGCAACATCGGGTCTCGAAAGGTACTTATGAGATTTCCGCCGAGAATGGCGTATCAATCAGTGCTGGCGCTAATGGTACGCCTGCGGACATCATCCTGACGGCCTCGAACCGCGTCAAGCTAATCAACAATGGCCACAAGCTGGAAACGACCGTTGGCAACTCGGAAAAGCACACGATGGGCGACACCAAGGAATTCTTCCAGGGCACCAAATTCACCTGCATGAGAGGCGCAGCTACCACGCTGACGATGGCCAGGAACGTGTACATGTTCTTTGGAGAAGCGTTCACCTTCAAAATGTCGCGAGAATGTTCATTCAATCTCAGCGATATGAACTCCATCACGATCGGCAACAAACTCGACATTGTCGAAGGAAACGACATCAAGCAAGTGATTGGAAGCTCGACCAAGTGTGTTTTTGGACCCGACTTCAAGTCGGCTGACAGCGATACCAAGATTCTCAGGACAAGCGATCGCAAGATCGTTCCCGTCGATGACTTTAAGTCGGTCGGCCGCGACTTCAAAGTATGCAAGACCAGCGTTTCGATGACAGAAGAAGAATTTAGAAAGGGACAGTCGAACACGGAAGAGCACAAGCTTGTGACCCGAAACGCTGAGATCATGTCCAGCACCGGCAATGAGGAAGTCATACAAAAGAAATCGATCAATTTCATATAGCCGCCTGGAGAGCAAGAATGACGATGACGATCCGCGCCACAAACACCGACATCTTGGCGATGGCCGAGCGCTTGCTTCAACCTGGACATCACACCGCTCGCGTCGTGTCAGTCAGCGAGGACGGCACGGCGGCGGAAGTCGAAGTCGCTGGCGCTCGTCACACGGCGACGGTAGCTGTTGGCTGCCTGGTCCGGCCCACACCACAGGACCTGGTACTGCTCTTCACCAACGTGGAACAGGTCTTCGTCGTGACCGTGCTCGAGCGGGCGGCTTCCGGTGGTGGCATGGTCAGCCTGCCCGGGGGGCGCAACATGTCGATTGAGGGCGACACCATCACTTTCGCCGCGCGCCAGCGCCTCTCCTTGCGCGCCGATAGTATCGATCTGCAGGCCAAGTTGTTTGCCGTGCTCGCGGATAAAAGCACCTGGATCGGCAAGCTCTACACGTTGATCGCGGACCGTGTCCGATGCTCGGCGCGAATTCAGGAATCGAGCGCCGAGTCGCTTACCGTAAAGGCGGTCGAGCGTGTCGCGGTGATCGAGCATATCGACTCGTTGCAGACCGAAACCCAGGCCACTAGGGTCACCGGTATTGCCACCGAGATGGCTCACAGCAAAGTGATCGCGGTGAGCGAGGATCTCCGCCTCGACGGCAAGCGCGTCACGGTTGCATAGCGTAGATGCCACCCACTGGCACGCCGACTCCGACCCGGCAGGACCGGGTTAGAACGGCCCGGGAGTTTATTGCGGCCGGCCGTCTCGAGGAGGCGGAGGCACTACTCGAGGAGGTCGTCGCCGCTAGCGATCCTGATACGCTCAATGCAAGGGCCGCTTTGGCGCTTGCGCGGCGACGGATCGAGTTCGCGTTCGACATGCTTGCGGAAGCGGCGACACTCCACCCCGAACACGCGGGCATCGCCACCAATCTCGGCATCGCCCACGGATTGCTCGGCAGCGCTGAGGAGGCGGTGATCTGCCTCGAACGCGCGGCCGCTCTCGCGCCGCGCAACGAGGAGATCAAGCTAGCGCTCGCTCATGCCCTGTTGAGTCGCGGCAAGGTTGCGGAAGCCTGCGCGGTGACAAAGATCGTTGTCCAACGCGAGCCTGGGAATGCGCGGGCCCTCCTTCAACTCGGCGCCATCGAGTTCGCCTTGGGCCACAGCTCGTCGGCTGAGGCCGCCCTGCTTCGTGCGCTTGAGATTGCTCCGGACGATCCCGATGCGCTCGGCAACTTATCGGTGCTCATGTTCGAACGCGGCCGCCTCGACGAGGCGCTTAGCCTTGCCGAACGGGCGCATCTGCGCGCCCCGCTCGATACGGCCAGGCTCTTGCATCTGACCTATTGCCGCGCCGCAACTGGACTGTGGCCCCAAGCGGAGGCCACTTGCAGGAAGTTGCTCGCCTATGCGCCTGCTCATGTTGGAGCCCGCGAAATCCTGGCCCGCGTTACGATTGCCAAGGGTGAGGTGGACCAAGGCATCGCGCAACTGACGCAATTCGCTCGCGCTCGCAGATCTGATCCTTCCGCCGTGCTTGCACTGGCGCGTGTCCTGCAGCTCGTTGGCCGGTTCGATGAATCGCTCAACCTTGTTAGGCACGTCGTGCACACGCGACCTGAAAATGAAGCAGCGAAGTCTCTACAGACGACACTTGAACTGACGCTCGGTCGCTTCCCGACGCCCGAGCCGGTCGCCTCGGCGCTTGTAACGCGGATAGCCGTACCGCCGACGACGGGCGCCCTCGAATTCGTCGCACTCGTTCGTCTCTTGCGTCGGCTGGCGAGCCAGCAAGACGTGCATGTGGTCGCGGAGCCACGTTACCAGGCTCTTCTTACCAGCCTTGCTGAGCAGGTCATTTTCGACGAGGTGACGCCCGAGCTCTCCGCTATGCCGCTGCAGTCGTTATTTCGCGTTTTGTCGAACGATGCCAGCAACATTGCCGATGGGATCCCCTACCTGCTCCCTGAGGCCGAGCTATCCGCCAAATGGCGTGATGCCCTGGCTGTTTTCGCAAGGCCTTTGGTAGGCGTCGTGTGGGAGAGTGGCGCTCTCGGCCTATCGATGGAGCAGGTCGCCGCCGTGATTCCTAACTGCGTCACGCCGGTCAGTTTGGTGACCGAGGCGCAACGGCACGACATGAAGCGATGGAGTCGCCCGATCGATGCTGGTGTGCATATCGAGCGCCCAGCGGAATTGATCGCAGCGATCGCCAATCTCGATGCCGTGGTCGGGCCCGACAGCTTCGCCGTCCATATCGCCGGAGCGCTCGGCGTTCCCGGCGTGGTCTTCGTGCCGTGCGGCTATCCCTGGTATTGGGCTCAGGCAGACGGCAAGCCACTGTGGTACCCATCGTTCGAAGTCGTCGTGCAGGAACGACTCGGTGACTGGGCTGGGGCAATCAATGAAGGGCGGCGTCGGCTTGAGGCGCTGCTGCATCAACGAGCGATTGAGTAGCGTGCTTCCACGAGCACGTCTGGAAGGCTGCGGTATCTTCAAGGCTGAGGATCGCGAGGTCCGCTCAAGAGTGCTAGGGAGACCGGATTGTCGATTGGACTTTCCGGTTGGGGTCGACATGACCAACCTGCCTGATGCGCGCCACCGGACCTGTCACTTGACCCGCACATAATGCGACATCGCAGGCGCATCCCTCTGTCAGGTTGCCGACGTGCGATTACAAAAAGACCGGTAGGCAAGGGGCGGGCGCACCCCGCAGAATCTGCCAGTGTGGCGTCGCCCGATCGCGCTCGATGGCATCAACTCAAACATGATCTGTCGGTCGACGCATTGCCATTGCGGAAGCGCCGAAAGGGTCTGCACCAGACGGGAGCCGTCCGGCCGAGCGTCCCGCTGCGCCCTCACGGGACCGACGACACGCAGCCTTGCTAGTGCCGAAATCACATTCCTTCTCTGCTGCATATTGTACACCCAGAAAAGGAATGAGAGAAAGTGGATCGCCTACACTCGGTCTAGTTTCCTGGCGTGGGCGTTCTGTATGGATTCGGTTCGCTGGCGGTCTGATAATCATCGAGATTGCCGCCCAGAAACAGCGCTTCGGACTCTGAGGTCGGTGTTCCGTTCAACCACTCTATATCATTAGCATCATAGCGAAGATCGTCGCAGTCCCCCTGCACAAGAACAGTGATGATACCTTCCGGCGTCCATATCATGGTCCTAGGTACAGTGTAGGCGTGCAACCTCCTAGCGCTTCTTGCGATTTCGCGTCCGGTTGCATCCGGCGACGCGAGCAGCTGTGAGGAGTCAGCGCATAATGACACAAAAGGAGAAACCCTATTACCTCTCGTGTGAGCCGCAGCCGTGCGCGCGAGAAATTGTCGCCGAGTATATTCCTGGTGGACACTGCAAAAACGCAGATCACGCGCATGCGAGATGCCTGTCTGTTCGACGTTCAGCAGCGGCAGGCAATGACCTGCATGGTCTTGGAAACGCTGGAGTTGCAAGTACGACGAAGCGACCACGTCGTTCAGAATGCGGTTACCATCGAAAGCGTCGGCTGGAGACCCGTTCGCTGTTGTCCACTGTGCGGATCGGAGCTCTGCCTGCCTGATTTCGCTCCTGAGCGCCTCAACGTTCGCGCCGGCCAGCGTTGCGGCAAGCTGGGCGCGCGCTTTGACAAACGATGAGGCCTTGCACCGTTCGTTCGCGCGGATAGTGCCCGCTCTCGCATTGCCTTCCGTCTCTGGCGCGGGCAATCCAGCATCTAACGCAGTCGGTGTATGCGCTGGTGAAGTGGCTTGTGCGCTCGCATTGCCATGCTGTTGTCCGGCCGCGTTGATCGAATTGGAATTCATCAATGTCCCTCGGCATGCGCTGATATCGTCAAGCTTCCCGTTTGCGGTGAGCGACTTTCCTCCCTTCGCGCTTTCGAGGACAGCAAGATGTGAGCAACGGCGCTCTCCGCGCTCTAACTTGCAAATGCCATGCCAGCATCGCTTTCGAGTTAACGGTGCGCTCGGCGGCATCAGCATTGCCGGGGCAATCGAGCATTGGACGAGGCGGGAGCTCATCATCCGACCAATGACGAAGCCGGCGATCGCCGATTGCGTCAGGAATGTGCGCGGCCTTGGAGTGAAATCCGAGCGGCATCACACGAGACTTGCCGCCCATGAGAACGTCTCTATCTAGGAGTCAGCGGTCTGGCTTGATCTGGCCAGACTCGGAGGAGAATTTGCTGACCCCCTTCAACAATATAAACCGGGTCGACGGGGCCGCAGATGTCGTGCAGACGTACGACGTCTGGCTGTAACTGCTCGGCCGCAGTTCTTGATCGCCTGCTTCATCTATCGCCGGTGATCAGCATACGTGGTGACGGCTATCGGATTGGAGAAGAGCGTTCCGGCGCCATTTGACGGCATTGATGAAGCACGGAACAAACCCATCGAGGCTCGGGCATGACTTGTGGAACTCCCAAACGAGCGGACCGGCAAGGTTCGACCGCGCGGCCCAGAAGGGCAAAGCTCGATCCAACATTCTGTCGAGCAAAGCTGGACCAATCTACCTGCTCTTCGCAGCGTCCACACGCTGCGACGAAGCAGACCCGGCATCGCCACCTCCGAAACCTGTAGACCCGTCGGAATATACGCAATATATCCGCCATTGTCCGATCGGTGCTGGGACCAAGTCGCTGTGTTTGGCTTGGCGGGGAGCATAGCGTTTCGTTGGTGCGGAAAAACGGCGACAGCGCGAACGTGTCGGCGTTGTCACCATTTATCCTCGCCGCTAGTGCTGCCGGGAACGTGCTCCCATTTCACTTCTTTGTAGGTGAACGACCAGTCTTCCATGTTCTGAAAGAAGTTGTTCTGCGGATTGATCGTTAGCGGCACATAGGCCTTGCCTTCGACTAACGTCGCGTTCTTCCAGCTTATCTGGAAGAAGTTCTGCGGCTGCGGCATGCCCCCAGGGTCGGTACGGTAGAACTCGCAAACCACTTCTTCGAGCACCTCGTTAGTAGCCAGCGCCTGCCATAGTAGCGGCGAGGCTCGATCGAAGAACTTCGTGAAGAGCACCGGCTGGTGGTTGCGAGCGCCCGTGGCGACACCGCTCGTGGCATCGCGGGGAACGATGATGCCGCTGGTGAAGGCGACAATGGTGATCTTCCCTTGCTTGCCCGAGTCACCCTTGGCGACCTGCCCGATGCTGTCCGGCTTAGAGGCATCCTTGGAGATCTCGCCCTGCTTCTTTCCCTTGATTTTCAAGTAGGCGTCAAGTGACATTTTCGGCTCCCATTTTCTGACATACGCCGGCACAATTGATATCGCAACATCCATGCCAAGAGCCGTGGCATCAAATACCTAATATCGCGAGCCCTTTCCGGATCTGACGGCACAGCACTGCGCGGTTTTCCAGACACCGACACCATCGAGCGACGACGTCGTCGCGATCGTGACAGCGAACTGTCACGGCGTAACTGGGCCGACCCATTCCAATTGACACTTGACATCAAGAAATGCACGCGTGGCGACGTCGAGGACAGCCTGCCCCGTCACACGGTAACCCATGCCGTTATCGACAACGGCATTGCCCTGCAGTGCGTAAACCAGCACCGCGCGCGGACCGCGCTGTTCCTGCTCGAGACAGTGCGCCGACAATTTGAGGCGAACTTCTCGTCCGTCACGAAGCCGTTGCGACCAAATGCCATCCGTCGACGGCGGCGGTATGGTGATCGATGCGCTCGGCAAGATGGTCGCCCGTGCCGTATTGGTGACCGCTTCCAATAGCGGGTCGATCTCGTGTGTCGCTGGACACCAGAGGGTCATAATGCGCCATGAGGAGAAGAAATCACGAAGATCCGTCGAACATCTCGATCGAGGCGCCAGATTGCGACTTGAGCCGATTGAACAAGTGCGTGTCCGATGTCACTCCTCCCTTCATATCGGGGTTGTGGACCGCCCCGATCACGACTGGTCGGTCAATGTCGCCGTTCAAATAGCTGACCAGGACTTCCGTGCCTGGCACCAACGGGCAATGCAAGCCGGTTTGATTCGGACCTACATAAGGTTCGAGCTTGCGCACGTAATCGCTACCACGGCCCTCGGCCGGTTCATCGGCGAACGTAAACCGCAGCGTGTAGCGGCCCTGGTCGTCAATCTCAGCCCGCCCGTTCCAGGCCTCTCCATCGACTGTGGCGGTGTGGAGGCCGACGCCCAGAGGCACAGGCGTCATCGCAACTGGTCGATAAGGCACGTCCGAGCGGATGCAATGGACCATGTTCTGGTAAGCTCGCCCGTCCTGCCCGGGCCCGCGGAATCCGGTCGGCGCCGGGCGATAGGCCGAGTGATCCGCGGCGATGACGAGATATTCACCGTCAAAGCGGGGATGGCCCTCCAGTTCGAAAATGACGCCAGCGCGCAGTTCCGGTGCGTCGCTGTGGGCGATGTACATTATCTGGCCCGCGCAGATCTGTTCGGCACGGATCCGGGCCAGCGCGGTCGCTTCCGTCTCGTTCGCGAAATGCCCGCCGAAGCGCGAGGCTTTGCCTAAGAAACCGCTGCCTTGTCCGACCTGCTTATCGACGGACACGACGGAAGGCACCGTTTCGTTGTAATCGCGGAGCGCAATCGTCTTTGTCGAGAGAACCCGGCGCTGCCGGAACGACCGAACGGCGGCTTCGTCAACGCCTCGCGGTGGCTTGCGCTCGTGCTGGCGCGCATAAGGCAGCGTCGACTTGGCGCCGAACTTGACGTTGGGGAAGGCCAGATTTTTGTCGCCGAATACGACGGTTTCACCGTCGTCTTCTTGCTTGAAGAAATAGAAAATTCCATTTCGTTCGCAAAGGCGGGAAATGAACGTCAAATCGCTTTCATTGTATTGCACAACATAATTTCGCTTGGGATAGCGATCAATATTGTATTCGCTCGGAATGCTGATGCTGACCTTGCTCAACTGCAGTTTGATAATGTCATCGACGCCCATCGCTTGGCCTGGACCATAAATGCGGCTCGCAACTGAGAGCTCGGCGACGGCAAAACGCGGCCGCAGGACAAACTGGAGCACCCGCAGGTTAGTCACCGTAGGGTCGAGTTCCTCGATTTGGGCGCAGAGGCCCGAGGTAATCCATCGCCCGCATGCCGTTTTTACAGACAGCTTGGCGCGCTCGCCTATCAAAGAGCCGGTGTCGACATCGCTCGATGTCGTGGCGTAGATCACGTAGCTGAACGGCAAAGAAATGCACTCTGTGCCTTCGAAGCCTTGGACGTCAAGCTCAATGCCGGGCTTGCTGCGAATCTCCAAGTCAATGCTGAGATTGGATTCGTTGGTCATTGGTGCACCAAATCAAACTGCGGCAGTGCTAACAACGCTTGTCACCGCGCCACGGAACGAGGGGCGCTTGGGAGCCGAAGCACTTGATGATAACGATATCTCTCCTACCCTACTCGTTTTACGACAGCAGCAAGCGCCCACAGCCGAGGCAGACACGGGACCGTCGAGGTGCTCGACGAACTCGCCGACAGGCTCGATACGGTCGCGACGGTTTAGGACCTGAAGCGAAACCGGCCATTCCGCTGGCGAGATGGTAGGCGGCCGGCCCGATGTCAGTTTTTCGCTGCCGTGCATAAGGTATGGCGATCGGCTAGCGGCGCCGTGATGCAGGTCCCAGCCGCGCATCTACCGCCCTTGATGTTGAAGAGTTCATCGCTCTCTCCAATGCTCCGAACGCAAGATGCGTCTCACCGCGAGCCTTGCCCGTCAGCACGGATCGACACCCGGGTGTTGCATTCGAATTGCCTGCGCCGCTAGGTTTGACCGCCTCTTTCGCGCCATTGTTGTGAAGCCGGTCGACTGGCCTATGCGCCTGTTGTGAGTGCTCTCTGGTTCGGTGGAAGATACGATGGGTTTCCTTGTCAAGACGATGCAGACGGGTTCGAGGGAAAGAGAACCTCGTTCCTCTTGCGTTTCGTGCACTCAGCCCATCAATGTCCTTGCATCCCATCAATAGCAACAACCGTGCCAATGGCATCTCCTTATTTGAGCCGCTGATTGGGTTTTGAAACGCTGCCGTTTGCCAAATAGGTGTTGTCAATCCAACAGCGGTGGCGCGACTGTCGGACACTGGACAAGAGTCAAGCTGGTCGAACCCTGATATAAGGTCTTTCGCTGCATCCCATGATTTCTCGCTCGACAAGGCTGGCTATTTTTGAAACCGAACTTCAGAGGGACGATCCAAGATGATTAGCAAGTGACGTGCCGCGCGAGGCTGCCCAAGAGAGGCCTTCGACGGCTGATGGCGAGCCTGTTCGGTGAGTCACAACATCGAAGATGGTACGTCGATTCTAACAATGCCCGACAAACAGACATGTCGATCATTGAACAGAATGTGCTTGTGATCGAGCGGACAGGGCAGATGGGTCGTTTCACTTTCTGGCATCGTGATCTCTTCTCCTGGCCTGCGCACCTCAGAAAAAAGCGCGACGCGCCTTGCGCTCCTAAAGAGGAGGCACGTCATGATCGATTCATGCCTAGACGCGCCACTGAAGATTGTGACCGCCTTGGATGCGAGGCCGAGATAACCCCGGATCTATCGAGGGCGCGGACATTACGAGCGGACAGGACAGCCATTGACTCTTGTCCATGCGCAGACATGAAGGGTCCGAGGAGCAGAGCATGAGGCGCAGATGAGCTGGCGATTTGAGATTCTCGTCGATCGCGATATACGGCAGCCGATTGACTCGTTTATTGCTCCAATAGAACTGCCTTCGAGCGAACGCGAGAACGAGTCTCGAGAAGTTCAGATGGTCGACGTCGTCGAATTCCTCATGGTCATTGCATCACATATGGCGTTGCCGAATGACGGAGTGTGGGCTGTTGGAAGATTGATCGCGAGCAAATTGGAGCGGCAGTGAATCGCGCTCTTTTCAATTCGAACACGTCTGGCAAGACGGCCCTCGACCGAACTCAGGCAACGTGCGCGCTTCGGATCGAGGGAGCATGCGATGCCACTGCACCTTTTTGCCGGAGATTCGCGTGAGTGACGGTAGCAGCGGCTCCAATCAGTGGCCGCGCCCCTATGTGGTGGATAAGCAGCTTTATGAGGACGTCTGGAACTGGCTTGCCGCGAAGCTCCCGGGCCGCCGGTCCCGCGGCGCCGACATTGCCGCAGGCGATATGTACGATTTCCTTGCGTGGATCTGCGAGACCAACAGACGGCCAGTGGCCGACCGGATTGCGCGGCCGTCGTTGGACACCGACGTGCAGGCCTATGCAGACGACTATATAGCGCGCGATGTACCGGCAATTGGGGGGTTTCGTAACCGCCTCCTGAACCTGCGAGATATTCTTCGGGACCGGCATTTCGAGAACTGGGCTCGTGAGAGGCATGTGATGTTTCAGGGCTTTGATGGAGCCGGGACGTCGTCGGGCAGCCGCAGTAGCGGCGATACCGCCGACAGCAGCGGTAGCAGCGACAGCGGTAACAGTGGTGACAGCGGTAACCGCACCGGCTCCAATCAAGTTTCCGGCCCCCATGACGTGGATTGGCCACTCCATAAGGACTTTTGGAATTGGCTTACTGAGAAGCTCCCGAACCACCGCTCCGGCGGCGCCGACCATGCCGCAGGCGATATGTACGATTTCCTCGAGTGGATCCGCGAGACCAACAGACCCCCAATGGTCGACCGGATCGCGCTGCCGTCGTTGGATACCGACGTGCAAGCCTATGCAGACGCCTATTTTGGACGCGACGCACCCGCGATTGGCGGGTTTCGTAACCGTCTCATGAATTTGCGCGACATGCTTCGGGATTTTCACCGCCAGGTCAAATCCGAGAACTGGGCTCGTGCGAGGGGTGCAATGTTTCAGGGCATCGAAGACGCCGGACCATCGTCATCACCACTGGCGCCCACAATGCCGTTGGATAGGCCGACCATTGCAGCCGGCGCAGGGGCTGGGCAGGCAGAGCGTGATTTCGGAGCTTATGTCCTCCCCAATTGGGGGGGCGGCCTTGCCCCGGACCCGCTGATCGCGGCATTGCGGGAAAGCGGCCTCCTGCCCACGCTATTACGGCCGCAAAGTGTGCTTATCAACGCTATGCGCTATGCTGCTGTATTGTGGCCAGGGCGGGCGCCCGTGACCCCCAACAACCCGGAAGGCGAAAACATTATTCTCACCCCTGGATACAGGGAGTTAGGGCAGCTACCCCACCCTCGAGTTGAGCACATGAATGAAGTCGGGCCACCCGATATCGGCGAGAGACTCGGCGTTGGTTGGATCCACGGACCCCAAGTGGCGAACGACTTCCTAATCAGTGTACTGGGAGAGTTCAGACTTCTGCCGACCCAGGCGGTTCCGATGACACGTTTCTACATCCACCGTGAGCCGTACACGGCCGAATCGGGGCCAGGCGGCCGCGTCCTTGTGATCCATCGACCCCAAGTTCGTTAAAGAACGCGGCCGACAGCTGCGTACGGTGGGTGAAAAATTGGCTGATCAGCTGCACAGAGATCACATTAAGTACCGACCCCACGCTCCGTATCTGGGATTCCAGTCGTCGATGCCGCCCGACCCCAGTGCGCCGAGTTATTCTGTCCTTTTTTCCAACGCGCGTCGGCGAATCGAATTGGAGCTGAGAACGCCCAGGTCTTCGGCTACTCAGCTCCTAGATCTGCAAGGACGGTAATCAGCCTCCTTTAAGTAGAGGGATCAGGGTGATACTCACGCCCAGCGGATTGTTCGGGCTCACTTCCCTGATCCCTCTCCCAAGCTGCGCAGTATAGGGCTGACCGCAGATGTAGAAGTTTATCATCGGCTGGAGCGGAGTCGGCAAAATGCTTCTTCTGTTGAGGGCACCGATCAGAACGTCCGGGGCCGCTTGGGGGCCGTGACTCCAGCCAAGACCGACGATTTGTCCGAAATCCTCACGCGCCACAGCGTCGCGCGTTGTGGGCGACATGGCGCCATTAAGATCTGAGCCGCCGCGCAAGCCTGGAGACCACTGTGGTGATTCCGATGGCGGCGGGGATTCCCCGAACAGCTGCGTGAAGAGCGGTTGCAGCGAGCTGTGATGAGCGTCCTCTCTCGAGTGCGAACCACCGGATCGTGCAGATAGCAATTGCTCAGGGATGTCGGGCATCGGCGCATCGATAGCATCGTCACGCACCATGCGCGATGTGGCTGCGTTACGATCCGAACCGCCGCTGCGCAATCCTGGAGACGACGGTGGGGATTCCCGTGGCGGCGATTCCCCAAATAATTGCGCGAAGACGGACTTTAGCGGGCCGTGCTGGTAAGTGCCTTCTCCGGCCGCCGACGGTGCCTCAACGATTTCAAGCTGCTGTTCCAGGCCTGCGGCGAACTCCTCGAGGTCCTTCGCGTGCTCCCGCAGCATCCTGACGCCGGAGTCCACGCTGTACCGGCGCTCAGCATTATAGAATGTCGTAATGTCTTCTTTTAGCGAGGCGTCGTCGAGGCGGTCGGCGATAGCCCTTTTGCTCATCGTTTTGAGCCACCCGCTAAACTCTTTAAGATGCTTAACGGCTTGATTGACTCTTCTGCGAGTTCCGACGAAGGGCCAGGGCGTGCCGGCGTCAATGTTCGCCTTGGCCACCTCGGCCGCCGCGTTGATCAGCGCCTCGTCTTCTGGATAAGGAACCGGCCGAGTTCGCCGGCGCTGCGTTTGACCGCTGGGCATGGGCTCGCCACGGTGCTTTTGAAGCATCATGAAGCCGACACTGAGGGAGCTCCTCGGGTAGGCGCGAGAGAACAAGATGGAATCTTGTTGCAGCGACGCCTCGCCGATGCGGCCAGCTATGGCGCTTTTGTGCTCTCTTCGGAGCCAGTTGCTAAACTGGCGAAGCTCATGAGCCGCATTGGAGGCGAGTTTCCGACGCCCGAGCTGCTCCCAGGGGCGCCCCGCCGCGATGTTGGCCTTGGCCGCCTGGGCGGCCGCGTCGATCAGCGCCGCGTCTTGGGGATAACAAACGAGCGCGGATCGCCGGAGCGGAGGACGAGCGCTGGACCCGGGTGTGCCAGCGTGGCTTCGAAGCATCCTCAAGCCAGCGCTGGGGGAGCGCTTGGGGTGCGCACGTCGGAACGTCGCACAATCTTCATTGACCGAGTCGTCGTCGAGGCGGCCGGCTATCGCCTCTTTATGTTCTCTTCGAAGCCAATCGCTAAACTTGCGAAGATAATAAGCGGCACAGGAGATTTGTGACAGAGTCCGGAGCTGGTCCCAGGGATGCCGCGCCGCAAGATTGGCCTTCGTCGCCTGGGCCGCCGCGTCGATCAGCGTCGCGTCTTCGGGATAAGGAACCAGCGCAGCTCGCCGGCGCAGCGCTTGATTGCTGGATCCGGGCTCACCACCGGAGCCCGACAAGTTGACTTCCCGACTTGGTGCGCCGCGTTCCATGCGAGCGGCCGGAGTCACCACGTCTGACGGTTCAGGGCCCATCTCGAGCGGGACAGAACGGGAGGTTCGGCTACTTTCGCCAGGAACAAAACCTATTTCATTTCGAGACCTGGTCGCGCGATCGGTGCTGTCAGTCCAAAATTGGGAGATGCGCGAATTCCCTCGGGTGCCTGACATATCCATCTCCGATGTGAATGAGAATGACTAAGCCTCTCATCAGCAAAGACTGTGCCGACGCGACCACCGATGAGGTTGTAATGTCTGACTTAGATATTTCGAGCGGCGTCCGAAAGCGAGCGTCCCACTTTGGGGTACGATCGTGACCGAACATCAAGGCGCCTGGTTTTGCTCCCGGGTGATTATTGCCGCATTGGCGAGGTTGACGCCGCATCGCCCGGCCCAACCTTCCTCTTGATTCACAGTTTGCGCTATCGAGTCGATCGTTCAACCCATTCCGGGCAAAACTCCGGCGCATAGAAGCTGTCCGCTGGCACGGAGCCGTCTCGATCCATGGCATCGAAAGGCTTTACCTGGTTGACCCTTTGCGCGGGCAAGTGGACGTCTGGCCACGAGGAAAGACTTGGCCTCCAAGTTGCGCTCCGGCGCAAGCTAGAGAACCGCGGTCATAACAGCGTCTAAGGCCACCAATAAGCGGCGCTTAGTCTCGCTTTACAACAACGGCATGCGCCGACCGCGCCATCGGTAGAACCAGCGCGGACGGGCAAGACGCTGGACGAGCTCACCGACGGTCTTGATACGGTGGCGGCGGTTGAGGGCAAGGCCCGAAGCGAGCACCCTCCATTGCGCCGGCGAAATAGTCGGCGGCGCCTCCGGTGTGAGATTTGCCTTGAGTGCCTCGTCGGCTGGCCACCGCGCATACGGGTGCGTGCCTGTCAAGGCCAGATAGGCGACCACTGCGAGAGAATAGACATCATCGCTTTCCGCCCGTGGCTCACCCATCAGCATCTCTGGCGACGCATAAGTCGGCGTCAACAATCCAATCTCGTCGAGCAGAGCCGCGGCCCTGTCGCGTTGCGGCGAAACGCCGGGCTTGAGGACTGTCCCAAAGTCCAAAATTTTGACTTCGCCCGTCGAGGTCATGAAAATGTTTCCTGGTTTGAGGTCACCATGAACGATACCTAGGCTGTGCATGTGGGCAAGGCCCTGCCCGGCGGCGCAAACCATATGAAAGGACACAGAGGGTGAAAGCGGCCGCCCCTGACGATCGGCCAGAATCTGCGCTAGCGAGCGGCCCTTTAAGAACTCCATGACCAGGTAATGGTACGTGCCGTCGTAGTCGGAATCGTAGATCCGCACCAAATTCCGGTGTACGCAGTCACGCAAAAGACGCGCCTCGCGGTGCAGCAACTGCACTAATTTCTGACGCATCTTCGCATGTGGTTGGATGAGCTTCACTGCCACTTCGGGACTTTGTTCACGGGCCCACAGGCCGATCCGATCAACCGCTCGATAGACGGTGCTGGTGCCGCCTTCGCCAATGACCTCTACCAGGTCGAAACGACCGCCGAGCAGGTATCCCGAGGGAGCAGCACTCACAATGCAGACTCGCCCAAGCATTCGACGATCGCACTCGCATCGTCGGTAGCCCGTTTCGCAAGAGCGCAAGGCAGGACCCTTGCCCGTCTGAACGTCGACCGCCAATAATCCATTGAGCTCCCGATACGGAATCGCCGTTTCGATCTGGTTGCAGCGTAACTGGAACGTGTCGCGTAGCTCACTCGTCGCCAGCAGGGGACGGCGCACAAGCGTCGCGGCCGAACCAACCGCTCGCGCCAAGGTGCCGCCAGTGGCATGTGCCCGCCTCCCCCTGAAAAAGCCGAACAGAACCTCACGACGCTCCTATCATAGGTGATCCGGACATCGGAACGAACGAAGGACGTCCAAGCTGAACGGATTGCTCACACTCTCCGCCCGCAGTTCATAGATCACGTCGGGCCGGTCAGGTCGACCAATCGTGATGGTGAAACGGTCGGAAGCACCACGTGAGGAAGGCCGCGAGGCGTCGATGAGACGAAGGAGAGCCCAAGGGCCCGAGCGCTCAACCTTCTCCTCAGTTCCATCCACGGAAGCAAGGGTGACGGAGGCCGTGCTTGCCTCGGTTCGACTCGGCCATTCGAGGTCGTAGGCACGGGGCGCCTCGTGGCGATAGGGGATCTCCTTGCCATCTATGACAAAAGCCGCGCGCAGAAGTTTCGAGGCGAGATAAACTGGCTTGATGCTGAACTTCACGGCCGGTGCGGAGCCCGCGCCGCTGAAAAAGGCCCTGCGAATCTGTCGCGCGCGCTGAAATTGGGTCAGGGCATCGGCATGGATCGGCGCCGCCACACCGTCGATGGTCGCCAGCCCAAGGCCGATTCTGCGCTCGATGACGAATGGCGACAGGTATTTCTGAAAAAAATCATCGAGGATGCCGCCAGGTCGAAAGAGGTCGCCGAAGTCCTTTAATGTTACATCCTCGGTCGCGGCCGCAAACAATGGATAACGCTGGTGGACGCCCGCCTGGCAGACCGGCACCACTTCCCGCGTCCACACAGCATTAACGTAACCGTGTGCCTGTTGAAGCAAGACGCTCCATGTCGAGAGCGCGATGTCGTTCATGATGGTGCGGACCAACTCGGGTCGTAGCGCCGAGTCGGCGCGCAAGGTACCGAAGACATCGTTGCTCGGATCCTTGACGCGCCGCTGAAAGAGCTGAAATGCGGCCTGGCCGGGATCCGGAGCGGTCGCAATATTGGCCGTCGTGACATACAGGCCGCCGAAAAGATCGCGGATGCGATCCATGCTGGCCGCCTGCCCGGAGGCCCCGCCTATGCCCAACTGGACCAAAGGCCGGAAGGCTTCGGTGATCCGTGTTCCCGGCCACGGGGCGTCGCCGAATGCCGCCAAGAACGTGGCGGAAGTTGTCTCACCCGCCTTGGCCGCGGTCTGCCCTCCGGGCGGCGGCAGGTTCGTATTGTCGCGCACGAGGGAAATGATCTGCTGAAGTGCACTTTCCGGGCCGGCCAGCCCACGCAGGATCGCCGAAGCGCGCTGCATATCGTCGAACTTGACGACGCGGACGCCGCTCAGCGCGCTGGTCCAGATGCGAATGTAATCGGCGACATAACGATCGATGACCTCGCGCACGATCTGTTGTGTATCCGCCGCGTCGAACGAGCTGCCGGCAAGGACCCAGTCGCCGCTCTGCTCGCCTTGAACGATGAGTGGAAGGTGCGGTAGCACGAAATCGATCAAACCATCCCGTGTGAAGATGCCCGGGATGATCGCAATGCCCCCCGAAGAAGGTGACTCCTGCCGACCAATGGCGGGAAAAACAGCCTGGAGCTTTATCTCCAGCTGGCCGGCGCCCAACACACTAACCAGGTCGATTGGCCGGAGCCGCATGTTCTGAGCACCTTCGCGCAAAAGCCGGGCGTAGATCTGCTCGACGAGGGGACGTTCCATCAGCCGCAGGCCCACCGCCATCACGAATTTCTGGTCACTCGTGATGGGCTTTGGCAACAACTCGATGAGGCGCGAAAAATGCTCCTTCAGTTCGCCCGCTGATGTCGTATCGAGCGCAAACGCAAGCGCTACTTCACTGCGCGCAGCCTGTTCGACCTTGCCGGGATCGAAATGCCGCGGATCGCTCAGCATTAAATACGTGCGGAACACTTCCTTGGCCTGATCCAGCAGAGTATCATTGCCAGTACGCAATAGCCCGTCGATGCGAACGGCAAGCCTTCCAGCAAAAGCCGGCAGCAGGTGGTCGACCAGAATCTGATCATAGGCTTGTTGCGCAGCTGGCGCGAGCACCGGGGTCGCTGAAATCCCGAGGCCACCGAGCCATTCGTACCAAGTGCTCTCGCCGGCTGCCAGACGCAGCTGGCGCGCGGCATTGAGGATCGGCAAGAGCTTCTTCAGGTCCAGCGGCTCGCGCACTTCCTTGAGGCGCACTTGCATTGTCTGTGCGGCCATCTTGGTTTCAGCGAAGCGCGCTTCGCTTCGGGCGAAAGCATCGTACCACTGAGTCAATGCGGTTACCGCCACCATGACGGCCGCGAGATAGCCACCACAGTGCACCATCACGAGCTTGCGTTCGAGCTTGAGATTGCGGCCGACCAGTCCCTGCTCGGCGAAGACCACATCGGTCAGCAACTGTTTGATAAAGAATGTCTTTCCCGGCCCGACTGACGACCTAGGCGGGGCTGCGCGCAGACCGAAACTCCCTCTGACTGCACCGCTCATCTTCTCTATCGGCATTCCCTCCTGAGCGGCGCTTGTAAAGTAGATTCCGCGCAGCATTGGTCGCACTTCGAAACGGCTCGGCCGGAAGACCTCGCTAACGAAGGCGGCGACCGCGGTCCGGATGCTCCACAATTCTTTCGGGAACATATACATCATTGCACGACGGTTGAGGTTGCGTTCGTCATGCATGCGAAAGGCCAATTTGCCCTCGAGCCGCTTGGCAAGTTCCTCGATCGCAAGGATTACGACGTCGTCGATGTGATCGCCTGGCCCCTCGAGAGGAAAGGTCTTGCCCCAGACCTGGGCGCGGCCCTCATGGTCAAGATCGTCAAAATATTCAGCGAAGCCAGGCACGAGATCACACTTGGTCACCAGAACATAGACCGGAATGCGCATGCCAAACGTGTTCAATAGCTCCTGTATCCGCGAACGAATCGACTGGGCGAGCCTGCGCTCCTCTGCATTGCCCATTAAAAGATCGGATAGGCTGATCGCAACCAAGATACCGTTGATCGGCCGCCGGCGTCGATAAATCGTGAGAAGATTGAGAAAGCCGTGCCAGGCTGCGCGATCGACCTCGGCATCCGTATCCTGTGTCGTGTAACGGCTTGCCGTGTCGATGAAGACTGCTTCTTCGGTGAACCACCAGTCGCAGTTTCGCGTGCCGCCGACGCCGGCCACCGGGTCGACGCCGAGCCGTTCGGCCAGCGGAAACTCGAGGCCCGAGTTGCGCAGGACCGTTGTCTTGCCGGCGCGCGATGGCCCAATGATGACGTACCAGGGCAACTCGAACAGATAGCTTGGTCCGCGCTTGCCGGCGAACACCGTATCGCGCAGGACCTTCAGCGCGTCCTCAAAGCGTCTGCGGATCAGCTCGACCTCCTCCTGGGTACGATTTTTGGAGGTCGTGGCGAGGCCTTCGCTCTCCATCAGCGACTTGATGACACGCCGGTTAGCGCGGCGCGCTAGCCAGTAACGGACAAGGATGGTGACGACGACCGCCAGGAAGAGGCAGGCGATTGTGGTGGCGCGAACAGTCACCGAAACGAACGGATGTTGACCGAACAGGTCAAGGTAAGGGGCGGCGAACCAGATGAACACGCCGACCACCAACAAGGCGATCAGCGTGATGATGCTTCGGGCCGAACAAAGTACAGCGAATTGAGCGCCAAACACCAGCACCTCTCCTACCGTGGCCGAGACTGGCCGATCACGACTAGCTGCCGCTCGGCCGGCGCGAGTTCGTCCGATAGGCGCCAATGGAAGAAACTGTAGCCGGTCAGCATAACAACCGCGGCGGCGACAAAGATGGTCCACAATGGCACGTAGCGACGGACGCCCGTACGTGCTTTGATGCCGCGCCATTGGCTCGATAGTTCGGCAGGTGGTGCGCTCGTATAGTCCCGCATCAGACGCTGAACGTCGGAACGCAGGTCTTCGAGCCGTTCGCGCCCCCCTTCCACCACGCGGTATTTGCCTTCGAACCCCATCAACAAGCAGATGTTGATGAGCTTAAGCAACGTGAGGTATTTGCCCGGCTTTACCTGGACGCGTTCGAGTATCTGGAAGACCTTCTCGCCACCCCAGGTCTCGTTATGGAATTGGTTGAGCAGGCTGTTGTCGCTCCAGGTACTTTCACTGCCCCAACGGGTGGTCATCACCGCCTCGTCCAGCAGCGCGCACATCACGTAACGGGCGACTGCTACATCGCTGCCGCCCGCTTGATCTTTGGCGGCACGCTCCTCGAAGCAACGGATTTGCTTGACAATCCCGCGACGCAGCACGCCGATATCGGCATTGTTGATCATGCGAAGCTGCGCGACGATCAAAAGGAGCGGCGTCGCGGCCGCGACCAAGGCGTCCTCCACCGCCTTTGGCTCGAAGAGACCCTGCACAACCATCTCGGAATGGTTGGCCGCCCATACGTCATCGGATTCAGATACAGGCGACGGCAGGTGAGGGCCGGTCGGCGCGGCCACGTTCGGTGGAACATAGCCGGAGGATCGCCAGCATTGAGTGTTGCGGGTCGGACCGACTGGCCTGCGTCCAATGACTGTTGGTTCATCCATGTGTCGAGCCCGTTACGCACGTTTCCCACGGATGGCCCAGAATTCGAGATGGAGATCCGAGTAGTCACCGCTGACGTGAAAAGCAAAGGCCGCCGAGCGCGGCAGGATACGCCACGGCTCCGCCGACTGGTCCAGCTCGAAATAGACGGCATTCTGGATGTAAGGCAATTCGCGCGGCGCCACGGCGAGCGTACGAATCGGAACACCGGGGAGCTGAAGATTGACGAGGTCCCGAATCTGCTCCACCGAGCCTACTTTCATCTGCGCCGGAAGCTGGTTGCGCAATGTCTCGGCCGGTACGCTTCCAACAGCGACGAGAACGAACCGAGAGTCCTGGAACAAGGTACGATCGGTGATCAGGCCGATCAGGATGCCGTAGCCTCGGTCCTGCAACGGAAGCGATATTGCGGCGCTCTGCAACACGACAGACAACAGCTTACGCAGGACATCAGCCAACGGCGTGAAGCAGCTCTCGAGATTCTCATGCCGATAGGGAGGCATCTCTTGCGGTTTGCGGCGGTCGCCGGCAAAACTCGACAGCTGCCCTGCAAGGCCGAGCAGTGCCCGAAAGAGGGTTTCAGGATGATGCCCACGTGTTGCTGCGAAATGGTCGAAGATCGCTTCAGCGCCATTCACGATCGACAAAGCGACAAGATCAATCAGTCCTGCTCCGTCTACCGACGCGCGTGAGGGATCCGCGCGCGCAGCAAGGGCTTCTGCGCGTGATCGCAACAGCGATCGGGCTTCGTTCAACAGCGCGATGAGCGGCTGGACTGCGTGAATGTCTATGGCCGGCGGAACGTAGGTGTCGGATAAAGTGATCGCGCCGGCCGGATCGACGTCACGGATCCGGCCAATAGGCAGCGTGATCAGATCACTTTGTTCCTCGCCGTCGAACATGAGGTGTGTTGTTAGCGACGCAACCCTGATATCGACTGGCGCCTTTTCCGGCGCGCTCGCATTCCGGACCTTAAAGACCTCCTGATCGTAGCGGCGCGCGAGTGCATCCCCAGAAGAAACGCCGCTGCTAACCGGCCGCCGTGTACCCACGGCGATCTTGACCAGCAGGTTTTCCGCAGCGGGCGGAGGGGTTCGTCCGATCGGAAGGCCGACATGCTCCGGCGCATGAAGGGCCGTACCGTCGGGCATCATGGCTTCAAGCTCGGTAAGGGCGACTTGGCCAAGCGGCAGAAGATTACGATCAAAGGCAATTCTTCGAATGCCCCAGCCATAGCCGACCAGACCAGCAACGCGGTTCTCGACCAGTTGCTCGATCCAGCGGTCATATTGCTGAAAGTGCTGCGGCCGCACCAACATGCCTTCGGACCAGATCGGTTTGCTTGTCGTAGACACTATTTCACGGGCCTCTTCGCTGACTTTCCAAAAGGTGCATCTGTCGGATGGCCGCTGCGATCACGACGGACCGGTCAGAAGATTTTCCACCACTTTCGGCTAGCCTCCTCCTCAATGCTGACGGCCTGCGCAGTCAGCTTTACCGAGATTTTGTTGTCACGATTCGGCTTGATTTCGGCGGTTGAGCGCCATTGCGCATCGTTGCCCGAGCGGAAGCCGGCGATCACGCCGACATTTCGAGTCTCGATCGGCGTGTCACGCTCGAAATCGACTGTGTCGCCTGGCGTCAGCTCGACCTCGCGCTTAGCCACCAGATCGGGCCCGAGGCGTTTGGCGTCATCGTCGAACAACTCAAAGAACTGCGCTTGCGTGAAACTGGTCGTTGACTTCAGCTCATAGATACGGATGACAACTGGAGAGGGGTTGCCGTGCGTGTTTGGATTGACGAGCTCATCGGCCTCGATCACGAACCTGATCGGCGTCGTCTTAGAGCTCTTGTCAGTCGAGCAACTGACTGCAGCGGCCGCCAGCAACGCACCGCCAATAACGGACAACCGCTGGACGTTGCTCGGCGGCGCCATTACGCCGTCTTCCCTTCATTCAGGGCAGGTGCGGTGAGTTGC
The DNA here is from genome assembly GCF_049949265.1 of Bradyrhizobium genosp. P. Lineage (NCBI taxonomy): Bacteria > Pseudomonadati > Pseudomonadota > Alphaproteobacteria > Hyphomicrobiales > Nitrobacteraceae > Bradyrhizobium > Bradyrhizobium genosp. P. The sequence goes on along the minus strand of NZ_CP188195.1, from coordinate 2,917,992 downwards.
ATCTCGTAGCTTCGAGTAAACTCTTCTGCGATATAGGAGCGAGCAGTTCGATCAATGTCACTGACCATTGATGCGTGCAGTTCCACAAATCGGTCCCACAACCTGGCCTTGTTGACGCAGGCGCCGAAAAGACCGCGGTTTGCACCGTCGCTCTCGATACGCTGAGGACTCATATGCGTTAGCACATTGCTGACCGCCCCTCTCATTGCCGCCATGGCCGCAACCTCATGCGCCTTGATGTCGTCGAAGCCTGCACGTACCGACCGGGAGAGCAGCAGGAATCCGTGATCCTTTGCGAGCGCCTCGCGCAGGGCATGCCCGCTCTTCGCGAACTGCAATGCGTTGTCGTTTCCAGCGCGTGTCGGCGCCGGTCCGATCTGGCACTCATTCTTGACCATGGCCCACGCCGCCAGTATCGAATGCAGCCCGTTCGCCATCTCGGCGATCGCACGGCCGAGTTCGGCAAAGAACTCTCGACGCTGCGCTGGTGGCACAAGTTCCGGATTAAACCCGAGAGCATTCCAGAACGCCTGCAGTTCGTCTGCGTCGGATGGAGAGGCCGCAGGCAACGGCGAAGCCCCGCTCCTTGTCTCGCTGCTCATCTCGGGAGCGCCAACCGCGCGCGGCGCAGCAGCCTCCTTCAGGCTCGCCAACCGATCAAGCTCATCGGTTCGAGGGGACGACGTGCCAGGATCAGATAATCTCCCGAGATCGGTCGTCGGGGAAGGAGCAAGCCGCTTGCACGTGATCTGCAGCGCTTCGTCCGACTCATCAAGGCGCGCATCTGTCCGCTGCGGTAGCACCAATGGCATCCCGCACGAGACCGCTCCCGGCAACAGATCGCTAAGATCAAGATCTTCGGGAACAATTGGCACAGTAAAGCCATTCGACGGTCCGCCAACGCCATTCAAGGGTACTGAAGGCAGCGGCTGCGATGAACCGACAAATGGAGCGTCGACCGACGACAACGGACCCGATCCGATATTTTCCGATCGGGTGTGGGAGGACGGCATCGCAGTCGTGGCCACGCTCGACAGCCGCCGAGGAAGATCCGCCAGTGTCGGATCGACAGCGCCGACGCCGTTGCTGAGCGAGGACGCCGGATGAGGTGCGTGCGGCTCCCATTGGGCAGCTGAATAGGAGGACTGGCGCGGGCCAATCACCATTAGCGGATCGAGAGGAAGTTTGGCATCGCAGCCCAACTGTCCGGCGGTCGGAAGAGCTGCAGTTGGGGACTCCTGGGTGAGTGAAGGCGACGGCAACGTCCGCGTTGCACGGCCGAGGGGCACCGCTTTCGAGCCCGTCAAGCCGAGCTGTTGACGTTCCTCGACAGGATCGTTCTCGATCATCACTGAGATGATGTAATTCGCCATGTATAGTGTATCGCGATCGGCTAACGGCGCGGTATTGCCGTGTCCCAGTGGCGCGTCCACGGTGTTGATGTAGACGCCATTGGTGCTTGTATCGGTGATCGTGAAACCGGTGCCATTGAATGCGATCAGCGCGTGGTGTCCTGACAGCGTATTGGTTGGATCTGGAATCCGCCAGTTGCAGCCGCTCCCGCGTCCGACGGAGCCCCCATCCGGTCCAAACGCCTGTCTTGCGTTGCGGCCCATGGGCTCGGCGTTCTCTCCGAGGATTTCGAGTATGAGATGCATTCCACACCTTCAGGCTTGCTTGCCACCACAAGTTGGCATCCAAGCGCCCCATTGGAATGGCCGGTGGCGCAAGCATTGTTGCCCGCTCGGCCGCATTGGTGAGAGCCCAACGGCTGGCTCATGCGCCGATTGGGCTCGAACAAAAGGAAAATCTCTTCGTGCGCTCGACTGCATTTGAGGACGTGCCGACTTTCTCTCAGGAACAAGGCATGCGGGCTCAAGCAAAGGAGCGCATCGGTCGTCTTACGGATCTAGTGCGCTCAGCCAATCAATATTGCTTAATTTCAATAGCAACGGTCGTGCCAATGGCATCTTCAATTTAAGCCGTTGATTGGGCACGAGAAGGTGAGGTCGGCCAAATGACGGTGCGCGCTCTCAAGCCGACAGAGGTTCGTGCAGCTGTCAGACACCAGACAAAATCGACTTGGTCTAGCCCAGAGACGACGTTTTTTGGCTTCAGTCGGCCAATGCCGTCTGGCCTGACGAAATCGGCAGGCGCGACTTGCACCGCACCGAGACTGCTGGCGCGCTTCGTGCGGCCTCAAGACCGCGCGGAGGATTGCAAGGCCAACGATGCAAGGGATGAACCTGATCAGGGCATGGACCAGCATCCACGCGCGCGTTCTTCAACCGTCGTCACCAACGATCGTACATCCCGTGATTATTCGGGCCTAGCCACGATTACTGCAGATCTACAGCAAGGCGCAATAATTGTGCGCCCCGGTCGACTACCAATCCACGCAATTGATCTAGATGACAGAAACATGTCACCTCACAGATGACCGTTGCTCGGTCAACAGCACACGCAGGCACTCACCATGCACAACCAATCACAATCTGTTCTCGTCAAAGCGCCTGATCGATCCGCTGACTCCTCATCGTCACAAATGCTGCACACTCAGATCTGCTCCAGCAGCGAACTCTCCTTCCTCATGGAAGCGCATGACGAGAGGGGGCAATTGAAAGACCCTGGCGAGCGGCATCCCCTCGCCGATACCGGTGAATTCTCTGGCCGTACGGGCGGTGAAGGATACAGTCGCAGAAGACTTGGTCCTCGTGGCCCGGATCGAGGCGCTGATCGCCGGCCATGGAATGGACGAAGCAATTTCGCGTGCCCATGCTTACGCGGATGCGGATGCCGATGCGATCCTCATCCACTCGCGAAAGAGCACTGCGGACGAGGTCCTTTCGTTCGTACACGCCTGGCAGAACAGATTGCCCGTCGTGATCGTTCCAACGAAATGCTATCGAACACCGGTCTCGGCGTATGGTAAAGCCCGCGTCTCCACGGTGATCTGGGCCAACCATGCCATGCGAGCCGCAATGGCAGCAATGCGGCAGGTCTGCCATCGCAGCCTCACTGAGGAGACCACAGCCTGCATTGAGCCGAATATTGCGACGCTTGACGAGGTGTTCCAACTCTTCAGGTACGACGAACTCGCCCGTGCGGGAGCGCCTAATCTTCACCCCGCCTGAACCGACCGCTATGACGTCTCGTTCGCACTGCAACATACTCATTCTCGAAAGACCACCGCAATGCAACCTGCTGCCGCTCCAACAAACTCAACCGCACTTATCAGCGGCGTACAGGTGTTTACTCCTGAAAGTGGGCTTACGATCGATTGCCGCGACAGCTCTTACGCGACCGATCTGTCGATTGGCGCAATATTTCGGCCCGATCTCCCATCTCAACAATCATCCAGTCACCGACGAAGGCCCACAAGCTCATTCCTCTTTTGGAGAAACGCCAACGCGAACGATGATCCGTCTTTCCTGAGATGTGGGGTCTGTGTTTCAAGTAGCCCGTAAACTCCACATTGCAGTGGACAACCACAAGCGAGATCGTGGACCGGTTGGGAGCGCTTGTGCTGGGGCAACGGATAGTCCTTGTTCAAATCGTCGGGCACCGCTGTGGCGAGGACTGCTGCTAAGGCAGTTGCCACGAGTGGCAAGAATCATCGATCGGACTTCGCGAAAACTCGGGAGCTAGGCTAGCTTGTGCCATGGCGCGCGCGAGCACGATCGCCGCAAGGAATCAAACATGCCACAGCTGCACTGACCCGCTTGGTCTGACAGAGTTGCGCGCCTCCCTTGCTCGCAGGAATTCTGCCGAGACCGATCAACTCTGGTCGGCAGACGAAACGGCAGTGATGCGCGGCAATCCGACGATGGCTCCTTTGAATCCCGCGGGCGACGTGCTGATCCCCGCGCCCTGTTGGACAGCTATCCTGGGTCAAATTGTCGTAGCCGTCGGCAAGCCAGTCTTGATCGCAACTTGGCACATTGACTTTGTGCTGAGGAATCAATCACGGCACCACCTTGGTGACACGCGAGCGCGCAGGCTATCGACAGTTTCAGAGCTCGATGACCTGCAACGGTCCGCCAACGGATTGAGTACCGATGATGTCGCCAGCGCGCTGCTGATGCATGCCAATGTCGCAATAGTTTTCGGGTACATCTTTTCGCGTCCCGCCGGGGTCCGGCTCTCCTACGCAGCGATCTCGAATTGCTCGCACGAGCCCAGCGGCGCCTGACCGCAACTCTGTAAAAGCGGAACTAAATTCTTGGGGAAGTCGGAGCCGGCTTATCTAAATTCTTGAAGCTTAGCGTGAGGACGCGATTTTCAACAACCACGAGGCGGAATGAAATGACCGCCAGTGCCCCCAAGAGAGCCGTTATTCTCGCCGCGGGCTTCGGCTCCTGCTTGCGACCGCTGACCGATCTGCGGCCCAAGCCGCTGGTCGAGGTCAATGGAACGCCGATACTCCATATCGCTCTGCGAAATTTGGAAGCGTTCGGCGTGGAAAAAATTCACAATTGTGGTTGGCTACCGCAAGGACGCTATTCAGTATGCCTGCGGCAGCCGCTTTGGTGAGCTCGAAATCGATTATGTCGAATCGTCTGTCTTCGACCGCACCGGCAGCGCCTATTCCCTTTGGTTGGCGCGCGATGCGCTTCTTTCCGGAGACTGCTTCCTACTCGAAGGCGATGTCTTCTTCGAAGAGGATGCGTTGCGCATCTGATGGATGAGCCAAGCAACCGACGTGGCTGCCTCATGCACCCTTCTGGCACGCGAATTTGAAGATTGAGACCTGCCGGCCAGCCGATTGCGCAGGGCTGGCCGACTGCCTCATCAATCGACAATCGGCCTTGACGACCTGCGGCGTCTCAGTTCCAAATTCACCGGCGCGCTGAATATCCAGCGTTAAGTCGATCGGTAAAACCGATTGTTATGATCGAATGTATCCACGACATGGATACAAAGGCGGATCGCTATACGATTCCAGCCATAGATAGTCTGGTCTTGGCTAGAATGGACAGATGCGTCCCAAGGGCTCGCCCAAAGGCGTTGAGCTCGCTTGCGAGCCCTGACCCACTGAGGGCTAGATGGATCCGGCCGCATAAAAAAGGGCCGACCCTTTTGGGGCCGGCGAAGTTCAGTCTGGGAGGAGCGATGCTACAAGACATCGCACCAGCTTCCGTCGGCAGAAGGAGGGCTACCGGCGGTTCATTTACGGCGAGGGCATTCGCCGTTAACCTTGGCCACGAGCAGGCTGATATCCATGACGAACACAGCGTGCTGTCGCGGCTGACTGCTCTATAGAAAATGCGCTTCAGGCAATTCGGCCCAACACTTGCGCGTAGGCAAGTCGACAGCGGCGTCAATATTTCTTCACAAAGCCTTTTGCAAAACGTCAATTGAATGCCGTTCGCCGGATGACGTTCGTCGAAAAGCTGCGCGATGACAGGCGCGTCGAGAACCGACGACCGCTATCTGAGACGACGCTCACATGAATACGATGGAAACCGGCCTGATGGTCTATTTCTCCAACTGAGCGTTTGTTATCCGCCATTTCGTACAACTGGTAAAATCGATTGTTTCGATGGAGCACATCCAGAATTTGAATAGAGACAGCCGCTTCAGGTGTTGATCTTGATCTCCTCATCTCATAACCAATGGCTTCGAGCACTCAGGTCCATGCTTCGTTCCTGGTGCCAACTTTTCTACTTTTCCGTTCTCGATCCATCGGCGTGGCACGGAAACGAAAGCTACACGTAAGCAAGACACTTGATCTGGATGAGTTTCGAAAGCTCGCGCGGATAATCGGCGTGAATGCTGTTCAACGTTACGGACCCTGAGAGCGGCACCATGAGCTATGGCAAGTTAGATTATCGAAACGGCGACTTGCCGCGCGGGGAACCGCAGATGTTCAGAATGGACGCACAAAATATCACCAAACCACAGACGCGCACGCTGCCGCGCCATCTGCGGCGGCTGGAGGCCGAGTCCATCGAGATCATGCGCGAAGTCGTTGCCGAATTTAGTAAGCCCGTTATGCTCTATTCGATCGGCAAGGATTCGAGCGTCATGCTGCACTTGGCGCAGAAGGCTTTCTATCCGGCGAAGGTCCCGTTTCCGCTGCTGCATGTCGACACGACCTGGAAGTTTCGCGAGATGATCAGCTTTCGCGACGAGACGGCCCAGCGTCTCGGCATCAACCTGATCGTTCATGTGAACCAGGACGGGATCGAGCGCGGCATCAACCCGATAGATTCCGGATCGACGCTGCACACGCAGGTGATGAAGACAGACGCGCTCAAGCAGGCGCTCGACCTTTACGGCTTTGACGCGGCGTTCGGGGGCGCCCGGCGCGATGAGGAAAAAAGCAGGGCGAAGGAGCGCATCTTCTCCTTCCGTTCGCACGGACATGTCTGGGACCCGCGCAACCAGCGGCCGGAGCTGTGGAATCTCTTCAACACGCGCAGCCGAAAAGGCGAGACGATGCGCGTGTTTGCCATTTCGAATTGGACGGAACTCGATGTCTGGGAATACATCATGCTGGAGAACATTCCGGTCGTGCCGCTTTATTTCGCGCAAAAGCGGTGGGTGGTCCATCGCAATGGCGCTCTGATCATGGTGGATGACGAGCGCCTGCCCTTGGCTCCTGACGAGACGCCCGAGCTTAAGACGATGCGTTTCCGCACGCTTGGTTGCTATCCGCTGAGCGGCGCCATCGAGTCTGACGCCGCCACCATCAAGGACATCGTTGCGGAAATGCAGGTTGCGACACTCTCCGAGCGTCAGGGACGGCTGATCGATACCGATGAAGTGGCATCGATGGAGAAAAAGAAGCGGGAAGGCTACTTCTGAATGGATATTGATGCGCTGCGAGAGCTCACCTTCACCGGCAGCAAGGATCAGCTGCGCTTCATCACCTGCGGCTCGGTGGACGACGGAAAGTCGACGCTAATCGGCCGGTTTCTGCACGACAGCAAGGCGATCTATGAGGATCAGCTGCAGGCCCTTGCGCGCGACAGCGTCAAGCACGGCACAACCGGAGATGATATCGACTTTGCCCTGCTGGTCGATGGACTCGAGGCCGAACGCGAACAGGGCATCACCATCGATGTCGCCTATCGCTTCTTCACCACGCCGCGCCGATCGTTCATGGTGGCCGATACGCCCGGTCACGAACAATATACGCGTAACATGGCGACCGGCGCCTCCAACGCCCAGCTCGCGGTCATCTTGATCGATGCGCGCAAAGGCGTCCTGGTGCAGACCAAACGCCACTCCTACATTTGCTCGCTCTTGGGCATCCGGCACGTGATCGTGGCCCTGAACAAGATGGATCTGGTCGATTACCGCAAGGAAGTGTTTGATCGAATGGTGGACGACTATGTCGATTTCGCTTCGAACCTCGGCTTCACGTCGATCGCGGCTATCCCGATCTCCGCACGATACGGCGACAACATCATCAGCCTGTCCCGCAATACCGACTGGTATCGCGGCCCTTGCCTGTTGGACTATCTCGAAAATATCGACATCCAGTCCGAGACGGCCGGCTTGCCCTTCCGTTTCCCGGTACAATGGGTGAACCGGCCGAATTTGGATTTCCGCGGGTACGCTGGAACGGTGGTCTCCGGCAGCATTGTGGTCGGCGACGAAATCGTCGTTCCGACATCGGGACGCAATTCGCGCGTCAAGCAGATCGTGACGTACGATGGCGACCTTGTGCGCGCGGAAGCCGGCGATGCGGTGACCATTACGCTGACTGACGAGATCGACATCGGCCGCGGAGATATCATCGCTAAGCCGACGGAACGACCGGAGGTCGCTGATCAGTTTGCCGCCCACCTGATCTGGATGGACCAGGAGGACATGGTCCCGGGCCGGTCCTATGCCTTCCGGATCGGCACGCAATCGATTGCGTCCGGCAGCATCACCGCGATGAAATACCGGATCGACGTCAACACCGGCGCGCACGTGGCAGCCCGCACTTTGAGCCTCAATGAAATCGGCTTTTGCAATATTGCAACCGTACTGCCGGCAGCCTTCGATGCTTATGAAGCGAATCGACGCACCGGTTCCTTCATCGTGATCGACCGCGACACCAACCGGACCGTCGGCGCTGGCATGATCGCCTTCCCCTTGCGGCGTGCCGCCAACATAGCCCGGCAGCCGCACTCACTCGGCAAGAAGGAGCGCGCCGCTCTCAAGCACCAAAGACCGTGCATCATCTGGTTTACCGGGTTTTCCGGCGCGGGCAAATCGACCATCGCCAATCTCGTCGATCAGAAGCTGTTTGCGATGTCGTATCACACCATGCTCTTGGACGGCGACAATCTCAGGCACGGTCTCAATCAAGATCTTGGCTTCACCGAATCCGATCGGGTTGAAAACATCCGCCGCGCCGGCGAGGTTGCCAAACTGATGGTCGATAGCGGCTTGCTCGTGGTCTGCTCGTTCATCTCGCCCTACAAGGCCGAGCGAGACATGGTTCGCGATCTCGTGGCCGACGGCGAATTCATCGAGGTCTTTGTGGACACGCCGATCGGCGAATGCGTGCGGCGCGATCCGAAGGGGCTCTACGCCAAGGCGAAATCAGGCACGATCAAGAATTTTACCGGCATCGATGCGCCGTACGAGGCGCCGAGCGCGCCGGAGATCCATTTGACAACCCTGAACCAGCAGCCGGAACGCTTGGCCGATACGGTGCTAAACTGCCTGGCCACACGAGGGATCATCGTGCCGGCCAACCGGACGGAGAATTAGCCGGCTCGGCTGTCAGAGCTGTTTGCCGGCGGGCTGACATTTCTCACCTCCCGCCACATCTGGCTGATCGGACCAAACACCACGCTGTCACATGATGCCAAGCTCCCGCAGCATCCGGCGACGTCCAGTTTTGCGGGCCTTACATCGCAGCGAGCTTGGATCGGTCCAGACTGGCCCGACATTCTCCAACATGAAAGGCGCGGTCGAACGCGGCGCGCTCGGTTTGGCTTCTGTGGGTAATGCCATGCCTTTCTGCGTCAGTCGGGGAGGCTCCCAAGCCCGAACTCCCGGAGCGTTGCCAAGGCCCTATTGACTCTCACGTTCCCTCCCTGTTCGACAAAGTCGGCAGCGCGGGCGGACAACTCCGCAGGGTTGTCGAGCAGGCCCTCCAGAGTAAAGGCCGCATACAAACGATCAAAACCATCGAAGAAGCCCCGCAAGTTCAGAAAGCGCGCACGGTCGGATAGCCAACCGACGCCATCTCCTGTCTCGCTAAAATGAAAGGTGGCAAGGCGCGACGAAAGGCGTCAAGGGCTCCAGCATCAATTCAGCAAAGGCCTGCATGCCCAGGAATAGTTCGTAGCTGCGTCGATGCCAGAAGATCTCCGCGGTCATTGGCCGACTTTCCATGTCAGCGGTAATAGCGGTCCCACGCATTCTCTGGACAGGCCAGCCCTCAAAAAAATCGTTGTGTTTCCGGACCTTAAAGCGGACATTTTGACGGGCTTCAATCAACCTGCATTTTACACAACTATATGATATTGTGTGACTTATGACGGAAAAGATAGAGGACGAGAAAGAGGACATTTCGACGGTCATCGACCGGGGTGAAAGTCCTTCCCAGATGGAGCCCCTGCCAATCTCCGAGAGCTCAAGGCAACGGGGAGCCCTGACCGATCTGGCCGTCGATCTGGCGGGTAAAGCCGCCGGATTCCGGAGCAGCCTCGCGCCCGGCATTCGCACCGCGCTCGCCGATCTCGTGCGATCAATGAACTGCTATTATAGCAACGGGATCGGGCTTGGCTATCAGTTCGAGATGTGTCACCGGATGGCAGCCACATTAAATCAACCCTGAGATGTGGGCTCGTCCCCTCACGCGGGAACGAGTCCGCAATGTCTGCAAGGGGTCAATCGCGGCGATTTTGGTGTGTCGGCGCTAAGTCCGCTTGTCCCCCGATAGCGACCGGACAATGGACATTGCGGAAGGTCTCAAAAGGGCCGATTTTGTTGAAAAAGACCGGAAGTAATTCGTCGCAATGACGAGTACTGATGCAGGCGAACGGCTCCGGCTGTTCTTATGCGAGCCTCGGAGTGGGCATCGGGATCAGCTTGGCCATCTTTCGAAGGTTCTGGGCGGTGGCTGCGAGGATGAACTCATCTCGGGCTCCGTTTGGGCCTCGTAAACGTAGACGGTCGAGCCTGAGAATGCGCTTGAGGTGCGCGAACAGCATCTCGATCTTTTTGCGGAGCCGACGCGAGGTGCCTCCTTCCCACGAGCCTGCGATCTGGCGGGCCATGTCGCGAGCGCCCTCATAGATTGAGCGCGGCACCCTCCGTGAAGGCTGCTTGGGGCAACACCGGGATTTCAGTGCGCACCGATCGCAATCGCGCTTTCTGGCCATGTAAAGCATCGTGGCGCCATCATTCACCAGCGTTCCCGTCGTGGTGAGTACGTTGCCGCTGGGACAGCGGTACACGTCACCTGCGTGGTCATAGGTGAAGTCCTCGCGCGAGAATATCCCGTCTGTGCGGACCGACTTGTCGAACACTGTGACGTGTGGCTCGATGCCGTGCTCATAGACTAACCATCCGAGCATCTCGGCCGAGCCATAGCCGCTGTCGCCAAGGAGTCGGCTCGGATAGAGATCGAACCGTTCGAGCGAGCGCTCAATCATGCGCTTGGCGGCCAAGACCTCAGCCTGCCGGATTGCTGTTGTCGCTTCGACATCGACGATGATCGCATTCTCGATGTCGATCAGGTAGTTCGTCGAGTAGGCGAAGAAGGCTTGGCCGCCGTGCGCTCCCGTCCAGCGCGCCGCCGGATCGGAGGGCGACACAAACTTCGGGGTAACCTCAGTCGCTGCGCCGAAGGCGGCATCGTCGAGGGCAGCCAGATACTCATCGATGGCTCGTCCAGTAGCCTCAGCCGGAAGCCCCTTGTCACCTTCGATCCCCTTCTGTCGATTGGCATCGGCTTTGATCAGGCTCGCATCGACTGCAAATCCGTCCCCACCGACCAGCCGCTCCCTGATGCAGCGGCGCAAGACGCTCTCGAACACACGACGAAACAGATCACTCTGCCGGAAGCGGCCATGCCTGTTCTTGGAGAACGTCGAGTGATCCGGCACCGTCCCATCCAGGCCGAGCCGGCAGAACCACCGGTAGCCCAAATTGAGATGAACCTCATCGCACAGTCGCCGCTCCGATCGGATGCCAAAGCAGTAACCGATCAAGAGCATCCGGATCATGAGCTCGGGATCGATCGAAGGTCGACCGATACTGCTGTAGAAAGGCGCCAGCTCCTGCCTGACCTGATCAAGGTCGACAAATCTATCGATCGACCGGAGCAAGTGGTCGCTGGGGATATGCCTTTCGAGCGAGAACTCATAGAACAACGCAGCCTGTTCGACTTGCCGATGCCCCATCATGATCTTCAGTCCTGCCAATTAGACAGACTGAATCACTGATACCCCTGCGTCGCAACAGCCGTCTTTTTCAACAGAATCGGCCACAAGCGGAAACCGTCATCGTGGCTCATGGCCAACGATCTTCCATGCCAGCGTCCCATCGATCCCATTGCTTCATCACAAAAGCGACGTCATGTGCCGGTGAATGGCACGAGAGAGCATCAGCTACGGCGCCCCGATACACCCAGACTAGCAACGCACCCTTGATGTCCAGAGCGATGGTGCGGGCCCAATCTAGAGTTAGCTGGTCGGCCGACAGCCTGCGAGAAACCCCCTTGAACGCCATTCCAAGCCATACAGTATAGTAGTCGCGAACGGTTCTCGAGTTGGTGTCGACACGTGTCGCTAAGACTTCAAACGACAAGTCTCCTCGCCTGTACTCAAACTCCTCCTGAGCGTCTTCGACGCGGCCAACCAACCCGAGAAAGATGAGCTTCGTACCATACTCGTCCTCGACGTAGAAACGCTCAAACGCGCCCCCTCTCGCGGAGATGAGACCATTCTTCACCGTCCACATAAACGCTGCCTTTCGTTCCTCAGCGACCCATCGGTCGCTTGATCTTGGTGTATTGAACGAGCGAATACGCGGCATTTCAACCTCCTATGCCGGATAGCGTGGTCAAATGCTCAATCCTGAATGAACAGGCGTGGTTTCTGCTATGGGTCAACAGAGTCGTTTGGGAGGTCGGCCAGACACTTCCGGTCTACCCTGATAAGCGGACCGTCTCAGTGGCCGCCCGCACTTCGCATTTGGGCCAAAAACAGACTCGTTTAGGATCGGATCAGCAATTTCTCAAAACGACTCGATTAACGCTCAATTAATGTCGAGCTGCAAATCGCCCGGAGTGGCCAGCAAATTGCGCAACTAGTACGTGCTATGGGGTGATAGGCGAATGGGGCGCAGGCGATCCTTGTCACGTATTCAACGTATCGGGAGCCATTGACGGCCGTGAACGGGATATCTTCAGTGATGAGAAGGCCCGTCAATAACAAGTCTGAGCACGCGCACGACTGCGCTGGATGTTCTATCAGGTACTGGCGGTCGCTTACGGCAGTTTTCCTCACGACAATCGGGCTTCTCTTTTCAGACGTGAGAGTTACGCACGCGGAAACTCTCCTCGACTCGATCCTTTGGCTCGCTCTAGGTGGTGGATTGCTAGAAAACGAAAATACCCACATCGTTACGACGCAGAATGATAGTGTTCTTCACTCGACAACGCAGGTGGATGGTTTGCGTCCGACGACGACCACAATCAAGCGCTTGGCTCCCTGCGAGTTTGACGTAGATATACGCGGAGCAGCTGTGGACGGCGAGTATCATCTTGACCTATCGCAAGCGCAGTTTGATCTGGTCCGGATGGTAGAAAGCCGAAACTTTTTCGACCATAGAATTCGCGTCCTTTCGATACCGAGCGCGAAAATCTGCATGGTCAGCGGTCACGACTATCTAAACGCCGGCATCAATGCTGGGAATTGCGCAGACCATTATGACGTCGGCCCTGCTTGGCGACCTCAACAGGTCGAGTACATAATGGCCGAAATCCGAAATGTTAGGGAGGCTTGCAGCGCCGTGTCGTTCAAACTACGTCCTTCACGCTCGCCAGGTCGCCATGAATTAGGCCGACGCCGGGCGCGGCGACGGTCAACCGCAATGTCAGTTACGGGTCGATCGCGTCATTCTAACGAGGGCTGACCGCTTCCGGTTCACCTCTGACAACAGACATCGTGAGAGCCAGTCGGCACGTCTCATACGGGCCAGAAGCGGAAGCTATTGAACGAGGAATACCGGTCCGAGAAATTCGACACACGCTCAACGCTCAGGGCTCACCCTCTATAAATTTAGCGCCAAACATATTGGCGAGGGTCGCGATAACAGGGTCTTTCTTTCCTGACGCGCGTTCATAGGTATCCGCGTATCCGGTCTCGCCAACCGGGACCCTGCGCTGCATCGGTGACATAACGCATTTCCACGCGGGAGGCTGATCGATGAGAAAGCAGCCCGCGATAAAGACCGGCGCCCACACGGGTGCCTGCAACCATCCGTGATTGAAATGGCCGACCACAGGATCACCTGTCGGCGAAACACCTTGCGTCAATTCGTAGCGATAGCGAAACGTCCCAGACTTCGTACTAAGATCAGGCCGTTCGAGCTGGTGGAAAACAATCGCGTCGGCTGGTGGCGCCGAGGGGCGCTCGGTGGAGCAGCAAAGCTCAGTCGGGCCGAAGAACACTCGTACCGGGGGAGCAAGGTGTCGCCTTGCAAGGAAAGCCAAGGTGTCTGGCTCATTTGCGGGAAACACCAACGTTGCGTTCGGCGGTGTAGCCACTGTTAGGTGGTTCTCGCTCTCAAGCTTGTTCTTTTCGTCTGAGGCAGCGTTATTTTGCCAAGTGACCCAACTAAGCCATGCGCTGTAGCAGACGATTGGTACTGCTAACCATCCGAATGAGGCTCTTCTCGTGCAGGCTAAGTACATAAGATGAACTAGGAAAAGGTTGCAGATGAGAGAAGGCAACAACCCGCCTGTCAGGATCGTTAGGAAGAACCCGGTAAATGGAAACCAGATCAAAGCCCCGACAACGATCAGCGCAATGCCATAGTTTCGAACAAGGCGTAAGACAGGGTTCATTTTCTTGATGGAAGTCCGGAAACGTTCAGCGTCTAACAATACTAGATCGCTGAAGTAGCATTACGTTGCACAAATTCACCGCGTCAACCTTTACACGTCGAATGGTCAATGTTGTATGAAGTGGTGCGACTTCGGCTATGGGTCAAACTCGGAAGTCGCGCTCGGTCACTGCGGCGTCCGCTGTACCCCCGAACAACGGACGTCGACAGGCCAATGAAGCTCCAAAGTCGCCAATAGGTACCCTTGGGAGATTTGAGGGGCCAACGGGGCCGAGTTAACGCGCGGTCCGATCAGCAGAGGGACGCGTGAACCGGCGCAACGCTGGGCGATCAGGTCTTTGCCTTGTCAGTGCTTACCACCGCGCGGAGCGCCGCTGGCTTATTTGCTTCGGGGCTCGGCGCATCGACAACCAAACTGTCAAACTCCATTCCGGGAGAAGATTTGATAACAGGCTCCTTCGGTAAGCTGTCGGCAGGCTCGTACCACGGGGCTTTCTCAATCGCTCCGCCCTCAAGGGCTTGAGCCATCAACTTTCCAATTTCTGGCCCAGTCAGCAGCACAAGGCTGCCGTCCTCGTTCTTGTAAAGCTGCGGACAAAAGTAGAGCGCGTGTATTCGTGGATCATATCCATCTATGACCAGAAAATGCTCCGGCTTGCCGAACAGCCTACGCCTTTTGACCAGCTTTCGCTCCTGAGTGGTCAGAGCTACCCGAAGCTTGTCACGTTGATGGCCAACAATGGTGGCCGCTTCCAGTAGAACCAGCCAATCTCTTGTACTGGCCTTGTCCGCATGGATGGGCACTAACGTGCCGCGATGTCTGTCAAAGATGCTCATGAACTCAAACCTACCAAGTCAGACTGTTAGGCCAACCTGACGCAGGCGCTCCCGAAGGTCAACTCGCGCCCTTGAGCTTGCACGAGGTCAGTGGACGGTACTTTGGGCGGCGGGATCTGGAAGGTTATCGCCGCACTGAGCGTGCGATTTTCCAATTCGAGGTGCTCATTGATGAGCAGCAGAGCTTCTAACGCGCTGCGCATATCGGCATCGCAGTGGGCCACGATCTCATCAATCGCGGAATCGGACTCTTCAAAGAATTTGCGGGTTATTGTGCCAGTCATCGCAATACCCTCCGGTCATGAAAGCGACCAGGATGCTCTCCATTCCGGGCTGGTGTTCCGAAAACGCGTTTGGTTCTGCGTGATATCCACGGGGCGGAACAGTAAGAAATCACCCTGCCCTCGCCGCTGCGATGCGCGAGTTTCTGGTCGCGCATTGGTGGGCCGACATCGGGGTCTGGCAGAGACCGTATTCTTACGGCCTGCGACGTTAACGGTGCTTTCCATAGGTTGGTCGATAAGATGGCCCTTCACACCAGGAAAAGTCCGTCCCTTGACGCCACAAATTTGCACAACCTGCGATGTCGAGCGCAAGCTAACGGGCATCGCTCCAATTGCGGAGCACTATCAGCTTCGCTGGTTTGCCTGCTCGATCTGCAAGAGCGTGGTAAACCTTGTAGCTCACGAAAGTGAGCACATTCCCGTCTATGGCGTTCCGGTCGAGGCCCAGCTACCCCTCGTGAAGGGTACTCTTGCCCCGTAAGTCCCGCCGCCACGCTTTTATGATCCAGCGCTAGCTAACGTCCGTCTGAACTATATCGCGCCGCCGTCCAACGGCTCGGCGACCTGCGGAATTCGGCGCGTGGGACCTGGAATCCCTCGTTGCTCTTTCGGCCAATAGTTGTCTCTCTGCTTGGTACCAAAAGGCATCCAACTTCGTTCTGGGCTCACCAGCGGCCTTCCAAAGCTTATAGGCCCGTGTCCGGATGTTCTCCTCAGTCAAGGTGCGCATTGTTCCACTCCCGGGTTTGGTAGGACAACTCTCCCGGGTGAGACCTCGTTCCCAGCCGAGTCGCCTTTCAACACCCCCGCTCAATGCGTCTTCAGGTTCAATCGCACCCCAAGATTTTGATTGTTTGCACGATCTCCAGTTCCGGTTGGATGGTCGGTATGGGCACCAAATCCCGCGAATACCTAATCGGCGTATCGGTCCGCGCCGCTGCCGAGCGCGCTGTCGAGGCTCGACGAAAAGCCGACCGGAACAAGCGCATGCTCGCCAAGGACCCGCACAATCTTCGCCTGCGCTCGGCGACGCCCTGAACGCCGGGTACTGCTACCTTGAGGTTAAATGCCTCGGGCGCGAGACGCATCAGACTGTCGCGCTCGACGTTGTGCGTAGGCTGAAGACGACACCGATCCACGAGTTGGGGCGATACATGCGATGCAAGGACTGCTCGGAGGTGCCGGGTTATCCGTACAAGCGGACCCATCTCGTGGCGTGCGGCGGACCAAGATTTCGGCTGACGATCCGCCATCGACGTGGTGGCCGGGGGAGCGATAGGCCGAATGCAGCCGTTAGATGCGAGGAGGAAGGAATATGGCGATCAAGCTACTCCCCCTACTTTGCCTGCTGTTTGCAATGCCAAACCACGCCATGGCCCAGGATCAACTCGAAAACGACGCCATTGCTGAGATGCAGAAGCATTTCGCCGAGGCGTACAATCGCGGGGATGCAGACGCCATGGCCGCCGCATTTGCAGAGAACGCCGTCAGGGTGACACCTAGTGGCATATTCCAGGGCCGAGATGCAATCCGGCGAGGGTTCGAGGACGCCCTCAAGCTGGGACTACACGACTACTCGGTTCAACGGGTAATCTCGCGTTCGGAGGGCAGCTTCGTTTTCAATGCGGGAAGATGGCAGGCCAAGCTAGGTGATCAATCGTTCCACGGTTATTACACCGCAATAGTTGTTCGCGAGGGTGATCAGCCCAAGATAATGGAAGAGACCGTAACAGTCGCCACGCCGTGATCAGTCCGCGCAAAAGCAAGCGATGTGCTGGTGTGGACGGCCTCTCATCCCCGCGGTTTGATGGCGCTCTTGGCGTCACAGAAAGATGAGAGGAAAGTCTGATGAATATTCCCGTTCGTATCGGCATGGATACCTCGAAGTCGGTGTTCCAGCTTCACGGTGTTGATGAGAATGAGGTCGTGGTTGTCCGGCGCCAATTTCGGCGAGCCGAGATGATCCGCTACTTCGAGCGGCTTCCGCCGGTTCTCGTCGCCATAGAGTCTTGCGGCAGCTCGCACCATTGGGGGCGCCTGCTCCAATCGTTCGGGCACGAGGTAAGGCTAATTCCTCCTCAATACGTGAAGGCCTACGTGAAGCGCGGCAAGAACGACGCGGCTGACGCCGAGGCACTTTGCGAGGCGGTCACCCGGCCCAGCACCGGTGAAATCAAAGGAACGGCAAGCGGCCTGCATGTTGATGACCGTGCGGGAACGCCTGGTCAGCGTGAAGTCGCAGCTCTCCAATGCTTTCAGGAGTTATGCCGCTGAGTTTGGTATCGTCGGCCCCGCCGGCCGGCAGAACGTGGCGGCACTCATCAAACGCGTGCTCGAAGACGATAGCCGGCCGGAAATGGCGCGGGATCTCTTCCGCCTTCAGGCGGACGAGTATGCCGCGGTCCAAGCTCGCCTAGCAAAGATCGAGGCTAAGCTGATGAAGTGGCATCGCGAGGATGACATCAGCAGGCGTATTGCGACAATTCCCGGCGTCGGTCCGATTGGGTCGTCGATGCTCAGCATGAAGGCACCGCCGCCCGAGACGTTCAGATCGGGTCGCGACTTTGCGGCATGGCTCGGACTGACGCCCAAGGACCATTCAACTGGCGGCCGGCAAAGACTCGGCGGCATCACAAAGGCTGGAGATTCTGTACTGCGATCGACGTTGATCGTCGGTGCAACTGCGCTGCTGAGGCATGTCCGAAAGGGTCGTCATAAGCCCACACCATGGCTCGCCGCGCTGCTGGA
Source organism: Bradyrhizobium genosp. P (assembly GCF_049949265.1). Classification (NCBI taxonomy): domain Bacteria; kingdom Pseudomonadati; phylum Pseudomonadota; class Alphaproteobacteria; order Hyphomicrobiales; family Nitrobacteraceae; genus Bradyrhizobium; species Bradyrhizobium genosp. P. The sequence goes on along the minus strand of NZ_CP188195.1, from coordinate 2,900,095 downwards.
GCGAAAGCCGCCGAAGCTGGTCGCGGTGGCCTTGGCCAACAAGTTTGCCCGCATCGCTTGGCGCTTGATGATTTCGGGTGGCGTGTACAAGCAGCCGGTAGCCGCCATGCCGACTTGATCTGAAATCGGCCCGCGAGCAAGGTTGCTCGGCGGATTGCCCATGAACTTGCAGGACGCAGTAGATGGAAGGACCGATCGGTCGATACGCGCGAGCTTCCGAAGGTTACACTGGCACCAAGAATGTCGCCCATGTGCTTGGAACGTGCGTAGCGAACACCATCTCGGCCAGCGGGCTTTGCCCGCGCAAACAGGCCGGACATCTGATAGCAAGCGATCTGGCCAGAAGTCTGCTACAATCCTGACAAGTGGGGGCCGTCCACATCTGCAACCTCTACAGCATCTCCACCAACCAAGCTGCGATCCGCCGATGCCGGGCGGTGTTTCCCGACTTACCCGGCTCCAGTGATCCGCAACACCTCATCACCGCACTCGGATCGTTCAGAGGCCTTAAATAGCTGCCGCCGGGTTGAGACAGCGGCGGCTCTTGCTATTGGCAATTTTAGATGATTGTCAGTTGCTACGCTTTGTGTTCGTACCAGTGGTTTGACCAGGAGTGTACCAAGATGCGCCCGGATGGCCTTTCTTCGAACCCATGGCTTGCAACTTCGGTTCGGGTTCACATCGGTCTCGAAGCGTCCGAATACCGTCCCCGTCGGGCGGCGGCTTTATATTCTGCGAGACACCGCGCAGGCTATCGACGGCACACCAAAGGCCGAGTTAGCGTGGGATCGCTTTCCGACTGAGACCCCCCTCAGAGCCCACGTTGCATCGCACCCAGTTCACGTCGGGCGATAAGAATGTGATTGCAAAGTGAAAATTTCCGGCTCTAAATATGGGTGTTGGAACTTGCTCTCAGACGTGCACCACCATGTCCGAAACGCAGTCAACGCCATCCGTCCTTCCGCCTCGGGCGATGCAGCATCCCCGCTGCCTTAGATGCCAAGTCCGCATGACCGTACTGCACGTGGTCGAGGCCAGGCCCGGCTTCGAGCACTGGACATTGCGCTGCATCAAGTGCGGAAAGGTCCAAGACGTTCAGGTGCAGGCCGACCCGCTTAGCTCCGAGGCGATGTGATGGATCGGCAGCGCTGAATTCGTCCCACCGAAGTGATTGTTCAGGAGGTCGATCATGGTGATTGCAGAAAGGTTTGACAGTCGGACCTTTGCCAACATGGATGTCGCACTGGAAAGGGCCTGTCAGCATTTGCCGAAGGGCACCGATAATCATGCGGCGCGCCGTTACATCGCGCGCAGGATTATCAAACGCGCGGCGAGTGGAGATCAAACTTTGGGGGGCCTGACCGAAGCCGGGCGATTGGCGGCATCGGAGCTTATGTCAAGCAAGGCTGCCTAAGAAGGCCGCCGGGACGTGGGGATCAGATGCCGTACGAAGTGTCCCACGCTAACTTGGCCTTTGGTGTGCCGTCGATCGCCTATAACGTGGCGTCTCCACGGAATAAAGCTGCCGCCAGCTCCCGACGAGACAGTGTTCGGACGCTTCGAGACTGATGTGAACCCGAACCGAAAATAATTCGCAATCAACCGCGCCATTCGCTGCCGCGAGAACGCAAAAATTAGTTCTGAGTCATAATCATGATGGCTCCGATGCAAAAACAAAAAATAAGGTGGGAAAACGACGGGAGGATCGCAATGGAAACCGTACGCCGCTTGCGCGCGATGGCGTCGCTGTGCCGACAGAGTGCCGCATACAATTCTGACAGAAGCTGGAAGCTGCTCGCGGAGGCAGAGTACTGGGATCACCTGGCGGCTGCTGCACTCTCAGAACACTTCAAGGAATGCACTGCCACTAGCGCGAACAACCTAGCGCAGCTCGCCAACGCGAATGATGCGCGAGGGGAACCGATTGCAGTCGCGTGAGTACTCTCACCCGAGCGACTTGGCGACTGCGCTTTTAGTTCCAAGCGCGTTGGCATGAGATGCAGCGGCGGCCTCACCGAAGCTCCAATTCCTTGATCGCCAAGGCCGAAATCTGTGCAAGGTCCATGATGCCGGTTTGCGCGATCTTGATTATCTTCTTCGCGATCATTTCCGTTAAGGGATCAAAGGCATCAACAAATCACGCGCCGCGACATCGCAATGCGCAATGAGTGTCTCAACTGCTTCCTCACTTGAGCAGATCAACATTGCCAGCTCGCGCGCCTGACGGCGATCGTCGCCCGCAGACCGAGTGGCGTCATCATCCAAGAGCATCCGCTCAGCAGGCCGACCAGCGAAGCACTTACCCGACACGCAGCCCTCGTCACCACGGGACTCGTAAATCACGACCGTTCGGCCATATTGGTTGACCGTTTGGAGGCGACCGGTCGCGTCTACATCGATTGGAAGCAGGCAAGATCGCGAAAATAGCCGCAGCCACCTTTTTGGGGTTGCAGACTAACAAAATATCCGCCATGCACCCGCCATCGACATGACCTAGGGCGTGTACTTATAAGCTCGTCGCGTCCGCTTTGATCTCGGAAGCTGACGTTGAAGCCGACATCGCTGCATGTGGGCTTTGGGCCCAAGCTGTGTGAAAACTCTGGCAATTGGAGAAGCCAACGATGCCTCCTCTTGATACTGCGGTGATCGTTCTCGCCGGGATCGCGGTATTTGCAGCCTTCATGAATGGCGCCCTCGGCTATGGGTTTTCATCACTCACCGTGCCGGTGGCTCTAGTTTTCTATACAAATCGCATCCTGAATCCCGCCGTCGTCCTGGTCGAGGTTGTCACCAACTTCTACGTTCTATTCATCAATCTGAAGGGCGTTGCAGCTGTATGGAAAAGGGTGTTTCCAATCGTCACCGGACTCCTCCCCGGCATCGGAATCGGAGCCTTGGTTCTCACTTCGCTTCAGCCAGGCTGGATCAAACTCGGGACCTACACACTTATTCTGCCTCTCATCCTGGTTCAGGCAGCCGGTTGGCGAAGACCAATTCGGTCGACATGGCTGGTCGGTCTTCCCTTTGGAACCGCGCTGGGCGTCCTGTATTCGGTCTCCACCATTTCGGGACCGCCGTTGGCGATCCTGTTCAACAACCAAGGTCTGGTCAAAACCGAGTTTCGGGCCGGTCTGGCATTGGTTCGCGTGGTCGAGTCGAGCGTGACCGCCATCGTCTATTACCAGCTTGGCCTGTTTACAGCTGAAAGCGGGAAGCTCTTATGGGTGTTGGTTCCCTGCGTTGCGGTTGGAGTACCGCTCGGTGCCTACGTCATCCGCCATCTGGATGCCGAGACATTTCGTCGGGTATGTATGAGCTTTGACGCGTGGGTCGTGGGATTCGGCTTCTCCCGCGTATTGATCGAGTTGAATTTGATCGAAAGCCCCTGGGCCTATGTCGTCCTGGCCCTCACAATTTTGGTCGACGCCTATTTGCTGTACATCTTTTTCGCACGGAGAGCGGCCTCAAAGCGCTCGCAAACAACTATTCTTACGCCCGGCGCTCCGAGTGGGCCGGACAATCGCGTCGCTTCGGAGATGACCGAACCTCCGCATGACCCGTTTGCTCCGCTCAACACCTAGCTTGGTTACGATCCTCGCTATCGCCATGCTGGTCATCGCTGTTTTGCCTTCAATTCGTCCGCCGCCCTAGGGCGCGGCACAGTTAGAAACGCGGCCGCACTTGGGTGAGCATAAGCCGCCGATGACGACCGAACTGGGCAACTTCTCCGTTATGGCTGGAAGCCGACGTTTAGGAGTACGCGCCCTATAGAGCGATAGCCTTATCGCTCGTTTCGCATGTAGGGACTTTGCTGCGAGACGAGCCTTAGATCAGGATCTGCCGCCATCGCCTGAGGCGCATGCATTCGCGGGATGCTTTCTGGATTGCCCCAAATTACCCAAGCGATAACGCCGACCGCAAGTATTCCCCCACTGATGGCCCAAAGGTCCCGCCTCCTTGCGCTTCGCTCCCCTCCGCCATCTTAGAGGCATAACGCGGGCCAACCCTGGACGGGTGATCCGAAGGAGCTAAGCGCGCGGTCGCCTTCAACTAGAGCGGGAGTAAGTAAGCGCAACCTGCCGAAGACAACGCGCCTCGACAGATGCACGTGGCCGTCAGCTCGGTCGGGCAAGGCTCGCTAGAGCATGTTGTTTTTTACCGGAATCGGGATTCCCAGCTGGGAGAATTTCTGATTCAAGCTCCGTGCTGGGGAACGGAGGCCAGCATGGATGACACGACCCTACTCGGAAGATATTCGCGAACGCGCTCTGGCGCGGGCTGACACCGGCGAGACGGTTCGTTCGATTGCCGAAGCACTTCAGATCAGTCCCTCCTGTGTGACAAAGTGGAAGAATCTGAGGCGGGAGACCGGAGGCCTGTCGCCCGGCAAGATTGGTGGTCACAAGAGGCCGGTTCTGTCCGGCGCCAACGCCGACTGGCTGCGCAAACGCGTTCGCTCGGGGCCGTTCACCCTGCGCAAGCTGACGAGGGAACTGGCGGCGCGCGGCATTGAGACAGACGTGCGGGCAGTGTGGACTTTTGTTCACGCCGAGGGGCTGACCTTCAAAAAAAACGATCAAGCCGGCCGAGCAAGATCGCCCCGACGTCGCCCGTAGGCGGACGCGCTGGAAGGCGCATCAAGGCAGGATTGACGCTTCGCGCCTGGTCTTCATCGACGAGACCTGGATCAAAACCAACATGGCGCCGCTGCGTGGCTGGGGACCCTGTGGGCAGCGTCTCGAGGCACCTGCGCCATTCGGCCATTGGAAGACCATGACCTTCATCGCGGCGCTACGTTACGACCGGATCAGCGCGCCGTGGGTCATCGATGGTCCCATCAATGGCGAACTCTTTACCCTCTATGTCGAGAAGGTGCTGGCGCCAACTCTGGCAAAGGGCGAGGTCGTCATCCTCGACAACCTCGGCAGTCACAAGGGTAAGCCGGCCCGCAACACCATTCGCACCAAGGGAGCGCATCTGCTCTTCCTGCCGCCCTACAGCCCTGATCTCAATCCCATCGAGCAGGTCTTCGCCAAAATCAAACACCTGCTCCGAGCCGCAGAGCCCCGCGATGTCGAGGCAACCTGGCAAACGGTCGGCAAACTCCTCGATCTCTTCTCCACGCAGGAGTGCGCCAACTACTTCAAAAACTCAGGGTATGTTTCCGTATAAAAACATCACGCTCTAGTGCGACCGGCGGATGGATTTGACTCACGGTGCGGCGGGTTTCGTTATGCGACCTTTTCCGAGACATCGTGTGCATTTCGGGGGAAAGATCTTGTGACCCGGTTGCGTTGGCTGATTGACCTTCTGAAGCCCCGTGCCATCGCAGGCAGGGCAAACTACCTCACTCAAAACTTCGAGCGGTCTTTTCATCGCGATCAATCATTAAAACAAAAGAGTTCGTTTTGCGGGACAATAACGGCCAGTGGCTACAGCACAACGAAACTCGCCCGTTAACCTAACTGATCAACGTTACCGCCTCAGTGTGCGAAAGACACCACGAACGCGTTGATCTAACCCTCCGCCGATGTCGCTTTGAGCGCACAACAGACTAAGCGGCTCTTCGGCAGTTTCGGCAGCTGCCAGGATTAGACGGCCGCGCTAGCCCGCTTGGCCTCAGCATAGGCGATTGCTATTTGCCCATTCTCGCCGGGATCGAAGGCCCGGGGCCTCTCTCGGATTAGCGCCCACCGCAGTGTTCAAGACTGCCGAAACGCCACCGCAGCGGATTTTTTCATCTCGGATTAGATGCTGGCGGGCGGCCTTGCTGATTGCGCGAATGACTTGCCAAGCCTCGGTGGCTTCCAGCCAAGCCTTGGCTTCGCGGAATTTTGTGTACGCCCAGACAAAGGCTGGAATTTTCATCAGTTTGTCCCGGGTAAGGCTGAACAGGCGCTCGACCAGCACGAGCTTTAGAAGTTCGCCGACGATCAATGTCACAACGCTGCTGACCAGCTGGCCGGTAGCCGCCAGATAAGCCGCCACCGGTTTGACCGGTTCCAGCATGATCACCGGTACCGAGAACAACGCCAGCGACGGGTAGGGCCGCAACGATCTGATCCAGGCGCTCAATCGCCTCAGCGCGACATGCCTGGCAAGCCAGTCCGAGATCGGCTTGGCGATGGCCATGAAAGCCGCGTCCACCAAAAAGTACAGGGCGGCGGCCAGAACATAAGTGACCGGTTTCAGAATTCGCTTCACGGGCGATTCTCCTGGCATCCAACCCCCGAGAATTCGAAATGGTTTCACTTGCCGGTGCGACGCGGGTCTCAATTCACGCAACAGGTCAGCTCTCATGACCCACGTTATCGAACTCGCAGACCGGCGAATACGTCAACCTGATCTCCAAGGGCATCATCGATCCGACCAAGGTGGTTCGTGCGGCGATTCAGAACGCGGCTTCTGTGGCAGCGCTCCTGATCACCACCGAAGCCATGGTAGCTGAACTGCCGAAGAAGAACGCTGGCGGCGGCGGCATGCCTCCGGGTGGCGGCGGAATGGGCGGCATGGGCGGTATGGACTTCTAAGTCCAAGCTTTGAGGCTCGATCAAAACAACAAAGGCTCGGCAATAATGCCGGGCCTTTACGTTGCGTTCGACCGTTTGGAAACAACTCGATCTCCCTGCAGCAGACGACCGGGTGCTAGAGCCGGCTCCGCAAATCTGAACAGGTCGATAAGTGGAGTTTCTGCCTGACGGCGGGCAAGATTGGCCCGCGAATCAGGAGAGACGATGAGCAGACGAGCACGCCGGAACCACACACCGGCTTTCAAGGCGAAGGTGGCGCTTGCCGCGGTCAAGGGTGACCGGACACTGGCTCAGTCGGCTGAGCAATTCGACGTTCATCCCAATCAGATCACATCGTGGAAAGCGCAGCTTGAGGGCGGCGCCGCCGATGTGTTCGGTCCGGGCGGCAGCAGTACAGCGGCGGCGTTACCCGCCATTGATGTGAAGTCGCTGCACGCCAAGATCGGAGAGCTGACGCTGGAGAACGATTTTTTAGAAGGAGCGCTCACCAAGGCGGGATTGCTGAGCGCAAAGCGTCGATATGCTTCTCGAGCACGGAGACACAGGTGTCCTTGTCGCGCGCCTTCAATCCTTCGACGACGGCGCGATGTTCGGCCTGGGTGTTGGAGCGGTTGATGCGGTCCATGTCGATCCAGCGCACGAAACGAATCCGCGCGTTAACGTTGCGCAACACGCGCAGCATCTCGGCGTTGTTCGACATCCCACTCCCGAAGTTATTCAATCGCCTCGCCAGCTTGCGCGATGACTGAGACCGGCGAGAAGGAAACTATGCACCTCGCGCCGGTCCTATTGCAGGAGAAGCGGCAGATTGAGCGGGCCGCGGAAACCGAATCCGTGCCAGCGCACGCTCCCGGGATCAGGCAAGGTCATGTTGGGGAAGCGCTCGAACAGCATGGGGAGCAGGATGACGCCAACGGTGCGCCGCGACAGGTGCGCGCCCGCGCAATGATGCGGGCCGTTGCCAAAGGCCTGGTGAGGATTGGGCTCGCGCAGGCCGTTGTAGTTCTCGCCATCTTCGAAGACGTCCTCGTCTCTGTTGGCCGACGCCTGGATCGTCATCACGGTGTCGCCCTTCGGGATGAAGCAGCCGCGAATCTCCGTGTCCTCCATAACGAACCGTGAACTTGCCTGGATCGGCGCTACCCACCGCACCCCTTCCTCAAAGGCGGAGCGCCATTTGCCGCCTGCACGCACGGCTTCAAGCTGATCAGGATTGGTGAGCAGCCCGTAGAGAATCGTCAGCAGGGCGTCGCGCGGCTCGTTGATGCCGCCGCCGATCGCGATCTTTACATTGGCGATCATCTGGCTTTCTGGAATCGGGTTCTTCGCGTTCACCATGAAGGAGAGCGCTGAGGAATCCGGCTCGGCCTGCACGCGTTCGGCGTTGGCACGGATACATCTGTCCATCTCCGCATTGGCGATGTCGGTCGCTTCGAAAGGCCCCGGCGTCCAACCGAAATTGCCGGCGCCGTCGATCAGCGTCTGCGACCATCGCTGCATGTCCTCATCGCTGGCGTCCGGAACGCCCATCACATGCGCCAGAATCCGCGCGGCAAGCGGTCCCGCGAGGGCGGGAAAGACATCGACCACCTCGCCGCGAGGCAGCCGGTCAAGATACGCCGCGGCCAGTTTCGCATACAACGGCGCCCAGTCGGTTTCGATCGTCTTGGGCATCAAGGCCGGCATCATCGCCATGCGTTCGGACCGGTGCTCGTCGTGGTCCTTGCGCATCAGCGTACGCGCGCGAAAGGCGCGCTCCATCGGCGTGTTCGGATCATTGGAACTGAACAACGCCGCATTGTCCTTCACGTCTTTGGTGTCGGCGGCCCTGGTGAGGAAGGTGCGCCCCACGGATTTGACCCGTAATACGGGCGCTTCGCGTCTGAGGCGCCGGTAGATCGGATAAGGATCGCGCGTGAGTTGCTCGATGGTGATGGTCTCGTCGAGGGGGGCCAGGCCCGCGGTCGGCATAGTGCGATCCTATTGGTTGCAGGTCAGTATGTGCCGAGGTGAAGCATAACGGCAGGCGCGAAACATGACAACCCCGGCGCCCGCCGCACCAACGAAGTCGGAAACGTTCTGATCGCCATTTTGTCTGTCATCGGTCATCCTCAGGGACAACCTGTCACAGAAATTAGCGTGTCTCACTTACGGGGTGCAGTCCAATTGTAATCCGGCCTTCATTCGGCGTGCGCCAGCAAAAGAAATAGCGTGTCAGACGGGGCGCAGCGGAGTGAACTCGCGGGGGTGAAGCGCTCTTGATGCGATTTGAAACTCTCGACCCGCTTCCTGATCTCATCACGTTCGCTGCCACCATAGTCGGGCACGCTGAGGCCACCCCGCTCAACGACTTCTTTCGGGTGAGGCCGGCCCGCTCGATCTCCACCTTCAGCGATCTGGCGAACGCCAAGTCGACTAGAGCTTTCGTGCTGAGAAAAATATGAAGCGTGGCGATGTTGTCAGCATCCGGTACGCGTCCGGATATGGTTCCTGAGCTTGATCGAGCGGCATTGGTTCATCGATTCGCTCGATCGAAAAGGCGGCTTCGTTGACGGCTTTTGTCATATAAAGGGCGATGCCAAAACTGCATTGAAATTTGTAGGTCGCCGCGCTGCCATTTTTCCTCGAACGGATAGATCGCGAAATAGTTTTCGCCTTTGGCTGCCGTATGATCCATGAAGGGATGATGAGTTGAAAATACCAGACGACCGCCTTTTTTTAGAACCCTCGCGAATTCCCCAAGTGGCACGGCCCAGTGCTCGATATAGTGCATGGCAAGGGGAGAAAGCACCATATCGAACTGACCATTGGCATAGGGGAGCACCGAACTCAAATCTGCCTGTGCTAACGGAACAGCATCGCCAAGACGCTCTCGTGCGATGGCCAAGAGGCCTTCTGAGATCAAAGCCCGATACAAGCGCACCGCGATTGATCAGCGCTGCGGCGTGGGCGCCACTACCGCAGGCCGCATCGAGAACATGCAAGCCCGCCACGTCACCAGCCAAGCCAAGGCGAGAATGGCAGGCCTTTCATGGAGCGCGTTCCAAGCGTTGTGCTCGTTGTCAGCGCTGTAGGCGGCTGCCATCGCATCATAATCGTTCGGCCTCACGACTCACTCCCTGGGAATCTTTGTCAAAGGCGGTAAAGAAACTGCTGATGAGAAACCGGCCACAAGTCGGGATGGTAACTCCTTCCACGCGGTCGACGTCCTCGATGTCGGTGACATCCACAACCTGAACCAAGCCGGGAAGCAATGTATTAACCTCATCGTCGATAGAACAGCACACGACCGGCAGGGATCAGTTGCAACAAGTAGTCGAAATCCGCCACATTGGCCGTGAGGACAGTGAATCCGGCCTTTTGGGCTTGCAGAAATAGAATGCTATCCTGAAGTGCACGAAGCTTGTGGTCCTTCTGGTAGCCTTGCAGGCGGCAGAGCATGCCCGAGAGGAGCGCGGCGCGGCCGGCGATCTCGGCATCCGGCGCAAAGATCCGGTGAGACGGCATGTTCGCGATCAATGTGCCAATCTGCTTGACCGCCACGCGCGTGCCAAGATGCTTGGGATCAAGCACCCCGACCGTATGCATCAACTCCTGGATAGCGATGGTCGAGTGATTGGCGTGCCTGATCTTCAACAGGTCAGCGACCGCGTTCGGGGCGCGCCCCTGCAGACCATCGATGTAGACGCAGGTATCGAGCAAGAGCTCTTGCCCCGCCTCGGGCGTATCACCAGCGAACGGAAGTCTATGATCCGAACGCCTCGTCAATGTCGCGCCAGGGTCGAAGCGTGCCCAGCGAAGCGCCGCAGCGAAGTCGAATTGCGCCACCTCAGAATCCGAGCTTCAGGTCGGGATCGACCGAACCCATCGTCTTCCGGAACGTCTCGCCAAAATTGTCATCGAGAGCGACGCTGGCGAGCGCGAACTCGATGAGATCCGTATCAGTCGCGATCCCGGTCTGCTGCTTCGCCCGATGGATAAGCTCCGGACTGATGCGGCCGGCGATCCGTGCCCTCTTCTCCCCGAGCAATCCCGAATGTTCAGCAGCGGTCATGATCGCGGCAAAGCGTGAGCCACCGCTCGCCGCAATTTTACCGGTCTTGGCGTGGCGGCTGACCGCGGATCGTTTGACTCGGGATGTGGACTTCCTTGTCGCGACTTTCGGCATTCGGCGCTCTTGTACAACAAATTTCGCTTTCGTTGAACATAACGTCTTCGGCTCATGATTTCAAGGGATCCGTTTGCGGAACGGGGCGACAGCTCGCTGCGGGTGATCGGCTGACAATAGGCGATGCGAGCAAGAATCGGGGTTCCTCCGGCGAGCACGCTTTGCCATCGTCGGCAACGCCGAGAGAGGCCGGGATCGCTGCGGCACACCCTACTCGGTTCGGTGTGCCGCGGCCGGCGACCAAAACAAGCTCGTAGAGCGAGCCCACCGCCCGGCGCTCCGGTAACCAAACGCGGCGCATTCAGCCGATGAGCGCCGACTTCAAGGCGACGGGCAATAATGAACGGGGCGCAGCGGCGAGATCGGAAAATCGCGTGAACTCGCCTTGGAATGACAGATTGACAGTGCCCGTCGGCCCGTGCCGCTGCTTCCCAATAATGATCTCGGCCTTCCCGCGGGAGGCCTCGAGCTCCGCCGCCCACGTGATATGAGCATCGGTCCCGGCTGCCGGTTCCCGACCTTTCAGGCAGTACTCCTCGCGGAAGACAAAAAGCATTACGTCGGCATCCTGTTCAACCGAGCCGGACTCTCGCAGGTCCGACAGTTGCGGACGCTTCTCTTCCCGGTTCTCGACCTGCCGCGACAATTGCGACAAGGCGATGATCGGCACGTTGAGTTGCTTGGCGAGGGCCTTCAGGCCAACCGTAATCTCCGTCACCTCCCGCACGCGGTTCGGCGCAGCCCGATGGGATGTGCCTTGCATGAGCTGAATATAATCGACGACGATTAGGGGTCCACGAACATCGGCGCATCGCTGTAGATCAGCGTGAGCGGACCGACTGCGGGGTTCTCCTGTTGGAGACGGTGCTCCCAGACCTTGCAACTCATATCGACGGTTTGCGGGATCGGGGTGTTACTTTCCCAATTCTGGATGGTGTCCGGCTGACACCGAGCCGGTCAGCGACCTCTTGCTGGGGCTATCTCGGTAAGTTGGGGAGATTACTCACCATCTTCACCGCATTGGATGCGAGAATAATATTGCTCTTGCGGAGATTAGGGGCCATATTCTCCGCAGAGGATGCGGAGAATGGCGACCTATATCCATGAGCTAAAGGACCGGCCCCAGTTCACCTGGGACGCCTCAAAGATCACCCAGAAGCTGGCGGCGGTGCGCAATCACCAGGGACGCCTTGCTGGGCGCATGGAGGAACTCGGCTTCAAACTTAAGACCGAAGCCAACCTCGAGGCCCTCACCGAGGAAGTCATCAAATCGAGCGAGATCGAAGGCGAGGTTCTTAACCGGGAGCAGGTGCGTTCGTCGCTGGCGCGCCGCCTTGGGGTCGATATCGGCGCGCTTACCCCTTCGGAACGTAACGTCGAGGGCATCGTCGAGATGATGCTCGACGCGACAGGACAGTACGACGCTCCCCTCACCTCCAAACGTCTGTTTGGTTGGCATGCCGCTCTCTTCCCGACGGGACACAGCGGAATGACCAAGATCACTGTCGCTAACTGGCGTACCGACGCATCCGGACCGATGCAGGTCGTCTCGGGGCCGATCGGCCGCGAACGTGTGCACTACGAAGCCCCCAAAGCAGCATTGCTAGCCGATGCGATGAAAGCCTTCATCAATTGGTTCAATGACACGCAAGATATCGATTCGGTGTTGAAGGCGGCGATTGCACAGCTCTGGTTCGTCACAATCCACCCGTTCGAAGACGGCAATGGTCGTATCGCGCGTGCGATTGCCCACATGGCGCTGGCCCGCTCCGAGAACAGTTCGCAATGCTTCTACAGCATGTCGGCCCAGATCCGGCAGGAGCGCAATGCCTACTACGATATTCTGGAAGCCGCACAGAAAGGCGATCTCGACATTACCGAGTGGCTCGAATGGTTTCTCGATTGTCTCGACCGCGCTTTCGATCGCGCCGACACCATCCTGGCGTCAGTTCTTAGAAAAGCGCGCTTCTGGAAAAAGCACGCCGACCAGACCTTTAACGACCGGCAGCGAGCGATGATCGAGCGCCTGTTCGAGGGCTTTAAAGGCAAGCTTACCTCGTCAAAATGGGCGCAGCTAACGAAGTCCTCGCAGGATACAGCTCTGCGCGACATCGACGACCTTGTCGCAAAGCGCGTGCTGACCAAGGACGCGGCCGGCGGTCGCAGCACAAGCTATTCGCTAATTACCGAAGATACGACCAGTAGTGGCTAGTCGCAGCCGTTTGGCAGCCACGGTCGCCGTCCAAACAAGCGGGTGCCGGTCACGCGCGAGGCTTTCAATGAGTTGCAAAATGCAGGCGCGATCGCCCGCGGAATCCCCGATTTTGATTACTTAAAAGCTCAACACATGGCGGCGATCGACTCGCAGGTCGTACAATACGAAGGGTGCCGACAAACCATGCTTGGGACGCTTCCAATTGCAAATGGATTTCGGTTCCGAGCGGACGGTGAAACGCAGCACTTCCGATGATCGAACCGCGCGGTGTCGTGAGCTCGGGACCCCGACAATTGCTCCGACGAATTGGCACTGGTCGGCCTCAAGACCGCGCGGAGGATTGCAAGCCCAACGATGCAAGGGATGAACTTGATCTGGGCATGGACCAGCGTCCTGCGCGACACCGGATTCCTGGATGCGGTGAGATCCGGCCAGATCATCTTTGCCGTATTCCATATCCTTGGTCCGTCGGTCGCCTCGCTGGACGAGATCGCCGAAACCGCCAATTTCATGAACAGCACAAAATATTTCCTAGGCAAGCCAGATTCGCGATGTGAAGAATAAAATTGAAGACGCGATTGCTGCCTGGCCTTGCTGTTCCCACGCCATGACCGCTCTGCATGCGACACGCCAGCCGCCAATGCGAAAATTCTCGACCACTATCTTCCGCTAGTGATTTATTGGCTGGTGTAGCTGATCTTGGCTTCGGGGATGTCAGAGTGATCTGGCCTTTCGACCACAGACGCGTGAGCCGATACGTCAGGGGTCGGCCCCTGATGAAGCCATCGGCTTTGGCCTAGTTGAACCACATGCAATGCGTGTCGCCACCCAATTGCTCCTCTAACAAACAAGGCGGTCCAACGAAGATGGTCCTTTGGTTGATCTGAAGAGGGCGGCCGGCGGCGAACGGCGGGCCGTGATGACTGATCGAACCTCAGGCGGTCGCAAGTGCCAACGCGATGCGGTCACTGGGTCGCGGGAGAGGTCGCCATCATCTCTCAATCGTGTCCAGTTCGAGACAAAGATGTCGGCAACCGGACGACAGCCACGACACCATTCGGTCGCGGCGACGCCAAGACCAGCCTTTTTCTCGCATCTTGGCATAGCCACAGCGCCGGTTCGCGCGGCACACCGATTGCTGAGACGGATAACGCGGCAGTTCAACGATTGCTCACAAGCCACCAACGCGGGAGTTCCTTATGAGACCTGCTCGATCCACCCTGATCAAGACGGCCTTGAACCAAATCGTGACTGGGCAGGCGGCAGATATCGACGTTGCGGTCGGCGCCACCTTCGCCGGACCAATATCCACAACGATGAAGCGATCTGCCGGTGATGCGGCTGTATTAAGCTTTGGCGCGACCGGACAATTGTTCCGCCACATCACGGAGCCGACGAGATTGCCGATCTTCCTCGGACGGACCTTGACCACTAAAAACGCTGGGCGCCGATGGCGCCGACACACTGAAACACCAGGTGAACTCCAGCGAGCTCGTGCTTTAGCACAGGACTGCGACGTGCGCGCACTGCGCAGAGATGCCCCGAGCGGAATGCTTGGAAAAGTCGCATCGGCAATCGTACCGAGACGCTTTTTAGAGTCGCCGTGCTTGAGGCGGTGAGTTCGTTCGGCGTTCATGACTCCTTGCCGTCGAGACCTGTAGAGGGTCGTGAAGATCAGGCGTGTCGATCAGTTCGTGGTCGGCTGTGAGAGTTCGGCTTGTCCGAACGTCCGAATTGGTCGTCTACGAGGCCAGCCCCGCGCTTGGCTGATGCCGCCGAAGCTCGATGGTCATCTGACAAGACGCCGCGCTGCACAAAGGAGCGCTGCGTGAGGCGACGCAAGGGCCGGAGAGCGATTCGCTGGGAGGCCGACGGCTCCCGGCATCATCGTACGCCACGGCCCCGTGCTCGAGGCGCTCGACTGGCGCGTGGACGCGTTGCCGGTTGGGATCCGACGCTCGACCAACGACCAGCGCCGGCAAGGTTTCGATCATCATCCGGCGAGCATCGGGCCATTCACCTGACCTGATGATCGCCGAACGCTGTGATCCCAGCTCGAGCCTGGATCGATCAGCACATGGATGGGTACCGACGATGTACTGGCGCGAACGAAGACGCCTCCCGATCAAAGCGCAGAAAGCGGTGCGCGCATCGCATTCTGACGTGTGCCTGCTGCATTTTTTTTGGTCGCTTGTAGCAATCCTCCTCGTCGCGCTCCTCTGGATGAGCAGCTGTACCCAGCGTCGTTCGATGAGCGGCCGCAGCTCGCCGCAAGCGCGTGCTGTGTTCAGCGCGCTGCCCAAGCCCCTCGCCGACAGCGCCAGCACCAAAGGTGGACACGAGTGATTTGGTGCGTCGCGTTCTCAGTGAGCGTGTGGACGATGTTCATCGCCTACTACGCTGACGCTCCCAAGACATTCATCGGCGCGGCTGTTGCCGCAGCGGTAAGCGTGTGGTGGCAGTTCCGCCACGAGTTCTTCAGTTAGCTGGCCTACCGGCGTGAAATGCAAGTCTGCCGACGCCAAGGCATTCTTGCTGGAGTCCGGTGTCGTCGATCCGTGACCAGGATTTCCTTGTTTCAGCCACCTCTTGGACGTCGGATCGTGAGCTGGATTCCTGCCTTCCTCGGGCAGCGTCATGGCTCCAAGTGACGACCGGGTCCGAGCAAGGATACAAGACATCCCACCGACGAAACGGCACGAAAAAGCTCGACGCCCCCCGGGGGGATTGGAGGTGCGTCGAGCACAACCTGGTTAGGTTGGGGCATCAACGCGGCGCAGGGGGTACCCATGCTCATGCCCAAGATGATTGCAGCAAATTATATGCCACGGCGGTCGCCGAAAGGTTTTGGGCGGAACACTCACTATTCTAAGCCGAGTGATTGTTGCCCGTGTTGGCGCTCCCCGGAGACATAACCGGTTCACAATGTCCAGGGCGCCCGGCGGTGTCCGAACTCCGACAACGCCGATGGAAGGTGTCAATCATTCAACATCGCGCCAACACGACCCGGACCTTCCGATGCGGCTGACCGCCCCTCCCTCAGTCGAGCCGCTTGAAGAAGCCCGACGCACCTTGCCGGGCAGAAGGTGCGTCGGGCCGGTGAGGCACAGGTGCGGCAAAGACCGCGCCACCTCCCCACGACGCTTCAGCAAGACACATGCCGCCCCGCATGATCCGATGATAATCCGTCGCGTCTGCGAATAGCAGGAACGACTCCCATTCATATTTGCAAGACGCGCCCGATCATGGACGGGCGCACCCACTCTTCTCGCGATGGCTGCGCCCCTTTTGACCGATCGATCGGGTCGAGCGGCTGAAATATCTTTGGGATTCCAAAGTCGAGAATAGATTCCTGCGTGCGGTTTATGACCCGTGCGACACCGACTGGCGAGCAGATTGGCCGATGCGAGCGAAGGAAACACTTCAAATGCTCGTGGCTCGAGCTAGCTGGACTCTTGTCGGGAAGCGGCCAGGTCGGCAAATTCAATTGGCGTCATTTGTCAACCTCTCCCGCTCCGCCGCCGATCGTGCCAGCTCGTAATATTCGTCCGCGATCTTAAGCAGCCTGCCTTTCGACCTTGGACATGCGAACGACTCCGCCTTAGCCAGCGTCGCTTCAGCTCGCTGCAGCCAATGTTTCGGACCGTGCAATGGATCTTTGCGGTTCATGGCGATCGACATGCAACGGCCGGACCAAGCGATGCGGCATCCGGTTTCCGTATTGATACGTAGGGAGTTCACGCGCGGAAGTCGCAATTTCTTCAAGAAGGACGCAAAACCACTGTTCGACCAAACGGACTTCCGTGAAACCAGGCCTCCAGTTAACGGCAATGTACTGACCGTGTCTGACCGCAAATGAACTGTCCGTCATCGTCTACCGACGAAAGCTGGTGTGACGTGCTTTGGGATTCCTCCCCCGACCGATTGCCTTGGCCGCGGCTCTCTGCGCGGATCACGGTGTCGGTCAGACCCTCCTCGGCGATAAACAGAACTGCCACTTTTTGGTGAACGCTTCTGCACAGAAAATTGTTCAGGAGCGATATGAGTCCGAACATATCGCACTACACCGGGGCTTGAATCGCACGTGGCGTCAGATTGCACGATTTCGGACCGGGTTGTTGGGACTTCTGCTCGTCCCCAATCTCTCCTCGGGCGGTAACAGCGACTGCACATGTCTTGCATTCTTTCTTGCATTTGTTCTTGCATTTTTGGAGTCACGCCGAACTGGTTGCCGGATCGAAGTAGACCCGTCAATGATTTGCGGATTGCGGCGTCACGGACGCGCTGCAGATGACCGAACGTTCGGATGGTGGCGTTCCGTGTACCGCTGGGCAGCCTCAGACCTGCACCGCAATTGGTCGGTCGACTCCTGCTCGCGATCTCCGGATCCGATCGGTCGTCTGTCAGCAACAGCATGCGCAGGACGTCGATCCTGGCTGCGATCGCAGCCGCCACGATCATGATCATCTGTCAAACGATGACGGCCGCTCGATCGGACGACGGGACGTTGGCGGGCATGCCGACCGTCCCCCCGTCGACGCCCGCGCATCTCAAGTTTGACGGTCCGGCGCTTGCCCCCGATGGCGCACACCATGTTTTGCGAGCGCTACCAGAAGGAATGCCGTGGCGGCCCGCTCTTTCGAGGCGGTCCGGTCCTCCTGACGGAGGCACGGTGGAGACGTCTGAACGAGATCAACCAGACCGTGAACCTCGCCATCATCCCAGAACGAAGCGAGCTCGGTCTGGTGCCAGAAGCCTGGCTCATTGATCCGGAGCGCGGCGACTGCAACGACTACGCCGTCAACAAGCGCCATAGGCTTCTCAACGGCGGATGGCCCGCGCGGACGCTGCTTCTCGCCGAGGTCGTGACCAGTTGGGGCAAGCATCATCTCGTTCTGGTGGTACGGACCAGCGCCAGGGACCTGGTGCTCGACAATTTGACCCCGGAGATCAGGCCGTGGTCGCGCGCACCCTATCGCTGGGTCCGAATTCAGTCGCCGGACAATGTGCGATATTTGGCGTACCGTCGCGCCGCACGGCGCGTAAGAGTTCGCCGGTCGACCCGGCGACCGCGGCGCCGAGCTACTGCACAGGATCGTCTGGCCGTCGGCGAACTCAACCGCTTCAGCCTGGACAGGAAGTTAACGCCCGAGCAGGTTCTCCGACGATGCCTCATTCGACAGCACCATGGTGGCGACGGTCGCGTTGTACTGGCTGCGCGAGGACCGCGGCCCAGACCGGGCGATCGAGGTCTTGTCCGGTGTCACCACCGACGAATCGGTGACGACCATGAAACCGATTCGCTGACCGTCGATCCGGCCCTCGCTCTGGACGTCGCCGCGAGAGTCGGGGCGATCCCGAGGTCGAACTCACGCGCGGCGCTTGGCGCGCGAGCGGTGCGTCTGTCGGACGCAGGTCAGTTTGCAAATACATCCCCCCGATTTGAGCAGCGGGTTCGATGGCTACCGATGCGTTCCTGCGCTCTGCAGACCCACTGCAGCGATACCTGCGACGCCCGGTCGCACCACGGCGATACCGACATCGGCAGTGCTCGCACTCGGATACGAAGGTAGAGGAAAGAGAATCGCCAAGCCTGGGCCGTCGGGCGCCGCGCCGTCTGTCAAACCTTCCGCTGCCTGCATCATGGTTTGGTCGCGAAACACCTGATGCGCCCATGGAGAACCTTGGGCGCAGCCGGTATGGACAGACCTACGGTTAGCGCTATCCAAACATAGCCGGCCGGTGACTCCGAAGCAGCCTGTTCCGTCACGCCGCGCAGTTGCCGGAAGGCGCGTCACATTGTTTCCAGAACGGAAATAAGTTCAACTACGCTATCGAAACGGCTTGAACCGGACGCTGCGTCAGATTGTAGACATGGCGACAATGACCATACCTAAACCGCGTAAACGTCGACAGCTATGGGCTGCGGCGAAAGCCGGCCCCGCGCCCGCCGCAATTGCCGAACCGCCAGAGTCTGTGGCGGTTCGCTTGATCGCGCCTGTGCGCTGTCGCGAAGGAGACAAGCAATGATGATACCGTTGCGAATGATGGCAACGCTCGAATCAATCGAACGGATGTTTCTGAAGATTCGGGCATTGATCGACACAGACGACTCGATCCCGCTTGAGCTACGGGCGGCGCTGCACACGACGCTGGATCGGCATCTTCACCTAGAAAAGGAGCGTCTTTTCAGCGTTGTTAGAGGTCGATAGGCATCGATGCCCGTTGTTAGGAAACGACGATCTGCCGCGGATGATGAGGTGCGCAGAGCGGCTTCGAACCGGACTGGGCCAAGCGGTTCACCGTTCAGATCCTGTCCACAAACCGCGTGCCTTGAATCGCGGTCGCGCTCCCGTTGCGCGCCGTCATTTGGCTTTGAGCCTCACCTCGTCAGAAGTTCCAGCATCTTGTTGCAAGCCTCCTCGGCATCCGCGAACCTTCTAAAGGGCGAGCCGGCGATCTTGATCGCGCCACGCCCCCCATGAAGGCGACGCCATGACGCCACATAGCCGGGACGTCCGCGAAAGCCGCGGCCCGTGGGGCTCTGATAGGTCACCACGAACGAAAAGCCATCGTCGCTTGCGCTCCATACGTCCAAATGCTCGACGGCACGGTGCAATCGCAGGATCATCGAACCCGCCCCGGCCGAGAGCGGACGGAATGAGAACTCGAATCCGGCAAGCTGTCTTGACAGTCGAGAGCCGCCGCGCAACTTGCAGCGCCATGTTCACCCACCTGCCGTCCGCCAACGTGAACCCATTGTCGACGGACGTCGTCTGACATTGCTCGTTGTGCAACACTGTCGAAATCATCAGCCCCGAGCCAGGGCCGCAAGTTCGGTTTCAAGCTTGGGCTCGTGCTTGAAGATGGCGTCGATCAACGCTTGCGCGGGCCGCGCGGCAGCATCCACCAGCGTTGCCTTCTCAGCACGCGCAGAGGGCGCGAAGACACGTTTGACGACGGTCGGCGAGCCCTTGAGACCGCATTTGGAGATATCCTCGACGCCGGCCTGCTGCGCATTCCATTTCACGATCGGAGCTCGGGCCGCCCGCAGAGCATCCGCCATTGTGCCGCGGCGAATCTGGCTGGTCGCCTCGAGCATGGTGATGAGCGACGGCAGCCTGGAGCGCAGCACCTGCACGCCGCCTTCGGAGCGCCGTTCCGCCTCAATTGTGCGTGTGGCGAGATCGAGAGTCCCGATCTTGGCGACATAAGTGAGCTGGAGCACGCCAAGCCGCCTCGCGATACCTGGCCCAACCTGCGCGGTGTCGCCGTCGATGGTCTGCTTGCCTGTGAAGATGAGGTCGGGCGGGCCGTAGTCCCTCCCGATCTTGCGGATGGCGGTCGCGAGTGCGTAGGTCGTTGCCAGGGTGTCTGCGCCCGCGAAGTAGCGGTCGGTAAGCAGTACAGCGCGATCGGCGCCAAAGGTCAGTGCTTTGCGCAAGGTGTCTTCGGCCGAGGGCGGCCCCATTGTGAGGACGGTGATCTCCCCGCCGAACTTATCCCGCAGCTCCAGCGCAGCTTCGAGCGCGAAGAGGTCATAGGGATTGATGATGGTCGGCACTCCCTGACGCATGATCGTGTTGGTCACGGGGTGCACGCGGATTTGTGCGGAATCAGGGACCTGCTTGACGCAGACAACATTGTGCATGTGCTTCTCCAGAAAATTTCGCGGACCGGAGAGAGAACAGCAAGTGTCGTACCATTTGGTGGTTCAAAGAGTCACCAAACATACCATAAGTGCCGCGAGCGTCAGGATCATGTAGCCCGACATGGACGGCGACAGACGTCCGACATCCGTCGTCATCGCGACAGCGCTCATGCGCACCAACACGGCACGACACCGAGAATCCCCTAGAAGCGCTTGATCTCGATGCGGTATTTCCTCAGCGCGTAACCAATCTGGCGGGGTGTCAAGCCAAGCAGGCGCGCCGCCTTTGCCTGAACCCAGCCTGACCTCTCCATGGCCGCAACGACACGCTCAGGATCGGTCATCCCTCCAGCATTTACGAGGGCAGCGCCGACAGGTCCGAGCGACGCCTGCGCGCTGTCGACAGGCGTGAGCGCAACCGCGGCGGACGTAGCGGCTCCAGCGCAGGCCGCGTTCGCCCTTACGGACCCTGGTCCGATCGAACGTCCGTGCAGCGGCATGTCTTCCGGTCCGCTCTTCCACAGCATCGCGGAAAGGCATTGGCCGTGGCAGCAGGCAAAGTCCTCCCTGCGGACCGACGGTCCCGGCGCGAGAGTCGCCGTCCGCTGCACGCAATTTTCGAGCTCGCGCACATTACCTGGAAAACCGCAATTCATCAGCACGTCGGTCGCGCTCGAATCGAAAGTCAACGTACGGCCGTTTTCAGCGTTGAAGTTCCTGAGAAACTCGGCGGCGAGCAGCGGAATATCACTACGCCGTTCGCGCAACGGCGGCAGCAGCAGAGGAACCACGCTGATGCGGTAATAAAGATCGGCGCGGAACGCGTTGCTTGCCACGGCCTCTTCCAAGTTCTTATTCGTGGCGGCAATGACGCGAACATCGACTTTGATGGTCTGGTTGCCGCCGACGCGTTCGAATTCCTGTTCTTGCAGAACGCGCAGCAGCTTTGCCTGAAACGCGCCTGAGATCTCGCCGATCTCGTCCAGAAACAGCGTCCCCTTGTCGGCAAGCTCGAAGCGCCCCCTGCGTGAACTGAAGGCGCCGGTAAATGCACCCTTCTCATGGCCGAACAACTCGGATTCCAGCACCGTCTCGGAAAGTGCCGCACAGTTGAGCTTGACGAAGGGCCGCTTGGCGCGTGACGACTGCGCGTGAATGGCCTTGGCAACCAGCTCCTTCCCGGTACCGGATTCGCCGCGCAACAGAACCGTGCTGTTCGATTTGGCAACCACCGCGATCTTCTCGAGCAGCCGGCTCAGCGCCGGACTGTCGCCGATGATCCCTTCCACATCAATTCTCTTGCGTTCGCGCGCAGGTTGCTGGAGTTCGGACAATTGCTTTTGCAATCGGTTCTTTTCCGCCATCAGTCGCTCGCGGTCGCTCGCGAACAGCCGATGCAGCTTCACGGTTTGGCCCACCAGATTGGCGACCATAGCAAGCAGCCTCACGTCGGACTCGAGCCGAACGTTCGAGCTGTTGTCCAGGATACGGTCGACCGTCAGCGTGCCGACGATTTTCGTGTCGATGCGGATCGGAACCCCGATGAATGACACCCGTGTGGCTTCGGAGACGCCGAGCACGTCCCGGTCGGCGTCACTGAAGGCCGAATGGACTGCGATGTCGTCGGTCACAAGCGGCATGTCTGTCGCAACGATCTGGTCGATGGCGTTCTGCGGCAGACACATCCGGTACCGCTCATCGCTGCCTTCAGTCCAGCCGGCGCCCACGGTAACGTCTGGAAGGCCATCATTGTCGAAAAGAGAGATGATGCCGTGCCGCGTCTGCACAAAGGATTGCAGGAGATCCACGACGTTGGCCAACGTGACTTCCAGCCGGCACAGGCTGGTAAGCACCTTCGCAATTTCAAAGACGCCGGTGAGCGCGCTTTCGTGCAACGGTACGATGGGGACGGCGTGGTCGGTCTCCGACACTGACTGAGACCCTTCACGTACGGAAGCTATATTCAGCATGACGACGTCTCCGTTGTTCCGAGCATCGCCCTACCACCTTGCTCGGATGTTGCGAGTATGCGTTGCGTCTCATCCTCGATCTCGCGTCCGCTTCCGGGACTCCGGCGACCGATAGCGCATTTTTGTGGCATCGTTGTAACGAACAGCGGCATTGACTTTCTTCTTAGAAAAATCGTCACGCGATTTCAGAGTGCAACACGAGTTCCATCAATGTTGCGTGCGTCGTCTTCGCTCTTCCGATCCGGACAGTCAACGATCACGAGCTGTTGGCAAACACGCAAGGGCATCTCAGTGCTCGCAAGATAGTTTACCCGCTCGGCCCTAGGCACATTGCCCACCCGAATATAGGAAAATGGCACCGGCGCCCTCTTCTTGTGCATCTGACCAGGCGCACCGCGACGCGCGTGATGTTTGGCGCGGAGACACGCTGCCGTATCCTGCGACTAAATGTCCGTCCAGGCCTTCGCGCGATGCGATCGCATTCATGCCAATTCCATGCGGCGCATCATCATACTCCAACTTGCGGGTGCGACACGTGAGCAACGCACTCCAGACACGCACACAGCGCCCATTTCGCGCACCCGCCGGTCAGCGCGCTGCAGGGTTTTGGCCACGGTAACACCGAGCGGTTTAGCCGACGAGTGTCCGTTCGCGAACAACTTGGCTGATTCCTGACGTCAAGCATGTTTGGTTCTGGACAACAATGCGAAGCACGCACGAACGCGATCTTCGTCTCCCTCCCGGCGCGCACAGCACCATGTCCTTGCTCGGTGCTGCCATTGATGCGCCACTGGCTTTTCGGCACTGCGGCGGAGCTCGCTAAACTCGATCACACACTATCCGATGTATCGCCACGCGCCATTTTGGCGATTTGGGTGCTGAAAGTCACGCACCGCCACGATCATTCCCGTTCTCCGGCCCTCGAATTGCCGGGCTCACTTGCGGCGAAGCGAGCTCAATGAACAACGAAGAGGAGTGTCTCTTCCCGGAGCGAGATAAGATGCAAGGAAACGACGGCACGCCGCGCTGGTCGTCGTGCCAGTGGAAGAGCACGCCAATCCGAACGTAGCCCATGTCGCACGCGCGATTCGCCTGCCGGGTTGACGGCACAATTCATGAACCTCTCAGCACTTTGGTCGAACGGACCTCGCGCAGCATGTTGCGCCCTCGCATTGTGAAGCATCTTTCGAGCAAATTCGCCCGCGACCAGGATGGCCGCGGCCCCTCAGGAGGCCTCCCAATCAAGGGCCCCTGGCAAGACATCGCGACAAATACGCAAGGAGACTGCACTTTGGCGCTTCGCGAGCTCGGTGCAGCCGTACGCCATGGAGTAGATCGTCCGGCATAGTGTCGTTTGCGAGCAAGATAGCCCCAACGCCTCAAGCGTCAGCGAAGACCGATCGCCTGCGAGAACGAATCCACGACTCACCAAAACGCACGCCTCAACAATTAAGAGCGCTGTCCGCCGATTGCCGAAATCGACGTCCCGGGCTTTCCGAAACACGCATCCCTTGACGACTCGTAATCGTGGATGCGGCCCTTGTTGTCGTCGCACCCGGACACTTCGAGCCTGGAAATATATTTAAGAACGAGTTCTCGAGGGGGCTTGAATCGCACCTAGCGTCAAGTTGTACCTTCTCGAAGCCGGGCGGCGGCGGTCTTCGGTTCTCTACAGCTCTCCCATGAGTAACGAGATTGCGAATGTCTCTAGTCTCTGTATCAAGCGACACGTGTTCCGCCACCAAGTGCTGTTCGAGATCAGCTGAGGCTAAGTTGGCATTCACGCGCGATGGTCCCAAGCAGACCGTTGGCGAACTTGTCGATATGCAACTGACGACCACCGGCCAGACATAGCAGATTGGCAATTCTCCGCACTCGCGACAGAGCTCAAACCCGCACAGCTGCAATGGCTTCGCAGCGGCGCGGTACCGGTCGGCGGTACAACGACGCTCAGTGCCAGGAGAGACTGGCGGTCGCACCGATTGCGATCGGCAACGTGGTCGCAACTCGATTTTCAGGAGGGTCGGATGATATCAGCGAGATGCTTTGACGGCGCGGCTCGGCATCTGGGGGAAGCTGTGAAGCGTGGTTTCCGGTTCGCTTCCGGCGGTCGTCAGGCGAAGCGTCGCATCGACAGAGCCGCATCGACAGAGACGGGACTTACTGCGTTCCGCACCACAGCGAAGGAGATGGGTCGTTCCTCGCTCTTTACCGCAGCTTTGATCGGGCTTCGTCCGCCGGGCGTGCGGTAATGCTCCGGACCCATTGGTAGATACCACTATGATGGAGAATGACGTGACAACTCAGCCGCGCTCTTTGCTGACACCTGGTCCAATGTCGCTCTCGTCGACGGTTAAGACCCAGATGCAGCTTGACCTTGCATCTCGTGATTTCGAATTCAAGGAAGTGACGGCCCGCATGAGGCGGCTGGTGCTCAATCTGTCGGGAAACGCAGAAGCCTATTCGGTGGTCCCCATCCAGGGAGGCGGCTCGTTCGGAATGGAAGCCGCCCTTTCTTCATTTGTCTCCCAGGCCGACAGGCCGCTCGTTTGTATCAACGGCATCTATGGCGAGCGTATTCTCACAATTCTACGGTTGTGGGGTGTTCCTGCGCTGGCGCTGGTCAAACGCGCCACCGAGGCTTTGGACCCTGAGGAAATTGCCGAACGTCTGAGCCGAGATCCAGGCATCACGCACCTATGTTTTGTTCATTGCGAGACCACGACCGGGATCATCAATCCGCTCGAGCCGATCGTAGAACGGGCGAGGCGACGGGGGGTAAAGACCATCGTTGACGGGATGAGTTCGTTCGGCGCGATCCACATCGACCTCACCTGTGGCGGACCAGACGTCCTGGTTACCTCAAGCAACAAGTGCATAGAAGGCCCCCCGGGCGTCGCATTTGTCATTTCTTCCCGCGCCCTTCTTGAGAATGCGGCTCAACCGCCACGGTCCTTTGTGCTCGACGTGAGAGATCAATGGCTTTCGCTCGAGCGCACAGGTGAATGGCGATCTACACCTCCTACACATATTGTTCAGGCTGCCACAAAGGCGCTGGAGATTCTCGACGATGAAGGCATCGATGGCAGGCGCCGCAGGTACGAGACGATCAGGCACCGCATCATCGACGAACTCGACGGTGTCGTGCACCCTCTTCTCTCGGCGAACTTGCAGTCACCCATTTGCGTAGCGTTCACCGCGCCGACTGGAATTGCGGATCAGGTCGCGTTTGATCGGCTGTACCGGTACCTGGCGGCCCATAATCTTTACGTCTACTCGAGACTACATCTGCCCACCCGAAGCTTTCGGATTGGCTGTATCGGGGAAATCCAATCCAGTTGGATCGAGCAGTTGGGGTGTGCCGTTCGCGCATTTTTCCGGTCCGGTCGGACTTCTTTTGCAGGACCGGTGTCCGCCCAGGACAGTTGCGAGAGTCATGCCGAGATGTCGCATCCACGGCCTGTCACCTCGCGGCACCCGTTTTCTACCGAAACTGCCGTTCTGCACGCGGGATACCGTCGCGATCCCACGACCAAAGCTGTGGCAGTACCGATTTACCAGAATACGGCCTATGAGCTCGACGGTGATCTCAGCCATATTGCCGACGTCTACAACGTAAAGGCCGATGGATTCACCTATACTCGGATCATCAATCCAACCACGCGCGCGCTGGAAAGACGGTATGCCGCCGTCGACATGGCAAGCGACTCGCTCGCTGTCGCATCAGGCCAAGCGGCGACGTTTCTTGCGATCGTAAACCTTTCGAGTGGCGAGGTGGGGGATAATGTCGTCGCCTCTCCGTACCTCTACGGCAATACCTGGAACCTGCTCCACAACACGTTAAGGCGCCTTGGTATCAGTGTCAGGACGGCCGACCCTCGAAAGCCCGAGACTTTCGAATCTGCCATTGACGATCGCACGATATGCCTGTTCGGGGAGGTGATCTCGAATCCCTGCCTGATACCGCTTCCTGTCGGGCAGCTGGCAGAGATCGGCAGAAAGCATGGCGTCCCCCTGGTTGTCGACAATACAACGAGCCCACTGCTGTGCCAGCCGTCAGCCCTTGGAGCTGCGATTACGACGTACTCCGCAACCAAATATATTTGCGGCCATGGCACAACGCTCGGTGGACTGATCGTTGACAACGGTACGTTCAATTACCAGGGAAATTCCCGCTTCCCATTGTTCAACAATCCCGACGACGCTCACGGCGGCATTATCTGGCGCGATGCACTGCGCAATCTCGATGATCTTGGACAGAGCGAGTATCTGTTGAAAGCTCGAATGACTTGGTTGCGGGACACCGGCGCGGCCATCTCCCCCTTTGCAAGCTTTCAAATCATTCAGGGGCTTGAAACACTGCCTCTTCGCATGAGGCAGCACTGCGCAAACGCCAAGATCGTGGCCGACGTTCTTCAAGACCATCCAAAAGTGCGCCGTGTCTTCTACCCAGGTCTCTTTGAAGGATTTGATCGAGAAATCGTCGATCAGACACTCGACGCTTCGTACGGATACGGGGCGATGGTCATGTTTGAGGTCGAGGACGAGCAAGCCGGCCGTAAGTTCATCCAGAACGTCGACCTGATGTATCACGTTTCGAACGTAGGGGATACCCGCACGCTCGTGACGCATCCTGTTTCGACCACTCACACCACCGTCCCGCGGGAAAAGCGCGAAGCCGCAGGCATATTCGGTGGCTCGATCCGGCTTTGCGTCGGCATCGAGGACGTCAACGACATCATCAACGATCTAACCAAGGCGCTTTCCGCAATCTGACCCGCTGAAGGGCTATCATGAAGGAATTGTCATGACACAGACAGATGCTTGGAAACTGAGGTCGTCACGCTTTGAGGCGGCTCAATTCAGCCCCGAGATCAATAGGCAGCTCGCGAAGCTGAAAACCGACAACGTAACGGCGGTCGCCTATATCGCAAAAGATTATGCGATCATGGCAGCTTGCGCGCTCGCGACGGTCTATCTGTCGTGGTGGCTATATCCCCTCGCGGTTCTCATGATCGGCGCCCATCAGCGTGGATTAACGACAATCTCTCACGACGCGGCTCACCGCACGCTCGCAAGGAACACAATTTGGAATAACGTCCTGGGGATTCTGTTTGCCGCCTACCCCCTGTTCCAGCGCCATTGGGCATATCGGATTTCACATGTGTACTTGCATCATCCGAATCTCGGCGACCCGGAGAAGGACCCGGATCTCAAGTTCTTTCTGGCCAGCGGCGTTTACGACGTCCAATCTCCAGGTCGGTACGACTTTACTATCATCTGGAAGCCCATATTGGGCGGCGCGACAGTCGCGTATCTGCAATATCTTTGGAAGAATCGGTTTTCGATAACAGATATCGAGGACCAGAAATTGGATCGATCGAGCATCCTGATCGATACGTATGGCTTCTATGTTTTCTGGATCGCCATACTGGTCGGTTTCTATGCTCTTGGGCTCATCCACATTCTCGTCCTGTTCTGGATCGTGCCCTATCTCACCACGTTTCAGATCCTCGGCTGGTTTGTCGAAATCGCCGAACACTCGCCCATGTGCGAGACCGAGACCACGAACGTCCATCTGACGCGGAACAGGAAAGGGACCCTTCTGGAGCGGGTCATCTTTGGGGTGAACCTGGATCAATACCACCTCGAGCACCATCTGTCGCCCGGCATCCCGTTCTGGCACTTGCCCAAAGCTCAAAAGCTCCGAATGCAGGACCCTCGGTACTCACGTGTTGCCTCCACCTGGGGCGGGCTTTTCGTCAAAGGCCCCCAAGGCCAACCGAGCGTCATGACTCAGCTGAAGGAACGAAACCGACGCTTGTATGAGCAGTCTCAGGCCGGCGCACGTGCGCGGGAGCAAGTCGCGTGATGGCGCCAGGGGCATACCCGATCCGAGCCGTGGTCGCCGTCACCTCGAACCGCCTTCTGGTCGATGGTGTTCACCGCGACTGGTTGCGCCGCAAATACGTCCAAGCCCTCGTTCGTTATGCGGGCGTGTCGTGCGTGATATTGCCAACAATCGATGCTGAGGATGCAAGAGCCGATATTGTCCAGACGATGATGCGCAGGGTCGACGGCCTGGTGCTGACAGGTGATGAATCGAATATTGATCCTGCCATCTTGACGGCGCCCACATCCGGTAGCGTGACAAGCCGGCAAGACGTTGAATTTGGCATCTGCGATCGTCCACGTGACAGGTTGTCGTCTGTCGCCATCGAGCGAGCCGTCGCCCTCGGAATGCCGATATTGGGTATTTGCCGCGGGCTTCAGGAGCTCAATGTCTATTATGGAGGGACGCTTCACTCATCTCTTTCGCAGTGGAACCCAGACAGTGGCCAGATGCATGCTGAGAACGCAGATCTGCCAAGGGATCGCCAATACGATGTGACGCACGGCGTCAAGATCTGTTCTGATGGCGCGCTGTTTGCCATCGCGGATGCGACCGAAGCACAAGTCAACTCCCTGCATAATCAAGGCATTGCGAAACTCGCCGATGCGCTGAAGCGGGAAGCCTGGACGTCGGACGGCCTCGTCGAAGCAGCGTCAATAGCGAACGCGCCGACGCTGCAGATCGGTGTGCAGTGGCACCCCGAATGGCACGCTGCAACCGATCCACTCAGCCAGCGCATTTTCAGTGCATTTGGAGCGGCTTGCGTTGCGTACTGCCAAAGAAACAACCGATAGGACGCGCGTCGTGCAATTCCAATCAAAACGCGGTCATTTGCAGGCGAAAGGAGAACCTCTCGGAAGTGGTTCGAGAACTCGGTCCTCGTTTCGCGCTGTTTCGCTCACGGCGCACAGGCTGAGCGGGCGGTTCGTGAATCGCTTTGCCGCAGGCGTGCTCTTCGTGGCCCTTTACGTCGTTGTGAGCGCGGCAGGCGAGGTCTATGCGGCCGCATATTTTCAGCAGGCCGATATATACAGCACTCTCCTGTTGTCCTTTGTCCTGGTATCCGTGACGTTCAACTGCCTGGTTGGCCGCCACGGCGGTCAACCAGGAGTCACGACGTCGTCTCTGATAGCCTTTGCCTCGCTCAACGTCGTCACAGCCGTTAGTTGGGTTGGCCTATTTGTCGGACTGAAGTACGCAGAACCCGCTATCGTTGTCACGTTCATGGTCGCATTGGGACCGTCTGCGACAGTGTGGTTGAACGCACTGATCCGCAAACAGGGGCTCCCCGCCAGATCGGACATTGCCGTAAGCGCCTTGGTTGCGATTATTGGCAGCTACATGATTTGGATCTCAGCAAGCGGCAACGCCGGCATCGCGTGGGGGCCTCGATCATCCTTTGGCATTTGCCTGGCAATTGTAGCCGGCCTATCGCTTGCGCTGACCAATATTCTCGTGAAGTGGCTCTTCGACCGTGGATTCTCCGGTCGACGAGTGTTGGCTCATCGCTTCTACGGGACAATCCTCCTGCTGCTGGTTTTGGGCGATCCTTCCTCGATTGTCCTCGAGATCTCACAGCGTTGGCCTGCGATCGTCATGGTCGCACTAACAACGATCATCGTTCCCTTGCTCGTGATCCAGGAGGGCATTCGCCGCGTCGAACCATTCACGGTCAACATGGTCCTGTCGACCAGTCCGATCATTACGTTTCTGTTCCAGTCTTTCGATACTCGTATCGCGTTTTCTTCTTATACGTTCTTTGGAGATGTCCTCATCACGGCTGTCGCCGTATCCAGCATCTACATGCAGTATCGGAGATCCGCATGAACGAACGGCATTGTGTGATAGTCGACGCATTCTCAACCGGCCGATACCTGCCGGACGAGTTCAAGCGTTACGGAATCAAGACTGTGCACGTCTTGTCGTCTGCGCAGATACCACCGGTTTTTCGTCCGCATTTCAACGCTGACCTCTATCATGAACTCATTCGACCGCCCGAGGGCATGACCGGCGAGGAACTCGTCGCATATCATCTGGAGGCTCTCCGAGGTCGAGACTTCGAGTTCATCATAGCCGGGTGCGAGACCGGAGTTGAACTGGCCGATGTCTTGTCCGAACGGCTTGGCTTGCCTTCGAATGGGACCGCCCTATCGGCCGCAAGGCGTGACAAATCGCTGTTGTCTGACGCCTTGACCTCTGCAGGCCTGCGATCGATCCGACAAATCGTGTCCAACCGTGCGGCGGACCTCAAGGGTTGGATGCTTCAGGAGGGCTTCGATGAAATCGTGGTCAAGCCGCTGAACAGCACCGGGACCGAAGATGTGTTCTTTTGCGCGAGCAATGCTGATGTCGAGCGAGCTTCAAACACCATCGTCGGAAAGACCAATCGTGCCGGAGCGTTGAATCGTTTTGCGCTTGGGCAGGAGAAGATAAGCGGTCAGCAATACACTGTGAACGCTGTCTCGATCCAAGGGGAACCGTTCGTCACCGAGGTCTGGACCTATCACACCGTTCCCATCAAGGGCGCGGCATCGGTCTGCTCACTGGAGCGGTTGCTGGATGGCAGGGACCCCGTTGTGGAAGAGCTGTCCGACTATCTGATGCGCGCGTTGCGGGCACTTGAGATTGTTAACGGACCCGCTCATGCCGAGATCATCGTCGACCATAGCGGGCCGGTTTTGGTGGACTTTGGCGCCAGGCTTCAAGGGACGATGTCGAGAATAGCTCGGACGATGGCGCTGGGTCACAACCACTTGACGCTCACGGCGTGGCGCTACGCAGATCCGGTCGGCTTTCTTGAGTATATGAGGCAACGCGGGCCTTACCGACGGCGGGCCCACGCACTGTGTGTCTCGCTTATCTCCGATGTGAGCGGTGTTGTTGGCGGCTATCCGGGACTTGGCGCAATCCACGAGCTCTCGAGCTTTGCGGATGCAATTGCATTCGTTCCCGTAGGCCAAACTCTGCTTCCTACGACCGATTTAGCATCGACACCAGGAATCGTATATCTTGTAAACGATGATCCGACCCAGCTTGAAGATGACTATCGCAAGTTGCGAGCGATGCGGATGGACCAAATCTTTGACTTGATTCCCCAAGGTCACGGGTAATGCCGAGCGAAATCCGGGTGACTGGCACCGATGGGTCCCGCGTGGCGCTGATTGGAGTCTGCGACTTTGACGGAATCCTTCGAGGGAAGCACGTAAGGGTCGAAGATATTTCGGATGGAAGCAGGATCAGGTTCTCTGAAGCCGTGCTCGCCTGGGACTGTTCGGACCAGGTGATACCGGCCAGTTTTGCCCAAAGGCCGCCATCAGCATTCGGAGACGCCGAGCTGCGTATTCTACCAGGCGCGGGCCGTGCTGTGTCCATCGGTCATGATCAGCCTGTCTACCTTGCTGAGTTCACAGGTGTTCATGAGAGCCTCTGCCCGCGTGGTGTTTTGCGCAAGATCCTGCGAAGAGCCGCCGATCACGGACACAGCTACACCGCTGCGTTCGAGTTTGAATTCATGCTTTTCAAGGAGAGCGCCGAGACAATCGATAAGAAGCCCTTTGATCAATGGACGCCGTTGACGCGCGGGCCATTCGGCTATTCCGTAACGCGCGCGGTGGCGAATAAAGCGCTGTTCGATGAGATCCTCGCGCTTTGTGAGAACGCCGGACTACCTCTCAGTGGACTCCACTTTGAAACCGGGCCTGGTGTGATTGAGGCCTCGCTTCGTCATTGTGACGCCTTGGATGCTGCGGATCGCGCCGTGGTATTCAAGTCGATGATAAAATCCTGGGCGCAGACCCGGGGCATGATGGCCACCTTTATGGCCAAGGTTTCTGAGAATTGGCCGGGTCAGTCGGGACATATTCACATCTCAATGTCATTGGACGGTCGAAATGCGTTTCACGACGGCGAGACCAGCCAGAACGTCTCAAACATGATGAGGCAATTCATCGGCGGACAGCTGAGGTACATGAAGGACTTCTGTGTGCTCGCCGCCCCCAACGCGAACAGCTACAAAAGACTGGTGGCCGGCTACTGGGCTCCTACCTGCCCAAGCTGGGGCGTTGATAACCGCTCCTGTGCGGTGAGGGTCATTCCGGGAGACCCGACGGCACACCGCCTTGAATACAGGCTGAGTGGCGCAGACGTGAACCCGTATCTCGCCCTATCGTGTGCTATCGGCTCCGGCATTCTGGGGATTGAAGAGAATGCTGTCTTAGCAGCGCCGATTGTTGGTGATGCAAGCGAGGAAGAACACCCCTGCTTCGAGCGGCTTCCGCAGAACTTGTCGGAGGCAACGAGCCGGTTTGCGCAATCGCCAAAGGCTCTTGAGCTTTTTGGTGACGGGTTTGTTGACGCCTTCTCTTGCTCCCGCCGCTGGGAATGGGAAGCTGTTCAAGATCGAGTCACCGATTTTGAACGCCAGCGGTACTTCGAGATCATTTAGCGTGGCAGCGTGTCCACTAGGAGTCCAATCATCCGGACGACGGTTCGACAGCCGTGCTTACACCATCCTTGACGAGTCGATCGCGTCACGCCGGTCGGCGTCGGCGCTGCGGTTCGATCCCTACCACTTTTTCCGACCAGTGCGCCTTCTCTGCCGCCCCGATATTGGCGCCGTGGCTTCGAACCTACCGACGAGCGCCTCATGCCGCCTGACACTTGGTAGGGTTCCTCTTGTGCCCTGCAGGCCGAAGCGCTCTTTCGAGTTCCAATGCTTGCGATTCCGTGGTGTCTCATGTCGTCAGGGTGTCGCGCGCGTTCGAGGCGGGCTCGTGCTCTCGTGCCCAGAATCCCTGGATTTCTGATTCGCCTCCCTTCGGGGGCGTTGAGGAATGACGTCAGCGGTCGTGATCGCTCTTTCCACGTCTGCCGGATCGATCTCGTGGTTCAGCCCGGCATGCAGCGTGGCCTGGTCGAGCTCGCCCTCCCACCAGGACACGAACACTGCGGCGATACCGTTGCCGGTGAGGTTGGTCAGCGCGCGCACCTCGCTCATGAACTTGTCGATCGAGAACACGATAGCCATGCCAGGCACCAGCGCCGGATTGACCACCGAGAGCGTCGCGGCCAGCGTGATGAAGCCCGCACCGGAGACGCCGCTAGCGCCCTTCGAGGTGAGCATCGCCACGACCAGGATGGTCAGCTGCTGGGCGAACGTGAGATCGACCCCGAGCGCCTGCGCGATAAACAGCGTCGCTAGCGTCATGTAGATGTTGGTGCCATCGAGGTTGAAGGAATAGCCGGTCGGCACCACGAGGCCGACGACGGGCTTGGAGCAGCCAAGCCGCTCGAGCTTCTCCATCAACTGCGGCAACGCACTTTCCGAGGACGAGGTACCGAGCACGATCAACAACTCGTCCTTGATATAGGCGATGAACTTGAAAATGGAAAACCCGACGAAGCGCGCGATCAGCCCGAGCACGATCACCACGAACAGCGCTGCCGTGGCATAGAACAGCGCGATCAAGCCGATCAGATTACCGAGCGCGGACGGCCCGAATTTTCCGACCGTATAGGCCATGGCGCCGAACGCGCCGATCGGTGCTGCCTTCATGATGATCGCGATCACGCCGAACACGGCATGCGCTGCGTCGTCGATCAAGCCGCGCAGCCTGTCACCGCGCGCGCCGAGCGCCATCAGCGAGAAGCCGAACAGGATCGCAAACAACAACACTTGCAGGATGTCGCCGCGCGCGAGCGCGCCGACCACGCTGTCTGGGATGATGTTGAGGATGAAATCGACGGACTTCGCGGCTTCCGCCTGCTTGACGTAGTTGGCGACTGCCGCAGCATCGGGCTTGGTGGCGAGCCCATGACCGATCTGGAACAGATTGCCCATGATCAGGCCGAAAACAAGAGCAAAGGAGGACACGATCTCGAAATAGACCAGCGCCTTGAGGCCGACCCGGCCGACCTTCTTCGCATCCTGGATATGGGCGATACCGGAGACCACGGTGCAGAAGATGATCGGCGCGATCACCATCTTGATCAGCTTGATGAAGCCGTCGCCGAGCGCCTTGATCCAGTCGTTGGTCGCAACCAACGGCCATAGCCAGCCGACGATGACGCCGATCAGGATCGCGATCAGGACCTGGACGTAGAGAACCTTGTACCAGGATCGAAGGGCCCGCGCGGGCACCGCGGCGGTCATGGTGGTCATAGCGCTTCTCCCCTATTCTGCGGCAGCCCGTTCGATCGGGCGTCCGAGCTCCGGCACCACCATCCAGCCGACGCACCAATCGCCCGCGCGAAAATGGTTCCGAAAACGACTTAAAGCACGAGCGCGTCTCTAGTCCTTCGCCAGCACGTCGCCGATGTTCGGCCCACTGGTATTGGATTCAGGGCGTTGTTTCTGACGATGAGCTATAAGACGTCGTGGCATTGCTGGTGATTTTCCTGTTCTTTCTTCCAAAACGTTCTTCATGTGACGGACGTACCTGATCCTGAGACGACTGTGGCTGGGCAGCAACGGAGCAATTCTTGACAAGACCAGCCTTCATTTCTGGACGCTGCTGACTTTAAGCTGGCTCGGAAAGCCCAGCCATGAGCGCGGCCTCTTCGTTGCGAACAACACCACCGCCCGTCATTTCGCCAGCCGCCCGCAGCGCCTGATGCAGGTCCGCGATCAGATCGCTCGCGCTCTCCATGCCCGCGTGAGTGCGAATCAGCGGTCCCGCGAAAGGCAGCGACGTCTCCGTTCGTTTCGACGGGTCAACAAGCATCACGAGGCTTTCATACCCGCCCCAGGACCAGCCGATGCCAAAAAGCTGCAGCCGACTGAACAGAACCGAAAGCTGACGCTGCGACATCGGTCTGAGCACGACGCCGAAGAGACCACTCGCACCCAGAAAGTCTCGTTTCCAGATGGCATGGCCAGGATCGTTGAAAAGCGCCGGGTGCAAGATCTTGTCGACTGCCGGATGCGCCTGCAGGCTCTTGGCCAGCTCGAGGCCATTGTTCCAATGCTGCTTCATGCGAACCGCCAGCGTGCGCAGTCCGCGCAGGGTCAAATAGATGTCATCTGGCCCAGCGATCTCCCCAAAATCATGGGCGCTTGACCGCAGCGCGGGCCAGGCGGCTTCGTTCGCAGTGGCAATCCCAAGCAAGGCATCGGAGTGGCCGACGATATATTTTGTGGCGGCTTGGATCGAGATGTCGACGCCATGCTCAAACGGCTTGAAATAAAGCGGCGTTGCCCATGTGTTATCCAGGATCACAAGCGCATCCGACTGATGCGCGATGGCAGCGAGTGCTGGGATATCCTGCACCTCAAAGGTCAGGGATGAAGGCGATTCCAGATAGACCGCCCGGGTATTTGCGTTGATCTTCGCGGCGAGCTCCGAGGGTTGCGTTGGATGGAAATATTGGACTCTGATCTGAAACCTCGTGAGAACCTGGTCGGCGAAGGTTCTCAGAGGTGCGTAGACGCCGTCGCTGATCAAAACATGATCGCCCGCCTTGAGGACCCCGAGAAGCGAATGCGCGCAAGCAGAGAGCCCCGACGGGAAGAGGATCGAACGATACCCGCCCTCCAACTCGCAAACGGCAGCCTCAAGTGCTCGCGACAGAGGCGAGCCGAAGCGCCCGTAATTCGCCGTCGGATCGTCTTGCATTCGCGATCCGTATTCCTCCAGGGTCTCCGACAAGATAGTCGAGCCCCGATAGATAGGCACGTTGACCATCCCGGCATGTTTGGCGGGCGAACGGCCGAGATGAGAAAGTCGCGTCTCGGTCTTAAGGCTTCCGCTGTCGTCCAGATGCTTCATTGTTTCTTTCTGGTGGGATTGTGGATGGCCTGCTCAAGGACATGGCGACGCTAGCCAACCGCTCAGATGAAACTTCATAACGGTGAGCCCCCTTCCCGGGCGGCTTCTTCGTATACGGTCGACATCGGGCAGCCTCTTTTTTTGCACCCTCACCACGTGCGTTGCGTCCGCCTCATCGAGAATGGCTCGTACACAGGCGGCGACGACGACTCTCAAGCGCGCTGCTTCGCAAGATTCCCAATAGCCCTCGCATTCACCGCCTGTTGCCAAGCACCGCAGGCCGCTGCGCGCATTGGAAGCAAGAGCCGGGCCACAAGCGCTGATCTATGCACGCGATCAGCGTATTGCCCGGAAACGCGCAGATCAGCTTGCACCGCGGTCGGTCTGCGTTGTTCGAAAGTCAACACGTCATGTCCCGAATCCACCACTTCGGGTCGATCATGGTCGAACCAAGTTTTTCCGATGAGTGTTGCGGGCGAATGCCTGCACGCCAGCGGCGTTGGAGCCCAAATACGGTTGTTTGCGAAGCAAGAGCATAAGGTCCGCGTTGGATGCCCCGCATACACCATCCGCCATGAGAGTACGGCATCGATCGCATCCCTCCGCCTTATTTGACGCGCGTTGGCAACGCTTTTGACCCGATCGCTATCGCCGGCTCGTTGCAGAACGACGTCGAACGTCAGATTCCCCATCGCGAGCTCCAGACAATTCGAACCCTCCGATCGCGCGCAGAGTCTCCCGTGATGACGGCTGGCCGGAACGGCCATGCAAGATCATCTCAACATGGCTTGGCCGCTTTCATGCCGTCCGCTTTCAAGCGGATTCGGTCCGCCCACGGCCGTGAAAAGTCGCGGGGACGTCGATGGTCGCGTTGTGTTTGCCGTTTAACCGGCGGCCGTCCAAGGAGATGCCTGGCAATGGGGTTCGGTCAGGCTATTCGAGGTTGCCATCGCCAGCTTCGTCGCAACGAGTTTCTTTGTAAGCGTTGGTTCGAACAGACTCTTGCTTCATTCCAATGTTGGATTGACGCGCCCGCCTTCAGGCTCCGATACGCGAGGGACCATTATGTAAGTTTTTACCTCGCGTCCCGGCGCACAACCTGACGCGGCGTTTGCTTCACGTCATTTCCTGGACGCGAGTGTTGCGCAGCAGTTACATCAATTTGCAACGGCACTGTTAACAGTGCGCACGGTGCAGGGGACATGTGAAGGAGCGTACTCGGAATGAAGAACTACTTGTTGCTTATGACTGCCAGCATCGTCGCGCTGAATGCGGCGACGCCCACCTTTGCCGCGGATCTCGCTGCGCAGCCCGTTTACAAAGCGCCGCCACCTTCACCGGTCGCGGCCGCGATCTATGACTGGAGCGGCTTCTATCTTGGTGCCAATGGCGGTTTGGGTTCGAGCCATAGCTCCTGGGATTTTTCGGGCGTCACGCCGGAGGGCTCCCATGACGCCAGCGGCGGGACGCTCGGTGGCCAGGTCGGTTATCGCTGGCAGTCAGGCCAGGTCGTCTTCGGTATCGAAGGCCAGGGCAACTGGGCTGGTCTCAGCGGCTCCAATGTCAGCCTCGCCTTCCCGGGTGACATCAATCAGACCAAGACTGGTGGGTTCGGCCTTTTCACTGGCCAGATCGGCTACGCCATCAACAACGTACTGCTCTACGCAAAGGTCGGTGCCGCGGAGACCAGCAACACCTATCAGGTCAACTCCACCCTCACCGGCGCCCAGCTGGCGAGCACCGACAACACCCGCTGGGGCGGCACGGTCGGCGCGGGCGTCGAAGTCGGTTTCACGCCGAACTGGTCGTTCGGCGTCGAGTATGACCACCTCTTCAGGCAGGACGCTAACGTGAACTTCGCCACTGCCGCTGGCGCGACCGCGAGCGACCGCATCGGGCAGGATTTCGACGTTGTGACCGCCCGGCTCAATTACAAGTTCTGGGGCCCGGTAGTTCCCAGATACTGATCTAATCGCGTCAAGACGATGAAACGAGCGCCCCGGCCCCAGGCCGGGGTTCTTTTTTGCCGTTTCTGTGCCCTGCAATGCTCAGCTTGATGTTGGCTCAACAGGCGCAGACAAGCCGGAGAAACGCGATCGTGCCTGCTGGTAGCTCAAGGTCGCAGGCGACCGACTCCTCGGCTGCGTTAGCCGCGCTGTCACAGGCGCGCCAAGCCTGAAGCGCGGCGTAGGGGCGTGGTCACCTGGTGCTCGCCGCAGCTGCTCTCGATTTCCGATCGGGCACTTGCGTACGCATCCTGCTTGTATCGTTGTCCGCCTTATCAACGTGATGTTTTGCCGACGCCCGACTCTCTTCATTGCAGACCTTGCATTCAGCCACGCGCAATGTCACCGACAGCGAAGAACCATCCTATTTGCCTAAAGCTGGCGGCGGCGTCGCGTCGGTACGCGTGGGCAATATCGGATACTCGATCTTGGGCGGCTGCCCGGTCAGCGAATTCAGAAATGCGACAATATCGTTCTCTTCCGTATCGCTAAGCTTGGCACCAAGCTGGACTTTCGCCATCACGCCAACAGCCTGTTTCAGGCTCCAAACCTGACCCGAATGGAAGTATGGCGGTCGCAACGCGACATTACGCAACGGCGCTGCGCGGAATACGTATTCGTCGCTGGCAACTTTGGTGACCGCGAAGCGGCCCTTGTCGGCGGTCGGACGTAGGCTTGTGCTCGGCCTTTCGATCTGACCAAACCGGAAATAGTCCTGTCCACCGACGTTGATCCCGTTGTGACAAGAGGAGCATCCCGTTTCCATGAATAGCTTCAGACCTGACTTCTGCTGATTATTGAGAGCATTCGTATCGCCTTCAAGGTACTGATCGAAAGGGGCCGCGGGTGTAATGAGAGTCGCTTCAAAGGCCTCGATCGCCTTGGCAAAGTTGTCAAAGGTGACCGGCGACGCCTCGCTTGGGAACGCCTTTTTGAACATGACCCCATACTCGCTCATCGAGTTCAGCGTGTCGATCACATGATCTGGGGTCGCGTTCATCTCGACGCTCGCCGGCACAGGTCCCTTTGCTTGCGCCTTGAGGTCTGCGGCGCGTCCATCCCAGAACTGCGCCACATTGAAGACTGAGCTATAGACGGTTGGGGCCCGACGCTGTCCCAGTTGCCAGCCGTGACCAACCGAAGTCGGACCGGCATCCACTCCGCCCGTACCAAGATTGTGACAGGTATTGCAGCTAATGATTTCGCTCGCCGACACTCGTGGATCGAAGAACAATATCTTACCGAGTTCGACCTTCTCGTGGGTGACCGGGTTGTCCTTTACCGCGAGTACGACCGAGGGGATAGGTCTGAAACTCTGCCTAGCAGCCTCCATCAGATCATCATCTGCGTTAGCTTGTGATGAGGCCAGCATCGCAGCGGCCGCAACACATAACAACGTAAGAGGTGCAGTTCTCGGATCGCTGACGTCTTCCTAATAGGTATCATCGGTACCAGCTCTGATTGATGCTCTGGGAAATTGGAAGGCATGACGCCGCACTTGGATCCTCCTGGGCCAGCGCGCTGCAACACCACTCGATATTCATGCTTCAGGCCGCGCCTGTAAGTGGTCACCATGGAGCAAAACGCTTCAGTTCTTGTTCACGCATAGCCGTATGAGAAGCGGTGCTCATTTCTTCGAACTATGCGCTCGTACCAGGTGCGGCCGACTTGCGCCCGCTTGCGCGGCTACCGCGGCGGTACCTTTATGCCGCACTTGACCTAGATCCGGCCGCGCGAATGCGCACCGGCACACGCGAACGAAAGCGGCGTCAAGTGGTTCCCGCCACCGGATCGGTGACTTCCGCTGGCGGTAGAGGCGAGGTTGAGGAGCATTGCGTTCTTCGTTGTAGATCGTGGGGATCACGTCGACGCCTCTCGCTGGAACTGACCCGCAGGAGTTCCGGCTGCGATAAAGCTGACGATGCTGCATGATGGAGACGATACCGTGCACGCGCTCCTCTCCATAACTTCCGAGGACCCGAGATGAGGATAGCAAGTATCGTACCAGCTGCGGCGCCAGCGAGATCAGCCGCGGAAAACAAACGCTTGAGAACAACGGCGATCGATTGCGTCGCTTCAAGCCATCGAAACAATTGCGACATAAGTCGGAAATGGGGCACCGCCTTTTGCAGCAGCCGCGACATTGGTGGACGTCGGACGAAGCGGCTCGGGATGCGTATGCTCATCGCAATCTGTGCGAGAGCGAGGCACGCAATGGAAGTGAGCGATCGCAGCGTTCATCAGAGATGGAAACGTCTATGGCGCGGGACCTTTGTCGCTCATCAAGGCCATGAACCTCGTCCAAGGCCAGACCTCCCCGCATACCAGCTCGATTTCGCAATATGCCGCCGTCGAGGCGCTGTCCGGCGGCAGGAATCACATCAAGGAATTCGCGAGCGCGTTTCTCGAGCGCCGCGATGTCGTCGTCGCCAAGCTGAACCAGACCGATGGACTTTCGTGCCGGGTGCCGGACGGTGCCTTCTACGCTTTCCCCTCCTGCGCGGGCGTCATCGGCAAGCGCACACCGGACGGCAAGGTGATCGAAACCGACACCGATTTCGCCATGTATCTGCTCGATGCTTTCGCTGTGGCCGTCGTGCCGGGGAGCGGCTTCATGGCCTCGCCCTATATCCGCATTTCCTATGCCTCCTCACTCGAGGATCTCACCCGCGCCTGCGACCGTATCATCGCCGCCTGCGCGGCCCTGTCCTGAAAGACCGTCCGATGTCCCCTGCCAAACGCCTCCGCGCCCGCATGGCCGAGACCGGTCTTGTTCACATCATGGCCGCCCATAGCCCGTTTTCGGCGATCCTCGCAGAACAAGCCGGGTTCGATGGCCTGTGGGCTTCCGGGTTCGAGCTGTCGGCACTTTACGGCCTGCCGGACATGAGCCTGATCTCGATGACACAGCATCTCGACATGCTGCGGGCAATTGCCGGACGCACGAGGCTACCGATCGTCGCCGACATCGATACGGGCTACGGTAACGCGATCAATGTCATCCATGCCATCGGCGAATACGAGCGGGCCGGCGCCAGCGCCGTTGTCATCGAGGACAAGACCTTTCCGAAAGTGACTAGTCTTGT
This sequence comes from Bradyrhizobium genosp. P, assembly GCF_049949265.1. Classification (NCBI taxonomy): domain Bacteria; kingdom Pseudomonadati; phylum Pseudomonadota; class Alphaproteobacteria; order Hyphomicrobiales; family Nitrobacteraceae; genus Bradyrhizobium; species Bradyrhizobium genosp. P. Next base: position 2,858,810 of record NZ_CP188195.1, on the reverse strand, counting down.
TGCCGGCGGCCGCCAGGAACTGCTGCGCATTGAGGAGTTTCAAGGCAAGATCGAGGCTGCGGTTGCGACAAGGCGGGACCCGAATTTTCTCGTCATCGCCCGCACCGAAGCGCTGATCGCCGGCCTTGGCGAAGCGGAAGCCCTCGATCGCGCAAAAGCCTATGTGAAGGCTGGCGCCGACATGATCCTGATCCATTCGAAAAAAAAGGATCCTTCCGAGATCGAAAGCTTTTCACGGGCCTGGACCGGAGCGGTGCCGCTGGTGATCGTGCCGAACGCCTACCCGGATCTCAATGCCGAGCGGGTCAAGGCGCTCGGCAATATCCGCATAATGATCTACGGCAACTACGGCGTTCGCGCGGCTGCAACTGCCATGCAGGAGACCTTCCGCCGGATCATCGCCGACGGCGGCGTCCAGAACGTCCACAAGGACATTCTGCCGGTGGAGGAGATTTTCAGACTTCAGACGATGGACCAGGTTAAGGCCGCTGAAGCTCGGTTCCTGCGCTGAACGCAACCGTCCTTCCCGCAGCAACCGTCAAGACTCTAACACCGTAGATGGCGCGCGAGCTCCGATCAGGTGCTATCGTGGCTCTGTTGAGAAGATTTGAGTAAACGGCTCTCCCCTCCAGAAAGCCGGGTGGTGTGTCGACTGCGAGAAGAAGCGTTCGCGCAAACCAATCTCACGGCGCGCTCAAGACTCGGCTCTGAAGCCGGCGATCAAATTGAAGTGTTGCGGCTGGTTGTACGGATCGTACCGACCGCACCCGGTTTTGTGCGCGAGATGTCATTAATGAGCAGCAATCCGGCTACATACGTCAAATAAGTTGTAAGCATCAAATAATGTGATGGAATATCCTTGGTTGGCAACGCATCACCGTGAACATTGGCGGACTTCCCGGAAGGTGTCGGAACTGCAGATGGCCCGCGGAGACGATGAAGTGCCTCTCAGTGCGATCCGCGTGTTCGTGGCGATCGCGCGAGAAGGAAGCGTAACGCGCGCCGCTCGCGCGCTGGGAGCAGCACAGAGCTCCGTCAGCCGGTATCTGGCCGTGCTGCAGGACTATCTGGGTACGGATCTGATCGAACGGCGCGGTGGGCGGAGCGAATTGACGGAATTCGGACGGCTTTTTGTCAATACAGTTGCCGAACCGCTCGATACGGTGTGCTTCACCGCCAAACGAATGCGTCGGCGGAATCGTCCGGACGCCAATCGGATTGTGGTCCGCACGTCGCTTTCGACCTTTGCTTACTCTCTCCTGATTCCGAATCTTCAGGCATTCTCCGCTGAGATGGGCGGCGTCATCGTGGATGTGATCAGTTCATTGTCTCAGCCGACATCTTCCGACCACTACGATGTCTTGATTACGCGCGATCTTTCCGTCATCGAACCGGCCGACGATTGGGAGGTCTATAACGAGCAACTCGTCTGTGTGGGCGCGCCAGATTACGTGGATGGTAAGGACCTCTCAGTCGTTCGCGCGATGCCGATTCTGAACATCACATCTCGGCCCGACATACTGCCAATATGGTTGCGGGCGATGAACCTGACCTTTGCAGACATCAAGTCGGGAGCGCGCTACGACCACAATTACCTCGCTCTACCGGCGGTCATGACGGGAAAATGCCTTCTGGTAGCGCCCGAGATTATTGTCAGCGATCTCGTGCGCGGGGGCGTTCTGCACGTGCTACCGGGGTCACGTACTGGCAGCGGCATGCAATATCGGGCCTTTGCGGTCGACCGCAGTGAGAATTCCGAAATGGCGCGTGCCTTTTGCCGCTGGCTGGTCCGGCTTTGCAGAAAGGCCGCTCTTCTGGAAGCCGCTTAAGGATCACGTGAGCTATCGCGACGCCTCGAAAGTCGCACTGTCCGCGTCAGTATTGAGAAGAGCCCTGGATACTTCTATTTGTGAACCTCAACGGTTAAGCGCACGTCGTTTCTCGAACGCCACATGACCCTAATCTTTTGGCGGAAGCGAGTGCCACGCGCGCGCCTGGTGGTCAGTTTGGATCTCTCGATCCGGAATCCGCGAACGGTACGGCGCGCTCAGCAGCATCAGAAAAAGCGCCCTGTTGGCTTCATAATTGGCAGCGGATCGACTGCTTCTTGAACCCGTCATGACCAGCGTGCCTTCGCTCGCGTAGAGCGACCACAGCCACCTTCGCCCGCGCTGTTTTAAGAAAACATCTTGGTGCGCGGAGGCGTTCTGCACGTGGTGCCGGGGGCACGGACCGGCAGCGGCATGCAATGTCGGCCCTATGCGGTCGATCGCAGTGACAATTCCGAAATGGCGCGTGCGTTTTGCCGGTGGCTGGTCCGGCTTTGCAAAAAGGCCGCCCTTCTGGAGGCCACTTAAGATTGCGTGAGCTATCGCGGCGCCTCGACAGTCGCGTTGCCAGCGTCAGCATTGACAAAAGAAATCCCTGAAGCCTGCAACCCGAACCCGAACGGCTACGCGCGCCGCCGTTTCTCGAACGTCATGTCATTCTAGTCTTTGGCGGAAGAGAGCGCCGCGCGCGCGCTTCGTGTTCCGCCTGGATCTCTCCACCCGAAAGCCGCGAATAGTACGGCGCGCTCAGCAGCATCAGAAAAAGCGCCCTGTTCGCTTCATAATTGGCAGCGGATCGACTGTTTCTTGTACCTGTCATGACCAGCGTGCCTTCTCTCGTGTAGAGCGACCACAGCAACCTTCGTCCGCGCTGTTTCAAGACAATCTCGAAGATCGGAAATCGATCAGACATCCATCAGCCCCTCAACCCACACCTCCACCCGTGGTCTGCATTCCTGGGTTCATAGCCCAACCTGCGCCGGTGCCGGCCTACTGTTGTGCTCTACTTATTCTACGCCCGTTGCGGTATGGGGTCCAAGAAAGCCTTGATGGGTCGCCTGTTCTGCCGGCGCCCCTCAAGCCAAAGGTTCTTCGGCGCCATACAGCCCAGCGAAGGGACGCGCTCTGCATGTTTATTCGGCTATTTTTCGAACATATACCGGGTCTTGGTTGCGGAAATCGTAGAGGGCAGCAGCCGTCTCGCCAAGCATCCGCCCGCGGGCGTGCTCGTCCGGGACGAGTGTCTCGAACCATGCGATAGTCTGCGCGTAGGATGGCACATAGGCGTGGGCGGCTGTCATGTGCGGCCACTCCGACCCGAACAGCAGCTGTTCCGGTCCGAGCGCCTCCAGCATCTTGCGCGCTGCTGCCCGGTCCCAGCCATCAGGGACGCGTGCGATTCCCGACATCTTCACCCACACCTCGGCGCCCTTCGCAAGCGCCAGAAGCCGCTCCAGGCGCTGATCCCAGGCCGGATCGCGGACGCAGTCCGCAAGTCCGAAGCCTCGGAACACGAGGCGATGGCCGTCCGCCAGAAGCAGCTCGGCCAGATGCTCACGTCCGTCGATGCCGCCGGACACCTCCAGATGCAAGCCCAGCTGAAGCGCGGCCTTGAAGGACTCGGCCAGCGGATCGGGATTGTCGAGGCTTACCGCCAACCCCGCGGCGCCTGATCGGCCCCACGCCTCTAGGACCTCAGATGCCAGCGGTTGCACGAGGGGCGGAATGAGCCTCACCGGCATTGTGGCCTCGCTCGCCTGAGCGAACAGCTCTGTCGGGTCATCGTTCAGGAAGGCGGGCTGGACCAGGACCAGCCCGGTGACCGCGCAGTCGCGCGCGGCACCTTCCAGCTCTTGCAAGGAGCCGTCAATGACGGGCGCGGCACACCTCGTCTCTCGGCGGAAGGCGTGGACCTCGCAGTCGATCCTCATGAAGCGCCCTCGCCGCAGAGCGCTGCGGCCAGAGCGCCCGCACGCCAACAGTTGACCCGCAAAAGCGGATCCTCGACCACGGCACAATGGATGCGCCGATTGTCCAGCTTCTGGTCAAGCTGAGAACGGGAGACGTCCCGGTGCGTGTCCGGGGCATGGCGCTCGGCCGCGATGATCTTACCGACAGGGCCGAACGCTTCGCTGAAACGCTCGCGCGCCATGGCGAATACGCGCTCGCTGCAGGTGCTCATTTGATTGCTTTCTCAGCCATGCAGATTCTCGTTTGCGAAAGAAGCGCGCCAGCTGCAGATCAGCGAAGAGGATCTGCTTTTCTCGCGACCGCATCCCTCCGGGAGGAAGCGCGCTCCTGGACCCCTACGATCACTTGCGCCGAATGCTAACATCTCGCGAACGGATTCCAGAATCATTTGCGTAGCGTTTCCCGGTCATTGCCGTTGGTTGCGCGAATGCCGGCGCCGTCATCGGTTCGACCATCACTCTGCGGCGAGCCGCAACGTCTTCGCGGACGGTTCCAGGCGCAAAGGCCCGCGCGATAGTCGAGCTCCTTGATTTCCGTGCGAACACTGACCTTCCCTCACAATCTACCTCCCTGGACAGTCTTTCTAAAGGGGATAGCGGTTTGTCGTCATATAAACCTGCAAGACCGGACCACGCGGCGCAGAAATTCAGCATTGTCGTGGCCGTTAGGCAGGAATCCAGACAAATGGCCGCTGGCAAGATCGATAAGGCCCTCCCCGGGCTGATCCGGGCGCCGATGATGGTCCCGGTAGCGCCGAATGACCTCTGACACTCGACTTCGGATCGGATCAACCGCAGATGCGGTCATCCATTCTCACCCCTATGAAGCTGCAGGCCGTATGCGCCAACACAACGAAAGTCCGAACTGGTTCAGACCCCAGACCGAGGCTTATGCGGCAGTTCGTAGCCTCGTTCTTCTTCGCTACGGCTGTGAGTCATTCGTCCTTGGCTTCAGTTGGCGGCTGCGATCTCGGCTGGCGCGTTGACCGAGCATGCGGTTCAACGATTGGTCCTTGGCGACCGCTCTTCGTCCATTCCGACATCAATCTGGACGCCATCCAGTCACCTGGAAGCCTCAACTCACCTCCACATGCACATGCCAAGCCCCATTTCGCTGTAAAATTCGGCCATCGAGCAACCGGATCTCAACAGCGAAAGCCTCGTCGAATAGCCATAAGATGCCCGGGCTCGTGGAATCGGAGCCAGCGCGAAAGATCCGGGGCGGAGACAGCGGCCTGCACAACGTCATTTGTTTGGCCGCACGGCATCGGCCGTGCCCTGGATGTAGGCCGTGATCTTCACGATATCCTCGTCCTTCAGCTTGCCGGTGAAGTCAGGCATGCCGCGATCCTTGAAAGGCCCGTCGAACACGATGTCCTTCAACTTGATGATCTCGTCCTTCGGGACGTATCCGAGGTTGCGGACAACGCCGCCCTTGTCGACACCGGGCACGCCGTGGCAGGGGGCGCAGGCCGCGACATAGAGTGCGGCGCCGGATTCATAGTCCTTGGGATCGTAGGGAACGCCTTCGAGCAGATTCTCGGTCTGGTACCTCACGAACTCGGGCAGCTTCGCCTTGCCGCCAAGTGCAAACGTGTAGACCGTTCCCGGGCTGCGGTTTTCGGTGGCACGCGCGGCCATGCCGAAGGAACCGCCCCAGCCGACGGCGACTGAGACATATTGCACACCGTCGACCAGGTAGGTCGAGGCCGCCGCCACGACGCCGGTCCCGGTCGGTGTCTCCCACAACTTCTTGCCACTTGTGGCATCATAGGCGACGAAGCGCCCGTCGGCCGTACCTTGGAACACCAGATTGCCAGCGGTCGTCAGCGTACCGCCATTCCACGGCGACGGATACTCGACGCGCCAGGCCTCCTTCTGCTTCACCGGATCCCAGGCGATGAGGCGGCCGAAGGCAGGCGCTTTCGAGCGGGTCGCATCCAGCATGAAACCGACATTCCAACCCAGGATGCCGCCGAATTTGCCGGCTGTCGCGGCGTTCTGCGTGAAGTTCTTCTCCGGCGTCAGGTTCCGCGGCACATTCTGTGCTGGCAGATAGACGAGGCCGGTCTGCGGGTTGAACGACATCGGATGCCAATTGTGCGCCCCGTCAGAACTGGGGATGGCGTCATATGGCTCGTCGCTGCGGTCAGCCGGCACTTCGATCGGCCGACCCTTGGCGTCGTAGCCCGTCGCCCAGTTCACGTCGACGAAGTTCTTTGCCGAGATAAACTTGCCGTTGGTGCGGTCGATCACGAAGAAGAAGCCGTTCTTCGGCGCGTGCAGGATCACCTTGCGCGGCGCGCCATCGATGTTGATGTCGGCCAGGATCATCGGCTGGGTCGACGTGTAGTCCCAATTGTCGCCGGGCGTCTCCTGATAGTGCCAGAGATATTTGCCGGTGTCGGCGTTCAGTGCAACCAGCGAGCCGAGATAGAGGTTATCGCCACCAGAGGGGCTGCGAATCTTGCGATTCCATGGCGCGCCGTTGCCGGTGCCGATGTAAACCATGTTCAAGTCGGGATCGAAGGTGAGCGTATCCCAGGGCGTGCCGCCGCCGCCATTGATCCAGTATTTGGCTGATGGATCCCAGGTCTTTACAGCCGCCTGCATCGAGGCGTCCTCGAACGGTCTGGACGGGTCGCCCGGCACCGTAAACCAGCGCCAGAGTTGCTTGCCGGTCTCGGCGTCAAAGGCGGTGACATAGCCGCGCGCACCGTATTCGGCGCCGCCCTGGCCGATCACGACCTTGCCGTTGAAGGCGCGCGGCGCGCCCGTGATAGTGTAGGAGTGATCGTGGTCGATCAGCGTGTCCTTGTCCCACACCCTCTCGCCGGTCGCAGCATCGAGCGCGATCAGCCGGCCGTCATAGGCGGCGACGAACACCTTGCCTTTGTAGACGGCAACGCCGCGATTGACGACGTCGCAGCAGCCCTTGTAGGCCTCGCCGCGGTTGACGCCGGGATCAAAGCTCCAGATCTTCTTGCCGGTGTGCGCGTCGATCGCATGTACGATGCTCCAGGGGCCGGTCTGGAACATGATGCCGTCGACCACGACGGGCGTGGCCTCGATGCCCCGCTCCGAGGCGAGGCTGTAGCTCCATACGAGCCCGAGGCCTTTGACGTTGTCCGAGGTGATCTGATTCAGTTTCGAGAAGCGCGTCTCGGCATAGTCGAAACCGATGGTTGGCCAGTCCTGCGACGTCGCGGTGTTTGCCTTGATCATGGCAGTGTCGACGGCCGACGTCGCCGCCTTGATGCGGGCCGGCGTCATGTCCTCTGCAGGCGTGTTGCCTGCCGAACTCAGAAGAGCCGCCAGAAGCACGGCGATCGTCGGCGAAAAACGGCAAGCGCCGTTCAGAAGCGGCAAGCGTATCATGTCTTCCTCCAGTGAACGAAGGGCAAACCGCTTGCGCGGAGGCCATTGTGATGTGCCGGCAACTGGGCCTCTCGCAGACGCAAAGCGCGATGATCGAGGGTCACCGGTTCAAGGCTGCGAACATCCGCGACCACACCTTGATGCATGCCTGGAAGGCAACTCCTGCCGGCATTGATCGTGATCCGGGTGTAGACGTCGATCGAGAAGCCGGAAATCGCGAGAATTGTCATATCCGCATCCACCACGCGGAGTTGGGGGCGCGGAGTGCGATCCAATCAGGATCCGACCACGACCGCTCCACCTCAAAGCCGAACAAGGGGATCAGATAGTCCCGGATAATGATCGTGACGTGAGGCTCGTTGGCCTCATCCTCGGTCAACTGCTTGGTCTCCTCGTTATCCGCATATTGAGCGGCGCTCTGGATCAGATGTCGCTTGCCGAAGCAGAACCTCACATCATCGAAAAGGAATAAGGCACCAGGTTTCAACAGCCGCACTGCTGCAATGGCGGCCGCCAGATCGACATGGATCGAATGGTTGCCGTCGAGATAGATGATATCGAAAGTCTCGAGATTCCTGGCCAACCTGATCAAATTGTGCAGATATGTTCCTGACCGATTTCCCACCAAGCGGATGTGCCGATCGGCGATGCCGGCCGCTGCCAGGTCGGCCCGGCCGTTCGGCGCAAACATGCTCGAAGTCCAAGCCGACATAGTGGATGCCGAGGTCGTCGATGGTCCTGAACCGCTCCTGCTTGAAGGTCGGCCCTACCCCGATCTCGAGAAAGCGGCGGCCCCGATGGTGTCGAAGGATCTGGAGCAGGCGCGCATGAACCGAGTTCCTGTAGGCACGGTAGTCGCTCGGGAAAGGATGACGAGCGTCAAATAGTTGATCGTGCGACATTCATCAATCGTCTCCGGGTTGCTCAGACAATGTACTTCGGACAGGGCGCGCGCATCCTCCAAAGCCTCACCTTCGGTGCGGTCACGACCGGTACGATGGCCAACATCACGCCGCATCCAGCGACAATCGCAAGCCGAAAATGCGCAGAGCGCGCCGAACTTAAAGCGGCGACACTCATGCCGGCACCTTATTGATGGCAAGTGATGCGGTAACGTCACCTTGATCCCCCGTGACCGCCGCCAGATAGCGAGCGAAGAGCGAGATCGTGCGGGTGTGTGATTCGAGGCTGCTCTTGCTGTTTCGCCCCTCCAGCCAATCGTCGAACAATCTTTTGCGGGCAGCGCCAAGGTCGGCGTTTCGGACGAGTGTGTTCCCCGTAGAATAGGCGCTCTCCCGCAAGGCTGCGCGGCCGAGGAACCCGCCATTCCGCCAGAGCGTGATGTGCGCTTCCTTGGCGAATTGCGGATGACCTTCCGTGTTCGCGTGCGGGCGCTTCAAGACCCTGGCCTCGATCGCTGCGAAGGGACCGATATTCAAGCGAATCGTCTCGGACGCGTACCGCCCGTTTTTGTTGTAGACGTTGGTCGGCAATTGCCGCCAGTTGCGCAGCGATACGCTGGTCTGCAGGAGGTCGAGCCGGAAGAGACAGACGGTATTACCGCTCCCATGGCGGCGAGCGGCTCCGGCCGAGACGAAGTCCGTCTCCCCCCAAACCGGCGGAGCGGGAAAACGTCCAGGGACCGGCGCGGGACCGCGAAGCCTGCGCACCGGATCCGGGCCGATTTGTCTAATCTGGTCGGCGGCGGTCGCCCGATGGACGTCCAGTTCGACCTTCAACGTCCCGAAGTGATCCTCATTGTGAGCCAGGACGCCGGAGAGAATGTCGATGTAATGATAGCCGGAATGGCAAAGCGCGCCGTAGCCGTAGCGGTAGGGATGGTCCTCCCGGGAGAGGATCTCCTCCTCCGTGTTCCACACCCCCTCGTGATGCTCGATACCAATATAGGTGACCGGCGTGCCGAGATTCCGGGAGGCGCGACGCGCATAGCGTCCGATCAATTCGTAGACAGCGTTGTAGCGGCGCGGCGTCATCACAACGCAGCGGCCGCCAGTCCGATTGCAGATCTGCTTGAGCTCTGCCACGGCACTCACCAGACCATTTGCTGCAGGGCGACCATTCGAACCCATCGGAAGCACGACCGGCTTGTCGACCAAGCAATCCAGACCAAGTCCGAGAGCCGCGCGAAGGTAGCCTAAATGCGCCTTCGGTTCGGTCGAGACGATCACTTTGGTGCCTGGACCTGCCAGAGCCGTCAGGGCATCTTCTCCATGTCCGGAATACCAAATCCCCTGCCGCCGGAGATCGGGCACGCATGTGACGCTCGCCGGCTTGCATGGGCGGGCACGGAAGAAGGCAACCACATCGTCTCGTGCGCTCGCGAGCTCGACGACATGAAAACCCGATGCTCGGCCGCGGGCGACGGCGTCCTCGATCAGAGGAATATACTTCGCCCGAGCAAAGGGACCGAGCCCGACGAGTATGAGATGGTCTCTCATGCCTCCCATATCCTCTCGCTTTTGCCTCAATCAGACCTTCGGCTTCGATCAGAGCCGACACAGGCTCGTTCGACGGGACCCGACAAGGGGGAGCTGCCGCCGAGCATCGAGAATCGCAGCTAAGGAAACGGCCTTTGTTTCATCGATCGCTTGGTCATGCGCAGGCAAGCGCACGATTCTCGACATTCTTCAGGAGCGCGACCTGGCTAGGGCATTGAGCGCAGCCGCTGTTCGCCCGGTAGTGCTTGAGAGCCGGCGAGGTCCGCCAAACCTTGTCCAGGTCGAATTCCGGCGCTCGGATGTTGCCGACGAGGAACTCGAGGCTATCGGGATCCCCGACGACGTAGGGACAAGGATAGATGTCGCCGTTTGTCGAGAGGTAGACCGAGGTGGTCCCACAGTCGCATTCGGTAAATTTGACGTTTGGCCGTGGCTCCGACGTGTCGACGAAAATCGGCGGCGGCAGGTCGAGGCGTGCTGAGCTCGGCTGCGCAGCCACCCCGATCAGGGCTTCCTGCAGCTCTCTAATCTCCTCAGCCGAGCCCAAGAGCGCGTCCTCATTGCCGAGGGCGACACCCGAGGCGAACATCGGCTTGATCCTGAAGGAATCGACGCCGATCGACGACAGCAGCCGATAGGCATCCAGCGACTCACCGATGTTGTGCCGATTGGCCGTCATCCTGGCCTGCACCACGGCCCCGCAATTGACCGCCTCAGCCATCTGTCGGAGCGCGGAATCGTAAACGCCTGACCTGCGCCGGAAACGGTCCACCGTGTCTCTCTTGGCACCGTCAAAGCTGAACTGGAACGCCAGCTTCTCAGGATTGTCGAAGATGGAGACCACATCAGGAATTGGAACCTGGCCGAGCCCCCCCGTGTTTAACTGGACTTGCAGGCCTCGTTTGTTCGCATGCGCCATCACGGCTGCGGAGCGCGGAAATACAACCTTGAGAAGCGGTTCGCCACCCGTCACCGAGACTTTTTTCAGAAAATACCTGTCGACGAGAAGGTCGACGAACTCTGTTATCTCCCATGTAGCCAACTGCGATGGCTCCAAAAGCCGCTTGTACTGATCTCGATACTCTTCGGGAACATAGCAGTGCTCGCAATGAAGATTGCAGTAAAACGATACGCAAATTCTTGCGTGGTTGAAGACAACGGGAAGCGGATGGTCGAGTGGCATGGCATCCTCCTGGCTTTCTCCCAGAAGGAGCGGAGCAGGATTTATGCCAGTGCGACGCGGCGAAACGCCGACGACTCTTGCGCGCGCAATGTCGCGCTCCAAACAGCTGAGCAGGTTCTCAACATCAGGTATGTTTGGTTTCAGACAGATACACGCGCACGCCCCGCAGTCGTCGAACCGATCTACGAGCTCCCGACAGGCCGCCCGGCTCACATCGGCGCTATCAACGGCGGGATGCTCGCGACGAGCATTTCACTGCCCATAGTACTCGCATTATTCGTCCGCACCGACCGCAACGTATCCACGTTGATGAGCAGAACACGGCCGGCACCCGCCGAATTTTGGCACAGTACCTGTTGATGTGCGCATTATCGAGCAGCAACTCTGACCGTCCTCGTAAGTTCCACTGCAAGGCCGCTGACCTTGCGAGCGCTTTTCACGTGGCGGGAAAACCACTCTCAATTGCTCGTTCAATGCCAATTCTGAGCATCACATCACGGCCCGACATACTGCCCACATGGCTGAGGGCGATGAACCTGGCCGCGAGCGACATAAAGTCCGGGGCGCGATACGATCACAATTACCTGGCTCTGCCGGCCGCGATAACGGGAAAATGCCTGCTGGTCGCGCCTGAAATCATTGACAGCGATCTCGCGCGCGCAGGCGCGCTGCAAGTGATACCAGGATCGCGTACTGCAAGTGGGATGCAGTATCGAGCTTATGCGGTGGACCGCAGTGACAATCCCGAAATCGCTCGAGCCTTTTGCCGATGGGTCGCTCGGCTCTGTAAAAAGGCCGCAATTCCGGAGGCCGTCTAACACGTCTCCGGCGATATCAGACGTTCGATCCATGGATTGGATTAGACCCCATAACTCAACGTGGCAGGGCGATCGTCCGCTCCAGTGGCGAGACGAATGATGCAAACCAGCCTGTACCTTTCATATTCGACGATAGCGCCTCCCTCCGCCGTCGCGAAGACCGCGCGGAAGCGATGCCCAGAGGATACCGCGCGCGATGATGACATCGCTCGCATACTCGCGAAGTGTCATTTTCGAGGGACCAGCGTGCGGTAGCCGATCAGCCAGTGCTCATGACGCGTCATCCTTGTCTTTGCCCTTGCGACGGAGCAATGCACGATAGCCGCCGCGCATGAGACGTATCCCCGTCTGGACCGGACGAATGATCCGGCTGCGCAGATCGCGCGTTTTCCAGCCTCGATCGGGAATACGACGCGCGCCAAACAGACCTTGCGCAATTTTGCGATAGCTGTTGCCTTCCAGCCACCCATCCACTGCTCGCATAGCGAGGATGAGCCGCTGCCGAGTCAGGATCGATAGAGCAAGAGGGGCTGGTCCGAGGGAGCGCTGTTCGAGCGCTAGCCAAAATCGATGTGCTGCGCGTAAACGAATGTCGAAATTGCGATCGAGCGGCAGGTCGACGGCAATCGATGAGCCGCTCGGCAGAAGCTCTCTTAGCCATAGGCGATGCTTCACTCCTCCGAGCGGCACAATGGCATGCCATCCATCTGGCGCATGACGAAGCTCACTGCTCGCGAGTTTGGCAAAATCCAAGTCGTACCGTTTAGACGCCGTCGAGGAGATGTCCGCTCGGACAGCGAGCACGGTCGACAGCGCCTCAGGCGCCCAGAAGATGGCTTGTTCGTCGAACGTCTTTTGCGGATCAGCTGCGAAACGAGAGCCCCCACTTCCGACGGAACTGCTCCGCCATCGCGCTGGATCGTTCGCTGCTGACCAGCCTTCCATAATTTCTTTGGTACCCGCGATTCCGGCGTAGCCATTCCCAGGCTATGTCGGCGGCTTCTGCTTTCTTGGCGTCAGGATAAGCTTCCTTTGATCTCCAGTCAGCATTCGGCATCGACTGCTTTTCCCGTATGTTCTTGATGCACACGCAAAGGAATTGCAGCCCGACAAAGGTGACGATTTCTGGTTGCGCTAATGCAGTTATTCGCCGTTGACGCACTTACTCGATGGAACGGTCTACTTTTTCGATTGGACCTCAATAAGAGGCTTCGTCCGATCCAAAGGCATTCATTGTTCACTCTTCGGCCAACCGCGACGCAAGAGATGACGATAGCCGTGACGCGCCGCCCATTTGGCGCGAGCCAGATGACTCTCGAAAGCACGGCGCGATCCGGCTCAACGGTGGGATCAATACAAAGCACAATGCGCGCGACTTCGCGCCAATTAGCGTTATCGGCTTCGGCATCGAGGAGACGCATGTAGGTAACGGCGTGCTACTCGTCGTATGGTGTAAGCTCGGGTGCGCTGGGCGCCAAACCTGCGATCTTCGGATCGGCTGACACTGTCGGACACTCCTGTCAAGGCGAACAACTTACGCAAACCTAGGCGATGCTAGCCGCATTCACGGCATCTTGGTACCGTCCAATTGTCGCGATTTGCGCGAATATTTCCCGCAGGAAAACTGGATTGAAGGCTGCCGGCAGATATCCTCGCGCACCTGGTTCCGTCGCTTATTCCATTTCGCTCGCTCCGACTTGGTCGGCGTGGAATTGACTACGGTCCATATTCGCTCGGAGCGCGATCGGCAGATTGCCGTCCAGCGACGCGCCTGCTCATGACTTGGCTGTGCGACCCAGCCGTCTGACGAAAACGTCGTTCTCGATTTCGAACTCGCGAGCACCGAGTCATCCGGAGCAGAATCAGCGACGACAGCATCGAGTGACCGAGCCTGCATGATCTTACGAACGCGTGGGACAATGACGCAGTTTCGGTTCACAACGAGCATGAGACGACGTTTTGCGAAGTATATCGAGGTGCAGTATATTGAGCGAGCGGCTTCCTTTCCTGCATGAACTTGCGGGAGACATTCGCCACCAATTTGCGCCGTCTGCGCAATGCGAGGGGATGGTCCCAGGACGAATCGAGGCCAAGATTAGCCGGGGCTATTTGAGTCAGCTTGAAAAGGGCGCGTACTTCGTCAGCATCAAAATCATAGGTCGCCTTGCCGACAAGCTCGACGTCGAGCCTGCTGAGTTCCTGAAACGGCCCGCAAAGAGAGGCCGCTAGGTAGACACATCCCAATACACGTCTTACTCCTAATCCATTTCTTCTGGTCTCTTCCCTAGCCCTTGAAAGCTCGCCTAAGTGATTCCTAGCGGCCGCGCGTGGGCTTCGCGGCTGATATCGGTTCGAGATGGCCCGACGCTGGAGCGCGTCGATGTGGTCGTTGAACTCGTCGCAACGATCTTCGGGGCGACATCGGCAAGACGAGCCTGGGGTGACGCAACACTTGCAACTGCTGGGGCCATCACTTTATAGGCATCGAGGTGGTTTGAAGCCGTTGAAGGGAGCAAAGATCAAGGCGGCGAACCAGCTAAGATCAGACATCTGAGAAACTACGTGCCATGAGGGAAAACTATCGAGCAGGCCTTCTGCCGCGTAAGTCGCGTGGTTCTTGAGCGGGCGATCTCGGCGATATGCTCGCAACGCCTGATGCTCGCAAGATGGAGCCAACCTGGCGGACCGGACGGGGACTTTTTGCTCACTCGCCGTTCTTGTGCGGCCCCGAGCGCGCAAGCCAGCCAAGACTTGCCGGTCCTGGTCGCCTCACGATGACGAGATGGTTGTGCTCGCGGATCCATTGGCAGGTGGCGAAAGTATGAAAGAGCGAACGGTCGAGACCGCGAGCGGTGCGATAGTCGACATTCTCGATGCTGGCGACTTGACGCACCTTCGCACAAGTGCCGTACGAGACGGCGGTTGTCGCAGGCCGAGACCTCGCGATCAACGAGGTGACCGAACCAATCGGAGTGCGGCATCTCGGCCGCCTCGGGACTGTTCTGCAGTTCGGTAAGAGTATCCGCCATGGCGGCGAGGCCAAGTGCGCGCAGGCGTTCAACGATGGAGTGAATGAGCACGAAGGTCTCCTGATCAATTGTAGTAATTGCGGTCGCGCATGTTGGCGTTGAAAAGGATGGAGAGCTGGCGGGACGGTTCTGTCGGTGCCGTTCTTGAGGATGGCGGCGACTGGCTTGTAGCAGCGGCAGGTAACGGACGCAGGCAGCATCGACCTGTTCCTGGTGACGAGCCTAAGGATCCCGATGGCTGAGCGGAAGCCCTGTTCCGGATGCGGACGCGACCGCAGGATGACGTCGTTCTACCTCTCGGCGTCCGGACCCATCTTGCCGGCTTCGAACGAATGCGTTCATGGGCCAATTCCGGTAACGGCGATTGCGAACGATCGTCGTTGGTCGACGCGGCAGAGTGCTGCGCAGATGGGAGGCGACGTTCTTGCCGCGCGGGAGATCTCGTGGTCCAGCGTTCAAGACGAAGACTTGGTGCACCGAGTTAAGACATGGCATCACATCGTCGGGCTGACGTCGTTACTCGACCGTGCACCAGGCAATCTCCATTACTGTAGTCCAACCCGCAAGTTGACGCGATGCCGAGCCAATCACCCATGAGCTCAGGAGGTGTCGTCCTTGTCTTTGCGCTTGTGACGGAGCAAGTCACGATAGCCGCCCCGCATGAGACGTAGCCCCATCTGGACCAGACGAATGGTCCGGCTACGCAGATCGTGCGTTTTCCAACCTCGATCGGGAATGCGAAGCTTGCCAAGCAGGCCTTGGGCGATGTTGCGATAGCTGTTGCCTTCCAGCCACCCATCCACTGCTCGCAAAGCGAGGATGTGCCGATGCCGGGTCCCGATCGATTGAGCAAGAGGGGGCGGTCCAACGGGGTGCTGTTGGAGCGCCAACCAAAATCGATGTGCGGCCTGCAAACGGAGGTCGAAGTTGCGGTCGAGTGGCAGGTCGACGGCAACCAATGAGCCGCGCGGTGGAACGTTGTGTTAGCCAAAGCCGATGCTTCGCTCCTCCGAGCGGCACGATGGCATGCATCCATCCGGTGCTTCACGAAGCTCGTTGCCTTCCAGGTCGGCGAAATCAAGCTCGTACAGTTTGGACGCGGTCGAGAAAATCGCCGTGCGGACGGTTAGCACGGTCGACAGCGCCTCAGGCGCCCAGAAAATGGCTTGTTCGTCGAACGTCTTTTGCGGATCAGCAGCGAAACGTCAGCCCCCACTTCCTTCGGAAGTGATCCGTCACACTGGATTGTTTGCTGCTGAGGAGGCCCCGGAAGTCCTGTTGATACTCGCGATCGCGGCGTCGCCACTCCCAGGCCATGTCGGCCGTTTCTGCCTGCTTGACATCGTGGTATGCGCTCTCTGATCTCCAGTCGGCACCTAGCATCGCACTATTTTCCCTGCATGTTCTCAATGCGCACGCAAGGATACTGCAGTCCAACAATTGTGACGATTTTTGGTTGCGTTCTCGCAGCCATTCAATGTTGACGCACTTGCGCGATGGAACGATCTACTTTTGCGATTGGAGAGGAGACAACCCGTTACGTCTCATCCTTCACTTTTCGGCCACCCCCGGCGCAGGAGTTCACGATAGCCGTGACGCGCCGCCCACTTGGCGCGAGCCAGATGACTTTCGAAAGCACGGCGCGCACGATCCGGCTCAAGGATCGGATCTACACCAAGCACAATGCGCGCGACTTCGTGCCAATCAGCGTTATCGGCTTCGGCATCGAGGAGACGCATGTAGGTAAGAGCGTGCTGCTCGTCGTATGGAGAAAGCTCGGGCGCGGTGGGCGCCAAATCTGCGATCTTCGGATCGGCCGGCACAGCCTTGAACTCCCATCAAACTGAAAAACCTCGACAAAAATCTAGGCGATGCTAGCCGTATTCATGGCATCTTGGTACCGTCCAATTGTCGCGATCTGTGCGGAATGTTCCCCGCAGAAACCTTGATTCAAGGCTGCCATTAGATATCCTCGCGTACCTGGTTCCATCGTTTATTTCCATTTCGCTCACTCCGATTTGGTCAGTTGGATTTGACCATGGTCCACCTCACTCGGAGCGCGATTGGCAGATTTGCTGTCCTGCAAGTGCCCGCTCGCTTGTTCCAGCCAGAAGGCGGACGCGTTTGGTTTGACGGGCAATTTCATTGCGTGATCGCGGGCCGATGATTTGGCTGCTCGGTCCAGCCTGCTGGTGGGAACTTCATTCTCAATTTCGATCTCCACGTGACCAATTTTGCTATTTGATCGCGCCCCACCGCGACGAAAGCCGCGGTAATCTCGGTTGCCATCCACTTTAAGCCCCCGCCAAATGGCCAATGAACGCTTCGTGACCGCGCACCGGTTCGACATGCAGCACGGTCCGAGCGACCTCTGCCCGGTCGGCGTCGGCGGCTTCCGCATCAAGAAGTCGCCAGCGGGTCACCAGATGCTGCGCACCATGTGCAGTGAGCACTGAATTATCCGGATCAGCGAGAATTGAGGGTTGGGATCCGGATGATCTTACGCATGCGCAGCAGATGGACGCAGTTTCGATTCACAACGTGCATGAGACGACGTTTTGTGAAGTATATCGAGGTGCAGTATATCGAGCAAGCGGCTTCCTTTTCCGCATGGACTTGCGGGAGACATTCGCCACAAATTTGCGCCGTCTGCGCAATGCGAGGGGATGGTCCCAAGACGAACTTGCCTTCGAGGCCAAGATCAGCCGGGGCTATTTGAGCAGACTTGAAAAGGGCGCGTACTTCGTCAGCATCAAAATCATTGGTCGCCTTGCCGACAAGCTCGACGTCGAGCCTGCTGAGTTCCTGAGACGGCCAGTGAAGAGAAGCCGCTAGCTAGGTAGACAAGCCCAATACGGATCTTGCTCCGAATCCATTTCTTCTGATCATCCGTAGCCCTTGAATTCTGGTCTAGTGTCCTGTCCCGGTAATTCGTGAGCAAAGTCGACGCAGTTTTCGAGGATTGCGTCTGCCATAGCGGTCCATCGGAAGGGCTGGCAGGTGGCGTTGTGTGTGACGAAGCGATCGATTTTCCGGACGAGTTGTTTGACGTTGGAGGAAAGAGCCGCGGCGGATCGCCTTGTCGGTGATCAATGCAAAGAGGCGCTCCACTTGGTTAAGCCAGCTGGTATGGTCGAGACTTCTCTTGGCTGTCGTGCGTGCCTTTCTTTTGAACTTCCGGCCATCAACGACTGTACACCTTGTGATTGCCCGCTATTGCTGAGATGCAATAGTCTGCGCGACGGTCAACTACCAACGCCAGCGATTGATCTAGAGCACAAAAACATGCCACGTTTCGGTGATGAGCGTTAGGCTGATCAAACGATCTTGCAAGGAGTCAGCATCAAGATCAATCACAATCTGTTTCGTCAACGGCTCTGTTCGATGCGGTATGTTCTTGTCGAGTGGCGCAGTCTGCGGTGAGGGATTTCCTCGACGATCGACCAAGAGCCGCAACTGTACCAGTCAATCAATCGACTTAGGTCTTTTCCCACCTACACGCTGGCGGACCTTAAATTGAAACGCGCCATCGTCTCTTGCCACAACACGGAGATGCTCGACGTCCGCATCATCGGTTATGCCGACATCGCGATCCTCTCTCGGGAGCCGATTCCTGCTCTGTGGACGTCGCCTGCTCCATTGCATGCAACGGGGTGCTTGTCCTCGCCGGACTCCGATGATGTCTGAGAGCACGAACTCCTCGAATTGGCTGCCACGCGCTTCCCCATTCAGATCCAGTTTTACACGGACTGCCGGCAGCAGCCCCACGATATCCAAGACGATGCTTGCTCGGAAGTTCCGAAAGCAGTTTCGCTCGTATTGCTTGTCCTGGAGACGCTTGCGGGCGGCGCGAGGGCCAGCCATGGCAAATGACAATCAGACACATGGCGCCACTGGCCACGAAGACGAGCGCACAACGGTCACATTCGTCAAATTTGTACTGGTCGGTGTTGCCAACACGGCCTTCGGCTACGCTCTGTTTGCCCTTTTCTACCTGTTGCTCGGATCACATCTACTTGCCATAACGCTCGCGACTGCTTGCGGCGTTGTTTTCAATTTTCATTCCACCGGAAGGCTGGTGTTTCGCAGTCGAAGACTTTCCGCACTCCTGCCCTTTGTGGCTGGTCACGCTGCCATCTGGCTCGTCAATATCCTGCTGTTGGACGAATTGACCGCCCTCAGAATTCCGCCGCTCGCCGGGCAACTCCTTGCGATCCCCATTCTCGCTCTGATCTCTTACGCGATCAATCGCTATCTTGTATTTGGCAGTCCTCGACGAAGACGATTTCGATCGTGACGCTGTGTTTCAATGAGAGACGATCAGGGATGCCTAATACCAATCCGCTGAGGTGCTGACTCACGGCGGGCATTCCCAAATCAGAGGATCGATGATTCAACATGGCAACTGGAGAGAGTTGCCATGGGCCAGCCGATTGCGGTTCGAACGGATTTTGCAGCGGTTGAGGTGCGCCGGCTCGCGCGGCGGGCGAAGGACAGCGATCAGGTCCGGCGCCTTCTGGCGATCGCTGCGGTGCTCGATGGCGCATCGCGGGCGGAGGCCGCCAAGGTCGGCGGGATGGACCGGCAGACGCTTCGCGACTGGGTGATCAGATTCAACGAGCAAGGGCCTGATGGTCTGATCAACGTTCCTCAGCGAGATCGCAAGCAAGGTCAGCCCTGGCGCCCACGCCATCGTCATCCTCGATCAGGCCGGGTGGCACGGAGCGAAGGAGCTGAAGATCCCGCACAACATCTCGCTGATGCCGTTGCCGCCGCGTTCGCCCGAGCTCAACAGCCAGGAGAATATCTGGCAGTTCATGCGCCAAAACCGCGTCTTCAAATCCTACGACAACATCGTCGATCACTGCTGTTACGCCTGGAACACTCTCATCGATCAGCCCTGGAAGATCATGTCAATCGCGCTCCGCGATTGGGCCTACATCGGTCGATCAATTTGAGGATTGGTATAAGATTCAGTTTCGGCTCAGTTCAGCTTGACCTGGCTTCTTGCGGGCCTCAGTCATCAGTCTTATCTTACAGGTAGCCCGCTGAGCTAGGCATCGCGACGATCATCCTCGGGCTAATCTTTCTGACGGTCCTTGGCATCCGCAGGTGCTGATCCGTGACCTCGCCACGCAACGTGTCCGCGAAGCGAAATCACGGATCCGCTGTCGCGCTTCGCGTAGAACGGGCTAGTCACCACGAATAGGCTGAGCCAGTTGCTAGCTTTCCGCGATAGCTGGCGGTGCGCTTGGCCTACGTCATAGAGCAGCAAGACGAGATAATGTTGCGCGGAGGACTGGGCTTGGTCGGCAAGCAGGAGACCAGAACGAGAAACGCGCCGATTCCAAATGAAGCTGCTGCCCTGCACGTTCCTGGCACGCTTCTCGAAATCATCTGTCCCGTTCACCATGAACTCTGATCGCACGTGCCCCGACAGAGCCGAGCCGCCGCCACTTTAGATTGCACGTCCAACTACAACGCGACTGCCTCCTACGGGCCATCGAACGCCCGCGAGCGCCATCCGGACCTCAGCTTCAAGTATGCCGCGAAACAACGCGTTGATGGCGGGATTCAGTTTGTACTCATAAACGTCTTCGATCGCGCTCGCTTTTCTGGGCTTGAAGCGACTGACCATCATCAGCGGCAAGAGCAATGAAGTAAAAGACGATGAAAAAAGAACTTCAAAGCCGTTGCAACGCAGCTTCGCTTCCAGCTCACCTCGACGATAACGGCGCTGATGGTGAAAGATCTCGTCTGCGCGGCTCCATAGCCACGGATGCTGCGGCACGGCTATGATCGTTCCGCCTCCGCTTTTCGTGGCCGAGCGCAAGCCTCTCAGAACGGCCTCATCGTCCGCAATGTGCTCAACCACATCGAATGCGCCGGTGAGGTCGACGATGCGCTCAGCTGGAAGGTCACGTGCATCCATTTGAACAAATTCCACCTTCGGCGGCAGGTACTTCCTTGCATACGCAAGCCCTGCAGGATGTAATTCGGAGCCCACCAGGCGATCCCACTCCCGTGAACCCGCGATTGCCCGCAGTACAAAGCCAGTTCCACAGCCAATTTCCATGAACGAGCGCGCTCGCGGAAAGAATCGATCCGCCAAACCGACGATCAGGCGGTTGCGGGTGACAAACCAGAAATGTCCCGCCTCGAATTGGGCAACCGTGTCGAATGCATCGGGATCAAATCCGCTGGTGGTATTCGCAAGCTCGGGGGAGAACATCGAAATCCCCTCCACTTGTGGAACGACGTGCGCACATCGAGGGCAGCGCCAAGCGAGCGGCCAAATCGGTTCATCGCCGGCCACTGGTTCGATCGCGTCACAGGCCAGACAGCGGCGGCCAGAAACCACACTACCCGTCGGTGGGATCCTGCGCCCAACGTCGTTTGTGTCCATTTCCTGACAACTCCCAATTGGTCACCCCACGAATATGGAGATCGTGAAAGGACGAACCAGAACTTCTAGACTACCTGATTCGATAGGACAGTCCCGGATCCACGGTTCCGTCATCCGGACTCTCCGATTACCTGACGCGCACCCTGGGCTCGGCACTCGCACCCACTCGATGTGGTCTTCTCCCAGACTCTTGAGCCAGTCTGAGTGAGGGTTTTCTGGCTACGATCGCCCTGAGGGGCTGTGGCCCATGAAGTCGTCGAAGCTCACAGATCAGCAGATCGCCTTCGCCTCTCGGCAGGCGGAATGTAGTATTCAGTTGAGGAGATCTGTCGCGAGTTGGAGATCGGCCAAGCAACCCATTTTCCGGTGGAAGAGGGTGCATAGCGGCCTAATGCCGTCCGAAGTTCGAAAGCTGAAGCACTCCAGAAGGAGAATGCGCGGTCTGGCACACTTATCGCCGATCTTACGCTGGACAAAGAGATGCTCACCGAAGTCATTCAGATATGGTCCGCGGAGCGAGGGCGCGAGACGATCGATACTGTGACGACCGAGTTTCAAGTCTCCACACGCCGCGCCTGTCGAGCGGCTCCGGCGCGGCGATCCACGTACACCATCAATCCGCACGTCCGCCGCAAGACGCGCTTTGGAAACGTATTCGCGAACTCGCCTAGCGGCATGTTCGCCATAACTATCAGTGTCAGCATATCCTGCTTCCTTGCGAAGGCTGACGCGACAGCCAGAACATGACACGGCACGTCTACCGCGATTTCGGCGCGCCGCGTCAAGGTCAAGCTGCTCGATGACCGCAAGCCGACGACGCGATCAAACGAGCCCGGGCGATGGACTTCGTGCACGACCAATCGGACACAAGCTTCGCCTGCTGATCATTGTCGATATCTACCCGGGTCTCGCCGGCGCTCGAGCCACGGCCCACCTTCCACGGCGTTGACGTCATAGGTCCTGGAAACGACCCGCAAGGAAGTGGGCTTCCCGGCGACGGTCTGGAGTGTAGCGCGATCTTGATCTCTGGGGCCTTTCGGCGCGGCATCATGCTGGACTTCTTGGGGCCTGGCAAGCCGACCCAATGCGTTTATCGGCTTCAACAGATTCCGGGTCGAATGCCTCAACGCTCATTGGTCCGTCAGCCTAGCGGACGCTGAGAAAAAAGTGGAGATTGGCCACCGCGGCGCAACCGCCAGCGTGACTAACGCGCAAGCTCTACTCCCGATTGCCAAACTTCGCCGCACAACGTGATGCTCTCTACCAATTCTTGGAGGAGATTACGGGGGCTCAAGTCAGTTAGAATTCCTCGAGCTAATATCCATTGGAACGGGCCTTCGTCTAGGAAGCTGGCGGGAATGGCCGCACGCCAAGATATAATCAATTCGCCAACGGAGGGACGCTGGCTAGTCTACATTGGACTTTGGCTGGCCCTGTCCAACCAAAGCAATGGTCTTTCGCTTGGCTCCTACACTACGGCGGTCACGGACTCAACCTGGTCGACTATGGCTACTACCTCAACTTCATCGCAAATGAATGCGCCGATCGGGAATCGCAACGCGCCTCTCAAATCTTGCTTCGTAGGAGCCGGCGAATTTGATGAAACGGCTTCAATAGATGCCCAGAAGAGGCGTCGGAGCCACCGAACGATAGCGCAGATCATAGGTAGCTCATTGCAAGGGGGATAACTTTGGGTCGAAGTGTTATCGATAACTTAATCGAGGACCGACCAGCGCAAAGCCGGCCGAAGCTGCTTTCTATTGTGGCCCCCTGCTACAATGAAGAGGATGGTATCGCTGAACTGATTAGAAGGTGTCGGCAGAGTGCTTCTGATGTAGCCGGCGATGACTATGAGATTGTACTCGTGGATGACGGTTCTGCCGACGGAACGTGGCAGGCAATCTCATCAGAGACCGAGCGCGGGCGGAATGTCGTTGGCGTCAGGCTATCGCGGAATTTCGGGCACGAAGCTGCGCTAACGGCAGGCTTGTCAGCGGCAAGTGGCGAATCGGTTCTAGTTGTCGATGCGGATTTACAGGATCCCCCAGAATTGCTTTCACCTATGCTAGAGGTCATGAGGCGCGAGCGGGCGGATGTCGTATATGGCCAGAGGAAGACACGCATCGGTGAAAGCTGGTTCAAGACGAAGTCAGCCAGCATCTTCTATCGCCTGCTCAAACAAGCGAGCAGTCTTTCGATCCCCGTCGACACCGGCGACTTCAGGTTAATGACGAGCCGAGTCGCTAGACTTGTAGCACAGATGCCCGAGCGGGACAGGTTTGTACGAGGAATGGTAGCCTCCGTTGGCTTCAGGCAGGTACCGTTCTTGTATGATAGGGACCGGAGATTTTCTGGTGAAACGAAGTACCCAGCATCAAAACTTGTTCGTCTTGCGATCGATGCCTTCCTCGGCTATTCGTCAGCCTTGTTTCGCCTACCATCAGCGGGCGCAGTCTTTCTGTTGATATCGATCGTTGCGGTCTCCGTCTACTCACTTTGCTCTTGGCTTTACTTTGAACGAGTCCCCGGCTGGACCGGCGTGATGATTCCGCTTTTGGTCGTGTCGTTCTTCCAACTCGCCTCGCTGGGCATTATCAGCGAATACATTGGTCGCATCTATCTCAGCACGAAGAACAGGCCACTTTTTATTATTGATCAGATCAAACGCAGCGACTGAGTAGTAAGTGAGCTACATTTTTATTCGGTAATTTTCTTATGAGTAGATTGAGTGCAGTGCGATTTCGTCCGCAAAGGGAGTTCGTAAACTCATTGTGTTGTTGTGGTATCCTAGCGTGCTGTCCCGCAAACAACTGGCATTGATTCTGCATCGTTCTTGCGATCTTTTTGGATGGAGAGATGGCGATGACGATGAGCAGACCGAAGGCTGATCGTACGCCTACGATGAAGCCTTCGTCGTACGCGTACGGCTGATCTGCTGTTATCGGACCAGGAGCGTTCACAGCTTCAAACGTTTGCACGTAGCAGCTCGGCCGCTCCAAAGGCGCGATGCTGTCGCACGACAATCTGGCGCCGAACTCGTATTCGCTGGTCGACCTGCCCGCGAGGCTCAGCGGTCGAGCGTGCATTATACTGAGTGGTGCAGATGGAGCCCAACGATGCGATCGCGCAACGAATGCAGCTGACCAATGCTACCGTCGGAATGACGAAATGTTTGATGCCATAGTGCGAGGAGATTTTGAGGATGTGCCGCTTGCCGCCATCTCAATCATGGGCTTGGGCCGAAGGTGGGTTTCCCCAGAGATTCTGGTTCCGAGGCCACCCGCGAGGACCACAGCTTTCACCATTGGCTCCATTTCTGGCGATCCGGCCGTTGTTGCCCGGCTTCACGGCAGGGTTGTTCCGCCAGCGCGGCGGGACGGATGGGCTTGAGCAAGAACTGCCTGTAAGCATTCGGAAATGCCCCATTGTTGATGGGGGTTTCGAACGTAGCGGCGACGACGTAGTCCGCCTGCCCGGCCCCAAAGGAAGCCATGACACTGACTTGGTCAAGATGACGCGGGCCCCCCGGCTCGATCAATACCCACGCTTTGGCCAGTTCGGCGCAGTTCTCAAGTCCGAGCGCTTCCACTGCGGCTGCGTTACTGCCGAGACCCACCCCCCCGATCAGCGATGATCGACCGAACATTTCGACCGCCTTACTACCGCCGGGATATGTCCCCAGCAACCATGGCAGACCGAGTGCTCGCGTCTCGAGCACATACAGCAACGTCGGCGAGCGGCCCGATAGGTCGATCACTGGGGTACCGACTCCCAGGCCGGCCGCACGAGCCTGAGCTTTGGCCGTCGCCAGATAGTCGTGGAAGGGCTGCGAGAGCACCAATTTTCCACCACCCGGCAGGAGCATGACAGCGCCATAAGCGCGTAGATCTTTCACCTGATGGTTCGGATTGAGGATGCCGGCATTGATCGTTGATGCAGTGAGCAACTGTGCCATCACGGTCAGAGGCAGTAGGGTGGCGACGCTGCGTTCCTGTTGCGCAAGTGGGCTCAGGAAGGCAACGACCGCTAGCATCCAGAACAAGGCGCCACCGGAACCGATGATCCAGTAATTGACATTGGAGCCAAGTGCGTGCAGGTGCGGCAGAATAAGAAATGTTAATCCTAGCCCGATACTGGCTGGCGCCTGGCTGCGCAGAAGCAATCCCCCACGATAGAACATCGCGCCAAGGCATGTGAAACTCGGCACCAGGAACAGGGTCGACCGCTTGATAATAATCGGATCGGTCCCAAGCAGCGCAATTGCTATTGTCACGATCGACACTGCAGCGAGCGCCAACGATGAGAACAACCAGTGCGCAGGCCCCATGAGAATGCTGAGCAAAAGAGCTGTCGCCAGTAACACAGCGATAGCGAGCTCGGATCGACTTGTGGCGAGCCCGTCGATCCGAAACATGCGAGATACCTCGTGGTCTGCACCGAGCAGGATTTCCATCTCAGCACTGTTGACCATACGGGTCACCAGCCCGGTGATGCTGCCGTCGATCAAATGCGCGGTAATGATCAGTAGAGCGACAGCGACTAGCGCCGCGCCAAGTATGGCCAGCGGCGACTTTCGGCGCAAAACGGCGCTATAGAGCATAACCACGGGGGCAATGGCCGCGGCGGTGGTCGGCTTAGCCATGAAGCAGCACCAGCCGCCAATGCCGATCAGGCCCCCCCCCAACACCCAGCCGATGCGCCCTGGCCGGTCGGCCAGCAGCAGACCGATCATCACCATCAAAAGCGATTGAATGTTCAGTGTGTAGTAGTTTGGGGTAAGCTGTGCCCAAGAGTACCAGCCGACTAAAGCCAGGCTTGCGATCCCTGCGGATAGCGCCGCCGCATGCGGCCAGCGCACCGTCCAGAGGCGCCGGATCACCAGGAAACTGAGAATCCAGCCCAGCGCCATGCTGAGCGTGACGTTCGCCATACGAAGCACTGCGATGTCGCCTCCCGCCCACTGATAAGGCCAATGATAGAAGAAGCCGAAAAGGGACGGTGGACTATTGATGGTGTAGGCGAATGGGTTCGCGATCGAGTTGAGGTAGAGACCTTCGTCGGCGGGATTGAGGCCGTAACGGCTGTAGTATAGCAGCCAAGCGAAAAGGATTGCTGTGGTGATGGCGGACAGACCCAGCAAAATCCGATACAGCAACACCAAGAATGTCGTTCCATCGGCAATGCGGTTATCAGGTGGCATAGACCCTTCCTGCCAGCCTCGCGGCCTCAAAAAGCTCCTAACCGACCCGAGCCCCATAATCTGCTCCTAAGAGTGGTAGGTCCAACACCTCGGAATGAGATCGATATGAAGCTGAGCCGATTTGCGGAAGAACGCCTCCTCAGGATCTTGCGGGAGCAGGAAGCCGGGGCGAGGACAGCCGACGTGTCCCAGACACGGGCTCGCGGCACAACCTTCTACAAGTGCAAGACCAAATACAGGGCTGGACGCATCCGATGCCAAGCGACCGAAGGCACTGGAGAACGGCAACACAAAGCTGAAGAAGTTCCGGCGGAGACGATGCTCGACAATGCCTTGCTACGGACGTCTTAGCAAAATGGTGGCGCCCGCCGCCAAGCGTGAGGCCGTCGGTCCCCCTTAGCTCGCTATGAGGTCTGCGAGCGGCTGGTGTGTACGGCGGTTGGAACCGATCACACGTCGGTGTGGCATCAGAACCATGGACCGGACTATGCGGCAGCGCGCACACCGCTACGCCAGCTGACGTTCGTTCTCCGGGGTTCGGCTATCGACCGCGACAAATCACACGTTCACGTAGCTCATTTCCAACGCTATCACGGTCGACATTTCACACTGCGCGATGTCGGAGGTCCTCTGAAAAGGTCGACGCTCGAAACCTAAGGAGGATTCCGTCGGCCAGAACGATCTCGCGCCGTTGTCAAGCGAGACTTGCTCACGAACGCGGAGACCGTCACGGTCGCGGCGATTGAAGCGGACGTACGAATCTAGGTCGAGGCACGCGAGATCATCGCCGCGCGTTCCGCCTGATGATCCGGCGCAAGGACCAAGGCGGCCTCTCCCGTGGATAGAGCACCTGACCTTGCCCGAAAGGCTTGATCCAGTTTGAAGTTCGTTCTGGCCCAAGACAAGGACCAAAGTATGAAGCGCAGCTGCCTCCCGGAAGAGTAGATCATCTTCATTTTGCAGGAGTACGAGGCCGGCGTTTCTGTTGCCGGCCTGTGCCGCACCTCGACGTCGGCGACGCCGGCATCTACAAATGGAAGGTGAAGTTCGGCGGTACGGAGGTGTCGGAGGCCGCGCGGCTGAAGACACTGGAGGATGAGAACACGCGGCTGAAGCAGTTGCTGGCTGGATGCCATGCTCGATAATGTCGCGCTGAGGGATTTGCTGGGATAGAAATGGTGACGGCCGCGGCTGAGCGGAAAGCTGTCTCCCATCTCATCGATGCCCACGGGATGATCGAACGGCGGGCGCGTCAAGCCATCGGCAGCTGCCGCATGACTATGAGATGTAAGGCGATCTGAACGGACGATGGCGGCCTTGCCGAACGTATGAAGGCGATCGCTGATGAGCGCCGCGGCTTCGGCTATCGGCGTGTGCATATTCTGCTCAAGTGGGAAGCCTATAGGGGGCAGCCACAAGAAGCGGTTCCGCCTCTACCGGGAAGAGATGCACCGCCTCGGCGATCTAAAGCGAGCCATAGGGACACCTATGGCGCCGATGGCTGCGAACGACTGACTGGTCGCTCGACCTCGTGTCGGATCATCTGACCTGCGGCGGCCGCTTCCGCGTCCTCACCGTAGATGATTGCACCCGCGCTCGCAAAATCCAACTCGGCTTTCGTCACAAATGCCTGCCGTGATAATCGAAAGAGTAGCAGGACCGCGATAATCATCCCGAACTGAACTGGTATTCAAAAATGTTCTGAAGCCCGACTGGGCCTAAGTAAGTAGCGCCCGTATCTCGAAAACCAACCCTCATAAAAGCGTTTCTAGACGTTGAATTGCGTGCGTTGATGGCTGCCATGATACGGTTGATACCTGGTCGATTTGCCAATACCCATTCGACGATAAGTCCAATCGCTGCCCTACCATATCTATTCCCTTGGTATACGCGGCCAATCCGAATACTATGCGATGTAATCACGTTTGGCGGTGCCCATTCAGGCGAAGCCGCCTTTTCGCGAAGAACGAAAAAGCCAACAACCTCTTGGCGAAAGACGATCGCGAACGGGTGCTCTAGTTCAGGATGTGCGCTATTTCGAAGTTGAGCAAACACCCAATCCAATGGATCCACGAACTGTTCTTGCTCCGGCCCAAGGTCCAAATGGGCAACCATGGCGTAATCAAGGTGTGACAACGTTTTCAGCGTCGCACGCATTTGCATCTCCCTATCAGCGAGGCTTGGCTCTGGCGAAGACCGCATGAATACCTCGCTCACCATCAGATAACGATGAGCAGCGCTTTGCGGTCTAGACAAGGGATTTCAAAAGCCGTGCCAACCGCGCAGATACGGGTTCACAAGAATTTCCATCACCGGTCCTGTCGCATATATAGAGCGCAGAAAAAGGCCATGAACAACACGTTGTCGCTGATGCGACAAATCCGACAGCTTCGTCAGGTGTTCGGCCTCTTTCCTCAGGAACGACGGACGGAGATCACGTGTCAGGCGAACCTCGCGGGTCATTCACTGCGCGCCTCCCGCGGTCGAAGGCAGCAAGCCTTCGAAGAAAAAGTTCAAGGCTTATCCGATCGGATATTTCCACATCGAAATCGCTGAGCTCCAGACCGCTGAAGGCAAGCTCTACGTCTACGTCGCCATCGATCGCACCAGCAAGTTCGCCTTCGTGCAACTGGTCAAGAAGACAGGAAGAACCTCGGCCTCGACCTTCCTCGAAGCTCTGATCGGGGCTGTCGCCTACAAGATCCATACGGTTCTCACCGACAATGGGGTCCAGTTCACTTTCCCGCCGCGCTACGCGGACGGGGCGACGGCAAGATACGTGACGCATATGTTCGATATGCGCTGCCAAGAGAATGGCATCGAACATCGGCTGACCAAGATCAAGCACCCCTGGACCAATGGCCAGGTCGAGCGCATGAACCGCACGATCAAGGAAGCGACCATCCAACGCTACCACTACGATCGACACGATCAGCTCGAAGCACACCTTGCCGACTTCATCAGCGCCTACAACTACGCTCGGCGGCTGAAGACCCTGAAGGGCCTCACACCCTACGAATACATCTGCAGAGCCTGGACAAAAGAGCCCGGACGATTCACTCTCAATCCGCTCCAGCAAATGCCGGGACTAAACACCTAGCCCGTCTTATTCATGATTGCCGGGCACGGTTGCTGGAACATTTCTGGTCGGCGTGAAGGCGCGCGAACGCTTCGGCTTTTTCGCCGCTTGTCGACCGGACTTCGTGAGCGCGTTGGAGGACGGCGGCGGGGATGACCGGGGCTGATGCCCCGCGCGTCAGGGCGCTTGCGGAACCAGAGCGTTTGCCGCGGAACAGGTCGGCGTCGGGACACGCCGCAGCGAAGGCAAGACGGACGCGGGCGGCGGTCTCGATGACACGGGCTGCGATCTTGAGAAGCCTGAGCCTGATCGTGTTGAACTCGGCCGTTGCCAGATCACGCGGCTTTGGGATGGTGTCGCGCAGGGCGAGGATGAGCCAATAGGCGGCGGTGTGGAAGGCGAGGCGGACCTGATTGGCGAGCGCCGAGCGGCAACTGGTGCGATCGGAGGCGAGCTGGGTCTTGTGCAGCTTGATCAGGTTTTCGGCCTGTCTGCGTGCGCAGTAGGGGCTATCATAGATCCACTCAGCCGGGCCGATATCCAGGCTGGTGACGACGTAGCGGACGTCGAGCCCTTGTTGGGTTGCCTCGATGCGGGGGACGACGCGGCGCTCACGATGCCAGGACCCTGCCGCGTGGCGGGTCCCGGTGTAGCCGCAAACCACGGTCTTGTTCTCGACCGCACGTTCGGTTCGAACTGCATCGCAGACCTCGTCGACCTTTCTGGCGAGCGTGCTTCGTGCCGGCAAGCGCGAAGATGTAATCGACGCCGTTTTGCCGCAAAAAGTCATCGCCTCGGGGCAGGCGTAATGGCTGTCGCCGCGGAAGGTGATCCGCGTATCGGGCCAGCGCCGGCGAATGCGCCGAACCAGGCGGCGCAGGTGGGCCCGCACCTCGATTCCGCTCGGCGTCTTGCCGGGGCGCAGGATGACCGCAACAGGCCGGCTGTGCTCGGTGTCGTAGACGTGGATCGGCAGGAAGCAGTGTTCGTCATAATGGGCGTCGAACAGCGAGAGTTGCTGACGGCCATGCACCACGTCGACCGTGTCGTCGATGTCGAGCGTGATTGCGCTCGGCGCTCGCGCATAGCTGTCCATCCATAGGTCAACCAGCACATAGCTCAGCCGGATCACCTCGCGCAGGTGCGGTGCATTCTCCAGGCGCGATAGGGTCGGCTGCGAACATAGATCCCGGCCAGTGTCCGGCAGCCGGCCGCAAGCCAGCTTGAACGCCGGATCGCCGCGTAAACGATCGAGATCATTGCCATCCTCGTAGCCGCACGTGATGGCGAAGATGCGGGCGCGGATCATATCCGCAAAGCTGTGCACGATGCGTCCCGGATCCCGCCGCTCGGGGAATACGCAGGACAACTTCGCGGCCTAGCCGAGGCGCCGGTCCGCCATGGCCAGAAGCATGACGCCGCCATCCGACGTCAGCTTGCCGCCGTCGAACGAGGCTGTGATCTTCTTGCGGGAAACGGCTGGACATGAGAACGGCAGGCTCGTATCGTCGGTCATGGCCAGTGTGGCGGCCCGGATGCGCGGAGGGTGGGTGTTAGCAACCGAATCCTACGCCATCTCAGCGGCTTCCGCCACGCTCGCCAGCCTCTCAACAATCCGCTGATGAATAAGACGGGCTAGGTCGCAAGCTCCGCGCCAGCTCCCGTCACTCCTACCGCCCAACCGGACAAATCCAACCGCCAGGGTAAACTCAGGATTTGGTAAGCTCGGGGGCAAGATCACCATCAAGCGCGACTACGTTCGTGTGAATCCGATTCCCGCCGCCAGCACCGCTAATGCGGATCGACAACTGGATGAAGGATTACAACTCGGAACACCCGCATCTCATATCGACCGAGAAGGCTAGCCGGTCAAACGGAGATTCCGCCATTCCGAATATTTTAAAGGAAGGCTCCATAATCGTTAGTTCATAAAGGCGTCGGAGGGCTGCATATCCATTAGGAATCCCGAATACTTGTTGAGCCTCTTCCGAGACCGGTGCGGCTGCGATGAGGAGGGTGGTCTCTCGAAGGCGTGCCCCGCAAGCGTGCAATGCCTCGCAGAAAAGCTTGCCTCCAAACTCGTTGACCATTCTGTCGCTTAAGGAAAGCGGCAAGTACGAAGTGTCAAATATGATCGGTATACCATCGACCGATATGATCCTTCTTAGGCAAAGCATTGTTCGAGTCGGCGCATCGAACTCGCAAAACGTTGAATGGCGGATCGCCTCCCTTGTTACTGATGTCAATTGAATGCGCGGCTTTAGTCCAAGTCGCTGCACATCTTTAAAAGATGTAAAGCCGAACTCGGTGTTGCAAACGAACCTACGCGTCTCACATATGAATGTTCCAAGCCCAGGGACGGCACGCAGGATTCCGGTAGATTGAAGGTCCCGCAGCGCACGCTTAATCGTTATTGCGCTTACGCCAAACTCCTCTGCCAACGCCGCGGCAGAGGGTAGAGTTTCCCCTGCCTTATATTCATTGTTGGCTACTCGCCGCATGATCTCTTGTCTGATCGCTTCGTGCAGCGCACCGCCAACTACTACTATCTTCTGCATTCAGCAGACTCCCGGAACTTCACCAAAGCACAACCTAAGATATTCTCTGCTCCATTCATTAAGAGCTCCGTTGAGCAACGACTCAGCCCTCTGTTGCACGCATAGTCGACCTCATAGATTACGAGTCGCAGTTGAGTTTTGTAGCCGGTGATCAAGACCTGGCACTCGATGACTGGGAGCGATTCTCCGACATTCCGAAGCGCATTTGCAGCCTCTCGACCGTCGCTTCAAGATCCGTGCCAACCGCGGAGAAAAGACCTCGCAGAGTTCCACTAAAAGTTACTCAAGGGGCTTAGATGAGAGGTCCTTAGGAAATTGTCCAAGCACCATTGTCGTGAATAGGACAATCGTGTGTCGGTCATTGCCGGGTAGTTCTCCCTTCGACTTCGATCAGCCAGTGGCACGATTTTTGAATTCTTTCTTGCAAGGACGCGGGTGGGTGACTGCCAACTGGGGGACATCTCAGATGAGCTGCACCCTAACAAATCATCAACGAGATGGAGAAAACGATGCAAGTTGATAAGAGGCCATCCTTTGGAAGCTTTTCCGAAATAGCAGACTCCTATCCGGCGTTCCCGTCCTATTCACGGCGACTGCTTCAGATGCTCGCTGACCAGGTAAAGCAAGTAACTCAGAGCCCGATATTCGGTGATATCGGCGCTGGCACGGGTGCGATCGCCTATGCTCTGGCTGATATGGGGCTTTCGGGTTATGCGGTCGAACCTGAGAGTCAAATGGTCGCGGTGGGGCAGAGGCTCGGCCCAAAGTATCCAGCCGTATCGTGGATCAATACGCCGGGCGAGTGCACGGGCCTAGCTGACGGTTCGCTGGACTGGATTTGCTATAGCACATCATTCCATTTGACGAACGCGAGGGAAGCGCTTCGCGAAAGCATGCGACTCTTAAAACCTTCCGGGTTCTTCACAATTGTAACCCTCTTTGCAGATCTTGAGACTGACCCCTTTCAACTAGAAATCGAAAATCAGATACGTGACATGGCACCGGCTTTACGCCGGGCGCTTACTCAACTCCTCGGTCAGATGGGAACATACGCGGCGCTCCTCAACCAATATCCCGGTCTGGGTAACTGCATTTCACTCGCTACCACCGAAGCGATAACCATGAGCGAGGAGCGGTTTGTCAATTTTTGGTCTGGGAGACACGATATCCCGAGCCAGGTCACTCCAGAGAATTGGCATTCCATACTACAAATGATCGGGGATACGTTCCGAAGGCGGCAGCCGGCGAGCCTACGATTTCGTACTTCCGCATGGCATGCTCAACGAGGGTGATGTAACTGCCATTGCCTGCAGATGATCAACCGCTCCTGCCCCAAGTGCTCGGCTACTGTCATGGATTGGACAGCGGAGGATTAAGGACAGAATGCGACACTCCTAAAATGTTGTGCTCGGTCACTGCATTTTGGAATCTTGCGATACTGCCGACAGACCAGAAGCTGAAGTATAAATCGCAAAGGTGGGACAGCATGAATTGCAAGCTTCGATAAGTCGGATGCAGCAGCTGTCACTAGTTGGTGCGCAAGCCGGTGACGTCCTCATCGATTAAGTACGACTGCATGCGGATATTGCCGGCTTCAAATGGAGTTGAGCCCGATAGACTTGGCACGCTTGATTGATACAATATCCTCCCGCGGCGAGCCGGAATGCGGGGTGTTGTTGTATCGTCCATCCAGTTGTCGATACACTCTACGTCCAGAATGTGCTGGCGCCAGCCTTGGCAGAGGGCGAGATCGCCATTCTCGACAGCCTCGGCAGTCGCAAGGGCGAACCTGACCACAACGCAATCCGCGCTACTCGTGCCACGTTGACGTTCCATTCGACACCTCCGGGCTCAACGAGCCTACTACAGGTGTCTACTCATTCGGAGGAGGTTCACCGGAGCGCATTTGCGCTTCCGCGTTAGCCCGGATCTCAATCCGATCGAGCAGGTCTTCGCCAAACTCAAGTACCTCTAATCCGAGCGGCAGAACCTTGCTATGTCGACGCAACCTAGCGAAGGTCGATGAACACCTCGATCGCTTCTCCAAGCAGGAGTACGCAAACTATCTCGAAAACTCAGGCTATGTTGGAGGCGGCGGCTCGACGAGCTTGACACGCGCGACACTGCGCCGACCATCGACGCTGACCGGCACCTCGCCCTCGATCATCGCACGATGAACGACACGGGCCTGGTCGTTGTAATCTCTCGCCGCATAATGCATCGTAGCGCGGTTGTCCCAGACAGCAACATCACCCTGCTTCCAACTCCAACGTACGGTATTTTCCGGCGCGATGATATGAGACTCGAATAGATCGAATAGCCTCTGGCCATCATATTTCCGGACGTCAACAAAACGTTCCAAATAAGAGCCGAGCACCAGCGTGCGCTCGCCGGTCTCGGGGTGGACGCGTACGACGGGATGCTCGGTCTCGAACCTCACCCTAGCAACGCCCTCATCATAAAGATTCTTATCGGCTTCGCTGGGGCGAGAAAATATGACGAGGCTGTGAATAGCCCAGAGGTCATCGGCAAGCCGTTGCAGCGGCAGCGGCAAGTCCAGATATGCGGTTGCGGTGTTCGACCACACCGTGTCGCCGCCGAGTGGCGGTATCACAACGCCCCGCAGCACCGAAATCTTGGGATAGGCATCTCGGCACGACCAATCCATGTGCCAAATGTCAGCTCGGAACGGTGGGCGTGCGGAAGCAATCTCGAGGATCGAGGTCGTTCCCTTATGAACATCAAATGTCGGATTTGGCGCAAGCTTCCCAAAACGCGCAGCAAAGCGCTCCTGCTCGACATCGTCCAGATGACCCTGGTCGCGGAAGAAGATGACCTTGTGCTCAAGCAGCAGGCCGTTTATCGCAGCGATGGTCTGGTTCGGTAGATCGCCCGTTAGCTTAATATTTTTGATTTCAGCGCCGATACGCGCCCCGCGTTTGATGACATCGGTGCGTGAAATGGCATTATCGATCAAAACCCCTTCACTCATGGTAGCATTCTCCAAGATTGCGGTTTCTTTTTTGTCGGACAAAGGTCGTTCGTTGTGACACGAAGGCATTGTCGGACATCAAATTTAGCGCCTTACGTTAGCTCGTTAGCGCTTGATTCATGTCGCCTCCCATTCTCGCCTCCTTTTCCCCTAGCGGCTAATGTTGCATGTCTCCATTGCCGCCACACCTACCTTTCCAGGTGGGCCGATCTCATTCAATGTCGACGCCATGCCACAGCTGGAAGATTGCCTCGCTCTATGGACCGCGCCTGCGTTGCGGAATGGACCGAGGGATGAGGAGGTCTGCTGTCAATCTATCCACCTTCCCTTTGAGGCTGTCGCTTCGAATGATTGTCGCTATCCGTCCACTTCTGTCCTCGACTATTGGCTCGCCTCAAGAACGACCATGGCGAACGCATGCGGCGAGTAATCAAAAATGATTCCAAGGCGGGAGACCGCTGCCATCTGCCGCCGCGTTGGCGGACGATGTTGTATGCGCGACAACGATCAAGCATGCTCTGCGAGAGTTATCGTGTGGAATCTTGCGTCGTCCGCGGGCTTGGAACCTTTGTATGCGAGACGCCCAGGTTAATTTGCAACGCCGAATTCCGTCTTATGGCCTTATTTCTTCGGAAGCTGTAGACGAATCGGCCTCCAATATGCATTCGTCACGAAGAGAGCGGTTGATCCCCGATGGCTCATCTCCCTCCGCAGTAGGACGAATACCGACGGTAACCGAACGGCGCCGCTCGTTGGCGAGGTCGCGCAACGGGCCGTCATTGAGCTCCGGCAGCCGCAGCTGCGTTTGGACGGCTCGGCGCACGAGGTTAAGGTCCTGTTGACTGGTCCCTGGCCGAGCCAACACTGCGGTCATCGCGCGCCGCGGCATGCCGAGGTTGTGGTTTGCGCGCAAACGTTTAGCGAATGTGGCACATGGCAGTCTCTCTGTCGGCATCTCGATCCTCTGGTGTCGGGCAGATGACCAAGCCCGGGTTGCAGGCTGGCAGTGGTGCCCGGCCCGCCGTCCCCGATCACGATCCGCTAGAAATAACCGTCACAATGCTCTGGAACGATCACGATGGCCAGAAATTAGTGACCGCGATCGTCTAGAACACGCATCATGAATTTGAAGAACGGTCTGGCGAAATCTGATATCCAATCGATTGTAACAAGCTTGCTCATGGGGGTACTCTTCAAGTGGACCGACAGCAGCCCCCACACTTTGGAACGCCGGGTGCGGAGGCCGCCGACCACTCCATCAGTTAATCGCGCCAAGGCAGGGTTGAAGGCGCTTCGAGCCTATCTGCCCGCGTCATCCGCGACATTGGCCGCAAGTCAAAGCCCCTGACTTGCCCAGTAGGATTGTCCTTGGACGCACACTGACGCAGGCGCCACGAGTGCCTGACCGGAAGGAGCCCGCCAGCGCTGACCCGGGTCTATTCGCTACAAGCCCCAGAGGTGAAGTGCACCGGCAAAGGTAAGGCGCACCACCCTACTAGTACGCAGTCAAGGTGTTCATCGACACGTTGCGCACGCCAAAGGCGGCTATCTCGGCGTAGATGTAAGATGTAAGGGTCCGCCGGGTAATCCGACGGCTACATGCTTGCAACCGCTATCCCGGAGACGCGCTTCGGCAGACCTTCTTCACCGACCTGGAAGCGTTGTTCTCGACAAAGGCCGTTTCACGCAATCGTCTCCTCTCGGTCGTCAAGTAGCTTGACTGGCGGCGGTGATGACACGTTCTAGACGCCGGAGGGCCTCCTCCACATCCGCGCGGTCTACATCGAGGTGGGTCACCATCCGGACAACCGTCGGAAGCCACGGCATTACCAGCAAATTCTCCGCCCTCGCCCGTTCGGCGAACACCGTGGCCGTCATGCCAAACGAGGCGACGTCGAGCATCACGATGTTCGTCTCGACGGTCGAAATCGCGATCGCAGGTTCGGTCAGCCACGCTAATCCGGCCGCAAGCGTTCGAGCGTTAGCGTGATCGTCCGCCAAACGTGTTCGGTGATTGCGGAGCCCGAAGAGTGCGGCCGCGGCTAGGATTCCTGACTGGTGCATCGAACCGCCATACCACTTTCGGTAGCGGCGCGCCGTCTGAATCACTTCCGCGGAGCCCGCCAGGACGGAGCCGGCCGGTGCGCCCAACCCTTTCGCCATGCACACTGAGACCGTGTCTACATCTCTGCAGTACTCGGCGGGCGTGATGCTTGTAGCCACGCACGCGTTCCACAGGCGGGCGCCATCCATATGGATCGTCACCTTACGCTGGTCGGCGAAGCAACGTAGTTCGCGAATGGTCGTCAACGGAAAGATGCGGCCGCCTGCGGCGTTGACTGTGTTTTCGATGCACAAAAGACGTGGGACGGCATAGCCGGATCCGCGCGGTTTGCGCAGCCAAGCCTTCTCGACGTCGTCGACAGTGAGCACGCCGTCGACGGTAGTGCAACAGTTGAGCGCCACGCCAGCGAGGCATGCGCTCTGCGCGCTCTCGAAAAAGTGGATGTGATAAGAAGCATCAAGAATGGCCTCCCCTCCCGGCTCGATGTGGCATCGCAGAGCGATCTGGTTGCTCATCGTGCCCGTGGGCATGAAGATAGCGGCGTCTTTGCGGAACAATGTGGCGCAATACGCCTCCAACTCGAGCACCGTTGGATCTTCGCGATAGAGATCGTCGCCAACCGGCGCACCAGCGATGATGGCGCGCATTGCCGCTGTCGGACGCGTAACGGTATCGCTACGCAGGTCGATAATCCGGGTGGCCGCTTTTGGGACTGCCGTCGTTGTCAGCGCACTACTGCTGCGGTGATGGCTGTGCGCGTCGCGGCCGAACTCCGTTTGCATTTCGAACTCCTTGCACCTAACAACTGATATCAGCACTAACCCAGTAATTACCAGCTTCCTCACCGATTCAATCGCCACTCTTGGTAGTTGACCGGCGACGGAAAGCTCTTCCATTGTTTATCGCGTGAACTCGGAGCTTTTTCGAGCGAACCCCAATCAAGAAAGGACAAGCTATGATTGGGTCGAAATTTCAAAGATCTCTGCGGATCGATCCTGTTGCGCGATACGGCCGTTAATCTGTTGGGCGGCAGTTAGTGCGGCCACGTAGGAATAGCTACCGCAAACAGTGACGCGTCCCGCGTCAATCATGGACCGGGCGAACCGGGTAGTGCTGACGTGACGGCTGTCGAACACGGACGTGTCTTTCTGCGTCGATGCGCCGGGAGCGGTTGCCCGCTTCCGGCGGTCGGAGATCCTCAACAGCCAATTCATGAGCAGCCAGCGGTAACCGGCGAGCCGATGGCGGCCATCGTGCGCATTTCGATGGCCGACGGCAGGCCGCTGGATGGACGACCGCGCATCGAGCGGGTGTGGCGCTCGCTCAGGCACGAGAACACTACGTCAAAGGCTATGTCGAGGACCACGAGGCGCAGGCCCAGCATCGCCGCCTAGATTACATTCTACATCACCCGTCGCCCGGACGTCAGGCGCTCAATGGACGCGCCAATAAGCCGCTAGCGCGAAGGCGTCAACGGACTTGTCGATATGACTGTGGACTCACGCTGCAGTTAAACAACGCTACTAAAGCGTGCCTACATGCCTACACCGGCGCCCTAGCAGCAAAACGCTGCTTGATATCAGGAGATCGGAGTGGCCGAGAATCCCACTAACAAACCGGTCCCGTGATCCCAGCATGCCTACGGCGAAAGCCGCTGGACCCGCCAACTAGAGCTGGCCCCGTTGGGTCGCAACCGACCGGCGGCTGCCTCGATTGCCCGCTTGATCACGAAGACACCTGCCTACAGGGCCTTGGCTGAAACAATCGTTTGATCGAGATAAAACTCCAGCACCGACTCGCTCGGACGCCCGCGGTCTCACGGAGCTCGGCTGCGGGATTTCTCGCCCAGAAGCACTAAAATAATCGTCTGCCTTTCAGTCTGTGGAGGATATGGGACTCTTTCGGATTGTCGCATCATTCGTCAATCTGCCAAGACAGGTAGGCTGAATTGCGCCTGTTGTCGCTATGAATCGCCGGATCGTTGCCTAGACTCATGGCCATCCAAGCTACAAAAAGGAGAGAAGCATGAAGGAGATCATCGTAATCGGTGCAGGCAAGATCGGCGGTGCGATTGCAACGATGCTGGCCGATACCGGCGATTACAACGTAACAGTCGCCGACCGCAGTAGCGAGCAGCTCGCTGAGATCGACGGCCACCCGGCGATTTCCCGTGCGATGCTTGACATCGCCAGTCAGGAAAGTCTGGTGGCCGCGCTTTACGGTAAATTTGCCGTGCTTTCGGCTGTCCCCTTCCATTTGACGGCGCACGTCGCCGAGGCTGCACTGGGGGCAGATGCGCACTATCTCGATTTAACCGAGGATGTCGCCACCACAAAGAAGATCGAGGCTCTGGCTCGAAACGCCGAGCGTGCATTCATCCCCCAATGCGGTCTGGCCCCCGGCTTCATTTCGATCGTCGCCAACGATCTCGCATCGCGCTTCGACCGCCTCGACAGTGTGCGCATGCGCGTCGGCGCGCTGCCGCAGTATCCCTCTAACGCACTCGGCTATAACCTGACCTGGAGTACCGAGGGTCTGATCAATGAATATATCGAGCCATGCGAAGCAGTCGTGGAAGGCAGACTGGTGAATGTGCCAGCCATGGAAGAACGGGAGGAGCTCTCGCTCGACGGCGTGGCCTATGAAGCTTTCAATACCTCCGGCGGCCTTGGCACGTTGGCAAAAACGCTGGAGGGCAAGGTACGCACCATGAACTACCGCACTATCCGTTATCCTGGCCATCAGGTTATAATTAAAGCGCTGTTGAACGACCTGAATCTGAGGAACCGCCGCGTTGTGCTGAAGGATCTGTTCGAAAACGCGCTCCCCGCAACTATGCAGGATGTGGTCGTCATCTTCGTCACGGTCTGCGGTTGGCGGCACGAGCGTTATGTGCAGGAAACCTATGCAAACAAGATCTATGCCGGAGTTGTTGCGGGGCGCAAACTGAGTGCCGTTCAGATCACCACCGCGGCCGGCATTTCCACCGTCGTCGACCTTTTGGCGCAGAAGAGGCTGTTAGCAAAGGGCTTTGTCCGACAGGAGGAGATCGCATTATCAGACTTCCTCGGCAATCGGTTCGGTCAGGTTTACAATCCGGAGGCGGTGCCGGCGAGGCAAGCCCGATGAGGCATTCGCGTGCCGTCAGCTCCGTTACGGACGCCACTAAATGTCCGGGCGCTCCGCCTTGCTTCCGCAGCAGCGGCACAAGCGCTCCTTAGGCAGTCGTCCGTGAAGAGCGGCTAAGCGATTGAGCTAGAATCGCATTTGTCGTTGTGGACTGTTTTGCGATTGCAGGGTTTTGATGCTTCGAGCATCGGAACCCTGCAATTTCATTTTCAGGATTCCGTCGAATCGCCAGTCATGATTCCGTCGTCGCATCGGAGGTGGCGATGCGACCGAAGAAGCACAGGACGACGGGATCGGGCGATCTGTTCCGGGCCAGGCTGGACCAGATCATCAATATGAAGCACGAGCTGGTTCAGCTCGCCGGCAAAGTCGATTGGGACTGGATCGACGGTGAGATCGCGCCGCTCTATAGCGAGAACGGTCGGCCAGGCATCGCGACCCGATTCATGATCGGGCTGCTGTTGCTCAAGCACATTTATGGCCTGTCCGATGAGGGGGTGTGCGAGCGCTGGGTCCACGACCCGTACTTCCAGTTCTTCACCGGCGAAGAGTTCTTTCAGCACGCCTTCCCGCACGAGCGCTCGGACCTGAGCCACTGGCGCAAACGGCTCGGCGACAAGCTGGAGCTGTTGCTGGCCGAGAGCTTGCGGGTGGCGCACGAGGCCGGCGCGTTACGCAGCCAGGACCTCAAGCGGGTCACGGTCGGTCGAGTAGCCCCGGGGAATTGCACCCCGAGGCTCTCACGAAACCGGACGTGAACCTCTCGATTCATCCGGCTTCTATCTTCCAGCCGCAGGTCGAATGCCGACTCGCCACAAATAGAGCAGGTTCGGATCGCGCTGTGCGAGCCGTCCCAACCAATATACTGAGGCGACTTTCCGGCCTTTCAACCGCTTGTATTTCCGCCTCGTCCAACGGGCGAGCGCGTCGTTAACGTGACGAAGGACGTTGACACATTCTGTCCGGTAAAACCGTCCATAATAGTTCAGCCATCCTTGCACGACAGGATCAATCAGCTTGGCGAGTTCTTCAAGACTCCAGTGGTTTCGCGTCGAACCCAGTCGCCATGAGCGAATGGTTTGTCGGATTCCTTTGGCAGCCTTGTTGCTGATTGCCGGGAGGAAGTTGAGGAACTTCTCGCCCTTTCGATCGCGAGCGCTGCGCGGCTGGAAGGTGTAGCCAAGGAAGTCGAACGAGATGTGTTCGCATTCCTTTCTCCGTTTATTATCCTTGCAGTAGACGATCCGGGTTTTCTCCGGGTGGAGCTCCAGACCGCATTCCGTAAGACGTTTTCGGATCGCCTCCATCACGGTTCGAGCCTCGCTTTCAGTTCTGCAATGGACTATCGCATCGTCAGCGTATCTTTCGAAACACAAACAAGGGAAGGTCCGCTGCATCCAGTGATCGAATGCATAGTGCAGAACCAAATTTGCGAGCAGCGGTGAAACCACTGAACCCTGAGGGGTTCCGCGTGTTCTCTCCACAAGGATTCCGTCTTCTTTCTCCACGGGAGCTTGCAGCCACCGCTTTACGTA
Organism: Bradyrhizobium genosp. P; assembly: GCF_049949265.1. Taxonomy (NCBI): domain Bacteria; kingdom Pseudomonadati; phylum Pseudomonadota; class Alphaproteobacteria; order Hyphomicrobiales; family Nitrobacteraceae; genus Bradyrhizobium; species Bradyrhizobium genosp. P. Next base: position 2,817,180 of record NZ_CP188195.1, on the reverse strand, counting down.
GAGACGAATCCAACTCAGTTCCGTGTGGTGGGCGACGGCCTTTTCGATCAGGTGCCAAGGAATTGAGTCGAAGAACGACTTGATATCAAGGTCGATAACCCAGTCGAATTTCCAGCAACGCTTTCGCGCTGTCCCGACTGCGTCAAGCGCCGAACGGCCGGGCCGATAGCCATAGGAGTCGGGATGGAATATTCGTTCCATCGTCGGCTCCATAACCATCTTTGCAACCGTCTGAGCCACGCGGTCAGCTATAGAGGGTATTCCTAACGGTCGCTTCCCTCCATTAGCCTTGGGAATTTCCACGAGACGGACGGGAGGCGGAAAGTATGTCCCCGACGACATTCGATTCCAGATCTTGTAGAGGTTTCTCTTCAAGTCCTTTTCGAATTCCTCGATGGAGACCCCGTCCACACCCGCTGACCCGCGGTTCGCTTTCACCTGTTTCCAAGCTTCCCAAACGAGATGCTTGGGGATCTGATACGACTTTGCCTCAGTCATCGGCTCCTCCCGTTTCCGGTTGGCCTGTGACTTTGGCTGGAAGATCGGGTCCCTTCGCTCCGCCCGTATTACCGGGCCTCATCACTATTACGAACCCGTCCGCCCCTGCGTCGCGCATTGGTACTCTGCCCTCGGCGGGTCCGCCGCCTTTGGGGTCTCCCTTGGCATCGCGACGCAGGTTCCCATGTTCCGCGCAAGAGCCTGCCATCGGGATCACGCCGCCTCTACACCGGTTGCCGCTCGGCCAATAGACAGGCTCTCGCCGCGCTTGATCCCAGGAGGTGGTATCGCCCCTGGTTTCGACAACACCTGAACTGTACTTTCGATGCATCATCGGCGGTTTACTTGCGTTCGTCTTCCCGTGGCTCACCTGACGGGCTGATTGCCCGCCTTTTCCAGCAACGCTCACCACCTCAGCCATTGAGCTAAAGCAGCTTGTGGCGGTTTGGACTCTGATCCTGCAATCCGAGTCCGAGGGACCTGCCCTCATCTCTTGCGCAGCAAGGCTGCTCGAAAGATGGTCTACATATTCAACCTCCTTCTTCGCGCCGTCATGGCGCACATACCACCGTGCAGCCGAAGGCGATCACCTTCCCGACCGATGCCAAGCTGCTGCACGCGGCGATCAAGGGGCTCAACCGCCTGGCGAGGAAGCACCGGGTCAAGCTGCGGCAGTCCTACCTTCGCATTGCCAAGACCGCGGCAATGATGGCGGGGCGCTACGCCCATGCCAAGCAATTCAAACGGCATCAGCGGCAGTTGCGCATCCTGCGTAGCCGGCTGGGCCGGATCATCCGCGATCTCCGCCGCAAGATCGAAGGTCAGGCTGTGATCGAGAACGCGTTCGCCCTCCCGCTCAGCCGGGCTTCGCAGATCCGCTCGCAGCAGCAACGCCAGCGCGGCTGGAAGCTCTATTCCTTCCACGCCCCGGAGGTGGAGTGCATCGGCAAGGGCAAAGCAGCCGCGCCTTACGAGTTCGGCGTCAAAGCCTCCATCGTCACCAACAACCGCCTGGCTCCTGGGGGCCTGTTCGTGCTGCACGCCACGGCGCTACCCGATAACCCGTACGACGGTCATACCTTGCAGGACGTCATTGACCGCACCGAGACACTCACCGGCTGCGCGATCGAGCGGGCCTATGTCGACAAGGGATACCGCGGTCACAACGCACAAAATCCCCGCCGAATCTTCATCTCTGGCCAGAAGCGCGGCGTCTTCGGTGTCATCAAGCGCGAGCTGCGCCGCCGCTCCGCCATCGAACCCATCATCGGACACCTGAAGACCGATGGTCACCTCGGCCGCTGCTACCTCAAAGGCCGCGCCGGCGATGCGGCTAACGTCATCCTCTCAGCCGTCGGCCACAACTTCCGCCGCATCATCGCCTGGCTAAGGGCTCTTTGGTGCCTGATCCTGACCACCCTCATCGCTGCCGCCAGCGACCGCTCTCCGCTTAATTCGGTTTCTTAACGGACGACTAGTGGCTCTGCACAGTGATTTTGACGGGTTGGGTCGGCGGTCAGATTAGCTCCGGCAGGTCGTTGGGATCGACGAGGACTTCGATACTACGAGGTGTCCTGGGCTGCCTTTTGATGAGGCCGCCTCGCTCGAGCGAGAGCACCATTTGGTGAACCGAAGGCGGGGTGACGCGAAAATACTCTCGCATGTCGGTTTCCGCCGGGGGTCTGCGGTGCAGACGCGTATAGAGGTGGATGAAGGCGAGGTACTGCCCCTGTTTGGGCGTGAAGGCTTTTGCCGAAGGACTCACGCCGGCCATCCGATTCAGTTGTTCGTGCGTGCCTCGATCAAGGAGGCAGGCATGAATGTACGCTATCGGGTCGAACTCAGCCAAGTCGAGCGGACCGAACTCAAGGCGCTGCTTAGCGGCGGCAAGCATGCGTCCCGCAAGCTCAAGCGAGCACAGATTTTGCTGGCTGCCGATGCCGCGGCCGGCGACGAGGAGATCGCCAGGAGCGTTGGCGTGAGCGGCTCGACCGTGTACCGGACCAAGCGACGCTTCGTGGAAGGCAATCTGGAGCGGGCGCTGAGCGAAGAGCCGCGTCCCGGAGCGGAGCGCAAACTCACGGGCAAGGAAGAAGCCTTGCTGGTGGCGACCGCCTGTGCCAGCCCCCCAAAGGGCCGTGCCCGCTGGACGCTCAAGCTGCTGGCAGGTGCGATAGTCAATCTCACCGAACACGACAGCCTGTCGCACGAGACGGTTCGGCGACGCCTGGCGGAAAATGACCTCAAACCATGGCGCAAAGATATGTGGTGCATTCCGCAGGTCGATGGCGAATACGTCGCCCGCATGGAGGACGTGCTTGATCTCTATGCCGAGGTGCCCGATCCCAAGCGGCCGGTCGTGTGCTTCGACGAAAGTCCGGTGCAACTCATCGGCGAGGTCCGTCAGCCAATCCCGATGAAGCCGGGCCGGCTCGAACGTTACGATTACGAGTATCGTCTCAACGGGACGGTCAATCTCTTCGTTCTCCTCGACGTGCATCGTCCCTGGCGCAAGGTCAAACTTACAGAGCGACGAGCGGCAAAAGATTATGCCGAATGCGTACGTGACCTCGTCGACATCCATTATCCCGATGCCGAGACCATCCGGGTCGTGCAGGATAACTTATCGACCCACTCCGCCGGCGCCCTGTATCAGACCTTTCCGCCCGCCGAAGCCAGACGGATCTTGCGGCGGATCGAGTTCCACTTCACTCCCAAGCACGCAAGCTGGCTCAACATGGTTGAGATCGAGATCGGCGTCTTGCGGGGACAGTGCCTCGCTCGCAGGATCGACGACCCCAAGCGACTGCGCCGCGAAATCACCGCTTGGGAACGGCAGAGAAATGCTGCACGCTCCCGCATCAAATGGATGTTCACGACAGAAAAAGCGCGCGCAAAAATGGGCCGAGCCTATCCAGACGCTTCCAAAGAGCCATAATCACTGTGCAGAGGTACTAGGCTCAGTAGGTGCGAAACTTCCTGTTGGAGGGCGCCTTGTACGATCACCTTGAAAGCTTCTACCGGAACTCCATACTTGATGGCGCACCGTTCGCGGACGTAGCGATACTGGCAACTTTACCACCGTGCAGAAGGCGGTGCGAGACCTCAGCTTCCTCAAGATCAAGTGCAACGAGCCCGTGTGGATCGTGCAGGTCTCGATCCAGATGCTTCGGAGTATCGAGGCGCTGAAGAACAATGATCGCAGATTGAGATAGGAGTGTTTGTCCTCTTAGGTAGCCGGTGATTCTGACCATGCCGGCTCGCAGGTTCTCCGGGACGCGCTCGCGCGAGCCGTTGTTGGGCGACTTGCGCAACGGAGTGACGCAATAGAGTGCTGAAGGTACACCGACGACGATCAAGTTGAATTTCGCTGATGCCTCGGCATGGGCTCCGAGACGGTAATTTTTTCTATCGCGAGTGGATTTCAACTAGCTTACCGGTCTGCGGCGGTTTCAGCGAGCAGCCAATCCCGAAATACGACGAGGGGGGGATGGGTTGATCGCTCAGGTGGCCATACCAGATAGTACCGCTCGGGGCTCTCCATTGGCAGATTGAGTGCGCGAACGAGTTTTCCGCTCGCCAACTCGTCCTGGATGAGGAAGGTCGGCAGCAGCGCGATGCCGATCCCAACCATCGCCGCTTGGGCGACTGTTGCAAATTGATCGAAGTACATCGTCTGTCCGGACGCCCCCTCTATGTTTTGTGCGGAAAACCATTGGTCCCAGGCATTAGGGCGTGCCGAGTTGCTGAGCAGCGGAGCCTCCTTCAGATCACCTGCCTTGCGGAATCTGTACTGTTTCTTCAGCTCGGGGCTGCAAGCTGGGACAACCTCTTCGGAGCGCAACAAAGCCATCTCAGCGCCGGGCCAGTCCCGCGGTCCGAAATGGATGGCTGCGTCCAGCGCTTCGGTCCGGAAATCAAAATAGGTCAGGCGAGTTGTCAAATTGACAGTGATGCCCGGATTCTGCGCAAGAAACTTTGGGAGTCGTGGTGCAAGCCAGCGCGTGCCGAAGGTCGGCAGGATGGCGAGATTGAGCGTGCCGCCCCTCGGATTGGCGTGAAGGTTGAAGGAAGCCGTGCTGATCTTGCGCAGCGCGTCGCGAATTTCGCGGGCATACGCTTCGCCGGCGGCCGTCAGCTGGATCGACTGGCGTTGACGTACAAAGAGCTCAACATCGAGCTGCTCCTCAAGGAGCTTGATCTGCCGACTTACGGCGCTTTGGGTGAGGCTAAGTTCTCTCGCAGCCAAGGTAACGCTACCAGTTCTGGCGGCGGCCTCAAACGCCGACAGCAATGCAGTCGACGGAAGAAATCTGCGAGGAGGCATTTTATTCCGACTGAGAATGATAGGACATGACAATATCTCGAACGATTATGCTAGACTGGAATGAAGTACTTGTCATCGTTGCAACCCGAGTACGGTCTCAACAATCGAAAGATGGCAGCCAGCGATTTGGCAGTTAAGCTTCACATGTGCATTCGAAATCAAAATTCGGAAATGTCCGACGCTGCGTGAGAAGTACCTATGAGAGGGAAACTAGCGGTGTCCAGGGTCAGCGCTCGCCTTGGAAATTGGCGTCCGAACGGATCGCAAACTACACCATCGCGGTCCAGCGGGTCTGCGCCAGCGAACTCCGCCATTGACGATCTTCCGCAAGCTGCGCCGCAGCATCTGCGTTCGTTGTGTAGATCGTCTTCCTGAGCTAAGCCAAAGGCGGCACCACTACTTCCATACGTAGCGCTGCCTGATCGCGGGATAGGGATTGCCCCGCGCCGCCTCTAGCCTCTAAGTGTTAATATCGACTAATATTTGGGTGCCAGTGATTTGCGGAAGGGATCGCTCGGATGGCGCGTCCGATCAAGCTGATAGAGGCTGAGCCCGATGTCGTGAAGGAACTGCGGCGGCGGTCACGTGCGACGACCAGCACGGTGCATGAGCGAGAACGGGCGGACATCGTCTTTGGCCGGCTCGAAGGGCTTGCCGTCTCGGTGGTGGCGGAACGGCTTGGCACCACAGCGAAGCGTGTCTCGACGTGGTCGAAGCGGTTCGAGGAGCACGGCCTCGCGGGGCTCGATGACAAGATTGGCCGTGGCCGCAAGCATTCGATCCCTTCGGGGAAAGTCGCGCGCGTGATGACCGATGCGACGCGCCCGCCCAAGACGCGGACCCGTTGGAGCTTGCGCACGATGGCGAAGCACGCAGGTGTTTCGGCAAGCTCGGTACAGCGCATCTGGTCGCAGAACGGCTTGAAACCGCATGTCGTGAAGACGTTCAAGCTCTCGAACGATCCGGAATTCGAGGAAAAGTTCTGGGACGTGATTGGGCTCTATCTTGATGCGCCAGCCAGGGCGCTTGTGCTCTGTTGCGACGAGAAGAGCCAATGCCAGGCCTTGGAGCGCACACAACTCGGCTTGCCGCTCGCGCCGAAGCGGCCGCGCACGATGACCCATGATTACGCGTCACGGCACGATCACGCTGTTTGCAGCCCTCAACGCGCTGGAAGGCAGGTTGATCACGCGCACCGAGGCCCGCCACACGCACGTGGAATGGCTGCGGTTCCTGAAGCAGATTGATCGCGAGACACCCAAGTGCTTCGACATCCATCTGATCCAGGACAACTACGCCACCCACAAACACCCGAAGGTCAAGGCGTGGCTCGAACGCCATCCACGCTTCAAATCCCACTTCACGCCGACCTCGTCGTCGTGGATGAACCTTGTCGAGCGCTTCTTCGCCGACTTGACCGCGGATGTCATCCGAACCGGCAGCTTCGGCTCGGTCAAAGAACTGGTCGACGACATCAACGCTTACCTCGCCGAACGAAACGCCAACCCAAAGCCGTACAGGTGGAAGGCCAAAGGCGAGGCCATCCTCGAAAAAATCCATCGCGCCCGAACTGCCCTCAACAGGGGCGAGGCCGCGTGAGTTATTGGTCACCATTTGCGAGGCAGGACACTAGCTCGTCCAGTCTAACCAGCGCCACGTCGGCCTGGCGGGTATGGCTGCACGGGACAGCAATTCATGTTTGAAACTCAACGCTTCATATTGCGCGGCAGAAGCGGATGGGCAGACCAGAAGTCGCACGCGAGATGACAGTCAGCCCGGTACTTGCCGGTGATTATTGCAATCGTCGTCCTCTTGATCATGTCTGGTTGTCGCAATGCCGTTTTAGTTGCGCAACGTTGAGCTTCTCGACGGGTTCGATAACCGAGCATCGCCCTACTCGTCCGGGTCGTCAGGATGACCCAGATCAACGAACCAACCACCCAGAAAACGCACGGCTGGTTCGTCCGGACCAGCAGCAGGCAATCGCCCCTCTACCTCGGCACGAAACGCCTCAGTGCTGTCCTGAGGATGGAATCCGATATGGCCAGCCAGCCGATTATTGACCATGCGGTGTCGATTGTTGGAAATGCCGAAGATAATCGAATGTGCCACACGCGGAGCGGTCAGGCTCGCTTCAACAAGACGAACACAATCGCCAAATGTCAGCATCGACCAAAGCATTCTGCGGTCCTTAAACTTGTCGAACGACGAAAAGATTCGGCAGCAGACCGTTTCGATACCGAACTTATCCCAGTACAGCCGCGAGAGATCCTCCACAAAGCATTTCGATACGCCATAGAGACTATCGGGCCGATGCGGAGCATCGGCGTCGATCTGGTCCTCGATTTTGTGATAGCCGATCGCGTGGACCGAAGACGCATAGACAATGCGCTTGACCCCGTTGCGCCTTGCCCCCTCGTAGATGTGGTAGCTGCCGCGGATACTGGAATCGAGGATGGACTGCCAGTTCGTCTCGAGGGCTGCGCCTCCGAAATGGACGATAGCATCGACATCTTCAGTCAGTTTTAGCACCGCATCGAAATCCGAGAGGTCGCAAATCACAACCTCTTCATTAGGCCGGAGATCCTTAATCTCAACCCTGTCTGAAACGCGCAGGCGGCGTGCCAGTGGTGCCAGACCACTGCGCAAATGTGTTCCAAGTCGACCGGCTGCGCCGGTGATCAGGATCGTGTCAAAACGCGGACTCATGCGGTGGCCTCGGAGGGCTGTAGCGCGCCCACAGCCTTGGCGATACGGGCGACAGCTTCGGTAAGGATCTCGTCGGACGTTGCCGTCGAGATACGGAAAAAGGGAGACAGGCCGTACGCCGAGCCGGGCACTGAACTCACATGTCCCTCCGTGAGCATGTAGTTCGATATAGCGGCGTCATTCGATAGTATATCGCCCTTCGGCGTGCGTTTGTTGATCAGGCCGGCGCAGCCGATATACGCATAAAATGCGCCCTTCGGCGGCACCAGGGAGAGTCCCGTGATTCCGGCGATGGCTGACACGACGAGATTTCGTCGGCGTTCAAAGGCTACGCGAAATTCGGCCACGCAATGCTGCGGCCCTGTGAGCGCGGCGAGAGCTGCCGCTTGCATCGGAGCCGCGACAGACGTGCAGGACTGGCTCTGCACCGTATTCATCGCTTTCACCAGGGGCCCGGGGCCGGCCGCGTATCCGACACGCCAACCGGTCATGGCATATGCCTTAGCGACGCCGTTCACGATCAGGGTGCGGTCCTTCAGTTCGGGGCACGCTTCCCCAAACGACACGAACTTTCGACCGTCGAACAGAATGTGCTCGTAAATTTCATCGGAAAGGATCAGGACCTGCGGATGCCGCGCCAGGACGCCGCCAAGCGCTTGCAGTTCTTCCCTTGAATACACGGCCCCCGAAGGGTTGCCCGGCAGATTGAGGAAAAGCCATTTCGTACGATTCGTAATGGCCGCCTCGAGGACATCTGGCGTCAATCGAAATCCAGCCTCTGCTGGGCATTCGGCAATCACCGGCACGCCGCCGAGTAGCTTCACCATCTCGGGGTAGGAGACGAAATATGGAGCGGGCAGCACGGCCTCGTCGCCGTCCTCCAATGTGGCCATCAGCGCGTTGAAAATGACCTGCTTGGCGCCGTTGGCGACCACGATGTCGTCGGCAACGTAGTCGAGTCCATTCTCGCGCCGGAATTTCTCTGCAACGGCCTCGCGCAAGGCGGGCGTACCAGCAGCTGCTGTGTAGAGCGTTTCGCCCGCGAGGGCAGCCTTGCAGGCCGCCTCAATGATATGGATTGGCGTCGGAAAATCGGGTTCGCCCAATCCGAGGTCGATGACATCTATACCCTTGGCTCGCAAGGCCAGGGCAGCCTGCGAGGCAGCCATCGAGCGAGATGGCTTAACCGCGGAAAGTCTGGAGGAAACGTATCTCATTTGCCATTCTCTAGAACATAGCCCTTAGAGCGATCTCGCGCAGAGGTTCTGGGGTCGCGTTTGGCCGGATCACCGTAGCCCCCGCCCCCCGGAAGCTCGAGAATAAGCCTGCGGCCAGCCGGCACGTGCTGCCAGCCTTTCGGCCGCATTTTTGTGCCGTCATCCAACATGACTGCGCCGGCCGCGCCGTGCTCGCCACCGTTGCGCCCCTTTGCGGGATGGTTGACCCGGTCGAACATGGCGGAGAAGTCAAACTCGTGGCCGTCGATTGCAGCGATCTCGATGAGCTGCCCCAGTCCACCCCTGAACTGGCCGTCTCCACCCGAATTCGGGCGCAGCTCTTTGCGCCACACGATGATGGGCCCTGTATGCTCGGTCGCCTCGATCGGCATGGTATGAACGCCGGAGGGAAAGGCAGTTGCCGACAACCCATCCGAGCTCGGGCGCGCTCCCATGCCGCCCGAATTGAACATCAGCACCTCTGCGCGGCTTCCTTGCTGGCCGGCCACTGGTCGGACCGAGATGTGAATATTCCAAAGAGCACCCGCCCCTTCCGCAAGGATCTGGCCAGGTATCGCTTTTGCTAGTGCCCCCAGCACAAGGTCGGGAACCATGTGTCCCAAGATGTGCCGCAACGCCACCGGGGCCGGACGAACGGCGTTCAGGATATTGACCGGGGACTCCACCGTGAAGAAGGCCAGCGAGGCCGAATTGTTGGGAATGTCCGGCGCGACCACGCACTTCAGAGCATAGCAGGCATAGGCCTTGCTGTAGATGATCGGGCAATTGATGCCCCACCGGCTCATTGGATCCGCACCTGTGAAATCGACTGCAACATGATCGTTGCGAATGGCGACGGTAGCGGCGAGCTTGACCGGAGTGTCGTAGCCGTCAGTAACGAGCTCGTTTGACCAGCTTCCCTTCGGGAGGGCTTCGAGGCGCTCACGCATGGCAACCCTGGTGTGCGAGAAGATGAACTCGCCCAACACGTCTAGAGACTGCAGGCCAATCTCCTTCATCATGGCAATTAGCCGCTGATGACCAACCTCGTTGCACGCCGCCAGTGAATAGAAATCGCCGACAACCTGGTTTGGTTCGCGCACATTGGTTCGCAGCAGGCGCACCAGGTCGGTATTGACCTCGCCCCTTTCCGCGAACTTCATGATCGGGATCTGTATGCCTTCCTCATAAACAGATTTGGCATCGGCGCCAAATCCGCGGCCTCCGACATCGACCACATGCGCTGTGCAGGCGAAGAACGCAACAAGTTCGCCATCCAGGAACGACGGCGACACCATGGTGATGTCATGCAGATGGCCCGTCCCCTTCCAAGGATCATTGGTGACATAGGTGTCGCCTTCGAACATCTCTTCCCGGGGAATTTCGCCGATGAAGTGCAGCACAGCTTCGGCCATTGTATTAACGTGGCCGGGTGTCCCTGTGACTGCTTGTGCAAGCATCTCTCCGCGTGGATCGAAGACGCCGGCCGAAAGGTCGCCAGCCTCGCGCACTGACGTCGAGAACGCCGTACGAAGCAATGTAAGTGCCTGTTCCTCGACGACGGAGATCAACCGGTTCCACATGACCTGCATGCGGATTTCACCAATGTCGCTCATGCCGGGTTGCCTTTGCGGATCAGGAGAATTGCGCCGTCGCTTTGCCGGACGGCATCGAAGGCCGTCATGACGACTGTAGATGTCTCCCGTTCGGTGATCACTGCCGGCCCGACTACTCTGTCGCCAGGGCTAAGCGCGTCACGCTCGACAATGACATAGTCTTGTGTCGCGCCCGTTGCGGGATCGAATACAGGCCGGATCGCGGTAGGCTGGATAGTGCGATCACCAGTCGTCAACCGGTGACGCGCTGCAGGGGGCCGGTCATCGGTCGCCTTGACCGACCAAGTCACCACTTCAATGTCCAGGCCGTCCAACCCGTCAATGGTGCGGCCGAAGAATCGCTGGTAACTGGCGCGGAACAGGGACTCGAGTTTACAGATAGCATCATCGTCGAAGAGCTCATCGGGCAGGGATACCGGGATCTCCCAGCCTTGTCCGGCATAGCGCATAAAAGCGGTAATTTCGACGGTGATCCTAGCGTTCGCGCCAGTGCGGACGAAGCCCTCGGCCGAAATCCTGAGCTGTGCAAGCAGCGAGTTGACTTCCGCAACGTCGAACTGCGACAGCCGTGCCAGCCGCGACGCCACCGCTTCGTAAGCGAAGGGAGCCTTGAGGAAGCCGATCGCGGAGCCGACACCGGCACCCTGTGGAACGATACACCGATCGATGCCTAGTTTCTCGCACAACCTCGCGGCGTGAAGAGGCGCGGCGCCGCCGAAGGCTATCATCACGTTGTCGGATATGTCTTTGCCATTCTCGATGGCATGCACCCGAGCGGCATTCGCCATATTCTCGTCGACGACCTCGCAAATGCCGAATGCCGTCGCCATAACTTTCAGGGAAAGTCGCTCGCCAACATCGCGCATGACTGCCCGCTCCGCGGCAGCCGTATCGAGCCTGATTGCGCCGCCCGCAAAATTGTCGGGATCCAACTTGCCGAGGATCAGATCCGCATCGGTGATGGCCGGTCGCTCGCCGCCACGGCCATAGCAGGCGGGGCCGGGCTCCGATCCGGCGCTCTCCGGTCCTGTCTGGATGCGTCTCATTGCGTCAACCCAGGCGATCGAGCCGCCGCCCGCCCCTATTTCGATCATTTCGATCACGGGGATCGAGATCGGCATGCCCGACCCCTTGCAGAAACGGTACGTTCGCGCGACTTCGAAGGTTCGCGCTGTGCGTGGTGCGTAGTTCTCGATGAGGCAGATCTTGGCCGTTGTTCCGCCCATGTCGTAGGAAACGACCTTCTCCAGGCCAAAGCGGCTGGCAATGTCAGCTGCAAAGATCGCACCTCCCGCCGGTCCGGATTCGACCAGTCGAACCGGAAACTCGGAGGCCGTCTCGACCGATATCAGGCCGCCACCGGAATGGATCATAAAGACCGGGCAGTCGGCCCCCATTTGCCTCAGGCGATGCTGCAAGCGGGCCAGATAATCGGCCATCTGAGGTCGAACGTAGGCATTGGCGCAGACAGTATTGAATCGCTCGAACTCACGCATTTGCGGTGACACTTCCGCGCTGATGGAAATGGGCGCGCTGACCTTCTTGTGCAGGATCTCCCGAGCCCGCCGCTCATGTACCGGGTTGGCATAGGAGTGGATGAAGCCGATGGCGACCGCTCGGTAGCCGCACGCGGCAATGATGTCTCCGATCTCCTCCAGCGCCAGTTCATCCAGCGCCTGAAGCTGCTGCCCCTCTGCGCCTATGCGACCTTTGACGACGAAACGATCTTCGCGGGGGACCAAGGGCGTCGGCAGTCGCAGATTGAGGTCATACTGCTCGAACCGGCTTTCGGTCCGCATCTCGATGACGTCCCGAAAGCCATCCGTTGTTACCAGTGCGGTTTTTGCACCTCTCCGTTCGATCAGCGCGTTGGTCGCAAGCGTCGTTCCGTGGACGATGAGGCTGATATCCGCCGCCGAAATCCCCGCATCCCGAATAACGATGGCGAGGCCATCCAGAATGGCCTGCTCAGGGGCCGAATAGTTGGTCAACACCTTGGCCGAAAAGATCTTGCCGCGCACATCAAGCGCAAGGTCGGTGAAGGTACCGCCGATGTCCGCGCCGAGCCGAATATCCTCCTTGCGATTGCTCATGACTTCACCTTCTGCGAGGCAAGCGCAGCATCGCGCATTTGGGAAAGAGTCTGACGGGGCGTAAGAGCTTCAGGCGACACCGCAAGGTCGAGAACAGCGCCTGTCGGCGATGCCAGGGCACGCTCGAATGCCGCTGCGAAGTCCTTCGTGGCTTCGACACGTTCGGCATGGAAGCCATAGGCTCGCGCCAGGTTAACAAAATCGGGGTTATTGATGGTCGTGCCCGAGACCCGCGCCGGATAGTCGCGCTCCTGATGCGCGCGAATGGTTCCGTAGATTCCGTTGTTCAGAATTAGCACGATCGGCTGGGCCCCTACCTGCATCGCGGTACCGAGCTCCTGGCAGTTCATCTGGAAATCGCCATCACCGGCAAAGCAGACGACGGTGCGTCCCGGACAAGCGACTTTCGCCGCTATGGCGGCAGGTAAGCCATACCCCATGGCGCCAGATTGCGGCGCGAGCAGTCGCGCCGCAGGGCCGAATTTGAAGAACTTGTTCGGCCATACGGTAAAGTTGCCAGCGCCATTCGTCAGGACCACGTCGGCGGGCAGCCGCTGCCGCAACCACGCACTGACTTTGACCATATCGACTGGACCCGGTTGCTCCGGCGCCTCGAAGGCCTGCTCATAGGCCAGCCTGGCTTTGGCACGCCATTCCGACCACTTTCCATTCACGACCTGGAGAGCGCCCGCGAAGGCGTTCGGCCCTGCATGAATTCCGATATCTGGAACATAGATCTTTCCTATTTCCCGATCGGACGGGTGAACGTGCACGAGTTTTTGGCGGGGCCGCGGTACGTTGAGCAGCGAGTATCCATCTGTTGTCATTTCGCCGAAGCGGACATTGACGGCGAGGATAATGTCGCTCTCTAGGATAAGCTTCTTGACGTGAGGTGCCATTCCAACACCAGCCTCGCCGGCAAACGACGACGAATGATTGTCGAACTGATCTTGATACCGGAATGCCGCCACGACGGGGATGTCGGATCTCTCGGCAAAGGATTGAAGCGCGAAGCGACCCTGGTCCGTCCAGCTGGTCCCGCCGATCAGGAGGAGTGGGCGTTCTGCCGAAGCCAGTAGCGCGCCAACCGACGCGATTGCATCAGTCGCAGGCGCGGCCTCCGACGTCTTTGCGAAACCGGAGAGCGGCGCAGCGGAGGTGACGGTCGTCAACATGTCTTCCGGGAGCGCGACCACCACTGGACCTGGCCGGCCGGTCAGGGCAGTGCTCCATGCACGCGCGACAATTTCGGGCAGCCGGTCTACGTCGTCAATCTCCACCGCCCATTTCGCGACCGTGCCAAACAGAGCCCGGTAGTCGATCTCCTGAAAGGCCTCGCGACCTTTCATGTTGGTGCCGACCTGACCCACGAACAGGATCAATGGGGAGCTGTCCTGCATCGCCGTATGGATGCCGATGCTGGCATTGCAGGCTCCCGGTCCGCGGGTCACGAAACAGATGCCCGGAGAGCCCGTGAGCTTGCCATAGGCCGATGCCATGAAAGCCGCACCGCCTTCGTTACGGCAGAGCACATAGTCGAGCTTGCCGATGGTGTCGTGAAGCGCGTCCAGAACGGCGAGATAGCTTTCCCCGGGCACCCCGAATGCCTTGGTCGCACCCAAGGCTAGAAGGCAATCAACAAGGAGATGGCCGCCATTTCGCGTCATGTCTGAGAACCTCGGATCTGCCGCCGTTTGCGGTTGAGTTAGCATTGGCCGGCGGCCCGAATAGCAAGATCGGTAGTCACGACTAGCTTCGCTGGTTAGGGTCGCCTAGGCGGCTTTGTCCTCCCCTGAAATCCAGCGTGTAATCACTTCGGTCCAAGCCGCGCACAACGCAAATGATTTTTTAGCCCAATGTCATTCCAATAGCGAATAACCAAGACCCGTCAGCATTGTTTGAACAAGGTTGGACACGTTCGCCACCGATGACGCCAGGTCGCGGACCTACCCACGCGGGCGAAACGTCAGTACTCCGACCCAGCTTGGCGATCTCTGTCGCTTCTCTGACTGGACTTGGCGAGGATCTCGTTTTTCGACGGCGTTGCGGAACGCATTAGTCGCGAAAAGCACACGCGCTCCTCGACAACGCTGTGCCAGCTCCTCTCACCGCAGTGTCACGATTCCCCGTGCGCACCACAAGCGATGCGGGGCGCACTAAACCGTGAACCGCCGCAATGACACGCAAGGTGCTCCTTCGCCAAGACCTCAGCCCGCGGCAGAGCTCGCGCGGCTGTTTTTATGGCGATTGCCGGATTCTTGTTCGTCGTCGTGCAAGTACCAGATCTCAGATTCAGAAGGCCTCCGGCGGGCACGCCGGACGCCTTCTAGGAGGTCGAACTAGACATGTTTCATCTCGTCACTAGTTCGATGGCGGCTTAGAAGTTGCGCTGCACTAGAAATTCGACACCAAAGCTGTCTTGATCTTTCAGCGCATACACAGCACCTGGCTTGCCGATGCCCGCCTGCGCCGGCAGACCCACCGTGCTGCCACTCGCGAAATTTTGGTGAAGTCTGCTGTAATCGAGTTCGGCCGCAAAGGTCAGCCCCTTGACAGGAGTCCATGCCGTTTTTGTGCCGACAACTGCATAGTCGAAGTCGGGATTGCAGCCTGCCGCCCCGCCTGACAGCGCAAGGTTCGCAACGAACGCTCCGCAGATGTAGCTCTTGGCTGTGCTGTTATAGCGCACCGCGCCAAGCGCGCCGAAAATGGAGCTATACCAGTGCGGATCCCAGTTGTGGTTGAAGGCTCCGTTGATGCCGTACGTTGTGGTCAGTTCCTGACCAGAGCCCGCAACGAATACCGTATCAGAAACGCCCCCGATTCCGATGCTCTGGTAAGCACCTGCCAAGCTCGTATTGCCGTACCTCGCGAAGTTGCTGACCATTTCCTGGTTAAAGTTATATCGGCTCGCACCATTCGTATAAACACCCGACACGTTAATCGAGTCACCGGTACCCGTCGGAATGTTTTTGATGGAAAGGCCTAACTGACCGGCCCAACCCCACTTGTCGTCAGGATGGCCGGTGAGCTCGGTCCCGCCGTAATAGGCGGCGTGGTTGTCGTGCGCCGCGACTGACGCTTGGAATAAACCCCAAGATTGGTCCACACGAAACTGCCCGACAATATCTGGAGCTATAGCGCCTGCGTAATCACTGCCGCCAAACACACCGCTCGCGATTCCCGCAGCTGACGCCGCGCTCACGTTCCAGACGCCTGCCTGGATTTGTGCTGTTTGATCTTGGGCCGAGATTGAGGCCGTGATCCCCTGACCGAAGTTAGCAGTGTAAGTGAACTGGTTCACAGGCTGGAAAGCGCTGGCACCTGGCAATGCTACGTTGTTCCCTGGATATTGGGCCCAAGGCGTGGAAAACTGAGACGTTGCCATGCCCATGGTGAAGCCAGCAAATTGGATGAAGGCAAAAAAGAGGCCGAACGTACCACCGGCAACGGCGCCAGGATTTGCGTTGTTTGGCGCCGAAACACCGCCGAGCGACTGGTAGACGGTCGAGCCATTTCCTAGTCCGCTGTTGGTGCCGCTCGTCCACTGAAATACAAGCTCGGCGAAGGTACGAACCGTGCCGTATTCAGTCGCGGTGCGCGTGTCAAAGTCCAGGAGTTCACGACTACGCCAAGTGTAGCTATTGCTGAAGCGGTTCACCGCCCCACCCTGTCCAAAGTCTGGATTCACACCCGTACTATTGCTACCCGCCTCCAACCAGCCACGCGTATAACCACCGAGCCTGAGACAAGTGTCAGTGCCTGGGATGTAATAGAAGCCCGGACCATACAACGAGCATATCTTTACGTATTCGATTGCTTTTGCCTTTACCGGCAGATCGGCGGCCTGCGCCGCCCCCAGCGCGATCAAACTCGCGGCCGTACCGAGTAAAAGAGTCTTCGCCATTTCCATAGAAATTCCTCCAAATTTTTTGAAGGTGACAAGTCGCCAAACCAGCGACTGACTACCTTCGCCCCCCCGATGGCTTTCTCCAAAACGGAATTCGCGAGACGGCCCACCCTTTCCGCTACTCGCAGGGATCAAGTTGACAGATAATCTTCACAATTGGCCCAAGAAGTTTGTACGAAACGTACGGGCCGCGCCAGCGTTCGAAAGCGTGTGATCCAACCGCTTCATATCGGTACGACCGGTACCAACGCATCGATCGATGCGTTAGGCTTTCTTCGCTTGGTTGCGCGATAAAGTTCGACTCAATAACTTTGCTAGCCAAACCGAAACGAAAAGTGCAAGCGGAAGCGCCCTTCCGGGGAGCACCGTATGCGAGAAGAGCCAGAAGCCTGTACCCTGCGTGTTTGAGTTATGCCTGATACCTGGGTGCAATGGTTGAGTGTCATACAGGCCTATTCATTTTGTTCTCTCGCCGTTCGGCGCGACATTACAATCATTGGTCGCGCCCCTTGTACGTTTCGCGCCTCCGTCATCGTCACCGCCAATCTTGCCTTCGGTGAATGGCCTAGCGTGCTCGGCGAGCCGATGACTTCATGATGCCTCCTTCTTCGAACGCTTGGTGCGTCGTACCCGCTTGCGAAGCTGACTCATTTGTTCGTCTGAGAGCTCGATCTGCCATGGCTGGCCTTTGGTTAACTGACGACCAGCCAGCAATCCGCGCGCGAGATAATCGAACACCGTTTGCGGTGTTACTCCGAGCTCAGCCGCTGCGCCCTGAATCGAGAAGCTACCATCGGGCCAGCGCATCGGATTCTTGTCCACTCCGTTGATTTTGACGGTGGGAATACCCCAGCGGGTACGCAACATCCAGACGTTCTCGCCCTTGAAGGCACAGCCTCGAGCCGCGACGAAGCCTTCCTGATTGAGTATTGCCGCGATCTCGCCATCCATTTTGTGTTCAGCATTCAACTCGACAATCCGTCGCCGCAACCGATCAATGTCGATGTAGTTGCGGTAGGTGTGAACGCGCCGTTGTACGTGATGCTCGCTGGTTGCGCCGGTCTGCCAGACGATCTTGAGCCACACCTGACCTCGGGTCAGCTTTTGATCAAGAACGACTTCGCAGATGACAAATCGCAGAATGCGCTTGCGATCGGCTGCCGACGTGGTGGCCGCGTTCCAAATCCGCGACAGGTTCTCGCCGAGCGCTTGTAGCCCTGCGCGTTCCGCCGGGCCAATCAGAAGCGGCTCTTGCGCGCGCCAACGCGCATGCTCCTGCTCGACCGCCTCGACGACACGCAGCTTCTCTTCCCAAGCCCGCTCAAGTGAGCGCGCCACAAGACGGTTCTCGGGCTCGACGGTGTCATACTGACGCCGAGCGCGCTCGGCCTCATAGCGGGCGCGCTCCACGCGAAGCGCCCACTGGCGCTCGAGCTGACGGCTCTCCTGCTCGAGTTGGCCGGCCGCCGCGAGTGCGATCTCAATCTGATCCGGCACCAGGGCATCGAGCACCACCCGCTCGACCAGCGCGTCAACCGCCAAGGCCCGGACCTCCTGACACAGTGCACTGCCTTGCTGGTCCCGATCCGAGCGGCAGCAATAGACCGGATAGTCGGCATTTGGGCCCGTGTAGCGCATGCTCATGCGCCGTCCGCAACGGCCGCAGATCGCAATTCCTTGCAACGGGGCTGCCCCCTTGCGCGGTACGCCAGCGTGTCCCGCCTCATAGCGGCAGACGTTATCTGCCAGTCGTCCCTGGTTGGCCATGAACTCCTCCCAGCTGATATAGCCTGGGTGAGCGGCGTGCAGGCAAACCGCCCAATCCGCGATCGCCACCTTGACCGTTCCCGTCGGCGATCCCGGCCGGCATCGGCTCGGATCCTTTTGCCGGCGGCCATAAACAAACGCGCCAGCATAGGCCGGATTTTGAAGGACACTAAGGACGCGTGCACTATCTGGCGCACGCCAGACGATCTCGTGTGGCGATGGTCCAAGCAGCGGTCGAACCGGCAAGGACAATCCGCTCCTGTCCAAATAACGCATCACACGGCGAG
Organism: Bradyrhizobium genosp. P; assembly: GCF_049949265.1. Lineage (NCBI taxonomy): Bacteria > Pseudomonadati > Pseudomonadota > Alphaproteobacteria > Hyphomicrobiales > Nitrobacteraceae > Bradyrhizobium > Bradyrhizobium genosp. P. The sequence continues at coordinate 2,798,756 of NZ_CP188195.1, read as the reverse complement.
CGCTTTGCAGTTCCCGGAATTTGGCAAACACGAGATGCAGACGAGCCTGCACCTCCTCATCGGGATTGAGAACAATTGTACCCGCTCGATCATAGGCGAGCCCGGCAGGCAGGGGCAGCCGCAGTTCGCCGCGCGCCGCCTTCTGGCGTTCCCCTTGGTGAAGGCGCATCCGAAGCTGATGCAACTCCGCCTCGCTCATGATGCCGGACAAACCCAACAGCAGGCGATCGTGGTAGGCGCGTGGATCGTAAAGCCGCTCGCCATCCGCAATGAGCACGCCGAACACCGAGCAAAGTTCGAGAAGCTGATGCCAGTCCCGGTTATTGCGGGCCAAGCGAGAAGCGTCGAGGCTCACCACAAGGCCGGCGTTGCCAAGGCCGATCTCGACAATGAGCTTCTGGAAACCGTGACGATCCACGCCGCCGGCACCGGATTTGCCCAGGTCCTCGTCAATCACCTGGACGCGCTCGGGCGGCCAGCCCAGACCGATGGCGCGATCGACAAGGCGGTACTGTAGCTCGGTGCTCTCCTGATGCTGGCGCACCTGGTTCACGGATGACTGCCGCACGTAGACATAGGCCAGCTTGGCTCGGTGTGCAGTCGTGAGCCGCTCGTCAGCGATGTTCGAGCTGATCAGCACGGCCCAGTCCCCTTCCGGGCGTGCCGGGGATCGCTTGCATTCGCCGCATCAGCGCGGCGATGGTTTGAGCAATCTGGGTTTGCGTCGCGGTCGACAGATTCGGCCACAGGCGCGGAATGTCGGCCGTCGGACGGCCGGGCGGATTTGCCAACGTCGGTAGGGGTCGATACGCAACGCGACCTGGAAGCGGTCGGTGGGTCGTCGCGAATCACCTTCTCGTCGAGAAGGCTCAGACTCGCGCTCAAATGTTGCATCAATGGGATCAGCGTACGTGCACTGATGCGCGGCAGATCGGCGGCATCCGGGCGGGAAGTGATCGGCGTCTCGGCAAGGTCCGTCGATGCGATCCGAACCGCCCGTGGCCGTCCGTCCGGCAGCGCGACAACGACGTAGGCGGGACCGCGTCCCGACCGCTCCTTCAGCACCTCAAGCCGGTGCCCAAACAGGAAATGATGTGGGTCAGTGATCGTGACGTGAGACACGACCCGTTCAATAATGGGGGTACTCTGCCGTGTTCGGTGATGCCAAGATGACCACCGCGCTGCTCGATCGGTTGACCAACACTGCGACATCGTCGAGATCGGCAACGATGGCTGGCGATTCAAAAGCCGTGACGTCGACGATCACGCCACCCGCGTTTGGCTCGTCTCCGCAACCCCGGCCAGCTCCGACAAACCGACTGCTACTGCCAAGTCCCATCGTTCAAAGATTGGACTCCAACGAGGGGGCACACTTGGGTGCTGATTGACAGGCTGCTCTGGCACGTGACCCCCGGCGCTTCCGCCGGCGCCGCGCCACCTCTTACTCGAGCAGGAGGCCGAGCCATTCGGCATGGCTAAGCGTGTTGACGTCCGGCGATTACTCAAGCGCCTTGAGGCCCCTGGCGATGCCGCGCAAGCCGAGCTCGCGGACAAGACCTGAGTGGGATCGGTCAACGTCTGGAGATCCTTCACTGGAAGTAGCCGCGCCCGCGCTCGGCGGCGCCTGCGATCACCCGAGATGACGTGGATCCGAACTGATTCAGCCCGGTGATGCGCTCGTCGACTTCAGCGCGCTTCAACTGATCTGCCAGGCCGTGGTCAGTCTCATCCTCATGATGAATGACGAGGCGTGCGACTGCATCTGTTTTCAGATTTTCGAACGGAAGCGGCGTGCACGAAGCGTCGACGACCAAAGCTCCAACACGGCACGCCCGATTTCGCCGGCTCCGAAGCGAATTAATCGACCGGGATGGACGCGCCTTCGTTCCGCCTGTCGACAAATATGGTACGTCCAGAGCGATCGATCGTCCGGCTCTTCTTCAAGGCTCTATCGACAAACTCATGTCCTCAGCGGTGGAGCCGATGGCAAGATGCTGATCCAGCGGAAGTGACGCCGTCGTCAATCTTGCACGAATGGCAGGGCGGCAACTTTGAAAGACTGCCACGTCGCGGTCCCGACCCAGCGATGCAAACGCTCACCATCCAGTTCCCGTGCAGTGACAGGTCGAGCTCGTCTCGGTCAAGCTTATCGGCGACGTTCAATGTTCCGCTCGGCATCAGCGTGAGACGAAGCTTCGGCCGTTGGGCGCTGGTAACCGCCACAATCGGGCCCCGAGGCAACCACCGTTGCATAACTCTTCACGGCGATAGCGAAGCCGCCCTGCGGTGGCGGGCTCGAAGTCGTCCCCATCAATCGCCAATTGCAGATCGTTCAGCGCCCCGGACCGGGAAGCGCGAGTTGCTCTGCTCCATGCCCGAAGGCGTACGGACGAAGCGCCCATCCGACGAGCCACCTCCAGTCAAGCCTTGGACGGACTTCGGCAATCGCTCAGTCAATTCACGGTGTCACATGATGAGCTCGTTGTGAGGCTTCGAAGCTCGATCTGGATCTACTTCTGGTGTTCGACTCAGTTCTGACCGGGCGAAGTGTGGTGGGGGTAGCCGAGGTTTCGGCGGCGTTTGGTGATCACACAGGGCAACGCTTTGTCCGCAATATGGTGTCGCGTCAGCTCACCGCACGACCGGCAACCGAGGAGTGCTAAAGTCGTGTCGAGCTCTTCACGAAGCATCCGTAATACGTCAGAAACCCCCGCCTCCCCTCGCGCGGCCAGCCCGAACAACACGGCCCGACCAATCATGACCGCTCGCGCTCCTAACGCGATCGCCTTGACAACATCAGACCCGCGCCGAAATCCGCTATCTACGAGGATCGGCGTCCGAGATGTGGCAGAAATGCTCGGCAACACCTCAACCGGAGCAACAACGTCATCAAGATGTCGTCCACCATAATTGGACAACACAACACCGTCAACGCCAACTCGAGCACAGCCTGCAGCGTCCGTCTCAGCCAGTACTCCCTTAACAATTAGCGTACCCGGCCATGCGTCGCGTAGACGCTTGAGGTCGTCCCAGCTGAAGCTTGCATCCATCTGACGCCGCATCAAGGCGGCCTGAACCTCAATCGATTGCCCTTCACCCTCGAAATTTGCCAACCGAGGGATTCCTCGAAGCATTTGGTGGATCGTCCAACTCGGGTGCAGAGCCGCGTCCAAGATGACTTGGTGACCGTATCGGAACGGTATCGCAAACCCACTCCGCAGATCTCGCTCGCGTCGGCCGTTCACTGCGACATCGACAGTAACTAACAATGTCGATTATCCTGCGGCTTTAGCTCACCGTACGAGCGAGAACACGAGCTTGCTCTGCACGATATAGAGTTGAAACCATAGGTCTCCTCCTGCTTGGCGAGCGACTTTCTCGGTGCTTGCATTCGATGCGGTTGAGAGAGTGAACGGAATTCCTGCCTTAACGCCGCCATATCGAAGCCGATGAACTCCTTGGCTGCGGCTTTGCATCCGTCGAGAATTGCCATTTGATCGACACGTCCATCCCGGACCGCCATTCGCTCGCCAATAGAGTAGACGCGGTGCGTCGAAGCAATTAAGTGCGTCCGTTCTGGAGTAACGAAACCTCGTTGTACCGCTCGGCCAGCCTCCATGAGCTCCGATGCGACCACGAGATCGACATCACCCGCCACGGGCATTAGCCCTAGGATTGGAGGCTTACCGGCCTCCGCCGCGGCGCTCCTGGCGAACAATTCCAGGTAATAGATTGTCGCTCCCGTGCGTTGCGCGACGCCCGGGACGGACGTCACCTGTGCCAGGTAACCATTTTCCTCGGCGACGTAGAGCAACCAGTCAGCTAGGACTCCGCCCCCCTCGCCGCCCATTGCCAAGATCGCGATGTTAATTGGTCTCACGCGGTTCATGCGACGACCTCTGCTCCGACCGTCGCTGCAGCACGGATATGATCGCGCCACGCAAACCAGCCGATATTCGATCCCATCTCGTTGGATTCGATATGACCGAAGCTCGATAGAAGGATGGGCAAAGAACGGCTGCGTGTGCGACCTCGCCACAAACCCCCGCAACCGACGCACGACTGTATAACTTTCGTCACCGGCTCGCGCCGAAGCGGATCGGGATTGGGGGCGATGGTCAGAGAAGGACATCCCGATAGGCGAATGCAGGAGTGATCTCCAGTGCACGTGTCGTGATCGACACCGAAGCGCTCCCGCACCGTTCGCAACCCGTTTTTTGACCGCTCTGCGGCGATCGGACGCTCTCGCCGTTGGCGATTGAGCATACACTCCGATCGAGCTACAATAACTTTTGGCCCTTGGATCGAGGTGAGCAGCGCATCCTTCAGCACGTCGCGCATGGCAGCAAGATTGTAAGTATTGCTTAACGTGCGGATCCACCGAACGCCGACGCCCCTCTAATGCTCGTTCAATCGAGTTCCTGGTCGATCGCCGCAAATTGTTTACCGCCGAAGATAAATTGTCTTGGCCGCCCGTCGCGGCGGAGTATCCATTATCGACAACGATTTGGACGCCATCATTCTTGTTAAAGACCGCATTGCCTACCGACGACACAAGTCCGTTGTGCCAAAATCCACCATCTCCAAGGATCGCAATTGCTCGCTTTGCACCGCCTCCTCCCAAGGCTGCCGTGCCGGCACCGCCAAGACCGTAACCCATCACGGTGTTGCCGACATTGAACGGCGGAAGCGTCGAGAACAAATGACATCCGATGTCGCAGCTCACGTGGTGCGCCCCGAGTTCCCTTTCGACCAACTTCATGGCAGTGACAATCGGACACTCAGGACAACCAGTGCAGAATGACGGGGGTCGTCCCGTGAATATTTGGCGCCACCTTCTCGGCAGCTTGCGTGGCGACAGGATTGGTTGCTTCAGCAGACACCAGATCAGGCCGGTATTGACGCAGGAACTTTGTCAAGCCGGCCTTCACCACATTGCCGGTGTACTCGCCGGCCCTCGGCAACATGCCCTTGCCTTCGCATCGGGTCTCAACGTGTAGGCGCCGCAGGATAGAGTTGATGGAATGCTCGATGAATTCGGGCTGACCTTCCTCCACCAACAGGACTGCTTTCTTTCCGGCGCAGAACCGTTGGATCTCCGATTCGATCAGCGGACAGACAACGTTCAAGACGTACACCGGAATTCCGGTATTCCCGAAGACATCAGCCAATCCGCATGTATGAAGAACTCGCATCGTCGTGTTGTCGCCCTGAACGATAATGCCTAGATCGGTGGCCTCGCCCTCAAGGAACTCATTCAGATGATTTTCTTCGATATACCTCACGGCGGCGGGCCAACGCCGTTCTATCTTCTCTTGCTCATGGAGATAGCTCGCAGGTGGTAGAACAATTCGATCGGTGTCGCGTTGAGGTTGGTTTCGCGCATCGTTCGGTGTGAAAGCCGCGCGCTTGTTATCTCGCGCCACGAAGCTTCCGTAAACGTGACAAGCACGGATCCGCAATTCGAGCATCACAGGCGTGTTCGATGCCTCCGATAACTCGAAACCAGCCTCAACGGCTCTAACGATGGAAGGCAAATTCGGTCGAGGATCGAGTAGCCACAGTTGCGATTTCATCGCAAACGCGTGGCTACGCTCTTGCATAATTGAGGATCCCTCGCCGTAGTCCTCTCCGAGAATAATGACGCGCCCCCCGTCACGCCACTCGAAGAAAGGTTGGCCAACGCGTCAGATGCGACGTTGGTTCCTACTGGCCCCTTGAAGGTAACGGCCCCCCGAAGTGGATAGTTGACTGAGGCAGCAAGCGTAGCGGCGGCCGCCGCTTCGTTTGCGCTCATCTCAAATCGGATGCCAAGTTCGTCCAGGAATTCGGCGGCGTCCGACAATACATCAATCAGATGCGAGATCGGAGCCCCCTGGTAACCTGCGACATAACTAACGCCAGACTGCAACAGGGCCTTTGTTACGGCAAGAATGCCTTCACCGCTGAATACGGTACCGTCGCCCGCCCGAAGTTGCCGGACTTCTGCTTTGAATGAACGTTCTGCCATGACCTATCTCCGTGGACGACCCGCGCGGCGTTTCAAATGTCGAGATACAAGATCTGACCCCTTGCGTTCGTGGCAAGTCGAGCGTGGCCTTTGAGGATAATCACCCTGCCCGTTTCACCGACGTCCCACGTGGACTATTCGCATAGTGCGATTGCACTATCACAGCAGAAAGCGTCGCGGGGTCGGCCAAGGCATGGAAGAATGTTTCTTGGATCAATCCTAAATAGAGTTTGCGTAATAGGTCAAATAGATGGAGGATATATGCGTTATACGAACATTTTATCACGATGATCGCAATCGACTTGCAATCCCTTCGGCTTTTTTGCGCGATCGTTGAGACGCGCAGTGTTTCTCACGCGGCCGACGTCCTGGGAACGTCGCAGCCAGCTGCCAGCTATTTGTTGGGGCGATGTCGAGAGCAGATTGGCGACCCTTTGTTCTTGAAATCGAGCAAGGGAATGACAGCTACGCCGAAGATGCTGTCCCTGTATCAAGAGCTCCGCCGAGGCATCGACGTTCTAGACTCCGCGCTGAGCCCCGCAGGCTTTGATCCGCGACGTTCCGACCGAAATTTCCGCCTCGCCATGTCCGACATTCGCGAAATGGTTTTCTTGCCGTCCATTTTGGGGCGGCTTCAGAGCCTCGCACCTAAGGTAACTGTTGAGGTTGTCCAGATACCACTCCAGCAGTTGCCACGCGCTCTCGATTTCGGGGATGTTGACTTCGCTGTCGGCAATCTTCCCGAAATCTGCGCCGAAACATCTTACACGACAGTGTTTCGCGAGCGTTATGTGTGCTTTTTCAGAAAGCAACATCAGAGCATCAAGAGAACGTTGTCCACGCGACAATTCGAGGCGTCGGATCATATCATCGTGTCCTCGCCCTTCACTGGACACCACAGTGTCGAGCGGTCGCTCCTCGAGCGAGATATACGGAGGCGACCGACATTAAAGGTCGCAAACTATACAAGTGTTCCAAATGTGATTGCGGAAACCGATCTTTTGGTGGTTATCCCATCGCGCGTCGCGAAGGCGTTCGAGAGAACGCACGGATTGCGGTGGCTGCCGCTCCCTGTGAGCATTCCGTCGTTCGACGTCCGCGTTCATTGGAGTCGTCGACATGAGACCAACGAAGGACACGAATGGATGCGCTGGATGTTGCTTGAAACGCTTCGTCGGATCTGAGGTAACCCGGTTGTCCGCCCCAAGCCAGCGTCGCGCCGTCCTTACAAGTCTCATACCGGTGATCCTGAAGCCATCTAGTGACTTCTGCGCCGGTCAAGAGCGTGATGTTCGGTTGGCCAGCATTAACCCGTCAAGACTGAACTTGGGCCGAACAGCGGTCCAAGCCAGCCAGAGAAGCGGCCCGGATGTTGCCACCATCCTTTGTCCGCGCCATGCGGCCGACCAGGACGGCTGCGATCCGCGAACGCGCCGCAGGATTGTTGATCAGACGGCCATTGCGAAATGCACTGGAGCGTACGTTCAGCGCATTGCGAAAATCTGCGGGACGCACAACCGCATTGCGGATCCGGCCGAAGCTCGGGCCAGCGTGTCGCGCGATGGATCCGAACCCGCGCCGCCATGACGTCCGCCACCGAAATGCGCGTGCCCGAAGCCGTGACTGCCGAAGTGCCCGCCACCATGGCCACCCCACCGCAGTGTCCGCCCTTTGCCAGAGCCGCACTTGCCCACCATCGAGGCCGGCGCCATCACGGCAATTCCAATGATCGGTCGCAACATCGTCTCCTCCTGCAAATCCGCGCCAATGAGGCGTCGGAACTTGCCGGGATTTGGAACCGACCCACCGGCTGGAAGTTTCCTGCGCGCGGCCGCCTCACGCGGCCGATCGCACTGCAACAGGCACTACGCCTCCGGCACGATCTTGCCGGGGATTGAAGATGTTTTGCGGATCGAGCGCGCGCTTCAGCGCTCGCATCGCGTCGAGTGCTTCAGGCCCGAGCTCGGCCTTCAGGTATTTCTGCTTGCCCTGGCCGATGCCGTGCTCGCCGGTGCAGGTGCCATCCATCGCCTGCGCGCGCTCGACCAAGCGATGCATGAACCTCTCGCCGCGCGCCATCTCCTCCGCGCACACGAGGGAGCAGTGGAAGTTGCCGTCGCCGACGTGGCCGACGATCGGCGACAGCAGGTTGAGCCGCTTTAGATCGTCCTCGGCCTCGGTGACGCAATCCGCAAGGAGCTCAACTGCACATCGCTGGCAGAAAGCGGCGGGTTGACCGTGATCGCTAAGGGTTCGGATCAGTAATCCGTCCTCGCAATATCCCCGTTGGCGGGAGACTGGCCTTCTCACTGAGAACACGTGCTTGCAGCTGCGCTTTTGATGAAAGGAACCCCGCCTGCGATTCCCGGCGTCCGACCGGCGATAGGCCATGTCGAGCCTCCCGTGCAACAAATGACGGCATCGAAGCCGCAATAACGATGAGATGATGTGGCATCAAGGAATATGGAGCATGTCGGGATGAGACGGGACCTCTGCCCAGTTCGTGATGCAGAGTAAGAAATGCGAGGGCGAGACATGTTCAGACCCGTGGCGACGTATTCGGATTGGAGCTTCGACGCGGCCGCGCCAATTGCTGAGAGAGGACGTCGATCGCGGGTCGGCCGGCCCCTCTTGCTTCACGGAATCGACCCGAACGGCCTCTCCAGCATGCGTCGGACGCGCACGCGCTCAGGACCGACGTGAAAAGCGGCGGCCTTTCGATCAAGTGCGCGCTCCGCCTGGGTCGAGCGGCTGCGCTGCCGCAAATAATCGAGCCACGTTGGGCAATGATAACGTTCGGTCCACAGCTCGGGGTCAGCAATGTCGCAAGCAATCGACCAGCCGTAAGCGCCATTGCGCTTTCGAGACAGCTGAACCTGCTGCATCAGAATGTGGAAGGCGCGCGCATTCTCCTGCGGGATCCGATATTCGATCTCTACCACCAGCGGCCCGCTGCGTGCAGTCAGCGCCAGCCGCACCTTGGGATCTTCAAGCATCTCAGGCTCTTCGCCACCGGCATTAATGCGCGGCATTGGCAGCCAAAGGCCAAGGAGAGGCGAGGAGAGCAACAGGGCCGCCGCGACCAGAAGGGCAGTATCGACGCCGGCGGCGTCCGTTAGGCGGCCCCACCCCCAGCTGCCGAGGGCAATCCCGCCAGAGCTTACCGCCTGATAGGCTGCGAGGGATCGCCCCGTCACCCAGCGAGGCGACGAGAGCTGCGCACCAATGGTAAACAGCAGCCACGTCAGCGTCCATGCTGTCCCCACCAACACCAGCGCGGTCGCCGTCAGAAGTGGCTCGCGGCTCAGGGCCGCGGCGGCGATCGCCCCGCCCATAGACAAGGCGCAAGCGCGAATTGCGGCTTCGCCACTCATACGCGTGCGCACCTCGGCGAGAACGAGCGCTCCAATAACAGCACCGAGACCAAAGGCGCTGAGCATGATGCCATACGTCTTTGCGCCGCCGTGGAGGAGATCGCGCACCATTAGCGGCATCAGCGCGATGATCGCGCCACTAATCACGCCGGTCAGCAGCGCGCGGCTCAGAACGATCCTGACCGACGGCGAATTTATGATGTAGCGCACGCCGGAAATAATCGCCCGGTTAAGTTTTTCAGGAGGCAGACGCGTAGGTTCGGTGATGCGCTTCCACACAACCAATGCGACTATTAGTGGCAGATAGAGTAGCGCGTTGACTGCGAACGCCGCTACTGCTCCCGCCGCTGCAACCAAAATGCCGCCGATCGCCGGCCCGAGGCTCCGGGCTAAATTGTAGCTGATGCTATTCAGAGCGACAGCCGCAGGCAACGCGTCCGCCGGCACCTGCTCGCTTACCGAGGATTGCCAAGCCGGGCCCCTTAACGCCATGCCACTCCCAACCACAAAGCAAAGCGCCAGCAGAATATTGGGCGTAGCAAACCCATAGAGTTCGAGCACAGTCAGCGCGATTGCTCCCGAAGTCTCGATCGAGAGTGCAACCAGCGCCACGATGCGACGGTCATGCATGTCGGCTATGGCGCCGGCCAGCATAGATATTAGCATGACGGGCAGCATGAGCGCCGTCTGTACCAGCGCAACCCGATTCGCAGATGACGTCATCTGAGTCATCGCCCAAGCCGCGCCAACCCCTTGGATCAAAGTACCAAGATTCGTGAGCAGGCTCGCTAACCAGATGCGGCGAAAAGTCGGATAGCGTAATGGGGCGATGATGCCACCGAGACCGGATGGTTGCGTCGAATCGATCATCTCGGCTCCTGCTGCGCTTCTGACCGAGTGCTCTTGTCTCGGTTTAGCGGCAGTTCGCGACTCCTCGCGCGCACAACAAAACGCTTGATAAAGCTACTCGCCGGACGTGCGCGGCACTACCTCAGTGCGTTTTAAGGCGCCAATATTCGACGTTCCGCCAACATCACTTTTCGAGGATAACCATGTCTGAGGATGACCAGCACAAGCGCACCCGCGTCCCAAGCTTGGGCCTCGTTTCAGCCCGACCTGACATCATCTTTGCTGTCATGTCGATGCCGTTCTCAGTTTTAACGGTCAGGCGAGTGGTCCCGCCGATGAACGAACTGCTTATGACCTCGCCGTTTACGACGTTATCATCGTCTCGGGTGGTATGGTCATTGGCGGTTACACGTAGCTTCTCGGGTCGGATCATCACGACAAGATCCGGCCTATCGATCGGCGCATTGGTGGGAACAGCAATGGAGTGGTTGTCAGAAATCAGCATTCGACCTTCGCTGGTCATTCTTCCATCGATCAAATTCGACTCGCCGATGAACTGCGCCACGAAACGGTTGCGCGGCTGAAAGTAGAGTTCATCGGGCGTCCCTAGCTGGGCGATTTCGCCCCTATTCATCAGGCAGATGCGATCGGACATGTTCAGCGCTTCTTCCTGGTCGTGCGTGACATAGATGAGGGTCGTGCCCAACTCTCGGTGGAGGCGCTTAATCTCTCCCTGCATCTGCTCGCGCAGATTCTTATCCAACGCTCCCAGCGGCTCATCCATCATGATAATGGCCGGAGAATAGACAATGCACCGTGCGATACCAACGCGCTGCTGCTGACCCCCTGACAGCTGACGCGGTTTGCGATTTTCGAAGCCATGCAGTCCGACACGGTCAAGTGCCTCCATCACCCTGCTATGGATCGTCCTGGCTGATTGACGACGCACGCGCAGCGGATAGGCGACGTTGTCGAACACAGTCATGTGCGGCATCAACGCATAGTTTTGAAATACCATGCCGATCCCCCTATCGCGCGGAGGCATGCGCGTAATGTCGCGCCCGTCCAGCAGTATTGTGCCGGTTGTCGGCTCGCTCGCACCTGCGATCAGGTTTAGCAGCGTCGTCTTGCCTGAGCCCGACGGGCCGAGCAAAGTCAGGAATCCGCCCCTCTCTAAGCTGAGGTCGGTCGAGTGAAGCGCCGTTACCGGGCCATACGTTTTCGACACACCCTTCAGCGCGACCACGTGCTCAGACTTGTGGCTAGCATTGGCACCGTTATGCATCTCAATCACACTTTCATCCGGGCAGCTATGGCCATGCGAGCTCGTCCGTTCATTTCGGCGAATGTATTGAATTGATCCCGAGTTCTCCACCCCTAGCATCATCCGCGATCCTGTTCTCATACTATGCACTCCGACCGTCGTGACACATCGTCAAATATCGATCGACGGTTCCTTCCTCAAGGCGACCGCAACGATGCTGACCAACAAGGAAATTGCGGTTAGCAACGTAGATACCACGGCAATCACCGGCGAAACCTCCCAGTGGAGAGCGTTGTACATTTTCACCGGCAAAGTGACAGTGTTCGGCCCCGCCAGGAACCAAGATATGATTACTTCATCGATAGATAGAAGAAACGCGAAGAACGCGGCGCTTACGAGCGAGGGTACGAGTTGAGGAATAACCACCGTCACGAACATTCGGATGGGCCCAGCCCCCATCAGCTCGGCGCCGAATTCGAGATTGCCGTCGAGTTTGTTCACGCCAGCCACGATCATGACGATAACAAAGGGCAAGCTGACCATAACATGGCCCAGAATGATAGAAACAGTCGTACCGCTGATACGAAGATACGAGAAGTAGAGAAAAAGCCCGAGACCCGTTACGATATGGGGCACAACGAGGGGGCTCATGATCAATGCCGTAATGAACTTCTTGCCAGCGAAGTTGTGCCGCGCCATCCAGTAACCGGCCGGCACGCCGGCAAGCATCGCCACCGTGGTACTGGCGACCGCGACCTTCAGGCTTTGGAACAACGGATGTGTCCAGTCGGCAGACTTGAAGAAGATTTCGAATAAGTCAAAGGAGTAGCTTTCCGGCGGGAATGTCAGCGCACTCGTGGGCCCAAAGGCCATGGGGATTGTCACCAGCACTGGGAGAAGGAGAAAAAAATAGATCGTCACGGCCAATGCCGTCCCCATGCTTTGGTAGCGGCGCGAAAGCGGATCGTGGATGATATGGGACACGAGTAAAACCCTAGACCTTCCGCCGACGCCAAAGGGCAAGAAGCCCGGTGAGAATAATAGCCATTGCGAACAGTAGCACGCTGATTGCGGAGGCCTTGGGCCAGTCCAAGACCTCCCGGTTATAGAAATCGACCAGATTCGCGAGCATGATATTCCCCGAGCCGCCGAGCAGCGCGGGAACGATGAAGGCGCCCAGAGACATCACAAAGACGCTCACTAGAGCGGCGATGACGCCGGGTAGGCTCAAGGGAACCGTGACTGTCCAGAAAATGTGCGCGGGTTTGGCCCCCATGATGGATGCTGCCCGGTAAATGCCGCGGTCGATCGCCAGCAGGCTAGCCAGAACAGGCAAGACAACAAGCGGAACGAGGTAGTTTGTCATGCCTACAAGCGTACCCACCAAGTTGAAAACAAGCGGTAAGGTGACACTCGTGTTGAAGATCCAACTTAGGAGCGAATTGATGATTCCGTTGCGGCCTAGGATGATTGTAAACGCAAAGCATTTGACCAAGACGCTGGTCCAGAATGGCAGCAGCACAAGTACCATAAAGAACGACCTGCGCCGCGCCGGTTGACGCGCAAGATGCAGCGCGACGATGAATCCCAGAATCAAACTCAGGATGGAAGACAAGCCCGCGATATACAGCGTCGTAGCCAGGGAATTCCTGAACAACGCGCTGCTTAGCACCGCATTGAACGCAGCAAGCGATAAGTTCGGACCCTGGACGCTCGTGTAGAGGATATACAAAGCTGGCGGCAAAACGATCGCCCCCCCTATCAGGGTGGCTGGCGACATGAACATGGCCTGCGCACGCAACGTACTTGTGCGGATCATGGGCGGCGCTCCGAGCGGGCTCTTTGAGAGATCAAGAATTGCCGCTTCGGATCGTCCTTGAGGACGACGCAGATTCCGCGGCCGGTGAAGCCTTGCTCGAAGAAGCGCACGATAGCGGTCACCGGCATGAGCATAGTCTGCGTGGCAAATTGGTTGTTCGAATCACGGACACTCCGCTCACAAGTGATAGGGGATAGAGCATCGCTTGCGCCGCCAGCCTCAGAGACTTCCCGGCAGCGGCACACTCAGCTCATTCTCCATTCCTGGAAACGCCGATTTATCGACTCGAAATTCTCAGCCCAATATGTATTGTTCTGCATCACGTGGTTAGGGCTGTTCAGATCCGGCTGCCATTTACGTATCTCGGGCGACAACATCGTTGACGCTTTTTTGGACACTGGAATCGTGCCCAGCAGATCGAATAGCCTGGCCTGAACCTCCGGACGCATGTAATAGGCAAGCAGTTTCATCGCGTTTTCCTTGTTCGGCGCGCCCTTCAGGATTGCGAGCGCGTCGGCGACAATGATGTTTTGCTCGAAGGAGATCGCCAATGGTGTCCCGCCACCCGGCCGCGTCGTCGCCAAGACCCGGTTGTTGCTCGCGAAACCGAAATCAACTTCTCCGCTTTGCACCAAAGAGATGTCCTGCGGTGTAGTGGCCGACCATACGAGATGAGACTTGATCCGAGAAAGCGACTTGAAGGCGCGATCCAAATCCAGCGGATAGATATCCTTCGGCGCCACGCCGTCGGCGAGGAGTGCAATTTCCAGCGTGCCCACCAACACATTGCCGCGCAAGGCGCGGCGCCCAGGAAACTTTTGCAGATCGAAAAATTCGGCGCAGTTTTTCGGATGCCTTCCGTCACCAAACTTCTTCGGATCCCACGTTACGCAATTGCCAGCTAATTCGAAAGTGACGTAGTCGGTTGCCGGTGGGACTTCCAGATCTTTGAGGTCGAACAGGGCCGGATCGAGCTTTTCCCAAAAACCTAGCTTGGATCCGGAGGTGGTGTTGACGACAGTATTCAAAAAAACATCGACGTCGACATTGCCCGTCAACTGCATGGCCTTGACTTTGTCGAGCTCCAATATCGGAACAAACTCGACCTTTATTCCCGTCTCCTTGGTGAAGGGCTCGATCACCGCCTTGACTTGGGCGTCTTGATAAGACCCGCCACCATTCGCCATCGTGATGGGCTTCGATTTCTCACCAGAGGCCGCGAGCACCATCGGTGCCGAAATCAGGCTCGCCGTTCCGGCCAGGAAGGAGCGACGCGAGACTTTCCAGGTATCATTCTTCATCTGCAGTTCTCCGTTGCTCGAGCCAGATGCCGCGGTTCGCCAAGCTTTTGTCACATTATATATCAAGTATAGATGATATACCAAACCTTTTGTCGACGGCCGGGTGCGCCCTGCGGGTGACAGCAGCGGATGCCGCCGTGACGAAGAGAGTTTGAAGCACCGCAACCATCCGCCGCGTTTAGATGCGCAGCGAGAATCCGAGTTTTACCGAGCCGACTTCGCGGGCTTTGATGAGTTTACCGCGCTCTTGGTTGCCGCCTCGTGGCCGGATGCGTTGCCTGCCGGAGAAACCAATCTGCCCACCAGCTCAATGAGTTGATCGACCTCAACGTCGGCGCAATCAAAGTGTGTCACCAGCCGAACGACACCGCCTGGTTGCCGCACGAAGCGCACGCCGGTGGCGGCCAGCGCCTCGATAACCTCCTCCCTCATTGCAACGAACACCAGATTGGCTTGCACGGGAGCAACCAGCTGCACTCCGGGCAGGTTCGCAAGGCCCTCGCCGAGGCGGCGGGCACGGGCGTTCGCGGTGGCGGCAAGGCGCAGATAAAGATCATCTTCGGTGTACGCGATGAGCTGTGCGGCCGCGAAACGCATCTTCGACCAGGTCTGACCCGCGCGGCGCAGCCGATACGAAAGCGGCTCGGCGAGTGCCTGATTGAACACCACGATAGCATCCGCCGACATCGCGCCGTTTTTGGTTGCACCAAAAGAAAGAATGTCGACGCCGCGGCGCCATGTCGCGTCGGCCGGCGAGCATCCCAAGGCAACGAGAGAATTCGCAAACCGCGCGCCGTCCATGTGGAACTGGATACTCGCATCGCGCGCAATCTCGCCGATCGCCGCGACCTCGTCGAGCGAGTAGACGGCGCCACGCTCCGTGGCCTGAGCGATCGACACCGCATCGGGTTGCGGCGCATAGCGTGCACCGCGCTCGGCGCGCCGCAGCGTTTCGGCCAGCGCCGTCGGTTCCAGTTTGCAATCACGGCCAGTCAGCGTGATGAATCTCGCTCCACCGGTGAATGCCTCGGTGGCGCACCCCTCGTTAACGTAGGTGTGCGCCAACTCATGGCAATAGATGCCCCCCCATGGCCGAGCGATGCTGGCCAATGACAATGCGTTGGCGGCCGTCCCTGTGGACACGGGAAAAACCACGACGTCCTTTTCAAACAAATTCGAGAACTTGCGCTGCAGGAGCGCACTCCACTCATCGTTGCCGTAGGGCGCCGCGGCCCCCTCATTTGCGGACGCGAGCGCGCGCAAGATCTCGGGCGCCGCAGGCGCGACGTTGTCGCTGCGGAAGCGGAAATTGACGGATGCGGGTCCAGGATTGTCGTTCACGTTCAATTTCCTCGCTATCGAGTGTAAGCACCAGGCGCACGAAACCGTCTTTCGAGATGAAATCCAGAGCGCCGGCGGAGTCCTTTCAGGAACTCAGCATTGACTCCAATTCTGGTGCGCCTTGCCGGCAACGCAAACGATTTCTTTGTATTAGATCATTCCAATTGAGAATGATGCAGGAGACCTTCGCGGCTCGAGGAAGCGATATCGAGCGCGCTCGCGCGCCCCTTCTGTGCAACATCCTTGCCCAAGAGGACTCGCACCTCAAGGTGCTTGAGCTCATAGACGACGTCACCGTCGAGGCGGCCGAGCCTTGCCTACGCCGGGAGAGAGCGGGGGCGAATTATGGAACAGCGTCATGCGGGGTGCTGGTGACGCCCCGCGAAGGTCTTGTCGGGCTCCGTGTAGAGCACATTACAGAATTGTACGGCTCCTCAAGGCAAACTGCGACCGCACGAAAAAATCAGCGCTGGAGCGCTCCAGATAACCTGAAAGAGTGAAAGAGGGAAACAGTATCGCGTCCATCTCCGGCCGCAGGTCAGATTGGCTCTCGGCTGGAACGCACTCAGTCGGAGTCATGTGAGAGCGGAATTGATCGAAAACGTAGGGATAACCCCATCACGCGAGTTGCATGATCTCGATTTCCATGAGTGGAGACGAACGCCGTTGAAACTCACCCTGACTCCTCGGCGGCCAGCAACGATCAAACTCCTCGACGATGTGCGAGGCAAAATCATGCAACGTGGGGATCGGACAAGGAGCACCGGCGAAAAGAGTCCGCTCGGCAGATCGATCTCCAGGGGACCATGGAGACCAAGCTACCACCTGCTGCGGAGCACCCGCTCCAGCTGTTCGGTTAAACAACCCTGCAACCTCGACGTTCCCAAAGCTCCGGCTTAGACTTGCATCGCATTGCATCGCCGGTTCACCACAGACCTCGCCGATGAGTTGCACCGGACTTTCGTCGAAGCATCGTGACGGTCATCAAGGGTCCATTTTGCCAATATTAACCAGGATGTGGATTCCGGTGCCGTTCGGCTCGGCGACCAGCCTCACCCACCACATTAGCTTCGCCATAATCTCACCCCCTCGCTGTGAGGTCCGCGGTTACCAGAAGAGCCAGTCCCAGACGATTTTTCATGCCCCCCAGCCGGCCACCAAACGCGTCTATTCCTTGCCGTTCGGCTGGCCGTATCAGTCGACCCGGCGAGCTTATGCTGATCGAGTTAAGGGCACCTGCCGCAGAGGATTCATTGCTTTCGCGTCCGCCGCGGACGACTCCGCTCACGGACATTGGTCCCAAGAGAAAACCGATAAACAATGCGATCGGCGCGTGTTACGGTGCATCCCACAAGCAGAGGCGTGCCATCCTTCCGAAACCCGACGGAGCGGCAGTTTAATACTGGAAATCCTGGCGTTACCTCGAGAAACGCAGCCTGTTCTTCCGTGGCCGTCGCGCCTTCGAACTGATATTCGAAATGGTCGAAACCCTTCAGCGCCTCGACAAACGGCATCATAAACCGCTCGCGGATCTTCGGCATCAGCGCTTCGCCGACTTCCTTGGGAAGCCAAAGTGAATCAAGGCAAATCGGTTCGTCGTCAGCGAGAATAATCCTCTCAACCCGATAACCGACGCCCAATGTCCCAAGCTGGAAAGGGTCGCCATCATTCGGATCGGTCAGCGTCACTTGAAGCAGTCGCACGCCCGGTATGAGGCCAAGCTTGCGCAGCTCATCCTCGAATGGCAAGCTCTTGCTTGGGCTGAGCACTCGCACAATCCTGCGCCGGTTTGCGACAAAGACGCCAAGACCCTGTCGACCGACAAGAAGCCCCTCAAGCGACAGATCGCGAATCGCACGGCGGATGGTGATCATGCTGACGCCGAAATCCCTGGCTAGGTCACCAGCGCTCGGCAGCTGCGTACCGGTCGCGTACGTTCCGGCATCGATCAAATCTCTCAATTTTCGCGAGACGGAGCGATAAAGAAACCGGTCACCTTCAGCCCCTCGCCCTGATCTATCAAGTTGGCGCATAACCATCACCCATTTCTGCCGGGGGTCCAGTCTCTTCGTGACCGCAGGGCTTTCCACCCATCCCCTTCTTCTCACTAAGGCACTAGCACTTACGGCTAATATCCATTCCTAAAGTTTGCGCACACGTTACCTAGAAGTTCACGTTCCAGATCCGACGGATGGCCCGCGCAGAGCGCTGCGCCGCAGCGGACGGATCGTTTGGTCGGATCGACCTGACGCGACCCGCATGAGCATGGTAGTGGGTCGGGCGATCGCCAGCACGCGGCAGATCGACTCGACCCCATACTTAACCCGATGAATGCATGCATCCGCGACATCGTGCCGAGTTCGGCTAGTTGTTCGAGCTGTCGGTTTAGCCGGAGCACAGGATCGTTTCTTAATGGGATCAACGCGTTCGTCGCCAACTTCCTGCGCAAGCGCGGTCTTGGTGCGGTCGCGTTCGGTTCCTTCAACGAGGAGAACAAACTCGCCCGGACTTCGCTCTCTTCGATCGTCGAGCCATCTTGACGTTTGGTCGGGTTGACGGCGACGAAGCGGTGCTGGTTGGCTGCACGAGGCTGCGCTTGGTTGATCGAATCGCCAAGATGGAGTAAAAATTAGGCAAACTCACCACTTCGAGTATTGAGCCATTCGTTAGCTGGCTTGACCCCTGCATTGTCCCGATCTCTAGGGCGAGCATCTGGTGCAACTTCGGGTACGTTGTGGAGTCGCGATTCATATATCCCGTCTCCAAAAACGGATCAACGTATCTGCGCGGAACTGCTCGTCAATCGGCAACTTCCCCCGATGCTACAATACATACTCAGTATTCAAAGTTAGCGCTGTCGGGATACCCTGTCAATCCCATTGAAATGGGTCGGGCCATCTGGCTCGTCCCTACAAGTGCTCGCGGGCATAAGCGATACGATTCCGATTGCTTCGCCGAAGCGATACTTTGATGAGACGATGTCCTTCGACACCATCAAATGGATAGAATTCGTGAGCGATTTTCGGCTTGTCCCCGACACATCGGCTGATGGATGCCGGTATGAGGGCCGCAGGTCGTAGCGGGTTTGAGCAGATCTTCTGGTGACGCAGTGCTGGCCGGCGATACCAGTCTCAGCAAGGGGCAACGTCGCAAAAGAGGGAACATCGGGATTGGCATCTCCGTGGACGCTTGTCCGACTGGTCATGCCCCGCCCGCCCGTGAGTGAGCCTCGGATCCCGATTGCCACGTTTCGCCGAGCATGCCAGCAAGTCCCCAAAAGACCTTCATCGTTCGAGGTAACCCTAAGCCTCACTCGGGCCTGGCTACGATTGCCGGGCCTGCAATCCATTGCTCCATCCGCTCCATTGACTGCGTCAGCAATCCGCTGAGAGTGATTGTATCGATTGGGTCAGCATTTTGGTTGAGGCGATCCTCTATTCTTTCAGCCTCCGCTGACAGATCAGAAAGCCCAAGCATTTGGGCCGTCGGGCTCAGCCGATGCAACACAGCCGCCAACGGCTTGCCGCTGCCCCCGGCGCGATATGTGTTCGCCTCCTGACGGGCTTCGGCGACAACCTTGCAGCTCTCACGCAAGATCAGCTTGCAGCGGTCAGTACCCACATCGGCTCGCATGCGCGTCAGCTGTTCCGGTACCGCCGAAGCGGCAAGCTTGGCAAGTTCCACCTGAAGCTGCTCGTAGATGATCGGCTTTGGCACCACCCCGGTGATACCCGCGGCCCGATAAGACTCCATGCTGTCGGTCGTGAGCTTTGCCGTCATGGCAAAAATCGGAATTGTTGCCGCCACAGACCCGCGGGCGCGGATCTCGCGTGCGACGGTCAGCCCATCCTTGGCCGGCATAGCGATATCAAGAAGCACGGCATCGAAGACGTGGCTGCCGACAGCTTCGATCGCCTCCGCGCCGCTCTGACACGTTTGGGGTACATGCCCCATTTGGTCGAGCAACGTCTCCGCGACGAGAAGATTGACTTTATCATCATCAACCACCAGCAAGCGCAAGCCGGAAGGTGCATCGGCCAGCAATCTTTCCTGCTCACCCCGGCAAGGCCGCGGTAACGCCACGTTGAGATCAAGCGTAAAAATGCTGCCACCGCGGGCCCCGCTTTCCATTCCAACCGAACCGCCCATTGCTTCAGCCAGCTTCTTGGAAATGGCAAGCCCGAGCCCGGCGCCGCTGAGATGGTTCACGGCTGGAGAATCGATCTGCGAAAACGGTCGAAACAAAGCTGCACGATGCTCCGCAGCGATCCCCGGACCAGAATCGGCGACTTCGATTCGAAGCCGCCCTGGGATTGACCTCCGCGTACGTAACTCGACAAACCCGGCAGATGTAAATTTGAGCGCATTGTTAACGAGATTGATAAGTATCTGCCGCAATCTCAGTGGATCCGCATTCACGCACGCCGGCAGTCTCTCGTCGAGACGAGCACGCAGTTGTAATCTCTTCTGTTCGGCCATCGGCTCAAACAGCCTCACGATTTCATCAAAGATGTCTTGCAGAGCGACCGCTGCGGTCTCGACTTGCAATTGCCCGCCTTCGATCCGTGACACGTCGAGAATGTCGTCAAGCAGCTTGGCAAGGGCCCGAGCCGACGAGATAATCGTGTCTACATACCGTTGCTGACGCGACGTCAATGAAGTCCGAGTCAGCGCCTGCGCGAGACCAAGTACCCCGTTCATGGGCGTACGCAGTTCATGGCTGATAAGCGCGAGGAAATGCGATTTCTCTGCTGTCGCCGCCTCGGCTTGATCCTTGGCGAGGCGCAGGGCCGCCTCATGCTCCCTGACTGGGGTGAGATCCGTGCGCACGCTGATTACCCCACCCCACGGCGTACGGCGCTCCGACATCCGCACCCATTGGCCGTTCGCGAGCTGTTGATCCATGTAGCCTTCACAGCGATGATGGAATTCCAACCGGCGCGAAAACCAGTTCTCTGCCGACCCCTCGATGATGAACTGGTTGCGGCAGATGCCTTCCCACACGATGTCGGGAAAGTAGACGCCCGGGTGCATCATATCAGAGACAACTGGGCAGAGCTCACAGTACTTCTCGTTCCAGAACAATAGATGGTCGTTCTCATCCCAGATGACGACCGCCTCTGGCAAGCAACCGATTGATTCCGCGATTTTCTGGCGGACATCGTCGTCCCAATGGTGAGAAGCCATCCTGCGCTCCGCTTAGACCGAAAGCTCGAACAATTTGCCGAACTCGGGCATGGTGTGGTGGATACCCGCCAAACGCAAGGCGTGCCGGTCCATCGCATGATTGCTCGACGGCTTACCTAATTCATGCTCGATCTTGGCGATCTGATCAACCAAGCGCAGGTTCGTGCCGGGATAGACCATGGTGGTGCCGAGCGTCACGGAAGCGAGGTTACCCATCACCATGCCGAAGCAGTGATGGAGCGGCTCCGCAATGAAGATGCTCGGTCAGGCGCATCGCGCGACGGGTGAAGTAGCCGTTGTTGAGGATGTTGTGACGGGTCAGCGCCACGCCCTTGGGCGACACCCATGGTGCCGCTGGTGAACTGGATGTTGATGGGATCGTTGGGCTGCAGGATCGCGGCTAGTCGCGGCGCACGCGAAGACAGCATCCGCAGGAGATTGGACAGCTTCGTGAGACCGCCGACCGACGACCAGATCTGGCGAAAGAACCGCCACGCATATGGGGAAACGGACTCGAGATGCCGGCGCTGGGCTTCGGCGACCAACGTCCCGAAAGCCAGCGAGGATTTGCCTGATCCCGAGACGCCAGTGAAGACCACGAGTTGTTGCGCGGGATATCGAGCGAAACGTCCTTCAGATTGCGCTCCCGCGCCCTGCGGACGCTGGAGACATCGGTGGCTTCTTGTTTTCGGCTTGCGCGATTGGCGAGTGCTCAACGCCCGGCCATCGCAATGCGGCCAGCGACATGAGCATATCCCGTGTGCCGCGAATTGTTTGCTCGAGTCATGGACATTCTGTTCACAAGTGATGGGATAGAGCACCGGTTGCGCCGGGCGGATTGCGCTTGGCGTACTGCTTTGAACAAAACATCACTGTAGGTGTCGCCCTCGCAATCCTCAAGGGTGCGCCGAATAGAGAAAACGCGATGAAACTGCTTGCCTATTACATGCGTCCGGAGGTTCAGGCGAGGGTATGTGATCTCCAGGGCACAATGCCGGTTTCCAAGAAAGCCGGCACGATGTTGTCGCCCGAGATACGCAAATGGCTGCCAGATTTGAGCGGCCGCCGCAAGACATTTCCCTGGTGCAGGTGGGAGAAGCCAAAACATCATCCCGCAGGGCACGACGCCCGGGAAATTTTTGCAGGTCGAAGAGCTCGACAAAGGTTTTCGGATGCTTTCCCTCACCGAATTTCTTTGGATCCCACGTTATGCCGCGTCAGGCAATTTCAAATGTGACGTAGTCGCTTGCCGGCTGGGTGGCCAAATCTTTGAGGTCGAACAGGGCAGGATCGAGCTTTTCCCAAAAGCCCAGCTTGGATCCGGACGCCGCGCCGACCTCGGTGTTCAAAAAAATGTCCACTTCGACATTGCCCGTCAGCTCCATCGCCTTGACTTTGTCGAGGTCCAATATCGGGACGCACTCGACCTTTATCCCCCGTCTCCGTGGTGAAAGGTTCAAGCACTGCCTTGACCTGAGCGACTTGGTAGGGCCCGCCACCATTAGTCATCGTAACCGAGCTGCACTTCCCCGCAGCGCGAGAGGCTCTGATCACCATCGGCGCCGAAATGACGCCAGCTGTTCCCGGCCAAGAAAGATCGGCGTGAGACTTTTGGAGCCGGCATTCTTCATCTGCATTTTCTCCTCGTGAAGTCCTGGTCCGGCGAGCTTCCGTCATTATATATTAGGTATATCTGCTATATCAAATTCCTTTCCGATAGTGGACCTGCCCGGTTCGTATCGAGCCCCTCATGACGAAGAGAGTTTGGAGCACCACAACCATGCGATGCGTCAAAGGCGCACGCGAAATTCCGAAGCTTACCGAGCCGACTTCGCGGGCTTCGACGAGCTTACCGCGCTCTTGGTGGCCGGATGCGCTGTCTGCCGGAGAGACCAATCTACCCACCAGCTCAATGGGTTGATGGACCTCGACGTCGGTGCAATCAAAGTGTGTCACCGGCCGAACGACGCCACGCGAAGCGCACGCCAGGGCCGCCAGCGCCTCGATAACCTCCTCCGACATTGCAACGAACACCATTGGCTTGAACGGAAGAAACCACTTGCACTCCGGGCAGGCTCGCAAGGCCCTACCCGAGGCGGCGGGCACGGGCGTTCGCGGTGGCCGCAAGGCGCAGATAAAGATCATCTTCGGTGTACGCGATGAGCTGTGCGGCCGCGAACCGCATCTTCGACCAAGTCTGACCCGTGCGGCGCAGCCGATACGAAGGCGGCTCGGCGAGTGCCCGATTGAGTACCACGATGGCATCCGCCGACATCGCGCCACTTTTGGTTGCGCTTAAAAAGAAAGAAAGTCGACGCCGCGGCGCCATGTCGCTTCGGCCGGCGAGCATCCCAATGTAACGAGAGAATTCGCAATCCGCGCGCCGTCCACGCAGCTCACAGGTGCTCGGATCGCGGCTGGTCGCCGCGCGCGGAGACAGCACCTGCAAGAGATTGGACAGCGTCGTGACACTCCCGCCCGACGACCGGATCTGGCAAGAACCGCCACGCATATGGAGAAACGGACTCGAGATGCCGGCGCCGGACCTCGGCGTCCAAAGTCTCGAAAGCCAGCAAGGATTTGCCCGATCCCGAGACGCCAGTGAAGACCACGAGTTCTTGCGCGGGATATCGAGCGAAACGTTCTTGAGATGGTGCTCCCGCTGCCCCGCGGACAGCTGGAGACATCGGAGGCTTCCTGTGTTCGGCTTGCGCGATTGGCGAAGTGCTCAACGCCGGCTATCGCAATGCGGCCGGCGACATGAGCATATCCCGTGTGCCGCAAATTGTTTGTTCAAAATCACGGACATTCTGTTCACAGGTGATGGGGGAATAGAGCATCGCTTGCGCCGTCAGCCTCAGAGACTTTCCGGCAGCGGCACACTCAGCTCATTCTCCATTCCTGAAAACGCCGATTTCACGCCATGATGGAGTCCCAACCGGCGCGAAAACCAGTTCGCTACCGAACTCTCGATGATGAACTGATTGCGGCAGATGCCTTCCCACCGATCTCGGAAAGTAGACGCCCGGCTGCATCATATCAGATACAACCGGGCAGAGCTCACAGTACTTCTCGTTCCAGAACAATAGATGGTCGTTCTCATCCCCGGATGACGACCGCCTCTGGCAAGCAACGGATCGATTCCGCGATTTTCTGGCGGACCTCGTCGTCCCCATGGCGAAAAGCGATCCTGCGCGTCGGTTAGACCGAAAGCTCGAACAATTTGCCGAACTCAGGCACGGTGTCGTCGATACCGGCCAAACGCAAGGCGTGCCAGCCCATCGCATGATTGCTCGACGTGACGGGCTTACCTAATTCATGCTCGATCTTGGCGATCTGATCAACCAAGCGCAGGTTCGTGCAGCTGACCAGCACCGCTTCGACGCTGTCCACCCGTCCAAGCGTCAAGATGGCTCGACTGATCGAGGCGGGCGAGATCCGGCCGACTTTGTGGTCGTTCTCCTCGTTGAAGGAACCGAACGCGACCACTTCGAGACCGCGCTTGCGCAGGAAGTCGGCTACGAACTCGTTGACGGAGTCGCTGTACGGCGTCAACACCGCAATGCGCGACACGCCAAGACGCTTATATGCTGCGATCGTGCCAGTAACTGGAGAGGTGCAAGGCACACCGGGGCGCGCAGCTCTGATCTTTTCGTAAACGACGTCTTCTCCAAGGATCATGGTTCCTGAGTTGCAACCGAATGCCATGACATCGATGGGGAGGCCAGGTAGGATCAACTTCGCGCCTTGAGTTATTTCCTTTTCCAGCTCCATTAACGTCTCTGGCGTCACTGTCGGCGAGTTGTAGATTCGGGATTCGTAGATTCCGACCCCCGGAAGCGTGGCGACGCGCCGGAAGTCGTATTCGATGCATTGGTCGGTCGCCAGTACAATTAATCCGAGTGCGGCACGCCCAGAGACGCCCGCATCCGTCTCAAACGGCATGTTGGGCAGATATTGATCCGATACTTTGTTCATGTCATTCAACCTCAGCGTTTTTCGCGATGCAGAGACCGCGCGTGACTGGGAATGTAAAGGTTGCGCTTTGCTGTAATGTTTCTGTAGTGTTTCACGGACATTTCACGAACTCGCGGACCAGCTCAACCTTGCATGCCGGCAGAGGCCAAGCAAAAGCTTCTCATTGTTGAAGATGATGCCGCGTTCGGCATGATCTTGGCGGCCTATTTGGACGCCGCCGGGTTCGAAACCACCCTTGTCGAAAAGGGGCGAGATGTGTTTGAGCGACTTGATCGCGATCGCCACGACATCGTGCTACTGGATCTCAATTTACCAGATGAAGATGGGCTAGCGATCCTTCGTTCTCTGCGAGCGCGCTCTGACGTTCCCGTTATCGTTGTGAGCGCGCGGCGCGACGCTCGTGACCGCCTGGCCGCCCTTGAGATGGGGGCAGACGACTACCTGATTAAACCCGTCGAACCTCGCGAGTTGGTCGCAAGGATCGGCAATATCATCCGTCGGTATCTCGGTTCTGAAAAGAAGAGGCTGTTCCATTTCGCCGGCTGGGAGCTCGATGTCGACCGCCACGTACTGCGCAGCCATGCCGGCGAGATGACAACGCTAACAGCGGCCGAGTTCGACTTGTTGCTGTCCCTGCTAATGAATCATGGGCGAGTGATGTCGCGTGCGCAGCTGATTGATGCCACGGTTCACGCCGAACCACCGGAGTCCGAACGTGCCGTTGATGTTCTGATGTCGCGGCTTCGCAAGAAGATCGAGAAGGATCCGCAGAGACCGAGAATCATTTTGACCGTTCGTGGTCACGGTTACCGGCTAGCTGAGGGCGACGCTGATCGGCACACCTGACTCGCTGTTCTTTGCAGCGCTGGCATTGCTGCCATGTGCACCTGTAGCTGAGTGTCTTCCTCAGACACGTCGCCTCCACTCACAGCCGGCTTAAGCCTCGGTCCGACGGCGCGACCCATTGCCGTCGAGCCTGTCGCCGAAATCAATGCAACCTTCGGATGATCGACGAGGAGTTTGCCGATGTCGCGGCCGGAAAGCAGCACCGAAGAGAGTCCATCGGGCGCCGTTCCGCCCTCCTCTTTAAAGCGCCTTATCGCACGTTCAAGGAGCGCTTCGGTTGCAAGCGCGGTCAACGGCGTCTTCTCCGACGGCTTCCAGACAATGCCGTTGCCACATACGAGCGCGAGCGCCGCGTTCCAGGCCCATACTGCGACCGGGAAATTGAAAGCCGAGATGATCCCAGTCACGCCTAGCGGATGCCAGCTCTCCATCATCCGATGCTCGGCCCGTTCGGTTGCGATCGTGAGGCCGTGGAGCCGGCGAGAAAGTCCGACTGCGAAATCGCAGATGTCGATCATCTCCTGAACTTCGCCAAGGCCTTCTGATGTGATCTTGCCAACTTCGATCGAGACCAGTCGGCCCAAGGCTCCTTGTTGGCACGCAATTGGTCGCTGAGCAGCCGCACAAGCTCACCGCGCTTTGGCGCAGGCACCAGGCTCCACGCGCGGAATGCCGCATGTGCCGCTTCGATCGAAGCAAGAGAATCTCTCGCATCCGTTAACCGGACACGTCCGACGATCTCGCCCGTAATAGGGGTATGCACCTTCAGTTCACCATCCCAATAGCGCGACCTATTCACGCCGATCTCGGCTAGCAGGCTGTCGACGTCTTCAGAGAGATTACGTTTATGGGATTGCGTTTGCGCTTTCGTTGACGTGGACATGGCAGTTTTCCAAGTACGGGTGATTGGGATGATGGCACGCGTCGCCTTAAACCGGACGCTGGGGAAGCGCTAATCAGGTCAAGCGGCGAACTCAGCCTGTGGACACCCAAGCCGCTCCAGCGCTTGCTCCAGCGACGTACTTTCCGCCCGCACGTACAGCCCAATTCTTCGTGAACCGTTGCACCAAGAGCCGCTTCGAACTGATCTCGATTGGATCGCGCGCTGTACTTCTTCCGCTCATCGGCACCGAGGTTTGATTGGAATATGCCGGCTGCGCTGACCGGCAGAAAGCCCTCATACACGATCGGGTCAAATCGCAAGAAACCGTCTGCGATCAGTTCGTCGACGGACGCCGACGCGCCGGGGCGACGAGATTGCAGACCGGCCGCGGTCGTCGAATAGCGGAGGAACGCAAGTCCTCTAGAACGCAGTTCGGCCCAGTCATCCGGGAATAGCCGAAACCTCTCCGAGAGCTCAGACTCGTAAGGTATCACGTTCGAACTGGCGCCGGCGGGCTGGACAGCACGACGGGCAGACGCGAGTAGCTCGTCGTAAAGTTTGCGCCCTTTCGCCGTCAGCGCACCCCCGCGCTGCTCGATCTCACCGAAGCGCGCGGCGTGCGTCCCCGACGTAATTTCGCCCGCAGTTTGCCTGAAGGCGATCGGCTCTTCTAATGCCTTGAAACTGGTCTGCCGTAGGAGAATCGGACAGTTGCGCCGCGGGGGCCCTTCGATCACCGCCTTGGCCGGAATTCCGCATCGGGGCATAGCCGCCTGGACTGCATCGATGTCGAGGGACCGCGGCGTGAGATGGTTGATGTGCGGCCCCCTGAAGCTAACGATGTCGGCGACTAAACGATGGGCGCGATGCAGCTTTCGGTAGGTAGTGAGATCGACGGTCGCATTACCGTGCCAACGGAAGGTTTCGAGTGCCTCGCGTACGAATTCTTCTGCTTCCAGGCGCGTCAGGCGGCCTTCCGTCTCAAACACGGTGACGAGCTCAAGAAAGCGGGACGTGAAAATCCGGCGAGCGGCAAGGATCGTTTCCGCCTCGGCGCGCAGCGCGGGATCCTCGATCAAGTCGAGCCGAAGCAGGGACGTGAAGACCCGAAACGGATTGCGACCAAGCGCCTGCTCGGTAATCGGGCGAAAGGCAGTGGAATGAACCGGCACCCGGCGACCGATAGATCATAATAGCCAACGGGATACATGCCCACGACCGCGAAAACGCGCCGAATGCCAAACAGCTCGCGCGCCGCGCCAAGCCGGATAGCTCCGTGCCGTTCGATGGCCAGCCTGTCGATTTCGCGACGTTGTTCGAGCCCCGCACGCAA
Source organism: Bradyrhizobium genosp. P (assembly GCF_049949265.1). NCBI lineage: Bacteria > Pseudomonadati > Pseudomonadota > Alphaproteobacteria > Hyphomicrobiales > Nitrobacteraceae > Bradyrhizobium > Bradyrhizobium genosp. P. The sequence continues at coordinate 2,770,571 of NZ_CP188195.1, read as the reverse complement.
CCGCGGATCGGCGCGCAACGTCCGGGCGTTAACGTCAGCGACAAGCTCGAGCAGGGTCCCGTACTGCGGGACCTCCGCACGATACATCTCGGACATTGCACGCGAGAACAGGTCACGGATGTCGTCTGATTGGGCGTGCCGCCCGGCCGTGAATTTGCTCCCTTGCTAATCCTCGGCGCCGAGACGTCACCAAATCGTACCAACTTGGTGTGGCACTAAAGAGAGTAGTCCTGTATTTTCAGCTTGATCAAACGATCCTTTATTCAGAGATCATTCCCTGTCGGAATGCACATGCATACATCCCGCCGATTTCTTCCATCGACCTCACTCCTTGCAGCTTTTGAGGCAGCCGCGAGGACTTGCAGCGTCACCCTGGCGGCGAGAGAACTCAGCCTCACCCAGAGCGCGGTCAGTCGGCAGATCAGATTCCTTGAGGAGCAGCTCGAGGTCGAGCTCTTTAGGCGTGAACGCCAGTCCATCCGCTTGACCGCCGCCGGCGAAGCCTACGCGCGGGAAGTTCGCGAGGCGCTGCGCAAAATCAGCACGGCATCGTTCAACATTCGCGCCAACCCCAAAGGCGGCACGCTCAATCTTGCGATCTTGCCAACCTTCGGCACGCGTTGGCTGGCTCCGCGGCTTCCCAGATTTCTGGCGCAGAATGCCGGCATCACGATCAATCTGGCAACACGCCTGACTTACTTCGATTTTCGGACCGAAGCGCTGGATGCGGCAATCCATTTCGGACCGCGGGATTGGCCAGGCGTTGAGATGATGTTGTTGCGTTCTGAAGAGGCTGTCCCCGCATGCAGCCCCGAGCTCAGAAAACAGTACGGGTTTAGTGCGGCAAGTGATTTGAAGAAATCACCGCTGCTCAGCATCTCGACGCGCCCCACGGCGTGGGACCGATGGTTTTCGACCCAGAACATAGCGGGCGGATCCGGACAGACAATGTACTTCGATCAATTTGCGACCGTCGCTCAGGCAGCGATGGTCGGCGTCGGTGTTGCGCTGCTGCCGACCTTTCTGATCCAGGACGAGCTGGCGAGCGGAAAACTCGTTCGCGCCCTCAATCCTCAATCTGCCGATGGAAAGCATCGAGCGATATTATCTGGTTTGGCCGCCCGACCGATCGAACCACCCGCCCCTTGCTGCTTTTCGCGAATGGCTGCTCGAGGAAATCGCGGGCAGCCAATAAACGTTAACAAGCCTTAGCATCAGCTCAATGTCGGATCATGGCGCGATCTGCACCACAGGCCGGTCCGGCAACGCTTAGGACGTTGCGACGGAGCGCTCTTCTCCTAGTTGAAGCCGAGCGCAAGCTCGCAAAATCTACCGCGTGCTCGGCCAGGCCCGTGCCAACGCGCTCGATTACATGACCGGCTCTCTACAACCCGCAGCGTCCACTTCGACCATCGGCGCGCACCATCAAACCGGCAGCAGCTCACCTCGGGCTCGATTGGCAACCACGGCTTTGACGCTCAGGGCGTCCCTCCCGACGCATCAATATCACCTTGACGACGCTATGATACTAAGTATACCAAAAATGTTTAAATGCTCTTATCCGACCCAATCGTCAAACATTGAGTGAGGAACTATCTATGAAGGTCAAATCTCGAATTTGGAGTCCACTCGACTTTGATCGTGATGGAAAGTTTGGCGATTGCCTACGATTGCCGTTGTCGAGCAATGAATCGGCTTACGGGTTGATCATGATCCCCATTGTCGTCATTCGTAATGGGTCCGGCCCCACTGCATTGCTTGTTGCCGGCAATCACGGAGATGAGTGGGAGGGTCAGCTCGCGCTGAGGAACCTGGCTAGAACGCTGCAACAGGTAGACGTTGCTGGCCGCGTCATCATCATTCCGTCCCTTAACTTCCCAGCCGTTAAGGCTGGGAAGCGAGTGTCGCCACTTGACAATGGCAATCTCAACCGCCTGTTTCCGGGAAACGCCCTGGGTTCACCGACTCAGATGATTGCTCATTATGTGAGCGATGTGTTGCTGCCAATGGCGGATGTAGCGGTTGACTTGCATTCCGGTAGCTACTCGATGGATTGCATCCCGTGTGCCCATATCCGTGCCGGGCGGAACGAGAACGAAACGAGGCAGGTTCTCGAGCTAGCAGAGCTATTTGGAGCCCCTGCCACAATCATCAGCGATGGTGCAGCTGGAGGCGGAGCGACCACTTTCAATGCGGTGAGTGGAGAACTTGGAGTGCCAACCATTACCACCGAATTGGGTGGCGGCGCCACATTGTCGCCCTTTGGAGTCGAACTGGCCGAGCACGGCGTCCGGCGTCTCCTCAAACACTTTGAAATTACGCCTCGAATCGAAGTTCCGCTGACAAAGGGCACGCAGCTGATGGAGATACCTGGAGTTGAGTATTACATCTTCGCAGAGAGTGATGGGCTGTTCGAGCCTGCCGGTAAACTCGGAGACGAGGTCGTCGAAGGCCAGTTCGCCGGCAGGATCCATTCATTGGATGATCCATTGAAGGCTCCTCAAGAATTGCGGTTTCCCAAGACTGGTCGAATTGCCACGCGTCGATTTCCAACGCACACCGCAAGGGGCGACTGCGTCTATGAGATCATGCGCCCGCGTAAAAAATAGAGTAGCGCTGATGGGTACGATTCGAAGCAAAGCAGCACCCGGGATGGAGAGTATGGAGCAAGAGAACGTATCGCCTAGGCCTCGTATCCGGCCAGCGTCGAAACGGGATACGAGCCTTTGGCGAGGCCTCGAGCTTGAAGATGTTACGATTGGCTCGCCTGTGACGATCCAGCACTTCTCCGTGAGGCGCGCCGTCCGCCTTCTTTAGAGTACATGCAATAGGAAAGTTGGCGCTTTTGACCCGCCGCTGGCCCTATGCAACTTTCCTGGCCTGCTGAGCCTGTTCGATGAAGATTCTCGGGTCATGTTTCCCATGATTGAATGAGATCGTTCTCTTTCTCGATGTTTCGATCCAGTCGCCGCCTTCGGCCGGCGACAAAAGCAGGACACGTCAAGAACGTTCGGCAAGCGGCTTCGATGCGGGTAACTTTCAGCGGTCCATACGGGCCTGCACATCGACCCGAAGTGGCCTCGATCCTGACACCGGCCTCTTCGATTGTTCTTGTGCCATCGCGCCAGTCTGCGGCTCGGGATACCGGCATCGACACTATGCTGCCTAACGGGACCATACTGCGAATCGGATGGGACGCCGACGCTGTGGCGGTACGTCGCGTACTAGAGCCTTTCATGCTTTGGGGGAAGCATATCCGGCGTTTTCGAAGTAGTTGCTACATTCGTGGGGCTGGATCGTGGTGACCAGCTCACCAATGTGTCGCCAGGTGTCTTCGAGAGTGCGCTTCTGGGCGATGTGATCTTGGCGACGGCCTGCTCGATCGGGTGAGTAGGCGGTGACGACGATGTCACCCGGCTTGAGAACTGGAACGAGCTGCTGTTCGACATAAGCCCGGAAGCGTTGTCCGGCGCCGCCGAGCCCGTTGCCCAATAACGCTGCGACCACTTCACCACCGAAGACACCGCGACGCCGAGCCGCGCTTCCACTGTCCGGCAGCTCTCGCCGCCAACCACCGCCGCTACAACACGCTCTCGAAGATCATTGAAAAGAGGTTGGCCCATCTCATGCTGGCCCCAGCCAACATCCCGAATCAGAAAGGGGCCGTCAGGGGAATCCTTTCGATTCAGCCGAGCCGTGAAACCGCTCTAGGCGCGCTTTTCCGGTGAGTCATTCTCTGGCTTGCGGGTACGGCTGGCGACGGGCATCACCAACATGCCTCGCGGCATGAACTGACCATCACTGCAGGTTCGGCAGACACCTAGGCGCGGCCCAAATGGGGGCGACCTTCACACCTTTCGCCGGAAGCCAACCAGCCTGCTTCGCACAATGGACTTGGAAAGCAGCTCGGCGCAAAACACCCGGAACGCGGGCGGTCCTCCGCCCGCTGATAACATGTCGCCGATCACCGCCGAACAACTGGACGCCATGTGGAGAAGGCATCGGTGCCCACTGCCCCCCTTGCCAAGCTCAAGGAGGGCGGCCCAACACAATTCTTCAACCTTTCCGGCTTACTCGCATGGCGCTATTGCCACCTCCGGAAGCTCCTCAGGCGCAACATCGGTGAGAATTTCCGCTCCCGTAGCAGTTATGACTCCAATTTCCTCTGTCTGATAAAACCCTCCATCGATCTTGTAGAGCGGTTCGATGTGGATGATCATGCCCTCGCGCAACACATCCTCACCATTGGCACAAATTGAGGGCGGCTCTGTGCAGTTATATCCAGAACCATGCCCCACACGAGATGACCATGTCATAAATGACTTTGGCACGCCCAGTGCAGAGCTCGCGCAAATGGCTTTATAGGATTCATACGCCTGTCCCGTCGTCATGCCGGGACGAAATGAATGCAGAATGTCTTGGGTCATCTTACGAACTGCGTGGTAAACTGCCTGCTCCTCTGCCGTTTTTTTCCCAGCTTTCGCTACCCGACTCAGGTCTGAAACGGAGTCGTTCACCTTGCAGCCGATGTCTACATAGATGAAGTCATCGGGGGCAAGAGCGAGATCCCTGCTTGGGAGGTGCGTTGGCAACTCTCCCCGGCCGAATTTCACGGAGAGAAAGGGCACAGAGCTGGCCCCTTTTTGGATCATCTTTACAGTAAGCAACCGCTCGAATTCAATCTCGGTATGCCCAATGCGCAACTCCTTGAAAGCCTCAAAGAGGGAGGACGTCGCCACAGCACAGGCTGCCCTCTTTTGCTGAATTTCCGCGGGAGATTTGATACACCGAATCTGCCAGACGCAGGCGGCTCCTTCAATCAATTCAGCTTGGCTGAAATGGCGCTTGAGATCTTCAATCAACTTAAGAGAGCCAAAGCCGAAGCACTCTTCACCATAGTCGATCGCAATGCGTTGCGGATTATAGGGCTTCATTGCCCCCACGACCGTCTCAATAAACTCGGGCGCGAAGCCTCCGTAGGAAGCAGTTTCTACCGAGCTAGGCACGGCTTCCGTGAGCTTGATGGGAAGCACTTCGAGATTTGACGCGATAATAATCGCATGGTCATCATTCTTTGACGACACCAGCAATGCCGTTGGCCGGGCGCTGGAAATCCACACAAACGTTTTATAGCCGCAGAAATACTCGAAGTTAGCTTTGTCCGTCAGCAGAATTAGATCGATCGATCGTTCAGCGATGGCGCGCTTCAGACCGCGGATGCGCTGAAGATACTCCGAAGCCGGGAATTGCAGACGGTTATTCATGGCGCTCTCTATCGGATATGTTTATATACTGAGTATAGTGAAGATATATATGGAAGCAAGAGGGAAAGCGCCCCGTTCTATTGTACTCGCCTAAAAACCAGCCTGTTGCCGCCATAACGAGAAAGATCGAGATATGCGCATTCGCAAAACCGGACGAGTTGCGCCAACTGATGGATGACACGTTCGGACGCGGTAGCTCGCGCCACGACTCCCGCACTTTCTAGCGCCCCGTCCCGGCCTCACCACCAATCTCGCGACGCGGCTGAGGTACGTCCCCGCACTGGCGATACGGGGATCCAGCATCTTTGCAGGCCAATGCTCGGGTCCCCTGGCCGATCATTGTCGGCAACCTAACTCACGGGACGAACTGGCGCTGGGTGTGCTCACGCGATAGAACGTTGCGCGCTAGCTCGCGGAAGCCCGCCAAACGAAGAGCGCGATCGCCGGTTCGGCCTCCGCTGTAGTTGCTTGTTCCTGATGAGCGGCTTCGCCTCCTCGAGGCAGAAGAGCCACTGCCACATCGTGAGTGAGCCCAAGGTAACGTCGCCGAGCTCCCGCAATCTGCAGTTGCCGCATGACGCATGACGCATGACGCAACGCGAAACTTCAACGTGCATGATAGATGTGATCACTACGAGGTGAGACTCATGCATACCCCGTGGAACATTGATCCGCGCGTACGGAGAATCACACTTGCTGATCCGAGTAGGGCCGGCCTTGAGAAGTCGCTCCTGCGAGTGGCGACAACCTGTCACAAATGCAGCGGAAAGGATGAGTGCAACCGGCTCTTGTCTAAGTGATATGGCGGCACCGCGGCACCGTTCCGTCCAGTGTCCGAATATCGAACTGTTCGAAGCAGTCGAAGGGTCAAGGTATAGCGACAGCTGCGATGGCGCCCGACTCTATCGACACTGCCATTTTCCTCAATCGGTCAGCCGGGCAATTCTCGGCATGTGCGCCGATGCCCGGCGACTTGCATTCTGCGCGTGTACTCCCCTCGGAAATCGGTGCGTGATTCACGTCGGAGCTAGTGGTCTCTGTCTAACATAAGAGTCCATGTAGGGATTCCCTTTGGGCGCGCGTGCGAGTCTTACGCATGCTCATCGGGATTTCGATCAAGATCACACGACAAGATCGCCGTCGGCTCGAGGCGATCACCAAGGACCGTAACTCCTCGCAGAAGCACGCTTGGCGAGCGGCCATCGTGCTCCTGAGCGCCGACGACGTCGGCACCAACGAGATCATGCGCCGGACCGGGACCTCCAAAACCTGCGTCTGGCGCTGGCAACAACGCTTCATGGAAGAAGGTGTCGACGGCCTCTTGCGGGATAAGACGCGGCCCTCGCGGATTCCTGGGCTCGGCCCCGGAGGTGGCCGAGCGTGTGGTCGCGCTCACATTGGCCGCCCCGCCGACCGAGACGACCCATTGGACAGCCGACCTGATGGCCCGGGCGAGCGGCATCAGTGCCAGCGCGGTCCGCCGCATCTGGAAGGCGCACGGGCTCCAGCCCCATCGGTGTCGACAATTCAAGCTCTCGAACGATCCGGACTTCGTCGCCAAGCCGCGCGACGTCGTCGGCCTCTATGTCGGCCCGCCGGCCCACGCCATCGTGCTGTCGGTCGACGAGAAGAGAAGAGAAGAGATCCCATGGGGAGTGGATAGCGACCAACGCTCTGGCAGAGTGAGGTTGCTGACCCGCCCACTCTGGAGGCGACCATGCAAATTATTACTGACCGATCCCAAGCACCGACCGCTATCCGCACCGATCTTGGCACAATTTTCGTCTCGTTGGAACTTAGTCGATCGACCTGGCTGATTACATCGCTGTCGCCAGGCGGCGGAGAAAAGATGTCGAAGCATACAGTTCGCAGCGGTGACGTCGCTGGACTACGGGCACGGTTCTCTCAACTTAAGGACAAGGTGCGGGTCCGTACGGAGCAGGTCGTTCCAGTCATCGTGATTCAAGAGGCGGGTCTCGACGGCTTTTGGATCCACCGCTTGCTGCAGGACGAACGGGTTGAAAGCCACGTCGTTGACCCCGCTTCAATTGTGACGTCGCGCCGGCGTCGACGGGCGAAGACTGACAAGATCGACGGGGAAGCTTCAGTGCGCGCGTTGCTGGCGTACAAGCGAGGCGAGCCGCGGGTGTGCGCAATGGTTCGAGCGCCGACCCCACAAGAGGAGGATCTACGGCTACGCCCCTGACCGACTGCGCGCCGAAACCTTCAAGCACCTCAACGTTCGCAATCGAGCCGATGCCGACAACGACAATATCTGCGTCGATGGAACTCCCATCCTCCAAGACTACTCGCCGAACAGTTTCTCACCGACCAGCGATTGTACCGTGCTCGAGGTCAGCATCTTTACGCCATGGCCAACATGTGCGGACCGCAGGAAAGCAGAGATCTCCGGCGATACGACTCGCTCAAGCGCCCGGTTGGCCGCCTCTATCACAGTGACTCGTTTGTGCTGCTGCGCGAGAGCAGCTGCGACTTCCAGTCCAATGAATCCGGCACCAATCACCACAATGTGTTCTGCTGCGGCTGCGACAGTCTTAAGCAAGCGCGCGTCCGCAACGGAACGAAGGTAATACACGTTTTGTAGATCGGCTCCCTCGCACGTCAGTCTTCGTGGACGAGCGCCCATTGTGATCGCGAGCATGTCGAAAGTTATCTCTCGACCGCTCGACAACACCGCGGCTTTTCGAGCGCTCTGAACCGCGACAACGCGGACGCCGAGCTCCAAATCGATATGATTTGCTGTATAGAAAGCCGGTGACCTGAGCGGCGTCGCCTCGTCCGTGGGAGCCTTTAGAAAAGCCCTTTGAGAGGGGCGCCCGCTGGTACGGTAGCTCCGGCTCTTCACTCACCACGAGAATGTCTTCGCTGTACCCATGGTGGCGTGCGGACGACGCAACCTCGCTGGCCGCGTACGGTCCTCCGATGATGAGTAGTCGCTGGCGCATCTCTCAGCCTGCGCTACGTCAGGCAAAACCGGAGCCAGGCGCCAACGTCACGGCCAGACCGTCCAGGTCTTCTGTCAGTTCAATCTGGCAAGAAAGCCGAGAACTCTCGCGGCGACCTTCCACCACGTCTAGCATCGCGTCCTCGGTTTCACTTCTTGGCTTGAGCTTTGCCGCCCAAGAGTAGTCGACGTAAACATGGCAAGTTCCACACGATGCGCATCCACCGCACTGCGCCGTCAGGTCAAGGCCTGCATCGCGAATCGCGACCATTAATGTTGGCGATGAGACATCTTTCAGCTCGACCGTCCCGCCCTGTTGATTGTGAACTATCAATCTCATTGGTTCGAATTCCTCAGAATTTCACGTGCAACGGCGCGAACGAGCGGTGCGAGAAAGCGCGGAATCTCGGGGGTTCCCTACTTTGATCCAGACGCAGATTCGGAAAACGCGTGATTAGCGCCTTCAACGTTTCACGTATCATGAGTCTCGCGAGATGCATGCCCAAGCAGATGCGCGGTCCGACGTTGAAGGCCAAGTGGTCGGTCGGCGGCTTCCGCTTCAAGTCCATCATGTGCGGGCACGCGTAATGCTCCGGATCGCGATTCGCAGCTGCGTGCAGGACGCAGATTACATCGTCCTTTTTAATTTCCGCACCCCCGATGCAGACATCCCGATTCGCCTTTCGGAATCGCCACTGAACCGATCCGAAGAGCCGCAAAGTCTCTTCCACAAATAGGTTGAGAGTGGCTTCTTGATCCTCCGACACGGCTTTACGCATGGCGGGGTCGGACAGGAACAAGTAAATCGCATTGGCAATCGCATTCGACGTTGTGTCCGCCGCACCAATCTCAATATCTCTCACAAAGGCAAGGATATGGTCTTCAGGGATGTCTTGGCCGTATTCCTCCTGCGCGAGGGTCCAAATCTGACTAATGAAATCGATCCCGCGCTTCTCCCTTCGCTCAGCCACCAGAGGCCGGTAAAGATTGTTCAGTTCGGCGGACGCAAGCTTTCCCTTCCGATTCGTTCCCTCGTCGAGGTACCCCCTGCCGGCACAAGCACTAAAGTCCTTGTGCCATCGGTCAATTTCGGCCATGAGCTCTTGATCCTTCCAACGAAGCCCAAAGAGTGAACCCATCACCCGGTTCGACAGTTCGTACGCAAGCTCGGATGCAAGCTCCGCGCTCCCCCTTTCCGCGAAACGATCGATCAGGTGGCTTATAACTGGTAGAACATGCTCCACGCGATACTGCGGCATGAGCGCGGGGCCCAATAATTTCAAGTAGAGCCGCCGCATACGCGCGTGCTCGCCCCCTACGACCGAACCAATCTGTACGGGGTTTTGCGGATTGTCGCCAAAAATCTCGAACGCCAACGGAAGTGCATCGATCCGCAGGATTCGGTAAGTCGCCTCGTCGGATTCGATCGTTTTACACACACCGTGGCTCAGTACGAGCCAGCAATTCATTCCGGGATCCCAAACGACCTCACCGCGCTTTCGCAGCTCTTCGTAAGCGGGAAAGGGATTCTCATCCGCAAGTAAGAGCATGGACCACCGTGCGGAGTCTGGAGATATTTGAGCGAGGTTCATGTGCTGTCCTTTTCAATGTGAAACGTGACGATGCGCGACGGTTGGCGCGCTGCCCTCCACTTAGATATACCGAGTATATTCTCATGGCCTAGTACGTCAATGACATGTTCAAGCCCCAGACTCGGTAACGGCTGCTCTGGCCAGGCGCTTGTTGGGAGGCGAGCACTACGAGCTCTGCTGGGCAGCATCGCGCCGAGTTGGTCGAGTTCGACGATGTCCTTTGCCGCGCCCAACGACGCATAAACCGTGAGCGGTGAGGTGACTCCAAATGAATCCGCACAGCGCCGAACGACGTCTTTGGGCGCAACCATCCAGCCGCTGCGAAGCGCCGGCGCGACCGTTTTGAGAGTCTCGGCAGATAAACAACCGGATTGTCCGCTGCCATGCTCGCGCGCCGGTGGCAAACGGCGTCTCCGGGGAACTCCCCGGAAATACAAGCTCGCCGTACAGGTCGTCCTCGACGACGGGAAACCCGTTCTGGGGCGCGAGCTTCAAGACACTTCATCGGACATGTCGGCATTATTGGGAGGGCGTATTGATGCTGCTGCCAACTCAGCCGCTACGCTTGTCGACATGTGAGACGGAAGAGTGCCTGCCTGTTGAGAACGGTCGTTTTGTTAGATCGTTCATTTCGGCTTGCCAGCTCGGCACACAGCCTGTATGTATATCGGGTATATCTTGAATGCCAAGTGAGATCCATCGATCGACACAGCTTGCCTGAATGAGTTCACAAGGAGGGACGGGAGGTCTTAAGAGCACAACAACTCCTCGAACTTAGCTTCCCTTTCTCCCCAGGCTCGCGCCGTGGTCACTGGAAGCTACAACATCACTTACCCGATGTGACTTGGCGCGGGCAGAGAGGAGAGTAATGTTCGTCGTGACGGAGGCCAGGCCATGGATGTGCTGAAAGCGCGGTTCGCAGGGCTCGGTTTTCCCGAAACGAGCGCGCTCGATGCTGTAGGAGCTGGCTCTTGCACCGAACCCGAGCGCCGCAAGCTCGTCGTTTTTGGAAGTCCAGATTCTGACATGAGTGGCTGGCCTCGCATGGACGGCTGCTCGAAATGCGTTCGCAGCCATACAGACATCGCGAGAAGCGACGGGATCCTCGGCGGTAGCAGTCGGATTGTCGAGCCCCTGTACGTACTCGATGCCGGCACACCGGAGCACAGATTCTTGCTCTTGGCGTCGGTACCGGCTGGCTCTTCCGGTACGGTCGTCCTAACTGCAATATTCACCGCTCTGCTGAGCCAACAGCTGAGATGGACCGAGTGCTTGCGTGGCACCTGGGCCAAACGGTTTGAAGATTTACGTCGGAGATCGCGGCCTTTCTCCAGCAGCCAAAGAGTACTGGCCGCTCCTTCGTGGGTGGCCATTTTTCCTCTTCCGCCGCAGCCCCCCGATTTGGCTTAGATCGAGATCGACATCGTGACTCAGGAACAGAGCAACCTATCGATGCTATCTTGGTCTGGCGGCGCACATCACTCTATGCGGTCTTCTCTCAATAACGTAATCTTGGGGCGACTCTTCCCGCAAGATCTTGTAGCATTAGGAAAGTTCCTCGAGCCGATCGTATTGAGAGAACGGATGATTCTGCAGGAGCCGAGAAGACCTCTTGATTACGTCTACTTCATAGAATCGGGTCTCGTCTCGCTGAGGGTTGTCGCGTCGGGAGGTATTCTCGAGACCGCGGTGGTGGGACATCGGGGAGCGGTCGGCACTTCGCTCCCCGTGGGAGGCAATCTTTCAACATATCAATCCGTCGTGCTTTTCCCAGGGAGAGCACACAGGATCCGTGTCACCGATTTGCATCGGGTAATAAACGAATGTCCAGAAATTAGAGAGCAGCTGGCGGGCTACGTTCAAGCCTTGACGTTGCACTGCGCTCAGGCAGGATTTTGCGGGGTTCGGCACGATCGCGAAAAGCGGCTGGCAAGCTGGCTCTGCTTGGCTAGTGACGCTCTTGACGCTAACGTGCTTCCGGTCACCCATGACTACCTTTCGTCAGCCTTAGGATTGCGTCGCGCTGGCGTAACCGAAACTCTAATCCGATTCGAAGAACAAGGATTGATCCGAAAGATGCGTGGCATCTTGCAGATCGGTGATCGCAATTGCCTCGAGCAAAAGGCATGCTGTTGCTACAAGCTGATCTCCGACGCTTACTCCTCTTCTGACTCCATAATTTCAATGAAGAGACCACGGGGCTAGTGGCTCTGCACAGTGATTTTGACGGGTTGGGTCGGCGGTCAGATTAGCTCCGGCAGGTCGTTGGGATCGACGAGGACTTCGATACTACGAGGTGTCCTGGGCTGCCTTTTGATGAGGCCGCCTCGCTCGAGCGAGAGCACCATTTGGTGAACCGAAGGCGGGGTGACGCGAAAATACTCTCGCATGTCGGTTTCCGCCGGGGGTCTGCGGTGCAGACGCGTATAGAGGTGGATGAAGGCGAGGTACTGCCCCTGTTTGGGCGTGAAGGCTTTTGCCGAAGGACTCACGCCGGCCATCCGATTCAGTTGTTCGTGCGTGCCTCGATCAAGGAGGCAGGCATGAATGTACGCTATCGGGTCGAACTCAGCCAAGTCGAGCGGACCGAACTCAAGGCGCTGCTTAGCGGCGGCAAGCATGCGTCCCGCAAGCTCAAGCGAGCACAGATTTTGCTGGCTGCCGATGCCGCGGCCGGCGACGAGGAGATCGCCAGGAGCGTTGGCGTGAGCGGCTCGACCGTGTACCGGACCAAGCGACGCTTCGTGGAAGGCAATCTGGAGCGGGCGCTGAGCGAAGAGCCGCGTCCCGGAGCGGAGCGCAAACTCACGGGCAAGGAAGAAGCCTTGCTGGTGGCGACCGCCTGTGCCAGCCCCCCAAAGGGCCGTGCCCGCTGGACGCTCAAGCTGCTGGCAGGTGCGACAGTCAATCTCACCGAACACGACAGCCTGTCGCACGAGACGGTTCGGCGACGCCTGGCGGAAAATGACCTCAAACCATGGCGCAAAGATATGTGGTGCATTCCGCAGGTCGATGGCGAATACGTCGCCCGCATGGAGGACGTGCTTGATCTCTATGCCGAGGTGCCCGATCCCAAGCGGCCGGTCGTGTGCTTCGACGAAAGTCCGGTGCAACTCATCGGCGAGGTCCGTCAGCCAATCCCGATGAAGCCGGGCCGGCTCGAACGTTACGATTACGAGTATCGTCTCAACGGGACGGTCAATCTCTTCGTTCTCCTCGACGTGCATCGTCCCTGGCGCAAGGTCAAACTTACAGAGCGACGAGCGGCAAAAGATTATGCCGAATGCGTACGTGACCTCGTCGACATCCATTATCCCGATGCCGAGACCATCCGGGTCGTGCAGGATAACTTATCGACCCACTCCGCCGGCGCCCTGTATCAGACCTTTCCGCCCGCCGAAGCCAGACGGATCTTGCGGCGGATCGAGTTCCACTTCACTCCCAAGCACGCAAGCTGGCTCAACATGGTTGAGATCGAGATCGGCGTCTTGCGGGGACAGTGCCTCGCTCGCAGGATCGACGACCCCAAGCGACTGCGCCGCGAAATCACCGCTTGGGAACGGCAGAGAAATGCTGCACGCTCCCGCATCAAATGGATGTTCACGACAGAAAACGCCCGCGCAAAAATGGGCCGAGCCTACCCAGACGCTTCCAAAGAGTCATAATCACTGTGCAGAGGTACTAGGTGAGCCCCCTACTCATGAACGTATCTCGGTGGCGCGTAGCGTAGTCCTCTGGCCTAGTGTTGAACAATGCGCGCGCGATGGCTGCTGTTTTTGGCAGAGGGCTGAGAGGCCGGCCCGCACGTCTCGAACGGCTCGGCTCTTCGGCCGGGAGCGAAGGGACTGTCTTGAAGAACACGTCCCCGAAGTGCACACCCGCATCAATCCCCTTTGTTCTTTTGGCAAGATGAATTGCGTTAACAATCTTACGTGCATGCATTTCCCAGAGCTGCCAGCCAGAAATCTGGTCAACGTGGGCATGAACAACGATCCTCGACCATTTCACAAGGCCTGTACCTGAGACTAAACCAACTCCCTCTTCCTTGCGTCCCTCATTTCGAAACACTTACAATCGTGTTTCGCAATCGCATCTGTTTCAACAAACCTCCTGAAATCCAACAAATGTGCGGGCTGTAGCCGTACCTTTGGCTGGCTGCGGTGTCGGATCGTTCCATACCGCGATCTATCGCCTGCTCTTGGATTTCTCGCCAAAATACTGCCGCCATGTATTGCGGCGCCTCTCCTTCGATCGGACACATTGGATCACAACCTTCGACCGGCTGACATAAAAGTTATATTAAATTTCGGTTTCGTTCTACGAATGACGCGCAACAGGAAATGGCTGCGCGCCCGTTGTTCGGCGTGCCGCAAGGTCGGGCTCCGGCGATCCTTAGATCATACTTCAACATAAGCTTCATGAAAGCTTTGCTTGTTGTTCGGGTGGCGGCGCGTCATCCTAGTAACGCGCAATTGCTTGACCTGAAAACAGCACCTACGCTCAATGCATGTCCCAGTGCGTCGTCAAGAGAACACAATGAAATACGGATCGGCTGGCTCAATTCGCAATCTCCACACTATTGGCCCGCAGGGCACGAACTGCGAGCTCGCTGCCAGGCATTGGTTGGCGAACCATGGAATCGTAGGGCGGATCATTCTACAGGACACACTTGAAGACGCAGCGGATTCGGCGTTGCTCGATAATGCTGGAGCTCTTTTGACACCGATCGCGTATCCAGATCTCCATTCAATTATATATACCCACATCTCGGATCTAACCTTAATCGACCTATTTTTGATGCCGACTCACGCACTGGTTCTCGCGTCTCGGACTGGGAAAATGCCGACGTCTTGTTCGACGCATCCTTCCCCCGCTGCGCTCGTACCGCCCAAAATTCGACAACGATTGACGAGTAGCACCGCTCAGGCCGCGAAAGATTGTCTTGCAGGCATCAGCGATGGATGCATCACCACGGCGATCGTTGCTGAACGCAAAGGACTAACGATCGTGAAAGACTTCGGTCAAGTAATGATGGGTTTCTGTCTTCACGCGCGCAAGACGATGACAGGAACAACGTGTTGCCGCCCAATGGCCGATTGTCCCCAGTAGATTGGCGTCGACTGGGAACCTCCACAACATTGATAACGAATGAGTTCCCCCCGATCTGCGAAGGAGACGCTTTATGGATGTTCCTTTTAAACACAGGCGCGGCGATGTGCTCATTGCTCAATTAAATCACAAAAGCCGCAGCGGCCCACTGAGCGCCGAACTCGAGCAGCTTGTCGCCGACACGTGCTGCGAAGTGCTGAACGATTCATCAATCCGAGCGCTTGTCCACGGGCTCATGCCCTTCGGGTGAACTGCCGGGTTCGGCGCAGGCTCTCGCCGGAGAGGTCGAACCCGTGGACGGTGGGGAGGAGGCGATCGAGGACGGCGTCAGCGTGGGCCGGATCCTCGGCTATTTCTACATCCACAAAGGCGACGATTCAGGTTTCGTTTGCGATCGCGGCTGAGTTCTTCAACAGCCTGCTAGATCTGGTTGGCTGTTCTCGGGCTAGGGACATGATAGCCATCACAGACCTCGCGGACCTTGCGCGATGATCAATGGAGATCCGCCGCTGCAAGATAGCGCCCGTAGTTGTTGGGAGTGACACGTGCTTGCGGCGCGCCCACAAGTCACCAGTAACGATCTTGTCGCTTCAAGCACTGCGAGCAGGCCGGTGCTCATGCTAGCTGGTGAGGAGGCCTACATCGACCTGCTCAAGCATCTTCTGGAAAGAGAGGCTTTCAATTGCCTGGTCGTTCACGAGAGCAACGAAATCGCCTGTCTAGCAGCCATGTCCAGACCGAACTTGATTGTCCTCGATTCAACTATCGGGTGCGACTCAACCCTGACAGTTCGCAAACAGCTCTATGGTAACGACATGACGCGCCACATCCCCGTCATCATGATGGTTTACGGTTCTGATGAAGCCAATATCGTCCGTTGCTTGAAGATCGAGCCGACCGACTACTTGCTTAAGCCGTTTCCAGTGGTCGACCTCATCAGACGCATAAACGGAATGCTCTGTCCGGTTCAGCTCGCTGCCGAGGGCTGTGGAGCGCTAAGCTTTTTGGACATCGTGATGGATCTCAAGGCATATCGACTCTTTCGCAATGGTCGCAAGATTCATCTGGGCCCTATTGAATTTCGGCTTCTCCGCTATTTCATGTCTAATCCTTGCCAGGTCTTTACGCGTCAGCAGCTGCTGCAGGTCGTCTGGGGCAAGGACGTTCACGTCGTGGCTCGCACCGTCGACGTGCATATGGCTCGGATCCGCAAGGCGCTGAACGAGGACGGCAAACCGAACTACATCCGCACGGTACATGCAATCGGATACTCTCTTGACGTAGAGACGCAACCCTTGTGACGGCAAGATCAAGGCCGCCGTTGCGCTTCTTTCGCGAACAGGCGTGAGAGAATCCTCGATCTCATGTGTAGGTTCGCCTTTGCAACAATTGCGACAGCCTCGACCTTCAAAGATCTCCATATGAATGATTGAGCTCGCCAGATCGCCGGTCGTTCACGCAGCCACGTTTCGCTGGGCCTGCCGGTTTTTTTGCTATGCCTCATAATGCTTGCCTTCCTGCCAGCGACTGCTCTCTGTCAGACTGAACTAGTACCTCTGCACAGTGATTATGACTCTTTGGAAGCGTCTGGGTAAGATAGTTGATGGCCTTTGCGGTGTCGTTGCCTGACGAGAGCAAGGCCCGCTGCTGGCGCATCCAGGTTTCGAGCTCGATGAGGAGTGGCCTCGATTTCTCACGGCGCACAGCAAGGCGCTGTTCCGGTGTTTTGCCGTTGATGCCGCGCTCGATCTCGAAGAGGACGTCGATGCGCAGCACGGCCTCGGCGGCGATCGGGGCCTCTCCCGTTTTCGCCAGGTCGAAGAACTTTCTGCGGCCGTGGCTCCAGCAGGCCGCCTCAAGGATCGGCGCCGGCTTCCGGGTCGACTTGTAGAGGTCGTTGTACCCGAGATCGACGATTAGCGTCATGGCATGAAATCATCACGAAGGAAGGAGGCCTTGAACGCGGCCTGCAGCGTCTCTCCCGACAAAGGAGCGATCCAGGGCAGTCGCCCTAACCACCGCACGCGGCCAATCTCGCAAATTGCTCTCACAGCCTCCGGATTCTTTTCACCAATGAGCACGATTCCGAGCACGTCGATCTGACGTCTGCGCAAAGCCTCTATGGACAAAAGTGAATAATTGACCGTCCCCATTTCTGTGCTCGCGCAAAGCACAACAGGAATTCGCCATTTCTCCACCACGTCAATGTAAAGCATGCCGCAGTTCAGCGGCTCCATGGGTCCGCCAGTCCCCTCGATCACGAGCGGCTGCCCCCCGGTGTCCGGTATGTCGAGCGAATTGGTATTGATGCGAACCTCGTCAAGCTCCGCAGAAAAGTGAGACAATCCGACCGTTTGCAGGCGATAACGCTCAGGTATGATGCGATTGCATGGCAGACTGGCAAGGCGCGCGACGCGCTCGGTGTCCGTCTCTCCTTCAAGGCCAGCCTGAACCGGCTTCCAAAACTTCGCACCGAGAAGATTGACGAGCCCCGCGCAGAAAACCGTCTTTCCAACTCGGCTGCCCGTACCGATCACCACGATCCGCTGCTGGCTCATCGAGCTTGGCCTCTAATCTCGAGCAAGGTATCCAGCATTGCACGCACGTCATCCTCCACAACTCGAATGTCGGTGAAACCAAAGGTGGTGTGCCGAGGACCGCCTTTGGAAAGATTTAGCCCAGGATCGACGAATGGCGGCCTGAAGTCGCAGCGATAGGACGCAAAACCTATGCTAAACGCCGAACAGCGGCCTCACTATCTATGCAAGACACTCGTCGCGTTCGTGGCGCTTCGCGCTTGGCCTAAATGGGCCTCCGCATGCTAACTGAAAAGTTGAACATAGAAATTTGCCGCCGATCCCATCGCGCCTTCCTGAGTTGTGGTAGATGGTTATGTCAGGTTAAGATTGTTATCGGCGCGCAAATACTGTCCGGATCGGACAGAGACATTCACGTTCGACAGCATGTATCTTAATAGGCACAGAACGGTACGATTCGAGCGACGGCTATAGATCGCCGACTGGGTTCGCCCGGTTTTGTCCTGGAAAACATTGGCCGACCCATATCAGCCGCAACGAGATGATTTGCGCTTTTCGATTGCGCCAACGGAATGGATACTTCCCCGGGACGCCGTGCAACTTGGCCTACGCGGCGATGATAATGCGGACGCGCTTGGAGGTTCATCGCGAGAGTGTTCGGCGCGATGAAGCAAGCTCGGCTTCACACGTTCCAGGTGTTGACAAAGCGCGCGGATCGTCTTGCGGACGTAGCTGACAAGTTGCCGTGGCCGAACAATGTTTGGGTGGGCGTCAGCGTGGAGAGCCAAGATTGCCAAGATTATTTGGATCGTATGGACATTGTTCGATCCACGCCTGCTTATGTCAAATTTTTAGCTTGGAGCCATGCTCGGGCCGCTTCACCCAACTTCAACGGAATCGATTGGGCCATTGCGGGGGCGAAAGTGGGCCGGCCGCGCGCCCAATGAATTCCGATTGGGTGCGATCCATCCGCGATCGATGTGTGGAAGCAGGCGCTGCATCTCACTTCAAGCAATAGGGTGGCGTGCAGAAGAAGCAAACAGGCCACCTGTTGGAAGGCCGTACCTGGGATGAACTACCGAAGCGTCGTGTGGCCGCCTAGTAAAATCCAGCAGGCCGGACAAAAAGTGGGGCGCGCGTCGCAAAACTTCGAAGGTCTTGTGTAAAGATGACCCTCGGTTGATACCCTTCCACCAGCTACTTCACCCCGCTACTAGCGGCACGACGCGCGCCGGCTCTTCCGGGCGAAGAAGGAGCGGATACACGCCTCCGCCCGATCGGCACACCTAACCGCATGAAGATCCCACATTCTGCGGCGGACAATTCCGTCAAGGCAGGGAACTGCACGCAACTGGTAAGCAGCTGAGCAACGGCCGGGCCAATGGCCCGACGATTTCGCACACGTGCAGCCAGCTGACACAGGAAAGCGCGAGAAAGAGCTCGATTGGTACGCTGCGTACGCAACTTTATCTTTCAGTGCAGTCTCAATTGAACTACTTGAGCCATCAATGCGTGTGCCTCTTTGTATCACCTTTATTCGATGACTTGCCGGATCACCCTGCGGCCCTCATCGCAAGAATGTTATTCGAGATCCGCCAAGAGATTGGCGGTGCCTTGCGGTAGTCTCGCTACCGCTGCCCTAACGGGCGTTTCCTCCCTTGACTTGGCCGCCGGTCCCATAGGATCGGCGGTTCTCTTCGATGTTAGATCTCCTTGGTGTTAGGTCAAGATTCCCATGATTGAGGGATCATGATCGAGCTGCGCCGGAGCACCCAACGACAGAGGCAACATGTGTGACGGGGTAGAAGACTTTATGCAGCACAGAGGCGTGCAATTCATTGTTCGAGAAGCGTTGCCAGGCGAATGGCGCTACAGTTTCAAGCTTGATGGCAAGACGATCGCAGGAAAAACTCAGACCAGATTGCAGCTTCTTGCGGTGCGTCGGGTCAAGAACCGCATTAACGGTTAACTGTGTCGCAGCTCGGGGACTAATACAATCCGCTGAGGTGCTGACTCACGGCGGGCATTCCCAAATCAGAGGATCGATGATTCAACATGGCAACTGGAGCGACTTGCCATGGGCCGGCCGATTGCGGTTCGAACGGATTTTGCAGCGATTGAGGTGCGCCGGCTCGCGCGGCGGGCGAAGGACAGCGATCAGGTCCGGCGCCTTCTGGCGATCGCTGCGGTGCTCGATGGCGCATCGCGGGCGGAGGCCGCCAAGGTCGGCGGGATGGACCGGCAGACGCTTCGCGACTGGGTGATCAGATTCAACGAGCAAGGCCTGATGGTCTGATCAACGTTCCCACGCCAGGTGCGCCGGCGAAGTTCACCACGGAGCACCGAGCGTTTCTGGCGCGGATCGTGGACGAAGGGCCGACCCCGCCCATCCATGGCGTGGTGCGTTGGCGGGCCTGTGACCTGATCATGCGGCTGCATGAGGAGTTCGGCATCTCGGTGTCAGACGACACGGTCTATCGAGCCCTCAAGGACCTGGGCTTCTCACACGTCAGCGCCCGGCCGAGAGCGTACAAGCAGGATCCCGAGGCGATCGAGGCATTTAAAAAAGATTCCACGCTCGCGTGGAGGAAACGCGCAAAGGCTCTTGCCACCCTGGGCGGTAGCTCGACAGGTCTTGTTCTGTAAAACAGCCTCCCGAACGATTGGCGGCCTTCACCACTGCGGAGCCGAGTTGTCCGCCGTAGAGGTAAGGCGCTTCTCTTGCGCGCGATCTTCTCGAACGTTTCTGCAGTTCGGGTTGTTGGACAACCCGCCCGAGCGTCGCCTTCTCGGGCTCGAACACGCGCGCGAACTCAGGATAAAGATCCGAATGCTGCGAGAGTTCAGCGGAGGCCTCGCGGATCGCAGCTACCTTGAGCTCAACCAATGGAAACGCCGTCACGTGCTAGTCGTCTCGCGGGTTCGAGCGCATCCGCCAAGCTTCCCTTGCCATAGTTCTCGACAAGCTCGGACCAGCCTGAAAGACACGCGGGAAGGCCACTACCTGCGCCACCGCGCCGGAGCTTCACGCGGTCCCCCTCGTCCGGGCACTGAAAGCTCCGCGGCGGAGGTGGAACAAAGTTGAGGACTCGTGCACTCTGTTCGCTCGCGATCCAGCAGATCGCGACTCCTAGACCGGCCAGGCTCGAATTGTATGGCTCGACCACGTTAAGAGCTGCGGCGGTCGCGACGATCGCGTCGAAGGCATCCCCCCTCCCAAAGCCGCCGCGCACCAGCTTGCGCAGCCAGCGGATGCGCCGCCGCGACAACGCCGTTCAGCGACGATACGATAGGTCTGTTTCCATTCATAATCCCGGCCCCCCAAGTGCCACGATGTTCAACCAAAACGCGACCTCGCACGAAAGGGCGAGACCGTTGAAATCAAACTCCGGTACCCAGGAGCGCCGCGGCCACACAAGCACGCGGGCTCCCGCAACGCTTTCCAGCGTACAGGTGAAGTTGTCGGCGCTAATCTGCGGTATGTTAAGATCCACGCGCGGCGCGCCGCTCACCTGCAAGGCGGCTTCGCTCGCGACCTTCATCTGGGCTGGATGAGTTACCAGCGCCGGATATCGCTGGAGAGCGTCAAACTCGGAGCGACAACCGCACGCCACTACCGCGTCTCGCGAGTGTTGATCGAGGCAGAGCTCCATCCGAGCCCGCATTGTCGTCCCGAATGTTCGGGCCGCGTCGTAGATCCTTACGGCGGCTGCGATTGGGCTCATGCGTCGACTTCGACCGCCGAACGGTGTCCAACCGAAAGCACCGCGTTGTAGGACGCGGGAACTCTTCCGTCTGACAATGCTCTGCTGTGCGAAGCCATTAGCGGCACCAATGGGCAGAGCGTCCATTTCGGTGCCCAGCCTGGCGGAACGGTCGCCGAGGATGCGCCCGCTGAGTACGCCAACGACGTTGTTTCCACCGATGCGTTTGTGAGTCCCCCTGCGCCCACAGTCGATTGGCAACGAGCCTTGCCGTCGCCACTGCTTCGAACGCTAACTCGGATCGGCTGTGAATAACGTGTCGTAGCGCGATCAATTCGCCCGCATCGCTGTCCAGGTCAACGGCTGTTACCGACGATGCGGTGAACGCCGCGCTCTTCACCGCTTCGGCTCGCTTCGCAGATTGTTTGCTATGACGGTCACGGCATATGCAAGGTCGCGCCTGCTACAGGCTGCGACGAGAGACAATCGCACTTTATTTGGCATAGTGATCCCGCCGGCGTTAAAAAGGTCGCTTGAGCGTATGACAACATTATATGGGCGGACCGCCGCGATGATTTCGCGCACACTCCATTGGTCAGGCAGGCTCAGCCAGAGGTGCACGGCATTGCTCTTCGTCTGAAAATCGAAGCCCGAGAGAGTCTCCGTCGCAATCGCCTGCCTTGCGGTGACCTCGTTGCGGATGCTCGCGGCGATTTGATCTGCCGCTCCGGTTTGAAATGAGATGAGTGACGACAGCCGACGATATGCCCGGCGCAAACCAGGATGAAATGCTCTGGATGGGCTCACGCAGTCAATCAACGCACGGGCTTCAGGAGCAACGAGAAAGGCCGTCCGCAAGCCCATGCCTGTGCATTTTGAAACGCTCATGAGATACCAAGCAATATCCGGAGCAATCGACATGATGGTAGGGGGAGCGCCGGGAACGAGTTTGGCCTGAACGTCGTCCTCAATAATCGTTACTCCATACTTGCGCGCGATTCCGGCAATAGACCGACGACGACTCTCCGGCGGAATCGATGTGGTCGGATTATGGATCGTGGGATTGCAGTACAGGATCTTTGGACGATCCGTCTCGCAGACTTTGGCAAAAGCGTCCGGCAGGATACCATGCTCGTCTATCTCGATCCCGACCACGCGCGTGTCGAATACTTTACAACCCTTGGATTGTTCAAGCATAGGACATCATTTGCGTTGCAACGCAGCTCCTCGTGCCGCCCAAGCGTGGCACCAAGATTTCTAGACAGTTCTGCGTACCTCCGGTGACGAACAGCCTATCGGGGCCAGGATCAAATCCTAGGCGATGTGACAGCCATGATGCGGCAACGCTTCGCTCACCGGCGGTGCCGAAAAAGTGATGGCGTTGAATGAGATGATCGGGGTCAGGCAACTGGGGGACATGCGCAAGGGCACCTTGAATGAGGCGCTTCAAGCCCGAAATTTCCGGCGGCATGGTACGGGTCATGTCGACAGGCTGGTCGACCGAAATTGGAAGGGTCACATCCTTGCTCACTACTATCTCCTGATGGCCTCGTCGAAATCGCTCATTGCTCTTACTGCTTCGGTCCGGCTCGAGAATGGAATCCAATCTCGTTGTGCAGTCGGTGCGCCTCAAAGATAAGCTGGTGCATTTGCTCGACGGTCGCTTTGGCGCCTGATTCTCCGACAAAAAAGAAATGCCCTTCTGGCATCTCCCGATAAAGCCGCCGAGGCGGCTCACGGGTCAGCGTTCGCAAGCTGTCCCATTGGTTTGCCTTCAAAGCTGAACCGGCTGCGAGAGCACGTATCCTCTGCGCGTTGAAAAAGCTCCAGCCGGCCTGATCGCCGAGCGCGTGTCCCTCGTCAGATCTATCGGTAGGCGCGATCACCGCCGTTAGCGGACAACAAGCGAACTGGGTGGCACCTGTATCAGCCAACGAAATAAAGCAGGTCGCGTCAATGCCTCGCTTCTTGAGCCACAGATTCACGGCTACAACCGAGCGACCCGCCATACTCCACATTGCAACGATGACCGGACGCTTTGGGGTGCCTTCCAGAACCTCAGCGATAACAGTCGCAATCCATTACGCCCAGGCGTCAATGGTAAGAGTGGGTATCACTGCATCGATCACGGCGTGATCACTGGGATAAGACAGTGCGGCAAGTCCCATTCCTCGCTACTCAAGCCAGTAATTCAGAAAGTCCGATCGGGAAGACGTCGGATCACCGTACGCAATGCGCGCCAAATGCGCACCTCCTGGCAGAAAAATGACAAGAGGCTGGTCGTCGCGGCGTCGGCGCAAATATCTAAGGCCTACAACGCCATCACGGAGCACCTGCTCCTCGCCTGCAAATAAGGTTGCATTCGCTTTTTTGACTGTCATTGGTGTGCTCGGACATGATTCAGGCCGGCAGGAGCCGAATTCCCCTCTGTTCTCAATGTGTCGCTGACGGCTGTTGCCACACCTGGCCTCCCCATCCACCGTCAATGTAGATGCTGGTCCCAACGCGAACTCGTCGTAGAACCTGCGA
Organism: Bradyrhizobium genosp. P; assembly: GCF_049949265.1. Taxonomy (NCBI): domain Bacteria; kingdom Pseudomonadati; phylum Pseudomonadota; class Alphaproteobacteria; order Hyphomicrobiales; family Nitrobacteraceae; genus Bradyrhizobium; species Bradyrhizobium genosp. P. The sequence goes on along the minus strand of NZ_CP188195.1, from coordinate 2,746,871 downwards.
ATAAGAACCAGTCCCCGCTTCAAAAATGTCAGGCCCTGATCCTGGTAGATCCGAGGCAACCGAGGTGTCGGCAAGCGCCTCATGCAGGACACGACCGGTCATTGTATGTGGCCGCTCGATACCCATGAGGCTTAAAATCGTAGGAGCGATATCGCAGATTCCAGATGGCATAAGTGAAGTAGCCCCTGAACCGAGGAAAGCTGAACCCGCCAGCACGCCGACAGCCGCCAATTCTTTGGGATGCAGCCCGCCATGTAAGCCGGAGACCGGTTCCGCGGTCGTTGTCGTAATAGGTGCCTCCAATCAGTCCGAATGGATCGGTGTCGTCGTTCGCGCGGAATGAAAACGCGACATCTGGCGCATGGGCGACGCCGACGAGATCGAGGCCAAGTGTTCCCGGTGCGCGACCCTCGACCTCGTTCTTGGAAGCCGTGAAGACAGGCCCGCACCAGGGCTCTGACGTAATCGCTTCAACTGCTCTTACGATATTTCTGGCGTTGCGATCGGGAAGATAAATCGCGCCAACTTGACCTGGGACGACGATAGCATCAACGCCCGAGCCGGGCGCAGTTGACGTCGAAAAGCCAGCGCGACGCAGACTATCCGCTACAGAAACCCGAGTATGATTGCGCATGGTCGGAGATGACAGCAAGTTGGATGTCGTTACTCAGACCTTCAGCCTCCCACCAATCGATCACACGTCCAAGCTGTCGATCGCAGAAGGCGATGGCTTCACGTGTCTTCGCAGCACCAGTTCCGTTGAAATGAGAACAGGTGTCCGGTTCTCCGAAGGAGAGGATCGTTGCGTTTGGCTTCGACTTTGGACAGACGACCTCGAGGAACGCTGACGTAATCAGTTCCTGCGCCTCAATATCTGGCGTTCCCTGAGGGGGCGCCGGTGGCAGCGCCCCAAACCGTCCTCGATCTCCAATTTGAAAGAGTTCGGTGTACAGGCCTCAGGGAAATCGCCGGACAGACGCAGGTGGCCGAAGTCCTCTGCTTTATGATGAAAGAGCCGGGTCGTACCTGGCGTGTTTGTTGCAAGAACGGCGAGGCTCTTGCCTCGTTTGGCAATATCTCGCCCAACATGGGCGCGCTCATCAACGCCCCACCGCTTTCCAAATCCAGCTCGCGCAGTAGCTTTGCGTCTGAGGTGTCAATATAGCGTGGCGGAATTGCTGCCCGATCGAGGTATTTGTGCCGATCATCCCGTGTTGGTCGGGCGTGGCGCCCGTAACCAGGCTCGGAAATGCGGCGCGTGTTTCGCTCGAATAGTCTCGCGCGATTTGCTGCAAGCCGGACCTTGTCGGTGACATCTGTCGGCTTGCGCGAGGAGAAGGCGAAAGGACAACCGTTATCATCTTAAGCCTGCATCTTGTCTCCCACGGATGTCCGGTTGAAGCGGCCGATGTCAAAAACCCAACAAGGCGGTTCATCATTCCAGGGACCACGCCGGCACCAGTAGTCGCTTCACTCTGGTCAAGCAGGGCGCCCAACCATATTCCGCGAGCGGCACGCCAATTGCTGGGATGAGGAGCAATGAGCCGCCGCGGTCAAAGTGGTCGTAGCGGCCCCATCTCAGGAGTTTCCAATGATGCTCGCCGGATCGACCCTATCAATTCTACTGCTGCTGATGGTCGGAAATCCGGAAGCGGCAAATATCGAATTTCGCCGTCTCGAACTTGCCCATGCAGGTCAAAGAGATCGCAACGTCGTTCAAGCAGAAGAAACGGCAGATGACGATCGTGAGCTTTGGCGTCAGGAGTGTTTCGCAGACAACCGCTTCTGCCTGACCAAATTGATTGAGAATGGTCTTGCGCTTTCCGAAGGCACTTTTACCTACGCTATGGGTAAGTTCATGCTTTGGGGTTCGAGTACAAATTTCGTGAATAGAGCTGAGACGCTGAAGAAGCCCTGTTCCGTGAAACCGTCGACTTGCATTCCGGCCGCAGCATCTTATGGCCCAGCCGTGCCGCAGGCGATGAAAGCACGCGACCCCTGTGAGGCGATGCAACAGAATCTCGTCCACGAAACGACCGTTGCCCACATCTTTCAACTCGCCGAGCCTCGCAACGCGGGGCCCGGTGTTGTCGCGCTGTCGCAGTTCACAGATCGCGAAACCGATTCGCGCCGCCTAGCCCGGCAGGAGTTTTTAGATCCCTTCCGGCGGCACGCTGTGCTGTTGGAGGCAGGCATCGACAAGGGGGATGGATACGCGTTCGTTGATTTTATCAAAGGACCGGAAGCCCACGCGAACATCGCACCTCCTCGTCACGTGCGCGAAGCCTCGAGTTGACGGGCATGGCGGCTCTTTCGACAGAAATCTGGGAATCGGCGAGGCTCACGATTGAGCTCGCGAGCTTGACGACTGTGATCCTATTGCTAATCAGTACGCCGCTCGCTTGGTGGCTGGCGCGCTCGAAGACGATTTGGAGTGGCGTGGCGGCGACGATTATCGCGGTGCCGCTCGTCCTGCCGCAACCGGTGCTCGGTTTCTATCTGCTGGCCCTGCTCGGCTCGAACGGCCCCGGGGGAGTTTTCGCCTCTGCCTGGGGCGAGCGGACGCTAGCCTTCACCTTTGCAGGGCTCGTGGTCGGATCGGTTTTGTGCACGCTGCCCGTCGTAGTCCAGTCGATCCGCAAGGCCTTCGTCAGCATGGGCGATCGGCCCCTGGAGGTTGCGGCCACTCTGCGCGCCTCTCCCTTATATGCCTTCTTCACGGTCGCCGTTCCCCTGGCGCGACCGGGTTTTCTCACAGCCGCTGTGCTTGGCTTTGCGCAAACGATCTGCGCATTCGGTGTTGTGGTGATCATCGGCGGCAACATTCCGGGGCGCACCAAACTGCTGTCGGCCTTTGTCTTCGAGTATGTTCAAGCATCCCGCTGGCGCGAAGCAAGCTGGATTGCCGCCGGCATGGTGATATTCGCTTTTGCGGTGGTCCTGGCCTTGACCTTGATCGAAAAATACCATGGACGGAGAAACACGTGAGGACAGCCACACCAGGCCTGATCGAAATGGCCTTCAGCGGAAGGCCCGCTGGTTTGCAGCTCGATACGCAGTTCAGCGTACCGGCCAAAGGCGTGATCGCGATTTTTGGCCCACCACGCTGTGGCAAGACCATGATGGCGCGCTGCATCGCGGGCCTCGAGCGTCTGCCGACCGGCTTTTGCGCTGTCGATGGCGAGGTGTGGCAGGATGGGACCACGTTCCGCCCGCCGCATCTTCGCTCGATCGGGTATGTCTTCAAGGAGCCATCCCTTTTTCCGCATTTGTCGGTCAGGCGCAACTTGCTCTACGGCGCCCCGAAGCCCGAACCGAGGCCGATCGCGTTTGATGAGGTGGTCGAATTGCTTGGCATAGCGCCGCTACTCGACCATTCGCCAGCGCATCTGTCCGCCGGCGAGCGGCAGCGCGTCGCCATCGGCCGCGCGCTGTTGTCCCAGCCCAGACTGCTTGTTATGGACGAGCCGCTGGCTGCCCTGGACCGCGGTGCCAAGCGGGACGTTTTGGAACGTCTCGAGCGCCTGCCCGGAAAGTTTGCCGTGCCGATGATCTATATCAGCCATGACATGGCTGACATCGAACACCTCGCCGATCATCTTGTCATGATGGAGCACGGTCGGGTGACCGCAGCTGGACCGTTGCATAAGTTGCAGAGCGATCCGACTCTACCGCTTGCAGCCAGCCGCGAAGCCGCCGTCAGCCTTGATGCCGCGGTCGGCGGTTATGACGGCCGCTATGGGTTGCTCATCCTGCGTCTCAAGGGTGCGCGGCTGCTGGTGCCGTCCCCACCGCTTGCACCCGGGGCACGCCAGCGGCTGCGCATCGCGGCCAGCGAGGTCAGCGTGACGCGCGAAGCGCCGCGCTCAAGCTCCATCGTCAACGTCTTTCCGGCGCGCATCAAAACCTGTTGTCCGATCGACGCGGCTGAGATCACTCTGGTGCTTGCGCTTGGCACCGGCGGCTCGGGCACCGACATTTTGGCACGCATCACGCGCTTCTCCTTTGATTCACTCGGGCTCAAGGAGGGAATGGACGTATTCGCCCAGCTCAAGCACGTTTCGCTGGTCTCGACCGCTGAACCGCCACTGCAACCTGTGGCGGCTTCAATGCCAGCCGGAGATTCTGGACAGGCAAACGCCGCGGCGTGACTCGCTCGCGGATCAGATTTCGACAGAAATGGTGGCGCTTCGACAGCCGATGGAGCGTCTCGCCGGCGAGAATCTCCTGCCTGATCTGACGCTTGAACTCGGGGCGGTGCTTAGCCGTCGGACTTTCGCGCTTCGAACGCCCACGATACTGGTCAAACCTTATCCCCCGCCCAGCCCGGGAGACCCACTCCAGGTACGGCCGATCGGGCAGTTCCCGAAGCTCGTATCGAGTCCCACGCGTGAGCCAGGATGGTGATATCCGTCGAACAATCGGATCGATCTTTGATGCGCTGAGCGTGCCTGACCGCCGAGCGAAACGGCAGGCATGCATCTGACAGTTAATTCGTACCACACTGCGTGCTGAGCCAATCAGCTTCTCGGGGATGCTGACGAGCACCTCTGATACCACGGGGCAAGCTGGGGTCCAGACTGCACCCACCAAGCAAGGGTTGCGGCGAGGCAGACAGAGACTGGTCGTTGCGCGCCAGCTTATCGTGTCGGGTTGCGATACCTGAAGTCCGTCAGCCTGTTGTAGGTACTCTCGATGCGCCAACGAAGCTTATAGAGCTGCTTTGGATCGCCCAGCGGACGTTGTCTTGATCGGAAAAAGCAAGCGTATCCTCCTGATGGACGGGACTCCTCACGACACTCAGGCCCGGCCGGTCAGCTTGTTGGAGCCAAAGCCGACGCCCTGGTCATGACGTCCTTGTGTTGCAAAAGTTCTGGCTCGCAGCGCGCGGCAGTCCCAATGATCATCAAGCACCCTTTTCGCCTCGAGCGCGTCAATCCGAGCATGCAGGATTGGGCGCGAAAGGCGTCGCGCAGGTCAATCATCGACATCGCGCCCGCGTCAACAACAGTCGTGTGACAAATTCCTGTCCTCACAAATAGCAAAACGAGTGTCTGGGAGTGGCTATTGCTCCTGACATCAGCTGTCAACCGGTCACGTTAGTCTGGACATCGATGGAATGCAGGTTTGTCGACTAAAGCGGGCCGATTGACATAGCGCAAAGACACAGGAGAGCACAGCGGTCTAGGCTAATCCTGCATAAGCGTGGGACACTAACGGTTGCAAACCTCAATCTTGAAAAGATATTTCGATGCCCGCCCGCCCTGGTACACCATCTATCCAACGGTGTCGGAGTTCTCGGCGACAGTCGGCGCCAGGGCTTGTGAGGAATGGCTGAGGCGCCTGCCGACCGACGCCGCCGTGTCACTCTATCTCCACGTTCCGTTCTGCCGATCGATCTGCTGGTATTGCGGTTTCCCTACCGTCATCACTCGCCGGGATGCGCCGATCCTCAATTATTTGGTGATATTGCGCGAGGAGATCCGTTTGGTCGCGGCGCAAGCGCCGCCAGCGCTGGCGGTGGGCGACGTGCACTTCGGCGGCGGAACGCCGACCCTTATCGGGCCGGCGGAGTTCCTGGCCCTGATGGAACTCCTGCGCCGCCGCTTCACCTTCAGGAAAACGGCCGCAGTCGCCGTCGAGATCGACCCGCGCACGTTCACGATCGAGATGGCCGAAACCTTGGGAGCAGCCGGCGTGAACCGCGCGAGCCTCGGCGTGCAGAGCTTCGATCCCGTTGTTCAAAGAGCGATCAACCGGATCCAGAGTGAGGCGCAGACGATTGCCGCGGTCGAAAATCTGCGCCGGCATGGAATAAGCCACATCAACTTCGACCTCATCTTTGGCCTGCCAAATCAGACGGTGGGCTCTTGCGTCCGGACCGCGACGACGGCGGTGGCCATGCGCCCCGACCGGCTTGCGGCTTTCAGCTACGCGCACGTTCCGTCTGTCAGGAAAAATCAGCTCCTGATCGACGAGACGGTGTTGCCGGACGACAACACCCGCGCCGAACAGGCCGCGGCCGTGGCCGATACGCTGGTTGCCGCGGGCTACCGCCAAATCGGGCTCGACCATTTCGCCCTGCCGGACGACGAGCTCGCGCTGGCGCAGAAAAGCGGTCGCCTGCGGCGTAACTCCTTGGGTTACTCGGCCGACACCTGTCAAACCGTGATCGGCTTCGGCCCGTCGGCCATCGGCCGTCTCGGTGACGGTTACGTCCAGAACGAAATTGCAACGGGATCCTATACACGGCACATCAAAGCAGGCCGTCTGGCGACGTCAAAGGGCTACCATCTCACCGACGAGGACCGCGTCCGAGCCGCAATCATCGAGCGGCTGATGTGCGATTTGGAGGCCGACGTGCCGGCGATCTGTGCCGCCCACGGATTTGATCCGATCCTTTTTCTCGATTCAACTCAACGCTTAGCGGTGCTCGCCGAGGACGGGATAGTGGACATCGAAAAGGGGTTCATCCGCGTGAGACCGGAACACCGCCTAGTGGTTCGCACCGTTGCTGCCGCATTCGACGCTCATCTCGACCGCTCACCCCGCTAGCACAGCCAAGCTCGTGAGCGGATCCAAAGGCATCACCGTGCGTTGCTAGCCGATATGGCTCCAGTAAGTCGCAAGGCGACGCCGACGGCAGTTTGGCGACGTTTCCGACAGCGGCTGAGTGGCAGTGTGGTGGTTTCAACCCTTCCACGGAGCTTGGGTGCCAACCACCGCGGGTCTCCGACGCGCCAAGATCAGCCGCGGGACAGGGTACATTGCTCCTTGCTGGGTCAATCTCGGGAGAGCCGCCCGAGTCTGCGGCGGTTCAGGCACGGACATTTTGGCGCGTATCACGCGTTACTCGTTTGATTCTGGTTCGCTAGGGCAGAGACGGAATAGACGTATTCGCCCAGCTTAAGCACGTCTCGCTGGTCTCGGCGTTTGAACCGCCACTGCAAGCTATGGGGCCTCCACGCCGGCACGAGATTCCGGACAGGCAAACGCCGCGGCTTGATGCTGGCTACAGAGAGGATCAGGATCTTGATCGCCAACCTCGCAGGGACCGCCCCCGATCATGTCGCGGCAATCCTCTGGTGGCCGGAACATGACCTCGCGTGCCCGCTCGCCGACCTAGACTAGCTCTCGCGCGATCGAACGTGTGTCAATCTCCTCCTGAGAAACAAACCTCTCCAATAGGAGCCGCATTGCGCTGGACTTGCCATGTCTTCGAGAGCAGAGCGGACCGAGACTATAGGTCCGGAAAACTCACCCGCGTCCTTCGGTTGACGTCATCAGATACATTTCTCCGATCGCCCAATCTGGAGGCGTCAAGCTAACCTGCTCACGGCTCAGTACTCAGCGCCGTGGGTTCAAACTGCGTCGCGACCGACACGATGCCAAGCTGATATCGCTTTGAAGGCGCACCAAAGCGTGCCGCGATCAAAAATCACCTTTCCCAGAGCGCTCGGCTCCGGGGTACGCCGCATATCATCGAAGGTGTCCTGTCGCATTGGTCATCGGCCAAGCAACGAACGGCTGGACGGACTGAGGCTCTGGAAACTCATGAAAGAGGATGAGTCACCAAGCAGCTTCGAAACGTCCAGGAAGCCTGACGTATTGGCAGTTGAACTCAGAAGATGGCACACCATTGGCGGTCAGAATCGCCTGACCGATCCGCTGGCGTAACCGGCGGCGCAGGTCAGGCTTCAGTCGATCCGAAGGTTATCAGCCGACATCTTGCCGGAGCGGGTGGGGAGGAGCTCGTAGCTCACGCGCGCACCCTCGGCTAGAGTTGTGTGTCCGGCCTTTCGAACCGCCGCTATATGAACGAAGACGTCACCGCTGCCGTCGTCAGGCCTGATGAATCCGTACCCCTTTTCAGGATTGAACCACTTCACAATGCCTATCGCCACTTTCACGATCTCCAATAGTGCTTATAGTCGGGGTTCCATGAGCGCAGACGGCCGCCCGTTCGCGTTGAGCGTCCCTATGATCTCTCCTGCGTCGTCTCGCCTATAGCAAACTTTAAGCCAGACTTGCGGCCTTGCCAGAGGGGCGCGGTGTTTGGCCGCCAGAGCATCGCGCTTCGCCAGTCGGGCTGAGGTCGGAGCTGTTTGGACCATGGCTCCAACCCGCCATTGCCGCGACTTCGGCCGCGTTCAACACTTCGGATTACCTCGAGCAGCCGCGCGCCGTGGCGCCATAGAGGGTGATTTTCCCCACCTCGACCGAGGCGCCCTCGATCGCGCCGTCCCTTGAAGAACGTGCAGCGTCTCACAAGGAAACGTCGTCAAGCGGGTGGGGCTAGGTAATACCTCGTCGCAGCCGTCCTCTGGCAGTGTGCGCAGTGTGCGCAAATGACCTAGCGAGAGACCGAACGTCCGTTGCCGGTTACGTCAATCGCCAGCGATGGCGCTTTGGATGTGGTCCCTGTCTTCGCACGGGGAATGCGTTGCTTCTTTCGACTCTTGCCGGCCCTGGCCTCCGTTGAGGACGACAACCTGCCTTCAAACGCACGGTAATCTTCGCGGAGAGCCTGACTTCGCACCTGAACCGACTCGAGCGATCGAATAAGTTCGCGGATTCTTTCCCTCCTGGCCTCGATCATCTGGTCCTCCTGACTCCTATGCTGATTGCGCTCACTGCGCGACATCGCCTATGGGCTGGCTCATTCGGATCCGGGCCACGCGCGTTACTTAGCGAGGACGATGAATGAGATAAAATGCCCCCGTCATCCCAAATGGATTCGATTGTGTATGGCTCACCGTCAATAGCAAAAGGTATGCCTATTGGGCTGAGGTTCGGTCGGCAGTACTCCATGTTTTCGCAGGAGCGGAATCATCCCGTCAGGATCTCGTACGACGTGGACATCGCAACCTTTCGAGATTTGTCTGTTACCGAGCTCGCTCATACGGCCAACCTCCTGGCGGATCTAGTCCATCGCCTGGCGAATGATCCCGTATGGGCGGCCACTCAGGACCTTGCTTCGCGCCTCACATTCTGTCTCACGGGCGCAAATGTCATTGCCGATTTGTTCAGGGATCGGGACCCTGCGCCTGTCCTGTTGGTCGCGTGATGTGGGCGGAGCTTGGATAGCTCCGCGTCCTCAGTTCTCGTGGTCCAAGGCGGTCCGGGTTCAGGGCCCAGAGTCTCCGATGTCGCAGAATGGCTTGAACCGGCCATAACGCGAAACGAATGTTGTATTGGCGACAGTTAAACCGGGTGATCTGATGGCACATCGCTTGCTTCGCTGATGGCGAGATCATCGGCTTCCGCGCGAAGCAACCATGTGGGGATACTATGCTTGGAATTGGCAGTAAGTTACCGCCATTTGAGATCACCGGCGTGAAGCCCGGCTTTCATGTGCACAAAGAGAACGGACAGAGCGCTTTCGAGACGCTGACCGAAAAGAGCTTCCACGGGAAATGGAAAATCATCTTCTTTTATCCCAAGGACTTCACCCTTGTCTGCCCGACCGAGATCGCCGAGTTCGCGCGGCTGTCCAAGGATTTCGCCGACCGCGATGCGGTCGTGCTGGGCGGCTCGACCGACAACGAATTTTGCAAGCTTGCCTGGCGGCGCGAGCACAAGGACCTGCACCATCTGCCCATTTGGCAGTTTTCCGACACCAATGGCGCGCTTGTCGACGGCGTTGGCGTGCGCTCGCCCGAGGGTGTGGCCCATCGCTACACCTTCATTGTCGATCCAAAGAATACGATCCAGCATGTCTATGCCACCAATCTCAACGTCGGCCGCAGCCCAAAGGACACACTGCGCGTCCTGGATGCCCTGCAGACCGACGAGCTCTGCCCTTGCAACCGCGAGATCGGCGGCGAAACACTGAAAATAGCATGAGGACTATGTCGATCGAGCAGTTGAAGGACCAGATTCCGGACTTCGCCAAGGACGTCAGGCTCAACCTGACGTCGATGATGGCGGATGACACCTTGTCACCACAGAGCAAGTACGGGCTGTTGCTGGCGAGCGCGATCGCGACCCGCAATCCGATCGTGATCGCCGCAATGGACTCTGCTGCATCCGCGGTGATGACGCCAGCGGCTGTTGCGGCGGCGAAAACCGCAGCATCCGTCATGGCGATGAACAATGTCTACTACCGCTTCGTTCACCTCGCCTCCAACCCGGAATACAAAACGATGCCGGCGCGACTGCGCATGAACGCGCTGGGTAATCCCGGCGTGGAGAGAGCCGATTTCGAGCTGTGGTCGCTGTCGGTCAGCGCCATCAACGGCTGCGGTGCCTGCATGGACGCCCATGAGAAGGCGCTGCGGCAATCCGGCGTCGGCTCGGACGCAATTCAAACGACCGTACGATTTGCCGCGATCGTGCAGTCAGTTGCGGTTGCGATCGAGACGGCCTGGTCCGGCACGGCGCAAGTGGCGGAGTAATCCACCCTATCCGCAGCTTATCGCCCCGCTCTTCTCGCAGCAGGCGAGGCGTGGACGCTCATATCCACGAGCTGAATGCGCCGAGAGTACCTCGCGTCCAACCACGCGAGCATTGCTCGAATTCCGACCGCGCTCCGTACAGCAGAGTGCGACCAAACTGAGTCTGCCCGTGATCGTCTCGGTCAATGGCGATCGCACGGAGCATTCCCCTTCACCCGAACTTGAACAAGACCCCATATCCACCACGCGGATAGTCCCATTCGATGTCGCCGGTCGGCTCACCAATAACGCGACAGGTACCGCACTCCATGCAACCGTCAACGGTGATTTCGACCTGGCCCTTGTCATTGAGCTCGTAGCAGCGCGCCGGGCACGCCTTTAGGAGCGCAAGGAGCTGCGGCGAGGGCTTCGTGTGTGCCCGCACCGTGATGTGCGGACGACCGACGTCGACAAGGTAGCGGTTATAGAACAGCTTGTCCTCGACGCGCATGGGCGGCTTGACGTTCATCTTTCAGCCTCGTTGGTTGGCTTTCGAGTTTCGCGATTAGCGCCAGGCGCGGGCGAAGCGGACTGCATCGCCGAACAGGCCTCTCCAGGACCGCGCATTGACAAAGGCTCTCAACGTCAATTTCTCTTTGTCAATCTTCGGTGTACCGTCAACGCGCAGATAGGACTGCATCGCCTTGGAGACCAGTTGGGGATAGGTGAGAAAGAAGTTTTGTGAATTGGTATGCATGAGCTGTGGCATATCCTTGTACTTCTTCAGATCCTTGATCACGAAGGAGCGATCCAGCGTCTTCTTGTAACGCGCGAGATGTTCCGCGGTCATGGCGAGCCCACGAGATTTTAAGTGAAGGATGGCTTCCGCTGCGATCCGGCCAGAGGTCATCGCAAGATTGGACCCCTCGCGGTGAATCGCGTTGTTGAGCTGCGCCGCGTCGCCGACCACCACCCAGCCGTCTCCATAGAGCTGGGGGATTGCCCTGTAGCCGCCTTCAGGAATGAGGTGGGCGGAATATTCCTTGACCTCCGAGCCCTCGATCAGGGGCGCCACCGACGGATGACGCTTGAAGTGGTCGAGCAGCCCGTAGGGCGTCTCTGCGGTACGCTGGAAGTCTGAGACGAGACAGCCGATACCCACCGAAATGCACTCCTTGTTGGCATAGAGGAAGCCCATCCCGGTCATGCCGCCGGAAATGGTGCCCGCAGCTTCGATCACAACGCCTTCGTCGCCCCTCAGATTGAACCGCGCCTCGATGGTCTCGCGCGGCAAGAAGTGCATTTCCTTCACCGCGAGCGCCACGTTGTCGGGCTTGGGGCGCTCGCGCAGGCGCGCGCGCGTGCCAAGCAGGCCATTAACGCCTTCGGCCAGCACCACGACATCTGCGTGGATTTCGCCGTCCTGGCGATCTGTACGGATACCGATGACTTTCCCATAGGTGTCCTGCACAAGCTCAGTGACGGTGGTCTCGCACAGCACGGTCGCGCCGGCCTGGCGCACCTTTGAGGAGAACCATTTGTCGAACTGCGCGCGGATGATGGTGTATCGGTTCGGCCGCTCCTCGTTGAAGTCGTCGGAGCGGTAGTGCACGCCGACATGGGAGCGATGATCCATCATCCAGAACCGTTGCTCGACCACATGACGTTCGAGCGGCGCGTCGTCGCGGAAGTCCGAGATCAGCTGTTCCAGCATGTCGGCATAAAGGATTGCACCCTGCACGTTCTTCGATCCGGCATATTCGCCGCGCTCGAGCTGCAACACCTTCAGACCGCGCTTGGCCATGGTCAGTGCCGCCGCATTGCCGGCCATGCCGGCGCCGACCACGATTGCATCGAACCTCTCCTCGATCATGACAACCACCTCTAGCTCGCGACCAGGTCGCGCGACTGCGGCGAAAGCCGCGCGCGAAATGCGTCCGTCAGCGCCGGTAGCAACTGCATGGCGTCACTGACGATGGCGATATGGGCGAAGTCGAAGATCGGCGCATTCTTGTCGGTATTGATGCCGACGATCAGATCGGCGCCCTCGACGCCGACCCGATGCTGGATTGCGCCAGAAACGCCGGCGGCGATATAGAGCTTTGGCCGGATCGTCTTGCCCGTCTGGCCAATCTGCCGGTCGGAGGTGACCCATCCCTTCTGCACGAGCGGACGGGAACAGCCATATTCGGCGCCGAGCACCGTGGCGAGCTGGCGCACAAGCTGAAAATTGTCAGGTGATCCGAGCCCGAGCCCGCCGGCGACCACGACGTCGGCATAGGCGAGATTGGACTTGGCGGAATCACGATCCGGGACAAACGACAACACCTTGGTGACGATGTCGTCTTCGACCAGGCCGAGCGGATGGATGATGATGCGGCCGGGATCGCACACGACACGCGCGGGCATCGGCATCACGCGCGGGCGGACGGTTGCCATTTGCGGCCGGTAATTCAACGTATAGATCGTGCAGAGCAGCGAGCCGCCAAAGGTCGGACGGGTGGCTGCAAGCGAACCGTCCGCGTCGACGTCGAGGTCGGTGCAGTCGGCGGTGAGCCCCGTCAGGAGTGTCGTGGCGACCGATCCCGCCAGATCGCGACCGAGCGTTGTGGCACCCAACAGCAGGATCTCGGGCTTGTAGATGCCGACGAGATCAGCCAGCGCCTTGGTGTAGGGCTCGTTGCGATACTCCGACAGCACATTGTCAGCCACAAGATAGCTCAGGTCGGCGCCGTAGCAGAAGGATTCCAGCGCGGCGTTGCGCGTGGCCTCACCCTCAGGGCCGACGATCACGGCGGCGAGACCAACCTTCAACTTGTCGGCAAGCTTGCGGCCCGCACCCATGAGCTCCCAGGAGACGGGATGCACATGCCCGCGCTCCTGCTCGACGAAGACCCAGACATGTTTGTAGGCCTTGAACCGATCCGGTAATTCCTTCTTGATTGCTGCACGGCCGCTTGCGGCTGAAGTGGGAGCGTTGATGACGTTGCTCATGTCTTTGCATTCTCCTTAGAATCCGCCCGCCTGCGCTACAAGACCGGTTTCTCGCAGGGATCGGCGCTTGAACATGGTCCTGATGAACGCCTCGGCCGGCCGCTCGGCGACTTCCGCGAGGGCCGCCTGTTCGGAGCATGGCGGCGGCGCAAGAATGCGCCTGCGGCCAGCCGGCGCGCGGCGCGGGCCGCGTGTCGGGATGACTTGGACACCGGATTCCAGCGCGTTCCATTCCGTAATCGGCGTCCGCGCCGGGCGTAGGGTGGCGGCCGCAATGCCGCGGCGGTTATGGTTGGTCGGGTCCAGCATCGTGATCAGGCCAGCACGCTCTGTGCGTACGACCTGCACTTGGCCTTCGGCGCGGCGCTCCGCGTCAGGGGGCGCGGGAGGCGAGATCCAGGCCGGCAATTCCGGCGACATGCGTGAGCTGCAACCCACCGAATCGCTCGATGATGCCAGGCCCGGGTTGGGTAATGTCGCCGTCGATGGCTGGCTCTCCGGTGAAGGTGACATCGGGCCTGCGGGATACCGCACCGACCTTCCGGATCGCGGTCGCGAACCCCTCCATCGTGGCCAGCGCATCGGCGTCCGCAACGGAAGGCTCGGTGAACAGCAACGTGGCGTCGGCACCGAAGGTGAGCGCCTTGCGCAGGGCGTCCTTGTGGGAACGCAGGCGCGTGCTGGGCGTGGTGATCTCATCGATGAACTTGTCCCGCACCTGAAGAGCGTTTGCTTGATAACCGGTTGGTGCAGGCCGCCGAGCAAGCCCTGACGGACAATTGTATTCGTCACGGAATGCACGCGGATCTGCGCGGTGTCGGGGAGCTGTCTGATGCAGGCGAGACTATGCATGCGCTTCTCCGAAAAATAAGCGGACGTGTTGTCGCGGGGATTTAGCTGCAGAGCAGCAAGTGTCGTACCAATTGCAGCGGCATCACAAATTCAGCATTCAAACCCGTGATTTGAGAGCAGTTGATCAGGTGGCTATTTGCGTCGGGGACAATACAGCTCCGACATATGTTGGGAACGCGACAGCGCCGCTTTCGCGCGCTGCTTCACAGAGTTGATCCGGATGAAGAAAGCAATTCGGAAGACGCGCCGCACCGATGTGGGTTGAGGCCGACCCGTCGTGAAGGCGAGGCTATTTCAGCGCACTCAGCGGCACGAAGGCGGCCGGCTTTGTTGGCTTGTCGACAGCATCCTTCAAGACCTTGAAGACGCGCAGGTCGATTGGCGAAGACACGACGAAATCGGCATAGGCCTGCTCCAGCATCGCCTTGCAGCGTGCAGCGACCTCCGGTTCCGCGGCACCGGCGAATTGTTCCTTGGCGAATTGTTGCCCCATGCGCTTCAAGATATGCAGACGCGCGACATTGACGACCTTGGGATCGTAATCGACGCCAAGCAGTGTAAAAATCTCTTCGGCCGAGGAGGCCTTGTTGAGCCGATCCAGGATGCCGGCTGCGGCCTGCGTATTGCTCATCAAAGTCTCTCTCTGGGTTAGGCCGCCGGCCTGCCGTCAGGCCCCGGCGGGGGTTGCTTATCGCGCCGAAAGCCGTCTCGCGTAAGCGCCGCTGGCTATGACCTAGACGACCTGTCGCTTCGCAGCTCAGCGCGTTGTGCGAGAGCTCGGTGCGCGGTGCGGTGGTTTGGTGACAGGCGACGATCATTCCAGGCATCGCCGTCTCATATGCGATCGGTCGACGAGCATTCGCAGACGTCGCGCCAGATCGCCGCAACCGCCTCGCGCGCGACCGACCGCTTATGCTCAACCGCGTGCTTTCGGACCCGCGACAGGATTTGTCTTGCCTGCTCGGCGCTGGCAGCGAGTTGCCATTCGGCAAGCAGGGTGCGGATGGTAGACAGTCCGGAATGCTTGCCGATCACAATCCGGTTGGAGCGGCCAAGCAGATGCGGGTCGAGCGACTGATAGGTGCGTGGGTCCTTCAACAACCCATCGACATGAATGCCGGATTCGTGGGTGAACACATGCTCCCCGACGATCGCTTTTTGCAGAGGAATCGAACGTGCAGCCGCGGCCGCGACCACCGCGGCGACGTTTACGAGTTCCGGCAGCGCTATGCCGGTGTCGCGCCCGTAGAGCTGTCTGAGCGCGACCGCAACTTCCTCCAGCGGTGCATTGCCCGCCCGCTCGCCGAGCCCGATGACTGTCACCGAGGCGTGGCTCGCGCCGCCCCTGATGGCGGCGAGCGTGTTGGCGGTCGCGAGCCCGAGATCGTCGTGACCGTGAAATTCGAGCTCGAGATCGGTGGTCGCGCGCAGGCACACGGTCAGGGCATAGGCGGAGTCGGGGTCGAGCACGCTGAGCGTATCGGCAATCCGAAAGCGTCGCGCGCCCGCGGCTTTGGCGGCTGCGACCAGCCTTATGAGAAAGTCGGGATCGGCGCGGGAGGAGTCCTCGCCTCCGACGGCGACCTCAAGCCCGCGCTCGCGGGCGTAGCCCACGACCCGTTTCAGCTGCTCCAGCGCCTGTTCGCGCCCGCCGCCAAGCTTGGCCGCAATCTGCACGTCCGACGCCGGGATCGAGACATTGACCGCCGACACCTTGGCCTCGATCGCCGCGTCGACATCGGCTTCACGCATTCGGCACCAAGCGATCGTGGTGAGCGGGAGCCCGGTCTCGACAATGGCGCGGATCGCAGCGATCTCTTCGCTGCCCATGGCGGGCGTCCCCGCCTCGATCTCGGTTACTCCTGCCCGCGCCAGCGCACGCGCAATTGCCACCTTTTCGTCTGTGGTGAACGCAACGCCAGGCGCCTGCTCGCCGTCGCGCAGCGTCGTGTCATTGAGCACGGTCGGCTTGGGCCAAGCCGTCTCGGACCATGACGGTTTGGCGGCGGTGGTGGCGGCGGCGATCACGAAGCCTCCTCGTTGCGCTTGGCAAGGAACACTCTTGGCAAGAAACACTTCAGCAAAGCGCATGCCACGTCCGCGCCCGCGCCAAACTCCTGAACCATCATTGGTTTCCGCCGCACTCAGGATTGTCGCCAGCGCGACAGCGTCGCAAACGCGACGCGCCAACCAACCTCTCGCCATTCTGAGTCTGGATCAACTCAGGGCTATCCGACCGGCTTGAGGCCCGGTCTAGACTCCAGCGAGAAAACAGGAAACCTGCCCGGCCGGATGAGTCCAATTCTCAAATAATCCGGAACTCGAAACGCGGCTTCCCCGGATAAAGCTCAGTCGGGTTGCCGGGCTTAGCCTCCGGCACTCTGGCCGCAACGAGGCGCATCAGAATTAGCCGGCGACCCAGCTTGATCGGACGTCCGCGTTCGTCCGCTCATGGCCTAGCGGCCGCTAAGCATTCGACGTTGGCCGAAGGCGCCGCGGCGTGGGACCGGTCTACGTCGATACATCCGAGTGACATGAAACCACTTATCGGGAGATTCCGCGACAATGCTCGGGTCGCCGATAGAGGAAGATCTACCTCGCGTTCTATTGTTACGTGCGAGGGCCCGGCCTTGAGCAGCAGATCGTTCCAGCCGGTCTCGGGCCATAGCCCGCCGCATTGAGCCTGGCCACATCAACCCGCAGCTCATCGAAGCCCGCCGCCACCCGCGCGATCATGGGTGGGCAGTCTGGCCAACGGACGATCGATCGGGAGCGTCAGCCGCGGCCCGCGACCGGAGCAGGCGCCTGCAACAGAACGTCGCGCCGGCGCTCGGCCATCCGGCTCTCGCCGCTTTCATCCCCAAAGCAGAGGTTGAAGTCCTTGCAGCGCGTGCACACCGGCGTCGTGCACAATACGAGGCCGTCGTCATCGCATAGCGTGCGATAAAAAAAGCGCTTCCAGCGCATGTTGTTGATGTTGCGCGCCGCGAGCGGCGCGAAATGGCGGCTCAGCAGGCGAGACACTTCACCGCGATCGCGCAATCCGAGATCTTCCCACAAGTGATTTGGCTCGATGGCGCGACGCGCGATCATCGCGGCCAGCCAACGGCCGGTGTTTCCTTCCGTCGACCGTTGCGCGAGCAAGAGGTCACGTACCATTGCGATCTCGTCGCTCTCATCGCGCTCGAAATCCTGCAGCAACGCCTCCTCTTTGATCCGAACCGACGGAAAGTTCTGCTCCAGCAACGCCGCCAGCTGATCGCTGGAAAGTCCGACCTTCTCGGAAACCAGACCACCATCCATTGTACCGGCCGCCAGAATCGACGCCAGCACGTGCCGATCGAAACTGCCGTCACTGCTAATGTCGGCATCTGCGGGGCGCACCCCCGTGAGGAGGCGATAGCTCGCAATTCCCCTATGCTCCTGACCGCTTCCACCAGCCGCCGTCGTCCTGACAACCATGACAGGAAAGAATTGCTCTTCGAACATAAATCGCCCGTCTACCCTTTAGCCGTGACCAAGTGTGCAACACTTGTGTCGTGGTATTGGTCACGCCGCCGGAACGCCGGCCTCCAGATGAGGGCTCCGGAGGCCGGTTCCCGCCGGTGCGCCCGCTACGACGCCGCGAGTTCGGCGGCGGATTTACCGACGATGGACTCGTCGACGGCCTTCATGATGCCGTGCTCCATCAGCATGTCTTCGAGCTCATCCATGGAGATCGGAGTCGGGATGATGCCCTTGCCGCCATTGTTGTGGACCTTGGCCGCGAGGTTGCGATAGTGGTCGGCCTGCTTGGAGTCCGGCGCATATTCCAGCACGGTCATGCGCCGTAGTTCTGCATGCTGCACAATGTTGTCGCGCGGCACGAAGTAGATCAGCTGGGTGCCGAGCTTCTTGGCGAGAGCTTCTGCGAGCTCGAGCTCCTTGTCGGTCTGCCGCTCGTTGCAGACGAGACCACCGAGCCGCACGCCGCCGGAGCTGGCATATTTCAGAATGCCCTTGGAGATGTTGTTGGCGGCATACATGGCCATCATCTCGCCGGACATCACGATGTAGATTTCCTGCGCTTTGTTCTCGCGGATCGGCATCGCAAAGCCGCCGCAGACGACGTCGCCGAGCACGTCGTAGGAGACGTAGTCGCGGTCCTCATAGGCGCCGTTCTCTTCCAGGAAATTGATCGAGGTGATGACGCCGCGTCCCGCGCAGCCGACCCCCGGCTCCGGGCCGCCCGACTCCACGCAGCGGATATCTCTGTAGCCGATCTTCATCACGTCCTCGAGTTCGAGGTCCTCGACGCTACCGGCGCTCGCCGCCAGGCTCAGGATCGTGTCCTGCGCCTTGGCATGCAGAATCAGACGGGTCGAGTCCGCCTTGGGATCGCAGCCCACGATCAGGATCTTGTGGCCCATCTCGGCCAGGGCCGCCAGCGTATTCTGCGACGTTGTCGACTTGCCGATACCGCCCTTGCCGTAGAACGCGATTTGTCTCAGTGAAGCCATGTTGCTCTCTCCATCAACCGATTTGCCGACGATTCTGCGCTGTTTGCGCGCCAACTTGTTTCCCTCTCAGAAACGAGGCACACGGGTCCAAGGGAAGGAGAGCATCGCTCGTCTTGCGCGTCTGCGTGCACCCAGCCCTCACTCAGTGTTGCGGTATCCTAACAGCAAGGGCCGTGCCAGCATTGTCGAGCTGTTTAAGCCTCTGATTACACACTGATACTTTGCGTACCTACCGATCATGGCAGGTGTTTTGAACCCGACAGGATCCGGTTTCGGCTGTGAGCAACCGGACACCCCTCATCGTCCATGAACTGGCATCACTCTGCTTGCCACACACTCATGCCAGGAACGCGCACTGCTCGCAGCGCCGACTAAGCTGCAGATTTTGCTCCCCTCACCGAGGGGCGAAGAACGACGTCCTCTCTCTCTTGCCCAGGGGGGCGCAACGCATAAACGCTCGCGTCGAGACAGTTCGGGAAAGTAGCTGCGGAGCTCCACCGAGGCAGCACTCGCCCGCAAGCGGAACGAGGTGAAGCCAGGCGCCTAATTCCGTTTCAGCACCATCACGAGTCGGTCGACCCGTTTGCCTTTCTTGAGGTGGGACTGGAGAATTTCGTCGATATCATCAGGTGTGGTCGGCCGGTACCACACACCATCGGGATAGACCACCATCAGAGGACCGGCGCTGCAAAAGCCGAGGCAGCCCGCTGGCGTGAAGCCGATGTCGGTGAGACCTTGCGCTTCGATCGCCTTGCTCATCCTGTCCCACAGGGGTAGCGCACCGGACGCGCCGCAGCTGCCGTGCGGATGATCGGGCGGACGCTGGGTGTGGCAGGCAAAGACATGATGCCTATAGAGTTGAGGAACTTCGAATTGCGTTTCTGCGTTCATGCGACTGTCCCGCCATGGTTTGAGTTACGTCTGAAGAGAGAGAAGTACGGAGCGCGTGGGCCAACGGCCGCAGTCTCTAAAGCGGGATGAGATTGGGTTGAATCGTCATCGCGCTTTAGCTCCTTTTTTTGAGCACGATCTTTCGGAAAACCGCTTCACACGTTCCGGGATCATGCTCTAGCGTGAGCGCATGAACGCCCTCGCGCAGCTTGCCGTTGAACCCGGCATCGATCATCTGAAGCGCCTCCCGCAGCTGAGCTCCCACATGAGATCAAGCCTGCTCATCCGGATGAATCATGACGTCCATGGTTTCGTCGCTGACCGCGAATGGATCGGAAAACCCTTCGTCCTCAACCAGCTGCACGCCACACAGGCAAATCTCGCCGCCAACCACCGCGAGCGCGACCGGCTCAAGACTTTTTCCTTCGCAGGGGCCATCGATGCAAAGACCGCTGTCAATTTCGAAGGTCGCGCCGTGCCGGCTACATTTCAGAAAGGAGCGGTCCGAAGAGAAGAACTCGCCGCAGCCGATGTCCAGCCGAACGCCGTCGTGCGAGCAGCGATTGACAAAGCCGATATAGTCGTTGCCGAACGTCCGCACCACGACGATCGGAAACGGCCAGTTCTCGCCGCTGTCGTCGATCCGCGTGAGGCTGAAGCCCGTCGCCCCACCGCGCTCGATCGCGTCGGCGCGACAGACGACGAAGACCTCGATCTCGCGGCTGGCCATATCGCGGATGCTGTCCCCGCTCATGCTATCCTCCTGGCTTCCCGCCTGAAGGCATCGACGGCGGCCCGGGTCGTACGAAACACGCCACGGCCGATGAACCGCTCATAGGTATCGCCGGCTCGATTGCGCAGAACATCGAACAATTGATGTGGCGTGACCTCCGCCGGGTGCTCGCCGATCACGGCCACGGTTCTGGTCGGGGCGAAGCGGGCGTGAATGATGACCTGTTGAGACTCCATGTCGTTCCCGCGCTTTAGCGAGCTTAAAGACCCGAGTTGAAGTTCGAGATCTTGACGACCATGTTTCCGGTTCCGCACATGTCGGCTCCGCAGGCGGGCCGCCAGTGAGGGCCGACACCATTGAGCTTCTCGCTGTCGTTGCGCTTTACTGTCGAGCATCCCTTGCGATCTCTCCAGACCAACTGACACTATCCGCATCTGACCTCGCCTTCGCTTTCGTGTCGAATAACGATCTCCGCGCCAAACAACTCCGCCAACAGGGAGGTGTGCCCGATGGCCCAGCCGCAGAACCGTGACTGTGGACATTTCATCCGCGTTTCTCGTGCGCCGGTGGTTCCTCGACTCAATAGATCGCCGCACCCGCGCCAATGTTGATGGACGCATCCTTCATCGTCTCCACTATGAACTCGATGTGATCGTCAGTGAGGTGGGTGTGAAACGGCAGTGCTACGGCGCGATCGGCGATCTTTTCCGCGATCGGGAACTCGCCGCGCCGATAGCCGCGGTCACAATAATGGCGCTGCAAATGCAACGGCTGGCAATAGGCGGCGGCCTCGACCTGCTCGATGCGCAGATCATCGACGATCGCATCGCGGCTGGAGCGCGTAAAGCGCGTCCCAAGGTGGACGAGATAAAGGAACCAGTTCACCTCCGTCACATCGGGGCCAACATAGGGCGGCTTGATGCCCTCAAATGACTGCATATACGCACTGTAGAGCTGCTCGACGAGCCGGCGCTGCTCCAGGATTTC
This sequence comes from Bradyrhizobium genosp. P, assembly GCF_049949265.1. Lineage (NCBI taxonomy): Bacteria > Pseudomonadati > Pseudomonadota > Alphaproteobacteria > Hyphomicrobiales > Nitrobacteraceae > Bradyrhizobium > Bradyrhizobium genosp. P. Next base: position 2,725,539 of record NZ_CP188195.1, on the reverse strand, counting down.
GTCAAGGCGCTTTAGCTGCGCAAGCCCCAGCGCCGCTGTGAGATCGCTCATGCCGGCCTGGTAAGGCGCTACGCCGCCGACGACAACCGAGAGGCGCTCATCCAGCGAATGCGCGCGACGGCGACGCAACCCAACGGCCGTGTCAACGTCGTCGGTCACCACCATCCCGCCTTCGCCGCAGGTCAGGGCAAACGGCTGGGCGAAGTCGAACACGGCGGTATCACCAAAGCGGCCGACGAGTTCGCCTTTGTAGCGTGATCCGATCGCCTCGGTTGAATCCTCCAGCAGCGGCAGCTCATGATGTTGTGCGATTGCGCGCAACTCCGACCATGGTGCCGGATGACCATTCGGATTGCCGGCAACAATTGCCCGTGTATTGGCTGTGATACGCTCTTCGACCTTTGCCGGTGCCAGCGCTCCCGACCAATAGTCGATGTCAGCGAAGACCGGGCGGGCCCCGGCGAGAGCGATGGCGTGCACGGTCTCGCGAAACGAATAGGGCGAGGCGATCACCTCCTGCCCAGGGCCGATACCGATCGCCTCCAGCGCAAGCAGAAGCCCGATCGTGCCGCTCGGGACGGCAACCGCATATTTGCGGCCAAGATAAGTGGCAAACGCGTTCTCGAAGGCTTCGGTGATCGGCCCATTGGAAATCCGCGGCGAACATAGCAGCGCTTGCACGGCGGAGAGCTCGGCGGAGGTGATGTCGGGATCGGAGAGCGGAATGAGAGATAGACCCGCCCTGACCGCGTCATGCCCCTCTGTGAATGCAATAGCGGTCACGGCCCGATCCTTCTCGTTGCCAGCACGACCCCAGTTGCCCGCGCCGGATCGACCGTGATCTGCGCGCAGCGATTGGAGCCATCAATCAGGTGCAGGTCAAAACCCGGAAAGCTCAGGAATGGGGGCTCAGTGAGCTCAGACGCATCGCATCGTGTCAGCGCGAGATGCGGAAAGCGGTGCCGCAGTTCGGCAAACAGGCTCGCGTTGGCGGCTGTCGCCATGATCAGCTGCTCGATATCTTGTAGATCATCTGCGCCGAGCGCCATGAGCAACTCCTGCCACATGCCAAAGGCAACGCCGTCATTGCCAGAACACCTTATCGAGATCGGCATTGATCTCATCGGTGACCGCGCCCAGCCTCAGATGAACACTGTGGAATTCCCAGATGCCGAGTGCATGGTCTTTGCGAAACAGCTTCCAGATCGCGCTCAGGCGGTCATAGTGGATCAGCGCGACGTCGACCAAGCCGCCCTCTGTGTCGATGTTGCGCGAGCAGCAGGGACTCGCGACGAGATAGCCACTCGTCAGCGGCTCTACGTGCGGTGATACCCAGCGGTAGCGTTTGCGCGCGCTCAAGGCCTGCTCGATGCGTTTGCGATCGAGCTCGTTTGGATGAGGCTTTGGCCCGATCGTCCGATTTCTGATCACCGCGGCATTCATTGCGAACGGCCTTCCTCAAGGCAATGTGCTCTCTTCTTCGGGACGAACGGCGACCACCGCTGGCTAAATTCCACACAACAGATCGGGACGATTGCTTGAGAGCAGGTTTCAGCCCGGATGATCTCGCCGATAGAGCCGGCGCCGAGCCAGGGGCCGTCAGCCGGCGGCGCATCTTCAAACCAGCCGTCGTTTGCGAGCTTGACCGCGGCTTTGACCCGCCGGACCCATTGGTATTTCGGAACGCGCGGCTTGATCATGACGGGGCCTCTTGCAGTGGCAGATCGTTGGACCCCCCGCGTGCGTCCATTGAATCAAGCTCCTTGCGCTTCATGCCGACGCGGTTGCCACTTTCAAGGAACTCAACGCCGTAGATGTAGAATTGCTGGAGGAACGTGCCGATGGAGACGACGTAACCGACCTCGCCTTTCTTGGCCAGGATGTCGCCGATCTCCTTGCCGGCATAGGTCCCGTCATTGCGGATGGTGTGCCTGGCCCGCACCTTTTCACCAAAGTGGAAGGCCGGTGGGCCACTTAGCTCGACAATGTCACCGTCTCGGACGATTCTGTTCACGTGTCACTCCGTCGCGAATTTCCTGGCGCTGGTGTCGCAATGCCGATACCGACATGCCAATGCTGGCATGCCAATACCGCGGGGCAGTTCGGAGCAGCCGCCGGTTGTCGTGGCAAGACGGAAGCCAGAGCCGGGTGCGCCGTCCGCCGGCAACGTGACGCGGACGACATTTTTTTCAGCCATGGTTGGCGTGACATTCATGAGCTCTGCTCTCGCCTATGCGCGCGCCTGATAGCGCGGCAGTGAGGGGTCGACGACGCACGTCTGGTCGACCGGACAGATGGCGACACATTGCGGCACCTCGAAGTAACCGATGCATTCGCTACATTTCTTGGGATCAATCACGAACGTCCCGTCCTTCTCAAAGATCGCGACGTTTGGACATTCGGGCTCGCAAGCGGAGCAGCTCGTGCATTGCGAAGATATGATCTTGAACGGCATTCGACGTCCCTCCTCAAGCCGCCGATATCGCCGCGCCCTGGCGGTTCGCCCCGTCGCCGCGGTCGACATGCTCGACCTCGCCGCTTTGCACCTTCGCCAGATAAGACTTGAACCAAGCGATCGCAGAGGGCTCAATGAACTCGTGCGCGTAATGATCGACCGGTTCGATGCCGGTCTTGGTCAGCTCGCTCTTCGGGGAGCCACCGATCTTGGCCACGAACACGGCATGGCAGTCGTGAATGGCGCGGACAATGGTCGCAAGGCCGCCTTCCTTGGCATGGCCGCCCTGGCAGTAGTGATCGACACGGCGATGACCGACGAATCTTGCGCCCGATGTCGAAAGTTCATACACCTCGAATTCCCTGGCATGCCCAAAATGCTCGTTGATCACGCCCGAGCCCTTGGTTGCGACCGCGACCAGAACTTTGACCTCGCTCTTCATGCCCGCGAGCTCGGCCAGCTGCGCCTGCCCGAGAACTGCCTTGGCGGCGCGCTCCTCCTCGAGCCTGTTCTGATAGGCTTTGCGCGCCTCGAGGTCATACGTGACGTCCATGGCCATGATATTCTCCCTGGTGAATTCCGCGCTGCGATCCTCGCCGAGCAGGCCGACAGCGTCAGCGCGGCACTGGCGGCAATGCCGCATCATGGTCATCTGCTTTTCGCAAGCGTCCTGCAGCGCCTTCAGTTCCTGAACCCTCGGGCTGCGCTGTCGGTTGAGACCGAAGACCGTGCCATGCTCGGGCGCGGAGATCAGCGGCATGATGTTGTGCAGAAACGCGCCGCGCGACTTCACGGCCTTGTTGACCTCAACCAGGTGCCGGTCGTTGATGCCCGGGATCATGACTGAATTGATCTTGCAGAGAATGCCTCGCGCGGTGAGCATTTCGAGGCCCTGCAGCTGGCGGGCGCTAAGGATTTTGGCCGCCTCCACCCCCGTGTAGCGCTTGTGTTGGTGGAAAATCCACGGATAGATCCTGATGCCGATTTCGGGATCAATCATATTGATCGTGATGGTGACGTGTTCGACGTTCAGGCGGGCGATGGTGTCGACGTGGTCGGGCAACGCGAGCCCGTTGGTCGACAGGCACAGCTTGATATCCGGGGCGGCCTTGGCCACCAGCTCGAACGTCTTGAATGTCTGATCCGGGTTTGCCAGGGGATCGCCGGGGCCAGCGATGCCAAGCACCGTCATCTGCGGAATGCGGGAGGCGACCGCGAGCACCTTTTTGGCTGCCTGCTCAGGGGTGAGCTTCTCGCTGGTCACGCCCGGGCGCGATTCGTTGGCGCAGTCATATTTGCGATTGCAGTAATTGCACTGCATGTTGCAGGCTGGCGCGACCGCTACATGCATGCGGGCGTAATGGTGATGCGCCTCTACGCTGTAGCAGGGATGCTTTTTGACCTTTTCCCAGATGGCGGCCGGCAGATCGCCCTGGCCCGCCTGCGCCCCACAGTTCGCCTTGCCGCGGCCGGCCGAGGTGCCGCACCCACTATGCCCGGTGATCGCCTGCCTGATCGTACTTAGATTTGTCGCATCTCCGGTACCGCCTCCGCGCTCCGCATCCGCGTCCATGTCCAGTTCTTCCCTCAAGCCACCCCCCTTCCCAGGCCCACTCCTGAGCGAGCCACTGAACGAGAGGGAGAGCAACTCGCATGCCATCGCGCAGACGACGACATTTCTGATCTCAGTCAATCGGTTAGCGGGAGTGACCTTCTGTCGTGCACACGACAACGAAGATATGGCGTGTTGGAAATGTGACACGCATTCGCACAGCCAGGAGACAGACGCCGATTGCACGCGCGTGTCCATCCGCATCTCTTAAGCCCTTCAGCCGCACCGCGTCTTTCGATGCGATGCGGCGTCGCCCGCCAGCGGGCCGCGGCCGGCGGCTTCGGTTTGACAGGACCCCTACTCTGCCAGCAAGATCTCCACCGTGCGCGGGACCGACATCGCGAGCGGGATCAAACGCTGATCGACCAAGAAGCGCAGCTCGTTTCGTGAAAGCGCATCCGGTTCGACAATCGCATAGTGAACGTCTGCGGAGCGCTTGGCGATCTGCCGCGCATAGATGCGCAACAGCTGATCGTTGAAGCGGCAGCCAATGAAAAGAAAGTTCCGCGCGGTCCGCCGCTGCTTGACGATCTCGGGGATCGGCGTCTGGATGTCGATCTCGGTCAGCACCTCGACATAATCGGCATCGGAGATCAGGAAGTTCTTTGCCGGCAGCACGCTGCCATGCGGCTTGTACAGGACCGTGGTCCAATTGAGGGCTGCCGCGCGATCGACCTCTCTGCCATCGGCATCATAGAAGCGATGCCAGCGATCCTCGCCGATGCCAGCGCGGGTGATGCCCTGCACTTCGCCCCATCCGTCACGCTTGCCGAGCGCCGCACGCATCGCGCCGTCATACCAGGCATCGACGATCATCGGTAACCGAAGCGCGGCGAGATGATGATGCAAGGCTGTCGGCTCGACTGGAGCAGCAAACGCCTGCGCCATCAGCCCCGTCAGCGTGGACCGATGCTTGTTGCTCTCGATATGTTGCGCCGCCGCCCAGGCATTGCCCCGGGCACGGCGCGGCAGGGCGACCTTGGAGCCGAAGAAGGTCGCCAGCGCGTCCGGCGTCAGTGGCACGTCAGGCTTGGACAACTCGGCGACGCCTGGTCCGAGATAGGGAACAATGCGGCCGCTGCGTAGTCTTGCCGCAACATCGGTGAGCACGGCCTCCGCATCGGCCGCCTCGAGACAGTTGGTTCGCGGCATCGCCTTCATCGTTCACTGCCCGTCCTCGCCGCGCTTTTTGGCATTGATCGTGATCGGCAGCGGCGTATCGCTCGCCATCTCGGGCAAATCGAGCACCCATCCATTGGCTATTCTGATCCAACCGCCCCACAGCGTGTCGTGCTCTGTTTCCACGATCCGCTCTTCAAGATCCTTCTTGGGCACGTAAATCGACAGGCCGGCCTCCGCAGAGCGGCGGATCATGATTTTCATGAGATCAACTCCCTGGATCGAACGGATCGTTCGCGGCATTGGCGTGTTTTCGGGACATGGTGCGCAGGTGAGCTACGATGTCGGACAGCACGCACACGACCTGATCGATCTCTTCAGCAGTGGTTTCATAGGAGAGCGAAAGGCGCACCGCACCGCGCAAGCTCCTCGCCGGCAGCTGCATGGCGCGCAGCACATGCGAAGGCTCCATCGAACCGGAGCTGCAGGCTGATCCGAACGACGCGGCAATGCCGGCGCGATTAAGATGATGGACGATCGCTTCGCCTTCGAGATGCTCAAAGGCGATATTGGCCGTGTTCGGCAGCCGGTTGCTGACGTCGCCGAGGGCCTTGCAGTGGCCGATCTGCAATATCGCCTGCTCAAGGCGATCGCGCAACGCAGCAACGCGCACGCGCGCCGGCTCGAGCCGCTCCGCAGCAGCCTCTGCTGCTTTTCCAAGACCGACGATGCCGGGGACGTTCTCGGTTCCGCCGCGGCGCTGGCGTTCCTGTGCCCCACCCCAGATCAGCGGCCTGAATTGTGTGCCGTTCCGCAAATAGAGCGCACCGATCCCCTTCGGTCCATGCAGCTTGTGGGCGGACAGCGACAGCATGTCGATGTCAGTGACCTTCAGGTCGATCGGCACCCTGCCTGCGGCCTGCACTGCATCGGTGTGAAACAGCGCGCCCGCGCCGCGCGCCCACCCCGCCAGAAGCTCCACAGGGAAGATGGTGCCGGTCTCGTTGTTGGCCCACATGACCGACGCAATCGCCGTGCGTGGTCCGAGTGCCCCCCGGAAAGCCTCGAGATCGAGCCGGCCGCGCGAATCAACCGGGATCAGATGGGTCTTGACGCCGGTTGTGGCCAACTGTTCGATCAGCGCCAGGATCGCTTGGTGTTCGACAGAGGTGGTGACGACCTCGTCGCGCCCCTCCTGGGTCGCGAGCGCCGAGAGAATGGCCGCGTTGTTGGACTCCGTCCCTCCAGAAGTAAAGACGATCTCATGATCATAGGCAGCCCCTAGCAGCGCCTGCAAGCCGCGACGGGCTTGCTTCACGGCGCTTGCGGCCTCGCCCCCAAAGGCATGGGCCGAGGAGGCATTCCCGAAGTGTTCGGAGAAGAATGGCAACATGGCCGCGACGACGGACGGATCCGTTCGCGTCGTTGCATTGTTGTCGAGATAGATCGGCACAGATGTCTCGCTCAATGCCGCGCCTTGGCGGCTCCGGCGACCGGGACCAGGCGAACGAACTCGCCGACGCCTTCAGTCAGCCGCGCCTGAATGCCTTCCAGCGTCGCATTTGAAAGCTCACAGAACACACAGGCCCCGCTCAGCCTGATCATAATCTCGCTGCCATCGATCGCGACCAACTGACAGTCGCCGCCATCGCGTCGCAGATTGGGCCGGATGTCTTCGATCACCGCGCGAACGATCCGCTCCCGATCGGGCTCAGTTCTCGGAGGTTTCTTCAATTGTTTGGGCTTCACCGGCATGCTTCCATTTCTCGTGTTATCTTCTCTTGTCATCAGCCGCAGGATTTGCCGCAGGGACAACTCGAGTTGACGTTCGAAACGTCGAAGAGAAGATGAGACAAGAACACTTCAGTGCCGCCACGACATCGATGGTCGCGCCGGCGAGGTGCTCATGGCTATCGTTGCGACGAATACTTTGACCTTCGTCGAGCCCGATCGCGATGTCGTTAAGCTTCGCCTCGACGGCAGACCCATCATGTTATTACCGGGCGTGGCCGCCGGCCTCGACCGTGACGCGTAAGCCGCTTGCCGGCCGTGCCGATACGCAAATCGCCACTTAATCGCACTTGGTCAGATTGAGCATGGTTCGCCTTTCATTGGCCTGGCTCGGTTGCCTGCGAACTGGCAAGTCGCATGCCAGTGCCCGCACACGCGATAACGCTCCGTTTTCTCGATCCCACCTGTTGGCTTTGCGACCCGTGTCAGGTTCCTGACGGCGTTCTTCGAGCATGGCGGCGTGCTTTTCGTGTTTTCTTGAGGAATACGCCAATCAACCGTGGAGCATCGGGCGGCAAACAATTTGCATTGTGTCTCGCGCCGGCCTGGGAGGCCGGGCGAAGAGCTTAGATCGAGGACGATTTTCATGACTGCAATCGAGGACACTGCGCTGGGTCGGCTGGACAAGGAGGGGCGACTGTTCAACGCCGTATTCAAGGGGGGGACCACCAAGCCGGGCCGGTTCGGCTTTCGCGGCGATGTCGCACTCAAATTCCAGGCCCAGCTCGCGGACGAGAAGCGGCCGCCGGACTATGCACTCGAGCAGGTCTTGACGGTCGCGCAGGAGGGCGAAAGCACGATCCCGGTACTGGCCGGCTATCTGCATTCCTTCGCCTATCTCACCGACGTTGGAAGCGTTCTTGACGGCGCGCTAAGGCCTGACGGACGCTATTTCATTTTCTGCAACAATATAGACCTGTTGGCGAAATACCGGACCAAGGTCGGCGATATCACCTTTCACATACTCCCGTGCGATGAATCGACCGTCTGGAAAGAGATGATGGACCTGGTTGGTATCGACAAGAACGACATCAAGAAGCTCGATGCGGGCGGCAAGCTGGATTATCTGCTCGACGCCGCGAAGGCTCTCGATACCTCCTATGACGAGATCCCTTACGAAGACGGGCTGAAGCGGACGGGACCCGTGAAAAACCGCAACCAGAACCGGCCGGTCTGAGCCCCGGCTTCGGATCTGGCCAAACGGCTCGTCCTCAACCTGCCGCGCGCCGTCAGCAGATGTCGCGGTCCACTCCATCAGCATGATGGGCGTGAGCCGCTAGCGTTGCATGGCGATCGAGGCAGCGGCCGTATCGCTCTCCAGGCCGTTCCTCCTCGCTGCACGTCAGCCAGATGCCGTTGCGACGAGGAATTTCTTGCGTTCGCAAATTGACGGCGGTCGGACCTGTGATGCCAAAGATCTGCTTGCACCGGCACACCACAAGGACGGACGACAGCCTGCGGCTGTGTCCTCGTCAATGAGAACGAGATCGAAACCCGTGCCTCTCGTGCCGAGGTATCTCACATCTTCGTCCACCTCCGAGATCGTTCACCTCGGAGACCACCGATGCACACGAGCGGCCGAGCGATCCAGCTGAGTGTAGCCCCGATGAGGAGCCCGCAGCCGAAACCATGACGGTTTTGGCGTGGTCACTTTGCGCAGAAATGCCTGTCAAACCAACGACGCCGACCGGCGCTGCCGGTCCGACCAGGATTGTCGCGACCTTAGGAGCAGTGAAACAAGGTTCGGAACAACGAGCGTGCCACTTCTGATGACCGACTGCGCTGATTGCAAGCCAAGCCCTGCCAGATAATGCCTGAAGTACAGGCGAGAAATGTAACCCAGCGGGCACTGAATGACCGTTGCGACCAGGCCGGTGCCGATCACTACGGGAACTCCAATAATGATCGTGTAGGCTCCTCTGTCATGTGTCGTTCCGTTCGATCACGTCGCGTCCAGCGCAGTTGGTGGCACAAACGGGTTCGGGTTCGCCAGCGCCGCCTTCGAACTCTCCGTTACCCGGCAGCAGCGCTCTTGAGGCCGTGCGGCTTGACGAGCGCGCCATAGGTCGAGGGCTGGCGCTTTGCGAACATGTCCACATTCGCCATCATCTGCTTCTGACGCGCACTGGCAATCTCGACAATCTCCAGCACCACCTTGTGCATGTCGGTATAGTACGGCGTGGCGACGTCGATGTCCCAGACCGAAAACTGGGCTGGTAAGGCCACCATGCTACCGCCGCCGAACGGAGCGTCGACGCGGTTGGCGAGAATGACCGCGCACCGGTTGTCTGCCGCGCGCGGCACAGCCAGCAAGGTCCGCTCCTTACCGTCTTGCAGGCGGGCGGGCCACAGGATCACGTCGGCACCGTTGGCGCCGAGGCAGCGGGCTGCTTCGCGGAACATGCCGTCGTAGCCCATCATGACCCCGATGCGCCCGAACGGCGTTTCCGCGACCGGATACTCGGAGCCGGCCGTCCCCCATGCCCGCTCGTCCGGAAAGAGATGGACCTTCCGGTAAGACATCAAGATGTCCGCGGTCGGCCCGATCACGAAGGATGTCGGATAAAGCTTGCCGCCCTCCTCGTCGACGTTCGGTACGAGGATCGCGCAGCCTTCCGACTTGCAGAGTTTGCCGAACGTCCGCAGAAGTTCACCGTTGATCTTCGCCAGTCGCTTGGCCTCGGTGGCGTCGATCCTCCAGTTCGGGGACGCAAAATATTCCGGCAGCACCATGAGTTGGACGCCGAATCTCGCGGCATACCCGACCTGTTCCACCACGCGATCGAGGTTGGTGGGCTGCGCTTCCGACACATGGCTCTGGACCGCGGCCATGTTGAAGGTCATTTCGGCCCGAAGGTTGCCGCTGGGGTCCACGATCATGCTGCCGCCCGGATAGTAAATCGAGCGCTCCTGTCCGGCCTTCGTGGCGGCGCAGATCCAGACGCCATTCTCGAAAGCCCGGGCAGGGCGCCACATGCCCGCCTGATCGATCAGAAAGAAGTTTGCCATGTCAATGATGACCTGGGCGCCATTCAAGGCCGTGCAGCGCGGAATTTCCGGGATACCACCGTCGAAACAGGTCATGAGTCCGACGCGGCCGAGTTCGGTTTCGACCACCGGAAAGCCGCGCTCGCCAAACGCGAACCAATTCTGGTCGTGCGTCGTCAGGAACTGCTGTGATAGTGGACGACGAGCTCGCCCTCTCTGTCGAGCAGGATTCCGGTGTTGAACACTTTCTCTGCTTTGGGGTCCCATTCCGTCATGCCGCTGGCGATGAACATGTCGTTTTCGCGCGCCAACTTCGCAAGGCCGTTGACGAAGCGCCCGTTGATCGGTTCCGCGACCTTTCTGGCGTGTGGGATCGAATCGTAGAGGTACCCGGCGTTCATGCATTCAGGGAAAACGATCAGGCGTACGTCCTGAAGCGCCGCCTGCCTTACGTATTTCTCGCAGATTATCAGGTTGGCCTCGACGTTCCCCTGTAAGGCAAGGGTCTGCACGGCGGCAGCGCGATATTGATATGACTTCATGAGATATTCCCTTAGCCGCGGATTACGGCTGGTGATGAGGCGACGTGGCGGCCGGTCTCGCAATGTCGATGATCGGTCCAGCCGATACGACGAAGATCGATGGTCGCGCTTGCCGCCACTCTGGTTCGATGCCCATGTTGGGTCGCTCCAACCGCAGTCGCATGTTTCGCCAACATTTGTAACGCAGTAAGACCAGAGAGGAGACGAGCTGACGCAAGCGCTTCTTGCGAGGGCTGCTCCAGTACATCGCCACGAAGGGCGTGAGAATTTCTTCTGTGAGGCCCGGATGGTCTTGCGCGTGTGTACGATGCGGCACCATGACGGTACGTTGAAAACTCTCCGCCGGGAGACATTCCAGGATCGGAAAGCCCGGCGCGCACTATGCCGCGCGCGCTTGGTCTAGATGAGGCAAAGCGAACCCTCGGCGGCCAAGGCGGCTATTGAGAACGTCCGTTCGAGGATCACGCATCTCGAATGCTCAAGCGCCTCGGGGGCGTGAAGTATCGATATTTGCCGGCGAGCGTGCCGTTAACGAACTGAAGGCCGTGATCGCCATAGATCAGATCCTCACGCGCGTAGCCGTCGACGATGGCTCCTTGATTGTTGCTTCCAACCGTCTTCTGGGCGATTGTCATCGCATGCCTGCCTGAGGGCGGGCCGAGCACTTCAATGACGGCAGCGCGCAATGTGCCGAGTTTCAACGTATCAAACTGTTCGGCCGGAATCATTCCGGCGGCCTCGATCGGTTCGGTTGTCATTCGCGGGAGATTTTCAGATCCAATTGGCTTGCGAGCCACAACTTTCTCGATGCAGTGAGAATGAATTGGAATGCCGGGGTGCGAGTCCCATTTAATGTAATGATCGGACCGTAAGATCTCCCAGCCGGCTTTCGTATAGATCCCCTCAAGCTCTCCACGCGAGAACGACTTCTTGTGACCACATGCCAAACTCTCCTTGGGAATAGGATGGTCTGCTCGATCGAGCGTATTGGTGAAGCAGTGGAATCCGCCAGGCCGCGTCCGATCCATTAAGACCGTCACGAGCGGTTTCCAGACGGCCCGTTCGGTGAAATGCAACACGCATTGCGCTATAAAGACGTCGAGGTAAGCAGGCGGCTGGAACTCCTCAACAGGAGCGACACCGCTCGTTATTTTCACGTCAAGAGCGCCTGCGAGCCGGTTCAGTTTGGAGATAGCGGCTTCAGATATGTCGCTTGCGATTACCTGATGACCAAACTCGGCCAAATAGAGGGCGTTGCGCCCCTCGCCGCAACCCAGTTCGACAATCACACTGTTCGCGCGCAGAGCTAGGGTGATCTCGAAGATTTCGGGACTCGGACCACCCATGCACGACACGTCGTCGTCGGCATAGCCCGAATCCCACCAAAAGGGTGAATGCTTCGCCATCTTTTGCATGCCGCGCCTCACGCTGCCTGATGTTGCTCCTCAAGGGCCACCATCCTGCCGGAGTAGAACATCCGAGCCATAATGCTGGAATACTTAAATCCCGCTCGAGTCAGTTGATAAGCATTACCATCTGCCAAATTGACGAGATGCAAAGATTCGAGCGCCTTGAGTTCTTCGCCAAAATCGGCTGCCAGCGCTCCTCCGAATACCGCAGCGTAATTCCTTCTGCTCAAAGCTGACAATGAGAGGCCAAGCAGGACATAACGACGTGCAAGATCGTCCTGCGTCAGCTTGATTCCGTGCGATGCCATCGCGTCGGGGTCGAAGGGGCGAGCCGAGAAGGCGTCGATGATGGACGATGCCGCACTCCAGTCTACGACATAGTCCGTGCTATAGTGATATTGCCCAAAATAGCTTCTGGCGCCAGCCCCCAATCCTAGCAGGGGCGTTCCCCCGAAATCCGACGCCTCCTGCCGGTAGGCGTGATCGCCAGCGATCTTGGTGAAGCGCGTGAAGGATTCTTGGCGGTAACCTTTGGACGCCATCAGAGCAACGTTTCGATCGTAGACCTCATATTTTTCCACCTCAGAGAAAAATAATTCAGGATTGTGGGCCTTCGAGGTCGTGATGCTCGTCATCGGACGAACAACAACGGGATACAGAGAGAGCGTTTGCGGCTCATGGTCGAGCACCCGGCCAAGCGAAGCGCTCCAAGAGCCACGGGTTTGACCACGCAAGCCGTAGATCAGATCAAGATTGACGTGAGAAAAACGTTCGACGAGGGCTTTCATGGCAGCTTTTGCAGCCTCGACCGAATATGGCCTGCCAGAGTGCGCAAGCTCGCCGGGCTCCATGCTTTGGATCCCCATGCTCATCCTGTTGACGCCAAGTGCCTTCAGGCAGTCCAGAAAGCTGCTGTCGAAAGAGTCGGGCGTGGTCTCGACCGTGGTCTCACATCGCGGACTTCGTTTTGGAAAGGCCGCATCGAGGGCGGCGAAAAGCTCACCGAATTGACGTTGCGTCAGCAGGGTTGGCGTGCCACCGCCGAAATAGATACTGACAACCTCTCGATCTCCGAAGTATTCGCCATATCGGGCGATGTGCTCCAGCAGTCGACCAACGTAAGACTTGAGAGTCTCCGGTCGATGGCGTGTTGTAAGAAAGAGCGTGCAGTAGGTGCAGCGATAGCGGCAGAACGGAATATGGATGTAGATGTTGATCTGCTTTGAGCCATTAGCCTGCTCAACGAGATCCGTTATGCGCAGCGGCTGGGAGAACGCCCGATATGCGCGCTTCGAAGGATAGCCATAGACATAGGTTGGCAACTCCTTCTTGGCTATGCTTGTCCGAAGAAATTCCAGACAATCCATGACTTAATCCGTTTATTGCCAAAGCCTGTGAATGCCTGAACGCGGTCGTCTCGAACGCCGCAAGCTCGTCCCTTAGGACAATCAGCAATTTCCATGGAAGCTGCTAATCCGCATTCAGTATGGCGTTTGCGCCAGTTATGTTCTTCAGATCGAACCGTGCGGCTTATGTGTAAGAAACCCAACGCCCGCATATAGGGCTATAGCGGCCGCTCAGCCCATCATTCAGCCCACTGCTTCCACAAACTGCCAAGACCATCCTCCCGAAGTCGCGGACGCTTTCTTGAGGAGTTAATTTGGCTACACCATAGGCCGACATATCGGTCTTCATTGTTGGCTCCTTCTCAAATGGGAAGATCGGTCAGTGATGCCGATCGGCAGCTCCGGCCGCCGCACAACGAGAGAAACTCAAGAGTTGTGCCAACTGCGTAGGATGGGCCCCAGAAACGTCGTTCTGCATTTTGTTCAACGGCTTAACTGCGAGCGCAGCGGCACGTCGACCGAACATCACGTGTCGCGGACGCGACAAGCCCGACAATAGAGGGCAACGCAGTCACGTCGGTGGCCTGGTTCGGATCGGGCGAGCCTATATCGAGCCTGGATGATGAGATCACCGACAAGATCATCGCCGAGCTGGAGCCCGGCCGCGTGATGGGTCTAGCCTTGGGTAACGGCGGCGCCGAAGGCGCCACTCGCCATGCCGGAGAACGCCACGATCGCGATCCGTCGTGGCTTCCTCGTCTCCACCGCCGACCTCGTTAGAGCAATCGACCAGTTCATCCGCACTTGCAAATACGCAACCCGTCGACCGCTACTGCTGACTCCGTTCTCGAGCAACTCACGCGGCTTTGTCAGCGAATTATCCGAACTGAGCACTAGCTCGCGCACTGCAGGAGTTCGGACAGGGGATCGACGCGAATGCCTTCAGGCTTTCTGCGCAATGCGCGTTCCCAAACAGGTTTGCTACTCTGCAACAGGCCGTTCGTTTGCTTTGGGACAGACCTCACGCTGAACGGCCCCGCTACTATGCGCGGTCATGGAGCTCGCTCGTCTGTTAATTGGCGCGGGTCTTGCTCCGGTGCTCACCGCATTCATGCAACGCAACAACTCTATCGGTTGTGTTTACCGCGGCACGGACGCGTTGAGGTCCAAATGTCTCCAGAAATTGATCGCCGGAAACGACTTTTTGTGGTCGTCCTCGGCACCAATGAGATCGCGTCCGCAATCGCTGTCCAGCTTGCGCGGGGCGGCAATCGCGTGGTGCTGTCCTATGATCCCGATCCGCCCGTGGTCAGGCGCAAGATGGCCTTTCATGACGCACTGTTTGACGAGACGACGCAGATCGAAGATGTTGTTGGCGAGCGGGTCGATAATGCCATAGAGGTGCTTAATGCCCTTCGCGGGGACCATAGCAGGCGAGGACGAGTCGGCGTCTCCTGGCTCGGTCTGCCCGACCTGCTGCCGATCCGTCGCATCGATGTGCTGATCGACTCACGTCTGCAGAAGCGCCGGACCACGCCCGACCTGCGGCGGCTGGCGCAGCTGACGATAGGTCTGGGTCCAGGTTTCTCCGCAAGCTCGAATTGCGATGTCGCGATCGAAACCCGGCCGGGCAAGATCGGTCTGATCCAGCGGGACGACTGGACCGATGCCGCGGATGGAATTGCGAGCCGACTCGGCGATCTCGGTGCGGAGCGCTTTGTTTATTCCAGCCACGTTGGCAATTGGCGAACGTCGGTCGCAATTGGAACGCAGATCGAGAAGGATCTCGTGCTCGGCCATCTCTCCGGCGACCCGGTGATGGCGCCACGCGACGGCGTATTGCGCGGCATCATCCGTGACGGGACCGCGGTTCCGTCCGGTGTCAAGTTGCTGGAGGTCGACCCGCGGGGCCAGCTGGCGCAATGGACCGGCATCGACCAACGTGGCCGGTTGATCGCCAATGCGACATTAAGCGCCATCCGCCGAGGTCTGCCGCAACGGCCCAGCTCCATGGTCGAACCGGAGTTCTCGCCACAAGAGTAACTGGCCACCGCACCCGGCGCCTGGAATGACAAGGGTAACTTGGACCTTTGGAAACGGCCGGCAGTCCGGTTGGCCAGAAGCGCATGAAGCTCGGTTCGACGCATTGACCTACGAAGAAGCACGCGGGAGGTGATCTGTCGCGTTGGGTGCAGCAGAATGCACTCATACGCGATCTACCGTGTTGAGGATTCTACGGAGACCACGCTCGCGAGAAGGTCCGCCACACAAGCCTAAAGACCACCCCGTTTGCGTCGTGCGAATTGCTCCCGTTCAACGTCGGCGAGGCCTGACCGGGAACGCCGCTCGTGCCGCATTCGACGAGCGGGCAGCTGCGAATTCGACGAAGCCCTTGCGCCGGACTGGACTTAAGGGGCGCGCCGCACAGACCTTCAATAAGGCCAGTCATTTCGATCCCGCACTCTCGCGTGGCCGCACCTGGATGGAGGACTTCCGACAGCAACCCAGATGTGGCTCCAAAACCGGTTCATACTCTGTGCGTGGGACCCGCCGCCTTCCCGCCTGCTCAGAGGAACAGGCGACTTGGTCAGCAAACGAACTTCCATAATCGCTGCCTTCTCGCTTACTCCTCCGGCAGCTATTGCTTGATCAATTTGAAGCGACTTTTTTGCGGAGCCGGACGGAAGCTGGGCGGCGTCTCATAAGCCGGGCATGCCACAGCGAGCCCGCTTCACGGGGCGGACCGGATCGCTTCCGAACTCGCGACCGAGCAGGAATTTCAGCTGCTCAGTGAAGAGCGGCAGCATGGCCTCGGCGATCGACGGATCGGTCCGCATCGTCGCATCGTTGTCGAGATAAACCACCAGAACGACTCGTTCATCATCGCGCATCGGCAGCGCCGGGGACCGGAACCAGGCGAACGAATTCGCCGAGCCTTTCAATCAACCGCGCCTGAATGCCTTCCAGCGTCGCACTTGACAACTTACAGAACACACAGGCTCCGGTCAGCTTGACCATGATCTTGCTGCCGTCGATCGCAACCAGCTGACAGTCGCCACCATCGCGTCGCAGATTGAGCCTGGCCTCCTCGATCACGTCGCGAATGATTTGCTCCCGATCGGGCTCAGTCCCCGGAGCTTGCTTCATTTGTTCGGGCTCGACCGGCATGCTTCGATTTCTCTTGTCGTCAGCTAAAGGATTTGCCGCAGGAGCAGTTCGATGTTGCGTTCGGATTATCGAAGGTGAAACCCGAACCCTCCAACCCTACGACAAAATCGATGGTCGTGCCGGTGAGGTGCTCATAGCTTTTGTTGTCGACGAACAACTTGACCCCGTCGCGCTCGATCACGGTTTCGTCGGGTTTCGCCTCGCTGGCCAAGTCCATGATGTATTTGAATCCGGCGCAGCCCCCCGCCTCGACTATGATGCGAAGGCCACTCACCTGCCGCGCTGAATTTGAAATCACGCTCTTGACCGCTTTCAATGCGCTGGCCGTCAGATTGATCATCGCTCATCCTTCATTGCGTCGATCGGTTGTCTGCGAACTGGCAAGTCGCATGCCAGCGCCGCCGCTCAAGAAGACTAATCTTTGCGAGGTCGCGCCTGTTACCGCTGCAACGCGTGTAGGGTTTGCGACAAAGGCGTTCGTGGCATGGCTGTGGCTGGCGTATGCATTGGTCCGGCGGCGCCCCGCCGTTCCCGGTTTAGATCGCAGCGAGCCTGGATCGATTGAGATTGGCGGAGCTAACCAGATTTGCCTATCTCAGGAAGGCCCGCATGGAGCTCCTACCGTGCGGGCCTTTATGTTGCGCGAAGGATGATTGGATCTGCGCGATTGCCGCCGATCACCCCGGGGAGCAGATATGCCAGTACCGCCAGGAGCAAGTCTGCCATTAGGCACGCACGCAAGCGGCGTAACAGGGGCACGTCCCAGTTAATCCCGTCGTGTCATCTAAAGGTTTGCTTCCGGTCAACTACCAATGTTCGCCATTGATCGAGATGACAGACCCATGTCAACTCGTAGGGTAATGAGCGCCGCGCAGGTCACAGCTCACCTGGTCGATATGACGTGAAAAGCAGAGCAACGCCGATCGACGCGGATTCCTTCCATACACCGTCCGCAATCTGGCGTTCACCAACACGCGTCGCAACCGAATCGCCTGGTCTGGCGAACAGGGGGCAACTTTGGAGCATACCACCATGAGTGAAGCGGCTTTGATCGATAATATCATTCCGCGTGCCGATATCGTCAAACGCGCAGCGCGCGTTGGCGCTGAAATCAGGAATATCACCCTTTCGGGCGATTTGCCGGACCTGACGATCGCTGCGATCAACCGGCTGCTGCTCGAGCACAAGGTCCTCTTCTTTCGCGACCAGGGTCATCTCGACGACGTCGAGCATGAGCGCTTTGCTGTTCGTTTCGGAAGGCTCGTGCCACATCCGATGCTCGGTGCCATGAAGGGAACCGCGTCGATGATCGAGCTTGATTCCGCCCGCGCCGCGAGCCGGGCTGATCTCTGGCACAGCGATGGGACCTTCGTCGATGCCTATCCCAAGATTGCGGTGCTGCGAGGCGTTGTGATACCAGCATTCGGTGGAGATACGGTCTGGTCAAACACCGCGACCGCTTATCTCGACCTGCCAGCGTCGCTTCGGCGGCTTGCCGACGAGCTCTGGGCCGTTCACAGCAACGCCTTCGACTACGCAGTCATGGCCCGCGGCAGCGAGGCCGACAAGAAGCATTTCGACGAGGTCTTCACCAGAACGGTTTATGAGACCGAGCATCCGGTCGTGCGTGTCCACCCCGAGACCGGCGAACGCACACTGGTGCTCGGCGATGTGGTGCAGCGGTTTGTTGGTATCCCGAAATATGACGGCCGGAGGCTGTTCGATCTGTTCCAGTCTCACATCACCGCACCCGAAAACACCGTGCGCTGGACCTGGAGGGAGGGCGATGTCGCGATCTGGGACAACCGCGCCACGCAACATTATGCGGTCAATGATTACGGCGACCAGCATCGCGTCGTTCGACGCGCCACCATCGATGGCGAGGTGCCCGTCAGTACAGACGGTCGGAGCAGCGTAACGCGCATAACGACCGGCAAGGAGCCGTCAGCAAAGGTCGCCCAGCGTTAGGGTCACGGCCGGAGAAGAAATATGCGGGCCACTCAGTTGCCAGGACGCATGGTTGCGTCCGGCTCCACGATATCGAGCCCCGCATAGGAGATGATTGTACCCGGCTGCGATCGCAGACCTGCTCAGCTCGTACAGATAATGCAGGCAGGCAGTCTCGAAACCGCGAAGTCGCCGATGACAACGGGTCATGAAAACGCGTGCCTACAGTTATCCATAGTGTAGATGCGGTCCATCAACACAATCGATTTTACCAATTTTATTGGATGCCGCATAAGACAAACGTCATCTTGGAGAAAAGCCTTCGGCCGATCAGAATGGTTATCGATCTTCGCTCAGACACGGGAACACATTGTCGGTGTACGTCGAGCATCAACTCAAACACATGTGCATTCTCGCCACGTTCTTGGGCGATCTGTCACCCTGTATTGCGCGAATTCGAAGCGACAGGCGACGCCCAAGGGGCTGCGTCGTTATTCATTCGCCAATTCCGCCTAGAGGTCGAGCAATGGGCAGAACTCCTTGAACCCTGTTTGAATGAAACAAAAGGAAACAACATCAGATTTCGTTCAGAACTGACCTGGCCCCTCTGTGGCTGAGGTTAGCGGCGAATGCCCTCGCCGTAAACGGAACGTCGGCAGGCCTCCCTCTGTCGACGGAAGCTGGCGGGATGTCTAGCAGCATCTCTCCTCCCAGACTGACTGACTTCTGCCCGGCCACCAAAAGCGGTCGGGCTTCTTTTGTGTGCCGTGTACGAGCGACAGCTTGGAGGTGGAGCCCCTCTATCCAGCTATGCGTTCACTACGGCAGCACCGGCACAACCTCTTGAGAAGCGGGCTCTGGCATCATCAATGGCGCTCAACGCGACCGACGGCGGCGTTATCCTCATAACCGATGCCAAGGGCGCTGGAGCGGCGACGCTGGATTCGTTCGCCACCATCGTGCTACCGGACATGCCGGCCGCCTTCACGCCGATGGTCTACGCGATCCCCGTGCAGCTGCTCGCCTACCATACGGCCGTCGTGATGGGCACCGATGTCGACCAGCCGCGGAATCTCGCCAAATCCGTAACCGTAGAATAGGCAGGACAGGAGCCGGTCGATCGCATCTCGCCTTCAAACTCGGTCATAAAATCATGGCTGAGCATTTCACGACTGACCACCGCCACCTCGCTCGTGATCAAAAGCTAGCTAGCGGGCGCTTTTTTGTTTCGTATGGCGGTGGACTTACGGAGAGTTCGAGATTTTGTTTTCCCGGCAATCTTCCGGTGGCCCGGCAGGTTAGCTGTTCTACCTTTGCATTCAGCTAGGACAGCTTAGCGTTTGGCTTGGGAGCAGATCGAGGGCCGAGGTGGCGCCGCGAAACTGAGAGGTTGTTCATGGTAGTGCGGTTGCGTTATCGGGCCGTGCTGTGCATGGTTGCCGGCATCGTTCTTTGCCTCCCCGCATATGCGAAAGATCGCCGCACCATCGGCGAACCCGCTGCACCAGGTGATGTGTGCGCCCGCCTGGGACCCTCAAGTGAGGATGATACGGTTAGGCTGCAACATGCCATTGCTTACTGCCCCCCTGGCTCAGCGGTTCATTTGGCAGGCGGGACCTTCCTGTCGGGCCCCCTCGACATGAAATCCGGAGTAACGCTATGGATCGAGCGCGACGCCACGCTTGTCGCAATTGCCCAGCCGAAAGCTTATGACAAAGGCTTGGGAAATTGTGGTCGCATCGAAGGCAAGGGCGACGGCTGCCGGCCGTTCATCAGCTTCTTCAAAACACGCGGTGGCGGCATCTATGGCGATGGCATCATCGACGGCCGGGGCGGCGCGATCATGGCCGGAACCACCGAGACTTGGTGGCAACTGGCCCGGCGCGCACAGGCCGAGGGCGGCAAACAGAACGTCCCGCGCCTGATCCAGGTCGATCATGCCCAGGACGTTGCCTTCCACGGCATCACATTGCGCAATTCGGCCAATTTCCATGTGGCGATGAACCGGGTTGAAGGTGCCACCTTTTGGGGTGTCACGATCGATACACCGGCCGACGCCCGCAACACCGACGGCATCGATCCTGGAGCCAGCCAGGATGTGACCATTGCTCACTGTCGTATCCGCACCGGCGACGACAATGTGGCTATCAAGGCCGGCAACAGTGGTCCCACCCGCCATATCTCCATTATCGACAACTACTTCGGCTGGGGCCACGGCATGTCGATCGGCAGTGAGGTGAGCTCAGGTGTCAGCGACATACTGGTGCGCGGCCTGACACTGGACGGCACGACATCTGGCTTGCGCATCAAGAGCGATGTCAGCCGGGGTGGGTTGGTGGAGAGGGTGACCTATGAGAACGTGTGCCTGCGCGGCAACCGATGGCCGATCTATTTCGATACTCGCTACGATGTCCGGGCGCACGGCGACAAAATTCCGATCTATCGCCAGATCGCTTTGCGTCATGTGCGAGGCGATAATGGTACGTTGGTGATGCATGGGCTTGATCGAGACCACGCTCTCGGGATTACGCTCGATGATGTGCGATTTGGCGATAACGCGACCTGGCAAGTGGAAAATGCAGATCTGACGGTTTCCGGTGTGTGGCCGCCCGTGCGGCGCGAGGCCGGGCCACCGTCGTCTAGTGCATGGGAAGGGTGTGAGAAGGCATTCCCCCGATTTCTCGGACCGGCAAGCAAAAACGAGAGCAGCCTTGCGCCCCGATAATCCTCATCGCTTCCTTGCAGCATTCGCATTTGGCCAGACCCGACAACAGCTGAGTGTGCGTGGCCGGACCTGGTACCGGCTCGAATCGCTTAGCGGGATGCTCGGCTGTCCGATAAGTTGACGAAGCCGTGAGACGGATCGCCAACCTCAATGGCGAGATAGAGAGGCGGTGCACCCGCATGCGCGGTACCTAAAACCAGACTTTGCCCAATCAAGGGAACGACACGGCCCGAGCCGGAGCAAACCCCTTCACGAACGCCCCATAATTCCTATCTTGATGGTGAGTTCGGGAGCCAGTTCGTGTCATCGGCAAAGAACGCTTTGAGCGACCATTGCTTGGCTTCGCTGTCGGTGAGTTGATGCGCGTAAGGTTCGCGTCCTCTGGGATTAGCCCCGATACCGGTGGATTTGTATTCGGCATAGTAGGCTGTCTTCAGTCTGCTGGTCTTGCCGCGATCCCATTCGCTCCAACCTTCCGAGATCACCGGCGCATTCATCTCGGTGGACAAGAAGATCACCGCAGCGTAAGCGCGCCAAGGGCGGCCGAGGGCGATACCCCGTGCCGCCGGATCGACGGTGAGGATGCAGTGGTCAAACACATAGGCGCTGTCCTCGTCCGGCGAATCCTTGCTTTGTGCGGTATACACCACAGCCTGATTGGCGATGCCGTGCAACTCGCAACGCTGGAAATAGGCCTTGGCGTTGCCAAATATGTAGTCGACATGTCCCTCGATGTAACAGTTCGAAAAGTATTGCCGTGCTGTTCGGCCGTTGGGCCCTTTGTTGGCGAATAGTGTGTCCTGTGCGCCGAGCAGGCGGACGCGAGTGATCACGTCTTTGTCTCCGGTAATAGATAGTGCCACGGCCTGCGAAGGCGGATTAGCCGGATTCGACGAATAGTCGTTTTGAATCGTCAAATTGTCGAGCTGGAAGTCATCGCCAGATGCGTCCATCGTCGCAGAACGGACGGTTCCGCCCACTCTGATCGCACCGTCGCCGTAGACGACCACGGTGTCCTGTGGCTTGTTGCCGGTGCCTCTGATGTGGACGCCAGGTTTGCCGATCTTGACCTTTTCGCGATAGATGCCCGGCGCGATCAGAATGTCGCCGCCTTGAGGAGGCAATGCGTCTGCGGCCTCCTGGACGGAGCGATAGGCCATGTCGTCGGATTGCGAGACCAAAAGTCGCTCAGCGTTTGCTCCCGCCGGCTCTACGCATCTGGTCAGAACGACGGCGGAAATCAGGAAAATTCGCATAGTTGTCCCACGCTTTGTTGAGCTAGCAACACGCTTTTAGGTGGGACGTACAACGTTGCGCGGCTGCGGCGCTCACAACGACTGACGGCTCGTCCAATTTGCGCCGGGCGAGGTCAGCATCGCCAGGCCTCATCCTAGATGTCAGCGTTAGATGCCAGGGCGCCCGCCTCCAAAGCGCGTAAAGACCGCGATCCTGCAGCGACAGGCAACGCGTCGCGCCCCAGTCAACTACCACACCTGGCAATTGATGGCGATGACGGACACATGGCAATTGTGGGCCAACGAATGTCGCGCTGATCACACGTCAAGGAACGTTGGGATGCATCATGAATCTGGTTGCGCCACCGGACCCGATGGATGTGTTGGCTCTTCGCCCGCAGCGATGAAGTCCACTTCATCCGTGATCGCTCCCTTGTACCGCACCGATAGACGGTGCTGTGGCTGTCAAGCCTCACCCAGGTCCTTCAGACGCCAACGGTTGTGAGTGAGCTCCGGGCCAATCAGGTCGGAGCGCAATCTACCAAAGCCAACAATAAGGAAGTGGAGCCCACCATGCAGAGTAGCGCTGTCGTGGCAATATCGACTCGAATACACTCCGCTGCGGCACCTGTTTTCAGCTTTGAACCAACTGCGAGGCAAAGGAGGCTCGCGATCGCACTGTCGCTAGCAGCGAATCTTGTCGGCAATTCGGCGCCAGCGCGAGCTGCCAACGTGCTTAATCTCAAAAGCGACACTCCGGATAAGGTTGCTCAAGGCGTAATTCAAAAGGACACCGATCCAGCCGGGAACACGCGACGCCGCCGGCTCAAACGAGCAGCACATCTCGTCGGTCACTCGACGCTGGCACAAACCACCAATACGGCTGCCTCAAAGTATGACAGCGCGGATGAAGTTGCAAAGATCAAAACTCAAAAGCAGACCGACCCATTCGCAAAATTCGAGAATCTGCGTGAAAAAGGTATCTGGCCCAATTTGCCTGGTCCTGCAGAAACGATAGGTCAGGATAACGGCGGGGTGAGATCTGCGCTGGCAGACGTCGGGATCGGTTATATTGGCTGGACACTAAACACCTTCGTAGACAATCAACTGCCGAATGCAGCCAGAGGCACCATCGCCAATCAGCTATATGCTGGCCAGCGTCCCACATTTGTTACCGCCAATTTCATGATCGTGACCTACGATCTCAGCCGATTTGGAATTCCCGATGGTCAGATCATCGTGGGAGCCGAGCAACAATACTCGACATGGAAGCCTGGCGGCCCCGATAGAGTCGGAATCAATACAATTGCCTACTATCAGACGTTTTTGGACAGGAAGCTCGAGCTCAAAATAGGTTATCTCAGAAATCAAAATGAGTTTGCAGGCACGCTGTTCGCTTTTGGGCCCTCGTTGGGCATCCTGTTCCAAGGAGGAATGAGCAGCAATCCCGCGCCGACACCAGCTCTCAACCTGAGGTACAATTTTGATGATCGCTTCTATAACAAGGTTTCAATCCAGCGCTCGCTCAGTCCAGACGGTCAATTTGCGCAGATAACCAAAAATCCTACCGGCTTAAGCTGGAGCACGGCCAACGCGGGCGTTCTTTTGCTTGATGAAACTGGCTATAAGAACAAAGCTGCCCAGGGATTGCCCGAGACCTGGTTGCGGGCGGGCGCCGGTTTCAACGACAGCAGCTACACCAACTTGGCGGATCCGAAGCAACCGAGAGCCAACGCGAACAGTGTCTACTACGTGGCTGCGGACAGGCAATTCTGGCAGTCTGATGCCCAGGGCCTGGCGTCGCGTGGTATCTATGGTGGCTTCTCTGCAATGTACGCTCCGCCTGACCTGAATAAAGCTAGCCGTTATTACGAGCTGCGTCTTTATGCGAAGGGACTGTTTGACAGCCGGCCCATTGATCGGATTGCCATTGTTGCCACGAATACCACGTGGAGCAATTTTGCAGTGGATGCTGCTTTGGCGAAAGGGCAGCTCGCACATCGCGACAGCACTTCGATCTCGGGAACATATACCGCGCATCTGGCACCCGGGGTATATACAAGCGTAGGACTGGCTTACATCAATAATCCGACAAGCATGACATACACACGCCGAACAGGACATGCTCTGAACTTGTTGGTGTCTGCGTTGATATTCTTCTAGGTTCTGGCGGCTAGTGCCGCCCTGGACGCGGCTACAAAAGGGTTGCAAAACAATTGCTCTGGACCGCCGACGTCAGGCCGGCGGATGGGCTCCATGACTGCGGTGACTGCGGTCGCGCCCGGGCACTGATTGCGCCTCCGCGCGGTTGACGGACGACAACAAGGCGCAGCTTCGGGCGATCCAGGTTCTTGAGCTCAATCATGGCCAAGCGGTTGGCGCGCGCCTCACACAGTAACGTCAAAACGCGCTCTCAACCCGAGCACCGATCAATAGGCGCCATGGCAGGCCTGCATCTGAGCTTAGCTTTGATCGTGTCGAATGTTCTTTGCGCGTCTGCGTTGCTGGAATGCACTCCGTTTGTCCGAGAAAGGGAGGGCACCATCTCGCTCGGCGCCCGCCCCGCACCGGGCGACAATGTGCAGACTTGGCTGTACATTTGAGTGGTTATCCCCTGGCGTTGAGACCGTCGGCCCGTGATGACCGTTCTCTGTCTCGCCGCGCCTTGGCTCCAGCTCTGGACACATCGCCGCCGCGTAAGCAGCAAAGCCGGTCATACATTCCTTGGTCACCCGCGCCGAAACGATGATGAGCATGTTCCAAAGAGCAATTCCGGTGCCCGCATATCCTGCGCTGGCCTCGGTTATCAGCGACGAAGCGCCGATGGTGTTGACGACCCTGGGCTCTGCTGTCTGTCGGCTCGACCTCTGTCCACGAACGGGATTGAACCGATATATCGCTCTATCCGGCTCGCCAATCGAATGGTCGGCTGCGACATCGCGTTGGAGTGCGACGTCCATAGCGGCATCGGCTTCTCCTGGGGCAGGCTGGTTCAGCGGACCTCGTCGGCGCCATGTTTCCGCACCATTCGGTCGGGTCGGGATTAAGGCTGCCGTTGCAATATCAGCCCTGCTCTTTGTGGCGGTCGCCCGGTGCTGGGGGATGCCGCTCGGCAGCGCATTTGGACAACGTCGGCTCTTGTAGAACTTGCGAATGATCTCTGAGACGTTCGCCATTCGCGGCAACGCCGGCCCGTCGCTCTCCTCGCGGCGGCGATGCGCGAAGGGTCGCAATACGCTCGGGAGCGTCATCGGCCGCAAGCCAACTCGAAATTGCAAAGTAGATCGGCAAGCGCTGATGCATATTGCCCATTTGTTGTGGTTCACCAAATTCAACCACGCGCTGGCCCGAGATGGCGGCATTTCTGAAAGCGGTTCGGCAAACCCGTGGCTATTTGCGGCCGGCCCCGATCTATCGACCTGGCTAGGGCGTGTGGGTCGGGATGACTCAACGGTTCGGTCATGCATTAGATTCGCTCTCCGTCGTTGAGTTGCGCGGGACTGACCTCGTGCCGCTCAAACTCCGCGGACGATGATGATCGACCTGACTGACCAGAAGCTGACGAACAGCCGTCTGATCATCCGCATTCGGCCGGGTGAGAAAACGGCCCCGCTATCTTTGACCTTCCGCCGCCACTCGAGGCGGCAATAACCATTCCAACAGTTGGATCATGCCGGCGGAACTTGGCGGCTGATCTCGATGTCGTTGACGTTCACAGCCGTCATCTCGGCGCAGTTCGGGCGATTCGCCGTTTGGATCGGACTGGCATCGATCCGGCGCACCATTTCCATCCCCTCGCACCGCAGCTGCCGTCCCGCGATCGCCGACAACGCCGCAAGGGTCTCCACGGAGGTGCCCGGCGGGCAATCGGCGTCCGACAGCGTCGAGCCGCCCAGACTACTCGTGCCCAAATGATGGTGGTACCGCGGACCGGCGTTGAAGCCGGCAGCCCGTCCACCTAGACATGCTATCGAATTTGACGTGCTCGGCCTTCCGTGTCTCAACGACCTGAAATTTTGCATCGACCCTACGCGCATACGCCGCGACATCGTGAGGCACTGCCCGGATCGTGAGTCATTCCGCGGACAGCCCCGCGCCTGTTCGAAAAGCCGGACAGAGGCAGCTCTCAAGCCGCTTCTGCCGCGGCGGGCACGTGGGTCTGGCAGTTGGTCGGACAGACCCGGGCGCAGGCGCCGCAGCCGATGCAGGCGCCCTCGTCATTCATCACCATGATCTTCTTCTCGATCTCATCATCCTCGTCGTCGAGGTCGACAAGGTCGCCCTCCTCGTTGATCCCCTTCAATGTCATGACCTCGCGACCGCAGATCTTGAAGCACCGTCCGCAGCCGATACACTTTTCTGGATCGATCAAAATCAGGTAATCCGGCGTCCAGTCGCGACCGTCGCGCGTTGCAAATAACATGCTTGTGCCCTCTTACGCGTTTTCCAGCGCCTTCAGGTTCTCGCGCTTTTGCTCGAGCTCGGCAAAAGCGTCGTGCGCTCGCTGTGCCACTGCCAGGATC
Organism: Bradyrhizobium genosp. P; assembly: GCF_049949265.1. Lineage (NCBI taxonomy): Bacteria > Pseudomonadati > Pseudomonadota > Alphaproteobacteria > Hyphomicrobiales > Nitrobacteraceae > Bradyrhizobium > Bradyrhizobium genosp. P. Next base: position 2,698,679 of record NZ_CP188195.1, on the reverse strand, counting down.
GAGCTCCAGTTGAGGGGCAATTCCTCCGAAAGGTCGTGCAGATCCATCTTGGCCTGCGTTGCCTTGCTCGACAGCTTTTTTATCTCTGCCTTCAGTGCTTCTAGATCGCTCATGAGCCGCCCTCAATAATTTGCCACATCCGGAAACTTCCGAATCATCTCGATGCCGCCTTCGATATGTTTGTCACCCTCGTCCGCAAGCTTTGCGAGATTGTCGAAGCCGAAGCGATGGACGTCGCGCAGCTGCTTGTTCACCACGATCAGACGGCCCCCGATCAGGACCATGCGGCCAAAGCCTTCGTGATGCATGTTCAGCATCGGCTGGATCATCGCTCCCGTCGCCTTCTCTATCGAGAGCGCGACCGCATTGAAAAATAGCTCCAGGCGCCAGACCGTATCGGGATCGGGATCGCCAACGATCGGCAGGGCGCGCCGCGTCTCCTTGCCGAGGATGTAGGGTTCGAGCAGCTCGAGATCGCTCTTGCCCTCCCAGGTCCCGTGGGTGTCCTGAGCTCGCCAGATCTTGACCAGCTCCTTGATGAACGGCGCAGCAAGAGCGCTGTCGGCTTGCCTAGCTTCTGGGGCCTTAGTCATGTCGTCCTCATTCATCGAAATCGAACGTACGCTCCTTTGCTTTGGCCAGCGCCTTGCGGAGCCAGGGCGGCGGCGTACCCTTCAGCACGCCTTGGAGCTTCTCGATCAGCGCCAGGATGTTCTCTGGCTCGTTCACTTTGATGGGATGTATCTTGTTCGCCACCACCCGCGCGGCGCCGGAGCCGCCGATGGCAGCGACATAGAGGATGGCGCAATCCTTGATCGCCTCAATCTTGGGCGCGAGCTTGTCATCGTTGCCGTCTTCCTTGAGATCGCCGTCGAACTGGACGGCCTTCAGAAATACGTGCCCGCCCGGCCCAACGTCATAGATGGCAAGGTTCTTGGCCCAACCGAAATGCGCATCGACGCGCCTCAAATCCTGGGTAGCGAATGCGACCTTCATGCAATCGAGCTCTCAGTTGCGTCGATGAAGCTGCGGCGGCCGGACCTCAAGGGCGGTGCCGAGGTCCGCCAGGTATCCGGCGTAGGCTGATGATTGTCCTCGCGGTCGGCGATGACGAGATTGGCGATATCGAAGATCAGATCACGCGTGCCGCGATAGCCGACGGTCAGCTGGTGTCCCGCGCCGATCCGATCGAACATCGGAAATCCCGCACGAAAAAACGGAATCTTCAGCCGTGCCGCCGCTTGACGGCCATGTGAATGCGTGATCAGCAGATCGCACCCCCCTCTCCGAGCCAGCTCTTCCAGATCCTCGAGATCTCCGATCAGCACCTCGTTGGTCCTGATCCGCTTCAGCACCGGCGACTGCGTGGTCGTCACGGCCGCCGTGACCTGCGCGCCCATCTCGTGCAGCATGCAGGACAGGTCGAATAACAGGTCAGGCTCGGCACCGATCGCGAGCTTGCGACCGCCGATATGAAAATGTGCATCCAGCATCGCATCGGCGAGCTGCCCGCGCTGGCGCCGATATTTTGATGGCACAGGGCGGCCGCTGATCTCGCTCAGGAAAGCGATGAATTCATCGTTGGGGATCAGACCGCACAGCCGCTCGAACAGGCGAAACGGCACCCCGGTCTTGGCCTGCATGGCTTCTGCCGCCCGCCGCATCTGTGTACCGATGGCAATGGTCCAGCCGGACTGGCCCATGCTCGCGACGTCGTCGACCCCGATGCCGCCAATGGTCGTCGGCGTAAACTCCTCGGGGATATGCCCGTCCAGCGATCCGGCCAGGTCGGGCAGGAAGGCTGGCTTCAGCCCAAAATCCTCCAAGATGGTTCTGAGTTCATCGAGGTCACCCGGGGAAAGGTGACATCCGGGTAGGACATTCACCCGCGCGGGATCACGTTTCGCCTCGGCCGCTGGCCGCGCCACCAGTAGCTCGACCATGCGCGCTACCGCCTTTTCCCAGCCGTCCTGAAATGCGTCCTTGAAATCCGGCGTCGAGACATAGACCAGAGGATAGTTGGCGAGCTGCGGGTGTTTCTTGCGGATCAGCTTGATGTAGCCATCGACATCATCGCCATTGGTCTCGGTCACCCCGGTCGAGCAGATTCCGATGATCTCCGGCTTGGTCCGATTGTAGATGTTCAGTATAGCCTGCTCGACATTATCATAGCCGCCGAGCACGGTCGTCATCTCACTCATCGCGGTGGTCTGTAGCGGCACCGCCTCCTTGAAATGCCGAACGAACAGCGTCAGCCCAAAGGATGTGCACCCTTGCGAGCCGTGCAGAAGCGGCATCGCCCCACGCAGGCCCATGAAAGCGAATGCTCCGCCGATCGGCTGACTCATCTTCAGCGGGTTGACCGCGCAGGCCTTGTTCGGCGTGATGACGATAGCCATGACGTTGTCCCTAATCCGCAGCCTGCGGCATGGCAGGCGGCAGGGGGGCCGACACGGCCGCCAGGATATCCTGGATCCTTCTCCTGCAGCAGCCGGCGACCGCGCTGCTGTGCTGTCTGACGGCTTCGACGCTGGTCAGACCATGCGAGCGGATTGCATCCTCGATCGTGCCGAGATCGACCGTATTGCAGAAGCAGACCTTTTTCGCACGCCGGGTTGTCTCCGCCGGCATCGGATCGGTGGCGATCTCGGCCTGCGCGTCCATCTGCTCCGCCATAGGCTTGGTCTTCTTGACCAGTTCGTCCCAGGGCGGCGCCCGGCGCAGCTGCTCCCACATCGGGTTGAACAGCGCCTTGTCGATCTCCTCGACCAGCTTCATCATGCCGACATAGCCCATATAGGCGTGGCAGCGCTCCTGGTTGATATCGAGCCAAGGCATCGCCGCTTTCAGTGCGATGAACTGCGTTTTGCCGCCTGAGAGCATGATGTCCGCTTTCGCGCCCTTCAGCATCTTGTACATTTCGCGCGGCGCCATTTCGTCGATCATATGGACGTCCTGCCGCATCAGCTCCCTGATACGCTCCTTGTCCTCCTTGGTGGATTTCTTGACACTGGTGCCGACCAACTCAAGCCCGGCCTCCTGCAGCGCCGCCAGCACGGACCAGGACTTCACGCCACCCGTGATGAGCAACGCCCTCTTCCCCGCAAGGCGGGACTTGTAGGATTCGATTGCGGCCCACGCGCGCGCCTCCTCCCGCGCGACTACCGCCTCGGTACGCTCGATCAGATCTTCCGGCGCGCCGCGCTCGACCAGCACTCGCGCAATGTTGCGGAGTGAATCACTGGAGTCCTGGATGCCGTAGAATGAGCCTTCGAAGAACGGAATGCCGTAACGCTGCTCCATTTTGCGCGCGACATTGATCATCGCCTTCGAACACACCAGCATGGCTGCGCGCGCCCGATGCGACGAGGCGACGTCGCGATATTTCCCATCCCCCGAGATGCAGGAGAGGATGCGGATCCCGAGCTCGTCAAACAGCGGCTTGACCTGCCAAAGCTCGCCCGACAAGTTGTATTCGCCGATCAAGTTGATGTCGTAGGGCGTGGTGTAGTCCGGCTCTTCGGTGCCGATGACATGGTCAAGCAACGCTTGCCCGGCAAGCTTGTTGCCGAGGTTTTTCGAACCTACGAAGCCGGGCGCATTGACCGGAATCACCGGCTTGCCGAATTTCTGAGACGCCGCCTTGCAGACCGCATTGATGTCGTCGCCGATCATGGCCGGAATGCAGGTTTGATAGACGAAAATTGCCGGCGGATTGTATTTCTCCAAAATCTCCCGGATTGCCTTATAAAGTCGCTTCTCACCGCCGAACACGATGTCGGTTTCGGTCATGTCAGTGGTGAAGCCCGTGCGCCAGATGCTGGCACCGGATGAAGCTGCGCCGCGATTGTCCCAGGAATTACCCTCACAGGCGATCGGGCCGTGCACCAGATGGGCCACGTCGGTAAACGGCTGCAGCGCGATCTTGGCGCCATCGAGAGCGCACCCGCCCGCCGCCCTGCCCGGCTGCGGTTGCTTGGTGCAGCCCTTCCTGCGCTCAACCTCCGACTTGTTGGTGTTCTTGGCGCAGCCCGGCTCGTTGAAGACATCCTGGATCCTGGCCGAAAGCGAACTCATCGGTCTCTCCTCTCAACCGAAATGATGTGCAAAGATCAGCACTCGTACGCTTAAGCCATCGCCAATGTTTGCCGGCGATGGCTTGGCGTCGTTGGTCATCAACGAATGATATCAAAGCTATAGTCGGTGCCCGGCACGCTGGTCTTCTTGTCGATCTCGTCGAAGATCTTGTCGAGAATCTTCACCAAAACGTTCATGCTGCCTTGATAGCCCCACACCGGAGAGCGGTGATGGTGATGCCGATCAAAAATTGGGAACCCGATGCGGATCAGCGGCGTGCCGGTATCGCGCTCCAGATACTTGCCATGCGTGTTACCGATCAGGAAGTCGACCGGTTCAGTGAACAGCAGCGAGCGCATATGCCAGAGGTCTCGTCCTGGATAGGCATGGCAGTTCTGCCCAAACGGCGAACTCGCAAACAACGCCTGCATCTTACGCTCCCAGGCCTTGTTGCCGTTCGTGGACAGCACATGGACCGGTTCGGCGCCAAGTTCGAGCAGGAACGCAGCCAGCCCATAGCAGAGGTCCGGATCGCCGTAGATCGCGAATTTCTTGCCATGGATATGCGTGCTGGAGTCAGCCATTGCGTCGACCAAGCGGCCGCGCTCTCGCGCCAGCTGCTCCGGGATTTCCTTCCTGCTGATGCGCGACAGCGCCATGAGGAACTCATCCGTTGCCGACACGCCCACCGGATAGTTGAAAGCCACGATCTCCTGGCCATGGTCGGCGATGAAGGCGAGCGTCTTTTCCGTACACCACTGCTGCATGGATACCGTCGCCTTGGCGTGAACCGCGTTTGCGGCATCCTCCAGCGTGGTGCCGCCGTCATACATTCGAAACTCGCCGTCGCCCGGCGTATCCAGCACATCGGAATTGTCGGCGAGGATGGTGTAGCGGATGCCCATCAGTTCGAAGATGCGCTTGATCTCGCGGAGATTGCCGACAGTGTAGCCGTCAAAGCCACCGATAAAGTTGATCTTCTCGTTCGGCGCGCGTTCGAGTTTCGGCACTGTTCCGGCTTTACCGTCCCAGAAATGCTCCAGGATGCCCTTCAGCGCATTATCGTAACCGGTGACGTGGCTGCCGACGAAGGCTGGCGTGTGCGCGAACGGCACATCGAAATCATTTGGAACGGAGCCTTTTTCTTTGGACGTCTTGATGAAGGCGTTCAGGTCGTCGCCGATCACCTCCGCCATGCAGGTTGTGGAGACCGCAATCATCTTGGGCTTGTACATGTTATAGCTGTTCGCAAGCCCGTCGATCATGTTGTTCAGGCCGCCGAATACCGCAGCGTCTTCGGTCATCGACGAGGAGACGCAGGAGCTCGGCTCCTTGAAGTGCCGCGACAGATGGCTGCGATAATAGGCCACACAGCCCTGGGAGCCGTGCACGAAGGGCAATGTCCCCTCGAATCCAACGGAGGCGAACACCGCGCCAAGCGGCTGGCAAGCCTTGGCCGGGTTGACCATCAGCGCTTCCCGCGCGAAATTCTTTTCGCGATATTCGACCGTCTTCGACCAGTCCCTGATGCGTTCGACCTCTGCGGGGTCGCGAGGGTTCTCGAACATCTGCTTCTTGTTGGCCAGCATCTGCTGGTATTCCGGACCGCGGAACAGCTCGACGTGATCGAGCACGTGTTCTGCATTCTGTGCCATTGGTGGGATCCTCTCGAAAATCGTGATCAAACTCGGCCCGAGTCTTGGGAAGAGACCCGGAAAACGTCAGTTATTCCGCAGCCAAGAGCCTCGGTACCGCGACATCCTTCCAGGGCGCCTTGGTCTTCTTCCAAACCGGTGAGTTGATAGCCATGTCCATGTCGCGCGCGAAAATCGCAAAGCCGTCATAACCGTGGTACGGACCCGAATAATCCCAGGAGTGCATCTGCCGGAACGGCACACCCATCTTCTGGAACACATATTTTTCCTTGATGCCCGAGCCGACCAGGTCGGGTTTCATCTTCTCGACGAAGCGCTCAAACTCGTAGCCATTGACATCATCGTAAATAAGCGTGCCGTCCTTGACGTAGTGCTGGGCCGTGCGCTGATAGTCGTCGTTGTGGCCGAACTCGTATCCGGTACCGACGACTTCCATGCCGAGGTCCTCGTATGCGCCGATCACATGTCGCGGGCGTAGTCCGCCGACGAACAGCATCACGGTCTTGCCTTCCAGGCGCGGGCGATATTTTGCGACCACCGCCTCGACCAGCGGTTGATATTTTGCAATCACCCGCTCGGCCCCCTCCTTGATCTTGTCGTCAAAATAGCCCGCTATCCTGCGCAGCGACTCGGCAATTTTTGAGGGACCGAAGAAATTGTATTCGCACCATGGAATACCGAACTTCTCCTCCATATGGCGGGATATGTAGTTCATCGAGCGGTAGCAATGCAGCACGTTAAGCTTCGCCTTCGGCGTTGCCTCGAGCTCGGCCAGCGAACCGTCGCCGGACCACTGCGCGATCACGCGCAGCCCCATTTCTTCCAACAGGATTCGAGATGACCAGGCGTCACCGCCGATATTGTAGTCTCCGATGATCGCCACGTCGTAGGCCGTCGGCTCGAACTTCGGCTTGTCCTCGGGCGTAAGCCTGTCGAATATCCAATCACGCACCGCGTCGTTGGCAATGTGGTGGCCGAGCGACTGCGATACGCCGCGGAAGCCCTCGCAGCGAACCGGAACGATCGTCTTGCCGCCAAATTCCTTCGACTTCGCTTTGGATACGGCCTCGATATCGTCGCCGATCAGGCCAATCGGGCATTCCGACTGGATGGTGATGCCGTTGTTGAGCGGAAACAGCTCCTCGAGCTCGTCAATAAGTTTGACGAGCTTCTTGTCGCCGCCGAACACGATATCCTTTTCCTGGAAGTCGGAGGTGAACTGCAAAGTGACGAAACTATCGATGCCTGTCGTGCCGGCGTAGTAGTTGCGTCGCGAGCCCCACGAGTACTGACCACAGCCGACTGGACCGTGGCTGATATGGATCATGTCCTTGATTGGCCCCCAGACCACGCCCTTGGAACCGGCGTAGGCACAACCGCGGATCGTCATCACGCCGGGAATGGATTTAAGATTGGACTTCACTCCGCAATCCGACTTGCCGGCCTCGTGAACGTTCAAATGCTTGGCGCGCCGTTTCGCGGTCTTCTCCGGATAGATCTTCAGCACCTCCTGGACGAGCTCTTTGTTGCGGGCCTTGATCTCTGCGATGCTCTGGGTGGTGACGAGACTCATGCTGGTATCCTTATGAGGTTTCCCGTTGCGACGACGGCTCTCAACCAAGCGTTTTGCAACGACCGTGCCAGCCCCGCGCAAGCGCAAAAGCTCCGTGCAGTTGCAAGAAGATGGGCGTATTCGGCGAGACTGGACGGGCCGTTGTCGCAAACCCGACACCGGGGGAGTATCCGCAGACGGACATGCTTGCGCCTGTGCGATAGAAAACAAGGACGAGCACGCATGGCGTTTCACCGCCGATGTTTTATTGAGAAGCCGCGGCACGTCGGCCGTGCTTGGCGCGCCCGCGGGCGGAAAGCGGAACGTAGCGAGGCGAAGCAGCGCGGCGAGCTCCACCAGCCAGGACCCGCGTCAGCACCATCCACCGCCGCGAAGGGGCGACCGCTGCTCACCTTGATGAGGGGGCGGCAAATGCCACCCATTCTGGGTGGCCGCGCCGCCATCTGGATCGCAATGCCATCTTGCCGACCAGCTACCAAGATCGCCGAAACCGCCCCGCCGACGCGGTTGCCGGAGCACGGCTTCCGCGAGGATCACAGTCGGTCGTTCGAACGGATACCGCGCCACAGCCTGCCACATGCCCGGATCCAGGCCGCGCCAACCGATGCGTTGAGGCGTTACGGCTTAAAAGCCGATTATCCCGAGCTATCCATCGATCCGGCAAGACCAGCCTTGCCGCGAGCGCGTATGATGGAGAGGACGCCCTGCGTCATGAGCTCGACGCTCGTCGAGCTGACCGAGAAGGCGCTCCCTCTGCCGCGCGATTTCGATATCGCCCGGATAGACCAGCGCCTCGCCGATGTTCATCCCGCGGACCACGCCGTCGTTCTTGATCGGTGCTACCGAACGGACTTCCTCACCCAGGCGCAATTTGCGCGTGATATGGGTTCACACAGGTGCGGCGATACGCGGCGTGAGCGGCGGAACTATCCATTTCGGCTTGGGGTCCCCGGCCGCCTGTTCATGAGAACAGCTTATGGGCGGTGATAAGCGCGTCTGCGAGGGCATCAACTTCCGCATACGTGTTGTAGAGGGCCAGCGACGCACGGCACGTCGCTGGCACACCAAGGCGCTTGATCAATGGCATTGCGCAGTGCGTGCCGGCACGCACCGCGATGCCCTGCCGGTCGATGATGGTCGCGACATCGTGGGGATGGGCGCCCTTCAGCTCGAACGAGATCACCGGTCCCTTGCCTTTCGCAGTGCCGACCAGCCGCACCGAATTGATCTCACGCAGGCGTCCTTCCGCATATTCCGCGAGATCCTGCTCATGCGCGGTGATACGCTCCTTGCCGATCGAATTGACATAATCGATGGCCGCACCCAAACCTATGGCCTGGACAATCGGCGGCGTGCCGGCTTCAAACTTGTGCGGCGGATCGCCATAGGTGACGCAGTCCTGCGCCACCTCGCGGATCATCTCGCCGCCGCCGTTGAAGGGCGGCATCGCGACGAGGTGCGCGTGCCTGGCATAGAGCACACCGATGCCCGTCGGCCCGTAGAGCTTGTGGCCGGTGAAGACGTAGAAATCGCAATCGATGTCCTGCACATCGGCCGGCAGGTGCACGGCGCCCTGCGCGCCATCGACCAGCACCTTGATACCGTGGGCGCGCGCCAATTTGATCACATCCTTGACCGGCACCAAAGTGCCAAGCACGTTTGACATCTGCGTGATCGCAATCAGCTTGGTGCGGGGGGTAATGAGCTTTTCGAACTCCTCGATCAGAAAGTTTCCGCGGTCGTCAACCGGCGCCCATTTGATCACGGCGCCATGTCGTTCCCTTAGGAAATGCCAGGGCACGATGTTGGAATGGTGTTCCATGATCGAGAGCACGATCTCGTCGCCCTCGCCGATATTCGGCACGCCGTAAGACCAGGCCACGAGGTTGATCGCCTCGGTGGCGTTGCGGGTAAAGATAATCTCTTCTGAGCGGCGGGCGTTGACGAACTGCGCCGCCTTGGTCCTGGCCCCCTCATAGGCCTCGGTTGCGGCATTGGCGAGGTAGTGCAGGCCGCGATGCACATTCGCATATTCGTTTGTATAGGCCTGCATGAGGCGGTCAAGCACCGCCCTCGGTTTCTGGGCCGAGGCAGCATTGTCGAGATAGACCAGCGGCTTGCCATACACCTGCATGGCAAGTGCCGGGAAGTCCTCACGAATGCGCAGCACATCGTAGGCGTTGCCGCAAACCGCCGGATGTGTACTCATCGCCGTGTCTCCAGCCAGCGTGCGACCTCGGCACTCACGAACTCGCGCAGACCATCGTCTGCGATCTTCTCGACCGCCTCGCCGAGGAACGCCCGGATCAGGAGGGACTGCGCCTCCTTCTCAGGCAGGCCGCGCGCCCGCAGATAGAACAAGAGGCTGTCGTCGAGCGCGCCTGATGTCGTCGCATGGCCGCAGGTGACATCGTCAGCGAAGATTTGCAGCTCCGGCTTGTTGTCGGCCTCGGCCGCGTCGGACAAGAGCAGCGACCGTATCGTCATCGTGCCCTCCGCTTTCTGCGCGTTAACGATGATGCGCCCCTGGAATACGGAATGGCCGCGGTCGTCGACAACGGCGCGGAACGTCTCTCCGCTCGTGCAATGCGGCGCGGCATGGTCAATCAGCAGCATGGTGTCACCGTGCTGGCTGTCCTTGAGCAGGTTGACGCCATTGACGGAGAGCTCGGACCGCGCACCCACCAGTGTGACGAAACCCTGATAACGGCTGACGGCGCCGCCGCAGGTCATGTTGAAACAATTGACTGTCGCTTTCGCGCCGACCGTGATTATGCTCGAGGAGATGTTTGCGGCGTCAGTTGCATCAGCCAACACGCGCAGATGCGAAAGATTCGCTCCTTCATCAATCCAGACGATCACGACGTCGTGAGACTGATAGGCGCTCGCGCCATCGGCCGCAACAAAGTTCTCGACCAGGGTGGCCTGCGCGCCCTTGCCAAGCCTCAGATGCGAGCGCGTGAATGCCGACGACGACGGCTTCGTCGCGACGTGAATGATCTGGATCGGACGGATCAGCGCGATACCATCGTCAACCGTGACCACGACGCCGTCAGTGACCATCGCGGCGTTCAGCGAGATCATCGCATCTGTTGTCAGACTGATAAGCAAGTCGGCCCTGGCTGGGTTCTCCAGAATCTCCCGCACCGTCCGGACGTTGACGCCCTTGCCGATAGCTGCGACGTCGGACAGGTCAGGCGCAAACACGCCGTCGACCAGCACCAGCTTGGCCGATCCCTCGAGCGCTGTCTGCGCGACCGCGGCTTCCGCACGCACCAGCGCGGCCGCATCGGGGTGGGGTGCGAGCGGCAGCACCTCGGGCATCAGCGCCCGCAGATCGGTGTATTTCCAGTCCTCGAGCCGCGGGTGCGGCAGACCGGCGCGCTCGAATGCCTCGAACGCGTGGGCGCGAGCATCAGCGACGGCGCCGGCACCAGGTAACCGTCCCCGCGCGGCGGTAAAAACGCCCCTCGCCGCGCGATCGGGGTTGGTATTTGCCAGAATCAGATTCATCGGAATATCCTTAGCGCGGTCAGTCCGCGTCCCCGGAATTTCGCATAGCCGGACGCCTCGAGCTCGAGCGCCAGCTCCTTGCCGCCGCTTTTGACGACCCGGCCCTTCGACATCACGTGCACGACATCGGGCACGATGTAATTCAAGAGACGCTGATAGTGGGTGATCACGACCATCGCACGCTCCGGCGAGCGCAGCGCGTTGACGCCGTCGGCCGCGATCCGCAGCGCGTCGATGTCGAGGCCGGAATCCATTTCGTCGAGGATGCAGACGGCCGGCTCGAACAGCGCCATCTGCAGGATCTCGTTGCGCTTCTTCTCGCCGCCGGAGAAGCCGACATTGACGCCGCGCTTCAGCATGTCCTGCGGGATGTTCAACGACTTGGCGACCTCGCGAACCTTCTTGAGGAACGCCGGCGACGACATCTCGTCCTCGCCGCGCGCCTTGCGCTGCGCGTTCAGTGCCGCATGCAGGAAGTTCCAGGTGGTGACGCCGGGAATCTCGACCGGATACTGGAACGCCAGGAACACGCCCTTCGCGGCACGCTCATTGGGCGCCATCTCCAGCAGGTCCTCGCCCTTGAACAGGACCTGCCCGCCGGTGACTTCATAGCCCGGCTTGCCGGCGATGACGTGGGAGAGCGTCGATTTGCCGGAGCCGTTCGGCCCCATGATCGCATGGACCTCGCCCGGGTTCACCGTGAGCGACAACCCGTGGAGGATCTCACGCTCCTCGACGCGGACTTTCAGATCTTTCACTTCAAGTAGTGACATCACAATCTTCCTGAGCATCATCCCGAGGCGCGTCATTCGCGACCCTTGGCGGGATGGGTTTAACCAACCGAACCTTCAAGGCTGATCGAGATCAGCTTCTGCGCTTCCACCGCGAACTCCATCGGCAGTTGCTGCAGCACATCTTTCACGAAGCCGTTGACGACGAGGCCGACGGCTTCCTCTTGGCTGAGCCCGCGCTGGATGCAGTAGAACAGCACGTCCTCTGAGATTTTCGAGGTCGTGGCCTCATGCTCGAACGTCGCAGACGAATTCTTGGCTTCGACGTACGGCACTGTATGCGCGCCGCATTTGTCGCCGATCAGAAGCGAGTCGCAGGCGGTGTAGTTGCGCGCGCCAGTCGCCTTGCGATGGGCGCTGACCAGGCCGCGATAGGTATTCTGCGATTTGCCGGCGGCGATGCCCTTGGAGATGATCCGGCTCGACGTGTTCTTGCCGAGGTGGATCATCTTGGTGCCGCTATCGACTTGCTGGAAACCGTTCGAGATCGCGATCGAGTAGAACTCGCCGCTCGAATTGTCGCCGCGCAGGATGCAGCTCGGATATTTCCAGGTGATGGCCGAGCCGGTCTCGACCTGGGTCCAGGAGATCTTCGAATTCTTACCCCGGCAGTCGCCACGCTTGGTGACGAAATTGTAGATGCCGCCCTTGCCTTCCGAATTGCCAGGGTACCAGTTCTGCACCGTCGAATATTTGATCTCGGCGTCGTCGAGCGTGACGAGTTCGACCACGGCGGCGTGCAACTGGTTCTCGTCGCGCTGCGGCGCGGTGCAGCCTTCGAGATAGGAGACGTAGGCGCCCTTGTCGGCGATGATCAGCGTGCGCTCAAACTGGCCGGTGTTGCGCTCGTTGATGCGGAAATAGGTCGACAGCTCCATCGGGCAGCGCACGCCCGGCGGCACGTAGACGAACGAACCGTCGGAAAACACCGCCGAGTTCAGCGTCGCGAAATAGTTGTCAGACGTCGGCACGACAGTGCCGAGATATTTCTTCACGAGTTCGGGATGCTCGCGGATCGCCTCGGAGATCGGCATGAAGATCACGCCGGCGGCCTTCAATTCCTTCTGGAAGGTGGTCGCGACGGAAACCGAATCGAACACGGCGTCGACCGCGATCTTGCGGTTGGCCGATGGCGCGCCACCCGGCGGCGGTTCGACGCCTTCCAGGATCGCGACCTCGCGCAAGGGAATGCCGAGCTTCTCGTAGGTCTTCAGGATTTCCGGATCGATCTCGTCGATCGACGACGGCGTCTTCGTCGGCTTCGGCGCCGAGTAGTAATAGAGATCCTGGTAGTCGATCTTGGGATAGTTGACCCGGGCCCAGGTCGGCTCGGTCATGGTCAGCCAGCGGCGGAATGCCTCCAGGCGCCATTCCAGCATCCAGGCGGGCTCATTCTTCTTTGCAGAGATGAAGCGGACGGTGTCCTCCGACAGCCCCTTGGGGGCCTTGTCGGACTCGATCAGGGTCTCAAACCCATATCGATACTGGTCGACGTCGATGCGCCGGACGCGCTCGACCGTCTCTTGTACAGCTACCATTGTGCGCTCCGCTCTGGCAGGGTCGATCCCCGACGGTTGTGGCATGCACGCTCCACCGCATAGGCCAACGGGTCAGTCACGGCAAGCGCGAGTTCGGCGACCATTCCAATCAGGCGGCCAATCAGAAAGGCGGCTGCGGCCGATTGAACCCCAATCTTGCTTCGCCTGATGAACGCGCTCATCGGCCGCTCCTCTATGACCGCACGCAGGTGTTGGGAACGGGGCAGACAGCGGCGCATTGCGGCGTGTCGAAATGCCCGTCGCATTCGGTGCATTTCTTTGGATCAATCACATACAGGTCGCTCTTGAGGATGATTGCCGCGTTGGGACATTCGAACTCACATGCGCCGCAGACGGTGCACTGGGACACGACTATCATGTAAGCCATCGTGACGGATCCTGGGGAAGCGATGCGGGACGCCTTCGTCCTTTCAAGGCTCGTGCCAAACGCCGACGCCTGATTAATCTTGCCTGTTTTGCGTGTCGCAGGAACCCTCGGCGCAATGGCGTGTCCAACCCCCGACACTCGGGGTCACGTCGCTTGATCTGCAATAGCAGCGCGCTCCGCGCCTCGGACGGCTCACCTCGCTCTTAACGGGCGGCGTTACTTTTTTGTCGATTCTCCTGCCGGAGCGCAGGCGCGGCGTTGGGGCCAGCTATCCCGACCACCGACGAAGACCGCCATACCCCAAGCGGCCGAAGCTATATTCCGCCAACGCTCCGCCTTGCGGCGGTCAACATTTGCCCCACTGCGTAAGCAGGTCTGCAAGTTTTTAGATACTCACGCAATTTGCCTCCCGAGAAGGGGCTTGAATCGCACGCGGCGTCAGATTGTAGATTGCGAGACTCTCCGGTCGTGCATGATTTCCTGACGGTGAAAGAAATGCGAATGCCTCACACCCTTAAGGTCGCACTGCGCGACCCCGTCATTCTCCCCGAGCGCTCGTCGCGGCGAGCGATTGTCAACACGGCCTATGCCCAGGCGATAGAACCACCACCGACTCCACTTGCGCCGGGATTAGGACAATCGCGTCCAGAGCAGGGATGGCAGTCTTCGCGTCGCCCTTGGGCGATGGAATAGCAAGCTGATTCCGGGTTCAACATCGGAGGGTTCGGCGCTGTTCGTTACGCGAGCTGAACTGCAGGCGGCAATACCACCCGAACCACATGCATGACGGTGCCGATGCGCAAACGAACTCGCCAATGTTCGCTGCCCCTCGATGACCTGCAGCGTCGGGACGTGCCTGACTGGATCTCGGCATTGGTGGCGTTCTGCATGCATGTTCCACCGAGAGGTCTTTTGTGTCGCGCGGAGCAGCATTGCTTGTTTTGTCCTGCGTAGCGGACCGCTCGGTGATCGGTCCGCTGCGCCGTATGCTTTACCTGAACGCGCGCAAACCTAGCATCTGTCATCACAGGTCAACGGCGTAGCAACACCAACCGCCGACCTGGACCCACAATCGGGAGCTTCAAATGCCGCTTTCTCGTATCCGTTCAGCCACGCATCCGGTCATTCTCCAATCTGCTCTGGTTTCGACTGCGTGTGCCGACGCGCGTAGTGCCCGCCACCGCGGGTTCGACCACCGCCGCGGTCGGCGTACAAATGCGCAAGCGTGTCGTTACGACTGCTCGCCCCTCTGATTCGGGAGCCACTTGTCAACGCCGTGATCGCGTTGAGCGTTTCCCGCGACGCATGCGGTTCACAGCAGACAGCCGAAGTCCCGCGACGCCGATGACGGATCAGGTCGATTGCCCCTCGGCTAACCCTGTTCGTGGTTGATCCCAACTGCGGCGGTTTGCGGCAGAGCGAGAGCTTTTGAGAGCCGCGGGGCCTTGCAATCGGCGAGGCTCCGTCCAATCGTTATGGTGCAGCTTGATGAGAGACGATAAAACGCGAACGCTACTGGTTGATGATCAAGCTGACTTTGCTCATGCCGTGGAAGGACCACTCTTGGATTGCGGGTTCGCCGTTGACGTGACACGCACTCTGGACGAAGCGGCCGCCGCTCTCGGGTGCGCGCGCTATGACATTCTCTCCTGCTTGAGCTGGCTCTACCCGATGGAGATGGCCTGGCCTGGCTGAAGCAATTGAGGCGGAACGGAAAATCGATACCTGCGATAGTGATAAGCAGCCTCAACGATCTCGATCGCCGAATTGCAAGTTTCAACGGTGGCGCGGACGATTTCCTGCCCAAGCCGGTGTCGACTGACGAACTCATCGCGCGGATGCGAGCCATCTTGCGACGATCAACACAAATGACCACCCCACCCATCATACTCGGGAATGTGGAGTTTGATCCGATCGGCCGGCAAGCTTCTGTTGATGGCTGGCTGCTAAAGATCACGCGCCGCGAACTGTGCGTTCTTGAGCATCTGCTCAGTCATGCAGGCCGGACCGTGCCGCGCGCGTCACTGGAGGATAGCCTCTATTCGTTCGACAATGAGGTCTCGACCAATGCACTTGAAGCCGCAATCTATCGCTGGCGCGGACATTTGAGGCAGTCCGGTGCGACGCTACGGATCAGAACTAGGCGCGGCATTCTCTTGAATTGAATGGCACGGCATCGACCGCACAATGAGCCGAATCTGAAAGCAAGACGACCTTGAACATCGTTTGTGACAACGACAAGCTCGGCGGATACTTGCAGTGTCGGCACTACTTCCACGCGGCGACGGTCCAGCGCCATTGGCGTGGCAATCGCGAAGGCAACAGCGTCGGCGATATTCGAAGCCTTCGACATAGGTTCCGCTTGTCTCTGTATTGTTGGTTTAAGCAAAGATATCGGTTCCGACCCGACCTGGACAGATTTCGGGGACGCGGACGTGTTCGCTGAAGGTATCGAATCTCACTTGGTGAGACAAAGTGCTGGCCACTGCTTTGGTTGCGTGGCACGTCGAGTTGCCGCGAAGCTGTAGGCTCCAGCTACGAAGCTGACATGTCATGGCGGGTGCCAACTGTCCCTTGGATCATTTCCGCGGTAAGGTTCGACAGCAGCGTCTTTGTGGCCTCAAGCCGGCTAACAGGACGGTTATACCATTCCGCCATGTTCAACAGCCTCTTCCTGACGACTAACACGGTGTTCGCCGACACCGCGCAGTTCGAAGGCGTGCAATTGAATACCTCCATGAGGCCATCCAGGTGCTTAGATCGCTTGGATGCGACGTCAACAGACAAGGGCAGGTCTGCGTCTCCAGGACTCCTTTGCCGAGACGACATTAATCGAGTTGGGAGCTAGAGCATTTTCACAATTGGTGGAATCGGAGGATTCCCAGCGCGGTTGCTCCATGATTCAGTTTCCGCATTGATTCGAGGCGGAGGCTTTGATGGGAGCACCTTTCTCAAGATTTGCGTGAACGGGTCATTTCCGTCGTCGACGGCGGAATGGGAGCGTATCAGGCAGCGCCGCTGCTGCGGGTCAGCGTTTCCTACATTTACAAGGCGCTGGGGCGTTGGCGGGCGACTGGCGAGACGACGGCTCGCCCGTCGAGCCGCGGGCCGGCTCCGAAACTTGCTGCTCACGATGAAGCGCTGCGCCAGCGGATCGTGCACAAGCCAGACGCCACGCTGGAGGAGATCCGGGCGTGGCTGCTGGCCACGCACGACGTGAAGGTCAGTATCGGCTGCTTGTGGAAGCGCCTGCGCCAGCTCGGCCTGACGCTCAAAAAAAGTCACTGAGAGCTGCGGAGCAAGATCGGGCCGATGTCGCCGAGGCGCGTGTGGAATGGCGCGCCGGTCAGGCGGAATTGAGCCCGGAGCGCCTGGTCTTCATCGACGAGAGCGGCGCGTCCACCAAAATGACCCGGCTTTACGGCCGCTGCGCGCGCGGCAAGAGGCTCGTTTGCACAGTCCCGCACGGCCATTGGAAAACAACCACCTTCGTCGGAGCTTTGCGCCAGGACGGCATGACCGCGCCGTGCGTCTTCGACGGCCCGATGAACGGCGAGACATTCCTCGCCTGGGTCGAGCAGTTCCTCGTTCCGACGCTGCGGTCGGGCGACATTGTCGTGATGGACAATCTGTCGAGCCACAAGGTCAGGGGCGTCCGCGAAGCCATTGAGGCGGCCGGTGCGATGTTGCGCTATCTGCCGCCATACAGCCCGGACCTCAATCCGATCGAGCAGTTCTTCGCCAAATTAAAGTCCCTGCTGCGCAAGGCAGGCGCGCGAACTCTCGAAGCCCTCGACAACGCAATCGCCGACGCCCTTACCCGCTTCTCGCCAACAGAATGCCTGAACTTGCTCGCCGATGCCGGTTATCGTCACCAACCATGAAAACGCTCTAGAGCCTCGTAATTTGACGTTCCGTCGTGTTTGGCCGTGTCCGCTTCCACACGTCCATGTCCGAGGCCCTACACTGAGGTGCAACTATTCCGCCGGCAGACGCGAACCGCCCGGTTTTGGACCTCTTAAAGCAACTTTCGCAGGCTCGTCTTCGGCGGCACGCCCATTGCTTGGACACCGATGCATCGCCATGTCGGCGTCGCAGTTACCGCCCAAGAGTTCAGACGTCTAGCGAGGGTTAAAGGGTTCCCGACTTTGTCGAATCCTGAATGGCCGGATCTTCGAATATCATCCATTCATATTTGCCGCCGATTTGCTTGGCCGCGCGTGTCAATCGCAAACGTGTGGCATCACATATCAATGCCTGCGGCGAATGCATGCAGCGGCCCGCACTTTGCCATCGACAAGGGAAGGCACCAATGAAGCTCGGTCTATTTTATGAACATCAATTGCCGCAACCATGGCATGAGGGAAGCGAGCAGAAATTGTTGAACGACGCGCTGGAGCAGATCGAGCTCGCGGACCGCCTCGGCTTTGATCACGTCTGGGAGGTCGAACATCATTTTCTCGAGGAATATTCGCATTCTTCAGCGCCGGAAGTGTTCCTTGGCGCTGTTTCACAACGTACGCGGAATATTCGCATAGGGCACGGCATCTGCCTGTCCCCGCCGAATTATAATCATCCCGCGCGTGTCGCCGAGCGCATCGCCACGCTCGATCTGATTTCCGGCGGTCGCGTCGAGTGGGGAACCGGCGAATCGGCGTCGCTGATCGAAATGCACGGCTTCGGCATCGAGCCTGAACAAAAGAGTGCGATGTGGCACGAGGGGGTCGAGCAGACTGCGAATATGCTGACGATGCGCCCATATCCCGGATACGAGGGCAGGTTCTTCACGATGCCCGACGCGCAACATTGTTCCCAAGCCGCTGCAGAAGCCGCACCCGCCGCTCTGGCTGGCATGCTCCCGGCGCGATCGCATCCTGCGCGCTGCCCGCAACGGTGTCGGTGCACTGGTGTTCGGCTTTGTGGAGGCATCACAGGCCAAGGTCTGGCGCGACGAATATTACCAGATCATCAAGTCAGCATCGCGGTCTCGATGGTTTCCGCTTCTTCGGATACTCGATTGCGCATTACGCCGTCTACGGCGAGCACCGTCCGGGGCGGACAAATCTGTGGCGACGCTTCCAAACAGTCAAGGATGACATGAGGGATATCCCGGGCGCGGGCAGTATCGGTACCCCAAGGAGCGTGCGCGAGCACCTCAAGAGCTATGATGATTCCGGGATCGACCAAATGATCTTCATCCAGCAGTCTGGCATGAACAAACATGAACATATCTGCGAGGCGAACGAGTTGTTCGCAAGAGAGGTCATGCCAATCCTGAAAGAGCGTGAGGACGAGCGCATTCGGCGAAAGGGGGAGGAATTGGCTCCGTTCGTCGAGGCGGCGCTCGCACGCAAGGCCCGCATGCGGGAGTTGACCGATGAGGAGATCCCGGAGCTCGCGTCAATCGGCCTTTTGCTCGAGCGTCACGTCGGTAAGGATTACGCATCGGCGGGCGGCACATATGCCGACCCTACGCGAGGCGGTGCGATCCCGATGGTGTCCCGCGAGATCTTCTCTAAAACAGCGAAGGTCGACTGATAGGGGCGTACCACGATTCGTGGTGCTCAACGACCGACACACGCTCAACCCAGTTATTGCCGAAGTGGCGAAGCTTTCCGGCATCGAGGCTAGACGAATGTTCTGTAAACGCTTTCATGCCCCAGCAGAGCCCGCATCAGGCCTTGCAGGCGCTGCGCGGGCGTGCATCGCCGGTCCAGGGTACCCCGCCTTCCGTCCATAGGGCCCGATGGTGTTGACCATTGAATGCGGGCTGCATCAGGTAGCAGGGGCGTTCCGCATCGCGCCATGATCGGACGGGCGCGCCCTCGTTCGTGTTGGTCGAGGGCGAGCCTTCCGAACTATGCTTGGAAAAAGATCGCCTGCCGCCTATTCGCGCGGATGATATCGCCCCTCAGCCAAACGAGCTGCCCGCAAACAGCCGGCCTGCATTCGACCTTACTCCTCTCGTCTTGACAATTGTCCATAGTCGAATGCCATCGTAACAATTCAGTGCCTCCTCTATCAGTTTTGAGCGGACCTCTCGGCCGCGCGACCTGT
This sequence comes from Bradyrhizobium genosp. P, assembly GCF_049949265.1. NCBI lineage: Bacteria > Pseudomonadati > Pseudomonadota > Alphaproteobacteria > Hyphomicrobiales > Nitrobacteraceae > Bradyrhizobium > Bradyrhizobium genosp. P. The sequence continues at coordinate 2,679,087 of NZ_CP188195.1, read as the reverse complement.
GCAGATGCGGTTGGTGCTTACATTTTTCCTAACATTATCCCGGAAAAGCAGAACCAACAAAGAAATTGAATCCCAAGCTTCAGTGTCACCGAGGCTAAATATATTCCTTGTATTTGTCGATGTGATGGCTCCCAACGCCGACCGCGCCAGCCGCTGGTCGAAACTGCGCCATTGAACGCCGACTTCAACGGACCTTCTCAGGAAGACTAGCTGGGTAAAGCCGGAGCCGATACGTAAAGATCGCATCCTCTTTTGGAGTAGCCCCATGACCGTTGCAAGCTCCTCACACACGACCCTGCGCTCTGTATTGAGGGGCGTGCTGGACGATGCCGTCCAAATGGTGCCCGAAGCAATGCGGACCTCTTCATTGAAGGCATGCCTCGCAGAGAAGGTTCTACGTGCATCCGCGGGGGGTGAAACAAATCCAACGGTTCTAACTCGGCTTGCCGTACGGCTTGTTCAGGAATCATGTCCCAGCTGCTCCGGATGTGAAGGTTGGCGACCGGCCCGTCACAGCCGTCGTGCCGACGAGGCGCACTGATCACCCACAAAGCCGTTCGGCGCGTCCCCTCCCTTTAAATTGGCACGATCGGAGCCCGATACACTGACGCTGCCAGCTGCGCAGCAGCCGAGGCGGTCAATTGAAAAGCGGTGACCAGGGCAAGGTCCGGCTGTGGTGACCGATGAAGCGCAGCTCCGCCTTGCCCGAATAGGCCTCCACCGGGCTTACGATCCCAACGTATGCTCTCTGGCGGATGAGGGCGGCGCGACGCCGTGGCAAGACAGATGCCGCCATTGGCGAACAGCCGATGTACTCCACGGCCTCCGAGGGCTTGCTTCAAAACCGTCACGGAACGCGGGTTGATGATATCGGCGGTCTCGATCTTAAGATCGCCGAATGGCGGCGAATACTGTCTGCCGCACGGCACGGGTTCGCAAGCGCCGCGCGCAATCGCGGAGCGTTGCCAGTGCATTTGCCGCGGATCGAGGCTGTCGTCGATATCAACGACAAGACCTGCCCCTGTTGTCGCGGCGAATTGGATCGGTCAGGACAAGAGCGAGCGGCTGGACATGGTGCCAGCGCTGTTCCGCGTCCTTGTCACGCGCAGACCCAAATACGACGTCGATCGGCTTGCCTATCTCACTGATTCCAATAGCGAGATCGATCGACTCCTGCCCTGGGCTTATCGTTATCAAGTCCTCAAAACCGTGGCCTGAGTTACTAAAATGCCGCATCGCTCTTCGACGTCGCCCATCGGGAATTCCAGCTTGAGCCAAAGGCCTGGATGCAACCATTGAAGCGCGTGTTGCGTGAACGGATGCCAGATCGCCGACTTCGTCTTCGGCATCATGGCATGAAATCATCACCAACAAACGAGGCTTTGAACGCCGAGTGCAGCGCGTCTGGTGTGAGAGGAGAAAGCCAAGGCAATCGCCCTAACCAACGCACCCGCCCCATCTCGCGAATTGCACTCTGAGTCTCGGCATTTCTTTCGCCAATGAAGGCAATCCCAAGAATGCGGATCTCGCGCTTTCGCAAAGCCTCTATCGAAAGCAGTGAGTGATTGATCGTCCCCAGTGCCGTGCTCGCGCAAAGCACGACTGGTAGCCGCCATCGCTCGAAGACGTCGATGTAGAGTGTATCACCATTGACCGGCACCATCAGCCCGCCGGCCCCCTCGATGACTAGCGGGCGCTCTCCGGTGTCCGGCAAATCGAGCGTGTCTGCGTCGATGCGAACGCCCTCAATTTCGGCCGAATGATGGGGCGAAGCGAGCGCTCGAAGACGATAGAGCTCCGGCACGATGCGATCGGGCGAGAGACCCCCGAGCCGTGCGGCGAGCTCGCTATCGGTCTCTCCGTCGAGGCCGGCTTGGATCGGCTTCCAATAATTCGCGCCGAGGAGGTCGGCCAGTCCTGCGGAAAAGACCGTCTTTCCGATTCCCGTATCCGTGCCTGTCACCACGATCCGCTGATTCATTCCAGTCACCCCACGTCTCCTCAACCAACGCATCAAGCATTTCGGATACATCATCTTCCGTGACGTTCAGCGTCAGGGAAATTCGCAAGCGTGCCGTTCCCGCTGGCACGGTTGGCGGCCGTATCCCACGGATGTCAAAGCCGCGAGCCTGCAGCGCGGAGGCGAGCCGCATCGCACGCGCATTGTCGCCCACTATATACGGAATGATCTGTGAATTCGAAGGGCTCGAGCGGCCGCGCACGACGATCTCCCGACGCGTGAACGCGACCAGGTTGGCTAGACGCTGCTGACGCTCAGGTTCCTGCTGCAGGATTAAAAGTGCCTCCCGCACTGCGACAGCCATCAACGGTGATGGCGCGGTGGCGAAGATAAAGGGACGGCAGCGATTGATGATGAAGTCCCGCAGCACGCCGGACGCAGTGACGAGCGCGCCTGCAGCACCCAGCGCCTTGCCGCAGGTATGAACGACCAAAAGATTCTCGCACCCCTTATAGGAGGCGGCGAGCCCTCGTCCCTGCTCGCCATAGACGCCTGTGGCATGCGCCTCATCGACGATCAGGAAAGCGTCGTGTCGGCCCGCAATCGCGATGAGGTCTTCGAGCGGCGCAAAGTCACCATCCATGCTGTAGAGACTTTCGACCACGATCCAGACGCGACCCATTCCGCCCTGGGCGCGCCAGCCACGGATTGTGCTTTCGACCGAGTGCGGATCGTTATGGGCGGCTATCCGAAACTCGGCCCGCCCAGCCCGCGCTCCTTCATGAATACTGGCATGCACGAGCGAATCGAGCACGAGCAAGTCCCCTCGCTGCGGCAATGTTGTCAGGACGGCAAAGTTCGCGACATAACAGCCGCCAAAGAAAAGCGCCGCCTCCGCCCCAAAGAACTGAGCCGCTTCTGCTTCGAGACATTCGTGCTCCTCGCAGTTGCCCCGCAGAAGCCGCGAGCCGCCGGCTCCGATCGGAGTGCCAGCCTCGAGTGCGGCGGAAACAGCCTTTTTCATGCGCGGCGCGCTCGCTAGCGCAAGATAATCGTTCGATACGAAGTCGATGCCTGCGCGTGGCTTGAGGCCGCGCAGCCGGTCGTCTTCATTCTGCGTGAGCAAGGCCGCGACATAGTCGCCAAGTTTGGCCGCATGGATTGGGTTCATTCTTAACTCTCAGGATCGCCACCGATCGCACAAAGATTCCATTAGCCGCTGAAGACAATGACTCCATGATCGGCCTTTCGGCTTTCAACCTGGCCGTATGTGGTTTTTTTGGTCAACCAGCACGACGCGTGGCCTGAACGTTTTTGCTTCCGCCTCATCAAAAAAGGCATATGCAACGATGATGGCTTTATCTCCAGGCATCGCGAGTCGCGCGGCCGCACCATTCAGGCCTATCACGCCGGCCCCCTGGGGCGCCTCGATCACATAGGTGGCAAAGCGCGCTTCGGTTTCGATGTGGTAGATTTCGATGCGTTCGTCGATCAGGACTCCGGCCGCGTCCAACGGCGTACGATCAATCGAAATCGAGTCTTCATAGTGCAGATCGGCTTGGGTCATCGAGGTGCCGTGAATTTTTTTCCATCAACGTGATCTGCATTTTTCACTTCTACTGGAGTTTGCGCGCAGCGTACTTGCTGCCCGTTTCACGTAAGCAAGCCCAGACATGATGCCGAGCCGGTGCGGCGAGTTCTCGTCACGGTCACGCTGCGGGCCTCTTGGTGGTCAATAGTGCGTCGCCGATAAAGATGGAGTTCGCGGCGGCTAAAAAGCACAACGCCTGCAGTTCGTCCATCACATACTGCCGTCCGGCAGGACAGACGTGTTGTGCTCTCCGGCATCATGATCCGAGCCGTTGCGACCAAGCGCAACAACGCGATCGGATCGCGATGATCTGCGGCGTCGATGTTAACCGATCATCGTACCGTAGTGCGGCGGCTATGTGCACACCGATGGTCGACTTTGACGATGAACTTCTGCGCCAAATGGAAAGCTTCGCCTGATATATGCGCGCTCGACGGTTCGGCGTCGCGATGGATCGGGCTGAACAGCCAGGGCACCGGCAGAACCTCCTGCGGCGACGCCACCGCAGTGATTGCGACTCGGCATGCGGCGGTCGCGTTGCGGTGGGCTCGATCCCGAGATAGTTATGCGACCTACTTTCGACAGCACTCAGGCCACCTATGATTCGTCACATCGTCTTGTTCACGGCCAAGGATAAGGCCCAGGTCGACCAAATCATTGAAGGCCTGTTGGTTCTCACCACAATCCCACATGCAGGTCGGCTCGAAATTGCTCGCAATCGCAAGACCGACCAGCTCGGCAACGATATCGACGTCGTGGTGTACGGTGAGTTCAACAACGAGATGGAGCTCGCGGCTTACAAGGCGCATGAGCTATACCAGGAAGCGATCAGACGGGTACGACCCCTGCGGGAACTGCGATTCGCCGCCGACTACAATGTAGCAACAGATGCGGGTTCCGCCTCAACGGCAGCAATAAGCGAGGTTGCTGGGCACCTCGATCCCACTGGCGGAGGTTAGCCTGAAAATCGATCTCAAGACCATGCGGCTCCCGAACGACGAACGTCGCTTCCGCTGCGCTGGGAATTCCAATCCGAACACGTCTCACAGCACGCGAGCCATCCGTGGCTGACAGCCCGATCTGCGTCCGCGAGTTGCAGTGGATCGAGCCCATTACAGCGATGCTGCGTCTTGCGCATCGAGCGCACCTTACGTTTCTGGATAGCGCGGCACGGCATGAGCTGCTTGGTCGCTATTCATATCTGACCTGCGATCCTTTCGGGACCTACATAATCGCGGACGGACAGGCGAGTTGCGACGGAGAGGCTCTCGAGGGTGATCCGTGGGAAGTTCTTTACACCCTGCTCGCCAGGTACCCCCAAGAGCATCGTCCCGATCTTCCGCCCTTCCAGGGAGGCGCGGCCGGCTTCCTTGCTTACGATCTGAACAGAACACTGGAGCGCTTGCCGGCGCCAGCAGTCCTCGGTCAGCTTTTGCCCCAATCCGTCCTGCATTTCTATGACGTGGTAATAAGCTACGACCATCGTGACGACAGATGCTGGATCGTTTCCACCGGATGGCCGGAGCAGGACCCCACACGTCGGAGCGCGCGTGCACACCGTCGAGCCACTGAGTTTGCAGCATTGCTTGCCGGCCCAAACACACCGCGAGATGCCGCCCCCGCCCGCGTGGGCGCATGGCATTCGAATTTCAGCCGTGAGGACTATATCGCGGCGGTAAAGCGCGTCATCGACTTGATTCTGGCTGGCGATGTCTTCCAAGCCAACATTGCGCAGCGCTTCAGCGCCAGGGTGTCGACTTCATTCGATCCGCTCACCTTCTACGGCCAGCTACGATCATTGAACCCGGCCCCCTTCGGGCCCTCCTGCGCTATGGCAAGCTGATCATTGCATCGAGCTCGCCGGAACGATTCTTAAAGCTTGACGGACGACGGGTCGAAACGCGCCCCATCAAGGGCACGGTCGCGCGTTCCGCTGATTCGGAGGAAGACCGGCACCGCGCTGAAATCCTCGCTACGTCTGAAAAGGACCGTGCCGAGAACATCATGATCGTCGACCTTCTGCGCAATGATCTGTCACGTGTTTGTACTGCGCATTCGGTCGAGGTCGCAGCGCTGTGCAACCTCGAATCCTATGCCTCAGTGCACCACCTCGTGTCGATCGTTACGGGTGAACTTGCAGACGACAAGGACGCCGTTTCCTTACTTCGGGCTTGCTTTCCCGGCGGCTCCATTACCGGGGCGCCAAAGGTTCGATCGATGGAAATCATTGCGGAGATCGAACGTGTGGCGCGCGAGGTCTATTGCGGGGCGATCGGCTTCATCAGCTTCAACGGGCACATGGACACGAACATTGCGATCCGAACTGTAACGATCGACGACGATGTGGCCGTCTTTCATGCAGGGAGCGGGATAACGGCGATGTCGGACCCGGAGGCCGAATACGAGGAGACGCTTGCCAAGGCGCAGCGCATCTTCGACGCTTTTCGCGCTGAAGGATCGGGTGCATTTTGATTGCCATCATCGACAACTACGACTCCTTCGTCTTCAACATTGCCCGCTATTTTCGCAGGCTTGGTGAAGCAACAGAGGTTATCCGCAACGATGTGTTCAGCGTCAGCGAACTTGCTCGCCTCAAGCCGCGCGCGGTCATTATCTCCCCCGGCCCCTGCACTCCGACCGAGGCCGGAATATCTACCGCCGTCGTCCGCGAGCTTTCGGGTCGCGTCCCTATTCTCGGCATCTGCCTTGGACACCAGTGCATTGGGAGCGTTTTCGGCGGACACGTCGCGCGCGCGCATCGCCCGATGCATGGTCGGTCCTCGTACGTAACGCATGACGGTCAAGGGTTATTCAGCGGGCTTCCGTCCTCACTTTGTGTTGGCCGCTACCATTCTCTTGTTGTTAAGTTCAAGGAGGGATGCGCACCGCATCTCACAGTGACAGCGCGATCGGAGGAAGGCGAGATCATGGCTTTGGCACATCGCTATCAACCGACGTATGGCGTGCAGTTTCATCCGGAGTCGGTTCTCACCGAACACGGGCACGTGCTGTTCAAGAACTTCTTGCGCCTGACGGAGGGTTTCTGGGTGACGATCGGGCCACCCGCGGGGTCGCTATGACCGACTCGGCAGCTGATCACTTTTCTCGCGAGCCGATCGAGTTGGCGCGTGCAGAGAATGCCGCACAAGATATTGTCGCCCTGCTCACACTGGACCGAGTCAGCTTCCGGCGTCGTCGGACTGTTGGCGTCCTCGGAGAGAGGGAGCCAATTGACACCAAAATTATCGGTGTCGGCGATACACAGCCGGATACTGCGATCCGGCCGGTCTACTTTTGCCGGGCGGAGCAATCGCTGGGTTCTGCGTCATTCAGGTTCTGAGCCGTTGGTCAGAAGGCGCGATGCCCTGGTATCGGCTGTGATCGAACGGGTGATCACGAGCGAAAATGTCGCAGGGCCTGAATGTCGCATTCCTGGTCTCGGCCGCCCTGTGATGTTGGTTTCGCAGCACTCGGGGGTTGTGGCTATGCATATGCCGCGGATCGGCGCGCGGGGCGAAGAGGCTGAGTTGCGTGAGGATCCCAGGGTGCGGTGAGCGCTGAGCGGACGCAGCGGGCCCCATGTGGTGGAGATCGAAAACAGCGTGGGGCAGGAGAATGCGCACGACTAGGCTGCGAACGAGGCGCTGCCCGTTGATTTGCCAGCGCCGTGGGAAGAGAAGCAGCCGTCCGCACGAACCACGAAATCTGAGCGTACTGTACGATGCGAAAGTTGGCTAGGTAGCGCCAAGCCTCGGCGGCTGTTTTGCGCTCGACGAGTTCTCGCTCTTCCCAAAACCGAGAATCCGGCCCGTAGGACCAGGCCTATGATGAACTGAAGGAGCCATGGCTCGGTCCGCGGCCAATGACCACAGCGGACGTATTCACCAGCGACCGCAGCACCGCCTTCATCGCCCCGACGCTCACACGAACGTATCGTCGGGCTGGTTAAAACGCCATCTGTACAAGTTCTTGGTCGCTGCCCGATCTGGTCCCCGCGTTCGAGAGCAAGTCAGACTGCCTGACGCGGAGTTGTACAGTCTTCAAGAAAAAGGGCCACTCCGTTAGGAGTGGCCCGCCAAGTCAGGGAGGAAACGTCCCGCATGGGACCTCTGGGATCAGGCCGCAGCCTGTTCAATCGGTGAGAATGGCAGGCCGAGGCTCTCGGCCACGGCCTTATAAGTGAGCCGTCCCCGGTAGACGTTGAGGCCGGCGCGCAGATGCGGATTTTCCAGCACGGCTGCAAATCCCTTATTGGCGAGAGCCAAGCCAAACGGCAGCGTCGCGTTATTCAGGGCCTGACTTGAGGTGAGCGGGACAGCTCCGGGCATATTGGCGACGCAATAATGAATGACGCCATCCACCTCGTAAGTTGGATCGGCGTGCGTCGTCGCACGCGAGGTCTCGAAGCATCCGCCCTGATCGATAGCTACGTCTACGATCACGGAGCCTCTGCGCATCGAGCTCAACATGCCGCGGCGCACCAGCTTCGGCGCGCTGGCGCCAGGAACAAGCACCGCACCGATGACAACGTCGGCCGCAAATACTTCCTCCTCAACGGCATCGATTGTTGAGAACCTGGTACGAACGCGACCCTCGAAGAGCTCATCCAGTTCGCGAAGCCGAGGTATCGAACGGTCCAGGATTGTGACCTCAGCACCCAAGCCCGCCGCCATCCTTGCCGCGTGCGTACCGACAACACCGCCGCCGATCACCACAATGCGGGCCGGTTGAACACCCGGCACACCGCCGATGAGCAGCCCCCGCCCGCCCGCATACCGCTTCAGGGCCGCGCCGGCCGCTTCAATCGAAAGTCTGCCCGCGACCTCGCTCATCGGCGCAAGCAGCGGAAGTCCACCATGCGCATCACTCACGGTTTCGTAGGCGATTGCGGTGCACCCGGACTTCATGAGTCCCTTAGCCTGTTCCGGATCCGGGGCCAGATGCAGATATGTAAAGAGGATCTGGTTCTCTCGCAGCTGGGTCCATTCGGAAGGTTGGGGCTCCTTGACCTTTACGATCATCTCGCTCGATGCGAACACCTCGCGCGCGGAGTCAACGATCGTCGCGCCAGCTTTACGATAATTGTCATCCGTCGCGACAATACCGGCGCCGGCATTGGTCTCAACCACTACGCTGTGGCCGGCGGCTACATATTCACGGACGGCCCCAGGCGTCAGCCCTACGCGGTATTCGTGTGTCTTGATCTCCTTGGGAACACCGACCTTCATTTGAATCTCCTTTTGGACGACCTCTTCTAGTCGGAACTGCGGTGCGAACTTGCGAAAGTAGAGCCAAGTCGCGCGGAAATTCGGCGAATTTATACGCAGCCGCGCAGGATTTGAGACCCCCGAACAACATCGATAAGGAGTCGTCGCCGAGCTCCAACACCGAGCGGTGGATCATCAGACCGACTTCTCGGTTCGAATGGGATAATCTAGCAGTCCGACTGCGCGCCGGCTTGGACGATCTAACGACCGCTATCGAAGACCTTGATATGTTTTTGCGATCAGATCGATCGCAACTTCCGATGGTGCCTCCGGTTTTTCGCAGTGTTCGCGCGTTATCCTGAAACGCATCACCGGCGTTGCCCGTGCGCCGCAAAGTGACGAGGCATATGGACCCGCAATCCGAGAACAGGACCAAGGCCTGAAGAGAGTTCAAAAATGCCAGCCGAGACCAACAAGAAGATATCTGGTTTTACTGATTGGGACGAAAGTCATGCGGGCAATTTTTCAAGTACCGGCAGCGGGAAGACCACGATACGTCACGTTTTCCAATCTTTCGTCGATCAACTCCTTGAAAGTACTGACGTCGACGACCTTAAGCTGGGGATGGCCGAAACTGCAGCGGCGCTTGATCTGTGTTGTTTCGCCTACCTCGCTCTGCCTTCCAGGCCTGGTGCGCAGCCGTTTCTGATTTCGACCTATCCAGCAAGCTGGACTTCGCATTACGTTCAGCAACAGTATCATCGGTTCGATCCTGTAATTATTCAATCCCTCCGCCGGGACAAACCCTTTGAGTGGGGCCTTGGTCTCGGACCAGAAGCACATTCGGAGCCATCCCGTAAGCTTTTCGAGGAAGCCGCCCGATTTGGCATTCGTTGCGGTTTCACTGTTCCGATTCACGATAGCGGTAGAGCTATTGCTGCGGTCACATTTGCCGCCAACGAACGAGGTCAGTCCTTCGGACGTTCCGTACGCCGGCATGCTCGTATGCTTCCTTTTATGGCAACGCTTTTCCATGCACATGCACAACGTAAGCTGCGCGCCCGCGATCAGATTGATGGTGTCTCGCTTTCTCGGCGGGAGATTGAATGTCTAGATTGGGCCGCCCAGGGCAAATCTTGCTGGGAGATTGGCCGGATCATGGGCATCTCCCACTATACCGTGGCATTTCACCTGCAGAACGCCAAGGCTAAGCTGGGCGTTCGATCGACGATCCAAGCAGTTGCACGTTTTGTTGCCGCTGGTCGAAATACCTAGCTTCAGAACTCATCGATCAGAGCCAGAAGATAGACACCGCAGCGATACCAATCGCCGAGAAGACGGCAAGACCTGCCTGCTCGTAGTTCGCCGCAATGCGGCGCTATCAACTGCTATCGGCGATGGCGTGCACGAGCCGGCTCTTGTGCGCTCGATCTTGCGGGGCTCGATTCGTTTGAGTTCGGCTCCGGTGAGCCGCAATCGATCCGACACGCACAGGTCCTGCTACCCACTTGAAGCACGCCTTATTCGCGAATCAAGTGCTCAAGGCGATCGGATGCGCGCGCAGGGCGCCGCCTCGGTCCTTGGTCTCGACCTGTCGCAAAGTATGATCGAGCGCGCCAGGGCAGACACCGCGGACACCGCCATCCAGTATCGCATGGCCGATCTGGACATGCTGGACCTGCCCCAGACGACGTTCGATCTCGCCTATAGCGCGCTGACCTTTCATTATGTTCAGGATTTTGGCCGCCTCGTGCATGTGATCCGTAAGACACCGGTTCCCGGCGAACATTTCGTCTTTACGATCGAGCATCCGATCCTTATGGCAGCGGCGCACCCGCGCTGGATCAGCGATGCGGAGGGTCGCAAGACTCGGTCGGTCAATGGATATTTCGCCGAGGGTGAACGTGGACAGATTGGTTCGCCAGGGGCGGTTTGGAAATACCATGGGACGCTCGGCACGAGGCTGAATACGATGATCAATGCCGGGTTTTAATTTCCGCGGGTCGAGGAGTTTGCCCCAACAACCAAACACATCCAGCAGCTGCGGCAATGGGCGGAAGAACTGGAGCGCCCGATGATGCGGATTGTACCGGCGTCGACAGAGATCGCCGGTAAGGCTCGAACCGATCGTCATATCCGGCCTGGAAGATTCTGCCCCCTGGTCAGCGGATCTCGGTATCACCCCCTCCTTAGCTGAGGAGGCTGCACATCCCCAGCGATTCGCCTTCAATGCCCTACCCTGCGGCTTTGGAGGCACAATCATGATGCAGATCATCACACGAGAGTTTTATGGAGCCTTCGCTGAAGAACTTTGTGAGATGCACCGACTGAGATACCGGGTTTTCAAGGAACGACTGGCATGGGACGTTCAGACCAGCGGGGACATGGAAATCGATGAATTTGACGCCCTCGGTCCTGCTTACCTGATTCAGCGATCAAGCAATTACAGCGTTCAAGGCTGCGTGCGATTGCTTCCATCGACCGGACCGACGATGCTGCGAGATACGTTTCCGGTTCTGCTCGATGGGCAGTCCTTGGAAGCGAGTCTGTCGGTCTGGGAAAGCAGCCGTTTCGCGCTGGATGTTGACGCTGAAGCGCGCGGAACGATGCGCGGGCTGACCGGCGCGACCTACGAGCTCTTCGCGGGCATGATCGAATTCGGCCTTTCGCGGCGGTTAACAGAAGTCATTACGGTAACTGACGCGCGGATGGAGCGTATCTTGCGCCGTGCCGGGTGGCCTTTGCGCCGCGCAGGGCAGCCAAAGACATTGGGAAACACCCAAGCAGTTGCCGGCTATCTGGAGATTTCAGCAGACGCACTATCCAGGGTCCGCGACACCGGAACACTTCGCTCACCTGTACTCTGGGAGCCAGCGCTGAAAGCTGCGTAGCGGGTGCGCGCTTCCAATCCCACAAGCTCCCAAGCACTGGCGACCGCGATCTCGAGATATGTCTCGCCCTGTCCAATCGACCAATATCAGTCTACATCACTTGCGAGCCGCGGTCGTTGCGGCCGACCGCGGAAGCTTTCGACAGGCAGCCGAATTCCTGGCTGTGCGGCATTCCGCGCTGAGTCGTTCGATCAGCCAGTTTGAGCACCTGGTCGGAGTGGCTCTCTTTGACCGTTCGACCGGCGGGGTCGCGCCAACGCCTGCCGGGCGGACGATCCTGCAAATGTCGCGAATGATCCTTGAGCAATTCGACACACTGGTCGCAACGGGCCGATCGAGCGGCCGCGGCGAGGCGGGCCGCCTTTCGGTGGGTTTCTGCACCTCGATATCTGCCGGCAATCTGCGCGCCAGCCTCGCGGAATTCAGGAAGCGAACTCCCATGGTTACACTCACCACAGCCGAACGGTCACGTACTCATCTGATGGATGCCGTTCGCAATGGCACGATCGATGTCGCCGTTGTCCCTGGGCGGCGTACGCTATCCGGTCAGACAAGTCTGCCGGTTTGGAGCGAACGCATTCTCATTGTGCTCCCAAAGGATCATCCTCTGGTCACCTGCAACATTATCCACTGGACCGATCTTCACAACGAGACAGTTCTTCTGAGCCAACGCGATCCCGGAAATGATATAAAGGAGCTGCTGGTTTCAAAGCTGGTTGCCAACGAAGGGCGCCCAAAGATCGAGCGGCATGACGTGAGCCGGGGTATCATCAAGAGCCTCGTCAGCATAGGGCTGGGAATAAGTCTAGTCATGGAAGCTGACATCGGCGCGAACTTTTCCGGCCTGGTTTATCGGGAAATACAGGACGGATCCGGATCAAGCCGCATGGGCTTCCATGCACACTGGCGCGAGAACAATGAGAACCCGGCGCTTGCGCGCTTCCTGGATCTCCTGGCCGAACGCTATCCCTCGCCTCCTTCAGATGACGGGTGACTTGAACGCCTAAGCTTTCTGAAACCTCGATCAGTGACCATAAACCGGGCCAGCATCGGCGCGATCAGCTTGGCAGGGTCTGCCGATTGGCCCGTTTCGCGCGAAAGCGCCTCGGCGTAGGCGACGAGATCTCGATGCACGGACGCCGGCAGCTCAAGACTCAACTTGACTGGCTTTTCGTCTGGGATCGCTCCGATTTTGAGTTTTGGCATGTGCAATCACCCTCGATATGGTTCCAGAACGAGATCGCGATTGATGTTGACACGAATCGGAAAGCCGGGCCGCACCGTCAATGTTGGCTGGATGTTGAGACTGCGCTGAACCACCTGCTGTCCAGTCTGGTTCAGCGAGTCAGCAGCGCCGTGGCGCAATGCCTGAATGATTGCACTGTTGCTGCTACCGGTATCTGAGCCAGACCCGAGTTCTGTCCCAACGGCCAGGAAGGTCGATAGTGCGGCAGCCTTGAACAGTTCGACCCAATGGTTGTCGACCTGGTCTTCAAGACCTGCATATCCTGAAGGGTCCGTGCCAGGCTGGCGTTCGAGAACAATCGAGCGGCCATTGGGCATGATCAACCGTGTCCAAACCAGCAACACGCGCGACTGACCGAACGCAACCCGACTGTCGTAGACGCCCAAGAGACGTGCGCCCTGCGGGATCAAGAGCAGACGACCGGTTGGCGTGTCAAACACGTTTTCCGTCACCTGCGCGGTGATCTGGCCTGGAAGATCGGACCGAATCCCCGTGATCAGGGCGCCCGGAATCACGGTTCCCGCCTGCACGATATACGGCGAAGCTGGCCTGGAGACGCGGTCGGGGCTTACGGTGCGGCGATCCACGGACCCGTCGACAAAGGCTAGCTTTCTGTCCTGACCATTCTGCCCATATCTGTCGTCGCTGCTAGTGGTCGAGTTCGACGGAGCTGTGCGATCGTTCCCCTCAGCCGCGACAGCCGGTGGACGCACTTCTCTCCCGTTGGTCGAGGCGAACAAATGACTGACGCGGGCTGCTTCGCTTTCCTGGTCCCGACGCTGCTGTTCCGGGTCAGGAGCCGTGGCACCTAATGTGGGCGACTGGCCCTGAGCGGCAAGGATCGGCCGTCCAAGGTCCCCAGGGAGTGGCGGACCAAGCTGCGGGATCGCCTGGGGCGAAACGCCGGTGTAGTCTTTCGGCAGCGCCGTAATTCCGTCGGCGATATTATGATGGTCGGTACTGTAAAGCTCACCGCCCGCCTGGTTCCGGGAGCGGCTGGTTTGCAGCGACCACAACACTGTCCCGCCTATGACAAGCAAGGCAACCGCGCTTCCTCCCGCCAAAACCTTCCGCGACAACCGTGTCACACGCGGTTGCTCCGCTCTCAACCGGAACTGGCTGGACTGTTCGTCCTGTGTTTGCGGCGGAATGGCCTGCACTCGATCACTTCCATTCTCGGCATTCATGACGACCGCCTCCCGTCAGTCCTGACAATTCTAACCTTCTGCTGGTGTTCACCGCCAAGCCGGAGCTCTGCAGCTGCAAACAGCCGATCAACGATCAACACATTGCCGTAAGCGCGATAGTTGACGAGTTCGGTTTTGCCGTCGGGACCGATAACGAAGAGCGGCGGCATTTCGCCTTGAACAATTCCTTGCGGGAATTCGACATAGACCTTTCGGCCATCGTCATAGGCGGCAAGCGGCCGCCAGGGCGGGCTGTCGCCTTCAATCGCATAGCGGAAGACGCGTTGCGATGGATCCGGAAGAACCGGCCTCAGGGAAGCGGAACGCGATTTCTCCCGTGCCGTTTCCGGGTAATACCACGCGACGGACGGCATATAGGGCCGGTCACGAGATCGGAGTTCGATCAGGTAAGTGCGCCGGTCGGTGTTGACGACAAGGTTGGTCTCGATCGACGCGCGAGTCGGTTTTACCAGGATATGGATGCGTCTGGTATCGCCGCTCCCGCTCTCGGTATCTCCCACGACCCAGCGCACGGTATCACCGGCCGCGACGGGTCCCGATCCCGTCAATTGCTCTCCTTCCTCGAGCGCAATATCCGTGATCTGCCCGGGTGCCGCGTACACCTGGTAGAGTGCACCCGGGCTGTACGCGTAGATTTGCGCTGCGTTGAAATACCCGCGCTTGCGCGGCTCGACTCGCGCTGCGCTGTTTGCAGTCTCAACGCGGCTCACGGGTTCAGGCTCTTCCTTCCCTCCCGACTTGCCGCCAAGAGTCGGTTTCCAGAGCGGTGGAACGTGAAGGGGCTGTGCTCTGTCGTCGAGAACCATCGGAGGCGCCGGCAACGGCGGAACTTCGGCGTCATAGCTAATTGTCGGCGGGATGTATGTCGTGCACCCTCCCAGGGCCGACGAGCAAAGCAGAAAAACCGACAGGAACGCACGCTTCGTCGTCACGAACTCGAACCAAGCCGGATTGGGGGGGCGGTGCGGGATTAGAAACTTTGTATCAGCGTCAGGCGTCGTCTTGGTCATTGACCCAACTCCTTTGACCAGTTGATGGCGCGGACGTAGAGGCCAAGCGGATTCTTGCGAAGGCGTTCGGCATCGCGCGGCGTCTCGATCGCGATCGTGAGAATTGCGGTCCAACGCTCGGTCGAACTCAACGAGCCGTTGTCGTAAGTGCGCTGAATCCATGCAATCCGAAAACTGTCCGGAGACGCGCGAATGACGCTCGAGACGTCCACGGAGATTTGCGCCTTGCCTAGCTTGGCAAAGGGGTCATTGTTGCGCGCATAGTCGTTGAGCGCGGCCGCCCCGCGATCGGTGGTAAAATCATAGGCCCGAAGCCAGTTCTGGCGCAGAACAATGCCGTCGGCCGGCAGGCCCCTGACATCCTCGATGAACCGCGCCAAGTGGTAGGCGATCTGGGCGTCGGTGGGTTGATAGTCGATGTTGGCCGGCGCAACCCTTTGGGCCTGACCAAGCCGATCGACTTCGACGATCCAGGGCGTGATCGATCCCTGGCTCGATTGCCAGACAAGTCCCCCAGTGAGGCCGGCCGACAACATGAGGCAGCCGAATGCCATCAAACGCCAATTCTTGGCTTGTAGGCGGGCTGACCCAATGCGTTCGTCCCAAACTTGCGCTGCCTTTTGATAAGGCGTGATCGGCTCGGGCATGCGCCCGTAATGGACGGAAGGTCGTTTGAACATCGATGTTGCCCCTTGGATCGAACGGTCGGTTTGCAGTCGTGAGATGGCCGGGTTTGAGACGTAGCCGGCATCAGGTGGTGAGTGCGAAGGCTCGGCCGTGTCAGCGCTCTCCTTCGGACAAGTCCACGGACGAGCCGCTGCCACCTTGATCGCCGGAGCGCACCGCCTGGCCAGCCGCCGACGCGCCATGCCGAATGCTCTCGGCTCGCTTCATGCGCCGCACCCAATCAGGCCGCCCTTCAACCGAAGTGCTGGCGGCCTGCTCGCCCGCTTGCCCGCTTCCGTCGAGTGCAGCCGCTGCGCGACGCAACGGGCTCATGGCCGCCGATCCCCCAGCCTCCGCGACGCCAGCAAGGCCGCCACTTCGATAAGCCGCGGATGCTCCGCTCAAGACCGCCCCGCCACCGCGCGTTGCACCTGCAATCGCACCGCCAGCAAGACCAGCACCGCCCGCGGCAAGGCCAGCGCCGGCCGCAACCACACCGCCGGCGGCAAGTCCCGTCCCGATCGCGGCGCCGGCACCGAGTTGCGGTCCGCCGGATACCAGGCCGTTTGCGATTCCCGGGCCGAAGATGCCGAGGCCCAACAACGAGAGCGCGGCGAGCACCAGCGTCATCGCGTCTTCGATCGTCGGCTGGCCGCCACCGAAGCCCGAGGTGAACTGTGAGAACAGCGTTGAACCGATGCCGACGATGACGGCCAGGACCAGAACCTTGATCCCCGAAGATATGACATTCCCCAACACCCGCTCGGCAGCGAAAGCGGTCTTGCCAAACAGGCCAAAGGGAATGAGCACGAAGCCGGCCAGTGTCGTGAGCTTGAATTCAATCAGGGTGACAAAGAGCTGGATCGCCAGAATGAAGAAGGCGAGTAGCACCACGACCCAGGCGAACAGGAGGACGACGATCTGGACGAAATTCTCGAAGAAACTGATGTAGCCCATCAGATTCGAGATCGAGTCGAGCAGCGGCCTGCCGGCGTCAAGCCCGACTTGAGCGATCTTTCCCGGTCGAAGGAAGTCTGTTGCGGACAGGCTCGCGCCGGATGCTTTGAGCCCAAGACCAGCAAAGCTTTCGAAGACGATGCGTGCCAGACTGTTCCAGTTGCTTATGAGGTAAGCGAAGACGCCGACGAACAGCGTTTTCTTGACGAGGCGCGCAATAATGTCCTCGTCCGGCCCCCAACTCCAGAACAGTGCCGCGAGCGTGATATCAATCGCTGCCAGCGTCGTTGCGAGATAGCCGACATCGCCACCCAACAGCCCGAAGCCGTTATCGATGTAGCGGGTAAACGTCTCCAGGAACTGATCGATGATCCCGGTACCGGTCATGGCGTGCTCTCTTCAGGTAATGCCAGGGATGGATATCCTTGCAGCATCCGGCTCCGATCCTTTGGCGCGGGTGTTGGGCCGGCGACGGGATCCGGGCGGCGAGACGCGCCGGCAACGTCCTTCCTGCCAAAGAAGTGATGCCGGTTTTCAGCCCAAACCTGCTGGCAGTGCCGATAACTTGCCGTTTCTTGCGGAGTGACGGTGCGGCAGCGGGCGAGGTCAGTAGGATCGACGTTCGTGGTCTGATCTGTCGTTCGCGACGAAGAAGGATCCTCTCCACCACGAAGCTGAATCGTGCAGGCTGCGACAACGAACACACCGGCCGACACTGCCAGCGACAGCGCCTTGAATGCTTTTATATCGCTCATTAGTGGAACATCTGCACGTTAGAGGATTGATAGCCTTGTCCCGGTGTCAGAAACCGCCGGAGCTGCTCGCGGCCCTGATCTTGCGCGACCGAGCGCTGTGCCGCTTCAAGTCCCTGCGCCCTGCCCTGCGCCGCCACGGCAGCCGTGAGATCGCCGAGTTGCTGTGCTTGAAGCGCGAGGATCTGATTGCCGGCTTGGGTTGCCTGCAGGGCGCCACTGGCCCCCTGGCTTGACGTTACAAGCGCCGACGTCTGGACGCGGTTGGTGTCGAGGTTACTGACGACGCCGGCCTGGACTCGGAGCGCGTCCTGTAGCGCAGCGACAGAATTCTGCCACCGCGATTGAGCGTTGCTGATCAACACCTGGCTGGACTGGCCGCCCGTGACCGGCGCATAGCTGGTTGAGAACGCGCGATCGATCTGCTGGACGTCGTAAGCGATGCGCTGTGCCTGAGCCAACAATTGCTGGGTCCGCTGGATCGACGCTTGCAGTTGCTGCAACGACGAATAAGGCAGGTTTGCCAGATTCTTCGCCTGGTTGATCAGCATCTGCGCCTGGTTCTGCAACGAGGTGATCTGGTTGTTGATCTGTTGCAGTTCCCGCGCGGCGGTGAGGACGTTTTGGACATAATTGTTTGGATCGAAGACGATCCACTGCGCCCGCGCGGGCGACGTGGTGCCAAGCGACAGGGCGATCGTGCCTGCGGCTAGTAAAGAGCTAAGACGGCTCATAGCGATCTCTCCAGATTGTCGAGATTGGGGATCAGGTCTGTCGCCCAGGCGACGCCACGGTGCTGGAGCCAGGCGGGTACGAAACCGTCCTGGCCGTGTTCGGCAAGGAGCTGCTCGATGGCGGCTTGGTCGGTCTTGGAAGAGGCTGCGGTGAAGGCGAGCGCAACCTCACCTAGGCCGAGTTCGAACATCCGATTGCCGCGGCGAGACTGGCAGTAATAGTCGCGCTTCGGCGTTGCCCGGCTCAGAAGCTCGATCTGGCGGTCGTTGAGGCCAAAACGGTGGTAGATCGCCGATATCTGCGGCTCGATTGCTCGCTCGTTCGGCAGCAACAGGCGCGTTGGGCAGCTTTCGATGATCGCCGGCGCGATCGCGGAGCCGTCGATATCCGAAAGCGATTGAGTTGCGAAGATAACCGACGCGTTCTTCTTCCGAAGCGTCTTCAGCCATTCTCGAAGCTGGCCAGCAAAATCCTCATCGTCGAGGGCAAGCCAGCCTTCATCGACAATAAGAAGTGTGGGCCGGCCGTCGAGGCGGTCTCCA
Source organism: Bradyrhizobium genosp. P (assembly GCF_049949265.1). Classification (NCBI taxonomy): domain Bacteria; kingdom Pseudomonadati; phylum Pseudomonadota; class Alphaproteobacteria; order Hyphomicrobiales; family Nitrobacteraceae; genus Bradyrhizobium; species Bradyrhizobium genosp. P. The sequence continues at coordinate 2,660,322 of NZ_CP188195.1, read as the reverse complement.
ATCCGATGAAACAGATAGGCCAGCACGGCTGGGGCCGCACCGGTTCCGATCAGGCCTTCGGTCTCAAACGCCTGGACCGAGGCTTCACCAAGGCGCTCGAATTCGGCATCAAGCAGGCGCCCGGACGGACCGCCCAGGCAATAAGGTTGCAAAGCACGCTTCAGGGAGTTGGATTGCAGGAGAACTGACAGACCTGTCAGGGTGCGTTCCTGCATCGGCGCGGAAGCGAGGGACGTCAGTGCCGACCACAGATGATCCTTGACCTCCGGGGTGATCTCAATCTTTTCCCGTGCCAGGATCGCGCCGAGCCACTCCGTGGCCCATCCTCGCTCCATGGAATCGTCGATCCAGGCCAGCGGCTGCAATGCGACGGGTTTATCGCCTCCGTCAGACAATGCCCCACCGAGATCATGCCAGTCGCCTCCCATGGCGAGTGCGGCCGCCCGAATCGAACCGCCGAAATCGAACGCAAAGACCTGGGAATTCAGATAACGCCTGAATTGCAGCGCCATCAGTGCCAGCAGCACCGACTTGCCAGCACCGGTCGGTCCCACCACGAGAGTATGGCCGACGTCACCGACGTGGAGCGAGAACCGGAAGGGGGTTGATCCCTCGGTCTTGCCGAACAGCAGAGGCGGACCCTTGAAGTGCAGATCTCGCGCCTCGCCCGCCCACACGGCCGACATCGGAATCATATGAGCAAGGTTGAGGGTCGAGACCGGCGGTTGCCGTACATTGGCATAAACGTGCCCGGGCAGGCTGCCGAGCCAGGCCTCGACGGCGTTCACCGTCTCGGTCATGCAGGTGAAATCGCGGCCCTGGATCACTTTCTCGACCAGACGCAGCTTCTCGTCCGCTACATTGGGATCGCCGTCCCAGACCGTGATAGTTGCCGTGACAAAGGCTTGTCCGATCTGATCGGAACCCAGTTCCTGCAGCGCCGCGTCGGCGTCGATCGCCTTGTTGTGGGCGTCGGTATCGAGCAGCGTCGACGCCTCGTTGGTCATGACCTCCTTGAGAATGGCGCCGATGGACTTTCTCTTGGCGAACCACTGGCGGCGAATCTTGGTCAGCAGCTTGGTGGCATCGGTCTTGTCGAGCATGATTGCGCGGGTCGACCAACGATACGCGAATGCCAAGCGATTCAGGTCGTCCAGAATCCCCGGCGTCGTCGTGCCGGGGAAGCCGACAACCGTCAAAACCCGTACGTTGGCTGCACCCAGCATCGGCTCGAGCCCGCCGGTCAGCGGCTGGTCGGCCAACAGCGCATCGATGTACATGGGAATTTCGGGTACCCGAACGCGGTGGCGCTTGGTCGAAATCGTCGAATGCAGGTAGGTCAGCGTGTCCTGATCATCGAGCCAGCCGCATTCGGGCATGAACCCTTCAACCAGTTGCAGCACGCGGCTCGTTTGATCGACAAACCCGCGGAGCACCTCGCGTGCATCTGCACCAACGGTACGATCGCGGCCCTCATAGAGCAGCCGCTCCGCCTTGGCAGCGCCCTCCTCCGGCGGCAGGTAGAGCAACGTCAGGAAATAGCTTGATTCGTAGTGCGCGCCGGTCTCTTCAAATTGCGCTTTGCGCTCGGCATCGACCAGCGCTGACGCGACATCCGGAAAGGTGTTCGGCGGGTAAGACCCCGCAGAATGACGCTGCGCCTCGACGAATACGGCCCAGCCGGATCCAAGGCGACGCAGCGCGTTGTTCAAGCGACCGGCGACGGCAACAAGTTCAGCCGGCACGGCGCTGTCGAGGTCGGGTCCCCGAAATTTCGCCGTGCGTTGGAACGAGCCGTCCTTGTTCAGGATAACTCCCTTGTCAACGAGGGCTGCCCAAGGCAGGAAGTCGGCGAGACGCGTGTTGGAATGGCGGTATTCGGCGAGATTCATCATGACCGCGAACTCAGATGTTGAGGTGACCGGGAATGCGCAGATGTCGGCGCACCACATCGACGAAGGCGGGATCCCGCTTGGCGGCCCAAACGGCGGCCATGTGGCCGATGAACCAGAGCACGAGACCGGCGATCCACAGCCGAAGTCCCAGTCCCAGGGCCGCAGCAAGCGTACCGTTAATGATTGCGACTGACCGCGGTGCGCCTCCCATCAGGATCGGCTCGGTGAGCGCGCGATGAACGGGCACGACAAAACCTGCGACCGGCTCTTCCATCAGATCACCACGCCGCCACCGAAGGAGAAGAACGACAGGAAGAAGCTCGAAGCGGCAAACGCGATCGATAGACCAAACACGATCTGGATCAGCCTGCGGAAACCGCCGGACGAATCGCCGAACGCGAGTGTCAGCCCGGTCACGACGATGATGATGACGGCAATGATCTTGGCGACCGGACCTTCGACCGATTGCAGGATCTGATTGAGTGGCTGCTCCCACGGCATGTTCGAGCCAGCCGCCCATGCCGGTGCGGTCGTCATAAGAACCGTACCGGCCGCAGCCAGCAACGCGGCTCGACGAAAGCGAAATTGCAGACGCATGTCAGTCTCCTGCTTGTGAAAGGCTGTAGTCGCCGGTTGCTCCAAGACCGATAACGACGGCGAGTTCGGCGACGCGACGATCGGCGCCACGCCCTGCAAGCACGGCGACGAGGTTGATGGTCTCGGCGATCAGGGCGCGCGGAACCGTGATGACCGCTTCCTGGATGAGTTGCTCGAGCCGCCGCAGGGCGCCAAGCGCGGTACCCGCATGGATGGTTCCGATGCCGCCGGGATGGCCGGTGCCCCAGGCTTTGAGCAAGTCGAGCGCTTCGGCACCGCGGACCTCGCCGATCGGGATGCGGTCCGGACGCAGTCGAAGCGAGGAACGGACAAGGTCGGATAGCGTGGCTACGCCGTCCTTGGTACGCAGCGCGACGAGATTGGGCGCCTTACATTGAAGTTCGCGTGTATCCTCGATCAGTACAACCCGATCGGAGGTCTTTGCAACTTCGGCCAAGAGGGCGTTTGTCAACGTTGTCTTGCCGCTCGACGTGCCACCGGCGACGAGGATGTTTTTGCGGACCGCAACCGCACTCTTCAGGATCTTGGCCTGCTCCGAGGTCATGATCCCCTTGACGACATAGTCGTCGAGCGTGAACACGGCGACCGCCGGCTTGCGGATCGCAAACGCTGGGGCCGCAACGACCGGCGGCAGGAGACCTTCGAAACGTTCACCGGTGACAGGCAATTCCGCAGACACGCGTGGCGATCCGGCATGTACCTCCGCACCGACGTGGTGCGCCACCAGGCGAACAATACGCTCACCGTCGGCGGCTGACAGAGTTTCGCCGGTGTCGATCAAGCCACTCGACAGCCGGTCGATCCACAGCCGCCCATCTGGATTGAGCATGACCTCGACGATTGACTCATCTTCGAGGTAAGCTGCGATCGCCATACCAAGTGCGCTACGCAGCATTCGCGCGCCACGTGATGTCGACTCCGACTGAATGGACTGGATTGCCACCGCCGCCCCTACCGAATGAGGACGTCCAAGAGCGCCCTCAGATGGGGATGATTAGAAGAGCCACCAATCGATCTAGCGCAACAAGCGCTTTCAGTGATCGTAGATCGGAGTAGAAAAAGAAAGGCTTGGAATTGGTGCCCCGACTTCTTACCGGGCACTAGCCTAATCGACTGGATGACCCGAAGCTGACATGCCGGTCCAGCCAGAAGCTCGTTCGGCTATTATTCCAGCCGCTCCTTGCATTTTGAAACTCGATGGGTTTTAAGCTCGGTAACTTCGATCACGGGTATGAACGAGAACGCATCGCGGCCGCGCCCGCATCCAGCGGGGCCCGTGTGCCCTTCTCTACAGACGGATTAATCATGGCAAAAATGACCAAGAACCAGCTGATTGACGCAATTGCGGAGGCGACGCAGGTTTCTAAAGGAGATGTAAAGTCCGTCATCGAGCAGATGGCGACTGTCGGATATATGGAGCTGAATGAATCTGGCGAGTTTGTCATCCCGGGATTCGTGAAAATGTCAGTCGTGAACAAGCCTGCTACCGAAGCTCGCAGCGGCGTAAATCCTTTTACGAAAGAGCCTATGGAGTTCGCGGCCAAGCCCGCCAGCAAGTCAGTCAGAGCGTCACCGCTGAAGGCTGCCAAGGACGCTGTTTGATCAAGTGTCGCTCCCGCGCTGCTCGCCAGTTCCCATGAGATAGTCGACTAGGAGCGATGTCCTTTCACCACATTCCACTGCTACGCAGCAATTTCTTCGGCTTTCGGAGCGAAGCGGACGGGAATCAAATTTGTGAGCACGCGCCTGAATAGCTGACGGGACACTACTCACCACTCCGTATCGTCATCCGCGGGCATCGGTCGGATCGCTTGCTCGTACAAGTGGACCGGTTCGGGTGCATCGGAAACGTTCACTGCCATAGAAGGGGTAGACGAGCCAATCCACCGGGTGAAGTAGCGGAGCCAAGGTAGAGCGAACCGCACCAATGCTGCGATCTGCAGTACTACGTTGAGACCAAACGCGACTTGATAGGCCAGGATCGGCTTATGGCCATCCCCGGTGGCCCAATGCTCTAGAATCAGGCCCGTCATGTACTGGGCCAGAAATGCGAAACCGAAGTGCAGAACATTCAAGGCCCCATTGGCACGACCGGCAAGCTCGGGTGGAAAGTAGTCGGCTATCACCGCGAAGCTGACAACAGTCGCCGTTCCCACAATTGCGACAAGGGACCACGGCAAAATGGACGGTAAAGGCACGCGCAGGACTAAGGCCAATTCGGCTGCGATGAACATCACCGCGACAATCGCCAATATTGTCTCTGCCTCGTTTCCTCTTCGTCTGATGTAGTGGACCGTCGTACCGAACAACCAGGCACCGCCGCTCAGTACGACCGACATGATGAACAGCTGTCTGACGACACTCGCGCGATCGAGGCCCTCTACGTCCGTCAGCCACGGCGATGCCCACAATCCCTGCAGAGACCAGGCCGATCCGACGCACGTCGCCGACAACGGGGCCATTCGCCAGAAACGCCTGTCGCGAAAAACAGAGCTGAGGGTGGCGGGAGTTGATGCTGTTGATGGGACAATGGCCCGTTCCGGAACCACGACATAGATGAGCATGGCCGTCGCACCGGTCGCGGCCGCCAGGATTTCAAAGAGCTGTCGCCAACCCATCCAGCCGAGGAGATGCTCGGCGGGCGCCGTGGCGGTCACCGCTCCGAACGACCCCAGCATGACCATGTAGCCGTTAAGCAAGGCCACTCGTTCTCTGGGAAACCAGAGAACGATGGACTTCAGTCCAGCAGTCAGCGCCGCCGCTACGCCGAGCCCGATCATGGCTCGCGCTATCAAAAGTGAGACTAGCCCCGTGGACACCGCGAACAGTCCGGCGCCCGCTGCGGCGACCAAGAGCAAAGCGCTCTGGACGCGACGCGGACTAAAGCGGTCCAGTAAGATGCCGACCGGGATCTGAGCCGCCGCGAAGACCAGGAAATAGAGTGACGTAAGCAACCCGAGGTCGGCGGTACCAAGTCCGATATCCGTACTGAGATGATCAGAAATCAGAGCGTTGATCGTTCGAAACAGATACGAAAGATAAGATCCGGCAGCAAACGGAAGAAACACGCACGTAATCAGACGCCAGGTTTCTGCCCGCTGCTGCTTCGATGCGTGCCTATTTTTGGCTGGCGCGGAAGGCGCCGGCGCCCTGTGAACTTCGGAGCTTGTTACATCCTTGGATCGATCAGCAGAACGGGCTTTGTAACCCGGCGCGAAAGTTACCGTTGCCGTCGCCCTCCTGGGCGACAGCGGCTGGCTCGGACTCTGTCTTTAGGGCGACGTTTGCGTGCTCGTCTGGTGCTACGGCAGCGGAAGTGACGCGAATCTCAACGTCATGTTCAAGATCCTCGCATTCAGTCGCGCCAAGTCGGCTAGTCGTCTCTCGTATGAGCGATTGATCCTGCTCAACGCGTCTGCATACCTGTTCGGCGAGCACTTTAAACCGCTCGAAGCCGAGCCGACATGCGGCTCGCTGCTCTAATTGAGGCAAGGGTGGCGTAACCGTGAGATGGTATCGGACATGCAGCGCCGCAACCTCATTCACGATTCTGAGGTTACGTTCAATCCGATTGAGTTGATCCTTGATCGAATGCAGGCGCCCCATTAGTGGACTTTCGTCGGCGGGGGTGCCTTTCTCGCAGAGAAAGCGATCAAGTGCTTGCTTAACGATTTCGGTCTGGTTCACCCCTTTAAGACGGGCAAGCGTTTCCAGCCGCTCGGCCAGTTCATCTGAAATCTGCATGCTGCCCTTTCTCCGCTCGCTCAGCTCCTTCGAGGCGATACCGCAGCCCGCTTTTGTCGGCTTGGCCAAATTGCTACGGTCGTAGGCTGGCGTAGAAATAGAACGAGGAGCGCGGTAGCTTATCTGTCTAACCCAATCAGGTTTCGCTGCCCGGCTCCTGACGTCCGATATCATCTGGAATCTCGCGCAGAAAGCTCTGCCCCTTTTGCAAACGGCGCCCGATGGCTTCGACAAATCCTTCAAATCGCTCCCGACCCTTTACCTGGGCAACTGCTTGCGCATCGTTTGGCAACGGCGGCGTGATCGTCAGCCAGAAGCGGATGAAAAGGGCCAAGGTCTCCGCCGTCAGCCCCACGTCACGCTCCAGCCTTTGCATCTGACGCGATAACCGGTCCAAGCGACGGGTAAACGCTGCCTCTCGCCTGTCCGCTCCGTCCGGCGACAGAAACGAAGCGACAGCCGCTTCCACGATCGCGGATCGGGAGAGCTTCTTGCGATCGGCGAGTTCCGATATCTGCTTCAGAAGCTCCGGCGGGAAATACACGTTCATCCGGTCGCGCATGATGCTTCAAAGCTCCATGCCGTCATTCGGGTCGAGCGCGACCTGGCGGGCGACACCACGCATCTGTTGGCGTAGGAGGCTGGATTGGCGAACCCCGTCCTCGTCGTCGTCAAGGACAACGGCAAATTCCTCTGCCGGTGTCGGATCGGTCGTCTCCTTCACGATCGCAACGTGATCGGGAAGCTCGGGCTCTCGACGAAGACCACTGTTCGCCGTGTCTTCGTCCCCTCGCGCGGCTTTGTCGGTCGTCGCTGGCTTCGGTGTTCCGAGCATTGACCATCGGTCCGTTCGCGATGAACGGCTGGAAGCCGCGGGATCGGGCGGCGGCAAGACTCGCTCAGTGAATCGCCGATCCTCGTAGTAGCGCACCTTCTTCGCCCGGATCGGCGGCGCGCCCGCCACCATGACGATCTCGTCTGGCGGTGGAAGCTGCATGACCTCACCAGGGGTCAACAACGGCCTCGCCGTCTCCTGGCGCGAGACCATGAGGTGCCCCAGCCAGGGGTTCAATCTATGCCCCGCATAGTTCTTCATCGCCCTCATCTCGGTCGCCGTTCCGAGCGCGTCGGACACCCGCTTGGCGGTCCGCTCGTCATTGGTCGCAAAGCTCACCCTGACGTGGCAGTTGTCGAGAATGGCATTGTTAGGCCCATAGGCCTTCTCGATCTGATTGAGCGATTGCGCGATCAGAAAACTCTTGATGCCGTAGCCCGCCATGAAAGCGAGCGCGGACTCAAAAAAATCAAGCCGCCCCAGTGCCGGGAACTCGTCGAGCATCATCAGAACTCGATGCCGGCGATCGCGGGCGTGCAAATCCTCGGTCAGGCGACGTCCGATCTGATTCAGCACCAGGCGGATCAGGGGTTTGGTCCGCGAGATGTCGGAGGGCGGCACCACGAGATACAGCGTCGTCGGACGGAGATCGGCGATCAGGTCGGCGATCCGCCAGTCGCAACGGCGGGTCACTAGGGCCACCACGGGATCGCGGTAGAGTCCGAGGAACGACATCGCCGTGGACAGGACGCCGGAGCGTTCATTCTCGGACTTGTTGAGGAGTTCGCGCGCCGTCGAGGCGACCACGGGATGGGCGCCCTGCTCGCCAAGGTGCGGGGTGCTCATCATCGCCTTCAACGTCGCCTCGATCGGCCGTTTGGGGTCGGAGAGGAACGCGGCAACACCGGCCAGGGTCTTGTCCGCCTCGGCATAAAGGACGTGGAGGATGGCCCCGACCAGGAGCGAATGACTGGTCTTCTCCCAGTGGTTTCGTTTATCGAGCGAGCCTTCGGGGTCGACCAGAACGTCGGCAACGTTCTGGACATCGCGCACCTCCCACTCCCCGCGCCGGACCTCAAGGAGCGGATTGTACGCTGAGGATTTTGCGTTGGTCGGGTCGAACAACAGGGCACGGCCATGCCGCGAGCGGAAGCCGGCGGTCAGCTGCCAGTTCTCGCCTTTGATGTCGTGAACGATGGCCGAGCCCGGCCAAGCCAGTAACGAGGGGACGACGAGCCCAACACCTTTGCCGGATCTGGTGGGTGCGAAACACAACACGTGCTCTGGTCCATCGTGACGAAGGTAATCATGGTCGAACTTGCCCAGCACCACGCCATCCGGACCGAGAAGTCCGGCGGCTCGAACCTCCCGAGCATCGGCCCAGCGCGCCGAGCCATAGGTCTCGACGTTCTTGGCCTCGCGCGCTCGCCAGACCGACATGCCGATTGCAACCGCGATCGAAACGAAGGTACCCGATGCCACGATGAAGGCTCCCTCGACAAAGACCTGGGGTGCATAGGCGTCGTAGACGAACCACCACCAGAAGAAGACCGGCGGGTAATAGATTTTGAAGCCCGATAGTTCGAACCAGGGCCGCCCAAGCTCCGGTTGGTAAGCAAGCCGCCAGGCCGTCCATTCGGTTGCTCCCCAGATCGCCAGCAGCACGATCAAACCGACAACGATCACCTGTCCCCAGAGGATTTTGGTTCCGGACATCCCGAACGCCTTTCCGCTACTGCAATGATGAGATGGCTAGAGGCCCAGGTCGCGCTTGCGACCAAAGCCCCATTCAATGCCGCCGCTGTCTTTCACAACGCCGGCAACGTGTTGGCCGAGCCTCTTTTCGAGCTCCCGCGACCAAGGCACGAGCTGGAAGCCCAGCCCGTTGTCGAGCAGGGCGAAACGGCCCGAGGCGAGCGTCAACCGCTGGCGATACGTGCCCGCCACATGCTCTCCGGAGGTGACCTTCACGCGAGGCAGGCCGGTGTCGGTCGAGAGTTTTGCCGCCACCTCGTCCAGTTCGCGTCGGCGCAAGGTATTCAGGAGATCACCCTGCAGGATGATGCGCTGACCCTGCCGCCGCGCCAGACCTTGGTGAACCAGATGCTCGGCACGGGCTTCCATGGCGTCGCGGGTCTCGCGGCCGAACCCACCCATGGCAAGCGGCATCGGATCGCGTTCGACGAGCCGATGGTCAAGCCAGGTGGCGCCTTTCGCGGTGACCTGATCAGCAAGATCGAGATCGGAACGAATCGCGAGCACTAAGGTGGGGCGCGGGTCGGCGGCTTGACCGAAGCGTCGGACCTCAGCGATGCCGCCGACCGGCGGAACATGTTCGAAGACCTCGACCCCTCGAAGGCGCACGTGATGCGCGCGTCCGTCTGTTCCATCGATCAGGGCGTAGGCCTCGCCCGTCAGTTCGTCATGCAATCCACGGTCGACCAGCCGTCCGATGATCTGGGACGTCGGCTGTCCACCTTCGATGACATAGTCGGCAATGCCGCGCGCCTCCCCACGCTCGGTGAAGGCGCGGTGCATGGTCTTGATGATGTCGCCGCGCATCCCGAGATCGCGTAAACTACGCTCGGCCTCGAGCCCGACCATCCATTCCCCGGGCGCGGCAGATGCGGCAAGGCCCATCTTCTCCAGGTGCTGAAGGCGGCCAACCATCAGGCGCCGGATTTCGGGGTCGGAGATGCCGGGATCCTCGGGGCGGAGATCAATGTAACCGGTCTCATCGGCTGCCAGCCGAATCTCCTGATCGAGCCGCGTCCACCGCTCTGCCGTGACTTCTCTCTCTAGCGAATTGCGGATTTCATGCTCCGGTTTTGGACCCAGTTCGATGGCAACCAGTTCCTCGGCGCGTGAGCGAAGACCTCGGCTAATGTAGTCGCGGGAGATCACGAGGTCGGCGCCCTCGTCGTCGACGCCGCGGACCAGAAGATGGACGTGCGGGTTGTCTGTATTCCAATGATCGACGGCCACCCAATCGAGCGGCGTTCCAAGATCGCTCTCCATCTGCTTGGCGAGGTCACGGGTGAAAGCCTTGAGGTCAGTCATGTTACCGGCGTCCTCGGGCGAGACGATGAACCGAAAATGATGACGGTCGCCCTCGCAGCGTTCCGCAAAGGCCGCGCCATCGGCGCGGTCGCTGCTGGCGTCGAACATCTCGGCCCGCTCACGACTCCGCGTCACGCCATCTCGCTTCAGGTAGGAAAGATGAGCAGTCAGCGGCGCCGAGCGGAACGAACGTCCCTTGTGACGCACGACGCGCGCCTTCACCACAGCGCGCCGCGTCGGGCTGAACAATCGGGTGCGGCCAAAGGACAATCGGCCGCGGCCAAACGTTGAGCGTCCGTAGGCCGCAGAACGCCTGCCAGGCGCAGCCTGACCCGAGGTGTGTCCAGCTTTCTTCGCGGCACGTAACACCTGGTTGATGAAGCTCTTCGGCTTGGGCACGCGGGTGCTGCGGATGCGCCCGGGCCGAACGCGCAGATCGCTGTCGCCCACCGTCATGGCTGGACCTCGAACAGCGCCAGACCAGCTACAGTGCCGAAACTGTTCTTGATTGCATTGTTCAAAATGCGCGGCGCGGCACGCGCCCCGACCGAGCGGCACGCCAGGACCCAAGCCATGTCAATGGCTTGCGGTTCGACGGGCGAGCCCCTTTTATCTCGCCGTCTTAATCGGGCGTAGTAAGCGTCCGGTCCTTGCACACTTCCGAGGAGTACGTTGTCGTTCCATATCGGGTTCTCTGCTGCATTGGAGATTCTCCGGTGGGTCCGAAACACTTCGAGAACAAAGCCAGGCGTGAGTGGTGGTCGATTCACGTTGAGGCGTGGCGCAGAAGCGGTCTCGGGATCCGTAAATATTGCCGCCAACATCGTCTCGGCGAGAACACGTTCCGGCGTTGGTTGAACGTGCTCGCCGATGCAAAAGCCTTGCAAGCACAGGCAGAATTGCTGCGCGAGGAGCGACGACAACGCCACCGCAAGCGACGCATTCAACTGTCGACCGGCATCCGCTCGAAGGCGGTTCAGGCGTACTGGGCGATGCATGTTGAGGCGATGAACTGGAGCGGCATGGGCTTGCAAGCCTACGCGTGTGCCCACGGCATCTCGCGGTACAGCCTGCGGCGATGGCGCGATCTGATTGACGCCAACGAAGTGCAGATAGACTGGCGGACGCACGTTCATCCGAGCGCCCTCCCACAAATAAGCAGCGGTTTAAGCAGCGCTGCTAAGGGCGCAGCGGCGGAGCAACGCTTGACGGCGAGCCCGATCAGTGATCCGCCGAGCGACGGGCGCGCCAACCGGCGTCGCTTCACTGACGAGGAAAAGCTCGCGATCGTGACCGAGTCCGAGCTCCCCGGCACCACTGCCGCGGAGATTTGCCGCCGCCATGGCATCGTCACCAGCATGTTGTTCCGCTGGCGGGTACAACACGGCTTCAGCAAGCGACCTGCGGCAAAGCTGGCCACTGTGACGGTTACCGAGCTGCAATCCGGAACGCTCGTCCTGAGCGACCTGTTGCAGCCCCCTGACGGCATGACTGTCGTGGAATTGGACGATGGGCGTCGTGTCTTCGCACCGATCGGCAGCGATCCGGATGCAGTCCGTTGCCACGTGATCGAGCGGGAGATAGCACGATGATGATCGTGCCGGCCGGCGTGAAGGTACATCTGGCTTTGGGCTATACCGACATGCGGAAGGGCCTGGATGGCCTCGCCGCGCTCGTCCAGGAGCACCTTAAGAAGGATCCATTCTCCGGCCACTTGTTTGCCTTCCGAGGCAAGAAGGCGAGCACGCTGAAAATCCTGTTCTGGGACGGCAATGGGCTTTGCCTGTTCAGCAAAAGGCTCGATCAAGGCGGCTTCATCTGGCCGAGAATGAGCGATCCTGGCGGCACGGTGATGCTGTCCCCGGCGCAGCTTGCCATGCTGATCGAAGGCATCGACTGGCGCACACCCGAGCGTCGATGGCGCCCGTCCATCGCGGGCTGAATTGCAACAAACAGCATAAAATATAGGGAATCTGCTTCGTCGAATCAGCATGCCCGAGTAGAATCGGTCATGCAGCTCGACCTCGAAAATCTGCCGTCGGATACTGCGCTTCTGCATCGCCTGGTGCGCGACATTGCCTCGGTCATCGCGCATCGGAACGGCGAGATCCAACGTCTTCAGGCGATCATCAAACAGCTTCAGCGTGCACAATTTGGGCGTCGTTCCGAGCGTCTCGACGCCGATCAACTCGCCCTTGGACTGGAAGACCTGGACATCGATCTGTCGGCTGTCGAGGCAGATCAAGCCGCGGTGGAGACGTCTGCGCCGATGCAGAAACTGCAGCCAAAGCGCAAGCCGCTGCCGGATCATCTGCCCCGCGAAGAGGTTGTGCTCGACGTCGATAGGGAGGGATGTGCGTGCTGCGGCGGCGCGCTGCATGCGATCGGTGAGAGCGTCAGCGAGATGCTGGACTGGGTGCCAGCACAGTTGCGCGTGGTGCGCGTCTGCCGCCCGAAATATGCCTGCCGCAGCTGCGGAACGATCATCCAGGCTCCGGCGCCTGAGCGGCCGATCGCCGGCGGTTTGGCCACGCCAGCATTGCTCACGCAGGTGCTGGTCAGCAAATACTGCGACCACACACCTCTCTATCGGCAGGCGCAGATTTTTGCACGTCATGGCGTCGAACTGGAGCGCTCGACACTCGCCGGATGGGTTGGCGGCACGTGCTGGTGGTTTGGTGCCCTGCACGACCGGCTGTCCAGGCACATCTTCGCGTCGGACCACCTGTTTGCCGACGATACTCCAATCCCTGTGCTCGATCCGGGCCGAGGCCGCACCAAGACCGGACGGCTGTGGGTGTATGCCCGCGATCAACGCAACTGGGGTGGACCCGAGCCGCCGGCTGCGGTTTATGTGTTCGCGCCCGACCGGAAAGCAGAGCGCCCGGCGGCGCATCTGACGCACTTCAAGGGCGTTCTGCACGTCGACGGTTACGCAGGATTCGAGCGGCTGACAGCCGCCGGAACCATCACTCTGGCTGCATGTTGGGCGCACACCAGGCGCAAGTTCTACGAGGTTGCGCAAGCCGAGGACACGCCCATCGCGCACGAGGCCTTGCGTCGCATCGCTAGCCTCTATGCCGTCGAAGCACAGGTGCGCGGTCAATCGCCGGCGCATCGGCTGGCCGCGCGGCGCGCTCTCGCCAGGCCTATCGTTGACAGCCTTCGCCTTTGGCTCGAGGTGCAACTTCCGCAACTGCCCGGCCGCGGCAACCTCGCCGAAGCGATGCGCTATGCGCTGTCGCGCTGGGATGGATTGACCCGCTTCCTGCACGACGGCCGCATCGAACTCGACACGAACCCCGTCGAGCGGGCGATCCGACCCGTCGCTCTCGGCCGCAAGAACCATCTCTTCGCCGGTAGCGATGGCGGCGGCGAACGATGGGCAATCCTGTGTTCGCTGATCGAAACGTGCAAGCTCAATAACGTCGAGCCTTACGCATACCTGCGCGACGTGCTCACGCGCATGGTCGACGGACATCCGATCAACCGTCTCGACGAACTGCTGCCGTGGGTCTGGAAACCGATGAATCATATCAATACCTGACCAACGTGCGAGAACCGGACGCTAACCGGGCGTATTTTCCCCACCATCTCAGCCATTCTCGCTTCCTTTCTCGCCTGCGACAAGGTCCTCTGATCCACGCCATCGCACGATGCGCCGCGATGCGTGCGAGTGCTGATGCGCCGTGCAGTCTTCCGCGCTCATCGACGGCACAATGTCGTTGCTGCAAGGCAGCGCGGACGCCGTCGCGGCGCAATCTTCCATCGGTGTGACGGAGCCACATCACAGGCAATCCGGCGCGATCGGCAGGCATCCGAAGATGCACTGTCGCAGGCGAGATAACGTGCGTTCCGTCGTCCTCGTGCTGCACCGGTCCTCATCCGCTCGCGCGGAGCTCCTTGTTCAATGTGCGGCGATCATCGCGCCGCTGATCTGCAAATCTGTCGCGCTGTTCATGCGTGCGCCCCCAGCAATCTGTGGTCCTTGGCTGCGGCACACGCGCCGACGTCCACCGCCGAGGCGTCCGGGTCGCCGCAATAAAACGTGCCGCTACTCCATATCGCGTGCATGATCACCGCCAGCTTGCGCGCCACCGCGACCGTGGCCTTGCGGTGCGAGGACCGCTTCGCCAGCACCAGGCCCCAAGTCTTGACCTTGTCCTTTTTCTTGTAGCGGGTCAGCAGCGCGGAGGCCGCCACGTCGCGCGAGCGCTTGAACCGCGACGTGTCGTCGACCGCGGTCATGAAGCTCAATGCCGCAATCGGGCCGACGCCGGGAATCTGCATGAACCGCCAGCATAGCTCGTGGCCGGCAACCAGTTTGACCACCAGATCGTGCAGCCGGCAGTATTGTTTCCACAGCGCGGCGCGCGCAGTCAGCAGGGCGTCGATCAGCTCGCTGACCAGCGCATCGTGAGCCACCGCCTCGCGCGCGACTTGCGCAAAACCGCTGCGCCCGACCCGGTTCAGGCGGATGCCAAAGACCTTCAGCGAATGCCGGATCGCGTTCTCCAGATCGAGACACTTGCGCTTCAGATTGCGCCGGTGCGTCAACAGCAGCCGCAGCCGGTAGCAGGCCTCGCTCTTGATATGGGCCTTGCGGAACCAGCCGGTCCGCATGATGTGGGCAATGCCGAGTGCATCGGTCCGGTCGGTCTTGTTGCGCTGCGCCTTCAGCGCGGCGCGGACGTGGAAGGTTTCCAGGCAGACCGCCGGCAGGCCGAGCTTGAGCAACTCCGGATGCAGCCAGGGCGACCATGACCCGGCCTCGTGGCCGAGCGGCCGCAAGCGGCCGAGATACGGCTTCAGAGCCGCCTTGCCCTGGTCATCCACCACGCAGATTGCCGTCTCGTCCATGCCGACATCCAGGCCACAGAAGAATTCCATCGCTCGCCTCCCGCGTTGCTGAGCGGGTGCACTGTGCTCGTCATTCGTCGTGCCGGGTACTTGCTCTGCTGCCGCAAGTCCCGGTGCGGTCCGATTACGGACGGCGTTTCTGCTGGCGTGCCTCCCCACTGCCCTCGCCTTTCCGCCCATTCTTCTCCAGGGCACGCTGATGCATGCAAGCCTGCGCGGTCGCTCATCGCCGACCTCCCGCGTGAGATCTCGCGACGAACAGCCCGGTGGCGTGCGGTACAATGGCCGAAATGTCGTGAGCGGCGACAGCGGTCGGAATGTGATTCGGCATCCGGCCAGCTGCGTCGAGATAGAGGTCTTTGAGCCTTCGGACAGCGCAACGAAGGGCGTCGCTGGCGACGGCCGTAAGTTGGTGACTACCCCGAAAGCGGAGGTGTTGCTGCCGAGTTTTGGGACAAGGTTTGCCAGATAGGCATGGGTCTCGGTCGGCAGCGCTCGACCAGCGAGATGTTCTTCATAGCGAGCAGGTCCCGCGTTGTAGGCCGCCAGGAAACCCAGCGAACCGTATCGGTCGTGCAGCTCGCGGAGATAGGCCGTACCAGCAAGGATGTTGTCGTGGGGATCGTAGGGATCATTGCCAAGGTCGTATCGCAGACGCAGCTCGGCCCACGTCTCCGGCATGATCTGCATCAGCCCCATGGCGCCTTTCGATGATTCGGCGCGGACGTCTCCCGCACTTTCCAGGTCCAAGACCGCGCGTATCCCGTACACCGGAATGCCGAAGCGACGCGAGGCCTCATCAATGAAGTGCGCAAACGGATCGTTAGTTCGAGAGCTCGCTGTGTGCTCTAAGGATCGTGTCTCCGCAATTGCAGCAGCGTCACTCATCGTCAGTGCAAGGAACAACAACATCACAGCGGCGCGACCGCTCGTCCCGACTGAACGCGAGCATGCCGCCGTACTCGTGCCCGTCCAAAATAATGCCGCTTCGCGCCGGCCATCCGGCCACCCTAGACCGGCGCTGCGCGCGACGGCTGTGCTGTCTTTGGCCGGGACGGAGGAACGGCGCGGCACTCGGCCGAACACAGGAATGGCAGATCGGATTCCCAACACGCGCACGATCAGTCCTCCCAGGTCCACACAGGGAGCGCGCGGCCAATGACGGCCGATGCTGGCAAAAGCCCGAAATATCGTCCGTCCAGCGAGTCGGCGGACTGCCAATTCATGACAAAAAGTTCGCCCTCGCCGACGACGCGGCAGCCGTGCCATTTCGGAAGCGGTCGACCGCGGCCGTCGCGATCTCGGGCCTCACCCATTTCGATCGCGTCGACCGTAACTGTGGGCCCGCTCCTGCAGACGGTCTGCCCCGGAAGCGCCAGCACGCGTTTGAGCATTGGTACTCCGACCGGCAAATAGCCGTTCAGGTCCAGGAAAGTCGCAAGCGGTTCCGGCGGCTGAACGGCGATGAGTTCCGAGACGATCAAGTTATTCACGGGCCGCAAGCGATAGAGGCCGATCGGTACGCTCTCCGATACATTCCAGACGTAGAGCGGCGGTGTCTCGAGCACCA
The DNA here is from genome assembly GCF_049949265.1 of Bradyrhizobium genosp. P. Lineage (NCBI taxonomy): Bacteria > Pseudomonadati > Pseudomonadota > Alphaproteobacteria > Hyphomicrobiales > Nitrobacteraceae > Bradyrhizobium > Bradyrhizobium genosp. P. Next base: position 2,643,740 of record NZ_CP188195.1, on the reverse strand, counting down.
TTGGTGCGAGAAGGGCAGCTGCGGCCGCGAACATCGCGGTCAACGTCGTCCACGGTCTTGGCATCGCATGACCCTCTGCCGGTGAAGCCATGCCTGGTGTCGCGCCTTTGTGTAGGGGCGCGGGTTTTCGTTGACGGACAGGCGGTTATGAACGTGATGCCAATAGTCGGGTGCAGCGTCTGCCGGATCGATGCCGAGCGCTTCGACGGCGTCGATCAGTTGAAGCACCCGTTCGACCTTGGGCCAGCCCGACAAGCGTAGGAGAATCTCACCGCCGGGCTTCACATAAGGCACCGTCGAGCACCGGTGTCCCGTTGCGACCGCCCGCAGAATGTCGATCCGTGAGATCGCCGTTCCAAAGTCGTTCGACGTCCAACGGACGAACGCAAAGATGCAGCCTGGTGCAAATGACAGCAGACGCCGGCGCCGATCGAGGATTTTCTCCTCGACGGAACGCCCGAACCGAATGCGGTTCTCAATGCGCTTCTCGAGCCAAAGGAGCTCGACTTCGGTGAGATCGCTCATGAGATGCTCCGAGTTTGAGAGACGTTCCGATTGCTTGGCTTGAGCGCGATTGCGACAGCGCATCGTCGCCGTCGTCGACGGTGGAGCGAGGAACAAGAGGCGGACGGCTGTTGGCGGTTATCCCCAGCTGCGCGAATTGCGCGGCCCGTTAGAAGAAATCCGAAGGATTTCTGGTTAGTAAAGTTACGGCGGCTGGAACTCGCGAGGAGACAGGCACTTAAGTCCGATTCCGGTCCCCGATAGCACGAGGATTCGGTCCCCGATGGCACGAGGATTATCGTCCCCGATAGCACGAGCTGATTCACAGGGGGCCTCCCGACTGCGGAACACGACCGCGCTTGCGAAGCCGCTCGGCGAATAGATCGATGGCCACGGGCGCGAAGTTCAACCGCTCGGCGCCATTGGCGTCGTGCCTGAGCGCCAATTGATACCCGGGCAATCTTTGCCGACGGACAATCTGGCGCACGTCGTATGCAAAATGCTTGAGTGGCGAGAGGCTGCCAGACTTGGCATGGAGATGCACAAGATCGAAACTCCAGCCGCCCTGCTGGCGACCGCCGTGCTTGCGCACGAGACGGTAAAGCCAGCGCTCAAGTCCGCCTGTCAGATCGAAATAGGCGCGATCAATCGTAAGCACGAGCGCGTCATCGATCACACCGGCATAGAACCAATCAGGCAGGATCAATTCGAGCCCGAGGGGGCGTCCGTTTGCATCAGCGGCCTCCTTCCACTCGTTAATCCAGGAGAAGCGATGCCGACGCCGTTCTGCCGATTGGCGGATCGACGTCAGCACTGTCGTTGATTGCAGCCGGTCAAGACCCGCCTTAAGCCGATCGTAGTCACGCGCGCTCGTGCCGCGGCCGACGAACGTCAGGATCTCGTAAGGAGTTGCAGCCATCAGGCGCGATGTCTTCAGGCCTGCGTCCCGTCCTCCGACGATCTGCGACGCTGCCCAGATCAGGACATCTGCATCCCAGATGGTTGCCATACCGTGTTCGGGCACAGCTTCGACACGAATGGCGATCGCGCCGGAACGGAAATCGATCGGCACAACGCGCTTGGTCTTTGCGAGCGAAAAGAACGGATAAGCCATCAGATCCTGTGCATGGCGCGGCGCAAAATCGCCGGGCAACGCCCGAAAGATCTCAAGCTGGTCCCGCTCGGAATGGTGTTTGCGCCGCATGGTCACTGCTCTCGGGCGGGGATCAGCGACGTTCCTGGCCCGCATATGGGCGCAGGACCGGATGCTTCTTTGCGGGCAGCACCGTCCCTTTGCCGGGGTCTGACGTCGAGGTCTTGGCGCCGAGATCGGCCCATGCTTTCAGGTCATCCAGCGCGTAGACGACACGACCGCCGATTTTCCGATACGTCGGCCCGGTGCCGTATGTGCGGTGCTTCTCGAGCGTACGACCGGAAAGGCCAAGGTAACGCGCGGCCTCCGGCGTGCGCAGGAAACGCGGTGGTAGGCCGGCGGTCAGATCGGGCATTTGAAAACTCCAGGATGACAGCGGGCTACGACTGGCGCCGCCAACGTGTGTGCGGTCATCATGGAGAAGCACGCTCTCGGAAGGGGATGCCGAATGTTGAGGGGGCGATTTTCGATACCCCAAGCTGAGGTACTATTTGTCTTTGCGGCCGGGCCGTAGAAGCTTGCGATGGCCTCCGCGCACCAGCGAAAGGCCGCTTTGAACAAGACGGATGGTTCGGCTGCGCAGATCGTGCGTTTTCCAGCCGCGATCCGGGATGCGCTTCTTGCCGAACAACGCTGCTGCGATGCTGCGATAGGTTCCACCAGCGTTATACGCAACGGCCGCGCGAAGAGCCGCGATCAGCCTTTCGCGCCGCTGTTTGGATAAGCGATGAAAGGCAGGACCCGGTGCGCGTCCATTCATCGCGCGCCACAGCCGCCGGGCAGCATGCACCCGTTCTTCGAAATCGCCATCGAACGACAATTGCGCCGCATAGTGGGCGCCCACAGCCAACGGATCTTTAGACCAAATGCGGTGCTGCACCGAACCCATGCGCAGCACCGCGTGCCAACCGTCGGCGGCTCGGCACACCTCACCGGCTGTAAAGTCGAGCAGTGGCTGAGACGTTGACCCGCGATGAACTGCCGGCGCCGTCACCGCAACCGGAACGACGGATGCTAGAACTTCAGGCGCCCAAAAGATTGCTTGTTCCTTGGAGGACTTCTGCGGATCGTGGGCGAAAGCAGATGCCCCACCTCCTCCTGAATTCCTCAGTCACTGCGCCATCCGGGCTGCTCGCAATCATTGCTGCGTAGTCGCGTCGGTAGTCCACGTTTTGACGGAGGCCCTCCCAGGCGACGTCGGTGATCTCGGCGTCGTCTAGGCTCCCAAACGAGTCTCGCGACCGCCAGTCGAGTTCAGGCATTGCTTCCGCCCCCCATTATATACGGGCTAACAAGGATTGCGGTGCAATAATTCTGAACGATTGGGTTGCAGGAAGTCCCTCGTTTGGCACCACGCGGTGCCCGAAAATGACCACGGGTTGGCGGGAGAAAATAGTTTTAGCCGCAAAGTTCTAGTCGGCAATTTTTTCTATCTTGAGCCCACGCCACGTAAGAGGCGCCCCTGCTCGGTCACCCATTTGGCGCGCGCAAGATGACTCTGGTATGCGTTGCGCGCACGGTCCGGCTCCCGCTCCGGATCGATATCCAAGACGATTCGAGCCACCTCCCGCCAGTCCGCCCCCTCACCCTCCGCTTGCAGAAGGCGGATGTACGTGACGACATGCTGTTCGTCATAGGCCGTCAGCGCCAACTCGTTCGGCGCGACATCTGCGACGTCGGGATCTAGCGTTGGTTTAGACATCGGCCCTACGCCGCACGAGCAATTGAAATACGAATTGAGGTACGAATTCTGCCAGTTGGCATCGTGTGCCAATGTAGCATATGGCATGCCACAAAAGCCGACCGGCAGCGCATTTCTATAGATTTCGACAATCGAACCTCCATCCGCGACCACAAGCAGGTGGTGCCCGCGTATTATAACACGTAGCGCGAAAATACGCGATTCCCTCCTATCCTGCGGATGGACATTCGCAAGGTCTTTGGAGGAAATGTACGCCGATTCCGGCTGTCCCTTGGCTTGAGCCAGGAGGCCGTCGCGGAACGCATGGGCGTCGATAGGGCCTTCATAAGCAGCATGGAAAGAGGGCAGCAAAACGCGACCCTCCTCACGATCTGGCAGACTGCCCAAGCCTTGGAAGTGCGGCCCGCGGACCTGCTTGAAGAAATAATGTCTAAGACTCGATCCTGATCTGGCGCTGGCCTTGCCAAAGGCCCGACGAGCGCCAGGCGCGAACATGCGTCACCGCCGCCGGCCCGGCCGACCGGACCGGCGGCGCCAGATCTATGGAGCGAGGCCACGCAACCGATCTCGATTGCGCGGCTTTCGTACGCAGAAGCGTCGTACAGCTCGTTGTGTTCTTTCGAAAGATTGAGCAGGCGGGCGCGGACGGAAGCTCCGACGTTCTTCAGCGGCTTACGCGTTGATCGTTAGCGCAGGTGAATCCTCATACCCTGGTCCGAAACGAGGCCACCAAAATGTGCGAAAGGGGCCTATCTTGTCGACTTGGCCAAATATCTTGGCGACCGAAATCGCATTCGGCAGCGGCGTGAGAGGGACGCACCACCAGAAGAGTGACATCGACATCGCCTTGCAACTGATGCCGTCGAGCGGCAACCACAACTGGGCACTCGCCAATTTCGTTGAATTTTTCGAGGATTGGAAGGTAAGAGCTTCAGAATGCCGTCAATTGGTCCGTGAGCTTGGTTGCTATCAGACCAACCTTATCTGGTCATCTAGAAGGGATCTTCCTGGGCGGTGAGCCGCTTCTCGTAAAAGATCACTGCATATCCGTGTAGCATCCCTTCCCCGCGGCGAACATAGCCAGCGCTCTCATAAAGTCTTTGAGCCCCTACTTGGATCGTTGTCGTGTCGAGCACCATCGACTTGAATTCCATCGCAACGGCTCGCGATTCTAACTCACCAAGAATCCTTCGTCCAAGTCCGCGTCGTTGAAAGGCGGGATCGACCCGCATACGCTTCAACTCTACGACGTCATCAATCAATAGGTTTCAGCCCACCCATGGCAGCGAGACGGAAACCGACACGTTGGCCTCAAGTCCCCAAAGGGTCAATCAGGAGCCCGAACGCAAGCGGCGCCACCGCCGCCGAAAACGCCGATGACACAGGCGCCAGCCGGATGCGCGAGGCGGGCAAGCCGCGTAGGGACAAGCGGATGGAAACGGCACAGTAGCCTGGCCTCCAGCACGCGTGGACCGACCTGAGCCGGTCCGATCATCATGCCGGCGAAAACCGCCTGAACGGGCGTGGCTCCAAACGCTTCGACGATTTGCGGAAGATGCGCCGCCCTCGCCGATGTCTCCGTCGAGGCGGCGGTGAACGCGGACGAGAGCAGCACCATGGTCCGGTCGATCGGAATGTGAGGCTTCAAGCTCGGCGCTTCGGGTGAGGCCGTCAGCTCCGTCCGCGGCAGCATCAGATTGAGCGGCAGGCCGATCACGATGCGCACGCCCCCCAGCGTTCAGGATAACTTGCGTTCCATCTCATCTGTGAAATGGCAAAATCGTCAATCTTGTGGCGACATCGGAGCATCGCCCTAGTCTCATTCAATTTGCGGCGCTTGATCGAATGATACTGGCGTTGGGGACAGAACGTTGTCGCCATCAGTTGAGCGCTTCGGTCGTAAGATCGCAACTGGAGACGTCGTCCTCGAAGGATGATCGAGTTCGGCTGAGCGGCGGCGCTATCTTTTAACATCCACGCTGTCGTGTTCAGCCCGCCGTGTCCGGTTGGCGATATTTATGTCCGGAACCAGACACTGAGGCACAAGCATTCTGTCGACGCGGCACGTAACAGATGATCTTTCCTCAGTTAAAGCAAGGCTCGCGCAACATCTTTGGTGGCACATCGATTGCTGTAACACGGTGAAGGATGGGCACGGTCAGGGCGGTCCAACAGCCACCGACCGAGGAATCCATTGATTTGGTCCGCTGTGGTCCGGCGGCCACCGTGACAAACGGAAGGTTTTGAGAAGCCATGACAAGAGATGCGCCGACGTCCGCCGTCAAAGACGCAATGCAGGAGAGGCGAATCGACCTAGCTGCAGCCTATCGATTGGTTCACCGGCTCGGTCTCGATGACAGCATCTACACCCACATCTCGGCGAGCCTTCCCGACGGTCATGACCGTTTTTTGATCAATCCGTTCGGCCTGCGCTTTGAGGAGGTGACCGCCTCCAACCTCGTCACGGTCGATATCGACGGCAACATTGTCGACGATCCCCTCGGGCTCGGCATCAATCCGGCCGGCTTCACCATTCACAGCGCGATCCACTCGGCGCGCAAGGATGCGATTTGTGTGCTGCACACCCACACGATCGCGGGCGTTGCGGTTTCATCGCTGAAGGAGGGGCTGTTGCCGCTCAATCAATGGTCCTTGCAGTTCGCCGAACGTGTCGCCTATCATGATTACGAAGGGGTCGCGCTCAATCTCGATGAGCGCGCCCGTCTTGTCGCCGATCTTGGCGGCAAGTTCGTGATGGTGTTGCGCAACCACGGCATGATCACCTGCGGACGCTCGGTCGCCGAAGCCTTCAAATTGATGCACAATCTCGAGCGCTCCTGCCTTGCGCAGCTGGCGATCCAGGCTACGGGCGCGAGAATTGCGCCTCTCTCCGAAGGAGTCACCTGCCACACCGCCCAGCAATACGCCGATCTTTACGACAGCATCGAAGTGCAGGGAACATCTGATATTGAATGGGCTGCCTTCAGGCGGATGCTGGAGCGGACCGAACCTGACTTCATCAACTAGCACTGATGAAGGAAGCGGAAATGCACACATTGGCTTAGGCATGAATCTGATGGAATTCGATTTAGACCGGTTCGTTGACTTGTTAATGTTGCCCAACTGTCAAACCGAGTGCGGCATATCATTCGGTCGGTTCCGAAGAAACCGAGGAGCTTGGCTCCCTAATTTTCTTCATGAGGCGGCATTTTCCTGGCAAAAGAGCCTGCGCAAGTCGGTTCGTCTGCATATCCGCAAATGGAAACTTGTTCGGGTGTGTAAACGAGAGTCTCCCAGAACGATGTATCGTATGAGTCTGCTTGATAACAGCGTGCCGGACCGGGAACATCGTTTCGATTTGCGTCTCAGGGCTGTAGCCCAGATGGGCTCTCGCCTGGCGTCGTGCGCGAGCGTGGAGAAGCGTCGCTCAAGCAATTGCTGGCCGATGACGTTCGGGACGGATCTCGCTTTGTGGTTGTGCCTGAATTCACCGCGGTGGTGCGCCGACTGCCCGCTACGAGCACACGTTAAAGGTGGGCTCGGAGGATCCCCACCTAGACTGCACCGAGAGTGCGTGAAGGCGCGGCGCGGTTCGTTGTCGGCTTGGCACAAGAGTACAGTGCCCGGCAGCAATGCGAAACGTTTCCTCGCAAATTGGTTCTAGCAGGCGGAGCGCCATTATGAGCGGCCAGGATAGGGAGCCGACACTCGAGGATAAGCGCGTAACGACAAGCAAGCCAGGCGCGACAACTCTGTCGAGCCTGCTCGCCGAGATCCGGGCGCGTCGGTCTGAGTTCGTCGTCGCGCAGAAGATCCCAGACGATATCATCGACGGCTTTAAGCGGCTTGGCGTCTATCGAGCGATGGTCGCCAGGCGTTTCGGCGGCGAGGAGCGAACGCCGGCTGAGTTCTGCCGCATGATCGAGCGCATTTCCGAGGCGGACGGCTCCGCAGGTTGGGTAGCAAGCTTCGGCAGTGCCGCTTGCTATCTCGCCGCGCTCCCCATTGAGACGCTTCGCAGCATATATGCGAACGGACCCGACGTGGTGTACGCAGGCGGGCTTTTCCCGCTGCAGTCGGCCAAACGCTGCACCGACGGATTTATCGTCAACGGCGTCTGGCAGTTCGGCAGCGGCTCTTCCGGTGCGGACCTGATCGGCGTCGGCATCACGGTGGAAGGCGACTCAACCGAGGGCCTTCCGCGTGTTGCCGTGATGCCGGCCGATAAGGTGACAATCCGCTCCAATTGGGACGTGATCGGACTGCAAGGCACCGGCAGCCACGAACTCGTGGTCAGGGATGTCGTAGTGCCGGAGGAATGGACCCTGATCCGCGGCGGCCGGACGTCGCTCGATGCAGCGATCTACCGTTACCCGTCCGTCGCGTTCGCCGCGCAGGTGCTTGCGATCGTCGGCATCGGTATTGCTCGCTCCGCGCTGGACGATGTCATCGCTATGGCCAGGAGCCGCCCCTCGATCACCGGAGCGCCCGTTATGGCCGACCGCGGCTATATCCAGCTGGAGATAGCCAGAGCCGAGGCCATGCTGCGCTCCGCCCGCTCCTTCTTCTATGAGGCCACCGAGGAGCTGTGGAACGAAGCGCTCAATGGCGCGGCAAATCTGACCACGGTGATGCTGATGCGGCTCGCCGCGACGAATGCCGCACGATGCAGCGCCGAAGTCGCCAAGATCGCCTGCGGTCTCGGCGGAACCAAATCAGTCTACGCCACGCACAATCTAGCGGGGGCGATGTGCGACAGCTTTGTGGTGGCCCAGCACGCCTTTCTCAGCGAAGGAACGCTGCAGAGCGCCGGCCGGCTCCTGCTCGGGCTTCCAGCGCAGCCAGGTTTTCCATGAAATGATTCCAATACACGACCATTTCCGCACGACCTTCCGCAAAAAATACGTTGCGAGATGGCCAAGACTGCCGAAGCTACTCCCGTTGTCCATCCCCTCACTCGATGGCCGGGATTGCCGGGTCTGCATTATAGAGCCATCTGCGGCGCGAAAAGGATTACGCAGCCTGCCAATCTTATTTGGTCATCTAGAGCGTTTTCATGGTTGGTGACGATAACCGGCATCGGCGAGAAAGTTCAGGCATTCTGTTGGCGAGAAGCGGGTAAGGGCGTCGGCGATTGCGTTGTCGAGGGCTTCGAGAGTTCGTGCGCCTGCCTTGCGCAGCAGGGACTTTAATTTGGCGAAGAACTGCTCGATCGGATTGAGGTCCGGGCTGTATGGCGGCAGATAGCGCAACATCGCACCGGCCGCCTCAATGGCTTCGCGGACGCCCCTGACCTTGTGGCTCGACAGATTGTCCATCACGACAATGTCGCCCGACCGCAGCGTCGGAACGAGGAACTGCTCGACCCAGGCGAGGAATGTCTCGCCGTTCATCGGGCCGTCGAAGACGCACGGCGCGGTCATGCCGTCCTGGCGCAAAGCTCCGACGAAGGTGGTTGTTTTCCAATGGCCGTGCGGGACTGTGCAAACGAGCCTCTTGCCGCGCGCGCAGCGGCCGTAAAGCCGGGTCATTTTGGTGGACGCGCCGCTCTCGTCGATGAAGACCAGGCGCTCCGGGCTCAATTCCGCCTGACCGGCGCGCCATTCCACACGCGCCTCGGCGACATCGGCCCGATCTTGCTCCGCAGCTCTCAGTGACTTTTTTTGAGCGTCAGGCCGAGCTGGCGCAGGCGCTTCCACAAGCAGCCGATACTGACCTTCACGTCGTGCGTGGCCAGCAGCCACGCCCGGATCTCCTCCAGCGTGGCGTCTGGCTTGTGCACGATCCGCTGGCGCAGCGCTTCATCGTGAGCAGCAAGTTTCGGAGCCGGCCCGCGGCCCGACGGGCGAGCCGTCGTCTCGCCAGTCGCCCGCCAACGCCCCAGCGCCTTGTAAATGTAGGAAACGCTGACCCGCAGCAGCGGCGCTGCCTGATACGCTCCCATTCCGCCGTCGACGACGGAAATGACCCGTTCACGCAAATCTTGAGAATAAGGTGCTCCCATCAAAGCCTCCGCCTCGAATCAATGCGGAAACTGAATCATGGAGCAACCGCGCTGGGAATCCTCCGATTCCACCAATTGTGAAAATGCTCTAGAAGGGATCATCCTGGGCGGTGAGCCGCTTCTCGTAACAGATCACCGCATATCCGTGTAGCATCCCTTTCCTGCGGCGAACATAGCCAGCGCTCTCATAAAGTCTTTGAGCTCCTACTTGGATCGTTGTCGTGTCGAGTACGATCGACTTGAATTCCAGCGCAACGGCTCGCGACTCCAACTCACCAAGAATCCTTCTTCCAAGTCCGCGTCGTTGAAAGGCGGGATCGACCCGCATACGCTTCAACTCTACGACGCCATCATCAATAGGTTTCAGTCCACCCATGGCAGCGAGACGGCAACCAATATGCGCAAGCATGAAGTCACCGCCTGACCCGATGTATACCTCCCCGATATTCCGTAAATCATCCTCCCACGTGCCTTCCGGGCCACACACACTAACATCCTCCGATGCGGTTCTATGCAGATGCCATACGTTATCGGCATCCGCTGAATCGAACCGACGAAAGATCGCTTCGTCCTGGGGCATTGACCATCGCCTTTCGAGTAGCATTGGACGCCTGCGCCTCGGCATTGCTGTTTGCTTGCCCAGGTAAATCTACCTTCGGCTTACGGACGGGCTTGGCGTCAACAACCTCTGAGAAAGGACAGCCTCTATACTTTCCGTCGCTTCAACACCGACAAGTGGTCGACCTGGCTCAACCGTATATTTTAGAGCCGCACTACGGTGCATCCGGGTAAACCGATCCAGCGCACAAACACAGGATGCGCGCAACCCTTCGATTTCACCGCCGTGGCGCTCTATCACGGGCGATATGGTTGCAAACCTGGGAAAGTCCGCTTTCCCTTCCAGCCAACCTGGCTTGAACCACACGCGCCCCTTGTCTGGCGACAGCCAGCGGAATACCTCGCGAATGCATCGCTGCGGATAGTATTCGGACAGTCGATATAGGTCCCTATAAAACTGAGGCTTTTGGCGGAACAGCTCTTCACCGACGAGTAGCACCGAGACCGCCACGACGCGGGCTGAGAACCGGCCGCTTGGGCCAAGCGTATTCTTGTAAGGATTTTTTCCATAAAACACGCGAAACTGGCTAAACAGGTCCGGAGACATACGTTCATCAAAGCCAGTCAGAACACCACTTGCCGACTCAAGGCGCTCTAGGCATCGCGCAAGACATTGACCCGCATCCGCACCGGCCACATCACGCAACTCAAGTAGAGCGTCAATTGCTGACTGAAATTCACTCTCGATTAGTTGATGGCCTAAGCAAAAATCGCGCTCCTCCACGCCGGCCGCGCCAAGGCAATATACGCGTGCGTCGCTCTGCACCGGATTGGTAAGGATCATATCCTCATAGGACAAGACCCCAATGCTAGGCTGCCGCTGACAAGCCAAGCGCGCCAGGCGACTCAATGCCATTCCCACGGTCAGTTCGGCGTCGCAGGAAGGGAGGCGGGCAAACGCCGACATCTGATAAGCGCAATTGACGAGATACTGGATGTCTGTCTTGGCGACCTCGAAATCGGACTGCGGCAAACTCAGTAACAGCGCATCATAGTTCATCTCCGCGGTGGTTGCGCTTATGGTACGTCCAAGGGCCTGAACCGCTTCGTTCGGTCGTTCAGTGAATTTGATCTCCGCAATACAGTGCGGTAGTTGTTCGACGACAAAATTGCTGAGTAGCCCAAGCGGGCGTTTTCGCTGCTTGCGATCAATATTGTCGGTCAGGTGAGAAAATATGCTCTGCGAGAAGAGCGGCGGCTGTTCCGGGCGGCAAACGAACCACTATCGGCCATAGCTGAGGACATCCACGATGTCATTGAAAAACAGCTTTCATCTCGACACTTGACCCGTATCTTGCGGCCGGCGAGTAATCGTGCTTTTCGATAAGATCAGTCCGTTTGTCTGTTATCCTGCTGTCATTGTATGCGACCCGCTCAAGCACATTATCCGAGAAAAATTGCAACGATACTGCGCCCGAATTGACAATGCCGGACGCAGTCAACGAAAGCACGCCATCATTTGAAATGCAGATGAGCCCTGCCTCATTCAAGATTTTAAGCTCGCGAGCAAAGTATTCCTCAAGGGATACCCCAAATTCCTGCTCGAAGCGGGAGAGCAACACGCCGCTGCTTCGCAAAGCGAATATTAACGTTCTGCGCATGAGCTCGTCTTGCGACAGGACGACACCCTTCCACACCGGTTTCTCGCCCGCCTCAACCTTGTTCAAGTAGCGATCCAGATCTGCCTCGTTATAGAACTGGCACTGACTCATGTAACCAAATCCGCTAACCCCAAACGGGACCAGATTGTTGTCGTTCCAGGAATCGTATTTGCGGGTCTGTTGAACGGAGTGCGGCTGCGACCTCTTAGTCCAATAGAAAATCGGCCCATGGCGATAGCCGAGGCTCGTAAGGATGTGCTCCGCCATGAAATGCATTATGATGCGCTCCTTAGCCCCGGCGAACTGATATCGTCCGCTGGCCAAATGGCGAGCAACGGGGTCCGTCGATTTAAACATCAATGGGAATACGTTAAACTTCTCTATTCCCATATCGAGCAGGCCGATAAGGGAGTCGTACCAGCTTCGGAGCGTTTGCTGCGGCAACCCATACATGAGATCAAGAGATAGATTCTCAACGCTCATGTTTTTAAGCAACTTTACTGTCTGCATCACCTCATCTACACCGTGCCCGCGGTTTAGGATCCGCAAAATACTTTCATCTAGAGTTTGAACACCGAGAACGAAGCGATTTACGCCGCCTCTCAGTAAGGTCGATACGCGATCTGCAGCGTCCGCTTGCGTCCCAAGAGAGGGATGTAATTCGAAACTCACTTCGGACTTAGATAAATCAAAGCGCCGCTTAATCATGCCAAATAGCGTTTTGAGTTGATCGTTCGTCAAAAATGAAGGAGTGCCGCCTCCAATGAAGGCCGTCTCGATAGTTCTGCCGGCAAGCGCCGCGTCCGACCAACTCATCTCCTTTTCCAAAGCCGCCAAGTAACGCTCGATTCGCTCGGAAGGTGGATTGATCTGCTTGCCGAAGTGGCAAAAGGTGCAATATTGATGACAGAAGGGGATGTGGAAATACAGATCAATTGACGACGCAATCCGATCCAACAGCTTTTCGGGATTGAAGTCCCCCATTGCCTTAAGAGGCGGATATGTAGCGACGAGATAATCGTTGAACGCGTCAAGGTGCAAATTTCGCGACCTCAGCATGTCAATATTAATGTCGTACGACCTGTCGATCGCGAATTCCAGAGTCTCGGAATAGCTCGGCGCGCGCATCTTTTGGACTCCTTTAGCTTTTGCGTGCAGGCAAGGCGCGAGGGCGGCTCAGTTCGTTCGATGACGATAGGCCGATGTCGCAGCCGATGCGAACATTGCCCGTCTGCTGCGAAGCGGCGCCCAGGAATGCTTCGAGCGCCGCGGTGGGCTAGTATCCCTCGAAAAAAAGATGCGCGAACTCCCCGATGTGATGAAAGCGGAGTCGGTCGGCGAACTCGGCCCGATCCAGCGCGCTCCCGCACAACTTCTGTTCGCTTCCCCGCTCCCCTGGGGGCAATCGATCTTCGGAACGGAGACCGCGCTTCATCTGGTTTCCTCCTAATCGACGCTGCGAATCCGATTGTTGTGTGGATCCATCACTGTGCACTAGCAATCGACGTGCCACCAAAGGCGAACGCGCCTTGCTTCAAAAGAGGCCAGAAACATGTGCCGCGAGCGGCGAAGACGGAATACTTGCGCCTCGGCGTCCGATTACGGACATGAGTGTTTTCAACCGGACACGACAACCGGTGTATTGAGTGATGGCCGCGGTTTCTCGATCCAACTCAAACATCCGTTCAAGGATGATGTTCGCAATGCCGACCTTAGGGCCGCAGCGCTTTTGGCGGCAGTTCTAATTGGCTGATCCAGCGGTTGTCCCGAGCATCTTTGAAACTACTCCAACCTTCGACGGCATGCGACCGATGCTATCGTGATCATCGCAACTGCACTGATCGCTGTAAAAAGAACCCGGCCGGGCGCGGCAAGAGTGCAAGCGCTCCCGCGTTGCGCATCCCAGTTGACGCCAAGTTGCCATCAGCGGATGGACCGTTGCTCCCCGACCGACATCTTCGCGTGTGACAACGGCTGCGGCAGGTCTCCTGGCTCGCGGGTCGTTTCCTCGACGTCACTTTCCCAGGACCCAGATTCCCAGTGGCATATGACGAAAGATTCGCCGCTTACAGTTGCGGGGGCAGCCGTGGCGTTGGGAAATCCCGCACCACGTTCCCTTTTGATCTCCGTAAGGAGAACCGTCACAGATGATGTCAGAAGTTTGTCAAAGCCGGGGTCAATTGGCTCGTTGCACCACCGCGGTGCCGGCGATGGAGGTCTACCGCGTCGAAGAAAACGTTCGAGAGGTTGACGCGACGGTCCTGTCGCAGATAATCCAAGCTGTCGAGGTTCTCCAGGTCCCGCTTGATCTGGAGCTAAGAGGGAAGCCGGTGCGCTCTCGATCAATCCAGGATCGATGCAATGCCGGCGCTGCCCCCGCAACTGTAGGCGGCGAGCCTGCATCCACAAAAGTCACTGAAGCAAATGCTTCGGGAAGGCCGGATGCAGGCGATGACCCGCGAGCCAGGAGACCTGCCCCGACAACATGATCGTCCACGGGCGGGGTGTCCCGGTGGTACGCCAAGCAGTTGCCGCTTTGGTGGCTCTCTGCCCGCCGTCCGCCATGGCCTTTTGCCCCCACAACCATGGGGTTAAAGCTATGTCTACTCTCTCACTTCCTGTTGCAACACTCGGCACGCCCCGGATCGGGCCGCGCCGCGAACTCAAGCTCGCGCTCGAAAGCTATTGGGCCGGAAAAATCAGCGAAGAGCAACTTCTTGACGCTGCGGCCGGACTTCGCGTTGCCAACTGGGCTCGGCAGAAATCTCCCGGTGCCACCGTGATTCCGTCGAGCGATTTCTCGCTGTACGATCCGGTGCTCGATACCAGCGTCATGGTCGGAGCCATTCCGGACTCTTACGGCTGGAAAACGGGACCCGTCTCGCTCAAGACCTACTTCGCCATGGCGCGCGGCGCACAGGACGATGGGCACGATGCGAGTTGCGGCCACGCCCATCACGGGCACAGCACGGCAGCGCGGAGATGACCAAGTGGTTCGACACCAATTATCACTACATGGTGCCGGAATTTCACAGGAGCCAGACCTTCAGGCTGTCCTCACGCAAGCCCATCGAGGAATACGATGAGGCGAAGAGCCCAGGCTATCAGACTGGTCTGGTTCTGGTCGGCCCTGTCACATTCTTGAAGCTCGGCAAGAGCGCCGATCCGGCACTTGATCCGCTGTCGCTGCTGGATGATCTTTTGCCGGTCTATGTCGAGGTTCTCCAGGAATTGACGAAGCGCGGCGCTGAATGGTTCAGCTCGATGAGCCGTGTCTAGTTCTCGATCTCGATCGCCCGTCACGCGTTGCACTGCACCGGACCTATGCACGCTTCGCCAAGGACGTCCCCGGCCTCAAGATCATGCTGGCCACGTATTTCGGGGCTGTCGGCGACAACCTGGAAACCGTGTTGGCCTTGCCGGTTGCGGGCGTTCACCTCGACCTTGTCCGCGCGCCTGAGCAGCTGAGCGCGGTGGTCGACGAAACGCGGAAGGATCTCGTGGTCTCTCTCGGCGTCGTCGATGGCCGCAATGTCTGGCGTTCCGACCTTTCGGCGCTCCTTGATCGGCTCACACCCGCCATCGCGAAGCTCGGCGCAGATCGCGTACAGATCGCATCCTGCTGCTCGATGCTTCACGTGCCGATCGACGTTGAACTGGAGACCGATCTCGATCTCGATGTGAAGAGCTGGCTTGCCTTCTCCGTCCAGAAGATCGGCGAGCTTGCGGTCTTGGCAAGGGCGCTCGCCGGCGACAAGGGTGTCGCGGATGCGGTAGCCAGCTCGGACCTCGCGGCGACGGCCCGCCAGACGTCGCCAAAGATCCATGACCCGACTGTCGCCCGACGAATGGCGGAAATTGGCGAGACCATGCGCCGCCGCACCAGCTCGTTTGCGAACCGCACCGAGGTCCAGCGCAAACGTTTCGCTCTGCCAGCGTTCCTCACGACTACAATTGGATCGTTCCCGCAGACGGCGGATGTCCGCAACGCCCGCGCCGCGCATGCTCGGGGAAAGATGAGCGACGCACAATACGAGCAATTTTAAGGAGAGGCGGCGCGCGCCGTACGCTGGCAGGAAGACATCGGGTTAGATGTGCTCGTGCATGGCGAGTTCGAGCGTAACGATATGGTGCAGTATTTCGGTGAGCAACTCTCCGGCTTCGTATTCACGAAGCACGGCTGGGTCCAATCCTACGGCTCGCGCTGCGTCCGTCCTCCCATGCTGTTTGGCGATGTCTCGCGGCCGAAGCCGATGACGGTGGATTGGTGGCGGTACGCGCAGTCCTTGACCAAGAAGCCGATGAAGGCGATGCTCACCGGGCCAGTGACGATCGTGAACTGGTCGTTCGTTCGTGACGACATCTCCCGCAGCGAGGCATGCCGCCAGATTGCGCTCGCGATCCGGGACGAGGTAACCGATCTGGAGACGGCCGGCGCGACCATGATCCAGATCGAGGAAGCTGCGCTTCGCGAAGGACTGCCATTGCTGCGATCAGAGTGGAAGACCTATCTCGACTGGGCTGTCGACAGCTTCCGTATCTGCTCGTCCGGCGGCGCGAACGAAACGCAGATTCATACTCATATGCGCTATTCGGAGTTCAACGATATCATATGCGATAGCGGCGATGGACGCCGACGTCATTTCAATCGAGACGTCGCGCTCGAAGATGGAGCTGCTCGACGCATTCAAGGGCTACAAGTATCCAAACGATATCGAACCCGGCGTCTTCGACATCCATTCGCCGCGCGTTCCTGAGGCGGGCGGCCGAGATGCGGGACCTGATTGCGTCGGCCCGGCAAGGGCTATCCGACTCGCAGCTGTGGATCAACCCGGGTGGGCAATCGGGATAGTGCCGGACAAAATGTAAGACTTTCAATATGCCGATCCCAGCTTTTGGGTGCCGTAGCGAGCGGGCCGCTCTCGGGAAGTTCGTGATAGTAGAGGTCGAAAAACACGTCTTCCCGGCCCTTAGCGAAGCGTCGCCCGTCAGCCACCTCTCGAGCCCGACATGACATGGCGGGAACAATTGATCAGGACAGCGCCTCAACGGCTTCGCTACGACGGGCGGCGGGCTCCTGCCGGGAGCCTAGTCGATACTACCACGTCCCCGATTCTCAAAAAAAGGACACACCCAAGCTCCGGGCACGCTCAACCAATCCCTACCTAATTACCTCTTTTGCTTATAGACTTTTGTAAGCTTCATGCTACATAAAGGCCAGTTAGTGCATCACGAAGTTTACAAAATGCCTACGCCCCATAGTCCCTCCGCCAGCGTCCGCCGCGCCCTCCGCAAACTCGGAGCCGACATTCAGGACGCGCGCAAGCGACGTCGGTTGCCGATGGGCGTCGTCGCCGATCGAGCCTTCACGTCGAGAAGCACGCTCCAGCGGATCGAGGCCGGGGATCCTGGCGTGGGAATCGGCATCTATGCCGCCACCCTGCAGGCTCTAGGGCTACTCGACGGCCTGGCCGACCTTGCAGATCTGAAGCGAGATAGCGTTGGTCAGGCTCTGGCCGCAACAGAACTTCCTGCGCGCGCTCGTCTAAAGCGAAAAACGAATTCCGATGCCTGATGTAGAAGTTCACATCGACCTCGACGGCGCCACTCAACCAGTCGGGCGTCTCCGTCGGCATGTCGCTCGACGGGCGGAGACGGTCACATTCGAGTACGATGACGCATGGCTCGCCGACAAAAATCGCTTTTCAATCGAGCCTGCCCTCACCTTAACGCAAGGTGTCTTTGCGACGACGCGCAATCAAGAAATATTTGGCTCGATCGGTGACTCGGCCCCGGATACCTGGGGACGGCGGCTCATGCGGCGTTCCGAGCGCCGCCTGGCCGAACAGGAAAAGCGCCCTGTAAGGACGCTCTCAGAGGCGGACTATCTGCTTGGTGTTGCCGATGAAATCCGCCCGGGGGCGCTTCGCTTCCGCTGGAGCGATAATCCAACGTTCCAAGCGCCGCTCCGAGCGGGTGTCCCTGCGCTTATTGAGCTGGGGCGGCTACTGCAGATCACCGAACGCATCTTGCGCGACGAAGAAACCGACGAGGATCTCCAACTCATCTTCGCACCTGGATCATCCCTGGGCGGTGCCCGTCCGAAGGCGTCCGTCGTCGACCAGCACGGCCAACTCGCCATCGCCAAGTTCCCAAAGGAAACCGATGACTACAGTATCGAAACCTGGGAAGAGATTGCGCTCCGACTGGCTGATCGCGCTGGAATCGTCACGCCCAATCACGAGCTTATCGAAGTCGCAAACAAGCCGGTTCTGCTTTCTCGTCGCTTCGACCGGCGCGAGACGGTTCGCATCCCCTTTCTCTCGGCGATGTCGATGACCGGATCTGCCGACGGCGAGCGCGGAAGCTATCTTGAGCTCGTGGACGCTCTCACGCGCCATGGCGCCAATGCAAGGGCAGACGCTGAAGCCCTCTATAGACGAATGGTCTTCAACGTCCTGGTTTCCAATGTCGACGACCATCTGCGCAACCACGGATTCCTCTGGCTCGGCAAGAACGGGTGGTTGCTGTCTCCCGCTTATGATCTCAATCCGACCCCAACCGACGTCAAGGCACGCATACTGACGACGAATATCGATCTCGACGAAGGCACCTGCTCTGTCGACCTCGTTGAGAGCGTCGCGGACTTTTTTGGCATTGCACTTCCCACCGCACGGGACATCATCCGCGAGGTGGGTGCAGCCGTTGCCGACTGGCGCACCGTCGCCGCTGCCGCCGGCGCGCGGTCGTCCGAAATCAACAGAATGGCCAGCGCCTTCGAGCACGAAGACCTGAAGAAAGCGCGCGCAATGTGACAGGTGCCAAATGGCACGGCGGAGCTCCGACGACACATCGTCGGCAAATGCCAAAGCGATGGGCAAGGCAAGTGTGCCGCACGGCTGCGGGACTGAATGCGCATCGTCTATCTGGAAGTGGAGAACTTCCGCGGCATCAAGAGGCTGAAATGGGCACACTGTCTCGCGGCGTGAATTGTCTAATTGGTCCGGGGGAGATTCGACCAAGACCACCGTGTTGGACGCAATCGAGTTGTGCCTCGATCCAAGGTCCTACATCTTTGCTGACGACTGCGATTTCTTCGATGTTGACGTCAAGGCGCCGAGCCGGATCACGGTAACGCTCTCTAGACCTTCCGTCCCACTTCAAGGCTGAGGATCGATATCGGCTTCACCCGCGCGGCTGGGATGCTGCGGCCAAAAAACTATCCATGAGCCGGGAACGGGCTTGGCGGACGCGCTCTCGATCGCCGTTGTTATCGATCAGAACCTGGAGGCCCGGTTGGTCGATCCACAATGAAAAGGATCGATACGCGGGATAGTGACCCGCCGACGGTCCGATTCACGGACGCCAAACAGCTCGCGGCCAATCGATCCGGCCGCCAGGCTTGACCACCGCCGATCTGGTCAGCTGGATTGGCGGCGGCGCGACAAGGCCGGGCAGCAAGTGACCGGTCACGCGGCCTATGTTTTAGACAGCGCGCTCCATCAAGCGCCGCGCGGTTCCGTCCCAACTCAAGGCGTGTCTCCTGATTGGCCCTGCCGCGGGCGAGCGCTGTGACGCGCTGCCCGAAATCAACGGTGCTTTGATGCCCGCCTGAGATTGAGGAGCCCCGCCCGGCGGACCGGACGGGGCTTTTTGGTGGGCGAACCTCAGTCGCCGTTCTTGCGCGGCCGCGACCAGATCAGGGTGTAGCCGTCGCCTTCCTCGTCATCGAACAGGTTCGCGTAGATCGGCGCGTTGAACGAGGGGTCGTCGAGCTTGAGCGAGAGGTAGTCGCGGCCCTCCTCGGAGCGCTTCGACCACGCGGCCCCGATCTCGGCCCGGCCGACGAAGACGCGGTGGCTCGGGGCATTCTCGTTGGAGCGGTTGGTCTCGGGCACGATCCGAACGCCCTTGGTCTGGAGGCTGAGGGTGACGATCTCGCCCTGGAAGTCGCTGCCGACCTTCTTGAAAGAACCGATGTTAGCCATGTTACTTCTCCTTTGCTGTTTCGAGCCGCGACCACCGCGGCCTCGATGGCGATCTACAGGTTGAAGACGATCGACGACGCACCCGCCCGCGGGCCGGAGCGCAGCGGAGGACGCCAGCGGGGCGACTTTCTTGTCTCGCGAGGAATGGGCGTCAGCCCAGGGGAAGAAAGTCGACCCGCGGCGTTGCGTTCAGGCGATCGAGGCGCAGCCGCTCTTCGGCCAGATCAAGCCATCAAGAGGCCACGTGGTCCGTGCGCTAAACAGCATCCTCGGAAGAAGTCGTGGCCAATATCGGTTGTGCTGCGCAAGATGTCGCTGCGTTCAGGCGTAAGGATGGAAACAAAGGCGAAGGAATAGGTGGATTCGATTGCCTTGATCAATCCGCGATGAGATGCCCCTGCCCGCGTTGCCGTGTGCCGGGGAGGTCAGGTGTCAGCAGCCAAGCGTTTCGAGAACGAACCGCCTTGCTCGATGCTCTGTCACGCGGCCACCCAACGCCGTGATGCCGGATAGCCTCACCCGACGAGATAGCGGCTCATCCCTGCTGCGTCGTGGCAGTGAGAGCGGGCTGAGGTTCGTTCAGCAAAACCTCGACCGGTCGCGGGGGCTTTCCAAAGATGGTCATCCGTGTCCAGGCCGTGCTGCCGATTGCTATAGCGCCGATCCAGGCAAACGCCTCGCGCCATGGCAATGAGGACACCCCAATTTGCGATAGGCCGTGGACGACGTGATAGCCCGCGACGGCCGCCGGAACGGTAAAAGCAGCGCCAATGATGACACGAAGAGGCGCGGATCGGGTGAAGGCAAATGCGGTTTGTCCAGTAACGAGGGTGAATATACCGGCAAGAATGGCGACAAAAGCCGCGACGGCAATGCTCGCGCCACTGTGTATCGCCGCCAGCGCCACAGAAAGCGCGACGAAGAATGGCAGCGCATAAACGGCGAGGGTGAAAATCAGCCAGCAGAACAGGCCGATGCCAAGGATATTGAGAATGAGGCCGAGGATAAGCATGATGGTGGCTCCGCGACAAAAGATATGACGGTCGCGCCTTCCACCACCACCACGGCGCAGTCGAGATTGTAACGCAGAACGAGCAGCTGTGGGAGCGACTATCCTATCGCGCTGCTCGCGACAAAAGCAGGACCTTTTTGCTCGCACCTTTAAATCGGTCGAGATCAGAGAATTGCAGTCTTGTGTCTTGACAGCTCGGCGTTTCGATGAAGAAGCGCCCTTGCGGCGGCGCTCACGCGCCGCCGAACTTCCAGACGGGAATGCCGAGCTTCCTGGCCTTGTCGGCAAGGTTGTCCTGGATCCCGGTGCCTGGGAAGTGGATAACGCCGATCGGGAGCACTGCGAGCATCGCGTCATTGCGCTTGAACGGAGCTGCCTTGGCATGCTTGGTCCAGTCCGGCTTGAATGCGATCTGCGGAACCTTGCGGTTAGCGGCCCATTTGGCGCCGATCAGCTCGGCACCCTTCGGCGAACCACCGTGGAGCAGCACCATATCCGGGTGCTTGGCTTGGACCTTGTCGAGACGGTCCCAGATCAGGGAGACGTCGTTGAATTCGAGTCCGCCGGTGAGCGCGATCTTGGGTCCCGATGGCACCAACGCCTCGGTTTCAGCGCGGCGCTTGGCAGCCAGGAAATCGCGGCTGTCGATGACAGCTGATGTGAGTGCGCGATGATTGACCAGTGATCCAGAGCGGGGACGCCAGGGCGACCCGGTGTGAACCTCGAATTGCTCAGTGGCCAGGTCGCGGAACAGTTCCATGGCGTTGCGGCGTTCGATCATCGTGATGCCTTCGGCCGTGAGCCGTTCCAGTTCGACCGATCGCACCTCTGAGCCATTCTGCTCGCGCTGGCTCTTCTGCTGCGCCTGTTCGTTATCGTCGAGTTCGCGCTCGATGCGACCCGTGGCGCGGTGAAAGAGGTTGACAGTCGACCAGAGCAGATTCTCCAGGTCGGGTTCGAGCCGGGTGTCGCTCAAGGTCGCCATGAAGGCGTCGAAGATGTCGGCGATCGCGCCGGCGATGATCTTGGGTTCGGGTAGCGGCCTCGGATCTGGATCATCGTGGTAGGGACGGTGGCCGTAGAGCTGAAGCTCGCTGAGCACATGATCGGTCGGGGATGAGTTGTGCTGCGGTTCGAACTCGATGTCGTCGTGGTCGGTTGTCATGGTGAGAAGTCCTTTGCTGGATCGGCCGCGCCCATCGCGGCCTTCGTGGCGATCACCAGACGGCGGGCGGAACGGACCAGAACCCGAAGCGCAGCACAGGGCCGGAGCGAAGCGGAGGATGGCAGAGGTGCGGCTATTTTGTTTCGCGATGCAAAGGCGCGCGAGCGCCGGCGGAAAATAGCCGCACCTCTGCCATTGCCGGACCGGACCGCCTGCCGTCCGATCGCCCTCTAGAAGGCCGGGGACGCGGACTCTATCCGGCAACGCTGACCTCGAACTGACTGGCGGTGACGAGAGCGCGTTGGAAGCGCCCGCCGCTATCCCGTACCGGTCGTCGGCAAAGGAAGGAAGCGGGCAACGTCCTGTCGCATGAGCTGTACGCGCAAGGCTGCCGCAAGTTCTTCAACGCCCAGCGTGCGCAGATCTTCGTTAAAGTCATCGAACCTGGGCGACAATGTGAACGCCTCGATGCCCGCGGCTTCCGCGCGTCTCGTCAAGGTCATTGCGGCGCCCTCTCCGGCAGGATCGGCGTCGCGAGCGATGTACAGTCGGCGTAGCGTCAACGGGAGCAGCAGGGCGGCGAGATGGTTGGCTGAGAGTGCCGCGACCATCGGCATGGTCGGCAGCACATAGCGGATCGAAAGCATGGTCTCGATGCCCTCGCCCGCCGCGAGCACATCGCAAGCAACGCCGAAGCGAACGGCGTTGCCCAGGAGGTCGCCCATGGCGCGTCGCGGAGTGTCGATCGGCGCCTTGCCGTGTCCAGACGGGTCAAGCCAGGTGCGGTGCACGCCCGTGATCCGGCCGTCGAGGTCGGTGACGCGGGCAATCATCGCCGGCCAGACTTCAGTCGGCGAGTCGTCGTCCACGCGGTAATAGCAGCGCGGATGGAAGCGCAACGCACCTTCGTGATGCACGGATCGAATGCCTCGTCGGCGCAAATAGGCTTCGACAACCGTTCGATTGATTGACTGCGACATTCCGAACAATCGCCGTGCCGCGTCTGCGGGTCCGGTCTGGGCTCCGGGGCGACCGGACATCAATTGCGATCGGAGATCGGGCCGAGGCAGACCTAAGAATTGGCGCGCCTCGTCGGCAACATCGCGGAAATCGAGAAGCCCGCAACTCTCGCGGATGATATCGAGCAGGTCGCCATGCTCGCGGGTCGCGGCGTCCGTCCACTTGCCCGCAGGTCCTTTGGGCGATGCATTCAACCGCACAAACAACGAGCGCCCAGGGGTATTTCTGCTATCGCCGACCAGCCAATAACGGCCCTGGCGACGGCCGTTGGAGAGATAGTGCCGGCACACCGCCTCCGCCTCGCGTGCGAGGCGGAGCGCCAGTTCGGAAGCATCGCGGGGCATTATGCGGCCTCCCGCTCGCCGATGCGCTCGATCGGATAGCATTCGAGCAGCTTGGCGAGGACGCCGACGCCGTCTGCGTCGACAGGCACGAACATGCGCAGCTTCCAGGAGATGATCTCACTGAAGAGTCCATAAGCGCGCAAACGATCGCGCATGGTGTCGGTGAAGTCGGACAGCTCGATACGATGCGCACCCATGACGCGGGCGCGCCGAAGTTTCAGGCCTTCGGCAAGATCGAGAACCGTACGGCCTTCCAACAGCGCCGCAAAGGCGTGCTCGGGTGGCAGCGCTGGCTGTGCGCCGAGAAGCGCGCTGGCGACCCAGGCCGACGAAACCTTCCGGCCGATGATCCGCTCGCCGGCATCGGTCTGAAGGCGATAGACGCGCGTCGATTCGTTAGGCAGCCGCTTCCAAATCGGCAGGAGGAGTCCAGCAACGACATGGATCGTGCCCTCGGTGAACTCTGGCACCTCGCCAACCTCAGCCTGCCAGGCAGCACTGAACCGCTCGCGATCCGTCTCGATCCAATGGCTTTCGACCATTGCGTTGAGCGGAACGCTCAGGCTTTCCATAGGCCGGATCAATCGAACGCGCTGCTCGATCTCACCATCATCGAGCATGACACTCGGCGCAGGGATCTGTACGGCGGCACGACCGGAGCGTTCGTTGATCAGCGGGACGGCGCGCCGATCGAAGAGACGACCGAGCGCGTCGTCGAGTGGCAATGGCCGGTTGCGCTCCCGCTGGGCAATGGTGAGCAACCGGGTCTCCGCACAGGTCGCGGGATGCGTGTAGATGGTGCGTCGATCTGTGACGACGAAGCTTTCGGCCCGGAGGGTCTCCAAACCGGCATCATAGATTCCGGCCGCGACGGCACCTTCAATACGAGCGGTGAGTAGCTGTTCAAAGACCGTGAACAGGACGTTTTGCAGGCCGATGCTCAGCGCCAGAAGCCGGTTAAGGAAAGTCGTGATCGGCGGCAGCTCATCCCTGATACCGTTGGAATCGGTAAGCTTCAGCCCGGTCGCATCCTCGAATCTTTCAAGGGAGCAACCATCAACCTTGCCCCGGACCAGAAGCATGTAGAGCTGACGTAAGGCATCGCGCGCGTGGCTGCTCTCCAGATTGTCCTCGGGCCGAAATAGCCCCTGTCCGCCGGTCTGACGCTGACCGCGCGTAATGGCTCCGAGGGTGTCGAGGCGGCGCGCGATGGTGCTGAGAAAGCGCTTCTCGGCTTTCACATCGGTCGCAATCGGACGAAACAATGGCGGCTGGGCTTGGTTGGTCCTATTGGTGCGGCCGAGACCTTGGATCGCCGCGTCAGCTTTCCAGCCGGGTTCAAGCAGGTAGTGGACGCGCAAGCGCCGGTTCCGAGCCGAAAGTTCGGCATGGTAGCTGCGCCCCGTCCCCCCGGCGTCCGAGAAGACGAGGATGCGCTTGACGTCATCCATGAAAGCCGCGGTCTCAGCGAGGTTTGCCGAGCCGGCGCGGTTCTCGACGATGAGGCGATCACTTTTGCGGATAATGCGGCGCGACCGTCCTGTGACTTCGGCGACCATGTCGGTCCCAAACCGCTGCACGATCTGGTCGAGCGCACCGGGCACCGGTGCAAGTGAAGCGAGCTTCTCAATCAATCGGTCGCGCCGCGCAACGGCTTCCCTGCTCTCGATCGGCTGACCGTCACGGTACACAGGCCGGGACGAAAGGTTCCCTTCCGAGTCGGTGAAGGGTTCGTACAGTTGAACCGGGAAGGAATGGGCGAGATAGTCGAGTACGTATTCCCGCGGCGTGATATCGACCTGGACGTCGCTCCACTCCTCGGTTGGTATCTCCGCGAGCCGGCGCTCCATCAGTGCTTCGCCGGTCGAGACGATCTGGATCACGGCAGCGTGGCCTTCCCCAAGATCGCCTTCAATCGAGCGGATCAAGGAAGGTGTCTTCATCGACGTGAGCAGGTGGCCGAAGAAGCGTTGTTTCGCTGATTCGAACGCCGACCGGGCGGCGGACTTCGCCTGCGCGTTGAGCGTCCCGGTCTCGCCGGTGATGTTCGCCGCCAGCATTGCGGCATCGAGGTTGTTGTGGATGATGCCGAATGCGCCTGCATAGGCGTCGTAAATGCGGATCTGCTCAGGAGTGAGCTGGTGCTCGACGAGTTCGTATTCGACCCCCTGATACGAAAGCGAACGAGCCATATAAAGACCGAGCGCCTTCAGGTCGCGCGCCAACACCTCCATCGCCGCAACGCCGCCTTCCTCGATCGCCTCGACGAATTCGGAACGTGTGGCGAAGGGAAAATCCTCCCCAGCCCACAAGCCAAGCCGCTGGGCATAGGCCAGGTTTTGAACGGTCGTGGCACCAGTCGCGGAGACGTAGACCACGCGGGCATTCGGCAACGCGTGCTGGAGCCGCAGGCCCGCGCGCCCCTGCTGTGAAGGAGCCTGGTCGCCGCGCTCGCCTCTTCCACCCGCTGCATTTTGCATCGCGTGAGACTCGTCGAAAACGATCACACCGTTGAAATCGGAGCCCAACCATTCGACGATCTGCCGGACGCGCGAAAGCTTCTCGCCCCTTTCGTCGGTGCGCAGCGTAGCGTAGGTCGTAAAAAGGATGCCTTCCGACAGCCTGATCGGCGTCCCCTGACGGAACCGTGAAAGCGGCGTGATCAGGAGCCGCTCCATACCGAGCGCGGACCAATCGCGCTGCGCATCCTCGATCAGCTTGTCGCTCTTGGAGATCCAGACCGCGCGGCGGCGCCCTTTCAGCCAGTTGTCGAGCAGCATGCCGGCGACCTGGCGGCCTTTGCCCGCGCCAGTGCCATCGCCCAGGAACCAGCCACGGCGAAAACGGACCGCCTTTGTCGCATCGTCGCGCGCAGCGGAGACGAGGTCCAACGTCTCGTCGACGGTCCAGGCACCCGCGAGGAAGGCTGAATGGGCTTCGCCGGCGTAGGTAATGCTTTCGAGCTGGGCGTCCGACAACAGGCCGTTTGCGACGAGGTTGACCGGAAGATGAGGCCGGTACGAAGGCTTCGGTGGCGCGACGGAGGCCATCGCTGCCGACTGCACGAGTTTGGTCGGATGAGCCTGCGATCCGGGAATACGGACCGATTGCAGTGCGTATTCCTCATAGAGCGCATCCGCGAAATGGGCACCTTGCGGTGGTGTCCAGTCGACCGTCTCATAGGTGAGCTCTGCCGCTTCCGGTTCAGGGAGCTTCCGAGCTGGCGTTGGCCGCAACGCAATGGCGTGGACGGTACGCGGAATCGACCGAGGTACGGCGACGGACGCGACAACCGGAGAAACGAGCGGAAGCCGCGGCGGCACATGCGCGAGGACCCATGCCAGCAGCGTGGCAACGTCGGGCGCTATGCCCGGAGACGTCGGAAAGACACGTCCATCTTCCGCGGGCTGCTTGTCGATGACGGTGAGCCGCGTATCGATGGTGACGCCGTGCTTGGCGAAAACCGAGCCCGCAACAGCAGCCGAGAACACGACGCGACCCGGCTGCTGGAGACGGATGAAGGCGTCTGTCCAGGCTGGGTTGTCGGGCGCGACGCCGGCGCCAGTCATTGCCACGAGACGCCCGCCGTCGCAAAGCCGAGCCAGGGCTGAAGCGACATGGCGCAGCGCTGCGTCCGCCATCCGCCGGTCGACATTCACCAACGCCGAGAACGGAGGGTTCATCAGAACGACGCTTGGCGCGACGCCTGTATTGAGGTGATCGTCGATCTGCGCCGCGTCGAAGCGCGTGACGGTGACGTTCGGAAACAGGAGACCGAGCAGCCCGGCACGGACTTCGGCCAGTTCGTTCAAGACAAGTGAACCACCGGAGATTTCTGCCAGAATCGCCAGCAGCCCGGTGCCGGCCGAGGGCTCCAGCACGGCGTCACCCTTCGAAATTCCGGCGGCAGCGCCAGCCACGAGGCCAAGCGGGATCGGCGTCGAGAACTGCTGAAGCGCCTCGCTTTCTTCGGACCGACGCGTGTGTGTGGGAAGCAAGCTCGCGATCTTGGCCAGCATCGGAAGCATCGCAGCCGTCGATCCCGCTTTCGCGCGCATGGAGGGGCCGTACTTGCGAAGGAAGAGAACCGTCGCGGCCTCACAGGCTTCATAGGCGGCCTTCCAGTGCCAAGCGCCGCTCCCATCTGAGGCGCCGAACGCGCTTTCCATGGCGGAGCGCAGGGTGCCCGCCGCGTCAATACGCCGTCCACGTTCGAGATCGGCGAGGAGAAGCCGTGCGGCTTGAGCGATGGCGGACGCAGCAGCGGCGGCTGCGGAGCCTGAGACGTTTATCATGAGTGTGGAGCCTTCAGGAGAGCGGGAACGGTCGAGCCGCCGGCTGCTCTCTAGATCCGACCGGCTCAAACCCTTCCCGGCCGATCTCTCACTCTCGTAACCCCCGTCATCTTCGCCGCGCGGCGCAATCGTGCGCGCAGCGCACGCCGCATTCGCGATGCCAGCGCGGCACGTCTCCCCAAACGAGAAGCCCGGCGCGATGCCGGGCTTCAGGAGAGAAGTCGGAATGGAAGTTGCGGGGCGGATAATATCGTCCCACATTGGGAATTCATTCAGCGGCAATGCCGTGTGCCTGAATCTCGTCTTCGATGTCTGTGCCGTCCTTATCGTCAGTGAGGAATTCGGGAAGGGGCCCTTCCCCGTCTTGCTCCGGCGATTGCGCCACAGCGTCGGCGAGGCGCAGCGGCTCCGGCAGCCATCCCATGCCATCGAGAAGCCGCTCGGCTTCCCTGGCCATATCGGCCTTCTTCAGATGGTCGATCAGTTGCGCGGAAGCCTCACCCTTCGCTTCTCGTACCGCCTCCAGAATACGCGGTTTGGTGACGCGGCCGAGATAGTTGTCGATCGTCGGCTTCCAACCGGCCTGTACCATGTCTAGTCCGACCGCCCGCGCCAGTTCGTCGGCTTGATTAAGCCTGCGAGCGACACCGTCGGGAGATACACGGCCCTGGTGATTGCGGTTGGCGGGCTCATAGAGCGCATTGACCGCAAACGACGCGCAATGGGCGAACAGCGCCGCTTGAGCATTGCCGTCCAATGCGATGAGCGTATCCCAAAGGTCTTTCTCGTCATTCGGGAGCTGCGCCTTCCAGGCTTGGTACCTGGTATCGATGGCCTTGGCCGAGACAGTTTCCTTCAATCCCGGGGCCGAGGCGGGAAATGTCGGCGTGTGAACCGCGATCTCGAGGCAATTGCCCGAGGATGCGAACCGATAATAGGTTGCCAGCACGAAGTTGTGCAGCACCGCCTGGAACGCGATCGAAGGATGCTCCGCCAGCGCATCGCGCAAGGCGAGCGTTCGATGGACCGTCAGTTCGGTGATCAGGCGGTCCGGCAGCGGTCTTGCCGCGTCGTCCTCATCCTCTTCAGCCGGTTCGGTTGCCGCGCCACCGACGGTGATGGCGGTACGCTGCACCGGGCCGGCGGTCTTCTGCCCGTCGACATTTGTGCTGCCCTGTCCGGGGTCGGGGTCGACCACCGATGTTTCATCCTCCGGCCGGACGTAGCCGCGATCCACCGACAGCCGCCCTTTGGAATCGATGCTGATGAAGACGCCGGCGCGGGCGATGTCCACCGGATCGTATCTCACCGATCGGTCCTCGAGCGCGAGCAATGCCGCCTCGATTTCACCAAGACGTTGATCGACCTCGTCGGGCAGTTCGTCGGCATCCCGATACTCGGCCTCGAGCCTGTCATGCTCGGCGTTGAGCGCATCGATGGTCACCTGCTCCTCGACCGTCAGATCGGCCGGCGTTCCCTCGAGACCCCGCAAGCCGTTGGTGTGGGCAAATGGAAAGTCGACCGCCACCGAAATCCACTTCCACCCCTCCGCCGCAATCACCTCGGCCGCCGCCTTCAGCCTATCTGTGACAAGACGGTCGAGCAGTGCAACGTCCTGCAGCCAGCCACCGTCGTCATGCTCGAACAGATCGCGCAAGACCGAACCTCCGGCCCGCTCGTACGCATCGATGCCGACATACTGCGCGCGTCGATCGGACCCACGTACGGTGTTCTCCGTCATCATGCGGCGAATCTGGTATGGCTCGTCATAGCCGGAGCGACCGACGTTGTCCCAGACTTGCTCCTGACGGGCGTGATCGCCGGTTACCGAGAACGCCATGAGCTGCTCAAGCGTCATGCCGTCTTCGGCATAGACGTCATGCAGCTTCGGCGAGACCGACGCCAGCCGCAGGCGCTGCTTGACGATCGCCGCAGTCACGAAATGCCGTGCGGCAATGTCCTCCTCGCTCATGCCGAGATCACGGAGTGTCTGGAAGGCCCGCAACTGATCGAGCGGATGCAGGCCGACCCGCTCATCGTTCTCCGCGATCGAGTCGTCCTCGGCGAGGCCACCGTCACGCACGACACAGGGCACCGCTTGCGTTTTCGCCATGCGCTTCTGCTTCACCAGCAGTTCCAACGCGCGATAACGCCTCCCTCCCGCTGGGATCTCAAACATTCCTGTCTCGTTGCCCTCGGCATCGAGGACGGCTCGCACATTCAGGCTCTGCAACAGGGTCCGCTGCGCAATACTCTCGGCGAGCTGCTCGATTGAAACACCTGCTTTGACGCGGCGGACATTCGACTGGCTCAGCACAAGCTTGTTAAAGGGAATGTCACGGGAGGGCGACAGTGTGATCTTTTGAATAGCCTTCGTCATCTCGGTTCTCCACGCCGGGCGGCCGAGAGCCTCTCTCTCGGGCTCCAACCCGTCATGGCGCTTCGCGCCGCCCTCTTTCTCTCTACTGCGTCAGCTTAAGCCTCATCACGCCGCCTCCTGATCCGCGTCGGCAGAATTTGCCGGCGCGTTTGGATTTGCTTCGGTGAGAAAGCCGAGCAGATAGTCCGCGGCCTTGCTGGCCTGCGAGGCCGCTCGCACGATCGCGCGGTTATCCTCGCGTAGGACCTCGAGCCAAGAGCCGATATAGTCGGCATGGCGCACCGTGGGCACGATGCCGAGCGACGCGCAGGAGAACGCGGCACACAGTTCGGCAATCAACTCCTCGAAGGCGTATTTCTTGGTGCCGTGCGACCCGCCAAGATCGCGGTTCAGGCGCAGGCGATGACCGCTGGCGTGGGTCTTATGCCGATATCGGCATAATGGCCATAATGCCGCGATCCAGATTATGCCGCATGGCCTGCGCTGGAGGCCGGATAGCCCGGCATTGGCCATGCGGCTGTTCGGCATAATCAGAGCCCTTCCAGGAACGCGAGGAGTTGATCGTCAGGCCGGAACCGGCCCGGCGGCGTGGCTGGGGCGGCGACGCGCGCGAGCGCCTTTTCCTTCATCCGCATGTCGGCATGGATGTAGATCTGGGTGGTCTCGACGTTCTCGTGACCAAGCCAGAGCGCGATCACCGCTTGATCGACGCCGTGGTGGAGCAGGTCCATCGCCGTGCTGTGGCGCAGCGTATGTGGCGTGACCCGCTTGGTGCCGATGCTCGGGCACACGCGCGACGCCGTGAGGCAGTGCTTGCGGACCAGATGCTCAAGAGCGTCACGGCTCAGCCGTTCGCCCCGGATCGACGGGAACAGCGGCTTGCCTTCATCCTTGTCGGTGCCGATCCACGTCGCCAGCAGCTTGGCTGTCTCGCGGCGAAGCGGGGTGGCGCGCTCCTTCCGGCCCTTGCCCGTGCAACGGATGTGCGCGCCGGTCCCCAGCACGACATCGCCCCGCGTGAGGCCAACCAGTTCGGAAGCCCGCAGGCCTGTCTGGACCGCAAGCAGCAGCAGAGCATGATCGCGCCGCCCCGCCCATGTTGTACGATCTGGAGCCGCCAACAGCGCCGCCATTTCCTCAGCATCGAGGAACGTGACCGCACGCTTCACATAGCGCTTATTGGGCATGGCGAGGATGCGCTGGCAGTGCAGCAGCCGGGTCGGATCGGTCATCGCGACGAAGCGGAAGAACGATCGGATCGCGGCGAGCCGGGTATTACGGCTGCGAGCGCTATTACCCCGCGCGGCCTCGGTGTGGGCGAGGAAGTCCGCGACCAGATCGGCGTCGATGTCTTCGACCGTCAGGTTGACCGGCGGCTTTTTGCGGCGAGCGCTCGCATATCTGAGCAGCAGCCGGAACGTATCGCGATAGCCGGCGACCGTATGTCGGCTCGCCTCCAGTTGCGTGCAAAGCCGGTCGGTGAAGAAGCGCTGGATCAGCGCAGGCAAGGTGATAGCGTTCATTGTGCCGTCTCCCCGCCGCTCGCGGTGGCGCGGGCCATCGCCAGATCGAGCAGTTCCGGGACCGCCTCCAGATACCAGTATGTTCCGGAGGGGCTGCTATGACCCAGATAGGTCGTCAGCCGGATCATCTCGCGCGCTGGGTCCTTGCCGGTCCGGTACCAGTCGATCATCGTGCGCACGGCGAAGGTGTGGCGCAGGTCGTGGATGCGTGGCCCCCGGCCATGCCGATGGTATTGCTGCTCGGGTCGCAAGCCGATCTGCTGGCATACCTGCGCGAAGTTGTAGCGGGCCGCACAGTCGGTTAGCCGGGTCGCCTTGTCGGTTACGAACAGCGGCATTGCCGGACGACCGATCAACCGGTCGCGTTTGACGCGATAGTCGAGCAGTCGCTCGACGGTGCTGGGGTCGAGCGGCAGCAACCGTTCCTTGCCGTTCTTGCCCTGTCGGACGCGCAGCACACCATTATCGGCGTTAAGGTCGTCCCCATCGAGCGCGAGCGCCTCGCTGACGCGCAAGCCCGTGATGGCGATGAGTGCGAACAGCGTCGAGCAGGTCAGCCCGCGCAACCCGCAGATCGACGGCAGCGCCTTTGCGGCCGCGATAATCGAAGCGACCTCGGCATCGCTGTAGATATGCGGACGCGAGCGCATGACAGTGTCCGGCAACAGGCCCCGTGGCGGGGGTTCATGCGCCGGATCGAAGCTGCTCAGCCACTGCGCGAAGAGGCGCACGGCGGTAAGCCGCGCCGATCGCGTCATGCTGTTGGCCTCGCCGAGCGTAGCGTGCCAGCGCAGGAACAGCGCCGTGTCGATATGCGTCGCGCGCTCGCGGTCGGCGAACCGCGTGAAGCGGCGAAGGATGCGCTCGCTGGTGCTCAGGTCGTAGCCGAGGAGGCGCCGCACAGCCAGATAGCGGTCGAGCTGGGAGGTGAGGCTCATTGCGCGCGCCCCGCCACGGGCCAGGGCATTGCCACCGACCGCAGCCCGTCGATGTCGAGACGGGCATATATCATGGTCGATGTGCGTGAGCGGTGCCGCAGCACATCGCCCACCTCGTCGAGCGATGCACCCGAGTTCACCAACTGGGTGGCAAGGCTATGACGCAGCAGGTGCGATCCCACATAGGGCGTTACCGGCTTCTGGCCAGTCGCCTTCAGCGCATCCTTGAGGACGGCGTTGACGATCTGGCTGTCCTTGAACGGACGGTGCGGCGCGCGATGGGTGACGAACATCGTGCGGCAGGATGCGGGTCCGCGTTCCTCGCGCAGATAGCGGCTGAGCGCCTCGCCAACCTCCGCGCTGATCGGCACGCGATCGTGGAGCTTCCCCTTGCCACGCACCAAGAGTTCGCCCGCGCGCCAGTCGATATCGTCCAGCTGGATCGCGATGACCTCGGCAGCACGCAAGCCGAGCCGGGCCATGATGAGCAGCATCGCATAGTCCCGAGCGCCGTGCCGGGGGTTGTCGCGCACGCAGGCGAGCACCGCCTCGACGCCCTCGGGCGATAGATGGCGCGGCAGTCGTGCGCCCCAGCGCTTCGCCGCCCTGGGCACGCTCAGCGCCAGATTGGTCGCTGTCGCGCCGCTGCCGAACAGATATTGCAGGAAGATACGAACGTGCGTCGCCACCGTTTTGTCGCGACGCGCGCCTGCCAACACATGCTCGACGAAGCTGATCACGTCGGCAGGCCGCAACCGCCCAGGATCAACCATCGCATCACCGAAGCGATGATCGAGGAACCGGTTGGCGAACCGTAGCGTGTGATAGATCGTCCGCGGGCTCAGGCCGCGATGCTTGACCAGATAGGTCTCGAAGTCCGCCAGCAGGGTCGCGCGCGCCTGCTGCGCCTCCGTCAACGGCACCGGCTGCGTCACGCCGATATCGAGCAGATGCTGCGCGAACCGGCGGGCCAACCTGTACGGCCATATCGTGCCGGTCTTCTTGCGCGGCACCTTCCGTCCCAGATGCTCGGCCATGTCGAGCGTCAACGCCGAGGGGCTGATGCCCTCGACATCCATCGCGTGACCCACCTTCCGCAGGATCGATTGGTAGGTCTTCACCGTGCCGGCGGTGTAATTCTCCGCCGCAAAACTCTCGGCGAACGAGTCCAGATACGGCTCGATGCAGGTCTGCATATATTGAGGCATGATCGTCGTGCTCCATGTTGTTGGAGCGACGAAGATTATGCCGAATGGGATTGGCGCGATCCTACCGCCAACCGCGCCCCGTCGAGCAGATGCGGCATAATCCGGATCGCGGCATTATGGCCAAGCTCATGCAGTGCGGTACGGTGCCAATTGATCGGCTCGAAATAGGCGGCCGGTGGCGGCACCTGCACATAATCTTCGGCCGGCGCATAGAAGGCGCGGTTGCCGCCGATGCGAAAGTCGATGCCCGTCGCTTTAACCAGGGCCTCAACCTGCGGCTCGATCATGCCGGGCGGCGGCATTGGTGCAGTGGTCGCGATGTCCGCGGGCAACCCGTCGCATTGATCGGTGTTGAAGACGGTGAAGCGCTTCAGGAACGCAATGGCTTGCGCTTCTTCGCCCGTCTCATACGCGCGGCGCTGTTGGTCGGCCGGCACGAAAAGGTCGGCATAGACCACGGTGGTCCCGCGCTCGCCTTTGCGGACATGAGCGCCGAGCGCGAGCGCTTGGCGGAACGTCAGCCAGCTCTGGCCCGCGAAGCCGCGCTCGATGACGGCTCCCCAAAGAATGAGTACGTTGATGCCGCCGTATTGCCGGCCGGACGTGGCGTTCTTTGGCATCGACAGCGGCGCCTCCGCTGCCGCAGTCCCCCACGGTTGAACCCAGGGCACGCGGCCGGCTTCCAGCTCGGCAATGATCTTGTCGGTGATTTCGTCATAAAGGCTTGCCCGGTCCTGGCCGGCGCGCGCGCGAGGGTGAAGTCTGGACATCGCGGGTCTCCGCGACGGGCGCTGCAAGCCTCTCTCGCAGCTCATAACCCGTCACGGCCGAACCCGGCCGCCCTCTTACTCTTTATGTCTGCCGCAGGAGCGCAGTGCCGGCGAGATCGCCAGACGAGCCCCCCGCACTTTCCGTCAGGAACGGAAGCCCGAACGGGTGAAAACCCCGGCCCCAGCCGGCGTTTCAGCGCAGACGACAGCTCGTTCCCGCAGGGAGACGCCCGCGAATCCAAATGCGGATCGGCGAATAACCAGGTTCCTGGTGATGCCGACTGATTCGCTTCTTCCATCGATCGCCGGTTGCAGTGTGTGTCTGACATTCGCCGCGGTGCTGGCCTGGATCGACCATCCCACCAACCGTCGGCCGCGCAGCAAAGCTTTCGAAAGGATGCGGGGGCCAGCATAGCGCTGCCTCATGAAAGGCCGCTTAGGATAGCGAGCGGCGGTCACGCGCCTGGAGTG
Organism: Bradyrhizobium genosp. P; assembly: GCF_049949265.1. NCBI lineage: Bacteria > Pseudomonadati > Pseudomonadota > Alphaproteobacteria > Hyphomicrobiales > Nitrobacteraceae > Bradyrhizobium > Bradyrhizobium genosp. P. Next base: position 2,609,044 of record NZ_CP188195.1, on the reverse strand, counting down.
AAGAATGACTGACCGTCAGCACTGGCGCCCTGTTCTGTCCGATTGCCCGGTGACCGGCCAGAAGGCAGGCGGGTTGCGGAGGAGACCTCCGCCCCCCCGGCACGCGCCATGAGATGGTGACCTGCCTCGCCTGCTCGGGCGTTCACCTCGTTGATCCCGTTCACGACGCGGTGCTCGGGGCCAAACGCAGCCAGGCGAAATAGCTGGTGACAAAAGAAAGCGCGGACGGAGATTCGATTGTCAGGCGTTGAGCCGGCTCAGCGTTCCGCGGTTGCGGAGGAGGATGCGGCGCGAGGTTTCCAGCGCGATGGTTCCGGCCTGCTCCAGCTGGGTGAAGGTCCGCGACACCGTCTCGATCGTCAATCCGAGATAGTCGGCGATGTCCTGACGCGACATCGGCAGTTCGATCGACTGAGCGGCGGCATTGCGGTCCGCCATTTCCAGCAGGAATCCGGCCAAGCGTTCTTCCGCGCTTTTAATCAGCACCATCGAGTGCTCGTGCATACGCTGCAGCTCGCGGACCGCAAGCGTCCAGAGCTGTTTGGCAACATCCTTTTCGTACTCGGCGCGGGCCATCACAGCGCTGCGCTTGGCGACCAGGACCTGCGCCTCCCTGATCGCTTCCGCCGAGGAGAGATGCACCTCGCCGGCTTCGACGCCGAAGATATCGCCGGGCAGATAGAAGGCACCGATCTGACGGCGGCCGTCGTCCAGCATGCGGAAGGTCCGCACCGCACCCGAGATGACCTGGTAGAGATATTTGGCCGGCTCGTCTTCGCCGTAAATTTCATTATTGCGCGCAAAGCGCATCGGAGCGCCGATCAAGCCCAGCGGGCCTTCGGGAAGCGGCCCCGACGGAACCGGAGCGGACGGACGAACGTGGATTGAGGAGTTGACGGTTGCGGCGGTGAGCATGACAGAACTCCGGTTCGATCGTTGATGCCGGCAGTCTGCCCGTTTCCTCAGGTTTCGGAACTCGGGTGGTTCCCTTAAGTATGAAACCGGAGCCATCGGCAATTTTTCGGGTTGCGCAGCGGTTCGTGCCCCGCTTGACGCAGCTCAAGGCGGTTCGGGCATTGTCTGTGCAACCATCGTCGGGCATTTCACGATGGCGGAAAGCAGCCATGAACCGACCAAGAGCATTCGTGTTGCGTCTGCTGCGTGACGAATGGCACGAATCGCCAGTGCGCCCTTCGATCGTGAGATCGAGGTTGCCATCATTGACGGCGGTATCATCGTGCCCGGCGGCTCATGCCTGCGCCACGGCGACGGCTGGCTCGATGCCGAAACGCAGAGGCCAGTAGACGTAACTGCCACGCACTGGCGCCACAGACGGCCGATGATGCAGCCGACGACCTGCTGTTGACAGGCAGGTGGCCATTCATTCACCGGATGGCGGATCGTCGAGCTTGCGGAAACCCCGCTCGGTTCGCCGCGCAGGCATCGTGATGGATACCGCTGATGGGCGTCACGGGGATTACGATCGCATTGCTGATGCTGGCGTTCGGTGGGGCGCGCTCGCCGGAGGATCCCTCACCTGGCCCGTCATCCGCGATCGCCCGCCACGCGGCGCCATCGAGATCGTCATATTGACCGTTCTTGAGTGACCACAGAAAGGCCGCAAGGCCGAGCACGCCGAGCGTGATGGCAAGCGGAACCAGATAGAGCAGGACTTCCATCAGATCATTTCCCTCTGCCGACGCGCGCGCAGGGCGTTGAGCATTACGAGCAGCGATGAGCCGGACATCGCAGCCGCGGCGATCAGCGGCGTCACCAGGCCGGCGATAGCCACCGGCACGGCGAGCGCGTTATAGATGACCGCGAGCCAGAGGTTCTGCCGCATCAGCTGCCGCGCTTTGCGCGAAACGGCGATCGCAGCTTCCACGGGTGCAAGCCGCTCGCTGAGAAACACGGCATCCGCCACGGCCTGGCTCATATGTGTCGCAGTGACCGGCGACATCGAGGCATGGGCGGCTGCCAGCGCCGGCGCATCGTTCAGGCCGTCGCCGACCATCAGCACCTTGTGGCCGTCGCGCTTGAGCCCATCGACGTGGACTATCTTGTCGACCGGGGTCACCTCGGCGCGCCATTGATAAATGCCGAGCGTCTCGGCAGCCGCCCGCACAGCCGGTTCCCGGTCGCCGGAAAGCATCTCGACGGTCAGGCCCATCCGATGCAGTGCAGAGACGACCTTCGCCGCATCGGGACGTATCCGCTGCCTGACCGCGAAGACATGGCGCGTCTCACCATGCCGGAACGCGACGACGGATGCCTCGGGATCGCTCTGGAGGATCTGGTTAGCCGCTTTATCCGCGCCACACCAGGACGGCCGCCCGAGCCTGATTTCAACTCCGGCGACCACGCCGAATACACCCTGCCCCGGCTCCTCCTCGATGCCCGGCAGCGGCACCTTGGCGCCGGCCGCACGCGCCACTGCTTCGGCTACGGGATGGCGGCTCGACAGCGCCAGCTGGCCCGCAAGATCGACGACATCCGGCGGGATGGCCGCAGCATTCGCAACGTCGAGCTCCGGCAAGGTCAACGTGCCTGTCTTGTCGAAGATCACGCGATCGACCTCGGCGATCCGCTCGATCGCGTCGCCCGAATTGAGCAACACGCCAGAGCCGAACAGCGCGCCGGAGGCCACCGTCTGTACCGCGGGGATGGCGAGGCCGAGCGCGCAGGGACAGGTGATGATGAGGACCGCGATCGCAATCACGATCGAATCGTGGAGCGTGGCGCCTGCGATAAGCCAGCCGATCATCGTCAGCAGTGCGGTGGCGTGGACGAGCGGGGCATAAAGCCTCGAGGCACGTTCGGCCAACCGCAGATGGCGCGAACGCGACTGCACGGCATTCTCAAGCAGTCGCGATATCTCCGACAGCAGCGTTCCTTCGGAGGCCGCCGACACACGCACGCGCAACGCGCCGGACCGCACCAGCATGCCCGCATAGATCGCACTTCCGGCTACCACCGTGGTCGGCAGTGTCTCGCCGGTGATCAGGCTCTGATCGATCTCGGAGCGGCCGCTGATGACGTTGCCGTCGACGGCCGAACGCTCGCCGGGACGGAGCAGCACGATGTCATCGGGGCGGATCGCAGCGACGGGAACGGTGCGGATCTCTTCCTGATTGATGAACTTGGTCGCGGTCTCCGCCTTCAGCGCGGCAAGATTGCCGGCAAAGGCGCGGGTGCGCCGCCGCATATTCTGGTCGAGATAGCGGCCAGACAACAGGAACGCGATCAGCATGATCGCCGCGTCGAAATAGGCGTGCTCGGCATGCATGGCCGTTTCGAGCAGCGACATCGACAGCGCAAGGACGATGCCGATCGAAATCGGCACATCCATGTTGACACCGCGCGCACGGAGCGCTCCGTAGGCCGACGAAAAGAACGGCTGGGCCGAATAGGCCGCGGCCGGCAGCACGATCAGCGCCGAGAGCCAATGGAAGAAGTCGCGCTGCTCGGGCAGCATGTCGCTGCCATTGCCGGACCAGACCGGCACCGACAGTATCATCACATTCATCGCCGCGAAAGCCGCAACGCCCAGGCGCCGCAGCAGCGCGCGCGCGCGTTCGGCTTCCTTCGTCTCCGCGGCGGCCGGCTCGAAGGGATAGGCCCTGTAACCGAGCTCGGCGAGACGATCGACGAAGAGCGCGGGATCCAGTGCCCCTGCCTTCCACTCCAGCGCCAGGCGCCGATCGGTCAGATTGACTCTCGCCGAGGTGACATCCGGAATCTTCGACATATTGCGCTCGATCTTGGCCATACAGCCGGCACAATTGATGCCTTCGATCGCCAGATCGAGATGCAACAAGTCCGTGCCGGACTTCTTCAGGTAGTGCGAGAAATCGATCGTTGATTGCATCGCCGCAGCCCTCAGTTCAGGACGACGCGGTTGCGCGACAGAAACAGGCGTTTTCCATCGCGGACGGCCTCGATCACAAGGTCCCACCGTCCTGCCGCAACGCCATGCGCGAGGCCGCGGTAGCTGCCGCCGCCGCCTTCCAAGATCTCGAGTGCCTGATCGGCTCTGCGGTCAGTCGGCCGCTGGAGCCGGCCGAAGACCGACAATCCGGTAAGCGGCACGCCGTCCTGTGCCCTTGCGTCCAGGTTCAGCCGGGTCGTTCCGTCGGCCTCACGTTCGATATGCGCATCGACCGTCCAATCGCGCTGGTCCTGCTGATGTGCGGCCTGGATTTCTTTTTGATAGGCAAGGCTCGCGCTATAGGCGCTGTCGACTTCGGTCCCCGGCAGCGTGGCGATGGCAAGCCGCATCATGACCACGTTGACGCCGATCACGACGGCAAAGAAGCAAACGACAGTGATCAGGACAAAGCGCCCGGTGATTGGTCGTATGGCCGATGAAGACGTCGTCATATCCGGTTTTCCTCTGATCTCAGGGCGTCACGAAATGATCGGTGGCGGAGGCGACCTCTCCGAGCCCGATGTCGGTGACACGGAATTTCACGGGCTGGGTCTTCTGCGCCTTCTCGTCGAAAGGTGCAGTCACCAGCACGCGCAGCTCGGTGGTCGTATCGCGCGCGAGGACGATCATCGGCCGGTCGGGCGTAACAAAGTCGACGCCGATGACGTGGATTTGCGCGTTGGCGGGGCCGTCGATATCGACGGCAATGACGCGGTCGAAACCGCGCTTATTGAGGAAGCGCAACGCGTAGCCATTGCGGATTGATCCATCGCTGAGCTTGACGACAACGGGATTTCGATCATGCAGCACGTTGACATCCAGCAGCGACCGCGTCAGCAGCGCATACAGCATCACCGCGCAGACCACGGCGATCAGCGACGCGTAAACGACCGTCCGAGCCCGGATCGGCTTGAATATCTCCGCCTGACCGGCGACCCGGTGCTGCACATTGATGTCGTTGTCGTAGCCGATCAGTCGCGTCGGCCGACCGATCTTCTTCATCACAGTATCGCAGGCGTCGATGCAGAGGCCGCACTGGATACAGCCAAGCTGCGCGCCCTCGCGGAGGTCGATGCCGGTCGGACAGACTGCGACGCACTGCCTGCAGTCGATGCAGTCGCCGACCTTCTCGCCCTGCGAGCGCAGGTCTAGTCCCTTCTTGACCGAACAGCGCGGCTCGCCGCGGTCGTATTTATAGGTGACGTTCAGCGCCCACTCGTCGGTCAGCGCGGCCTGGATGCGCGGCCACGGGCACATGTAGAGACAGACCTGCTCCCGCGCGTGGCCAGCCAGGAGATACGTCGAGGCCGTGAGAATGCCGATCCAGACAAAAGCGACCGCCGGCGCCTGGAAAGTGACGAGATCCTTCACGAGTGTCAGCGCATCCGAGAAATAGAGCACCCAGGCACCGCCCGTCCACCAGGCGATCATCAGCCAGATCGCGTGTTTCAGCACCCGCCGCGCCAGGCGGTTGGCCGTCATCGGACCGGCATCGGCCTTGATTCGCTCGCGGCGGTCGCCCTCGGTCCAGCGTTCCACCGCGTAGAACAGGTCGGTCCAGACTGTCTGCGGACAGACATAGCCGCACCAGATGCGGCCGCCGAGCGCGTTCGTCAGAAACAGCGTGAAGGCAGCGAGGATCAGCAGTCCCGTGAAGTAGTAGACCTCCTGCGGCCACAGCTCGATAAAGAAGAAATAGAAGCGCTGGTTGGGAAAATCGATCAGCACGGCCTGATCGGGCGCGCCGAGGCCGCGATTCCAGCGCACGAACGGCAGGAGGTAATAGACGCCGAGGCACAACGCCATCAGCCCCCATTTGATGCCGCGGAAGGTGCCGGAGACGCGCTGCGGGTAGACCTTCTTGTGCGGTGCGTAGAGCGGCATGTCATCATCGCCGCTGAAGAGCTCGTTCGGTTTGACGTTCTTGTTCATCGGAACGCTCATCAAAACTCTTCCGAAAACGCTACACGACAGTGCAGCGGTCGGGCTTGACCTACGTCAACCGAACAAGCACTCCGGCCTTTGTTATTTGCCGCCGCCCAGCGAGTGGACGTACACCGTCAGCGCCCTGATGGTGACAGGGTCGATACGACCGACCCAGGCCGGCATCACGCCGGCGCGGCCGTTGGTGATGGTCTCGACGAGAGTGGCTTCGTCGGAGCCATAGAGCCAGATCTTGTCGGTGAGGTTCGGAGCGCCGAGTTCCGGATTCCCCTTGCCTTCCTCGCCGTGGCAGGCCACGCAATTCTCCGCAAAGATCGTCTTGCCGGCCGCTATGTCATAGCTGGGTGCGGTCGAAAGCCCCGAAAGCGAGCGCACATAATTGGCAACCGTGACGATCTCGTCCTTCTTGAGGATGCCATCGCGGCCGAAGGCCAGCATCTGGCCTTCATGCGCCTTGGCGTTTTCGGATCGCGCACCGAACTGGATGGTTTGCATGATCTGGTCGAGCGAGCCGCCCCAGAGCCAGTCGTCGTCGTTCAGGTTGGGATAGCCCTTCGCGCCGGCGGCGCCGCTGCCGTGGCAGGGCGCGCAATTGTCGCCAAACACCGTCTTGCCCCGCGCCCGCGCCAGCGCCAGCAGCGCCGGATCTTTTTCGATATCGGCGAGAGACGCGTTGCCCAGCACCTTCATCCTTTCGCCGCGCTGGGTCTGCAGGCTAGTGAGTTCGTCAACCATGCTGGCGCGCGTCGAATAGTGAAATAGGCCCGTCGTATAGCCGCTCGCCAGCGGCCACGCCGGATAGACCGCCCAATAGCCGAGGGCCCAGATGATGGTGGCGTAGAAGGTCAGCACCCACCATCGCGGCAGCGGAGTGTTCAGTTCCTTGATGCCATCCCATTCGTGGCCCGTGGTCGAACGGCCGGAAACGTGGTCGATGTCGCTGTGCTCGCTCATCTGTCAATCCTCCCGCAGCGGCATCTTGGCCGCGGCATCGAACGGCGCCTTGTTGCGGGGACGCAGCGCATAAAAGACGATGGCGAGGAAGACGGCGACGAAGATCGGTGTCCAGAAATTGAGAACGAACTGCGACGCCGGGTTTTCGATCGAGATAATCGCTTTCATCGCCAATCACCTTCAACGCAGATTTGCTTTTTCATCGTAGAGCTTGAAGTCGACAAGAGTTCCCAGCATTTGCAGGTAAGCGACCAGCGCATCGAGTTCGGTGGGGTCGCCGGCCTTGCCGTCGAAGTTGCGGACAAGCGCTTTTGGATAGCGCTTCTGGAACGCTTCGGCATCCGCGCCGTCAGGATCGAGCTGGGCCTTGAGATCGGCTTTGGCGTGGGCGATCTGGTCGTCCGTATAAGGTACGCCGACAGCGCGGTTGGTCCGCAGATGCGCGGCGATGTCCTCAAGATTGACTACGGTCGCAGCCAGCGACGGATATCCCGGCATCACCGATTGCGGCACGATCGCACGCGGGTCGATCAGGTGCCGGACGTGCCAATCATCGGAATACTTGCCGCCGACCCGGGCGAGATCGGGACCAGTACGCTTCGAACCCCACTGGAAGGGGTGATCGTACATGCTCTCGGCGGCGAGTGAATAATGACCGTAGCGCTCCACTTCGTCGCGCAGCGGACGGATCATCTGCGAATGACAGAGATAGCAGCCTTCGCGGACATAGATGTTGCGGCCGGCGAGTTCGAGTGGCGTGTAGGGACGAACGCCGTCGACCACCTCGATCGTGCTCTTGAGGTAGAACAGCGGCGTGATCTCGACGAGACCGCCGATCGCGATGACGACGAGGATTCCGGCGATCAGGATGATCGCGTTCTTTTCGACGATTTTGTGTTGATTCCAGAAGGACATGGGATGACCTATTCGGCAAGCTGGAGCTGTCCGTCGGCTTGTGCCTCCTCGGCTTCGCCGGCCCTGACCGTCATCCAGAGATTGAAGGCCATGATCATCGCGCCGACCAGGAACAGCGCGCCCCCGGCCGCGCGGATGATGTAGAATGGATGCATGGCTTCGACGGACTCGATGAAGGAATATTCGAGGAAGCCGAGCGAGGTGTAGGCGCGCCACATCAGGCCCTGCAGGATCCCCGACACCCACATCGCCGAGATGTAGAGCACGATGCCGGTCGTCGAGATCCAGAAGTGCCAGTTCACGAGCTTGAGGCTGTAGAGCTGACGGTTCCAGATCCAGGGGACCAGGCAATACAGGGCGCCGAAGGAGATGAAGCCGACCCAGCCGAGCGCGCCGGAATGGACATGGCCGATGGTCCAGTCGGTGTAGTGGCTGAGCGAGTTGACGACCTTGATCGACATCATCGGCCCTTCGAAGGTCGACATGCCGTAGAAGGCGACCGAGACCACCATCAAGCGCAGCACCGGATCGGTGCGCAGCTTGTCCCAGGCGCCGGACAGGGTCATGAGCCCGTTGATCATGCCGCCCCAGGACGGCATCCAAAGCATGATGGAGAAGGTCGTGCCCAGCGTCTGCGTCCAGTCGGGCAGCGCGGTGTAGTGCAGATGATGCGGACCGGCCCAGATGTAGAGGAAGATCAGCGCCCAGAAGTGGATGATCGACAGCCGGTAGGAGTAGATCGGCCGGTTGGCGCGCTTCGGAATGAAGTAGTACATGATGGCGAGAAAGCCGGCAGTCAGGAAGAAGCCGACCGCGTTATGGCCGTACCACCACTGGAACATCGCATCCTGCACGCCGCCCCAGGCGATGTAGGATTTTGAGCCGAGCAACGACACCGGCAACGCGGGATTATTGCCGAGGTGCAGCACCGCGATGGTGACGATGAAAGCGAGATAGAACCAGTTGGCGACGAAGATGTGCGGCTCCTTGCGCTTCACCAGCGTCATCAGGAACACCAGCAGATAGGTGACCCAAACGATGGTGAGCCACAGGTCGGAGTACCACTCGGGCTCCGCGTACTCCTTCGACTGCGTGACGCCGAGCAAATAGCCGGTGCCGGCGATCAGGATGAAGAAATTGTAACCGAGCACGACGAACCAGGGCGCGAGATCGCCGGCGAGCCGTGTGCGGCAGGTTTTTTGCACGACGTAGAACGAGCTCGCGATCAGGACATTGCCGCCGAAGGCGAAGATCACGGCCGACGTATGCAGCGGCCGCAGGCGGCCGAAGGTGGTCCAGGGCAAATCGAGATTAAGCGCAGGCCAAGCGAGCTGGCATGCGATGATCAGCCCGACGGTAAAGCCCGCGATGCCCCAGAACATCGCCGCCACAGATGCAAACTTGACCGGACCCAGATTGTAATTGGGTCGCCCGTTGATCTGCTGCGGCGGCAGTTCGGCCGGGCGATCATGGTAGCGGTTGAGGATCGCAAACGTGGCCAGGATGCTGGCGCCGCACCCGAGCGATGCGTGAAATGCAAACGGGGCGTCATGCGCAGACCCGGCACCGATCAGGCACAGGAACGCGAGTACCGCAAACAACGGCCACAACACCGCTTCTCCGACCGTCATCGATTTTGCACTGGCGGAGGCGTTCGTCATGGTGCGCATCCTTGGGAATGGAACGCAATCAGGGAAACACACGCGCGAGGCACACAGTTTGATCGATATCAATTGCGGCCTGCGGGAAACGGCAGGATCCGAGAGGTGCACCGACGCACTTCGTCTGCCAACGCTCGTAACGTTTGCTCATTTGGGCAGTGCTGTGCCGGGTTGGCTCGCCGCTCGTGATTCAAATCCCTGGTGCAGCGCGCCGTGGACGAGCATTGGCTGCACACCCGCTGCAGATCGCGGAGCACGTCACCGTGAGATGCTGCCAGATCGTCCTCGGCAAGGCCCGCATGGGAGAGGCGCCCGCTCAGGGACTGAAGCGAGCCCGAAGGCTTCAAGGTAAGCGCAGCGAGTTCCGCCCTTGAAAGATTGAGCTCGCGCGCAATGGTCTCCATCTCCCCGGAGTCCAGCTGCTGCATCTCGTTCCAGCGAGCCATGACACGTTTCAAGCGGTCAAGGAGATTGCTCAACAGCCTACTGCGCTTGTTGCCGGCCGCTTGGACGCACATGATTTGACGACCTGTGCCCCATCTTTCGGTCATGTCTTAAATTCGCCAACGGGCTTCGTCGTTGACGCAGATCAAATTGCCTTGCTGAACTGTGCTGCCGGCGAGCTTCTGTAGGTGTCGAAGGTTGCGGCGATGACGCGAACGACGGCCCGGCCGGCTTCCGTTACCGTCAATCTCCCGCCGTCGATCTCGACCAATCCGTCCGATTGCATCGGTGCCAGCATCGCCATTTCATCGCGAAAATCGACGTTTGGTGCGACGGCATCGAGACCGACGGCGAAGTCACACATCAGCCGCTCGATGATCCGCGCACGCTGCTGGTCCCTTTCGTCGAGCCGGCATCCCCTGGCCGGGGCGAGTGAGCCCGCCTCGATGGCGCTGACGTATCTGGGGACATCGGTGACGTTCTGAACGAAACCGTCCGCGAAAGTCGATATCGAGGAGGCGCCGAGCCCGAGAAGGACGCGGCTGCCATCGTCGGTATAGCCCTGGAAGTTGCGATGTAGCTTGCCGGTGGCCGCGGCCTGCCCGAGCGTATCGCCGGGTTTTGCAAAGTGATCGATGCCGATTCTCACATAACCGGCGCGAATCAACTCCTCAGACATGGCCTCGGCTTGATCGATGCGCTGGTCCTGCGACGGCAGCTTGGCTCCATCGATCTGCCGCTGGTTGGCCTTGAGCAGCGGCAGGTGCGCATAGCCGAAACAAGCGATGCGATCCGGCGCCATCGCTGCAACCAACGCACAAGTCCTGCGAATCGAGGCTGCTGTCTGCAGCGGCAGGCCATACATCAGATCCAGGTTCAAATATTCGATTCCGGCCGACCGCAAGCGCTCGACCGCCGTCTTGATGACAGACAGCGGCTGGAGGCGGCCGATCGCGGCCTGAACCAGAGGATTGACGTCCTGTACACCCAGGCTGGCACGGGTGACACCGCGCTCCGCGAGAGCGTCCACGAGCGAGACACTTACGTGACGAGGATCGAGTTCGATCGCGTGCTCGAAGCCGTTCGCAAACGGGAATTGCCTGCGCAGGGCAGCGATGACGGATCGCAAACCGTCAGGTCCGAGAATGCTGGGCGTGCCGCCACCCCAGTGCAGCCGGGAAATTTCGGGCCTCTCCCCGACGAGGCTCGCAACAAGATCAATCTCCGCCTCCAGCGCTTGGCGATAGGCATCGATCACATCGTCGCGCACCGCCATCTTGGTGTTGCAGCCACAGTACGGGCATATCTCGCGGCAATAAGGCACATGAAGGTAGACCGAGACGGCCTGACGCCCATCGAGCCCGGCGAGCCAGGCCTCGTGGTCTTTCGTGCCAATGTCGGCCGAGAAATCGGCAGCAGTCGGATAGGAGGTATAGCGCGGCACATTGTAGCCGGCATAGCGGCGAACGACGGTGTCCAAGATATTCGCCCTGCTAGGACGCCCAAGCCCGCTCCAGCGCGGTCGGCGTCCGGAATACGACGGCATCCGCGAAGATGGTCCAATCGTGGACCTGCTTCTGCCGACAGAAGTCGGCTTCGGCTCGCCGAACTGCTTCCGTCAGTGACGGAGCTTCGATGGTGAATGCGGCCTGGCACGCGCGATGCTCGTGCCCGGTGTCGTCGCAAACGGTCTTGATGAAGCGCACATCAAATGAGGGCATTGTGTTCTCCTGTTTGCTGACATTTTGCGCAGAACCGGAGCGACGGTCTGGAGCAAGATCATTCAGACATCGCTCCTGATCGCCGATCCAGCCGCAACAACGGCAAAGCCGATGATCAGGATGACAGCAACGAGTCACAACAGGACTGAGATCCCAGTCGTCATCTGCGATCGATTGTCCGGCATCAAGCGTCGGGAAACCGAGCAGAACGCTTGCGATTTGAATGATGGCTCCGCCTCGCCTGTCGAATGGCCAGCTCCTCCTCGTCCAACTCAAGCACGCCGTTGCATCACGGACGCGAACGGCTGAGACGCTGAAGGCGCGACACGGCTTGTCTCCGCCTTCTCGGAAAGCTTCAGACCGAACGACCCGGCCGTCCACAGGTGGGCGGACCGAGGACGCCATACAGCGGGCAAAAGAGCAAGAGCGCGGTCGCCAGCACGTAGAGGCCGATAACGCCAAAAAACCTCGCGCTTTCGACGTAAGGTCCATCGTTCAAAACATACGCGGTAACGGCAAAGCTAACCGCGGCGCGGACCATTTGATCGACGATTCCGATGTTTCGGGGCATTTCCCACCTCCCAGTTTAGCAAGGACATCCTTAGCCCGGGGAAACAGTGCGCGTGTTGATCTCGATCAACTGTCGCTATCACTTGATCCAGCTCGAGGACCAGTTGCGTGATTGCTGCATGATCGCGCAATCAAACCCGCGACCCGCGAAGAGACCGCCATGTATGGATTTCTCGAGGAGACAGTTCAGCACAACATGAGGCGGTGCGCGAGCGCCGTCGCTCCGGAGATGACGGTTGGTGATCTCTTGCACCTGTTCACCACCATGGTCGTGGGCGAGTATCCGGTCGAGAGCAACAGCTGGTCGGGATCGTCTCGGGAGCCGATGCACTGAAGGCTTTCGCTCCGAGCCAGGCCGGCATCCTGCCGCAGTACGATGAAATGATGGGCACGACCATCGAAGGGATCATGTCGCACCATGTCATGACGGTCGATGCTGAGACGAGATTACAGCGCGTGCTGCACTCGATGGAAAAGTATCACTTCAAGAGCTCGCCCGTCGTCGACGCCGGCAGCCGGCTCCCGGGTGTGATCGTGCGTAAGGATGTTATCCGGGCGCTCGCACGCTGCAACCGACGCCAGTCTTCAGCGCAAGCACCGGCACTGGTCGCGCCTCCCGACCGGCGGCTACGCGATGCCTCGCTGCCCCACGTCTCACAGACCCGCAGCGAGCGCGAGACGCATCAGTTCGGACATGCTGCGCGCCCTCGTCTTCGCCATGAGATTGGCACGGTAGACCTCGACGGTGCGCGGACTGATACTGAGGTCATGCGCGATGACCTTGTTGATCTTGCCGGCCACGAGTCCCTGCAGCACGTCGTGCTCGCGCGGCGACAGGTCGGCCAGCCGCGCCGCGGCCACCGTTCGAGCTGAATCCTCGCCCAGAGTGGAGGGACGAACGTCGATCGCAGCGCGGATCGCGTCCAGGAGCGCCGCATCGTCGAACGGCTTTTCAATGAAATCCGCAGCACCCGCCTTCATCGCCTCCACCGCGAGCGCAACGTCGCCGTGACCGGTGATCAGGATCACAGCGCCGGATGCTCCCTCGCGCTTTAGCCTTCTAACCAGCTCGATGCCACTCATGCCCGGCATGCGAATATCACAGATGACGCAGCTCAACGTCTTGGCGCTGGCGCCAGCCAGAAAGGCATCGGCAGTCTCGTAGACCCGCGACTTGTATCCATTGACGTCGAGCAGGAATGCCAGCGAATCGCGCATCGCAGCGTCGTCGTCAATAACGTGAATGACCGTCTTATCGTTCATCAGCCGTCTCCGGTTCGGCGAAAGGCAGCGTAAACTCAAACACGGTGCCGCCCCCATCGTTGGGACGCGCCGCGATGCGGCCACCATGTGCTTCAATGATGCTTCGGCAGATTGAAAGACCTACACCCATGCCGTTTGCCTTGCTGGTCACGAAGGGTTGGAACAGCTTCTCGGCGATCTCCGGCGCGATGCCCGCGCCAGTATCGGTAACGGAGAAGAATGCGAACCTGCTTTGGCGGGCGACGCCGATGGTCAGTTCGCGCCGGCTGGTCGTTTCCATCGCCTCGATGCCGTTCCTGATGAGGTTGAGCCCGACTTGCTGGATCTGGACCTTGTCGACAACGACTTCGGGAAGATCGTGATCACAGCGCAGCGACACGCGCACACCCTGCTCCTTGGCGCCGACCAAGGCCAGCGCAGCCGCCTCCTCGAGCAGCGTTGCCGGGTTCTCGATGGTGTGCTCGGTCTCGCCCTTGGCGACGAACTCCCGCAGGCGCTTGACGATGTCGCCGGCGCGCAACGCCTGGTCGGCGCTGCGGTCCATAGCGTCGTGCACGCGCCGCTTGTCAACCTCGCTCGCCTTCAGCAGGGTCGCGGCACCGCGTAGATAGCTCGTGATCGCGGACAATGGCTGATTGAGCTCGTGCGCGAGCGAGGAAGCCATCTCGCCCATGGCGGTCAGCCGCGACACGTGCACCAGCTCGGACTGCAGCTCCTGCATACGGCGTTCCTGGGTTCTGCGTTCGGTCAGATCGCGGACGAAGCCGGTAAAGTACCGTTCGGCGCCAACCTTGGCCTCGCCCACTGCGAGCTCCATCGGAAACGTCGAGCCGTCCTTGCGCTCGCCGACCACGATCCGCCCGATCCCGATGATGCGACGCTCGCCCGTGGAGCGGTAGCGATCGAGATAGCTATCGTGCTCGGCCCGGTAGGGTGTGGGCATCAGGGTCGAGACATTCTTTCCGATCGCCTCCACGGCCGACCAGCCGAAGAGGCGCTCGGCTGTGACGCTGAAGGAGCGCATGATGCCCCGCTCATCGATCACGACCATGGCTTCCGGGACGGTATCCAGGATCGACTGAAGCTGCGCCTGCCGATATCGGGCGTCTTCGGACTCTCGCCGCAGCCGGTCGCCGATCAGGCCGAGGATGGGTCCCATGACCGCGAAGAACGAGACTTCGATCAGGTTCGCCGGCTTGCTGTAGAGGCCCGCTCCGAGGAAATAGGCGCTGCTTCCAAGACAGAGCAGAGTTGCGAAGATCGCGGGCCCACAACCGCCAGCAAATGCCGCAAAGGCTACGACCGGAACATAGATCACGGTGAAGGTCCGATCCTCGAAATAATGATGCAAGGCAAGGCTCACGAAGAAGATGAAAGCGGCGGCGCCGGCCGCCGCCCCGTAGCGAAGCCAAACTCGGCCTTGTGCTGTCATTCAGTGACCCGATGCAGAAACGAGCGCGCCTTACGAGAAGGCACGGTGATCGCCGCCTCATAGCACGACTGGCCGTCTTTCTGGCAAGAGGGGGCTGGAGCAAACTAGTCTTTCGCGGGCCACGGACGCCAGTGCGTCGGATGGATGACAACCCGCTCACGGGTCGTATCCTTGACCCAGCCGCTCGGAGTGCGACGGCAGGCGAAGATCAGCGGATGCACGCGATTGCCTTCGATCACGGCGAGCTCGAGCGCTCGCTCATACGGGGCTGTCGAGATTGCTTCCCAAACCGCTCGCTCGTCCATTACCTTCATCTCGCAGGGTACCCTCGCCCGCCCGGGGAGCATGCAACGGTCGCGCATCCAGCGCCTTGGCGGGACTTTCTATAAAGAATGCAACACTAGCAACGCTTCCCGCCGGGGTATTGACGCAGCTCAAGGACCACGCGCCGCCGTTCTCCCTCAATCCGGCGAAGCGGTCATCGCCGTGCTGTTTGCGTCACCACAACAGGCGACGGCACCGGGCGCGCAGACTGGCACCATGAAAGCGATCGCGCTCCCGACCATCGAGCCGACCGTTGACACAGTCATTCAGCGTTGGCCTTCGAGCACCCGAATCTCCCTCAATTTCGGCTTGCATTGCGTCGGCTGCCCGATCGCGACCTTCCACTCGGTCGAAGATCTCGCCCGGCGAGACGGAGCGCACCACGATCCGGCGGCCCTGAGGTGTCGTCTATTCAACGCGCCAATGGCTGCGCAACAGCACGAAGAACGACTTCGCATCGGTCGCTGCGCAACGACAGCGGTGTCCTCATCATATCGGACGGAGCGCGCCTCGCGCGAAATCTCGTCGGGCTCTCCAGGTGCAAGTCCGGACAACAACGGGATTTCGGCCACGACCGAACGGTCGATTGCCGCATTTTCTCTCTCCGCGACAGCTCCATAGTGTCCATAAAAACACGGAAATTCGTCGGAAACATTGCGTCAGCTCAAATCTCGACCGGCGATCCAGCGCTAGTTAATGGTCCATCAACCCGAGATGACAGGAGATCACAATGCACAAGGCGTCGCTTCTGGCCGGCGCAGCGATGCTGACCATGACGAGCTTCGCTGCCGCCGCCGAAATCGAGGTCAAGATGCTGAACAAGGGTTCGGACGGCCGCATGATGGTATTCGAGCCGGCGCTGGTGAAAATCGAACCCGGCGATACCGTCAAATTCGTTGCCGCCGACAAGGGACACAGTGCCGAGACCGTCAAGGGCATGTTGCCGGACGGCGCGGCTCCCTTCGTCGGCAAGACGAGCGAAGACATCAGTGTGAAATTCGATCAGGCCGGCGTCTATGGCGTGAAGTGCCTGCCGCATTACGCCATGGGCATGGTGGCGGTAATCGTGGTCGGCGCACCGACCAACATCGATCAGGCCAAGGCGGTGCCGCAGGTCGGCAAAGCCAAGCAGATGTTTGCGACGCTGTTTGAGAAACTGGAAGCCGCCAAGACCCCCTCCAAGTAGGAGAAGTCCAGCCGCCGAAGGTGGGACGCGGGACCGACCGCCCCCGACGAGCGACTCAAGGGCGACTTCGGGCAACGCGTTGGCATCGGTCTCGCATTTGTGATATCGTCCCGGGCGTTGCGCGTGTCGATACACGGCGTGCGCATGTTCACTGAGACGATTTCTGACAGAGGACGAGATGGCCAAGAAAGCGAAGAAGGCGAAGAAGACCGCGAAAACAGCCACCAAGAAGGTGGCAAAGAAAACCTCAAAGAAAAAGAAGTAGTCGCAGCCGCGACTGAGAAGGTGCCACTTCCGGGTCGCGTCCTGGGCGCAAAGCGAAACCTCTCCAAAGGATGTGAAATTTCCTTTGCAGCCGTTCGGTATCGCGGCAAGGTAAGACAAGGCCGGACCTGTGTGCAGGAGGCTGCTGCATAATGACCCGGTCTTCGTTTCTACCCCGGCGAATGGCATGATCTGCTCTTGCGCGAAGGATCGAAGCCGAACGCCGTGACGCGCCCAAGCGGCTCGGTTCATATGTGGACGGCCCCCGACTTGCAAGGATTGGCTAGGGCAGCATGCTCGGATGGGCTTCGCGAACAGTGAGATCCAAACACGAGAACGGCATTTGCTGCCCGTGAACCGAGCGGAAACTCTCCCTGTTCGGCTTGCGCCGATCACACCACCTCTTCCTATCCTGCAAGTTCCGGCCTCAGCGTCAGTCCTGCGGGGCTGACGCCCAACTCGGCATTTCGTTTATGCCTATGTCGGTGTCGCCATTGGAACTGCGTTACCAATGGGTCGATAGCATTCCCCGCTGATCGGCTTTCATCTTCGCATTCCGGACGGAAATGGGATCAAGCCCGCGCGCCTACATGCGAAAAGCAATTGACAGGCGTCGCGCCTCATCGCCGATGCCGCCGAGACCACGTCGTCAAGATTCACGTTCCGCGACAAGCTAAACCACAAACCGCTGGAGATGCGTGAGTATGGTTTCATGTGCGTCGTGGATGATCCAATGACCAATGCCCGGCAGATGTATGATTTCGGCCTCGGCGCCGAGTGCTTTGAGGAATGTCTCGCGAGGTTCGAGCGCGATACTTTCGGCCGGGCCGGCCGTAGCCAGTTACGGTGCGCCAGTTTTCCACTGCTTCACCAACACGCTCGATCAAGCAGACCATCCTATTCCCAAGGAGAGTTTGGCATGCGGCCACAAGAAGTCGTTTTCTCGTGGAGAGCTTGTGGCGATCTATACCAAAGCCGGCTGGGATAACTTACGGTCCGATCATTGCATTAAATGGGATTCGCACGCCGGTATTCCAATTCACCCTCACTGCATCGAGAAAGTTGTGGCTCGCAAGCCAATTGGATCTGAAAATCTCTCGCGAATGAGAGCTGAGCCCATCAAGGCATCCGGAGTAATTCCGGCCAAACAGTTTGATATCGGGACATCGAAACGGGCGCTGCCGCCGCCCGTGCAACCGGCACCCGGCCTCAGTCCCAGGTGCAATTCTTGGCGGAAAGCACCCGTTTCGTCCCCGAAAGCTCGAATGTCGCCTGCGTCCAGGGTGCCTTCATGATTCCCCGCTTCCTTCCCGTCACGTGCGGGTGCGTTTTTTACGACCGCGGCGCTGGTCGCCTTCGGCACGACCATCACGCCGTCATCATCCGCGCTGACGATGTCGCCCGGCTGGACGGCGATCGGCTGATTGATCGTCCCGAGCGTCTCCTTGACGGCGCCCTTCGCGAAGAGCCCATAGCTGAACACCTTGAAGCCGAGCTCGCGGATCGCCGGCCCGTCGCGCCGGAAGTCTCCTGCCAAAAGAACAAGCCGGCGCTTTTTGCAAAGATTTTTATGTTGTTGAATTTATTTGGTCGAGTGGCGATGAAAACGTGCCGCAGGCTCGCCTACCCGAATGAGATTCAGCTGTTCGCCAACCCGATGGGGCGCGGGCATTAGAATGCCTCGATCAAAGCGGTGAAGAATGCAAAAACGACCGGAGTGGGTGGACGACATCGATTGGGACGACCTCTATCCAAGAGTCCTCGCTGTCGCCTATCGGATGAGTGTCGGCCGAGCGAACAGGCGGCACGAAGCCGAACACCTTGCGCAAGAAGCTATTACGCGGAGCCTCACAACGAGGGCGGTTGATTTAAAAAAATACGAACTCTTCGTCTATCTCGTCGGCATCATGCGAAGCATTCGCAGCGATCAGATGAGGTCACCAGGCGCAAGGTTGTTCGATTTCGATGATGAAGCGGTGATCCGCTTCCCCGCGCGTCCCACTCAAGACGACGCGCTGTCGATCGCGAGTCTTTCGCGACTCATCGAACAACAGGACCCAGGGGCCAACCAAGTGGCGATGCATATGCTCGCAGGACTGAGAACCTCGCGTGAAATAGCCGAGTCCATGAGTGTTTCTCCTCAAAAAGTGGACGCGCTCAAGAAGAATTTGCGCCGCATCATTCTGGAGCTTGGAGGGAACGACTTGCGCGTCAAGCGTAAGCCGCCGTCTGGCACCAAGATCGCTGATCTGGAGGAGTAAACATGGATAAATCGCTTATCGAAACGATCTTGGCTCGCCTCGACGCGAACCCGCCGGAAGATCATACGGATGTTCTCGATTATCCGGACGCCGTCATTCGAGAGGAACTGCGAGCAGCGGGACTGCGCCCCGAAATGCCGCAGGCATTGCGCGAGCTCACGGGAAAGTCTCAGGGCGATCCGAAGCCTCGGGGAGAACTCCACCCACATGGGCGGTTCGGCGCTGCTGCAAACTCCATTGCACGCATATTCACTGCGCGATGGTGCTTGCGTCTAGGGTTCGGAATAGCTGGCGTCGCTCTAATTGTGAGTACGATTACGATGACCGTATTCTCGCTCCAGTTGCAAGCTGAAGTTGCCGAGATGCACTGGATCAACCAATCCCTGAAGCCTGCGCGCTCGGAATCGCTATCGAATGTCGTCGCCTCGTTCGTGAGGCAGCAAAAGGAAGTCACGGCAGAGCTAAAGAACAGGCAAAATGAGATTTCCGAGATTGCCTTACAGATCAAGACAGCGCGGGCTTCCTTTGCCAATCGGGAAGGACAGATCATGCTCTCCCCTCCGGCAATCCAAGAGACTCAAGCCTCTGGAATGAAGGATCGGACATTGTCCTTGGCTCATGCGATGCCATCCACATCGAAGGTAATCGGGATGCCAAGATTGAAGCGCGACGTTAACTCGTCCATCGACCTTGAGAAACTCGGTTATATGAGCAGTGTTCGGTGCTCGCCATTGCCAACCAATACCGACAAAATCGAGCCCTGAGAGCTAGCAATCAAGCCCGCGAGTGCACTCTCACTCGCCGGCTTCTTCTAGATGCCCACCGCATGAGCAATCGCCATCGCGAAGTAGATCATTGCGATGGCAGCGTAACTCGCGCAGATGATCAGGGTCTCCTTGTTCATTCTCTGGCTCCTTGCTCATTCAATTCGTTCGCCGTCGATTGGCCGGTCGCAACGTCAGCTTTGTTTGAAAACCGCCAATGAACCCAGGCGACGACCAAATAGATGACCGAGATTGCGATATATCCTTGCGCCTCAAGCATCCAAAACGCCTCCATCCAGCCTGTCGTTACTCAGTAAGGCGGGCCAGGTTCTGGATTTCGGATCGCGCGATGGCGATTACTCAAGGAAAGCAAATTACAATTCAAATGAGATGTTCGCGCCGCGGCTCGAGACTGGCGCGAGATTCCCATCCCGAGGTCGATTTTAGTTCACCTCGTGCTTCGCCAATTTCCCATAACCACTAGCGGCCGCCCGCTTTGGCGGGTCTCGAAATAGCCAGAAAACGTTCGCCGCTTGAACATTCGACCCGCTGGTAGTCGCGCAGTACGCCGATGCCTTCAGGCGGCCGGACAGACAAGACGTGCGGGCCGCGGCAAATCATGCGGCCAGGAAACACCCGTTGCGGGCGCGGCGGCGGGATGCGCTTGACCGCGCGTTCGAGAATCTGGCTCTCGACCGGCGTCAGGCGAAAGACGCGTTCCGGTCCGAGCCGTGTCCGCAACGTATCGACCAGCGCTCCAACATCGGCGTTCATCTCCTCGCCGCTGCCATACCGGTCGATCGTCCGCCGCTCGGTCAGCGCCTCGACCAGAAGGACGTCAGCACGGCGCGTCCCATGCCAAAACCCGGATCAACAAGGACGAGACGCGCTTTGAGGGGGTTACCAAGATGTTTCGGTCGCGGTGCGACCGTGCGGTGCCGACCCCGCTTGGCGCTATCGATACGCTGAAACAAGATATCGCCCCCAAATACCGCCTCAGCAACATGGCCTGTGTGTTCTTCCATGTTCGTATAGTCTGGCAACATAGTCGGGTGTCGACCAGCATGTAGCGGGGCCGCGGCTGACACCCGCCGCGATCGATGTGAAGCGGCTAATTTGGTTCGCCCACAATGAAGAGGAAGCCCTCCTCGGGAACTGAGGCAAGAGTGTCAATCGCCCAGTCAACTTTGGCGCGATCAAACAGTTCGATCATCTCTACAGCCTCGGCAGAACGTTTCGATTTATCGGTGGCGGCGCTCGCGCCAAAGGCGAAGTCGAGTCCGTGGCCACTAATAGAATCGGCCCTTTTTACCGAAACGTCCCATTGCGCCGCCGAAAACACGTCCGCGATTGCATGAACATTGCGCGGATTTCCATTAAGCCGATGGTGTACCTGTAGAGGGAGCAGGAGTTGTCGGTCTCTACTTGTACGCGCGGCGGATCCGCCCTTTCACGACGGACGATCATCGCGGCGGCGGCGAGAAGCAGCACAACGCCCGTCGTGATGACACGCTCGTCCAGCACGATGAAACCGCTGATGAGCGGCGTCGGTATTCGAATGATTTCGGTCCAGCCCTCGATTTCGGTGCAGCCCTGCTGCTCTTTGACGAAAGCTTCGACGCTTATGCTGTTGTGTCCGTGACTAACACGACAAACGACGGCCATCCACCCGGCGACAAAGCAAGACCGATGGTGAGCACGAAGGAGGTGTTCGCCCATAGCATGGGCTCCAGCAACGCTTTCGCTGATCTCGGCCTGCCAAAGGTCGGGAAGATCAACTGAAAGCCGCCCTCGTTGTCCAGTTGAAGCGGCTGGCGGTAGAACGAGACATAACGCAGACTGAAGCCGCCAAGCTGGTTGAGAAGAAGCAGCCGGACCTGTCCAAGCTGCTTCGAGGGCATTTCAAGCTGGTTTCAGTGGAAAAGCTGCTGCGCATGCTGACGGCGTTCGACCAGGACGTTGAAATAACGCTAAAGCCTCATCGGAAGCGTGGCGAGCCTGGCCGGATCACGGTTACTGCGGCTTAGTGCCACGGAATGGGAGGGTTCATGACATTTAACGCGACCGCGGTTGGTGCCGTACATGAACCCACCCTCAATTGCCCGAATTGCAGTCATGAGATCCGGTTGACGGAATCGCTTGCCGCGCCCCTTCTCGCCGAGACGCGCCAGCGGTTTCAGGAACAGCTGGCCAACAAGGATGCGGAAATCGCCCGCAAAGCGGAAGCTCTCCGCGGTGAGCGTGAGCAGCTTCAAAAGGACCGCGAGCAGGTCGAAGACCACGTGGCTCAACGATTGGCCGAGGAACGCAGCCGGCTTGTCGCGGCAGAGGCCAAGAAAGCACGAGACGCGGCGGCGGCCGAGTTGCAGGCCCGAACCAATGAAGCGGTGGAGCTTCGGCAGGTGCTAGAGGCCAACAACGCCAAGCTGGCTGAGGCGCAACAGGCACAGGCTGAACTCATGCGGCGGCAGCGGGCTCTCGACGAGGAGAAGCGAGAGTTGGACTTGACCGTTGAGAAGCGTGTCCAGGCCTTGGTTGATCAGATCCAGACAAAGGCCAAGCAGGAGGCTGACGAAGCTGCTCGGCTGCGGGTCGCAGAGAAAGATCAGACGATTGAGTCGATGTCCCGCACGATCGAGGAGTTGAAGCGTAAGGCCGAACAAGGATCGCAGCAGTCACAGGGCGAGGTCCTGGAGCTTGAGCTCGAAGCGCTTCTGCGCGGTCGTTTTCCGACTGATCTGGTCGAGGCAGTGGGAAAAGGCGAGCTTGGCGCTGACGTGGTTCAGCAAGTCAACGGGTCGATTGGGCAGCCGGCGGGCATCATTCTCTGGGAATCGAAGCGTACCAAAGCCTGGAGTGACGGATGGCTTGGTAAGCTTCGGGACGATCAGCGCCGGTGCGGAGCTGATGTCGCTCTCATCGTATCCCAGGCACTTCCCAAGCAAGTTGAGCATTTCGATCTTGTCGATGGCGTGTGGGTGACGCACCCCCGTTGTGCTCTGCCGGTGGCCGTTGCTCTGCGCCAGGCACTTATCGACGTCAACGGTTCGCGGCTTGTCCAGCAGGGCCAGCAAACCAAGATGGAGCAGGTTTATCACTATCTGACCGGCACCAAGTTCAGGCAGCGCGTGGAAGCCGTCGTCGAAAAGTTCAACGACATGCGTGAAGATCTCGACAGGGAACGCAAATTCATGGGCCGACAGTGGGCCAAGCGGGAAACCCAGATATTGGCTGTCGTCGACTCCACCGTGGGAATGGTGGGAGATCTTCAGGCCATTGCCGGCAAGGCAATGCCGGACATTCCAAGTCTGGACATGCCACTGCTGGAGAATGGGATCGACCCCGGCCGCAAGGCAGGATGAGAAACGATGGCGCGTCTCGCAGGCCTCATTCTTATCTGCGATGAGCCAGTCCGGGACGCGGAAGACCCTACGCCATATCCATCAACTTGACCGTCACGCCGGCCCGGGGGTCTCGTGACCTTGTGCTTTTGGATAGCGAGCGCGAGGTGCTCATAGGTGAGCGGGCTTGTTGCGGACTGCCGAAGGTCCCGGCGCGCTCGACCTAAGCTCGAATCTTATTCGATCTTCCTAGGGGATTGACCTGTGAATTTGCTCGAACAGGGCGAGCAATCCACCTATAGTTGCCTCAAAAGAGTATGTGGGGCGTTTGTTGTTGGGGGATTCGGCCGGAAAAGGCCAAATCGCCATACGATATGATACAATCGGGTTCTTTCTCCGTATCCATTTGAACCGTCGTGTAGACATCCGTCGCCTCCCATAGACGAAGCAGCTCATGATCACACCACACCGGCGCTGTTCTCAAGCACGCCAGGTATCGGGCGAGTGCGGGTTGCGCGGGCTTTACGAGGGCGGACCATGCTGGAGCGGATCCAATCAGAGAACGCGGTGACTGGAACCGTAAAAATTGTTTGCAGCACGTCAGATAACGTCAACGTCGCGTTCTATCAGAATGCCGTGCCGATCATCCGGGATCTCGCGATCGAAAACGCGCTAGGCAGTGACCTGGCGGGAATTTCGGTCCATCTTACGTCGGAACCGGCATTTCTCACCCCCGGGGTCTGGCGCATCGACCGTATCGCCGACCAAACCGTCCACCATATCCGCAGTCTCGATCTGAAGCTTGATCCTGCCTTTCTGGCCGGCATTAACGCCTCCCGGCGTGGCGAGCTTCGCATCCGGGTCGAAGCGGCGGGGACCCTGCTCGCCGAGCAAGCCGTTGAGATTAATCTGCTGCCGCCCTCGCACTGGGGCGGCGTCAATTCAGCGCCGGAGCTGCTGGCGGCCTTTGTCCGGCCAACCGATCCCAGCATCGATGTCATCCTGCGCGAAGCCTCCAACAAGCTTGCCTCCGCCGGTCGCGACGAAGCCCTCGATGGCTACCGCAAGGGCACCAAGGCTCGCGCCTGGGAAATCGCCGAGGCGATCTGGGCAGCGCTGGTGTCACATGCGATCGCCTACGTCTTGCCGCCAAAAAGCTTCGAACGCTCTGGCCAGATGGTCCGAGGCCCTGGCGATATCCTTTCACGCAAGGTCGGCACCTGCCTCGATCTGACGCTGCTGTACGCGTCCTGCCTCGAACAAGCGGGCCTCAACCCTGTCGTTGCCCTCACCGACGGGCATGCATTTGCCGGCATCTGGCTGGTGGACGAGGATTTCTCCGGGCTCGTCGTCGACGACCCCCAGATGTTGCGCAAGCGCGTGCAGCTGGATGAAATGGTCGTGGTCGAGACGACCCTGCTCACGGGTGCGCACCCGGCGCGCTTCAGGCAGGCGGTCGAGGCGGCCAGGAAACTGATTGCCGAGGATGCCGCCTCGCCGTTCGAGCTCGCCATCGACATACGCCGTGCGCGAAGTGCCAAGATCCGGCCTCTCGACCTGTCGGGTTCGGCCGAACCGGCAATCCGGCCCGTCACCGACACTGCGGTGATCGCGCAGGAAGTCGGTGACGTTCCGCATTTCGAAGAGGACCTCGACAAACGTCGCGAGCCGGCAACCGAAAAGAACCTCGACAGGCTCGAGATCTGGAAGCGCAACCTTCTCGACCTCTCGCTGAAGAACCGGCTGCTCAATTTCAAGGATTCGAAATCGACCATTGCAATCGAGTGCCCTGATTGCGCAATGCTCGAGGACAGGCTCTCCGATGGCGAGCGTTTCAAACTGCTGGGCAAGACCACGGTGCTCGACGGCAGCGACGGGCGCGACATGTCGCTGCTCGCTGACCGCCAGAACCAGGACGCACGCAACGATTTCATCCTGGAGGCGATGAAACGAGGCGACCTCCACACAAGCGTAGCTGATATTGAACTGGAAGGCCGGCTCACCGACCTCTACCGCGCATCGCGGCTTGCCTTCGAGGAAGGCGGAGCGAACATCCTCTATTTGTGCCTCGGCTTCCTGAAATGGACGCCGCAGGACGGGGCCGGACCCTACAGGGCGCCGCTGATCCTGGTACCTGTGCAGCTCGAGCGCAAAAGCGTGCGCTCCGGTTTCCGGCTCGCGCTTCACGAAGACGAAGCGCGCTTCAATCCGACGCTCCTGCAGATGCTGAAGCAGGATTTTGACCTGTCGGTGCCGGAGTTCGACGGCGAACTGCCGCAGGACGCCTCCGGCATCGACGTCGCCGGGATCTGGAAGGCCGTCCGCCGTCACATCAAGAGCATCAAGGGCTGGGAGGTCACCGAGCAGGTTACGCTCGCAACGTTATCCTTCACCAAATACCTGATGTGGAAGGACCTCGTCGACCGCACCGATCTGCTCAAGCGCAGTCCCGTGGTGCGCCACCTCATCGATACCCCGACCGAGAGCTACGAGGGGTCCGGCGCGGGCTTCATCGACGCGCGAACCATCGACCAAGTCGTTGAGCCGGCCGAACTGTTCACGCCGCTCTCGGCCGATTCCTCGCAGGTCGCCGCCGTCGTCGCCGCCCAGCGGGGCGCGGACTACGTGCTGTTCGGCCCGCCCGGCACCGGCAAGAGTCAGACGATCGCCAACGCCATAACGAACTGCCTTGCTCACCAGAAGACGGTGCTGTTCGTGTCGCAGAAGACCGCAGCGCTCGAAGTCGTCAGGCAGCGCATGCAGGCGATTGGCCTCGGCAACTATTGTCTCGAGGTGCACTCGACCAAGGCCCAGAAGTCCAGTGTGCTGGAGCAACTGGCAACCGCCTGGCGCGAACGCAATCACGTCACCGAAGAGCACTGGTCGACGGCCGCCGGCGACCTGAAGAAAAAGCGCGATCAGTTGAACAGGCTGGTCTCGGCACTGCACCGCAGGCGCGCGAACGGCATGACGGCCTATGAGGCTTTCGGACGCGTGGTCGCGGATCGCGACCGCCTTGCGGACATCGAGCTGACATGGCCAAACGGAACGGTGCATTCGCCGGAGCAACTCGCCAGGATGCGTGAGAGCTGCGCAGACATACGCACCGCATTGGAGGCGGTCGGGGACCCGTCTGTCCATCCGTTGCAGGGCATCGAGCAAACCCGTTGGAATCCCGCCTGGGCACAATCCTTGCAGCAGGCGATCGATCGGCTGCAAGGCACGCTGCAGCAAATGCGCGAGGCGGCGGACGCGCTCGTCACATCCCTTGGACTGAACGAGGTCACTGACGACAGCTCGTTGCCGCAACTCGTCAAATTGGTTGCACTGATGCTTAACCCAGATGCCGCAGACGGCATGTTGCTGCTCAACGAGGAGGCTCCTCGTCGTGTCCGCGCGCTGACTGCTCTGGCCGGTGTGATCGGCCGCATCCGCAACAGGGCATCCGAACTATCGGTAGAATACGATCTCAAAGCGGCGCTGCTCGACCTATCTACCCTGCAGCGGGAATGGACCGATGCCAGCGCGTCCAACATGCTGGTGCGAAGCGGCCGCAAAAAGAAGGTACGTCTCGTTCTGCAGCCCTACTGCCGCGGCGAGGTGCCCGACGAGATCGGACGCGACCTCGTCGTCTTGCAGGACCTTTGCGATCTGATTCGCGGACTGGAAGCGCTCCGGCCGCATTTTCGCGGCATCGAACGGTTGTGGCGGGGGCCAGATAGCGACCCGGCGCGTATCGCGGCCCTGATCAAATGGGCTCAGGACCTGCAAACTGCGGTCGACGCCTTTCAGATCGACGACGTCCCATCAGAACAGATAACTGCCCACGTCGCCGGGCTCCTCGCGCACGACATCTCGCGCTTTCATTCCGGCGGCCAGGTACGCAGGGCGTTCGATACCATGCACCGGACCTTCCCGGCTATGTATCAGGCCGCCAAGGATGTCGGTGCTTGCGTCGGCCTCGATCGCCCGGAACAGATCATTCGGCTGGAGCCCGGCTGGATCGATGCATTGCAGGAACGGGCGACACGCTGGAAGGCCAACATCATCAAGGCGCCGCAATGGACGACATGGCGGGCGGCGGCGCGGACAGCACGGGCCGCCGGACTTGCCCCGCTGGTGGATGCCGTCGAGGACGGCCGCGTTACGCGCGACGAGCTCGCCGGTGCGTTCGACTACGCCTATGCGCGTTGGGTCGCGGAGACCATCGTGAACGAGGACGAGGTGCTGAGCGGCTTCCTGGCCGAGAGGCATGAGGCCGTGATCGAGGCCTTCGTCGCCGCCGACAAGAAGGTCTGCGAGCTCGCCAGGCAGATTGTCAAGGCGCGGATCGGCGCCGCGGTACCGACCCAGACCAACTTCGGCAAGGACCCGGAATGGGGGACGCTGGCGCGTGAGATCAACAAGAGGGCGCGCCATATGCCGCTGCGCCAGCTGTTCGGGCGGATCCCGAACGTCATGACCCAGCTCGCGCCCTGCATCATGATGAGCCCGCTTTCGATCGCGCAATACCTTCCGGCGGAAGCGAAACCGTTCGATGTCGTAATGTTCGACGAGGCTTCGCAAATCCCCGTCTGGGACGCCATCGGCGCCATCGCTCGCGGCAGCCAAGTGATCATCGTCGGCGACCCGGAACAGCTTCCGCCGACCAGTGTCGGTCAGCGCGGCGTCGACGACGAGGACGACGACGGTTCGACGGTGCAGAGCCAGCAGAGCATACTCGACGAATGTCTCGCCTCGAACATCCCTAGCATGCGACTGTCGTGGCACTACCGCAGCCGCCACGAGAGTCTGATCGCGTTTTCGAACGCGAAATACTACCGTGGCGAACTGATGACGTTTCCGTCACCGGTGACCCGCGACACCGCGGTTCGGTACGTCCACGTCGAGGGCGGCATCTACGAACGCGGCGGCGCCAAGGTCAACCGCAAGGAAGCCGAAGCGGTGGTCGCCGAGGTTGTCGGACGCCTGAAGACATCGACCAAATCGATCGGCGTCGTCACGTTCAACGGCGACCAGCAGCGCCTGATCGAGAACATGCTCGACCAGGCGCGACGCAGCGATCCCGCCCTGGAGCCCCATTTCGACAGGAACCAGACTCGCGAGCCGATTCTCGTCAAGAACATCGAGAACGTTCAGGGCGACGAGCGTGACATCATCATCTTTTCGGTGGCCGTCGGTCCCGACAAGACCGGCCGAGTTACCGCGCAAATCTCCTCGCTCAACAGCGAGGGTGGCCACCGCCGGCTCAATGTCGCGATCACCCGCGCACGTAGCGAGCTTCTGGTGTTCGCGACACTCCGTCCCGAGCAGATCGATCTCGGGCGCACCAGTGCCAAGGGCGTGGTCGACTTCAAGCACTTCCTGGAATTCGCCGAGCACGGCGCGCGCGCCATCGCCGAAGCGTTCTCGCCGACCGGTCGCGGGACGGAATCGCCCTTTGAGGATGCCGTGATGGACGCCCTGCAAAGCCGGGGGTGGCAAGTCCATCCACAGGTCGGCGTTTCATTTTTCCGGATCGACCTCGGGGTCGTGCACCCGGACTTTCCGGGCCGCTATCTCGCCGGCGTTGAATGCGACGGCGCCAGCTACCACCGCTCGGCGACGGCCCGCGACCGCGACCGCCTGCGCGAGATGGTCCTGACCGATCTCGGCTGGCGGATCCGGCGCATCTGGAGCACCGAGTGGTGGATGGACGCGCTATCAGCGACAGAAAAGATCCATCTGCGACTGACTGCCGATCTCGAAGCGGACCGCGCATCGCGGGGGCCCGCCGCCTCCCCGGACGAGGCCATTGCTACTGGCGCGCTGACGGACATGGAGGATGTCCCGGCCAGCGTTCAAGACGCGTCAGAAGAGGCGGAGACTGAACCTCCCGACCAACAGCCGAGCCCCGCCCCAGAAATCGCGCGCGCGCCGCAATACCCCGAGCTGCTTCCTTCTGCACCGGCAAACGACTGCGAACCCGTTGAGGAGCCGAAGCTCTACGCGCGCGGACCAACACCCGCTACGGTAGACCCTGCCGCGATGTCGGGCATCTACACGAAGGCCGACCCCAGCGTCGTCGCCGTCCCCAGCCGCGAGCGCTTCTACGACGTTGTCTACCGCGGCGATCTTCGCAGCATGATTGACCATGTGGTCGAAATCGAGGGACCGATCTATTTCGACGTTTTGATCGACCGCATCGCTCGCGCCCACGGCTTCCAACGTTCGGGCGAGACGGTGCAACGCATCATCCGCTCAGCGCTTGGACGAGGCCGCTTCCCCACAAGCCGTGACGGCGATCGAGAGATCGTCTGGCCGCAAAACACCGCGCCCGGCGCCAAGTCGCCCTACCGTGGTGGCGGCGGCCGTGAGCACGGCGATGTGCCGCTGCCCGAACTAGCGGGCCTTGCCGATGTCCTTCGTGCCCAGGGCCTAGAGCAGGAGGAAGACCTGATCCGCGGCATGCAGGAACACTTCGGACTCGGCCGGCTCGCAATCTCCACGCGTCAGCGCTTCGAGGCGGCTATAACGTCTGATGAGACCTGATCGAGAGCCGATGCACCCCGCTACCATCGGAATAACGCGCGGACCGAGGTTGCGTCGGGTCCAACGTCCTTCCAGTATCGAGGTGACAAAAAGTCTGTATCAGTTTGGAAGTCCCCGGCCGATATGGTTGAGCAGGACCGTTCGGGATGCGCTCGAAGCGACCTCGCCGAAACGCGACGGCACCGCGCGCTTCGATCCACGAGGCGCTGACCAAGGCTCGTGCCGAGCAACAGCTTCTGCGCCAGGCCTCGGTCGATGCCTCACCCCGCTTATGTTCCCAAGGAAGCAACGCGGAGCTGGCCGCGGCCCAAGAAATGATCCAGACAGCCGATATCGTTCGTGAACTGGCCGACACCATCAATGCCCAGTCTGGAACGGATGGGATCGAAGGAAGCCAGATGTCGCTCCCGGAAACCGGTCTTGAAGCGCCGGCTGAACCCGAAATTCTTGCGGCGATAGAGCCCACTCAGCCGGACGAAGTCCCCCTGCCCTTCGAGGCGGACCGGCCGTCACGTTGCCGGACAACACCAGGGTCGCGGTGATCAAGGCCAGCCTCTACGATCCGCAGATCAACCGCAGCTACGCCGACATGGCGGCGTATTACGGCTCGGCCATAGTCGAGCCGCCGGGCTAATGAGGGCGCGGCGTCTCGACAGTCGGAGAATGGGACATGCAGAAGACGCTTTATGTCGTGCTGGACGTTCACAAGGACAGACGTCGGTGGCGCATCAGGATCCGTGACGAAAGTGGCGAACGACTCATTCCACTCGCTGCTCAACCTTGGAGCCGGACACGAGCGCGCAGCCGCTCATACAATTGCACTTCTGTTTGATGGGTCAGTTCCACCACGATTGCAAAGCGTTGTTGCGTTTCAAACGTTCCAGCCCAACCGCCGTCGCAACGCACGACTAGATAATAGCTGTCACCATAGGCTTCGGTGCCGCGCGTAAACGTTACGCTCGCAGTTTGCAGAGTTCCGCGTTCGCGCTCGCGCGGGCCCGGCTTCAGGTCGCAATCGAAACGATTGTCGATATCCGGCTGACGTCCCTCTTCTTGGGTTCTCCGTCGGAAGTGCTCGAAGATCAGATCGGGACTACATCCTCGCACGAGACGAAAACTCATGCCAATTCCGGCATAGTCGGCGCGGGTGTGACGAACTGGGGGATCGAAGGCAAGCGTCACGCGGATGCTCCGACGGCCGCCACTCTGGAACAGCTCGGGGATCGGCAACTGATAGACCGCAAAGTGGTCGAGCGCCAATTCATCCTCGGCGTACAGCACGACGCGATGATCATCCGAATATGCTGCTCGCTCTGAATCGACAGCGCCATGGCCGCAGATTGAACGCATGGCATCGTCACCGAGGGTTTGAAGCCTGAGCTGGGCCTCATCCGGGATGCGCGCCGCGCCTGCAAGCAACGCACGGACGAGGTTTGCAGATGCGTTGGGAAAGCGCGCAAGAATCTGCGCTGCTTTGTGGGCAACGCGAGGGGCGGCATAGGACGTACCCGACCCCGCCGTAAATAACCGGTCAAGATACAGATGATGGAGCGTGAGAACACCGGCCGTCGGCAAGTCTTCGCCCAGCCGCAGCCGCCCTATTGCGGGATCGAATACCATTGTGCCACCGACATCGACTAGATCCGGCTTGATGGAACCGCCGATGCCGGGTCCTATCCTCGTAAAGGGCGCAGGCTCGAACGCACGTGTAATAGGTCGGATATGAACATGCTCGACAAGATCGGGCCCAAGACCCTCGCCGTTCGCCAACGCACCGACCGTGAGGACGTTCATGGCGCCGGCGGGCTCACACAATCGGTTGGCCGGCTCGAGCAGATAGCCGGGATACTCCGTGACGGCTTGTTCCAGGCGGTTGCCGCTGCGGGGCGCGCGATTGCCGGCCGACACGATGATGACGGAATCGAGTTCGCGGGCGAGTTCATCGAGCGTCGCGGCCCAGGGCCCAACCTTGCCTCCGTCATAGGTGCGCTTGGGATCACCGAGCGCGACGACGAAGAGCCGACAACCGAAGCGCTGATTGAGAGCGGTCAGGGCTTCGCGCATCTGGGAGGGAACAAGACGACGCTCGTCGAACTGACCACGTTCGTTCACGACCTTGGCCGAAGCAACGCGCCCCGCTCGTGCCAGCGCTCCAGCAGCAATCTGATCGCGCAGATCGCCAAATAGCGACACACCGGCAACGCGTGTGCCGTGGCCCCAATCGTCGGCCGTGCCGAGCCTTTCCGGCACGCCGATCGCACCGACGATGGCGCCCGCCAGCAGCGGATGATCGTTGACGCCGCTGTCGATGATACCAATGACCGGCGCGTCGTTGCCAAGGTCGTCCATCTCCGGCAAATCAGCGATCGTCAGCTCAAACGCCTCGCCGGTGGCGATATCAGGTTCAGGCGGCAGATCGACATCGGCAACGTCTTCGACCGTCAGAAGCGTTTGTATGACGCCGCCCGACATGCGCGCGCGCAGCATCGTAATCGACGGGCCAACATAGCGGTCAAGCACTTCGCCTCCCCGCGCATCAATGTACTCGGCGATTTGCTCAAGCTTTCGGGTACGGAGTTCACGTCGGCCAATGTCCCATAGCTCGAGATCGAGGACGAAGATTCGGTCCGCATCGAAGTCCTCGGGCACCGTCAGGCCTTCTTCGCGCAATCGCAGCCCAATACGGTCGCGGGGCTCAACGGCGCCGATCTCTTCGATGCGGGTGATGAAGCCGTTATAGGACGGGGCGGCTTGTCCTGGCGGGGTTCCCTGCGCATAGGCTTGCAGACGATCACGAAAACTCTGCAGATCGTCATTCGATGCGAAGAGGATCAGGGTTTTGTCTTCATCGCTGGCGAGAAGTGTCAGTCCAAGCCGCTCCCAGTCTTCCTCCATCGTCATTCCGGTCATTCGAACGCGCAGAATGAGCGACGGGTCGATGAACTCCGGGCGGCGCCGGCGTTGCTGCTCTGCAATCGCGGTGTCGAGCTCAGCACGAAGCTTGCGGCTATGTCCGCCGACGTCTCGATGAGGGGCAGCACCGCCTCCCCCATGCTTCCGCCGTTCGAGACGCTCGGGAAGCCGCAGGAGCTGGAGGTGGTCGTAGCGCGGCACGCCGGATTAGTCTTCCAAATGCTGCAGGCGTGCGGTGCCGGATCGCCGTCGGATCTCATCGGCGACGGCGTGACGGAAGTCCGGTTCACGGACTTCTTTGCGGCGCTCGATCACTGCGGCCTTGATCGCTTGCACACAAATGCGTTCGATCTCGGCGAAAGAATAGCCTTCCAGCGAAACGACGTGGGACATCGGATCGAAAGCTGTTTTGATATTCTTGAATTTCAGCGCCAAGAAATGCTCGATCATCTCCCGGTCCGGCTTTTCGAACCAGATGACCTCGTCAAAGCGACGCCAGACCGCAGGGTCAAGAGATTGGTCGAGATTGGTCGCAGCGACCAAAAAGCCCTTCGGCTTGATCCGGTCGATGAATATCAAAAGGCTGTTGACCACGCGCCGCAGTTCGTTGTGCTCGCTCGTATCGTCACGCGAGCGCGCCAGGGCATCGAATTCGTCGAGAAAGAGGACGCAGGGCTGCTTGCGCGCGAACTCGAAAATCTTGCGAACATTGGTCGCAGTTTCGCCGAGATAAGACGAGATCAGGCGGTCGATCTTGACCACGAACAACGGAAGCCCGAACTCGCCCGCGAAGATCTCGGTGCAAAGAGTCTTTCCGCAGCCCGGAGGTCCACAGAACAACAGCTTCGATCGCACCGGCAGTCCGTTGCGGCGGATGTCATCGGCGCGGCGGAATTCCTGAATTAGTCCGGAAAAGATCCGAATATTGGCCTTGCTAAGAACAATGTCGCCCTTGGTATGCTCCGGCTCGACGCGCTCGACGAAATCGTTGGCGGCGTCCGGGAATGGAATGAGCGGTGCTAGCGCCCGTGGGGGAGATGCGCGGTTCGAGCTATGGTCGAGGGTTTGGCGGAGCGACCGCGCCAGAACGCGGTTGTTCTTCTGCTCCTCCTCAAGAATGATCTGTTCGGCAACCGCTCGGAACTCGTCGTCCCGGCCGTAACTCGCCAACAGCTTTTTCATCAACTCGCCGCGAGCCATTAGCAGTCCACTTATCTACTTTGGCGACAAACATAGTTTGGATCGTCCGGTCTCACCATGCCTTTCAGCCGTTAAAACCACGTCAACCACAGCCAGATGCGGGCTGACGACAGCGACTCGCGGGCTGGCTCCGGCCGATCGGGCGGGCACGGACCGGCACGTACAGATGCCTATGCAGCTAGTCCAAACAAATATCGAACAAAACAAGAATCTGCAACAGTCGACTCGCGCCCTCGGACCGGGAATTTGTGCACCCCTCTGATCGCACGGATGAGGTCCGACCCGCTTGTCATTTTCGGCAAGCGCATCGTCCTCGGCGACTCCGCCCTCGCGCAGCGAAGCGGTGGGAAGCTGGCTTCGCATATGCGCGGTTGTTACGTCGCGGAGATTCGCTGGCTCACTGTCAGCGCCGCCGCGAGACCATAACTCGCGGGGTCGTCGCCGGTACCGAAGAAGGCCGAAAGCAATTCGTTAGAAAAGTCGATCGCCGATCGCTTTACCTCGGCAGGAGCGCCGGGCCGCAGCTGCGCCGGCCCCACGCTGGCTGCAAGCCGTCCAACAGCATCGTCGAAGGACAGGCCTTTGTCGGGCATTTGCTGCGCCGGTAGTCGGCATTGAGACACAATGCCAGAAACCTGACACTACGCGCCGCTACGAAGTGCCTGCTGCGCCTGCGAATTCACTTCGGCACGCGATTTGCTCTGTTCACGGCAACATCACCATCGCAGTGCGATGGTCTTCGGGACGGACACGGCGCCCGTCGCTGTTCGCGTCTGGTCCGTTCCGACGGTTTGCTGGGGCAATGACTTGGCGCTCGGTTGTGGACCGAGAAAATGCAGGGAAGTGTTGGATGCGATCTAGAGTTCTTCTTTTGGGAGCCACAACAATTGCGCTCGTCGCGAGCGGTGCAACCAAAGCGGCAGACCTTGAGCCAGGAGTGAAACTGCCACCGGCGGTGTGGGACTGGTCCGGAGGCTATATTGGCGGACACATCGGTGGGCGGGTACGGTCGAACCTCCTTCACCAATCCCTACGGTCAGTCGATCTATGGCGATGCCGACAGGTTCGATGTCACCCGGCGGCACAACCCGCACCTGTCGTTCGGCCAGGGACCGCATTTCTGCCTGGGCGTCGCGCTGGCGCGCCTGGAATTGCGATGCGCCTTCCCCGCGCTGTTCGTGCGGCTGGAGGATCTGGCGCTGACCATCGCCGCGGAGGACGTCGTCTACATGCCGTCTTACGTCATTCGCTGCCCGCAGCGCCTGTCACCTTCCGCCCTTCCATCGCTTAGAGCCTGTCACCTTCCGCCCTTCCATCGCTTAGAGAGTGAAGTGCCAGCATGTCCGAACAACACTTGCCGAGATGTGGCGCGTCGATCACATCGAGCCCTCGCCCGAGATGTTGGCGCTACGCGCCAACGGTCCGATCCACCGCGTGCGCTTCCCGTCCGGGCACGAGGGCTGGTGGGTGACAGGCTACGACGAGGCCAAGGCGGTGCTGTCCGACGCGGCGTTCCGGCCCGCGGGAATGCCGCCGGCGGCATTCACCCCGGATTCGGTGATTCTCGGTTCGCCGGGATGGCTGGTATCGCACGAGGGGGGCGAGCATGCCCGGTTACGCACGCTCGTGGCGCCGGCCTTCGGCAACCGCAGGGCGAAGCTGCTAGCGCAGCAGGCCGAGGCGATCGCCGCGGACTTGTTCGAGACGCTGGCGGCCCAGCCCCAGCCCGCCGACCTGCGGCGCCACCTCTCCTTTCCGCTTCCGGCCATGGTCATCAGCACGCTGATGGGCGTGCTGTACGAGGATCACGCCTTTTTCGCCGGGCTGTCCGACGAGGTGATGACGCACCAGCATGAAAGCGGCCCGCGCAGCGCGTCGCGCCTGGCCTGGGACGAACTGCGCGCCTACATTCGCGGCAAGATGCGGGACAAGCGCCAGGATCCAGGCGACAACCTGCTGACGGATCTGCTCGCGGCGGTCGACCAGGGCAAGGCGACCGAGGAAGAGGCGATCGGCCTGGCGGCGGGCATGCTGGTGGCGGGGCACGAGAGCACCGTCGCGCAGATCGAATTCGGCCTGCTGGCCATGTTCCGCCATCCGCAACAGCGCGAACGCCTGGTCGGCGATCCATCCCTGGTGGATAAGGCGGTGGAGGAAATCCTGCGCATGTACCCGCCGGGCGCGGGCTGGGACGGCATCATGCGCTATCCGAAGACCGACGTGACCATCGCGGGCGTGCATATTCCCGCGGAGAGCAAGGTGCTGGTCGGCCTGCCGGCGACGTCGTTCGATCCGCGCCATTTCGACGACCCGGAAATCTTCGACATCGGACGCGACGAAAGGCCGCACCGGGCGTTCTCCTACGGGCCGCACCAGTGCATCGGTGTGGCGCTGGCCAGGCTGGAAATCAAGGTGGTGTTCGGTTCGATCTTCCAGCGCTTTCCCGCGCTGCGCCTCGCTGTGGCGCCCGAAGAACTGAAGTTGCGCAAGGAGATCATCACTGGCGGATTCGAGGAGTTCCCGGTGCTCTGGTGATGCGCGGACGCCGCCGGGGATCGCGATCTCCACAATTTGCCGGCGCGCCTGGCGCGCGCCGGTCAGATCAGCCAGCCAACAGGTAACCAAGATGGACGAGCAAGAAACCACGGCAGCATGCCGGGACGCCTTCGCCGAACTGGCGTCGCCAGCGTGCATCCAGGACCCGTATCCGTTCATGCGGTGGTTGCGCGAGCACGATCCGGTGCATCGCGCGGCGTCGGGTCTCTTTCTGTTGAGCCGCCACGCCGACATCTACTGGGCGCTCAAGGCCACGGGCGATGCGTTTCGGGGACCGGCGCCGGGCGAAATGACGCGCTATTTCCCGCGTGTGGCGACCAGCCTGTCGCTCAATCTGCTGGCGTCCACGCTAGCGATGAAGGACCAACCGACGCATACGCGTCTGCGCCGGTTGGTCTCGCGCGATTTCACCATGCGCCGGATCGACGACCTGCGGCCGAGCATCGCGCGCATCGTCGCAGCCCGCCTGGACGGCATGGCGCCCGCGCTGGAGCGCGGGGAGGCAGTGGACCTGCATCGGGAATTCGCGCTGGCCTTGCCCATGCGGGTCTTCGCCGAACTGTTCGGCATGCCCCCGGACGACATCTTCGGGCTCGCCGCCGGCATCGGCGCCATTCTGGAAGGCCTGCGCCCGCACGCCAGCGATCCCCAGCTCGCCGCGGCGGACGCGGCCAGCGCCAGGGTACAGGCCTACTTCGGCGACCTCATACAGCGCAAGCGCACCGATCCCCGCCACGACATCGTGTCGATGCTGGTCGGCGCACACGACGACGATGCCGACACGCTGTCGGATGCGGAGTTGATCAGCATGCTGTGGGGCATGCTGCTGGGCGGCTTCGCCACCACTGCTGCGGCCATCGACCATGCGGTCCTGGCGATGCTGGCGTATCCCGAACAGCGGCACTGGCTGCAGGGAGACGCCGTGGGGGTGAAGGCATTCGTCGAAGAAGTCCTGCGCTGCGACGCGCCCGTTATGTTCAGCTCCATTCCGCGTATCGCCCAGCGCGACATCGAACTGGACGGCGTGGTGATCCCGAAGAACGCGGACGTGCGCGTGCTGGTCGCGGCCGGCAATCGCGACCCGGACGCCTTTGCCGATCCCGACCGCTTCGATCCCGCGCGGTTCTACGGC
Source organism: Bradyrhizobium genosp. P (assembly GCF_049949265.1). Taxonomy (NCBI): domain Bacteria; kingdom Pseudomonadati; phylum Pseudomonadota; class Alphaproteobacteria; order Hyphomicrobiales; family Nitrobacteraceae; genus Bradyrhizobium; species Bradyrhizobium genosp. P. The sequence continues at coordinate 2,571,740 of NZ_CP188195.1, read as the reverse complement.
ACCAGTCCTGGCATGTCGACCGACGGAAAGATCATGCTGAGCTTCGGCCACGGCATTCACTTCTGCCTCGGTGCGCAACTGGCCCGGGTGCAGTTGGCCGAGAGCCTGCCGCGGATCCAGGCGCGCTTCCCCACGCTGGCATTGGCCGAGCAGCCGACTCGGGAGCCCTCCGCGTTCCTTAGGACGTTCCGCGCGCTGCCGGTGCGGCTGCATGCGAAGGGGGGCTGAGATGCGCGTCGTGGTCGACCAGGATCTGTGCGGAACCACCGGGCAGTGCGTGCTGACGCTGCCGGGCACCTTTCGCCAGCGCGAGCCGGACGGCGTGGCCGAAGTGTGCGTGGCGACGGTCCCGCAGGCGCTGCACGCCGCCGTGCGGCTCGCGGCCAGCCAGTGCCCGGTCGCCGCCATTCGGGTCATCGAAAGCGACGCTGGCGATGACGAGCGCGCCAGCGCCGACCCTGCGCCTTCTCCGGCGGAGGCCGAGCGGCATGCCGCGAAAGACCAACGCAATCCCGGAGGACATGATGGGACGGTTTGAAGGCAAGGTGGCCGTGGTGACCGGCGCCGGCGCCGGCATCGGCAAGGCATGCGCCCTCGCCATCGCGCGCGAGGGCGGCAGAGTGGTCGTGGCCGACATTGATGGCTCGGGGGCCATCGCCTGCACCGCGCAGATCGCGGCCGAAGCGGGCCACGCGCTGGCTCTAGCCATGGACATCGCCGATGCGCAGGCGGTGGCAACGCTGTTCGAGACGGCGGAGCGGCACTTCGGTGGGGTCGACCTGCTGGTGAACAACGCGAGCGCCATGCATCTGACCCTGCGCGACCGCGCGATCCTCGACCTGGACCTGGCGGTCTGGGATCAGACCATGGCGACCAATCTGCGCGGCACGCTGCTCTGCTGCCGGCAGGCCATCCCACGGATGATCGCCCGCGGCGGTGGCGCGATCGTCAACATGTCGTCGTGCCAGGGGCTCAGCGGTGACACCGCGCACACGTCCTACGCCGCGTCGAAGGCGGCAATGAACATGCTGTCGGCCTCGCTCGCCACCCAGTACGGTCATGCGCAGATCCGCTGCAACGCGGTTGCGCCGGGTCTCATCATGACCGAGCGTCTCCTCGCCAAGCTGGACGAGTGCATGCAACGGCATCTGCGCCGGCACCAGCTCCTGCCGCGCGTCGGCCGCCCCGAGGATGTCGCCGCGCTGGTGGCGTTCCTGCTCTCCGACGATGCTGCGTTCATCACCGGCCAGGTCGTGTGCATCGACGGGGGCATGCTGGCGCATGTGCCGACGTACGCCGACGGCGGCAACAGCCGCGCCGCGCGGCCTGCCGGCGACACCGCCGAAGCGGCCGCGGCGCCGCGCTACTGATGGACATGCTGCTCAACCCGCTGGACCGTCGGCAACGGCTGCGATACGACATCCCGGTCGTGCCCGGCGCTTTCCCCCTGGTCGGGCATCTTCCCGCCATCGTCTGCGACCTGCCGCGCCTGCTGCGGCGCGCGGAACGGACGCTGGGCAGCCACTTCTGGCTGGATTTCGGCCCTGCCGGACACCTGATGACCTGCGTGGATCCGGATGCGTTCGCACTGCTCCGGCACAAGGACGTGTCCTCCGCGCTGATCGAAGAGATCGCGCCCGAATTGTTTGGCGGAACGTTGGTCGCTCAGGACGGCGGCGCTCACCGGCAGGCGCGCGATGCGATCAAGGCGGCGTTCCTGCCCAAGGGGCTGACCCAGGCCGGCATCGGCGATCTGTTCGCGCCCGTCATCCGGGCGCGGGTGCAGGCGTGGCGCGACCGCGGCGACGTAACCATCCTGCGCGAAACCGGCGACCTGATGCTCAAGCTCATCTTCAGCCTCATGGGAATCCCCGCGCAGGACCTGCCGGGATGGCATCGCAAGTACCGGCAACTGCTGCAGTTGATCGTCGCGCCCCCGGTCGACCTGCCCGGACTGCCCTTGCGGCGCGGCCGCGCCGCCCTCGACTGGATCGACACGCGGTTGCGCCAGTACGTCCGCGACGCGCGCGCGCATGCCGCGCGCACCGGGTTGATCAACGACATGGTGAGCGCCTTCGATCGCAGCGACGATGCGCTCTCCGATGACGTCCTGGTCGCCAATATCCGCTTGCTGCTGCTTGGCGGTCACGACACCACCGCCTCGACGATGGCCTGGATGGTGATCGAGCTGGCGCGGCAGCCTATGCTGTGGGACGCCCTGGTCGAGGAGGCGCAACGTGTGGGCGCGGTGCCGACCCGGCACGCGGACCTGGCGCAGTGTCCGGTCGCCGAGGCGATTTTCCGCGAGACGCTGCGCGTGCATCCGGCGACCACGGTCCTGCCGCGTCGCGCGCTGCAGGAATTGCAACTCGGCCAACGGCGCATTCCCGCGGGCACCCATCTGTGCATCCCGCTGCTGCATTTCTCGACTTCGGCGCTGCTGCACGAGGCGCCTGATCAGTTCCGCCTGGCGCGGTGGCTGCAACGCACGGAGCCGATCCGGCCGGTGGACATGCTGCAGTTCGGTACCGGCCCACACGTCTGCATCGGCTACCACCTGGTATGGCTGGAACTGGTGCAGTTCTGCATCTCCTTGGCGCTGACCATGCACAAGGCCGGGGTGCGGCCGCGGTTGCTGAACGGCGCTGAAAAAGGCCGGCGCTATTACCCGACCGCACATCCGTCCATGACAATCCGCATCGGATTCTCATGAGCTGGCATCGCATGCCCCGTGTGGCAGGCAGCGGCGCCGGCGACGCGCGGCATTGCTGCACTCGGCGCGCGCGCCGGGTGCGACGCCGGCAACACCGCGGCGGCTCGCCGCTCGCCGTGGCCGTCTCCTGTCAGGTACAAGGACATGAACAACATGCGGACAGGTTCCACGCTACACGACGACCGAACTGGCGTTTCCGCGCTCGGCGGATTGCGCGCGCAGGCGCGCGGCGCATCCGTCAGGCTGCTGCAGGAGATCTGGATGAGGACGGCGCAAAGCGGGTCGAACAGGCGCTGGCGCGTCTTCTCTGCGTCGAACATGCGCCGGGCCGCGACGGGCCTGCGGCGACGTGCGCGGCGTCTGCCCGATCCTGGTTCTCGTCAACCGTCTGTAGAAGGAACATCCCGCGTGAACGCGCAGTCCGAACAGATCCTTTCCGAATTGCGCCACCTGCTAAGCGAGATGAGCGATGGCGGCAGCGTCGGTCCGTCCGTCTACGACACGGCGCGAGCTCTGCAGTTCCACGGCAACGTCACCGGTCGGCAGGACGCATACGCGTGGCTCATCGCGCAGCAACAGGCCGATGGCGGATGGGGAAGCGCGGACTTCCCGCTGTTCCGCCATGCGCCCACGTGGGCGGCGTTGCTGGCATTGCAGCGTGTCGATCCTCTTCCCGGCGCTGCCGACGCAGTCCGGGCTGCAACCCGGTTCCTCCAGCGCCAGCCCGATCCCTACGCGCATGCGGTGCCGGAAGACGCGCCGATCGGCGCGGAGCTGATCCTGCCGCAGTTTTGCGGCGAGGCCGCATCCTTGCTGGGCGGCGTGGCGTTTCCGCGCCACCCGGCGCTGTTGCCGTTGCGGCACGCGTGCCTGGTCAAGCTGGGGGCGGTGGCGACGTTGCCGAGCGGCCATCCGTTGCTGCACTCCTGGGAAGCCTGGGGGACGTCGCCGACCACCGCATGCCCGGATGACGACGGCAGCATCGGCATCAGTCCGGCCGCCACCGCCGCGTGGCGTGCGCACGCCGTGACACAGGGGAGCACGCCGCAGGTCGGGCGCGCCGACGCGTATCTGCAGGCGGCATCGCAGGCGACGCGCAGCGGCATCGAAGGTGTCGTTCCCAACGTCTGGCCGATCAATGTGTTCGAGCCATGCTGGTCGCTGTACACCCTGCATCTGGCCGGGCTGTTCGCGCATCCCGCGCTCGCCGAGGCGGTGCGCGTGATCGTCGCGCAGCTCGACGCCCGCCTGGGCGTGCGCGGTCTGGGCCCGGCCTTGCACTTCGCGGCCGATGCGGACGACACCGCCGTTGCGTTGTGCGTCCTGCGCCTTGCAGGCCGCGACCCGGCGGTCGATGCGTTGCGCCATTTCGAAATCGGCGAGCTGTTCGTCACCTTCCCCGGCGAGCGCAATGCCTCGGTGTCGACCAACATCCATGCCCTGCATGCGTTGCGACTGTTGGGAAAGCCCGCCGCCGGCACCAGCGCCTACGTCGAGGCCAATCGCAATCCGCACGGTCTATGGGACAACGAAAAATGGCACGTTTCGTGGCTGTATCCCACCGCGCATGCGGTCGCTGCGCTGGCGCAAGGCAAGCCCCAGTGGCGCGACGAGCGCGCGCTGGCGGCGCTGCTGCAGGCGCAGCGCGACGACGGCGGCTGGGGCGCCGGTCGCGCGTCCACATTCGAGGAAACCGCCTATGCGCTGTTCGCGTTGCACGTGATGGACGGGAGCGAAGAGCCGACAGGGCGCCGGCGGATCGCGCAGGCGGTGGCGCGTGCGCTGGAGTGGATGCTCGCCCGCCATGCGGCGCATGCATTGCCGCAGACGCCGCTGTGGATCGGTAAGGAACTGTATTGCCCGACCCGGGTCGTGCGCGTGGCCGAACTCGCCGGGTTGTGGCTGGCGCTTCGTTGGGGGCGGCGCGTCCTGGCCGAGGGAGCAGGAGCGGCGCCATGATCCAGACCGAACGCGCGCTGCAGCAGGTGCTGGAGTGGGGGCGTTCCCTGACCGGGTTCGCCGACGAGCATGCCGTGGAAGCGGTCAGGGGCGGCCAGTACATCCTGCAGCGCATCCACCCGAGCCTGCGCGACACCAGCGCCCGCACCGGCCGCGATCCGCAGGACGAAACGCTGATCGTGGCGTTCTATCGCGAACTGGCGCTGCTGTTCTGGCTCGACGATTGCAACGACCTTGGCCTGATCGCGCCGGAGCAGCTCGCCGCGGTGGAGCAGGCGCTGGGGCAGGGCGTGCCGTGCGCACTCCCCGGGTTCGAGGGCTGCGCTGTGCTGCGCGCTTCGCTGGCCGCGCTCGCCTACGATCGTCGCGACTATGCTCAGCTTCTCGACGATACCCGGTGCTACTGCGCGGCGCTGCGCGCCGGACACGCGCAGGCGGCAGGGGCGGAACGCTGGTCCTACGCCGAGTACCTGCACAACGGTATCGATTCGATCGCCTACGCGAACGTGTTCTGTTGCCTGTCGTTGCTGTGGGGGCTGGACATGGCGACCTTGCGCGCGCGTCCGGCGTTTCGCCAGGTCCTGCGGCTCATCTCCGCGATAGGGCGCGTGCAGAACGATCTGCATGGACGCGACAAGGACAGATCGGCCGGCGAGGCCGACAACGCGGCGATCCTGCTGCTGCAGCGCTATCCGGCTATGCCTGTGGTGGAGTTCCTGAACGACGAGCTGGCCGGCCATACGCGCATGCTGCACCGGGTGATGGCGGAAGAACGCTTTCCCGCGCCGTGGGGACCGTTGATCGAGGCCATGGCGGCCATCCGCGCGCAGTACTACCAGACCTCGACCAGCCGCTACCGCAGCGACGCTGCGGGGGGAGGCCAGCGTGCGCCGGCCTGAACGCGCGGGAGGCGGCGGCGTGCGCGCGCTGCCGTCGGTCCGATCCGACGCAACGCCGTCGCCCGATGCGACGGATGGAGCGAGCCCAGCCCGGAACAGATCGCCGGTCGCACCGGCTTGGCCAGTCACGAATGGATCTATCAGCACATCTACGCCGACCAGAAGCGTGGTGGTCAGTTGTCCACGCAGTTGCACAAACGCCGTCGTAAGCACCGTCGACGGGGCATGCGCGATGGCCGCGGACAGCTGACGCACCGACGTGGACAGAACGCCCCGCTGTGGTCGAGCAACGCAGCCGCATCGGCGACTGGGAGCTGGACACCATCGGCGCCTCGCACTGCAAGGCGCTGTAATTCATTTCTCATAAAGGTTGGACGCATTCCAGCGCCACTTGTCGTATCAGTCCGGCTTTTCCCGGGCCCGCTACGCCCTTGCAAAGCGCCTGGTTCAGCCAGTCAACGAAGGGCCCTTTGTGAGGGCTGGCAGGAATGGTGTCACTTATCTGTTCGAGATACGCGTAAAATTTGGCGGCTGCGCTATCCAACCCTTGGCTGCGAACGATATTGGGTCGATTCAGTTGCGTGTCCACGGCACGCAACTTGCCAAGCACCTCGGCGCGGCCGACCGTGTCCGCGATGTCGTCGGCGATCTGGTACGCATGCCCGAGCAGTTCCCCCACCTTCGCCCATGGGGCCGGGTCAGCACCACCTGTCAGGGCGCCGCACGTGGCCGCCGCCACAAAGAGGGAGCCGGTCTTGCAATGGTGATAGCGGTCGATTGGGACGTGCGTCACGGCCTCCATCGACTGTCCGGCGATCAGCCCATGACTGGGGCCGACCGCCTCCGCGACCACCTCGATCATGCGCGCGACCAACTCAGGGGCCCGCGCACCCTGCCGGCTTAGGTGTTTGAAAGCCGTCACGATCAAGGCATCGCCGGCCAGAACGGCGGTCGGCTCTCCGAATAGCCGGTGCACCGTCGGTTTGCCGCGGCGCAGCGCGGCGTTATCGAAGCAAGGCAGGTCGTCATGGACCAACGAGGCACAGTGCAGCAATTCGATTGCTGCCGCAGCTCTTGCAGCCAGCTCCGGATGGCTTGCGCCGGATGCATTGAAGACTTTCAAGCAGAGCTTGGGGCGCATCCGGGCGCCACCTGGAAACACTGCCGCTTCAAGCGCTTCCCGTAGGTGAGTCGGCGACACCGGACTCAGAGCACTACCCATCGCGGCTCGCAGCGCCTGCTCGATGAGTTCGTCGCTACCGCCAACCACATCGACTGGGTGACTCGAAATCATATCGCATCTCCACTTTTGAGACAAAAACCGGAATTGGGCGTGGTTCAACCGGTGCCGAATTAAAGGCCAATTTTGCGTCTCTTCAGGTTCTGGGGCACCGTCAAGTTAACGAATGGGAACGGCCAAGGGGTAGACGCCCGGCATGCCGACCGCACGGGGCCTCTTTATCGGCGCCATCGCTTCCCATCGGAAGTGGTCAGCTGTGCAGTTTGGTTGTATTTCCGGCTTTCCTTAAGCTTTCGCATGGTCGAGGAAACGCTGGCGGCGCGTGACCTATGAAACCGTGCGCCAGTGGGGACGTAGATTCGGCAAGGCGTTCTCCCATCGGGATCCCCCGGCGCACTCCCACTCGCGGCGACATGGCATCTGGACGAATTCGTTATCTCGATCGCGCGCGAACAACATTGGCTCTGGAGCGCTGTCGACCAGAATGGCGTCGTTCTCGACGTCTTGATCCAAAGCCGAAGAGACTCGCGCGCTGCGCAGCGGCTCATGACGAAGCTCTTTAAATCCGCCGGCACGCCGCCGCGCGTGATGATCGCTGACAAGCTCCGTTCGTACGGCGCGACGAGGGCGAAGATGGGCGTTCACGTTGAACATCGCTGGCACAAATCTCTCAACAATCGGGCCCAGAATTCTCATCAGCCGACGCGGCGACGCCAGCGGATCATGAAGCTTTTCAAATCGAGAAACCGTTGAGCCTGAAGGGACGGCCGAATCTCGAACCTTTGATAATCGACTCCTTCAGCTCAGCGGTCGATGAAGTTGGCGATGACTGTTCGCCTTATCCTTTGCGCGAAAGAGCTTGCGCAGATGGGCTGACATCTAAAGCTATTGGCCATGGTCGATAGTAGCGACTGGAGCTTGGACCGGAACTACTGACCGGGCAGGGATCTGGGACCTAACTAGCAATTGGTGTGCCACCAGAGCATTTGTGCAGTGAATGCTTCAATCGCGACGAAGGGTGCGCCTCGCCGGTGCGAGCCCCGAGGTTCAGGGTTGAGTTGCGGACATTGTGTCACCGGCCAGATACGGATGAACACCGTCAAATCTCTGAGCGATCAATCTGAAGGACAACCCAGCAATATGCGAGCTAATCGGGTCGAGCACCTTTCAAAGGCAGCACGCGGCGCTCGCATCATGCCGTTTCCAGGACCTACAAGCAGCCGGCGGTGTGCTGCCTCCGAGTAATCCCAACTGATCGAACTCGCCTGCGAATGTGCGCAATCGCACACGATTGTCAGCTTTGCGTCCATTGCCGTCGATTCGATGCTCATCCCTGGAGTATCAGCATTTTCGCCCCGGCATGACAGTTGCTCTGTTCTCGGCACCATACTCACCAGCGTACGGACTTGCCGCGGCCGCCAATGATAGATCTCCGGCAAAATTGCTAAGACGAACAGGCTGCGTCTTTTTCAACGATGACGCAGCGAATTAAGAGTTCGGCACGTCTTTGGACTGATTTCACCGTCTTTTGCGTCTATATCCGCGTCGGGCTTTCGCTCGTAAGTGTAGTAGAGCCACGACAGCACGGTTTGCCGGTTCGTTGTTCGCCCCTTCGGGACGAGCTTGAGCAATTTGGGTTTGATACGCGATTGTGCTGAAGACCCGCACCTGTTTGGTGGGGCAGCGAACGCAGGCAATCACGCTTGCGATCAAAACGCTGGCACGCAGTGCTCGCCTCAACATCTCTAACTCGAGATTGCTGGCATAGCGTTTTCGCACGGCAGTGCGCGAGTTCGGATTTGGCGCTTTGCGAACGATTAACGACTCAACTATATCCCATCGGGCATGGTAATCCGGCTAGCTAAACTGCTGCTTCAAGGTGGGGGGCGCGTAGCGGCCGCTAGCTTGGCGACCCTGTGTATCGCCGGCGTGCTCTACCTCGTTGCGACCCACGTTCAATCGGAAAAGAGAACGGTTGCGGAAACGTCAGGAAGGCCAAGCTGCCTGCCGAGCCACTGCCGACCGAAAGCGCCGGGCGGTCGATGATCGTCCAACAACTGCCCTTAAAATCATTCGTAAGGCTGCACCCTACGAGCTGCCATTTCCTGGCGAGTTCCCCGAAGGGTGGAGTACTCACATGCTGCGCCCGCAAAGACGGGCGAATGCAGCGGTAGTGCACCCGCACCTCGCCCGCTGGCACGAGGCCGCTCAGCCTGCGCCCGAAACGCCAGCCTCGGCAAATGTCGCCATGCCGCCGTGACAGGCGAGCGCAGCACGCAGCAGCAGGATCGCAACGCCCGCGCCGGAGGCCTCGCCGAGTCGCATGTTCAAATCGAGCAATGGTGCAAGTTCAAGCTCACGCAGCAATAGGCTGTGGCCGAGTTCGGCCGACACATGCCCGGCTCGGCAATGATCGAGGATACCGGGCGCCTGCCGCGCCAAAGGCAACACCGCCGCGGTGGCCACGAAACCGTCGAGCAGCACAGGAATGCGCCTGGCGCGCGCCGCCAGGACGGCACCGGCAATCGCCGCGAGTTCGCGTCCACCAAGCGCCGCCGCAACGGCGAGCGGATCGTCGAGCAGGCCGCGATGGAATTTCAGCGCCGCATCGATCGTAGTGCCCTTGCGCGCCAGCCCGGCATCGTCGACACCGGTGCCGCGGCCGGCCCAGCGCGCGCCGCGCCCGCCTATCAATGCCGCGCACAAAGTCGCGGCAACCGTCGTATTCGCGATCCCCATCTCGCCGACCACGAGCAGGTCAGCCTCGTCGGGCACCGCGCGCCAACCGGTATCGAGAGCGACGAGGAAGTCGGCGGTGTCCATCGCCGGCGCGGTCGTGAAATCGCGCGTCGGCCGCGCCAGCTCGAGCCCCTCGACGCGCAGCTCGGCACCGGCAAGCTTTGCGATCTGGTTGATCGCTGCCCCGCCCGCCGCAAAGTTGGCCACCATCTGCGCGGTGACCTCGGACGGATAGGCGGAAACACCACGCGCGGCGATGCCGTGATTGCCGGCAAACACCGCGATCGTGACGCGATCGAGCCGCGGCATCTCGCGCCGCTGCCAGCGTGCCAGCCAGAGCGCGAGCTCCTCGAGCCGGCCGAGGCTGCCCGGCGGCTTGATCAGGTTCTGCTGGCGCCGTGCGGCGGCCTCGGCGCTGGCATCGTCGCCTCCGGGGAGGTCGCGACAGAAGCCGCGGATGTCGTCTAGAGTGTTGAACTGCATGCGATTCCCCTGTCGGGCGGGACCGCAAAATAGTTCAAATCGAAGGCCACGACCATGAGTGTCAAATCGAAGGCCACGACCATGAGTGAATGGCTCGACGATCTCAGGACCGCCATAGCCTTTCTGACCCGCCTGCCGATGCCGCATCCGGACGGGGGGCGGTCGGATCAATTTGCGCGCGCGCAGCGGATGTTTCCCCTGGTCGGCGGCTTGATCGGCGCTGCGGTCGGCCTCGTCTGCCTGCTTTTGCGTGTGATCGGTGTGCCGGATCTTGCCGCCGCGGCACTCGCGCTCGGCGGCGGAGCGCTTCTGACCGGCGCGCTGCACGAGGATGGGCTTGCCGATGTCGCCGACGGGTTTGGCGGCGGCCGCGATACCGCGGCGAAACTCCAGATCATGCGCGACAGCCGGCTCGGCACCTACGGCGCGCTGATCCTGCTGGTGAGCTTCGCGACAAAGCTGTGGCGGGAGGTCGTGCTGTGAATCTCCAGCGTGTGCCTCGTGGTTGCAGTCGCCGGCTTCTGGATCGGAATCCTCCGACTGCGGCTCACACGCCGTTACGCGCGGGGCGCCATCTCGCCGTATCGCGGATGGAAGGCCTGGCATCACATCGCTGGCCTGATCGGCGGCATCTTCGTATTCACCTGGATGTTCAGCGGCTGGCTGTCGCTCAACCCCGGCGGCGCTTTCGAGGGCCCCGGCATCACCAGAGATGTCGCCGTCCGCTATAGCGGCCACGACGCTCCTGATATCGTCGCCGGATTCCGGTCGGCACCCGCGACGCCGGCAGTGGAAGCACGCTTTGCCTGGATCGGGCTCTATCACAACAATGGCCGCGAGAGCCTCGCCGACCCGGCAACGGGCGCGCCGGCAGCCCTATCGCACGACCAGATCATCGAAGCCGCGGGTCGAGCGATCCCCGGTGCGGCGATGGCGTTCTGGCGACAGATCGATGAACCGGACGCCTACTGGTAACACGCTCCACCACGACCGTCCGCTTCCGGTGTTGGGGTCGGCTTCAGCGATCCAGTCGACACCTGGCTGCACATTTCGCCCGTCACCGCCGAGATACTCGATCGCACCGACGACGGACGCCGCTCCTATCGCTGGCTCTTCAACGCGCTGCACAGCCTGGATTTCCCGCTGCTGCTGCGTTACCACCCATCGCGCGATGCCGTGGTATGGCTGCTATCGCTGATCGGCACGATCGTTTCGATCAGTGGCATCGTGATCGGCTGGCGGCAGTTGCGACGATATGGGCCTTGCGGAACCAGCCGGTGCGCATGATGCGGGCAATCCCGAGCGCGTCCGTCCGGTCGGTCTTGTTGCGCTGCGCCTTCAGCGCGGCACACATGTGGGAGGTTTCCAGTCAGACCGCCGGCAGGCCAAGTGAGCGCAACTCCGGATGCAGCCGGGGCGACCGTGATCCCGCCTCGTGGCCGAGCCGCCGCAAGCGGCCGAGATACGGCCCGAGCGCCGCCCTGATCACGTCCGGATCGGTCACCACCGCGACCTCCAGCATGTCGCCGATCTTTCCACCCTGTGCAGGTATCAAATCGAGGACAGCGCTGGCCAGCTATGAGCATCCAACGGCCCTTCCCTTGCACCCCTCTCACTCGGCCCTGAGATTTGGATCGAGCTATGCTAGTCATCGTGGACAAGAGCTAAACACCTGGTCGTTCACGATGTGACCGGTGGAGAGCATAACCAGCAACGACAACGCAAGAGAAGTTTGGGCTCGCGTTCAGCGAGCAATCGGATGGGCTATCCACACGGTGCAGGGAGCAGTGACTTCTCCTGCCCAGCGAACCGCTACTCGCCACCTTCGTAGAACAGCTCGAGCGGCAGGCCGACCAACGACTTGCCGATCCAGTCGCGCGCGATCACGTTGGATGGGCCCATAGCGATTGCAGCACGTGCGTCGCGGTAGGAGCGTTCGATCGGGCCGCGATGATAACCGTAACCACCCGTCACCGTCAGCGCGGTGGCCGCGACCTTGTTGGCGACCTCGGCGGCGTGCACCTTGAACTCGGTCAGCGGAATCAGGATCTCGCTCTGCGGCTCGCCGGCGCGCCACAGCGCATCTAGCCGGCCTGCAAGCTCGTTGCGCCAGGGCCGCAAGGTCTCGACCAGCACCTTGGCGGCGCCGAGCTCCTGCCGGATGGCCTGATAGTCCGACAGACCCTTGTTCCTGTCCTTGTGCACGAAGCTCGTGGTGTGCGCGACCGCCGCGTTCAGCGCGCCGCGCGCCACGCCTTCCCAGACCGCGCCGAGCCCGATCAGATAGACCGGCGACACGCCGTCATAGATGATCTCCTTGCCCTGCCCCTCGGCGCCGAGCCGGTCGCGTTGCGGCACCCGCACATTGCTGTAGCGGATCGGACCGGAATGATTGGCCCGCACGCCGAGGGCATCCCACGGCCGCGACTCGATTCCAGCCGACTTGCCGTCGACGATGAAGAACACGATGTCGGTCTGGTCCTTCGCACCGGGCGTGCGCGTCTGCACCACGTAATAGTCGGCCTGGCCCGAGCTCGTCGTGAACGACTTCTCGGCATTGACGAGATAGTCCTCGCCGTCGCGCGAGGCTTCGGACAGATTGTACCACCAGTGTCCGCCGGTGGCCCGCTCGCTGGTCGAATAGGTGCCGAGCAGGCCGCCATTGTTCGATTTCAGCCACCGCTCCTTCTGATCGGTGCTGCCGAACAGATTGATGGTCTGCGCCGCGCCGACATGCATCACATAGACGAGGCCGGTCGAGGCATCGGCCTGCCCGATGCGATAGGCGGCTTCCGCGAAGTCGACATGGCTGAGGCCGAGCCCGCCGAACAGCGCCTCGTTCAGCACGCCGGTCCAGCCGGCCTCCGACAGCGCGCGGAGATTTTCGCGCGGAAACCGGCTCTCCTTGTCGTTGCGGTCGGCGTTCACCTTCACGGTGGCGTCGATCGCAGCGTCGAGCCGGGCATAGACATCGTCATCGATGTTGCGGGCGAGATTGTCGTGGGCCATGGTCGTTCTCCTGTCCGGTTGAGTTTCAAGCGACAGCCTGTGTCGGCTGCCCGTTCAGATCGCCTTGCGACGATCCGCCGAGATAAAGTGTCTTGATGTCGCCGCGCCGCCGCAGCTCGGCGGCTGCACCAGCGAGCACGCTGCGGCCGTTCTCGAGTACGACGGCGTGGTCGGCAAAGCGCAGCGCAACCGCCGAGTTCTGCTCCGCGACCAGGATCGACAGGCCCTGCTCGCCGTTGAGCCGCTTGAGCGCACGAAAAATCCCATCGACGACGAGTGGCGCGAGCCCCATCGACGGCTCGTCGAGCAGCAAGAGCCGCGGCCGCGACATCAGGGCACGACCGATCGCCGTCATCTGCTGCTCGCCGCCGGAGGCCAGCCCGGCCAGCGAACGGCGCCGCTCCTTCAGCCGCGGAAACAGTGTGTAGATGCGGTCGAGATCATCTGCGGTCTCGGCGCGCGTCGCATCGCGGCCGATCGCGCCGGTGACGAGATTTTCCTCGACCGTCAGCGACGCAAAGCAGTGCCGCCCCTCAAGCACCGGCACGATGCCGGCGCGCACCAGCGCGGCAGCCGATATGCCCGCAAGATCGCGGCCATCGAACACGATGTGACCCGCGGTGATCTGGCCGCGGCGGGCGGGCAGCAGCGCCGACACCGCCTGCAACGTCGTCGATTTGCCGGCGCCGTTAGCGCCGAGCACGGCCACGATCTCGCCCGGCCGCATCCTGAGCGACACGTCGCTGACGGCGCGGATAGCGTGATTGTAGGTCGCCGCCAGGCCTTCGACTGAGAGCAGGAATTCGCTCATGGTTCGGTCCGTGAGGTTGCCGGCTGCGGGAGGCACAAGGCTCCCGCAGCCGGCGATCGGTTACTGGCCGACCGGATCGTCGCCGGAGGTGCGGGGCTTGATGCCGTGCTCAGTGGCGTAAGCCGCCGCCGACTTTTCGATGATCGGTCGCAGGGACGCCCAGTCCGGCGCGATCCAGTCCGAGACCACCTTCCACTTCGTGCCGTCCCACTGCTGGAACGTGACTAGGCCATCGCCCTCGTGATTGTCCCAGGTCACATTGATCGAATGGAACAGGCCCTTGGCGCCGAGTGCCTCGACGCGCGCCGGATCGAGCTGCAGATGCTCAAAGCCCCAGCGCACCTCGTCGCCGGTCAGGGTGCGCTTGCCGAATTTGGCCTGAGCGATCCTGATCGCCTCGACATTGAGGATGCCGTTCACGATGCCGAGGTTGTGATAGACGCTGCCGATCCGCTTCTTGTCGTCGAGATTGCCCTTGCCGGCGCCATAGACCGTCTTGATCACCTCCTGCAGCACCGGATATTCGGCGCCGGAGGCCTGCGTGGTGATCGCGATGTAGCCCTTGGCGGCATCGCCCGCCGGGATCACGTCCTCTTCCGAGTTGGACCAGACGTTGCCGATGATGTGGTCCGCCGGGAAGCCGACCTTCTGTGCGGTCTTCAGCGCCACCGGGTTCATCACGCCCCAGCCGCGGAGCACCACATAGTCGGGCTTGGCACGCCGGATCGAGAGCCATTGCGACTGCTGCTCGTTGCCAGGATGCGGCACTTCGATCTGTTCGACGCTGAAGTGATACTTGTCGGCAAGGAGCTTGTAGATCGGGATCGTCTCCTTGCCGTAGGGCGAGCCGTGATAGAGCACGACGATCTTCTTGTCCTTCAGCTTTTCGACGCCGCCCTCGCGCCTCGCGATGTAGTTCACGATGCCTGATGTCTCGCTGTAGGGGTTGAGCAGTAGCGGAAAGACGTAGGGAAACACGCGGCCGTCGGTCGAATTGGTGCGGCCGTGGTTGATGGTGATCAGCGGCACCTTGTCCTTGGTGATGCGATCGATCATAGCGTAGGCGATGCCGACCGAGAGCGGATTCCAGGCAGCGACGCCGGGCCGGTTCTTCAGCCTCTCATAGACCTCGACGCCGCGTTCGACCTCGTACTGGGTCTCGCCCTCGTCCCAGGTGAGCTTGACGCCGTTGACGCCGCCGTCGCGGATGTTGATCAGGTTCAGATAGTCGATGAAGCCGCCGAAGAAGCCGGTGCCGCCGGCCGCGTAGGGGCCGACCCGGTAGCTTTGCAGCGGGAAGAACTGCTCGTCGGCGCGTGCGCCGGGCGCGCCGGCCAAACCAAGGGCGCCCACCACACCCAGCACGAACTTCAACTGTCGTAACCTGGTCATCGTCAGCTCCTTGATGTGTCAGTTGCAGAAAACGTCTTGTCGCGGAAGCCCCACGCGGCCGAGGCCGCCCGAAATCGGTCCCACAGCGCAATCAATCCGCGGGGCTCGGCGATCAGGAAGGCGATGATCAGCGCGCCGATCACGATGCGCTGGCTCATCTCCAGCACGCCCGAATCGAACACGCCGCCGAGCAGCGCCGCACCCAGCCGCGACAGCACCAGGGGGAACACCACGATGAAGGCAGCGCCGAGAAACGCGCCGCGCAGCGATGCCAATCCGCCGATGATGATGATGAAGAGGATCTGGAACGAGCGATCGAGATTGAACCCGGCCGGCTCGACCGTGCGCAGATAGGCGAAGGCCCACAGCACCCCGGCAACCCCGATCAGGAACGAGGAGACGCCAAACGCCAAGAGCTTGGTCCGCAGCAGCGGCACGCCGATGACTTTTGCCGCGACCTCGTGATCACGGACGGCGATGAAGTTGCGGCCGGTCTGCGCTTGCAGCAGCCGCAATGTCAGGACCGTCGCCACCGTCACCACGGCCAGCGAGAACAGATAGCGGCCCGCGGCGCTGGTGAAGGAATAGCCGGCGACGGTGAGCGCCGGCGCGTCGATCACGCCTGACGGGTTGTCGTTGGAGAACCAGCCGAACTTGGTCAGCGCCCACTGCACGAAGAACTGCGCGGCGAGTGTCGAAACCGCGAGATAGAACCCGCGCAGCCGCATGCTCGGCAGCCCGAACACGATGCCGATCACCGCTGCGACGAGGCCGGCCAGCACGAGGTCGAGCAGCAGCGGCAGTTCGGGAAGACGAAGGTGAAGATTGTAGGCGGCATAGGCGCCGATCGCGAGGAATGCGGCGGAGCCGAGCGAGACCTGTCCGGCATAGCCGGTCAGGACGTTGAGCCCGACCGCGGCGAGCGCCAGCGCGAGGAACGGCGTCAGCACCGCATCCATCAGGTAGTCCGAACCGACGAGCGGGATCACGCCGAATGCGATCACGGCAGCGATGCCGATCAGGATGCTATCGATCACGGGCAAGGTCCTGAGCGATGTCCCGCGCGATGTCGAGGCGACGTTCATGCCCTAAACCCTCTCGACCAGCTTCTGCCCGAACAGCCCCGACGGTCGCACCAGCAGGAATGCCAGCGCCACGACATAGGCCGCCCAGGCCTCGATGCCGCCGCCGAACAGCGGGCCGACATAGACCTCCGCGAGCTTCTCGATCGCACCGATCAGCAGACCGCCGACGATCGCCCCGGCGATCGAATCGAAGCCGCCGAGCACCAGGACCGGCAGCGCCTTCAGCACCACGAGTGAAAGCGAGAACTGCACGCCGAGTCGCGCGCCCCACAATAGCCCGGCGACCAGCGCGACGATCCCGGCGACCGTCCACACGATGGCCCAGACTCGCGGCAAGCGCAGGCCGACTGCTAACGCCGCGAACGGATCGTCGGCGACGGCGCGGAACGACAGCCCTGTCCGCGTAAAGCGGAAGAACAATGCGAACAGCGTCACCAGGCTTCCCGCAACCGCCGCGGCGAACAGATCGAAGCGGCTGATGAAGACGCCCGCGATGTCGAGCGGCACGTCGCTGATGCCGATGTCGAGGCCGTGGACCTGGGCGCCCCACAATAGTTGCGCCGCACCTTCGATCACGTAGGACAGCCCGAGTGTTGCCATGAACAGGGTGATCGGCGGCTGGTTGACCAGCGGCCGCAGCACCACGCGCTCGACGGCGACACCGAGCGCGACCATGATCGCCAGCGTCGTGAGCAGCGCGGCCGGAAACGCGATGCCGCGCTCGACCAGGCTGACGAAGGTCAGCGCCGCGAATAGCAGCATCGCGCCTTGCGCGAAGTTGAGCACGCCAGAGGTCTTGTAGATCACCACGAAGCCGATCGCGACCAACGAATACATCACGCCCGACAGCAGGCCGCCGACCAGCACTTCGATCAGGAATTGATAGTCGAACATCAGAGGGTGAGCTCCGTTTCGTCCGCGTGCGCGACGCCGAGATAGGCATCGACCACCGCTTGGTCGGACCTCACCTGGTCAGGCGTTCCGTCGGCGATCTTGCGGCCGTAGTCGAGCACCGCGACGCGATCCGACAACCCCATGACGACGCCGATGTTATGCTCGATCAGCACGATGGTGGCGCCATAGCTGTCGCGCGCATTGCGCACATGCGCGGCCAATTCGTGCTTCTCGCTGATGGTGACGCCCGCGAACGGCTCGTCGAGCAGCAGCAGCGCCGGCCGCGCCACCAGCGCGCGTGCGAGTTCGACCCGCTTCTGCAGGCCGTAGGGCAAGGTGCCGGCGGCGCGGTCACGCACATCGGCCAGGTGCAGTAAGCCGATGACGTCTTCGGCGGCGGCACGATTCTCCGCCTCGATCCGCCGCGCCAGGGGCGAGCCGGCGATCTGGCGCAGGAAACCGGCACGGACGCGGTGCGCCAGTCCCATCAGGACGTTGTCGAGCACGGAGAGGCCCTTGAACACCGCGAGATTCTGGAACGTCCGCGCCACGCCGTGCTGCGCCAATCGTGCCGTCGGCACGTGAGCAAAGGAATGCTCGCCGAGCCACACCCGGCCCCGGTCGGGCCGGTAGAGCCCGCTGATGACATTGAGCAGCGAACTCTTGCCGGCCCCGTTGGGCCCAATCACCGCACGGATCTCGCCCCGCGCGACCTCGAGATCGATGTCGCGCAGCGCGGCGACGCCGCCGAACGAGAGCGAGATGTCCGCAAGCGCGAGCACCGGCCGTGCGGCGTCATCCCCTCGCGGCGCAAGCAGCCGCTCCCCAGTGCCGGCGCCTCCGGCCTTGGGGGGAGAGAGCGCCAGCTCGACAAGGGCGCCATCCAGCGGAAGCACGATCACGCTTGCTGCGATCATCGTCACGCCAAAGTTTCCCGGATCACTCGGCGGCCTGGACGCGCACGACCGCGTCGGCTTCCAGTGCACGGACCAGCGGAATGACGCGGCGGCCGAAATACTCGACCTCCTCCTGGAAATGCAGGAAGCCGAGCAGCACGAGGTCGACGCCGACCTCCTTGAGCGCGATGATGCGCTCGGCGATCTGCTCCGGCGTGCCGATCAGATTGGTCTTGAAGCCGTCGTTGTACTGGACGAGATCCTCGAAGCTCGACTGCGCCCAATTGCCTTGGCCCTCCGGCGAGGCCTTGCCGGCGTTCTTGACCTCATGGCCGAAGGCATTGACTGCTTCGGGATCGGCCTTGGCGATGATCTCGTTCAGCACGGTGCGCGCCTCGGCTTCGCTGTCGCGCGCGATCGCGAACGCATTGACGCCGATCCTGACCGAATGATTGTTTGCCTTCGCCTTGGCCCTGATGTCGTCGACCTGCTTCTTGATCTCCTCGACCGAGTTGCCGTTGGTGAAGTACCAGTCCGACACCCGCGCCGCCATGTCGCGCGCCGCGCGCGAGCTGCCGCCCTGGAAGATTTCGGGCAGGGGCTCGGCCGGCTTCGGCTTCAGCGAGTAATCCGTGAAGCGATAGAAATCGCCACGGAACGTGAAGCTGTCCTGCGTCCAGATCCCGCGCAGCGCCCGGATGAACTCTTCCGAGCGGCGGTAGCGCTCGTCGTGTTCGAGCCAGGGCTCGCCGATCGCGGTGAACTCGCCGCGGAACCAGCCGCTGACGATGTTGACGGCGACGCGCCCCTCGGAGAGCTGGCTGATGGTTGCGATCTGCTTGGCCGCCACCACCGGATTCCACGGTCCGGGAAGCAGCGCCGCGATCACCTTCAGCTTCGTCGTCGCCGCGAGCAGCGCGTGGCTGAAGGCGACCGGCTCGTGCTGGAATTCGGCGCCATAGCCGGCCGTGAAGCGGATCTGGCTCAGCGCATAGTCAAACCCGGCCTGTTCCGCGATCTGCGCCAGGCGGCGGTTGTAATCGATGTCCCATCCGGTTCGCTGTTCGATCTTGCTGATGACGAGGCCACCGGAGACGTTCGGTACCCAGTAGGCGAATTTGATCTGATCATAGTTGGCAGTCATTGGAATTTCCCCTGGAGGATTTGGAACTGAGACGGACGTGACGCAGGCAACACGATGCATTCACGCTGCGCCTGGTCAGCGGGTTACTACACGGCTCGTGCGAGCCACCGCCAGTTTTGAACTACGGGAAGGTTGGCGTGATCAGGTTTATTGGGCCGCGCCCGCGCACGATCGGTGCGTCAACACGACGCCGCGCGACAGGAGGTCAGCGGCGCGACGCAGATTCGAGATCGATCTAACAGGCCTGTGCAGGTCATTCGCATTCCCCTCGCGAGCACCATCGGCGAGCAATCAATACTCTCAGAGAAATCGTGGACGAGCGAGTCAAAGCCAAACTCTTTTTCAGCGAATCCGGGAAAGCGGTATTCTTTTGTTGACGCAAAACGCAGGGTTTGTTGCTGCGCGACCGAAATCCCTCTCGTTCAGAGGGTACCCTTTGTGACGAGAGCGCGTGGTTCTAAGCCGTGATCCGGCAACAAGCGATGGAAGAGAGAAAAATTGTTCCGTCCGATACAATTTTTCCCGAGAGAGCGTCAGATGTCTTACTAGGCGGAATGATCGACTTCGCAATCCAGCACGACAAAGCGGCCCAGAAGGACACTTCACGGCAAACCCCCTTTCTATTTCGATGTAAGTTTAGTCCATTCAATCAATCGCTTCGACGAGTGCCGCCGTAACACGGCCGATACCCTTCGAGACTGGTGCGAGGGTGATCAATTTCGCCAAGGGGCTGTCTAACCACTTGCGCTCTCCCTTTGGTTGCAGGATGATCTTGCTTTTTAGGCAGGGGGTTTTCAATGCAAGTCGATTTCAGCGGAGTGATTACAAACTTTGACGGCATCCCGCCCGGAGGATTTCTCAAGTTCGATCTCAGTTTGACCCTCCACCTCTTTCGTGGGCGTGCCAAACCCGGATTATTCGTTCCGAACGAGGCAGTAGCAACATTGCTGTTGCCTCGAGGAAGCCTTGCTTCGCGCGTCGACGAGCGTACGTGATCGTGTCCCCGGACGCGGTGTCGTATGAACACGCGGCGAACTCTGGTTTGACGATGTCGCAACAGAGGCTTGGCGGCTTGCTTTCATTGGGTCGGTGGACGGCTAAGGCGTAAGACGCGATAGCGAGCGGACTCTAAATCTAAGCCGCTGATGATAAGGCCCCCTCTCCAGGTTTGAGTTCTTCGACAGGCTCATAGTCCGGAAGTGGATCATACCCGATGTTTTCGAACCGGCGACATAGGCTGGCAAGGAAGCGGATTTGACGCCGCTTGAGATGCGTCGCCGCCCAGCGATAAACTTTTTCAACGAATTCCTGTTCGTGCTCTTGGAAATCGAATCGACTAACATAAGCGATCGCTGTCAATTCCGAGACAGAATGGTCAGCGTATTCCGCGAATGAGCGCGAATAATGTTGAAGCCGCTTCAACACGACCCACTCTTTCTCGCTGTAGATATAGTCGGGTGGCCGCCGCAATTCGTCGGTCAGCCAATCAAATTCCCAGTCATTCCAGTCGTTGTATCGGTCATGCAAAAGAGCTCTCGCGCTCGTGCGAAATTCGAGCGCTTCCGCCAGTTGGCGTTGAGCCTTGGTAACCCTCGCCATTGCCTGCTCCAGGTTCGGAAGCAAACGCAACGCCAGTGCACAAGTACTGTATGAATGGTGCAAAATTAGCCGATTCGAGGATTCATCGCCAAGTGCGATCGGCGCAATTCCATGGATTTGAGGAGACTTCTCACAGTCAATGCGTCGCGGGCGCCTGCGAAGGCTGACGCCGCCCTTTGCTGTGTCTAACAGCCAGTAGGTAGCCGGCGGGCGTGATCAAGTCTCGACGGCATCCTCAAAGTCGAAGGAATCGTCGCCCGGCCTGCACCCGTCATCGAAGCGCAGCGAGGGCATCTCGACCGGTAACGTCGGAGGCGTTCCGTCTGAATCATCCGGTGCTGACTCCCGCTTGACCGCAAAGATCACGGTTCGCCCGGTTTCGAGAACCGACCGGATAACTTTTTCAAGCTCGGCGGATTGGGGGATGGTCGTGCCAACCCATGAGTTGGTGACCAGTGAGATGAACTCAGTGTTGGAGAGCCGCCTTCCGACGTTGTCGAACCCGATAACATTCCCGCCCTTCGGCCCCTTGAGCCGTCCGCTCGCATGCAAGCTCTTCCAAAGGTCAAGCGGCAGATAGATTCCCCTGAACAAGCCCTCGTCGTTCGGATTGAATACGACGCGGGGGCAGAATTTCAGGAAGAACGGATTGTTGCAAAGACGGTAGCCCTCGGGGGCGCCGTCGGCGCCGCACTTGGCGAGTTCGGCCAGCAGCGCGTCCATGCGCTCGATTTCTTGCGTGAATTGATCGCCGTCCCGCCAGCGGAACTCAGCGCCATCTTTGGCCTGTTCCATCGCCTTGTATTGCACCAGCACGAAGGCGCCATAGGTCTCGTTGTAGTAGATCAGGTCGGCGCCGGTCTGTTCTTCCAGGGGCGTCCGGTTCGCCATGATCACCGTGAGTGCCTGACGGCGATCGGTCGGATTCTGAAAGATCATGGCCGCGACGTTGGAAGCATCGCGGATGGCGTTGAACCCGGGCAAGGATGTGAAATCTTTGATGATCATCACATCTTCGCGGACGCGTGCACCCGGCAAGCCTTCGAGGAACGAAGCCGGTCTTCCAGACGTCGGCGACCAGGAGAGCATTTCAGCCCGCGGCACCCCTGCGATCGCAAGCGCAAGTCCCAGGGATTCCTTTTGCACGGCAAGATTCTCTCTTTCTTTCGATGTGAGACCCCGGATGGCCCGGGCGCGGTTCTCCGAAAACCGCGCCAGCCTCGCCGCCAAGCTGGGATCGCGCGCCGTCAATGCGTCCACCACGGCCGCGAACGTCTTCGGCGGCAGCAATCCGCCGTTGCCGAGGATGCGACTAAGGGGTGCTCTGAATTTTGCGGGAACGAGGCCGACAAGTTCTTCAAATAGAAGGGGCCGTTCGAATCTCTGCAACTCGGTCATGTTGAGCCGGGTCAATCCGGTCCCCGCCGACATACCCTTTCTGCCGTCTGCGATGTGCGTGATCGCGCCGTCGCGAAAGCACGCCATCACGACCAACGCGTTGCTACCGTAGGAAAAGCTCGGTACGGGTTCGGCGACGTACCGCGTGGGGTCGTGCCGGTTTTCCTCGGCGTAAGTCAGAATAATGTCACGCCGGCCCTCCGGAACGTGGAGGACGTAAGCGGTTGCGGCAGGCATGAGAGAGGTCCTTCAGCCGGAAATTCGACGGGTGGCGCAATCCGCAAAGGTAAGTTCCATAGGACACGGTTGTAAGGGGAGCCCGCCACAATTTGGTAGGCTGCAGCCCGAGAACCGCATTAGCTCTCCGTTTAATGAGGAAAAATAAGAGCACTTGCCGCCCAAAGGTCTGACTATCCGACGAGGCAGCGTTTCAAGTGCGTTTCGCAAGGCCAGAAAGGCGAAAGCCGTCGAATTTCCTTGCAATCAGAGCTGAATCCCGGCTCTTTATTGAAGTTTTTAGGAATAACCTTGAATATGGATATATCTAGAGCCTCCGTACCCAAGGTTTTCCGTGAACCGCGACCATCTCAGCCATGCCATCCGGGAGCGACTGAAAAGGCTCCCGCCGCCGTTCGACTCCCATTACGCGGTCGTTCCACTGCCACCGCCCGAGGAAGGGATTGCGGTGGTGCCGGTCCTCGCACGGCTAAAGGCGGCGGACGCGGCCCTTGTCAGGATTGAGACACTCGCGGCGGAACTCAAGGACCCCTACCTTATCAGCCGTATATTGCCTCGGCGCGAGGCCGTGAGCAGTTCATCGATCGAAGGAACGAACAGCACACTCGACGAACTACTTTCAGTTGAGGAAGGAGAAGATTTCCCGCAAAGAGAAGCCGCTGCGCAAGTGCGCGACTACGCGCTCGCGCTCGATGATTTTCTACCCCGCGCGCGCAAAGAAAAGCTGAAACTGCTCACGACGGCTCTAGTTCAGGATTTGCACCGTGCCGTTATGCGTGGCGATGCTGATTATAAGGACAAGCCCGGTGATTTCCGAGAGCGGGTGGTGTGGATTGGCGGCAGAGGCGACATCGCGTATTCGACCTATAATCCAACGCCTCCCGCCGATATCGCGGTCTGCCTCGAACACACCATGAAATACATGCGCTGCGAGGGGATGCAGGCGATGTACCAGAGCTTCATCGTGCGCATGGCAGTGGCGCACGCGCATTTCGAGGCGGTCCATCCATTCCGCGACGGCAACGGCCGCGTTGGACGCCTGTTGCTGCCGCTGATGATGGCGGCGGAGGGAATGATGCCGATTTATCTCTCTCCCTACATTGAGGCCCACAAGACTGCCTATTACGACTCCCTCAGGGCCGCGCAGCAACGCCTGGAATGGCACGAAGCAGTGGGGTTCGTGGCAGATGCAGTGGTCGGCACGACCGACGAGCTGCTCCGGACGCGGGAAGCCTTGGCCACGCTCGGCGCAATGTGGCGCGAGCGTCGGAAATTCCGGCAAGGCTCTGCAAGCCTTCGCGCGCTCGATGTATTACCGCATTATCCAGTTCTAACCGTGAAGCGCCTGGCTAAACTTCTCGACATCACTGTGCAGGCAGCTTCCCAAGCAGTGGAGCAACTTGTCGAGCGCAAGATTCTCGTGGAGCGGACCGGCTATGCCCGCAACCGCGTATTCACTGCGCCTGATGCGCTGTCGATTATCAACCGCCCGTTTGGCGAAGACCCGATTCTTCCCAGCCCACCTTCATGACGATTGTCAGTCCATGATGATTTGATGGTCGTTCATGCCGGACCGTGCAACACACACGTTCGCGTGGTATTGTCCACATAAAGTTCTCGCCCGAGGAGATGGAGCCGAGACTATGAGGCCTAGGTTTCGATATCGCATTTGGAGACCGCGTCCGGAGTTTCGGAAGGTGCCCCCTAACATCGAACGACTGGACTTGACGCATACGGTCGTTGAAGACCTTGACGGCATCCTGGACGGCGTCGAACTCGTGGTCGTGTCGCATCTGCATGCCGATCATTTCGATCCGGTGGTGGTCCAGGCACGCGTGTCAAGGGCGCGCGAGCTTCTGGAGGCGACGCGGATACCGATCGAGCGCGTTGCGACCGAAACGGGCTTCGGTTCCGCTGACGCGATACGGCATCATTTCAGGGCACGCCTCGGCACCAGCCCGGCGCTCTACCGGGCTACTTTTCAAGCCCCTGCCCCTTAGCGAAGGCGCCCTCTCAAACCAGTGGTACTGGTCGAGCCCGTGGTCTTGCGCGCAGCAAGATCAGCGTGAGCCTGGCCGCGTCTTTCAGTGGATAGGTCCGGTTGACCTCGATCTTGACCGCACCCGATCGCGTTGAACTCGAGGATGCGGCTCGCGACCGTGTCGAAGCTTCCGACCAGGCGCGCCGAGGTCCCGCCATTGCTTCCGATCCGCGCCTCCTTGGCCGCCGTCTTGAACATCTGCGCCTCGGGACCTGCATTGGCGACCAGCCGGGCACGCGCCGGCTTGTCCTGCTCGGCGATCGCAAACAACTCGGTCAATTCGGCTTGCGCGTCCGCATCGGTCTCGCGTGCGATTACGAAGGCGGACATTCCAAAGCGGATTGGAACGCCGCGTCGTGGTCTCCGCGCAACGTCCTGGATGAGCGCCCTGATATCCTCAAGCGGCTGCCCGTTCATGAAATAGACGTCGGCTGCGTCGGCGGCGAGTGCGAGCGCCGCAACTGATTCGCCGCCGAGATAGATGGTGGGCCGCGAGCGGAACGGATCGCCGGGGCGTAGCTGATAGGATTCGATGTTGAAATGCCGCCCCCGGAAATCCCCGCGTTGGCCGGATGTCAGCCGCTCGACGATCTCGATCCACTCCCGTCCGTAGGCGTAGCGGTCGTCATGATCCGGAAAGCCGATGCCGAGCGTTCCAGCTCCGGCCGATACCAGGCGTTGACGAGATTGAGGCCGAACCGCCCCTCGCTGATATTCTCGATCTGCAGCGCCATCTTGGCCAGCATCACCGGGTGCACCAGCAAGGGCTTGATCGCAGCGATCAACTCGATCCGGCTGGTCAGCGCGGCAAGCGCCGCCGCGCCGGTCCATGTCTCGAGAAGGTCCTGGTCGTCCCCGCTCGGATGGATGATGTGCTGGGCCAGCAGCGTGGATTCGAAACCCAGCGACTCAGCCAGGAGAATCGGGCGGCGCACCCGTGCCCAGGACGCGTCTGGTGGATCGAGGGGATGATGTCGCGATGCCCAGCTGCCATGCGTGAGCGCCCACACGCCAAGTCGCAGGGGCGACGCCATTGCTCGACCCATCACTCGGCGGCTGCGCTCAACGCGCCGGAACGAAGCGAGAGCTTCACCGGCGTCGGATTGCGAAGAATATCCAGCACGGGACAGTGAGCGTCGACGACCTCCTTCAGGCGGGCCAACTCGGCCTCGGACGCTGGACTATCCAGGATCACCTCTGCCTCGATCCTTTGAAATCCCGGCCGCACGTCCTGCTGCACGTTGAAGAAGCCACGCAGATCGATCGCGGCCGTGAGACGAACCGACACCCCGTTGAGAGGAATGCCGAGTGCATCGGCGTAGAGCCGATAGGTGATCTCCTGGCACGAGCCAAGCGCGGCGAGGATGTATTCGACCGGATTGGGTGCGGTGTCCTGTCCGCCAAGGCCGGGCGGCTCATCAACGCCGACATTGAACTGGCGGATCGCAACGGTGCTGTTGACGCCGTCGCCGAGACGCGACTGCGCGTGAAACGCGGCCTGTGCCTGCGCCGGATCGGCACCCAGCGCAGCCTGAGTTCCGGTAAACACATCCTTGAATTTGAAGCTCATCGCCAGTCCCTCCATGTGGAGCTGATACGTCGCTGCCATGTGAGCACGCGAAGGGCGGTGATCAATCGACCCGCAACAAAAACGATGAACGCAGTCTTCGGCCGAGAGACGGCAGCATGTTCCTTCCACGATACGGGACGGGGACAGCAAAACCGTCGCAGCTACCGGAGCGCCGACGTAACGCTTCGCCGCACGCGGCACCTTGATCCAGTATTGGCCGAGTGGCAGCGTTCCGTTGACGATGAGATCGCCAACGATGGCGGTCGCGATAGACGGTGGGACTATGCGTGGCGCCGCTGGGCGGCTCACGAGCCGGGGGTCCATTTCCAAACAATATCCGAGACATTGACCGGCTTCGGAATCAATCCGATCCGCGCGAAGCGATCGGCGACGGCTTGCTGACCCTTGATGATATCCTGATCGATCGGCACCACCTGATAGTTCGACCGCGCGACGAAGCGCTTGATCGCCTCGATGTCCACGCCGGTAGCCTCAGCCTGAGCACTGGCCACCTCCTCGCGATGAGCGTCGGCCCATCTTCCCTCCGCTGCGAAGATCGTGTTGAGCTTTGCGACCACCGAGGGATATTTCGCGACGAAGTCGGATCCTGCGATATAGAACGCGTTGGGCTTGTGCACGTCCTTGTCGAAGGCGATGACCCGTGCCTTTTCCTTGAGCTCCGCCAAAGCGAGATAGGGATCCCAGATCGACCATGCATCGACCGCGCCCTTGACGAACGCCACGGTCGCATCGGCGGGCGCGAGCGGCGCCGGGGTGATGTCGCTCCAGGAGAGTCCCGCCTTCTCGAGGGCCGCGACCAAGAGGTTATGCGCGCTCGATCCCTTGCCGAAGGCGATCCGCTTGCCCTTGAGGTCGGCCAGGATCTTGATCGGCGAATCCGGCGGCACGATAATCGCCTGGTTGTTGCCTTCCGATTTCACCGCGGCGACGTAACGAATATTGGCCGCCCCCGCCTGTGCGAAGATCGGCGGCGAGTCACCAACGAAGCCGAAGTCGACGCTGCCGACATTGATGGCTTCGAGGAGTGGCGGACCGAACTGGAAGTCGATCCACTTCACCTTGATGCCGAGCGGCTTGAATGCGTCCTCTACGGTGTGACGCTGGCGAACTGCGGGAAACAGGCCGCCCTTCTGCGTCCCGATGCGAATCTCCGCCGGCTTGTCTTCCGCACGCGCCGGATCGACCGCCAACGCGGTGAGCGCGAAGGCACTGGCGATAATAACTCGTCTCGTAATCATGTTTGTCCTTTCAGGTTTGATCAAAGGGTGAATGCGACGGTGCCGCCGGCCTGGCGTCGTCGATCAAGAAGCGCCCTCACCGCGCGCTCGGCAGCCCGGGCGGAGCCGAAATGACCGCCGTCGAGGCTGTCAAAGGCACGTTCGGACGAGAAGAAGCAAAAGCCGCGCTCGTCGGCGACAACGATACCGGCAGTTCGATCTGATACTTCGATGACATAGGCTTGGGACATGTGTGCTCAATCGCCGGGTTTCGGCGCTCCTGTCTGACTGTCGATGGACTTGGATTTGTCGGTACGATCAACAACAGACACCGGTCGCCGCCGAGACGCAGCGATGGGGCATGCGGCGTCGCATGTCACACATCAACTGTCCGTCCTTCGTTCGCATCGCGTGACCCTGAGCAGCACAACCTGCTGGCTCGAATATCCGGCAGAATGGTACCCCCGTCAATGAAATGGGTATCCAAAGTTGGCGCCTCGGCGCGACACCGCGTTTGCGGCAGGCCGGAGAGCAGGAAGGTTATGGCGATGTCGATTCCCGCTGCTTGCGGATCGGAACGAGTCCGCTCCCAGCTCAATATGCCGTTTAGGCTTGAAAACGATCACCGATGTCACATGCGGAACGCCGAACATGACAGCATCTCGCCCGATTCACAGGCGTCTGCATCGGTCTACAGAAAATGAATTTTCATCCGCGTATTCGCCGAGGAAATTATCCTCCTGCAAGGCGACGCGGCGCGCGCTTTTGATTTCAAAGTTGCTGGCACCGCCAACATTCGCGTCCGGCCCGCACCAAGACATGCTATCTTCCAAGACACCTGCAATGCGGAGGAGAGTTTATGCAGCCGGCACCGTCTTGGCTTCAGGTTCTTCGTCGCATGACCCGGCGAGTACAGAGATGGCGCCGAAGACTCGCGCGTTCGGCGGCGGCCGATCGACGGGATAGTCTCCACGACCTCTTTCTGTTCGGGCCGCACGGCTAACCGCGCCTCTCGCATCGACCGGGTTGGGCCGAAAGCACTGCCCAACTCCATGCTGGACACCGACGGTCCAGCACCACGACTAGGTCATGTATCGGCACTTTGAAAAATAATCCCTGGCACCGCACATCGTGTGCGACCGGCTGATCGGTAGAGCGACGGCATGACGGGTTCCGGCGGGCGTCACGTGATCATCATCGGCGGTGGCGCAAGCGGCGTCCTGCTGACTTATCAGCTACTGCACCAGCCGGTGCGTGACCTTCGCGTCACCTTGCTCGAGCAGCGCCCCGAAATCGGCCGCGGCATCGCATACCATACGGGCAACCCCGACCACCTGCTCAATGTGCGCGTCGCCAATATGAGCGCGCTGCCGGACCAGCCGGATCACTTCTGGCGCTGGTTGGTCTCACGCGAGGTGGTTGTGCCGGCGTGTCCAGATCCCTATTGCTTTGTGCCTCGGCGCATCTATGGCGACTACATCGCGAGCCTGCTCGAACAGCAGGCATCGGATCAGGCGGACGCGCCACCTCTCTCGATCGTACATGGCACTTGCGTCGGCGTCAGCGAAAGCGACGCCGACGTCCTGGTCACTCTGGAGGATGGCCGCGCGCTTCTCGGGGACACCCTCGTCCTCGCGACCGGACATGACACAAGAGCCAGCAGTCCGGGTCATGCAGATCCCTGGGCGCCGCCTTCAGCTGCTCCCATCTCCCCCGACGCGACCGTTCTGATCCTCGGCACCGGACTGACGATGGTCGACTACGTCCTGTCGCTGCTCCGCGATGGGCACCGAGGGCCGATCATCGCGATGTCGCGGCGAGGCCTGCTCGCAAAACCTCATCGCCGCGTCGATGCTGTGCGTATCGCGGAGACCGAGGTTCCGTTCGGCGCCGGCATCGGCCGCTTGCTGCGCTGGCTTCGGGACCGCATTGACCGGCATGTCGCTGAGGGAGGTGACTGGCGCGGTGTCATCGACGGCCTCCGTCCCTACACCCAGCGGCTATGGCGCGAGCTCCCGCCGACCTCCAGGCGCCGCTTCCTGGAGCACGCGCGCGCCTGGTGGGATGTGCATCGCCACCGTATGGCACCCGAGGTCGAGGCCCGCATCACCCAGGCGCTCTATACGGGACAACTCACCCTGATGGCCGCCAAAGCGATCCGCGTCGAACCGAACGACGCCGCAGTCCGGATCAGTTATCGCCGACGCGGCGATGCCGATATCCGCGACATGCAGGTCGGCGCGGTCGTGGATTGCACCGGCATCGTCAAGGATCCGCGCGCTACTCCCAATCCGGCGGTACGCAGCCTGTTCGACCAGGGACTCGCTCGCGTCGATCCGCTCTGTATCGGCATCGACACAGATGCCGATTGCGCGATCATCAATCGCGACGGTGTCCGATCGCACCGGCTATTCGCAATAGGCCCGCTGACCCGCGCCGCCTTCTGGGAGATCATTGCGATCCCCGATATCCGCAACCAATGTGCCGCCCTCGCGGCGCGGCTAGCCAGCAGCGAAAGCGAGCCATCGCCCGAGCCTCATCGAGAGCTTACCAGCGTCTAACTGCTGAATCCGGCCGGAATGAACGCCGGCAGCTTCTGTTCGATGAACTGTTTCACTTCCGGCGAGTTGAAGACCTGGATGAAGGCCTCCAGGCGCGGATCGTCCTTTTTGTCCGGTCGCGCCGTGAAGCGCAACACCAGGCCGTCGTCCACAGTGCGGTCGATGACCAGTGCCGATTTTGGATCGCCGCCGGCGGGTATCAGATAAGTAATATTAACAAGCGCGAGCGTGACGTCGTCGAGCGAGCGATAGGTCTGCGCCGGGTCGAGCTCGACGATCTTCAGGTTCTTCGGGTTCTCGACGATATCGAACCGGCTCACCGCAAAGCCCTTGCCCGGCGCCAGCTTGATCAACCCGGCGCGCTCGAGCAGGATCAATCCGCGGGCGCCGTTCAGCGGCTCGTTCGGGATCGCGACACTGTCGCCGGACTTGATCTCGTCGAGAGACTTGATCTTCTTCGAGAATGGCCCGACCGGCGCGATCACGCCGACCTTGTCCACCTGAACCAGATTGAAGCCACGTTGCTTGTTCTGAATCGCCAGATAGGTGCCGTGCTGGAATAAATTGGCGTCGACGTCGCCGCTGTTGACCACCTCGTTCAGTGCAACCCAATCGGACAGTTCGACGATCTTGACGTCCTGGCCCTTGTCCTTGGCGAGCTTGGCGGCAAACTGAGCCAGTTGCCCGACCGGTCCGGCACTGGCCGCGATCTTGAGGAACTCATCCGCGACGGCGCTGGCCGTCAATGCAATGCAAGCAGCACACCTGCTGCCTGCGCCAGGCGAAACAAAGTCTTCATGGTCTCAATTCCACTCCGTGTTCATCACAGGGCAAGTCGGCTACCTGTCGAAGATAGCGACTGTGAATTCGGCGCGAAAGCATCCCGCACAACGGACAATTGGCCGCCGCCATGTCCGAACGCAATGTCAAAATTATCGAGTCCGTTGAATCACTTACGCTGTCAAACGCCAGCCCACGAGGCACACGTGACGTATTCGAAAGCCGGTTCGCATGGCGTTGATTCCCTATTGGAGAACCCGAGGTCGCCAGCGAAAATCATCGGAAGTGAGTCAGACCCAACCTTCGGCGCCTATTTACAGCCACCGAATTGGCCGCTGCTTAGGAAGCCGCAATACGCCGCTCCACTCGCTGAAGAACAAGAGATCGATTGCAGAATAGCTCTGGATATCGGCCCAAGATTTCCCGCGGGTCTGTTGACCGCGGACGCCCAAGGGCTCTCATCATCGCGCCGGTTCTCGTCTGCAACTACTCAGGAAAGGAATTCCCGTAGCTCGCCTCGATCTTGGCGACCTCATCGTCCATCAGTTTGGCAAATTCGTTTTCACGGGCGCGTTTCGACAGAACACCCTTGTTCTGGCGCAGGAAGCGAAACAACAAGTCGACCGTGCCGTCCGGCATGTCGACGATCTCTGTCACGCTACGCCTGAACGTGTCGTAAACTTCCAGATATCTGGCTTCCGCCGGCAGATCGGTATCGATCGTCCTTGCCACGCATTCATAGAGGAATTCGGCGTGAGGCGTGGCATCGAAGAAGCGATAGAAATCGGCCGTATCGTTGAGGACGCGAACATTCCCCTTGTCCGTCGGCTCCCATTTGATGAAGGGCAACAGGCGGGCCGAATAGCTTTCAAGAGTGCGCCGGTAATCGTTAATGCGATCCAGGATCGCGGCGGAGACTGGAAACACCATGCCGGGCGGATTGAAGCCGCGTTCCGCCAGAACGTGATGGATCAGATAGCGATGCAGGCGGCCGTTGCCGTCCGCGAACGGGTGAACATAGACGAACCCGAACGCGAGGATGGCGGCGGCAAGGACCGGGTCCAGATCCGGCGCTGCTTTGCGGTCGAACGCGACCAGACCCTCAATCAGGGACGGCAGGTCCTCATGCCTTGCGCTGATATGGTCCGGCAAGGGCGTGCCCGTGTCGCGGTCCCGGTCGCCCACAAAGTCCCCCTCGTTGCGCAGCCCCAGCAGCACAAAGCGGTCGTCGCCGATGACGATGCGTTGCAGGCGCAGCAGTTCGTCGAGGTCGATCGGCTTGCCCCCGGCTTCGCCAATGGCTCTGCCCCAGCGTTGAATGCGCTCCTGCGGCGGATGCTCGCCTTCGATCTCAAAGCTTGAGCGCGAGTCCTTCAGCAGCAGGAAGGCGGCCGTGCGGGCCAGTACGTCCGCAGGCACGTCGGCGATAACCTCGCGCGCGCGCTCTGGCAGGTTGCGTTTCGTGAATTCGCGCAAGGCGTCTGTCCGAAAGATCATCGGGCAGAAGGACGGCGTCCCGGGCAGATTGTTTTTGACGCGGTGACGCGTGGAGGTGATCCCGGCCGCCGCCCATTGCAGATCGGGATCGACGATCTCCGCATATACGCCTTTCTCCGCCGCCGGCAGATCGAGCGTCTTGCCGAGCAGCCACTCGTACAAGAACCAGCTGCGTCGAGCATAGGTGCCGGTCGGCGTTTCCCTGACCATGGCCTCGATCGGTTCTGGTCCCGTCGCCTGAAACAGGGCTTTCAGGACCAGCAGGTCAAGTCCTTCGTATTTGAGGGCGAACGTCAGATGTCCTTCGAGGCTGGCCGGCGGCGCGTGGCGCGGCGTGTAAATGTGCCAGCCGTCTTGTTGATATTCCTTATGGCGCGGCCCGATGGCGGACAGCGTGCGAGGCATCGGGACTTTCAAGCCATGGGCATCGATCAGCGCGGCGTATCCGACAGGCGTGGCGCGTTCGGGCAGCCTGGAGCCATGAAAAATCGTTACAGGCTCCGAAAAATGGTACTCAGGGGCACTTCCCATGAAAATTCGATCCCAAGCATGAATCTATATTCTAGAAACCGACTTAGCATGAAAAAACGTAACGTTCTGTGAAAATTCGTAACTACCCAACTTTCTTATGAAATTTCGCGCTCGACCACCTGCGGCATTGGAATAGCTTTCTCCCCACTCCGCTCCGCATTGGAACTTGGCACGAGCCGGAATGGACTTCTCGGACTGGGGCTGCGGACCGACGCGGGCTCTGCGGGCGCCTCGACGCCTGGAACTCGCGAGAGCTTAACCATCGATATGTCGGGTAGCGGGCACGCTCGGGGGCGGCTCATCCAAACCGGGATGTCGCGCGGTCAATATCGCTGCTCTACCGAGTCCTTGCTGTGATTCGGCGCCATCCAAATGCCCCCCCCGCACACCAATGATGTCAGTGCCTTAACGTGCCGATCGGCGTCCGGACCCCACGCCGATTCACAGTAACGGCGATCTCCACAGGAACAAGCGCCGGCACGGCATCCCCGCTCAGCCAGTCCTGGCGCGCCAACCGGCGCCACGTGAACAATTGGCTCGCAGACAACCCGTTGCGCCGAGCTGTCACTGACACCAATCGTGGCCCGCCATAGCTCTCGGCAACGATCCGCTGCTTTTCTTCTAATGTCCAACGGCGTCGAGCGCCCGTCGAGACAATTTCCAGCCGGGAGATCTTCGAATTAGGCGTATGGTCAGTCATACGCCTATGTCTTCACCCTCCATCGCACCGCGCAAGGCGGCCCTCGCCGGAGCGATACCCTGCAAGTAACCATGGATCGCTACGGGCATCTCTTCAAGTCCGACGACCACAAGAAAGCGATGGACGCGATCGCCGCCGACACGTTCGGATAGCGAACGTTTTAAGATGCGCCGGCAACCTCCTAATATTCAACATGTTGTTGATAGTTGCAGACATTGCAACTGCGCCGCGTTAGCATACAACCATATAAAGCATCCGATTCCGGACAAAGCTGGGCGTGATCGTGCAGCTCCGGTTAGATGCCAAAAAATAGAAGACTGGTGAATTGCTGTATGCTGAAGGCGCCGTTTAGTTCTGAACTCGACCCTTCAGAAGAGGCCGAAGGCAGTATCGATCCGCTGGGGTTACAGCCTGGATATGATCGCCTCGCTGATCGATTATTGCCAGCCGTTACCGTCCGTATGGGCCATCCGCGCTTCCTGACAGCCATGGCGCTCGGAGCCTGCGTCTGCGACGGCTGGGACCTCGATGCAACCGCAGCAGACGACATAACGCCGCCGTGGCTGGTATGGGAATGGTTCGTCGTCGAAGCGTTTGTTCGCGCGAAAGACTCGCTTTCAGGAGTATCCAGCGTTCCCGGCGGTCTGAAGGTCAGGCAGGCCTTACGCAACACGCGACCTGTGAATGCAACAGCTTATCTCAAGACGCCCTCGGCGTTCGGCTTTACGGGCGTCTTTCGTCGGCTCGCGCGCAATATCGGAATTCTAACGGAAGATGGGCTCCTCGACGATGGCGGTTACGAGCTGATCAAAGCGTGGGCAAAAGATCAGGGTCTCGAAGGCATCATCGAATCCTCGGGAGGCGACGGCCGCGCATTCCGGGATCGGCTCCGTCGGGCCGTATCTCAGGGTATGGACAAAGGCCATACGACCTATCAATCGGGTGAGTTTTGGCGTGAGTTGGCGGTGAGACTCGACCCAATCTTGCCTGGGAAACATGAGAGGAAAGTGCTGCTGAACCGCATCACTTCGCTTTCCGGCCCACTTGAGATGATCACCCCACTCAAAGACGCAGTTATCGCGCGCGGCGGTGTGGGCGCACGCAGAGACGAAGCGCCGTTTGTTCGCAAACTGAGCAATAGTGCCTCTACCGATCTCAATCAATTGCTCACCGCGATCGATGCCTATGAGGCATTTGGAAGATCGATCACCAATGCTTTCGATGGGCTTCGCTATTGTGCAACGAGCAACGGCGGCGCGCCAGTCGACGTGGCTGAATTTTCTAATTCCAAGACCGCAAAATCTGCGCTCGCGACCCTGGGCCCCAGTCTTGCGCGTATTCGTTCTCATCCGACACTGTTGGAATGGGACAAGAACGGTCTTGCACAGGGAGTGGAGCGTTTCGACAACGTTCAGACTATTGGAGATTTGTTCGAAGCTACCCTCGATCACCACAAGCAAGTCCAGTGCGATAAACCGCCAAACGGGAAGCGCCCATGGTTCGAACGCACAGCGCGCGGCAAGGTCTTGTTACGCTCTGGCTACACGTTGCGTGAACCGCCTGACATCCATGCGGATTATGTGCATGAATATAGAATTCCAACCTTCTCAAACTTCCTTGCCGAATTGGAGGCCTTCTGATGAAGGCCGCCGAACAGACGCGGGCGCGGTTGCTCGACTTGTGGCGTGGCGAGGAGGCGTTTGGCCGTCCGCTGGGCTGCGTGACAACGAGTTTCACTTTCGATGCCGAGCTATTCGAAGAACAGTGCCTCGCTCGGTTTTTGTCTATTCAGAGCAATTCCAACGAGACGCCAAAAGCTTATCTGATCGAACGCGAAGAAAAGCTTTCTCAGTGTTTTGCTTGCGTGCTGGTCGATCGAGGGCATGCGGCGCCCGATCGGAGCCTACGTTGGAACATGCTGCCTGTAACGCTCCCGCTGGGTGGCGTCTTGCACGCGAAACTGACGATTCTGACTTGGGAAAACTGCATTCGCGTATTGGTAGGGTCTGCCAATCTTACCGAGCCGGCCTATCGCCGTAATCAGGAGGTTGTGGCCGTCCTCGATTTTGGGACGGAAGGCAATTTGGCTCCAGATCTCCTCATGGGGTGTATTTCATTTCTCCGA
The DNA here is from genome assembly GCF_049949265.1 of Bradyrhizobium genosp. P. Lineage (NCBI taxonomy): Bacteria > Pseudomonadati > Pseudomonadota > Alphaproteobacteria > Hyphomicrobiales > Nitrobacteraceae > Bradyrhizobium > Bradyrhizobium genosp. P. Next base: position 2,536,199 of record NZ_CP188195.1, on the reverse strand, counting down.
AGCGTGCGGAGTTTTGCCCCAGGGCTTGATAGGACGAAAGGCGGCCCCCAGGCTGCCCTAAGCGCCTTTCTTTCATCCATCGAACAGCGCGTCGGCTTGCTACCTCCCGTCAAGCCAGATGACGTGAAATGCGTGCTTGTCCCTCTCGTTCGCGGCGGTGGCAACGTTGTGGAGCAGCTCAGCGGTCTTTGGGTTGGTCCCAAGCCCGATAGGGCATGGGCCTTAAGTCCCTTTTTCGATGAAGATGCACAGTCAGTCGTCACGGCGCAGGCGTTCGTAGGCCTCTTAACTACGCGCGGCGATCGCCAATTGACCGTTGTCGCCCCAGGAAGGACGTTGCCGGACGGGACAGTGCAGATCGATGCGCCCGCTGCGCTCAAAGAGACCTCACATCCGTCGCTTCAGCACAAGTTTTCGATCGTCGAACAGCATGAAGAAATCAATAACAAATTTGAGGATCGGGCGCTCCACGCGAAATCGGTGTGGTTGGAACGTGATGGCCGCGTGCTGTATATGCTCGGATCCAGCAATTTTACGGCAGCTGGGCTTGGCTTGCATCCCAGACACAATATCGAGCTGAACGTTGCCTACTTGATCCCCGATGGTAATTCGCGTTTGGGCAAGCTCTGTGCCCAGTCGTGGCCCAAAGAAGTCGTGTTGAAAAAACTCGATGGCGTTCAATTTCTCGGCAGCCTGGATGGTTCTGCTGACGAATCCGATACGCCTGTTCTGCCCATCGCGTTCGGCCTTGCGCTGTTTTGCCTCGATGGAATTGGCGGTCGGTTAGAATTAGAAATCGACGAGAACGCCCCGCCGGTTTTCGACGTCAATTTGAAAGATGGCAGTCCCGTCCTGAGCAGTGCCGCCCTTGCCCTTGGAAAACGAAAGACTGTCATCGTCCCATGGGAGTCAAAGCGACCACCCAGCTCGCTCGAAGTCCGTTGGCAGGATGCTGACGGTAGCGAATCCCGGGCGCCGTGGATCGTCAATGTGGCGGATCCGTCATCCTTGCCGCCGCCCGAAGAGCTAGGGAGCCTGTCCCTCGCCGAACTTCTAGAGATTTTGACATCCGCACGTCCCCTGCACGAAATTATGGGTCGGATACTCAAACGCCGCGAAGAAAAGACCGATCCTAAAAAAAATCTGGAAATCGACCCGCACAAGAAAGTCGATACGACTCAGTTTCTGTTACGCCGTATGCGGCGTGTTGCTCAAGCCCTCGAAGGTATGCGCAATCGCCTCCAGCAACCGACAGCGTCTCTCGAGGCACTACGTTGGCGTCTGCATGGGCCTATCGGCCCCATCGCTTTGGCGAAACGTTTGGCTGCTGAGGATCCAGAAGGCGCTGCCTTTATGATTGCCGAAGTCGCGTCGACGCTCCGCAATATTGCTTGGCAAGCGTCAGGTTCGTTACGCGCTCGCGAGATCAATCCGGAAGTGAAGGAGCTAATGCTGGCCTTACGTAGCTTGGCAAGTCAGGCGCATGCGCCGACTAGCCTCGCCGCCTATGTTACGACTTCGTTCGAGGAACTGCTCTCGTGACGTGGCCGATAGACATTTTCGATCTCGGATTACGTCTCGATCTCAACAATGATCGCATCAGTGAGCAAGATGCCCTTCGGCAGTTGCGAACGATAAGGGAGATTTTGCGCCGCCTGCCGGACCAACCTGGCATCGTACTCGCGGACGAAGTGGGGATGGGTAAGACTTTTGTGGCGCTTGGGGTTGCGATGGCGACTGCCTTAGCCGACAAAGGAAAACGACCTGTAGTCATCATGGTCCCGTCGTCGGTGCACGAGAAATGGCCACGAGATTTTGCCGTCTTTAAAGATCTGGCCATCAAACACCCGCAAGACAAGGCGCTGCGCGCGGAGCCGGCATCGTCGGCGCTCGAATTCTTCAAGCTGATAGACAATGACGCTAAGAGCCGCCCTCACATCATCTTTCTGAAGCATGGCGCCTTTCATGTACAGAATATCGATCAATGGATTCGGCTTGCGCTCATAAAGCGCGCCATGCTCGGCATGCATTTGGGCGAGAAACGTAGCGCGCTACCCCGTTTTGCGGCAGCGCTTTTACGAACGAAGAGCTCCTACAACGTGCCTGAACTTTTTGCCAAACTATTGGGCATGCCAAATCGAGAATGGCGCGACGTCATCAATGCTTACTATGCCGATCGTCCAGATTACCAACTAAAAGACGATCCAATACCGGATGCGATCCAAAAGGTAATCGACTCCAGCGATATTGATATTCTCGAATTACGGGAGTGCCTGCGGGCGTTGCCGGCGCGCGAGTCAGCGTCGCTCGAACAGCGGCTGGAAAACATTCGTCGCGTCATCAACCGATCGCTACAAACGATGTGGCCATCGATCCTCGCCAAAGCCAGATTTCGCTCGCCGCTTCTCATTCTCGATGAGGCTCACCATCTGAAAAATCCCACGACTCGCTTGGCGTCCCTTTTCGTGGCCGACGATGCACGGGAGGATGGCGGCACGATTACGGGTGCGTTGGACGGAGCGTTTGAGCGAATGATGTTCCTGACGGCTACGCCGTTTCAGCTGGGACATGGCGAATTACTGAACGTAATCGGAAGGTTCAAAGGGATTGCCTGGAAAACCCTACCTCAGTCGTCCAAAGCGGATTTCGAAGCGGAATTGAAGATTTTAGGTTCGACGCTGGACCGCGCTCAGCACCACGCCGCAGAGTTAGATAAGAGGTGGCTATCTCTACGCCAGGACGATCTTGTCGATCAAAATGGGGTGCCCGTTGCCGTCGAAGAATGGTGGCCGTACGCCTTGAGTAGCCCGGAGAGTCAATCGGAGCGTGTCCAAGTCCTCATCAGGGCCTTCGAGCAAACTCGTCAAGCCATGAAAGAGGCGGAGATTCCGCTGCGTAAATGGGTAGTTAGGCATCTCCGTGATTCCAAGTTCTCTGATACTAATATTGTTCGGCGATCACGCCAAATTGGCCGAGCCATAGCGCTAGAAGACACCGGTGATGGCGGTCTTCCGGTTGAGAAAGACGCATTGCTTCCTTTTTTGCTTGCTGCACGCGCACAGGCTGTCGTCGCCGGCAAGGGAAACGCGGGCCGCGCCACCTTCGCAGAGGGATTGGCTTCGAGCTACGAAGCGTTCCTCGAGACACGTAAATCCGCCGACAAGGATGAGGAAGTCGCTAGCCAATCGGATACCGACGAGCGCGTGAACAGGTACGTCAAGAAGTTGGCGGCAGCACTGCCAGACGAAGCGGCATATGCGCAGCATCCAAAGATCGCTCCCGTAGTCGCGCGGGTATTGGACTTATGGCGGCACCGGGAGAAGGTTGTGGTGTTTTGCCACTACCGGGAAACAGGACGCGCACTCGTCAGGCATCTGTCGGCCGCCCTCGAACGCCAGCTATGGAATGACGCTGCTCAGCGTTTCGAAATGGATGTTCAAGCCGTTCAGAAAGCTGTCACGGACTTTGGCGGCCGGTTCGATACGGAGGGCGGCATGCGCGATCCGCTCAACAAGGAACTGGAGCGACGGCTCGCCCCTTACCCAGAATTGAGCGCTGAAGAGCAACACCTGATCCAGGATGTCGTCCGGCGCTTTGTCCGCACGCCGTTATTTGTGGCCAGATATTTCGATATCCATGCCCGCTCTGGTGAGCAGCCGCTCCAAGCGGCACTCGATACCCGCGACATGTCGGGCGCTTCGCTTAGCGAAAAGATCGCTGCATTCTTGAAATTTGTCGCCAAGAGATGTTCGCCTCGGGAGCGTGAAGACTATCTGGATGCGCTGAACAGGATGCAGCCTGGCAGGCGCGGGGAAGTACACCGCGACCCGGATGAAGATTCAAGTCAAGCGGCTGGGGCCAGCCTGATGCCGAACATCCGGCTGGCCAATGGGCTGGTCAAACAAGAAACGCGGCAAAGATTGATGCTCGCGTTCAATACGCCATTCTTTCCAGAAGTGCTCGTGGCTTCGAGCGTTCTCGCTGAAGGCGTCGATCTGCACCTCAGTTGCCGGCACGTCATTCATCACGATCTCAGTTGGAACCCGAGTACTCTGGAGCAGCGGACAGGGCGAGTTGATCGGATCGGTTCGAAAGCCGAAACCGTTTCGAAGGCCATAGGAGTTTTTCTACCTTACATCGGTGGGACTCAAGACGAGAAGCAGTACCGCGTCGTGATGGATCGAGAGCGTTGGTTCCAGGTTTTGATGGGAGAAGATTATCGGACCGACGAAGCTCACACCGAAAAGTCTGCTGATCGGATTCCCTTACCCGCCGCTGCAGCTGAGGTTTTGGCTTTCGATCTCTCTGTCAAATTGGACTGCGATTAGCGGCGGCTGCTAGAGAGCTTCGGCGGGGAAAGGTCTCGAGATTACTACCCGTTTCCGAAAGTTTACACGCCTCACCAAACACCCCGGGGCACAAAATGGGCACAAAGCGACAGGCGCTTTGTGCTCAGCTCGTCTGAGGTTAGCCGAGGCGTCGGAGGTTTGACCTAGAGCGGCTTCACCGTCCCGGTGGGCCGCGAACTACAATGCGCCTTATGTTCGTCGCCAAGCTGGCAATAGGCGCATCCCAGAAGCGGACTCCCAGCGACTAGGCGATGTCGCACGTCTGCGCCCCGGTCGCCGTCGCTATCGAGCTTGAACCTCGCCCCCCAACAATTAGAACGTTGCTTTATTCGTGCTAATCTTTGAATGTCAATATTTTCAGAGGCTTTTAAATATGAACGAATTGGCGGTTCTTCCATCACCGATTGCGGCCGAGAGTGACGCCGACCTGGGTGCTCGCGCCGCGAGGATGATCTGGGACGATCAGCCGGGTGTCGATGATCTGATCGATACGCGCACTCCCCAATTTGCCGATGCTGTGGTCACGGGATTGGCGAATGCTTTGGCATCCTCGCCTGGTGCCCTGAAAAAGATGATGCGCGGCGCCGCGGCCGCCGCCGAGGATTTGAACGTCGAGCCGTTTCAGGGGCTGACGGAAGTGATCCAAAACGCGGATGATCTACACGCCTCGGAAGTGCGCTTCGCCCTCCGCGACACGGATACCAACCGCGAGCTATTGATCGTGCATAATGGTCAGCCGGTTGCCTGCCAGCACGTGCTGGGCATGGCGCTGCCATTCGTGACGAGCAAGACTAACAGAACCGATCAGCGCGGGCGGTTTGGCATTGGCCTGAAGACGCTCAAGCGCATCGCGGATGATCTCGCGATCCATTCGGCGCCGTATCATTTTTCCGGGGATCAGCTTTCGGTCCGAGTCGTGCCAGAGGAAGGACCGCTGCCCGACTTCTACGATCCCGCGACCGACACGATGATCGTCCTGCGCCTGAAACCGGATTTCAGCGAGGACGGACTGAAAGCCTGGTTCGCGGAGTGGGAGGACGACGGCCTAATCTTCCTGACCTGGGTCTCGAGTTTCCGCTGGTGTGATCTCACCGGCGTGACCCTCGAAGGCCGCACCCTGAGCTTCGACGCGTGGGAGAACATCGCCCCAGTTGGGGGGCGCGCCTCAATCACCGCGCTATCGAGACGTGAAGTGCAGAGCGCGAGCGCGTCGTGGACTGTGTGGCGCGCGACCTTGCCGGTGCCAGGTCATCTGCATCCGGCTCACAAGGCTCGCGCCGAGGTGACGCAAATTTCCATCGCCGTGCCGAGCGCGGCGGGCGCGGGAAGTCTTTATATCGGCTTCAAGACGCGCGTCGCGGCGGACCTGTCATTTTCGCTCGACGCGCAATTCGATCCCAGCACCACGCGCGAGGCCTTGATCGAAAGCACGTGGAACAACTGGCTGATCGAGCGATGCGGCGATGTGCTTGGCGAGATCGCGTATGGCCGGATGCTGGCGGCGCCCAAGGAAGCTTGGCGCTTTGTGCCAGTTGCTGCCGAGTACATCGGCAACGAAGGGGACCGTTGGCTGCGTAGTGGCTTCGCAAAATCATTCGAGGCCGCTCGTGCTTGGCTTGGCGACCATGCAGCGATCCTTATTGGCGGCACAGCCGCCGCTCTGCCGCACATCGCCTATGAACATGCCGATCTAAGCGATCTTCTGACCGATGCCGATATCGAGGCGCTGTCTGAAGGATGGCGGGCGCTGCCGCGCTGTGTTCGCGATGCGGGCGGCAGGTGGCGCATGGTGCTCGATCAAATTGGAGTCTGCGCCACTGTTGGCACCAAGGAGGTGCTTAAGGGCTTCCAGCATTCGCTGTTTCGGTCGAAGGGACCAAGTTGGTGGGTGCAAGCCGCGCGCGTGTTGGTGGAGACCCACGCCGAAGAGGAACTGTTCAATGTTCCGTTCTGGCTGACTGACGAAGGCGGCGCTGTGGTCTGCAAGTCCAAAGGCGCCACGGCCAAGCCGCTCGTTCTGAGCGGAGCGTTTTCATTGTTTTCCTTACGGTGGAACCTGCTCGATCGCCTGCATGCCGTATATGGTGTCGAGAAGGATGGCGATGTCGCGATTAAGTGGCTAGATAAACACGCGGCGTTCCGAACAAGTGTCGATGCATTTACCGAACTCGCGGCCTTCGCGGAGCGATTCGCGGCGACGCCGCTAGAGATCGAGGACGCGGATTTGCGCGAGCTTCGCAATCGCTTCGATGAACTGAGCGACCGCCGCGCGGATGAGATCGGCCATGCCGTGGGCGCGGCGCTGATGGTGGATGGCTTCGTCTATAAGAGTGGCAAGATGCACCGGCAAAAGGTGCGTCCGACGGAAGCCTATCTGTGCAAGACATTGGACAGTGATTTCCCCAATTGGCCCACGGCGGCCGGGAACATACCGGGCATTCAATGGATCTCCGCCGGGTACGATGAGAAACTGAAGACTGGCGCCACTCGCGCGCAACGTAAGCGCGCTGATGGAACCGTCTCGCGGGGCCCGCGCAAGTTTTTCGCTTTGCTTGGCGTAGAGAACGCGCCGCGACTGAAACAAACCGGGTTGGTCCGTTGGGGCGGCACGACGCGGACGCGGGAGCTCGGTGCGGCCCAGGCCGAGCAAGTGCCGGCCGATTGGATCAGTCCCGATCTCGAACGCGTTCTAGCCGCATTCCCAAAGCTCTCCAAGAAGGGCCTACGCGAGAGAAGCCCCGCCTTATTTAAGGCCATGGCGCGCGCTTGGGGGCGGTCTTACGCCAATCGCAAGGAGGTGGCCTCGCAGCACGCGGCGCGCGTCTACGTTTATCCGAGGGCACCCGTCACCGCGCAATGGCTGATCCAATTCCGTGAGGCGGCGTGGGTGGCGATCGGCAAGGGCGAATTGGTGACGCCGAACGAAGCCGTAGTGAAGACTCAAGAGACGCAAACGCTCTACGCCAGCACCGCCTTCGCGGTCGGCATCGATTTGGGGGATTTTAGCGCGGACTTCGCGACGACGCTTGGGCTGGTAACCTCGGTGCGTGTCAGCGATCTCGTCAAGCTGCTGTGCGACACGCGCGACGGGGTCGAGGCCATCGATGACGCGCAGGTCATGGCAATCTATCGCAATATCGCGAAATATCTGTCCGGCACGGTCGTGTGGAACACTCGCATCGGCGACATGACCGCCCAGGATTTGCGCAAGGCTTTCACGGAGAACCAGGGACTTATCCACGTCGGCGGCAATGTTTGGCGCAGGCCAAGCGAGCTAATGCGCGGCAAGGATATCTTTCATGACCGCTCGCGCTTCGTGCCGGGTGGACCGGCCTTGGCTAGCTTCTGGTCGGCCTTGGATGTACGTGAGCCTACGCTCGATGACTGCCTTACGTTTCTGAAGTCAATGGCGGGGCAAGCGCATGACGTGGGGGTCACGTCACGCCTGATTGACATATATCGCTATATGGAACCCCTGCTGGCCCATGCGGAGCGGCGTCACCGCGAGCGCACCAAAGCCCTCCCGCTGTATTGTGGCGATCGTTGGGAGACCGAGCGGCCCATTTTCCTGGTCGAAAAATCCGAACTTAGATCGCAATTGGCGAAGGCTTTGCCCGCCAAGAAATTCTGGACGCCGCCTTGCGACCTTCGCGAGCTGGCGTCGCTGGTGGCTTTCACAGGGGTGACGCGCGGCGAGCCCACCTTGGCCGTTGCGGACGATCGCGAGATGGCCCTGGATCGTGGTGATGGCAAGCGAGCGCACTTCCGGCAGGCGGTCGATCACCTCTCCGATGAACTAGCGCGCAACGACCCAGAGGTGCGCAAACGCATGGCGATCGGTTGGGACGCGCTGCGGGAGATTCCGTTGTTCGTATACTCCGGTCCGATTTCGGTCCGGGCAATGGACGAGGAATTGTCAGCGGTGAAAATTCCGATCCAGCTTCAGGCATTGATCGTGCGCGATCCGCTCGAATTGCATGTCTGGGACGAGGCCCTGCCCAAGCGCGAATACGGTGGCCACGCGATCGCGTCGTTGTTCCCGCATGCCTCGCTCCGCGGCATCGAGGCCGAATGGGTGGTGGCCTGGCAGGAAGCGCGCGAGACCGCGGCTGAAGCCATTCGTCTCGCATCGGACGAGGAACACGCGGAGGTGATGGAAGACCGCGCCGCAAAGATCAACGCCGCCCCGAAAAGAAAAATCTCGGTGAGCACACCCGGTTGGAAAGGCCCTGCCGTGAAGCACCGAACCCTTAAGAATAGTGTTGGTCCCATTCTAGGCGCCACGGTGGTGTCGGGTAGCGACCCGAAGCCGGCACCACCACCGGCAAAACCGAAGCTGCACGACACGCCGCCTCCGCCTAAGCCGTCCAATCCCGGATCGCGCACGGCGCCGACGGCCTATACCGATCGCGATCTGGAACAACGCGGCTGGGAGTTGCTGACGCAGGCGTTGGAAACCTCGGCGGAGGAACTGCTGGTTGATTTCCGCAACCGGCATGGAGTGGGTGCCGACGGCGCGTTCGACTGGACGACCTTCGTCGAAATGAAAGCGACCGGCCGCGCGCCGCAGAGTTCGATCGAGATGTCCAACGCCGAATACGAGCGCGCCAAGGAACGCGGCAACGACTTCATCCTGGCTTTGGTCAGCGGCCTCGAAGATGGCTATCAGGATGAGGTGCGGTTGATATTCGATCCGGCCAATCGCGCGACCGTCCGCCCATTGAACGGCGTGAAGCTAGTCGCGTTGACAGAAGCGCCTCAGGTCCTGATCCCGTTTGGGAGCTCAGAGGAATGACCTAACTTGCTGTTTCCATATTCGAAGTCGATTGCCTTCATTTGTTTATTGAACGGCGGACGTGGTCACCGGGGAGCACCAATCGGCCGGGTCTCTGTCGGGCAGCGAGCGTTTGCTTAGGCCAAACTAAGACGTTAGTCCGGTATTATGGCGCAAACGCCACAAGAACCCGGGAGGTGTGCTGCTCTGAGTGTCGCTTCAAAGACAAGGGCGGCGAGCGCTCAGGGTGCGTGATCCAGTCAACCTCACTCGATGTGACGTTATGAGCCCATCGCCAAGCCTTGCCCCGCGGGTCCGGGCGCGGTCATTCTCCGGGCTCTGCATCGACAAGTCCGACCACAGCGTGGCGGCTCAGACAATGGCAGCGGCCGGGCGAGCCATCATCTTGCCGAAATAGCCAATTCCCTGTGGCCTGCCTCACGTGCGCATTCTGTCAGAATACAAGCGCGCTTCATGTCTGAAACCCGACTGTCTTCGAAAACCACATTGCGCCAAAAAGACGCGAGCGTGCCCCTTCTACAGTGCTGGCCCAAATCCTGCACCGGCTCTCCGCACCAGGAAGTTGGGCGGCAGCAACAAGATGGGAGTCGCGTTTGGGCATCGATCAGTCAATCGACAATGCGGTTGCCGCACCGGAGGTCGCCTGTCTGCACCGCGCTGGGAGAACGGAAGACGCTCCTGCTTGCCACGGCCTCACGCGGCATCGGTCATGCCACCGGAAAGCTGTTTTCAGAAGATTGCCGGCGTATCTTCACTTGCACGCGGCAACCCTTCGGTGGCGGGCGATGTCCGTGGGATTCGGGGACAGACAACCATGTCCACGTCGATCTGGGCATTCGTCGGACGGTGCCGCACGCCACCCCCGAGGTCGGGGAACGGCTTGCTGGCCCACCGCTACACGCATTGATCCACAATGCCGGCATTCCGCGATAGACACCGGACCGTACCAGGCAAACGTCTTTGACGGCGTCAGTCGAAAGCTGCATGAGACTGTTCCGCCTCAATCCGCTCGGCCTGATCCTGCTCCCGCAAGACCTCCTTCCAGAGCTGAAGGCGGCCTCAGTATCGATCGCCAACATGACTTGATCGGCGCCTTGCCGCGCGCACCCGCTTTCCAGCACCGACAATGCCTCCCGCGTCAAGCCTGATGGTTGCGTGCTCACTCTGAAGCGAGGCGTCAATACATGATCGATGAACTGGATCTGCGAACCTTCAAGCCACATCCGCAACGCGACGCCGTGCTCGGCGAAGTGCACGCGCGCCCTTTCACTCGCCTTGTTTCGCCATTCAGCGTGATCCACTTCGCTTTTCTTGCGCAGGGCGAGGCGGCGGCAAGCGATCGCTGCCGTTTTATCGATTTCTGCCTGGAGCGCAATCTTCCGCCGCCTGGGCAATCGGCGAAACATCATCAGATTGTCATCGGGCCCGCTATGCTGCGCTGGGAGCAGCATTCGGAATTTACAACATTCACCTGGTTCTGGACTAACGCAAATGGTCCCGCCGCTCACCAATTCGACAAAGTTGATGATGCCGTCCGATCGCTGATCCGCGCGTTGCGGCAGTCCGGACAATTGCTGGTCGCGATCAGGTTAGAAGTGGAGCAGGACGCCTCGCCGACCAAGCGCGCCGAACAGATTTTTGACAAGGATAGCCTGGCCATGGTTGCAACAAGGAGCGGTGCAGGCGTTGCCGCCTCAGACTTCCGCGTGGACGAAAACGGCTTCACGAAAATCCTCGTCTGCGACCTCGGGTTGACGTCGCACGATCTCGGAGCGCTGGTGCAACGGCTCCTGGAAATCGAAACCTACCGACCGTTGGCGCTGCTTGGTCTGTCGGCGGCCCTCGAGCTTGCGCCGTCTGTCGATCGTATCGATCGGCGTCTTGTTGAGACGCTCGAAGAAATGCAAGGCGCAGAGGGACTGAAATTCAACAACCATCTGCTTGCCGAGCTGACGGCGTTGGCCGCCTCCTTCGAAAGAGGCGCGACCGGTAGCCTGTTTCGCTTCGGCGCCAGCAGGGCCTATAACGAGCTGGTCCAATCGCGGCTGTCCATCATTGAAGACAACGATGTGGCGGGCTATCCGACCTGGTCGTCGTTTCTGGCGCGCCGCATGGCGCCTGCGATGCGCACCTGCGCGACCGTGGAGGATCGTCAGGCAAGCCTGTCGGTCAAGCTGGCGCGTGTCGCCGATCTGTTGCGAACCCGTGTCGACGTCGAAATTGAACGACAGAATCGTGACCTCCTGCACGCTATCAACGAGCGCGCGAGGCAGCAACTTCGGCTGCAGTGCACGGTCGAAGGATTGTCGGTCGGCGCGATCGGATATTACGTGGTCAGCCTGTTTAGCTATCTGGCCAAGGGCGCGCACGATGTCGGACTGCGAGTAGAGCCCTCGTTCCTAACCGCAGTCTTCGTGCCGATCGCGGTCGGCGTGATCTGGCTGGTAAGTTATAATGTCCGAAAGCGACACCTCAAGCACGACGACGCGCCCTCGGTGGCTTGCGACTAAAACTCCTTGAGGGAATCAGTGTGCGGATCGGCTCCTTCCTTGTACTCGCCGACCCGTATCAACAGTTCCACCTCTTGGTATTTAGCTATCAACGCCCGCAGCTGAACTGCTAACTTCTCATGCCGCGACGACACGATAGCGCTCATGACACGGCTGACGCCTGCCAGAATATCGATAGTGGTTCGACACCGCCAAGGTGCGTGAGAGCACAATGTGGCCATCCAGGATGGAACGGGTTTCATCGACCAGGGGTTCGGTGACGTCATCGCCCTGGACGAGCACGGTGTAAAACGCGATTATCGATCCACGGTCGTTGTTTCTGGCGCGCTCCACAAGCTGCGGCAAAGTTGCAAAGACCGAGGGGGGAAAACGCAAAGTGGCCGGTTCGCCGGCCGCCAGACCAATCTGCCTCTGTGCGCGCGCAAAGCGCGTTACCGAATCCATGAAACGCAGCACACGTTGTCTCTGATCTCTGTACCATTCTGCGATTGTCGTCGCCACATAGGCCACCTTCACCCGCTCCATCTCGGAACGATCTGAGGTCGCAACGACGAGAACCGATCTCCGTCGCGCCTCCGAGCCAAGATCGTGTTCAATGAACTCCTTCACCTCTCGACCACGCTCGTCAATTAGCGCTATCGCTGTCACGTCAACCGCCGCGCTACGCACCAGCATCGACAGCAGTGTGCTCTTGCCGCCGCCGGCCGCGGCAAAGATTCCCATGCGCTGTCCCTCCCCGCACGTCAAAAGACCATCGATCGCCCCTATACCGACTGGAAGAACGCGATCAATGATGCGGGGGGTCAAGGGACCGGTGCCTCGCTTTGGACTGGCACTCGAGCGTCTGGAAGCAGAGGCCCATGAGTGGTTGTGTCGAGAGGCCGGCCAAGACCGTCAAGCACCCGGCTAAGCAGGTTCCAACCCGCGGGCACCGTCAGAGGCTCTCCCATCGGGATCACCTCCCTAAGGGTAGAAAGCCCTTGTACTTCGCCAAGCGGTGTCAGAATGGTGATGTCGTGCTGAAACCCGATAACTTCCGCCGATAATTCGCAGTTGTTCTCGGGATTGCGGAGCGTGCACAGATCGCCTAAGCGGGCGCCAGGTGCCATTGCACGGATGATTGTCCCGACGATTTGAAGGACACGGCCACGGACGCGCATTGTCGACGTCTGCGCCACCACCGTGCGAGCAAACTGGAACAAGCGATCGATGTCGTCGTGCGACGAATGAATGGCGATGAGCCGCCGCGAGCCCGGCCACAGCAGCGAAACGCAGCGGAGCCACCGAGGAATTCGCGGCGCCTCATCATCCCTTCCCTACTCTGGCGCAACAGCGCGTCGCCCAAGTCAAGCACGGGACAAGAAAAAGCGGCATTGGCAATGGCCATTGCCGCTTTGCAATTTCAATCGAGCGGTCTCAGGTCAGCCGCACCGCCTTGGAGCCGAGTTCCAGCTCTTCGATCTGCTTGTTCCGCACGGATCCGCCCTGGGCACGGTGGTCGGTCGCGAGCACCACATAGACCGCCGGCAGCACGAATAGCGTGAACAGCGTGCCGATCGACATGCCCGCGACAACCACGAGCCCGATCGAGAAGCGGCTCGCCGCGCCGGCGCCGGTCGCGGTCAGAAGCGGGATCAGGCCGGTGACCATCGCGGCCGTCGTCATGAGGATCGGCCGGAGGCGGATGCGAGCCGCCATCTCGATCGCCGCGCGACGGTCGAGCCGTTCGTTGAGCTGGAGCTCGTTGGCGAACTCCACCATCAGAATGCCGTGCTTGGTGATCAGCCCGACCAGGGTCAACAGGCCCACCTGGGTGTAGATGTTCATGGTCGCTGCGCCGAAGAACAGCGGGATCAACGCGCCGACGATCGCCATCGGCACGGAGATCATGATGACCAGCGGGTCGCGCAGGCTCTCGAACTGCGCCGCCAGCACCAGGAAGATGATGATCAGCGCGAAGCCGAAGGTGATCGCGAGCTGATTGCCTTCCTGCACATACTGCCGGCTGTCGGCAAGGTAGTCGTGGCTGAAGCCCTGCGGCAGCTTCTTGGCCTCGCCTTCAAGGAAGTCGACGGCCTGGCCGACGGTCACGCCGGGCATCGGCACCGCCGAGAAGGTCGCCGAGTTGAGCTGGTTGTAGTGGGTCAGCGAATTCGGAGCGGTTGACGTTTCGATCGACACTACCGTCGATAGCGGCACATGCTGGCCGGTGCTGGTCGTCACGTAGTAGTTGCCGAGCGCTTCCGGCGAGAGCCGCTGAGCGCGTGGCACCTGCGGTATCACCTGATAGGAACGGCCCTCCAGGTTGAAGCGATTGATGTAATTGCCGCCGCCCAGGATCGCGAGCGCGCTGCCGATGTTCTGCATGTTGATGCCGAGGTCCTGCGCCTTGTCGCGGTCGACGTTCACCTTCACGGTCGGCTGGTTGAAGGCGAGATCGCTGTCAGAGACGATGAACATGCCGCTCTTGCGCGCAGCGTCCTTCAGCTTCTCCATCTGCTCATAGACGGCCTGGTATCCGGCGGTGGAATTGATCACCATCTGCACCGGCAGGCCGCCCGGCCCGCCCGGCAGCGGCGGCAGGTTGAACGCGAAGGCCTGCACGCCCTCGATCTTGCTGAGCTCGCCCTGAACCAGCGGAATCAATTGGATCGAGGAGCGCCTCCGTTCATCCCACGGCTTGAGCAGCATGCCGGCGATGCCGTTCTGGGGACCGTTGATGCCGTTCAGCGCGAAGCGCAGATCGGTCTCAGGAAAGCTTTGCAATTTCTTGTCGAGCTTGTCGCCATAGAAATCGAGATAGTCGATGTTGGCATATTTCGGCGCCTTGATCACCGCGAACACGATACCTTGATCTTCCTCGGGCGCGAGCTCCTTCGATGTGTGCATGTAGAGGAACCCGACGAGGCCGAGGATCGTCAGCGCGAACAGGCCCGTCACCGCCTTGTAGTCGAGCGAGCGGTCGAGCTTGCGGCCGTACCAGCGCATCAAGGCGCCGAACACCTTGTTCACGAGCTTGGCGAAGTGGCCCTGTTCGGTGTTCTTTAGGAGCACCGAACACATCATTGGCGACAGCGTCAGCGCGATGACGCCCGACACGATCACCGACCCTGCCAGTGTGAAGGCGAATTCGCGGAACAGCGAGCCGGTCAATCCACCGAGGAAGCCGATCGGAGCGTATACGGCAGCCAAGGTGATCGTCATCGAGACGACCGGGCCGACGATTTCCCGCGCGCCTTCCAGCGCAGACTGTACGGGAGTCTTCCCCTCCTCCAGATGGCGGTGGATGTTCTCCACCACCACGATGGCGTCGTCGACGACGAGGCCGATCGCCAGCACCATCGCCAGCAGCGTCAGCAGGTTGAAGCTGAAGCCCAGCATCAGCATCAGCGTGCAGACGCCGATCATCGAGAGCGGGATCGTGACAACCGGAATGATGATCGACCGGAACGAGGCCAGGAACAGGAAGATCACCACGATCACGATGATCACGGCCTCGCCCAGCGTCTTCTCGACTTCATCGATCGACGACTGAATGAACTTGGTGGAATCGTAGGCGACCTTCATCTTCATCGACGGTGGCAGATTGCGCTCGAGCTCGGGGAACTGCGCGCGCACGCCCTTTACAAGGGTCAGCGGGTTGCCCTGCGGCGTTGCGTTTACGCCGATGAAGATCGCGTGCTCGCCGTTGAAGGCAACGCTCGCATCCGTGCTCTGGGCGGCGAGTTCGACGGTTGCGATGTCCTCCATCCGGACAAAGCCGCCGTCCTTGGCCTTGACGATCAACTTCTTGAACTGGTTGACGTCGGTCAGGCCTGTGTTCGTCGTGATGTTCGAGAGGATGAGGTAGCCCTTGGTCTGGCCGGGCGCGGACTGAAAGTTATTGGCGGTGATCCCGGCCGCGACATCAGACGGCGACACGTTGTGGCCGGCCATCTTCACCGGATCAAGCCACAACCGCATCGCAAAAGTCTGGCCGCCCAGGATATCGGCGGATGCCACATCATCGACGGTCGACAGCACCGGCTGCACCACGCGCGTCAGATAGTCCGAGATCGCCGAGCCCGAGAGCTCCTCAGAGGAGAAGCCGATATACATCACGGCCGTGGTCTGGCTGGTGGTCTTGGTGACGACCGGATCGTTGGATTCCTTCGGGATCAGATATTTGACCGAATTCACCTTGGCGAGCACCTCGGTGAGCCCCTGGTTCGGGTCGAAGTTCAGCTTGATGTAGACCTGGATCGTCGAGGTGCCGAGCACAGAGGACGAGGTAATGTAGTCGACGCCCTCGGCGGAAGCGACCGCCTGCTCGATCGGCGTCGTGATGAAGCCCTGGACCAGGTCCGCAGACGCGCCGGGGTAGACGGTCGTGATGTTGATGACCGCGTTCGAAAGCTTCGGATATTGCCGGATCGGCAGTACCATCGCTGCGCGCAGGCCGATCAGCAGGATCAGTAGACTGACGACCACCGACAGGACCGGGCGCTTGATGAAGATATCGGTAAAGACCATCGCTGCGATCTCGAATTCGTTTGCTTGAGTGGTGTGACCCGGCCTCACGCCGGATCACGCGAGCGCGCGTTAATCGGTAACGCGCCGGTTGGGCTGGAATGGACGGCGCCGAATCGGACGAAATCGCTACGGCCGCACCCGATTGCAGCTTGAGCTGGCCGACGGCGACGACATTGTCGCCCGGCTTCAGGCCCTTCGGCACCTCCTTCAACATGGTTGCCGGGCAGCACGACCGTTGCGGTCACGAACATGCCGGGCTTCAGGATCTTGTCCCGGTTCGCGATCGTCGCCTGCACACGGATGTTGCGGGTCTCGCTGGCGATCTGCGGCTCGGTGGTCGTGACCTTGCGCTCGAAGACGCGGCCCGGATAAGCATCCAACTTGAGCCGGACCACCTGGCCGACCTCGAGGTTGACGGAATCCCTTCGCGTCGCCGTGAAGTTGGCCGACAGCTGCGAGAGATCGGTCAGCGAGACGATCGCGGTGCCGGCGGTGAGGTACTGGCCGACCGCGGCCTGGCGCACGCGGAGATCGCCGGAGAACGGCACATTCACCAGCTTGGCGATACCCGCCTGCGCCTGGTCGACCGTCGCCTGCGGACCGAACTGGCGCGACGCCAGCGAAGTGGTAACTTGGCGGGTCGCCAACTTTCTGGGCGGACTTTCAAAACGGGATGCCAGCGAAGCCAGCATGCGGACGGCCTCCTGAATGCGCGTGTCGAGGACCTGTTCGACATCGCCGCAGCTTCCAACGCGCGAGCGAGAGACGCTGGCGTCTTTGACAGCCCAACCTTGGCGGCGCTGGCCAGTCGTGGATGCCCAGACATAATTGCCTAGGCCAGTTTGAGGACCAGAAGCGACCGACCGGCTCACTATTCGACGGTCACGGATTTGGCGAGATTCCGCGGCTGGTCGACATCGGTGCCCATCACGACGGCCGTATGGTAGGCGAGCAGCTGCACGGGGATCGCGTAGACCATCGGCGTGAAGGCGGCTGGCATGTCCGGCAGCACGATGGTGGCGAACGTATCCAGTGTCGCCTCTTCAGCGCCCTTGGCATCGGTCATGAGGACAATATTGCCGCCGCGCGCTGCCACCTCCTGCATGTTCGAGACCGTTTTCTCGAATAAACGGTCATGCGGTGCGATCACCACTACTGGCACGGTCTCGTCGATCAGCGCGATCGGCCCGTGTTTGAGCTCGCCCGCAGCATACCCCTCTGCATGGATGTAGGAGATTTCCTTCAGTTTCAATGCGCCCTCCAGCGCGATCGGGAAGCTCGTGCCACGACCGAGATAGAGCACGTCGCGCGCTTTGGCGATGTCGCGCGCAAGCCTCTCGATCTGCGGCTCGGTGGTAAGCGCTGCCGCCATCAGGCGAGGAATTTCAACCAAGCCACGGACCAACTCGATCTCCTCATCATCGGACAGTTCGCCGCGCGCCTTGGCGGCCGCGACTCCAAGCGCGGCTAGCACTATTAGTTGGCAGGTAAAGGCTTTGGTCGAGGCAACGCCGATCTCCGGGCCGGCCAGCGTCGGCAGCACGGTTTCGCTCTCGCGAGCGATGGTCGACGTTGGTACATTGACGACCGCAAGTGTGTGTGCGCCTTCCGCCTTGGCGTAGCGGAGCGCAGCAAGCGTATCCGCGGTCTCGCCCGACTGCGAAACAACGATCGCAAGATCGCCTTTGCGCAAGGCGGATTCGCGGTAGCGGAACTCGGAGGCGACGTCGACTTCGACCGGCACGCGGGCAAAACGCTCGAGCCAGTATTTTGCGACGTTGCCAGCATAGCTCGCTGTGCCGCAAGCGGTGATCGTGATGCGCTGGACGTCTCTGAAGTCGAACGGCAGCTTGATGGGCAGCGCAACACGTTCGCAGGCTGTGTCGATATAGCGCGCCAGAGTCTGCCCGACCACCTCCGGCTGCTCGTGGATTTCCTTGGCCATAAAGTGTCGGTAATTCGCCTTGTCAACCAAGAGCGACGACACACCCGACTTCCGCGTCTCGCGATGCGCGACTGCCCCGTTGGAATCGTAGATGACGCCGACCTTGCGGGTGAGCACGGCCCAGTCCCCATCTTCAAGATAAGTGATGGCGTCGGTGAATGGGGCAAGCGCCATGGCATCCGAACCGATATACACCTCGCCATTGCCACGGCTGAGCGCGAGCGGGGATCCCTTCCGGGCGGCGATCATGAGATCGTCGTGCCCCTTGAACAGGAATACCAGGGCAAACATACCGCGCAGTCGCGGTAAGGATGCTTTCACCGCTTTTTGGGGCGAGTAGCACTTCTTCAGATAGGATTCGACCAGATGCGCCACCACCTCAGTGTCAGTGTCGGAAACAAATCTGGCGCCATTCTGCTCAAGTTCGGCGCGCAACTCACGAAAATTCTCGATGATCCCGTTATGGACGACCGCGACATTGTCTGTCGTATGCGGATGCGCGTTGTACTCCGTGGGCTTGCCATGAGTGGCCCAGCGGGTATGACCAATACCGGCGCGACCCGATAGCGGATTGCCGCGTAGGCGGGCTTCTAGATTGTTCAACTTGCCCTCGGCGCGCCGGCGCTCAAGCTGATTGCCTTCGAGCGTCGCGATTCCAGCGGAATCGTAGCCGCGGTATTGCAGTCGCCTGAGCGCCTCGATCAATTGCTCCGCAACGGGTACGCGCCCCAAAATGCCTACAATCCCACACATGCGGATCAACATCCCCCAATTTCAGGAATAATGCTTTTAAAGCCGCTACACTTTTCTTGAGACCTTCGATTGAAGGTGCTCAATGATTGTTGCGGATTTGGGTACTTTGAATTCTGCAGGGCAGTCCAAGCTCCCCCAGCCGAAGCGCGGCTCAGGCGAGCACGATCGAAGCCCCGCATGTGGCGGCAGCAGGAGACAATAGGGCGCGAGCGCGTGGCGGACAGATAGCCATGTGCTGACTCTTCGGAAGACAACATCGTAGTCGCGGTAGGGCCGCCGCGTGGACACATCACGCAAGTTGCCTCTCGCCAGGGATCGATGACACCCGATGCAGATCGACCACGTGCGAGGTGTCCCACTATTTTCCGGTATGAACTTCATTATCGTTGGATGCGTTGAGAGCCAAGTATAACGCCAAGCCCCTTCCCAAGAGGTTAGTAAAGCGGATAGCTGGATAAACATTCCGCCAGCTTCCGTCGACAGCGGGAGGGCTTACCGACAGTCCATTAACGGCGAGGGCATTCGCCGCGAACCTTAACCACAGAGAGTCGATCTCCGTTTCGAACGCAATTTGGTGCCGTCCAGCGCCCTGCCTACAGGAGAAATTGGCAAACAACGACGCAGCCCCTTGAGCTTCCCCTTGGGCTTCGCCTGTCGCTTCCAACCCGCGCGATGTAACCGCCCAAGCACATAGCCGGACTGAAAATGCGCTTGAGTTGATGCTCGGCATGCACTGAAAATATTCCCCCGAACCTAGGCAAAGATCGAACACCATTCTGATTGGCCGAAGGCTTTTCTCCAGACCGAGACGTTTTCTTATGCGGGATCTTATAGGATTGGTAAAATCGATTGTGTTGATGGGCCGCATCTATACCGTGGATAGCTGTCAAAATGCTTCTCACCCCCCGTTGTCATTGGCGAGTTCGCGGTTTCGAGATCGCCCGCCTCCATTATTGTACGAGCTCGGTGAGGCCGGCGAATTGGTCAAGGAGGTTTTCAGGTCCGGTATGGCGAGCTGCGCTCAAGGCGTTGTGCAGCACCGGCCTGCTAATTGCGATGATCGTACAGTGTCCCTCGCCGGCCAGCCTCGCATGTTCATGCAGAATGCTGAGCATTCCTATGTGGCGTGGTACATCGGGTCACTGCTCAAAATGGATTTTCTGCGGTTTCCTGGCGAAGCCCTTGATCAGTTTGCGGACGCTCGATATCCGACGACTTCCGTCGTAGTCGAAGCCCCTAATTAAACTCCGCGGATCGTCATAAATTCCGATGGGCCAGCACGATCTGCGCGCAGACGGTTGATCGGATGTTCTCGATCCATGTGCCGTGAGCCATGCCGCAAAAGAGCATCAGATGGGAAGGTAATCCGGACCACCCTGCCCTCATCATGACGGCAACCGGCGAGGTCGTGACGTACGCCGAATTGGAGAATCGGTCTCGACCGGCTGCAAACTGGCTCTTCGACGCCGGCTTACGGTCCGGCGACGTTGTGGTAGTGCTCTCTGACAACAGCTCTTGGATTCTCGATATCTACCGGGCTACTCAGCGCTCCGGCTTGTACCTGATGCCGACCAATTGTCGGCTGGACCACGGTGAAGTCGACTATATGCTCGGTAATTCAGGCGCTGCCGCTCTGTTCGTGGGCCGTGGTGCACTCAAGACGGCACGGACCATCAACGAGCATGAGCGGCTCGAGCGTCGTGTTTGTCTCGAGGGAGATCTGGCAGGTTACGAGACGTACGAGCAGGCATTGAAGACAGCTCGCGCCACCCTGCCCTCTTCCCAACCTCGTGGCGCCCACATGTTGTATTCTTCTGGCACGACCGGGAGGCCAAAAGGGATGAGGCATGCGTTGCCGAAGCGACAGGTGCCAATCCTGGCGATACAATCGTGCAGGCGTTTTCGTCGAATTTTGGCTTCGATGAGAGGACAATCTATCTGTGCACTGCTCATCTCTATCATGCCGCGCCACTGCGAACCTGCGCAACCGTCCAAGCGCTGGGTCGCCGTCGCCTTGGCCAATAAGTTTGCTCGCATCGCCTGGCGCTTGATGATATCGGGCGGCGTGTACAACCGGCCGGTAGCCGGCATGCCGACTTGATCTGAAATCGGCCGGCGAGCGAGGTTGCTCGGCGGATTGCCCACGAACTTGCATGACGCAGTAGATGGAGGGACCGATCGGTCGATACGCGCGAGCTTCCGAAGATTACACTGGCACCACGAGTGTCGCAATGTGCTCGGAGCGTGCGTAGCGAACACCATCTCGGCCAGCGGACTTTGTCCGCGCAAACAGGCCGGACATCTGATAGCAAGCGATCTGGCCAGAAGTCTGCTACAATCCTGACAAGTGGGGGCCGTCCACATCTGCAGTCTGTAGAGATACGGGCCTGCGATGGCCCTGCGCTAACGTAGACGCTCGCATAAAGTTGGAACTTCTTTCGGAAGCAGGTGCAGCAGTTCGTCATCATCCCGCTATGTCTTAAATCTAACTCTCCATCTAAGGTTTGCCGCGGCTCATGTCAGTTGGAAAAATCGATTGTTTAGATGGAGCACATCCACACGATGGATAACTTCGCGCCATGCGTTTCAACGGCCTTGATCTAAATCTTCTCGTCGCGCTCGACGCTCTCATGACCGAGCGGAACCTCACCGCGGCGGCGCGGCGAATCAATCTGAGTCAGCCGGCCATGAGCGCGGCCGTTGCGCGATTGCGCGCCTATTTCCACGACGAGCTTTTTACGATGATGGGTCGCCAGCTTGTTCCCACGCCTCGAGCCGAGGCGCTTGCTGCCCCAGTTCGCGAGGCTCTGTCGCACATCCAACTCTCCATTATTTCCCCCGACGGATTTAAGCCGGCGCAATCGAATCGCCGCTTCAGGATCATCCTTTCCGATTTCATGATGACCGTGTTTCTTCGAAAGGTCGTGGACCGCGTCGCGCAGGAAGCTCCCGCCGTCTCCTTCGACTTGCTGCCGCCTGAAGAGGACCCCGATCAGCTTCTCCGGCGCGGTGAGGTTGACTTCTTAGTTTGTCCGGAATTGTTCATGTCGCGCACGCATCCAAAAATGCCGCTATTTGACGAAAGATACGTATACGTCGGCTGCAGCATGAACAAGCAGCTAGCTAAGCCGCTTACATTAGAGAGATACTTGTCGATTGGACAGGTTGCCGCCAAATTCGGGCGGACGATCAGACCTTCGTTCGATGAATGGCTCTTGGTCGAGCACGATCTCAAGATTCGCATTGAGGTCGCTGTGCCGGGCTTTAGCCTGATTCCCCCCCTGATATTGGGGACTGATCGTATAGCGACAATGCCAACGAGGATGTTTAGGCATTTCGAG
This sequence comes from Bradyrhizobium genosp. P, assembly GCF_049949265.1. Lineage (NCBI taxonomy): Bacteria > Pseudomonadati > Pseudomonadota > Alphaproteobacteria > Hyphomicrobiales > Nitrobacteraceae > Bradyrhizobium > Bradyrhizobium genosp. P. The sequence goes on along the minus strand of NZ_CP188195.1, from coordinate 2,513,994 downwards.
AACACAATGCCCTTGCGAAGGATCCAAGCTCCGTTGCCGGTTTTTGCGTTCACCGAGGCCGTCCAGTGGCCTGCACTTCACAACGCTGATCCGGCCAGCATTTGGATGCGGAGCATTTTTTTGCAGGAGGCGTCCCGCATAGCATGAGATCGCCTGAACTCGAACGCGTGGCCTAGCTAACTACAGCACGTGGCGATCATACGCATACGCCAGCGCAGGGATCGATCCGATGGCGATTGATCGTCTAGGCCGACCCAATTCGAAATAGAGTTGTCAGAAACAGAAGTCGCTTCGGAGTTCTGGCTCTTGTGAGGATGGCTCGGCTGAGGCCCTCCACGTTCGCAGGCTGCAATTAAAAGCCTAAAAGGGCTCAGCTAGGCCTATACCTGATCTGGTCGCGCAAGACGCCAATGGGCATGTCGGCCTTGCCCCGCGAGAGATCAAGCCCGCCTGGCGGCGCCACATAGCCTCCACAACCGCGTATCTGCTACACACAATTTATGCAAATCTTGCAGCGGATGAATTCGGGACACGGCGCCGCGGTGCGCGTCGCAGCCGAGGGTCCAGCCCCGATGGGGCCGCAGGGTTGGCCGCAGGGGTACCCTGCCCTCGTGGGCTAGCTAGGCCGTGCAACGGCAATTTGAGGCGCGGGCCAATCTCTGAGAAGCCGAGCTTCAAGTACAATGCTGAGTTGGGACTGCGGCTCCACATCGGCTGCCTTGGTGCCCCCACTTCAAGTTGGCCCCAGCCTTTCGTTGTCCCAAGGGTAACGGCCGCGTCGATGAGCGCCATCGCAACACCAGATGATCGCTGATCCGGCACCACGTAGAGCTCAGTGATAATGCCGTAGGTTCCGCGCGCAAAGAGGGCGGCGCTTTCCGATAGCATGATTAGGCCGATAGGGCGTTGCTCCGTAAAAGCAAGAAACCCCGAGATGCGCTCTTTCATGGCCAGCAGTTCGGCAACCAGTTGAGTATCTACTCCGGCCTGCACGTGACCGGCCCCAAGTTCGGCAAGCAGAGCACTGACCATCTGAGTCACCGTTGCGGAATCATCGACCGACACCTCACACGTCGTCACCATGTCACATCCTCCACCACATTGTTCAGCGGCAGCAACGGAGACGGAAGCTGCCGCAGCCAACAACCAAAAGTAGATATGCCGACAAATTGAAGGTCCAATGACGCCGTTGTTCACACCATTGAGAGGTCGCTAGATCCTCGCTTGGCTCTTAGCTGACGGTTCTCGCTCAAGAGATAATCGAAACCTGCTTTCTCGGCAATCTGGGCGAGCTTTCGATCGTAGCCGGCCTATGGCTAAAGCGTTGTTCGACCAACGCAACGACAAGGCCACCAGACACTTCCGCATCCTTTCGGCGACCCTATGGGTCGTTCGGTGGTATCCTGCTTGCTTGGCGAGCTAGATGAGCTCGATCAGACTGGCGACCGATTGACGCAGGTAGCATTTTGCTCCATGCGAGCGGGCCCGCGGCTGTTTAATGCGGCGCCAAACAATCGTAGAGGTGTTCCGCGATCGGCGGTGTCAGCACGTGGACGCGGGGTGAGTTAGGTCAACAAAACGACGCGCACGTCGGATGGTGCCGTGTGAATCGGAGTTGTCGAGTTCGTCGAAAACGTCCTTCGATCTCATCAGCGCACCCCTATGAACGAACCGCTGGCCAATAGTCTCAGAGAATGAACCGCGGCGCGAGTCGACGACGCACTCTTTTTTGTCGCGGTTGGAAAACCAGCTTTCTTATATTTGCGACGAACGGATCGTTTGTTGCCGCGTGAAAACATCACCGCCTGTCACAACCGACGTGCCTGACCAGCGCCACTATATTGATCGAACCTCAAACAAGTTAATCCTTGGCGGCTGCAGGCGTCCGTCGAATGAGGGGAAGCTGAAGAAGGTGCCGAGGGAGCCTTAGTCGAGACACCAATTTGCGCCATCGCATCGATCCTGGTTCTCCGGTCGAAGTCATGCTTGACTTGCTCAAAGCTAATCCTCGAGCATCATCGAGGGCCACCAGCTGTGACGCGCCATAGTGAGGGCTGCGGCGGCGTCGCGCCGGACGATCTCGGGAAAATCGGCGGCAAATTTGCCGAGCAGGAAGCACATACGCCTGCGCAGGCGCGGCGATGATGCGGACGCTCCGCTTTCGCGCTCCTTTTCGGACTGTCGAAGCAGGACGCGACGCCTTGCGCCAAAATACCGCGAACGCGTTCTGAGGGGCTGCGCCGTGTTTTTTGGATTGGCTCCGCCAATGGCACCTCGGCCCAGTCCTCGAGGCGTATGCGGCGGAGCGTGTCCTTGCTGCGGTCGTATCGGCTGTCGCTTTCGGCTACCTCCGCCACTCTCACCGCGTTCTCACCTTCGCCAGAGCGTGGAGCGGTGACGGCACTGCTTCCCTCGTCTGCGCCCAGTCCCGCTCGATCAGCACTCGCCATAGGTTACGGGTGAAGCTCGCTTAGGCCTCATCGTCCAACCAGCCGATCTTGCTCTTCAGGAACCGAAAACCAAGCACCTGAACGCTGGCATGCTCCTTGTTGTCCCTGCCATAGCCGTGGCCGTCCGCGGCTGCCTCGTAGAAATAGGCCTCGTAGCCCATCACCTGCAGTTTCGCTACCATCTTGCGGGCGTGCCCCGGATGAACCCGATCGTCCCGCCGCGTGGTGGCGATCAGAATCGACGGATAGATTTGGCCCGGTTTGGCCGCATGATAGGCGGAATAAGTCTTGAGCCATTCCCACTCCTCAGGCTTGTCGGAGTCACCAAATTCCGCGATCCAGCTCGCACCCGCAAGCAGCTTTGTGTAGCGACGCATGTCGATCAGAGGAATCGTGTAAAACAATGCGCCGAACCGCGCAGGGTAGCGCGTGAGCATGTTGCTGATGAGGATGTCGCCGTTCGATCCACTTTCGGCGGCTATCCGCCTCGGCTCAGTCACGCCACGGCGCACCAGATCGGCGGCCACGGCCGCGAAGTCATCATGCGATCGTGTCTTGCCGGCAAGCCGGCCGGCGTCGTGCCAACGTGTGCCGAACGCGCCCCCACCAAGCAGGTTCGCCTGTACGGTGGTGCCACCACGCTCCAACCAAAGCCTGCCGAGGGCTGGATTGTAGTACGGCCTCACTGAGAGCCCAAAGCCGCCATAGCCGCTCATATGGACCGGCGCGTTGCCGCTCTCTGCGGCCGGACCGGTCTGCACATAGGGAATCCGCTCACCATCGATCGAGATCGCCTCGTGCTGCGTGACCACAAGGCCCTCGGCGCTATACGTCTTTGGCGCCCGCTTCAGCACGATCGGGCTGGAGATGCTTCGCTCGATCAGCACCAGCGAAGGTGACGTGAGTGGATCCTGGACGGTGGCGAGAAGGTCGCCGTTGCTTTCGGATGGATGGCGATCGAGGGGCCAGACGTCGACGACGCCGATGCCGGGCAGCCCGCGCAAATTCTCGTGGCTCCAGCCGGCGGACGAGGGCGTGCAAGTCTCGAATACTGGGCGTCGCCCGTCGAGGATCGAAAGGACGAGTTTGTCGCCGGCCCAGAACAATCCCTGCAGTGCCCGGCGCGGACCCGGCGCGAAAACGATCGTGAAGTTGCGATCGCCGGCCAGAAAGGCAGACAACGACATCCCAAGCACAGTATCGGGCGCGTGGGTGACGCCGGCAATACTCCATGCTGAACGCAGCTTGACGACAAACCAGTCTCGGTGCGCTCGCAGCCGGATGTCGGAGGGAAGGTCGAGCTTCACGCTCGCGCCGCTTTCGGTTCCGAGCCAGACGTCGAAGTTGAAGAAATCCAGCTGATCGACGAACCAGACACGTGGCCATTGTCCGGTCCGATCGACTTCGCAACAGGCACACATGCGATCTGGCGTGGTCCCGAACACCACGGCCGCGCGCTCCACAGGCTCGCCGCGGCGCCACAATCGCACGGTCCTCGAATAGCCCGATGTCGTTGCCATGCCGTTGCCATGTGCGCTGGACAACAGCAGCGTGTCGGGATCGACCCAAGTGGCGGCACTCTTGGCTTCCGGCAACGTGAAGCCGTCGGCCACAAAGCTTTTCGTATTAAGGTCGAATTCGCGCAAGGTGACAGCATCGCTGCCGCCGCGCGACAGACTCACAATGATGCGTGGATGATCTCCTGGCAGCGAAGCCGTTGAGTTCAGAAGCCAGTCATCGCCTTCCTTTGCCGCGAGCTGGTCGATATCGAGCAAGATTTCCCAGGAAGGATTCGGCTTACGAAATTCGTCCAGCGTGGTCACTCGCCACAGGCCGCGCAGGTTGCCCGCGTCCTTCCAGACATTGTAGAGATAGTCACCACGCCGCCCGACATAGGGAATATTGTCCGGTCGATCATAGATCGAAGCCAGCGCGTCTCGATCCCGCTCGAAGGTCGCTCCGCCGAAAGCCCGCAACGTCCTGCCGTTCTGCCGCTCGACAAAATTTAGCGCGCGCCGGCCCTCTATCTCTTCCAGCCAGAGATAGGGATCGTCATCGGGAGCGGAGAGCGTTGGCCTTCCAGCCTGCGACTTTGTCGTCGAGCTTGCTTTCGACACCGTTTACTCCCAGGGCTGGCATTGGCGCGCACTTTCGATGCGCCATCGAGACTTGCACCATTTGGTTTGGTCACACCCCCGAGCCTACAACCTAACGCGGCATCCGATTCAAGTTGATTCGTTCGAACTTAAAATTGCTCCGCAGATATCGCCATTAAGGTCAGCGCCGCACGCCTGCAGCTCGTTGACGAGCCGCTGTCGCTCGCTTGCCAAGGCAGAAATGCTAGACGATGCGCAGGTTTTCGGCTGACATCTTCCCCGAGCGGCCAATCTTTGCTTCGTAGCTGATCTTGTCTCCTTCTGGGAGTAAGGCCAAGCCAGCTTTCTGCACCGCAGAGATATGAACAAACACATCACGGCCGCCGGCGTCCGGCGCGATTTAGCCGTAGGCTTTAGTCGGGTTGAACCATCTCACGGTTCCAATTGCCACTGTCTTTGCTCCTTAAAAACGACACTGAATCACGCGCTGCGATCTAGCAGCCGCGTTGCTCTTCTCAGCAAACAGCGTGCCGCTCCCAAAGCACTGTGGATACGTGTAGAAGACCGCGTGTTTGGCGCGATATTCGCGGAATTCTTTGTCTGTCGCTCTTGAGTGCCACGCAGCGAATGTCTTCAACCCGACAACACTAGTACCTCTACACAGTGATTTTGGCTCTTTGGAAGTGTCTGGGTAGGCGCGCTCCAGTTTGGCGCGGGCCTTTTCTGTCGTGAACATCCATTTGATGCGTGAGCGTGCAGAATTTCTCTGCCGTTCCCAAGCGGTGATTTCGCGGCATAATCGCGTGGGGTCGTCGATCCTGCGATCGAGGCACTGTCCCCGCAAGACGCCGATCTCGATCTCAACCATGTTGAGCCAGCTTGCATGCTTGGGTAGTGGAACTCGACCCGCCGCAAGATCCGCCTGGCTTCGGTGGGCAGGAACGTCTGGTAGAGGGCGCCGGCGGAGTGGGTCGATAAATTGTCCTGAACGATCCGGATGGTCTCGGCATCGGGATAGTGGATGTCGACGAGGTCACGGATGCATCGGGCATAGTCTTCCGCCGTTCGCCGTTCCGTGAGCTTGACCTTGCGCCAGGGACGATGCACGTCGAGGAGGACGAAGAGTGACCGTCCCATTGCGACGATACTCGTAATCGTAGCGTTCGAGCCGGCCCGGCTTGGCCGGGATTGGCTGACGCACCTCGCCGATGAGTTGCACCGGACTTTCGTCGAGGCACACGACCGGCCGCTTGGGATCGGGCGCCTCGGCATAGAGATCGAGCACGTCCTCCATGCGGGCGACGTATTCGCCATCGACCTGCGGAATGCACCACATGTCTTTGCGCCACGGCTTGAGGTCATTTTCCGCCAGGCCCTTGGTCCGGTACACGGTCGAGCCATCCACACCAACGCTTCTGGCGATCTCCTCGTCGCCCGCCCCGGCGTCGACGGCCAGCAAAATCTGTGCGCGCTTTGTGAAAGGAGCGCTTCTGCGCATTTGGGTCCCGAATTTGAGTTACAAGAACCCTCAGGCGGGCTTTGCAGTAGCGGCAAGTCTCTACCAGACTGGCATCGGGTGAGCGCTGGCGATCACAGTCTTTCAGCTACTCTAAGCTTCCGCTAGCGGTGAACGGCCCGAGCCAATTCCAATCCGAGCTCGCAAGCTTTGCTCGGGCAGCTCCCGATCGCAAACGGCGCCCCTTTTTGCAACGCCAGTATACGATGCGACTGACTGATCACAAGGAGCGCAAGCGCCAATGCGTCATGCACTTTCATTCGGCGCAACGGATCGCCCTAACCAGGTTGTAAAGCCGAATTCCTTGATGTGACCTTCCTTACGTTTCGATCAACGCTCGGAGGTATCGGGAAAGACAAACTTGTGTGGTACACTTATTAGTCCAGGTCCAGTCGATCAGAGGTGTTGGCCACCATTGATCGGCACTTCAGCGCCGGTGATATAACTGGCGTCATCCGAGCATAGGAAGAAGATGACCTTAGCGACCTCTTCAGGAGTTCCCACCCGGCGCAGCGGGATGTTCGGTACGACCCGAGCCTCCGTATCCGGTGACAAAATGTCCGTCTTGATCTCGCCCGGGGCGATCGCATTCACACGAATTCCATGCGGCGCATAGTCGTGAGCCATTTCGCGCGTGAGACACGCTAGAGCGGCTTTCGAAGTCGCGTAGGCGCTGCCGGCGAAGGGGTGCACCCGCGAGCCTGCAATTGAGGTCACGTTGACGATCGATCCAGACGCCGCTTTCAATTCGCCAAAGAGCCCTTGCGCAAGCAGAATTGGAGCCACCAAATTGAGATGAAACACATCCATCCAGGTCTCGATCGAGGTCGCCAACGATGTTAGTCGTGTGCCGCTCGACGTCTTCGGTGACATCGCTGCATTGTTGATCAGGGCGTGCAACGGCGCGCCCGCGAGGCGCTCCTTGACTTCGGCGAGGGCGCGCGGCAGCAACCGATGCTCGCTGAGGTCGAGCTGGACATGATTGTCGGATGCGGCCTCCCAAGGGCATCGCCGGGCATCGATCGGTTGGCGCGCGCACGAAATGATGCGCCAGCCAGCTTCCGAAAACAGCTTTCCGGTGGCGTAACCTATGCCACGCGATGCTCCGGTCAGCAGCAGCGTCTTTCGTTCTCTCCGCCGGGCGCGTGCCTTATCGGACTTGAATGAAGTGCCGTCATTATCAACCGACATTCGTCTGGCGACCGCATCCTTGTTCAGCAGATCGGCCCTCAAACACGCCTCCTGTCAGGTTAAGCTCATCCTACTTGGTGTCTTGGTGCAGGAATTGGGCCACCTCTATCGACAGGGTAACTCACGCGCGTCGCGGAGCTAAGCCTGTGTTCACGACGCGCTTGACGGGTTTCAGACATCACGTCCGTTTGCTTTCCGACAGCAGCAACGCGAGGACCGCGCCACCTTAACTTCGCTCTTTTCGCGCACAGTTGCGCAAAACTTCGTTCAGTGGAACTGGCTGGGCTGAAAGCGCACGTGAAGGTCCTACCGATGTTGAATGCCGTCGCACGCCGCCCGTCCCGATCCTCGAGGAGCTATCAGCGACAGGAGGGACGGCACTCACCTGGCCATCCATCCCATAGTCAGTGCCAATTCGAGACGCCCGCTCGCTGGCAACCCCAGCGGTTCATCCCGCTGCTCTTGCAGCAGCTTCCACCAGGGGGCATTCGAGCGCAGGCGCCACGGTATAGAAGGCCATTCTCAAGCGTCAACAGACTCAAAGTACCTGGCGTAAGGTCCCGCTTTGCATTTGCGACGCAACTCATCAAAATTCTCTACGGTTTGGTCTAGCGGTCGCACTTCCTGGCGCTGAAGTTTGGCGCGACCGAAAACAGGCCGCACAGGAAGCCCGAGGAATTCCCAAACCAATTCCAAGCACAGGTGCGGCTCGCGAAGAAGCCTCTCATACTCCAGCTCAAGGATGTTGGTCGAAGCGAATGAGTGCCCGATCCTGTCGTGGAACTCAGCGGTGGTCTTGAAGTAGGTTTCGCATGTGTTGAGGCTTAGGCTGACGAGCGGCGGTCGCTTGTCGTCGCTATCAGAGCCGTATTTCAGCCATTCACCGGTTTGCCTCGCCTGCACAAGTGAGCGGAGCGATTCCAGCGGATTTCTACGACACACGATGACCTTAAGGCGGGGCCAACGGGCCAGCTCGGCCAGCATCCCCGGGCGGTCATGAAACTGCGGTTCATTGATCTTGCACCCAACATGGGTCACGTCGATTTTGTCGCTCGGCATTGGATTGCGCAGGTAGGCACACTCCAGAAGCTCACGATCATTACCTAGGAGCCGCGCCTTGTCGGGCCAATTTGGATCATACTCATTGAGCAATTCCCCGTTGCTCACCACGTTCGGATGTTCATTGAGCAATTCTTCCAGATAGTGGGTGCCGCTCCTCGGCATCGCGAGGATGACGAACGGCTCAGGCGATAGTTCGGATTTCAACATCGTGACAGCTCCTGATTGACTCGGTCGAAACAGTCCAGCCTCTAACCAATGAGGCTAGATCAGCCCACACGTGATACTATCGTTCCATAAGCCGGATATATCGGCGTGATACGAGCATCCTTGCCGCTGGCTTCACACCCGTAAATTATTCCGCAGAACTGATTCACACTATGTTGGGCATTGTTTGTTCAACGCATCAGCCGGCGGCGAAGCAGCAAAGCCGATGCGACGAACGCGACTACAGTGTATATGCAAAGTACGCCCACATGCAGGCCGACGCTGCTGGCGTCCCGATCCAGCATTGCCGGCCGAATGAGGTCAATCGAATGTGCCAGCGGCAACGCCTCTGCTACGCGCTGCAGCGCGATGGGCAGTTGAGCTACGGGAAAGATCGCGCCGCACAAGTACATCATGGGTGTGAGAAAGAGGGTCTGATAAAACACGAAGTAGTCGTAACTGGGCGCGAGCGCTATCACGACCATGGCGAGGCTGGCGAAGGCAACACCTGTGAGCGCAATGGCTGGCAGCGCATAAGGGATAGACGGCCACGCCGCATAGCCCAGCGCGGCGGCTACAATCGTAATTCCCGTCCCTGCCAGAACGGCTTTTGTCGCTGCCCACGCCAATTCACCGAGAACGACGTCGCCAAGTGTGAGCTCCGTGCAGAGAATCGCATCCCAGGTGCGCTGGGCGTGCATCCGAGCGAAGGCCCCATAGACGGTTTCGAAGGTCGCGGAAATCATCGCGCTTGTCGCGGCCATTCCAGCTGCCAGAAAGGCGACGTATGAAATGCCATCGACCTGGCCGATCATCAGTCCCAAGCCGAAGCCGAGACCGAACAAGGCGCTCATGGGCTCAGCGAGGTTTCCAAGAAGCGATGCCAGCGCCGCTTTGCGCCAAGCCATATAATTCCGGCGCCATACGGCGCTCCAGTTCCACGCATTGGCGGGCAGAGCCGCGGCATACTGCTCCCACATCGCTAGTCCCTCATCTCCCGTCCGGTCAACCGTAAGAAGACATCCTCAAGGTTCGGCGGCCGCTGAAGCAGACGAAGGCCGGTCCGCCCACGCAGCCGCATGAGCACCTGCTCTGGATCCGGCGCATAGCAAAAGAGCGTCTCGCCGCTAATTTCGGTGCGTTGAGCGAGCGGCTTGATGAGTGCGCAGAGCTCGTTCGTATCACCACCGTAGACCTCAATGACCGGGCAACCGATCTGTTCGTCGATCAATGTGTGTGGCGGCCCTTCGGCGATCTTGCGTCCTGCCTCGAGGACGCACAGGCGATCGCACAATCTCTCCGCCTCCTCCATGAAGTGCGTCGTCAAAAGGATGGTCTTGCCGCGCGACAGCAGCGCGCGCAGCCGCTCCCAAATCAAATGCCGCGCATGCGGATCGAGCCCGGTGGTCGGCTCATCCAAGATAAGGATCTCTGGATCGTTGATGAGCGCCCGGGCCAGCGTAAGACGCCGCTTCATGCCACCGGACAGTTCGGTCACCCGCGCATCTGCCTTGCTCTCAAGGCGGGCGAACTCGAGAAGGGACGGCGTGATCTTCTCGACATCCTTTGCTGTCATCCCGAAATAGCGCCCGAACACCAGCAGGTTTTCGCGTACGGTGAACTCGAGATCAAGATTGTCAAATTGCGGAACGACGCCGATGCGCTTGCGCGCCAATCGAGCGCGTGCCGGCACTTTCTCGCCGAGCACAGTTATCTTGCCAGCCTCGGGCGTGGACATCCCGAGAACCATACGCGCAATCGTGCTCTTGCCCGCACCGTTCGGTCCCAACAGGCCAAAGCACTCTCCCGACGCCACCGTGAACGACAGCTGGTCGACGACCACCTTCTCGCCATAGGATTTTTTCACGGCCGTGAAATCGATCGCCACGTTCGACACGCGCTCGGCCCCCCTGTCAGCCGGCGTGATCGGCGCCGGCTCCATCGCGATCGTTCGCCTTGAGATTGGCGCTGCTTCGACGCCGCCGAGCATTTTTTCTATTCCTTCTGCTACAACTTGTCGGTGGGACCAGCTCGCTGACCCCGCCTTCAACAATCGCAATGCGATCCGTCTGCGATACGGCAACTCTGACATAGTGATATGTCAGCCTGCACAACGGATTGCTTATGCAGCCGGCCTCCGAAAGCCGGCGATCAAGCAATCTTCGTTAACCGATTCACCTTGGCAGTGGACACGCACGACTTCGATCAACGCTTCGTTCAACATGGCGATGACCGTCTCTGCACCGGCCACGTGCCCCCAGCGTCGGCAGATGTGGTCGCGCGCCGATCCGAAAACCAGAAGCCCGTCTGGCGCGAGCATTCCTACCAAGTTGTCGACCGCTGTGCGCATCTCCAGCGTGTCGCTGAGGTAATAGAGAACTTCTGCTACAACGATAAGGTCGAACCGCTCTGGCGGTGAAAAGTGTTGGAGGTCGGCGACTTTCCAGCCTATGTGTGACCATCTCTCCGTCCGGCGACGTGCGCGGCTAATAGTCTGCGGCACGACGCCGACTACCGTGAGCCGTTTGCAGTGAGGCGCGAGCATCTCGGTGAATGCGCCGGCAGCGCACCCGACTTCCAACGCGCTTGTGATGCTTTGGCGGGAGAGCGACATCCGAAGCATTTGCGTGTAGCGCTCCCGCTCGAACGGATTCGCGTCCAGACGCCACGGGTCATCGGCGACCAATTCTCGCTCTAGCAACTGATAGTTCTTGTCTAGGCTCACGAGCTTCTCACCTCTTTGACGCGCGCAGTTACGCGTCGCCTCCAGGCCTGTCAGGTACCGTCAACATCAAAAGCATGTGCACGTGTAGCCGTTTCGCCGATAGACGGTGCAATACCCGAATGGCCTGTGGCATCTAACCTGGCGCTCTGCCTCGGCGTGCTGGCCTGACCGTCACCTGAATCCGGCATATTGGCGGACTTGCGCGACAACCAGTCGCTGTTGCTCAATGTACACAACGCATATACCTTCACAGGAAGTAACAGAAACATGCTGATAGGTTTGTGTAGAGCGAAAGCGATAAAGCGAAGCTGTCGGGCACGAAGTGCTGCCAAGCTGCAGCGAACCATGGTCATTGACGTGATGATCAGTACTGTCGCCCACGGTAAATCGCTCGTAAGTGCGATTTGCGCAAGCGCCATCAGTATTGAAACGCCGAGCAGGAGCGGAAGGAGGTTCTGCCCGACAATGTCCAGCGTGATGTAGAAGTCGAGGCTTGCCAGGAGGGGTAGCGCAAGCGCCGTATCCCGGAAGGTACTCCGTGCCCACCGCAATTGTTGCCGCAGGTATGGCACCAGCCTGTCCGGAACGACTGTTGCTGCCATCGCGTCAGGAACGTACTCAGTTCGAAATCCGGCCGCGAGCATCAAGATCGTGAGATGGCGATCCTCGCCGAAGTCGCTTGGCTTTCCTCGAAAATACTGCGTCTCGTACTCGTGGAGGACCAAATCGAGCGCCGATCGGCGATACATGGCGCACGGGCCACAGCAACACAAGACGGCTCCGAAGCGAGATTCCGCCAAACGCTCTTCATTACAAGCCAGCCAGTACTCCATATCTATCAGCCTGGTCAGCCAAGTGCCGGTTCGATTACTGGCTGTGAGCTGCCCCATAACAGCGCCAACCGCTGGATTTTGCATCTTCCGTACAAGCTTTGTCACCACGTCGACGGCGATTGTGGTATCAGAATCGATGTTGAGAACCAAATCGCCGGATGAACGGTGCATCGCTGCAATTTGCGCTTTGCGCTTGCCGACATTCTTTCCCAGCCACACGAAATTGAATCGCGGATCATCTGTGTAGGCGTCCTGTACAGGTCGCAGTGATTTCCGATTTTCCGATCCGTCATCAACCACGTATACCCGCACTTGCCCTTCGTAATCTTGGCTTGCGATCGACTCCAGGCACGCCGAAAGCGTGCGCGGGTCCTCGTTGAAGCAGGGCACAATCACATCGACGCTCGGCAACGGGCCAGCTTCTGATGCACAGTCAGTCGGGGACGGGACCTGTGTTCGGAGCGCATTGAGCGTCTGCACGCTCCTGTAGATGGCGGACAGCAGGGCGTAGGACGACACGGCGACAACGCTTGTTGTGGCAAGCAGATTCATGGGGGCGGCTCTTTTTCAATGAGATTGAGGAAGCGAGCGGATGGCGAACCCTTGCTCGCCCAATGCTGGAATAAGCCGGGAAAGCGCCTCGAGGGTCTGATCGCGACCGCAATCGATGGCTTGTTCGCGCTCGACGGGAAAACATCCGTCGTGCAAGAGCACAACAGCACCCGGCCGGACCGACGCCAGCACTGCGTCAACAATCGCCTCAATCCCGGGACGAGACCAGTCTCTCGGGTCTACTGACCAGTGCAAGGGGACCAGTCCGGCTTTGGTTGACGTCGTGAGTACCTGGTCGGTCCAAATGCCATACGGAGCACGCATGTGCCGCAGTAACGCCTCGGGACACACCGTCCTGATGACCTCGCTCGCCGAATGAATCTCATATTGCACCTCAGCTGGTTCGCATCTGGAGAGATCGGGATGGGTCATCGTGTGGTTTCCGACTTCATGCCCTTCTGCGATTATTCGTTGGATCAGCTTCGGATGTGCTGCCGCGCACGCCCCGATGACGAAGAAAGTCGCCGGCACCCCGTGCTCCGCAAGAACATCAAGGATAGAAGCTGTCCAACGTGGATCCGGACCATCGTCAAAGGTCAGGTAAACGTTACGATCTCCGGTGGCGCTAACGTGCTCGCTTCGCGCTTCCGACAAGCGGCCGAGGTAGGTCACAGCTCTGGCCCGTTCCGATCGATCATGGTCCCGGCCGGCCATTCGCTCATCGGACGTCCGATTGGGAAGACCAGAACCACCAAATCGTCGTCGGTACGGGTCGGCGGCAAGTCCAGATGCACGTCCGGCCGTGTTGAGCGCACGCGCACTCCCGGCAAAATAGTGGCAAGCCCCTGACGACCGAGCAGCTTCGTCACATGCTTCTGCAACGCCGGCCGAACAGCACCAAAACCAAACGGAACCCCGAGCTGCTGCAGCACCGGATACATCACCCGCATTGAGTGCGTGATCCCCAGCCCCTCCAGATCCGGACGTACGCCGTACAATCCCAGCTCGGCCACGAGCAGGTCGACCTCTCCGACTTTGATGAAGCGGCGCAGTGCGCTGATATGAGCTGCTATGCCGTGTGCATCGTAGCCGATGGCACGAATCTCAGGCCTCGCGCCGGCCCAGCTTCGTCCGCCTTCGAACGGTTTTGCATTGAATTCACCGGTCGGCCCGTACGTCTTGCGAAAGAACTCGGACAGTTCGATGTGTTCAGCAAGTTGCAACTCGTTTTCCCAGCACACCCTCCACCGCACTTTGGAGTGCGTGGAGAACACTCCTGTATCGTTGGGTATGGCAATGTTCATGGCGGCCCCCGTTGCGACGCTCGATATCTGATGTGGCATTTTATGCACGCGAGTCACTCATTCTCGCCGGGAGCATTCATGAGCCCGCGGGACACGTCGGCGCGCATTTCCCGGATCCAGTGCTCACCGTTCGGAGGAGCCGCGTTCACGATGAAGGCGACTTGGAGATGACATTGAGGCGCGACGCCATTCGCATGAGATCGCGCAGATATTTCAGCGGCACTTTGGGCAGATCGCCTTCGAGCCGCGATCCATTTCGACGCGTCGCCGAGGCGCTTGACATCTGCGCTCGGCAACTTCTGGTTGCTCCAAAACTCAAGGCACGAGAGCCGTCCCGCGGCAGCCGTAAGTAGGTCGCTGGGCGATAGAGTAACGTTTCGAAAAGCTATACGAAGGTTTGTCGGCACGAAGCGCCTGCGCCGGGCTAGGCGCACTTGCCGCCTCGTGCCGGCGCAATGCGGCTTACCCGGACCGAGGAGCGGCGTGGTCGCGATGGACATGCGCCGCTTACAGGACGCCAGAGAATTCCGCTCGGGGATGGGGCAACGATTAATATTCATTGTGGTACGCCTGACTCCGATCCGACGTTTTTGGTATCTCGCACCGCACCAAATTGGTAAAATCGATTGTTTCTATGGTAGACATCCACGGGTTGGATACTTCTCACCATGCGTTTCAAAGGGCTTGATCTGAACCTTCTTGTCGCGCTCGACGCTCTGATGACGGAGCGTACCCTCACGGCGGCTGCGCGCAGAATCAACTTGAGCCAGCCGGCCATGAGCGCGGCGGTTGGCCGATTGCGCGCCTACTTTCGCGACGATTTATTTGCGATGAGGGGCCGGGAACTTGTCCCAACGCCGCGTGCAGAGGGGCTCGCCGGCCCAATTCGCGAGGCCCTGCTGCACATCCAGCTCTCTATTATTTCGCGGGAAGAGTTCAATCCAGCTCTATCGGATCGCCGGTTCAGGATCGGCGTTTCCGACTTCGTCATGGTCGTGTTTTTTCAAGCCATCGTGGAGAGGGTCGCACGAGAGGCTCCCGGCGTCGCGTTCGAATTTTTGCCCCTCGCCGACGACCCCGATGAGCTTCTCCAGCGCGGTGAGATTGACTTCCTTGTCTTGCCGGAAATGTACATGTCGCGCTCCCATCCGAGAGCGACGCTGTTCGAGGAGAAACTTGTATGCGTGGGGTGCCGGAGCAACAAGCAGCTCTTACGCAAGCTGACGTTCGAGAAATACATGTCGATGGGACACGTAGCGGCCAAATTCGGGCGTACGCGAAGGCCTTCGATCGAGGAATGGTTCTTGATTGAGCACGGTCTCAAGCGACGCCTCGAGGTTGTCGTGCAGAGCTTTAGCATGATTCCGCCCATGCTCTTGGGCACTGATCGTATAGGCACGATGCCGCTGTTGCTGGCCAGGCATTTCGGAAAGACGATGCCCCTGCGGATCGTCGAACTTCCGCTGCCAATTTCGTCCTTCATCGAGGCCGTCCAATGGCCGGCCCTTCACAATACCGATCCGGCAAGCATCTGGATGCGGACAATCATGTTGGAGCAGGCCTCGCGCATGCCTACGACGCGCGCGACTGCAGCAACCCGCAAGGCCTTGGTTGAGTATTCGCCTTCCAAGTGAATGGAACACTATTGCAAAATTCAGATGTGAACTGAAAGCGACCTGCTAGTGAATGGCGGCAGACGGAACCAAACGTTCTTTTGTTGCATGTTCGCGTTCAATGTTCGGCCCCGCCATCAGAGCCGGCGTAGGACGCCGAGCCAAGAGCGAAGGGCTGAGCAGATACAACACACCCGGGCTACTGACCGCGCCAAGTCTGTTGGATCATCATCACTCTGTCGCCGCGAAAATTTGACGACGCCTCACTTTGGTGATAGCCGCGCAATCCCGCCGTATTCATCGACACGCAATGTGTCGCTTGCAATCGTCCCTGGTAATGGAGCCAACATGTCATTGGTCTGTGGCAGTCCTGATCGGTGTCGATCGATGACGAAATTGCGAATCAGTTGACGCGATGGGCAAGGCGCAATTTGCGGCCGATCCACATGTCGAACACGCCAAGGGGTGCACGAACATGCAAGTTGAACTCGTTCCAGACCATGCGAAACCGCCTCGCGCCTGCGCCAGCCGGTGTCCTCCCTGAACTCACCACCGCGCAGATATCAGACGGTAATCCGGCTCCGGTATCCGCACGGGCACGGGAATGACAGTTCGAAAGTCCTTGGCCCCTCGCGCAAAAGAGCGCCTGCTCTCCCTCAATGACGCACCGCAAGCGAGCCGCTCTCATGCGTCGTTCTCACTTGCCATCACCGCGCCATCTCTATTCCTGCCGCATCTCCGCCGGTCCTCGCGGTGATCGTTCAGGCGCCGCGATGCCCTGTCTCAAACAGTTCGCCGTCAGTTTCGCGCACCAGTCAGCTGTGGATTCCGCAGAGCATTCGATTGTCCAGATTCGCTTGGCTTCGGCTGCCTGGATTTCAGGCAACGCAAAGTCGGTCGCTGTTGCACAACCGCGTCACTTGAGCGCTTATCGCGCCTCCCTCGATGAACGCCGCCGATCTGTCGTCTTTTCGCCCAACGGCGCAGTCAAGCGCCTCGCCCACCTAACACGATCACAAACACGGAGCCGAATGTTGCTGCAGTATAGTGGTATCTACGATCCGGAAGATCTCACGGTCCTCGGCGCGACCTTTGATAGAGCCATCGCGTCACTGCCGGCATGTATGCGAACGCCTGAAAACCGGATCGCAATTGCCAAACTTGTTCTGGAGCGTACAGCAGCAAGCCAATCCGGTTTGGCGTCCCTTATGCTCTTGCTCGACGCCCTTCCATCTGCCCACTCGGTTGAGCGGCGATCTGAGGAGCGCCCGCCTGCTTGCGTCAGAATGGACGACTGTTCAACCAGCTGATTCAAGTAGCTTGATTCTCACGTGACGTCAGGTTGTAGGCTTGCCAATTGAACATCATGATCAAAGCTACACCACGAAGGCGTCGATGGCGCATTGGAGAACTCGCGGAGGCTACCGGGGTAACGGTACGCACTCTGCATCACTACGAGCATACGGGTCTGCTCAGTGCGTCCGAACGCACGGACGGCGGTCACCGAATGTACGAACGCGAAAGCATTCAACGAGTGTCGCAAATTCGCGCGCTGCGCGAGCTTGGCTTCTCGCTGAATGATATTCGCACAGCAATGGGAGGCACGACTTCACTTACTGACCTCCTGCGCAAGCACTTGGTGCAAATTGAACTTCAGGTCACGCGCACGACCCAGTTGCGGGATCGTTTGCGGAACATGACGACGGACTCTGACACGCAAGTCAGTGTGCATGAGCTGCCTGCTGCTCTGAGTGCGGCTTCGCGCGCTGAAGCACGCCCCCAGGCTCCGCGATGCACGTGCGCGCTCGGCGTTGATCGAGAAGAGCGCTGGCGAAAGATCCGGGATGAGTTACGCCATTGTCTCGATCGCGGCGAGCACCCTTGCAGCGAGCGGGCCGCTGCCGTGGCACTCAAGGCGCGCTCACTCATCACAGAAATTGCAGGGACTGATCCGGCGGCCTCAACCATGCTGAAGGTTCTTGCGCGACTGAGCACGCCACGCAACCTGGCCGGCTGGAACCACGGCTTGATGCAGTATCTCGATCTTGCCATGGCCGCATTGCAGGATAGGCACTAACGCAGCCGCCGATTTAGGTGCCTCCGTTCATTCAAGCGATCGGCGGCCGCAAGCCGCGAATGCTGCGTTTTTTGGCTCGGGCTCTTCGCGCCTTCCCACCAATCTAGCGCTGTCGTCCCTTCCACGAGAACCACTCACGACCATTCGAGAGATGCGTATCTCGAACAGGCTTGAATCGGACGTGACGTCAGATTGTATAATTGAACCTGGATGACGCCGGATCAACGCGGGGAACGCTCTCGCGAGCGAGGGTTGCCTAGCCGCGCACGCCTGGTTTTCCATGGTGCCCGTTCTCGGCGTTCGGCATGCAATGAAGGATCGTTATGACGCCACCAGAGTCTGATCAGCGCGAATTCGTTTGCGCCGACCGCGAATGTGGTCCGAGCCATCTTTCCTCTGACCCTGCCCGAGTGCCTGGCAAAGAAAAAGAGCTCACGGCACGCGCGCGAGCACCGGGCGGAGCACGGCTCACAGTAAGGGCCGCCGGTCCCACCGCTGTCATTGTGCGACGCCTCAGCAAAAATAACTAAATCCAGGCAAAACCGGCCGCAAACTCAAGCCCGCATGGGGAGCTCAAAATGTCAATCCATGGCGCCATTTCTCTGGCTGCTATTCCACTCCTTGCTTTGATGTCCGCTGCATCTGCGGCCGACATCAATATTGCTGTGGCAGCACCGATGACCGGAAGCAATGCTGCGCTTGGAGCGCAGATGAGAGACGGTGCTGCTGCCGCCGTCGATGATTTGAATGCGTCAGGCCTCCTTCCAGGAATGAAGGTCGTGTTGAGCGTCGCCGACGACGCGTGCGATCCCAAGCAGGCCGTCGTAGTCGCCAATCGGCTTGCATCAGATCAGGTCAAGTTGGTCGTTGGCCACTTTTGCTCTTCATCGTCGATACCGGCTTCTAATGTTTACGACGAGGCGCAACTTGTTCAGATATCGCCCGGATCCACCAATCCCGCGCTAACCGAGCGTGGCATCAAATCCGTGTTTCGCATCTGTGGGCGCGACGACCAGCAAGGTGTCGTAGCAGCCGAATATATCCGCCGGCATTTCCCCAACAGCAAGATTGCCGTACTCGACGACAAGAGCACCGCTGGCAAAGGCATTGCCGATGTCGTTGCGACGCATCTTCGAGAGGTCGGGAGGCGCGATGTGAAGCGACAAAGTTATGTGGCCGGGGAGAAGGATTACATGGCTCTGGTTTCGAGAATGAAAGCAGACGGAATCAAACTTGCTTACATCGGTGGCTACTACAATGAGATCGGGCTGATCGTACGTCAGGCCTCAGAAGCAGGTGCAGGTCTAACCGTGATGGCCAATGATCCGCTGATGACCCACGATTTCTCGACGATCGCGGGCAACGCCGCAAACGGAACACTGTTCACCTTTATGCCGGATCCGACCAAGAATGCTGACGCGGCGAGCGTCGTGGCAAGGCTCAGGGCGTCCAACCGGTCTGCGGAAGGTTACTCGCTTTACGCCTATGCAGCTGTCCAGGCATGGGCGCAAGCCGCAAAGCGCGCCGGCACTTTTGATTCACCGAAAGTGGCAGCTGCGCTTCGTTCGCAGGCGATTGACACGGTGATCGGGGTCGTCCGGTTCGACGCCAAGGGAGACAATTCGGCTCCCGGCTTCATCGTCTACCGTTGGCAAGACAATGTCGTCGAACAGGCCGAATGAATTGACCGCAACTAATCACGGCTCGATGGGTTCGTTCAGCCGCTCCAAGCAGTGATGCACATGGCATGGGGACGAGCGCACCGCTCGTGATTTTCGTACCCGAACAGGACTTGCTTGGTACTCTCGACAATCGATCCAGCTGGTCAACTGGTGCGGTTTTGCGCGCTTGTTGGCCTGGGCTGCACCACACCAAAACGGAGGCTCTCCAATGCGGAAGATACTTGCAGCTTGTAGCATGCTCGCTCTCGGTCAAGCTCAAGCCAATGCTCAACAACCAAGTTCTGGCGCCCTCTCGGGAGCGGCTTCGGCGCACCTGCTTGCCGCGGTGAAGAAAGATGCCGCGCCAAATGAGGCTGCTGATCGATCACCCTCAGCAACGTCCGCAAGGAGGCCATTTGGAACGCCAGAGGAAGCTAGCCCACTTCCGACTGATATTGCAGAGTCAGGGTCCATTGACCCGACCGTCACGTTTCTTGCGGACGTATATGGACCTGCGCCACAAACAACGCAGCGTCGCGCTTTTCGTTATGAACAAGCTAAAAGATACATTGACGCACATCCGGGTACGCCTGGCGTGCTGTTCATTGAAGACGTCATCGATCATCGTGGCTCGAACGACTTGGCACCACATCGCCAACTCGAGTATCGGGAGACACCGGCTCACTATTACGTCGGCGGCGGGACGCTAAATGACACCGTGTTCGGGTTCGTTGACGGGCCGTATCCTCCCGTGTGGACGATTGAAGCGTCACCGGTCTATTCCAGCCTCATCTATGTCGATGCCCAAGGCAACGAGACGTATGTTAGCGAGAGCAAAGTCCAGCAGATGAACAATCTCGCTCCGGAGTTGCTCGAAGAGATGATGCAACGCCAGGATGGGGATCGGCGGATTAATTCCCGTCAAGGTCTTCTGACAGATGAGATTAAGCGAGCCGCGGATAATGGCGACAGCTCGCGCGTGACCCAGCTCACCGAGCAGCAACGGCAAGAACAAGCTGCGCATTGTGCGGGGATGCGGGTGCGTCAGCAGCGCGACGCGGAGATCGATCGGATGTATGACCTCAACTTGAAGGCCGACGTCGGGACGATCAGCGCTCCCGAGCTGGAGGAACTCGACAATTACTCCAAGCGATCTGGGCTCGTCGAATCGACTGCATCGATTTCTGACCGCGATGCCGCAGGTCCACCACCGATCAGCTGCCCATTGTGTCGGAGCACAAACATTGCGGTGTTGCTAAGCCGACATTTTACCGGGAGCTTCCGGTTTACCTCTAGCGACGACCGGTCTGTGGTCATCGTTTATCGCCACGGTTACGCCGGTCCCGTTGCCGTGCTGACCGGTCTGCAGAAGGATCTGTCAGGACCGATTTTTGGCAGCTGGACCAACGTGGGAATGACCTTGCCGCCACCTCAGAAATGACAGCATTGTGCGCCGCCTCCCAGACGCATTGTCCGCGCCGGCACGATCAGGGCCGATCCGTGACTGCACCCGCGGACTTAAGCCGGTGCTGACTGAAACACTTGGCGTCCGCTCAGTTTTTGGCGGGCGGCAGTGGATGTCTAGCCGCCCTTCGTACCCTATGCTGCCAAAGCGGCTGTCTGCCGGCAACGCTCTCCACGACTGCGTCCGGCTCGAAACACCGTCCTGTTTCGTAGGGTCCACATCGCGGCTGAAACGATCGTCCATCACCAGGCGATCGGGTCGGTGTAGCGCTGACGGGCGGGGAATTCAAATGAGGTTGTGGCGGATAGCCTTGACAATTCCATGGGTCCGGTTCGACGTCCCCAGCTTTCGTATCGCGTTCTTGAGATGGAAGTTGACGGTATTCTCGCTCACCTCGAGTATCTTGCCTATTTCCCAAGAGGATTTGCCCTCGCCCACCCATCGCAAGCAATCTTTTTCTCGCTCAGACAGTGCGACGTCGCTATTGCAGCCGCTATCCGAGGGGCGCGAGATCTCTGCCAAGGCGATGTGGAAGTGCCAGGCTAGTACGGTGAGATGACTCATCTGGCACTGAGGATCGGCATCGTCGAACGGCGATGCAAAGGACGCTACAGCCACTTGGCCCAACGGTCCGTACAACGGCACGCTCATCCCGTGCTTCAGACCTGCCTCTTTGGCCTCTGCGAGTACGCGCTGCTCGCCGGGTTGCAATTGACATTTCTTGGCAAGTTGGTCCCACAGGAAGGGCCGCGAAAGCATTGGTGCCCGCCGTACCACCGGATCGATGATCCGGTACTTGCGCTCAACATACCGGCGGCACCAGTCGGTCGGGAAGGTCACGGTTACCGCAGAGGGCAGATATTCCGGTAGGCCACTTGCCTCCGCGAAAGTGAGGGCGCCATAAGCGACCTCACTGAAGCCTTCCTCGCTCGCACAGCTTACGAGAAGGTCGAAAACGGCCTCGATGGAGTGCGTTCCCCTGGCGGATTCGATGAAACTGAAAAGATCCATGTAGCGCCTCATCAGGCCGCGCGCCCCAAGTGCCGTCGTGCGTCGTTGCGCGGAGCTTGTTGACGGCAGAGCGTCGTTCAATCGCCTTCACCGCCAGGCTTCGCGTCTTTGCAATGCGAGCTCGACCCTTGCGGCACGCAGTTCCCGCATTCGTTGACCTCCTTGAGCGGGCGCTCAGAAGGAATGGGCAGCTCGAAGCAGGGATGCGTCGATATGGCAGCGGAGATGTATCGGCGCCGCAGGCGCGCGATCACATCGTGACGGTCGTGTGGACAGCTTGTTCACGTGGCTGGAGGCGGAGCGCTGACGAGGCGCACGGTGCGGCATCCTGTCCGGCACGAGGTGGCCTCCCGCGGCTCGTCGCATCGCGTGGGGCTGACTATCGAGAGCAGGGAAAGCGGCCGCCAGCGCGCTGTCGGAGCGCACCGTTCTGACTTGAGCATGATTGCCTTCTAAGTCATTGCGACCCTGTAACAGCTGGTGCCGCAGGGATGCCGGAGCTTCGAGATTCTTGTTTGCGTCTCGGAGACCAGAATCCCTGGTAGAGCGACACGCTTCCGCTCTCACTGTTTGGTACTGGCGAAGACGCGGTCGGTAAGCTACACGCGATGGCCGTTGCGGAAGATCCGAGCCTCGCCCAAGAACTTTACGGCGTCTCGAGCGACAATGGCCGATAGTGTCAGCTCGTTGCCACACGTGCTCCGTTACATCCGCCACTGATCGCACCGCGATCCAATCGTAGGGTCTACAATGGTCGGCAACACCGTGGTACGCCGGGCCAGGACCTCGGACGCGTACCCGTGCGAAGTCGCAAATTTGCTTGATCCAGACGAAACCGTTCATGCGGGCCTCCAGAACTTCCGAGCTGGCCTGAGGACCAGCAATTGTCGTACCAATTCGCGCCGGTCATGAATTCACGTCTGAAAACAGTCTGTTGAGCCACGTGTCGGTCGTTCGCCAGGTCAGAGAACCGAAGCAAATCCGACATGCGTCCGAACGCGACAATGCGCTTTGCTACAGAAGCGACATTTGGCGATGCAGATCAACAAAACTGCCGCCACCCGTCTGCGGCACAAGGCAGGCGCGCAAGGGGCGCCCCTGTAATGCCATGCGTGGCGAAGCGTATGGTCGAGAGCTGCTGAGCGCGGCCGACCGTCAGAGCGGGCACCGTTTCAGTTCCGGCCAACAACCATCGAACATGCCCGTCCGCCACCAACGCTCTGCGTTGCGATCAGCGAACACGCTTTCCCTCGATGGCGCCGTATACTCGTCCGTTGGCTGGTCGACGTGCGGATCGTCGGCTACCTCACCTTGAACGGATGCTGGACGACCCCGGGCGGCTGAATGGCCGCCTCCTTCAAGATCGGTATGATAGACCGGTGCTCACCGCTCGAGAAACGAGCTGCCGCCGATCCGCGCGGTTTTCGACAATTTGGCGTGACGCGCTGGCTATTGACGGTCGCAACAATCAACGTCTTATGCGCTCGAGGATCTGAGCCTTGCCCGATCTCCTCAAGCAGGAATAAACGAGAGGGCAAGACGTCATTTCCAATTGCCTGGGGCGGCACTACTCCTCGATTGGCTTATCAAGGCGCGATCGTGTGCCACGCGGTGGACCCAACGTGACACATGGTTGCTGCCACCAGGCTCGGTCGCGTTGTACCAGACACGCAAAGTGTGACGACGGGGATTGTGGCACGACCCAGCGTCCCGTCGTTCTGGAACACTACGACGCGCCAAACGGGAGTGCGCCACAACACAACCCGCGAACAACACCCTCGGCGCCGTTTACATCCGACGTACGCCGAGGGCTTTTGCGTGCACGGAAAGTGACTCCGCTCGCAAAATCAAATCAACTCTATTGGCTCATTCATTGCAACTCACCGGTACGCGGAGCGATCAATTCCAGAATCGACTCTGCCTTCGGAACCTCGTGCGCGAGGCGCTTGAAGATTCGAATGTCGGACGCCGGCGTAACGAGGAGTCCATTTCTCTTGCAGGCGCGTTCGAAATGATGCGCAACCTGCTCGTTACTAGGCGCAACCCGACTTTGCAGCGCGCGTCTGGTTGGCGAGGCGAGCATGTGCTCGACTACATCCATTTCAGCCTGGATCACCCTCTTCCTTTTCTCATCTTGGCCCGTACGCAAACGTCATCTCGCGAATTGACGGCCAAGTTATGACCGACAAAACAGCGAACCGTCCCGCGGCGACGCCCGCCTCGCGACGGCCCTAGCATGATGTGCGCTCACGGCATAACCCGCCCGATGGCTTATGTCGACGCTCATGCTGCACACTTGGCTGCGCGATGTCGCTCAACCGCGAAGCTGTCCACACTTCCATCAAGACAACACCTCAATCGAAAAATCTCTCTCCTGATTCAACCGAGGCACAGCGCACGATGCCGTCTTTCGGCTAAGCTGGTCCTGCCGCTGGTCCAGTTATCTGGCTTTCAAGGCCCGCTCACGTTTTGCCCAAGATGTCTCTGCGTGGCGCGCCCTCGCCTGCAAGCGAGCAGGCGGCGTGTGACGCCGCACCGTCGGCTCGTTATTGCCTATACGCGATAGACGCCGAATGTGCTTGGCGTTCGGAGCTAAAAACCTGACGCGACGTCAGGTCGAAGATGCGGACCGCAGTCCGGATTCTCTGAGCTGTTAGATGGCCGCAAACCTGACGTAGAGCGCCGCCACGTCAGACATCGTTCGCATAAATTTGCAAAACTTCGACTGCCTCTTCTTTCTGCCATGTTCACGTCCAAAGCAAAGACTGTCGATCGCGCCTCGCGGTTGGCGTAGCGCGTGTCTTAAAGGGAATTCCATGGCGAAGCCGGTTGTGATTGTGGTGGGCGCGGACAAGGGTGGGGTCGGCAAGACGACCGTATGTCGGACGCTTCTGGACTATTTCAACGTGAACAAGGTGCAGACCCGCGCCTTTGACACGGAGTCACCGCGAGGTACGCTGAAGCGCTTTCACTCCAACATCACTGAGATCGTCGATATGACCACGACGACAGACCAGATGAGGATCTTCGACACCCTGAACGCTGGGCTGTCGGTCACCGTGATCGACGTCCGCGCAGGTTTGCTATCGGTCGCTCTAAACTCATTGCGCGACATCGGGTTCTTGGATTCAGTAAAGTCCGGCCAGATCACCTTTGCCGTCTTCCATATCCTCGGCCCTTCGATCGCCTCTCTGGACGAGATCGCCGAAACTGCCAATTTCATGAACGGCGCGAAATACTTCCTCGTCAAGAATTTCATCAATGATACCCAGTTCTTTCAGTGGGATCAGTCGACCTACGACTCGTATTTTCACCGCATCAAGGGCGCCACCGAACTGACGATCCCGAAACTCAACGAGATGGCCTATGAGCAGGTCGAGGTCGCTTCTGTTTCGTTCGTCAATTTCGTCGCAAACAAAGGACCGCTCGATGAGATCGCGAACTACTCCTTTGTGCTGCGGGGCTATGTCCGGCACTGGCTCGCCAATGTCTGGTCCGAGTATGACCGCATTGACTTGACCGATCTGACTGGCGCCACATCAGTACCCCGCAGCAGTGAAACGTAGTCCTTTTGGCATGCACCTTGGCGAATATACGAAGCTCGTGTGATGTCGCTGGGGATGCCACCTACGCCGGTCTACATCATCTGCTCTCCCGGCCTACAGGTCGGCAAGACCCTGACCGCGCGGCTTTTGAGCGAGTTCTTGCTGCTCAAGAACGGATCCGTGCTCTCCTTCGATATCAATTTGAGGGAGCCGTCGCTGGTCGATTACCTGCCCAACATTACCGAGACGGCAGATGTGACCGACACCTGGGGCAAGATGCAGTTGATGGACCGGCTTATCCTGGACGACGGGGTCGCGAAGGTGGTTGATCTTGGTTTCCACGCATTCGACGAGTTCTTCAAAATGTGCATGGAGATTGAGTTCGTGATGGAGGCGGTACGCAACCATGTCACACCAATCATCTTATTTGTCGGGAGCGCCGATCGCGTCTCCTCACGCAGCTATGAGGTGTTACGGCACCAGGTCCGTGCACCTGCGCTGATCACCGTCCATAATCAGTTCGTGCTGCGCAACGAATTGCCCGAAGCAATGGACCACGCTCCCGTGCTGCGCATCTTCGCACTGCCCCAATTTCTGAAGGCCTATATCGATCGCCTGACGTTTTCCTTTACCGGGTATTTGCGCAAGGAGAAGGATTCGACTGCGGAGCTGCACCAATGGATTCGGCGGAATTACACCCTGTTCCGAGACCTCGAATTGAGGCTCATGCGGAGCGCTCATCTTGAGGCGAAGCGATGAGTCGGCGACCCGTACGGTCGGCGAGTTCTCTCCATCTTGAAGCACCGCGGGAGACGTGGACCGACCAGGTCCAGCGTCTGAGTGCGTTGAGCCGGGTGCCAACCGCGCACACAGCCGATCATGACACTTGCTCGACCTACGCTGATCAACACGCCGACGAATCGCGGCTTGGCAATCGTCCGAGATGCACTCGACAGTCGTTGCAATCACGATCGAACCGATACCTGCCTCGACCAATCCGAGATCGCCCAGGGCTTGGTCTGACTTAACGTCCCAATCGGCTGTCGATGAGGTCGGCCGTGCGTTGGCCGTTGCGATCATCAATTTGCGGCGTGGGGCCGTTTCGCCTGCTCATGATGACATTCGATTTCGCGCGGGTCCCGACGCTCGCCTCGATCCACTATGGCATAGATGAGTACTGATAATGCACTGGCGCGAACCAAGACGACCTCCGATCAACGCGCAGGACGCGATGCGAGCAGCGCGTTGTGATCTTCGCCTGGCGTCGGCCACCCAACAACTTTTGTCGCTTTCTACCATCTTCCTGGCCGCGCTTCTCTGGGTGGGCATCTGCTGGCTTGCCGGAGCTCTTTGATGGGCGACTTCAAGCGGCCACGGGCGCGTGCTGCGTTCAATGCGCCGACGACGCGGCTCGCCGAGCTCGCCCGCGTCAAGATCAGATACAAATGATTTGGGGCATCGCGTTTTCGGGGAGCTTGTGGGCCATGCTTATCGCCTACTGCGCTGACGGTCCGGAAGCGTTCATCGCCGCGAGTCTTGCTGCAGCGGTAAGCCTGTGCCGGCTCTTGGATTAGTCAAGTACCCGGAGAATGACGCAAATCTGCCGACGACAGTTGCGCACGACCTCTTTTGCGGAACCCCGATCGTCGAATGGGCCGCCTCACCCGCCTCGGGCTTGTCGGCGTTCATCTTCGCTCCGCGACCACGACTACCGTCTTGAGACATTCAGCCCCGCTATTGGAAGATAGATCCTGAGCTGCGCGTTGCTCGGCGCGAGCCGCGCCCTGGTCCTAAGAGCGATATGGGCGGTCGATGGCAAGGATGAAAACGATCGCAGTGCCTCAACATAAAAAAGCCCGACGCCCTCGGGGCAGGCTGGAGGTGCGTCGGGCCCAACCTGGCGAGGTTGGGGCATCGACGTGGCGCTGGGGGAGCCTATGTCCATGCCCACGATGATTGTTGCAAATGATGTGCCACGGAAATTGGCCGAGAGGTTTCGCGACGATCATTGACAATGTCCCAAATCCTACGAACCCAACACGACGTGTGTCGATGTTCAACACGGCCAAGGATGTCACATGCTGGTTGATACAGCTCATTGTGCGTCTCTCGGCTGAGCAGCACAAAAAAGCCCGACGCCCCTTGCCGGGGAAAATAGGCGCGTCGGGCCGGCGAGGCATAGCCACTGGAGAGCCCTTCCCCTCAGAAGGCTTCAGCAAACACGTGCCGCCCTGAAGGCTGCCGCGAAGATCCGTCGCGGGCATGAATGGGCGGGGCGACGCGCGTGCTCACTTCCAGGTACGCGAGCCTAGACGCCGTCGCTGATCAGAACGTGGTCGCCCGCGCTCAGAACGCCGAGAAGCGAATGCGTGCAGGCAGAGAGCCCCCCCGACGGAAACAGGAGCGAGCGATAGCCGCCCTCCAGTTCGCAAACGGCAAGCTCGAGTGCGCGGGACAGAGGCGAGCCAAAGCGGCCGTAGTTGGCCGTCGGATCGCTCTGCCTGCGCGATTCGTATTCCTCCAGGATTTCCGAAACAATTGTGGAGCCCCGGTAGACGGGCATGTTGACCATCCCGGAATGATCGGCGGACGCGCGGCCGAGACGAGAAAGCCGGGTCTCGATGTCCCGGTCCTTGCTGTCCTCCAGGTACTTCACTGCTTCTTTCTGTTGAGATTGTGGTCGGCCTGGTCGTGGAGAACGACACCAGGTGCCGTTCGTATGGGCCTAATAGACGCGAGTAGTCTTCGCAGGCCGCCTCCTTGTTCTAAATGAAATCGGCTCCCTCCTTCGCACCAGATCCACCTCCGTTGCGTTCGCCTCATCAAGATTGGTCGCACATCAGGACGGCGCAGTATCAAAGCGCGACCCCTTGTAAGATCCACCAGGCCGGCATTCACCGCCTCCTATCAAGTCGAGCCAAATCCTTTAAGCGCAATCGAAGCAAGAGACGGGCCAAACATGCTGCGTCTTCGATGGCAACGGCTCATCGTGAATGTTTGGCGGCGTGGTCGTCGCGCGCACACTGTGTCTCGAACGAAACATAGTGTGGAGAACCCGCCATTATTGGGCAACTATGTTCGAAGCGGTCTTTCCTGATGATGTTGTGAACGAGATAGACCAGCGACGTGCGTGCCGCGTTTGATGCCAGTGCGGTCTTGATCGTTTAAACCTTCGGCCCAGTCACGGACCGTGACGTGATCCGTCATGAGGGACTAGAGGGTGGGTGTTTCCGGTTTCCGGGTCGTGACGATCAGAGGAAATGGGACGACATGATAGCGTTCGCTTGATTCCCTGCGATCCTCGCTGCTTCAGTGCACGCGCCTGTCGCGATTGCCCTCGTTCGCGTTCAACGGCTGCTTCACTTGCATGTTGGAATTGACGCGCACGCCCCTGGGTTCGATACACGTTTGACCAATGCGTGTTGTGCCGGTTTGATCATGATTTGCGAGCGCGCAACCTGACGCGGCGTTAGATTCAAGAGCTTCTGGAAGCGGGAATGTTGCGCGACAGCTACAGCAATTCGGGACAGCACTGTTAAGACGTGTGCGGCGCAGGGGAACATGTGAAGGAGCGTATTCGAAATGAAGAAGTTGTTGCTTGTGACTGCCAGCATCGTCGCGTTTATCGGGGCAGCGCCCGTATTCGCCGCCGATCTCGCTCAGCAGCCCATCTACACCAAGGCACCGCCAGCACCGGTCGCCGCCACAATCTATGACTGGAGCGGTTTCTATCTTGGAGCCAATGGCGGCTGGGGTTCGACCCATAGCTCCTGGGATTTTGCAGGCGTCACGCCCGAGGGCTCTCATGACGCGAGCGGCGGAACCGTTGGTGGCCAGCTCGGCTATCGCTGGCAGACGGGCCAGGTGGTTTTCGGTGTCGAAGGCCAAGGCAACTGGGCCGATTTCAGCGGTTCCAACGTCAGCGCCGCCTTCCCGGCCGACATCAATCAGACCAAGACGGGATCGTTCGGCCTGCTTACAGGCCAAGTCGGCTACGCTATCAGCAACGTATTGCTCTACGCCAAAGGCGGTGCCGCGGTGACCGATAACACCTATCAGGTCAACTCCCTCGCCGGCGCGCAGCTAGCGAGCACTGACAAGATCCGTTGGGGCGGCGTCGTCGGCACGGGCATCGAATTCGGCTTCGCGCCGAATTGGTCGGTCGGCATCGAGTACGACCATCTATTCCGGCAGGACGGTAACGTGAACTTCGCCAGCCCCGCGGGTGCGGTCGCTAGCGATCGCGTCCACCAGGATTTCGACCTGCTAACCGCGCGGCTCAACTACAAGTTCTGGGGCCCCGTAGTTTTCAAATACTGACTCCATCGCGTTAGAGCGGCGGATCGAGAGCCCCGGCCCAAGGCCGGGGCTCTTTGCCCCCACACCGAGCTGCGCGCCTCCCTTCTCGTGCAGGCCAGGTGTTGCGCCACGACTTTAAGCGTGCGCGTCGTATCGGTTGGGTATGTTCAAGTGAAACCGCTCGAACCTCGCGGAAATTGAAGGCTTGTCTCAAGCGCGGGACGCACAGAATCGCATGGTGATCACCAATTCGTTGGTGATCACCACGTGACTCAAGCATACGAGCCATTCGCGCGTTACAATTCGGGAAGACGTCAATTGGTGTTAACGGGTGGTGCTAGCCTTCTGTACATGGCAAATTTACGCCATCGCTTCTCGCAAATCGCATCCCGCCTTTCGAACATTCCGGACAATCCGCGTCTTTACGCGGTTCGACCAACTGCAGCCTCCCACAGGGCATTGATGTGCTGGTAGTGCAAGGAGCGATCACCGCGTAGACCCAGATAATCCATTAGAAAATCATTCACCGCGTGCCCCGCGGAGACCGCATTAAGACTGATAACGCCAGGGTTCGGCTCCTCAACGCCATAAGCCTGCGCCTTTCGCTCGGCATCTGTCTTGGCCTCTTTGGCCAAGAGAGTTGGCTCAATCAGCCGATTGCACCAAAGGCAACCCGCACCTGGATGAAGAGGTCGAATGGCACTGAATGCATCGATCACCCTCCCCTGCTCATCAGCGCGGATCTTGGAATCCAGCTGAACGGCTGGAATAAGATACTGATGAACCAGCGCATTCACTACTAAGCGTGTCGGCACGGATTGGCCGTCGCTCTACGTCTTCAACCCGCCTCAATGTCCAGCGTCAGCATCAATGCGACAAGCTGCAGGCCTTACGGAAGGAGAATGACTGGCTCATCCTTCAAGAAATTTGGGTTAGGCAGAGCGCAAAGCACTGTGAGGTTCATATATCGGCCAACATCTGCAATCAGAGAGTACTGGTCGAGGCAGGAGCCTTGGGCTTGCGTGCAAATCGAAATGTGGAGACGTTGGGTTGCGAACAGATTTTTCGAGTATCAATCAGGATAAAGCTGTCTTCGATGACATTTATGCTTCGGATGATCCAAGAGCGTATTTCTCCGTCCTGGGAGACTTAGATTACATGATCCCGGATGTGGCTGAGCCGGTCGTGCGTCAGATTCTGGCCGCGAAAGCCTCGGCAACCAGCGTTAAGCCGATCGTGCTTGATGTCGGCTGTTCATATGGCATCAACGCGGCGGTGCATCGGTTTCCACTGACCTTCGGCGGCTTGCGTCACCGCTATGCCCGACGCGAGATGAGGGCGATCAGTTCCGAAACACTGGTGCGTCTCGATCGCAATTTTTATTCGGCTTGGCCTGATGTTGGACTTGCGCGGTTTATCGGTCTCGATGTATCAGCACCGGCCGTCAGCTATGCAACGGGCGTTGGTCTCCTTGAGCAAGGTATTGTCGCCGACCTTGAAAAGGAACCGCTTTCGACAGAAAGCGCGCGTATTCTTTGCTCCACCGATGTCATCATGTCAACGGGCTGCATCGGCTACGTCACCGAGAAGACGTTCAGCACAATTCTCGATGCGATAGAGAAGCGTCCATGGATCATCTCTTTCGTGCTACGGATGTTTCCGTTTGATTCCTTGGCTGCGACGTTCGCGAAGCGTGGTCTTGTGACAGAACGTCTTACTGGCGCGACATTTATTCAGCGTCGATTTCGCGATGCTGAAGAATTTGAAAGGAGTTTGGCCACGTTGGCAGCTCTTGGCGTCGATGCGACCGGACTGGAATCGGAAGGTCTGTTCCACGCCGATCTGATCTTGTCCCGCCCTGAATCGGATGCACGGGCCGCTCCGCTGGAAGACATTGTCACCGTCGCCAGCGGTCGAGGTCGGCCAATCGGACCGCGTTACGTTCACGTTGGAGGTCACGAGGGTTTGCAGATCGCACTGGAGCCGTGAGACGTTCGTGTTTTCGAAGATAGCCGCGCGTGCGCCCCCGGAACGACGCACCGAAGTGGATCATGCTCCCATCCTTTCGAGGTTGGAGCATGATGAGGCCTGACTGCGCGGCTGCGACAAGCGTTTCCACCGTGCACGGCGGCACCGGGTCCGGGCGGTAGGCGCGCATCGAGCAGCGCGCGAGGAGATTGGCCTGCACCCTGTCCAGGCCTCGCTGTGATCCCGGGCACATTTTGCCATTGAGGCGTATGGCGCGACCCAAGACGCCTTAATTCGCCTGTCGCCTGCAAGGGCGCTCTCGCTCTGCATATCCCATGAGCTCGCGGTAACGGCGAGTGCGGACCGCCTCGAGCATTGGGCGGGCACCTTTTGTTCGGCACAGACCCTTCTGGGCAGCGTGACGGTCTCGACCTATTCTCACGAGCGGCTCTCAAGGGGCTTGATTCGTACGTAACGTGAGTTTGTATCATCATAGAGGTAAGGCGGCGGACCACGTCCGACCGTCGGTAGCTTCCTGACGCATGAAGAGAATAGTGAACCTCACAGACATTCGAACCTGCATCGCGACATTCTGTTTTGATGCCCGTGCACTCCCCACGCGGCCAAGCGGTCACCATGCGCGGGCCGCCGGTCCGGCGGCCGCTCGGGTGAATCGGGCATCTGAGATCGGACCGCGGCATTCTCGCATCACAGCGGGGCTTGAACGCAAGCTCGCCCATCGCACGACGTCCGATGCAAGGACGCGACATCGAAAGCACGCCAACCGCTCGTGCGGTTAAGAACGACGTCGGCGTCTCTTGCGCGCTGGTGTCGTTTCCAACAGCATGAACAATATCGTAGATCACACCGACAGAGGATAGCCGTGAACCACAAGCAGCGAACCAACGGGTCGCGCCCCACAGCGCATCGCTATACGATAGCTCTTTTTAGCGTTGCGATGACGCCTGCTCTGTTCTGCGGAAGTGTAGCTGCGCGAGATCGGCCGGTCCCAGCGGAGGCGCGGCAGGCGTGCACACCGGATGCGCTTCGCCTCTGCGGCGCCCACATACCTGATGAGGACGCCGTCGCGGCCTGTCTCAAAGCCAATATCCAGCGCTTGAGCGCGCAATGTCGCCAAGTCGTCTCAGTTCGGGATGCCGCCACAGGAAATGGGGGCCCAAGGTGAGGTATGCGCGACAGCTGGTTTCGCTTGATCATATTCGTGCCGCGACACGTGTGCGTGGCGCCGCCTTAGACCGATCCGATCAACGGTTGTGATATGTGACGCGGGGCTGACAGGACGATCGTCCCGCTCAAGCTAAACGTCTGTGGTCGGGCATACCAAGCAGCTGAAGATATCCCAATGCACGAACTGCCTTTTGATACCGTTCTGATCGCCAATAGGGGGAGATCGCCGTTCGTATCATCAAGACCCTTCGCAAGCTGGGGCTTCGTTCTGCGATCGTCTACCACGACATTGATGCCGGCACGCTTGCCGTCTCCATGGCCGATGCGGCCATCGCGATCGGCGGACGCACGCCGATTGCTGCCTATCTCGACATCCCGCAGATTATCGCCGCCGCCCGAAAAGCGAACGCTGGTGCACGGCATCCAGGTTATGGATTTCTGTCGGAGAACGCGGAGTTCGCCAGGGCCGTTACGAGCGCCGGCATCACGTTCATCGGACCTGCCCCGAAAGCATCGAACTGATGGGCGACAAAATCCGGGCTCGGAACTTCGTACAGCGGCACGGGTTTCCAGTCGATCCTTGCGCCATCGAGGAAGATGATCCAACGACCTTCGTGCTCAAACGGCTTGAGGCCGCGGAGAATAGCTGGCGTCGCCTCGATGGCCACAATCCGTTGTCAAAACTCGTACTCGGTCTGACGATCAGCGACGGGATCGAGGTTAGTCAGCCCACAGGCGCCGCAACCTGAGCGGCCAAGCCGTCACCAGAATTGAGCGGTCGCTCGCGATGAACCTGCAACCAGCTGAGCTAGTTGTGCGACGAACGATTATGAAAGTGAACGCAAGCTCACGCTCCTCCCAATCCTGATAGGGGAGCTGCGCTGCGGCTTGCGATATTCTTCGACCATTCGACCGGAGAAATCGCTCGTAACCGAAAGCGCTGCAGCAGGCGGGGAATGATCGGTCGGTACAAAATGGTGAGAAGCTGTCAGAGCGGTCGTGGGAATTCGCCCAGGCGAGCCGAAGCAAAATGAGAGGTTAAGGCCGGAGGGCGACCATGAATACATTATTGGCAGGTCACGTGCGCGAGGGGGCATATGATGTCCTGCTGAGCGATCTGGACGTCAGCGAGGTCAAGCGCTTTCAGGATGACAGCATATGGGCTTACTTCGAGCGGCTACGAAGGGAAGATCCCGTCCACTACTGTAGAGATAGCCCCTACGGTCCGTATTGGTCCATAACAAAATACCACGACATCATTGCAGTTGACATAAATCATGGAGGGTTCTCGTCAGAGCAAGGCGTCACGATCGTCGACTTGCCGGAGGAGTATTGGACTCCGAGTTTCATTAAGATGAGCCCTCCGAAACATGGCGAGCAGCGCAACACGATCAGTCCGATAGTGGCACCGGAGAATCTGGCCAAGCTCGAGGGCTTGATCCGTCGGCGGATCAAGAACATTCTGGATGGCTTGCCGCGCAATGAAACCTTCGACTGGGTCGACAAGGTCTCGATCGAGTTGACGACGCAAATGTTGGCTACGCTGTTTGATTTTCCATTTGAGGATCGGCGGCTGCTGACATATTGGTCGGACATTGCCGCCACAACTCCGCGAACGGGCCACGAGATCGACACCTGGGAGAAGCGACGGGCAGTCCTGTCCGGGTGCTTGGACTATTTCACACGACTTTGGAACGAGCGCAAAAACGCCGAGCCCTGCGCCGACTTGATTTCGATGATGGCGCACTCACCGGCGACTCGGAATATGGAGCCGCGTGAGTTCCTAGGAAACCTCATCCTGCTGATCGTGGGGGGGAACGACACAACGCGCAATTCGATGAGTGGAAGCGTATTGTTCATGAACCAGAATCCGTCCGAGCTATGGAAGCTGCGCGAGAATCCTATGCTAGTGTCGAGCGCCGTCTCCGAGATCATACGCTACCAGACGCCGATCGCACACATGCGCCGCACCGCCGTGGTCGATATCGTGATAGGTAATAAGCAAATCAGACAAGGCGATAAAGTCGTCATGTGGTACATTTCTGGGAACCGGGACGATGAGGTCATCAACCAGGCCGACAGCTTCGTCATCGATCGGAAGAACGCACGGCAACATCTCTCGTTCGGATTCGGAATCCACCGCTGCGTCGGAAGACACCTTGCGGAAATGCAGCTGAAGATCCTTTGGGAGGAAATGCTGAATAGGCGCATGGACATCAAGGTCGTCGGCGAGCCGGAACGAGTCGCATCTAACTTCGTGCACGGTTATTCTGCCCTCCCGGTGCAGATGGCAGCTTAGGGAGGAGGCTCCTCCTTGCAATCGATCTGAGATGAGCCGGAGCTTGCAACCCTGAGCCGGTCCGAGCCCCCCACGCCGAGAGGGAAGTCCTCTCAGCCGCCCTTCGGCATTTTAGGCTTTCGATGCGAAGCTCGCACTTCCTTTGAGAAGCCGATTGGCCGGAGCGTGGACATTCAATTCGAGGAGGCGCGTTGATCACGTCGGGGGCGCCTTTACGATCGGGTCGCCAGATCTGCACCTAATTGCCTTGGCTTGGGATCTTGTCCCGATCTGCTCTTTCATTTGAGCGTCCAGACCAATAGCAGGAACCCGTATCGCTGTTGGCAAATTGTGAACCTGATGCGACGATACCCAGGCGTTTCTCTGGATGACGTCGCTGGCCTCGAGTCAAGCGAACGCCTGCCTCGAGCTGCGCCTGGCGATCGAATGTCTCGCCTATCAGCAACTGGATTCATATTTGAGCGAGATTCCGGTCGACGCGATTCGCAAGTGGACACCGCGCGATGTCATGGCGCAAATGCCCGAAGCCGATCTCAGGGCCAACAAGACATCGATGATTGCGACCGGTCGGGAGGAAGAGCCGGCGCAGCGTTCGAAGAACATGAACATGCTGGGCGAAGACAGACGATTTGCATTCAACCGAGCGAATCACAGCCACAAGGCGTTCGACAACTTCTTGGCTTCACCGACGCTGTACCAGATGCCTTCATCCTGTCGAAGGTAGACTTTCGACCTGGCTTCTTGCGTATATGGAGACAGGCAGTCATGTTTTATCGGGAGAGCGAGTTATTCACCGAGCGCCGCATGCGCTTCCTTGCTGGGTACTCAGCCTGCTTTCAATCGACGGATAAGAATAATGTCATCGCCTCATGGATTGTTTGGGGTGGGCTCCCTTGCCCGTTTGGTCAGCAGCGCCATGTATAGCTGACGGTGAATGTACAAATCAGTGCTAGGCTGGACTTGCGTGGGCAGCACGTTATCTGCGTTAAGTGCGCCTATCAGAACGTCAGAGGCCCGTTGATGACCACGGTCGCAACCCAAACCGACGATGGCTCCGTTATCCCTGGGTGGTACCGGACGACCGGTTTTCGGAGATGGCAACTGGGTCGACAGGTCCAAGCGGCTCGAACTCTCTGCTGAGTCGTCTCCGGCTTCCGCCATTTTGAGCTCCTCGGCGCCCCCGCATCCGCCGTGTTGAACTGCTCCGCTAGTCTCGCCGGTCGGCTGCGTTCCAACTCACCCACGAAATTCGCCGACCTTTTATGAATATTTTGGTCTCTGATCTTGTTCATCATAGCTTCCCAGCGTGTTCGGCGCTCTTCGAGTGGCATCGAGATCGCCCTCCAAAGCGCACGCTCGATGTCGCCGGGCTCGCAGGGATCGATCAGCAGCGCCTCCTCGAGCTCCTGGGCTGCGCCGGCAAATTTCGACAAAACCAGCACGCCGGGATCGTTGCGGTCTTGTGCGGCGACATATTCTTTCGCCACGAGATTCATGCCGTCGGACAACGGCCTCACCACACCCACATGCGCGGTGCGGTAGAGACCGGCGAGCACGGCTTGGCTGGAGCTCGTGTTTAAGTAGCGGATCGGCATCCACTCGGCCGTGCGATGCTTGCTGTTGACGCCGCTAACCAGGCCCGCAATTTAGGTGCGCAACTTGTCATAGGCTTTGCTGCCACCGCGCGACGGATTGGCGATTTGCAACAGCGAGATGCTGCGCAACTGACGTGGCCGACGTCAGTTGCGCGGCGATGCTATTTACACTGTTCATTGGGTGTGATTCCTGCAGTATGCGCATTCGCTGTATTGCCTAACACCGTAAGAAGCTCGTCGAGCGCGAGATCGTCGCGGGGCAGACACCTAAGCACCGCATCCTGCTCTTAACCGGCCAGCAACGCCAAGAGCCAGCACCTGAAATGCCATGCCATATCGATCCTTCGCGCGGGCGAGAGGACCGAGCCGCTTCAGCGCCGCGTCAATGTCGTTCGCCACCAGATCCGAGAGCGCGTAAGCAATGACGCACTCCCGACTGCCGGGGGCGATCACCTCAAGCCCCTTTGCAATCCGCCTCGCCCGTACGACGTCATTTGTCATGCAGGCCAAGAAGGCCACCTCGGCCAGATGCCGCAGGAGTCGCCCTCGACTTTCCGGCTCTGAAAGTGAAGGAAAAGGAGACATCAATTTCGACTGCCCTTCCGCCCGTGAACACCAAGCCACATCTTCCGAAACACGGCTACCGCCCGCATCGAGGCAGCAGCCAGTTCGCATTCATATCCGGAGCACTATCGTCGGCGCAACCGAGGCTCCTGACAACGGCAGTTAACATGGCGATATGACGTCGGACCGCGGAACTGTGCTGCAAACGATCAACTCCATGGTTGTCTAGTTCGCTCGCTCGTTCGATGCCAATACAATGCAGCGATGGACCCATGCTTACTGCATATGGACAATTGACCACCAGCATTCCACCGCAAAGATCAGGACCTGTCGTCCGATAGTCCAGCCAACGCCCCAACGAGCCCCCACAACCAAGTCAGCCGCCGATGCGATTATATCGGTTCCGCCGGGTGCAGCCGGCATTCTCATCGATGTCCAACTGGTTCATCTCGTCGGGTGCCAAGGTGTCAAACTGCTTGCGGCCGCGCAGAAAGGCGGGTGTCGTCTCGATGGTTACAATCGATTGCCAAAATCTCGTTCTCGGCGTGACATTCAAGAAAGGGGGTGTAGGTCAACCGGCAACCGCCGCCACCTGACCGGACAAGCCGTCACCACGATTGAGCGATAGCTCGCGATGAAGCTGCAACCAGTTGAACGGTTGTGCGAAGAACGATTATAGAAGTGAACACCAGCTCACGCTCCTCCCAATCATGATAGGGGAGCTGCGCTCCGGCTTGCGCTATTCTTCGACCATTCGACCCGATAAATCGCTCGTACCCGAAGCCGCCGCCGCGGGCGAGCCATGGGTCGGTACATTCAAAAACGGCGAGAAGCTCTCAGAGCCGTGCTGGCATACACCGATCCTCCCCGCCGTCATCCAGAAAACGCGGCAACCAGTCAGATCGAGTCGTGCAGCTGAGGGCAGCATGCTTGATGCCGCTCATCTTCGAAAGCACCGGCGAATGTCCCAAGCGCACTTGCTGAGTATTCTATGAATGTACTGCACCAGGATTGTAATGCGCCTTCGGCGCAAAAGCGCATTCAGTTGGCGTTTTCGGCGTGACGACGTTGAACGTCGTCACGCGAAAGGTCGTGCTATTTGCGATTTTTCGTGTTGGAGAGCTTTTCGCCTGGCCCGTCCTTGGCCGCCCTCCGCCAGCGGATATCAATTTCGACTTGTCGCCGCTGCCGAACGTGAAAGTGTCGGCGCCGGCACTGATCCCATTCCATACCACGGGCACGGCGAGCGAAAGCAGCCAAAGCCCTTGAAAACCCGATGCAGCATTGAGCTGTCCGGTCCACACAGTCGTTGAGCCGCAGCCCCCGAAGTTGACTGTAAAGCTGATCGCTGTGCCGCTATTGGCTTGGGCAAGCCAGCCTGTCATCGCCTGAGGGGCGCCCTCGTCGCAGCTATTCGTCGCGTTATTCGTATAGGTGCCGGAAATGGCGCCCGTGCTCTGGTCGTAGCTGTTGACCGCCAGAACCGAGCCGTATTGGTTGTTCCACGTCCAGACGGGTTACGCTTGTGCGGGCGCCGCCAATAGCAGCCCAAGGCCAGCCAAAGCCATCCATCTTGTGAGTTTCCAGTTTTCTTGATGCATCGCCAACTCCATGTCGCTTCAGAAACGTCGCGCGACTTGGCTATAAACTTCTCTTTCATCACACGCAACCCTTACGTGCGTCTTTATTATCGCGCACTTACGCGCTGTCTTTCTCGATATGCCGTTTAGGTTGGGCCCCTCGTTCTTTTCATCCAGCACGGCGCGGGACGCACTTCTTTCAGAATGTGAATCGGCGCCGCCGCATGAGTCAGACCCATGTTTGCAACAGCCCGGGCTGCAAGTTCTTTCCCTGTGGAACAACGGTGCGGTCATAGGTTCGGCTTTTAGTGCGGCACTTGGCCGCTGCCGGACGCCCGACTGCCTGCGCCATCCTTTCATCAAGCAAAAACGCGCGGCTACAATAATGGAGCATACTATTTCCCTGTAGAAGGAAGTGGCGTCGTGTCGGTCCGCGTCGGCAGTATCGGATACTCGATCTTGGGCAGCTGCCCGGTCAGCGAATTCAGAAACGCGACAATATCGTTCTCTTCCTTATCGCTAAGCTTGGCGCCAAGCTGAACTTCAGCCATCACGCCGACAGCTTGCTTAAGGCTCCAAACCTGACCCGAATGAAAGTATGGCGGTCGCAACGCGACATTACGCAGCGGTGCTGCACGAAAAACGTATTCGTCGCTGGCCACCTTTGTGACCGCGAATCGGCCTTTGTCGGCGGTCGGCAGCAGACTTGTGCTTGGCCTTTCGACCGCGCCAAACGGAAAATAATCCTGTCCGCCGACGTTGATTCCATTGTGACAGGAGGAGCATCCTGTTTCCATGAATAGCTTTAATCCTGCTTTCTGCTGATCATTGAGAGCATTTGGATCGCCTTCCAGGTACTGATCGAAAGCGGCTGCGGGCGTAATGAGAATCGCTTCAAAGGCCTCGATCGCCCTCGCGAAGTTGTCAAATGTGACTGGCGACGCCTCGTTTGGAAACGCCTTTTTGAACATGACCCCATAGTCGCTCATCGAGATCAGCGTGTTGATTACATGATCTGGGGTCGCGTTCATTTCAACACTCGCCTGCACGGGGCCCTTTGCTTGCGCCTTGAGATCCGGTGCACGCCCATCCCAGAACTGCGCCACATTGAAGACTGCGTTATAGACGGTTGGGGCCCGACGTGGCCCTAGTTGCCAGCCGTGACCAACCGATGTCGGACCGACATCGGCTCCGCCTGTACCAAGATTGTGACAGGTATTGCAGCTAATGATCCCGCTAGCCGACATTCGCGGATCGAAGAACAGCATCTTACCGAGTTCGACCTTCTCGTGGGTGACCGGGTTGTCCTTCACCGCAGGAACGATCGAGGGGATCGGCTTGAACGTCCGCCTAGCAGCCTTCATCAAATCATCTTCTGCGCCAGCCTGTGACGAGACCAGTATCGCAATGGCCGCAACACATAACTTGCGTGCAAGGTGGAATTCCAGGATCGCGGACTTCTTTCTAATAAATATCATCGGTACCCGTTCTCATTGATGCTCTGGGGGAATTGGATGGCATGACGCCGTGTTCGGCGCCCCTGGCGATAGCGCAGCTGCAACCCCACTTGATCTTCATGCTCGACGCGCCGCAGCAAATCATCACAATAAAGCGACGCGCTTCAGTATTTGCTCACGCATAGTCCTTTCGAAAAGCCGCCTATCTTTGCGAGTTGCTCGTTGGCACCCAAATGCGGCCGACCTGCGCGGCGTTTGCGCGGCTCCTGCAGTTGGACCTTGTGCTGCACTTGGCCTAAGTCCAGCCGCGCGAAAGCACTCCGCCCCGCGCGAACGCGCGTCACGTGATACCAGCAACCGGTTATGTGGCTTCCAGTGCCAATGTGCGCGACGTCGAAGATCATTGCAGCATTCGCTATGATCGTGGGGATCACTCGGCGCTTTTTAGGCGAGCTACACCACGCAGGAATTCCAGTTGGGATAAGGCTGGTAATGA
Source organism: Bradyrhizobium genosp. P (assembly GCF_049949265.1). Classification (NCBI taxonomy): domain Bacteria; kingdom Pseudomonadati; phylum Pseudomonadota; class Alphaproteobacteria; order Hyphomicrobiales; family Nitrobacteraceae; genus Bradyrhizobium; species Bradyrhizobium genosp. P. The sequence goes on along the minus strand of NZ_CP188195.1, from coordinate 2,473,243 downwards.
TCCGCTTCCTTCTGGTCTACGGGCTATAGGTTGCGAGCGCACGCGGATCTGCACGGCGCGGACAACCTGTTTGATGGAGACGATGCCGCGCACCCGGTCCTCCACCACGTCAGAGAACCCGGGATGAGAATAGCAAGTCTCGTACCGGCTGCGGTGCCCGCCGCACTCCGCGCAGAAGCAAGCGCTTGAGAAGCACGACGAGCCTTCGCGGCGCATCACGCGAACGAAGCAATCGCGACTTATTGTCGGAAATCGGACACCAGCGTTCGCAGCAGCTGAGACGTTGGTGAATGTCGAACGAACGCGGCTGGGGATGTCTTTGCCCACGACACCAGTTCGCGAGCGAGAAACGTAGTAAAAATGAACGATCGCAGCATTATCCAAGAATAGAAAACGTCCACCCAATTACATTAGGATATTCTTCTGCAACGGCCAAGACCTGAGTCGAGACGTCCGGATTCGCCCCACAAGCAACGCATAAAGGCGAGCGCTGACAAGGTTCACTGGACGGCAAACGCGCGCGCTCTTCGACTTTTCGCCCACACACGCTCAATATGCTGCGATTGCCGGAGGTTAGCCGCAACGTCAGCGTCATTCTTGGGGAGATAGATCGCGGTGCGCGCCGGTCAACTACCAACGCTGGTGATTGATCAAGATGACAGAAGCATGTCACTTGTCGACTGAGCTGCGGGATTGCCCAAACGACTTAGCCATCGAGAACTGGACTAAGGACGCACTGTACCCCCGACAGGTCAACCCCATCGGCAAGGACTCGGCATGCAATATCAACCAAAAGCGGCTGTCATCAATCGCCCGGAGCGAAGCGCAGGCTCCTCACTCTCACAAATGCTGCGAGATGAAATCTGCTCCAAGAATACCCTCTCATTCTTGATGGAAGCTCATGATGCGCTTTCGAGCGCGATTGCCAAGCGCGCAGGCTTCAAGAACCTGTGGGCGTCGGGCCTGTCGATTGCCAGCTTTCTCGGCTATCGCGATGCCAACGAGGCTTCTTGGAGCCAACTCGTCGACGTGGTTGAGCGCATAGTGGACTCGAGCGAATTGCCTGTGCTCGTTGACGGCGATGGCGGTTTTGGGAATTTCAACAATGCGCGCCTGCTGGCACGCAAGCTCCATCAACGTGGCGCCGCCGGGATTGCGCTGGAGGACAGCTGTTTTCCGAAAATAAACTCATTTGTTGGCGATCGGCATCCCCTGGCCGACGTCAATGAATTTTCCGGCCGCCTGCGGGCAGTGAAAGATACAGTCGCGGACGACTTGGTCCTGGTGGCCCGGACCGAAGCGCTGATAGCCGGCCATGGAATGGACGACGCTATTCTGCGCGCCAGCGCTTACGCTGCGGCGGGTGCCGACGCGATCCTCATTCACTCGAGCAAGACCACCGCGGAGGAGATCCTCTCCTTTGCAGCTGCCTGGCGAAACCGTCTGCCTGTCCTAGTCGTTCCAACGAAATACTATCGGACACCTGTCTCTGCATACCGTGATGCCGGTATCTCCACAGTGATCTGGGCCAACCACTCCATGCGCGCCGCAATAGCGGCAATGGGGCACGTGTGCGGCCGCATTGTTGCTGAGGAAGGCATTGCCGGCATTGAGCCAGATATCGCGGGACTCGACGAGGTTTTCGATTTGTTGAGGTACGGCGAACTCGCCGATGCGGAAGCAAGATATCTCCACCTTCCCTGACCCATTCTGGCACTCACTCACCACGCCCTCGACGACGTCCTGACCGCAACAATCGGCGTCGTCGACCAATGCTTCACGGCGGAGTCGACCGGAGTTGCCTTCTGACGCTGGAGATATCGCACGATGGCAGGATAGCGCTCGTGACCGCTCGGTACGTTGCATCCGCTTTGGGTTTCTTCCGTTCGACGATCAAAGCCGGCGGTGGCCCTAAAACATCCACCTCTCCTGGAACGACCGCGACATACCCCCGTGGCGATGAAATGGAATGAAATGGCTAACACTCTTACGAAGAAAGCCGTCATTCTCGCGGCCGGCGTGGGTTCGCGGCTGCGTCCGCTGACTGATCTACGCCCGAAGCCTCTGGTCGAGGTGAACGGCACTCCAATCCTTCACAACGCTCTTCGCAACCTGCAAGCCGTCGGTGTCGACGAGGTGACGATCGTCGTCGGCTACCGGAAAGATGCCATTCAATATGCCTGTGGTAGTCGCTTTGGCGACATTAAGATCAAATATGTGGAGTCTTCGGTGTTCGATCACACCGGCAGCGCCTATTCTCTTTGGCTTGCTCGCGACGCATTGCTCTCCGGCGACTGCTTTCTTCTTGAGGGCGATGTCTTTTTCGAAAAAGACGCGTTGCGCTGCTTGCTGCTCGGAGAGACGACCGATATGGCTGCGGTCGCCCCCTTCAACGAGCTGATGGAAGGGTCAGCAGTTCTGCTGTCCGATAGCGGCTTCATCTCAGCTTTTCGCATGAAGCAAACTGCCGCAAATGTTGTCGCGCATGGCCCAACATTATTCAAGACAATGAACTTGCTTCGCTTCTCGGCGTCGACCCTGAAGGAAACAATTGTCCCAGCGCTGGACGATATCATCGCTTCGGGAGCTAGGCAGGCATATACGGAGGAGCTCCTTGCTTACCTTGTGGAAAGGCGCGGCTTACAGCTCGCAGCAGCTCGTTGCGACGAGCTCAGGTGGTACGAAATCGACAGCATCGAAGATCTCCGCATCGCGGAGCGCATTTTCACCTAAGCGAACGATTTCACGTTATGTCGGACGAGCTTCAAGCTAGGTTGAAGCTCAAGTACTAGAATATCCATGTAATCCGACGAACGCACGGAGGGCAGATTCAGATAAGATCATGTGATAGCAAGAGTCGCTCAAAAGAACACGGTTCAACAACAACTAACACTCAACGGAATCATGTCAGAGAGCAGAGCCGCGGCGGCTTCATGCCAGCGCGCGCAGCCGCCATTTGATCGATGGTTAACCAGTTACGCTTTCAAGTTTGGGATAATCTGGCTTCGCGACTCCTGACCCATTGCTCGGTTTCACCCGAAACTGGGACCGGGTGGCCGGCGTCACCTCGGTCCGAAGACACATACCCCCTTCCCTGTGTCGATCTCATCCAACCGTGCCTGTCTGATCTTCTACACGGAGCGCCTAACAGGCGGGGCTCACGCAATGGTCTTAAAGCCTGATATGAGAAGAGCGTAACGTCGTTCAAGTCATGTCCCATAACGAAGCTTCAAAGCTCTCGATTAAGCGAGTACCTTTAGGCTTAGAGCCCGTTGCGACGCGTCCACAACACGCAGACGACTGCCAATCAAGCTCGATGCAATGTGACGAATTCAAAAGGCGCATTGAAAATGGTGAAAGCTCATTTTGGCGTCAATCCGGCCGTCGTTCCTACATCAGCGCTATGCCTCGGCAACCAACTTGGGCTGCGGTCAACTACCAACGCTAGTAATTGATCTAGACGACGGAAACGGGCACTGAAGCAGACGTTAAGTTAGCCCAACGTCAGCCGCAGGTATTTAGCATGCAAGATTAACTACAGGTCACGCCAACGGCCCGATCGACGCGCTGATACGTCGCCTGCGGAAAATGCTACGGCACCATCTCCCGGGTGCTCTGGGCCGCATTGCCGTCGATGAGAGCGTACTGGCGCCGAAACGAACAGAACTACTTCACAATCTCGACAATTGGCTCGCGAGGAGCGCACATGCTGGCGCAACGGATGTCTTTGCTTTCAGGTTCTGGCACCGCCGCCGCCCGTGAGGCTGCCAACGACGCAGCCGCGGCCGGCCGTCAGGTTATCGATCTGGCGGCCGGCGAAGTCATCATCGAGCCCCCATCATCCGTGCGCGAAGGAGCGATTGCCGCCATCAATGCCGGGACGAACCGCTATACGGATTCCGTCGGCCTGCCGCCGCTTCGCAAGGCTGTCGCGGAAAAGCTATGCGCGGAAACGGGCATTGGTTGGAATTCGGACGACATCGTAATCACTGCGGGCGCAAAGCAAGGGCTGCTCGACGCTGCGTTGGCCGTGTGCAATCCGGGCGATGAGGTCATCATCATTCGGCCCTGCTGGCCGACATTCCACTCCCAGGTTCTTCTCGCCGGCGCGGAGCCCGTATTCGTTGATGCTCGTCGCCCGACATATATTCCCGATATCGGCACGATCCGCGCCGCTGTCACACCGCGCACGAAAGCCATCATCATCAACTCGCCGAACAATCCTACGGGCGCGGTTTATGATCGAACGACCCTTCAAGCGATCGGCGATCTTGCGATCAGCTATCAGATCTGGATCGTCTCCGACGAATGCTACTCTAGCTTGGTGTTCACTGGTTCGCGCCATGAATCGATTGTCATGGCACATCCGGGCGTACGTTCACGGACCGTCCTGGTCAACGCCTTCTCCAAGGAGTTAGCGATAACCGGTTGGCGCCTGGGTTACTTCGCGGCTCCCCCCGAGATCGTTTCCGCAGCCAAGAAGCTGCAGAGTCATACGACCTCAAATGCCAACGTGATCGCGCAGCACGCTATCCTGCACCACCTCCACACTGGTGACGGCCGCTTTGAACGGGAGATGTATCAGCGCCTCTCTGACGCTCGTCATACTGGTCTTCGCATATTGGGCGGCCTCCAGGACGTGGCTCCCCCCCGCGCCGATGGCACATTTTTCTTCTATCTCGATCTGAGCAGGCTTATCTCCTCTCTGCCACCTGGATCTGCCGTTCGAACCAGCGACGATGTTGCACGATTGCTTCTGGAGGAGTCCGGCGTGGGATCCGTTCCCGGCAGCGTCTTTGGTGACGTGAACGGGCTGCGTTTTTCCTTCGGTGCTCCGCCAGAGCTGCTGGAGCCGGCGCTAAAAAAGGTCGTTCAGACCCTGAATAGTCTTAAGACCCGACAAGCGGCCGCCTGACCGGCCAGAAGGAGCATTCTGGCGTGGGCCATTGTACGTCAAGTTCTAGCGCAGCGGTGAGTTCCATTTCGCCTGCAACAGGAGCAAGGCGATGATCGGGTATCTGCGAGACTATGCAAATGCTATCACGGCTATCGCCTACCTGTTTGCCGTCATCGGATTATTCCTGGCGTTGAACGGCAAGGTCGAGCTCGGGGTTGCCGCGATGCTTTGGACCTGGTTTCTGGACCATTGGGACGGACATGTTGCGCGCAAGACGAGCCACCTCCGCCGCCCGGGTGTTGCGGATTTCGGAAAGAGCTTTGATGGCTTCGCCGACTTTATTCATGGCATCGTATTCCCCGCTGCCGTCATCATTCTGGTCGGCCACGGCACGGTGCTGTCCTTCGTCGCAAGCTTGCTTTTGGTTTTGGCCGGTGCGATCAGGCTAAGCCATTTCGAGAACGTCGGTCTTACTGCTGACGTTCGATTCGTAGGAATTCCAGTTTCCTATGACACGCCACTCCTCGCGATCTTGTTTCTCTTACGGCCTTTGGTTTCAGGCGCAACATTCCCCGACCTGGTCGCCATCGCATTCATGGCATTAGCCGCTCTTCATGTGAACACGGCGATCAGGGTTCCACCAATTCGGGGGAGAGCTGTACCAGTAGCGACCGGCATTGCTGTCGCCGCCTCAATCGCCTTGGCGCTGCTCGTTGAGCCCACTCTATCGCGTCAAAGATAGCGACTAACGCCAGTAACAGTTGCCTTCGAGGAATTCATCATGGAAGCGATACCGCTCGCAAACCTTAGCTTAAGAGGACGCGGGGATAGGGCGATCTCCTCTGACGGTGTGATCCGGCTTGCACTGAACCATCCGCCTCCAGTTCCGGACGTCTTTAATCCCATAGTCTCTGATGCCCTGCAGCGGGTTCTCGCCAAGAATCAACCGGCCGAACTGATGGCGACCCACCGCTGGACAGGCACCGAAGAGGACAGACAGCGCGGTGCGGCTTTTGTGGCGCGGCGGCTGCGCGAGTCCACGGATCCCGATCGAGTAGTCCTTACCCACAGTACTCAAGCCGCAATTCACATGCTTCTTCCAACTATCGTTGGCAACGGGCGGTCGCTTGCTGTCGAACAGCTGAGCTATCCACCTGTTCGTTCATTCGCAGCCCGCTATCGCATCCGGGTCGTAGACGTTGCAATCGATGAGGATGGGCTCAATCCCGACGCACTCGAGGAGGTTTGTCGGCGGGAAAGACCTGCCGCCCTATATCTGCTGTCGACATTTCAAAATCCAACCACGGTCACGATGTCCGTCGGCAGGAGGCAGGCAATTGCAGCGATCGCACGCCGGCACCAAGTCCAACTTATTGAGGATGATGTCTACAGTTTGTTGGCAGCGAGTCCGCTTCCACCCATCTCAGCTTTCGTGCCGGAGCTTTCCTGGTATTTGCTCGGTACGGCAAAAAGCTTTTCGGCAGGCTTAAAGCTAGCATTCCTTGTCGCGCCAAACGCGGCTGAAGCCGAGCGAGCTTTTTGGCCTGGCGTTCGGGCAACATACTGGATGGCGTCCCCGGTGAGCGCAGCTCTTATGGCTGAACTGATTTCGAGTGGCGAAGACCTGAAGATCCTTGCCGCCGTTAAAGGTGAACTCGCAGCACGTCATCAGCTGGTACTAAGTGGCCTCAAAGGAACGCCGCTCGCCAGTGACCCAGGCTGCCTTCACGTCTGGATTCCGCTGAAATGCGTATCAAGCACCGAAATAGCGAGCACAATACTTGCAGACGGCGTTCAGGTCGCAGCCAGTGCCGGCTATGCCCGTAACGGTTGGATACCACCGGAAGCAATAAGAATCGGCATCGGGAACCCCGAGAGTCGCTCGGTCCTCAAAGAAGCCATTTCTAGGATTCGCCGCGCCCTCCCCTCGCAAGGCAGGAAGGAATGAAACGATGTTACAATCCGGCGTCTTACGGGACAGAGTAGCGAATTTGGAGCTAGAGGTCCGGCTCATCTCTTTGGAAGATGGCGATGCATTGAGGCAAACCGTACTACGCCCGGGAGACAAGAGCTGGCGATTCCTGTTTGCTCCAACGTCCGACTTCTTTCATATGGGGGCGTTCTACGCTGATCAACTCGTTTCGGTCGTCTCGTTCTTGGTAGAACCATTGGACAACGCCGGCGTGAGACGCGGGGAAACCTGGCGCCTTCGCGGTATGGCGACCGATCCCAAAATGCAGAAGCGTGGTGTTGGCGGGCAGTTGCTCGAACAAGGGCTCGCGGAGGTCGAGAGGCGGAAGGGGGACCTCGTATGGTGCTACGGCAGGACGTCTGCGGGGACATTCTATCAGGATCATGGATTCAAACGCCATGGAGGCGTCTTTGATATTCCTGGAACGGGTCTACATGCTCTTTACATAAGGCAAGTTGGACGACTTGAACTAAGTGCCGACGCCCGTCCCCGAGCGAGTGCATCTAAGGCTAAGATCAATGCGCCCTCGTCCTTGTCGTTCATCTATTGATGCGGGCCAACTGTTCACAACGAGAGTCGAGAGATGACACAAGTTTCGACAGGAAGCAGTGGCGAGTTTCCACACTGGACGATCTATACGGGGGCGGCGGCTAACTATCAGGCCACGAGACCGGACTATCCGCATGTCGCCGCGAACTGGATTGTGAAAGCGCTTCCCCCTTCGCGGGCCCCTGGACTCGCCATCGATGTTGGCTGCGGCACCGGGATATTCACCCGTCGCATCGCCGGCGCTCTCCGGAAAGCAGACCGTATATTGGGGATCGAGCCGAATGTTGATATGCGACATCAGGCGATCAGCGCATCGGCATTGCATGCGAATATCGAAATTGTAGCCGGTTGTTCGGAAGCTCTACCGGTTAGAGATGGAGCAGCTGTTCTCGTGACGGCCGCATCAGCCGCCCATTGGTTTGATCTACCAACCTTTTATCACGAAGTCGCAAGGGTTCTATCCGTCAATGGCGTCATTGCAGTAGTGCAAAACAAAAGGCGCTGGTGGGACAGCTCGTTCCTCGAGGCTTATGAGGGGTTTCACGAAAAGTTTGTGCCAGGTTACTGTAGGGGTACATTTCCTGATCGATCTGGAGGGTTCGCTGTGGAGAGATTTGCATCGGATCTCACGGCGCACAGCGATTTTCAAGACGTTCGGGAGGCTTCGTGGAACTGGCAAAGGACCCTGACGAAATCACAATTCGAATCTTTGAGTCTTTCTACCAGCCACACAAGAAGAGCCGTTGCGAACTGTGGCGAAGCCGTAGTGATGAAGGAATTGCGCGATATCCTTGATCTCTTTGCCAGCAGCAAGGGATGGCTCAATGTTCCGTACGTTACCGAGATCACGCGCGCAAAGCGCTCCTCAAACCCGGAGACCCACTAATGGGCCAGAAAATTCGAATAAGCACGGAGGTTAGCTTTGACGCTGATGGCATATCGCATGGATATCTGCACGTTCCTCATTCGGTGACAGACTCTGCCTATGGCAGGATTCCGGTGCCGATCACTGTGGTCAAGAATGGCGCTGGTCCAAGTGTCCTTCTCATGGCGGGCAATCACGGAGACGAGTATGAGGGGCAGATTTTGCTCATGAATTTTTTGCGCACTGTCGCTCCTGGGCAGGTTCGCGGACGTCTGATCATTCTACCAGGCGTGAATGCGCCCGCAGTAACGGCGGGCCAGAGGGTCTCGCCTATCGATGGAGGCAACCTAAACCGTCTGTTTCCTGGAGATGCAGACGGTACGCCGACCCAGATGATCGCTCATTATATAGATAGCGTTCTGCTACCGACGGTTCGCTACTGCTTTGATTTCCATTCTGGGGGCTATTCTTTGGAGTACATCCCGGCCGCCCACCTTGTCGCACCAACGGAGCCAGTGCGTCGGGAGGAAGCTATCGGCTTCCTCAAAGTATTCGCAATGCCGAACAGCATTTTGATCGAGGGCCTTGCAGGAGACAACCAGCTTTTGCTTGGATCGTGCCGGAAGCATGGTGTAGCGCATATGTCGACGGAGTTGGGTGGCGCAGGTGCGTTTTCGGTCGAAGCTTATAAAGCCGCTGAACGCGGTCTCCCCCGCTTGTTGCGCCACGTCGGCGTGCTCGCAGGTGACGATAGCAGCGAGCCCGCAGAATCAACCCAATTCTATTTTAGGCAACCTGCACAGGATTTGCTGTATGCGACGGAAGCTGGCCTTTTCGAGGCATTTTCGAAACTTGGAGATGTGGTGAAGGAAGGAGATATAGCAGGACGGATTCATTTTACCGAAGTCCCCTGGCGAGTTCCTGAAACGATCACCTTCAAAAAGGGGGGCACGATTCTCGCACGACGAGCTCCGGCCAAAACGAAGATCGGTGATTGTGTTTTCGCGCTTGGTATCCCATGTGACGAGGGTTCTTCCGCAAAGGGCGTGACCGAGTAGTCTTCACTCGCGACCAGATTTGGGAGATACCGCATGACACTTCTTTTGCTCCGGGTCGCTCACGGTGCCCGACGATTGACAGTCGCGATTGTACACCGCCTTTCGCAACGAGGTGGACGCTCAAGTCAGCAAACATAACACTGAAACATTCTCGGCGGCGGCCAGCGGTCCCTTCCGTATCAGTCCTGTAGTCAGCCACGCTCAATGAGCTTCATCAGTAACATGGACGGCGTTCAATGAATTCGATTCAAAACTTAAAACGCTCAGCTCTGGAGAGTAAAGAATGAGCCCGGACGACACCACCCAAGCCCACAGGCCCTGGCGCGATTTCAACGGACTCGGATACGTCTACCAGTTCCGTCCGGAATACCCGCCACGCATCGCACAACAGCTCCGGAGTATGTTAGCCGACTCCGTCGGCGGACAGATTATAGATGTGGGAGCTGGAACAGGACTGTTTACCCGAAGCTTGGCAGCTGCGTTCGGCCCCAGCTTCACGGTTCTCGCACTTGAACCGAACGACGATATGCGACAGCACGCCGAAGCTTCCACGCCTGCTGAAATGTCGATCACTTATGTGGACGGCGTCGCCGAGACTCTCCCGGCCAGGGACGCATCAGCCGAACTGATCGCAGCCGCGAACGCCGTGCATCGATTTAACCTTTCTCTATTCTTTCCAGAGGTCGGCCGCGTTCTGGAAAGGGACGGATTACTCGCGTTCACTCAATATCAGCCGTATGACAAGGGAAGCTCGTTCGCGGATGGCTTCCTCTCGGTCATCGAGACAGCCCTTCCAAACTACGACCGTCGCCGGAGTTCGAAGCGCGAGGGGGGATACTTCGAGTTCGACATTGTGGCTAACTTGCAGGCCGAAGCGGCCTTGAAGAATGTCCAGCGCGACACCTTCCTGTTTAGCGAAATGATCCATTGGGAACGCTTTAGACAAAGAGCGCTCTCATTCACAACCGTGCAAAAAGCAATTAGCAGCCAAGGCAAGGCAGCAATCGTATCAGAGCTGAACGACCTCTTTCGTCGGCACGAAAACTCCGATGAACTCGTAGAGATGCTCTTCGAAGTTGAGGTTATCACCGCGCGGCGGATTTAGCCACTTGCCGACAGCACGGTCTAAGATGTGATGCACTCAGAGCGATATTGCAATTGGGAGAACCACGAAAAGATCGAGTCAGATCGCGCCTGGTATTCTACAAACGCGCTCTGACGATGTTAGTACCGTTAACCAGCGAACAAATTTTTCCGAAGGCCGATGCTCTTGGCAGGAACCACATGCCACAGTCGGAAGATGGGTGCAGCCGTTCAGCGGGAATAACCTCCAAAGCATCGCCGATCCGGCCGGCGATGTGCTCTGGCGTTTCAATGTCCTTGCGAGCGAGATCCAATAGTCCCAACACGACATGCTTTTGGCCGCAATAGCGCAACAACGCAGGATCGTGCTTCGGTTGTTCGTACTCCAAGCTTATCGCTGTGATCGGGCACTCCGAAAGAATCTCTAGGACTTCGGGATAGGTCGGGCTTTTACTCTTCTCCTGGTGGACTAGCGCATAGCCGTAGCAGACATGCGTCGCCACAGGAATAGATACGCCATCAACGAGCACCTCCAATGCTCTCTTTCCATGCTTGCGAGCAACACTCAGATGAGCATGAAAATAAGGCTCATCTACCTGAAGAAGGTCAGCTCCAGCGGCCTGCAGTGCTTTCATTTCTTGGTTAAGAGCTCCTGCAAGCACAAGTAGCAGCGTCTCTTCATCGTTATAGAAATGATCACTCACTTGGCTTGCGAGCGTTAACGGCCCCACGATGGTCACCTTGACCGGACGTGTAGCGTGAAGTTTCGCAAAATGAAGCTCGTCGACGGTGACCGAACGGGTCCACTTGATTTCTGAAACTACCCTGGGCTTGACGTCAGAATATGAAAGATATTCTTCGATTTCAGGCGAATTCGAACGTTTCAACGAGATTTCGATTGGCGGTGCTGCTCTATGCACAGGCGTTTTATCGTCGATCCCGCTTAACGAAGGAAGGAAGTGCCGATCGTAAGCAGCACGCTGTGCTTCCCCGTCGGTGACCAAATCCAGTCCGGCTCTTTCCTGCTCATATAGCGATAGTAGTGCTGCATCCCGCTTGGCTTCCGCCAATACGTCTTGCTCGGGGCGCCACCAACTACCGTCCAAAGCCCGCATTTTCTGATGACGTGCAAGCCAGCGCGGCTTTGTGTAGCTGCCCACAATTTGGGTCGTCAGTGGATGAAGTGGCATCGTGTCAACTCTCTGAAAAGGTGCATACCAACGAGTTGGAAGTCCGTTAGCGATTGTATTCTTCGATAATGATCACACGGTGGCAACACAGCGATACGTGCACCCTCTCGCTAGCGACTCTCGAGGGAGAGCTATGCTTTTGAAGGTACCCACGGCTTGTGACTACCGCGGATGGAACTTGAGCAGGCACAAGAGATGGCAATGGGACTCGATGAAGTTCATGGTCGGTGCGCAGTGTAGATCCTAGTGACAGAGATGACCGGTACAAGTCCTATCGACGTGATCGCGGCACCAGCTAGAATATTCGGGCGCTTTCTAGAACGAAAAACCCAGAAAGCTGCCATAGAGCGACGCTTCCACCCCTGACGCGAGGCTATACGTTCCGGGCGCAAAATGCGCGGGCTGCGGATGTCCTACGCGATGATCTTTCCGAGGGTTGCCAACAAGTCACCTCCGACAGGGCACTGTCTGCAATGTCGAATGAAATAAGATTGCTCTTCTATCTCTGCTCGAGTGACGGGGGTTGGTGCAAATGTGTTAAGCTTTTTGCGACGCGACATGTCTTGTCGGTCTGAGGTGACACCTCGCTGGACTCTATGTTCGTCCTCTGAGGTGACCGGCGGTCCGGCCCGCGGCAAGCTCCTTCAAGACTTTTCTGTCCGGAGTAAGCCATGCGATCTTTTGCCTCTGGACCTCGATCTACCCAACGATGCATTACAACCACGACATGGCATAATTGCTGCCGCGGCCTTGAGGAGGGCAATCTATGAAAGACCAATTGCTTGTGGGCGCCACAATCATCGACGGAACAGGCGGCCCGACGAGACAGCAAGAAGCTCTTCTGATTAAAGATGGCATGATCAAAGACTTGGGGCATCGAGCGGAAATTGCTCCTTCGGCTCCGGATGCGGATTTGCTGGATCTTTCCGGGTTGTATATGACACCCGGGTTCATCAACACGCACGATCACGTCTTTAGCAAGCGGGAAAAAGGTATTGCCACCAGGATCGCTGCAGGCAGCCGCGATTTGCAAGTTTTTCGTGCACTTCGCAATGCCATCTCGAGTCTTTCCGAAGGTGTAACTACTCTGCGAGACGCCGGCTCGATGGATGACCTGGGGCTCGATGTCAAGAAGGCGATCAACAGCCGCATCTTCGTTGGACCAAGAATGCAAGCTGTAAGTCAAGGTCTGACCGTGACGGGGGGATATGCTCATCAGTTCTTTCTGGAAGTCGATTCTGTGATTGAAGTACGCAAAGCTGTCGGCGAGATGATCAAGCGTGATGTCGATTGGGTCAAATGCATGGCCAGCATTGAATGGAGCAGAGGTGAAGGTGAACCCATCAGCGCTGTAAACATGAGTACTGAGTTGATGCGGGACGCCTTCGATATTGCCCATCTTCACGGAAAACGCTGCATGGCCCATGCCGTGTGCAATGAATCAATCGTCAATGCTCTGGATGCGAGGGTCGACAGCATCGAGCATGGAGTTATGCTAGATGAACCGACGGCCGAACGGATGGCGCATCAAAGAGTGTTTCTCGTTCCGACCCTCAGCACCTTTCGTGAGAAGTGCAACGATTGGGGTCGAGGTCCTGGAGCGATGCGACATGGCGAATCGATGCGCCCGTATCATGACAGGTCGATACGGTTCGCACGCTCTGCAGGGGTTAAGATGGCCTATGGTTCGGACAATTTTGGCAATCTCGTCGATGAAATCCGCGGCCTACAGCAGCTGGGGTTTTCCTTGATGGAGTGTTTGGTTTTGGCGACACGCAGTGGTGCCGAATTGCTAGGTATTCAGGACCAAGTTGGAACCATTGAAAAGGGAAAGTGTGCTGATTTGGTGGTTCTGGGCCGCGACCCTCTAAGTTCTCCAGAGGCATTTGGCGACGTTCGTCTCGTATTTCGAGATGGGCGAAAGATCAATCCGTCGCAACTGCCGATCTAGTCTATTCGGGCTCATAAGGTTCTACAAGCAAACCCCTGGACTGCTCTAGCCACTCCGTCTGCGGCCTACGCCGGATGGATACGCCCGATCAGACGCGCTGACTGACTGAGATTAGTCGTCCGTTAAGAAACCGAATTAAGCGGAGAGCGGTCGCTGGCGGCAGCGATGAGGGTGGTCAGGATCAGGCACCAAAGAGCCCTTAGCCAGGCGATGATGCGGCGGAAGTTGTGGCCGACGGCTGAGAGGATGACGTTAGCCGCATCGCCGGCGCGGCCTTTGAGGTAGCAGCGGCCGAGGTGACCATCGGTCTTCAGGTGTCCGATGATGGGTTCGATGGCGGAGCGGCGGCGCAGCTCGCGCTTGATGACACCGAAGACGCCGCGCTTCTGGCCAGAGATGAAGATTCGGCGGGGATTTTGTGCGTTGTGACCGCGGTATCCCTTGTCGACATAGGCCCGCTCGATCGCGCAGCCGGTGAGTGTCTCGGTGCGGTCAATGACGTCCTGCAAGGTATGACCGTCGTACGGGTTATCGGGTAGCGCCGTGGCGTGCAGCACGAACAGGCCCCCAGGAGCCAGGCGGTTGTTGGTGACGATGGAGGCTTTGACGCCGAACTCGTAAGGCGCGGCTGCTTTGCCCTTGCCGATGCACTCCACCTCCGGGGCGTGGAAGGAATAGAGCTTCCAGCCGCGCTGGCGTTGCTGCTGCGAGCGGATCTGCGAAGCCCGGCTGAGCGGGAGGGCGAACGCGTTCTCGATCACAGCCTGACCTTCGATCTTGCGGCGGAGATCGCGGATGATCCGGCCCAGCCGGCTACGCAGGATGCGCAACTGCCGCTGATGCCGTTTGAATTGCTTGGCATGGGCGTAGCGCCCCGCCATCATTGCCGCGGTCTTGGCAATGCGAAGGTAGGACTGCCGCAGCTTGACCCCGTGCTTCCTCGCCAGGCGGTTGAGCCCCTTGATCGCCGCGTGCAGCAGCTTGGCATCGGTCGGGAAGGTGATCGCCTTCGGCTGCACGGTGGTATCGACCGTGACCCGCTTGAGGTCCTGGCTGCGTAACGCGCCGGCCTCGTGCGCCACCCGCAAGCTCTCGGCCAGCAACAGCTCCAGCTTGTCGCCGAGCCGTTTGCGCCAGTGGCTCAGGTCCGAGCGCTCGTGCGGGAAGGCGTGCTGAAAGAACTCTTCGCCGGTGAAGAACTGGAAGTACGGGTCGTGGACCCAGCGCTCGCACACCCCCTCATCGGACAGGCCATAAATGTGCTTGAGCAACAGCAGCCCGATCATGAATCGGGTCGCGATGCCTGGCCGACCGTTCTCGCTATAGAGCGGCGCGATCTCACCGTCGATCCAGTCCCAATCGACTTTGCCGGCGAGCTGAACCAGCTCGTGCTTCATATTGATGATCTGGTCCAGCCTGGCCCGGAACAGATCGCCCGATCCCGTCGTCCTGTGCTTCTTCGGTCGCATCGCCACCTCCGATGCGACGACGGAATCATGACTGGCGATTCGACGGAATCCTGAAAATGAAATTGCAGGGTTCCGATGCTCGAAGCATCAAAACCCTGCAATCGCAAAACAGTCCACAACGACAAATGCGATTCTAGCTCAATCGCTTAGCCGCTCTTCACGGACGACAGATTAATCTTAAAGCCAAACTGCTTACCGGTTCTTTCAGCAGTTGCGAGTATCAAACTGAAGCGTGGCGGAACGTCACTTCGTCGAAATGCAAACACGCGCGCATCGATCTCGATGCTCGTCAGCATCGCTGTAGAAAATCGTACCCTCACAGACGACCCTCGAAATCGCGACCGTTGTCGAAGATGGCCGGATGTTGCGCCGATCACCATGATCGAGGGATGTAGGTGTTGCCTACTCCGAGAAGTCGCCCGCGGCAGCGGGTGTGCTAGGCGCCGTTCAGCCACAAAGCCGAAACTGTCGCGGTGAATGGGCTGACAAATCGAAACGCGGACCGCGATTATACACAAGGTCCGCGACCACGATGGCTGTGTTGGCAGAGGCTGCTACCTCGATAGGGCGACGACCGAAAGCGTAGATGGACGTTGCCGAGGCACCTTGTTCAACCGATAGCGGGTGAACCGTCAGGCGTCGACGGCAGGGCCCCCATCCCGAACGGATTCCATTTGGGTCAGGATCTGCCAGGTGAGCATTGAGCGTGAATGTCTTAAGCACATCTGCATGCCGCCAGTCGGGTGGCGCATCCACATCGTCGATTTCAACCTGGCCAGTGATCCTCAGCCGTAGCGCGAAGGAGTGTTGGTCATGCGCTCATCCAACAGTGGGACGCGGCTGCGAGGCAGTGCCCCCATGTCGGCGAACTCGACATGATAGTCGCGCGCCGCCTCGAGTGGAAATAAGCCGCGCCCAAACGGGATCGACGAAACCCGTGGGTCTCGGGTGAACATACCACCCAAAACCGCATCGACCCATTCCGACGATCACCCCAAAAAGGTTCGTCGTGCGAAAAGATCGCCGCGGTCTCATTGGCCACCTCCGCACCGGAGTCGCTGCCGGAGGCGCACGCTGCACCTCTTAGAGCGCACGAAGAGAATAGTACTCCTGCGTCGCGAGCTGGAGCTTCGTAAAGATTCGGCTAGACCAACCGTAACGAGCTAACGAGCGGCAGTTCCTGCTCGCTCAAGATTTCCCACCGTGCCACAGCATCGCATCTTGGATGCACTCAGATCGAATTATTCGATGCACGTCATCCCGTTGTTGCGGCCGTAGTGCGATGGATCACCCCGTCAAGCGCCTAGTTGCCACGGGGGTCCATTATGCAAGTTGAGATGAACGGCACTGAAATAGCCAATGCATGTATTCCACGAGATCGTCAGATCAAGCCGCCACACTGGATGGGCCGATCTGCGAAACCTCCGTTCCGCCTTTCGAAAACTACAAGGCAACGGGAGCTTGTTATCGCTCTGTCAATGGCAGCGTGTCTCGTCAGCGGCTCTGCCCTGGCGCAAACTATCACTACGTCCAACCTAAAAAGCGACGGTTCGGGTGAGGCTGATCGAAACAAAACTCAACGAAAAATTCAAAAGAAAGCTACTGCGTCTCAAAAGACGACCGCCTCGTTTGGAAAGATGACCGACTCTTCTGCGAAGACAGACCTTTTTGTAAAGAGGATGGCTCCTCCTGAAAGGAAGAGCGACCCATTCGCAAAATTCGAAAACCTCCGCGAGAAGGGATTATCGGTTAACCTGCCTGGTCCCGCCGATACAATTGATCAGGACGCTGGCGGGGTCAGGTCCGCGTTGGCCGACCTCGGCATCGGTTATTATTTTCAGCACATAAGCAGCTTTGCCGAAAACGTTCTGCCCAATGCAGCCAAGAGCACCATCGCCAATCAATTGTATAACGGCCAGAATCCGACATATAGCGAGTCGAATTACATTACTATGACCTATGATCTCAGCCGATTTGGGATTCCTGATGGTCAGTTGGTCGTAGGCGCCGACCAGCAATGGGGGAACTGGAACCCCGGTACTCCAGAAAGGTTTGGAATCTCCATACTTGCCTACTATCAGACTTTTTTCGATAGGAAGCTCGAACTCAAGGTCGGCTATCTAAGAAATAACTGGGAGTTTGCGGGCACACTCGTTGGAGGAAACGCAGGATCAAACGTCTTCGGGCCCTCGTCGAATATCCTTACCCAGGGGGGCATGACCAACAACGCTGCGCCGACGCCTGCGATCAACCTGAAGTTCAATGCGGATGACCACCTCTATAGTAAATTTACGTTGCAGCGCTCCATCAGCCCGGATGGCTACAATACACAAGTTATCCAAAATCCCTTGGGCACCAATTGGAGCACCCCCAATGCGGGTGCTCTTCTGGTTGATGAAATCGGCTATCAGAGCAGCGCTGCTCCAGGCATACCTAAGACGTGGCTACGGGCAGGCGCCGGCCTCAATAACAGCAACTTCTCGAACCTGGAGTATCCGAAGCAAGCAAGGGCTGACGAGAACAGTTTCTACTACGTCGCCGCGGACAGGCAGCTCTTGCAGACTAATGTCCAGAGTTCGGCATCGCGTGGTATCTATGGTGGTTTCTCGGTAATGTACGCTCCGGCAGACCTAAACAAGGTCAGCCAGTATTACGAAGCTCGCCTTTATACCGTGGGGCTTTTTGACAGCCGGCCCAGTGATCAAATTTCTATTGTTGCGACTGACACCGTTTGGAGCAACTACGCTGTGGATGCTGCATTGGCGAAAGGGAGTCTTGTTCATTGGGACAGTAAAGCAATCTCGGGAACGTACACCGCGCATCTTGCACCCGGAGTATATTTGAGCCTAGGATTGTCATACATCGATAACCCAACATCTATTACGTACACTCCCCAAATTGGACACGCCTTGAACTTCTCAACGTCCTTGTCGACGATCTTCTAGAGTCCTGAATGCCAGGACATGTACTCGGGGCGTGGCGGATCAGCACATGTTGATGACGCCCTATGTCCCCGAGATCGGCGCAGGAGGGCCATCACTCAACCGTCCGATCGGGTTGGTCTGAGCAAACTCCTCCAAAAATGGGGTAGAGTCCGTAGTCGCAACGGGCGGGACGCTGCGCTATACCGAGAGCTCCGCGTCCCGCCCCGTTGCGTCACCCGAGCACGATGGGCTCGGATGCAAGCCCGCTTCTTCTCATCATCGCTGATGAAACGAGGGGCTCAGACCGTCTGCCTTGCAATGGCTGTGGTAAACCTTGGAATCTACGTCGAGATCAGCCAAGAGCCTGGTGCTGAAGGCATCTTTGCCCCGTACCGTTGTCGTTCAACGAATGCCCCTTTGTCGGCTATTAGCGGGAGTGTAAGCTAAGCTGGCGTTGAGTTCGGCAAGGTCGAGGCGGTTGACGTCTAGGCCAAAGCGCCGCTGATCGCAGCTCCTGAAGCTTGAGATAGAAACTGCAGCGGCATCTGGATGGATAGAGCTCGGAGCGCAAGGCGCGGCTGCTGAATCAGATGCAGCTGCCGGTAGAGGATCTCGAGGCCGCCTCGACTGAAAAAAATCGCGGCTGAGCAAACGGCGTGGAAGACCACGACAGTACGCTCATTCCCGCGCAAGCGGCCGGTTCGCAAACCCTTTCTGACAAAATCGATCACGAACGCCTCGTCATCGCAGCGCCGCCGCCATTTGGGGACACTGGGCCGGATTGGGATTAAGGGAAGTCGCTGATTCGCCATTGTGGCAAGGATCGAGGGGGCTCGGCCGAGGCGGCAAGCTTCCGCCTCTCTGCTCACGCCGGAGAGCTGATGATCCGCGTCTGGTCGAACCTGCTTTTTCGCGTCCCTCTCATCGGACTCTCGCTCAAATCAAGGATCAGAAAGTGGTAGGTCATCTTCGCACATTAGCTTGCTCGTCAAGCTTTTTGCCATGCTCGTCGACGCGGTCACCCTGATCGTCGATCGGGTTGCCGTTTTCATCCATCCCCACACCGTCCGGATAGTGTGGGCGATCCAATGTTTCGAGGAAAAACTGTTTGCTGGGAAGAAGTTTTAGGCTTTTGGAAGTTTCAAGAAGGGGATAGGCGCCTTCTCCGCTACCCGGGGGGACATCTTGCGGGGTGCGGATCGCGACGCCCTTGATGGTGTTGGCCTTAGTCGCCTCATAGGCTTTCCTTAGCCATAGCTCCCCTGCCCGAATCGGAATGTCCATGGGTCTGTCGGCATCCACAACATAGGCACTGGCCAACTTGATGCGATAGGCGGTGGAGATGCCGTCATATTGCTGGGCCTTCCTATTGTACATGCCGTCGGCGTTACGCCTTAACGCATAGTAAAGTGCCACGTGATCCTGACCGTAATTGATATCGTACACGCCGGCGCCGTACTTGGAGAAGGCGCTCTCAGCATAAAGATCGCGCCAATTGCGGTAGCCACCAATCAGGCCAGTTCCGCTCAGACCGTCGGGCGCAATGTTCAGCCTGATCTTTCCCTTTGTCAGATCGGCTTCGCCGGTCTCATACGCCTCGATGGCGATTCGTGGGATCGTCAAATGCTCCACCTGTTCAGTCTCCAAGACACCATCTCTGATCTTGGCCTTCAGCTTGATGTACTGGGCTGAGTTCAGGATGCGATAGGAATAATCGACGGCAATGCCGGCACTGGCATCCTTAACGATCGCATCGGGCGAATAGCCGATCTCGACCGTTGCATCGTTGTCATTCATGGGGTCCTGATGGCCAGAGATGCGCAGAACCATCGAATAGCCGCCGGATCGTAAGTTGTCGTTGGCTTGCAAGGCGTTTTTGGCGTTGCTACTGCCGCGCCAGGGCGCATCACAGCCCCACGCACGGTATAATGCGTTGTCGATTCCCCTCTCACCGTCGGGACTGACGAAATCATGAGGCCCGATCTTGCCGTCTAGGTTGAAGCCGTCAGCGATGCGGCTGGTCACTTCCGGCTGGCCGGGATCGTCAGCGGCCCAGGGATTGACGTACGTTTCGATGCCGCGCTTGTATCCTCGATAGGATACGGCGCGCATCCAGATCCTGCCAAGCACCCGTGATGGTGGTTCAGCGGTGATCTGCTCCAAGCCTGGCGGGTTGGCGATCCAGTTGATCTCCTGCTGCGAGCGCCATTTCTGGCGCTCCAATGCCTTCTTCACCAAATTCCTGGCCGGGTCTGTGTTGTTACGGCTAAAGTGGAGGGCACTACCATGCTGGCAGTCCACTCCTGGCTCGATTTCCTCACCGCGGGTGAAGTCAGGCCGTCCGCCATAACGGAATGCATATTCATAGGCTCCCACCACAAAGCCGCGGCTCCATGGAGACGCTGCGGCAGGCAGCGCGTCGCTGCCGGTCAGGGCCAGAATCGCTATGCAAGCTATCAGACTTTTATTCGGGACCATGACGCTCCTCCCCACCGTGATATTTAGGAAACGACGACCGTTCCAACCATTCCCATCGCTTCGTGGAATTTGCAGACGTATTTGTAGGTGCCCTTCACCGTAAAGGTGTGGCTGAAGGTGGCGTCTTCCTCCATGTTGCCGGAACCGAACGGCTGCGCGCCCGCCGGCAGCGCGACATCGGAAGCCGTGGACGCCTGCGCAGGATCAAACGCGACCGAGTGAGTGATGACGCCGGGATTGGTCCATTTCACGGTATCGCCCACGCCAATATTGATGATCGCGGGCACGAACGCAGCTTTTGGACTGTTCTTCATAGAGACTTCGACGGTCTGGCCTTGAGCCAGCGCGGGCGAGGCAGCAGCAACACCGAGGCTGGCGAGCAACTCCGTAAAAGCACGACGATCAATCTTCATTGGACGTTCCTTGCAATCATTCTGGCGGCGATACTTGGTTGATCAGGAGGTCAGATACCGCTCCGGCTTCAAAAGCCAGGGGATTGGCATCGTCCATCTGGCCCCTATGGAGCACGATATCGGCGCTGACCTCAAAATCCGTTATGGTTTTCGGGTCATCGGTAGTGAATGGTGCACCTGTGAAAGGACTCCACGTCTTCCAGGCCGGAGAGCCGCTGGTCTTGTAGCGCCAGACGGGTCGAAAATACTCCATTCTGAAGCTGTAACGCAGGCCGGCAGGATCGCGCTTGGGTTCAGGCGCCGTGTCGCCTGTCGAGCGTGATTCAACAAACGTGAACCAGGTCGCCTCGTGCTCCATGGTCAGGTCAGCGGCGCGGTAAGCGAGATATTTCTCGATATCGTCGCGAGTGGTCAATTTGTGACCGGCCACGACTAGATCGAACCGGTCGGCGCCCTTTTTCAGTGCCGTGAATACCCCCGGCTTGGCCGGCGGCACCATGGGGAGATTGTCGCTAGCCTGCGCGGGCTTGGCCGGTGCGGAAGCAGCCGCGGCTGGCGGTAGCTCCGCCGCGGAACCGATCTCCGCAGAAGCGCAAAGCGCAGCGAGGAGATATCCGACATGAATGCCGCGTTTCATTCTTCCTGTCCTTTTTCCAATCGTCAGAAATAGAAGCCGATGGAAACCGCCCATACGATGATGGTCGCGGCGACTCCGCCAACTACAAATCGCCACAACGGCGCGAGCTTCATTTTCGCATCGCTTGCATCGCTGCGGCGCTTGCCCGAGATCATGGGTCCGATGAGATTTTGTTGCTTATAGAGGAAGTAGAAGATCACCGCCGCCAGATGCAGCGCGATCATCCAAAGCAGGATGTCGAACCACCAGTAATGCAGGTGCGCGAGATGGCGGCCCTGCTTGAAAGTGACGTAGCTTGACAGTGGACCCGAATAGAGCCCGTCGACGTCAACCGCAAACAAACCGAGAATCACCACAGCTAGGACCAATCCCAGCATCACGACGATGCTGATCGCTCCCAACGCGTTGTGGCCGTGGCTGTGGGTGGTGTCCCGCCGATGAAGGGTGCTGGCATAGTCGAGAATTGCCTTGGGTCCCCGCACGAAATTGACAAAGCGGGCGGTCGACGAACCGACCAGGCCCCAATAGAGACGCATCAGCACGATCCAAAGGACCGCGTAGCCGCTCCAAAGGTGATATTCGAGTGCATTGTGAGTGCCGGTCCACCAGCAGACGCCGATCCCGATTACCAGACCCCAGTGCAGAGCGCGCACCGGCAGGTCCCAGACTCTCAAGTCCGTTGTATCGGCCAGGACGGCGTCGATGCGGCCCACCTCGGATCCCGCCTCAGACGAAGTCATAGGAGCCCTATTCGTCTTCATTCTGATTTTCATAGTCACGCGAACGATAGCTGTCATGGCAGGCCTTGCAGGCCTTGCCTGTCGCCAACGCTTGCGCCTTCAGCCCATTCTCGTCCTTTTTAAGCGCAATCTCGTGGAGTTTGGTCGCTTCAGCCTGGGCCGCCTTGCCCAGTTTCGCGAAGTCGTCCTCGTTCTGCCAGATGTCCGGCAACGCATAGGTCTTGACGCCGGCCTCCGGGCCGCTGCCCTTAGGAAACCAATTCAGCAGGTAGGCGCTGCGGTCCTTGATGGTCTCTGCATTGGGAATGATCGTATTGTCCCAATCGATCTTTCCCTTCTTGATCTCGTCATTGATCGCCTTAAGGGCTCCGCCCATGTCACGCAGCTTGCTCTGACGTGGCTTGATCTGAGCAACCTCTGCCGGACCAGCGACGGCTTGCAGGATGGCAAAACCGAAAGCAACGCACACCGTCGCACTAACATAACGAAAACCCAACGCAGACATACGGACTGTCACTCCCAGCTTAACCCGGTGGTCAAATTCGTGACGGATGGACCTTACGCCAGCAAATCCGTATGGGGCTGCCTGACTTCCATCGACCCCTTGCCCCAAACGTCAAGCGACACGCCCATGGCCTTCTGGATCGTCAGGCCAACACGCGACACTGGGCTCCTATCGCCAGCGACGTGATAACCGGTCTTCACGCGACCGCTGGCCCCGCCAGCCACGAAGATCGGAAGGCCATCCACTGCATGGATCCTGGCGTAGCTTTGATCGGTAAAGGCAAAGACCAGGCTGTGGTCGAGGACGGTGCCGTCGCCTTCGGGAACTGCGTCCAGCTCCTTCAGAAGCATGGCAAACAGTTCCATGTTGTCGAGATTGTACTGTGCCACCTTGGGCTGATAGCCGATGCTGGGATCAATCGGCTCTTCATGGGTGGACTGGTGATACCCCGAGGCGTCGCCAGGCATGAACATCTGCGATCCGGGCTCCGACACGCTGAGATTGAATACCCGGGTCTGGTCGGTGGCGAGCGCCAGCGCCCCAAGCCGCGCCATCAGTGGCGTGACCTTGCGAAGATTGGGCACGGCATTGTTGCACACCATTTCGGGCGGCGCTTCGGGAATGGTCACCTTGGCCTGGATTTCGGGGCGCTGCAATTGCGCAGCCATCTGTAACTCGGCCTCGCGCACCGAGGTGAAATACTGATCCATTCGAGCGCGATCGGCGGAGCCCAGATTTTGCATGACCCGCTTGCGATTATCGGCCACGACCGACAGCACGCTTTGCTGAATCATGACTTGCGGATCGGGTTTCCAGTCACCCTTAGTCGGGTCCTGGAAGCCCGGCCCGAACAGGCGGGCATAGAGCGCCAGCGGCGAGGCCTCCGCCGGAATGGCGTTGGCGCCGCCAAGGCTGGAATAGCTTTGCCTCGGATCGCCGGCCGCGGAAGCCGAAATCGACTTGAAGCGGGCGCCGTGCGAAATGACATCGGCGATCTGCTGGTCGATGGTCTTGGACTCGAACTCGTTCAGCTTGGTGGGAGAAATGCCCGTGGCAGCCGCCGCCGCGCCGGACCAGTGCTGGTAGTTAGGATTGTCGTCCAGGGGGACGCTCAGTCCGCTGAACACGTTCAGCTTGCCGCGGAACGCCTCCAGCGGTTTCAGCTGCGACGTCATCTCATAATCCTTGCCGCCGGTCTTGGGGATCCACAGCTGGCTCGTCAGGCCCAGGCCGAAGAAGAAAGTGTTGAAGCGCGAGGGAAGCGGCCTTCCCGTCGCTGCCAGCGCCTCGCCCTTACTGTCCAGAAAGCAGTCAAGGAAGGGCAAGCCCATCACGACCAGAGCGCCCTGGCATGTGCCGCGGAGGAAAAATCTACGATCGATCTTCATGATAGGCTCCTATCTACTGGGCCACGCCGTTGGTCATGATGGTTGTTTCGGGAGAGGGTGGAGGCGCGCTGAAGTAGTCCTTGTCCGCGACCATGGCCTTCAGCAGGGAACGCATGCGAAAACCAGAGTCTTTGAAGGTCTCATAGGCGCCCTTGAAAGCCGTGGCCGAAACGTCCTCGCTATTCAAGCCACGGGAATAAGAATAGACCTTGCGCGCGAGGCAGGCGGTATATTTGGGATTGTCGTGCAGGAACTGGCCGAGCCCCTCGGCTCCGACAAAGTGCTTGCCTTGGAGGGTGGCGGAAAGATCGATCATCTCCCCATTCTCCATGGTGCGATGTTGGCCGATCGTGTCGAAGCCTTCGAGCGACAGGCCGATGGGATCGCTGTGATTGTGACAGGAGGCGCAGGTGCTGGTCGTGGCATGCGCCATCAAACGCTCGCGCACGGTCTTCAAGGGACCGCTAGTGTTATTGACCACCGAGAAATCCACATTGGCCGGCGGCGCGGGCGTAGGCTCGCAGAGGAAGATATCCATCAGCGCCACACCGCGCTTGGTCGGCGAGCTGCGACCGGGATGGGAGAACATGGACAGCATGCTGACCTGGGTGAGAACGCCGCTGCGGTCGGAATCGGGCGCGAACTCGTAGGGCATCCAGTCGTCCTTGAATCCGAACGGCAGCTGATAGTCAGCCGCCAGGGCGCGATTGAGAAACGTCTTGCGCGTGGTCATGAGGTCGCGCATGTCGCCATTGGCATGCAGCGCCAGATCGATGGCGGTGCGCAATGTCTCTTCCTTTGCGGAAGCCGCAATGTTCGAGCTCCACTTGGGATAACGAATGCTGTCCTTGGAAACCGTGTCGAAGTTGTCGAGCTCCAACATGTCGTTGAAGAACGCTCGCATTCCGATGTCCAACCACGGCGAAGACATCAGGCGATCAACTTGCTTCTCAAGGCCAGAGGGCGTGCTCAAATCGCCCGTTTCCGCCGCCTGCAGCAATTCGACGTCGGGAGTTGAGTCCCAGTACAGATAGCTGAGGCGCGTCGCCCGGCTGTAAGGGTCCAGCGCCCATCGGTCATTTCCGGCAGGTACCGCGTTTTCGATGCGGAATACGAAATCCGGTGCCTGGAGCAGGCTGGCCAGGCCGTAGCGCAGACCAGCATAAAAATCCTTCTGCGACATGGCCATGCCCCGGCTCAGATTGACGGCGCCTTTTATCTCGTCCTGGGTCAAGGGCCGCCGGTAAAGCATCTTCCCATAATGCTTCAACACCTGAGCGGTGCAGGCATCATCAGGCTCTTTGGGAGACTTGGGCGCGCAAGGCAGCTTTGCGCGGTATTCTGCTCCCGATACCTGCGCCGCAATGCTGTCCGCCATCTTGGCGAACGACTCGAAGCCGACGGGTGTCACCGAAAGCACCGAGGTGCTAGCCGCTTGCAGCCCACCTACCCGGATCGTGGGCTCGAAGGAGCCGCGTACTTCGATCTCCTTGCCGAAAATGTCGGCAATGGAGCTGCGATATTCCTGCTGGGTCAGCCGTCTCATGCTCACCACCTCCGAACTGGAGGCGGCCTGGGCTGAAGCAACACTGAAAGCCGTAGGACCGAGGACCAATACGATCAGGGATAGAAGGACGACTAAAACATCACGCATAAATGGCATCCCCTATGTACGCCTTGGAGGTCGCATACAGGCTTGCTTGCGCCTCCTTCATGGACGGCTTGTCGGAGCCATCAGGAACAGCAAGAGGCTCGCACATCCTGCGCTCTCCCAGATCGACGTGACTTCTCGCCGCAGGCGTCACTTGCCCCATGTAAATGGAAGCACGCGCCGACCGAACCTCAAAATGCAAGCTGTGGTTCGGCGGCGGCGCTCGTTCAGCCAATAGCCTCGCGACAAACGGATGGTCGATGCCCGCCAAATCGAAATGAACGAAGAGATCGGCACCTATATGCTCGATCATGTGTACGGAGCCGGGCAGCACGCTCTGGCCGCCGTTGTCTGCGAGATCAGTAGTCTCCGGACAAATGCGAGTCGTCGGCGACGCGCCCGAGAGCGTATCGGGCCTGATCGTTAGCGTTGCTGCGGATATATCGATTAAGCCGCGTTTGTGCATTACGCCGTCGAGCATGTTGATGCTGGCCGAGCCGATAAATTCGGCGATGTGCTGATCATCGGGATTGGCGTAAATGTCGAGCGGTGAAGCTTTGGATGCGACGGTCATGCGTGTCGCAACGTCCGATCGCTTGGGCCGTAGTTCATCCGCCGAGCGCTCGTCGATCGAGACCGAGCCGGCGTCTCCTTGCATCTCAAGTCCTGCGAGGATCCGCAGCAGCCTTGATTTCCCACACCCCGATGGCCCCAACTTCATCAAAAACTCACCATCCGCTGTCGACAGCAAAACTCCGCGAAAGACGGACATCTGACCGCTATTCTCATTGATGCTTTCGACCGAAACGAATGCCATCGCCGTTATTTCCCGATGATCAGCATGAAGACTCTTGTGCAAGCTCGGCGAGGAGGCGAGTTGGACGAGCACGCTTTAAGGCCCACATTCCTACAGCTGCATGACGTCAATCGAATAACTTGATGTTAACCCGGACCAGATGCGATGACGTGCGGTGCGACGCCAGAGCGTCACTCAAAGCGCCGCTGACGGGTCTGGATCACTCAAGGAACGGAACTTGGCGCGCGCTGCGATGCCCCTCACCACTGGCTCGCGTCGGCTCGGCGCAGCAAGTAGACTCGAACTTGCTGCCTCCGCTTAGCGAGTAGAAGTCGTCAAAATTTGCGTCGAACTTAGCGGGTGCTCCAATTTGTCTCCGGTTTGCAAAACGGCTCCGCATCTTCAGCCGCCCGCAGCTCCTTCATCTCTTGGTTGAGAGCTCATCCAACAAGAAACAGCGTCCGTTGTCGCTCACTTGGGTTGCGAGCGTTGACGGTCCGACTACGGTCAACTTAACAGGCCGCTTAGAGCTCCTTCGTGCTCCTACAAGGACACTAGCGCGGCATCGCGCTTGGCCTCCGCCAGCACTTCTCGCTCGGGACACCACGGACTACCGTTCAAAGTCGCGTCTTGACGCGCGATCAAGCCTTCGGTGGACTCGGTACCAGTTCATTTTATAGCTCCACTTTGGCACTTACGGCGGACATCATGCAGCGCTCCTGCTAGATCGTTCCTTAGGAAGCGAGATGGCTCAAACAAGCTAATGTCTCGGCTGGTAGCACCATTCGTCGCAAGATCCGCTAGTATCTCGCCTATGACGGGGACAAACTTGAAGCCGTGACTCGAAAACCCTCCGGCGACAACCACATTAGACGAAGCTGGATGGCACCCAAGTATAAAATTGTCATCAGGTGCCTTGCCAGAGAGGCACGCGGCGACTCGCGAAGCGCCCTTGCCCTTTATAGCCGGTATCAGCTGCGCCATGAATCCAACGAGTTCCGCTATTTCTCCAGGCAATGCATCACGTTGGACAACATCCGGATCAGTCGGCGCGCCGGCAGTAAACGCCAACTTAATCGCACGCTCACCTTCGAGAATTGGGAAAGCATACGCTGCCCTTCCTTGGGGATCTTCAAACACCCATCGCGGATGATTACCCACGCGGAACTGGTGCACGCTGCCGTCAGGCTCGACCCATACTTGGAATAGACGCTCTACACTGATTGGCATCAGTGACAAATCTACAAGCTGTCGCAACCAAGCCCCGCCGGCGAGGACCAAACGATCCGCATCGCAATTTCCCTGTGCGGTCTGCACAGTAACGCCGCTTGGAGATGCGTCCCAAGACAAGACCGCAGTATCGAAATGCAACTGCGCGCCATTTCGGATAGCAATCTCTATGTTTGTAGAGACGGTTTTTTCCGGCGGCATGATTGATTGACTGGGTTCATAGAATGCCGCGGTTCCAACCGGGGGCAACACGGTGGGCCAACGGCTTGTCACCTCAGCCGGGTCTAAGACCTCATAGGGAATGCCGTATCTATCGGCTGTCGCGATGGAGCGCGACAACGTCTCTCCACCTGCAGGCGCCACGACCAAACCGCCTATTTCTCTGAGCAATTCGGCGCCGCTTTCCCGCTCCAGCCTTCGCCATAACTCATAAGCCTCCAGTACAAGCGGGGCGTATTGCTCTTCTCGTACATAGGCCTTTCGAATTGCTCGCGTATCCCCATGACTCGACCCGAGATTATGAGCACGCCAGTGGCGTTCAAATCCGACAACATTGTAGCCGCGCCTGGTCAGACTGGCTGCCGCCGCGCTTCCCATAGCGCCAAGTCCGATCACGATAATCTTTTGACTTTTCACTTCGGACTCCAAATCAATCTACTCGGAGGGTGAGGCAGTTGCGATATCGATAAGAAGGTTGAGCTGATCGTCGACTGACAGCTTGGCATCAGGACCAACGATCGTAGTCGACTCGCGCTCTTCAATGATTACCGGACCGCTAAGTTGAACGCCTGGCGCAAGGTTTGAGCGATCGAAAATCCGGGATCGCCTAAACCCGATGTCTGGGAAGTAAACATCACGTTGGCCCTTTTCGACCAATTCGGTCGAAGATCGCGGCGCGTGCAGTATCGCGTCCCGCTGGCACTGGACCGATGCATGCAGACGCCACGTGACCGCCTCAACGCCAATGTCGCTGATACGAGTACCGAATAGCTTTTCGTAAGCGTCGATAAAAGCGAGCTCGAGTTCACGGCTCCGGTCTCTTGTCGATGGGCCATCGGGCAACGGCACCGTGACTTCGAAACCCTGGCCGATGAACCGCATATCAGCAAAGCGCGTCACGGAGAGAGCGCCATAGCCACCGACGGCATCAGCCATAATGGCTTGGGCCTCGAGAAGCATCTCTTCGAACAACAGCTCGATGCGCTCCCAATTGGCTTCCCTGAGGCTACTCAGACAGCTGCGTGCAAGGTCAACGGCGGGGTGGGCGACCAGCAACCCAAGAGCTGACATGACCCCTGCACCTGACGGAACAATTATGCGGCGGACATCGAGAATTTTCGCCAATCCATATGCATGTACAGGTCCGGCGCCTCCAAATGCGAGAAGTGTCTGCAACCGAGGATCGACGCCCTTCTCAGCAAGGTACATCCTGGTGGCGGCAGCCATGGTTTCGTTTACGATCTGATGAATGCCCGCCGCTGCCTCAACCACGCTCAGCCCGAGTGGATCAGCAATCTTGTTGACGATGGCGTCATGCACGGACGGCAGATCGAGATGGAGGTCACCACCCAAGAAGTAATCAGGCGAAAGAAAGCCGAGGACGAGATCGGCATCGGTGACGGTCGGGTTGCGCCCGCCACGTCCATAGGAAATGGGTCCTGGTGACGAGCCGGCACTCTCAGGGCCGACCTTTAGCAATCCAAGGGTATCTAGCTTGGCTATCGAACCACCACCTGCGCCAATCTCGATGAGATCGATAACAGGAACCTTCATCGGGAGACCTGAGCCTTTTTTGAAACGCTGCACCCGTGCAGCTTCGAACTCGTTTGCGCGCTGGGGCTCACCATCACGCAGAAGGCACATTTTGGCCGTCGTTCCACCCATGTCGAACGAAAGCAGATTAGGCGTTTGGATGATTTTGCTAAGGTGGCCCGCTGCAGCAACACCAGCGGCAGGACCGGACTCGATCAATTGGATCGGCTTTGACTGCGCGAGCTCAATCGTCGTCACGCCACCATTGGAGAGCATCAATCGAAGCGAACCGCCAAAACCTTTTTCATGGAGCTTCGTCTCCAGAGTTGCGAGATATCGTTGAACCATTGGCTGAACATAGGAGTTCGCGCACGCTGTGTTTGACCGCTCATATTCGCGAATTTCCGGTGCAATGTCTGATGAAAGCGTGACTGGCAGTTCGGGCACCACATGCGTCAAGATATCTCGGACTTGTCTCTCGTGGATCGGGTTTCGATAGCTGTGGAATAAGCAAACGGCTACAGCCTCAGCCCCGTTTCGCCTAAGCACGTCAGCCGCGGCAATCACGTCTGATTCCAAAAGTGGATCAATGATACGCCCTTGGGCATCGACGCGTTCGGATACCTCGATACGCAACGGTCTCGGTACCAGCGGAGCCGGTTTCTCGAAGAAAAGATCATAAAGTTCGTATCGTGTTTCGTTTCCTATCTCCAGGACATCGCGAAAGCCTTTGGTTGTGATTAAGCCGACACGAGCCCCTTTGCGCTCTATGACCGCATTGGTCACAAGGGTTGTGGCGTGAACCAGATCCAAAAGGTCGGATATCGACTGACTATGCGAGTCCAGCAGTTTCTGCAGCCCGTCAAGTATCCCTCGACTCGGATCGTCGTGGGTCGTGAGCTCTTTGCCGAACCGCACTTTGCCAGTCGGGCTGTCGAGGAGGACAAAATCTGTAAAGGTTCCACCGACATCAACGCCGATGCGAAGAGTTGCTCCGTCCATGATGCTATTTTCCGAAGAGTCGTGATTATGGCAAACTGCCGGGAATGGTGGCGACGTAGCCGTTTTCGATATCCGTGAGCGCCGCTTCTCGATTACGCTCTTTGGGATTCCCGTACCCGCCTCCGCCTCCATAGCGAAGTATCAATCGCTCCCCCGGCGCCAGGTCGGTCCGGCCTTTCGGATGCAGCCCCCGACCGCTCGCCAACGAAAACTTCACGGGCTGGCCCGGACCTCCTCCGCAAAGTCCCTGAGGGGGATTGAGCGATCGATCACTCATCAACGACATACCGACTGGGTTTGGAGAAGTCACTTCGATTTCGATTTCTTGTCCAAGGCCGCCGCGATACTTTCCCGGGCCGCCGGAATTAGCGACGAGCTCTCGCCTGCGGACAAGTAGGGGCGCAAGGCCTTCGAACGCTTCGATGCTTCCAGACCCGGTGTTCGTCGGAAACGGCGTGCAGGCATGACCGTCTTTGGCGGCGCTCGCCCCCATACCACCACTGCACATCAACATCTGAGAAAATCGCTGGCCGGTTTCGTCGTAGCCGCTGAAGACTGCGCGAAGTGTAGGAGCTGTGCCGGACTCGGCTACGACCCGCTCTGGGATGATTTGAGCGAGGCACTTATAGATCGAGCCGGCCAACAGTTGGCCGGTCAGTTGGCGCGCATTGCAAGGTGCCGGAAATCGCGGATTGAGAATTGAGCCTATCGGCGCAGAAATTTCGATTGCTCGATAAGATCCGTCATTATGTGGCGTGATTGGATCGAGCGCACACTTCAACGGGTAAACTGTGTATGCATAGGTATAATTGAAGACAGAGTTCAACCCTCGGTCAATCTGCGCTGAGCTGCCTGCATAGTCCACCGACAGCTTACCGCCGTTTACGCGGATGCAGCAGCGAATCTCAGTCTCCTTTCCGTCGTACCCGTCCGCTTTGACAAGCGAGCGATACTCACCCTCAGGCAGACGTGAAATCGCCGCGCGCATGGCGCGATCCGCTCTTTCATGAAGGGAGCCTGAAATGCTGCTCAGAGTCGGCAAGCTGACGGCAGCCAAAAAGTCGCGTACACCTTGTGAGACAACATTGTGCGCCGCCACTTGCGCGTAGATATCTCGAATAACAAGGTCTGGTAACCGCACATTGCCCCTGATGAAGCGGATGACTTCAGGATTTTCCTTGCCGCCCTCAATGAACTTCGTCGGGAGGATGCGAACACCTTCCTCGAAGAAATCCCGACAATCCGCGGAGAAAATCGTGCCGCCTATATCGGGAAGATGTGCAACAGTCGCCGAGAATCCGACCCGGCGCCCCCGAACGAATATGGGAGCTGCCATCACCAAATCGGGGAGGTGACCAGCGCCAATCCAAGGATCGTTGGTGACTATGTAGTCGCCCTCCTGCCACCGGTCGATGGGGATCTCCGCGAGCAGAGACGTGAGCGCTCGCGGCAAGACGCCAAGGAATGCAGGAACACCTATAGTATTCTCGGCGACGCTCGAGCCATGCTCATCGAGAATGACCACGGCAAAATCGTTAGATTCCCGTACGATTGTTGAGAATGCTGTACGACGAAGCGCGGTGGCGGCTTCATTCGCGATGGAGATGAGGCGTGACCACATAATCTCGAGATTCACGCCATTTAGCTTGTTCAGAGAGAACTTTGTCATCGAAATTCTTTACTGGTGCAGGCACAGACTAGTGGTCGACCGAAACGGAACCCGTCTACTAAGCTTCGAAGGCCGGCAGAACCGTGGACGTCCAACGCGCAACGGCGTCAGAAACTTGCAAGTCGCTATCATGCGAGAACACAAGACAGATGACACTCATCGAATAACTCGATGCAATTCCCTGTATTATGCGATGGCGCGTGGTGGTTCGGGCGAAAGCGTTGTCAGCCTTCTGCCATTCCGCTTTCAACGTAGCATGTGTCCCCCACGAGCACCCGTCGAAGTACCTGTTTATAGCTGCCAAGTCGCGCCTCGAATTGTTCAGTACGAATTGTGACCGGTTGAGGCGACGCCGGCTCTAGAAGCTCGCGGAGCACCCGTCCACTCATCGCAGTCGGTGCATCAATTTCAAGCAAATGGAGGATTGTTGGTACGAGGTCGCAGATCCCTGACGAGACAGAAGACACCGATCCAGTGGCGGGGAAAGCCGACCCCGCGATGATGCCCGTTGCTGCGAGTTCCTTTTCATGCAGCCCACCGTGAAGGCCAAGGCCGGGCCGGCGATCGTTGTCATAGAATGTGCCGCCTACGAGGCCGAAGGGGTCGATGCTATCGTTAGCGCGGAACGAAAAGGCGACGTCCGGCGCACGAAAATGATCGGCAAAGACGAGGCGGTTCGAGAGGCTGCCTGGAGCGATGCCATAGACCTCATCCTTCGCACGGGTGAACACGGGACCGCACCATGGCTCAGACGCAATGGTTGCAACCAACCGGGCGATTTTTGCCTCATCGGGTTCGGCTAGATAGAGCGCCCCCACCTGACCCGGCACCACCACAACGTCAACGTCGGAAGCAGGCGCGACTCCGGGACTGAAGCCCGCCGCACGCAGACCATCAGCTACCGATACGCGCGTATGGCCGGTGATATGACCGTGGTCCGAGATTGCTAAAATCTGAACTCCTGCCCGCCTTCCCTCCGCTTCCCACCAGTAGAGTACTCGGCCGAACTGGCGGTCACAATGGGCGATGATCGCGCGCGTAGCTTCCGCGCCGGTCCCGTGGAAATGCGAGGTGACATCCGGCTCGCCATAGGAAAGGATCGTGACATCGGGACGATATTTGGGCCAGACGGCATCAAGGAAAGCCGAGGTGATCCAGTCTTGCCCGACACAATCTGGCTGGGTCTTGGGCGGGGCTGGTGTCAATGGACCGATGCGCAATTCAATCTCTGAGAGTAAACTGTCTGGTGTACAAGCTTCGCGGAAATGGCCGGAGAGCCGGATATGGCCGAAATCCTCGGCCTTGTGGTGGAAAAGCCTGGTGGTCCCCGGCGTGTTGGTAGCTAGCACGGCGAGGCTTCTTCCGTTGGCCGCCAAGACCTCGCCAAGCGAGGGCGCGAAGTAAAGATGACCACCGCTTTCGAGGTCGAGCAGCCGTAGGAGAATTGCATCGGAGGTGTCGATATAACGCGGTGGCATTGCGGAGCGGTCGAGATACTTGTTGCCGACCATGCCGTGGCGGTCGGTTGTCGCGCCCGTGACGAGGCTCGGAAAGGCCGCGCGTGTCTCGCTCGGGTAGACCGTCCGATGATTGGCGAGCGTCACGCCGGAGGCCTGCAGCCGATAGAGGTTGGGCGTCAGTTCTGGGCCGATGAGGTCAGGACGCAACCCGTCAAAGCTGGCGATAAGGAATCTGGGAGACATGGGATCAAGGCTCTTCGAACTTCTCTGGTGGGAATTGCTTCAGCCAACGGGATTAGCCGCTCTTTGCAGAGCAAAGAGAAGCGTCGCGTAAGGCACGAGCTCAAAAGGGGGTGATGTCGCGCTTCTCGTTTCCAAAATAATGATCGAAGACACGCGACAAGACGGTTAAGGGACCGATGATGGTTGGGCATCGCACAACAGTTCGGCTGGGCTCAACCGCGTCCGATCAGGGTACGAACACCCGTGGTGAGATCACGCAGGACCTGCTCGGGGTTTTGATGCTCGATGAGCACCCGGCGCAGCTGATCGCGGACGAATTCGCTTGCCTTGACTGCGTTCTCGCCGGGATAGGAGAACCACTTTGTCAGACGCGGGATCGACTCCGTCGCGGTGCGTTGGTTCGGGTGATCGCGATAGTACGGCGCCAGTAGGCCGGGATCAGTAACTGCGATGCTGTTCACCGGTAACGAGCCGACACCTTTGGTCACGATTGTCTGTCCGACCGGACCGATGAGAAATTTAACATACTCCCACGCTGCCCGCTGCTTCTTGGGGTCCTTCGAATAGATCATAACGGCGCGGCCGCCGGCGGGAATCCGGCCGTTCTCGGATTCGATCGGCCAAGCGATAGTCTTCATCTCGAAGCGTCCTCCTGCCTGCCTTTCGATCTGCTCGATCCCCGCGCTGGCCGCGGCCAATACACCGATCGTGCCTGATGCAAAGGCTTGCACCATCTGAGCAGGGGTCATGTCTACAGTTCCGGTGTCGCCAAAAGCCTTCAGAATCTGTAGGGCACGGAGCCCCTCGGGGCTATCGAAGGCGATGTCCGTGCCGTCTCCGGTAAGAAACCTGCCTCCTTGGCTGGTGATCAGAGCCTGAAAGCTCCAGTTACCGGTGGACTGGTAGCCGAAGAAGCCGCCGATTACTCCGCCACCCAGCTTTTGGACCTTTGCGGCGGCACCAATCACATCATCCCAGGTCTTGAGAGCGCCCGCATCGGCGATCCCTGCCTTCTTCAAGAGATCGACATTCACGTAGATGATCGGCACCGATGTGGCATAAGCAAGCGCGTAAGTCTCGCCGGTGATCCGGCCGACGTCTTGGATCGCCGGCGAGTACCCCTGCTGGCCCCATGACGTCTCCCGGGCGATGAACTCGTCGAGGGCAACCGGAACGCTGCGAGCTGCCAAGGTCGTGATCGTCTCGTTGCCCTCTATCGAGATGTCCGGCAGGTCGCCGATGGCGGCCGACCGCAGGGTCGATTGCAACAGTTCGTCATAGGTCGTCAGGATCGGTGCCCGATAGCGGATCTTGATGTCCGGGTGGCTTGCCTCAAACGTCCGGGCACTCTCGACCATAACCTGCGTGTAGGAGCCGGACGAATAGGAGACCTCCAGGGTGAGGGGTCCAGCAATCACCGCGTGTTCAAAGAACGAGGTGAAAACAACGCAAACGCAGGCGAGACGGCTAAGCATGGTCGATATCCCTTGGTAACGGTAGCGAGTGGCCGGTCGCCGCTTCGCGAAGTCGTCGCTTGGCTGGAAGATCATCCACTTCATGCAGATCGGAGGACGGTGACGATGGCATGTCCGTCGGGACACTCGCCTGCCGAGCACGAGAGGTAATGCCGATCGTCTTCCGTGCGCACCGGCGCGTCTCGATGATCGTGCAGCCCCCGGACCAAGGCGGGATCTAGATCTACATCGGTCCATATTGGCTCAACTCGCTCATGACAAATCGGCATCTCTCACAGAACTCAACAATCGCCAGCTCTCAGTTCCCCCGCATACGCCCCGACGATGATTCGCATGGCCATCGCAAGCTCTTCTCTCGATCGGGCGTGACCGATGCCCACACGGATCGCTTGCGGCGCGGCCGTCCCGGGAATCGCGTACGGCTGGCCCGTGCCAACATTGACGCGGCATCGGGAAATGCTGTTCGCTAGGCTTTGCGCGGACATTCCGTCTGGCAAGCGGATCCAGAGATGCAAGGCACCATCTGCCGTAACCACATCGACGTCAGACAGCAGCGGCTTCAGAAGTCGGTGACGTGCCTGCATCTCGGAACGCACGGCATCGACCATACGCAGTACGGCGCCGTTTTCGATCATCCGAGTGATAACGGCAGCGCTGATCGGGGCAGCCATCCAGAAAGTGGCCCTCACTCCCGGCCAGAAGAGGGCTTCCGCGCGCTCGGCGCTTGGCGCCACCACATAAGCGATCTTCATTCCCGCTGCGACACTCTTCGCGACACCTAGCAGATACCAGCCTCGCTCCGGCGCTAGGGCTGCGAGTGGCGGAAGCCGGGTCTGGGGGAGCAGGCTGTAAATGTCGTCTTCGATGATTTGCAAATTATAATGTCGTGCGATTGCGACGATCGCCTCCCGGCGTACAAGCGACATCGTGGCCGTCGTCGGATTCTGGAGGGTCGACAGCAAATAGACCGCCTTCGGTCGATCCGTAAGGCAGAGCTCTTCGAGAGCTTCCGGCAACATGCCCTCCTCGTCCATGGCAACACCGCGTGGACGAAAGCCAAACCGCTCCGCAAGTACAAGAACGGGTGGATAGGTCAGGCTTTCGACGGCAAGCACGTTGCCACGGCCGACCAGACCACCGATCAGCATGTTGAATGCACTTTGCGTGCCGTTGGTGACGACCACGCGATCCGGATCCGGCGGTCGTCCCAGCCGATAACCACTGAAAGCCGCGCCAGCGGCGCGATCGAGTTCAGTGCCCATCCAGCGGTGCGCTCCAAGCATTTCGCTCGGCGTAAAACGGCCCATGACGTCAGCGAGCGCTGCTCTATACTCTGGGTCGAATACCGTCGGCACCAATGGCGGATGAGTGCGGCTCATCTCGATAACAGGTTGCTCCTCAACGGACTGCATCGCCGGCTCCCTAGCTGATTGTGAGCACATGGGCCTTCCTCCAAAGTCGTTCAAGTGTGGCAATGATCAAAGCGGGGTAGCAGCCGCGAAGCATCAAGGATAAGCGGATGAGAATTTGGACATCACGCAGTCTCAGTTGAGAATTGAGCTCTCGGGGAGCACCGGTTTACTTCACAGCTCCTCCGGTCATTCCTTCGACGAACCACGTCTGGGCCGCAAGGAAGGCTATGACGAGGGGTAGCACGACGAGAGTTGATGCGGCCATGAGCGGGCCGTAATCGTTGCCGGCCTCCTCATTCCTGAACGCCATGATGCCGAGCGGGGGCGGCATGAGGGACTGGTCGCGCACTGCGATCAGCGGCCAGAACAGATCGTTCCAGTGCGAGACGACCGAGAAGATCGAGAAGGCGATCACGGCGGGCAGCGCCATCGGCACCATGATCCTCCAAACGATCGCGATTTCAGAGAGACCGTCGAGCCGCGCGGCGTGGACCACGTCATCAGGAATCGTCTTGAAGAACTGCCGGAACAGGAAGATGCCGAAGGGCGAGACCACATAAGGGAAGATGAGCGCTGCATAGGTATTGAGGATGCCGAGCTGGTAGCCTAGGATGAACAGCGGTAGCGACAGCACCTGGTGCGGGAGCAGCAGGCCGATGAGCACCATGCCGAAGAGCAGGTCGCGGCCGGGAAAGCGAAGCTTGGCAAGCGCATAGGCGCAAGGGGCGCAGACGAGGATCTGAAGGCCGAGGATCAGAGCACAGACGATTAGGCCGTTACCCATGTAGCGCGACAGCGGCGCTTCGGTCAGCGCTTTGGTATAGTTCTCGACGCCATAAAATTGAGTGGGCCAAAAGGAGAAGGACGCACGAAAGATTTCGCCAGGCGGCTTGATCGACAGCGACACCATCCACACGAAAGGCACGAGAATGAGCGTTCCGGTGACGAGCAGCACGGCATGGCGAACAATGGCGGCCGGTGGCGACAATCGGTTGGTCGAAGTGACGGTGCTCATTGGTAATGCACCTTCGTGTCCATGAGCCGGGCTTGAATGAGGGTGAGGGTCACGACGATGGCGAGAAAGACCACGGCAACGGCCGCGCCATATCCGGTGCGCAGATACTCAAAGCTTTCCCGATATAGCGTGTAGAGCAGCACTTCGGAGGCGTGGCCGGGCCCACCCTGTGTAAGCACTTTTACAGTGTCGAACGACTCAAACGCCCTCAGCGCCACCACGGTGACCACAAACATCGAGACTGGCCCGAGCATCGGGAGCGTGACGGTGCGCAGCCGGTCAAGCCAACGGTCAGCTCCGTCGACATCGGCAGCATCGTAGAGGTCCTGCGGGATGCTCTTCAGGCCAGCCAGGAACAGCACCATGGCGTAACCGAGGTTCTGCCAGATGCCGATCACGGCCAGCACAGGGAGTGCCGTGCTCTCGTCGCGCAGCCAGTTGGCGGTCGGCAGGCCGATGGCAGCGAGCGTTTGATTGACGAGACCGATCGTGGGGTGCAGCAGCGCCTCCCAAGCGACCGCCATGGCCGTCAGCGTCGCCATGAACGGCAGAAAATGGATGGCGCGGTAAAAGGCGCGGCAGGACTTTCCGCTTTCGATCAGAAGCGCAATCAGAAGACCGAGGACCAGAGTGCCCGGCACGACGATCAGAACGTAGATCACGGTGTTGAAGAGCGAGGTCCTAAAGCCGTCGTCCGCAAAGACCTCACGGAAGTTGGCAACGCCGACAAAAGAGAGCGACCGCGCGCCGAACTGCCAGTCGGTGAGTGCGATGACGAAGACACCGATGACCGGCAGAAAGAAGAGGACGAGCAGAGAGAGGACTGCCGGCCCGGCCAGCGTCCAGGCCGCCAGCGCTTCCGTAAAGGTTCGGCTTCGCCTCAATGAGGCAGTGGGGGATGGAAGCGCTCGCGCTCCATCTGTCGCCGACGGGGCTTCGGATCCGCTGGAAAGAACAACAGGCTCGCTCATCGGGAGAGTTCGCGGATTGGCGTGATCGATGCCCGGGCAGATGCCACCTCCGGGCGCAGACGCCGCCCATCACGGGCAAAGACCAGCACGCGATCCGACCTGACGCCGACGTGCAAGGTTTGGCCAGGTGCGATACGCGGCGCCCGTTCGGCCAGCAGTCGTGCGATCAAAGGATGATCGACGCCCGCCAGATCGAGATGGACGTAGAGATCGGAGCCCATGTGCTCGATCATGCGCACGGAGCCGGTCAATGCGCCCGGCCCGCCGTGGTCAGAGAGATGAAAAGCCTCCGGGCGAATGCCAAGCGTAAGAGGCGTGCCGGGCAGCGCATCGACGTCGATTGCAAGCGTCGATCCCGCCGCATCGATCAAGCCCCGCTCCCGCACCACGCCCTCGAGCATATTGATTCTTGGCGAACCGATGAATTCGGCGACGCGACGATCGTCGGGATCGGCATAGATGTCCTGCGGCGGAGCCACCTGCAACAACTCGCCGTCGAGCATCACCGCGACCCGGTCCGATAGCGTCATGGCCTCGGCCTGGTCATGGGTGACATAGACGAAGGTGACCCCGAGCCGCTGGTGCAGTTCCTTGATCTCG
Organism: Bradyrhizobium genosp. P; assembly: GCF_049949265.1. Classification (NCBI taxonomy): domain Bacteria; kingdom Pseudomonadati; phylum Pseudomonadota; class Alphaproteobacteria; order Hyphomicrobiales; family Nitrobacteraceae; genus Bradyrhizobium; species Bradyrhizobium genosp. P. The sequence goes on along the minus strand of NZ_CP188195.1, from coordinate 2,433,848 downwards.
GCGCGCATCTGCACGCGCAGTTTGGCGTCGAGGTTGGACAGCGGCTCGTCCATCAGGAAAACAGCCGGATGGCGCACCATCGCCCGGCCGACTGCGACCCGTTGGCGCTGGCCGCCGGAGAGCTGCCCCGGTTTGCGGGCTAGCAGATGGCCGATGCCGAGGGACTTTGCCGTGCGGGTGACTTCCAGCTCGATCTCGGCAGCGATCCGCGCCGCTCCTGGCAACAGGCGTCCGAGAAGAGGCAACCTCTGGAAGGCCGAGAGTCGGCGCATCCGGAGCGGCAGCGCGATATTGGAGGCAACCGTCATGTGGGGATAGAGCGCGTAGGATTGGAAGACCATCGCCACATCGCGCCGCTTTGGCCTCAGGCCGTCCACTGCCCGCTCCCCGATCGAGACCGAGCCCGCGTCCTGCATCTCGAGACCTGCCAGGATGCGCAGCAGCGTCGACTTCCCACATCCCGAGGGCCCCAACAACGTCAGGAACTCACCATCCGCGATCGAGAGCGAAACACAGCGCAAGACGGATGTCGGACCGTAATTTTTCCGGATGCGGTCAATTGATACGGATGCCATGGCCGCCTTTCAGGTCAGCATGAAACGTTCGCGGAGCACAACAATGCGATCATCTGTCTTGCTTGACTACGTCGCTGCTGTGCGAGACCTTAGAGGCTCGAATTACTACAGTCGGATGACGCCCATCGAATTACGCGATACAGACATCGCAAGATGAGATGGAGCACCGGTTTCCGAGAGAATAAGGTCTCGGAATGGCAAGAGCTGTGGCTCAACGCTTCGCGCACCTTCGTGGAGATCACGCGGGAACAGAAGGGGTAAGAGCCTCGGTTCAGAGTTTTCGATCAAGCGCGTCTCGCTGTCCTGGAAATGTTCGCTCGAGGCTGATCAAGGCTGAGCGACCAAGCCGTCGGCTGATCCTGGTGGCCGGCCGCGGCTGGACACGATCGTGTCACCGCGCTGCGCAGGTGCCGACTCGACGCGAAGGCGAGCCAGATCACCGTGCGCACCTGACCCAGATGCTCAGCCTTCGCGGCGTCCGCTCGCTAGATGACACGTGGAGACGCGCGTCGTATCCAACGACACGCACCGAGATATCGCACCACTCGATCATTTCATTTGAAAATGCGATGACCAGATTGGTTAGATCATTGGATAGCGAGTAAAAGGCGCTGGAAAATCCTCGCTTCTAAGTTCACAGGTTTGCAGCTTGCCTCTCATTGCACAACGGCTCGATGTCGTCCGCCCCTCCGAAACCAAAGCCATGACGGCTCGCGCCGCTGAATTGCGTGATCAGGGCGCAGACGTGATCACGCTCAGCCAGGGCGAACCAGATTTCGACACGCCGTCCGCGATCAGCGAAGCCGGCATCCGGGCGATCCTTTACGGGCGGACGAAATACACGGCCGTAGCCGGGATCAAGCCGCTGCGCGAGGCGATCCGCAAGGTCTTCAGCCGCGATCACGGCCTCGATTACGGTATCGACCAGATCACGGTGGGCTGTGGTGCCAAGCAGGTCGTCTTCAACGCGCTCTTTGCCAGCCTCGATCCGGGCGACGAGGTGGTGATCCCGACGCCGTGCTGGGTCTCCTATCCCGACATGGTGGCGCTCGCCGGCGGAAAGCCGGTTCTCGTCCCCTGCGACGAATACCATGGATTCAAGCTGCGCCCCGAGGAGTTGGAAACCGCAATCACGCCGCGCACCAAGTGGCTGATGCTGAACTCACCGTGCAACCCGACTGGTGCGGTCTACAGCCGAGGCGACTTGCTTGCGCTCGCCGCGGTGCTGCGCCAGCATCCCCATGTCCACGTGTTGTCCGACGACATCTATGAGAAGCTCACATATAACGGTGCCTTCGCGACCATGGCCGCGGTCGCGCCGGACCTCTATGAGCGCACACTGACGGTCAACGGCGTGTCCAAGGCCGACGCAATGACCGGCTGGCGGGTCGGTTATGGCGCGGGACCTTTGTCGCTCATCAAGGCCATGAACCTCGTCCAAGGCCAGACCTCCTCGCATACCAGCTCGATTTCGCAATATGCCGCCGTCGAGGCGCTGTCCGGCGGCAGGAATCATATCAAGGAATTCGCGAGCGCATTTCTCGAGCGCCGCGATGTCGTCGTCGCCAAGCTGAATCAGGCCGAGGGGCTTTCGTGCCGGGTGCCGGACGGTGCCTTCTACGCTTTCGCCTCCTGCGCGGGCGTCATCGGCAAGCGCACACCGGACGGCAGGGTGATCGAAACCGACACCGATTTCGCCATGTATCTGCTCGATGCTTTCGGTGTGGCCGTCGTGCCCGGCAGCGGCTTCATGGCCTCGCCCTATATCCGCATCTCCTATGCCTCCTCACTCGAGGATCTCGCCCGCGCCTGCGACCGCATCATCGCCGCCTGCGCGGCCCTGTCCTGAAAGACCGTCCGATGTCCCACGCCAAACGCCTCCGCACCCGCATGGCCGAGACCAGCCTTGTCCACATCATGGCCGCCCACAGCCCGCTTTCGGCGATCCTTGCAGAAGAGGCCGGATTCGACGGCTTATGGGCCTCCGGCTTCGAGCTGTCGGCGCTTTATGGCCTGCCTGACATGAGCCTGATCTCGATGACACAGCATCTGAACATGGTGCGGGCGATCGCCGGACGTACGGCCCTGCCGATCGTCGCCGACATCGATACGGGCTTCGGCAATGCGATCAATGTCATCCATGCCATCGGCGAATATGAGCGGGCCGGCGCTAGCGCCCTTGTCATCGAGGACAAGACTTTTCCGAAAGTAACCAGCCTTGTTGCCGGCGGGCGCCAGGAACTGCTGCGCATTGAGGAGTTTCAAGGCAAAATCGAGGCTGCGGTTGCGACAAGACGGGACAGGAATTTTCTCGTCATCGCCCGCACCGAAGCGCTGATCGCAGGCCTCGGCGAAGCGGAAGCCCTGCATCGCGCGAAGGCCTATGCGGAGGCTGGCGCCGACATGATCTTGATCCATTCGAAAAAGAAGGATCCTTCCGAGATCGAAAGTTTTTCCCGCGCCTGGACCAGATCGGTGCCGCTGGTGATCGTGCCGAACGCCTACCCTGACCTCAATGCCGAGCGGGTCAAGGCGCTCGGCAATATCCGCATGATGATCTACGGCAATTACGGCATCCGCGCTGCTGCAACTGCCATGCAGGAGACCTTCCGCCGGATCATCGCCGACGGTGGCGTCCAGAACGTGCACAACGACATTCTGCCGGTGGAGGAGATATTCAGACTTCAGAAGATGGACGAGGTTGAGGCCGCTGAAGCTCGGTTCCTTCGCTGAACGCAGCATTCCAACCCCGCCGCAACCATCAAGATTTTAATACCGTAAATGGCGCCCCCGAGTTCCGAGTCAGGCGCGATCGCGATGCTGGTGAGAAATTTGACAAAACGGCTTTCCCCTCCAGAAAGCTAGCGTGGTGTCGCAAGAAGAGGCGATCGCGCCCACCATTCCTCACGCCGCGGTTGAGATGCGGCTCTGGAGCTGATGGTCTATTGATCTGTTGGGGCCTGACTGTACGGATCGTACCGACTTGGGCCGAGCCGGTTTTGTGCGCGAGATATCGTCGATAAGCAGTAATCCGGCTATAAACATCAAATAATGTGATGGAACATTCTTTGTCGGGAATGCCCACCATGAAATTTGGCGGACATCCCAGAACTTGGCGGAATAGAAGATGGCCAGCGACGACGATGAAGTGCCCCTCAATGCGATCCGCGTGTTCGTGGCGATCGCGCGGGAAGGAAGCGTAACGCGCGCGGCGAGCGCATTGGGAGCGACGCAGAGCTCCGTCAGCCGCTATCTCGCTGTGCTGCAAGATTATCTGGGGACAGAGCTCATCGAACGACGCGGTAAGCGGAGCGAATTGACGGAATTCGGAAGGCTTTTTGCAAACACAGTCGCCGAGCCGCTGGATACAGTGTGCTTCACGGCAAAAAGAATGCGCCGGCGAAATCGCCCAGATGTCAATCGGATTGTGGTCCGGACATCGCTTTCGACGTTCGCTTACTCCCTGTTGATTCCGAATCTGCAGGCGTTTTCCGCTGAGATGGGCGGCGTAATCGTGGATGTGGTCAGTTCGCTGTGTCAGCCGACGTCTTCCGACGACTACGACGTCTTGATCACACGCGATCTTTGCATGATCGAACCGGCCGACAATTGGGAGGTCCACAACGAGCAACTCGTCTGTGTGGGCTCGCCAAATCACGTGCATGGCAAGAACCTCTCAGTGGTTCGCTCGATGCCGATTCTGAACATCACATCCCGGCCCGACATACTGCCCACATGGCTGCGGGCGATGAACCTGACCTTTGCAGACATAAAGTCGGGTGCACGATACGATCACAATTACCTTGCTCTCCCGGCGGTCATGACGGGAAAATGCCTTCTGGTCGCGCCCGAAATTATCGTCAGCGATCTCGTGCGCGGGGGCGCTCTGCACGTGATACCAGGATCACGTACGGCCAGCGGCATGCAATATCGGGCCTATGCGGTCGACCGCAGTGACAATTCTGAAATTGCTCGTGCTTTTTGCCGGTGGCTAGCCCGCCTTTGCAAAACGGCCGCTCTTCTGGAAGCCGCTTGATATCGCGTGAGCTATCGCGACGCCTCTCAAGGAGTAAGTAGCGCCAGTATTGAGGCAGAGTTCGTTGAAAGCCGACGCCAAACGAACACCGCTATTCGTCGGGCACAGGGCCGTCGCCGCATCAAACTGCTCAGAAGAGCTTTCCAGCAAACGCCGAGAGCCGGTCAGTCTCGCAAATCCAGGTACCTTCCGAACGGGAACGGCTTACAAGCGCACCGTTTCTCGAAGGTCATGCATCTCTACGGTTCGTGCGGAAGCGAGCGCCGCGCGCGAGCCTGTTGGTCAGCCTGGATCGCTCGCGCCGAAAGCCGCGAACGATACGGCGTGCTCAGCAGCAATAGAGAAGCGCGCTGTTGGCTTCATAGCTGGCAGCAGATCGGCTGCTTCTTGAACCCGTCATGACCAGCTTGCCTTCGGTCGTGCAGACCGACCACGACGACCCTCGCCCGCGCTGATTTAGGAAGGTCTCGAAGACTGGACAGCTTTGAGACCGCAAAAAAAGAGTTCGGACTCAATCAAAACCAGACCAGATCCTGGCAGGCTGGCGCCGTCACGTGTGCCCGGTGATGCTCGCCTTCGCCATGATGGCCGCGATCCGACATCGCGCTAATCCGCCACCGCCCAAAAAACAAAACGTTACCCCCGGAAGGTCAAAGCGTAACCACGCCGCCATTGATCCGTTGGTCAATCCAGGAAATTCGCCGCATTGCCATCAGACTCGCGCGAAAGCGCATTCAGCTCGTACACATCATCGCATGGTCCTGCTGGCGGCGAGCCCACCAAGCTCGCTGCTCAACGGGCTCACTTCAAAGCAAAAAACAACTGTAATGCTAGGCCGGCCCGCTCAACTTGACCAGCCTATGGTTCGAGGTACCGCAGAATCGATGGAGCATCCACCAATGTCGTTCCCTCTTGAATAAGCCTCTCCCGTCAGCGAAGCGAGGCCGACATAGATCGTGAGTTTCTCCTTTGGATGGAATTGGTCCATGATAGTCAGTCAAAAGAGCACTCGGCAAATAGATCAGGCGATCGCGACCGAATATTCCATCTATTCCGTGATCGCGGCTCGGCTTCATGTCCATCCCCTCCGAGGTGGTGGACTCTACCAATTCTTGGAGGAGATTGCGGGGCTCAGGTTAGATAGAGGTACACCTTGAGGCTGTTATCCATTGGAATAGGCCTTGTCTACGAAGTTGGCAGGAAGGAGCCTATGCCAAGAGATAACCGCTTTGCCAACGGAAGGACGTTGTCAGTTTTGCTGGACCGGACTTTGGTGCCTCTGTCCGCCGTAACCACAGCAATCCTTTTCGCCTGGCTGCTATACTACAGCAGCTACGGTTTCCGTCTCAGCGCCGAAGGTTTCCACCTCAACTCCATTGCGAACCCATTCATCTACACAATCAATAGTCCGCCGACGCTATTTGGCTTCGTCTATCACTGGCCATATCAGTGGGCGGGTCGCGACATCGCACTGCTTCGCATGGCGAACGTCACGCTCACCATGGCGCTGGGCTGGATTCTCAGCTTCCTTGTGATCCGGCGCCTCTGGACAGTGGGCTGGCCACACGCGGCGGTGCTATCGGCAGGGATCGCCAGCCTGGCATTGGTCGCCTTTCATTTGTGGTTGCTTACCCCCAACTATTACACTCTGACCTTTCAATCAGTCTTGATCGTAATGATCGGCTTGCTGCTAGCCGATCGGCGAGGGCGCATCCGCCAGGTCTTTGGGTGGATCCTAGTCGGCGTTGGCGGTTGGTTCTGCTTCATGGCAAAGCCGACCACCGCTGCGGCGATTGCCCTCCTCGTTATGCTCTATGTCGTCGTTTTGCGCCGAAAGTCGGTGCTGCCCTTGCTTGGCGCAGCGCTGGTCGCTCTCGCTCTGCTGATCGTTACCGCCTACTTGATTGACGGCGGTATCACCGGACTGATCACCCGGATGGTCAACAGCGCTGATTTGGAAATCCTGCTGGGTGCCCGGCACGAGGTGTCTTTCACACTTCGGATCGACTGGCTCGAAACAAGTCGTGGGCAACTCGCTGCCGCTGTGTTAATGGCGACAGCTCTTCTGCTCAGCATTCTCATGGGGTCTACGCACAAGTTGCTCGTATCGTTGGCTCTCGCTGCGGTGTTGATCGTAACAATAGCGATCGCGCTGCTGGGGACCGATCCGATCAGCCTCATTCCCTCGACCCTGTTCCTAGTGCCAGCATTCATATGCCTTGGCGCGATGTTCTATCGTGAGAGCTGGGTTCTGCGCTCCCAAACTCCCACCAGCATCGCTCTAGCGTTAACGTTTTTGGTCCTGCCGCACCTGTCCGCGCTGGGCTCCAATCTCAACTATTGGTATGTCGGTTCGCTGGCCGCCTTGTTTTGGATGCTTGCGGTCATCGCCTTCCTGAGTCCCCTTGCGCAACAGGGACCCAGCGTCGCTTCCCTACTGCCCCTGACGGTGTTGGCACAGTTGCTCACTGCATCAATGATCAATGCTGCCATTCTCAATCCGCGCGGTCAGGCGAAAGATCTGCGCGCTTATACCGCTGTCACACCCCTGCCGGGCGGTGGAAACTTGGTGCTCTCGCAACCCCTCCACGACTATCTGACCACGGCCAGAGCCCAGGCTCGTGCGGCCGGCCTTGCAGCCGGCACGCCGGTGGTCGATCTCTCCGGCCGTTCGCCGGGCCTGCTGTTTGTGCTAGAAACGCGAGCGCTCGGTCTACCATGGCTGTTCGGGCCATGGGACAGTAGCCCATCACACTTCGGTCAACCGTGGCCGATCGTACCATATCCCGGCAGTAACGCAGCCGCGGTGGAAGCGCTCGGACTCGAGAACTGCGCCGAACTAGCCAAAGCGTGGATACTGATCGAGCCTGAGGGCCCGCATCATCTTGACCAAGCTAGTGTCATGGATTCCTTTGGAGCCCACCAGGCGGACTATGTCGCCGCCGCGGCGTTCGAAGCCCCAATCGGGGATGATCCGGATGCTTACAGGCAGTCTTTGCTCAAGCCCGTTCGCCCCGCCGTGCTGGCGGAACAATCCTGCCATGAAGCGAGGCGACAACGGCCGTATAGCGAGAAACGGAGCCCATCGTGAAAATAATGATCCTCACGGATGCCTTGGAACCCGAATCTTCGAGGAAATCCACCTCCGGCCCACGCCCTGCTGATTCCGCTCGAAATCGTCCATGATTGAAATGAAATCGCCCGCCATTCCGATTTGAAATGGCCCACCATTCCGGGATGAAATCGCCCGGGGTGAGGCGGCCTCTTCTGGCTCTGATAGGTCTCCTCCTTCCGGTGGAAGGAGTGGATCGGATGCCGATGGGGAGGCTTGCGATGCAGCATGTGCGCAAGGTGATGAGACTGAAGGCGGCGGGGCTTTCGATCCGGGAGATCGGGCGGCGGGTCGGGTCCGTCCCCTCGACGCGTGCGGCTGACGATCCGTCGATTCGAAGCGGCAGGGCTGAGGTGGCCACTTGGGACGGCATCGCGGATACGGTTCTGGAGGAGCCGCTATTTGGCAGGTGCCGAGCCAAACCAGGCTAGAGGCGGCGCGCGGAGCCGGACTGGGCCGCCATTCACGTATGCGCTTCTTGTCTTTCATCAGCCTGCGGATTGCGCCAGAGGGGGAAGTCAGTAGCGAGAGCCATTAGCTCGGTACGCTCGGCAACGGTCACGATGCATACGGTAAACTTGGTGCCATGAGCAGACACGATCATTCCTGGCTTGCCGGGTCGCTCGACGATCGCCGTGAGCTCGCGGGCAAAGATCGTCCCGAGATCGATGTATCCGGAATGGCCCCAGGCACTCCTTGGTCACGCCCCTTGAAGATTTCCTGAAGATGCCAGGGCAACAGCCTGCGCGTCGCAGCGTGGCAAGTAATTGCCGCGGCGGATTCTGCATCATCTCCACATAATTTCTAGAATTGACGGGATGGCCGCGACCAAGATTTTCATACGGGTCAGGATGATGCCGTCCGAACTGCCCGGACGATCCACACCAACTGGTCGTGGCGAACTTTCAGCACCGACTCGAATGATCACGCCGCCGAACTCGATTTCAATGGCCGTGTAATCCGCCGGCGTGATCTCGACGAAGCCGAGCCCTTTGGCATCCTCGCGCGGCTTCACCGCACCGCTTTTGCGTCGTTCTCTGCTCATGCTGATCCCCAGGGACCGGTCTCCATTGTTCGGGCAACTTTCGACCAGCGAGGCATTTTTTCCGTACACGGCCAATCGTTAACACTGCTAAAAGTAACTATATTCCGATTTTGTCTGCAACCTGACGACGTCGGATAGGCGACACGGCAGTCATGTAGGAATCGCGCTGATAACGAGTACTTCTCGCTTTGGCATGGACCATGCACGAATGGGAGCAAACGAACTGCAGTTGGTACGAGGTTTGCTCTCAAGCGCAGGATACCACTCGGCATGAGCCAAGCCCGCTGCGGAACGTGGCCCCCTGAAGGAGAGAGAGATGAGAACTCTAGTTATTGATGATGCGCGCGGGTGGGCAGCAAGTCCAATCGGAGACCATCTACTTCGGCAAATTGCGGAAGACCATCAGTCAATTCCTACTGGAGAACGGGCGCTAACCCGACTGGCATCACCAGCACGTCGCCAGGATTAGAACCGAAAAACTCCAACTCTTAGGGCCCAATCAAGGGCTCAGCGGATAACACATGTTCCCACCCGCATTCTTGAGATTCGCACAGGTCACGGGATGATGAATACAGCTCTAGTTACCGGCGGCTCGGGATATTTTGGGCAGTTGTTGAGCAAACAGTTGCTTGAGCAAGGAACCCGCGTTCGCGTGTTCGACATCAAATCCCCTGACTTCAGTCATCCCAACCTAGAATTTGTCAAAGGCACGATTCTGGACCGCAACGCCGTCAAACAGGCGCTCTCCGGCGTGAATAAGGTGTTCCACAACGCTGCCCAAGTGCCTTTAGCCAAGAAAGTCGATTTGTTCTGGTCCGCCAACAAGGACGGCACTCAGATCATTGCTGACGAATCGGCTGCGGCAGGAGTCGAGAAGCTGATATATACTTCCTCTAGCGCTGTTTTTGGCGTCCCGAAATCGAATCCTGTCACAGAGATTACGGAGCCCAATCCTGCCGAAGATTACGGACGCGCAAAACTCGCAGGAGAAATCATTTGTAAGAAAGCAATGCGACGCGACGGTCTGGATGTGGCGATTGTGCGCCCGCGGACTATTCTCGGACATGGCCGGCTTGGCGTCGCCCAAATCCTTTTTGACTGGATTGAACGGGGCCTCGACATTCCGGTTTTGGCTGCTGGGGACAACAGATATCAGTTCGTTCACTCGGATGATTTGGCCTGGGCATGCATTGCAGCATCGAAACTGAAGGGGTTTTCAGAATACAATATTGGTGCCGCCGAATTTGGCACAATACGTGAACTTCTGCAGGCGGTAATCAACCACGCCGGAACCAAAAGCCAAATCAAATCTATTCCGATGGGGCCGACTACGATCGCCGCAAATTTGGCAAGTGCGCTCGGCCTCTCCCCCTTAGGCCCCTACCATACGTTGATGTATGGGCGATCAATGTATTTCGATATTTCGAAAGCGCAAAGAGAGCTTGGTTATGCGCCGAAGTACTCGAATTTCCAGATGATCATTGATAGCTATGATTGGTATCAAGCCAACAAATTGTTTCTGAGCAAAGACGGAGCGTCACCCCATAAGTCGCCGGTCAAACAGCAGAGTCTGGCACTGATCCCCTACGTATTGCGGATGATCCCGGGATGAATACGCCGCCTCTGATCCCGGTTCTTGCCGCGAGCTTGAATTCCTGTATCGGCAGCATATTGCTGAAATGGAGTCGGGCCTCATTGCCTGCCGGGTCCGGACTAGCCGATAGGCTTCTCTCAATTGGCCTTATAGGCGCACTGGCATTTTCGCTGTCGGCACCGCGTTTTTTTTTGCAAAAGCTCTCGAGTCCATGGAGGTGTCAGTCGCTTATCCGGTTTCGGTTGGATCCGGGTTCGCCATGCTGTCGGTTGCATCGCATTATATTCTTGGAGAACCATTCCATCTGTATAAATGGATGGGCCTCGGTCTTGTCTTGGTCGGTATTATTTTTTTGGGCTCGAGGAGACTAAAATGATATTCGATCGAGTGCTCGTGGCAACACTGATTCCTGCGTGGCCGTTGCTCGACGAAGACGAAAAACCAGCCGTAGTAACTGAGGTCGTAGCAAGCGTCACCCGAGCCATTGCAGGCGCCCCCTTTCATATTCGTTTAGCGGTTCGAAGCGTTTCGATCTTCCTAGGCCTTTGCATCCTCTTGATTTCGGCCGGTGCGGGCGGTCCGTTGGCAAGCGCGCTTCGCGCAGACAGGTTTTATACTCTTCTGCAGAGATCGCCCGGTCCCGTCACGTCCATCGTGCGCCTTTATCGATCGATGACGCTGCTTGCATTCTATGAGCAGACGCACGTGGCCGCAAAGCTGTTGTCCGTACGGACTGGGCCTGCACGAAAATAACGGCTTGAACATGAAAGGCAGTTTTCATCCGAGCAACGCACTGCGACTGGAAGCGGATGCGGTGATTATCGGCTCCGGTGCAGGCGGTGCCAGCGTGGCAGATGTGCTGACAGCTGCCGGTTTATCTATAGTCATGCTTGAAGAAGGTAAGCATATTCCCTCCTCATCGGCTCCTGCTATCGCCACCGAGGCATTTTCCGCAGCCTGGCGCGGCGGAGGAATAACCGCCGCGGTTGGCCCGCCCCCCATTACCTATGCGGAAGGCCGCTGTGTCGGGGGAGGGACGGAAATCAACAGCGCTATTAGCCAGCGAACCCATAGTGACCTCATTGATCAATGGCGCAAACTCAACAAGATTGAGAATTTTACGCCGGATGAGCTGGCGCCATACTACGAGCGCGCGGAGACGGCGGTAAATGCAACCCTGACCCCCGGTCCGCTCGGACGTGCCACCGACATTCTGCAGCGAGGAGGCGAAGCGCTCGGCTGGGAAGTATCGGAGCTAAAACGGGGACAACGTGACTGCAAGGGCGCCAACCGATGTTCTTATGTATGTCCGAACGGCGCCAAGCAGTCCATGGCGGTGACCCTTCTGCCAAGGGCGGTGGACCGCGGCATGCGGCTGCTGGCGCAAACTCGGGTGGACAAGATACGAATTGAAAAGCGCCGTGCCACAGAGGTGCTTGCCCGGTCGCGCGATGCCGGCGGACAAACTGTGCCAGTTCGTATAAGAGCCGGCATGGTGTTTGTTTGCGCAGGTGCAATTCACACCCCGGCGCTGTTGCGGTGCTCCGGCCCGCGGGAACGCATTGGCAATACGCTGCGCCTCCACCCGACGATCAAGGTAACGGCGCTGTTTAACGAGCCCGTCGATGCGCATCAGTCGCGACTTCCTCTGACAGCAATTACCGAATTTATGCCGGAACAACGCATTGGTGGATCGGTATTCACGCCTGCGGTCTTTGGACTCTCGCTTGCGGAAGACTGGACCAACCGCAGCGATCTAATGCAGGACTGGCGTTTTTGTGGCTCATACTACGGCATGATACGGTCCCGCGGAGTTGGCTCAGTGAGACCCCTTCCCGGCTTCAACGAGCCACTTGTCAGTTTCAAACTCGCGCCTGAGGACTGGATTGCATTGAGCCAGGTTCTCACCCGCCTCGGCCAAGCCATGTTCGCGGCCGGCGCCCGCAAGGTGTTCCCGAGCATATCCGGCCATGTAGGGTGGACGAGCCCTGATCAGGTATATGAATTCTGGAACAAGCCTCTTCCCAAAGCGGCCACAAATCTGATGACCGTACACCTGTTTTCGAGCTGCCCGCCTGGCGAGCATCAGGATGCATGCGCCGTCGACAGTTACGGACGGGTGCGTGGCGTCGAAAACCTCTTTGTCGCCGACGGCAGCCTGATTCCGGAAGCGCCAGGCGTCAATCCCCAAATGACCATCATGGCCCTCGCGTTCCGGGTCGCGGAGACAGCACTCTGTCATTCCGCACAAGAACGCGCCCGGTCAGCCGCAAAAGACAAAAATTGAGGGGGCGTTAATGTGCAAGAGATAATCTCGATAAGCCTGAATGCGCCCCTCGTGCTGCTAACAGGAGCCGCCGGCTGGCTGGGCGGGCACATCGCGGCGGCGCTGACGACAGGTTTGCCAGAATCACGACTTGTGGCAACCGGAGGCTTCCGGGTAAAGGCGCTCGTGCTTCCGGCAGAGGACGTGTCGCAGCTACGTGAACAGGGCGTGGAAATCGTGATAGGTGACATCCGGGACATGGAAGCTGTCCGTGCATTCGTGGCCGGTGCCGAGGACGCCGTATTGATCCATATGGCGGGGGTTATTCATCCCAAAACGGTTGCTCAGTTTGAAGCGATCAACACACAAGGCACGATCAATCTGCTTACGGCAGCGCAAAAGGTAGGTGTACGGCGCGCGACTATCATGTCGTCGAATTCGCCGATGGGTTGCAACCCACATCCGGATCACAGATTCATAGAGGAAAGCCCCTATAAGCCTTATATGGCATATGGCCGCTCTAAGATGCTGATGGAAAAGACGCTACGTGCGGAGATTGCCGCTGGCAGCCGCACAGAGATTGTCATCGTCCGTGCGCCCTGGTTTTACGGACCTAACCAACCGCCAAGGCAAACACTCTTTTTGAAGATGGTCAGGAATGGCAAATTTCCCATCGTCGGATCTGGGCGGAACCGCCGCTCGATGGGCTATACCGGCAATCTGGCGCAGGGTATCCTGCTCGCTACAGCTCACAAAAATGCGGCTGGCGAGATTTTCTGGCTTGCGGACGAGACGTCGTACACGATGAACGAAATTGTCGAGACCGTCGGCAGGGTCCTGCATGAAGATTTCGGCATGACGGTCAAGCCTAACGGGGTCCGTTTGCCGAGCATTGTGGCCGAAGTCGCAACGATGGTCGATGCAACTCTTCAGTACGCCGGCATCTATCACCAGAAAATTCATGTCCTGTCTGAAATGAACAAGACAATTGCCTGCGATATCACAAAGGCCGCAAAAGTGCTCGGTTATGCACCCAAGATCTCCTTGCGAGAAGGCATGCGCCTTTCGGTCGACTCGTGCTTGAAGAACGGCCACGCAATTTAAGCTTCACATCTTTTTATTGCGTAACCGTAACCGGCCGATTGAGAGGTGCCTTGTTCGGGGGCATCCACCCGGGGGCGGCACCATCCGGAATTGTGGGCGACATCGAGCGGAAATCCTTTCAGGGCAAACTGACGCTCCAGCCCCGATGGCGCCTTGCTCACAATCGTCTGGATCGCTCGCAGCGGATGATCACGCCGCACCGAGCCTCAACGGTAAGCATGCGGCGTAGGCCGCCGGCTGGCTGGCTTGTCCGGCTAACGGCTAAACCTCGTCTGGCTTTTCGGCCGTCGGCTTAACGATCGCGGCGAGCACCTTGCGGCGTTCTTCAATGATCCAAGGAGCGTCCTTGTGGATCTGGATCAGATTTTTGAGGTTCTCGAGTCCATCATCGGTGAACGCCATCACACCGTCTTCGCCGACGCCGACGACCCATAGCTGGCCATCCTCGGTGTCCATTTCCTCCGCGACCTCGAACAGCCATTCCTCGTCTTCTCCAAGCGTCTCGGCGACATGGCCGAGGGTGAACACGTGGCTGACTTTGTTGACGTGCCCCATCAAGCCGCCTGCATCGCAAGGCCTTGCTGTTGAGCAGTCTTCCAATGCCAAGGCAACAGCTCATCGAGCCTGTGAGCGGGGTGTGCAGCAATGCGAGCGAGCACATCGGTGAGCCAGGCCTGAGGGTCGACGTCGTTCATCTTGGCTGAGACGATGAGGCTATACATGGCGGCGGCGCGACGTCCTCCGCGGTCGGACCCGCAGAATAACCACGACTTTCTGCCCAATGCGATGCCGCGCAGCGCTCTTTCGGCGGCGTTGTTCGAGAGGCAGACGCGGCCATCGTCGAGGAAGCGTGTGAAGGAAACCCAGCGCTTGAACATGTAATTCATGGCCTTGGCCAGATCGTGACCGCGAGAGAGCTTGGCGCACTGCTCGCGCATATAGGCTTCCAGATCGGCGACGAGCGGCGCGCTCTGCGCCTGGCGAACAACCTTTCGTTGGTCGGCGTTTTGGCCATTGATAGAGCGCTCGATCTCGAACAGAGCGTCGATGCGGCGCACGATCTCCATGGCGACGGGCGAGATGACGATCTCCTTCTTTCCGGCCGCTTTGCGCCGCGCGTTCTCCTCAAGATCCGCCATGGCGAAGAACGGGCGCCGGGCATGAACCCAACAGGCCGCTTCCCTGATAAGCCCAGGACTTCGCTCGGGCTCGTAGAGCTTGATGTATCCGCCGAAGGCGTCGGCCTGGAGGATCCCGGTGTAGTTGGCCAGATGCGCCTGCGGGTGCTCACCACTTCGATCGCGCGAGTAATAAAACGTCGCCGCCGGCGGATCTGAGCCGCCGAAGGGGCGGTCGTCCTTCACATAGACCCAGCATCGAGCGACATCGCACTTGCCCAAGGCCAATACAGGCACCGCGGTGTCGTCGCCGTGGAGGCGTTCGGCTGCCATGATATGAGCTTCGACAAGACGAAGGAGCGGATCGAGCGATGCACAGACCGCCCCCACGGCGTCGGCCATCGTCGACAGCGCGATCGGCACGCCTTCCAACGCATAGCGTTCAGCCTGGCGGTTCAACGGCTGATGCTGACCGAACTTCTCGAACATGATCATCGCCAGCAGGCTTGGGCCAGCCCAACCTCTTGCAACGGCATGGAACGGTGCCGGCGCCTGGCTGATCTTCTCGCAGTCGCGGCAGGAGAACTTTTCGCGCACCGTCTCGACCACTTTCCACTGGCGCGGCACCGATTCCAGCGTCCGGGTCACGTCTTCGCCGAGCTTGCGCAAGCGATTGCCGCCGCAGCATTCACAGGCCGTTGGCGGATCGATCACCACGCGCTGGCGGGGAAGATGATCGGGGAACGTATTGCGTTCGGGGCACGTGCGCGTAAAGCCGCGTACAATTGTCGTCCTGGCGACAGCTCTCTCGGCCGCAAGCTCGTCTTCGGTGGCGTCGGCTTCCAGCTCTTCGAACGTCAGCGCCAATTGGTCGATCAGCCGAGACGAACGCTCTGACCGCTGTCCGTAGATCTGGCGCTCGAGCTTGGCGATCCGTAATTTTTGCTGGGCAATCAGTGCGCTGTCTTCCGATGCCTTCGCATGGGCGACCGCGAGCTCCGCCGCAATATCCAGCGCCTTCGCGCGCTCGGTCGCCAACGCCTCTTTCAGAGCGGCTATGTCGTCGGGAGGGGCGTCGCGAGCCGTGTCCATGCAAACGAGAGAATCATAAATTTAGTGATTTGTGGCGCCCTAAAATCCACGTGACCCAATATTTATTTGGCTCAGCCGGCGCTCTGCGGTCGCCATGTCAGCTGCGGATTTCTCCAGTCGATCCCTTCCAGCATATAAGCCATCTGGGCCGGCGAGATCGACACCGCGCCCGATGACGCCGAGGGCCAGATGAACTTCCCGCGGTCCAGGCGCTTGGCGTATAGCGACAAGCCGATGCCATCGTGCCAAAGAATCTTGGCGAGATCGCCCCCACGCCCGCGGAAGATATAGAGATCGCCGGCATGGGGATCGCGCTTCAAACTCTCCTGAACCGTCAAAGCCAGGCCCTGCATGCCGCGGCGCATGTCCGTGTGCCCAGTGGCGATCCAGACCCTGACGCCGCTCGGTATCGGGATCATCGTCGGCTCAGAACATCGAGGACCCGCCCCAACGCCTCAGCGTCGACATTCTCGTCAACGCTGACGCGCTTGCCGTCACCGAGCTCGATCTCGATCAGACCGCGTCGCTTCCGGGCCAGCATCGCCGCTGGGGCTTCAATCGATCGGAGGCTTTCGGCCGCAGCCGCCACGACCTGAACGGGGACAAGGCGCGGTCCCGCCGAAGCGACAGTTGCCAGGCGGGCCCGCCGCCGCCACGTGAACACCAAACTCGTCGCAATGCCGTGCCGCCGCGCGATCTCCGTTACCACCGCGCCGGGCACCAGCGTCTCCTCGATGATCCGCATCTTGTCGTCGCGAGACCAGCGACGGCGACGCTCAACCCCACCCAGAACCTCTACCCGCATCAACCGACCTTAAGGCTGGCCTTAAAGCCACATCTTTCCCCGGAAACCTGTCACTGAACAAGGCGGCCTACCCCGGAGGAATACCCTCAACGTCGACGTCGCTGAACAGCTCTGCTATTCGATTGTCGCCGCGCAGGCATCATCTCCGAATTGTAGCGGAGCCGACGCGCTAGCCGGTCAACGGCGGCTGCATATACGGCTTTACATTTCTCGATTGAAAGATCTCGGTGACTACGTCTCGCGTTTTCAGCATCCGAAGAGAGGCGAGCCGGGCAACCTCCTCGAGATCGGACTGCGCGAACTGACTTGCGTCCAGAGCCGCTTGGGACTCCTGCTCAATGTTGGATGAAAGAAGGGGCTCAGGCCGTCGACCATCAATTCTACGCCACTGGGCTCCACACAAGTCAAGGACAAGAAGATCGACGCGCTCCAGCGCGGCGATCAGGCGAGCGAGCCGGGCTTCAGCGCGTGCCTGAGCGAGCTCGGCGAACATGCGGGAAAGGCGCTTGTAGAAGACGGCGAAGCTGTTGCGACAGGCTCCGTTGCCCAGCGCGCAAGCAAGCCGGGACTTTCCGGTGCCAGTCGGGCCGCAATGACGCAGATAATTGCGATCGCGGAATCCGTTGGCAAGTGGCGAGGGTCTGGAACAGCAAACGTCGAGACCGCGACCGGTGCAATAGTCGACGTTCTCGATGGTGCCGACCTGGCGCAGCTTGGCGTTGCCTAAGCGGCGCATGGGGTTGTCGCGGGCGGTCGTGAAAACTGCGAACGTCAATCACTACGGCCAGCGGTCAGAGCGTTCGTCTCGCTTGGTCCAGCAGTTGGGACTAATTTTCGAAGAGCACGTCTCGCCACCTCGAGCCGATGCGTCCAAATCCCGCTTAACGCGCACACGACAGCGGCCCCTGTTCGTCCTCGACTATTCCTATCCTCGGGTGCTGTCGCAACGGCTATGGATCCGAACGCAAGAATGCAGCCGCCCTCGGGGAAACTCGGGAATGCGTCAAATGGCGATAATAACTACGGCAATCATCAAGGCAATGGCGATTGCGCTGATACGATCTCTCAGTGCAAAGACAATAGGGTCGTCGTCCATTAGACGCCGGTGCGCCATCATGAGCGCCCTGCCTATCCAATAGAGAAGAATTGGACAGATGAGCCATAGTGCCTTTGGATGTCGATAGAGTCTCTGTACATCGGGCGATGTGACATAAAGTGCAAAGATCGTGACAGCATTCATGCCAGCCGCAGCAACTAGAGCGGCAACGACATCAAGGTCGCCGATCCTGTAATCACGACCTGAACGATCCGGGAGGCCCCGGTCTAGCCTCGTGGCCAGCTCAACATACCGCTTGATTAGCGCGAGCGATGTGAAGATGAACGTGGAGAAGATGAAAAGCCACTCCGAAATCTGAATTTCAGCTGCCACGCCACCTGCAACAATGCGTGTCGTATAGAGCATTGCCAACACAACAACGTCTACAAGCATCTTCCGCTTCAAATAGATAGAATAGGCACTTGTTAGCACAAGATAGCCAAACAATATGCTGACAAACTCAAGTGAAATTGTGATTGCCAGCATCAGAGACAATAGGAGGAGCGGCGGAACCATAAGCAAGCCAGTCCGAGGCTGGAGAAGGCCGCTCGCAAAGGGTCGAGCACGCTTGGTAGAGTGCGCGCGATCAGATCTAAGATCAAGTAGATCGTTGAGGATGTAGACTCCTGACGCGCAAGCGCAAAAAGCTAGAAAGGCGATCACATCTGTAGTGATGTTGGCCAACGTGAATTGATGCGAGGTCAGCAACGGCACAAACACAAGAAGATTCTTAACATACTGTTGGACTCGAAGGGCCTTGAACCACGTCCGACTTCGCGGATTCTCGTCATCTAAGGCGACGTAGTTTCCTTTGAGCGCGACGAGCCGAGCCTTTACCGCCGTGGAAAGGCCAGCGCCGTAGGCCTTATCGGCCATCTCCCACACCGGTAAATCTGACGACCCGTCGCCAATGTAATCAAATCCTTTCTTACCGAAGGCAGCTGTTAGTATCTCGGCTTTCAAAGCTCCGGACAAATTCGCTTTTGCGTCAGACGCAAACCACCCATCGAAGATGCCCAAGTGATCTGCTATGGCCTTCGCGTGCTTTGAGTTGGCTGCAGTAGCCAGGTAAACTTTCCTGCCCCGCGCTTTGGCTGCCTGGATTATATCCATAACGCAGGCGTTATACGGAAGAGTCGCATAATCTAGTTCGGAGGCCTGGGCAAGGCGATGCTTTACGGCTGCTTTGCCGTTAGCCACAGCCCGGACCGCAGCAAAATTCGCGTAGAACCCAAGTGGCAAGATGTTCAAAAACGACTCGTACAGCACATCTGTTAGCAACAAAGATCCGTTTAGATCTACTACCAACGGTTTATCGCGGGAACCCTCCGTATCAGGGGCTCTAGCATCATCGCTGGTGTGCCAGATGCCGTTGAGGACTTTCGGCATAACGTCGTCGAGTTGCATCGGACGACCGATAAAGGCAACGTAGCCGTCACTACTGACGACGAACGAGGTGGCAATCCCGCAAGATAAGCCCCAAAGCTTGCTCATTTCGCCCGTGTACTCGAACGCGATCCGATAATTCGGATTCGGGAGATTTTTGGTCAACCACGCGTCCAACTTGGTTCGGACCTCGTCGCGCGTTCGACCGCGTTCGTTAGCTGCGACTCCGATAATCTCAAGTCCGCCGTCTTTGTATTTCTCTTGCAGATCTACCAGATGAAGCATCGCCGCCGTACACGGCAGGCACCAAGTTGCCCAGAATTGGACGATGTAGACTTTCCCGGGTTGGAAGCTCGTGAGGGGCTGGCCGCGCAGCCAGCTTTCCACTTTGATCGGAGGAGCGAAGGACTCGATGCGCATCACTATGTTGCTCTCCTAAGCTAAAGCTAAATTGCAGAGCTAGCCTCTCTCAGAGACAGGGGCACGCGGTCTCCAAGGGAAGGAGAGGATGCCTCCCGTGGCGCGTCCGCGCGCATCGATGATCGGTAGCGTCTGGTCGGAGAGGCTGTCGATCATGTTGTAGCGGAATGCCTTGAGGTCGTTTAAGGGCACATGGCACAGACGAGAAATCTCGCGCCAGCGCGGCGTACCCAGGAGATCTGTAAGATGGTGACTCCAATGGCAAGCGCGATCCAGAGCGGGTTGATGTGGCTCAGCCGCGACTGGATCGCCGCCAAATTGATCCCGGTAGCGCGAGGTTAAGCAGTCCGACTGACAACGCCACCCGCACGGCGAACTAGCTTGTGGAGCCCGAAGACCCCGCTGTAGCAAGTCACGGCGATTGACAGTACTAGATCGCAAATCCGAGAAGTCCCAGAGCGGAGACCGCGAACGCCTAAGGAGCGCCCGCAGTTAACTCATCGGGTTTCACATTTCACCCCTCAAATGTGGTAGGAGCGCCTGCCTTTAAGATTTCCCAATTCGGATCCATTCCTCGTTACGCAAACTGTGCGCTACACAACAGGTCTCGAATGATCGATGAAGTGAGTGTTTCCGATCATCACCAAATCGGCACCGAATTTTCGGACAACGAGTTCGATGAACTCTTTCCTCCCGGTTATGAGCGACACTATTGGCATCGCGCTCGGAGTGCCATTGTTAAGAGCTATGTCCACGCGTTTTGTGACCTCAGCGATACGCTACTCGAAATCGGCGCTGCTCGGGGTCATTACGTTAGCGTCTTGCGTAAAGCTGGATTCGAATCGTACGGCTGCGATCTAGGAGATCCATGGGTGCACGAGGAGGCGAAACCGTTTGTCTTTACGAAGACTGATTTCGCGGATATCGACAGGGAGCTGCGCGACCGAGTCACCACGGTTCTGCTCTTGGACGTGCTTGAGCACATCGAGCAGCCGATCCCATTCATCGAAGCAATTTTTCATACCCTTCCGGCGCTGCGTTCGCTGATCATCGCACTGCCAGCGCGGCAAGAGCTGTGGTCGAACTTTGATGAACATTACCGCCATTTCTTACGCTACGATGTTACTGAACTTCGCAAATTGGCGCTTCGGTCGCGCCTTTCGATAAACTCCTACAGTTACTTCTTTCATGCGTTATATGTGCCGACCTTATTACTGAAGACTCTAGGCATGAGGCGTGGAACTGCGTTCGCGCCCAAAGCACCCCGGTTGCACAAACTATTAGGAATTGCATTTTGTCTGGAAAGCCGCCTTTTGCCGAAGAATGTCTACGGCACGTCACTGATCTGCGCCTGCACCAAAGATCCTCCTTAGAACTCCCGGCGCATCATCGGGCAACTACACTTCGAGCGCCAGCACCGGGACATCTACAACGAGCAACTCGTCTGCGTAGGTTCGCCAAATCACGTCCATGGCAAGAACCTCTCGGTCGTTCGTTCGATGCCAATTCTGAACATCACATCCCGGCCCGACATACTGCCCACGTGGCTGCGGGCGATGAACCTGAGCTTTGCAGACGTCAAGTCGGGCGCGCGATATGATCACAATTACCTTGCTCTGCCGGCGGTCATGACGGGAAAATGCCTTCTGGTAGCGCCCGAAATTGTCGTCAGCGATTTGGTGCGCGGAGGCGTTCTGCACGTGGTGCCGGGGTCACGGACTGGCAGCGGCATGCAATATCGGGCTTATGCGGTCGACCGCAGTGACAATTCTGAAATCGCGCGTGCATTTTGCCGGTGGCTCGTCCGCCTTTGCAAAAAGGCCGCCCTCCCGGAAGCCGCTTGACATCGCGTGAGCGATCGCGGCGCCTCTGAAACAGCAAATCCTCAATATTGAGACCGCTTTTCCTCGGACCCACAGCGGTGGCCATATCGAGCGGTTGAGGGAAACCTTCATCACCGTCGAGATCTGGCCACTCCGCTAATTTAGGTCCAGGACCCGACGGAAACGGCTTACCAGCGCGCGGTTTCCCGCAGGTCAAGTGACTCTGAAGCTTGGGCGGAAGCGAGCGCCGCGCGCGAGCCTGTTGGTTAGCCTGGATCTTTCGCCCCGAGAGCCGCGAATAGCACGGCGCGCTCAGCAGCATCAAAAAGAGCGCCCGGTCGGCTTCATAGCGAGCCGCGGATCGGCTGCTTCTTGAACCTGTCATGACCAGCGCGCCGTCGCTCGTGCGAACCGACCAAAGCCACCTTCGTCCGCGCCGTTCCAGGACAACGTCGAAGATTGGAAATCGATCAGACATGTCATCAGCCCCTCAACAGATAACCTCCACCCGTAGTCTGCTCGTCTGCATCCACCGCCAAACTTATGCGGTGCCGGCTTCCTCTTCCGCTCTACTGGTTCTACGCGCACTCGGTGTGGGTTCTCAGAAAGCTTCGATGGACCGCCTCGACCTGTCGACGTCTTGAGCGAAATCTCTTTCAGCGGCGAGCCCGCGCTCCGGTGGACGATGCTCATTTGGTCATTTCGGCAGGTGTCCAGGTCTCAACTCACCGAAGTCGGTAAAGGGCCGCAGGCGTCTCCCCGAGGAGGACTCGCCCTCGGGCGTCTTCGTCCGGAACGAGTTCCTCAAGCCACTCAAGTGTCTGCGGATAGGATGGCGCGTAGGCGTGGGCGGCTGCGACGTGCGGCCACTCCGAGCGCCAGAGCAGCTGCTTCGGCCCGAGTTCCTGCAGGATTCTGGCTACAGCTGCCTGGGCCCAGCCATCTGGGACGTGTCCGATCCCCGACAGCTTCACCCACACCTCGGCGCCCTGGGCGAGCGCCAGGAGCCGTGCGAGGCGTGGATCCCAAGCAGGATCGCGGACGTTATCGGCAAGTCCGAAGGGCTAGACCACGCCGCGTCGATCAGATTCTGCAACTTGCGAATATTGCCAGGATAGTTGTACTTGAGCGGCGCATCGGTGACAGGCCGGCTGAAGCCGGTGGGACGCCGCCCGTGGCGGGCGCAATAGAGGCCGAGGAAATGCGCCATCAGAAGCGGAATGTCATCGCGTCGCTCGCGCAACGGCGGGATCGCGACCGGGAAGACGAAAGAGGCGGAAATGGAGATCTTGCCGCAAGCGGCCGGCCGCGACTTCCGCGAAGAGAGCGACATTGGAGGCCGCGACCACCCGGACATCGAGGGAGATCGTTTTGCTGCCGCCGGCACGCTCGATCTTGCGCTCCTGCAACCCACGCAGCACCTTCCCCTGTGCGGAACAGGTCAGTGAGGTAATTTATGCAGAGGCCAAATGTCCGGTAACGTGCGGATAGCTCGCATAGGGGAAGACCCTTCCATCGAGCATCCGGCCGAAGTGGTCGCACGAAATGGGGAGGCCCTCGTCTTGGCTTCCAAGATACGGCGCCCCTTTCAGGCGATAGGCGCCGACCACTGAGGACCTCGAATTGTGGCTCTACATCCGCCAGCCAACCATTGATAGCGGACTGATCGACATCTCGCGGCTCTAGGCCGTGCTCCGCAAAATCGAGAGAATTGCGTCGAGATTGTCAATGGCCTGATACAGGGATTGTTGTCCCGCTTCTCTTGCTCGACACAAAACACAAGTCCCCCGTCCTCAACGAGGCCTACGGCTCCATCGCGCGTCAGTTTGATACCGCAGATGCGTGTCAACGCGGCTCCTATTCTGCCAACCTCGTTCGGAGCACGAAGCAAGGCTTGAGCCAGTGCAAACCGGCGGAGCCGCTCGCTACGAATGTCCCGTTAACGGGCTATCGTGCGTTGCGGACACTGGCTATCACCGACACGCGTCGGCTCCGCCGCGCCATCTTTGGTACTGCCGCAAATACGTGGGCTGCGCGTAGTCCAAAACGACCAATGGCTTGCGAGCCGCTGCAGCAACTCTGAGCGGTGCTACGGCGTCAGCAATCTCCTCACCCAGCGGTCGACCAAAGATCTGGAAGCGCGAACGATTTGTGGATCCGGCTTACAGCCGGACATTCAAGATGTCGAGCGACCCGCTGTTCGTCAACAAGGTACGCGATATCGTCTGCCTTTACCTGTCCCCACCGAACCGCGCCCTTGTCCCCAGCATCGATGAGAACCGCCAGATCCAGGCACCCAATCGCGAGCTGCCGGTCTTGGTGATGACTCCTGGCGTATCGGAACGGCGCAGATATGTGCGGCATGGGACGACGTCACTGTTTGCCGCGCTCGACGTCGCCCCGGCGTTCGTCATCCGAAAATGCCTCAAGCGTCATCGAGCCGTCGAGTTCTTGAAGCTCTAAAAAGAGAAACGATGCTCCAGGCGTCGATGTCCATATCATCATGGATAACACTCCTCGTCGTCGTGTTTAGCGCTGTTCGATTTGATACGTTGATGGCCGCGACCCGACACTGAGATCCGGATTTTACGTTGGCGCAATGCAAAGCGCATCCTTTCGTCAACGGCTTGCACCACATCTCTCATGGCACGCCGATTGCCTGTAAGCGGCGAACAATCTGTACGATCACGGCAGTCTCGCAATCGCCTGGCACAGGTCGCCCCAACGGGGCACAATGCTTAACGTCACAACTGAGAGATTGGGAAGCAATGACAACTTGTTCGAGCCCATCGGCCATGAAAGATGGAATGCGGAAGACCCGAATCGATCTCGCCGCAGCGCTTCGGCTGATTCACCTGCTCGGTCTTGATGACGGCATCCACAACCACATCTCGATCCGCTTGCCTGGCGCGCATGATCGCTTTCTGCTCAATCCCCATGGGATGCGCTTTGAAGAGGTGACCGCATCGAACCTAGTTACCGTTGATGTCGATGGCAAAATCGTCGACGATCCTCTTGGGCTCGGCATCAACCCGTTCTGCTTCACCATTCACAGCGCGATCCATTCTGCGCGGGAAGACGCGATCTGCGTGCTGCACACTCACGCGATGGCCGGCGTCGCAATCTCAGCATTGAAAGAGGGTCTGCTGCCGCTCACTCAATGGTCCTTGCAGTTCACTGATCGTCTCGCCTATCATGATTACGAAGGCGCGGGACTCAATCATGACGAGCGCGCCCGCCTTGTAGCCGATCTCGGCGACAAGTCGGTCATGCTGCTCCGCAATCACGGCATGGTCACGTGCGGACGTTCCGTCGCAGAGGCATTTAAGCTGATGCACAATCTGGAGCGCTCCTGCCGTGCGCAGCTGGCGATCAAGGCCTCAGGCGCCGAAATCATACTGGTTTCCCAAGACGTCGCCAGCCACTCCGCGCGTCAATATGCAAAATTCTACGACAGCATCGAACTGGAGGGAACGCCTGATATCGAATGGGCGGCGTTCAGGCGAATGCTGGAACGAACCGATCCTGGCTTCGCGAGGTAACTCGAATGGAGAAGGGGCCATGCCGATGCAAACATTGCCTAACCTTATTGATGCAGTGCAGTTCGATTTAAGCCGCTTCGTTGACTGGTCTTCGAGCTTTCCTGACCCTTATAGCGATCCCGTGGCTGCTGCCGATCAGGGGGCAATCGGATTTACCCACTTGCCGTGCAGCCTTCAGGCCGGTTTAAACGAATTCGCCCAAACGCCCTGCCAAGGCGCGCTCTTGGTGACGGGGCTGCCCCTCTGTGCTGATCTTCCGCCAACTCCGATCAACCCGTTCCGCCAGGCCGGCTTGCAGAGGATCGGAAGTGAAGCCCTACTCTTTTCCATTTCCTCAAGCTTTGGCCATCCCTACAGCTATCGCGAGTGGGAGGGTGGGCTTCTCCTTCACAACAAGTATCCTATCCGGCAGCATGCAACAATACAGCTCGGATCAAACTCCGTGTCGCTACAGATGCACACAGAGAAAGCATTTCGCGATATCTCTCCTGATTATGTCAGTCTTCTCTGTCTGCGAGGCGACCCAGACAATCGCGCCACAACCTATCTCTGCGATTTGCGTCGCGCTATCGGAACACTCCCGCCCGGAGCGGAAAAGCTACTTCGGATGCCCCTTTACGCATTTAAGACGGACAATCCGCATCTCGTGAAGGATGGCGTGGGCTGCACGGCCCCACACCCGATCGTAGAAGAGCGCAACGGTCGTATGATTTGCGGATACGTTGACGATCTTTTGGCTCTTAGTGAGGAAGCCGAGCATGTAGTCAATGCTCTGCGACGCGCGATTGGCGAGGCTGCAGTAGAAGTGCGGTTGAATGCCGGAGACCTGTTGATCATGGACAACTCACATCTTGTCCACGGCCGGAGCGCTTACCAACCCAAATACGACGGCAGAGATCGTTGGCTACAACGTCTTTTGATTTCCAACAGGCTGGATATAGGTCAGTTGCGCTCGACTGGTCATCTAATCTCAGATTCTTGCCTTTCCGAATGTTCTAGTGAATATCGAATGGTTCTCGACAGCCAACTGACAGGAAACGCAGAAAAAATGCACGGCTGAGGCAACTCGACAAAAAGAGCCGCGGTTTTCTTTCGAGATCCAAGCATGGAAACAGCTGCCGCAGTCCAAGCCCCAGGCGTCAAAAGCACGCAATCCTGTCGGGGCCGGATTTCAAATCGCGGGCATGGCGTTCGGTCGATTTCAACAATCCTCGAAGTATTCGTTACAGCAGCTCGAGTGTGGCCATGAGCATCCAGAAAAAGAGAGTCGCAAAATTCGATTTTGCACTCAAGAATAGGCACGGTGTTCGCATCGAGGAAGTCTTCAGACTAGGCGCACTGAGAGACGGAATTCAGCTTCTCACGACCGAGATAGGATTTCCAATTCTTGGCCAAATCATACCGAGACTCGAAATCGAAATATTTGGTCCGCAGTTCGTTAAAAAGATCACCGTACGTATCAATTCGAACTCGCCATTTATGTTTGACGGAGAGGCCCTCCTTGCATCAATAAACGACGAGATCAAGCAAGTCCGCTGTCGACAACATGTCGACCCCGAATGCTCGCATTCGGGCATGTATAATTTCGGCACGATGCGCACGAATGGCGCCAGGAGTTTCGTGTTCGATTATCATGTTTACTGTTGTTATTCATGCGATTTCTGTTTCAAAGAAAATGAATGGGAGGCGCTGGCCATTCAGGGAGGCAAAACTAATTACAAGGCCAATTTCCAAGAGTGCTTAAATTACGCGGACAGACAGGGCCACACGTTTGATGACAAATACGATATCGTTTGGCTATGCACTGGAAGCATTAAAGATGAGAAGACCGAATTGGCTCGGCATTCGACAATCTCTCGTCGGCTCAGAGAGGCGGGGTACACAAAGAATATTTACGTATCCCAGGTTGTCCCGTCGAGCATCCGAAACGACAGGGATAAGCGAATAGATTACCTTTCAGTTCTAAAAGATGCGGGCGTTTCGCGATTCAACACGGGGGTCGAAATCGTCGATCCCGGAATGCGAAGAAAGTATATCCGTGGCTTGAAGGGTGAATACACTTTTGAAGAGTACATGGCGATCTTTACCGACGCAGTCGACGTGTTTGGTCGGTTCGGCGCCGGAAGCTGCCTTCTGGCCGGAATTGAGGCTGCGGAGAACACGATCGATGGTTTGGAAGCATTGGCGAAGATCGGCGTAGCACCTGCCCCGACGATATTGACACCGTTCGTCGTAAAGCAAACGGGCATTCCATTCTGGTTCGATCTCGAAGAACTGATAGATACTCATGTTCGCTTCAACAATATAGTCGCCCGATATGAGCTGCCAGTCTTCTCCGGCGTATTCAGCCTTGCTTGACTCGTCGGCAGCTATTATCCGAGCGGCGTTGGTTGGCTCAAAGCTCGGCATGCATGAGCACACCGTTGGCAAGTAGCGCCGCCGATAAGGATCGTGACCTGGCACCGAACTTTCATTCAGCGGGAGTTCGAGTCTCGGGGTTTTGTACGCCCAGTGGCGCGGGTGGAGCAACGGGCGATTGGCGGAGCTGGTCAGGGTTACGCAGCCGATTGTCCGTTGCGGTGAATACGGCGACGTAGGCCGCAGGGGTCTGGTATTACAGCGAGGAGTGCGGGCGTTCCCCATTGTAGTCGTCGAGCCGCCCGTGTGCGTCGCTGCGCATGCGGCCTACTTCGTTGCCATCCAGAAGTGCGACAAGTTCTGAGGTCATGTCTTGGCCTTTCTGGCTTTCGCCACGATGGCATCCAGATCAACGGCAGACTTCGGCGCGCTGCGGCCAGCAGTGGGCTCGCTGTCCGCGTCAAGCCGGATGCCGAGCGCATCGAGGGCACGGAGGACCAGACCGAGTTCAGCGCGCGGGTGACCATGTTCAACCTCGATGACCCATTGACGGCTGACGCCAATGCGCTTGGCCAGCGTCAACTGATCGAGCTTGAGACGTTTGCGCCGGTCGCGGATGGCCGCCGCGGGCTTCGGCGTGATGCTCGCGCCCGAGCACATGCCACGACTTCCAACGCTCAAGACCATCCCGCTCGAAGGCGACCTGGTTTCGCGGGAGGTGCGCCTACTGGCTGTACAGGGACGCCGCTACTCGCCGGCGCTGGACGCTTTCGTCAAGGTCGCGCGGCTTCGCGATTGGTCGTTCGAAGTCCCCCACCTGGGTATAGGGCGCGCGATGCTCTCGGAGTTAGTCCCGGAGATCGCGAGCGAGCCCGCGTGAACAAGACACGCACGCCAGCAGCCAATCGTGATCAGACAGTCGAAACGCCCGCTGATAGGCAGTACCGAGGCGCAAAGTTTCCGCATCAAGCGGGTAAGCGCCGTCCGGTAGCCGCGCGAGCAACCGGAATTGCTGCAGCGACAAAGCGAGCCGCAGGATCGTGCTCTTGACCAGCCCCGTCCGCTCGGCGAGTTCAGCCAAGCTCAAGGCGTTGTGGCCCTGCGGAATGCCGTAAATATTGCCAATGCCCGCTCGGCTGCCGACACGCCTCTAGGTGCAGGCGGCTTCTTTTCGGTCTGCTTTACCATCCGGCGCAGGGGTCGGAGGTTGGCGTAGGATTCCAGTTCAAGCATTTGTTCACGAAATGTTCATACCCGTCTTTCCCAAGCGGCCTGATTTGACTTTGGCAGTGGCCTCAATCGGTTGGGCCGATGTCTCAGTAGGACACCGACATGGATTGTGCGCGTTAATGTGCAGAACATTTATGGGGCGAGAACAACTTTCACAGTTATCCTAGGTTATAGGTCGCAAGTTCCATTCGGCCGTCTGGTCCGCCATGGAGCGGTTCCAATGATGCAGGACATGAAGGCGCACTTGGTGAAGCTTCAGGCCGAAGCTGAGGAGTGCAAATTGATCAGGAAGTTCGCGGCCAACGCGACCAAGAAAGAACTGTTCGCAAAGCTCGCCGCGCGTCAACGGGCGCTGGCTGAGGAGATCGAGCGCACGATGGATGTCAAGCCAGCGGCGTGAAGGGCGCCGCAGATAGCGGCCTCTTTCGTCATGTCTCGTGGAGCGGTCAGCCCGGGCCACGCTTTGCCGCTCGGCTAATTTGAATTTAACGGTCGCGTGGCTACGTTGAAGGCATGCCATTCGATAGACGAGCAGGAATCGAGACCAGGCTATCGCGGTATCGCCTCGTGGAGCAGCGGCTTGCTGCGGAACCTGACGCCGCCTCGAACGCCGAATTGAAGAGACTGCGCCGGATTATTGCCGATCTGGAACAGCAACTTGTCGAGCTAGACAAAAAGTAAAGGCCGCCGCTCAGCTCGGCTACCTGCTGGAGGGCATCGACGGGCGGATGCCGCAACATACCTCGCGACCGCAGCCTCGCCGCACGCGTACATTTCGCTTCTCGCCAGCTGGTTGAGTGTTTACTGTTCCACTCGGCGCTTGCCACCTGCCGCCATCCGCGATGCACCGTCTGCGGTCGTGGCCAAGCACTCTATTGGTTAGAGACTTTCATCTCTTACCGCCCCCGTCCGCTCGAGCCCCGGGACCGGGGCTTTTAATTGGTGGCTGTCAAACGCCAACCCACGAGGCACAAGTGACGAAATTCGAAAGCCGGTTCGCATGGCGTTGATTCCCATTGGAGAACCCGAGGTCGCCAGCGAAAATCATCGGAAGTGAGTCAGACCCAAAGTTCGGAGCCGATACACATGTCCAAGTCTGGCACGATTCCAAACGAAGCCGTCCCGTGTTTTTCGGTGGAACGTCGTTTTGCCGCGCTTCTCGCGTCCGTTCCTGATCTCACTGCTGGAGCGCGGCGACCGGCGCGCTAACGCTGATGTCCGAGGCCGATTCCGAGTTGCAATGCCTTTTGACGTAGCGCACCGACGCTCCGCTTAGTCGCTTTGGCTATTTTTGCGACGGGAGTCCGTGCCTTTGAATGTGTCCTGAGTTCTTTGACGTCGGCTTTAGTCCACTCGCGCCGCTTAACGCGTTTCTTGGTGGCTTTCTTCACAATGGATGCTCCTTTTGAGAGGAGCGACTTAATATCACAGCTTTCACAGATTGCCCCATAAA
This sequence comes from Bradyrhizobium genosp. P, assembly GCF_049949265.1. Lineage (NCBI taxonomy): Bacteria > Pseudomonadati > Pseudomonadota > Alphaproteobacteria > Hyphomicrobiales > Nitrobacteraceae > Bradyrhizobium > Bradyrhizobium genosp. P. The sequence goes on along the minus strand of NZ_CP188195.1, from coordinate 2,403,793 downwards.
GAAAGATAAATCACAAGAACCGGGGCACGCACTTATTGCTTTGGATGGAATAAGCCCGCTATTGACGTCATTGCCGCTCTGGAAGGACGATGATCAATTTCCCTCGACGTCCAGTCAGTCTGTGGCGAGCGAGAATAGCGAGACGCTTTTCGTGGTCAACTCGAAGGCGACGCCCTTGCACTTGGCTCCTTCAGCAGGCTCCAAGCTCAGCCTGACGCCTGGGGTTTTCCCACAACCTATCCGGCTAGTCGGGATATCTGGTCTTCTGCTTTGTTTGTCTCTATCGAACTCGATGTTAGGAGGTTCTCGAACATCTCCTTCGGAAGCGGCCGCGAAAACAGAAACCCTTGCAGCTCGTGACAGCCTTCCGACTTTAGAAAATCCGCCTGTGCCGTAGTTTCAACGCCCTCCGCGATGACTTCAAGTCCAAGGTTACGCCCCATCACGATGATCGAACGCACGATTGCCGTATCCTCCGAGGCGGATTTCATATCAATCTTCTGCACAAAGCTACGATCGATTTTGATTCGCGTAAGCGGATAACGCGTCAAGTAGCTAAGAGATGCATACCCCGTTCCAAAGTCATCGAACGCGATCCCTATGCCCGTTGCTCGGAGCGCCTTCAATGGAGACAGCGCTCCATCTTCACGACCAAGTGCGATATTTTCGGTGATCTCAAGCTCGAGTGCTTCTGGAGGCAACCCACTCTCAGACAAGGCGTACTCCACATCTTGCAGGAGCGTGCCGTTGCGGAATTGCGCCGGGAACAGATTCACGCCGATCCGAATATCGGGAAGGCCTTTCGCGCGCCATGAGGCCGCCGCCATGCACGCCTCGGTCAAAATCCATCGACCTACTTCCATGGCGACCGCACTTTCGCCAAGCGCGTCAATAAACAGTCCTGGCGCCAAGACACCTCTTTCGGGATGGTCCCACCGCAGGAGAGCCTCGGCGCCGATTATAGCGCTGTCGCTTGATCGAACCTGAGGCTGATAATACAGGACGAATTCCCGCTTTACGCATGCTCGTCGAAGCTCGCTATCAAGCTGGCGACGGGTATTTGCCCGCGCGCGCAATGACGGCTCGTATAGTCGATACGTTCGTGTCCCGCTCGCCTTGGCGTCGTATAGCGCCAAGTCCGCGTTCGCAAGCAGGTCATCGGCGTTCGACCCGTGTATCGGGCTGATCGCTATGCCGGCGCTGGCACCAACGAACAGCTGGTGACCGTCGATCTCAATGGGTTCGGCCAGCCGCTTCAAGATGGAGCTTACGAGCTCCGTCGCTACAAGCGGGTCGCCGCAATCTCTTGCGACCAAGACAAATTCATCTCCGCCCAACCGATAAACAAGGATCTGCTCCGAGGCGGCTTCCAGCCGCTGTCCTACCTTATGTAAAAGCCTGTCGCCTACAGAGTGACCAAGCGTGTCGTTGACGTCCTTGAACCCATCGAGATCGAGTATCGCGACGGATATTGGCCGGAATGGAGCGTCCGCTCGCTGCTCAAATAGCTCTTCGAAATCTGCCCGTAGGCTCGCCCGATTGGGAAGGTCAGTCAGTGAATCATAGAGGGCCAACCGCCGCAGTTGTTCTTCCGCGGCTTTTCGTTCGGTCATGTCGCGACCGAAAAAGAAATACCTTTGCTCTGGCTCACACCACACTCCTGACCACACCAAGGGCACAACATGACCATTCTTGTGAATGTACCTCGTCTCAAAATTGCGCTTGTGCTGGCCACTGCGGCCCAATTTCATTTCGCGCCGCGTACCAACGAGGTCCTCGGGCAAGATGAATTCCGCCCCACTGCGCCCAATCATCTCATCTGGCTTATAGCCAAGTGTTGCAAAGGAACTGGGGCTTACGCGAATAAACTTTCCGTTCGGATCAGTTATGAGGATCAAGTCCGAGGACGTCTCAAATAGCCGTCGGCTTTCCTCGGCCTCCTGGCTCAACGCCGCCCCCTTCAAGCGAATGTCGGCATCAGCCTCCGCTCGTTCTTTCGATGCCAACGGAAGCCATCGAAGTGTAAGAAGGCCAAGGACGGTGCATGCTGCAACGACGTTCATCACCTTCGGGATGATAAGATAGTTGGGATTGCCGAGCACTCCCACGATCGAGGCTGGAAAGAGGCCATATTGACCTCCAAAATATAAGCCAAAATAGACATTCTCGATGATATTCCGAGCAGTGTCGATCAACAACACCGATAGCAGAAGGCGAATGACGCCAAATGTCCGGGGGTTGCGAACAAACGCAACGCACACCGTGGCGAGTACCGCAAGCCAAAGCAAAACAATAACCCAGTAAATAAGTGCGGTTGCAAGGCTCATTGATACACGCCGACAAAACGAGAGACCTCAACGTCTAATCGACGTTTCAACTACGGTTGGTTGACGGCAAACCTGTTCCGATGATTGACCTTAACGACACGTTAATTGCTCTCCGGAAACCTTCGATCCCGCGACAGGACGCTGGGTTCGAACGTCCCATTGACCGCGCAGTCCGACTGCATTCCGAAGCGGGCGAGTCAAACCCGTAGCAGCGAGCCCGACCTAAGGCGCTATTATCAGGCATACTCTAGTGGCGCTGTGGGAAGCCTCAGATCGAATCTTCGGCAAGCGTCTTAAATTGATGATTCCGAGCTTGCTGCGCCAGCGGGCTCGACATCTAGGACGAAGCGGGTATTGAACCCATCGCGCGTCGATTCCGCGTCAGCGCCGCAGCGATGCGATACCGATTAGCCCACAGGTTTTGAGAAACGTCCGGAGGCGAGGCCCTACATCACCGCATGCCCGACAAAACGCATATGGCGATATTGGATGGCAAGCGTTCGAAACGAGACCGGGAAAGGCGCACAGCTTGTTTAGATTGTGTTAGATGAAGGCCCTTTCGTTGCTAGCGTGTGGTCTCGACATCACCAACTGAAGGTGCTTCGAAGAATTCCTTCGCCTTCTGATGCCCCTGTAACGCGACCGGGCGATACGGACCGAAGCTCGTGTAGTTGCGCACCGACTTCATCGCGAGCCGCTCGTAGACTGACTCGTGTAGTTGCGCCGTGTCCGGAACATCGCGGACCGCTTTCGACCAGTGCAGCGAGGTCCCGGCCATGCCAACCATGCACTCGTCGTGCATCATCCCGTCAGCGGACGGGTATAGCCGCAACATACCCTTGTCGACGAACACGCGACCTGCATCGGGTATCTTCTGGGTGATGAAATCTATCATCCACGCAAGCGTGATGTCCGACAATCGAGATTCGTTTTCAGGATAGCTGCCGCCGATGTCCGCGTGGTTGCCAGCGAACCAGATCTGATCGAATTGCTCCGGTTCACCCTGTCTGTCGGGCCACTTCACGGTCCCACTGCCGCCCCAAGGGACCCGTTTGAAGTCTTTCCTGCTTTCGTCGATCGACTGCAGATGGCGCGCGTACTGGACATCTGACGCGAAGTGCCGGTCGTAGGCCCAATCAGGGAAGAAGCGTTGCCATCCGATCGCAGCGACTGCATCCCATATTCCGATGAAATAGGCGGGCGCGCCCGCAGCACGTCCGGCTTCCGACTTGTAGGTAGAGCGGAAATGCGCCGCCCGCTCGTCAATGTCCGCGCCTTTTCGCGGCATCCCGAACCAATAGACGCAGGAGACCGCCTCCTTGGCGACCCGTCGCAGCGACTTCGGATCGAGGCTAATGGAATCGCCGTTCGGCTCGTGTCTCGGAACGCCACAGACCTCAAGGACGTGCGACAGGCACCTGGCGGTGTAGGCTCCGCGGCTGAAGCCGAAAAGATAGATCCGGTCGCCTGGCTCCCACACGCCGACGAGCGCGACGTAACAATCGACAATCTTCTTTGTGATGCCGAACCCAAACATCTGCTGGACGGTTTCCTTGAGACGGCTCCAACCATTGCTGCGTCCGGGCGCTGGTGTCCCGATGCCAGGGACATAGAGCGCCAATTGCTGCTTGGGGTCGATGATGGAGTCGGGCCCCGTTCGCGTCGCCCGATACAGCTTGTAAACGTTCGTACGGCTTTCGTCCGGCAAGAGGCCGCCCTCGTTTCCCGTGCCGTCCGCAAACACCAGGATGTTCTTGGTCATGCAGCCTCTCTCAAGTGACGATCGGCTCGATCGATGCATCTTCAATGGATATTCCGGTCGCGTCCGTGAAGATCGCGGCGACGTCCCTGGCCTTCTGTCGGTACGCGTCGTAGGTGTCCTGGCCTATCAGAGAAATAGCTTCAGCAAGGCTTGCCACCTGACCCTGCTTTTTCGCGACCGCCGCAGCCTTGAGCTTTTGCTCTTCCGTTCGAAGCCCGACAATCGCGGCGTTGAGATCGGAGATATTGGTCGGAGTTACGAGCTTGCCACCGATGTAGACAACCTGGCTGAGGCCGACGATACCCAAGATCGTATTCGGAACGACGAACGTTGAGAGCTGATTGACTCCGGCCGCGATCAGGCCGCCGATCACCACGAGGCCAAAGATGAAACTTTGGTAGCGGTAGACGTCGAAGACACCATCGGTTGTGAAAAAATCGCGCCATGTCGCCTTGGATGGATCCACAACGGTCTTGGCCATGGGAATCCAGCCATGTCTCAGAAGCCATGCCCGGTTGTCTACGGACAGTGTATTGCGCTGGCTATCCGTTCCCTTGGCGATCGTCGCCCCGATACCGCTGATGCCAAGAAGTGTCAGGATCGAACCGGACAGATCCACCAAGGTACCCGTCTGCAGCAGGAGAAGCGTAATGAGCGCGGCGACCGCCAGCGAGAAAGCGAGAGTCTGGAACGTTGAGAGACTACCCTTCCCGTCGGGTCCGGCAGAAACCTTCGCGGGGTTCAATGCACTGAGAAACGATGCGAATGTGTGATCTTGCTTGCGGAGCGCAAACGCAATCCAAAGGTACAGGATGAGCACCTCTGCGATAACCGCGAAAATGCTGAACCAGTAGGGACTGAGGCGAACGCTCACGGAGGAGACACGCCACGGCGATTGGCCGACCGGGCTGTTACAGGTATAAAGATATAGATCGACCCGGCTCCAGAGCCAGGCGAGATCGTCGCCCATGTTGAGCGTGACAATGGTCTGATCAGGCTCCAACAGGTGTTTCTGCACCAGCGAATCGGACTCGGTCGCGCGGTGCGTTACGGCGTCTTGCCGCTTGAAGAGATAGGTTTCATCTCCGTAGTCGATCCCCGCAAAATATCGGACACCCTCCTCGTACGGGGCGCGCACTCCTACGTCGACCCGCTGGTTTGTCGGCAAGAAATTTGTTGCAAGCACGATAGAGGCGCCTACAGGGTTGCGGCCTGACCGCAGCTCTACTGCAAATTCATTCGGCTTTACGCATTGCTTCTGCGGATCACCTGGCGCGGCGCCCTGAGCCGCGGCGCCAGCAGGCATCGCCCCAGGCTTCTGAGCAGCCTGTTCAGGACGCTGCTGCTCGGGTATCGGAGTTTGACTCACCGGACCTGTGGAGTTGGCCTGTGACACCTGTTGCTGAGCCTTCACCGGAACGCAACAGATCGCTCCCAACAATGAAAGGGCGCTGGCAGCAACGACCAAGAATCGCGACATTCATACCCCCGAGCCGGACGATCTTGGCACGAAATTTACCGATGGTTGCATCGCAATCGCAAGCCAACCTGCTTTGTTGTCCCCGTCTATCCCGGTACACTACCCTGTGTTGAGCGGACGCACCAAAGCAGGGCCAGGAGCAAAAAATTGAACCTCGGCGCCGTTATGCACATCCGGCAACCCACGAGACTGCCTTGGCCATCGAGTACAAACGTTGGAATCTACCGGCCTAAAGCAGGGTGAGACATGACTTTCATTCTTCCGACAAGCGCTGGCTTTTCCTACAATTGGGGCGGCCCTCTTGCCTCCGAGGTATTCAGCTCGCTTTTGGCTGATAAAAGACATTGATGAAGCGACGCGCGACATGCTTTTCGCCACGGGCTTCGAGCAGGTGTTTGGCCGAGCTACATCTCTCAACTGACCGCGATGACAAGAGGCGGCATGACGCTCTTGTCACCGCCGTCGTGGGGATTTTCGACGCCGTGAACAACAATTCGGGGCACTAGGAGACCATGGTGGCACCACCTGATGGTTGATTCCACCAAGCTTTCCGATGCAACCAAGTTAGAGGTCGGCAGCCCGTTCGGCCGACGCAACGGTGGACGAAGGGTCGATCGCGGATTCTAAATCAACACGAATGCGAGCAGGCCGGAGCAGAGTAGCACGATCCCTGCACCGGTCAGCACCAAGAAGCTACCTGAGACAAGGTCGCAATTGCGCATAGGATGCCTCGATCGCCGCAGGATCAGCGGCCCGACCCTGCGTCATTTGATCAGTCAGCATTGTTATTCAAATTCGCTGCACTATTCCTGCCGTTTGTAAGGACAGAATGCATTTTTTCGGCGAGACCGTGATTGGATTTGCCGTCTCGCGGCGAACGGAGGGAATATGGATTACGGGGTTTCACGATCCCAAGATGCTCCGACTCATTGAACGCCGCAGCGCTTGCGCTAAGGTCCTCGCTCATTGCAACACCGGCTGTGAGCCGTTTCATAACTGCGCGATAGCTTTTTGAATAAGGTCACCAAATGCGTGGGCTCCTAATCCTTCTCGCGGCTTCTATCATCATGTTGACGGCACGCGGTCAGCACCGCGATGGCTTCGTGCCGCACCCGACCGCGCCCATGCCGCCAGTCAACATTCCTTAGTCACGATCACGCTGCGGCCATCAAAACTGACCTGGATCGTGACTTGGGTGAAGGAGCAGCGCGCCTACATTCTCGATGATGCGCTCGTAGACGCCCCTGAGTATTTGGAGGAATGGCGTCAACGGAGAGCGGACTGCCATCAACACGGCCACTCGCGGCGATCTGGGTCGATGCGCCTTCCGCCGCCCTCAGATTTTCAGGAGTCAGGATTCGGCCTGGCGTCATCCGCACCCACGTTCTCGACTTGGTCGACAGCAGCCCGCGAAAGTCAGGCTGGTTGAGTCCAGACCCTGCCCCTTTCGCGGCCGGCGCGTCGCCGCTGGCGGCGTTCGCGCCGGCGCCGCATTCTTTGCTCGGGGAGCCGCAGCGCCCGCACGGCCGGGCCGGGCGGCTCGGTCGGAGCCGCTTTGGGCTCCGGATCGCGCGAACGGGCTTCCATAACCTCGAGCATCGCCCGCCCTTTTTCGGTGATGCGCCAGCCACCGTTTAGGCGCTCGACGAGCGCTTGCGAGAAGATATCCAGATCCCGTACGCCCGCAGCCAGGCGCTTGGTCCGCGCGGTCCAGTCGGCTCCGCTGGTCGCTAGAATCGCCATGTCGCGCTTGAGATCGGCCATCACGGCGAACCCGTCCGGATAGCTCACCAGGATCTTGAGTACCGTGACCTGAAAGTTCACCCCCGCGCCCCTCGCGGCTATCGCCACATCGTCGGGGCGTCGGAGAGAGCCGCGCGCCCGATCTGCTTGAGGCGGTCGGGTGACGTGTCGCCCCGCGAGGCGGCTTCCAGAATCCTGGAAGCCACGTGAGCGCGGGCGCCTGTGTCGTAACGGGGAACGTTTTCACAGACCTCATCGAGGACTGCGCGCAGAAGCGCGGCGGTGGCAGGATCGGGCATGGGACCCCCAAGGGAAAAACCTATCTTAACGCAACAGCATTGGCGCCGAATTCAAATATGCTAACGGCGCCACAATCGGTGGTGACTCACATCCAGACTTTGGCTTGGCAACAGCCCTAAAACGATCGCAACGCAGCATCGATGTCCTCCGCCATGTCCGCCGCGAGCGCCAAGCCGACACCACGAACTTCGTCGTCGGTCATTGCACGCCGGTAAATCGACGATCATGCAAATCTTGCAGCGGGTGAGTCTCGGATACGGCGGCGCGGTGCGCGTCGCTGCCTGGGATCCAACCGCACTGGCGCCGCAGGGCTACCTTGCGCTCGTGGGTTGGCTACGCCGTGCAACGGCAATTTGAGGCGTGGTCCGATCTCTGCGAAGCCCGCCTTCAAGTACAGTGCTGAATTGGGGCTGCGGCTCCACATCGGCTGCCTGGGCGCTCCCACTTCAAGCTGGCCCCAGCCTTTTGCCGCCCCCAGGCTCATGGCAGACTGAATGAGGGCCATCGCAACCCCGGACGATCGCTGATCAGGCAGCACGTAAAGCTCGGTGATAATGCCGTAGGTTCCGCGCGCAAAAAGGGCGACGCTTTCCGACAACATGATGACACCGACAGGGCGTTCTTGGGCAAAAGCGAGAAACCCAAAGACGCGCTCTTTCATGGCGAGGAGATCGGCAACGAGCTCGGCATCTAGTCCGGCCTGTACATCGCCTGCCCCAAGTTCTGCAACTAGGGCAGCAACCATCTCGGTCACTGTTGTGGCGTCATCGACAGACACTTCACGCGTGATCACCATCACATTCTCCTTCAAGCCCACCACATAGTCGAGCGGCAGCATGGGGGCGCGAAAGCTGCCACTGCATCGTCCCAGAGCAGATATGCTGTCATGTTGAACGTCAGATGACCCTTGGTTCACACCATCGAGAGACGATAAACTCTTCGCTTCGTTCCTGGCTGAAAGTATCTCCAGAAGAGCGAAGGAATGCGGCTGACTGCTAGCGAAGAGGCTTGCGAATCGGCGTCTACCCTCCGCCTCGTAGAATAGCTCGGGGACATACCGACCAGCGACTTACCGATCCGGTGCTGAGCAATGTTGTTCGAGCGTCCATCGCGATCGCCGCCCGTGGGCGCACACGCCGCCGGCGGCTTTGAGCGATGTCGCCTTGACGACCATGATTGCCGGCGCCGGCGCTATTCCGCGTTTGAACGATTTGAATAGATTCGACGATCTGTTCATGTCGAACCGATATCCGACTCTCATACCAACAAACGGCGAGGCTCATTTGAGTACCGTAGCTCAATGACCAAAGAGCAGATAGCTCCGGTCAACGCCGCGGAGATCCCGCGTCTCCCCGGTCCAGCCGACGGCCCGGCGATAGCTGCCCATCGCATCCGTTTGTTTGAGTGCGATGACATCGATCGACTGGGTCCCATCCGCGAAGGGCGAGACATAAAGCGCATCGTCGGGACAATAGAGTTCGCAAAGGAAGCAGGTCTGGCAATCGCCCTGCCGGGCGATCACGGGAATTCCGGCGGCCTTGTCGAATACGTTGGTCGGGCACACGTTCACGCAGATGTCGCAGGACGTGCAGCGTTCGGCATCAATGATCTCGATCATTCCGCGGCCTCCGCATACGCAACGTCGGCATGCGGGCGGACCGAGGTCCAGACCTCGTCGAGGCCGCCCGTCGTCACGTAGTGATGCTGCCGGTCGTCCTGATCGGGGAAATCATCGCGGCGGTGCATGCCACGGCTTTCCTGACGCGCAAGCGCGCTGCGGTACATCCATCGCGCGGTCGCCAGCATCGCCACGCCTTCACGGGCTCGCAAGATGTCAGCCTTGGCGGCCGCATCCGCTTCCGCGACGTCGAGCCAGGCGGCGTCAAGCCGCGCCAGCGCTCCCTGCAACCGCAACCCTTCGCGGAAATAATTCGGTACGTAGGGAAAGACCTCGTCCTGAATCGTTCTTGCTAGCGCGGCCGGCTCGAACGCATGCATCAATCGGCTGCGAAAGCCGTGTGCATTGAAAGGTGCCCGCACGGTTTGGGGGGAGGCGTAGGGATATCCTCTTCGAGGTGTCCCGCACCTACCCTACGAGACGCGCCCAAGCGGCTCGGTTTACGAGAGCCCGGTGCGGCAATAGCCGCATGCGCAGAAACGAAGTCTGCAGGACACTCATACTCGCGGCAGCTGGACTTCCTCTCGACCTTTTGTCAGAGCGTCGTAAATCCGCACCTGAAGCATGGGAAAGCGCCTCTTCAATTCTTCCGCTCCTGCCCAAGCCCCGTCTCTGGTCGCAAATTCGGCTTTGAATCGGCCGTCAACTTCGAGCGCATAACCCGAAGCAGGAAGCTCACCAACCGCTACCACCATTTTATTCCTTCGAAATAGTCTGATGGGGGATTGTTTAGACTGAGTCGCCCTACGCGGGCCAGACATCGCCGCCTGGAACAAACAACACTCACAAAGATTCGTACCGAAGGAGCGAATACGATGCTGATGACGAAGGAGCGACGACCGGCGATCCGCACGCTGCGTGGCTGGGCGATCTCCGTGCTGCAGGAGGCCGGCGCCATCCGCGAGTGCAGCGAGCACGGATGGATGCAGGACCGCGCCGATCCGCATGCTCGCGAGCGCGCCTCCAATGCTGCCCGCCAGGATCCGCCATCGGGCGTGTCAGCAGAAGCCGCCGCCCTTACAATCGATGAAGTGCTGGATTCGATCGGCGACACCTGCCCTGAGTGTCCGCACGAAACCTAGATGGACTAGCGCCGGAGGGGCTCTGGGCCGGCGAGGACGTCCTTTAGCGACCGAGCCGGCAAAGTCAGGTCAGCTCCTGTGCAGATTCCCTTCAGGAAGGAGGTCCTCCGAATCAGTCAGCCGCGAGCGCGTCTCAGCGCGGCTTCCAGCCGCGCCTTTTCCTTGTCCCACCGCGCGTCTTCGGCTTGCGACTTCTTTTCGAGGACCTCGCACTCGGCCTCGATGGCCTCGGCCCTCTTCGCATGTTCGCGTTTGGCATTGTCCAAAGCCGCTTGCGCCTTGTCGATGGCCTGCTGCCGGCGCTCGCGCTCCTTGAGCCTCGCGGCTTCTTCCTTCGCGCGTTCGCGCTCGCGGCGACTCTGCTCCCGTTCGTAGGCGAGAGCGGCCTTCCGCTCCGACGCCTTGTCGACTGGTCTGGACCGAGGCTTCTTCGGCCCGCGGCTTGCCGCCTCGCGGGTGCCCTTCGTCCGTCTCCCGTCGCCACCCAAATCGTTGGGCAGCTCGGCATGCTCGCTGAAGTATCCGCCGGAGCCCACGGGTCGCCTGAGCACGACGCCTGGCTTGGCCATGGTGACAGCGATAACATCCGGATCGTCGCTCTGTTTCGCCGCGCCCTGGTGGAAAAGGTTGCTGTCGGCACCCACGCTTCCAGCGCCGACTTCATTGACGGTGCGGCGATAGCGAGATCGAAGAAGCCCAACGAGGTCTGGTAGGTCTTCAGCTTTCTCGCCATTTTGCCTTCCGGCGTCGGAACCCGCCGACGAGAGGGTACGCCATCAGGCCGACTTCCGCTAAGACCTGGCCGCCGTCTTTTTCGCGGGCGTCTCCTTCGCCGACTTCTTGCCGGCTATCGGCATCAGCATCTCCTTCTGGCCGGCCGCGGCTTTGCGCGGCTTCTTGCCCGATTTTTTCGGAGACTTGGTCTCCGCCGCCGCACTGCCGCCGATGCTTTTGCGCAGCGCATCCATCAGATCCACCACGTTCTCGCCTCGGGGACGCTCTTTCGCGGTGATGGGTTTGCCGGCGCGCTTCTGACTGATGAGATCAAGCAGGGCAGTTTCGTACTGGTCTTCGAATTTGTCCGGCTCGAAATGGCCCGCCTTCTGATTGACGATGTGCCTGGCGAGATCGAGCATGTCCTTGGTCACTTTGACATCCTGGATATCGTCGAAGTACTCCTCCGCGGCGCGGACTTCATAGGGATAGCGCAGCAGCGTTCCCATCAGTCCCTTGTCCAGAGGCTCAAGCGCAATGATGTGCTCGCGGTTCGTCAGAACGACGCGTCCGATTGCGACCTTGTTCATCTCGCGGATGGTTTCGCGGATGACCGCGAAGGCGTCGTGCCCGACCTTGCCGTCCGGACACAGATAGTAGGGGCGGATCAGATACCGCGGATCGATCTCACTGCGGTCGACGAACTCGTCGATTTCGATCGTTCGGGTCGACTCCAGTGCAACGTTCTCGAGCTCTTCCTTCGTCACCTCGATGAAGGTGTCGGTGTCGACCTTGTAGCCCTTGACGATGTCCTCGTTGGCAACCTCCTCGCCGGTGTCGGCGTCCACCTTGGCATATTTGATGCGGTGACCGGTTTTGCGGTTGAGTTGGTTGAAGGAGACTTTTTCGGATTCCGAGGTGGCCGGATAGAGCGCTACCGGACAGGTGACGAGAGAGAGGCGAAGGAAGCCTTTCCAGTTAGCGCGGGGGGCCATGGCGGGGGAACTCCAACACTGATGCCGGATTCAAGACGATCCAGCCAGCTTGGTTCCGACACCCCGGATCGCGCCAGTGCGGATAATTTCAACAGGCCCTACCCAGATTCGTGCTCCGCGGACTCGACATTTGTTCTTGTTATGTTCTAATTCGGGCATGACTGATCGACCCGCGAGCTGGCGCATGCCGACGCCAAAACAGATGGAAAAGCTGGCTGCCGAGGCCGTCCGGAAACAGGCGGCCCCCACTGCAGCTCCCGAGGAACCGCTCCCGCCCGAATATTGGGATTCTGTGCTTAGGGATCCCCGCGCCGCCATGACCGGCGCCCAGTTGCGCCAACGCCCCCTCTCGGAAATTCAGCGCCACGTGCTGCGCGTCAACTGCCGCCGCTGCGACCGAACGGTGGAAATCCAGACCGCCGATGCGGTCCGGCTATATGGCCGGAATGCGGTCTGGAAGGACGTCGCCCAGCGGCTGCTGGACGACACCTGCCAGCAGCGCACCGGAAGACACGAAGAAGACGGGTGCTGGCCGGCGGTCGAGGCGCCCTGACCCGCGACGGATTGCCGATCCGATCTCTCTGCGCTTGGATGTCCGGATGGCCCCGAAGTATCACCCCACGCCCCTGTCGGGCGGCGATCGCAAGGCTCTCGCGAAGGAGCTCGGCAAGTCGCGCGCGATGGCCAATATTCTGGCCACGCAGTCGCCCCAGATGCGGGCCAAGGGCGAAGCGCTGATCCAGCAGGCCGACAAGCTTCTCTGCGAAAGCTGGAATGAGCTGATGTGGTCCGACGGCGAGCCAATCGATCCGTCGCCCACGATTGACCAGGCCGTCAACGGCGGTTTTCCCTGGCTGGAGATCCAGTGTGCGAGATGCAAGACGCCCAGCGACGTCGATCTTGCGGCGATGAAGCATCCTCCGACCACGTTCGTGCACGATCTCGCCAGCCGCCTGCGCTGCCGGAAGTGCGCCAAGGTGGGGCGGCGTCCATCTGCGACCCTGCTCCAGCTTGCATGGCAGCCGCGCCATGCCCGACCGGAATCCTGACATGTGCTGGTGTGGACGGCCTCTCATCCCCGCGGTTTGATGGCGCTCTTGGCGTCACAGAAAGATGAGAGGAAAGTCTGATGAATATTCCCGTTCGTATCGGCATGGATACCTCGAAGTCGGTGTTCCAGCTTCACGGTGTTGATGAGAATGAGGTCGTGGTTGTCCGGCGCCAATTCCGGCGAGCCGAGATGATCCGCTACTTCGAGCGGCTTCCGCCGGTTCTCGTCGCCATAGAGTCTTGCGGCAGCTCGCACCATTGGGGGCGCCTGCTCCAATCGTTCGGGCACGAGGTAAGGCTAATTCCTCCTCAATACGTGAAGGCCTACGTGAAGCGCGGCAAGAACGACGCGGCTGACGCCGAGGCACTTTGCGAGGCGGTCACCCGGCCCAGCATGCGGTTCGTACCGGTGAAATCAAAGGAACGGCAAGCGGCCTGCATGTTGATGACCGTGCGGGAACGCCTGGTCAGCGTGAAGTCGCAGCTCTCCAATGCTTTCAGGAGTTATGCCGCTGAGTTTGGTATCGTCGGCCCCGCCGGCCGGCAGAACGTGGCGGCACTCATCAAACGCGTGCTCGAAGACGATAGCCTGCCGGAAATGGCGCGGGATCTCTTCCGCCTTCAGGCGGACGAGTATGCCGCGGTCCAAGCTCGCCTAGCAAAGATCGAGGCTAAGCTGATGAAGTGGCATCGCGAGGATGACATCAGCAGGCGTATTGCGACAATTCCCGGCGTCGGTCCGATTGGGTCGTCGATGCTCAGCATGAAGGCACCGCCGCCCGAGACGTTCAGATCGGGTCGCGACTTTGCGGCATGGCTCGGACTGACGCCCAAGGACCATTCAACTGGCGGCCGGCAAAGACTCGGCGGCATCACAAAGGCTGGAGATTCTGTACTGCGATCGACGTTGATCGTCGGTGCAACTGCGCTGCTGAGGCATGTCCGAAAGGGTCGTCATAAGCCCACACCATGGCTCGCCGCGCTGCTGGAGCGAAAGCCGCCGAAGCTGGTCGCGGTGGCCTTGGCCAACAAGTTTGCCCGCATCGCTTGGCGCTTGATGATTTCGGGTGGCGTGTACAAGCAGCCGGTAGCCGCCATGCCGACTTGATCTGAAATCGGCCCGCGAGCAAGGTTGCTCGGCGGATTGCCCATGAACTTGCAGGACGCAGTAGATGGAAGGACCGATCGGTCGATACCCGCGAGCTTCCGAAGGTTACACTGGCACCAAGAATGTCGCCCATGTGCTTGGAACGTGCGTAGCGAACACCATCTCGGCCAGCGGGCTTTGCCCGCGCAAACAGGCCGGACATCTGATAGCAAGCGATCTGGCCAGAAGTCTGCTACAATCCTGATAAGTGGGGGGCCGTCCACATCTGCAATCTCTACTCGATCACCACCAATCAGGCGGCCATCATCGCGCTGTTTCGCGTGGTAAATCGATACGTCGGCAACCTGGCGCCGATGCCGGGCGTCTTCCCCGACTACAAGGCGCCAATCGTGCGCAACGGCGCCGAAGGCCGCGAGCTTGCTACCGCGCGGTGGGGAATGCCGTCATCCCAGCATGCCCTCATGGAGGCGACCAAGAAGCGCGCGGCAAAATTTGAGGCCAAAGGCAAGCCGGTCGACTTTAAAGAACTGCTCAGGATGGAGCCGGACGGCGGAACGACCAACATCCGCAACGTGAAGAGCAAACACTGGACGCGATGGCTGGGAGCCGAGAACCGCTGTGTGGTGCCGTTCAACTCTTTCAGCGAGTTCAACAAGGCCGAAGGCGGCGACATCTGGTTCGCCCTCGACGAATCCCGTCCACTCGCCTGCTTCGCCGGCCTCTGGACCAATTGGACGTCGGTCAGGAAGGTCAAGGAAGGTGAAACCAGCAATGACATCTTCGCGTTCCTCACCACGGAGCCCAACGCGGAGGTCGGAGCCGTCCACCCGAAGGCGATGCCCGTGATCCTGGCGACGCCGGACGCAATCGATACCTGGATGACGGCCCCTACGGACGAGGCGTTGAAGCTGCAGCGGCCCCTACCGGACGGGTCGCTCCAGATCGTCGCCCGCGGCGTCAAGGAAGATCCGGCCGGGCCGGCGCCGTGACGGACGAAGACGGCCCGTCCCGCCAGCGCAAGATCATCCATGTCGACATGGATGCGTTCTACGCATCGGTCGAGCAGCGGGATAATCCGGATCTCCGCGGCAAGCCGGTCGCCGTCGGCGGCTCGCGCGAGCGCGGCGTCGTGGCGGCCGCGAGCTACGAAGCGCGGAAGTGCGGCGTCCGGTCTGCGATGCCGTCGGTGACGGCGAAGCGCCAGTGCCCAGACCTGATCTTCGTGAAGCCCCGCTTCGAGGTCTACAAGGCGGTCTCCCAGCAGATCCGCGAGATCTTCGCCGAGCACACTGCCATCATTGAGCCGCTGTCGCTGGACGAGGCCTACCTTGATGTCACCGAAAACCTGCAAGGGATCCCGCTGGCGCGCGACCTCGCGCTCGCGATCCGCGCCAAGGTCAAGCAGGAGACCGGTCTCAACGCCTCCGCCGGCATCTCCTACAACAAGTTTCTCGCGAAGCTCGCCTCCGACCACCGCAAGCCGAACGGCCAGTACGTCATCACGCCCGAGATGGGGCCCGCATTTGTTGAAGCCCTGCCCGTCGGCAAATTCCACGGCATCGGTCCAGCGACCAGCACAAAAATGAATGCACTCGGGCTCTACACCGGTCTCGGTATCCGAAATCAGTCATTCGAATTTATGCAGACCAATTTCAGGAAGGCTGGAAGCTATTACTACTGGATATCGAGGGGCGTCGACAATCGCGAGGTCAGGGCCAACCGCGTGCGGAAATCCGTCGGCGCCGAGAACACCTTTTCCACCGATCTCACCGAGGTTGACACGATGCTCTCTGAGCTGCAGCCGTTGATCGACAAGGTCTGGCGGCACTGTGAAGAGAATGGTTCGCGAGGTCGGACAGTCACACTCAAAGTAAAGTTCGCCGACTTCGAGCTAATCTCTCGAAGCCGGACGGTCGCCAGCACCGTCGGCAGCCGCAACGAGTTGGAAACGGCATCGACTGAATTGCTGAAAGCACTCTTCCCCATGGAAAAGGCAGTCAGACTACTCGGCCTATCGATTTCCAGCTTTGAAGCCGACGATCACGGTACGCCAAAGCAGATTCCACTCGCATTGTAGACAGCTTTGCGATGACGCGTCCTGCTCGCTTTTCAAACGCAGACTTTGCAATTATGGTTCTTGTTGTAAAACCGTTTCAAGGAGCGAACAGATCTAGTCGCCAAGACCCTTGATGGTAAGCAACTCGTTGCGTGCAGAGCTGTCGAGCATGACTTTCTCGCCACCCCGCGCCTCTAGCATTGAGTTGTATGCATCTACGCGCATAATCATTTCGGCGACGGATTGCCGTATATATTTGCTCATCAAGACGAGCACACTACCTGCGGACCGAAGGTCCGGCGACAGGCAAATTAAGGGCGGCAAGAACAAGAACCGTTTGATAAACCGTTTTGATACCGCGGCTTCAAACGGTGCGCTTTGATAAACACCTGATTTAAATGGCATCAAATCCGCACTCAGGCAGATCGTCTTCTCGGCCCGGTCGTTACCGACGTTGATGGCAACAGTGAGGAACGAAGCGACACCATCTCAGTGTTCAACGGGCCTCCACCAACGATCTGCTCGCTGATGGATGAGGCGGAAGAGACAAAGACGGTCAGCGACTGGATTATTATTGCACGAGCCAAAGACGGTGTGCATCCTCACGAATTTGGAGTATTTGTGCGTTCCGAAGCGCAATTGGATCGCGCACGCGATGCCGTTATGAAGGCTGGAATACCATTCAAGGTTCTCGACGAAAATGTTGAGACGACCAGTGGCAAGGTCTCGATCGGAACGATGCATCTCGCCGAAGGATTAGAATTTCGAGCCGTGGCTGTAATGGCCTGCGACGACGACATCATTCCCTTACGGGAGCGTATCGAAACCGTCGGCGAGGATGCCGATCTTCGAGAAGTTTATGACACTGAGCAGCATCTGCTGTATGTCGCCTGTACGCGCGCGCGAGATTTCCTGCTGGTGACCGGCATCGATCCGGTATCTGAATTCCTGGAGGACATCGAGAAGGGTCCATAACTTAAAATAGCCGTCGTGCGCCCGTAACCGTTGGAGTGAAGATGCAAGCCAAAAAGGCTTATGCGGGTGAGAACCGGTCTTTGCGGTTGTCGATTACGAGTCATCTCGCCTTGGGCATACCTGCCAATACGTCGGTCAAATAAGAGTCTAGTTGCGGCGTGAATCGAGATTGAGCCAAGTCATGATATCCAACCCCCATCACTTTGCCCATGATATCCTGGTCGAGCCGGTAGAACTTTCCGGCGTCGAACGGAACCAAGATTCCATCCTTTATGAGCTTGTCGACGAGAGCTACTCCGCGTTCATCTTTGGTCATCCGATTAGAATCAATCTTGGCTGCCAACCGTACAAGCGCGCCCTTACTGTGAGAGCGAAAAGCTGTAAGAATCCGTCTCACACGACGTCGCATGAAGTCCACTCCCTCGTCGGCAGCAGCCGGAATGTCGACGACGTGGCTATTCCAAGGGAAGATGGTGGCGTTCGGCCAGGAAACCGAAAGTGTCGCTCCGTCGCGTACGGTCACGGTCTGAACACCAGTGAGGTCGGCTTCTTCGGCAAAGATTGTGGCAGTTTGAAATTCTTTTGCAGCATCCGCTGCATTTGGGTGCACTAGAACTTGTTTCGCCGAGATCATAAGTGCCTGGACGGCGAGTTCGGTGGGCGCGCCAATCTGCTGAACGATACCGTCGCCCAACTGCATCATTATTGGAGCGTCCACGTACACATTTGAAAATGGCGAGTGGAGTTCGAGCATTGAATCATTTTCGCTCGGGTACGGTCCCCAAGTCTTTCCATCGAGCGGATCGCCCTTCGAATCGACCTTTGCTAAGATTTCAAAACTGACCTCGATAGTCGAAGCATCTTGGTCCAAAACCTCGAGCTGCACGCGCTGACCTGGTGTAATTTGCGAATTCAGCGCCTGATAAAGGATGCCAACGTCAGCCAAAGGCATCTTCGCTCCCGGCTCTGACTGCAGTTGACGATCATAGAGTTCGAAGAAAATACCTGACATGAGGTTAGGTTTTGCAAGCACGGCCTTTCGGACGAGATCTGCGTGACCCGATTTTCTCAACGCCCAGGCCACGACAAAAGCGGCAAACACAGGATTCGAAGCTGCTCCGCTTGCGGAAACGAACGGGTGTTGTGGCGCAAAAGTCTCAACCATCTCCTGATAGGTTGTGTAGTAAGCCTCCTTCGGGAGTTCTGGATACGGCGGCGCTGTTCCGCCAAACAAGTTAAACGAGACCTGCTCTAATTGGTCTTCGACAGTATATAACTTACTGAGCGTACTGGCCGAGGCATCGGCATGCTGCTCTTGGAACTGACCTCGGAGCTTTTCTTGTTCACGTTCGAGAATCGACAGCGTGATGTCGTCAATCAGGTCTATCTGGCTCGCCGACGTTAGTTTTGCCATTTTGGCCTTTGGGTTAAGGCCGTCTCCTTCAAGAGCAAACTCGCAGATGGCGTCGAGCACCGGCGCATATCCAGCGAAATTGGTTTGATCGCATCCCGCAAGCGCTTTCAGCTTCACTCTGGCCGACTCCGCAAGCTCGCGAAAAACGTCACCGTGGGTTCGGAACGCTGCGGCGACCTTTTCGGAGCGCGCTGCAACGATCGGCAATTTGTTGATCAGATATTGAGCCGCTTGATCGTCGCCAAAAAACTCGACCTTGAAGAGGGCAACTTTGAACCCGTTTGCGGTCAGCAGCAAAAATGCGTTTTCTGCCGCCAGAGCGCGCCCAAGGAGAACCGCTGGCAATGCCGAAGCGCTACCGGCGATTCCCGCCAAGTCGAGGAGACCTGCTTCATAACTTTGAGGTCCCACTCGCATTTGGGCTTCATCGAGCGCATCGACTACCAGAGCTATCTTCCCCTTGCCGGCGTTTGACAGGGCATCAAGTCCAAATGCATTTGCCAACTCGCCTTTGAAGAACCCCCCACCCAGCGGCGCTGTTCTGGCCAGGTCCACAATGACGGATTTGGTAGCGGCGGCGAGCGCCCTAGCGTAGGAACTTTTACCGACCGCACCCGGAGCGGCGATAATGAATAACTGCGCATCTGAGGGATCGCCCTCGACCAGCGACAGTGTTGGCTCGACGAAGCCGGGCATCTCCAAGGTGTTTGAGGACCAGCCTGCTATTTTGCTGATCCCAGCGTTCTCGGCACCTGCAAGCTTCTGCTTCCAAAATTCCTCAATGTTCCACATTTTATTGCTTCCCCTGAAACCAATCGGCGACTGCGCGCCAAAATGATGCGGGCTGCGCGACTATCGTCTTAGGCGGCGACGCGGGTTGAGCACCTGCCTTTCCGAAGAAATTGTCTTGCGCGGTCAGATCGCCCGCGCGTGCAGCCTGAATCTCTTCGTCCGACCAACTATCCGCCCACGACACACGACCGTTTTGCAGCCAATAGTGCGACTTGCAAGCTAGCGACCAGCTGCCGACAGATGGATACAATGAGATATTGATACCGTCGAAAGTGAGCTGCCATTTCGTTGGATGTATCGGCGTCACTACTTCGCGTCCGCATCCGCACAGACAGTTATGCGCCGAGGTAGCGTACTTAATGCACACATAAAGGATGCCTTCGTCTAGCTTGTCTGGGAGGGTATCTACAAAGACATGTGAGTAGGACAATCGCCTTTGCGACAACGTTCCGTGCTTATGCCGCGATGTCATCGTCGCCCTCATCTTTCAGCAACTTATTCGTACTAATCACATAAGTGGTGTTGAAGCTCGGGCTGGGGTCGAAATAGAAGCCGCAGAGTTTTTTCCATTGGATGATCGCCAGCGCCGCATTCAACGCGTTCATTTCGGCGATTTGGATATTGCGAGTATAGATATTTTCGGCCGCGTTATCCGCGCACGAAATACAATCCCAAACGTGATCACGATGCCCAGGCGTCGAAGTCGTGACCCGAGCGATACCTGTCAGGACATCGTCGGCGAGTTCGATCCCCATACCGACGTCGATGAAAGGCTTATCAGCAACGTGCAATGTATCGATTAGCATTTTCTTTGCTGGTCCAGAATCCATGCAAATGAAGACAAAATCCATTGTCTGCATGAAACCCAATTCTGATCGACCAACAAAATTGGGATGAGCGGTGATTCCACGATGCATGCGGGAATAGATCGCTTTGAAGTAGTCGACCTTCAACATACCTTTTTCGAGCTCATCGCTAGACGGTGCACCTGGCGCTCTGAAAGCATTGTGCTGAAAAAACCTGTCACCGTCGAAGAGATGGATCTGGCCAACCGGCGTTTTTGCCAACAAGTCGAGAAGGTATGATCCCGTCCCGCCCAGACCCACGATAGCAACCTTGGACGTCATCAGCTTTTGGCTGAGAAGCGCGATGCCAGCACGGCTCGAAGCTGTATCAATGTATTGAAAAGCGGCACTGTCTTCGGTGCTGATGAGCGGCCGCACGAAGAGCGGTGATGCAGCGGGGTCGATTGCTTGCGCATACCCGGCTAAAATGTCAGCGTAAGTCCGGACTTTTTCGTAATAGTCCTTGTAGTGACCGACCTTCGGCTTGCTTGAAAATGCGTGGTCCACAAAGAGTCCAGGCGCTAACTGCTGTCGTTGGCTCTGGTTCCGCACAGCCTCGATTGGGGCTCCTTCGTTCGTACACGGGAAGCCCCCCTCAAAGTGGATGACGTGAGTGCTCGGTTGCTGCGCACGATCGCCGAGCATTGTAAGCTCACTAACCAGCGTGCCGCGGCAAACGTTTTTTTGAGCATCGACGTACGGGATGTCGGTTACCACAAGGTACCCATCGCGTACGTCGATGTTATAACCCTCATCCCTAAGTCGAAGAAGATCGGGATTACGATCGACTGGTTTCTGTGACATCGAAAACCATTCCGTCTTGGATTTTTACGGTTTGTCCGGGGACCATTTTGCCTTCGCGGTTGCGAGCCGGCCCGTTGCTATAGGCGACCGTGTAAACAGTTTGCGGCGACGGCTGCGTCTCCGGAAAGGCGAGCTTCACAACACGCTCGAACGAGATCTTCTTGCCCGTCACCGTCTTGCGCCGCGCATTGACGATGATCACATGCTCAACCTTGTGGGGATGACTCGCGTAGAAGTGTTCGTCCTGGACGAGCCTGATGCTTGGTGCATCTTTCGAAATGAGCTCATCTTCGCGATCGCCGGTCACCTCGCGGTAGAACACTTCGCCCTCCGGCACATGGGCAGCCGCGTAGAGCGCCTCGCCCGGGATAGGGTTTGGCAATTCAAGAGGCCTTCCATCGACGTGGATGCGTGTTTTTTGGCTGCTATCGTCGGCGCTCATGGCGGTGCTCCTCGGCGTTAACTAGTCAAGTTTCTTGATATATCAAGTTTATTGAATAGTCAAGTAACTTGAGCTATAATTTGAACGATGAGTAATCAACATGAAAGTAAACGGCGTTGGGGAGCTGACCAACGTCTTGAATTTATTGAGTTTCGGCTCTTCTGGGACGGCAAATTGAACCGCGGCGACATTGTCGATCGGTTCAATGTCTCGCCTACACAGGCATCAGCGGATCTCGCAATTTACAAGCAGGCGGCACCGCAAAACTTGGACTATGACGCGTCGCAAAAATGCTTCGTGGCGACCAAGAACTTCACGCCGACGATTTTCCAGCCCAACGCTGATCGTTATCTCGTTCAACTCAAGGCGATAGCAGACCAGGTTATATCTTTGTCCGATACGGGCATCGGAAGGATGCCTACGATAGATGCGATGCCCATTCCGCATCGTCGCGTGGATCCGAATATTTTGCGTCCACTTCTTAGGACTATTCGCGGCCAGCGAGGCTTGCGGGTCTTTTATCATTCCATGAACTCAACATGGCCGCTGCCGCTTTGGCGAGCCATTACGCCCCATGCGTTTGCTTTCGATGGTCTTAGATGGCATGTGCGCGCGTACTGTCACATCGAAATGATCTTCAAGGATTTTATTTTGTCGCGCATCCTCGAGCTAGGTGAAGAAATTGAACCTGGCAAGCTGATAAGTGAGGACAAACACTGGCATGAGTATTTTGACGTCGTTCTCGTTCCGAATCCAGAACTCACAACTAGTCAGCAAGAAACTATCGCCTGGGACTATGGAATGACTGATGGTGTGCTGCACCTACCGGTCCGACGCGCACTCCTCTACTACTTCAATAAACGCCTTCGGCTTGACGTGGCCGAGAAGTTGGACGACCCCAAAGAAAGGCCTATCGTTCTTTCAAACAAAGCTGAATTTCAACGCGCCCTCAAACAAACGAAGATATAACTTCGGCGCGAAACGCGAAATCACTAAGTGACTTTCGACGATTCAAAAATAAGGAACGATGTTGGTCGCCCTCCTCCATCGAACAAGGCCGGTTGCGGGAGCCTGGATTTGAACCAGCGATCTCAAGTTTACGAGCCTGACGAACTGCCGGCCTGCTCCATCCCGCGTTACTGGGGGATGGCCCGGGAACTCTCATGAACGCGGGTGGAATGGTATTCACTGAAAAATATCTGTCCTGATCGACCTCTTGTGAGCACGATCTCAAGCAACTGTTCGAATTGGCGCCCGGCGGGATAGCCGGCAGGTCTTGTAGAAATCCCGCTCATTGGCCACGAGCTTCGGAAAGAGCTTTTTTCAGACTGTCGCCAACAGAAAAATCGTTCCGCGGCCCAAGCTCTCAGATAATAGGCCCAGACATAGTGCTGGTTCGCGAGCGCCGGCATTCAGGGATCTGCTGGCGTCGGTGGTTCGGCGCTCGTCATGAGGTCATCAAGATTTGTCATTCGACGACGGCTTCGGCGCGGTGCCTTTTGACGACCGCGCGTTGTTCGCGATATCCAGCGCGACCTCCATGACCTCCTTGGCGACGATCGGCTTGTCTCCGCGTTTAATTCTGAGCGCGATGATCAGAGGCTCCATGGTGGATCCGAATTCGTCCTTTGCGAGCATGCTGCTCACGCCGTCGCCGTGGCCCGCTGCCGCCACGGCCATGGCTGCATCCACGAACATGGAAGTGAGTTCACGCTGCTGAGGCAGTTCCTTCAGCGCAAGCTCCAGATGCCGTTGTGCCCGCTCGGCCTCGTTGTGGCGAACCAGGGCTTGCGTGAGAAAGAGGTGCGCCTCTGCATAAGCTGGCGACAATCGTATCGCTTCGGACGCGTCTTCGATCTGGCTGTCCAAGTTGTCTTGGCGAAGCCGTGCGCGCGCAAGCAGGCACCGGGGATCGGAAGGATCGGAAGCCATCGCGCGCGCTATCAGTTCCTCGCCTTCTGCGCGTTGCACGCAGCGGGACAGTCCTGTCAGCGCCTGGGTGCCGTCTTTTCGCAACTCGAGCGCACCTCGATAGGCACGGCTGGCGTTCTCGGGATTGCCGTTTCGTGCCGCGATGTCGCCTTCGAGTACGGCGCAGCAGTAGCAGGGCATGTCGCCCGCGAACCATGCCGTCATCGCTTCCTGCGCAGCCGTTTCCTCGCCGCGGTGGACGAGAAATTCGGCGAGCATGTGCAGTGCTGAGCAGAATCCGTCCTTTTGGCCGAGCTCTGCGGCCCTGCGGAAGGCTTCTTCGGCCTCGGACGTCCGCTTCGGCAACGATCGGAGGAGGAGGGCCAGCGTCAGCCAACTGCGCGCGTCGTCGTTGTCGTTGTCCAGCGCCTTGCGGGCATACGCCTCGGCGACCGCCTTGTCGCCGCCCGCACTTGC
Source organism: Bradyrhizobium genosp. P (assembly GCF_049949265.1). Classification (NCBI taxonomy): domain Bacteria; kingdom Pseudomonadati; phylum Pseudomonadota; class Alphaproteobacteria; order Hyphomicrobiales; family Nitrobacteraceae; genus Bradyrhizobium; species Bradyrhizobium genosp. P. The sequence continues at coordinate 2,379,838 of NZ_CP188195.1, read as the reverse complement.
AAGGAAGACGGCATGCGTCCATGCATCGCGGTCATCGTGGAGTTTCTCGATCAGCGCCTGCGCGACATCGAGGAGACGCCGTGCCGGCTCGCCGTTCCGTTGCAGGGCTCGCGCATAGCTGACGAAGACCATGGGATCTTCGGCGCCGAGCGCGATTGATTTTTCCAAGGCATCGGCGGCGTCTTCGTCGTTTCCGTCGCGCGCGAGGACGAATGAGCCGAGGTCGGCCCAGAGCCGCCAATCTTCGTGTCGTTCGGCGGCGCGTCGGAGCAGATCGATTCCTTCCTGCTGCCTGTCCGTATCGCTCAGCAGCTCGACGAGTGCCCGGCGGCTCTGGATATGCTCTTCTTCGTCGACACCGTCGCGCAGCAGGTCCTCGGCGTCCTTCGTCCGGCTTTCGTCTTGCAAGATGCGCGCGTACGCGGCTCGGGCGCCGTCGGTCAGGCGGTCGAGCCGATGTGCTCGTTCGTAAAGCTCGATCGCCGCCTCTCGCTGTCCTTTTGCTTCCTTGATCGCTGCCAGCTCACCAATGGCCAGACCGTAGTTGGCATCGATTTGGAGCGCAGTTTCGAAGGCCGTTTCGGCCGCGTCGGTCTCGCCTGCAACCAGGTAGGCCAAGCCCTGGATTGAATAGCCCGAAGGGTTCGTGGGATGCAGCCTAATGACTTCGCCGGCCGCGTTGATCGCCTCACTGGTTCGATCTTCGCTGAGATAGAGGGAGACAAGCCTCATCCTCGGCGCCATGGCATTTGGGCGTAATTCGGTTGCTTCCAGATACAGTTGGATGGCCTGCTCAATGTCACCATCTTCCGCAGACCGTTCGGCCCTGTTCAGCAACTTCTCCAGCGCGTCGTCGGCTCCTCTGGGCTCCGCCATGGGCAGCGCCGCTTGCGCCCGGGCTGTTTCGGCCGTTGCCTTCTGGTGTGCCGTAAAGGAAGTCAGGAAGTCGGGAGGCGTTCGTTCCAAGAGGGTCGGGACCAACGTCGGGACGCGTGCCAAAATGGCGTCATAGAACGCGTGATAGTCCATGCGGCTGTCGGGACGAACCGAACAGGCTTCACGGGCAAGCGTCGCGGCCGTGTCGATCAGTTCGTCGCGGTCGTAGTAGTCGGTCATGAACGACACCAGCGCGCGGACGCGGCTGGACGGGTGGCTACGGCGGCGCATCAGGTAGTAGATGTTGAAAAGCCGCTCGGATGCGGAGTAGAGGGCAGATTTGCCGGTGCCGGTGCTCTTGATGACGGCGCCGCGTTCGGCAAGGCGCAAAAGCATCGTCGAAGCCGTATTCACAGTCACGCGTGCCGCCTCGGAGATTTGCTTGGCGGTGGCCGGATCCCATGCCTCCAGCAACGCCGCGAATATCTTCCGCTCCGTCGGAGGAAGGCGATCGAGCTGGCTTTTGAAATATTCGGTGTTCTGGTCGATCAGGAAGTTCAGGTTTTCCATCAGATTGTGAAGCGAAGGCGACCGCATGAACTCCGCGAGGATGTGGAGCAGCCTTGGGCTCCCGCCGGTCAGGATCTCGAGCGGGCGTATTCGTTCGGTCTTGATGTCCTGCTGCGTAAGCGAATTCCAAAGCTCGCGGCATTCTTCGCGCGAAAGCGGCTTCAGATCGAGTCGGAGGAAATCGGACGGGAGGGCGACGTTCTCATCGGTCATCAGTTGCGCGACGGAGGTCGCCAGGACGCCGAAGGTGTCGGCGTCGGAAAGTCGCTTCAGGAGATCCTTGGCACCTGTGCCGATCTGATCGTCGAGGATAGTCTGGAAGTTCTCGACGATGATCAGAAGGCGCTTTCCGATGCGCTTCGAATAGGACCGCAATGTCTTCAGGGCGAGATCGATGAGCTCTTTCTCGCCAGGCTGAGCCAGGGCGTTCTCGTAGACATCCTTTATGGTCCGCTCATCCGAGCGGTCCTGAAGATGGAACAGGCATTCGAGGAAAAATTCGCCCGGGGTGGTGATGGCGTAGCTTTCCTCCCCGAAGAAAATGGGGTGCCAGCGCGCGTGCAGCGTACTGTCGCGATTCACTTCCGCCAGCACGCGGCGGCACAGGGTTGTCTTGCCGGCGCCGCGCGGCGCCACGAGCAGGACCCGAGGTGGAAGCGGGGCATCGTCGCGGAATGGCCTAAGGGTGTGGGCGAGATCCGCTTTCCGGACAATGAAGTTCTGGACGGACTCTTCGTCCGACTGGAAGCCGGGATTAAACCTGAACGTTGGGGCCATCTAACTCGCTGAAATATTTGTCTTTTTCGAGATACCCGAGCGTCGGACGCGACGATCGCATCCTACATGCCAACAATTTTGTTGGCAAGACTTGCGAATCTGTAATTCTTCAGCCATGGTCACCAACAAATTTGTTGGCAAAGGTATAATGGTGTGATGCGCCCGTACGAACCTTGGAATGATCCTCGCCGGGCTGGAACCAACGAAATGGGCGTTCTCGTCTGCGAGAACCCGCAACAGCAACCGGAGGTGAATGTGACGGCCCAACTTAAGGTTCTTGCCGCTGAAATCGAGCTGCCGAAGGGTATTCAGAGCATCCGTCCTCTTCCAGACGACGCGCTCGGCGCGCTCTGGACGTCGATCATCCTGGAGCCCGCGATCAAGCAGAAGCTCTTGGCTCAGGCAGCCCTCAATTTCTCCATGCGTGGCAAGGTGTCGCGCACCGTGATCCCGCTGCACGGCGTCATCCTGCTGGTCGGACCGCCTGGCACGGGCAAGACCTCGCTCGCCCGCGGTCTCGCTCACCGAGTCTCAAAGGCTTTCCCCCAGGACAAGTTCCGCTTGATGGAGGTCGAGCCCCATCAGTTGGCGAGCTCGTCGCTGGGCAAGAGCCAGCGTGCCGTCACCGAACTTTTCAGCCAGGCCATCGCGGAGGCGGCCACGGCGGGGCCGGTCGTGGTGCTGCTTGACGAGGTCGAGACGCTCGCGGTCGACCGCACCAAGCTGAGCATGGACGCCAATCCGGTCGACGTGCACCGCGCCACCGACGCGGTTTTGGTGCAGCTCGACCAGCTCGCCGAGAAGTATCCCCAGCTCCTGTTCATCGCGACCAGCAACTTTCCGCGCGCGGTCGACAGCGCGTTCACGTCGCGCTGCGACCTCATCCTGGAGATCCCGCTTCCTCCCAAGGATGCCTGCACGGATATCCTCAAGGATTGCCTGACCAAGCTCGGCCTGACCTATTCCGCCATCGGCAAGCTGGTCGACAAGCCGGGATTTGCGGAATGCGCTGCAGCCTGCGTCGGGCTTGACGGACGCGCCATCCGCAAGATGGTCGCAAGCGCGATCGCCACCGACATCGATACCGCGCTGAACCCCGAGAAGGTCACCATCGCGCAGATCCTGGCCGCGGCCAAGAGCGCGAAAGCCGCGCGCGCGGCGGCGGAGCGCTGAAATGAGCACAGTCTACCGGCGCACCTTCGTCAGCACGCCTGCCCGCGACGCCACCAGGACCTGGAACGCGGTCGTCGATGCGCTCGCGCCCGGCGCCGCTCATCCGGCACGAAAGGAAATGCTGAACGTCGCCGGCATCGCATCCAGTATCATCTCGGACCATGCCCCGAAGGACCATGCGATCGTCGCGACCTGCGACGGTCCACGAACGCGGATCTACTGCCTCTTCGACGACGATGCGGTCGATGGCTCCGAAGCCAACGAAGCCGCGCTCGGCTACGACCCGTTGAAGGGCGACTGGGCGGTATCGCTGCCCTGCCATGCTGATGACCTCGAATGGGTCCAGCGCGCGCTCAAGCAACATAGCGCGCGGATCACCGCACGCGAACTCGACGCCGCCGTCGCCGCCGACCAAGACCAGGAGAAAACGGCGATGGCGCAGGTCGCGCTGGTGCCGGACATGAAAGGATTGCTCGAACCATGACCGCCGTCGCCGTTTCCGTCTATTCGTACACGCACTCGGTCACCTACGTGGCCGAGAACATCCTTAAGAGCCTGAAGGACATCATCCGCCTCAGTGGGCTCGATCCCGCCGAGTTCGTAGGGGATTGGGAAGTGAACCTCCGCGGTGTCAACGGCTGGCTGCAATCAGGGGATCTCGAGCGGGTAATGCTCGACATCTACGATCCCAAGACCGGCGAGCTGATCTTTCAATGGAACATCGAGATCTCCTACAGCTGGACAGGCGGTGACGGCAGCTTTTGGGCCGACACGGACGCGCTGAAGTACGCGATCCGCAAGGCGGGCCTGGCGCCGAGCGACGCGAAATACGAGTTGCGGACGAAGACGAAACCCGGACGTCACGACATCGCCGGCTGGAACAAGGCCCAAGCGCGCTCGACCGAGGGCATGGTCCGCCAGAGCGTCGGCACGACCGTCGAGCACAGCGGTCTCAGCGGCAACGCCTCGTACCTGAGGAGGGCTTGATGCTGACGACGAACGAAGCGTTCCACAAATTTAAGAGCAAGCTGGAGCTGAACCAGCGCGAACAGGACAACGCGTCGTCCCGCGAAAAGGAAGTGCGCGAATACCTGGACACCAAGTTTTCCATCAGTAACGATTTCCTGACCGGATCCTATGCGCGATGGACCAAGACCAAGCCGCTCAAGGACGTCGACATCTTCTTCGTGCTGAATCCGAACAAGCATGACTATCGTTCCAAGGCGCCGTCGGTGGTGCTGACCGACTTCTACGATGCCCTTGTCGGCAAATACGGCGAAAAGGCCACCAAGAAGCAGGGCCGTTCGATCAACATCGACTTCGGCGTGCATGCCGACGCCGATGACAACACCGATTACCGCATCATGAGCGTGGACGCCGTCCCTGCGTTCGTGGCCGGCGACGATTACGAGATCCCGGACAAGGATCTTGGCAAATGGATCAAGACCAACCCGAAGACCCATGCCGAGAAGGCGACCGCGGCCCATCAAGCCTATTCCAGCGAGTGGAAGGGCCTGGTGCGCATGGTGAAATATTGGAACAACAACCCGAAACACGGCGAGAAGCCGGTCAAGCCGTCGTTCCTGATCGAAGTCATGGCACTTTCGATCCTTCACGGCGGTTTCGGCGGCAGCTTCGACCGCGAGATCCAGGGATTTTTCGCGACGCTGGCCGATCGGATCTTCGATACTTGGCCCGACCCGGCGGGACTGGGGCCGCCGATCAGCGACGGCATGGACCAGGCACGCAAGGAGCGAGCGCGCAACCTCCTGCGGGCGGCCGAGCGCGAAGCCGCTTTCGCCATCGACCTGGCCCGCAAGGGGCGGCAGGGCGATTCGCTCAAGGCTTGGCGCGCGCTGTTCGGCCCCAAGTTTCCGGTCTCGTGAGCCTGCCATGACGCTCCAGCGCAGAGTACACTACCATGGCTGACGCGGTGCTACCGAGATGGCATGGCGACAATTACCAGTCGCGCGTGTTTTGGGAAAATGCCCTCAGCCTCCTGGATAAGGAAGGCACCTCGTGCATCGTCGAGGTGGCGTTCGAGGCCGACGGACCCAAGGCCTTCGACGATGTCGTCGTCCGCTACGATCCACCGGTGGCACGATCGGGACCCGAACGCGTCACCGCCGATTATCACCAGGTGAAGTGGCACGTCGAGCTCGGAGGTCGCTTCGGTTACGCGGATTTCGTCGATCCCGAGTTTATCGGCGCGAAGACGTTCTCTCTCCTGCAGCGCTTGGCCGAGGCGCGGCAGAAGGCCGGTCCTGGCGCCTGTTTCACGTTCCTAACGACCTACCGCATCAGGGATGATGATCCGCTGGCCGAACTGATTTCTGGGACCGACCGGTCCCTTCTGATCGAGAAGCTGTTCGACGGAACCAAAACCGACGGCAGCCGGATGGGTAAGGTGCGCAAGCTGTGGCGTGAACACCTCGGCTTGGCGGACAACGATGCCCTGCGCGGGGTGCTGACCGGTTTCCGAATATTCGACGGACACCGCTCGCTCGACGAGCTCAAGGAGTCGATAACGCTGCGCGCCAGGACGGTCGGCGTCATCACCAGCTCGCCCACCAGCTCCGATTTCCGGCTCGACGAGCTGGCGCGCGCGCTCAAGAAGCGCGGCCTCAACTCGTTCACGCGAGAGACGTTCAAGCAGATGTGCAAGGACGAAGCGCTACTCGCCGAGATCATCGCCGCCGCGGACCCCTACCTACCCGTCGCCGTTCGCTCGTTTCTCGGGCCCGCGTCGGACATTGTCGGCGCCTCGCCGGAGAACACGCTTCTGCTGACCGATTCCTTCCGACAGCGTTATCTTCGCGACGACCTCGATTGGCAGCGCGACATTCGCCCGCAGGTCGACAGCTTCCTGCGCGCGAAGGTCATGCAGAATCCGAAGCTGCGCCTGATCCTCGATGCCCACGCCTCCGTCGCCTTCATCGCCGGCTCGGTGCTGGACGTGAAGTCCGGGGTCTCCATCGAGCTTGTGCAGAAAGGCCGTGTCGGCTCGCGCCTGTGGCGAGCAGACGACGGGTCGGAGAACGGTGCTCCGGCGTTCCAGGTCACCGAGCATGCGCTGGGCGACGGGCAGGAGATCGCGGTGGCCGTCAGCGTCGCGCAGTCCGCTGAAGCTGCCGCACGCGCCTACTGTTCGGCATCGTTGCCGAAGGTCGGCCGGCTGATTAATTTTGCGCTGCCGGCCGGTCCAAGCCAGCGAGGCGTATTGGGCGGCGGACATGCGGCAGCCCTTGCCGAAAGCCTCGCGAACCACCTGCGGCTGACCAAGGGCAACGACGCCGACACCGTGGCGCACATGTTTGCCGCCGCGCCGAACGCCATAGTCTTTTATCTCGGCCAACAGCACCAGGCGATTGCGCCGTGCGTCGTCTACGAGTTCGATTTCGATCGGCGCGGCAACAAGAGCTACCAACCTTCGATGATCATGGATTGAAGCATGACCTCAGTCCGCCGCGCATCGTCTCGGCGGCCAATTGGAAGCATGTGATGAAGAAATTTCTCAGGTTGATTGAACGGGTCGGCCACTCCATCGGCCTTTTGCTTGCTATCATAGCCATCGTATGGATCGGCGTGTTCATCGGACGACCTGCGGAGAAGAGCGGGAGTCAGCCCTCCTTCGCGGGCGCGGAGCTGCAGAGGAAACGCCTCGCCATATTCCTCGACGGCACGTGGAACAGCATCAACAGCAACACGAACGTCTGGCGAATGCGGGCGCTTTGTGCATCGAAGAGCCAGGACGGCAAGCCCCAGCTCGTCTACTACGAGATCGGAGTCAACGGCTTCTTGGGTGGCGTCTTCGGCCAAGGGCTCGATGAGAACATTCGTCTTGCCTATGAGTGGATCGTTGAGAACTACAATGACGGCGACGAGATCTTCATCTTCGGCTTCAGTCGGGGTGCGTTCACCGCGAGAGCGTTGGCGAATTTGGTCGCCCTCGACGGCGTTTTGAAGGCCGGCTCGCCCATCGGGGTCTCTGAACTGTTCGAGCGTTACCGGAAGGGAAACGAGGAAACGATCTGGAAACTGAAGGAAATAGAAGCTTCCAGCGACACCGGCAAACTGACCGAACAGGAACGATGGCTGCTCAAATATTCCCAGCTCGCGAACGTGAAGATGATCGGAGTATGGGATACCGTGGGATCCGTCGGCGTTGCGGCCGGAAACATTCGGGGCATCAGCCGCTCGCAGTTCGATTACCTTCAGACGGGGCTGCGGCTGCCTATCCAGAATGGATATCACGCCATCGCCATCGACGAGCATCGGCCTGATTTCGCCCCCACCCTCTGGGACGTCCATCATTCGAAAGACCCCGGCGCGCCTGTCCCTCCGCTGCGGCCGCTGTCGGGCGTCGAGCAGCGCTGGTTCGTGGGCGCGCATGCCAACGTGGGAGGCGGCTACGAAACCGACCTTCTGAATCAGGCGCCCCTGCGCTGGATGATGAAGAAGGCGGAATTGCTCGGCCTTTCGTTACGCTCGGAAGTCGATCTTGACGGAGATTCGGTGACTGCACCGACCACCGATTCCTACGGGGCTTTCCTGGCCGGATATTACGCCAGGGTCTTTCCGCCACTCTACCGCACCATCGGCCGTGACCCCGATGAAAGGGACGATGGCAGCCACATCAACATCAACGAAACGATCGACGCCAGCGTCTTCAAGCGGTGGCGAGCCGACCCGACCTACCGGCCAAAGAATCTCGTGGAATGGGCGCAGCGCAAGAAAGTCGATCCAGCCCAGTTGCAGACTTCCGTGCGGGCCGACGACCCCGCAACTGGAGTGCCCGAATAGCACTGCAAGCCAGGTAGATAGCCGAAGACGCAGTTCCGGTTATTGATTTGCCGGATTGAAAGCGAGAAGCGCTCCCCGTGGGCCCCAGGACGGTCGAACCGGCTCGTCCTTTTTGTCCGCCACAGCCACCCAACATCCATACCTGCGCGCTTGATGTCTTGCTTGCCGGAGAAGTCTACGACCTTATTGCCTCAGACCATCATGGGGCGCAAGCATGCGCGGTAAGGACAAAAAGACGCCGGTCGAAGCATTTGGGTTACCGGGCAGTACACAAATGCCGTGTGCCGCGAAGCGCCCTCGCAAGAACCGCGGCACACCGCCGCCCGCGACGTTCGATATAGATACGCTGCCGGGCAGCTCAAATTTGACGGCACTAGAGGCGGCCGCGGTCATCCGGCGCACGCCAGGAGCGCTGGAGCAGTGGCGGCGCCACCCGAACCACCCGCTGAAATGGCGCCACGTCGATGGCCGCCCGCTCTATCGTGTCGATGCGGTGCGCGACTACCTCGCCGGATGCGATAAAGCCAACTAGGCCGTCTCAGCCGCATAATGCTCGCGGAGACGGCCGAGCAGTTCGGCCTTGATGGGGTCGAGAGGATTCGTTCGCTGCAAGCGCACGACCTTGCCTAGCCGTTTCGCGCCGACCAATTCCGCGATGTAGTCGTGAGCCGCTTCGAACGCCATCTTGCGGATGATCCACTGTTCGTCGTGATTGTAGACCTGGTCGATTCCACGCGGCTTTTGACCGACACATAGCCGCTGGATTTCGTTGTCGTAGCCGCAGCGTGACATGACGGTGCGCAAGCTGCGCCTCAAGTCATGCATGGTGAACTTGGCAACACGCGCTTCCTTGACCAAACGGTTGACCATCTTGGTGAAGCCCGACATCTGGCCCCCGGTCTTCGGCGACGGGAAGACATGGTCGGAGGTCGCGCGCTGGAAGTGTTTGGCGGTGGCGAGTACCTCGTCAACGAGGTGGGTGCGCGGCACGTCGTGGTGCAAGCCCATCTTGGTCCACGCCGCATCGAAGGTGATGCGGTCATCCATGATGTGCTTTTGCCACTTGATTATGGTTGGCTCGCTGCGGCGCGGGCCGCCGAGTAGGCACATGCGTACCAATAGCCCGAAAGCTCCGAGCTTGGCGGAGGCATGCCAGACCTTGATGATTTCTTCATCGGCCAGCGCGCGGCCCTTGGTTCGGCGTCCCACCCTCTGCGCACGTGTTTCCTTGGGCTCGCGATAGCCGGCGAGCACGTTGTGTTCGACGTAACCTTCGCCGACACACCATTCGAGGAAGGTGTGCACATGCTTGCGTAAGTCCTTGGCTGCGCCGCGCTTGCCGGTCTTGGCGATCTTATCAACCGCCGCCATGATCTGCCGCCGCGTTAACTTGCCGATGGCGAGAGCGAAATGATCCTTGAGACCACGTCGCAGCGCCGACATTGCCGGCTTCCAGTTGATCACCTGGCGTCCGGTCAGGGACGTCTCGTAGGGGCCATCTTCAATGATCAGTGCGGCTAACGTGGTGCAGTGCTTGTCGGCGAGTTGCTGCTGCTTGGCTTCCCGCTTGGCGTCGTTCGGATCAACACCCTTGACCACCTCGCCAGCGGCGATGGTGGCAGCCTGACGTGCGGCCTTCTCGTTGAATTTGGGCCATGCACCTAGCGTCTTGCGTTGGGTGCCCCTCATCCCAGGCTTCGTGAACATGTATACCCAGGTTCGGCCGCCAGTCGCACGCATCCTGATCGCAAGCCCTGGCTGCTCTGTGTCGTGGAGATAGTGCTGCGACTTGCCCGACGGCAGCGTGGCTGCACGGATCGCCGCGTCAGTGAGCTTCATGTAGCTCGCCGTCACATCGGCACTCAGATCCTTCCCGCTTGTTTCCATTGTTAGTGCCCTTCTACCTTGTGCCCCGGGGCACATAAGAGGGAGACCCGAGAATCGGATCACATACCGTTCCCTCTGCGTTCCCAGCTCTGTGTGCCCCGGGAGAAAAACTTACCGAGGGCACAGCCGGGGCATACAAAATGCGGTAGGGGCTGCTATGGGCAACTATGGCGGCTTACGGCAATAAACCCCTTCGCTACAAGGGATTCTGCGCTTTTACTATGGCGGAATTTGGTTAGCTATGGTCTACGGATTGTGGTTCACACGGGAGAGGTCCAAGGTTCGATCCCTTGTGCGTCCACCATTCAGCCTGAACCCTGCCGGGTGCAGAGCTGATTGTCGACATTCTGGTGCCCTTCGGAACCGCCTCATCAAAAAATGTCGAAAACAACCCCATGCAAAGTAGGTCATGCAAGCCGGATCAATGGGTTACGCCATTTCCGAACTTGATTGACTCGTCGGGCAAATCACCGGCACGATGGCATCCTCCGGGCAGACGTGCCATCGGACAACCTAGCCGCGGCTGAGGTCCCCGTTCCATCGTTCAGCTTAGGGCACACCGCTCAACGGGAGAGCCCACGCTTTACACCACCGGCACCGCTGTCAGCGAGCGACCGGAAAGCGTTGAAGAAAGAACTTGGCCGTGCGCGGGCGATGCCAGGCTGGTCCATGACCTGGCGCACCGGCTGCGCTGCGAGAAATCCGGCAGGGCCGGCAAGCGCCCTGCAGCCGAGTTGCCGCAGCTCTCGCCCCGCGAAAGGACGGCGCTGTGACCACCCTCACCCGGCAGCGCAACCACGATGTGCCACGCGAGAGCTAGCTAGCGTTGCGGCAGCCAACACGTCACGCATGAGGATACCCTCGACGTCATCTTGGTGAACGGACGAGGGATCGTTCAGCATCCGCGGCAGATGGATCCCTCAAGCATTTTTTCAAGCCGCGCATCCTCTTTATCGATGGCAGGACTCGTGCCGAGCGGCAGCCCCTTCATCGGATGACCGCCGACTTCGGCCCCTGGCAGCGCCGTGCCGAGCGAATTCGTTCCGGGTGTCGCCGCGCTCGTACCGAACGCGCCGCCCATCGACATATGCGAGCCCATGCCTCCTCGGGCAAACGCAGCCGAGGCCGAAAGCAAAAGGCAAGCCGCGACGCAAACAAACCAAAGACGTTTCATCTTCGTGCTCCATGTGTGTTGGGTTCTTCTTGAACTCGATTTAGAAAGTGCCGTGGCCCTTCGCGGCCGAAATCGTGGCCCGCTTGACCTTGGCAAACGCGCTCGTCTCGATCTGCCGCACCCGCTCGCTTGAGATCGACAACTCGAGCCCCAGCTGCTCCAGCGTCAACGGTTGCTCGGTAAGCCGTCTCGCCTCGAACACGCGCCGTTCGCGCTCGGTCAGCACATCGAGAGCGGCATGAAGCGCCTTTGATCTCTGTGTAGCCTCGTCATGCTCGGCAACCATCGTCTCCGAGTCCGGTCCCTCGTCGGCGATCATCGCTTCCCACTCCGTCGAGTGATCCTCATCGCCGAACCGGACATTCAGCGACAGGTCGCCGTGCAGCCGCGTATCCATCTCGACCACATCGCGCGCAGTCACATCCAGCTTCTCTGCAACGGCCTGGGCAGCTTCCGGGGTCAGCATGGACCCCTCGGCCGCGAGCGCCCTCATCGCGCCCCGAAGCCGGAAGAACAGCTTCTTTTGGGCAGCGGTGGTTCCGATCTTGACCAGGGACCAGGACCGCAGGATGTAGTCATGGATCGTGGCCTTCATCCACCACAGGGCGTAGCTCGAGAAACGCGAGCCGTGCCCAGGCTCGAAACGAGCCGCGGCGATCACCAGGCCGAGGTTCGCTTCCGCGATCAGGTCGGCGATCGGAAGGCCGTAGCCCTTGTACCGCCGCGCCACCTTTGCGGCGAGGCGAAGATGGCTCGTGATCAACTCGTCCGTCGCGCTCCGATCGCGACGCTCCTGCCAACGTCGCGCGAGTTGCTGCTCCCGACCACGCTGCAGCAGGCCGAAGCGCCTGATGGCGGCGGAATAGCCGTTGAAGAAGCCCGCTGCTTGAGGCCCTCCTGCACCAACGGCGCTGACACCTGTGAACGCGCTCTGACCTTGCATCTGCTGCTCCCATTTCGAGGCCCGGCAGCAAGACTGTAGGTCGGTGCACCATGGGGAGCCCACTAAATTGGAATTAAGAAATCTGAATTCGCGTTTAAGCAACGCGACCGCCGATTTCAGCGTGGTCGTCCAGCCGGCTCCTAAATCCATAAATCGCAATTTAGTGGGGTGAGAAAAGCAGGTGGCATAGAAGGGTCGTGAACGGTCGAAGCGACACATTACATTGGGAGCAATCGTCATGTCAGGCGAGACGTGCCAGCGCCAACCGAACGCCGAGCCAGCCGGAGGCCGCAGCGCAGCGGCACCCGTCACCGCCGGCGGCTTTTCGGTACAGCCGCAGGAGGCACTCCTGCTGGAGTCGGACTGCGCCTTCATTCGGTCATTCCTTGAAGCACCCTGTCTTGCCGTTCATGGTGACGACAACGAGCGTGCAGAAGCTCGTCAACTGGCGACAGCGATCAGACAGTTCGGCCTGCGCTCCGCCGTTCGAGGCACACCTGGATCGGGCGCGGCCGGCGACAACGGTCGGCGCGTCAAGGCCTTGCAGAAGTGGCGGCTGAAGCGGGTCATCGACCACATCGAACGCCACATCTCGTCGAGAATTACGTTGCTCGACCTGGCGGCCGTCGCGGGACTGAGCAGGATGCACTTCGCATCCCAGTTCCGGGCCGCAACGGGCCTGCGGCCGCATCAGTTCCTGTTGCGCGAACGCGTCCGAAGCGCCGAGGCGCTGATGCAGGATCCGACGATGACCTTGCTGGAAATCGCAATGGCCGTCGGCTTCCAGACGCAGGCCCATTTTACGACCGTGTTCAAGCGATTCTCGGGATGCACGCCGCGGCACTGGCGCATGATTCATCAGGCGCCGGCGCACATCCGCGCCGAACCGGAAGTCGCCGACCATCACTGAAACATCACGGGGATGGCTCACCGCTCGCGCTCGTGCGTTCGATCCTGACAGGAATTCCCTTAGACGACGGTGTGAAGCTGATGGGGTCGTGCGCGTAGAGCGGCACCAGCGGGTTGGTCTCGGGATAGTAGGCGGCACAGCCACCGTTCGGGAACGAATACCCGACCACGCGGAAGTTGCGCACCCGCCGCTCGATGCCATCGGTCGATACCGTCACCAGATCGACCCTGTCGCCATCGTCAAGGCCGCGCTTTTCCATCTCGTGTTGATTCAGGAACACGATATCGCGTTGGCCGTACACGCCGCGATAGCGGTCGGATAGCGAGTAAAGCGTCGTGTTGTACTGGTCGTGGCTGCGGATCGTGCTCAGCCAGAGCGTATCGGGATGGTCGTCGTTCGGATCTTCGCCGAGACCGTCGAACATAAGGAAGTTGGCCTTCCCGGTTGCAGTTGCCCAGATGCGTTCGCGCGCGCTCGAGACAAGGTGGAAACCGCCCGGCTCGCGAATGCGCGCATTGTAGGCCTGGAATATCGGGAACACGTCTTCGATGGCGTCGCGAATGCGATCATAGTCCGCAACAAAACCTTCCCAATCAACAACCGAGCGCTGTCCCAGGGTCGCCCGCGCCATCCCGGCGACGATCACGGGCTCGCTCAATAGATGCTCCGATGCCGGTTGATTGCGTCCGGCGGACGCATGAACCATCGACATCGAATCTTCCACCGTGATGGATTGCGGCCCGTTCGCCTGCGCGTCCACCTCGGTCCGACCAAGGCAGGGCAGGATCAAGGCATCGCGCCCATGGATCAGGTGACTGCGGTTCAGCTTGGTCGAAACGTGCACCGTGAGGTCGAGGTTCCGGATGGCCTGTTGCGTCAGCTGCCAGTCGGGAATGGCGGCGGCAAAGTTGCCACCCATCGCGATGAAGACCTTCACCTCACCACGGATCATCGCCTCGAGCGCCGTGACGACGTTGTGGCCGTGCGCACGGGGCGACTTGAAGCCGAAGCGCGCCTCGAGCCGATCAAGAAAATCGGGCGCTGGCGTTTCGGTGATGCCGACTGTGCGGTCTCCCTGAACGTTGGAATGGCCGCGGACCGGACAAATGCCTGCGCCCTCACGCCCGATATGGCCACGCAGCAGGGCAAGATTGGCCAGTTGCTGGACGTTCTGCACGCCGCGCCGGTGCTGGGTAATCCCCATGCCATAGACGATGATGGCGCGTTCGGCCCGCATGTAGACATGCGCAGCGTGCTCGATGTCTTCGCGGCTCAGTCCCGAGCGCTGCTCGATGTCGCGCCATTGCGTCGCCTTCAGGTCTGCCGCGAGCGCATCCAGGCCGACCGTATGGCCCTGAATGAACTCCCAGTCCAGAACAGCCTGTTCTCCGCTTGCGCGCGCCGCGCCGTCTTGCTCGACCAGTACCTTCATGATGCCTTTGATGACCGCGACATCGCCGCCGACCCGCACCTGATAGAGCCGCGAGCTGATCTGCGTCGAGCCGAAGGTTGCCATTTCAACGGGGCTCTGCGGGGCCTGAAACCGCTCGAGCGCACGCTCGCGAAACGGGTTGAAGGAGATGATCAGCGCGCCGCGCCGTGCCGCGTCGCGCAGGTTGGTCATCATGCGCGGGCTGTTGGTGCCCGGGTTCTGGCCGAAGATAAAGATGCAATCTGCCTTGTCGAAATCCTCCAGCACGACCGTTCCCTTGCCGACGCCGATGGATTGCGGCAAGCCCACGCTGGTGGCCTCGTGGCACATGTTGGAGCAATCGGGAAAGTTGTTGGTGCCGTATTCCCGTACGAACAGCTGGTAGAGGAAGGCGGCTTCATTCGAGGTCCTGCCGGACGTGTAGAACTCCGCCATGTTCGGATCCGGCAGTCCGTTGAGATGGCGACCGATGATCGAGAACGCCCTGCTCCAACTCACTGGAAGGTAGCGGTCGGAGGCCGCATCATAAGCCATCGGATGCGTCAGGCGGCCGACCATTTCGAGCTCATAGTCGGTCCAGCCCGACAATGCGGTCACGGTGTGCTCCGCGAAGAACTCCGGCGTGCAGCGCTTGGCAGTTGCCTCCCATGCTACCGCCTTGGCGCCGTTCTCGCAGAACTCGAACGACGACGTGTGCTTTGGATCCGGCCAGGCGCAACCCGGGCAGTCGAAGCCTTCGGGCTGGTTCATGCATCCGAGCGTCATTGCTCCCTTCACGGGGATGCCCTGCTCGAGCAGGCGCGCACTGAGGGCCTTGAGGGCGCCCCACCCTCCCGCAGGATGATGGTAGGGGCGAATTGCTTTCCGATCTGACATCGCGAGTCCCTCTTGCGGATACCGATGTCGGATCAGTTATGTCCCTGTTCGGAAAGTTCTTTCGAAAATGCCGGATCGCATCGCGTGACGCGTTTGTATCGCAGCGCGCAAAACGCCGTAGTGCATTCCGGAAAATCCGAGGTCGTTTCGGGCTTGGTCCGTTCCGGCGCCCTCCTAGCTTGAAGAGACAGGAAGCCGCCGTCGGCAACTCGCACACCATTGGAGAGCACGATCATGATTTCAAGACGAGACCTTCTTGCCGCATCGGCGATCGGTGCCGCCATGACCGTGTCCACGGCCAAGGCCAACACCTTCGGCAATCCCGACGAGCCGGCCGAGGGAGCGATCAATGCAAAGGGTCCTGGAAATCTGAGCGACCCGGGCCCGCAGAACAGGGCGCTTGGCGACCAGTTTCCGTCGGCGCAATCTCCGCCCGCCACTGATGTCGGCGGCATGCCGGAGACCTGGGCCTCTTTCAACAACGCACCGAAGCGAATCCAGAACGGCGGTTGGGCGCGTCAGGTCACGGTCGACGACTTTGCGATTTCGAAGGAGATTTCCGGCGTCGACATGCGGCTGACGGCCGGCGGCATCCGCGAACTGCACTGGCACCAGGCGGCCGAGTGGGCGATCATGACCTACGGCACCTGCCGCGTGACGGTTCTCGACGCACAGGGGCGTCCCTACGTCGCCGACGTCAAGGAAGGCGATCTCTGGTACTTTCCGGCCGGGGCGCCGCACTCGCTGCAGGGCCTGGGGCCGGATGGCTGCGAATTCGTCATTTGCTTCGACGACGGCCATGCCGACGAGTTCAACACCCTGCTCGTCACCGACTGGTTCGCTCACACCCCACCGGAGGTGCTGGCCAAGAATTTCGGCGTTCCGGCCGAGACCTTCGCCAAGGTACCGCTGCACAATTTGTGGATCTTCCAGGGTACTGTACCTGGCGATCTGGCGGCCGATCGTGCAGCCGTCCGGCATGACGCGCCTGTTGCAACGCATCCCTTCATCTTCCCGCTTGGGTCATCCCGTCCGGCCAAGTCTTCCGAAACCGGAAGCATCCAGATCGCCGATAGCGTGAACTTCGAGGCCTCCACCACAATCGCAGCCGCATTGGTCACGGTCCGACCCGGCGGCGTGCGCGAGATGCACTGGCACCCGAATGCGGACGAGTGGCAGTATTACATCAAGGGCAAGGCGCGCATGACCGTGTTCGATACCGGCCCGAAGGCGATGACGATGGATTTCAATGCCGGAGACATCGGCTATGTCAGCCGCAATCTGGGCCACTATGTCGAGAATGCCGGCGATACCGACCTGGTGTTCATCGGCGTGTTCCGCACCTCGCATTACCAGGAGATCTCGCTCTCCAACTGGCTCACCCATACGCCGCCGAAGCTCGTGGCCCAGCATCTCAATGTCGACGAAGCCACGATCGCCAGGTGGCCGCAGAACGCGCCCGGCCTGATGCCGAAGCTTTGAACCACGGCGCCATGGTCGATAGTGCCGCCGAACGCGCCGCGGGCAACTCGCCCGCCGGTCTCGGCGCGCACACGAAGACGACAGCAAATGGGTGGCGCGATACTGCGTAACCAAACAGCCGGTGTCATCACCCGCGGATGCGAGCCACATTCGAACCTCGATTCTGGAATCGCTCTCGCCGAGCTCGATGCTGGCGATTTCGCCGGCTCGTTCGACAATACCTTCCGTCAGCGCAAAACCGATTCCCAATTCCTCCAGGTCGGCCTGCGTCGCCATCAGAACGGCGCAGGTGAGGAACTCCTACCGGTCTTGCCGGTCGGAACACACAATATCGAAGTGGCCGCTGGGACCTGGTTGAATGACGAGCCGGAAACCATGCAGCTTGGCGATGGCCGTGACCAGGCTCAGTCCAAGCCCGACACCGGGTGTGTTGCGCATCTTGTCGGACCGATAGAAGCGCCGCAGCACCGCCTCGCGCTCCTCCTCGCCGATCCCGGGCCCGGTGTCGCTCACCCGAACGATCGACTCCTTCTCGCCTCGCAACAAAACAAGGCTCACCTTGCCGCCGGCAGCGGTGAACTTGATGGCGTTATCGACGAGATTGGCAACGGCCTCGAACAGCAGGTCAGGATCGCCCCATACGTAGAGCTTGCGATCGATATCGACGCCGAGCTCGATCTGCTTGTCCTCCGCGATCGGCTCGTAGACGTCGCAGACCTCGCGCAGGATCTCATGCAGGGCGACGTTGCCAAAGTTCGCGGAACGGCGGCTGTTCTCGATCTCCGTCAACCGCAAGAGCGCGGTGATGATAGCAAGAGACTGGTCGATGCCGGCGACAGCCCGGTCGGCGACGTCCTGGAGCTGCTCCAGCGTGGTTGCGTGGGTACGGCCTCGCTCCAACGCCAGCCGCGCCCGTGTCAGGGGGGTCCGGAGGTCATGGGCGATATCGTTGCCGACGCCAGCCAACGCGTTGATCATGGTTTCCATTTCATCGAGCATGCCGTTCACGATCACGGCTAGTCGTGAGAAGGGATCGTCGACATTGTGATGCGGCAGGCGCTCGCGCAGGTCACCGGCAACAATCCGCTGGACCCGCTGGTTGACCTCCTCGACGCGCCGCTGCGCGCGCAGGCTGAGCCAAGCGCCTGCGAGCAGGCAGAGGCAGAGCGCCGGCACGAGACCAAGCGCGAGCGCCTGCCCGACCACGCTCGATATCTCCCGCGTCTCGTCGACGTTTCGCCCGATGACCAGGAGGTCGCCGTTCTCCAGGCGCCTGCCCACGGCCCGCATCATCGGGTCGCGGCCATCCTCCGGGTTCGTTCGCGCCACTTTGGTGCCTTGCACCGACCCATCGATCCTGAACCCCGGAGGGACGCTTTCGAGATTACCGGCAAGCCGGTTGCCGCGCGCGTCGAACAATCCGGCAAACTGCACATGCCTGGAGTCCTGTCCGAGATGGTCCGCGATAGCATCAATGCGACGATCATGCGGCAGCGCCGCCATGTAGTCCGTCTGCATGGTGATCACACGATCGGACCGGTCAATCAGGTAAGCATCGATCTTCAAGTAGATGAAGCCAAATAATACGATCACGACGACCGCAAACAAGATCGCCACCATCGAGGTCCAGCGAAACGTGTTGGAACGCATGAAGTGGAACTGGCGCACCGATCCCGCCGGGCCGCTATTGCTATCTCCCGCCAACATGTCGAGCACCGAGAGGACTATGATTGCGCTCTGAGAATGAACCCGGAGCCGCGCACATTTTGGATCATCTGCGTCTCGCCGGGGCCGTCGACCTTGTGCCGCAAGCGGCCCATATGCACGTCGACAAGATTGGTTGTGGCCGGCACGAATTTGTAGTTCCAGACCTCCTCGAGCAGCATCGCCCGAGTCAGCAATTGATCGCTCCGCCGCATCATGTACTCGAGCAGCCGGAATTCGCGCGGCAGCAGATCCATTCTGCGGTCCCCTCGCTGAGCCGTCCGCTCGATCAGATCGAGCTCGAGAGCCCCGACCCGCAACGTAATCTCACGGGCATCGACCGGACGGCGAAGCAGAGCCTCGATGCGCGCGATCAGTTCGACGACCGCAAACGGCTTCGTCAGATAATCGTCTCCGCCGCTGCGCAGACCGCGTACCCGGTCATCCACCGCGCTAAGCGCGCTCAGCACGAGGACCGGGGTGGCCACCTGATCCTTGCGCAGGGTTTCGATGACGGTGAGGCCATCCATCCCGGGTAGCATGCGGTCCACAATCAGGACGTCGGGATCAATCGCACGCGCCTTGGCAAGACCGTGAACACCGTTCGACGCCCGCTCGACCTCGAACCCGAGCCCGCTCAGCTCGGCGACAATCTCCTCGGCCGTTCCGTCGTCGTCTTCTATCAGAAGAACCTTCGCCATCCGCTCGATCTCAAACACTCCGAAGCACTTCGCTCCCGGAGAGGACAGCATACGCTCGCTGACTGGCAAAGGCATAGCTCTCCTCCTACCGAGGACACTAATAGAGCAATGAGCCGGACCGCGCCGCCCGCCCGATCTGGCGAGAACCGGCGCCGTCCGCTCCGGGGTCGTTCACCGCCTCCAGGAGCGCGGCCGGGATCCCATCTGGACAAATAGCCCGCTTTCCGACACCCGACCATTAAATAGCAATTTAGGGAGTTTGGCTGATATCCGCGGGCGTCCGCACCGTGGTCCTGCCGCGCCTTCTGCGCAGCCTAAAATCGAATTTAGACGACAGCTTTGCGAGACCACCCTAAGTGTAGCCCATCCACGAGGCCATCAGGGTGAGCGGGACATGCAAAACGACAGCAAATCGGGCATCAGGCGCAACACGCTCTCCGGTCCAGGCCAGCATGCAACGATCGCAGTGATCGGGCTCGGACTGATGGGCACGGCGATCGCGGCCAACCTGGTCGCCGACGGACGCGACGTGATCGCCTATGTGCGCCGGCCGGAGCGCGTGCAAGATCTCGAGGCACTCGGCATCCAGGCGACCACGCATCTTCCGCGTCTGTTCGATAGCGACATCCTCATCAGCATGCTCCCCGACGACGCGGCCGTTCGCGACGTCTTCTTCGGATCGTCAGGCATGGCAGATTGCTTGCCGTCGGGCGCGATCCATCTCTCGATGAGCACGATCAGCACCAGCGCCTCGACCGAATTCTTGCGCGAGCACGAGCATCGCGGCCAGGGCTATGTTTCCGCCCCGGTGTTCGGGAACCCCGACGCGGCCAAGGCCCGGCAGCTCGCCATCATTCTCGCCGGGCCGCCGCAATATTGCGAACGTTGCCGGCCTTTGACCGACGCGCTGGGGCAGACCTTCGTGGTCGGAAACGATCCTGCGCGCGCCAACCTGATCAAGCTGCTCGGCAACATGATGACGGCGACAAGTCTCGAGGTCCTCGGAGAGATCATCACGGTGTTGAAGAAGCGTGGACAGGATCCGCAGCAATTCGTCGACATCATGACCGGCACGATGTTCGACAGCCGGGTCCACAGGAGTTACGGCGGACGGCTCATCGCCGAGAGCTTCGCGCCGGGGTTGACGATGCCGCTGGCGCTCAAGGACGTCCGCCTTGCGCTCGCAGAAGCCGAACGCGCCGGCGCTCCGATGCCATCGGTCGGCGTCGTTCGCGACCGGCTGATCACCGGAATTGCGCGCGGCCATGGCGGGCTCGACTGGACCGCGCTCGGCCTCGTGGCGTCCGAGGAAGCCGGGATCGGCGCCGTCGACCACTGACGATCCGCCTGACGCGGCGTCTTCAACAACTACGTGCTCGATCTGCCGACCCGTTGCAGCAACGCTCGGCCGCGAGCACCAACTCTGCGAGACTCCCGCACGTCGATCAGTGCCCGGCCTGCCGGCGCTTGCGCGGCCTGGTAATTCCGCGGCGACGCAATGGTTGCGAGCACAATGCTTCCTGATCCCCTTCCGCTGTCGCGATCACTAACTCACATCGCATTGAAGAGGCGTGAGCAGCTCGTGCATTGGGATGATCTCTCATCGTGAATATCTTCTGCAACGGACCGACATTGATTCGGCCCGCTGTCTTCAACGGAGAACCCCAATGACCAAACTCACACTGCTGTCCACCGCACTGGTTGCGATCGCGATGCTGGCAACGCCGGCTATGGCTCGTGAAGCACACGTCCGCTACGCGCGGCACGCCGTGGAAGCCGATTCCACTGCGGCCCAGGCTCCCATCATCGTTGATGGCCGCGCCTGTGTTCCGGCACCGCGCGTTGGCGCGTTTGCAACCGCGCCGTGGACCGGCAACAATGTTCCCTGCGAACCGGATACGGGCGGCTTCTGATCGGAGAGCGCCCACGCTTCAGCGCGCCGCGCGTGTTCGCGCAGCTTCAGGCGAAGCGGCCATTTGATCAGCGCTATTGTCGGAAAGAGCGGGCCGGAATCATGTTCCAGTCCGCTCTCTCGTTTGTGGTCGATTGTGAGAAGACGCCACGCAATTGCAGCGGCGAATGACGTCTTCAACTTCTCGGGAAGCGGGCGGCTTCAGCCGTTCCTGAAGTTGAATTTAATGGCGAGGCCGTTCGTCGCTCCCGATCTTTCATCAGGAAGCCAGGCGGCGTTGCGACCGACAGATCGACATCGATCGCCTGGCGCTTCGACACGGAAAGGAGTGTCATAATGAAACGAATGATGATGATCCTGGCAACCGCAGCGGTTGCCTCAGCTCTCGCAATGGGCGCCGCCGACGCACGCGGAGGCGGCGGCGGCGGTCATGGCGGCGGCTTCGGTGGCGGCGGTCATATGGGCGGCTTCGGCGGCGGCGCGCACATCGGCGCCATGACCGGAGGCGCGCATGTCGGCGCATTCGGCGGCGGTGCACGCATCGGCGGCGTCGGCGTTGCGCATATCGGCGGCCTCGGCACAGGCATGCATGTCGGCGGCGCGACGCCGCTTGGTGGTGATCGCATCGGCATTGGTGATCATGCCCACGGCACGGACGTCCACCACGCCATGCACCGTTACGATCGATACTCGCCCAGCTATGGCGATCCGGATTGCTACGACTGGTACGAGTTGCACCCGGATACACCCCTGCCGCTCAGCTGCGGCTAAGCCAGAATCCAACCCAGCCTCGGTCCGGAATTCGCCTGGGCGAATCCGGACCGGCGGCAGCAGCAGCACCAAGCAGGAGTAGACCATGAACGTTGCCCCCTCTCTCAACATGGAGTTCATCGAGATTCCCGGGACCTCCATTCGCGTCTCCCGCATCGCGCTCGGGACATGGGCGATCGGCGGCTGGATGTGGGGCGGCAGCGACGAAAGCCAGGCAATCAAGACGATTCATGCGGCACTGGATCGCGGCATCAATCTCATCGACACCGCGCCCGTCTATGGATTCGGCCGGTCAGAGGAAATCGTCGGACAAGCGCTCGCCGACGGCCGGCGCGAACGCGCCGTCATCGCCACCAAGGTCGGGCTCGACTGGAAGGACGGCAAACCGTTCCGGAACGCAAGCAAAGCGCGCATCGTTGCAGAAGTCGAGCAGTCGCTGCGCCGGCTCCGCACCGATGTGATCGACCTCTACCAGGTGCATTGGCCCGATCCGCAGACGCCGATCGCGGAAACCGCCGAGGCGGTCGGCGCGCTCTATCGCGCCGGCAAGATCCGCGCTGTCGGCGTCAGCAATTTCAGCCCGGCCCAGATGGAGGAGTTCCGCAGGGTCGCACCGCTGCATACAGCGCAGCCCCCCTACAACCTGTTCGAACGCGCAATCGAGCAGGACGTGCTTCCCTTCTGCCGGGATAGCAACATCGCTCTGCTCGCCTACGGGTCGTTGTGTCGCGGCCTATTGTCGGGCCGGATGTCCCGCTCCAGCCAGTTTGCCGGAGACGATCTCCGCCACAGCGATCCAAAGTTTCGATCGCCCCGCTTCGAGCAATATCTCGAGGCCGTCAAGCGGCTGGATCGCTTCGCGCAGGAATGGTTCGGCAGAAGGGTGATCCAGCTTGCCGCGCGCTGGGTCCTCGACCGCGGTCCATTGAACGTCGCCCTGTGGGGCGCCCGCCGCGCAGAGCAGCTTGCGCCGATCGCCGCCGTATTCGGCTGGCGGATCGACGAAGCTGCGATGACCGATATCGACCGCATCCTTGCGGAGACGATCAGGAGCCCTGTCGGCCCGGAATTCATGGCGCCTTCCAATCGGGAGATCGCGTGATGTCCCCAGCTGCAATCAATGTGGTGAAGCGGGATCGACTCGATTCCACAACAGCGCAGACGCCCGGCTCGCATCGCTTCGCCGCGATCGCGCCTTCGCTCGGAATAGCGTCGGCGATCTGGGCCGGCTTGTTCGAGGTCGAGCCGGGAGCCCGCACCGGCATCCACCATCACGGCGAACAGGACACCATCGCATACGTGCTGTTCGGGCGGTGTGAAATTCGCTGGGGCGAACGGGGCGAATTCTCCGCGAGCGCCGTGGCTGGCGACTTCATTCACGTCCCCGCCTTTCTGCCGCATATGGAGATCAATCCGTCCCGGATGTTGCCATTCCGGTGGGTCGTCGTGCGCAGCACGGCGACGCCGATCGTCGTGAACCTCCCCGACAGCTATTGGCCATGATCGCGGCGGGTGGAACGATGCCGGACACAGTCGCAACCGCCACGCTCGCCGCGCCGCCACGGACAGCTGATCCAGTCCAATCGTGCGAAGGCGCAAGGATACACGGCATGGCCGCCATAGACTTGAATTGCGCAATCGGTTGAACGGAGACTCCACATGAGATGCTGGCCAATCGCCATCTGTGTCGCACTCGCCACGAGCGGGGTCGCATCGGCCCAGGTCACCGGCATGGCTGTTCCGACGCCAACGGTCACCGCGACGTCTCCGCTCACCAGCGTGACGGGCTCGCCGGTGTCACCCGAGGGAATTGGCCTCGGCGCAACTGAACTGCCGTCGCCCGGCATCAGCCCTGCGCCAGCCACCACCGGCAGCATCGCTGTCCCGTCGGCCGGCACCGCATGCACAAGCCTTGGAACGTCACCCGCCGGAATGTACGGCTCGTCGTCGACCTATGACGGCGGCGGAATGTCCGCAGACAGTTCGTCGGGGATGTCCGCCACCTCCGGAATGTCGATGACATCGGGGATGGCACAGAGCTCCGGAACGACGGCGTCGTCCGGCATGCTGGACACTGCCGGAATGTCCGGCATGTGCGGCTCGGGATCGAGCAGCATTGCCGCCTCATCCAGCCCGACGTCGACTTCGCCGACAGCACCCGGCGCGGGCGCGCGAACCGGCATTCCTCTGGGTTCGACGGAGATCAGCAATCTCGGCGTCAGCTCTGACGCGCTCGTCCCCACGCAAGGCGTGCTGCCGGTCACTGCGCCTGCGACGACCGGATGTTCCTCTACCCAGACATCGACAGCGTTGACCACGCCGGGCGGCTGCTAGGCCATCTCTCCTTCGGAGCCACGTTCATGAAGAAGACAATCATTACATCTGTGGTCGTGTCGACCGCCGCGGTTGCCGGACTGTTGTTTGCGACGCATGTCCTGCCTCTGCAAAAGGCCGTAGCCAAGCCGGCTCCGCCGCCTCCGGTACCGATCGTTGCCGGGACCGTGACACAACATGACGTCCCGATCTACCTGACCGGCGTCGGAACGGTCATCGCCTACAATACCGATGTCGTCCGCGCTCAAATCCAGGGGCAGATCGTCAGCATCAATTTCACCGAGGGGCAGAAAGTTCATGCGGGCGATCTGCTGGCCCAGATCGATCCCAGGCCGTATCAGGCCTTGATCGATCAATATACGGCGAACCTCGAGCGCGACCAGGCGCAGCTCGTCAACGCAAAGGCCAACCAGGCTCGCTACGCCCAACTCGGCGACAAGGGCTGGGCCACGCCCCAGCTGATCGAGACACAAAATGCCCAGGTCGGAGAGTTGACCGCAGCCATCAAGGCAGACCAGGCGCTGATCGATGCCGCGAAGGTGCAGCTCAGCTTCACCCGATTGACGTCGCCGATCGATGGCGTGGTCGGCATCCGTCAGATCGACGTCGGCAACATCATAAGCCCCTCGAGCGCCAACGGTCTCTGCGTCGTCACGCAACTAAACCCCATCTCGCTGATCTTCACCCTGCCCGAGACCGTACTGCCGCTGGTCCAGCAGCAACAGCAGAAGACGAACTCGCCCCTCACGGTGCTTGCCTACAATCAGGACAATACGGTCCGGTTGGGCCAGGGTCAGCTCGGTCTCGTCAACAACGAGATCCTGCAGACCACCGGCTCGATCCAGCTCAAGGCGAACTTCCAGAACAAGTCGAGAAGCCTCTGGCCCGGCGAGCTCGTTAACGCCCGGCTGCTGCTCGACACCCGGCATAACGGCCTCACAGTTCCCGCTGCGGTGATCCAGCAGGGGCCGAACGGCTCCTACGCCTATGTCGTGAATCCCGACAACACCGTCTCGATCCGCCAGGTCAAGGTTACGCAGGTCAGCGACGGCCAGACCCTCATCGACTCCGGTCTCGCAGCCAACGAGCAGATCGTGGTCGACGGACAGTACAAGCTGCAGCCGGGAACGCACGTCACCGTGCTCCACGGCAAGGCTGCGGAAGAAGCCGCCGCACAGGACGCAATGCAGGCACCGATCCCATGAACATATCCGCACCCTTCATCAAACGACCAATCGCGACCGCCCTGCTGATGGTGGGGTTGCTGGCTGCCGGTCTCGTCGCATACCCGCTGATGCCGGTGGCGGCGCTGCCGAACGTCAACTATCCGACGCTTTCGATCACTGCTCAATTGCCGGGTGCCGATCCGCAGACCATGGCCTCATCTGTCGCGTCGCCGCTCGAGCTGCAGTTCGGCGAAATTCCCGGCCTTACCCAGATGACGTCGGCGAGCGCGCTCGGCTACACCCAGATCACGCTGCAATTCGATCTGAACCGTCAGATCGACGGCGCGGTCAGCGACACGCTGTCGGCCATCAACGCCGCCAACGCCTATCTGCCGACCGGGATGCCGTATCCCCCGACGATCCGCAAGGTCAACCCCGCCGACACGCCCATCCTCGTGCTCGGCCTCACCTCGGACAGCCTGCCTATCACCACGGTGGATGCCTATGCCGAGAACATTCTGTTGCAGAAGATCTCGCAGATCCAAGGCGTCGGCCTGGTCGGAATTGGCGGTCAACAAAAAGCATCAGTCCGGGTCCAGGTCGATCCTGAGGCACTGGCGGCGCGCGGCATCAACCTCGAGGACGTGCGCACCGTCCTGGGTCAGGCGAATGTGGACCTGGCCAAGGGCACGCTCAACAGCCCGCGCCAGACCTATACGCTGAACACCAACGACCAGCTGTTCAATCCCGATCAGTACGCCAACCTGGTGATCGCGTATCGCAACGGCTCGCCGGTCCGCATTCGCGATATCGGGCGAGCCGTCAGCGCCGGAGAGAATGATCTGATCGCCGGTTGGTACAACAACCAGCGTGCGATCATCCTGGCGATCCAGCGCCAGCCCGGCGCGAATGTCATCGAGACGGTGCAGCGGATCCGGGCCCTGATGCCGACCCTGCAGGCCTCGATTCCCGCCGCCATCAAGATCAATGTCATTTCAGACCGCACCCAAACGATCCGCGCCTCGATCAGTGACGTCCAGTTCACTTTGCTCCTGACCATCGCACTCGTCGTGATGGTGATCTTCATATTCCTGCGCAGCTTCTGGGCGACCATCATCCCGGCCGTAACCGTGCCGCTGTCGCTGGTCGGAACCTTCGCGATCCTCTATGAATTGGGCTACAGCCTTGACAATCTTTCCCTGATGGCGCTGTCGATTGCCGTCGGCTTCGTGGTCGACGATGCCGTCGTCGAGATCGAGAACATCACAAGGCATATCGAGGAGGGCCTTTCGCCCTATGACGCTGCGATGAAGGGATCGGGTGAGATCGGCTTCACCGTGATGGCGATCACCTTCTCCCTCATTGCGGTGTTCATCCCGCTGTTCTTCATGGGCGGCTACGTCGGACTGCTGTTCCGGGAATTCGCCATCACGGTGAGCGTTGCGCTCGTGCTTTCGCTGGTCATTTCCCGCACCCTGACGCCCATGATGTGCGCCTACCTGCTGAAGCCGGAAAGCCAGCAACATGGCCGGCTCTATCGCTGGTCGGAGCGCGGCTTCGATGCCCTGCTCGGGATTTACGAGGCAGGATTGAAGGTCGTGCTTCGGCACCGCCTCATCACCTTGATGGTGATGGTCAGCACCATCGTGGTCACCGGCTATCTCTATGTGATCATCCCGAAAGGCTTCTTCCCTCAGCAGGACACCGGGTTGATCCTGGGTCAATCGGAAGCCGCCCAGAACATCTCGTTCCAGGCGATGGCACAGCGCCAGCAAGCCATGCTCGACGCCATCCTACGCGATCCTGCCGTGCTCACGGTGGGCTCGGCGGTGGGCGCCGGCGGAGGCACCTACACGGTGAATGACGGGCGCGTGTTCATTCAGCTCAAGCCCGCGGCGCAACGTGACCCCATCGACAAGGTCATCGCCCGGCTGCGTACCAATCTCGCAAAGATCCAGGGCATCACGCTCTACATGCAGCCGGCGCAGGACATCACCATCGGCGCACGGCTGAACAAGACGCAGTTCCAGTACACAATGACCGACGCCGATGGCGGTGAGTTGGGTCACTGGGCGAACGTGTTCCTGGACAGGATCAAGACGTTGCCAAGCGTCGCTGACGTTACGACTGACCAGCTCAATTCGGGGCCGCTGCTCGACATCAAGATCAAGCGCGAGGTGGCATCCTCCTACGGCATCCTGCCCTACACGATCGACAATACGCTGGATGACGCGTTCGGCCAGCGCATCGTCTCGACCATGTACACGACACTGCAGCAGTACCATGTCATCCTGGAGGTCAATCCCAAGTTCCAGTATGGCCCCGAGGCCCTCAACGGCATCTACGTCAAGTCGTCGAGCGGACAGCAGGTCCCGCTGTCGACGCTGGTCGATACCGTCGTGAAGGTCTCGCCGCTCGTCGTGAATCACCAGGGACAATTCCCATCGGTGACGATCTCGTTCGACCTTGCGCCCGGTGCGGCCATTGGCCAGGCGGTGAGCGGCATTCAGGCCGTCGAGAAACAGCTCCACCCGCCCCTGTCGCTGCAAACCAGCTTCCAGGGCAATGCGCAGGCGTTCGGCGCGTCGCTGAAGAGCACGCCGATCCTGATCGCTGCCGCGCTGTTCGTGATCTACCTGATCCTCGGCGTGCTGTACGAAAGCATGATCCATCCGATCACCATCATCTCGACTCTGCCGTCGGCCGGCGTGGGTGCCTTGCTGCTCCTGATGGCGGCGCATTTCGATCTCAGCGTGATCGCGATCGTCGGCATCATCCTGCTGATCGGGATCGTCAAGAAGAACGGTATCATGCTGGTCGACTTCGCCATCCAGGCCGAGCAGACCGAGGGACTCACGACAGAAGAGGCGATCTATCAGGCCTGCATCAAGCGCTTTCGTCCGATCCTGATGACGACGATGGCGGCGCTCCTCGGCGCGGTGCCGATGATGATCGGTACCGGCGTCGGATCGGAAATCCGCCAGCCGCTCGGCTACGCCATCGTCGGCGGCCTCGCGCTGTCGCAAGTGCTCACGCTGTACACCACGCCGGTGGTCTATCTCTATCTGGATCGGCTGCAGATGTGGCTGTTCAGGCGCCACGAGGCCGCGCCGCATGGCGCATATGCGACGCCCGCGGAATGAGCGGGCGGGTGGCGCCGATGGTAGCGTCCGCGTCCGCGCAACCCTGCGGCAGGCTTCTCGCCGTATAGCCTCGCCGGGCGTTCTCATTCATCGCCCTCAGCGTGTGCTTTGCATTCTCCTTGGACTGATATTCGTCAAACAGAGTCATGATCTGCCGCATCATCACGCTCATCGGATCGTCGCCAAGACCCTGGGTGATGGAGGTGAGCCGTACGCCATTCTTGGCGAGCTTGCGGACATAGAACTCGAACCGGAACTGGTCGCGGAAGAAGCGCGAGAAGCTGTGAACGACGATGACGCTGAAGGCTGGGGTAACGGTCCGAATAGCTCATCAGGCTCTTCCCGGAAATACGCCTCGAACACCTCAAGCTCGGCCTCGGTGATTGGCACCATCGATGGCCAGTCGTCGGTAACCGTGACGCTGTCAGCCTCCGATCTGCGCGGCGGACGACGAGGCGGTCGTGGTTCGAGCTTGATGAAGAGATCGTCAGGCAGAACGCCGAAATGCGGCGCGCTGCCACGCTCTTTGCGGAGTCGCGTAGGCTTTCGGGGCATCCTGACAAGATCGCATGGCCGCTCGGATTAAAGAATGACGCAATTCTACGCCAAGGCACGCCGGCCAGCCGGCAGATAGAATCCTCGTGTGAA
Source organism: Bradyrhizobium genosp. P (assembly GCF_049949265.1). Taxonomy (NCBI): domain Bacteria; kingdom Pseudomonadati; phylum Pseudomonadota; class Alphaproteobacteria; order Hyphomicrobiales; family Nitrobacteraceae; genus Bradyrhizobium; species Bradyrhizobium genosp. P. Next base: position 2,350,556 of record NZ_CP188195.1, on the reverse strand, counting down.
TCAGGCCTGGCGTTGCGCATCATTGCCTCGTCTCGACTACGCGGCGCTCTTCAAGGGGCGGGCGCGTTGGATGCGCGCCTGCTCCTTCGGGCTGTGCATCACCTCCCAAAGGTCGCTGCGCCTTTGCACATTGAGCCAGAAATCCGGGCTATTGCCGAACACGCGGGCGAGAATGAGGGCGGTGGCCACTGTGATGTTTCGGCGATTGTTGCAAAGCTCATTGACGTGCCTGCGCTGCACACCCATTGCCTGAGCCAGGGCGCCCTGTGTCAATCCCATAGGCTGCATAAATTCCTCTGTGAGGATTTCGGCGACCGTCGCCGGCTTGCGCTTCGTCATCAACATGGCTCGTCTCCCTCATCGATAACTGTGGTCGTCCAGATAGACATCTGCCGCTTCGCCGTGAGTACCGTTCCAGCGGAAGATTAGCCGCCATTGCTGGTTGACACGGATCGAATGGAATCCCGCCAAATCACCCCGTAACTTCTCGAAGTGATTGCTGGGCGGCACGCGCAGATCCTGATCGCTCGTGGCATCGTCGATCATCTGGAGCTTGCGGAATAGGCGCGCCTCAAGATCGGGCGGAACATGGCGCGAGCGGACGTCATCCACGAAGAAAGCCCGCAGCCACCGATCCCGAAAGCCGACGATCATTCCACTGATCCAGATAGATGACCCTATGTACCACACTATGGTTCAAAGGACAAGTTTGCACCTGCAGCATCCCCCCGCGACCTGCCGCTTGTCAGCCCAGGAGCGCTTCCGCTCCCGATCCGCCTTACTGCATGGAGAGCCCCTGCCGGGCCGGCGACAACCGGTCAATGGCTGGCGCGGAGCGCCACCGCGAAGCGGCTTGGCCTTGACGGGCTGGCGTTGGTCCGGCCCACTGGCTCATCAGCAGACCTAGCCGATCCACGTCAGGTTTATTGATGGCTCAGTTAGCCTCTCAATTTTTGGGGTCAAATCCATACATTAAGCGACTTCAAGTACGACAAAATCTGTGTCCAGGGCATAGTTTAGAATGCCCGTCGGTCGCGGCCGCACCACCGCTCACGTAACGTGCTGAATTTACATAAGACCGAAAAATCTCGGAGGGGCCGATCGGCATCACATGACGAAAGCTTTACCACTGACAGATTTTCGCTCGGTTCGGCATATCCTGGAGCCGCAGGACTTTGCTCTAGGCGGAGACGAGGACGACCCACCACCCAGCGACCAGATCAAGCCTGTAATCTGGAAGGGAATGATGAACCTTCCCGACGACGTGGCCGTGCGGATTTCAGATCACAATGGCTCGCGGTTGGAATTGCTCTACACGCTTTGGAGCGACTGGATTGAGGCCGTTGGCCACGAGCTGCTCAACGTAGATCTCAAGCCGTTCGATCATCCCGGGGTCAACACGCTCATCGCTTGCGCGCGTTGCCGACTTTCTTGACGGGCTTCTCCACCGCCTCCCAGCGGTGTTCGAGACGGTCGATCACATGGCGCGGTAGTCGGATGTCCTCCATGAGAATCCTCCTCAAGCCGCCAGCGCACGCGCCGTCGAGAAGCGGCGCTTGGGCTTTCCGCCCGGCGGATGGCGGGGGCCGCCGTCCAGTTCGCGCAGCGCCTCCAGGATGGCATCGATGCTCACCGGCCCCTTCAATCCTTCGGGGGCCCGCAGCGCCGGGCACGAAGCGATCGCCGAAGCATCGGAAGCCCAGGACGCGAGGATCGCTCGCTTCTCGGCGAGCGTCAGGGAGGGATGCGCCACGACGTCTCTCGGATGGTCGAAGATCGCTCCGGGATGCAGCAGCGCGTTGATGTCGAAAACATTGTCGTTGAAAGCGGTCGTCGGCCGCATGGTCTCCTCCATTCTTAGACGTACTCCGATGCCGCGCGTCAAGCGACGCGCGGCGCTGCTGAAGCAGAAAACTAGGCCGCCTTGGCCTCGAGCTGATGGATGTTGTCAGCGGTCGATGTGCCGTTAATGGCGATCCGCCGCGGCTTCATAGCCTCGGGGATTTCCCGCACTAACTCGATCTTGAGCAAGCCATTGTCGAAGGTCGCGCCCCTCACCTGAACATAGTCCGCCAGGCTGAATTGCCGTTTGAAATGCCGGGTCGAGATGCCCCTGTAAAGGAACTCGCGCTCAGCTTTTTCGGTCTTGCCGCCTTCGATCGTAACAACGTTCTGCTCGGCCGTGATGGAGATTTCATCGGGCGAGAAGCCCGCGACTGCCAGCGTGATCTGGTAGCGGTCCTCGGCGAAGCGTTCGATGTTGTAGGGCGGATAGCCTTCGTCCGTGGCCCGCTGGGCGGTCTCGGCGAGGTCGAACAGACGATCGAAACCGACGGTCGATCGGAATAGGGGAGAGAAGTCATAAGTGCGCATAGCCAAATCCTCCAAAGAGCAAGATGGGTATGAGGCACCGGACACGACCGGTGCCCGTCTCAGTCCCGAGGCCCCAGAGGGCACCGCGGGAGCCACGTCAAGTGGCGAAAAATGAATTAGCAAAACCGGTTTTGGTTTCAAGGGGAGAACCAATATTTTTTCGATGAGGGTCGACGCTGATTTGACCATCCCGCGGTGGCCGGTATCAGTTCAGGAACTTTCGTTCCATCTGCGCATTTTCCGGGCAGCCAAATAGACTGCTGGGAGAAACCAATGGACCAAGCACTTCGACAAACGACGCAGGCAGAAGCGGTTGAACCGTCCGTGCCGGGGGTTTCCTGGGCCGCTGTCTTGGCAGGTGCCGTGGCATCCCTCGCGCTGACGCTCGTTCTCCTGTCGTTTGGCGGGGGAATGGGATTCTCGGTCGTCTCGCCTTGGGGTGGTTCCGGCGTATCCGCGACCACATTCAAAATCGGCACCGGGCTGTACTTCATCGTGATGGCGATGATCTCTTCCGCGATCGGCGGCTATCTCGCCGGCCGCCTCCGGACGAAGTGGGTCGGCGTTCAGACCACGGAGGTGCACTTCCGCGATACCGCGCACGGCTTCCTGGCCTGGGCGGCCGCCTCCGTGCTGGGCGTTGTGTTGCTAGCCTCGCCGGCAAGTTCGTTGTTGGGCGGCACGCTTGGCGGCGCAACGCAGGCTGCGGCCAATTCCGCTCAGGCGTCTCCTATGGAGGGCTATGTCGATACGCTGTTGCGCTCCGACAATCCTTCCGCGCCAGCCCAGCAGAATTCGTCGGACTCCCGCGGCGAGATGGTCCGTCTGTTTACGACCAGCTTCCACAATGGAAGCGATCTCAACCCGGCGGATCGGGCCTACGTCGCCAAGGTTGTGGCGGCTCGGACCGGTCTGAGCCAGGCCGACGCCGAGAAGCGCGTTAACGATGCCGTCACCCGGGTGAAGGCGGATCTGGACAGTGCGCGCAAGGCGGCGATGCAGACGGCGATCTGGCTAACGCTGTCGCTATTCATCGGCGCATTTTCAGCGTCGCTGGCCGCTACCGAAGGCGGCGGACTTCGTGACGGGACATGGGGAAAGAAAGCCTACGCCACTACCGCAATCAATCACTAACCCTCGGAGACGCAAGGAGAGACACCATGCCCATTCTTCTTTGGCTCGTCGGAATACCGATTCCGCTCATCATCCTCATCATGCTCCTGCATCACTGACGGCCCGATACCGTCAGGTAGAAGACGCGCCGGACTAGACTGAGAACATCCTGCCGCCTCGGTAGCGCGTATCGGGGCGGCAGATTAAGTTGCGCATTCCGCTCCTAATCTCGCGCCCGGCGGAGAGCCGCTTCCAGCTCATCCTTTTGCTTCTGCCAACGATTGTTCTCGGCGTCGGATCGTGTTTCGAGCACGCCGCATTCGGCCTCGATGTCCGCAGCTCTTCCGTCGTGCTCCCGTTCGACTTTTCGAGCGCCGCGGGGCCTTGGCGGTTACCTGTCGTCGTCGCTCGCGTTCCCTTGTCGCCTCTTCCTTTCGGCGCTCGATTTCGCGCTGCCGCTGCTCGTTCTAAGGCCAGCGCTGCGTTGCGCTCTGACTTGTTGTCGGTCGTGCGTCCCGCTGTCCGGGATCCGCCTCCTCTGGACCGACCGCAGCTTCTGGCGCACGCACCAGGCCGCCCCCGAGGTGGCTACCCAGGCGAGCGACGCGCCGATGAAGGCGACCGCAATGCTGCGCTCCAGGCTGCGGTAGATCAAGCCATCGCGGGGTGTGGCGGCGACATGCAGTCGCAAACGAATTTCTGATCCGAAGCCAGCGAATTGGTGAAGGCCATTTCTGACGCCTGTCCACCGTTTGCTCAACGACAGTGGCACGCCGAGCGATCCCTTCTCCGTGCCTTTAGGCCGAAATAGTTCCGATCTACTAGGGAGTTAGTAGGCCGGAACCAGTTTAGCCTCGTAACGTTATCTCCGAACATTTCAATTCCTGCTTGTCATTGAGCAACACAGGGGGCCGTCATGGACCAGGTGACGAAGGATTCTGCACGAGATGATGAAGAGATGAAGCCAATCGCTTCTGCTCTCGGGGATGGTGCCATTCTCGTAGATACGACAGGACAAATCGTCTGGATCGACGACAGCTTGCGCCGTCGGCTTAACGGTGGCCTCCACAAGCTTGAGTTGCCGATTCGCAGGTCTGAGCGCCCGGCGCTGGATTGCTTTATTACGACCGCCGACGTCTTGATCGATAACGAGCCGCGCCCGGTATGCGTCATTCAACAGACCGGCGATCAAAAGGAGTCGTGGCAGTTCATCGCCGCGATTGAGGCCATCATGGCCGACAGCTCCTGGCTCACCCGGATGATCGTCGAGAAATTCAGCGCACTGCGCCAAGGCACGCGGTCGCCCCCGCGATCGTCCGACATTGATATCTTAACAGGCCGGGAACGCGAAGTGCTGTGGCTTATTTGCGAAGGGCGAAGCGATTCCGAGATGAGCGAGACGCTCCATCTTTCCCAGAACACGGTTCGAAATCATATTGCGTCCCTGTACCGCAAAATTGGCGTAAACCGCCGTAGTGCGGCTGTCATCTGGGCGCGCGAGCGTGCGGTCACAAGTGACGACGCGTCGAGCCCGCGACGGTCATCCAGACGCTCGGGCCAAATGCCCCGAGGCGACGGCCTCTACTAGTAGGGTTGGTATTTCTCTCTCTCTTGTCTGAAACCGCCGCACCGTGTTTCCTAAGACGACTCATGGGGCACTCGGATGCGCCGCCATGGTTCGCACGCCGGGTGCGAGGTCAGCTGCGGCTTCATCGGCGACGCCCGATGTTTTCAGCGCCAAGAAGGCGATTGCGACGTGACCAACCTCTTGCTTCGACTCTACATCGCCGGACCGTCAGCGACCTCTCGTCGGGCAGAGCAGAATCTGCGCCGCCTGCAAGACCTCGCGAAGATGCACAACGGACTGGAAGTCGAAATTATCGACGTAATCAAGAATCCCGAGCGGGCCGAACAAGCTGCGATCATCGCTACGCCAACACTCGCGTTTGAACACCCTGTTCGCCCGCGGCGGATAATCGGTGATCTCAGCGACGTGGAGAGGGTTCTTGATTTTCTCGGTATCGACTCTGAAGGAAAGAAAACATGATCACAGAGGATGTCGACGTTGCCGCCGTGCTGGATCGGGTGCAGACCGGCGTTCAGGCCTTCGATGAACTGGTCATGGGTGGGTTGCCTCGCGCTCGAACCACCGTGGTTGGCGGCACACCCGGAAGCGGCAAGACAGTCTTCGCCACGCAATTTCTCGCTCACGGAATTACGACTTTTGGTGAGAATGGCGTGCTTGTAACGTTCGAGGAGCCGCCGGCGGATATTGAAGCCAATATGCTGGGATTTGGCTGGGAACTGGCGAAATGGCGCAAGGACGGCCGCTTGGGGTTTGTGGACGCCAGCCCGCCAGCAAGCGATGAACTGATTATCGGCGATTTCGATCTAGTGGGCTTGCTCTCGCGCATTCAGCACGCGGTCAAGACGGTCAATGCGAAGCGCGTCGTTCTCGATTCGCTTACTCAACTTTTTGACCATTTTATCGGCGACCCGAAGATCCTGCGCCGCGAGCTATTTCATATTAGCAGCGCCCTCAAAAGGAGCGGTCTCACCGTGCTTATGACGGCGGAACGCAACAGTGAATATGGAGAGATCACGCGACATCGCTTGGAAGAATTCGTCGCCGATAACGTCGTCATCTTGCGCAACGTGCTTCATCGCGAAAAGCGTCGCCGCACCATCGAAGTCCTCAAGATGCGCGGCAGCCACCACGCCGAAGGCGAGGCACCCTTTACCCTGCTGGCGAACCAAGGCGTCGTCGCGGTCCCGCTTTCCTCGCTTCGACTAGAACAGCAATCAAGCACGGTGCGCGTCACAAGTGGCAATTCTGAAATCGACCAAATGTGCGGAGGTGGTTTCTTTCGCGACAGCGTAACGCTCGTGAGCGGCGCTACCGGCACCGGCAAAACCCTGCTCGTCACCAACTTTCTCGCCGGCGGCGTAATGGCCGGAGAGAAAGCCATCCTGTTTGGATATGAGGAAAGCAAAGGCCAGCTCTTCCGCAACGCGAGCGGCTGGGGCGCCGATTTCGCTCAGATGGAAGCCGCGGGAAAGCTAAAAATCGTCTGTCTCTATCCTGAAGCGCAAGGTCTGCCGGATCATCTGCTTACGATCCAGAGCCTGGTCGACGAATTCCAGCCGAACCGGATCGCGGTGGACAGCCTGTCGGCACTGGAACGGATCGCCCCGGACACCGGGTTCCGCGAATTTCTGATCAGCCTTACCTCCTTCATCAAGAAGCGGGAAATTGCCGGGCTTTGTACCGCCACCAGCAAATCCCTTATCGGTGGCGAGAGCGTCAGCGAGCAACACATCTCGACGTTGACCGATTCCATCATCTTGCTGCGCTACATCCAGGAGCAGAACACCATGAATCGAGGGCTTATGGTTCTGAAGATGCGTGGCAGCGAGCATGCCAAGGAAATTCGGAAGTTCACAATCGATAGCGGCGGTATGCACTTTGGCGATTCCTTCAAAGTTGCGCCAAACGTGTTCACCGGTGATGATATTGCACAATAAGCGGTGAACACGCGGCAAGGTCGATCCATGAATAGTGCGGATGCCAAGTCTCGCAGCGGCATCGATCAAGCCGAGATCAGATTCCTCGTCGAGAAGAATGCCGATGGGATTATTGTCATTGATGAGGGCGGGACTGTCCTATTTGCCAACCCCGCGGCCGAGGAGATTTTCGGGCGGCAGGCCGAGCTATTGGTCGGGCGTCCGATCGGAATACCGTTTCTCGCCGGAGACACAGCCGAAATAGCTATTCACAAACCGGACGGCGATCAAATTGACGCAGAAATTCGTATTGTCGAAACGACCTGGGACCGTCAGCCTGCCCGCCTTGCAAGCCTTCGAGATGTCTCGGCCCGCAAGGCAGCCGAGGAACGTCTGAGGCACACGGCAAAAATGGAGGCGGTCGGACTGCTGACGGCGGGGATAGCACACGACTTCAATAATCTCCTCACGGTCGTGCTCGGCAATCTGGAGAGCGCTCAACGACGATTCAAAATCGCCGATCCCGCTTTGTTGAGTGCACTAGAGAATGCTACCCGCGGTGCACGACAAGCCGCGAAGCTCACCGAGAAGTTGCTGGCGTTTGCACGGCGGAAGCCCCTTGAACCCCAAGTGCTTGATGTCAACGTACTTGTTTCCGGCATGTCCGATCTACTTCAGCGCACACTGGGGGAGCAGATAGTGGTGCGGACCAGGTTGATCAAAGACCCTTGGAGCGTTGAAATTGATCCCACGGAACTCGAAGCAGCGATTATAAACCTTGCCGTCAACGCGCGGGATGCGATGCCATCGGGCGGGCAACTTGTGATCGAGACGGACAATGCCGAGATTGAGGCCGTCTCCGCAATGACCGATATCGACGTTGTTGCTGGATCTTATGTTCTCATCACGGTTACAGACACGGGAACAGGCATGACACCCGATGTGCTTCAGCAGGTCTTTGAGCCGTTTTTCACGACAAAGACCGGTGGACGTGGAACAGGTTTGGGGCTGAGCCAGGTCTACGGGTTCGTCAAACAGAGCGGTGGCCACGTGAGGCTCTACAGCGAACCCGGCATCGGTACCTCGGCCAAACTTTATCTACCCAAGGTCCTGGATGCGGCTGCTCCCACATGGGCCCCCGTCGCGGAGCCCATAGCGACTGCCGGTGCGCCGCATGGCAAACAAGGCGAGATGGTCCTCGTCGTCGAGGACGAGGCGGACGTTCGACGCTATACGGTTGATAGCCTGCGGGAGCTGGGTTATCGGGTTTTCGAAGCAATCGACGGCGCGTCCGCGCTGGATATCCTGGCGCGTGAGAACGATATTTGCCTGTTGTTTACCGACCTTGGACTGCCGGGCGGTATGGATGGACGGGTCCTGGCGGAACGCGCTCGGGCAATCCGCGCCTCCATTCAAATATTAATGACGACCGCCTATGCCGCCGGCGCTTTGGTTCACGAGGGCAGGCTCGATGCCGAGATCGAATTACTCAATAAGCCCTTCTCTTATTCCGAGCTCGCAACGCGAATTCGGGAATTGCTGGATCGTCAGAAGGAGCAGCGAGAAATTCGTATTCTGGTGGTTGAGGATGAGTTCCTGCTGCAAATGTTTGTCGCAGACACTCTCGCTGACGCCGGATGCGTTTCAATCGAAGCTGCCAGCGCCTCAGAGGGATGGGCCAAATTTCGCGCTGAGCAGCACGGCCTTGCCGGCGCTATTATCGATCTCGGATTACCTGATCGGCGCGGCGATGAATTGATCGCAGATATTCGCGTGGTCCAGCCTGATTTGCCCATTGTCCTTGCGACCGGCTACGCCGACGAGAGTGTTCGTACTCGGTTTGCACAGGATGATCGATTGGCGGTTCTGTCAAAGCCATTTAATCCCGAGGAACTCTTGGCCGCGCTTCGAAGATTTGGCATTCGGGTAGGGTCAAAACAATGAGGTTGCTAGAAAGCCTTTTACCGTCGCTTCGACGAACGGCGAAGATGGAGTATTCCCAAATGGAGGGTAAGCCCATGCGAACGCTGCTAGCACTTTCACTTCTGGTAGTTTCTATCTGTTCAACTTCGTCGTCCGTCGCACAATCCCAGAACAGCCAGACCGTGACCGTCGGCTTTTGGGAAATTGCGACGAGTTACAAGGCCGACAAGTTCGATTCCTGCGTCATGAATCGTTCAGTAGGCGGCCTCGGCATCAGCTTTACGCGGACTCAAGACGGGCTTCTGCTGTTTCTGGATTCTCCGAAATGGAAGCTCGATCGGGGTAAAGCCTACCCCGTCCGCCTGGTTGCGGGTTCGCAGTCCGTTGAAGCCAAAGCCCTCGCTGAAACGAGGGGTGTGACGGTCGCGCTTGCCGATCGTCCGTTTAACGGAAAGCTTCGATCAGCTAACGTTCTTGATGTTCGCGGAGACGGCGCTACGCTGCGTATCCCGCTGGATGGTAGTTCCGCAGCGTTTGAGCGCCTCGAGGCTTGTTTCGAGAAAAATAGCCGAGAGGGTGCAGAGACCAATCCGTTCGTGGCACCCGACCGGAAGCCCTAAACAAATCGGCGCGAAGTGCGAGCCGTCGTTGTCGTGCCGTTCGTCTATTCGGCCACAACGGCGGGCCCGGTATGCAAGAACCTAACCCGAAGGCACGGCGGAAGCCGCCCGGGGTCTCCCACGATTGACGATTTTTTGCTTCTGAATCGGGGTTTTCGGGTCTCCCACGATTGTTTCGAGGTTGTTTTTCTAGCGCTAACGAACCCTGGGAGCGGCGGCTTGCAACGCTCCCAACCGGATTCCTATGTCCGCCAAGCTGGGGCATGCTAGGGTGCCAGGCCTCGACCTCGTTCGAGATCGGCAATAAGGACTGGCAAATCATGCCAATCTCACCGGGAAAGGAGTCGGTATCGTCTCCAGCGGCATCGACCGCGAGGTCGAGAGAGGAGCTTCCGTACCGTTTGCGGCAGCAGTCCCTGCTGGGCGAATTCGGACGTTCCGCCCTGCAGACCCGCGACATCACACAGATTCTCCAGCGTGCCACCGAACTGTGCGCGCAAGGTCTCGATGCTCCGTTTGCGAAGGTCCTGGAATACATGCCAGACGAGAAGCGGCTGCTGGTGCGTGCAGGCGTCGGGTGGGCACCGGAAACGATAGGCAACGTCTCTCTTGGGATCGATATGGAATCGCCAGCGGGGTATGCGTTCCATACCGGGCAAATCGTGATCTCGAACCACCTTCAGGAAGAAACCCGGTTCCGAACGCCGAGATTATTGGCGGACCATGGCGTCAAACGGGCTATTAACGTCCTAATCGCGCGCGGCGGCGAAGGCCATCTGCCGTTCGGCGTACTCGAAGTGGACAGTCCTGACGCGGGCCAGTTCGACCTTGCCGATGCGGATTTCCTTGCGGGTTTCGCCGGATTGCTCGGCATCGCCATCGAGCGGCAACAAGCGGACGCCCAGCTTCGCGACGCCCTCGAACACCAGGCCATGCTGACGCGCGAGATGAGCCATCGCGTCAAGAACAGCTTGGCATCCGTCGTCGGGCTGTTGCGCGTGCAAGGCCGCAACGCGCAGTCTAAGGACGTTCAGGACGCGCTCAAGGACGCTGCGTCGCGCATCACGACCATAGCGGAGGTGCATGACCATCTATGGCGAAGCAACCAGATCGGCTTTGTTGACATCGCCGACTTCGCCGGTGAGCTCTGCCACAAGCTGCAGGAAACCTCGCCAGGGCACAACATAAGCTGCAAGTTCGGCCATCTGATGATGTCAGCCGATAAGGCGATACCGCTCGGGCTCCTTATCAACGAGCTTGTGACCAACGCTGCCAAGCATGCCTACCCTGCGGGTTCGGGCGAGATCCGCGTCTCCGGGGAACATCGCGGCCAAGACCTTCATGTCGAGATATCCGATCAAGGCATTGGACTCCCGAAAGATTTCGACCTCGATCAGCCTCGCGCGAGCCTTGGCTTTAAGGTGATCAAGAGCCTCGTCGGCCAGTTGGACGCGCGCATCACTGTGTCCGCGACCGAACCAAAGGGCGCCACAATTAAACTCGATGTGCCACTAGACACCCCTCCCTCATAACGAGCGATCTGCCAATTCAGGCAGGCTTCCGCCTTCCACGTAATTGGAGGTGCGACCCGCCCCAACTCCTTGCGGCGGAGAATTGCGTTGGGCAATGCACAATATGCCGTCCTTCAACATTGCCGAAAATTCCCGAATCTTGGCTGCGCCGACCGAAGCAGAAAGGCGAAGGCGGCCCACCGGGCCGCCTTCGTGCACCTGTTGGTGAAATCGCCTCAGTCGATTTCTTCGATTACCCGGCGCTCGCCCCGGTCGTCGCCAAACAACTTCCGCCCGCCGTGCCGTTTAGGAGGGCGGCAAGGCCAACAGCCCGCCAAGGACCGTCGGTGAACTAAGGACGGCAAATTTCTCGCGCGGGGAGAGGAATGCGGCCGCTTCGTCGAAGGTTTCAGCGTCTTCGATTTTGGCGCGCGCAATCGCGAGATTAGGATCGACCTCCCCACGATTCCGCGGTTTTGGACCGGATAGATTATTGAGATGCGCCGCGCACAGGTCGGCATCGCGGTGGAGTTCGAGAAGCGGGCAGCAAACCGTCCGGTGCAAGGTGTTGGCTAGCTCGTTAGCCCTCAGCAAGACCTGCGGCGGGGAGGTCTCCTCCGGTGTCTTGAACAGGCTGGAAATCGACGTGGCGCTTGCTGAGGAAGACAACATGGCAAGAGGAATGGCAAGCAGGAGGCCGAGAATAACCGGCATCATCCATAGCAGCAGCGCCAATGACACCGCGTAGGCGCCAATGGCCATGGCGACCCCAAAAAGCGTCGGAACCGAGCATTTCCGAAGCGTGTCCTCATATGACACCGCGCCGTCGTCACGGCGTTGAACCTGCCACCCCGCATCATGTCCTAACAGTATCCCTGCGACCGCAGACGATTGAAAGATCATCATCACCGGCGCCGTCAGGCCTGAAAGGAATGTCTCGGCAAGGATACCGGAAAAGGCACGAAAGCTGCCACCGAACTTTTTTCGTTCGTCCTTGTGAGTGAGCATGACGATGTAGGCGAGCATCTTGGGAAGGATCAGCATGCCAATCGTGGCAACGAATACCCATGCCGCCAGGATTGGATCCTGCGCGGGCCAGGTCGGAAATAGCGAAAACCCCTTTGGAAAATACTCGGGCCTGACAAACTGCGCTTGCAATGATACCATCATTCCGAATAACAGAAAAATGAACCAGAGTGGTGCCGTCAGGTAGGATCCAATTCCGGTCAGGAGATGGAGCCGCGAGACCCAATGGAGGCCGCGCGCCGGAAGCAGTGCCAGATGCTGCAGATTGCCTTGACACCATCGCCTGTCGCGCGCGGCGAAATCCAGCAGCGATGGGGGGCTTTCTTCGTAACTGCCGCCGAGCGTTGTCGTCATGTGGATGGCCCAACCGCCACGTCGCATGAACGCAGCCTCGATGAAATCATGGCTAAGGATGTGCCCGCCGAACGGCTTGCGGCCCTTCAGTTCGGGAAGGGCGGCGTCTCGGGCAAAAGCGCGAACCCGGATGATTGCGTTGTGCCCCCAGTAATTGCCTTCGGATCCATGCCACCATGCAATACCGGCGGCAATCAACGGACCATACAGTCGCCCGGCAAATTGCTGCCACCGTGCAAACAGGGTTCGGGCGTTGACCACGATCGGCAGCGTTTGGATCAAGGCTACGTTTCGATGTTCGTCCATCGCCGCGGCCAGCCGCACGATGGTGTCGCCGGTCATCAGGCTGTCTGCATCCAGGATAAGCATGCATTCATAGCTGGAACCAAACCGCTTGACCCAATCCTCGATATTGCCGGATTTGCGCGCGATGTTTTCCGGGCGGTGACGGTAGAAAACTCTCGCCGTTGGCCCAGCTTCGGCCCGGAGTTGAAGAAAACACTTTTCTTCGGCGATCCAGATTGCGGGATCGGTCGTGTCGCTCAAAATAAACCAGTCGAACTTGGAGGCGCATCCGGTTTCCTCGACTGATTCATAGACCGCACGCAACCGGGCCAGGACCCTATAGGGGTCCTCGTTGTAGGTGGGCAACAACATCGCGGTCCGGCTTTCGATCGTCGGTAGAGGCGCGCGGGGATCGATGCCGAGTTCGTCCTTCCGTCGCAACAGCAGCACGAAGAAACCGGCAATGGCCGACATGAAGGAAAGCGCAATCCATGCGAACAATAGGACGAACAGAGCGAGGATGATCGCCTCCAGGATCGTCACGCCGCCCACTTGGAGCACTTCGTACATCTCGTAGCAGCCCACCAGGGTCAGGAAGACGGTGCCCGCAAGGAGGTATGCACGTCGCGGCCATGCCGCGACGAACTCTGCAGCCTGAGCTTCCGGCCGAAACGGCGGCAACGGCTGCACCGCCATTTCCAATGGCGCTTCCCGGGGAAGGAATTGGTTCAGCGGAGGATCGCTGCGCTGAAGCGGTCCGTGGACTTTCCCTAGGGTGTCCATCGATATACCCAAACCTCCGATACCGCCTCATTCTCCTGCATGAGCGATGCGCGTATCTCGACGGGATTCTTCTCCTTCAAGAGTTCGAAACTCAAGCGCCAGCCGCCGGAGGCCGGATTCGGCTGGGTGACGGTATTCTGGATCTTGGCTTTCTCTGCGGTCACAACGCCTCGCAGAGTCTTTGGGTCAACGGATTTCAACCTGTCGCCGATCAGGTCCAGCACGAACAGCGTCGCGTTATCGCCTCTCGCGCCGATGGCGGTCCGGGAAAATCGCGCAAGCGCGGTCGGTTTCGGAGTGTCCGGCCCCCAGTGCAGCCGGTAGGTATAGGTGTGCTCGCCCTTTGCCTGCAGCGCTGACGTGGGCTGCCAGAAGCTCGCAATGTTGTCGTGTACTTCTTCCTTGGTCGGAATTTCGATTAGCTTGACCGAACCCTCACCCCAGTCTCCGATTGGCTCGGCCCATAAACTTGGCCGGCGTTCGAAATTGGATTCGAGGTCCTGATAGGCAGAAAAATCCTTCTGACGCTGCATTAACCCGAAACCGCGTGGGTTGAGATCAGCGAATGAACTGATCTGAAGATCTCGTGGATTGTGAAGGGGCCGCCAGAGTTCCTCGCCGCGGCCGTTGAACACGGCCAGCCCGTCGGAATCATGTACCGATGGTCGGAAGTCATCGACGTCCTTGCGGTCGTTCGGTCCGAAAAAGAACATGCTTGTCATCGGCATGAGGCCGGCGTGCTCCAGATCTACTCTGGGATAGATCGCCATTTCCACGTCAAAGACGGTCGTATCGCCCGGACGGATAGTAAAGCGATAGGCCGCCGCCGCGCTCTCGCTGTCGAGCAAGGCGTGCACGACAATGGATTTGGCGTTGGCTGCGGGCTTTTCGATCCAGAATGCCTTGAACGACGGGAATTCTTCGCCCTTGGCCTCGCCGGTGTTGATCGCAAGCCCGCGCGCCGAGAGACCATACAATTGGCCCTTAGCGACAGCCCGGAAGTAGCTCGCGCCGAGAAAGACGCAAACCTCGTCATAATAGTCGGGTTTGTTGACCGGTGCATGGAGCCGAAAGCCGGCAAAGCCGAGATCGACACCTGCGCCTGGAGGCGCCAAGTCCCCGAATGAAAAAAGGTCGGGTTGATAGGCGATTTTCGCCGCTTGGCCGTTCTTCACCTCATAGATGTCGACTCGATTGGTATAGAAAAATCCGCGATGAAAGAATTGCGCCTCGAAAGCTAGCTGTTCGCCGCGCCAGAGCGCGCGTTCCGGCAAAAACCGAATCGCCCGGTAACGATCGTAGTCGAGGTCCTTCATATTATCCGGCAGTTTATTATCTGGGGCCTTGAACGATTTGCCGGCCAGGTCACGCGCCATTTGCCGCACAACGGATCGGTCAAACGGCACCGGCTGCGCGCGGGCGGCCGTCAGGAGTCTTGGTGCCGCGATTGATACGAGCGGCAAGGCGGAAGCTGCGAGGAAGTGTCTGCGGTTCACAAAATGGCCTGCAGTTAATGACGGGGACCATGAGCAACGCAACGCAGCATCATGGGTTCCTCCTTGCGGAACCTGATTGTCAATTTACCTATTCGATCAGGATTTAGTTTGCCCCCGAATGGCTTAATCGGGTGAGCACTGTCGCTTTTCCGCGGCGATAATTGATCGAGAGACGCAATTTATAAGCCATCCGACCGATTGCAGCAGTTGTACCAAAAGCGGTCGTTGCGAATGCAGGTCGACTTCAGCCTTGCCTGCTTACCACCGGATGGCGTTCGCGGCGAGTGGTCCAGACTGGAAAGGGCTTCCAGGACTTCGTCGATCGACACGCCGGAACCAAACGAAGGCTAACGCCTTGTTCCGTGTGATTTGAAGACGTGTTCGCTCCAACCGTGATTGAACGTGCGCTTAGCATTTTCGGAAGCTTCAAGGATCGCGCGCAAGTTGACCTCGTGCAGGCTCGCAAGGCGATCACACCCCGTGTCTTCGATCCAATCTCCTCTGGGCAGACAGATGAGAAGCAGCTGGTGGCAAATGAAGAGGCCGCCAACTGAGGCGGCCTTGGAATGATCCAAGCATCGCCTTCCCCGCGCCCATCAGCGTAGGGACAGGGTGCCCTCAGCCGGTGCTGCGCTGGTCGACCGGATCACCGCCAAGCACGGATGCTGCGGAGGGTCTGCGCCATAGCGAGCGACGACGTGAACCCAGACGGTTGGCGTGAAGCATCCAGCCCGACAATGGCATTCCGTCGCGATGACGCCCACCAGCAGCCGCACCACCCCAGGCCGCAACCGCGCCCAGCAGCAAAGCTGCCGCGATCGAGAAGGCCAAAATGATGCCACTTGCCCTTGCGCGCGATATGGCCTTGCGAGAATCCCCGATCACCGTATCCACGCGCTTGTCGGCATCTGCAGGACTGAGACCCGTCGTCGCTGTCACCAATTGGCCGAGATAAGCTCGATCCTCGGTCGTTACCCCTTCATGGGAAGACGATGTCAGAAGGATGCGTCCGGCTTCGGCACGCTGCGGTGCAAGATCGACATTGGCTGGGCGGCGCGTTGACCGGAAAAGAATGTCGATTTCATAGCTTAGCGCTGATGGCTCTGTGGCAGAAGGTGGCGCCGTCAAAGCCGAAGGACGGTTTGCCGCAATTGTGATGACAGCAGCAAGGAACACGCCAAGAACGACGGCAAGCGCCCAAGCGGCAATGCCATGTAACCCATCATATCGCTCGACTTCCTCGTGATCGTATTCGGCTACGGGGATGCTGGTGCGACCGGTGAGATAGCCGCCGCAACCAAAGCTGATTAAGGCCTGAAGAATAAGGAACAGACCAGAAAGAACCCACAGCGCCACCGAGGCGTCTCGCCAGGTAGGAGCCGTCGAGCTCACGCCAAGTCCCAGCGATGCGCCAAAGGTTACCATTATTGACGAGGCCGCGGTCGAGGCGAACGCGCCCACGATGATGGGCGACCACTGGAAACGCCAGATACCTCCACGCTGCGGCATCGGAGCCGATTCGACACGAGCGGGTTCCAAAGTAGCATCCATGCTCATAGCGGCCTCAACGAAGGCCGAAGAGCGACAGAACAAACATGATGATGACTATGAGGCCAACAAGATAAATAATGCCGTCCATGATCCGCTCCTCCGACCTTTCGACGCCGGTTTAAAGGTGCGGAGACCGGAAGGTTCCTAGTTCGTCACCCCTCATTTAAAAAAGCGGCGCAGCGGCAGCAATGGTTGCTGTCCGCTACGCCTTCTCAAACGCGAAGTTGCGAGAGACCTACCAGATCTGACGCTGCGCTTTATCCTTAGCATAGCCATAGCGTTGTTGCAGTCGACCTTCGGATTCTTGTTGTTTTCCGAGTTCTTGTTGTTTTCCGTTAATGACGTCGAGATCGTCATCAGTCAGCTTGCCCCACCGCTGCTTGACCTTGCCCTTAACTTGCTTCCAGTTTTCTTCCACGCGGTTCCAATCCATGTCGTCCTCCTGTGTTGTTTTGGAAGGAACGACCCGCGCGTTACGCCGTTCCGCGACAACTGCGGCCGCCGAGAAGGCCAGTTGCGCGCTGTGGTTAGCTACTGTTTCTGCATTTTTCGAATTCAGCACAGCCTTAAGTTCAATGCTTGAATTTGGCCTAATTGGGCCGTGCGACTATGCAGCTTCCGCGTTGACCTCCGTGTCGGCGATCTTTGACAGGGCATCATCTGTCTTCTTTTCCTCCGCAAGCGTCTGATCGAGTAGCTTCACGGCGTCCTTCATCCCAAGTTTGGTGGCCCACGTCTTTAATGTGCCGTACCGGGAAATCTCGTAGTGCTCGACCGCCTGCGCCGCGGCCAGGAGGCCTGCGTCTAGAGCGGGCTCTCCTTTATACTCCTCCATGATCTCCTTACCTTCATCAAGGATGCCTTCGATCGCATCGCACTTCTTGCCGCGCGCCGGTTTGCCAAGGAGTTCGAAGACCTGTTCGAGGCGCTCGACTTGGCCTTCGGTCTCGTCATGGTGTTTTTCGAATGCCCCGCGAAGCTGCTCCGATGCTGCGGCCTTGGCCATCTTCGGCAGCGCTTTCAAAATCTGCTTTTCCGCATAGTAGATATCCTTGAGCGTATCGAGAAACAGGGCGTTCAGATCCTTTTCAGGCATTTCATCCTCCCGGGTTTGAAGTGTTTGCCTGCAACCGTTCACGCTGCCCGTGGTTCCTAGTGTCCCGCCGTCCCAGCCGCATACCTGCCGCCGTTGGCAGCATCTCGTTTCTCGCACCGATTCCGTGGCTTAATCGTTCAGCATTAGGATGGAAGTCGCCGACGCTTGCAGATTCCGATGATCTCGCCCGGGTGTACCGATTTGATCTCGCCCAGGATTCCGAGATGATCTCGCCCACTATTCCAATTTGATGTCGCCCGGGGCGCGAGGCGTTCTGGCTGTCTGGTTTCTGGCATCGGCGAAGCCGCGAGGTCAACCTTGAATCACGGCTTGAAGTCTTCGTTGTCTGTTGCTGCATCTGCTGTGGGCATGTGGGCAACGCACTTCGCGTTGTCCAAGCGCAGCGGCATGTCCACAGCGCCACGGGTTCAGGCCTTCCGGCCGGGTTTGCGGGTTCGCCGCATGCTCTCGCCGTTGAGGTCGATGCGGTGGGCGTTGTGGACCAGGCGGTCGAGGACGGCGTCGGCGTAAGTGGGGTCGCCGATCAGCGCGTGCCATTGATCCACCGGGAGCTGGCTGGTGACGATGGTGGAGCGGCGACCGTAGCGGTCCTCGAGGATCTCCAGGAGGTCGTGGCGGGCCGTGGCATCGAGCGGTTCGAGGCCCCAGTCGTCGAGGATGAGCAGATCGACGCGGCCAAGCGCCCGCAGCAGACGGGAGTGGCGGCCGTCGCCGCGCGCCAAAGCGAGATCGGTGAACAGCCGGGGTGCGCGCTGATAGAGCACAGAGCGATTGTCGCGGCAGGCCTTGTTGCCGAGCGCCGAGGCGAGCCAGCTCTTGCCGACGCCGGAGGGCCCGCAGATCAAAAGGTTGACGTGGTCGTCGATCCATCCGCCTTCGACCAGCATCGTCAAGAGACTGCGGTCGAGGCCGCGCGGGGTGCGATAGTCGATGTCCTCGATGCAGGCCTGCTGGCGCAGCTTGGCGTATTGCAGCCGCTTCGACAGTCGCTTGTCGCGCCGCAATGACGCTTCGCGTTCGAGCAGGAGGGCAAGCCATTCGGCGTGGCCGAGGCTTGCGGCCTCGCCGCCGGCTTCGATGTCGGCAAAGGCCTTGGCCATGCCGTGAAGGCCGAGCGTGTGGAGTTGATCGAGAGTCGGATGATTGAGCAAGACGTGATCTCCTAGTTGTAGTAGCGCGGCCCGCGGATGTTGGGATGAAGGATCGGCGCGTCGTCCGCGGAGCGCTTGGGTGAAGGACGCCGATCGAGATTGTTGGCGAGGATCGACTTGACCGAGCCGTAGGTGCGTGCGCCGATGTCGATCGCCCGCGCGGCGGCGGCATCGAGCCGCTCGTGCCCGTAGGATCGGGCAAGCCGGATGATGCCGAGACAGGCGCGGAAACCCTGTTCCGGATGCGCGCGCTCGTCGAGGATCAGGTCGCAGAGCGCGGCGGTGGCCGGCCCGATCGAGGCTGCGTCCTTGCGGATACGCTCGATGGTCCAGCCGGCGTAGCGCCGATGACTGGAGGCCATGTGCTCCGGCACGGTCGTATGCTTGTGGTTGCCGCTCATGCGCTGATGCGCGGCGATCCGCTCGCCCTTGTGGAAAATCTCGACGGTGCGGGCGGTGAAGCGAACCTCGACCTCGACGCGGACGAAGCGATGCGGAACGCTGTAGTAATGCGCCTCGACCTCGACGTGATAATCGATGCTGACCCGGCAGATCCGCCACTCGGCGAACACGTAAGGGCTCTGCGGCAAGGCCTTTAGCGCGGGCCGGTCGATCTCCTCCAACAGCTTGCGGCGGGTGATGCCGAGCCGTCGGATCGGCCGCTCCTCGTTGAGCCGTATGAGCAGTTCGGCGATCGCCGCGTTGACCTCGGCGAGGCTGTGGAAGATGCGGTGGCGCAGCCGCCCAAGCAGCCAGCGCTCGACCATGAGGACCGCCTGCTCGACCTTCGCCTTGTCCCTCGGCCGTCGCGGTCTGGCCGGCAGAATGGCGATGCCGTAATGCGCCGCCATGTCGGCGTAGCTGCGGTTGATCTGCGGATCGTAGAGGCAGGCCTTGATCACTGCGGTTTTGGTGTTGTCCGGCACCAGCAGCGCCGGCACGCCACCGATCGCCTCGAAGGCGCCGACGTGGCCGCCGATCCAGTCGGCGAGCCCCTGCGTCCAGGTCGCCTGCGCGTAGGTGAAGCTCGATGCGCCGAGCACCGCGACGAAAATTTGCGCGGTGCGCCGCTCGCCGGTCAGCCGGTCGATCACGACCGGCACGCCGTCGCCGGCATAGTCGACGAACAGCTTGTCGCCGGCTGCATGCGACTGGCGCATCGTGACCGACAGCCGGCCTTCCCAGGTGCGGTAGAGTTCGCAGAAACGCGAATAGCGATACCCGCCGGGTTCGCCCGCGATGTACTCCTCCCACAGGATCGACAGCGTCACGTGCTTGCGCCGCAGCTCGCGGTGCACCGCCGCCCAGTCCGGCTCGGATTGCCGGCGATGGCCCCGCCGGGTGCCAGAACCGGCGCCGCCCCCCGCGAACAGCCGGGCCTCCAGGACAGGATCCGTCAGGTCATCGCTCAACGGCCAGGTCAAGCCCGCCGCCTCGAACCGGCGGATCGTCAAACGCACCGTCGACGGCGCCGTTCCCAACCGCCGCGCAATCTCACGGGTCGGCATCCCGGCCGACTTCAATCTGATCACATCGCGCACATGGCGCATCGCAAACCTCTCCGTCGGCATCCAGGTCCCCTTCGCAAAGCCGAAAGGCGGGACCGTAGCGGAGCCAGAAGAGGCCTCGTCACCCCCGGGCGACATCATCCCGGAATGGTGGGCGAGATCATCTCGGAATGGCGGGCGAGATCAAATCGGAACGGTGGGCGACATCATTCCGGAATGGTGGGCGACATCGAGCGGAATCAGCACCGACGCTGACTTCGCGAGTCATGGCTCGCAAATGAACTTCTCGGACCGGCCGCAATTCTCGCAGCGGAAGTTGATGAAGTCGGGCTTACCTTCGCGAGCCTCGTAGTTGGCGAAAAGCATCAGCCTGCTGCAGCCGAGACACGCAGGATCTTCGCCCGTGTCGATCGGATAAAACAGAAACTCCTGGTCAGAGGACATCAGGCGATCCAACGCTACCGCCAAGCAAGCGGCGCCGGACGACCGTCAGATAGCCCGGAGCCACTCGAGCCGACCTGGTGCTGAGGAGTCAGTCGGCACGCGGAATCGATTCTTGGGAGGTCCATTAGTTCCTAAACGAAGAGTTGCACCGGAAGGCAGCAGGATGATCCGGGCTTGGGCGTTGGCGGATTTGGTCGGTTCGATCTGTCTCAACCTTACCCGCTCACCCTTCAAGGACCAGAGAGACCAGCGTGCCAGGATCGACCGGTGCTCCAACTGGCAGATGCAGCGCGCTCGAAGGCCGCCAACCTCAAGCCCGGAGCCGAACGCGAACGCCACCAACTGAGGCGGCCCTTAGCCGTCGTCGATCTCGGGGTGAAGTTCCAGCTTCCGCGACTCGAGTTCATCGATCAGCTCTTGGAGTTGCATCAGAAACTGGCTGTCGGTAACTGATTTTTGCAGCCGGAAACAGCGCTCAAGCTTCCGATCCATTCCGATGCATTCTTCGCACATGGCGCTTTCCCCTAGCATGAGCCCAACTCACGCAGGTTATTTTTTGTTCTTTAAGTCCCAGCAAAACGCGGCGTAAGCAATTAAGGACACCCACAAATCGAATTAGGACACGAGGTGTCAAACGCGGACAGCACCGTCGAGTCTGGTCTCAACGACGAGGTAGCAAGGTACGTGTGGCCGGACTACGCGTCACGATGAAATTTGATCCAATGCCGGATTTCGGGTTTGTCCGAAAAAGCGAGGTGAAAGTTCCCTCAGGATCGGTGCCGCTCTAGTTCGCTCGTCTTTTTGAGCGCATAGCAGTAACCGTACAGTCGGTAAGCGAGGCAAGAAGTAGTCTTTGGCTTCCACGAGAGATGGTGGAATCACGCGCCGGGGAAGAGCGGCCAGCCCCAGCCCGCTTTCCAGCGCAGCGATTTTCGTATGATAGTCAGGGCTGTTAAAGACGATACTGTACCCCAGACCGGCTTCGGTCAGCGCGCGGATCATCAAAGTATCCCCCGGCCAGGTAACCAGTGGAAGGGGCGCTCCAGGCCGCAGAACAAAGTCTTTTGACCGAACCCAGACAAAGGGCTCCTCGCACTGATTGATTACAAGATCGGCGAGTATCGCGCTCTCGGACCTTTCCAGCAAGAACGCAATATCAATGTATCCGTCAAGCAAGCTCCGCGCGATGCCAATCGAGTTTTCTGTATGGATGACGATCCCCGAGAGGCTCCGTGGGTTCTGACTCCTCAAAAACTCTCTCACGAACAGTGAACTGACGCCGAGCCGAAGCGGCGGCGGCCCGTCCGCAATTCCACCCAATCGAAGCATTTGATCGTTTGCTTCTATGATTTTTCGTGCCTCGTTAAGAGCCAGCTTGCCCAAAGCCGTGACTGATGTTCCATTTGGAGTACGCGTGAAAAGGTCTCCGCCAAGCAGCCCTTGAATGCGCTTTATTTGCGAGCTTATCGCCGGTTGGCTGAGGCCTAATCGTGCACCTGCCTTTGTAAAGCTCCCTGTTTCAGCAACTGCGATCACGGTCCGAACAACTTCTATCGGAATGTTGCAGTACGATGTGTGTGCGGGCATCGTAGATCTCATTCGTGAGAGGTTCGAAGCATATTACGCCCAGTAGTTGCAATTTTGATCCGAATGTAAAGTGAGACTTTTGTCGCTTTGGCATTGCATGTTGTCATGCGCGGTCCGCACCGACAGCGTCCGCATCGAAGGCACACCGGTCAAGCGCCTGAAGTCCGGCGATGAACAGTTGGATACCGCATTCATAAGACTCTTCGTAAGAAGCGGGATCGAAGAAGGAGTTCATCACTTCATGGATTACGAAACCGCGCACGATACTCCTCAAGATGCGGATCGCCTGCACTGCGGCATCCTTTTGCAGCCCGCATTCTGCGAACAAGCTCATCATGAACTCGCGAATCTGGGCCTCGGCCGCGCGCCATTCAGGCGTGTCCGTCGTCGGCGTGCGAAATGTAGCCACGGACAGGGCTGGCCGTTCGAGCGCGTAGTCCCGCATTGCTCGCGCGACGCACCTGAGGGCGTCGCTGCCGCACTTCCCGTCTCGGGCTGCCTGCATGCGCTGCAATAGCTCCCGATAGCCCTTTACTGCCAGAAAGCGTCTCATCTCTTCGACTGTGAAGCGCGTCTCCCCTGTATAGGCATCGACATCAGCCGCCAAATCGTCAGCAAGCCGCTTCAACCAAGAACTTGATGACAGGCGTGCGGGACTATGATCTTGATAGGCCATCGATGTGCGCCAAGAGACTAGGTCGACGTATTCGACGCCAATTTCGTCACCCTACGCCCAAACTCGTTTGCATTGACGAACAACCGGCTTCGGTGACGAACCAAGCAGCAGGAGAAACTCCGTAAATGATCCCGCCATCGGGCTGACCTTACGTCGCGCGCCATCAGCCCAAACTGTCAGCATGGTGCATTCGGTGCACACGGTGCCATCGATCGATGCGCATTTGGCCACCAGCGGGGGACCGAACGTTACGCTCTTCAGTTTCTTTTGAGGTCGCACAAGCGATACCGGGGCTTCCGCGTCGCCACCTCTCAGGTCCCTGGTCAAGACGAACCGGGCTCGTTTGCTGGCAGGTCGTTCGGAAACGGCGTCGATTCCGGGACTCGTCGGAGGCGTTCTGCCAGGTTGGTTGGTTAAGGATCGCAATCTCGCATTAGACCGCGCCTAGTCCGCAGATGCGCGGACGCGGTTGGTCTGTGTAGCGTCAGTCCTCCCAACCGACGTCCGATTTGTCATATAACATTGACGAAGAGGTAGATCGGCCGTGTAGGAAATATGGCTCGGCCACTCAACGCAAAGGAACTTTAAGTGGAGACCGTCTTTACGACTTCTCTCTTGCACCCGCGCGAGCGGTTTGACTTTTGGCACAGCGTTGCCTGCGAACAGTTGGTTAGTCACTCCTCCGAGCCGGAGACACGTCTGGAATTTGAGGCCGAGATCAAAGCAGGATCGCTTGGAAACTTAGGTCTTGTTCTTTTTCGCAATTCGCCGATGAACGTGTCGCACACGGCAGTGCATGTGTCGCGCACCGGCTCGGACGAGCTGTTTGTTTGTCGGCAGATATCTGGCTCGGTCATTCTTGAGCAGAATGATCGAGAGGTGATCCTGACGACAGGGCATTTGACGCTGTTGGATCCCCTGCTGCCATACGGCGCCAAGTTCCTGCGAAACTCCCAGATGCTGGTGTTAAAGATCCCGCGAACCAGTTTGGAAGCTCGTGTGGGAAGTGCTCGGAACGTTGCCGCACGTCTGATTACGACTGATCGGGCGGAAGATGAATTAACATCAACATTCTCGGCAATGATGCCCGGCCTTGTGGGGAAGATGAGCGCCGCAAGCGACGAGATAGTCGCCAATCACATTCTCGATTTGGTGGCAATATCGCTCGCGAATACGATGGACAACAGAGCACGCGTTTCGTCTGCTAAAGCGATAATGCTTACGAATATAGGAACCGCTATCAAATCGAGAATAGCTGATCCCGATCTGGACGCACAAACCGTCGCGGATGTGGTGGGCATCAGCGTTCGATATGCCAACGTCCTGCTCGCCGAACAAGGTACGTCAATCGGCCGCCTGATATTGGCCAAAAGACTTGCCCGATGCCGACAATCGCTTCAAGATCCGGCTCAGGCGCATCGAACAGTGAGTGAGATCGCGTATGGTTGGGGGTTTTCCGATATGACCCACTTTGGACGCCGCTTCAGGGATGCCTATGGTGTCCTACCCAATGAATTTCGTAGACTCGCCAAGCTCGCAAAATAGACGCTTGTGCGGCAGTCAAAGGGATTAGCTGTGCAACGCTATCTGCTTGATAGGTTCAAATCAGGGATAGGATTTGAACCTATAACTTTCAAGTTATGAGCCCGACGATTGCCGAAAGGGTTATTCAACACGCTGGCCCGCGCGCCAGCCCATCTCCCAGAAGTCTGCCTCGAGTCGGGTGGCTTCCTTGAAGATCGCAATCAGCTCTGCCTCGCGGGCCGGCGTGGCGTAGAGATCGGCGAGATGCTCCATGTGCGCCCGCGCTTTTGCCGCGACCTCCTGGTACGGCACGCCGGCGTACTCGGCGATCCAAACGCGATAGGGGTTCGTCGCAGCGTCCGCATCGGGTCGCGAGGCGAGCCGCGTTGCGATCTCTGCGTACCCGATGACGCAGGGGGCAAGCGCCACCTTGAGTGCCAGCAAATCGCCGCGCATTCCTGCGTCGAGCACGTAGCGTGTATAGGCCAGCATCTCGACCGCCGGAGGGGTTTGTTCAAGGTCGCTAGGGGATAGACCCCAACTGGCACAGAGCTTCATATGCAGGTTCATCTCGACATCAAGGATGGCCGAAAGGCCTGCCGCTGCTTCACGCATGTCGGCAAGTTTGGGCGACTTGTAGATCGAGAGCGCGTAAGCGCGAGCAAACTCGATGAGGAACAGGTAGTCCTGAACGAGGTAGTGGCGAAACGCCGCTTCTGGGAGCGAGCCGTCTGCCAATCCGTTGGTGAAGGGATGCTCGGTGTAGGCCCGCCACTCAGCTGATGCTTCTGTCTTTAGACGCTCGAAGAAACTCACGATCTTTCTCGCCTAGCTTGCTTTTCCATGAACGTCTTTGGCTCGCTACCGACAGCGCATTGCGAACCGGGTCGACGCTGATCTTGACTGGCCGTCGCGATCAGCGTACTCGTCCGAAGACGGCCGTCTTGCGAGTTTATCCGGTCTGTAGCTGACTGTCGGTATGGATATCCTTACTGATAGTCGCCAAGTGCGTCGCCTTGAAATTGTGGAGACTGGTCGGCGTCGGCGCTGGTCGGCTGCCGAGAAGCTGCGGATTGTCGAGGAAAGTTTTTCGGGTCCGCGGCTGGTGTCGGCGACGGCACGGCATCATGGGCTTTCGAAACAGCTTCTGTTTTCGTGGCGCAAGGCCTATCGCGACGGCCAGCTTGGTGGCGGCTGTCAGGTAGGTGGATTTGTCCCGGCCCGGGTTGTGTCGGAAGTCCAGTCCACGACGGAGCGTGCGGCACCGGCGGCGACTGGCACTCTGGAAGTCGTGACCGCGAATGGCCGCCGCGTGATCGTGGATCGCAACGTCGATGTCGCGGTTTTGCTACGGATCATGCGAGGGCTGGAGACACTACGGTGATCCCGATACCGACAGGCGTGCGAGTATGGCTGGCGACGGGCCATACCGACATGCGGTGTGGCTTTCCGAGCCTGGCTCTGCGCGTGCAGGAAGTGCTCAAGCGCGACGCCATGGGCGGCGGTCTTTTCTGCTTCAGGGGCAAACGCGGCGATCTTTTGAAGGTCATTTGGCACGATGGCCAGGGAGCATGCCTGTTTACCAACTAATTGGCTTCATACTACAGCCCTTTCTTTGGGATCGGTGCATTTTGATGAGTTGAGCTGACGAATGATCTCAGCGCGGTGGGCAAGCTGATTCCATCGGCTGCATTGCTTGGCCGGAACGTGCGGTCCTGGCGGTTCATAGAGGCCGATATAGCCATTGTAGGCATGTCTTTTCACGATGCCGTATTTCGCCCATCTGACCAGGGTACTTTCGGTGATGCCGAGTTTGGCGCAGGCCTCCGCTTTTGTCAGCATCCCCCGTTCGCGCAGCCGATCATAGCGAGAGCGCAGACCATATTGTTTAACAAGATAGATGACCCGCAAATCAGTGAACTTCGCGTCGGCTTTAGCACGGCGTGCTGAGCCGCCGGGGCGGATCCCTCGGTCATTCAGGATGTCAGCGATTTCGGCGCAGATATGATCGTCGAGAAGCTTGTCGACCAGTTCGACCACCTCGGACCGGGTCTTTACCTGTTGTGCGGAGGATTTTGGGTTCTGAGTGGTCAATGTTTCGGTCTTTCCGCCTTTGAAGCGGATGTGGATCCGGGTCTCTCCCTCGGCCGGGAACTTGAGCAAGGTGACGTCTTCGACGAGATAGGCAAGGAGCCGCTTGCGTTCGCGGTTCGGCAAGGTCCGATCACACCAGACTGTTTTGAAGTCGGCCGTCATGGCGATCAATCGATCCCGGATCGCATCGTCGAGCGTCACCCGATCTTCGCACAGAGCACGTTCTCTTTCTTCTCGCACATCAGCCAGCACGCGCAGTTTTTCGTTCCATTCGCGTTCAAGAGTGTCCGCAACCAGGCGGTTGTTCGGATCAACCAGCATGAACCGCCGCTGTGCAAGATCGGCATCGATCTGGGCGCGTTCGACGGCACGGAGCCGGAGTCTGTCCGCTTCGTCATGACGCGCTTCGATCTCTTTTCGGATCTCCAATGCTAACTCCACGGCGGCAGGCGTCATTTCGGCGGCGATCAATTCGCCGACCGCTTCGTCGACAGGCCAGCCTGCGATCGACTGACAGTGGGGTTCGCCGCGAGAGGCGTAAGCGCGGTGACAGACATACCAGGTGTCCACCTGGCCGCGTCGGGCCGCGTAACGGGCGCTCATATGACTGCCGCAACGCCCGCATATGACACGCCCTTGTAGTAAAGCCGCGCCTTCGCGCGGTGGCGAAGCGCGAACGGCTTGATAACCTTGGCCATTGGCCTCGAGTACCTTGAGGTTGTGCTGGAACTGCTCCCAGCTGATATAGCCGGGATGGGCGTCCGGAATGCAGGCGAGCCATTCCTTGGGGTCCCGTTTGCGGAGCTGCTTCTTTCCATCGACGGTCCGGCGGTAAAGGCGCTGGCCATAGGCATAGACACCCGCGTAACGAGGATTGTGCAGCATGCGCATGGCGGTCGATGTGGTCAGCTGTTGGAAGACCACTTGTTTGCCGTTGCGCAGACGTGAGGGGAAGAGCAGACCTTCCCTGGTGAACGTCTTGACGGTCTGCGTAGCCGACCCGACCCGCGAGAACGTCTCGAAGAAGTGGGAGATCATCTCCCGGATCTGAGCGTCCGGATCGAGAACGACATCGCCAATCTCATCATAGATAAAGCCGGTCGGCAGAGGGCAACGATATTCACCACGACGCACCTTGTTGAGGATGCCGCCGCGTAATCGGGCCTTGATAACATGCAGTTCAGCTTCGCTCATCGTGCCCTTGAGCCCGAGCAACAGGCGGTCATTGAAGTTGGCCGGGTCGTACACGCCGTCTTCATCGAGGATAAGCGTGTCAGCCAAGGCGCATATCTCTAGCAGTCGGTGCCAGTCTGCATTGTTTCTGGCGAGGCGGGATACCTCCAGCCCCATGACGATCCCCGCGCGCCCCATGCCGACATCGGACACCAAGTGCTGGAAGCCTTCGCGCCATGACGCAGATGCGCCGGATACGCCCTGGTCGCTGTCGATGACGATGATCTGGTCGTCGCGCCATCCAAGTCCGATCGCGCGACCGCGAAGATCGTATTGACGCTTGGTGCTTTCGACGTTCTCCATGACCTGTCGCATCGACGACTGCCGGATGTAGAGATAGGCGCTCCGCTCGAGATGATGCGATTGGACCTTGAGCTTTTCGTTCATGCTGTTTTCCGTTCAGGGGTTGCCATCACGATGGCGGCGAGCAAGTGGATGATTGTGTGTCGCTCGGAAGTTTCGTCCGCGATGGGCAGGCCAGCCCTCAGCGGCACGGCAATGGGTTGGCGCCGGCAAGGCTCACGCAAAATCGCACGCGTCCACGCCCACATGCCGCGGTGTAGAAGGATGGTAAGGCCGCTGCGCGCCTCCGGCGGCAAAACGGCGCCGAGCGCGGCTGCGCGCAGTATTTCGTATTGTTCGGTGGCGTTGGACGACATCGTGCAATGCGGTCCCGGGCCACGATTGGTCACGCTGTTTTTTTTACGCCGAGCGCACGTTCGATTGTTCTGGGATGGATATCGAGGCCGAACTCGGTCCGAAGCTGGTTTGCCAGTGCGCGCGCCCGAATGGGTTCGCCGGGCTCCACCTGTGCCTTGAGGAAGGCCAGTACGTCGCCTTGGATCTTGTGTGGCCCGCGCGGTCCGCGTTTCCTGGGCACCAGACCGGCCAGACCCGCGTCCTCGAAGTCCGCTTTGGCCTGGTAGAAAGTTGGCCGAGAGACGCCATATTCGTCGGACACCTCCGTTACCGACATTTTGTCGACCGATACGCGCCGCAGCATTTCGTACTTCACTTGCACGATGTCTCGCGGGTCGAAGAAGTCGTTCTCCTGGAATTTCGGGTCGCCGACTTTCTCCGGAGCCGGATTGAGCACCCCATCCGCGGCCAGAGCGCTGACCTTCGATCGCTTGTGTTTGACGCCGTCCGACACCTGCGTCGCTCTCCAAGGTCGACTCAATAAACGTAACTATTAATATGCCGCACAAGACTAAATGGTCAAGCACCACGCTGCCGCCTAATGGTGTATTTGAGATCTACAAATAGGCAACATTTAGCGAAGCGTCCATGGGCTTTGCGGCGTTATTTCGCTTACATTTCCGGCAAAATTTACTTTACAGCCTTTCGGCGTCATGCACCTGCCTTGCAACATGAGGCGCTCTACAAGGCCGCTGAGAGCCAGTAGATCGGCGAGACTGCACAGTGCGCGCCCATCTCCCACCACCCCCTCGAGATTGGGGCCTGCTGCATCGGTCCATTGCGGCGGAACAGAGCAAATTCGGCCATCGTCAAAGCGCAGCAGCAACAGCTTGCCCGCTCGGTTGCCACGCCTCCCGACGCAGGCACCTCTCTGGCCGGAATACGGATGAAAGGGATGGCTCACCGTCACAAGCTGCAACGGGACTGATGAACCGCTTGCATTTCCAACTGAGTTACAAAAGACTCGAGAGAGGAAGGTTCATCTGGCCATCGGTTGCCGGTGAATCGGTAACGATCTCTCCGGCGCAGTTGAGCTATCTGTTGTCCGGAATCGATTGGCGCAATCCTCAAGAAACCCAACGTCCGACGCGGGTCGGATAGCCGCTTTTACGGTTTGCATCTGCTGCTTGATCTGATTCAATGGCTTCATGATATCGAAGCCGGACGATCTTCCTTCGGACCTTGTGAGTGCCCTGGCGGCACTGCAGGCCGAGCGTGAGGCGCGGCTGCAAGCCGAAGCGGTGGCTGCCAGCGCGCGGGCAGAGCTGTCGGACAACGAGGCGCTGATCGCGCATCTCGAGCTGCGGATCGAGAAGCTCAAACGCGAACTGTACGGGCAGCGCTCCGAGCGCACGGCACGGCTGCTCGAGCAGCTGGAGTTGGAGCTCGAAGAACTCGTCACCACGGCGAGCGAGGATGAGCTTGCCGCACAGGCCGCGGCGGCGAAGACGCAGAACGTCCGCCCCTTCATGCGCAAGCGGCCGGTGCGCAAGCCATGGCCGGATGACATCGAACACGAGCGCGTCGTCATCGAGGCTCCGACGAGCTGCGCCTGCTGCGGCGGATCGCGGCTGGCGAAGATCGGCGAGGATGTGACCAAGACGTTGGAGGAGATCCCGCGTCGCTTCAAGGTCATCGAGACGGTGCGCGAGAAGTTCACCTGCCGCGATTGCGAGAAGATCAGCCAGCCGCCGGCGCCGTTCCATGCCACGCCGCGCGGCTTCATCGGCCCGCAGTTGTTGGCGACGATCCTGTTCGACAAGTTCGGCATGCATATCCCGCTCAACCGCCAGAGTGCGCGCTTTAAGGCCGAGGGGATCGACCTGCCGTTGTCGACGCTGGCCGACCAGGTCGGCCACGGGACCTTCGCCGTCATGCCGCTCTTCCACTTGATCGAACGCCATGTGCTCGCTGCCGAGCGCCTTCATGGCGACGACACCACCATCCGCATCCTGGCCAAAAGCAAGTGCACGACCGGTCGGATCTGGACTTATGTGCGGGATGACCGGCCCTTTGCCGGGCCTGCGCCGCCGGCGGCGGTCTATTACGCCTCGAGCGACCGGCGAGGTGAGCACCCGCAGAAGCATCTGGCCGCCTTCGCCGGCATCCTGCAAGCCGATTGCTACAATGGTTTTGAGCCGTTGTTCGACCCGCGCAAGAAGGTGCTGCCGATCACACCGGCGTTTTGCCTGGCCCATGCGCGGCGGGGCTTCTTCGAGCTGGCCGACATCGAGAAAAATGCTCGGGAAGGTAACAAGGGCAAACCGGTCTCCCCGATCGCGCTGGAGGCGGTCAGGCGCCTCGACGCGCTGTTCGAGCTCGAACGCGCCATCAATGGCCGTAGCGCCGACGAGCGGCGTGCCGTGCGCCAGGAAAAGAGCAAGCCGCTTCTCGAGGACATGCACGCCTGGTTGCTGCGTGAGCGCGAAACCCTGTCGCGCTCTGCCGAGGTCCTGAAACCGATGAATTACATGCTCAGGCGCTGGGACGACTTCGCCCGCTTCCTCGACGATGGCAGGATCTGCTTGACCAACAATTGCGCTGAGCGCGCATTGAGAGGCATCGCCTTGGGAAGGCGCAACTGGACCTTCGCTGGCAGCCGGCGGGGTGCTGACCGTGCCGCCATCATGCTGACGATGATCACGACCTGTCGCCTCAACGACGTCGATCCCAAGGCCTGGCTCGCCGACGTCCTCGCCCGTATCGCAGATCTTCCCGCATCGCGTCTGCACGAACTGCTGCCCTGGGAATGGAAGCTCCTGCGCCAAGCCGACAAGCCTGCCGATCAGCAGGCCGCCTGACCTTCGCGCAACGCCATCATAGAGCTCGCCATGCCCGCGCGCATGCGTCAATCTGGCGGTCTTCGTCGTATGCGTACCGATCAGCCGGTACGACGGCGTAGGGAATTCGCTTGCCGTCGGTCGCTGGGACTGTCGGGACTGACTTGCGTTCTCACGTTATCACCGCCGCGAATCGCGCAAGGACTCGGGAGCATTTCATCAGGTTGAGTGACGTCGCAAACAGTACTCGAAGCAATGACCTCGTCATTACGGATGACCGCTTTTAGAACCAGACCGCGTTTCCGTCGCCGTGGTAGCTTCACGGTAGCTAGCGGTTATTGGCTTCGAGCGAGGACTAGAATAAGCTATTGATTTTGTTGGTACAGTTGGGTAGGTACTGCCTGCAGCCAGCTTCGTCGTTGATAAATCCAACGAATTTGTTTCGCGAGCCATGGCTTTTGTATTTGCGTTTTGTATTCGCTTCAAGCCCCAGCACTTGCGCAAAAGGCGGCGGGCGGGGGAGTAAAAGTTCGACACGGTAAGCGGCCCAACACTGTGTGGCCTATCATTGCAAAAAAGATCTGCTCTGCCGAAGCAATCCTCAAGCGAACCGAGCGCAATGGTCACGTTGAGGCTTTCTGAAAGCCCGATGGTACGCACGGCCATCCGGCCAGAGGCTCACGCCGCTTTCGATGCCCTTCTCCCACGCTGCGATGACACCTGCGATCCCTGCTGCCGAGGGCGAATTGCTGTTGCAAATCCGTCACATAACCATGGAAGAAGGACACGTGCGCTTGCAAATCCTGCGTGAATATTGAGTAAGTGGGATGTCGTTTGGGACGGGATATGAGGCACTCGTTTTTGAGGGGAGCTGTCGCTCTTTCTACTTTTCTCGTCTTCCGTCCGGCGGCGGCAGCTGACCTCCCGGTCATGCCTGTTAAAGCTCCGCCCGCGCCGACTTCTTCGGATTGGACCGGGTTCTATCTCGGCAGCCACTTTGGCTATGCGACAGGCACGTCCGACTGGACCGCAACCCAAGGAAGCGCAGCGGCACCCTTGAATGGTTCGCTGAACTTCTTCAATTCATTCGATGCGTTTAAGGGGACCGGCAGCTACCTCTTTGGATTGCAGGCGGGCTACAACTACATGCTGCCTTCGCGCGTCCTGTTGGGCGTTGAAGCGGATTTCTCGGCCCCAAACACGATTGCCGGCACTCAAACGATAGCGTCGGCGTTAAGCGGCCAGGCGAGCTATACCGATACCGTGTTGGATTACGGAACGTTGCGCGGCCGCCTTGGTTACGCTTTCGGCAATTGGCTGGTATACGGGACGGGCGGCCTTGCCTGGGCATACGACAAACTGGAGCGGACGCAACTCGCGGGAGGCAACGTCACCCTAGGCACAACTGATACCGCTCTGCTGACTCGATGGGGTTGGGCAGCTGGTGCAGGCGTGGAGGTTCCGATCGCGCCAAACTGGACAGCAAAACTCGAATTCCTCGAAACCAATTTCGGAAGTCGCCAAAAGAGCTTTCCCGCAGCTGGCCAGACGTACAGTTCTGACCTGTCAATGCAAAGCGTCAGGCTTGGCGTGAACTATCAGCTTGGTGCTGATCCATCGAAGATCGATGTATTCACCAAGGGCGTCCCATCGCTGGAAAACGACAACTTCGCGATTCACGGTCAGACGACTTTAGTCACCCAATACGCCTTTCCATTCAGCACCCCCTATAGCGGGCAAAACAGCCTTGCCCCGAATGCCGGGCGCGAAACGTGGGACCTCGATCTTTATCTCGGCTTTCGACCCTGGAAGGGCGCGGAGATTTGGATCGATCCGGAAATCGACCAGGGTTTTGGTTTAAGCAGCACGTTTGGTGTTGCCGGCTTTCCAAGCGCAGAAGCCTACAAGGTCGGCTCGGCGTATCCGTACGCGCGATTACCGCGAGCATTCTTGCGTCAGACAATCGACCTCGGCGGCGAAAGCCAGAAAGTTGATGCTGGCTTCAATCAGTTTGCCGGCACGCAGTCGAGCGACCGGATCGTGTTGACGGTCGGCAAGCTCAGCGTCGTCGATATCTTCGACAAGAACAAATATGCGAACGATCCGCGTGGCGACTTCCTGAATTGGACCTTGGTCAATACCGGGTCCTTCGACTACGCAGCTGACGCTTGGGCATTCACTTATGGTGCGGCAGTCGAGTGGTACGCCGGGCAGTGGACGTTTCGCGCGGGCGTGTTCGATGGTCCGGATGTCCCGAACAGCAGCGACCTTGACCCATCGTTTGGTCAATTCCAGATGTTGGGAGAAATTGAGCGGCGTTACGACCTGTGGGGTCAACCGGGCAAGGTATTGGTCACCGGATACCTGACGCGCGCTCGTCTCGGAAACTTCACCGACGCGGTTCAACTCGCAGCCTTGACCGGGACCGTACCAAGCCTTGCATCGGTGCGCACCTACACCAGCAAGTCAGGCATTTCCGCCAACTTGGAGCAACAAATCTTGCCGGGTCTCGGCCTGTTCATGCGTGCGGGCTACTCTCCAGGTCAGCTCGAGGCCTATGCGTTCACTGACGACGACGCGACCCTCGCAGGGGGCTTACAAGTCAATGGGCAATTCTGGGGCCGACCCAACGATACGTTCGCAATCGCCGGCATTCTCAACACAATATCGAAAGCCCATCAGGCTTACTTGGCCGCTGGCGGCTACACCGCCTTGATAGGAGATGGGGCGCTGCCAAACCCCGGGCCTGAGAAGATATTGGAGACGTACTACACGATACCTATCAATATGTGGCAGCTCACGTTCGACTATCAGTTCATCACCAATCCAGCCTACAACAGAGATCGAGGCCCGGTGTCAGCGGTCGCCACGCGCCTGCACACGCAGTTTTAAGCTCCGGACTTAGGGACCTCCCTGCCGAATCTCTTCCTCAATGTCGGGTTTGATTGCCTTTGCTTCAGCTAAATCGGCGTTGCCAGCATCAGTATCACCTGTCTTCACAAGCACCGCGCCCAGACGATAGAGAACAAGAGGGTTCTTCGGATCAGCCTGCAACACGAACTTAAAGTCCGAGATCACCTTTGCGTATTCTTGCCTATCGATGAACACGAGCCCGCGATTGTAGAAGGCCGCGTAATAAGGCGACGAACGCGCGTGGTCGCAGCATGACCTGCTCCTTATTCGCCTGCGCGATCTCAACAACTTCTTTGGTGATAAAGCTGTCAGTGAGCTCAGGGCACAGCTTTGTCGCGACTTTGTCGATTGGTCGACCGGAACCGCGAACGAGAATAACAGGAAAGCCGGTATCAAGCCGCGTAACGGAACCGTTTCTGATCAAACCGCGCGGTCGACCAAAATCAGCTCGTAGGTCCCAAGGGAGGACTTGTGGTGCTTGATGTTGTTCTACGTAACATCCTGCCAGGGGCTGGTTCTCTCGCGCTCCCCGATCGTCCCTTTTCCGGTTTCGAACAGTTTAAGGTCGTCGCGGATGGCTCCTCGACGTCCTTGACGTCGACAGACAAGGCTGTCACGCCCCAAATCGTTGCGCATTTCATTGCGCGCAAAAAACATCGAATCTATAAGTACTTGAAAGAATGGTCGGAGTGGCAGGATTCGAACCTGCGACCCCTGCGTCCCGAACGCAGTGCTCTACCGGGCTGAGCCACACTCCGACTAAGAACGCGGCTTATAGCGTCGGGTTTCGGGGACCGCAAGGCACCGAATTGAGGATTTGAGTCACAGTGGAAACAGGCCTGAAAACGCTGCTTTTGCCCGCCGGCGCTGCTGCCACGGCGACTGCGGCCGGCATTTTAGGCGAGGGCGGGCTGGTGGCGTTCCCCACCGAGACGGTCTACGGCCTCGGTGCCGATGCCGGCAATGCCGCCGCAATCGCCCGCCTTTACCAGGCCAAGGGCCGGCCGGCCTTCAATCCGCTGATCGCCCATGTCGCCGATCTCGCCGCGGCCCGCCGGATCGCGCGCTTCGACGGGCAGGCCCTGCGGCTCGCGCAGGCCTTTTGGCCGGGACCACTGACCCTGGTGCTGCCCAAGGCCCTGTCCTGCCCGGTGGCAGAGCTGGCCACCGCCGGCCTCGAAACCGTCGCGATTCGGGTCCCGGCCCACAAGGTGGCACGCGACATTATCAAAGCCTTCGGCGGCGCCGTGGTCGCGCCATCGGCCAATTTGTCCGGCCACGTCTCGCCGACCACGGCCGAGCATGTGAACGGCGATCTCGCCGGCCGCATCGACCTGATCGTCGATGGCGGCGCGGTCGAGGTCGGCATCGAATCCACCATCGTCGGCTGCTTCTCCGATCCGGTGCTGCTGCGGCCCGGCGGACTGCCGCGCGCCGAGATCGAGCGCGTGCTCGGCCACCCGCTGCAATCGTTGCCGCCCGACGCGGAGAGCGACAACCAGCCACTCGCGCCCGGCATGCTCGCGTCTCATTACGCACCGCGCACACCGGTCCGGCTCAATGCCAGCGACGTCCATGTCGGCGAAGCGCTGCTGGCGTTCGGGCCGGCCAAGGTGGCGCGAGCCGAAAGCGCCTCTGCCGTGATGAATCTGTCCCCGCGTGGCGATCTCGCCGAGGCCGCCGCCAATCTTTTCGGCTATCTTCGCACGCTCGACACAAAAAACGCTGATGCAATTGCGGTGATGCCGATTCCGGACGAAGGCCTCGGCGAAGCGATCAATGACCGGTTGCGCCGCGCGGCCGTCGGACGCGACTAAACCGGGAGTGAAAGACCAGGAACAATGAATATCGTCCAGCCTGCCGTGCCGCCGCTTCCGCCCGAATTGATCCAGAAATTCCGCGCCATCGTCGGCGAAAAATATGCGGTCACCGATGCTGCTGACATCGCACCCTACGTCACCGAGGAGCGCGACCTGTTCCACGGCCGTTCGCCGCTGGTGCTGCGCCCGGGCTCGACCTCGGAAGTCGTCGCGATCTGCAGGCTTGCGACCGAGCACGGGATCGCGTTGGTGCCGCAGGGCGGCAACACCGGCCTGGTCGGCGGCCAGACGCCGCACAATGGCGAAGTGGTCGTCTCGATGCGGCGCATGGACAAGATTCGAGACATCGACGTCGAATCCAACACCATGACCTGCGAGGCCGGCGTGGTGCTGCAGGTTGCGCAACAGCGCGCGGCCGATGTCGACCGGCTGTTCCCGCTGTCGCTCGGCGCCGAGGGCAGTTGCACCATCGGCGGCAACCTCTCGACCAATGCCGGTGGCACCGCGGCGCTGGCCTATGGCGTCGCGCGTGAGATGGCACTGGGGCTCGAGGTCGTGCTGGCCGACGGGCGGGTGCTGAACGCGCTCTCGAAGCTGAAGAAGGACAACACCGGCTACGACCTGCGCAACCTCTTCATCGGCGCCGAAGGCACGCTCGGCATCATCACGGCGGCGACACTCAAGCTGTTTCCAAGGCCGCGCGCGGTGGAGACCGCCTATGTCGGCCTGCAGTCGCCTGAGGCGGCGCTGAAGCTGTTGTCGATCTCGCGCAACGAGGCGGCCGGCAGCCTGACCAGCTTCGAGCTGCTCGCCGATATCGCGGTCGACTTCTCGATCCGACACGGCATCGACATCCGCGATCCCCTGACGACCAAATACCCCTGGTATGTCCTGATGGAGCTGTCGTCGTCGCGCGAGGACGCCCGCGACACGCTGGAGGCGATCCTGGCCCGGGGTATGGAGGACGGCATCGTCGACGACGCCGTCATCGCCGCGAATTTGAGCCAGCGCCAGTCGTTTTGGAAGCTGCGCGACGAGATGTCGGCGGCGCAGAAGCCGGAAGGCGGCTCGATCAAGCACGATATTTCGGTGCCGGTGGCCGCCGTCCCCGCCTTCATCGAGCAGGCGAATGCCGCGGTGGTCAAGCTGATCCCGGGCTCGCGGCCGGTGCCGTTCGGCCATCTCGGCGACGGCAACATCCACTACAATGTCAGCCAGCCGATCGGCGGCAACGCCGCGGATTTCCTGGCGCGTTGGCACGAAGTCAACGCCGTCGTGTTCGAGATCGTGCTGCGCATGGGCGGCTCGATCTCGGCCGAGCACGGCATCGGCGTGCTGAAGCGCGACGAATTGCCCGACGTAAAGGACAACGTCGCGATCGAGCTGATGCGCGCTATCAAGGCGATGCTCGATCCACTGGGCATCATGAACCCGGGCAAAGTGCTGTGACGCTATCGACAACGGCTTCTTCCACCCTCTCCATTGCTCCGATTGCCGACAGCGACGTCGCCGACGTCGTCGCGCTGTGGCAGCGCTGCGGATTGACGCGGCCATGGAACGATCCCACGGCCGACATCGCGCTGGCACGGCGCGGACCGAATTCGGCGTTGCTGGCCGGCCGCCACAGTGGCGCGATCGTGGCCACCGCGATGGTCGGCCACGACGGCCATCGCGGCTGGGTCTATTACGTCGCGGTCGATCCCGATCACCAGGGCAAGGGTCTTGGCCGCATCGTCATGAGCGCTGTTGAAGACTGGCTGCGCAAGGCCGGCGTGCCGAAGCTGCAATTGCTGGTCCGGCGCGAGAACGCCAAGGCAAGCGGCTTCTACCAGTCACTCGGCTACGAAGAATCCACGTCCGTGATGCTCGCCAAATGGCTCGACGGCCGCGAGCCGACACCGTGAGTGAAGTCAGGGTCTGCGCATGAGCATTTCCGACCGCGTCCGCGTCAAGGACGTCCGCGTCCTCTCCAAGGCACGCTACTTGCTCACCAGCACGACCTTCGATTATCGCCGCAGCAATGGCGAGTGGCAGGAACAGATCCGCGAGAGCTACGACCGCGGCAACGGCGCGGTGCTGCTGCCCTACAATCTGAAGACCCGCACCGTCGTGCTGGTGCGGCAGTTTCGCTATCCTGCCTTCGTCAAGGGCTATGACGACCTCCTGATCGAAGCGGCCGCCGGCATGCTGGACGACGCCGCGCCCGAGGCGCGGATTCGTGCCGAGGCGGAGGAAGAGATCGGTTACCGGCTCGACCACGTGCGGAAGGTGTTCGAAGCGTTCATGACCCCCGGCGCAGTGACCGAGAAGCTGCATTTCTTCGTCGCCGAATACGACGCCACGATGCGCATCGGCGACGGCGGCGGCCTTGCCGACGAAGGCGAGGATATTGAGGTGCTCGAGCTTGCGATCGACGAGGCACTCGCGATGATCGCCGACGGCCGCATCGTCGATGCCAAGACCATCATGCTACTGCAATACGCAGCGCTGAATTTGTTTCGATGAAGGCTGACCCAACCCACACTGTCGTCCCGGCGAAAGCCGGGACCCATAACCACAGGGTGAAGTTGTTGAGGCACGCTGGGGCCACAGCGCGGCGCATAACAAACACTTGTGGTTGATGGTGTGGACGGCCCCCTACGGCATCAGTGTGCCAGAATGAGGTTGTTGCAAATCTCAGACAAGGGAGCCGTCCGTGAGAGAGATTATCCGCATTGGAATGGATACGTCGAAGTATATTTTTGTGCTGCATGGGATTGATGCGGCGGAACAGCCTGTGTTGCGCAAGAAGCTTGCGCGCAAGCAGGTGCTGGAGTTCTTCGCCAAGTTGCCGCCGACCGTGATCGGGATGGAGGCCTGTGGGGCCTCGCACCATTGGGCACGGGAGCTTCGCAAGCTGGGCCACGAGGTGAAGTTGATGGCGCCGCAATTGGTGAAGCCCTATGTGTCGCGGAACAAGAACGACGGTCGGGATGCGGAGGCGCTGTGTGAAGCGATGAGCCGGCCGAGCATGCGGTTCGTGCCGGTCAAGACGGTCGAGCAGCAGGCCGCGCTGATGCTGACGGGTGTCCGCGCTGGATTGATCGCCCGGCGCACCCAGCTCGGCAATATGATCCGCGGCCATGCGGCGGAGTTTGGCCTGATCGGGGCCCAAGGGACCGACAAGATCGAGCCGCTGCTGGCGCGGATTGCGCAGGACGAGACGCTTCCTGCCCTGGCACGCGAGCTGTTTACGGTGCTGGGCCGCGACTACACCAGACTCGTGGGCGAGCTGCAGGAGATCGAAGCCAGATTGATGGCCTGGCACCGCTCCGACGCCGTGGGCCGGCGTCTGGCGCAGATCCCTTCTGTCGGGCCGATCGTTGCAACGACGCTCGTGATGAAGACACCCGATCCCCATGCTTTCCGCTCCGGCCGTCACTTCGCAGCCTGGCTCGGCCTCCCCCCCAGGATCACTCCACCGCCGGCAAAACCAGGCTTGGCAGGATCACGCGGGCGGGCGACGAGGACCTGCGCCGCCTGCTGGTGATCGGGGCAACGGCGGTCATCCAGCAGGCCAGACGCGGGCGCGGCCATCACTCGCGCTGGCTGTTGGCACTGATCAAGCGCAAGCCACCGAAGCTTGCCGCCGTGGCGCTCGCCAACAAGGTGGCCCGCATCGCCTGGAAGCTGATGGCGACCGGCGAGAGTTATGACGCCGCACGGATCAATGCCACCGCGGCAGTCGCCGTCTAACAGATTGGCCGGCTGGCGGGCTCGCTCGTCAGCCGACCCGGAGCTGCAGGAGCAGATGGAGCGATCGATCGAGCAACGATGCGAGACAGTCCGTGGGACCCATCGGCCGTCAACAGGCCGCGTGGTTGTTTGGAACTCGCATCGCGCAAACCATCTTGGCCAGCGATCCATCCGATCGCACTCAAAAGGCCGGACATATGGATGCAAGCGATCCGATCCGCTCAAAAAGCTCTTGTGCCACGGGGGGGGTCAAGCCCGGGACGACGAAGGATGGATTTTCGCTAGAACAACGACCCCTGCCCGTCGTCCTCGGGCGGAGCCGTCGCCTTGCGCGGCGCGGGCTTCTTCGGCCGCGGCGCCTCCTCGGCGGCGATCTCGTCCGCGGTCATCGGCAGCAGCAATTGCGGATCGTCGTTGGCGAATTGGTTCACCCGCATCGTCACCTGGTGCCAGTCGAATTCGCCGACATCAGGTCCCTTCAGCATCGGCATGACGTCGTCGACGTCATTGGCGCGGCAATCGAGCCAGCGTTCGAAGGCATCAGACGTGATGGTGACGGGAACGCGGTGATGCAGCCGCGCAAGATCGGCGCTCGCCGGCGCGGTCACGATCGCGACCGTGTCCTGCTCCTCGCCGTTCGGTCCCATCCAGGTCTCGGCGAGCGCGGCGAAGGCGATCGGGTGGCCATCGCGGCGATGGATGAAGAAGGGGCGCTTGCGGCCACTGGCATCCTGCCATTCGTAATAGCCGTCGGCCGGAATCAACGCGCGGCGGCGCTTGATCGCGTTCTTGAAGGCGGGCTTCTCCCGCACCGTCTCGGAGCGGGCATTGATCAGGAGCGAGAAGCCCCTCGGGTCCTTGACCCAGGACGGGATCAGGCCCCATCGCATCAATTGAAAATGCCGGCCGCCATTCGCCAGGATCACCACCGGGATCGGCTGGGTCGGCGCAACATTATACCGCGGCGGGAAATTGGGCTGCTCGATGTAGCCGAACATCTGCCGCAACGCCGCCGGCGGCGAGGTGATCACAAAGCGTCCGCACATATCCCGTCCAGATCGGTAATCGTTTATCCCCCTTTAACCCGGACCGTTAAAAACTGCGACAGATGACCTCAACGGCCGCCATAGCGGGTGCATCCCCGCGACCGACGTATCCCGACGAGGCGCGGGCTGCGCAATTGCGCGCCGGCAACATCAATCCCCGCACCGGGCTCGCCACCGACTACCTCAATCACTTCAACGAAGCCATCATGCTGCTGGAGATGGTTCCGGACATGCCGGAATGCGCCAGCGACTTCCTGGAATGGAGTCCGCTGTCCTATGCGGAGCACTTCACCGCCTCCAATTTCAGGGCGCGTGATCTGGCGATCGAGGCCTATCAGACCGCGGATACGCAAATCCGCACCGAATTCGACCACCTCACCGACAGCATGACGCGGATCCTGACCGAGGTCGGATCGGCGATGCGCCAGGTGCAGCAGGACAAGAGCCGGGTGGCGCTCGCCGAGCAGGCGATCGTCTGGGTCAAGCCGCTGGTGATGCTGACCGCCGGTGTGATCAACGGCGCCGTCGAGGCCGACGTCGACAGCATCATGGCGAGCGCATGATTTATCGGGCATGATAGCGAGCGAAACCGGTTTCCGATTGCCTTGACCTCTCCCGAACCCCCGATCCGCCCGCAGCTCGCCGTCTCAGGCGCGATCTTTCGCGACGGCAAGGTGTTGCTGGTGCGCCGCGCCCGCTCACCCGGCAAGGGGTTCTATTCGCTACCCGGGGGCCGGGTCGAATTCGGCGAATCGCTGCACACCGCCCTGCATCGCGAAGTCGATGAAGAGACGGGCTTGAGGATCGATATTCGGGGCCTCGCGGGCTGGCGCGAGGTGCTGCCGACCGGCCCAGGCAGCGGGCATTATCTGATCATGTCGTTCGCGGCGCGCTGGGTATCCCGGGAACCGGTGCTGAACGACGAGCATGACGATTTCAAATGGCTGGCCCCGGAGGAGATCGGCGACCTCAAGGTCACCGGTGGCCTGCAGGAGGTCCTGGCAGCCGCCCGGCAGCTGGTCTGAGGCCCGATTCCGGGCCTTGACCGCCTTGCCTCAGGCGCATTGAGGAGGCATACCACGGGCCGTTCCGGAACCCCTGATGCGCAAAGCCATTCTGGCCGTTTTGATCCTGACCTCGGCATGCCTCCTGACGCCCGCGCGGGCGCAGGACGCGGCTGCGCCGTTCGACGGCGACCTGCAGCGGCTCGCCGAAATCCTCGGCACCCTGCACTATCTGCGGGGCATCTGCGGCTCCAACGAAGGCGCCAAATGGCGAAACGAGATGCAGGCCCTGATCGACGCCGAAACCCCGTCCGGCGACCGCCGCGCCCGCATGATCGCCGGCTTCAACCGCGGCTATAACGGCTTCCAGCAGACCTACCGGACCTGCACGCCGGCGGCTGTGGTCGCGATCCGCCGCTACATCGAGGAAGGCTCCAAGATTTCGCGCGACCTGACGGCCCGCTATGCCAACTGAGTCAGCGATCTTCTTCGACCTCGACGGCACGCTGACCGACCCCAAACCGGGGATCACCGGCTCGATCCAGTATGCGCTGCGGAAACTTGACCGCCCGGTCCCCTCGCAGGACGAATTGACCTGGTGCATCGGGCCGCCGCTGCGGGCGAGCTTTGTGCTGCTGCTCGGCGGCGAACAACTCGCCGACCGCGCGATTGAGCTCTACCGCGAGCGGTTCGCCGATGTCGGGCTGTTCGAGAATAGCGTCTATCCCGATATCGCGC
This sequence comes from Bradyrhizobium genosp. P, assembly GCF_049949265.1. NCBI lineage: Bacteria > Pseudomonadati > Pseudomonadota > Alphaproteobacteria > Hyphomicrobiales > Nitrobacteraceae > Bradyrhizobium > Bradyrhizobium genosp. P. Next base: position 2,307,948 of record NZ_CP188195.1, on the reverse strand, counting down.
AGGTGCTGGCCGCGTTGCGCGAGAGGCCGCGGCGCATGTTCGTGGCAACCTCCAAACCGCACGTCTTCGCGACGCGGATCATCGCGCATTTCGAACTGGCCGGCTATTTCGACCGCGTGTTCGGGTCCGAGCTCGACGGCACCCGCGTCAACAAGGTAGATCTGCTCGCCTACGCGATCGAGCAGACCGGTGTCGATCCCACGCAGGCGCTGATGATCGGCGACCGCAGCCATGACGTGATCGGCGCCATCAGCAACGGCATCCGCGCGGTCGGCGTCACCTATGGCTATGGCACAAGCGAGGAGCTGATCGAGGCCGGCGCGAGCCACCTCTGCGCCTCGCCGCGCGCAGTGTTCGACCATATCCACAGCTCGTTTGGCTGACGTCTGCGAGCGGCGCGGAATTCCCCTTTAAATGCGTCAACCCGCGTTAACCTTTCTTAAAGATATGGGCTAGGCGGTCCCCGTCTGCATGATACATCTCGCGCATCTCGCCGCGGTTCGCTCCCGGACCGCGCATACATTTTGATGGGTTTCATGCGCCACCCAGCGTCCTTTTCCCTCCCCCAAGACCCACGCCCCGATCACGAGCAAAAGCAGGCCGCGCTGACCTATCTCAACGAGGCCTGGGCGGAAGCGCGTCATGATGGCGTCGATGGCGATTGCCTGGCGCAGGCAAGCCTGTTTGCGGCGCTGGCCGAGCTTGTCACCACCTATGGCGAGGATGCGGTCGCAAAATTCGCCGAAGGACTCGGCGCGCGCGTGCGCAACGGCGAGTTCTCGCTGGCGCTGGCCAGGCAATAGAAATTACGGCTTCAGCGTTTCCAGGAATCGCACAGGCTCGCCGGTCGACGGCGTCGTTACTTCGCCCTGCCACATCACACGCTTGCCGCGCACGAAGGTGCCGACCGGCCAGCCCTGCACGCGCACGCCGTCATAGGGTGTCCAGCCCGCGCGTGAGGCGATCCATTTGTTGGTGATGGTCTCGCTGCGCTTGAGGTCGACGATGGTGAAGTCGGCGTCATAGCCGGCGGCGATACGGCCCTTGCAGGCGATGTTGAACAGACGTGCGGGACCTGCGCTGCTCAAGTCGACGAAGCGCTGCAGCGACAACCGGCCGGCGTTGACGTGGTCGAGCATCAGCGGCACCAGCGTCTGCACGCCGGTCATGCCCGAGGGCGACGCCGGATAGGTCTTCGCTTTCTCTTCAAGCGTATGCGGCGCGTGATCCGAGCCGAGCACATCGATGATGCCCTGCTCGATGCCGTACCAGATGCCGGCGCGGTGATCGGCCGAGCGCACCGGCGGGTTCATCTGCGCGCGGGTGCCGAGCCGCTCGTAGCATTCCGGCGCGGCCATCGTGAGATGATGCGGCGTCGCCTCGCAGGACGCGACGTCCTTGTGGTCGCGCAGATAGAGAATCTCTTCCTTGGTCGAGATATGCAGCACATGGATGCGCTTGCCGGTCTCGCGCGCCAGCTTGACCAGGCGCTCGGTCGCCATCAGCGCCGCAGCCTCGTCGCGCCACACCGGATGCGAGCGCGGATCGCCCTCGACCCGCAGCGGCTTGCGCTCGTTCAGCCGGTATTCGTCCTCGGCATGAAACGACGCACGGCGCCGGATCACCTGGAATATCTTCCGCAGGCTCTCGTCGTCCTCGACCAGCAGCGCGCCGGTGGACGAGCCGATGAACACCTTGACGCCGGCGCAGCCCGGTGCCCGCTCGAGCTCCGGCAGGTCCTGCACGTTCTCGCGGGTACCGCCGATGAAGAAGGCGAAATCGCAATGCATGCGGTGACGGCCGCGCTTGATCTTGTCGGTGAAGGTCGCCTCCGTCACCGTCAGCGGATCGGTGTTGGGCATCTCGAACACGGCAGTAACGCCGCCCATCACGGCGCTGCGCGACCCCGTCTCCAGATCCTCCTTGTGGGTCTGGCCCGGCTCGCGGAAATGCACCTGGGTGTCGATCACGCCGGGCAGGATGTGCAGGCCCCTGCAGTCGATCACCTCACCGGCCGAGGCCTCCCCGAGGGAGCCGATCGCGGCAATGCGGCCGTTGGCAATGCCGATATCGCGCACGCCCTCGCCGTCCTGATTGACCACGGTGCCGGATTTTAGAATGGTGTCGAAATGCTGATTCATCGGTCCTCGGCGCCCGTTTTTCCGCTGTCGCGCGGACCTTGTTCGGTGCACTCTAGCGCCTTAGTTAGGCAGGGGATATCCGCGCGCCGCGCGTTTCCCAAAGGAACTTGGAAAAGAGCCAATTTTGCGAATGAAAGCAGCGTTTCTTCCAGATCGGGGCGTGGTCAAGGTTTCTGGCGAGGACGCCCGCGACTTTCTCAACGGCCTCATCACGACTGACCTCGAGGAGCTGCGCCCTGGACTTGCCCGGTTCGGCGCGCTGCTGACGCCGCAGGGCAAGATCATCATCGATTTCCTGATCACCGAGGCGCCATCCGGCCATGGTGGCGGCTTCCTGATCGATGCGCCGCGCGCACTGGCCAAGGGGCTCGCCGACAAGCTCGGCTTCTACAAGCTGCGCGCCAAGGTCGTGGTTGAAAACCTGTCCGATAGCCTCGGCGTGCTCGCGGCCTGGGATGGCGCGCCCGCCATGCAGCCCGATCTGTCCTTTGCCGATCCGCGCAACGCGGCGCTCGGCTGGCGGATCCTCATACCGGAAGAGTTGAAGCAGAAGCTTGCCGATCTGATCGGCGCCGACCTTGTCGACAGCGGTGCCTATGAGGCGCATCGTATCGCAGCCGGCGTGCCGCGCGGCGGCCTCGACTTCATGTATGGCGATGCCTTCCCGCACGAGACCAACATGGACCGCCTGCATGGCGTCGATTTCGACAAGGGCTGCTATGTCGGCCAGGAGGTGGTGTCACGCATGCAGCACCGCGGCACCGCGCGCACCCGCACCGTGAAGATCATCCTTGACGGCCCCTCGCCCGAAGCCGGCGCAACGATCCTGGCCGGCGACAAGCCGGTCGGCACGATCGGTTCGACCGCGGGCCGAAACGGCCTCGCGCTGATCCGAACCGACCGCGTCGCCGACGCGCTCGACGCAGGGCTGCCGCTGACCGCGGGCGGCCTGGGGCTGCGTCTCGCCGAGCCGGATGTCGTTCGCGCCCCGCCCAAGCAGACCGTTGCATGAGCCGTTCTGCGCGAGAACATCCCGACGGCAAGACACGGTGCCCGTGGCCAGGTGAAGATCCATTCTATGTCGCCTATCACGACACCGAATGGGGCGTGCCGGACTATGACGACCGCGCGCTTTACGAGAAGCTGATCCTCGACGGCTTCCAGGCCGGGCTGTCCTGGATCACGATCCTGCGCAAACGCGAGAATTTCCGCAAAGCCTTCGACGATTTTAGACCTGAGAAGATCGCGCGCTACAGCGACAAGAAGGTGCATGCGTTGATGAACGACGCCGGCATCGTCCGCAACCGCGCCAAGATCGAAGGCACCATCGCGAGCGCGAAGTCCTATCTGGAGATCATGGAGAAAGGCCCCGGCTTTTCGAAATTCCTGTGGGACTTCGTCGACGGCAAGCCGAAGGTGAACCTGTTCAAGACCACGGCGAGCGTACCGGCCTCGACGCCGGTCTCGATCAAGGTCTCCAAGGAACTCGGCGCACGCGGCTTCAAGTTCGTCGGCCCGACCATTGTTTATGCCTTCATGCAGGCGACCGGCATGGTCAACGATCACCTCGTCACCTGCTTCTGTCACGCGGCCTGCAGCGGCAAAGTCCGGACGCCGCGGCTCAAGACGAAATGACTGCGCGCAAATCGACCGAGTCCACCCGCGCCTGGCAGCGGATGTTGTCCGGCCGCCGGCTCGACCTGCTCGACCCGTCGCCGCTCGACATCGAGATCGTCGACATCGCGCATGGACTGGCGCGGGTCGCGCGCTGGAACGGCCAGACCAGCGGCGCACACATTTTCTCGGTGGCGCAGCACACACTGCTGGTCGAAGCCGTGATGCGCCAGCAGATGCCGCGCGTCGACGTCCGCTGCCGCCTTGCCGCGCTGCTGCATGACGCGCCGGAATATGTCATCGGCGACATGATCTCGCCGTTCAAGGCGGTGCTCGGTGGCGACTACAAGGTGGTGGAGAAACGGCTGCTGTCGGCGATCCATATCCGCTTCGGACTGCCGGCCGTGCTGGCGGACGAGATCACCCAGCAGATCAAGGCCGCCGATCGCGGCGCTGCCTATCTCGAGGCAACGCACCTTGCGGGATTTTCGGTGACTGAGGCCAAGCGGCTGTTCGGCCACGACCCCGGACTGCCCGAATCATCCGAGCGGGACTTCCTGACGCCATGGACCGCGGCCAGAGCCGAGAAGCAGTTCCTCGAACGCTTCGAGGCGGCGCATTTGCCGTAGGGTGGGCACGGCGCAAGCGCGCCTTTGCCCACCCTAGCGTAACCGCTATAATCCAGGTCACCGACCCAAGGACCATCATGCTTCACGTCTGCTCGCTCGCCGCGCTTCCCGATACCGTCAAGGCCACCGGCGCCAGCCATATCCTCACCGTGATGGCGAACGTCGCACAGGTGCAGCGGCCGCAATCCGTGCTCGAGGCCAATCACCTGCGCGTGCAGATGGACGACATCACCGAGGAGATGGACGGCTTCGTCGCGCCGTCGGAGGCGCATATCGAGAAAGTGCTGACCTTCGTGCGTGGCTGGGACCGCCGCGCACCGTTGGTGGTGCACTGCTATGCCGGAATCAGCCGCTCGACCGCGAGCGCCTTTGCCACAGTGTGCGCGCTCAATCCGCATCGCGATGAAATGGCAATCGCTCGGCTGATCCGCGAAGCGTCGCCGATCGCAGCACCCAACCGGCTGATCGTGAGCCTCGCCGACAAGGCACTTGGACGCGAGGGCCGGATGCTGCGCGCGCTCGATGCGATGGGCCCGGGCATCATGACCGTCGAAGGCCGCCCGTTCCGCCTCGATTTGGAATAGCACGAACGTGCCGCACCCCACCGCTTGAACTTCCAGTCTCCAAGAGTGCACTTAGAAGAGTACACATACTAGTACCTCTGCACAGTGATTATGACTCTTTGGAAGCGTCTGGGTAGGCTCGGCCCATTTTTGCGCGGGCTTTTTCTGTCGTGAACATCCATTTGATGCGGGAGCGTGCAGCATTTCTCTGCCGTTCCCAAGCGGTGATTTCGCGGCGCAGTCGCTTGGGGTCGTCGATCCTGCGAGCGAGGCACTGTCCCCGCAAGACGCCGATCTCGATCTCAACCATGTTGAGCCAGCTTGCGTGCTTGGGAGTGAAGTGGAACTCGATCCGCCGCAAGATCCGTCTGGCTTCGGCGGGCGGAAAGGTCTGATACAGGGCGCCGGCGGAGTGGGTCGATAAGTTATCCTGCACGACCCGGATGGTCTCGGCATCGGGATAATGGATGTCGACGAGGTCACGTACGCATTCGGCATAATCTTTTGCCGCTCGTCGCTCTGTAAGTTTGACCTTGCGCCAGGGACGATGCACGTCGAGGAGAACGAAGAGATTGACCGTCCCGTTGCGACGATACTCGTAATCGTAACGTTCGAGCCGGCCCGGCTTCATCGGGATTGGCTGACGGACCTCGCCGATGAGTTGCACCGGACTTTCGTCGAGGCACACGACCGGCCGCTTGGGATCGGGCACCTCGGCATAGAGATCAAGCACGTCCTCCATGCGGGCGACGTATTCGCCATCGACCTGCGGAATGCACCACATATCTTTGCGCCATGGTTTGAGGTCATTTTCCGCCAGGCGTCGCCGAACCGTCTCGTGCGACAGGCTGTCGTGTTCGGTGAGATTGACTATCGCACCTGCCAGCAGCTTGAGCGTCCAGCGGGCACGGCCCTTTGGGGGGCTGGCACAGGCGGTCGCCACCAGCAAGGCTTCTTCCTTGCCCGTGAGTTTGCGCTCCGCTCCGGGACGCGGCTCTTCGCTCAGCGCCCGCTCCAGATTGCCTTCCACGAAGCGTCGCTTGGTCCGGTACACGGTCGAGCCGCTCACGCCAACGCTCCTGGCGATCTCCTCGTCGCCGGCCGCGGCATCGGCAGCCAGCAAAATCTGTGCTCGCTTGAGCTTGCGGGACGCATGCTTGCCGCCGCTAAGCAGCACCTTGAGTTCGGTCCGCTCGACTTGGCTGAGTTCGGTAGAGTCGAGATGTGGCGCGGTGGCTTTAGGCTGAACATATCTGTTGCCGCCTCTTTCGTCTGGCGGTGCCTTAGTGGTTCAACCATGACTCCGTTTCCACATCCCGCTCATCGAACCGGACGGGCGAATCTCTCGCATCCGGCTCTCGGACAAGACTTCACGCCTTCACCCACGGCACGTCGCGCCCACGCGCAGTTAAGCGTACGAGCCCGAAGTGCCCGTAGAGGTGCGAGAGTGGATAAGTCCCGCCCTTGCGTCGCCTAACTTTGTGCTTGATGCGCAACCACCGGCGCAACCGCACAGCTGTGTAGTTGTCGATCGCTCGATACGCCTTGTTGACGGTGCCTACGTTGAAGTAGTTGGCCCATCCGCGTAGCGTGCGGTTCAACTTGCCCACTAGCTCTGTGGTTTCTTGCCATGTCCCCGATCGGTCGGTCAGCGCGTGGACGTTCTCGACCATGCGCTTAATGCTCTTCTTTGATGGCCGGTAACCCAGGCGTGCCTGGCCGGTCCTCGCTGAGTACATCCGCCCGAACGAGTAACCCAAGAAGTCGAACTCCCCTTCCGGGACCTTGCAGATTCGTGTCTTCTCCTCGTTGACCGTGAGCTTCAGCTTTCTCATAATCTCGCGCAGTCGCTGCAAGGCTTCTTCGGCTTTGCCTCTCCGGCACAGGATCACAAGGTCGTCGGCGTAGGTCACGATGCGAGAGCCGAGGCTTTGTTCCAGCCCGAGCATCTTCCATCCCAGCACGAACCGGCGCATGTAGAGATTTGCCAGCAATGGTGAGATCGGTGAACCTTGCGGGATGCCGCGCCGGTTGTCCCGGGCTTCGGTCGTACGTGTCTTCCTTCCTCGATCGTCGGTTTCTTCCACGGGGCATTCCAACCACATCTTGATCAGATGCAGCACGCGCCGATCAACAATCCGGCGCGCTACCGACTTTAGAAGTTCGGTATGCGGAATGCTCCCGAAGTAGTCCGCGAGGTCGGCGTCAACGACTTCCGGGTGGCTTCGGAACAGCCGCGCTTCCACTTCGACCACCGCCTGTTGGGCATTGCGCCCGGGACGGTAAGCGTACTGCTCTGGTGGAAGGTCGGCTTCAAAGATCGGTTCCAGCACCAGCATCACTGCTGTCATGCAGACCCGATCCCGCAGGGTTGAGATGCCCAGCGGCCTGAGTTTGCCGTTGGCCTTCGGGATGAACACTCTTCTGATGGGGTCCGGTCGGTAAGTCTCCTGCCTGAGCGCAAGCGCCAGTTCGCCAAGCCACCGCTGCACCCCATACGCGTCGATGCCCGCAAAATCTTGCCCATCCACGCCCGGTGCGCCCTTGTTGGAGCGGCACTGGGCATAGGCATGGGCCAGGATGTCCTCGCGGCTGATCTTGTCGTACAAGGCATAGAAGCGATAGCCGGCTTCTGCCTTCGCTTTCGCGTGCAACGCCGTCTGCAGCTTCTGAACACTTTTCGGAGTTGATAGGTTGCCCAATCTCCAGGTCCCTCACTACGTCTTGCGTTCGTCTTGAACTGAGGTCCCTTCCCTCCCCCGGCATTACCCGGCTTCAGCGGTACTGCGAACCTCTCCGTCTCCCCAGGGCGCCCGGCCTGTCCCTCACGGGCATCCGGTTGATCATCCCTGACCACGTCCTGGGGTCTCCCGTGTTGCGTACGCTTTCCTTGTGTACATGCTGTCGCCACTACCCCGGCGCAGCGGCTGGGCGTACTGCTTCGCTCATTCACCCAGCCGTATCAGCCTTCCCCGAAAGGGTTGTCGGGTCGGCCTGCGCATCGTCCTTTTCGAGGCTTGCTCGGCGTTTACTCGCGTTACGGCCTGCACACTCGCGCTGTCACCGTATATCGTGACACGCTAACCAGAGGCTTCAGCCATTTCGTTACCTCCATGACTGCTCCGGTTGCTTCCGGCTGGAGCGGTTGCCGGGTGGGACTTGCACCCACTGGAAAGCGCCGCCTTTTCACGGCGCACACCCGATAGCGTACATTCATGCCTGCCTCCTTGATCGAGGCACGCACGAACAACTGAATCGGATGGCCGGCGTGAGTCCTTCGGCAAAAGCCTTCACGCCCAAACAGGGGCAGTACCTCGCCTTCATCCACCTCTATACGCGTCTGCACCGCAGACCCCCGGCGGAAACCGACATGCGAGAGTATTTTCGCGTCACCCCGCCTTCGGTTCACCAAATGGTGCTCTCGCTCGAGCGAGGCGGCCTCATCAAAAGGCAGCCCAGGACACCTCGTAGTATCGAAGTCCTCGTTGATCCCAACGACCTGCCGGAGCTAATCTGACCGCCGACCCAACCCGTCAAAATCACTGTGCAGAGCCACTAGATTGCGACGGGCCGCCGACCGGCCAAAGGTCCGGCGCACGTTGCCGGAGGCCCAATGTTTGACTCGCCGTTCGATTTCCTCACGCTGGTCATTGCCATCGTGGCGATCATCTTCGCCCGCAAGGCTCAGAACCAGATTGCCGCGCTGCAGAGCCGGCTGGATGCGATCGAGGCCGCGGCCAGCGCCGCACGGCCGCTCACGGCTCCCCCACTGACCCCGCTGCAGGAGTTCGAACAAACGCTTCGGCCGACAGCACCGCCCACGCAGGCACCGCCGCCCCTGCCCGAGACCATTCCCGTTTCATCGGAAATGCCTGCGCGGGAGGCTGCGACCGCTCAGAGCGCTGCGCCGCCGCCATTGCGGCAGCCGGCGCCAGGCTTTGAGGAGAGCCTCGGCACGCGCTGGGTGGTGTGGATCGGCGGCCTGACGCTCGCGCTCGGCGGCTTCTTCATGGTGCGCTACTCGATCGAGGCCGGCCTGCTCGGCCCCGGCGTGCGCACCATGCTCGGCGGCCTGTTCGCACTGGCGCTGCTTGCCGCCGGCGAATGGACGCGGCGCAAGGAAAGCATCTCGACCATCGTAGCGCTGCCGATCGCCAACATTCCGGCGATCCTCACCGCCGCCGGCACCGCAGTCGCATTCGCTACCGTCTACGCCGCCTATGCGCTGTACGACTTCCTCGTGCCGGCAACCGCGTTCATCCTGCTCGGCATGGTCGCGCTCGGCACGCTCGCCGCCGCGCTGCTGCACGGACCTGCGCTCGCCGGGCTCGGCATCGCCGGCGCCTTCGTCACGCCGATCCTGGTCTCATCCGACAAGCCCGACTTCTGGTCGCTCTATATCTATCTTGCGATCGTCACCGCGGCATCCTTCGCCCTCGCGCGGATCCGGCTGTGGCGCTGGCTTGCGGTCACGACGATCGTCTTCGAGCTGCTGTGGACCTTGCCTTGCCTGCAATGCGGACCCGACATGGTCGCACCGCACGCCTTCCACGTGATCGTCGGCTTCGTGCTCGCGGCGCTGCTGGTGGTTTGCGGCTTCATGTTCGGCCCCGCGGGCGACGGCGAAGAGATCGAGCCGATCTCGTCGGGTTCGCTCGCGGCCTATCTGTTCGGCGCTGTCATGATCGTGCTGAACAGCGCCCACGCCGATGCTGCGATGATCACCTTCGCGCTGCTGGTGGCCGGAGCACTTTTTGTCGCGTGGCGCGCGCAAGCCGCAGCAGGTGCGGTCGGCGCCGCGTCGGTCTTCGTTTTCATCGTGTTCGGCGAATGGGCTGTTCGACGCAACGTCGACCTGCTGGTGCTGCCGGGCGGCGCGATCCCGGGCATCGGTCCGTCGGCGACCGACGGTTCAGTCTCGCTGCATCTCGTCACCGCGGCAATTTTCGCCGCTGCGTTTGGCGTCGCCGGCTTTCTCGCGCAGATGCGGTTCGCCACCACGAAGATCACGGTGACCTGGGCCGCGGCAGCCGTGTTCACGCCGGTCGCGCTGTTGGTGGCACTCTATGCGCGCATCGCGCATCTGGACCGTTCGATTCCGTTCGCGATGTCAGCCGTGCTGCTCGCTGCGGTCTACGCGGCTGCGACCGAAGCGCTGACCCGGCGCGGCGAACGGCCGGAACTGTCCCCATCGATCGCGCTGTTCGCCACCGGCGCGCTCGCTTCGCTTGCCCTGGCGCTCACCTTTGCACTCGACAAGGGCTGGCTCACCATCGCGCTGGCGCTGGCGTCGATGGGCACGGCGTGGATCTCGGTGCAACGGCCGATTCCTTTCCTGCGCTGGCTCGCTGCGATCCTCGCCGGCATCGTGGTGCTCCGCATTGGCTATGAACCGCGGATCGCCGGCGATGCCATCGGCACCACGCCGATCTTCAACTGGCTGTTGTGGGGTTACGGCGTTCCCGCACTATCGTTCTGGGTGGGAGGCCACTTCCTGCGCCGCAACGGCGACGACGTCCCGTTGCGCGTGGTCGAGTCGGCGGCGATCCTGTTCACGGTACTGCTCGCCTTCATGGAGATCCGCCACGCCGTCAACCGCGGCGATGTCTACCGTGATACCGCCGGGCTGACCGAGGTAGCGTTGCAGGTCTCCGTGACGATCGCGATGGCGATCGGGCTGGAGCGGCTGCTGCTGCGCAGCGGCAGTATCGTCCACAATGTCGGGGCGATCCTGCTGACCGCCTTCGCCGGGCTTGCAAGCGTGTTCGGACTACTGGGGCTGGAGAACCCGATGTTGTGGTCCGAGGATGTCGGCGGCAGCGTCATCAACCTGCTGCTGCTCGGCTACGCCTTGCCCGCCGTGCTGGCGTTGCTGTTGTCCTATTCAGTTGCGGGCCATCGTCCCGCAGCCTACGCCAACACGATCGCGACCGGCGCGCTGATCCTCGCGCTCGCCTATGTGACCTTTGAGATCCGCAGGCTTTATCACGGACCAGTGCTGAGCGGTGGCGGGACGACGGACGCGGAGCAATATACCTACTCGATCGCCTGGCTGATGTTCGGCGTCGCGCTGCTCGGCGTCGGTATCCTGGTCAACTCGCAACGCGCGAGGCTCGCTTCCGCTGCAGTGATCGGCCTGACGGTCGCGAAGGCGTTCCTGATCGATATGTCGACACTGACCGGTGTCTACCGCGCGCTGTCGTTCATGTGCCTCGGCATCGTGCTGGTCGCAATCGGCTGGCTGTACCAGCGGATCCTGTTCCGCCGGCAAACCGCGCCGCCACCGCCTGTCCCGCAACCGGGCAGATAAATGGCGCGGTGGCGGAACATCGAGGTCGGATGTCAGTCGATCGATTCAGCGACGAGGCGAATCCGGAACACCGGCTTCCTGCCCTCGTCAAGCAGCTCCATGTGCCACTCGCTGTCTTGTTTGAGATTGCGCGAGATGCTGCCGAGGAAGTTGCTGCAGACTTTGGTCATTTCCGCCCAGGCGACCTCACGGCTCTCGAACTCCGTCGCCTGATCGGACGCGCCTGCGTAATCACCGTGACTGATCCGAAAAAAATACATCGCCATAAATCTACTCAAATGCAGGGGGCCAACGCCCGCCTCGTCCGCAGACGTTGAACATTGAGTAGCTACCAACGCATGAAGGCCGCCATCCGTATGACTACGGCTTGGCCGCCAATATTGATTGCCGTGCGGAAACCAAGCGCTGCGGTCAGTCGGTCGAACGACGCAATTCCGGCGGACTCTCGGTCTTTGCCGGCTCGGACTTGACCGGTTCGAGCTTGTTGCTCTCGACGCGCGGCGTTTCCACGCGTGCCGTCACCTCGGTGGGCGTGGCGTCCGCCGAACGGGCCTGCTCGCGCGCACGCAGCGAGCGAGGCCGTGCCACAGCGCGCGCCATCAGCATCTGCTGGCCACCCTGGTGATGGAATTCGCAATAGGCGAAGCCCATGCCGGAGACCGAACCGCGGAACGAAACTTCGTCGTGCTTGTCGAGGTTGAAGCAGGGCTCGAACGGCACGCCCTTCAGCGAGGCGCAAACGCTCTGGCCGCGGATTTGCAGCGTATTGCCGGGTAAGCGCACACGGCGGACCGGACCGGAGCCGGAGAACTGGATCGCGCCCGTGGCGCCCATGTCTTCGAGGATGCGGCCGGCGCCGCGGGTACCGTCGAAACAGGTGAAGGCGAACACCTTGCCGGCGACAAACTTGCGCGCCTCATCAGCGTTCATCATGCCTGCGAACGCCGGTACGACCATTGCTCCGGCCGTGACGGCCCCCAACACAAAACGCGCAAGCATGCAGCTACTCCAACTCACGAGCGCGGGCTCCCGCTCCTTGTTTGAGCATGATCTCCGCACAAACGCTCTTCACGTCTGTGCCAGAGGAAACCGGTCCCCGGACCATGCCGCAAGTCTCTTTACCCGCTGCTTACCATACCAACCGTGGCAACATTGGAGCAGCTTGGTTGGTAAAGTCTGAACATCGCTAGACTATTTTTACCACGATCCGGCCGCGGACCTCGCCGCCGAGGATTTTCGGGCCGTACGAGATGACCTCGTCCAGCGAAATTTCGTGAGTAATATCAGCGAGTTTTACCTTGTCCAGATCGACGGCGAGGCGGCGCCAGGCGGTTCTCCGCAGCTCGATCGGGCACATCACCGAGTCGATGCCGAGAAGGCACACTCCCCGCAAAATGAAGGGCGCGACCGATGACGGCAAGTCCATACCGGCGGCCAGACCGCAGGCCGCGATGGCGCCGCCGTATCGGGTCATGGACAGCAGATTTGCGAGCGTATTGGATCCGACGCTGTCGACGCCACCGGCCCAGCGCTCCTTGGCAAGCGGCTTGGCGGGGCCTGACAGCTCTGCGCGGTCGATCACTTCGGACGCACCGAGCCCTTTCAGATAGTCGGCCTCCGACGTCCGCCCGGTCGAGGCGATGACCTGGTAGCCGAGCTTCGACAGTACCGCGATCGCGACCGAGCCGACGCCGCCGGCGGCGCCCGTTACCACGACCGGGCCGCTCTTCGGCGCCAGGCCATGTTTCTCCAGTGCCAGCACTGAAAGCATCGCGGTATAGCCGGCAGTGCCGATCGCCATCGCGTCGCGCGCCGAGATGCCATCGGGCAGCCGCACCAGCCAGTCGCCCTTGACGCGGGCCTTTTCGGCATAGGCTCCGAGATGGGTTTCACCCATCCCCCAGCCGTTGCCGACGACCTTGTCGCCTGCCTTCCAGTCGGGATGGCTGGATTGCTCGACGGTGCCGGCGAAATCGACACCGCCGATCATCGGGAACCGGCGGACCACGGGCGCCTTGCCGGTTAGCGCCAGCCCGTCCTTGTAGTTCAGCGTCGACCACTCGACCCGTACCGTAACGTCACCATCCATCAGCTCGGCGTCGTCGAATTGGGTGAGCGCGACGGTGGTACCCTTGTCCGCCTTGTCGATCCTGATCGCCTTGAACGTTGCCACGATGTGCACTCCCCGAATTCTGGTTTCGGGCATGTTTATCCCATCAGGCAGGCTGCGCAACCGGGCGCGCTACGGGCGCCTCGACGATCGGCAGGTTGATCAGCGCCGACAGCACGCCGAACAGGATCGAAAGCCACCAGATCGGCGTATAGGAATCGAACTGAACGAACACGACGCCGCCGAGCCAGACGCCGAGGAATCCGCCGACTTGATGGCTGACGAAGGCGAACCCGTAGAGCGTGGAGAACCAGCGGGTGCCGAACATCAACGCGACCAGCGCCGAGGTTGGCGGCACGCTGGATAGCCACAACAGCCCCGAGACGGCGCCGAACGCAATCGCCGAGAATGGCGTGACCGGGAACGAGATGAAGGCGACCGTCGCAAGCGCGCGCGTGAAATAGATCACCGACAGCAGGTAGCGCTTCGGAAAGAAGTTCTGCAGCCAGCCGACACCGAGCGAGCCGATGATGTTGAACAGGCCGATCGCCGCAACCACCCAGCCGCCGGTCGACGCTGGAATGCCGCGATCGGCAAGATAGGCCGGCAGATGGATGGTGATGAAGGCAAGCTGGAAGCCGCAGGTGAAGAAGCCAAGCACCAGTAGCACGTAGGAGCGATGGCCAAAGGCTTCGGCGAGCGCAGTCTTGAACGATTGCTGGTCGGCGACCGGAACACTGGTGGTCTCGGCACGCGGCGTTGCTAGCGCGAGCGACAGCGGCAAGATCAACAGCATCAAGGCGCTGAACACGACAAGCGCGGTCTGCCAGCCGAAATTATCGATCATGGCGACGCCAAACGGGACAAACAGGAACTGACCGAACGAGCCGGCGGCGGTGCCGGCGCCAAGCGCGATGCCGCGCCGCTCCGGCGGCAACAGCTTGCTGAAGGCCGCCAGCACCAGATTGAACGACGAGCCCGACAGGCCAAAGCCGATCAGCACGCCGGCGCTGATGTCGAGCGACAATGGCGTCGTCGCGTAGCGCATCAGCAAGAGGCCGGCAGCGTAGAGCAAGGCGCCGACGAACATGACGCGCAGCAGGCCGAAGCGGTCGGCAATCGCGCCCGCGATCGGCTGGCCGAGACCCCACAAAAGGTTCTGGAATGCGATCGCGAGGCCGAACACGTCGCGGCCCCAGGCGAACTCGCGGCTCATCGGCTGCACGAAGAAACCGAGGCTCGAACGCGGCCCGAAGCTCAACAATGCGATCGCGCAACCGCAGACGATGATCACGAGCGGCGTGCGCCACGTGCCGGACGCCGCACGAAGGTCCCCGGTTGTTACAGCCATCTGATCGTTTCCCCGCAACTGCCCCCCGCGCGGCAGCCGCCCCCGCGCAACGTTACAGGGAGTTAATGCAATTGCATGAAAACCCCAAGGGGGCACGGAGAAGAATTTTCGCCTGCAAGGCAGCTCTGCGGAATTCTGGGACTGTCATTCCGGGCGCGCGAAGCGCGAACCCGGAATCTCGAAGTAGCTGATGCACGACATCGAGATTCCCCGATGCGCCGCGCGCATCTGAGGTCTGGCCCTGCGGGCCATCCCGGAATGACCGTGATGGGGTGAACAGCTATCGTTTCGCGCTGGCCTGCTCGGCCGAGCTCTGCGCCGCTTCGGCGAGCTGGGCCGAGATTGCCGCGGTTTCGGCGGGGTTGCCCCAACTCGGCGCATCGCTGCCGTCGCCCCAGGCGCGCGGACGATAGAAGGTGTGGACGCCAAACTTGTACATCTTCTTCATTTCGCTGACCCAGGACGGCCGCACCCAATAGGCGTGATAGTGGGTCGAGCGGTCGACTTCCGGCAGCCATAATTTGCCATCGAGCATCGCCTTCGCGATCTTCTTGGCGCGGTCCCACATGTCGGGCTCGCGGATGACGTCGGGAATGTTGTCGCAGGCGAAGGTGAACTGGCAGGCGTAATGGCGGTTCTTGTTCTGGTAAACCACGCCACACACGGTTTCCGGATATTTGCCGGAGAACGCGCGATTCAGCACCACCTGGGCCACCGCGATCTGGCCGCGCACCGCCTCGCCGCGGGCCTCGAAATAAACTGCTTCGGCCAGGCACTTTTCCGATTTGGCGCGCGACTTCTCGTCGAGCAGGCCGAGCCGCTCCGCCGGCGTTTTGGCGCGCTGGTTGTCGGTATTGACCTCGCCCTTCGGCGCGATGCTCTCGCCCGTCTCGCCGGCTTTGACCGGGCCATCGGCATCGACCGGCAGTGAGGCCATCACCTTCATGTCGGGATCCGGCAACGCCGCCGGCATCACGATGGTCGGCGCCTCGCCCGGCTGCCAGCGCTCGATGTTTTCGGGCGAGCCGAGCGACGAACCGAAGAAAAGGCTCGATGTCTGGAACGAGAACGCATCGTGCGGCGGCGCCGCGTGGGTGACGGATGCTTGCACCGCAGGCGCGGGCTTCAGATCATCGAGCGGGTCGGCCTCGAGCGACATCGAGACATCGTACGACGGCGGCGGCGACGTCGAATATTGCGGTAATGGCGGAGCGCGCAGCGCTTCCTGCAATTCGGGATCGAGCGGCGCGCTCTCGGCCGGTGCCTTGCCGGCGCTCTTCATGCCCCTGACGGATGAATTGGAGGTCGCAGGATCCTCATTCGGCGGTGTGGCGCTTGCGGGCACCGCCGCATCCGGCTTTGCGACGACGAGCCGATCACCCTTCAGCGTGCGGTCGACCTTGGGAAAATCGGAAGCCTGGTAGCGCGGCGGCGGCGCCGCGATCGGATTGCGGGTCAGGGCCCCCGTGATATCGGCGCTCTGATTGTCGAGGCTTGCGAGAACCAAGCTCGGCGCTTCGGGCGCGGCGGTTCCGATCGGACGGCCGAAGCTGTAGGTGGCGACCTGGATGGAACCGACCGCGGACGCGAACACGCGCTTTTGCCAACGCTCCGCGACGCCCGGCTGCCGGGCCAGCAGTGAGGCGATATCCTGATATCCGATCTCGGTCGGCATCAAGGCGAAGATGCTGAGACCTAAGCCGAAGAGCGCAAGCCGTGCGCTCTTCGGCTGGTTACGCAACACAAACATCGTACGCTCACGCAACGCTTACTGAGTGCAATCGAACGCGGTCCATTCGCGCAATTCGACCTTTTTTGTTGCTATCGTGTTTAGGTTGCCGCGCGGTTAATCCGCGTTGCACCCGCGCTACACGCAAGCGATCGTAAGCTCTTTGCGCGTTGCATCGCGCGCGTTGGTAAATGCGCGGCGGATGGAACTGGTAAATTTTCTCTCAATGAAGATGATGAAGAAAGTCTTGCGTGCGATCGCGCAGCGCCATCGATGGGCAGCGCAAAAGCAAAATGGCCGGGACATGGTCCCAGCCATTGCCACATCGGAAGTGCCTGTCGGTTACGCCTGACTTGCGATCGCCTTGCCCAGCGCGGCTTGCGCCGCTGCGAGGCGCGCGATCGGCACGCGATAGGGCGAGCACGAGACATAGTCGAGCCCGACCTCGTGGCAGAACGCCACCGACGCCGGATCGCCGCCGTGCTCGCCGCAGATGCCGACCTTGAGGTTCGGCCGCGTCTTGCGTCCGCGGGTGACGCCGATCTTGACGAGCTCGCCGACGCCGTCGCGGTCGACCGAGATGAACGGGTCAATCGCAAGGATACCCTTGGCGACATAAGTACCGAGGAAGCTGGCGGCATCGTCGCGGCTGATGCCGTAGGTGGTCTGCGTCAGGTCGTTGGTGCCGAAGGAGAAGAACTCCGCGGTCTCCGCTATCTCGCCCGCCATCAGGCAGGCGCGCGGCAGCTCGATCATGGTGCCGACCTGATAGCTCAGCTTGACGCCGGTCTCCTTCATCACCGCATTCGCGGTCGCATCGATGCGCGCCTTGACCAGATCGAACTCGGCCTTGGTCGCGATCAGCGGCACCATCACCTCGAGGCCGACAGCCTTGCCGGTGCGCTTTCCGGCCTCGACGGCGGCCTCGAAGATCGCGCGCGACTGCATCTCGGCGATTTCAGGATAGGCGATCGCGAGGCGGCAGCCGCGGAAGCCGAGCATCGGATTGAACTCGGACAGTTCGCGGGCACGGTCGGCAAGCTTGCGCGGATCGGTGTTCATGGCGCGCGCCACTTCCTCGATCTCGGCCTGGGTGTGCGGCAGGAACTCGTGCAGCGGCGGATCGAGCAAGCGGATCGTGACGGGCAGACCCTGCATGATCTCGAACAGCTCGACGAAGTCGGCGCGCTGCATCGGCAGCAGCTTCGACAGCGCGGCGCGACGTGACTGCTCGTCCTCGGAGAGGATCATCTCGCGCACGGTGCGGATTCGGGTCTCTTCGAAGAACATATGCTCGGTTCGGCAGAGGCCGATGCCTTCGGCGCCGAACTTCACCGCGGTGCGCGCATCGTCAGGCGTGTCGCCGTTGACGCGGACGCCGAGCTTGCGGACCTGATCGGCCCAGCCCATCAGCGTGCCGAATTCGCCGGACAGCTCCGGCTCGATCATCGGCATGCGGCCGGCCAGCACCTGACCGACCGAGCCGTCGATGGTGATGACGTCGCCGGTCTTGAAGGTGCGCGACCCGATGCTCATGGTGCCA
This sequence comes from Bradyrhizobium genosp. P, assembly GCF_049949265.1. Taxonomy (NCBI): domain Bacteria; kingdom Pseudomonadati; phylum Pseudomonadota; class Alphaproteobacteria; order Hyphomicrobiales; family Nitrobacteraceae; genus Bradyrhizobium; species Bradyrhizobium genosp. P. Next base: position 2,289,958 of record NZ_CP188195.1, on the reverse strand, counting down.
CGGCCGTAGTCGACGCGGATGGTGCCGCAGCCGGAGACGCAGGGCTTGCCCATGCCGCGGGCGACCACCGCCGCGTGCGAGGTCATGCCGCCGCGCGTGGTCAGGATGCCTTCGGCGGCGTGCATGCCGTGGATGTCTTCCGGGCTGGTCTCGATCCGGACCAAAATCACTTTACGGCCGTCGGCCTGCAGCTTGGCGGCTTCGTCCGACGAGAACACGATCTCGCCTGAGGCCGCGCCCGGCGAGGCCGGCAGGCCGGTCGCGATCACGTCGCGCTTGGCTGCGGGATCGATGGTCGGGTGCAGCAGCTGGTCGAGCGACGCCGGATCGATCCGCGCCACCGCGTCCTTCTTGGAGATCAAGCCTTCGTTGGCGAGCTCGACCGCGATGCGCAGCGCCGCCTTCGCGGTGCGCTTGCCGCCGCGGGTCTGCAGCATCCACAGCTTGCCCTGCTCGACCGTGAACTCCATGTCCTGCATGTCGCGGTAGTGCTTCTCGAGCAGGGTGTAGATCCGCGTCAGCTCGTTGAACGCCTCGGGCATCGCGGCTTCCATCGAGAGCTTGTCGGAGCCACTGTCCTTGCGCGCCTCTTCGGTGATGTCCTGCGGCGTGCGGATGCCGGCGACGACGTCCTCGCCCTGCGCATTGATCAGGAATTCGCCATAGAGCTTGCTCTCGCCGGTCGAGGGGTTGCGCGTGAACGCAACGCCGGTCGCCGAGGTCTCGCCCATGTTGCCGAACACCATCGCCTGCACGTTGACGGCGGTGCCCCAGGATTCCGGAATGTCATGCAGCCGGCGGTAGGTCACCGCGCGCGCGTTCATCCAGGATGAAAACACCGCGCCGATCGCGCCCCACAACTGGTCGTGCGGATCCTGCGGGAAGTCGTGGCCGGTCTCCTTGGCCACCGCGTCCTTGTACTTGCCGACCAGTTCGACCCAGTCGTCGCCGGTCAAATCGGTATCGAGCGAATAGCCCTGGCCGTCCTTGAAGGTGTCGAGGATGTCCTCGAAGTGATGGTGCTCGAAGCCGAGCACGACATCCGAATACATCGTGATGAAGCGGCGATAGCTGTCATAGGCGAAGCGGCGGTCGCCGGAGAGTTCGGCGAGCGCTTCCACCGTCTGGTCGTTGAGACCGAGATTGAGCACGGTGTCCATCATGCCCGGCATCGAGGCGCGGGCGCCGGAGCGCACCGAGACAAGCAGCGGATTCTTGGTGTCGCCGAACGCCTTGCCGGTCAGCTTGCCGATATGATCCAGCGCCTTCTCGACCTGCGCCTTCAATTCCTTCGGATAGGTCTTGTCGTGTTCGTAGAAATAGGTGCAGACCGCGGTCGGCAGGGTGAAGCCGGGCGGCACCGGCAGTCCGAGATTGGCCATCTCCGCAAGATTGGCGCCCTTGCCGCCGAGCAGATCGCGCAAGCCGGCCTGGCCCTCCGCTTTACCGTCGCCGAACGTATAGACCCACTTGCCTGCCTTGATTGCAGCAGGTGCTGCCTTGATCGTAGCAGGCGTAGCCTTGATCGCAGCAGGCGTAGCCTTGGCAACCGGCGCCTTGGCGACAGGCTTTGCAGCCGGCTTGGCGGCCTTCGGCGCCACCTTGGGAGCACTCTTCTTCAGCGCCTGGCGCGCCTGCGGCACGGCCTTGCGGGCCGGCGCAGACGTCTTTGATTTCGCTGCCATTTTCTCGGGGGTTTTCTTGGACTTCGCGACGGCTTTGGCCATGTCAGACAACAATCCGTAAAGAGGGGTCGAAGATGCGCGCTTACACCATTTTGGGGGGGTCCGCGCAAGCCGCGAAACCCCGCTTTCCCGCTACATGTGTAGCCAATGCAGGAGCCCCATTCCGACCAATCCGATGAAGATCAGGTAGATCGCGACGATGAAGTTGAGCAGCCGCGGCATGATCAGGATCAGGATGCCTGCAATCAGAGCCACGATGGCAGGCACATGCGCAGCGGTGATGACCATTTGAAATTTCTCCGGCTGTTTTCAGGAAGTTCGAATCGAGGGCGGCAGTTATCCGCTGGGGGAGTTCCGACATCAAGACGCCTGTCGCGCCAACAGGTTCCCTCGCTCACGAAATTTGCCCGAAAATGCCGCGTATATGGCGGTGATTTTTCCGGAACATCATCACGCAGCATGAATTGGCTCGCCATGTGCGCTAGCCGAAGCCGTAGAAGCTAGGGTCATGGACGGTCGGCGTCGTGCAGCATGACAATGGAGCAAGCCATGCGAAACAGAATACTTGCCGTTGCAGCGGTGGCTGCTGCGATCACGGTGCCGGCTGTTGCCGCACAGGCGCAGACGGTCGGCATCGCCGGTGGCGGTCCGGTCGTGGTCGATGAGAACGAAGGCATCATGGTCGAACAACGGCCGGCGTTCCGCGAATACATCGTGCGCGAACGCGTGCCGAACTACACCATTCCGGATCGCGTCGTGGTCGGCACCGTGCTGCCGGAAGCCGGCGTGACCACTTACGACGTTCCGCAACGGTTCGGCGGGACGCCCTATCGGTACACAGTCGTGAACGGCGAGACCGTGCTGGTCGAGCCGCGCTCGCGTCGCATCGTTCAGGTCGTCGAGTAGCCCCGCGACTGCCTGAACGTTGAGTCCGGACGCCGCGCAAGCGGATGTGCGCGAAGATCGACCGGACCAGAAAGCCCCGCCCGGCCTCCCCTCCGGACGGGGTTTTTCGCCTCTTGTCTCATCCCGGTATTTGCGAATGCGTTACCCGCCCTTCCGTGCGATGATCCGGTGGATGGCCTTGCCGGAGGATGCGCTGACCAACTCCTCATCGAGCAACAATTTCACAGCTCCAAGCTCCGCCCGCACCTGCGTCGCATCGAACGCCGCATAGAGCCGGCCGTGCGCATCGCGCAAATCGGCGCCCTCGGTCACACGCCAGCTCAGATAGAAGACGCCGCCGGGCTTCACGAGGTCGAGCATGCGGCGAACCGACGGCGCGATCAGTGCGTGGTCGAGATGCATGATCACGGTCTCGCACAGCACATTGTCGAAACTGCCGGACGCGATGCCGGATAGCTCCGGCAGCTCAGCATGCGTGAAGCGGGCCTGCGGATAGCGCGAACGGGCCTCGGTGAGCAGACCCTCGGAGGCGTCAAAACCTTCCGCCAGAAAACCGTTGGCGTTTAGCCACGCTACCTCGCGGCCGCTGCCGCAACCGATATCGGCGGTCTTGCCGCCCTTGATGAGGAAGCGCGTGACGATCTCTTGCAGGTCGACCGGCGCCGGCTGGTCGTGCCAGGCTAACGCAAACGCCGCCGCTTCCTTGTCGTAAGCGGCGAGCGTTGCGCGGTCCATCAGTCAGCCCTCGATCTTGGAGAAATCCGCCACCGCGCGCGTCGCGGCGCGGATCTCGTTGAGCAGTTTTAGGCGGTTCTCGCGCACCTTGGGGTCATCGTCGTTGACCTTGACCTTGTCGAAGAATGCGTCGACGGCTGGACGGAGCTTGGCCATCGCGCTCATCGCTGCGGCGAAGTCTTCTTTGGCGACGGCCGCGGAGGCTTCGCTCCTCACCTGATCGATAGCTTTCGCCAGCGCTTTCTCCTCGTCGAGCTTGTAGAGCGCAGGATCAGCCGCACCATCGAAGGTGCGCTTATCCTTCTTCTCCTCGATCGCGAGGATGTTGCTGGCGCGTTTCGTCCCGGCGAGCAAGTTCTTGCCGTCATCGCTATCGAGGAATTTTCCGAGCGCTTCGACGCGGCGGACGACGAGCAGGAGATCGTCCTGCCCGCCGAGCGAGAAAACGGCGTCGACGAGATCGTGGCGCGCGCCCTGATCGCGTAGCTGGACCTTCAGGCGATCGGCAAAGAAGGCGAGCAGATCAACACACTTTTGCTCGACCTTGGTGTCGTTCCAAGCCACCACCCCTTTTCCGACGAAGAACGTGGTCCCGGCCTTTCGATGAACGGTCGCGATCGAATCCAGCACTGTGTCGTAATGTCGATCTAGAAAACTCATAAGGCCCAATCGAATGCCATTCTCAACAAGCAATCGAATCACGCCGAGTGCGGCACGACGCAGCGCGTACGGGTCCTTGCTCCCCGTCGGCTTCTCGTCGATGGCCCAGAAGCCCACCAGGGTATCGATCTTATCCGCCAGCGCCACCGCGACACTCACTGGATCGGTCGGCACGCGATCGGTGGGCCCCTGCGGCTTCCAGTGTTCCTCGCTTGCCGCGGCGACGGAGGCATCCTCGCCCTGCGCCAGCGCGTAGTATTTGCCCATCAAGCCTTGCAGTTCGGGGAATTCGCCGACGACTTCGGTCAGCAAATCCGCCTTCGCAAGGCACGCGGCGCGCTTCGTCTTCTCAACGTCGGCGCCAACCAGCGGTGCGATCTTCGCGGCCAGCCGCTCGATCCGCTTGATCCGATCTGCCTGCGTGCCAAGCTTCTCGTGGAACACGATCTGCTCGAACTTCGGCAGCCGGTCTTCCAGCTTCGTCTTCAGGTCCGTCTCGTAGAAGAACTTCGCGTCGCTCAGCCGCGGGCGGATCACGCGCTCGTTGCCGGCGACGATGGTCTTGCCGCCGTCGCTTGCCTCGAGATTGGCCGTCAGCACGAACTTGTTGGTCAGTTTCCCCGTCTTGGGGTCCTTGACCACAAAGCACTTCTGATTGTTGCGGATGGTGGCGCGGATCACTTCGTCCGGGATATCAAGAAATTCCTGCTCGAACGATCCCATCATGACGACGGGCCATTCGACGAGACCGGAGACCTCGTCGAGCAGCACTTGGTCCTCGACCAGTTCAAGGCCCTGCGCGAACGCCAGCTCCTTGGCGTCCTCAAGGATGATATCCTTGCGCGCCTGCGGATCGAGGATGACTTTTGCTGCTTTCAGCTTGGCCTCGTAGTCCTCGAAGCGGCGCACGGAGATCGCGCCGGGTGCCATGAAGCGATGGCCGTAGGTGGTCTGCCCGGCCTCGATGCCGTCGACGGAGAATTTGACGATATCAGGGTCTTCGGTCTCGAGACCGAAGGTTGCGGTGATCGCGTGCAGCGGACGAACCCAGGACAGCGAACCTGATTTGGCCGAGCGCGCGCCCCAGCGCATCGATTTCGGCCACGGGAAGGTGCGGATGATCACCGGCAGCATCTCCGCGATCACCTCGATCGCGTCGCGACCGGGTTTCTCGATCAGCGCGATGTAGAAATCGCCCTTCTTCGGATCGGTCTGGATCTTTGCTTCGCTGATCGACGTGAGACCAGTCGCCTTCAAAAATCCCTGGATCGCGGGCTCGGCCCCGCCGACGCGCGGGCCGCGGCGCTCTTCCTTCAAATCGGGCTGGCGCGCCGGGATGCCGTGGACGGTGAGCGCGAGGCGGCGCGGCGTCGCGAACGCCTTCGCGCCCTCATAGACGAGGCCCTCGGCGACGAGCTTGTCCGTCACCATGCGGCGCAGATCGTCAGCCGCCTTCGCCTGCATGCGGGCGGGAATTTCTTCGGAAAACAGTTCGAGGAGAAGATCGGGCATCAGGCCGCCCTGCCCGTTTCAGTGTGGATCCACGCCTCGCCGCAGGCCTTCGCCAGATCGCGCACGCGCGCGATGTAGCTCTGCCGCTCGGTCACCGAGATGACGCCACGGGCATCCAGCAGGTTGAACACGTGGCTCGCCTTGATGCACTGGTCATAGGCCGGCAGGGCCATCAGATGCTCTTTCTGGTTGCTTCCCTCGCGCCATCCGGCCGCGAGATATTTTTTGCAGGCCTCCTCGGCCATCTTGAATTGCTCGAACAGCATCGCGGTGTCGGCGTATTCGAAATTGTGCCGCGAGTATTCCTGCTCGGCTTGCAGGAACACGTCGCCATAGGTGACCTTGTCGGCGCCCTCGCGGCCGTTGAAATTGAGGTCGTAGACGCGGTCGACGCCCTGCACGTACATCGCGAGACGCTCGAGCCCGTAGGTGAGTTCTCCGGCAACCGGCGCGCATTCGACGCCGGCGACCTGCTGGAAGTAGGTGAACTGGGACACTTCCATGCCGTCGCACCAGCATTCCCAGCCGAGGCCCCAGGCGCCCAAGGTCGGGCTCTCCCAGTCGTCCTCGACAAAGCGGATGTCGTGTATGCTGGAATCGATGCCGATCGCAGCGAGCGACTTCAGGTAGAGATCCTGAAGGTTCGGCGGCGACGGCTTCATGATCACCTGGAACTGGTAGTAGTGCTGCATCCGGTTCGGATTCTCGCCGTAACGGCCGTCCTTCGGCCGCCGCGACGGCTGCACATAGGCGGCGTTCCAGGGCTTTGGTCCGAGCGCCCGGAGCGTGGTGGCGGGATGGAAGGTGCCCGCGCCCATTTCCATGTCGTAGGGCTGCAGGATGACGCAGCCCTGCTCCGCCCAGAACCGCTGGAGGGCCAGGATGAAGCCCTGGAACGATCGTTCCGGGCGCATGTGGTCAGGCAGGGCGTCCATCGTCTCTACAGGTCTCGCGAGGGGGGTGTGAAGCGCGCGGGACCGTATCGGCGGCGGCCAATGGAATCAAGGCGATGGGGCTGGGTTCGGCCTGCCTTACCTCGCCCCGCTTGCGGGGAGAGGTCGAAATCCGCGCGCCGCGCGGATTTCGGGTGAGGGGGACTCACCGCAAACTCACATCTCTCGAGTTTGCGGAAACAGCCCTCACCCCAACCCTCTCCCCGCAAGAGCGGGGCGAGGGAGAATCTTGCCCTACACCGGCCGATAGGCGCCGGTCACGGGGTCGCGGCGCAGGGTCTTGATTTCGCCCGCGCGGGCGGTCTCGGCCACGCGGGAGAGGCGTGCCTCTTCCAATTCCTGGTTGATCCGGATGGCAGTCCTGTAGGCCCAGCGGACCACGGCCAGACCACCCAGGGCACCCGCAAATGCAATCAGCGGCGGCATCGGTCGATCCTTGTCGTTCACGTCGGTCAGGCCCCCAATGGACACCATTTTCGCCCAACCGCGCCTGCACCGCAATCGCGCTTTTGGGGCAAAATGGCGCGCTCACATCCACGTGTTCAGAACCCGAATTTGGCCCAGATGGCCCTGGTCTCCAGCGCCGAGATCAGGTCGTCGGGCAGGCCGCCGATCCCGTCCAGCAGCGCCATCGACCCCGCCCCCGGCGCGCGCCGGCCGAGCAGGCCGGACAGCATGCCGCTGGCCGGCGCGATCACCGGCGTCAGCACCTTCTCCCCATAGCGGGCGCGCAGCGTCGCTCTGATATCGCCGATCCCGTCGGCCAGCCCGAGACCGATCGCGCTCCCACCGGCCCAATATTCGCCGGTGAACAGCACATCGTCGGCACCTTTCAGGCGGCCGCCGCGGCTCTGCTTCACCAGCGCGATGAAGATGGCGTGGATTTCGCGCTGGATCGCCTTCAGCCGCGCGACGTCGTCGGGGTTTTCCGGCAGGAACGGATCGAGCGTCGCCTTGTGCGTGCCGGCCGTATACAGCCGCCGTTCCACACCGATCTTCTTGATCGCCTCCACGAAACCGAAGCTGCCGCCGACCACGCCGATCGAGCCCAGGATCGATGACGGATCGCAATAGATCTCGTCACCCGCGCAGGCGATCATGTAGCCGCCGGAGGCCGCGACGTCCTCCACGAACACCAGCACCGGCAGCTTCTTCTCGGCGGCCAATTGGCGGATGCGCAGGTAAATCTGCCGTGACTGCACCGGCGAGCCACCCGGCGAATTGATCACCAGCGCGACCGCCTTGGCATTCCTTGTGCCAAAGGCGCGCTCCAGCAGCTTTGCGACGCCCGCGAGCGTCATGCCCGGCCTGAGCGGCGTCACCGCGCCGATCACGCCGGATAGCCGCACCACCGGAACGACAGCCACGCCGCGCCGCAGCCGGGCCGGAAGCATGCGCTGCATCCGCTCCAGCCATCCCGGACGTCCGTCGCGATCACTTGTTTGTTCACTCATTCAGCTACCTCGAATTAACCACTTTTTATCACGCCACTGTCATTGCAATGGATGGAACGCGTTTTGAACTTTGGTCGTTGGGGCCGAAACGCGCGGCGGGGAGAACAACATGAAAATCTATCTGCTGATTTTGCTGATCAGTACACTGCTCGCTGCGATCCATTTCACGTCGACGCCGGACCGCCAGTCGGAAACGGCCCCGCAGTGATTTGGTGCCAATGACGATGCGGGCAGCGCACTGCCCGCCAGCGAACTGCCCGCTATGTCCGTGACAGCGACACCCCTCCCTTTCCAGCCAATATCTCCTGCACCCATTTATTGGGCAGCCCTGATTCATCATTGAGCAACAGCGCGGCATGAAGCCGCGCCGGCGCCCGCCCACCCTTGGTGGCGCGGACCAGAATCCGGGTCGCTGATACCGTCACATCGGCGTGAACCGGCAGGATTTCGACGCTGCCGAAACCTCGCTCGAGCGCCTGCAAAACCTCAGCGATCCCGTCGGCCCGCCAGATCATCGCCAGCCGCCCGTTCGATTTGAGCATCCGCCGCGCCACATGAACCCAGCTCTCCAGCGTCGTCGCGGTTGCGACATGCGCGCGCTCCCGCACGGCATCCGGCGAGGCGCGGTGCCTGGCAGGATCGTTGAACGGCGGATTCATCAGCACGACATCGGCGCTGTCGGGCGCCAGGCCGGCGTCGGCGAAGGCGGAAGCGGCGGCCTCGATATCCAGCACGATCACGTCGGCGGGAATCGCATTGGCTTCGGCATTGCTGCGCGCGAGCGCTGCCAAGGCCGGGTCGATCTCGACCAGCGCGAGATCGATCCCGGTGACACGGCGTGCGACCGCGAGCCCGGCCGCACCGACGCCGGAGCCGAGGTCGACGACGCGATCACCCGGCCGTGCCGGCGTCGCCGCGGCCAGCAGGATCGCGTCATGGCCGGCGCGATGGCCACTGCGCGGCTGTCGCAACTTGAGTTGCCCGCCGAGGAATCCATCCTCGGTGACATCAGGGGCAAGAGGGGCAGGACTATTCATCGGCCCGCAATTCATGGCCGAGGCCGGCCTCGGTCAGGAGCTGGCGCGCCTCGTGGTTGTCGTCCTCATGCACCAGGATCCGCCGCGGCAGCACGCCGAGCGAGCCCTCGATGATGCTCATGTTCTGGTCAAGCACCAGATGATGGATGTTGGCGCTGTCGAGCAGCGCGCCGACGGCCGAGACCAGCACGATGTCGTTGGTTCGAACCAATTCCCGCAAATTCCGCTCTCCTGTGGCCCCGGCTGTCAGGCGGCTGCGACATATGTCAACAACTTCGTGGCCTTGCCGCTTCACTGCGCAGTTTCTATTGTTATAGCTAAGCATAGTGCGAATTCGGCAAAATTGGAGACCAGCGTGGCGGTTATTGTACCCTTCGAGAGCCCGTCCAATGCTTCGATCGACGGGCTGGTGGGACTTGTCGCCGCCGACATGGAGCGCGTCAACGCGACCATCCTGTCGCGCACCGGCTCGGAGGTCACCATGATCCCCGAGGTCGCCAACCACCTCATCTCCTCGGGGGGCAAGCGGCTCCGCCCGATGCTGACCTTGGCGATGGCCCAGCTTTCCGACTATTCCGGCGACGGCCATATCAAGCTCGCCGCCGCGGTCGAATTCATGCACACCGCGACGCTGTTGCATGACGACGTGGTCGACGAGAGCGAGCTGCGCCGCGGCAAATTGTCGGCGCGGATGCTGTGGGGCAATGAGGCAAGCGTGCTCGTCGGCGACTTCCTGCTCGGCCAGGCCTTCCGCATGATGGTCGAGGTCGGCTCGCTGCGCGCGCTCGACATTCTCTCGGCTGCGGCCGCCACCATCGCCGAGGGCGAGGTGATGCAGCTTGCCGCCGCCAAGAACACCGCGACCACCGAGGACGAATATCTCGCCGTCATCAGAGGCAAGACCGCCGAGCTGTTCGCCGCGGCCTGCGAGGTCGGCCCTGTGATCGCCAACCGGCCCAAGCCCGAGCAGACCGCCTGCCGCTCGGTCGGCATGAATCTCGGCATCGCCTTCCAGCTCGTCGACGACGTGCTCGACTATGGCGGCAAGTCCGCCAAGCTCGGCAAGAATGTCGGCGACGATTTCCGCGAGGGCAAGATCACGCTGCCGGTGGTGCTGGCCTTCCGCCGCGGCAATGACAGCGAGCGCAAGTTCTGGGTCCGTGCGCTGGAGCGCGGCGAGATCGGCGCCAACGATCTCGACCACGCCATCGGCTTGATGACCAAGCACCGCGCGCTCGAAGACACGATCAGCCGCGCCCACCATTACGGCGCCATGGCCGTCGACGCGCTCGCGCTGTTCCCGCCCTCGCCGATGAAGACGGCGCTGGAAGAGGTGGTGGCGTTCTGTCTGGCACGGTCGCATTAGGCCGCCGTACTCGCCTATCGAGCCACACTCACCGCCGTCGTCCCTGCGAAAGCAGGGGACCCATACGCCGCGGCCCGTGTTGTGAATGGGACTCGTCGTTCCAGCGTAACGCAATAATTGACATTGGTGGTTGGGTCCCTGCTTTCGCAGGGACGACACCGCGATCGACGGCCTCAGCTCAGTGTGCCCGCGTGCACCCACCAGCCGGGGTGCTCGGCGCGTAATTTTTCGCCGGCGGCCCGGGCGGCAGTGTCATCAGCGAAAATCGCAAAGCAGGTCGCGCCGGAACCTGACATGCGCGCGAGGCGAACGCCGCTGGCCTCGCGCAGCGCCGTCAGCACCGCGCTGATGACGGGCTCGATGCGCGCGGCGGGGCGTTCGAGATCGTTGCTGCCGCGCGCCAGCGCCTCAATCCAGTCGTCGATCGCGCAGCTCGCGTCGGGCCACGACGGCGTCTGCATCACGATGTCGGTGGCGCCGATCAGGAGCTCGCCGTGACGCAGGCCGAGCGCGTTGAAAACGTCCCTGGTCGCCACCGGCACCCGCGGATTGACCAGCACGCAGGGCATCTTCGGCAGGTCGAGCGACAGCAGGTCCTCGCCGACGCCGGACATATCGCAGGCGTGCGAGGCGACGCAGACCGGCACGTCGGCGCCGGTCTGCAGCGCGACCTCCATGATCCTGGCATCATCGAGCGAGAGTTCGTTGAGCCGGGCCAAGAGCCGCAGCGCAGCCGCGGCATCCGCCGAGCCGCCGCCGATGCCGGCCGCGACGGGGAGCACCTTCTCCAGCGTGAAGTGCCCGACCTTGAGGTCCGCGACGCGCTCGCCGAGCAGGCGCGCGGCCTTGAGTACCAGATTGTCCGACGTGTCGCCGCAGGCATCGGCCAGCGGTCCTTCCATCGTCAAGGCAAGATCCGAGCCCGGCTCCAGCGTGAGCCGATCGGCGCAATCGGCAAACGCGACGACGCTTTCCAGGTCGTGAAATCCATCGACGCGCCGCCCAACCACCTTCAGCGTCAGGTTGACCTTGGCACGCCCCTCTTCAACCAGCGCCGGCACGGCGAAATACCCCTAAAAAACGAGATCGCGATGCGATTAGCGTAAATCGCATCACGATCCTATCCCTTTGTTTGGGCAGAAATTCCCGGCTTTTCACCTCTCCCGCTTGCGGGGGAGGGAGATGAGAACGCGGCGCGCGCTTCGGATCAGCCGCCCTTGTCGTCGTCCTTCTTCTTGTCGGCGGAGGCAGCCGACGAGGTATCATCGGGCAGGCCGTTCTGGATCTTGGCCTCGATCTTCGGCAGCTCTTCCGGCTCGGGCTTGAGGTCGCGCGCATGCGCCCACTGGAACTTGGCTTCCAGCGTACGGCCGACGCGCCAATAGGCATCGCCGAGATGGTCGTTGATGGTCGGATCTTCCGGCTTGAGGTCGATCGCGCGTTCGAGGTTCTTCACCGCCTCGTCGTAATTGCCGATCCGATAGTAAGCCCAACCCAGGGAGTCGACGATATAGCCGTCGTCAGGGCGCTGATCGACGGCACGCTTGATCATCTTCATGCCTTCGTCGAGGTTGGTACCCTGGTCGATCCAGGAGTAGCCGAGATAGTTCAGCACATGCGGCTGCTCAGGCTGCATCTCCAGCGCCTTGCGCATGTCGGCTTCGGCCTTGTTCCACTGCTTGGAACGCTCCTCGCAGATGCCGCGGTAGTAATAGGTGACCCAGGCGTTCTTGTCGCCGCCCTCCGGCAGCGCGTCGATCGCCTGCGAATAGGTGCCGACGCAGTCGGCGAATTTCTTGCGGCCGCGTTCGATGTTGCCGAGCGCCATGATGGCCTCGACGTCCTTCGGCGCGTCTGCGGTGACTTCCTTCAGGATCTTGATCGCATCGTCGCTGCGATCAGCGGCGTCGAGATTGGTCGCGAGCTGGATCTGCGCGTTGCGCTTCAGCGGCGAAGACGCCGGCATCCGCTCATAGACCTTGATCGCCATCTGCGGCTTCTTCACCGATTCGTAGAGATCGGCGAGCGAGAGCAGCGCCAGCGGATGGTTGGGCTGCAGATAGAGCGCAAGCTGCAAATAAACCAGCGCGAGGTCCTCGCCGCCGCGCCGGGTCAGCGTCGCTCCGATGCCATAGAGCGCCTCGGCGGCGCCGCCCTGCGGTGATTCGACCAGCGGCGGCAGCTTCTTGCCGGCCTTGGCTTCCTTGATGCCTTCCAGCACCAGCGGATGGCGCGGCAGCTTCTTGTCGAAGGCCTCATAGAGCGCAATGGCCGCCGCATCATCCTTGTTGCGCGAGGTCCAGCGCGCATATTCGTCGACCGTGCGCAGCATCGAATCGTCGAGCTTGTAGGCGCGCTCGAAGCGTGTGCCGGCATCCTTGTCCTTGCCGGCGAGTTCGAGGATCATGCCGGCGTGCAGATCCTTGAAGATCGGGTACCAATCCGGCCCGGTCAGCTTGTCGATGCTGGCGACCGCGCCCTTGGTGTCGCCGGCGCCATAGCTTGCCCAGGCCGACAGCAGCGTCGCCACCAGATCGGTGATCGGGCCGCGCACCGACTGGTTGATGTTGGACTGCGCGCTGGCGTATTTCTTCGCCTTGAGGTCGCGCACGCCGATGACGAGGCGGGCGACGCGGTTAGCCTTGTCCACGGTCAGGATGCGGTCGGCGAGCTTGACGGCTTCGTCGATGTCGCCATCGGCGAGCGAGGAGATGAAGGCGCGATCGAGCAGCTCGCTGTTCTTCGGATCGGTGCGCAGCGCCGAGCGGTAAAACTCCGCAGCGGAGGTCGCGTCGCGCTCGACGCTGGCATGGCGGGCCGCGAGGTAGCTGCCGGACGTGGTCAGCGCCTTCAGATCGTTCTTGGTTGGGAATTGCGCTGCATTATCGGCGGTATGCTCGGGCGTTTGCGCCGACAGCGACGCCGGCGCGGCAAGCGCGGCAGCGGTGAGAAGGGCAATCGTCAGGCGGTTGAAACGGGTGAACAGCATCACGGTCGCCTTGCTCCAGGGATTTACGGCCAAGATCCTTCTAGCAAGATCTTGCGATCAGTCTCAAATGCGAACCCAAGCGGCGGCATCTCAATCAGCGACAATGCCGCTTTTGGCGTTTAACCGCAAGGATACGCGTGACGAATCGATTGGCAGATTAAGCCTTTAGGCCCGCCGATCCAGCCAGCGCTACCGCAAAACGCTGGTACTGTGGCGGTATCGTGGCCGGTATCAGCACATTAGCGTTGGGAAACGTGACAGCGGCCACAGAACCGGTCACCTCTCCCCCTGTGGGAGAGGTCGGATTTTGCGCGCCAGCGGAAAATCCGGGTGAGGGGTTCAGGTCTGTCCATCGGCCCGAAGTCCCTTGAGAGACCTGGACCCCTCACCCGGATTGCATCTTTCGATGCAATCCGGCCTCTCCCACAGGGGGGGAGGCGAAGCGCAGTTCCGTGGCAGCTTTTGTAACGTGCTCACGCAAAATTGGTCGGACTACATCGCCTCGTAGTTCGGGCCGCCGCCGCCTTCCGGGGGAACCCAGGTGATATTGCCGTTGGGGTCCTTCACGTCGCAGGTTTTGCAGTGGACGCAATTCTGGGCGTTGATCTGGTAGCGCGGCGCGGCGCCCTCCTCGACCCATTCATAGACACCGGCCGGGCAATAGCGGTTCGAGGGACCGGCGAAGACGTCGTGCTCCGACGTCTTCTGCAGGTTCATGTCGGCGACCTTGAGATGAACCGGCTGGTCCTCCTCGTGATTGGTGTTGGACAGGAACACCGAGGACAGCTTGTCGAACGAGAGCTTGCCGTCCGGCTTGGGATACGCGATCGGCTGGTGCTGCTTCGACGGATCCAGCGTCTTCCGGTCGGGCTTGGCATGCGACTGGGTGCCGAACAGCGAGAAGCCGAGCGTGTTGCACCACATGTCGATGCCGCCGAGCGCAACGCCGATGATGGTGCCGAATTTCGACCATAGCGGCTTGACGTTGCGGACCCGGTGCAGGTCCTTGCCGACGGCAGACGAGCGCCAGGCATTTTCGTAGTCGACGATCTCGTCATTGGCACGACCGGCGGACAACGCGGCGGCGACGTGCTCGGCGGCGAGCATGCCGGTGCCCATCGCGTTGTGCACGCCCTTGATGCGCGGCACGTTGACGAAGCCTGCGGCGCAGCCGATCAGCGCGCCGCCCGGGAATGTCAGCCGCGGCACCGACTGGTAGCCGCCCTCGGTGATGGCGCGCGCGCCATAAGCGAGACGCTTGCCGCCCTCGAACACGCTGCGGATCGCAGGATGGGTCTTGAAGCGCTGGAATTCATCGAACGGCGACAGGTACGGATCGTCGTAGTTCAGATGCACGACGAAGCCGACCGCGACGCGGTTGTCGTCGTAGTGATAGAGGAACGAGCCGCCGCCGGTGGAATTGTTGAGCGGCCAGCCGAACGAATGCTGGATCAGGCCCTTCTGATGCCTGGCCGGATCGATCTGCCAGACTTCCTTGAGCCCGATGCCGAATTTCGCCGGCTCGCTCTTGTCGTCGAGCTGGTACTTCGCGATCAGCTGCTTGGAGAGCGAGCCACGCGCACCTTCGGCGAACAACGTGTACTTGCCGACGAGTTCCATGCCGCGGGTGTAGGAATCCTTGTGGGTGCCATCCTTGGCAATGCCCATGTCGCCGGTCGCAATCCCCCTCACCGCGCCCTTGTCGTCATAGAGCACCTCGGTGGCGGCAAAGCCCGGATAGATCTCGACGCCGAGCGCTTCCGCTTTCGGCGCCAGCCAGCGGCAGACATTGCCGAGCGAGCCGATATAGCAGTGATGGTTGCTCATCAAAGGCGGCATCATGAAGTTCGGCAGCCGGATCGCGCCGCCTGCGGTCATCCAGTAGAAGCGGTCGTCCTTCATCTGCGTCTTCAGCGGACAGTCGGCGTCCTCGCGCCAGTCCGGGATCAATTTGTCGAGCGAGACCGGATCGATCACCGCGCCCGAGAGGATGTGCGCGCCGACCTCGGAGCCCTTTTCCACCACCACGATCGTGAGCTCGGGATTGAGCTGCTTCAGTCGGATCGCAGCCGAAAGGCCGGCGGGGCCGGCGCCGACGATGACGACGTCGAATTCCATGGACTCGCGCGGAGGCAAGTCTACGTTCTGGTCTTCACTCATGATCTGGTCTCAGCCCGTTGAGAACGCTTCCAAGCTTTTCTAGGGGTCGTTGTTTCCGATTTTTGCCGGAAGGACAACCATGGAATTGCGCTTCGAGCGGTTTCGCGCTCGCCCAGTTCACGTTTTTGAGCATGATCTTTTCGGAAAACCGGCCTCCACTTTTCCGGATCATGCGCTAAATAGACCTGACCATGGCCCTGACGCCCGAAACCGCGCCTACATTACAGCAATTGCTGGCCTTTTACCTTGAGGCCGGGGTCGATTGCGCGCTTGGCGACGCGCCGATCAACCGGCTCGAGGAGCCGGACGCAGTTCCCGCGCCCACAGTCCCGCGCCCGGCGGTGGCACCGCCGAATCCGTTGCGCCCGATGCCGGTGCCGATGCCTTCTGTTCCGCGGAGCGAAATCACCGTCGCGCCCGAGGCCGCGATCGCCTCGGCGCGCGAGGCCGCGCGCACCGCGCCGACGCTCGAGGCGTTGCGCGCGCTGATGGAGAGTTTCGACGGCTGCGCGCTGAAGCACACCGCGACGAAACTGGTGTTCGCCGACGGCAATCCGCAAGCGCGCGTGATGTTCGTCGGCGAAGCGCCGG
This sequence comes from Bradyrhizobium genosp. P, assembly GCF_049949265.1. Classification (NCBI taxonomy): domain Bacteria; kingdom Pseudomonadati; phylum Pseudomonadota; class Alphaproteobacteria; order Hyphomicrobiales; family Nitrobacteraceae; genus Bradyrhizobium; species Bradyrhizobium genosp. P. The sequence continues at coordinate 2,273,910 of NZ_CP188195.1, read as the reverse complement.
GCCGCGACGAGGACATCGAGGGCCTGCCCTTCGTCGGCCGCTCGGGAAAACTGCTCGACCGCATGATCGCCGCGATCGGGCTCGACCGCCGCTCAGCCTATATCGCCAACGTGATCCCGTGGCGGCCGCCCGGAAATCGCACGCCGACGCCGCAGGAGACGCAGATCTGCCTGCCCTTCATCCAGCGCCAGATCGAGCTGGTGAACCCCGACGTGCTGGTGACGCTCGGCAATCCCTCGACGCAGGCCTTGCTGTCCACACGCGAAGGCATCATGCGCACGCGCGGCAAATGGTCCGACTACGACACCGGCACGCGCTCAATCCGCGCCATCGCCACGTTCCATCCGGCCTATCTCTTGCGCTCACCGTCGTACAAGAAGATGACGTGGCTGGATTTGCGCGCGATCGCGAAGGCGCTAGAGCAGGTGGGTGGGTAGGCATCTTCGTAGGATGCGTGGAGCGTAGCGATACCCATCACTTGCATCCGCGCGGTGAGATGATGGGTATCGCTACGCTCCACCCATCCTACACCTCGCCATCACCCCTTCGGCCGTACGATGGCCCAGCCGATCCGCAACACCCCTTCCCGGCCGTTGACCAGCCGGTCGAATGAGTGCGGGACTTCCGGCACCAGGCCGGGAAAACGCTGCGTGAGTTCGGGCGGCGGCGTGCCCGCGGTATCCTGCGCGCGCCAGACCACGACGCCGCCGGTCTCGTTGAATTTTGCGATCGACAGCCATGGCGTCCGCTGCGGTGTTGCATCGAGCAGGAGATGCGGACGCCGCGCTTCCATCGCGATCAAACTGGCGAGCACGGGATCGCCGGCCACCGCGCGCAAGCGCTGGTTGGTGCGGCGTTCATAGCTGTCGTCGAAGAAACGTCCGATCGCGGCCGCCGGCAGCGAGGTCGGCACGTCGGTGGTGGTGGTCCAGGGCAGGAACAGGGCCGCGGCCAGCGCCACGGCCGCGGGGGCTCCGACGGCGAAGGCCCAGACCGTACGCAACAGCCGCTGCCGCCGCAGCGGGATCAGGTCGCCGGCCGCGACGACGACGGCAAGCCCCGACATCAACAGCACCACGCCGGCGCCGCCGAACACGCGGTCGAGATTGAACAGGCCTGCGACGAAGCTGCCCGCAATGGCCGGCGCAAACGCGAAGAAATAGACGAATTGGCGCGCCAGCGGCCCGACCGGCGGGCGATAGATGATCGGCGCATCCTCGGCCGCGCGGCTGAACCCGCGCGAATTTGTTATCACCAGCAGCACGATGGCGGCCATCGCGACGATCAGCCCGCCGAGCACGACGCCCCAGCGCACCGCGCGGGCGCCGAGAACAGCGATCGCGGGCCACGGCGGCAATGTCAGCACATCGGCGCGGATCAGCCAGATCAGATAGGGCAGCGCCAGCACGAGGATCACGAGCAGCGCGTAGAGCGGATCGACGGCCCTCAACATGCGCCGCCCGCGCGGCGTTGCGACCGCAAAGCCCGCGACGAGGGCGATCATGCCGATCGCCGCGGGCGTCGTCAGTAACAGCAGGCCGCAGTCGATCGACCAGGCGAACCAGGCGCTGCGCCGGTTCTGGCCGATCAGCTGCCAGGAGTGCAGCAGCAGCAGCGCCCATAGCGGCCGCGCCAGGATCAGCGGCCCGAACTCGACGCTCGGCGAGGAGAACACCACGACTGTCATCGACAGCAGCACCGCGAGCACGGCCTGCGGGCCGCCGACGATGGCGCGCGCCAGCCGGTAGAAGGCGATGAAGGTCAGAGCAGCGCAGACCTGCGCCAGCAGATAGACGCCGAACACATGATTGCCGGCGGCGCGGAAGGCGATATCGGCGAGCCAGAACGACAGCGGCGGCCCCATGTCGGTGCCGACCTGATATTCGCGGCCGAACGCCAGCACGGTGGCGACGTCGCCGGGCGGACTGCCGTAGAAGATCAGCGGCAGCAACAACCAGATCGCCGCCTGCGCCAGCACCACGATCCAGACCACCAGCCGTGGCCGGGCGCGGATCAGTTCGACAACCAGGGAGGTAAACCGCATGAAACGCCTGAAATGCCCCAGCCACCGCGTCAGCGGCGCAATCTGATCCGGGGGATTTGATAACGGGCGGCGGCGGCGGAGGCAACGGGCGTTGGAAATGTTCAAAGATCGAAACGAGTTGTCCGACCAAATTCCGCTGTCATGCCCCGCTTTAGGCGGGGCACCCAGTACGCCGCGGCCTCTCGATTGATGACTGCTGTCTCTGGAATACTGGGTCGCCCGGTCCCAGTGCGCAATTGCGCACAAGGCCGGGCGATGACAGTGTCGGGTGCGTCGGCTGCCCTCTACGCGGCCGCGGAAGCCACGGCTTCGCTTTCGGCGTCCACCGTGAACAGGTCCGCTTCAGCTGGCGTCGGGAAATGCTTCGCGCGCGCCGCAACGACGGGCGCGAAGAAGCTGCGGTGGTGGGCGGTGGGGCCGAGCCGGTCGAGCGCCTCGAGATGCTCGGGGACGGCGTAGCCCTTGTGCTGCTCGAAGCCGTAGCCCGGGCAATCCAGCGCCAGCGCGCACATCAGGCGATCGCGCGTCACCTTGGCGATGATCGAGGCCGCCGCGATCGACAGCACCAGGCCGTCGCCGCCGATCACGGCCTCGCAGTCGCAAGGCGTCGCGAGCTTGTCGCGGCCGTCGACAAAGACGTGCTTCGGCAGTTCCGGCAGCGCATGGACGGCGCGCGCCAGCGCCCACAGCGAGGCGCGCAGGATATTGTCACGGTCGATCCGCGCGCGTGAGGCCACCGCGACCGAGAAGGCCGCCGTTGCGCAAATCTCCTCGAACAGTTCCTCGCGGCGCTCTGCGGTCAGCCGCTTAGAATCGTCGATGCCTTTGGGGATTCGATTTGGGTCCAGCACCACGGCGGCGGCGACCACGGGACCCGCCAGCGGGCCGCGCCCGGCCTCGTCGCAGCCCGCGATCGGCCAGAGGCCGCGCTTGATCAGCGCGCGCTCGCGCCGAAAGCTCGGCCGCGTCACCGCGACCACGCGCTTCTCCGGCTTGGCGGGCTCGACCGGCTTCTTCCTGGATTTGTCCCGAATCATGCGGGGGATGGTGATCAAGCATGGCCCGCGGCGCAACCGGGAACCGCCCTCCCTTCCCCGCTATTCAGTTATGTTAATCAGGCAGCGACACCCGCCTGTCATCGCCGACCTCGAAGCCCGGTGCGCGCACGACTTCCCAGGCATGGCCGTCGGGATCGGCGAAATAACCGCAATAGCCGCCATAGCTCGTCGGCTGCGCGGGATTCAGCAGCCTGGCGCCCTTCGAGAGTGCGAACGCCATGACGGTATCGACCTCGGCGTCGTCGCGGCAGTTCCAGGCGAGCGCAACGCCACGGAAGGCGACCGGACGCGGCTGATCAGGCAGTGCCGCGTCGGCCGCAAGCAGATGCCACGGAAACAGCCCGAGCACGGTGCCGCCGGTATCGAAGAAGGCGACCTCCTCGCCGGTCGCATGCATCTTCCTGGTGAAACCGAGCGACTCATAGAAGGCAATGCTGGCGCGCATGTCGCTGACGCCGAGCGTGAGGACGGTGAAGCGCGGGGTTGGGGCAGTGTTACTCATTTTTATTACCTATCTCCGTCATTGCGAGGAGCGATAGCGACGAAGCAATCCATCGATCCCGGTGCGGCGACATGGATTGCTTCGCTTCGCTCGCAATGACGCTGTTGGTTGATTCTTGCTAGAACAAGCTCAACTGCTGCCCGTTGCGGTTCGGCTTCGCAAAATGGTCCGTGGTCAGCTTGGTCCGGCGCTTGTTGAGGCCGAGCTTTTCGCAGGCGATCTCGAAGCGGCGGCCGATCATCCAGGCCATCGGGCCGGTGCCTTTCATCCGCGTGCCCCATTGCGAGTCGTAGTCGCGGCCGCCGCGCATGTCGCGGATCAGCGTGAAGACGTGGCGATAGCGGTCGGGATAGTTCGCCATCAGCCATTCGCGGAACAGGTCGCGGACCTCGAGCGGCAGGCGAAGCAGCACATAGCTTGCCTCCTTGGCGCCGGCATGGGCGGCGGCGTCGAGGATGCGCTCGATCTCGGAGTCGTTCAAAGCCGGAATCACGGGCGCCACCATCACGGTGGCCGGAATGCCGGCGTCCGCGAGCCGCTTGATCGCCTCCAGGCGCTTCGGCGGGCTCGACGCGCGCGGCTCCATGGTGCGGGCAAGTTGCGGGTCGAGCGTCGTCACCGAGAGTGCGACCTTGACCAGATTGCGCTTGGCCATCCGCGCCAGGATATCGATGTCGCGGGTCACCAGCGCCGACTTGGTTACGATGCCGACCGGATGGCCGGCGCGCTCCAGCACCTCGAGGATGCCGCGCATAATCTTCCGCTCGCGCTCGATCGGCTGGTAGGGATCGGTGTTGGTGCCGATCGCGATCATCCGCGCTTCATAGCCGGGCGCCGCGAGCTCCTTCTCGAGCAGTTCCGGCGCGTCGGGCTTGGCCAGCAATTTGGTTTCGAAGTCCAGCCCGGGCGACAGGCCGAGATAGGCGTGGGTCGGCCGCGCGAAGCAATAGACGCAGCCATGCTCGCAGCCGCGATAGGGATTGATCGAGCGGTCGAAACCGATGTCAGGGGATTCGTTCCGGGCGATCACCTTGCGCGAGGTGTCGATCGTGACCGTGGTCTTGAACGGCGGCAGATCGTCTAGACTTTGCCAGCCGTCGTCGAAAGCGACCCTTGCTTCGGCCTCGTAGCGGCCGCTGCCGTTGGACTGCGCACCGCGGCCCCGCCGCCGTTCGCTTTCGATCGCCACTGCAAGCTCGGGAAACGGGGCGGGCAAAGGGGCGGGCAAAGGGGAAGGTGCACCCGCCGGGTTATCGGAGGGCGCCGTTACCGGCGGGTGCTTGAGGGCATGAGAGGATGCTCGGCTCATGCTGCGAAGCTAACACAGCCAAAGAACAAATCAAGAACGAACGCGCACGAAATCCACAAAAGTGTGCTGCAAAAATCTGCAGCTGAGAAGGCTGCTTTGAATATGACAAGGTGATAACACAGCTCGGTTTTCCAACCGTTTGAGCCAATGAAGCCTCAATCATGCTGAGCGTGATCATCCCGACCGACGGAATCGAACGCACCGCGGTCGCGACGCTGGCGGCGCTGGTGCCGGGCGCGGCCGCGGGACTGATCCGCGAGGTGCTGCTGGTCGATCGCACCGATACCGACGTGATGGAGCGCGTCGCGGATGTGGCGGGCTGCGGCTTCCTGCGCTTCGAGGGCACGCGCGCCGCAGCGCTCGCCGCCGGCGCCAGGCAGGCCCGCTCGCCCTGGCTGATGTTCCTGCATCCGGGCGCGGTGCTCGACCCGGGCTGGATCGAGGAGACGACCCAGTTCATCCAGATGGTGGCGTCGAGCGGCAAGGACCGCGCCGGCATCTTCCGCTACGCCCGCTCGCCCTACGCCGATTCCGGCCTGCGCGACGGCTTCAAGTTCGTCGCCCGGATGATCGCAGGCCCGTCGGCCGAACAGGGCCTCCTGATCGCGCGCGGCCATTACGAGCGGCTGGGCGGCTACCGGCCCGACGCGCCACGCTCCGAGGCCCGCCTGCTACGCCGGCTCGGCCGCTCCTCCCGCACCATGCTGCGCAGCCGGATCGTCATTGCATAAACGATACTTGCCAAAGTCAAATAATTATTTGACAGTGGCAAGTATTGGAGATGCAGCATGACCGATCCTGAGGACCAGGTCGCCGCGGTACGCGGCTTCAACCGTTTCTACACCCGCAAGCTCGGCGTGCTGGACCAGCATTTGCTGCAGAGCGCGTTTTCGCTGAGCGAGGCGCGGGTGCTGTACGAACTCGCCCACCGCGAGGACGCGGCGGCCCGCGATATCGGGATCGAGCTCGGCCTCGACGCCGGCTATCTCAGCCGCATCGTCCAGAAATTCGACGACGACGGGCTGATCGCCCGCAAGCCGCTGCCGTCCGACCGGCGGCAGATCCGGCTCAACCTCACCGCCAAGGGGCGGCAGACCTTTGCGAAGCTCGACCGCGAGTCGCACGACGAGGTCGCGGCGATGCTTGATAGCCTCGACCGAGATCGCCGCGCGGCCGTCGTCCATGCCATGAGCACGATTGAGCAGGCGTTGGAGCCGCCCGCGGAGAAGCCGGCCGGCTTCCTGTTGCGCAGCCATCGCGTCGGCGACATCGGCTGGGTGATCTCGCGGCAGGGACGCGCCTATGCGGAGGAATATGGCTGGGACATCAGCTACGAGGCATTGGTCGCCGAGATCTGCGCGCAATTCATCAAGTCGTTCGATCCCGCTCGCGAGCATTTCTGGATCGCCGAGGTCGAGGGCGAGCCGGTCGGCTCGATCTTCCTCGTCAACGGGGGCGACGGCGTTGCAAAGCTGCGCCTCCTAATGGTCGAGGAGAAGGCGCGCGGGCTCGGCGTCGGACGAGCGCTGGTCGAGCAATGCGTTCGCACGGCGCGCGACAACGGCTACAAGCGGATGACGCTGTGGACCCAGAGCATCCTGGTCGCCGCGCGCGGCATCTACGCCCGCGCCGGTTTCCGCCAGGTCAAGGAAGAGCGGCATCACAGCTTTGGCGTCGACCTGGTCGGCGAGACCTGGGAGCTGGAGCTGTGAGGCCGCAGCGCCGCGACGGAGCGCGGCGCGTGACTGCGGAACTCATCACATTCTATGCGCAGCGCGCTCATGCGCTTCGTGCCGAGGCCTACCGCAGTACGATGCGGACCCTGTGGTCGTTGCTCGTGAAGACGATCCGCCGACGGTAATGACAGCCGTCATTCCGGGGTGCGCGCAAGCGCGAACCCGGAATCCAGAGGTTACGGTGCGAGATTCCCCGATGTGCAATTGCACATCTGAGGTTCATCGCTGCGCGATGCCCCGGAATGACGGTGGCTACGCGCTCGCGCCTTGCGCCTTCGGCCGGCGCAGATGCTCGTCCAGCCGCGGCATGATCTCGACGAAATTGCAGGGCCGCGTGCGGTAGTCGAGCTGCGCGGCGAGAATGCTGTCCCAGCCATCGCGGCAGGCGCCGGGTGAGCCCGGCAGGCAAAAAATGAAGGTCGCGCCGGCAACACCGGCCGTGGCGCGGCTCTGGATCGTCGAAGCGCCAATCTTGGCGTGACTCAGCATGTGGAAGGCAATCGAGAAGCCATCCATCCGCTTCTCGAACAGTGGCTCGATCGCCTCCGGCGTGACGTCGCGGCCGGTGAAGCCGGTGCCACCGGTGGTGATGACGGCGTCGACCCCCGGATCCGCGATCCAGCGCCTGATGACTGTGCGGATTGCCTCGACATCGTCGGTGACAATCTCGCGCGCCGCCAACTTGTGACCGGCCGCCGTGAGACGGTCCGCGAGCGTGGTGCCCGACTTGTCATCCGCCAGCGTGCGGGTGTCGGAAATCGTCAGCACCGCGATGTTGAGCGGGACGAATGTTTTGGTTTCGTCGATGGAGGACATGGCTTGCTCTCTCGCTCCCTCTCCCGCTTGCGGGGGAGGGTTGGGGTGGGGGCGCCGCCGCGAGTCGGATGGTTCGTATGGAGAAAGCCCCCACCCGCCTCGCATCTGAAGATGCGAGGCGACCTCCCCCGCAAGCGGGAGAGGTGAACCGAACTCACGGCTACGTCCCGCGATTACCGGCGTAACTACCCGCCCGCAAACGTGTTGCAGGCCTGCACGGTGCCCTGCTGGTAGCCGGTCATGAACCATTGCTTGCGCTGCGCGGCGGAGCCGTGGGTGAAGGAGTCGGGCACCACCCTGCCGGTCGCCTGCCGCTGCAGCGTGTCGTCGCCGATCGCATTTGCCGTGGTGAGCGCCGCGTCGATATCGCCGGCCTCGAGGAAGCCCGGCCGCTTCTTCTCCTCGCGGTTGGTCCAGACGCCGGAGAGGCAATCGGCCTGAAGTTCGACCTTGACCTGCAGCGCATTGGATTCCGCCTTGCTGCCGGCCTGCTGCTGCAGCCGCGTCACGCGCGGGAGGATGCCGAGCAGGTTCTGGACGTGATGGCCGGCCTCATGCGCGATGATATAGGCCGCGGTGAACTTGCAGGCATTGCCCGAGCAACCATGGAAACGCGTCTCGACCTCGCGGAAGAAACCGGTGTCGAGGAAGATGGTCTTGTCCGGCGGACAGTAGAACGGCCCCATCGCCGACTCCGCCCTGCCGCAGCGGCCGCCATTGGTGACGTTGCGGAACAGCACGACCTTCGGACCGGTGTAGCTCTGGCCCGAGGCCTGGAAGATCTCGCTCCAGCGGTCGTCGATCTCGCCGAGGATGCCCGCGATCATGCTGCCCATCTCGTCGGTCGGCGCGCCGCGCTTGACCTGTCCGCCCGACGCCTGCCGGTCGGTCTGGGTGGTCGACGACTGGCCACCGCCATTGAGGATTTCGGCACCGCCGATCAAGACGCGTGGGTCGATGCCGAAGGCATAGCCGATCAGGCCGAGCACGATGATGGTGCCGATGCCGAGCCCGCCACCGCCGCCCATCGGAAGACCGAAGCCGCCGCCACCGCCGCCTCCCCCGCTATCGTCGCGACGGTCTTCGACGTCGTCGCTGCGGCGGAAGTCATCATAACGCATGGCGTTTCCCTTCATTCCCGTCGGGGACTTTAATTCCGGTCGAGGACCTTGATTCCCGTCGATGACCTTACGCGACAGACAGGTAAAATTTCCAATCTGTTAATCAATAACCCGCCCGGCAAAAATTGCCTAGTGCGTGATTGCGCGATCCGCTCGGTGCGATCGCCCTTGATGAACGGAAGTTGACGGTCGAATCGCGCCGAATTCATGATTTTCGATTGCGCCACGCGAGCACATCGATGCTGCAGCACGACACGAACGACGATCGCAAGCCGCGTTTGAGAGATGCTGCAATCTTTTGCGCAAAGATTCCCAATTAAGTCGATTTTTACTTTGGCCGGTCAATGTGACGCCAGTCGGTTGTTTAGTCCCGCGTCGCCGACAGCGTCGCCTGAGTCAGAGTTCTTGAGTCATGGTTGTGTCGCGTCGCGGGGCGTCTGCAAGGGCGCCCCGCACTAAATTTGAGAATGACCCGTCGAGCCGCATCGTCATTGGCGATTGCGTCGCCGAGATGTCGAAGCTTCCGGCAGGCTCGGTCGATCTGGTGTTCGCAGATCCTCCCTACAATCTGCAGCTCAAGGGCGATCTCAAGCGTCCCGACGAGTCGCATGTCGATGCCGTCAACGACGACTGGGACAAGTTCTCGTCGTTCGCCGCCTATGATGATTTCACCCGCGCCTGGCTGCTCGCCTGCCGCCGCGTGATGAAGCCGTCGGCGACGCTGTGGGTGATCGGCTCCTATCACAATATCTTCCGCGTCGGCGCGATCATGCAGGACCTCGGCTTCTGGCTCCTGAACGACATCGTGTGGCGCAAGTCCAATCCGATGCCGAACTTCCGCGGCCGCCGCTTCACCAACGCGCACGAGACCATGATCTGGGCCGCACGCGACGAGAAGGCCAAGGGTTACACCTTCAACTATGAAGCGCTGAAGGCGGCCAATGAGGACGTGCAGGCACGCTCCGACTGGCTGATCCCGCTGTGCACCGGCGAAGAGCGCCTCAAGGGCGATGACGGCAAGAAGGTGCATCCGACCCAAAAGCCCGAGCAGCTTCTGGCGCGCGTGCTGCTGTCGTCATCGAAGCCCGGCGATCTCGTGATCGATCCCTTCAACGGCACCGGCACCACGGGTGCGGTCGCCAAGCGGCTCGGCCGCGACTATATCGGCTTCGAACGCGACCGGACCTATGCCGCCGCGGCCGAAGCGCGTATCGCCGCGATCGAGCCGCTGCCGCAAGAAACCCTTGCGCCGTTCATGACCGCGCGCGAGGCGCCTCGCGTCGCCTTCTCCGAACTGATCGAACGCGGCATGATCATGCCCGGCGCGAAACTGGTCGACGCCAAGAAGCGCCATGGCGCGCTGGTCCGCGCCGACGGCGCCATCATGCTCGGCGACAAGGTCGGCTCGATCCACCGCATCGGCGCGGTCGCGCAGGGCTCCGGCGCCTGCAACGGCTGGACCTTCTGGCACGTCGAGACCAAGAACGGCTTGAGGCTGATCGACGAGCTGCGCGCCGAGATCCGCTCCGGCATGGCGGCGGGTTGAACTTTTCCGTAGGATGGGTGGAGCGAAGCGATACCCATCGCCTTCGTGCCGCCAATTGATGGGTATCGCTTCGCTCCACCCATCCTACGACTATTTGATCAGTATCGCCTTGATGCTCCACTGATCGGAGCCTAAGCTTGCGGCCATCGGTGACTGTTTCGATTGGCCACCCCGATGCGAAGACAATCCGAGACTTACCTGCTGGTGCCGCTGCTGCCGATCTTCCTGCTCGGCATGTTTCCGATGCTGCTGATCGGCCTGTTGGGATTTTTCGGCCTGGTCATTTTTGGCATCCTCCTGATCTCGGTTGGACTGACCCTCGGCCTCGAGGCGCACAGCGAGTTCAACGAAGAGATCATCGTCCACGGCTATGCGCGGCGGTCCGAACGCGCAACGCAGGCGTCCCACCTGCATGCCGCGACCCGCTCGGCGGCCGTGCTGGAGGTCGCGGGCCTCGTGCTGGTCGGCGCCGGCGTGGCGGGCCTGCTCCATTTCGGCTGACCAGCGCGCCGCGCGCACCTGTTTCACAAACTCATCGCTTGCGCGCTGCAGCGAAATTTGCGCATGAAGAACCGCCCGCGGCCTCGCCACGCCGCCCTCGATGTCGACGGTCACAAAACCAAGGGAGTTCTTTGATGCTCAAGTTCTATTTCAACGGCGCGCCGAACCCGAACAAGGTTGCATTGTTCCTGGAGGAGTCCGGCCTGCCGTTCGAGGCGATCCCGGTCGATACCCGAAAAGGCGAGCAGTTCGCACCCGAGTTCCTCAAGGTCAACCCGAACGGCAAGGTGCCGGCGATCGACGACGACGGCGTCTTCGTGTTCGACTCCAATGCCATCCTGCTCTACCTCGCCGAGGAAAACGGCATGTTCCTGCCGCCCAACACGCCGGCCACCCGCGCCGAGACGCTGTCCTGGCTGATGTTCATCGCGACCGGCCTCGGCCCCTATTCCGGCCAGGCGGTGCACTTCAAGCACGCTGCGCCGAAGGACCTCGAATACGCCCACAACCGCTACCAGTACGAGGCCCACCGCCACTACAAGATCCTCGACGACCACCTGGCGAAGTCGCGCTACATGGTGGGCGACGGCTACACGATCGTCGACATGGCGTTCTGGGGCTGGGCACGCATGGCGCCGCACGTGCTGGGCGAGGAAGGCTACGCGAAATATCCGAACGTGAAGCGCCTGGTCGACGAGATCTCGGTACGGCCGGCGGCGGTGCGCGCGATCGCGCTGAAGGACAAGCATACCTTCAAGACCGAGATGGACGACGAGGCCCGCGGCATCATGTTCGGCCACCTCAAGACCAAGGTGGCGTGACGTACACGGTCATTCCGGGGGCACGCGCTTCGCGCGTGAACCCGGAAATCCAGAGGTTGTGGCGTGAGATTCCGGGTTCGCGCTGACGCGCGCTCCGGCATCACGTCAAACCAAACGGCGCCCGCTTGGGCGCCGTTTTCGCTTTAAGGCGGCTACGGCGCCGGAAACGGCCCCAGCACCCGCTCGGTCAACACCGAGTCGCAATATTCCCGGACTTCCTTGATCCTGCCGCCGTCGAACCGCAGCACCAGGCAATAATCGTTGTCGTAACGCTCGCCTTCCCTGGTGAGGTTGTGGCCCTTGGCCTCGACCGCGACGACGTCGCCATCGGCAATGAAGCGGCGGGCAATGGTGCGGCCACGCTCGACCAGCCGCGAGCGGACATGGCCGTGCAGATCGTCGAGGATCGACTGCTTGCCGGTGAAGGTGCGCGACCAGGAATATTGCCCGGTCACCGTCCAGGTCGCGTCATCAGCGAGGTTTTGCATGAACAGCGATTTCTCGCGGACGGCGGGATCGGGATCGCCGGCGATCGCAAACATCTCCTGCACCAGTTTCTTGTTGTCGGCTGCGCTCATGGCGGCATTCCTTCTCGGTTGCTCGATAGCCAACTTTGCAGCGCTGACGCACATTCTTCCAATCGATAGGTGATATGATATATATTCACCTCATGAATTTGAATTCACTTGACCTCAATCTGCTGGTCGCGCTCGACGCGCTGCTGAGGGAGGTCAATGTCAGCCGCGCCGCGCTGCGGCTGCATCTGTCGCAACCTGCGACCAGTCACGCGCTGCAGCGGCTGCGCGATCTGATCGGCGACCCGCTGCTGGTGCGCAACGGCGCCCGGATGGAGCTGACGCCGCGGGCGCAGGCGTTGCGCGGGCCGCTGGTGCAGGCGCTCGACCAGGTGCGCGCGCTGTTCGTCCCCGACGATTTCGATGCCGCGCGCAGCGAGCGGCATTTCCGGCTGATGATGCCCGACCTCGCGGTCGAACTCCTGATGCCGCCGCTGATGGAGAAGGTGACGCAGATCGCGCCGAACGTCACCATCGACGTGGTGCCGTGGCGGGGACCTGCGATCTTCACGCCCGACTTCGGCCGCACCATCGATCTCGTGATTTCGATCGGCGACGCCTTCAAGGGCTTTCACCGCCAGCTGCTCTACACCGACAGCGACGCGCTCGCGGTGCGGCGCGGCCACCCCCTCGGCGCGAAGCTGAAGAAGCGCGATAACTTCCTCGCGGCGCGGCATGTCGCGGTCGTGATCCGCGGTCAGAACGAGGACCTGATCGACACCTGGTTGCGCGCAAAAGGCATCGAACGGCGGATCGCGCTGGTCGTATCAGGCTATATCGAGGCGCTGCACGTCACCGCGCGCACCGACCTCGTCGCCTTCGTGCCGCGCCGGCTGATCTCGGCGCTATCAAGGCAACTGTCGCTGGTGACGGTGACGCCGCCGCTCGATCCCGGGATCGACGAGCAGCACATGTTCCACCCGACTCGCGCCCAGATGGACCCGGGCTCGCTCTGGCTGCGCAAGCTGATGCTGGAAACGGGCCGGGAGCTGGAGCGGAAGAAGGCGTAACGCCGCTCTTTCCGCCTCATTGCGAGGAGCGAAAGCGACGAAGCAATCCATCTCTCGCTTTGCGGTGACATGGATTGCTTCGCTCCGCTCGCAATGACGCGAGGAGAATGTCCGATTCGGTCCTTACGCCCTCTGCTCGGCCAGCACCTTCTGCACCGCCGGGCGGCTCTCCATCGCCTCGCGGTGGGCCTTCACCTTCGGCAGGGTCGCGAGATCGACGCCGTCGCCGTCGAGCCAGAGCGTCAGCGTGTAGAGATAGGCGTCGCAGACGGTATAGCTCTCGCCCATCACCCACGGCCCCTTCAGCATGTCACGCTCGATCAGGCCGAAGCAGGCACTCATGGTCTTCGGGATCATCTTCTTCATGTCGGCGAACGACGATTCTTCCGCCGCCCACCGATAGCCGCGCCCCTTGTGGGCGTGGTTCACATGGACGGTGGAGCAGAGATAGGAGTTGAAGGCCTGCACCTTGGCGAATTCAAAGGCGTCGTCGAGCGGAGCGAGTTTCGCCTGCGGCCAGGTCTGCGCGATGTAAGCCAGCATCGCCGGCGTCTCGGTCAGCACGCCGCGGTCGGTCACCAGTGTGGGAACGCGGCCCTTCGGGTTGATCTTCAGGTATTCCGGGCTGTTCTGCTGGTTGGTCTTGAAGTCGAGCCGCTCGGTCGTGTAGGGCGCACCGGCCTCGGCCAGCGCGATGTGGGAGGCGAGCGCGCAGGTGCCCGGGACGTAATAGAGCTTGAGCATGATGTTGTCCTCTTCAGCCTTGTCGGCTCAGGTGGAATCTGAACCCGGCCCAGGTTTTTATTTTGCAGGCGAACGTTAACCGCCCTCCCCGTCGTCGTCCATCCCCGTCCGGTGTTGCAAGCCTTTCGCGGTTGCCCACAGCGGCGCTGTCGTGCCATGACCGTGGCCGATCACGAGGGCTTGTTATGACGGTACTCATCGCAGGTGGTGGAATCGGCGGGCTGACGCTGGCGCTCAGCCTACACCAGATCGGCGTTCCCGCACGCGTGTTCGAGAGCGTACCGGAACTCAAGCCGCTCGGCGTCGGCATCAACGTGTTGCCGCATGCGGTGCGCGAACTGATCGAGCTTGGGCTGCACGACCAGCTCGACACGCTGGCGGTGCGCACAAGCGAGCTCGCCTATTTCTCCAAGCACGGCAAGCCGATCTGGAGCGAGCCGCGCGGGCTCGAGGCCGGCTACAAATGGCCGCAGTTCTCGATCCATCGCGGCCGGCTGCAGCAGCTGCTGCTCGATGCCGCGACCGAGCGGCTGGGGCGCGAGAACATCCTGACCAGCCATCACCTCGCCGGCTGGACCGAGACCGCGGACGGCGTCCGTGCCGACTTCATCGACCGGGCGACCGGCAAGCCGGCCGGCAGCTACGACGGCGCCATCCTGATCGCGGCCGACGGCATCCACTCAGCAGTGCGCGAAAAGCTTTATCCCGACGAGGGGCCGCCGCTCTGGAACGGCCGCATCCTTTGGCGTGGCATCACCCGCGCCAACGCCTTCCTCACCGGCCGCACCATGATTATGGCGGGCCACGAGATCCTGAAATTCGTCTGCTACCCGATCTCGAAGCAGGCCGGCCCCGACGGCAAATACGACATCAACTGGGTCGCCGAGCGCCACATGCCGCCAACCTATCAGTGGCGCCGTGAGGACTATAACCGCACCGCCAGACTGGACGAATTCCTGCCGTGGTTCGAGAGCTGGAAGTTCGACTGGCTCGACGTGCCGGGCCTGATCCGGAATTGCCCGCACGCTTACGAATATCCGCTGGTCGACCGCGATCCGATCCCGCAATGGACCTTCGGCCGCGTCACGCTGATGGGCGATGCCGCGCATCCGATGTACCCGATCGGCTCCAACGGCGCCTCGCAGGCGATCCTGGATGCGCGCGTGCTGACACGCGAGATTCTCGCGCAGGGGCCGACGCAAGCAGCCCTCACCGCCTTCGAGGCTGAACGCCGGCCGGCCACCACCGACCTCGTGATGCTGAATCGCCGCAACGGGCCCGAGCAGGTGATGCAGCTCGTCGAGGAGCGCGCGCCCGACGGTTTTGGTGTCGTCACCGAGGTCCTGTCGCAAAGAGAGCTGGAAGACATCGCCGCCAATTACAAGCGCGTCGCCGGCTTCCAGGTCGAGGGCCTGAACGCCAAGCCGCCGATCGTGCAGCACGCGGGCACAGTCTAGCTCAGCGCAGCGCCCGCGCCGCCTCGACCAGCCGAATGCTGTTCGTCGCTGTCGCCAACAGCGTGCCATCTGTGGCCGTCAGCCGGCCCTCGACAAAAGCAATGGTCTTGCCGAGCTGGGTCACCGTCGCCTCGCCCGTGATCGGTCCGGGCTTTGCCGGCGCCAGGAAGTTCACATTCATCGTGATGGTCGTGGTGTAGAGCCTGCCTTCGGTCATCACGAACACCACCGGCCCCATCGTATCGTCGAGCATCGCCGACAGGATGCCGCCCTGGACGAAGCCGGCGGGATTGCAGAAATCCGGCTTGCCGTCGAAGACGATCTTGATCCAGCCGTCCTGCGGGCGAGCATCGAAGAGGCGCCAGCCGAGCAGTTTTGCGCAGGGCGGCGTGGGGATGTGGTCGAGCGCGGTTGCGATCATGGCGGCCTCCGTTTGGAAGCGGTCGTAGCCGAGCCCTGCTGCCAGCATGATGTCAGCAGCGTAAACGCCCGCGCCGCCTGAAGTTTAATTGAGGCCGTGCGCGACGACCTTGCGCATGAGGTTGGGAAACGCCTCGTCCGCAAGCGTCGCGACCGGCACCCAGCGCATGCCGTCGGGAGCGCGCGTACGCGGCGGCACATTGGCCGTGTAGACCACGAGTTCCAGCGGAAAATGCGTGAACACATGGGTCACGACGCCGGCCTTGCGGTGCCAGCGCGTGACACTCTTGAGTTCGGGCGCCTGCTTCAACGCCGCCTTGTCGTCCCGCCCCGCCAGCCACTCCGATCCCGGCACCTCGGTCATGCCGCCGAGCAGGCCTTTTTCGGGGCGCGAGCGCACCAGCAATTCATTACCCCGCGTCACCACAAAGGCCGCCCCACGGCGCAAGGTGCCGGTCTTCTTCGGCGCCTTGCGCGGGAACGTCTCCTGATCGCCGCGCATGCGGCCTGCGCAATCGTCGTTCAGCGGGCACAGCGAGCAGGCCGGTTTCTTCGGCGTGCAGATCGTGGCGCCCAGATCCATCAGCGCCTGCGCGCTATCGCCGGCGCGAGACCTCTCGTCGCCGGCGCGAACCTTTTCGTCGCCGGCGCGAGACGGGCCAAGCAGTGTCGCGGCCAGTTGCTGGATCAGCGGCTTCGCCTGCGGCAGCGGCTCCTCGACGGCAAAAAGCCTGGAGACCACGCGCTCGATATTGCCGTCGACCGGCATGGTGCGGCGGCCGAACGCGATCGCGGCGATCGCGGCCGCGGTGTAGGGGCCAATCCCTGGCAGCGCGCGCAGGCTATCCTCGGTATCGGGAAATATCCCGCCATGATCGTTGAGCACCGCAACCGCGCAGGCATGCAGATTACGCGCCCGCGAATAGTAGCCGAGCCCGGCCCACATCCGCAGCACGTCGTCGAGCGAGGCGCCCCCCATCGCCGCGACGTCGGGCCACCGTGCAACGAACTTCTCGAAATAGGGCCCGACCGTCTTGACGCCGGTCTGCTGCAGCATGATCTCCGACAGCCAAACCCGGTACGGATCAGCCGGTTCCCCCGCCGCCGGCCGCCACGGCAGCCGCCGGCGATGCCGGTCGTACCAGGCGAGCAGCAGCGCCGGGCGATCGGCGGCGTCTTCGGTCGGTTTGGTTTTGGCGGCTGCGCGAGAACTCATGCAAGTAATGTAAGGCCGCGACACAAAACTCTCCACGTCATGCTCGGGCTTGACCCGGGCATCCACGTCTTTCTTTCCGACGTCAGACGTGGATGGCCGGGACATAGGCGAGCGGAAGCGACGCCGTCCTTCGGACGGCTATGCCCGGCCATGACGACGGAAAAGTTCCGATCAACGCCCGCGAAATGCTATACCCCCTCCATGCCCAGACCCGGCCCGATCAGCGCAAAGCCCCTGTCGATCCTGCTCAGCGACGTCTTCTCGGACGCCTACGCCAAGCAGGGCTTTGCCGCGCGCGAGCTGGTGACGCGCTGGGGCGAGATCGCCGGCGAGCGGATCGCGGCCTATAGCGAGCCGTTGAAGATGCAGTGGCCGCGGCCGGTCGAGGGGCAGCCGCAGGAGCCGGCGACGCTGGTGTTGCGGGTCGAGGGACCGATGGCGCTGGAGATCCAGCACTCCTCGGACGTCATCCTGGAGCGGGTGAACCGCTTCTTCGGCTGGCATGCGGTCGGCCGGCTGACGATCCGGCAGGCGCCGCTGTCGCGCCGCAACCAGTCCAAGCCGCTGCGCGCGCCTGATCCGAAGGCGGTGGCCAGGGAGGCCGAGGCACTGGCGGCTGTCGAAGACGACGATTTGCGCGCTGCACTGGCCCGGCTGGGCGCCTCGATCAAGCGAAATTGACGCTTTTCGGCCGCCAGGGCGCGACAACCCGCCATTGCCACAATGGTCGTTTCAAGCTAGCGAAGGCTTCTTTTCGCGACCCCATTCATTCCGGCGTGAATGCGCCGATCCGGGAGCAGACCTTGATCATCACGCGCCGCGCCTTCAACACCGCTCTCTCGCTGACCGGGCTCGCCGCCGTGGCCGGCCTCTCGCCGCTGCGCCTGATCACGGAGGCCTTCGCACAGACCCCCACCGCCGCCGATGTCGCCAAGCCGCAATCGCTGCCCGACATGGCGCTTGGCCCGAAGGACGCCAAGGTCACCATCACTGAATACGCCTCGATGACGTGTCCGCACTGCGCACGTTTCAACGAGGAGGTGTTCCCGAAGATCAAGTCGGCCTATATCGACAGCGGCAAGGTCCGCTACGTGTTTCGCGAATTCCCGCTCGACATCAAGGCGGCCGCCGGCTCGATGCTGGCGCGCTGCATCGCCAAGGACGACGCGCCGAAATTCTACGCCGTGATCGACCTGCTGTTCCGCCAGCAGAACGATTGGGTGATCAAGAACACCACCGAGACGTTGACCCGGATCGGCAAGCAGGCCGGCCTCAGCCAGCAGCAGGTCGAGGACTGCCTGAAGGACCAGACGCTGCTCGACAAGATAGCCGCCGACCAGAAATACGCCAATGATGTGCTGAAGGTGAACTCGACGCCGACCTTCTTCGTCAACGGAGAGATAGTGAAGGGCGAGACGTCGTTTGAGGAATTCAGCAAGCTTATCGATCCGCTCCTGAAGAGCTGATCCGCGGAACCGGCTAACATCGCGCCGAATCGATCTGACGTTCGGCGCGATCACTGCGGATGGCTTTGAGATCGCGCCATGTGGCGCGCGCAGCATTTCGCTGTTGAAAACCTGATTCGCGCGCTCGGGATTTCCACCGATAGTTTGACATCGATAAACAACGGCAAACCGCTGCAAATCCCTTGGGAAAAGCCGGGTCAAGCGGTTGCTCTCACGCGCCGGCCTCGCCATTGTCCCGCTCCATGAGAGCTGTACGCAGCTGTTCACCCACACACCGACATTGCCTTCCATGGTATTGTCACGGCTGGGAGATTCGCACCCGGCCAAGCGAGATTTGTGTTCATGAAGCTCACGCGCCTTCGCCTTCACGGTTTCAAGTCGTTCGTTGAACCCACCGATTTCATGATCGAGCCGGGCTTGACCGGCGTCGTCGGACCGAATGGCTGCGGCAAATCCAATCTGGTCGAAGCGCTGCGCTGGGCGATGGGCGAGACCTCGCACAAGTCGCTGCGCGCCGCCGACATGGACGCGGTGATCTTCGCCGGTTCCGGCAACCGTCCGGCGCGCAACCACGCCGAAGTGGTGATGACGATCGACAATTCCGATCGCTCGGCGCCGGCGGCGATGAACGACAGCCAGCTGCTCGAAATCTCCCGCCGCATCGAGCGCGAGGCCGGTTCGGTCTATCGCATCAACGGCCGCGACGTGCGTGCAAGGGACGTGCAGATCCTGTTTGCCGACGCCGCCACCGGCGCGCGCTCGCCGGCGCTGGTCCACCAGGGCAAGATCGGCGAGATCATCCAGGCCAAGCCCGAGCAGCGCCGCCGCGTGCTGGAAGACGCCGCCGGCGTCGCCGGCTTGCACGCCCGCAGGCATGAAGCGGAACTGCGGCTCAAGGCGGCCGAAACCAACCTCACCCGCGTCGAAGACGTGATCGGCCAGCTTTCCGGCCAGATGGACGGTCTGAAGAAGCAGGCCCGCCAGGCGATCCGCTACCGCGAGGTCGCGGCCAAGGTGCGCAAGTCCGAGGCCATGCTCTATCATTTGCGCTGGATCGAGGCGAATGCCGACGTCAACGATGCCGCGCATACCCACGAACTCGCCGTGCGCGAGATGGCCGAGCGCACCCGCGAGCAGGCCGAAGCCGCCCGCATCCAGGCGATCCGCGCCTCCGAACTGCCGGCGTTGCGCGACGCCGAAGCGCGCGCCGCCGCTGGCCTGCAGCGCCTGACCAATGCGCGCGAGCTGCTCGACCGCGAGGAGCAGCGCGCCAAGGAACGTGTCGGCGAGCTCGATCGCCGCCTCACCCAGTTTGCCGCCGACATCGCGCGCGAGCAGCAGCAGACCTCGGATGCCGACATCGCGCTGCAGCGACTCGATACCGAAGACGCCGAGCTGAAGGAAGAGATCAAGTCGCGCGTCGAGACGCGTTCCGGCGTCGACGAGCGGGTGGCTGAGGCGGAAGCCATGCTGGCCGCGATCGAGCGCCAGTTCACCGAGCTGACCACGCAGCTCGCCGACCTCACCGCCAAGCGCAACCAGCTCGAAGCCGGCGTGCGCACCCATCGCGATCGGCTGGCGCGGCTCGACCAGGAGATCGCCAACGTCCAGGCCGAGGAAGCGAAGCTCGCGCAGGAAACCGGCGATCTCGGCGACATCGACGCGCTCGCGGCAACCATGGAAACCGCGCAGCAGACGCTGGCCGAATCCGAGGCCGCCGTGCAGGCCAACGAATCCCATCACGTCGCCGCGCGGCAGACGCTGGAATCCTCCCGCAGCCCGCTTGCTGAGGCCGAGAAGCGCGTGCAGCGGCTGGAGACCGAGGCCCGCACGATCTCCAAGCTGGTCAACAGCGAGACCAAGAATCTGTGGCCGCCAATCATCGACGGCATCACGGTCGCCAAGGGTTATGAGAAGGCGATCGGCGCCGTGCTCGGCGACGATCTCGACGCGCCGGTCGATCCGTCGGCGCCGATGCGCTGGACCAATGCAGCTGCAACGGGCGAAGACCCGTCGCTGCCCGACGGCGTCGAGCGGCTGGCTGACCGTGTGCAGGCCCCGCCGGAGCTGGCGCGGCGGCTGGCGCAGATCGGCGTCGTCACCAAGGAGCGCGGCGCGGCGCTGGTGTCACAGCTCAAGACCGGCCAGCGGCTGGTCTCGCTCGAAGGCGACGTCTGGCGCTGGGACGGCTTTGTCGCCGACGCCCATGCGCCGACCGGGGCCGCGCGGCGCCTCGCCGAGCGTGCCCGCCTCATCGATATCGAGCACGAGCTTGAGCAGGCCCGCATTGACGCCGCCGCCAAGCGCGAGGCGCTCGATACGGCCGAAGCCGAACTGCGGACCGCCGCCGCGACCGAGGCTTCGTCCCGCGAGGCCGTGCGCGCCTCCCGCCGCGAGGCTGATGCCGCGCGCGAGCGTCATGTCGCGACCGAGCGCGAGATCAATCGCCACGCCGCCCGCAAGTCGGCCCTGACCGAGGCCCATACGCGCGTCGCAGCCGACCGCGCCGAGGCCGAAGCCGCGCATCAAAGCGCGGTCGAGGCCCTGACCGAACTGCCGCCCAGTGTCGAGACCGAGACCCAGCTTGCCGGGGTCCGTTCCGAAATCGACAACCAGCGCCGCGCCGCAGCGCAAGTGCGCGCCGAAGCGCAGGCGCTCGCCCGCGAGGCCGAGCTCGCCGACCGCCGCGTGCAGGCGATTCTCGCCGAGCGCACCGATTGGCAGAACCGCAAGACCAGCGCCGCGTCCCAGGTCGAAACCATCGAGGCCCGCATCGCCGAGGTGTCGATCGAGCGCGAGGAACTCGCCCACGCGCCGGAAGTGTTCGCTGAGAAGCGCAGCGCACTGATCACGGAGATCGAGCATTCCGAGAGCGATCGCCGCATCGCCGCCGACGCGCTCGCCATGGCCGAGGCCGCGATGGCGGAAACCGACCGCGCCGCGAAAATCTCGCTCGAAGCCTTCTCCAACTCCCGCGAAGCCACCGCGCGCGCCGAGGAGCGCATGGAAGGCACCCGCCGCCGCCTTGCCGATATCGAGCGTGAGATCCACGACATGCTCGAGGTCGAGCCGCAGGCGGTCGTCGGCATGGCCGAGATCGAACCCGGTGCGGAGCTGCCGCCGGTCGCACAGGTCGAGGAAGAGCTTGAAAAGCTGCGCCGCGACCGCGAGCGCCTCGGCGCCGTCAATTTGCGCGCCGAGGAAGAGCTGAAGGAAGTCGAGACCCAGCACAACGCTCTGACCACCGAGCGCGATGACCTCGTCGAAGCGATCAAGCGGCTGCGCCAGGGCATCCAGAGCCTCAATCGCGAGGCCCGCGAGCGGCTCCTGACCTCGTTCGAGACCGTCAACAGCCACTTCAAGCGGCTGTTCACCGAGCTGTTCGGCGGCGGCGAAGCGGCGCTGCATTTGATCGAGAGCGACGATCCGCTCGAAGCGGGTCTCGAAATCATCGCAAAGCCCCCGGGCAAGAAGCCGCAGACACTGTCGCTGCTATCGGGCGGCGAGCAGGCGCTGACGGCGCTGGCGCTGATCTTCGCCGTGTTCCTCACCAACCCGTCGCCGATCTGCGTGCTGGACGAAGTCGACGCGCCGCTCGACGACCACAACGTCGAACGGTTCTGCACCCTGCTGCATGAGATGACCTCGTCGACGGAAACCCGCTTCATCATCATCACGCACAATCCGATCACGATGGCGCGGATGAACCGGCTGTTCGGCGTCACCATGGCCGAGCGCGGCGTCTCGCAACTGGTCTCGGTCGATTTGCAGGGCGCGGTGGATATCCTCGACCAGAACGTGGCGTAGGGTCACGCCCGCACCCTCGCCGTCATTGCGAGGAGCGACCGCGACGAAGCAATCCATGCCTCAACATGCGGCGCTATGGATTGCTTCGCTTCGCTCGCAACGACGTGGCAAGGTATCTCGCATGACATCGCCCGACTTGCCTGCGGAACTAAAAGCGGCACTCAACGCCAGGCTCGAAGGCCTGTCGCGCAATGCTGCCGCCGAACGGGCCGCGGCGATCTCCGAGACCTATCGTGCCGGCGGCGGCTCCGGCGGCACGATCCGATCCGAGACCGACGCACTGGCCTACGCGCTGGCGCGGATGCCGGCGACCTATGCGGCCGTTGCCGCAAGCCTCACCGCTCTGACCGAGATCAGGCCGGACTTTGCGCCGACGAGCCTGCTTGATGTCGGCGCAGGGCCTGGTACGGCGAGCTGGGCCGCAGCGGAAACCTTTTCGTCACTGCACGATTTCACGCTGCTGGATGGCAATGAAGCGCTGCGCACGCTGGCGCTGGACGTCACCCGCAAGAGCGGCCGCCTGCGTGGCATCACGTACGAGCTCGGACAGGCCCGCACTTATCTCGCGCATACCGATGCAGCCGATCTCGTGCTCGCGAGCTACGTGATCAACGAAATCGGCGACGCCGAGCGTGACGCGCTCACTGACGCGATGTGGGCAAAGACAAACGACACGCTGCTGGTCGTTGAACCCGGCACGCCGGCGGGCTATGCGCGGATCATCTCACTCCGCGCACGATTGATCGCGGCCGGCGCCCATGTCGCCGCACCCTGCCCGCATGATGGCGCGTGCCCCCTGGTTGCGCCCGACTGGTGCCATTTCAGCCAGCGGCTGCAGCGCTCGCGCGCGCACAAGCAGGTCAAGGGCGCCGAAGTGCCGTTCGAGGACGAGCGATTTGCCTATGTCGCGCTGACGCGCACGCCGGTAACGGCGCGGCCGTCGCGCGTGCTGGCGCAGCCTGATGTCAGCAAGGTCGAGATTTCGGCCAGGCTGTGCACGCCCGAGGACGTCGTCGTCGCAAAGGTCCCGCGACGCAGCAAAGCCGACTACGCGCGCGCCCGGCGCTGGCGATGGGGCGATGCGGTCGTAAATCCCGATTGAACTCATTCGCGTCCATCCTCGACCAAAGCTCTGCCCACCTCTTCCCGGCGGGCTGCCGTGTGCCCGGATATGGGCTACGATACCGCCGTTTCGTCCCATCAGGAGCTGCCCTGCCATGTCGACCAGCTGGATCGTTATCGGCGTCATCGTCATTCTCGTGCTGTTTGCGTTCAGCGCCTACAACCGGCTGGTCGCGCTTGGCCAGCGCGTCAGCCAGGCCTTCGCCGACATCGACGTCCAGCTCAAGCAGCGCCACGATCTGGTCCCGAACCTGGTCGAGACCGTGAAGGGCTACGCTTCCCACGAGCGCGGCACGCTTGACGATGTGGTCAAGGCGCGGGGCGCTGCGATGTCGGCACAGGGGCCCGCGCAAGTGTCCGCTGCGGAAAACCAGCTCTCCGGTGCGCTCGGCCGGCTGATCGCGCTGTCGGAGGCCTATCCGGACCTCAAGGCCAATACCAACTTCCAGCAGCTCGCCTCGGAACTCTCCGATCTCGAGAACAAGATCGCCGCCAGCCGCCGCTTCTTCAACAATGCGGTCCAGGAATACAACACCGGCATTCAGCAGATGCCGGCCGCTCTGTTCGCCGGCATGTTCGGCTTCACCCGCAAGGATTTCTTCGACCTCGGCGCCAGCCGCGCCGAAGTCGAGGCCGCGCCGAGCGTGAAGTTCTGAGGCGCAGCTCGCCTCCCGCGAAAGCAGCCCGCTCATGGCCGCCTACGGTCTCTACA
Organism: Bradyrhizobium genosp. P; assembly: GCF_049949265.1. Lineage (NCBI taxonomy): Bacteria > Pseudomonadati > Pseudomonadota > Alphaproteobacteria > Hyphomicrobiales > Nitrobacteraceae > Bradyrhizobium > Bradyrhizobium genosp. P. Next base: position 2,249,927 of record NZ_CP188195.1, on the reverse strand, counting down.
CGCATATCGCATCGAACAAGTTTCGTTCGATGCTGCTGCTCGCGGGGCTGTTCGTGCTGATCTATGTGCTGGTCTATGCCGGCGCGCTGGTCGCCGAGGTGATGACCAATGGCGGCCGCACGGTCGACTATTACCTCATGCGGGCCTTGCACGACCTGATCTCAGCCTTCCCGTGGGCGACGATCGCCGCCGTGGCCTGGATCGTGATCGCCTACTTCTTCCATCAGAACATGATCGACGCCATCACCGGCGGCGGGGCGGTGACGCGGCAGCAGGAGCCGCGGCTCTACAATCTGCTGGAGAACCTCTGCATCTCGCGCGGCATCCCGATGCCGAAGCTGAAGGTGATGGACAGCCCGGCGCTGAACGCGTTCGCGACCGGGCTGAACCCGCGGCAATATTCCATCACCGTCACCACCGGCCTGCTAAAGGCGCTGAACGACCAGGAGATCGAGGCCGTGCTCGGCCACGAACTCACCCATATCAAGAACGGCGACGTGCAGCTGATGGTGGTCGCCGTGATCATCGCTGGCGTCGTCGGCTTCTTCGGCGAGCTATTCTTTCGCCTGTTCACAAATCTGTCGTGGAGCTCGGGCGGTGGCGGCTGGTGGTCTTCGTCTCGGTCCTCCTCATCTTCGTCGTCCTCATCATCGGACCGCGAAAGCAAGGGCTCGGGCGGCGGTGCGATCATCGTCATCATCATCGCGGTCGCGCTGATCCTGCTGGCTTGGCTGCTGTCGCAGGTGGTCAAGCTGGCGCTGTCACGCTCGCGCGAGTTCCTCGCCGATGCGGGCTCGGTCGAGCTGACGAAGAATCCCGATGCGATGATCTCGGCGCTGCGCAAGATCGAGAACCGCGGCGAACTGCCGGGCGCGACCTCGGCGGTGATGGAACTGTGCCTCGACAATCCGCGCGAAGGCTTTGCCGACCTGTTCGCGACCCACCCGTCGGTCCAGTCCAGGGTCGATGCGCTGGTGAAATATGCCGGCGGTCACGATCCAGGGCTGCTGGCGCTGCCGGATGAAACATCGGACCAGACGGCACAGGACAGCTCGCCGACGACCGGCGACCAGCCGGTCCGCCATGGCCCATGGGGCGACGCCACGACTACGCCGCCGACCAGGCCGCCGCCTCTTCCAGGCACCAGCCCGACGCAGGGACCACTCGGCCCGCTGCAGGGCCCTTGGGGCCGGCGTACCTGAGGCAGCCGCAGGTCTTTCGTTCCATTAAGGAAATCCCCACCAAACCCATTGTGGGCACCTTAAGGAATTGAATTCTCCCTCGTTTCTGCCATGTTCGCGCCCAAAGCAGGTGTGGGGACTCGCCGATCGCCCTCGCGATCGGGAGCACGCTTCAAGGGACTTCCATGGCAAAGCCGGTCGTGATCGTGGTGGGCGCTGACAAGGGCGGGGTCGGCAAGACCACCGTCTCGCGGACGCTCCTGGACTATTTCAGTGCCAACAACGTGCCAACCCGGGCGTTCGATACCGAATCGCCGCGCGGCACGCTGATGCGCTTCCACCCCGAGATCACCCAGATCGTCGACATGACGACGACCTCCGACCAGATGAAGATCTTCGATACGCTGAACGCCGGCTCCTCGGTCACCGTGATCGACGTCCGCGCCGGCCTGTTGTCGCCGGCGCTCGCCTCATTGCGCGACATCGGCTTTCTCGATGCGGCGCGGTCGGGCCAGATCACCTTCGCCGTGTTCCATATATTGGGCCCCTCGATTGCCTCGCTGGACGAGATCGCTGAGACCGCGAATTTCATGCAGGGCGCGAAATACTACCTGGTGAAGAATTTCATCAACGACACCCAGTTCTTCCAGTGGGACCAGGCGACCTACAATTCATATTTCCACCGCATCAAGGACGCGGTCGAGCTCACCATCCCCAAGCTCAACGAAATGGCCTATGAGCAGGTCGAAGTCTCCTCGGTGCCGTTCCTGAAATTCGTCGCCAACAAGGGCAAGGAGGACGAGGCCGCGAACTATTCCTTCGTGCTGCGCGGCTATGTCCGGCACTGGCTGGCCAACGTCTGGAGCGAGTACGACCGGATCAAGCTGACCGACCTGGTCGGCGGCAAGTCGACCACCCGCGGCGGCGAAAAATAGTAGCTTTAACGGCCGCAACGGGGCTGGATTGGGCGGAAATTTGGCCTGATATATCCGGCGATGTCATCCACGCCCCTCTACATCATCTGCTCGTCCCGCCCGCAGGTCGGCAAGACGCTGATCGCGCGGCTATTGAGCGAGTTCCTGCTGCTGAAGAACGGCGCGGTGGTTTCCTTCGACATCAATCTGAAGGAGCCGTCGCTGCTGGATTATTTGCCCAAGATCACCGAGACCGCCGACGTGATCGACACCTACGGCAAGATGCAGCTGATGGACCGGGTCATCGTCAATGACGGCACAGCCAAGGTGATCGACCTCGGCTACCACGCCTTCGACGAATTCTTCAAAATGTGCGACCAGATCGGGCTGATGAAGGAGGCGATGCGCCGCCACGTCGCGCCGGTCATCCTGTTCGTGGCCGATACCGACCGCGCATCGGTGCGAGCCTACCAGACGATCCAGCCGCTGATCCCGCCGAATGGGCTGGTCGTGGTCGACAATGAATTCGTGGTGCGCGGCGAGCTGCCGCCTATGATGTCCCGCAGCCGCGTGCTTCGCTTCGCCGCGCTGCCGGTGTTTTTGAAGACCTATATCGACCGGTTGAACTTCTCCTTCACCGGCTATCTGCGCCAGGAGAAGGATTCATCGACCGAGCTGCATCAATGGATCCGCCGCAGCTACACCACGTTCCGCGACCTCGAATTGAGCATGCTGCTGCAGCGATCGTAGCCCTGCATGGTGCGAGGTCGCAGCCGCGCTCACCCCGCTCTTGCGAGAGGGCTATCGCATATGGCATCACTGCCAAAATATCGAAAACAACCCCATGCAAAGTAGCCGGCGGCAGCCGACATCAACACGACAACTTGACACGTCGGGCAAATCAGCGGCAATATTCCATTATTCCGAAATCGCGCAAACGCATATGAAGAGCGAGGCGAGGCAAGAAGATCAGTGCCCTTCGAACGCCATCAGCGTGCGCACGGGAACGTTCATCGCGCGCAGCTTGGCAGCCCCGCCGAGATCGGGCAGGTCGATGATGAAGCAGGCGGCGATCACGTTGGCGCCGATCTGGCGCAATAGCTTCACTGCGCCCTCCGCGGTGCCGCCGGTCGCGATCAGGTCATCGACCAGGATGACGCGCTCGCCGGGCTGCACGGCGTCGGCATGCATCTCCATCTCGTCGAGCCCGTATTCCAGCGAATAGGCGATCCGCACCGTGGTGTGCGGCAGCTTGCCCTTCTTGCGGATCGGCACGAAGCCGGCCGAGAGCTGATGCGCTACCGCGCCGCCGAGGATGAAACCGCGCGCCTCGATGCCTGCGACCTTGTCCATCTTGGAGCCTGCCCAGGGATGCACCAGTTCGTCGACGGCGCGGCGGAACGCGCGAGCGTCCGCCAGCAGCGTGGTGATGTCGCGAAACAGGATGCCCGGCTTCGGGTAGTCCGGGATGGTCCGAACGGTCGACTTGATGTCCTGATCAAAGGTCATTGCTGTCTCGCAATCCTCAATTGGCCGGCGCCTTGAGCCGGAATGCATTCTCGACAATACGCAGTCCCACCTCGTTGCCGAGCGACATCAGCGACTCCGGATGGAACTGGACGCCGGCGACCGGCAGGGACTTGTGCTCGATCACCATCGCGACGCCGTCTTCGGTGGTCGCGGTCACCGTCAGCACATCGGGCATGCTGTCGCGCTCGACATAGAGCGAATGGTAACGGCCGATCACGATCTCATTGGGCAGGTTCTGCATCAAGCGGCCGCCACGCACCTGAACGCGCGACGGGCGGCCATGCGCGGGCTGGCTGAGCTGACCGAGTTGGCCGCCGAAATATTCGCCGATCGCCTGCACGCCGAGGCAGACGCCGAAGATCGGCAGCTTGTTCTCCAGCGCGGTGCCGATGGTTTTCGCGATGCCAAAGTCCTCAGGCCTGCCGGGCCCGGGCGACAGCACCAGCAGATCCCAGCCCTTCCGCTTCAGCATGTCATGGGCGTGGATGTGCCGGACCACGGTGACGTTGGCGCCGACCTGGCGGAAATAGTCGGCCAGCATGTGCACGAAACTATCGTCGTGATCGATCAGTAGCACGTTCTTGCCGGAGCCGGTGGCATCTGGCGCGAAGTCCGACAGCGGCTTCGGCGGATCGCCGCGCAGCGCCTGGAACAGCGCGGCTGCCTTGACCTGGCATTCGCGATCCTCGGCTGCCGGATCGGAGTCAAACAGACAGGTGGCGCCGACGCGCACTTCGGCGAGGCCATCCTTCATGCGGATGGTGCGGATGGTGAGGCCGGTGTTGATGCTGCCGTCGAAATTCACGGCTCCGATCGCGCCGGCATACCAGCGCCGCGACGAGCGCTCGTGGTCCTCGACGAACTGCATCGCCCACAATTTCGGCGCCCCGGTTACCGTCACCGCCCAGGCGTGGGTCAGGAAGGCATCGAGTGAATCGAAGCCTGGCCGCAGCATGCCTTCGACGTGATCGACGGTGTGGAACAGCTTTGAGTAGGTCTCGATCTGCCGCCGCGCCAGCACCTTGATGGTGCCGGGGACGCAGACGCGCGCCTTGTCGTTGCGGTCGACGTCGGTGCACATGTTGAGCTCGAACTCGTCCTTCTCCGAATTCAGGAGCTGGCGGATCTGCTCGGCATCGCCGATCGCATCCGACCCGCGCGCGATCGTGCCCGAGATCGGGCAGGTCTCGACGCGGCGGCCGTCGGAGCGCACGAACATCTCCGGCGACGCGGAAACCAGGAATTCGCCCTCGCCGAGATTCATCAGCGCGCCATAGGGCGACGGGTTGATACGGCACAGCCGCTGGAACACCTCCGCCGGCGAGCGCTCGCAGGGCTCGGCGAACAGCTGTCCCGGTACCGCCTCGAACAAATCACCGCGGGCAAAGGCCGCGCGCGCAACCTCGACGGTTGCCTGGTATTCGCCCGGCGCGTGATCGGCAAAGCCTTGCCGCGGTGACTTGGCATAGACGCTTGTCGCGGTGTCGTGCTGCAGGTCCGCGGTGGACTTGCCCTTCCAGGCGAATTCGTAGGCAAGCGCGACGCCGCGGCCGGTGGCGCGGTCATAGGCGAGCAGGCGATCCGGCACATAGAGCACGATGTCGCGCTGGTCGGCCTCGCGCGCGCGCTTCTGCACGAGGTCCTCGATTTGGAACACGAGGTCGTAGGCGAAGGCCCCGAACAGGCCAAGCAGCGGATCAGCGTTGGAGGAGAACGCCGCGACCATGTCGCGCACCAGCGACATCACGCTGGCGCGGCGGGTGCGCTGGTCCTCGTCGACCGGCGCGGCGCCGCGGATGATATGGCCGACCAGTTTCGTCGCGCTCCGCTCGGAGATCACGACACAGGGTTCGCGCAAGACGTCGCCGAGGAAGGCGATCAGCACCTCGCCGCGCGGATTGAGCGCCAAAAGCGAGAAATTGGTGCCTGATGTCTCAAGCACCAGCGGCGGATCGGCAAAGCCGAGGTCGAAGCTTTCGTAGCGGCCCGGGACGGTGGTGCCCGAGGACAGCACCACGCCGCGGCGGCGATCCAGCAGCGCGATCAACTCATCGAGACGATTGGCGCCGCCGCTGAACTGCTCGACCACGCGCGCGACCGCAAGGCCGCCATGGGTCAGGTATTCGCTCTTGGCCGGCAAGGAGAAGGCTGTCCTGTTCATGTGATCCTCTTACGAGACTTGCCGAGAGAGCGCCACACAGGACAAACGAAGGGCAAACAAACCAACGGTCGCGCTGCGATGGCGACCTTCGACGTTTCAGGGAAATGAAATCGCACCGGCCACCTATGAGAAGGTGGGCCACCAAAGACGGGATGGAATGGCAACGGTACGCATGGGCGCTACTCACCATCCGGCGCTGGCCGTGTCAAGGGAGAGGCCGCCGCCCTGCCCCCGGGCCGGGACGGCTTTTCCGGTTTGAAAGGGCGGAAATTCGCGTAGGATTTGCCTCGCTGGCGGGCCGTGAACCGCCCAAAAAATAGACAACAGTCGGAGGTGCGCAGATGGCGATTTTAGGTCTCGGCTATGCCGGGTTCGGCTCGGATACACTCGACGACTGGCGGCAGTTCGGTACCGGCCTGGTCGGGTTGCAGGCCATCGAGCGCGGCAATTCACTGCTCGCCTTCCGGATGGACGACCGCAAGCAACGGATCGTGATCGACCGGGCGCTGGGCGAAGGTACAAGATTCTTCGGCTGGGAGGTGGCGGATGCCACAGCGCTCGACGCGCTGGCGGCGCGGCTGGAGCAGGCCGGTGTTGCGGTCACCGCCGAACCGCAATCGCTCGCCGATATCAGGCGGGTGCGCGGCCTGATCTCGTTCCACGATCCTGCGGGCAACCGCCTCGAGGCGTTCCACGGCGCCGAGATCGACGACACGCCATTCAAGCCGGGCCGCTCGATCTCCGGCTTCCGCACCGGACCGCAAGGCCTCGGTCACGCCGTGCTGACGGTCGAGCACATCGCGCCGGTAATGGCCTTTTATGTCGACGTGCTCGGCTTCGGTCTGAGCGACTACATCGAAAAGCCGTTCCGCGCCTATTTCTTCCACGTCAATCCGCGCCACCACAGCCTGGCTCTGATCGAGACCGGGACCAACGGCATGCACCATCTGATGGTGGAGCTGTTCTCGCTCGACGATGTCGGCCAAGCCTACGACATCGCCCAGAAGGAGGACCGCGTCAACGTCACGCTCGGCCGCCACACCAACGATCTGATGACGTCGTTCTACGTCAAATCGCCGTCATCCTTCATGGTCGAATGCGGCTGGGGCGGCCGGGAGATCGATCCGGCGGACTGGATGCCGTTCGAGATGCATGATGGCCCGAGCCTCTGGGGCCATGAGCGCGTCTGGCTGTCGCTGGAAGACCGCGCGGTGGCACGCGAGATGCGCATGCGCGCTGCCGCCGAGGGCAAGCGCGCACCCGTGCAGGTGATGGACGGCAATTTCAAGCTGATGTCGGGGACGTGCCCGTGGTGGGACGGGGTGAAGGCGGAGAGCTAAATCTCCGCGTCGCCCCGGCGAAGTCCGGACCGATAACCACAAGCCAACATTGCTTGGCGAAGCCGTCGACCAGCTTCCTTCAACCACGACCGCCGCGGCGTATGGGTTCCCGCCTGCGCCGGGACGACGCGGTGATGATGACAGGCCGACCTACCCCAAATGCTTCCGGAAGAAATCCGTCGCCCGGCCCCAGGCGAGTTCGGCGGCGTGGCGGTCGTGAACGGATTGGCGCTGCTCGTTGACGAAGGCGTGCTCGGCGTCATAACGGAACAGCTCGAGCGACTTGCCGGCGGCCTTCATCGCCTTCTCAAAGCCGTTGACCAGCTCGGGCGTGCACCAGTCGTCCTTATTGGCGAAATGCGCCTGCAGCGGGATCTTGACGTCGGCGGGCTTGGCAGCCTGCTCCGGCGGGATACCGTAGAACACGACGCCCGCGGTCAGTTCCGGCACATGCACCGCACCGATGATGGTCACGGCGCCGCCGAGGCAGAAGCCGGTCAGGCCGACCTTGGCGCCGTTCCTCGCGAGATATTGCGCGGCGCCGCGCACCGTCTGCGTGGTGGCGTCCATGAAGTCGAGCGAGTTCATCTCTTTGCCGGCGGCATCACTGTCATGATACGGTACCACCTTGCCGTTGTAGAGATCGGGCGCCAGCGCATCGAAGCCCGCGATCGCGAAGCGGTCGCACAGGCCCTTGATCTGGTCCGACAGCCCCCACCATTCCTGGATCACGACCACGCCCGGCGCGTTGCCGCGCGCGGCATTGGCGAGATAGCCGTTGGCGTCCTTGCCGTCGGGGCGCTTGAAGCTGATGCTGGTACCCATGAGTTCCTCCACAATGTTTGCCGGCTGATTGGCCGGCATCTTGTCCGCACTCGGTGATGGACGCAATCGTCCCGCGGCATGCTCGCGCACTCGTCATCTCAGCCCAAACATGCGCGTTCGTCGCGAGGCAACAAAAAAGCCCCCGTAGGGGCTTTTTCATCGTTCGCGATACCGAGCCTCGCGTCAGTGCGCGTTGGCCCACACCTTCTTCTTGGTGAAGTACATCAGGAAGGCGAACAGGATCAGGAACACGAAGACCTGCATACCGATCCGCTTGCGCTCTTCCATGTGCGGCTCGGAGGCCCACGCCAGGAAGGTCGTGACGTCGTGGGCATATTGCGCCACCGTCGCCGGCGAACCGTCGTCGAAGGTCACCTGGCCGTCGGACAGCGGCTTCGGCATCTTGATCGCGTGGCCGGGGTAGTACTTGTTGTAGTATGTGCCTTGCGGGATTTCGACGCCGGCCGGCGGCTTGTCTTCAAAGCCCTGCAGGATCGCGTCGATGTAGTTCGGGCCCTGTTCCTGGAACTGGGTGAAGAAGTCGAAGATGAACTGCGGGAAGCCGCGCTCGTAGGAGCGCGCCTTGGCCATCAGAGACAGGTCAGGCGGCGCCTTGCCGCCATTGGCGGCGGCCGCGGCCTGTTCGTTCGGGAACGGCGGCGGGAAGTAATCGGCCACCCGGCCGGGCCGGTCGAACATCTCGCCCTGGTCGTTCGGGCCGTCCTTGATCTTGTAGTCGGACGCGAACGCGGCGGCCTGCGCCTCCGAATAGCCCGGACCGCCGGCATCGGCGAGGTTGCGGAACGCGATGTAGTTCAGGCTGTGGCAGGCCGAGCAGACTTCCTTGTAGACCTTCAGGCCGCGCTGCAGCGAACCGCGGTCATACTTGCCGAAAGGGCCGGAGAACGACCATTTCTGCGACGGCGGCGAAACGTCGTGCTCCTGGGCGCGGGCGTTCTGCGCGCTTCCGACCAGCAACCCGCCGGCAACCAGCAACGCAATCACCGCCGAGGCCATCGTCGCCGCCTTGCCGCCGTGCTTGGCCAGCACGTCGTCGGCGATCGAGTTCGGCAACGGCCGCGGCGTCTCGATGCGAGCGAGCAGCGGCAGCACGATCAGGAAGAAAGCGAAGTAGCAGAACGTGAGGATGCGGCCGGCGATCACATAGATGCCTTCCGGCGGCTGCGCGCCGAGATAACCGAGCAGGACGCAGACCACGGCGAAGATCCAGAAGAACTGCTTGGCCAGCGGACGATATTTCGACGAACGGGTCCTGGCGCTGTCAAGCCAGGGCAGGAACGCCAGCACGACGATCGCCGAGAACATCGCGATGACGCCGGCGAGCTTGTTCGGAATCGAACGCAGGATCGCGTAGAACGGCAGATAGTACCATTCGGGCACGATGTGCGCCGGCGTCACGCCCGGGTTTGCCGGGATGTAGTTGTCGGCGTCGCCGAGATAGTTCGGCATGTAGAAAATGAACCAGGCAAAGAAGATCAGGAAGCAGGACACGCCGAACGCGTCCTTGATCGTCGCATACGGCGTGAACCGCACCGTGTCCTTTTCGGTCTTGGCTTCGACGCCGGCCGGATTGTTCTGGCCCGCGACATGCAGCGCCCAGATGTGCAGCACGACCACGCCGGCGATCACGAACGGCAGCAGATAGTGCAGCGAGAAGAAGCGGTTCAGCGTCGGGTTGCCGACCGAATAGCCGCCCCACAACAGCGTCACGATGCTCTCACCGACATAGGGAATGGCGGAGAACAAATTGGTGATGACGGTGGCGCCCCAGAAGCTCATCTGGCCCCAGGGCAGCACGTAGCCCATGAAGCCGGTCGCCATCATCAGGAGGTAGATGATGACGCCGAGGATCCACAGCACCTCGCGCGGCTCCTTGTACGACCCGTAATAGAGACCGCGGAACATGTGGATGTAGACCGCGAAGAAGAACATCGACGCGCCCGCGGCATGCATGTTGCGCAACAGCCAGCCGTAATTGACGTCGCGGACGAGCAGCTCAACCGACTTGAAGGCGAGGTCTGCGTGCGGCGTGTAATGCATCGCCAGGATCACGCCGGTCAGGATCTGCAACCCCAGCATCAGCGAAAGGATGGCGCCGAAGGTCCACCAGTAGTTCAGATTGCGCGGCGTCGGATAGGCCACGAAGGAGGAGTGGATCAGGCCGAAGATCGGAAGGCGCCGTTCGATCCACTTCAGGGCGGGGTTGGTCGGTTGAAAATCGGATGGTCCGCTCATTGATGCGATCCTGAGGAAGAAAAACGACGCGATGGGTCCAAGCGAAGGCCTAAATCCCGGGAGGTCCGGGACTTAGCCGATCTGGATTTTGGTGTCGGAAGCAAACTGGTAGGGCGGCACCGCCAGGTTGGCGGGCGCGGGTCCCTGACGGATACGGCCGGAGGAGTCGTACTGGGAGCCGTGGCAGGGGCAGAAGAAGCCGTCGTAATTGCCCTCATGGGCGATCGGGATGCAGCCGAGATGGGTGCAGATGCCGATCACGATCAGCCACTGATCATGGCCAGCCTTGACACGGGCCGAGTCGGGCTGCGGATCGGGCAGGCTCGAGAGCGGCACCTTCTGGGCCTCCTCGATCTGCTTCTTGGTACGATGCATGATGTAGATCGGCTTGCCGCGCCAGAACACCTTGATGTCCTGCCCCTCGGCAACCGGCGCAAGGTCGACCTCGATCGGCGCGCCAGCCGCGATCGTCGCGGCATCCGGGTTCATCTGGGCAACCAGCGGCCAGACCGTAGCGGCTGCGCCGACTACTGCGGCGGCTCCAGTTGCAACAAAAAGGAAATCACGGCGTGTCGGATGGTCCGCCGAAGACGCTGTCGTCACGATTCCAAGCCCTTTCTTTTCTGCAGCCGGTGGAACCGCCCCGGAGACGCAGAACGCGCCCCAAGAAAGGCTGCCGGCGCCCGCGGCCCCCGCGGCGGCAGAAAACTGCCATTCCACACCCCAAACGGCGGAACAGCAGTCCAGAATCGTTCTATTGGCACCCTTGCCGGACGAGCGCAAGCCCGCTATCGGCTCGCAAGCGTGCAATGCACGAAATCCGCGCCGAGCGATGTTTTATTGAGACAATTTCATCCGAACTTCACAGGCCCAGAGCACCATGCAGATCGCGCTCTTCCAGCCCGATATCCCCCAGAATACAGGGACGATTCTGCGGCTTTGCGCCTGCCTGGATGTCACAGCCCATATCATCGAACCGGCGGGCTTCGACAGCTCAGACCGGAATTTCCGCCGGGCGGGTATGGACTATCTCGACCATGTCAGGTTGAAGCGTCACGACTCATGGTCAAAATTCGAGGAATGGCGTACCGAGGCAGGCTGTCGGCTGATCCTGTTCACGACCAAGGCGGCGAAATCCTACCTTGATTTCAGCTATACCGCCTCCGACGTACTGCTGTTCGGGCGCGAGACCGCAGGGGTCACCGACGCGGTCGTGGCGGCTGCGGATGCGCGGCTGGTGATCCCGATCAAACCGTCTTTGCGCTCGCTCAATGTGGCCGTCTCGGTGGCCATGGCCGTCGGCGAGGCACTGCGCCAGACCGGTGCGCCAGTCACCGGCTCGGTAATCTGAGGGACTGTTTTGTGAGCTACGCGGTCAAGGAGATATTTCTGACCCTGCAGGGCGAAGGCGCCCATGCGGGCCGCGCCTCCGTGTTCTGCCGCTTCGCCGGCTGCAACCTCTGGACCGGCCGCGAGCAGGATCGCGCCGGCGCGGTCTGCCGGTTCTGCGACACCGACTTTGTCGGTACCGACGGCACGCTGGGTGGCCGCTATGCGACCGCAGACGAGCTCGCGAACACCGTCGCGGCGCAATGGACCGGCGGCGAGGCCGACCGCTACGTGGTGCTGACCGGCGGCGAACCGCTGCTGCAAGTCGACCGGCCCCTGATCGAGGCGCTGCACGCAAGGGGCTTCACGATTGCGATCGAGACCAACGGCACGATCTCGCCGCCCGACGGGCTCGACTGGATCTGCGTCAGCCCCAAGGCCAACGCCGAGCTCGTGGTGCGCCGGGGACACGAGCTCAAGCTGGTCTATCCGCAGGCGGAGAATAGACCGGAGGATTTCGCCGAGCTTTCGTTCGAGCGCTTCTCGCTGCAGCCGATGGACGGCCCCGACGTGATCGCGAACACCGAGCGCGCGATCGATTATTGCCTCAGTCACCCGCAATGGCGGCTCAGCGTGCAAACGCACAAGACGCTTGGAATCAGATGAACTTGCACCAGATGAACTTGCACCAGATGAATTGCCATCAGACAGAACTGGATTGTTGAACGAGATGTGGGAATTGACGAAATCGTTCCGGTTCGAGGCCGCGCATGCGCTGTCCGGAACGACCTTTGGCGCCGACAGCGAGGAGATTCACGGCCACTCCTTCCGGACCGAAGTCACGGTGCGCGGCAAGCCCGATCCGGCGACCGGGATGGTGGTCGATCTCGGCCTGCTCGAACGCAGCATGGAGGAGGTGCGCAAGACGCTCGACCACAAGCTCTTGAACAAGATCGCAGCGCTCGGGCCGCCGACGCTGGAGAACTTGTCGCGCTTCATCTGGGAGCGGCTGCAGCATGCCGGAAAACTGACGCGCGTCAGCGTCCACCGCGATAGCTGCAGCGAGAGCTGCACGTACTACGGACCGCAGGACTAGCCATGCTGCCCACAGACCCCGCCATCATCGAGGATCGCAAGGCCCGTGCACGAGGCTGGTTCGAGGCGTTGCGCAACGATATGTGCGCGGCCCTCGAGCGGCTTGAGGACGACGCGCCGGCCTCGCTCTATCCGGGCGACGCCGGCCGGTTCGTGCGCACGCCGTGGGACCGCACCGACCACTCCGGCACGCCGGGCGGCGGCGGCGTGATGTCGATCATGAAGGGCCGGCTGTTCGAGAAGGTCGGCGTGCACTGCTCGACCGTGCACGGCGAATTCGCTCCCGAATTCCGCGCGCAGATTCCCGGCGCCGCCGACGATCCGCGCTTCTGGGCCTCGGGCATCTCGTTGATCGCGCATTTGCGCAATCCGAACGTGCCCGCCGTGCACATGAACACCCGCTTCGTCGTCACGACAAAAGCCTGGTTCGGCGGCGGGGCCGATTTGACACCGGTGCTGGACCGGCGGCGCACCCAGGACGATCCCGATACGGTCGCCTTCCATGCCGCGATGAAAGCGGCTTGCACCGGCGCGAATGGCGTCGCCGACTACGACAAGTACAAGAAATGGTGCGACGAGTATTTCTACCTGCCGCACCGCAAGGAAGCCCGCGGCATCGGCGGCATCTTCTATGACTGGCACGACAGCGGCGACTGGGATGCGGATCTGGTATTCACCCAGGACGTCGGCCGCAGCTTCCTGAAGATCTATCCGGACCTGGTACGGCGCAATTTCGCGGAGGCCTGGACTGTGGAGGATCGCGAGGAGCAGTTGGTCCGTCGCGGGCGCTATGTCGAGTTCAACCTGCTCTACGACCGCGGCACCATCTTTGGCCTCAAGACCGGCGGAAATGTGGATTCGATCCTGTCGTCGCTGCCGCCGGAGGTGAAATGGCCGTGATGAAACTGCCGCGTGCGATGCTGATCGACATGGATGACACCATCCTGTCGGCCTATGGACGTCCGGAAATCGCCTGGAACAAGGTCACCGCAGAATTCGCCGGGGAACTGGCGCCCCTGTCCCCGCAACAGGTCGCGGCTGCCGTGCTCAGTTACGCGCGGCAATTCTGGTCGACGGCCGAGCCGGTGTGGCGGCTCAGGCTCCACGAAGCACGGCAGCTGACCGTGAAGGGCGGCTTCGCCGCGCTTGCGGCCGCCGGCCATCGCACGCTGCCGGATGATCTTGCCCCATCGCATCGCCGACCGATTCACCATTTATCGCGAGGAGGAGATGTTCGTCTTCCCCGGTGCGCATGAGGCGATCGACGCGCTCAAGGCGCTCGGCATCAAGCTCGCGCTGGTCACCAATGGTGCCGCCGACACGCAGCGCGCCAAGGTCGAGCGGTTCGCGCTGGGCCATCGCTTCGACCATATCCAGATCGAGGGCGAGCACGGCTTCGGCAAGCCGGAGGAGCGCGCCTATCTGCACGCGATGGAGGCGCTCGGCGTCACCGCATCAGAGACCTGGATGATCGGCGACAATCTGGAATGGGAAGTCGTGGCGCCGCAGCGGCTCGGCATCTACGCGATCTGGATGGACGTGCATGGTGACGGCCTGCCGCCGGGATCGACGGTCAAGCCCGACCGGATCATCCGCTCGCTGGCCGAACTGGTGCCGGGCCGGCGCGAGTAGCTGTTTCCACATCAAATCCAGCGCACTGCGGCCGGCCGTGATCGGGCTGTCATCAGCCGTCGATAGCCTGCGGTCCGCGTCATCAAGCGCCGAGGGAAGATCATGGAACTGAAACCAGGCGACGTTGTCATGCTGAAATCCGGCGGCCATCCCCTCACGGTGGTGGAAGTCAAGGATGACAAGGTCGAATGCCTCTGGATGGGCGGAGACGGCGACCTGTTTCGCGAAACGCTGCCGCTCGTTGCACTCGAATCGACCGAAATCGATCCGGAGGACGATGAGGAAGACGACGAAGAAGAGGACGACGAGGACGAAGACGAGGGCGAAGAGGACGACGACGATCCCAAGAAGCGCAAGGTTGCGTAACTCCTCTCGGCGCGATGCTGCCTGGCGCATGCCGGCGGCATCGTCTGCGCGGCTGCTCAGAACCCACGCAGCGCGGTGGTGATCATCACCACGCCGCCGATGATCACGGCGGCATCAAGCATCGCGGTGTGGATCTACAACCGTCAGCGAAGCCGGACAGAATATTCACAGCCGATGGTCGCGGGTGAAACGGGAGGCGGTCTGGTCAGCGATGGCCGACAGCGCGTTCGGCTCCAGCGGAAAATCCGCAGCAAGCCAGGCATCCTCGGCCAGTGTCAGCACATGCCCCAATGCCGGTCCCTCGGCAATGCCGCGTGCGATGAAATCCGACGCCCTCAAGGGAAAGTGAGGCGCACGCCAGCGCTGCGGCAGCGTGGCGAGCGCGCGCCATTGGCCGATGTCCCGGCCTGCGTCGGTTCGCGCCCAGGCCAGCAGCAGCCGGTCGCGGTAGGGCCCTTCGTCGAGCCGGTAGAGCCTGCGCTTTGCATGCGCCTCGTCCATGCCGGGCAGCCGCCACCAACGGTGGCCCATCGAATCGAGCGCCTTGGCCTCGGCATTCGACAGCCGCAGCCTGGTCGCAATACGCCGAGCGTCCTCGGTCACGGCAACTGTCAACGCGGCGAGCCTGCGCACTGCGCTCGGCGCCAGATCCATCTGCTGCTCGATCTCGATCATCGCCGCGAACGGCCCGGTATAGGCGATGCCGCCGAATAGCTCTAACAGCAGGCCGCCATCGGCCATCGCGACGACCGCGGCCAAGGCGCCGTTTGCGAGCACGAGCTTGAGCATCTCCATGCGGATGCGCTCGGCCGAGAGGCCGGCAAGTCCGGCGCGCCCGTCGATGCAGGCGAGATAGCCGGCGCGGTCGGCTTCGCCGGCGCCGTAGGCGGCGTGGAAACGGAAGAAGCGCAGGATGCGCAAGTAATCCTCCGCGATCCGCCGCGCAGGATCGCCGATGAAGCGCACGCGCCCCGCTTCGATGTCGGCAAGCCCGCCGACATGATCGTACACGACGCCGGCGGCATCGACCGAAAGGCCGTTGATGGTGAAATCGCGCCGCTCGGCGTCGCGCACCCAGTCCCGCCCGAACGTCACCTTCGCCTTGCGGCCGTAGGTTTCGGTGTCCTCGCGCAGCGTCGTCACTTCGAAGGGCTGGCCCTCGACGACGAGCGTCACCGTGCCGTGCTCGATGCCGGTCGGCACGCTCTTGATGCCGGCCTGTTTCGCGCGGCGGACCACTTCGTCGGGCACGGCTGACGTGGCGATGTCGATTTCACTGACCGGAATCCGCATCAGGGCGTTGCGCACGGCGCCGCCGACCACCCGTGCCTCCTCGCCGCCGGCATTGAGCAAGCCGAGCACGCGCGCCGCCGGACCCGAGGCGAGCCATGGCGCGTCGGACAACAGGCGCACCTCGCTCATCTCTCGACTCCGGGCACCAGCCTGCCGTTCTCGATATGGGCCGGAACGTAGGTCGAGTTCGCCGGCGCGCCGGTGTACTCCGCGAGCAGGATGAAGCTCGCGATGACGAGCAGCAGCGCTCCCAGCGTCAGCTTCGCGAGCATGTGCAGCGGCCAGGAGTCCGGCACCGTTACGCCGGAGCGGGTCGCGACCAGGAAGATGGCATAGACCGCGAACGGGATCAGGAAGACGCCGACCTCGGTCAATACCGTGCGGATCATGACAGGTAGATCCGCTCATACAGCACGCGCAGGATGCCGGCGGTCGCGCCCCAGATGTAGCGCTCGGCGTACGGCATCGCGTAATAGGATCGATCCATGCCGCGAAATTCCCGGGTATGGATCTGGTGATTCTCCGGGTTCATCAGGAACGCGAGTGGCACCTCGAAGGCATCGACGACCTCGGCTTCGTTGATCTTCAAGGTGAAGCCCGGCGTCACCTTTGCGACCGTCGGCAGGATTCGAAAGCCGAACGCGGTGCCGTAGAGATCGAGATAGCCGACCGGCTCGACGAACTCGCGCTTGAGCCCGACCTCCTCGCAGGCCTCGCGCAGCGCTGCATCGAGCGGCGAGGCGTCGGTGGCGTCGATCTTGCCGCCGGGAAAGGAAATCTGGCCAGCATGGCTCGACAGATGCGGCGAACGCTGCGTCAACAGCACCGTCGGCTCGTGACGATCGATCACCGCGATCAGCACGGCAGCCGGCCGCACCGGCTGCTCCTTCGCCACGATCTCGAGCATGCGGTCGTTGCCGGAATCGCCGGTGCGCGGAATGATGTGGGGATCGAACAGGCCCGGCGGCACGTCGAAGTTTAGCCGCGCGCGGCAGCGGGCAAAGAATTCCGTCGAGCTGACCGCCGCCGGCTCCGCCTTCAGCAACGGCTCGTTCAAAGTGCGTCCCTCACCTGCTGCGCATCCGCCATCGCGAAGAATTCGCCGCCGGACTCGACTCCGAACATCGCCTCACCATCGACCACCCGCTCCTCGCCCATGTCAACCAGATCGTAATAGAGCGCGCGGGTGACCTTGGCCCAGAGATCGGCACGAACATGCAGATAGGGCGTCAGCCCGCCATCCTCGGCGGCCGTAAAGCGCAGGCCGTGGCCGCTTTCGCAATCGACCCAGTCGTCGACATTGGTACGGAACCGGAGCAAGCGGCCGCGCGCGCCTTGCTGTGTCTGCATTTCGACCGCAAGGAACGGCGCGTCGTCGACGCGAATGCCGACCTTCTCCACAGGTGTCACGAGAAAGTGCTTGCCGTCCTCGCGCTTGAGGATGGTGGAAAACAGCCGCACCAGCGCGGGACGGCCGATCGGCGTCCCCATGTAGAACCAGGTGCCATCGCGGGCGATTCGCATGTCGAGATCGCCGCAAAACGGCGGATTCCACAGATGCACCGGAGGCAGGCCCTTGCGGCCGGCAGGTGCCGATGTCGCAGCCTGGTTGGCCGCAGCGGTGAGGCCTTCAAGACCCTTGCGCTCAAGGGCCGTGGTTTCACGGTCCTGATTGGTCTGCCCTTGCTTCGCCATTGTTTACCTTGAAGTTTCCAATCCTCAATCTGGCACGATTGGTGCACGTATCTTGAGATGTGAGCGGGGTATTATTCTCGCCACATCGTGATGTCGTTCATACCCTGAAATGCCGATAAGGTGGGGATAGTTTAATTCAACGAATACATGGCCTTCGCACAGGTTTAGCATGAGGGCCATGTCATGACGACGCTGATCACGCGCATCGTCAAGAAGGAGCTGACGGAATGGCCGGTGCAGACAGCGTCGAGAAACTGGAAGATGTGATCGTCCGTTCGGCCGAACAGGTCGCCGGCCAGATCCGGGCCGCCAAGGCAGCGATATCCACCGTCATTTTCGGTCAGGACCGGGTGATCGAAAACACCCTGGTGACGATCCTCTCAGGCGGCCACGCATTGCTGATCGGCGTTCCCGGACTTGCGAAGACCAAGCTCGTCGAGACGCTCGGCATCACGCTCGGGCTCGACGCCAAGCGCATCCAGTTCACCCCGGACCTGATGCCGTCGGACATTCTCGGCGCCGAGGTGCTGGACGAGAGCTCGAGCGGCAAGCGCTCGTTTCGCTTCATCTCCGGTCCGGTGTTCGCGCAGCTCCTGATGGCCGACGAAATCAACCGCGCCAGCCCGCGCACCCAGTCGGCGCTGCTGCAGGCCATGCAGGAGCAGCACATCACCGTTGCCGGCGCGCGGCACGATCTGCCGAAGCCGTTCCACGTGCTGGCGACGCAAAACCCGCTGGAGCAGGAAGGCACCTATCCGCTGCCCGAAGCGCAGCTCGACCGCTTCCTGATGGAAATCGACGTCGACTACCCCGATCGCGACGCCGAGCGGCGCATCCTGTTCGAAACCACCGGCGCCGAAGAGACGGTGGCGAAGGCGTCGATGGATGCGGAGACGCTGGTCGCCGCACAGCGGCTGGTGCGCCGCCTGCCGGTCGGCGACTCCGTGGTCGAAGCAATTCTGTCGCTGGTCCGCGCCGCGCGTCCCGGCCCCGAGGGCGGTGAGGCCGGCAAGCTGATCGCATGGGGACCCGGTCCGCGCGCCAGCCAGTCGCTGATGCTCGCCGTGCGCGCCCGCGCGCTGCTCGACGGGCGGCTCGCGCCATCGATCGATGACGTGCTCGATCTTGCCGAGCCCGTGCTCAAGCACCGCATGGCGCTGACCTTCTCGGCACGCGCCGAGGGCCGCACCATTACCGACGTGATCAAGCAATTGAAGGCGCGGATCGGTTGATGGCCGCTGACAACAGGCACCTGAACGAGGAGATACTGGCGGTCCGACGTGCAGATGGCGAAAGCCGAACGCTCGCCGCATCGCTGCCGCGTCTGGTGCTTGAGGCCCGCCGCATCGCTGCCAATGTCATCCACGGCCTGCACGGCCGCCGCCGCGCCGGCGCCGGCGAAAGCTTCTGGCAGTACCGCCGCTTCGTCTCCGGCGAGCCGTCGCAGCGCGTCGACTGGCGCCGCTCCGGGCGCGACGACCATCTCTATGTGCGCGAGCAGGAATGGGAGGCCGCGCACACGGTGTGGATCTGGCCCGACCGCTCGCTGTCGATGGCCTTTGCCTCACGCAATGCGCGCGACAGCAAGCTCGAACGCGGATTGATCGTCGCCTTTGCTCTTGCCGAACTGCTGGTTGCGGGCGGTGAGCGCGTCGGCGTGCCCGGCCTGATGAACCCGACCTCGAGCCGCGCCGTCGTCGACAAGATGGCGGAGGCGATGCTGCACGACGACGCGACCCGCGCGAGCTTGCCGCCCTCCTTCGTGCCGTCATCGCTCGCCGAGATCGTGGTGCTGTCGGATTTCTGGTCACCGTTACCGGAGATCACAACCATGCTGGCCGGTCTGTCCTCGTCCGGCGCGCATGGCACGCTGATTCAGGTCGTCGATCCCGCGGAAGAAACCTTCCCCTATTCAGGTCGGGTCGAATTCGTCGAGCCCGAGGGCGGCAGCGTGATCACCGCGGGCCGTGCCGAAAGCTGGGCCAACGACTACGTCGCCCGCGTCGCCTTGCATCGCGACCAGATCCGCGAGGAGACCAACCAGCTCGACTGGTTGTTCTCGACCCACACCACCAGCCGCTCCGCGGCCGAGCTGCTGCTGTTCCTGCACGCCGGCATGATGGTGAGCAAGGGCGGCGGACGCCCGATGGTCAAGGCGGGGCGAAGCGCATGATCGCAGGCCTCCCCCTTTCCTTTGCCGAACCGATGCTGCTGCTGGGGCTGGTCAGCCTGCCAGTGTTGTGGTGGCTGTTGCGCGTGATGCCGCCGCGGCCGCGGCGAATAGAATTCCCGCCGACGCGGCTGTTGTTCGAGATCGCGCCGAAGGAGGAGACGCCGTCGCGCACGCCGTGGTGGCTGACGCTGCTGCGGCTCGCCGCCGCCGCGCTGGTAATCTTTGCCGCGGCCGGCCCGATCTGGAATCCGCAAACCGGCGTCGCCGCCAGCAAATCGCCTCTGGTGATCCTGCTCGACGACGGCTGGAGCGCCGCGTCGAGCTGGGACGCGCGGATCAAGGCCGCAGACGAGCTGATCACCGATGCCGACAGCGATCGCCGCGGCGTCGCGCTGGTGCCGCTGTCCGAACCAACGCGCGATATCACGCTGATGCCGGCTGGCGCCGCCCGCGTCGCGCTGCGTCAGCTCGCGCCAAAACCCTACTCGATCGACCGTGTCGACACCCTCGCTTCGCTCGGACGCTTCCTCAAGGCGACCGGCGATTGCGACATTGCCTGGCTGTCCGACGGCGTCGACACCGGCCGCGGCAGCGAGTTCGCCGAAGGCCTGGGCAAGGTGATCGAGAACCGCAGCCTGACGATCTTCGAGGGCGGCGCGCCGTCCGCGCAGGCGCTGGTCGCGGCCGAGAATGCCGCCGCCAAGATGACCGTGAAGGTGTTGCGCACTGAGAGCGGGATCGCTGCTGGTACGGTGCGCGCCGTCGACGCCAAGGGCTCGCCGATCGGCGAGGCCCGCTACACCTTCGGCCCGCAGGAGCGCGAGACCGAAGCCTCGTTCGACCTTCCGGTCGAACTGCGCAACGATATCGCACGGCTCGAGATATCAGGCGAGCATTCGGCCGGAGCGGTCCAGTTGCTCGACAAGCGCTGGCGCCGCCGCGCGATCGGCGTGGTCTCGGGATCAGGCAGCGATACCGCGCAGCCGCTGCTCGCCTCGACCTTCTATCTCTCCCGCGCACTGTCTCCGTTTGCCGATGTCCGGTTGGGGGATCGCGGCGCGCCGCAGGAAGTGATCGCGCAGTTCCTCGATCAGCGCCTGCCGATGATCGTGATGGCCGATGTCGGCACGCTGTCGCCGGAGATCCGCGACCGGCTCAACGCCTGGATCGAGCAAGGCGGCGTGCTGGTGCGCTTCGCAGGTCCCCGCCTTGCGCAAGCCGACGACGACCTGGTCCCAGTCAAATTGCGCAAGGGCGGCCGCACGCTCGGCGGCAGCCTGACCTGGGAGAAGCCGCAGCATATGGCCTCGTTCGCCCCCGACGGCCCGTTCGCCGGGCTCACCGTGCCAAAGGACATCACCATCAACCGGCAGGTGCTGGCCGAGCCCGATGCCGTGCTCGCGACCAAGAGCTGGGCGTCGCTTGAAGACGGCACGCCGCTCGTCACCGGCGAACATCACGGCAAGGGTGTCATCAGCCTGTTCCATGTCGGTGCCGACATGCGCTGGTCGGATCTGCCGATGTCCGGCACCTTCGTCGAGATGCTCCGCCGGCTGGTCGACATGTCCGGCTACACCTCGAAGCCCGGCCCCGGCGTTGCCAGCGACCCGAAGGCCGAGACGGTCGCGCCGCTGCGCACGCTCGACGGTTTCGGCGCATTCGGTCCGCCACCTTCGACCGCCAAGCCGATGCCGGCGGACTATCGCGACCGCGGCACCGTGGATCATCCGCCCGGCCTTTACGGCCCGGCCGAAAGCCCGATCGCGGTCAACACGCTGGCCTCCGCCGACCGCATCGCGCCGCTCGACACCTCGGGCCTGCGCGCCCGGCATGCGAGCTACACCAACACCGAACCGCGCGACCTGCGCGGCATCCTGCTGTCGTCGGCGCTCGCACTGTTCCTGATCGACGCGATCGTGGTGGCAATGCTCGGCGCCGGCCTCGCCGCGCTGCTGCGGCGCCGCGCGGCACCCGCGGTGCTTGCCTTCGCCTTCATGCTGGCGGCGATCGCGCCCTCGCCGACGCGCGCCGAGAGCAGCGACGATTTCGCCATCAAGGCGACATCGCAGACCCGGCTCGCTTATGTCGTGACCGGCAACGCCGATGTCGATTCGATCGTCAAGGCCGGTCTGTCCGGGCTGACGCTGTTTCTGGCGCAGCGCACCGCGCTGGAGGCCGGCGATCCCGTCGGCGTCGACCCCGCGCGTGATGAGCTTGCGTTCTTCCCGCTGATCTACTGGCCGATCGTGCCCGGCGCGCCGAAGCCGCCGCAGGACGCGATCAACAAGATCGACGCCTACATGAAGCAGGGCGGCACCGTCCTGTTCGACACCCGCGACGCGCTCGAGGCGTCACCGGGCGACAACGGCGCCGCACAGACGCCGGGGATGCAGACGCTGCGCGAACTGCTCGCCACTCTCGATGTGCCCGAGCTCGAGCCGGTACCGCGCGATCACGTGCTGACCAAGACGTTCTACCTGCTGCACGACTTCCCGGGCCGTTTCAACGCCGGCCAGACCTGGGTCGAGGCGCTGCCGCGCGAGGACGACGAGGAGACCGCGCAGCATCCGGCGCGCGGCGGCGACGGCGTGTCGCCGCTCATCATCACCTCGAATGACCTCGCCGGCGCCTGGGCAATCCGTCCCGACGGACAGCCGATGCTGCCGCTGACGCCGGGCGAGCCGCGCCAACGCGAATTCGCCTTCCGCGCCGGCGTCAACATCGTGATGTACACGCTGACTGGCAACTACAAGGCCGACCAGGTGCACGCACCTGCCCTCATCGAGCGGCTGGGACAGTGAGATGCGAGTGATGTGCTCCAATGCCCATACCGTCATTCCGGGATGGTCCGAAGGACCAGACCACAGATGCGCACTGCGCATCGGGGAATCTCGAGATTCCGGGTTCGATGCTTTCGCATCGCCACGGAATGACGGAGTAACGCCATGAATTACGGTATCGCGTTCACGCCGCTGGTTCCCTCGCTCGTGCTGTGGCTCGCACTGAGCGCGATCGTCGTCATATCAGCGCTGCTGCTGCTGTCGCGCGCCCGCGGCGCCGCGATCCGTGTCGCGGCGCTGGCGCTGATCCTGCTCGCACTCGCCAACCCGTCCTTCACCCGCGAGGATCGCGAACCGCTGTCCTCCGTCGCCGTCGTCGTGGTCGACAAGAGCCCGAGCCAGAATTTCGGCACCCGCAACCAGGAGACGGAAAAGGCCAGGGAGGCGCTGGTCGACAGCCTGAAGCAGGTCAGGGGTCTCGAAGTCCGCGTCGTCGAGGGTGGCCAGGCCGACGGCGAAACCGATGGCACCAAACTGTTCGGCGCATTGGCCTCGGCGCTTTCGGATGTCCCGGTCGAACGCGTTGCCGGCGCGTTCCTGATCACCGATGGCCGCGTGCACGACATTCCCGCCAATGCGCAGGCGCTCGGCTTCCAGGCCCCGGTGCACGCGCTGATCACCGGCCGCAAGGACGAGCGCGACCGCCGCATCGCGATCACCGCGGCGCCGCGCTTCGGCATCGTCGGCCAGACCCAGACCATCACTTACCGGCTCGACGACCAGGGCGTCACCGGCGAGCGCGCCAAGATCACGATCCGCCGCGACGGCGAGGTGATCAACGAGCGCATGCTGACCAGCGGCCAGACCTCCAGCGTCGACATCGACATCAAGCACGCCGGGCCCAACATCGTCGAGATCGAGGCTTCGCCGCTCGAGAATGAATTGACGCCGGTCAACAACCGCGCCGTGGTCGCGATCGACGGTGTGCGCGACAAGCTGCGCGTGCTGCTGGTCTCGGGCGAGCCGCATTCCGGCGAGCGCACCTGGCGCAACCTGCTGAAGTCCGACCCCAGCGTCGACCTCGTGCACTTCACCATTCTGCGTCCGCCGGAGAAGCAGGACGGGACGCCGATCAACGAGCTGTCCCTGATCGCGTTTCCGACCCGCGAGTTGTTCCAGCAGAAGATCAACGAATTCCAGCTGATCATCTTCGATCGCTATGCCCGCCAGGGCGTGCTGCCGATCGCCTATTTCGACAACATCGCGCGCTATGTCCGCTCCGGCGGCGCGGTGCTAGTCTCGGCCGGGCCCGACTACGCCTCGACCACCAGCATCTGGCGCACGCCGCTGGATGCGGTGCTGCCGGCCGAACCGGTCGGCGTGACCGAGAAGCCGTTCTACGCGCATTTGAGCGATGCCGGGAAACGCCATCCGGTGACGCGTGGGCTGGAAGGCTCGGCCTCCGAGCCGCCGCACTGGAGCCGGTTCTTCCGCACCGTCGATACCCGCAACGCGATCACCCCGCCTGTCATGACCGGCGCTGACGGCAAGCCGCTGCTGCTGCTGTCGCGCTTCGGCGAAGGCCGCGTCGCGCTGCTGCTCTCCGACCATATCTGGCTGTGGGCGCGCGGCTATGAAGGCGGCGGCCCGCATCTCGATCTGTTGCGGCGGATGTCGCACTGGCTGATGAAGCAGCCTGATCTCGACGAAGAGGCGCTGCGCATGCAGGTGCAGGGCAAGGACCTGATGGTGGTGCGCCAGACCATGGCCGACACCGTCTCGCCCGTCACCGTGACCTCGCCGAGCGGCGCCACGCACCAATTGACCCTGAGCGCCGGCGATCCCGGTGAATGGCGCGCGACGCTGCCCGCCGATGAGCTTGGCCTGTGGCAGGCCACCGACGGCACGTTGAAGGCGCTGATCAATGTCGGCCCGACCAATCCGAAGGAGTTTTCGGAAGTCACCTCCACAACAGAGACGCTGAAGCCGCTGGCGCAGGCAACCGGTGGCGACGCGCGGCGCATCGTCGACGGCTCGAGCCTCGACATGCCGCGCATCGTGCCGGTGCACTCCTCCTCGATCTTCCGCGGTGACGGCTGGCTCGGCGTCAAGATGCGCGATGCCAGTGTCGTCAAGGGCGTCGGCGTGCTGCCGATGTTTGCCGGCGTGATCGGCCTGCTGCTGCTACTGGGCGGCTTCGCAGCCACTTGGCTGCGCGAAGGACGCTGAACTTCCTGTTGGACGTGTCACGTCCAACAGGACCCCGTTGCGCCAATCACACACACTCGTCTGATCGGAGGCCGCCGCTTCGACTCCGGTTGACATCGCGATTGTGTTCCGATGTTATAATGTTACATCGGGCGGCTGGGGTCTTCGCGCCGCTCCGTGGGGCAGGCGTCATCAGGCATGAAGTGGTTCCGTAAACACGTCAGGACTGGCTCGCGGCTAGCGTTGTTCGCGCTCGCTGTGCAGCTCGTGTTGTCGTTCGGCCATTTTCATCCCATTGCGGCAGCGCAGGCGGCGCCGGCGGTTCAAACCGGACTGTCGCAGCTCGATTTCACCTATATCGGGACCTCCGCGACACCCGACCTCGCAATCGAGGTCGTGCACAAGCAACCGCCCGCCCACCACGACAACGACCCGGCCGACAATTGCGCAATCTGCGCCGTCATGTCGCTGGCCGGCAGTGTGCTCGTCGCAAGCCCGCCGGTGCTGCTGTTGCCGGAAGCGGTGGAGTTTCTCCGCCGCACCACCGATGCTGAATTCCTCCATCTGAAGTCGACGCCCGCGGCGTTTCGCTCCCGCGCGCCTCCTTTGTCCTGACATCGATTGCATTCTGCGCCTCCGAGGTTCGGCCACGTTAAGCGGCACGACCTCGGGAGAGATATATCAATCGGTCCGTCGCGAATGACGGCAAGGCCTGCCAGCTCAACTGATACAGACTTGCTGGTGGCCTTCAGGATCCTAGCCATGAAGCCCCCGTTCCGAGCTACCCTCCTCTTGTCCACATCAGCCTCGGTGTTGCTCGGGTTGGGTCATGCCGCCAGCGCGCAGACGCCGTCCCCTGGATCGGAGGGCACCACCACGCTGCCAAAAATCGAGGTCGTCAAACCGCGCCAAGCGCAGACCGCGGGGCCTCCCAAGAAGCGCGTGGTCACCGTCCACCGCCGCGAAACATCGGCCACCGCAGCGCCTGCCCCAGCCCCGCCGTCGCCGGAGCAGGTCCAGGCCGCAGCCAATCGCCAGGTCGTCCAGCAGACCCAGAATTTCGACCAGCGGCGCGACAATGTCCTCCTGCCGAAGGCCGGCACATCGAACTATGAACTGACCCAGAAGGACCTCGATAGCATCCCGCAGGGAGGCGCCGCTCAGCTCAGCGACATCGTGCTGCAATTTCCGGGGGTCTATCAGGATTCGACGAGCGCGGGCGATTTTCACATCCGCAACGAGCACGCCAACGTTCAGTACAGGATCAACGGGATTCTGCTGCCCGACGGCGTGTCTGGCTTCTCGCAGCTTCTGGAGACGTCCTTCATCAGCAACATACAGTTGCTCACCGGCGCGCTGCCGGCGCAATATGGCTTGCGTACGGCCGGCGTCCTCGACATCACATCCAAGAGCGGCGCGGCGCTGTCCGGCGGCAGCGTCAGCGTCTACGGCGGCAGCCGACAGACGATCACGCCCAGCTTCGAATATGGCGGCGTTGCAGGCAACACCGACTATTATGTCGCCGGCCGCTATCTCAACACCGGCCTCGGCCTCGAGAATCCCCTACCTTCCCTCAACGCCATTCACGATCATTCCGAACAGAACCGGTTTTTCGCCTATACGTCCACCGTGCTTGATCCGACGACGCGGGTGGTCACCATTTCGGGATTCGGCGAGACTCGCTATCAGATTCCCAACAATCCCGGGCAGCCGGGCAACGCAGGAGGCTTTTGCGGTGGTCCGTTCGACCCCGCGAACCCCTGCCTCAACGCGGATGGTACTCCGAACCCGACTGCTCCCGCTTATACGGCCTTCGGCAAAGGCGGATTCAACTCGGCCACGCTCAATGAAAACCAATACGAGAAGAACGCCTACAACGTCGTTGCCTGGCAGAAATCCGAAGGCAATTTCGATGCGCAGCTTTCCTATTACTCGCGCTACAGCGATCTTCACTTCGTTCCAGACCCGGTGGGCGATCTCTTCATCAACAATGTCGCATCTGATGTTTACCGCAGCTCGTTCCTCAACGGCGTTTCCGGCGACTTCTCCTACCGCTTGAACGATGCGCACACCGTTCGCGCCGGTTTTTACACCCATGGCGAGCAGACCCAGGTCGCGACCGTCAGCACGGTTCAGCCCCTCGACCCGAACGATCCGAACGGTCTCACGGCGATCGATACGCCCTTCAACATTCTCGACCAGAGCAAATTATTCGGCTGGCAGGTCGGAGCCTACGCCTCGGACGAGTGGCGCGTGACCCAGCAACTCACCCTCAATTACGGTCTTCGGTTCGACCAGATTTACCAATACACCAATGCGAACCAGCTCAGTCCGCGCGCCAGCCTGACCTACAAGCCGTGGTGGTCGACCGTCTTTCACGTCGGCTACATGCGGACTTTCGAACCGCCGCCCCAAGTGCTTGGCCGAACCATTCCTACCGACATCTTTAACGGGACCACCGCGGGGACCCCGACGGTCACGCCCGATCAAGCCGCCGTGCTGCCGGGCCAGGTGGCCGGTCAGCCTCTTCAGAACGTCGGCGCGATCCAGCCCGAACGGGCGAATGTGTACGATGCGGGCTTCACGCAGCAATTGCTGCCGCAATGTCCGACGATAGCGGGCGCAATGCCGGCCAAGGCACCCGCCGCAGCCGCAAATTGTCCGAGCCTCGAGTTCGGCGCCAGCATCTATTACAAGACCGCCAAGGACCTACTTGACGACGGGCAGTTCGGCCAAGCCTACACGCTCACCGCGTTCAACTACGACAGAGCCGAGAACTACGGCGCCGAGCTGAAACTCAGGTTCAGGTATGGCGGCTTCTCCGCTGACACCAGTTGGGCATGGGGGGTCCAGCACGCACACACTGTTGTATCAAACCAGACGCTGTTTAGCCCGGACGACCTCGTCTACATCCAAAGCCATTGGATCCACACCGACCACGATCAAACCTACACGGGTTCGGGACGGGTCGCATACCGCTGGTCCGACACGCACTACGGCTGGCTGGACGGCACCACCGCAAGCGCGACCTTCATCTACGGCAGCGGTTTGCGTACAACCCTGGACGGAGGGTGTCCCAACTGCGGCCATCTGCCGTCCTATTGGCAGATCAACACCGGCGTATCGCATGAGTTTGCCAATGGCTGGAACGGACTGCCGGTTACGGTGCGGTTCGACGTGGTCAACGTGGCCGACTACATCTACCAGATCCGCAACGGCAGCGGCATCGGCGTGTTTGCCCCACAATACGGACCGCGCCGCGGATACTACTTCGGCATCTCGCAAAAGCTGGGAAATCCGGAGAATATGCCCGGTGTCTTGCCCGCCTTCTACACCAAGGCCGTGGCTCCGGTCGGATATCATTGGGCCGGCGCTTATGTCGGCGCCAACTTCGGCGGCGCATTCAGCGCGGGCGAGCACGTGTCGACGCCGATCGGCACCGATCGAACCAATCCGGCCGGTGCGCTCGGTGGTTTGCAGCTCGGCTACAACTATCTGCTTGCTCCGACCTGGCTGGTCGGGATCGAGGGCGATCTCGCCTGGACCTCGGCGCAAGGCATCAGCAATTTCGTTGATCCGGCAGGCACCGCATCCCTCTCGATTACCAGCAACCACAACTGGTATGACACCGTGAGCGGCAGGATCGGCTATGTCATGGGACCGCTGATGCTCTACGGCAAGGCCGGCGCCGCATGGATGAATGCCGATTACACAATGCAGGTGAATAGCGGGCTCGACGGTGTCACCTCGACCAACACGACCAGACAGGGATGGATCGCCGGCGGCGGCCTGGAATACATGCTCGGGTCTCGCTGGTCGGCAAAGCTCGAGTACAATCATCTCGATTTCGGCAGCAAAACCTTGGCGTTCGCGAATCCGTTCGGCGACAGCGTGACCATCAAGACCGCGGTCGACGAAGTCAAAGCCGGCGTGAACTACCACTTCGACGGAACGCAACTATTTTGATGGGCTCCAGAGCAATGACGGCTCGGGCATCGGCGTGTTCGCCCCGCAATACGGGCCAGATGCGAACGACAGCGCATGGCGTTCACACGCCATACGCCAGGATGATTTGAAGCTCTGAAGCAGCGCGTCGTCAGTGACCGACGACGACTTCGCTGATCTGGATCACCGGCTGCAGATCGGTGTAGTTCGGGATGTCGCCCATGATCTCCTTGCCATGCTGCCCCATGCCCGCTGCGAAGGCCTCAACCGAGTCACAGAAGATGTGGCACATCCCGACATACGTTGCAGGCGCTCCCGGTGCGCCGCCGGCGAGGCCCTTGTCGACCGTGTAGTATTTGCAGGCATCGCCCAGCCGCGCCTTCACCAGCGGCATGTGCTTGTCACGATAATAATCGTGATCGAAACGCGCGCCCGGATTGTTTGGATACATGACACTGACCTTGATCATGACGCGCTCCCTTTGATGTGACATGCGCCGGCTGGTTCCGCCGCTTCACATCAACTGTGCTTCAGTTTTTTGAGGCGCGCAACAGCATAGAGCCGGGTTCCGGCAGAGCCCCGATCACGCTAAATCGCCTTGCTCCAGTCCGGCTCGATCCGCCCCGACACGCCGTCGAAGGCACCATCGACCAGCTCCATGACCAGCAGGCGGCTGTAATCGACCGGACCGGGCATGGTCGCACGGCCCTTCGGGATCGGCTTGAAACCGACGCGCGCATAATATGGCTCGTCGCCGACCAGCACGATGAGCCGGTGGCCTTTCGCGCGGGCGTCGTTGATCGCGCGCTCGAGCAGCGCGCGGCCGACGCCGCGGCTACGGAACGGCGGCTCGACGGTCAGCGGGCCAAGCATCAGGGCTTGTGTCTCGCCGATACAGACCGGCAGCTGGCGCACCGAACCGACCAACAGCGTGCCGATCCGCGCCGTAAAGGAGACATCGAGCAGATGATCGACATGCTCGCGCAGCCGGTAGGCGCTGAGCACGAAGCGGCCCGGCCCGAAGGTACGCTCATGCAGGCGTTCGATCGCCCGGGCGTCTTTCGGGGTCTCGGGCAGGATGGTCAGGGACGGTTCAGTCATGGTGGGGCGCGGGATAGCATCTGAGTGGCGTGCGGTCCATCGCTCTCACCTGCCGGCGTTCACCGCCATGTGACCGTCAACGGCTTGCCGTCGAGCACCTCGGCGATTCGCAGCCGCGTGCCGGGAGTGGTATCGTCGGGCAGCGCCGCCGGGTCGAAGAAGCCGCAGGCCACGATCTCGCGATTCGGCTCCGGCAAGCGGTCCTGCCGAAAGTGTCTCACCACATAGACCGCGACATGATCGCGCCGCGAGACGTGGCTGTTGAAGAAGACACCATGCAGCACCGGCTCGCCAACGAGTTCGATCCGCCCCTCCTCGACCAGCTCGCGCCGCAGCGATTCGAGGAAGCTCTCGCCGACCTCGACCCCGCCACCCGGCAGATACCAGCCGCTGATATAGCTGTGCTTCACCAGGAACACCTTGTTGTCGGCATCGAGCACGACGGCGCGGACCCCGAGCGTCATGCCGCGGACCAGTCGCCAATAGAAATGAAACACCCGTCTGATCTGTGGTTCGAAGCGCTGGCGCAAATCCTCAAGGACCGTCACTGAACCCTCGACATCATCGTGTTCGATCCTTGCTTTGATCCTTGCGCGGACGCGCACCGCTTGCCAATACAGAGCGGGATTTTCGGGATAGCACGACATGAACGGGTGCCGACCAGTTTTCACAGGCGATCCGAGCGGGACCGAATGATGACGGCATTCCGGCTCGCCCATCTGTCCGACCCGCATCTGCCGCCGATGCCGGTAGCGCGGCTGCGCGACCTCGCCGGCAAGCGCGCGTTCGGCTACCTCAACTGGACGCGCAACCGTTACAAATACCACCTCCGTGACGTGCTCGATGCGCTGGTGTCGGACATGCAGGCGCAGCAGCCGGACCATATTGCCGTCACCGGCGACCTCGTCAATCTGGCGCTGGATGCCGAGTTCAAGCCGGCCCGGGAATGGCTCGAAGGGGTCGGCCGTCCTGCCGACGTCAGCGTGGTCCCCGGCAATCACGACGCCTATGTGCGCGCGACGCGGCACCGTTTCATCGGCATCTTCAGCGATTATCTGCGCGGCGATGCCGATGGTGCTCCCGTCAGCTTTCCGTTCCTGCGCCGGCGCGGCCCGGTGGCGCTGATCGGCGTCTCCTCGGCGGTGCCGACGCCGCCCTTGATGGCGACCGGCCGGCTCGGCCGTGCGCAGCTCGCCGCACTGGAGACGATCCTGGCGCAATTGTCTGATGAGGACGCCTTCCGCGTCCTGCTGGTGCATCACCCGCTGCGCTCCGACGGCCGCGCCAAGCGGCTGACCGACTCGCGCCAGCTGCTGGCGCTGCTCAAGCGGCACGGCGTCGAGCTGGTGCTGCACGGCCACGACCACATCCATTCGACGATGTGGTTCGACGGTCCTGACTGCAAGATCCCGGCGATCGGCGTGCCGTCGGCGTCGGCGCTGGCGCGCAAGCACTATCCGGCGGCGGCCTATAATCTGTTTTCGATCGAGCGCGACGGCAATGGATGGCGGTGCGAGCAGACCGTGCGCGGCCTCGATGGCGAGCGGCGCGTCGTGGAGCTGTCGACGGCGCGGCTGATCTAGAAATTGCGCAAGCTCGCAAACAGCGCCAAGCCGAACAGCGCCAACGCGCCCAGGATGAAGCCCAGCACGAACGTGCCGAACCCGCCACGGCGCTTGGGCGCGGCCACCGGCAGCGGCGGCGGCTGCTCGGCAGCCGGAAGCGGGGTCGCCACCATCGCATGCTCGCGCTCGATCATGCGACGCGCGACATAGTCGGTGACGGCATCGACGATGACAGGCACGTCGTGCGATTCGGCGAGCACGATGCGGCCGAACCTCGTATCCTGCACAAAGCGATAGATCCGCTTGTCGCGCCCCATCACGATGTGGGCGACGACGTCGATCCACAGCCGCGGCGTCTCGCCCTGACTGATGCCGCGGTCGAACAGGTCGACCTTGTCAGGCACCTGGGCAAACAGCGGATCGAGCGCGTCGTTGAGGATCTCGAGCCGCGCCACCTCGGCATCGCGCAACTCGACGACGACGCCGGTACGATCGGCCGCCTCGATCCGCGCCCGCCGCAGGGCCTCACGCAGCGTCGGCCGCAGCTCGCGCGCCTCGTTGCCGATGTTCTGGAGGTCAGACATGCCTCGCGGCCTCATGATGACGGGTTTTCCTCTCCTTAACCTATCAGCAACCATGACGTCCGCAAAGGGCGTTTATTCCCAAGGGGTTACGCCGCCACTTATCCCCAGCGAAAGCTTCAAAGACCTGTCCCGAAAGCGGACGACCCCACCCGGATGAACCGGATGGGGCCGCCGTCCTTGGACGTTTCTTAGTTGAAAAGGCAGCGCTCAGGCCGTGACCCGGGCCGGCTCCTCGACGATCGAGAAGCGTACGCCGGCCTTGTGGCGGTTCTCTTCCGAGACCACCTTCCAGGCGTCCTCGGCTTCCTTGCGGGTCTTGAACGGACCCTGGACCTGGGCCGAGCCTTCCACGAGCTTGTGGAAGTTCATCGAACCGAACTCGCCGCCGATCACCCAGAAATTGCTGCCTTTGGTCATTGTCAGTCTCCTGTTACCCGGTCGCCTGGATTTTGCGTTAGCCGAACTGGTTCATCGTATTGTGGGCGCCGCCCGCCTTGAGAGCGGCCTCGCCGGCGAAGTAACCCTTGTGATCATCGCCGATGTCGGAGCCCGCCATGTTCTGATGCTTGGCGCAGGCGATGCCCTGACGGATTTCCTGACGCTGAACGTTCTTCACGTATCCAAGCATACCCTGCTCGCCGAAATACTCCCTCGCGAGATTATCCGTCGACAGCGCCGCGGTGTGATAGGTCGGCAACGTGATCAGGTGGTGGAAGATGCCGGCACGCTTTGCCGAATCGGCCTGGAAGGTGCGGATACGCTCGTCGGCTTCAATGGCCAGCGGCGTCTCGTCGTATTCCGGCTTCATCAGGTCGGCGCGATTGTACTTGCTGACATCCTTGCCGGCTTCCTTCATCGCGTCGTACACCTGCCAACGGAAGTTGAGCGTCCAGTTGAACGACGGCGAGTTGTTGTAGGCCAGCTTCGCGTTCGGAACGACCTCACGGATACGGTCGACCATCTTGGCGATCTGCTCGATATGCGGCTTCTCGGTCTCGATCCACAGCAGGTCGGCGCCGTTCTGCAGCGAGGTGATGCTGTCGAGCACGCAGCGATCTTCGCCCGTGCCGGCACGGAACTGATAGAGGTTGCTGGCAAGCCGCTTCGGAC
Organism: Bradyrhizobium genosp. P; assembly: GCF_049949265.1. NCBI lineage: Bacteria > Pseudomonadati > Pseudomonadota > Alphaproteobacteria > Hyphomicrobiales > Nitrobacteraceae > Bradyrhizobium > Bradyrhizobium genosp. P. Next base: position 2,216,844 of record NZ_CP188195.1, on the reverse strand, counting down.
GCATCATCTTGCCGTCGCGGTTGATGATGACATCACCGTTCCTGGCGTTGGCGGCGGTCACTTCCTCGCAATCGAGGAAGCTGTTGTACTTGTCGCCGAGATCGCCCGGCTTGTGGCTCACAGCGATCTGCTGCGTGAGGCCGGCACCGAGCGAGTCGGTGCGGGTCACGATGATGCCGTCTTCGACGCCCAGTTCGAGGAAGGCGTGGCGGCAGGCCCGGATCTTCGCCAGGAACACTTCGTGCGGCACAGTCACCTTGCCGTCCTGATGGCCGCACTGCTTTTCGTCGGAGACCTGATTCTCGATCTGCAGGGCGCACGCGCCCGCTTCGATCATCTTCTTGGCGAGCAGATAGGTCGCCTCGGCGTTGCCGAAGCCGGCGTCGATGTCGGCGATGACGGGCACGACATGGGTCTGGAAGTTGTCGATCTTCTCGATCAACGCGGCTTCCTTGGCCTTGTCGCCCGCCTTGCGGGCGGCATCGAGCGAACGGAAGATATCGTTGAGCTCACGGGAGTCCGCCTGGCGGAGGAAGGTGTAGAGCTCTTCGATAAGGGCCGGCACCGAGGTCTTCTCGTGCATCGACTGGTCCGGCAGCGGTCCGAACTCGGAGCGAAGTGCTGCGATCATCCAGCCGGAGAGATACAGATAGCGGCGGTCGGTGGTGCCGAAATGCTTCTTCACCGAAATCAGCTTCTGCTGCGCGATGAAGCCATGCCAGCAGCCGAGCGACTGGGTGTACTTGGTCGGGTCGGCGTCATAGGCCGCCATGTCGGCGCGCATCAGCGCCGCGGTGTAACGAGCGATGTCCAGACCGGTCTTGAAGCGGTTCTGCAGACGCGTGCGCGCCACGGCTTCGGCGGTGATACCGTCCCAGGTCGGCTGCGTCTTGAGGAGCGCTTCAGCAGCTCCAACCTCGTTCAGATAGGAAGCCGGTCCCTGGAGTGCCTGGTCACTGATTCCGCGTGGCTGGTAGTTCATGTCCGTGATCCCTTTCGGTGACGACAAACCTGCCGAAGCAGGGTTTGTCTTCGCCATACATTCTTGACAGTGCATTGCGAAATGCGTGGCGGGACATAAACGCGAGAAAACGAAGTTCGGATAGATAGCTTGTTTCCGAATGGTGATGTCATGTAACATCCATACTTGTAATAAATGTCGGTTTGTAAATCTTGTCACAAAATAGGTCAGAAAGACTGCCATGACTGCCAACTCCGACGACGGTCTCTCAGCCCCCTCGCCCCGCTCTTGCGGGGAGAGGGTTGGGGTGAGGGGCTCTTTCCGCAGCTGGACTCGCGGAGAATCCCCCTCACCCGGATCACATCTGGCGATGCGATCCGGCCTCTCCCCGCAAGCGGGGCGAGGCGATCAGAGCTTGCGGCGAGAGGCGGGAGCCACCCATGCCCTCTGAGTCCGGAAAAAAGCTGTTCGTCGGGCCCCGCTTCCGGCGGATTCGCCAGCAATTGGGGCTGTCACAGACCCAGATCGCCGAGGGGCTCGGCATCTCGCCCTCCTACATCAACCTGATCGAGCGCAACCAGCGCCCGGTGACGGCGCAGATCCTGCTGCGGCTGGCCGAGACCTACGACCTCGACCTGCGCGACCTCGCCACCGCCGACGAGGACCGCTTCTTCGCCGAGCTGAACGAAATCTTCTCCGACCCGCTGTTTCGCCAGATCGACCTGCCGAAGCAGGAGCTGCGCGACCTGGCCGAGCTCTGCCCCGGCGTGACCCATGCGCTGCAGCGGCTCTACGCCGCCTATACCGAGGCGCGCCGTGGCGAGACGCTGGTGGCCGCGCAGATGGCCGACCGCGAAGGCTCGCAGTTCGAGGCCAACCCGATCGAGCGGGTCCGCGACCTGATCGAGGCCAACCGCAACTATTTCCCGGAGCTCGAGACCGCCGCCGAAAACCTGCGCGATGAACTCAACGTGCCGGCCGAGAGCCTGTTCGCCGCACTCGCTACTCGCTTGCGCGAAAAGCATTCGATCGTCACCCGCGTGATGCCTGTCGACGTGATGCGCGAGACGCTGCGACGTTTCGATCGCCATCGCCGGCAACTTCTGATCTCCGAACTCGTCGACAATCCCAGCCGCAGTTTTCAGCTCGCGCTGCAGATCGGCTTTGCCGAATGCGGGCCCGGCATCGATGCCATCGTCAGCCGCGCCGGTCCGCTCGACGACACCGCGCGCAGGCTCTACCGCATCACGCTCGCCAATTATTTCGCGGCGGCTGCGATGATGCCCTATCAGGCGTTTCATGCCGCGGCCGAAGCCTTGAGCTACGACGTCCACGTGCTGGCACAGCGCTTCAACGCCGGCTTCGAGCAGGTCTGTCACCGCCTCACCACCCTGCAGCGGCCGAACGCGCGCGGCGTGCCGTTCTTCATGCTGCGCGTCGACAATGCCGGCAATGTCTCGAAGCGCTTCTCCTCCGGCACCTTCCCGTTCTCGAAATTCGGCGGCACCTGCCCGCTCTGGAACGTGCATTCGACCTTCGACATGCCCGATCGCCTGCTCAGCCAGGTGATCGAATTGCCCGACGGCAACAGGTATTTCTCGATCGCGCAGATGGTGCGCCGTCCGGTGGCGCCGTATCCGCAGCCGCAGCCGCGCTTTGCGATCGGTCTGGGCTGCGAAATCCGTCACGCCGCCAAGCTCGTCTATGCTACCGGCATGGACCTCGAAAAGGTCGAGGGCACCCCGATCGGCGTCAACTGCCGGCTCTGCGAGCGCGAGAATTGCAGCCAGCGCGCCGAGCCGCCGATCACGCGCAGTCTGATCCTCGACGAGAACACGCGGCGGGTGAGTTCGTTTGCGTTCTCCAACGCACGCGAGTTGTGAAGCGCTCAATCCACCGCCGCGAACGCCTTGCACCAGCCGTCCTTGCTGATCGCACCCTCGACCACCTTGCAACCATCAGGCGCCACGAACAGCGTGCACAGGCCGCAGGAGTAGATGCCGTTCGGGGTCTCCTGGTATGCGGCCTGCGGCTTGGTCATCTTGTCCGAGGCAAGGGCGTTCCGAACGAGGAGCGTCGCGGGAAGTCCAGCGAGTGCAGCACCTATAAACGCGCGACGCGAATTTCCATTTTGTTGTTTGACCATGGTGTTCACCCCACGCGTCGTCCCTGCGAAAGCAGGGACCCATAACCACAGGATTGCGTTGTTAGAGAAGGCCGTGGCCCCAGCATCGTACAACAATTCTCATTCGCGGTTGATGGTGTGGACGGCCCCCTACGGCATCAGTGTGCCAGAATGAGGTTGTTGCAAATCTCAGACAAGGGAGCCGTCCGTGAGAGAGATTATCCGCATTGGAATGGATACGTCGAAGTATATTTTTGTGCTGCATGGGGTTGATGCGGCGGAACAGCCTGTGTTGCGCAAGAAGCTTGCGCGCAAGCAGGTGCTGGAGTTCTTCGCCAAGTTGCCGCCGACCGTGATCGGGATGGAGGCCTGCGGGGCCTCGCACCATTGGGCACGGGAGCTTCGCAAGCTGGGCCACGAGGTGAAGTTGATGGCGCCGCAATTGGTGAAGCCCTATGTGTCGCGGAACAAGAACGACGGTCGGGATGCGGAGGCGCTGTGTGAAGCGATGAGCCGGCCGAGCATGCGGTTCGTGCCGGTCAAGACGGTCGAGCAGCAGGCCGCGCTGATGCTGACGGGTGTCCGCGCTGGATTGATCGCCCGGCGCACCCAGCTCGGCAATATGATCCGCGGCCATGCGGCGGAGTTTGGCCTGATCGGGGCCCAAGGGACCGACAAGATCGAGCCGCTGCTGGCGCGGATTGCGCAGGACGAGACGCTTCCTGCCCTGGCACGCGAGCTGTTTACGGTGCTGGGCCGCGACTACACCAGACTCGTGGGCGAGCTGCAGGAGATCGAAGCCAGATTGATGGCCTGGCACCGCTCCGACGCCGTGGGCCGGCGTCTGGCGCAGATCCCTTCTGTCGGGCCGATCGTTGCAACGACGCTCGTGATGAAGACACCCGATCCCCATGCTTTCCGCTCCGGCCGTCACTTCGCAGCCTGGCTCGGCCTCACCCCCCAGGATCACTCCACCGCCGGCAAAACCAGGCTTGGCAGGATCACGCGGGCGGGCGACGAGGACCTGCGCCGCCTGCTGGTGATCGGGGCAACGGCGGTCATCCAGCAGGCCAGACGCGGGCGCGGCCATCACTCGCGCTGGCTGCTGGCCCTGATCAAGCGCAAGCCACCGAAGCTTGCCGCCGTGGCGCTCGCCAACAAGGTGGCCCGCATCGCCTGGAAGCTGATGGCGACCGGCGAGAGTTATGACGCCGCACGGATCAATGCCACCGCGGCAGTCGCCGTCTAACAGATTGGCCGGCTGGCGGGCTCGCTCGTCAGCCGACCCGGAGCTGCAGGAGCAGATGGAGCGATCGATCGAGCAACGATGCGAGACAGTCCGTGGGACCCATCGGCCGTCAACAGGCCGCGTGGTTGTTTGGAACTCGCATCGCGCAAACCATCTTGGCCAGCGATCCATCCGATCGCACTCAAAAGGCCGGACATATGGATGCAAGCGATCCGATCCGCTCAAAAAGCTCTTGTGCCACGGGGGCCGTCCACATATGGGTCCCTGCTTTCGCAGGGACGACAGTGAGTTTGTTGCACGATCGGGGGCAAGTTCGGTGTCATCACCCGTGAACGCGGGTGATCCAGTATTCCAGAGACAGTTGTGCTTGAGCCGATGGGCCGCGGCGTACTGGGTCGCCCGGTCCCAATGCGCAATTGCGCACAAGGCCGGGCGATGACGCGGTGGATGGGGACGCAGCTTGGCATTCTCGCGACATGATTTGCCCGAGCTCTGCATTTCGTTTGCCCTCTCGTGATATAGAGGGCGCAGGGAAAGCCGGGGGCCGATCGCACCTATGGGTCCCGTGCAACAAAAAGCACGGGAGTAGGACCACAGGTGTAACCGGAAACACTACGTGCGCTCGCCCCTCAATCGGGTGGGACGGGCATATCTGCACTTCCGAAAATCGGAATATATCATGCGCAGGGATTGACAGGTTTTCACTGAGTTGCCCGTCGGGCCATTGGTTCCCGCGGATCGCGCAACTTTGCAGCGTTATGACGCCGGAACCGGTCCAACGCCTCCGGAGTTAAGATCGCAGCAGGGGGCAGTTAGCGATGGCCGGACCCATGAAGAATTTTTCCGATGCCGCGTTTTCCCCTGAGGTGATCGCCCTGATGACGCGGGCGCTGGAATCGTCGGTTGCGACGCTGCCGGATCCCGTCAGCACCTCACATATCAATGTGATCGCGGAATCGATCCTGCGCACGGCGAACGACGGCGAACGCGAGGTCGTCGCATTGCAACGGATTGCACTGCTGGAGCTTGCGCTGGCGCCGCGCGACTAGGGCGCCCCTCTGCCGGAAGGCCTTCCGAGGCAACCGACGACAACCCTTCATCTCGAGCTATGCAATTGTCTTACCTACGGAATCGGAGCTGAGGGCCCCGCCTCGAGCATCCCCTTACACTCAGCTCTATTTTCTGATATCAAAAAATATCAGTAATTATGCTGACTGTATCAGGGATTGCTGCCATGACCGTTCAAGCCCCTTCCGGTTCGCCCGCGATCAAGGTCATCACCAGGGTGGAGGACCGCCCCGCCATCGTCGTCGGCAGCGGATATGTCGCGCTTCTGATCGGATTCGTCTGCCTCGTCCTTGCCGGTTGGATCACTTATGGCGCGTTCTCAAGGGATGGCTATGGCGACGTCCACGTCTCCTGGCTCGCGCTGTTCGGCGCGTTTTGCCTCCTCATCATCGCCGTGCTGTTCGCCGGCTCGATCTATTCGCTGCAGCCGAACGAAAGCGCGGTGCTCACTTTGTTCGGATCCTATGCCGGCACGGATTCCGCGTCAGGCCTGCGCGCGACCATTCCGCTGTTCCGCGCCAAGAAGGTCTCGCAGCGCGTCCGCTATCATGAATGCGGGAAACTGAAGGTCAACGATCTGATCGGCAATCCGATCGAGATCGGCGCCGTCGTGGTCTGGCGCGTCAACGACTGTGCCAAGGCGACGTTCCAGATCGACAACTATGCCGACTTCGTCGGCGCGCAGACCGAGTCCGCGCTCCGGCACATCGCCGGTCGCCATCCCTACGATTTCGACGAAGCAGGCGCGCACCCGGTCAGCGAGGTGGCCGCGACATCAGACCCGGCCGCACGCACGCTGTCGCTGCGCGAGAGCGGCGACCAGGTCACCAACGAGCTCGTCGCCCTCCTCAGGGACCGCCTCGCCGTCGCCGGCGTGACCGTCGACGAAGCCTGGATCAACCATCTTGCCTATGCACCCGAGATCGCGCCGGTGATGCTGCGCCGTCAGCAGGCCAGCGCCGTCATCGCCGCCCGCAAGCTCGTCGTGGCGGGCGCGGTCGACATCGTCAAGGAAGCGCTCGACAAGCTGCGGGAGGAAACCGACATCGATCTCGACCCCGAGCGCAAGGCCGCCATGGTGTCGAACCTGCTCGTCGTCCTGGTCTCCGACAAGGACGCCACCCCGGTCGTCAACACCGGAACGCTCTATGCCTAAGCGCGGCCGCCCCAAGGGGCCGGACAAGGAGCCGGTCCTGCTGCGGCTTGGCAGCCCCTTGCTGGAGCTCCTCGATCGGCTGGCCGCCGCGGAATTGCGCTCGCGGCAGGGGCAGATCGAGAAGCTGCTGCACGAGGCGCTGATCCGGCGCGGCGCCTGGCCGCCGAAGGCGGTGGAGCAGGATTCCGAGGCAGAGGACGCACCCGACGTCGGATGAGGCGATTGTGACCGGGCCGGCGGACCAAACACGCTATGGTGGCATCATTGCCACCATACGCGGACTTGTTGCCATGCCCATTTTCAAGCTGCCGCTTTCGGGCGATGTCATGCAGAACATCAGCCCCTTTACCGCGTTCATGAGCCCGATCGGGAGCCAGTTCGGCCTCATCAACATTACGCTCGGCAAATCCTCCGCACCCGCGGTCGAATCCGACGTGCTCTCCGATGTCGGCACCTACGGCCGGCAGCTCGGCCAGATCGGCGACGCGCTGCTGGTGCTGATCGAGCGTATGCCGAAGAACTACGAACTCGATGACGAGCCCGCTGTCATTGCGCTGAAAAACATGCTGGACGAGGTCGCCGAGATCAAGAAACGGCATCAGCGGCCGGAGCTGCGGCGAGCGCACACGCACGAGACCTCCGCCTGATTTCGCGCATAGGGCGCGTGCTCGCACGTCGGCTTTCAGTAGACGTAGGATGGGTGGAGCGAAGCGATACCCATCATTCCCGCAGCAGCCCCACGATGGGTATCGCTTCGCTCCACCAATCCTACGAAACCGTCAAGCGACGCTTGCGCGTGCCAGATTGTGATTGCTGACTTAGCATCCTTGCAAACAAGGGCGATCTGCCTCAGTGTTCTGTTGTCAGTACCTGCTACCAAGAACAAGCGAAAGAAACTCATGAAGCATCGTCAGCTCGGCCGTTCCGGCCTCACCGTTCCCACGCTGTGCTTCGGCTGCAACGTGTTCGGCTGGACGGTGGACGAGGCCACGTCGTTTCGGTTGCTCGACACCGTGCTCGACCACGGGCTGACGTTTCTGGATTCGGCAGATGTCTATTCGCGGTGGGTGCCGGGCCATAGCGGCGGTGAGTCCGAGGCGATCATCGGCAAATGGATGAAGGCGCGGGGCAACCGCGACCGGATCATCCTCGCCACCAAGGTCGGGATGGACATGGGCAACGGCAATGTCGGGCTGAAGCCGGACTATATCGCGCGCGCCGTCGAGGACTCGCTGCGACGGCTGCAGACCGACAGCATCGACCTGTACCAGTCCCACAAGGACGACGAAACGACGCCGCAGGAAGAGACGCTTGCGGCCTACGATAGGCTGATCAAGGCCGGCAAGGTCAGGGCGATCGGCGCATCGAACTTCTCCGCGGAGCGGTTGAAGGACGCGCTCGAAATTTCCGGGAGGGACGGGCTTCCGCGCTACGAAAGCATGCAACCCGAATACAGCCTGGCGGAGCGGTCGAGCTACGAAGGCGCGCTGCAACGCGTCTGCCAGGACAACGACGTCGGCGTGATCACGTTCTGGTCGCTCGCGGCGGGATTTCTGACCGGCAAGTACCGCTCGGAGGCCGATTTCGGCAAGAGCGTGCGCGGGGCACGCAGCGTTCCAAGATACATGAATCCACGCGGCATGCGCATCCTGGCTGGCCTCGACGAGGTTGCAGCCGAGACCGGCACCGAGCCTGCCGCGGTCGCGCTCGCCTGGCTGATGGCAAAACCGTCCGTCACGGCGCCGATCGCGAGCGCGACCAAGCCCGAGCACGTCGCAACGCTCGTTGCGGCAACCCGGCTCGAGCTTACAAAGAGTCAGGTTGAACGCCTGGATACAGCAAGCACATAGAAGGAACTGACGCTCGCCCGACGCTTCTCAAACCCCAGTTTCCGTTCGCCGGGCGCGAACGTCGGCTCTTGGCCCCACTCGGACCATCGGCGCGACCGGCTGCACGTTTCGGAGCACCGTGCACAAAAGATAGCCTGCCAAGCAGACGGCAGATTCGCCAGAAAACAAAATCAATAGAGTTTTCAATCGCGACGACTTTGGTATGGGGCTTGCTGATAACCAGTCGCGAGCGAAGCCGCGACGTTTCAAATGCCGATATCGCATAAAATCTGCGGATTGCCCGCATCTTCGTCGCAAAACTGAAAAGGTTGCGACTTTAAGCTGACACGTATTGGAAGAAGTTGATTGCTACTTTTTAATTTTGGCCGGTGTGAACGGTCTCACACCTCCCCGTCGCCCTCGAATGTATTTTCAGCGATGCACTGGATCGCGTCGACCACATTGGAGACAAGACAATGGAAATCGTGCAGCGCGTCAGGCCCCAGACAATTCAACGCCAAGGCACAAGCCACGACACGGCAATTATGCTGGGCTATCTGGCCTTCGCCATCGTGCTCATGATCGCAATATACCTAGACGCCTTGTCGTCGGGAACGGCAGCCGGCGATCTCGCCACAATGACAGTTTTTCCGTAGCGCACGCTTGTGAATCTCACCTGACCGCACCTTGCCGTTGGCAGAGGCCGGTATTGCATTCATCGTGGACCGATTATCAACGGTCCGGGATGCCAGTCTATCTTTGTAACAGATCATTTTCGTTCGGTAGCGGCCTGGAAGCGATTTCGGGCACTCCGGAAATACAGGAAGCGCTTCGTGCAGGCTCACCCGCCTCACTGAGGTGACGTGTCCTCGCAGCGCAAATTGCACTTCTCCGAATATTATTGGGAGTTAGACCGTGCAACATGAACAGCGTGATCCAGGCAGCGATGATTTTGCCGAGGTCTGGCGGAACGCACAACGGCGCCGCTCCGTCGACGCCTCTCTCTGGTTCACTGTTCTCCTCAAGCAGCGTTGGCGGTTCCGATCGACCACGACATTCATGGGCGCGCTCCTCCGTTCGTTGAGGCGCCGTAGTAAACCTTTCGTGCGTTCAGAGACAAGGCGGGTTGCTCTCAGCGATGCGAGAGCCGAGGGAGGGCGAAGTGGGCGCTGAGCTAACTCTCGCCGTGTTCGGGCTAAGTGGAGTTGCCGCGGGGTTCTTCGCGGGATTGTTCGGCATCGGCGGAGGACTGATCATGGTCCCGGTGCTGGTGTACGCCTTCAAGACAACGGGCACCGGCACAGAGCACGCAGTGGCGATGGCGCTTGGAACGTCGATGGCTGCGATTGTATTTTCGGCGGCGCAGAGCGCATACGGCCATTATCGCCGCGGCAGCACCTCCACCGTCATGATCCGTCGAGCCACGCCTTGGGTCGTCGTCGGCGTCGCATTTGGCAGTGCAGTCGCAGCCGAAGCGCAGGCAATCTCGCTGCTCATCTTTGTGGCTTGTTTCCAGTTGTTCGCGGCGGCGTTGATGGTGACCGACGTATCGAAGATGAGCGCGCTGCAAATCATCGCGCGCCGTGGCTTCTCACTGAAAATATTCAGCCTGGCTTTTGGCGGCATTGCAGCCCTCGCCGGGATCGGAGGCGGAACGCTGTTCACGCCCTACTTCAAGGCGGCAGGCATGGAGCCGAAGCTTGCGATCGGCACGTCGGCGGCGATCGGACTGCCGGTCAGTCTGGCGGGCGCCTTTGCCTACGCCTGGGAGGGGCGCAACATCCCACTTGGCCATTGGATGCTCGGTTACATCAATTTGCCTGCGCTGGCAGCGCTCGTTGCCGGAACGCTGCTCACCGTGCGTCTCGGCGTGGCGGTTGCGCATTGGCTGCCCTCGCGCATTTTGGCCGGGCTATTCGCGCTGTTCCTGGTCCTCAATGGCACGCACCTTTTGTATTCCGCATTGACGTAAAGGCCCTCGTTAGGCGCCTGCAGCACAGGCGGCGTTCGGAGAAATGCAATGAACAACATCGTTTTGCTATTTCTTTGCCTGCTGCTCGGGATGGGTCTCCGCGTCGCCAAGAAAGCCCCGGAGAACGCCCATCTCGCGCTCAACGCCTTCATCATTCACATATCGCTGCCGGCGCTGATCGTTTTGCAGATCCATACCGTCAAGCTGCAGACGTCATTGCTGTACAGCATCGCGATGCCATGGCTGATGTTCGGCCTCGGCGTCTGGTTCTTCTGGGCGCTCTCTGCTCGTTTGAAGTTTTCGCGGGAGACGACCGGCGCGCTGATGCTTGCCGGTGGCCTCGCCAATACGTCTTTTGTCGGCCTGCCGATGATTGAAGCGTTTTTTGGCGCGTCCGACATGGCGACCGGCATTCTGATCGATCAGCTCGGCACCTATCTGGTGCTGAGCACGTTGGGCATCACTGTTGCAGCCATTTATTCCGCCGGCAAGGAATCGAAGGCTGCCATCGTCAAGCGGATTATCATGTTTCCGCCGCTGATTGCGCTGGTCATCGCTTTCGCCCTGATGCCGTTTGAGTTCCCTGTCTGGATCACCGACGCCTTGAAGCGATTGGGCGACACGCTCGCGCCGCTGGCGCTGGTTTCGGTCGGCCTGCAGCTCAGGTTCGATCAAAGCGGCGGGCTTGTCACCGCGTTGGCGACCGGCCTCGGGTTCAAGTTGCTTCTCGCGCCTGCCGCGCTCGCCGTATTGTATTTCGGCATCCTGGGCGCAACGGAAGAAACGACGCGCGTGACCTTGTTCGAAGCCGCGATGGGTCCGCAAATCGGCGGCGCGATCGTCGCCGTGCAGCATGGCCTCAACCCACCCCTGGTGTCGTTGATGGTCGGGCTCGGCATATCGCTTTCTTTCTTGACGCTGCCGTTGTGGTCCTATGCTCTGCATCACTTTTGAGAATACGGAACGACGAACCGTTTCAGCCGCTTCGAGCATATAGCAGCCATCAGCCGCACCGCGTCCGAGGAGGACGCGCATCGCGTCACCACGGCCCGCGCGTGCCCGACGCGCCGCCATCGCTGGCAACACCGCCATCGCGGCCATCGGCCGCACCGCGCTTCCGCAGCCCACCGGCCGCAATACCACCTGACTCGCCCCGACACATTGGGTAATACGTTGCGGGAACCAGGCGTATTGGGAGGGAAGGTGATCGTTCTTGGAATCAACTCGGTGTATCACGAGTCCGCGGCCGCGCTGCTGATCGACGGCAAGCTCGTCGCAGCCGTCGAGGAGGAGCGGTTCAATCGCATCAAGCACGGCAAGCCGTCTGAATTCGACAACCCCCATCAACTGCCCGAACGCGCGATCCGCTTTTGCCTGAACCACGCCAAGCTCACCGCCGGCGATATCGATCATGTCGCATATTCGTTCGATCCCAGGCTGCGCCGGCGGCGATATCGCCCCGAGTGGTGGGATCCGCGGTCGGAGGAGACCTTTCGGCTGCGGCTTGCTCAAGTACCCCGCGCGATCGACGACCTGCTTGGACGTTCGCTCGGGCAACGATTGCATTTCATGCCGCATCATCTGGCGCACGCCGCGTCCGCGTACTTCCCGTCGGGCTTCGACCGCGCGGCCATCCTCAGCATCGACGGCATCGGCGAGACCGCCGGCACCTCGCTGGCGAAGGCCGTCGGCACGCGGATCGTGAGCGTCGAGACCTTCGAGTATCCGCATACGATCGGTTTCCTGTGGGAGGTGTTCAGCGGCTATCTCGGCTTCTCGCACTACGACGCCTCGAAAGTGATGGGCCTGGCGGCTTACGGCGATCCCGAGGTTTTCCGTCCGCAGTTCCTGTCGATCATGCATGCCGACGAGGTGAATTACGGGGTGGCGCGGGAGTTTCTCGGCACGCACCCGGACAGGTTCGCCAGAATGGAAGCCATCTTCGGTCCGCCGCGCTACGAGGACGACGAAATCCTGCCGCGGCATGCCGACATGGCGGCCGCGCTGCAGGCAGCAACGGACGCCGCGGTCATGGCGGCCGTACGGCGCATCAAACGCAGGGTACCGTTTGACAATCTGTGCCTTGCCGGCGGCGTCGCGCTCAATTGCGTGACCAACGATTTGGTCAGGCGATCCGGTGAATTCGCGAATGTGTTCATCCCGTCCGCGCCGCATGACGCCGGCACGGCGATCGGCGCCGCCTTTGCCGTGCATTGCGCCACGAACAAGCGCCCCCCCGAGCGCGGCAATTCCACGCCGTATCTGGGACCCGCATTCAAGCGGCGCGACATTCTGGCTGCGGTCAAGTCGGCCGGCCTCAAGGCGCGGCAGAGCAAATCTCCCGCGCGCGATGCCGCCGCCATGATCGCCGACGGCAAGATCGTCGCCTGGTTTCAGGGCCGCATGGAGTTCGGGCCGCGCGCGCTGGGCAACCGTTCACTGCTCGCCGATCCGCGGCGGCCGGACATGCGCACGATCCTCAATCAAAAGGTCAAGCACCGGGAAGATTTTCGCCCCTTTGCGCCGAGCGTGCTGGCGGAGCACGCCGAGGAATGGTTCGATGTCGGCGCGCAGACGGCAAGCCACGAGTTCATGCTGTTTGCGTGCCCGGTGAAGGCCGACAGACGCGATCTGATCCCTGCCGTGGTGCACAGGGACGGCAGTGCGCGGGTCCAGATCGTCAGCCGCAAATCAAATCCGCGCTTTCACGAGCTGATCTCCTGCTTCTTCGCGAAAACCGGCGTGCCGCTGGTCGTCAACACGTCCTTCAACGACAGCGAACCAATCGTTTGCACACCCAACGACGCGATCGTCACGTTTCGCAAGTCCGGCATCGACGCGCTGTTCATGGACGATGTGTTTCTGACGGCGCGGGGCTGAACACACGCCAGGCTCATCCCGCCGCCACGCGCGCGGGGATCAATTCGCTCTCGCGCAGCGCGACGCGCAGCATGCGCGCGAGCTCGGCACGGCTGTAGGGCTTGGCGAGGAACAGGATGCCCTCGTCGAGCCGGCCGTCATGGTCGATGGCGTTTTCGGTGTAGCCGGAAGTGAAGAGCACACGCAGGCCGGGCCGCCGCCTCTCGGCCTCGGTGGCGAGGTCGCGCCCGTTCATCAGCCCTGGCATGATGACGTCGGTGAACAGCAGGTCGACCGCCGCGCCGCTCTCCAGCACGGCGAGCGCCTCCGGTCCGTTGCTGGCCGACAGCGTGGTGTAGCCGAGGCTCGCGATCTGGGTCAGCACGTAAGAGCGCACCAGTTTGTCGTCCTCGACGACGAGCACGATTTCCTGCGCGCCACGCAGATCCGGCTGCCGCGGCGGGGCGATGGCGGGCTGCACGGTCGCGGCGGCGCGCGGCAGATAAAGCATGACCCTGGTGCCGCGGCCGACCTCGCTGTCGAGCACGATGTGGCCGTTGGATTGCTTGACGAAACCATAGACCATGCTGAGCCCGAGCCCGGTGCCCTTGCCGACCTCCTTGGTGGTGAAGAACGGCTCGAACACCTTCGCCAGATCCGCCTCCGCGATGCCCTGGCCGTCGTCGATCAGCGCGATCGCGACATAGCCTCCCGCAACCAGCCCGTCATGTCCCTGGACATCGGAAGGCTTGAGTTCGGCGGCAGAGGTCTCGATCCTGAGCTTGCCGCCCTTCCGCATCGCGTCGCGCGCGTTCAGCGCCAAATTGATGATCGCGGTGACGAGCTGGTTGGCATCGACCAACGCGCGCGGCAGATCGTGCGCGGGGCGGAAGTCGATGTCGACATGGTCGCCGATGGTCGGCCGCAGCAGCTCGATGGCGTCGACCATCAGCGCGTTGACGTCGACGGCGGTCGGCTGCAGCGGCTGCCGCCGCGCAAAGGCCAGCAGATGCCGCGTCAGCGACGCGCCGCGTTCGGCGGCGTCGCGGATCAGGCCGGTGATCTCGGCGAGCTGCCGGTTGTGCGTCACCGCTTCGGCCAGGATATCGATCGTGCCGGTGATGACAGTGAGGATGTTGTTGAAGTCATGCGCGATGCCGCCGGTAAGCTGGCCGACCGCCTCCATCTTCTGCGCCTGGCGGATCTTGCTCTCGTTGACCTCGGCCTCGCGAAAGCGCCGCAGCAGGACTTCCGAATGCTGGCGCTGCCGTCCCTCCTCCTCGAGCGCAACATGCGCCTCGCGCAATTGCGCTTCGGTCGGGATCGCCAGCACTTTCGGGATCAGTGGCCACAGCAGCACTGCCGTGAAGATCGAGATGATCGCGGTCAGCGCCTTGAGCAGGCCCTCGATGCCGTAGATCGGCACCCATAGCGTGTAGATCGAGAACACATGCGTCAGCCCGCAGGCGAGAATGAAGCCGGCGAACAGCCAGGCCATCCAGCCGAACTGAAAATCGCGGCGCTTGGAGACGACGATCGCGAGCGCGAACGGAATCGAGAAATAGGAAGCGGCAATGATCGCGTCGGAAATGACATGAAGCCAGATCAGCTCCGGCTCCCACAGCAGACAAATGCCGTGAGGCGAGAGCGTCGACGAGTCCAAGAGACGCTCGAGAAAACTCCACATGGGTCCCTCCGGGCGCAATCGATCCGCCGACACACCTGCCCGCGAATCACCTGCCGATCATAGCGGCGGCCGATCCGCCTGCCGAAGCCCAATTGGTCTAACGGCGGCCACCCCGTTGTTGCCCGGTGCCGGGCTGGTGTATGCAGGGCAGACCTTTCCCTCGATCTCCGGCCGGTGACTTCAATGCCAGCAGCTTCCCTTCGCGCCCCGATCAGGATCGCAGCGTTAGCGGCTGCGCTGGCCCTCTCATCCGTTGCTTCGGCGCAACAGCCATTGTTGCCGGCCCCCGTAAAACCCACGCCTGCCAGGCCACGGCCGGCGGCTGTGCCGCGCGCGGCGTCCTGCCACAACGGGCAAAGCTTCGATCGCTTCCTCACCGAGCTGAAGAGCCAGGCGGTCACCGCCGGCGTCTCGCAGCAGACCATCGCGGAAGCCTCGCCCTACCTCACCTACGACCAGGGCATCGTCAATCGCGACCGCGGCCAGCGCGTGTTCGGGCAGATCTTCACCGAGTTCGCCGGACGCATGGCCGCGACCTATCGCATGCAGCAGGGCCAGCAATACATCAGGACCTACGCGGCGGCGTTTGCGCGCGCCGAGAAGGAATACGGCGTGCCGCCGGCGGTGATCGCCGCGTTCTGGGGACTGGAGAGCGACTTCGGCGCCAACATGGGCAATCTGCCGACGCTGAAATCGCTGGTGTCGCTCGCCTATGATTGCCGCCGCTCCGAGATGTTCCAAGGCGAGACCATCGCGGCGCTGAAGATCGTCGAGCGCGGCGACCTCACGCCCGAAGAGATGGTCGGCTCCTGGGCGGGCGAACTCGGGCAGACGCAATTCCTGCCGACGCATTACTTCAACTACGCGGTCGATTACGACGGCGACGGCCGACGCAATCTGCTGCGCTCTGGGCCCGACGTGATCGGCTCGACCGCGAACTACATCGCCAACGGATTGAAGTGGCGGCGCGGCGAGCCGTGGCTGCAGGAAGTGCGCGTGCCGCAGAATGCGAATTTTCCGTGGGATCAGGCCGACCTGACGGTCAAGCTGCCGCGTTCGAAATGGGTCGCGCTCGGCGTCAGCTCGACCGACGGCAAGCCGTTGCCGAACGACGACATGCCGGCCTCGCTGCTGCTGCCGATGGGCCGCACCGGGCCGGCGTTCCTGGCCTATCCGAATTTCGCCGCCTACACCGAGTGGAACAACTCGCTGATCTATTCGACCACGGCCGGCTATCTCGCCAGCCGCATCGCGGGCGCACCGCCGATGCAGCGGCCGCATCAGCCGGTCGCGCAACTGCCGTTCAACGAGATCAAGGAGCTGCAGGGGCTATTGGTGCGCGCGGGCTACGACGTCGGCAAGGTCGACGGCGTGCTGGGACAGGCAAGCCGCACCGCCGTGAAGGCGATGCAGGTGAAATACGGCCTGCCGGCGGATTCATGGCCATCCGCGGAATTGCTCGCCCGGATGCGCGGTCCGCGCCCCCAGCCGACGGAAGCCGCAATGCCGGGGATGCGGTAGTTGTTGGCGCTCCCTCGCCCCGCCCTTGCGGGGAGAGGGTTGGGGTGAAAGGCTGTCTCCACGCACACGACTCGCGGTGAGTCCCCCTCACCCGGATCGCATCTTGCGATGCGATCCGACCTCTCCCCGCAAGCGGGGCGAGGTGAAGAGAAGGAAGATTTAACCACCTGTTACGGCCTTCCGCAGTTGTATTCTTCCCTCCCCCGCCCCATGTGCAGCATCGCCGTTCGGCAAGATCCGGATCCATCTCAGCACAGCGAGCATCATATGTCCTTTTACGACGCCGTCGTCCCCGCTTACCTGCAAATGCTCAACAGCCTCACCGGCATTCTCACCAAGGCCGAGGCGCATTGCGAGGCGAAGAAGATCCAGCCCGAGGTGCTGCTGGGATCGCGGCTCTATCCGGACATGCTGCCGCTGTCGAAGCAGGTGCAGCTGGTCTGCGATCACGCTTCGCGGGGTTGCGCGCGGCTGACGCATAGCGAGGTGCCATCGACGCCCGACACCGAGACGACGTTCGGCGAATTGAAGCAGCGGCTGGCGAAGACGATCGACTATGTGAAGTCGTTCACCCCGGCGCAATTCGACGGCGCCGACGCCAAGGAGGTCACCTTCCCGATCGGTGCCGGTCGCACCATGACGGTGACGGGCCAGCAATTCCTCTCCGGCTTCTCGTTCCCGAACCTGTATTTCCACGCTGTGACGGCTCACGGCATCCTGCGCCACAACGGCGTCGAGATCGGCAAGCGCGATTTCCTCGGCGCGAACTGAGACGATATTCCCCGCCGCGGGATTTTCCGCCTTCGGCGGACACGTCGCCTCCCCCGCGCACCCGTGCTACTGCTCCCTGACAACAACAAGACGTCAGGGAGCACGCCATGTCGACCACCACCCACGCACCCAAATCCGTCGATCCCTCCGCGTCGCTGCATGCGGAATCGCTGGGGCTGGCGAAGAACCATGGCCGGCTTGCCGGCCGCCGCATCATCGTGGTCGGCGCGGGACAGCGTACAATCGTCGATGAAGAGCCGCCTGTCGGCAACGGCCGTGCGATGAGCGTGCTGTTCGCGCGTGAGGGCGCATCGGTCGCGTGTATCGACGTCAACAAGGAGGCGGCCGACAACACGGTCGCGCAGATCACGAAGGAAGGCGGCAAGGCGTTCACCGACGTGGTCGATGTCTCCGACATCGCGCAGATCGCGCCTGCGGTCGAGCGCTGCACGCAGAACCTCGGCGGCCTCGACGGTCTGGCACTGAACGTCGGAATCTCCTCCGGCCTGTCGCTGCCCAAAATGACGGCGGAGGCGTGGGACCGGGATTACGCGGTCAACGTGCGCAGCCACATGCTGTTTGCGCAGAAGGCACTGGACGTGATGGCTCCGGGCGGGGCGATCATCCTGATCTCGTCGATGGCGAGCCAGCGCGCCAATGGTCGCAACCCGGCCTATGAATCCTCCAAGGCCGCGCAGATCGCGCTGGGCCGGGCGATCGCTCGGGCCGGCGAAGAAAAGGGCATTCGCTGCAATGTGATCGCACCCGGCCTCATGGACACGCCGATGGGCCGCGACGCCAGCCGGAGGCGGCCGGACCGGGCCTTGACAGTGCCTTTCGGCCGCCAGGGCACCGGTTGGGAGGTGGCCTATACCGCGCTGTTCCTGATTTCGAACGAATCCTCCTACGTGAACGCGCACACACTATTCCTGGATGCCGGCCACATGGGCGGGATCGTGCGCAGCTAACCTGCAAGGCGCGAATGCGTCCGGCCATTGCGCTCGTCGCCGCAATGCACAATTGTCCCCTATCCGTCACATCCTGGAACATTTGCCCATGAGCCAACCGACCAAACTTTTCGAGCCCTTCAAGCTTGGCCCGCTGAACTTGCCGAACCGCCTGGTGATGGCGCCGCTGACGCGCAACCGCGCGGTGCCGCCTGGCATGGTGCCGAGCCCGCTTGCGGCGGACTATTACAGCCAGCGCGCCTCCGCCGGCCTTCTGATCACCGAAGCGAGCCAGGTCTCGCATCAGGGCCAGGGCTATCAGGACACGCCCGGCATCTATTCGAAGGAGCAGGTCGAAGGCTGGAAGAAGGTCACCGATCGCGTGCATGAGCGCGGTGGCCGCATCTTCATCCAGCTCTGGCATGTCGGCCGCATCTCGCATGTCGCGCTGCAGCCAAATGGCGGCGCGCCGGTCGCGCCGAGTGCGATCAAGGCCAAGACCAAGACCTTCGTCAACGGCACCTTCGCCGATGTCTCCGAGCCGCGTGCATTGGAGCTTTCGGAAATCCCAGGGATCATAGGGGACTTCAAACGCGGCACCGCGAATGCGCTGGCCGCCGGCTTCGACGGCGTCGAGATCCACGGCGCCAATGGCTATCTGCTCGACCAGTTCGCCAGGGACGGCACCAACAAGCGCACCGACGCCTATGGCGGATCGATCGAGAACCGCGCCAAGCTGATGCTCGAAGTGTCCAAGGCCGTGGTTGGAGAAGCCGGCGGCGACCGCACCGGCATCCGGATCTCGCCGGTGACGCCCGCCAACGACGCCTCCGATTCCAACCCGCAGCCGCTGTTCGACTACATCGTCGACCACCTCAACGCGCTGAAGCTGACCTATCTCCACGTCATCGAAGGCGCGACCGGCGGCCCGCGCGATATCGCACCGTTCGACTATGCAAGCCTGCGCAAGCGTTTCAAGCAGGCCTACATGGCCAACAACGGCTATGACTTTGCGCTCGCCGAAAAGGTACTGGAATCCGGCGCCGCCGACCTGATCGCATTTGGCAAGCCGTTCATCTCCAACCCCGATCTGGTCGAGCGCCTGAAGAAGGGCGCGCCGCTCAACGATTGGGACAAGAACACCTTCTATGGCGGCGGCGCCAAGGGCTACACGGATTATCCGACGCTCAAGGCGACCGAAGCGGCGGAGTAAGGCAACTCCGATCTCTCCCTCCTGCCGTCATTGCGAGGAGCGAAGCGACGAAGCAATCCATCCTTCCGCGTACGCGGATCAATGGATTGCTTCGCTTCGCTTGGGATGACGGAAGGAAGCCGGCAAATATTACGCCGTCATTCCGGGGCGATGCGAAGCATCGAATTATGGTGCGCAATTGCGCACCTGAGAATCTCGAGATTCCGGGTCTGGTCCTTCGGACCATCCCGGAATGACGCCGAACAAAAAGGCCGGGTTACATTCCCGGCCTTTTTTTCATTGCGCGCCGCGCGCTGGACCAATCCTATGCGTCAACGGCTTGATCGCTCTCCGTTTCCTCGGTGACCATGCGGTCGAGGTTTCGATTCAATCGCCGCAGCAGATCCATCAGCGTTGCGGTCTCCGCCGCGCTGAAACCCGCGAGCGCCTGATCCTGGTTGCGGTGTAACGCCTTGCGCGCGGCCGGCAGCCTCGGGATGGCGGCCTTGGTCAGCGACACCAATTGGCTGCGGCCGTCGCCCGGCATCGGCGTGCGCCGGATCAATCCGTCACGCGCCATCCGCGCCAAAATCTGCGCCATCGACGGCTGCTCGACCCTGAGAGTGCGGGCCAGATCACGTTGCGACATGGCTTTGCCGTCGCGCAGCAGATAGAGCACCGGCAACTGCCCGATGCTGAAACCGAGCGGCTTCACCCGGCGTTCGCCCAGTCTCAAGATACTGCGCGAGGCCATGTTGATCAGCGGCGCGGGACGATCGAATGATTCCCAATCGGTTGCATCAGCCATTTACATAGGTCCCTATCCATATTATATAGGCACCTATGTATCTCAGTGAAGGCGTGATGTCAATGAATTCAAGCCCTCTCCGCATTGCCATCATCGGCGCCGGTCCTGGCGGCCTGACGCTCGCCCGGCTGCTGCATGTTGCCGGAATCGAAACCAGGGTGTTCGAACGAGAGACAAGCGCGAGCGAACGGCCGCAAGGCGGCACGCTCGACCTGCACGCCGAGAGCGGCCAACTGGCGCTCACGCGCGCCGGACTCCATGAGGGATTCCTGCGCATCGCGCGTTACGAAGACCAGGGCAGCCGGCTCTATAACGGCGCCGGCCAATTGCTGCTTGCGGACGACGACACGACCGGCGACCGTCCGGAGGTCGACCGCACGGCCCTTCGCGCCTTGCTGCTGCAATCCCTGCCGTCCGGCACCGTCTATTGGGGCCACGCCTTGCGCGAGGTCGCACCGCGCGACGACGGCAGCTATGATCTCGTCTTCGACGAAGCGCGCAAGGGGCCGTTCGATCTCGTGGTCGGCGCCGACGGCGCGTGGTCGAAGGTGCGACCGCTCGTGTCGCGCTACCAGCCGCAATACAGCGGCCTCACCTTCATCGAGTTCGGCATTGACGAGGTCGATACGCGGCACCCTGCGCTGTCGCGGCTCGTGGGTCGCGGCAAGATCGGTATCGAAGGCGGCGGGCGAAGCCTGATCGTCCAGCGCAACGGCAACGCCCATCTGCGCGGCTATGCGATCTTCCGGGTGCCGGTCGAATGGGCCGAGCGCCGGTTCGACCTCACCTCGCCGGCGGCGGCGCGTGAAGCGCTGGTCGGTGAATTCACCGGCTGGGCCGACGCCCTGCTCGACCTGTTCCGCGCCAGCAACGACCGGTTCGCCATTCGCCCGATCCATGCGCTGCCGGTCGGACATCACTGGACCAACCGCGCCGGCATCACCCTGCTCGGCGACGCCGCGCACGTGATGTCGCCTTATGGCGGCGAAGGCGTCAACGCCGCGATGCTGGATGCAGCCGAGCTGGCGCAGCATCTCACCGGGTCGCAGGATTGGCGCGATGCGGTGCGCACCTATGAGGCCGAGATGTTCGCCCGTGTCGCCGAGCCGGCCGGCCAGGCCGCCGAAGCCGCGGCGACCGAGCTGTCCCATGTCAGCCAGGAGCTGACGCTGGCGCAATACCAGGCTTTTATCCAGATGCGCGCGGCGGCCAGCCCCTCTGTTGCGCGGTGAGCGCTGGCCATGAACGCTGATCTTGGAGTCCGGCGCCGCATGGCATAGACCGTATCGATCAGGGCTGAATACGGTCGTACAGGGATGAGCAAGGACAACGCCGAGGATATCGTTCGCCGCGCGGCCGCTGCATTCAATGCCGGGCGGGGCGACGAAGCAAAGCAGCTCTGCGAGCAGGGTCTGCGCCGGCGGCCTGGAGAACCGGTGCTGAGCCATTTCCTGGCCGCGGTGCTGTATGCCGAGAGCGCGATCGCGCCGGCCCGCGTGCATATCGAAAAGAGCCTGACGGCGCGGCCGGACAATGCCCCGGCCCGGCTGCTGGCCGCCCGCATCGCGGGCGCCGCAAAGGAGTTCGATGCGGCGCTGACGCATCTCGATCGCGCCATCGCGCTGAGGCCGCAGCGCGATGTCTTCGTCGAGAAGGCGCGCATGCTCGAACTGGCCGGCCGGAAGGCGCAGGCGCGCGAGGCCTGGGAGGCGATCCTCAAGGTTATCCCGCAGCATCAGGAAGCCACCGCGCGGCTCGGCCGGCTGGCCT
Organism: Bradyrhizobium genosp. P; assembly: GCF_049949265.1. NCBI lineage: Bacteria > Pseudomonadati > Pseudomonadota > Alphaproteobacteria > Hyphomicrobiales > Nitrobacteraceae > Bradyrhizobium > Bradyrhizobium genosp. P. Next base: position 2,194,929 of record NZ_CP188195.1, on the reverse strand, counting down.
GGGACGACGGCGATCTCGCCAATGCCGTGGACCTGCTGGAACGCGCCACCGCGAGCGATGCGCCGGCCTCGGTCTGGTTCGATCTCGGCGTCGCGCGGCAGGACCAGCGGGATCACGGCGGAGCCGCACACGCTTATCGCAAGGTGCTCGAGCTCAAGCCCCACTATGCCGAGGCCGCACTCAATCTCGGAATTGCGTTGCAGGATGGCGGCAACTCGGACGCCGCCATGCGCGCATTCGCGCAAGCTTACGGCCTGCGCCCGCAAATGTTCGGATCGATCGCGATGGCGCTGACCTCGGCCTCGCATGGCCGCCTCTGGCTCGATGAGGACGCGTTGCGCCGCGCGTTAGTCTAGAGCATGATCAAAAAGAGAAGGCGGGAGACATCCCTCTTTTTTGCGGCGGTCCGAAACCTGGTAGCTGAACGGAGATGAACATGTCCTATCGGAATGTCACGTGCGCTGCGCTTGGGCTATTGATCGGCCTCGCACAAAGCGCCGTGGCCGGCGAACCGAATGGTCAACTTTCGTCAATAAATGGCGAGCTTGCCAAAGCGTGGCCCGACCTGGAGTCGCTGTACAAGGACATCCATGCGCATCCGGAGCTGTCTCTTCACGAGACGAGGACTGCGGCAACTCTCGCTGCGGAAATGCGCAAGCTCGGCTTCGAAGTTACTGAGGCGGTGGGCGGCACCGGCATCGTGGCTTTGTACCGCAACGGTGCTGGGCCGGTCTTGATGGTTCGGACCGAGCTCGATGCCCTGCCGATGGAAGAAAAGACCGGTCTGGCATTCGCCAGCCACGTGAAGGCGCCTTACAACGGAGGCCTTTCTTCGGTGGCCCATAGCTGCGGTCACGATAATCACATGGCGTGGTGGGTCGGCACGGCGGAGACTCTCATCGCGCTCCGTGAACAGTGGCACGGAACCCTCATGTTTGTCGGACAAGAGGGCGAGGAGGCCGGCGACGGCGCTCACAAGATGATCGCGGACGGCCTCTTTACGCGTTTCCCGAAGCCCGACTATGCGATCGCAGCTCACGTAGGTAACGCACCGGCCGGACGGGTGACTGTCAAGGAAGGAGCCGTCAGCTCGAACTCGGACGCTGTCGAAATTATCTTCAAGGGGCGAGGTGCTCACGGATCGAGACCTTCCGCGTCCATCGATCCAGTGGTCATGGGCGCTCACTTCGTGACCGATGTCCAGACGGTCATAAGTCGCGAGAAGAATGCCGGTGCTTTTGGAGTCGTTACGGTCGGAAGCTTTCAGGCGGGTACTGCCGGCAATATCATTCCCGATCAGGCCGACCTGAAGCTGACGCTGAGGTCGTATGACCCGGAAGTGCGCCAACTCCTGCTCGATGGTGTCGACCGCACCGCTACAGCGATTGCAGCCATGGCCAGAGCGCCCGCACCGGAAATCATGCATCGGGGGGGAACGGCGTCAGTCGTGAATGAGCCGCCGATGGCGAAGCGTGCCTTCGAGGCGCTTAAACCTGCTCTCGGCGATCAGGTCCGCTTCGTGCCTAAGTCCGAACAGGGAGGTAGTGCGAGTGAGGATTTCTCCGCATACGGGCTAGAGGGGGTATCCTCTCTGTACCTGGGAATTGGCGGTTATGATCCTGCCGTTATCGCGGACTATGAAAAGCGCGGCGAGCCGGTGCCGACCAATCACTCGCCGTTCTTTGCACCGGATTACAAAGTCGCGATCGAGACGGGGGTGCGAGCATTATCGCTTGTGTCGCTCAATCTGCTTCAGATCCAGAGTGCAGTCCCAGCATCAAGGTGAGAAGCTCAGGACCAGGACGCGATATAGAGCGTGAGGCGAGGTGAAGCGGAGCCGCTGCACCTCTCCCACAAGCGGGCGAGGGAGCGCAGTTCCTTCGCGGTTGCCATTTAACCTAATCCCATCGCGCTCTGGTCTAGGAAGTCAGCCGCCCGCGCTTGGCCCGAAAATGCTTGCGATAGACATTGGGCGCAGCCAGCACCTCAGTGACGACCTTCGCATAGGCTGCTCTGTGCGCCTCGTCGAAAGCTTCGAACACCAGTTCGGGCGCCTCGCGCGGCACGGCGAAGCATTGCGCGACCGGCGTACCTTTCGGCAGCACGCCGGCAAAATCGGGCTGCGTCCAGACCGCAGGGAAATTGATGCCGCCGTCATGGAAGCGATCGGCATCCACCAGCCCCGAGATCAGACGGAACGGCAGGTCGTCGCGGTTGACGGGATGGGTCGCAAACAGCGACCAGCCCGGTTCGACCTCGATGGTCCAGAAGCTGTTGAACTTCAGTGCGGCCCGGCCGTTGGCGAACGGCGCGCCGGCAAATTGCGCTGGCGGGTGGAAGCTGAGCGGCGCGCGCGGATGGCCCTGCGTTGCGGGCTCTGGAATGTCCCAGTCCCACGCGAACGCGCCGCGCTCGATCCTGACGTCGCAGGGCAGCGGGATCATGACGCCATAGGCCATCGCATCGACGAAGGGCGGACATTGCTTGACGGTGCGGATCTCGCGACCGTGGATATCGGAATGCGCTTTCGCGGGCATCGCGCGCAGCCAGTCGGGCAGCGCACTGCGCGCCGGAAACGGCCGCGGCAGGTGATCGGCGAGCCCTGGATCGCAACGGAAAATCATGCGCATGGCGACCTCCCTGGCCGTGCTACGGCCGATATGGTGTCGATGATAGCCGTCATTGCGAGCGAAGCGAAGCAATCCACAAAGCCGCATGCGGAGGGTTGGATTGCCTCGCTTCGCTCGCAATGACGAAAGGCCGGGATCGCTCCCGGCCTCCTTGTTCCCTTGATGGCGTTGCGGCTTACTTAGGGTTTACTTGGCCTCAGCGCGCTTCGGCGGAGTAGCCGGCCACGACTTGATCAGCGTGTCGTAGTCGATGGTCTCACCCTTCGGCTTTTCGTTGGCAAGCTTGCGCTGCGGCGCGATGTTGCCGTCCTTCGCCGACTTGTCATACCAGTACTCAGCCGTCTTCTTCGGGTTGAGCTTCGGACCGCAGGCACCCTGCACGCCCGACTTCTCGAGACGCTCCATCACCGAGTCCTGAGCGGCTGCGAGCGAGTCCATCGCGGCTTGCGGCGTCTTCGCACCAGACGCAGCATCGCCGATGTTCTGCCACCAGAGCTGCGCGAGCTTCGGATAGTCAGGCACGTTGTTGCCGGTCGGGGTCCACTGCACGCGCGCGGGCGAGCGGTAGAACTCGATCAGGCCGCCGAGCTTCGGCGCACGCTCGGTGAACGACTTGTCCCAGATGTCGGATTCACGGATGAAGGTGAGACCGACATGGCTCTTCTTCAAGCTGACCGTCTTGGAGACGATGAACTGCTGATAGAGCCAGGCCGCCTTGCGGCGATCGACCGGGGTCGACTTCAGCAGCGTGAGCGAGCCCACGTCCTGATAGCCGAGCTTCATGCCGTCCTTCCAGTACGAGCCATGCGGCGACGGAGCCATACGCCACTTCGGCGTACCGTCCGCGTTCATCACGGGCAGGCCCGGCTTCACCATGTCGGCGGTGAAGGCGGTGTACCAGAAGATCTGCTGGGCGATATTGCCCTGCGAAGGCACCGGGCCCGACTCGGAGAAGGTCATGCCCTGCGCCTGCGGCGGAGCATACTTCTTCATCCAGTCGAGATACTTGACGATCGAGTAGACCGCCGCCGGACCGTTGACGTCGCCGCCGCGCGCGACATCCGAGCCGACCGGACGGCAGCCTTCCATGCGGATGCCCCATTCGTCGACCGGCAGGCCGTTCGGGATGCCCTTGTCGCCGTTACCGGCCATCGACAGCCAGGCGTCGGTGAAACGCCAGCCGAGCGAGGGATCCTTCTTGCCATAGTCCATATGGCCGTAGACCTTGACGCCGTTGATCTCCTTGACGTCGTTGGTGAAGAATTCGGCGATATCTTCGTAAGCCGACCAGTTCACGGGCACGCCGAGGTCGTAGCCATACTTGGCCTTGAACTTGGCCTTGTAGTCCGGGTTGGTGAACCAGTCGTAACGGAACCAATAGAGGTTCGCGAACTGCTGGTCGGGCAGCTGGTAGAGGTGACCGTTCGGCGCCGTGGTGAACGACTTGCCGATGAAGTCGTCGACGTCGAGCATCGGATTGGTGACGTCCTTGCCTTCGCCCTTCATCCACTCCGTCAGGTCGACGGCCTGGCCGTAACGGAAGTGGGTGCCGATGAAGTCGGAGTCGTTGATCCAGGCGTCATAGACGTTCTTGCCGGACTGCATCTGGGTCTGGATCTTCTCGACGACGTCGCCTTCCTGGATGACGTCATGCTTCACCTTGATGCCGGTGATCTCCTCGAACGCCTTGGCGAGCGTGCGCGATTCGTATTCGTGCACGGTCAGCGTTTCCGACACGGCGTTGATTTCCATGCCCTTGAAGGGTGCAGCGGCCTTGATGAACCACTCCATCTCCTTCATCTGGTCTTCCTTCGAAAGGGTCGACGGCTGGAATTCGCCGCTGTCGATCCATTTCTTGGCGGCGGCCTCGTCCGCGCGCGCCGGCGCGGCGATAGCCACCGATGCCGCGATCAGCGCCAGCGCGCTGGTCATGGTTAGAAGACTATCCTTTGTTCTTCTCACGTGTCGCATGTTGATTCCTCCGGTTGCAGCGACAAACTAAATATTCAGGCCCGGGTAGACCCCGGATCTGCTCTTTTTCGCTTTCTTCAGACGGTGCGAAAAATCACCACGGCCGAAAGAAGCGAAATCACGGATGCGAGCCACAGGCTCGTAATATCAACGCCTTCCCCGATCGGCAGCGTCGCGATCGGGTCGGTGCCGACCACGCCGATCCACACCAGGTGGATCACCGCGGCAAGCACCAGTGAAATGAACAAACGATCACCTCGCGTGGTCGGAATGCGCAGCACACCGACACGCTCCATCTCGGGATAGGCAATGGCGAGCCAGATCATCACTCCGAGCGTGCAGGCCAGCAGCACGAAGAAGATCGCGGTCGGTGGTGTCCAGGCCATCCATGCGATACTGTCCATGAATGCCTCCTCAGACGCGGCCGAGCGCGAAACCGCGCGCGATATAGTTGCGGACGAACCAGATCACGAGCGCGCCCGGGATGATGGTGAGCACCCCGGCGGCCGAAAGCAGGCCCCAATCCATGCCGGCGGCCGACACCGTGCGCGTCATCACCGCGGCGATCGGCTTGGCGTTGACCGAGGTCAGTGTGCGCGCGAGCAGCAATTCGACCCAGGAGAACATGAAGCAGAAGAACGCGGCGACACCGATGCCGCTGGCGATCAACGGCACCAGGATCTTGATGAAGAAACGCGGGAACGAATAGCCGTCGAGGAACGCGGTCTCGTCGATCTCGCGGGGCACGCCGGAGACGAAGCCTTCAAGGATCCAGACCGCGAGCGGCACATTGAAGATACAGTGCGCCAGCGCCACGGCCCAGGGCGTGTCAAACAGGCCGATCGCCGAATAGAGATTGAAGAACGGCAGCGCGTAGACCGCGGCCGGCGCCATGCGGTTCGACAACAGCCAGAAGAACAGATGCTTGTCGCCGAGGAAGCGGTAGCGCGAGAACGCATAGGCCGCCGGCAGCGCCACCGCGATCGAGATGATGGTGTTGATAACGACGTATTCCAGCGAGTTGATGTAGCCGGAGTACCAGCTCTCGTCGGTGAAGATGCGCTTGTAGTGCTGTAGCGTCGGCGTGTGTGGCCACAGCGTCATCGTCGTGACGATCTCGGTGTTGGTCTTGAAGCTCATGTTGACGAGCCAGTAGATCGGCAACAGCAGGAAGATCAGGAACAGCGCCATGATGACGCGGCGGCCGGGGATCGAGTGCATCAGGCCGCTCCTTCCTTGGCCGGGCGATCTGCGCCGGCATTGGTCATCACGGTGTAGAACACCCAGCACACGATCAGGATGATGAGGTTGTAGACCAGCGACAGCGCCGCGGCCTTGCCGAGGTCGAACTGGCCGAGCGCGATCTTGACGAGCTCGATCGAGATGAAGGTGGTCGAATTGCCGGGCCCGCCGCCGGTGACGACGAACGGCTCGGTGTAGATCATGAAGCTATCCATGAAGCGCAGCAGCACGGCGATCAGCAGCACGCGGTGCATCTTGGGAAGCTGGATGGCGCGGAACACCGCCCACCGCGAGGCGCCGTCGATCTGCGCCGCCTGGTAATAGGCGTCGGGAATCGACTTCAGGCCAGCGTAGCACAACAGCGCAACCAGGCTGGTCCAGTGCCAGACGTCCATCACGATCACGGTGAGCCAGGCGTCGACCTCGTTGGACACGTAATTGTAGTTGATCCCGATGCTGTTCAGCACATAGCCGAGCAGGCCGATATCGGGCCGGCCGAAGATCTGCCAGATGGTGCCGACCACGTTCCACGGAATCAAAAGCGGCAGCGCGAGGATGACGAGGCAGGCCGCGACGCTCCAGCCCTCGCGCGGCATCGATAGTGCGACCACGATGCCGAGCGGCACCTCGATCGCGAGGATCACGGCCGAGAAGAACAGATTGCGCCCGAGCGAGGCCAGGAAGCGGCCGCCGAGATCGGTCGAGGGATCGAGCAGTTCCTTGAACCAGCCGACGCCGTTCCAGAAGAATTGATTGTTGCCGAACGTGTCCTGCATCGAATAATTCACGACGGTCATCAGCGGCAGGATCGCGGAGAACGCGACCACCAGGAACACCGGCAGCACCAGGAACCAGGCTTTTTGGTTGATGGTCTTGTCCATCAGGCAACCCCCTCCACCAAACGGCTGTCGGCATAGACGTGGATATGTGCGGGGTCGAAGATCAGGCCGGCGGTGTCGTCGGAGATCGAGAAACCCGACGGAACGCGGGCGGCGAATTTGGCGTTGCCGACCCTGACCCGGGCGAACCGGATACGGCCGAGATCGTCGATCCGTTCGATCTTGGCCGAGAGCAGGCCCGACGCGGGAGCCGCGACATCGACGAATTCCGGCCGCACGCCGATCTCGATCTTCTTGCCGGCCGGCAGAACGCCGTAGTTGCGACGCAGGCCGATGACATGGCCGTCGATGCGCGCCTCGTGGCCGCTCACCTCCGCCGGCACGATGTTCATGCCGGGCGAGCCGATGAAGTAGCCGACGAAGGTGTGCGCCGGCTTGTCGAACAGCTCGGCCGGCGTGCCGCTCTGCACCACACCGCCGTCATGCATCACGACGACCGTGTCGGCGAAAGTCAGCGCCTCGGTCTGGTCGTGGGTCACATAGATCATCGTGAGGTCGAGCTCGCGATGCAGTGCCTTCAGCTTCGAGCGCAATTGCCACTTCAGCTCGGGATCGATCACCGTCAGCGGCTCGTCGAACAGCACGGCGGCGACGTCGGAGCGCACCAAGCCGCGGCCGAGCGAGATCTTCTGCTTGGCGTCCGCGGTCAGCCGCGTCGCCTTGCGATTGACGTAGGGCGTGAGGTCGAGCAGGTCGGCGATCTGCTTGACGCGCGCGTCGACCTCGGCCTTCGGCACGCCGCGGTTCTTCAGCGGGAAGGCAAGGTTCTGGCCGACCGTCATGGTGTCGTAGATCACCGGGAACTGGAACACCTGCGCGATGTTGCGCTTCTGTGTTGACAGCGGCGTGATGTCCTGACCGTCGAACAGGATTTTCCCGCGCGACGGCGTCACGATCCCGGAAATCAGGTTGAGCAGCGTGGTCTTGCCGCACCCCGACGGTCCGAGCAGCGCATAGGCGCCGCCCTGCCGCCAGGTCATGGTCACCGGCTTCAGCGCGAACGACTCAGGCGGCGCGTCGTTGCCGCCGTAGGAATGTGCGAGGTCGACGAGGTCAATGCGGGCCATCTTGCACCTCCCTCAATTCGCGTTGGATGAAGCGACGAGGCGGTCGACCGCGTCGAACACAAAGATGTTGTCGGGATCGAGCGCGGCGTCGAGCACCTGCCCGGGTTCATATTCGTGCACGCCATGCAGCACCGAGACCCAGTTCGAGCCGTGAACACGGACATGCACGAAGCTTTCGGAGCCGGTGATCTCGGTCACCGTCACGGTGACGGAGAACTTGTGGCGGCCGGCCGCAGTGTCGCCAATCTCGAGCTGATGCGCACGGAAGCCGACGCGATAGGTGCCGTCGGGCACATTGGCGTAGAGGCCGGTCGCCGGCGCCTTTTCGCCGCCGGTGTAGATCACTTCGCCGTTCTTTTTCTCGATGCCGATGATGTTGAGCGGCGGATCGGAAAACACTTGCGCAACGCGCAACGTATCGGGATGGCGGTAGACCTTCGGCGTCTCGCCGATTTGCAGCACCTCGCCTTCCCACATGCACAAGGTGTTGCCGCCGAGCAGCAGAGCCTCGGATGGTTCCGTCGTGGCATAGACGAAGATCGCGCCCGAGGCCTCGAAGATGCGCGGCAGCTCGGTGCGCAACTCCTCGCGCAGCTTGTAGTCGAGGTTGGCGAGCGGCTCGTCGAGCAGCACGAGGTCGGCGCCCTTGACCAGCGCGCGTGCGATCGCGGTGCGCTGTTGCTGGCCACCGGAGAGCTGCAGCGGCGTGCGCTTCAGAAAGGGCTCGAGCCGCAACAGGCCCGCGGCTTCCGCGACGCGCTTCTCGATCTCCTGGCGCGGCTTGCCCTGGACCCGCAGTGGCGAGGCGATATTCTCGTACACCGTCAGCGAGGGGTAGTTGATGAACTGCTGATAGACCATCGCGACCGAACGCTGCCGCACGTCGGCACCGGTGACGTCCTTGCCGTCAACCAGCACGCGCCCCGTGGTCGGCTTGTCGAGGCCGGCGAGCAGCCGCATGATCGAGGTCTTGCCCGACAGCGTCGGGCCGAGCAGCACGCTGAGCGTGCCGCGCTCCAGTGTCAGCGAAACATCGCGAATGGCCGCAATACCATCCACGGCCCGCGTGACGTTTTGCAATGTGACGCTCATGTCCGTCCTCCCGCCTCGCGAAGGGGACGTTCACCGGATGCGCGGTTGGCGGTCATCCACTCGTCGAGCGCGGCGACTTCGTCCGCCGACATCCGCAGGCCAAGCTTGGATCGCCGCCAGACGACATCTTCCGCAGTCTGGGCCCATTCGTTCGCCATCAGGTACCTGACTTCACTCTCCGTCAAGGTAGCGCCGAACGAACGGCCGAGATCATCCGCGGATTTTGCATTGCCCAGCAATTTGGCAGCGCGCGTGCCGTACGCATGCGCGAGACGATTGGCATGCGGCTGCGCGAGGAACGGATGGTTGCGGACCAGTTCGGCCGATAGCGCACCGACCGCGGAGACATCCATGTCGCCGCCGGGCAGCGGCGCCTTGCCGGTCCACCCCTCTTTTGCTTTTGCGCTGCGAAGATAGGGCGACAGCCGCTCCAGCGCTTCTTCGGAAAGCCGGCGATAGGTCGTGATCTTGCCGCCATAGATCGACAGCAACGGCGCGCCGCCGGGCGTGTCGAGCTCGAACACATAGTCCCGGGTCGCGGCCTTGGCTTCGCTCGCTCCGTCGTCGTAGAGCGGGCGCACGCCGGAATAATTCCAGACCACGTCTTCGGGCTTGACCGGCTTGGCGAGATATTCGCTGGCGGAGGCGCAGAGATACTGAATCTCTTCGGACGACGCCTTTACCTTGGCCGGGTCGCCGTCATAGTCGCGATCGGTGGTGCCGATCAGCGTGAAGTCGTCCTGATAGGGAATGACGAAGATGATGCGGCCGTCCGCGTTCTGGAAGATGTAGGCGCGGTCGTGGTCGTAGAGTTTCTTCACCACGATGTGCGAGCCCTGCACCAGCCGCACCTTGGCGCGTGCATTGACGCCGGCTCCTGAAGCCAGCACCTGCTCGACCCAGGGACCGCCGGCATTGACCAGCGCGCGGGCCTTGATCGTGTCCCGCGTGCCCTTCGCGCGGTCCTCGATCGTGACGTGCCAGATGCCGTCGACCTGCCGGATCTCGACCGCGCGGGTGCGCGTGCGGATCTCGGCGCCGCGATCGGCCGCATCGCGCGCGGTTAGCGCAACCAGGCGCGCGTCATCGACGAAGCAGTCGGAGTATTCAAAACCCTTGGTGTAACGGCCCGCGATCAACGGCTTGCCGACCACGTCACTCGTGAGATCGACCGAGCGCGTCGCCGGCAACAAATGGCGGCCGCCGATATGGTCGTACAGGAACAGGCCGAGCCGCAACAGCCACGCCGGACGCAGGCCCGCATGGTGCGGCAGAACGAAACGCAGGGGACGGATGATGTGGGGTGCGATCTGCCAGAGAATCTCGCGCTCGATCAGCGCTTCGCGCACCAAACGGAATTCGTAATACTCGAGGTAGCGCAAACCGCCATGCACGAGCTTGGTCGACCAGGACGACGTCCCGCTGGCCAAGTCATTCATTTCACAAAGAAAAACGCTGTTACCGCGGCCCGCCGCATCGCGCGCGATGCCGCAGCCATTAACGCCGCCTCCAACGATGGCGAGGTCGTAAATTCGGTCCAAAGAACGCTTCCCCCAGCAACCGCCTTCGCTTCGGCGGTTTTACTTTCGAGTTGGATTAGATCACAAGCAAAAACGAAAGAAAACCGAAAATGGGAACTTTTTCTGGTAATTTTTTGGGCGGCAGGTGCTTTGGATCGGCTCAAATGCGACCGTCGCTGCCTACTCCGTCACCTTGATGTGCAAGGGGTAGCGAGCCTCGAAGGGGGCACGCCCGGGGCGGTTCCCATCGTCCTTCGAGAGGCGCGCAAGGGCGCGGTCCTCTTGGTGACGGTGAGAGGTTTTCGCGCCGCCCTTAGCGGGCCACGAACAAACACGCGGAGAAAGCTACGCGCTGCGCAGCGTGACCGGCGCGGGTTCGGGGTTGTCGTCGATATCGACTTGCGGCTTGTCCATCGCGACAACGACCTCGATACCGCGCGAATGGCAAATGTTCGCGAGGGCCGCGGGCAACGGCGAATCGGTGATGAAGGTCTGGATCTGGCTCATATGGGCGATGCGCACCGGCGCGCTGCGGCGGAGCTTGGTCGAATCAGACACCAGCATGACGTTGCGCGCATTGGCGATGATCGCCTGCGCGACCTGCACCTCGCGATAGTCGAAGTCGAGCAGCGCGCCCTCCTCGTCGATCGCGGACGCGCCGATGATGGCGTAGTCGACCTTGAACTGGCCGATCAACTGCGTCGCGGTCGAGCCGACCACGGCGCCGTCGGCGCGGCGCACGGTGCCGCCGGCGACCACCACTTCGATACGCGGATGGCGGTAGAGCAGCATCGCGACGTTGAGGTTGTTGGTGATGACAAGCAAATCCTCATGCGAGGTCAGCGCGCTCGCCACCTCTTCCGTGGTGGTACCGATGTTGATGAACAGCGAGCAGCCATTCGGGATCCGCGCGGCGGCAGCGGCGCCGATCGCCTTCTTCTCGTCGGCGGCGACGAAACGACGCGCCTCGTAGGCGAGATTTTCGACGCCGGACGCGATGATGGCGCCGCCATGGATACGCGTCAGCGCCCGCTGGTCGCAGAGATCGTTGAGGTCCTTGCGGATGGTCTGCGCCGACACCTCGAATCGCTTGGCCAGGTCCTCCACCATGACCCGGCCGAACGCGCGTGCGATGTTGAGGATTTCAGTCTGGCGATGGGACAGTCCGGCCACGGTGGCACCCTTGAAGCGGCAAGGTAGCCATGGTGCGACCGTTCGGCACGGACGTCAACGAAGAGGTGTCATTCCGGCGCGATGCGCCCCGGAATGACGTCGAGAGACTCAGGAAGCCATCTGCATCGCCTCGCCGGTGGCGAGGCGGCGCGCGGCGCGTTCGGCCTCGCGTGCATTGCGGAAAATCTGGCCTTCCAAACGGTTGAAGCGGTGCGACGCCGCAAAGAACTGGTAACCTCTCATATCGCGCACCACGATACCCGCGGTCTGCGAACTTACTTCGATCACGTAACAGTCGGACATTATCAGCCTCGGTTTCATTTCCGGGCCGACAACGGGATCGCTGCCTGTTTGTTCCTGGGGTGCCCCGAGGGCGGCGAAGCGCCGCGGGCTCAGGTCGCGATCGTTACGCCGTCGCGTTGGATCGGCTGCGGATGGCCCTGATCGTCGATCGAGACGTAGGTGAAATTGCCGTCGGTGACCAGGATCGACTGCTGTTCGCGGCGGCGCAGCACCCAGGCTTCGAGATGTACGGTCATCGAGGTACGGCCGGCCCGCACGAGGTTGGCGTGGACCGAGACGAGATCGCCGACATAGACCGCTTTCCGGAAATTCATCGCTTCGATCGCGACCGTCACGGTGCGCGACTTCGCCAGCTTGGAGGCGAACACGCCGCCGCCGACGTCCATCTGGCTGAGCAGCCAGCCGCCGAAGATGTCGCCATTGGCGTTGGTGTCGGCGGGCATCGCGACCGTGCGGATGCAGAGGTCGCCCTGCGGCTCATTTCCAGAGATCGCCGGCGCGTGGATATGCGTATCGGTCACTTGAAGGTCTCCCAGCCTGCATCGGGGTTAAACCGGTCGCCGAACTTCTGCGCGAGCGCGCGCAACGCGGACACCACATTGTCGGCGCCGCGCGTGCGTGCGTAGTTAAGCGGGCCGCCGCGGAACGGCGCGTAGCCGGTGCCGAAGATCATCGCGCCGTCGACCACATCGGCGTTATCAACGATGCCTTCGCGCAAGGCCGCGACGCAAACATTCGACATCGGCAGCACCAGGCGGTCGATCATCTCATCGGTCACCCGCGGACCCGTCTCCGGCAGCGGCGCCTTCTCGGCCTTGCCGTCCTTCCAGGTGTAGAAGCCCTTGCCGGTCTTGCGGCCGAGTTCACCCTTCGCGACCTTTTCGCGCAGCCAGGCCGGCGTCGGCGGCAATGTGTCGCCGAACTTCGAGCGCAGCAAGTCGCCGACATCAAGGCAGATATCGAGGCCGACCTGATCGGCCAGTTCGATCGGGCCCATCGGCATGCCGAATTGCTCGGCCGCTGCGTCGATCAGGCGCTGGTCGATCTTCTCGTCCAGCATCACCATCGCCTCCAGCATGTAGGGCGTCAGCGCACGGTTGACGAGGAAGCCGGGCGAACTCTTCACCGGCAGCGGCAGGCGATCGATGGCGCCGACAAAGGCGAGCGCCTCCTTCAGTAGCCCTGCATCGGTACCGTCATGGCTGACGACCTCGACGAGTTGCAGCCGCGACACCGGATTGAAGAAGTGGAGGCCGAGCAGCCGCTCCGGCTTTTGCAGCGTGGTACGCAGATCCTGCAGCGGAATGCTCGAGGTGTTGGTGGCGAGGATCGCGCCTGGCTTCATCTTCGGCTCAAGCCCGGCATAGACCTTCTGCTTCAGTTCGAGTTTTTCCGGCACCGCCTCGATGATCAAATCGGCGTTGCGGACGCCCTCCCCCTCCATGTCGGGGATCAGCCGGTCGAGCGCGTCGCGCTGATCGATCCGCTTGCGCATGATCTTGCCGAACAGCTCGGCGGCACGCTTCATCGCGCCCGCGATCGGCTCAGCCTTCATGTCGGCGAGCGTCACCCGCATGTCCTGGTTGGCGCACCAGGCGGCGATATCGCCGCCCATCGCACCGGCGCCGATGACATGGACGTGTTCGATCTTGTTGCCGGAACCTGCTAGCTTCTTCATCTGCTCGCGCAGGAAGAACACGCGGATCAGATTTTGCGCAGTCGGTGTCACCATCAGATTGGCGAACGACGTCTTCTCGGCATTCAGCATTGCCGAGCGGTTGCCGGCATGCTTTTCCCAGAGATCGATCAAGGCGTAGGGCGCCGGATAATGCGCGCGCGGCGCCGCCTTGGCGGCTTCGCTGCGCATGCGCGTCGCCAGGAAGCCCCGCACGGGCGCGAGATTGAGGATCGAATTGAGCACGCCGGGCTTGGTGCGCTTCAGGCGGCCGAACACCGCGTCCTTCACGGCATTCCGGACGTGACGTTCCTGCGTGACGGCATCGACCAGGCCGAGCGATTTGGCGCGGCGGGCGTCGATGGTCTTGCCGGTCAGCATCAGCGTCATCGCCTGCGTCGGATTGACCAGCTCGGTGAAACGCACGGTGCCGCCGAGGCCGGGATGCAGGCCGAGCATCACCTCGGGAAAGCCGAACCGCGCATCTTCGATCGCGATCCGCATCTGGCAGGCCAGTGCCACCTCAAGACCGCCGCCGAGGCAAAAGCCATGGACCACGGCAACCGACGGCACGCGCAGCGCCTCCAACCGATCGATCACCACATGGGCGCGGCCGATCGCAGTCTCGACCGCGCGCGGGTCGGTGGCGCCGCGGAATTCGTTGACGTCGGCGCCGGCGATGAAGCCGCTCTTCTTCGCCGAACGGACCACGAGGCCGGCCGGGCGTTGGCTCTCCAGCGCCGTCACGACAGCATCGAGCTCCTCGATCACGTCGGCGGAGATCGTGTTGGCGCTGGCGCCGGCGCGATCGAACAGCAGCCAGGCGATGCCGTCCACGTCGCGCGTCAGCTTGAAATTCCGGTAGGGGCTGTCGGCCGCAGGCTTCGGCCCGAGCTCGAGCACGCGATCGGCGAGGACGTCCATGATCTGCGAATCCATGATCACACCGTCTCTATCAACATCGCACCACCCTGCCCACCACCGATACATTCGGTGGCAACGCCACGCCTGGTGCCGAGCCGCTCCATCGCATTGACGAGGTGCAGCACGATGCGGTTGCCACTGCAACCGACGGGATGGCCAAGGCTGATCGCGCCGCCGTCGACGTTGAGTTTTGTCTGGTCGATCTCGCCGGCCGCACCGTCAAGTCCCAGAATCTCGCGGCAGAATTTATCGTCGTTCCAGGCAGCGAGGCAGCCAAGCACCTGGGTGGCAAAGGCCTCGTTCAGCTCCCAGGTCTCGACGTCGTGCAACGTCAATCCGTTGCGCTTCAGCAGCGCGCTCGCCGACAGCACCGGGCCGAGCCCCATGATCGACGGATCGAGTGCCGACCACTGGCTGTCGAGGATGACCGCCTTCGGCGTCAGCCCGTGCTTTGCCACGGCAGCTTCAGAGGCAAGGATCACCCACGACGCACCGTCGGTGATCTGCGAGGAATTGCCGGCGGTGACCTGGCCCCATGGACGCTCGAACACCGGCTTCAGTTTTGCCAATGTCTCGGGCGTGGAGTCGGGGCGGACGCCGTCGTCGCGATCGTAGAACTTGCCATCGCGCCCGAAGGCGGTTTCGACCTCGCCCTTGAGAAAGCCCTGCGACTGTGCGTTGGCGAGCCGCTTGTGGCTTTCGGAGGCATAGGCATCGGATTGCGCGCGCGTGACGCCGAAGAGATGGCCGACCTTCTCGGCGGTCTGCCCCATGTTGAGTTCGGTGATGGGATCGGTCAGCCCGCGCTCGAGGCCAATGATCGGCTTGAGATAGCTCGGCCTCACCTTCAGCGCGGCCATGATCTTGGCGCCCAGTCCCTTGGCGCCGGCAAGGCCGGCAAACCAGCGCACGCCGGAATTGGGCCAGACCAGCGGCGCGTGGCTCAGCGCCTCCGCACCGCCCGCGAGGATCAGATCGGAGATGCCTTCACGGATGTAGCGATAGCCGGTGTCGATCGATTGCATGCCGGAGCCGCAATTGATCTGCACCGTGAAGGCGACCATCTTCTCACCCATGCCGAGCCGAAGCGCCGCGACCCGCGCCGGGTTCATTTCGTCGGCAATGACATTGACGCAGCCGAGGATCACCTGGTCGAACGCGGTGGGCGCAAAGGGCTGGCGCGCCAAAAGAGGCCGGCCGCATTGCACGGCAAGATCGACCGGCGTGAACGGGCCGGGACCGGAGCGCGCTTTCAGGAACGGCGTCCTGCTGCCGTCGACGATAAAGACTGGTCGCGCCATCAGCTCGCCGCCCTCTGCTCTCCAAGCTCCTGGAAGAACTGATGCACGTCGGCGGATTTCTTGTAAATCGGGGACAGCGCCTCCGGCGCAAAATCATCGACCTCGATGACCTTAGCGACGGCGTCATGGGCGGCGGCGAGCTTCTCGCCCTCGCTCTGGGTAATGACGCCCTTCTTGACCGCCTCCTGCCAGTCATGCAGCCGCGCGGCGTGCAGCCGTTTGGCGGCGTCCTCGGCCTCGGTCACAAGGCGGAAGGCCTTCTCCAGCCGCGCGACGCCACGGTCGTCCTCAACAAAGGCAAGATCCGGCGTCAGCCGGTCGCGCGCCGCCGACGGCGACAGCACGATTTGCGCGCATTGATGCACGATACGATCGGACGGCCCGACCACGCGCGCACCGAACGGCTGGATCAAGAATTTCAGGATCACGCCGACCAAACGGTTCGGCAAATTGGCGAGGATTTCCGCAAAGCGGTTCTCGATGGTCTTGAAGCCGGTCGCCATGCACCATTCGAGTGCGGGAAAATCATCTTTCTGCTGGCCCTCGTCCTGCCAACGCTTCAGCGCGGCGGAAAGCAAGTACAGCTCGGACAGGATGTCGCCGAAGCGCGCTGACAGCATCTCCTTGCGCTTCAGCGCGCCGCCGAGGGTGAGCAGCGCCATGTCGGCACACAACGCAAACGCCGACGAGTAGCGCGAGAGCTGGCGATAGAACTCGGTCGCATCGCCGGCATCGGGCGCCGGCGCGAACAGTCCGCCGGTCCAGCTTCGCCCCCAGGCGCGGAACATGGTAGCGAAGCTGTGGCCGATGTGCTTCCAGAATGCGGTATCGAAGGCGGTCAGGCCCTTGTCGCGATCGGCCTCGCCGAGCGCGTTCATCTCCTGGAGCAGATAAGGATGCGCGCGGATCGCGCCTTGCCCGAACACGATCAGATTGCGGGTCAGGATATTGGCGCCTTCGACCGTGATGCCGACCGGCACCGAGCGGTAGAGCCCTCCCAGATAGTTCTGCGGCCCATCGATCACGGCCTTGCCGCCGTGGATATCCATGGCGTCGTCGATCGCGATCCGCATCCGCTCGGTGGCATGCAGCTTCATGATGCCGGAGATGACGGCGGGATGATGCCCCTCGTTCAGCGCGGCACATGTCAGCCGCCGCGCGGCATCGAGCAGATAGGCTGTTGCCGCGATGCGGGCGAGCGGCTCCTCGATACCCTCGAATTTCGAGATCGAGATGCCGAACTGCTCGCGGATGCGGGCATAGGCGCCGCTGGTGCGCGCGGCATAGGCGGCGCCTGCCGCCGACAGCGACGGCAGCGAAATGCCGCGGCCCGCGGCAAGCGCGGTCATCAGCATCTTCCAGCCCTGGCCGATCCGCTCTTGCCCGCCGATGATGTAATCGAGCGGGATGAAGACGTCCTTGCCCCAGTTTGGGCCGTTCTGGAATACCTGCATCGCCGGCAAATGGCGCTGGCCGATCGAGACGCCCGGCAGATGCGTCGGGATCAGCGCGACCGTGATGCCGAGCTCGTTCTCGTTGCCGACGAGATGATCGGGATCATAGGCCTTGAAAGCGAGACCGAGCAGCGTCGCGACCGGGCCGAGCGTGATGTAGCGCTTGTGCCAGTTGAGCTTCAGCCCAAGCACCTCGCGGCCTTCGAAATCGCCTTTGCAGATGATGCCGGTATCGATCATCGAGGCGGCGTCCGAGCCCGCCTCCGGGCTGGTCAGGCCGAAGCAGGGAATGTCGCGGCCATCGGCCAGCCGCGGCAGCCATCTGTCCTGCTGCTCCTTGGTGCCGAAGCGCATCAAGAGTTCGCCGGGCCCGAGCGAGTTCGGCACCATCACGGTGACGGCCGCAGTCAGCGAGCGCGAGGAGATTTTGCGCACCACTTCGGAATGCGCGTAAGGCGAGAAGCCGAGGCCGCCGAATTCCTTCGGGATGATCATGCCGAAGAATTTGTGGCGCTTGACGAAGTCCCAGACTTCGGGCGGCAGATCGCGCCATTCCCAGTTGATCTTCCATTCGTCGAGCATCGCGCAGAGCTGGTCGACCGGGCCATGAAGGAAGGCCTTCTCCTCGTCGGTGAGTGTCGCCGGCGCGAACGCCAGCAACTTCGCCCAGTCCGGATTACCGGTGAAGAGATCGGCGTCCCACCAGACGTCGCCGGCCTCCAGCGCCTCTCGCTCGGTATCCGACATCGCCGGCAGCACGCCGCGCGCCCAGGAGAAGATCGGCTTGGTAATGGTGTCGCGGCGGAAGCTCATGGCGGGGTCCTCATGAATCGGCTGCGCGGGCGCGATATCCTAGCGGAAAGTGACGGCGACCGGTGAACACTTCGCTTTGCAGATAAAGCGAAATTGACACGGCAAAAGCGCCGTTTGTTAACGGCACGCCGTGCGTTCAGTTCCGAAAGCCGAGCTGCGACAGTCAGGTAGCAGAGGATGGCGCCGGCGGGTTGCGGAATAAGACGAGTTCAATCGGTCTCGCGGCAAGCTCGCTGCACCTCTCCCGCTTGCTTGCGGGGGAGGTCGCCGCGCTCGGCAGCGCTCTTGCGCGCCAGAGCGTGGCGGGTGGGGGCTCTCTCCACAATGCGACTCGTGGAGAGAGCCCCCACCCCAGCCCTCCCTCGCAAGCGGGAGAGGGAGCGCAGTTTCCTACGCGGTTACGGCTCCGTTTAATCTGAGCATGCCTTAAGCCGGCCCGGCGCCCTGCGTGGCCAGATAGACTGTGTAGAGCGATTGGCTTGCGGCCATGAACAGGCGGTTGCGCTTGGGGCCGCCGAAGGTGATGTTGCCGCACACCTCCGGCAGGCGGATGCGGCCGAGCAGCTTGCCCTCCGGCGACCAGCATGTCGCGCCGCTGTAGCCGACCGCGCGGCCGGCATTGCTGGAGCACCAGACATTGCCGTTGACGTCGCAGCGGATGCCGTCCGGACCGCACTTCACGCCGTCGATCATGAAGTCGCTGAAGCGCTTCGGATTGGACGGCTTGTTGTCGGCGCCGACATCGAACACGAACACATCGCTCTTGCCGCCTGCGCCGGTATCGCCGGGTCCCTTGCCGGTCGAGACGACATAGAGCTTCTTGTAGTCCGGCGAGAAGCAGATGCCGTTGGGATCGGGCACCTGGTCTTCGCTCACCACAAGATCGACGCGGCCGGACGGATCGACGCGATAGCAGTTGGTCGGCAATTCGCGCTTGAATGGCACAAAGCCAGGCGGCTGGCCGATCCGCGGATTGAGCTTGCCGGACGGATTGCCCGGGCCGCCCGCGGCATCGGGCTCGCCCTCATAGAGCTGGCCGCCATAGGGCGGATCGGTGAACCAGTAGCTGCCGTCGGGATGGGCGGCGATGTCGTTCGGTGAGTTCAGCTTCTTGCCATCGTAGGAATCCGCAAGCACGGTCGCGGTGCCGTCGTTCTCGTAGCGCACCACGCGACGGGTGAGATGCTCGCAGGACAGCTGGCGGCCCTGGAAGTCGAACGAGTTGCCGTTGCTGTAGTTGGACGGCATGCGGAACACGCTGACATGGCCGTCATCCTCTAACCATCGCATCTGCCGGTTGTTGGGAATGTCACTCCACAGCAGATAGCGGCCCTGTGAGCTCCACGCCGGGCCTTCCGCCCACCCCAAGCCGGTATAGAGGCGCTTGATCGAGGTGTTCGGCTGGGCGAGGTCGTTGAAGGACGGATCGACCGCGATGACGTCGGGGTCCCAGAAATAGGTGGTCGGCGCGCCGCGCGGACTGAAATCGCGCGGCGGGCTGGTGATCGTCGTCGGCGGCCCGACCGGCGCATTCTGGGCCAGCGCGCTACCGATGCCGGTTGCGGTGGCGGCCGCTCCGATCGCCAACCCCTGGACAAGCGTTCGTCGTGAAACGTTCGAATCGCGCCTCTGTTCTTTCGGATCGCTCCGTTCTTGTGTTGGATCGCTCCGCTCTTGGCGTGTCATCGCATCCTCCCACTGTTTTCGCCGGCCGTTGATCCGGCCTGGCGGTGGAAGGTTAGACCGCTCCCGGCAAGGTTGCGAGTGACCGTTTCGTGGCAGCGGGCGATGCTGCTCACCTCGCCCCGCTTGCGGGGAGAGGTCGAAATTCAAGCGCAGGTTGAATTTCGGGTGAGGGGGTACAGGTCTCACCGCGATTGCAACTCGTGGAAGCAGCCCCTCACCCTAACCCTCTCCCCGTGAAGAACGGGGAGAGGGAACGGAGAAAGCCTCAATCCGGGCGGAACATCTCGAACATGTTTTCCGGCTTGATCTCGAAATAGTCGCCGCGGCGGCCGGCGCGGACGATCGGGTGGGCGAGCCCGGTCTGGTAGACGCCGTCCTTGATGAAGGCCTTGTCGATATAGACCGCGACGACCTCGCCGAGTGTCAGCCAGGCCTCGGCCTTTTTGCCATCGGCGCCCTGGAGTTGGATGATCTGGCTCACCTTGCATTCGAAGGCGACCGGGCTCTCGGCGACGCGCGGCACGTTGACGAGCTTGCCCGGCTCGGCGGTGAGCCCCGCCAGCTTGAATTCGTCGACATCGCGCGCGACATGGGCCGCGGTCGCGTTCATGTGCTTGGCCAGATCCATGGTCGCCAGATTCCAGACGAACTCGCCGGTCTCCTGGATGTTGGCGACGCTGTCCTTCCAGTTGGTGGAGGAGAAGCCGATGATCGGCGGCACGTAACAGAAGGCGTTGAAGAAGCTGTAGGGCGCCAGGTTGACGTTGCCGTTCGGGTCGCGCGAGGAAATCCAGCCGATCGGACGCGGTGCGATGATCGCGTTGAACGGGTCGTGCTTGAGGCCGTGGCCGTTCTTCGGCTCGTAGAAATGCAGGTCTTTCGCGGTCACGCTGGGCCTCTTCCTTCTTGCGTCATTGCGAGGAGCAAAGCGACGAAGCAATCCATACCGCGTTTTGCGGCGCCAATGGATTGCTTCGCTTCGCTCGCAATGACGGGTGTCAAATAACGACTACGTCAATTCACCCTGGTCAGTTAACCCTGGCGCGCGGCGACAGGCTCGCGAGCACGAAATCGATCATCTCGTCGATGCTCGGGCCCGGCTTGGTCGCGCATTGGGCGATCATCTGCGGGTGGAAGAAGCGCATCATGGCGGTGCAGGCGCACATCGCGGCAAGTTGCAGGTTGCTGACCTCAAATTCGCCCGACGCCGCGCCTTGCGCGATCACCTCGCCAATGGTGCCGGTGACCAGTTCCATATGGGCGACGCAGACCTCCCAGTCTTCCTGCATCGCGATCTCGACCATCTCGTGCAGCTTGGAATCGCCGACATAGCGCTCCGTGTTCATGCGGTGGATGGTCGTCATCATCTCGCGCAGCCGAAGTGCCGCCGGGCCCTGCGTCCGCGCGATGCGCTGCGCCTCGATCTCGACCTCGCCCATCAAGCCGCGCGCCACGCTTTCGTGGATCGCCTTCTTCGATTCGAAGAAGCGGTACACGTTGGCGGGGCTCATGCGCAGTTCCTTGGCGATGTCGGCGACCGTCGTCTTCTGGTAGCCGATCTGCCGGAACAGACGCTCCGCCACCACGAGAATGCGCTCGCGGGTGTCAGGTTCGACGTGTTCCGAAATCACTGTCATGCTGGTCTACTCAATGTTCATTTATTCGGCCGCTTCAGCAAGCGGAATTGCGTGCTTTGCATCTCCGGCATGCTGCGGCGCAGTATCGGTTTGCTCGATGGGTCCGCTTTCGTCGAGGGTCTTGCGGAACCAGAGGGCGTAGAGGCCCGGCAGATACAGCAAGGTCAGGAAAGTCGCAACAAACAGACCGCCCATGATCGTGATCGCCATCGGCCCCCAGAACGCCGAGCGCGATAGCGGGATCATGGCGAGGATCGCCGCAAGCGCTGTCAGCACCACCGGCCGGGCGCGGCGCACGGTGGCCTCCACGATCGCTTCCCGCCGCGTCAGGCCGGAGGACACGTCGCTCTCGATCTGGTCGACCAGGATGACCGCGTTGCGCATGATCATGCCGGCGAGCGCGATCAGGCCGAGCAGCGCCACGAAGCCGAACGGCTGGTTGGCGACGTTGAGCCCGAGCGAAGCGCCGACGATGCCGAGCGGCGCCGTGAGGAACACCAGGAACAGGCGGGAGAAGCTCTGCAGCTGGATCATCAGGAGCGTCAGCATCACCATCACCATCACGGGGAAGAGGACGAAGATCGACGCATTGCCCTTGGCGGATTCCTCGAACGCCCCGCCCGGCTCGATCCGGTAGGCCGGCTCGAGATGATCCTGGATGTCCTTCAGCTTCGGCGAGATCTGATTGGTGACGTCTGGCGCCTGCACGCCGTCGACGACGTCGGAGCGCACGGTGATCGCCATGTCGCGGTTGCGCCGCCACAGGATCGGTTCCTCATGGGCATATTCGATCTTCGCAATCTGCTGCAGCGGCACGGCCACGCCGTTGCGTGATGTGACCGTGAGGTCGCCGACGCGGCCAAGATCGAGCCGCTCGGACGGCACGGCGCGGGCGACCACGCCGACCTTCTCGATGCCGTCGCGGATGGTGGTGACCGGCACGCCGGAGATCAGCATCGCCAGCGCCTGCGAGACGTCCTGCGGGGTGAGGCCGAGCGCGCGGGCGCGGTCCTGGTCGACGACCAGCTTCAGGTAGGGCGACTGCTCGTTCCAGTCGAGCTGGACGTCCTTGACATTGGGATTCTGGCGCATCACCTCGCGCACCTTGTAGGCGATGTCGCGCACCTTGTTGGCATCGGGCCCGATCACGCGGAACTGGACCGGGAAGCCGACCGGCGGCCCGAAGTTGAAGCGATCGACCCGGACCCGCGCCTCGTTCAGCGCGCCGTCAGCCGCTGCCTGCTCGATCTTCGCCTTGACGCGCTCGCGCGCGTCGACGTTCTTGGCGAGAATGACGATCTCTGCAAACGCCTCGTTCGGCAGTTGGGGGTTGAGGCCGAGCCAGAACCGCGGCGAGCCCTGACCGACATAGGCCGTATAGGTCGCGATGTCCTGATCGTCCTTGAGCAGCGTCTCGGCCTTCTTGACGGCCTTTTCGGTCACGTTGAAGGCGGTGCCCTCGGGCAGCCGGAGCTGCAGGAACAGCTCGGGCCGCTCCGACAGCGGGAAGAACTGCTGCTGGACATGGCCGAACGCGACGATCGAGGCGACGAAGATGCCGACGGTCGCCGCCACCACCGTGATGCGGTGATCGACGCACCACTGCACGATGCTGCGCAAACCCCGGTACATCCGGGTCTCGTAGACCGCGTGCGGATCGTGGTTGGCGTGAACCTTGATGTTCGGCAGCAGCTTGACGCCGATATAGGGCGTGAAGATCACCGCGACGAACCAGGAAGCAACCAGCGAGATCGCTACGATCCAGAAGATGCTGCCGGCATATTCGCCGACCGCCGAATTGGCAAAGCCGATGGGGAGGAAGCCAGCGGCCGTGACCAGCGTCCCCGTGAGCATCGGAAACGCGGTGGATTCCCAGGCAAAGGACGCGGCACGGTAGCGGTCCCAGCCCTGTTCCATCTTCACCACCATCATCTCGACCGCGATGATGGCGTCGTCGACCAGGAGGCCGAGCGCGATGATCAAGGCGCCCAAGGTGATGCGATGCAGATCGAGCGACATCGCGTTCATCACGATGAAGACGATGCCGAGCACCAGCGGCACCGACAGTGCCACAACGATGCCGGTGCGCCAGCCGAGCGCGACAAAGGAGACGAACAGCACGATTGCGAGCGCTTCGACAAAGGAGTGCATGAACTCGCCGACGGCATGCTCGACCACCTGAGGCTGGTCGGCGATCTGCTTGACATCGATGCCCTGTGGCACGGCGCTCATGAATTCGGCAGTGGCCTTTTCGACGTCCTTGCCAAGCTCGAGGATGTTGGCGCCCTTGGCGGTGACGACGCCGATGCCGAGGGCCGGCTTGCCTTCCTGGCGCACCACGAAGCTCGGCGGATCGACATAACCATGGGTGACGGTGGCGATGTCACCGAGCCGGAACACGCGGCCGTTGCTCTCGACCGGCGTCTCTGCAACCGCCTTGACGCCGTCGAGCGCGCCGGTGACACGCAGCGGCACGCGCTGCGACGAGGTCTCGACCGTGCCGGCCGGCGTGACGTTGTTCTGCTTGGCGAGCGAATCGAACAGCGCCTGGGGCGTGATACCGAGGGTCGCGAGCTTGGCATGCGAGAACTCGACGAAGATGCGCTGGTCCTGGATGCCGTAGAGGTCGACCTTGGTCACCCCTGGCACCTTCAGGAGGCGTTGGCGAAAGCCTTCGGCTGATGTCTTGAGCTGGGCGTAGTTGGCGCCGTCGCCGGTCATCATATAGAGAATCGAATCGACGTCGGAGAATTCATCGTTGACGACGGGGCCGAGGATGCCGGCCGGCAAGTCGCCCTGCACGTCGACCAGCTTCTTGCGCAGGAGATAGAAGAGGTAGGGCACATCCTTCGGCGGCGTCGAATCCTTGAAGGTGACCTGCATCGCCGTGAAGCCCGGCTTGGAATAGGTCTGCACCTTGTCGAAGAACGGCAGCTCCTGCAGTTTCTTCTCGATGGGGTCGGCGACCTGCATCTGCATTTCCTGCGAGGTCGCACCGGGCCATAGCACCGAGACGTTCACCACCTTCACGGTGAAGAACGGATCCTCGGCGCGGCCCAGCTTCTGATAGGAGAAGTAGCCGGCGGCGGCGAGCACGATCATCAGGAACAGCACCAGCGTCTGATGGCTGACCGCCCACGCCGACAGATTGAAGCGCTTCATATCACTCTCCAATTCGCAGTACTGTTTTCGCCGTGATTGCCGGGATCAGAACGCCAGTGCCGAGACGACCCGGACCTTCTGGCTCGGATCGAGCTTCTGGACGCCGAGCGCGACGACCTTGGCGCCGTCGTCGACGCCGCTGGTGATGACGACGCAGTTGCTGTCATAGGCCTTCACCTTGACCGGCTTCAGCGCGATCTCGCCCTTGTCGTCGACGATGTAGAGCGAGGGATCGCCGCCCTGGCTGTACAGCGCCGACAGCGGCAGCTTCGCCACCCGCTGGGTCGCGCCGTCAGCCAGCGTCAGCGTCGCGGTCATGCCGAGCGAGACGTCGTCACCGGCGTCGGGCAGCGAGAACTTTGCGAGATAGGTGCGGGTGGCGGGATCGGCTGACGGCGCGACCTCGCGCAGCTTTGCGGCATAGGTCTTCTTGGCGTCCGTCCACAGCGTCACCGTGGCAACGCCCGACCTGGCACGAGCGAGAAGCGTCTCGGGGATCGCGACGACCGCTTCCTTCTCGCCAAGTCGGGCGACACGGATCGATGCCTGGCCCGCGGCAACCACCTGGCCGGGCTCGATCATGGTCGCTGTGACGACACCACGGGTGTCGGCTACCAGCGTTGCGTAAGACAGCGAGTTCCTGGTTAGTTCGACCGAGCGCTCGGCGCGGTTCAGCCGCGCGCGGGCCTCGTCGCCAGCGGCCTTGGCCGAATCGAGCGCGGCGTCGGTGGTCCAGCCCTTGACCTTCAGATCCTTGGCGCGCTGCTCGGCGGCGGCAGCTTGCGCCAGCACGCCGGTGGCGGCAGTGAATTCAGCCTCGGCCTGCTCGGCCTGCAGCTTCAGGTCGACCTCGTCGAGGGTGGCCAAGGGCTGGTTGACGTCGACTGTCTGTCCGACCTCAACCAGCCGCTTGGCCACTTTGCCGGTGACCCGAAAGCCCATATCGGCTTCGATCCGGGGCTTGATCGTGCCGACAAAACTGCGCTCAGGGGTCTCGGCTTCGTAATGGACGGTCGCCACCAGAACGGGGCGTCCCGGATCGGCCTTTTCGGCCACCTTTTCATTACAGCCAGTCAGCGCGAACACCGCAAGTGCCAGCAACGCCCCAGTCAAGAGCCTGTAATAGCTGGACAAAACGGAATGAACGAACATCTGAACTCTCCATCAGCTGATGACTGATGAAGAGTATCAATTGATCACTGATAAATGTCAATATTCGTCAATGAACACTGGTTCGTGAACTAAAGCCTCTTATGGCCTCAAGGGCGCAACCACGTTACTGTCACCAGATGCTGCAAACTGTCGACCACAAGAACGCCTCGACGCTTGGAATCGGCTCTTACACCGTTCCCGAGGCCGCTAGGCTGCTCAAAATCCGGCCGCTCAACATTCGGCGATGGCTCGGCGGATACAGTTATACGCAAGGCGAAAAAACCGTTGAAATGCCGCCCTTGTGGACGCCGCAGTTGCCTGCCTACGACCACCACATAGAGCTGGGGTTCCGCGATTTGATCGAACTCCGCGTCGTCAAGAGTTTTTTGGACGCCGGCCTCTCCCTCATCACGGTTCGCAATTGTCTTGAATATGCCCGCGAGTGCGCTGGCGACGGTCATCCCTTTTCCACGCGCCGCTTCCGGACAGATGGCCGCACAATTTTCCTTGAAAGCTTGCGTCGAACCAGCGATGGCGAACTTCTGGACCTGAAAAGCCATCAGTACGTCATCAAGAAAGTTATCGACCGCACCTTTAAGGACCTGGACATATCACACGATATTGTCACGCGCTGGCGGCCCTTTGAGGGAAAGCAGAGCATCGTGATCGACCCAATGCGCGCTTTTGGGCAGCCGATCACGAACGCCTACGGCGTGCCGACCGTCGTGCTAGTTGACGCAATGAACGCCGAAGGCTCTGTAGATCGTGTTAGTCGGCTATATGAGGTATCGCCGTCTGCGGTTAGAGATGCAGTGAAGTTTGAACAATCACTTGCTGCGTGAAGATCTTTTTTGACCACAACATGTCCCCGGCGATGGCCCGAGCCTTCCGCGAATTGTTTAAGGGTGAACACGAAGTCACATATCTTGCTGAGAGATATCCGCGGAACATCAGCGATATCGATTGGATCGCTGACCTCAGTAAGGACGGACAGTGGATCGTCATCTCCGGCGACCGACGCATCACTCGAAACCGCGCAGAATATCACACCTTCCGCAATTCCAACTTGATCGGGCTCTTTCTCTCTCAAGGCCTCTATAAGGCCCCTGTAATAAAGCAAACGGAGCGCATCTTGGCGCTCTGGCCAGTGATCCTAACCATCCCCGCGACTGTTCAGGGCGGAGCGATGTACGAACTACCCGTCAAGAGCACCAAGCTGCGCCAGTTGAAGATTTAAGTATTCCGTCGCGGCGATCGCCGTCGCGATGAGCGCCTATGCGAACGACGATCAGGCATTCATCGATGCCATCTCATCAATAACCTGTGAATAAACCAAAGCGCACCGCTGGCGCGGTCTTCGACCCGAAACATTTTCTCACCCAGCCCTTCGTAGACTCGCAACTGTAGTAACCCGCCCGCATGCGGACGGACATCTAACACCGAAGCAGGCCACGAATGGCTATTCTTAAGAGACATCCGAACAATTGCAGTCGGCTGAGCGATGGAGCGGCACCGCTTCCAGAAATCACTAACCCTGACGGAGAAGGACGGACCATAAATCGTGAACGCCTGACCGACGTGCTGGACGGCTTGGCTCGAGATCTCAGGCTTGCTTATTGGATGCGTGTTGCAACCGCCCTGTGCGTGCTCGTGGTTCTGGTCGTATTGATCTTTCATGTGTCTAATCAGCCAAACCTGTTGGCTGCCGTTGTCGCTGGAGCCGGCATTACGATTGGTGGAACGATCGCGACGCTTAAGCAAGTAACGCATGAGATGGCCCGTATCGGATTGCTGCTCGCAGTTGCACCAGAACTTACGCTCGAAGCTCTTACGGATCTTGCGAAAACGGTTGCAAAAAGGCCTGATAACAGCGACGTCGTTCCCCTATTCCGCCAGCTGAAACTCCTCGAACCGATCCAGCTCCTCCTCGATGCGGCGCTTCAGCTCCTTGCGCGCCGCTTGTTTCTTGCCCGGCCCGACCCAGCTCCATTTCTGCATCAGGAGCTTTTTGTTCTGCCGGTCGGTCTTGAGGTCGAGGGCGGCGACGATCTCGTCACCGACCAGCACCGGCAGCGCGAAATAACCAAACAGACGCTTTTCTTTCGGCACATAGGCCTCGAAACGATGGCCATAGCCGAAAATGAGCTCGGTGCGCTTGCGCTGGATAATCAATGGATCGAACGGCGAGAGGATGTGGACGAGCCCCGGATCGCCTTCGCCCGCGGGTTCGAGCATGTCGGGCCGCGCCCAATGCTCCTGCTTGCCGGCACCCTCGATCGCGATCGGAAGCAGCTCCTTGCGGCGGACGCGGGTGTCGATCAGGCGGCGCACCGCCTTCTTGCTGGGCGCATCGAGATGACAGATCGAGTCCAGGCTGACGATGCCTTGCGAGCGCAGCGCACGGTCGAGCAGATAGGCGACGAAGGCGGATGCCGATGCCGGCTTCGGCGGCTTGTCCCAGCCGAAATGCCTGATCATCAACTCATAGGTCTTCAGCATGCCGGTGCGCTCGCTGACCGTGACCGCGCCGCCATAGAAGGCGAGTTGCAGCGCGCGCTTGGAGGGTTTGCGGCTCTGCCAGAGATGCTCCTTCTCGGTCAGCACGTCGTCGTCGATGTCGCGGATGGTGAGCGGACCGGCGCGCAGCAGCCGCATCACCTTGCGTGTGTCTGCCGGCGTCACCGACGAGAACCATTTGTGGCCCTCGCGCCGGTGCGCCTTCATCGCCGGCAGGAAGAAGCCGATGTCCTTGGAAGGAATGTAGGACAGCGCATGCGTCCAGTATTCGAATACGCTCTTGTCGGCCCTCTGCGCCTGCTTGAGGTCGGCGCGCCGGTAGTTCGGGATACGGGAAAACAGGATGTGGTGGTGGCAGCGCTCGATCACATTGATGGTGTCGATCTGCACATAACCGAGATGATCGACCGCGGCGGCGACGGCGGAAGCGCCCTCGCCGAACGGCGCTTGGGTGTCGAGCCGCTGCGCACGCAGCCAGATTCGGCGGGCAGAGGCAGTGCTCAGGGAAAGGGGTTCGGTGGCGCGGGGCATCAGCGCGCAATGTAGCGAGATTCGCGCAGGTTTGCAGAGCGGCCGGGCAAATATCAGCTACGCATCATCAGCTACGCATCACCGTCAAAGGAAGAAGGCGGCCCTGAGGCCGCCTTCGATGTGTTCAGATTTCAGAACCTCAGTGACGGAACAGTCCCCCCATGAAGCCACCGAAGAAGGCGCCCGGGCCACCGCCGCCGCGACGATAGTGGCGGCCACCACCGCCACCGCCGCCACCATGGTGGCGCGACGGACGGGCGGGCTCGTCGTCGGAATCGTCGCTGGCGGCCGAGGCAACGTGGGTCGACAGGATCTCATTCTGCAGCGCCTTGTGCTGCAGCGCGTTGAGATAGCCGCTCTTCGGATAGCCGCGGGCGGCCTGCCAGCGGGTGATCACGGTGCGGGTGGTGTCGTCGAACTTGCCCGAGACCTTGACGTCGAAGCCGAGGGTGGTGAGCCGGCGCTGCACGTCGCGGCGCTGGTTGCGATCGAGCCCGAGCTGGTCCTCGCTCACCTGGGTCGCTTCGTCGGTGAAGGTCGCCGGATCGGTGTCGGTGCCGGTGGTGAGGTTGCGCGTCGTGGTCGAGGGGCCGTCCTGCAGCGAGGCGATACGGGCGAGCGCGATCGGCTTGAAGGTGCCGTTCGGATATTTGGTGAGATAGGCGTTGAGCTCTTCGACCTTGTTGGTGTCCTTGATCGAGCGCCAGAACTCGATCTCGACCTCGGAGCCGGTTCCGGACGCTGCCACCGCCTCGGTCGTCGCGATTTCGGCCGAGGGCGCCGCCGCCGGATTGAGATAGACGGTGCCGATCAGGTTGGTGTGGCCCCAGGGCAGCTGGCCCTTGTTGGTCTCCTCGTTGACCTGGGCGCGGACCTTGGTCATGGCCTGCTGGATCTCGACGCCGGGGGCGGCGATGTTGGCGAGCAGCGCGCGGGTGAACGGGCTGTTGGTGCCGTTCTCGCCGTCGAGTGCGGTCTGGCCCGGGCCGGTCGCAAACGCGATCAGGGTGCCCTCGCCCGACTTCATCTCGGCAAGGCCGCTCTCCACGCTGACGCTGCGGGTGGCCTTGGCCGAACGGATCTTGGCGGCAAACGGATTGTCGCGGCAGGCGTCGAGCAACACCAGCTTGACCTTGGCGTCGCCCATGGTCTGCTCGAGCGTGAGATCGACGTTGATCGCGGCGCCAAGCTTGACGTCCATTTCGGATTTCAGGTCGGCGTCGACCGGAAGCAGATAGTTGGTGCCGTTCACTGCGATGCCGTGACCGGCATAGAAGAACACCGCGACGTCGGCGCCTCCCGCCTTGGTGCCGAATTCCAGGAGCTTTTCGGTCATCTTGTCGCGGGTCAGGTTCGATCCCTCGACGACCTCGAAGCCGACATTGCGCAGCAATTTGGCCATCGCCTTGGCATCGGCCGGTGGATTGGGCAGTTGCGCCACGTTCCTGTAGGCGCCGTTGCCGACCACGAAAGCCACCCGCTTGTCGGCAAGCGCTGCATCTGCGCTGATTAGAAATCCCGCCAGTGATAGAGCTGCAATCAAAAGCCGCCGCATGATCCACTCTCCCCTTGCCTTGACCTCGGGGCGTGCTGCCCGGGAGGTCCTCATCCGATGGGTGCAATGTGATCCCGCGCGCAATTCTCTACCGTGATGCAGATCACACAGGACATCGCGCCGCTCGAACGCGGTCGAACGACGATGCGACGTGGCACCGGGCGACGGCTCTGGGAAGCCGGGAGACGGCTCTGGGAACACGACTCAAAGGAGTGCCCCCTCGCCTGCCCTTACCGATGGACGGACAGCGAAATGGGGCCGGCAAGTCCAACGTGACCTAGATCACATTCAGGGCTTTGAACCGATCCTACTGTCCCCGCATCAAATCGACAGCAAGCCAGACTGGCTGGCGTCACAGTAGAGGACGAAAACCATGACCCGCTCTGTTTCCCTGTCTCTTCTGACGATCGGCGCTGCGCTGTCGATGACGGCGGGCCTCGCACTGGCTGGTGACGGCTTCGTCCCGGCCAACCAGATCCTGAATGCGCTGAAGCCGAAGCCGCTCACCCGCGGCCTGTCGGCCGGCCCGCAGGTTGACCCGGCCACCACGGCCCAGGAATCGAGCTTCCTCAATAGCGTCCGCAACCGGCAGACCCGCTCGCTGTCGCTTGGTGAACGCCAGGAGATCGCCGAGATCGCCTCGAACAAGCCGAAGATCGATCTGGAGGTTCACTTCGACTACAACTCGGCGGATATCAGCAGGGGCTCGACCCAGGCCGTGCAGGAGCTCGGCAAGGCGCTGTCCGACACCAGCCTGAAGGGCTCGACCTTCGTGGTCGCCGGCCACACCGATGCGATCGGCGGCGAGGCCTATAACCAGGATCTGTCGGAGCGCCGCGCCGACACCATCAAGAGATATCTGGTCGATCACTACGGCCTGAACGGCTCCAACCTCGTGACCGTCGGCTACGGCAAGGACAGGCCGAAGGACCCGAACGCACCGATGGACCCGGCCAACCGCCGCGTGCAGGTCGTGAACATGGACACCAAAACCGCGTCGCAATAACGTCCACGCATTCAATCCGCCTGTCGGAAACGGCAGGCGGATCGCTCGATTTCAAAATTCCATTTCCACCAGCCGCGGCTGAACGGCCCGGCGAATTGCCCCTGGGGAATATCAACATGAGAAAGCAATTGACGGGCATTGCCATTGCGGCACTGCTGACCATCAGCTCATCGCTGGCACGTGCCGACGACGCCCCCGTGGCAAAGGACGCCGCGGCCCCGGCGGCCGCCGCCGCCGCGCCGGCGCAGGGCGAGACGCCGGCAAGCGTGCCGCGGCCGTCGATCGTACCGAAGGCCGCGGAGGAGGCATCGCCACAGCCGGCGGCGGCCGAACCCGTGCCGCGCCGCCATCGCCGTTACGCCCATCGCCATTACCGGCGCTACGCCTATTGGGAGCCGTTCCCGATCTTCTGGCCGCATTTTCACCGGCACCACATCTCCTGGAGCCGGATTTCCTGGTTCGGCATCTGATTCCGAGGCGACCGGATCTCAGATCCAGTTCTTGAACAGCATGAGCCGATTGAACGTCGCCATCGACGTCTCGATGAAGGCGGCCGTAATCGGCAGCATCGCGACGAAGCCGGCGCATCCGAGGGCGACGAACGCCCAGAGCAGCCAGCGCGGTGTGCCCTTGCGCGTCAATGCATAGACCAGCACAAAGCTCGCCGTGGTCGCGGCCGGCAGATAGTAATAGATGAAGCCGAGCGTCCGCGGCAGCAACGCCCAGGCGAAATACGGGCCGAGGTAGAACGCAAGCACCAGGAATGCATCACGCTTGCGCGCGACGATCCAGTCGCGCAGCGCTACCGCGAGCGCGATCAGCGCGGGCCACAGGATCAGCGGATTGCCGAGAAATACGACCGCCGCGATCCGGCCGTCGTCCACCTTGTCGAACAGATACCAGACCGGCCGCACGAGGAACGGCCAGGACGGCCATGAGCTCGAATAGGGATGTCCGGCGATCGCGCTGGTGGTGTTGTCGGCAAAGATGCGGCGCTGCGCCTCGATGAGATCGGCGAGCGAGAGGCCATACAGTGGCACAAAGGTCGCGAGATAGACGACCGCCGGAATCAGCATGAAACAGGCGATGAAGTGATGGACGCGGAAATCCGGCCATAGATCCGGCTGGTACCAATCCTCAGGATTGCCGTCGGCAAAGCGCGTGCGCCAGCTCTGCATCAGGCAGATCGTCGCTGTTATCGCGATGCAGGTCGCGAGCACGAACAGCCCGCTCCATTTGCAGGCAGCCGATAAGCCCACGGCAAACCCCGCCAGCGCGAAGGCGAGCTGCGGCCGGCTTTGCCTGAAGCCATGGATGAAGGCCGCGATCGCAAACAGGCTGAAGGCGAGCGCGAAAATATCCAGCATCGCGATCCGCGACTGCACGAACAGCATCTGGTTGAAGAAGGCGAGCAGCACGGCCGCTACCGCGGGCCCCTGAGATGCGAACAGCGCGAGCGCGCAGAGATAGACGCCGACCAGCGCAAGCGCACCAAATAACGTCGCGGGATAGCGCCATCCCAGCGGCCGGTCGCCGAACGCCTTGATCGAGAGCGCGATGATCTCCTTGGCGAGCGGCGGATGCATCGGGTTGAGCATCGGCTCCTGGATCACCGGCAGGAGCATCTGCCGCGCCGCCGGCACGTAGTGCACCTCGTCGAAATAGAGCTTGTCCGGCGTTGTGATGCCGAGCAACAGCACGAAGTGCGCCACGACGAAGATCGCAGCAGCAACGATCGCCGTGCGTGCGGCCGGACGCCGCAGAACTGAATGTGATGCTGATACGGAGATCACTGGTGGCGTGTGATGTGATGGAAGCGGGTGTGAGCGAAGTTTGACGTGGGGAAGTGTGACGTGCGCCGGTGCGATCTTCTGTGACGAGTGTGATCCGATCTCACTTTCATGTCCACCGCATTGAACGCCTTTCCAAGCCATCGACACTAACTAACAAGTCAACACAGCGCCGCCTTGCGAGCGAGCCATGGTTGAGGCTCCCTGCTGGCAATGATTATCTGCGCTCTTCAGCCGTTCGAGCGGAGCAGCCTCATGGCCGGTGATGACCGCAATATCTGGATAGTGGGTTCCAGCTATACGCTGATCATTCTCGCAGTTCTGCAGATCATTGATCTGGCATTGACGCTTCGGCACTCGTTGCAAGAGCGCAAAGGCCGGTTGTGGCGCTACTTCGGTGCGATTGCCGGGGTCAAGATACCCGACGGCTTCGGTCAGGTCGTATTCTTCGGAGGCCTGATCCTTTCACTGTGGGTCGTCGGGCTGCTCGGCATCACGGGCACGGTGCTCTGGCAAACACCGCTGGCGTTCGGTTGCCTCGGTGCAATGATCGGGTGCAGGATTTCCGACAGCTTGTTTTCTCACATCCTGCCAGACAACGCGGGCTATCGACCCAATCCGGGACTGCAGTCGGTGCGGTCTTACTTCATCGAGGTGCTGTTTCTTGTGGGTCTGTTCTATCCAACCCTGCGCATGCATAGTTTCCCGGTGCTGGCGGGATTCATCATTGGCGCGCTGTTCTTTTATGCGATCATTCCGGTCCTGAAGACGGTCGGGCGCCTGGTCTTCGCGCCGATAGCGCCGTGGCGGAAGGGCGATCCGCAGCCTGAGTGGTGAGACCGTCGAGACGGACACATATATCTCAACAAGGATCTGTGGGTGGGCACGGCGCGAGAGCACCTTTGCCCACCTTGCACATCAACGTCCTGCGCGCTACGCCGCCGACTTGCCCTCATAGGCCTTGCGCAGGGCTTCGATGTCGAGCTTGACCATGCCAAGCATCGCCTGCATCGCGCGCACGGCGCCGGCCCTGTCGGGCCCGTCGGTGTAGTTGCGAATCCCCGCCGGCACGATCTGCCAGGGGACGCCAAAACGATCGCGCACCCAGCCGCACTGCTCCTCCTTGCCGCCATTGGTGAGCAGCGCGTTCCAGAGCCGATCAATCTCGGCCTGATCGACGCAATCGATCGAGAACGACACGGCCCAGTTGTACTCCATCTTCGTCCCCCCGTTCAGCGCCATGAAGCGCTGACCGGCGAGCCTGAAGTAGACCACCAGCACCGTGCCGGCCTTTCCGGCCAGGCCGTCGCCAATATTCCTCTGGACGAAATCGATGCGGGAATCAGGCAGCAGCGAGACATAGAACTTCGCAGCCTCCTCCGCCTCATCCTTGAACCATAGGCAGGGTGACACCTTTGACATGACTGAACTCCTTGCGCGCGCGAAAGGCGATCAGGCGTCAGCGGTCGCGGATTGCGCCTTGGTCGCGGCTGCGACGTCCATCCACATCAGCTCCCAGATGTGACCATCGGGATCCTCGAAGCTGCGGCCATACATGAAGCCGTAATCCTGCTTCGGCGCCGGATCGGCGGTACCGCCGGCCCCCTTGGCCTTGTTCACGGTGTCGTCGACGGCGTCGCGGCTATCCGCGGAGAGGCAGATCAGCACTTCGCTCGCGGTCTTGGCGTCGGAGATTTTCTTGGGCGTGAATTGGCTGAATTTCTCGTGGGTCAACAGCATGGTGTGGATGGTCTCTGATATCACCATGCAGGAGGCGGTATCGTCGGAGAATTGCGGATTTTTGGTCGCGCCGATCGCCTCGTAGAAGGCGGTGGAACGGGCGAGATTGGTGACCGGCAGATTGATGAAGACCATTTTGGCCATGAAGGCGCTCCCTTTTTCTCGGGTTGTGCCCCGAGGACGAACCGCGTGACAGATCCCCGACATGGCAGCGCAAATTTTTCTTGCGGCGTCCTGCCGCGAGGGAGCCTCAGGTCACGACCGGCGCCGGCATGGTCAGGAAGGCCCGCGTCACATGCCAGAACAGCTCGCGGTTGATCGCCAGTGCCACCGAATGTGCGGTGCCGGGCAGGATGATGAACTGCCGGTCGCCATTCGGCAGCTTGTTGAAGAACTCCTCGAGATCGGGAACGGCAGCGATGCCATCATATTCGCCGCGCACCAGCAGCACCGGCGCCAGCACCTTCTCCGGATGCACCACCGGCAGGTTGGCGGTCATGTCGAGATAGGTGCCGGTCGGGATCTGGTCGCCGAACTGCATCTCGACGTCGGCCAGCGCCTCCATCACCGCCGGATCCGACGTGCCCGGTCTGTCGCGGGTTGCGATCGAGCGGATCATGTCACGGTCGCGCTTGCGCATGTTGTGAGTGCGGTAATAGGCGAGCTGCTCGGCGCGTTTCGCCAGCGTCGGCGATCCCTCGCCCTTGTAGGTGAATGCCGCGAACACCAGCCGGTCGATCCGCTCGGGTGCAGCCATCGCGTAGGCGCCGGCGCGCAAGGCACCCGAGGATTCGCCGACGAAGTGATATTTCGCCTGCCCGGTCTCGCGGGCGAGCACTTCGGCGGCCGCCTTCAGGTCCTCGACGCCGCTCGCGATATCGGCGTTTCCCGACGTGCGGCCCGACTTGCCGTAGTTCTCGTGGTCCATGGTCCAGCAATCGAAGCCATAGCGCGCGAATGCATTCAGCAGCGAATATTCGCCCTTGCCTGGCACCGTGAGGTCGAACGCCCTTGAGGTCACCGACGAGCCGTGGACAAAGAACACGACGGGCCGCGCGGGCTCGCCCGGCTTCGGCGCGCCGATCCGCTTGCGAAACATCCACAAGGGAATGTCGCCCTTCTTCGCCCAGTATTCGTTGCTCCAGATCTCGCCATCGGCAGAAACCGCCGTTGCAGCCTGCGCCGGCACGCCGACAAAAGCGCCGGCCGCAGTCGCAACGCCAATGCCCTTGATGACGGTGCGGCGCGAATGGTCGGGCCGCGATTGATCGAAGTGCGTCATGACTGGTCTTCCCTGCGGTTCGGATTCTTCGTCCGGTCTGATCGAGCATAACAGCGCCGGCGCGAAGCCGCGAGCGAGTGGGTGACGTCGGCATCTCACAATGACAAATACGGTGCACGACTTTGTGAACGCGGCGATCGCCGTTCCGCGCGGACGACGGATGGAGTTGAGCTTAGTCTCCGTGCGGCCCGACCGGAAACATCCGGCGTGAAGCGGGAGCAAAGTATGAGCAGCAACCTGACCGAAAAAGAACTTGCCGCCTTAATGCCCTCCGAACTGTGCCAGCACCAGACGCCGATTCCGACCCAGATCGTCTCCAGCGACGAGTTCTATCCCGATCCACAGAACGAACGGCAGCGCGAGGTCGAGGCACGGCTGCTCGCGATGGCCGACGATCTCGGCGGCAAGCAGGGCCTCGACCGTCGGAGATTCTTCCAGACCGCGGCCGGCATGGCGGCCTCCTTTGTCGCGATGAACCAGGTCTACGGCCCGCTGTTCGACGTGACGCCGGCGGAAGCCGCGACGCCCGCGATGGCGCAGGAGCGTGCCAACGGACTGAAAGACCAGTTCATCATGGACATGCACACGCATTTCCTGCGCGACGACACCCGTATCATGGGCTTCGTCGAGATGCGCAAGGCGGTCGGCAAGGCCGGCTGGAACAAGGAGCTCAACGATCATGAGCAAACCATCGAGGACCTGAAGTTCAACAACTACAAGAAGGAGATGTTTCTCGATTCCGACACGAAGATCGCGCTGATCTCCTCGGCCCCGTCGGATATCGAGCAGGACTGGTTCCTGACCAATGAGCAGATGGCCGACGCCCGCAAGAAGATCAACGACGAGGCCGGCTCGCGGCGGATGTTCTGTCACGCCATCTTCACGCCCGGACAGCCCAACTGGCTCGACAAGCTCGACGCTGCGCTGGCGCTGAAGCCGGAGTCCTGCAAGGGCTACACGATCGGCGACAACACCCACAAGGAGATCAGCCGCTATCCCTGGCGGATGGACGACGAGAAGGTCGCCTACAAGGGTTATGAGAGGATGGTGAAGGCAGGCATCAAGAATGTCTGCATCCACAAGGGCCTGTTCCCGCCCGGCATCGAGAAGCAGTATCCGAATTTGCGCGGCTTTGCCGACGTCGCCGATGTCGGCCAGGCGGCCAAGGACTGGCCGCAGCTCAACTTCGTGATCTATCACGCGGCCTACCGCCATGTCGGCGGCGATCCCAAGGTGGCGCTCGCCGAGTTCGAGCGCACTGGCCGCATCGCCTGGACCAGCGATCTCGCCGATATCCCCGCGCAATACGGCGTCAATAATGTCTATGGCGATGTCGGCCAGCTGTTCGCGACCACGCTGGTCGCCGAGCCCAATGTCTGCGCCGCCCTGATGGGCACCCTGATCAAGGGGCTCGGCGTCGATCATGTCTGCTGGGGCACGGATGCGCTGTGGACCGGTGCACCGCAATGGCAGATCGAGGGGCTGCGCCGGCTGGAAATTCCCGAAGCGATGCAGAAGAAGTTCGGCTACGCCCCACTCGGGCCCGCCGAAGGACCGGTGAAGACCGCGATCTTCGGCGATAACAACGCGCGCCTCTACAATATCCAGCCGAAGCGCGCGATGCTGGAACTGAAGGGCGACCGCTTCGCGATGATGAGAGCACAGTACGACAAGGCGGGACCGGAGCCGTCGAATACACGTTACGGCTACGTGGTGCCGACCGGCCCCATCGATCACACGGTGTTTGTGTAGCGCCCTGACCCCGTCATTGCGAGCGAAGCGAAGCAATCCATAGTGCCACACTTCGGATAGATGGATTGCTTCGCTTCGCTCGCAATGACGGCGGGCCCTACTTGCCCGTGAACCTCGGCTTGCGCTTCTCCGCGAAGGCCTTCACGCCTTCCTTGATATCTTCGCTGTCCCTGACTTCATCGAGCAGCCGGCGGACGTCGGCAACCGTCTCCAGCGGCCCCTTCGGCATGGCCTCGCGGGCGAGCTTCTTCAGCGCGCGGACCACCAGCGGCGCGTTGCCGGCGATCTTCGCGGCCATCTCCTGCGCCATCGCGACGTGCTGGCCCTTCGGCACGACCTTGTTGACGAACCCGATCTGGAACGCGCGCTCCGCCGACAATTCCTCGCCGACGAGCAGAAACTCCATCGCGATCTTGTGCGGCATCCGCGCCATCACCGATGAGACGCCGCCCGCGGTGGTGCCGATCTTTCCCTCAGGGTAGATGAAACGTGTCGTCTCCGACGCCACGCACAGATCGGCCATCTGGACCAACACGAAGGCTCCGCCCACGACCCAGCCGGAGGTCGCGGCAATCACCGGCTTGTCCAGCTCCACACCCAGGCCAGGCACTGCGTGCCACATGTTGACGGGGAGGTCACCGACATCGGCGCCGACGGAGAAATACTTCTCTTCCGACGAGGCCAGCACGGCGACGCGATCCTCGCTGTCGCGAAAGCGCAGCCAAGCGTCGCGCAGATCCGCGCACAGCGCGTTGTTGAGCGCATTGTGGTTGTCGCTGCGCGCCATCGTGATGGTCGCGACATAGCCGGCGCTCTCGTAGCGAACGAGTGACATGGACGCCTCCCTTGCATGAAGGCCTCCGCCATAGCGGAGAGCCAAGCTGTTTTCTTACTTCTTTTCGTCGGGATGGCGATGGACCGGATCGACCCACAACACCGACTCGGGCTTCTCCACCGGCTCGATGTCGAGATTGATCGCGACCGCCTCGCCGTCCGAGCGCACCAGCACGCATTCCAGCACCTCGTCGCGGCTGGCGTTGATTTCCTGGTGCGGCACGTAAGGCGGCACAAAGATGAAATCGCCGGGGCCGGCCTCGGCGGTGAACTGCAGCTTCTCGCCCCAGCGCATCCGCGCCTTGCCCTTCACGACATAGATGATGCTTTCGAGATGGCCATGATGGTGCGCGCCGGTCTTGGCGTCCGGCTTGATGCTGACGGTACCCGCCCAGAGTTTCTGCGCGCCGACACGCGCGAAATTGATCGCGGCCTTGCGGTCCATGCCGGCCGTGGACGGCACATTCGAATCGAGTTGATTGCCGGGAATCACGCGCACGCCGTCGTGCTTCCAGCGTTCGTCGTCGTGATGATGATGGTGGTCGTGAGAATGGGTGTGGTCGTGGGAACCGCTCATTGTTCCTGCTTTCGCCAGTTAAGTTTCGTTGCGTGGAACGCTAGCGAAAACAGCGCGCACAGGCGAGCGGAAAATCGGAACCATTGGCCGCTGGCAGACGTTTCCCTTGCGAAGATTCAATGCATTCCGAAGGAGAAGTCATGAGCAGCACCACCGACAAGATCAAGGGTAACGCCAACGAAGCAATGGGCAAGGCCAAGCAGAAAATCGGCGAGGCCACGGGTTCCGAGGAAATGCAGGGCGAAGGCGCGATCCAGGAGGCCAAGGGCAAGGGCCAGAAGGCCGTCGGCGACGCCAAGGAAATCGCCAAGGACGCCGTCAACCGGACGGCCAACGCGGCGAACAAGAACCTCTGATTGCCCGATCAATGTTGAAGAGAGAGGGGCCGGTCTTTTTTCGTGCCCGTAATCCGGTCAGTTCCTGGAGCGCGCCTTCGCAAGCACATCCGGGTTGACGACGTTGGTCGGTGTATCAGCGGCATAGGCCACGATCTGATCGAAAATGTCGGTGAACTGGATTTCGTACTCGTCGCGCGAAACATAGCCGATATGCGGCGTGCAGACGACGTTGTCCATGTTGAGCAGCGGATCGGAGGTGTCGCGCAGCGGCTCCTTCTCGTAGACGTCGACCGCGGCCATACCGGGCCGGCCGGCGCGCAGTGCGTCGACCAGCGCGCCCGGCTCGATCAGCGGCGCCCGGCTGGTGTTGACGATCAGCGCCGTTTCCTTCATGCGCGCGAGATCTTCCGCCTTGACGATGCCGCGCGTCGCGTCGACGAGCCGCATGTGCAGCGACAGCACGTCGCACCGCGCAAAGAAGTCTGCCTTGCTGGCTGATGTCTCGTAGCCGTCGGCGCGCGCCTTCGCCAAGGTGGATTCGCGCGCCCAGACCAGCACCTTCATGCCGAAGGCCTTGCCGTAGCCCGCGATCACGGCGCCGATCCGGCCGTAACCGTAGATGCCGAGCGTCTTGCCGCGCAGGGTCTGGCCGACGCCGATCTGCCATTTGCCGGCCTTCAGCGCCGCCATCTGCTGCGGGATCGCGCGCATCACCGCCAGAATCAAGCCCCAGGTGAATTCGGCGGTGGCGTAGGACGGTGTATCCGCATGCTGGCTCGACGAGACGATGATGCCGAGCCGCGTGCAGGTCTCGATGTCGATATGCGGATAGACGCTGCGCTGGCTGATCAGCTTCAGCTTCGGTAGGCGCTCGAGCAGTGGGGTGCGGATCTGCGTCCGCTCGCGGATCAGAACCAGTACCTCGGTGTCGCGCAGTCGCTCGGCCAGCGTGTCGACATCCCCGACATGATCGTTCCAGATCGTGACGTCGTTGCCGTCGAGCTTATGGAAACAATCGAGGGTGCGCAGCGTGTCGAAATAATCGTCGAGGATCGAGATCTTCATCGCTGCGCCACCCGTTGTTGCATGCTGGTTATTTCACGCCCAGCAATTCGACGTCGAACATCAGAGTCGCATTCGGCGGGATCACGCCGCCGGCGCCGCGCGCGCCATAGCCGAGACTGGGCGGAATGATCAGCGTGCGCTTGCCGCCCACTTTCATCGTGGATACGCCCTCATCCCAGCCCTTGATCACGTGGCCCTGGCCGATCGGAAACTCGAACGGCTCGTTGCGGTCGACGGACGAGTCGAATTTCTTGCCCTTCTGGCCGTTCTCGTAGAGCCAGCCGGTGTAGTGCATGACGCAGGTCTGGCCTGGCTTCGGCGAGGCGCCGGTGCCGACCTTGCTGTCGATGATCTGAAGGCCTGAGGCTGTGGTCATGGGCTTTCCTGCGGTTTGGGCCGCTGCCATCGAACTGACAACGGACGTGGAGACCGCCGCCGCGAGGCTGGCGAACGCGGTCCTGATGATCGTGCGTCGGGAAGATCGCATCTTGCACCTTTCGTGAAGGATCGCCGTCTCTAGCGCAGCGAACGGCAAATCTCTAGCCGTTTTTCAGTGACCCGCAATGCCGCCATCGCGGCGCAAAATCGTCGAGCAACGGAGAGACTTCACGCCCGGGACGGGGCCGGTCAGCTGCAACGCCGCAAACAGCGGGGAGGAGCCGCTGTGCATCAGTAGCCGAGCGCGCAGCCGTCCTTGCGCGGATCGGAGCCGCCGGTCAGCGTGCCCTTGTCCCAGTCGATCCAGATCGCCTGGCCGCCGCCGAGCGGTGGGACCAGGCTGGTGGTCTTGTGACCGATCTTCTTCAGGCCTTCGACGATATCGGCCGGCACGCTGTCCTCGAGCTGGTAGACACCCTCGTAATGCAGGCCGCGCGGCATATCGATCGCCTCCTGCACGTCGCAGCCATAGTCGAGCATGTTGGTCAGCACGTGGGTCTGGCCGACCGGCTGATACTGCCCGCCCATCACGCCGAACGGCATCACCGCGCGGCCGTTCATTGTCGCAAGCGCCGGGATGATGGTGTGCAGCGGACGCTTGCCCGGCGCGATGCAGTTGGGGTGGCCCGGCTGGATGCGGAAGCCACCGGCCCGGTTCTGAAGCAGGATGCCGGTCTTATCAGACACGATCGCCGAGCCGAACGAATGCGCGATCGAGTTGATAAAGGAGCAGACGTTCCGATCCTTGTCGACCACGGTGATGTAGACCGTCGACGGGTTCATCGGCGGTGCAACGTTCGGCAGGTCGAGCAGTCCGTCCATCCGGATATTCTTGATGTGCTCGTCGGCGAATTCCTTGGCGAGGATGCCGGTGACGTCGACATGGGCGTGCTGGGGATCGCCGATATGCTGCTCGCGCATCATGTAGGCGATGCGCGCGGCTTCGGCCTCGAGGTGGAAGCGCTCGATGCTGAGCGGCTTGAACTTCGTCAAGTCGAACCGCGAGAGGATGTTCAGCATCACCAGCATGGTGATGCCCGGCCCGTTCGGCGGGCACTGCCAGACGTCATGGCCCTTGTACATGGTGCCGATCGGCGACGTCGTCTCGGTCGTATGGGCGGCAAAGTCTTCCAGCGTGTGCAGGCCGCCAATGCGACGCAGCGTGTCCACCATGTCGGCGGCGATCTCGCCGCTGTAGAAGGCGTCGCGGCCGTTTTGCGCGATCGCGCGCAAGGTCTTGCCGAGCTCGGGCTGGTGGATCACGTCGCCGGCCACCGCCGGCTTGCCGTGCGGTAACAAATAGCGCTCGGTGTTGGTGCCGTTCTTCAGCTTCTCGAACTGGTTCTTCCAGTCGAAGGCGATGCGCGGCGCGACGACGTAGCCCTCTTCGGCGGCCTTGATCGCCGGCTGCAGCAGCCGGTCGAAGCCGAACTTGCCGTGATTCCTCAGGATGACGTCCCACGCATCGATCGCGCCGGGAATGCTGACGGCATGTGCCGAGGTCAACGGTACCGAGTGGATCTTGCGCTCGAGATACCAGTCGACGGTCGCGGCCATCGGTGCGCGGCCGGACCCGTTATAAGCGACGATCTTGCCCTCGCCCTTCGGCTGGATCAGCGCGAAGCAATCGCCACCGATGCCGGTCGATTGCGGCTCGATGACGCCGAGCAGCGCGCAGGCCGCAACCGCCGCGTCGGCCGCCGTGCCGCCTTCGCGCATGACTTCGATGGCCACCAGCGCCGCCTCTGGATGCGAGGTCGCCACCATCGCGTTTTGGGCATGGACCGTGGAACGGCCGGCGAAATGGAAATTCCTCATGAGAGAGAGCTCGCTTGATCGTGATTGCCTGGCATTTTTTGGCATTTCTTGACATTCCGGGCGCTTCTGCCGCGGACACCGAGTAAATGGCACATTCATCCCCGGCTGGGCAATGCCTGGCATGCCAGAGGAATTATCACGATAACGCATGGCTTTGCGGGGTTTCACGTGTCCTGCCGGCCTGATAAACCCCGGCGATGCCCCTCAAGGTCGCCGCCTTCTACCAATTTGCTGCGTTGCCGGATTTTCACGCGCTGCGCGAGCCCCTGCGCGCGCTATGCACCGGGCTCGGCCTAAAGGGCAGCGTGCTGCTCGCGCATGAGGGCATCAACGGCACGATAGCCGGCACGACCGAGGGCATCGACGGCTTCGTCGCGGAGCTGCAGCGCGGGCCGCTGTTCGGCGGCCGCCTCGAAAATCTCGAGCTGAAATTCTCCGAAGCCGCACAGATGCCGTTCCAGCGGCTGAAGGTTCGGCTGAAAAAGGAGATCGTGACCCTCGGCGACGCCACCGTCGACCCGACAGGGCGGGTCGGTACCTATGTCGAGGCCGTCGACTGGAACGCGCTGATCGCTTCTCCCGACACGCTGCTGCTCGACACCCGCAACGCCTTCGAGGTCGCGATGGGCACCTTCGAGGGCGCAGTGGATCCAAGGATCGCGAGCTTCGGCCAGTTCAAGGAATTTGCCGCGCGTGAGCTCGATCCGGCGAGGCACCGGAAGATCGCGATGTTCTGCACCGGCGGCATCCGCTGCGAGAAAGCCAGCGCCTATCTGCTCGCCCACGGTTTCACCGAGGTCTATCACCTCAAGGGCGGCATTCTCAGATATCTCGAGGAGACGCCGGAGCGGGACAGCCGCTGGCGCGGCGAGTGCTTTGTGTTCGACGAGCGTGTCGCGCTCGGGCACGGCCTGCGCGAGCACGGCTGCACGGAAAGCTCCGCCCATGAATGACGTCGCAAAGCTCAGCGAACGGATCGA
This sequence comes from Bradyrhizobium genosp. P, assembly GCF_049949265.1. Taxonomy (NCBI): domain Bacteria; kingdom Pseudomonadati; phylum Pseudomonadota; class Alphaproteobacteria; order Hyphomicrobiales; family Nitrobacteraceae; genus Bradyrhizobium; species Bradyrhizobium genosp. P. The sequence goes on along the minus strand of NZ_CP188195.1, from coordinate 2,151,005 downwards.
TGCACTGGAAGTCCGGCTGACCTACCAGGACGAGACCATCGAGACGCTGAACCAGACCATCACGGCCCAGTGGAAACAGATCGACGCCCTGACCCGCCAGATCTCAGAAATGCGGGACCGGCTTCAGGAAGCCGAGCGGCATGCGCCGGGCCCCGCCAACGAGCGTCCTCCACACTATTGAACGGCGCCACCGGAGCGCGGCGCCGGACACGCTACATGTTGCTCACCTGACGTATCGGCTTCGCGCCGCTGAAGAACAGGCTCGACAACCGCTGCACCAGCGCCGTCGCACGGCTTCCTTCGAGGCCCGGCCGCACGCACAGCAGGCGCTTATAGACCGGCAGCTCCGGAAGATAGTAGTCCTTCGCCGAGACGAGGAAGGGTGGAATCATTCGCTCAGGGCACGCCGTCAGGCCGTATCCGGCCCGCGCAGCCTCGAGTCGCAGCTGATGGTTCGGGCTTCTGAACACGATCTTGTACGAGATGTTTTGCTTGGTGAGCGTACGGATCATCCAGTCGTCGCCCGGCCACGCCAGGATCGGGATCGGTGCGCCCGGCCGCAGAACAAAATCCCGTGACCGCACCCACGCCGAACGCTCCTCGACCTCGTTGGCGACGGTGACTTCGTCTTCGGCTTCGATCTGGGGATTGCTGTAGACGAAGGCGATGTCGATGTAGCCGTCGATCAGCCCCCTGATGATGGCCGGCGACATGTCGGCGTGAACCAGTACGTCGGCAAGCGCCTCGGCTGGCTGCACCTTCAGGAATTCTTCGGCGAGCATCGTACTGATCCCCAGCCGCAGCGGCTGCGGTCCTTCATTGTTGCCACCGAGCCGAAGCAGTTGGTCATTCGCTTCAAGAATGCGCCTTGCTTGCTGCACGGCAACTTTGCCGAGCTCGGTGGTCGTGGTGCCATTCGCCGTTCTCACGAAGAGTGCGCCGCCACTCAGGCTTTGCAGCCGCTTCACCTGCGAGCTGATCGCCGGTTGACTCAGGCCGAGACGCTCCCCGGCCTTCGACAGGCTTCCTGTTTCGGCGATGGCAACAACAGTGCGAACGATCTCGGTAGGAATATTCAAATGTTGACGTGGTCTGTGCATCGCGGCGCTCCAATCTCAGCACGGACGCAATTACGATCTCCGTAGTATGTGATTGAGCTATACTAACATTTGGTTGCACATTGGTTTAGCTTCAATTTGCGGCGGGCGCGCTTCTTATGCATCGTTACGTGCATTGCCACGTATTGGTACGGTATTCGACGACCGAATTCATTGACTCCGCGTCGCGTCGATCCGGATTTCTGCGGGGACCGCATCAAATATTTTGATCTCCCCATAAAGCATCGCGCACCCCATCAAGTTTTGTACAGCCATCCGCGCAGATCGCGGGCACTGATTCGCGGAAGCATTTTCAGAGTTTTCCTTAATCTAAGACTCGCAACGTGGCGCAACTGATAGGCGTTGCGAGGTGTACCATGATCCGTTTTTTCCGCTGTCGAAGCGGCGCGTCGGCCGTCGAATTTGCGCTGCTGCTGCCGCTGTTTCTCGCCTTCATATTCGGCATCGTCGTCTTCGGTTCTTACCTGGCGATGGTGCATGGCGTTCAACAACTCGCCGCCGAGGCGGCGCGTTCGTCGGTCGCAGGATTGACCGATACCGAGCGCAACAGCCTGGCGACGAGTTACGTCACCGCTAACGCCTCAACCTATCCGCTGCTGGTCCCCAGCCATCTCTCGGTCAGCGCTGCGCCGTCGCCGGCGAACGCCAATGTCTACGTCGTGACCGTGAACTACAACGCGACCGGCAACTTCATCTACAGCCTGCCGTTCGTTCCTGCTCCGCCGACCACCATCGTCCGCTCGGCGGCGATCCAGTACGGAGGATTCTAGGATGGCCGCGATCCTGACGCTGTTGCAGCGCTTCCGCGCCGATCACCGCGGAAACTTCGCGATTATGAGTGCGGGCCTGATGACGCTCGTCGTCGGGTGCGCGGGGCTTGCGGTCGATCTCGGTACGATCTTTGCCGATCGACGAAAGACGCAGACCACCGCCGACCTCGCCGCGATCATAGCCGCCAGCAACCTGACCAACGCGGTCAATGCCGCCACCGCGACGGTGACCCAGAACAACTATCCGGCCAGCGCGCTGGTCGGCGTCCAGCTCGGGACCTACACGGCGAACCCCGCGGTAGCGCCACAATCGCGCTTCGTGACCCCGGCGACCGGCAACGCCAACGCTGCCCGGGTCACGCTGAACACCCAGACGCCGCTCTATTTTGCGCGCTATTTTACCGGCTCGAACAAATATACGATCCGGACATCCGCCACCGCGACGTCCACCGCGATGGCCTCCTTCGCCATCGGATCGCGGCTGCTCGCGCTCAATGGAGGAGTGGTCAACGCGATGCTCGGCAGCATGCTCGGCACGACGCTGTCGCTCTCGGTAATGGACTATAATTCCCTGGTCGGCGCCCAGATCGACGCACTGACTTTCCTGTCGGCGCTGGCGACGCGGGTCAACATGACCGGCGTGACCTATAACACCCTGCTGACCAGCAACATCAAGGTCTCCGACATCATTGCTGCTGCACTGACGGCGCAGCAGACCACCAACGGCGCGAACGCTGCGACCACCGCGCTGTCGACGATCTCCCAGGCCGTCACCAGCGTCACGACCAAGATCACCCCTGGTTCGCTGATCGATCTCGGCCCCTTTGACGACCTCACGGTGGGGCAGAGTCCCAAGCTCAGCGCTATGGTTTCGGTCTTCGACCTGCTTTCCGCAACGGCACAGCTCGCCAACGGCACTCACCAGATCGCGGCAACAGTCAATCTCGGTTTGCCAGGCATCGCCAACGTGTCCGTGCTCGCGACCGTCGGCGAACGGCCGGTTGGATCGGGCTGGGTGCAGTACGGCCCCCAGGGTGTCAGCGTCCACACCGCCCAGACCCGACTGCTGGTATCGGTTCAGGTGCTCGGCAGCGGTCCTGTCTCCGCGATCAACCTGCCGGTCTACGTCGAGGTTGCCGCGGGCACCGCGACGCTCAACGCGGTCACTTGCGGCTTTCCGAACATCAACACCTCGCAAGTCACCCTGGGGGCCACGCCGGGGATCATCAATGCGTGGATCGGCGCCGTCACCCCCGCCGATATGACCAACTTCACCACCGCGCCGAACCCACCGCCCGCGACGCTGGTCAATCTCGGCCTCATCACGGTCACCGGCCGTGCCAATGCCTACATGGGCAACACCACGCCGACCAACGTCAACTTCAGCTATAGCGACATTCAGTCGCTGACGATGAAGACGGTGACGACAACCAACTTCACGTCGTCGCTGACCTCGAGTCTGCTCGGCAATTTGGCGCTGACTGTCAATGTCGGCCCGCTCGGACTTCCCATTCCGGGTCTCGGCGCGGCGGTGGCCGGCATCCTGAGCGGCGTCACCAGTCCGGTCGATCAGGTGTTGGCGTCGCTGCTTGCAACGCTCGGCGTGAGCATCGGCCAGGTCAATCTGTGGGTCATGGGAATCCGCTGCGACGGCGCTGTGCTGGTCAACTAGGGGAACGATTGGGACGGGGTGGGAGATTGCCGTGAATACAATTCTGAAAAAATACAAGACCGACAGTCATCGGACCATCCTGATGAAGCGCGGCACGATCTTTTTCCGCGACACCAGCATCGGATGCCTTGTGCTCAATATCTCGACGGGCGGCGCGGGACTAGCCGTCGAAAGCGACGTGGCGATCCCGTTTGCATTCGATCTTGAAATCGAGAACGAGCCGATCCGGAGACGCTGCGTCGTGGTCTGGCATCTCGAGCGCCGGCTCGGCGTGACTTTTGAAGTCGATCGGGTGCATCGCCCCGAGCGCGGGCCGATCTGAGCCGTCTGGCGGTCTCCGGCAGGCTGCGCGGTGAGTCATTCGCGGCATGATTGAATTTGGTTCGCATCGTGTTTATCGGAACACTGCCATCAATCTATCCCACAGCGACCACCCGTTCCGGTCGCCGTCGTGCCTTGATGACGCAGGCTGCGTCACGCTGACCGGATCGGACGCCGGAAAGCTGTCTTCCAGGCCGGCCTGCAACCTGGCGTGGGTTTCGCGGTCGGCAGCCTGCGCGTCGCGCGGATGGTCGGCGTGCTTGTCCTGCGCGGCAGGATCGAATTTCTCAGCCATGTGGTCCTCCATACCCCACAACAACGCTCCCGCGTGAACCAGAGTTCCATAATCGCCTTGGCCCATTGCGACGCAGCGTGTATCACGGGCGGCAAATCTCGGTTGTGATCAGGAACTTTCGCGTGCCACAGGACTCCGCGACGAAGCCTTTCATCGACGTATTGTCGGGCCGGCGGCAGAGCGTGCCACCGCTGTGGATGATGCGGCAGGCCGGCCGCTATCTGCCGGAATACCGCGAGCTGCGCGCCAGGGCTGGCAGCTTCCTCGATCTCTGTTTCACCCCGGACTATGCGGCTGAAGTCACGCTGCAACCGATCCGCAGGTTCAACTTCGACGCCGCGATCATCTTCTCCGACATCCTGGTGATCCCCTATGCGCTGGGCCGCTCGGTGCGCTTCGAAGCCGGCGAAGGTCCGCGGCTCGATCCGCTGGCAACGCCCGAGCAGATCGCAACGCTCGCCACCCGCGCCGACTTTGGCAAGCTCGAGCCCGTCTACGAGGCGCTGCGCCGTGTCCGCCGCGAGCTCGCGCCTCATATCGCGCTGATCGGCTTCTGCGGCGCCCCATGGACGGTTGCGACCTACATGGTCGCCGGACAAGGCACGCCAGATCAGGCGCCGGCGCGCATGCTCGCCTATCGTCATCCGGACGCCTTCGCAAAAATCATCGACGTTCTGGTGGAGAGTTCGATCGAATATCTCGTCGGCCAGCTTGAGGCCGGCGCCGATTGCCTCCAGATATTCGACACCTGGGCCGGCGTCCTGCCGCCGCGTGAATTCGCGCGCTGGTCGATCGAGCCGGCCAAACGCATCGTCGCTGGTGTGCGCAAGCAGGCGCCGGACGCCAGGATCATCGGCTTTCCGCGCGGCGCCAGTGGCATGCTGCCGGCCTATGTCGAGCAAACCGGCGTCGACGCGGTATCGATCGATTGGGCCGCCGAGCCTTCGATGATCCGCGAGCGCGTACAATCGCGCGTTGCCGTGCAGGGCAATCTCGATCCGCTGGCGCTGATCGCCGGTGGCGCTGCGCTCGACCGCGCGGTCGATGACGTCCTGGAGAATTTCGGCAAGGGCCGGCTGATCTTCAACCTCGGCCACGGCATCCAGCCGGACACGCCGATCGCGCATGTCGAGCAGATGGTGCGGCGGGTACGGGCGTATAAGGGATGACGTAGCCCGGATGCAGCGTAGCGCAATCTGGGGCACTTAACATCCGCGTAGACGATTCCCGGATTTCGCTGCGCTCCATCCGGGCTAGAGCATGATCCGGAAAAGTGTGAAGCGGTTTTCCGAAAAGATCATGCTCAAACAAGAAGCTAAAGCGCGATGATGATTCAACTCAATCTCATCGCGCTTTACGTCATCTACCGCGCATCCTCCAAAATCATGTCCGACGCCTTCTCCGCGATCATGATCGTCGGCGCGTTGGTATTGCCCGACATCAGGTCCGGCATGACCGACGCATCGACCACGCGCAAGCCCTCGATGCCGCGCACCTTGAGCCGCTGATCGACCACGGCGAGCGGATCATTGCCCATCCGGCAGGTCGAGGTCGGGTGATAGACGGTGCTGCCGGTGCGGCGACAGAACTCCAGCAGGTCATCGTCGCTGACCACCTTGGCGCCGGGATCGACCTCGGCAACGGCATAGGGCTTCAGCGCCGGCGCGGCCAGTATCTTGCGCAGGATGCGGATGCCGTCGATGAAGGCGCGGCGATCGGTTTCGGTCGCGAGATAATTGATCCGGATTTCCGGCGGCACGGACGGATCCGCGCTCCTGATCTTGAGCGAGCCGCGGCTCTCCGGGCGCAACTGGCAGACCGACGCCGTGAAACCCGAGAAGGGATGCAGCTTCTCGCCCATCTTGTCGGTCGAGAACGGCAGGAAATGGATCTGGACGTCGGGCGACGCCAGCCGCGGGTTGGTCTTGAAGAATGCGCCTGAGGTGCCGGCCGCGATCGTCAGCGGCCCCTTGCGCAGCGCGGCGTAGCGCAGACCAGCCATGACCCGGCGGACCGGATCGTTCACGACATCGTTCAGCGTGACGGTTTGCGCGCAGCGCGTCACGATGCGCACCTGCAGGTGATCCTGCAGATCGTTGCCGACGCCGGCCGCGTCAAGTACGACCTCGATGCCGTGCTGCTTCAGGAGATCGGCCGGACCGACGCCCGAGAGCTGCAGCAATTGCGGCGAGTTGTACGCGCCGCTCGACACCAGGATCTCCTTCCGCGCTTTCGCCGTGCGCAGGCGGCCGTCTTGCTTGTACTCGACGGCCCTGGCACGCCGGCCCTCGAACAGGATGCGCTGCGCTAATGCCGAGGTTTCGACGTGCAGATTGCCGCGCGTCATCGCCGGCCGGAGATAAGACCGCGCCGTGCTGGCGCGCCGGCCGCGGCGCGTCGTGGTCTGGAAGAAGCCCGCGCCCTCCTGGGTCGCGCCGTTGAAATCGGGATTAGTTGGGATGCCGGCCTCGGCCGCGGCATGAACGAAGGCTTCCGACAGCGGATCGTGATGCCGCCAGTCCGACACCGGGAGCGGGCCGCCCGCGCCGTGATATTTATCGGCGCCGCGCTGCTGGTCCTCCGCCTTCCGGAAATAGGGCAGCACGTCGTCATAGCCCCAGCCGGCATTGCCGCGCTGGCGCCAGCGGTCGTAGTCCTCGTGCTGGCCACGGACATAGAGCAGGCCGTTGATCGAGCTGGAGCCGCCGAGCACTTTTCCGCGCGGTTGGAACACTTGCCGCCCGTTCAGCCCGGGCTCCGGCTCGGTCTGGTACATCCAGTTGACGGATTTTTCCTTGAACAGCTTGCCATAACCGAGCGGGACATGGATCCAGATATTGGTGTCCCTGGGTCCGGCCTCGAGCAGCAGCACAGAGTTCTTGCCATCGGCGCTCAGGCGACTGGCGAGCACACAGCCGGCCGAGCCGGCACCGACCACGACGTAATCATATTCCGCAACGTTATTGTTGTTATTCACTGGTTTCCCCCGGGACTTCTTTCTCCCGGTGGTACAGACAAAGCGCCGTCTTGAAAAGGCTAACGCGCTGCGCTGAGGTTCTGGAGCAGTTGCTGGACAAGCATATTGAACTCCCCGGCGCTATCCGCGGCAGCAAAGACGTAACGGTCCGGCCGCACGATGACCGCCGCAACGGCGTTTTGCTGCATCCAATCAGCAAACAGGCGATCGCGCTCGACGACGGTCAGGACGCCGTCATGACGCGCACTCTCTCCAGACGTCGCAATGACGACGCACTCGCCGCCAAGCCACAGCCAGTCCGTGCGCAGAGCCTTCGACAACCACGCCATCGGTTCGGCTGCCGCCGTCACGATCGCAAAGGCGCCCCGACGGCCTCAGGATCTGCGCCCGGCAACAGCTTGATCTCCCAGCGCCGCAAATTGCGCGGGCCCGGCACGAAGGTACCGGGGCGCGACGGCCAGCAGTACTGAAAACTCTTCGCCGGCCGTTTGGCGGGGTCGCTGGTCAACGTGTATCCACCACGATCCACCACTCGTCGAAGGCGAGATCTTCCAGGCCTATATCGAGCTGCTTGCGCACAAAGCTGTTGGCGCCGTCGCATCCGACCAGGTAGCGCGCACGGACAACCAGTTCCTCGCCGGGCTCACGGCGCGCGATCAGGGTCACCGCGCGGTCGTTCTGTTGCAGCGACACGCCCGTGGTCGCGAGTAAAACATCGACATTCGCAAAGCTGGCGAGCCTGTCGCGCAACGCCTGCTCCGCCTCCGGCTGTACGAAGGTGACGTTCGGGGTCCAGCCGAGCGGAAACGGTGGCGGCATCGGATCGAATATCTTGATGATCTCGCCATCGACGCCGAGATAGTGCGAGCCGTTGTGCGGCGCGATCGCCTGCTCCATGAATTCACCGAGCCCGATCGCCTGGAATATGCGCAGCGCCTCGTGATCGAGCGTGATCGCGCGCGGCTTGTCGTAGATATCAGCGGCGCGCTCGATGACCACGACCCGAAGCCCATCGCGCGCGAGCAGATTGGCGAAGATGGCGCCGACCGGCCCGAGGCCGACGATCGCCACGTCGTAAACGGAGTTTGTGCCGGACAAGGACATGCTACTTCGCGAGATACGTCTCGAGTGTCAGCGGCTTCGGCTTCACCTCCGGCTCGCGGATCGCAACATCCGCGAACGGCGTCGCCTCCTCGAACCAGGCCTTCCGCGCCGGCAAGCCCCAGGGGAATGAGAGCGTGTGGTCGCTCGGGTCCCAGCCGATCGGCTCGTTTTCGATGTCCATGATCTGGTAGTGGGGGTTGAACAGTTCGACGCGATGACCATCGGGATCGCGCATATAGACATACATCGCATGGCCCGGTCCGTGGCGTCCCGGGCCGCGTTCGACGGATGCACCGTAGCCGAGTTCGCCCGCGAGATCGCAGGCTTGCAGCACGTGATGCACCTCGGGGGCTAGGAATGCGAAATGGTGCAGCCGCGGACCCGCACCATTGAAGAATACGATGTCGTGCGGATTTTCCTTGCGCTGAAGGAATACGCCGCGCAGATCGAGGTGTCAGCCAGCGCAATATATTCGCTGAGGCGAAATCCGGCAGCCATGTAGAACTCGCAGGCCTTGCGCACCTCCGGCGTCAGCACCCGAGTGTGATCGAGCCGCAGCGCCGCGCCACCGGCATGACGGGTGAATTTGGTGATCATGCGCGGCACCACCAGCATGGTCGCGCAGAATTCCAGGGGCGTGCCAGCGGGATCGCTTGCGTGCAGCGTGCGCCCCTGATGCGGCACCTCGACCCACGCGGCCTCACATCCATGCGCCTCGAAGAAGGCTTTCAGCCGTCGAGGTCGCCATCTCTGAAGACCCGCAAGCCGAGCCGCGCGCAGCTGGCGTCGCTGCCCTTGCACAACACAAGACTGTGATGACAGGCCTCCTCAACCCCGCGGAAATAGAGCACATCGCCCTCTTGAGGGGTCAGGATCAGGCCGACCACTCTTTCATAGAACCGCCGGCTCGCCTCGAGGTCGCGGCGGTCAGAACGACATGGCTAGCGCGCGTAATGCGAAATCCCGGATCGTGGTTCGTGGTCGGGAGGCTCATGGGCGCAACCTTCTGGTTTGCCGTCGCGGGAACACGACTCATCGCGAAAAAAACAACTGTGGGATCAAGCGGCGTGGCGGGCGGCAGAATTTGCCGCCGGTCGCCTGGAGAGAAACGCTGCTCGAATACTCCTGCGCATTTGTATCGATTTGTTAGGGATGCCCGGGAATTGGAACCCGAGCGCGCACCCGCCATGGCTCGGTGCATTCCAATAGTTCATAGTTTGTCAAAGGTTTGCGGAGAACTCTACGATCCGGCGCCGGGCCCAATCGCGCAAGCAGCGTTGTGATGCGTAGGTATCTGAAATCATATTTCGCGAAGCTGTTCGCGGGCGACCTCGCGGCGTTCGGCGCACCACCGATAGATGAAGCGTTAGCCGGTCACATCCGTGCCGAGCAGATCTCGCTCGTTCTCGGCTATTCGGTCGGCATCATGCTGGCCAATGCGTGCAACGCGCTGGTGCTCGCGGTCGCGCTGTGGCAATCGCCCGACTGGGCCTTTGCCCAGATCTGGGCAGCTGCCGTGATCAGCGCAGCAACATTCTTCGGTTTGCAGGCGCGCGCGTCGCGACGAATCGCAAAGCCGGAATTCGTATCGCGCCGGACGATGTACCGGCTGGTGCGAAATGCGCTGGCGCTCGGTGCGGCCTGGGGAATCGTCCCGGTCGCCTTTTTCGCCGACGCGTCAAGCGGCGGACAATTGGTCATCACCTGCCTCTGCGCCGGAATGCTGGCCGGCGGCGCGTTCGCCTTCTCCACGATCCCGATCGCGGCGATTGCCTTCACCGCGCCGATCTTCCTCGGCACGGCGATTTGCCTCGGCCGGGACGGCGACTTCGTCTACCTGCTGATGGCCGTCCTGGTCGTGGTGTACGGGACCGTGCTGCTGCGCGGCGTCTTCGTCAACGCGCTCGAATTCAGGCGGCGCATCATTGCCCAGCACAATGCCGAACGGACGGTGCGGCAGGATCCGCTGACACATCTGCCGAACCGCGTTGCCTTCAACGAGACACTCGACGGCGCGCTGAAGCGGTTGGACCGGTCAGGCGAGGAATTCGCCGTACTGCTGCTCGATCTCGATCGCTTCAAGGAGGTCAACGACAGGTTCGGCCATCCAGCCGGCGACGAGTTCCTGGTTCAGGTTGCGGCCAGGCTGCAGCGATGCACGCGTACGGCCGAGCATGTCGCACGCATTGGCGGCGACGAATTCGCGCTGATCATGTCCAACCTCACGCGGACGGAAGACGCGTTCGCGATCGCCGAGCTGTTCGTGGCGGCCTTTGCCGAACCATTCCTGGTCGACGGATACGAGATCGCCGGTGCCATCAGCGTCGGCATCGTGCTGGCGCCGCGGGACGGCAACACGCCCCACGATCTGTTCAAGCATGTCGACATCGCGCTCTATCGGGCGAAGAAATCCGGGCCTGGCAGCATCTGCTTCTTCGAGGCTGATGACGACAAATCGGCGCGCGACCGCAGGGAATTGCAGCGTGACCTCGAGCACGCCATCGAAGCAAACGAGCTGTTCCTCGTCTACCAGCCGTTCCTGGACATCCGCAAAGGCCGCATCACCGGCTTTGAGGCGCTGTTGCGCTGGCAGCATCCGGTGCGCGGCCTGATCCCGCCGACCGTCTTCATTCCCATCGCCGAGGAAAGCGGGCTGATCCATCAGCTTGGCGAGTGGGTCATCCGCCGCGCCTGCGCGACGCTGTCGCGCTGGCCGGACGATATCAGGATCGCGGTGAACTTCTCTGCGGTCCAGTTCCAGAATGCGGGGATCCTGCAGACGATCGTGCAGGCACTTGCCGATGCGAACGTTGCGCCAAACCGGCTCGAGATCGAAATCACCGAATCGATGCTGATCTCGAAATACGGATCGGCGCGCGCGATCCTGCGCGCGCTGCTCGAGCTCGGCCTGACCGTCGCGCTCGACGATTTCGGCACCGGCTTCTCCTCGCTGACCTATCTGCGCAAGTTGCCGTTCAGCCGGATCAAGATCGATCAATCCTTCATCCGGGACATGCTGACCCAGCCGGATTGCGCCGCGATCGTCAAATCGGTGATCGCCCTGGCTCAGGACCTGCAGATCGGCGTCGTGGCCGAAGGCGTCGAGACCGCCGACCAGCTCGAATATCTGCGCCAGACCAGCTGCGACGAGGTTCAGGGCTATCTGATCGGCCGGCCGATGACCCTCAACGATATCTCCAGCCTGCTCGATGCCAAACCGCGGCGATCCGTGCACGCCGCATAGCGCGCGACCGCTTTCCGAGCAACAGGGTGGCTTGCCCCAAGCGAGCTAGGGGCGCACGACCCTGGCCGCGATCTTACGTATTTGTAACAAGACAAGGTAGGTGAAGCTCGCCAGAGTCCACACAGAATCCGCAGTGCTGTCGTGGCAAGCCGACGAGGGGGGCGGTCCAAAATGAGCACGTCCAGGTACTCCAAGATCTTGTTTCCGTTGATGTCTGCGTTGACGATGTTTGCGCTGTCGGCGCACGCGCAGGAGCCAGGCAGGCCGGCTGCGGCTGGCAGGCCGGGAGTTCAGGCGGCGAGGCCGGTCCCCGGGCATCCCGGGCCGATGCCCGGTCGAATGGCGCATGGTGCGCTGCCTTCGCGTAATTTTGGCGGACATGCGTATCATGGCCACCTCGCCTGGGAGGGCGGACGGTGGCGCCATGAGATGCACAACGGACGCAATGGCTGGTGGTGGGATGTCGGCGGCGCTTGGTATTTCTACCCGCAACCAATGGAGGGGCCGCCGACCTATGTCTCGGACGTTGAGTTTATGGACGACGGCGGTGCGGATGAGCCGCCGGTTGCAGGAGGCTATCCGCCTCCGCCTGCTGGATACGCACCGCCTCCAGCAGCTTACGCGCCGCCGCCTCCGCCACCGCCGGATCCGGCTGCAAGCGTCGTCGGAGGTGCTGTGGTCGGCGGCTTGCTTGGCGGGCTTCTAACCCACAGGCCGCTCGGCGCGGTGGCAGGCGCTGTCGCAGGCGGAACGGCAGGCGCGATCGTGGGAGCTCAGGCTGCACAGCGTCCCGGATATTATTGGTCGCAAGGCGCATGCTATTTTCGCTATCCGTCAGGACAGTACGTTCCGGTCGATCCCGGCAATTGCGGTTGAAGGTGAGCATGATCTTTCGGGAAACGGTCTCCACCGTTCCGGATCATGCTCCGGACTAACCGCCCTCGCCGACCAGAACGAACGGAGCCCACATCGCGGGCTCCGCATTCCTCGGATCAGATGGATCGGCGATCAGCGCCAGCATCGACCGGCGCAAGCAGCGCCCGCGCGCCGGCATAGAAAAACGCCCGCGCGAGGCCGGACAGGCCTTCGGCGCCAGGCTTGTCGCCCGCGGCCGTGTTGCACCGCCCAATCGGCATCCAGCGTCAGCCTGGCGACGCGGCTCGACGTCAGCAGCCCGTCATCGTCGGCTGTTGGATGTGCCGGCAAGGTCAGCACCAGCGCCGGCTCGCTTAACCCCTTCACTTCCCCCGCGACGAGGCCGTGGGTTGCGAAATCGATCACGCTGTACTGATCGGCACGGCGCTCGAGCATCATCAACGAGTTGACCAGGATGTTGGAGGTGCGGAGCGTCGAGGCGGCGTCCTGGAAGTGCAGCTTGATCGTCAGCGCGGCATTGAGCCGTTCGGCGGCCTCGTTGTAGCGGCCGAGGTTGTGCAGGAACATGCCCTCATTGTGCAGCACGTCGGCAAAATTCATGTTGTTGGTGCCCTGCTGACGTCGCACCAGCTCTTCCAGGCGCTGAGCGATCTTTAGCCCGTCCTCAAAGCGGCCATCAAGATCGTGCGGCGAAAGCGGCGGCGTTCGTCAGTCATCGCGACCTCGCAAGGGGTCACGATGTTTCGCAGACGATGCGCATGATGGAAAGATCAAATCGGTCACCGGCAAAGCGGTGACCTCTACGGTGGCCCTACGAGTTCGACGGCGAGCGCGTCGCGGCTGATTGCGTGTCCCGGATGCTGACCACAACAGCGATGCGCCTGATCACGCCGCTGCGATAGGCTTGCAGGAACCTGTCGTAGTTCTTCACGGAGATACAGCCGTTGGAGTCGCCGTTCGGGCCAAGCATGTAGGGATGGACGAGCAGACCGACGCGTCCGAACGTCTCGCTGCCGTCGACCGGCGTCATGCGCAGCGCTGGCACGCCGTGGAACAGTTTTTCGCGCGGCTTCATCTCATACACACCGGGCGGCGTCGCACCGGCGTTGCGGGCGTTCACGTGTGCCGGATCGTCCAGGAGGTCGCCGAGACCGGAATGCGCCTCGAACTTGGTGCCGTCGGGCATATACACGACGCGCGCGGTGATGTCGTAGACTGCGGTCGTGCCATCATAGCCGAGCGCACCGAGATTGGGACTCGGACCGGAAAGCAGCCCGCCGTTCGGATCGAGCGAAGCCAGTTGCAGCTTCCCCGGCATCATGTCGGCGATCTTCTGCAGGAACGTCCGGTTATCGGCCTGCTGCACCGGCGGGGAGGCCGGCTGATCGTTCCGCGCGAGCAGGTTGGCCTCCGCCGGCCGGGATCGCGGCATCGGCACGGTTGTTGTCGCGACGGCAGACGCGGCCGCCGGTTGGCTCGGCAGATCGGTCTGCGACTCACGCAATTGGCCGCCTAGCGCATCTTCGATCTGATCGAATTCGGATTTGAAATCGCCGCGGTCCGAACGGACACCGCGGCGGGATGGATAATAGAGCGAAGCCGAGTTGAGGGTGGACCGGGAGCCGAAGCGATCATCGAAGGTCAGCGCAGCGCTGGTGTTCGCAAGCGCCGATCCGTGCCGCCACGCGGTTGGATCAAGTCCGACAATCCAGGCCGCGAAGACAGACGACAAGGCAAGCGCGCCGACGGCAAATGCCGTGCTGCCCACCAAAGACTTGCCGCGGCTCAGCCCACGCCCGGCAGCTTTCGTCGTTCTCTGACCCATCCATCCCCAAGTTCGGTGCACTGGACCATGTACCGGCCCAAGCGGGATTCACCGATTGCTCATCATATCAGGGAATCAGAGTAAGGCATATTCGAGATCGAGGAGGCCTGGGTACGTTTTTTTAGCCTCTTTGGGGGTTAAAAAACGACGGCGAATCAATGCCTAAGGGCTAAACTATCGAAAAAATGTCCCGATCCGGGACAATTCCGGCCTCAGGCGATCTTCTCTTCCCGCAGGGTGAGCACCGGGACCGGCTTGCCGATGGCGTAGCCCTGAACGTAGTCGACCCCGATATGGCGCAATTCGTCGAGGATGGCGAGGCTTTCGACAAACTCCGCAACCACCTGCTTCTGCATGATCTTCGCCGTCTTGGTGATCATCTCGACCATCGCACGATCGACCTTGCTGTGCAGGATCTCCTTCACGAACGAGCCGTCGATCTTGATGAAATCGACCGGCAGGTGCTTCAGATAGGCGATCGACGACATGCCGGTGCCGAAATCGTCGAGCGAGAAGCTGCAGCCGATTTCCCGCAAGCGAGCGATGAACTTCTGTGCGTCGTCCAGATTGGCGATCGCGCTGGTCTCGGTGATCTCGAAGCACACCAGCGTCGGCGGCACGTCATGTTGGGCAAACAGCTCGGCGACGAAGTCGACGAACTCGCCATCGCCGATGGTAGCGCCGGAGAGATTGATGGCGTAGCCAGCCACCTTGCGCAGGCTGTGCTTGCGTTCCGCGATGATCTCGAAGGCGCGGCGCACCACCCAGCGGTCGATTAGCGGCATCAAACCGTAGCGTTCGGCGGCGGGCAGGAAGCTGCCGGGCGGCACAAGGGCCCCGGTTTCGTCGCGCAGGCGCAGCAGCAGTTCGCGCCGCTCCTGGCCCTTCAGCGCGGCAGTCACCGGACGGATCTCCTGCTCGTAGAGACAGAAGCGCTCTTCGTCCAATCCCTTGCGGATGCGCTGGACCCAGCTCATCTCGGCGACGCGCACCGTTGTGTCGATATCCGACGGACGATGCTCCTGGACGCGGTTGCGTCCCTTGTCCTTGGCAAGGAAGCAGGCGACGTCGGCCAGCCGCAGCCCGTCCTGCACGCCGGCGCAATCGCCAAGCTTGACCAGACCGATGCTCGCGCTGATCCGGAAGCCCGAACTCTCATAGACGAAGCTCGACTGCTCGACCACGGCCCGGATCCGTTCCGCGACATCGGAGGCGGTTTCACGCCCGCCGGAATTGCCCTCGCGCAACAGAATACCGAACTCGTCGCCGCCGAGACGCGCGACCAGCCCACCGCCGCCAACCTCGGCCGCCAGCAGCTTGGCCACCTGTTTCAGCAGCCGGTCGCCGGCCATATGGCCGCAGGTGTCGTTGATGATCTTGAACTGGTCGAGGTCGATCAGCATCAGATCGGCGCCCCCGTCCGACGATCCCGACATCGACTTGTGAAGCTCGAACTCGAACTGCCGCCGGTTGGCGAGCCCGGTGAGGGCGTCATGCGATGCCGCCCACGCCAGTTCCTCGACCAGCCGCCGCTCCGCCGTCATGTCATGAATGATCATGACCCTGCCGGCCCAGTGGCCGACATGCGTGATCGGGGTCTCGACCACCGAGACCGGCACGCTGGACTGGTCGGGCCGCAGCAGAAGCCGCTGCGGCGGCCGACTTTCACCGTCAGCCTCGGTGATCTGGAATGACCCCTGCACCGGCTGTTCGGAGATACTGAACAGGGATGAGACGGGCCGGTCAGTCGCGTCTTGCCCTGCCATGATGAGACGCTCCGCGGCCGGATTCATGTAGCTGACGCAATCGTCCGGCGTCGTCACGATCACGGCGTCGCCGATCGAGGCCAGGGTGAGTTGGGCGCGCTCCTTCTCCTCGGCAAGCGCGGTCTCGGCCAGCCAGCGGCGCAGCAGCATCCGCCGCGTGTGGAACACAACGATGCCGGCGAGGCACGCCGCAATGACGACGTTGATCAGCAGCAACAGCGAGGAGACCTGGCGCGACGCCTGCCCCAGATGATCTGAGAAGTCGACGGCGAGTGCGCTCAGCGCCGCGTCGACAACGCTGATCCGTTCGGCCCAGTGCCTGATGGTCGCAGCCGTCGGATCGTGCAGTGCAACGTCGTTTGCGGCCTGGTTCCGGATCTCGATGAGCTGATCGAGCAACACATCCGAATTCCGCCAAGCCGTCACCGCTCCAGCGACGTGATGTATCTTGCGGAAATATTTGAACAGCCAGATCAGTCCGCCGATGTCGTCATCATGATTGCCCGCTTTAGCAAAGGCTGTGCGCGCCGCGGCGTCGTTGTTGCCGGGCGATTCGAGGGCGAGCCGCGCGACGCGATCGGCCAGTGGCACCGCGATCGCGGCGTCGAACTTCTTCAGATAGTCCGGCGCGCCGGTGCTGACATAGATCTGCAGATAGTGGATGGCGTCCTTCTGCCCTTTCGACCAGAAGCTCTCCCCGGCCACATAGGCCCGCACCGCGGACATCACCTGAAGGCTGCCGGCCGACAGACAGGCCTGCAGCAGCACGATCGCGATCAGCGGTCCAACCACCCGCCAAAGTGACCAGCTTCGAAACGAGAAGAACATGCCCAATGCGCCCTGCCCGATATTTGTTGGGCGAAGCGTAAGAATGGCGACTTAATCCCACGTTGCAAAACGCGATGAGTTTGAAACAACTTGGTCGTAGAGCAGTTGCATCAAATTTTACGCGTCCGGCCCCATTGCGAGAGCCCGCCGCCGGCGCTCAGGGACGTAGCGTCGGCGTCGTGTTCGGTGCCGGCGCCCGCTCCATCTCGGCCTCTTCGGGCAGCTTGTCGGCATGGACGCCAAGCGGCGTCCCGATCCAGAGCGGATCGGCGTGGTGATCACGGCGCGGATTCGTCGTGTTGGGATGGACCAGAATGCTCAGGGTGCCATGGTTCAGCATCAGCCACGGCACCAGCACGGGAAACAATTCGGTCGCAAAGGCCACCTGATACATCGCCTGATCATGCGGACCGACCTTGACGTCGTGCCAGCGCCCAAGCGTGACCAGGAAGCGTTCGCCGATCCAGTGGCGCAGGCGCTCCGCCTCGCCCCGACTGGTCGCGGGATCGTAATAGACATGGGCGTGGAAGCTCGCGATCTCGCCGATCGTTCGTGGCGCCACATCGCTCATCTGGTCAGTCATCGTGTGTATCCCTTATGCCCACTTCCGACTTAGGAGCGAGGACCTCCGCCGTCAATCCGGCAGAGCACCCGGCCGCCGGACCTCCCCTCCGCCGCAAATGCCGTATTTGATTTACCGCATTTTCCATCTAGCCTAGGGACAGGTTGAGATCGGGGCGCCCCCATGGCCAATTTTGGCTGGACACGCGTCAAGGACCCTGCACCCGCTGTGGACGCCGACATCGGCTTCGGCGGCCTCACCGACCCTTTGGCGTTTCTCGCAGCCCTCGACAAGGCCGTGCCGCGCTATCTCGACCTCGTCGACAATGGCGCGCTGGTCTATCCGGCCTGCAAGCGCAAGCCGGGCGACATCCAGGGCGATCTCCGCGCGGTATGGGAGCACACGCGGCTCGAAGCCATGCGCTATATCCCGATGGTGCCGCGGCAGGACACATCGCTGCTGGTCGATCCGGCCCGCCAGGCCGAGATGATCGACGCCTTTCTGCGCCAGCAACCGCACGAGAAGACCGTCATCGATTTCACCGGAACGGCGATCGACGATTACGGGATCGCGATCTACGCCGCGCTGAACTGGCTCAACCATTGCGTCACGATCTCGGATGCCGATCCGCATCAATTCTCGGGCACGTTGCGCAGCTTCCGCAAGGTCATGGTCGTGGCGCAGCAATGGTGGGCGATCGACGGCGCTGCCGAGCGTTGCAAGCAGATGCTCGAGGCGCGCGAACGGCCGCCGCTGGTGTTCTTTCTGCTTTGGGCCGAATGCACCCACCTCGCCAGGGACATCGCGCTGGCGGCGGCACGCGGCGCCGCCACGCCGGACGACGCGCTATCACGGGTGCAGGCGGCGCAGGACCCGGAAGAGCTGATCGGCTAGACGACAGTGTCATTGCGCGCCGACCGCGCCGCCTTCTTGCCGCGCTTCAGGAAGGTGACGCCGATCTGATCGCCATTGACCCAGGCGAGCTTGCAGCGCCGGTAGGCAAGCCCCTGCGACGACAGCAGCAGGAAGAACTCCTTCAGATGCAGGCCTTCGATCGAGGCGCCGACGGTCAGCTTCGCGCCGTTCTCGGAGACGTCCTCCATGGTGCATTCGCGGCGCCAGGTGCCGTCGATTGCCATCAGTTGCGCCGGCATCGGGTGCTCGAACCTGATGCGCGGAAACGATCGTCGCTCGCGGCCGGTCATGGTCGGCGCCTCATCTTGTCACGCCGCGCTATCAGCATCGGCGGAGGCCGGCTGAAGCTCCCTGCCCTTGCGCGAAATCAGGCGCAGCAGATCGCTCTGCCGGTAGGTCTCGACGAACCTGATGGCGAAACCGTTCGGCAGGTGGCGGACCACGCGCCCGATGTACGCACCGACGGCGAGCGGCATGCCGACAGGCGGTTGCACCTCGGAGGACACGGCTGCACCCGACAACGAGACGTCGATCAGGAAGCAACCCAACGTGCTGCCATCTGCCAGGGTCAATACGGCGTGCGGCACCACTGGCACGAAGCGCGGATTGTCACGCGCCTCGAGGATGCTCGGATCCTTCTGCTTCTTCTCGATCCAGGTCAGCTTGTCGGCGAATTTCTCGCGCATCGGGCGCGTCATCTCGAGCTCGAACAGGAAGCTGCCGTTCATGGTGTCGGTGATGCAGCCTTCGAACTTGCCGAATTCCTCGAAATAGGACGTCAGCCGGTCGCCGATCCTGCCGACAACTGGGACGTCGACGATCATGCGAAACGGCGAGACGCGCGTGGTGCGGCAGGCGAAGGTGCGCAGCCGCCCCTGCGGGTCGTACCAGTTCGGCAACGTGTAGCTGCCGTCGACGGTGATCTTGACCGCGCGCTGCTTGAGAAACTTTTCAACAGACACGGCAAGTCCCCAATGGACGCGATCTGACAGTGCAAGTTTCGGGTGATTGACTTTCCCAGCCGGCCCGGTCGGCCGCCCGTCACGACGCTGCGCCGGCAGCCATGCTGCGGCTCGCGCCACAACGCGAACGCAGAATCCACCCCCGGGCACGCGTGCCGTACGGTGTACCAGTGAATTGCTAAGGAAGATTAAACCGGATGGAGCCCGGGCGCGGAACTGTAGCGCCGAACCGTTTCTCAGAAGTTTATTTTTCATACCGCACAACTACGGGGGTGAACACTGGGAAACACGCCGTGCGCATCAGACCACCATCCCAGGCGGGATGACTAGCCTGTGGTTTTCGCTACACTCCGCGCGATTGCAGGAAGAGTGGCGAAGACCCGCAATGCGAACCACAACAGGGGCCTGGAAGCTACGCTGATGATGATCCTTCACCATGGCTGGAGATCCAGCGCATCGCGCCGCGTGCGGCTGTGTCTCGAGGAGAAAAACCTCGCCTATGAGGGTCATGTCGTCGACATGGCCAGGATGGAGCACCATTCCGCGGACTATCTGAAGATCAATCCGCTCGGCGTGATCCCGACCCTGATCCACGACAGCCAGCCGCTGCACGAGAGCGGCACGATCTGCGAATATCTCGACGAGACCTTTCCCGACCCGCCGCTGCGGCCCGCAACGCCCTACCAGCGCGCCGCGATGCGCAACTGGATTCGCCACATCGACGGCCTGATCGGCAACCTCATCATCTTCAACTGGCGCCATCATCTGCAGAAGGTCGCGGCGCAATGGTCGGACGAGGAACTCGCCGCCAAGCTGAAGAGCATCCCGAGCAAAGAGCGCCAGGAGGCGTGGCAGCGTGTGGCGCGGAAGCCCTACACCGAAGAAGAACGCGATGCCGCGCGCGCCAAACTCATTCAATTGCTCGACAAGATGGAGGCGGCGCTGGCCTCCTCCGGCTGGCTGGTCGGCAATGCCTATTCGATCGCCGATATCGCGGCGGCTCCCTTCGTCAAGCGGATCGATGAGGAGATCGCCCCCGATGAGATGACCGCAAGCCGGCATCCGCGCGTCAATGAATGGTGGGCAAAGGTGCAGGCGCGGCCGGCCTATGCCCGCGCCAATTTCGGCCCGTTCCTCGAATCCTGAACCAGACTGGACCTTCTCATGCTCAACGCTCCCCACACATCGCTCGCCGACGGCAAGATCCTGCAAAGCGTGATCGACGGCGTCGGAATCATCACCTTCAACAATCCCGACAAGCGCAATGCGATGTCGCTGGAGATGTGGGAGGGGTTTGGCCTGGCGCTGACCGCGCTGCGCGACGATCCGGGTGTCCGGGTCGTGATCCTGGTCGGCGCCGGCGACAAGGCCTTCGTGTCGGGCGCCGATATCAGCCAGTTCGAGAAAACCAGGCACAACGCGGAAGCCTCCGAGGAATATTCCCGGCGCAGCGCCGCACAACGCGCCCTGTTTGCCGATTACCCCAAACCGACCATCGCCTGTGTCCGCGGCTTCTGCCTCGGCGGCGGCATGCAGGTTGCGATGCTGGCCGACATCCGCATCTCCGGCGCCAGCGGCCAGTTCGGCATTCCGGCCGCCAAGCTCGGGATCGCCTATGGCTATGACGGATTGCGCCATCTGGTCTCGCTGGTCGGCCCGTCCTGGGCGCGGCTGATCATGTACACGGGCATGCGGATCGATTCCGCTGAAGCGCTGCGGATCGGGCTGGTCGATCGCGTCCTGCCGGATGCCGAGCTGTGGGATGCGACCATGGAGATCGCGCGCACCATCTCGGGCAACGCGCCGCTCGCGATCAAGGCCGCCAAGATCACCATCGCGCAGGTGCTGAAGGATCCCGCCGATCGCGACATGGCCGCGATCAAGCAGGTCGGCATCGATTGCATGGACAGCGAGGATTTCCGCGAGGGGCGCCGCGCCTTCATGGACAAGCGCAAGCCGGACTTCAAGGGGCGGTAGGTTCTCCGTCGTCGTCCCGGCCCCGCGTCGTCCTGGCGAAAGCCAGGGGACCCATAACCACCGTATCTGATTGTGAACGGGATCGCGGCCCCAGCCTCGTAAAACAATTCGCATTTGGGGTTGATGGTGTGGACGGCCCCCTACGGCATCAGTGTGCCAGAATGAGGTTGTTGCAAATCTCAGACAAGGGAGCCGTCCGTGAGAGAGATTATCCGCATTGGAATGGATACGTCGAAGTATATTTTTGTGCTGCATGGGGTTGATGCGGCGGAACAGCCTGTGTTGCGCAAGAAGCTTGCGCGCAAGCAGGTGCTGGAGTTCTTCGCCAAGTTGCCGCCGACCGTGATCGGGATGGAGGCCTGCGGGGCCTCGCACCATTGGGCACGGGAGCTTCGCAAGCTGGGCCACGAGGTGAAGTTGATGGCGCCGCAATTGGTGAAGCCCTATGTGTCGCGGAACAAGAACGACGGTCGGGATGCGGAGGCGCTGTGTGAAGCGATGAGCCGGCCGAGCATGCGGTTCGTGCCGGTCAAGACGGTCGAGCAGCAGGCCGCGCTGATGCTGACGGGTGTCCGCGCTGGATTGATCGCCCGGCGCACCCAGCTCGGCAATATGATCCGCGGCCATGCGGCGGAGTTTGGCCTGATCGGGGCCCAAGGGACCGACAAGATCGAGCCGCTGCTGGCGCGGATTGCGCAGGACGAGACGCTTCCTGCCCTGGCACGCGAGCTGTTTACGGTGCTGGGCCGCGACTACACCAGACTCGTGGGCGAGCTGCAGGAGATCGAAGCCAGATTGATGGCCTGGCACCGCTCCGACGCCGTGGGCCGGCGTCTGGCGCAGATCCCTTCTGTCGGGCCGATCGTTGCAACGACGCTCGTGATGAAGACACCCGATCCCCATGCTTTCCGCTCCGGCCGTCACTTCGCAGCCTGGCTCGGCCTCACCCCCCAGGATCACTCCACCGCCGGCAAAACCAGGCTTGGCAGGATCACGCGGGCGGGCGACGAGGACCTGCGCCGCCTGCTGGTGATCGGGGCAACGGCGGTCATCCAGCAGGCCAGACGCGGGCGCGGCCATCACTCGCGCTGGCTGCTGGCCCTGATCAAGCGCAAGCCACCGAAGCTTGCCGCCGTGGCGCTCGCCAACAAGGTGGCCCGCATCGCCTGGAAGCTGATGGCGACCGGCGAGAGTTATGACGCCGCACGGATCAATGCCACCGCGGCAGTCGCCGTCTAACAGATTGGCCGGCTGGCGGGCTCGCTCGTCAGCCGACCCGGAGCTGCAGGAGCAGATGGAGCGATCGATCGAGCAACGATGCGAGACAGTCCGTAGGACCCATCGGCCGTCAACAGGCCGCGTGGTTGTTTGGAACTCGCATCGCGCAAACCATCTTGGCCAGCGATCCATCCGATCGCACTCAAAAGGCCGGACATATGGATGCAAGCGATCCGATCCGCTCAAAAAGCTCTTGTGCCACGGGGGCCGTCCACATATGGGTCCTAGCTTTCGCCAGGACGACACTGAATGTGCTGCGCGGTCTGTGAGTCGTAGTATCGCGTTCTCGCGACATGAATTGTCCGAGCTTTGCATTTCGTTTGCCCCCTCATTGTGTAGAGGGCGCAGGGAAAGCCGGGTGCCGATTGCACCCATGGGCCCGGTGCAACAGAAAGCACCGGGGTAGGACCACAGGTGTAACCGGAAACAACCCGGCTTTCCCTGCGCGATGGGTTACGGCTTATACGTGCTCTCCCCGGTGAGACTGGGCTCTTTTGTCACCGTCGTCAGCAGAGAGATTTCCCCTCTGCTGATGAGACACCTGCCACCAGGGCGTCAGGCCTGCACGACTTCGCCGTCCGCTGTCTGCCACGATCGTCCATCGTGACATCGGCGTCCACCGCATCCCACCGCAACACTCGTGACGACCGCGACGCGCCCCTCAATCGGGTGAGACGGGTGGATTCATACACTGAGTTGCGCTTCTGATAAAACGAAATATTTTTATTGCGAGGGCTTGCGACGTCGGGCAAATCAGTGATTGACGCGTGAGGGAGACACCGGCGGAAGGGTTCCCTCCCCCCTTGCGGGGGAGGGTTAGGGAGAGGGGTGCCGCACGGCGTGCTTTCTCCGTACCGGTTACGGCGGCGAAAGATTGCGAGAGTGATGCGCTCGTCGATCAGTTCGCCCGGGGCCACCCCTCTCCCCACCCTCTCCCGCAGGGGTCCCGCAAGGGGGGAGGGAACCCTTCCGCCGGTGTCTCCCTCACGTCGTGGCGGCTACTTGTCCAGCATCTGCATCAGCGCCGCGTTGTAACGGTCGCCGCTGACCTGGCCCGGCGCGAACATGTCGGCGATCTCTGCGATCCGCGCCTCGTTGAGACGGATATCCAGCGCACCCAGATTCTCGGCGAGGAAGGCCAGCGTGTCGCAGCCGCAGATCGCGATCATGCGCGGGTTGCGGTTGAGCAGCCAGGCCAGCGCGAGCTGCGCGACGTCACAGCCAAGCTCGCCCGCGATGACGCCGAGCCGGTCGACCAGCGCGACATTGTTCGGAAAATTCTCTGCCGAAAACCGCGGAAAATGCCGGCGCACATCCTTCGGTCCGAGTTGATCGAGGCTGCGCAGCCGGCCCGTGAGCATGCCGCGACCGAGCGGCGAGAACGCCATCAAGGTGACGTCGAGTTCGTCGTACACGCCGAGCATCTCGTCCTCGACGTCACGGGTCCAGAGCGAATATTCGGCCTGTACTGCCGTGATCGGATGCACGGCGCAGGCGCGCCGCAATGTCTTCGCCGAAACCTCGCAGAGGCCGAGCGAGCGAACCTTGCCTTGCCGCACGAGCTCGGCCATCGCACCGACCGTGTCCTCGATCGGAACCTGCGGGTCCAGCCGGTGCTGGAAATAGAGATCGATATGATCGGTGCCGAGGCGGCGCAGCGACTCGTCGCAGGCCTTGCCGACATAGGCAGGATCGCCGCAGATGCCGAGGCCCTTCTCGGCCCTGACATAGCCGAACTTCGACGAGATCAGCACCTCATCCCGGCGTCCCTGCAATGCGGCAGCGACCAGTTGCTCATTGTGCCCCCAGCCATAGTAATCGGCGGTGTCGATCAGGCTGATCCCCTGATCGATCGCGCGGCGGATCACCGCTTTCGATTCATCGTCCGATCGCGCGCCATAGGCATTGCTCATGGAGTAGCAGCCGAGCGCCATGGCGGCGGTCCGGACGCCGGTCCCGCCGAGTTGCCGCTGGAAGAATAGATCGTGCATCTCTTATCCGCCTCCCGGCGTCGCCATCAGGGTTTGATCTCTCTGACTGTCCTAGCTTGCTCGTGGTCGCCGGCTCGCTTCATAGACGGTCATGCCGGCGGCCGGGTCGAGGTCGGTCTCGGTCGCCTCCGTCAAGCGCGCCATCATCATGTAGAAGCCGATGGCAAGGATTGTCTCGACGATCTCCTGTTCGCTGAAATGCGCGCGCATCGCGGCAAAGGTCGCATCCGGTACGCGGACATTGTCGATGACCTCGCGTCCGAAGGCGAGCAGCGCGCGTTCCGCGGTGCTGAAGGCGTCGCTGTCGTATTGCCCGCTTTCGACGCCGTCGATCTGCTTCTGCGTGACCCCGACGCCGAGCGCGATCGGCACGTGCTGGCGCCACTCATAGGCACCGCCCTCCCTTTGTGCCGCCTGCAAGATCAGCAATTCACGGTTGACGTGGCTAAGCTTCTGCTTGTGCAGGAGGGAGTTGGCGAACCGCATCGCCGGAATGAAGTTGGTCTCGGCGTGCGCCAGCATGCGGAAGATGTTGAGCTTGACCGGCATGCGGTCGAAGGCCGTGCGCATGTCGCCAGTGGTTGCTTCCGGATCAATCAGTGGCAGCCGTGACATGTCGGTCTCCTTCTCGTCTTGTTGTTGCTCGAGCTCAAGCTGTTGCCGGCACGATCTTGCCAAAGCGCTTAGCGGCTCTTCACGTCGCGGATTGGATCGGAGCCATCCCAGTTCAACGCTTCCTGCCGGATGCGCTCGAAGAAGCGCCCCTTGCCGCCGCTGATGTCCGATATCTCGATGATGGTTCCGGGATGGGCTTCGGTATCGAAATAGGCGAAGCGGCCCTGTTCGCCGCCGATCTGCCCCTCGTGTCCGACCTTGTAACCAAGCGACAGCGTGCGGTCGTAGAGCGCCTGGTAATCCCTGGTCCAGAACGACATATGCTGCAGGCCCTCGCGCCCGGCGTCGAGGAATTCCTTGTACATCGAGGGCGCGTCATTGCGCTGCTGGATCAGCTCGATCTGCAGATCACCCGAATTCGCTAGCGCGACGCTCATCTCCATGTCGGACGCCTTGCCGCGGTGGCGGAAGTAATCCGTCTTGACGCGATCGATGTAGTACCAGGGGCCGACGCCCATCACCTTGACCCAGTGATCCATCGCCGCGCGGATGTCGCGCACCACATAGCCGTTCTGGCTGACGGCGCCGAAGATGCGGCTCATGAGGTTTCCCCACTCGTCATTCTGTTCTTGCTGGAAGGATCGGGTGCGAATTCAGCGCGATAGGCCCCTCACCAAACGCCCGAGATTTGTCGTCGTTGCACCGTCTTAGTGCCTTCTGGAAACGTTTTCAACGTCGACTTCTTATTACCAATCAACGTGATGAAAATGTTATAGTATTTTTAGAGAAACGATGCCGGGTATGATGAACTTCGCCCCGCAAAATCGTCTTGCCCGGCCTTGTGCGGGGCATCCACGTCTTGGTTACCACGCGAGAAAGACGTGGATGGCCGGGACATAGGCGAGCGAAAGCGACGCCGTCCTTCAGACGGCTGTGCCCGGCCATGACGAATGTGGAAACGCCGGCACCGAACTCGCCGGTGTCAAATGTGTTGGTCCTACCCGAACCCGATCCCACCCCGCTTCAGCTCTTCTCACTCACCGGCACCGTGTAGTTGAGGATCAGCCGCCCGCCGTCGGGATAGATGGTCTGCCCGGTGATGTAGGACGCATCGTCACTGGCAAGGAACGCCACGACGGAGGCAATCTCGCTCGGCTCGCCGCAGCGGCCGGCCGGGGTCCGCGACAGCACGCTGCGCCGCGCCTCGTCGGACGAGAAGATCGCAGTCGCCACCATCTCGGTCAGGATCGTACCGGGCCCGACGGCGACGACGCGGATGCCGTGCGGCGCCAGCGCCACCGCCGCCACCGAGGTGAGCTGCTTCATCGCGCCCTTGGACATGGCGTAGGTCGCAAGCGAGGGGATCGCGAGCAGCGCGTTGACCGAGGACATGTTGACGACGACCCCGCCGCCGCCTTGCGCGATCATCTGGCGGGCCGCGGCCTGGACGCCGAAGAACGCGCCCTTGAGGTTGATCCCCATCACATCGTCGAACTCGGCTTCCGTGATCTCGAGGAAGTCCCGGTTGCGCGCGACGCCGGCATTGTTGACCATGACGTCGAGCCGGCCGAATTCCTTCACCGCCGTGGCGACGATCCGATCGACATCGGCGCGCTTGCTGACATCGGCTTCGACAGTGCGCAGATCATTGCCATGCCCGAGATCGCGGGCAGCCTCGGCCAGCGCTGTGACGTCGACATCCGAGATGACGACCTTGGCACCATCGGCGAGAAAGCGCTCGGCACAAGCCCTGCCGATGCCGCGCGCCGCGCCCGTGATGGCGACGACCTTGCCGGAAAATTTCATGACAGTGCCTCCAGGATGAACCTGCCCGGAGGAATAGCGCATCCTGCCTCAACAGGGAACGCCGCGCATTTTTATGTCGTAGGCGGTGACGGTAACGCCCTGCTTGCGCAGGTCTTCGGCAAGGATGCGGCCGGCTTCGCCATAGCCGAGCAGGCCGACCTGCCATTGCATTGGATCGCTGGAGATGGTCATCAGTTCAAATCCCGTGTTGTGTCGTCAAACAACTCGTCAACTGCGATGCGCCGGGGAATCAAGGCCTGCTGGACGCAATAGTCGATGATCAGATCCAGCGACTTCCGGCTCGCATCGATGCCGAACGGCAGCAGATCCGGCGTAGCGGGCGGCCCGGCGCCGGCCTTGCCGCGCTTGAGGAGATCGTAGAGGTCCCGCACCACGTCAGGCCGCGACACCGCCAGCCGCTCCGTCACCACCACCAGATGATTGACGGGGACAACGCCGTGCCGCCGGTACCAGCGCGCAGCCTCATTGGTCGGATCGGCGAATAGCGGCTGCAGCGCCGGATCGCTTGACGCCTCGCCCAGCACTGCGTCGAGCTCGCCTCCCTTCAGCATCTGGAGGATGGTCTTGCCATCAGGCGCGCGCTCGGTTTGATCGACATATTCGGCGACATGCGGGTCCTCGAAGGTGACCCAATTGATCCGGTCGAGATTGACGCCGTAGTCGTTGGCAAGAATGCCGCGCATCCACGCTCCGGTGGTGGTCGTGAACGAGCGGATACCGACCCGCTTGCCTTCGAGATCGGCCGGGGCAAGTGTGGCGCCGTCAGCGCGGCGGAGCGCGTAGCCGTGCTGGAACCGGCCGACCATGACCGCCGGCAACAGCACCAGCGGCTTGCCGTGCGCTTTCGCCACCAGATAGGTCACGATGGCCATCTCGCAGATATCGAACGCCTGCTCACGCACCATCGGCTTGAACGCGGCATTGGTCGGCGTGAACTCGATGAAATCTAGATCGAACAGATCGGAGCGCAGCGCGCCCGTCTTCAGCGCGGCGACATGCGGGTGATTGCCGAGTACCGTGCGCAGCCGGAGTTTATCCATGTCAGCGAACTCCAGAATCGACAGGCTCGTCCTCAGGTCCTGACCGGGGCCGGCGCCTTGCGCCTTAGTGGCGGCGCTTGATCGAGCGGCGTTGCCTGCAGCGAGGCGACGGTTGCGCGCACCAGCTGTTCGATGGCGTGGCCGGCATCGGTGCCATCGGCACTGCCGCGCGACAGGCGCGAAACGCGCTCCGGCGTCACCAGCGTGTAGTACAGCGCGCCGAGCAGGAAATGGCCGCGCCAGACGATGTCAGTGCGTGGAATATGCGGCAGGCTTTCACAGATCGCGTCGATGAAGGCGTGGCTGGTGTCATCGAAGGTCTGCGCGATAATGCGACGCACGACCTCGTTGCCTTCGGCCGACATCACCGCCCGCAACCGCGTGAAACGCGTCCCGCCGCCGGCGAGGTCGCTGCCCGAGCTGAACGCCGGCAGCACATAGGCACGCACGATCGCCTCCAGCCGGTCCTGCAGGTCGCGCACCCGCTTCGCGGCCGCCAACAATTCGGAGCGGCGCAGGTTCATCGGGCCGCAATGGCGCCGATAGATCTCGAGCAGTAGCCCGTCCTTGGTCTTGAAATGATACGTCACGCTGCCAGGATTGGCGCCGGCCGCCTGCGCGATGTCGCGCACCGACACGGCGGTGAAGCCGTGGGTCGAGAACAATTCCTCCGCCGCAGCGAGGATCGCCTCGCGCATGTTCGGCTTGCGTGCGCTGGCAGCATTGGCGAGCTTGCGAACCATATTTGTACTATCGTACAAGAAATCAGGTCGCGTCAACAAGCGGCGCAAGGCGGGTAGCAAGCATGGCAACGCTCTCCAGAATAATGTCGACGCGCCTTCGCAGAATCGGCCTCGCCTGCATCATTGCCACGCTCGCGGCAGCTTCGGCGCAGGCCGGCGATGAGAAAGCCATGCTGGCGCCGACCGGAAAGCTGCGCGTCGGCGTCTATCCGGGCAGCCCGACTTCGCTTTTAACGGACCCTGCCACGCATCAAACCCATGGTCTGAGCCACGATCTCGGCGAGGCCTTTGCGAAGCGGCTGGGCGTACCGGTCGACTATGTCACGTTCCAGCGCATTGCCGACGTGATCGCCGCGATCAAGAACGCCGACGTCGATTTCACCATCTCCAACGCGACGCCGGCCCGCGCCAATGATGTCAGCTTCAGCCCAATCCTTGTCGCCGTCGAGCTCGGTTATCTGGTGCCGCCCAACTCCACCATCATGAGCGCGGATGAGATCGACCAGCCCGGTGTCCGCATCGGCGTCACCAAGGGCGGCACCTCGGAACGAACGCTCGGTGCCAAGTTCCCCAACGCCAGGATCGTTCCCGCCGAGAGCGTCACGGCGGCGGTCGGTATGTTCGGCCGCGGCGAGATCGATCTCTAGGCGACCAACAAGCCGACGTTGTTCCAGATGGCGGACGCCTTGCCGGGCGCGCACATCCTCGATGGCAATTGGGGACTGGAGCACATGGCGGTCGCGATCCCGAAGGGGCGCGAGCAGGCAATGCCCTTCGTCGCCAGCTTCGTGAAGGACGTGCAAGGCAACGGAACGCTGACCGAGGCCGAGCAGGAGGCAGGATTGCGCGGCGCGGTGAAGGCGGACCAATAAGGCTGGATTCTTGTTTGACGCGTTTTCTTCACGCGAACCGGTATCCACTTCGCTCGAAAACGCTCTTGTTAGAACAACCTGACATCCGGCTCAGCCCGGCCGCGCGCCGCAGCGTCGAGCACGAAGGTCTTGCCATGCTCGGGATCGGCGGCGCGCTGCGCCTCGTCCATGTCCTGCCAGGCCGAAGTGACCAGCACGCGCGAGAAGTCGCGGCCGACAAAGGCCGGGCAACTGGATTGGCTGGCCGGTACCCGCAGCGAGCGTAGACGGCGCCCGGCAGGATCATAGATATCGATGCAGCCGCCGCCCCAGCGCGCGTTCCAGATCAACCCGTCGGCATCGACGATCGCGCCGTCGATGCCGCCGTTGCCTTCATGTTTGATGAGCACGACGGGTTCGCCGATCGGCAATCCGGTCGATGGATCCAGCGGCACGCGATACAGCATGTTCTTCCCGGTATCGGCGAAATAGCCGATGTCACCCTTGGGTGAAAAACAGATCGCGTTTGAGATAGTGATCCCGGGATAGAGCCGCTCGATGCGGCCGCGGTGCAGCGCATAGATCGCGCCTGCCCCCTTCTCCGCATGTCGCCCCATGGTGCCGAGCCAGAACGTGCCCGACGGATGCACCCGCGCATCGTTGGAACGCGTCACCGGGTTGTCGGCTTCGAGCGCGGCAAACAGCTCCATCCGTCCGTCGGCGATCTGCCTGACATAGAGCCCATCGTCGGTAAGGATGAGCTGGCGCTCGCCGTCGATCCGCGCCAGCGCGCTTGCCATTTTCGGCAGCGCGTGAATGACGGTGCGTGCGTCTGCAAAGCGGTGCTCGAACAGGCGGCGCTCGCGGATGTCGAACCACCAGGCGGTATCGGTCGCGGCGTCATAGGTCGGTCCCTCGCCGAGATGGCAGCGCTCGTCCGACAGCACCGATGTCGGCACCTCCTCCATCAACTCGTTGGCGGTCCGGTCAGTCATTGCAGTCCTCACAGCGTTGAGAAGCGATAGACGATGGTGCGGCGATAGATCTGCCCTGGATCGAGCCGTGCCGACGGAAAGTCAGGACGGTTCGGCGTATCCGGCCAGGCGTGCGGCTCGAGACAGAGCGCATCCGATTGGCGGTACAGAAGGCCGCCCTTGCCGGACGTCGAGCCGTCGAGGAAGTTGCCCGAATAGAACTGCAACCCCGGCTGATCGCTGAACAGCTCCATCACCCGGCCGCTGCGCGGCGCCTCGAGGCGCGCGGCGAGGCGAAGGCCGGTCCCCGACGCCAGACAGTAATTGTGATCATAGCCGCGCCCGAGCCGCAGTTGTTCGTCGTTCATCCGAATCCGCGAACCGATCGCCATCGGCGTTCGGAAATCGAACGGCGTGCCCTCGACCAGCCGGGGCGGCTCGGGCAGCGGGATCGCCGTGCCGTCGACGGCAAGGAAGCGCTCCGAGGGGATCGTCAGCCGGTGATCGAGAATTGGCCTGCCTGAGCGCGCGCCGTCGAGATTGAAGAAACTGTGGTTGGTCAAATTGAGGAACGTCGAGCGATCGGTGGTCGCCTCATAGGTCACCGAGAGCTCCGTCGCGCTGCGCACGCGATAGGTCACGCGCGTCTCCAGATTGCCTGGATAGCCTTCCTCGCCATCCGGACTTGCGCGTTCGAGCACCAGCGTCGGCCCCGGACTGTCGCTGACGTCGACGATCCGCCACAACTGGCGATCGAAGCCCTGCGGGCCACCATGCAAGGCGTTGGAACCGTTGTTGGCGTCGAGCGTGACCGCCGCGCCGTCGAGCACGAAGCGCGCGCCGGCGATCCGGTTGGCATAGCGCCCGATGGTTGCGCCGAAGAATTTGCGCTGCGCCAGATAGCCGTCGAAGTCGTCATAACCAAGAACGATGTCGTCGCAATGCCCGTCGCGATCGGGCGTCATCAGCGTTTGCAGCGTAGCGCCGAACGGAATGATCGCGGCTTCAAAGCCGTGGCCGCCGCGCAGCGTCACGCGCTCGACCACCGAACCATCGGGCAATTGGCCAAAAGGCGCGCGATCGATCGTGTCCGATGTCATGATCAGTCCTCAAATGCCTCGACGACGCGTCGTCGCCCCAGCATGAAGCTGTCGGCGACGAGCTGCAAGGGCGCCAGATCGACGTCGGACTTGCCTTCCGACGCCAGCGCCAGGAAGCGGCGATAGAGTGCGGGATATTCCTCTTTCGCGGCATCGACGATCAGCCTGTCGCCATCGCGCAATTGCGCTCCGCCTTTCGACAGCGTCACTGGCCCCGCATCGGTCTCGATCAGGATGTCCCAGGTCTGCGGCCCGGTCTGGCGGAAATCGAACTCGGCGCGAACAGGCAGTCCAGTCTCATCGGACAGTTCCAGTTCCGCGGCGATCGGCGCATCCCGATTCGAGGGAAAGGCCAGCTCCGCGTGCCGGACAAACACCGGCCGCAGCAGGAGATGGGTCAGGATCGACAGCGCGTTGATGCCGGGATCGAACACGCCGAGACCGCCGGCTTCGAAGATCCAGGCCTGGCCAGGATGCCAGACGCGCACGTCTTCCTTCCAGATGATCGTCACCTTGGCGATGCGGCGGCCGGCGAGCAAATGCCGCGCCGGCTCGACTGCCGGCGCGTAGCGCGAATGCCAGGCCGCGAACAATGACCGGCCCGCGTCCTGCGCGGCTGTCATCAGCGGCGTGAGTTCGGCAACGGTCGCGCCCGGTGGCTTCTCCAGCAGCACGTGCTTGCCCGCAGCGAGCGCGGTGGCGGCCTGCGCACGACGCACCTGCGGCGGCGTGCAGAGTGCGACAGCGTCGATCGCGGGGCCGTTGTGCAACAGCTCCTGCAAACTGTGGAAGTGTGGCAACTCCGGCGGCAACTTGACGGGATCGACCACCGCGACGAGGGCGGCGCCCGCGGTCTTCGCGATCGCCGGCACATGCCGCCGGCGCGCGATCTCGCCGAAGCCGACAATGGCGATGCGAAACGTCTCGCTCATGGCCTACCCCCTCTGATCGCGACGTCCGCGCCACTCCTCCTTATACCGGAAGACCAGCGAGCCGCCCACCGAGACGTGTGCGGCATCGCGGTATCTACCGCGCGGCCTCGAACCCTCCAAGCACCGCCGTCAAATTGGCGCCGAGGATATCGGAGAGATAGCCGCCCTCCTGCACCAGCACGGTCGGCAGGCCGAACCGCGCGAGCCCTTCCCCAATGCGACGGAAGCCGTCGGTCGTCACCGCAAGGCCGGCAAGAGGATCGTGCTCGGAGGCATCGAGGCCGAGCGCGACAACGAGCGCGGTCGGTGCGAAGGCGCGGATCGCCTTTTCCGCGCCAGCGAGCGCCTGCATGTAGGCATCATCGCCGGTGCCCTTGGCCAGGGGAATGTTGAGATTGGCGCCGAGCCCACCTCCGGCGCCGCGCTCATGCGCATAGCCCCAGACGAACGGATAGAAGAACGAGGGATCGGCGTGGATCGAGACGGTAAAGACATCAGGCCGTTCGTAGAAGATGCCCTGCGTGCCGTTGCCGTGGTGCACATCGACATCGAGGACCGCGACGCGCTCGTGCTTCTGGCGCAGATGCTCGGCCGCGATGGCGCTGTTGTTGAGGAAGCAGAAGCCGCCGGCGAGATCGCGATAGGCGTGATGACCGGGCGGACGGCACAGCGCGTAGACGGCGTCCTCGCCGTCGAGCACCATCTGTGCAGCCGTGACCGCGACATCGCTCGACGCGCAGGCGCCGGCCCAGGTGCCCGGACCGATCGGGGCCGCGGTGTCGACGGTGTGCCAGCCGAGCTTGCCGACAATATGGGTCGGATAGGTGCCGGCATTGCGAACCGGGTGCACGTTCGCGATCATTTCCGGCCCCGCATTGCCGAGCGCGGACCACTCTTCCCAGGCTCCAGCGAGGAAGCCCAGATATTCCGGGCTGTGCACGCGGGCGCGCGGCCCCTGCCCGAACGCGGTCGGTTCGATCAGCGTGTGCTTCCCTGCCTTCAATCCCGCCAGCAGACGATCGGCGCGCTCCGGCTGTTCGGTGGTGCGCTGGACCACGCCGCGCACCAGGAAGAATTGCGGATCATGGCTGCGGTGCAGGTCGCTGTAGACGGCTTTCACGGATGACTCCTGTCGCTGAACGGTAAGATCGATTTAACTGCATGGCGCAGATTGTCGACAGATTATTCGCGCGCGCCATTGCACCACAACGGGAATGCCTCACCGACTGGGAGCCCTCATCAAGATGGCGACGGAATTGCAGACCATTCGCGGCGCCTCGACGCTCGTCTGAAACACAGCCCGATTTGTGCTAAGCTCGGCATGACGGAGCATGAATCAGACAATGGCGAGCAGCAGGGTGGAAATCGAGGGTGGCACGACGGCGCGCCGCGGCCGGCCGCGATCGGCCGCGACCACAGCCGCCATCCTGCAAAGCGCCTACACGCTGATGGCGACAACCGGCCTTGCCGCGACCACCATCGACGCGATCGCCCGCCACTCCAACGTTTCGAAGATGACGATCTACAAATGGTGGCCGTCGCGCGAGGCGCTGCTGATCGACGCTTTCCTCGACCAGGCTGCACGTGCCGTGCCATTGCCCGGGACCGGCAACCCGGTGGCGCAAATTCGCCGCCACGCGGCGACCTATACGGAGGCGTTGCTGGGCGAGTTCGGACGGGTGCAGCTTGCGGTGATCTCCGAATGCATCTCGACCACCGGATCGGCGGAAATCTTCTACGAACGCTACCTCGGCCTCCGCCGCAGCAAGATGCTGGAGACCATCATCGCCGGCCGGAACGATGGCAGCATCGGCGCGCGAGGTGCGCCCGGCGATCTCTATGACGCGATCTACGGCAGCCTGTTCTATCGCTACGTCTTCGGCATCAAGCCGCTGACGCCTGCCTATGCCCGCAACCTCGTCAATCTGGTGTTGCAGCCGCCCCCGGACCTCTGATCGTCAGCCAACGGTCTGTCGCTGACGCCGAAACCATGCCCAGGTCTCGCGCGTCACCGCGCGGTAATTCCGGCCGCGAAACACGATGTGGCCGTCGACAATGACGTTCAACTTCGGCAGCGCGTGGAACGGCACCGTCGGATAGGCGTGGTGCTCGACGTGATAGGGCATGTTCCAGGCAAACCACTTCATGATCGCCCCTGTCATGGTGGTGCGGGTGTTCTCGAACGCGCTGCGCGTCTGCTCGCAACCGGTGTGCTCCGCATAGAGATAGGGGCGCAGGATCAGTTGACCGGCCAACACCGGGACGATCCAGACCCAAAGCAGGATCGCGCTGTGCAGCAGGAGCGATCCAACCAACAGTGCGAGATAGAGGGCGAGATAGAGCCGTGCTTCCCTGACGATCATCGCACGCTTGTTTTCGGGAATCCACGGCACGGTGACCTTGCCGGTCCATGCATGGCGGAACATCAGCCGCACCCGGGTCAGGACTTGCAACAGCCCGGTGTAGGCGATCGCGAGTTGCGTATCCGAAGCCGGCTTCTGCCCCAGGATCAGCTCCGGATCCTTGTCGGGATCCTGCGTGTAGCGGTGATGGTCCCAGTGGAACAGGCAGTAATATTCGTAAGGAAGTCCGATCGCGAAGGCAGAGAGATTGCCGACCGCAAGGTTGATCGCACGGCTGCTGAACGCGGTCTTGTGCGCGGTCTCATGCACCACCATGAACAGGAACGCGACGAAATAGCCCTGCAGCGCGATCAGCGGCAACGCCCATGACAGGCCGTAGCGCGACGACACCAGCCAGATAAACGTTCCGACGACGAGGATCATTCCGAAGTGGCTTGCCGCGCGTACGGAGCCTGCAAGATTCGACTTGGCCGACAATTCGCGCACGTTCGCGGCGCTGAGCGGCTTCAGCCGGGGGCCAGCGTCATGGATCTCTGCGGTGCTCATGATGGTCGTCTCACATATCAGCGTTGCCTGAACTGCGGAAACACCGCGCCGCCTTGCGGCGTCACATCGTCGGCCTCGAACACATCGTAGTCGGGAGGCGTGGTCATTGGCAGTCGACCCCGATCAAGAAGCGCGGCGTTGCGCCTCAATAACTGTACTGATGGTACAATAATTGTTCGACCAGGGCAAATCCGTCAACGGTGGCATGACACCGGGGCGATCAATTCAAAACCGGTATCGATCGATCCACGTTTCGGCGTAGACCCATTGCCACCACCTCTCTACGACAGTCCTCGAGGAAATTTCGAGGAGGCGCCCATGAGCGCAATTGTATCAGCCACAGACGTGCGGCGATCCCGCGTGCGGCTGCTGATCGTGACGATGCTGTTTCTCGTCACCACGGTGAACTATGCCGACCGCGCGACGCTGTCGATCGCCGGCTCTGCCCTCTCCAAGGAACTGCATCTCGATCCCATCGCGATGGGCTACGTGTTCTCGGCCTTCGGCTGGTCCTATGTGATCGCGCAGGTGCCGGGCGGCTGGCTGCTCGACCGCTTCGGCTCCAAATGGGTCTATGCAATCAGCATCCTGATCTGGTCGGTCTTCACCGCGATGCAGGGCCTGGTCGGCTTCCTGGCGGCGGGAACCGCCGTCGTCGTGCTGTTCGCGCTGCGCCTGATGGTCGGATTCGCCGAAGCGCCGTCATTTCCGGCCAACGCCCGCATCGTAGCGGCCTGGTTCCCCGGCAATGAGCGCGGCACCGCCTCGGCCTTCTTCAATTCCGGTCAATATTTCGCAACCGTGATCTTCGCGCCGCTGATGGGCTGGATCGCACACGAGTATGGCTGGCGCCACGTGTTCTATGTGATGGGCGGGCTCGGCCTCGTCATGGGCATCGCCTGGATCAAGACCATTCACGAGCCGAAGGATCATCCCGCGATCAACGAGGCCGAGTTCGACTACATCAAAGAGGGCGGCGCGCTGGTCGACATGGACGCGGCAAAGGACGGGAAGGCTGCCGACAGCGGCCCGCAATGGAGCCACATCCGCCAGCTGCTCGGCAACCGCATGATGCTCGGCGTCTATATCGGGCAGTACTGCATCAACACGCTGACCTATTTCTTCCTGACCTGGTTCCCGGTTTATCTCGTCAAGGAGCGCGGGCTGTCGATCCTGCAGGCCGGCTTCGTCGCGACCTTGCCGGCGCTGTGCGGCTTCATCGGCGGCGTGCTCGGCGGCGTCATCTCGGATGCCATCCTGCGCCGCACCGGCTCGCTGACCATGGCCCGCAAGATCCCGATCGTCGGCGGCATGCTGCTGTCGATGGCGATCATCGCCTGCAACTATGTCGACGGCCAGGCGCTGGTGGTGGGCTTCATGGCGCTGGCGTTTTTCGGCAAGGGCATCGGCGCGCTCGGCTGGGCCGTCGTGTCAGACACCTCGCCGAAGGAGGCCGGCGGCGTCTCCGGCGGCCTGTTCAACATGTTCGGCAACCTCTCCTCGATCACCACGCCGATCGTGATCGGCTACATCCTGGCCGGCACCGGCTCGTTCAACGGAGCGCTGGTGTTCGTCGGCGTCAACGCACTGGTCGCGGCATTCGCCTACCTCTTCATCGTCGGCGAGATCACGCGGGTGGAGTTGAAGGCGGCCTGAGGCCGGACGCCCGCCGCGAACGCACTTCACCTCTCCCCGCCCTTCTGCGGGGAGAGGTCGAAATTCGCACAGCGAATTTCGGGTGAGGGGCGAGGCAACACATCTCCGCAAAGACAGTCCTTCCGACTCGTTCGGATCGCGCGTGCAAAGTGAGGCGACCGTTGCGCGGAGAGAAGCCCCTCACCACAACCCTCTCCCCGTAAGAACGGGGAGAGGGAGCAGAGAACCGAACGGCGGCGTCACGCCGCCGTCTTTGTCTTCTTGGTCTTCGGGAGGCATCGATGCTAGAACGCACAAAACCCCGCGCCATCCATTCCGGGTTTGCATCGATGTTCGATCTGAACCAGCTCCGCTGTTTCGTGGCTGTCGCCGAGGAGTTGCACTTCGGCCGCGCCGCCGCGCGGCTCAACATGACCCAGCCGCCGCTCAGCCGGCAAATCCAGGTTCTCGAACACATCATCGACGCACCGCTGCTGGAACGCACCAGCCGCTCGGTGCGGCTGACGCCGGCGGGACGCGGTTTCCTGCCCGAGGCGCGGCGTATCCTCAAGCTCGCGGAGTCCGCATCGCAAGTCGCGCGCCGTATCGCGCTCGGCAAGACCGGCTCGCTCAAGATCGGCTTCACGGCAGCGGCCGCCTACGGATTCCTGCCCGATCTGATCGCAGCCTGCCGCGCGCGGCTGCCCGAGATCGATTTCTCGCTCAAGGAAATGGTCTCCGGCGACCAGTTCGAGGCGCTCGCCACCGGCCAGATCGACGCCGGCCTGCTGCGGCCGCCGATCGCGCGGCCGGAACTGGCAAGCCGGCGCGTCGTCGCCGAACCGCTGCTCGCCGCGATCCCGAAGAAGCATCCGCTGGCCTCTGCCGAGGCCCTCTCGATCAAGGATTTCGACGACCAGCCGTTCGTGATGTATTCGCCGTATGAGAGCCGCTATTTCCACGATCTGCTGGTCGCGCTGTTCACTCGCGCCGACGTACTGCCGCGCTACGTGCAGCATCTCAGCCAGATCCACTCCATCCTGGCGATGGTGCGCGCCGGGCTTGGCGTTGCGATCGTGCCGGAAGCCGCCGCGAGCCTGAAGATCGCTGATGTCAGGCTGAAGCCGTTGAAGCTGCGCGGGCCCGCGCCGGTCGAGCTGTTCCTGGTGTGGCGGCGCGATCATGAGAACCCGTTGCTGCCGCCTTTGATCGAGATCGCGACCGAAATCGCGACGTCGCATGTCCGCGGCAATTGATACCGATACTGCATCGTTCGATACCGCGTTTGGTTTGGACCTGCATCGAACCATTTCCTAGAAATGGCGGTGTGGACGCGCCTCGCGCGTCCTGACCCCCATTAACTTCTCTACGGAGTGGTGCCATGAGCAAGATGACCCCTCAGGAGATGGCCCGGCACATCGGCGGCGGCCTCCTGTCGTTTCCCGTGACACCGTTCAAGGCGGATTATTCGTTCGACGAGGCGACCTATCGCAGCAACATGGACTGGCTGTGCGGCTACGACGTCGCCGGCCTGTTCGCCGCCGGCGGCACCGGCGAATTCTTCTCGCTGACACCCGCGGAAGTTCCTGCGGTCGTAAAGGTCGCGGTCGAGGAGACCCGAGGCCGCGTTCCCGTGCTCGCCGGCACCGGCTACGGCACCGCGATCGCGCGCGAGATCGCCATCGGCGCGGAGAAGGCCGGTGCCGACGGCTTGCTGCTGCTGCCGCCTTATCTCACGCATTCCGAGCAGGACGGCCTCGCCGCACATGTCGAGGAGGTGTGTTCGTCGGTCAAGATCGGTGTCATCGTCTACAACCGCGACAATGCGATCCTGCAGCCCGACACGCTGGCCCGCCTCTGTGAGCGCTGCCCCAACCTGGTCGGCTACAAGGACGGCATCGGCGATATCGAACTGATGACTAGGGTTTATACCCAGCTCGGCGACCGCCTGACCTATGTCGGCGGCCTGCCGACGGCGGAAACCTTCGCCCTGCCCTATCTCGACATGGGCGTCACGACCTATTCATCTGCTGTCTTCAACTTCGTGCCTGATTTTGCGACCAATTTCTATGCGGCGGTGCGTCGGCGCGATCATCAGACCATCCATGCAGGCTTGAGGGATTTCATCCTGCCGCTGATCGCGATACGGAACCGCAAGAAAGGTTACGCGGTGTCGATCATCAAGGCCGGCATGAAGGTCATCGGCCGCGATTCCGGTCCGGTTCGCCCACCGCTGACCGACCTGACGGAACAGGAGATCGCCGAGGTTGCGGCGCTGGTGGCGAAACTGCCGCTCGGAGCGGCCCGGCAGGCCGCGGAATAACAAGGCCGAACCGGCCAGGATTAAAGGGAGGAGCAGATGATCCAGGACACGATCCGTACCGGCTTTTCTGGCGCCCCCATCGTCACGGCGATGGAGGTGATCCCGGTCGCTGGGCGGGACAGCATGCTCCTCAATCTGAGCGGCGCACATGCGCCGTTCTTCACCCGCAACCTCGTCATCCTCACAGACAATTCCGGCCATACCGGCGTCGGCGAAGTGCCGGGCGGCGAGAAGATCAGGACGACGCTGGAGGATGCGCGCGGCCTCGTCGTCGGCCAGACCATCGGCGCCTGCAACAACATCCTGGCCTCGATGCGCGAACAGTTCGCCGACCGCGATTCCGGCGGCCGCGGCAAGCAGACGTTTGATCTCCGCGTCACCATCCATGCCGTGACTGCGGTCGAATCCGCGCTGCTCGATCTGCTCGGCCAGCATCTCAACCTGCCGGTCGCAGCGCTGCTCGGCGAAGGCCAACAGCGCGCCAGCGTCGAGACGCTCGGCTATCTCTTCTTCGTCGGTGATCGCCGCAAGACAAGCCTACCCTATGTCGAGGGCGAGACCGGCAAGCCCGACTGGTTCGAGCTGCGCCACCAGGAGGCGCTGACGCCGGATGCGGTGGTGCGGCTCGCGGAAGCGACGCAAACGTATTACGGCTTTGCCGATTTCAAGCTCAAGGGCGGTGTGCTTCGCGGCGAGCAGGAGATCGAGGCAGCCACCGCGATCGCCAAGCGCTTTCCGAATGCCCGCGTCACGCTCGATCCGAATGGCGCCTGGTCGCTCGATGAGGCAATCCGGCTCTGCAGCAACATGCACGGTATCCTCGCCTATGCCGAGGACCCCTGCGGCGCCGAGGCCGGTTTTTCCGGTCGCGAGATCATGGCCGAGTTCCGCCACGCCACCGGGCTGCCGACCGCGACCAACATGATCGCGACCGACTGGCGCCAGCTCTCCCACGCGCTCCGCCTCGGCGCGGTCGACATTCCGCTCGCTGACCCGCATTTCTGGACCATGCAGGGTTCGGTGCGGGTGGCGCAGACCTGCCGCGACAACGGCCTGACCTGGGGCTCGCACTCCAACAACCATTTCGACATTTCGCTCGCGATGTTCACCCATGTCGGCGCCGCCGCACCCGGCAAGGTCACGGCGATCGACACCCACTGGATCTGGCAGGACGGTCAGGCGTTGACCAGGGAGCCACTGCAAATCAAGGGCGGCAAGATTGCGATCCCTGATCGTCCCGGTCTCGGCATCGAGATCGATCGCGCTGCCATTGAAGGCGCGAACGCGCTATACAGACAGCACGGCCTCGGCGCCCGCGACGACGCGCTCGCCATGCAGTTCCTGATCCCCGGCTGGACCTTCGACGACAAGCGTCCCTGCCTCGTGCGTTAACAACAAAAGGTTGGAGAGAAACATGACCGCTCACCAGAAAAATTTCATCGGCGGCGAATGGGTCGACGGAACAGGTCTCACGCGGGACATCAACCCCTCCAACACCAACGACGTTGTCGGCGAATACGCCAGGGCCGATAAAGCTCAGACCGAAAAGGCGATCGCCGCCGCCAAGGCCGCCTTCCCGGCCTGGTCGCGCGCGACGCCGCAGGAGCGTTTTGATGCGCTGACCAGGATCTCGGTCGAGATTCTAGCTCGCAAGGAAGAGCTCGGCCGCCTGCTCGCCCGCGAGGAAGGCAAGACCCTGCCGGAAGGTATCGGCGAGGTCGCGCGCGCCGGACAGATCTTTGCGTTCTTCGCCGGTGAAGCGCTGCGGCTGACGGGCGAGAAGGGTGCGTCGGTGCGCCCCGGCCTCGATGTCGAGATCACCCGCGAGCCGGTCGGCGTCGTCGGCATGATCACGCCGTGGAATTTTCCGATCGCGATTCCGGCCTGGAAGATCGCGCCCGCGCTCTGCTACGGCAACACCGTCGTGTTCAAGCCGGCCGAGCTGGTGCCGGGCTCCGCACACGCGCTGTCCGAGATCATCGCTCGCTCCGGCATTCCGACCGGCGTCTTCAATCTCGTGGTCGGCTCCGGTTCGGTGGTGGGCCAGACCCTGCTCGAACATCCCGATGTCAGCGCGATCTCCTTCACCGGCTCGGTCCAGACCGGCCGCAAGATCGCACAGGCCTGCGTGCTCTCCACGCCCATGAAGAAATTCCAGCTCGAGATGGGCGGCAAGAACCCGCTGGTCGTGCTCGACGACGCCGATCTGAAGGTCGCGGTCGAGGTTGCCGTCAACGGCGCCTATTTCTCGACCGGCCAGCGCTGCACGGCGTCCTCACGCCTGATCGTCACCTCAGGCATCCATGACCGCTTCGTCGCGGCGATGACCGAGCGGATGAAGGGGCTTTTGGTTGATGACGCGCTGAAGAGCGGCGTGCATGTCGGCCCTGTGGTCGACCAGAGCCAACTCGACCAGGACCTCCGCTACATCAAGATCGGTCAGGACGAAGGCGCCCGCCTGCACTGGGGCGGCGAGCTGCTGAACCGCGAGACGCCCGGATTCTATCTGCAGCCGGCACTGTTCACCGAAACCACCAACACCATGCGCATCGCGCGCGAGGAGATTTTTGGACCGGTCGCGTGCGTGATCCGTGCCAAGGATTATGAAGAGGCGCTGGCGATCTCCAACGACACCGAGTTCGGCCTCGCCTCCGGCATCTGCACCTCCAGCCTGAAATACGCCTCCCACTACAAGCGCAACAGCGAGGCCGGCATGGTGATGGTCAATCTGCCGACCGCCGGCGTCGACTATCATGTGCCGTTCGGCGGCCGCAAAGGCTCGAGCTACGGCGCACGCGAACAGGGCGCCTACGCTCGCGAGTTCTATACGACGGTGAAGACCGCCTATACGTTCCCGGGTTAATGTCAGATCGCACCGCATCGGTGCTGCGCTCCCTCTCCCGCTTGCGGGGGAGGTGAAGCGAAGACGACGATTCGTCGTAACCTTAGGAGTCCACTATGGACCAGTCGATCGGCGCCAAGGAGCAGCCCCGCTACATCAAGCTCAACGAACGCGACAATGTCGCGATCGTTGTGAATGATTTCGGCCTGCCCGCAGGCTCCCGCTTCGCCTGCGGCCTGACCTTGCGCGCCTTCGTGCCGCAGGGACACAAGACCGCGCTGCAAGACATCGCCGAAGGCGCGCCGATCATCCGCTATGGCGAAGTGATCGGCTATGCTCTTTCGCCGATCCTTGGCGGCGAATGGGTCGATGAGGCGCGCATCCGCATGCCGGAGGCGCCGCCGCTCGACCGGCTCGAAATCGCGACCGCGGTGCCGCCGGCGCTGCCGCCGCTCGAAGGCTTCACCTTCGAGGGCTATCGTAATCGCGACGGCTCGGTCGGCACCAAGAACATCCTTGGCATCTCTTCCTCCGTGCAATGCGTCAAGGGCACGATGGAATACGCCGTAAAGCGCATCCGCGCCGAGCTGCTGCCGAAATATCCCAACGTCGACGATGTCGTGCCGCTGACGCATGCCTATGGCTGCGGCGTCGCGATATCAGCGCCCGATGCCGTCGTACCGATCCGCACCCTGCAGAACCTCGCGCTCAATCCGAATTTCGGCGGCGAGATCCTCGTCATCGGTCTCGGCTGCGAAAAGCTCGCACCCGAGCGGTTGGTGCCCGATGGTGTCGACAACGCCATCGTGCGCATGCAGGACGAGGCCTTTGATGGCTTTGGCGCGATCATCGATGCCATCATGACGCAGGCCGAAGCGCGCCTCAAAGTGCTCAACACCCGCACGCGCGAGACCTACCCGGCCGCCGATCTCGTGATCGGCCTGCAATGCGGCGGCAGCGATGCGTTTTCCGGCGTCACCGCGAATCCCGCGGTCGGCTTCGCCGCCGACCTTTTGGTGCGATCCGGCGCGACCGTGATGTTCTCGGAAGTCACGGAAGTGCGCGACGCCATCCAGCTTCTGACCCGCCGTGCGATCAACGAAGACGTCGGCCGCGCGCTGATCCGCGAGATGGCGTGGTACGACGCTTATCTGGCCCGCGGCGGCGCGGATCGCAGCGCCAACACCACGCCGGGCAACAAGAAGGGCGGGGTCGCCAACATCGTCGAAAAATCATTGGGCTCGATCGTCAAGTCAGGCTCGGGCCCGATCAGCGGCGTGCTGTCACCGGGCGAGAAGGCGCAGCAGAAGGGCATGCTGTTTGCGGCAACACCGGCGAGCGATTTCATCTGCGGCACGCTGCAGCTCGCCTCCGG
Source organism: Bradyrhizobium genosp. P (assembly GCF_049949265.1). NCBI lineage: Bacteria > Pseudomonadati > Pseudomonadota > Alphaproteobacteria > Hyphomicrobiales > Nitrobacteraceae > Bradyrhizobium > Bradyrhizobium genosp. P. The sequence goes on along the minus strand of NZ_CP188195.1, from coordinate 2,107,358 downwards.
CATGACCTTGCAGGTGTTCACCACCGGCCGCGGCACGCCCTATGGCCTCGCCGCCGCTCCCGTCATCAAGGTCGCGACCCGCAGCGAGCTGGCGCGGCGGTGGAAGGACCTGATCGATTTCGACGCCGGCTGCATCGCGACAGGTGACAAGACCATCGAGGAAACCGGCTGGGACCTGTTCCGCCTGATCCTGGATGTTGCGAGCGGCCGCACAAAGCCGTGGTCGGATCGCTGGGGCATTCACAACGATCTCACGCTGTTCAACCCGGCGCCGGTGACATAACCGCGCGCAAGCTGGCGATTAACGATGCATTAGCCACGCCATCATCGGCCGGGGAACGCCGCAATTCGATTCAAATTGTCTGTTCATGGAGGTCAGCCATGGACTGGATCGATAATCCTTGGGAACAAGCCGAACGGGCCGAGCGCCTGGCACGCACCGCGCTGGATCCGCTGACGGTCGAGCGGCTGCTCGCCTTTGCCGACGATTGTCGCCGCCAGATCGCGGCAACCGAGCGCGAAACACGCGGCGGTTTGTTGGCCACGTTACCGGCGGCATAGGCGGCACACGAAAAGTCCGCCGTGACGACGTCAGCGGCGGACTCTCGCGGTCATCCGAAGATGCTTCGCTTACGCATTAGTCATTGTCGTGATGGATGACGGTCTTGCTGCGGTTACCCATGTCGTCTTCCTTCTTGATGACCGTGGTCCGATCGCGCGGCTCACGTTCCTTGATAACGGTCGTGCGATCGCGATCGCGATATTCAGGGGCCTGGCCGACCGTTACGCCGGCGCCGACAGGGCCGACGCGAACACCAACATCATCGGCGAACGCCGGCGCCGCAATCGTAGTCACGAGGGCCGCAGCCAACAGATACTTCTTCATGTCTCTCTCCTCCAGTTTTGATAGATGCGGTGGAGGAACGCCGGCTGCGACAAACCGTTCCTGATTAAAGCTCGCTTCTGCTCGCGGAACATCGGCCGTGGAACTCGCTGAACAGGCATTCACCAGTGTGGCGAAATGCTCATGTTTCGCGTGTTGAATAGCCCCAAATGATGCCCCACGTCCCTTCTCAACAGGAGGACGTTCCATGAAACAATCGCAGCATTTTCTCGATAATGCGGAGAATTGCGCCCAGCTTGCCGAACGCGCGTCCGACGAGCCGACCCATAACCGCTACAAGCGGATGGAAGCGGCCTGGCGCGCATTGGCGAGAGAGCAGGATTGGCTCGATGGCGAGACGCCGCCGTCGGACAATCCGGTCGAGCGCTCTGCCGGTCACACACAGGAGACAGCCTGACGGCTCATTCCGGGCTGCGCCGGCGCCGGGCCATCACGCGTGTTCCTTCGCTGAGACCTTGTCGAGCGCGCTGAGCACCGCATCGCCCATCTCCGATGTCGAGAGCCTCTTCGCACCGGCCTCGGCGATGTCGGCGGTTCGCGCCCCTGTTGCGAGCGCGGTTTGCACCGCCTTCTCCAGCAGGTCGGCGTCTTCGGGGCGATTCAGCGTCAGCCGCAGCATCATCGCCACGCTCAGGATCGAGCCGAGCGGATTGGCGATGCCGCGTCCCGCGATATCGGGCGCGCTGCCATGCACCGGTTCGTACAGCGCCTTGCGCCGGCCATAGCTGTCCACCGGGCCGAGCGAGGCCGACGGCAGCATGCCGAGCGAACCGGACGCCATCGCCGCGCAGTCGGACAGGATGTCACCGAAGATGTTGCCGGTCACCATCACGTCGAACTGCCTGGGCTCGCGCACGATCTGCATCGCGGCGTTGTCGACATAGAGATGGACGAGCTCGACGTCGGAGAACTCTTCCTTGTGGAGCGCGATCACCTCCTCGCGCCAGACCACGCTGGTTTCCAGCACGTTGGCCTTGTCGACCGAGCAGACATTGTTGCGGCGTGTCCGCGCCAGCTCGAACGCCGACCGCGCGACGCGGCGGATTTGATTGGTGGTGTATTGCTCGGTGTTGAAGCCGCGGCGCTGGCCGTCGGGCAGCGTCTCGATGCCGCGCGGTTCCCCGAAATAGATGCCACTGGTCAGCTCGCGGATGATGACGAAGTCGACACCGTCGAGCACCTCGGGCTTGAGCGGCGCGGACGCCGCAAGCGCCGGGCTCGCCATGATCGGACGCAGATTGGCGTAGAGATCGTATTTGCTGCGCAACCCCAGGAGACTGCCCGCCTTGCGCGCCGCCGCCGGCACCTCCTTGGTCTCGGGCCCGCCGGTCGCGCCCCACAGGATCGCGTCGGCTTCATCCATCGCTTCCGCGGTGTCCTCGGGCAGCACCTTGCCGGTCGCAAGATACGGGATCAGCCCATATTGCGCCTCGCGCAGCGTCATCGGCACGCTACGCTTCGCGGCGAACCATTCGAGCACGCGGCGCGACTGCGCGGTCACTTCGGGGCCGATACCCTCGCCGCCGACCACGGCGACCTTGATCATGTTGGATTGCGTGCTCATACCGATGTCCTTGCCGGTGTCCTTGCAAAATGAATCCACGGGCGCGTCGTCCGGTCGGAGGCCTGGAAGGCGCGGATTTCGTCGTCGCGCTTGAGCGTCAGCGCGACCTCGTCGAGGCCCTGCAACAGTCCCTCGCGCCGCCGCGGGTCGATCTCGAACGCATGGCGCTGACCCGACGGCGAGACGATGGTCTGTGCTTCGAGATCGATCGAGACCTTGCCGGCCCCCTGCGTCGCCTCGATATCCGCGGCGAGGGAATCGACCACCGCCTTGTCGACGATGACGGGCAAAATTCCGTTCTGGAAGCAGTTGGCAAAGAAGATGTCGCCGAAGCCCGAACCGATGATCGCGCGGATGCCCATCTCCTGCAGCGACCACACCGCGCCCTCACGCGACGAGCCGCAGCCGAAATTCGGCCCTGTGACCAGGATCTCGGCCTGCCGATACGGCTCGCGGTTCAGGATGAAGTCGGGATTTTCAGAACCGTCGGGCAGATAGCGCAGCGAGCCGAACGCCCATTTGCCGAGCGTGCCGCGGATCGAATTGCCGACCAGCCGCTCGATGCGGATGATCACGTCGGTGTCGATATTGCCGCGCATGATCGGCGCGGCGGTCGCGGTGAGCTTGTCGAACGGTTTCGGCATCGCTAACGCCCCATCATCCTGACATCGGCGATCGCGCCGACGATGGCCGATGCTGCGGCACTCGCCGGGCTCGCCAGATGCGTCCGCGCCTGCGGCCCTTGCCTTCCGACAAAATTGCGGTTCGAGGTCGAGACCGAACGTTGCCCGGGCGCTACCACTTCGCCGTTGGCGGCAAGGCACATCGAGCAGCCCGGCTCGCGCCATTCGAAGCCGGCATCGGTGAAGACCTTGTCGAGCCCTTCGGCCACCGCCTCGCGCTTGACGTTTTCCGAGCCCGGCACGACCCAGGCGCGGACGCCGGCCGCGACCTTGCGGCCGCGCGCCACCTCGGCCGCCGCGCGCAGATCGCTCAGCCGGCTGTTCGTGCAGGAGCCGATGAACACCCAGTCGACCGGCGTGCCCGCGATCGGCGCGCCGCCTTGCAGGCCCATATACTCCAGCGCGGTTTCGATCGCCGCGCGCCGCGCGGGATCGTCGATAGCCTTGGGATCGGGAATCCGGCCATCGACCCCGATGACGTGCTCGGGGCTGATGCCCCAGGTCACCTGCGGAATGATTGTCCCGACATCGATCACGACCTCGCGGTCGAACACGGCATCCGTATCACTCGGCAGCTCGCGCCATGCCTTGACGGCCTGCTCCCACAACGCGCCCTGGGGCGCGTAAAGACGGCCGCGGAGGAACTCAAACGTCTTTTCGTCCGGCGCGACCATGCCCATCTTGGCACCGAGTTCGATCGAGAGGTTGCAAATCGTCAGCCGCCCCTCGACGGGCAGATCGCGGATCGCGCTGCCGGCATATTCGACGGCATAACCGGTGCCGCCGGCGGCGCCGATATGCCCGATCAGCGCCAGGATCATGTCCTTGGCGGTGACGCCGGGCGGCAGCTTGCCCTCCAACCTTGCGCGTAGGGTCCTGGGGCGGCGCTGGATCAGCGCCTGTGTTGCCAGCACATGGGTCAACTCGCTCGATCCAATCCCGAAGGCGAGCGCGCCAAGGCCGCCATGCGTGCAAGTGTGGCTGTCACCGCACACGATCGTGGCACCGGGCAGGCTCAATCCGAGTTCCGGCCCGATAACGTGGACGATGCCTTGTCCGGGCTGATCGACGTCGAACAGGGTGATGCCGCTCGCCGCGGTCTCGACCCGAAGCGCTGCCAACAATTCCTGCCCGATCTTGCTGGTCCCGGCGCGGCCATGCTGGGTGGAAATGGCATGGTCGGGGGTCGCAAACGTCAGTTCGGGATTGTGAACCTTGAGACCCTTGCTCTTGAGATCGAGCAGGCCGCGCGAGCCGCCGAGATCGTGCAGCAGATGGCGGTCGATATGCAGGAGATCGGTATCTTCGCTCAAACGGGCAATGACATGCTGGTCCCAGATCTTGGCCAGCATCGTACGACCGGTCTTTTCCAAGACAGTCCTCCCTTTGGCTTCTTGCCTTTGGCTTCCTGAGGCCAGCGGCGCGCCGCTGAGTGCCGCTTTGGCGCGGCTTCAATACGAGCGCATCAAATCATGCAGACGTCAGCTCCACCAGCACGGAGTAATGAACATGACAACGAGGGAGGGCTGCGCTGGTGCAGCTTGACAAGATCGGACGATGGTCCGCACGCGTTCGATTGGGAAAGGCAAGTGCGAGCAAAGAAATCAAGCTCGCTCACCCAACACCGTCATGCCCGGCCTTGTGCCGGGCATCCACGTCTTCTACGGGGCAAAGACGTGGATGGCCGGGACGAGCCCGGCCATGACGAAGAAAACGGACTAGTCGGTTGGAAAGTCAGGACGCCAGCGCTTCCTCCGGCATTACAACCGTCAAATTCTGGCTCTCGGCCACCGCGCGGTTGGTGATGCGGCCGCGATGAACGTTGAGGCCGGCGCGCAGGTGCGGATCCTCGACCAGCGCGCGCAATCCCTTGGCCGCCAGCGCGAGGCCGAACGGCAGTGTCGCGTGATTGAGCGCGTGGCTCGAGGTGACAGGCACCGCGCCCGGCATGTTGGCCACGCAATAGTGCACGACGTCGTCGACCAGATAGGTCGGGGCCTGGTGGGTGGTCGGCTTCGATGTCTCGAAACAGCCGCCCTGGTCGATCGCGACGTCGACCAGCACCGCTCGGCGCTTCATGTGAGCGAGCTGCGCGCGCGAGACGAGCTTCGGCGCGCTCGCACCAGGCACCAGCACCGCGCCGACCACGACGTCGGCGGCGACGACCTCCTGCTCGATCGCTTCCAGCGTGGCGTAGCGGGTGCGGACCCGCCCGCCAAAAAGGTCATCGAGCAGGCGCAGCCGCGGCAACGAGCGGTCGAGGATGGTGACGTCACTGCCGAGCCCGGCCGCCATCCGCGCCGCGTGGGTGCCGACCACGCCGCCGCCGATGATCGCGACCCGCGCCGGCGGAACGCCGGGGACGCCGCCGAGCAGCTTGCCCATGCCGTCGGCGGATTTGCGCAACGCCGCACCCGCGGCCTCGACCGCAAGCCGGCCGGCAACCTCGCTCATCGGCGCGAGCAAAGGCAGCCCGCCATGCGCGTCGGTTACCGTCTCGTAGGCAACGGCCGTGCAGCCGGAGGCAAGCAGGCCCTTGGTCTGGGGGACGTCGGGCGCGAGGTGAAGGTAGGTGAAGAGGATCTGGCCCTCGCGAAGTCTCGCCCATTCCGCCGGCTGCGGCTCCTTCACCTTCACGATCATGTCGGCGACCGAAAACACTTCCTCGGCCGTATCTGATATCCGGGCGCCGGCCTGGCGGTAGAGATCATCGCTCGCGCCGATGCCTTCACCGGCGCCGCTCTGCACCACGACCTCGTGGCCGTGGGCCACATATTCCCGCACCGACGCCGGCGTCAGTCCGACGCGATATTCCTCGACCTTGATCTCTTTGGGCACGCCGATGCGCATGGTCAGCTCCTGAGTGAGTCGTTTTCTCCTGGCGTGAGACTATTCCTCGTCGCGCGGCGTTTCTCAGCGAAATCCGGCTTGCCGGTACCAACATGCGCTCCTATTCTTCGCCACTGCCGGGATACTTAGAGGAAAGCTGCGTGGACGGTCTCGATCGTATCGATTTCAAGATCCTGGCCGAGCTGGTCACCGACGCTCGCGCCAGCCAGATCGAGCTGGCCGAGAAGGTCGGGCTGTCACCAACCGCCTGTGCGCGCCGCATCCGCCATCTCGAGGAGACCGGCGTGATCCGCGGCTACCGCGTCGACCTCGAACCAACCGCGCTCGGATTGGTGACGACCGTCGTCGTCACCATCACGCTGGAGAAGCAGAGCGAGGATTATCTGGCGGCGTTCGAGGCCGCGATCGCGCGGTGCCCCGACGTCGTCTCCTGCCATCTGATGTCGGGCAGCGACGACTATCATTTGCAGGTCATCGCCCGCGACATCGCCGACTTCGAGCGCATCCACAAACAGCATCTGTCGCGGATGCCGGGCGTCGCGCGCATCCATTCCAGCTTCGCGATGCGCGAGGTGGTCCGCCGTACCATTCCGGAAACCGCGCTGCGCGGCTGAAGATCGGCTCGCTGAACGGTCAGGACGGACTGCGGCTGGCGCGCGGCCACATCCGCGACAGCGTTTCGTCCTTCTTGACGACGACATGCCAGAGCGTCGCGCCAATATGCAGCGCGACCACGACGTAGACGAGATAGGCCAGCAAACCGTGCGCGACCTCGCCCGCATGCGCGACGGTCGGATTGTCCGAGACCAGCCGCGGCCAGCTGAACATCCAGAAATATCTCAGCGAATAGCCACCGGCCGACGAGAACACGCGCCGCAAGACGTACCAGCGGCGAGAGCGATCGCGGCTCCGCTGGCGCCGTTGTCACAAACCGCACCATCAGCCGCAGGATCGCCAGGAAGAACAACGTCATGCCGAGTGACTTGTGCACCTCGAGCAGTTCGCGCCGCGGCGACGTGCCCGGCGCCTGTAGGCCGCAGTAGAACCCGATCAGCATGGCCGCGATGAACAGAACCGCCGTTGCCCAATGAATTCTGCGCAGCAGCGGATCGTAGCTGGCCGTCATTCCCGTTGTCACAAAATTCCCGTTGTCACAAAGCGCCTTGCCAGCCCGTCGTCCGGTTTCGAGAAACGAAGGCCGTTCAGTAGTCAATCACGCGCGGCCTGCCTACCGGCAGAGCTTCAACTCCGGTCGCAATCCCGAAGTGTGACGCACTTTGGGGCGCCTGGCGTCCACGAGGCCGCCCACACGCATATTTTAGTCGTGATTCCCTGCTTTCTGTGACAGAATTAATACGGCGGAATGTCATTTCGGTTACGCGGAGAGGATTAATGAGCATGGAATGGCGGGCACGGCCGGTTGCGCTGGCCTGGTCTAATCCGGTGGCCCGTTGGTGGGGTCTCTTGACCCTCGTCAGCAGTGCCAACATCGCGGTCTGGTTCGTGATGTATCGTCAGCTCCAGGAGCAGACCGGCGGCGGCCTGAGCAGCACCTCCGGCATCGGCCTGATGCTGCTGCTGTGCGCCGCCTATGTGTTCGGCTGCGCCTTCCGCTCGGTGCTGCCGCGGGCGGATGTCCAGCGCATCTGCCTGTTCGACACCTGGCTGTCGAGCGTCGCCGTCGGCCGCACCGTTGCCACCGTCGCCGAGGTCGCCTTCGCGACGCAGTGGGCGCTCATCCTGCATCAACTCGGCACCATGACAGGCGCCGAGACCACCGTGACCATCGCCTGGCTGATCGTGCCGCTGATCCTGATCGCGGAATGCTTCTCCTGGTATGCGGTGCTGACCACCCATTATCTCGGCAACGCGATCGAGAACTCGATCTGGGCCGTCGTCTTCTTCCTGATCGGGATCGGCCTTTGCCGGCTGCTGCCGGAGTTTCAGGGTCCGGTGCGCTGGGCCTTCGTCGTCACCATTGTCGGGATCGCGGGCTATCTGGCGTTCCTGATGACCGTCGACGTCCCTATGTATCTGAACCGCTGGCGCGCCGAGCTTGCTGCCGGCAGTACGCTGCTCCACCCGCTCCAAGGCCTGCGCGACGTCAGCACGCGCTGGGTCGTGACGCACGACATCGCCGAGTGGAAGGAAGAGATCGCCTGGATGTCGCTGTATTTCAGCATGGCAGTGTGGTCGAGTCTCGCGCTCTGCATCTGCTATTCGCTCGAGGATCAGCTGCCGCGCTACCGCACCGAGCCGGTCGCCGCGATCAGCTCGACCGATGCGGTGGCCGCCGGTGCTGCTGACGGTCAGAAGTCGACCGTCATCGAAAGCCACAATGTCCGCGGCATGCCGCTGATCAAGTAACCCGTCGGGTTGGCGATCCAGTAGCGCTTGTCCGCGATGTTGGTAAGGCTGGCGCGGAACGTGGTCGGCCGGCCCCCAAGCGTGGTCGCATAGCGCGCGCCGATATCGAAGGTCGTCCAGCCCGGCACGCTCTGGACATTGTCGGCGCTGGCATAGGCCCTGCCGGTAGTGATGGTGCGCGCGGTCGCCGTGAGCCCGGGCAGGAACGGCGTGTCCCACTCCACACCCAGATTGCCCTGCAGATCGGGCGCACCGACGGCGCGGTTGCCATCATTGACTTGCCCCGCGGTCCTGGTGAGCCTGGCGTCGAGGAAGGTCACGCCGCCGAGCACGCGGACGCCCGGCGCCACTTCGCCGAACGTGTTCAGTTCGATGCCACGGTTTCGCTGCTCGCCGTCGAGGCTGTAGATCTTGGTGATCGGATCGATCAGTCCGCTCGGCATGCTGATCTGGAACGCGGCAAGGCTGGCGCCGAACCGGCCGAGGTCGAGCTTGGTGCCGACCTCATATTGCCTGGTCTTGAACGGCGCAAACACGGCATTGGTGTTCGCGGCGCCGGACAGCGGCGTCGGTCCGGGGGTGAGGCCTTCGATGTAGTTCGCATAAAGCGAGAGCTGCTGGATCGGCCGGAGCACCAGCGCGACCGACGGCGACGTCGCGCCCTGGTCGTAATGCGCCGTGGTCAGGCCGCTGACGGAATCGAAGCTGCTCGACACCACCTGCTGCTGCCGCGCACCGACGATCAGCTGCATGAGACCGCCCATCATCGTGACGGTGTCGGCGACGCCGACACTCCTTAGCTCGAGCGCGCCGGCCTTGCCTTCCGGGAAGGCCGACACCGGTGCACCCGGGCTCGCCAGCAAGGTCGGGGTGTAGATGTTGGTCAGGTAGCTTCCATAGTTGATTTGACCGAGCCGGTCGGTCCGCTGCAGCGCGCTGCCGCTGACCACGACCTCATGGCCGATCGCGCCGGTGTCGAAGCGCGCGCGGATGCCGGCCTCGCCCGACACCGTATCCGACTTGCCGATCTGGTAGCGCGAGGTCGACTGCGCGTTGCCGGTGCTGTCGAGGATGGTCGCGCCCGGCACCTCCTGCTTGTCGTAGCCGAAATGATTGCTGCCGATCGCACCGAACAGCGTGACGTTGGACGACAGGTCGTATTCAGCGCGGGTCAGGCCGGTGATGCTCCGCGCGCTGGCATAGTCGAACGGTTGGGCGAGATTGATCCTGGGGTCGGGCGCGACAGGAACAGCGATGCCCGGCACCGGCGTATAGCCGCGCGCCGCCGCCTTCATCCAGTCGTTCTGGTAGATGATGTCGGCCGACCATCGGAAGCGGCCGCCGCGGTAGTCGACCCCGAGCGATCCGACGCCGTCGCGCACGGATTGCCGGTCGATCGTCGTATTGCCGCCGTCGACCGCGCCGTTGAAGCGGACGCCCCACTCCTTCTGCTCGCCATAGCGCCGCGCCAGATCGATCGCGGTGCCGAAGCGCCCGTCGGACAGATAGCCTGCGGTCAGACGGGTCAGCGGATCGTCTTCGGCGCGTTTGGTCACAACATTGACGCTGCCGCCGATCGAGCCCTGGGGCGCCATGCCGTTGAGGAAGGCCCCCGGCCCCTTCAGCAGCTCGATCCGCTCGATTGGCGCCGGGTTGACGCGATAGGCAGGAACCAGCCCGTAGAGCCCGTTCAGCGTGATCTCGCTGTTCTCGACGCGGAAGCCGCGAATGGTCAGCGCGTCGTAGCGGTTGCTGCTTCCGATCGCCGCACGCACCGACGGGTCGCTGTTGGTCAGGACCTCGGCGACGCTGGTGGCCTGCTGGTCGCGGATGGTCTGCTCGGTGTAGCTCGTGAGGCTGAACGGCGTCGCCATGGTGTCGCGGTTGCCGAGCAGGCCGAGCCGGGCGCCGCGCGCGACCTGTCCGCCGGCGTAGCCCGGCGGCAACGCGGCCTGCCGCGCGCCCGCGGACGGCGACACGGCCGTTGTCGCGGCGGTGTTGTGCTCGGCCGCGCCTTGCGCCGGTGCGTTGCGTGATGCCGCCGGCCGCCTGCGCCGCTCGACGGCGGCGGCGCTCCGGCGCTGCGCCGGCGATACGACGACAGCCGGCAGCGTCTGGCCGGCGTCGGACCGAGGTTGCGACCTGCTGTCCGGTGAGGTCGAGGACGAAGGCGTCGCCTGTTGCGCGACGGAAGCGCCCGCCATCAATAGAACCGACATACAGGCAACAGACAATGTCGCCACAACGCGCGGCGTATTCGAATCGTTCAAGACAGTCTCCCCCAGCAGATATCGGCGACATCGTCCCGATCAGCGCGAGACTCGCATCGCCAATGTCGCCGACGGAGTTAGGCAGGCCGCGCCGGTGCCGCCACTAGAAGGCCTCTAACGGGCCATCGCTGACACGAAGCGCATTTTTCCTGTCCAGAGATCTCGACAGATTCCAATTTGTCGGCATCCCGAATGCTGCTATCGGGCGTGCTTTTTTTCATCGACACGGCGTTGCACGCCAAGGCGCCAGCGCCCGCGTGAAAAACGCGAATTTGCCGATCTCAGCGGCTTCATTCGGATCCGTGGCACTGCTCCGCGCATGACCCGATCGCCGACGACGGTCGCGCGCAGTGACAGATTCGGTGCGACAAGAAAACGCAGCGGCCACAGGGCCTCGATCGCTCGCCCCGAAAGCGAAGCAGCCGCGCACGCCGCCTCTCCGGCTGCGCGACTTGAGGCGGATCGCCATTTCGCGGTAAGACTCGGCCAGTCCCATATTCGGTTCGCACACACTCTCCATGCCACGCATCACCATTCTCGAAACCGGTCTCGTTGGTCCAAAGTACCGCGAGCGTCACGGAACCTATCCGCAAATGTTCGCGCGGATGATCGCCGCCGCTGATACGTCGATCTCCACCGACGTCGTCAGCGGGATCAACGGCGGCCCGCTTCCTGACCCCGCAGCGCTGGATGCGATCCTGATCACCGGTTCTCCCGCCGGCGTCTATGACGATGTCGACTGGATCGCGCCGCTCGAGGATTTCGTGCGCACCGCCCACGACAGCAACATCCCGATGGCCGGGGTCTGCTTCGGCCATCAATTGATCGCGCAGGCGCTCGGCGGCACGGTGCGCAAGTCGGACAAGGGCTGGGGCCTCGGGCGTCACGTCTATCGGCTGGCGCCGGACAACGGGCTGATCGAGGGTGAGACGATCGCGGTGGCCTGTTCGCATCAGGACCAGGTGATCACGCCGCCGGCCTCGGCGCGCACCATCATGTCGTCGGAGTTCACGCCGCATGCCGGGCTGCTCTACGCCAACGGCACGACGATGTCGGTGCAGCCGCATCCCGAGTTCAGCGCTGATTACGCCGACGCGCTGTGCGATTTGCGGCGCGGCCGCGCGCCGGACGAAGTGGTCGAAGCCGCGAAGGCGTCGCTCGCCGAGCCGCTGGACCACGCCAGGCTCGGCGGCGTGATCGCGCGTTTTCTCGCAGGACGCGACTAGCTAGCCCTTCATCCACTGCGCAGCCGCGTCCCTGGCGAAGTCGCGATAAGAGCGCGGCGCACGGCCGAGTAATTTCGTCAGGCGCGCGATGTCATCAGCCGTCGCGACGGCACCATCCGACTGGTAACGGCCGATCATCAGACGCAGGTCGAGCGCGTGCCAGGCCGGCATGGTCGCCTTGAGGCGGCTCTCCATGGTCACGAGGTCATCGCCGCCATAGCGGATCGCGCGGCCGAGCGCCTCGCTCCAGATCGCAGCGATGGCCTCGCCGGTCAGGCTGTCCGGCCCGACCAGCGCATAGGTCTCGCGTCCCAGCGGCGCAGCCGCGCGCTCACGGCGCAGCAGCTCGATCGCCGCAGCGTCGCCGATATCGCGGATATCGACCATCGAGACGCCCTTGCCGCCGATCGGCATGCCGTAGGCGCCGAACTTCAGCAGTGGATCCTTCAGCCTGATATCGTTCTGGATGAAATAGGCCGGACGCAGGATGGTGGCCGGAAGATCGAGCGCTTCGATCATCCGCTCGACCGTATACTTGCCGGCGAAGTGCGGCACGTCGGCATAGGCCTCGCCCTTGAGCACCGAGAGATAGACGATGCCCTTGACGCCGGCCTCGCGCGCCACCGTGAGCGTGAGCATGGCCTGGGTCAATTCATCGGCGACGTTGGGGACCAGCAGGAACAAGGTGCTGACGCCGTCGAGCGCCGCGCGCACCGAATCCAGGTCGGCAAGATCGCCGCGAACCGGCGTCACATTGGCGGGAAACTGCGCGTTGCCGGGCGAACGCGTCAGCGCGCGGACCTCGACGCCGTGGCCGGCGAGGTGATTGAGCACCTGCATCCCGATGGTGCCCGTGCTGCCAGTAACCAGAATTGCCATCTCGAATACTCCTCTTTGCGGGCAGACCGTCTGCCCTTGAGGAGAAACTATCTGTTCCAATTCATCTGAGTAGATGCCATTGTTTGGACAATCCGTCTCAAATATGGAACAGTGGTATGGACCTGCAGGCCCTCGCCGACTTCAATCTGGTGGCTGTTCATGGCGGGTTCGGCCGCGCCAGCCGCGCCTCCGGCCGGGCCAAGGCGACGTTGTCGCGCCGGGTCGCCGAGCTCGAACAAAGCCTCGGCATCCGACTGATCGAGCGCGGGTCACAAAACCTTCGGCTCACCGACGAGGGTCGTGCGCTCCATGAGCGCACCGGCGGCCCGTTGTCGGAAATAGCAGAAGCCGGCGAGGCCGTGGTGCTGGGCGTGTCGACCCCGCGCGGCCGGCTGCGGGTCAGCGCGCCGCTGGTGCTCGCGCATGTCGCGCTTGGCCGGATCGGCGCGCGCTTTGCGCTGGCCTATCCCGATGTCCAGCTTGAAATCGTCGCGGAGGATCGCGTGGCCGACCCCGTCGAGGACGGCTACGATCTCGTGATCCGGATTAACCCGTCGCCGGACGAACATCTCGTCGGCCGCCGGTTCCTGAACGATGAGTTGCTGGTCGTCGCGCATCCGTCGCTGCGGCGGCCGAAACCTGCGCACGACACGGACGATTTTTCGGTGAGTGCGGTGCTGATGACGACGACACCTGCCGATGTCGTCTGGCGCTTCCGTCGCAAAGGAGAGGATGAGATCGTGCTGACGCCGAAGCCGATCCTGCGCCTGTCATCGCTGCTGATGATCCGCGATGCGGCGCTGGCCGGCGCAGGCGCGGCGCTACTGCCCAAGCTGCTCGTCGACGACGACATCGCGGCAGGCCGGCTGGCCTGTTGGGGTACCAAGTGCGGACCGCCGATCGAGATCTGGGCGCTGCAGAGCTCGCGCCGCCTCGTCGGGGCAAAGGTCCGTGCCTTCCTCGATATCGTCGAGAAGGCGTTTCCGGAACGGGTGTTTGTCCCGCCGGAATGAGTGCCCGAATTCCGTCGCCCCGGTTATTGTTGCCGGCCTGAAGCAATGGAGGCGCGGACGGCTATTATTCAACTACCCGGTTGTCGCAAATCCTGCCTATAAGCCGATCGGGGCCGGCCTCGAAGGCCACATCCACGCCAAGTTTCTGCCCGCCCAAGGTGGCCTTATGACCTTTCAGGACGTTCGCAGCGCCGTATGGGGACCCGTTTCCCTGCGGCCCAATTTCTGGGACCTCGCGGCGCTGCTGCTGCTGGTCGGCGCGATGGTGCTCGTCGTTTATGGCGGCGCGCAGACCGCGGTGCCGCTGTCCGAGCTCGAGCGCAGCCCGGTGTCGCTCGATCCGGCCAACCTGCCGTATTACGCGCTCAGAACGACGATGCGGATGCTGCTGGCGATCGTCTGCTCGACGATCTTCACGTTCATCTACGCCACCATCGCGGCCAAGAGCCGGCGCGCCGAGATGGTGCTGATCCCGATGCTCGACATCCTGCAATCGGTGCCGATCCTCGGCTTCCTGTCCTTCACTGTCGTGTTCTTCATGAACCTGTTTCCCGGCCGGGTACTGGGCGCCGAGTTCGCCTGCGTGTTCGCGATCTTCACGAGCCAGGCCTGGAACATGACCTTCAGCATGTACCAGTCGCTGCGCAACGTGCCGAAGGATCTCGACGAAGCGACCGCGAGCTTTCATCTCTCGGGCTGGCAGCGGTTCTGGCGGCTCGACGTTCCCTTCGCGATGCCGGGCCTGATCTGGAACGCGATGATGTCGATGTCAGGCGGCTGGTTCTTCGTGGTGGCGTCGGAGGCGATCACCGTCGGCAACACCACGGTCACCCTCCCGGGCGTCGGCGCCTATGTCGCAACCGCGATCGATCAGAAGAACCTGCCCGCGATCGGCTACGCGCTCCTCACCATGTTGATCGTCATCATCGCCTACGACCAGTTGCTGTTTCGCCCGATCGTCGCCTGGGCCGATAAATTCCGCTTCGAGCAGACCGCCTCCGGCGAAGCTCCGACCTCGTGGATGCTGGATCTGTTCCGGCGCACGCGCGCGCTGCGCGCTTTGACCTATCCGCTGGCCATGGCCAACAAGGCGATCTCGACGCAGCGCATGATGTGGCCCGCGATGCTGCGGCCCGGCGCCGGGCGCGGCCAGCCCTCGCGCATCGTCGATGGTGTCTGGATTGCGCTGATCGTCGCTGCGGCAGGCTATGCGGCCTGGATCGCCTATCAATATCTGTCGGCGACGCTCGGCCTGTCGGACCTCGTCAGCGCCTTCGGTTACGGGCTGATCACGCTGCTGCGCGTCGTCGTCCTGATTGCGCTGGCGACACTGATCTGGGTGCCGGTCGGCGTCTGGATCGGGTTGCGGCCGAAACTCGCCGAGCGGATCCAGCCGCTGGCGCAATTCCTCGCGGCCTTTCCAGCCAACCTCGCCTTTCCGGTCTTCGTCGTCCTGATCGTGCGCTTCCAGCTCGATCCGAACATCTGGCTCAGCCCGCTGATGATCCTTGGCACGCAATGGTACATCCTGTTCAACGTGATCGCGGGTGCTGCGGCCTTTCCGACCGACCTGCGCGAGGCGGCCGACAGTCTTCACCTCGGAGGATGGCGATGGTGGGCGAAAGTGGTGCTGCCCGGCATCTTCCCCTATTACATCACCGGCGCGATCACCGCCTCGGGCGGATCGTGGAACGCCGCGATCGTCGCCGAGGTCGCGAGCTGGGGCGACACCCATCTGGTCGCCACCGGTCTCGGCGCCTACATCGCGCGCGCGACCGAAGCCGGCGATTTTCCCAGGGTCGTGCTCGGCATCGTCGTAATGTGCATCCTGGTCACGCTGTTTAACCGCCTGCTGTGGCGGCCGCTCTACGCCTTTGGCGAGCGCCGTCTTCGCCTCGGCTGATCGAGAGGAACCCGATGCTCGACCAATCCACGCATGCCGCCCTGATCGACATCCGCAGCGTCTGCCGCTCGTTTCCGAAGGGCAGCGGCGAGCAATTGCTGGTGCTCGAAAATGTCGACCTCACGATCCATGCCGGCGAGATCGTCGGCCTGCTCGGCCGTTCCGGATCGGGCAAGTCGACCTTGCTGCGCATCATCGCAGGGCTCGTCGCGCCGTCGTCGGGCGCCGCCACCTGCCGCGGCGAGGCGATCGCCGGGCCGCCGAACGGCGTCGCCATGGTGTTCCAGTCGTTCGCGCTGTTCCCCTGGCTGACGGTGCTTCAGAATGTCGAGCTCGGACTGGAGGCGCTCGGCGTCGACGCCACCGAGCGGCGCAAGCGCGCGCTCGCGGCGATCGACCTGATCGGCCTCGACGGTTTCGAATCCGCCTATCCCAAGGAATTGTCCGGCGGCATGCGCCAACGCGTCGGCTTTGCACGGGCGCTGGTCGTGCACCCTGATCTGTTGCTGATGGACGAACCGTTCTCAGCACTCGACGTGCTGACCGCCGAGACGCTGCGCACCGACCTGATCGACCTCTGGATCGAAGGCCGGCTGCCGATCAAGTCGGTGCTGATGGTGACGCACAACATCGAGGAGGCCGTCCTGATGTGCGATCGCGTCCTGGTGTTCTCGTCGAATCCCGGACGCGTCGCCGCTGAGTTCAAGATCGACATCAAGCATCCGCGCAACCGGCTGGATCCGACGTTCCGCCAGCTCGTAGAACAGCTCTATGCCCGCATGACCCAGCGCGAAGAGCCGAAGACGCCCTCGGTCGGGGGAATCCCGGGCTCCGGTGTCGGCATGGTGCTCGATCACGTCTCGTCCAACGTGCTGTCAGGCCTGATCGAGACGCTGGCCGGACCGCCCTATGGCGGACATGCCGATCTGCCGGTGCTGGCGAGCCAGCTTCAGCTCGAGACCGACGAGATCCTGCATCTCGGCGAGACGCTGCAGCTGCTGCGCTTTGCCCAGCTCAGCGAAGGCGACGTGGTGCTGACCGACGCCGGCGTGCGCTTTGCGCATCTCGACACCGACGCGCGCAAGAAGCTGTTCGCCGAGCACCTCATCAACTATGTGCCGGTGATCGGGCTGATCCGCCGCGTGCTCGACGAGCGGCCCTCGCACATGGCGCCCGCCGCGCGCTTCCGCAACGAGCTTGAGGACTACATGTCCGAGGATTATGCGGACGAAACGCTCAAGACCATCGTGTCCTGGGGCCGCTACGCCGAGCTGTTCGCCTATGACGAACAGTCCGAGACATTCAGCCTGGAGAACCCGGGCTGAAGCGGGATCAGCGGCCGGCAGCAGCGACATCAGGGGTCAGCGGCCGCATCATCCGCGACGAGGCCTGCAGCGCGCATTCGAGGAAACGACGCGGCAACAGCGAGGCGTTGCTCGTGCGCATCGCCACCAGCATCCGGCTTTCGGCATCCGGCGTATCCAGCGGCTTGGCGACCACGTTGGCAACACCCGCGTCCTGATAGCAGGACGGCAGAATCGCAATCCCGAGCCCCGCGGCAACCAGGCTCAGCACGGTGCGAAGCTCATGTGCCTCCTGCGCGACGCGCGGCGCAAAACCGGCGCGCCGGCACAGCATCGCGGCCTGGTCGCCGACGCCGCAGCCGCTGTCGGCCATTCCGACGAATTCATGCTCCGCGAGATCGGCCATTTTCAGTTGGCCCTGCATGCCCGCCAGCGGATGATCCAGCGGCAGGAACACCATCAGCCGGTCGCGCCAGACGACATGGACCTGCAGATCGGCCGCCGGCCTGAAATCGAGCGGCGGCCGCATGATCGCGACGTCGAGCTCGGCGTCGGCGATCGCCCGGAGCTGTTTTGCGGTCGACATGTGCCGCAGCTCGATCTTCACCCGCGGATAGCTCGAGCGAAAGCTGCGGAACAGCTCGGCGAACATGTCGAGCATCGGCACCGAGCCGGTGAAGCCGACGCGCACCACACCGGCCTCGCCGCGGGCCGCACGACGTACCGTCTCCGAGGCGAGGTCGAGCTCGCCGACCGCGCGCCGCGCATGGTCCAGCAGCAATTGGCCGGCCTGGGTGAGTTCCACCTTGCGCCGCGTCCGCGCCAGCAGCTGCGTCCCCAGTTCGTCTTCCATCGCCTTGATCTGCGTGCTCAGCGGCGGCTGGCTGATATGAAGGCGTTTGGCGGCGCGGCTGAAGCTGAGTTCTTCGGCCACCGCGATGAAGTAACGAAGCTGCCTGTAATCCATCGCTTATTCCGATTCCCTATAAGTGAGAGGTCAACAAGGTATTTGACCTCACCGGGCCGTTTCCCGATCTTGGCGCGAAACTGGGATTGCTCCAAGGGAAGAAGAAGCGGAGAGCGGCGAAAAATGCGTCTGAAACGGACAATACGGCGCAACGTGCGCGGCGGGCGGTAAGCGATGTCCCATCCGTTCCGCGTCCTCGTCACCGGCGACAGCCTGGCGCCCGAAGCCGTCAAGATCCTGAGCGACATCGGCGCCAACGTCGTGCTGATGCAGGGAACCGTCACCCCTGAGCGCATCGCCGAAGAGATGGCAAATGCTGCGACGCAAGCGGTCCTGATGCGTGGCAACCCGGTGATGTCAGCCGATGTCATGGCGACCAATCCTCACTTGCGCGTGATCGCCAAGCACGGCGCCGGCATCGACAGCGTCGATCTCGATGCCGCAACCCACCAGCGGGTGCTGGTGATGGTGGCGGGCGACGCCAACGCGCCCGCGGTTGCCGAGCACACGATTGCGCTGATCCTCGCGCTCGGCCGTGACATCGTCGGCCTGAACGCGCGAACCCATTCCGGCGCCTGGGTCCGCGCCAGCTATCGCGGCCGCGAAATCCGTGGCCGCACCATCGGCCTGATCGGATTCGGACGCATCGCCCGCCATGTCGCGCGCGCCGCAAGCGCGCTCGGCATGAATGTGGTGGCGCTCGGCCGCGACAAGGGCCGCGTCGATCCGGCGCTGGCGGCGGAAGCCAGCGACCTCGAGAGCCTGCTCGCTGCCTCCGATATCGTCAGCCTGCACGCGCCGCTCACCGAAGCGACGCGCCGCATGATCAACGCCACGCGCCTCGGCGCCATGAAGCAGGACTCCATCCTGATCAACACCGCGCGCGGCGCGCTGGTCGACGAGGACGCCCTGCTGGCGGCGCTCCAGAGCGGGCATCTGGCCGGCGCCGGCCTTGATACGTTGGCGGAAGAACCGCCGGCGAAAGACCGGCCGATCCTGCAGGCGCCCAATCTGATCGTGACGCCGCACATCGCCGCCCAAACCGGCGCGGCGATCACACGGATGGGCATCGAGGCGGCGCGCAACATCGCCGCGGTTTTGACCGGCTCCGGTATCGACCGCGCCAACGTCGTGAATCCAGCGGCGCTCGATCCATAGTGAGCGCCATCCAAGCTGCATAACAACAACAAGACGCCGCGATCACCAGGGGGAGACGACAATGACATTGGGATGGTTGTCCAAGCTGTCCGCCGTCGAGCGCAAGACCTTCTTCGCCGCCTTTGGCGGGCTTGCGCTGGACTCGATGGACACCACGATCTACGCGCTGGTCACGCCGGCGCTGATCGCAACCCTCGGCCTGACGCGCCCGGACGCCGGAATCCTCGCCTCGAGTTCGCTGATCGGCACCGCGATCGGCGGCTGGATCGCCGGAATTGCCGCCGACAAGTTCGGCCGGGTGCGCGTGCTTCAGTTCACGATCCTGCTGGTCGCGCTCTCGACCTTCGCCGCCGCCTTCGCCGATGGCTTCTGGTATCTGCTGGTCGCCCGCGCCATCCAGGGCATGGGCTATGGCGGCGAGGCCGCGGTCGGCGCCGTGCTGGTTGCCGAGGTCGTCACGGCCAGCATGCGCGGTCGCGTCGCGGCTGCGATCCAGAGCGGATACGCCATCGGCAACGCATTGTCGGTGGCGCTGTTTCCGGTGATCTTCGGCTGGCTGTCACAAGACATGGCCTGGCGCGTGTTCTTCGCCGTCGGCGTCCTGCCGGCCATCCTCGTCTTCTTCGTCCGCCGCTTCGTGCCGGAGTCCGCGATCTATGTCGAGCAGGAAAAGGCGCGAACCGCCGGAGCCGCGACGAACGGCTTCTGGACCATCTTCACCGGCGAGCACCTGTTCAAGACTCTCGTCGCCACGTTCTTCACCACAGGCACGCTGGGCGCGGCCTATGTGATGATCACCTGGCTGCCAACCTATTTGCAGACCGGGCTGCATCTGCCGGTCGCGCACGCCGCCGGCTATCTCGGGGTCAACATCTTCGGATCGTTCGTCGGACCGATCGCGTTCGGCCTGCTCGCCGACCGCATCGGCCGCCGCAAGAGCTTCATGCTGTTCCTGATCTGCCAGGCGCTGAATGTCGCTGCCTACACGCAATTGCCGATCGGTCAGGGCGTCACCATCGTTCTCGGCTTTTTCCTCGGCGCGTTGCAGGCGGGTTTGGCCTCGGGCCTGATGCCCACCTTCGCCGAGCTATTTCCGACCAGCATCCGCGCCAACGGCGCCGGCTTCGCCTTGAGCGCGGGCCGCGGCCTCGGCTCGATCGTGCCGGCGACCGTCGGCATTCTCTCCACCCATATCCATCTCGGCGACGCCATGGCGCTCTGCGCGATCTGCGGCTACACGGCGGCGTTTGGCGCTGCTTTGATGCTGCCGGAGCAGCAGGGCATCGACCTGCGCACGATGGCCACAGAGCCATCGCCGAACGAAGCCGCGCCGCCTGTTCGCGAGATCGGGCGGCCCGAGACCATCCGAAATGGCGTCGCGACACAATGAACGCCATCGGAATCAACGGGAGGATATCAATGACCGTTTCTTCTGTGAGCGAGTTGGAGCGAGAAACCATCCGCCGCGTCTATTGGCGGCTGATCCCGATCCTGTTCGCAATGATGTTCTTCAACTATCTCGACCGCATCAATCTCGGCTATGCCGGATTGACAATGAACAGGGATCTCGGCCTCAGCCCCGCGATCTTCGGCTTCGCGGCCAGCATCTTCTTCCTCGGCTACATGGTGCTCGAGATCCCCAGCAATCTGATGCTGCATTGGCTCGGCGCGCGGATTTGGCTGGCGCGCATCCTGATCAGCTGGGGTCTCGTCGCAACGCTGACCGCCTTCGTCTGGAATCCGCTCAGCCTTTACGTGATGCGGTTCGGCCTTGGCGTGGCCGAAGCCGGATTCATGCCCGGCGTGGTGCTCTATCTGACCTACTGGTTCCCGTCGCGCTATCGCGCACGCGCCGTCGCCGGCTACATCATCGCCGGCTCGTTCTCGGCGGTGCTCGGCGGGCCGATCTCGACCAGCGTCATGACCTGGTCCGACGGCGCCGGCGGCCTGCATGGCTGGCAATGGATGTTCATCGGTGAGGGCGT
This sequence comes from Bradyrhizobium genosp. P, assembly GCF_049949265.1. NCBI lineage: Bacteria > Pseudomonadati > Pseudomonadota > Alphaproteobacteria > Hyphomicrobiales > Nitrobacteraceae > Bradyrhizobium > Bradyrhizobium genosp. P. The sequence continues at coordinate 2,086,285 of NZ_CP188195.1, read as the reverse complement.
TCCGACAGTTCTGCTAGGCCTCTTCGCGCTCTACTATCTGACCGACCGCCCGGCCAAGGCGGCCTGGCTGACCAAGGCACAGGCTGACTGGCTGGAACGTGAACTGGCGGACGAGCGGGCCGTCATCGAACAGCAGGGACAGCACAGGTTGATCGACTGCGTCCTCGATATCAGGGTCTGGCTGCTCGCGACCTTGTTCGGCTGCGCGCTGGTCGGCATTTACGGCCTGCTGCTGTGGCTGCCGCAGATCATCAAGGGCATGGGTAATCTCAGCAATATCGAGGTCGGTTTTCTCTCGGCGATCCCACCACTGCTCGGAGTCGTCGGCACCATCGTGGTCAGCCGCAGCTCCGACCGGACCGGCGATCGCAAATTTCATCTCGCCGGCGTTTATCTGCTCGCCGCCATCGGCGTGCTGGCGAGCGCCTGGGTGCAGAGTCCGGTGCTGGCCTTTGTCTTCTTGTGCGTGGCCGGCTTCGGCATCAACTCCGGCAATCCACTGTTCTGGAGCATCAACGCCTCGCTGATGACGGGCGCCGCGGGAGCTGCCGCGATCGCCACGGTCAACACGCTGGCGCAGTTCGGCGGCCTGATCGGCCCCTGGTGCATCGGCCTGATCAAGGACTCCACCGGCAGCTTCTCGTGGGCGCTGGTGGGGATCGCCGGTTTCCTGGTCGTCGCATCCGCGATCGCCGCCACCATGCGCGTCAAACCGCGTGAGACGGACCTGACGGGGACCATGCCGTCAACCATCGCGCACTCATCCACCTCGTGAGGACAAAAGCCATGATCATCGATTGTCACGGTCACTACACCACCGAGCCGCCCAAGCTGCACGCGTTCCGTGACAGGCAGCTTGCAGCACTCGCCGACAAGTCCCGCCGTCCGCTCACCACCAATCTCGGCATCACCGACGACGAGATCCGCGCGAGTGTCGAGGGTGCGCAGCTCAGATTGCAGAAGGAACGCGGCACCGACGTCACGATCTTTTCGCCGCGCGCCGCCGGCATGGCGCATCATGTCGGCAAGGAAGCAACCAGCGTCGAATGGACGAAAATCTGCAACGATCTCGTGCATCGTGTCTGCACGCTGTTTCCCAGCAATTTCGTTCCGGTCTGCCAGCTCCCGCAAAGCCCCGGCGTGCGGCCGGACAATTGCATTGTGGAGCTGGCGCGCTGCGTCAACGAGCTCGGCTTCGTCGGCTGCAATCTCAATCCGGATCCCGCCGGCGGCTACTGGTGCGATCCGCCGCTGACCGATGAATGGTGGTTTCCACTCTATGAGAAGATGGTCGAGCTCGACGTGCCGGCGATGGTCCATGTCTCCTCGTCCTGCAATCCCTGCTTCCATGGCACCGGCGCGCACTATCTCAACGGTGACACCACCGCCTTCATGCAGTTCCTGACATCTGATCTGTTCAAGCGCTTCCCGACCCTGCGCTTCATCATCCCGCATGGCGGCGGCGCGGTGCCCTATCACTGGGGCCGCTACCGCGGCCTGGCGCAGGACATGAAGCTGCCGCCGCTGTCGGAGCACCTGCTGAACAACGTCTTCTTCGACACCTGCGTCTATCATCTGCCCGGCATCGAGCTGCTGGCCAAGGTGATTCCGGTCGAGAACATCCTGTTTGCGTCGGAGATGGTCGGCGCGGTCCGCGGCATCGATCCGGAAACCGGCCATCACTTCGACGACACCCGCCGCTACATCGACGCGCTGTCGAGCCTGAGCGCTGATGACAAGGCGAAGATCTTTGAGGGCAATGCCCGCCGCGTCTATCCTCGCCTGAACGCCCATCTCGACTGCCGCGCGAATTGAACGATCGCGCTCAAACGGAACCCGGAGAAAACCGATGGCCATAGGATTTGCAATTCACGAGGCGAAGCGGAAAGTCTCGTCCGACCTGGTCGCGCGCTACCGCACGTTGCCGGTCGCCAACATCAGCGACGTGATGTCGCGCATCGCGGGCACCAACCGGCTTCGTCCGATGCACGCGGGCGGCTGGCTCGGCGGCCCAGCGCTGACCGTCAAGACGCGGCCGGGCGACAATCTGATGGTGCACAAGGCGATCGATCTCGCCCAGCCGGGCGACGCGATCGTTGTCGACGCCGGCGGCGTCCTGGTCAACGCCATCATCGGCGAGATCATGTCGACGCTCGCCGAGAAGAAAGGCGTCGCCGGCTTCGTGATCGACGGCTCGATCCGTGACGCCGGCGCGATCCGTGCCGGCTCGTTCCCGGTGTTCGCCGCCGGCGTCGCGCATCGCGGCCCCTACAAGGACGGTCCCGGCGAGATCAATTGCGCCATCTCGATCGACGGCATGATCGTCGAGCCCGGCGACCTCATCGTGGCCGATGACGACGGCGTGCTGTGCGTGCCCTATGACGAGGCCGCAGAGATCTGCAAGCTGACCGAGGCGAAGAAGGCGAGCGAGGAGAAAGCCATCCAGCAGATCCTCGCCGGCACCCCCGATCGCCGCTGGGTCGACGAGACGCTGCAGCGGCTCGGTTGCGAATTCAAGGAGTGACGTGAGGCGGCGCCGGCGGCCGCCTGCCTGATCGTCTCGACCGCGACGCGCGACCGCTAGGCTGCGCCGGGCCAGCGTCCGCCATCGACCGGTTGTTAGTTAGCGGCCGTAGAATAGCGGAGACTGGCCGGGCAGCAGCGGCGCATTGATTTCGGTATCCATGCGCTCCGAATTCGGCTGCGCGAAGCTAGCTCCGAACGACAGGCTGATATTCGACGTCGGCCGGAATTCGAGACCCGCCCGTGCGGCGTAGCCGGCGGGCACGCTGGAGCTTGAGCTGAACGGCGCAGCTGGGCCGCCGGCGCCGGGAGGATTATACTTCAAGCTATCGAAGCCGGCGAAGAACGTGACCGGCGATCCGCCGACACCTTTGAAATTGTAGCCGTACTGAACGCCTTGATAGCTCAGCGAACCGAATGCTCCGGCCTGGCTGAGACCACTCAGACCGAGGCTGCCGCCTTCGCTGCCGACGAACCAGCCGGTCGGCAGATTGCTGCTCAGATACGAGAAGCCTCCGCCGCCTTGCGCGTTGCCTTGCGTGTTTCCTTGCGTGTTTCCTTGGGTGTTGCTGCCGTCAAAGGCTGGGAAGCTTCCGTAACTGTCGGCACCCTGCCCGGTCATCGCACTGCCGCCGAAGCCGAACATTCCGCCCGGGAGCCAGTATTGTACGGGGCCAGCCTGGGAGAGGGCATTTTGCCCGCTCAGACAGAGCGCCGCCAATACCAGTGCGGGACCGACTTTAGCTAAGAGACTGGGCATCCGGGCAACCATCAATGTTGCCGAATTATAAGCTCCAGTCGACAAAAACGCCAGACGGTCCCTCCGTTTCCGGAAGGCCTCCCGGCCCGCGTCATCAGGTCTTGCCGCTGTTCCAGCGCCCGGTGTATTTGAACTCCGGTGCATTCTTGAGCTGATCGGCCGACGCGTTCATGGTTGCGTGCCATTTCTTGTCGCCGTCATTGTAGCTCACCTTCACCGCGGACGGATCGACCGCTACATAGTGCTCGCCGATCCCGAGGAAGCCGCCGACCGAGACGATGTAGGCGGCCTCGCGGCCGCTCGGATTAAGCGCGATGTCCTTGACCGTTCCGATGTCCTTGTTGTCGTTGTTGTAGATGTCGAGCCCGACGACTTTGGAGCTCAGATCGTCGCGCGCGGGAACGTTGACAAAGCTGGAGCCGTTGTTTGCAGCATTCGCGTTCATCCGGTCGTGACCAGTCGAATTTCCGGTGGTATCTCCGATCGCGGTCACTTCCGAGAACTGATCGGGGCTGATCGACATCACGACCGGGTTGCCGTTCTCGTCCTTGGCCCGAACCACGAAGGACGACGGCGCCACGCGAATGTCGGTGTAGCCGGACTTGCGCAGCATCTGAGTGAGGTTGCTTCTCAGGTTCGGCGGACTGGCCTGGTTATTCGTCTCGGCGGCCCAGGCTGCCGTGCTGACAATCGCAAGCGCGGCGATCGCCGCACCCGCAAGCAATGTGTTTGAGCGCATCGTTCTTACTCCCTTCAATGACGTCTCGATGTTGATTCAACGAGCCGTCGGAGCGGGAGTTGCATGAAGTTTTGATTAGCTTGTGCCGCGCTGGAAAGCAGCAACCGTTCGGGCAATCTCAGTCCGCGGCGTGGCGACGCCGCTGCTGTATCAGGTCGATGAAGGCGCGCAAGCCTGCCGGCACGTGGCGGCGGCCGGGATAATAGAGGCAAACTCCAGGGAATGGCGGGGTCCACTCGGCCAGCAGCTGAACCAGACGCCCGTCGCGCAGATCGTCGGCGACGTCCCACGCCGACATGTACGCAAGGCCATATCCTGCCAGGGCCGCCTCGCGGATCAGGCTGGCGTCGTCGAGGGTGAGCCGGCCGGAAACGTCCACCATGAGCTGCTCGCCGGCCTTCTCGAACTCCCATCGATAGACCGCGCCGCTGGACAGACGCATGCGGATGCAATCGTGCTCGGCCAGATCGAGCGGCGTGATCGGGAGCGCTCGCTCTGCGAGGTACGCGGGAGAGCCGACGATGACGAGGCGCTCCTCTCGCCCGAGCGGAACGGAGATCATGTCGGCGGGCAGCTGCTCGGCGAGGCGGAAGCCGGCGTCAAATCCCTCCCGGACGATGTCGATCAGTCTGCCTTCGGTGACGATCTCGACCGACATCTCGGGGTAGCGGTTCAGATATTCGAAGACGATCGGCCGCAGGATCCGCCGCGCCGCCCCCAACGCACTGTTCAGCCGCAGAACGCCAGCCGGGGTGGAGCGGTGCTGGTTGACCGCGTCGGCCGCGTCCCTGATCGCGGTCAACGCCGGCGCGACTTCGGCCACGAATTGCTCCCCGGCCGGCGTCGGCGAGACGCTGCGCGTCGTCCGGTTGAACAGGCGCACGCCCAGGCGCGCCTCCAGTTCCGCGATGGCCTGGCTCAAGGCCGTGCTGGAAAGCCCCAGCTCGGCGGCGGCGGCGCGAAAACTCCGGCGCCGCGCGACCGCCACCGCGGCCTCGAGCTCGATCAGTCGTCCTCGGCTCATTATCCTGGTTTTCGGATCAATTCATCCGGATTAATGGCACTAATCCGGGCCAATCGCCAGCGCTATCTCTGCCGGACAACCAGCGGAGACATCAAAATGCGCGTCATCGAGCAGATTTATATCGACGGTAAGTTCGTCGAGCCCCACGGTCACGAGCTGTTCGACCTGCACAATCCTGCGACCGGCGAGGTGATCGGCCAAGTGCGCCTCGGCGACGCCGAAGACGTCAACGCCGCGGTCGCAGCCGCCAAGCGCGCCCTGCCGGCGATGGCGCGCCGCAGTAAGGCCGAACGGCTTAAGATGCTGGAGGCGCTGCACGCCGCAATGCGCGCGCATGTTGACGAGCTGCGCGAGGCCGTGCTGGAGGAGTACGGCGCCCCGATCTCGCGCTCGAGCTGGATGGCCGATTATGCCGCCGGCTCGTTCCTGAGTGCCGCGCAAACGCTCGCCGAATATCCGCTGGAGCGCGAGATCGGCTCGGCTCGCGTCGTGATGGAGCCGGTCGGAGTCGTCGGGCTGATCACGCCCTGGAATTCGAACGCCGGCTTCATCTGCAACAAGCTCGCTTACGCCATCGCCGCGGGCTGCACGGCGGTGATCAAGCCGAGCGAGATGAGCGCGATGCAGACGGAGGTGGTGCAGCGAGCCCTGCATGAGGCCGGCCTGCCCGCCGGGGTCTATAACGTCGTCAACGGGCGCGGTGCCGATGTCGGCGCGGCGATCACCGCACATCCTGATGTCGCCAAGATCTCCTTCACCGGCTCGACAGCCGTGGGCAAGGCGATCGTGCGCGCGAGCGCGGACAGCCTGAAGCGGGTGACGCTCGAGCTCGGCGGCAAGTCGCCGACCATCATTCTTGATGACGCTGATTTCGACGCGGTGATCCCAGGCGTGATCGAGGCCGGCTTCATGAATTCGGGCCAGGCCTGCGTGGCCGGGACGCGCGTGCTGGTGTCCGAGCGCCGTCGCGCCGAATTCGAAGCGCGCCTGAAGTCCGCGATCGAGGCGCGGGTGAAGGTCGGCGATCCCCGCGATCCCGCCACCACCGTCGGACCGATGGTGAGCCAGACGCAATGGGAGCGCGTCCAGCGCTACATCCGCCTCGGCCGCGAAGAAGGCGCGCGCCTCTTGACCGGCGGCGAAGGCCGGCCCGAGGGACTCGGCGGCTATTTCGTGCGCCCAACCGTGTTCGCGGATGTCAACAACGACATGAGAATCGCGCGCGAGGAGATTTTCGGGCCGGTGCTTGCGATCCTGACCTATCGCGACGAGGACGACGCGGTCGTCATCGCCAACGACACCAGCTATGGCCTCTCGGCCTATGTCTTCGGCGATCAGGCGCGCGCAGAGCGGATCGCCGCACGCCTCGACAGCGGCCGCGTCGTGATCAACGGCGCCGCCCACGAACCGCTGGCGCCGTTCGGCGGGACGAAACAATCCGGCCTCGGCCGCGAGAACGGCACCTTCGGGCTGGAGGCCTATTTGGAGCCGAAGACGTTGCTCGGCGCGAGCGCTGCGTGATGCGATCCGCGCGTCGGTTCTGCGCCGACGCGCGCGATCTAAAGCATGATCCGGAAAAGTGCGAAGCGGTTTTCCCTCGCGCCAAACGCGGAGCGTTTACGCGGAGATCATGCTCAAACAAGAAGCTAAAGCGCGATGACGATTCAACCCGATCTCATCGCGCTTTAGCGGCGACGTTCCGGAAGCCTCACTCTGAAAATGGTAAACGGCCCCGAACGCGGCAGATTGTTCTTGAAGGCAACTTCCCACAAATGCGAATCGGCAATGTAGAGATAGCCTTGGCTGATCGCAAAACCATCAGCCCACGAAAGCTTACCGGGATCGCGAACGAAGACCTTGGTCGTCAAGGTACGGCTCGGCGTTCGCGTGATGGCGACGACGCTGCCTTGCTCCAGATCGCCCGCATAGAGCGTGCCATGCTTGTCCATCTCCAGGCCGCCGCTCAACACCGAGCTGCCGAGATATTCGACCTTTTTGGCAAGCTCGGCGTCGCTGAGCTTTTCGTCACGCAGCGCCGAGGTGGGTACGCGCCAGTAATTATGGTCGGTCAAGGGACGGTAATAGAGCCACTGGGAATCCGGCGATAGCGCGATGCCGTCGGCGTGGATTGCAACCACCGTGCCATCCGGGCGCAAGGCGGGCTCCTTGCCGATCATCAGATGCTGCTTGGCATCCGCAAATGTGGAGCGATCGCCGATCAGGACTTGCCGCGCCTTGCCGGTCTTCAAGTCAAGCACGACCAGGCTGCCCTTGTTTCCGATGTTGGTCAGATAGGCAAAATGATGGACCACATCGACGCGCACGTCGTTGAGCGAGTCCTTCGCTGAAACGATGCCGCTGAAGTCGTACTGCCGGACGATCCTGTTGGTGGCGAGATCGAATTCGACCAGCTTCGGCGGCAGACGCTCCTGATCGACTTTAGACAATGAGGAGTCGAGCGCCCAAAGGTGATCCTTGCCGTCGACCCATAGGGCCTGCACCGAGATCCATTGCGCATTGCTCTTGCCCTGCTCGTCGAACTTGTTCCAGGCGGCATCAGGATATGGCTTCAGCTCGCCCGTCCTCGGGTTGACCTCGACCATGCTGTAGGCCGATCGAACCTGGCCCGCCGGCGCAGTCGCGAACACGCGGCCTTCTGCCGAGACGCCGATGCCGACCAGCCGGAAATCATCCTGGAACGCTTTCACCGTTTCGAGGGCAGGTCCGACCTTGGTCGTGCCCTCCGGGCCTGCGCCGTAGGCCGCCATCGGCGACAGGACAAGGCCAAGCAAGATGACCTTCTGCAGCATTGCCTTGACCATTACCTTGGACAATGAGACCTCCCCTTCGAAGCGCATCCTGCGCCGCATTGACAACTTCACACCCCAACCAAGCGTTCCGCCGCGGAACAGCTGAGCGCGCAAGCGTGATGCTGAGCCAGTTCAAGGGAGGTCGGGCAGATCGCGCAGGCTTATACCGGTGCCGAATCTGCCTATGTCGAGCGTGTGTTGCGGAAGACGATCAAGTAGAAACGTCCGTTGTCGGCTCATCATCGAAGGCAGCGCCGATCGCTGCAACGTCGGAGCGAGTTGGATCGCCATTAAACCTGCGTAATGCGCCGAACCCGCTGCCAACTCGTCACCTCCAACAGATCTAAGGAGGTGATATTCATGAAATTCGTTTCTGCTCTTGTTGGCCTCGCGGCACTTGGTGGGGTCGCTCTATCCGGCGCGCCCGCATCCGCGGCACCGATCGATGTGCCGGTCTCGGCGACCGGAATGGTCATACCGGCCGGTTACGTCTGCAACCAATGGGGCCATTGCTGGCACCGCCATTACTGGCACCGCTACTCCTACGGTGGAGGCTACTACCACCCGCATTATTGGGGTGGTTACGGCTGGCATCGCCATGGCGGCTGGCATCGTCACTGGGGCTATGCCGGCGGCTACGGCTGGCACCACTGGCACCACTGGCATCAGTGGTAAGTACGGAGAGAGGGGCTTCGGCCCCTCTCCATTCCTCGATGAATGCAAGAGTAATGCAAGTGTGAAAGCATCGTTACCGCGAACGCCCGCGAAGTTGGTTGGAGCGGCAATCGGCGCAGTGGCGGTCGTTATGTCCACCTTCAGCGCGTCTGCGGCGATCGTGTGCCAGGGCCAAACCTGCTGGCATACGCTTGGCGCGTATGACTTTCCGCACGAAGCGGGTGTCGTCGTTCATGAAGACAATTGGCATTGGGGGCCGCACGAAAAATTTGCATTCCGTGAACACGAGGGCTGCGGCTACTGGCGCGGCGGCAAATGGGTGGTTTGATAACCCGGCTTACGCCACCCATCACCGGAGGCCGCCGTTGGGCGACCTGTTTGTTTTACGGTGGCTCGTTTACGGTGACCCGCTTCCTACGGCTCTCGGTTGGCGCCGACGCCGAGCGGGCCGATCTTGGTGCCGGAAACGGCATCCATGCCCTCAGCCGTAATGGGCTGATCGACGATGAACAAATAACATCCTGCCGAGACCGCGCCGATCAAGGCGCCGACGACGAGCGCCGGGACGAACGAGCCCGTCTTCTGCACGATCAGACCGGTCACGGTCGGCGCCAGCGCGCCGCCAAGATAGCCGCCGAAATTCTGCACCGCGCCGATCGAGGCTGTGCAATTGGTCGGGACGGCGACCGAACTCAGGGCCCAGGCGCAGGTGCTGGTCACATAGACGAGAAACAGCGAGACCGAGATGAAGGCGATCGCCAGCGCATTGCTGCTGACGTAGGCCGCGGCCACGGTGCAAGCAGCCGTTCCGAGCAGTGCGATCGCGGCCGGGTAGCGGCGGCTCCTGAGCGGCTCGACCCCGCGGCGGACCAGCATGTCGGCGATGTATCCGCCGAGCACGCCACCGACAACACCGCAGGCAAACGGGATCGCCGCCGCCCATCCGGTGTATTTCACGCTCATGTGACGTTCGATCTCAAGATAGCCCGGCAGCCAGGCCGTGTAGATCCAGGTCAGATAGATGCAGCCGAAATAGCCGAAGATCATGCCCCAGGTGGTGCGAAACCGAAACAGCAGCGACCAGTCGCGAAACGTGACCTTGGTGCGCTGGCCGGGCGGATCGCCTTGCGTCCGATAGCCGTTTTCCTCAGCCGTGAGCGCGACATTGTCGGGATTGCGATAAAGCAAATACCAGCAGACGGCAACGATCAGGCCGGCGGCGCCCATGATCACGAACATCACGCGCCAGCCGAACGAGAGCATGAGGTATGTCAGCAGCGGCACGGCGATTGCGGTACCGAGCGATGACGCACAGTTGAAGACGCCGGTCGCAAGGCCACGGTCGCGCTGATTGAACCAATCCCGCACCACCCGCGCGCCGGTCGGAAATTGCGGTGCCTCGCCAATCCCAAGCAGGACCCGAGCTCCGAAGAATTGGCCAAAATTCTGCACCAGGCCGCCAAGGAGCTGCGCCAGCGACCACAGGCTGAGACCCATCGTCAAAAGAAGGCGTGGCCCCAGCCTGTCGACCATCGCGCCGGTCGGGAGCTGCGAGAAGGCATAAGCCCAGAGGAATGCCGAGAGCAGATAACCCATATCCGCGATCGACAATCCGAGTTCCTCGCGGATCAGCGGATTGGCGACCGCCAGGGTCGCCCGATCGATGTAATTGACGACTCCGGCAACGACCAGAAGAGCCAAAGCGACACGCTGAATCGATTTGAGACGTGGCGTCGCCAGTTCCGTTCCCGACATGATTCCTCACCAGTTGTTTTGCAAAACAGTATCGAGGGGACTGGCGCCGAACCAGAACGGAACTTGCGGGGCCTGCTGTGCGAATTTGACATGGGCCGCCATCGATCGTTCGGCCGCCAGGTTGCTCTCTCGATCTTTTGATAGGATCCAACAAGAGTTCGCTTGCGCGTCGATTGCTCACGCCACGATCAATCATTGTCGCCTCTCGGCGCAGTGCGCGAGCACGAAAGGACGGCGCTCGACCCTTGGCACTGATTTGCCCGGCGAGGCAAGTCCCTACGTGAAAAATATTTCGGTTTATCTGAAGCAACGATCAGTGTATAGATTTGCCCGTCTCACCCGATTGAGGGACGCTCGCGATCGTCACGAACGCGCGGTGGGATGCGGTGGACGCCGATGTTGCGATCGACGAGCGTGGCAGATAGCGGACGGCGAAGTCGTGCAGGCCTGACGCCCTAGTGGCAGGTGTCTCATCAGCGAGGGATTAACGTCCCTGCTGATGGCGGTGACAAGCAAGCCCAGTCTCACCGGGGAGAGCACGTATAAGCCGTAACCCATCGCGCACTGGAATACCGGATCACCCGCATGCGCGCGGGTGATGACACCGGCTCTCGCGACTGACGGCACCGGCTGTTCGGCCTAGCGCCGCCTATCTCGTTGCGGCGCAACAATCAAAATGAGACTGCCCGTCAAACCACGTGAGGGTGACGACATCCGCGTCGTGCCCGCTATCGGCTAGCCTTGCGCGTAACAGCCGGACCTTCGCACCCATTGCATCAAAGCGGACGCCGGTGAAAACACCAGGGAGGAGAGCGATGTTGAAAGGCCGTGTGGGATTGATTGCATTGAGCAGCCTGTTGCTTTCGGGCACAGCGTTCGCTCAGGAGAAGATCAAGGTCGGCGTCACCGCTACGCTCGAGGGCACCTATACCGTGCTCGGCGAGGACGGCATGCGTGGCTTCCAGACCGCGCTCAACGTGCTCGGCAAGAAGATCGGCGACAAGGAGCTCGAATTCGTCGTCGCCTCGACCGATGCAACACCCGACTCCGCGGTGCGCGCGGTGCGCAAGCTGATCGAGCAGGACAAGGTGCAGATCCTGCTGTCGCCGCTGTCGGGCGACGAGGGCATCGCGGTGAAGAACTTCGCGAAGACCCATCCCGAGCTGACCTTCGTCAACGCCGCCTCCGGTGCGCAGGAAGCCACCTATGTCGATCCGGCGCCGAATTTCTTCCGCTACAACATGGACGGTGCGCAATGGCAGGTGGGCCTGGGCAAATACGCCTATGAGACCAAGGGCTATCGCAAGATCGCGACCGTCGGCGAGGACTATTCCTTCATCTACACCCAGGTATTCGGGCTGGTGCTCGAGTTCTGCGGTGCCGGCGGCCAGATCACGAACCGGCAGTGGGTGCCGCTCGGCACCAAGGATTTCGCCTCCGTCATCGCCGCTTTGCCTGATGACGTCGATGCGATTTATCTCGGCCTCGGCGGCGCTGACGCCGTCAACTTCCTCAACCAGTACCAGCAGGCCGGCGGCAAGGCGCATTTGATGGGCGGCTCGATCATGATCGACCAGACCATCCTGTCGTCGAAGGGCAGTGCCAAGAACGCGCTGGTCGGCACGCTCGCCGCGAGCGGCCAAGCCGACACCTGGGACGATCCGAACTGGCAGAAATTCGTCAAGGACTATCAGGACGCCTTCCCGCCGGCCAAACGCTTCCCCAGCCCGTCGCTGCTCGCCACCAACTATTACGACTCGACCATGGCGCTGATCCTGGCGCTGCGTCAGGTCAATGGCGACCTCTCCAACAACCAGGCCAAGCTCAAGGACGCGCTGGCGAAGATCGAGATCGACGCGCCCAACGGCAAGATCAAGCTCGATTCCAACCGGCAGGCGATCGGCACCAATTTCGTCACCGAGGTCGTCGATGACGGCAAGGGCGCGCTGTTCAGCAAGGTCGTGAAGGTGATCCCGAACGTCAACCAGACGCTGGGCTACGATCCGGCGGTGTTCGCCAAGATCGGCCTGCCCAGCCGCACGGTTCCGGAGTGCAAGAAGTACTGACGTATTTGTTGCAAGTGCGAGCAAGCCGGCCGTGGCCGACGGATGCGGTTGCATCGGGAGCCCTGCTCACCCTTGCTTTCCCTTCCCGGATGTTGAACGCTTGTCGAAAAGACAAGGACATCCCGCGGGAGGGAAGGCATGAGCAGGGCCCTTGCCGTCTTCCACGGCCAGTTCGGCCGCGCGACGGTCTATCAGTTGAACCGGCCCTTCAACGTGCATGCGCACCGCGAAGGGCACCTGATTTTTCATGTCGGCGGAACGCCGGCGCAGATCGACGTCTCCGACCAGCGCTTCCTGCTCAAAGACTGCTCCGTCGTCGCGGTCAACCCTTGGGAACCGCACAATTTCCTGCCGTCGGACGTCAATCATGGCGCGATTTTCTTCGTGCTCTATGTCAACGCCGAATGGTTCGCGCCGACGGCCGCGAACGCGCAAAGCCTGCGCTTTGGCCGCACCTTTTTCCCGCGCACCGAGGCACTTGACAAGCTGATCCGCCGCACCGCAGCGCTGGTGTGCGGTGCGCCATCGCTGCGCAGCCTCGATTGCGAGCTGCGGCAATTGATCGATTCCTGCTACGAGGAAAGCTGGCAGGCGTCGGAACCAGCGCAGGAGGCACGCGCGGCGGCGGCGATCACCGATTTCCGCGTGCGCAAATCAATCAGGCTGATGTCGGAAAGCCCCGGCGCCGAGATCGAGCTCGATTCGATCGCGCGGGCCTCCGGCCTGTCGCGGCCGCATTTCTACCGCCTGTTCCGTACCCAGACCGGCGTCACCCCGCACCTCTATATGAACACGCTGATCATGGAGCAGGCGCTGGACACGCTGGTCGCGACCGAATCCCCGATCGCCGATATCGGCTTCGATCTCGGCTTTACCTCGCAGAGCGGCTTCACCCGCTTCTTTGCCGCCAATGTCGGCATGGCCCCGACCGATTACCGCCGCGCCGCCAAGGTGTTGCGTCCCTGAGCGGGTTCCGCGGCAACGATAAAAGATACTCTCGATCAAATCCGCCGCCATTCTCCTCGTTAGGATGCCAGGAACGCGCCCCGCAGACGGTCGCGAATGAGGGTACGCGACGGAGATGACCCGGTTCATCGAACGCCATCCGGCCTGGGCGCTGATCGTGATCATCGCGATCGCGGTACTGCTGTGGCTGGTGTTTGCGATCTGGCCGCCGGGCCTGGAGGCCTCGATCGGCCGCAAGCGCGTGTTCCTCAACGCGGTGTTCAACGGCATCACGCTCGGCGGGCTCTATTTCCTGGTGGCGAGCGGCTTCACGTTGATCTTCGGCCTGATGCGCAACGTCAACCTCGCGCACGGCTCGCTGTATTTGTTCGGCGGCTATATCGGCTATGCCGTCAGCACCTGGACCGGGTCCTGGATCCTCAGCTTCATCGCCGCGTTCATCGGCGTCGCGCTGCTCGGCGTGATCCTGCAAATCGCCGTGTTCCGTCGCATGGAGGGACAGGAACTCCGGCAGACCATGGTGACCATCGGGCTCTCGATCGTGTTCGCCGATCTGATGCTCTGGGTGTTCGGCGGCGATTTCTATCAGGTCCAGACCCCGGCCTGGCTGATCGGCCCCATCCAGTTGCCGCTGCTGTCAGCGGTGAAATCCTCCGGCGAGCCGGTCTATCTGCAATATCCGCTGGTGCGGCTCGTGATCTTCGCAGCATCCGTCGTGATCGGGGTCGCGATGTGGCTCGCACTCAACCGCACCCGGATCGGCATGATCGTGCGCGCCGGCGTCGACGATCGCGACATCCTGGCCGCGACCGGCGTGCGGATCCAGCTGGTGTTCGTGCTGGTGTTCGCGCTCGGCGCGGGGCTGGCCGGCATCGCCGGCGTCGTCGGAGGGACCTTCCAGTCGCTGTCGCCCGGCGAGGACACCCGCTTCCTGCTCGCTTCCCTCGTCGTCGTGATCGTCGGCGGCATGGGCTCGATCCCGGGAGCAGCGCTCGGCGCCGTCATCATCGGGCTCGCCGAGCAGCTCGGCTCGGTCTACATCCCGACCTACGCCATCGTCGTCACCTTCCTGATCATGGTGCTCGTGCTGGCCGTGCGGCCGCAGGGCCTGCTCGCGAGGCGATGAGATGTCGCTGTTGCAGAGCACCCAGCTTCGCGTGGAGCCGGCTGCAACCGCGGCGCGGCGTGCCTTCATCCGCGCCTGGCCGGAACTGCAGAACCCGGCAGCGTGGCTGGTCGCGCTGATCCTCGTGATCATGCCGGCGATCGCCAACGGCTTCTTCCTGATCGAGATCTTCGGCACCACGCTGATCCTGGGCATCATCGCGCTCAGCCTGATGTTCCTTGCCGGCTATGGCGGCATGGTCAGCCTGATGCAGCTCACCATCGCGGGCTTTGCCGGCTACATGGTCGCGGTGTTCGGGGTGAGCGGCAACGCCAATATCAGCCTGGGCTGGCCGTGGTGGCTCGCGACCCCGATGGCGCTGGTGCTGGCGACGCTGTTCGGCACGCTCGGTGGCGCGCTCGCGGTTCGCACCGAGGGCATCTATACCATCATGATCACGCTGGCGATCGGCGCGGCCTTCTTCTATTTCACCAACCAGAACTGGGCGATCTTCAACGGCCACACCGGCATCAACACGGTCGCGACGCCGCATTTCTGGGGCGTCGACTGGCGTTCCGACATCGCCTTCTATTATGTGACCCTCGGCGTCGCGGCGATCTGCTATTTCGCGGTCCAGTATGTCTCGCGCGCGCCGTTCGGCCTCGCGCTACAGGGCGTGCGCGACAATCCCCGCCGCATGGCGGCGCTCGGTTTCAACACCAACGCGCACCGGATCGCGGCCTACGCCTTCGCGGCGTTCATCGCCGCGCTCGGTGGCGTACTGCAGGTCTGGAACTACGGGCAGATCTCGCCCGGCTCGGTCAGCGTCGGCGCCTGTATCGACGTCCTGATCATCGCCGTGGTCGGCGGCATCACGCGGCCGATCGGCCCGTTCATCGGCGCCCTGATCTTCGTCCTGCTGCGCACCTTCGCGATCGACCTGCTGGTCAAGTTCGGGCTCGACGGCAATCGTTTCCGGCTCCTGATCGGGCTCGGCTTCCTCGCCATCGTGTTCTGGTCGTCGGACGGCGTGATCGGCCTTTGGGATCGCTGGCGCCGCAGCAGCACAGCCACGACGATGCGCACAGGCGGAGGCCGCCATGGATAGCGTCGCGCAACGCCTGTCAACGGTTGGCGCCGGCGCGGCGCTGGAGCTGCGCGGTGTGACGCGGCTGTTCGGCGCGCTCGCGGCGCTGACCGATGTCACCATCACCGTGCGGCCGGGCGAACGCCGCGCGGTGCTCGGCTCGAACGGCGCCGGCAAGACGACGCTGTTCAACTGCATCACCGGCGACTTCCCGCCCTCCTCCGGCACGATCCGCTTCTTCGGCGAGGACATCACCCAGTTCCCACCCTATGAGCGCATCCGCCGCGGCCTACGCCGTACCTATCAGATTTCCGCGCTGTTCCCCGGCCTCACGGTGCAGGACAATGTCTACCTCGCGTGCCGCGGCGTGTCGCGCGGCCGGTTCTCGATCCTCCGTCCAGGGCAGAACGATGCGCTGATGCACGCGACCGAAACGCTGGTGCAGGCGGTACATCTCACAGCCGTGAAGGACCAGCGTGTGGCCGAGCTGGCCCACGGCCAGCAACGTCAGCTCGAGATCGCGCTGGCACTCGCCGGCGCGCCGCGCTTCATCCTGTTCGATGAGCCAGCGGCCGGCCTGTCGCCGACCGAGCGGCGCGAGCTGATCGAGATCCTGACCTCGCTGCCCGCGCATATCGGCTACATCATCATCGAGCACGACATGGACGTCGCGCTGCGCGTCGTCGAGAGCGTGACGATGATGCATAACGGCCGCATCTTCAAGGAAGGTCCGCCGCGCGAGATCGAGTCCGACCCCGAGGTGCAGGAACTTTACCTCGGAGCGGGCCATGAATGACCGCCGCACCGCGCCTGCGCTGGAGGTGAAGGGCCTCGATGTCTATTACGGACACTCGCATGCGCTGCAGGGCGTAGATCTCACGCTCGATACCGGCGTGTTCTCGGTGGTCGGGCGCAACGGCATGGGCAAGACCACGCTGTGCAAGGCGATCATGGGCCTGGTTCGCGCCAGCAGCGGCTCGATCCGGATCCGCGGCGAGGAGGTCACGCGCCTGAACCCGGCGCGCATCGCGCGGCTCGGCGTCGGCTATGTGCCGCAGGGCCGGCGGCTGTGGCGGTCATTGACGGTCGATGAACATCTGCAGCTTGCAGCCGGCATGCGGCGCGGTCCCTGGACCGTCGAGCGGATCTACGACACCTTCCCGCGCCTTGCCGAGCGCAAGAGCAACGGCGGCAGCCAGCTCTCTGGCGGCGAGCAGCAGATGCTCGCGATCTCCCGCGCGCTGCTGACCAATCCGCACCTCCTGATCATGGACGAGCCGACCGAAGGCCTGGCGCCGGTCATTGTCGCGCAGGTCGAGGAGATGCTGGTGCATCTCGGCGACGAGGGTGACATCGCGGTCCTGGTCATCGAGCAGAATATCGGCGTCGCGACGGCGGTGTCCCGCAATGTCGCCATCATGGTCAATGGCCGCGTCAACCGCATCATCGAGTCGGCACGGCTTGCCACCGACCGCGAGTTGCAGCAGCGGCTGCTCGGCGTCGGAACGCATGGCGTCGACGAGCTCAACGCAGAGGCCGCACCGGCCAAGGCCGAGACCGACGGCGCCCCGCAACCGATACGCAAGGGGCCGGTCCGCATCTACGTCTCCAACCCTGTGTTGCCGACGCGCTGGTCGCAGCCGGTGCCGATCGCCCGCATCGAAGCTGCGGCGCGGACGCAGTCGACCGGTGTCACTCGGTTCGAAGAGGCGACCCGTCAGCGGCGCGAGCCGCCAGCATCCCGGACGTCGGGTCCTCCTGTCGTTCTCGTCGTCGGTACGCTGGATACCAAGGGTGCGGAGTTGCGCTTCATGCGCGACATCGTCGCTGATAGCGGCCTGCGCACGCGCCTGGTCGACGTCTCGACCAGCGGCAAGGCGGCGAGCTGCGACGTCACCGCGCAGGAGATTGCGCTGAACCACGGCCGCGGCGGCGCGAGCGTGTTCGGCGCCGACCGCGGCGCCTCGGTGACGGCGATGGCGGACGCATTCGAAAGATGGTTGCGGCGTCAGGGCAACGTCGCGGGCATCATCTCGGCCGGAGGTTCCGGCGGCGCGTCACTGGTCGCGCCGGGCATGCGCGCGTTGCCGATCGGTGTGCCGAAGGTCATCATCTCCTCGGTCGCCTCCGGCGACGTCGGCGCCTATGTCGGACCTGCCGACATCACCATGATGTACTCGGTAACCGACGTGCAGGGCCTCAATTCGATCTCGCGCGCGGTGCTCGCCAATGGCGCCAACGCGCTGGTCGGCATGGTCAAGGCGCGGCTCGACGAGCCAACCGCAAAGCCGCGCGATGCGAGCCCTCATCTCCCTGCTATCGGCATCACCATGTTCGGTGTGACCACGCCGGCAGTGCAGAAGATCGCCGCCGACCTGCGCGACGACTTCGAGTGCCTCGTCTTCCATGCCACCGGCGTCGGCGGCCGCTCGATGGAGAAGCTGGTCGATTCCGGGCAACTCGCCGGCGTCATCGATCTCACCACGACCGAGGTCTGCGACCTCCTGATGGGTGGCGTGTTCCCGGCGACCGACGACCGCTTCGGCGCCATCATCCGCAGCCGCATGCCTTACGTCGGCTCGGTCGGGGCGCTCGACATGGTCAATTTCGGTGCACCTGACACGATTCCGGAACGCTATCGGCAGCGCAAATTCCACGTCCACAATCCGCAGGTCACCCTGATGCGGACCACTCCCGACGAGAACGAGCGCATGGGCCACTGGATCGGCGAGAAGCTGAACCAGATGGACGGGCCGGTGCGATTCTTCCTGCCGGAGGGCGGCGTCTCCGCCCTCGACGCGCCGGGCCAGCCGTTCTGGGATCCCGATGCCAACATCGCGCTGTTCCGCGCGCTGGAGCAGACCGTGCGCCAGACCAGCAACCGGCAGATCATCCGCGTCAAGCGCAACATCAACGATCCCGAGTTCACCGCCGCCATCGTCAGCGCGTTCCGTCCCCTGCTCGGGCGCGCCGGCGGACGGCGCAGAGTGGCGAGGTGACCCATGGCCAGATTTGAACGCGCGGCGCTGTTGAAGAGGTTTCGCGACATGGTCGCACGCGGCGAGCCGATCGTCGGCGGCGGCGCCGGCACCGGCCTGTCGGCGAAATGCGAGGAGGCCGGCGGCGTCGACCTGATCGTGATCTACAATTCCGGCCGCTACCGCATGGCCGGCCGCGGCTCGCTCGCCGGACTGATGCCCTATGGTGATGCCAACGCGATCGTCGTGGAAATGGCCGGCGAGGTGCTGCCGGTCGTGACCAAAACGCCGGTGCTCGCCGGCGTCAACGGCACCGATCCGTTCCGCGACATGGACGTGTTCCTCGACCAGCTCAAGACGCTGGGCTTCGCCGGCGTGCAGAACTTTCCGACCGTCGGCCTGATCGACGGCGTCTTCCGCGCCAACCTCGAAGAGACCGGCATGTCCTATGCGCTCGAAATCGACATGATCGCGAAGGCGCATGACAAGGACATGCTGACCACGCCCTACGTGTTCAGCGAACAGGAGGCGGCAGCGATGGCGATAGCCGGCGCCGACATCATCGTCTGCCATATGGGCTTGACCACTGGCGGCACGATCGGCGCCCAAACCGCACTGAAGCTGAAGGACTGCCCTGCACGCATCGAGGCCTGGGCCGAGGCCGCGCTCAGCGTCAATTCCAACATCATCGTACTCGCGCATGGCGGTCCGATCGCGGACCCGGCCGATGCCGATTTCATCATGAAGAAAACCCGCAACTGCCACGGCTTCTACGGCGCCTCCTCGATGGAGCGGTTGCCGGTGGAGCGGGCGCTGACGGAACAGGTTCGCAAGTTCAAGGCGATCGGCGCGCGATAGGTGCCGTGACCAAAGGAGGAAGAGATGTCCGGGATGCTGGCTGGTGAATTGATCCTCTGGCTCATCGTCGCGATCGTCGCGATCATCATCATCGTTTACGTCGTGAACTGGCTGTACCATCGCTCGTCGAAGGAGGTCTCCTTCGTCCGCACCGGTTTCCTCGGCGAACGGGTGGTGATCAACGGCGGCGCCTTCGTGCTGCCGTTCATCCACGATTACACGTCGGTCAACATGAACGTGCTACCAATGGGGATCGTGCGCTCCAGGCAGGACGCGGTCATCACCCGCGACCGGATGCGCGTCGACATCGAGGCGGATTTTTATGTCCGCGTGCAGGCTACCCGCGAAGCCGTGTCGATCGCCGCCGCCACGCTGGGCCGGCGCACCATGGAGCCGGCGCAGCTGCACACCCTGCTCTCCGGCAAGTTCATCTCCGCGATCCGTTCCGTTGCCTCCGAAATGACGATGGAACAGATGCACGAACAGCGCGGCGAATATGTCGCCCGCCTCAAGGCCAACGCTTCCGAGGCGCTGGCGCAAAACGGCCTCGAACTCGAATCGGTCGCGATCACCGACCTCGACCAGACCGATCTCGAATATTTCAATCCCTCGAACCGCTTCGACGCCGAAGGTCTCACCCGGCTGATGGAGGACATCGAGGCGAGACGCAAGCTGCGCAACGACATCGAACAGGACTCGATGATCAAGATCCGCTCTCGCAACCTCGAGGCCGAGCGGCAGGCGCTGGACATCGAACGCGAGAGCGAGACGGCTCGCCTCGAACAGGAACGCGACATCGAGATGCGCCGCGCCCTGCAGCGCACTGAAGTGGCCCGCGAACGCGCGCTCCGCGAGACCGAGGCTGAGCAGGCCCAGATCACGGCACGCGAGACGATCGAGAAGGCGCGCATCGCCAATGAGCAGGCCATCACCGAAGCCCGCATCGCGTCCGAACGCGAGACCCGGCACCGGGAGATCGAGCGGACCCGCGCGGTCGAGGAAAAGGAATTGCTGGCGCGCGAGGAGATCGAGAAAGCCAGAATCGCCAACCAGCGCTCTGTCGACACCACGCGTATTGCGTCGGAACGCGAGGTCCGCCAGCGCGAGATCGAACGCATGCGCACGGTGGAGGAAGCCGAGATTTCCGCGCGCGAATCGATCGAGAAAGCCCGCATCCAGCAGGATCGGGTCGTGACCGACGCACGCATTGCCAATGAGGAAGAGACCCGCCGGCGCGAGATCGAGCGTACCCGCGCGGTCGAGGAAGCCGAGATTTCGGCCCGGGAAGCCACCGAAAAGGCGCGCATCACCCAGACCATGACGGTCAATGTCGAGCGCATCGCCTCCGACGAGCGCACCCGCGCGCTGGAGATCCAGCAGGTGCGGACCATCCAAGAGGCGGAAATCGAGGCGCAGAAGTCGGTCGAAAGCGCTCGTATCTCGCGCGAGAAGACCCTAGCGGCGGAGCGGATCGGTGCGGAGCACACCACGCGCAAGCTCGAGATCGAACGCAACCAAGCGATCGAGATCGCCGGCATCGCGGCGCGCGAGGCCACAGAGGCCTCGCGGATCGCTCAGGAGGAACACGTTCGGGCGCTGGAGATCGCGCGCACCCGTACGATCGAGGAAGCCGACATCGCCTCGCGCGAAGCAATCGAAGCGGCACGCATTTCGCAGGAGAGGTCGGTCGCCGCCCAGCGCATTCGCGCCGAGAAGGAGACCCGCGGGCTCGAGATCGAGCGTACCGAGGCGATCGAGGCCGCCGAGTTGAAGCGGCGCGACGCCATCGAGCGGCAGCGCATCGATGTCGAGCTGGCGCTGGAGAGCGAGCGGATCGCCTCCTCCCGGACCCGCGAAGTACTCAACATCGACCAGAAGAAGGCGATCGAGCTTGCCGACGAGGAGCGCGTAATCGCGCTCGCCGCCAAGCGCTCGGAGCGCATCGATGCCGACCGGCAAGTCAAGCAGGCCGAGATCGTGGCCCGCAAGGAGGTCGACACCACGGA
The DNA here is from genome assembly GCF_049949265.1 of Bradyrhizobium genosp. P. Taxonomy (NCBI): domain Bacteria; kingdom Pseudomonadati; phylum Pseudomonadota; class Alphaproteobacteria; order Hyphomicrobiales; family Nitrobacteraceae; genus Bradyrhizobium; species Bradyrhizobium genosp. P. Next base: position 2,064,933 of record NZ_CP188195.1, on the reverse strand, counting down.
TGTCTCCCGCGAGCAGGCGCTGGAGGCCGCGCGGATCGGGCGGCGACGCGCGATCGAGCAGCTCGAGGTCGCCCGCAATCAATCGCTGCAGGAGGCCGAGATCGCGGCGCGCGAGGAGGTCGAACGCGCCCGCATCGCCGCCGATCGTGGCCTCGACGAGGCGCGGATCGGCAGGGAACGCGACCTGCGCAAGCTCGAGGTCAACAGGGAGAAAGACGTCGAAACGGCATTGATGGAGAAGGCGATCGCGCTTTACCAAAAATCCCTCGAGGAATCCGCAGCCAAGGTTGCGGCGGAGGATGCGCGGGTCCCCGCGACCGAGGCCGCCGAACGCGTCGTCACCGCGCGCGAGAGCGAGATTGCCAAGCGGCGCAAGACCGTCGAGGTGCTGCTCGCCGAGAAGCAGGCCGAGGAGACCCGGATCGCCGCCGGCGCCGAACGGGTGCGCGCCACCGTCGAGGCCGAGGCACAGCGCCTGCTGAACGAAGCCGAGAACGTGCTCACCGACCAGGCCCGCTACTCGCTGTTCCGCCGCAAGCTGCTCGACCGCATCGAGGGCATCGTGCGCGAGAGCGTCAAGCCGATGGAGAAGATCGAGGGCATTCGCATCCTCCAGGTCGACGGCCTCAACGGCAATGGCGGAGGCGGCGGCAGCCGCAGCGCCACCGACGAAGTGATCGACTCGGCGTTGCGCTACCGCGTGCAGGCACCGCTGATCGACTCGCTGCTTGCGGATATCGGTGTCGAGGGCGGCAGTCTGGCAAAAATGCCGGGCCTGATCCGCGAGGCGCGCGACATGCAGGGCATCAAGGAGTCCGCACGGAAGGGCGGCGGCGATGCCAAGCCGGCGGCGTCGGAAGGCCCGAGCGAGCCGCGCCCCCAGCGCACGCCGCGCAAGAAGGATTGAGCTGACGTCATGGCAAGGGTCTACGTCTCCACCGTCGTCAACGCCCGCAACGACCGCGTCTGGGCCCGCGTGCGTGACTTCAATGGCCTGCCGAACTGGCATCCGGCGATCGGCGAAAGCCGTATCGAGGGTGGCGAGCCGTCGGACAAGATCGGCTGCGTGCGCGACTTCCGCCTGCGCAACGGCGACCGCATCCGTGAGAAGCTGCTCGGGCTGTCCGACTACGACATGTTCTGCACCTACTCGATCCTGGAATCGCCGATGGGGGTCGAGAACTATGTCGCGACGCTGCGCCTGACACCGGTGACCGATGGCGACCAGACGTTCATGGAGTGGACGGCCGAGTTCGACTGCGCCCCGGAGCGCGAGGCCGAGCTCGTCAACAATATCGGTGGCGGCGTGTTTCAGGGCGGCTTCGACGCGCTGAAGCGCGCGTTCGGGGGTTAGGCTGTGCCGCATATCGTCAAGAGCACGATCCTGGATGCGCCGACCGACGCGGTGTGGACCGTGCTGCGCGATTTCAACGGCCATGACCGCTGGCATCCGGCGGTCGCGACCAGCGGCATCGAACGGGCGCAGCCCTCCGACAAGATCGGCTGTATCAGAAGGTTCAAGCTGAAGGACGGGGCGGAGCTGCGCGAGCAATTGCTGGCGCTGTCCGACCTGGAACAATCCTTCAGCTATTGCCTGCTCGATACGCCGATCCCGATGTTCAATTACGTTGCGCACGTCCGCCTGCTGCCGGTCACCGATGGCGACCGCACCTTCTGGCATTGGGAATCGCGTTTCACGACGCGCGCCGAGGATAGGGACCGCATCACGCATATGGTCTCGGAAGACATCTACCAGGCCGGATTTGAAGCCATCCGCCGGCACCTCAAGGAGGCCGCGTAAGCGGATAACATCATGCCCGTCACGGTGAAGACCTTCACCAGCACCAATGAGGCCGCGGCGGCGCTGTCGTCGGATCGCAGCGCGCGCTATCTCGGTGGCGGCACGCTGGTGATGCGCGCGCTCAACGAGGGCGACATCTCGATCTCGACCGTCGTGCGCGTCAGCGACCATGCACTGACGCGGATCGATACCGGCGGCTCGCGCATTACTCTCGGCGCCGGCGTGACCTATGCGCGCATCCTGGCCGAGCGTGACCTCACCTTCCTGCACGCCCCCGCCCGTTCGATCGGTGGACCGGCGGTCCGCAACATGGGCACGGTCGGCGGCAATCTGTTTGCGCCGAACCCGTATGGCGATTTCACCGTCGCGATGCTCGCGCTCGATGCTGTCGTCTCCGTACAGGGCGGGCTTGGCAGCCGCGAGGTGCCGATCGAAGAATTCCTGCAATCGCGTGACCGGCAGGCCGGAACGTTGGTGCTGGCGATCTCCTTTGCCAAGCCGGGCAACGCCGAGGCCTTTCGCTATCGAAAGATTGCACGGATCAAGCCCAAGGGCGGCGCGGTGATCACGCTCGCCGCGTATTTGCCTGTTAACGGCAGCCGTATTGTCGGCGCCCGCGTCGCGCTCGGCTCGATGGCACCGACCCCGATCCGCGCCCGCGCCGCCGAACGCGCGCTGGAAGGACGCCCGCTCGACGCGTCCACCATCAATGCCGCCGCGGCGGCGGCCGTCGAGGGCACCTCGCCCAGCGACAGTGCGATCGCCAGCGCCTGGTATCGCCGCGAAATCGTCAGCGTCCATCTCAATCGCCTGCTGTCCGGTCAGGAATAGGATCTCATGGCCAAGACTCCCCTTCAGTTTCGCCATAACGGACGTGACGTCGCGATCTTCGTCGACGGCGGCACCAATCTCCTGGTCGCGTTGCGCGAACTGATCGGCGACATGACGCCGAAATTCGGCTGCGGCCAGGGCGGCTGCGGCACCTGCAGCGTGCTGATCGACGGCGAACTGCATCTCTCCTGCCTGACGCTTGCCGAAACGGTTGCCGGCCGCTCGGTCGAGACGCTCGACGGCATCAAGGACGGCCCCAATCTGCACCCGCTGCAACGCGCCTTTGCCGAAAACTTCGCTGCCCAGTGCGGCTACTGCACGCCGGGCATGTTGATGGCCGCGAAAGCGCTGCTTGACCGCAACCCGCAGCCGAGCCGCGCCGAGGTCGTCGAAGCGATCTCCGGCAACATCTGCCGCTGCACCGGCTATGAACCGATCATCAACGCCGTGCTCGCTGCCGCATCCGGCGGCCAGGCGCGCGCGTAAAGGGACACCACCATGCTGGAACTGCGCAAGGATCTGTTCGCCGACGAGCGCGACGACAATCTCAAGGAGATCGGCAAGGGCACCCAGCGCCAGGACATGCTCGGCCATGTCACCGGCACCTCGCCCTATTTCGACGATCACAAGCTGCAGGGCATGCTGCATCTGAAGGTGGTCCGCAGCGCGCATTCGCACGCCCGCCTGCGCCGGGTCGACACCAGCGAGGCCGAGCGCTCGCAGGGCGTACGGCGGATCATCCGCGGCTCCGATGTGCCGCGCAACCTGAACACCCTGCTCAGCCTGATCAATTTCGGCAAGGACGACGAGCCGTCGCTCGCGGTTGACAAGGTCCGTTACAAGGGCGAACCGATCGTCGCCATCGTCGCTGACAGCCCACGCGAAGCCTATGAGGCGATCGCCAAGGTCAAGATCGACTACGAGCCCCTGCCTGCAGTGTTCGACGTCGAGGACGCCCTGAAGCCGGGCGCGCCCGTCATCAACGAGGTCTACCCCAAGAACACCTTCACTTATCACGAGACCTATGATCGCCAGCAGCTGCGCTTCGGCGACGCCGATCGCGCGCTTGCCACGGCGGATCATGTGCTGGAGCAACGCTACCAGATGTCGCCGATCGAGCATGCGCCGACCGAGACCAATGGCTCGATCGCCGCGCCCGATACCAACGGCCGCTACATCGTCTACACCTCGACGCAAGCGCTGTTCTTCTCGGTCGACACCTGCGCAAAAATCCTCGACGTGCCCTCCAACACCTTCCATTTCATCGGCGGCACCGTCGGCGGCGGGTTCGGCGGCAAGGTCGATACGTTGACCGAGCCGCTTTGTATTCTCGGTGCGATGCTGACCGGGCGCCCGGTGCGCTACGTGTTCGGACGCGAGGAGGAAATGCAATATGGCCCGCCGCGCGGCGCCGAGCGCATCTACATCAAGGATGGCATGATGCGCGACGGCCGGGTCATCGCCCGCAAGGTCCGCGCCTATTTCGACAGCGGCGCCTATACCAGACTGTCGAGCTACGCGGCCGTGAAATGCGCCGCGCATCTGCCGGGGCCCTATACGATCCCGAACGTCCATGGCGACATCTACTGTGTCTTCACCAACCGCACGCCGGCGACCGCGATGCGCGGCTTCGGCGTCACGGCGATGGACTTCGCCATCGAGTGTCAGATGGACAAGCTCGCGCATCTCGTCGGCATGGACCCCATGGAGTTCCGGATCCTCAATGCGTATCGCGACGGCGACATGAAGGCGCATCGCCGCGAGGCCAAGAATACGGCGCTGATCGAATGCGTGCAGGTCGCTGCCGAGAAGGCCAAATGGCCGCTGCGCGACGAGTTCAAGCGCATGTCATCGCGCAAGGATGGCGGCGGCATCCGTGCCGCGGTGCCACTCACTCCGCGCGAAACGACCCCGCCGCCGGCCGTACCATCGCAGCAGCGCACGACATATGACCGCGCGCCGGCTGCGACGCGCGAGCCACCACCACCTCCGCCGTCGTCCCCCCCGACACCACCACGGCCGACGGCGCCGGCGCATGGCGCCGCCCGGTTCTCTTCCGTCTTTGGCACCAGGAGGCGCTGATCATGACCAGGCATCGTGGACGCGGCATTGCGGCGGTCAATTATCCCATCGGCATGAATCTCGGCGGCGACCCGAGTCAGGCGCTGGTGCATTCCAATCCCAGTGGCAAGTTCACGGTAGCGCTGTCGTCGATCGATCTCGGCCAGGGTATGAAATCGGTGACCCGGCAAATCTGTGCCGAGACGCTCGGCGTGCCCGTCGAGGACGTCTATGTCGACACCGCCGATTCCGACACCGGCCCGCATTGCATGGGCTCGTTCGCCTCCCGCGGCACGCATCGTGTCGGCAACGCCGTGATGGCGGCGGCGCGGGAAGCGCGCGGCGTGATGATGGAGGCCGCCGCCGAGGAGCTGGAAGTAAACGCCGCCGATCTCGAGACCGACGGCCGCGGCAACATCCACGTCAAGGGCGCGCCGCACCGCTCGATCTCGACCAAGGACGTCGCGATCGCCGCGCAGTTCAAGCAGGGCAAAACGATCTCGGGCCGTGGTATCTTTCTGGTGCCGCTCTCCGACGTCGATCCGGAGACCGGCGAGATGTCGCCGGCAACATGCTATGCACATGCCTGCATGGTCGCCGAGGTCGAGGTTGACGACGAGACCGGTGAGGTCGACATGGTGCGGATGGACTCCGCCTATGAGCTCGGCCGCGCGCTCAACCCGCGCCTGGTCGAGCAGCAACTGGTCGGCGGCGCCTGGATGGGCGTCAGCCACGCGCTCTACGAGACGCCGGAACCCTATTATCCCGATCCGGTGCACGGGCCGCGCGACTTCGTCGAGTATCTGATGCCGGGTCCCGGCGACATCTGCCCGCACGACATCGCGGTGCTGGAACGCCCTGCGCCCGACGGCCCGTTCGGCGCGAAGGGGCCGGGTGAGATGTGCGCCAATCCCGTGCTGCCGGCGGTCGCCAATGCGATCTTCAATGCCGTCGGTGTTCGGATCGATGATCTGCCGATCACGCCGGAGAAGGTATTGCGTGCGATCAGGGCGCAGGGCGGCGCGCGGCCGCAGGCGCGGCGCTGAGGGGTTCGCATGCCGGTCCGCAGCAACATCGTCGGCATCGACAGCCCCGAGGCGCTGGAGAAGGCACTGCGCGCGGCCTATTACCTGGCCGACGACGGCATCGCGACCGCCTCCTATCTCTCGCTCGCGCTCGGCAAGCCGCTGCTGCTGGAAGGTGCGCCCGGTGTCGGCAAGACCGAGGCGGCGAAGGCGATCGCCGCCGTGCTCGGCCGCAAGCTGATCCGCCTGCAATGCTATGAAGGCATCGACGCCGCCGCCGCGCTCTATGAGTGGAACTACCCGCGCCAGATGCTGGCGATCCGGCAAGCGGGCGAACAGAGCATCGACATCTATGGCGAATCCTTCCTGATCGAACGTCCGATGCTCGCCACGCTGCGCGCGCCCGATGCCACCGTGCTGCTGATCGATGAAATCGACCGCGCCGACCAGGAGTTCGAGGCGTTCCTGCTCGAATTCCTCTCCGACTTCCAGATCTCGATCCCCGAGCGCGGCACGATTCGCGCAACCGAACACCCCGTCGTCATCCTCACCTCGAACCGGACGCGCGACCTGCATGAGGCGCTGCGGCGGCGCTGCGTCTATCACTGGATCGACTACCCAAATTCCGAGCGCGAGGCGCGCATCGTGATGATGCGGGCTTCCAGCGTCGCCGAAGCCACCGCCCGCGCCGTCGTCGCCGCGGTCGGCAAGCTTCGACGCGAGCCGCTGAGCAAGGCACCGGGCATCGCTGAAGCGGTCGACTGGGCGGAGGCCGCGACGCTGCTGCACAGAGGCGGCGCGCGCTGGCCCGACGCGTTCAAGCGCTCGATCGGCGTCGCGTTGAAGGACGAGGAAGACCTTCATTTCATCTCGCCCCGGCTCGATGCATTGATCGCGGAGGCGGCCGCGTGAGCGACGATCTGCAACTGCCACGCGCCGCGCAGGTCTTTCTCTCCTTTGTCGGGCTGCTGCGTGCCAATGGATTTTTGGTCGCGCCGGAGCAGACGACCAGTTTCCTGGCCGCGATCGAGCTGCTCGGGCCGCGCAGCCTCGAGCACATCCGCCAGGCCGGGCTCGCGACGCTGGCGCCGCCGCCGGAGCGTCGCGCGACGTATGACCGGCTGTTCGACATCCATTTCCGCGGCGCCGAGGCGATCGAGCGCGCCGAAGGCGAGGACGAGGAAACCGTCCGCTTGCAGGAGGAGGGCCGCGGCGAGGACGAACCGCCGCTCGCCGACGAGGCGAACGAATCAGGCCTTGCCGCGGCGCGGGCGGAGGCGCTGGTGGAGCGCCACTTCGCACCGGCCTCGACCAGCGACGCATTGCGGCGGCTGTCGCGCGAGGCGCAAGCCCGGCTGCCGCGGCGGCGCGGCCATAGACGGCGGCACGCTCGCAGCGGCCCGTTCGCCGATCTCCGCCGCACCTTGCGCGACAGCGTGCGCAATGACGGTGAGGTGCTACGGCTCGGGCGCCTGCGCCGCAGGCAGCGTCCGCGAAAGATCCTGCTGCTGATCGACGTCTCCGGCTCGATGAAGTCGCGCACCGAGGAGAATATGAAGCTTGCGCATGCGCTGGCGCAAGCAACCGGCAATGTCGAGGTCTTCACCTTCGGCACACGGCTGACACGCGTGACCCGCGCGCTGCGGCTGAAGCGGCGCGAGCAGGCGCTGAACGCTGCGGCGTTCCTGGTCAGCGACTGGGACGGCGGCACCCGCATCGGCGATGCGCTGCAGGCGTTCCTTGCCGTGCCGCGGTTCGGCGGATATGCCCGCGGCGCGGCGGTGGTGATCGTCTCCGATGGTCTCGAGCGCGGCGATCCCGCGGCGCTGCGCGATGCGGTGGCAAAGCTGTCGCGGCGGGCCTGGCGCGTGAGCTGGCTGACGCCGCTTGCGACATCGCCTAGCTTCCGGCCGCAAACCGAGGCGCTGGTCGCGATCCAGCGCTTTGTCGATGATCTCGTGGATGGCGGATCGAGCACGGCTGTTGTCGCGCACCTGCTGTCGCTTGGACGAAGGAGCGCTGCGTGACTGACATTGTCGACGGACACCATCATATCTGGCGGAAGTCCGATCTCGCCTGGCTGTCCGGCCCGATGCAGCCGCGCATCTTCGGCCCCTACGAGCCGATCCGCCGCGATTATCCGATCGAAGAATATCTCGACGACCTCAAGGGCAGCGGCGTGACCCGCTCGGTCTATGTCCAGACCAATTGGCCGAACGGCCAATTCGAGGACGAGGCGGCCTGGGTGCAACAAACCGCTGATGAGCACGGCTGGCCACACGCGATCGTCGCCTACGCGGATTTCACCGCCGATGACGTCCGTCCACAGCTCGATCGCCTCAAGCGCTATCCGCTGGTGCGCGGGGTGCGCATGCAACTGCACTGGCACGAGAACCCGCTGTATCGCTTCGCCGCGCGGGCCGACCTTTGCAGCGATCCCGTCATCCGTCGTAATGTCGAGCGCCTCGCCGACTATGGCTGGAGCTTTGATCTCCAGGTGTTCACGTCGCAGATGGCCGATGCCGCCGGCCTCGCTGAGACCTGCCCTGACGTGACCTTCATCCTGCAGCACGCCGGCATGCTGGAGGATCTCTCGCCGCAGGGCCGTGCCGCCTGGCGGACCGGCATGGCGTGGCTTGCGCAGCGTCCGAACGTGGTGTCGAAGCTCTCGGGGCTCGGCACCTTCATCCATCGCAACGATCCCGCGCATATCGCCGAAATCATGACCGACACGGTTGCGATCTTCGGTGCCGAGCGCTCCCTGTTCGGGTCGAACTTTCCGATCGAGAAACTGTGGACCAGCTATCGCGACCTGGTCGACGCCTTCAGGGCGGCAGCCGCGCGACTCAGCCTCGAGCAGCAAGACGCGATCTTCAGCACCACCGCAGCGCGGGTCTATCGGCTGGGGCCATAGGCGCGCCACGAACAGAGACACAAGCAACGAACACGATTTGGGAGGGATGAGATGCCGTTGGAGATCAAGATCCTGGACTATGGCGATATCGAGCTGGAATCGAGCTTCCTCGTGCTCGGGCATAATTGCGGCCGCACCCGCCGCGTGCTGACGCTCGGCTTCCTGATCCTCGGCGGCCCCTATCCGGTGCTGGTCGACACCGGCTATCGCTCCAACCAGATCATGGAGACGCTCGGCATGCGCGGCCTCCAGTTCCACGAGAACATGATCGAGAACCAGCTCGCCCGCCACGGCCTGCGGATGGGCGACGTGCGCTTCGTCTGCCACACCCATCTGCACATCGATCATGCCGGCAAGGACGATCTGTTCCCGATGAACACGACCGTGGTCGTCAACCGCAAGGAGCTTGAATACTCCGTGTCCGGCCTGATGCATCCGCAATATCCCGCGCCCGACATCAAGCACCTGATCGACCGCCTGCACACCAAGAGCGCGCTGCGCTTCCTCGACCTCGAAATCACCGGCCCGGTAGAGTTGATGCCGGGCGTCTATTGCGACGCGGCCAACGCCCACACCGAAGGCTCGATGAACATCCACGTCCACACCGCGGACGGCATTGCGACGATCTGCGGCGACGTGATCTATGATTTCAACGACCAGATCGTAAACCCCTTCAACGAAATCCACGACGCCGAGCCGCGCACGACCGGCAACCACGGCACCAGCAAGCGGGCGGAGAAGGCGTCCATCAAGAAGCTCTTGAGCAACTCGCGCTATTTGCTGCCGGTGCATGATCGTCCGGCCAAGATCGAGGGTGGCATGGTGGTGGGACGGCTGCACGACCAGGTGCCGGGCCCGATCGTGCAGAGCCTGCCGCAGCGCAACTGGTTCCCGGCCTGAGCGCAGAGGATCGATGCGATGACCCATGTCACCCTGCGCTCTGAATTCGAAGACCTGATCGATCCCTACGCGCCCGTCGGCCAGGTGGGAACGGGCTTCGAGTTCACGGAGGGACCGATCTGGCATCCGCTCGATCATTTCCTGCTGTTCTCCGACATGCCCGGCGACGTGCGGCGACGTTGGGATGCCAAGCGCGGCGTGGTCGAGGTCAAGCGCCCGTCGAACAAATGCAACGGCATGACCTATGACGCCGACCTCAATCTGATCGTTTGCGAACACGCCACCTCCTCGCTGATCCGCGAGCGGCCCGACGGACGGCGCGAGGTGTTGGCCTCGCATTTCGACAATCAGGAGCTCAACAGCCCGAACGACGTCTGCGCGCACTCCAGTGGCGCGATCTATTTCTCTGATCCCTGGTACGGCCGCATGCCGGTCTATGGCGTCGAGCGGCCGCGCCAGCTCGGCTTCCAGGGCGTTTATCGCGTGCCGCCGGGCGGCGGCGCGCCAAATCTTCTGGTCGACCGCTATTTGTTTGAGCAGCCAAACGGGCTGTGCTTCTCGCCCGACGAGCGCATCCTCTATGTCAACGACACGGTGCAGGCGCTGGTCCGCGCCTTCGACGTCCAGGTCGACGGTTCGCTCGCCAATCCACGCGTGTTTGCCAGCGGCATCCGCTCGGAGCTCGAGCGCGGTCTGCCCGATGGCATGAAATGCGACCAGCGCGGCAATGTCTGGGTAACGGCGCCGGGCGGCGTCTGGGTCTATTCGCCTGATGGCAATCTGCTCGGCAAAGTCCGCCTGCCGGAGCTCGTCGCCAATCTCGCCTGGGGCGGACCTGATTTTCGCACGCTGTATCTGACCGCTACCCATTCGGTCTATGCGATCCCGACCAAGGTCGGCCCGCGGCACGAGCCCTATATGAGCGGCAAGCGCGGCAGTGCCGGCGCGACCTCGTCCGCCCCCACGCCCAATCTCTCTGCCGGCGACATGAAGCTCGATCCGCAGCGCTGCGCCATGATCATCCAGGACATGCAGAACGATGTCATCATGGATGGCGGCGCGTTCGCCGATTCCGGCGCGCCTGATCATGCGCGCCAGCAGCATGTCGTCGAGAATGTCCGGCGCCTCGCGGAAGTAGCTCGCGCGCGAGGCGTTGCCATCATCCATGTCTGGTTCGTCGTCGAACCAGGCGCGCCCGGCGTGACGCTGAATGCGCCGCTGTTCGAGGGGCTGGTCGACAGCAAAGCGATGGTGCGCGGCAGCTGGGGTGCGGCGCCGGCCGCGGGCCTCGAGCCGCGCCCGGGCGACTTCGTGGTCGAGAAGATGCGGATGAGCGCGTGGGAAGGCACGCGGCTGGAGACCATCCTGAAAGCCACCGGCCGCGACATGATCATCAACACCGGCGCCTGGACCAACATGTCGGTCGAGCACACCGCGCGCACCGGCGCCGACAAGGGCTATTTCATGATCGTGCCGGAGGATTGTTGCTCGACCATGAACGCCGACTGGCACAACGCCGCGATCAATTTTGCTCTCCAGAACGTCTCTGTCGTGACCAACGCCGACGCCGTCATCAAGGCGCTTGGGTGAGGAGACGAAGCGGTGCCAAAGCTGCTTCATGTTGCCTGCTCTCCCCGCGCCGATTCGGAATCGGCCTCCGGCGCGCGCGTCTTTCTCGAGGCATTCCGGAAAGCGCGGCCCGACTGGGAGGTCGACGCGATGAACCTCTGGCGCGATCCCCTGCCCGACTTCGAGGGCTATCTGCTGGAGGCGAAATATTCCCGCATCGGCGGAAAATCCTTCACCGATTCACAGCGCGATGCCTTCGCGGTCGCCGAACGACTGGCGCTCCGGCTGTCGCTGGCCGACCGCGTGCTGATCTCGACGCCGATGTGGAATTTCGGCATTCCCTACAAGCTCAAGCAGTGGCTCGATGTGATCATCCAGCCGGGCCTGACGTTCCGCTTCGATTCCGTGCAAGGTTATCTGCCGCTGCTCAAGGACCGGCCGACGGTCGTGATCCTCGCCAGCGGCAGCGATTTCGTCACGGGCATGAACCGCGGCCGCATCGACATGGCGACGCCCTATCTGCGCGAGGTGCTGCGCTTCATCGGCATCAGTGACATCAGCTTCGTGCCAATCGGCCCGACCACCGGTCCCGCGGACCCAATCCGCGCCGCGCGCGAGGCCGCGCACCGGCGGCTCACGGAAGTGGCGGCGAGGTTTTGACTACTTCGTGGCCATGGCGAGGGCCGGGACACCGAGCGGTCGATCGGATTCACTTTTCAAACAGCCAAGTTCACGGTGTCATCACCCGCGCATACGGGTGATCCAGTATTCCAGGGACAGTTGTGCTTGAGCCGATGGGCCGCGGCGTACTGGGTCGCCCGGTCCCAGTGCGCAATTGCGCACAAGGCCGTGCGATGACAGTTGTGGATGGGGACGCAGCGTCGCGTTCTCGCGACATGTTTTGCCCGAGTCTTGCTTCTCGTTCGGCCCTCTCACCTTGTAGAGGGCGCAGGGAAAGTCGGGTGCCGATCGCACCCGTGGGCCCGGTGCAACAAAAAGCACCGGGGTAGGACCACAGGTGTAACCGGAAACAACCCGGCTTTCCCTGCGCGATGGTTTTACGGCTTATACGTGCTCTCCCCGGTGAGACTGGGCTTGCTTGTCACCGCCGTCAGCAAGAGATTTCAGTCTCTTGTGACAGGACACCTGCCACTAGGGCGTCAGGCCTGCACGATTTCGCCGTCCGCCATCTGCCACGATCGTCCATCGCGACATCAGCGTCCACCGCACCCCACCGCAACGTCCATGACGATCGCGAGCGCCCCTCAATCGGATGAGACGGGAAAATCTATACACCAAGTTTATGTTCGTTAAAACCGAAACATTTTTTACTTAAGGGCTGGACAGCGACCCCAACTCAGTGCTTCGCGAAATTCCGCCGCACGGCGCCAGCGTTAGACCAAAAGCGTAAGTAGTCGTCCGGATATTGCCGGGCTCCCGATCTGGCTATGGAACCTTCAGCTCACAACAAGAAACGGCATGAAGAAGCTGATCCATCGTCATCGGGACATTGAATACACGCTCACCAACATCGAACCTGATCTCTGGAGCTGGACATTCGAAATCAACGGCAAGATCAAGCGCGGCACTACGCGCGCACGACTCGGTCTCCTGGCGCAGCGCCGGGTTTGCATCATCATTGATCGGGAATTGAAGGACGCGGCGCGCACGAAGCCGCCGCCGCCTGATTAAGGCTGTTTGCTCAGGGCCACTGCGATGTCGAGCTGCGATCCCAGATATGGCGTATCGTCCGGCCCGTCCTGTCCGTGGCCGACGCTCCAGTCCGCGGGCCATGAAAGCCGTTCGAGTCCGGTGGACGATACCGCGGCAAACGAATTCCACCCTTTTCTCCCGCGGCGTCGCCACAGCACGCCACCCGGCCCCATATCCGGGTAGAAGGCGACTTCAAAGGCAAAGTCCTGGTCGGCGAGAAGATCGGGCCCGATCCAATAGTGGGGGCTGCGCCCGGCTTCGCGTCCAACGATCAGGGTGAGTGTTTGCTTTGGCCCTCGCAGTCCGAGCCAGAGCGGCGCGATCATCCCGGACACTAGCGCGCAAAGCAGCGTTTGCGGCGCAGCGGCCTGTGCCGCGGTGTGGCCTGAGAGACTTAGCGCGATCACAGTCCCGGGTGCCGCTGCACCGGAGAACGGAGCGGCGCTGGTCCCGAACGGGAGTGACATCCAGCCGTCGTCGAATGACGGCAACGGCCATGTGAGCCGCTCGCGCACCAGCCCATCGGTGTCGAGCACCTGATAGCGAAGACCGCCGTCATCGAGCGCCGCCTGCACGCAATGCAGATACTCGACGCCTTCTGGCATGCGATGCGCGGTGCCGGCGCCCGCCGTGCATATCTGCAGCACGCCCTGATGAACCTGGACGTCAAACGCGAGGATATGGCTGCACAGATAGGCGGTCACGTCGGCGCGCACGAGGATGTCCCAGAAACGCTCGCTGTATTCGTGACCGATCTCGCGCTGATAGGTGCCGGTGTAGCCATTGATCGGGTATACCGGATGATGGCCAAGCACCAGTCTGTGCCTGGCGTCCCGATGCTGCGCGAGCGTCGCTTCCAGCCAATCGGTTTCGACATGCCCTTCACCGCCGAGCCCGCTCCAGAGCGTGTGAACGAACACCATCAGGAGATCGTCGCGGCGAATCCAATAGGACAGCCCCTCCTGTCCCGGCGGGCCATTGCGCGGCAGCTTCAGCACCTCGCGGAAAACGTCCTCGCTCATCCTGTCATAGGTGGTGTGATTGCCGGTCGTGTGCCAAAGCGGCACCTCGCGCCGGTCGAGCCAATTCATCTCGGTATCGAGCCAGTGCCGCCATTGCGCGTGCAGCGCGCCGGCGTCCGCGGTGAGACCGATGATCTCGTCGCCGGGAAACAGGATGAATTCGGGCCGGGGATGCAGGCGTCGGACCACATCGTTCACCGACGCGAACGTCCTTTCGTGCAGCGCACCGGGAACGCCGGAGCATGAATCGGCATAGATTACAAACTGGTGGCCCGGATTTTTCGGCAACAGCGACGGTATTGAATCATGCATGATCGGACCATTTTTTCACGAACCCTATCATAGGGGGAGGCATGCCGATCGCTCAAGCCTTCCGCTTTTTGGTAGAGTCGAGATGTGGCGCGGTGGCTTTAGGCTGAACATATCTGTTGCCGCCTCTTTCGTCTGGCGGTGCCTTAGTGGTTCAACCATGACTCCGTTTCCACATCCCGCTCATCGAACCGGACGGGCGAATCTCTCGCATCCGGCTCTCGGACAAGACTTCACGCCTTCACCCACGGCACGTCGCGCCCACGCGCAGTTAAGCGTACGAGCCCGAAGTGCCCGTAGAGGTGCGAGAGTGGATAAGTCCCGCCCTTGCGTCGCCTAACTTTGTGCTTGATGCGCAACCACCGGCGCAACCGCACAGCTGTGTAGTTGTCGATCGCTCGATACGCCTTGTTGACGGTGCCTACGTTGAAGTAGTTGGCCCATCCGCGTAGCGTGCGGTTCAACTTGCCCACTAGCTCTGTGGTTTCTTGCCATGTCCCCGATCGGTCGGTCAGCGCGTGGACGTTCTCGACCATGCGCTTAATGCTCTTCTTTGATGGCCGGTAACCCAGGCGTGCCTGGCCGGTCCTCGCTGAGTACATCCGCCCGAACGAGTAACCCAAGAAGTCGAACTCCCCTTCCGGGACCTTGCAGATTCGTGTCTTCTCCTCGTTGACCGTGAGCTTCAGCTTTCTCATAATCTCGCGCAGTCGCTGCAAGGCTTCTTCGGCTTTGCCTCTCCGGCACAGGATCACAAGGTCGTCGGCGTAGGTCACGATGCGAGAGCCGAGGCTTTGTTCCAGCCCGAGCATCTTCCATCCCAGCACGAACCGGCGCATGTAGAGATTTGCCAGCAATGGTGAGATCGGTGAACCTTGCGGGATGCCGCGCCGGTTGTCCCGGGCTTCGGTCGTACGTGTCTTCCTTCCTCGATCGTCGGTTTCTTCCACGGGGCATTCCAACCACATCTTGATCAGATGCAGCACGCGCCGATCAACAATCCGGCGCGCTACCGACTTTAGAAGTTCGGTATGCGGAATGCTCCCGAAGTAGTCCGCGAGGTCGGCGTCAACGACTTCCGGGTGGCTTCGGAACAGCCGCGCTTCCACTTCGACCACCGCCTGTTGGGCATTGCGCCCGGGACGGTAAGCGTACTGCTCTGGTGGAAGGTCGGCTTCAAAGATCGGTTCCAGCACCAGCATCACTGCTGTCATGCAGACCCGATCCCGCAGGGTTGAGATGCCCAGCGGCCTGAGTTTGCCGTTGGCCTTCGGGATGAACACTCTTCTGATGGGGTCCGGTCGGTAAGTCTCCTGCCTGAGCGCAAGCGCCAGTTCGCCAAGCCACCGCTGCACCCCATACGCGTCGATGCCCGCAAAATCTTGCCCATCCACGCCCGGTGCGCCCTTGTTGGAGCGGCACTGGGCATAGGCATGGGCCAGGATGTCCTCGCGGCTGATCTTGTCGTACAAGGCATAGAAGCGATAGCCGGCTTCTGCCTTCGCTTTCGCGTGCAACGCCGTCTGCAGCTTCTGAACACTTTTCGGAGTTGATAGGTTGCCCAATCTCCAGGTCCCTCACTACGTCTTGCGTTCGTCTTGAACTGAGGTCCCTTCCCTCCCCCGGCATTACCCGGCTTCAGCGGTACTGCGAACCTCTCCGTCTCCCCAGGGCGCCCGGCCTGTCCCTCACGGGCATCCGGTTGATCATCCCTGACCACGTCCTGGGGTCTCCCGTGTTGCGTACGCTTTCCTTGTGTACATGCTGTCGCCACTACCCCGGCGCAGCGGCTGGGCGTACTGCTTCGCTCATTCACCCAGCCGTATCAGCCTTCCCCGAAAGGGTTGTCGGGTCGGCCTGCGCATCGTCCTTTTCGAGGCTTGCTCGGCGTTTACTCGCGTTACGGCCTGCACACTCGCGCTGTCACCGTATATCGTGACACGCTAACCAGAGGCTTCAGCCATTTCGTTACCTCCATGACTGCTCCGGTTGCTTCCGGCTGGAGCGGTTGCCGGGTGGGACTTGCACCCACTGGAAAGCGCCGCCTTTTCACGGCGCACACCCGCAGCGGACGACCAATAACCCGGTAGTGAAGCCCTCAGCCACTACCCGTGTGATAAGGTTTCGTGAAACATAATCGGGGGGCGGCATGGAGAAATACGGAGCCGGCTCGATTGTCGTCTCGGACTATGACCCCAACTGGCCAACGTTGTTCGAGCAGGAGCGCAGCAGGATCAAGAATGCTCTCGGCTCGTTTGCCTTGGCCATTGAGCACATCGGTAGCACGGCGGTTCCGGGTCTGCCATCGAAGCCTATCATCGACCTGTTGGTTGGCGTGCCCAGCCTTGAAGAGGCAGGGCAACGATGCATCGAGCCGATTGAGACACTCGGCTACAACTACGTGCCGGAATACGCGTTATGGATCCCCGGCGAGTTGTTCTTCCGCAAGGGACCTCCGGGTCCATGGACTCACCATGTGCATGTGATGCAGTCATCTCATCCTCGCTGGGACGCACGACTGGTGTTTCGTGATTATCTTCGCGCGCACCCTGAGGCAGCTCGCGCCTACGGCAATATCAAGCGAACCCTCGCTGCATCGTCAAAAGACGACATCGAAGCCTATCGGACCGGCAAGGACATGTTCGTCGAAAAGACAACAGCGAAAGCCCGCGCATGGCGCGCGAATGCACAAGATCAATAGCAGCGCATCGCGGGTCTGTGAGGTGTGCACTAGGCGGGCCCGCGCCAAGCTGCTAGCCTTTTACGCTTCAGATTGCCTTGCAACCAAGGGACCGGAGCAAATGGACAACCGTAGTGATGTTTGGCGCGGCGTCGACGCGATCAAGCCGCGTTTCATCGAATTGAGCGACCGCGTGTGGGCGATGCCGGAGGTCTGCTACACCGAGGCGCGTTCATCCGCCGAACATCTGGCCGAACTGCGCCATCAGGGCTTCCGCATCACCGAGAACGTCGCCGGCATTCCGACCGCAGTGATGGGCGAATCCGGCGAAGGCGGCCCGGTGATCGCGTTCCTCGGCGAATATGACGCCCTGCCCGGTCTCAGCCAGGAGGCCGGCGTCGCCGAGCATCGTCCGGTCGAGAACGGCGGCCATGGCCATGGCTGCGGCCACAATCTGCTCGGCTCCTCCGCGCTGCTCGCCGCCACCGCGGTGAAGGACTGGCTCGCCGCCAACAAGGTGCCGGGGCGCGTGCGCTATTACGGCTGTCCCGCCGAGGAAGGCGGTGCTGCGAAGGCGTTCATGGTGCGCTCGGGTGCATTCGAGGACGCCGACATCGCCATCACCTGGCATCCGCACAGCTTCTGGGAGGTGGCGGTGACACCGTCGCTTGCCAACACGCGCGCCGATTTCACCTTCACCGGCCGCACCTCGCACGCATCGGCCTCGCCACATCTCGGACGCAGCGCGCTCGATGCGGTGGAGTTGATGAATGTCGGCGTCAACTATATGCGCGAGCACATGCCGAGCGATGCCCGCGTGCATTACGCGGTGCTCGACACCGGCGGCATTGCGCCGAATGTCGTGCAGGCCCATGCCCGCGTGCGCTATTCGATCCGCGCCCGCGACCTGCCCGGCATGAACGAGCTGGTCGAGCGCGTGCACAAGATCGCGCAAGGAGCCGCCCTGATGACCGAGACCAAGGTCGAGATGAAGATCATCTCCGCGGTCTCCAACATTCTGCCCAACACGCCGCTGGAGCAGACGCTGCAGCGGATCATGGAGGACCTTGGTCCGCCGCATTTCGACGACGCCGACAAGGATTTCGCCAGCAAGATCCGCGCGACCCTGACCGACAAGGACATCGCCTCGGTCTATTACGCGATCGGGATGGATCCGACCGACCGGCCACTCGCTGATTTCCTGGTGCCGATCGACACCAAGCGCAACCCGCTGGTCGGTTCGACCGACGTCGGCGACGTCAGCTGGGTGGTGCCGACCGTGCAGGTCCATGCACCGACGGTTGCAATCGGAACCCCCTTCCACACCTGGCAGGTTGTGGCGCAAGGCAAGACCCCGGCCGCACACAAGGCGATGGTGCAGGCGGCCAAGGCGATGGCCGGTCTCGGCGTCAAGGCGCTGATGGAGCCGGAGCTGATCGAAGCCGCCAAGGCCGATCTCAAGAAACGGACCACCCGGACGCCCTATGTCAGCCCGCTGCCGGAGAATGTCGTACCGCCGCTGGACATGTCCGTGGCATGACGCCTGCATGCGTGCAGACTGACCTTCGCCCTGGACTGGCTCCGGGGCGAAGGTTTGCTCGCGTCGAATGGGCGCATCGGAACAAAGGATAACGAACAAATTTCGGGCACGCGGAAGCGCGCTTTCCGCACCGGATTGCCGTCACCGTGTGCGATGGCGAGCCGCTCTGCCCAAGTCCTAGCCAAAAGACCTATGGGTGGGGGCCCGCGGGACGTTGACCTGCGGGGGCATTTCGGTGTGCCATCTCCCGCCAAGCAAACCGCCAAGCAAACGGCGGCCCGTTTCTGCGGCCAGCCGAATTTCCGGAACCAGACGAGGGGATGATGTTCGACAAAAACCTGCGAACCATGGTCGATGACGTGAAGGACGGCCGCATGGATCGCCGCGCCTTCGTCAAGCGAATGATCGCGGTCGGCCTCACGGCGCCGATGGCCAACCAGATCCTCGCCATTGGTGGCGTCGCGATGGCGCAAAGTCCCAACCCTTACAAGCCGACCAAACGCGGCGGCGGCGGTCCCCTGAAACTGCTGTGGTGGCAGGGCCCGACCCTGCTCAATCCGCATTTCGCCACCGGCACCAAGGATCAGGACGGGTCCCGCATCTTCTACGAGCCGCTCGCGAGCTGGGACGTCGACGGCCATCTCAATCCGATCCTCGCCGCCGAGATCCCCTCGATCCAGAATGGTGGCCTCGCCGCCGACGCCAAGTCGGTCACATGGAAGCTCAAGCCCGGCGTCAAATGGCACGACGGCCAGCCGTTCACAGCCGACGACGTTGTGTTCAACTGGGAATACGCTACCGATCCGGCGACCGCGGCGGTCTCCATCGGCACCTACGCCGACATGACGGTCACGAAAGTCGACGATCTCACCGTCCGGATCACCTTCCAGAAACCGACCCCGTTCTGGGCCAACGCCTTTGTCGGCTCCTATGGCTGCATCCTCCCAAAGCATCTGTTCGCGGAGTACAAGGGCGGCAAATCGCGCGAGGCGCCGAACAATCTGAAGCCGGTCGGCACCGGCCCCTACAAATTCGTCGAGTTCAGACCGGGCGACCTGATCCGCGGCGAGATCAATCAAGACTACCACATGGCCAACCGTCCCTCCTTCGACACCATTGAGATGAAGGGCGGCGGCGATGCCGTCTCGGCGGCGCGCGCCGTGATCCAGACCGGCGAATATGATTTCGCCTGGAACATCCAGGTGGAAGACGAGGTGCTGCTGCGCCTGGAGAAGGGTGGCAAGGGCAAGACCCTCTATGCCGTCGGCGGCGACATCGAGTTCATCGCGATCAACTTCACCGATCCCAACACCGAGGTCGACGGCGAGCGGTCCTCGATGAAGACCAAGCATCCGATCCTGTCCGACCCGAAGGTGCGCCAGGCGCTGGCGATGCTGGTCGACCGCGACTCCGTCAAGAAGGCGATCTACGGCCGCGCCGGCCGCACCACTGCGAACTACCTCAACGGCCCCGAGGAGTTCGTGTCGAAGAACACCAAATGGGAGTACAGCATCGAGAAGGCGAGTGCTCTGCTCGAAGAGGCCGGCTGGAAGGCAGGCGCCGACGGCATCCGCGAGAAGGACGGCAAGAAGATGAAACTGCTCTACCAGACATCTATCAACGGGCCGCGCCAGAAGACCCAGGCGATCGTCAAACAGGCCTGCCAGAAGGCCGGCATCGACATGGAGCTGAAATCAGTGGTCGCCTCGGTGTTCTTCTCCTCCGATGTCGCCAACCCCGATACCTATGCCCACTTCTATGCCGACATCGAGATGTTCCAGATCCCGATGACGCAGCCCGATCCGGCCCTGGCCATGCGCCGCTATCACTCGCGCTACGTCGCCACCAAGGAGAACAAGTGGCAAGGATCGAACTTCCCACGCTGGGTCAACAAGGACTATGACGCCGCGGTCGACGCGGCCGACACCGAAGTCGATCCGCTCAAGCGTGCCGACCTCTACATCAAATGCAACGATCTGATGTGGCAGGACAATGTGATGATCCCCGTGATGCATCGCCTCGCTGTGGAAGCGAGCTCCAACACGCTGCGGCCGGCCCTCTCCGGCTGGGCCAACCAAACCGACAACCTGCAGGACTGGTACCGGGAGGCATGAGGCGTGGCGGGCTCAGAATTGGATGAGTGCATCTTCTCCCTCGCCCCGTTCTTACGGGAAAGGGTTGGGGTGAGGGGCTCTCTCCGCAAATGCGGCGGAAGGTGAGTTCGTGGAAGGTCCCCCTCACCCGGAATTCAAGCTGCGCCTGAATTCCGACCTCTCCCCGCAAGCGGGGCGAGGTGATTGCGAGCCTGCCTTTCGATTGGAAGAAAATCGTCATGCTCTGTGTGCGACTGTAGTCGGATGATCTCTCTATGAGTCAGTACATCCTGCGTCGCCTGATGATCGCGATCCCGAGCCTGCTCGGGATTTCGCTCGTGCTGTTCGTCGTGCTGGCGCTCGCACCGGGCGACCCGTTCTCGGAGCTTGCGACCAACCCGAACGTGCCGCCCGAAGTGCAGGCCGCGCTCCGGGCCAAGTTCGGCCTCGACGATCCGATCTATCTTCGCTACCTGCACTGGCTCGCCGCGATGGCGCATGGCGACTGGGGCTTTTCCTTCGTCAGCCGGATCGATGTCGATACGCTGATCCTGCAGCGCCTGCCCACCACACTCTGGGTGATCGGCTCGGCACAGGTTCTGGCGCTCGCAATCGCGATTCCGGTCGGCGTCTATGCCGCCACCCGCCCCTATTCGCTGTTCGACCAGGTCGCCAATACGCTTGCCTTCATCGGCTTCTCGCTGCCGACGTTTTTCACCGGCATCCTGTTCATCCTGATCTTCTCGGTGAAGCTGGACTGGCTGCCGTTCGTCTACACCACCGACATCAAGGCAACCGGCATCCCCTGGGTGCTCGAGATGATCCGGCAGGCGATCATGCCGGTCATGGTGCTCGGCCTGTTTCAGGCGGCGTCGATGACCCGCTTCGTGCGCTCGGCCATGCTGGACGTGATCCGTCTCGACTACGTCACGACCGCACGCGCCAAGGGCCTCGGGCAGGCCAAGGTGATCGTCAAGCATGTGATGCGCAATGCGATGATCCCGGTCGTCACCCTGATCGCGTTGCAGATGCCTGCGGTGTTCGGCGGCGCCATCGTCACCGAGCAGATCTTCCGGATTCCCGGCATCGGCTCGCTGCTGATTTCTTCCATTCTTTCCAATGACACGCCGGTCGTGATGGCCGTGACCTTCGTGTTCGCGTGTCTCGTCGTGCTCTTCAACCTCATCGCAGATGTGCTCTATGGCTGGCTTGATCCTCGCATCTCCTTCCGCTGAGCGGCGCGGCTACTCGCCCTGGCGGGAGACCTGGCGTCGCTACCGCCGGCACCGGCCTGCCGTGGTCAGCGCATTCCTGTTGCTGTTGCTGATCGCAGCCGTCGTGCTCGGGCCGTTCATGTGGCGCGTCTCGATCAGCGACATCGATATCGTGGCGGGACTGCAGGGACCGTCGCTGGCGCACCCCTTCGGCACCGACGATCTCGGCCAGGACATCCTTGCCCGCATGATCTATGGCGGCCGCATCTCGCTCGCGGTGGGACTGGCCGCGATGCTGGTCTCGGTGTTCATCGGCACCTTGATCGGCGCGCTGGCCGGCATGTCGCGCGGCCCACTCGGCTACGCGCTGATGTGGCTCACCGACCTGTTCCTGTCGCTGCCGCAACTGCCGCTGCTGCTGATGCTGATCTATCTGTTCCGCGACGGGTTGAAGGCCGCGTTCGGCCCGGAGGGCGGCATCTTCATCCTGATCGTGCTCGTGATCGGAGGCTTGCGCTGGATGCCGGTCGCGCGCCTGGTGCGCGCCCAGTTCCTCTCGCTGCGCGAAAAGGAGTTCGTCGAGGCGGCGCGTGCGCTCGGCGCCAGCCAGACCCGGCAGATCATACGCCACATCCTGCCCAACGCGCTCGGGCCCGTGATCATCGCCGGCACAATCGACGTCGCCGCCGCCATCATCGCGGAATCGACACTGTCGTTCCTCGGTCTCGGCTTTCCGCCTGATACTCCCACCTGGGGCCGCATCCTCTATGACGCCAAGGACTTTCTCGACATCGGCCCGCATTGGGCGCTGTTTCCCGGTGCCGCGATCTTCATCGCGGTCGTCGCCATCAACTTCATCGGCGACGGGCTGCGCGACGCGCTCGATGCGCGGAAGGTGATCTGATGGTGCCCCTGCTCGAGATCAAGGGCCTGAAAACCCATTTCGCCACCGACGACGGCATCCTGCAGGCGGTCGACGGCGTCGACCTCAGCATCAACAAGGGCGAGACGCTCTGCGTGGTCGGCGAATCCGGTTGCGGCAAGACCGTGACCGCGATGTCGATCCTGAAGTTGATCGCGATGCCACCGGGCCGCATCGTCGCCGGCGAGATCATCTTCGAGGGCCGCGATCTCGTCCCTCTCACCAGTCATCAGCTCGACGAGATCAGGGCCAAGGAGATCGGCTTCATCTTCCAGGAGCCGATGACGTCGCTCAACCCGGTGCTGACCATCGGCGAGCAGATCGCCGAGAGCCTGCGCCGCCATGAAGCCGTCACCAGGAAGCAGGCGCTCGAGCGCACCATCGAGATGCTCAAGCTGGTGCAGATCCCCAACGCCGAGGGACGCGTGCATCATTATCCGCACCAGTTCTCGGGCGGCATGCGCCAGCGCGTCATGATCGCGATGGCGCTGGCCTGCCGGCCCAAGCTGGTGATCGCCGACGAGCCGACCACCGCGCTCGACGTCACCATCCAGGCGCAGATCCTCGATTTGCTGCAGGATATGAAGGAGCGCCTCGGCATGGCGGTGATGCTGATCACCCATGCCATGGGCGTGGTCGCCGAGACCGCGCAGCGCGTCGTCGTGATGTATGCCGGCAAGGTGGTGGAAGAGGCCAATGTCGACGAGCTGTTCGCCGATCCGCGCCATCCCTACACCCAGGGCCTGATCCGATCGATTCCGCGCATCGATCTCGACGCCGAGCACAAGACACGGCTGGAGGCGATCGGCGGCTCGGTGCCGATCCTGATCAACCCGGCGCCCGGCTGCCGCTTCGCGCCGCGCTGCCGCCATGTCATGAGCATCTGCACCGAACAGGAGCCGCTGTTACGCAACATCGCGACCGGCCATCGCATCGCTTGCCATCTCGGAGATGCGCCATGAGCGAGCCGCTGCTGCGCGTCACCGATCTGAAGAAGCACTTTCCGGTGCTCGGCGGCCTGTTGTCGCGCGAGGTCGGGCAGGTCTATGCGGTGGACGGCGTGTCGTTCTCGGTCAACCGCGGCGAGACGCTCGGGCTGGTCGGAGAATCCGGCTGCGGCAAGTCCACCACCGGCCGCTGCGTGCTGCGCCTGATCGAGCCGACCTCCGGCGAGGTGGTGTTCGACGGGCAGAGCGTGATGGGTCTCGGTGGCGGCGATTTGCGCGCCATGCGACGCAACATGCAGTTGGTGTTCCAGGATCCGTTCGCCTCGCTCAATCCGCGCATGACGGTTGGCGCGATCCTCGGCGAACCCTTCATCATTCATGACCTCGTGAGTTCGGCCAGCGAACGCGACGAACGCGTCGCAAGCCTGCTGGTGAAGGTCGGGCTGAAGGCCGAGCATATGCGCCGCTACCCGCACGAATTCTCCGGCGGCCAGCGCCAGCGCATCGCCATCGCGCGTGCGCTCACGCTGTCGCCTAAGCTGATCGTCTGCGATGAGCCGGTGTCCGCCCTCGACGTCTCGATCCAGGCACAGGTGATCAACCTGCTGGAGGATCTGCAGGCCGAGCTCAACCTCACCTATCTGTTCGTCGCCCACGATCTGTCCGTGGTCGAGCACATCTCGGACCGCGTCGCGGTGATGTATCTCGGCCGGATCGTCGAGCTCGCCAAGGCCAATGATCTCTACCGCAACCCGCAGCATCCCTACACCAGGGCGCTGCTCTCGGCCGTTCCGGTGCCGGATCCCAGGGCGAAGCGCGACCGCATCCGCCTCAAGGGCGACGTGCCGAGCCCGATGAATCCGCCAAAGGGCTGCCACTTCCACACCCGCTGCCCGATCGCCGAAGAGCGCTGCAAGCAGATCGCACCCGAGCTGCGCCAGGGCAGCGACGGGCACTTTGTGGCGTGCCATCTGGCGTAACTGCAGCGCCAGATGCGATAGCCTGCCGTCGCAGGGCGCACTGCCAAAATATCGAAAACAACCCCATGCAAAGTAGCCGGCGGCCGACACGGCTACTTGACACGTCGGGCAACTCAGGGGTATTCTTCCATTATTCCGAAATCATGGTCACGATAGCTGCAATCCCGTCACCAGGGGTTAACGCCGCTTCGTCTTGGCTTTGGTCCTGGTCCGTGGCTTCGGTCTGGCCTTTGCATTCATCTTCCGCCGCGGTGCCGGCGTCACCTCCTCCACCTCACGCGCATCCGCCCGCAGCGCCTCGAGCATCCAGTCGCGGAACGCGCGCATGCCCGGCGTCAGGTCCTTTGACTTGAGCCAGGTCAACCAATACGACCCCGCCGGGACCTCGGCCGCGAACGGCCGGGCCAGCCGGCCCGAGGCAAGCTCGTTCTGGAACATCGCGACCGGCACCAGCCCGACGCCGACACCGCGCGCCGCCGCTTCGGCCATCGCCACCGAACTGTCGAAGATCGGCCCCTGGATTTTCGGACATTGCGCGCCGGCGACCGCAAACCACAGCGGCCATTCCTCGGCGCGGTAGGAGCGCAGCAGGAATTCCTGCGCGAGATCGGCGGGCTTGCGCAGGCGCTCCGCGACATCGGGGCGGCACACCGGCGACAGCGGCGCGGACAGCAAATGGATCGCCTCGGTGCCATGCCATGAGCCGTCGCCGAAGCGCAGCGCGAGATCGAGCCCGTCGCCTGCGATGTCGACGCGGTTGTTGTTGGTCATGAGGCGCAGGTCGATATAGGGGTGCGCGCGCTTGAAGCGATCGATCCGCTGCAACAGCCATCCGGTCGCAAACGTCGCGACGCAGCCGACGGTGACGACCTCGCGGGTTTCCTTGGCCTCGATCCGGTCGATCGCAACCCCGATGCGATCGAGCGCGTCTGATAGCACCGGCAACAGCGCCAATCCCTCGTCGGTGAGCACCAGGCCGCGCGGCAGGCGGCGGAACAGGCTCGCGCCCAGCGTATCCTCGAGCTGCTTGACCTGATGGCTGATCGCGGTCTGCGTCACGCGCAGCTCGAGCCCTGCGCGGGTGAAGCTCAGCAGCCGCGCCGACGCTTCGAAGGCGCGCAATGCGTTCAGCGGGAGATGCCGGCGCACGATATCATGGCCAAGTTTTTCTCATGCCTCGCTGTATAAATGATTGTTTGTCCATCGTCACGCCGTTCGGCAGGTTCGCGCCGCCAACGGAGAATCAATATGCTGACGAGACGGACTTTTGGATTGCGGACGCTGGGCCTTGCGGTGTCTTTCACTCTGCCGCGGCAAGGCGTGGCGAAGGGAACTGATGAGGCCGCACAACGGCTGCAGCAGGAATTTGCACGCATCGAGCTGGCGACCAGCGGCCGGCTCGGCGTCGCCGCGCTCGATACCGAGACCGGATTGCGCGCCAGCCTGCGCGGCGACGAGCGCTTCCCGATGTGCAGCACCTTCAAGGCGCTGGCCACCGCCGCGGTGCTGCACCGGGTCGATCGCGGCGAATCCAGCCTCGACCAACGCGTGCAAATTCAGGCCAAGGATATCTTGGCCTACGCGCCCATCACCAAGGAACATGTCGGATCGGACATGACGCTGTCCGAACTCTGCGAGGCCGCCATCACGCAAAGCGACAATACGGCCGCCAATCTGCTGCTGCGCGAACTCGGCGGACCCGCCGGCCTCACCAGCTTCTTCCGGACCATCGGCGACAATGTCAGCCGGCTCGACCGCTGGGAGGTGGCGCTGAACGAGGGGGTATCAGGCGATCCGCGCGACACCACGAGTCCGGCGGCAATGCTGAAGAATTTGCAGCGCGTCGTGCTCGGCGATGTCCTGCAGGCCACCTCGCGGCAGAAGCTGGCGGACTGGATGGTCGCCAACAAGACCGGCGACGCGCGGCTGCGCGCCGGCGTTCCCCGCAACTGGCGGGTCGGCGACAAGACCGGCACCGGCGATCGCGGCACCTATAACGATATCGGCGTGTTCTGGCCGCCCGGCCGCAAGCCGATCGTGGTGACGGCCTACCTGACCGGCGCAAGCGCGCCCGCGGCAAAGTGCGACGAGGTGATCGCTAATGTCGCACGCGCGGTTGCGAATGCGAACGCCGCTCAGGGCGGCGGCTAGCGCGGCACAACATCGCTGCGCGGCTTAGTTGCGCTGCGCTGCTTAGTTGCGCTGCGCGGCTTGGCAGCAGCGGAGGATCATGCGACCTTGAACCGACATGACGATGCGCTCAGCAGCGCCATGCCGGAGGAAGACGTCTTGTATCGCCGCATCGGCCTCGTCGCGCTGCTTGTGGTCGGCAGCATCCACAGCAGCCTCGCCGCGCAGGATCCTGCGCGGTGCCGCGAGCTGATCCGCAAATACGAGACTGGCAAGGCACAGTTCACCGCGATCGAGGTGTCGCTGACATTGTTTGCCGCCGCCGATGCCGATTGCACCAACCTTGCCACAGAGCTGCTCGATCAGGGCGCCTCCGTCGATGCGCGGGACCGGCTCGGCGCGCGGCCGCTGAGCCATGCCGCCCGCTCCGGCCATCTCGACATGGTCGACCTGCTGCTGGCGCGCGGCGCACCGATCGACGCACGCAATCTCGCCGGATCGACAGCACTGTATTTCGCCGCGGAGCGCGGTCAGGCCGCGATCGTGCAGCGGCTGATCGATCGCGGCGCCGACGTCAACCTCACGGGACAGAGCGGCGCCTCCCCGGTCGCGGCGGCAGCCTATGGCGGCCGGGACATGGTCATGCGAATGCTGCTGGCGCACGGCGCCGACGGCCGCAAGGCGGATGATACCGGCAAGCCGCCGGTAATCTATGCGGCGGCCGGCGGCCAGCTTGGCATCGTCAAGCAATTGCTGGCGCTCGACATCGACGTCAACGCCCGATACGCCAACGACCTCACACTCTTGATGTGGGCATCGGGGCCCGACGAAGCCGTGCCGGAGGCGCAGGCGATCGAGGTGGTTTCATATCTTCTCGACGCCGGCGCGAAAATCGATGATCGCGATGCGCGCGGACGCACCGCGCTGATGATCGCAGCCGAAGGCAATCATCCCGCAATCGTCAAGGCATTGCTGTCGCATGGCGCAGATCCGGCGCTGACCGACAAGGCCGGCAAACACGCCGCCGATCTCACCGTCTTGTCGGCACTGCGCGAGGAACTGATCGGGCGCGCTCAAAGTCCCGCCAGATAGTCCACCAGCGCGGCAAGATCGTCGGGCGAGGTCGCCAGCATCAGGTCCGACATGCCGGGATTGTTGCCGCGCGCGCGCGTACGGAAATCGGCGATGGTCTTGGCGAGATAGTCGCGCCCCATGCCGGCCAGCCGCGGCACCGTGCCGTCGCCCTGGAAATGGTCGAGATGGCAGGCGGGGCAGCCGACCGAGGCGCTGGCACTCACCGCCTTCTCGGCGACGTCCTTGGGCGCACGGGGCTGGCCAAGATCGGGCCATGCCTTCTGCGAGAAATACTCGCCGATCGCCAGCATGTCGTCGCGCTCGAATTGCGACGCGATCGGCTGCATGATGTCGCTCTTGCGATCGCCGCGCTTGAAATCGCGGAGCTGGATGTAGATGTAACCAGCTTGCTGGCCCCAGATGGTCGGAATGGTCTTGTCGATCGGCTTCCCGTCCGCGCCGTGGCACCCGGCGCAGATCTGGACCTTGTCCTCGATCGTCTCCGCACGGGCCGCGTTCGCAGTTAGCAAAGCCACGGCACCGCAAATCACCAGTTTAGCGAGCATCTGTCCATCCGAAGCAAACAGAAGCGGGACCGACCTGGTCCCGCTTCGCCGTCAATCAATACAAGCGTGATTTTGCGTCAAGCTCCAGCTCAATCGAGCGTGAAGGCGATGATGTTGTTGCCGCGCTTGAAGTCAACCTGGGTGTTGCCGCCCGCGCCGACCACGACATACTGCTTGCCGCCGATCATGTAGCTCGACGGCGGCGCATTGACGCCGGCGCCGGCGTGGAAGTTCCACAATTCCTTGCCGTTGGAGGAATTATAGGCCGCGAACTTGCCGTTGCCTTCACCAGTGAACACCAGGCCGCCGGCGGTGGCGAGGATGCCGCCGATCATCGGCTCGGGCGTCTTGACCTGCCATTTGATCTTGCCGGTGTTGTAGTTCACCGCCGTGATGTTGCCCGCCTGCTTCTCGCTCGGGATCACCTTGAAGGCGCCGCCCAGCCACAGTTTGCCGTTCGGGTAGGCCGAGTTCTCGACGTGATAGGTCATCGGCTGGTGCAGGTTGATGGCGTAGGCCAATTCCTGCCCCGGATCGGTCGCGATCGGCGACCATTCGACGCCGCCATTGGCGCCTGGCAGCATCCGCGCACCTTCCTTGGTCGGCAGCACCCACATGTTCTCCTGCGGCACCATCGCGTCCGAGAAGCGGATCAGGCTGCAGTCCTTGCGGTCGTGCACATAGATGTGCCCGGTCTTGCCGGCATGGATCACTCCGGGGATGGTCTTGCCGTCCTTGTCCTTGACGTTGACGAGTACCGGCGGACTGACCGCGTCGAGATCCCACACGTCATGCGAGATGTACTGGAAGTGGCAGACATACTTGCCGGTGTCGAGATCGAGCGCGACCAGCGAGTCGGTATAGAGGTTATCGCCGGGACGGTTCGATCCGTCGAGATCGGGTGACGGGTTGCCGACCACGAAATAGATCCGGTTGGTCGCAAGATCGACCGCGGGGTTCTGCCACACGCCACCGCCGAGCTTGGCATAGGGATCGCCGATCTTGGCGAGCGTGTCCTTCTCGGCCTGGATATTGCGATGCATGTCGCGGCCGGTAGCGTCCTTGGTCGCCCAGACGCCGACGGAGTTCTCTGGAATGGTACTGAAATTCCAGAGCTGCTTGCCGGTCTTGGCATCATACGCACGCATAAAGCCGCGGATACCATATTCGCCGCCATTGGTGCCGATCAGCACCTTGTCCTTGACGACCGTCGGCGCCATCGTTTCGCTGTAGCCGAGCTCAGGATCGGCGATGTTGGTGGTCCACACCACTTCGCCGGTCTTGGCGTTCAGCGCCAGCAGCTTGGAGTCGAGCGTCGCCAGATAGACCCGGTCGCCGAGCACCTGGACGCCACGATTGTTGGGACCGCAGCAATAGGTGGTGATCGGCCCCATCTTGTGGGCGTAGTGCCAGAGCTGTTGGCCCGTCTTGGCGTCGAGCGCATAGACGTGGCTGAACGACGTCGTGACATACATCACGCCGTCGACGACGATCGGCGATGTCTCCAGCGATTCCTTGACGTCGGTCTGGAAAATCCAGGCGACGTGCAGGTTCTTCACATTGTCGCGGCTGATCTGCTTGCCCGGATAGAAACGCGTCTGGGCATAATTGCCGTTGGTCAGCAGAAAATCACGCGTGCTCTTGTCAGCCGCGTTGAGCTGGTCCTGCGTCACCGGAGCGACGTTGGCATTGCCCAGCATGGATTTCTGGTCTTGCTTGACTTCCTGTCCAATGGCGGCGCCCGACAACAGGCCAACGCCGACCGCTGCGGCGAATGCCGCAAGCCCTTTCACATTCTTCATGTTTCCCACCGCGGTTGTTGGTTGCAGCGTTATGGATGGTTTCTGTTTCTACCCTGTCCCAGAGCTGACCGAGGTGAGCTGCCTACGTGGGCGACAACCGTTGGGTTGTTTGCACTGCAATAGGAAATCAAAATGACGGCAAGCAATATGGACGGGTTCCATGTTACTGCCGTCCTTAAAAAACACAACTGATGCGCATGATACGAACCGTGATCCGCGCGCTCGCGCGTCATCAGCGCCGCTGTGGCGCCGCGAACCGGGAATCTCTGTCGCGGCGCAGCATATAAAATGAGACTGTGCGTCAGATGCCGGACCTGACGTGAGGAAAAACAACCAACCGGGCGGACAGGTGTCGGCCTTCCGCCCGGTGCACTTCTACTGCCACGACCAGGTCGAGAAATCGTTCTCGAATTGCGGGACTTCCTTCCACACGCCCTTCAGCTTCTTACTGGCAATGGTGATCAATTGCGGCTGGAACAGGAAGCCCGCGACCGCGTCGGTTGCCAGCATACGCTGCGCGTCGCCGAGCAGTTTTAGGCGATCGGCTTCGGTCGGCGTCGTCATGATCTGCTTGTAGAGCGCGTTGAACGCCTGGTTGTTGTAGCCGAGATAATAGTCGGGCTCGGTCAGCTTCACGAGGTCGAACGGCTCGACATGGGCGACGATGGTCAGGTCGAAATTGTGCGGGCCATTGCCGGCAAAGACCTGCGACAGCCATTGCGCCCATTCGACGTTCTCGATCTTGGCTGTTATGCCGACCTTGGCGAGCTGGGCCGCGAGGATTTCGCCGCCCTGCCGCGCGTAAGACGGTGGCGGCAGCTTCAGGCTGAGCTCGAGCGGCGTGGTGACGCCGGCCTCGGCAAGCAGCTTCTTGGCCTTTTCGGGGTCAAAGGGATTGATATCCGTGGTGTCGACATAGCCGGGCGATGCCGGCGTGTAGAAGCTGCCGATCGGCGTGCCGAAACCGTCGACGGCGCCGTCGATCATCGCCTTGCGGTCGATCGCGGCGAGAATGGCGCGGCGAACGCGCACATCGTCGAGCGGCTTCTTGCGCTCGTTGATGCCGACGATGGTCTTGGTCCTGGAGCCGCCGATCAGCACATTGAAGCGCGGATCGGCCTTGAAC
Source organism: Bradyrhizobium genosp. P (assembly GCF_049949265.1). NCBI lineage: Bacteria > Pseudomonadati > Pseudomonadota > Alphaproteobacteria > Hyphomicrobiales > Nitrobacteraceae > Bradyrhizobium > Bradyrhizobium genosp. P. Next base: position 2,033,714 of record NZ_CP188195.1, on the reverse strand, counting down.
TGCGCGAGGCTGCGCGCCGCCGCGACCCGCGGAAACGCGTCGACGTCGCCCGACAGCAGCGCCGCGACCTGCGCAGCGGGATCGCCGATGAAGCGGATGGTCACCTTGGACAGCTTGATCGCAGCCGCGTTGCGATAGTCCGGCCACTTGGTCAACGTGATCGACGATCCCTTGGCCCAGGCGCCGAGTGTGTAGGGCCCGGTGCCGACCGGCTGCGTGACATCGGTCGGCGCGCTCTTCGGCTCGACGATCGAGGCCGACGCCTGCGCCAGCAGGAACGGCAAATTCGGCTCGGAATATTTCAACGCGATCACGATCGTGTCCGGATCCGGCGCAGTCACCGTTTCGAAGGCCTGGAACAGGCTCTTGTCCTTGTTGGTCGAATTCGGCGCCGCGGCGCGGTCGTAGGAAAATTTCACGGCGGCGGAATCGAACGGCTCGCCATTCTGGAACTTGACGCCCTTGTGGAGCTTGAACGTGTAAGTCTTCAGGTCCGGGGCGGCCTGCCAGCTCTCCGCCAGCAAGGGCGACACCGAGCCGTCTTCATTGATCTTGGTCAGCGTCTCATACACGTTATAGAGCGTGACTTCGGCGATCGCCGCGGCGGCTGCGTTGGTGGGATCGAGCCCCGGCGGCTCGAGCGTCATGCCGATCACGACGCTGTCTTTCTTGCCCTGCGCCAGGCTCGGCAGTGGCGCCGCGGCGAACGCGGCGGCCACAGCGAAAATAGTCAGTTTCTTCAACATACGTTGCTCCCTGGACGTCTTAGACAAGCCTGGGCCGGTCCCACACAACTGACTAACCCGCCTCCGCCACCGCCGGCGGCAGCGCCATCACGGACTCGGCGTAGTGGCATGCGGCCAGATGCGCTTGTCCCACCGTCCGTAGCGCAGGCGCGGTCTCGCGACAATGCTGGTCAGCCAGGATACAGCGCGACGCATAGGGGCACCCCGCCGCGCCAGATGACTGCGAAGCAATCGCCTGCGCGCCGCGACGCCGGCGGCCACCGCCGGCCCGGGCGCGCGGCACCGCCTCGAGCAATGCGCGGGTATAGGGATGGGCGGAGTGCGCGAACAGATCCTCTGATCGACCCTGCTCGACGATGCGGCCGAGATACATCACCGCGATCTCGTCGCAGAGCAGGTCGACGACTGCAAGATCGTGGCTGATCAGGACGTAGCTCAGGGCGAACTCGTCCCGCAGGTCCTGCATCAGATTAAGCACCTGCGCCTGCACAGAAACGTCGAGCGCGGAGACCGGCTCGTCGGCGACGATCAGCTTCGGCTGGGTAATCAGCGCCCGCGCGATCGCGATCCGCTGGCGCTGGCCGCCGGAGAATTCATGCGGAAACTTGTCCATGTCGGTATCGCGCAGCCCGACTTGCCGCAGCACCGTGGCAACGCGCTCGCGCAAACTACCGCGGTCCATTCGTCCCAGTGCCGTGAGCGGCTCGGCGACGATGCGTGCGATGGTCTGCCGTGGATCGAGCGATCCATAGGGGTCCTGGAACACCATCTGGAAATCGCGCCGGGCGTGGCGCAACTCATCGGCCGGCATCTGGCTGAGGTCGCGACCCAGCAGCGATACCGAGCCCGACGACGGCCGCTCCAGCGCCATCACCAGCCGCGCCAACGTCGATTTACCCGAGCCGGATTCGCCGACGACGCCGAGGCTCTTGCCCGCGGTGACCCGCGCCGTGACGCCGTTGAGCGCGTTCACCTGCGCGGCCGGCCTGAACAGGTTTTCACGCGGCAGCGTGTAGCGTTGCACCAGATCCTTCACCTCGAGCAGCGGTGTCTCGCGCGCGGACGATGACTGGTCGAGCACGGTCATGCGCCGGCGCCTCCGGCAGCGTCCATCGAGACGTCTGTCCTGAGGCAGCGCACGCCATGGCCGGCGCTGACATCCACCACGGAAGGCAGCGCGGCGCGACAGCGATCTTCGACGATCGCGCAGCGGTCGGCGAAGGTGCAGCCCGCGGGCAGATCGGCAAGCTCGGGCACCGTGCCGGCAATGGTCGTCAGACGCGTCCCCTTCTTCGCGCCGAGCCGCGGACGCGCGCGGAACAGGCCTTGCGTATAGGGATGGCCCATCCGGGTGAATATGGCGTTCGTTTCGCCGCTTTCGACGACGGTGCCCCCATACATCACCATCATGCGTTGGACGTTCTCCGCGATCACGCCGAGATCGTGCGAGATCAGGATCATCGACATGCCGCGCTCCTCAACGAGATCGGCGATCAAATCGAGGATCTGTCCCTGGATCGTAACGTCGAGCGCAGTGGTGGGCTCGTCCGCGATCAGCACGTCGGGCTCGCAAGCAAGCGCCATCGCGATGGTGACGCGCTGGCGCTGGCCGCCGGAAAACTGGTGCGGATAGGCGTCGACGCGCTTTGCGGCGTCGGGAAGGCCGACGCGATCGAGCAAGACAATGGTCTCCTTGCGCGCCGCCGCAGCAGAGCAGCCGGTATGGCGCCGCAGCGGCTCGGCGACCTGGTGTCCGATGGTGTGCATCGGATTCAGCGCGGTCATCGGCTCCTGGAAGATCATGCTGATGCGATTGCCGCGCAGCTTGCAGTAGCTTGCATCCGACAATCCCACCAACTCGCTGCCCTCGAGCCGGATGCTGCCGCTGACGACGGCGCTGTCCGGCAACAGGCCCATCAAGGCGAGCGCGGTGATGGATTTGCCGCAACCGGATTCACCGACCAGCCCCAGCGTCTCGCCACGCCGGAGCGCAAAGCTGACGCCACGAACGGCCTGTGCCGGGCCGCGGCTGGTGTTGAGTCGGATGCCGAGATCCTTGACCTCGATCAGGGGGGCGTTGGCGGAGCCGTTCACACTCATCGCTCCCGTGCCAGCCGCGGATCGAGCAGGTCGCGCAGCCCGTCGCCGAGGAGATTGAGGCCGAGCACCGCAATCGCGATCGCTGCCCCTGGATAGACCGCGAGCATCGGCGACTGGAACAGCAGCGTCTGCGCGTCGTTGAGCATGCGTCCCCAGGACGGCTGTGGCGGCTGTGTACCGAGGCCGAGATAGGACAGCGCCGCCTCAGCAAGGATCGCGAGCGCGAACTGGATCGTCGCCTGCACGATCAGGACCGACAGGATGTTCGGCAGCACGTGCTCGATGGTGATGCGGAAGCCGCCCTTGCCCGCGGCGCGAGCCGCAAGAATGAATTCACGTGCCCAGATCGCATTGGCCGATCCGCGCGTGACGCGGATGAAAGTCGGGATCTGGAAGATGCCGATGGCGATGATCGACGTCACCATCCCCGGGCCGACAACGGCCGCGAGCATGATCGCCGAGAGCACGGCGGGAAACGCAAAGGTGAAGTCGCTGAACCGCATGATGAGCTCTTCGGTCCAGCCCTTGCGGGCGGACGCGATCAGGCCGAGACAGACGCCGAACGACAGGCCGATGCTGACAGCGATGACACCGACCATGATGGTAGCGCGCGCCCCGACCAAGAGCAGCGACACGATATCGCGGCCGAGCACATCGGTGCCGAGCCAGTGCGCGGCCGATGGTGGCTGCAGCTTTGAGGCGATATCGATGTCGTAGGCCGACCACGGCGTCCAGACCAGCGACAGCAGGGCTGCGCCCAGCACCAGCAGGCTCAGCACGGCGCCCAGCACGAAGCTGCGATGGCGTAGCGCGCGCCGCCAGAACCCGGTCACTGGTTCTGCGCCGGGCATAATCGCCGGCGCGCTGGCCGCAGCGGTCACCGGCGCGCTCACAGGTTCGCCACCTTGATGCGCGGATCGATGAAAGCATAGAGCACATCGACCACGAAGTTGACGATGACGACCATCGCCGCCAGCAGCATGACGCAGTTGCGCACCACGATCAGGTCGCGGTTGGCGATCGACTGGAAGATCAGCCGGCCGAGCCCCGGCAGATAGAACACGTTCTCGATCACGATGGTGCCCGCCAGCAGATTGGCGAATTGCAGGCCCATCACCGTCATGACCGGTATCATGGCGTTGCGCAGCACGTGGCGCCACAACACCTCACGCTTGCCGAGCCCCTTGGCGCGCGCCGTGCGCACGAAATCCTCGCGCAGCACCTCGAGCACGGCCGAGCGCGTGACCCGGGCGAGGATCGCGGCCTGCACCACGGCGAGCGAGATCGCGGGCAGCAGCAGCGATCGCACGCCTGCCCAGATGCCGTCGTCCCAGCCGGCAAATCCGCCGGCGGACAGCCATTGCAGCTTCACCGCGAACAGCAGGATCAGGAGGATCGCGAACCAGAAATTCGGCAGCGCGATGCCGATCTGGGTCAGCGACATCACGCCGACGTCGCCGAGCTTGTTGTGGTTGGCGGCGGTGTAGATGCCGGCGGTCAGCGCCAGCACGACTGATAGCAGCATCGACATGATCGCAAGCGGAATGGTCAGCACCAGCCGCTCCGCGATCAATCCGGCGACCGGCGTTCCATAGACATAGCTGTTGCCGAGATCGCCGACCGCCATGCCCTTGATCCAGAGCAGATAGCGATAAACCAGCGGCTGGTCGAGCCCGAGCTTGACGGTCAGCGCGCGAACCGCATCGGGGGACGCGTCTGCGCCCATCAGCATCTGGGCGGCATTGCCGGGCAGCGCGTCGAGCACCAGGAAAATGATCAGCGAGGCGGCGAACAACGTCGCCACCAGGGTCAGGATTCGCCGCAGGACGAAGACGCTCATGCGCTCCCGGATCGATGCATGGATGAGATGAGATCGAACGCCAACGTCATCGGAGGTCCACCTTTCCTTTGGGAGAGGTCGGCGCGCAGCGTCGGGTGAGGGGTTGCGGTCTCTCGGTGGAGCAGCGCCCCCTCACCCGATTTGCTGCGCAAATCGACCTCTCCCCGTCGGAGAGAGGTGAACCGAGTTCGTGGCCCAACCGATTCAATCAAAATTCGTTACCCACTGTATGCCGCAGCGTCACGTTTCAACATGTTCTTCGGCGAATGCAAGCCCCTCGCAACGCCTCGTTCATGAGGTCAGGACGGCCAGCGGCCGAGCAGATCGCTCGCCTGCTCGAACAGCGACGAGACACGCAGCAGCTCCGCATCCGCACGGAAGCGGCCGACCAAATGCAGGCCGATCGGCAGGCCGTCGCGGCCGAAGCCGGCAGGGATGCTGATGGCGGGGTGCCCGGTCATGTTGAAGGGCATGGTCCAGGGAAACCAGTGCGGCCGCACGCTGTCAAAGCTCTGCCCGTCGATATCGATGGTGCCGAACAGATCCTGGTCGATCGGCAGCGCGGTACGCGTGAGGGTCGGCATCGCGAGCCAGTCCGCGCCTGCCAGCATCGACTGCACACGGCGGAACAATGCGGTACGATCGAACATCGCCTGCTGGAAATCGACGCCGCTCACTTTCTCGGCCAGCGCGAGCTGCTTGAGGAAGGTCGCGCTGAGGTCATCAGGATGGTCGGCGGCGAGCTTCTCGAAGCGGGTGCGCCAGGCCGTATGATTGATGGCGCGCCAGATTGGCTCGATGTCAAAGCCCTCGCCGGAAAATTCTTCCAGCTCCGCGCCGAGGCCGGCCAATCGATCGAGGCTCGTCTTGAAGGCCGCGGCCACATCCGCGGTCACCGGACGACCCGGCGGCGAGAGGCAGAACAGGATTTTCTTGCCACGCAGATCGCCGCGCGGCGCCGCGATGCCGGGATAATCGGGGACCGGCACGCCGATCGACCATGGATCGGAAGCATCTTCGCCCGCCATCGCCTGCATCATCAATGCGGTATCGGCGACGGTGCGCGTGGTCGGTGTGACATAGGTTTGGTTGCCGAAGGCATCCTGCACCTGGCTGTGCGGAATCACGCCATTGCTCTGCTTCAACCCCACGACGCCGTTGCACGCCGCGGGGATCCGCGTCGAGCCGCCGCCATCGGTGGCCACCGCCAGCGGCGCAATGCCGCTTGCGACCGCCACCGCCGCGCCGCCGCTCGAACCGCCGCTGGAGCGGCGCGCATCCCATGCATTGCGCGTCCGGCCGAACAGCGGCGAATCGGTCAGGCATTTGCTGCCGAACTCCGGCGTCGTCGTCTTGCCGATCAGGATTCCACCCGCCGCACGAAGCCGGGCCACCGCCACCGCATCGTGGCCGGGCACATTGTCCTGAAACGGCACCGCGCCGAATGTCGTCCTCACGCCCCTGGTGTTGACGAGATCCTTCACCGTGAAGGGAATGCCATGAAGCAGGCCGAGCGGTTCGCCGGCCATGACCTGGCGCTCAGCGTCCCTGGCCTGCGCCGTCGCCGCGTCACCACACAGCGTGATGAAGCAGTTCAACTCCGGCTGCAACCGCTCGGCGCGAGAAAGCACGGCACGGGTGATCTCGACGGGAGAAAGCTCCTTGCGGGCAATGCGCGCGCGAAGCTCGACGGCGGACAGAAGACAAAGGTCGTCGCTCATTCGGGAAAGCACTCGCATCAGACGTGGTCGACGGTCGGCATCGTGCCGCGCCGCACGAGGCGTGTCCATCACCTCCGACGCATGGCGGCATGTCACGCGGCCGATCCTGCATAAAGCCTACCAATAATCGGCGGGCAGATCGCGGCTGCGCGGCGGATCGGCGCCGGCGCGTGTACAGGTGAAGGCGGCACATTTGCAGGCGAACGACAGCGCGCGCTTGAGCTCGGTCGCGGTGATGTCCCGTAACCGTTGCCGGTCGATCCGGCCGAGCCGGTGCAGCGCGGCGAGCAGGGCGGCTTGGAAGCTGTCTCCGGCACCGATCGTATCGACCACCTTCACCACCGGCGCGTCGACCTCGATCAGGCCCGTCCGATGATGCCAGGCACAGGCGCCATGATTGCCGCGGGTCACCACGACGAGAGAACAGCCGTCGGCCAGCAACGTCCCCGCCCTGTCAGCGTAAGCCTCGTCGCCGAAGAGATAGGCGAAGTCGACGTCGGACATCTTCACGATGTCGGCCGTGCCGCAGAACGCCCTCATCCGTGCGCGATAGGCATCCTTGTCCTTGACCAGATTCGGCCGGCAGTTCGGATCGAGCGAAATCGACACGTTCGACCTGGCCTCCTCAATGAAGGCCAGCGTCTCGGCCGCTCCCTTGTCATGGACCAGCGTTGTCGAGCCGGCGTGAATGCATTCAACATTCGCCAGCGCGATCGCATCACGCCGATAGACCCAGTTACGCGACGCGGTGTCGGCGTCATAGAAAGCGTATTGGGTCTCGGTCCCGGTCACGCGCGCAAACGCAAGCGTCGCCTGGTGATCGCTTCGCGTCGCGGAGCTGAGATCCACGGCCGAGTTCAGCGCATGATCGGCGATCATTGTGCCGAACGTATCGGTCGAGATGCCGCCGACGAAGCCGGTGGGAACATCGAGCCGCGCCGTCCCGATCGCGATGTTGAGACAGGAGCCGCCGACCGCCGGCGTCAAGGCCTCGCGGCCGTCAGCCGTCTTCGACGGCAGGAAATCGATCAGCGCATCTCCGCAACTCAGCAGCATGTTGCAAAAATCCTAGCTCGATAGTGCTTCGCCGGGCGCCCGCTTCATTGCTTCGCGCGTGTTATGATCGAGATCGCGGAGCATTCTGTGCACGCTGCGCTTGCGGCGGTGGAAATCGGCCATCTCGGGCTTGGTCGGCTCGCTGAGGCGGCCGAGCGCCGACATGCCGGCCATCGCCGCGTTGATCGATTTGTGCGCGCCGCTTGCGACGGCACCTAGCATCGCAGCCCCGAGCAGCACCGGCTCCTGCGTCTGCGGCAGCGCCACGGTGTAGCCGATGGTGTCGGCCATGATCTGGCGAACCAGCGGGCTGCGGCTCGCGCCGCCGCCGATCACGATGGTCTTGCCGTCGATGCCATGGGCCTGCAAGGCGTCGATGACATCGGCAAGCCCATAGGCGAGCCCGCACAGGCCGGCGATGAACAGCCGTTCCATCGCCGACACGTCGGCATCGAGGTCGAGCCCCGCGATCACGGCGCGCGATCCCGGATCGGCAAAGGGCGAGCGATTGCCGAGGAATTCCGGCAGGACGTGGACGTTGCGCGCGAGCAGCGCGGCGGCACCGGCATCGCCCGCGCGCGCCAGAATGCGCTTCTCGAGGTGTTCAATGATATCGACGCCGTCGTTTTTTGCCGCAGCCTGGACCTCAACATGCGCCGGATGCGACCGCAGCAGATGATCGATCGCGGCACCGGCCGCGGATTGGCCGCCCTCGTTGAGCCAGAAGCCCGGCACCATGCCCGAGAAATACGGCCCCCAGACGCCCGGCACGAAACATGGATCGACTGTTGTCGCCATGATGCAGGCCGACGTCCCCATCATGTAGGCGAGCCGCTGGCGGACATCGACGTCGGCGCCCGACCCGTCGCGGCCGCCGATCGCGCCGACCCCGCCGGCATGGGCGTCGATCAGCGAGGCGCCGACCGCCGTCCCCGGCATCAGGCCGAGATCGCGGGCAGCGTCATCCGATAGTCCGCGACCGAGCGGCGAGCCGGGCGGGACGATCTCGGTGCCGATGCGCGCAAAGCGGTCGGCGGCGAGATCCTCAAGCCCGACCCGCCGGAAGAAAGCCTCACTCCAGCCACCCTCGCCCGCCACATAGGTCCATTTGCAGGTCACCGTGCAGGTCGACCGCGCCAGCGACCCGGTGGCGCGGAACGAGAGATAGTCGGCGAGATCGAAGAAGTGCCCCGCGGCGTCGAAGGTCGCAGGCAGATGCCGCTTCAACCAGAGGATTTTCGGGATCTCCATCTCCGGCGAGATGTTGCCGCCGACGTAGCGCAGCACGCGATCGCCGGTTGCGTTGACGAACTGCGTTTCGTCCATCGCGCGATGGTCCATCCAGACCACGACATTGCGCGCATGATCGCCCGACGGGCTGACGGTGAGCGGCCGCCCGGCCGCATCGAGCACCACGAGCGAGCAGGTCGCGTCGAAGCCGATGCCCTTGACGTGCGAGGCGGCGACCGCGGCCTCGCGCATCGCATGGCGGACGGAAGCGACGCAGGCCGCCCAGATGTCGTCGGACGATTGCTCGACGATGTCGCCGGTCTCATGCCAGACCCGGATCGGATGCCGGGCCGCGCCCAGCAGCTTTCCCGCCTCGTCGAATACCCCCGCCCGGGCGCTCGTGCTCCCGACGTCCACCCCGATATAGGCTTGCCGCATTGCCGCGCTCTACTTTTCGTTCGGGCACAATCGCTTCCGGATCATGCTGCCGTCCCGACGCGAGCTTACCAGCAAGTGTAGCCGCCATCGACCAAAACGATGCTCCCGGTCATCAGGCTGGCGGCCTCGGAGGCCAGGAACAGAACCACGGAGGCGATCTCGTCGACCTGGCCCATCCGGGCCATCGGGGTTCCGCCGATCCAGGCGTCATACATCCTGGGGCTGTTCTTCACGAAGGCGTTCAGCGGCGTTTCGATATAGGTCGGCGCCACCGCATTGACGCGGACGCCGCGCGTCGCCCATTCGGCGGCCAACGATTTGGTCAGATGGTGCACTGCGGCCTTGGAAGCGTTGTAGAAGCACTGTTCCTGCGGCTTGTTGACGATGAAGCCGGACATCGAGCCGACATTGACGATGGTTCCGGACTTCGCCTTCAGCATGTGGTTCCCGAAGGCCCGACAGCACCAGAACGTACCGTTCAGGTTGACGTCGACGACGTTGAGCCAGTGTTCATCGGTCACGGTCTCGGCCGGTGTTTCGCTGCGCGCGATCCCGGCATTGTTGACCAGGATGTCCACCTTTCCATACTTCGCGACCAGTTCGTCGGCGACCTCGGAGACGCGCTTCGAGTCGGTCACATCCATCAGCGCAATATCGGAATCAAAGCCCTTGGCTTTCATCGCAGCCTTTGCGTCATTGGCGGCCTTGGGGTCGCGATCGCCGACGATGACCTTCGCGCCGGCTTCCGCCAGCGCCTCGGCACAGGCGAGACCGATGCCCTGGCCGGCGCCGGTGATGATGGCGGTCTTGCCGTCGAGCTTGAACTTCTCCAGATACATTTTCTTCTTCCTTTGCCTGTGCCCGCGATGTGCGGACGTGTCGCCCCGGCCTGAGCATCTCCAACCCTCAAGAATCGTCCGCGTCTTACGCGTGGATCGACTTTCCGCTGTCGTCGAAACGATAGACGCGCGATGGCTCCGGGGTCAGCGACACACGATCCCCCGGGTGCAAGCCCAGCTCACCGACATAGCGCGCGGTCAGCGTCCCGAGCGGCCCGGCGTCGACATAGAGGAACGTATCGCTGCCGAGATGCTCGGCGACGGCGACCGTACCCGGCCATCCCGGTCCGTTCGGCTCGACCTTCAGATGCTCCGGCCGCACGCCGATGGTGGTGGCGCCCTGCTGCTTGGCCGGCTCGCCGGTGACGAAATTCATCTTCGGCGAGCCGATGAAGCCGGCGACGAACAGGTTAGCCGGCTTCTCATAGAGTTCGAGCGGCGAGCCGTATTGCTCGATCTTGCCGGCGTTCAGCACCACGATCTTGTCGGCCATGGTCATGGCCTCGACCTGATCGTGGGTGACGTAGATCGCCGTGGTGCCGAGTTGCTTCTGCAGCCGCGTCACCTCGAGCCGCATCTGCACGCGCAGCGCGGCGTCGAGATTCGACAGCGGCTCGTCGAACAGGAACGCCTTCGGCTCGCGCACGATGGCGCGGCCGATCGCGACGCGCTGCCGCTGGCCGCCCGACAATTCGCGCGGCTTGCGATCGAGATAGGGCGTCAGGTTGAGGGTCGAGGCGGCGCCGTCGACCTTGCGGTTGATCTCGTCCTTCGGCAACCCGGCCATCTTGAGGCCAAAGGCGATGTTGCCGCGTACACTCATATGCGGATAGAGCGCGTAGGACTGGAACACCATCGACAGCCCGCGCTTGGCCGGCGGCACGTTGACCACGTTGTGTCCGTCGATCAGGATCGCCCCGCCGGTGACGTCCTCAAGCCCTGCGATCAGCCGCAGCAGCGTGGTCTTGCCGCAGCCGGACGGACCGACGAAGACGACGAAGGAGCCGTCCGCGATGTCGAGGTCGGCCCCCTTGATGATGTGGACCGGCCCGAACGATTTTTGCACACCCTGCAGCGTAATCTGACCCATGGCAAAAGCCTTTCTGCTACTTGACCGCGCCGAAGGTCAGGCCGCGGACGAGTTGCCGCTGACTGAACCAGCCGAGCACGAGGATGGGCGCGATCGCGAGCGTCGACGCCGCGGATAATTTGGCCCAGAACAATCCTTCCGGGCTGGAATAGGATGCGATGAACACGGTGAGCGGCGCGGCCTCGAGCGTCGACAGATTGAGCGTCCAGAACGCCTCGTTCCAGGCCAGAATCAAATTGAGCAGCATGGTCGAGGCGAGCCCCGGTATCGCCATCGGCGTCAGCACATAGACGAGCTCGCGGCCGATCGTGGCGCCGTCCATCCGCGCGGCCTCGAGGATGTCCTTGGGGATTTCCTTGAAATAGGTGAACAGCATCCAGATCACGATCGGCAGATTGCCGAGGCACAGGATGAAGACCAGCCCGGTGCGGGTGTCGAGCAGGCCGAAATTCCGGTAGATCAGGTAGATCGGCACCAGCACGCCGACCGGCGGCATCATCTTGGTCGACAGCATCCACAGCAGGATGTCCTTGGTCCGCTTGGTCGGCGAGAACGCCATTGACCACGCTGCCGGGATCGCGATCACCATCGCGATCAACGTCGATCCGCCGGCGATAATGATCGAGTTGAGCGCGTGGTGGAGGTAGTCGCTGCGTTCCTGCACCGTGACGTAGTTCTCAAGCGTCCAGTGGAAGAACAGGAACGACGGCGGGATCGCGAAGGCTTCCAGCTCGGTCTTGAAGCTCGCCAGCACCATCCAGAGGATCGGGAAGAAGATCACGAAGCCGACCAGCCAGGCCGCCACCGTCGAAATCACCTTGTTCTGTGTCGTGACCATCCGTGCCATGACGTTACGCCTCCAGATTCCGGCCGACGATGCGAACGAGGAAGAAGGCGACAATGTTGGCGATCACCACGGCGACAAGGCCGCCCGCCGACGCGCTGCCGATATCGTACTGGATCAGCGCCTGCGAGTAGATCAGGAAGGCGATGTTGGTGGTTTCCAGGCCGGGCCCGCCGCCGGTGGTGACGAATATCTCCGCGAACACCGTCAGAAGGAAGATGGTCTCGATCAGGATCACCACCGTGATCGGGCGCGCCAGATGCGGCAGCGTGATGTAGATGAAGGTCGACATCGCGCCCGCGCCGTCCATCTCGGCGGCCTCCTTTTGCTCCTCGTCGAGCGACTGCAACGCCGTCAGCAGGATCAGGGTCGCGAACGGCAGCCATTGCCAGGAGATGATCAGGATGACCGCGAGCAGCGGCGCGTCGGTGAACCAGTCGATCGGGGTCGCGCCGAACAGTTTTGCGATCCAGGCGAACAGCCCCGACACCGGATGCATCAGAAGATTCTTCCACACCAGCGCGCTGACGGTCGGCATCACGAAGAACGGCGCGATCACCATCAACCGGACGATGCCGAGCCCGACCACCTGCTGATTCAGCAACAGGCCCAACGGCACGCCGAGCAGAATCGTGATCGCGAGCACCGAGCCGACCAGCACCAGCGTGTTCTGCAGCGAGGCGAAGAACGCCGGGTCGGTGAGGAAGTAGCGGAAATTCTCCAGGCCAACGAACGCTTCGGAGCCAGGATCGAGCAGATTGTAATGCAGCGTCGAGAAATAGATCGTGAGCGCGAGCGGCACGATCATCCAGATGAACAACAGCGCCACGGCAGGAGTGAGCAGTGTTCGCGCGAGCAGTTGGGTCTGCTGGGTCGCCATCTCCGCCTCCTTTTCCATAGCGTTTTCCAGCGAAGTGGACGCCGGTTCGCGTGAAGAAAACGCGTCAATCTGAGAGCCTAGGAAGTGCGACCATCCCGTTGCGGGACAGGATGGTCGCGAGTGGCCCAGCTCGGGAGGATTGAGCCGGACGAACGGGACGAAGCCTATTTGATATAGCCCGCGCGCTTCATTTCCCGCTCGGTCGAGGACTGGGCAGCCGCGAGCGCGGCATCGACTGTCATGGAGCCGGAGAGCGCAGCCGAGAACTGCTGGCCCACGCTGGTGCCGAGGCCCTGGAATTCAGGGATCGCCGCATACTGCACGCCGACATAGGGCACCGGCTTCACAGTCGGGTGGTTCGGATCGGCCGCATCGATCGAAGCTAGCGTCATTTTGGCGAACGGCGCCGCCTTCAGATAGTCGGGGTTCTTGTACAGCGAGGTGCGCGTTCCGGGAGGTGCCGCGGCCCAGCCTTCCTTGTCCGCGACGAGCTTGCTGTAATCCTTGCTGGTCGCCCAGGCGATGAACTTCTCGGCCGCGTCGACCTTCTTCGAGCCGGCGGGAACCGCGAGGCTCCACGCCCACAGCCAGTTGGCGTTCTTGCCGAGCCCGGTGTTCGGGGCCAGCGCGAAGCCGACCCTGTCGGCAACCTTGGAATCCTTCGGGTTGGTCACCATGGACGCCGCCACCGTGGCATCGATCCACATCGCGCATTTGCCGGCGTTGAACAAAGCGAGGTTCTCGTTGAAGCCGTTCGAGGAGGCGCCGGGAGGGCCGGCCTGCTTCATCAGGTCGACATAGGTCGTCAGCGTCTTCTTCCATTCCGGCGAATTGAACTGCGGCTCCCACTTCTCGTCGAACCAGCGCGCGCCGAACGAATTGGACATCGCGGTCAGGAACGCCATGTTCTCGCCCCAGCCAGCCTTGCCGCGCAGGCAGATGCCGTAGACGCCGCCGGCCTTGTCGGTCAGCTTCTTCGCGGCATCGACCACGAAGTCCCAGGTCGGGCTTTCCGGCATCTTCAGGCCGGCCTTGTCGAACAAATCGGTGCGGTACATCACCATCGAGCTCTCGCCATAGAACGGCGCGGCGTAGAGCTTGCCGTCGACCGAGACCGCGTCGCGGATCTTCGGCAACAGGTCGTTGACGTCGTAGTCAGCGCCGAGCTTGTCGAGCGGCACTAGCCAGCTCTTCTTGGCCCAGATCGGCACCTCATAGGTGCCGATGGTCAGCACGTCGAACTGACCGCCCTTGGTGGCGATGTCCGTGGTCACGCGCTGGCGCAGCACGTTCTCTTCGAGGGTCACCCACTTGACCGTGATATCGGGATTCTTGGCGGTGAATTCGCCGGTGAGCCCCTGCATGCGGATCATGTCGCTGTTGTTGACGGTCGCGATCGTCAACGTGGTCTGGGCCAGCGAGGGAGCGGAAATCAAAATGGCAGCGGCGCCCGCAACGGCGCAAAGGACGTGTTTCAAGGTGACCTCCCATAGCCACGTTGAGCATATGCCCACGTGTTGAGCGTATGTTCATACTGTCGCCGAATTTTGTCAAGCGCCCGGATACGCCGCCACGCGCGATTGCTGACGTCATCACACCTTGGAATGGAGTTTTTGCAGATGCGAAGGGAACGCCTCGGGGCGCTCAGCGATCGAGGATCGCGCGCGCGGTCGCCTCGTCCGTGATCAGGCCGTTGATCACCCGGCCGGTGAGCGCGGCCTTGATCGCCGGGACCTTGGCGGTGCCGACGGCTGCGGCAATCGTGGTGGATTGGGCGGGAATCTGCGGTGGAATGCTGGTCAGCCGCTTGTTGGTGCCGCCCTTGATCAGCTTTCCCTTGGCGTCATAGGCCCAGCCGGTCACCTCGCCGACGGCGCCGAGCCGCATCATCTCCAGCAGCTCTTCGCGGGTGACGAAGCCGTCGACATGAACCTGCGCCTTCTGGTCCATCTGGCCGACGCCAATCAGCCTGAGATCGGCCCTCGCCGCCACCGCCTTGACCCGCGCGATCGGCTCGATGCGGACCATGCGGTTGCGCTCGTCCTCGCTCGACATCAGGAACGGCAGCGGCATCGGGTAATGCCGCGCGCCGGTGCGGTCGGCCAGCCGCCCCACGGTATCGTAGAAGCTCGCCGAGCCGTCGGCGGAGATGTTGCCGACCAGCGAGACGATCTGGTGATCGGGCCGCTCGATCGGCGAGACGCGCTCGACCGCGGCGCGCACGGCGCGGCCGGTGCCCAGCGCCACGATCACGGGCGTCTCCGAACGCAGCGTGGTCTCCAGGACATTCGCGCAGCGCTCGGCGATTCCCGCAGTCGAAAGTGGCGCCGACGGATCGGTCGGCACGACATCACAATGCGCCAGGTCGAACCGGTCCTTCAGCTTCGAGGCCAATTCCATGCAGCCCGCAATGGGGTGTTCGAGACGAAACGTGATCAGCCGTTCGGCGAGACAGAGCGACACCAGGCGCTGCGCCGAGGCGCGCGACACCTGCAGCATCCTGGCGATCTCATCCTGGGTGTGGCCCGCGATGAAATAGAGCCAGCCGGCGCGCGCCGCATCGTCGAGGCGGGACTTTTCGTTGTCGGGCGTCGCCATGGCCGTAGCTCAACCTTCGGTCCAAAAATCCATCATCGAAGCAAAAATTCGATTCGCTCCGGCTTCCCGCAACAGACCATTGCCGTCACGTGAGCGATAGTGGGCGCCACCGACGAACCCCCACACTTTCATGCCCGCCGCCTTCGCGGCCATCACGCCACTGACGCTGTCCTCGATCACCAGCGTCCGGCGCGGTTCGCATCCTATCTCGCCGGCCGCATGCAGAAACAGATCCGGCGCCGGCTTGCCGCGCTGGACCATCTGCGAGGTGTAGAGCCGTTGCCCGAAATACGCCGCAAGGCCGGTCAGCTCCAGCGAAAATCTCACCCGCTCGAGATCGCTCGACGATGCGACGCAGTGCGGCAGGCCCAAATCCGCCAGCACCGCTCCGACACCTTGTATCGGCTTGAGCTCGGATTGGAATGTTTCGCGGACACGCCCCGTCAGATCGGTCAGGAAGTTTTCCGGCACCAGCCGTCCGGCATCGCGGCAATATTCGATCACCGCCGCCGTGCTGCGGCCAAGGAACAGCCTGAGCACCTGCTCGCTGCTCATCTCGATGCCGATCTGGCCCAGCGCGTCAGACAGGCAGCGGCAGCTCAGCTCCTCGCTGTCGACAAGGACGCCGTCGCAGTCGAAGATGACGAGATCGGTCTCGGGCAGCCGCGGATCCATCCCGGCATGAGATCATATGCTCAGAGCATGAGCAATAGATCAGAATATTGCGAGGCGCACCAGCAAGTCGCCCCACAAGGCGCCCAGGATTCCGGTCAGCACAAAGGTCGTCCAGAACAGCGCGGGGTGCGTGGCCCGCTCCCGGCGGGAGACCACCGCCACCGCAGGCAGGCCAAGAACGACGGCGAGCGGCACGATGGCCGAGCCGGTCTGGCCAGGATCGATCGTCCAATCGGCGAGTGCACTGGCGAATGTCTGCGCCAGCATCACGGCGATCCAAAACAGAGCCTTGTCCCGGACCGAAACGATGGAGGCGATCCCGATTGTTCCGGCGGTCCGAAACCACACGATCAGCGCAAGCACGAGCAGTGCGGCGAGCTGGAGGGACGCGGCGAAATCGCCGATCCCGAGCGAGTGGTCCGTCGTATGGGCCAGCGCCGCGCTGACGACCGAAACGGCGAGCAGCACAAGCCAGAATGCGACCTCGTTATAGCGATCGATTGCAAATAGCCCCCCGATCGAGGCAACGCAGGCGATGGCGATGAGATAGCTCCCGGTTCCCCCGACGGCGTGGCCTCCGACCTCACCCAGCGCCGTCGCAACGGTTTTTATCACCCAGAACCCGAATGTGACCTGGGGAATTCCGCTCATGCGCCCGGCTGACGCCAGCACCTCCTGATGTCGGATATTCATGCTCAACTCCGCTGCGATGCACAGGCTGGAATTTGGATCCTCGCTCACCGGGGACCAGCTCGACTCCGGTTCAAGTCGAAAAGGATGCGTGCCCGGCCGGCTTGAACGAACGGTGCCCGCGTTTTTGGCTGATCCAATGGGTCAGGCCGTCAAGATAGATGTAGACCACCGGCGTGGTGAACAGCGTCAGGAGCTGCGAAACGATCAAGCCGCCGACCATGGCGTAGCCGAGCGGCTGCCGGAGCTCGGCGCCGGTGCCGGCGCCGATCATCAGCGGCACGCCACCGAGCATTGCGCACATCGTCGTCATCAGGATGGGGCGGAAACGGGTTTTGCAGGCTTCAAAAGCCGACTGCTCGGCGGTCAATCCGCGATCCCGCTCAGCCTGCAGCGCGAAGTCGATCAGCATGATGCCGTTCTTCTGCACGATCCCGATCAACAGGATGATGCCGATGATCCCGATCACATCGAGGCCGAAGCCGAACGCCATCAATGCCGCCAGCGCGCCGAGTCCGGCCGACGGCAGCGTCGACAGGATCGTGATCGGATGGATCGCGCTCTCGTAGAGCATGCCGAGGATGAGATAGACTGCGACCAGCGCCGCCACGATCAGCACCGGCGTGCTGGCGAGCGAAGCCTGGAAGGCTTGCGCATTACCCTGGAAGCTGGTGGCGACCGTCGTCGGCATGTGCATGTCCGCCGTTGCTTTCTGGACGGCGGCGACCGCTGTGCCGACCGCGGTTCCGGGCGACAGGTTGAAGCTCAGCGTCACCGACGGGAACTGGCTCTGGTGATTCACCGCCAGCGGCGCGGTGCCATACTCGATCGAGGTGAACTGGCCCAGCGGCACCATCGTGCCGCTACCCGAGCGGATATAGATCCGGTTCAGCGCATAAGGCCCGAGCTGGAACGACGGATCGACCTCGAGAATGACGAAGTAGGTGTTGAGCGTGGTGAAGAGCTGTGCCACGTGGCGCTGGCCGAATGCATCGTACAGCGTGTTGTCGACGGCTGCGGGATCGATGCCGAGGCGCGAGGCGGCGTCGCGGTCGATCCTGAGCTTGAGCTGCCGTCCGGCATTGGCCTGGTCGCTCGCGACGTCGGCGAGCTGCGGCAAGGTCTTCAGCTTGTTGTACAGCCTGTCCGACCAGGTGTTGAGCTCATCCTGATTCACGTCCGTGAGCGTGAACTGGTACTGCGTCTTGGACAGACGGCTCGCCAGGTTGATGTCCTGCGTCGCCTGCATAAATACCTGGATGCCCTGCAGCTTCTGCAATTTGGCATTGAGCTGGCGGATCACCTCGTCGGCGGTGAAGTCGCGCTGCTGGCGCGGCTTGAGCAGGATGAACAGGCGGCCGTTGTTCTCGGTCACCGTCGGTCCGCCCGGTCCGATATAGCCCGTCGCATTCGCAACCGAGGGATCGCGCGCGATGATGTCGATGACGTTGCGCTGCAGGCTGGCCATCTGCGTCGGCGACACGTCCGCGGATGCCTCCGTGATGCCGGCGATCATGCCGGTATCCTGCTGGGGAAAGAACCCTTTCGGGATCACCACGAACAGCACGCCGGTCAGCGCAATGCTTGCGAGCATCACCGACATCGTCGCCGGCTTGAAGCGAAGGGCCAGCCGCAGCACGGCTTCGTAGCCGGACTGGATCGCGACAAAGCCGCTTTCCAGCCATCGTGACACCGCGCCCGGCCGCGCATCATGGGATGGCGCGAGCAGCGTGGCACACATCATCGGTGTCAACGTCACCGAGACAACGACCGAGACCGCGATCGCAACGCACACCGTGACGGCAAATTCCTGGAACATGCGGCCGATCACGCCGCCCATCAGGAGCAGCGGAATGAACACCGCGACCAGCGACACCGAGATCGAGATGATCGTAAAGCTGATCTCGCCCGCCCCTTTAAGCGCGGCCTCGCGTGGCGATAGCCCCTCCTCGATATGCCGCGAGATGTTCTCGACCATGACGATGGCGTCGTCGACCACGAAACCAACCGCGATCGAGAGCCCCATCAACGAAAGATTATCGAGGCTGTAGTTCAACAGATACATCACGCCGAAAGTTCCGATCAGCGAGATCGGCACCGCGACGCCCGGAATGATGGTGGCCCAGACGTTACGCAGGAACAAGAAGATCACGCCGACCACGAGCACAATGGTCAAAAGCAGCGTGAACTGGACGTCGGCGACGCTGGCGCGGATGGTCTGCGTGCGGTCTGAGGCGATCTTGACCTGAATGTCGGTCGGCAGGCCCGCGATCAGCTGCGGCAGGATTGACTTGATACGATCCACGGTAGCGATCACGTTCGCGCCCGGCTGACGCTGGATCGCCAGCACGATAGCCGGCTTGTCGTTGTACCATCCATGCAGCGTGATGTCCTCGGCGTCCACCACAGCATGACCGACGTCGCGCAACCGGAGCGGCGCGCCGTTGCGGTAGGCGATGATCAGATTGTCGTAGCCATCGGCTTCGAGGACCTGGTCGTTGGTGGCGAGCGTATAGGCCTGCTGGCTGCCATAGAGCACGCCCTTTGGCTGGTTGATGGTCGCAACCCCGAGCGCCGAGCGGACCTGTTCGAGGTCGAGGCCGGTGGCCGCGAGCTTGGCCGGATTGATCTGCACCCGGATCGAGGGCTTTTGTTCGCCGCCGATGGTGACGAGCGAGACGCCGGGGACCTGCGACAGTTTTTGCGCCAGAATGCTGTCGGCATAGTCGTTGACCTTGGTCAGGGGCAACGTGTCCGACATCAGCGCGATCAGCAGCACCGGAACGTCGGCCGGATTGATCTTTTTGTAGGTCGGCGGCGACGGCAGGGTCTTCGGCAATTGCCCCGCTGCCGCATTGATCGCGGTCTGGACGTCCTGTGCTGCTGCATCGACGCTGCGATTCAGGGCGAATTGCAACGTGATCTGCGTATTGCCGAGCCCACTGCTCGAACTCATGCTGGTCAGTCCGGCGATCTGCCCGAACTGTCGCTCCAGTGGCGTCGCGACCGAGGAGCCCATGGTCTGCGGATCGGCGCCGGGCAATTGCGCGGTCACTTGGATCGTCGGCGTATCGACATTCGGCAGCGCCGAGATCGGAAGTTGAAAGAACGCGATCAGGCCGACCAGCGTGATGCCGATTGCGAGGAAGGCGGTCGCGATCGGCCTGAGAATGAAACCTCTGGAGATGTTCATGGCAGCATTCCTGCACTCGCTGTTGATGCATTCTGCACGCGCGATTCCTGATCGGCGGGAACGGCCTCCACAGTGGCGCCGTTGGCGAGGCGATACTGGCCGGCGACGACCACGGTGTCGGATGCCGACACGCCCTGCGCGATCATGGCCTCGCCCGCCCGCGATTGACCGACAGTGACATTGCGCACCTCGACCGTGTGATCGGGTTTGACCAGATAGACGAATGGTCCGTTCGGCCCCTGCAGCACCGCAGTCAGCGGCACCGTGAGCGCATTGGACTTGACGGCGATCGTCAGGTGAATGTTGACGAAGGAACCCGGCCACAACGTCCGATTGGCATTCGGGAACGACGCCCTCAGCCGCACCGTGCCGGTCGAGCTGTCGACCTGGTTGTCGATCAGCATCAGGCTGCCATGGTCGAGCTGTTTGCGGTTCTGTGCGTCGAATGCGTCGACTGTGGCATTGCCTGCCGCCATGGCCTGCTGCACGTCGGGAATCTGCGTCGACGGCAAGGTGAAGATCACCGAGATCGGTTGCAACTGGGTGAGGATGACCAGGCCGTTAACATCCGAGGGCGCGACAATGTTGCCGGGATCGATCCGGCGGATGCCGGTGACACCATCGAACGGGGCCGTGATCGTCGAAAAGCTCAATTGGGTGCGCGCGGCTTCGAGCGCCGCCTGGTCGAGCTGCAGCGTGCCCTCGCCCTGCGCCACCTGTGAGGACTGGGTATCGAGCAATTGCTTGGTCGCGAAGCCGCGGTTGGCCAGCGGCTGGGTCCGCGCAAGGTCGGCCTTGGTGTTCTTCAATGCCGCCTGGTCGCGGGTGAGCGCCGCGGCGGCCTGATCCACCTGCGCTTGGAAAACGCGCGGATCGATCTGCGCGAGCCGTTGCCCGCGCTTGACCGGTTGCCCCTCGACGAAGTCGACGCTCTCGAGCGTGCCCTGCACCTGAGTGCGGATCGTCGCGGTGTTGATCGGCGTCACGGTTCCGAGGCCTTCGAGCACGATCGGCACATCGTGCTGCCGAACATGCGCGACGGTGACGGGCACCGCACTCGCGGATTGAGATGGACTGCTTCCGGCTACATGCGAAGCCGGCCGATAGCGGACATAGGCACCCGCGGCGATCAGGACGCCGATCGCGAGAGCCGCCACGCTGATTGTCTTAGTCCTGGTCATCATGCGATCTAACTCCGTTGCTGGCCTGACGACTGATGGTCGCGACCAGTTCAAGCAGGAAGGTTCCGGTTGCGCTCGCGGTCGCCTCCGCGTCGCGGGCGCTTCCCGGCGGGAGCATCAAGATTCGCTCGTCGATATCGGCCGCGCGCAACGCATCGATCAGGCCATGCTCCGATACCGGCCCATCCTTGTGCGCGACCAGCCGCACCGCGGCCGTCCTCAATACTATCGGCGATCGCAGCGGACCGCAGGGAATATCAGTGACAACTATGCCGTCACAGGCGAGAACGCCCTCGAGCACCAGTTCAAGCGCCAGCCGTCCGGCTGCTCTGGCTCCGAGCAGGATCAATTGGGATGGATGCCTGTGCCGCGGGTCACGCGCGGCAGCGACGGCCACGATCAGCGCCGCGCGCCGCAACTCGGCCGAACCGCTCGGCACATCGACGTGGGTCCAGACGGCGAGAGGATTCTGCTGTCGCCAGCGCAGGAGATCCGCCGTGCTGGGCATGGCTGGCGCGTTGGCGTCGGTGACGGTGGTCACCAGCACCCGCGCTGTCGCCTCCGCCGCGTGACGCCCGATCTGTGGGTTGGCTGATCTGAACATGCCGCGAAAGTGGGCGCGATGGCTGTATTAATCAAATGAATTGATGTAATATGGAGATGCACGTTGGGAATACGACGCGTTATGAAGGTGAGGAATCTCGATCTCAATCTGCTGCTCGTGTTCGACGCCGTGATGCGCGAGCGCAGCGTGCTGCGCGCAGCCGATGCGCTCGCGCTCAGCCAGCCGGCGGTCAGCCACGCGCTGAACCGGTTGCGGCAGACGATCAACGATCAGCTCTTCGTTCGCACCTCCGCAGGCATGGTACCGACGCCTCGCGCCGAGCAGCTCGCGCTGCCGGTCCGCAAGGCGCTGAACGATCTGCAGGTCGCCATCGCCGGAGACAGCTTCGATCCCGCAACCGCTGAGCGGCGTTTCGCGATCGCGGTGAACAATTATGCCGCAGTGGTCCTTGTCGGCCCGATCGTGGCCGCAGCGCGGGCGCAAGCGCCGAACGTGCGGCTTTCCCTGGTGCCGAGCGGCACGCTGGACCTTACCGACAGGCTCGATCGCGGAGAGCTCGACCTCGTGATATCGGCACGGCAAGCCGATGCCGAGCGGCTTGCGTCAAAGGTGCTGATCGAGGACCGCTACGTCGCGGTACTGAGACGCGGCCATCCGGCACTGAAGAAAAAATTGACGATCGCCGCGCTGGCGGAGCTGGGGCATCTGGCGATCTCCTCCAGCGGCGAGAACATGAATTTTCTCGACCAGGCGATGCAGGCGCAAAACGCGACCCGCTCAGTGGCTCTCGACGTGCCCTATCTTTCGGCGGGCGCGGTGCTCGTGCAGTCCGACCTGGTCGCAATCCTCGGCCGAAATCTGGCACAGGAGTTCCGCCGGGCGCATCCGATCGAGATTAGGGAGCTCCCGTTTGAGGCGCCCCGGCTGCGCAGCGTCATGCTTTGGCACCGCCGCCTCGACGACCTGCCCGCGCATCACTGGCTGCGTGAATCCATCGCCGCGGTGGCGGGCACGCTCGGGGAAAGCCCACACGCCTAGGCTCCTGCCTCTACTCTAGGTGCCTGCAATGTAACTTTCGAAGGCATCGCGCTGCGCCGATGTCAGATGCAGGCCGTGCTTGGTGCGGCGGTCCAGAACATCCGCCGCCGTCGTCGCCCATTCGGTGTCGCGCAGATAGGCCACCTCACGCTCGTAGAGATGCCCGCCGAAATGGCGTCCGAGATCCGCACAGTTACGGGCCGGCCCGAGCAGCTTGCGCGCCCGCGTGCCGTAGAGCCGTGCATAGTGCTGCACCAGGTCGCGCGGCAAACCAGGATAGTCGCCGGCCAGTTCGCCGGCGAACTCGTCGAACTCGCCGATGTCGCCGCCCGGCAGCGGCTTTCCGGACGTCCATGCCGGCGCCAGCTTCGGAAACCAGGGCGCGAGGCGTTGCATCGCGTGCTCGGCGAGCCGCCGATAGGTGGTGATCTTGCCACCAAAGATCGACAGCAAGGGCACGACAGCAGCCGCGCCGTCGATCTCGAACACATAGTCCCGCGTCACCGCCGACGGATTTTCGGCATTATCGTCATAGAGCGGCCGCACGCCCGAGAAGGCGTGCACGATGTCGCCCCGTTGCGGGGCGCTCCTGAAATAGCGCTGCAATACCTGCAGCAGATAGACAATCTCGGAGTCATCGATCGCGACCTGTTCGGCGCGTCCTTCATACGGAATGTCGGTGGTGCCGATCAACGCGAGATCGCTCTCGTAGGGATTGACGAAGATGACGCGGCGATCGTCGTTCTGCAGCAGATAGGCCTGCGGCCCGCTCCAGAATTTCGGGACCACCAGATGGCTGCCCTTGACCAGCCGCACATTGTGTCCGGAGTTCAGGCCGGTGACGCCCTGCACGACGTCTTGCACCCACGGCCCGGCTGCGTTGACCAGCGCCCGCGCGCGCACGACCTCGGTGGTCCCATCGCCGCGCCGCATCTCGAGCCGCCACGTGTCGCCGTCCCGGCGGGCGCCGACGGCGCGGGTCCGTGGCAGGATCACGGCACCGTGGCCCGCAGCATCGATCAGGTTAAGGATGACGAGCCGCGCGTCGTCGACCCAGCAGTCGGAATATTCGAAGGCGCGGCGAAATTCGGGACGCAGCGGCGCGCCTTCGGGCGCGCGCGATAGATCGAGGCTACGGCTCGACGGCAGGCGCTTGCGGCCGCCGAGATGGTCGTAAAGGAACAGCCCGGTGCGGACCAGCCAGGCCGGCCGCTGTTCTGGCGAATGCGGCAGCACGAAGCGCATCGGCCAGATGATGTGCGGCGCCGAGGCGAGCAGGACTTCCCGCTCGATCAGGGCCTCGCGCACCAGGCGAAATTCGTAATATTCGAGATAACGCAGGCCGCCATGGATCAGCTTGCCCGAGCGCGACGACGTGCCTTCGGCAAAATCGTCCTTCTCGCAGAGCAGCACCTTCAGTCCGCGGCCCGCGGCATCGCGCGCGATGCCGGCGCCGTTGATACCGCCGCCGATGACGGCGATATCGACCAGCCCGTGATCCCTGCCTGCGGCGAGCGCAGCACCATTCATCGCTTGCTGCTACGCCTCTTCTCGGCGCGGCGAGGCGCCGCCTTCGCCGTTACGCGCGCCTTCTGTTTCGGCTTCGGCGCCTGCAGGCCGTAGCTAGAGAACCCCTGCGCCGTCTCGGCGATCTCCTCGTCGGACAGCACGACCCGCGAATCGAGCGCAAGCGAGAGATAATATTGCCGCGCGATGGTCTCGAGCTCGACTGCGAGCCACATCGCCTTGTCGAGATTGGGCCCGAGCGCGATCATGCCGTGATTGGCGAGCAGGCAGCCGTTGCGGCCCTCGAGCGCTGATATGGCATGCTCCGACAATTCCTTGGTGCCGTAGCGTGCATAGCCGGCGCATCGGATATCGGTGCCGCCGAACGCCGCCATCATGTAGTGGCAGGCCGGGATCGGCTTGCGCGCGATCGCGAGCACCGTCGCATAGGTGGAATGGGTGTGGACGATACCGCCGACATCGGGCCGGGCGCGCATGATGTCGAGATGGAAGCGCCATTCGGTGGAGGGCTGCAGCGGTCCGTCCCATTCGCCATAGGCGCCTTCGAGCGGCATCGAGGCGATCATGTCCGGCTTCATCGCATCATAGGGTGTTGCTGACGGCGTGATCAGCATCCTGTCCTTGTAGCGCGCGGAGATATTGCCCGATGTGCCCTGGTTGAGACCCGACGCATTCATCCACCGGCACTTGGCAATGATCGCCTCACGCAATTGTCGTTCTTCACGGGTCATGGATAGTCTTTCCTCTTCAGCACGGATTGAGTGGTGGCTCGCCCGCCAGGAAGCGGCGAACCTCTTCGGTCGCCCGCTCGGCGGCGACGGTGACGGTGCGCACGGAGGCGCCGGCGATGTGTGGCGTCAGCGTGACGTTGGGCAATTGCAACAGCGGCCAATCCGCCGGCACCGGCTCGACGGCGAAAGTATCGAGCATAGCGCCGCCAAGATGCCCCGAGGCCAGCGCATCGTGGAGCGCCGCATAGTCGACCAGCGGACCGCGCGCGGTATTGACCAGGAGTGCGCCCTGCTTGATCCGCGCCAGCGCCTCCCGCCCGATCAAGCCCGTGGTCTCGGCCGTGACCCGCGCGTGCAAGGTGATGACGTCGGCCCTCGCCAGCAAATCGCCGAGCGCGACATGCTCGACGCCGTCATTGCGGTCCTGGGCGCTGATCTGGACATAGGGATCGGCGACCAGGATCCGGCAACCGAATGCCTTGAGCAGCTTCACCACGCGGCTGCCGATCGCGCCGTAGCCGACGATGCCGACCGTCATCTCGCCGAGCTCTCGCCCGGTGCGGTCGGCACGATAGAGGTCGCCGCGCCATTCGCCCGCGCGCAGCGCCTCATGGCCGCTGCGGATCAGGCGGGTCTCGGCCAGGATGGCGCCGATGGTAAACTCCGCGACCGCGCTGGCGTTGCGGCCGGGCGTGTTGACGACCAGCACATTGTGGTCGCGCGCGGCCAGCAAATCGATGTTGACGGGTCCTCCGCGCGAGACCGCGATGAACTTCAGGTTCGGCAGGCGCTCCAGCATCGACCGCGAGATCGGCGCCAGATGGGTGACGAGAAGGCCCGCATCGCCGATGAAGGCGACGATCTCGTCAGGCTGTCCCATGAATTCCTTCAACCCGTCGAGTTTCGACCCCGCGTAGCCGTGCTCCATCGGCTCGTCCGGCCAGGGCTGCTCAAGGGTGCGGATATCGACGCCGTTGCCGCAGGCCGATGCGATGTGCTCGGCGAACATCGACGGCAGCATGAAGCGGTCGCCGATGATGGCAATGGACTTAGACATGGTCGTCTCCGGCGCGCAGCGCGGCAAATTGCTTCCAGACCGGCCGCGACGCCAGCCTCGCATCGAGGTAAGTCGGGAACATCCGGGCGTAACGCTTCGCCAGCGCCGCGTCAGGCGCTTGCGGGGCGCTGAGATGAGGTGCGACCCAATGCTCGGCGCACGCGGTCATGTCGGGATAGGCATCGATCGCAACGGCCGCGATCATCGCAACTCCCGCAGCACCGGCCTCGCCGCGGTTGCAGACGCGGATGTTGCAGTCCAAGGCGGCGCCGAGAATCGCGCCAAGCGCACGGCTGCGCGACGCGCCGCCCGTGATCCTGACGTCACGCGGCAGCGCGCCCATCACGGCGTAGCAATCTCGCGCGGCAAAGGCGAGCCCCTCCATCACGCCGCGCATCAAGTCTCCGTAACGATGACGCGAGCGCAGGCCGAAGAATTGCGCGCTCGCCTCGTGCGAAACGAACGGGCCGCGCTCACCGGCATCGGAAATAAACGGATGGAACAGCACCTCGCCCGGTTTCGCCTGCAGCACCTGATCGTCGAGCCGGCGGATCAGATCGGCGCGCGACCGCGTCACACCTTCGGCTGCCAGCACGTCGCGCGCGAGATCGAGCAGCCAGTCGATATTCAGCGTCGCCGCCATGTTGGACTGCATCTGCGCATAATGACCGGGAACCGGGAACGGCATCGTGTAACCGGTCGCCTCGGGGTTCAGCGTCACCGCGTCCGCGCTCCTGACGAGACGCATATGCATGCCGGTCGAACCGATGATGGTGCAGCCGACGTCGGGCGCCGGATCGTAGAGACCGGCGCCAAGCGCGTTGCAGAGCACATCCACATAACCGAGACAGACCGGTACGCCCTCGGGCATGCCGGTCTCGATCGCGGCCGCCGCGGTCAGCGGATGCGTCACCGCGGCACCGTCGACGACTTGCGGAAACAGCCGCAGCAGATCGGCGATGCCGATCAAGCGCGCGGTCTCGGTGTCGAAACTCCGCTTACGGAAGTCACCGCAGGTGAATGTGGCCTCCGACGGGTCGGTCGCGCGCTCGCCGGTTAGCAGGAAATAGAGCCAGTCCTTGCAATGAAAGGCGGTCGCGGCCCTGGCGATCGTGTCCGGCGCATGCGCCTGCAACCACGCCAGTTGCGGTCCCTGCTGGCAGGCGCTGAGCCCCGAGCCAGTACGCCGATAGAGCAGCGCGTTGTGCTCGCTCGCGCGGATCTCCTCGACCAGCGGGCCGGCGCGGGAGTCGAGCCAGAGCAGCCCCGGCGCGACCGGCCGGCCGTCATCATCGATCAGCCAGGTGCCGTCGCCCTGCCCGGTCACGGCGATCGCCGCCACGCGCGAAGCGAGTTCGGGCACGGCCGTCTCGAGCCCATGAATGACCGCCACGGTATCGCGCCACGTCCGCGCCATGTCCTGCTCGACATGGCCGCCGCTCGCAGTGTTGTAGGCATTGGGCAGCGACATATCACCGAGTTGCACGCCGGCGAGCGTGAACGCCACCGCCTTGATCAGCGAAGTGCCGGCGTCGATGCCGATGATGACGTCGCGGTTCACGGCGGCCATCGTCAGGACACCTCCGCATGGCGAATGCAGGTCCCGTCGATCCCGAAGATATGAAAATGACGCGGCTCCAGCGCGAACGGGACGATATCCCCCGGCCGCACCGCAACGCGCCCTTGCGTCACCGCAATCAGCATCCGGCCGCCGCAGTCACCGGCGACATGCGACTGATCGCCGAGCCACTGGTTGGAGACGACCTTGACCGGGACATTTCCTGTGCCGACCGCAATCTTCTGCGGCCGGATGCCGATCCGCACCTGCGCCGTCTCGCCGAGCGCCCTCGCGGCCGCGACGTCGAGTCCGGACGCGCTGATATCAAAGGTCATGCCTGAACCGATCGACAGCCGGAAGCCGCCATCCGATGTGATAACATCAGCGTCGAGCAGGTTCATCGGCGGCTCGCCGATGAAGCTCGCGACGAACAGGTTCGCGGGCCGGTTCTTCAAGTCCTTTTCGCTGGCGAATTGCTGCAGCACGCCGCCTTCCATCACCGCAATGCGGTCGGCCAGCGCGCTCGCCTCGGTTTGATCATGGGTGACGAAGATCGCCGTCATGCCACGTTCGGCGAGCAGGCTCTTGATCCGCCCGCGCAGCACGGCCCGCAGCTGCGGCTCCAGCTGTCCCATCGGCTCGTCGAGCAGATAGAGATCGGCATCGCGCACCAGCGCCCGTGCCAGCGAGACGCGCTGCTGCTGGCCGCCGGAGATCGCGCGGGGGTAGCTGCCGAGGATGTCGTCGATCTCGATCAGGCGGGCGATCTCGTCGACCCGGCGCGAGACCTCGCCGCGCGATAGCTGTCCGGATTTCAACGCGAACGCAATGTTCTCGCGAACCGTCAGTGGCGGATAGAGCGAATAGCCTTCAAAGGCCATCGCCACCTTGCGCCGCGCCGGAGGCAATTCATGGATCTGCCGCCCGTGGAGTACGATCGATCCGGCCGAGACGTCCTCGAAGCCCGCGATCATCCGTAGCGTCGAGGTCTTGCCGCAGCCCGACGATCCCAACAACGCGACGATCTCGCCCTTCTCAACCACCATGTCGAACGCGCGCACCGCCTGAACCGGCGCCTTGCCCCGGCTGCGGTAGACTTTGTCGACGCCCCTGAGTTCGAGCATGTCCATGGCCATCCGCTCCCTATGCCGCCTGGCGGCGATGCGACAGGCCGATCCAGAGGCCGGTCGCGCGATCGAACAGCATCGCCGCTTCAGGGTCAAAGCGGACGAAGACGGCATCATCGGCGGTGCCCAGCGAGGCGTCGTGCGGCAGCGCCGCCAGCCACTCCATTCCATCGGCGAGGCGGAGCAGCAGCACCGCCTTCTCGTGCATCGGCGTCACCGCGAGAATCCGCGCCGGGATGGCGTCGTCGCCGGGTGTAGACGAGATCACGAGATCGTCCGGCCGGATGGCAAGCCAGCATGGGCCGTCGGGCGCGGCGCCGACCGCCGAACCAAGCCGTGTCCTGGCACCCGCGACCACAGCCGAGAGTGCGTCATGCTCAGCAACCGGCGTGACCTCGGCGAGATTGATGGTGGGATCGCCGAACAGCCGCGCGACCGCGACGGAGGCGGGCTGCGCATAGATATCAGCCGGCGTCGCAACCTGCGCGAGGCGGCCATCGATCAGCACGGCGATACGGTCGGCGATCGCCATCGCCTCGCGATAGTCCTGCGTCACATAGAGCACCGCGGCCGCGCCGCGCCGCAGCAGGCTTGGCAGCTCGAGCCGCATCTCGTAGCGCAGCTTGGCGTCGACGTTGCGCAAGGGGTCGTCCAGCAGCAGCACCTCGGGATTGCCGATCAGCGCGCGTGCCAGCGCGGTGCGCTGTTTCTGGCCGTTCGACAATTCGCGCGGCGTGTGTCCGAGCACGTGCTCGATCTTGAGCAGCTTGCTGATCGCGGCGACGCGGGCCGCAACGTCGGCGGCCTTGGCACGCAGGCCGCTCGCGATATTGTCGCGCGCGGTCATGTGCGGGAATAGCGCAAAATTCTGGAACGCCATGCCTATGCCGCGGCGCTCGGGCGCCGCACCCACGATCGAGCGGCCGCCGACCTGGATGTCGCCATCGTCGGGCTCGAACATGCCGGCGATCATGCGCAACAGCACGGTCTTGCCGCTGCCTGACGGACCGAACACGGCGACGATCTCGCCGGGCTCGACCGTCAGCGACAGGTCTTCGGCCGGCCGCGCCGCGCCAAATGCCTTGCTGACCGAGTTCAGTTCGAGACGCGCCATCGGTTCAGCCTTTCACCGCGCCGAGCGACAGGCCCTCGACCAGATAGCGCTGGGCATAGAGTGCCAGCAGCAACGTCGGCGTCACCGAGAGCACGATCGCAGCGGCGATCTGACCATACTGGATGCCCGAGGCCGTGACGAAGGCGAGCGCGCCGACCGTCACTGGCTGCTTGTCGGCGGACGCCAGGATCAGCGCGAAGACGAAATTGTTCCAGCAGAAGATGAACGACAACAACCCGGCCGCGGCAATGCCTGGCCCCGCCAGCGGCACCGCGATGCGGGTGAACGCCTCACCCCAGGAGTGCCCGGCGAGCCGATAGGCATGCTCGATGTCGGGGCTGATGTCCTCGAAATAACCGCGCACGATCCACAGGATCAGGGGCAGCGCGATGAGCTGGTAGACCCAGACGATGCCGAAATAGGTGTCGTTGAGACCGAGTTCCTGATAGTAGAGCGACAGCGGCAGTAACACGAGCAGCGGCGGCGCGAAACGGAACGATAGCAGCGTGAAGGCGATGGTCTCGCCGAGCCGGAACTTGAAGCGGGCGAAGGCGTAAGCTGCAGGCACGCCAAGTAGCAACGCCAGCGCTACCGCCGCACTCGACAGCACGATGCTGTTGAACAGGTTGCGCATGAACGTAATCTGCAGATTGCCCGCAGCGGTTTGCAACTGACCCGAAATCAGCGCCCGGTAGTTCGACAGCGTCGGCTCGAACAGGAGGCGTGGCGGAATCCGCAAGATCTGGTCGTTGCTCTGGAACGACATCAGGAAGATCCAGACGATCGGAAACATGAAGAACAGCAGGATCAGCGTCAGCGCGACGCCCCGGAAGATGCGGCCGACAAAGCTGGAATGTTCCATCACGATCCTCCCGGCGTCACGCGTGGCCGTGCGCACGCGCGCGCAGGCGAAGCCAGTTCTTGATGAAGATGTTCGACAGAATGTTGGTGATGAGCCAGAGGATCATCAACAGCGCCGCCGACCTGCCGACATTGGTATACTGGAAGAATTCGAGATAGGCCTGCACCTGGAACACCATCAGCCGGTCGCCCGGCCCGCCCTGCGTCATCGCATAGATGATGTCGAATTGCTGGATGGAGTCGAGCAAACGGAACAGCGACGCCGTGATGATGTACGGCGTGAGCATCGGAAGCGTGATGCGGAAGAACACGAAGGTCGCCGGCACGCCGTCGAGGGCTGCCGCCTCAAACGGCTGGCGCGGCAGCGATCGTAGCCCCGCAAGCAGCAGGATCATGATGAACGGCGTGTAGACCCAGATATCGACCAGCACGACGGTAAACAGCGCCGTCGACGGATCGGACGCCCATTTGAAATCGGTGACGCCGAACAGGCTGACGAGATAGGACAGGATGCCGAAGCTTGGATTGGTCATCAGCTTCCACATCAGCGCCGCGATCGCCGGCGCCGTCATCAGCGGCAACAGCAGCATGATCGATACCGCGTTGTGGAATCGGGTCGGCCGGCGCAGCAATAGCGCGATCGTCAGGCCGAGCAAGAGCTCGAGCACGACCGTCAGCACGGTATAGGTGATCGAGATGCGGAGCGTGTTCCAGAACGCAGGATCGGAGAGGAAGTCGATATAATTGTCGAGGCCGATGAAGCCGCGCAGATACGGCAGGTTCAGCCGGTAGCGCTGCAGCGAATAGATCGCCGCGGTCACGAACGGAACCAGGATCGCGACGCAAATCAGCAGCGCGGGCAGGCTCAGCAGATAGGGCAGCAAGCGGACGCGCGGCTTGGGTCTTGCCGGCGCCGCCTGCGCATTCGTCTGAAGAAGTTGGACCATGCTCATGATGATAAGAGATCACATACAAGAGGAAAATCCGCCGACCCGGATCGGGGCCAGTGTCCGGGCCGGCGGGGTTGGCGTGGTGCGGAGGAATCGGCACCACGCGATGGATCAGCCGAGGCCGGCCTGCTTGAGCTGGCGGTTGATGCTGTCAGCGAGCTGGTCGAGCCCTTCGTCGACGGTGACTTCCTTCGCCACCATCTTCTGCAACGAGGCGGCCCATTCCGTCGTCAGGTCGAAGAACAGCGGTTGCGCCGTGAAGTAGATCTTGGCGCCGGGCGACGACACGTCATGCTGCTCGAGATAACCCGGATAGGATTTCGCGATGCGGTCACGGAACTCGCTGTCCTTCCACACGGATGCGCGCACCGGATTGACGAGGTCCATCTTGCGCGCCCCGAACAGGCCGTGCTCGGTCGATGCCGCCCACTGCATGAACAGCCACGCCGCGTCCTTCTGCTTGGAAAAGGTCGACATCGCGAGCGACCAGATCCAGACGTTGGGAGTTGGCGCCTTGGCGGCCGGGTTGGCGGCGAACGGCGCATAGCCGAGGTGGCCCTTCTCCTTGTTGTCGCCGCCATTCATGAAGTAGCCAAGGATATCGGCGTCGAAGATCATGCCGGAGGCGCCGGCGCCGACGTCGGTGCCGACCTGGTACCAGGTGTAGGTCGACCAGTTCTTCGGGCCCGATGTCTGGATCATCCTGACCCACTTCTCGTGGAAATCCTTCGACGCCTTGGTGTTCATCGCGGCCTTGAGCTTGCCGCCCTCCATCACGAAATCCTTCTGGCCGAAATTCGAATAGGCCGACAGGAAACCGGGATGAATGGTCGCCCAGGAGCGCGAGCCGCGCACGCCGACGCCGTAAGGGCCGCCGGCGTCCTTGGTGATCTTGGCCGAGACCTCCAGCATCTCGTCGAGGTTCTTCGGCGGCTTGACGCCGACCTTGTCGAAGATGTTGCGGTTGTAGGTGATGTTGTTGAGCTCATAGCCCCAGGGGATGCACCACTGCTTGGCTTTGCCCGAGCCGAGTTCGGAGCCGGCGACGCCATCCCACGCCGTCGAAGCGCGCAGGCCCGGCAGCACGTCGTCCCAGGCAAAGGCCGGGTTGGTCTTCGCCGGATCCTTGATGTAGGTGTTGAGGTCCTCGATCCAGCCGGCCGGACCGTAGGTCCAGGTCATGTAGGCGCCGGTCATGAAGGCGTCGTACTGGTCCGACTTCGACGACAGCGCTGCGGTCACCTTGTCGAAATAGACGTCCTCCGGGAAAATATCGTAGGTGATGTTCATTCCGGTCAGCGTCTTGAACGCCTCGATGTCGCCGATCATCGCGTCGACATAGGGATGTTTGTTGAGGAGCAGCTTGACGGACTTGCCGCTCTGCGATTTCCAGTTGAAGTCGGCGGCCATCGCGTTCGACGTCGATGAGGCGAAAGCGGCGTTCGCGGCAACACCCGCGATGCCGAGCTTGGCGGCGCCGTCAAGCAGATCGCGGCGGCTGATGCGTTTGGCGGCGTAGGAGTCGAACAGATTCTTCTCGCGATCGAACATGTATTTCCTCTCCTTGTTGACGCTTGTTACGTTTCCTTCCGGGCCTTGCTTCTCGTCCTGCCGGATGTCGTCTCCGGCTTATCGGTGGCGAGTGCTTTCGCTGTCACTTCGTCGGTGATGAAGCCGTGCAGCACGCCGCTGCGCAGCACCCCGCGCAGCGCCGTCACCTTCGCGGTGCCGCCGGCGATCGCGACGATTCGATGTTTCTTCAGGTCGGACACGCTCATCGAGGTCGCGCGCGCCGAGAGATCGGTGTCGAGCACGGCTCCGTCGGCGCCGAAGAAATGTCCGAGCAGGTCGGCGCAGGCGCCGACGCGCTTCAACTCGGCCACTTCGTCGGGCCTGATCATGCCGCTCGACACCAGAAATCCCTCGCGGCTGATCTGGCCGATGCCGACGAACAGCAGCGAGGCCTTTCGCGCCAGCGCGAACACCTCGGCGATGCCGAATTGCTGCATCAGCACAGCGCGGTCGGCGACTGAATTCGCGAACACCGGCACCGGCAGCAGATAGGCTTCCGCGCCGGTGCGCTCCGCCAGGCGATGGATCAGGTCGAACGGATTGGCGGCGAATTTCCGGGTCAGCCCGCCGAGCAGCGACACGAACTGCACGTCGCGGGCCGGCGTCTGCGGCATCTGCTCGACGACGGCCGCAAGCGTGCGGCCATGGCCGACGCCGATCACCTTGTCGTCGCCGCGTTCGAGAATCTGGCGGAGGAAGCTCGCGCCTTCGAGCGCCAATGCCTTCAACGGCAACTCACCCTCGCCCAAATCCGGTGCGACGCGGCAGAACGACAGGCCAAAGCGCTGCGCGAGATCGTTCTCCAGCGCGACGCATTCGGCAACCGGCCCCTCGACGAAAACCCGGATCATGCCCTCGCGGCTGGCGCGCGCGATCAGCCGGTGCGCCTTGGTGCTCTGGATGTTGAGGCGGTCGGCAACCTCCGACTGGGTCAACCCGGCCGCGAAATACAGCCACGCCGCCCGCGTCGCGAGCGACGCCTCGCCATCGATCGACGGCAGCCGGTCGGACGGGGGAGACATTCCCGGAAAAGTCCCGCTTGCAAATTTCTTCATGGCCTGCAAAAAATTGCAGAGGCCGGGCGGGGCGTCAATCCCCTAAACGTGCTGCAGCGCAACCGACGCTCCGCGAGCGTCGGTGCGCGGGCACCAAATCAACGGTGGAGTCGCATGGGAGGTTTGTTCCTCGGCATCGATGTCGGAACTGGAGGAGTCCGCGCCTGCGCCATCGATGCGCAGGCCGGCATACGCGGCTTCGCGTCGGCCGCACTGCCCGCACCGCGCGTCGACGGCAATGCCATCGACCAGACGCCGGAGCTATGGTGGCAGGCCGCCGTCGACTCGATCGGCAGGCTCGGCGAGATGATCGATCTCGGCGAGATCACACGCATCGTCGTCGACGGCACATCGGGGACACTGCTGCTGACCGATGCGGCCGGCCGCCCCTGCACGCCGGGCCTGATGTACAACGATGCCCGCGCGACACGGCAGGCCGCACGCGTCGCCGCGGTCGCACCGTCGGAAAGCGGCGCGCATGGCGCGAGCAGCGCGCTCGCCAAGCTGCTCTATCTGCTGGACGAAGGCTATATCGGCGACATCAGCCACGCGCTCCACCAGGCCGATTGGATCGCCGGCCGGCTCGCTGGCTGTTACGGCATCAGCGACGAGAACAATGCGCTGAAGCTTGGCTACGATCCGGTCACGCGCAGTTGGCCGGCCTGGCTCGACCAGCTTGGCGTGCGGCACGATCTGCTTCCCCAGGTGCTGGTACCGGGAACGCCGTTCGCCGAGATCAACCCGGCTATCGCACGGAGGCTTGATCTATCGCCATCAGCGCAGATCGCCGCGGGCACGACCGATGGTGTCGCCGCCTTCATCGCAACCCGCGCCGACGAGCCCGGAGATGCCGTCACCTCGCTCGGCACCACGCTGGTGGTGAAGCAACTTGCGACCCAACCGATCTTCGCAGCCGATCAGGGAGTCTATTCACACCGGCTCGGCGACCGCTGGCTTGCCGGCGGCGCGTCCAACTCCGGCGGCGCCGCGCTGTTGATACATTTCACCGCCGACGAGATGGAGCGATTGACGCCGTGGGTCGAGCCGGATCAGCCGACCGGGCTCGACTATTATCCGCTGCCCAAGCCCGGCGAACGGTTCCCGATCGCCGATCCGGCGCTCGCTGCGCGGATCACGCCGCGTCCGGCGGAAGATCATCGCTTTTTTCAGGCCCTGCTCGAGGGCATCGCCGCGGTCGAAGCGCTCGCCTACCGTCAATTGGCGCGGCTCGGCGCACCAAGCTTGCGTCGCGTCATCGGGATCGGCGGCGGCGCAAAGAATGAGGCATGGACCAGGATCAGGCGCCGCACGCTCGGCGTCCCCGTCTCCGTCGCCGAGCAGACCGAAGCAAGCTACGGCGCCGCACTGCTCGCCCTGAAGGGTGGTCCGCCATGACAGCCAGCGCTATCGCGATATCAGGTCTTCGCGCCATCGCCGACCGCTTCGATCATGTGCTGCTCGACCAATGGGGCACGCTGCATGAAGGCATGACGGTGTTTCCCGTAGCCCATGACTGCGTGCTGAGACTGCATGAGGCCGGCAAGCGGATCCTGATCCTCTCCAACTCCGGCAAGCGCGCCGACAGCAATCAGCGACGCCTCGCCGCGCTCGGCCTGCCGCCGGACATCTACGACGGCGTGCTGTCGTCGGGCGAGGTCACCTGGCGCGGCCTGCATGCGCGCCAGGATGGCCCCTTTGCCGGGCTTGGACGTGCCTGCTTCCTGATCTCGCGCGACGGCGACCGCTCGATCGTCGATGGACTAGACCTCGCTGTCGTTACGTACATTCACGACGCCGATTTCGTCCTGCTGGCCGGTCTGGACGACAGTGCCGCCGATCCCGAGCAATGGCGCGGACGTTTGACGGAGGCCGCCGCGCGCAAATTGCCGATGCTGTGCGCCAATCCCGATCTCGTCATGTTCGGCGTGGGCGGTCTGCTCCCCGCGCCGGGTGCACTCGCGGCCTTCTATCGAGAGCTCGGCGGCACGGTAATGTTCGTTGGCAAGCCGCATGCGCCGATGTTCGCAGCCGCGCTCGAACGATTGAAGCATCCGCACCCAGAACGGATCCTTGTCATCGGCGACTCCCTCGATCACGATATCGCCGGCGGCCGCGCCGCCGGAATGTTGACCCTGCTGATCGGTTCCGGCGTTCACCGGGGAACACTGGCACAATCGAGCGATCTGTCGCTGGCGACCCGGAACGCGGCCGACGCAGCAGCGCGGACGCCGCACTGGACGATGCAACATCTGGCCTGGTGAGAAAATTGCGATGCAACAGCCGCAAGTCCTGACCGAACTTCGCCGCATGTCGGCGCGCGTCGGCGGCAATATCCTGCTGGTGCAGGGCGCCGGCGGCAATTCGTCCGTCAAGGACGGCGACGTGCTGTGGGTGAAGGCCTCCGGCACCTGGCTATCCGACGCCGAGGACAAGGACATCTTCGTGCCGGTGGCGCTGGCTGCGGCGCGCGCGGCGCTGGCGGCGGGCGATGAACGCGCACCGCTCGCGCCGGGAGCGCGGACGACGCTGCGCGCTTCGATCGAGACGGCGCTGCATGCATTGATGCCGCACCCTGTCGTGCTGCACGTCCACTCGGTCAACACCATCGCATGGGCGGTACGAACCGACGCAGGCGAGGAATTCGCTGCGCGAT
Organism: Bradyrhizobium genosp. P; assembly: GCF_049949265.1. NCBI lineage: Bacteria > Pseudomonadati > Pseudomonadota > Alphaproteobacteria > Hyphomicrobiales > Nitrobacteraceae > Bradyrhizobium > Bradyrhizobium genosp. P. Next base: position 1,996,785 of record NZ_CP188195.1, on the reverse strand, counting down.
TGCAGGGATTGTCGTGGTGCCGCCTCGGCTATCATCATCCCGGCCTGCCGCTGGCGCAGGCCGTATCCAAGGCGATCGCGCAGGGTAACGTCGACGTGCTGATCCTCGGCAATCATGGCCTCGTGGTCGGCGCGGCGACCTGCGCCGAGGCGGAAGCGCTGGTCGCCGATGTCGAGACGCGCCTCGCGCTGACGCCGCGTGACGCTGCGATCGCGGATCAAGACATACTTCGGCTGGTCTGCGCAGGCACGGATTATCGCTTACCCAGTGATCCGCTCAGCCACCAGACCGCCACCGACCCGTACAGCTTCTCAATCGCGACACGTGGCTCGCTTTATCCGGATCATGTCGTTTTTCTCGGACCGGCGATGCCGGTCTTGACTGAAAATGCAAGCCTCGCCGCGGAAAGCGCACGCGTCACGGCAGGCGGCTCGCCTCCCCCGGTCGCATATCTCGTGCCCGGCGCGGGCGCAGTGATCCGAAAGGATGTCGGCGCCGGTGCCGAGGCCATGTTGAGCTGTCTTGCCTTGGTGACCAGCCGCATCCCGCTCGCCGCCGGCATCATTTATCTGTCGCCAACCAACGAACAGGCCTTGCTGAACTGGGATGCCGAGCATTACCGGCAGCAGCTCACCGCCAGCCGCTGACGGCGCGGCTATACGACGCCCGGCGTGCGAAGCACCACGATTCCGGTTGCATCAGCCGCCACCAAGAAATGCCGGCGCCAGATCTTCCTGCACGATGATGTGAGCTGCTTCCGCCGTCAGCTCGCCGCCAACCGGATCCAGATTTTTGGCGGCTTCGAAGAGCAGTGCGCGGACGTCGTCCGGCGTCAGCACGCCCTTGGCTACAAGCTTCCGCACCAGGGCCTGCAGAATCAGGACATCGATTTCGCCATGTGCAAGCGGCGTCGCCTTTTCGATCATGATCGTCTCCCGGGTCTTGGTCCCGGGGAGTTGCCCCCGGGATCTTGGGTCCGTCATTCGAGTGCCGGGCACAAGCCCTAGCGTGAAGGTCGCTTAAGATCCTCGTGCAGGTGCTCGAACGCCTGACGCAGGCCATGAATCTGATCGACGAGATGGAGGATGACGTCGATACCTTCGTCGTTGACCCCGAAATCGCCCTTCAGATCCCGGATCAAATGGGCCCGCGCCAGATCGGTGTCGGAGAAGCCCGTGTCTGCGGTGGTCCGATCCGGAACGAGCCATTGCTGCTCGATCCAGAACTCCAGGGTCTGAACTTCGAGACCCGCACTGGTCAGGAACTGCTGCTTGGTCATGATCATGATGCGCCATCCTCGCGCGGATTGAATCCTTTTCGATCCCAGTTCGAAACGAACGCCTCGAGCTCGGGATCCGCCCCTTTGGGCAAGACCACCTTGAGTTTGACGAATTCGTCTCCATGACCTCCGCCAACGCGAGGCGCGCCCTTGCCTCTCAGCCGCATCGTCGTACCGGTGTTCGATCCCTTCGGGACCGTCATGGTCACATCACCGGTCGGCGTCGGAACGCGAATTTTTCCACCGAGCACAGCCTCGGACAACGAGATCGGCAGTTCGAGCGAGATGTCGTCGCCCTCACGCGTGAAACGCGGATCCGGGCGGACCTCGACCTCGATCAGTGCGTCGCCGGGACCGCCCTTGCCGGCGCCGGGTGCACCCTTGCCGCGCAGCCGGATCGTCTGCCCATCGACGAGGCCCGGTGGAATCGTCACGTCGAGCGTGCCTCCGTCGGGCAATGTCAGACGCTTGCTTGCACCGGTAATCGATTCGGCAAAATCGATCGTCAGGCTGTAATGCAGATCGCGACCGCGCCGGTTCGCACGCGCCTGCTCGCTCCGCCTCAGCAGTTCGGCGAACGCGTCGTCCGCATCCATGTAGTCGGCATAACCGGAACTGTCGGCATAGGGATGTGCGGCATCCGAGGCGGCAAAATCCCGATAGTAATGATGCTGCGGCCGTTCGGCGCCGCTCTCATCGATCTCGCCGGCGTCGAAGCGCTTGCGCTTTTCGGCATCGCCAAGCAGATCGTACGCACCGGCGACTTCCTTGAACTTCTCTTCGGCCGCCTTGTCCCCGGGATTGAGATCCGGGTGCAGCTTCTTCGCCAGTTTCCGATAGGCCTTCTGGAGATCAGCCGCCGACACCGTCGGGGCAACGCCGAGAACCTCGTACGGATTTCTCACGACCTCCTCCGCAAGAAAATGAGTTCGCTCGAAATCATGAGGGCTCAAAACCGGACGATTTGCAAGACCGCCCGCGCTTCACTCATCAGCGGCCAGCGCGAGCCAGGCGCTCACGCCACGTATCGCACTATGCCGTGTGTCCGGGATCCAGATATTTCGGCATGTTCTTTTCCTGCTGCGGCGTCATTTTGGCGGTGTCCGGCTTGCCCGGCACGCCCCTCGGACCGAGCAAGGCTCGCGTCATGTCGTCTTCGCTCAAGCGCGGCTTACCGTCGTCAAGTTGCCCGTCGCCGCCGTGACTTTGCGCCATGAGTGACCTCCTGTGGATGAAGTCCTGCGAATCGGCCGTTCAGAAAATTCCGCGCCCCGCCGGAACACTCCGGCGGGGCGCGGACACCATGTTTAGCGTTGCTCGGGCCGCTTCTCTTCAGCGGGATGGCCGGCAGGCGGACGCGGAGGAGCAGCTCTCGGCGCCGGCGCTGCGGGCCGCGCCTCAGGCCGCGCGATCTGTTCCGGACGCGCTTCGGGCCGCGCCGCAGGCTCCGGTCGCGCCACCGGCTCCGGTCGTGCTTCGGGCCTTGCTGCAGGCTCGGGCCGCGCCACCGGCTCTTCCTTGCGCACCTGTTCAGGTTTGCGCTCCTCGACCGCCGGCCGGTTCTCCTGGACGGCGGGCCTTGCCGGCTCGGCTGCCGGCCTCGGCTCAACCCGTGTCACGGGAGCGGGCGCCGCGCGTTTCTCCTCGACGGCAGGTCTGTTCTGCTGAGCAGGAGCAGGAAGCTCCTTCCCCGGGACCGGGAGCGCATGGGATGATTCCGCAGGCGCCGGCCCCGGTCTTCCCGGCTCTCCAGCCGCCGGTCTCGCGCCATTCGCGGGCACAACCTCGCCAGCCGGCCGCGCGCGGACCACGCCCGGGCCCTTCAGCTCGCCGGGACGCGCGGTCGCGCCAATAGCCGGCACGCCGTTGTTGGTTCGCTTGAACAGGCTCGGATCCTGGCTCGCCGTCTCGACCTGCTTGCGCTGCAGTGGCGTCGGAGCGAAGTGCTGCTCCTTGGCGATGGTCCGGTCTTCGGCAGTCGGCCGCACTTCGATGCCGCCCTTGCCGCCGTTGTAGCTGACGTTGTTGATCGTCCGATCGATGGTGACGTTCTTCTCGTAGACGTTCGTAATCCTCGCACCCTGCAGATTGTTCACAGTGCGATTGTAGAAGAACGCGCCATGGTCCCACCGTCCGCCCTCGTAGCCGGCGCCGCCATAGCCAAAGCCGTAATTGATGCCGCCATAGAAGCCGACTCGATCACCCCAATAGCCGGGATGGAAAATGTAGCCGCCCGCAAACCCACCCCAGTAGCCAGGGGTCCACAACAGCCCGGCCCGCGGCGGCTGAACCCACGTACCCGGCACCCAGTAATAGTCACCCTGGTCCTCGTCCCAAGACCAATTACCCGGCGACCAGAGATAGCCAGGCCCAGGCAGCGGCGGCTGATCATAGGTCGGCAGCGGCGGCGGCGCCGTCTCGACAGCATTGACGGGTGCACAAGCCGCGTCTTGCGCGACGGCAGGCACAGACATTGTGCCGGCGGCGCAGAACAGCGCCGCTGCCATCGTCGCACGCGACACTGATAAAGGGAGACGAACTGTCATTGGGGGGAAGCCTCTTCTTGGTGAGCACCAAGGTGGTGCGCACGATTGAACGAGAAAGCCGGAACAAAAGTTCCGCGCTTCGGCGACAAACCAGCGCGCCGCATGGCCACCGCTTGGACCTTACACCAAGCTGAATTGTTACGGCCTGCTGGCAAGCTACCGTCCCGGTCGCAGCTCCAGACTTTCGAGGCCCGCGGCGACGCTGAGACCGACCTCGCCTTGCACGCTCACCGGCTGCAACGCGATGGAATTATTCGAGCCGCCGACCAGCACGTTGCCGCCTACACCAACGCCAAGCGCGGCGCTGGCATCGGCACCGGCGTAGGTGCCGGCAAGATCGCCCTGCCCGAGGCGTGACACCGGTGCGAACACGTTCCAGGCAAGCGCAGTCTTCTCGGTGAGACCGATATCGAGACCCACCTTCTGGATAACGGCGACATAACGAGCATCCGGCGCGCCACTGATGCGGAGCACGCAGCCGAGATTGGTCACCGATCCCACGATGAATCCAATACTGGCAGCACCACGGCATTCGAGCACGCCGATCTGTACGCGCTTCATCTGCTGCTGCGCGGCGGCAGGGCCGACAAGCCCAGTGAGCATGGTCGCGGCGATGGTGGCAACGACGGTCGAACGGCGCATTGCGAAACTCCCCATTGAGAAAGGACGATATGTTGTGAAGCTGATAGTGAGGTATCGGATCGGCACGCTACGACGCCCTACATTTTCGGCGTGCGCGATCGGTAGAAGGCGACTGGTCGGCGGAGATAAAGATTACGTCCCTGGCGGGGCTCGCGACAATTCCGGCTGGCGACGATGGTGCCGGGCGGTGTCCATCACTTCTGTATCGCCGCTGCACTTCAACCCGATGACGCTCACCCGTCGCCCTCACTTCGCGTGAAACTTGATGGCAGCATGCGTGCCGTCGCAGAACGGCTTGTTCCTGGATTCACCACAACGGCATAGCGTCATGCGGTTGCGCGCCTCATACTCGCTACCATCGGCAGCAATCAGCGCGATGCCCCCGCGCAGCCAGATCGGGCCGCTGCAAGTCTCTGCGGGATCCTCGATCAGACCGATCGACGGCGCCAACTCAGGCTCGAGCGCCGCCCCACGCGCCTTGTCCCACACCACCAGGCGCCCCGACGGACAAGCCTGCACCTGCCGAATGAACGTCGCGCGCACCTTGGGATCATCGCTTGCGGCAGCTTGGCTCCAGACCTGACCGTTCGGGTCACAAAACCGCGCGAACGCGCACAGGCTCTCGACATCGAGCAGCGCCAGCGAAGGGCCGTCGAATATCTTCGCCTTGTCGGAGAATGGCGCGCGATCGGCAATTTCGGTCCCGTCAAAGCCGATCCTTGCATGGGAACCGTCGCAGAATGGCTTCTTGTTCGAATGTCCGCACCGGCACAGCGCATATCTCGCCCCGGCCGACGGCAGAGCGTGTTCGACCCAGTCCTCCGACGATCCATCGGAACCGGTAGCGATGACTTGCTCGGATAGCTTCACGCCACCCGCCACCATGTACGGACCGTCTTGCGTGACGGTGACACGCGCCCCGCCGCCTGAGTCTTTCATCGAGACACCTCACTGAAAAGGAAACGCTCAGAGGCAAGGAAACGCCGCGGCACACCCACTTCGCGCATCAGGGTGCTCTGCCCGGCATTCGGGCTGAGCATTCAAACATCGTGAACAATCCGGCTCAATCATGGCGAAGCATCACGCCGACCTTTTCTTGTCGTCGTCAGCGGCGTTGATCTGACCTTACCCAAGACGGCACTCCCCTCAGTCTGATTGTTCAGGGTCTTCTGCTGACACATGACGCGCAGACGCCGGATTTGGTTCCCGCCGCAAATCCGCCTCAAGTGCCGATTGTCACAAAAGGACAACAGCCCTCTCCAATTATGCGTAGTAACCAATGATCTTCGTACGATTGTAATCACCGGAAAGGTGGCGGCGACCGAGACAGCCGACCACACCGATTCCGACTCGTCGGGCTGCTGCCCTCGTCGATCATCGCAACATGACGTTGTCTCCAAACGTGGGTGCGCGTTCGGAGACAACGTTTTGGACCAGTGCCCCCGCTGGCCGACATGTTCGGACGTTGACTATGACCTGAAACGACCACACGATAAGGCAGTTCGACAAAGTCACGCCCACCGCTCGGCCGGCGCTACCGCAGTTGAATGTCAAATGATGGATGTCATCGTTCCGCCATCCGACACGGGCGTGAATGCGTGGCATGCAAGGTTCCCGAGGAGCAAGTTTCTCCACGAGCATGTGTTGCCTTGAGGTGCCACGATGAACATAGAGAAATACACCGATCGCTTGCGGGGCTTCATCCAGTCGGCCCAATCGTTCGCCATGCGCGAGGGGCACCAGCAATTCTCGCCGCTCCACATCCTGAAAGTCCTGCTCGACGACAGCGAAGGTCTTGCGGGTGGCCTGATCGACCGATCGGGCGGCAACTCACGCGCGATCCTGAAGGCGACAGAGGACGCGCTGGCGAAGCTTCCGAAGGTGAGCGGCGCCGGTTCAGGACAGATCTATCTTGCGCCCGAGACCGCGCGCGCCTTCACTGCCGCAGAGCAGGCGGCGGACAAGGCCGGCGACAGCTTCGTCAGCGTCGAACGCCTGCTGCAGGCGCTCGCAGCCGACAAGGACAGCGAGGCCGGCAAGCTGCTCGCCAAGGGCGGCGTCAACCCGCAGAACCTCAACGCAGCCATTAACGCGCTGCGCAAGGGACGCACGGCCGACAGCGCGTCGGCTGAGAATGCCTACGACGCGCTGAAGAAATATTCCCGCGACCTGACCCAGGCCGCGCGCGACGGCAAGCTCGATCCCGTGATCGGCCGCGACGAGGAGATTCGCCGGACCATCCAGGTGCTATCGCGCCGGACCAAGAACAATCCGGTCCTGATCGGCGAGCCCGGCGTCGGCAAGACTGCGATCGTCGAGGGCCTGGCGCTGCGCATCATCAACGGCGACGTGCCGGAAAGCCTGCAGGACAAGGCGCTGCTCGCGCTCGACCTTGGCGCGCTGATCGCCGGTGCGAAATATCGCGGCGAGTTCGAGGAACGGCTCAAGGCGGTGCTGCAGGAAGTGACGACCGCCGAGGGCGGGATCATTCTCTTCATCGACGAGATGCACACGCTGATCGGCGCTGGAAAGACCGACGGCGCGATGGATGCATCCAACCTGCTGAAGCCTGCGCTGGCCCGCGGCGAGCTGCACTGCATCGGCGCGACGACGCTCGACGAGTATCGCAAGCATGTCGAGAAAGACGCGGCACTGGCGCGGCGCTTCCAGCCGGTGTTCGTGTCGGAGCCGACGGTCGAGGATACGATTTCGATCCTGCGCGGCCTCAAGGACAAATACGAACAGCATCATGGCGTCCGCATCGCGGATTCAGCGCTGGTCGCGGCCGCGACGCTGTCGAATCGCTATATCACCGATCGCTTCCTGCCCGACAAGGCGATCGACCTCATGGACGAGGCGGCGGCGCGGTTGAAGATGCAGGTCGACTCCAAGCCGGAAGAACTCGACTCGCTCGACCGCGAGATCATTCGCCTCAAGATCGAACAGGAAGCGCTCAAGAAGGAAACCGATCGCGGCTCCAGGAGCCGCCTCGAGACCCTCGAGAAAGATCTCGTGGACCTTGAAAAGAAATCGGCGGACATGACGTCGAAATGGCGGGCCGAAAAGGGCAAGCTCTCCGATGCGCAAAAGATGAAGGGCGAGCTCGAACAGCTGCGCACCGAGCTCGCCAATGCGCAGCGCCGGGGCGAATTCCAGAAGGCGGGCGAGCTGGCCTATGGCCGGATCCCCGAGTTGGAGAAGAAGCTCGCCGCCGTCGAAGCCAGCGAGACCTCGTCGACCAGCGAAACCGTGACGGCCGATAATATCGCGCAAGTGGTGTCGCGCTGGACCGGCGTACCGGTCGACAAGATGCTGGAGGGCGAAAAGGACAAGCTCCTGAAGATGGAGGACATGCTCGGCAAGCGCGTCGTCGGTCAGGCCGAGGCGGTGCGCGCGGTGTCGACCGCGGTGCGCCGCGCCCGCGCCGGCCTGCAGGACCCCCACCGTCCGATCGGATCCTTCATGTTCCTGGGGCCGACCGGCGTCGGCAAGACCGAGCTTGCCAAGGCGCTCGCCGAGTATCTGTTCGACGACGAAACCGCGATGATCCGCCTCGATATGTCCGAATACATGGAGAAGCATTCGGTCGCGCGGCTGATCGGCGCGCCTCCCGGCTATGTCGGCTACGACGAAGGCGGCGCGCTCACCGAGGCGGTGCGCCGGCGGCCCTATCAGGTCGTGCTGTTCGACGAGATCGAGAAAGCGCATCCGGATGTCTTCAATGTCCTGCTGCAGGTGCTGGACGACGGACGCCTCACCGACGGTCAGGGCCGCACCGTCGACTTCCGCAACACGCTGATCATCATGACCTCGAACATCGGCGCGGAATATCTGGTCAACCAGCCGGAAGGCCAGGATACGAGCGTGGTTCGCGACCAGGTGATGAACATGGTGCGCGCCCACTTCCGTCCGGAATTCCTCAACCGGATCGACGAGATCATCCTGTTCCACCGGCTGCAGAAGAATGAGATGGGCCGGATCGTCGAGATCCAGTTCGCGCGCCTGCGCAAGCTGCTGGAGGATCGCAAGATCGAGCTGGAGCTCGACCCGAAGGCGCGGGACTGGCTTGCGGACAAGGGCTGGGATCCCGCCTATGGCGCCCGTCCGCTGAAGCGCGTGATCCAGCGCAGCGTGCAGGATCCGCTCGCCGAGATGATCCTCGCCGGCGACGTACGAGACGGCTCGCACGTGAAGATCTCCGCAACCAAGGCCGGCCTCACCTTCAACGGCAAGAAGCCGGAGACCGCCTCGACAGACGAATTCGAATCGGTGTGAGGTCGTGCCGCATTGCCGATGTGCCATTCATTGCCGCGTCGTCAATTGGCAGGCATGATCGCGGTGCAGAGCATAACCAGGGAGAAAGCCATGTCGGGCCAGAACATCAAGGAAGATATGGAGGTCATCGGGGCCGACGGCGTGCATGTCGGCACCGTCGATCACGTGGTCGACAACCGCATCAAGCTCAAGAAAAGCGACAGCGGCGAAGGTCTGCATAAAGGGCATCATCACTACATCGAGCTCGGCTTCGTCGCCGGCGTGGAAGGCTCAAAGGTTCGGCTATCAGCCATTGCCGCAATTGCGGTGACGCTCGAGGAGGAGCGGTCCGGAAAACCGGTCGATCCTTCCGCGGAAGCCTAGCCATTCGAGCCCTTGTCAAGATAACGGTTGCATGCTCCTCTCCCTGCCGCTTGGTCATTCGCCGGGCAGCCTGCCTTGCTCTCTGCAGCCTCTTGCTCTCTGCAGCCTCGGGATCGTAGTTCAGTAAGGAGAGATGCGTGCCATCAGCCGTTCCGCAACCGGTCGCTGCGAAGCTGACGCGCGCCGCTATCTTTCTAGCCGTCACGATCAAGCCCGATCCGCAATATGACGCGGTGGTGCGGTCGCTGTGCAGCGATCTGGGCGGGCTGCTGCGCGCCGTGGGCTTCCGTGACCTCGAGGGCAGGCTGTCATGCGTGATGGGGATCGGCTCGGACGCATGGGACCGGTTGTTCGGCGCGCCGAGGCCGAAAGATCTGCATCCGTTCCGCGAAATCCATGGCGTTCATCACGCCGTCGCAACCCCGGGCGACCTGCTGTTTCACATCCGTGCCGTGCCAATGGATCTGTGCTTCGAGCTTGCTACACAGATCATGGCGCGGCTCGGCGATGCCGTCGCCACGTCGGACGAGGTGCACGGCTTCAAGTATTTCGATGAGCGCGACCTGCTCGGCTTTGTCGATGGAACGGAAAACCCGCAAGACCAGGCGGCGCTTGAGGTTACCATCATCGGCGACGAGGATGCGACCTTTGCCGGCGGCAGCTACGTGATCGTACAAAAATATCTCCATGACATGAAGAAATGGAACGAGCTGCCCGTCGAGATGCAGGAGAAGATCATCGGCCGGGCCAAACTGTCCGACATCGAGCTGGACGATACGGTGAAGCCGAGCTACGCGCACAACGCCCTGACCACGATCGTGGAGAACGGCGAAGAACTCGATATCGTGCGCGACAACATGCCGTTCGGCAACATCAGCAAGGGCGAGTTCGGCACCTATTTCATCGGCTATGCCAAATCCCCGCACCGGACCGAGCAGATGCTGGAGAACATGTTCGTCGGCCGTCCACCGGGCAACTATGACCGCCTGCTCGACTTCAGCCGCGCCGTGACCGGCACGCTCTACTTCATCCCGTCGGCGACATTCCTGGACGATGTCGCGAGCGAAGCACCCGCGCCGTCACCCGCCGCACCATCGCTGGATGACGAGGATCAGACTGACGAAGCGCCCGCACCAAGGATATCGCCGTCCGATGGCTCACTCGGGATCGGCTCACTGAAAGGAGAGGCTGGACATGAATAACCTTCATCGGGGACTCGCCCCCATCTCGGACGCGGCGTGGGCGCAGATCGAAGAGGAAGCCTCCCGGACCCTGAAGCGTCATCTCGCTGCGCGTCGTGTCGTCGACGTGGATGGCCCAAAGGGCACGGATTTCTCCGCCGTCGGCACCGGTCACCAGCAGAAAATCCAGACACCGGGCGACGGCGTCGAAGCGGCGCAACGCGACGTCAAGGCGCTCGTCGAACTGCGCGTTCCGTTCGAGCTGACGCGCGAGGCGATCGACGACGTGGAGCACGGATCGAACGATTCCGACTGGGACCCGCTGAAGGATGCCGCGCGCAAGATCGCCTTCGCCGAAGATCGCGCCGTGTTCGACGGATACGCTGCCGCTGGAATTCAGGGCATTCGTCAAGGCACCAGCAACCCGGTGCTGACGCTCCCGGCCAGCGTGAAAGGTTATCCCGGCGCGGTCGCGCAGGCGGTGAGCCAGTTGCGGCTAGCCGGCGTCAACGGCCCCTATACGCTGCTGCTCGGCACCGAGCCGTATACCGCAATCGGCGGTGCCACCGACGATGGCTATCCGGTGCTGCAGCACATCCAGCGTCTGATCGACGGCAAGATCATCTGGGCGCCCGCCATCGAAGGCGGCGTCGTGCTCACCACCCGCGGCGGTGACTTTCAGCTCACCATCGGTCAGGACCTTTCGATCGGCTATCTCAGCCATTCGGCGACCTCGGTCCAACTCTATTTCCAGGAGACGATCACCTTCCTGATGCTGACCAGCGAGGCCTCCGTGGTGCTTGCGGCGCCTGAAGCGAAAAAGCCCGCCTGACGGCACACGGCGTCAAATCGTCGAGACGGCTTCCGGCCGTCTTGATGCTAATTCCAAACGCGAACTCAACAGGAGGCGCTCGATGCAGGAATATGATCTCTACATCAATCCGCAGAAGGCGTCGGTGGGCCTGTACGTCCGCAAGGGCGCCGGCCTTCCCGATCTGGCCGACGCCAAGAACTGGGTCTTCGACGGCACTTCGGCTCAGGCCAATCTGCCGCCGGCGCTCGTGAAAGAGATCGACGCCAACGGTCACGCCTTCCGCGACATGGATTGAGGCCGGGCTCCGTCCTCAGTCTCACCGATCTTGACCGGTGCAGTCTCGGGCATCAGGCTCATTGCGACGAGTCCGACCGTCGCCGCGAGCAGAAGGTACCAGGACGGCGCCAGCGGATCGCCGGTTACGTGAAGCAGCCAGGTGACCACCAGTTGCGCGGTGCCGCCAAATGTCGCGATCGCAACCGCGTAGATCGTGGCGAACACGCCGCCGCGAATGTTCTGCGGCAGTGCTTCGGTGAAAGCCGCATAGAACGCGGTGAATGGCAGGGATCCGATGAACGACAGGATGCCGAAGCCGAACAGCAACGACCATGCGCCGGGCGCCTGCACGATCCACAGGAAGGCCGGATAGGTCAGCACCAGCACGACGAGCTGGGGCCAGATCATGATCGGCTTGCGTCCGAACCGGTCAGCAAGCCAGCCGCCCAGCAGCGCGCCGATGATCTGAAGCCCATTGCTCACCAGCGACACGGTGAACGCCAGCGACGGCGACACGTGCAGGGTGTTCTTGGCATAGGTCGTCATGTACTGGGTCACATAGGTCGAGATCGTACCGCTGGCCAGGATCATCAGTGCCAGGACGATGACGCGGACATGCCGGCGCGCCTGCACGACATGGCTCGAGCTCTCGACGCTCTCGGCCGTACGCTCCGCGTGCGAAACCGTCTCGGGCAACGTCCGGCGCATCCATAGTCCGAACGGCAGGCAGACGGCGCCGATCAGGAATGCGAGGCGCCATCCATAGGCTTCGAGCATCCCTGACGTCATCGTGCTGCTCAGGATGACGCCGACCAGCGCGCCCGCAGTGGCCGCGATCTCCTGGCTGGCGGGCTGCCACGCCACCACCAGGCCGCGACGCTGCGGCGACGCGATCTCGATGAGATAGGCCGTGGTCGGTCCGACCTCGCCGCCGAGGGCAAATCCCTGCACCATCCTTGCTGCGATTACGATGATCGGGGCCGCCAGGCCGATCGCGTCATAGGATGGCGTGAGCGCGATGGTCAGGATCGCAGCGCCCATCATCGCGAAACTCAGCAACATCGCCGGCCGCCGGCCGACGCGGTCGGAAAAAATGCCGAGCACGATGCCGCCGATTGGCCGCGTCAGAAAGCCGGCACCGAACGTCGCAAGCGACAGCATGAGGCTGGCGTATTCGCGGTGGGCGGGAAAGAAAGTGCGCCCGATCTCGACCGCAAAGAAGCTATAGGTAATGAAATCATAGAATTCGAGCATATTGCCGATGGTCGCGGCAAAGGCTGCACGTTGAACGTTGATCTCTTCCTTGCGCTCGACACCCGGCAGCAATCTCAGTTCCTCGCGTACCCGCTTCGACCGGATATTATTACTCCGGCTTCGTTAGGCAAGGCACGCCAACCATCACGAGACTCGCGCGGCAGATCCGCCGCGCGTTTGCTACCGCAAGGAACCAAGTTCCGAGATGAGACGATCGATCTCCTCGGACGTGTTGTAGTAGTGAGGCGACGCCCTCAAAACCGTCGGCAAACTACGCGCGGCCGAATCGAGTAGTGTCGAGGCAGGACTTGAGTGACTGACGTTGATTCCGGCCTCGAACAGCCGGGAGTTGACCGCAGCGGCATCCATGCCGGTGATCGTGAACGAGACGATCGCCGAGCGATCACGACCAAGGTCTCTCACCTCAACTCCCGGTATCGTCGCAAGCCGGTCCCGGAGCTCGGCGGCGAGCAGCTGCACGCGGCCCTGAATCTCCTGCAATCCGATATCGAGCGCGTAGTCGATGGCGGCGCCAAGGCCGAGGCGCGCAGCGTAGTTGTTCTCCCAGGTCTCGAAGCGGCGCGCGTCCGGCCGGATCTCGTACCTGTCCGGTGCGACCCAGGGGGCCGCGAAATGATCGAGCATCGGCGGCTCAAGACGCGTCAGCAGTTCGCGCCTGACGTAGAGAAAGCCGGTGCCGCGCGGGCCGCGCAGGAATTTGCGTCCGGTTGCCGAGAGCATGTCGCATTGAAGCGCCTCAACATTCACTGGCACCTGGCCAACCGCCTGGCAGGCATCGAGAAGATAGGGGATGCCGTGGGTGCGAGCCACCGTACCGATTTCTGCCGCCGGGTTGATCAGCCCGCCATTTGTCGGCATCCAGGTCACCGCAATCAGCTTGACCCGGCCATCGATCATCCGCCGAAGCGCTTCAACATCCAGCACTCCATCCACATCGTCGGGCACGATTTCGATCACGGCTCCGGTCCGCTGCGCGACCTGCAGAAACGCCACATAGTTTGCGGCATATTCTGTGCGCGCCGTCAGAATGCGATCGCCCGCCGTGAAATCCTGGGCATAGAAAGCCATCTGCCAGGCGACCGTCGCGTTCTCCGTGAGGGCGATCTCGTCCCTGGCGGCACCGATCAGCCGTGCGACACCGTCATATACTTTCTCGAGGCGGGGTGCTCCCTCATCGGCGGCCTCGTAGCCGCCAATCGCCGCCTCGCGATGCAGATAGTCCACCATCGCATCGAGGACGGGTCGGGGGACGAGCGCCGCGCCGGCATTGTTGAAGTGGATGCGATGTGCGACGCCGGGCGTGTCGTTCCGGACGGCGGTCAAATCGATCGGCATGCGTCATTCCTGCACAACATCCGGCAATCTAGCCACGCCGTATTCGGTCGCGGTGCGCGTATCGATGTCGAAGTCTTCACGAGACCGCCATGTGTAGCCGTCGGTGAAGCGGTTGTTGGCACCGCCGGCGCCAGCGAAGGGACCAGAGAAGTCCGAGTTGGAATTCGCCACCACGTCCGCACGCAGGTAGCCGCTCAGCTTGATGCAAGTGTCAGTGCCCGGGATGTAATAGAATCCGGGACCATACAGGGAGCAAACCTTCACGTACTCGACCGCTTTGGCCTTGACGGGAAGATCGGCCGCCTGAGCTCCGCCGACCGCGACGAGAGCCGCCGCCGAGCCGAGGATTAGGCTCTTAACCATCTTCATGTTAAACTTCCAAGTTGCGCTATCTCAGGGAAGGTTCCGGATCCGCCGGGTAGAAAAACCCTAAGGTTGGTTCCCTTGTCCCTCAAAACCCGCCTAGTCGCTTCGCGCCTTCGGACACACCCGCATGAACGCGAGGGACTTAAGCGATCCGAAGTTCCGGCGAGCTGAGACTTGTAAAATCAGTAACTTGCTGATTTGAAATGCCATTTGGATGCGCCTATCTACAAGGCACCGTACAAATGGCGTTTCAGATGACCCGGCTGACGAGGACTTCCACAGGCGCTTACGCGGCCCGCAAGGCCATCCCCGAAGGCGTCCGCAAGGCCTATGCCGCGCGTTATGGAAACGCCTGGGAAGAGAAGTTCCACCTTGATGCCGGTGTCTCTGCTCATGAGGCCCGCGCTCGGTTTGGTGAATGGCTGGCAGAGATTGAGATACGTATCGCCAGCCTGAAGGCTGCAAAGGCCAAGGGCCCGCAGCCTCTTACACGTCAGCAAGCGTACGCTCTGGCTGGCCAATGGTATTCTTGGTTCCTTTCGAGGCACGAACAAGACCTGAAGACGCCGGGGCATTGGAGGGCTTTGGCGGACATCTTGGTCTGGGAAGTCATTGGGTCTAACGCCCCCGACGAATACGAGGAACATCCCGAGGATGATCCTGATTGGGATTGGCAGTTTGCGCAGGAGGTCAAAGCGGAGATACGTCCCGCCATCTCGCTTGAGGCCAAAACTGCAGCATTCTTGTTGGAGCAGAATCTCAACCTGACGCCCGACGCAGCAGAACTTTTCGTGGACGCTGTAAGCGGCAATCTGCTGCCCGCATTTCAGCGCTTGGAGGCGCTCGCACGTGGTGACTTCAGCCCCGATAAGCATCCGCACATCTTCCCCAAGCTGGGAGCAAATCAGCGCCGTTGCGCCCGTGAAAGCACTAGAGCTGTTCGACGCCTGGAGAAACGCGGTGCAGCCGGCTGAAGGTACGGTCTACAGGTGGGCCACGGTGTTCAAGGAAGCGGATCGCCGGTTCGCCAACGTCCGTCGTATCACCTATGACGAGGCTAAGGCGTGGATGACAGGTCTCGTCAACGAAGAACGCTCGGCAGGAACGGTTGCAGGTGCATGGCGGACAGCGCTGAAGACGGTGTTCACTTGGGGCGTCAAAGAGAAACTGATCGACAGTAATCCTTTCCCGGAGGTGCACATCAGCGTGCCTAAAAAGAACGTTGAGCGAGAAGGCAAAGCGTTCGACCCGGCAGAGATCAAGACCATCCTATCTGCCGCCCTGCTCTGCTGCGATACGAAGTCACATAGCGAACGCGCGCAGCGCTGGGTGCCATGGATTTGCGCCTATTCAGGTGCCCGCGCTGGCGAGATCACCCAGTTGAGAGCTACCGACATCCTACAGCGTAACGGGTCTTGGTTTGCAAGGTTGTCGCCTTCTGCAGGCAAGATCAAGACGCGCAAGGCTCGCACTATTCCCCTTCATGAACACCTCATCGAACAAGGTTTCATTGAGTTTGTACGCATGGCCGAGGGCTCTCCGCTGTTCTATGAACCGAAGGAACGAACGGCCCAGCGAGTTGAAAATCGACCACGACAGAACCAAGCTGAGCGAATGAGATCGCAGGTGGGCATGTGGGTGCGGTCTTTAGGCGTAAGCGACCCAGAGATCAGCCCAAACCATGCGTGGAGGCATACCTTCAAAACGATAGCAGCGCGCGTCAACATGGATGAACGTTACAGTGATGCAATTACTGGCCACGTTCCTGCAACGACGGGCAGAAGATATACGACGCCGACACCCGAGGATCTTGCCGGCGCCCTCAAGAAGTTCCCGCGATATGAACTGGAATGACAGGGATTACACTTTAACACCAAAGCAACCTAAGACTACTGGCGAAGCATTGGGCCACGCCGGAACATCAACGAAAGCATCACACATCATGATCACCGAAATCACCACCGCTTCCCTGTACGCCGCCCTTCAGCTTGCATCAGCTATGATCCGAGCGGGAGAGAGAGCTGTGTTTGCGCCGTCGCATCTTGCGGCCCGCTTCTGGGAGCGTGTTGGGACCAGCGGGGGAGCCTTGGAAGCCGTTGTGGACCGCGTAGCTGTTCGCTGTGGCATCGACATCAGCGCGTACATGATTGAGCGCGCTTACGGGCTCTGATCGCGACACCAGCCATCTCAATGATCCAGGTGCCTGAGCGAGCGAATATGCGAATGACCGATAACGATGATGAGTTGATTGAACATCCTTTGTGGGAACCGAAGACCCCCAAGGCCGAGCGTGGGGCGCTTCGCGATGCGCCCTTAGCGACACTAACTGCCATAGTGCGCAGTGAGCAGGCCCGTGCGCTGGTCGCTGAGTTGGTGAAGCGCTATCCGCGTCCTCAGGCAGCACAGGGCAAAGCGTACGCACGTCACAAGACCTCAGCACGCTACGAGACCGCAGTGGCTGCATTCCTCGCCGATCTATTCGACGCAATACGGCGCGACCGTAGCGAGGGTTGGCTGAGGTGTTCGCAGCAAAAGGGTGACTACACCGGCCAAGTCGTCAAGTGGCGCATGTTCGATGGTGTTCAGACTTCATGGCTTGAGGCCGGGTTACTAGATCACAAGCCGGGGTATGACGGACGTCGAGCGATGGGCAACCCTGGGCCGCCCCGAGGAATGCTCACGCGCTACCGAGCCACACCGGCTCTACAGGCTATTTGCGCCGAGCACGGGGTAACACCTCAGAACGTCCGTGATCACTTCAAGTTCGTTCCTGTGATGCCTACCGAGCTGGTGCAACTCACAAAACCGCACCACACGACACCAGAGACCCCGGAGACCCAACGGCTCCGTGCAGACATTGCGGCCCTCAATGCGTTTATGCGCCAACACACGCTCACGCATCCAACGAAGGAAATCATTCACCTCGGCTGGGTCCGCAAGTTCCACCGAGCGGAAGACCTTGAGGCGTACCGGTGGGACAAGGGCGGTCGCCTGTACTCATACCCGCAGGACTACGGCTGCTATCAGCAGATCGGGGAGGACGAGCGGGTCCAAATGCTGATCGACGGTGACCCGGTCGCTGAGGTGGACATCTCTTCATCGTACCTCACCATCTTTTACGCATGGATCGGGTACCCACTCGACACGGGCGCGGACGCCTATGCAAATGTTCTTGGCCCGTCCAAGCTCGACCGGGTAGTGACGAAATTCTTCATCAACTACCACTTTGGGAACGGTGCCTTCTTGCGAGTGTGGCGTAAGCCGCTCGTCGCGGATGTCAGGAGGATTTTGAAGAAGAAGAGGATGGCACCCGAAGAGTTCAACCCAAAGCGCTACAGCCTGCGTGACGTTCGGGGGCGTGTTCTTGATCACCACCCACTGCTTGAGCGCTGGGGCAGCTCCATCGGTGGCCAGGCTCGGAACTGGGGTGACCTGATGTACGCCGAGAGCAAGGTTGTGATCGGCAGCATGAAGGATCTGATGGCCAAGGGCGTGCCAAGTCTTCCCGTGCACGACAGCCTCCTTGTGCCGGCTTCGCATCAGGACTTGGCTGTAGAGACGCTAACTCGACACTTTCAAGCCCATATCGGGGTAACTCCCAGCTTGGATGTCACCAATTCAGCATAGCTTCCATCAGGAGGAGGACTGAGGCCAGTAAGTAATTGATATATATTATATAATATCTCTGTTGATGTAGAGCATGAGTAGCCACTTAGGCCACCTCACCCATCCTCAATGCATCATTACCATAACGGGGAACAAATGTTGGGGCCGTGGCTTTGTGTGATCCACGTCACATAAGTTTAAGGCTAGGTCCCGGAGTGGCTCTGACGGAGACCTCACCGAACACAAGAGGCCATAGGTAGCTCAGCGGTAAGCGTGTAGGTCATCCCACGTAGCGGATGATGTTCGATTGTCAGAGAATCTCCTGGTGATTTGTCCCAGGAGTTCATGAGAGCGAACATATGTCTGATACCAAGAATTTCGAAGTTATCACAGCGGCGGCCGAGCGGCTTTCGGTGAGTCCCGGGCGGAGCTACCGCACCTGGTCGCGGGAGGAGAAGGATCGCATCGTCGGGGAAACGTTTGCGCCGGGGGCGAACGTGTCGGCGATAGCGCGCTGTCATGGGATCGATCCATCGCAGTTGTTTGCGTGGCGACGCAAGGCGCTGGCCTCGGGAATGGTGGCGCCGCTCTCTGGGGCGCGAGACCGAGCGGTTAAGTTCGCGCGCTTTGAGACCATGGCGGGGGAGATGGTGGAAATCGTCATCGGCGATGTCGTGGTGCGCGTTGGTGGAGATGTGGAGGCGGGGCGGCTTGCTGCTGTGATCCGGGCGGTTCGGCAGGCATGATCCCGGCGGGTGTTCAGGTTTACGTGGCCAGCACGCCGGTCGACTTCCGCAAGGGTGCCACGGGTTTGATGGCGCTGGTTCGAGATGGTGGGGCCGACCCCTTCAGCGGAGCACTGTACGTGTTCCGTTCGAAAAGGGCGGATCGGATCAAGGCGGTTTGGTGGGACGGCAGCGGGGTATGCCTGTTTGCCAAGACTCTCGAGGAGTCAAAGTTCTGCTGGCCGAGGATTGCGCCGACCCGGGTGCAGCTGAACCATGCGCAGTTGCTCGCGCTGATTGACGGGCTGGACTGGACGAAGGTGCGTCCGGTGGTTGTGAAGCGCCCAGAAACGGTAGGCTGACAAGCTGCGGCGAATTGAATCAGGGTGCTGAAAAGTTTGGAAGAGTGGCGGCGACTCTGCTGTGATGGCGACGATGACGACGCCCGTTACAGAGCTCCCGACGACGCTTGCCGAAGCCCACGCGCTGATCGTCGCCTTGGCGGAAGAGCGGGCGGCGATCGAGGCCGAGAACAGCCGCATTGCCGCTGCAAACACCGATCTTACGGCGATCAACAAGGCCGCCGATGCGCGGATCGTGGAGCTGACGGCGATCGTCAAAATGCTGGAGCGCACGCTTTACGGCACGCGCTCGGAACGCTTGCGCAGCGACAAGCTGAGCACGGAGCAGATCGCCTTCGTGTTCGAGGAGATTGAGACCGGCGTGTCGGCGGTTGAAGCCGAACTGGCCAAGGCTGGCGGCAAGGACATGCCGAAACGCGTGCCGCGGCCGCGCAAGGAGTTCGGGGCGCATCTGGAGCGGGTGGAGATCGTCATCGAGCCGGAGGTTCCTGCCGGGTGCGAGGGGCTGGAGAAGGTGCTGATCGGCGAGGACGTGTCGAAGCGGCTGGATGTGACGCCGGCGAAGTTCCGCGTGATCGTCACGCGCCGCCCGAAATACGCCTATCGCAACCGCGACGGCGTGGTACAGGCGCCAGCGCCTGCCCATTTGATCGAGAGCGGCCTTCCGACTGAAGCGCTTCTGGCCCAGATTGCCGTCTCCAAATATGCGGACGGGCTGCCGCTTTACCGGCAGGAAGCGATCTACGCCCGCGATCGGGTCGAGCTGGACCGCTCGTTGATGGCGCAGTGGATGGGCAAGGTCGGCTTCGAATTGCAGCCGCTGGCCGACTATGTGCTGGAAAAGGTCAAGCAAGGCGAACGGATCTTCGCCGATGAGACGACCCTGCCAACGCTCGCTCCCGGATCCGGCAAGACGCAAAAGGCCTGGCTGTGGGCTTATGCCCGTGACGACCGGCCGTTTGGCGGCATCGGTCCACCGATGGTCGCTTATCGCTTCGAGGACAGCCGTGGCGGCGAATGCGTCGAGCGCCATCTGGCAGGCTTTGCTGGCATCCTCCAGGTCGATGGCTATGCCGCCTATAATCGGCTCGCCAGGTCGGCGGGCGCCAACGAGGGAGTGCGGCTTGCAGCGTGCTTTGCCCACGTCAGGAGACGGTTCTACGAGCTTCACGTCAACGAGAGCTCGCGCCTGGCGACACAGACCGTCACCACCATGGTCGAGCTGTGGGAGATCGAGGCCGATATCCGCGGCCAGGATCCTGAGACGCGGCTGAATGCGCGCCAGCAAAGGTCCGCCCCCATCGTTGCGGCGCTGTTCGATCTGTGGGAGAAGGAGCTGCCGCGTCTGTCCGGCAAATCCAAGCTCGCCGAGGCGATCCGCTATGCCACATCCAGACGCGCCGCACTCGAGCGCTTTCTGAGCGACGGTCGTATCGAGATCGACTCCAATATCGTCGAGCGGACCATCAGACCCCAGGCAATCACAAGAAAAAATGCGCTCTTCGCGGGTAGCCATGGTGGCGGCCGCTCCTGGGCGACCATCGCTACGCTTCTGCAGACCGCCAAAATGACGACGTCGATCCACTCGCCTGGCTCACGCAAACGCTCGAGCGCATCGCGAACCGGTGGCCGATCACTCAGATCGATGCCCTCATGCCGTGGAACTTCAGAGCCTGAACGGCTTCGGCTACACGCTTACGCTCAGCGGAGCCCGTGGGCGCGTTTTGATAGGTCAGGTCTACTGCCCTAGCGCTTGGCACGAAGGCGCCTCTGGGGATTCCCTAGGAGCTTTGGGCCCGTGTTGTCCCAGAAGGACGCCCGGATACCTCCATGCGGAGCCACTCGAACCACGAGGCTCAAATGGGAACCCACGGGTCCCCCGAGAGCACACAGAAGACCCAAGCCTGAAGACGCTGGCCGGCCTTAACCGCCAAACTTTGAAGTCGGGGGGTGAGGTCGAGCTGAAATTAGGGTCCAGTCGCTCGATGGGACCCAAAGTTTTCCTAGAGGAGAGCGCGGCTGAACAACAGCATAGGGCCGCTTAGCGTGTCACTCCCCAAGGGCCCGATAGACCGACGCACGGCCAATCTTGAGGGCCTTGGCGATAGCGGAAGCACCCATGCCCTCAGCCCTGAGCGCCCTCACCTTGGCGGTGTCAATGGAAGCCTTGCGCCCCTGGTAGACCCCGCGCGCCTTGGCTTCCGCAATGCCTTCAAGCTGCCGCTCTCTGCGGAGGTTGGTCTCAAACTCGGCAAACACGCCGAGCATGTCGAGGAAGCACTTGCCTGCTGCGGTGCTGGTGTCGATGGGTTGCTCGGTCGCACGCAGCGAGGCACCACGGGCCTTCACGGCGCGCACGATGTCCTGAAGATCACCAATGCTGCGCGCGAGACGGTCGATGCGTGTCACCATCAGCACGTCACCGGAGCGGAGGAAGTCCAGCACGGTGCGCAACTCCTCGCGGCCGGTCGTGGTGGTGCCCGTTCGCTTCTCAGAGCGGATCAGGTCACAGCCCGCCGCTTTCAACGCAGCTTCTTGGATGGTCAGGTCTTGGTCGATAGTGGAGACGCGAGCGTAGCCGATGGTGGTCATGTGGTCCTCTGATGTCTCGTTTGCCTTTAGACCATGAGACATACTGTCTCACAATTCCAAAGTCAACCCTATTGAGACATATTTTGCGTCTCATCGGCGTGTCTCGGGAGGGTAAACCCAACGGAGGCAGTTAAGCACCGTTCCGAGGGAACACCCGCGCCCCCAAGAGCCGCAAACGCGAACCGGATAGCTGGGACTACTCCTACATATATATAAATACCCCAACCGCGATTCGCCGCCGGGGGGCGAGCCATTGGCAAGAATGACGCGCGAAGAGCGCGAGGCAATCGCCGAGACCCGCCTGATGCGTGTTTTGGGGATCATGACCATTGCGAACCAGCGGACACTCGAACAGAAGATATCCGACGCTGGCCCGTTCAATCAGCGGATCGATCCGCACGTGCTCTCCGATGTCCGAAGACGCCTTATGCACGAGGGCCGGATCGGCCGGGTCAACGCCGCCAATGCTCCGTGGTTCTACGCCGGCAATACGCCGCCTGAGCAACGCGAGGCACGGCTCCGTGAGCTCGTTGCCATTTATGAGCCATATACGAGGATCGCGACCCGCATCGGGCAGGTGTTGGAAATCGCCACTTATCGAGCGCTTTGCCAGCTACCTGGCGCCGAATTTTACGGCCGCTTCAAAGACCTCAACGAGCACGACGACAGTTCCATGTATAGCAAGGAAGAGCCGCCGCAGCACATCGGCACGCGCTTATTGCATGGTGACGAACGGCTCGATTTTATCCTCCGTACCGCCGACGCCGGCTTCGTGGGGATCGAGTGCAAGAACGTCAGGCACTGGATGTATCCGCACGTCGACGAAATCAAGGAGACGCTCCGGAAATGCATCGCCCTCAACGCGGTGCCTGTTCTGATCGCCCGGCGCATTCCATTCGTCACGTTCAACGTGCTCGGAAAATGCGGACTCATCATCCACCAAACCTACAACCAGCTACTGCCGGTCACGGACGCAGCAATCGCCGAAAAAGTCCGCGATAAGACGCTCCTCGGCTACCACGATGTGAGGCTCGGCAATGAGCCAGACAACCGGCTCTTGAAGTTCGTTACCACGAACCTTCAGGCCGTCGCGCGCGAGGCGAGGGCGAAGTTTGAAGATAACTTGCACCTGTTGGAAGCCTACGCATCCGGCAACATGGGATATGAGGAGTTTGCGGGCCGGGTGCTGCGCCGGTACCGCGGTGAGGACGAGCGCGGAACGCCGCCTTGGGAGTGAAACAGCCCCTCCGACGGGACGGCGGAGAATGAATTTTACCCGTGAAAATTGCAGCCAGCCCATTGAGCACGAAAAACGTTGAGGCACACTGTCACCTCGATGGGACGGCGCGTTGAACGGGACGGGGTCGATTATGGACGAGAGCAATCTTCCTGTGCCCGAGGCAAAGCCGAGCTTGCTTGATTGGCTGGCCGTCAAGCTCGGGCTTCCGTTTGCACTGCCCAAGCTGGCGTTGCCCCAGACAATGAAGAATGCCGACAAGGCCTTCGGACGGCTTATCGCAGCCGGTGTCGACAACGTTTCAGGCCGGATCGAGCGGGATACCGCAATTCGTGAGGCGAAAACGGAAGCCGAGCTGACGGTCATCAAAGCCGCAGCGGGCCAGCTCGCGGCGCAATCAAAGACTGATCCGTCCCTCACCGAGAGGGCACTGGAGTACACATTTGGAGAAACCGTTCTGAAGCAGAAGAACCGGGAGCAGGTGGGCCGGCTCGCGCTTGAGCATCTCAACGCCGCCGTGCAGTCGGAGGCTGGTCATGCTGGACAAGCGGGGACTGACGCTACGGCCGAAATAGATGACGACTGGCTCAACGCATTCAGTGACCACGTTAGCTCGAAGTCTGACGCAGACATCCAATCTCTTTGGGCCAAGATACTGGCGAACGAAATTCGCAAGCCTCGGTCGTTCAGCCTCCAATCGCTGCGGCTCCTTGCGGACCTGAGTGCCGATGACGCTCGACTCCTTCACGACAAAATTCTTCCGCTTGCGGTTTGCGAACACGCTATCTTCTCGGAAGGGCTCCCTGATCTCACCTACTTCATGAAAGCTCAAGAGCTTGGAGTTGTGAGCGGAGCTGCGGGCACCGGCTTGAATTGGAGCGTGGGATTGAAGCCCGGAAACGTTTTGCTGCCCATCGCGCGCGGAGCCATCCTCCTCACGGTCGAGAAGGAGATCACGGTGCCCATGCCTGCAATGATGCTGACCCGGTTCGGCAGCGAACTGCTCAAGCTCTCGAACGATTACCCACCTGAACCGGACGACTACATCGAAAGGCTGTGTAAGTTCTTCGAGGGAAGAGGACTGAAGGCCCGCAAAGTCCAGTAGTTGGTCGCGTAATTCAGCACCCGTTTGCCAATCAAGACCGCCGCGCGCGCGCCCCTTGTTGGTGGTCACAAACGGTGGTACGACCAAAGCGGCAGTTGAGCCAATTTATCTTGATATTTCAAAGCGAAGTTTGGGTGAAGGTCGCCTCGTTCCGGGCGCGCCAGTTCACGATTTCGCAGAATCCTCGCCCACGGCCTGCGCGCTTATCGAGCATGCGCATCGCCGGAGTCCGTCACGCCTTCCCAGGAAATTTGACTTGAATTCAATCTCGGGCCGGCCTGATCGCCGCCGTCGTTGAAGCCTTCTACCGTCGCCTCGACGCCGAGGTGTTCGAGGGAGCCAAGTGGCACAAGACAGGTGCTGAAGGATGTTCTTCGCGTAAGCCATTCCCCCTTGCTGATCATCACGCGAACCTCAGGTACCAGAATGAGTCAGGGAAGCCTGTATGTGGCACAAGGCAAAACCCCCAGCGGTTTCCCGCCGGGGGCTCTGTTAGATTCTGATCAGATCAACCGGTATTACCAGTTGCGCTGAGCGCGGAGGAGCAGCGAGACTGCATCCTGGTTCTTCAGCTCATAGATCGCAGCCGGCTTGCCGAAACTGGCACCGGTGGCGGCGGGCAGGGTGATCGTGCCAGCGTACTTCTGGTCGAGGTGCTGCCAGCTCAGGTCGGCCGAGAAGGTCAGGTTCTTGACCGGGGTCCACTGGGTCTGCGTACCGAGCTGTGCGATATCGTAGTTCGGGTTGCAGGAAGTCAGGCCAGCGGTACCGAACGTAGCGCCGAACGTGCCACCGACACCAGAACCAGTCGGGCCGCAGATGAAGCCCTTGGCCGTGTTGTTGTACATGACCTGGGCGAAGGCACCATAGACGCTGGTGTTCCAGTTCGGGCTCCAGTTGTGGACGTAGGCACCGCGCATACCCCACGTCGAGACCAGCTGCTGCGAGCCACCGGTCACGAACACGCTGTCCGGAGCAAGGCCGAGGCCAATGCTCTGGTAAGCGCCAGGAGCGTTGGTACCGCTAAACACCTGGGGTGCACCGGCGAACGACAGGTCGTTGATGTTGTACCTGGTCGCACCGTTGGTATAGACGCCCTGGACGTTGATGGTGTCGCCGGGACCGGTCGGGATGTTCTTGATCGACAAGGCCAGCGCACCAGCCCAGCCCCACTTGTCTTCCGGGTGACCGGTGAGTTCGGTGCCGCCATAGTAAGCTGCGTGGTTGTCATGCGCCGCGACCGACGCCTGGAACAGACCCCAAGCCTGGTCGACGCGCAGCATGCCGACGAAGTCCGGAGAAACTGCGTTGGCATAGTCGCTGGCGCCGTAGGGACCGAGCAGACCGGTGGCGGCGCTGGTGGCACCGAGAACGCCGAGGTTCTGCACGCCAGCCTGGAGGTAGGTGGTCGGATCTTGGGCCGACAGCGTCACCGACACGCCGTTGCCGAACTGCGCGGTATAGCTGAACTGGTTGATACCAGTCACCGTACCGATGCCGCCGACGAGACCGTCGAAGTTGTTGCCCGGATAGTTGACCCACGGGGCAGCGAACTGTGACACCGCGCGGCCGATGGTGAAACCAGCGAACTGGATGAAGGCGAGGTAGACGCCAAGCGCGCCGCCAGCGACGCCGCCGGCGTTGGCGTTGCCCGGAGCAGAAACCGTGCCGATGGGAGAGTAAACCGTCGCACCGGGGGTTCCGGTATTAGCGTAGTCGGCGTTCGTCCAGCTGAACACCGCATCGAAGTAGGTGCGGACGACGCCGTATTCGGTCGCGGTGCGCGTATCGATGTCGAAGTCTTCACGAGACCGCCAGGTGTAGCCGTCGCTGAAGCGGTTGTTTGCGCCGCCGGCGCCAAGGAACGGACCAGAGTAGTCCGAGTTGGAATTCACCACCACGTCCGCACGCAGGTAGCCGCTCAGCTTGATGCAAGTGTCAGTGCCCGGGATGTAATAGAATCCGGGACCATACAGGGAGCAAACCTTCACGTACTCAACGGCTTTCGCCTTGACCGGAAGGTCAGCTGCCTGTGCCCCGCCCACAGCGACAAGAGCCGCCGCGGAGCCGAGGATAAGGCTCTTAACCATCTTCATGTTAACCTCCAAGTTGAGACCTCGTACAAATCCGAGTACAAAGCCGATTGAAATACCCGCGAAAAGACGTTGAAAATCAACGCATCCTCGTGACGATGGCAGACTTAAGCGAACCACCTAACGGGACGACCTCGGGATGCCCCCCTCCGTCGCAGTTCCATAAGAGACAGAAGGCCCCCGATCACGCAACAAAAGACAGCTGTGTTTTGGGCCAGTTGCGGCTGTTTTCGGGCGGATGTTGCACAAATATCACGGGGATGTGAGCCACCGTCCCATGCTAAGTAATTGATTTTATTATAAAATAATTCTGTCATCACCACCGGCGCAAAAAAGGGCAACATTGGGCGGAACGATGGACGGAGCGGGACCAGCCAACCGCATGCCCGGAATCGACAGGCGAAAAGCCGCTTCACCGACTCAGGGCGCCGGCTCGGATTCGGTGACAAAACCGTGTATATTTCAATGGAATACAAGATTTCCGCGCGTCGACTCGCCTCGTCCGGTTGAGGCGACCGGACAGCCCAGCGCGGCGGCAGAATCGTCCCATCTCGATCGGTACGCCTGTGGGTAACCTAGTGCCGACGATACTCACATCGCGTCCGGTTCTAGTAGTCACGCCATCCATGTCGCTTGCGATCGTTGCTGCCCGTCGTCGGAGGTTCCGCGTTTCGATCTCATCGAACGTCGACGCATCGATATCTGCACGCTGCGAGGATTAGTGGATCGGTGCAACACACGATCTTTCGTCAGTGGCTTCGAGCGTGCACGACTCCTTCCACCACCTGCCGTGGCGCGAGACGATGATGCGATCCGATAAGGCCAGCATCTCCTGCAGGGGGTAAGATATGACCACGACTGCCCTCGCCCTCGCCGGCAAGCTTGTTGATCAATTCGTGAATCTCAACGATCGCGCTGACGTCGCCGCGGCGGGTGAGTCCGTCGAAGATGATCAACTCGGGCTCACCTACCGACTAAACCTGTAGCTAGGACAAACAAATGTGGTCCGGTGGCAGACCGTTCTGATGCCTATCAAACATCGCTTGGTACGAAGCTTCGATATGGCGCGTATAAAGAGGCGTATCAAATAGGGGAGTGGTCGAGCGGTTTTTTTCCAACTTATTCTTGATGGCGGCAAGCTTCCCCGGTTGTGTGGCTAATTCGATCGCGAGACTCTCGTACCCTTCCGAAGTTTGCGCGATGAGTTCGGACAAGCCAACGGCGTTCAACAAGCTCGCGGCAACGCTGCCTGCGAATGTGTTGCCACGCAACGTCAACACCGGCAGGCCTGACCAAAGCGCGTCGCTCGCCGTGGTGTGCGCGTTGTAGGGTAGCGTGTCGAGAAACAGGTCTGCGAGACGGTGTCGCGCTAAATGTTCCGCAGGCGTCGTTCGTTTGGCGAACACCAGACGGGTCGGATCGATGCCGCGTATTTGGCTTCGGTCCTCAGATTCTCTATTACGGTTTGACCGTCGGCCAACAACCAGAGGATACTTCCGTCTACGGCGTCCAATATACGCATCCAGGATGTGAAGGTCGCTGGTAGGATCTTATAGTTATTGTTGAAGCAGCAAAAGACGAAGCGGCCTTCGGGAAGCTCAAATTGGTTTCTGCTGAGTTCGCTATCCGCAATGAATCTGGCCCGGTCGTTGGGCTGGTAGCTGTGCGGAAGTGTGACAAGCTTCTCGGAATATGCGCTCTGATCTGAGGATGTGAAGATCGTTGTGTCGCCGATGATGTAGTCAATATAGGGTGCGGCCATGGTCCCGGGGAAACCGAGATAGTTGACCTGTATCGGGGCGGCGCGGTGCGAAAAAATACCTGTCCGTGCGCCTCTGGTGAAGCCATTCAAGTCAACTAGAGCGTTTTCATGGTTGGTGACGATAACCGGCATCGGCGAGAAAGTTCAGGCATTCTGTTGGCGAGAAGCGGGTAAGGGCGTCGGCGATTGCGTTGTCGAGGGCTTCGAGAGTTCGTGCGCCTGCCTTGCGCAGCAGGGACTTTAATTTGGCGAAGAACTGCTCGATCGGATTGAGGTCCGGGCTGTATGGCGGCAGATAGCGCAACATCGCACCGGCCGCCTCAATGGCTTCGCGGACGCCCCTGACCTTGTGGCTCGACAGATTGTCCATCACGACAATGTCGCCCGACCGCAGCGTCGGAACGAGGAACTGCTCGACCCAGGCGAGGAATGTCTCGCCGTTCATCGGGCCGTCGAAGACGCACGGCGCGGTCATGCCGTCCTGGCGCAAAGCTCCGACGAAGGTGGTTGTTTTCCAATGGCCGTGCGGGACTGTGCAAACGAGCCTCTTGCCGCGCGCGCAGCGGCCGTAAAGCCGGGTCATTTTGGTGGACGCGCCGCTCTCGTCGATGAAGACCAGGCGCTCCGGGCTCAATTCCGCCTGACCGGCGCGCCATTCCACACGCGCCTCGGCGACATCGGCCCGATCTTGCTCCGCAGCTCTCAGTGACTTTTTTTGAGCGTCAGGCCGAGCTGGCGCAGGCGCTTCCACAAGCAGCCGATACTGACCTTCACGTCGTGCGTGGCCAGCAGCCACGCCCGGATCTCCTCCAGCGTGGCGTCTGGCTTGTGCACGATCCGCTGGCGCAGCGCTTCATCGTGAGCAGCAAGTTTCGGAGCCGGCCCGCGGCCCGACGGGCGAGCCGTCGTCTCGCCAGTCGCCCGCCAACGCCCCAGCGCCTTGTAAATGTAGGAAACGCTGACCCGCAGCAGCGGCGCTGCCTGATACGCTCCCATTCCGCCGTCGACGACGGAAATGACCCGTTCACGCAAATCTTGAGAATAAGGTGCTCCCATCAAAGCCTCCGCCTCGAATCAATGCGGAAACTGAATCATGGAGCAACCGCGCTGGGAATCCTCCGATTCCACCAATTGTGAAAATGCTCTAGAATATCAATTTCCGTTTCGGCAATCGTGCGTGCAATCTCGGAATCTGCTTGAGCTTCGCAGTCGATGAAGCTGTCAAAGGCGTTCGTCAGTCTCGTCCGCATGTTGGACTGATCGTCTTTCCCAATCGAGTAGCCAAACACCTCGAACCGCTTCTTGTCGTGCAGTTCGATTAACTCGGCGATCAAATGCGCCGTCGCATGCATGCGAAAATCGGTGGAGACGTAGCCAAGCCGTATTTTGCCGTGAACTACGTCTCCCCGCCTCCAAAGTGGTTTGGGTGATGGCATACACTTGCGCGCTACCCACGCTTCAGCACAACGAAAATGATCGCCGCTCGAATTGGACAGAGACAGCAGCGCGAATGGGCCGCAACTCCCTCTACCAGCTCGAATCGTTGCCGTCAGATGGGCAACCTCTTCTTCCAAGCGATCCCAGTTGCACAAACGCATCTTGGTATGAAGCCGCACTCCCTCGACATCTTCCAGTTCCGGTTCAATCCTGAATGCCTTGTCGTAGGCCTCAAAAGCTTCGTCGTATCGGTTGAGGTCGTAAAGGGCGTTGCCTCGACCAAACCAAGCGCCTGCGAGCTGCGGCCTGAGAGATAACGCTCTGTCGTAGGCGACAATCGCGTCCGGCCTACGTTTAAGCATCAGGAGTGCGTTGCCTCGGTTTGAATGCGCTTCTGCGAAAGCTGGGTTTAGCGAAATTGCTCTATCAAAATCCCCAACCGCAAGCTTATGCTCTCCGAGTTCGTTATAGACCGCTCCCCGACTGTTCCACGTTTCGGCAACGCTCGAATTGAGCGCGAGAGCCTTGTTGAATTGCTCAAGGGCTCGCTTTGGCTTGTTCAAGCGTTTGCAAATGAGTCCGTAGTTGTAAAATGATACGTCAGAATTCGGATTTAGTGATGTCGCCTTTTCGACATGGCGTTCCGCTTCGGCGAACCGTTCCATGGTCATCAGGACAATTGTGATTAGGTTGAGCGCCGCGACGTTGGCAGGATCGACTTTGAGAACGCGGCTGAAGAGCCGTTCTGCCCGAACCAGATCCTTGCCGTGGAACGCGGCAAGCGCATCTCTAAAGACCTTAGCAAGGTCAGGCATCTACTGCTACCGAGGGTAACCATCGGACGAGACCGCACCTGTATACTGGGTGCAGGCTACCGTCCACCGTTAAGGCCTTCATCGCCGGAAGCGGCGTTGGCTACCCGATTTGCAAGGCCCGCAAACAGCGGTCGAGACGGAGCCCTGCGGCTTCAATCAGCGCAGTCATGGACGGCCATTCGCGCGCGCGATGCGCCTCCACAATTTACCAAGTTTAGCAATCGTTCGCGACCTTCCGCGCAGTGAGAGATGCGCTCAAGATGGGTCGATTGCACGGGTGTGAATTGGGCAGCCGGTTACCGGCGCCGGACAATTGCCAAAGTTATCCAACTAACTCAGATGCTTGCATGAACTATGGTAGCGGGAGAGGGACTCGAACCGCCGACCCCAGGATTATGATTTACCGCCTCTTATGCTCAAGCGCGTTTGTACAGCAGTTTCGCGCAATAATTCTTGAAAAAATGCTTCGAAACCGTTCCTTGTCCCCTTTCCGCCGACGATATTTTTGGACTTCGACGGTACGACCGTGGTACGTACCACCGAAATCCTAGTCTTCGGGAATGGAAAATGGCATCACGTCGCGTAGACATGACCGCTGAGACGGTCGAGGGGGCCGTCGAGCTGGCTATCGCGGGCACGAACGAGATCGTGGACTTCTGCGACAGGCTGCAGCCCTACTGGGTCCTCAGGGTCCGCGGTCATTCGGCCTCCTGGCTGGTGAAAACCCGTTCCCGCACCCTCAAGATCGGAACGGCAATTCCGCCCGCAAAGGCGAGCAAGGTTCCCGAACTGCGCAAGCGCGGCAGCGCACTAGGCGATCGATTCCTTGGATTGCGGGACGCTCAGAAATTGGTGCGGGCCGAATGGGCCAAGCTGGATGGCCGGCCGCAGACCGACGGCACGGCGCAGGAGATCCCCGGCTGGACGTGGGGCAAGCTCGTGGCGGAGTATAAGAAACAGCTGTCGGAAATGCGGGAAGACGCATCCGGCAAGCCTATCTACCCTTCGACCGAGACGCAGAACGACGCCCGGCTCGTTTTTGCTAGGCCGGAGGTTTCGAAGCACGACAATAAGCAGCTTGTCGATCTGAACGAGGACTGGTTCGAAGGCGTTCAGCAGAAGCTGCATGCGGATCACGGGTTCAGCGCGTACCGCAAGTTCCGCGCGTACGCGCAAGCCGCATTTTCTTGGGCCGCCTCGTACAGGAGGAAGGAAAGCGGCCTTACGGGTCGCCAGTGGTGGCTGCTCGCCCAAAAACGTCTGCGGACTGACGACGAGGTGAAGGAAAGGGTCGCCCGCCAGAAGGCACTGAGGAAGAAGAAGGAGAATTTCAAGGTCGAACACCTCGGCCAACTTCTCGCCGAACACGAACGGTTCTGTGCCTCGCGCACCGGCAATGCCCGCGTCTCCCCGTCCGTGCGCTGGGGACTGTGGTGGGACGCCCTGACCGGGCACCGCCGCGGCTCGGGTACGTGGGTCGCCCTCGAAGACGTCGAGTTCAAAGATCCGCGCGGCGAGCCCGGCTGGGGATTGGCCACCTGGCAGCCGGAAGTCATGAAAACCCAGGATGCGTTCGCGCTGCCCATCCCCCCTCTCGGTCTGCACATCATCGATTGCTGCAGACGCGATTGGAAGAAGGCGGCGTCGGAGCGCAAGCATAACCGCATCGTCAACCGCTCGAGCAAATGGGTATTCGCCTCTCGGGTCATGAGCGTCGGCGATGTTCCCGCATCCGGATCGGCGCTCGCGAACCATCTGCGTAGTATGAGAGGCCTCCGCCAAGGCAATCATCGAAACGTGCTGCATAGGATCCCGGCGTTCTCCATGCACGTCATCCGCTCCACGCTCGGCGACTTCATTCTCGACCACACGCCCCTGCCCCCAGGCACTGCTTCCCTGATGATCGGGCACGAGATCGCGGGGGACCGCCGAAACGAACTCGACCAGGTCGGTAGAACGGGCAAGCGCTGGTATTTTCAGGCACAACGCATCCCCGAGAAGACCGCCGCGATGGCGCTTTGGAGCGACGCCCTCTTGAAGGCGTTCCTGGATGCTGGCGGCATCTATCCTGATTAGATCGCTTGTTGCCTAGCGTGCTGGATTCGATCGGTGATAGGCGCTCAGATTGGCCACCTTCGGCCGATTGGGGGCAGTACCGGCAAAACGGCGGTGGCGTTTCGTCGCGTCATCAGGCTCGATCGGCCTTCCGCTGGCTCAGCTTCGCGATGCGGCATGGCAACCCCTTCAAGTGCGGGATGCCCTATTCGCGATCGAGGTAGTCCTCGTCGTCCGGTTGCGGCCATCCGATGGATCGGGTCGTCTGCGGCGACGTCGGTTTTGGCAAAACAGAGGTCGCCTTGCGAGCGCGACCCTTCTTATTGAGAACGGCGTTGATATTCGCACTCAGTCTCGGCCGACCGAGCCGCTCACCCTCCAGACCGCGTTCCCGACATCGTCAGCGACGACCAGGGCACCGGTCCGGTCAAGTGCCACGCCGACCGGCCGCCCGTGAACCGTATGTTTATCCGGTGCCAGGAAGTTCGTCATCACGGGGGTCGGCATCCCGCTTGGCCGTCCATTCACGAAGGGGACGAAGATCACCTGGTAGCCGTTCAGCGGGTCGCGGTCCCAACTGCCGTGTTCACCAACGAACGCACCCTCGGCGAACTCCGGTGACAGCGTTTCTCCTTGACTGAATACGAGGCCGAGTGCCGCAACATGGGAGCTGAGGCCGTAATCCGGCTGGATTGCCTTCGCCACCATCGCTGGGTCCTGCGGATGGACGCGCACATCCACATGCTGTCCCCAATAACTATAGGGCCAGCCGTAGAAACCGCCGTCCTTGATGGATGATAGATAATCCGGAACCAGATCCGGCCCGATCTCGTCCCGCTCATTGACCACAGCGAACAATTGCCCCGTTCCAGGTTGGATGGCGAGGTTCGTCGGATTGCGCGTTCCGGTCGCGTAAAGGCGCTTGGCGCCCGTCAAACGATCAATCTCGTAGATCGCTGCACGCCCTTGTTCGACGTCTATCCCATTCTCCGTGACGTTGCTGTTGGAGCCGACCCCGACATACAGCTTTGATCCATCCGGGCTGGCCACCATCGACTTGGTCCAGTGGTGGTTGATCGGGCCTGCGGGCAAATCGGCAAGCCTTGTTCCGGCCACCGTAATCTTCGTCTGCCCCGGCGTGAACGGAAAGGCGATGATCGCGTCGGTGTTGGCGACATACAACGTGTCCGCCACCCATGCAATGCCGTACGGCGAGTGCAGATGGTCGACCAGAACAGTCGTCATCTCCGGAACGCCATCGCCGTTCGCGTCACGCAACAAAGTAATGCGATTGCCACCCTTGTCGGAGGCACCGGCTCGCGCCTTTACTTTGCCTGAGATGTAATCCTTGGGTCGGAATGGCTTGGTACCGGGACCGTTGGCTTCGACGACAAGAATATCGCCGTTGGGCAATGGGTAGACGATCCGCGGATGCATCAGTCCGGTCGCCATCGCCTGAACGCGCATGCCGCGGGGCACCGTTGGCGTTTCCTCAGCTTTCCAGCCAACTGCCAGCGGTACGCTCATGGGCGGCACCAGATATTGGTGAGCTTCGGGAAGGTCTGGATTCGGTCCATATTGTTTTGATGGATCGCCGCCTTGGTCACCGCAGGCGGCGAGCAACGCCAGAATCATCAGTCCCGAAGTCGCTCGAACCCGATTCGCGATCATTCGCTTTCTCCCCGGCTCGCGGTCTTGACGGCGGTAACGCACCAGCCTCGAAGACCAGCGGCAAGGAGCAGGATGGTGACGATGATTGACAGAGTGATGCCGGTTGGGACAACCGACGTCCACGCATCTCGCGTATGAACGAAGACGTTGACCAGGGAGAGAACTGCGGCAGACCCTACCAAACCAAAATCGAGCCAACGGATCGGTCCGGCCCTCCCGAGCGCGAAGTCAACTACCAAGAAGATTGTGGCGAGAAGCGCCAGCACGAGTCCCCCAGTGATCAGCCAAACAGAGAAGTTGGCCCACTGCATCAGCGAATTGCTCGTGTACATGTAGTCCGTGAACAGAGCGGCCATGAGCAACGCGCCACCCAATCCAACAAAAAACGGGTGCAATGGCTCATGCATACGGCTCTTGCCAATTGGCCCCGCCATCTGTTTCTCCCGTATCCTTGCGCGACTGAGTTCGGTCAGCATAAATCCTGCAATCCAGGGCGGCAATAACCCGTTCCTCAGTTTCTATACTCAGCGACACCTGAGACTGGGCCAGCCGCACTGTTGCCGTTAAAACAATCGAATAGTGCGCCATATCCGGTGCCCGCAATACGGTGTGGTCGAGAGCTTCGATCATCTAGACCGACCGAACCCTCGGCGCGAAACCGCGCAACCCGCTTAAGCATGGTCTTGGCGCTGACCTGAAAATCCCGGGCCACCGACGCAGGCTTCTGCTGCGCTCTGCGGCGTCGCGGCGCGATAAGCAATTTCGAGGCGCCCGAAGAAACGGCCTCGTCCGGACGCAAGCATTGCACAAGGATTCGGGGCGCATTCGAAAGCAGCTGTTCTGTGCCTGCGACGCAGACGACGCGCCCGGGCCGACAAAAAGCCTAGGATATCGAATCCTTGTACTGGACAGACAGTCTGCTCCATCGGCAAATGAATCCTTCACATTCGAACTGGATTCACTGGTTGGCCAAACGCGAGATTCGCCCACTTCTTTCTCCGAAAATGCTCAAGCTCGCGCGGGAACTCGCTCGTGTGGATCAGGGAGAACTCGCGCGGCTTGTCGGGATCAGCAGAAAAACGGTCGTGGTCGTGGAACGAGAACTTCCCGCCAAGGTAGACCCGCGCCGACGAGCAGTGCTTGAACGGATACGCTCCCTCTTCGAAACGAGGTTCAGGTTGGATTTCGACACCGACACGGAGAAGGTCGGCCGCCTCCGGCGTACCAGCGTTCCGAAGCGGAAGACGGCCTCGAGATAAGCAGAACGCCTCGCTGTCGATGTTCGACGAAGCCTGCGAGAGCGTTTCGAGAGCACAAGGTAGCTCCTATCAAGAGTTAAAAAGTTGAGCTGTTCTTCGGTCAAGCCCCATTCGCACGACGAATCCTTGGGTATCCGCGCAAGACTTCCTCCTTTGCACGCAGTTTCCGATTCCTTCGTTGCGCGAACCGACCGAAACGCGGCTGGATTTGAGACGCAGCGACACAACCAATATTGAAAACGCGATCTTAGATAGTGTAACCGAAGACATATTTCCGACACAATTAAATAACTTGCTGCGGAGCGTCGCCGGATGGTTCGACCGGCCGTGGAGGTAAAAATGATCAATCAGCAGAAAGCGCGGTCTGTCGCGAATTGGCACAGCTCGTGTGCGCCGATCCGTGCAATCCGTATGGGAATTGGCGTGCTCTTTGCTCTCCGGACGCTGGATCCATTGGAGGTGGAGGTCCATATCGTCCCGTTGAAGCACCCCGTCGACAGGACCGCGAGCGGCCTCCGCTCTTGGCGCGTTCTGCATTTCGTAATGCGCGTTAAAGCGTTCGCCTTCGTCGTGTTGGATCGGCGCAGCATTCTGGATCTGAGCAACTCCCTGGTGTTGCGGTCCGAAGAACCGGGCCGAAGACTTCTTCGTCCTCGATTTTCATTCCGCTTGTCTGGGACGAAGGCCCATGTCGCTGGCGTATCGCACGAAAAGGTTGGGGTCTCCATGCAGGGCGCCGTTGGCTCGCGAAAACAGCCGAGCTACCGAGGAAGCAAGTTTCCGATTGGGGGTGAGCCAACTCCGCTTGGCCGCCAGACCGACCAGGAAGGGCGCGGCGCCGACACCGGAAGACTGTTTCCAGATGTCGCCTACCGTTGCGAGTTCCCGCGCGCCGGCACCGACCGCGCGAGTCGCGGTGGGCTCGACCACGATCACGGCATCGACGTCGCCGCGATCGAACAGTGCCAGATTGGCTGTCGGCGGCCCGAAAAATATCTCGAAATCGCGGTCCATATCGATTCCGATCAGCGATAACGCCACGCGCGCCTGCTGATAGGTCTCGGTTGTCTTCGGCTGGGTCGCGACCTTTTTCCCGACGAGATCGGAAGGCTTGCGATAGGGACTGTCGGCGCGGACGACGATGCGTCCGTGATTGTTGAGCCCCGGACCGAACAGCGTAATATCGCTGCCCTTCCGCGCCAGGGTCGCAAGACCGATCGCGCCGAACAGCCCGACGTCGAGCGCACCCGCCGCGAGTTGAACCTGCATCTGCCCGGGATCGCCCGCAATCCAGTGCAAATCGAAATCCGCACTCAACGCCGGATCGAGCGTGCCGATGACCGCGCGCCAAATCGAGCCTGCGCTTCCGGGCGTCGACAACGCAACGTTCACGACCGGCTTCGATTGTGCCAGCGCCGGGCTCTTCAAGACAAACGGCGCAGCAGCAGCGCCGGCCAGGCCACCAAGCAACCTCCTCCGACTCGGCGACCACCGCGACAAGCTGCCGGCTTTTTCACTTACCATTCGTGGCACTTTCGACAGCGCGCGCCGACCAGGCGAGTAAGATCGCCTGCTCGCCTCGATCGGGACGTTGACGAGGATTCACCTAGGAAACCACCAGCGTATCATGGTTATTCCGCCCGTCGGTAAAGCCCCTCTCCTTCATCCAGTGATAGGCCGGATCGAAAAGCTCGGGCGAATAACGTTCCGCATGGGTGTAGCGGACAAAGCGGCCATCCAGCTCATCCGGGCCGATCTGATCCTTCGCGATGCCGACGATATAATGCGCGTACTTGCCAAAGTCGGCATTGATCAGATCGACGGCCTGATCCAGCACCTTGAAATAAGTCCCGATATCGAGCGGACCCAAATCCGGCGATACGATCTCGGCGCCGCGGTAGAACGTTAGCGCAATCAGATGCGCTCCCTGCTTCAAGGCCAGGCTGATGAAGGGCTCCATCACCGTCACGGCACGAACGCGGCCTTCCTTCAACGCCTGAAGCCGAACCTCGGGCGCCCCGACATGGGTCGTGATAATCTGATCTTTGCCGATCGCGCCTTCGAGCAGCCCGATGGTCGTGTAGTGCGACCCGGTAAAGTCGTTGATACCAATCGCAACGCCCGCGAGATCGCGGGGCGACTGCAGCTTCGGGTCGAAGGAAACGATAGCCTGAGCCGCGATCGCCGGACGAAGTGCTGCGATCTTACCGCGGCCCGCGCCGCGCTCCAGGCGGTCGATACCGCCCCACTCACATACGTTGAAGGTTTCGGCGGCGCCTTGCTCGAACAGCGCCTCTTTCTGCCGCTTCAGCACGTCACGCTCGAGCTTGTCGTGGTCGGCATATTTGACGGAATAATCGACATCCAGCCCCGCCTGAGCGAACAGGCCATGTTCCAGCGCAACCAGGATCGGAAGGTCAAATACAGG
This sequence comes from Bradyrhizobium genosp. P, assembly GCF_049949265.1. Classification (NCBI taxonomy): domain Bacteria; kingdom Pseudomonadati; phylum Pseudomonadota; class Alphaproteobacteria; order Hyphomicrobiales; family Nitrobacteraceae; genus Bradyrhizobium; species Bradyrhizobium genosp. P. The sequence goes on along the minus strand of NZ_CP188195.1, from coordinate 1,959,286 downwards.
AGGATTTGGTGAGATGCGTATTCTTGTTTTCAGATTAGAAATCGAGACCATTCGTCGTACTCCAGCGTTCGCAGGGCTTTTTTCCAGCAGATGAAGGATTCGCGCTTTCAGTGGCCGACAGTCATCCGCGCCAAACATCAACCGTCTCACGCTAAGCCGGACAAGCGAGATAGTGTTTTCATATTCGCACAGCATATTGGGACAAACTTCCGCTTCTCAGCCCGGATAGGCGTGTGCACGTGCCGTACCAGATCACTCAACCGCCGCGCTCAGCGTACCCCGACGAAGCGAAAACTCGAGCGGTGTGGGATTACGCATGTCTAGCACCGGACGATGGCGATCGACGATCTCCTTCAGACGCTCGAGATCCGCCTCGGCAAAGGCGCACAGCCCGGTCAGCATGGGAATGGTCGAAGGGCTCGCCGGCCGAGAAGAAGGCTCGGACTGCCCTCGGCTGATTTGATGGTTCGCCGAGATCATCAAGGAGCCACCGCCGTTGCGGCCAGTTGACGTTCACGGACGATGGCCCTCGCCGCCTGCTCGCCAATGATGACGCTGGGAGCCATAGTGTTAGCCAGAGGAACCCGCGGCATGACCGAGGCGTCGGCAATGCGGAGACGGTCGATGCCGTAGACTTTTAGGCGGCTATCCACGACAGCCATGCGATCCCGCCCCATCTTTGCGGTGCAGCTCTGATGCCAGATGGTCATCACCCCGTCTCGGATGAAATCGTCCATCGCTGCAGGCGAGAGCGCCGTCGGCATGACTTCCCGCTTTACGAAGCGCCTGAGTGCCCGAGCGTTGCCGATCTCCCGCGCCTGTTCCACGCATCGCCGCAAAGCGACTAGGTCGGCCGGATCGGAAAGGATCTGCGAGTCTATCAGGATGGGATCTTCCGGTTTGGCGCCTGTCAGGCGCAGACGGCCGACACTGTGCGGACGCAGCAGCGCCGGAAAGATCCCCCAGGATCCGGCCGGTATCGAGTGCCGTCCCGCCAGCTCGGGGCTCGCGACGGGAAACTCGATCTGGAGCAATTGGATATCCGGACTGTCCAGCTCCGGGGTACTCTGGGCGAAGATGGTGGCTTCGCCACCATTATCGTGGGGGGCCACCGGCTCCGGATATTCCCAGATGCAACTCGAGACCCAGATGTGGTCCTGAAAATTCGCGCCCACTCCGGGAAGGTGTTGGATCACGGGAATGTCAAGGGATGCCAGCGTGTCCGCGTCGCCAACACCGGACTGCATCAGCACCTTCGGGGTGTGGATGGCACCCAGGGACAGGATCACTTCCTGCGAAGCGTGAAGGCGCTGGGCCCGACCGTCGAGTTGGCACTCCACGCCGATTGCCGCTCCCCTTTCGATGATCACGCGGGTGACCAGGGTGTCGGTCAGCACTGTGAGGTTCGGCCGGTTCATCAGCGGGAATGCGTAGGACCGGAAAATCGACTGCCGCCGGCCGTCGCGTATGCGCAGGTTGAAGTAGGACGCACCGCCCGGGCCCTCCATCATGGCGCCGTTCTGATCGTTGAAGACGGATATGCCCTGTTCCGCGGCGGCGTCGAGCATTGCGACTGCGACGGGGTTTGGCTCGATCGGCGGCGTGATGTAGAGCAGACCATCGCGTCCGCGTCGGGCCGGATCGGGCGCGCCCTGCCAATTCTCGATCTCGCGGTAGATGGCGAGGACGGACTCATAGCTCCAGGCGGGATCACCGGCCTCGGCAGCAAAATAATCCCAGTCGCTCTTGTGGCCACGAGCCCAGATCATGACGTTGATGCTTGATCCTCCGCCCAACACCTTGCCCATGCTCATCGGGATCGTACGTCCGTTGAGGTGCGGATTGGGCAAAGCCGCGAAGCCCCAGTCGCGCGCGCTACCCAGATTCTGCGGCCAAGCCGCCGCCATCTCTACCTCGGGCACGCTGTCGGTGCCGCCGGCCTCGATCAGCAGCACCGAGACGTCCGGATTCTCGGCCAATCGTCGCGCGACGACCGAGCCCGAGGATCCGGATCCGCACACGATAAAATCGTAACGCGACCGCAGATTCGCGCGAAGCCTTCGCTGATTTGCCGTTACCGCCTCTTCGAATTCAGCGGAATTTACGTTCATGGGGATTCCTTGTGAATGCAGTGCCGGCGTGCCGCCGGTTTACGCCAAGCCCGGCGATTAATATGTTTGTCATCATATCTTGCTGTCATCATCGACTGATGTAAGCGGTCGGGGATTGGTCGTCATGAGCCCATGACGTACTTTCGCCAGTCCCGGCGCGCACTGTTTGCCGCCCATACATCGAGACTTTGCGCTACCGCATCGTTTCAGGAAGATGAAAAAGAATACGGTTGTAAGAGAACGGCCACATGCACGGCGATGTGATGATGATCACCGGATGCCCCCCGCGACGGCCGAAGCTGGACCCAGACCCAATCCAACGGCCTGCGAACCGCAGTGGCCGCTACGCGGCAAGTTGAAGAATTTCGGCGATATCCTCCGGACCCTTGATGGCCCGGGTGAAGATCGACAGCATCGCGTTGCCGGCGATCAGTTGGAACTTCTCCTTGGTCACACCGACTTCCGAGAGGTGGCTGGGCAACCCCGACCGACCGATGAACTGAGCAAAGACGTCGCTGGCCCTCGCGCCCGGCGCGGGCCACGCTTTGGCGATTTTCTTCTGGGCTTCATCCGTCACGGGTTGATTGTATTTCAGCACACTAGGCATCATCACCGCAGTGCACAGGTAATGCGGGACATCGCAGGTACCACCCAGCACGTGTCCGATCGCGTGGCTGGCCCCCATCGGGATGCGGCATTGCAGTCCGAATGCGGACATCCACGAGCCGAGCTGGCAAAACTGCCGTGCTTCCAAATCGCCTGGATTTTCCTTGGTGGCCTGCAGGCCATCGTACAGGTAGCGCAGGCCGCGCAAGCACACGCTTTCAACCAGCGGATTGCCTCTCGGAGAGCAGATTGCTTCGATCCCGTGATCCATCGCGCGTGTGCCTAACCCGAGCCACAAGGTCTGCGGGGTGTGCCGGGTGATTTCCGGATCCAGGATGATCGACAGCGGCATCATCAACGGATGGCCTGAATATCTGCTTCAACTTCCTGCGCGCGTCCGTGACGAGCGTTCCAGAATTATACTCGCCACCCGAAAGCGTGCTCGGGATCGCGATCATCCTCACCTTCGGGGCGCGAAATGGACCGGGCCGGGGTCCCTCGGAGGTCGAAATTAGCTCGAATCCATCGAGACCTGATTCCTCGGCGATACCGTGTTCAAGGCACATCAATATGCGCGATGCTCCATTGCGTGAGAAGTTCAACTCGCCGGCTTCGCATTGCAATGTAAGTGCTCATCAACTTCGACTAACAGATCGAGTGAGATCGGGAAGGATGCTCGATTGCATCATCGAGATCGTTTGGAGCGATGCAGCGAGCGGAAGATCTCCGAAAGCGAGTTGGCACATGACGTATGTCACGCCGGCCTCAACGACCTGGCTCTTGAGCGTTTCTCGCACCGTGGAAGCTGATCCGACCACGCAGGGGCGTGTGTCGACGTAAATCCAGAAAGGTCATGCAATCCTCCGGAATCAGGTTCGCCCCAACTTTTTGTTCAGGTCACCAAGCATCGTTCTCTGCATGGACAAAATACGAACAACGGCCTCCTCCAGTTCTGCGGCGAAAGCATCACCCAACGCGGAATCCATCCCCGGAAAGGTTTGCTTGGTAAAGCGCTCGATAGTGCTGGTGTGCGCCGCTTCAACCTTCGCGTTGGTCGCATTGCTGAGCATGTACAATTTAGCCCAAAGGTCGCTTAGCAAATACTCGATTGCGGCGAGACGCGCCCCAAGCCTCAGTTCGCTTTCGTTCATCATGAACTCCCTTGATTTTTCATCTGCACGAACATCGCTTTCAATCGTTCCGCCTCAATCCTCGGCGCGCGTGTTACTTGGCCCTGCGTGGGCCGGCAGGCAATCCGCTAGGCAATGTAGCCTTGAGCGCTAGACGTTGTGAGGGATGGCGAATGCTCAGCGGCACAGGAGCGCACGATCCGATGGCAATGCCGCCTATGCGCGCCTCGTTTAAGGCTTGATAACATGCCACCGCTCACCACGCGCGCATATCTACATCTCGTCGCTCCGCCGCTGCAGGTTCCTTCCCGAGCAGAATGTCTGCCGCCTTCTCCGCGATCGCGATCACGGCGGCGTTGGTGTTGCCGCGGACGATTGACGGCATCACCGACGCATCGACCACACGGAGTCCTTCAGTACCGAAAACCCGGAGATCCGAGTCGACGACGCCGCCGATCCCGCAGGTGCACGAGGGATGGTAGTCGCTACCTGTCTTCTCGGCGATAAATGCGAGGATGTCCGCTGCCGAGTCGGATGCTGGAACAGAGAAGGGTGCACGCTGCACCTTCGACAACACGGGTCGCCGGAAGATATCCATTGCCGACCGGACTCCAGCGATCATCGTGGCGCGATCGTGCTCGGTCGCCAGATAATTATGGGAGATGCGCGGTTTCGCGCCGGGGCGCGCCGACCGCAACGTGACTCTGCCGCGGCTGGTCGGCTTCAACAGCGTTGGTTGCATCGTACAGGCGTGATCGACCGGCGTCGCCAGTCCTTCGTCGAAGAACAGTACGGGCAGGATGTGGAATTGGCAGTCCGGCACGCGCTCGTCGCCGCACGTTGACAGGAACACGCCACCCTCCCCGATGTTCGAGGTCAACGGGCCACGGCCCTCTTGATAGAGAGCCATATCGTCGGCGGAGCCAGCGCCGAAAAGTGATTTCTCATCGGTCAGGTAGCTTATCGGCACCTCCGGATGGTCTTGCAGGTTCGTCCCCACTGGGAGATCGACGATCGGTTGAATTCCAAATGGGGTGAGGTCGTCGGCCGGTCCGATGCCAGAAAGCATGAGAAGTTGCGGAGAGCCGTAGGCGCCGGCTGCGAGGATAGTCTCGCTTCCGGCGAAAAACGTTTCCTCCTGGCCATCGCGATGGACCGACACACCGATGGCTCGGTGTCCCTCGAACGACAAGCGCAGCACTAGGGTATCCGTGAAAACGCGCAAGTTCGGCCGATCGAGCGCCGGATGGAGATAAGCGGCAGCGGCGCTGCATCGAACTCCGTTGCGTTGGGTGAGCTGAAAACGCCCGACCCCAAGCTGCTCGGCACCGTTGAAGTCACTGTTAGCCCGATGGCCCGACTGTACCGCCGCGTCGATCAGGTGGTCCACAAGTGGTTGCATAGAGCGGCTGTCCTGCACGCTCAGGGGCCCGAAATGCCCATGATAGGTGGGATCGCCTCGCTCGTTGCTCTCTGATCTGATGAAGTAGGGCAACATTTCTCGATACGACCACCCCGTTGCGCCCTCGCTTGCCCAACCGTCGAAATCAGTTTGGTTTCCACGGATGTATATCATCGCGTTGATCGCGGAAGAGCCACCCAGCGTTCTGCCACGTGGCAGGTAGATCCGCCGCTCGCGCAATGCCTGTTCCGGCTCGGTCGCGAAGTCCCAATCGTACTTCGTCTTGAACAGTTGCGGGAAGGCGACGGGCATGGCGATCTCCGGCGCATCGTCCCGTCCTCCCGCCTCCACCAGGGCTACCCTGACAACGGGATCTTGGCTGAGACGCGCGGCGAGCACGCATCCGGCCGACCCGGCCCCAACGATGATGTAGTCAAATTCTTGTCTCGCGATCATGCGTGAACTCCAAGATCCCTGATCAGCCTGCCGAGCCCTTGCTTCAATGTGATTTCAGGCTCAGCCCAGCGCGCTACGGTCGTAGCCAGGCATCGGACTGGCGGCCCATGGGAAGTTATTTGCCGAGGAAGTTGGATCGCTGGAGGTTGGACGTCGAGAGCCGATGGCGCACTTTCGCCTGCATTGGGCGCGCACTACTCATGGCCGAACTCGGCCACGCATTTATCGGCCACAGACCTTGGCCGATGCTCGCCAGCATAAAGCGGCGCGCTCTCGGATGATCATCCAAGTAGTACGGCCAAACCATCCTGTGCCCAGGCGGTTTGGTCCGTCAATTACGGCTTGGTCAGGCAAGTCGACCGCAATTACTCGAGATCCGAAGCCTGCCCGGCTGCGCGCAGTGCGCACAGAGACGTGGCCTGCGGCTCAGCAGGCGGCCGCCGACGCGCTCTCCTCAGCCCGCCTGCGAGGGGAGACCGAGGCAAATGCGTTGAGCGTCTCCATCGCCCGTCTCGACGGGGCGAATGGATCCTAGAATGGCTCGGCGGATTCGGAAGACGTAGCCGACGCCGCGCTCGGTCTGGATGACGCGCGGCGCGCTCGGGTCAGTCTCCAGCTTGCGCCGCAGCCGCAACACCTGAATGTCGATGCTCCGGTCAAAAATATTGTCATGGACCCGGGTCGCCTGTAGCAGGTATTCGCGAGTCAGCGGGCGCAGCGGCGCTTCGAGAAAAACAAGCAGTAAGGTATATTGCCCCTTGCTCAGGGGAACCGAAGTGTCGTTGGCGTCGATCAGCTTGCGGCCGCGGCGCTCGAGCTTCCAGCCGTTGAAGCGGTAGCCGCCGCGCTCGGGATCGCGGGCGCGCGCGGCCCGTCCGATCTCCTGACGCCGCAACACCGCGCGGACACGCGCCAGGAGCTCTCTCAGGCTGAACGGTTTGATGATGTAATCGTCGGCGCCGAGCTCAAGGCCGACGATGCGATCGATTTCGTCGGGCCGGTGCCTGGTGGTGATGATGACAGGCACATCAGAATGCGAACGGATTTCTCGCAGCAAATCGAGCCCATCCTCCTGACCGAGGCGAAGGTCGAGAATGATCAGACTGGGCTGCGTTTTCTCAAGATGGCAGCGCAGTTCAGCCCGATTGGACGCTGCCCTGGTCGGCACAGTATGCTCTTCCAGATATCCGATCACCATTTGCCGCAAGGCGGGATCATCATCAACAACAATGATACGACCTACATCTGCCAACATAGTCGGACTCTTGAATTGGCCGCCACCAACCGGGACCTAGGTCTAGGCCTGAACACGAAATCGGAAGTGAGTCCCTTCGTTGGAAATCTATTCGCTCGAAATCAGATGTCATATGTCGAAGACGCACTTTGATACGTGTCGAGGACGCACAAAGAAGTTTTCCCCTTTTACGCGATTCGAGAGCGGACCTGAGAGCCTGACCGAAAAAGCAGCGAGCATTTCCGAAGGCGAACCACGGACCAGCCTCGTCAGCACGCACGGCATTGATGGTCGCGTTCAGGTGGCGAGAATGTCTGCTCGTTGGGCAAGAGCCGGAAGTACGCCGTCAGAGGGGATAACGAAGGCAGTTCAGACCTCTGCTGCCCCTGTAGGGAAACCTTATTGTGACCGCTTCGCTTTTCTGATGGCTTCGATGGCGATGAAGTACACTGACACCGCGAGCATCCGCAAACCTACCGCGAACGCAACTCCTTCGATCAACAACATCACTGTCTTTCCTTTCACACATCGGGCTATGGACTCGCTCTGAGCGTTCCTCTGATCATCAAATAGGACGCCGGGGGTCTCGGGCGCAGTCTTCTTTCGAGAGCACACCTAAGGTCCCGACGGTGGTGCGAATGCCAGAATATCGCCCGTATACGTCTCGACCACCTCGCTGAACGGTGTGCCATTCGGCAGTGTCAAGACAGCACGATGTTCGAGCACCGCATCGGGAATCGGCAGCATTGCGGGATTTCTGTCTGAGATGGATGCACCAGTTTCCCAGCCCTCGGGCAGAGGCAGCCAGAGCAGTTTTGCTGACAGGGTTCGGCGTCGAAAATTCAGAGGCTGGACTGCCCGGCCGAAAGAAGTCTCGGTGGTGTCGAGCAGCCCGTTCATGTCATTGCTCAGTCGAGCCGGTACATACCAGTTGTCCGCCTCCGAAAGGATATAAGCGCCGCAGTGCAGCCGCACCCGGCGATAGCGGACAGCATCGGAAGTACTCACGCCGAGCAGTTGCAGTTGCTCCGCCGTCGGCCGTTTGTCGGCGCCCTTCACCCGCTCGGCGACGATGCGCGCCGGCGACGCCATATGATGGGTGTCGCACCATCGTTCGAGAGTGAGGGTCGCGCTGTCATGACTGAGCAGGTCGGCGTTCAAGGTCTGCAGCAGAGTGAGCGCTTCAAGACGGCTGACAAAATTGTCCGGCCAGGGAATCGTCCGTTTCATGGCACCGTCATCCGCACTCCCCGAACCGAATGGCCAAAGCAGGACCAAGCCGATCAGAATTGTTTTTCCCAGTGCAGGCCTCATCTTTGGCTTCTCGGGTTGGGGCGAGGCGTCAAAGACCCTGGCGACCTCGGCCCTTGCTCTTTAGTTTCGAATTCGCGGAATGAGATGCTTGGCATTCCCGATGGACTCCAATTCGGCCACGGACAGACTAATCTCTTCCAAATCCTTGAACCGGCCTAAACCGAAATAGGAATAGTCGGTCCCGCAAGTGATTTGACACGCTGGAACCGGCTTGCTCAGAGCGCGATAGCGGGCGCGCCGGTACGGGGCGACAATATTCAGCGCGCGTCGAGCAGCCGGCTGCGACGGATATCGAGACTGAAATAGACCGACAGAGGTCAGAAGTGGTGAGCCCCACGCGTACTTTGACCGGGTACGAGCGCGCACTGTCCCCTTTCCCGCGAAACCAGGTCCTACAGAGCAGCAGTGGCTGTCTAATCCAGCAAGGCGCGCCTGGTGCTTCATGTGGCCGGCAGATCGAGACCTTTTTCCAGGATGTGTGCGTGCTTCCGCCGAACAAAAACTCAAAAGCCGTCATCGTACTACTAATTACCCGGGGGCCCGGATCGTAAGATCAAGTCCAGCACACATCTTCGTGCCGCTACTGGAACTCGCGCGTGGCGGTGCCCAACTCCGAGGCGAACAGTGAATAGTGCTCGTATACCTGTAAATATGGAGACCATGGTGCAACAAAGCTGTGATTTCGTCGGCACCCCGCAATTGAACTTCGAGGACTGGTCGGCATCTATATCGCCTATTTGCGCGGCGGCGGGTTTGCTCGGCTCGACGTGCGGAGGCGATCATGAAGTGATCGACCGCAATGCTTCTGCCGGTTGGATGCGACGAGTTAGCGTTTACGGGGTCGCAGCAGCCGCGATCAAAATCCAATGCGGGCTTGCGGCCGCGGATCATGGCGGCAACACTTACCGGTTCGAGCGGACGCGCCGTGATGTTCGCCTCGCTGACGTGGATTGGTACTGTGCATCATTTCAGGTCGCCGGTCGGTCAGCGGTGACCCAGAACGAGCACACTGTGCAACTCGCCGTGGGAGATATTGGACTCATCGATGGGGCGCGCCCTTCGACGCGTCTATCTGAAAACGGTTCGCAATGGCTGTGTATATATTTGCCGCGCCACTCGCTCATTTCTCATCTCGGATTCGAGCCGCAGGCTTGCTTGTACGGGCGCGGCGGAACGGCGGCAGCGCGCGTCCTCTGGCAGCTCGTTCTCGACGGCATTGGAGACGATCAATCGATAGCTGTGCCAACCGGCCCCCACATGCGACTAGTGGCTCTGCACAGTGATTTTGACGGGTTGGGTCGGCGGTCAGATTAGCTCCGGCAGGTCGTTGGGATCAACGAGGACTTCGATACTACGAGGTGTCCTGGGCTGCCTTTTGATGAGGCCGCCTCGCTCGAGCGAGAGCACCATTTGGTGAACCGAAGGCGGGGTGACGCGAAAATACTCTCGCATGTCGGTTTCCGCCGGGGGTCTGCGGTGCAGACGCGTATAGAGGTGGATGAAGGCGAGGTACTGCCCCTGTTTGGGCGTGAAGGCTTTTGCCGAAGGACTCACGCCGGCCATCCGATTCAGTTGTTCGTGCGTGCCTCGATCAAGGAGGCAGGCATGAATGTACGCTATCGGGTCGAACTCAGCCAAGTCGAGCGGACCGAACTCAAGGTGCTGCTTAGCGGCGGCAAGCATGCGTCCCGCAAGCTCAAGCGAGCACAGATTTTGCTGGCTGCCGATGCCGCGGCCGGCGACGAGGAGATCGCCAGGAGCGTTGGCGTGAGCGGCTCGACCGTGTACCGGACCAAGCGACGCTTCGTGGAAGGCAATCTGGAGCGGGCGCTGAGCGAAGAGCCGCGTCCCGGAGCGGAGCGCAAACTCACGGGCAAGGAAGAAGCCTTGCTGGTGGCGACCGCCTGTGCCAGCCCCCCAAAGGGCCGTGCCCGCTGGACGCTCAAGCTGCTGGCAGGTGCGATAGTCAATCTCACCGAACACGACAGCCTGTCGCACGAGACGGTTCGGCGACGCCTGGCGGAAAATGACCTCAAACCATGGCGCAAAGATATGTGGTGCATTCCGCAGGTCGATGGCGAATACGTCGCCCGCATGGAGGACGTGCTTGATCTCTATGCCGAGGTGCCCGATCCCAAGCGGCCGGTCGTGTGCCTCGACGAAAGTCCGGTGCAACTCATCGGCGAGGTCCGTCAGCCAATCCCGATGAAGCCGGGCCGGCTCGAACGTTACGATTACGAGTATCGTCGCAACGGGACGGTCAATCTCTTCGTTCTCCTCGACGTGCATCGTCCCTGGCGCAAGGTCAAACTTACAGAGCGACGAGCGGCAAAAGATTATGCCGAATGCGTACGTGACCTCGTCGACATCCATTATCCCGATGCCGAGACCATCCGGGTCGTGCAGGATAACTTATCGACCCACTCCGCCGGCGCCCTGTATCAGACCTTTCCGCCCGCCGAAGCCAGACGGATCTTGCGGCGGATCGAGTTCCACTTCACTCCCAAGCACGCAAGCTGGCTCAACATGGTTGAGATCGAGATCGGCGTCTTGCGGGGACAGTGCCTCGCTCGCAGGATCGACGACCCCAAGCGACTGCGCCGCGAAATCACCGCTTGGGAACGGCAGAGAAATGCTGCACGCTCCCGCATCAAATGGATGTTCACGACAGAAAAAGCCCGCGCAAAAATGGGCCGAGCCTACCCAGACGCTTCCAAAGAGTCATAATCACTGTGCAGAGGTACTAGCCCTCTACGATCTATTTGGCGCCCTGTTTGCGCCCTCTGATCCGGGGCCTGTTTCCCGTCATGCGGACAGGCTGTTCGCCCGTATCCGGGGCGTCATAATGGATCGCTGCGCCGATCCGGACTTCGGCCCCGCCGAGGTGGCAGCCGAAACGGGGATTTCGCTACGCTATGTCCAGAAGCTCTTGACGGCGCGCGGCTGTACATGCAGCGAATTAGTCTATTCCATTCGTTTGGATCACGCCGCGCAACTTCTGGAACGTCGGGCGTCGCTCGAGACAGGTCATCATCTCACCGAAATCGCATACGCGTGCGGTTTCCGCGACTATGCTCATTTCGCAAGGAGATTCCGGAATCGGTTTGGTCATACCCCGAGTGCCCATCTCGAAGCGCGCGGTGCTAATGGCGCCCGAATAGTGCTCGCCGGTGCAAGTGAGCATTCATTATTCGCTCGCAACGCCTAGCGCTCGGGTGGCATCGCCGTAGCGGAGTTTGCCTGCCCGCCCACGCATACGCGCGCCTGAGGCGACTGAGGCCTCTATCGACGCCCCGCACGACCGGATCCCAGCTCGCGACGATCCATATCGCGAGCCCGGCTCGGACCAAAGGCGCAGGGCGCGATTAAACGAATCGGGAATCGGCTAACCCAGGCCGAACAGATCAAATCTCCGCATCCAGATCGCTACCGACCGCCTCTTTGGGTCTGCCCGACATAAGGGGGGCGCCTCACTAATCGAGTAGGTGCGCCAGCCGCAAGCTGGAGCGATCCAGCCGGTGGAAGTCCGGCCCAAGTTAGGAGCAGCGACGCTTGGTAGCGAGTGTTGTGTGACCGCTGGTGACAATAGTCGCGAAGCGGAGGCATGCGGCTCGCCCTCTGCGAACTGACGACCGGCTCACACTCTGGAAGATGTGGTCCCGCCAGCAGTCTCCGATCGCCGATATCAACCGGGGATGAGGGCAAGATCAGGAGACAGAGCATGAGCCAGTCCGTCACCGAAGACATGGCGCCAGTCCCGACCCTTGACGCGACAGTGACCGAGAGATCGCAGTTCCTCAACCTAAAAGGGCTCGCCTGATCTCGAGGTGATCTAGAACGGAGCAGCCACTCCTATGAGCCCGGCGCAGAACCTGCGCAAATGACAACCCCGCTTTCGGGACTTTCGGCGTAAAGTGCGTCCACGAGGGCGGCTCTGTTGGCGAGTACGGCTCGCTGATTGATGTAGGCTTTATCGGTAATTTCCCCCTTCCCGAGTGACGGCGGTTCGTCCAACAGCATAAATGCTGAAACCCGGTTGCTCGAACTGGCGCTCTGATTGTGCGCCTCGAAGGCCCGACAGACATAGGCGAGCACGCCGGGGTCTCGTGATAGACGTGCCACGTCTGTTCCGGATTGCTTATCTGACGCCAGCGTGGCCGCGCGCTCTGGATTGATCCAGGCAAGAACGGTTAAGGCGTCTCGGTTCTCGCCGGCGATCACCGCGTCTCTAAGTACGCCGTCGCAAGCGTTGAGCAACTTGACCCGCAGGTCGCCCCCTACAACCCAGGTTCCGTTGGTCAGTTTAAAGCTTTCGGATAGGCGTCCGGAAAAACGGAGCCCGCGACTCGGCGTGTCCGAATTGACGAAGGTAACCGTATCTCCGATGCAATAGAAGCCTTCCTCATCGAAGGCAGCTCGTGTTGCTTCGGGCTGCTTCAAGTATCCCGGCATTACGTTCGGGCCACGCACACGAATCTCGTAGCAGTCGCGAACCGGAATGAGCTTCACTTCGAGGCCGGGGAATGGCACGCCGATTTCGCCAGATTCTTCGCTTGGCCACTGCGTTGAGCAGATCCCAGGAGCGGTTTCGGTCGTTCCGTAACCGCTCACGAACGGAATTCTCCTTCCGATTGTGCTAACGGCCAGCTCCTGCATCGCATCCAAGGTCGTGCTGGGCATTGCGGCACCCCCATATATGCACCTCTGAAGTCGGCGAAAAAATGCCTGGCGCAACTGGCCGTCAGACTTCAAGGCGTCCACCAACAAGGCCCAACCGAGTGGGACGTTCATCATCGATGTGGGCGATACCGACCGAAGGTTTGCGATCGTCCGATGGATCGCGTCCGAGGTTGGACGACCGTCATCGATATAGAGCGATCCGCCATTCCTGAGGACGCTGTTGAGCGTCGCATTACCGCCCATCGTATGATGCCAGGGCAGCCACTCCAGCTGAACCGACGGTTCTCCGAGCCCGCTGACCATCGCGCCCATTGCAACGGCGCTTGCCATCATGCGATGCGTATTGAGGACGCCCTTCGGTAGGCCAGTCGAACCGGACGTGAACAGAATTTTTCCAACATCATCGGGGCCGAGGCTGTCAAAAGCTTGTACGAACCCCGCACCTGGCCTGCTCGTCAAGAGCTCATCCAGCAGCATGACCTGATCGGTCCGCTCGGTTGCGATCCATCTGGCCTGTCTGAATCCGGCAAGACCCATCACGCTGCGGTAGGGGCCAAGCTGCTGAACGAACACGAGCGACGGGTGGAGCAGCTCACCGATGTGCGCCAGCCGATCAAGGCCACCCGGCAAAAGGGTGTAACTTGGTGATATCGGCGCGACCGCCAAGCCCGCGCACATCGCTCCAAAAGTGACAATCGCGTGCTCAATGGAATTGCCGGAAAGGATCGCAAGGTGATCCCCTCGCCTGTAGCCGCGCTCGAGAAGGGCCTGTGCAAACGACTGAGCCATTCGCCACGCGGAGGCGTAGCTCACACCTCGCCATTTTCCGGTGTTATCGCGCTGCGCGAGAAAGATTCGGTCCGGCGCTTCGGACGCCCATTTGGGAAGGTAGTCGCAGACGCTTCGCGCAACATTGGTCAAAGGCCGCGGCGATCGCAGGATTATTGCGCCATCGGCTCGCCGCGTCACATCCAGCTCAACTGGCGGAAACGGTAATTCCTTATAGGGTGCAGCCTGCATTTCCGCCCTTCCATTTTTGATGTAGCCACTCGGTCTGAGCCGGCGACGGAAGCACAGCGTCACTCGGTACTGAGCCGCGGATCGTGCCGACGACCTGTTCAGACGTGGCTATTCGCTGAGATCCGCGCTTATGACGCCACCGATGGGCTCCCAAGTTTCGCCCTTGAATCTCCAGACCTGCAGTTGCTTCATTGGAGCAAAATCGGTTGGTGAGGTGTTGAGTGTGATACCGGGAAGTACTGTGTCAGGCACAAATCCCTTTAGATTTGCGGCTTGCCTCATCACGTTATCCCGAGTCAGATCATCCCCACACATTTCGAGCACCTTCACAAGCGTCTGGGCCACAGAATAGCTGTAGGCGACAAAGCCGTCGTTTCTATTGGTTCCCGGAGGAGCGTACTTCTCAAAGAACGCATTGAACTTCTTAATGCCGGAATCGTTCTCCCATCGCGGATCGGACGGATCCTTGATGTAACCGACAGAAAGAATACCTTGCGCGTTCTCGAAACCTGCGGGCTTTATGACGGCGCCTACGGAAACTGACACGCCCGCGAGAAGCTGGATCGGTCGCCATTCGAGTTCGGCAATTTTCTTGATCGCCTGCGCTGCGAATTTTGGGGTGGTAAAACTAATGAAGACGTCGGCACCCGAAGCCTTCAGCTTCGCGAGATGACTATCGATCGTGGGTTCCGCAGCATCATAGCTTTCCTCGGCAGCGATCATGTGAGCCTTGGCGCCAAGACCGTCCTTGAGGCCCTTCAGATATTCCTTGCCAAAATCGTCGTTCTGGTAGAGCACTCCGATCCTGGCGCCTGGCTTTTCCTTCAGGACGTACTTCGCGAAGACCCGCCCCTCGCTCTGGTAGGAAGGCTGCCAACCCATGGTCCATGGAAAATGCTGAGGGTCATTCCATTTGGAGGCGCCAGAGGAGACGAAGAGCTGCGGGACCTTCTTGCCGTTGAGATATTTCTGGATCGCGGAATTTGAGGACGTGCCGAGCGGGCCAAAGACCAGGAGAACCTCGTCGCTCTCCACCAGCTTGCGCGCTTGCTCCACGGCCTTTGGTGGGCTGTAGCTGTCATCGTAGCTGATGAACTTGATTATGCGGCCATTCACTCCGCCTTCCGCATTTATCTTATCGAAATACGCGGCTTCCGTCTTGCCCATCACGCCATAGGCGGAGGCCGGTCCGCTATAGGGCATGATATTGCCGATCTTGATCTCGGTGTCAGAAGCCCCCGCGTCGTATTTCTTCTGGGCAACTGCAATGCTGCTACTTGCGACGATAATTGCAATCGCAGCTGCAAATCGCAGCCCGCTGGAGCGCCCCTCGATGGTCGCGAGCGGCATCGAAGCAATTGCGTCGCGAACCGAAGCGACACTGCAATTCCCTATACCATCCATGCTCGCCTCCCCCAATTCAACACCAATGTGAAAATGCTCCTCTTTTAGGGGCATATAAGACTATATACGCCCCTATGTCCAGACCTGCTATTCGGAGACCATCGGTTCGCCCTCGAAATAAAAGCTCGTGGGGACGCTCGACAGAAGCCACCTGACTCAGCGACACACCCCGTCCCTCCGAAGCAAGCGCCAGACCAAGAAACGAAGGACATGCCCACTCGCCTGTCGAGACCCGCTGCGATTGGTCACTGGATCTGCTGCGCACTCATCAGTTTTTCGCCCCTCGATTGCGTCAGGTCTTGCATACCAATATCGATCCGCGCTATATGTCTCATATGCCCTTATTTTGTCCGATCTACTGTTACGATCGACAGGCACAATAACGACCAGACAGACGCTCGTGAGCAGGAGGAAGCAAAATGAGCAAGAGTACGCCTATTCTCGTGACCAGCGCGGGAGGTCAAACGGGATCGGTCGGCCGGACGATCGTGAAGAAGCTACTGGATCGCGGATTTAATGTTCGTGGTTTCGTCCGCATCGACGACGAGCGGGCACAAAATTTGCGCGATCTCGGAGCCGAGGTTTTCGTCGGCGATTTACTCAACCCGCGCGACGTCACCCTTGCCATGAAAGGCGTTCGGCGCGTGTATTTCAGCATGAGTCTCAATCCATCCTACGCAGACGCTACAATATTGCTTGCTGCAGCCGCCAAGGCGGAAGGAGGAACCGAGATCTTTGTGAACATGTCCGATTACGAGCAATGTTATATGTCGCTCGAGACGATGTCGGCGCCGCAGGAGCAACGTGTCCAGGTCCTGGGCGCGGACGTTCAGTGGTCACCCCAGCAACGCGCGCACTGGGTCGGCGAGCGTGCGCTGGATTGGTCGGGGCTGCCGGTTTCACATATTCAGGCGGCCATGTTCGTCGAGAATCCGATTACGCTTTGGATACCGGCGATGACGATCAAGGAAGACGACACGATCAGGCTGCCCTTTGGTCTCGGCAAGACGGCGCCCGTGGCGACGGTGGATGTAAGCGACGTCTGTGTCGAGATCCTGTCCAATCCGGCCGGACATGCCGGCAAGTCATACGAACTAACCGGAGCGGAACGCAAGGACATGCATGGATTTGCAGATGACATTTCTGCCGTACTTGCTCGGCCAATTCAATATGTGCCGGGGACGCTCGAGGAGTTTCGGAAGAACATGTACAAACTCATGCCTCAAATCACCGACCACGCTGCTCTTCATCTAACGAATCTTGCGATGCAGAATGCGGGGGATCGCTACATCGCGGAGGTGACGCATGATGTAGAAAGGCTGCTTGGACGTAAGGCCACGACGTTCCGACAGGTGATCGAGACGGAAGCGTGGCGTTTCGCCAAGGGAACGCCCAATCATATCCAACACCGTGAGGTCAAGGACCTCAATCCAAAGCGCGCGTTTGCTTGAGCGGATGAGCCTGAGCACCCGGACTGTAAGGCCTTAGATCGCATCGCGGGAAATGAAATGGTCAAGATCACCTATGTCGAGCATAGCGGCTTAATGCATGTTATCGAGGTGGATCTTGGCCAGACCGTTATGGAAGGCGCGATAGCGAATCGCGTTCCGGGCATCGACGCCGACTGTGGCGGCAACTGCGCCTGCGGGACTTGTCACGTCTATGTAGACGAAGATTGGCTTGGAGCGACGGGCGAACGCTCCGAGGCCGAAAGCAAGATGCTCGAATTTGCTGACGGTGTCGAGAACAACAGCCGTCTGTCCTGTCAGATCAAGGTGACTCCGGCTTTGGACGGCCTGCTAGTCGCGATGCCTGAAAGCCAGCAGTAGAAGAGCGAAGCCGCAGGACATTTCCTGGAACCAAAAGAGATCAGACATGCGTTACCATTTCTGCAAGTTCTACCCGCCTCGTCCGGATTTTATCCGCACCATGTCGGAAGCTGAGGCACAGCTAATGAAGGCTCATGGGGAATATCTGCAGTCGTTGCTGACACTGGGCAAAGTGATCGCTCACGGCCCTGTGGAGGATCCAGCGGGGGGATTCGGGCTGTCGCTTTTTGTTCTTCAAGAGGGTGACGACCTCGCAACGCTGCTTGAACGCGATCCGATGATTCTCGCCGGAACGGGCGCAAGATACGAGCAGTTCCGCATGAGGCAGTTGCGCTGGCCAGCGATCTAGTTCTGGCGGCCTGGCTTTTCGAAGTTGACCTCAACGCGAGGCTAACCCCGCCGCATAGGGTCGAGTACGACATGGTGCACCGCCCGGCTCATTGCGAAAGATCCATTTTGTTCCTCGGCTGCATCCTGCAAGCGGTCTTCCAAACTGGGAGCTGGCAACCCGACGATTACGGACGACCTGCAGATGTTCGATCAACGCGCGCGATTGACCTCTTCGGCCGTTCCTGCTGTATCCAGTGCCCACCGTCAGGAATGAGCACTTGCTTCACCCCGGGTACCAGTTCCGGAAGAGCTTGCAGAGCTGCCCCCCCTAACTACCGGCGATTATGGGATCGCGGCTGCCGGCAATGAGCAACTGGCCGGACCCTTTGTCGCTTCGCTTTGTCCATATCCCCGGATGTCCGGTAAAACCACGCGATACCCAGCCGCCACGGATGCACAGGATGGGCACCGTACCTATATCTCGAGGATATCGCCCGAGGCGGCTCCTGCGGGCGCGGTCCTCATGACTACGCAGCGATGCGAACGGAAAGCGAGGTGTAACCATTTGCAAAGGAGGATGGAGCTCTAACCGGCTCTGCAACGACCTCGATCCGTCGAAAGCGCTTGATGATCTCCTCCCAGACGATACGGAGCTGCATTTCTGCCAGCCTGTTGCCGATACAACGATGGATACCGAAACCGAACGACAGATGCTGTCTGGCGCGGGCTCGTTCGATCAAGAAAGCATCGGGGTTCTCTATGATCTCGTCGTCTCGATTGCCCGACACGTACCACAGCAAAACCTTGTCACCCTTTCTTATGGTCTTTCCGCGCAACTCCACATCTTGGCTCGCCGTGCGGCGCATATAAGCGAGCGGTGTCTGCCACCGGATAATTTCCGACACGGCGTTGCCGACAAGCGCTGGATCGGCCCGCAGCTTTTCGAATTCCTTCGGACTCTCGTGCATGGCAACCACGCCGCCGCTCATCGAGTTACGCGTGGTGTCGTTGCCGGCGATGATCAACAGCACCATGTTTCCCAGGAACTCCATCGGGCTCATATTTCGCGTCGCTTCGCCATGGGCCAGCATGGAAATGAGATCCAGACGAGGAGACGCGTTCACGCGCTCGTTCCAGAGACGCGTGAAGTATTCTCCGCATTCAAGCAATTCCTTGCGGCGCCTCTCGTCGAAAACCTCGGCCGAGGTGGCGATGTCGGACCAATGAATCAGCTTTCTGCGATCTTCAGCTGGCGCATCCAGCAAAGTTGCGAGCATCTGCGATGTCAGTTCGATGGACACTCGATCTACCCAGTCAAATGTCTCGTTGTGCGGCAACGAATCCATAATCTGTCCGACGCGCTCACGAATTAGCTTTTCAAGGATCTTCAGGTTTGGTCCGGTGAAAGCTGGCGTCACAGCCTTCCGCCGCGATTCATGACGAGGCGGGTCCATTGCGATAAACATTGGCAGTGGATTCTCGAAGGCCGTCTTGTAGGTGATGGTCGGCTCGGACGAAAAAAGCGCGTGGTTCGTATCGACATACATGATGTCGTTGTACTTGGTGATCGACCAGTACGGTCCGTGCTCGTTTCGGTCGCAATAGTGGACGGGGTCTTCCTTGCGGAGCCGTTCGAAATGGTGGAGATAAGTTCCGTTCTTGAAGATCTCCGCGTCCACCGGATCGATGTCCTCGAGCGGCATCGCAAACACTGCGTCGCGACCAGACGCGACACCGAAGTTCCGCATACCACGCATACTAGTCTCCTTATTGTCGCGCTTATCTTTGGAAGCGCCAATGTTTTAGATGCTCGTTAGGGGCATATAAGCATATTATCAAACCATGTCTAGACCTAACGTAAGCGGCGGAATGGCAGGCCGAGATTTAGGCAGCGGATAAGCTCACGTGTTCATCGCAAGGATATCGGCGTTGCTAAAACAGGGCGGAGCAGAACACCGAGATCGGCGGGCGGAAGCTTTTCAAGCTTCGGCCCGATCCACTCGGACCAATTCCGATCGGTACGAGTCGACGTGCACCGCCCTTTACGCTCTAGGTTCATTTCAGCCATCGGTGAGTGGTTTTCGGCGCACGAAGGATCAAGCGGCTTTTCCGATGATAGCCTTTGTCTCAAGGAATTCTCCGAACGCGATTTCACTCCGCTCGCGGCCATTCCCCGACATTTTGTATCCTCCGAATGGCGCTTCAGAATCTTCTGAAGCTCCGTTGATGTAGACCATCCTGGCCTGGAACCGACGGGCCACCGACTCGGCTCGAACATCACTTTCGGACTGAACCTAGGCGACAAGGCCATAAACCGCTCCTGATGAACCCGCTTGTCTGTATCTGCAGCACGCTTGGCCACGTCGATGCCAGCGGCCGTCGAGCCGGTAAAGGAGATATCGATGCCGGGATGGCCGGATATGGTTGGACCGACCACCGGTCCCCTGCCGTCGACAATGTCGTAAACACCCTTAGAACTCCCGTCTCATGGAAGATGTCGGCCAGTACATGAGCATTGACTGGGGCGATTTCGGAGGGTTGTGAACGAGTGTGCAACCGGTAGCTAACCCGGGTACAACCTTCACCATGATATGGTTGATCGGCCAGTTCGCATGGCGTAATCATGCCGACAACACCGGTAGGCTGACGATGCTGCGGCGGTCACGAACAATCAAGGCCGTGCGAGACCCGGGCAAAGAAGTTATTGCAGGTCCCGATCGCTCAGGCGCGCCGCAGCCTTCCGATTCGATTGCGGCGTGACCTTCGAGAACAATCTTATCCGATTATCGCGATTCCTTCGGTTATGCTTCGCGGTCGAACAAGGGCGTATTCACGATGCGCTCCATGAGCGCATGGATTTTGCCTACGTCGACACCGACGGCTGCCTCGAAGGTTGACTGAGCCTGGCGCCAGAACGGACGCGCTTGCCGTAGCCGCTCTCGGCCAAGAGATGTGATCGAGACAGCCCTCGATCTACGATCGTTATCGTCAATCGCGATTTTGAGAAGCCCGTCTCGCTCGAGCGGACGGAGGTTGTGGCCCATGGTCGCCCTATCCATCGCCATTCGCTGCGCGAGCTGCGCCATTGTGGACGGCCCAAAATCAGCAAGGTGACGGAGCAGTGTGTGCTGTGTCGCCCTTAGACCGACAGGTGCGAGCGCCATGTCGTAGAACCGAGAAAGATGCCTGGCGGCACGACGCACCTCGTTGCAATTACATTTTTCTGGCTTTTCTACGCTCAAAGTCTCATTCCCGTTCTATCCAATTCGATACTGAAGTTCCTTCTACGGAAATTCGCGGTTGCAGACCACAACTTTAAGGGTTGCCGGTCGCGTCCACTCTGATATGTTATCCTTATATACCCCTATTTTCAACCGGGCTCTTCGCCGGTGAAAGCGTGCAGGAGTCCTTGATGAGTCGCCGAGCCGACGCCGTCGGGGACACAGGTGGTCGTGAAAGTAGCTGCGTGTAGATCGGCGCGGGGTCCCGACGCCGATCGGCGCGATAAGCACTGACATCATTGATCTGAGCGGGGTCACTCTGATGCGCCGATTCACAATTGTCGTGAGCGACCAAGGCAATTTTCTTCCTCCTCGCCATTGCAATGCTCTTTTGCATCATTTTGTCTCCAGCCAAACATCTAGCAATCGGCGCCCGCCTCGACGAGATCGATGCCGTGAAACAGACATTCGAGCGCTATGCAACTCACAAACCCCGCGCCCATGACAATAGCCGGCCCATTTCGATCAAGGATCGAATCGGCATTTGCGACTGGCCTGCCGGAGAGACGACGATGATCACTCCGTCCGGGCGAACGCAGGCGGAGAGCCGCAGGAAAGTGGCGGGTTCACCTTGGCGCAAGAGACTCAGCCGAACAACGACAGCATCGAATCGTTCAGGGGGAACGAAGGTGTCGGGATTCGCCCTGACGAACCGCATCCAATAGCAACGGCCGGCGACTGTTGCGCGCTTTTCAGCTTCATCAATGGCTTGCGCCGACTCATCGACACCGACCACCAGGCCAGAAGGACCAGCCATCTCGGCGATCAAGAGAGATGCGTCACCAGAGCCGCATCCGAGGTCGAGAACACGCATGCCGCGCTCGATGCCGGACCGCTTCAGGACGTCTGCGGTAAGGTCCTGCACCGAGATGACCCGAAATCCTAGTGGGCTCACTTCAATTCCGGAGCCACCCGGCTCAGAGGGAGGTACGTTTGCTGTTGCCATCTGCATATTGAGCTGTTTCGGGAGTTCACGCATTGGGTGCCTCCGCTTGTTCCGGCTGCCGAATATTCTCGCTACTGCGGTCCGCGCCATCATCTCAATCGAGAATAGCGATCGACG
This sequence comes from Bradyrhizobium genosp. P, assembly GCF_049949265.1. NCBI lineage: Bacteria > Pseudomonadati > Pseudomonadota > Alphaproteobacteria > Hyphomicrobiales > Nitrobacteraceae > Bradyrhizobium > Bradyrhizobium genosp. P. The sequence continues at coordinate 1,937,426 of NZ_CP188195.1, read as the reverse complement.
GACTGTAGTTAGGCGATAAAGATCGGATGTGTTGAGCCCAAACGCACTTTCACCAGGCGGAGCGCGCACTGTCGCGGTGCGAAGACGATCGAGATCGATGACCGCCGAATCGTTCTGGCTAAGCTTGCAGCTTTCCGCGCCGCGCGAAGTTGCAACTGTGCAGAACGCACCATCAGAGCAAGCAATTACACCTATTCCCATTTCCCGCTCCATTCCTTCATTCGACCGGAACACTGCAAGACGGCTTCCGTATCGTCTGAGCTACGAATAGAGATCAGCACGAGGATGCAATTGAAAAAATCCGACAAGGCCCTTCGTCTCAACCAGCGGATAACAGAGCCGTTACTGTTACTAGCGTAACGACAAATGGCTTGCATGAGCTGCCACCCGCGAGTGTGATTAGTCGCAAATCGACGGGTTGGCGTACGGCAAAAGAACTCGCAGCCACTAGCGGAATAGTACGAGCAGCACTTAAGTCATTACCCGGATAGACATTTACGGGAGTCTCAGATGCGCCAACAATCACTTTGCAGCGTCGTCACAGTGAAGGGCCAGCGACCTCGCACGATTACGGTTCGCGGCCGTGAGACGATGCCGTCGATGACTGCAGATCAAGCCCACGCCAAGAAGAGAATGGCGCCAGCCAATCGCCGGGCCGCGCTTGAACCATCTCCAGTCTCTAAATGAAATGGGACGAACGAGATGTCGCAGCCGATTTTGCTCAGTGAGAACAGAAGCACCGCCGCCATTTGTCCGTTCCGGCGGCTTAGCGTTCGTGAAAACTTTCCGAAGCTCGCCAGCTTCGTTGAAGACATCTCGGATTGGGACTACCCTGATTCGGACATGGCTCGGGCTCTCGCGATCAAGGTGCTGCCCAGCACGGCACCTTATTTGATAGTTCAATACCGTGAAGCCATGAGATCTTCTCGGAAGTTCCTCGACACAAACAATCAGCACAGGCGATATTACAGCATCATAACAAAGCTAGATACCGGAGTTAGCACGATACGTCCTCCCGGCCCGCTCGGTGCAATAATGGTAAGGCTTAAACCGGAAGCCAGCGCCCTCTTGTTCGCCGAGCACTTGCAGTGTTTTTCAGATACCAAAGTCGATCTAGGCGACGTTTTCGATGCTCACGAAGTCAAGCTTCTTGAAGAGGCCGTCTCCGAAGCGCCGACTAGCTTAGAGAGAGTGGCGGCAGTAGCGGACTTTCTATGCGCTCACATCTGTCCGCGCGAACCCGATCCCATGATATGTCACGCTGCAGCCTGCTTGCGGAGTAATCCTTCAACACGCGTTCATCGGCTTGCCGCGGACCTGCACGTAAGCGAGCGGCAACTGTTGCGCAGGTTTCGTAGCGTATTTGGCGTAACCCCCAAGAAATTTGCACGTTGTGCAAGAATCGAGAAGGTGTTGGTCGAGCGGACTCGTGGATCGGCTTGGGCTGATATTGCCTATGGATGCGGCTTTGCCGATCAGGCCCACATGATAAACGATTTCAACGCTGTCCTCGGAGCTCCGCCCGAACGCGCGCTGTTGCCGGTCTCGGCGGAACAAGGTTTAGTAGCGGACGGGTCGAACGGCGCTCCAATCGCCCATGAATATTTCTTCTGGTGACTCGGCGCGCGCTTCCCCAGCATCGAGTTTTTTCCACCATGTTGATCTAATGCGCCCGAGGACATCAGGACGACCCAAAATACTAATCCTCCAAAGGCTCCGAGCAGGCCAAGATACATGAGAGACCTGACATAGCTGACCCATATTGCAGCTGTACTTAGCCCGCTAATCGCCGTCGGCGTACCGGCGGTCCAAGCGCTCCCATAAAGGGCGAAATCTGACACTGGAAAGGTTAGAATGCCGCCTGGAACGGCTCCGATCGCAAAACCGAGCACAACGCATGCTGTGATCCCGATCCATCCCCGTGACTGAAAAATCAAGAAGATCGGAAGTCCCAGCAGAACTGCATGACTGAGCGCGATAACCAAAGTGAAGACAAACACCAGCGGCGCGAGCTTTGGATCGCTCCAAATTGCTGTCATCAGCGCGGCGGGAGCCAGGGCTGAAAATACAATAGCCGTCGCGGTACTGAAAACCCTTTGCAACCGCCAGGCATGGTCCCGTGTAATCGATAAGGCTTGGTACAGTTGGGGCTGCGCACCGGGACTGTCCAATCCTTTCGGCGGAATTGATTGGCCTAAGCTCGCCGGTGCATCATGTTTTATCTGAAGCGGAGCAACGCAAAAATCGTCCTTTTGACCTTTGGAACAACACATATCAGACCTCGCCTCGTTCAACTCGCATGAACGAAGTTATGTCGGCGCTTTGAATATGGATTGAAGAATTCGGACGTTTGAGAGCTTGCGCCGTTCGCCTGTAGCCTCCGTCGCCTAAAGCGGGTAGTCGCCTAACAAGTTTTAAATTATTGGCGACACGAGCACCTTGTTGATTCACAAGTCCTGCCGCTCCCGCACTTGAGGAAGGACGTGCGGCTCGACGACGGATTCCAAGAAGCGGCGTCGGATGGCGTCACCAGCTCCATTCCTAAAACCGCCGTGGCAATTTCTGCTGCTAACTCTGTTTGCATGTCGTTATTCGGGGGAGCATCCGGCGGGCCCGGCCTGGATGATTCTGCCATCAAATTCCCGTCGTGCGGTGATACCTGGTTCCAAATCCATCACCAGCCGAGAAGTTAGATCACTGGAGGCTGGACCTCGCGAGCCGATCGGGGATTTCGCTACGCTACGTCCAGAAGCTCCTAACGGCGCGCGGCTGTACATGCAGCGAATTAATTTATTCCAGTCGTTTGGAGCACGCCGCGCACCTGCTGGAACGTCGGTGCGTGCGATGACCGCCACGCGAGCAGGAGAGCGTTGTTTTGCTGTCGGACCGGCCAGATTGGCTCGCTCGCGATACACTTCTGACCTTATGCGGTGGTTTGCGGCCGTAGACGCCCGACCGGCGGTGTCCCGTGCCCGGGCCGTGGGCAAAGACCACCCTTTCAAAATAGAGTTTGACGAGGAGGCGCAACGTGCGCTGTTCCCATCAAATTATCCACTTCCTCATGGGCAGCGCCGCGCCAGAGTGATCCATGCCGGCCAAAAACAAATACAGCTGTCTCCCTTGGCTGCTCACCTGCGCGAGCATCCAAGGCCGGCAGCCGATCGGAGGAGTATTGTGGAGTCCAGCAAACATAAAGGAAGGGGTCATGCAATCAACTCACGTGACGGCACTCCCGGCCCTCGACAATGCTCGTGGATGAGAGCGAAGGCGGATAATGTGCGGCGCACTTGCTCCGGCGTAGAGACTGTCGACGATGGCGGCACGATTCTTCAAGACCGCGCGCTGATTGATGTACCCCTTGTCCGTTGTCTCGCCTGCCGCGAGCGACGGCGGCTGGATCTGGATGGCAACGGCCGATATCCGCGCGCTGGTCGTTGCTGCATGGTTGTGCTCGTCCAGAACCCGATGGATGTATGCGCAAACGCCGGGATCCGCTGCAAGGGTCTCCACGGCGTCTGTGCCTGTCGCGCCGATGGCATTTTGCTTTGCACGGTCCGGATTGAGCCAGACCAACGCAACGAGCGAATCGCGGTTCTCGCCTCCGACGACCAGATCTTGCAGCACGCCGCCCATCCGGTTCAGAATGGCTGTGCGCAGGTTGCCGGCGAGCACCCATGTGCCATTCATCATTTTGAAATTCTCGGAGAGACGCCCGGAAAACTTCAGCCCGCGGGACGGATCGGCGGGATCGATGAACGCGACCGCATCGCCTACCCGGTAGAAGCCCTCTTCGTCGAACGCTGCCGCGGATAGTTCGGGCAATCCGAGATAGCCGGGCATGACGTTCGGGCCACGCGCCCGCGCCTCGTAACCGTCCATCGCCGGAACCAGTTTGAGTTCGACGCCGGGTGCCGGCAGGCCGATCTCTCCCGGGCCCTCGCACGGTCGATAAGATCCGCAGATGGTTGGCCCGGTTTCCGTGGCACCGTATCCAGCCAGAATCGGAATTCGCTCGCCCCTGGCCTCGACCGCAAGCTCCTGAAGCCTTGTTATTACAGCCGCCGATATCGCCGCGCCGGCGAACATCATTCGTTCGAGGCGAGCGAAAAACTTGCTTCTCAACACCGGATCCTTACCGAGAGCGGCGACTAACAGCGCGTAGCCGGCGGGGACATTGAAAGAGGCCGTCGGAGAGACATCGTGCAGATTGGCGATTGTTCGGTCAAACGCCTCGGGGGTCGGCCGACCATCGTCGATGTAGAGCGAGCCGCCGTTCTTCAGGATGCCGTTGAGAATGATGTTGCAACCCATCGTGTGATGCCAGGGCAGCCATTCGAGCTGCACCGGCGGATGCGAGACCGGCATGACCTGAGCGATCATCTGCACCGCGCTCCACATCATGCGGTGGGTGTTGATTACTCCCTTGGGAGACCCGGTGGATCCCGACGTAAACAGGATTCTGCCGACTGTGTCCGGTCCGACCGCCGCGAACCTCGCTTCAAATAGGCGGCCGGGCGTCGCGCCGCATAGCTCCGACAGCGGCGTGGTACCGGCCGCCCTCTCGGCCGTCATCCATTCGGCCTGCGCAAAGCCGCGGATGCCGCGGGCTTGCACATAGGGATCGGCGTTCTGGGCAAACACAAACTTTGGCGTGAGGACCTTGGCGATCTCCTCGATGCGGCTGAGGCCACCAGGTAGAAGACTGTAGCCTAGCGAGATCGGCGCGACCTGCAGACCGACCGACATCGCGGCGAACTGGATCACGGCATTCTCGATTGAATTTCCGGACAGGATGGCCAGCGTATCGCCTCCTGCTCCTCCGCGATCAATCAGCGCCTGCCCCACCGACCGCACCCGAGACCAGAATTCGCCATAGCTGATTTGCTGCCACACATTGTCGCTTGTTCGTTGCGCGAGAAAGACGCGATCCGGCGCTTCCCTGGCCCAGTGCGGGAGGTATGAGCAAATCGTCCCGCTCACCCCCGCAAGCATAATGCGCGATCGTAGGATCAGCGTGCCGTCTTCCCTTCTCGTCACCTCGATATCGGTCGACGGCGAGGGCATCGGGCAATATGGCACAGAAGCGAGGTGATCGAGAGTTGGCATCACAGGCGTTCTCCTTTCGATATCCGCGGCGGCTCCGCTGTAGCGTTGCAGATCATCACAAAAGACGGGCGACACTCGCGGGCCGCGAAGGTCTTCCCGCGGGAAGTCGAGCTACAGTGTGGCGACACTCCATTGCGTGAGAATTTCAACTCGCGGGAATCGCCTTGCATTTGTAACGTCACTACTTCTCGATCACGTGAATCAGTTCTTGCAAGACACGACCGGCTACTCCTCCGTGACGTCCAACGCCGCTTCTGGGCAATTGGCTCGCGCGAGCCACGCCTTCTCTTCGAGCTCGGGCGCGACGCGACCGTCGCCGACCGGATGGGCTTTTCCCAATGAATCAAGTTCGAACAACTCCGGCGCCAAAGCCTTGCATCGATGGTGGCCTTGGCCGCGATCGCGATCGATTCGCACACGAAGCGATTTCCCCTGCGCTGTTCCTGAAGCAGCTGAAGCGGATTCGGTGCACTGCTCATTCATCCGCTCCAATGAGGGACCAAGCGCCGGGCACCAGCGCAAAGCCTTGCTATCTTGGCTCATCTCTCTATCTCATCAATGGCTTGCGCCGACTCATCGACACCGACCACCAGGCCAGAAGGACCAACCATCTTGGCGATCAAGAGAGATGCGTCACCAGAGCCGCATCCGAGGTCGAGAACACGCATGCCGCGCTTTATGCCGGACCGCTTCAGGACTTCTGCGGTAAGGTCCTGCACCGAGATGACGCGAAATCTTAGTGGACTCACTTCAATTCCGGAGTCGCCCAGTTCAGAGGGAGGAGCGTTTGTGGTTATCACCCGAATATTGGGTTTTTTCACATGTCTACGCATGGGTTTTTCTCATTCGACTCGAGTGGATCGGCCCGTCTGCGTTCTCGTATCCGGTGTAACGAGAATAACGAGGGCTTGAGCCGATTGTTGATCACTCGAATTTGCGGTCGCAATGCTGTAGGCGAAAGCAGGCTCCACCCACGTCTCTCCTGTGTGATAGATGCCGACGCCTGCGTGCCAGGCCGAAGCACGGATCGTCCCAGATAGCACGTGAACCAGCACATACCCCGGTGATGGCATGCGATGGAGCATCGCCGAAGCGCCTGGCGGATAGTCGACGAGGAAGGTTGAGAGGGTGGCAACGTTCAAGTTCTTTGCACGCTCTACGGATACGGGAGTGATGATTGTTCCAAGTCCAATTGGATGATCATCAGGCAGCCTGTCGACGACGGACGCATCGCGGAGGGACACGCTGTTCGTCGCGCCGGTGACATCATGCGACATCACTATCATCCCGAACGCGCTTGCCGCCGCGACAAGCACTCTAAGTATCGTCATTTGATGCCTCCACTTGTTCCGACTGCCGGATAGCTTCACTGGCGCGGCCATAAGCCTGCCAATCTGCGGCGTCCGGTAGAGGCGAGAGGATGGTAAGTTCGTCGTAGTCAAGGCCGGCGAGTGCGGCATCGATCATGTCGCCTGCCTGCATCACAATCTGGCGCGGTAAATGTCCGATCGGATGTCCGGCAATCTCCCAAAACTGCACGCGGATATTCTTGTCGGAAAGCTGCTCGTGCAGCGACAGGCTCAGCGCCAGCACGAACGCTTTGGTCCCGGCATAGACACCGTTCAAAATTCCTGGCGCGATAACGTCGGATGCGATGTTGATGATCGTGCCGCCCCCGCGGCTGACGAATCCTGGAACCGCCGCGCTGGTCAGCCGGGTCAGCGCCCTGACGTTGAGCGCAATCATGTCCTCCATTTTGTCGACGTCAAACTCCGCCAGCGGACCCGAGACCCCGACACTCGCGCTGTTCACCAGCAGCGAGATACTGAGGTCGCTCCGCAGCAACGCTTCGATCCTTCCGAGATCCATCTTTTCGGCCAGATCCGCCGCGACGATCTTGACAGTTCGGCCGGTCTCGTCCGTGGTGGAGCGCCTCGCCACGTCATCGAGACGCTCGCAGTTGCGTGCAACGAGAACGAGATCGTAGCCGCGCCGCGCGAGTCTATCGGCATAGATCGCGCCTATGCCTGACGCAGCGTCCGTCACCACCGCGGTGCCCTGTGTGGAAGTGGTCATGATTCTTCTCTCGCCATGTCGGCTGATCTCTCTAGCGGAGCTATCTCTTCCGGGCGACGTGACGCGCCGGCGTGTGCTTCCCACGCCCGAAGCCACTTCTTCAGGCCGAGAGCCAACGCTCGCGTCTTCGCCAATCATGGGGGACGAAGTGAGTCCCTCCGTTGGCGGAAATCTATTCGCTTGAAACCGGATGTCATGTACCGACGACGCACTTTGATATGTGTCGTGGACGCACAAAGATGTTTCCCTCTTTGACGCGATCTCATTTCGAGAACAAACCTAAGGTCCCGACGGTGGTAGGAATGCTAGAATATCGCCCGTATACGTCTCGACCACCGCACTGAACGGTGTGCCATTCGGCAGTGTCAAGACAGCACGATGTTCGAGTACCGCATCGGGAATCCGCAGCATTGCGGGATTTCTGTCTGAGATGGATGCACGAGTTTCCCAGCCTTCGGGCAGAGGCAGCCAGAGCAGTTTTGCTGACAGGGTTCGGCGTCGAAAATTCAGAGGCTGGACTGCCCGGCCGAAAGAAGTCTCGGTGGTGTCGAGCAGCCGGTTCATGTCATTGCTCGGTCGAGTCGGTACATACCAGTTGTCCGCCTCCGACAGGATATAAGCGCCGCAGTGCAGCCGCACCCGGCGATAGCGGACAGCATCGGAAGTACTCACGCCGAGCAGTTGCAGTTGCTCCGCCGTCGGCTGTTTGTCGGCGCCCTTCACCCGCTCGGCGACGATGCGCGCCGGCGAGGCCATATGATGGGTGTCGCACCTTCGTTCGAGAGTGAGGGTCGCTGTCATGACTGAGCAGGTCCGCGTTCAGGGTCTGCGGCAGAGCGAGCGCTTCAAGACGGGTGACGAAACTGTCCGGCCAGGCAACTGCCTGTTTCCTGACACCGTCATCCGCACTCCCCGAACTGATCGGCCAAAGCAGGACCAAGCAGATTAGAAGCGTTCTTCGCAGGGCTGGCCTCATCTTTAGCTCCTCGGGTTCGGTCGGGCGCAAAAGAACCTAGTGGATAAAGTCTGACACTTGATACCCGGCTGGGTGGGCCGCCGGACGGTCGGAATCGACCCCTTGCTGCCCTTTGAGATCGACCCTATGAACGGGCGGTAAGCGTGAGAAAGCGGTCTTCAAAGTTTCGACATCGGTTCGGTAACGCCCCAGGCGCTCACTCAGGAGAACCTGATGGCGCAGGCGATCGGGTAGTGCGCGCCAGTACCGGTGAAAGTGCGCGGTCGGCTCTCACGACGTCGAATCGCCCGCCATCTAAACTCAGCCCACGTTTTCGGTGATCAACATGAACCGCAGGAGCGATCATGGGAAGTGCACAATCGAACGATTTCGCTGAGCGATTGGCGGATAGACAGCAGCGCTTGGCCAACGCGAACTTAGATCTGCAGACCGTTAGGGATGGTTGGGAGGGCTTGGCGTCCTCGACGAAAGAGCCGGAGCAAGTTACTTATGCCGAGGTCGATGCCGGCGGGGTGCCGGCAATCTGGTGTATTCCTGAAGGATGCGACAACAATTGCGTGCTGCTGCACTGCCACGCCGGCGGTGCCGTTGTTTTCTCGATGCATAGTGACCGGAAGGTTGCGGGGCATATTGCGAAGGCAGCGGGAATACGCGCTCTTGTCGTAGACTTCCGACGCGCGCCAGAGAACAAGTTTCCGTCCCAGCACGATGACGTGGAGAAGGCTTACCGCTGGTTACTCTCTCAGGGTTATCGCGCAGAAAAAATAGTTAGCGCGGGCCACTCGGTTGGAGGCAACCTTTCAGTAAGCCTGTGCCTTCGTCTGCGGGGGCAGTCCGTTGCGTTGCCTGCGGCTATCCTTTCGATTTCCGCCTGGTACGACCCCGAGCTCAAGAATACAACGTACAAGACCAACGCTGCGACTGACAACGTTTTGTCCATGCCGCTTATGGAATTCTTCCGCGAAAGCTGGTTAGGTGAGACTGGAGTGGCCTATAGTGATCCGCGAGTGAACTTGCTCTTCGCGGACCTATCGGGGTTGCCGCCGATCAACATCTACTACGGCGCGCATGAATTGCTGGTCGGCGAGATACTTGATTTCGCGGAGCGAGCTAGGGCTGCGTCGGTGAATGTGACCCTCCACGCGGTCCCAGAAGGCCAGCACCTTTTCTTGTTCGGTGCTGGCCGCGTGCCTGAGACGGACGGCGCAATAACCGATATGGGCCGGTGGCTTCGGTCGAAGCTCGACCTCACAAGCTAGTGGATATAATCTGACGGAAGAGTCCTGTCTGGGATTCCTCTTGGCTCGCGGAATTGCGAACCTAGGGATGCGTACAGGCATCATTGTCACAGTAAGTGCGGCGGATCGTGTCCGACTGGAAGCGATCGTCGCGGATCGGAACAGCCCGCAGAAACATGTCTGGCGCGCTCGGATCGTGGTTTTGAGCACAGCCGGCGACGGCACGAACGCGATCATGCGGCGGACCGGCAAGAGCAAGACCGCGGTCTGACGCTGGCAGGAGCGGTTCATGGAGGCCGGCGTCGAGGGTTTGTTGCGCGACAAGACGCGGCCGTCGCGCATCCCGCCCTTGGCGGCGGAGATCGCCGAACGCGTCGTTGCCCTGACCCAGGGCGCCCCGCCGGGCGAGACGACCCATTGGACGGCGGCCGCCATGGCCGGGGTCGCCGGGATCAGCGTCTCCTCGGTGCGGCGCATCTGGCGGCCTCATGGTCTCCAACCGCACCTGGTCCGGCAGTTCAAGCTGTCGCGCGACCCGGAGTTCGTGCCGAAGCTGCGCGACATCGTCGGGCTCTATGTCGATCCGCCCGCGCACGCCATCGTGCTCTCGGTCGACGAGAGGAGCCAGATCCAGGCGCTCGACCGAACCCAGCCGGGCTTGCCGCTCAAGCGCGGCCGCTGCGGAACCATACCCATGATTAGCGGCACGGCACCACGACCTTGTTCGCAGCCCTCAATGTGCTGGCAGGCAAAGTCATCGGGCGCTGCATGCAGCGCCACCGGCATCAGGAGTTCATCCGCTTCCTCAACGCCATCGAAGGCGAGCTTCCGGCCGGCATGTGGTGCATTCCGCAGGTCGATGGCGAATACGTCGCCCGCATGGAGGACGTGCTTGATCTCTATGCCGAGGTGCCCGATCCCAAGCGGCCGGTCGTGTGCTTCGACGAAAACTCATCGGCGAGGTCCGTCAGCCAATCCCGATGAAGCCGGGCCGGCTCGAACGTTACGATTACGAGTATCGTCGCAACGGGACGGTCAATCTCTTCGTTCTCCTCGACGTGCATCGTCCCTGGCGCAAGGTCAAACTTACAGAGCGACGAGCGGCAAAAGATTATGCCGAATGCGTACGTGACCTCGTCGACATCCATTATCCCGATGCCGAGACCATCCGGGTCGTGCAGGATAACTTATCGACCCACTCCGCCGGCGCCCTGTATCAGACCTTTCCGCCCGCCGAAGCCAGACGGATCTTGCGGCGGATCGAGTTCCACTTCACTCCCAAGCACGCAAGCTGGCTCAACATGGTTGAGATCGAGATCGGCGTCTTGCGGGGACAGTGCCTCGCTCGCAGGATCGACGACCCCAAGCGACTGCGCCGCGAAATCACCGCTTGGGAACGGCAGAGAAATGCTGCACGCTCCCGCATCAAATGGATGTTCACGACAGAAAAAGCCCGCGCAAAAATGGGCCGAGCCTACCCAGACGCTTCCAAAGAGTCATAATCACTGTGCAGAGGTACTAGTGGCAAAGCAAGCCGGACGAGGTCAGCTTGGCCATATCGAAATAGGCTTCGTGGGATCGGCAGTATTTTTCTGGCGTTCTCGCGGGCGAGATCGCGCGTTATCGCGCGGTCAATCCCTTGGTCGAATTCAGGCTGAACGAACTTGGAATTCTGCAGCAACTCCAGGACGTCGCCAGCGGTCAACTCGACGTCGGAATTGTTCGGCTGCCGGTAAAGTCGGCAGCACCGGAGTTGACGATTAGCGCGATCTATCGAGATCCGATCATTCTGGCGATTCCTGCACGTCACCCGTTGGCGAAGTTGAAGGCGGTGCCTGACAGTCGGTTTCGGAATGAGCCGTTCGACGCCGTTCAAATTCAGCAGGGCGTTGGATTCAATGCCCAGGTTGCCGAACTTTGCGCGGTGGCTGGATTAGCGCCGCAGATCACTCAGCGGGCAGGGCAGTTCACGGCTCTTGTCGGCATGGTGGCCGGCGGACTTGGACTGGCATTCGTTCCCAGCTCCGTCAAGAATCTAAAGATCCCCGATGTTGTCTACCGCCCGTTATCTAACTCCGATCAAAAATCAGAGCTGGCCATGGTTCACAGGAAGTCCGAACGGGCGCCTGTTTTGCTTTCATTCATCAAGGAATTGAAGCAAGCCGCACGTCCCGGCTGATGAGCTGTCGCTTCGAGATCGTTGATAGGCGCGGCTTATTAATAAGGCGAAATTATGTATTGGAAGCCCTGCATAACTGACGCGTAGTATCTCGCAAACGTCTCCCCTGAGCGGGAGGGAATTTGCGGAAGCCTCGCTATGTCGCCTTCAAGTCACGCAGTACGATCGGAATTCACAAAAATTACCTGGCCACCACAGGGCGTGACCCGCGCGCCCTACCAGCTCTTTACGGATCCGGAAATCTACAAGCTCGAGCAGGAGCGAATTTTCAGGGGCAAGACCTGGAATTTCCTGTGCCTCGACGTCGAGATCAAGAACGTCGGCGATTATCGGGCGACGACCGTCGGCGAAACACCGGTCATCGTTACTCGAGATCGGGACGGCAAGGTTCATGCGATGGTCAACCGCTGCGCTCATAAGGGCGCGCTAGTCTGTCTGAAGAGGAAAGACAATGTTCCAAGCCTGACTTGCGTCTATCACGCTTGGAATTACGAGCTGGACGGCAAGCTGAAAGGCGTCGCATTCCGCAACGGCCTGCGTGGCCACGGCGACATGCCGGATGATTTTGACCCAAAGCAACATCGGTTGCAGCCGCTCAGGGTCGAGTCGTTTTGCGGCATGGTCTTCGGGACGTTCTCGGACGAAGTTGAAGACGTCGAAACCTATCTGGGTCCCGAGATGGCGTTGTTCATCAAGCGCAATCTGGGGCGGCCACTGCGCGTTCTCGGAACGCACAGCCAGATGATCCACAACGACTGGAAGCTCTATGCCGAGAATTTGCGCGACTCCTATCACGCAACCCTGCTGCACACGTTCTACACCACTTTCAAGGTCAACCGCCTCGACATGGATGGCGGCATCACGCTGTCCGAGCGCAAGTGGCATCATCTGAGCTATGCCCGCCGCGCCAAGATGGACGAGGCCGCGGAATACGCCGAGGCAAAGGTTCACTCTGCCAACTATGAATCCGCGCTCGACGGTCCGGGTCTGGTCGAGGCTTGGGAAGAGTTCGACGACGGGATCACCCACAGCATCCGGACCGTGTTCCCCAACATGTGCGTTCAGTTCACCCTGAACTCACCGGCCATCCGCTTCTTCGCCCCGCGCGGCGTCGAAAAGACCGAGCTGTTCTAGATCTATCTCGGCTATGAGCGTGACACCGAGGAACAGGCGGAAATGCGCGTGTTGCAGAGCAATCTGACGGGAGCAGCGGGCCTCGTCTCGCTGGAAGACGGCTGTATCAACCGACGCGCGAACAGGCAGCGGATCTGATCGTCGCCTATGCTAACGCGCTTGATGACGTGCAACTGGATGCGTGGCCTCATTTCTTCACGGAAGACGCGCTGTATCATGTCACGACGCGCGAAACCACGAGGCGGACCTTCCGGTCGGAATCGTCCGTTGCCTGGGCCGAGGCATGATGACGGATCGGGTGAAAGCGTTTCATTCTGCCAGCGTCTTCGAACCGCACACCTACAACCACGTCATTGGTCGGCCGGTATTCTCGGAAGTTCAATCGTCGGCCGTGCTATCGGTTCGATCGAACTTCCACGTCGTTCGGACCATGGAAAGCGGTCGAATGGATCTGTTCGCGGCCGGCAAATATCTCGACGAAGTCGTGCTGGACGCAGAACGTGCGCGTTTCCAAAAGCGTGTCGTTGTTCTGGATTCGCGCAACGTCGATATCCTCGCGTTATTCCCTTGTGAAGCAAATGGAGCTGAGATTTCGTCGCGACAAGCATGGGACATGCTGGCAACCGACAAAGACGCGTAACTCGTCGATGTGCGGACACAGCCTGAATGGCTTTATGTTGGAAGCCCGTTCTCGCCGATCTCGACAAGCAGTTTGCCAAGAGTTCCTGGCATCTCCTCCCGGGATGCCCGTCAATTCAGGCTTCGTCCGGGAACTGCGCGCGATGCTCGATTCAAGCATCCCGTCGTCTTCTCTCGCAACGGAGGCCGGAGCCTTGCAGCCACGAAAGCGGCCTTCGCAGCGGGTTTGTCAAGCCTTTGAGCCTTGCGGGTGGCTTCGAAGGCCAAGTGGATGAACGGGAACTCGCGTGTGGCGGCGCCCGTACTCGTACCCGGTATACCTGTAAATTTAGAGGCGATGGTGCAACAAAACTGTGATTTCGTCGGCACTCCGCAGTTGAATCTCGAAGAATGGGCGGCTTTGCTCCGTTCAACGTGCGGAGGCGACCACAAAGTGGTCGGCTCCAAAGAGCTGCGATTTCGTCAGTCCCTCAATGCTTTTGCCGGTTGGACGCGCCGAGTAAGCGTTCACGGGATCGCGGCAGCCGCGATCAAGATCCAATGCGGGCTTGCGGCGGCGGATCATGGCGGCAACATTTACCGGTTCGAGCGGACGGGTCGCGATGTTCGCCTCGCTGACGTGGATTGGTACTGTGCATCATTTCAGGTCGCTGGTAGGTCAGCCGTGACCCAGAACGAGCACACTGTGCAACTCGGAGTGGGGGACGTTGGGCTCCTGGATGGGGCGCGGCCCTCGACGCGCTTATCTGAGAGTGGTTCGCAATGGCTGTCTATTTATCTGCCGCGTCACTCGCTCATTTCTCATCTCGGATTCGAGCCGCAGACTTGCTTGTACGGGCGCGGCGGAACGGCACCAGCGCGCGTCCTCCGGCAACTCGTTCTCGACGGCATCGGAGACGATCAATCCATAGCTGCGTCAGCCGGCCCACACATGCGACTCGCCCTTTACGATCTACTTGGCGCTTTATTTGCGCCCTCTGATCCGGGGCCTGTCTCCCGTCATGCGGACAGGCTTTTCGCCCGTATCCGGGGCGTCATCATGGATCGCTGTGCCGATCCTGACTTCGGCCCTGCGGCGGTGGCAGCCGAAACAGGGATTTCGCTACGTTACGTCCAGAAGCTCTTAACGGCACGCGGCTTTACATGCAGCGAATTGGTCTATTCCGTTCGTTTGGATCGTGCCGCGCACCTGCTGGAACGCCGGGCGTCGCTCAGTACTGGTCAGCATCTAAACGAAATCGCGTACGCCTGCGGCTTTCGCAACTATGTCCATTTCGCAAGAAGATTCCGGGATCGGTTTGGCCATGCACCGGGCGCCCATCTCGAAGGAAGCGGCGCCACTGGCACCCGGATAGTGCGCTGGTAAGCATTCATCATCGCTCACAACGTCTAGCGCTTGGCTGCATCTGGCCGCGACCAGCCACGGCATCGACGGCATCCTCGCGGAGTGCGGCGGCAATGCCATGTGCGCGACCTGCCATGTCTATGTCGACGAGAGCTGGCTCGGCCGCCTGCCTGCGATGGGCAGCGAGGAGAACGCGCTGCTCGACGGCGCCGCCGCCGAGCGGCGGCCCATGAGCCGTTTGTCCTGCCAGATCAAGCTCACGCCCGAGTTCGACGGCCTCGTGCTGCGCTTGCCGGATCGGCAGGTTTGACGGCTCAGTTCAGGCTCTTCCGTTGGCTGATTGTGAGGCGGATACCGCACATCTCAAGCGACGACGCGTCATCAAAGCCGTTCAGCCCGTCGGTTGCTGCATGGGGCATCCGCCGTAGAACGGGCGCCAATGACCGCGTCCGGCGGTTGCCAGCAACAACCGCGCGTGCCAAATAGAGGCTCCGCACTGAGGCTAAACCCCGGGGCTACACCAGCAAGTCCTCGGTGTGCAGAAGAGCCTGATTTACGGGGCTCTCTCGATGTCACTATAACGTGGCGGAGAGGGAGGGCTTCGCATCCCTGTGTGTACTGAAAACTTAAGCTCGGGCGTATTGGTGGTGAAGGCCGCCAAGGATAGCGCGTGATCTGATGCTTCCGGTTTGCTGAACTTGGCGCGCGATCGGAGCATCTTTGTCCAAAGACCGGTGCGTTCTGATGTCGTTGTAATAACGAGCGTAGTCTCGCGGGATTCGACGCAGATGCACCTCGCCCAGGACAAGGACGTGGTCCAAACACTCACGCCGGATCGATCCGATCAGCCGTTCGGCAAAGCCATTCTGCCAAGGTGAAGCCGGTGCGGTAGGCTTGTCCCGGATGCCCATGGCGCAAACACAACAGCCTGATCATTCCACCAGCTTACGCGTTTCCGTCACGCCATCAACCCAGACGAGGTTTTTCGGTACACCCAAGTGCAATCTGAGCGGCAAGGACCACGAGGCGTGGACCGTTTTCGCCTTAATCGGTTTTCCGTGGGATAGCGCAGCGAGCGTGAGAAAGCGCTCAGGCGCTCCCCTGTCATCGGACTGTGCGGCATCGCTTACCTCGCGAATAACAATCTCGGCGCCGTTAAGCGGAATGGATTCGAGCCTCGGATTGAACCCCATCGACGGGGACGGAAAGAAGCGGATCGGTTCGAACACGACGATCTTTCCCGTCGTTGTCGCAGGGGGCGAGCCTCCGGAAGCGCGCAACGTTCCCTCAGCGTGGCGTGCCATCTCTTCGAAATCGACAGCGTGGTCGTGGTGCATCATACCGACTGGCGGGGGCACGCACTTCACGCCGGAAGGATTTCTGCAGACATTCAAGGAGGAGTTCGAGCAGGACATCACCGAACTTGTGGGATCAGGACGACATCTGCCTGGAGACCTTCTCTCAGTCGCTGCATCGCGACGTGCGCAGCATCAGAAACTCTCGAGGCACTCCGAAACATGTGAACATGTACGGATCTCTACGATATCCAGACCGGCGAACTCCATCTGGTCGAGGAAAGCGTTGGAGATCCTGCCGCCCCTCGCGGAGTTGCTTGGAGGAGATAAGGCCTCGTCGGCAACAATTTCCTCTTTCATATGAGAGCATATGCTCGTATAATCTCAAAGGATCTGAAATCGTGCGCAACACAGGCAATCCCCACGACACGTTCGACCGACCGGCCGTCCCGATGCGGTCCGCGCAATATTCTCGCGTCCGACAATCCGTCCTTCTTGCGGCATTGGCGTGGGCGGCCTTCTACGCCGCGCCCGGCATGGCACAAAGCGGCGCTGCGCCGACCGTACAGACGGCGCCTGCAACCGTGACGGACGTAAGACGCGAGTCCGGCGCCCGGTACGAAAACTACGCATTCCGCGACGGAAAGGCCCTGGCGAAGCTTCGCCTGCATTACGCGACGCTCGGAAGTCCGCATCGCGACGCCGAGGGCGAAATCGACAATGCGGTGCTGATGCTGCACTGGACTGCCGCGGACGGAGGCGCCCTTCTGACGCCCGAATTCATGAAGGCGCTCTATGGTCCCGGGCGTCCGTTGGACGCGAAGCGCTACTTTCTGGTGTTTCCGGATAACGTCGGCCACGGCCAGTCGAGCAAGCCCAGCGACGGATTGAAAACCGGATTTCCCGCCTACGGCTACCAGGACATGGTCGAGGTCACGGAGACGCTGGGCATCAAGCGACTTCACGCGATCGTCGGCGTCTCGATGGGCGGGATGAACGCCTGGCAGTGGGCCGAGGCCTATCCTGAGTCGGTGGAAGGCATCATACCCGTCGTTGCGCTTCCGACCCGAATATCCGGCCGTAATCTTCTCTGGCGGCGAATGATCGTCAGTGCGATTCAGTCCGATCCGGACTGGAGCCAGGGCAACTACGTCCGTCAACCGCGCGGATTGACAGATGGTTACTACCTCCTTCGGCTCGTCTTCGACGGAGTTCCGAGATTTCAGTCCACGATCCCCGACCAGGCCGCCGCGGACAAATTCATCGGTTCGATCGGCAAGCAGGCCAAGGGCCACGACGCGATCGACGTGCTCTACACGATCAAATCGTCGGTTGACTGCGACCTGGAATCCGATTTTGCGAAGATCAAGGCGAAAGTCTACGCGCTCGGCTTCGACGACGGCGAATTCAACCCTGTGCGACTCGGCGTGCTGGAGACGCTTGCGAAACGCGTTCCGGGGGCGACATACGCGGTTCAAGCGGGATCGGAGCAGTCGCACGGCCATTTCACCATGGCCTTTCCGTCGTTGTGGGCGGGCCGCGTGGCCTCCTTCATGCATCTGCGCGGCGCTTCCGCATCGGCCAAGGATCGCAACTGATGCGGGCGGCACTTGCGTACAGGACACGACGATGGCCCTGAACGGATCAGACGTTCATGGCGCAGGCGCTCCGTCGTCGTCGCCTCACCCGCTCGACCGCGTGATCTGGGAGGCCCTCGTCAGCCGCCACAAGAGTTTGGCGCAGGGGGATGATCGCGCACGTCGCTATCCGGCGGCATTCGGACCATTCGGCGCCACGGTGGACGCGACCCCGGACAGCTATCGTTCGCTGGTTCCGTTGCTCCCCCCGGGCGATCGCCTTGCATTCTTCACGGTCGAAGAGGTTTCGACCCCGCCGGAGTTGACGGTCGTCAAGCGCGATCTGGTCGATCAGATGGTGCTTGCGGCTCAGCCGCCCGGTCCGGGCGCCACGCCGCTCGTGACGCTGGGGACCGCCGACATCTCCGAGATGCGCGCTCTCGTCGATCTGACAAACCCGGGCCCGTTCGGGCCTCGGACCATCGAACTTGGCCGCTACCTCGGCGTCCGTGAGAACGGAAGGCTCGTCGCCATGACGGGCGAACGCATGAAGCTCGACGGTTTTACGGAGATCAGTGCCGTCTGCGTGCATCCTTCGCATCGCGGAACCGGATTGGCGGCGGAACTGATCGGAGCGGTCGTCCGTGCGATCGTCTTCAGTCACGAGGTGCCTTTCCTCCACGTCTTCGCCTCCAACACGCCCGCCATAGCGCTGTATCAAAAGCTGGGCTTCGTTCGCCGAAGTCGCATGCATCTCACGGTATTGCAGAACACTAATCGATAGGTGACACATGCCGGATCAAACCCGTCCCATTCTTGTCACTGGTGCCACGGGCCGCCAGGGGCGGTCCGTGGCCAGCACCCTTATCGAGAGAGGCTTTCGCATTCGAGCGCTTGTCCGCCGAAGAGAAGAACGTTCGGCCGCAGTCGAAGCTCTCGGCGCCGAAATCACGGTGGGCGACTACGGCGATTACGCCAGTCTTCTGAAGGCGCTCGAAAACGTCAAATCAGCCTACTTCTGCTACCCGGTCGGCGCCGGAGCCGCGGGTCTGTTCGCGACTGCGGGCAAGGAGCGCGGCCTCGAACGCATATCGATCTGTCGCTGCGATCCACAAGCCCGGATAGCGCGACGCCGCAAGGGCGGGCGCAATGGGTCGCAGAAAAGATCTTCGAATGGCAGAATTTCAAGGAGTTCATTGCGGATCGCTGCGTTCTTCATGGAAAACATCCTCAAGAATGGCGGTCCCGAAATCCGAAAGACGGGAAGGATCGCAAACGCGTTCGGCAACGCGGCACTGAGCGTCGACGTCGGCAGGCTGGCGGCAGCGCTTCTGGCGAACGAAACGCTGACGCAAGAAAGGGTGCTCGCGGCGCCCCCACTATCCACTCGCCTATTCAGAGGTCGCCGAAACCATCGCCGCGACCATCGGGAAGCATGTCGGATATACCGAACTGGCGCCGACGAGTGGCGGAGGATCCTGATCTGGAAGGTGGAGGAAGCCGGCGAACCGAACCCGCGCGGCGCCGATCACCTCGTGGCCCAGTCCGCCGCGCTGCGAACCAGGACCCCAATGCCGGTCTCCGACCTTTGGCAGCGGATGGCAGGAACGCAGCCAACGTCTTTCACTCATTTCATCGAAGCGCACTAGCGAACTCATTCCGGAGAGCAAGCTGCAGCCGACCTCTCCGGTTATATGACGACGGATATCCGATCGCCGCGCGCCACGAAAGACGTGACGCGCAGCCTCGATGGGTCAGCCAACGAACTCGGACTTATGAAGTTGGACGAACTCTTCGATGCTCAAGGGCTTCTGTCCGGTGATCCTTTCGACGCTATCGCTCGTTCCCTTGAACAGGCCATCCTGATAGTCCTGCGCGACTTCGCACAGGTGCTGCACCAGATGAGCGGGCGCGTTCGGATTGTTGGCGAACTTCGCGCGAGAATCCTCTATCGGCTTCGGCGCATATAGGTCACCTCCCGGTCCAGCGGCTTGCTGATCCGCCTGGCCAGCTCGTAATGGTCCACCTCCACGGGCTCAAATAACGGATAGGTTTTGCCCGCGTGCGGAGCGGTATCCTTCAGGATGGCGGCGATGACGCGCCCTTGATCCTCGGCGGCGATGGGCGCATGCCGGCCGTTTCCGAACGGAAAGCTCATGATCCCAGTCTCGGCGATTCTCTTGGCGCGGCGGTGGTAGAGAAGCCATTGGGCAAAGAACGTCGGCCTCAAATGCGTGGTCGGAACGCCGGAACGGTCGAGAAGGCGTTCACAGGTCCCTCGCCGCATTGCTCTTCGAGACCTGGCGGGCGGAAATCTGCGACAAGTTGACGATCGCCTTCAGACCCGCATCCAGGGCAGCCTGGTCAAAGTAGACCGTGACGTCGAGCAGTCCGTGCCGGATCAGATATACTAAATAGGCCGCTGTGACGCCCTTCAGCGCTTTCTGCACGGCACCATAGTCCAGAAGGTGACTTCGGCGCCGATACGCCCTTTCGTCCTCCTTGTGGACGAATGCCCTCACCTTCGCACCGGCCTTTCGCAGCTCCTCGGCAGCAAACGTTCCGGTCGGCCCTGTCGCTCCCGTCACTACATAAATCGCCTCCATTTGACCACCGTCCTGTAATAAGAGTATATGCTCCTATTTGTATAGCGGCGTTTCGGACTTCGATCAAGGCCGCCCGAGACCCGACCCGCAAAGGCCCTTATCTCGGGCGTTAGACGGCAGTAAAGTCCGGCCCGTTTCCGACCGACGAGAAAGACCGGCGATGCCCGTCTTCGACTTCAGCGAATGCAATTGCCTCGCAGCCCGCAAGGCGGCACGGCGCCTCACCCTGGTCTACGATGCGAAGCTTGCACCTTGCGGAATCAAGACGAGCCAACTCACGATCCTGGCGGCCATCGACCGGAAGGGCGAGCTCACCGTCAACGACCTTGCCGAGATCATGGTCCTGGACCGCACCACGACCGGAAAGAACTTGAAGCCGATGGAGCGCGACGGCTACCTGAAATCGGTCGTTTCCAAGACGGACAGAAGAAGCCGCAGCATATCGCTCACCGGCAAGGGCAAGACATTGCTGGCGCAGGCCTATCCCCTATGGAAGTCGGCTCACGAGCAGTTTCAGCGAAAGCATGGCGCAAAGTTCGCCGCGGATTACCGGGAGATGCTGCGCGAGGTCACGGAGGCGTGAGAGAAGAAGCTCTGGCGCTGGTCGCATTGAACCCCACGCTGATAGGTGCATATGCTCTTTTCTCCCAATGGAAGCCCCGGTGCGAAGGATTGTCGTAAAAACCGAGCACGCCCGGGGTGTCGGCTCGGCAACATGAGGAGATCGATCGTGAGCGTCCAAGACTTCATAAAGAATCAGGTTCAATCGAACGAGGTCGTGTTGTTCACGAAGGGTGTTCCGACCGCTCCGCAGTGCGGTCTCTCATTTGGCCTGCAGAGGCTCCGGCGGCTCTCGACGAGATGGTGAAGCAGAAGTTGGCCCCGGATACGGAAACGACCGTGAAAGTCACGGCCGGGAGAACCCGCCCTTGTCGCAAGTCCCGCCGCACGCGTCCTCGTGGAAAAGGCGCGCGGCATCTACGGTGAGATCGGCCGTCCTCTCGGGATCAAAGAGATGATCGGCGCGGGAACCGACGCAGGCTATGCAAACCGGGACGGCAAGGCCGTGGTCGTCGAAAGCTTCGTTCTCCCTGGTGATCGGCAATAAACTTTCGGGAGGCCGCGGTCTAAGGATTCGCTTCGGAGGTCGATGCTAGACGCGACGGATGTGGTACTGATGTCCCGCCTGTTCACTCGAAATAATGCAATCCCAACCAGTCGGCGACCAACGCCGGTTTAGGCTCCCCTTCGATATCGAGCATAGTCGCCGTACGTCCCAACAGCTCTTTTGGCGACCTCATCGTGACCTCGCTCAGAGTAAAGCGTGCGCGCACGCGTTTTCCCGCGCGTACAGGCGTCAAAAATCGGATCTTGTCGAATCCATAGTTTATAACCATGGCTGCGCCATCGAGAGGCGGCAGCGTCTCATAAGCCATCGCCGGCAGCGCTGACAGCAACAAGAAGCCGTGCGCTATAGTTCCGCCGAACGGCGCGTCTCGCCTGGCCCGTTCCGGATCGACGTGGATAAACTGATGATCGTTGGTCGCATCAGCAAACGCGTCGATTTGTTTTTGATCGACCGTATGCCATTCGGATACGCCGACCTCTTGACCGACAAGCTTCATGTAGTCTTCGCGGTTCATGTTATCTACCCACAGATTATCGGTTGCGATGTGGCGAACAGACGGCACGCCGCCGTCGTTAGGAAGCGAGAACTCAAAAGCGCTCCGACCATGGACGAACGTCAAGTTCGAGCGTCCACGCGCTCCGATGCTGGTGGTGCAGCGTCCAATAGGCCTCGGCAATGGCTTCGATATTAAGGAGACCGTCGGCGCCCCGTTTCTCCTTGACGCCGGGCCTCACGGTATTGAAGCGATCTCCGTCGATGCCGCCGTCGATCACCACATGTCCGACGTGGACGCCCTTCGGACCAAACTCCCGCGCAATGCTCTGGCTCATGTTGCGAAGAGCGGCTTTTGCCGCCGCAAACGGCGCAAAATGCGATTTGCCGCGGAGGCTGCCGCTCGCCCCTGTGAAAAACAAAGATCCGCCGCCGCCTTCGATGAGGCGCGGAAGAGCCGCTTGGGCCACATGAAAGCCACCTAGCGTATGCTCGCGCCAGTGATCGCTAAAAAGCTCTTCGCTGATCTCTAGAAAGGGCGCGGGCCGGTTGCTTCCCGCGTTGTGAATTGCGACTGCTAGAGGAGCAAGTTCGCAGGCCGTCGCCACGAACCGCTGAGCGTCGATTGCGACAGACGCGTCACCGACGACGGAAACGACTTTTGCCCCCGTCGCCTTCAATTCCGCCAAGGTAGCCTCAAGCTTAACCGCATTCCGGCCAGCGATCACTACGGGATGGCCGCCTTGAACGAAGCGACGCGCGATCGCCGCTCCCAAACCCTGTGATGCACCGACGCCGACTATGAGCACGGCGCCCTTCGTTTCATGCGAAATGATGTGATTTCCTTCCATATTCGTCGTCAAGTGGTTTCTCCATGGTTCGACAGCTGGCTCGCGGCTTGTCGGCAGCGCTTGTTATTTTCGCTTTTCGAACAGGTTCATGGCTTTGAGGCTGCAAACGACTGCGTCATCCTGACTCAAGGCCTCTAGCAGGGAAATAACCATTCCCTGGTCCGGTTTCGAGCGGGACGGCCGAACTTCGAGCACCGAAACGCGGAGCCTCAGCTCGTCGCCGGGTCTTACCGGTTGAACCCAGCGGACTTCATCCACGCCCGGGGAAGCTCGGCTCGCGACCGCGGACAGGTAATTGTCCACGTACAGGCCCATCATGAGGGAGAGGGTGTGCCATCCGCTGGCAATCAGCCCGTTGTACCGGCCTTCCGCCGCTTTCACGGGATCGACATGCATGATCTGCGGGTCGAACCTGGTTGCAAAGGAAATGATCTCCGCTTCATCCACGGTGATCGGGCCGAACACAAATACCGAACCCACTTCATAATCCTCGAAGTAGCGTTCGTTGATCGACGTCAGAAATCGAGATACCGCCATCTTGCTCACGGGTGTTTGTAGGCCTGCATCGGGCGGGGCTCGCTAAGGATTGTAGGTACGATCAGTTCTAACATGAAGCCTGCCGGCGCCTTCCATCCGGTGCTTGAACCGTGCGTTGAAAGCGCTCAGCCCAGCGTCGCTTACGAGGACGGCATGACCGCCGTCACACCGCCGTCGATCGCCAGTATTTGTCCCGTAATGTGTTTGCCGGCATCGCTTGAAAAAAGGAGCGCGGCACCCTTGAGGTCGTCCCCGTCTCCGATCCGCTGCAACGGAACGCCGGTCGTTAGCTTGTCGATGCCCACGTTGTCGATGACCCCCTTTGTCATCTTCGATGGAAAGAAACCGGGCGCGAGTGCATTGACGGTGATGCCATAGCGGCCCCAGCTACCGGCCAGGGCGCGGGTGAAATTCACGACAGCCCCTTTGCTTGTGTTGTAGGCGATCGTCTGCATCTCGCTGACACTTCCGAGAAGCCCCGCTATCGATGCGATGTTGACGATGCGGCCGTATTTGTTCGGGATCATCGACCGCTTTCCGATCTGCTGACTCAGCAGAAAGAGAGAACGAATATTCAGGTTCATCACCTTGTCCCAAGCGTCAACAGGATGATCTTCCGTCGGCGCACCCCAAGTGGCGCCCGCGTTGTTCACCAGGATATCGACGCGTCCATGCTTCGACATCGTTTGTTCTGCGAGACGGGCGACATCGTCATCCTTTGAGTTGTCGGCCGCAATCCAGTCCGCATGGATCCCGAACTTGGAAAGATGAGCCTGGGCTTGCTCAAGATCCGCGGATTTCCGGGACGACAGAACAATTGTTGCGCCCTGTTCGCCCAGGGCCTCCGCAACCTGCAAGCCAAGTCCGCGCGAACCGCCGGTTATGAGGGCCGTCTTGCCCGTCAAGTCAAAGGTGCTTTTCACGCTTGCCATTGAGCTACTCCGTTAACTGTTGCTCCTCGCCCGATGGGCGGTCGCCCGTCGCAGCGAGCTGGCGTGCCGCCGAAGGGACGTCCGCGACTTGACATCGAAGCGCGGTGCTATAACATACTGACCGTTAAGTAAGTTGTCAATCGGCGCGCCACTTTCGAGGTAAGGTACCGAAGTGTCTATGATTTATGCGCTTCGAGGATCTGGAAGTTCGCGCGCTCCGGACGACTGCAGACGGAATCAGCCACGCTCATTGAACCGTGAATCTCGCCCGGTCGAGACGACCGGAAGCGAGCAAAAGGAGTAGACATCGTGGAACAAATTACAGGCGTTCAGCTCAGATCGTTGCTCAAGAGCAGCAGTGAAATCGAGATATCGCTGGTTCAAGACGTCTTGCCTGAACCGGCCGCGGACGAAGTGATCGTTCGTGTGGAAGCGACACCCATCAACCCATCCGACCTCGGCCTTCTTCTTGGCGCCGCAGATCTCTCGACGGCCAAAGAGACGGGATCGGCCGACAAAACGGTTGTGACGGCGCCGGTGACGCCGGCCGCCATGAGGGCCCTTGCCGCCCGAGTCGATCAGTCCATGGTCGTCGGCAACGAGGGCGCGGGCACGGTCGTGAGGGCCGGCGCCTCCCCCGCTGCGCAGGCGCTGGTCGGGAAGACGGTCGCCATCGCGGGCGGCGCCATGTACGCTCAGTATCGCTGTATTCGCGCGGACGAGTGTTTTGTCCTCCCTGAAGGCGTCACGGCGGAACAAGGCGCGTCGGCCTATATCAATCCTCTCACCGCGCTGGGCATGATCGAGACCATGCGGCGCGAAGGCCATAAGGCGCTTGTTCATACGGCCGCAGCTTCTAACCTTGGTCAGATGCTCAACAAAGCCTGCATGAAGGACGGAATTGGGCTCGTCAATATCGTTCGCAGTCCGCAACAGGCGGAACTCCTGAAGGGGATAGGCGCAAAGTATATCTGCGACTCTACGTCCACCACCTTTTTCGACGACTTGACCAAGGCTTTGATCACGACGGGCGCGACGCTGGCCTTTGATGCGATCGGCGGCGGAAAGCTTGCCGGCCAGATACTGACTTGCATGGAAGCCGCATTGAGCAAGAATTCCACTGGATACAGCACCTACGGCTCGCCCTTGCATAAGCAGGTCTACGTTTACGGCGCGCTCGACCTTCGTCCGATGGAATTGCGGCGCAGCTTCGGAATGGCCTGGGGCGTGGGCGGATGGCTACTGTTTCCGTTCCTCGAGAAGATAGGCCTGCAAGCAAAGCAGAAATTGCGACAAAGGGTCGGAGCAGAAATTACCACCACCTTCGCGAGCAAATACACCAAGGTGGTCTCACTGCCGGAAGCACTTTCATTGTCCAACATGACTGTTTACGCGCGGAACGCGACGGGCGAAAAATTCCTGATTGCTCCGCACAAGGCTTGAGAAATGCCAGCAAAGCGCATTCTCAAAAAGGGGTGCTGGGCAGACAGGCTCGCGCCATAGAAATCTGCCCTCAATCACGTCCAAATCGAAAAATCCAAAAAGTGCATCGGCCCGGCGTGGGCCGATGCTCCGATGGTCCTACTTGGTTACGAATTTTGCTCGATTTCGTTCAGCGAATTGTTCGACGCTGAGGGGTGGTTGTCCGGTTATTTTCTCTACCACGTCGTTGGTGCCAGCAAAAACACCGTCTTGATAGTCTTGAGCTGTCGAGCAGATGTGCTGCACCATGCGGGGGCTAAACCCTCCGGCTTCCATTTCAGCTCGAAATTCGGGAATCGTAAGCGGCTTATACGTAAAGGTCTTGCCGAGTGTCTTGGACAGTCGCGTCGCGATTTCGTGGTGATCGAGCTCGACAGGTCCAAACAGCGGGTAGACCTTGCCGGCGTGCGGCTTGGGATCCTGTAGCAGCTTTGCAACGACTCGGCCTTGGTCCTCTCCGGCGATGGGTGCGTGCCGGGCGTTCGCAAACGGGAAACGCAGCGCGCCATCCTTTACGCGCCAGCCAGGCATGTTGTAGGTCAGCCATTCTGCAAAATACGTCGGCCGGATGTGCGTGGACGGGATCCCGCTCCAGTCGAAAACCTGCTCGGAAATCCAATGGTCGCGGGCGGCGTGGCTTTTCGCCTCTCGCCTGGCCGATATCTGCGACATGTTAACGATGGATCCGACGCCGCACTCGCGGGCGGCTTGTGCGAAAAATGCTGTGGCATCAATCAGTCCATTCCGCAGCGGATAGCAAAAGTAGGCCCCTGCTATGCCCTCCATGGCAGCCTTGACCTCGTCGAGATCGAGGAAGTTGCCGACTACCGTCTCGGCGCCCAGGTCGCGCAGGGCGGCCGAGCGCTTGTCTTCCTTGTGAATCATCGCCCGGACACGCTTGCCGTCTTTCCGGAGCTGTTCGACCGCAACGCTCCCGGTCGTTCCCGTCGAACCGGTGATCAGATAAACTGGATCAGACATCCTGAGTCTCCTCTGGTTTGAGAGCATATACTCGTTTAAGTCTGGACCTCACGCCTTCGCGGACGCTTGGTTCAGCGTTCTCTATCGTGGTTCGGCTAGGTCGGCTTCGTCCTCGAACACGTCGCCGAATAGCTGCCATCGTTCGCCGTCAAACCTGCCCAGCCTCATTTGCTGCAGCGGAAAGTAGTCTGACGACGAAGTCTTGATGACAATGCCCGGAAGCAACATGGGCAGATCGAAGTTCATCGAGGCGGCTTTGGCCATGATGTTGGCGCCTGAAACATCGTCTCCGCAGGATTCAGCGACCTTCTGGAACGTCTGCCCCATGCTGTAGGCAATGACATTGAACGGATTCTCGATGTCTCCCGCCGAATAGTATTTTCCCATCCATGCCTTGTAGGCCTGCATGCTGAGGTCCTGGGACCACTGGGGGTCGGATGAATCCTTCAGGAAGAAGGCGGAGATGATGTCCCGCGAGGCCTTGACGCCAGCAGGCTTTAGCACCGTCGAGATGTTGGCGGAGATCGACGACAACAAGTGAAGAGGATGCCAGTCGATCTCGTGGGCCTTTTTGATCGCCTGGGCCGCGTACTTTGCGGTCGCTGCGTCGTAAATCGTGTCGGCACCGGCCGCCTTGATCGCGGCGATCTGCGCATCGATCACGGGATCGGTGGAGTTGTAGACCTGGCTCGAGACGATCATTTCGGTCGCGCGGGGTCCGAGGGCTGCCTTGAGGCCCGCGACCGCGTCGCGCCCCAGATCGTCGTTCTGCGAGATTATTCCGATCTTCGCGTTCGGTTTCGTGCGAAGAATGTACTGGCCGAAGATCTTCGCCTCTAGAAGCAGGGTCGGCTGCCAGCCCATCGTGCCGGCGAAGTTTTCCGGATGGCCAAACCGGCCGCTGGCGGTGATCAAGAAGAGCTGCGGAATCTTTTTGGCGTTCAAATACTTCTGCACGGCGGCATTCGGGCCGGTTCCGAACATTCCAAGAAGAACGCTTACATTGTCGTCTTCGACGAGTCGTCGAACCTGTTCCACCGTCTTTGGGGGACTATAGGCGTCGTCGTAGGAGATGAACTTCACGCTTCGCCCGCGAATTCCCCCCTGCTCGTTCAACATGTCGAAATACGCGGACAACCCCTTGGCCATCGTCGAATATGAGGACGCGGGTCCGCTGTAAGGACCCGTGTTGCCCACCACCAGGTCGGGTTTTTCAGCCGCTGTCGCCTGCAGGGCGCCCGGTGCGGCAGCGACGAGGAAGCTGGAAACAGCCAACGGCAAAGCTCTAAAGAGATAGGTTAAGCACACGACATGCCCCCATTTTGATTGTTAAGCCGGACTGCGTTCGAAAACACGCAACCCGTGCGTTCCAAAACGACTAGGCCGTCAGGGCCTTGCGGTCGGTACCGAGAAAGTGCTCACGAACGATCACGCGCAGATTCTCCCGCTCGACCTTTCCGATGGAACTGCGCGGCAACGCGTCCAGCACCAGAAATCGCTTCGGACGCTTGTAGCTGGCGAGTTGAGCGAAGGCCTTGATGACTCCGTCCTGGTCGAACGAGATATGTTCGTGCTCGACAACGACTGCCACGACGATCTCGCCCCACTTGTCGTCCGGAAGTCCGATGATCGCGCCTTCGCGGACGGTCGGATGGCTCAGGAGAACTGTCTCGACCTCGGAACTGTAGATGTTCTCGCCGCCCGAGATGATCATGTCCTTCTTGCGGTCCTTGATCGTGAGGTAGCCGTCGTCGTCGAACATGCCGAGGTCGCCGCTCCTGTACCAGGTGGTGCCTTCGATCTCGACCAGCGCCTCCTGCGTGGCTTTCTCGTTGTTCAGGTAATAAGAGAACGATGTGGGCCCGCTGACGATGATTTCACCGATCTCATTGGCGGGCAGCATGCCGCGCGCGTCATCGTAGACCGCGACCTGCGTCAGCGGCGCCGGCAACCCGACCGAGCCCGGTCTTTCGCCGAGCAACCGGGGATGACAAGTCGAAACGAAAACCGTCTCTGTTATTCCGTACCAGCTCACGATCTTTCCGCGCAGCCTCAGCCGTTCCTCGAGAGAGCGTTGGAGAGAAACTGACAACGGAGCAGATGCCGAAACCCAGTGCGTAAGGTGCGAAAGGTCGGCACTCTCGACCGAGGGCTCCTGAAGAAGTTGCCAGCCAACAGTAGGAACGATGAACGCCATCGTTATTCGGTGCCGTTCAAGCAACTGAAGCGTCCGCTGAGGGGTCAGCTTCTTGAAGAGATACTGGGTACCCCCGACAAGAATGACGCCAAGCGCTATATTCTCCATGGCGCCTCGGTGAAACATCGGTGCGACGGCAAGGGATCGAACGTCGGAGGTCAGCGACAGCGCAAGCGCGGTGAGAACCGCCGCAGACACGGCGGAGCGGTGCCGGACGACGGCACCTTTTGGTCGCCCGGTGGTCCCTGATGTGAACCAGATCCCGCCTTCCGCGTCGGCGTCGACCGTCTCGAACTGCGCTACGTCGGCGCCGCTCCGGACGGCGTCATCAAAGGACAACCAGTCGGCGGAGGGAGGAGCCCCGACTACAATACGAAGCAGTTCCTTTCCCGAGTCCAGTATCGCTTCGTCTGCGAGTGTCATAAGACCAGAATCCAGAATCATCGCGCTGCACTCGGCAGCAGCTAACTGATACGATAATTCCTGCGCGGCCTGGCGGCAGTTCAGCGAAACAACCGTCGCCCCCAACCGGACGATCGCGAAATAGCTGATGAGCAGTTCGCGCTGGTTCCAGAACAGGTAGGCGACCCGATCGCCGGCACGAATGCCGCTTCTGCTTAGGGCGGTTGCCAGCCTATCAGCCGCCAGGTCGAACTCGGCATAGCTCATGGTTCCTCCTTCGTCGACGATGGCGACCTGGTCGGGCATCGCCGACGCCGTGGAACGCAGCACGTCAGATATCGATCTATTGCGATCCAACATTCCTTCTCCCTGTTTTGTAACGGGCAGCTTTTGATACCGCTCTCGTAAACACGAACGCTCGGTTGTCGCCGCTAAGGACGCGGGCAAGCTTCCGGTCGCCACTTGACCCAATGAAAGAACGTGCGGCACGTCGCGCACCGGAAAAGCGAGTCCGATACGCTTCCGCCGAAAGGCAGCTCCAATTTTACGTCGGTGCTTTCGCAAAATGGGCACGCGACGTCGTGTTCATCATCCATGGCTTCCTGGCGAACGGTTTTCACGGGAGCGCAAGTTCGATGTTCTTGAATCGAATCACCTCGAACAGCGAAGCCGGGATCCCTCCCTGTCCTTCGCGCCGGATGCTCCGCTTCCATGCGCGTCCAGGAGACGAATTTGCGACTGGTGGGTCCAGATCGCTGACTTTGAAAAGCTCCGAGACGCTGTCGATGAAGCGTTGACGAAGTTGGGCTTCGGAAGCGTCTCGATATCCTGCCTGGAACAGCGGGTCGGGCTGTGAGTCATCGCCCCACCAATCCAGCATGTCCGCGAACCGCTGCTGGAAATGCCGGTCGACAGACGCGCCGGGATCTTTCCGGAGCGCCTTTATCCATCCCGCCATGTAGCTGTGATGAAAGCGCGACTCTCGGTGGACCTTGCTGGCGAGTCGCGAGAGGGTTCTGTCGGCGTCGAAGCTGCGGTAGGAATCGAGCTGCGTGAGGATCGCCTGCTCGGCCAGATAAGCCGTGACAATGAAGTCGGACCAGGAGGTTGGCGGCGTATCCAGCAGCTTGGGAGACTTGATGTCCGCGGCTTCGCGCGTCCACTCGGTTTCCTCACGCGTGATACCGTATCTACCGATGTATTGATAGAGTGCACGTGCCTGGCCATATTGGCCCTGCATCATCGCGCACAATGCGCTCCAATCCGATATGGCGCGGCCGTTCGGCAGCACGATCATGTACCAGCCGGCCAGCACAAGCTTGCTGTCCGCTATGCAGTACAGTTCGTCCCTGAGGCTCTTGTCGAGGCTGGATAAGTCCTGGGATGCGGCAGGTTGGTTTGTCATCAGACGACCTTGATCTTGACGGTTCGGCCCCGCTCCGTGATCGGTATGATCGCGGACGTTCGGACGATGCACATTTCCAGCCAAGGCTCCTGGTCATATACGAACCAGGCGCGGGCTTCCGCGAGTTCCTCATTCGGCGCTTCGATTGATCCGATGTGAGTCAACGGCTCCTTCGAAGTGCGCCGCGTAAAGACCTCGTAAAAGGAGAGCTCGTCTCCTCCCAGTTCGATCTGCCGTTTGATCGTTTTGTGTTGCATCGTGCACTAGACCTGTAGTCCGAAGCGCCGCATGTACTGCTTCGCCTGGGGATCGATTGCGTCGGTGTCCCAATCATGATGCCAGCTCTCGACAACGGTCGTCTGAGTCACGCCGTCCACGCGGGACACGGCGTCGATGACCGACTGCTTCAGCATGGAAACGCCGGGACACGCCAGGCACGGAATTCCCAGTTCGATCTCGACGTGTCCGTCGTCGGAAACGCGGACTTCGTGCAGCATGCCCATCCGCTCAATGCTGACCGGAATATGCGGGTCATTGACCGAGCTCAGGGCCTGCCTGATGGCGGTCTCCGTTACCAAAGCTCGCCTCCCCAGATTTCGGACTGGATGCGGCTCAGCCCGGGAATCTTGAGGGGACCGCCTTTCTTCCACTGGGCCAGTTTTTCCTTCCAGGTCACTTTCCGGTAGTCCCACTTTCCTGTCTCTTCGTTCAGGAGGATGGGGAGCTCGTAGTCGAACACGTAGATTCCCTTTGCACGGTCGAAGTGCGCCGGAACTTTGAGGCCTACCTGTTCGCAGAACGGGACCACGCGGGACAACCAGATCTGCCGGAGTTGGTCGTTGCTGCTTCCACGAATACGATAATGAAGTTGGTCCATGCGGGATTTCACGTCGTCGGTGGCGCCAAACCATTCGGCGCCGAGCGGAAACCAGAAGTCCAATGCTTCCTGCACGCGTTGTCGGATCTCGGGCCCTCGCTGCATGTAGAGGCGCACACAGTATTCACCGCGCTTGACATGGAACTGCTCTTCAAAGTTCACCTTTCGCAACGAACGGCTGTAGGGTCCAAAGGAGCAGTTTTCCTCGAGATCGCATGTCGTGATGTAGCCGGCCTGGTCACCGATCAGATGTGACATCGCCATGTGGATCGGATCCTTGATCCCCCACTCCAGCATGTAGAATGTCTTGAACTTGGCAGGATCCCGCTCGAATACCTGTTCGTACGAATCGAAGCCGAACTCTTCGAGCATCCGGAACATCACTTGCGCGTGTCCCATTTCGTCCTGCAGCGCCGATGCGACGGCGATCCGATCCCCAATTGACGGCGCAAACTGCATCGCGTCCAAATCGAGCGGCAAGGTCATCACTTCCAGGTCGGCGGCGATGAGCATCGTCTGGATGAGGACTTCGCGGTAGCGCGGCGTCATCTCGCTTTCATCTTCGAGATTGCCTCCGCCCTTGACACGGGTCTGGAGCGCAAGCTCGTTCATTTCATCGACCGGCAAAACTTCGGCCAGCATCGTCATTTGATATTCCTTTTGTTACGATGGCGAGGTGAGAACCTCAGGCGTCGTTCTTGGAAAGACGGTGCTTGAGAACTTCCAGCACGGACGGACCATCGACCGCTTCGGTGAAGGGAGCTTGAAGAACGCTTCCCGACAGGCCGGACAAGATCATCGCTTGAAGCGTATGGATCAGTTGGTCGACCTGGAACCGCAGATTCTGCCTGAGGCATTCGAGCATGATGCCGTCGTTTGTCGCGATCAGAAGGCGCGCCAGGTTCTTGCTGCTCAGGTCCGAGCGGAAGACCCCGGAGGCCTGGCCAAGATCCAGGACACGCTCTACTTCCAGTGCGACCCGGTCGTAGCCGGCCCTGACGCGCTTTTCCGCGTCAGAATTCGTGCCTGCCTGCTCGATCGAGACGACTATCGGGAGAAGCATCGCTCCGGGGCGCTCAGCGGCTATGCGACCGGAATACTTCAAGAAGGCGGTGATGCGGTCGGCCGGAGACAAGCTCTCGTCACGCAGCCGCTGCACGTAAGGCACGAGAACGTCGGCTCGTACCCGGTTCAGCAGTTCGAGAAGGACGCCTTCTTTCGTCTTGAAATAGAAATAAACGGTGCCTTTGGTGAGGCCGGCGAGCTCGCCGATCCGTTCGGTTGTCGTGCCTACGTAGCCGCGGGTGACGAAGAGAAATTCGGCCGCGGACAGGACGGCCTCGATGCTTTTCTCGCGATGTTCGACGTTCGTAAGTGTCTGTTGCTTTTTTCTCATGCCGGCGAAACTAGCCGCCGCTGGCCGAAGCCGTCGAGACAAATCAAACTGCGCCAACCCCGGTTTATCAACAGGTTCGGTTGCTCCGTCAGGAATCACGGACGGGGCAACCGAAGGCAAGAGCTTGACGCGAGGCGATGTCAGCACAGCCGACTTTCCTATTGACTTAAGAACGTGAAAAATAACATACTTACTAGTCAGAATATGTCAAGTGAAACCGAAGCGAGATCATTTTTATTCTAGAAAACAATGACTTCGTAGAGACGTCCGGTCCTCAGGAAGGTCCTACTGGACCGAATTTCCGCAACCAGAGGGGAAAAAAAGATCGTGAAAAGGCAGATCGAATTCTATTTCGACTTCGGAAGTCCCTACAGCTACCTCGCGCATTCCCAGTTGGACGGGATCGCGAAGTCGTCGGACGCCAACGTAGTCTACATGCCGACCAGTATCTTCGAACTCATGAAGGCGACCGGAAATACTCCGACCAGCCTCGAATGCGCGAACAAGAAGAAATATGTTCGAGCCGACGTCGAAAGATGGGTTCAGGCTTATCAGTTGCCTTGGCGGCGTAACGAGCACTTCCGCACGATCGACCTGAAGTTTCTTCTGCGGGCGGCGGTCGCCGCCATCAAGCTGGACGTTGGGCCCCCGTTTGTCTCGAAGACCTTCGACGGATTGTTTGCGCAATCGCTGAACTTGGGCGACGCCGCCATTCTCAGGGAATACCTGGAGAACGCCGGGCTTCCGGGACGGCAGATCGTCGATCTGGCCGGCGCGGATGCAACCGTTCAGGACCTGGACCACCGAACTCGCCTGGCGGCGGAAAAGGGACTGTTCGGCGTTCCATCCTTTGTCGTCGGCTCCGAAGTGTTCTTCGGAAACGACCGCCTGGATTTCGTCGCCGCGGCGGCAACATCGAACGTACAGGCTTGAGCATGTCAAAACCGGTATGTCTCATCACAGGCGTAGGCCCCGGAACGGGAAGCGCTCTTGCCCGACGATTTTCCGAAGGTGGTTATCACGTCGCGCTCCTCGCTCGATCCGAGAAGCGGACGGTGGGCCTGAAGGCGGAGCTGCCCGACGCGTCGGCTCACGTTTGTGACGTCACAAACGAGAGCCAGGTGAACGAAACGGTTGCGACCGTGATGCGGGAGTTCGGCGCTCCCACGGTCGCCATCCACAACGCTGTAGGAGGTACGTTCGGGGATTTCCTGGCGGTCGACCCCGTAGCCTTGGAAACGAACTTTCGGGTGAACACGATGGGGCTGATGTACGTAGCCCGCGCGGTGGCGCCTTCGATGATCGGTGCCGGGAAAGGCGCGATAGTTGCGACTGGAAATACCTCCGCATTTCGGGGCGTGGCGAATTACGCGGCTTTCGCTCCGTCCAAAGCCTCTCAGCGGGTTCTCGCCGAATCGATGGCGCGTTTTCTCGGTCCGAAGGGCATCCACGTCGCTTATCTGATGGTCGATGCCGTCATCAACGTGCCCTGGGCGCGTAAGCACTTCGCCGACAAGCCGGACGAGTTCTTTGCAGAACCCACCGCCATAGCCGAAGAAATATGGCACGTGGCCCACCAGGCTCGGTCGGCTTGGTCATTCAATGTGGAGCTGCGCCCGTTCGCAGAGAAGTGGTAGCCATAGTCCAATTACGCTCAGAGATCCTTCGATTCCGCCGTTTAAGGTGGTTGCGGGGGCAATTTAGCTACGTAAGCTCGATTCGTCACTCTTGAATGGAGTGAAACGGTGGATTTGAATGGGCGTCTCCTTGGGAAAGGCGTTGCGGGCCATGCTCCCGGAAGTCCGGGCGTTCGGTCATCACATCGCAATAGACGGCAACGCCGCATAACGCGGTCACTTTAAAATGGAGATTCTTGACGGCAGTTGAACACCGTCCCCAGCGGGACATCGGCGATGGAAGTGATCGCCATCATTTAGAAGCCGTTGGAAGCGAGGTCAGCCGTCGCGACGGCCCATGACGAGGATGAACTTTTTAGACGTTACGAGGCCTTATAGGCCGAACTGCGGTCGATCTCCTTCAAAAGCGCATAGATGCCGCTCATTACCAGTTCGATTGTCCGTCGAGCGCCTGCGTCATATGCCGGATCGACGCCCCCGATTTGAAAGCAAATCTCGAAATTCTTACGTTTCTTTTGAAGGCATCGGTCACGCGCTTCCAACGGAAGAGATGCGACGCTGAACGCGACCTCTTCGACGATGGATCGTAAGGCCTCCTTGGCTCCGGAAACGTCAAGTTCTATCATTTCAGCTGGCGTTCGCGGAGCCATTGGCCAATAAGCCGCTTTTATACGCCGGGCGCAAAGTCACGCGGCGAATATACGGCAGGGCGTCTTCGCAGACATTCACCCCATAATCGATCGCCCAAACAAGGCATGTCGTCAGCAAAATATCGGCGCTCGTAAATTGATCGCCCATCAAATATTGCCTTTGATCTTGCAATGATACCAGGACATGTTTGAAACGCGCGACTATAGTGGGACAACAATCAGGATATCGACATTTCTCGAATCAAGGACGATAACCCGCTCCCTGAACTTCAGGATGCCGTTTTCAACCTGAACCACATCGAGATATTTTCCCGTGGCAAACAATTCCATCCGCCCGGTCTCCATGATGCGGACGATCTGAAAGTTTGATCGCGCCGAAACGCTACCGGCGCCCTTGTCCTGCGACATGATGGGGCGCCCGATGATGTGATTGTACTTATGCGGCTCAAAGATATTCGCTGTATGGAATGCCTTGACCCGATCGGTCATCATTCCGCGACCGACGCAGCGCATGATACCTATCGGCAACTCCGCATCATGATTTTCCTGTGTCGTGATATGGTAGATGCCATCATTGGTGAAGAACTCCGGCCATAGATCAATCTTGCCGTCGTCCAGGGCATAGGCGTACGACGTAATCAAGTCGGCGATCTTGCTGTACTGGTCGCCGGTTGCCTGCGCGACAGGCCTTTCGATGACGTTTTGCATGGCGACCTCTCAAAATCCCATAATGCTGCGATAGCCGTGCCAGAAACCTCTGACGGCGGTTTCGGTCGCACGAGAATTCTTTTCGGACTCGGCTGTACGGCCTCCCATTTCCATGAACGATGCACATTGTGGATCGTTGCGGGTCCCGCGCTGAACGAACTCGTTGATGCAACCATCTTCCAGCGAGACCAGACCAGCCGCTCCCGTCAAATTGCTCTGCATGACGCGCATCTGCGATTGCTCCTCGGTGTCACGCTCGTAACCCAGGTAGATCCAGAACAACTCAGTCTTGTCCACGCCCCGCGGCGCAAAGAAGCGAATGGCCAATGAATTCAGGGTGAACTGAATGCACATATTGGGGAACACAGTCTGGATGCTGTGCGTAATACCGTCATCGAACTCGTCCCAGGCCTCCAGCAGACCGGGTCCCTCAAGAGCCGAGTCGTAGTTGGCGGAGTGAACCTTAGCCTCGGAATATTCGGCCGCTTCCTGCATCTTCGCGCGACGCGCAAAACTAAGGTGATGCCATTTGTCGTCAGACAGGATGATGCCGCCATCCATGTCCAACCGATTCACCTTGAAGGTCGTATAGAACGTATGCAGCAGGGTCGCATGATATGAGTCCCGCAGGTTTTCGGCATAGAGCTTCCAGTTATTGTGAATCATCTGGCTATGCGTGCCGAGAACGCGCAGCGGCCGGCCAAGATTTCTCTTGATGAACTGCGCCATTTCGGGGCCGAGATACGATTCGACATCCGCCGCCTCTTCGGAGAACGTCCCGAAGATCATGCCGCAGAAGCTCTCCGTCCGAACCGGCTGAAGCCGATGCTTGCTGACGTCAAAGTCGCTGGGCATACCGCCCTGACCGCGAACGCCGTTGCGGAACGCCACCCCCTTCAGTTGGCCATCGAGCTCATAATTCCAAGCATGATAGACACAAGAAAGACTGGGCACATTGTCCTTCTTCTTAAGGCAAACGAGCGCGCCTTTGTGAGCGCACCGGTTGACCATGGCGTGAACTTTTCCGTCCCTGTCCCTGGTGATGATGACCGGCGTCTCTCCAACTGTCGTCGTCCGGTAGTCTCCGGCGTTTGAAATTTCGACATCCAGGCAAAGAAAATTCCAGGATCGACCTCGGAATATCCGCTCTTGCTCTAACTGGTAGATCTCTGGATCGGTAAACAGGCGGTACGGGGCGCGCGCGATGCCCTCAGCAGGCCACTCGAAATCGATTGCTGTTTTGGAAGAGGCCGTGCTGGAGTTGACAGTATTCAACATATCTCAAGTTCTCCCTACGTCGCCGATTTCGAGGCGCTCTAGGAAGATTACCGAGCGCAGCGGCAGCTCAGCCAATAATGATTTGGGTTAAATAAATAAGTAATTCATATTATGGCCACTAGTGGTTCATCACAGTGATTTTGACGTTTTGATACCGAGCCATTCGAGGATCGGCAAGTTTTCGGGTGGCAGGAGAATCTCGATGCTTCGGGGAACGCCGGGCTGACGGCGAATGAAACCGTTTCGTTCGAGGGTGACGATCATTTGGTGGACTGACGGCGGGCTGACGCGGAAATGGCGCTGAATGTCGGCTTCGGCGGGCGGCTGTCCGAACATGTACGAATAGGTATGGATGAAAGCGAGGTAGTGACCCTGCTTCTCGGTTAAGCGCGCGCCTGATTTTTGACTCATGGATCGATTCGTCCCGGCCTCCGACAAGGAGGCAAAGCATGAATGTACGTTATCGGGTCGAATTGAGCCAAGCCGAGCGCGACGAACTGACGGCGATGCTCGGCGGCGGCAAGCACGCCGCCCGCAAGCTCAAGCGGGCGCAGATTTTGCTGGCGGCCGATAGGGGCCGCAGCGACGAGGAGATTGCCCGGACCGTGAGTGTCAGCCTTTCCACCGTCAGCCGGACCAAGCGCCGCTTCGTGGAAGGCAATCTGGAGCGGGCCTTGAGTGAGGAGCCGCGTCCGGGCGCAGAGCGCAAGCTGACCGGAAAGGAGGAGGCCCTGCTGGTGGCGACGGCATGCGCCAAGCCGCCTGCCGGCCGCAAACGCTGGACGCTGACGCTGCTGGCCGACACGATGGTCAAGCTCACCGATCACGACAGCCTGTCGGGCGAGACCGTGCGTCGCCGGCTGGCCGAGAACGACCTCAAACCATGGCGCAGGGACATGTGGTGCATTCCCCATGTCGACGGCGAATACGTCGCCCGCATGGAGGACGTGCTCGATCTCTACGCCGAGACGCCGGATCCCGCCCGGCCGCTGGTCTGCTTCGACGAGACCCCCGTCCAGCTGATCGGCGAGGTGCGCCAGCCGGTTCCGGCCCAACCGGGACAGCGCGAGCGCTACGATTACGAGTATCGCCGCAACGGCACCGTCAATCTCTTCGTCACCTTCGATCCGTATCGGGGCTGGCGCAACGTCAAGCTCACCGACCGCCGCGCCGCCGTGGACTACGCCCACTGCATGCGTGAGCTCGTCGACGTCCATTATCCCGACGCCGCCTGCATCCGTGTCGTGCAGGACAATTTGTCGATCCATAAGCCTGGGGCGCTGTATGAGGCCTTCGCGCCCGCCGAGGCCCGACGCATCCTGTGCCGCCTCGAATTCCACTACACCCCGAAGCACGCCAGTTGGCTCAACATGGTTGAGTGCGAGATCAGCGTGCTTCAGCGCCAGTGTCTCGGCCGCCGCATCGACGACCCCAAAAGGCTCCGAAATGAGATCACAGCATGGCAACGGCGGCGAAATAAAACCCGAGCCCGAATCAAATGGATGTTCACAACCGACAAAGCCCGCGCCAAACTCGGCCGCGCCTATCCAGCCACCGCCAAAGAGTCAAAATCACTGTGGTAGACCACTAGCGGGTGTTAGGGCGAACCGACCGTCGGATTTGCTCAACAAAAGCCGCGACGGCCGGTGCCCGCTCGGACTTTCGATATATCATCGCCAGTTCGGATTGCTGATTGATCTTTGCCAGCGGGCGGTAGGCTACGTCCGCAATTTTCAGATGCCGCATCGAATCCGGAACAAACGCTACCCCCAAGCCGCCAGCAACCAGCCCCGCAAGGGCCGTGAACTGGCCCGCACGCTGGGTTATCTGCGGCGTCAGACCAACCGTGGCGCAAATCTGAGCGACCTGTGCGTTGAAGCCACTACCCTCTTGAATTTGCACGGCGACGAATGGCTCGGACTTCAGTGCCTGCAGCGTCACGGTCCTCAATCGTGCCAAGCGATGTCGACCTGGTATCGCTAAGATGATCGGCTCGCTATGCAACGACAGCATCGCCACATCTGGTGGTAGCGATTTCACCGGCAGCCGAAGAATGCCAAGATCAAGTCTCCCACTCCCCACGTCGTCGAGTTGCTGGACGATTCCGATCTCATTCAGGCGGAATTCAACTAGCGGATTGTCTTCGCGAAACCGCGAAATGGCCTTTGACAACACGCCTGAAAAGATCGCCGATCCCACATACCCAATTTCGATATGTCCCAGTTCGCCCCTACCAGCCTGCCTCGCGACTAGCGCCGTTTTCTCCGCCTGCTGAAGCGTCCTGATGGCCTCGATTAATGTCACCCGGCCCGCAACTGTCAGCTTGACTGACCTCTTGGTTCGGTGAAAAAGTTGGACGCCAAGTTCTCGCTCCAGCGCTTGTATCTGCTGCGTCAGCGCGGGCTGAGCTATTCCAAGCCGCTCAGCGGCCCGTCCGAAGTGAAGCTCTTCTGCCAGGATGGACATATACTTCAAGCGTCGAAATTCCATCGCTGTCCCCCTGGTCCGTTTGAACAAGCATTTCCGAATCTCGCTGTAGCAATTCGATTAATTAGCTCTTACGAGCCACACAGCGTTTATATCGATACTGCAATTGCAGCAACCTAGATAAGCTTGGCTTATTTATTCTCTTGGCCAGCTTATTGGAGCCTTGAGGAAAGGCCGTCCTATAGTGTCCTCCGATCACTGCGGCAGCAGTCCGCAAAATAAGATCAGGGATGAATCACTGGAGGACCGATGAAAGTCTTAAGCAGCTACAAGATTGCTTTGCTCTTGCTTCTTGCAGCGTCTCAGTCCTTGAGCTTTATCGATCGAGTTAATCTTTCCGTCGTCCTGCCCGAACTTATCAAGGAGCATTCCTACTCGCCCAGCTCGGCTGGCCTTCTGATGTCGCTTCTGAACTTCTTCTATGTGGGCGCTATCATTTTCGCCGGACCGCTGACTGATCGCATCGGTGCGACCCGAACATTTCCAATCGCCGTTGCCGGCTGGTCCCTTGCCACAGCTCTTTGCGGACTAACCGCGCAATTCTGGCCTTTGGCTGCGCTTCGCGCGTTGGTGGGGATTGGCGAATCACCCAACATTCCAGCGGGCTCTCAAGTCATCAAGCACAACTTCAACAAAACCGAGCGCGGCTTCGCGGTTAGCGCACAGTTTTCTGGCACCAAGATTGGCTTGGCTGTTGGAATTCCGCTTTCCTCGCTTTTGCTGGCCGAATTTGGACGTCCGTGGGTATTCGTGGCCACGGGATTGCTCGGTGCGTTGTGGGTTATCGCTTGGCTGCTGATCTACAAAAGGCCGCACGAAGAAGCGACCACACACGCGGTCCGCGCTCAATCCAACATTCGATGGTCGTCACTGCTGAAGGTCCGGTCGGTTTGGGGAATGGTGCTGGGCCAAGCCGGCTATCTCTACGTCTACTACGTCTTCGCATCGTGGCTTCCGGGCTATCTCGCA
Source organism: Bradyrhizobium genosp. P (assembly GCF_049949265.1). Taxonomy (NCBI): domain Bacteria; kingdom Pseudomonadati; phylum Pseudomonadota; class Alphaproteobacteria; order Hyphomicrobiales; family Nitrobacteraceae; genus Bradyrhizobium; species Bradyrhizobium genosp. P. The sequence continues at coordinate 1,896,845 of NZ_CP188195.1, read as the reverse complement.
TTGAAGCACAATCTGCCGATTTTGAGCACTGGCTTTCTAGCGATGCTGCCGTTTGTTTCAGGCATCGCGTTCACGATCTTCGGCGGCTGGGCAAGCGATCGCTTGATAGCAAAGGGTTACACCGTATCGCGTATCCGAAAAATTTTCGCTGTAGGCGGCATTTTCGGCGCAACCATTTTCACGGTAGTCGTAGCGCTGTCGAACGAAACATGGCTTGCCGTCGTAGCAATGACGTTAGCTGTCTCGATGATTAGCTTGACGACTGCTTCTGCCAATGCGATGCCGATCGATGTGGCCCCTCCACATCTCGTTTCTTCCTGCGCATCCATCCAAAATGTAGGCGGCAACCTCGGCGGCGCGCTTGCGCCGCTTATCACCGGCTTGCTGATTTCTCAGACCGGCGGTTTTACGGTTCCATTACTGTTCACCGCCCTCGTGGGTATTGTTTTGGGATGCGGCGGCTTCGGCCTGGTGGTAAAGAACCTCGACCGCGAGATCGGAAACTCGGATGTCGCATTTGCCCCAGAAATCTCGTCGCCTGCTGAGGGCGTGAATGCCGGCCTTGAGGTTGCCCCAGCAAAATAGTGAGGCCGACGGTCTTTCGGCTGGATGCCTCGACCTCTTGAAGACCCGCCGCACGTCCCTGACAAAAGAGCGCGCGAATCACATCCTGAAGGAGGCTGCACCCGGCCTCCTTCTAAAGCCCGCTTCCCAATTTTGCGTTGGTGTCCGTTAATAAAGGCACGCTGGCTCACCAGATCCAAACATTCCCAAACAGTCCGTGATATGCGACCGTGCCGTCCGACCAACGAGCCTCCGTAAGACCGCCCCGCCCGCGTCGTCGGCGCCATCCTTCGAACTTGGAGCCCGCGCTGGCTTTGTTTTTGCCGAGTTCGAAAGGGTCTTGAAGCCGGCCTCGGCGCCTGAAGGGTCTGGTGGGCGTCCGCTCGCGCTGCCAAAGTTTCAGCCGGTCAAGCTGCTTTTCCATCACCCTTTTTACGACGCGGCGGGTGCCATCCTCGGACAGGTATCTCGCAGCGAACGGATCGATGCCCGCTTTCTTAAGCGGACCGTCAACATCGTGGACCGGAATTGCGGAAGCGACGCAGCCGCATTCGATCGAGTCACCGTGATGCGCCCGGTCTTTCCTGCGAGCATCTAATGGCCGACTCGGAGTGCCTGTGCGGTTTACTCAGCCGGAGTTGTTTCAAATGCTGTTCCGGCGGTTAGCACAGGCCAGGGATTCGAAATCGGAGGAGCTCACGCTTTTCCACCTGTTCCCAGCCTATAGTCCGACGGAATCGATACGGACGGGTTCGTTAAACGATGAGAAGACGTCCCTAACGAACAGCGCGAAATCTGCCGCCTTTGCGCTCCGATGAGCTGTATGGTTCTTCCTGTGGTCAGATGGGGCGCCATACCTGCCGTCTAGCCTCGTGCGCGCGCTGCAGGTCTGAAAGCGAATCTCCGTCGGCGTAAGAGCCTGGCGCGGAAGCGAGGGCCGGCGTTGTCCTCGCCTGTGTCGATTTCATGGCGGGCCCTTCTGATTTGGAATTTGCGGCTTCGCGCCTCGGGCGGGGAGGAAGGCGCGCTCAGAGCGCGGGAGCCGATGCGCGGTAGCGCGCAGCTGGCTTCCCTGCCGCAAAATGGGATCCGAGGGCGCGGCGAGCGGCTTCGTAGGCCTGCCAGGCGGCTTCGTCGTCGATCGTCGGCGCAGTGACGACTTCGCCACGGTCGAGGCCCATGAGGGCGGCTTCGACGAGATCTTCCGGCTCCATGATCCTCTCGGGCGGAACAACGCTCGCGGGCACGCTCCCGCGCGCCCACATGTCCGTGTTTGTCGGCCCGGGCAGCACGGCCTGGAAACGGACCCCGGAGTCCTTCGCCTTGCTGGCGAGGCCCAGGGTGAGATTGAGAAGATACATCTTCGAACCGCTATAGGCGCCGTCGAACATTTCGGGAGCGAAGGCGGCCACCGAGCTGATATTGACGATAGCGCCGCCGCCGCGGGCGATGAAGGCTTTCGCCGCCGCTTGCGCCAGCAGCGTCGGCGCCGTCACGTTGAGCGCGATCTGGCGCGCAACGGCGTCCGCATCGTTTGCAAGCAGGCCGCCATCCAAGGTCGCGCCTGCGTTGTTGATGAGGACGGAAATCGCAGGATCGCTCCGAAGGCGTTCGGCCAGCGCCGACGTGTCGGCCGCGGTCGAAAGATCCGCGACCACGACCTCGGCCTCCCGGGAAGTCGCCGCTCGGATTTCCGCGGCGTTCTCGCGCAGCCGGTCCCGGTTGCGCGCGACGAGCACCACGTCGTGGCCGCGCTCGGCGAGCTTGCGGGCGTAAACCGCCCCGATTCCCTGCGAAGCTCCGGTAACGACTGCGAGTCCCTTATCTTTGCGAGCGCTCATATGGTCAGGCCTCCTTCACCAGATAACCGACTTGCTTTTTGCAAGTGATCATCTCGGCTGCATATAGCGGCGGAACTTGCTTTTTGCAAGCAAATAATCTAATTGGGCCGCGCTCGGGAGGCGGTCGGGCTTCGGGCTCGGATCGTGGGCGCTCGTTGCGGGATTGAATGGAAAGCGGATGAAACAACGGACCCACAGCCGATGCCCGATCTGCTTCGCGCTCGATGTCTTCGGCGACCGATGGACCCTCCTGATCCTGCGTGACATGCTGATCGGAGGGAAACGGAAGTACCGGGATTTCCTCAATTCCGGCGAAGGGATCGCAACCAACGTTCTAGCGGACCGGCTCAAGGCGATGGTCGAGGCGGGGCTGATTACCCGCGCCGATGATCCGAACAATGGCGCGCAAACCCTTTATTCGCCGACCCCAAAGGGCGAGGCGCTCCGCTTAGTCCTGAACGCCCTAGCCGTCTGGTCGCTCGAGTGGGGGCCTGAGGGATTGACCCTACCGAAAGTGTCAATGACCACCGAAACGGGACCCCAGATTTGCACCGAATAGGGACCCCTTTTGGGGGAAGCGGCGCCACGGCAACGCTCCACCCCGGCGAAGCTGGCGGGTTGCGCAGCCGGGGAGAGCGCGGGTCGGTGAGGCGGCGTGGTGGCGGCGCCCTGCGATAGAGTGCCGAGGCCATTGCCATTCAGTCCCGATAGCGCTCGTTACTGAAGCCTGACGCCAAAACGCCGCGCAATTCGTCGGCCAGCGTGTTGAGTCGGTCGGTCGCGCGAGCGACGATAACAAAGGTTGAGGCCCCATGCCGCGAGGCGGCGGGCGTAGACGGCGCCAATGCCGCTCGGACGCGCCAGTAATGGGTGCGGTGGTCCTAGGTAATTTCCTTATTGAGCCCCGGCGGTTCGATCTACTGCTGGCCATTCTCCGTCCAACCGGCGTGTCAGCCGCGCGCCTTCAAATGAAGCATCGGATGATGCTCATAATGACCGGTGCCGTTCTTTACGACGGGGTCTTCCGAGGTGAGAGCTGCGATGTCCTGATCATCGGGAATCTGATAGAGCGAGACGCCATAACCGCCGCTTGGATCCATCACGGGGCCGTGCGCGACGATCAGCCCCTTGTCGAGCAGATCGTCCAGAAAGGCCCCGTGCTGATTCATCCAATCTTTCTCATCGGCGGTCATCGTTGCCAGAAAGTCCTCGCGCGGCGGAATGTACTTGCAAAGGTAGTATTTCATTTTCTGCTCCTGATTTGGCGGGCATACACGCCTGTCTGGCGGTCCGATGTTTGTGAGAAGTGGCGAGCCAATGTGATGACATGATGACCGTCATCTGAATTGATGTGCACCCTTTCACGACCACATCCGAAATAGAAAAATTCCCGAGTATGTAGGGATTCCGGATCGGGTGTGAGAAACGATCTTTTTTTTGCACAAACCTAAGTTGTGCGTGGTGCTGAGCGTGAAGCAAATCATGATGTCGGCCGATGTAAACTCGCTGCCGAAAAGATAATCCGCCATGCGTGTCCGCGCTCCCAGCACGTCGAAGGCGCGGTCCGACCCGCGCCTTGGTAGAACTCCGCCCGATCGGCCCGGAACGCTTCTTAAGCAGCCAGCCTTTCCGCAGGAGCGACGTCAAAGCCGACTCGCGGGAAGCGTAGGTTCACCTTCCCGACTGAAGGGTCTTCGTGCCGGACGACGATTTCATCGGGCGTCCAGGCGAGAATGCTTCCGTATACCGCGTTGCCATAGTCGTCGGGAGTTACGCTGACCCAGTCGCCGCGACGGAGCCCAACGTTTTGCGCCTCGGAGGACCATTGGCTCGGCTCACTCGGTGTATTCGCCGTTGCAACTTCGATGGCCTGGTCGGGCGTCATTTCCGAGGCATTGCCGTGCCCTATGGCGGCAACACCTTCGAACCATCGGTCAATCACGCCTGCGAAGGATATCAGCTCGTTGACCTCGCTACCGCCATTCTGTCGTGCAAACCATATGGGATGGTAAGCCGACAAGTCTGCCGCGGAAGGCTGTTCCCCGAAGACGAACTTGCGACCGTCGGCCAGAACCTCAGCGAGCCAGGCAATGTGTGCGTTGACCCTTTGCAGATACAACGCGCGCTTGGGCCGCAATACCTCGGGATCGAGGTTGACCCGGAATAGCGGGCGTCGTTCGTCGATAAGTTCTTGCGGGAGTCCGGGCATGTTGCCGATCGTGAGACAGACGGCGTTCATGAAGGAGCCCTTCTCGATCCACCAGCCCAAGGCCTTTGCGAGACCTTCCTGTCCTTTGGGATAGAGCGAGCCTAAAGAGCCCAGTTCTTCGATGGCTCGAAGAATGTGCAGGGTATCGCAGTAGAACTCTGCCCCGACTTGAAGGATCGGAGTTCGCCGGTAGCCTCCCGTCATCGGGGTCAGTTTGGGCCGCGGCGTCCAAACCGGAATTTCGACCGAGTTCCAGCTCACGCCTTTGAGGCCGAGGGCAAGGCGTATCTTTTCCGAGTAAGGCGAGAGTGGGTAGTGATGCAGGATAACCTGTGACATGTGTTTTCCTCCTCATGTTGTCTGCCGGACGCGTCGTTCCAGCGAACGGTTCAGGTCCGCGCGCTCTGCCGATAGAGCTCGTTCGCGGCACTTCGCAAGAACGGGGCTCGGGATCACCCGAACCCACGGGAGCTGAGTCGCTACCACCGCCGAAACCGGAGGACCGCCGATGGTAGAGAGCTTACGCGGTAGAAACCGGCGCCCGCCTACTTTCGCAGCACCGGCATGTCGAAGCCGAGGAATTCGAAGACCACATCGGCATTGACCCACCGTGCAATGGGGTTGCCGTCATTGGATCTTTGGTCGCGCCGATCGTTACTATTTCTTCGGCGCCTGCATGTCGAAGCCGAGGAATTCGAACGGCGTATCGCCATTGACCCAGCCGTGCCACGTATGCGGCTGGAACAGAATGACGTCATCGGGCTTGTAGGTGATATCGCCGTACTTTTTGCCATCCTTGTCGTTCAGGGTCATCTTGCCAGTGCCGCTGATGACGTAGAGAACGTATGTCTGTTCCGCTGCTCCCTCGTGAAGCGCGATCAAGCCGTTGGCGTCGACGTGCCCGCGCATCACATTGATGCCTTTGCTGATATCGATGCTGTTAGGCGGCACTTGATAGAGTGCCGCATAATTGAAACCCTTGTTCGGTATGCCGCCAATGTCCGGTATCGGCGCGAGCTTTCCAGGCTCCTTCCTGACCGCAATCGCTCTGCCGCTGAGGTCGACTTCAATGCTCGTCAGATCGCCTGCAAACGCCGGAGCAGCAACTGCGAGTGCCACCATCGCACCCAATCCATAGATTAGACCGCGCATTCTTCCCTCCCTGTGTTGCTATGTTTGCTTTGAATTACAGATCGAATGTTGTTCTGGGCCGTTCCGAGAGCGGCGACCCGCCAGTGGTATTCGGCGAGCTTTTTGCTTAGCCGCCCGTGCGCGCGTCGAGGAAAAGCTGGGTGAACGGCTTTGCCAGAACGGGATCCAGCTTCGGTACGATCGCCTTGATATCCGGCGTGACCATGTGCGCATCGAGAGCAGCCTTGTCCTTCCAGCGCTCGAACGTCAGAAAGCGACCCGGCTCGGCGATGACCTCCATCAGCGTGTAGACCAGACAACCGGGCTCCTTGGCGGATTTTTCGGCGAACGGCACCAACAGGGCGCGAAGATCGTCAGCCTTGTCCTTCTTGGACACAATTTCGGCGATCACGAAGTAGCCGCTTTGTCCCGCAGCCATAGCGGACGAAGCAGCAAGCACAGTAACCGCTACACCTCCTACGGCGGCGGCGGTAACGAATGCACGGCGATCCATGTCTGACATGATGTTCCCTCTCCTTTTGGTTGTTTTCGTGTGAACGCCAGCCCCCGAAAGCCAACCGGCGACGCCCCTTCCAAACGGTCGTTGACAGTTATAGAAGACACTATTAACTTGCACACGATGTAATATGAGTCAATGATATGCGACGCAATGCAACAGGAAAAACTCCGGAGGGACGCAGGTGCACCTCCCCTGTGAGCGTACCGGCACTCGATAGCCACCTTTGCTTTGCACTCTACGCCGCCGGCAACCACATGACGCGGCTGTTCGTGCCGTTCCTTCAGAAGCTCGGCGTGACCTACCCTCAATATCTGGTTCTGGTCGTGCTTTGGGAGCGCGGTTCGCAAGGCGTGGGAGATCTTGCCACGCTGCTCCATATGGATTTCGGGACCCTTTCGCCGATGCTCAAGCGCATCGAAGGCAAAGGACTGATCAGGCGACGCCGACTTCCCACCGATGAACGACGCGTGGTTGTCGATTTAACGCCCAAGGGGGTTTCGCTTCGCCAGCGGACCGAACAGATGCTGGGCGAGTTCTACTGCTATCTGAACATGCCGTTGGACGAACTCTCCGATCTGCGGGATCGGCTTCATCACTTCGTCAACTCAGCGGGACCCAGAGAGCTCCTGAGCGCTCCCCGCAAGAATCTCAAGTTAGCTTCCTGAGCGAGCTCGACGACTTCAGGACACGAAGGTGTGCGTTCGTAGAAACAAAAATAGTTCCACACGAAGATGGAGTGACATGACCGGATAGGCGGACGGTCATGTCAGCGGGGTGAAACCGCTTTTCGGAGGAAACATGACTACCTTAAATATCAACGGGCGGAATATGTCCGTCGAGGCGGCCAATGATACGCCGCTGCTCTGGGTCATCCGCGAACAATTGCAGATGACCGGCACGAAATTCGGCTGCGGCGCCGGCCTGTGTGGCGCCTGCACGGTTCACGTCAACGGCGAGGCCGTCCGATCCTGCCAGACCGCGCTCAGCGATGTCGCCGGCAAGAAGATCACCACCATCGAAGGCCTGAGCGCCAAGGGTGATCATCCCTTGCAGAAGGCATGGATCGCCGAGCAGGTGCCGCAATGCGGCTACTGCCAGTCCGGGCAGATCATGCAGGCGGCTGCGCTGCTCTCGAAGAACTCCGATCCGAGCAAGGAACAAGTCATGGCGCACATGGACGGCAATCTCTGCCGCTGCATGACCTATTCGCGCATCCAGAAGGCGATCATGCGTGCGGCTTCCGAAATGCGCACCGCGTCCGCCGCCACCGAGCGGAGGGCAACATGAATACGCACGTGAAAATCAGCACCGATACGAGGACCCCCGCGCCCGTCGATCTCAGCCGCCGCTCGTTCCTGGTCGGCAGCGCCGCCGCCGGCCTTGCGCTCGGCTATTCCGCGGTCCCCGGCCTCGTTGGCGCCGACAGCGCGCTTGCCGCACCGGGCCATTTCGATCCCAGCGTCTGGTATTCGATCGGGCCGGACGGGCTGGTGACGGTGAGCTGCGGCAAGGCCGACATGGGCCAGCACATTGCGTCCACCATGGCGCAGATCATTGCCGAAGAACTCGGCTCGAACTGGAAGGACATGCGGGTCCAGCTCGCCTCCAACGATCCGAAGTTTAACGATCCCGTCCTCGGCGCCCAACTCACCGGCGGAAGCTGGAGCACCACGATGAACTACGATGCGATGAGCCGCGCCGGTGCCGCGGGGCGGATCGCGTTGACCGAAGCCGCCGCCGTCTCGATGGGCGTGCCGGCCGGCGAACTGGTGGTGCGGGATTCCGTGATCTCGCATCCGAAGTCGAAGAAGTCGATGACGTTCGCCGAGGTCGTCAAGAGTGGCAAGGCGACCAAGACCTTCACGCCCGACGAGCTCAAGGCGATCAAGCTCAAGACGCCAGACCAGTACACCATGATTGGCGTCTCGGTGCCGCAGCTCGACATTCCATCCAAGACCAACGGCACGGCCAAATACGGCATCGACGTGATGTTGCCGGGCATGACGTACGGCGCAATCATCACGCCGCCGGTGCGCTACGGCGCGACGGTGAAATCGGTCGACGACAGCGCGGCCAAGAAGGTGCCGGGCTTCATCAAGACGGTGACGCTCGACGATAAGACGGCGACCACGACCGGCTGGGTGGTGGCGGTGGCCGACACCTACCCCAAAGCCCGCAAGGCGGCGGATGCGCTGAAGATCCAGTATGACGGCGGCCCGAACGCCAAACTGTCGAGCGATTCGCTATTGACGGAAGCCAGACGCCTGCAGGCGCTGGGCGATTCCGGGCTGTTCTTTGTCAAGGATGGTGATACGGCGGCCGCGTTCGCCACGGCGGCCAAGGTGATGGAGGCGGAATACACCACCAGCATCAACATCCATTGTCCGCTGGAGCCGATGAACGCCACAGCTCAGCTCCAGGGCGAGATCTGGCACATCTATTCCGGCAACCAGTTCGCGACGCGCTCCGGCGCGCTCGCGGCGGGCGCTGCCGGGGTCGATCCCAAATATGTCGTGATGCATCAGATGTGGCTGGGCGGAGGCTTCGGCCGCCGTCTCGACGCCGACATGATGGTGCCGGCAGTGCAGGCGGCGAAGGCGGTCGGTAAGCCGGTCAAGGTGATCTACACGCGCGAAAACGACATGACGATGGACTTCTCGCGTCCGTTGACGATGCAGAAGGTCAAGGCCGGTCTTGATGCCGACGGCAAGCTGATCGCGCTGAACCATGACGTCGTCAGCGCGTGGCCGACCAAGCGCTGGGGAATCCCGGATTTCCTCACCCCCTCGGTCGACAAGAAGGGCGGTCTCGACGGCTTTGCCGTGAATGGCGCCGACTTCTTCTACAGCGTGCCCAATCACAATGTCCGCGCCATCCTCAACGAGATGGCGCACAACGCCACCCCCTCGGGGCAGTTGCGGTCGGTGGCGCCGGGTTGGACCTTCTGGGCGGTCGAAAGCATGGTCGACGAACTGGCGCATGCGGTCGGCAAGGACCCGGCCCAGTACCGCATCGACATGCTCGACGGCAAAGGCAAGAACGACGGCGGTGCGCAACGCCTGCGCAACACTCTGCTCGCCGCGATGGGCATGTCGGGTTACGGCACCAAGGCTCTGACCAAGGGCGAGGGTATGGGCGTGGCCTGCGTCTCGTCGCAGGAGCGGGCGACCGCAAGCTGGACCGCTTGCGTGGCCCACGTTGCGGTCGACAGCTCCGGCGAAGTCAAGGTCAAGAAGCTGACGGTGGCGACCGATGTCGGCACCCAGGTGCATCCCGACAATATCCGTGCCCAGGTCGAGGGCGCGGCGCTGTGGGGATTGTCGCTTGCGCTTTACGAGAAGGCGACGCTGAAGGATGGCGGCATCGAGCAGACCAACTTCGACACCTACACGCCTTTGCGGATGAGCCAGGTGCCGGAAGTCGCCATCAGCGTCATCGCCAACGGCGAAAAGGCCACCGGCGTCGGCGAACCGGCCGTGACCGTCATCGCGCCGGCGCTCGGCAACGCCATCTTCAACGCATGTGGCGCCCGTATCCGTGCATTGCCGATTACGGCCGAAGCCGTGAAAGCCGCGATGAAGGCGTAAAGTAGGTTGCAACCCGCAATCTTGGATGATCCGCCGGAGGGCCCACTCCGGCGGTTTTCTTCTATACGGCTTGCGGAGTCCCATAAGCTAACGGTAAGATTCACCTCAACCAATGCGTACAGCGGACGCTTTCTCGCAGGCGCCAAGGATAACCGTAGCATCGTCCTCTGAGACCCCGTCTGACAGTCTTCAGGAAAGTTCAAGACATGCCACGTGACCTAAAAAGAAGAAGCCTGCATGGCCAAAGCGTTGTCGCTCCCGTGGACATGCCCGCACTCGACAGCCATCTTTGCTTCGCGCTTTATTCCGCCGGTAATCACATGACGCGTTTGTTCGTGCCTTTCCTGAACAAGCTCGGCTTGACCTACCCCCAGTATCTGGTTCTCGTCGTGCTCTGGGAACGTGGCCCGCAAGGGGTGGGCGAGCTTGCTTCATTGCTGCATATGGACTTTGGCACCCTTTCGCCGATGCTCAAACGGCTTGAGAGCAAAGGATTTGTTACCCGACGGCGACAGACCGCCGACGAACGGCGCGTGCTTGTCGATCTGACCCCGAAGGGGGTTTCGCTTCGGAAGCGGACCGAACAGATGTTGGGCGAGTTCTACTGCTTCCTGAACATGCCGTTGGACGAACTCTCCGATCTGCGGGATCGCCTTCAACATTTCGTAAATTGCGCGGGTCCCAAGGAGCTGAAGGCTACCGTTGTCAAGCTGCCCGCGCGAGGCTCCTGACTCGTCGTCCGATGCGTCCCGCCACAGATTGCGTCTTCCGTCACGCTGGATTTGCTTCAATACATGAACAGAGCCCCGGGTTTGCCCCGGCGGCTCTGCGTGCTCGATTACTTGCGCCTGTCGTTCATGCGGTCGCCAGGCGAATATTCGGACGCACCATTCGACTGTCCTACCGAAACAGATGCCGATCGACGATTTCATGACCAAGAACGGGACCACCCCTATCATCCGGACGCCGTATCTGATTTTTCCCGGTTCGTCAGCGTTCAGGGTCGGCCACGCGCGTCGCGCTTCGTTCACCTTCGCGGTCATGTCGTTCGTCTGGATCAAGCTCCAATCACCGCCCGGTGGAGTTTGGTCGGGATGGTGAGCGGGCTGTCGAGCGGTTTCTCCGCCCGTTGCCAGAAGCTTGAGGCGTCCATTACAGGTCCTCTCGCAACCCCTTGAAGAACGGGTGGCGGACCTTTCCCTCCGCCGACTTGGCGCGGTACTCGATTTCGGCGAGCAGCTTCGGCTCGACCCAGATGCCCTTGTGCGCGATCCGCTTCGCGTAGGGCTGCGTCTTGCGGATCAGCGGCTTCAGCCGCTTCTGCAAATCGGCTGCCGAAACCTTGTCGAAGCGGAGGCCGCCTGCGCCGATACGCCGGGCGGCGGATCCAGGCGGGCGATCTCGAAGGCGCGTTCCCGGGCATGCGGATCGGCGCGGTCCTGCATCCAGCCGTGCGTCTCGCATTCGCGGATGGCGCCGGCTTCGTTGAGCGCCGAGATCGCCCATCCGCGCAGCGACCGGATCGCGGGCCTTCTTTCCTTCATCATCAGCATCGCGAGCGCTCCTGCTCGGGGCGAATCCTTGCACCCGCCAATTCGTTCCGGGCTGCTAACACAGAGCTGGGATCCGCGATCGTAGGGGCCGCGGCTTTTCCACGTGTTCCGCCGTCTTGTGTAAAGCTTCCTACGCCGCCGCCTTGTCTTCCTTGTCGGCGCCGCGCATCACGATCCTCAGCGCGTCGTCCGGCAGCGGCCGCTGCAGCGCCTTGGCCTTGTCCCACGGCGCGCGCATCCAGACCTCGCGCTCTTCCTCCGTGGCCAGGATCACGGGCATGGCCTTCGAATGGATCGGCTCGACGACTGCGTTCGGCGATGTCGTGAGAAAACCGTAGACCAGATGAGGGCCGGGAATAGGCTTCGACTTCGTGCCGCGGTCGCCCCTGAACTCGGTCCAAATGCCCGGTACTATGGCGCAAACGCCACCGGCATTAGGAAGGCGAGCAGCACAGCGCTAAAGAGGGCAACGGCAAGACAGATGCGCGCGGGGACTGAATACGGGGCGGGATGGGGCTGTTCGATCATGACGCTTCCCCCTGTGATGCAGGGAAGTTTGCGCTCGGATTTGATAGAACGCGAGTGTTATTTGGCGCGGATGAGATTCCAAAGGCACCGATAAAGCGTCTAGGCCGTGAGGAAGCCTAGGAATGCAAAAATATAAGCAGCGCAATCCCGACCAGGCACGTAAGCCAGGCGAACCACATAGCCATAACCCAATCAGATTGCCGTCTCAGGTGCCGAGAGTTCATGAAGCTCTCTCCGCGTTGAATTGAATCAATGTAAAGTAATAAATCCTAGCATAAGCGCTTGATTCGCTTAGGAGATAATTACTCCGTTAGCGGGTGCGCAAGTGCCGGATTATTAAATCTCCTCCAACACCACCTGTTCAAGCTCTAACGCTGCAACGCACGCAAGAAAGAAGATCGCCGTAAACGATCCTCGTTTCAGCTTCATGGTGATCCCGGCCTCGGTTTCCTCTTTAAGGCCGTGTTTCTTCAGCCGCTTCACCAGTTCGGCATAGGTGACATCGGCCTTCTTCATTTCAGACTTCAGGAAAGCGCTGGCGCGCTGCCCCCATTCACGCCAATGCGTCGCGAGCAATCTTGCCAGATGCAATATTGGATATAACGGCGATACTCGATTGAGCGGTGCGGCAGGACGTCTGTCGCGGCCATCATCGCAGGAAACGATATGATAGTTTGTCTCGACAACCTCGACGTCGTGCGGCTTTAGCAAGAGCCGACGCTTGGTCATTGCCATTTCATCGGGCTCTGGGGTCACGAGTTCATGGTCTTGCGATAGTCGAGCCACCCGCAGCTGTCTTGTCGCCAATCATCGCCGTTAGAACGAATTCACAATGAACCTGCCCAACCGTGACCCCAGCCTACTGCTGATTTGCTTCACGGTGCCAATGGCTTTAAGCGCCAGGGGTGGACCGTGCTCCGCAATCAGCAGGGCCCAGGCTCCGCGATCGGGAGTTCCGGCGGTCATTTCTGTGCGTGTTCACTAATTCGCTGATTGAGTTGTCTCGGCTTTGGTTAGTGCGAAGTCCTTTGGTGTCTGTCCGCCGAGAGGGCCTGATGTGGCCTGTGGTTGTTGTACAACGACGTTTGAGAACGCCCACAGGACCGTTCTTCGCGAGGTTCTTTATCGGCATCATCCCTGGTTTGGTCGCCGAGTTTGCGTTCATGGGGCGGTCGACAAGGCGGACGATGTCGTTTTTCGCTGCACCCTGGACGGATCGCAAGCAGACCGTTGGCTGGAAGTTCCAGCATGGATGTTCGACCGGACGGCCTGCCCTGACGCCGAGCTTCTGACAGCTCAGCCGTTTGTTAGCATCGATGCACTTGCGGCGCTCGCTGCGCTTCTCGATCTGGCGTTGAAGGATCGAACGCCATCAGCTGCCCCGCTTTCTGGCGCATCCAGAGGCTCTCACGACCAGAATCGGGGAGCGGCTCATGTCACGCGAGACGGCAATGCCAGGGAGCGGATACCGACACAATCGACAACCGCGGTCGCAGCAGCAGATGGATCTGTTCGGGAGCGGCCTGCCGAACGGCGCCCTCGGCGCGCCGGCTCAGGCTCGGCATTGCCATCGAACGCATCAAGCCCGGCCATCCGCAGCAAAACGGCCGCCATGAGCGCATGCACCTCACGCTCAAGAAGGAAGCCACCCGGCCGCCAGGCTTCAACAGCCTGCAGCAGCAAGATCGCTTCGATGCCTTCCTTCGCGAGTTCAATACCGAACGGCCCCATGAGGCGCTCGACATGAAGTGCCCCGCCGAGCTCTACACCGCCGCCTCGCGTCGTTATGACGGGCTGCCGGAGCTGACCTATCCGTTCCACGACCGCGATGTGCTCGTCACCGCCTGCGGACGGCTCTGTCTGCACCGCAAGAGGATCAACATCTCAACCGTCCTGGCTGGGCAAAAGCTCGGCATCAAGGAAGTCGACGACGCCATTTGGCTCGTCAGCTTCATGCACTATGATTTGGGGTACTTCGACCTGGAGCAGAAAACCTTGCAACCACTCGACAACCCGTTCGGCACGAGGTTGTCACCTATGTCTTAGGTACAATCTGTCACCCATGTATCCGGGCCGGACAGTGATACCGGTGACGGAGAGGGTGGGATTCGAACCCCCGATAGGCGTCTTAAATACTAGCTGCTTCCTGGCCGTAGAAACCAACCAAGCGCAAATGAAAACTAGTTTGGGACGGTCAACTGAGGCTCTCCAATGATAATGATCCGAGCTCCCACGGATGGGCGCGCGTGGCGAACAAGACTTTCTAGGTCCCCATGCCAGTGCGGAGCATAGACAAGCACTGTTTCGAAGAGACCGGCCGCGACCAAGACATTGCGCAGGAATTCTTGGCGCTGTCTCATGAAAGACGCGGCAGTGCCTCCCGTTTCCGAGCCATCCAATACGACCATTGGCGGCTTACCTAGAATTTGAAGGACGAGCGAAGGTTTGGTCTGCAAATCGAAGTATCGGAGATCGCCGATCACGTCGTCGAAACGGTTAACTGATATCCCCTCAAGATCGAAGTGCTTTGCTTCAAGAGTATCAATGGCTTTAACCGCCAAGATACGATCCGTGAATTCCCGCGGATCTACATGCTTTACATTGGCCCGGCGTTTGGCGGCTTTCCTCGTTTTTTCTAACTCTTCCGCGAGTTGATCTATGGTGAGCCGACCGGCCCAAACTTGGTCTAAAAGCTCTCGCCGACGCGACGGTTCGTGCGCGGCGATACGCGCGATGTTTTCGACCGAACCCAATGGCAGGCGACCGCCGGGGGGTAGATCGGTGATGCCTTCCGCCTCCAGGAACTGCGCCGCCGCGATCATGCGCCGCAAGCTATTGTCGGATAGTTCGGTTTTCTTCGACAACTTCGCGATGTACTTAGCGCGCTCTCCCCTGCCCAACGCCATATAGGGTTGCACGTGGGGTCGGATATAGGCGAGCCAGTTCGGAAGCTTGGGTTTGCCGACCATTATCTTTTCAGGATGGGAGGAGAATCAATAAGCCACAATGCCTAAGATCACTTTTGCTTGCAATAGGCCGGAGGCCGCGTATAGTGGAGTTAGCTAACGCGGTTCTATCGCACGCACGACGATCATAGATCGCGGGGCCGCAAGAGAGAAGATGACGGGCGACTGCATGAACAGCGGGGATTACGAACGGGCCGTTGTAACCAGCGTTACCATCGGAGTAACAGGGGGCTTGATGGGCTTTGCTTCGGATTCCCATTCCATTCGCTCGACGACCAGCGCACAGGCCATCGCCACCATGGCGAAGCGCATCGATAGCGAATGTGTCCACGACGGGTCTCGTGGAAAGTTCGTGGAAATCATCTTTTCGCAGACCGGGCGCCAAACGCCTAAGTCTTTGAAGAAGATGGTGGGCGCGACAGGGATCGAACCTGTGACCCCTACCATGTCAAGGTAGTGCTCTCCCGCTGAGCTACGCGCCCGAATTGTCGTATTGGGTCGGGTCCCTATAACGGACCCCGGCGGGGCAGGCAAGGACGCAAAGTCCGGAAAATTGGCCCGAATCAGGCCGCCAGCATCTTGTTCACTTCGCTGACCAATTCCCGCAGGTGCACCGGCTTGGCGAGCACCTTGGCATTTTTGGGCGCATCCGAATCGGAATTCAGCGCCACGGCGGCAAAGCCGGTGATGAACATGATCTTGATATCGGGGTCGAGTTCCGAGGCGCGGCGCGCCAGCTCGATACCGTCCATCTCCGGCATCACGATGTCGGTGAGCAGCATCTCGAACGGCTCCTCGCGCAGCCGCTGATAGGCGGACATGCCGTTGTCGTGCGGCGAGACCTTGAAACCGGCGTTTTCCAGCGCCTTGACCAGGAAACGGCGCATATCGTTATCGTCTTCGGCGAGAAGGATTTTCGGCATGGCAGGAGCAGCGAACCCGGCTGGAGGATCGGTCCGAACACTAAGCCCGACAGTCGGTAAATTTCGGGTGAAGTTTGCTCCGGACCAGCGGCGGAGAGCACCATCTATTTGTGGACCGAACCACGCATCGAATCAACCGGGTACGGCATTTTCTGTTCTTAAGACCCGTTCCAGCGGCTGCCACAGTCTTTTCACTTGGCAAAATGGCTGCGATTACCGACAATAAGACCCCATAAATCTCCGCTTTGCCGGCAGAATCAATTTTTGCGGATACAGCGGACAAGGGACGGCGCCAAGGGAATGACCGAATTTGCCGGCGAGTTGTCGCCCTCGTTCGAGATTGTGGAGCCGCAGGCGTGGCGCGCGCCGGTGATCTTCAATTCCCCGCATTCGGGTTCGGTCTATCCGACCGATTTCCTGAATGCGTCGCGGATCGATCTTGCTGCGCTGCGCCGCTCCGAAGATTCCTTCATGGACGAGTTGATCGCGGACTTGAGCGACCGCGGCTTCCCGACCGTGCGCGTCAACTTCCCGCGCTCCTATGTCGACGTCAATCGCGAGCCCTATGAACTCGACCCGCGCATGTTCACCGGACGGCTGCCGAGCTTTGCCAACACGCGCTCGATGCGGGTCGCCGGCGGCCTCGGCACCATCCCGCGCGTGGTCGGCGACGGCCAGGAGATCTATCGCGAGCGGCTCGACGTCGACGAGGCGCTGAGCCGGATCGAGGTGCTGTACAAGCCTTATCACCGCGCGCTGCGCCGGCTGATCAACAAGGCGCACCAGGCGTTCGGCACCGTGATCGTGATCGACTGCCATTCGATGCCCTCGATCGGCGTGTCGCGCGACGAGCCGCGCCGACCCGACATCGTGATCGGCGACCGCTACGGCACGAGCTGCGCGCCGCTGCTGCCCGATCTCGTCGAGGAGGTCATGAGTTCGCTCGGCTATTCGATCGGCCGCAACAAGCCCTATGCCGGCGGCTTCATCACCGAGCATTACGGCAATCCGGCGAGCGGCCTGCATACCGTCCAGATCGAACTCAATCGCGCGGTCTATATGGACGAGCGCCGCCGCGAACGCGGCCCGCGCTTCGCCCAGGTGGCCGCCGATTTCGCGAAGCTCGCCGACGCGCTCGCCGATGTGCCGCTCAGCGATCTTGGCCCGTTCCAGGCCGCAGCCGAGTAAGCGGCGCGCCATCATTATTCCGGATACGCGATGGCGCATCCGAGGTCTGATTCTTTGGACCATCCTGACGACGGACAAGCATCGAAAAGAAAAAAGGGCCGCTTGAATGAACAAGCGGCCCAAGTCTAGGGAGGAAACGCCCAAGGAGGGCAGCGATAGCGCAAGGCGCTACCGCACCGCAACAATATGCGGCCGCGCTGCACAAAACGCAAGAACTTTCGAAACATTTCCCACGCAATCTCTGCCGGACTGGCGAATATGCAACAGACCGGTTAAAGTCAGTTTTATTATGTTATATCAATATCTTATAAGAAATGAACGATCTGCTCAGCGTTTGATGCATAACCCGTATACCAGAACTCGCGACTTCGTGAGCCCTGCCGCGGCCGGGATAGCTTTCGCAAACGAAGCCGATTCGAAAGCCCGGAACCGCGTCATCAGAGCGGGATAACGTTCCGTTAATCGTGCGCATCGCAACGGATTGAGCTAGGCAAGAAACGCTTCCGACTTCCATCTCCCGTGCGCTGTTAGGGAACTGCCGTGACGGTCATCGACTTTACCGCCTTCATCGGCCGCCTCGCGACCGTATCCGGCGAAACCATCCTGCCGTTCTTTCGGACTTCGCTTTCCGTCGACAACAAGAGCGCCAGCGACTTCGATCCCGTCACCGAGGCCGACCGTGCCGCGGAGGCGGTGATGCGACGCCTGATCAAGGCCAGTTTCCCGCAGCACGGCATCGTCGGCGAGGAATTCGGCAATGAGCGCGAGGACGCCGACTATGTCTGGGTGCTCGATCCGATCGACGGCACCAAATCCTTCATCGCCGGCTTTCCGATCTGGGGCACGCTGATCGCGCTGCTGCATAAGGGCACGCCGGTGTTCGGCATGATGCACCAGCCCTATATCGGCGAACGCTTCTCCGGCGACAACGGCTCGGCGCATTACGCCGGCCCGTCGGGCGGCCGCAAGCTCACGGTGCGGCGCTGCGCCGCGCTGAAGGAAGCGACGGCCTACACCACGAGCCCGCTTTTGATGAACGAGGCCGATCGCGCCTGCTTCAACCGCATCGAGCAGGCCGCGCGCCTGACGCGCTATGGCGGCGACTGCTACTCCTACTGCATGCTCGCCGCCGGCCATCTCGACCTCGTGGTCGAGACCGGGCTGAAATCCTACGACATTGCCGCATTGATCCCGATCATCACCGGCGCCGGCGGCATCGTCACCACCTGGGACGGCAAACCGGCCCAAGGCGGCGGCCGCATCATCGCCGCCGGCGACCCGCGGGTGCATGAAGCCGCGATGAAGCTGCTCAACGCCTGATCATGGGCCAAGGTTGATCCAAGGGTGATCAAGGACGCCGGCGCGAGACGGCGATGTCGGGCCCCCGTTAGTGCGGCACTCCGGCTCGCAGATATTCCACCAGCTGCTTGGCCGGCCGCGGCAGCGCCTTGAAGCTGCGGGCGCAGATCGTCAGCCGGCGGTTGGCCCAACCGTCGCGGATCCGGATCGCGACGATCGGCATCGCCGCCGTGCAGCGCCGGGCGGCGGTCTCCGGGACCACGGCAACGCCGACATCGGCTGCGACCATCTGGCAGATGGCGTCGAAATCGCGCAAGCGCGCACGGAAGCGCAGCCGCGCGCCGAGCTTTGCCGCATGCTTGGACACATGGAGCTGCAGCGCGGTCGTCGCCGTCAGACCGACGAAATCGCGCTCGACCACCTCCTGGAAATCGATCTGGCGGCGGTTGCCGAGGTCGCTGCGCCGCGCCGCCACCAGCATCAGCCGGTCCTCGCTGAACAGGAAGCGCTCGACGCTGTCGGGCAGCGCATGTTCCGCGGCAAAGCCGAGATCGGCGGCGCCGCTGGCGATCGCGGTCGCAATGTCGGTGCTCTCGCGCTCCTCGACATCGATGTTGATCTCGGGATGTTCGTGCAGGAAGGCGGCCAGCGCCCGCGGCAGATGCTCCGACAGCCCCGAGGTGTTGGCGAGCAGCAGCACGCTGGCGCGGACACCGCTGGCATAGGCGGCGAGATCACCCTGCAAGGCCTCGACATTGTGCATCACGATGCGGGCGTGGTCGAGCAGGCTCTCGCCCGCCGCCGTCAGTTCGACGCCGCGGCGGCCACGCTTGAGCAGCGCAACGCCCAGCGCTTCCTCCAGGCCCTTGATCCGCTCGCTGGCCGAGGCCAGCGCCAGGTTGGCACGCGCCGCGCCCCTTGTGATGCTGCGCGCATCCGCCACCGCGATGAACAATTGCAAGTCGATCAGGTCGAACCGCATGGCGTTTCCTGGCCCTTACCTTCGGCCTGCCCGAAGGCTAACCCCGTAACCTCCAGATTGTGCCGATCGCGTCGATCGGTCAATGTCGCGCCATGATCGACCATCTCCTTATCTTTATCGCGTTCGCGTTCCTGCTTGCCGGCTTCGTCAAGGGCACGCTGGGCCTCGGCCTGCCGACGGTGGCGATGGGGTTGCTCGCGGTGACGATGCCGCCGGGCCAGGCGATCGCGATCGTGATCGTGCCAGCGATCGTCACCAATATCTGGCAGACCTTTGTCGGCCCCTATCTGCGCGACATTCTCAAACGGCTGTGGCCGCTGATGCTCGGCACCGTGATCGGCATCTGGCTCAACGCCGGACTCTTGACTGGGCCTTATGCGGTTTATGGCACCATTGTCCTCGGACTGTTGCTGGTGATCTATGCGATCGTGGGCCTGAGCAAGTTCAGCTTCAAGGTCGCCCGGCGCAACGAAAAATGGATCGGCGGCATCGTTGGCGTGGTGACCGGGCTGATCTCGGCGGCGACCGGCGTGCAGGTTATCCCCTCGATGCCGTTCATGCAGGCGATCGGGCTGGAGCGGGACGAACTGGTGCAGGCGCTGGGCGTCTTCTTCACCACCGCGACCGTTGCACTTGCCTTCAATCTCACGGCAGCGGGCCTGCTGACATCAGCCACCGCGGTGCCGGGCGCGGTCGCGATGGTGGCGTCATTCACCGGCATGTTCATCGGCCAGGCCGTCCGGACTCGGATGCAGCCCGAGGTATTCCGCCGCTGGTTCCTGATCTCGATGATCCTCCTCGGCCTCTATCTGGCCGGCAGCGCGCTGATGAAGCTGCACGGATCGTTGTTGTTTTGACGCGTTTTCTTCACGCGAACCGGAAATCCACTTCGCTCGAAAACGCTATGACTCAGCGAGACTCCAGCATCGCGACGCGGAAGCCGAGATAGATGAACAGGCCGCCGAGCGAGCGGTTGATCCAGGCAATCACGCCGGCCGATTGCCGGATGCGACCCGCGGCGCGCGCCGCGAAGGCCGCGACACCAAGGCACCACAGTGTGCCGTTGACGATGAAGATCACCCCGAGGAACAGGAAAGCCAGCGCCTTGTGCGGGGCGTCCGCCGCCACGAATTGCGGCAGGAAGGCCAGGAAGAACAACGCGACCTTTGGGTTGAGGACATTGGTTAGCGTCCCTTGCCAGAAAATCCGCCAGATCGAGGTCTCACCGCCCTGTCCCGTCATGTCCGCGATCGGCTTGGCGCGCGATAGCAGCATCTGCAGGCCGGTCAGGACCAGATAGGCCGCGCCAACCAGCTTGACCGCGAGGAATGCGGCCGACGACGTCATCAGGAGCGCCGACAGGCCGATCGCCGCGCCCAGCACATGAACCAGGCAGCCGCAGCTGATGCCAAGGGCAGCCGCAGCGCCACCGCGCCACCCCAGCTGGATGCTTCGGCCGATGATATAGGCGGTATCCGGCCCCGGCGTGATGTTGAGCAGCAGGCCCGACGCGACAAACAGCCAGAGTTCGTGGATACCGAGCATGACAGCAAACTAACCCATGTGAATCATAAAGCGGAAAGAATGCCTGGCCTGAGCCGCGCCATCCCTGCGACATACACGTCTACTAGGATATCACATCGCGAAGTCCGTTGGTCGCATGCCAATTCCTGCTCCAATGCACTATAGTTGTGCGCAGACCGGGCTTTCGCCAGCTATGGCATGTCTTGTAAGTATTGGATTCGGTCACGTCGGTTGCGTGGCCATTCCGGGGCAAGAGGGACATGGAAAGACGGCTAGCCGCCATTCTTTGCGCTGACATCGCTGGCTATTCCCGCATGATGGGTGCCGACGAGGCGGGGACCCATGCCTCGTTCAAGGCTCACCGCAGCGCGATCTACCCGATCATCCTCAACCATGGCGGCCGTATCGTCAAAAATACCGGCGACGGCTTCCTGCTGGAGTTTCCAAGCATCATCGGCGCCATCGAGGCCGCGGTCGCGATGCAGACGCTGATGGCCGAACGCAACGACCATCTGCCGGCCGATCGCGCCATGCATTTCCGGATGGGCGTCCACATGGGCGACGTCATGGCCGACGAGGACGAGGTGTTTGGCGACGACGTCAATATCGCGGTCCGTCTCGAGACGGTCGCAGCGCCCGGCGGCATCGCGGTCTCGGAGAAGGCCCGGACCGAGGCCGGGCGGCGGCTTGCCGTCACCCTGCTCGATGCCGGCCCGCACCGCTTCAAGAACATCGCCGAACCGGTCAGTGTCTGGACTTGGGCGCCGGCCGGCTCCGATCTGCAGGAGAAAATCCCGCAGGAGGGACCGCATCTGCCGGGACAGTACCGGACCGCGATTGTCGGCGTGCTGCCGTTCGACAATCTCAGCGGCGGCGCCGATGAATACTTCTCCGACGGCCTGACCGAGGATCTGATCCACGCGCTGTCGCTGCAATCCTTCTATCGCGTGCTGGGCCGGAACTCGACCTTCGCCTACAAGGGCAAGAACCTCTTTACTCGCCTGATCGCGCGCGAGATCGACGCAAGCTATCTGATCCAGGGCTCTGTGCGGCGCGCCGGCAACAAGATCCGCGTCACCGCCGAACTGATTGCGCCGGAAAAGGGCGAACAGTTGTGGACCGGCCGCTATGACCGCGACATGGGCGACCTGTTCGCGATGCAGGACGAGATCACCTCCAATCTCTCCGCCGCGGTCGCCCAGGAGATTTATCGTGCCGAAGCCTCCGCGCCGGCACGCTCGCCCAATTCCGAATTGACGGCGTGGGATCGCTTCCTCAAGGGCCTGTCGCACTACTATCACCAGACCAAGGACGATTCCGACATCGCGATCGCGCTGTTCAACGAGGCGATCAAACTCGACCCCGCGCTGTCGATCGCCCGCGCTTATCTGGCTACCATCCAGATTCAGGGCTCCCAGTTCGGATGGATCCCAAGCACGCGCGAATTGTGGGCATCGTCGGTCAGCCTCGCCGAAAGCAGCGTGCGGCTCGATCCGCGCTCGTCCTTTGCCTTCGCGCTGCTGGCCTATCTGCACGCGATGCAGGGGCACCATGAAGCCGCGATGGACGCCATCAAGCGTGCGATCGAGCTCAACCCGTACGACATGGGCGCACGCGGCGTGCTCGGCATCTGCCACATGGTGATCGGCGATCACCGCAGAGCGGTCGAACTGTTCTCGATGGCGGTGCAGCGCGACAACAGCGATCCCCGTTATCAATGGGGAGCCTTGAACGCGTTCAGCCATTACCTGCTCGGGCAATATGACGCATCACTGTCATGGTCGCGCGAAACGCTCTATCTCAACCCAAACCACCTGCAGGGCCTTGCGGTCCGCGCTGCGGCGCTCGCCAAATTGGGACGTACCGATGAGGCCGCGGAGGCCGCCCAAGCCTTGCTCGGCAACTTTCCGGGACTGACCGTCGAACGGCACTTGCGCAATTTCCACTGGAAGAACCCGGCCGATATCGCCCATTATCGCGACGGCCTCTTGAAAGCCGGCATCCCTTTCGGCAAACTCGCTCTGGTTGCGACGACGCCTAGACTCGCCGTAGAGTCCTAGGCGAGTTCATCCCACGGTAACGGGTGCCTTTTAGACTGAAGGCTTTTCAGGATGCTGTTTGATGCCCGATATCGCTGCACGCGAAACGCCTGCCCCGCAGGTTTCGCCCGATAATCCCTGCCCGTTCCTGCGCGCGCTGGTCGCCGGCGACTATGTCGGCGGCCATATCGTGCCGCTGCCGGATCTGACCAAGACGATCGGCCGCGCGACCGGCAAGACCGGCCTGCCGGCGCTCATTACCGACATGAAGATCTTCATGGTCGCGCAGATGGCAAATGGCATCGGTCCGTTCAGC
Organism: Bradyrhizobium genosp. P; assembly: GCF_049949265.1. Taxonomy (NCBI): domain Bacteria; kingdom Pseudomonadati; phylum Pseudomonadota; class Alphaproteobacteria; order Hyphomicrobiales; family Nitrobacteraceae; genus Bradyrhizobium; species Bradyrhizobium genosp. P. Next base: position 1,873,675 of record NZ_CP188195.1, on the reverse strand, counting down.
CAGTTGCGCAGCCTGACCAAGGGCGCCATCCTCGACGAATTGCGCAACGGTCCGCTCGACAAGCACGGCGCCGGCTCGCGCATCCTCGACCAGCGTGACGTGGTGCATGAGGACGAGATCGCGCGTCTCGCCACCTTCGGCAAGGACTATCCAAATCCCGATGGCGGCACCGAGCGTGGGCTGTCGGCATCCGACGTCAAAACCTTCATGGCCGCCAACTTCCAGCGCGCCAAGGGCGAGCATTCCTGGACCTACGCGATCCTGCATTTTTACTATCCGCTCCTGATGCTCGGCGAGTGGCCGGTGCTGCTCGACTTCATGGGCAAGGGCGAGGGCAAGGACCGCTATCTCAGCGTCGCCGAGGTCAAGGTACTGTTCGTCGAGCGGCGTTTTCCCGACCGGATCGTCGCACTGCTGAATCGCTGAGCGATCGGCCTCGCAAGAAAAAGCGGCTCAAAAGCGGCTCACTTGAACAGCGGCGTGCCCGGCACGAAGGCGTCGAACGCCGCCCAGAATTGCGCGCGGTAGCGGTCCTGCTCCTGCAGGATTTCGTGCTTGGAGCCGGCGATCACGAGGTGCGAGCCGGCGCGCAGATGATAGGCGAACTCCTCGATCGCTGCTGTCGACACCACCTCGTCATTGCTCGCCGCGAGCATCAGGATCGGCTGCCGGATTTCGGTCGGGTAGGACATGCCGCGGAAGGTGCGCATCGCGGTGAACGCCGTGTCGGCCCAGGCGACCGTCGGCGCCGCGATGCCGAGGGTGGGATCTTCCTCCAGGATCGCAGCATTGCGGGCGTGGCGTACGGGATCGCTGGTCACGGGATTGTTGATAAAGGGCGCCATCCCGACCAGCACGTCGTTGCCGCCCGGCACGTAGTTGCCGCCCTGCCCGGTCAGGCGCATGATCCGCAACAGCGCGCTCGGGATGAAGGACACGCGGCGGCGCGGCAGATCGATCATCGGCGCCGACAGCACCATGCGATCGAACCAGCGCTTGCCGGCATGCGCCAACCGCAACATCACCGCGCCGCCCATCGAATGCGCCAGCGCGAAGTAGGGCGGCGGACAATCCGGCAACACCACCTGCTGCACGAAAGCCTCGACGTCGATCTCGTAGTCGGCGAAGTCGCGCACGTAGCCCTTGCGCGGATCGCGCAGCCGCCGCGACGAGTGCCCCTGCCCGCGCCAGTCGATCATCGCCACCGCGAAGCCGCGGTCGCGCAGGTCACGCACCGTCTCGAAGTATTTCTCGATCATCTCGCCGCGCCCGGCGAAGACACAGACCGTGCCCTTGCGGCCGGGCGGCGGCGCCCAGCGGGCGAAGCGAAGCTCCGCTCCGTCTGAGGTCTTGATGGTGCCGCTGACAACGTCCTCCGGGACCGGATTGGCGGGAATCGAGACGAGCGTCATGCAGGGAACCGGCTGGATGGAAGAGACTGGAGATCAAGGGCACGGCGCCAAAAAGCGACGCTGTTTCGGCCTCTTGAACGCAACATATGCCCCTCCCATATCACCTCAGTGCAGGCCGCTACCAGTGTTTCGGAACCGGAACATCAGGCTGCACAAGACTAGGCCCGGCCCGATTGGCGGGCGGGTATTTGAAACAGTCGCTCAATGGAGGACTACCCTATGCGTAGCTACGACCTCACCCCGTTCTATCGTTCCACCGTCGGCTTCGACCGCCTCTTCAATATGCTCGACCAGGTCACTTCGGACGGCAGCCCCGGTTATCCCCCCTACAACATCGAGCGCACAGGCGAAAACGCGTACCGCATCAGCGTTGCGGTGTCCGGCTTCGCGCAGGCCGAGCTCTCGATCGTCGCGAAGGAAAACACGCTGACGATCAAGGGCGAGAAAACCGCCAATGAGAACTCCGGCGACAAGGCCGAGGTGCTCTATCGCGGCATCGCCTCGCGCGCCTTTGAGCGCGTGTTCCAGCTTGCCGACTTCGTGCAGGTGAAGAACGCCTCGCTCGAGAACGGCCTGCTCCATGTCGACCTCGTCCGCGAGATCCCCGAGGCCAAGAAGCCCCGCAGCATTCCGATCTCTGGCGGCGAGAAGGCACCGCAGGTCGTCGACGGCTCGGCGGCCAAGGTTGCGGCCTAAGTCAAATCCAGCGTCAGCAGATATTGGCTGCACGCGAAAACGCCCCGGGAAACCGGGGCGTTTTTTTTGCGGCGCGCTACTCCAGGCCTTGGACCTTCGGCATCTCCTGGGTCGGCAGGATCGCAGGTGCAGCCGGAGCCGGAGAGGCAGCCTGGCCGACCGTCGGAGTCTCGGTCTGCGGAGCGGCTTGAGGCGCGGCCTGGGCCTCGGTCGGCTTCGGCGCGGCGGCTGCTGTCTGCTGGGCCGGCGCGGGTGCTGCCGCCTCGGTGGGAGCGGGCGCCGGCGCCGTGGCCTGGACCGCGGCTGGAGCCGATCTCGCCGCAAGTGGGCTCCGCTTCGGGATCGGGACTGAGCGACTTGCGACGTGTGGTATCGGGGCCGGCGGACGCAGTTCGCGCGCCTGCATCGGGCCGGCCGGCCCGTAGGTCGCAGCCAGCCCGTCATTGAAATTGTCACCCATCGCGTAGGCCGGCGTGAAGCGGACGATGCGCCCGTTGCGGGCGTCGATCACCAGCTGCCCGTCGTCACCACCGTGGTCGATCACCGCGATCGTATAGACGAAACCGCGCTGCCGCGGGGCACCAAGCGGCAGATATCCGTTCTCGCGCAGCACGGTGTAGACCTCCATCGCCGGCAGCAGGCTCGGCAAGCGGCCGTAACGCGGCGGCGGCGGAATCTCCGGCGGCATGGCGGCATAAGGCCCTCCGATGTCGGAGACCTTGATGGCCGACGGACTGCCGATCTCGGAGGGCGCCAGCAACTGCGCCTGCGCCGAGGCTGCGCTGAGCGCCAGACCGGCCGCTGCAACCCATCCTGTGAACAACTTCATTGCCGTAGCTCCTGTACGCCCCACGCTCCGAGGAGCGTTCCCGCTCTCTTGCCGGCTGCCTCCTGTGAATTTCATTGTGAATTCCGGCAGTCCTTGGTCGCTCCTTGGGCCGGATCACGGCGCGTTTGCTTCAAATCAGGGGCGCCGCGCGTCCGCCGAGCTGTCCGATCAGAGCATGCAGGCGAGGACTCTCACGCGCTTGTGTGATAGACAAAAATTTGGCAAGGTCGGAGTTAGGACAGCAAGACTGTCACAATTTCGGAGCCATTCCCGGCACAGGGATTGCAACGAAAACTCGGCGCTCCGGGTTCCGAGAATGCTGCAGGCAGGGCCGTTCCTCAGGGACGTCGAACGCTCCCAGCCTGAATTAAGGAAATTGCGGCTCGCGGCGGACGAGCGGTGGCCCGGTGGGTGCCGCAACGCCCAAGGTGCGCCAATAACGGTGAGGCCCCTTACGAAGGGAGAGGACACATGAGCGGGTCGGAATTCGAGCGCGAAACCATCGTGGCAGGAACGCTGTCGGCGACCGCGGGTTCGAAAGCCGCCGATGCCGCGTATGGGCCGCACACCCCCGAACTCCACACCTGGCGCCCGCAAGCCGAAGGCCTGTACGACCTGAGCCTGGAAAAGGACTCCTGCGGCGTCGGCTTCATCGCCAACATCAAGGGCCAGAAGTCGCATCAGATCGTTTCCGACGCGGTGAGCATCCTCTGCAATCTGGAACATCGCGGCGCGGTCGGCGCCGACCCGCGCGCCGGTGACGGCGCCGGCATCCTGGTGCAGATCCCGCACGCCTTCTTCACGCGCAAGGCCGTCGAGATCGGCTTCAAGCTGCCGAAGCCCGGCGAATACGCCATCGGTGCGCTGTTCATGCCGCGCGATGCGGCGTGGCGGAACGTGATCAAGAGCATTATCGCCGAAGAGATCAAGAACGAGGGCTTCAGGCTGCTCGGCTGGCGTGACGTGCCCAGTGACAATTCCTCGCTCGGCGTCACCGTGAAGCCGACCGAGCCCTATCACATGCAGGTCTTCATCGGCCGCAACGGCGCGGTCAAGAGCGAGGACGATTTCGAGCGCCGGCTCTACATCCTGCGCAAGTCGATCTCGCAGGCGATCTACCAGCGCCGCGACCGCGGCATGGCGGGCTACTACCCGTGCTCGCTGTCGTGCCGCACCGTGATCTACAAGGGCATGTTCCTCGCCGACCAGCTCGGCAAGTACTATCCCGACCTGCACGAGGCGGATTTCGAGAGCGCGCTGGCGCTGGTGCATCAGCGCTTCTCGACGAACACCTTCCCGACCTGGTCGCTGGCGCATCCCTACCGGATGATCGCCCATAACGGCGAAATCAACACGCTGCGCGGCAACGTCAACTGGATGGCGGCGCGGCAGGCGTCGGTGCATTCGGAAGCTTACGGCAAGGACATCAGCCGTTTGTGGCCGATCTCCTACGAAGGCCAGAGCGACACCGCGTGCTTTGACAACGCGCTCGAATTCCTGGTCCAGGGCGGATATTCCCTTCCGCATGCCGTCATGATGATGATTCCGGAAGCGTGGGCCGGCAATCCCCTGATGGATGAGCAGCGCCGCGCGTTCTACGAATATCACGCTGCGCTGATGGAGCCGTGGGACGGCCCGGCCGCGATCGCCTTCACCGACGGCCGCAAGATCGGCGCCACCCTCGATCGCAACGGTCTGCGGCCGGCGCGCTATCTGGTGACAAAGGACGATCGCATCGTGATGGCGTCCGAAATGGGCGTGCTGAAGATTCCGGAGGAGCAGATCGTCACCAAGTGGCGGCTGCAGCCCGGCAAGATGCTGCTCGTCGACCTCGAGGAAGGCCGCCTGATTCCCGACGACGAGATCAAGGCCGACCTCGCCAAGAGCCACCCTTACAGCGAGTGGCTGCATCGCACCCAGCTGCAGCTCGAGGAGCTGCCGGGTGCGCCGGCCAAGGGAGTGCGTTCCAACCTGCCGCTGCTCGACCGGCAACAGGCGTTCGGCTACAGCCAGGAAGACATCACCATCCTGATGACGCCGATGGCGTCCATCGGCGAGGAAGCCGCCGGCTCGATGGGCAACGACACGCCGATCTCGGCGCTGTCGGACAAGCCCAAGCAGCTCTTCACCTACTTCAAGCAGAACTTCGCGCAGGTCACCAACCCGCCGATCGACCCGATCCGCGAGGAACTCGTCATGAGCCTCGTCTCGATCATCGGGCCGCGGCCGAACCTGTTCGACCTGCAGGGGCTGGCCTCGACCCAGCGCCTTGAAGTGCGTCAGCCGATCCTGACCGATGCGGATCTCGAGAAGATCCGCTCGATCTCCGACGTCCCCGACACCCATTTCAAGTCGCGCACGCTCGACACCACCTTCCACGCCGGCTTCGGCGCCGCGGGCATGGAGCAGGTGCTCGACGAGCTCTGCGCGCGCGCCGAAGGCGCGGTGCGCGAGGGCATCAACATCATCATCCTGTCCGACCGGATGACCGGCACCGACCGGATTCCGATCCCGTCGCTGCTGGCCTGCGCCGCCGTGCATCATCATCTGATCCGCACCGGATTGCGCACCTCGGTCGGCCTCGTGGTCGAATCCGGCGAGCCGCGCGAGGTGCATCACTTCGCCTGCCTCGCCGGCTACGGCGCCGAGGCGATCAATCCCTATCTCGCGTTCGAATCCATCCTAGCAATGAAGGAGAGGCTGCCCGGCGCGCTCGACGACTACGAGATCGTCAAGCGCTACATCAAGTCGATCGGCAAGGGCCTGCTCAAGGTGATGTCCAAGATGGGCATCTCGACCTACCAGTCCTATTGCGGCGCGCAAATCTTCGACGCGGTCGGCCTGAAGGCGGACTTCATCGCCAAGTATTTTGCAGGCACCCACACCCGCATCGAGGGCGTCGGGCTCGCCGAAATCGCCGAGGAGACGGTGCGGCGCCACAACGACGCGTTCGGCGAGGCGCAGGTCTACAAGACCGCGCTCGACGTCGGCGGCGAATACGCCTTCCGCACCCGCGGCGAGGACCACGCATGGACCGCGGAATCGGTTTCGATGCTGCAGCATGCCGCACGCGGCAACTCGCTGGAGCGTTATCGTGCCTTCGCCAAGATCCTCAACGAGCAGTCCGAGCGGCTGTTGACGCTGCGCGGCCTGTTCCGGATCAAGAGCGCCGAGGACGACAAGCGCAAGCCGGTCAAGCTCGAGGATGTCGAGTCGGCCAAGGACCTCGTCAAGCGCTTCGCCACCGGCGCGATGTCGTTCGGCTCGATCTCGCGCGAGGCGCACACCACGCTCGCGATCGCGATGAACCGGATCGGCGGCAAGTCGAACACCGGCGAAGGCGGCGAGGAATCCGACCGCTTCAAGCCGCTGCCGAACGGCGACAGCATGCGCTCGGCGATCAAGCAGGTCGCCTCGGGCCGGTTCGGCGTGACGACGGAGTATCTCGTCAATTCCGACATGATGCAGATCAAGATGGCGCAGGGGGCCAAGCCCGGCGAGGGCGGCCAGCTGCCCGGCCACAAGGTCGACGCTGTCATCGCCAAGGTCCGGCATTCGACCCCGGGCGTCGGCCTGATCTCGCCGCCGCCGCATCACGACATCTATTCGATCGAAGACCTTGCCCAGCTGATCTACGATCTCAAGAACGTCAATCCGGACGGCATGGTCTCAGTCAAGCTGGTCTCCGAAGTCGGCGTCGGCACGGTTGCTTCCGGCGTCGCCAAGGCGCGCGCCGACCATGTCACCATCGCGGGCTTCGAGGGCGGCACGGGCGCCTCCCCCCTCACCTCGATCAAGCATGCGGGCTCACCGTGGGAAATCGGCCTCGCCGAAACCCACCAGACGCTGGTGCGCCAGCGGCTGCGCAGCCGCATCGTGGTTCAGGTCGATGGCGGCTTCCGCACCGGCCGTGACGTCGTGATCGGCGCGCTGCTCGGGGCCGACGAGTTCGGCTTCGCTACCGCGCCGCTGATCGCCGCCGGTTGCATCATGATGCGCAAGTGCCACCTCAACACCTGCCCGGTCGGCGTCGCCACCCAGGACCCCGTCCTGCGCAAGCGCTTCACCGGCCAGCCCGAGCACGTGATCAACTACTTCTTCTTCGTTGCCGAGGAAGTGCGTGAGATCATGGCGCAGCTCGGCTTCAAGGCGTTCAACGAGATGGTCGGCCAGGTCCAGATGCTGGACCAGACCGCGCTGGTCACGCACTGGAAGGCCAAGGGCCTCGATTTCTCCAAGCTGTTCGTGCGGCAGCCGGAGGAGAAGGGCCAGAAGATCTATCACTCGGAATCGCAGGACCATCATCTGGAGGCCGTGCTCGACCGCCGGCTGATCGAGCAGGCGCAGGCTGCGCTCGACCGCGGCGCACCGGTCCGAATCGAGGAAGAGATCAACAACACCGACCGTTCCGCCGGCGCGATGCTGTCGGGCAGGGTGGCCAAGATCTACGGCCACGAAGGACTGCCACTCGACACCATCCATGTCAGCCTGAAGGGCACGGCGGGACAGGCGTTCGGCGCTTGGCTCGCCAGGGGCGTTACCTTCGAGCTCGAAGGTGAAGGCAACGACTATGTCGGCAAGGGCCTCTCGGGCGGACGCATCATCGTCAAGCCGCCAAGGCTCTCCGGGATCGTCCCGGAAGAGTCGATCATCGTCGGAAATACCGTGATGTATGGCGCGATCGCGGGCGAATGCTACTTCCGCGGCATCGCCGGCGAGCGCTTTGCCGTGCGCAACTCGGGCGCAGTCGCCGTCGTCGAAGGCGCCGGCGACCATTGCTGCGAATACATGACCGGCGGCATCGTCGTGGTGCTCGGCAAGACCGGGCGCAACTTCGCGGCCGGCATGTCCGGCGGCATCGCCTATGTGCTGGATGAGGCCGGCGACTTCGCCAAACTCTGCAACCTCGCGATGGTCGAGCTCGAGCCGGTGCTGTCGGAAGAGATGATCAACGAAGGCACCTACCATCACTCCGGCGATCTCGAGGCCCATGGCCGGGTCGACGTGTTCCAGGACTTGCTCGAATCCGACGTCGAGCGGCTGCATGTGCTGATCACGCGTCAGGCCAAGCTGACAGGCTCGAAGAAGGCGGCCGAGATCCTCGCAAACTGGAAGACCTGGCTGCCGAAATTCCGCAAGGTGATGCCGGTGGAGTACCGCCGCGCGCTGAAGGAAATGAAGGCGAAGAACGCCGACGCCGAGCCGAAAATCGCGATCGGAGCGTAGCGCTAGACAAGACCGTCATTGCGAGCGCAGCGAAGCAATCCATAAACCCCATCCGCGGACAGATGGATTGCTTCGTCGCTCCGCTCCTCGCAATGACGGAACCTGACGGAATAGATTTGAACGAACACTAGATGCAGGGGCATCGGGTTTAATGGGCAAGATCACAGGTTTTCTCGAGATCGAACGGCATGACCGCAAGTACGAGCCGGTCGCCGAGCGGCTGAAGAACTTCAGCGAGTTCGTCATTCCCCTGAGCGAGAAAGACACCCGCGACCAGGCCGCGCGCTGCATGAACTGCGGCATTCCCTATTGCCACGGCACCGGCTCGGCCGCGCCGGGTACGCCGGGCTGTCCGGTCAACAACCAGATCCCTGATTTCAACGACCTCGTCTATCAGGACAATTGGGAAGAGGCCGCGCGCAATTTGCACTCGACCAACAATTTCCCCGAGTTCACCGGACGCATCTGCCCGGCACCCTGCGAAGCCTCCTGCACGCTCAACATCGACGACAACCCGGTCACCATCAAGACGATCGAATGCGCGATTGTCGACCGCGCGTGGGACAATGGCTGGGTGAAGCCGGAGATCGCCCCGCAGAAGACCGGCAAGAAGGTCGCGGTGATCGGCTCCGGCCCGGCCGGCATGGCCTGCGCGCAGCAACTCGCGCGCGCCGGCCACGACGTGCACCTGTACGAGAAGTTCGCCAAGGCCGGCGGCCTGCTTCGTTACGGTATTCCCGACTTCAAGATGGAAAAGAACATCATCGACCGCCGCGTGGCGCAGATGGAAGCCGAGGGCGTGACCTTCCACTACGGCAAGCCGGTCGGCGGCGCCGCGGCGAACGCGATCGATCCGCAGGAACTGGCCAAGCAATATGACGCCGTGGCGCTGACCGGCGGTGCGGAAGCTCCGCGCGATCTGCCGATCCCCGGCCGCGACCTCGCCGGCATCCACTTCGCGATGGATTTCCTGCCGCAGCAGAACCGCCGCGTCTCCGGCGAGCCGTTGAACGGCGTCCCCGACATCCTCGCCGGCGGCAAGCATGTCATCGTGATCGGCGGCGGCGACACCGGCTCGGACTGCATCGGCACGTCGTTCCGGCAAGGCGCCAAGTCGGTGACCCAACTCGAGATCATGCCGGCTCCGCCGGAACATGAGGACAAGGGCGTGACCTGGCCGAACTGGCCGCTGAAGATGCGGACCTCGTCGAGCCAGGCCGAAGGCGCAGCGCGCGAATTCGCGGTGCTGACGACCAAGTTCGAAGGCATCGACGGCAGGGTCACGAAGCTGCACTGCGTCAAGGTCGACGACAAGTTCAAGCCGCTGCCCGGCACCGAGTTCACGTTCGACGCCGACCTCGTGCTGCTCGCGATGGGCTTTGTGCATCCCGTGCACGAGGGCCTGCTCAAGACGCTCGGCGTCGATCTCGACCAGCGCGGCAACGTCCGCGCCAATTTGCAGGACTACCAGACCTCGAAGACGAAGGTCTTCTCTGCCGGCGACATGCGCCGCGGCCAGTCGCTGGTGGTCTGGGCGATCCGCGAAGGCCGCCTCTGCGCAAGGTCGATCGACACGTTCCTGATGGGGAAGACGGACCTGCCGCGGTAGGCGCGGCGGTCAGGGCTCGGCCCAACCATGAATTCAACTGTCGTCGCCCGCGAAAGCGGGCGATGCAGTATTCCAGAGACGCCAGAGCTTGAGCGGATGGGCCGCGGCGTACTGGATGCCCCGCTTTCGCGGGGCATGACACCGGGAGCCTACAGCGAGTTACCTGTCACGCATTCCCGCATCGGCATGCCCATCACGTCGACGTTCTTGCACACGGCGCCGGAGCCCGGAATTTCGGGATTGTCGCAGTCGTTGTGACAGACCCGCATTCCGTTCTCGGTGTGCCAGCCCACGGAAGGGTCCCGCGAGTCGCGGTTGTAGGTGACCGACGGCTGGCTGGAGCGCTTCAGCGTGTCGGACATGAAGCGATAGCCGAAACCGCTCATGCAAACCTTGAAAGCCTCGGGAACGTATCCCTGATCCACGACGCCGACCCTTTGGTTGCAGGCACTCACGGCCGCCTGGCCGACGGCATTGGGCCGCTTGTGTCCGTGCGGTCGGATGGTGTCGTACCACCTGACCGTCAGTTGATCGGCGTGAGCTTGAACGGCTGTGCTCATCAGCAATGCGGCAACGATGACGATGCGTTTCAAGTGACTCTCCGTGTTTGCAGAGAGTGGTGGGCGCCAGCGCGCACCCCGTTCAAGATCGGCAGATTACAAGTTGGCAACAGAGGGGGTCGACGTCCGATCCTGGCGGAGAGACGCTAATTCTGCACCCGCACGCCCAGCATCACCACGGTCGAGGCCGAGTTCTGTCCCACCTCGTTCGAGTCGAGCCAGTCGCGGCGCAGGGTACCCTTGATCCAGAGGCTGCGGGTCAGCTTGTAGATGATGTCGCCCGAGATCGAGTAGATCGTGTCGTTGCGGTTGTCGCCGCCCTTGTACTCGAGCGTGCCGTAGGTGAACTTGCCGATGCCGGTCAGCCAGCGGCGGAAGTCGTGGTCGACCTCGACGGTGTAGGTACGGGACAACACGCCGGAGGTGCCGGGCAGCGTGGTCTCGCCGAACTGGGTGTCGGAGTAGAACTTTGCAGTCGTCAGCGGCGTCGCGTTCCAGGTCAGCGAGGCCGTGGTGAGCAGGCCCTCCAGCCGGCTGAGCCGCGGGTCGGCATAGTCGCGCGCGGCATAGCCGATCGAGACTTCGCCGAACAGGAGCCGCGTGAACTCGAAGGAGGTGCCGGCCTTGGCGTAGCCGCCGGTCGAATCGCGCGCGTAGCCGCTGCGGTCGAGAGTGAGATCATGGACGCGGCTGTCGCCTTCCACTTCGACGAAGGGCTTGACGGCGGGTGTCAGTTCATAACTGACGCGGCTGATGCCGCCATACTGGCTGAAGTTGCGGTCGTCGTTCGACGACATGGTGCCGTCGGTGAGCCGTGACCACTGATAGTCGGTGCGGTCGATGGTGGCGCCGGCGGCGACGTTGAGGCGGTTGAAATTCTGGTCAATGCCGAAGGTGCCGCCGATCGTGCTGTACAGCGGGAACTTGGCGAGGCCGGTCTGCACGTTCGGGCTGCCGGGATTGTCGGTCGAGATCAGGGCGCGCGCCTCCGCTGTGATGTGCGTGTCGCGCGAGACGTCGAAGCGGCCGTCGATATGGCCGTTGAAGTTGGGACGGTCGACGTCGAGCGGCGCCGACAACGGCGTGCCGTCGGCGTTCGGCGTCAGGCCGGAGCCGTAGCCGGTGAAGGAGCCGCGCAGATCGGCGACGACCGCATGACGCTCCCAGTCGGACACCGCGAGGAATTCCGGCGAGACCATGTAGAACGCCCGTCCCTGCGGCTGATACAGCCGGCCGGGATTGGTGTCGTAGCCGCCCATCACCTCGACCGCGGTCTTGATCAGGAAGGAGCCGGCGTAATCGCCGACCGCGCCGAACGGATCGTCGTCGATCTTCAGCCGCTTGCGCGGCGGCTGGCCCGGAATCGTGCCGGCCATCGCCGGCGGCAGCGGCGGCTTGTTGGCTAGCTCCGAGGGCGGGATCGACAGGCGCAGCTGCCCGGCCGCGTTCTTCGGTGGCGGCGCGGGCGGCAGCGAGCCGGGCCCCGGCGGCGGCTTCGGCTTCGCCTGGCCCGGATAGTATTTCGGCTGCTGCCGCTTGCGATTGAGCGAGTCGTAACCCGAGGTCGCGGCGCCGTTGGCGGCCGGCAGACCATAGGTCGGGATCTGCCCGATGCGCGACGGCGCGGGCTTGTCGCGATCCGGGTCGGGCAGGCCCGTAGTGTTGAGAGGATCGGCAGCGTCGGCCGTGGTCCGGCGCAGCGGCGAGTTTGGATCGACGATCTGGCTCTGGCGCGTCGAGCTGAACAGATCCGGCGTCACGGTCTGGGCTGCGGCGAGGCCCGGCATCGCGATCAGCGCAAGGCATGGCAAGGCAACGCGAACGAGGCGTGCGCGCCCATCTCGGCCCGTTGCTGGACCCCGCACCACGATGTAAAATACCCCAACTAATTCATACACTTGCCAGACGCACTCCGATCGGCGGCGGAAAACGTCGTTAATGGAGTTAAAACAATTATGGTTAACGACCGGTTGAGGACGGCGGCCGACGCGTCGCCTCTTTGTCTGGACCGTGCTAAGGGAGGCACCCGGGCGCAAAGCCCTCCCTGGAATCCGACATGGCCAAACCGAAACCACTGATGACCAAATCATCCGGGCCTGATGACGGCGCCGTTCAATCGGCGCTCCGCACCCTCGATGCCGAAGCAAGCGGCGTCGCCGCGATCATCGCGGCGCTCAAGTCCGATCTCGGCACGTCCTTTACCGCGGCGGCCGAACTGATCCGCAAGTCGAAGGGACGGGTGATCGTCACCGGGCTCGGCAAATCAGGCCATATCGGCCGCAAGATCGCTGCGACCTGTGCCTCGACCGGCACGCCGGCGTTCTTCGTGCACTCGGGCGAAGCCAGCCACGGCGATCTCGGCATGATCACCGCCGACGATGTGATCCTCGCGCTGTCGTGGTCCGGCGAGCAGCCGGAGATGCGGAATCTGATCGCCTATGCGGCGCGCTTCGGCATTCCGCTGATCGCGATGACGGCAGACAAGGATTCGACGCTGAGCAAGGCGGCCGACGTGCAGTTGACGCTGCCGAAGGCGCGCGAAGCCTGCCCGCACAATCTTGCGCCGACGACGTCCTCGCTGATGATGCTGGCGCTCGGCGATGCGCTCGCGATTGCGCTGCTGGAAGGCCGCGGCTTCACCTCCACCGATTTCAGCGTACTGCATCCGGGCGGCAAGCTCGGCGCGCAGCTGAAATATGCCCGCGACCTCATGCATACGGGCGACGCGCTGCCCTTGAAGCCGCTCGGCACCAAGATGTCGGACGCGCTGGTCGAGATGACCTCGAAGGGCTTTGGCTGCGTCGGCATCGTCGATGCGGGCGGCCATATCGCGGGCATCGTCACCGACGGCGACCTGCGCCGGCAGATGCGCCCGGAGCTCTTGACCCTGTCGGTCGACGAGGTGATGACGAAGTCCCCCAAGACGATCGGCCGCGACACCCTCGCGGGCGAGGCGCTCGAGCTGCTCAACGCCTCGAAGATCACCACGCTGATCGTGACGGATGCGAGGAAGCCGGTCGGCATCATCCATTTGCACGACCTGTTACGGGCGGGCGTGGCGTAGGGTTGCATTCTCTCCCCGTCATTGCGAGCGAAGCGAAGCAATCCATCTCTCCGTTCGTGTGGAGAGATGGATTGCTTCGTCGCTTCGCTCCTCGCAATGACGATGCTAGGCCGGAAACCGCGCCGCAGTCGCCTCAAGCGGCAACGCCAGCGCATTCGCGAGATACGACACCGTGCGATAGAAGCCGCACAACAGGATGATCTCCAGGATCTTGTCGTCGTCGTAATGCGCCGACAGCGCCGCAAACTCGGCGTCATCAAGCGTCGCGCGCGCATGCAGCGCGTCGACCGCAGCTAACATCGCCTGCTCGGCCGCCGACCAGCAGCTTGCATCGGCTTCGCCACGCACGGTGGCGCGGACCTGCTCCTCCGAAAACGCCGCGGCCGCGCCAAACGCCGCGACGTGCACACCCCATTCATACTCGCAGGCGTTCAGCGCGCAGGTGCGATCGATCACGATCTCACGCTCCCTGAGCGAGAGCGGCCCACGGTCGAGCAGGCTGCCGCCGCGAAACTTCTCCCAGGCGCGCTGATGCCCGGCCATGACACGGAACAGCACCAGCGGCGGCTTGCCGCGCATGATGCGGTCGAAATGCTGTTGAATATCTGCTGCGTACGGCGGTTCCAGCGGCGCGATGCGTGACATGGCCTGATGTCCTTGCTACATTTAATGTAGCATCACGCTACAATACCTGTAGCAACATGCAAGAAGGATCGTCGCATGCCCAAACAGGTCAGCACGGCCAAACGCAGTGTCCGCGGCTCGCGGACCGGCCGGCCGATCATGGCGTTGCTCGACCTGCTTGGACGCCGCTGGACCCTGCGTATCATCTGGGAATTGCGCGAGGCGCCACTGACGTCGCGCGCACTGCGCACCGCTTGCGACGAGGCCTCGCCGACGATCCTGCAGACAAGGCTGACCGAATTGCGCGAGGCTGGGTTCGTCGAGCTGACGGACGACGGCTATCGGCTCACCGGGCTTGGCAGGGAATTATTCCAGACCTTCACGCCGCTGCATCGCTTCGCCGAGAGCTGGAGCAAATCGGATCGCTGATTTTCTCCCTCTCCCCGTTCTTACGGGGAGAGGGTTGGGGTGAGGGGCTTCATCCGCGACGGTGATCTGTCGATAGACCTGTACCCCCTCACCCGGATTGCTGCGCAATCCGACCTCTCCCCGCAAGCGGGGCGAGGCGAAGCAAGAGCCTCGTCACGCAAACCTAAGCCGCCGCCACCGTCAGGCTGGCACCGTCGGCGCGCACGATCTTCACCCGGCTACCGGCCGGCGTATCGGGCCCGGCCACGCGCCAGATCGTATCGTCGATCCGCACGGTGCCTGAGCCATCGACGATCGGCTTCTCCAGCGTGAATTCGCGGCCGATCAGCGCCTCGGTGCGCCGGTTGAGGAACGGATTGCTCTTGCTGACCTGTGTCGCGCTCTTGGCAAGATGCCGCCAGAGCGGCACGGCCGCCGCGGCGAACACCGCGAACATCAGGAGCTGCGTCTGCCAGGAGGGGTTGATCGCGAACGACAGCAGACCGACGAGCAGCGCTGCAAGCCCGAGCCAGAACAGGAACACGCCGGGCGCCGCCAGCTCCAGCGCCATCAGGATGAAGCCGAAGATCAGCCAGTTCCAGGTACCCAACGTCGAAAACATCTCGGCCATCACACGACCTCTATCATGCCTCTGCAACGGAGGTGCGCTCGCTCTCCCCTTGTGGGAGAGGGCTGGGGTGAGGGGTTGCGGTCTCTCCGGGGAGAGAGACCCCTCACCCGGATCGCTGACGCGATCCGACCTCTCCCACAAGGGGAGAGGTGAACGGAATGCGCCAGCGTGATCGTCATGACGTCGTCACCTCTGCGGCGGCACTGGGGGCGGCGGCGTTGGACCAGCCGACGGCACCGAGCTGCGCCGCGCGGCTGCCTGGGCGGATGCGGCGCTCTCGCCGAAGGTAGCCTTGGCGATCTCGCCGATGCCGGCAAGCGAGCCCAGAATGCTGGTGGCCTCGATCGGCAGCATGATGATTTTCTGGTTCGGCGAGTCGGCCAATTGCCCGAACGCCCTGATGTACTTGTCGGCGATGAAATAATTCAGCGCGGCGACGTCGCCCTTGGCGATCGCCTCAGACACCATTTGCGTCGCCTTGGCCTCGGCCTCGGCGGACCGCTCGCGCGCCTCGGCATCGCGGAACGCGGCCTCCTTGCGGCCCTCGGCCTGCAGGATCTGGCCCTGCTTGGCGCCCTCGGCGCGCAGGATTTCCGACTGCCGCTGGCCCTCGGCCTGGAGGATGTCGGCGCGCTTGACGCGCTCGGCCTTCATCTGCCGGCCCATCGCCTCGACGAGGTCGGCCGGCGGCACGATGTCCTTGATCTCGATGCGGTTGACCTTGAGGCCCCACGGCGACACCGCGGCGTCGACGACGCGCAGCAGCCGCTCGTTGATCTCGTCGCGATGCGATAGCACCTGGTCGAGATCCATCGAGCCCATCACCGAGCGGATATTGGTCATGGTCAGCACGATGATCGCCTGGTTGAGATTGGCGACCTCGTAGCTTGCCTTCGCGGCGTCGAACACTTGGTAGAACGCGACGCCGTCCACCGTCACGGTGGCGTTGTCCTTGGTGATCACCTCCTGCTCGGGGATGTTGATCACCTGCTCCATCATGTTGATCTTGCGCCCGACCCGGTCGAAATAGGGCACGATCAGATTGAGGCCTGGTGTCATCGTGCGGGTGTATTTTCCGAACCGCTCGATGGTCCAGTCATAGCCTTGCGGGACGGTCTTGACCCCGGCGAACAGCGTGATGATGACGAGAAGAACAAAGGCGATCGCGAAAATATCGAAGCCAGTCATAAAGTCCTCCAAAGCCGGCAGACTAGTCGCCGGGCGCGGTCGTGCATTGGTCTGCAGCACCGCTGCGCCGGTTCAGCCGGCTGTTGTTCTAACCATTACCTAGGGAGTGCCGTTGCTGCTGCCAGATGCATCTGGGCTGAACGGATACCGCGTGTCCAGTGTCATGGATCGTTAACAATCAGATCCAACCCTGAAGCTCGCGCAGCACGAGCTGGCGGATCACGTCCATGCCGCCGTCGCTGTCGTTGAGACAGGGGATCGCGGCGAACTGCTCGCCGCCATTATGCGT
This sequence comes from Bradyrhizobium genosp. P, assembly GCF_049949265.1. Classification (NCBI taxonomy): domain Bacteria; kingdom Pseudomonadati; phylum Pseudomonadota; class Alphaproteobacteria; order Hyphomicrobiales; family Nitrobacteraceae; genus Bradyrhizobium; species Bradyrhizobium genosp. P. The sequence goes on along the minus strand of NZ_CP188195.1, from coordinate 1,857,139 downwards.
GAAGATCTCGGCGTTTTCCTGCGCGATCTCCTCCAGCGTCTCCAGGCAATCGGCGGAGAAGCCGGGCATCACCACGGCAATTCGCCGCACACCGTCTTTTGCCAGCTTCGCGACGGTCTTGTCCGTATATGGTTGCAGCCACTCGGCGTTACCGAAGCGCGATTGAAATGTCAGGACCAACCGGGAGGACTCGAGCCCGAGCCGTTTGCGCAGGGCGTCCGTTGTTGCGATGCACTGCGCCTCGTAGGGGTCGCCCTTGTCGACATACGATTTCGGCATGCCGTGGAACGACGCAAGGATGACTTCGGGCTGGAACGAGAGGCTGGCCATATGCGCATTGATCGAAACCGCCAACGCCTCGATGTAGTCGGGGTCGTCGTAGTAGGGCGGCGTCACGCGCAGGATCGGCTGGTCGCGCATACCGGCCAGCACGCGAAACACCTCGTCGCAGACGGTGGCCGAGGTTGCCGCGGAATACTGCGGATAGAGCGGCACGACCAGGAGGCGGCCGCAGCCCTGCGCGGCAAGTGCTGCGATCCGCGAGGCGATCGACGGGTTGCCATAGCGCATCGCCCAGTCGACCACGACATGGGCGTGATCGGCGATATCGGCCGCCAGCCTCTCGGCCTGCGCGCGCGTGATCGTCTTCAGCGGCGACTCGTTCTTCTCAGTGTTCCAGATCTTCTGGTAGTCGCGTGCCTTGCGGGCGGGCCGGATACACAGGATGCCGGTGAGGATCAGCTTCCAGAGCAGGCCCTGGTTCTCGATCACCCGCGGATCGGACAGGAATTCCTTGAGGTAAACCCGGACGCCGGCGGCATCGGCCGTATCCGGCGTCCCGAGGTTGACCAGCAGCACGCCGACGCGCTCCGGCGTCGCTTCCGCGGCCGGCTTCGCGCTCTCGAAGGGGATGACCGTGCTCATGATCGTGGGCTTCGCGCGTTGCTCCGACCTTGTCAAGCCGAGCGCGAGTTGGCTACGGTTCGGTCCGGCTTTTGTTTTGACGCGTTTTCTTGACGCGAACCGGGTCCACTTCGCTCGAAAACGCTATGGGAAGGAACCATGACGGTCGCCGAATGGTGCGTCTTCGGGACGCTGATGCTCTCGATCCTGACGATCGCATCCGTGAAATGGATCGGCTTCCGCCGCTTCGACAATTCCCGGCCGCGCGATCCCGACTTCTATGACGACCCGATCGGCGCGCGGGCGCTCGGCGCGCACCAGAACGGCGTCGAGGCTTTCCCGTTCTTCGCGGCCGCCGTGCTGCTCGCCGAATTCCGCATCGGCCCGTTGCGCCTGATCGACGAACTGGCGGTGCTGTTCCTGATCGTCCGCATCGCCTATGTCTTCACCTATGTCGGCAACCGGCCAACGCTGCGCTCGATCCTGTGGAGCATCGGTTTCGCGATCAACATCGCGATCTTCTTCCTGCCGGCGATAAGGGGCTATTTGCCGGGGTGATGCCGCTTCTTCTCCCTCTCCCCGTTCTTGCGGGGAGAGGGCCGGGGTGAGGGGCTGCTTCTGCACATGCAGTCGCAGGGGAGTGCGCGGTGAGTCCCCCTCACCCGCCGCGCAGGCACGCGGCGACCTCTCCCCGCAAGCGGGGCGAGGTGACCTAAAAACACGTCACCCGCTCGGCCGCGACATAGCCGAACAGCAGGCCGAGCCCGAACAGCAGCACGAGCCCGGCGGCGCCGAATTCCAGGCCGCGCATGATCAGCACGCCGCCGCCATCCCGCGTGGCGCTCAACTTCTCCGCAATGCCGCGCGCCGACACGGCGGCGATCGCGATCGCCGCGACGGTGATCGCGGTCCCGAGCCCCATCACGAAGGCCGCGGCAATGCCGGCCCAGAACAGGCCCTGCGCCAGCGCGAACACCAGCACCAGGATCGCGCCCGAGCACGGCCGGATCCCGACCGTGAAGATCGCACCCAGGCCGCGCTGCCAGCCGCCGGGACCGGCGAGTTCGGCCGGCGTCGGCCCGTGCGAATGCCCGCAATGCTCGTCATGAACATGGTGCGGATCGTGGCCGTGATCATGGTCATGGTCATGGTCATGACCGAGGTCATGACCGTGGTCGTGGCGCTCATACGCGTGATGGTGGTGGTGATCATGGCCTTGGTCGTGGTCGCCATGATCATCCTGCGGCGCTCCCGCCATCGCCAGCGCCGGGCGCGGCACCTGCAGCGCGCGGATGAAGCCGCCGCCTTTGACCCAGACGAGGCGGGCGCCAAACGCGGCGATCAGCGCGTAGCTTGCGATCTCGATCGCCTTCTCTGCCCCGCACATGGTTTTCGCCGTGGCGTTGAGCAGCCAGGCGCAGATCGCGACGATGATGACGGCGACCAGCGACTGCATCAGCGCCGAGGCAAACGACAGCACGATGCCACGCCGCGCGGTCTCGCGATTGGCGACCAGATAGGACGAGATTACCGCCTTGCCGTGGCCCGGGCCCGCGGCGTGAAAGATCCCGTAGGCAAAGGAAATGCCGAGCAGCGTCCAGACCGCCGAACCGTCGGACTTCGCGGCGCGAATGGTCGCCGATATCTCGCGATAGAATTCCGACTGTTTTGCGAGCAGCCAGCCGATGATCCCACCTTGCGGCTCAGGTGCGCGCGGCGCGCCGAAGGGATTCTGCGCCAGCAGCGTGTGAATCGCGCCATCGAGCAGGGCGAGTACGGCCAGCACGGCCGCAGAGATAGCAACGCCGCGCATCACGCGAGACAATTTCGGCATCATGGGCACTCCACCACAATCTTGTTGGCGAACATCATGGCGAAATTGCTTGCGCTGCCGTCGAGGAAATTCTGCTCGCCGAGCTTCTGTGCGGCTGCGCTGCCGTCATTCGGCCGCTGGAACTGCATCTTGCAGTCGGCCGATGCACCGACCAGCTTGATCGGGTTCTTCTCTGCGTATTGGAAGTCGATGAAGTAGGTCGGATCGAACACCTCGAGCGAGAGCTGTTTGGCCTTGAATGGCGTCTTCACCGGCAGGGTGAAGTGCAGCGTCAGTTCCGTATCCTTGTATTCGAGGAAGTAGTCGACCGGCTCGGTGAACTTCTGCTTCTTGCCGTCGGCCTTGGCGAAGGTGAAATAGGCATATTCCTTCAGCGACTCGACATTGGTCTGCGCGAGTGCCGCGAGTTCCTCGCGGCTGTAGGCGCCCTTGGTCTTGGCCTCGATGCCCTGCAACGCGTAGGACGAGAACATGTCGTCGAAGGTCCAGGCGTGGCGCACGCCGGTGATGGTGCCGTCGGGGGCATAAATCAACTCGCTCCTGGCAGTGATCCAGACATGGGGATGGGCTTGGGCTGCCGCCGCGCCGAGCACGACGGCAGCCGCAAGCACGAGCCAGGCGATGAGGCGGTTGAAGGCCGGCCTCACCTTCAGGCAGCCTCTGGCGTCTCGAGCAGGCCGCGGCGGCGCAGCAGCGCGTCCGGCTCGGGCTCGCGGCCGCGGAAGGCGACATAGGCCTCCTCGGGGTCGCGCGAGCCGCCCGACGAATAGATGTCGTCAAGCAGCCGCTTGGCGGTGGCGGGATCGAAGATGTTGCCGGCCTCCTCGAAGGCGCCGAATGCGTCGGCATCCATCACCTCCGACCACATGTAGCTGTAATAGCCGGAGGCATAATGGTCGCCGGAGAATATGTGGCCGAACTGGGTCGGCCGGTGCCGCAGCGAGATTTCGGCGGGCATGCCGATCTTCTCCAACTCGTTTTTCTCGAACGCCCGGACGTCGCGGCTGGCCGCAGCCGGCTGGGTGTGGAATTCGAGGTCGATCAGCGCCGAGGAGACGAACTCCACCGTGGCAAAGCCCTGGTTGAACCTGCGTGCGGCGAGGAAGCGCTTCAACAGGTCGTCGGGCAGCGGCTCGCCGGTCTCATAGTGCCGGGCGAAGCGCTGCAGCACCTGCGGCTGCTCCTGCCAGTGCTCATAGAGCTGGGACGGGAGCTCGACGAAGTCGGTGAACACGGAAGTGCCTGACAGCGAGGGATAGGTCACGTCGGAGAGCATGCCGTGCAGGCCGTGGCCGAACTCGTGGAACAGGGTCCGCGCGTCGTCGGGCGACACCAGCGACGGCGCGCCGTCGGCGCCCTTGGCGAAGTTGCAAACATTGATGACCAGCGGCGCGACGTCGCCGTCGAGCTTCTGCTGGTCGCGCAGCGAGGTCATCCAGGCGCCGGAGCGCTTCGAGGGCCGGGCGAAGTAGTCGCCATAGAACAGCGCCTTGTGCTGGCCGGCGCGGTCCTTGACCTCCCAGACCCGGACGTCCTGGTGCCAGACCGGGATGTCCTTGCGCTCCGCGAAGGTGACGCCGAACAGCCGGGTGGCACAGTCGAAGGCGGCCTCGATCATGTGGTCGAGCACCAGATAGGGCTTGATCGCCGCATCGTCGAAATTGGCGCGCCGCTGCCGGAGCTTTTCGGCGTAGTAGCGCCAGTCCCAGGGCGCCAGGGTGAAATTGCCACCGTCCTCGGCGATCAGCGCCTGCAGCGCGTCGCGGTCGGCAAGCGCCCGCGCCCGCGCCGGCTTCCAGACCCGCTCTAGCAGGCCGCGGACCGCCTCAGGCGTCTTGGCCATCGAATCCTCAAGCCGGTAGGCGGCGTAGGTCGGGAAGCCCAAGAGCTTCGCGCTCTCCTCGCGGAGCTTGAGAATCTCCACGATGGCCTCGTTGTTGTCGTTGGCGTTGCCATTGTCGCCGCGGGCGGTGAAGGCCTTATAGACCTTCTCGCGCAGGTCGCGCCTTTCTGAGCTTTGCAGGAACGGCTCGACCGAGGAGCGCGACAGCGTCACAATCGCCTTGCCGGGCATGCCGCGCTGTTCTGCCGCGGACTTGGCGGCCGCCACAAATGTGTCGGAGAGGCCGGCGCGGTCGCCCTCGCCGAGCTCCATCGACCATTCCTGCTCGTCGCCGAGCAGATGATGGCTGAAGGAGGTGCCGAGATGGGCGAGCCGCTCGTTGATCTCAGCCATCCGTGTTTTTGCGGACTCGTCGAGCCCGGCGCCGGCGCGGTGGAAGCGGGTATAGGTCCGCTCCAGCAGGCGCGTCTCCTCTCCGGTCAGGCCGAGCGTCGCGCGCTTCTCGTGCAGCATCGCGATGCGGCCAAACAGCACAGCGTTCATCATGATCGGATTCCAGTGCCGCGCCATCCGGAGCGACACCTCCTTGTCGATCTCGAGGATATCAGGGTTGGAGTGCGCCGAGACCAGGTCGTAGAACACCGCCGCGACCTTCGAGAGCAGCTTGCCGGAGCGCTCCAGCGCGGTGATGGTGTTGGCGAAGTCGGGCAGCGTCGGATCATGGGTGATCGCGGCGATTTCGGCCGAATGATCGGCGAAGGCCTGCTCGAAAGCGGGCAGGAAATGCTCCGGCTGGATCTCGGCGAAGGGCGGCGTCTCGAACGGCGCCTGCCAGGGCTTCAGGAGGGGATTGGCCGAAATCTGGACGTCGGCCTGTGCGCTGGTTTCTGACATCAGATATCCCGTTTTTCGCCTTGGAAATAAGCTCCAGTCTATATCACGCGAAACGGCATTTTTGGGCCTTTTGCGCTTGATAGATGGGCACTTTTCGGAGAGATTGCGCCCCTTGAACAGGACCTATTTCATGAGCATGCAGCCCACCACGTCAGCCAAGCGCGAGATCCTCTGGCCGAGCGTCATCACCGTCATCTCAGCGGCGATCCTGATCGGCGCGGAAGTGTTCGGCGCGGCGTTCGCCGGCGGCTGGGCGCTCGCGATCCTGATCGGGCTCGACGACACCGGCGCCCACATCCTGCAGGCCGTGCTGTTTGCCATCGGCGTCTTGATCATGATCGCTTTCATCCGCGCCGCTCAGCGCATCGAGCCGTTCACGCGCCGCGCCTGAGGCGCGATTCAAGAAAGCGCTGCGGCACAGGGCTCAAACGCACACGCTTCGTTAGCCATTCTTAACAGCCGTTCATCTTCAGCGCGCTCCAGCGCGTGCCGCGCGCGAGCTCGCAAGCTCGCGTTAGGGAAATTTGTCGCTATCGCAAAAAAAATCTTGCGAACCAGAGTCAAAAGACTTATTTCCTGCCTTGCCCAATTTCGCACGTGCCTGTGGTCGTGTGTCAGTCGGTAGGTATCCGGACAAGAGGCCGGACAGCCGCCAAGGGGTGGATGAACCGAGGGTCGCTTACGTCCGTCAGGACACGAGGCGGCCAGCATCTCTCTCCAGGGATGCCGCTGAAGGTCTCACCACTCTTTGCAACCGTGACTGGCAGCCGGAGGCGAACCGGCGCACCCCGCTCTCAACGGGGGACGCGACTTAAAGCAACGACGGATCGGGCTTTTTTGGTCTCTACCGGCAGTCCAACGCCGGCGCGGGCTACTGAAAAGGCTTGTCCTTCATTGCCAGGTGTGCGGGCGGGAAACTCTCCCAACCAATCCACGGCAGCACAGTCTGGTTTGAGTCTTTTGGCTTCGTTGCGCCTCCATCGCGCGATGTGGCCGGAGCGCTCTCATCCGACGTCACGTTGATGCGGATCCCGTCGCTGGGACCGGGAGAATGCCATGACCGAACGTATCCAGGAATTCCTGCGCAACCGCCGCAGCGAGGGCCAAGACACCGAGCCGTGCCTCGTCGTCGACCTCGAAGTCGTGCGCGACAACTACCAGACCTTCGCTAAGGTGCTGCCGGACAGCCGCGTGTTCTACGCGGTGAAGGCAAATCCTGCGCCCGAAGTGCTGTCGCTGCTGGCTTCGCTCGGCTCCTGCTTCGATACCGCAACCGTTGCGGAGATCGAAATGGCGCTGGCCGCCGGTGCGACGCCGGACCGCATCTCCTATGGCAACACGATCAAGAAGGAGCGTGACATCGCGCGCGCCTTCGCGCTCGGCATTCGCCTGTTCGCGGTCGACTGCGCCGCCGAGGTCGAGAAGGTCGCCCGTGCCGCTCCCGGCGCCAAGGTGTTCTGCCGCATCCTTTATGACTGCGCCGGCGCCGAGTGGCCGCTGTCGCGCAAGTTCGGCTGCGATCCCGAGATGGCGGTCGACGTGCTCGACCTCGCCAAGCGCGTCGGGCTGGAGCCGTGCGGCATTTCGTTCCATGTCGGCTCGCAGCAGCGCAAGGTGAAGGCGTGGGACCGCGCGCTCGCGATGGCGTCGAGCGTGTTCCGTGACTGCGCCGAGCGCGGCATCAATCTCACCATGGTCAACATGGGCGGCGGATTCCCGACCAAGTACCTTAAGGATGTTCCTCCGGTCCTGCAGTACGGCCGGTCGATCTTCCGCGCGCTGCGCAAGTATTTCGGCAACCAGATCCCGGAAACGATCATCGAGCCGGGCCGCGGCATGGTCGGCAATGCTGGAATCATCGAGACCGAAGTCGTTCTGATCTCCAAGAAGAGCGACGAGGACGAGGTGCGCTGGGTCTATCTCGACATCGGCAAGTTCGGCGGTCTCGCCGAGACTATGGACGAGTCGATCCGCTACGCCATCCGCACGCCGCATGACGGGGCGGACATGACGCCGTGCGTGCTCGCAGGCCCGACCTGCGATAGCGCCGACGTGCTGTACGAGAAGCTGCCGTATCCGCTACCGGTGACGCTCGAGATCGGCGACAAGCTGCTGATCGACGGCACCGGCGCCTATACGTCGACCTACTCGTCGGTGGCGTTCAACGGCATTCCGCCGCTGAAGACCTACCACATCTAAGCCGCCTCCTTTTTAGAGGCCTGACGAACCGGGAGCCGGCCAGCCGGCTCCCTCCCTGTCATTTTTGACTTTCTGAACGACGCTTGCCGCGGCGTGCAAACAGCCGTTGCAAGCGAGGACTGACGTGCCATGACTGCAAAACGGAACACCCCCGTTGCCCTCATTCGGAATGCCGCTCCGTTCGCGATCCGCGCGGAACGAGCCTCCGACGTCGTCGCGCGCGAAGCGCTGCTGGATGCCTGCTTTGGCGACAACCGCCATGCCCGCATTTGCCAGCGCCTGCGCGACGGACGCGCGCCCGCCGGAGGCCTTGGCCTCTCGGCCGTGCGCCAGGACGGCCGGCTGGTTGGAACCGTGCGGTTGTGGCACGTCAGCGCGGGGGGCCGCGCTGCGCTGATGCTGGGGCCGCTGGCGGTGGACGATTCCTGCCGCGGCCTCGGCGTCGGCGCCGCCCTGATGAAGCGCGGGCTGACCGCCGCCAAGGCGCGTGGCCACGGCGCGGTGATCCTGCTTGGCGATGCGCCCTACTACATCAGGTTCGGCTTCTCGGCCGCCAAGACCGGCGAACTCTCGCTGCCGGGCGCATTTGAGCGCGAGCGGCTGCTCGGCCTCGAACTCGTCGAAGGCGCCCTCGACGGCGCCTGGGGCATGATCACGCCGACCGGCGAGTTGTTGCCTAACGCGAAGGCATCCCGAGGCCGCAAGGCCCCGCTCGCCGTTCCGCACGCGGCTTGAGGCGGCCGCCATGTCCGAGAGCCTTCCTACAACCGACGTCGCGCGTCCGCGTTTGCGCAGCCTCGTCACGACGATCGTGGTCGTCCTGATATCTGTCATGATCGTGAGGGACATTCTGATCCGGCGGTGGACCGGCGCACCACCCTCGCCGCCGGACACCACCCAGCAGTCCCGCTGAGCCCGCCGCGGAGGGGTTGCGCGGGCCTGCGAAAAGCCCGTAAACCCCGCGCAAAGCTCTCTTCAGCCGAGGTCCCAAATGTCCCGTCGCCTGATTTCCACCGGCTCGCCTTTCGAGAAGACCGCCGGCTACAGCCGCGCCGTCATCGACGACGACTTCGCCTTCGTCGCTGGAACCACCGGCTACGACTACACCACAATGACGATGCCTGATGATGTCACGAGCCAGTCACGCAACTGCTTCAAGACCATCGAGGCTGCCCTCGAGGAGGGAGGCTTCGCGATGGCCGATATCGTCCGCGCGACCTACTACCTCACCGACGCCAACGAAGCGGACGCCCATTTCGCGGTTTGCGGCGAGGTTCTCGGCGACATCCGGCCGGCCGCCACGCTGCTGATCGTCGCAGGGCTCTACAAGCCCGAGATGAAAGTCGAGATCGAAGTCACCGCGAAGCGCCGCAGCGCCTGATCCACCCTCACCATTTGTCCGACAGCACTTTCCGGAGAAACCATCCCATGAGCCCCGCCTCGCAGATCTACGCGAAGATTACCGGCCCCATCGTCATGGTCGGCTTCGGCTCCATCGGCAAAGGCACGTTGCCGATGATCGAGCGGCATCTCGATTACGACAAGTCGCGCATCACCGTGATCGATCCCAAGGACGAGGGCCGCAAGGCACATTGCGAGAAGCACAATGTAAGGTTCATCCAGCAGGCCGTGACCAGGGACAATTATCGCGACTTGCTGACCCCGCTACTCACTGAAGGTGGCGGCCAGGGTTTTTGCGTCAATCTCTCGGTCGATACCGGCTCCACCGACATCATGGAGCTCTGCAACGAACTTGGTGCTCTTTATATCGACACCGTCAACGAGCCCTGGCTCGGCTTCTATTTCGATTCGTCGAAGGGCCCGGAAGCGCGCTCCAACTACGCCCTTCGCGAGGTGACGCTGGCCGCCAAGAAGGCGCGCCCCGCGGGCTCGACGACGGCCGTCTCCTGCTGTGGCGCCAATCCCGGCATGGTCTCCTTTTTCGTCAAGCAGGCGCTACTCAATGTCGCCGCCGATCTGAAGCTCAACGCCCCCAAGCCGAAGACCAAAGCCGAATGGGCGGACTTGATGCGGCAGGCTGGTATCAAGGGCATCCACATCGCCGAACGCGACACCCAGCGCTCCAAGTCGCCGAAAGAGCCGGATGTCTTCGTCAACACCTGGTCGGTGGAAGGTTTCCTGTCGGAAGGCGTGCAGCCCTCCGAACTCGGTTGGGGCACCCATGAAAAATGGATGCCCGAGAATGCGCGTACCCACGAAGCCGGCTGCGGCGCCGCCATCTACCTGATGCAGCCCGGCGCCAACACACGCGTGCGCAGCTGGTGCCCGACCCGCGGCGCGCAGTATGGCTTCCTCGTCACTCACAACGAATCGATCTCGATCTCCGATTACTTCACGGTGCGTGACGCATCGGGCACGGCGATCTATCGGCCGACCTGCCACTATGCCTATCATCCGGCCGACGATGCCGTGCTGTCGCTGTTTGAAATGTTCGGCCGCGCAGCGAAGATGCAGGAAAAGCACCACATCCTCGATGAGAACGAAATCATCGATGGCATCGACGAGCTCGGCGTGCTGCTGTTCGGCCATGACAACAACGCCTACTGGTATGGCTCGCAGCTCTCCATCGAAGAGACCCGCAAACTCGCGCCCTATCAGAACGCCACCGGCCTGCAAGTGACCTCCGCCGTGCTCGGCGGCATGGTGTGGGCGCTGGAAAACCCGAACGAAGGCATCGTCGAAGCCGACGAGATGGATTTCGATCGTCTGCTCGAAATCCAGATGCCGTATCTCGGGCCGGTCAAGGGTTACTACACCGACTGGACCCCGCTGAAGGACCGGCCCGGCCTGTTCCCGGAGGACATCGACACCTCCGATCCGTGGCAGTTCCGCAACATCCTGGTGCGCTGACAAGCGCGCCTTCGCCTCCCCTGATCGCCTTCCGGGCAATGGCCTTGGGCCGGCCTCGGTGCTAACCAACCGGCCGGCCGCTTGGCATCCGGGAGGTTCGTATGAAATATCTGGCCTGCATCGCGGGAGGCCTCAGCCTTTTGATCATGCCCAACGCTTGGGCGGCAGACACCGGGCAGTTGCCCTGCAAGACCACGCAGGAATGCAACGAAAACGCCGCGAAGATCGGCGCCAACGCGCCCAGCGGCGCGCAGCCCTCGACCAGCAAATCGGATGCTGCCGAAGATCAGTTCTACTGGCTCAACAGGATCAACAAGGCCTCCACCGTCATGCTGGTGGAGGAAGGCATTTTCCCGAAGGATGTCGGCCAGTTGATCGCCAAGGGCGTGGACTACACGATCCGCCAGGCGCAGCAGCCCGACGGCAAACGCCCGAGCGACGTGCTCCAGATCGAGAAGATCATGACCGACAAGGTCGGCGAGGAAGCCTCCGTCATTCACGCCGGGCGCAGCCGTCAGGACATGTACCCGACGTATCGTGCTGCCAAATTACGGAACCAGACGCTGGATTTTGCCGAAGCGCTGCTTGGCTTGCGCGCCAGGCTGCTCGCCAAGGCGGCCGACAACCTCGACACGCTGATGCCCGGCTACACCAACGGGGTGCAGGCCGTGCCGATCACCCACGGTCACTACCTGCTGGCCCACGAAGAATCCTTCGAGCGGGATCAGCAGCGCATCAGCGACGCCTATCGCCGGCTCAACCTCAGCCCGATGGGCGTCGGCGTGATGTCCGACTCGATCTGGCCGCTCAACCGTGCACGCCTCGCCCAGCTCCTGGGCTTTGACGGCATCGTCGAGAACTCGATGGACGCCAACCAGGTGATCCCGTTCGACAACCAGCTTGAAGCCACCGCCATCGCCAACTCGGCCGCCATTCGTGTCGGCGTGATGATGCAGGATTTGCACACGCAATACGCCGAGGTTCGGCCGTGGCTGCTGCTGCAGGAGGGCTCGACCTACACCAGCAGCGCCATGCCGCAGAAGCGCAATCCGGGCCTGATCATGCAGGCGCGCATCGCCGCGTCCGACGTGGTCGGCCTGTCGGACGCCGTGTCGATCCGCGCGCACAACGTCACGTCGGGCATGGTCGACTACAAGTTCGAGTTCGAGGATCTCGGCCTGTTCCCACGCGCCATCAAGATGGTCAACGCGGCGGACGGGGTATTCGACGCGATCGTGGTCGACAAGGCGCGCGCCAGGGAGGAGCTGGAAAGCGACTGGACGTCGACCATGAACCTCGCCGAACTGCTGTTGCAAGCGCACCAGATTCCGTTCCGCGTGGGGCACGGCTTCGCGTCGCAAATGGTCAGCTATGCGCGGCCGCTGGATCTGACGCCCAAGACCATTCCGTTCGACGCAGTGACGGACCTGTTCGCCAAGACGCTCGCCAAATTCAACATGCCGGCGCGGCCTTTCCCGATGAGCGAGGCTGAATTCAGGGAGGTCATGTCGCCTGAATGGATCGTGGCGCACACCAAGGGGGTGGGCGGACCGCAGCCTGCCGAAACCGGGCGCATGCTCAAGGAAGCCCGGCAGCGCCTCGATGCGGACGAGGCCTGGCTCGCGGCACAGCGCGACAAGCTTGCCAAGGCCGACGCTGCGCTCGACCAGAGCTTTGCCGCCCTGCTGCCGAAGGACGGCGAACACTAGTTGCGACCCGGGGCGCGTCTTGAACGCGCACCGGCCGCCTCGTCATTTTGCCATGTAGTCGAACGCCACCGATCCCAATCCGAGGGTGAGGTCCGCCTTGTAATGCAGCGCCGACACCACCTCGCGCACCGGCAGGCGGGCGACGTCGCAGAGCGCATGGGGGAACAGGCCGAGCGCGGCGGGGCCGGTCCAGGCTTCCTTCAGCGTGATGTCATCGAGATGGAAGCGCACCAGCTCGCAAATCCGCGCGCTGCCATCGACATGCGGGATGATCTTCAGGATGAAGTTCGGCGCCTTCATCGCGTTCAGCACGGTGTCGTGGTCGACCTTGCGGTATTTGTAGCCCATGGTGGCGGAGGCACAGAGCACCGAGCCGTAATGCAGCGAGCCGACCAGCACGTCGCTCTCGACCGCGATCTTGGGTCGCGCCAGCTTCTTTGGAAATCCCCACAGCTCGCGGCCGCCGGCGATCGGGGCCTCGTCGTCGAGATACATCGCATGGGTGTAGGCGCCGACCTCGCCCTTGTAGCGGACCGGGATCACCTGCCCGGTCTCGGTGTAATCGCCGAAGCCGGTCGAGTCGGGCATGCGGATGAATTCATACTTCACGACAGGCTCGGCAACCTCGAGCGGCTCGGGCACCGCGGCGGCGAGCGCGTCCGGATCGGTACGGTAGGTTATGATGAAGTATTCGCGGTCGTAGAAGCGATAGGGCCCCGGCGGGAACGCCGGGTTGGTGAGCGGCATCGAATAGGCGGTGCGCCTGACGTCGTCGATCTTCATGGATTGCCCCGTCTGCCGTTGGTGTGACGACGGATTATGGAACGGACAGGCGAGGGAGGCGAGACCCTATAATCGGCAGCACGCGTCAATTGCGCGTCACAATGCGCGAGAGCTATTTCTGCCCGATCGGCGCGGCGGTCTTCTCCGCGGGCGCCGGCGGCAAGACCGGCTTGGCGCCGGCCTTCTGCGCCTCGGCGTCGGGCTGTGCGGGCTCTGGCGCCGGCGTGGTCGGACGTTCGCCGCCGGGCTTGGATTCCGCCGGCGGCACCGTCTTCTGCGGCGCTGGCGTGCCCTGCAGCGGCTGCGTCGCCTGCGCCATCTTTTGCGGGGCTGCGCTGATCGCACGCAACGATAGGCCGGAGATCGCTACGCCCGATACCACCAGCGCGGTGGCGATCAGCATGTCGTTCCGCAGCGTTCGCCTGGTTCGGTCCGCAGCCATTCGTGCACCCGCGATTTGTTCGCGATGTCAACGATCCTGCTCCGGCATGGTTCCCCCCCAAGCGTCCGGCTACGGAACTCAGTCCGCAGTATTGCTCTCCCAGGTCGCGTGGCGCACCCCTGGCCGGCCTTCGAGGTCGGTGACGACAGCGTTCAGCTCGTTGGGATCGATCGCGGTCGAGACCAGCTTTGCGACGATTTCCAAGTGATCGTCGCCGATCTCCACCACGTCGACATCGGCCACCGGATATTTCGCGGCTTCAAGCTTCTCCACCAGGCAGTCGCGCATGGTCGGCAAGGCATCGTCGGTGACCGCGAGCTTGAAATAGTAGGTCGCCTCCGAGGCCTTCTCGTTCAGCGGGATGCGGTTGATGGCGTTGACCAGCGGACGCAGCAGCGTGTTGCCGGCGATCACGAAGACGGTCAGCGCCACCGCCTGCGCGACCAGATCGGCACCGGCGCAGGAGCCCACCGCAGCCGACGACCACAGCGTCGCCGCGGTGTTGAGGCCGCGCACGTCCATGCCCTGCTTCATGATGACGCCGGCGCCGAGGAAGCCGATGCCTGACACCACATAGGCGATCACCCGCACCGCGCCGTCGGCGCCCGCCAGGTGCATCGCCAGATCGACGAACGCCGCAGCTCCAACCGCGACCAGCACATTGGTGCGAAGGCCCGCGGTGCGCTGCCGGTACTGCCGCTCCGCCCCGATCAACGTGCCGAGCACGAAGGCCGAGGACAGGCTTATCAGCGTGTCGAGGAAGTCGGCGAGCTGGAATGTGGTGAGAAATCGCATGGCGCCCGAGATTCTTCTTTTGGCGCGTTTTCTTCACGCGAACCGGTACCCACTTCGCTTGAAAACGCTCTGGATGCCGCGATCTCTTACATTTCCAGGATGCCTGCGTCACCATCTTCCGCGCCGAACGCCAGCAGCGTCCCCTTGGCATTCCAGGCCAGGCCCGATATCGCAGCGCCGCCGGTCCGGCGGACCAAAATCTCGGCGCCGTCCTCGAGGCGGACCATCAGCACCAGGCCGTCGCTATAGCCGACCGCCATGATGTCGTTCTTCGGATGGCAGGCGACCGCGGACACCCGCGCCGGCATCGGCGCCAGCATCGCCGGCTCCTTGCCCATCGGGCCGTCCTTGCTGGTGAATGGCCAGACGATCACGCTATCGGCGCCCGAGGTCGCAAGCCCCTTGCCGCCCGCGCTCCATGACATCGAGCGCACCCGGCCGGGATAGCCGCTCATCCGCATGTGCCTGCTGTCAGCCAGCCGCCAGCCGTGCATCGCCGGCTCGTGCATCGCGGTCACCAGGAATTTGTTGTCCGGACTGAAAATGACGGCGAGATGCGAGCCGGCCCATTCCAGAAATTCCGGATTGGCCGCCATGTTGGGAAACCACAGCGTCACGCCGTTGTAATGTGCGATCGCAAGCCGCACGCCCTTCGGCGCGAAGGCCAGCCCGCCGACCGTGGACGGCACCTCGAACGTCTTGTCCTCGCCCTTGTCACCAGTCTTGGCACCGCGCACGAAGGCGGTCTTGCCGACCGACCACGCCACCGTGCCGTCGACATGCAGCGCGACATTGTCGATCCAGCGCCGCTTGGCATCGGTCGTGATCGTAGAGGTCTCGCCCTTGGCGTCGATCGCGACCAGTTTGCCGTCATCACCGCCGGTGACAATCCGCTTGCCGTCGGATGCCGCGCACAGGATCGCGCCAGAATGGGCCGTCGTCCGCGTGATCTCGCCATCGGCGGTCACGATCGCGATTTCCTCCTCGGCACCGACGAAGAAGGCACGATCGCCGAGGAAATGCACCGAGCCGACGGCCGCGCCGAGCGGAGTAAGCTTGACGCGATCGGTGATCGAGACGATGGAGGGCCCGTCGGGCGCGTCGAAATCTGTCGTCACGTCGTGATGCACTTCTCGAAGCCGTCGCGGATCGCCTGTTCCGGCAATTCGCGACCGATGAAGACGACCCGGCTCTCGCGCTTCTCGCCGTCCTTCCATTTCCGCTGGTGATCGCCCTCGAGCATCATGTGGACGCCCTGGAACACGTAGCGGTCATCATCGCCGGTGAAGGCGAGGATGCCCTTCGAGCGCAGAATCTTCTGCCCCTCGCTGGCAACGAGTTGCTGCAGCCAGGGCATGAACTTCGACGCATCGAGCGGCTTGTCGGAGCGCAGCGACAGCGACTGCATGTCCTCGTCGTGATAATGCTTCAGCCCGCCATGGCTATGGCCATGGTGGTGATGATGGTCGTGGCCACGATGATGATCGTGGTCATGGTCGTGATCGTCGCCGGCTTCGAGGAAATCCGGCTCGATCTCCAGGATGCGGTCGAGGTCGAACGCGCCGCGCTCCAGCACGTCTGATAGCGCCACCTTGCAGCGCTCGGTGCGGTGCAGCTTGGCGTAGGGATTGATGCCGCGGATGCGGGCCTCGACCTCGGCGAGCTCCGGCTTCGACACCAGGTCGGTCTTGTTCAATACGATGACGTCGGCGAAGGCGATCTGGTTCTTGGCCTCGGGCGCGTCCTTGAGGCGGTCGCTCAGCCATTTCGCGTCGGCGACCGTCACGACCGCATCGAGCCGGGCGTTCTTCTGCACGTCCTCGTCGACGAAGAAGGTCTGTGCGACCGGCGCCGGGTCGGCGAGACCCGTGGTCTCCACGATGATGGCGTCGAACTTGCCCTTGCGCTTCATCAACCCGTCCAGGATGCGGACGAGATCGCCACGCACCGTGCAGCAGACGCAGCCGTTGTTCATCTCGAACACTTCTTCGTCGGCGCCGATGATCAAATCATTGTCGATGCCGATTTCACCGAATTCGTTGACGATGACGGCGTATTTCTTGCCGTGGTTTTCCGACAGTATCCGATTCAGCAGCGTGGTCTTGCCGGCGCCGAGATAGCCCGTCAGCACGGTCACGGGAATTTTTTGCGAAGCTTCAGCCATAACAACTCCGAAGGAACTTGGGGTGCTGCGCTCAACCCGGCAGGGAGGCCCCTACCCTAATCGGCGAGCGCGCTGGTCAGGGCCTTTATATTGTGCCTGACCATGTCAATGTAAGTGGGTGCAGGCCCCTTTTCGCCGGTCAGACTGTCCGAATACAGGGTCCCCCCGACCTTGGCGCCGGTCTCGGCCGCGATCCGCTCGATCAGGCGCGGATCGCTGATATTTTCGAGAAAAACTGCCGGAATTTTCGCGGTCTTGATCTGGGTGATGATGGCGGCGATATCGCGCGCACTGGGCTCGGAGTCGGTGGAGACGCCGAGCGGTGCGATGAATTCGACGCCGTAGGCGTCGGCGAAATAGCCGAAGGCGGCGTGGGTCGAAATCACCTTGCGCCGCGCTTGCGGTATTTTCGCCACCGCCTCCCGCACCTCGCGATCGAGTGTATCGAGCTTGGCGAGATAGGCCTCGGCATTGGCCTTGAAGGCGTCGGCGTCGACCGGGTCCACGGCGATCAACCCGTCGCGGATGTTGCCAACATAGATTTTCGCATTGACCACGGATTGCCAGGCGTGCGGATCGGCGTGCTCGCCGAGCTTCCGCGCCGTAATCCCCGTGGTCGCGATTGTGATCGGCGCCATGCTGCCGGAGGCCTCCAGCAGCCGCGGCAGCCAGCCCTCGAAGCCGAGGCCGTTGACGACCAGGAGCCGGGCGCCGGCAATTTTTTTCGCATCCGCCGGCGTCGGCGCATAGACATGCGTGTCGCCGTCGGGCCCGACCAGCGCTGCTACCTCGACCCTGTCGCCGCCGACATTGCGGACCATGTCGGCGAGGATCGAGAAGCTGGCGACGACGTTGATGCGTCCTTCCGCCCGCGCCGCGCCGGTCGTCATCACGAGCGCCAGAGAAATCACTCCGATCAACCGTCGCATCGCCATCACGCCTCGAGATGCCGGCCGGGAAACAGCTGCCGCACCAGCCCGCTGACATTGCCGAACAGCAGGGACACGATATAGAGCCCCGCCGCGACCAGGATGATCGCGGGGCCGGACGGGATCCGCGTCTGGTACGACAACACGAGCCCGGCATAGCCCGACAGCATGGCGCTCGCAACCGCGATGCAGATCATCGTGGTGATGTCGCGTGACCAGAACCGTGCGATGCCGGCAGGCAGGATCATCAGCCCGACGCCGAGCAGCGTGCCGAGCGCATGGAAGCCGTTGACGAGATTGATCACAACCAGAGCGAGGAACGCGAGATGCGCCGGCGCACCGGCCCGGCTTACGGTGCGCAGGAATATCGGATCGACGCATTCGATCACCAGCGGACGATAGATCACCGCGAGCACCAGCAGCGTGACGGTGGCGTTGAAGGCGATCACCAGCAAGGTCTGGTCGTCCATCGCGAGGATGTTGCCGAACAGCACGTGCAGCAGGTCGATATTGGTGCCCTTGATGGAAACGATGGTGACGCCGAGCGCGAGCGAGACCAGATAGAAGGTCGCAAGCGAGGCGTCCTCCTTCAGCTCCGTGTTGCGGGCGACGAGGCCCGCCAGCAGCGCCACGGTGAAGCCCGCAATCAGGCCCCCGGTCGTCATCGCGAACAGGTTGAGCCCCGAGACGAGGAAGCCGATCGCCGCCCCCGGCAGGATCGCATGCGCCATCGCGTCGCCGACCAGGCTCATCCGGCGCAGCATCAGGAACACGCCGATCGGCGCACCGCCGAGCGATAACGCGATCACGGCCGCGAGCGCGCGGCGCATGAACTCGAATTCGGTAAAGGGCGCGATCAGCGCATCGTGAAGCATGGCGATCAAGCGGCCTGCGAGCCCGGATCGGCCGCGCACGCGCCGGCGCGGTCATCGAAGGCCTCGCACATCCGCATCGCCACCGTCAGATTCTCAGGCGTCAGCGCTTGCGCAGTCGGGCCCCACTCGACGGGTCCACGCGCCAGCAGCAGCGTTTCCGGAAAATTGTTGCGCACCATGTCGAGGTCGTGCAGCGCTGCCAGCACCGTGCGCCCTTCGCCGTTCCAGCGCTTCACCAGTGCGAGCAGGTCGGCGATGGTCCTGGCGTCGATCGCGTTGAACGGCTCGTCGAGCACGATCAGGCGGGCGTCCTGCAACAGCACGCGTGCGAACAAGATGCGCTGCATTTGCCCACCCGACAGCGTGCCGATCGGGCGGTTCTCGAAGCCGTTGAGGCCGACCGCGGCGAGCGCCGCCAGAATGCTGTCGCGCGCGGCCTTGCCGATGCCGCCGAAGAAGCCGGTGGTGCGCCACAGCCCGGTGCCGACGAAATCAAACACCGAGATCGGGAAGCTGCGGTCGATGTCGGCGCTCTGCGGCAAATAGGCAATATCCCTGTGATCGAGGCCATCGAGGTCGATCACGCCCGACAGCGGCTTCAGCACGCCGGCGATGCCGCGCAGCAATGTCGACTTGCCGGCCCCGTTCGGGCCGATCACGGCGAGCAGCGCACCCGACTCGATCGCGCCATTCAGGTGATGCACCGCCGGGTGGCGATCATAGCCGAGGGTGACATCGCGGAATGTGACGAGCGCAGCCACCAATCACCTCATCGCCAGCCAGACGACGCCCCACAGCCCCACACTGACCACCAGCGCCGCCGCCAGGCGCGCCGGAACCGTCATCCGCAGGATCGACCACGGCGCCACCTGGGCCGGATGCGGCGACGCCGGGCCATGGCTGTGCCCATGGGGGGCATGGCTGTGGGGGTGAGCGTGATCGTGGGAATGCGTGTGGGCCATGGGAAGCACTGTTATATTATAACATAACGGGAGTCTATCCGGGTTCCCGGTGGTGGCTCGCCGGCCAGCATTGCGGTGACGCGGTGGCAAGATGCGCTCGCCTCCTCCCGTCGTCCCTGCGAAAGCAGGGACCCATATGTGGACGGCCCCCGTGGCACAAGAGCTTTTTGAGCGGATCGGATCGCTTGCATCCATATGTCCGGCCTTTTGAGTGCGATCGGATGGATCGCTGGCCAAGATGGTTTGCGCGATGCGAGTTCCAAACAACCACGCGGCCTGTTGACGGCCGATGGGTCCCACGGACTGTCTCGCATCGTTGCTCGATCGATCGCTCCATCTGCTCCTGCAGCTCCGGGTCGGCTGACGAGCGAGCCCGCCAGCCGGCCAATCTGTTAGACGGCGACTGCCGCGGTGGCATTGATCCGTGCGGCGTCATAACTCTCGCCGGTCGCCATCAGCTTCCAGGCGATGCGGGCCACCTTGTTGGCGAGCGCCACGGCGGCAAGCTTCGGTGGCTTGCGCTTGATCAGGGCCAGCAGCCAGCGCGAGTGATGGCCGCGCCCGCGTCTGGCCTGCTGGATGACCGCCGTTGCCCCGATCACCAGCAGGCGGCGCAGGTCCTCGTCGCCCGCCCGCGTGATCTTGCCAAGCCTGGTTTTGCCGGCGGTGGAGTGATCCTGGGGGGTGAGGCCGAGCCAGGCTGCGAAGTGACGGCCGGAGCGGAAAGCATGGGGATCGGGTGTCTTCATCACGAGCGTCGTTGCAACGATCGGCCCGACAGAAGGGATCTGCGCCAGACGCCGGCCCACGGCGTCGGAGCGGTGCCAGGCCATCAATCTGGCTTCGATCTCCTGCAGCTCGCCCACGAGTCTGGTGTAGTCGCGGCCCAGCACCGTAAACAGCTCGCGTGCCAGGGCAGGAAGCGTCTCGTCCTGCGCAATCCGCGCCAGCAGCGGCTCGATCTTGTCGGTCCCTTGGGCCCCGATCAGGCCAAACTCCGCCGCATGGCCGCGGATCATATTGCCGAGCTGGGTGCGCCGGGCGATCAATCCAGCGCGGACACCCGTCAGCATCAGCGCGGCCTGCTGCTCGACCGTCTTGACCGGCACGAACCGCATGCTCGGCCGGCTCATCGCTTCACACAGCGCCTCCGCATCCCGACCGTCGTTCTTGTTCCGCGACACATAGGGCTTCACCAATTGCGGCGCCATCAACTTCACCTCGTGGCCCAGCTTGCGAAGCTCCCGTGCCCAATGGTGCGAGGCCCCGCAGGCCTCCATCCCGATCACGGTCGGCGGCAACTTGGCGAAGAACTCCAGCACCTGCTTGCGCGCAAGCTTCTTGCGCAACACAGGCTGTTCCGCCGCATCAACCCCATGCAGCACAAAAATATACTTCGACGTATCCATTCCAATGCGGATAATCTCTCTCACGGACGGCTCCCTTGTCTGAGATTTGCAACAACCTCATTCTGGCACACTGATGCCGTAGGGGGCCGTCCACACCATCAACCACAGGGTTAGGTCGTTGAAACGAGCTGTGGCCCCAGCGCCGCAAACTAATTGGCATTCGTGGCTATGGGTCCCTGCTTTCGCAGGGACGACACTGAATATGTTGCGATGCTTGTCAGACATACATCCGCGTTCCCGCGACATGAATTGCCCGAGCTTTGCATTTCGTTTGCCCTCTCATCTTGTAGAGGGCGCAGGGAAAGCCGGGTGCCGATCGCACCCATGGGCCCGGTGCAACAGAAAGCACCGGGGTAGGACCACAGGTGTAACCGGGAACGCCGGCTTTCCCTGCGCGATGATGTTACGGTTTCCTTCGTGCTCTCCCCGGTGAGCGCATTTTTGCCACCGTCGCCCCTGAGAAGCATCAGCTTCTCACGGACTTTCCGCCTGCATTGCAGCGTCAGGACCACACGACTTCGCCGTCCGCTTCGGTGCGTTCGTCTCATGCACCTTGGCGTCCACCGCATCCCACCGCGCGTTCGTGACGTGCGCTCGCCCCTCGATCGGGTGGGACGAGGGATTCATACACTGAGTTGCCCTTCTGATAAATAGAAATATTTTTAATGCGAGGGCTTGCGCCGTCGGGCAAATCAGATGTAGGGCGCATAATCCTGGCCGATAAAGCAGCCATGAACCGGTCCACGCTATCGCGCCACCTGAAACTGTCAGGCGTTTCACTGCGCCTTCGTTGCCGTGTCGGTGTCGTAGACCACGCCGCAGGTTCTGTGCGCATAGCAAGAGCGCAGATGGCATCGCGCATCCAGCGCGCAGCCGCCGTAGATCATGGCGAAATAGCCGAGGACGGCAACCGCGGTCACCCCAAGCAGGCATTTGGTCAAGACATCCATAACGGCCTCATCGGTTCGGCGGCGATTGCGCGCGCGAACGAGTCTTTGTAGAGGCAAGCTGCGATCGGGTTCGGGTTCCGCTTCGAAGGTCTCGCGCGGAGTTGCGTTGTGAGGTGAGCATGCTGACTGGGCTCCCTCCCCCCTTGCGGGGGAGGAAGCCCGACCAAAGTGCTCACCTCACGATTTAGCAACACCGCTCGCGCGAACCTTCTGTCTCGCTCCAACGCTTGACGCCGGATTCCGCGTCTACGGCTACGCCGAAACAGGCCAGACGATCGACTATCTGTGATCCCTCAAAAAGCAAACCGCCCGCTTGCTGTTCGCAAACGGGCGGTTCGGAGCCGTTCAGGTTCTATGGGGGCACATCACCTGAAGGCTAGCTCTTGGTGCCTTGCGGCTCAGCCCTGCGGCGGCTGGTCGTTTGGCGGGGTCGGACGCGGCTTGTGCTGCGACATGAAGGCGTCGAATTCTTCCTTGTCCTTGGCGTGACGCAGGCGATCGAGGAAGTTCTTGAACTCGACCTGCTCTTCCTCGAGCCGGCGCAGCGTGTCCGTGCGGTATTCGTCGAAGGCGCGGTTGCCGCTCGTGGGCGAGCCGAAGCCGCCGAACGGGAAGCCACGGCGTTCCATGTGGCTCTTCATCCGCTCCATCTTGTATTGCATGCGCTCCATCTTGTTCGCCCAGCGATCCTGATCGTTGTGACTCCAACAGGCCATTCTTCTGCTCCCGAGTGTGAAAAAGAGAAGTGCGAGACCGATCGGCCACCAGATCATGAAGCCGAGGATGACGAGTGCGATCTTCAGGGGATGCCACGGCGCCATGAACATCGGCGGGCGGTACTGGTCTTCTGTCGGGCCGCGCCAGCGATTGACATCTGCGGTGTAGGCCATTTCCTTCTCCATCACGGCATCACGCCGTTGTGAATGTAAATAACATTTACATAGATAGCCGAGCCCTTGGGAAAGTCAAGCGGAGCGGATGACGCACCCCTCCAATTATTTTTTGCAGATACCTTTGAACCTTATTTCGGCTTGCCCCAAGGACCTGAAGACGGACCTGAAGACGGACCTGAAGAAGCACCCGCCGGCTTCTCGTCGGAGGCCGCGGCTCCGGGCTTGCGATCGGTCCGGAAGCCGAGGCCGCGCAGATAGATCAGCACTTCGGCCTCAAGCAGGTCCTCCGGCGACATCGGCAGCTTCCTGCGCGCCGCGTCGCCGCGGCCGAACAGCGAGGCCACGCCATGCGACATGGACCAGATGTGCAGCGCCATCATCATCGCCGGCGGCCGCGTCATGCCGGGCGGCGCCAGCGCCGCGAGCCGCTCGGCGGCGGCGCGGATGATCGCAAAAGCGCGCTCGCTTGCAGCCATCAGCGTTGGATTCGCATCGGCAGGCAGGCCGGATTCGAACATCGCGGAATAGAAGGCGGGCTCCTCGCGGGCGAACGCCAAGTAGGCCTTGCCGACACGCTCGAACGCCGTGACGGTGTCGGGACGGCCGTCGTCCCAGGCTTGCGTCAGCAGCGCTTCGAACTGCTCGAAGCCGCGCTGCGCGATGCTGGCGATCAGTTCGTCGCGGTCGCGGAAATGCCGGTAGGGCGCCGCGGGGCTGACCCCGGCCATGCGCGCGGCATCGGCGAAGGTAAAGCCGGCCGGCCCCTTCTTCGAGATCAGGTCGAGGGCGGCCTGCAGCAACGCCTCTTTCAGATTGCCGTGATGATAGCCGCGCTCGGCGCGGCCTTCGTCCTTGTCCTTGCGCCAGCTCATGTGAACGGTCTTTACATGAGCCGGCGCGAAAGGTCACTACAAAGCACCGTTAACCGGGGTTAACGGATCGCTCGCCTTGGGGATCGCGGCCTACCGGCCCGGGGCACTAGCGGCCCGGGCACTAACGGCCCGGGATCGGCAGTACCGGCATGATCTCGATCGCCTCGCCGGGGAAAATCGCGAAATGCGGGTGGTTCTCGAACAGCTTTGCGGCCGCCTCCTGCGAGGGCGCGCGCACCACCGTGAAGCCGGTCATCAGATTGGTGACGTCGGCTACTCCCTTCCCGTCGACCTTTGTGGTCTTGCCAAGCGGGCCGCCCATCTCGACGATGACGTCGTGGTGCTTCTGGACCCAGGCGCCCCAGGCGGCCATGCCCTGCTGCTCCTTGGCTTTGCGCTCAGCCTCCGGCATCGCGTTCCAGGCCGCCATGCGCGCGCCGTCCTTGCCGCCGCCGAGATAGACCGCGAGGAATGTGTTGGTGGTGCTCATCTGCTGCTCCATTGTGGTTGATGGGTTGATGGTCGATTGGTGGTTTAGCGAAGTGCCTTTTTAGCGAAGCGCGTTGCCCCAGCCGCCTTGCGGATGTTCGAAGGTCGCGGCGGCCTGTTGCACCTCCTCCGAGAAGTCCGCCATCTCCTGCACCTGGCGGATCTCGATGATTTCGCTCGCCGACGCCGGGCACTGCCTCGCCCATTCGATCGCATCCGCGCGTGAGGCGACGTCGATCATCCAGAAGCCGCCGATCACTTCCTTGGCCTCGGTGAACGGACCGTCAGTAACAACCGGCTGGCCCGACGCGAACGAAACGCGCGCGCCTGTCGCGGGCGGATGCAGGCCTTCAAGCGTGATCAGCACGCCGGCATCTTTCAGCGCCTGATTGTATCGCATCATCGCGGCGACGCGCTCGGGGTCGAGATCGAGCTTGGCCGGTGCGCTCTCGTAACCGAGCGGGATCATCAGCATCATGAAACGCATTGTGTTGTTTCCTTTGGTTTCGCGTCACTTCTTCGCGGCCTTTGCGCGCAGGCGCTCTTCCTGCTCGCGCAGCTCGGGGGTCAATGCATCGCCGAAATCGTCGGCCGAGAACACCTGGCGGATTTCGATCTCGGAGCCGCCGTCGAACGGCGCACGCTTCATCCAGTCGATGGCGTCATCCAGCGATTTGGTCTCGATCAGCCAGAAGCCCGCGACGAGATCGTTTGAGAGACTGAACGGACCGCGCGTCACCGAACTCTGTCCGCCGGTGTATTTGACGCGCGCGCCCTTCGCCGTCGGGTGCAATCCCTCGCCCGCCTGCATCATGCCGGCCTTGACCATCTCCGCGTTGAATTTGCCCATTGCGGCCAGCATTTCCGTGCTCGGCATGATTCCGGCTTCGGTATCCTTGCTTGCCTTCACGATCACCATGAATTTCATCGTCCTGCTCCGTTGTGTCTTGCTGCGACCGGTCTTCGGCGTCAGCGCTCGGTTGAAAGACGAAGGGGTTTTTGCAGCACCGACACGGCTTCGGAAATTATTTCAGAGGTCATTGACGCAGGCCTCTCATTAGTCATCGATCGCCTGATACGCCGATGTCCAGAAATCCGTGAACATCGCAAGCGACTGCGGCGAATCCGTCATGCGCTGGGTCAGCAGGATTCCGGTCATCGTCTCGCGCGGGTCGGAATACCAGGACGTGCCGTAGCCGCCGTCCCAGCCGTAGCGGCCGGGCACGTGGTAGAGATCGTCGCGCCGGGTGAACACCGACAGCCCGAAACCCCAGCCCCGCGACGCGCCGAGGAACAGTTCGGAACCCTGCTTTTGTTCCGGTGCAAGCTGGTCCGAGGTCATCAGTTCCACCGACGGCCGCGACAGGATGCGCTCGGTGCCGAGCCGCCCGCCATTGAGCAGCATCTGCGCGAACGCGTTGAAGTCGTCCGCGGTCGACACCAGCCCCGCACTGCCGTTCTCGAACACCGGCGGCGAGGCATATTTGCCCGCGGCGGGATCGTCGAACACCTTCAGGCCGCCGGTCGCGTGATCGCCCGCATAGCAGGTTGCGAACCGCTCGCGCTTGAACGGCGGCACGTAAAACGCCGTGTCCTTCATGCCGAGCGGCACGAAGATGCGCTCCTGCAAGAAATTCGCCAGCGACATTCCGGCAACGCGCGCGATCAACACGCCGAGGATCTCGGTGCCGGTGTTGTAGAGCCAGCGCTCGCCGGGCTGATAGGCGAGCGGCAGCGTGCCGTAGCGGCGCATCAACTCGTCCGGCGGAAACGACGGAAACACCGGGCCGGGCGCGAAGCCGGCATCCGCCATCGCCATCTGGATCGAGTAGCGCGATGGAAACACCGGGATCATGCCGAGCCCGAGGCGGAAGGTCAGCAGGTCGCGCAGCGTGATTGCGCGCTTCGCCGGCACCGTGTCGCCGATCTCGGACTCGATGCTGCGCAACACCCTGCGGTCGGCGAGTTCGGGCAGCCAGCGATCGACCGGCTCATCCAGCCTGAGCCGGCATTCCTCGACCAGGATCATGGCCGCAACTGCGGTCACCGGCTTGGTCATCGACGTGATGCGGAAAATCGTGTCGTGCTGCATCGGCGGGCCGCCGACCGCCATGTTGCCGATCGCGCCGGCATGAATCTCGCCGTGGCGGCTGACCAGCGCCACGAGGCCGGGCACGACGCCCTCGGCGACGTGGCGCCCCAGCACCTCGTGCATGCGCCCGAGTCGCCGGTGCGACAGGCCGCCGTTCTCACTTGTGCCAGGCATGTTCGGATTTCCTTGCAGATATGATCACGCTTGTTGATGACGACGATCGGGCGACCGCGCGCTCGACATCGCCGGCGAAGGTTTATCGCTCCTGTTTGACGAGCGTGCCGTCGTGGTGCGACGGGCCGAAATAGACGTCGACGCGCTTCACCTTGTCGCCGTCGAACACGAAGAACTCGGTGTTGCGAAAACACTTGCCGTCTTTGGCGACGCAGCGATAGGTGACGAAGGCCTCCGGCCCCTCGACCATGATCCGCTCGATCTCGTGGCGGCCGATCCAGTCGCTATCCCGCCAGCACTGCTCGAAATAGCTCGGCTTGTCGATGTTCTCGCCATACGGCGTGTTGAAGCGGAAATCCTCCGCAAACGCCTGCGCGACCGCCTCGCGGTCGTTCGCCAAATAAGCGGCGAAGATCGCGCGGATGATCTCCGCCTTGTTGCCAGCTGCAGCCATATCCTCTCCACACGCCTGGACCGGCGCGATCCGGAGGGAACAGCCTCTCGATCGCGCGCCTCAGGTGGAAGACGAACGGGAACACCGAAACAAGACAATCCGCTTGATATTTTTTGCGGGTGCGACCCAGGGATGGGACGGACCTCAGCCCTCCTTGGGCATCATGCCGAAATAGGGCTCGGCCTCCTCGAGGACGCGCGCGAAGGCGGGCCGGCTCTTGAGCCGTTCGAGATAGGCCGTCAGATGCGGCAGCTTGTCGCCGAACGGCTCGAGCATGTTGCCGTAGAACAGAGCCGGCGCGGCAGCGCAGTCGGCCAGCGTGAAGCCCTCGCCCATCATCCAGCCGCCGTGAGCGACCTGCGGCTCGAGCATCGCGTAGGAGGTGCGGAGCAGCACCCGCGCTTCGGCCACGCCATGCCGGTCCTTGTTGTCGGCCGGGCGAAGCCGGTCGCCGACGATCTTCTGCATCGGCATGTGGACGTAGAGATCGAGGAAGCGATCGCGCAGCCGCGTCCTGAGCGCGAGATCGAAATCCACAGGCAGGAACTTGGTGGTGCCGGGATAGTGCCGGTCAAGATATTCGATGATGGTGGTTGATTCCGGCACCGTCTCGCCGCGCGAGTCGTCGCTGAGGACGGGAAACTTGCCGAGCGGCCACAGCGCCCGCAGCGCGGCGCGCTCGGCCGGATCGCCGAGATTGACCCGATTGGGCTTGAAGGGAGTATCGTTCTCGTAAAGTGCGACCAGCGCCTTCCAACAGTAGGAGGACAGCGGGTGATAGTGCAGTGCGAGGGACATTGGCGTTCCTGTTTTTTGTTAGCGGCCACAGGACGAACCCGAAGCGGATGTCCCGACACATCGCGCGGATATTATTTGATCGCTCAGACCGTGCGACGGGTGCGACAGCGGTGCCAACCGTTGACCGTCTGCGCGCTGAAGACGTCGGTCGAATCATCCGATCGTTAAGCGAAGACTTATGGCGCCATCACGCTTCGTAATACGTCTATCAATTCACACGACTGCGGAGCCGCCAGCGCGAAATGAAAGCGATGCATTTGCGCCCGTATGACTACGGTGGATCTCGCATGCGGCCTATGGATGATAACGTGCATACAAAAAAAATACTTTGCGAATTGAGATAGATGCGCAGGCAAGCGCGTTTGTCGCATCGATATCCCCGCGACGGTGCGCAAAGCGGGCTTTACGGATGCTAAACGGCTCCCTGCAATTTTTCCGTGCGTTGCTTCCGATTTTTTCCCCACACCGTTTTCGCATTGAACCTTCACGGAGCCCTGATGTTTACTTTCAGCAACAAGGCGAAGATCCAGAATGCGCTGGCGCAAGCCGCAGCGATCAGCAAGTCGCAAGCTGTGATCGAATTTCGCCTCGATGGCACCATCGTTACCGCGAACCAGAATTTCCTGAATGCGATGGGCTACACGCTCGACGAGATCAAGGGCAAGCATCACAGCCTGTTCGTCGAACCCGCCTATCGCGACAGCAGGGACTACCGCGAGTTCTGGGCAAGCCTGAACCGCGGTGAATTCCAGGCCGCGCAGTACAAGCGCGTCGCCAAGGGCGGCCGCGAGGTCTGGATCCAGGCCTCCTACAACCCGATCATGGACAAGAGCGGCAAGCCGGTCGGCGTGGTGAAATTCGCCACCGACATCACCGCGCAGAAGATCCACAGCATGGAGGACGCCGGCAAGATCACCGCGATCGGCCGGGCGCAGGCGGTGATCGAGTTCAACATGGACGGCACGATCGTCACCGCCAACGAGAATTTCCTCGGCGCGATGGGCTACGCGCTCGCCGAAATCCAGGGCAAGCACCACAGCATGTTCGTGACGCCGGCCGATCGCGACAGCGTGGCCTATCGCGAGTTCTGGACCCGGCTGAACCGCGGCGAGTTCGAGGCGGGTGAATTCAAACGCCTCGCCAAGGGGGCCAAGGAAATCTGGATCCTGGCCAGCTACAACCCGATCCTCGACGAGAGCGGCAAGCCGTTCAAAGTCGTCAAGTTCGCGACCGACGTCACGCAGCAGAAACTGAAGGCCGCCGACAGCGACGGCCAGATCGAGGCGATCGGCAAGTCGCAGGCCGTGATCGAGTTCAACATGGACGGCACGACCCGCAACGCCAATCCGAACTTCCTCGGTGCACTAGGCTATTCGCTCGGCGAGATCCAGGGCAAGCACCACAGCATGTTCGTCGAGCCGGTGGACGCGGCCTCGGCCGCCTATCGCGAGTTCTGGGCCTCGCTCGGCCGCGGCCAGTTCCAGGCCGCCGAATACAAGCGCATTGCCAAAGGCGGCCGCGAGATCTGGATCCAGGCCTCCTACAACCCGATCCTCGACCTCAACGGCAAGCCGTACAAGGTGGTGAAATACGCCACCGATATCACCGCGCAGGCGATCGGCCGCAAGAAGGCCGAGAGTGCGCGCGGCCTGATCGAGGCGGTCGCCGCCGGCAGCGAGGAGATGAGCGCCTCGATCCGCGAGATCTCGGAGACCATGACGAAGTCGAAGCACCATGCGTCGGCAGCCTCCGGCCGGGTCGACGCTGCGGACGGGCACGCACAGAAGCTCAACAGCGCCGCGCAGTCGATGAGCGGCATCGTCGAGATGATCTCGAACATCACCGGGCAGATCAACCTGCTGGCGCTCAATGCCACGATCGAATCGGCCCGCGCCGGCGAGGCCGGCCGCGGCTTCGCGGTGGTCGCCTCCGAAGTGAAGAGCCTCGCCAACCAGGCGAGGCAGGCGACCGACACGATCTCGACCGAAATCGACGCGCTGAACGGCATCGCCGGCGAGGTGGTCAGTTCGCTGACCGAGATCAAGACCGCGATCGCCGGCGTCAACGAGTACATCACCTCGACCGCCGCTGCGGTCGAGGAGCAGAGCATCGTGACGCAGGACATGTCCACCAACATGCAGCGCGCCTCCGCCGAGCTCGCCGCATAAGTCGGCGGTGCAGTTAGCACCGCTGGGCGAACCTCGAAGGATGCGCGGCCAAGGCTGGTGGCCGTGTATCCTTCGAGAGGCGCGTTCCGTGCTCTGCGAGCCGCAACAGCATAGCCGTTGCGCGGACACGACGGAAAACCTCTTCGGTTGACACGTCAGAATAAAGGTCGCAGACGGTCGGGCCTGCCTGCCCGAACCATGGACCATCCGATGAACCCTGCCCCACACAAGGTCGCACTCGTTACCGGCGCCGCGCGCGGCATTGGGCTCGCGACCGCAAAGCGCTTTCTCGGCGACGGCTGGCGCGTCGCGCTGCTCGATATCGAGGGGGAATTGCTGCACGGTGCTGTCGCAGCGCTCAACGATCCCGACAACACGCTGGCGCTGACCTGCGACGTCTCCGATGCCGGCGGCGTCGCGGCGGCTATCGCGGCAGTCGACAAAAGCTTCGGCCGGCTCGACGCCCTCGTCAACAATGCGGGCGTTGCCGTGTTCGCGCCTGTGCTGGAGACCAGCGATGCCGACTGGAGCCGCATCCTCGCAGTCAACCTCACCGGCCCGTTCCTGTGCACCAAGGCGGCCGCGCCCCTGATGCGCGAGCATGGCGGCGGCGCGATCGTCAACATCACCTCGATCTCGGCGGTGCGGGCCTCGACGCTGCGCTCGGCCTACGGCACCAGCAAGGCCGCCCTCGCGCATCTCACCAGGCAGCTCGCCGTCGAGCTCGCCTCGCTCGGCATTCGCGTCAACGGCGTAGCACCGGGGCCGGTCGAAACCGCGATGGCCAAGGCGGTGCACACCGCGGAAATCCGCGCCGACTATCACGACGCGATTCCGCTCAACCGCTACGGGCTCGAAGAGGAGCTGGCGGAAGCGATCTTCTTCCTCTGCTCGGACCGCGCCAGCTACATCACCGGTCAGATCCTCGCCGTCGACGGCGGTTTCGATGCCGCCGGCATCGGCCTGCCGACCCTGCGCGGCCAGCGGCGAAACGGCTAGCCGGCACGATCATCACGAACGAACCGCGGCCAGTGCCGCCCCACCCGGCAAGGCCGGCGAAAACGTATTGTATTCGCGCAATCTTCGCGCGTGCAGCATGACCTTCGCGCCCTGACGGCCTAACCTTCGCGCGGCGGCGCCAGTCCGGCACCGCTCGGGTGCTGATGCACCACACCGGGGAGAATCACGTCATGTCGGGAGTTCTCATCAATCTGATCATTCAAATCATCAGCGGGGCCGTCGGCGGCAATGTCGCGGCTGGAGCGGCCAAGAACATCGATCTTGGTACGCTCGGAAACACCATTGCGGGTGCCATCGGCGGCGGCGCCGGGGGACAACTCCTCGGCATGCTGATTCCGCTGCTCGCCAACTCCGGCGCAACGCCCGATATCGGCAGCATCGTCGGACAGGTCGCCGGCGGCGGCGTCGCCGGCGCGGTGCTCACCGCGATCGTTGGTGCGATCAAGAACCGGGCGGCGTGAGCCTCCGCCATCGCGGAAGGGGCATCGGTCTTGACGATGCCCCAATCCGGCGCAAGCCTTGAGACGCCGGATGCGGCGGGACCTTGATCGCATTTCGGCGACACGGATTGCGCTCATGAAGACACGCTCATGAAGACAATTGTCGCGGCGGCAGCCTTCTGCGCGGCAATTTCTTCCGCCCAGGCCGAGGTGCGCATCCTCGCCAGCCCCGGCGGCGAGGTCGGTCCGTTCATCGAATTGTTCGACAAGGTGCGCGCGTCAGGCGAGCGCGTGGTGATCGACGGCCCGTGCCTGTCGGCCTGCACGCTGGTGCTCTCGATGGTGCCGAACGACCGCATCTGCGTGACCCGCCGAGCGGTACTCGGCTTCCACGCCGCGCGCTCGATCGACCGGCGCGGGCACTTTTATGCGGAGCCCGAAGCATCCGAAGCGGTGCTGGAGGCCTACCCGGCCCCGGTGCGCGGCTGGATCATCCGCCGCGGCGGATTGACGTCGCACCTCCTGCTGCTGCGCGGCCGCGAACTCACGGCGATCTATCCGCGGTGCCGATGAGGGTCGTAGGGTGGGTTAGCGAAGCGTAACCTACCCTACGATCTCGCGGCTAATCGTCGCCTACATCTCCTGCGGGCAGTTCACCATCCAGGGAATACCGAACTGGTCGACACACATGCCGAAGCCCTTGGAGAAGAAGGTCTTGCCGAACGGCATCGTGACGGTGCCGCCTTCGGCGAGCGCCTTGAACCGGCGTTCGGCGTCGGCGGGGTCCTCGACCTGCAGCGAGACCGAAAAGCCCTGTGGCTTCTGGAAATGACCGGGAGGGGCGTCGGACCCCATGATGACCGCGCCATCGACCGTGATGCTCGCGTGCATGATCTTGTCCTTCCATTCCGGCGGCATCTGCATCTCGGGCGGTCCTTCGCCGAACGGGAACGAGGCCTCGATCTTCGCGCCGAGAACCTTTTGATAGAACTTCAGCGCAGCTGCGCAATTGCCGTCGAAGTAAATATAGGGATTGACCTGCATCGCGTGCTCCTTGGGTTAACTACTTTTCTGTCAGCGTCTTGAGATTGGCGAGACCGACCTCGAAATCCCTGCCGATCATGTGATCCAGGTTCATGAACACCTGCATCACCTTCGACATGAAGACGGCCGGACCGTACATGGTCCATGTGACGTTGGTCGCATCGCCCTGCGGCAGCATTGTGAACTCGGCGGTGTTGTGGCCCTCGAACGGCTTGAAAAAATCGAGCTTGATGACAATCTTCGACGGCGCTGACGCATCGAGGATCTCCATGCGGCCGGAGCCGACATTCTTGTTGCCGTCCCACGCATAGACCGCGCCCTGCCCGCTCGCCGCACCGTCATAGCTGCGCTTCATTGCGGGATCCTTGGTCTCATAGGGCGACCATGCGACCCATTGGTGGAAGTTGTTGATCAGCGGAAAGATCCGGTCCGCCGGCGCCTTGATGCTGATCGCGCGCACGACCCGGAACGTATCGGGCTTGGTCGCCGCCAGGATCAGGACGACCACAATGGCGATCGCCAGGATGACGGCGATAATGGCAATGATCTCGAGCACGTTGGTCTCCTTGACTACAATTCAATGATGGATCAGCGGCGAAACGGAAACAGCGCGCGCAAATTGCCGTCGCGCAGATACAACCCACCCCATACCATCAGGCCGAGATAGACCCCGAACAGCGTGTGCGTGAACAGCGGACTGCCGACCCGGACATGGGTCGCGATCGCGCCGCCGAGATAGCCGGTGAGCAGGATCGCGCCGAGGATGGAGGTCGGCGGCACCGAATAGAGCAGCGTGCAGATGATGGTGATGATACCGAGGCTGCGCGCCAGCGTCTCGCTCGAGCCGTAACCCATCTTGTCCATTCCCTCGGTGACGACCGCCAACGGCACCAGCTTGATCGCGCTGTCGAACAGCAGGAAGACGATGACGATGCCGCTCAGGACGCGGCCGGTGATGCGAGCTGGCTTTGAGACTTCAGTCTCGGTGATCGTCGACATGGCAGGCTCCGCAAGACTTGGTGATGCTCTGTCACTATGACGAACGGCGGGGTGCGAGGCCGACAAAGGCGGTGAAGATTTTTCAAGAGCGCGATGCGAGTGACGATGGGACAGCGCCCGCTCCTGCGTACTCCGACGACACACGACCAGGATTGCAAGATCGACGCACACATCGATCAACTCGCCCGGGGCTTACCGCTCTCCCCGCCCTCCCCCGCAAGGGGGGAGGGAGCCTAAGTAGCGTGCTCACCTCACTTCGGCTTGCGAGGAAAGGAATTTGACGCCGCGCAGGACTGATCGGTGATGAGCACACACGATATTCCTGCACTGGCGTGAGGGAGGCACCGACGGAAGGGTTCCCTCCCCCCTTGCGGGGCAGGGTTAGGGAGAGGGGTACCACACGGGAAGCTTCTCAACTTGACCTTCGACGACGCACGACCAAGCGACGCTACTTCGCCTTCTTGTTGCGAGACTTGCTGTCGCGCATCAGGCGGTCGATATGCATTCGGATGTGGGCGGCTTCGGCGGTGGTGTTGGCGAGCGCGATGGCGCGGTCGAAGGCGACGTGGGCCTCGTCGTTGCGGCCGAGCTGCATCAGGAAAGCGCCGCGCACGCCGAAATAATGGAAATAGCTGGAGAGCCGCGGCGCCAAGGGCTCGATCATTTCGAGTGCAGCTTCAGCCCCCCTCACCTTGGAGACCGCGACCGCCCGGTTCAACGTCACCACCGGTGACGGCTGCATGAGCTCGAGCGCGCCGTAAAGCAGGTCGATCTGCGTCCAGTCGGTATCCTCAGGCTTCTCGGCGCGGGCGTGCAGGGCTGCGATCGCCGCCTGGATCTGATACGGCCCGCTCCGGCGGTGACGCATCGCCTTGTCGATCAGCGCCAGCCCCTCGGCGATCAGCTTCTCGTTCCACAGGCCGCGATCCTGGTCGTCAAGCAGGATCACCTGGCCTTCTGCATCGAAGCGCGCGGCGGCGCGGGCATGCTGCAGCAACAACAGCGCGGCCAGCCCCATGATCTCGGCCTCGCTCTGGAACAGCCGGAGCAGCAGGCGGGCAAGGCGGATCGCCTCCTCGCACAGCGGCGAGCGGATCTCCGCGGTGTCGCCGCTCGCCGAATAGCCCTCGTTGAAGATCAGGTAGATCATCGCGGCAACGGAAGCGAGCCGCTCGCTGCGCTCGACCGCGCCCGGGGTCTCGAACGGCACCTGTGCAGCGGCGACACGGGCTTTCGCCCGCGTGATGCGCTGCTCCATCGCGGCCTCCGAGACCAGGAAGGCGCGTGCGATCTGCTTCACGGTGAGGCCGGAGACGATACGCAAGGCGAGCGCGATCTGCTGCGTCGCCGGCAGGTCCTTGTGGCAGCAGATGAACAGGAGCCGCAGGATGTCGTCGCGGTAATGCGAGCCATCGAGCCGCTCCGCGATCTCGTCCTCGGCGTCGTTGAGGTCGGAGACCGCCTGATCGTCCTCGGGCAGCGGCTCCTGCTTCTTGCTGCGCCTGATATCGTCGATCGCAACGTTGCGGCCGACCATGATCAGCCACGCCGCGGGATCGCGCGGCGGGCCGTTCTGCGGCCAGTTCTTCAGCGCCCGCAGGCAGGCATTCTGGAATGCCTCCTCGGCGGTATCGAGGTTGCGGAAATAGCGCAGCAGCGCGCCGACCGCCTGGGGACGCGCCGACGTCAGTGCGGCATCGATCCAGGCGGTATCGGTCACGGCTTGGCACTCCCCTTGGCACTCCCGCCAGTGAAGTAGCCGACCGGGCGGATCTCATAGGTGCCACCGGGATTGGCCTCGCCGAGCTCGCGCGCGACGTCGAGCACCTCGTCGAGGTTCTTGCCGTCGATCAGGTAGAAGCCGAGCAGTTGTTCCTTGGTCTCGGCGAACGGACCGTCGAGCACCAGCGGCGGGTCCTCCTTGCGCAGCGTGGTCGCGGACGTGGTCGGCAACAGCCGCGCCACCGGGCCGAGGCGGCCCTGCTTGGCGAGCTTGTCCTGCACGACGGTCAGTTTCTGCATGACCTCGGCGTCGTGTTCCTTGCTCCAGGAACCGACCAGGTCTTCGTCATGATAGCAGAGGATGGCGTACAGCATCGAAAAGGCATCTCCGTTCATCTCAGGAACGAACGATTATGCCCGCTGCCGACAGGCGGAGCGAAAGAAATTTTGGTCGCGAATTTCGAAGATTACGGACCGATCACAACGAGCGCCGGTGGATGGAAATAGCGGTAGGCGTGAACCGCGACCTTGCTGTGCACGCCCGCAGATGCGGAGGACGGTGAGCAGAGCGTCTTCATCCGATGACCTTGACGGCCTGACGCCGGAGCCGCGGCGACGGCACCTCGACCATCACCGCGGCGATCGGGGCGCCGTTGTTACCAATAGACGCCGTAGCGGGCGGCGATCCGGCGTGCCTTGGCTTCGTCGCC
Source organism: Bradyrhizobium genosp. P (assembly GCF_049949265.1). Taxonomy (NCBI): domain Bacteria; kingdom Pseudomonadati; phylum Pseudomonadota; class Alphaproteobacteria; order Hyphomicrobiales; family Nitrobacteraceae; genus Bradyrhizobium; species Bradyrhizobium genosp. P. The sequence goes on along the minus strand of NZ_CP188195.1, from coordinate 1,821,702 downwards.
CTCATAGTGGCGAACGTGAGCCTTCTTCACCGGCTTGGAAGCCTGGTGCTTCGGAGTCTCGACCGGGGCGGCTTGCGGCTCGACCGGAGCGGCCTGGGCCTGTGCAGGTTGGACTTGAGGTTGGGCTTCGGCGGGCTGGACCGGAGCAGGCTGCGCCTGAACCGGTGCAGGCTGTGCCTGGGCTTGCGGCTCCGGGTCAGCGGGCCTGGCGGTCCCGACCGCCTGGACCGGGGCGGGCGTGTCGTTGGCGGCCAGCACGAGGCTGCGGCTCTGGCCGGCATGGGCGGTGGCGGAGGCGAGGACGAAGGCAGAAATCAGGAACAGTTTGCGCATGGAAGTTCTCCCCTATTGATGGCAGGAGACTAGGGGAGCGGCGTGATCCGTTCCGTGATGTAGATCACGCTAGAGCATGACCCTGAAAAGTGGACACCGGTTTTCAGAGAAGGTCATGCTCAAACAAAGAGATAGAGCGCAATGACGCTTCGAAGAATCGTTAGCGCGATCGAATGGAGGTATCTGGATGGTTAAGGGCGCGCTTGCGCTGCTGGTGAACGGCGGCACGGAGAACTGGTCGCCAGCACGCTGGAAGGCGCGGTTCGACGACGTCTGTGGTGACAGGCCGGTCGTGTTGCTGCCCGACCCGGCGCTCAATCCGGCCGACGTGCACTATGCTGCGGTCTGGAAGCCGAAGCCCAGCGAACTCGCCGCGTTCGGCAATCTGCGCGTCATCTTCAATCTCGGCGCCGGCGTCGACGCGCTGATGGCCGACCGTTCGCTGCCCGGCGTGCCGCTGGTGCGGGTCGCGGTCGACGACCTCACCGACCGCATGACCGAATATGTCGTTCTGCACGTGCTGATGCATCACCGGCAGGAGCTTTATCTCCGGGAGTCGCAGCGGGTGAAGCGCTGGGCGCCGAAACACCAGTGGGCAGCGGGCGCGATCACCGTCGGCATCATGGGGCTTGGCACCTTAGGGGCCGCCTCGGCGCGCGCGCTTCGTGCGCTGGGTTTCCGCGTGGTCGGCTGGAGCCGCAGCGCGAAGCAGGTCGAAGGCGTCTCATGTTTCGATGGCGCCGATGGGTTCGATGCGTTCCTGCGCCAGACCAACATCCTGGTCTGCCTGCTGCCGCTGACGCCGGACACACGCCACCTCCTCGACCGCGATGTGTTCGCGAAGCTGAACCGGCAGAGCCCGCTCGGCGCACCCGTGATCATCAATGCCGGCCGCGGCGGCCTGCAGGACGAGGCCGCCATCCTCCAGGCCCTCGAAGACGGCACGCTGGGCGCCGCCTCGCTCGACGTCTACGAGACCGAGCCGCTGCCCGAGAGCAGCCCGTTCTGGAGCCATCCGAAAGTGGTGCTGACCCCGCACAACGCCGCCGATACCGACGCCGACGAGATCTCGAAATACGTCGCGCAGCAGATCGCGCGGTTCGAGGCCGGCGGCGAACTCGAAAATCTCGTCGATCGCAAGCGGGGGTATTGAAGTCGTCCCGGCGAAGGCCGGGACGATGTGTTGGGAAAGCCGGCCTCACGCCATCGCGGCGACGACCTCCGCGAGACGGTCGTAAGCGGGCTCGACGCCCTTCTCGACGCCGGAATGGAGATGGCCGTCGCGGGCTTCCCTGGTCGGATGCTTGATGGTGGTCGTCAGCGTGGTCTTGCCATCCGCTTCCGCGAAGACCGATGTCACCAGATATTCGTCGCTGGTGAAGCCGGGCATCGCGAAGGTCTCGCCGAACACGACTCGCTCGGGGCGCACCACCTCACGATAGGTCCCCGTCAGCACGTGCTCGATGCCCTCGGACGAGCGGAACACGAAACGGTAGGCGCCGCCGACGCGGAGGTCGATCTCGCAGACCGGCATCGACATCTCGGCGCAGCCGAGCCAGCGAACGACAAGTTCCGGCTTGGTCATGGCGTCGAACACCAGATGCCGCGGCGCGTCGAACTGGCGGGTCATGGCGAATTCAAGATCCGATGGGGTCGTGATCTTCAGCTTCTTATCCACGCGTGCGTCCACGTTGCTTCTCCTTGGTTACGCTGACTTTGTTCTTTGTCCGCGGCGAGGCCTTTGCGGCCTCCTCCGCCTTCATCTCCTCGAGCAATCCATCGAGGCGGTTGAAGCTCTCATCCCAGAAGCGGCGGAAATTCCCGAGCCAGCCATCGGCCTGCTTGAACGACGCAGGCGCGATGCGGCAGGGCCGCCACTGCGCCTCGCGTCCGCGCGAGATCAGGCCGGCATGCTCGAGCACCTTGAGGTGCTTGGAGATCGCCGGCAGGCTCATGTCGAACGGCTTGGCCAGTTCCATCACCGAGGTCTCGCCGAGCGCGAGCCGGGCCAGGATCGCCCGCCGCGTCGGATCGGCCAGCGCCGCGAAGGTTGAACTCAGGGGGTCTGGCGGCATTTTTATTTAGCTCATAGGTTAAGTAACCTTTAGGTTAAATACGCCCAAACGATCCGCGCGTCAACAGTCGATTTGCCGAGCGGAACGGGTGACCGGCCTGGAGCATTTTCGGTTCTGATTGAATCAGAACCGAAGCTCCAGATTCTTGTTTTGACGCGTTTTCTTCACGCGAACCGGCGTCCACTTCGCTCGAAAACGCTCTAGGACGAGTTGCGCGCGAAGGTGACGTGGGTCGCGTTCGGACTGGCGAGATGCGAGACGACGGCATATCCGAGACCCGGCAGGTCGAGTCCCGAGAACAAATGCTCGCCTGCGCCCAGCACGACCGGTGGCAACACCAAATGAAGCTCGTCGAGCAGGCGCGCTTGAAGGAATTGCCGGACCACCGACGCGCCGCCGCCGACCCGGATATCCTTGCCTTGTGCGGCTTCGCGGGCCCGCTCCAACGCAGCGACGATGCCATCGGTCACGAAGTGGAAGGTCGTGCCGCCCTCCATCGCGATGTCCGGCCGCGCATGATGCGTCAGCACGAACACCGGCGTGTGGTACGGCGGATTGTCGCCCCACCAGCCTTTCCAGGATTGATCCGGCCATGGACCGCGGATCGGGCCGAACATGTTGCGCCCGAGGATCCATGCGCCGATGTTGGCCATCGACTTCCGTGCGATCTCATCATCCATCCCGGTGGTGCCGCCGTCCTGGCCGGTCATCTCGCGGAAGGTCCGCGTCTCGAAGAACCAGGCCGCCGGCAACGCGAGACCGCCTTCGCCGAACGGATGTTCGAGGCTCTGGCGCGGCGCGGCGGCGAAACCGTCGATCGATACCGTGAAGACTGAAGTCCTGACTATTCCCATGATATTTCGCTTCCATGATTGACGCATCGCGTGGAAGACGGCCGGAACAACCAAGGGCCGACATTCGATGCGCGGGAAATTTTGCGGGCCGGTTATTTCGGGGCGCACATCACGTCGAGGGCGCCCTTCACGATCGCTTCCAGTTCCTTGCGCGGCACCTGGGCACGCGCGCGGATCGCGACGGTGTGGATGGTGGCGGAGGCCAGATGCGCCAGCACGGTCGCGTCGGTGCTGTCGGGCAATTCGCCACGCTCTTTCGCAAGGCGGAAGCAGGTGGCGAACGCCTTGTCGAGCTCGACAAAGCCTTCCAGCACCATGGCGCGGATCGCGGGATCCGACACCGCCTCGGACGCCGCCGTCATCACCGTAAAGCAGCCGCGCGGCGATTCCCCTTCCGTATAGATGTCGAGCGCGATCGTGTAGATGCGCGCCAGCCGTTCTCTGAGCGGCGTTTCGCTGCGAAAAATCTCGACCATCGCGGTGCGCGCATCGTCGCGATAACGCTGGTAGCTCTTGATGTAGAGCTCGCGCTTGTCGCCGAACGCCCCATACAGGCTGGGCCGGTTCATGCCGGTGGCGGCGCTGAGATCGTCGAGCGAGGTCGCCGCAAAACCATCGCGCCTGAAGAGATCGAGCGCCCTGCCGAGCGCGACGTCAGGCTCATAGGCGCGCGGCCGCCCGCGCCGCTTCGGCGCCACCGGCGCCTCGATTTTGGCACCAGATGGCGGCTTGATATTTTTTGTACCATTTCGCATATAATTCCTTGACGGCTCCGATGTTATACAGGACAGTACAAAAATCAACACCGGCCGGAAAACCCCGCCAAGCACCCCAAGGAGGCACCGATGGACCTTTATTTCTCGCCCCTCGCCTGTTCGATGGCGACTCGCGTCGCGCTGTATGAAGCGGGCCAGCCGGCCAACTATCTCGAGGTCGATCCGAGGACCAAACGCGTTCAGACCGACGGCTCCGACTTCACCGAGGTCAATCCGATCGGCCTGGTGCCGACCCTGCGCACCGACGACGGCGTGGTGCTGACCGAGAATGCCGCGATCCTGCAATATGTCGCCGACCAATTCCCGCGGGCCGGCATCGGCACCAGCTCGAATGTCGAACGTTCGCGGCTGCATCAATGGCTGTGCTTCATAGGCACCGAGTTGCACAAGGGGCTGTTCCTGCCGCTGCTCGACAAGAAGGCGCCGCCGGAGGCCAAAACTTATGCGCTGGAGAAATATTTGTCGCGGCTCGACTACCTCGAAGACCATCTGAAAGGACGCGAGTATCTGCTCGAGCATTTCAGTGTCGCCGACGCCTATCTCGTCACGGTCATCAACTGGACCATGGCGACGCCGCCGATCGAGCTGGCGAAATGGCCGGCGATCAAGGCCTATTACGAGCGGCTGCGCACCCGACCGTCGGTCGCAAAGGCCGTCGCGGAGGAGTTCGAGCTCTACAAGGCCGAACTCGCACGGCAAAAGGCGGCGGCGTGAGATACGGACCTTTCTCGTCGAACGCTGCGGCCTCCGGACTCGGGGGCCGTACATCCTTCGAGGCTCGCCCAGCGGGCAAGTGCGCCGCAAGGCTCGCACCTCGGGATGACGGGTCGAGATTTGCACGCTGCTCCACAGGTAAGGCAACGGGCTCAACTCCATCTCCGTCATGCTGAGGAGCGCGGAGCGCGTCTCGAAGCACGACGGCCCAACTCGGGCCGAACTGTTAAAATGGGCTCTCCCCCAGCCCCGGCACATCCGCAGGCCGCGAACCTGGCGCAGGCCAATGAAAACGGCGGTCCTTCTCGATGATCGCGATGTCGTTGATCGAGGCTTCGCGGCGGCGCATCAGGCCGTGCTCGTCGAACTCCCACTGCTCGTTGCCGTAGGAGCGAAACCAGTTGCCGCCGGCGTCGTGCCACTCGTACTGGAAGCGCACCGCGATGCGGTTGTTGTCGAAGGCCCAGAGATCCTTGATCAGGCGGTAGTCGTGCTCCTTCTCCCACTTGCGGGTGAGGAAGGCCACGATCGCCTCGCGTCCCTCGAACACCTCGGAGCGGTTGCGCCAGCGGCTGTCCTCGGTATAGGCGAGCGCGACGCGCGCGGGGTCGCGCGAATTCCAGGCATCCTCCGCCATGCGCGCCTTCTGCGCGGCGGTCTCGCGGGTGAAGGGTGGAAGCGGCGGGCGTGACATCGGCGATCCCTTTGCGTGGTTGGCGTGCAAATCTAGCGCTGCGCCGTGAAGAGTCGATGGCCCGTTTCCAATCGGCCGATAGCTAGTCCAGATCGGCCTTCATCAGCGCGCGAATAGTCTTCGGGATCGGCTGCGCGCGGCCACCGCTGACGAAGGCCACCCGCACCTGCGCCTTCACCAGCACGTCATCGCCGCGTCTGACCTCCTGCGCCAGCATGATCGAGGCGCCCTTCACCGCGACCGGCCAGGTGACGACGTCGGGCATGTCGTCCATCCGCGCGGGCTTGAGAAAGTCGAGCGTCATCGAGCGCACCACGAAGGCGAAGCCGCCGGTCTCCGCCTCGGCTTCCTCGAACAGCGCGTTTTGCTCGGCGCCCATCAGGCGGAGATGGTTGGTGCGCCCGCGCTCCATGAAGCGCAGGTAGTTGGCGTGATAGACGATGCCCGAAAACACTGATTTGACGATGTCGCAACAGAAGCCTAGCGGATTATTTTCATTGGGTCGCTGGACGGCTAAGGCGTAAATGAGGTGCGGATCTATCTATGCCCTTCCGTAGCACGCCATGGCTAAGAGATCGTCGGCGCGCCTGTCACCGTAACTCTGCCAGCCGATCACGCAAATCGACGTCTCTTCCACCGCGACATCCAATCCGGCAAAGTATTCCATGGCTATCCTCCATTGGCGCTTGGGGCGCGCATGCGATCCCGAATCAGCACCGTCACCTGGGGGACAGCCGCCGTCCCCGCAGCTCTCCTCGCCGCAATCTCAGGCGCAAGCCGAATTGCGCGGGCACTCGCTCGGTCGGCGGACTGCGCCCCGCCGGTCTTGCGCTGTGCTTCGCCAAACCGCGATCGGACAAAAAAAAGCCAAGCACCCCGATAGCAGACTCCGCGCAGTCGCGGAATCTGATGGTGGCTCACCTAGTTCTGGCTCAGCCGTTCAATTTCCGTCGACGGTCGACGTCATGAACGAAGCATAGCGCGGTTTCGCAAGGCAACGTAGCGCGGAGTAAGGTGGCACGCTGGGGCGTGGTTGCCCGGCCGTGGCGCGCGTTCATCCGCGCTTCGTTTGCGGCATGATCTGCACGGATCTGTGAAGCAGATACACCGCGAAGAATTGGAGGACGGCTATAAGGAGCGGCCCAGCGAATTTCCCCAGATCATGCTGAAACAGACCGATTCCGGCATCCAGCAATTGCACGGCGCCCGCGAGCGTGCCCAGGATCAGCAACGCAGACGTCGCTCGTTTGTAGATTGCCGCCAATGCAAACAAAGCCAGCGGAATTGTGCGCGCCGCCGCGTACATGGCCAATAGCAACGACGCCTCTGTTGGAATGGAGCCGGCAGGCACCACGGCTTCCGGACGGAAGATCGCCGCGATGGAAAAGCAGCTCGCGACCAGGACATTGATTGCAGTGACCAACGAAGCCAGCCGCATCGCCTTTATTGTTGTCATTGAATTCGCCTTCTGATCGCGGTGCCAGACGCCCAGCCCTCGGGCGTTTCCACCAGTTGCATAACCGGCTGCACCGGCACATTGACGCAATCGGCAATGTGCGGACATTTTGCGTCCTCACGCTCGAGCGGTTGGCCTCTTCGACACATCACTGAACCATCGTGCGAGATGTTGTAAATCGTTGGAAATTAGCGTTCCTGTATTCTTGCCCAGTATAAGAGCGCACTGTGCTGTGATGTCGGCAATCGTGTATCGATCACCCGCAATGAACGGCCGCTTCGCCAATTCGATGTCGAGCCAGCGCATCCGCGCCAGTGCGTGCGTGTGGCCGCGCTGCGCGACGTCCGCTACTTGTGAGAGGCGTTCTTTATAGAACGCCGACGAATGCACGAAATTATCAATGATCGGTATCAGCAACTCCAACTCTATTCGCCGATTCCACATCTCGATCAGAGCTCGCTCAATTGGCGTCGTGCCGAAAAGAGGCGGCTCCGGGTGAAGCTCCTCTACGTATCGGCAGATCGCCACAGACTCCGCGAGTTGCGTTCCATCATCGAGTTCGAGGAGAGGCATCGTTCCCATCGGATTTTTGGATAGATAGTCTGGACGCTTGTTCTCGCCCTTCATCATATCCACCTCGACGGTCGGTAGCTTCAGGCCCTTTTCGGCCAAGAAGATGCGCACACGTCTCGTATTGGTACCGGTCTTTAGGTCGTAGAGCTTCATTACAGCTCTCCTCATTTTTCTTGGCCTTCTAACGACGCGCAGCGTAAAGAAGCTTGGCGGAAAAATCGACCATGCTGGCCAGCTGCCGGTCGGGGAAAGCGGCTTTTAGGCTCTCGCTGTAGGCTTTCGCGTCTGCAGAAGCCGCATGGATCTCCCTTGCGCGCTTAACGTAGGTAATCGTGCTGTCGATTGCGGAGCGGTTGACAGGCGTGTCATGCCCGATGGTGATGGTGTCGTAGCCTTGAAGCGCCTTGAGCTGTTCGAGAACAATCATCCAGTGATCGAAATGATCCACGACGGTGAAGGCGTGTTCATTTGGTGAAAACACCAGGTCGAACGCCATCAACAGTTTTTGCTCGGGCAGCAGAGCGGCGAGTTGCAAATCCGATTCGGCGTGGACGAACCGCTGGAAATCATAAGTGATGCCATCGATCCGTTGCAGACCTTCGGTGATTATCTCCGTCGGGACGGTGACCTTGGTCGCGATTCTGCCACCGTATATTGGGCGGAAGCTATCGAGTCTGGTTTGACCTCTTGCGCGGAGCTGGTCGGCGATCCCGTCCAGGGCGAACACACGGGCGTTGGGGAACCGCTCGGTCAAAACCTGAAGACCGGACCAGTGATCTGTATGTGCATGCGAGAGAATAATCCGATCGACGGGCTTGCCCAGCGTCCGCACATACGACGCAACTTCGTCGGCATACGGCAGCAGGAGCTGACCATCGAAGATGACGACTGCCGTTAGCCCCTCGATCATCTGCGTATTGACGCGAAAGCCATCAAGGGGACTAAGGTAGGAATGAATTTTGATGGGGCCGAACTGGCTTACGAGGATGGCCCCCATGCGGCCCGCCGCCGCATCCTTGGTCCCGGTTGCGCCGCTTTTCTGCGCCAGTTGCGGGTTCGCCGCGGCAGCAGCCGGCAAGCGCCAGCCGACGGCCGGGAGTAGCGCGCCTGCAGCGAGTCGGAGAAAATGAGAACGCGACAGAGCGGCTTGCGACAAGCGCCGAAAACCGGGGTTACTTGACTGCATTTCTCTTCTCCTTTGTCACCGCGCCAGGACGACTTTGCCAAACGGCCGATCCTCAATCAGATGGCGCAAGGCTTCGCTCGCCTCACCGAACGGGTAAACCCGCTCGACGATCGGCTTGACCGATCCGCTGACGATCAGCGGGATAATGTCCCGCCAGGCGGACGCGATCGTGGTTGGTGATTGGGCGAACAAAGAGAAGCCGGCCATCCGCGCGCGCTTCCAAATCAGGTCCGTCACATCGATTGTGGTTTTGCGTCCGCCGGAATAACCCAGCGTTATCAGCACACCGCCAAGGCCAAGACTGCTCAGCGCGGCGCTCGTCACCGTGCCGCCGATGCTTTCGACAACGATATCGACGCCACGGCCGGCCATTATCCGGCGGATGCCGTCGGTGAGACCTTCCGTGGTGAGGTCAATCACGTCTTCGAAACCAAGCGCACGCGCCTTTGCGGCTTTTGCCGCGCTGCCGGCCGTCGAAATCACCTTGACGGCACCTTGCGCCCGCGCGAGTTGATAGGTCGCGTTGCCAACTGACCCGCCGATACCAGGAGCCAGTACTGTCATGCCTGACTTGAATTCGGCCAGGCTCAGCGTGATCTGCGCCGTCAAATAGGCCACTGGAAGGCTGGCCGCGACTACATCGTCGATCGCGTCGGGCACGGGCGCCAGATGTTCAGGTCTCACCAGCAGCGAGTCTTGCCAGGCGCCAGGCTCGGCAACGCCGTATGGCCCCGTGAACATGACGCGGTCTCCGACCGCGAGACCGGAACTGCCGGCCTCCTCGATGATACCGGCGCCTTCGTTGCCGAGAACGAGCGGCGCCTTGGCCCGAGGGTGTCCACCCGACAGGATCGTGTGATCGAGCGGCGTGACGCCGGCGGCGGTAACGCGAACCAGCACTCTGTCCTCTGTCGGTTGCGGCTTAGGCAATTCGATCTGCCGCAGCCCGCCATAGCCCGAGAAAGTCTTCGCCTCGATCGCACGCATCGCCATTCTCCATAATTGGCAGCGTTTCCCCTGATCAAACCGACCTCGGCCGCCATCGACGAATAGTTCGATGCCCGTGACAAAGCTGGAATCGTCTGATGCCAGGAACACCGCTGCCTTGGCGACTTCGTCTGGTTCTCCCACGCGCGTCCCGTCGCGTGCCTGCAGCAGAGATCATCCGCTCCACTACCAGGCCCACTGGGCGGCTTCCCAGTGGTACGCCGGGTCGTGTCGGACGACATGTCCGATAGCCGGGAACGGAAAATGATAGCCCATCACCATGATCCGATCGGTCGCGACGCGGTCCAGAATGGTCTTGCGCGACTTGATTGCCTGCCCGGGGTCGTAGTCGAAGATGGGCGACCAGTCGGGATGCTGCAGGCTCGTCACCGGGTTATGGGCGATGTCACCCATATGCATGAACTGGTCGTTGCCCGAGGAGAACAGGATCGTGGCATGGGAAGGCGAATGTCCCGGCGCCGCAATGTAGTGGACGCCGGTTGTGATTTCGCCGCCCTGTTTTACGAACCGTGATCGGTCGGCAACCAGTGGCAAGTTCTCTCGCGCCGCGGCAATCGTGCCCTTCTTGAACGGATCGGGCATGGGCGAACTATTAACCTCGCTTTCGTAACGGCTGCCGGTCCAGTAATTCCACTCCGTATCCACAAAAACGAACTGAGCCTTCGGAAACGTAAGCGCGCCCGATGTCGTCACGAAACCGCCGATATGGTCCAGATGACCGTGCGACGTCACGACGAGATCTACGCTATCGGGCGCAATTCCGGCCCGGCGCAGGTTCGCCTCGAGCCCGGGAAAGCTACCGAAGGATGGGCCGAGTTTCTCACCAAAGCCGGAATCGACAACGATGCGCTCGCGTCCCGTGTCGACCACCAAGATGTTGTTGGTGATTTGGATCACCGGCTGCATGAAGTTTGCCTTCAAGACCGGTGCAAGCTCAGTTTCGGAGACGTTCATAGCGAGGATTGGCCGGATCGGTATCTGCCCGGAGCCATCCGAGATCACGGTCGCCTGGAAGTCGCCGATCTTGAAGCGATAGAAGCCATCGCCGTTTAGGGGGTCAGCGGCTTGACGAGCGTCCGCCGCCGACGCGCGAGTGAACAACGGCGATGCCGTTGCGGCAGCAGCTAGCGCGGCACCAGCACGAAATATACTTCGACGGGTTAGGATCGTCGGCGATTTCGTCATGTCTACCTCCAATGGGAAATGGGCGAACCTTTTGGCCTCGTGAACTCATTCGTGTGCTTCAGCCGCTCGCTTGCCGTAGCTACGCGCGTCCCCGCCGTGCAGGATCATGACGCCGGCCTACCATGGAGCTGGGGCGGTACTGCCGCGGACGCTAGAGCGCAATCGTCCAGCTCTTGTGTCAGATCGTCCACGGACTTACGTATCAAGTATGGACATTCTCACCGACGTGCTCGATAGCGTTCGTCTGAAAGGGACCGTGCTCTTCCACTACGAGTTCGGTCGCCCCTGGACCGTGGGGCTGCCACGATCTGCGGATGCCATTTTTCATTATCTCAGCGGGGGTGCAGCCAGCATCGCGCTCGAGGATGGAGCGATAATTCAGATGGCCGTGGGCGACTTCGTCCTCGTCGTCCGCGGCGAGCCCCATGTCCTCTGGTCGGGTCGCAGGACGAAGCCGGTTCGGCTGGCCGATCTCGATCGATGGCCGGCGCATGTCGGCCTTGTCCACCACGGCGGCGGGCGAAAGCCGTATTCGACGATGATCTGCGGTCGCTTTAGCTTGTTGCGTCCATCACCGAACAATGTGCTCAAATTGCTACCATCGGTCCTGCACTTGAGGCCCGCGGCGGATCGAGACTGGCTTGAGACGATCCTACAACGGATGGTAGCCGAGGCCGCGCTCCAGCGTCCCGGTCAACTCGCTGTGCTCTCTCGAATGACCGAGGTACTCTTTGTCGAGGTGCTTCGCAGTTGGATCAAATCCCTTGGTCCCGGCGAAGGTGGGTGGCTAGGTGCAATTGCGGATCGGTACATCGGCAAGGCGCTGCAGCTGATCCACGAACACCCTGAGTATCCGTGGACACTTGACGCGCTGGGGCGCCATGTGGGGCTCGGCCGCTCGGCCTTCGCGGCTCGCTTTACCAGGCTCGTCGGCCAGCCCGTGTACCGTTACCTCGTCGCGCGACGGATGGACGAGGCCGCACTGATGCTCGAATCGGGTGACGACGCCATCGCCCGTATTGCGACCCGGGTTGGCTACGAGACGACGACAGCTTTTTCCAAGGCGTTCAAACAACACTACAGCTTCTCTCCCGGCAGTTACCGGGCACGCGCCGGCACAGGGCTACTCAGCTCACCGCATCTGTACGTTTCTACCCCGACGAGATAATCGAACTAGGCGGTGACTTCCGCTATTGGCACATCGCGTCGATCCCAGTCGATCCCAGGAAGTGCTTGGCATGGCCGCTATCGAAGGGTAACCAAACCACCTGCGATATCGGGAGGCCCGCGGCGCGTAGTGCAAGATCGTGGGGCGTCGCAGATTTGCCGTTTGGAACGCGTGGCGGGCTGCGGCATGATAGGGGCACAGCGAAAGAATAGTGCCCATGTTCATCGGCCGCGGCGCGCCAGATGTTCTTTATTTTACATCGCTGTATGCCGCGCTTCGACGAAACTTCCAGCGCCGGCTTATTCGAGCGAGTAAGCAATCCGAAGAAAAATCGCCGTTGAGTGCCAATAGCTTGGTGGCTGGCTTCCTGCGGCTCTTCCGGCAGTCAGAGATAGGGTTCGCGAGAAAGCAGAGCATCTCCGCTACTGATGGTGGCCATCTGAAGTGAGGGTTCGTTCCGAGGCAACTCAGCACGATAATCCTGGTGCACAACAATCCCACTCGCGGGCCATCTTCACGCTTAATCATGATTGAGCATTCTTAGGCAGTGATCGAACGTGATTTCGGTCCAACGTTGCGGCCGTTGCCGATCTCGACGGATCGCCGGAGACATCGGTCTGCAAACTGACGGTCCTAAACGTCATCTGGCGCGCCGGGATGATCATGATGCCGCACAATCACGCGTTATGGACGGTGATCGGCGTATACAATGGTCGCGAGGACAACATCCTTTGGAGACAACTTCTCGAAGACGCGAATGGCAGGATTGGGGCAGCCGGCGCGAGGACGCTCGCAACGGGAGACACCATATCGTCCGGCACCAACGTCATTCACTCAGTTGCCCGGCATGCCATCCTACGAATGGCAATTGAATGACTCCCAGGTGGCCGCCGTGCTCACCTACATCCGCAATTCCTGGGGTGGCACGGCACCGGCTGTGCCTCCAGACGAGGTCTCCCGTATGCGGGCGTCTTTGGCCAGACGTTCCGACTAGCGACCGAATGTCCTCGTGAGCACGTGGGATCAATGATGGGACCCGGCCGCTGCGTGCGGCTAATCCGGTGTCCGCGGCTTGCGCTTCGCCGGCCGTGCAGTGCGCGAGACCTTGTCAGCGGTTGGCGAATGCTCGGCAGCGCGGGGGCGCACTATCCGGGTCCCAATAGCACAGCTTCCTCCCAGGTGGGCGCCCGGTGCGTGACCAAACCGATCCCGGAATCTTCTTGCGAAGTGGGTATAGTCGCGAAAGCCGCAGGCGTACGCAATTTCGCTGAGATGCTGACCTGTGGCGTGCGACGTCCGGCGTGCCAGCAGCCGCGCTGCGTGGTCCAAACGAATGGAATAGATCAATTCGCTGCACGTACCGCCGCGCGCCGTCAACAGCTTCTGGACGTAGCGCAGCGAAATCCCCATTTCAGCTGCCACTTGTGCAGGACCGAAGTCCGGATCGGCACAGCGATCGCTTATGACGCGGCGCATGCGGGCGAACAGTCGATCCGCATGACGAGAGACAGGCCCCGGATTAGATGGCGCAAACAGGGCGCCAAGGAGGTCGTAGAGGGCGAGCCGCATGTGCGTGCAGGGCGGTGCGGCTGTGGATTTTTCGGCTCCGATGCCGTCGAGAACGATCTGACGGAGGGCGCGCGCGGCCACGGTTCCGCCGCACGCACTCAAGCAAGTCTGCGGCTCGAATCCGAGATGGGAAATCAGCGACTGCCGCGGCAGATAAATGGAAAGCCACTGCGAACCGCTTTCAAACAAACGCATCGAGAGCCGTGCCCCATCCATGAGTGCAACATCTCCCGCTCCGATTTGCACAGTGTGCTCGTTCTGGGTCAGCGCGCACTGGCCGGCGACCTGAAATACTGCACCGTACCAATCCGTGTTAGCGAGAACATCGCGGCGCCTGGGCGCGACTCCGTTGATGGTGCCGGCATGATCCACCGCCGCCGAAAGCCCCCATTGGACCTTGAATGCGGCTGCCGCGATCCCGTAAACGCTTCGCGGGCATATCCAACCCGCGAATGCATGACGGTCGCTGACGTGGTACTCACCTCCGGACGTCGCGCGGACCAAAACCGCCCACTCATCGAGGTTCAATTGCGGACTGCCGACGAAATTACAGCTTTGATCCACCATCGCCTCCACATTTACAGGCAGACCGGATACGAGCGCTATTCACCTTGGAATTGGGCGCCGCCACATTCAAGCGCGCCGGGGTCGAAATTCTCGACGAGCACATCGAAGATTTTGATGAACGCCTCAATCACGCATTGGCCATGCGGATTCTGTCGACATTGGGGATGTCGCGCAGTTTGGAGCGCGTGAAGTCGGTGGCCCCCGGGCGCTCGACCTTGATCACGTCGGCGCCGAACCAGCCGAGAAGCTGTGTACAAACCGGGCCGGCCTGGACGTGCGTGAAGTCTATGATCCTTGCACCTTCGAGTGGCTCGGTCATCTTAGTTCTCCCTTTCAAGGAATAACTTGGAGTGTGCCTGCGCGGGATGGCTTACGCTCGCGATGCCTTCACCGTCTTCTTCTGTTCGCCGCGATTAAGTTCCAGTCGATGCCTTACCATCGAAACGGTCTTGTCGAGCGTTGGATTGGATATGCCGAGTTGCGCGGCAATCTTTTGGACCAGGAGGTCAACGCGTTCGATGTTCGGGGCACCGGCGAACAAGGCTCGCGCGGCTGACGAAGGCCTGGTTAGTCCCAACGCGGCAGCGGCATATTTTTCGAAGGGCACCAAGTCAACCGGCGCGGCGCCGAGCTTGACGCACACCTCTTGCACCCAACCGTAGACGGCTCTGGACTCCTCGATGTCGGAATGTACGGCTTCACGAATTGAACGCGCGTTATCGTTTTGCACGCAACGATAGTTTCCCGTAAGGAGCATCGCCCACTTTGCCGTGGGTACGAAAAGAGACTTGTGAACCTTGAGCTTCACCGGAACCTCGGTCGGGCCTTCGGCGGTCGGAAAGCGCACCTCCTCGATGTCGGCCTGAAGCGAGAGGAGAATGGTCGTATCGTTGTCCTTCGAGAACGCCGCCGCCTTAAAGTTCGTCGGAAGCGTTACCTCAAGCACGTTCGGCGCTTCTTCGGGGGGCCGGAACGCCTGCGGATCCGGGCTGCACAGCGTCATGAGGTCCGGATCGAACCAATTCCAGACTTCCGGCGCCGCGTAGCAGTCGTGAAGCGCGTCGACGTTGAGTCCCGGTATCCTGCGTAGAAACGTCATCGGCGGCATGTTCATGATCGACATCGTCGGAAGCTTACTGCGAGCAATGTTCGACATGAGATCCCGGACGCCCTCGGACGCATATTGAGGCTCCTGCATCGCCAGGACGGCGAGACCGAATTTCTTGAGAGCGACATCCGCCGGAACCGCGGCACTGATGCTACCGTCGAGATCGCGAGATCTGACTTCGAGGAGGTCTGCCCGACCGCGTATGGGAAAGCGAACTGTAGTACCATTTCTGTTTATCCGATCGGCCTCCTCTGGAAGACATACGAGGGTCACGTGATGGCCAGCCATCACAATCTTGGTCGCAAGCAGGGATCCGTAGGAGGCTCCTAGAATCAACACCTTCATTTTGTCCGTCATCGGCTGTCCTTATCGTTGCATGCATCTGGCGCGGCTTTATTCCGAATTGATCCGTTTGCTGTCTTTTTTCCGTGCTCAACAGGGTCACGTTCGTGCATCCGCCCCTCGCTCGCCCGTCGCAAGTTCGTGGCAAGCTAGAAGGTGATGAAGTGCCTCCGGAGCGGGTCCTCCCGTCGCCCAGTCGATAAGCTCGACCGTATGAACGACAGGCACCGAGGTGCCGGAAGCCAGTTGCACCGCGCAACCAACATTCCCGGTGGCGATGATCTGCGGCTCAGTCTTCGCGATATTCGAGATCTTTCGATCGCGAAGACGCACCGCGATTTCGGGTTGGAGCACGTTGTAAGTGCCGGCCGAACCACAGCATATGTGACCTTCGGGCACGTCCTTGACAATGAAACCGGCTTGCTCGAGCAGGCTTTTCGGCTCGGCCCTTATCTGTTGACCGTGCTGCATCGAGCAGGCCGAATGATAGGCGACGACGAAACCGCCCGGTCGGGTTGGCTCAAGCGATCCTAGCGAAACCAGGAACTCAGTGATGTCCTTTGCCAGTGCGGAGACCTTCTTCGCCTTTTCGGCATAGACAGGATCGTTGCGGAGCATGAAGCCGTAGTCCTTGACCGTTGTTCCACATCCCGAGGCGGTGATGATGATGGCATCGAGTCCGCGATCGATCTCCGGCGTCCACGCGTCGACATTGCGCCTCGCAAACCCCAGCGCATCGCGCTCTTTTCCGAGATGGTGCACGATGGCTCCGCAGCACCCTTCGTCCGCCATATCGACGACCGCGACACCCAGCCGATCGAGCAAGCGCCGGGCCGCGCCGTTGTATGCTGGCCGTAGAACAGGTTCTGCACAGCCCGTAAGGATCGCGACGCGCTTCCGTTTTGGGCCGGACGAAACGACATTCGTCGGCGCGCGCGCCGGCATGCCACTTGCGATCTCGAGCATGGCGTGAAGCCGTGGCCCGACGGACGGAACGCGGCGGATCAGACCGCGTAGCGGACGTACGACAGTCGCAAGCGGCATGAGCGCGCGGAATCTCGCTGGATATGGCAGGATCTTGGCCAGGACCCATCTCAGAAACCGATCCGAAGTCGATCGCACATACGTCTTCTCGATGTATGCACGTGCGTGATCAACGAGATGCATGTAGTCGACGCCGGACGGGCATGTCGTCATGCATGAAAGGCACGACAGGCAGCGGTCGATGTGTTTGACGACGTCGGCGGTCGGTGTGCTGTTTTGCTCCAGCATCGACTTTATCAGATAGATGCGACCGCGCGGACTGTCGAGTTCATCGCCAAGAAGCAGATAGGTTGGACACGTCGCCGTGCAGAATCCGCAATGCACGCACGTGCGCAGCACTTTCTCGGAAGCCCGCACCGAGGACTCGCGAAGCTGCTCGGGTCGGAAATTCGTCTGCATCGGTCAGATCCCCTCGTACATCCGTTCTGGATTGAAGATGCCTGCTGGATCGAAGGCGTGCTTCAACTTCAGCGTGAGAGTCCGCAAAGCCGGTGAAATGGGTTCGAAGACCGATAGAGATCGGCGGAGTTCCTCCGATGCGCGCACGAGCATCGCGTTGCCCCCGACACGCTGCAGGGCACCGCGGACCGCGGTAGCGCCCGCATCCCCGCTGGTATTGACAGCCAACCAGATCAATCCGCCGCTCCAGTCGTAAAACCAGCTTGCATCAACCTGCCGCGAAATCATCTCAGAGACCGCCGCTCCGCGATCCGGAGCGACAGAAATCTTCCACAAGGCTTTGTTCGAAAGATCGAGCATGGCCGCAACGTCACGGATGTCGCGCCAGAGCGCGCGGGAAGCCGCGTCTTCGAGAATCTCGCTCGCACCGTGTGCCGCCAAATATCGGCGCAACTTCTCCGAACGGATCGCAACCGAGGCCTCACTGCCCTCCAGACGCAGTAGGGTTCGCGCGCTTTCTCCTGCCGATCGTGCGGGAAGATGCACTGCGCCGCTTGCCTGATAACCTGAGCCCATTCCGTCAGTCAGCGTCGCGATCGCCGCGGCATCCGTCATTCCGGAAAAGATCAAGGTCGCGGAGCACCTCGCGATCGGGAGGACCTTGAAGGTTACTTCGGTCAACAGGCCGAGAGTGCCCCAGGCGCCCGCCATGAGCTTGACAAGGTCAAGGCCGGTCACATTCTTCATGACGCGGCCACCTGACTTGATGATCTCGCCGCGACCGTTGATGAACCGAACGCCCAAAAGATAATCCCGTGCAGCTCCCGAGGCGATCCTGCGCGGACCGGACAAATTCATCGCTGCCAACGCGCCGAGCGTGGGTGTGCCTTGTGAGGCAAATACCCCTCGCAGACCGGGGGGCTCGAACGGCAGCTCCTGGCCGTGGTCGCTTAGCAGCGCGACCACAGCGTCCACCGGCGTCCCCGCACACGCCCGAACCACAAGCTCGTTGGGCTCGTACAGCACGATGCCGTCGATGGCCGATGCGGACAGCACGGCATCGGTGTTCATCGGCCGTCCGGCCGCGGCCTTCGTACCTCCGCCTTCGATACCTAAGGTAGTTCCGCGGATGGCCGCCTCCGCGATAATCTCGGAGCCCTCGGCCTCGCTTTCCGGTCTATAGACATTACCGAGCGGCATGATTGCTCACCACAACTGAGGTAGCCCGCCCATCGAGCGGAAACACCTTCGCCGGATTGAGAAGCCATTGAGGATCGAATGCCGCGCGTGCCCGCATCTGCTGATCCAGATCCGCCCGGTTGAACTGAAAAGGCATCAAATCGCGCTTTTCGATTCCGACTCCATGTTCGCCGGTCAGGCAGCCGCCGACCTCTATGCAGAGCTTCAACAACTCCTCACCCGCCCTTTCGGCCTTCTCCATCTCTCCCGGCTTATTGATGTCGAAAAGGATAAGCGGATGGAGATTGCCGTCGCCGGCGTGGAAGACGTTGGCGACGCGCAAACCGTGACTGGCGACGATTTCTGAAGTTCGACGCAGGACAAAGGGCAGTTGTCCAGTGGGAATGACGCCGTCCATGCAGATGTAGTCGGAGATTCTGCCCGTCGCTCCGAAGGCCGCCTTTCGTCCCTTCCAGATCGCCGCGCTTTCGGCAGCGGATCGCGACACGCGGATGCTGCGCGGCCTATGTGCCGACGCGATTTCGATGATCCGATCAAGCGTACCATCAACCTCTTCAACCACGCCCTCTACTTCGACGATGAGCATTGCTTCAACGTCGAGCGGATAGCCGGCCTTGGCATAGCCCTCGGCGATCTCGATCGCGCTTCGATCCATGTACTCGAGGGCGACGGGAATGATCCCCCCGGAGATGATAGCTGCCACCGCGGCCCCTGCTGCTTCGGCGGAATCGAAGCCGAGCAGCGCCGGACGCGCCGCTTCCGCGGTGCGCAGGATGCGAACGGTCGCTTCCGTGACAACGCCGAGCTGACCTTCGGAACCGCAGATGAGTCCCAACAGATCATAGCCGTTGGCATCGAGATATTCCCCTCCGATCTCCAGAACCGTTCCGTCCACGAGAACAATCGTGACACCGAGCAGGTTGTTCGTCGTGACACCGTACTTCAGGCAATGCGCGCCGCCGGAATTCATAGCGATATTGCCGCCGATGCTGCAGGCGAGCTGACTTGAAGGATCAGGAGCGTAGAAGAATCCTTCCGGACCAACGGCCTGACTGATCGCGAGGTTGGTGATACCTGATTGCACCCTCGCCGTTCGGTTCGCGTAGTTGACCGAAAGCACTGCGTTCATCTTCGACAGTCCGACCACAATCGCGTCTTCTTGAGGAATCGCCCCGCCGGAGAGCGACGTCCCGGCACCGCGTGCGACGACTTTCACGCCCTCCTCGTTGCAAAATCTGAGAACCGCCGAGACCTCCTCGGTGGTCGAAGGAAGCACCACGGCGAGCGGCGCGCAGCGACGTGCCGTAAGCCCATCAGTTTCGTAGGCTCGTCGCTCCTCCTCGCTGATGATGAGGGCGTCCGGCCGAACAAGTAGCGCCAGGCCCGCGACTATGTCGGGTCTGCGTGCGAGGATCTTCTGATCTGGAATAGGGATGTCCGCCATGTCTTCGCCTCCACGATTGCTCTATTCGGCCTTCAGGTGTTTGACGTCTTGCCTCGATTGCGCGATATAGCGGCGCGGGTTGTTGGCGATCGACAGCACCTCTTGGTCAGTTAATTCTCTGACCATTTTTGCCGGCACGCCGAGAATCAGCGAGCTGTCCGTAAGTTTGGGCGCGAACCGAACGATTCCCATATTACCTCACATCGCCCCTAGGACTTTGTCGCGTGCCTTAGAAATCGACGGCCGCGCGGAAGCCGGCGCCTGCGATGGCGGTTTAGCGAGACTGACTTTGTCTCGTGGCGACACCGTCTGACAAACACGTTTCGCGCCGAGCCGGGTAAGATGGAACAAGAGCGAGATCAGGATCACCGGCAGCCTGTCGCCTGTTGAAAGCACGACGGCGGCGGCCATGTTGAGGATCGCCCCGAAGTTTGCCAGGAGCAGGCGAAGCTTCGATATCGAGCACCTCATTGGCGGTCGCAACCGGTTCTGCCCGGCCTTGTTCTCCTGCTCGCATGTCTTCGCTATTGCCATGGGCCGATACCTCACACCGAGGACGAATGGACCGCTGCGTCACCGCGGGGAAGAACCACGGAACGCAGCCAAGACGCGGAACGATCCGACACATCGTATGCATCTGGTATGTCATTCATATATCAAGTGCAAAATTCGGCGATTTCAAGTGATTTGAAATAGCGGCCACACCACGCTTTCGTGAGGCGGGACCGACGGCCTAAAGCGGCATCAACCTCCTCCCGCG
This sequence comes from Bradyrhizobium genosp. P, assembly GCF_049949265.1. Lineage (NCBI taxonomy): Bacteria > Pseudomonadati > Pseudomonadota > Alphaproteobacteria > Hyphomicrobiales > Nitrobacteraceae > Bradyrhizobium > Bradyrhizobium genosp. P. The sequence goes on along the minus strand of NZ_CP188195.1, from coordinate 1,801,247 downwards.
CTGCCTTCCCAGGACGTGAGTTCGCCGCTCGACGATCGCCGTTCGTTTACGGGTTAGAACGGACTGGTTACAAATTGCGGGAAGCACGAATTGGAGCAGCGCTCGCCGGGGCCAGGGAGCGTCGCGTGCGGATGGTAAGATGCCGCCGCCAAGACGCTGCTCTTTGCATCTCCAAAGGATCCCGGCCGTCAGCCACGCAGCACGTTGCCGGGCGTGACGGACTTTTTTGGCCGACTTGGCTAGATTCTTCGCGATTGGGAGTTGTCTATGCCTCCATTGATGACATATCTGTTGTGCATCAGTGTTCCCTGACACTCAGAAGCGTTCATGGCCGACAACAGAAAATTCCAAGCATCAAAACGAATAGACAGACCATCGAAAAAAGCCGTATCGGCTTCCTCTTCGTTGAACCGGCGTAAAAGCACTTCTTCGGAAGATGTGCATAGCGACATGACCTTCACAGACAGGGCCTACGCTCAAATCGAAGAGATGGTCGTCACGCTCCAACTGCCGCCAGGTACTGTCTTGTCCGAACTCGTTTTGGCGAATCGTTTGGGAATTGGGCGAACACCAATCCGAGAAGCACTGCAACGTCTTTCGCGGGACGGACTTGTCAATATTCTACCCCGACGCGGAGTATTGGTCTCGGATATTGATATCCGTTCGCAATTGAGACTTCTGGAAGTTCGTCGTGAACTAGATCGTCTCATAGCGCGCTCTGCTGCGAAACGAGCTACCCAGGAAGAACAGGCCCAGTTTCTTGCGCTGGCGGCCGAGATAAGGCAAGCCGGGGAGAAGGTTGACGACATCGCCTTCATGAGGTTGGATCAGAAGTTCAACACCTTGATCGCATTAGTCGCTCGCAATGAGTATGCTAAACGCGCAATGGGATTGATGTCTGGCCTATCGCGTAGATTCTGGTATCAGCACTACAAGCAGACAGCCGACCTTCCGCTTGCCGCCCGACTTCATGCCGAAGTGGCGGAGGCGGTGGCAGCGCGGGATCCAGACGCTGCGGCGAGAGCTTCCGATAAACTTATCGATTACATCGAGAGCTTTGCCCGCTCTACGCTTTAATCCATCAAAAGAGGATGTCGCGGCTATGTCGTTTCATGGATCGTCGCCTCTTAGACTAGTGCTGCCTATGACAATGTGGCAGCGGTAAGAGGCAGCGGTAAGAGACTCAGAGGAGCGCCGAGTGTTCGTCTCCCGTTTAATCAATGAAACCCCTGTCTTACGACAATCGCGGCGATCGCGTGCGCGCAATGGGCCAACTAGTCTGGCCGAAGCGCGGTATCGCGCCGGACCCTGGAGACTTGCTCGGACGGGACCGGGCTCGCGGTCCCGCCCCAACTGTTTCGGATATAGGTGAGAACGGCGGCTACCCCGTTGTCGTCCAGTTGCCGGCCATAGGAAGGCATTCCAGGCGCCGTGGGCTGGGCGCTCGTTCCGACACTTCGGGCGCCCCGCAGAACGATGCGTATCGATGTGCTCGGATCGTCCGATCGGGTCATCGAAGAGTCCGCAACGGACGGAAAGAGTTCGGCGACGCCTTTGCCGTCCAGGCCGTGACAGGCCGAGCACTGGTCACGATAGATCGCAGCGCCCGCCATCATCGCCGGAACCTTGATGGGAGGAGGAGAGGTGCCGGCACTCTTGTCTGGCAATGATTTCAGGTAGGTCGCTGTCGCATTGAGGTCGGGATCCCTCATATGCGCGGTCGACAGGCTCACCACTTCGCCCATCGGTCCGGTCGCTGCCGTGACGCGATTGTGGCCGGACCTCAGATAGGAAACCAGGTCTTCGTTCGACCATTTGCCCAATCCAAGGCGCGTGTCGTTGGTGATGTCGGGCGCCGACCACCCCTGAAGGTAGCTGCCCTGCAAATATTGATCGGTCCTATCGCCGCCGAGCATGGTCTTCGGCGTATGACAGGCGCCGCAATGACCCGGGCCATCGACCAAAAACGCACCGCGATTCCATTCGGCCGATTGTTTTGGATCCGGCTGGTAGTCGCCTTCCCTGAAGTAAAGCGCGTTCCACAGCCGCATGGAGGCGCGGATACTGAACGGGAAGGGTAGCGTATTTGCGGCGACGGCGTTGCGGACCGGCTGCACCGAATTCAGATAGGCGCGGATCGCGAGCACGTCGTCGCGGGACATCTTGGTATAGGCATTGTAGGGCATCGCCGGATAAAGCCGCGAACCGTCGCGCCGGATTCCCCGCCGGATTGCCGCGTCGAACTGCTCGTCGCTCCAGCTTCCGATGCCCGTTTCGGGGTCAGGCGTGATATTCGGCGCGACGATGTTGCCAAACGGAGTTTCGATCGAGCGGCCGCCGGCCAACGGCTGGTTGCTGCCCGGCACGGTGTGGCAGCTCTCGCAATCGGAAAGGATCGTAAGATACCGTCCGCGCTCGAGCTGCGTAAAATCCTGCGGATCGGCTTCGCCCGCCACTGATGAGGTCGTGCCCAAAACAAGAAGGGCTGCCCCAGCAAGTGAGCCGTGGTAACGCTTACGCATCGATAAGCCTCCCCGGGCTCTTCAGGTATTTGCTTCGGATCGCCGCGGCCGCCCAAAAGGCGAGGGCTCCGACAGTGAGCGTGGGGTTGTAGCCGGCGTTCTGCGGAAATGCGCTGGCGCCGAGAACGAAGAGATTCGGAACGTCCCAGCTTTGAAGATAGCGATTAATGACGCTTGTGGTGGGATCGCCGCCCATCACCGCCCCGCCGTTGAGATGGGTCGTCTGATACGAGGTGATGTCGTAAGGCCCCGTGCGGTACTCCACGGCGAGCTTGTTCGCTCCCATTGTCTTGATGATTTCGGCGAACTTGTCAGTCAGAAATTTGTTCTGCTTGAGCTCGTTCTCCTTCAAATCCATCGTGATGCGCAGCAGCGGACGGCCGAACCGGTCGGTGTAGGTGGGATCCAGGTCGAGATAGATGTCGCGGTAGGCATAGAAGCTCCCGTGAACGCCGGTCCCAGGCTTGACCGTCGACAAGTAGTTCTCCCTCACGGCAGTTTTCCATGCGGCGCCCCATTTCGGTGTGCCGGGTGGAACGAGGGTGCTTTCGATCGGTCGTGCTCCGGTCTGCACTTGACCCATGTATCCGCCGCCGACGAACCCATGCGGACCGTGGTCGAAATTGTCGCCGTTGAACTCGTCGATGCACATGCCGATCGAGCCCGATGCGATGAACGGGTTGAAGTTGAATTTCTTTGGGTCGAAGAACCCGTTCACCGTCGAGGTCGTCTGATGCGTGTAGTTGCGTCCGATTGTGCCGGTGTTTGCCACGGGATCGTACGGGCGACCGATCTGCGAGTGCAGAAGGAGCTGGACGTTGAACAGCGTATAGGCCGAGAGGATCACGAGGTCGGCCGGCTGCTCCCACACTTCGCCGCTTGTATCGACGAATGTGACGCCGGTTGCTCGCTTGCCCGATTTGTCGACATTGATCCGGATCACTTCCGAATTGTCCCGGGCCGTGAAGTTCGGCTTGCGCACGAGATAAGGCAGGATGGTCGTCTGCGGGCTGGCCTTTGAGTAATTGCTGCAGCCGAACCACTCGCAGAAGCCGCAATAGGTGCATGGGCCCATCTTCAGTCCCAGCGGGTTCGTATAGGCTTGGGACAGATTGCCGGAGGGCTGAGGAAACGGCTTGTAACCCAGTTCGCTTGCTGCCTTGCCGAACAGAGTGTGGCTGAACGGCTGCACTTGCGCGGGAGTGGGATATGGACGCGATCGCGGTCCCTCGAAAGGATTGCCGCCTTCCATGATCTGGCCGCGGAGATTGCCTGCCGTGCCGGATGTTCCGCAGAGGTATTCGAAGCGGTCGTAGAACGGCTCGAGTTCGTCGTAGGTTAAACCCCAGTCCTGAATGGTCATTTTTTCGGGGAGGAAGGAGGCGCCGTATCTTTCGGTCAGATGCGTCTTGAGCACGAAATCGGATGGCAGGAAGCGCCACATCTCGGCATTCCAGTGCACGCCTCCGCCGCCGACGCCGTTGGGCGGCATGAACGCGCCCCAGCTCCGGATCGGAAGGGCCGTCTGGTCCATCCTGTTACGGAAGGTGAAAGTCAGTTGATCGGGGCGCAGGAACAGTTCGTGCCGGATGCGGTAACGCAACTCGTCCTGCATATAGGTCGGCGGGAAGTCCGTCGGAGCGTCGCGCCAGGGCCCTCGCTCGATCGCCATCACCTCAAGACCTTCGTCCGTCAGTTCGTTGGCCATGATGGACCCTGTCCAGCCGAGGCCGATGATGACGACATCTTTCTTGGGCAGTCTTTTCGTCATGAGCTACCTCCGCGTCCATTCGGCGCGCCCTGTCATGCTGGCCGGCGGCAACGGAAACTTCTCGTTATGCCGGCTGACCCAATCCAGATAGTTGTAGCGGGCGCCGGGGTATCCGATCATCTTCCACGCAACCATTTCCCGATTGCCGCCGTAGATTGGATCGGCGAAGAACCCCATTTGAACGTCCTTGACGACCTGTTCGAAGAAGGCCTTGCCGTCGACGTCGTCGAACTTGAATTCTCCGCTTTCGACGCCGGCGAGCACACGGTCCTTGTCGGCATCGGAGAGTTCATAAAAGACCTTGCCGCCGAGTTGGGCTTTGCAAGCCTTGTCCAGCGCCGCGAGTCCCTCGCGATATTGCTCCGCTGGTCCCTTCTCGGATTGATGGCCCTGGTTCCTGGCTCCTTTCAGGAAGGGCGGTCTGACGTACAGGCCGTCTTGGCGTCCGTAGGGGCCGGCGAGCTGCCGATCGATGAACACTGCGGATCCGGACTCCTTGCCACCGAGCGTCTCTGGGTCGGCTGGAATGATGCGATCGGCGAGTGCTTCGACCGCTCTGCCCTCTTCGTTCGTGAAGAAGAGCCAAGGGCCGAGCGTAGCGGCGACAGGAGGCGCGCCGGCGTTGGGGGTCCACGGAAGATGGTCGAAAATAACAGTCGCGCCGGAACGCGAAGCTCCAAGAGCAAAATAAGCCGCGCCGGCCAACAGCTCGCGTCGACAAATCTCAAGTCGGTTAACGTGCTTCTTCATGGGCCTCCTCGCCAATCTGCAAGATGTCGACGGTTGGCCTCACTTGGCCCGCAGTCGATTTTTGGTAGCGTTCGTGAAGGAAAAACCGACGTCGCTTTATTGGCTATAATTTCACCACTGTCCGGATTGATCTTCCTGCTCGCAAGTCCTCAAAGCCCTGGTTTATCTCCTCGAGTTTGATCCTTCTGGTGACAAGTTCGTCGAGCTTCAGCTTTCCGCTTAAATAGGCTTGTGCGAGGAACGGAAAATCAATTCGTGGTCGTGCGCCGCCGTAGCTTGATCGCCGCAAGTGCTTCTCGCCCATCAGGGACCCCCAACGGAAGCTGGCGTCCTTTGACACGTCAATCTTTCCTAGCCAGATCACTTGGCCGCCCACGCGGACGGCTTCAGTCGACTGACGAAAGGTCAGGGAATTTCCGGCGCATTCGATAATAACATCAGCCCCGCGACCACGCGTGGCTTCTCGCGTTGCTTCGACGGCGTCAACGTGACGTGCATTAACCGTATGAGTGGCACCAAGCTTGGCAGCAAGCGCAAGTTTCCGCTCATCCAGATCCACTGCGATGACTGCGGTTGCACCCGCCATGAGGGCACCCTGTATTGCGGAGAGCCCCACCGCACCACATCCAATCACCAACGCCGTGTCGCCGTGCTGGATATCAGCGACGTTTAATGCAGCGCCGACCCCCGTCATCACACCGCAGCCGATTAGGCATGACAGGTCGAACGGAATATCCTTCGAAACGGGAATCGCCTGCTGTGCGGGAACGATGCATATTTCAGCGAATGCACCCAAGAACATTAAATGGCACAGCGCTTCGCCATCAACAAGCGCGGCTTTCGACAAGCCATCAAATTGCACTCCTTTTGGTCCTTCGCTGAGGTACGTCTCGCACAATATCGGTTGCCCCCGATCGCAATGAAAACATCGACCACAATGTGGATTCCACGACAAGATGACATGGTCGCCGGCCCGAACATTTGTGACCGCCGACCCGACGTGCTCGACGATTCCCGACGCCTCATGGCCCAAGATCATGGGCAACGGATAGTGCAGCGATCCGTCAATTGCTTCCAGGTCCGTATGACAGAGGCCCGCAGCTTGCACCCTTACAACGACATCGGTAGGCGACAGGTTAATGCCCTGCACTTGCTCAATGGCAAGCGGCGCCCCTATCTCGTGCAAAACCGCTGCTCGGTACTTGAGAGACATGGATTACCTTTCTGAGCCGGCCGCGATCTTCAAGCCGCTGAAGCCGAGAGCAGCAATAGCGGCATCAATATCTGCGCCGGTAATTTCCCAGCTATTATCGAAATTGGCCACCACTTGCTTCATGAACCGAACATAGAGACGCTTTGTGGTAGCTTCATCGCCTATGTGATCAAGCAGAAGGGCAAAAGCCAGTTGGGACGGCTCGGACCCTTCATAGCTCCATTCGAAGCCACGGCTGGTCAATTTCAACGTCTCATAGTGGGGTGACAACGGCTTCCCATCGACTAGAACTGAGACGCCATCGATGGTCCGCTCTCCTCTATATGTCTTCATTGATTCCTCCTGAGTACCGCAAACTTCCTCTAACATCATTCTCACCATTACTGTTCATTTCGACGAAGTCGGAGATTTTCTGAGGACATCGGGGAAGGCCCACGACGCCGTGGCTGTGATAATCCCAAGGAACGCGACAGCGACGCTTGGTCCGGTCTTTCCGTCGAGTGAAAGGGAGAGATATGCGCCGGCGGCAGTTAGCAGACAGACTATCGAAAGCAGGAATTTTACAGGGGTTGTCATGATAATCTCCAGTTGAGGTTTAGCTAAACAGTGAGCAGGTCTGCGCCCACCATGAAAATCAGGGCTGCGATTGCGGAGGCGAGCATGAAGCTTACCGCCACCGCACCGGAACGCCCATCCTTCCATCGCGCCGGCAAGGCCTGAAACGCCTCGGGAAGAAAGAGAAAGAGAAGCAGAGCAACGATCACGATGGTCGTCCATCGCAACTCATGGTGTGCCAACGCGAGAGTGCCTGCCAATAGAGTCGTGAATAGGATCGTGTTGGGGAACGCAAGCGCACGTGCCCCGCTTGAGGTATCGTTGATGGGAAACATTCCGGTAAGATGCAGGAAGCCAAGGCAGCAGGCACTCCACAGAGGAATGAACCAGAGCAAGGCAATCGCGTTTGGCTCGAATTGGGTCATGATGTGCTTCCTTTAAGAGAGGGTGGAACGGCCGTACCGTTCCACCCGCCCACGACTACTCCGCCATCATCTTTGTCATTTCGACGCGCGGCGTCCTGGCCGCATGCCTGATGTCCTTGCGGATGTAGCGCGTGTTGTAGCCGTTGAAGAGGTGACCGAGCAGGCCACGATCGAGGTCTGAAGTGCCCATAAGATAGTCCATGAGCGGGAACGTCAGATTCATATTTCGTCCCATCATGATCGCCGGATTGTGGTGCGCAGCATGGTGCCTCCGGATGGTGTTTACGAGCGGCATGTAGCGGACGAACCAGTTCTCGTTCACGTGACAGCAGAAGTGCATGAACTCGTAAAGCATGTACATCGAGGTAGTCGTCGCAATGAGCAGCCAACCCACGTTGGGCGAGATGAACCAGCCGGCAGCAATGGCTGGCGGAACCGACATCAGTGTGAAGACTACAAGCGCGTAGGGAGGGAAGAACGTCACCCGCCAATCATGGTGATCGGCGAAGTGCATTTCCTCCTCGGTGAAGAATTGATGGTGCATCAGCGTGTGCCGAACATAGATCGCACGTAGCAGCGGCATATTCCAGGGACGGTGCATGACGTAGCGGTGCACGGCCCACTCGAAGAAGTTGGCAGTCAAAAGCACCACAGGTACGGTCAGATATTCCCACCAGTGAACGTCCCGAATGCTCGATAGGTAGACATAGAGAGCCGTGAAGCCGATCGTGTAGATCAGCAGCACGTGTAGCCATCCGTTATACCAACCGGCCACCCGGTCGCGGTAAGTAGCTCGGTATTTCCATTGGCGCTCGCTCATCGGGGAGTCTTTGAGTTCCATGATTCAACTCCTTGGGTTGTCGCTTACTGACATATTAGTCATATCTCATGCATATTTCAATCACCTCACAGCAAGTTGAGACCGATCTCTCATCCTGGTCGGTTGACAAGTGTCGGCGCAGGGCAGCCACGCGAATCATGTCAATGCGCTTGCGGTGAAGCGCGCCGGCGCGCGAATGGAGACTTTCGCGGAAGGCGAAACATAAAGAGAGGCGGCCGCAGGAGTCGCAGCATCGCGGCGGCTTAAGGAGAGGTGAGACCGACTGCCATTTCGAGACGGTCAGGAAGTCCGGCACCGACCTGCTCGCGCGTGACGTTTGCAGCCGTCTGCTGGTCGTCACCCGGCTTGACCTTGCGATCGCAGTCGCGGCGGTCGGCTCGAACCAGCACCACAGATGGCGGTTCCGAAATGCGGCTCTATGGTCCGCCTTTCTTGATCGGCAAACCGAGGCGCGGCTCGATTTGTACAGTTCCAGTCATCCCGGCAACCAGACGAACATCGTCAGGGACGTTGTCGATGCGAATTCGTACCGGGACGCGTTGAGCCAGACGCACCCACGTGAAGATCGGATTGACCGTCGCAAGTCCTTGCTGGCCGGGTTGCGCGTTGGATACGGTGATGCCCCGGGCGATGCTTCCGACCTCGCCTCGCACGACCTGCTTGTGACCCATCAATTTGATCTGAGCGGGATCGCCCTCGTGCATAGCAGCAATTTTGGTTTCTTCGAAATAGGCATCAACCCAAAAGGACTCGGCATCGATCACGGAAACTGCGTTCCGTCCAACCGTCACATAGTCGCCTTGTTGCAACAGCAGATTGGAAATCCAGCCATTCACCGGAGAGCGGATTATGGTGCGCTCTAAATTGACCTTCGCCAGGTCTTGCTGGGCAACCGCTTGCTGATATTGCGCATCACTCGCGATAGCGTTTGCCTCGAAAATCTGCCTGTCCTCAACGGTCTCGGCCAAATCGCTTAGTTTGCGCCGGCGTTCCGCCTGACCTTTGGCATTCTCGGCCATCGCCTTCGCTTGGCGCTCCGCTGCTTCGGCCAGCTTCAGAGCAATTCTAAAGTTCGTCGGATCCACGACCATCAGCACATCGCCTTTGTGCACGAACTGATTGTCAGCAACATGCAGCTCAACAATGCGTCCTGCTACCTCAGGCGCAAGTGTGACCACGTAGGCGCGAACCGTGCCATCGCGGGTCCACGGTGCGCCCATGTAGGAATCCCACGTCGCTCGGCTAAGCACCATCGCGAGCGCAAGAGCGATGAAGGTGATAGACATTGGAAGGATCCGCGGCATCAGACGTCGCGGCCTTCGGAGAACCGGATCAGGAGACCAAGGTAGCTCATCTTTATGATTGGCTTCAGATGGCGATTCGGGCCCGATGTCCTGCATGCGACCTCATCTGGCGGCAATAAGCACGAGCGACGACAGAACGATCATGTAGACCGCAGCGACGAATAGCGCGGGGTGCCAGACGTGGCGCATCAAACCGAAACGATCGGCTGTGCGACGCAGAACAATCGTTAGTACCCAGGCGATGCCGAGTTCTACAGAGATCGGCGCGACGTAGACGCCAAACAAATTGAGCTCGGCAAACTTCATCCGGCGGCTCCCCCGAAGTATTCACTGTATCGAATCAGCGCCTCCGAAATTATCAATGTGCTGCCGCGCGCGCGCAGGACGGTCTGGGTTCCCAACCCGGCTCCGGTAGCACCAGCAAGAGCGGCGTCGAGGCGCGCCAAATATTCAGTTGCGGATGCGCATTCTCCACAGGCAATTGCCCTCAGAGCCGGGTCAAGATCGGTGGCAAAACCAAGAAAGAACGTGATGTGACGCAATTGAATTATTTCGCTCCCCACCGCGAGCGCTGCCAACAATCGGGCGCGCTGCAACAAAGTCGCCTCCTCCGGCATAACCGAGAGCCGGGAGTGGACATGATCCTCCCAATCGATGGGCGTGCGCCCTACGGCCATGCGACGTAGATCGCGCAATGTGAGATGAAGGAGCCGGCGTGCGCGAAACGCGGGTGACAGTGGCGGTAGCAGCCGAAATGCAGCAGCTGCTGCAGCGCTACCACCGATGATTGCCATAGCCGAATTGTAGAACGTCTCCGGATCGTAACTCATTGGGTTTGCCGGTTGCAGGAACGCGAAGAAATGGCCGGCCATGGGTGCGATGAGCGCCGTTTCCCAGGGCTGCGTCAGGAGAGCACCGACGGGTACGATGTACGCACCGACAGCCAAACTGAACCCTGCAAACGTCTGCGTTCTGGGAAGCACGGCGAACAATACGATTGCAGCAGAGACCACGGCCAGACCATTGCCGATCGTGAACCGCAACGCGCTGTGATAGGCCCGGTCGGCTTGAGCCGACATCAGAATGACGTTTACTGCGGCCCAGGTGATCGCGATCGCACCGCCCGGCCACGCCGTGACAATCCAGAACACCGCGACCAGGCTGATCACAATGAAGGCGCGACCGGCATTGATCACCGCGGGCAGCCAATCAGGGACGTGCAAGCGCGCAGCGGCTTGAAAGTAGGGAACAGGCCGAGCAGCATCATCAACGAGCAAAGCCAGGCCATTGAACGCATTGGCGAGGCCCGCGAGCGCCTCTGCGGATTTGTCGGCGAGCAGGCGAAGGGAGGGCGTATCAGCAGGCAGCGCGACGAGGCGGGCAATTGCGGCTTCGCAACTCTGCCGCAAATCGGCAGGATGGCTGATCCAGTCTGCCACATCGGCTCGCTCGCAGGCGAACGACAGCTCCGGCGGAAGACATTCCAAAACTCTGACCGCTTCCGCGTGGGCCCGACCGCAGGTCAGGCGAGAAAGGTGATTTGCCACCTCGCGCCAGCCAGACAATGCCGTGAACAAGCCACCGACAGCTCGTTGCAATGCCGGTGAGTGATGACGGATCTGAGAAGCTTCTCCGATGGTTTGATCAATAATTGGTTCCAGAGCGATGACATTGCGGATCAGGTCGCGCTGCACTGGCAGCGTGTCGGGCAATCCGTGCCCGACACGCTTGAAGGTGCAGACAAATCCGCCGGCGATCGCGGCCATTATATTCCCGAAGAGTGACGCCAGTCGGCTCCGAGCGCTACCAAAATCGGTCCCTGCGAGAACGATGCCGGAAGCAACAATGCCAATGCAGATCTCGGCAACGCGGCTCAGGGCAAGCGTGAACACCTCGGCGTTCAGGCCCCCGACGGCTCCAAGCAGATCGCCGGCGATGACCGCCGCCGTGTAGCCGGCCAAGGCTGCGGCATAGGCGGCGAAATTGCGCAGCAGCGTGGCTGCGAACGCGCATGCACCACCCCAGAGCGACAGGCTGATCAGGAATGCCACGCGGTCTTGCGGAAAGCACGCGCTCATCACCACGATTGCGACAGCGCCAACAAACGTGCCAATCATCCGAAACCATCCTTTGCGCAGCGACGCACCGAGTTGCGGCTGGCAGACGAGCGAGGCGGAAATGGCGGCCCAATAGGGATTGTCCAGCTCAAGGCGGAACGCGACATAGAGGGCAAGACAGGCTGACGCCCAGAAACGAAGTCCGAAGAGCAGCGATGGTCTTGCGGCTCGCAACGCCCTTGTCAGTTGGCTCATATCGAAGACGCCCCTCACACGACAAGTAATTCTCAACATCGCGCCGCTTAAAGATTTGGTGGCAGTTCCACGGGCGAGATCACGGGGTAATCCCCCACTAACATATTAGATATATGTTACTTGATATCCTCTTCAAGCGGGTTCAGTATCGACAACAAGCACGCTTTCGTGAGACCCGGGTTCGGCCGTGTTCGGCTTGCGTACCGGCACAGCGGTTTCGGTGCGGGGTGCGGATCGATCAGGAGCAGCGAGATTTCTGATATGGAATGAGAATGGAGATACGAACGTTGCGAGCCTTCGTCGAAGTGGTAAGGCAAGGCGGCTTTTCTCAAGCAGCCAAAGTCGTGTTCGCGACGCAGTCGACCGTCAGCAAGGCGGTAAAGCAGCTCGAAGATGAAATCGGCGTTCTGCTGCTGGATCGCGCCGGGCATCGAAGTACGCTGACTGCCGCCGGAGAGATCGTCTACCGGCGCGCGCTGCGTATCCTCGCGGAACGAGACGATCTCCTGAGCGAGCTGGATGAAGTCCGAGGATTGAAACGCGGCTTACTTCGGCTTGGCCTGCCTCCGATGGTGAGCAGTACCTTGTTCGCCCCGCTGTTTGCAATTTATCGGAAGCGCTACCCTGGCATCGACATTTCTCTCGTCGAAAATGGCAGTGACCGCCTGGAGGAAATTCTGTTTGCCGGCGATCTTGATTTCGCCGCTTCAACCATCCCGGTTGCAGATAGCTTGGAATGCCAGAGCGTAAGACGCGAACCTTTGGTGGCGCTGCTTCCAGCAAGAGAATTCGCTACACGAAAGAAGTGTATCGATCTGGCCGACCTGAAGCAGATGCCGTTCATCATGTTCGATTCCAGTTTCGCGATAAGTCGCCTGGTAGTTGACGCCTGCGGACGAGCCGGCTTTGAACCAACCGTCTCTACACGCAGCAGCCAACTCGATTTCGTCATGGAGCTCGTTGCTGCCGGCATGGGTGTAGCCTTTCTCCCGAAGATGGTCGCAGAGCAGCAACATCACCCCGGCTTGCGCAGCTTGCTACTTGTCAATCCGAAGATCGATTGGCATATCGGGATGACGTGGCGCCGAGGAGCCTATCTTTCCCATGCAGCAAAGGCTTGGCTAATGCTTGTGCGCGAGCAGCACGGCGATTGATCGACCTTGGCGAAATCGTCGTTCGGTGCGGATCCGCATCAGCATGGCTCCTTGCGAAACCACAGCTTGCGCCTGGCTGCACGCTTGATCTTTTCAAAGGCGCTGGTTTCGATCTGTCGTACGCGTTCGCTTGAAACAGACAATTCTCGCCCGAGCTTCTCCAGCTCTTGGGGATGTTCGGTCAGGCGCCGCGCCACAAATACCCGCCTCTCCCTCTCTGTGAGTACATTCAGTGCGGCATGCAGAGCGTCTGTTCTTTGCGCGTTTTCATCGTCCGCCGCCATTAGCGCCTCCGGACTGGGCGAATGGTCGACGAGCAGGTCCTGCCATTCCTCTCCCCACTCGTTGCTCACTGGCACGTTCAGAGAAAGATCAACGCGCAGCCGACCGTCCATCTCAATCACGTCACGAGGGCGGACAGCCAGTTCTTCAGCGATCACTGCAGCCAGTTGCGGCGTCAGACTGGCCCCCTTTTTCGCGAATTTTCTCATCTCGCGCCTGAGCCGAAAAAATAGCTTCTTCTGAGCCGCTGTCGTTCCGATCCTGACTAACGACCACGAGCGAAGAACGTAATCGTGAATCGTGGCCTTTATCCACCACAGGGCATAGGTGGAAAATCGCGATCCGCGGTCCGCCTGAAACCGCGACGCCGCGATAACTAGGCCGAGACTGGCTTCGCTGATGAGGTCGGCGACTGGAACACCGTATCCCTGATAGCGCCGAGCGACCTTTGCGGCGAACGAAAGATGACTAGTGACGAGAACTTCGATCGCCGCTCGATCTCCAAGATCATGCCATCGCTGCGCACAGTGTTGCTCTTGCTCTCGCTCAAGCAGTCCGCGCTGGTTGACTGGCGAGGCAGGTCCGCCAATCCGCTTGACCAGCCGCTCAAGCGCGCTGGGCACGGGAGACGATTGACCCTCGCGGCGGCGCTTATGTCGCTCGTCGAGCGCGAACGCAGTAGATTTGTTCAAACGAGGGCGGGCATCGGCGATCTGAAGAGACATGAATGACCTCGGATTTCACGAGACCGAAAGCAGCACGGTCTTTCATAAGCAGCGATGCATTAGTTGAAAAATGAATTGTTCGACTGATGTCTATTCTCAGACCGAATGCTGTAGTCGAGATGCCGGCGCCGATCGCCGTTGTCGCTGCGCCGGCGTGCGGCCCAGCGAGTCTCGATCATTGGTCTATGCTCGAAGTCGAGCAGCAAGAGGTGCACGAGTAAGCCGGTAGCGGCTCAACATTCGTCGTTTCTGCCTCGAACGTCCTCAAGTCCAACCTCAAGGCGACGTGAGCTTTCGTGAGCCTCAGTTTAGTTGGGTGAGATCGTCCCGGTCTTACGTGCATACGCGACGTCCGAACGTTCGGACGTCCTGCATCGAAATGGAGACTTCAATGGCAATCAAACGCTGTAAGTTTAGCATCGCTGCCACTTTGGCTCTGCTGGTGGCCATCGTCCCGCTTGCCTCGAGCAGCACTTTCGCTTCCACCGGTGACCACATGCGTCGATCACACATGCGCTCCCGGCACACGGGTGCCGGTTGTGCGCCGAATGGACAGTCTGCGCCAAATCCAAACTACGACCCTTTGGCGGGTATGAATTTGGGATGATCAAAGCAATCGCGAAACGTGGTGCGGCGACGCGTGTTTGCCCTCGGCGCGGCGCACTGCTCGAGGGAGGCGGGTATGCGGGAGAAGAGCCATGAATTGGGAGAATGAGGCGGGCAGCTTTGCACTCGGCGATTTTGCCGTGGAAAAAGGCGGCGTGATCCGCGAGGCCCGGCTTGCCTGGCAGCGCTTTGGCGCGCTCAACGACAAGCGCGACAATCTCATTCTCTACCCCAGCAGCTATTCCGCGCGTCTCGCGGATATGGCCTGGTTGATCGGGCCGTCGGGCATTCTCGATCCCACGCGCTGGTGCATCATCGCCATGGGCATGTTCTCGAATGGGGAATCGTCCGGCGCGGCGGAGACGCCGGATTATCCCGCGCTCGTCACCGTCGCTGACAATGTGCGGGCGCAACACCGTCTCGTCACAGAAATTTGCGGCGTGGACAAACTCGCCGCCGTTTATGGATTTTCGATGGGTGGCATGCAGGCCTATCACTGGGCGGCGCTCTATCCCGAAATGGTGGAACGCGCCTTCGTCGTCTGCGGCAGCGCCCGCACAGCCGATCACAACAGAGTTTTTCTGTCCGGCCTGTTGCGCACGCTCGAAGCCGCGCCCGAGCATACCGGCAATGGCCGCTTTTCGAGCGAGCCGGTGCTGGCGCTCAAGGCCTTTGGCCACATTTATGCCGCGTGGGGCCTGAGCCAGGATTTCTACCGTGCCGGCCTCTACAAAAGCGCGCTCGGCGCGCCCGATCTCGAAACCTTCGTCCGCACCAATTGGGCCGAGCGGTTTTCGCGATGCCGCGCGGCGAACCTCTATGCGCAGGCACTCGCTTGGTTTCACGGCGATATCAGCGGCAACACTCTTTACAATGGCGATCTCATACAAGCGCTCCAGTCCATAAAGGCGCAAATGCTTCTGATGCCGAGCAAGACAGATCTCTATTTCCGCGTAGCGGATAATGCGGCCGAACTTCGCCATCTCGCAACCGGAACCCTGCGGCCGATCCCGAGCGTGTGGGGTCATCGCGCAGGCAATCCGAGCGCCAATCCGGCCGATGCTGCCTTTCTCAAGGCGGAGGTCGCGCATTTGCTGCCGGGGTAAGGCAATGCTTGGGCGCACTGCACTCCTACCATGAGACAGTGCGAGAACCGACAACGCCTTTGATCTCGCCGCGCTTACCGGACTTGGCGGACACCGATGTACAACCTCCACTTCTCGCTCATACCCGTGACGATCGAAGAACTCGCAGCCGCGCAGCGGACCGAACGAGGTCGACATTCCCGGACGTCGTCCGGCAAGTCGTGCCGATGAAGACCAGACGGCCTGTTCGGAGTTCATGGGGCTTCCAGGACCGTTGATGGTCTCCTCGAGCAATATGTGCACCCCTAAATAACAAACCGATTGAGATCGTCCTGGAATTGGACGATTCCCCTTCAGCCGTAAAATATCGGTCCCGAACTGACGAACGGTCTCCTGCATCCAGGGGAAAAGTTTCTCGGGAATGAGAGGTGTCTGCGACGTCAATGACAGACCAACGATCGATACTGGCCGCTGCTAAGGACGAGTCGGAAGGCCGAACCGGCGCCTCGCCGCCCTCGGCAAGGACGCGATTTCGGTAGCCCGGCCGACGTGGCGTTCAGGTCAGCATCCCTTGGAAATTAAGACGTGACGAAAGTCTCGGTCTCGAGACCCCGGCAATCCATCTCGAAGTCGACATCCTGTACGGGTGGACGACAAGGGTACCACGTCAGGCCGTTCTGCGCGCCGCCACCGACAGTGATAATAGGAAGAAAATGCGGATAGAGATCGAACACGGTGTAGGCCTGGACCGAGGTGGTGTCAGCCCATTGCAGGCCGAGAGAACCCAAGCGGCCGGTCATCTCGTCGAAGGTGCGATCAATCTTGCGTTTCATGCCCTCTTTCGAAAGATCCCGATAAGCGACAATCCGCTCGTCGGGCTGTTCCAGCCCGGAAATCGTCTCGGCGCCCCCGCTGATAACGAAGGAAGGACGGCTCCTCGGCGTCTTCGCGTCGTCCGGTTCGACATAAGAAAACGAATAGAAGACTGTCTCCATGGGCGGGTCGATCTCCGGACAAACGTTGCTGCGCGCAACGGGATTGTTGTCGCCTTCGAAGATTCCCCATTTGCGCAGCACGTCAGCGTAGATTGTGTTGAACGCTTTGAAACCATCCGACGAAAAAGGCAGCTTCGACCGCAATTCGCAAGCGACAAAGGCAGTCGGCGGAAGGCCCCGTTTCTTCAAGAACGCCGAGATATATTCGAAGCCCTCGACCATCGGCACCCACCTAGCGAAATTAATTCGCCGGATGATGAAGCCGTCCAAGGCCTGTATACCGGCCGAATACTGGAATGCCGAAGGAAGGTAGCGGTAGCCTCGGTCAGCTAGGGTAATCACGTCATACGGCATGGGATCCTCAGGTCAGAAATAAGTGCTGATGGCGGAAACCACCTGATAGGTATCATCGACGACATAGAGGGCGCGCCACTTGTCGAAGGTCAGGCAGGGATGTGAGATGCCGAAGGCAATCATGTCGCCGACGGCAAGCGGCGATTCGGCTGGAATTTCAAGATGACAGTGCTGGTCGTTGAGGCGCGACACGCGATAGCCCTCACCGACCGGCTGAGGCGCTGGCATGGCGCTACTTGGCCGATACCAACTCAGCGCGACCGGTGGATCATCATGCGAGGCGTCACGCTTGCCGAAATTGATGATCGCCTTCCTATCCTCTGGGCGCGACTGAACATAGGCCCAGACCTCCAGCGCCGGCCGCAGCCCACCCTGGACCGCGGCGAGTGCGGGGTTACGCTCCCGGAGTTGCTCGAAGGCACGTCGATAGAGACCGGAATCGTGGGTGAGATAGCAGCCGCTACGCAGCAGCAGCAGGAAACGTGACGCTATGCCCCGCTCATGGAGTTGATCGACGACAAGATCATAATATTGGGAGCCCCCCGCGCTGATGATCGGCTGGCGCGTCGCGAAAAGTCCTGCCGTTTCGCATTCCTCGGCGAGATCTATCAAGCGGCTCAGGTAAGCATCGACCATCGCTTTGGATTCGGCCGCGGTTTTTCCCCGCATCAGGCCTTCGAAGCCCTCGACGCCGGCGAGCGCCAGCCGACCGGTTTCGGCCGCGATGCCCCGAGCCACGCTGAGGGCCTCCTCGAGCGTGCGACACCCGGTTCGGCCCCCCTGATAGCCAAGTTCGACAAGCACGTTGAGCGGGCGTGTAAGGCCGGTCTTCGCGGCCGCTCGGGCGAGTTCTGCCACGTTCACCAGGGAATCTGTAATGCAATAGAACTCGAACGTTGGATCGTTCTTGATCTCGTTCAGTACGCCTGCGATCGCGGCCTTTCCGATCAATTGGTTCGCAAAGAAGATCCGGCGAAAGCCGAACTTTCGTGCGACTTGAACCTGGTGAGCCGTGGCCAACGTGATGCCCCAGGCGCCGTCCTCCATCTGGACGTTGAAGAGTTCGGGACTCATCGTCGTCTTGCCGTGAGGCGCGATTTGCGCGCCCCCCACCGCCAGAAAGTTTTGCATCCATGTGCTGTTATGCTGAATGTCCCGCTGTTTCAGTAACGCGACCGGCAATGCCAGATCCTCTGCGAGCACGTTCCATCCCTTGTTCCTAATCTCATCAATCGGGAAGGGCGACGTGCCTGCTGGAATGCCCTTGGTGCAGTCGTCGAGCATGAGGTGGAAGTTCTTGATCAAGGCAATACTCCTCGGCTGCGCGAATCCGGGTGCGCGCAATAAAGGGAAGTTCTGGGAGCCTCTTTGACGAAGCCTCCGCGGTCGGACGGCGGCATATTGGTCTTTCTCAGAGGGCTCCTAGAAATGCAGGTGTTCAGTACGAAGTTGCAGTTCGCCTGACGATCAGGCGGAAGCGGCAGCTACCGACGGGACGGGCACCTGACCGATGCGGAAGGTGTAATATTTGGCATAACGCTCGCGACAACCCTCCTGAAGCTCCTGTTCCGAGATGCCGCGTGCGAAGCGGGATGGCGACATGCGAGAGATATCGTGGGAGGTCTCGCCCGTGGTAATCAGCTCTGACAACATCTGCCCGAGCGCCGGCGAGACCGACAGACCACCAACATTGCAACCGCCGATCACATAGAGGCCACGGACGCCCGGTGCCTCGCCGACAATGTGCTCGCCATCGATCGTCATGGTCGGCAAGCCACCGCGATGGACTTGAAGGTCAAGATGCTCCTGGAAGATCGGGAACTGATCCTTCACGCTGTCCGCCAGACGCCGAAGGACGGAGATATCGAGTTCAAGATGCTCGATCTTGAATTCGGAAGCGAGCGTATCGCGATCATACGGTTTGGGGTCGGGCTCATAACCCCCAAACATCAGTCCGCCTTTGTCGGGTCGAACATAGACGTTGGCGTCGAGAATTCTTGTCACTGGCTGAGTGGGCTTTACCGCGGCAAGAGGCGTCGTGATCATCAGTTGATGGCGCATTGGGATGACAGGGGCTTGCGCGCCGGCCATTGCCGCAACCAGGCGAAGCCAGCCGCCTGCGGCATCCACGAGCGCGCTGGCGGCGAATTCGCCACGATCGGTCACGACCCTTGTCGCGGCGCCATTCTCGACCACGATCTCGAGCACACGCGTGTTTGCCATCAAGGTGGCGCCAAGCTTTGCGGCAGCGCGCGCATATCCGCGTGGCACCTGGTCCGGCTCCAGGTATACGTCTCGCTTCATGTAGGAGACCGCAAGTATACCCTTGGTCTCGAGGAATGGGTTTTTGGCTCGCGCCTCATCAGGCGAAATCAATTCCGCCGAGATCCTGAGCCTCTGACCCATCGCGACACGCTCTCGGATGAGCGCGACGTCCTCCGGCCGCCTCGCGCAGGACATGCTACCCGGCTGGTAAAACTCCATCGGTTCTCCGGTTTCCTCGGAGAAGCGCTCGATTTTGCTGACGGCGTACGTGGAGAGCTTGGTCATAGCTTCCGTCTGGCGCAGATGACCGCTGAGGCCAGCAGCCCGTGCTGAGGTCTGCGAGGCAATGTCAGCCTTGTCCAGAAGCGCAACCTTCTTGCCAAGCTTCGCAAGGTGAAACGCGGTGCTCGAACCAAGAGCACCCGAACCGATAACGATGACGTCGAACCGTTCCATGATCATACTGCCTTCTCTTTCGGCAAGCGGGCGCTAAGCCGGCTTTCCATTAGACGAACGAGGGACGCCAACGGGAGCGCCATGAGGAGGTACATCGCGCCGACGGCCATGTAGATTTGCAGCGGCATGAAGTATTCGCTGGTCAGGTCGCGGGCCTGCAGCATCATTTCGGGGGCCGAGATCAGAGAGGCGACCGAAGTGTCCTTCAGGAGTGCTATGGCGAAGTTGCCGAGCGGGGGGAGAACCACGCGAACAGCCTGAGGAAGAATGACAAAACGGAGTAGCTGGCCGTATCGCATTCCGATCATCTGAGCCGCTTCGCGCTGTCCGCTGTCGATGGCCTGGATGCCGGCGCGATAGATCTCCGAGACGTAGGCTGCACCATTCAAGCCAAGTCCTATCACGGCGGCGTCGATCGCCCGAAACGTGACGCCAACAGAAGGCAGCCCGAAATAGATTAGAAACAACAGGGTCAACGAGGGCATGCCTCGGACAATCTCAACGTAGAGATGGGCGAGGAACCGCAACGTCCTGCTTGCCGACAGCCTCGCCAGCGCGATCGGAAACGCCAGACCTGCGGCAAGTGCAAAGGAGAGTACCATGAGCCGCAGGGTCCAAATAACCCCCTGGAGGAGCTGCGGCAACCAATCCTGGAGCAACTGGATCATGACGTGCGGCTCCCGCGGCTCAACCGGAGCTCGAGGTGTTGCGCTAGGCGAGACAGCGGAAAACTCATCGCAATGTAGATGACCGCCACCGAAACGTAGATCGGGCCGCTCAGATAGGTCTTCGTCACAAGGTTGCGGGCGTAAAAACTAAGCTCCGGAGCTGCGACAGCAGACGCCAAGGCCGTTTCTTTCAAAAGACCGACCCCATAATTGGCGAGAGGTGGTGTAACCACGCGCATCGCTTGCGGCAGGAGCACATAGCGCAATGCCTTCAGCCGGGTCATGCCAAGCATGAAGGCGGCTTCGCTCTGGCCGACATGGACTGACTGAAGGCCGGCGCGGAATACTTCGGTCAGAAACGCGCCCCCGTTGACGCCGAAGCCCAAGATTGCGACCGGGATCGGATCGAGCTTGATGCCGATCTGGGCCAGCCCGAAGTAGAGTACGAATAGCTGCGTCAGGACCGGCGTCCCGCGCATAACCTCAACATAAACGCGGATGACTGCGCGAGGCAGCTTTGCCGGGAAAGACTGGATGACCGCAAGCGCTGCGCCGATTAGCGTTGCCAAGATAAAGCTAAAGAACGTGATCTCGATCGTGATCAATGCGCCCGACAGCAGCGCCGACAACAACTCGGGCATCATCGATGCGAATCGAGCCCACTCGTTCATGAGACCGATCGCAAATTGGTGCCACGGTCCCGCTTCGGGCGCAGCAAGGCCAGCGTTCTCGGGTGCCGAGAATTGGCGATGAGTTCCGCCGGCGGCCCTTCGTCCACGATCGTGCCGTGGTCCATAACCACGATTCGGTCGGCGACTTCCTCCGCGAAGGCCATTTCGTGGGTAACGATCAGCATCGTCATGCCGTCGGCGGCGAGTTGCCGCATGACTTCCAACACCTCGCCTACGAGCTCAGGGTCAAGTGCCGACGTCGCTTCGTCGAACAACATGAGCTTCGGGCGCATGGCGAGCGAACGGGCGATCGCGACCCGTTGCTGTTGTCCGCCCGAAAGATGTTCCGGATAAGCGTCAGCCTTGTGGGCAAGACCGACCTTTGTCAGCAGGTCCCGCGCGAACGGTTCGATCTCGTCGCGCCTCTTCCGCAGAACCTTAAGAGGTCCGAGCATTATGTTCTCTTGCGCGGTCAGATGCGGAAACAGGTTGAACCGTTGGAAGACCATTCCGATGCCGGTCCGGATCTCGGCGAGCTCCCGATCGGGCATCACGATCTTTCGTCCATCAACGGTGCGATCGCCGACGTGACGACCGGCGACAATCACTTCGCCGCTGGTCGGCTTTTCAAGGTGCGCAACGCAGCGCAGCAGTGTCGTCTTGCCGGAGCCGCTGGAGCCGATCAGCGCAACCCTCTCGCCGGCGGCAACCGTCAGGCTCACATTGTCAAGCGCAGGTTGGCCACCGAAGGACTTGCAGAGATTGCTGACGATGACGAGCGGCGATGAACGGCCCAGGGCCTGAAAATAGCTTGCGGTCATGCCTTGGGGCCAACTCAAGTCTTCGTGGCTGCAAAGGCGATCGAGAAGTCCTTTGGCTGGTGCGCCCATTTCCCCAGGAGCCCGCCCTTTTCGTCCCGATCGACACCGATCCGCGGATTGTTCTCGGCAGGAATAGGGATGAGATAGTCATCCGATTCCATTGAGTTGGCTTTGAGATATTTGCCGTTGAGGCCGGTTTTCCATAGCCAGGCGACGCCGGCGTTGACCGCGTCGAACAGGTCGGGGTTTTCGGGGTTCATGCCGAGAATGGTGTTCTGCTTCTGGCCAAGAAGCTTGTAGCCTGGGAAGGGCTGCGCTGGGACCAGCTTAAGGCCCCAGTTCGGATTCTGTTTGATCATGTATCCGACAGTCGGCGCGTCGAGAAATGCAAAGTCGAGGCGACCGGCAATTACATCCCGAACGCAAGCGTCCGACGTGTCGTACAGCTTGACCTCTGAAGTCCCCGGGACCTTTTTCAGTTCAGGAACGATCGTGAAGCCGCCGACGGTGCCGACCGAGCGGCCTTTAAGATCGTCGATCGAAACCCGATCGCCGATCTTCACATCTAGGCGCATGAGCGTGAACTTGCCCGTGTAGTAGATCGCATCGGTGAGCAGCAAGACCTGAGTACGCGCGGGAGCCCAGCCAACGTTGCCGAGAACCAGATCCGCCCGCCCGCTTCGTACGGACTCGATAGTCGCAGCCCAGTCCATGAGCGCTGGCGCTATACGTAGGCCAAGTTGTCTGGCGATTGCGGTGACCATCTCGCCGTCGGCGCCGATCAATTGGCCCTCTTTGAGGCTCGACATCGGCATGTCGCCATTGAAGGCGATCGTCAAAGCGCCCGGTGCGACCGTCTTCAGCTCTGGTGCGCCTCCTGCGGCTCGCGCCGGTATGACTGCAGGCGAAGCCAAAGCACTCAAACCGAAGCCCAGGCCGGAGAGCACGGCGCGCCGCGAGAGCCCGCCGTTCGAAGTTCTCGAGAAGTTACCTGACGAAGCCATCGAATCCCCCTCGCGTCGGCAGGTCATTGCATTTCGCGGAGCCGGCCGACGTTTCGATCCGCACACGGCTCAGTTTTGGTTCCGCGATCTCCGCTGACCACGCCTCTCGCCAAACCGACCATTCGGTACAGTAAAGCAGTGCGACCTGTCGTTGTCAAGCGAGTGTGGCGAGACGAGCAGCCGAGGACGCGTCCCCCGTCGGAGCGGCAGCGAGAAAGCTCTTGTTGCTGGATATACCGCGATGATATGCAATTCCTATGGCTTTTCGACAGCGCGACCAGATGCGTCTGAGAACCAACAAACAACCGCGATTTGGCCGCCGCGGAAAATGGGACTTACTGGACCGATGCATCCAAAAATAAAAGCGCGCCGACCGATCAAGAAAGACCCGGTGCCGATCGGTCGGCCGAGCGCGCGCTCGGCGCTTCTTGATGTTGCGCTTGATATTATCCTCGACGAGGGCGTCGATGGGCTGACGTTTGAGGGTCTGGCGGCGAGGTCCGGAATCAGCAAGGGCGGCGTGCTCTACCATTTCCCGAACAGAGATGAGCTGAACAAAGCCGTTCGGCTCCACGTTCGCGACCGATATCGCGCGGCCCGACGCGAGGCGACGGAGAGTTTGCCGGAAGGACCATCGCGGGAGCTGAAGGGTTGGGCGCTTGCTTCGCTTTACAATCGTTCGGAGCTTGATGCCGTCAGCGCCAAGATTATGACGTCGGGACTTTGGGATGCCGCCGAAGGCTCGGCGCATCATCGGGAACGCCTTGACATAATTAGCAAGGGTGTCGGGTTCGATCGAACTGCCGTCATCTACCTTGCAGTTGAGGGACTTTGGTTTCTTGAACTGGCCGGCTTTTCGCCATTCTCCGAGGCGGAGCGCAAGCGGGCCGTGAGCTTGCTTCTATCGCTTGCCGACGGTGGAGAAATCGACGTCACCGGCAAATAGGCACCACAATGACAATTGCGGACGCGCTCAACAGCCCGCTATTGCGGCCTAGACTGGACGCCTATACGGGGTTGTTGTAGGTGCCGGCCGAGCCAGCCACCCAAACCTCTGTATTGACGTTCTTGTGTTTGCGTTTCCAATTCGCTTGTACGAGGGCCGCCTCGACACGTTGCAGATCGCACAGAGCTCGGTTAGGGTACTTTTACCCCGTTGTGCTCCGAGAACCCAAGTACGGGCCCTCAAATTGGCTGAAGGGCATCAGAAAGAGAATCACGAGAATCCGGAAGGTTGAGCGGCGGGAGTCGCCTTCTCGTCTTCCTCCGGCTCGTCTTTGACATCGTTCTTGAGGTTCGACAGCATGCTGCGGCAGGTGCTGGCGATTTATCCTCGATCTGCTGGTACGTCGGGACTTCTTGACCGCATTCATTTCGGCGACCACGCCGGGCAACGCGTCGAGAACCGCTTGAGACAGCGCGGCGACTCTACGTTTCACCTGGGTGGCTGACAGCACGTTGTCCTCGGCGAAGCCATCCCAGTGCCTCGCACCGATGTACCGGCCACCATTCTTCCCGGCGATCTTCATCGCGAGATTCCTCGTCACGCCCTCGTAGATCTCGCCGTTCATCACGTCGTAGAGCGGAGCCATCGTCACGGCACCGCCCGCCTCGAGCAGCAAGGAGTAGTTCTTTGCGTGCGCATCGACGTTTCCGGTAAGGACATTGAAGACCAGGTAATCGACGAAACGGACCTTGTTCGCGGCCGCATTCCCGGTCGGGGTGTGTTTCGGCGTCGAAGTGTGCCCCCTTCATATCCAAGAATTTGAATGAGTTGTCGTGCCGATCGGCGTCGGGACCCCACGCCGATTCACAACCCTGAGCCGCTTGCCGCAGATCCGATCCGAGGCCTCCCATAGCGCCACCAGCGCATCCCGGATCGTGGCGCCATAGGTCGGCCTTCGCTGACGCCGGGCCTCCGGCGAAATTGCTGGCCAGCGCCCGAACGGCATGCTTGCGATGCCAGCCAGTCACCGCGCAAAGCTCGTCGAGAATGCGCCCCTTAGCTGCCCGCCGTGCGCAGATCAAGCTTGGACTTCTTCGACAACTCACAGTGCTCATGCGCTGAGCAATTGTTTCGTCCTTTTCAGCCACTGCCTTTACCGATGGTCGCGTCGCCGATGCCTCGGGAACGGCCCTGGATCAATCCCGCGTCGACTTTCCCGGCTATCCGCCCAGAGGCAACGCTCGGAATGGAACGGGGGACGATTGAATGATCGACGTAGTGGTCTGCCCAAAGACCAGAAAGGCGTCGAGAAGGCCGTCAAGAGAACCGATACTTTCGATATGAGCGCGCATGATGAAGCAGTCCTCACCGGTGATCCGTTGGCACTCGACGATCCGAGGGGTTCTCTGCGCGAGTTCGATGATCTTGGCCAGCTGACCCGGCATTGGTCGAATCCGGATCATCACCGAAACGGGATAGCCGAGCAGAGCAGGGTCGAGAACGACACTGTAGCCGCAGATCAGTCCGGCCTCTTCAAGACGCTGGATGCGTTCGCGCACGGCGGGCGCCGACATGGCCACGACTCGAGCCAGCTCGGATATGCTGATGCGAGGCTGGTCCAGGAGGGCGCGAAGCAGAGTGACGTTGACTTTGTCCGCGAGCAGCGGTGATCGTTGAAGGATCATCGGAATATTTTCTTTCGTTTCGAAGGAATTTATGGACGCCTCCCTTCAAAACACTATATGCGATGCTGCTGCTGATTGCGATACTGAGGAATGAAGGTCGTCGACGGCAAATCTCCCGCACTGGCTCTTTCCGATCATATCCCGCCGCACGCCTACTTCGTCGTGAGCGCCGTTTTCCACTACCTCGGCCCATCGTTCGCCGTGATACTTTTCTCCCGGATCGAGCCGCTCGGCGTAGCTTGGCTCCGCATCGCCAGCGCCGCCGTCGTCTTCGCGATCTGGAGGCGTCCTTGGCGCTACTTTTGGACACTTGCGGTCGCAGAGCGTTGGACGACCGCGCAATTGGGCGTCGTACTGGCGGCCATGAACTCGTTGTTCTATCTCGCCATCAAAGTACTTCCGCTCAGCACGGTCGGGGCAATCGAGTTCCTTGGGCCTATCGTGTTGGCGGCAATTGGCGTTCGGTCGGCACGCAACCTCGCGGCGTTGCTCGTGGCAATCGGCGGCGTCTACTTTCTGACCGACGTTAGGATCGACAGTGCGCCGCTCGGTTACGTCTTCGCCTTCGGCAATTGCAGCTTGTTTGCGCTCTACATCATCCTCGGCCACAGGCTCTCCGGAGACGGCGGCATCGACAGACTCGGCATATCGATGCTGATCGCCGCCATCGCCGCGCTCCCGGTCGGTTTCAGCCAAGCCGCAACGGCCTTTCACAGCCCAGCCCTGCTCGCCGCCGCTGTAGGTGTCGGCGTGTCTTCCTCGGTGATTCCCTATGTCACCGATCAGTTGGCAATGGCTCGCCTCCCGCGCGCGAGCTTCGCCCTCCTACTGTCGATCCTTCCGGCCACCGCGACTGCGATCGGCTTCCTCGTACTTAAACAGGTACCAAACGTCCCGGAGCTTATCGGCATCAGCCTTGTGATTGTCGGCGTGGCGCTGCACCGAGGCAAGGACCACGCAGCCTGAGCCTTGCCTTTGACCGCAGCCGGATTAGGCTCTGAGAGACATCTTCTGCTTGATCACGGGGTCATGGCGTTAGATTGCTACATCATAGATATGGTGCCCACCATCATCGGTCACGGCCCGGCAATGCTCGATAGCGGCCGCGCATCAGAGCGAAGCCTCTGAACTAGGCGGATAGTGCGGCCGCGCAGGTCATGGGTCTTCCAGGCTCCTTCGGGGATACGTTTGGCCCCAAACAAGCCCTCTGCGATCATTCGATAGGTGTTACCCTCCCCATACTCGGCTTGCCGCAGGATGAATGCGCTGCAACAGGTCGTCGAACGAGAAGCGGCCGCCGACCGGGACGACGATCTCGCCGTCGAGGATGAAGCTCTTCTCGCGGATGTCGTTTGCGCCTTTCAGCGAAACCCGTCCCACTTCGGTTCGTATTGCCATTGCTCGCCGGTCGGTATCGCGTCGACCGAGCGAGCTTCCATAGGCTCAAGGTGGATGCCAGTCCTCGTCACGCGGCTTTGCGCTTGCGGCGCGACGGGCTGGCGCGCGCTTCTTGGCTTTCGAAGACTTCGCAACGTGTTTTCGGCCCAAGCTCTGCTTTAAGGCGTCCATCAGATCGATGACATTGCTCTCCTCTTCCTTTTCTTCCGGAACCTCGATCGTCTTGCCGGCCGCCTTCCTCTTCACCAACGCTTTCAGTGCGGTCTCGTACTTGTCCTTGAATTTGTTCGGATCGAATTTAGAAGATTTGGTATCGAGAATGTGCGCCGCAAGATTGACCATGTCCTTCGATACCCTCGGGCTCGGAATGTCGTCGAAATATTCGTCCTCATTTCTCAATTCGTACGGGTACGTCGAAGCCGGCCTCGGAGATCTCCTGGTCGATAAACTGCGCGACATCCTTCATGCAGAGAAGCAACTTACCAAGGCGCTCCCCAAGATGGTGAAGGCGGCACGCTTCAACCAGTTGCGCGAACTTTTCGAACAGCATTTGGCGGAGACCGAAGGTCAGATCGAGCGTCTCAACGAATGTTTCGGGATGCTGGGTACGTCTGCGCGCGCCAAGCCCTGCAAGGGCATGATGGGATTGGTCGAGGAAGGCGAGGAGGTCATCGCGGAAGGCAGCGACAAGGAGAACGCCGCAGCCGATCTGGCGCTGATCGGCGCCGCGCAGCGCGTCGAACACTACGAGATCTCCGCCTGCAGCACGGCCCGCAACCTTGCGAGCCAGCTTCGCCACAGCGCGATCGTTGCTCTCCTGTCGAAATCCCTCGCCGAGGAAGAAAATGCCGAAAAGGCCTCTACCTGCGAAAGGAATTCGGCCACGACACGCTGAAACTCCGGATCATGCGGCGCGAGTTCGAGAACGGAATTTACAAGCATTGATTTACAAGCATGCAGCCACGCCGAAGCTTGTCGCTCAACGAGCGTTCGATAATCTCTTCCAGGAAAGCCACCAAGGCCTTCCACGGCGGAAAACTGCCTTCGAAGCGCGTGATGCGTTCGCGGAAGGTCGCATTCAAGTACCCGCCACACCGACCGGACCTCCCTTGCTTGAGGTAGGACCGTCGCCGAACGTGATGATTCCTGCGGCATTCAACGGCAGTCCCAGACGAAATTGATATACGCCTCGGTGACCCCAGGCAGGCAACGCAATGACATTTTCGCTACCGATGGCGTCCATAAGGCCGCGAGGCGCGAGGATCGTACGGCTCCTGATTTTGCATCCTGCCCGTCAATCACGCCTTTCGAGCTACCGCAATGGTCAACAAGGCTGTGAATTTTGGAGCAACGTGGTGCGTTGCTTTCCGAACCGAACTGCCGATTCTTGACCGCTTGTTCGAGCAGCGCCGTAAAGCCGGCCTTCAGATCCCTGCTGTCTCAGAGGATCGAAGTGATCGCGAAACGGTCGCTCGGTTCGTCCGGTCCAGCAAAACCGGAAACCTTCGGGTTTGCCGCGACCCCAACGATTGTGTTGCGTCTTCCGGTCGCAACAATCAAAAGATGGCGCCGTTTGGTCTTTACGGCATTCCAATCACCTACGTGATCACTGCGTCCGGATGGGTGGTTGGCTACATTCCGGGAGCCGTCGACTGGATGTCGGGGTCTGCGAACGAGCCTGCATCGTCCATTCATTGGGGCAGCGGCTAACGAGCCACGTGAGATGTGTAGTGGGGAATGCAGACTTAATCGCGTCAAATGCAGATTTCTCGATTGTCGATTATCGCGTCCTCGATCAGGGGCGGTTCGGCCGAATTACAACGTGCTTTCGCCATTGTGGCACGACAGCTCTGCCCTCGTATCAAGAAGGTCGAGCGGAGCTCATTTCAGCAGCTCGCTCGGCGCCTTGTCCTTGACGATCTTCCATTTTTCGTTAGCGGTCTTGATGTTGCCGGGAATGTCTTGATCCCAACGCGTAGCAACCGCGGGAGCAAGATTGAGATAAAGCTTGTTGTCGACGATTTTCCAAATAGTCGGATCGCCGTCGACCTTGACGCCTTTAGCCGTACCGTAGGCGCAGAAACCGCCAAACTCCGGCAGATACTTGGCCGGATCCTTCAGAAACAGTGCCTTATGATCTTCCGAGGCGAAGCGATAGGTCGCTCCGTCGTGCTCGGCAGTGATGGTGTAGTCACCGAGGACCGGTTTGCCGTCGGTGAAATAGCCAACCGGGTCATAACCGCGCAAGGCTAGCCCCGTGATGGTGGTGTTGACTTCCGTTCCAGCAGCGAGCGCTGGAGCTGCTGCAGCAACGCTCGTCACCACGGCAACCGCAGCGGCTAGCCGAATGAATGTATGCTTGATCGTCATGTTTTTCCTGCTCTGGTTACTGCAGCTTCCTCGACAAAGATGATGCGAGGCGCCGCGTCGTTACAAACATGGGGGATGTCTCAACCGTCGAGCGGGTGATCGCCTAGCGAAAGCACCGTCCCGTTACAAAGTTCGCAAACGCAATTAGGTTGTTACGGAACGGTCGCCAAAACTTTTCACCACCCATCACGTTAGCGCGATTGTCGCCGGCAAGAATTGGATCAGCCGGTGACCGTGCTCACCGAGCTTCGAGAGCACCGATTTAGGATAGCGTTGGGTGACGTCGGCACCGGCCATAGCGGTCCCATCAGTGCAACTAAGGTCGACAAGCCCTATCGTTGATTCAATCGAGACAGATCCCAAGCGCTCCGTGGATCAGATGCGGCCGAACTTGCGCGCAACTAGATGATCGAGCGAAAAAATCCCAGGCCCCCGCGCAATCACCACAAGAAAGCAAACGGCCCAAGTGCCATGCGTCGGCCAGGCATCGGGATAGACAAAGATCTCGATAACGAGCGTCATACCGAGCAAGGCGAGAGCGGCAAACCGGCTTGCCAACCCCACGACCAGCAGAATCGGGAAGAAAAGCTCACAAAAAGTGCCAATATGCGCGGCTATCCAAGGGTCAATTATGGGCAATTTGTATTCGGTCTGGAACAAATAGACCGCGTCGCTAGAAACGTGCCAGCCCTCCAGCTTTGTTTGGCCTGATTGCCAGAAGACGGCACCAACCGAAAGGCGGGCGATGAGGGAGATGATGTCGCGAGGGATGCCGCCGAGAACTCCGATCAGGCCGTTGACCTGATCAGATATCGTCCGCAGCGCTCCACTGGGGGTAGTTCGAGCTTGCTCCATCTTGGCCTCCTCGGGGGCGTTACCTCACAGCCGTTACGGCGCCGCTTTGCAGCAGGCCAGCAAGGTTTGCGATAAGATCGAAGTCGTTGGCGTTCGCAAGTGCGGCCTCTACTCCGGCGGCGAGCGTCGAGCCCGACACGAGCGCTGCGAGAAATATCGCGCCACCTGGGGGAAGTCGCTGAACCAGGACTGTGAGATGAGGGCGCGCAATCAAGGCGTCCTCGCCGGTCCAGGGCTCAATCGGCGACAGTCTCATTTCTCCTGAGTTCATCGCCCAGATCGTCACAATTGGATGGACGGAGCGCACGAGCGAAACCGACGGGTGGAAAGCGAAGGTGAGGGTCGGCAGGATATCGGGATCGAGATCCGCAAGAATTGCAGGTTCAAGCGGCGGTATGTCCACGGCGTGATACACCTTGCTGCGGGCCGCTTCGAGCCGCACCACGTCAGGCAGGTAGCCGAGGTCAGCCGCCGGCTGGTATGCATCCACAAAGTCGGCGAAGTCATCACCATAACCAAACAACACTGGGGATTTCGGCGGGTGCTGCGTGATGAACGCCTGCGCCATGGCAACGAAGAACGCTTCCCCGACAAGTTTCTCGGTGACCGGAAAGCGAGACTCAAGTACGCGGCTGAGCCCGGCCCGGAAGTTATTCCGGTAAACGCCAAAGCGGCGTTCGGGACGCGCCAGATTCCACGCGGTCAGACCATCGGGAACCGCTCTGTCGAGGTGGAAGAGTGCATCGGCGAATCGGTGCTGCGTTTCGGTTGACATGGGCGCTGCTCAAGCCGAGACGCGTTCGGTCGCATTATCGAGAATGGCCTGAGCCTCCGCCGCCTCGCGCCGCAGCACGGACCAGTCGGGTACGTCATTATCCCATTCGACGAGGCTCGCAATCCGGCCGGTCTTTGATATCACCTCCACATAAAGCTCCCATACGCCACTCGTCACCGGGGCATCGTGCGAGTCGATCAAGAGAAGCGCACCGGCATCATCTCGGGCCTCCGAATGTCCACTGAGATGGATTTCACCAACAGCTTTGATCGGAAAGCTGGCGAGATATTCGCGCGGGTCAAGCTTATGGTTGACGGCGGCCACGAAGACGTTGTTGACATCGAGCAATAGACCGCAGCCCGTCCGGCGAACGACTTCCGTGAGAAACGAGGTCTCCGGGATCGTGCTCTCTTCGAACAAGAGATAGGTGGCCGGATTCTCAAGCAACATCTGGAGACCAAGAACACTCTGCACCTGGTCAACATGCTCGACGACACGTGCCAGCGTCGCTTCCGTGTAAGGCAGCGGCAGGAGGTCGTTTAGAAAAATGCCGTCATGGCTGGACCACGCGAGATGCTCGGAGAAGCTTTCAGGCTCATACCGCTCGCAGACGCTTTTCAATCGCCGGAGATGGTCCTGGTCTAGCGGCTGCATCGAGCCGATCGACAGGCCAACGCCGTGTACCGACAACGAATAGTCTTCACGCAACCGGCTAAGCTGTGCGTGCGGAGGTCCACCTGCGCCCATATAGTTCTCCGCATGCACCTCGAAGAAACCGATCGGCTGTCGTTCGCAACTGATCGCCGAAAAATGCTCCGGCTTGAATCCGACGCCTGAACGGCAGGGAAGCTGAGATGACTTCAGGACTGCTCTCCTTCGACCATAACCGGAGCGAGGCGCAGCGGTGTGAGTTAGCTGGCGCCTCGATGAGATCACTTACTCGCGGTGAGCGTGCCGTGACCGTTCGGAGTCGTAATGCTTGTGCAGGTGCCTGCCGGTACCAGCCGCCAGGAGTTCTTTTGATAGTCGACCTTCGATGTCGCAGCGCAGGTAGTTCCTGCACCGGCCGCACAGTCATTCTGTCCCTTGAGGGAGACGCCGTAGCATTTCTCCTTGGCGGCATCTTGGGCCGAGGCCGGTGTTGCAATCACCGCTAGGGCAGACACTAGCGAAGTCGCCAAGACCAAGGAAAGCGAACCCCTATCCATAACATTCTCCCTGAAAGTCGAGCCAAGATCGGCTCGCTCCAAGTATTCGGAGGGATCGGTGCCATTGTTACACCTATCACCGCTTTTTCCTCGTCATTTTGAGCAATCTTAACCTTCGGTAACACATCCGTTATCAGACCTGGAATCGCATTTGGCACGTGCGTAACGCGGCGCCCGAAGCGCGAATGAAGCCTGCGCGCCTACCTATCGCGGACCGGCACAGCTCCGCGAAAATATGAGCGGTGTCATCGAAGAATTCACGATCTGGTGATGACTTTAGCTGCGGCTATGCAGTGAGGCCGGGAGTTCGAGACGCTCGCAACCTCGTTGCGGCGCGATACGCATGATTGACTAAAGCAGCAATGACGGGTGAATTTCGCACGCGGAGTGTTTCGCGCCAGGGCGGCGCGCAGGCTTGCGCGACAGATTTTCGACAGGGCGACAGAATCATTCATGACAACCACAATCGGTGAAGCTGCCTGCCATGCGGCCCGCAGTGATTGACAAGGCGCTGCAACGATTTGTATCGGGCAACTAGTCAGACACCCAGTGGAGGAATTGTTATGAAGCGCGATTGGTTGCTTGCATTGGTTGTTGTTGCCGGGGTTTCCACGTCACAAGCTGCGGTCGCGCAGACCGCGCCGCTCGATCTGATCAAACAGGCGGTCTCGGCCGTTGGCGGCGCGGATGCGCTGCGCAACCTCAAACGCATCGCCATCAAAGCTAACGTCGAGCATCGCGAGCCGGAGCAGAGCTATGTGGCGGACGGTGAGCCGCGGTTGACCGCCACGTCGAAGCTGACGATCAGCTGGGACCTCGAAAATGCCTTGGCGCGGACCGAGTGGGATCGCAGTTTGGTCTATCCGTTTCCCGGCCCTGAAAAATACAGTGACGTCCTGACCGCGAAATCGGGATTCACCGCCTCGGAGAAAGGCGAACGGCCAATGTCATCGATTCGGGTTGCTGCTGAGCGGCGTGAGCTCGAGCGCGCCTCGCCGACCATGTTGCTGAAGGCGCTGGCGGCGCCGGAACGCCTCGGCGTATTGAAGGATCAGCCATTCGGTGCCGACAACCTTCCTGCTGTGACGTTCGACGAAGGCTGGACCAAATTCATCATGCTGTTCGATCGCCAGACGCATCTGCCGGCGGCAATCCGAACCATCGACGACGACAATCTGCTCGGCGATGCCATTTACGATGTTGTCTTCACGGACTGGAAGCCGGTCGCGGGCGTGCAGATCGCGCATACCCAGACGCAGCGGTTGGCCGGCGTCGATGTCGGCAAGATCGTTTACACCGAGGTCGCACCAAATCCGACCCTAGCCCCCCAGACGTTCGAGCCCAGCGAGGCCGTGCGAAAGGATCTGAAACCGGCGGCGACCGCGAACGTTCCGTATCAATGGGTGCTGCGCCGCATCACGCTTGCCAGGTTCATCGACAGCGATGCCATCAACTACGACGCGGCGAGCGTCCCCGGATTGAAGTTGGTCGAGATCACTCCGAATGTGCAGCAGGTCCTTAATGGAAGCCACAACAGCCTGATCGTTGCAACGCAAGACTCCCTCGTCGTGTTCGACGCGCCAATCAATGAATGGCAGTCCCATTGGACAATCGCTGCCGCCAAGAAGAAATATCCGGGCAAGCCGGTCAAATATCTTTTCCTCACGCACCACCACAACGACCACACTGGCGGCGTCCGGACCTACGTCGCCGAAGGTGCTACCGTCATCGTGGGCTCTCCGAACAAGGCATATTTCGAAAAGGTGCTCGCGGCACCCCACACCATCAACCCCGATGACCTGCAGAAAAATCCGAAGCCTGGCAGCATCATTGAAGTCGCGGATCAGATGACGTTGGGCAAGGGCGATGATGAAATTCGCTTTTACAGGATCGCCAACCCGCACGCAGAAGGCATGATGATCGGCTATGCCGTACACGACAATGTCGTGTGGGTCACTGATCTTTATTCGCCGACCCGCGACAAGGCCAAGACCCAGGGGGTAATCGCGTTTGACGAAGCTCTCAAGAAATATAACATCAAGCCCTTCATGATTGCAGGTGGCCATGGCGCAATGGCGCCGCCCGCCGAACTTGAAGGAATCATGAACAAGAATTGACGATGCAGCACGGGCGCTTCTTTGGCAGGTTTCCTCGCGTTGGGACGTGAGGATTGGTCTTCAGCAGTGGGAGCATCGCGGAGGTAGCGGCCAAAGGACGAGAATGACGATGGCGTGGCGCACGGCCGGCAGGCTTGGCTGAGGTGGAGGCCCGTCGATTTTTTTTCCGCCCCGCTCTGGCGATGCGGCGGTGCTGCAAGAAGGAGTATGCAATCATCGTCACGAAGGCGTGACGATGATTGCCGTGCCAGGACCGTCCCCAGCGGAGCCGTTGTGGCAATGTAGCGGTTTCTTCAGCTCAGTCGGCGCGTTGCCCGCTTTGAGTATACGGAGCCAGCTCCAAATTGTTAAATGTGACAGAGACATAAGTACGAAGTGTTCCGGCCATCATGCAAGGGCCAAGGTTTCTCCATGACCTCCGGAACCCGTAAGCAGCTGTCGGCGACAGTTGGTGGTCACCGGGGCCTCGCTCGCTCGAAGCAGAAGAGGAAGGCGTCGTCAGCGTCCAGTCGATCATTGAGATTCTGTAATCTAGATGGCTCTGACGTGTAACTAAAGCCAATCGGTTGCGTAGTTCATTTTGATGCGAGTCTGTCGGCCGGCGATCGTGTCGCTAGTTACAGCCCACGCATCTTTGTAACAACTCGTTGGAGGATTCCATGAAGATCACTTCGAAGTCTGGTGCGACAATTGCGGCGGCAGCCGCCACCCTGTTCCTTGCCGGCGCGACCATGACAACGACGGTTGCGTATGCAGCCGGTGAAGGTCACTGCGTCGGTGCGAACGCCTGCAAAGGCCAGAGCGCCTGCAAGGGCGGCAATCACGCCTGCAAGGGCCTGAACGCCTGCAAGGGTCAGGGATTCTCGGAATTGACGAAGGCAAAGTGCGTCGCGGCCAAGGGCAAATTCGAACCGGCCTGACCCCGCCGCGTCCGGAAGTCAGGGCCTGGCTTTTGCTGGGCCCTGCGCCGGCCTCGGCATTCCGACGACTGGCCAGTTTGCCCAAAGCCGCACGAGAGCCGCCCGAACGACATTCAAAGTTTGCGTGCGCGCTTGAGGCTATCGAGCTGTGCAGCGATCGCACCGGGCTCAGTGACCGGATACGAGCAGAAAGTGCTCGTGCACGCAAAGGCGGCGGGACCGCCGGGGTAATCAGGGTAGTCGACGCCGATATTGGCCAGCTTGCCTTCGCGCTTGTCCCACCACTCCGCGCGCTTGTTGACGAGCGGGTAAGCCAGCGCTGCTGTGTAGAGCGCGGTGGAGCGTGGATCGTCCTTTGGCGCCGACGATGGTGACATGCACCGGCTCATTGAGCAGTTCGTCTTCGGCCAGCAACACATCCGGCAGGAAACCGAACGCGTCGAGGATCGGTGGCGAGGTCAGGTAGCCCATGCCAGCTTCGGCAATCCCGTAGCGCCGCGGCATTCCTTGGCTTTACCGGTCTTACCGCGCTCTACGGCATGGACGGCGCATT
The DNA here is from genome assembly GCF_049949265.1 of Bradyrhizobium genosp. P. Classification (NCBI taxonomy): domain Bacteria; kingdom Pseudomonadati; phylum Pseudomonadota; class Alphaproteobacteria; order Hyphomicrobiales; family Nitrobacteraceae; genus Bradyrhizobium; species Bradyrhizobium genosp. P. The sequence goes on along the minus strand of NZ_CP188195.1, from coordinate 1,765,641 downwards.
CTACGCGTTGGGGCCGCTGGTTGCTTTCTGTACGGTGCTGTTCCTGATCGCGGAGCCGATGCGCAACACCGGCAAGTTTACGCTGGGAGACGTGATCCGCGGCCGCATGCATACGCGAACGCCGCGGCTTGCCACCATCGCCGGAACGATCGTCGTCAATTTCGCCTACCTCATGCCGCAGGTGGCGGGTGCCGGCGTACTCATCAAGCTTCTGACAGGCATTTCATACGACTGCTCCATCGTCCTCGTTGGCGTGTCCATGATCGTGTATGTCGGATTTGGCGGCATGATTGCGAGAACCTGGATGCAAATCGTCAAGGCCGCTCTCATGCTCGCGGCCGGCGCCATTATTCTGGTGATGGTGATGGTGATGGCGATGGCGATGGTGAAGTTTAATCCGCTCACGCTGTTTGAGCAGGCCGAAGCGAAGAACGGCAGTAAATATATGCTGCCCGGGAATTACCTGAAGAATCCGTTCGACCAGATATCCTGGGCCTCGGCTATGTGCTTGGCCTCGCCGGACTGCCGCACGTGATGACGCGGTTTTATACCGCCCTGGATGCCAAGACCGCGCGCCGCTCGGTGGTATGGGTCATGTTCCTCGCTGGCTCCTTCTTTGCCGGCACCACATTGTTCGGCCTCGCCGCTGCAACTTTTGTCGGCCAGGATGCGCTCAAGGCGGCAGGCGGAGGCGGCAATCTGACGCTGCCCCTGCTCGCCCAATATCTCGGTGGCGGCAAAGGTACCCGGGCGGCGACCTGATGCTGGCGATCGCGCTCGGCATCCTTGCGCAAGGTGTCAATGTCGCGGTGCTGGTGATCCTCGCGATCTGCATAGCTGCGAGCGCGAGTTTCCCAGTCCTGATGCTCTCGCTGTTCTGGCGACGGTTCAACACTGGCGGCGTCGTCGGCGGCATGACGGTCGGCCTCATCTCCTCCGTCGTGCTGGCGATGATCGGTCCGGCGATACGAGGCGCGGACGCATTGTGGCCGCTGGTCAATCCTACGGTGGTCTCGCTGCCGCTGGGTTTCCTCGGCGCGTATCTCGGAACCGTGCTTGATGGACGCGACATGGACAACGAAAAGCGCTTCGACGCGTTCCTGATACAGGTTCACACCGGCGTCACGCTGGAATAGACCCGCCCCTCACTCCAAAACGGAAGAGACCGCTCTATGATCATCGAAGCTGTTGTGTTCGACGCCTACGGCACCCTCTACGATATCCAGTCGGTCGCCGCGATCACCGATGAAGCATTCCCGGGCTACGGCGAAATCATCACCCAGATCTGGCGGATCAAGCAGCTTGAATATACCTGGATGCGCTCGCTCATGCGCCGCTACGAGGACATCTCGATCATCACACGGGATTCTCTGGTCTACACGCTGAAAATACTGGGGTTGAAGTACAGCGCGCCAATTTTTGAGCGCATTGTGGAAGAGTATGTCCACCTCGATCTCTATGCGGACACAAAGCCGGCGCTAGCCGCCCTGAAAGGTCGCAAGCTGGCGATCCTCTCGAACGGTAGCACCGAGATGCTCAATATGCTGGTGCACAACACCGGCCTGGACACTGTGCTCAATGCCACCATCAGCATCGACTCGAAACGAATCTTCAAGCCGAGCCCCGAGGCCTACACCTTGATCGAATCCAGTCTTGGCGTGCTCCCCGCGGACGTTCTGTTCGTATCGTCAAATCCGTGGGATGCCATCGGCGCGAAGTCATTCGGGCTGAACGTGGCATGGATTGAGCGTGTAACCCCCGAAGCGATAGCGCTTGCATGCCGGAAAAGCGACGTCATCGCACCGCTCACCATGTTCAAGGCAATCAGGATGCAAATGGACGAACTCGGGTTGGAGCCCGATTGGCGGATAGACGTTGGCCGACTTGCCGAGCGTTCTGGCATCATTGAGCTGAACACCTCAACGTGATGGGTCGCTGAGATGCTCCGGCTAAGCGGTTGGCGATGGGGAGCGTGACGAGTTCTTCAGATCATACCAGCATCGGGATGGCCCGCATTTCGACCTCCAGAAGCAATCTGGTTCGACCCATTAAACTTCTGATATTATTCAGTATTTCATGTTAGCTTTCCGCGGATTTTCTCGCACGCAGCCCTGGAGAGCAACCACCGCCTCCACGCAGGTCGGTTTCCGAGGAAATCAGGAATGACCGGCGTTTCGAGCACCGTCAGCGCGACCGGCGACACGAGCCGCGCGTAACAAATCGCCAGCGCCTGCGAATACACGCGGACCCACCGTTGGAGAATCGCCATGTCGCCTCGCTTCATCGTTTCACTTGCATTCATCGCGAGTCTGTCTCCGGTCGCCGCGCTGGCCGCGGACCGACCTGTCGTCGTCGAGTTGTTCACGTCCCAAGGATGCTCGTCCTGCCCGCCCGCGAACGCCCTCCTCAACGAGCTTTCCAAGAGCCGGCACGACATCCTGCCGCTCGCTTTCCACGTCACCTACTGGGACCAGCTGGGTTGGAAGGATCCGTTCTCGCTGCAAGCCGCCACGCAGCGTCAGGATCAATATGGCCGCCGCTTTGGTGACGGATCCTACACACCGGAAATCGTCGTCGATGGTTCAGCCGGCGTGGTCGGTTCGCGCCGTGGCGAAGTGGGGTCCGCTATAGAAAAAGCAAAGCGCGACCGCCAAACCGCTGCGGCGGTCAACGTCACCAAGGACGGCGACGGCGTTTCCATTCAAATCGGCCCCGGCAGCGGCAACGGACGCGTCCTGTTGATTGGTTTTGATCACGAACACACGACCTCGATTGGGCGCGGCGAAAATGGCGGTCGAACGCTGGATGAGTTCAACGTCGTCAGGTCGATCCGCCCGGTCGGCCAATGGTCGGGAACGCCGCTTCGCATCAACGAGAGATTCCCCGAAGGCCAGGATGTCGCGGTCGTGCTGGAAGCGCCGGACGGCCAGATCGTTGGCGCTTCTCGACTGGCGGGCGGCTCAACCTGAGCCTGATATTGTTGCGCGCCAAATGGCTGTGCGAGATCAAGCGTCATTGAGCAAGAGGCAAACCCGTTTCGAGCAAAGCCCGGCTCGAACAACGTCGCTTCGAACACAGTCCTGGCAAACATTGGCTCGACACACCATGATGAGACTTGCCCGCGGTTGCTTCCTCCTCGTGGCGTCTGCCGGCTTTATGCTGTCGACGGCTGGCGGCGCACGCGCCGCCAGCACGGACTGGATGGGGAACAGCCACGCGGCCGTCCGGCTGATAACCGCGAGCAACAATCTTGAAAATGCCGCGACGCTCGATGCCGGACTGGAATTCCGCTTCGCCAAAGGTTGGCACGGCTATTGGCGTACCCCGGGAGATGCGGGCGTTGCCCCGGTAATCGACTGGTCCGCCTCGGACAATATCGAGCGTGGCGAAGTGGCCTGGCCGGCTCCGCACCGCCTGGTCATCGAGGGATTGCAGAACAGCGTCTACGAGAGCCACGTCGTGCTTCCGGTCAAGCTGTTTCTCAGGACAGCCGCCACTCCCGCGCGGATCCATGTGTCGGTCGCCTATGCCGCATGTTCGGAAATCTGCGTACCCTATCAGGCCGAACTTTCCCTGCCCGTGCCGTTGGGACCGGCCGGAAAGTCCACGGAAGCCACGACCATCGATGCGGCCCGAAAAGGAGTGCCCGGCTCGGTCGAGGCCGCCGGCATCGAAATCGTTGGCACGCGAATCGTGGAGACTTCCTCTGGCAAGAAACTTCTTGTTGATTTGCGAAGCGATGGCGTGCCCTTCGAGAGACCCGATCTCTTTGTGGAAGGAACTGGTGATGGAATTCCGGCAGCACCCGAAGTCACGCTCCAGGATGGCGCTCGAGCGGCCCATATGAGCGTCGCTCTCCCCGCTGTGCTGCCGCCCGAACGGCATTTGACCCTGACGCTGACCGACGGAGAGCGGGCGGCCGAACTTCCGCTACCTACCGGCGCAATCGCCGCCGCGCCTCTCGCAGAATTGTTCGTCATTGCGTTGTCGGCTTTGTTCGGTGGGCTTCTCCTCAACCTGATGCCCTGCGTGCTGCCGGTCCTCTCGATCAAGCTGTTCGCGTTCGTCCGGCATGCGGATGGCAACCTGCGCGACGTGCGCTTCGGATCGGCCGCGACGGCCTGCGGCATTGTTGGCAGTTTCATGCTGCTGGCTGTTAGTTTGATCGCCTTGAAATCGTCAGGGGCCGCGCTTGGTTGGGGCATCCAGTTTCAGCAACCCTGGTTCCTGGCAGGCATGGCTGTGCTGACCGTCTTGTTCGCGGCGAGTTTCTTTGAATGGTTTCCGCTCAGCCTTCCCGCCTCCATGATGACGTTTGTGTCCGGTCGTGCACGGGGGCCGATCCTGGAGGCTTTCCTGACCGGTGTGTTCGCGACGTTGCTGGCTACTCCCTGCTCAGCGCCGTTTGTCGGGACAGCCGTCGGGTTCGCATTGGCGCGGGGGCCGTCAGAAATCCTCGCTATCTTCCTCTTTCTCGGCATCGGCATGGCGTTGCCCTTTTTGTTCGCCGCGCTGTTTCCAGGCTGTGTGCGATGGCTGCCTAGACCTGGATCCTGGATGCTCACGCTACGGCGATGCCTCAGCGTCGTGTTGCTGGGGACGGCGGTGTGGCTCGTCTTCGTGCTGTGGAGCACTGCGGGCGTCCGCATCGCAGTCACGACGGCTACCCTGCTGGCAGGTCTGTTTGGCTATCGCGCCCTGATTAATCTATCGGCTGCAAGTCCGATTGGCGATCGCGTGTCGCGCTGGTCCAAGATCGTCACGGCCGGGCTCGTGATTGCACCCATAGCGGTCAGTCTGTCGGTCGCCTCGCCTGTATTGCGGTCCGCCACCGCACAGGGATGGCAGGCCTTCGACCCAGACGCTGTCCCTAGTCTGGTCGCCGACGGCAAAACGGTGTTGGTGGACGTTACGGCCACTTGGTGCCTGACCTGCAAGATCAACGAATTCACGGTGCTCGAAAACGCGGAAGTCCGTTCCCGGCTCGGTCAACCGAATATCGTGCGGATGCGCGCCGACTGGAGCCGGCCTGATCCGTCAATTTCGAATTATCTCAATCGCTTCGCGCGGTACGGAATTCCTTTGAACGTGGTCTACGGACCGGCGCTGGCACAGGGGGAAGCACTTCCTGAACTGCTGACCACCGGTGCTGTCCTGCACGCGCTCGATAAGGCGTCCGCTCGGGCCTCGGCCGAGCGCTAGCCGGGGCGCTCGCTCCGGTCCAAGATGTGTCCGGCCCATGGAGAAGGGCTTTCAGATATCACCTCGCAAGCCACGGGAAGTTCAACGAACTTCGGACTCAGGGCCGTAGTGAGACAACAACCAGATCACGAAAATCAATATTCCTGCGGCGATGAAGAAACCCCGGCCGCCGATGACGAGGGCCGGAACCGCCAGCGCGCCCACAACAAGGACAGGCCCCACCAGCATTTCGACGAAGGCATGAAGCTTCATCGATATGATCTTGACGACGCCAAGCGGCATGTTGGTGAACAAGGTCATAGCCAGATGAATGCCAGCAAGCGCATAGGAGATGATAGCGGCCGTCCCGCTGAAGCCCAACAGGCTAGGCGCCAGGACAAATAATGCGACCGTCAAATAATCCAGGATGCCGTGGGTCGTATCAGAGAGGATTTTCATTCCAGCCTCGTTTGTCGAACTTTTGTGAATTTCAGTTGTCCGGGGTGCTTCCCGATAGGTCAGATCATTGTCGCAAGCATCGCCGCCCGCGTGCTTTTGATGTCGGCATCCGATAACCCGGATTTGGCCAGAACAAGCAGCCTTGCACGCTCGCGACGAGATGCAGGGCGCTGCGTTCAATCTCGACGTTCGATCGTTTCACCCCGCCGGCGGAAGGTAACGAAAGCGCCTTTTTGAATTGTGTTCGGAGAACATCGACGCCAATCCTGAGCTGATCAACAATTTCCTGATCGTCGGCGCCGAGCTCAAGCGCCGTATTGCCGATGAGACAACCACGCCAGCCCGTTGCATTGGGTTCCGCGCTCCTCGCAACGTCCAATATACCGTCAACCAAGGATGCAACGGCGGACTCCGAATCGGGAGCGTTCGCGATCAGACCCGCAAGATGCGTATCCACGGTTCCGAAATACAGGTTCAGGATTCGCAGGAACACATCACGCTTGGAGCCAAACGCATTGTAAAAACTTGCCCGACCGACGTCCATGGAATCGAGCAATTCCGGCATGTTCGTTCTCCCGAACCCGTGCTGCCAGAACGCCGATAGCGCTCCTAGGACGACTTCGTCAGGATCGAACGTCTTGTTCCTCATGACAATATATATTAGATCAACTGGTCTAATATCGCAACTGAAAATGCAATGCCTTATGTTCGGTAGCCTTACCAGCGCTGCGCCGCCGACGTGATCACCGAGAAGTTGGACAGCAGCGCAAATGAGAGTGGCAGTCTACGCATGCTCTCTTCCGCGAGGCCAACCACAATAGGCTGGCTGGTTCTTCCGGATCTATGAAACGTCGGCTTGATAAAGCGCCGCGAGTGACTTCAAGGCACGATGCAAAGCGACACGAACTGCCACTTCCGTCATTTGGAGACGTTCCGCGGTCTCACGAATGCTGGCGCCTTCAACCGATATGGAAGTAACAATCCTACGAGGACGTTCCTTCAAGCCTGACAGTAGCCGGTCGAGATTTTGAGCTCCCAAGGGAGACACAACATTTTGTACTTCAAGTGTGTCGATGACGTTTTCAATCGGGATATCGATACGGCGGCCGCGGCGACGGAATGCGTCGATAACCTTGTTGCGCACTACCGCAGATATCCACGGTCCGATTGGACCACTCCGATCCCACGTCCCGCGCTTGAGATGAATAGCCAAAAGGGCCTCTTGTACAATGTCTTCCGCCTCGGACCATGCAAGGCCAAATTGCATGCAACGGCGAGTAGCGATCGTACGAAGAAACGGGGTCACGGACTCCAGAAACAGACGATACGCCGCGACGTCACCGTTTATCGCCGCACGCATCCAGGTCGCCCAACGGTACTCGCGTGAATTCGATTCCACGCTCATCTTTCTGATTCGAATTACGCTCGTTCGAGCATTTTCATTTCGCGGGCTAAAAGCGAGTACTCCGCTACAACGTCACGACGGAGGAGAATTGCCCCTAAGGCCCCACGATTCGGAATAATTCGGGGGCATTCGCACGGATCAGGCGTGCGCTTGGCGTTTCCGCGGCTTGGGCTCTCCTAGCGCCGCAAAAGCCGGCCGTATGAGACCCTCCAGCAGAGCGCGATTGGGCCGACTGCGCGCAAGAACACGAATGCCAAGCAAGACACCAAGCAGGAGCCGCGCAAGATCTTCTGCTGCTTGCGATCTCGCGATTGTTCCATCCTTCTGCCCAGCGGTCACGCACCGCAAAAAGAAGGCCTCGACCTGCGAAAGAAACTTGGCCACGACGCGCTGAAACTCCGGATCATGCGGCGCGAGTTCGAGAGCGGAATTCACAAGCATGCAGCCACGCCGAAGCTTGTCGCTCAACGAGCGCTCGATAATCTCTTCCAGGAAAGCCTCCAAAGCCTCCCGCGGCGGAAAATTGCCTTCGAAGCGTGTGATGCGTTCGCGGAAGGTCGCATTCAAGTAATGTTCAAGTGAGCGATGGTAGAGGGAACGCTTGCCACCGAACGCGTTGTACAAGCTGGCGCCGGTGATCCCCATGCGATCAGCAAGATCCCGGACCGACGTCGCTTCGTAGCCATATTGCCAGAACTGCTGGACCGCCGCTTCCAGAACGACGTCCTCATCAAATTCCCGTGGTCTGGCCATGATTTTTCCTGTGCGAGATCGGTCACATCGGCGAGCGGTTGTGGCAATATTTTAGATCGGACGGTTTAAAAGGCAACCCGTCAATGAACATTTCCAAGTGGATTGGCAGTCTGTAGCGTTCTGATCCGCTGAAGACTCGGATTTTCCGACAACGAGGATCGAGGGCCCGGTCGCATCGCAAGCTCTCGGGAAATGCCCTTAGAGGTCGCTTGCACCGCCGGCTGCACATCGCACTTCAAAATTAAGGCGGTAGATGTAACTATCGAGCATTCGGAACGAACCTCATGTGCGTGCGGCGCCAATCTGCCGGGGGTGGCGTCCTCCCAATAGGATCGCTGATTCCGCGGGCCGCGAGCGAGAGGACTGTTCTGGAGCGCAACATGAAAACCGAAATGCTCATCGGAGCACTCGTACAGGATTCGTCGGCGGATTGGGATTTTGATCGAACCGTTTGGGTGGCCATGACATCGGGTAGTCTTATTGCCGGAGTCATATTCTTTGTAGGCGTGGGATTTCGACCCGATATCGCTTACGCGACGGAAACCATCCGTTTTCTGTTTAAGTTCGTGGTCACGGTACCGCTGGCTATCGCGGCCATGGCAGCAATGGAACGGGCGGGCAGACCCGGCTCCTCGTTTGGTCTTCCAGGATGGGCCCTCGGTATCTTGCCGCTTATTCTTGGATGCGCCGTTCTGGTTGAACTTATCATGGTGCCGGAATCGCTCTGGACGTCGAGGTTGGTGGGATCCAATGCACGGGTATGCCTCACCTTGATTCCGCTGCTGGCGATGGGTCCGCTGGCCTGCTTTTTAGTGGCGCTTCGACGCGGAGCTCCAACAAGGCCGGGCCTAGCTGGAGCCCTCGCCGGGCTGGCCGCGAGTGGCATCGCCGCAACTTTCTATGCAACAAACTGCATCGACGACAGCCCCCTGTTTGTCGCAACCTGGTATCCCATTGCAACGAGCATGGTGGTGGCGACAGGTTATCTCGCCGGGTGCCAACTTCTCAAATGGTGAGCCGCACAGGTCGTTAATGCCGGACGTCGCGCAGGTATGTGCCCATGAGTAAACGTCCTAGGCGATTAGGCACGTCACCAGGTCACGACCGTCCACCGATATGATTACGCTATCTCCCGGGCTCACAGGATGCAGACCGAGTGGCGTACCGGTCAGCACGAGATCGCCCGGTGATAATGACAGGCCGTGGCGGCGAAGATCTGTAGAAAGCCAGTCGACGGCCTCGACCGCGCCACCAGCCGTGGCCCAAAGTGCCCCCGAATCCATTGTTTTCCCGTTCACCGTGACCGTCAACGTGTGCGCGGTCTCCCAGTCGCCAAGCGGAGTGACCACGTGGTCATGCGCCAGCACCGCGCCGGCGTTAATGCCATTATTTGCAACCAGCTCGGCGAGCGTCCTGGGCGAGCCACGGAAGACGAAGTGATGCAGTTCAATGACAGGAAAGGCCGAGGCGATCGTCCCGTTGGCGGCGATGCGAACCGCCATCTCCCCCTCGATCGCAAGGTTGGCATAAGCCGAATGGGCGAGCGTTTCACCAGAAGTCCGTAACTCGCTGCGAAACAGACGCGCGTGAATCGGCCCGCTCATTCCGAACTGCTCGACCACACCAGGACCTATGCAACCGACCTTATAGCCGGCGACCGCATCGCCTGCTTCGCATCGCAGACGGGCGACTTCAATCTGCACCGCATAAGCCTGATCGAGATCCAGCAGGGCCTGGCTCTCGCCAAAATACGTCCCCGGCACCCGCCGCCGGTAATCCTGCCATTGGCGCGCTGCCAGCGCATGCAGTTCAGGCTCAAAAACTGAAATGCCCGGTCCTGCCATCTGATCAATCCAGCCGGAACTTTGCGACCGCCGCCTCATCCCACCGCATTCCGTTACCTGGACGGTTGGGCACGATTGCCATGCCGTTGACGATCTGAATGGGGTCCTGAAGGATGGGCACGGCCCAATCGACATATTCGAGCCAGTGGCGGCCCGGCGTTGCGGCAAGCAAATGGGCACTGACTTCCGGGAAAAGATGCGACGAGACTTCGCGATGGTAGGCCGCCGCAAGACCCGCGGCGCGCTGCCATCCGGTGACGCTAATGCGGTCGAGATCCAGCATCACATAGTCGGAGGCCACCGCGGAAAGCGCCGCAACCATCGGCAGCAGGCCCGTACAATTCTCACCAATCTGAATTGGCGTTTTCACGGCCTGCGCGATCAGAGCTGCGTGATAATAATCATCGTGGCGAAGCGGCTCTTCGATCCAGTATATTCCTTCTCCATCGAGCATCAGGCTGCACCGCATCGCGTCGGAAAACGTCAGCGCCTGATTGAAATCGACCATCAATCTAACATCATCCGGAGAGCTGCCTTCAGCCGAAGTCTCCAGCAGCAACTGGTACACGAGCGACACGTAGCTCTCGACGTTGCGGTTTCCAGGAGCCACGGCGACCGTCGCCACATCGACCCGATTCACGAGATCTGAATAGGCCTCGTCGATAACCTTCATTCTCATTGCGGCGAATCCCATGGAAAGGAAACCTACCGCCCCCAACAGCGTGACAATGAGAGCAATTTTCCAGACGATCTTTAGATCATTCGACCAGGACATTTCGACTCCGGGGCAATTCGACCGGCCCACGTAGATCGAGCCAATCCATCCTCCTCCCAGGATGGTCAAATATTCACGCGTGTTATAGATCAATTGATCTAACATTTTTTAGATCGCTGGTCCGGCGTGCCTGGTCATGCGGCTTTGCGTTGGATAGTAATTCAGCTCAATGGAGTCATGACGATTTGCCGAAATGCCGGACGCTTCCGCATCTGGTCAGACCAGCGCAGCAGATTCGGCAACTCTGGATGCTCAATGTCGAGCCCGTACCATCGATGAACTGTCGTTGCCGCCGGGATATCCCCCATCGTGAAGACATCTCCGGCCAGGAAGGCCCGATCGGCCAGCCGGGCGTCAAGGATCCGCACCGCAGATAGCGACAAAGCTTCGCCTTTCGCGACGGTGCCGGCATCGCGTTCGGCGGCCGGGGTTCTGATCAGCGCAATGAACAACGGCCGCAGTGCCGGCCAAAATGTCGTCGCCTGCCAGTCCATCCATCGCTCGGCATCGAACCGAGGCCCGATATCGACCGGACAGAGTCCGCCGGCACCGTGCTTGTGGGCCAAATACCGCACGATGACGTTGGATTCCCAAAGTCGGACATCGCCGTCCTCGATGGTCGGGACGAGACGGTTCGGGTTCATGCTGGAATACTCCGGGCTATCGGTCACCCCGAAATGAAGTCCGGCGTCAATCCGGTCGTAATCCAACCCGAGCTCATGGCAACACCAGAGCACTTTCTGGACGTTGATCGAATTCGTCCGTCCCCAGATCCTCAGCATCAGAGCGCCGAATGATCCCGCACCGCCTCGCTCAGCGCCGGCTTGAGATCCAGGAATCGCTTGTCGAGGACCGCCGGATCCTCGCGATTGAGCGCAATCATCTTCGCACGCGCTTCGCCGCCGCGGATCACCTCGAAGGCATTCTCCTCGATTCCGGCGATAATGGCTTCTGCCACCGCCGCAGCAGGTTCGCGCGTGAAACCCAGCTCAGGGCCAGCACGGTTTGAAGCCATCATCGGAGTATCCGTAGCGCCCGGATAAACCGTCATCACATGCACACCCTCGCCCTTCAGCTCGCGACGCAGTGCCTCCCCGAATTTGGCCAGACCACCCTTGACCCCGGCGTAGGTTGCATAGAACGGCGCGGCGACGAGCGCGATGCCCGACGCGATGTTCACGACCATGCTGTCGTTGCTCGCGCGCAGCGCCGGCAATGCGGCTCGCGTCAGCATGATCGGCGCAACTAGATCAACCTCGATCATGGTCCTGATTTCCGCTTCGGTCGTGTCCTCCAGCCGTCCCGCCCTGACGCCGCCAGCATTATTCACCAGCATGTCCAGGCCGCCAAGTTTCTGGAGTGCGAATGCGAGGGCGGTGCCGCGGCCCTGCTCAGTGCCGATGTCCGCTGCGACATCATCGACCGAACCACCGCTCTTGCGAAGTTCGTCGATCGCGGCTTTCAGCGCGTCCGACCGTCGGCCGCTGATAACAACCTTCGCTCCTCCCGCCAACATGGCTTCGGCGAGCGACAGACCAATGCCGCTTGATCCTCCGGTGATGAGGACACGTTTTCCCTTGAGATGCATGACCTAACTCCCCTGCTCGATTTTTGAATTTGTGGATGTGAGAAAACGTTCAACCGGCCACCTTCGGAAAGTTCGAAGGAAACAGCGCGCGCCGCGTCTCCTCGTCCATTTCCTTCTTGAACGCGTGATCTTTTCCGACCGATCGCGCCTTCGTCACAGCCGGACGTGAATCAATCCCGCGATACCAGCGTTCCAGATTCGGAAAGGCCGCCATCGCGCTGGTTTCGCCGGGCAGCACGCGGGGCGCGCGATCCAGCCAACCCCAGGCGGAGATATCGGCGATGGTGTATTCCTTGCCGACGATGAACTCGCGATTCCTGAGATGTGCATCGAGGACCTCATAGTGCCGCTCCACCTCGCGACGGTAGCGGTTGATCGCATAGGCCAGCTTTTCCGGGGCCGCGTGCTGGAAATGAACGGCCTGACCGGAGAACGGCCCCACGCCGCTGGCGATGAAAAACAGCCAGGATAGGAGTTCCGGCCGGTCGGCAGGCGAACCAATCAGTAGCCCCGTCTTGTCGCCCAGATAGAGCAGGATTGCGCCGGAATCGAACACCCGCGCCTCCTTGCCTCCGGGCCCTTCGGTATCGACGATCGCGGGCACCTTGCCGTTCGGGTTGATGGCACGAAACGCCGGGGTGTGCTGCTCTCCCTTGCTGGTATCGACCGGCACCAGTTCATAGGACAAGCCGGTCTCCTCAAGCATGAGAGCAACTTTCGCCGGATTGGGCGTCGGATGAAAATAGAAACGGATCATGCGTCTTCTCCCTTTTTCTGATCGAACTTTTTTGACTGAACAGAACCCGCGGCAAGCATCACGCCGCAAGCGATCACGACGATGGCGACGGAAGTCGTCGACGACGGAAATTCATTGAGCACCGGAATCGCGAACAACGTCGCGGCGACCGGTACAAGTGCGATGATCGCGGTGGCGGCCTTCGGACCAAGCGACGCGACCGCGCGATTGAACGCAAAGATCGCAACGACGCTCATCAGCAGGCCCTGATAGAGCGATTGAAACAACAATTCGCTCGCGGAAGCCTGGGCCAGATTGGATAGACCAGACGCGACATAGATCGGAACATACGAGATTGCCGACCAGAAGCAGATCAGGGCTGTTGCCTGCAGCGGCGACAGTCCGCTTCCGCGCAGGCGCAGCGTGCAGGCCGCCCACATCGCCGCGGCCACGACAAGCGCGAGAACGCCGATCAGGTTCAGCCGGCTTTGGGCCGATGTATAGCCCAGGATCAGGACGACGAGGCCAGCCGCGATCAAGACGTAGCCCGAAATCTGTAATCCGCGCGGCATCTCGCCGAATATCAGCCAGCCGATCATTCCAGCGAATACCGGCATCAGCGCCGGTGCGATCGCAGATGCCAAAGCAGCCGACGTCAGTTGCAGTCCTGTTCCAACGAAGACGATGAACGGGGCGCCCCACAAGATCGCCGGAAGTATCCCGGGCAACCAGGCGCGCAGCGGCAGGCGCGATCTACCGAACAACAAGGTGGGTGCTAGCAACAACGCCCCTTCGCCGAAGCGCAGTGCGATGATGTCCCAGACACGCAGGTCATGTCGAAATCCGAGGCGGGTTACGACAAACCAGCCGGAAAGGATGGCAACGGACAGAAAAGACCACGCGAATCCCTTTGCGGTAGCCCCCATGCCCGCTCGATCGCCATCTGCAGGGCTCACCGCCTCGATCGTGGTTGAGGTCATCGTTTCGCCGTCAAAGCTGATTTCGGAAATAGGATGATGTGTTTTAGATCACATGATCTAATTTGATTCAAGCGCACACAACGCATGCGACGTCAGCATATTCGGGCAGGTAGGCCTCAAACGAGTGCGGCAAAATCCCAAGTTCAACAAAGCCGGGCATCTCCGGCGACGACACGGTATCGATCTGCATCAGCTCCACCTGATTACGCGTGAGAAGCGGGTCCGGGAGTATTTCGGAAGCCCATGCCAGTGCGTACCAAACTGCGAACGGAATTGGGATCAGGATGGGCGAAAGGCCAGCTTGGCGCGCGACGATTCCGACAAATTCCTCGTAAGAGTAGACGCGCAAACCGCAGCACTCGAAGATCGCCGGTTGCGTCGCGGCTCGCTGGACGATCCGAACAGTCGCCTCCGCCACATCTTCCACATAGCCCGGTTGCAGTCTCATCCAGCCGCGGCACGGGAGCGTTGACCCTCTGCGCGATGGCCGCGGCTTCGCAAGTGTAGTCGTTGACCAATCGACGTCCCAAGAGACTGAAGCTGAAGACCCGCGCCGATTATCGCTTGATCAGCAAGCGCTATCGTGGCGTCGACGTCATGTCGGGCGTGGCCATCATCGCCAAGGACACCTGGAGCGCTTTCCAGGCCAAGCAAAAGCTCAAAGTCGATTGGGACCTCAGCGAGGCGTCCGGCAATATCGATCAAGGTCACATCGTCTACTACAGGGCCAGCAGGAGCGACTGCTCTGGCTGCGCCTTGAAGCCCAAATGCACGACGGCGGTCGTGCACAAAATTACCCGCGACCTCAACGAAGATGTGCGCGATCGTGTCCGTGCGCTAGCTAATACGGAAGCCTTCCAGCAATCGCGCCGCGAGCGCAAAAAGGTCGAGATGCGGTTTGCTCATATGAAACGCATTCTCAGGCTCGACCGGCTTCGGCTGCGGGCTTGAATGGCGTCAGGGACGAAGTGCTGCTCACAGCCACGGCGCAGAACCTGAGGCGACTGGCCAAGCTGATCTGTCGTCCTCCGCCACCTCTGGCAGTCGCGTGCTGAACATCCACAAGCAAAACGGAAACAGCCCACACCACCGTACCAAAAGGAACCGCCAAAACTCAAAAGCCAAGCTCGCCCCCAAGACAGAAGCGAGTTTTGCAACACACTCACTCCGAAGGCGGACATCACGGAGGCCAAGTCGAGTGTCCGGGAAGTGACATAACCGGATGTAGCCGAGTGCCCGGCGTCCATGGTCGCGGATTCAGCCAAGGCCGATTCCGGAATCGCTCCTTCATTGCGCGAACTGGACCGACGCGCCGATGCGATGCGCGTCGGTCAGCGGTGTACTAGGCTCGATCCGGCGATCTGACGGCTGTCGTTGCGCAGCCTGCCGGCGAGTTCTGTAAGTGAGCTTTCTGCTGGTTGCACGTGGGGCGCCGGGTCGAGATTATCGATGCCGGTCGCCACTACCGAGACGCGGACGATACCCTCCAAGCTTTCATCGAACGATGCCCCAATGATGATGTTGGCGTCCTGGTCGGCCTCGTCGCGAATGCGGGTAGCAGCTTCGTCGACCTCGAACAACATAAGGTCCGTGCCACCGGTGATGGAGATTATGAGGCCGCTGGCACGCTTGATCGACGGGTCCTCGATCAATGGATTGGAAATCGCGGCCACGGCGGCGGTGAGCACGCGGTTTGCGCCAGAAGCCTCGCCCCTGCCCATCATGGCCTTGCCCTTCTCGCGCATTACGGCGAGAACGTCGGCAAAATCGAGATTGATCAGACCTTCCTTGACTATGAGGTCGCTGATGCAGGCCACACCCGAATAAAGCACCTGATCGGCCATCGCGAAGGCATTGGAGAACGTGGTCTTCTCGTTGGCCACCCGGAATAGGTTCTGGTTCGGGATGATCAGCAGAGTGTCCACCACCTTCAGCAGTTCCGCGATGCCGGCCTCGGCAAGGCGCATGCGGCGCTGGCCCTCGAAGTGGAATGGCTTAGTGACTACACCGATGGTGAGAATGCCAAGCTCACGCGCGGTCTTGGCGATAATGGGCGCTGCGCCGGTGCCGGTACCGCCGCCCATGCCCGCAGTAACGAACACCATGTGCGCACCGGTCAAATGATCGCGGATCGCGTCGATCGTCTCTTCGGCTGCGGCGCGCCCCACTTCAGGATGCGAGCCAGCGCCGAGACCTTCCGTCACCCGCGTGCCCATCTGGATGAGACGCTCGGCCTTCGACATGGTAAGCGCCTGTGCATCGGTATTGGCGACAATGAAGTCGACGCCTTGCAGTCCGGCCGCGATCATGTTGTTGACTGCGTTGCCACCGGCACCGCCGACCCCAAACACGGTAATGCGCGCCTTCATCTCGCGAATATTGGTAACGTTGGTCATTTTTGCCTCACAATTGCTCCACCGAGCTGGGGAATGAGAGGACACGGATTGCTATACACCAGGACTTTGCTCCGAAAATGAGCGCGGCAAGCGCAGTCGCTTGGCAAGCGACGAGCGGCCACTGGCGAGATTTTTAGGCACGCACCTAGCGCGGCATATATCAGCGTCTCGGCGGACAACGGTTGTTCTCCTGGAACGAACCGAGCGGCAATCGGCTGATGATGACCGGGCAATGAAGGCAGGCTAGGCCGCGATGGTTAACGAACTCCTAACGGGCGAGCAGAGGTCTGCCACTTGGGCGTGACCGGCGGGGAATGCGTCCCACCATCTGACCCCATCTCGAAAGTGCGACGGCCTCGCGGGCTTGCCGAGCCAATCTGTGTAGTCGACTCCGCGCCAATCGGTCCCAAAAAAAGGAATGTCCCTTCCGGGTCTTGGCCGTGTAAAAACGCCCTTTACAGGGAGGTCGGAGAGAGGCCAGGACCGGTTCGGTCTCAGGCCGCGATCGCAGCCATCAGCGGCTTGGTCCCGACGATGTTCATGACAAGTGTCAGATTGTAGGCGAGGACCAAGAGAGCCATCCCGGCCGCTACTTTTGGAAGCGGTTTTGGTGAGGAAGTGTGTCGCCCCCATGCGGGCCCTCATCGTGCCAAACGGATGCTCGACCGTCTCGCGGCGCCGACGCATGGCTTGTGGGTTTGCATCAAGCCGCTGCTGCACAACCTCGAGCAGATGCTCATGCTGCGATCGCGCAATCCGCCGCTCTGGCCCTGTCGAGCATCGCTATTTGAGCGAACAATTTTGTAAGCGTGTAGGTCATCCCA
Source organism: Bradyrhizobium genosp. P (assembly GCF_049949265.1). Taxonomy (NCBI): domain Bacteria; kingdom Pseudomonadati; phylum Pseudomonadota; class Alphaproteobacteria; order Hyphomicrobiales; family Nitrobacteraceae; genus Bradyrhizobium; species Bradyrhizobium genosp. P. Next base: position 1,748,700 of record NZ_CP188195.1, on the reverse strand, counting down.
CGTAGCGGATGATGTTCGATTGTCAGAGAATCTCCTGGTGATTTGTCCCAGGAGTTCATGAGAGCGAACATATGTCTGATACGAAGAATTTCGAAGTTATCACAGCGGCGGCCGAGCGGCTTTCGGTGAGTCCCGGGCGGAGCTACCGCACCTGGTCGCGGGAGGAGAAGGATCGCATCGTCGGGGAAACGTTTGCGCCGGGGGCGAACGTGTCGGCGATAGCGCGCTGTCATGGGATCGATCCATCGCAGTTGTTTGCGTGGCGACGCAAGGCGCTGGCCTCGGGAATGGTGGCGCCGCTCTCTGGGGCGCGAGACCGAGCGGTTAAGTTCGCGCGCTTTGAGACCATGGCGGGGGAGATGGTGGAAATCGTCATCGGCGATGTCGTGGTGCGCGTTGGTGGAGATGTGGAGGCGGGGCGGCTTGCTGCTGTGATCCGGGCGGTTCGGCAGGCATGATCCCGGCGGGTGTTCAGGTTTACGTGGCCAGCACGCCGGTCGACTTCCGCAAGGGAGCCACGGGTTTGATGGCGCTGGTTCGAGATGGTGGGGCCGACCCCTTCAGCGGAGCACTGTACGTGTTCCGTTCGAAAAGGGCGGATCGGATCAAGGCGGTTTGGTGGGACGGCAGCGGGGTATGCCTGTTTGCCAAGACTCTCGAGGAGTCAAAGTTCTGCTGGCCGAGGATTGCGCCGACCCGGGTGCAGCTGAACCATGCGCAGTTGCTCGCGCTGATTGACGGGCTGGACTGGACGAAGGTGCGTCCGGTGGTTGTGAAGCGCCCAGAAACGGTAGGCTGACAAGCTGCGGCGAATTGAATCAGGGTGCTGAAAAGTTTGGAAGAGTGGCGGCGACTCTGCTGTGATGGCGACGATGACGACGCCCGTTACAGAGCTCCCGACGACGCTTGCCGAAGCCCACGCGCTGATCGTCGCCTTGGCGGAAGAGCGGGCGGCGATCGAGGCCGAGAACAGCCGCATTGCCGCTGCAAACACCGATCTTACGGCGATCAACAAGGCCGCCGATGCGCGGATCGTGGAGCTGACGGCGATCGTCAAAATGCTGGAGCGCACGCTTTACGGCACGCGCTCGGAACGCTTGCGCAGCGACAAGCTGAGCACGGAGCAGATCGCCTTCGTGTTCGAGGAGATTGAGACCGGCGTGTCGGCGGTTGAAGCCGAACTGGCCAAGGCTGGCGGCAAGGACATGCCGAAACGCGTGCCGCGGCCGCGCAAGGAGTTCGGGGCGCATCTGGAGCGGGTGGAGATCGTCATCGAGCCGGAGGTTCCTGCCGGGTGCGAGGGGCTGGAGAAGGTGCTGATCGGCGAGGACGTGTCGAAGCGGCTGGATGTGACGCCGGCGAAGTTCCGCGTGATCGTCACGCGCCGCCCGAAATACGCCTATCGCAACCGCGACGGCGTGGTACAGGCGCCAGCGCCTGCCCATTTGATCGAGAGCGGCCTTCCGACTGAAGCGCTTCTGGCCCAGATTGCCGTCTCCAAATATGCGGACGGGCTGCCGCTTTACCGGCAGGAAGCGATCTACGCCCGCGATCGGGTCGAGCTGGACCGCTCGTTGATGGCGCAGTGGATGGGCAAGGTCGGCTTCGAATTGCAGCCGCTGGCCGACTATGTGCTGGAAAAGGTCAAGCAAGGCGAACGGATCTTCGCCGATGAGACGACCCTGCCAACGCTCGCTCCCGGATCCGGCAAGACGCAAAAGGCCTGGCTGTGGGCTTATGCCCGTGACGACCGGCCGTTTGGCGGCATCGGTCCACCGATGGTCGCTTATCGCTTCGAGGACAGCCGTGGCGGCGAATGCGTCGAGCGCCATCTGGCAGGCTTTGCTGGCATCCTCCAGGTCGATGGCTATGCCGCCTATAATCGGCTCGCCAGGTCGGCGGGCGCCAACGAGGGAGTGCGGCTTGCAGCGTGCTTTGCCCACGTCAGGAGACGGTTCTACGAGCTTCACGTCAACGAGAGCTCGCGCCTGGCGACACAGACCGTCACCACCATGGTCGAGCTGTGGGAGATCGAGACCGATATCCGCGGCCAGGATCCTGAGACGCGGCTGAATGCGCGCCAGCAAAGGTCCGCCCCCATCGTTGCGGCGCTGTTCGATCTGTGGGAGAAGGAGCTGCCGCGTCTGTCCGGCAAATCCAAGCTCGCCGAGGCGATCCGCTATGCCACATCCAGACGCGCCGCACTCGAGCGCTTTCTGAGCGACGGTCGTATCGAGATCGACTCCAATATCGTCGAGCGGACCATCAGACCCCAGGCAATCACAAGAAAAAATGCGCTCTTCGCGGGTAGCCATGGTGGCGGCCGCTCCTGGGCGACCATCGCTACGCTTCTGCAGACCGCCAAAATGAACGACGTCGATCCACTCGCCTGGCTCACGCAAACGCTCGAGCGCATCGCGAACCGGTGGCCGATCACTCAGATCGATGCCCTCATGCCGTGGAACTTCAGAGCCTGAACGGCTTCGGCTACACGCTTACACAATTTTGACAGGCGGCGGTCAAGTAACGTCGCAGCAGCTTGCCGTCTTCTTCATTTGTATAGCGATGCGGCAATCGCTCTCCAGCCGGACAGCGATGGGCGTCTCCCTCTGGAAAATAGACAAAGTCCTGCTTGCCGAAGCGGCCACTCGCCACCGTGAGAATCCGAAGAAAAATCGTTGCTGAGTTCCGATAGGACCATCTGAAGTGGGAAGTTCGAGCCGAGCAACACAGCACGATAATCCTGGTGCACAAGTATCCCACTCAGTACCCAATCTGCACGTTTGATCACAGATGATCCGGGAGCCAAAATGATAGAGCGTGATCCCGTGCCTTCTTTCTAGTTCGACTAGACTTTCGGAGCCGACAGCCCGTGAATTGTACAGGCCGCGCGGAGTGTATTGACCAGCAGGCATGCCACGGTCATCTGCCCGACGCCACCGGGCACCGGGGTAATCGCACCCGCGACGTTCAATGCCTCGTGATAGGCAACGTCACCGACCAGACGAATTTCCCCGTCAGCGCCCGGCAAGCGGTTGATACCGACATCGATCACCGTCGAGCCCTTCTTAATCCCATCTCCGCGCACCATCTCCTGCTTGCCCACGGCGGCATAGACCAGATCGGCACTTGCGCAAAGTTGCGGCAAATTGCACGAGCGGGAATGCGTGATGGTCACAGTCGCGTTTTCATTGAGCAACATTTGCACCAGCGGCCGCCCTACAAGGTTAGACCGCCCGATCACGATAGCGTCCATGCCTTCAAGCGACGCATGCACGCTCTTGGTCAGGATGATACAGCCAAGCGGCGTACAGGGCGACAGGGCCGGCAGTCCACCCGCAAGGCGTCCGGCATTGTGCGGATGCAATCCATCGACATCCTTCGCGGGATCGATGGCCGCAATGACTTTTTCGGTATCGAGCGATTTCGGCAACGGGAGTTGCACGAGAATTCCGTGCACGAGGGGATCGCGATTGAGCCCTGCGATCAGCATGAGCAATTCGCACTGCGCGACATCGGCGGGCAACACGTGCTCGAACGACGCCATGCCGGCGGCCCGCGTTTGCTTGTGCTTGCTTCGGACGTAAACTTCGCTGGCGGGATCGTTGCCAACTAGAATCATGGCCAACCCCGGCGTAAGCTGATCTTCGCGCTGGACCCTCGTAACCTCGTCGGCAACACGCGCTCGAAGCTTAGCGGCAATGACTTTTCCATCGATGATCCGAGCTACCATGCAAATCCTCAATTGTTTCGATTTAAACGCGATCCGCTAGGATACCTGCGCGCTACCAGCAATTTTGATACGACCAAGACTCGTCCCGCAGGGTCTCCAGGTCTGCGCATCGAAAAATTGATCGCTAAACGCTGATCATCTGGACGCGTGCAGCGATATTGAGATGTCTTTGAAGGCGGCAACGTTTACCCGACAAAGCGAGTATTATCTGCTTCGTCCCTAGCCTCGGCTCAGCGGTTGCGCAGCGGTGCAACTTGGCCTAACTCGCGGGCCGCCCGAAATGATCCCTGCCCTAGTCAGGTTACATGTTTCGCAGACCCGACTTTGCTAGGGGAAAACAACTGTCGTCTTCCCATTCAGAAAAACACGGTCCTCCAGGTGATAACGCAGGGCCCGAGCCAATACCCTGCGCTCAATATCCCGGCCCTTACGAACCAGATCGTCAGGTCGATCACGATGGGTAATTCGTTCCACATCCTGCTCGATAATCGGTCCTTCATCGAGTTCACTGGTAACGTAATGAGCCGTAGCACCTATCAACTTCACTCCTCGCTCGTGCGCCTGATGATATGGCTTTGCACCTTTGAAACCTGGCAAAAGCGAATGATGGATATTGATGCAACGACCCAGCAGCCGTGACGAGAGGCCGTCGCTCAATATCTGCATGTAGCGCGCAAGGACAACCAGATCGATTCTTTCCACGACCAATAGTTGCTCAATCTGCGCTTCCTGGGTGGACCTGCTATCCCTCGATACTGGAAGATAATGGAACGGAATTCCGTCCAGACTTAGGTTTGTGTAGTTCTGCTTTGGGTGATTCGAGACAATCCCAGCCAGATCCATCTCTAACTCCCCGATTCTCCATCGATATATGATGTCGGCTAGACAATGATCGAGCTTTGACGCGAACACAATGGTACGACGGCGCAATGAGCGATCGCGAATGCTCCAGGTAGCCTTGAATGGTCGAAGCGCCGCCTCGATTTCGGCTCGAAGAATTTCGGCGCTAGCTGTCGCCTCATTAGAATCGAACATCACGCGTGCAAAGAACCGGTCGCTTCCGGTGTCATCAAACTGCTGAGCATCGGTAATGTTGCAGTTCGCGCGAAACAACGTGCTGGAAAATGCGGCCACGATCCCTGGGCGATTTAGGCATGAAAGGGTCAGTACGAATGATCGGCTGGGCATCAGCTAACACCGCTCTGGGGCATTATGGTCAATATTTGATCGAGTTTTTCAACACCGAACTCCATTCTTCAGTATGCGAGGGCACCATGGCTCACCTAATCGATCCATTGGGCGGTCGCGTGGGCGTTCTCGTCATTGAGCTACCTGCTTACGCTGGATTTGCACGTGGCGCGCCGTGGCCGGTATCTCGATCGATCGATCGGGAAGTAAGGTAGTCTTTGAGCGGAATCACAGGCCTGCCCCCAAAATGCGAAATGACCTCCGCGGCGGCCACGCTTCCGAGCCAGCCGCATTCTTCAGAAGATCGCCCGGTCGCCAAACCAAACATAACGCCAGACGCATAGAGATCGCCCGCACCGGTAGTATCAACAACGGAAGTTGCTCTCGCAGAGGGTATGGAAATGATGCGTCCGCCCGTGATGATGATGGAGCCCAGCGATCCGCGGGTGATAGCGGCAAACCTAACCTTGGGAACGATGAAGGCGACGGCGTCATCCAAGACTTCGGTATCAAACAGGACCGCCAACTCCGCTTCGTTGGCGAAAAGAATATCGATACGATTTTCGATAAGATCGAGAAACGCCCGCCGATGCCTTTGGACGCAAAAGGAATCTGATAAGGTCAACGCGACCTGACGCCCAGCAGCGTGCGCCATGTCTGCCGCGGCCCGAAAGGCATTCTGAGCATTCGGTAGATCGAAGAGATAGCCTTCGAGATAGACTATCGTGGCTGCCTCAATCATTTCGCGATCGAGATCGTGCACGGTGAGATTAACGCAGGCACCAAGATATGTGTTCATGGTGCGCTGAGCATCTGGCGTTACAAAAATCACACAATGAGCTGTCGGCGGCCCATCGAGCGCGGGAGGCGTTGGATACTGCACCCCCATCGATATGATGTCATGACGGAACGCGTCTCCGAGAGCATCACCCCGGATCTTTCCGATATAGCCGACCTTGGCGCCAAGAGAAGCAAGTCCGGCAATAGTATTGCCTGCCGAGCCGCCGGAAAGCTGCACGGACGGACCCATCAATTTCCGAAGTTGCTCCGATCGCTCCAGATTTATCAAAGCCATTGTGGCTTTCGACATCTGAAGCCGAACAATCGTCGCATCATCCGCGTGGGAGATGATGTCGACAATGGCGTTTCCGATGCCGGTCACATCAAGCGCCGCTTTGCTCATGACTCACTCCATTCGTCGACGTCGCGCCCAGGGTGTCTTGCCGAGAACGAATTTATCCATTTCACCGTCCTTTCCGCTCCGCCAAACGTGAAGAAATGCGGCTTGACCAGACCAAGGTCGGGTTGAGCGGTGGCGGTAGCGGCTATGCGGCTTATCATTTCCGACGGCTCGAAACCCGCGAGAAGCCGCCCAACGCGCGAAACTTGCGCCGACAAGGAACGTGCGGAATTTGAAACGCCGCAGATGGCGGCAAACTTTGCCATGCTCTTCCAGCTCGTCGGCCCAGCGAAGCCGACATGCAGCGGTGCGGTTATGCCGTTCGCGCGAAGGTACTCGGCGTGTCGAACGATGCTGTCGGCGGCGAAGCAGAGTTGACTGACGAGCCAGCTTTCAAGACCTTGTTCGGCCGAAAGCCTGAGCTTGCTCATAAGCTCACGTTCAAGCAGCGCTTGCGAGATCCAAGGGTGAGGTTCCGCGTAGGTTGCGAAACCGACCTTCCTGAAGCCATGTCTCGTAAAAAGCCCAGTTTCCAGTATCGCACGGCTAGATGCGAAATCTCCGACCACGTCATGAATATCCCCGCCGAGCAATAGTGCGCTGTGCACGTCGGCCTCGCCCCGGAGTCGCACGAGCAGATCATTGAGTTGTTTATGATCAACCAGTCCTCGCGCCGAGATGTGCGGTATAGGCTCAAAGTTGGCCTTTCTGAGCCGGACCGAAGCGTCGATAACGTTGCGCGTGTCGTGGCCAGGTATTGCCGTCACATATATTGGCGTGCCCTCCCGTGCGCCTCGCAAGGAGGTGTCGATTGCAAGACCCTCCGTTGGAACTATCTCAATCGACCAATCCGATAGAAACGCGCTGACGTCATCTCGGTTGATCGTAACGACAGCTTCGCGAAATGGCATGATTGTGCCCTCGCCTCAATACCGGTAATGATCCGACTTGTACGGGCCTTCCTGCTTGACGCCGATATAGTCGGCCTGGTCCTTGCGCAGCTCAGTGAGCTTCACGCCGATTTTAGCGAGGTGCAGGCGGGCGACCTTCTCGTCCAGCGTCTTCGGCAGCACGTAGACTTTCTTCTCGTATTTGCCTTGATTCGCGAACAGCTCGATCTGCGCCAGCGTCTGGTTGGTGAAGGAGGCCGACATCACGAAGGATGGATGGCCCATGGCGTTGCCGAGGTTCACGAGGCGACCTTCCGACAGCAGGATGATGCGGTGCTTGTCGGGGAAGGTGATCTCGTCGACCTGCGGCTTAATGTTGATCCACTTCATGTTGCGCAACGTGGCGACCTGGATCTCGTTATCGAAGTGGCCGATGTTGCAGACGATGGCGCGGTCCTTCATCGCGCGCATGTGGTCGATGGTGATGATATCCTTGTTGCCGGTCGCGGTGACGAAGATGTCGGCGCGGGGCGCGGCATCTTCCATGGTGGCGATCTCATAGCCCTCCATCGCCGCCTGCAGCGCGCAGATCGGATCGACTTCCGACACCATGACGCGGCAGCCGGCCTGGCGCAACGAGGCGGCCGAGCCCTTGCCGACGTCGCCGAAGCCCGCGACCATCGCCACCTTGCCCGACATCATGACGTCGGTGCCGCGGCGGATGCCGTCGACCAGCGATTCGCGGCAGCCGTAGAGATTGTCGAACTTCGACTTGGTCACGCTGTCGTTGACGTTGATGGCGGGGAACAGCAGCGTGCCCTTCTTCTCCATCTCATAGAGACGGTGCACGCCCGTGGTCGTCTCTTCCGAGACGCCCTTGATGTTCCTGGCGACCTCGCCGAACCAGCCCTTTGGCTTCTCTTTCAGGAGGCGCTTGATCAGCGCGTAGAAGACCTCTTCCTCTTCGGAAGCAGGCTTGTCGAGGAAAACGGTGTCGCCCTGCTCGGCGCGGAGCCCATGATGCACCAGCATGGTAGCGTCGCCGCCGTCATCGAGGATCATGTTGGGCGTGCCGCCACCATACCAGTCGAACAGCTTTGCAGTGTAGTCCCAATATTCGGTCAACGTTTCGCCCTTCACGGCGAACACGGGAATGCCGGCCGCGGCGATCGCGGCGGCAGCGTGGTCCTGGGTCGAATAGATGTTGCAGGAGACCCAGCGGATGTCGGCGCCCAGCGAGGCCAGCGTCTCGATCAGCACGGCGGTCTGGATCGTCATGTGCAGCGAGCCCGCGACGCGCGCGCCTTTCAGCGGCTGCTTGGCGCCGTATTCCTCGCGGGTCGCCATCAGGCCGGGCATCTCGGTTTCGGCGAGCGAGATTTCCTTGCGGCCGAAATCGGCGAGCGAGATATCCTTGACGATGTAGTCGGTGAAGCCGGGCTTCTTGGCAGCTGCCGTGGTCATGTGATCATCCCTGACGTCGAAACGGAGTTCATTGCGGTCGATTCCAATCTGTCCCTGTGCTCTCTCCCAGTTTGACCGAGAGAGAATTTGTGTGGGCGCAGCTACTCAAGGCGGCTAAGTCAGCGTCGAGTCAGCCTTGCGTTTCATGCGGCGCGGAGGCCAGAGAAAAGATCACACCGCGCGTCTTAGCGCCTCGGCAAGGTCGGTCTTTTCCCAGGAGAACCCGCCCTCATTGTCCGGGGTGCGGCCGAAATGCCCGTAGGACGAGGTGCGCGCGTAGATCGGCCGGTTGAGATCGAGATGCTTGCGGATGCCGCGCGGCGTCAAATCCATCGTCTCGGCGATTGCCTTCTCAAGCTTGTCCTCCGGCACCTTTCCGGTGCCGTGGGTGTCGATATAGATCGACAACGGCCGCGCAACACCGATCGCGTAGGCGAGCTGCAGCGTGCAGCGGTCGGCGAGGCCGGCCGCGACAACGTTCTTGGCGACGTAGCGGGCGGCGTACGCTGCCGAACGATCCACCTTGGTCGGGTCCTTGCCGGAGAACGCGCCGCCGCCATGCGGGGCCGCGCCACCATAGGTATCGACGATGATCTTGCGGCCAGTGAGGCCGGAATCGCCGTCGGGACCTCCGATGTAGAACTTTCCGGTCGGATTGATGTGCCAGATGGTCTTGCCGTTGATCCAGTCCTTGGGCAGCGCCTCCCGCACATAGGGTTCGACGCGCTCGCGAACCTGATCGGAGGACATTTCCTCGACCAGGTGCTGATGCGAGACCACGATTTCGCGCACGCCGACCGGCTTGCCGTTCTCGTATTGCACGGTGACCTGGCTCTTGGAGTCCGGACCCAGCACCTTCTCGCCGCCGGAGTGTCGCGCTTCCGAGATGAGCCTTAGTATCTTGTGGGCGTAGAAAATCGGGGCCGGCATCAGATCCGGCGTCTCGTTGCAGGCATAGCCGAACATGATCCCTTGGTCGCCCGCGCCCTCTTCCTTGTTGGTGCCCGACTGCAGCGCATCGACGCCCTGGGCGATGTCGGCGGATTGCGGATGCAGCAGTATCTCGATCTCACAGGTGTTCCAGTGAAAGCCATCCTGCTCGTAACCGATGTCCTTGATCGCCTCGCGAACGACACTCTCGATTTGATCATCGGTGACGGATTTGGGCCCGCGGGTCTCACCGGCAATCACCACCCTGTTGGTGGTGGCGAGCGTTTCGCACGCCGCGCGGATCGCCCACGGGTCGATGCCGGCTTTCGGGCCTTCACGATAGAACAGATCGACGATCTCGTCGGAAATCCGGTCGCAGACCTTGTCCGGATGGCCTTCGGAAACTGACTCGCTCGTGAACAAATACTCGCCTGTTCTCATTTTGGCCTCCCTCAGACTCGTCTCAAGATTCGGATTCAGATGTCGCGCTTGCGTGAGATCACGTAAGATTCATCGTTGAACCAAAGCCCGTTGTGTTTCCGCAGCACCTGCCTCGTCGCTTCCAGATATAGGCCGCTCATCATCACCTCGGTCAGCCGCTGGTCTTCAATCTGGGCAACATAGGTTGCATTGTTCCAGGCTGCAACAAGCGTCGACGTTCCGATGGATGTGGCCTCCGCATCGATCTCGTTTGGCAGGGTGTACATCTGGTATTTGAATTTCGAACGCTCGTCCGAATAGGAATTAAAATTGAAATAGCGAGCGCGATTACCAAGCACCGACTTGGTTTCACGAAGGATGTCGTGGCGGGTGCTGTTGAACGGGGCCTCGCCCGGCCAGACAGCTTGCACAATCTCCAAACCTGGGTCGTCGCCGCACGAATGGACGCCCACCAGGCGGCCTCCGGGAGCCAATCCCTGAACCAAAGGCGCGATAACCTTCTGCGCTTTGAACGTGGCCGAAGCTCGTGCACGATACGGTTGCGAAGCCAGGATCAGATCGTAGTCGGTGGTGATTGATCCACGCTTTGGCAACACTTGGTTCAACAAGAACTTGTATTTCTCGAGATAAAGAACGAGCACTGCGGGCTGCTCATAGACCGGGTTACCGGTTTTCTTGCTGACATTTGCTCGCCAATGCTGCGCAAGGAACGGCTCAAGATCGTTGATCTGTTGCTCATATTCGGCAGATGTAGTTCCTCTCAACGGCACCTCATGCCAAACCAGCCGCGCCGCCACGGCCGGCGAGTTCGGTATGAGAAGCGGCGCTTCCGAATAATACAAGTTGGTAAGAATCAGCGCTGTCGCCGGATGCTCTTGAAACCTGTCTGGAATCTTCTCCAGGGTCAGGCGAATGTCCTCGAGGCTTATCTCCTTCCCAACAACATAGAATGGAAGCGTTTCAAAATGCTGATGCATTGAGCGCATGACGCGGGATAGAACAGTTCCGTCGCCGACGCCCGCGTCGAACACCCGCAGAGCCGGCGGGCGGGGGTGTATGTTCGCTAATTCCTGCGAGACTCTTTCTGCGACAACTCGCTTCTCGCTGCACGTATTGACAAACATCAAATATTTTTGGCGATTGTCGTAAAAGCGGAAGTTCTGTTCTGGATTCCTGTCGAAGGATCCGGAAGGGACAACTTGGGACGGTTGGAGAATCTGCGCGGTGGAATTCATATCTAAGACTCCAGTCTGCGGGGCAACCTTGTGAGTTCTGGGACGCCTCGATGTGGCGAGCCCCCGCTCGCGGGGCGGCTTTCCGATAAACGCGCGCACGCGATCCACCGTTTCGGCGGTCACTCGTCCGCCATATCGAAGTCTCGAAACCAATTTTCCGTCGTTGATAGCCAAGCGACCGAAGGTTGTTTCGGCAACCGAAAAACGCTGACAGTATTCACGGATTTCAAGCATCAGCGTTTCGCTATCCATCACACGCACCGCTTATGAATTCGGACAACCTGTACACACGCCGCCGAACTACATCGCACACCTGTATCGGCTAGATGTTTGAGGGTGAACAACCACAATATTTCCCATCCGTTGCCCACTAGAACCCACTTCTTGCCCACTAGAAAAGATAAGCTCATCATACAGTTGCCAATTGGCATGGAGATCGTATCCACGCATAAATGCAACGCACGAAAACACTCTGGTCGGAACAGCGTGGGAGATATGAGTGCTGGCGCAGCGTCCGACTTAGATTGATGCTGGACAAACGTCACGCAATTGAAGCTGGGCTCGTGAAGTTCGCCAGCGACTGGTGAACTAGATCCGATCCGACCAAGATAGTCAGAGACTTGCTTCCCGCTTGACAGATCGTCCGTGAAGCCAAGGCCGAACCTGATTGGGAATGTTGCCGGACCAAAGCCATTGGTGACCGACATGTTGCCTCCCTGCCGGTCTAATCTCTCAACAACGCTCTGACGTTCCCGCGCGTGCGGAGATGCTCCGTTGCGCCCGCCATCGTGATCTATCAAGAACTGCGCCGAGGCGCCGCGACGGTTCGGCTCTGAAATGCGCCCCACCCTTTGAATTTCAGGGCGGGGCCTGTCCTATGGTTGCTCCATTCAGGGCCAATCGGGACCCGCGTGGACTGCGCGTACTAGGCTGCGGCTTCAAGGCCGAGCTTTTCCGAAGCCATTCTTGCTCCTTCGATCCGCGACTTGATCTTCTGGAACGCTATATCGCGCGCCACGTCCGGGGAGCCGTGCTTGGGCTTCGCATCGATACTGAATGGCGAGAAGCCGCAGTCATCGGTCGCGCCCAGTCTTTCCTTCGGAATGTATTTCGATGCCAGCATGAGGTCGTCGCAAACTTCCTGCGGCGTCTCCACGCGGGGGTTCTGCGGATTGATCACACCGATGAAGGCAACTTGAGGAACGCCGTTCGCGTCCTTCCTACTGTGCTCGCCGATCAGTTTGTAGACTCGCTCCTTGTCCTTCTCGCTCGCGAGTTGGATAAGGAAGTACCCGGCATTCATCTTGAACATGCTAGGAAGCAGGTCGGCGTAGTCCACATCGGCGCTGTGCGTGGCATCGCAGTCGCCGCCCGGGCACGTGTGAATACCGATGTTCTTGCGCTCTTCGGCCGAGAAGCGATCAATGACCCGGTTGTTCAGCTCAATGAAGCTGGCGAGCATCTTGCGCCCCGTCCAAGGATTTTTTGGATCGTTCCTGCATGCAAGCCGTCCCTCGGTGAAGTCGATCGAGACCCGCGAGGCGCCGGCCTTGAACGCCTTGCGAATATCCTTTTCACACTCATCGCAGAGATCGCTGAGAAACTGCTCGCGCGTGTAGCCCTTCACCTCGCCATCGAGCGGATAGAGCAGCGACAGCATGGAGGGCGCGATAACCGCCTGCTTGATGGGTTTGGTTGCCATCCTCTTTGCTTTTTCCACATATTCTGCGGCGTAAGTCTGATATCTGAACGGGCCGCTTATCAGACGGGGCAACTGGCGATGATGGCCATCTGTGAAGATCGCAAAATACTGACCATCACCGGCGAGGTTTTGAGCAAGGCCTGTCCCAGCAAGCGTGTCCGCCAGCGGATAGGTAGCAAAGCTCGACACGCGCTGCTCGCCGTCCGAGACGATCGGCGAGCCGGCCGCTTCCATGCGTTTGATGGAATCGAAACATGCCGCATCCTGTTCCTGCGTCAATTGATCTTTTGTGATCTTGCCTGCGTCGTATGCGGCGATGGCCGCCTGAAGCTTTGCGGGTCGCGGAAGCGAGCCGACGGGTTCTGTCGGAACGTGCATTTGAATCCTCCTTTGTACTTTATGATTTTTTGCAGACCCGCGAGCCCTAGGAAGAACTGGACAGACTGGTCTGTCCATATTAGATTCCGGTTCGACGCCGCGGTCAAGTCTGTCCAAGGAGCCAGAGGCGGTTTGGCGGAGGACGCGTTGCTGCAGCTCCAGATTTCGATCGGGAGCTAGATCGTCAACTCGTGCGTTGAGAGAGGTTAATAGCAAGTCCCTCGCTTGCACGCCCGCCGAACTGATGCGAAAAGCCGGTGTGGCCGTGGACCGAAATTGGCGTCCAACAACGGGTCATCGGGGAATCGAAGTGGCAAAGCCGGAAACGAAAGACCCATTGAAACCGCGCGAGCGTCTTCTTGGTGCGGCCTACGAGCTGTTTGCCACGAAGGGCGTCGGCCAGGTCGGCATCGATACGATTCTTGCTAAGTCAGGATGTGCGAAAGCCAGCCTTTACAGCAATTTCAACTCCAAGGTCGACCTCGCAATCGCCTTCCTCGACAGGCGCGAGACTGTCTGGACGCGCGGATGGCTCGAGGCAGAGATCAGACGCCGCGCTTCGACGCCCGAGGAGAGGTTGCTTGCCATCTTCGATGTTTTCGACGGCTGGTTTCGAAAGAAGACTTTTGAGGGGTGCTCGTTCATCAACGTATTGCTTGAATCCGATATCGAGAGCCCCGTACGCCGGGCAGCCGCGATCCATCTCGCCAAAATTCGCGCCATTATCCGCGGCTTGGCCGAAGAGGCGAAGTTGCAAGATCCTGAAGAATTCTCGCAGGCCTGGCATATGCTGATGAAGGGTTCGATCGTTTCGGCCGGTGAAGGTAACAAGAATGCCGCACGCGAGGCCAAGCGCGCAGCTCAATTGATACTCGCGGGCTGGGCGCGAAACCCCGGCGTTTAGCGAACTGCACGCCGTTACAGTTGGTGTCAAGGGGTGCGACAATTTGCGAATGGCGGGCGCCGCAAGCAGCAGCGAGTTCGCCCTAATCGGCCACGCCAAAAACACTTCTTGATAAAGGCATCGTTGAGATGATGCTCGACGCGACAGGGAAGTACAGCACTCCCCTCACCTCCGAACGTCTCTTTGGCTGGCATGCTGCCCAAACACGCTCCGATGTTATCCCACTATGCCTGCCACTGCGTTTCTCATAACCGATGAGATCTCCGCACGCTATCAAGGAGAGGTCAGCGCGGGCACTTTGAGGAACTGGCGCTCCAAGAAAGGTCGGACTGTCCTTTCTAAAGATTGGCAAGGGCGGTGCTCTATCCGCTCGCTGAGCTAGAGGCATGGGATCGGAAGAATCTCGTGATCTGCCGTGCTATAATAACATCGAGCAGGACGGAGCTTGAGACATCGGGATGATCGCGAACAGTCACCTATTACAGCGCCCAGACACCTATCCCAGCGCGATTCTCTTCATCGATAAATCTCTATAAAATCAATACGGTAAACGTTGGGAGTCGATTGGTGCACAAGACCCTACTCGATACCCCACTCGCCCGTTTGGTCCCTACTAATCCCGCACCGAAATGATCAAGCATGATCCAACGCTTGGGCTAACTCCAGAGCGCGCGATAACAGTATCGACTTAGCGCTCCGCTTCGCGAACGCCTAGACCCACCAAGGTTCGATCGTAGATTCGGCGGGCCCGTCGCGCGAAAAGGCCACACCGGGGATATCGTCCGGGCGATCTGCGGCTGCACAGGTTCAATCGGCGACGCGCAATTATCTCAGATTGCTGTTCCAGGCGGCCGCCTGAACGGCTATGCGTAGCCCTTCGAAGGCATGTCCGCAGGCGCCGACTTACCAGTTGTATGACCGGAGGTTGTCGGTTGGCCAACTTCGGCTGAATACTTCCTCTCCGGTGCACCCGTCGTCATGGCTGGCCTTGATGTGCCGCGCTGCCGGCAAGCTTGGCGAACTTGCCTGGTGAGCAGCCCAGACGCTTGCGGAAAGCCGTGCTGAAAGCACTTGCGGATTCGTAGCCTATTTCATCAGCGATCCGATCGAGGGATTTAACGCCGCGAGTCAGCGCATCCTGCGCAAGTGCCATTCGCCATCGCGACAAGTACTCGATAGGTCCGCACCCCACGCGGCGCGTGAGATCATTCAACTGGTGTCAGCTCGTCAGGCCGGCCATTCGCAAGCCGCCGAGGAAGTGTTCGCGGTCGATGGGATTTCTGTACCGTTCGGCTCGCGACCGAGCGAGGTCGAGGGTATTTGCGGGTGGTGCTTCGCCATTCTCCTTCATTTCACGATACCGCTCGCTGACGAATGCCTCCGCTTCGGACCGCGCTTCGCCGAACCGGCCCATCTGAGCGAAGCAGGCCGCAAGCAGGCCGTGCGACCACCTGTCGAGGGATCGCGCCTCCATCAACGCTTTGACCGCGCCCTCGTAATCGCGCCCCGAATAAAGGGCGAGCGCGTGATACCAATGGTATAGGTTGGGCGGAAACGGGTTGAGCCGCTTGGCTGTCCCGATCCATGCAAGCGCCTCGCGCCACCGTCCCCAGTAGATCAGGATGTTTGCGAAAACGGCGGCGACATCGGCGTCGTTTGGATTCAGTGCGAGCGCGCGGCTGAAATGGATTTCGGCCCTGGCGTCCTCGTTCCGCAGGAACAGCAACTGCGCGAAGACGCCGTGAGACCAGGCGTCGCCGTCGTCGATATCGAGCGCGGTCTCGATTTCTCGAAGCGCCTCATCCAACGTCGTGGTGGCGGGCGATTCGAGAAACACGTCGCAGATGATGGTCCAGGCGATGTTGACGTGGGCGCAGGCATATTGCGGGTCGAGCGCGACGGCGCTCCGGAAATACTCCCTTGCCTCCGCCATGCCTTTCACGGTCAACTGGCGCCACCGCTCGTTTCCCAGCAGAACCAGATCATAGGCGGTAAAGCTCGAAGTCGGCTTGCGTCTGGCGATCTCGCGGCCGGCGTCCTCCAGCCGGCCCGGCAGGGCTGCGACGATCGCCCGGACGATGTCGTCCTGAAGGGCGAAGATGTCTTCGAGTTCACGGTCGTAGCGCTCGGTCCAGAGATGGTAGCCGCTCGCGGCATCGAGAAGCTGGACCGTCACCCGCACCCGGCTGCCGATCTTGCGCACGCTCCCTTCCGCCACGTACCGGACGCCGAGTTCGCGGCCGACCCGTTTGATCTCGGCCGTCTTGCCCCGGTAGGCGAAGCTGGAGTGGCGGGCGACGACGAACAGCGACCTGAACCGCGACAATTCGGCGATGATGTTTTCCGTGATCCCGTCGGAAAAATAATCCTGCGCGGGATCGCCACTCAGATTCGACAACGGAAGCACCGCGAGCGACGGCTTGTCGGACACCGCAGGCGGGTGTGGCGTGAGCGGGCCCGCTTCGGATCCGGTCGCAACCGGCGGCCCGATATAGCGGTAGCCGCGGCGCGGCAAGGTCTCGATCCAGGTCGTGCCCCCGTCGATGCCGGCAAATGTCCGTCGAAGCGCTGCGATCTGCACCGTCAGGTTGCTCTCCTCGATCGCAAGCCCCGGCCACGCGGCCTCCATCAATGCGTCCTTGGAAACCGGCGTTCCCGCCCGCTCGACCAGCAGCCGAAGCAGGGTCACCGCGCGCCGTCCGAGCGTGGTCGGTTCGGATTCGCGAAACAGCATCCCGGCGTCCGCGTCGAGGCGATAGGGACCGAATTCATGGATCGTCACCATGGTCTAGAGACTACATTTTCGGAGGAATTTGCAACTTTTTCGGAACAGATTCAGGACCTCCGGGGGAACAGGCGATCATGCTGCAACGGGGTTGAGGAAAGCGTCGGATACGACCCGATGCGTGATCCCTGCAATGCGGCGGAGGGCCAACGATCATGGCGCAGTCTGATCTGATGGCCGGTCCCGGCCCGGCCATGGTTGCCGATGCCCCGGATCGGGTTTGCAGCACGCTCGAGGCCATCCGGTCGCTGGCCCCGCTGATCGCCGCGCAGCGCAACGACTTCGACGGCGGCCGGCGATTGCCCGACGCGGTTTTCGGGGCGCTGGCCGATGCTGGCCTGTTCCGCCTGTGGCTACCCAAAGCGCTCGGCGGGCCCGAACTGTCCCCCTTCTCGTTCATGAGCGTCGTCGAGGCCGCTTCGCCGCTCGATGGCTCGGTCGGCTGGCTCGTCGGCAACGGCGGCGGCATGAGCCGGATCGGCGGCTATCTCGGTGAGACTGTCGCAAGCGATTGGTTTGCCGCGCCGCGCGCCTTTGTCGTCAGTTCGACCGGTGCGGTCGGCAGAGCGATCCCTGTCGAAGGCGGCTATTGCGTTTCGGGGCGCTGGCCGTTCGGCAGCGGCGCGCATCACGCGACGCGATTCATGGTGCTGGCCAGCGTCAAGCCCGAGGATCCGGGTTCACCCCTGATCTGCTGCTATCCCGGCCGGGCGGATGTGACGATCCTCGATAACTGGCATGTGTCCGGACTTCGCGGCACCGGCAGTTGCGATTTCGAGGTGCGCGACCTGTTCGTGCCTGCCGCTCACGCCCATCCCTTCCTCGGCCTGCAACCCACCCAATCCGGGCAGCTCTATCGGATGCCGCCATCCTCGGTGTTCGCGTGGAGCATCTGCGGGGTGCCGCTCGGTATCGCAGACGGCGCCATCGCCTCGTTCGCAGACCTTGCCTCCGGGAAAGGCCGCCTCGGTGCCCGGGCCTTGCTGCGCGATCGCGAAACCGTTCAGGCGACGGTCGGGCGGACAAGAGCGATGCTTCGCGCCGCCCGCGCCTTCCTGATCGATGCCATGACGGAATTGATGACCGCGACCGAGGCAGGCGGCGAACGGCTGGTGGAAGCGCGCGTGTCCATTCGGATCGCAAACGCACATGCGGCCGAGACCGCGATGTCCGTCGCCGACATGCTGGCCGCCAGCGCGGGCGCCGCCGCCATCTTCGAGAGTTGCGCCCTGGAGCGCGCGGTCCGCGACGTGCGCGCCGCGGCCAAGCATATCGCGATGAGCCCGAACAACTACATCATTGCCGGCCGGCTGGCGCTCGGGCTCGATCCCGGCACGGCGAGATTTTGAACCTTACGCGACCGCGCAGCGGAGTTATCAGATGTCTGTGGTTTACCGGCCAGCACGCGCGCAGGATCTGGAATTCGCCGACGCCCTTGTCGTCTCCAGCATCAACGATCTCACGGAGCGGCATGGCTTCGGGCCGATGGCCGTGTCGTCGCCGCCCAAATTTCAGTCGTTTTCCTTAAACGACGACGCCGATGGTCTGTGGGTGGCGGAAGAGGACGATCGGATCCTCGGTTTCGCATGGAGCTGGGTCTGCGGCGACATGTGGTTTCTGGCGCAGCTCTTCGCATCGTCCGATCAACAGGGGCGGAGCATCGGCAACGAGTTGATCAAACGGACCCTGGAACACGCCGAGAAATCGGGCGCTTCCAACAAGGTCCTTATCACCTTCAGCTTCAACACCGTTTCGCAAGGCCTCTACATCCGCCACGGACTATTTCCGCGATTCCCCATTTACAGCGTGACTGTAGCGCGAGAGCATTTGGTCGGCAGGCTGCAGGGGCCGCAATTCAGTTTCACGCCGCTCAAGAAGGAACCTTCGACCCTGCGTCGCCTCGCGCTGGTGGATGGAAGGGTCCTTGGCGTGTCCCGCGAAAAGCATCATTGCTACCTGATGAACGATGGCGGGACCAGAGGGTTCAATCTTCATGACGGAAACGATTGGGCAGGTTATGTTTACGTCGACGGCAGCGGACATATCGGGCCGCTCGCCGTCCTGCATCGCCACGCCGTCACTACCGCCTTCAGGACGGCCCTGCACTTGGCCATAGAGAGCGGCTCGTCGCAAGTGTCAGCGTTCCTGCCCGGCGCGAGCGAGGCGTCTCTCAACACCGCGATTGGGCACGGAATGCGGATCAAGTTTCCGATGCTGCTAATGTCGTCGCATGATTTCGGAAATTGGGCTCAGTATTTGCCCCGCAACCCCGGCTTCATGTGATCGCGGAGCCGGCTTCGATGCGGAGCCGGAGGTCGGAGCGGCAGGCCTCGATCCCTGAAATCTCCCACGGCGCGCGGGTGGCTGATCAGTTCGCCAAAACGCGAATGGCTGCTCAGGAACCAAAGTGAGTTCCCGCATATCGAACTCTCGTTCCAATCCATCATTGGGGCGCCGATGCATCGGACATTTAGTGGGATTGAATTTTTGTAGTATGCATAGAACCGATGGATTATTCAGTCCCGGACCTCCGTTGCGGTTAAAACAGGACCACCGAACATAATCGCACGCCTTGATGCCGGAAGTGTCCGGACAACAAGGAAGACTGGCATGTCCGATCAAATGTTCCTGACGCTTGGCGAGGTTGTCGACCGTTATCGCGGACGGATCAGCGAGGGGACCTTGCGCAACTGGCGCTCCATGAGAGTCGGGCCCTCGTTCCTAAAGCTCGGCAAGGCCGTTCTCTACCCTCTCGAGGAACTTGAACGTTGGGATCGCAGAAATCTCATCGTCTGCCGACCCTCCAGGTCACTGTCTATTGAAGAGGCGAGTTAGAAGCCGTGCCATCGTCGGTCACCCGAAACGGATGCATTACGTCCGAGACGCTCGGCAATGGATGCGACGAGGATTGATGTCGATTCGGAATCCGTGATTTGATAGGATCGTCAAGTGCAGGCAAAGACTCTTTGTGCTTACTCGGGTTTGTCATGATCGAGCACAGAGGACCGATCCCCGACCCATACCCCAATTGTTTGGCACTACGAACCGACGATTGTTTTCCAAAGCAATTTCGTTTTGAGTTTGCTGGTCCACAACAATTCCGCTCGCGGGCCGTCTTCACGCTCAATCATGATTGAGCATTCTTAGGCAGTGATCGAACGTGATTTCGGTCCAACCTCGCGGCGGTTAAGGCCTTCATCCAGAACGAATTCACCGTTGCCCTGCGAAGGCAAAGGTCACACGTTCGTGTCGGGTGCGCCAGGTTTCACTTATTTTACAGCGCGATATGTGCGCACGAACTGAACTTCGATTGAGCATCATTCAATCGAGTAAGCAAACGGCGGAAATTCGTCGCCGCTGTGATTGCGCCGGCAACCGCAAAAACTGGGGCACGCCAGCACAGATTCAATTGCCGTAGCTCGGCAACGCACTTCGCCGTCTTACTGATTCTCAGTCGACCACGCGCCGAATCGCCTGCGTGAAGCAGCTGATACCAAAAGAAACGCCCGACGCAATGTTGCGCCGCTTATTTAAGGTCGAAGGAGCTTCTCGTTTCGGAGCACTCATTCCCGCCGATGGCGCGGCGGATCTTGACCAGCGAGCCGACTCCGCGCGGCGCCGACCCTCTCCTAGCCCAGTCGGTCGCGCTCCGCACTAGAGCATTTTCACAATTGGTGGAATCGGAGGATTCCCAGCGCGGTTGCTCCATGATTCAGTTTCCGCATTGATTCGAGGCGGAGGCTTTGATGGGAGCACCTTATTCTCAAGATTTGCGTGAACGGGTCATTTCCGTCGTCGACGGCGGAATGGGAGCGTATCAGGCAGCGCCGCTGCTGCGGGTCAGCGTTTCCTACATTTACAAGGCGCTGGGGCGTTGGCGGGCGACTGGCGAGACGACGGCTCGCCCGTCGGGCCGCGGGCCGGCTCCGAAACTTGCTGCTCACGATGAAGCGCTGCGCCAGCGGATCGTGCACAAGCCAGACGCCACGCTGGAGGAGATCCGGGCGTGGCTGCTGGCCACGCACGACGTGAAGGTCAGTATCGGCTGCTTGTGGAAGCGCCTGCGCCAGCTCGGCCTGACGCTCAAAAAAAGTCACTGAGAGCTGCGGAGCAAGATCGGGCCGATGTCGCCGAGGCGCGTGTGGAATGGCGCGCCGGTCAGGCGGAATTGAGCCCGGAGCGCCTGGTCTTCATCGACGAGAGCGGCGCGTCCACCAAAATGACCCGGCTTTACGGCCGCTGCGCGCGCGGCAAGAGGCTCGTTTGCACAGTCCCGCACGGCCATTGGAAAACAACCACCTTCGTCGGAGCTTTGCGCCAGGACGGCATGACCGCGCCGTGCGTCTTCGACGGCCCGATGAACGGCGAGACATTCCTCGCCTGGGTCGAGCAGTTCCTCGTTCCGACGCTGCGGTCGGGCGACATTGTCGTGATGGACAATCTGTCGAGCCACAAGGTCAGGGGCGTCCGCGAAGCCATTGAGGCGGCCGGTGCGATGTTGCGCTATCTGCCGCCATACAGCCCGGACCTCAATCCGATCGAGCAGTTCTTCGCCAAATTAAAGTCCCTGCTGCGCAAGGCAGGCGCACGAACTCTCGAAGCCCTCGACAACGCAATCGCCGACGCCCTTACCCGCTTCTCGCCAACAGAATGCCTGAACTTTCTCGCCGATGCCGGTTATCGTCACCAACCATGAAAACGCTCTAGACTAGGGCCTGTTGAGATTCAGGATTCACAGAAGGGAATGTCCGTGATTCAAGCTCCGCAAGGAGCTTTGCATGCAGCGATTCGTTTTGACAGACGGCCAGTGGGCGAAGATGGAGCCGCTTTGTTTGGGTAAGCCCACCGATCCCGGCCGCACGGGAGGTGACAACCGTATGTCTCTTGAAGCGGTGCTGTGGATCGCCCGCACGGGCAGTCCGTGGAGAGATCTGCCGCCGATGTTCGGCAACTGGAATACGGTGTTCAAGCGCTATCGCGATTGGGTGAAAGCGGGCGTTTTCAAGCGGATTTTCGACGCCGTATCAGATGATCCGGACATGGAGTTCGCCATGGTCGACGCGACGATCGTCAAAGTTCACCGCCACGCCCAGGGTGCAAAAGGGGGACCCAAAGTCAGGCCATCGGCAAGTCGAAGGGCGGCTGGACCACCAAAATCCTCGCGCTGACCGACGCGCTCGGGAATCTGGTGCGGTTCATCCTGCTGCCCGGCCACCGCTTCGACACCGTCGGCTTCGCGCCCCTGATCAAGGATATCGAATTCGGCGGCTTGATCGCCGATAAGGCTTTTGATTCCAACTGGATCATCGAAGACATCAACGAACGCAGGGCGAAGATCGTCATCTCGCAACATCAAAGTCGCACCAAGCCTCTCGACATCGACAAGGACATCTACAAATGGCGCCACCTGATCGAGAACCTCTTCGGCAAGCTGAAGGAATTCAAACGCATCGCATTGCGATCCGACAAGACAGACGGCAGTTTCGAGGCCATGATCTACCTCGCTACCGCCGTCATCCATTCCAGATGAATCTCAACAGACCCTAGGACGCCAATGCGGGTCTCCGATCTTTAGCAGCGGATGACGGGCACCCAGCCGGCGTCCTTCGCCGATTTCGTCGAAGCCCACCGCGGCGAGCTCACTCCGGGGACAGATGGATAGCTTCACCGGCCACGCCGCCGCTCCGTTCACTGACCATTGTATCGTGCAGCACGAAACCCTCGAGCGGATCGAATTCCTTGAGCCAAGGAGCGCTTTCAAGCACGCGCATCGTGTGCGCATAGCCTGCGTCCCATCGTTGCCGGATTCCCGATGGACTGAAATCGAGATCCTTGCTTTGATCCTCCTCGCTGAGCCGCGGCGCAAGCAAGCGGACAATGTGCATTCGGGTGCGGCAGCCGAAACCGGCAAGGGCGCGAATGCCGGACTCGGCACGCTGCTCCGCTGGCAGCAGGTCGGCGAGCTCGGTAATGACATGACGCAGCCGGTGCAACTGCCGTTGCCGCACGATATGGCTGACAGCGCGGCTCGAGTACTGGATCTCCTTCCTGCGATTCTCAACGTCCCTCATTGTCTTCGGCACGTCGCCTTCCGAGTTCCAGACATGGACCGCATACACCATCGAATCACGCCGCGGATTGTCGTCGAACACGACTTCGACGGGCGTGTTGGAGAGGATGCCGCCATCCCAGTAATGCTGACCGTCGATCTCGACCGCCGGAAAAGCGGGCGGCAGAGCGCCGGACGCCAGCACATGTCGGATGTCGAGCGGCGCAGTGCGTGAATCGAAATAGACCATTTCGCTGGTTTGGACGTTTGCAGCCCCGACGGTGAGACGTGTCGGTCCAGCGTTGACGAGATTGAAATCGATCAGGTCGGACAGCGTGCGCCTGAGCGGCTCGACTGAATAATAGCCCGCCCCCTCCGGGTTCAATGCCAGCAAAGGATTTAGAAACGCCGACGCGTTGGGTTTGAAGAAACCTGTGATTCCGGTCGACATCGCAAGCCAGTTTCGTAGCGGCGAAGAGAGCTGGGAAGGCAACAATCCCTCGAACATCCGGCCGTGCTCGACACGCTTCCAGAAGGCGCTCAACCGTTCCAGGCGTTCGGAGCGCGGGCTACCGGCGATGATCGCGGCATTGATGGCGCCGATCGACGTACCGACTACCCAGTCAAGCTCGATGCCGGCCTGATCGAGTGCCTGATAGACGCCGACTTGGTAGGCGCCTAGCGCTCCACCACCCTGGAGCACCAGCACTTGCTGACCAAAGGCTTTTACATCTGAATTTATAATGTCCTGCGACATACGGAATACCCTGAATTCGATGAAAGATGGGATTAGGTGGCTTGGTGAAGCGTCTGTGAGGACGTTTTGAGAGGTTTGGCTTGCTGGCGCGTTGCGTGTGTCAAGCCAGTGATGAGCCGCGCGCCGCGTTCGAACGTGAGATAGTTCCACAGCCAATTCGCGCCGACGACGATGCGGTTGCGGAAGCCGACCAGGAAGTAAATGTGGGCGGTGGACCACAGCAACCATGCAGGCAGACCGGCGATCTGGAGTGTGCCGATCTCCGCGACGGCACGCTTGCGTCCGATGGTCGCGAGATTTCCCCAGTTCCGATAGCGGAAGGGCAGCGGCGCCCGACGGCCGGTGAACCGTGCGAGCAGCGAGCGGGCCACATGCATGCCCTCCTGCTTGGCGGCTGGTGCTACGCCAGGCACCGGACGTCCGCTCGCGTCGACCAGGCTTGAGGTATCACCGATCACGAAAATCTCGGGATGACCGGGGACGCTCAGATCCGGCTCGACGTTGACGCGGCCGCTGCGGTCGGCAAGCGCAGCGCTACCCGGTCTCAAG
Source organism: Bradyrhizobium genosp. P (assembly GCF_049949265.1). Taxonomy (NCBI): domain Bacteria; kingdom Pseudomonadati; phylum Pseudomonadota; class Alphaproteobacteria; order Hyphomicrobiales; family Nitrobacteraceae; genus Bradyrhizobium; species Bradyrhizobium genosp. P. The sequence goes on along the minus strand of NZ_CP188195.1, from coordinate 1,724,515 downwards.
GCAGCCGGCGGCACACTCGCTATCGTGACGGCAGAACTCGGTGGCCGGAGCCAGGCCCTCGGCGATATCGTCGGGCCGGGCGCAGTAGCGCTCTGCGACGTCGATCACGGCTTAGCCCTGGAACTAGGTCTGGCATTTCATGTCGGACCAACTTTGATCGCTGACTATCGCGAGATCGGCATCGATTTGAACAAGCTCTACGGCGGGGCGGCCGGACTGCTTCCCGTGCCGGCAACCTTCGTCGTGCGAACGGACGGCATCATCGAATATGCGTTCGTCGAGCCCGATTTCAGGCTCCGCGCGGAGCCCGAACATGTCGTCGTTGTCGTCGCCTCATTGACGCGCTGACGGCTGCTGATTCCAGGCGCGGGCGCGCGACGCGCGGACGAAGGCATCGGCCGCAACGGACCGGCGCCGCCCGGCAATCGCCGCGAGCACGACGCTGCGGGAAGCCTCCACTCCGGAGAGAGGGAACACAGCGAGCCGTGCGCGATCGCGTGGCGGAGGCAGGAAGGCGCTGCCGAGTCCGGCCAGCACCAGCCTGCGAAGATGGACTGCGCTGTCCGCGCGATGCCGGAATGCCGGTTCAAACCCGGCCGTTTTGGCAGCATCGCGCAGAGCCCGCGCTCCGTCGCCGCGGCATTCGATCCAGATTTCGTCGCGTATGTCGTTGAGCGTGACCGCATCCCGGGCCGCCAGCGGATGCTCGGCTCTCGTGATCACGTGATAGACATGATCGAACAGCGACCAGGCTTCGAATCGTTCCGGCGCGTCCTCGGGCACTTCGACGATGAAGAGATCGAGCGCGCCGTTCAGACCGAGTTCGATCATCTCTTCGGACGAGCCACTTTGCAGAGTAAGTTCGAAGCCCGGGAGGCCTGCGCCGATTTCCTCCAGCACCGCGTCAAGGGCGTCGTTTTCAATCGTCGCCGCAATCCCGAGTGTCAGCGGTGTTACCTGTGCCTTGCCGATCTCGCGCGCCAGAACAGTTGCCGCCTGCGCGGCTTCGTAAGTACGCTCAAGATGCGGCAGCATCTGACGGCCAAGGTCGGTCAGATGAGTTCGCGACCGCTCCCGTCGGAACAGCGGGCCACGGAACTCCTCTTCGAGCTTCTGGATCGCACGGGTGAGCGATGGCTGCGTGACGTTGCATTCTTCCGCCGCACGCGTGAAATTCAGGCTTCGCGCCATGGCCAGAAAATATCGAACCTGATGCATCTCCATGGGCGGTTTATGCCACGGATCGGCCGAAATTGCACCTGTCGGGCCCGGCGCGAAGTAGCCAATAGGTTGAGACCTTTCCTTCGATCACAACCTGCTGAGTGCCGTGCCGTCCGGCATAGCCGCCGCGCATCAAACACATAAACGCAGGTGACGTTCACTTACATTTCCGTCTGAGCGAATTTGGCATCGGAAAGGGCGAGGTGATTGCCCTTCGATGGAGTCCGCTCCCATGCTCGCCGTCATCAGGAAACCTCCCCGCGAAGAAGCGGCTTTGCCCCACGCGGCCGACGACTGCTGGGGCGATTTGATGGCCGCGGCCCAACGTGGGAACGGCGGCGCTTACACACGTCTTCTGACCGAAGTCGATGGCTGGTTGCGCCGCTATTACGCACGCCGCCTGCCGCCCTCGATGGTTGAGGATGCTGCCCAGGACACGCTGCTTACGCTCCACGTCCGGCGCCATACCTACGAGCCCGGCCGTCCATTCAAGGCATGGGTCGCCGGCATCGCGCGGTACAAATGGATCGACCGGCTGCGTGCCCTGGAACGTGACCCCGCAGCCCCCTCTTCCGAGGCCATGTCCGAGGACATCGCGATCGACGATCATGGCCCCGCGATCATCTGCGCGCTCTTGCTCCGCGAACTTTTGAGCCAATTGAAGCCCTCGGAGTCGGAAGCGATCAGGCTGGTGAAACTCGAGGGGCTGAGCATCCAAGAAGCGTCCAAACGCACGGGTCAGTCGACCTCACTGGTGAAGGTAAACATCCACCGCGGCCTTAGCCGGCTTAGCGAAATTGCCGCCGCGGAGGTCATCTGACGAGCATTCATGCGCGGCAGCATCGCTACCAGCGCAGCAAATATGGGCCCGTGGTGGCGCCGAACGCGGCGCTGATCGCAATTCCAAGTGTGTACCAGACGAGCACAAAGCCGGCTCCGCTCTCGCTGCATGCGGGCGCGTACACGGTTGCCGCAATGCCACCCGATACCAATCCGGCCAAGGCACCCGTCGCGCGCAGGCGCAGCGGCGCTTGTCGGCGGATCGCCCAACATGCACCGGCAAAGACAGGCACCGATAGGCCCGCGATGCACAGCGAGCACCGCTGCCAGGTCAATCCCAACCAAAGCGAAACGGGGTCGGCATCCGATGTCGTCGTCTGCCATAAAGCGAGCCCCGCCAGGAGAACGACTAGAGTAGCGAAGCGTTTCCGGCGGTCGAGGATCCGGTCTCCGGCACGCAGCATCGGCATGAGCATGGATCCAGCGATCGCTGCAAGCGAGAGCGCATAGCCGACCTTCATCGCCATCGGGCCGCCGTGGGCGATGCTGAGCAGGCCGGGCTGCACGCCGTAGATCACCAGTACAAGCACAAGCGAAACCGCGGCGCCGAGGCCAAGGCCCACAAGCAGATCGTTGCGTGTCTTCCCCGGACGAACCGGAGTAAGGTCATTCGCTAGCGCACGGATCAGTTCCGGACTCTTCAAATTGATAGACTTTCAATTGGCGGCCCGAACGAATGCGGAGGAAGTGACGGTTTCTCCGATAAATCCGCGCGCCGCAACGAAAGGTTACAGGAATCCGCGGGAAATGAGTCGAAAATTCAATCGAACAGGCTGAGCGATATCTGGCGTCCGTTCCAAGCCTATTGGCGCGATCCGTCCAACGCGACACGAGACGCCTTCGGGCTGCGCCGCCCGACGAGGCGATCCACATGCATTAACAGCAGGCAGCGCCGGCCCAACTCCTGGATGGCTACATTCGACCAATTTGCGTGGGCAAGCCGGGCGGGCGAGACACTCAGCCCGATTTGGTCCTGAGTTATCGAGCCAATGTGGACTTTTACCCCAATTTCCATCGTAGTTTCCGGGAGCGGCAACCACCACTGCTTGCGGTGAGGCAATATCTTACCCGGCGCTGAGCCGACAGACGCGATCTGCCCAAGGCCGAGATGTAATTCTTCGAAACCAGGCATTTTGCCGTCGAAATGCATTATGCCGAGATCAGCGGTCTGATGCGAACCTTCCCGGTAAGGACGTAAGCAGGCAGGTCGAACGAACACGCCTGCTCACGGCTTTTCGAATCCATGACCGATCGCATGGTCTATCGAGGCGCGTCCGGGCCCCCACGCCATGATGCCGAGCGCCATCGCCGCCCAGGTGATGTGGATTGGCCAGCCGTCCGGCACGGTCAATTCCACGATGATCGTCATGAATAAAAGGCCTAGCGCCGCGAAACGCGTCGCCAGCCCGAGGACAAGCAGGATCGGAAACATGATCTCGCCCGATCCGGACAGGAACGCAAAGACGGTCGGCGCAGGAAACGGATAAGGCCCGCCCGGCAGATGGATCATGAATTCATCGGTGAACAGCGTCACCGCGGTGTCGCTGAGTTGGAGAAAGCCGGTCCACTTCAGGATACCGGATTTCCAGAATGGGACAGCTAAGGCTACCCGCATGACGAACTGGACCAGGTCGGGATGCGCGATCAACCGGACAATGCCGATCGCCCGCTCCACCAGCGCCACGACATTTTGGCGAAGGCCGCCGCTCGCGGTTTGCTCGGTCATCACCATCGTGGATCTCCATTCTTGATCGTCGTGAAAACACCGGCATCGATCATGCCGGCGATATTGGCGGGAAGATCAAAGTTCGGAGCTGCCTCCAGCGCGGCTGACACGGCTACGCCAAGCGGCGCGCCTTCGATCAGCCGGGTGAGAAAGGCCGCCGCGCCGGCGGGAAGGTGCCGGACCGCAACGTCCGGGCCGGGCCGGCTGATCAGCGCATCCTCGGCTACGGTCGCGTGATCCGGCGCGGGCCGTCTCTGGTCGCGATAGGCGGCGAAAATCGAAACCGCCGAAAAACGCGAGCAGACGATCCGAACGGCCGGGTGCGGAACGAACACCAGGTCTGCGAGCTTGTCGGGCGGGACCGATCCCAGGACTGCTGTGCTGAGAGGTTCGGCATCGGCCGCATGATAACAGTCCAGCCATGCTCGCTCGATCCGCGCAATATCGGCCAGCCATGGCACCGATTGCGCGTATTCGTATTTCGCGATGAAATCGGAGAACTCGCGGCCATATTCAAACAGCAGCGCGGAGCTTGGCGGATTGGCGCGAACGTAGAAGCGCGCCATGGCCCGGAAGAACTCCGAGCCGGTGATGCGTTGGACCGCCGGATAGATCGAGCCCAACACCTCGATCAGGCTGACCGTGACGTTGTTGCGATAGACATTATAGCGCCGTGTTGCCGCCTTCCCGAGAGGGCCGGTCACGCCATCGGGCGTGGCTAGTTCCGGATCGAGCAAGCCAGCGGAGAACACCGCTCCATAGTCCGGCATGGCTCGGTTGCTGTGGCGGTGATCAGTAAGGCGCATGGGTCGCTCCGCAGGCGAAAGCCTTTGCATGACGATCCAACATCGCCTGCGCCGCGATGGCTTCGGCTTTGAGCACCGACCAGTCGGGGATCTTGCTGTCCCACTCCACCAGAGTCGGAATTGGCCCGCGCCGACCAATGACGGTGTCGAACAACGACCAAACCGCATCGGCAACGGGGCCGTCATGGCTGTCGATCAGGAGTCGCTCGCCCTCATGTCAGTCTGTTCCGCATGTCCGGCGAGGTGAATTTCCCCGACCCGTTCGAGCGGGAAATCCGCGAGATAGTCGAGCGTCGAGAAGCCGTGGTTGGCGGCGGACACGAAGACGTTGTTGATATCGAGCAGCAGCCCACAGCCGGACCGTCTGGTCAATTCGCGAATGAAATCGGTCTCGCTCATCGTGGACTCGCGAAACACCACGTAGGTGGATGGATTTTCCAGCAGAATGGGCCGGCCGATCATCTCCTGAACCTGATCGAGGTGGTCGGCGACCCGCGCAAGCGTCGCCTCCGTGTAGGGGAGCGGCAAAAGGTCGTTGAAATAGGTTGTGCCGTGGGTCGACCATGCCAGATGTTCGGAGATGAGCCCCGGCTCGTAGCGTTCGACTAGCGAGGCGAACCGTCCGAGATGGGCCATGTCGATCGGCTGCGGTCCGCCGATCGACATGCAGACGCCGTGCAGCGAAACCGGATAATCGCGTCGGATATTTTCGAGCCCGCGGTGGGGCGGGCCGCCCGCTCCCATGTAGTTTTCAGCATGAACCTCAAAGAACCCATGCCGTGGCCGCTCGGCGAGAATTTCGCCGAGATGTTCGGGCTTGAAGCTGGTGCCCGCCAAACCCGCGATGGAGTGAACTGGAAAGCGGAGCACAGCCGATCCTGGCGGGTCAGCAAATTTCATCATCGCATTCATCGGCTGCTCCGCTTTCCGGCAGGTCGTCGTCGAGTTACAGCGCGGTCAGCGAGCCGGTCTTGCCGCCAGGTACCTGGATGGAAGCGCAGGTCCCGTGCTGGACGAATTTCCAGGAATTGCCCTGAAAATCCATCGTCGAGGTCCCCTGGCAAGTGGTGCCCGGTCCAGCCGCGCAATCATTCTGGCCCTTGAGCGAGACGCCGTAACACTTCTCCTTGTGGGCTGCAGTCGCGGCGTCCATCTCGGCCTTCGTCAAGGGAGCGGCGAATGAGGACGAGGCGAGTGCGGTCGTGACAGCGCTCGCGAGCAGCGCTGTCGTAACTTTAGTTCTGACTGACATGAAGTTCTCCAATAAAATGTGAGCGCAGCGGCTATCCGGTGCACATGGAGAAGTCCGTGTCGTTGAGGATCAAAGTTACACTGTCACGATCATGTGACTACAAATTAGGTGATCGGACTCATCGCAAGTCGGCATACCGGCAAGGCTGAACCTGAGCGGGGATTTATCACTCACCCATGCGTTTCCGAAACGGAAGACTGACGCGTGAACTGTACTCGTCCGAAGACGGCCGTCTTGCGAGTTTATCCGGTCTGTAGCTGACTGTCGGTATGGATATCCTTACTGATAGTCGCCAAGTGCGTCGCCTTGAAATTGTGGAGACTGGTCGGCGTCGGCGCTGGTCGGCTGCCGAGAAGCTGCGGATTGTCGAGGAAAGTTTTTCGGGTCCGCGGCTGGTGTCGGCGACGGCACGGCATCATGGGCTTTCGAAACAGCTTCTGTTTTCGTGGCGCAAGGCCTATCGCGACGGCCAGCTTGGTGGCGGCTGTCAGGTAGGTGGATTTGTCCCGGCCCGGGTTGTGTCGGAAGTCCAGTCCACGACGGAGCGTGCGGCACCGGCGGCGACTGGCACTCTGGAAGTCGTGACCGCGAATGGCCGCCGCGTGATCGTGGATCGCAACGTCGATGTCGCGGTTTTGCTACGGATCATGCGAGGGCTGGAGACACTACGGTGATCCCGATACCGACAGGCGTGCGAGTATGGCTGGCGACGGGCCATACCGACATGCGGTGTGGCTTTCCGAGCCTGGCTCTGCGCGTGCAGGAAGTGCTCAAGCGCGACGCCATGGGCGGCGGTCTTTTCTGCTTCAGGGGCAAACGCGGCGATCTTTTGAAGGTCATTTGGCACGATGGCCAGGGAGCATGCCTGTTTACCAACTAATTGGCTTCATACTACAGCCCTTTCTTTGGGATCGGTGCATTTTGATGAGTTGAGCTGACGAATGATCTCAGCGCGGTGGGCAAGCTGATTCCATCGGCTGCATTGCTTGGCCGGAACGTGCGGTCCTGGCGGTTCATAGAGGCCGATATAGCCATTGTAGGCATGTCTTTTCACGATGCCGTATTTCGCCCATCTGACCAGGGTACTTTCGGTGATGCCGAGTTTGGCGCAGGCCTCCGCTTTTGTCAGCATCCCCCGTTCGCGCAGCCGATCATAGCGAGAGCGCAGACCATATTGTTTAACAAGATAGATGACCCGCAAATCAGTGAACTTCGCGTCGGCTTTAGCACGGCGTGCTGAGCCGCCGGGGCGGATCCCTCGGTCATTCAGGATGTCAGCGATTTCGGCGCAGATATGATCGTCGAGAAGCTTGTCGACCAGTTCGACCACCTCGGACCGGGTCTTTACCTGTTGTGCGGAGGATTTTGGGTTCTGAGTGGTCAATGTTTCGGTCTTTCCGCCTTTGAAGCGGATGTGGATCCGGGTCTCTCCCTCGGCCGGGAACTTGAGCAAGGTGACGTCTTCGACGAGATAGGCAAGGAGCCGCTTGCGTTCGCGGTTCGGCAAGGTCCGATCACACCAGACTGTTTTGAAGTCGGCCGTCATGGCGATCAATCGATCCCGGATCGCATCGTCGAGCGTCACCCGATCTTCGCACAGAGCACGTTCTCTTTCTTCTCGCACATCAGCCAGCACGCGCAGTTTTTCGTTCCATTCGCGTTCAAGAGTGTCCGCAACCAGGCGGTTGTTCGGATCAACCAGCATGAACCGCCGCTGTGCAAGATCGGCATCGATCTGGGCGCGTTCGACGGCACGGAGCCGGAGTCTGTCCGCTTCGTCATGACGCGCTTCGATCTCTTTTCGGATCTCCAATGCTAACTCCACGGCGGCAGGCGTCATTTCGGCGGCGATCAATTCGCCGACCGCTTCGTCGACAGGCCAGCCTGCGATCGACTGACAGTGGGGTTCGCCGCGAGAGGCGTAAGCGCGGTGACAGACATACCAGGTGTCCACCTGGCCGCGTCGGGCCGCGTAACGGGCGCTCATATGACTGCCGCAACGCCCGCATATGACACGCCCTTGTAGTAAAGCCGCGCCTTCGCGCGGTGGCGAAGCGCGAACGGCTTGATAACCTTGGCCATTGGCCTCGAGTACCTTGAGGTTGTGCTGGAACTGCTCCCAGCTGATATAGCCGGGATGGGCGTCCGGAATGCAGGCGAGCCATTCCTTGGGGTCCCGTTTGCGGAGCTGCTTCTTTCCATCGACGGTCCGGCGGTAAAGGCGCTGGCCATAGGCATAGACACCCGCGTAACGAGGATTGTGCAGCATGCGCATGGCGGTCGATGTGGTCAGCTGTTGGAAGACCACTTGTTTGCCGTTGCGCAGACGTGAGGGGAAGAGCAGACCTTCCCTGGTGAACGTCTTGACGGTCTGCGTAGCCGACCCGACCCGCGAGAACGTCTCGAAGAAGTGGGAGATCATCTCCCGGATCTGAGCGTCCGGATCGAGAACGACATCGCCAATCTCATCATAGATAAAGCCGGTCGGCAGAGGGCAACGATATTCACCACGACGCACCTTGTTGAGGATGCCGCCGCGTAATCGGGCCTTGATAACATGCAGTTCAGCTTCGCTCATCGTGCCCTTGAGCCCGAGCAACAGGCGGTCATTGAAGTTGGCCGGGTCGTACACGCCGTCTTCATCGAGGATAAGCGTGTCAGCCAAGGCGCATATCTCTAGCAGTCGGTGCCAGTCTGCATTGTTTCTGGCGAGGCGGGATACCTCCAGCCCCATGACGATCCCCGCGCGCCCCATGCCGACATCGGACACCAAGTGCTGGAAGCCTTCGCGCCATGACGCAGATGCGCCGGATACGCCCTGGTCGCTGTCGATGACGATGATCTGGTCGTCGCGCCATCCAAGTCCGATCGCGCGACCGCGAAGATCGTATTGACGCTTGGTGCTTTCGACGTTCTCCATGACCTGTCGCATCGACGACTGCCGGATGTAGAGATAGGCGCTCCGCTCGAGATGATGCGATTGGACCTTGAGCTTTTCGTTCATGCTGTTTTCCGTTCAGGGGTTGCCATCACGATGGCGGCGAGCAAGTGGATGATTGTGTGTCGCTCGGAAGTTTCGTCCGCGATGGGCAGGCCAGCCCTCAGCGGCACGGCAATGGGTTGGCGCCGGCAAGGCTCACGCAAAATCGCACGCGTCCACGCCCACATGCCGCGGTGTAGAAGGATGGTAAGGCCGCTGCGCGCCTCCGGCGGCAAAACGGCGCCGAGCGCGGCTGCGCGCAGTATTTCGTATTGTTCGGTGGCGTTGGACGACATCGTGCAATGCGGTCCCGGGCCACGATTGGTCACGCTGTTTTTTTTACGCCGAGCGCACGTTCGATTGTTCTGGGATGGATATCGAGGCCGAACTCGGTCCGAAGCTGGTTTGCCAGTGCGCGCGCCCGAATGGGTTCGCCGGGCTCCACCTGTGCCTTGAGGAAGGCCAGTACGTCGCCTTGGATCTTGTGTGGCCCGCGCGGTCCGCGTTTCCTGGGCACCAGACCGGCCAGACCCGCGTCCTCGAAGTCCGCTTTGGCCTGGTAGAAAGTTGGCCGAGAGACGCCATATTCGTCGGACACCTCCGTTACCGACATTTTGTCGACCGATACGCGCCGCAGCATTTCGTACTTCACTTGCACGATGTCTCGCGGGTCGAAGAAGTCGTTCTCCTGGAATTTCGGGTCGCCGACTTTCTCCGGAGCCGGATTGAGCACCCCATCCGCGGCCAGAGCGCTGACCTTCGATCGCTTGTGTTTGACGCCGTCCGACACCTGCGTCGCTCTCCAAGGTCGACTCAATAAACGTAACTATTAATATGCCGCACAAGACTAAATGGTCAAGCACCACGCTGCCGCCTAATGGTGTATTTGAGATCTACAAATAGGCAACATTTAGCGAAGCGTCCATGGGCTTTGCGGCGTTATTTCGCTTACATTTCCGGCAAAATTTACTTTACAGCCTTTCGGCGTCATGCACCTGCCTTGCAACATGAGGCGCTCTACAAGGCCGCTGAGAGCCAGTAGATCGGCGAGACTGCACAGTGCGCGCCCATCTCCCACCACCCCCTCGAGATTGGGGCCTGCTGCATCGGTCCATTGCGGCGGAACAGAGCAAATTCGGCCATCGTCAAAGCGCAGCAGCAACAGCTTGCCCGCTCGGTTGCCACGCCTCCCGACGCAGGCACCTCTCTGGCCGGAATACGGATGAAAGGGATGGCTCACCGTCACAAGCTGCAACGGGACTGATGAACCGCTTGCATTTCCAACTGAGTTACAAAAGACTCGAGAGAGGAAGGTTCATCTGGCCATCGGTTGCCGGTGAATCGGTAACGATCTCTCCGGCGCAGTTGAGCTATCTGTTGTCCGGAATCGATTGGCGCAATCCTCAAGAAACCCAACGTCCGACGCGGGTCGGATAGCCGCTTTTACGGTTTGCATCTGCTGCTTGATCTGATTCAATGGCTTCATGATATCGAAGCCGGACGATCTTCCTTCGGACCTTGTGAGTGCCCTGGCGGCACTGCAGGCCGAGCGTGAGGCGCGGCTGCAAGCCGAAGCGGTGGCTGCCAGCGCGCGGGCAGAGCTGTCGGACAACGAGGCGCTGATCGCGCATCTCGAGCTGCGGATCGAGAAGCTCAAACGCGAACTGTACGGGCAGCGCTCCGAGCGCACGGCACGGCTGCTCGAGCAGCTGGAGTTGGAGCTCGAAGAACTCGTCACCACGGCGAGCGAGGATGAGCTTGCCGCACAGGCCGCGGCGGCGAAGACGCAGAACGTCCGCCCCTTCATGCGCAAGCGGCCGGTGCGCAAGCCATGGCCGGATGACATCGAACACGAGCGCGTCGTCATCGAGGCTCCGACGAGCTGCGCCTGCTGCGGCGGATCGCGGCTGGCGAAGATCGGCGAGGATGTGACCAAGACGTTGGAGGAGATCCCGCGTCGCTTCAAGGTCATCGAGACGGTGCGCGAGAAGTTCACCTGCCGCGATTGCGAGAAGATCAGCCAGCCGCCGGCGCCGTTCCATGCCACGCCGCGCGGCTTCATCGGCCCGCAGTTGTTGGCGACGATCCTGTTCGACAAGTTCGGCATGCATATCCCGCTCAACCGCCAGAGTGCGCGCTTTAAGGCCGAGGGGATCGACCTGCCGTTGTCGACGCTGGCCGACCAGGTCGGCCACGGGACCTTCGCCGTCATGCCGCTCTTCCACTTGATCGAACGCCATGTGCTCGCTGCCGAGCGCCTTCATGGCGACGACACCACCATCCGCATCCTGGCCAAAAGCAAGTGCACGACCGGTCGGATCTGGACTTATGTGCGGGATGACCGGCCCTTTGCCGGGCCTGCGCCGCCGGCGGCGGTCTATTACGCCTCGAGCGACCGGCGAGGTGAGCACCCGCAGAAGCATCTGGCCGCCTTCGCCGGCATCCTGCAAGCCGATTGCTACAATGGTTTTGAGCCGTTGTTCGACCCGCGCAAGAAGGTGCTGCCGATCACACCGGCGTTTTGCCTGGCCCATGCGCGGCGGGGCTTCTTCGAGCTGGCCGACATCGAGAAAAATGCTCGGGAAGGTAACAAGGGCAAACCGGTCTCCCCGATCGCGCTGGAGGCGGTCAGGCGCCTCGACGCGCTGTTCGAGCTCGAACGCGCCATCAATGGCCGTAGCGCCGACGAGCGGCGTGCCGTGCGCCAGGAAAAGAGCAAGCCGCTTCTCGAGGACATGCACGCCTGGTTGCTGCGTGAGCGCGAAACCCTGTCGCGCTCTGCCGAGGTCCTGAAACCGATGAATTACATGCTCAGGCGCTGGGACGACTTCGCCCGCTTCCTCGACGATGGCAGGATCTGCTTGACCAACAATTGCGCTGAGCGCGCATTGAGAGGCATCGCCTTGGGAAGGCGCAACTGGACCTTCGCTGGCAGCCGGCGGGGTGCTGACCGTGCCGCCATCATGCTGACGATGATCACGACCTGTCGCCTCAACGACGTCGATCCCAAGGCCTGGCTCGCCGACGTCCTCGCCCGTATCGCAGATCTTCCCGCATCGCGTCTGCACGAACTGCTGCCCTGGGAATGGAAGCTCCTGCGCCAAGCCGACAAGCCTGCCGATCAGCAGGCCGCCTGACCTTCGCGCAACGCCATCATAGAGCTCGCCATGCCCGCGCGCATGCGTCAATCTGGCGGTCTTCGTCGTATGCGTACCGTGAACTACGAGTTCGCCGATATCGTCGGCTTGTTCGGCGCGGTGACTCGACGGACGATCGAGGCCAGCTTCGATGACGCCGAAGTCCACGGCTCTTACGTATATCTTCTATTTTCCCGGCAATTCTTCTCTGTGTTTCGGCCCGGGGTCCCGACTAAGATCGGCAACGGGGTCACGTCCTCCCAATTCAACGAAATCAATGGTCTGGAGGGGTCCCGCTGATGCCGATGGGGGTTATTTTTCGATCAGCATTCACAGACATGGCAATATCGACGCAAATGACCCAGGCTGTGTAAAAACGTCTTTCCTCCCCCAAAAACTGCACGCAACCGGGGACTATCCGTGTCAGACACGACGGTCTGAGCATATTTTTGCTTTGTCGGGTCCAGAGTCAACCCGGCCGCAAGCCCGGGCCACGCTGGCTACCTGAACGGTCACACGATACGCATAACAACACGAACTCTTCACGCCCGGATTGCCATCAGGAGTGGCTTGATGCCGACGATGTTCATTACGCGCGTGAGGTTGTAGGCGAGTACGTTCAGCGCCATTTCGGTCGCTACATTGGGCAACCGCTTCATTAGAAAGTGCGTCGCACCCATCCGCATCTTCAGTGTGGCGAACGGGTGCTCGACGGTTTCGCGGCGCACACGCATGGCTTGCGGGTTCTGATCGAGCCGCGTCTGCGCGGCCTCGACGACATGTTCATGTTCCCAGCGCTTGATGCGGCGCTCGTTGGACGTTGTGCATTGATCCTTGAACGGGCAGATGCGGCACGCCTTCGTCAAGTAAATCCGCATTTTCTGGCCATCTTCGTCAGCGGTGAAGTGGTGCGCCAGCTTCTCGCCGGCCGGGCAGCGGTAGACATCGTCCTCGGCCAAATAAACAAAATCAGATTTCCCAAAACGGCCTGCCGACTTGGCGCCCGAGGTCTGCGGCTTGGGCAGAGTGACCGCGACCCCGGCCCGTTCGCAGGCCAGGATTTCTTCACCTTTAAAGTAGCCCCGATCCGCCACGACGTCCAAGTTACCGCTGCACAGCGCGGCTTTCGCCGCCTGCGCCATCGTCGCCAGTTGCGATCTATCGGTGCCGACGTTGGTGACCTCGTGCGCGACAATCAGATGGTTCGTGGTGTCGACCGCACTTTGTACGTTGTAGGCGACCATGCCTGAGCCGCGTCCGCTCGTTGCCATCGAGCGGCAATCGGGATCGGTCAGCGATATCTGCTTGTCGGGCGAGGCGAGCAATGCCTTCTCAATCGCGGCCAGCCGTTTTACCTCTTCTTCTAGCTTCGCCAGCTTTTCCTTAAGCCGCGTCTTGGTCAGAAGCACCGTTTCCGACGGCTCTTCTCCTGCGGCAGTCTGACGGTCGGCGGTGTCGAGTTGGTTCATGTAGCGCGCCACGCTCTCTTCGATCTGCTTCTGGCGGCGCTGGATCTTGCCCTGCGTGAAGTTGTTGTCGCGACTGTTCACGGCCTTGAACTTGCTGCCGTCGATGGCAACGCTGGCCTTCGTCAGCAAGCCCATCTTGCGGCACAACGCAACGAATTGCGCGCAAACTTTCCTGATCGCTGGGCCATTGTCCTTGCGGAAGTCCGCGATCGTTTTGTGATCCGGAGCGAGCCGTCCGGTCAACCACATCACCTCGATATTGCGGCCAGCCTCGCGCTCCAGCCGCCGGCTCGATTGGACCCGGTTGAGGTAGCCGTAAATGTAGAGCTTGAGCATCGGCGATGGATGATACGCCGGCCGGCCGGTCGCTGCAGGATCAACACCATCGAACCCGAGGTCGCGCAGTTCCAACGCATCCACGAACACATCGACCGCCCGAATAGAATTGCCCTCGTCGACCCAATCATCGAGGCATCCCGGCAACAGCGTCGTCTGCTGGCGATCCGCCCCTTGAACGAAACCCTGCATCTCTTCCCCCGCCGATTCAGCAAGAGAATCATAGCATCGACTGGGTTTTCACACAGCCTGGACCCAAAGCGGAAGTCGCACCCGCTTTACTCAACCTTTAGCACGCTGATTTATGCTGGTTGACGGTGCGCCGTTCTGCAACCTATCGCTAAGCGTCGGTCAGGCGGCTTGGCGATCAGCGTGCCAACATGGATCAATCCCATATGTCTCAATTCCCTGGTCCTCTGACGCTGTACCCCACCCAGCCGGCTCAAGTCTATTGTGTTCTTTGTTGGGTCCCTAACCTTCGTGGCCATTGGCGCAACCAGTTTGGCTCAGGATGGTAGCAGCGCCATGGTGTGGGGTTGTGTCATATTTTTCGCGCTTGGCGCGGCTGGTTTCGCAGCAACTCTTCTTCCCGGCTCTGCATCTCTAACGCTAGACGCGGATGGCTTCCGAGTGAAGCAATTCTACTTCGTCCGAAGAGCTCGGTGGCAAAACGTGACAAACATCAATGTGGGCTATTCGCCCCCCTCGCGCACAAAGTTCATTCGATACAATGATACTCAATGGGGCGGTTGGAGGCTTGTGCAATGGGAGACCGCGCGGCTGGGTTATAATGCGATGCTCCCAGATACGTTCGGCATGTCGGCCGATGATTTAGCGGCCCTCATGGCACAATGGCGCGATCGGGCGGTGGGGCCGTCTTCAAGTGAGTGAGTTAGTCCGTTGTTGGCCCATCGCGTCAGTCGGCGCAGTGCAGCGGTATGTCTGGAGATGGGGGCAGATCGGACGTGGCAGGCCAGCGGCACAATGTAGAGATTGGTAGAGTCGAGATGTGGCGCGGTGGCTTTAGGCTGAACATATCTGTTGCCGCCTCTTTCGTCTGGCGGTGCCTTAGTGGTTCAACCATGACTCCGTTTCCACATCCCGCTCATCGAACCGGACGGGCGAATCTCTCGCATCCGGCTCTCGGACAAGACTTCACGCCTTCACCCACGGCACGTCGCGCCCACGCGCAGTTAAGCGTACGAGCCCGAAGTGCCCGTAGAGGTGCGAGAGTGGATAAGTCCCGCCCTTGCGTCGCCTAACTTTGTGCTTGATGCGCAACCACCGGCGCAACCGCACAGCTGTGTAGTTGTCGATCGCTCGATACGCCTTGTTGACGGTGCCTACGTTGAAGTAGTTGGCCCATCCGCGTAGCGTGCGGTTCAACTTGCCCACTAGAGCGGTTCATGGCTAGGATGAATCGGGAGGGATTCTCCTGAGGGGCGGTTTGTGATTCAAGATGCTGGCTGGGCTGGGGGCCAGCATCTGATGGGCCGACCTCTTTCCAATGACCTGCGAGAGCGCGTGGTGGCAGCGGTGGCAACTGGCGAGAGCTGCCGTATAGTGGCGGCACGGTTTGGTGTTGCAGTGTCCTCTGTAGTGAAGTGGTCGCAGCGCTACCGGGCGACCGGCTCAGTGGCGCCGGGCAAAATGGGCGGGCACCGGAAGCCGGTGCTGGAACCGCACCGCGCGTTCATCAAAGAGCGGATTCGCCAGACACCGCATCTGACGCTGCACAAGTTGAAGGACGAACTCGCTGCGCGCGGGGTCAAGGTCTCTCACAATGCGGTCTGGACATTCCTGCGGCGCGAAGGGCTGCGATTCAAAAAAAACGCTGTTCGCCCTCGAGCAAGCCCGCGCTGACGTTGCGCGTCGGAGGCGACGCTGGCGGTCATGGCAGGCCAGCCTGGATCCCCAGCGCCTGGTTTTCATCGATGAGACCTGGATCAAAACCAGCATGGCCCCGCTGCGCGGATGGGGACCGAAGGGCGAGCGAGTGGGAGGTTTTGCCCCGCACGGCCACTGGCGAACGCTGACCTTTCTCGGCGCTCTGCGTTGCGATGGCCTCACGGCCCCTTGCGTCTTCGATGGGCCAATCAACGGCGAGTGCTTCCGAGCTTACGTCGAACAGCAGCTCATCCCCGTTCTCAAGCCGGGCGACATCGTCATCATGGACAATCTCGGCAGCCATAAGTCGGCCGCTCTGCGCCGCGCCATCCGCGGCGCCGGCGCCAAGCTCTGGTATCTGCCGCCTTACTCACCAGACCTCAATCCGATCGAGCAGGCCTTTGCTAAAATCAAGCATTGGATGCGCAGTACGCCTACGATGAAGACCGCCTTGTTCTGAGAGGTGGATTGAGCACTCATAAGCACGTGTTTAAGAGCGAGCTTAAGAGCGGTTGATGGGTCAGATTTCGGTGCTGACGGGGCCGGAACGGCGGCGGCGTTGGAGCGAGGATGAACGGTGCCGGATCGTTGCGGAGGCCTTTGCGCCGGGATCGTGTGTGGCGCAGGTTGCGCGGGATCACGATATTTCGACGGGTCTGATTTACACTTGGCGTCGCCGGCTTCGCCAGGACCTTGCTGACCAGGGCTTTGTGGAAGCTTCGATGGAAGCGGAGCCGATCAAGGAAGCGGCGCCGTCCGGTGAAGTGATCGTGGTGGAATTGACGGGGAGCGGACGGATCAGGATTTGCGGGTCGGCGCCGCCCTTGCTGGTGTCGGCGGTGTTGAAGGCGCTGCGATGATTCCGATCCCCTCTGGCGTGCGGGTATGGCTGGCGACGGGCCATACCGATATGCGGCGCGGCTTTCCGAGCTTGGCTTTGCAGGTGCAGGAAGTCTTGAAGCATGACCCACTGGGGGGTCATTTGTTTTGCTTCAGGGGGCGCCGTTCAGACCTGATAAAAATCATTTGGCACGATTCTCAGGGAGCGTGCCTGTTTACAAAAAGACTCGAAAGAGGAAGATTCATTTGGCCTTCGGCTGCTGGTGAAGCCGTAACGATCTCTCCGGCACAACTTTCTTACCTGCTGTCTGGGATCGACTGGCGGAATCCTCAAGAAACTTTGCGTCCAACGCGGGTTGGATAGCATTCTGCGATTGAACCTCCCGGGAAATCTGATTCACTGGCTTCATGAGTTTGAAGCCGGATGATCTTCCTTCGGATCTTGCCAGCGCCCAGGCGGCGCTATTGATCGAACGTGAGGCGTTGCGGGCTGAACGCGAAGCGCGGCTGCGGGTCGAGGTCGAACGCGATGCGGCCGCGGCGAAGGTCACCCAGATACAAGCCGAAGCCATCAATTGGCAAGCCGAAGCGGCCAATGCGCGGGCGGAGCTGTCGGACAACGAGGCGCTGATCGCGCATCTCGAGTTGCGGATCGAGAAGCTCAAACGCGAACTGTACGGGCAGCGCTCCGAGCGCACGGCACGGCTGCTCGAGCAGCTGGAGTTGGAGCTCGAAGAACTCGTCACCACGGCGAGCGAGGATGAGCTTGCCGCACAGGCCGCGGCGGCGAAGACGCAGAACGTCCGCCCCTTCATGCGCAAGCGGCCGGTGCGCAAGCCATGGCCGGATGATATCGAACGCGAGCGCGTCGTCATTGAGGCTCCAACGGCCTGCGCCTGCTGCGGTGGATCGCGGCTGGCGAAGATCGGTGAGGATGTGACCAAGACGCTGGAGGAGATCCCGCGTCGCTTCAAGGTCATCGAGACGGTGCGCGAGAAGTTCACCTGCCGCGATTGCGAGAAGATCACCCAGCCGCCGGCGCCGTTCCATGCCACGCCGCGCGGCTTCATCGGCCCGCAGTTGCTGGCGACGATCCTGTTCGACAAGTTCGGCATGCATATCCCGCTCAACCGCCAGAGTGCGCGCTTCAAGTGCGAGAGGATCGACTTGCCGCTGTCGACGCTGGCCGATCAGGTCGGCCACGGGACTTTCGCCGTGATGCCGCTCTTCCACCTGATCGAGCGCCATGTGCTCGCTGCCGAGCGCCTTCATGGCGACGACACCACCATCCGCATCCTGGCCAAAAGCAAGTGCACGACCGGTCGGATCTGGACTTATGTGCGGGATGACCGGCCCTTTGCCGGGCCTGCGCCGCCGGCGGCGGTCTATTACGCCTCGAGCGACCGGCGAGGTGAGCACCCGCAGAAGCATCTGGCCGCCTTCGCCGGCATCCTGCAAGCCGATTGCTACAATGGTTTTGAGCCGTTGTTCGACCCGCGCAAGAAGGTGCTGCCGATCACACCGGCGTTTTGCCTGGCCCATGCGCGGCGGGGCTTCTTCGAGCTGGCCGACATCGAGAAAAATGCTCGGGAAGGTAACAAGGGCAAACCGGTCTCTCCGATCGCGCTGGAGGCGGTCAGACGCCTCGATGCGTTGTTCGAGATCGAGCGCGCCATTAACGGCTGCGGCGCCGACGAGCGGCGCACCGTGCGCCAGGAAAAGAGCAAGCCGCTTCTCGAGGACATGCACGCCTGGTTGCTGCGTGAGCGCGAAACCCTGTCGCGCTCTGCCGAGGTCCTGAAACCGATGAATTACATGCTCAGGCGCTGGGACGACTTCGCCCGCTTCCTCGACGATGGCAGGATCTGCTTGACCAACAATTGCGCTGAGCGCGCATTGAGAGGCATCGCCTTGGGAAGGCGCAACTGGACCTTCGCTGGCAGCCGGCGGGGTGCTGACCGTGCCGCCATCATGCTGACGATGATCACGACCTGTCGCCTCAACGACGTCGATCCCAAGGCCTGGCTCGCCGACGTCCTCGCCCGTATCGCAGATCTTCCCGCATCGCGTCTGCACGAACTGCTGCCCTGGGAATGGAAGCTCCTGCGCCAAGCCGGCAAGCCTGCCGATCAGCAGGCCGCCTGACCTTCGCGCAACGCCATCATAGAGCTCGCCATGCCCGCGCGCATGCGTCAATCAGGCGGTCTTCGTCGTATGCGTACGATGCGCATCGCCCAGAAGCGCACCCTCGAAGACACTTGGCGTCACATCGGCGACCTTGTTGCAACTATCCAGCCCCGCGAATGCAGCAACTATTTCGTCGTCCGTGAAGAGCGGCTAAGCGATTGAGCTAGAATCGCATTTGTCGTTGTGGACTGTTTTGCGATTGCAGGGTTTTGATGCTTCGAGCATCGGAACCCTGCAATTTCATTTTCAGGATTCCGTCGAATCGCCAGTCATGATTCCGTCGTCGCATCGGAGGTGGCGATGCGACCGAAGAAGCACAGGACGACGGGATCGGGCGATCTGTTCCGGGCCAGGCTGGACCAGATCATCAATATGAAGCACGAGCTGGTTCAGCTCGCCGGCAAAGTCGATTGGGACTGGATCGACGGTGAGATCGCGCCACTCTATAGCGAGAACGGTCGGCCAGGCATCGCGACCCGATTCATGATCGGGCTGCTGTTGCTCAAGCACGTTTATGGCCTGTCCGATGAGGGGGTGTGCGAGCGCTGGGTCCACGACCCGTACTTCCAGTTCTTCACCGGCGAAGAGTTCTTTCAGCACGCCTTCCCGCACGAGCGCTCGGACCTGAGCCACTGGCGCAAACGGCTCGGCAACAAGCTGGAGCTGTTGCTGGCCGAGAGCTTGCGGGTGGCGCACGAGGCCGGCGCGTTACGCAGCCAGGACCTCAAGCGGGTCACGGTCGGTCGAGTAGCCCCGGGGAATTGCACCCCGAGGCTCTCACGAAACCGGACGTGAACCTCTCGATTCATCCGGCTTCTATCTTCCAGCCGCAGGTCGAATGCCGACTCGCCACAAATAGAGCAGGTTCGGATCGCGCTGTGCGAGCCGTCCCAACCAATATACTGAGGCGACTTTCCGGCCTTTCAACCGCTTGTATTTCCGCCTCGTCCAACGGGCGAGCGCGTCGTTAACGTGACGAAGGACGTTGACACATTCTGTCCGGTAAAACCGTCCATAATAGTTCAGCCATCCTTGCACGACAGGATCAATCAGCTTGGCGAGTTCTTCAAGACTCCAGTGGTTTCGCGTCGAACCCAGTCGCCATGAGCGAATGGTTTGTCGGATTCCTTTGGCAGCCTTGTTGCTGATTGCCGGGAGGAAGTTGAGGAACTTCTCGCCCTTTCGATCGCGAGCGCTGCGCGGCTGGAAGGTGTAGCCAAGGAAGTCGAACGAGATGTGTTCGCATTCCTTTCTCCGTTTATTATCCTTGCAGTAGACGATCCGGGTTTTCTCCGGGTGGAGCTCCAGACCGCATTCCGTAAGACGTTTTCGGATCGCCTCCATCACGGTTCGAGCCTCGCTTTCAGTTCTGCAATGGACTATCGCATCGTCAGCGTATCTTTCGAAACACAAACAAGGGAAGGTTCGCTGCATCCAGTGATCGAATGCATAGTGCAGAACCAAATTTGCGAGCAGCGGTGAAACCACTGAACCCTGAGGGGTTCCGCGTGTTCTCTCCACAAGGATTCCGTCTTCTTTCTCCACGGGAGCTTGCAGCCACCGCTTTACGTAGAGACGAATCCAACTCAGTTCCGTGTGGTGGGCGACGGCCTTTTCGATCAGGTGCCAAGGAATCGAGTCGAAGAACGACTTGATATCAAGGTCGATAACCCAGTCGAATTTCCAGCAACGCTTTCGCGCTGTCCCGACTGCGTCAAGCGCCGAACGGCCGGGCCGATAGCCATAGGAGTCGGGATGGAATATTCGTTCCATCGTCGGCTCCATAACCATCTTTGCAACCGTCTGAGCCACGCGGTCAGCTATAGAGGGTATTCCTAACGGTCGCTTCCCTCCATTAGCCTTGGGAATTTCCACGAGACGGACGGGAGGCGGAAAGTATGTCCCCGACGACATTCGATTCCAGATCTTGTAGAGGTTTCTCTTCAAGTCCTTTTCGAATTCCTCGATGGAGACCCCGTCCACACCCGCTGACCCGCGGTTCGCTTTCACCTGTTTCCAAGCTTCCCAAACGAGATGCTTGGGGATCTGATACGACTTTGCCTCAGTCATCGGCTCCTCCCGTTTCCGGTTGGCCTGTGACTTTGGCTGGAAGATCGGGTCCCTTCGCTCCGCCCGTATTACCGGGCCTCATCACTATTACGAACCCGTCCGCCCCTGCGTCGCGCATTGGTACTCTGCCCTCGGCGGGTCCGCCGCCTTTGGGGTCTCCCTTGGCATCGCGACGCAGGTTCCCATGTTCCGCGCAAGAGCCTGCCATCGGGATCACGCCGCCTCTACACCGGTTGCCGCTCGGCCAATAGACAGGCTCTCGCCGCGCTTGATCCCAGGAGGTGGTATCGCCCCTGGTTTCGACAACACCTGAACTGTACTTTCGATGCATCATCGGCGGTTTACTTGCGTTCGTCTTCCCGTGGCTCACCTGACGGGCTGATCGCCCGCCTTTTCCAGCAACGCTCACCACCTCAGCCATTGAGCTAAAGCAGCTTGTGGCGGTTTGGACTCTGATCCTGCAATCCGAGTCCGAGGGACCTGCCCTCATCTCTTGCGCAGCAAGGCTGCTCGAAAGATGGTCTACATATTCAACCTCCTTCTTCGCGCCGTCATGGCGCACATACCACCGTGCAGCCGAAGGCGATCACCTTCCCGACCGATGCCAAGCTGCTGCACGCGGCGATCAAGGGGCTCAACCGCCTGGCGAGGAAGCACGGGGTCAAGCTGCGGCAGTCCTACCTTCGCATTGCCAAGACCGCGGCAATGATGGCGGGGCGCTACGCCCATGCCAAGCAATTCAAACGGCATCAGCGGCAGTTGCGCATCCTGCGTAGCCGGCTGGGCCGGATCATCCGCGATCTCCGCCGCAAGATCGAAGGTCAGGCTGTGATCGAGAACGCGTTCGCCCTCCCGCTCAGCCGGGCTTCGCAGATCCGCTCGCAGCAGCAACGCCAGCGCGGCTGGAAGCTCTATTCCTTCCACGCCCCGGAGGTGGAGTGCATCGGCAAGGGCAAAGCAGCCGCGCCTTACGAGTTCGGCGTCAAAGCCTCCATCGTCACCAACAACCGCCTGGCTCCTGGGGGCCTGTTCGTGCTGCACGCCACGGCGCTACCCGATAACCCGTACGACGGTCATACCTTGCAGGACGTCATTGACCGCACCGAGACACTCACCGGCTGCGCGATCGAGCGGGCCTATGTCGACAAGGGATACCGCGGTCACAACGCACAAAATCCCCGCCGAATCTTCATCTCTGGCCAGAAGCGCGGCGTCTTCGGTGTCATCAAGCGCGAGCTGCGCCGCCGCTCCGCCATCGAACCCATCATCGGACACCTGAAGACCGATGGTCACCTCGGCCGCTGCTACCTCAAAGGCCGCGCCGGCGATGCGGCTAACGTCATCCTCTCAGCCGTCGGCCACAACTTCCGCCGCATCATCGCCTGGCTAAGGGCTCTTTGGTGCCTGATCCTGACCACCCTCATCGCTGCCGCCAGCGACCGCTCTCCGCTTAATTCGGTTTCTTAACGGACGACTATTTCGCCAACGCAGGTTATGCTTCCGCCAAATCGTGAAACGCTCTAGCTCTGTGGTTTCTTGCCATGTCCCCGATCGGTCGGTCAGCGCGTGGACGTTCTCGACCATGCGCTTAATGCTCTTCTTTGATGGCCGGTAACCCAGGCGTGCCTGGCCGGTCCTCGCTGAGTACATCCGCCCGAACGAGTAACCCAAGAAGTCGAACTCCCCTTCCGGGACCTTGCAGATTCGTGTCTTCTCCTCGTTGACCGTGAGCTTCAGCTTTCTCATAATCTCGCGCAGTCGCTGCAAGGCTTCTTCGGCTTTGCCTCTCCGGCACAGGATCACAAGGTCGTCGGCGTAGGTCACGATGCGAGAGCCGAGGCTTTGTTCCAGCCCGAGCATCTTCCATCCCAGCACGAACCGGCGCATGTAGAGATTTGCCAGCAATGGTGAGATCGGTGAACCTTGCGGGATGCCGCGCCGGTTGTCCCGGGCTTCGGTCGTACGTGTCTTCCTTCCTCGATCGTCGGTTTCTTCCACGGGGCATTCCAACCACATCTTGATCAGATGCAGCACGCGCCGATCAACAATCCGGCGCGCTACCGACTTTAGAAGTTCGGTATGCGGAATGCTCCCGAAGTAGTCCGCGAGGTCGGCGTCAACGACTTCCGGGTGGCTTCGGAACAGCCGCGCTTCCACTTCGACCACCGCCTGTTGGGCATTGCGCCCGGGACGGTAAGCGTACTGCTCTGGTGGAAGGTCGGCTTCAAAGATCGGTTCCAGCACCAGCATCACTGCTGTCATGCAGACCCGATCCCGCAGGGTTGAGATGCCCAGCGGCCTGAGTTTGCCGTTGGCCTTCGGGATGAACACTCTTCTGATGGGGTCCGGTCGGTAAGTCTCCTGCCTGAGCGCAAGCGCCAGTTCGCCAAGCCACCGCTGCACCCCATACGCGTCGATGCCCGCAAAATCTTGCCCATCCACGCCCGGTGCGCCCTTGTTGGAGCGGCACTGGGCATAGGCATGGGCCAGGATGTCCTCGCGGCTGATCTTGTCGTACAAGGCATAGAAGCGATAGCCGGCTTCTGCCTTCGCTTTCGCGTGCAACGCCGTCTGCAGCTTCTGAACACTTTTCGGAGTTGATAGGTTGCCCAATCTCCAGGTCCCTCACTACGTCTTGCGTTCGTCTTGAACTGAGGTCCCTTCCCTCCCCCGGCATTACCCGGCTTCAGCGGTACTGCGAACCTCTCCGTCTCCCCAGGGCGCCCGGCCTGTCCCTCACGGGCATCCGGTTGATCATCCCTGACCACGTCCTGGGGTCTCCCGTGTTGCGTACGCTTTCCTTGTGTACATGCTGTCGCCACTACCCCGGCGCAGCGGCTGGGCGTACTGCTTCGCTCATTCACCCAGCCGTATCAGCCTTCCCCGAAAGGGTTGTCGGGTCGGCCTGCGCATCGTCCTTTTCGAGGCTTGCTCGGCGTTTACTCGCGTTACGGCCTGCACACTCGCGCTGTCACCGTATATCGTGACACGCTAACCAGAGGCTTCAGCCATTTCGTTACCTCCATGACTGCTCCGGTTGCTTCCGGCTGGAGCGGTTGCCGGGTGGGACTTGCACCCACTGGAAAGCGCCGCCTTTTCACGGCGCACACCCTAAACTGACCTCGGGTTGGCTTATGCCGCACCGCGGGTCAGGATATGGCGTCCGCCGGGAGGCCCTCGACAGCGGGCTGCCTCAGTTCGGCGGACCGCTTCACCGCAGCGAGAAAACGGCGGCGCATGAACCCGCTGACAAGCCTGATCACGAACCAGTAAGGCATGAAAAGGAGACGGGAACGTCAGTCCGGGCAGAAGACGCGGGTCTCCGTTGATAGACAGGCAGATTTCGTGTTGAGCTTGAGCCCGAAGTTCGCCCGAACTTGCTTTGTGAGGAGGAAGTTCTGCATGACCCCCCAACTCGTTACAATGATGGCCTGGAGCGCATTTGTTCTGTCGTGGATTGGTGCCGCGTTTTGGGCCGATCGGGCGGAAAAGCGACCGGCGAGGCGCGAAGCTTGGCTCTATCGCGCGGTGACGGTTGCCGGCGTCGTCCTGCTCGTTGCCGGCGGCGCACAGTTCTCTCGCACGGCGGACCGGTTATGGTCGCTTGAGCCCGTTGTCGATTATGCGCTCGTCTTGGTCGTCCTGTCGGGCATCGCGTTCACATGGTGGGCTCGGCTCTACCTTGGACGCATGTGGTCGAGTTCGGTGACCAAGAAGGCTGATCATCGCGTCGTCGATACAGGCCCATACGCCATCGTGCGCCATCCGATCTACACCGGCATCATCATCGCCTGCGCGGCGACCGCAGCGCAGCTGGGCACCGCGCTGGCTGTCGTCGGCGTATTTGTCCTGTGGTCGGATTCTGGATCAAGGCCCGGCTTGAGGAACGTTTCCTTCGCGGCCTTGCGAGCTTCAGATATGAGCGATCGACGGCTTTCCCTTAATCTTTTCATCTATCCCGGTGGCCATCACGGCTGCTTGGCGCTACAAGGGGTCCGCTGCCGACCGGATCCTCGACGTCAGCTATTATCAGGAGCTGGCGCAACGGCCGAAGCGGCAAAGTTCGACGCGATCTTCCTTGCCGACGGACCGGCGCTCGCCGACAATGTCCGCTATGCCCAGCGCTTCCGTTTCGAGCCGATCACCTGGCTCACTGCGATCGCCGTTGCGACAAAGCGCATCAGCCTGATCGCAACGGCATCAACGACTTACACCGAACCCTACAATCTTGCCCGCCCTTTCGCCTCGCTCGATCATCTGAGTGGCGGCCGGGCCGGCTGGAAATCGTGACGACGAGCACGGCGCAGGCGGCGCAGAATCTTGGCCTGCACGAGGATACACCGCGCCGCGAACGCTACGAACGGGCGCGCGAATATCTCGATGTCATCACCCGGCTGTCGCAAAGGCCCGTCCGTCGTCCGATTGAGGAGCGGAAGTCCGCGGCGATGGCTCACTTGAGCGCGCCTACGCGAATGTCATTCCTTGTGGCTGACTTGATCGCCGACGGCGATCCCGACGGCGCGCTCATCGACGAATAGGAAGGCGATTCCTCTTCCTTCCAGCGCCGCCCGCAGGTCGCGCAATGTCCGCGGCTTGGGAGCCCCTTTGCCGGTCTCGAAATCTTGGATGGCGCGTCGGGCAACCATCGTCTCTGCCGAGAGGTCATCCTGAGACAGGTCCAGCCAGGCCCTGGCAGCCTTCACCTGTTGGCCGGTGATCGTTCCTGTCGTCGTAAAGGGCTTCTTAACCATCACGAAAGTCCGAGCCGCCTCACAAGCGGATTCTTTGCAGAACTCTCTTGTGCAAAAAGCGTGTTTAAGCCTATATAGCTTGTGTACACGCTTTCAGCACAACGCGGATAGCGGTCACATGTAACAGGAGTACCAGTATGGAAGTTGAGTCGCACGTTCATTCGGTTTCTGAGGGCGAGCTCGCTCGCACCGCCCAGACGCTTGTCGCGAACGCCGTCGCATCGGCATTCAATGAGGATCCCATCATCGGCCCGGACCTTAGCCGCGCCATCTCGGTGGTCGGCTCCGTGGTGAAGCGCCACGGCCTCTTGCTCCAGAGCACGATGGCCAACGCGCTGGCCGCGAGCGGGAGGTTCGATGTCCTCGTCGACGTCGCGATCCCGATCGTCGATGCCGCCAACGAGTTGCTGCTCGCCCGCAACTCTGCGCAGGACCTGGCCCGGATCAACATCCGCGCCGACGCCGCCGCCGAGCGCATCGTCACGGTCGATCTCACGGTGATTGATCCGGAGGTGGGCTGGGCCGGCATCTACGATGTCAAGCGTGGCAATGGCCCGGTCGACGGCCGGACCCGCCGCCCGATCGAGCACGACCTGAGGGCCGCGGGCATGGTGCTGTCCAGCTATCTCGCGAAGCGCGGCTATCCGAACATTTCGCGCGTCACGGCCGGCGTCATCGACTATTACGGCGCCACCGGCTTCAACAAGGGCTTCAAGATCAGCGGCGACGAACTCGACGCGCACTTCGAGGTGTCGATCCGCGAGACGTTGGACAAGGTGACCTTGTGCCTCCGCAAGGCGCTGCTCGCCGAGCTGCCCACCCTCTTCTCCACGGTCATCAAGGCGGTCAACCGCGAGAACGCCAAGAAGGATTTCACGACCCGCGGCATCGGGCTGGTGCCCGATCCCGTGCCGGGCGACGAAGTGGTCACTCATTTCGCCAACGCGCGTCCGACCGGGCCCGGACCGCGCAAGCCCGTCCAGATCGGCGACGCTGCGTAGTCCCCTTCGGCGCCGCCGACGCTCCGGGCGAGGCGGCGCCGAGGATTTTGCCGAGGAGGCGATCATGAGCAGCAAATCGTTGATGGCGGGAGAGATCCACGACCGTCCGACCGCGTGGGATCATCCGCCCACTCGCTGGTGGCGCCTTCTTCCGCCGTCCGACTTTCACGAGGATGCCCTCCGCGCAATGCGATCCGTCGCCTCGCAGGTCGAATTCTTCGGCGAGCCCCGTTGGCACACCGCAGTCGCCGGCGACGCCTCCAGCGCGATCGCGATCGTGCTGGCGATGAATCCCAAGGGATCGTTCCGTCAGAAATTCGACCTCGCCATGACTGTGCTCGCGGTCTGCGCGTGCGAGGGAAGCGCCGCCGCCTGCGTGGTCGTCGGCAACGTCATCATCAATCTGCCCCGGGCCGGCGACAAGGAATCCGACCTCGGGGACGCGTGGGCGCTTCGCGCTTCGAACATCCTGGGCCGATCAGTGCGGAGTTAGGCATGAAACTCCAGATCATGGGCGACCTTCACGTCGACTACCCCGGCAGCCGCGGCGTCCCGCCGCTCGTTCCGGGCGTCGACCTGGTCGTCGTCGCCGGCGACACGTGCCAGGGTCTCGTCTCCGCGATCGAGACGCTGCGCCGTGCCTATCCGTCTCCGACGGAGATCGTCATGGTCGCCGGAAATCATGAGCTCTGGTCGCGGAAGCTCGACTTCAAAGAGCACTTCGAAGCGGGCCATGCCGCCGCCGAACTGCACGGCGTACGCCTTCTGGAGAATTCGGTCGCGACCATTAGGGGCATCAGAATCCTGGGGTGCACGCTCTGGACCGACTACGAACTGTTCGGTCACGCCCTGCGAGAGGCGGCGATGCGGACGGCCGCCGAGAACATGCTCGACCACCGGCGCATCAAGTGGTCCCGGGAGCCGTGGGCGAGATTTCGGCCCGCCGAGGCGCGCATCATGCACCATCGGTCGCGCTTGTTCCTCGAGGAAGAGATGCAGAGACCCCATCATGGTCCGTCCGTGTGGGTCTCGCATCATGCCATGACCATGGACGCGGTGGCACCTGCTCACCAGCGCAGCATCCTGACCGCCGCCTACGCCTCCGAGATGCTGCCCATGATCGATCGTTTCCAGCCGGATCTGGTCGTCACAGGTCATACCCATCATTGCATCGACCTCAAACGGGGCCGGACGCGGATGATCAGCAACCCGGCGGGTTACCCGGGCGAAAACGGCGCCTTCAAACCGAACCTCGTCGTCGAGCTTACCGATGTCTAGAACTAGCACCAACAACGGCTCCGCCGTCGCGAACGCCGCGCCGCAGCGTCGTTCAATTTCCCAGTGTTCGGAATCCCCCGGACGCGGCCCGACTGTCGTTCGGTCGGTGGAGCGTGCACGATGACCGACCCTCATGACTCCGGGGCAAAGACCGATGGAACTCTCACCGGCTTCGGTCACCTCGCCACCCGACATGCCCGGCGTGCGGAAGACCAGCAACTGCTCGACAACGTGGACCGCCGGGCGGAAGACGACGACCAGCAGGACGGGACGTCCTCGTTGGCCGCTGACAAGACCGCGAAGCACGACCCGCGAGGCGCGCTCGTCGCCCTCGCCGTCTCGGCAGCCATCACGCCGGAGATCGAGGAGACCCTGAAGGGAAAGTCGCCGCAGGCCGTAGTGGTTTCCGTTCCGACCAGCGACTGGGTCGAACCCGTGAAGGATTTCTTCGAGGACCGAGCGTTCGGAAGGAAGTGGAGCTGCGTCGCGCGGGACGGCTCCGATCGTACGCGTCACAAGCCGACCTTCGGCAACGCGGTGGTGGCATCCGACCTCGCAGCAGGACACTCCGTCGTCGGCATCGCCGTCGGGCCCGAGAGGTTGCTGCCGGCGACGTTGATCGCCGCGGCGGATCTGCGGATCACAGTGGCCTTCGACCAAGGCGTGCTCGTCCGAACCATCGGCGCGGTGTATGGCGGGGCTCCTCCCGACCTCGGGGAAGCCGATCTGATCGGATTGGGCTTCGACGATATCGTGGCCGCGATGCGTCCGCATTCGGATGCGCACGGCGCTGTGTCGCGGATCGCCGCCGCCGCGAAAGTCCGTGCCGGCGACAACGGCTCCGACGACGTCCCCGACCTGACGACGGCGACGGAATACGGCTTGGCCCGCGAATGGGGTCTCGCGCTCGCGCGGGACCTGCGAGAGTACAAGGCGGGCAATCTGTCGTGGAGCGCGATCGATCGCGGCGCGGTATTCCACTCCGGCCCCGGCATGGGCAAAAGTGTTCTCGCGAGAAGCCTTGCGCGCGCATGCGGGGTCCCGCTCATCGTCGGCAGCATGGGAGAGCTCTTCGCGACGAGTTCGGGCTACTTGGACGGCATCATCAAGAGCATGCGCGAGCTGTTCGCCCGCGCCGCGGCGGCGGCCCCCTGCATCCTGTTCCTGGACGAAATCGACGGACTCCCGTCGCGCGAATCCTTGGACTCGAGAAACAGAGACTGGTGGATGCCGGTGATCGAGGACTTCATGCTGCAGCTCGACGACGCCACCAGCGGAAAGCGGGAGGGCGTCGTGGTCATCGGCGCCACCAACCGGATCGGCGCCGTGGATCCGGCGATCCTCAGACCCGGAAGGCTGGAGCGCGCCATCGAGATCGTGGCACCCGGGCCCGACGGCATCCTGAACATTCTCCGCTTCCACGTACGCGGTAGCCTGTCGGACGACGAGCTTCGCGAGATCGTCGGACTCTTCGAAGGATCCACGCCGGCGGAGATCATGGAGACGGTGCGGCGGGCACGGCGGAAGGCGCGGCACGACCGTCGGGATCTCTCGATCGCGGACCTGAGGAACGCGGCGCTTCCCGAACTCGAATTGCCGGCGGACGCGTTGCGAAGAATCGCGTTTCACGAAGCGGGGCACGTGGTGTCGGCCGAGTTCTTCGGTCGGCGGCGGGTCAGGTCGGTCCGGATCGGCGGCCGCGACGGCGTAGGCGGCTTGACCACCATGAACGAGCAGTCGGACGATCTGCAGACGCGGACCTGGATCGAACAGCGCGTGGTAGAAGTGCTTTCGGGTCGCGCCGCCGAAATCGTGCTGTTGGGCGAGGCCTCGGTCGGAGCCGGCGGAAACGAGCGATCGGATCTCGCGACCGCGACGCGCATGCTCGCCGCGGCGACCCTATCCTGCGGCTTGGCGGGCGACGATCTGATCTATCTCGCCAGCGCCGAGGACGCGCTGGCGGAATTGCGCCTCGATCCGGCGGCGCGCCGGCGGGTCAACGACGACCTAAAGCGTCTCCAGGCGCGCGCGATCGAAATCGTCCGCGAGCGCCGCACGCAGGTGGCGGACATCGCCGACACGCTGCTCCGCCGGCGCTTCCTGACGGCCACCGACATCGAGGCGATCCTGGCGACGGGAAGCTCACCGTCCCCAGGCGATCCGATCGGCGACCCGCCGAGGAGAGGGTCATGAACGCGTTCGACTCGCGGGGCGGGTTCATCGAAGAGCTCGAGGGCTATGCGTCGGCGCTCGAAGCGAGTGGCGAATACCGAATCCTTCGGCGATTGCGGTTGAGGAAGGCGGCTTCTCCGCCGGACGCGGCGTCGACGAGGCGGGCGGTCTTCGTCGACACGGAGACCACCGGTCTGGACCCGGAGTCGGACGAAGTCCTCGAGCTGGCGATGCTCGCCTTCGACTATCGCATTGACGGCACCTTCGCGTCTCCGGCGGGATCGTTCGACCGGCTGAGGGATCCGGGCCGCCCGATCCCCGCGGAAGTGTCGGCCTTGACCGGCATCACGGACGAGATGGTATGCGGAAAGCACATAGACCCGGTCGAAGTCGCCGCGTTCGTCGAAGGAGCGGCGCTCGTGATCGCGCACAACTCGGCCTTCGACCGCCGCTTCTGCGAACGGCTGTTTCCCGTGTTCGCGCAAAAGCCTTGGGCCTGTTCCCTTCATGAAGTGGATTGGAAGGCCGAAGGATTCGAGAGTTCGCGCCTCTCGCAGCTGGCGAACGGCGACGGATTCTTCTTCGACGGCCACAGAGCGCTCAACGATTGCGAAGCCGCGCTCGAACTGCTTTCGAGGCCGCTGCCGCGCAGCGGCAGGACGGTGCTGAGCGCACTGCTCGAATCCGCGCGACGTCCGCGGTGGCGGATCCGCGCGCTAGGCGCGCCGTATGCTCTGCGCGACGTTCTCAAGCGAAGAGGTTACAGATGGGAGCCCGGCGTCGCTACGACGCGCGGCGCCTGGTGGAGCGAAGTCGCCGAGGAAGCGTTCGAGACCGAATGCGATTTCCTGCGGACCGAGATCTACCGTCGGAACGACGCCGTCATCGACGCACGATTGCTCACCGCCTTCGAACGATACTCGGATAGGTCGGAGTTTTGAAGCAAATGGCACAACGATCCGCGGAGGGAGGGATTCCCACTACCCCCGTTGAACTAACCCGCTGATGTTTCAAATCTTATCGGCGAAATAAGGGCTTCCTGCACGTCTCGGGGCTACACCGTGGGAAGCATCCGAATGCCAGAGCCAGTCCGCAAGAAAAACAAGGACGGATCCAACAAATCAGACGTCTGGTGGCTCGGTGCCGGAGCGCTATCGGGACGTCGTCGGCAGAGGCGAGGTCCGGCGCTCGCTGGATACGACCGAGTTCAAGACGGCCATCGTCCGCTGCCATAAGCTCAGCCTGGAGCTGGAAGGACTGAGGCGATCGCCTGCAGGCGGCTCGAGCCGCCCGCAGAACGACGACCGCGTCGGCCCGGACGATGGCCGACCGGGACCTCAGCGAGCTACAGCGGCTCGTCCACGAGCAGGAGCGCGAGGCCCAGATCCGCAAGCGAGAATCCACCTCGACACCAGCCGTTACTAGCCAGCTCAGACCATTAGCGGCCACCCAGCGTTCGGCAATTCGTCCGGCGACGCGCAATCAGACTGTTCATGCGGTCTTACCGCGCACGACGCTCGCGAGCGCAACAATCGTCAGACAGGATAACGCGGCAGGGATCGCCGCAGCCAAGAACAATGCTTGAGTCGACCAATTCAGGGCTATGAGCTGGGCCGCAACGACGGGCCCGACGATGGCTCCGGCCCGTCCGACACCCAGGCTCCAGCCGACGCCTGTCGCACGAATCTCCGTTGGGTAAAGAGTAGAGGCAAGGGCATTAAGCGCAGGCTGGGCGCCGACAACGCAGACCCCCGCCATGAAGATGACCGCATATAGGACAGAAATTGGTAACGCCGACTGCCCAATACCCGCCACCGCGAACCCAGCGATAAAGAATAAAGGGACAAGCACGCGATAGAAGCCAAATCGGTCAATCATCGGCCCCATGAAGAGTGCTCCGATTAAACCACCAAGCTGGAGGTTCGAGCCCATCAGTACCGCCGTCGACTGGCCAAATCCCATCCGGGTCGAGAGCAGTGGCAACCAATTCGCGAGGAAGAAGAGATTGAGGAGATTGGCGAAACTGACAACCCAAAGCAGCAGAGTCATCGGGCTTCGCCCCTCCCTGAAGAGTTTTGCGAGCGAACCTCGTCCACGGAACTCTTCGGGGTGAGCCAGATGCGAATCGTGATCTAAATCGACTTCCGGCGCGATGCGATGCAGCAACCGGCGTACCTCGTTCGAATTTGTGTCGCGCAACGATAGGAACTGAAGCGACTCCGGCAGATGCCAGTACATCACCGAGGCAATTCCTAAAGGTAATATCCCTCCGATGACGAAGACGGACTGCCACCCGCCCCGCGGAATCATCACCGCGGAAATCAAGCCGCCGGCAATGGCGCCCCCGGTGAACCCGCATGATATCCACATCAACAGCGACGCGCGTCGACGCCGCGGGCTGTATTCCGTCGCGAGCGCAACGGCATTACCCATCACCCCGCCGATCCCGAGACCGGTTAGGAAGCGCAAAACGGCCAGTTGTGGTAAGGAATAAACGTGCGCGGTCGCAAGCATGCACAAACTGAAGAGCCCCGTTGCTCCAACGAGTACCGGCCGTCGGCCGATGCGATCGGCGAGGATACTCAGCAGCATTGAGCCGACGAGCATGCCAAGCAATCCCGCACCGAAGATAGGGCCGAGAGCGGATGGATCGATCTGCCAGTCCTGGGTCAGGGCGGGTGCGACAAAGCCTATGGCCTGGACGTCGAAACCATCCATTACCACCACGCCACCGATCAGAACCATGATCCATTTCTGGAACGGACTAAGCGGATGCGCGTCGATCAATGCCGCGACGTCCAAGGGCAATCGATTGGCGGCCTTAAGGGGACGAGTTGAAGCGACGTCCATGGGATCCTCTCCGTTCGGAGCCGGCAAGCTTATAGTCTAAGAGGCGCGCTGCGCTTCAGATAGCCGCGATCGAGCATACTCGGTCGCGAAATCCCCGGATTTTGAACGGTAGTTAGACCCGCTTGCCAAGTCTATCTTGACCCTGATGCGCGCGTTTGGGATCGATCCAATTTGCCCAAGCCAAATAACAGACCGCGACGGACGAATGACGATTTCAGCGTGATAAAGCGGGCCGCTGCAGTGCGACACATTCAAATCGCGCCGATCCCTGTCAATCCTTTGCGCAAGTTGTTGTCAAAACTGCCGTGCGGTCAGCACGGGCCGGCGAAGGTGAGAACAATGGATATCATTGATTCAGAGAGTGTCCGAGAGACAGACGGCCACGTCCTGGCAATCGATGCACCCCGTCGGCAATATCGCCCGTATGACATATCGAACCGTCGTCAAATCCTGTGGGGCGCGTTCGCTCTCGGCGTTTATGGGCTTTCGCGGCGGTCTCTCGCGGAGGATACGACCGCTACAACCATCGCGGATTTGGTGGCTTCCAATCATATCCTATTTTCCCACGGCGTACTGGATAACTACGGCCACGTTAGCGCGCGCTCGCCGGTGCGCGCAGATTGCTTCCTTCTTTCCCGATCGCTTGCACCGAACTCTGTGACGACGAAAGATATCCTCGAATTCGATTTGGATGGAAGGGTCGTCGACGATGCAGGCCGCAGGCTTTACCTCGAGCGTTTCATCCACTCGGCGATCTATCGAACCAGGCCCGATGTGATGGCTATCGTGCATAGTCATTCCGCGAGCTCGATTGCGTTCAGTATCTCGAGCATTCCGTTACGGGCCGTCACTCACTTCGGTGCTTTCATTGGCGACCATGTGCCGGTCTTTGAGGCAGATTCCGATGGGACGAACCCGACACTTCTGATCGCAAATGAGGCGATTGGAATGCAACTCGCCGCAACGCTCGGCCAAAATCAGATGATCCTCATTCGCGGTCACGGTGACGTTATCGTCGGACCGAGCGTTGGCATCGTCACCACGCGGGCTTTGAACGCTGCAAAAAACGGCGAGGTCCTACTCGACAGCTATCGGCTGGGACGGGAAATCAAGTCGCTAACTACAGATGAGGATCGAGCTCTCATGAAAATGGAAGCCGTTGACCTAGAACAACGTGAATGGACTGCACTTAAACTTAAAGAGGCTGCCACACGTCAATAATCAGAATGCGTTTCATTAAGACGAGCCGTGCAGGCGCCTGTATCGCTTTATCTGATTGGCGGTCCGCCGGACCGGCGCGGTTCAATCGCCGTGGCCCGTAGCGACCGCGGCCAGCTCCGCGGGATTCTCCGGCGGCTGGTTGCCGCGCCAGACGATATGCATGTCGGGTCGCAACAGCAACAGGTCGCGATCATAGACCGCGCGCGCCGTCGCGTCAGCGATGTCGAGTACGGAAAAGCTCACGCCTCGCTTACGAAACGACGATTCGAGGGCATCGGTCTTGTGCGAACCGTCAAGCCGCAACAAAGTGTACCCCGCCGTCGGAATTCGATCCTGGATCGGTGTGCCGTCGGCGAGCCATGTATGGGGTAAGCGTGCGCCCGGCCAGGTGGTCGGGCGATAATCACGGAAGGGATGCTCTGGACCGCCCGGAATATTGTCGATGATCGGTGAATCGACATAGCGATAACCGAGTTCAGCGCCGATCATTTCGTTGACCTTGCGCTGTTCGACGTCGGCGACCGCCGCGAGGTTGTCGCGAACCGCTTTTCCTTCTACGGAGTCGTCGCGTATAGTCGGACGCCATTGCGAACGCCATTTACGATAGCCGAGCGTAGCGTAACGGGATGCGCCGATGTTGCGTTCGCCGACCTGGCGTCGCTCGATCTCATAGGATTCGAGCAATTTAGGACCGCCCCACCCTTCGAGAGTCGCCGCCAATTTCCACGAAAGATCGAACGCATCGCCCACGCCGGTATTCATGCCCAGACCACCCGCGGGAATGACTAGGTGAACCGCATCGCCGGCCAGAAAGACGCGGCCGGCGCGGTAACGATCTGCCAACAGAAGGTTCTGACGCCATTCACCGCAATAGAGCATCTCATAGCGAACCGGAATACCGACCGTCTGCTCGAATTGCCGCTTCATTTCTTCGTCCGACTCGACAGCCGCATGGAGTGTCCAATGCCGCCTGGAGTCTTGCATGATCAGAAAGGTCGCCCATTCGTCCGCAACAAGGTAGTGCCGACCGCGGCCAGGCCCTTCACCCAGAGGGAGACGATCGTGTAGCTCGTCACAACGATAGAGCGCTTGACGAAACTTCGCCAGATTGGCTTCACCTTTGAGTCGTACGCCGAGTTGTTTCCTCACTCGACTGCCGCCGCCATCGCAACCGACCAGATAGACGGCCCGTATCTGCTCGGTTCCGCCGTCTGAGCGACGCACGGTCGCGATGACGCCGGCCTCGTCCTCGGCGAATTCCAAAAGTTCGGTGCCGTATCGAACGTCGACCGTTGGAAGCTTCTCGGCAAGGCGCTTGAGCACCGGCTCCAACGTGTATTGCGAGATCAGCTGGTAAGGCTCGAGCGGCATCGAACCGTCATTGATTTCGCGTATCCGCTCCTGGGCCTCGTTGACCGAAGGATACCTGAGATGCAGCAGCGGCGGCTGCGTCATGCTCAGGATGATATAGACATCCATAGCGGAGTCGGCCGTCAGCCCGGCCGCGCGCAGTTCGTCGGCTACGCCGATGCGGCGGAACATCTCCATGGTGCGCGCGTTGCAGCGCTCCATCTTTGGCAGGAATTGCGGCTCAGACTTTTGCTCGATAAGCGTGCAGTGCACCCCTCGACGGCCGAGATCAACGGCCAAGGTCAGACCGACGGGACCACCACCGACAACAACGACTTGAGTATCCATGCACGTACTATCCACGCCTGGCGGATCGAGGGCCGACCCGAAGTTCGAAATGACCGACGCTCGGGGAAGTCCCGCTGACCGTTATGCGGTGAAATTCCGGGTTTCTGCGTCGGTCGAGAATATTAGATCCGAAGCGGATCGACTTCTTGATGCCGATACGCATGTTTGGCACCCGAGCCAAACCACCTTGCCGTTGCGATCAGAGCCGGTGATCACCAACGGCTCAAATCGGTGCCTTGTCGGTCGGCCCGCTCAATAGGAAAGAGCCCCGCTGGCGCATGCCAGCAGGGATTTCAGTTGGGGAGAGCTACCTTAGGGCAGAGCATTGCCGAAAGGAACGGAGGCGTGCCGATCTTGACCCATTGACTACGGAGACCGGGTGAAGGCAACGAGATCAGTTCTTGGTATAGAGTTGCTTCTTCGGTGCCGGGGGCTCGTCGGGCGCCCATAACCTGAACGATGTCTTTATCCAAACCGTCGAGCCTGAGTTGGAGCCGACGGTGTCCTTTGAATAGAACGCATTCGTATAAATGAACTTCATATCGACCGGACCAAAGTTGTAGCCGACCAGAAGACCCGCTCCGATCTCGACGTCTTTGCCGCAGGTCGGCAGTTTTGCGGCCGTCAATTGCGCGCAAGTCCATGCAGCACGGGTGGCCGGGTTTACGCCACCTGGCGTGTCGTCAGTCGTCTGAACCTTGACGAAGCCGACGGGTCCGATTTCCCATTTATCGAACTTTTTGGTCGCGGTCCAATCGAGGAACAGATAGTCGCCCGTGGTATAGCCGTTGCCGGGGTTGGCGGGGCCTGTCAGCAGCGCCGATACGGGCGGAGCCGTCGCGGGATTCAATGCGATGATTTGATAGAGACCAGTGTTGCCACGCGAGGCGGTGTTGATATCGTAGCTGAAATTTGCTGACAGATTCCAACCTTCCCCCAAGTAACTCACAGCCCAATGGGGGCGAATCGTCCAATAGTCGGGAACTGTCGAGCCAGCGTAATCCGTCCCCACCGGAGCGACGAAGCCCAGCCCCGCATTGAGGAAGAGGGGCATGTTGCCGACCTTCCACGAGAAGTTGATGGGATTGATATACAGATTGCGGACTTCCAATTCGAGAGAGTTGCCGTAAATCGGCGATGCTCCGGGGCCCCCACCGGGAGGATAAGGCGTGTTGGTTTCCGAAACAGTATCGCCGACAATATTTACAGTCGGAAAGTATACGCCACCTAGAAACGTCAATCCGCTGCCCCAAGTCACGGTCGCAGAATCAACAGCGCCTGAATACCGCGACTTGCATCCCACGCCGCAATTGGCGTTGCCATTTCCCGCCAGCTCGGGGGCGTAGAAGAAGGTATTGTTGAAGTAGACGCCGGGAGGTGGCGCGGCTGCAATTGGCGCTCCCATGGTTGCGCCAAAAAGCAGATTCCCAAGATTTCCGGGCTCGGTCGCGAAGCTGCTACCGCCAGTTGCCGTTAGCACCAAGGTCCCAATCAAACTACCAAGCGTCGCGCCCTTTAGACGAGTCATTCATGCCCCCACTTGCGCCGTCTGAATTTTACTTTGCCGGAGCATGGCTCAGCGCGATCAGCAAAGATTGATCAGAAACCGCGCGAATTGGATGCGATTGAGCTGGAGGCGGAGAAGGTATTTACGCAACCGCAACGTTAGGGCTAAGATTTGCACGCACATCCGAGCCGGCACTGAAAATCATGATCCAGAAAGAACACGGGGTTCGCGTTTCTGCCCAAAATCGCTGGGAATGGCCTGGTATAGCGTGCGCAATTTTCGATCTGCGATGGGAGACGGAGCCGGGTTGGATCTCATTTTCGTTCGACGCTCCATTGCTGTGCGCCGTGATGAGCGAGATTGGGGGACGTTGTCAGACGCGATTAGAACCCGATAGACCGGTAGAGGGTGACTATTTTGGAACAGGGCACTTAAGCTTCGCCACTCCTTCGCAGTCGTTCGTAATTTATGCCTCGGAAATGAGGCACGCACGCATCGCGTGCTATCAAATTAACCTTGAAACGTCCGATTGCCTTACATCGCATGAGACGATGATAATTGACGGCATGAAAAGCCGGTACATGTTCAGAGACGATCCTCTGTATCAATGTGCTCGCCTCCTGAGCGAGCACGACGCAGAGAACGATCGGGACCTGTACGCTCTCTCTCTGACGCGCGCGTTGCAGGCGAGTTTGCTCGACCTAGCCAGCCGTCCGACTGAACCGCAGAGATGCACAAAGCTTACAGGCCAGCGCCTGACCCTCGTGATCGATCATATCAACGATCATCTCGACGAAAGCATTACCGTCGAGGAACTGTCGCGCCTCGCAAACTTGTCTGCTGCACAGGTCGGTCAGAGCTTCCGCGAAGCAACCGGTCTTTCACTTCAGCGCTGGCAGATGGACGCCCGCATCAGAAGCGCACAGCGACTCATGCTGGACGACCCTACCGAATCCCTGGCAGCGATAGCATCCCTCGTTGGCTTTTCCGATGCGAGTCACTTCTCGCGGGCATTTCTTGAAATTGTAAGCACGACGCCGAGCGCCTGGCTTCGCCAGTACACCTGAAGATCCGACCGATCAGGCCGCCGTGATCAACCCATTCTACTCCGCCGCCACGCGTTTGGAGAAGTCCCATGCGCGGCAGTAAAGGCGCGCGTGAAGTGACTCTGCTCGGAAAAGCCGGCCTCTAGCGCGATATCGACCAAGCTCTTCTCTCGATTCGCGAGCAGACGCTTCGCATATTCGATTCGAGTGAAAAGGTGCCAGTTGTGTGGAGTCATTCCGGTCGAGACCTTGAAGGCCCGACCGAACTGAGACGCGGAAAGCCCCGCTAGAGATGCCAACTCAGACAAGCGAATGCATCTGGAAAGATTTTCGTTCATGAGGTCGGTGACCTGCGCCAACTGCCGTTTGGTGAGACCCAGCCGCCGCGAGCTCACCGGCTGACCCGTCGCGCTCAGATGCGAGAGCCGGGCGATAATAGCCGCGACGACGCTGTCACCAAATAGATGAAAGCCGGGCGTGTCGTCTCGGCTCGAAGCGAGAAGTCGTGCCAAAACCTGAAGTTTTTCGTCGAAGAACGTTAAGCGTGGCTCGGCAAGCCTGGCAACTTGGAATTCCCCGCCCATTACATCGACGACGCGATCGACATCGAGCATTAGCCGGACTGCATCGACCCGGGCGATCTGGTCGGAATAACACCATATCGGGAGGCCGGCGGGGATCAGGCTGGTATGGCCGTTTCGTCGGTGCCGCCGTTCATTTGACCGATTGGTGTTGCTTTGCAGCGAAGGTCGGGCCTCGCACAGGCCACCCGTTTCGTTCACCACGATCGCAAGCATAGGATGATGGTTGCTGAGCTGGTGCCAAGCACGACCCGGCAAGGCGTCCTGTTGGATGCAATGCACCTCTATGCCGCATAGGGTGTGACTCCGTACCCGAGCGGCTCCCAAATTGTGCGGACGGCTACTGCCGTAATCCACCGATGCGATCCTCTCCTCCGGGCGAGGCGGTCGAGCAAAGCGACGCTTCACATCACCCACGTTCCGCCCAAGTCCGTTGATCGGACGTATATTTATGAAGCTTTCACAATACCGACATCAAACGACCTGGTCAATCTCATGGCAGGAAGAGCCGCTTTAGGCGCCAGCCTCGGGATTGGCATCCGAGTCCAAACGCGCCGATCGCGATCAAGCCCGGTTCCCCCACGCGCGACTATACTGATCCAGCTCTCCACTACGGGAGCCGATCACGCGCGTCGGGCTGCGGCGACGCGAACGCTTTTTGCCACACTGCAGCGTCCTCTCTTCTTTGCGGAGTCACAAGTTGAAGAACAAGATTGCTTTGGAAGAGCACTTCGCCATCGACCTGACGATCGATCAGTCCAAGATCTACTCGCTGCCCGCGGTTTGGGAGAGGCTGAAGGCCAACCTTCTCGACATTGAACAGCAACGGCTCGAAAGAATGGAACAGGGAGGCACCGCCTTTTCAATCCTCTCGCTCAATTCGCCTGGCATTCAGGGTATCCCAAAGGTAAAGGAGGCCATTGACGTAGCTCGCCGTTCCAACGACGCCCTTGCCGAGCATGTTGCGCGCCACCCGACAAAGTTGGGCGGGTTCGCGGCGTTGCCGATGCAGGATCCTGAGGCGGCGGCGCGCGAGCTTGAGCGCTGCATCAAGACAATGGGCTTCCACGGCTTCATGGTGAACGGCTTCTCGCAAGTCGGGGACGCAGAGACCGTCGCCTACTACGATGCGGCGCAATTCTCTGACTTTTGGAGTGCAGCGAACGCGCTCGGCAAACCGTTTTACATGCACCCCCGGGATCCGCTGCCTTCCCGCGAGCCGATCTACGACGGCTTTCCCTGGCTAACCGCGGCCACCTGGGCCTTTACGATGGAGACAAGCACTCACGCATTGCGGCTGATGTCGTCTGGGCTGTTCGATCAAAATCCAAATCTGCAGATGATCCTGGGCCATCTCGGCGAATGCATTCCGTTTAATATTTGGCGTATTGATAACATCGTCGCAAAAGCGCCTAGGGGAATTCCGTGCAAACGCAAGCTCGGGGAGTACTTCCAGGAGAACGTGTATGTAACAACGAGCGGCAATTTCCGTACGCCATCGTTGCTTTCGACCATGCTTGAGGTCGGCAGCGACCGTATCTTGTACGCCGTCGATTACCCGTTCGAGAGTTTTGAAGACGGCTCCCGCTGGTTCGACAATTGTGAGATCAGCGAACTCGATCGAAAGAAGATCGGCCGCGACAACGCGCGCACGCTGTTCGGGCTACCCTGAACACCGCAAGCGAGGCCCCAGTCGGCGATCGCTCGCGGCGAGCAGTGCTGCAAAATGGTCGACGCGGTGCGCGACGATAATGAGGCCGACGGAGGTTGGAGCGACGGGTCAACGATTCCGCGTCTTTCCAGGCAGCTTCGACTCCCTGCCGAAGACCATCTTGTCGACCAGCCGCCAATACGCCTCCACCACCTTTGGATCTCCTGAGGACAGGCCGCTGGTCATCCGCATTTCGGGACCAAATTCGGAAAGCGTGGCGGTAAGGCTGACCATCATATAGTGGAAAAGGATAGGATCGACGGCCGGAAGGAAGCCCTGCTTCTGAGCTTCGAGTATCTGAGGCATCAGTCGCCCCAGTAGCGGCGCCAAGATTGCTTCCGCCACCCATTTGAGCCGCGGATTGTTCGTCAAGGTCTCCTGGCGCATGAACCGATGGAATTCGGGAAACGCGACCGTATACCGGAAAAGGGTCGTGTATTCCCGACGCAGCCGCGCCAACGGCGACAAATCGGCGCCCTCCGGCGCCGAGACATCCCACTCGTCGCGAATCTGCGCAAAGGCATGCTCCGCCGCCGCCCGCCAGAGAATCTCCTTGCTGCGATAGTGATAGGTGATCAGCGGATGTTGCAGATCGAGCCGGTCGGCGATCGCGCGAATGCTCGCCCCTTCGAATCCGCGTTCGGCAAATTCCTCAATAGCAGCATTGAGGATCGAGACCCGCGTCTCGATCGAGCGCTGTTGTTCGGCTCTCTTACGCGGGGGCTTTCGCCGAGCAGCTTGCTTCGCCATTTGGTTTTCGATTAACACGGTTCTCGACGGAGCGCCAATCCAAGCGTTTGAGGTGTCGTTCATCGGAAACAACGGCTGCGGCGCTGCCGACTGGCGCAAAGCTATTCGCGTTGACTTCGGAGATCCTAGACTTGTGCTCGAGGCGACTCTCGCTGATCGGCAAGACCGAAGTCATATTCGACCGTGTTCATGCCGTCTATCGGTCTGGGGCGGATGACAAGAGACGGTTTGACCCCGAATACCGCATCGCTTGCCAAGTATCTATCCCCGTCCAAGAACAGGTGCGTGACAAGGGTGCGATATCCCGGCGCGCTGATCATGAAATGAATATGTGCTGGCCGAAACGGATGGCGGCCCATTGCCGCGAGTAATTGGCCGGCGGGACCGTCGTTCGGTATCGGATAACTTACGGGCATGATGGTTCGGAAAAAGAAGGTGCCCGCGCCGTCGGTACGAAAGCTGCCCCGCAGATGCCCGCCCGGTTGATCCTTGTCCTGAACATCGTAGAGTTGATTGGGCGCGGTCTGCCAGACCTCGACAAGCGCATTTTCGATCGGCCGCCCCCGGGAATCCGCAACGCGGCCTCGCATCTCCAGTGGATCACTTTCCTCTTCGCGCAGAAGAATGCTCTCGCCTGCAGCGAGTTCCCGCTGCTGGCCCGCATAGAACGGGCCTAGAACCGTCGACTCGCTGAGTCCCGGTCCACCAACATGATCGATGGCATCGACCAGCATCGAAATCCCCAAAATATCCGATAACAGGATGAACTCCTGTCGGCTTTCCGAACACATCTTGCCGGCACGCGTGAGGAACTCGATCGCCCGCCACCATTCGTCTTGCGTGATGTTCGCCTCCCGCACGATCTCGTGGATGTGGCTTACAACCAACGACAGGATCTCGCGCAACCTAGGGTTAGCGGAGTCCCTCATGCGATCGATCACGTCGCGCGTCAGTTCAGGGAAAATCGCTGCGCCCGAACCATCATTGGCCGCGACGGTTGATTTCATTCTCGCTCTCCCTTCACAAGGGCCGGTGTCCGTTATAGGCGTCTTCCAGGAGTTTCCTGATCGCGTTCCGCTCGACGGGGCGCGGATTCCAATAAGGTGATTTGACCGCTGCCTCGGTGGCTCCGTCGAGATCGGAATAAGACATGCCAATCTCGCGAAGCGACCTCGGACCTCCGTTGGTCACGGCAAGATCGAACAGAGCCTGCGCGGCATGATCTGCACCGAGCGCGCGAGCCACGCGATCAATCGCAGTCGATGCACCGGCCGCGTTGTAGGCTACCGCATGCGGCAGGATCACGGTGTGCGTTTCGGCGTGCGGAAGACTGAAAGTGCCGCCCAGCACGTGACATAACTTGTGATGGAGCGACATGCCTACCGCTCCGAGACAGGACCCACAGACCCAGGCTCCGAACAGAGCATCCGCGCGAGCGCTGCGGTCTGCCGGATTTGAAACAATCCGGGGTAGCGCGCGTCCAAGGGCTGCGATGCCCTGCTCTGCAAGGCTAGACATTATGGGGTTCGCATCCTTTGCGTATAGCGCCTCCACCGCGTGCGCGATGGCGTTTATCCCTGAAACCAGCGATATCGCCGGCGGCAGGCCGTATGTAAGCTCCACGTCGTATACGATGACCTCGGGGAGAACCTGCATCGAGCGGATGGTCGACTTTTGCCCGTCTCGCGTCTCGCCAAGCACCGGCGTGGCCTCGGAGCCGGCGTAGGTGGTCGGAAGCACGATTTGCGGGAGGTCGGTTCGCAGCGCCAGTGCCTTGGCGAGACCTATCGTCGAGCCGCCGCCGAGAGCCACGATACAGTCGGCATCGCACGCAGCGAGCTTTTCCATTACGCGCTCGGTGACGTCTGCCGGCGTGTGCATGACCGCATCCGTCGAAAGCTGGACGCCGAATTCACCGAGGGCGAGCATCAGACGCGCCGCGGCCGCTGTTGCGTGATGCGGATCGGTGAGAACGAAGGCCCGCTTGCGACCCATCGAGACCAGCTCATCGGCGACCTTTGCGATGGTGCCGAATC
This sequence comes from Bradyrhizobium genosp. P, assembly GCF_049949265.1. Lineage (NCBI taxonomy): Bacteria > Pseudomonadati > Pseudomonadota > Alphaproteobacteria > Hyphomicrobiales > Nitrobacteraceae > Bradyrhizobium > Bradyrhizobium genosp. P. Next base: position 1,681,162 of record NZ_CP188195.1, on the reverse strand, counting down.
CAAAAAGGACGCGGGCCGGCAATGCCGTATATTGAAAAGCCTCCATAGCGTTTTCGCTGAGGCTCATGCGCCGACTTTCATTGCGCGGGCGAACTCCTCGATCATCGCCTCACGCATCGCAAACTTCTGGACCTTGCCGGTCACAGTGGACGGGAAGCTCTCCACGAACCGGATGTAGCGAGGGACCTTGTAGTGCGAGATGCGGTCCTGACAGAACTTACGGACGCTCTCCTCGTCGAGGGTGGTACCGGACTTCGAAACGATCCAGGCACAGAGATCTTCGCCATACTTCGCGTCCGGCACTCCGAAAACCTGGACGTCCTGAATATCGGGGTGTTGATATAGATACTCTTCGACTTCACGGGGATAGATGTTTTCACCGCCGCGGATGACCATATCCTTGATCCTTCCGACGATGCGGCAATATCCGTCGTCGTCGACGGCCGCCAGGTCACCCGTATGCATCCAACCGGTTGAATCGACAGCCTCCCTTGTGCGCGCTTCGTCATTCCAATAGCCGAGCATCACAGAGTATCCCCTCGTACACAGCTCACCGGCCTCACCCCGCGGCACGACTCGACCGTGACGGTCGACAATCTTGACCTCGAGGTGCGGCTGTATCCGTCCGACCGTCGACACGCGCAGTTCGAGCGGATCGTCCCGGCTGCTCTGAAAGCTCACGGGACTGGTTTCGGTCATCCCGTAAGCGATGGTGATTTCGCTCATGTGCATGGTGGAGGCGACGTCCTTCATGACCTCGATCGGACATGGGGCCCCCGCCATGATCCCACGCCGAAGCGAGCTCAAGTCGAAGCGCGAGAATTCGGGGTGATTCAGCTGAGCGATGAACATCGTGGGCACCCCGTAGAGCACGTCGCAACGTTCTGCCTCGACGGCCTCCAGGGTCTTCAACGGATCGAAGGACTCGGATGGATAGACCATCGTCGCCGCATGGGTGACGCAACCGAGATTGCCCATCACCATGCCAAAGCAGTGATAAAGCGGCACCGGGATGCAGACGCGAGAACCAGATTCGATCCCGGTGGCTTCACCGACGAAGAAGGCATTGTTGATGAGGTTGCGATGCGAAAGCGTCGCCCCCTTCGGCAATCCGGTGGTGCCGCTGGTGAACTGGATGTTGACGGCGTCATCGATTCGGACCGTCGCCGCGACGGCGTCCAGACGACTGCTGCCAACCTGCCTGCCTCTCTCCAGCACCCCCTCGAATGCCAGGCAGCCATCGTGCTTTCCTGCAATCGAGATCACGTGCCGCAAGTCGGGAAGGCGCGCGATCTTCAGCTCGTCGCTTCCGTTCCCCAGTTCGGGAGCGAGTTCGCGGATCATCGCGATATAGTCGCTGGTCTTGAAACGCACGGCGGTGATCAGCGTGCGGCATCCCACGGCGCGCAGGGCATGCTCCAGCTCAGCTGAACGATAGGCCGGATTGATGTTGACCAGGATTAGGCCTGCCTTCGCCGTGGCGAACTGCGCAATTGTCCATTCCGCACAGTTCGGTGCCCAGATGCCGACGCGATCGCCCGGCTCGAGGCCGAGGGACAAAAGCCCCGCGGCAAACGCGTCGCTGCGTGCCTTGAGTTCCGAGTAGGTCCAGCGAATCTCCTGGTGCACAACCACCAGCGCTTCGCGGGCCCCGTCAGCCGCGCTCACGTCGTCCAGAAGGGCGCCGATGGTCTTGCCGATCAAGGGCGGGCTGCTGTTGCCAGACACATAGCTTTCACGCTGCACGACAATCTCCCGATCAGCTTGGTTCCTGGATCTCCGGCCAGGACGCACTTCATCACACGGCCGACGTCTACTTCCCTTCGAACACCAGCGTTGGCGGCTCGATATCCTTGTCGAAGGCCGCTGCCGTGCTCGCGAAGCCGCGCTGCGCATCGGCCCCCTCATATAGCTCCATCGCGACGTCAAGCATCACAAGGTCCGCGGCGGCGACCCCGCCGCTCGACCAGGCCTTGAGCAGCGTGCGGGTCGCCGCATACGATCGGGTCGGTCCGGTCGCAAGCTGGCGGACCAACGCATCCGCGGTCGCTGAAAGCTCGGTCTCGGGCACCACGTGCGTCGCAATTCCGAGCACGCCGGCCTCGTGTCCGGAAATCGGTTCACCAAGCATGGCGAATCGCGACGCGCGCGCCCGGCCGGCGCGCTCGGCGATCCGCTGCAGGGCTCCTGCAATCGGCAGCATCGCTGTCGTGACTTCGACGCACCGAAGCATCGCATTGTCCGCCGCGACGAGAAAATCGCACGCCAGGGCCAGCTCGAAACCGCCCCCGAAGGCGATCCCCTGCACCACGGCGACCGTTGGAACCTTGAGCATTTCGATGGCGCGGTAAGCGACGTTCACGTCCGCGACGAACGTCCGGAACCAGTTCACATCCTTTCCCGGCCATTCGCGCACCTCGCCGCCGAAACTGAAATGCGGCCCCTCCGAGCGAATGACGAGCACACGAATGTCGCTCACGCTGGCCTGATGCACCGCCGCTCGCAAGGCTTCCGCGAAGCGGAGGTCGAGCCGGTTGAAGGGCGGATTGGCCAGCACGATATTTCCGACGGCGCCGTCTCGTTCAAATCGAATGCTCATCGTAGCGTTTCCTCTTTTATCCCGACGTCAGTGCGAATGCTGAGCGATGGGTTCGGGTATGATCGGCAGCAGCAGATGCGACGGCCGCTCGGCGTCCCGATAGATCCTGTGGGTCACGGTCCTGCTGCTGCAAACGTGGTACGGGATGTACTCGACATTGGTCATCGCCCCGGTGCCGGTCGGAACGTCCATGGAGGTGATATCGAGGCAGATCCGGTGCCCCGCCTTGAATTGGTTCGCGGTCGCAAGGATCTGCACTTGGTACTCGACCACCTCTCCCGGTTTGACGGGTGCAATTGTGTCATGGGTCAGCTTGTGGAACGGCTGCCAGGGCTTCGAGCGCGTCTCGTCGAGTGCCCGATACGAGGCCTTGAGCCAGCCGCGCGTCAGTTCGCGCTCAGGCAACGTCGACGGAACATCGCGCTCGCCCTCGCGCGCGGTCCGGACCGAAACGTCCGGTCCGACGTCCTTGAGCGCGACGATCCAGTTGGTGTCCTCTTGATCGATCGCCGCATATAGCGTCAGCGTGATCGGACCGGCGACGGTGACGTCGTGCGGCAAGGGCTCGGTCATGTAGCGCAGCCGCTCGACCTTCGTCGTCCGCGTCACCGGCATCTGCGTGAAGACATCGGGCTCGCGCGCCGAAGCGCCAACCTCCGATGCCGGTCGCGGCGGTGCCGTCGACAACGTCTCCCAGTGGGAGAGATAGTATTTGGTCCACTGCGTCTCCGGCAGCGGCCAATTGGTTCCGGTCCGCCATTCGTTGGCACCCATCAGCCAGTAGCGGACAGGCGGTTCGCCCATGATGCCGGTGTCGTGCCCCTTCAGCCAGTGGTCGTACCAGCGGATGATCTCGTCATGGTATTGATGGAACGGACGCTCGAGGTGCGCTGGCCCGGTGAAGAGCAGCTTTTTCGGCGCATCGACGTTCTGAAAGTAATGCTGCGCGCCAAGCCAATGGAGCTTGTAGGTGTACGCATAGGCACCGGAGCCCGTGTAGAACGGTATCTTGATTTTCTTGAAGGTCTCTTCGGCGCGTTCGACCGTGCCGTCCTGCTCCCAGGGGTGGGTCATCGTGAGATACATGATGAAAGTGCGCTGCCCCTTCTGCGTCAGGATGTTGTAGAGGTTGATGTACTGCTTGAAGTCCGGATTGCTCATGGCACGGCGCCAGAGCGCCTCCTCTGCGGGCGGAAGCTCGCCGGGCCGGTCACGGGACTCGTGAACGGTGCTGAAGACATCGAGCAGATAGGGAAAGCTGTGCAGCACCCCGCCGGGATTGAAGTCGCGGAATCCGAACATGCCGCCATAGGCGCTGCAGGCGTCATAGGGAAAGATGGCTTTGAGCGCAGGATGTCCCTGCGCCGCGGCGCGCCATTGTTCGCCGGCATAACCGGAGATGCCGACCATTCCGACCTTGCCGTTTGACCACGGCTGCTGCGTGATCCATTCGATCAGGTCGTAGTGGTCCGTGTCCTCGTGGCCGTAGTGGCCTTCCGACTTGGCGGAGCCCCTCGGCTGCGCGATCACATGGACATAGTCGTTGGCGATGAAGCGCCGCGTGTCGCCCGCCTCGATCGGACCGAACCAGAGCGGCGCGTGCGCCGGTTGCGGCGGCAATATATCCGCGATGTCGGGCCCCTGGATGTCCTTGTTGTGCAGCGCAGCCGCATACAGCACGGGGTATCTGGCGGGCGTGTCCGGGCGGTAGACGTCGACCGCCAGCCGGGTGCCGTCTCTCATGGCGACGCTGATGTCGCGTTCCTCGATCATCGTTTCATCCCCGGTTTTTCGCGACGCTTTCGGTCGACGTTTGACGATGTCGGGAAGGTGAGAAGCAAGCCTCTCGCCCGACGGAACGGACTATGTCATTTTACTTTACAATCGTAAAGTATAATTTGAGAGACAGAACGTCCTGCTGGCAGGACAATCGGCACTGGCAGAACCTGATCGATGCACGGCCTCGTGCGGCGCGAGACGCTGCCCGGCGCTCCCGGGCCAGGCGGCCGAGCTGGCCCTCAAGCCGCGAGGACGATCAGGACAGCGATGCCTTCACGCGTTCAGGCGTCATGGGAAGCTCGCGCAGCCGGCGTCCGGTGGCATGGGCGAAAGCATTTGCCAGGGCCGACGACGTCGGAGGAAGAGAGCCTTCGCCGGCGCCAAGCGAGGGATCGCTGCGCTCCATCAAAACGACGTCGATGCTGGGAACTTCGGAAAACGTGAGGATGGGATATCCCGACCAATCCCGGCTCGTGATCTCCCGTCTGTCGAAACCGACCTGCTCTTTCAGAGTGAGACTGACCGCCTGGACGATCCCGCCTTCGAGCTGATTCCTCGCTCCGTCCGGATTGACGACGAGCCCGATATCGCCCGCCAGCACAACCCGGGGGACCTTGATGACACCCGTGTTGCGGTCGACTTCCACGTCGACCACCGCGGCCGCGTACATCCCGATGCTTTTGTATCGGCAAAAGGCCAGGCCGCGTCCATGTTGGCCGTCACCCTTCTGGCCGGGAATCCAACCCGCCTTGTCCGCGGCAGCCTGAAGCACAGCCCGGGCTCGGGGATCCTTCAGATGCATGAGCCGGAACGACAACGGATCGACGCCGGCAACGCCGGCGAGCTCGTCCATAAAAGATTCGATCGCGAAAATATTTCCGTGAGATCCCAGCGTTCGGAAAGATCCGTTTCGGACCGGCGCATCGAGAAGGAGATGGTTTCGGATCTGCTTCCTCGGCAGTTCGTAGTACGGGACCGCGTTGCGGTCTCCGTCGCCGTACGGCTGAGGAATATGTGGCGCGGGAGATTTTACGAAGGGCGTGCTCAAATCCCAGGCCGCGAGAAGATTCACGCCACCGGCTTGACCCGGCCGCATGGCGTGGCTGTTGCTCCAAAGATCGTACGACCAATCGACGATCTTTCCGTCAGGTGCAAGCGCCGCCTCGACCCTCATCGCCATTGCGGGGCCGAAAGGCTCCCAGGCGAACTCGTCATCGCGCATCCACTGCAGCTTGATGGGCGCGCCCGCGACGGCACGGGCCACCAGAGCGGCGTCCAGAGCCGCGTCGTCCGCACCGTTTTGGCCGTAACATCCCGCTCCCGGGGTGTGAATGACATCGACCTGAGCGTCATTCATTCCCAGCACCTTGGCCAGATCTCCCCTCAGGGGAAAGGCGCCTTGGGTGTGGGACCATACCGTCATGCGACCGTCTTTCAGCCACGCGACCGAGCAAGAGGGCCCGATCGAGGCATGGGACAAGTAGGAGCGGGTATACTCGCCGCTCACTTTCTTGATCTGGTCCGGCACCGGCTCGGACTGACCGGCGGTGCCCACGACAATGGTCTCCGCACGAAGCTTCTTCAACTCTCCGGGCAAATCGGCAATATCCGGAAGCGGCACCGCGTCGTCGCTCCAGCGCGCCGCCGAGGCGAAGGCATTGCGGGCGGCGATCGCCTGCTCTTCGCGCTTTGCGGCAACCGCAAGGAAATTACCGTCGCGAACCACCGCGACCACGCCGGGAAGCGATCGAACCGCGGCTTCGTCGATCGAGAGCAGTTTCGCCCCGTAGCGCGGTGGACGCACGACCCTCGCAAAGACCATCCCCGGCAGCCTCATATCCTGGATATAGGACGGCGCACCGGTCAGCTTTCCGGGGAGGTCGATCCGGTGAATCGATTTGCCGACGATGGAATAGTCGCTCGGCTTCTTTGGCGGTGCTGCGCCTGTGATGTCTCCCTTCAATAGGCCGGGATCGGCGCTTGCGACGTCCCAGAAGGTCGCACGCTTGCCGTCCGGAGAAGCGATGACGCCGGCCTTGATCTGCAGATCCTCCGGGCGGACGCCGAACCGCCGTGCCGCCGCGGCAAGTAGAATGCCCCGCGCCTGAGCGCTTGCCGCTCGAATAGCGCTTCCGCCTTGCTCGACCGATTGACTGCCGAAGGTGTATTGCTCATCGGGGCCACGCGACGTGTCGGCGGAGATCATGCGGATCTTGTCGAACCCGACGTCGAGTTCTTCCGCCGCAACCTGCGCCAACGCCGTGAGGATCCCCTGGCCAAGCTCGGCCTTGCCGGTGAATATGATCACCGTTTCGTCCGGCTCCAATCGAATCCATCCCTCCAGCTTTCGGTTGTTACGCAAGCTGAACGGCAATGCTCCGGACGCCTCACCAAATGCCGCAGCGGGCGCCAGGACGAACGAGGCCACGACGATACCAAGCGACTGCGTGAAGCGTCGGCGGGATAGACCTTTGTCCGTCATTTCGCGCGCTCCGCTGCAGCGCGGCGAACGGCGCGCACCACCCGATTCTGGACGCCGCACCGACAGAGCTGGTCCTCGAGGGCGCCCCTGATGTCTTCCTCGCTGGGAACCGGATTGCGGTCCAGCAAAGCCTTCGCGGCCATGATCATGCCGTTGGAACAGTAACCGCACTGAGCGGCCTGCTCATCGATAAACGATTTCTGCAAAGGGTGAGGCTTCTGCGCGGTCCCCAGTCCTTCGAGGGTGATGACCTTGTCTTCACCGACGTCCCGCAGGGCAATCGAGCATGTCCGCGTGAGTTTCCCGCCCACGATGGCGGCGCAGGCACCGCACTGCCCGAGACCACAGCCGAACTTGGGGCCGTTTAATCCGAGATCGTTCCGCAGCACATACAGCAGCGGGGTATCCGGCGCGGCCTCCACCAGATGCAGTTCGCCGTTCACCGCAATTCGATGCGACATCCTTCACCCACAAACCTGGAGACGATCCATCCGACGGTCGAAAAGAACGATTTGCCGGCCAACTGCCGCGGTCGCCTCGCGAGTTAAAACGTTATCCGGCCCAACCACTAGCGCATGAAACTGGAACACGGCGTCCCGCTACGTGAACGATCGAAAGCCCCTCTTCGCATTCAGCGCCGCGGCGACACGGCTCGCCGGCGCGCGCCCGAGCAACCGGCTGACCTCATTCGTCGCCGCCAGCAGCTTCGCGATGTCGACCCCGGTTTTGATCCCCATACCCTCGAGCATGTAGACCACATCCTCGGTCGCGACATTGCCGGTGGCGCCGGGCGCGTAGGGGCAGCCGCCGCGAGGCCGCTGGCGGCGGAATCGATGACACGTGCGCCCTCCTCCATACCGGCATAGAGATTGGCGAGCGCCTGGCCGTAGGTGTCATGGAAATGCATGGCGAGCCTGGCCATCGGCACATACCCGCCGACGGCGCGCAGCATGTCCCTAGCCTTTGTCGGCGTGCCGACGCCGATGGTGTCGCCAAGCGAGATTTCGTAACAGCCGAGATCCCACATGGTCTTGGCGACGTTGGCCACCGCCTTCGGCTCGATCTCACCGTCGAATGGGCAACCGAGCACGCAAGAGACATACCCGCGCACTTTGACGCCATCGGATTTGGCTCGGCCCATCACCGGTTTGAAGCGTTCGATCGACTCGGCGATCGAGCAGTTGATGTTGGCGCGGGAAAACCCTTCGGACGCCGCCGCGAACACCGAGACCACTTTGGCGCCGGAAGCACGCGCGGCCTCGTAGCCCTTCTCGTTCGGCACCAGCACATGGAATTCGCCGGGCAGATGATTGACATCGCGCAGCACCTCGTCGGAGCCGACCATTTGCGGGATCGCCTTTGGCGACACGAAGGCGCCGACCTCGATGGTGTTCAGGCCGGCATCGAGCAGCTTTTCGATAAAAGCTATGCGGTCTGCGGCGCTGAGCCGGGTCTTCTCGTCCCGCAGCCCATCACGCGGCCCCATTTCGATGATGCTTACGGTGTCGCTCATGCCTCACCTCACGCTGACGCAGGCTCGATCTCGGCCAGTTCGACACCCTCCTGCACGATATCGCCGACCTTGCACTTGATCTTCTTCAGAACACCCGCAAATGGCGCGCGCAGCGTCTGCTCCATCTTCATGACTTCCAGGGTGAGGATCGGCGCGCCTTTTTCTAGCACGGCTCCCTCTTCGGCGAGCAGCGCCACGACGGTTCCCGGCAAGGGCGCGACGATCTTATCTTCTCGGGACACTTCCTCCGTTTCGCCACCGAACTGGTCGACCCAATGCAGCTCGAAGCGTCCGTTGCGGGTGCGCAGGTCAAGTTCGTGGCCTTCAACGACGGCAACGACGCGGGATTTCACGCCGGCCAGCGTCACATCGAAGCCGCCCGCTTCCGACGCCTTTGACGCAAACGCGATGTCCCGATTGTCGACCGTCAGCGTCGACGGGCCTCCGCCATAGTATAATGTCACCTTCTTCTCAGCACCCTCCCCCGCTCGAAACGCAAATACCCGTTCGCGCCGACCGACCGACATCCAGCCAAAGGTCCGCCAGGGCGAACGCGCTTCACCTTGCGCAGCGCTCGCCTCCTCACCAAGGATCGCCGCGACCGCCGCGGCCCATTCGAGATCGCCCGGCGCCGCGGTGGCCGCGGTCAACGTCGTCAATTCACGCTCGATGAAACCGGTATCGATCTTGTTGGCACGCACCTTCGGATGGGTGACCAGCGCCGCCAGGAACGGGGTGTTGGTGACAATCCCGCGGACGTCGGTTTCCTCCAATCCGCGATGGAGGCGATCGATCGCCTCTTCGCGCGACGGCGCCCAGGCGATCACCTTGGCGAGCATCGCGTCGTAGTTGGGCGAGACGTTGTCGCCGCTGCGATAGCCGGCGTCAATGCGCAAGCCGTCGCCTTCGGCCGGCGTCCGCCAGGTCTTGATCCGGCCGACCGACGGCATGAAGTTCTTCTGCGGGTTTTCGGCGTAGACCCGCGCCTCGATCGCATGGCCGTCGAGCTTGATCTCGTTCTGCTTCAATGGAAGCGCCTCGCCGAAGGCGACGCGCAATTGCCACGCGACGAGATCGACGCCGGTGATCAACTCGGTGACGGGATGCTCGACCTGCAGGCGCGTGTTCATCTCGATGAAGAACACGTCCTTGCCGTCGGACACGAACTCGATGGTGCCGGCACCGACATAGTTGACCGCGCTGGCCGCCTTGCGCGCAGCTTCGCACACGGCATCGCGCTGCGCGGACGTCAGCGTCGGCGATGGCGCCTCCTCGATTACCTTCTGATGCCGCCGCTGCAGCGTGCACTCGCGTTCCCAGAGCGAGAGCAGGTTGCCGTGGCTGTCACCGATGATCTGCACCTCGATATGCCGGGGATTCTGCACGTATTTCTCGATCAGCATACGGTCGTCGCCGAAAGCCGCCGCGGCCTCGCGCTTGGCGCCGACAATCGCAGCCGACAGTTCGGTGGCCGAATTGACCACGCGCATGCCGCGGCCGCCGCCGCCGGCAGAGGCTTTGACCAGCACCGGGAAGCCAATCCGGTTGGCGGCCTCGGCCAGAGTAGCCTCGTCCTGCGCCTCGCCGTGATAGCCCGGCACCAGCGGCACGCCGGCCCTTTCCATCAACGCTTTCGAGCCGGACTTCGAGCCCATCGCCGTCATCATCGCGGCGGTCGGGCCGACAAACACGAGACCCGCCGTCGCGCAGGCCTGCGCGAACTCCGCGTTCTCGGACAGGAAGCCGTAACCGGGATGCACGGCCTCGGCACCGGTCCGACGTGCGGCGTCGATCACCCGCTCGATATTGAGATAGCTGTCGCGGGCGCGTGCGGGCCCGAGCAGCGCCGCATCATCCGCCATGGCGACGTGCATGGCGTCCTGGTCGGCTTCGGAATAGACCGCAACGGTGCGCAGGCCCATCGCACGCGCGGTGCGGATCACGCGAACTGCGATCTCGCCGCGATTGGCGATCAGGAGCGTATGAAAGCGGCGGTACAGATTTGCGCGGTCCATCATCACATCCTGAACAGGCCGAATGTCGTGTGCTCGACCGGCGCGTTCGATGCCGCCGACAGACCGAGCCCGAGCACGAGCCGCGTATCCGCAGGATCGATGACACCGTCGTCCCACAGCCGCGCCGTCGCGTAATAGGGGCTGCCCTGGCTCTCGTATTGCGCGCGGATGGGTGCGCGGAACTTCTCTTCCTCGCCCGCCGGCCAGCTTTCGCCCCTGGCCTCGATATTGTCGCGGCGCACTTGACTGAGCACCATCGACGCCTGCTCGCCGCCCATCACGGAAATGCGGGCATTCGGCCACATCCAGAGGAACCGCGGGCTGTAGGCGCGCCCGCACATGCCGTAATTGCCGGCGCCGTAGGAGCCGCCGATCACGACCGTGAATTTCGGCACGCCGGCGGTCGCGACCGCGGTCACCAGCTTGGCGCCGTCGCGCGCGATGCCGCCGGCCTCGTACTTCTTGCCGACCATGAAACCGGTGATGTTCTGCAGGAACACCAGCGGTATGCCGCGCTGACAGCACAGTTCAATGAAATGTGCGCCTTTCAGCGAGCTCTCGCTGAAGAGAATGCCGTTGTTGGCGATGATGCCGACCGGATAGCCCCAGATATGAGCGAAGCCGCAGATCAGCGTGGTGCCGTAGAGCTTCTTGAACTCGTCGAATTCGGAGCCGTCGACGATCCGCGCGATGATGTCATGGACGTCGAACGGCTTGCGGCCGTCGGCGGAAACCACACCGTAGATTTCCTCGGCCGGAAACAGCGGCTCCCGCGGCGTGCGCATGTTGAGCGCCGCGCGGGTCGGCGGCTTCAGCGTGCCGACGATGCGCCGCGCGATCCCGATCGCGTGGGCATCGTTCTGGGCGTAGTGATCGGTCACGCCTGACTGTCGGGAGTGGACATCGGCGCCGCCGAGTTCCTCGGCCGTGACGACCTCGCCGGTTGCCGCCTTCACCAGCGGCGGCCCACCCAGAAAGATGGTGCCTTGATTGCGGACGATGATGCTCTCGTCCGACATCGCGGGCACATAGGCGCCGCCGGCGGTACAGGAGCCCATCACCATCGCAATCTGCGGAATGCCCTGCGCAGACATCTGCGCCTGGTTGTAGAAGATGCGGCCGAAGTGCCGTTCATCGGGAAAGATCTCGTCCTGCAGCGGCAGGAACGCGCCACCGGAATCCACCATGTAGACGCAGGGCAGATTGTTCTGCCGCGCGATGTCCTGGGCGCGCAGGTGCTTCTTCACCGTCATCGGGTAGTACGTGCCGCCCTTGATGGTGGCGTCGTTGGCGACGATGATGCATTCGCGCTCCGAGATGCGCCCAACGCCGGTCACGACGCTTGCCGAATGCACGTCACCGCCATAGAGGCCGTTGGCGGCGAGCGGCGACAATTCCAGGAATGCGGTGCCGGGATCGACGAGCAGATCGACGCGCTGACGCACCAGCATCTTGCCGCGGGAGGTGTGCCGCGCCCGCGACGCCTTGCCGCCCCCGCCCGAAACTTCCTTCAACTTGCCGCGCAACTCGGCGACGAGGATGCGCATGGCCTCCGCATTGCGCGCGAAATCGGTCGACGAAACATCAAGACTCGACTGGATTTTCATAGTCCCCCCTGCCAGCGGTGCGGTGGACGTCTCGCGACGTCCACGACCGACGGGCTATAGCTGCCCCATGGCGACGCGGGCCGCGCGGCTCAGCGAGCCGGTGCGGCGTTCGCAACGGTCCCCTGCCCCTTCGAGAGGCGATTGTCGAGGCTGATTGCGCCCGCACCGAAGGCTGCAATCTGAAGCAGGCCCCCCGCCATCATGACGTTCTTGAGAAAGTGGATCATCTGATTCTGATCGGCGAAGTTGGTGTGAAACGCCATACCCGTCGCAATGCAGAACAAGGCCAGCACTGCTGCGACGGGGCGAACCTGATACCCTGCGATCAGCAGCAGTCCGCCGCCCAGTTCGAGGACGACGGCCACGGCATAAGCCAGCGGCGGCGCCGGCAGGCCCACCGCGGCAATCATTGCGGTCGTCTTGCCGTAAGCGGCGAGCTTGCCAAAACCGCTCATGGCGAACGGAAGGCCGATCAGCAGACGGCCCAGGAACGGAAGATAGCGGGTAGCGTCCATAGCATTATTCCTTCTGGTGTGAGTTCAGGCGGCGTCGACGAGAATGAATTCGGCATTCTCCTCGGCCGTGATGGTGAGTTCGGGTTCGTCGATGGCGGCAATGCCGTCACCGACAGCAACCCGCTGCCCATTGACGAGGATCACACCCTGGGTAGGGGCAAGATAGGCGTGTCGGAATCGCGCCGGCGTGTGGGTGAGCGTGGTGCCGGCAAGAAGCGTGGCGCCCATAACCCGCGCATCGGCGCGTATCAGAAGGGCATCGGCCGTCTCCGGATCTCCGCTCGCCAGTTCGATGAGGCGTCCGGCGCGATCCGCTTTGGGGAATTTGCGACTGTCCCAGCGCGGCGCCCCGCCGCGATGGCGCGGGAGCAACCAGATCTGGAAGAGCTTGAGGGGGTCTTCGTCGCGATTGTGCTCGGAATGGCTGATTCCGGTTCCAGCACTCATGACCTGGACGTCGCCGGCCACGGTCCGACCGACATTGCCGGTGTTATCTTCATGCGTCACCGCGCCTTGGCGAACATAGGTGACGATTTCCATGTCGGCATGGGAGTGACGGCCAAAGCCGGTGCCGGGCGCGATCTCGTCGTCGTTCCAGACCACGAGGGGGCCGAGGGGGCTATTCGCCCCATTGCCGCCGGCCGAAACGACGAAGTGATGGCGCGCCTTTAGCCAGCCGCGATCACCGTGATCGAGCGTTTCTTTGGATCGGAGTTGCAACATAGCCATTCCTCGACTTCGGACTTAGTGGGTGTCAACTAACTATGGGGCCTAACCGATGGGCTGATTAGTCGGTGGATCATGGACACGTCGTTCTATCTGGTGAACGAGCGGCCGGCTGCCCGTTCTACGAGACGGTCGACGATCTCAAGGCTGCGGCCGCGAAGTCGATGACCGCTCGAACACTTGGCAGCATGCCGCGACGCGAGGCAAAGACGAGGTGCAGGATGCCGTCGATGCCGCTCCATTCCGGCAGCACCCGGACAAGCGCACCGGCATCGAGCGCCTCCTGGCAATTCTTGGCTGGTAACAGCGTAATTCCGGCGCCCTGGCGCGCGGCCGCCATCAAAATTTCGAAGCTGCCGCTCGCAAGACGTGGCTCGACCGGTACGCTACTGATATCGCCGTTTTCGGCCGTCAGATGCCAGGTGCCGCCGCCCTGCTCTTCCTGGTACAAGATGGGGAAGTTGGCGAGGTCCGAAGGCGACATCGGAACACCCGCCGCCGCGAGCAGGTCCGGGCTCGCGACAAGGATGCGTCGGCTTGTGCCGATTCGCTTGACTTGCATGTCGGCGTCGGTGTCGAGACGTTCCCGAACACGGATCGCAACGTCGACCCCTTCGTGGATAAGGTCAACCCGACGATTGGTTGCGATGCACTGAAGCCGTAGTTGTGGATGGGCGGCAAGGAAGCCCGGTAAGGGGCCGGCGATCGCGCCCTGAAGGCCTAGCGGGCAGCTCAGCCTAACGAGCCCGCGAGGTTCGGCCTGCATTCTAAGTGCGGCCTCCTCGGCGGCCTCGGCCTCGATGACCGCCGCCCGTGCATGTTCGAATACCTGTTGACCGACCTGGGTCAAACCAAGGCCTCGCGTCGTTCGATCGAGAAGGCGCACTTCGAGGCGCTCCTCCAACAGCGCGACGCGCCGACTGATGCGTGATTTGGGCAGGCCCAGTGCACGAGCGGCAGCAGAGAACCCGTGATGAGCCACGACGGCTACAAAAAACTGGAGATCGTTGAAGTCGCGCATCGCTGTTTCCCCGCCTGGTGGCGTCTTTCGATGATTACCAGCGACGAACCCGTTGAAGTCCCCGACGTGGACAGAATTTAACGGACGAAGCCGCACTGGGCACTATCAAGCCGGATGCGTTTCGGACCCCTGCTCAATTATACTTTACAAACGGATAATATAATAGCCATGTGAGTGCCATCAGAAACAAAGTCAGGCGCGGAACGGCTCGCCCTCCCCGCGGAAAGGCTCCAGATGCCGCGCATGATTTGAAGGGCAGTCCTGTTCAATGCCGCGCCCCGCAGCTCCCAATGAGTGGTCATAGAGGCCGGATCAACGTGACTGCGCGGCCGTATTAGCCACGCATAGAATCCACCCGGCGAGACACCGAGCGCCCCGCACAACCGTTCCGCCGGCCAGATCCCCCGGTGCTACGAGACTGGCGCGGGCTCGCTCGATCCATGGGGCAAATCCCGCCTCAACCTTGCGCCGGACCATCAAGTGGAATTCAGCGATAATCTCGCGCGCCTCGACCAGCGTTGGTGCGCCAGATTCGATCGCCGCGATCGTGACGGTCTCCGCTTTCGTAAGCAAGTCCCGCCCGATTGTCATGAGACGCGCGATCGTCCTGGCCGACGGGATCCGCTGAAGGTTTGCGCGTCGGTCTTTCGGCTCTGCGCCTGCGGGTCGCCCACTCGCTGATGACGCGGAGCGAGCCTCGAAAGCCACGCGCTGTTAAGCGGTGCCAAAGTTCAGCTCCATTGCGGCAGCCGGACGCCCATTGATCGTCGAGCCATGGCAAGTGCAGATCCAACGAACTTTGCCTGGTTCGGAAGACGTCGTGGCGTTCGCCGCGGACCACCTGCCGCACCAGCTTCCTGCTATGGCCAGTCTGACGCACGATCTGCTTGATTGGTATGCCGTTCTTCGACAAAGCCAGGACAGCCGCGTGGTCTCCTCGCGACGTAGATAGCCCTCATACTGGAGGCGCTCGGCGACCGTGAGCAGCTTAGGATCGATCGTGGTCGCACCGATGACGATCCGTATCTGGCACATCGATTTGCGCACGACATCGAGGAAGGCCCGACTGGCGTTCTCCATCAGATGCCAACGATCGGCGACCTGTACCGCGTGCGGCAGCGCTTTTCCCGTGGCTTCGCCATATCCTCCACCACGATCACGGGCGACAATCGCGATCGTGGGATGAGCAATAGCCAGGCATGGGCGGTCGCTGGTTCACGATCCGGCAGCAGGGTGACCACCCGGCGCCTGGCCAGGTTGCAGACGATGCTCGCGTATCGGTGATTGCGCCGCCAGGCCTAGTCATCAATCCCGATAACCCTGAGCGGGTCAGCTGGGGGACGGCTACGGCGCCGAACTACCCGAAGAAGCGTATCCTTGCTCACCGGCAGCATTAGCCGCTTTGCAAAGCCCGCTGCCGGGCGACCGCCCAGCGCCAGACCGAGGTGATGGACGATCGAGTCCAGGCTTGCCGTCCGTCGCGCCGATGGCGCCAGTACCCCTTCGGCGAAGCGCTCGGTGAAGATTCGGCGCCCGCACAGGGCGGCATCGCCGCGGAAGCGGCGGGCGATTACCAGGAGCTGGACGATCCATCCCGAGAGCGGCAGATCGGTCACGCGTCGCCGATACCGGCTATGGGCACGTCGGGAAACCGTTCCGCACGATGGACACAGACCAACACTTCCCGACACCCGGACCTCAATAACGGCCTTATCACCTTCGAAGTATGCACTCCCTACAACAAACCCACTCGGCACCAGATTGGAGCGCTGGAGTGCCTGCTGCATGGCGCTGATTCTCCCCTAATCAAGAGATCCTCCAAACTGCATCAAAAGTGATGGTGTGGAACGGCCCTTCGAACCGGCATCAAAAGTGCCTAACGTGGTCGCTTCGAGAAGCGCCACAAAGGAAGGACCGTTCCATGGAAAAAATTACCACGGTGGGTTTGGATTTGGCTAAGTCGATCTTTCAAGTTCACGGCGTTGCCGAAAACGGTCAGATCTTGATTCGCCGCTCATTGCGACGATCGCAAGTGCTGGCTTTCTTTCGAGCGCTCCCTGCCTGCTTGGTAGGGTATGGAAGCTTGTGCGAGTGCTCATCACTAGGCGCGCGAGATCGCAGCACTCGGACACGTGGTCCGCATGATGCCGCCAGCCCATGTAAAGCCCTACGTCAAACGCAACAAGACCGACGCGGCGGATGCGGAAGCCATTTGTGAGGCGGTCACCCGTCCGACAATGCGCTTCGTACCGGTAAAGACCGCCGAACAACGAGCAGCCGGCATGATTTTGCGAACGCGATAGATGCTGATGAGGCAGCGCAGCCAGACGGCAAATGCCTGCGCGCACATATGGCTGAATTGGGTATTGAAGACGCTTGCATCGACTCCCAAATCGATGTCGGTCGGATCGTGGCCGCCGACGCCTTGTATTCGAGCGTGCGACTTTTGCGCAGGCCACCCTGAACGAATTGCCGATCGAGATAGCCTTTGTCCCATCCCGCAAACACGCGCATTGCGCCCTTTCGCCGATCTTAATACGGCTTCCCGAAGTACGGACAACGTTCCGCCGGAAGCCGCGCGCTCACTCAAAAACTGAATAACTTATAGTCGATTACTCGCGCTACCGGACGGCCCGGGGATTTCCGATGTTCCGCTCATCAACGGAGCCCGGCAGATGCTAGACAATAAACGGTCCGACCTGTTCTCATCCTACGCCCTGGCCAGCGGAATCGAACTCAAGAACCGCGTCGTGATGGCGCCTATGACGCGAGGGCGCGCCCGCAACCAGGGCCTCGTCCCGACCGACCTCCACGTCGAATATTACCGGCAGCGCGCCAGCGCGGGCCTCATCATCACTGAAGCCACATGGGTCAACCCTGACGCAATCGGCTTCATCAACGTTCCAGGCATCTACACGCTCGAGCAAGTGGACGGCTGGAAGGCAGTCACGGATGCCGTGCACGCCGAAGGAGGCCGCATCTACCTGCAGATCGCGCATTCCGGCTCCGTGTCCCATCCCGACTTTTTCGACGGCAAGCCGCCGCTGGCACCGTCGGCCGTGAATCCCGGCCTGAAGGCGTTCACGCCCGAGGGCTTCAAGGACACCGTGACACCGCGCGAAATGTCCCTTGCACAGATCAAGATGACGATCTCCGACTATGCCGTAGCCGCGAAGAACGCGAAGGCCGCCGGCTTCGACGGCGTCGAGCTCCACTCGGGGACAACCTACCTGCTTCCGCAGTTCCTTAACAGCAAACTCAACGTCCGGACCGACGCGTACGGCGGCAGTCCGGAAAACCGCTCCAGAATCGTGATCGAGGCGCTCGAGGCGATGATCACCGAATGGGGTCCCGGTCGGGTCGGCGTCAAGCTCAGTCCGACAATGGCAATGGGCGGCTTCGGTCCGACGGACCAGACGATATCGACCTACAAACACTTGGCGGGGCGCCTGAACGACCTTCCGCTGTCGCACGTGCAGTTGGTCAAGGCACCGAACGATCTCTCGGGAACGCCGATCGAGGCGATCCAGGACACCATCGCCTATTTCCGTCCACTCATCAAAGGGACGCTGATCGCGAATTTCGGCTACGACAAGCCGAAGGCCAGTGCTGCTCTGACGGCGAACGAGGCCGACCTGATCTCGTTCGCCAATTTCTTCATCGGCAATCCGGATCTCGTCCGGCGCCTGCGTGACGACATTCCCCTCAGCCCGTCCAACCGCGACTTGTACTACCAGGGAGGCGCCGAAGGCTACACCGATTACCCGCTGGCGCCGTGAGCGCTCCAACCTCCCCGCCCCAACCTCCCCGCCCCAACCAAGAGAATCCTCAATGTCAAGACTTGACGTGAACAAGGTCGCTCTTGTGACGGGAGCCTCGTCCGGCATCGGCGAGGCTGTCGCGCTACGGCTGGCCGAAGGCGGCTCGAAAGTCTACGCGGCGGCGCGTCGTCTGGACCGAATGGAGCACCTGAAGGAAAAAGGAATCCGGGTGCTTCCGCTTGATCTCACGGACGAAGCGTCAATCGCGGATTGCCATCAGACAATCGTAGAGGAAACCGCCGGCATCGACGTCCTCGTCAACAACGCGGGCTACGGCAACTATGGCTCGATCGAGGAGATTCCGCTAAACGTCGCTCGGCGCCAGTTCGAAGTCAATTTGTTCGGCTTGGGCCGCATCACGCAACTCGCGATCCCACATATGCGGAGCAAGCGATCCGGTTTGATCATCAACGTCTCCTCGATCGGCGGCATCGGCGCCTACCCTTACGGTGGTTGGTATCATGCTACGAAGTTCGCCCTCGAAGGTCTGTCTTCCTCGCTTCGCCAAGAACTGAGCCCTTTCGACGTCGACGTCGTCATCCTGAGGCCCGGTGCCATCGACACCGGCTGGCGAGCGATCGTCGGAGAAAGCCTGTTACGCTATTCGGGCAACGGCCCATACGCAAAAGCGGTCAACGCCGCACACTCGAAGTTCATGAGTTCCGAATTCGACAAGATGGTCGCCGATCCGAAGGTCATCGCCGACGTCGTGCAGGAGATCGTCGAGACCAAAAACCCGAATCCGATCTACACCGCGCCTCGGATGGCGCGGAATCTCAGTCTCGTCCACAAGCTGCTCGGCAGCGACCGGGTGCGCGATGCGTTCGCGCGCAGGTTCATCGGTCTGCCGAAGACGATGTGAGGAGACGACCATGAAGACTAGAACTCTTGGCCGCGGCGGGCCTACCATTTCCGCCATCGGACTCGGATGCATGAGAATGTCGAGCTTCGCTGGCGCTCCCACAGATCCCGATCCGGATAGCGACAAGGAGAGCGTCGCCACCATCGAGGCGGCGCTGGACGCCGGCATCACGCTTCTCGACACTGGCGACTTCTACGGCATGGGTCACAACGAAACGCTGGTGGGTCGTGCGCTCAAGAGGCGGAGAGACCGCGCGTTCGTTAGCGTTAAGTTCGGCGCTCAATGGGCGCCCTCCGGCGCGTTCCTCGGCGCCGATTGCAGGCCAAACTCGGTCAAGAATTTCGCCAGCTATTCGCTCAGGCGGCTTGGTGTGGACGTGATCGATCTGTATCAGCCGGGACGCGCCGATCCGGCCGTGCCTTTCGAGGACACCGTTGGCGCCGTAGCGGATTTGATCAAGGAAGGAAAGGTTCGATATCTCGGCGTCTCGGAGGTCAATGCCGATCAGCTTCGCCGTGCACACCGGACCCACCCGGTCGCGGCGTTGGAAATCGAGTATTCACTTGCCACCCGCTTCATCGAACGAGAAATTCTGCCGACCGCGCGAGAGTTGGGCATCGGGGTCGTTGCTTACGGGGTCGTGTCTCATGGCCTCCTGAGCGGGAAGTTCAAGCGCGGCGTTCCTCAAGCGGCTTTCGCCGGGTTGGATAGGCTCCAAGGTGAGAATCTTGTAAGGAACCTGCAGACCGTCGAAATCTTGGAGAAAATGGCTTCCGAGATGGCTGTAACAACGGCCCAGCTGGCCCTCGCCTGGGTGTTGTCGCGCGGCGACGACATTGTTCCCTTGATCGGGATGAGTCGCAGATCACGTCTTCTCGAAAACCTGGGAGCGCTCAATATCGCGCTTAGCCAAGGCGATCTGACGACACTCGATCGCGTTTTCGCGCCTGGCGCCATCCTCGGTCACCGATCCCCGCAGCAGGTCTCTTCGGCGAACTCGCGCCGCGCCGCCTGCTCTGGATCTTCCGTCGCGTCGATTTCGCCTTTCGGGATGGACCACACACCATCGCCCTTTTTCCTCCAGAACGGACCACCGGGATGGACGAGAAGCACTTCGAGATAATTCAGCCCCCTGCGATAGGCCAGGATGCCCGCACTAGCGTTCGCTCTGGCGGATGTCTTCTTGGAAGAAGTCATGTCGTTCGATCCTGGCACATTGACCGGCGGCCAGCTACACGCTCCGGCCACACAATCTTCTGCAGGAAATGAGTGCGGTTTATGCCTGCGATCACGCCGGCCGTTGCGTCCTTGGTCGCTTCGGGTGTCACGCGCGAAAGCCCCACCGTGCTGCAGTGGTGGCGCCGGCTCGCGCGAACCGAATCACGCTGAGGCCCACATCGAGGTGCATTGGCCCAACAGATCGATCGCCCCTCAATCAAGCGGCTGCGGTGGCAATGTCCCCAAAATATTGATATCATTGTCGAAGAGGAAGACCCTATCGAACAGCAGGTTGCATGCCCCACTGGAAGAACGCTTCGCAGACGAACGATGATATTTCACGCCTGAAGCGCGATGCCATTATCCGCGAAGCGGGCCGGATATTCAGCCGAGATGGGTTTCACAACGCCTCCCTCGACGAAGTCGCACGCGTTCTGGATGTTTCAAAGGGGACTCTGTATAATTACGTCCGGGACAAACAAGATATCCTCTTCGAGTGTCACAAGCTCGCATTGAGCGTCGCGGAACGCGCGTTTGAAGCCAGTAGCTCCAGCCGTACAGGCGCGGAGCGACTACGCACTCTTTTGACGACCTACGCGACTTCGATAAGCGAAGAGCTGGGAGCCTGCGGCATAATCAACGAGACCGGTGCATTGCGCGAACAGGATCGTCGTTTCGTGAAGGCCAGACGTGGCAAGCTGAACTCGCGCCTCGTCGCGATCGTAGAGGATGGGATCCGCGACGGCAGCTTGCGTCAGGTGGACGCCAAACTCGCAGTTTTCACCGTCGTGGGAGCGGTCCACGCTATCCCCGCTTGGTATTCTCCGAACGGACGTCTCTCAGGCGCTGAGGTGGCCGGACAAATCGTCGATATCGCCATGAGAGGACTCCTGCCGTTCTACGACGAAATGGCGGCCGCACCACCTCGGGCGGTCGCAAAGCGGGCCAAGGTGCGCACAAGCTCCCTTTAGAACATTCCGTGGACCAGGCCTCCGTCGATCACGAGGTTCTGCCCGACCATCGAACTAGCGTGTTCGCTGCACAACATCGCGCAGAACGCACCGAAATGGTCCGGATCCGCGAGTCTCTTCGCCGGGATATTGAACCGGACAAGAAGCTTTTGCTCTTCGGCTTCGTAGCTCGACCCATTGCGGTCCGCCAAATCCCGCAAAGTGTTCTCTAAGCCCAGAGTTGAGTGCAAGCCGGGCAAAAGGTTGTTCAACGCCACGTTGTCCTTCGCAACCCGCTTGGACAACGCAACCGTATAGTTCACCAGGGCAGATCTCGTCGGTCCCGACAGCAATCGGAATTCCGATGGATACTTTGCCGCAACCGTCGCGATATTGACGATACGACCCCAGCGACGCGCAACCATTCCCTCGACCGACGCCCTCATCAGTTCGATCGGCCCGACCAGGGTCGAAGCAACGGTCCCGTACCAGTCCTCCTCGATGATTTCGCGATAGTCGTCGGTCATCTTCGGAGGAGAGCAGGTTATGACAAGAATATCCGGCTCCGGGCAAGCTTTTAGCAGCGCTTCGCGGCCCTGGCGCGTGCTGTGGTCGGCGACAACGGCACTTACCCGGGCCTGTGTCTCTCGCCGTATCTCGTCAGCAGCGGCATTGAGGCGGTCGCCGCCGCGGGCCGAAATGAACAACTCGACGCCTTCGCGTGCCAACGCCATTGCGCTGCTGAATCCAAGGCCGGCGCTTGCCCCTGCTACGATGGCTCGACGTTTTCCGATTCGAAGATCCACGGCGAAATCCCTCCTTAGCTTTTGCCGTCCGGCGCGTGCGCCGTCGCAGCCGGGATGCGGTAAAGCAACCCCGTGGCCGTTAATTCGTCGACCTTCCACTCGCCGCCGACGCCCTCAATCATCCATTCGAGAATGGCCCACAGGTCGCGATCCGCAGTCTGTTCGTCCAGCGGTTCAAGACGATCCGCGTATGCGAAGATCTCCACGCCGCTAGGAAACGGCTCGCCGCTACGTCCGATGAATATGAGCGCATAGGTAGCCCCGGATGGAGCTTGCACGACACCGGGCCGGTCCCTTCCGACGCCATCCAGGCTGAACTTGCTGACGAAGAATTCTCGGAACTCCGGATAGTGGCCAAGCCTGTCCTCGGCCAGGAGGAAGCAAAGCCGTACGTCGGCATCGGCGGGCGCGGCGAAAATCTTGATCTGGCTCATGCCTTTTGATCCCTTCCGCCACGATCGAGCCGTCCAAGAAAATCGATGATCAACCGGGATATTTCCGGGGAGGAATCCTCTTGCAGAAAGTGGCGGCCTGTCACCAAATGCGGGCCCTCGGCATGGGGCAGTATATCCTTGAAACGAGTACTGAACGTCGCCGCGTCGAACACCTCGTCTTCCCGTCCCCAGATGATCGTCGCCGGGAGCTGCGACGCACGCAGCTTCTGCTCTAGCCAAGTGAACCGATCCGTCGCGCGCGCGGCTGAATCCAGCGGAATCCATCTCGGCCAGGTCCACGTCAAGAGCCGAGTAGTCGGATCCGGGAGCACGCCTTCATAAGCCGCCTGAGCCCGTCGTTTGAAGCTCTCACGATCGACGACTGAAAGGTATACGCCTCGCCCGGTCAGTATGTTGTGACGCCCCATCAGGTAGGGCCCGACCAGCGGCGCATGCATCATACGCCACGGGAAAATCCGTTCGTGAAACGATGCGGGAGGCGATGGCCAAGCCCAGGTGCTCATGATCACCAGGCTGCGCATCCGTTCGGGCTCGTACATCGCAAGGGAAAGGCCCGTCGGCCCACCCCAATCGTGGCAGACGACGCTTAGCCGGCGCAGGTCGAGTTGACGGACGAGGGAAACGAGGTTCGAGGTGTGGTTATCGAGGCTGTGAGTCGCTTCCCGCGTCGGTTTCTCGGACAGGCCGAAGCCGATCATGTCCGGAACGATCACTCGATACCCCGACTGAACCAACGCGGGGATAATGTCTCGGTACAGGTAGCCCCAAGTGGGATTGCCATGAAGCAAAAGAACCGGATCCCCACTCCCTTCGTCGACGTAATGCATGCGCCAGCCGTTGACGCTCGTGTAGCGGGGCGCGAACGGCCACTGAGCTCTGATCTCGGCGGGTAGGCTATCGAACGGCATGTACAAACCCTATCGCCGGCGCTTCGAAGATGGCAACGTGGACCGCGGCTTCCTCCACGCCCCACAGGCCTCCACCGTTCTCCTGCAACGCCAACCTGGCCCGCTCGACCTGACGTTCGGCGCTACTGCCCCGGAGTTGGGATACCAGCTCGAAGATCTGTCCCAGGCCCGTAGCGCCAACCGGATGCCCCTTGGATTCGAGGCCTCCCGACGGATTGATCGGCAATCGCCCTCCTATCGTGGTTTCGCCGGACTCGGCCATCCTGCCGCTGTCGCCTGGTGCGCAGAATTCCAGATTCTCCACGTGGAGAAGCTCGCCCACCGCGGTCGCATCGTGAACCTCGGCCACATCCACGTCGGCCGGTCCGATACCCGCCTGCTCGTACGCCGCTCGCGCGGCAAGACGCGTCACATGATGATCGAGATCATCACCGTTCCGGTGGCTTGCCGACCGCATGACACTCGCGCGAACCTTGACGGCCTGCTTTCCGAGGCCCAGCCGCCCAAGCCCCTCTTTCGAGCACACGATCGCCGCCGCGCCGCCGTCCGAGATGGGCGCACACATCGGCAGGGTCATGGGATAGGCAATCGGCGGAGCCGCAAGCACCTCATCGATGCTAATGGCCGCCCGGTACTGCGCCCGGCCATTGTGAACCGAATGGCCGTGGTTTTTGGAGGCCACCGCCGCAATCTGGCGCTGAGTTATGCCGAAACGCTTCATGAGCTGACGGCCGAACGCTGCGTATACGTCCATGAACACGCTGTAAGGCTTGTCCGACGTCGTGTGCAGCGGTATTTCGATCCCCGCGCCCAGTGCGGTAAGCCTCCGCACGTTTTCCGGTACTGTCTCGATATCCCATCCGGAGTCGAATTGCGCAAACATCTTTGCCTTGTCCTGCGAGTACATCTTCTCGACGCCGACGGCCAAAGCTACATCTGCCGCTCCCGCTCGGATCTGATTGACGGCAAGATGGAATGCCGTCGAACCGGTCGCACAGGCGTTCTCCACATTGTGTATCGGGATGCCGTCGAAGCCCATCGCGAGCAAGGCGATCTGGCCCCGGATGTACAGTTGCCCCTCCATGAAACCCTGAACCGAGTTTCCGAAGAACGCGACGTTCACTTGCTCGGGCGAACATCGGGCGTCCCGCAGCGCCTCACTCACTGCATCCGCAGTCAGTTGCTTGACGCTCTTGTCCAAGTGGCGACCGAACGGTGTCATCCCAACGCCGACGACATATGCTTCCCGCATTTGAACTAGCTCCATCGGGACCGCGCTCAGACCGAGCGCCATTGACCTTCCCAGAATTTCGCGCGCGCTTCGCGACGCAGTAGCTTACCAACAGCGTTACGTGGAAGGTCGTCCCAAAATTCCACGCTTTTCGGCGTCTTCACACCACCCAGTCGATCCCGGCAGAGGCCAATGAGTTCGTTGTCTGTGACGCTTTTTCCTGGCTTGAGCTTGACGAGGGCCTTGATCGCTTCACCCCACTTTTCGTCGGGTACTCCGATCACGATGCAGTCGAGAACCGCCGGGTGTTCGTAGATGACCGTCTCGATTTCGGTCGGAAATACGTTGAAGCCCCCGGTGATGATCATGTCCTTCTTTCGGTCGACGATCGTGACGAAACCGCGTCGATCCATGATCCCCACGTCGCCGGTGTGGTGCCATCCTTCGCGCGAGACCTCCTGCGTGGCCTCGGGCAACTTGTAGTACCCGCTCATGAGCGGCGCTCCTCGAACCACGATTTCGCCAGGCTCGCCCGCTGGCAGCGGCAACCCGTCGTCCGACAAGATGTCCACCCGCAGCGGTGGGATTGCCCTTCCAGCCGCCGGCAAAATTGTTTCGTCGAAGCTACCGTCCGCGAGCAGGTAATCCGCGGGCTTCTTCAGCAGTACCGGCAGTAGCGTTTCCGATTGCGCGTATCCTTCGACCAGGACCGGACCAAAGGCGCGAACGGCCTGCCTGAACTTTTCCGGGGCGATGGGAGCCGACCCGACCAGCAGACACTTGAGGCTCGAAAAGTCCGTCTCCCCGAGTCGAGGGTGGACGAGAAGCACCGAGATCACGGTTGGCGGGAAGAACACGTGGGTGATACGTTCAGCCTCGATGACGCGCAGGACCTCGTCGGCGTTGAACTCGTGCATGATCACGTGCGTGCAGCCATTCGGTATGCAACCGAATGCGAAGCTTCCGGCCGCGTGCGATAAGGGCGCAACTGAGAGAAGTCGGCTGCCCTCGTCGAATTCGAGGTACCGCGAGACGTTCAAGACCTGCATTTCGGTGGAATAGTGCGTGTGGACGGCTCCCTTTGCCGGACCAGTCGTGCCGCCCGTCGGTTGGATATAGGCCATTCTGCCGGGATCGCAGGCAGTATAGCCGTAGTCCTGCCAACAGCCGTCGAGCCACGCCTGTAGCTCTGGGCCGTGCTCCGACCGGCGGTCGATGCATACGGCCGTCCGAAGACTCGGCACGGCGCTCAGCAGCTGACCGGCTTGCGACTCGTATTCGCTATGGAAGAATAGGACTTCGCAGTCGAGATAACGCGCCACTTCGGCGTTCGTGGCGGCCGAACTGCGGCTATGAATGCCTGTCCAGGTCAGATCCGCCCGGTTGACGCCGAGTTGAAGGAGCGGAATGCGATGGTCGTTGCCACTGTAGATCCCGACGATCGCATTGTCGGACAAACCTGGTTCGCGGCGCAGACGACGCGCCACGGCGTGAACGTATCGTCGGGCCCGGCCGAATGTCATCCGCACATCACCGAAGACCAGAGCTTCGCGGTCGGGAAAGCGAGCGGCCGCCGCATCGAAATAGTCCGCGATTCTCATGCCCAGCGCTCCGCCCTACCGACCTTTGTAGACCGGCTTTCGTCTCTCGTTGAATGCGGTCAACCCTTCGTTCCTGTCGTGCGATCCGGCGTGCCACTCGACCATTTTTAGCTCCGATCTCAATGCGACCTCAAGAGGCTGCTCCCGCCCATCGTGGAGCAAGCTCTTCATACGCTCGAGAACCAATGGGCTCTTGTCGGTAATGCGCGAAAGCAACGCCTCCACGGCTTCGTCGAGCTGGCCTACCGGAGCGATTTCGTCGGCAAGTCCCCAGGACAACGCCTTCTCGGCGTCGAGAAGGTCGCCAGTGAACATAAGATATTTCGTGCGCGCTTCTCCGATGCGGCGCGGCAGGCGAACCGAGTTGCCCGCAGCCGGCAATTGAGCGAACTTCGCATGTCCGTCCCCGAGCTTGGCGTTGGAGTCGAGCACGATCAGGTCGCAACAAAGCATCAGCTCCATGCCGCCGGCAAGCGCGAGTCCGTTTACCGCCGCGACGGTTGGTACGCTCAAACGTTCAAGTCGGCTGTACGTCGCCATCACCTGACGCAGGAAGGCGACGAACGCCCGATCGGGGTCATCCGGCGAGCCGTTCGCCAGTACCGCCTTTAGATCGGCTCCCGCGCAGAACCGATCCTGACTACCCGTTATCACCAACGCCCGGATAGACCTGTCGCTTTCGACCAAATCCATCGAGGCCTGCAGTTGGTCCATCATCGACGGCCGGATGGCATTGAAGGCTTCCGGACGATTGAGGGTGAGCCAGATCGAAGAGCCTTTCCGCGCTACGATCATGTCTTCGGTCGAAGCTACTGGCATCCGTGACCTCCCTCCTGAATTATGACTTTTATGTACAATGAGTTGACTTTGTAGTCAATAAACTATCACGGACGGATCATGCATGGTGGCGATCACGTCTGCGTGTTCCGTGTGGCGGCCATTTTGAAGGAGCCAAGTTCGATGAAGGGACCTTTGAACGGAGTTCTCACGCTTTCGCTTGCCGAGACGTTACCGGGCCCCTTCGCGACCATGCTGCTGGCGGAGTTGGGTGCCGACGTGGTTCTCGTCGAGCGCCCCGGCGCCGGCGACCCGGCGCGGTCGTGGCCTCACGTATTCCCATCCCTCGCACACAACAAGCGAAGCATCTGCCTCAATCTGAAAGACCCGGCGGACAAGAAGAAGTTCATGGGGCTGGTCGCCACCGCCGACGTGGTCGTGGAAGGATATGCGCCAGGAACCGCGGCCAAGCTCGGGGTAGACTACAGCGCCCTGCAGGTGGTTAAGCCCGACCTGGTCTACGGGTCCATTTCCGGATTCGAACAGACAGGGCCATACCGGGATCGGCCGGCGCATGACGTTTCTACCCAAGCCACTGCCGGGCTGATGGCGGACCAGGCGACGTGAGCAGGAAGCACACCGACGATTCCGTGGGCGGATCTCGCCTCCGCCGTGCTCGCGGCCCTATCGATAGGGACGGCTCTCTACGCCAAGAAAACGATCGGCAAGGGCCGCCATATCGACGCGTCGATGGCGGACACACTGGTCTTTTTGATGGCGCCATAGATCGTGCGGCCATCAACAAAGAGCTCGCTCTCGATGTCTCCACAGGTCCCGCCTATGGTAGCTTCGACTGCTCGGATGGACGCGCGCTGACCCTCAGCGTCGCATCACGAGGATGATTTCTGGCGCAGCCTGTGTGAAGCGATCGGCCTCCCAGAACAGGCTCAATTGAAGTTCGGCGCCTGCTTGAAGCGATCGAAAGTGCTTCGAGCGATGGTGGCGCAGCGCATCGTTGCACAGTCGCTGGCGCACTGGGCCGATCTTTTCGACACGCGGAGAATCCCATGGTCTCCAATAAGCAATCTGACTGAAGTCGCCGAAGACCGTCATTTTGTTGATCGCGGACTGTTCGAAACCGTGTTGAATTCGGCAGGCGAACCCGAAGTCTACGTTCGTCAGCCACTGCTGTTCTCCACGTTTTCGCGGCCGCCGCTCCGCCTCGCACCAACACTGGGCGAGCGCATAGAACAAATACTCGGCGCCGCTTCGCAGCGCCAAGACCGCGAAAAGTACTAGGCTGCACGATCCTGTCTAAGGCCATCGCCTTAGGGACTTGGCTACGGCTTCCGTGCGCCGGAGCCGGTCTAAACGGGCGATCCATGCTCGCGACGTTCCAAGGCCGTGGTTCGGCTCCGGCAGGGTGACGCGGTGTAGGGAGCTTCGAATACTCTAATAGGTAGCCCTGCCTCCCGAGAGATCGAAGCCGAAGCCCGTCGTAAAGGAGCATTCGTCGGATGCGAGCCAAGCGATCATCGCGGCGGCCTCATCGGGCCGCCCCATCCGAGCCATCGGGATCTTCTCGAGTGTTCGCGCGAAATTTTCCGGCGCCTGTCTCGAAACGGCCTCGACCATAGGCGTCTCAATGATGGCAGGCACAACGCAGTTCGCAGTCACACCCGAGGTCGCGAATTCCTTCGCGATCGCTTTCGTGAAGCCAATGACCCCGGCCTTCGTCGCGGAATACGCCGCAAAGAAGGGATTACCTTCCTTCCCGGCCATCGATGCAACATTGATTATCCGTCCGTATCGCCGCGAAAGCATTCCCGGCAGGAAGGCCTTGCACGTATGGAAGACGCCGGAAAGATTCGTCGCCACGGAATCTGCCCAAGCCTCTTGCGACAATTCCTGGACCGGAGCAGAGGCCGCAAGCACGCCAGCGCTGTTAAGGAGTATGTCGACATGGTCGTAATGTCGCTCTGCATCTTCGGCGGCCGCCCTGACGTTCTCGAAACTCGATACGTCGACCGCCACCGCGCGTACTCGGCCGAAGGCTGATAGCGCCTCGGCGGCTGCACCAATCTTCCCAGCATTTCGCCCCCAAATCTCGACGACCGCTCCCGACCTCAGCAGGCGCTCGGCAGCCGCCAAACCGATGCCGCTAGTCCCACCTGTCACGACGGCCACGCGGCCGGAAAGATCTATGTGGTTGCTCATTGGTCCCCTATTCGTGGAATACGGTGAAGGTCGAGACCGGAGCCCGATCTGTTTCCAGCCGATTGACGACCGCTTCGGGATCGGCGTAGCCGAACGACATGCCGCAAACCACTATCTCGGTTTGGGGTAGACCAACGAATTCGGCTATCGTGTCGGCATAGTCGATGAATGCTGCCTGCGGGCAGGTATCAAGCCCGCGTCCTCGTGCCGCGATCATGATGCTTTGAAGAAATAGCCCGTAGTCCAGCCAACTACCGACCGCCATCCTCCTGTCGATCGCGAAGATCAATCCGACCGGCGCTCCGAAGAATTCGAAGTTGCGTCCCGTCTGCTCGTGCATGCGCGACTTCTCGCCCTTCGCGATGCCCAGAAGACGATACATATCGAGCCCGACCTTGCGGCGTCGTCCCAAGTACGGCTCTACCCATTCCTCCGGGTAGTATTGATACGGTCGCGGTTCAGTAGTCGGACCGCCGGGCGCGTTGTATTCGTCCAGTAGAAGTTCGGACAACCGCCGCAAAGCCTTACCTGTCAGCACGTGCACCTTCCAAGGTTGAGCATTGGCTCCAGAGGGCGATCGCGAAGCGACCTCCAATATGCGCTCGATATCTTCCCTCGGAACGTTCTTGCTCAAAAATGCACGGACGGAGCGTCGTGATGCGATTGCTCGGTCTACATCGCCCGAGGGAACTCTGTCGCTCATTTTCGCGAACTCCTGTCGACTGCTACGGCGGATTTCGCAAAAGCTCTCCCGCGCCGCGCGCGGACCTCGGCGTCACATGACTTAGGACTATTACAAATTGACTTTTGCGTCAACCCAGCGCGTCATGCGTGACTCAGATGCATTGTATGCATGCGGGAAAACGCGCGGTGTGTCATCAGCGCGAGCTTGCCCGCTTGTTCAAAGATTCAAAGAAGCTGCTCCAAGCGCGGCGTGTCGGTCGTCTTTCAGTTCAAGACGAGTGCGCCTACACTTCGCGCATTTCACCAAGAACACAAGAAATCCCGCCACTGGTGCCGGTTCTTCAAACGCGATGGGTGTGCTTCAAGCCTTCGCTGGCGCACAGTTCGAGCAACGAGCTCTATCGTGCGAAAGAGGCTTCCCTGAGCGCCTTGGCCGTAACCTCCCGAATTGGTCCGTCCGTCAAAGTTTTAGATTGAGCTGGATCATGACCAAAAATGAGTACAGCGCCCGCATCTAGGAGCTTCTTGAACATGACAAAATTCCTCATCATTGCGTCCGCGTCGCGCACAACCATCGCGTCCGGAAGCATCATCCTCTCAAGCGCTGTACGCATGTAGCACGCGTCCGCGGTGAGCCAGACGATGCCGTCATCCGTTGCAAGTCGAAGGGACTGGTGCCCGGGTGTGTGACCATAGGTAGGTACACAGGTAATTGTCCCATCGCCAAACAGGTCGTACTCACCGTCGATTTCAATTCGATCGTGACCGAGGTCATAATGGCGCGGAACAAATCGATTCTCCGCTATCCCTTCTGGCGTCGTGGCGGACTGCCATTCTCGCTTCTGGATTACCCACCGCGCATTCGGAATAGCCTCATTTCCTCCGCAGTGGTCGAAGTGCAAATGGGAGTTTATCAAGTAATGAATACGTTTCGGATCGCGGTCGAACGACTCAAGGCGCTTGGAAATATCCTCCCCCGGCAAATATCGTACCTTCATATAGGGCGCCAGCGATCCAAGCGTTTCTTTCACGACCTCCGGATCCGTGCTTTGGAGCGTCTTTTCCAAACCGGTATCATATAAGACCGTGCCCTTGGGATGATCGATTAGGTAGCTGGGAACCGGAACTGCCAATTCGCCCTCTTCACCAGCGACAAAGAAGCCGTACGGCATCGTAAGCCAACCGCAAGTCATCGCATACAGTTTCAGGGTCAATTTGTCCTCCGCAGCAATGTTCTCTGGTTTTTTTCCAGCATGCTATGTAGCACAGAATTGACTTCATCGTCAATTAATCGTTCTATCACGTCATGCAAATCGAGGACTCGATAAGAAGCCGTTTCATCGGACTCGGACCGTATTCCTGATCTCAGCTGCTTTCTCTTGGGAGTGCCGTGGCAAACCCCGTCAACTTTTCACGGGAAGCGATGAATTCTAAAGCGATGCGGATAGAATGCCGCTCGCCGAACCCTGCGCTACGTTCGAGATTCGCGGCGGCTTTCTTCATATTCCGGATGTGCCGGGAATTGGCTTGCGCGTTTGCCGCGCAAATCTGCCAGCGATTCGACACCGTCAGACGCTGCGCCGGTTTCCGCCCGACAGCCGACGTGCCCGTGGACACTCCCAACCCAGTGACGGCGGCCGCGATGGCTCCTTCGTTCACGTTCATTGTGACGTGGCCTCGACGCGGATTGAGGTCGCTTTCCCGTCCTTGCGGAAAGCCCAAGCGTCCGGACCAAGCCCGGGCGGCCCGACGATCAATTTGTACTCAGCCAGGTCTCCGGGGAGCGTTCCCCATTTTTTAAGATAGGCCGGAGACGCAACGAGCAGCCGGCGAGAGACGCCAATACGCCGTGCCACCGCGCTGGATTCGGTTTATGCTTAGGCGACGTCGACCGCTTCAATTACCAGGTCCTAGCGTTTGTCATCGAGAAGGAAATCGACGCGAAGCGCCGGATGCTTTTCCAGGAATTTGGCCCGCGAGGGGATCATTTCCCGAACTGTGAACGTCGTCGATGTCGCAACCCGGAGCAGGCCACGCAGTCCGCCGGTCCCCCGAGCCGCATGATCCAGAAGCGGATGGCCGCGAAACGTTGAATTCGCGTCCCGCTGCGGAAAAGCTTCCCGTGCGCGCGACGCGAGCGAAGAGGCCGAGAGCATAGATGCGATCGTTCATACCAATCCTGAATATATCTTACGCAAATTGACCCGCTAGTGTTTTGTGCCGATTAACGCGATTATCGCAGTGCTCAGAAATTCACGGAACAACGATCATGCTTCAAATCTCCATCGCCTACGCTGGCCTTCTCATCTGGCTATCCGCCATCGCGCAGCACGCCAACAATCTTGCGTCCCACGGCAACGCGTACGTTATGAGCGACCGTTCAAAACAATTGCCGGATGACGGATTCACAGGGCGATCCGCCCGTGCGCTACGCAACAACATGGAATCGGCGTTGATGTACGTTCCGGTCGCGGTCGTAACGGTGCTCCAGGGCCATTCGTCTTGGCTGATCTCCGCAGTCGCGCTGGTCTACATGGTAGTCCGCACGACATTTACACTCGGCTACTGGTTGCCGATCAACCCCATCCGGTCGCTCTCCTGGCTGATTGGCATGATATGTATAGCCGTCTTGGCGGGAAATCTGGTCTACCGTGGCTTCTTTGCCTGACGGGAGGGGCTGGTCGCGCCCGACGTCGAGCCGCGACCCGAGGGAGAACTACGATGAAGTTGGCTGGAAAGCGCATCCTCGTTACCGGCGGATCGAGTGGCATCGGTTTTGAGATCGCGAGGTCGGCTCTCGCTAAAGGGGCTCGCCTGATTATCACAGGTCGCAACACCGAGCGGCTCTCACGAGCCGCTCGTGGGCTGGCGGACGCAAAAGGCGAGGTTATTCCGCTGGTCGCCGACGTCGCGACGGGGGATGGTCGCGCCGAGATGCTCGAAGCTACGCGTGATCGGTTGGGCGGCTTGGACATTTTGGTCAACAACGCCGGCGCAGTCCGCGCCGGACGGCTTGAGAACATCTCCGAGCGCGAGATTCGCGCAATGATCGAAACCAACCTTGTGGCTCCAATACTGCTGACGAGAGCATGTCTTCCTGAGCTGAGAAAAGGCCGCGAAGGCATGGTGGTCAACATAGCATCAAGCAGCGCGGTAACGGGCGTTCCCTTCTATTCCCCCTACGCGGGCACGAAGTCAGGCCTGGTGCGGTTCGGCGAATCGCTTCGCAGAGAGCTGAAGGGCGAAGGTGTGCACGTGCTCGTGGTTTATCCCGGAGCCACGGAGACGCCTATGATGGCGACCTCGAAAGCGGGACCGGAGAGCGGCTATTTCATGGAGAGCGCGGCAAGCGTCGCAGCTGCGGTGATTGCAGGGATCGAGGCTAATGCGTTTGAAGTGACCCGCGGAGGTAAAGAGCGCGCCCAAGTCGTCGCGCTCAACCGAGAAGATCCCGGGCAGGTCGACGAGGCGTTCCTGGCGATCAAACTTTCGCTCGAAGAAGCGGTGCGTGATCACAAGGCACTCTAGCGCGAGCGGGTTGGCGAGCAGCTGTGCTGTTGGCCGCAGGCCGAACGCTAGGAGGAATGCTCTCCCGAGCTCGCGAGCGAGCGTGGAGCGCACAGTTGGTCGCAGCTGCGCCTTACGCGGAAAGCGGCGATGCTCTGCGAAGCTTGAGGACCCGGCGAAGAGAGATCAGCAATTGTAGAAGGCAGATGCCGCGATAAACGGACTGATCATCATCCCCTGATGACGCCCTACACGATGGGTGGGCTCGCCTTAAGAAATCGGGTGGCCATGGCCTCGATGACGAGGGGCCGCGCAAGGAATCCCGGGCTCGTCCCAGGCGACTTGCAGATAGCATATTATAAGCAGAGGGCATCTTGCAGGGCTCATCTTCACCGAGACAAATTGGGTCAGCCCACAGAGCATAGGCTTCATCAACGTTCCCGGTCTCTCCACGGAGCAAAGGGCTGGCTGGCAGAGGGTAACCGACGCGGTCCACGAAGAGGGAGGGCTGATCTTTTGCAAAGACGACCGACAAGCGGATTCGGAAGCTGCTGGATAAGCCGCCGCCGGACGGGTTTACGCGCTCGACCGGCCCTTCTGCCGGTCGATGTTGACGTCCAATAGAACAACAAAATGAGCAAAAGGCCGACGCAGAAGGCCCGATCGAAGAAGAGCTCCGTGTCAAGCAATGGAGAGGTCTTCGCCACGGATTTGCGGTGTTGATGGACGACGAAAACTCCCAGAACGATCGAGGACGCGCCCAACATCGCCCAAGTCCAGGAGGGCCAGCCGGCCTCCCGCCCATCGATCAGGGGGTAAAGCAGAAGCCCGAGCCTAAGCGAACTTAGCGCGGCACCGATCAAGTCGAGTCTCTGGACGCCCGGGGCGCGGATTCGTCGATAACGAACGGGCCTACCGTTAGCGCGAAGATGCCAACGGGAAGGTTGATCGAAAGCCCGAAGAAATCCGCGGAGGCGACGAAGCCGCCGAGCACGCCGCCGAGGCCGAGCGTTACGGCCATCCAGGCGAACGCCGTCGCGGGCCTCGATGAAGGTCACCCGGATGATTGCCAGCGTTTGAGGTGTCAGCATTGGGCCGGCGATACCCTGTACGACTGAAATACGATTAGGCTGGACGGAGTGGGAGCCGCGCCGCACAACGCCGATGCGACGGTGAAGGACGTGAATCCGATCAGGAACATTCGACGGCGGCCGAACCTGTAGCCGAGACCGTTGCTGGTGATGAGGCCAAGCGCGAAGGTCAACGTGTAGCCGGCGACGATGAATTCGGCCTGCGCGAAGGTCGCGCCCAGGTCGGTTCTGATGCTCGGGATCGCGACGAGGACGATGAAATTGTCCAGCGTAGCGACGAAGACGGCAGTGAGCAGCACTGCCAAAAATATCCAGCGCCGCAGGCTGCGATCCGTTCCAGCGATCGCTGGGACCAGTGAAATCTTTCAGGTCGACCGTTGAATTCTCCGTTGCTAACGGGCCGCATCGCCTCGGCGGAACTCGACCGTCAGGTCGTCGAGCCGCTTCTTCAGATCCGCACTCATCTCAAATTGGGCCGCCGCCAAGGTCGCGTCCAACTGATCGACGCGGCTCGCGCCGAGGACGACCGACGTGACGGCGGGATTGGCCAGCAACCACGCGATGGAGATCGTCGACAGGGGCTGTCCGACGCCTTTCGCAATGGAGTCGAGTTCCGCGATGGTCTGAAATTCGCGTTCGTGCCAGTAGCGCTGCTGATACACGGCGCCGAATTGCCCGACCTCGCCGGAGAAGCGTCCCGCCTCCGGCTGCATGTCGAATTTGTGCTTGCCGGTCAACATCCCACCGGCGAGCGGATTGAACGGGATGACTGCCAGATTCTCTTCCTGCACGAGCGGGAGAAGTTCGCGCTCGATTTCGCGGAATAGCAGATTGTACCGAGGTTGAACGGATGCGAACCGAGCAACGCCAAGCACATCAGAACGTCCTAACGCGCGCGCCAAGCGATATGCCAGGACGTTCGAAGTGCCGACATAGCGGGCTTTCCCGGAACTCAAAATCGACTCGAGCGCGTGCAAAGTCTCGTCGATCGGAACCGTCTGATCGTCGAAGTGAAGCTGGTAGAGATCGACGTAGTCGGTACCCAACCGGCGAAGCGAACTGTCGATGGCGTCGAGCAGATGTTTGCGCGACGTGCCCTGGTCCCACCTCGACGGCCCCATCGGGGCGCCGCCTTTGGTGGCAACGATGAAACGACCCCGCCGCCCCTTGAGCCACCTGCCGACGATCTCCTCGGTTCGTCCGACCGAAGCGAAATCGGCACCCATCGGATAGCCGTCCGCAGTATCGATGAAGTCGACGCCGGCGTCGGCTGCTTTTTCCAGAATCCGCTGAGCCTCGACCTCTTCCGTCTGCTTTCCGAAGGTCGCGGTTCCTAGGCACAGCTTCGAGACGGTTAATCCAGTGGCGCCGAATCTTGCAAACTTCATTGCATTCCCCGCATCGTTGTGGGTATTGGGCAGTTCGGTGTGGCGTCGGTGTAAAGATCGAGCATAGTGTATTGCCTCTTCAGGATTTGGAATTGTGTAGTCCCTCTTGGCTGAAGCTCTTTCGGTTCACGATGCTCCCGCGCGAATCTCACTCTGAGGGTGGATAATCGACGTACCCTTTTTCTCCCCCCTGGTAGAAAGTGTCGGCCACCGGGGGCGCGAGCGGAAGATTGTGTTCAAACCGGCGAACGAGGTCGGGGTTGCTGATGAATGGCTTAGCAAACGAGACCAGGTCCGCAGCGCCGCCACCGATCGCAGCCATGGCCGCGGCCCTGTCGAAACCCAAGTTGGCAATAATCGGCCCCTCGAACCGCTCGCGATAGTAGCCAACCGTGTCCTGTAGCGCGGCAATGGGAGAGTTGGTTAGGTCGCCTGCTGCGCGAACGACGTGGAGATGTGACAGCGCCAGGCGATTGAGCGCGCTGACGAGATGGTCATAGGTTTCGACCGTTTGCTCGGTGGGACGAAATCCACCCTGACTGAGAGCAGGGCTGATCTTCACGCCCACCCGCCGAGGTCCCCAAGCGGAAATTAGTGCCTCAAGAATCTCGACGACGATGCGGCAGCGTTTCTCGGCGTTGCCGCCATAGGCGTCTTGGCGGGTGTTCTGTTCGCTGTTTAAAAATTGCGGGAGAAGATAAGTGGTTGCGCAGTGCACCTCGACGCCGTCGAAGCCAGCGTCGCGCGCGTTACGACCCGCTGCCGCGTAATCAGCGACCGTGCGCTGTATGTCGTCAAGTGTCATCGCACGGGGCGTCACCGTGTCCTTGAATCCCTCGGGTGTGAAAGCGCGCAGGCCTGGATTGACCGTCGAGGGAGCGAGCGGTGAAAGTCCGCCGAAAAAATCCGGGTGCGAGACGGCGCCCGAATGAGCGAGTTGGGCGAAGATTACGCCCCCTTCCTGGTGGACCGTCTCAGTTACCTTGCGCCAGCCATCAACTTGCGCGGGCGTAAACAGGCCCGGTACATTGATGAATCCGATCGCGTCCCGGCTCACCCAAGTTCCCTCTGTCAAGATTAAGCCGGCGCTGGCGCGCTGCCGGTAGTACTCCACTTGCAATTCGTTCGGGACGTGTCCTGGGTTGGTCGTCCTCCCCCGAGTCATGGAGGCCATGACGATACGGCTCTTGAGTGCGATTTGACCAAGTTTGAAGGGCGCAAAGAGGGTCAAGAAGTGCCGGTCCTTCCTCAGACCCATCATGTATTTGGGGCTGCTCACATAATTTGGGTTATACAGAATTTAGCGGTAGTCTTAAAAAACAACTTTCTAAAATGCGATTTCTGTATGAATGATCGCTCTACCGCCATACAGCTTTTTATTCGGGTCGCTCGCAGCGGCAGTTTCTCGGTCGCGGGGCGCGAGATGGGCGTGACGCAGCCAACGGCGTCCCGAATCGTTGCGGCTTTCGAAAAGCGGGTCGGGGTGGCGCTGCTGACGCGCGGTACGCGTGCAGTGACCCTCACCGAGGCCGGCGCCGACTACCTCGCTCGTTCGGAGATGATTCTCGCAGCTCTCGACGAGGCGGACGATGCCGCGCGGGCACTGGGGAGCTGCGCGGCGCGCTAGGGGTCGCAACATCCCCCATATTCGCCAGCAAGACAATGATGCCACGCCTCGCTGGTTTCATCGACCAGCACCCGAAGCTGCGGATCGAATTCACGTTGGTCGGGCGCACGGCACGATTTGAGAGGAGATTCGGTAGACGTGGCGGTCCGCATCGGGATTTTGAGCGACAGCACCGCTGTTGCTCGCAAGATTGGGACAGTTCACCGGGTAATCGTCGTCTCTTCGGTGTACCTTTTCAGAGCCGGAACGCCTCTCAACCCTGCCGATTTGACCAAGCACACACTCATCGTCGGTCCAGCCGGCGGTAGCTCCGAGGGCTGGTCATTCCACAGGGACGGAAAGACGACGTCGGTTCGCGTGCAAGGACGCCTCGTCATCAATGCCACCGAAGCTGCGACGACTGCTGCGATCGCAGGATTGAGAATCTTCTCCACTGGAGAAAGAAGCATCCAGGCCGAGCTGGAATCCCGACCCTCGTTCGGGTTCTACCGGACTGGGAAATTGGATCGTCCGACATTAACGTGATTCTACCGGCCGGACGGGCTGCGAAAGCGTCGGCGCGCGCTTTCGCGGACTTCGTCGCCGCGCAACTTCGTGAACCATGAGATCCTACGCACCTCGAGCGTTATCGGCGTGAGCGCAGAGTCCAATTGTGGACTGGACTATGGCTTGCGTTTCGAAACAAATCATCGATCAGACCAGACAGGCGGGCGCTTCTCTGCAAACGCCTGCGGTCCTTCGTTGGAATCCTCGGTGCTTGGAATGGGCGCGTTTGCCGCTATTCGGGTCGCGAGGTCAAGAGCTCCTGGTAGTGCCTTCTCCTTTTCGGTCACATGGACGGCAGAACCACGCCAAGGGGCGGCGCAGACCCGGAGATGGGGTACGCGTTGACCGTTAAAACGCCGAAGGGATCGCTCGCCTCGCTTTTTGGTCCACCTTGGGAACTTGGAATCTGGCAATGCGCCAAAATATTGATATTGTTGGAGAGTAAGAACTGACCGAACGGTAAATGATGGCCCACTGGAAGAACGCTTCGCAGACAAACGACGAAATTTCACGCATGAAACGCGACGCGATCGTCCGCGAAGCGGGCCGGATATTTAGCAGGGACGGGTTCCACAACGCCTCCCTTGACGAGGTTGCACGTGTCCTCGAGGTTTCGAAGGGCACCCTTTACAACTACGTACGCGACAAGCAGGAGATTCTTTTCGAGTGCCACAAGCTTGCGTTGAACGTCGCACAGCGTGCGCTCGAGGCCTGCCGCCCGGGCGATAGCGGGGCAGAGAGATTGCGAACCGTCTTGACGACTTACGCAACGGCGATCAGCGAAGAGTTGGGAGCTTGCGGCATCATCAACGAGACCGGCGCTTTGCGCCAACAGGACCGTCGCTTCGTCAAGGCAAACCGTCGCAAACTCAACTCGCGCCTCGTCGCGATCGTAGAGGACGGTATGCGGGATGGCAGCTTGCGCCGCCTAGATGCCGAACTGGCCGTATTCACCGTCGTCGGCGCGGTCCATGCCATCCCATCCTGGTACTCCCCGAATGGACGTCTCTCGGGTGCGGAAGTGGCCGAACAGATCGTGGACATCGCGATGGGGGGGCTCCTGCCCTCGCCCGACGAAGCGGCGATTTCGCGACCGCGCGTAATCGCGGAGCGGACCAAGGTCCGCACATGACGCTGCTGGAAAATTCCGTGGACCAGACCTCCGTCGCCGTGAAGGACGCTTTCGTTCGAGGGTTATGCCTAACCTGAAGCTTTCACCATGCTGATGTCCCTTCGAAATAATGACTAGTAAATCTGGAAAATTGACGCTATAGTCAATGCAGGCGGCGAGCGATCCGTGCGGTTGGCGATGACGATCTCGTTGTCACCGGCGCCCATTGCGGAATGGGCGCCTCGTGTTGCTGTGGAGAACCAAAACGATGACAGGACCATTGAACGGAGTCGTCACACTGTCGCTTGCCGAGACCCTACCGGGCCCTTTCGCGACGATGCTATTGGCGGAACTAGGCGCCGACGTGGTTCTCGTCGAGCGTCCCGGCGCGGGCGACCCTGCGCGGTCGTGGCCTCATGTGTTCGCGTCGCTCGCCCACAACAAGCGAAGCATCTGTCTCAATTTGAAGAAGCCGGAAGATAAGGAGAAGTTCGTGGGACTCGTCGCGGCCGCCGATGTCGTCGTGGAGGGATATGCGCCGGGTACCGTCACCAAGCTCGGGGTAGACTACGACACGCTGCGCGCGGTCAAACCCGACCTAATATACGCATCGATCTCCGGGTTTGGACAGACAGGTCCCTACCGCGATCGACCTGCACATGACGTTTCGACCCAGGCTATCGCCGGCTTGATGGCGGACCAAGCAAGACGCGCCGCGGGCACGCCGATCACGCCCTGGGCCGATCTGGCCTCCGGGGTCTTCGCCGCCCTATCGATCGTAACCGCCCTCTACGCGAGAGATGCGACAGGCAAGGGCACCTATATCGACGTGTCGATGGCGGATACTTTGGTGTCTCTGATGATGCCATGGATCGTGCCAGCCATGAACAAGGGCCTCGCTCTGGATATCTCCTCGGGCCCCGCCTACGGGAGCTTCGACTGCTCGGACGGGCGAGCGCTGACTCTCAGTATCGCATACGAGGACAACTTCTGGCATAGTCTCTGTCAGGCCATAAACCTCCCGGAACACGCCGGACTGAAGTTCGGCGCACGACTGAAACAGTCGCCGGCGCTTCGCGCGTTGGTCGCACAGTGCATCTCCACGCAGCCGTTGGTGCACTGGGCGAACCTTTTCGATGCGCACAGGATCCCATGGTCTCCGATCAACGGCCTGGAAGACGTTGCGAACGACCGCCATTTTCAGGATCGCGGGTTGTTTGACACGGTTGCGGATTCGGCAGGCAAATCGGAGGTGTACGTCCGCCAGCCGTTACTTTTTTCAGCGTTTTCGCGGCCGCCGCTCAAGCCGGCTCCGGCGCTGGGCGAGCATACCGAAGAAATACTCGATGCTCTTGCGAAGCTGCGAGGCGGCCCGAAAGATGAATGATTCCTTGCTAGTAAGTCGCTCTTCCTCCCGATAGGTCGAATCCGAACCCGGTAGTGAAGGAGCATTCGTCGGACGCCATCCAGGCGATCATGGCAGCCCCCTCTTCGAGCCGCCCCATTCGTCCCATCGGAATCTTTTCGAGCACACGAGCAGGTTTTCTGGTGCTTGCCTCGATGCGGCCTCGCGGCCTCGACCATAGGACCGCGGTTGGACTCCCGGGCCTCCGGTCGCATTGTGTCGAGCCAAGAGGAATTCGGAGAGGCTCGGCAACGCTTCGCCCGTAAGAACATGGACCTTCCCAGGCTGGGCATTCGCTCCTGACGGAGCTCGCGAGGCGATATCCAGAACGGTCTCGATGTCTTCCCGCGGAATACTCTTTCCCAGAAAGGCGCGCACGGAGCGTCGTGAGGTGATCGCCCGATTGACGACGGCCGAAGAGACGGTATCGGTCATGTTCGCTGAGACCTTCGATTCGTGTTGTGTTGTTTCGCCGCGAAGGCTCTCGTCGCTTCGGAAGCAGATTCGGTACTCCTGCCTCTCATGCCAGAATGACTTTTAAATACTATAAATTGACTTTCTCGTCAATGCGACTCATCATGTCTCTCGATAGGTCCCGCGTTCCCATCGTGGGCAGGTGGACCCATGCAACGATCGGGAGGGATATACATGCCCGCTTCCAAAGCACGGTTCGCCGCAGGCCTCGCGGTATTCAGCGCTCTGAGCCTGTCGGCGCCAACGGCAGGCGCGGCGGAAAAATACGGACCCGGGGTAACCGACAAGGAAATAAAGATCGGTAACATTGCTCCCTACAGCGGTCCGGCATCCGCCTACTCGATGTTCGGAAAGGCCGAGGCCGCCTACTTCAAGAAGGTGAATGACGAGGGTGGCGTTAACGGCCGCAAGATCGTCTTCATCAGCTACGACGACGCCTATAGTCCGCCGAAGGCCGTCGAACAGGCCAGAAAGCTCGTCGAAAGCGATGAAGTACTCCTGATATTCAGTCCGGTGGGTACACCGTCCAATTCTGCGAT
Source organism: Bradyrhizobium genosp. P (assembly GCF_049949265.1). Lineage (NCBI taxonomy): Bacteria > Pseudomonadati > Pseudomonadota > Alphaproteobacteria > Hyphomicrobiales > Nitrobacteraceae > Bradyrhizobium > Bradyrhizobium genosp. P. The sequence continues at coordinate 1,639,687 of NZ_CP188195.1, read as the reverse complement.
CGCCAAGTACCTAAACGGAAAGAAGGTACCGCAGTTATTCGTGGCGTCCTACGCCGACAAGTGGAACGATCCGAAGGCCTTTCCGTGGACGATGGGCTTGGGCACATCGTATGCCACTGAGGGAGCGATCTACGCAAAGTACATTGTGGCGGAGAGACCGGGTGCGAAAATCGCCGTCCTGTATCAAAACGACGACGCCGGAAAGGAGCTTCTGAAGGGGCTGAAGAACGGACTGGGCGAGAACTCGAAGATGATAGTGGCGGAAAAGAGTTATGAGGTCTCTGAACCGACCATCGAGTCGCATGTGGTCGAACTCAAGACTTCGGGCGCCGACGTGTTGGTAAGTTTCGCGACCCCGAAGTTCGCCGCACAGAGCATAAAAAAGGCTTTCGAACTCGGTTGGCATCCGCTCTTTGTCATTCCGAACGTATCGTCCTCCGTGGGAGCCACTCTTAAGCCGGCAGGCTTTGACAAAACACAGGGCATAATTTCGGGGACCTACCTCAAGGATGCCCTCGATCCCCAGTGGGGAAACGATGAAGGTATGAAGCGGTATCTTGAGTTCCTCGAAAAGGGCATGCCGGGTGTAGATCGGGCAGACAACGTCGCCGCCTCAGGCTATCTGGCTGCGCAGGCGATGGTTCAAGTGTTGAAACAGTGCGACAACGACCTCACGCGAGAGAACGTCATGAAGCAGGCGGCAAACCTGAAGGGATTTCAGGCCGATCTGCTTATTCCAGGCATCACCATCAATACCGGAGCCGAGGACTACAGCCCGATAAAAGACATGCAACTCATGCGGTTCGTGGGCGACAGGTGGCATTTGTTCGGGGAAGTCGTCACCGCAACGGCGAAGAATTGAGGCGGTCGAAATGCATTTCGATCGTCGTCGCCTTCCGAATCCTGGGCGGCAAGCACGCATTAGCGCCGAAGGATGACGCAATGCGAATCGTCGTGGTGTCCGCGTTTAAGAGGAGACTGTGAATCGGCGCGGGGGTCCGACGCCGATCGGCAAGCTAAGCCTTTGACACCACTGATCTAGGTGGGGTCGGTTCTATCGCGCCGATTTGCATCCAGGCCGGGGAACACGGTCATGCGACCCTTGCCGTTGATCCAATACTGCCATTCCCCGCCGTTCGGATGCAGCGACCCGGGTGGCCAAACTGCCGGCCGGAGCCCTTCGAGCCACAACCCGTTGAAGCGTTCGGTCGGTTTCGCCAGGTGATGGAAGGAGCCGATTTCCCTCCCGCCCACGCCGCAGCGCCATCACTCCTTCGGAGCTTCCCGAATTAGCTGACCGAACAGTTTCCAAGACGCACCTTCGAAACGCATTAGTTGCATATCTTTGATGGCGTCGTAATCCGCTGGGCCGGTGTTGATCTCGATACCCGGCAAAAACAGATCCAACGAGACATGATCGAAACTCGCCGCCTGCTTAATGACGTTCTCGCGCGTAAGATCGTCTCCGCATCGTCGCAGGACCATCTCGACGGCTTGCGCAGCGGTGTATCCGGTCGCCAACAGCCCATCGGATCTGTCCGCTCCATGCATACCTTTAGCTAGAAACTCGAGATATTTCCTCATGCCCGGATCATTCGCCCATTGAGGATCTAAGGCGTCCTTGAGAAACGCCGCCGAAATCACGTTCTGCGAGTTTTGAATTCCGGCCGGCGCCAACGTGGCCCCGACCGAGGAAGATACCACCGGCAGGAAATGCAGGGGATGCCAATCCAGTTCGCTCGCCTTCTTGATGCTCTGCGCTGCGAACTTCGGGGTCGCCAGACTGAGGAGCACATCGGCACCGGAATACTTCAACTGCACGATATGAGCGTCGATCGTCGGCTCCGACACCTCATAGGAACTTTCGGCGACGATCATCGAGCCGGCCTTGTCGCCAAGTCCCAGCTTGAGACCTTTGAGCAGGTCCTTCCCGGCATCGTCGTTCTGATACAGGACGGCGATCTTTGCGGAAGGTTTCTCCTGCAAGATGTAGTGCGCATAGATGCCGGTCTCGACCTTGTACGTCGCACCGAGACCCATCGTCCATGGGAACTGCTTCGGATCGTTGAAGCGGGATGCTCCGGACACGACGTACAGTTGGGGCACGTGCTTTTGATTCAGGTATTTCTGGATCGCGCCGTTGCCCGCGGTCCCGAAGGAGCCCGCGATGAATAGAACGCCGTCGCTCTCGACCAGCTTCCTCGCCTGCTCCACCGTCTTGGGTGGACTGTAAGCGTCATCGTTCGACAGGAAATCGACCTTGCGCCCGTTGATCCCACCGGCTTCATTGATCATCTTGAAGTACGCGGCCATCGCGCTGCCGATTACGCCATACGCCGAGGCAGGGCCGCTGTACGGCATGATATTTCCGATCTTTATCTCCGTATCCGACGCTCCCGGATCGTACTTCTTTTCCGCGGTCGATGGCGTCGTCGCAGCCAAAAGACATGTGACGGCCAGCAAGGGCCCAATCAGAATTTCGGACTTCCACGAAGGCATTTCGGTCTCCCGTTACGGCCGGCCGAGACTTCGCTGTGAAGCCGAACGACCGCTATTTCGATAGCTGTTGAGCTCGGTAGTTTGCGCGTCGATAGATCGAAATGTAGGCGACCAGGCTCATCAAGCTCGCCAGCACAAATACGCCTGCGATCGAGCGCGGGTCGCCGGTGTAGGACAAGACGCTGGTAGCTACGAACTGCGCGCTACCACCGAAGATAGCCAGGCCGACTGCGTAAGTCGTCGAAACCGCCATCGCACGGACCGTAGGAGGAAACGCTTCCGCAACGACCATGTTCAGCAAGGCCGTACAACTCATGTGGAGAACGGTCAGCAGCGAGATGATCGCCAAGAACACGCGATCATCGCGCGACGCAACGATGATATAGAACGCCGGAAAGGCGAGGATGGCCAGAAGAAGCCGCGGGACGACATTGATGGCGAGCCGCCCGAGGCTATCCACGCAATAACCGCCCAATATTCCCGCGAGGGCGCCGAACACGCCGATAAACACGGGTACCAGCATCGCTGTCGAAGCAGATAGCTTCAGCGTGACAATCGCGAAAGTTGTCATGTAGGTGAAGAGATATTGGTTTATCGCGACCCCGCCGATAAAGAAGATCGTGATCAGCACAAGTGGGAGCTGCTGCCGGTTCAGCAGGCCTCTCACGATCTCGCCTTGAGACCGGACGTGCCGTCCTGTGTCCAACGTCTCATCAATGTTCTTCCGGATATAGATCCCAGCTGGAACGATCAGAAAGCCGATCGCAAATGGAATTCTCCAGCCAAACTCGAACATTTGCTCCTTGGTCAGAAGCCATGTGAGAGAGGAACCAACTACTCCGGAGGCGATATACGAGATCGAGTGCGAAGTGACCTGCCAACTCATGGCCAGCCCTCGTCGCTCGGGTGGCGCCGCCTCCATCATCAGCAGCGCGGCGGAGCCGACTTCACCGCCGCTTGCGAAGCCCTGAACGAGGCGAGCGAGAACCAATAGGACTTGAGCGGTCGTGCCCAACCGGTCGTATGCCGGAAGCAATGCGATCCCGAGCGTGGCACCGCCCATCAGCCACATGGTAAGGGTGAGAACTTTCTTTCTGCCAAACCGATCCGCGTACATGCCAAGATAGAAGGCACCCAGCGGCCGGGTGACAAACCCCAGCCCCAAGGTTGCGACTGTCAGCAGCAGGCTTTGTGTCGGTCCTTGCAAGGGGAAAAAAGCGCGCGAAATGTAGACCGCAAAGAAGCTGAAGACCAAGAAATCGTAGATCTCCAGGCCTTCGCCAAGCGCCCCCGCGATGACCGTTTTCGTTGCCATCCGCGAAAGGCGCGTAAGGCCGGGTCCTTTGGCGACCTCAGGCGATAAAGAAGCGGTCGCCGTCATCAGATTCCCTCTTTTCGACTGTGCCGGTCGCCGTCGGGGTTTGCCCGAGGCGAACGGCGCGGCTTTTTCATCTGCGCGAAGTTTGCGCTGACGGCATCCCCCGTCGGGAAAACGATAGTGCTTTGACGAACGCGAACAATGACGGAATCTTTCTTTCTGCTATCCACTTTCGGTCGATTGGAGGTAACCACGGGACGGGGGGCCGCGCGTCCGCAAGGCACAACCAACGAAGTCAGCCGTGCTTCGATTCCTCGAGCAATCCAACGAGGGTGCTGCGCGCAAGGGCTGCGGCCTCGGTCGGTAGCGCGGTTTGGGCACCTCTTACAGGTCGGACGAGGCAGATCGTCACTTCAATCACGGGCTTGACGATGCGTTGCCAGCTAAGCCTGGGATGGCTGTCGCGCCGCACAGAATTGAGCGGCATCACCGTATATCCGCTTCCCTTTTCGACCAGATCGACGATTGAACGGACCGCATCGATTTCGAGCGAGATGTTCAACGAGATCCCGAGGCGTGCCGCCTCGTACTCCAGCAGCGGACGTATCGTATGCATGGTGTACGGCATGATGAGAGGGATATCCGCGAGTTGCTCCAGTTTGACCTCTCGTGGCTTTTGTCCCAGCGGGGTCGCGCCGATCAGATAGAGGTTCTCGGTCGCGATGGGATCTATAAGCAGGTTCGGAGACGCGACCGGATTCAGCAGGATCGCGAAATCCAGTTTACCCATCAGCACCTGTTCGGTCAGGGCGCTCGAGTAACCTTCCACGATACTTAGCGAAGCCTTGGGAAATCGCTCGACGAACTGTTCCGTGAAGGAAGGGATCATCGTTCGGCCAACGCTCGGGGTGAATCCGGTCACTACCTTCCCATCATAGGCTGTCTTGCCTTCGTTGAGGGCGTCCATCGCCGAGTCGGTGGCATGAAGAATGCCCCGCGCATGTTCGAGGAATCGGCGTCCCAGCACCGTAAGTGTCACTCCCCGTCCGTTACGCGCGAACAGATCTGTCTTCAATTCGAGTTCAAGCGCCCGGATCTGGCGGCTCAATGTCGGCTGGGCGATGTTGAGAAGGTCGGAGGCCCGACCTACGCTGTTGAGCTCGGCAACTTTGACGAAATAACGCAGTTGCTTGATTTCCATAGCCGTATGACCACAACCCGAAGACAAGACCTTCCAGGCCATGCCCACGGCGGTGGTAGCCAGCAGAAGGTGCTTTGGCGAACTTTCACGCTGTTAGAATAGAGACCGAAGCCAACGCCGAGTCCATGCCGATCTGCCCCCCTGAGCACTCTGCCAACGCTACCTTTGCTCCCTCCCTTTGCCTGGCCCCCGCGGCACCTCGCAGTTGAGTCGTAAGCTCTACAATCTGAGCGAGGCCGGTCGCGCCGACCGGATGGCCTCGGCTCAGAAGACCTCCTCCCGGATTTACCGGCAGCCGCCCTCCGATCGAAGTGGCTCCACTTCGAAGCAATTCGACGCCTTTGAACCTTTCGGCGAAGCCAAGCTTTTCGTAGAGCATGATCTCCGCCGGGGCCGACGCATCGTGCACTTCCGCGACGTGGATTTCTTCCGGACCGATGCCGGCGGCTTCGTATGCGAGCTTTCCCGCGCGTTCGGCCGCACTCGGATCTGCCCCATCGTGATTTGCCGAAACCAAAGTTGAATTTCTGACGACGATCGGCCGACAACCCAGGCGTCTTGCGACCTTTTGACTGACCAAGACGACGGCAGCCGCGCCATCAGCGATGGGCGAGCACATCAGGAGGGTCAGAGGCGAACGAACCACCCTGCTTCCGAGAACCTCCTCAACGGTAGTCTCATTAGTGAATTGCGCCCACGGACTGAGGGAGCCGGCCCGCCTGCTCTTGACGCATACGCCCGCGAAGTCCTCTTGGGTCGCGCCGCTTGCGGCCATGTATTTTCGAGCTCGATCCGCATAGATGTCCATGAACAATGAGCGGTTCTCCGGCATCTCCTTCATCAATCTGCTCCGCTCTTCGACGTCCACTCCGGCCGCGAAAGCCCCGAAGGTGACTGACTTGTCTTCGTGCGTCAGCTTTTCGGAGCCGATCGCTAAGGCGATTTCGGTTTGGCCCGATGCGACCGATAGCCAGGCGAGTTGAAAGGCCGAAGAACCCGATGCACAAGCGTTGTCGACGTTTACAATCGGACTGCCCATCAAGTCGGTATATCGAAGCGCGACTTGTCCCCGAACGGTCTCTTGACCCGTTACCAGGCCGGACAGCGCATTCGCGAAGAATACGGTCTCTATCTCCTTTTCGGATATACCCGCATCTTGAGCGGCGGCCCTGAGCGCTTCTTCGGCGAGCGAACGAACGCTCCGGCTCAGGAATTTCCCGAAAACCGTCTGGCCGATGCCAGCTACGACGACGTTTCTCATACCATGTATCCCTTCAACCTGACTCGCCTGCAGGCCAACGGGCCTTGTAACTTGGGCTTTTGACTTCTTACTCGCGCCCAGCGTCGACCCCGGCAACTTTCGGATCAGCCATGGACTGACGTCTGCCGCTTTCGCGGAGGCGCGAGTTGACGTCCAACCCGTACTCGAAGGCGTGCCGCCAATCCGAAATACGCGCGGGTATGATGTCGAGCGCCGTCTTCGTCTCCGACAGGGCGCTTGCATCGAAGCCGGCTATCCTGGTGGCCAACTGCTCCGATTCCCTCATGAGTTCGGTGCGCGGAACGGATAGGTTGACCATTCCCCAGTCGGTGGCCGTACGGCCGTCGATCCTCTCTGCGGTAAGGGCCAGCCAGGCAGCGCGTTTCGCGGTCAACTGCTTCTGTGTCCCAGGTCCCGCAAACTGCGGGTAGGCGCCGAAGCCGATTTCCGGCATGCCGATTTCGGCCTCGTCGGCGGCTATTGCCAGATCACACACGCTGATCAGCGTCGAGCCTCCACCTAGGGCGAAGCCGTTCACCGCAGCGATGAAAATCGCGGGATGTTGCCGGATGCCCAAAACCACCTCGATCCAATCAGTTGCGCGGTCCGGCGCAACGCCCTGATCGAGGTCCGCCTTGTGTTCTTTCAGGTCGACGCCCGAACAGAATGTCTCTCCGGCTCCCGTCAGGACGACGGCTGGAAAACGACCGCGTATCCGATCGAACGCTTCGAGCAAAGCTCGGCGGGAGGCACGATCCATCGCGTTCCGCTTGCTCGGCCTGTTCAGGCGAATGATCGCGAAGTTCTGTCTTTCCTCCAAAATGATCGTATCGCTCATGTCATCGTCCGCGATAGACGGGACGGCGCTTTTCCTGAAAAGCGAGGCGACCCTCAATACGATCTTGTGTGTCCCGCAGTAGTCCGAGCGCGAATTGTTCGGACTGAATAGCGGATAGCAATGGAAGATCGAGACCTTCACGGACCAGACGTTTGACCGCTCGGACCGCTAAGGGCGCGTTGGCGGCGATCCGCAGCGCGATCTCTCTTGCCGTCCGTGCGAGATCCTCGAGGGGAACGACGCGACTGACGAGTCCGATCCGCAGCGCCTGCTCCGCGTCGATGCGTTCCCCCGTCAGCATCATGAGCATGGCGTCCGAAAGCCCGACCATTCTCGGCAGCCTTTGCGTGCCTCCCGCCGCAGGAATGCTTCCGACGCACACCTCGGACTGACCGAATTGCGCATTCACAGAAGCGATGCGGATATCGCAAGCCAACGCAAGCTCCATTCCTCCGGCAAGCGCGTATCCGTTGACCGCGCAGATCATAGGTTTGTCGATTTCCAAGCCCGCGAACGGGTAGAGCCATTTCGGCTTGCCGAAGATAAGCTCCGCAAAGCTTTCTTTCGGGGGCATTGTCTTCTTCAAATCGGATCCGGTGCAGAAGGCTCGGTCGCCAGCCCCGGTCAGGATCGCGACGCGAACTTCATCGTCGGCGTTTAACCGCTGGAAGGCATCGTTGACTTCTGCGAGCGTCTCAGGATCGAGCGAGTTCATCGCATCCGGACGGTTCAGGGTGATGGTCGCGACCTGCTCGTCGACCTCATAGAGTACGGCCATTGGCGCTCCTTGCTGAATGTGCCGGTGCCATCAGGGCGACGACCAGGGACCCGACATCGAGTTTTGCAATGTTTGCCGTCGCATCCATGATGCCGTTGCTGCGGATCGGACTTCCACCCCACGAAAGACAATCTTCTATCTTTTCCAGAAACTCCGGCTCGGACAACGGCGAGCTCGGAGAACCGTGCAGCGTGTCGACACGCTGTGAAACGACCTCTCCGGTCTTCAGTCGAAGAGTTATCGTCGCGAACCGGGGTAGCATTCCTCCATCGCTCTCTCGCGCCGTGATGCGTTTCATCAACTTTCGCACGTTCGGACGATTGACCGCTTCATCGGTGAAGGACGACAAGCCGATCTTGCCGTCGAGGAGCGCGGCGGCGATCGCATAGCTCATGCTGAATTTCGCCTCCATCCCGGACTGCGGAGGTGCAGGAAGGAGCAATGCCAAGGCGCCGCTGCTTGTGACGACATCAACCGAATTCACGTCGTTCGCGCTGAACTTCGAGGATCGCATGAGACGGAAAAGGCCATCCAGGGGACGATGGACCGCGTAGCACGCCGGGTATTTCTTCACCTCGATGCCACTGCGCTCGATCTCGAGCGGCTGCTCGCCGATTCCATCCAGTGCGGCTGCGAGACCCTCACCGTTGGAATAGAGCTTGGTGTACCCGGTCGGGCCGTCGAGTGCTGTCGGCGCGGCGGTTATTCCCTGCTCCGCGAGTAGCGCGGCACGCAGCGCGGCGGCGTTGCATTGCCCGATCTGAAACGGCTTGGCGTCCGTCCCGAAGTTCTCCCGGCTGCCGCCGGTTTGGGCAACCGCCAATCCGATCGCGTGGCAAATGCGGGTCGGATCCATACCGATGAGGTAGCCACACGCGACGGCGGCGGCGACGGTGCCGACCGACGACGTCATATGCCAGCCCCTTGCATAGTGAACGGGATCGAGTGCCCGCCCTAACCGGCAGCAAATCTCGAATCCGATGAGGTAGGCCGCCACCAGCCGCGCACCGCTGATGTTTCGGGACTCTCCGAGTGCAAGGAGCGCGGGGAAAAGTGCCGAACTGGGATGACCACTCATGGGAGATGACGCATCGTCGAAGTCGAGGGCGTGAGCCGCCACGCCGTTCGCGAGAGCCGCCCCCTCAACCGTCGCAACTGAAAATGCCCCCCAGACGGTGGCACGTCCTTCGATGCGGGCGCTGTGTCGCCCGGACGCCTGAGACAGTCCCTCGACGTAGCGGCGCACCTTTACAGAACAGTCTTCTCTGCTACCGGCGATCGCGACGGCGAAGGTATCTGCCAAGGCCCTCCCGCAAATGCGGACGTGTCTCGGATCGACACGTGAAGCGTCGAAGCCGGAGGCGAAAGCCGCGATCGTCGGGCCCGCGTTCGCACGCATCAGCTTAGGACCCCGTCGCGACGGAATGCTTCGATCTCGGAAGCGCCGAGGCCGAAGACCTCGCTGCAGATCTCGTCCGTGTGCTGCCCCAACAAGGGAGCAGGCGACCGCGGGACCGGCGACGCCCCAATGATCCGAAATGGCGGAGCGTTGTAAATCGACGGCCCCATCTCGGGGTGGTTCAACTTTACCCAATGGCCGCGGTGCACGAGCTGCGTGTCGCGATCGACGACGTCGGCCGCCGTATTGACGACGCCGGCGGCCACGCCGGCATCTTGCAGGCGGTCCATCAGTTTTTCCGCGATCCAATCCTTGGTCTTTGCGCCGAGATGAGCGTCTATCTCTTTGCGCCGAGACCATCGTCCGACACCGGTCGCGTAGGCCTCATACGTCGACCAATCGGGCGTTCCTATGACCTCGACGAGCGCCCGCCAAGCACGGTCGGAACTCGCCGATATGGCGATCCACCTATCTTGCCCGCTGCACGGATAGACACCGTGAGGGGAGATCGGTGCTCGCTCGTTCCCGGTACGATCCGTGTTAGCTCCGTTCACGCTGTAGTCGATCATGGTCGGTCCGATCAGAGCGATGGTCGGTTCCGTCTGCGCGACGTCGATGTATTGGCCCTCGCCGGTCCGACGGCGGTGACGGAGAGCCGCGAGTATCGCGAAAGCCGCGTGGCAAGGGTTCGGAATATGGTCCGAGAAATTCGTACCGGTCCCCGCGGGCTCGCGCTCGGGAAGGCCCGACAGATGCTGGAGTCCGGTAAGGGCACCGATCGTAAGTCCGTATCCGAGATATTTGCTCTCCGGGCCGGAGTCGCCCTGCATCGACATCGAGATATAGATGATGTCATTCTTGAGCCCTCTCACCGCATCATAGCCGAGACCGAATTTTTCCATCGTGCCCGGCGTGAAGTTGTTGGCGACGATATCGCTCTGCGCGATAAGGTGGCGCGCCAGATTCTGGCCTGCCTCCGTTTTCAGATTCAGGGTGATGCTTCGCTTGCTGCTGTTGCGGTCGGCGAAGTAACCGCTCCTGTTTATGCCCGGGATTCCGTTCTTGTAGGGACGGCTGCTTCGCAGCGAATCCATCCGTTCACGACTTTCAACCTTGATGACTTCGGCTCCGTGATCCGCGAGTAATTTGGTCGTGAACGATCCCGCTCCGATCCAGGTGAAATCCGCTACGCGTACGCCTTCCAACGGCAGACTGTTCAATTGATGACCCTCAGCTTCAGGAGCGCCGCTCGCGCGGCCGCGTCGTATCCCAGTTCACTCAAGATATCCGCGGTGTGTTCGCCCAACCGAGGCGACGGACCGGCAGCCATCCAAGGGGTCGCCGTCAACCTGTAAGGCGCGCCCGGAACGCTCATGAGGCGCCCGGTCTGCTCGTGGCGCTGCGAGACGAAGAAGTTTCGATAAGCCAATTGGCGGCTTTCCAGGATATCCTTCGGCGTACAAACGGGACATATCGGAATGCGCTTGGCTTGCCCCGCCTCGTAAAGCTCCAGCTTGGTTCGCTTTGCTGCGAACGGCTGGAACAACGAATTGAATATCCGTTTTGCCTCCGGAGTCGCGAGATAGTCGTGGCTATTCCATTTCTTGTCCAGGAGTTGCGCCGCTTCGGCCACGTCCTCTTCGATGAGCCAGTTCGCTGTGTTTTCCCAGAAGCGAGTGGAGGCGATCCCGCCCGCCATGAGGTAAATCTCGCCGTCGACGCATCCGAACACGCCGACGCCTGCCATGCTGAGCTGGCCCGTTCCTCGCGTCCGCACCGATTTCTCAAGATCGTAGAACTGGATCGCGGTTTCCAATCCCATGACGACGCACTCCTGAACGGATACGTCGATCTGCTTGCCATTCGCGGCGCCCGGTGCGGCTTCGACGGCAAGAAGCCCCATCATGGAGGCCACGGACGCGAACTGAGCGGCCGAGAGGTACGCCTGATTTCCATGAACCGCGGTCGGCATGTCGGCGTATCCACCGAGGTAGAGCAGCCCGCCGAGAGCCAGCGTGACGATGTCTTCGCTCTCGTAGTTCGCGTAGGGCCCCGTCTGGCCAAAGGGAGTGATGCTCGTCATCACCAATTTCGGGGCTTCTTTGGATAGCGATGCGAAATCTAGGCCGCGGGAGGCCATCACGCCAGGCTTTTCCGACTCGATGAGCAAATCCGCGTTGCGGATCAACCGTCTGAATATTGACTGGCCTTCGGCGTTGTCGAGGTCGATCGCAATGCTACGTTTCCCCGCATTGTAGTATGCGAATGGAATACTGCGCTCGAGACCCGCCTTTCCGTCGACAAAAGGGCCGTCGCGTCGGACGCTCGAGCCTTCAATCGGTTCGACGATGATCACTTCGGCGCCCAGATCCGCGAACTGTTTGCCGCAATATTGACCACTCCAACCGGACATATCCACGACGCGGATCCCCGCGAGCGCCGTACGCGGCTTTTCCACTTTAGCGCCGTTTATCTTGTCCTTCATCCGCACATTCTCCCCGAACATCAGACGTCGATCCGTTCGTGGGTTCGGCAATAACTTCGACCGGAGATGCGGCCGAGCGCATTCATCACTTGGTGGTCGACTCTGTGTCCGGAGAGGATGCCCTGCGCCGTGTGCGCGACCAAAACCTCGCCGACGATCATGATCGTTCCCTCGTTTCCGGATCCGAAGTTCACCGCTCGATGCAGTCGGCATTCGAAGTGAACGTGCGACTCGGCGATGCGCTGGGGGCGTACGTTCAACGATGGCAAGACATGAAAGCCGACCTCGGCTACCTCGCTGACCGAAGACGGATAAGAGACCGAGCACTGCTGTACCTGCGACGCCATCGTCTCGTTGACGGTATTGATGACGTATTCCTTCGATTTCAAAACGTTAGCGACCGTATCCTTGTGCCCGGTCGGCGATTCATGCGCGACGAAGGCCAGCAATGGCGGTTCGACCGAGACGACGACGAATTGACTGAAAGGCGCCGCGTTGAGCACACCATCGTCGTTCAGAGACGTGACGAGGGCGATGGGTCGCGGAATCACCGTTCCCATCAGGAATTTGTATCGATCCTCGCTCTTGAAGTCCCGGAGGTCCACGGGCGCATGTCTGGAATGATACATAAACTTCTTCCCTCGGCTTCTAAACGCGAATGCGAAGTTAGAGCAGTTCGACGGTGCGAACGATGACGAAAGGGCTATTTCTGCTATTCGGTTTGTAGCGTCTAGGCACTCCGAAGGTTTGAAGCAGCAGATCGCATCGTTTCTGAATGCATTTGCCTCGCGCACCTTTGCGCGTAGTTGAAATCGACTAGCTCCGCTGTGCGGCCGGCAGAAAGCGGAGCAGCAGGACGACGGCGACAAGGGCGACGGTCAGCCACGCGGCGACAGACGCAAACGCTGACGTGTAGGCCTCGGCCGGCGAAACCCCGCTATGCTGGGCGTGATCGAGAACCGAGAAGAACGGTATCTCAAGGATTGCGATGCCGAGTGCGTTGCCGACGCGCTGCATGGTGTTCAGCACTCCCGAAGCGGCTCCAGTGTGGGCTTCGGATATCTCCGTGAGAACGGCGTTGACCACGGGCGTCATGAACAACCCCTGCCCGACGCCGAGCACAGCCAGTCCCGGGATGATGTAGGCCGGCGTGAACGTGGACACAGGTATCAAAGCGCAGGCGACATACCCCAGCGCCGTGCCGCCGGCGGCGAGAACGGCGCCGGCGAAGAGCGTCCTGCGGGCGTCGGTGCCGGCGAAGCGCCCGACCATGAGGTTCGTGATCACGAAGGTGATCGCCATCGGCGAGAAGTAGAGCGCCGACTTCACCGGGGACAGACCGAGCCCAATCTGCGTGAGATAGCTGAAAGTGAGAATGTACGGGCTGATCGTTCCGAAGAACAACAGCATCAGTAACAGCCCGACCGGGAATGCACGGTCGCGGAACAACGAGGTGTCGAGCAGCGGCGAAGTGCCGTCGATCGTCTTCCGGTGCTGCTGCGCCATGAACAGCGCGAACACGGCAAACGAAGACACCAGCATGATCAGCGACCACGCCGGCCAGCCGGCTTCGCGGCCCTCGATCAGCGGAAACAGAAGCATCCCGAGACCGAGCGAACTGAGCGCGGCGCCGACCAGGTCGAGGCGCTGCCCACCGGCCGCGCGGGACTCGTCGAGCACGACAGGGCCGACGAGCAGCGCGCAGATGCCCACCGGCAGGTTGAGGAGGAAGACAGGCCTCCAGTGCAGCCCAAGGATATCGGCTGACACGACGATGCCACCGAGAACCTGACCGAGAATGCCTCCCATGCCGATCGCCACGCCCATCCAGGCGAAAGCCGTCGCGCGGTCGCGCGGACTGACGAACGTCACTTTGATCAGCGCGAGCACCTGCGGCGTAAGCACCGCGCCGGCGATACCTTGGAGGAGCCGGGATACGATGAGACTGAAGGCCGTTGGCGCGAGCCCGCACAGACCGGACGCGACGGTGAACGCGGCAAATCCGATCAGGAACATCCTCCGCCGGCCGAACCTGTCGCCCATCCGTCCGGAGGTGATGAGCCCGAGCGCGAACGTCAGCGTGTAGCCGGCGACGACGAATTCGACTTGCGAGAAGGTCGCGCCGAGATCGCTGCGGATGCTCGGAATGGCGACGATGACGATGAAATTGTCGAGCACCGACACGAAAACCGCGGTCAACAGGACGGCGAGCCCGATCCAACGCCTGCGATCCTCCCGTTGCGCGACCGCGAGCGATCCCGGTTCGTAGACATCGACCATCTAGAAGCCTCCCGAGAATTGCGCCGCCCGAGTGGCGGCCGTTACCTGTCCGCTGCCCACCCGCGGGTGAGGCGGTCGACCTTCCGGTCGGTGATACCATCGGCGACTAGGCTCTCTTCTCAGTTGGCCGATCTAAGTCAGCCGTTGAAGGCTGACGGACTGAATTAGAGAAATTCAGGTTCTAAATGGGTGTCTCGTTGCCTCTATCGTCGCTTCACTGCCCAACGCGCAGCGGCGCATGAGGCTGTCGACCTTGCGGTCGGAGATGCCGTGCTGGATCAGGCTTTCGCGCGTCCGGACAAGGTAGTCGAGGTTGGACCCGAGGAAGCCGGCGCCGGTGGCCACCAGCCTGGCGGTCTCCCCCTCCGGAAGCGATCCAACGTAGTTGTCGGCGCCGCGGTTGGCGACGAAGGCGAGCACCCGGATTTCGCCTTCGTTGCCTTTCGCGCGCAGCCATTTCGCCAAATAGGATCCGATCGACATCTCGCGGCGCCAGAGCAGCGCCAGCTCGGAGTCGATATTTTCACGCGCCATCCGCAGCGCGACGCCGACCGACGCCCCGCCGCGGTCGAGGCCCAGCATTAGCCCGGGTCTCTCTGGTGAGCCGCGACCGGCCGTGGAACGCAGGCAAAATGATCGGTGATAACCGTTGATCCGGACAACGCGGCGTTCCTCGACCGCAAATATCGCATTCCACATCAGCGAACCGTAGCCGAAGACCCAGACGTCTCCTTCGAAACCCCGGAAGGTCTCGGCGCGCGAGGCATCGAGTTCGGCATCCGAACGCATCTCTCCGGAGCGGGCCTCGCGTGCGATCAGGTCGCGGATCGGACCGCTCTCGAGATCCGCACGCGTCAAGCCGCCGGGCCCGGTCAGGCGCTCGACTCCGCCCGGCGTGGTCACGGTCGCTAAGGCCTCGACGGCAGCGAGGTTTCGCTTCTTGCGGCGATCGGACGTCATCGCGCATCCCGCCCGGAGCAGTCGCCGGAAAGAACGCGGTCGAGCGCCGACGGCTCGAATTGTTTCGGCGAGCGCGCAGCGGCGTCGCCGTCGTGATGGAGAACCCGTTCGACGAACATGGCGATCGTCTCCCGGCGGAATTCCTCGCAGAGCGTGTTCGGCCGCGAGCTTCGATCCAACGGTACCAGGAGCGCCGCGGCGAGAATGCTGATCCGCGCCTGCACGGAAGCGGAAAGGAAATCGGGCTCGCGTCGCGCGGGCCCGATTTCGCTGGATTGGAGTGCTTGTCGTCGCGCTCCGTACATCGGCCTTACTTATGCAGATCGCCCAAGCCGACCGTGGCCTTGATGAAGCCTTCGAACTGCTTCTCCATCGGGAACGGCTCGGGGATCGTTAGACCCTTCTGGACGGCGGGGCGCGCCATGACGCGGTCCAGCCACGCCTTCAGGTTCGCGTTCGCGGAGACCGGAAGATCCTGCGTGAACGGAAGGAGCGCCGCTGCACGCACCCAGGGAACCATGGCTATATCGGCGATCGTGTACTCGCTGCCGGCCAGATACTCCTTGCCTTCGAGCCGGGTGTTCAGCACGCCGAAGATGCGGCTCACTTCCTTGAAGTAGCGGTTGGAGACTTCGGGGGCCTTGTTCTGCCACGGTCCGCGGAAGACCATGAGCTGCCCCATCATCGGGCCGAGGGAGGCCATCTGGAAGATCGTCATCTCGATGGCCTTGATGCGGGCCTTGGGGTCCTTGGGAAGAAACTTGCCGGTCTTCTCGGCGAGATAGATCAGGATCGCGCCGGACTCGGTGACGACGAGACCGTCGTCGACGAGCACCGGGATCTTGTTGTTGGGGTTCAGCTTGGTGAACTCCGGCGTCAACTGTTCGCCGCCGAGGAACACGTGATGCACGTTGTACTGGAGGCCCATCTCCTCCAGTCCGATGGACACCTTCAGTCCGTTCGGGGTGGCGTCGGTATAGAGATCGATCATGTCGGTTTTCCTTGTTGGTATGCTCGGTAGGATTCTCGACGGACGGCGCAGGGGCGCGCCGGCCGCCGCGATCGACTCCCCCTTCAGGGCAGATGACGGGAGGCGATATGGCAGTGGTGGGTCAGCTTGCCTTCAGGCTCGCCTTGGCCCCGAGGCGTTGCGCGCGGCGGACCGGCTGCGGCGCCTGCGGGTTCATCTCCTTCGCGATCGCGTAGGCGCGTTCCGTCGCCGGACGCGAGGCGACGGCCTCCAACCAGCGCTCCAGGTGTGGAAACTCCTCGAGATCGAGTTCGAAGAGGTTGTAGGGAGCGGCCCACGTGTAGGCCGCGATGTCCGCGACCGAATATCCGCCGGCAAGATACTCCCGGTCAGCCAGGCGCTTGTTCAAGACGCTGAACAAGCGATGCGTCTCTTTGCCGTAGCGCTCGATGCCGAAGGGGTGCTTCTCGGTCGAACGCTTGAAGAAGATCAACTGGCCCGCCATCGGGCCGAGACCGGCGACCTGCCAGAACAGCCACTGCGTCGCATCCATGCGGCCGCGGATGTCCTTCGGAATCAGCTTGCCGGTCTTCTCGACGAGGTACAGCAGGATCGCGCCGGACTCGAAAAGGCTGATCGGCTCTCCGCCGCCGATCGGATCGTTGTCGACGATCGCCGGAATCTTGTTGTTGGGCGCGATCTTCAGGAATTCGGGTTTGAACTGCTCGTCCCTGACGAGATTGACCGGCACGATGCGGTACGGCAGTCCCGTCTCTTCCAAGAACATCGTAATCTTGTGACCGTTCGGCGTGGTCCAGTAGTGAAGGTCGATCATTGTCCCTCCAGCCAAGTTCGAGGTGTATGGAATAACAGCGATGCCCGGTCTAGCCGGACGCCACGTGTTTGATTCAGATGGCGAGTTCGCCCAAGCCACCGCTTACGAAAGTGTTGTGGCCGGTGATGTAGGAGGCTCGCGGCGATGCGAGGAACACGATGGCTTCGGCAAGTTCTTCCGACGTGCCGGCGCGTCCCTTGAGCGGAACGGTCGAGAAGAACTGCTCGTCGGTGATGCCCATTGCCGTAGTGATCGTCTTGCGCACCTCGTCGCCGCCGGGGGTGATGATGGGTCCGGGCGTCACGATGTTGACGCGTATGCCGAGCGGAGCGAGATCCTTGGCAAGACCCTCGGTATAGCTGTTCAGCGCGGCCTTGGCGGCCCCGTAGTGCAGCAGCGGACCGCCGTACGGCAGCCGACCGCCGGAGGAGACGTTGACGATGACGCCGGCCGGCGACTGCTTCAACGCCGTGAGTACCGCGGTGGTCACGCGCAACGTGGCCAGAAAGTTGACGTTGAGCGAGTCCACCCATTCCTCGTCCGGGATAGCTTCAGAGCTCGGCAGATGAACGCGAGCGGCGCCGACGGCGTTGATCAGGATGTCGAGACCGCCCAACTCCTTCAGGGCCGCCTTGCCGATCGCATCGGCGCCTTCCTTGGTGCGCATGTCGCCTTCGATGAAGATCGCGCCCTTTGGGGTTTCCGCGTGACGGTTGCGGGCGGTGACGACAACCTTGGCGCCGCCGTCGATGAGACGCTGCGCGGACGCGGCGCCGATGCCGCGCGAACCGCCGGTGACGAGCGCGCGGCGCCCTTCGAATTCCTTGGTTAGATCGAGATTGGACATGGTTTCTCCTTGCGGGTTGAAGACACGGCCGGACGACGATCAAGCCGCCCGGGCGCGCGCCAGTTGATCGAGGACCGGGACGAGTTCTGACGGGTCCGGGCGGCGCAGATAGTCGGGATTGACTTCGGCGTAGGCGACGACGCCGTCCTGCGCGATCACGAAGCGCGCCGGCATCGGAAGGCTCCACGACCTGTCGTCGTTGAAGGCTTCGAGATCGTTCCTGAGGATATCGCGGTAGATCTTCACGACCGGAGGCGTGAGCGTGAAGCGCAGCCCGAACTCCTCGGCGACGATACCGTGGCGGTCGACGAGGATGGGAAAGCCGAGGCCATTCTCGCGTGCCGAACGGCGACTGTTGACTGCGTTCTGCATCGAGATCGCGACCAGCGAAGCGCCCCTCGCCTCGATTCCGGAGCGGGCTTCCTCGAGTGCCTTGAGTTCGATGTTGCAGTACGGGCACCAGACTCCGCGATAGAACGTGACGACGAGAGGTCCTGCTGCAAGCAGCTTCGCAGAGTCGATGACGTTGCCTTCGCTGTCCTTCAGGCGGAACGACGGCGCCGGCTGACCTGCCTTAAGGGCTTGCTCGGCCTTCTTCGATGCGACGAGCTCCGCCGTTTCATGCTGCAGCGTGTCGATGATGTTCTTCGAGATCGCCCTGCTGTCGATCAACGAGGCGGTGAACGCATCGAGTTTGTCCTGAAGTATCATCATTCCTCCGGTCCAAAAGCCGCGGAAATCCGCTGCCGATGACCGGGAATGTGTTGCAGGCGATCAGAGACGAGTAGCCGGACAAACCGACTTTAAGTTATTCAACAACTGAATGCTGGAGCGCGTAGGTCTCGGGCTTGGACGAAGTTTTCTTCGCGTCGAGTCCGTCCGCATCCAGCGGCCACTTCGGCGTGAAGAGATTCTGAAGCGCCTTGAATTCCGCCACCATGAAATCGGAGAACGCACGCGCGGAAGGTTTTGCGGCACGCCCTGCGGGAAGCACGACGTTGATGTCGGCCTCGCCCATCTCCCAATCCGGCAGCACGCGGACCAGCGCGCCGTTCCGAAACTCTTCGAGACAACTTAGATGCGTCGACGAGACAATGCCCAGACCCGCGACCGCCGCCTTCGTCGCGCTGTCGGTGCCGTTCAGGATGAACTTGCCCTCGACACGGATCGACGTCTTCTTGCCGTCCTTCTCGAACGCCCATCCTTCCAGTCCCAGGGACGCGGGACCGACGATGCAGGTGTGGTTGGGAAGATCGGTCGGAACCTTGGGGATGCCCGCGCGCTCGAGATAGGACGGAGATGCCGCGAGCACCCGATAGACGATGCCGATTTTCCGCGCGACCGCGTTTGAATCCGAAAGCGAACCGACGCGCATAGCGGCGTCGACGGCGTCGCCGATCAGATCCTGGCGCCTGTCGTTGAGGAGGAACTCGACGCGCAGCGTGGGATGGAGATCGGTGAACTTCGACAGACGCGGGAATATGGCGCGGTTGGCGAAGGCGGACGACGTCGCGATGCGCAGGATGCCGCGCAACTCGCCGGTGCCGCGCGCCGCGTGATCGGCTTCGTCGAGCGCGGCCAAGATGACCTCGGCCCGGGCGAGATAGTCGCTGCCGGCTTCGGTCAGCGTGACGGCCCTCGTCGAGCGCGTCAGCAGGGCCACGCCGACCTTCTTCTCCAGCGCGGCCACGATGCGCGAAGCGGTCGGCTGCGAGAACCCGAGTTCGCGTCCGGCCACGGAGAAGCTGCCGGTGCGGGCGACCCGGACGAACAGCAGCAGGGAGACAAAACGGTCGTTCATTTGATTACCGCATAAATGCTACTGTATTCCTATCACTACTACCAAACAATGAATAGGCTACTAGTGGTCCTCACCCGCGCCGACGGCGGCCGGGCCCGTTCTGAGGGTATTTGGATGTTGTTAGCCCTTTCGATTATCTATGCCGGCGGGCTGGTCTGGACTTCTGCCCTCGCCCAGCATGTCGGCAACCTCAGCTCGCACGGCGTGAAGTGGGTCGGCAGCGACCGGTCGCAACCCGTCCCCGACGACGGCTTTGCCGGTCGGGCAACCCGCGCGCTGCGCAACAATCTGGAATCGGCGGCGATGTGGGTCCCGGCGGCCCTGATTGCTGTTTTTCGCGACGAAACCTCGACGCTGATCACCTGGGTGTCGCTCGTCTACATCGTTGTTCGGACGACGTTCACGCTCGGGTACTGGTTCAAAATCAACGCGCTACGATCGCTCTCATGGCTAGTCGGAATGTTCTGCATCGCCATCTTGGTCGTTACCGTGCTGGGCTCGATGGTCTAATGGAAGCGCCTACCCGCGGAACCGGACCTGACGCTGGAAGCGATCGTGCAGCGGCTGCTGGTCCGTGTTGGTCTGAAGACTTCAGAGGCTGCCGTTCGTCGCTTCTTCAAACGCCACGCCATCACCTTCAAAAAAACGCTGCACGCCGCTGAGCAGGATCGGCCCGACGCATCGCAGGCTCGCGAGCGCTGGCAGCTCAGCCAGGCAAGCCTTGATCCCACCAAACTGGTATTTGTCGACGAGACGGGCGCCAACACCAAGATGGTACGCGCCTATGGGCGATGCTCAAGGCGCAAGCGGCTCGTCTGCAAGACCCCGTGGGGTCATTGGAGAACCACCACCTTCACATGCGGCCTGCGCTGTGACGGCCTCGTCGCGCCTTGGGTGCTGGAGGGCCCAATGACCGGCGATGCGTTCCGCGTCTACGTCGAGAAGGTGCTCGTCCCGATCCTGTCGCGAGGCGATACAGTCATCATCGACAACCTCGCCAGCCACAAAGTTGTCGGCGTGCGTGAAGCGATCGAGGCCGTGGGCGCAACGCTTCTGTATCTGCCGCCCTATTCCCCAGATCTAAATCCCATCGAACTGGCCTTCGCCAAGTTCAAAACCGGACGGCGAAAGGCCGCAGAACGAACCGCCGATGATCTCCGGCATAGAATCGGCGTTCTCATCGACGACTTCTCTCCTCAGGAATGCCAAAACTACTTCTGTCACGATGGATACGCTTCAGCTTAAGTGACGAATGCTCTAGCCCACAGCCGTCATCAAGGCCTGGGTGATCGGAATGATCTTCACGATAGCGCCGCGTGCGAAATCTTCGAGCGCCTTGCAGACGATGTCTCGGACAGCCGAATCCATCGCTTCGGTGGGAGGAGTGAGGAATGGAAGCAACGCCTTCGCGCGGGCATCGGCCGCCGTCAGGGTCCGCTCGATTGCCATGGGCAACCGTCCGTCCGCTTCCATCGGCGCGATCAAGCTCCAGGTCAGCGCCAGAAACGACGGCCAATTGGCCAGGTAGCGGTAAAGGCTTGCAAGGATGGGATCGCCCGGCGTGCAAAGTGAATTCAGTCGCCAAGCCAGTTCGGCGACGGGCGGCGGCATCTCCTCTGGATTGAGCAGACGCGCCATCTTTTGCAACGGCGGCGCAACGGCGTGCGTCTCGACCTGTTTCGGCGTGGTGCCCGGCAAGGCCCCGTGCGCCGAGTCCTTCAGCAACAGAAGCAACGCGTTCAGGGATAGGATGTTCATAGTGCAGCTCATCTGATAGCCACGCAGGGTAGAGCTGATCAGCGCGATATCCTTTGCCTCGATTTCAAGGATGTGGAGAACTTCGGGCGGCAGTTGTGGCAGGGTTGGCCCCGTAAGCTCGCGCCGGAAATCGCGGGCTGCGTCACCCAACTCGCTACGCTGGTGCAACGGTGCGATCGTCCGCCAGCACCAGGATAGCGCACCAGGAAACATCGCCAGATGCCGCCAGATCAGATTGACCGAAGACGTTCCAAGACTCGTGCGGATATCAGCGAAGATGGCCGCAATTTCGCCTTTCGCGTTGCCTTCGCCTACCGCGGGCACGGGATCGCCAAGGGGATGCGTATTCATGGTTGCGCCTCTGGATTATCATTCCTGGACCGAAATCGCGTCAGCACCAAATCTTCAACAAAATCGGTCAGATCATCGATTTATAGTTTCCACCGAACGAGTTGTGCGTACCAATGCTGTGACGGCCCGAGAAGCCGAAATGTAGGCCCCGTCGTGCCGTGACAAATTCCCCAAATGTTGAGCGAACAGAAATAGAACACTCGACAGAGAATCGGGTAGCATCCGACGAGAATAGAATCAGGAGTTGCAGTCGCAGCAGCACTTGGTCCGGTTGGCAGGGATCGGCCAATGTGGCCAAAGATTTCGTAAGGACGATGCTCGCAAAATAAAGTTCTGCGCCGACCTTGTATGAAAGCGCGAAACCACTCCATCGAGCATGTGGGGGTGGCCGACGTGGACCACTGGGGCTTTATATGGTGTCACCGCTCAACCCGCCGCCCTTCGGCATCGGTCTCAATCCGGCCTTCGGCTCGGACCTCAGTCGACCGTTCGGCTCCGGGCTCGGATCGCCCAGCCCGTACGCCAATGCCCTACTCGGGTCGCCGTCCCTCGCGCTCTCACTGCTATCGCAGGCGCCATCGACCACGGTCGGGAACTGGATTTATGTCCGCGCCCGCTTCGGCGCCTTCATGGAAAATCTCAAGGTCACCGCCGCCCAGCTTGACGATGGAACGACCAAGCAAGCTGGTGTTCGGGCATGCCTCAATCGGCATTACTATGGCGTCTCGGACGAGACCGCGAACAGCATCTTGATCGGATCTTGGGGCAAGGCGACCCGGGTGCGGCCATCTCGCGATGTCGATATCCTTTTCCTGCTCCCTACCAGTGTCTACACTCAATATCAATCGCGCACCGGTAATCGCCAGTCCGCGCTGCTGCAGGAAGTGAAGAATGTCCTGCTCGGCACCTATCGGCAGACCAGCATGCGTGCAGATGGCCAGGTCGTGGTCATCCCCTTCAATCAGACGCCTATCGAGGTCGCGCCGGGCTTCCGCTGCACCGATGGCAGCATCATCGTCTGCGATACCAATAATGGCGGGCGCTACATCACCTCGACGGCCGAAGCCGAGGAGATGTCGCTGAGCGCGTCCGACACCTTCTGCATCGGCAATACCCGCGCGCTCGCGCGCATGATGAAACAGTGGCAGCGCGAGCAAAATCTATCGCTGAAGTCTTTCCTGCTGGAGCGTCTGGCGCTCGAATTCCTGCAGTCCTGGCCGAATAACCAGCGCGATTATTTCTGGTATGACTGGATGGTCCGCGACTTCTTCGGCTACCTGATCGGCCGCGCCAATGGCTATATCTTTATGCCCGGCACCAATGAAGCGATTGCGCTCGGTGATGACTGGCTTTATCAGGCGCGGCGCGCGTACAAGCATGCCGTCACGGCCTGCGAGCACGAGTATTCGAACTATGGCATCCTCGCCGGTCAAGAATGGCAAGCGATCTTCGGTAGCGCGATCCCGTTATCCACGTGACCGATAAGCTTGTCGAAGCACTGAAGGATGAGTGCGAGCGGCAATTCGAGAATTGTCGCGATACCGCCGTAAGCAATATCGTTTGGTTGAAGACCCTACGCTGGGCGAACATCGGCTTCACCATAGCGCCGATCGTCTTCGGCGCGCTGGCGACTTGGAAGCTGCTCGCGGACAGCCCGCTCTGGGCCGCGGTGTTCACCTTACTGGCGACGGTCCTGCCGCCGGTCTTCAAGGCGATCAATCTCGACGGGACAATCAAGGACTATGAGGAGCACGCGGGCGAGTTCATGAATTTGCGCGACCGTTTCCGGCAGGCAAAGCTAATCGAATCGCAGAAGCCCGTCGCCGAATTCGAGGCCGAGGTGCAGGCTTTGATGGCGCGGATGGAGAAGGCGCGGTCTCGCGTCTTAGCTCCGCTGAATTGGTCATTCCGGAAGGCGCGGAAAGGAATCGAAAGCGGGACCTATACCCACGATCATGATTTGCGTCCGCCGGCGCAGACGGGGTCATGACGGGCGTCAGAAGGCGGCTCCGCGCGGTCTCCAACCGCCCCGAAATCGCTCGAAAAACGAGTCCTTCGGACACTCAAGCGGTGGTAGGTGGTCACAAACCTCGACCGGATTTTTTGCGTACGCCTTATTTTACGGGGTTTCCGGAGAAAAATGCGATGGGGGACGGGAATCCCACTTTCTCCGCCAATACGTTACCAACGCTCGACGTTTAAGTCGATCGAGGGATATGTTCGGCTCGCGAATCGACGAGGTGGACCGTTTCCATGGCGAAGAAGAAGCCGACGCAGAAGCCCTTTTCGGCGAGGTTTCCGGTTCGTGCCTCGGCGGCGCTCGAGATACTGGCAGAGAACGTCCGGCATCGGCGCAAGGCGCTCAACCTGTCCCAGGCCGCATTGGCCGATTCGATCGAGGTCGACCAGACCGAAATCAGCAAGATCGAGAACGCGCGGGGCAACCCGTCTGTGATTTTTGCGGAACGGTTGGCCGAAGCGCTCGGAGTATCCATTGCTGAGCTTTTCGCCTCGCGATCCAGCGCGAAGTCCGCTTGAACGAATGGTAACTTCCGGTGTTCGGCGGACTGGTGTCGTGTCGTGGCGGAGGTCTCTGGCGCCTCCGGTCGTCCGCCCCGATCCGGTTGACGGCTCCTCCGTTTTTGACGCGATGCCGCGCCGTCCGCGCACCACGAAACCGGAATGCGACGGATTGGTCGTTGCACTCGTGCCACTGACACGCGCTTGACACGCCCATTCATCGAAGCCCCGCCGCTGACACTTTTTCGGTTTCCCAGTGATATTTCGAGTGTCAATCCTCCACGCCTCCGCAGGTAGACCAAAGGATGGCCATTCGCTGCCGGCTTCGTGCGCCCTCCCCGGGGGGATTAGCCGTTGTCTATCGGGCCCGGCACACCAGCCGGGCTGGAGAGCAGCTTCCACGCCATACTGACAGCTCTACAGAGCTTTTCGCCTTCATCACTTTGGATCATAAGAGGTCTTTTTTGATTTGGCTTTCATGAACGCGAAAATGATGAATGCGAGGCGAGTATGGTCCCAACACATTCTCATTTTCACCCTTGTATGATCAAATCCCTCACTCCTCGTCCAGCAGATCCGCAAGGAATGACGAGGTCATGTCGTCCACGTCGCCGGCCTTGGCCTCGGCCTTGACGTGGCGCTCCGGGGCGCGGCGGGCCTGGCGGCCGCCGTCTGGGCCGGTTTCTGCGCCCGGTCGGGCCATCGCGTCGCCTTGGCGCTCATCACGTCGGCGCGGTCGATCTCGCCCCGTTCGGGGACCGGTGCGGATTTCGGCGGCGGCGGGACGTCCTCGTCGTCGTCGACGGACAGCACGGCCTTCTGCACCGACCTGTCGATCACCTCGACGCCCGGCTCCTCGCCTTCGGGGGCGTCGAAATTGAGCGCCTGCAGGAAGCGCAGGGTGGCGTCGTTGTTCTGCAGCTTCTCGGCCATCTTGAAGGTGTCGCGGCCGTCGACGGTGACGCCGTGGTCGACCTTGCGCATGGTCGAGGGCGCGTCCTAGCGTTGCGCGGCGAGCCGTTCCGGATCCGTCGGGATCTCGGGCGCCCCGAAACTGGCGAACGCGGCCTCGTCGCCGAGGGCCGGCTCGGTCTCGAAGCCGAGATCGTCGTCGTCGATCGGCGGCGGCGGAGCGTCGGTTATCGGACGGCGCATGTCGGCCGGGACCGGCCTGCCGGGGATGTGCCGGGCCGCGCCGGCGCGGCGAACGCCGCCATCGGGTCCCTGGCGCCGGCGCGGGCCATGCGCTCGCGCTCGCGTTCGCGCTCCAGCTCGGCGATCGCCGCCGCCCGCGCATCGACCCCGGCTTCGCGGGGGGCACCTGGAGTATCCGAAGGCGCCCGGGTCTTGCCGCTTCGGGCGGTCGCCGGCAGCCCGGCCGGCGGGCCGCCGAGGGAATGTTCTGCAAGCCCCTCCATCCGGCGCACGTCGCGAGTGAAGATGTTGGCGTCCATCGCCTGCGCCGTGGTGATGGCGGCGAGCGCCGCGCAGGCCGCGGTCAGGTAGTCGCCGCCCTGGCCCTGCCGGCGGTTGGCGCGCAGGAACGCGGTCGCCGCGCACGCCACCTCCGAGCGCATCCTGGCCGGATCCTTCTCGGCGGCGAACATCTCGATCTCGCCGCGCGCGTCCTTGGCCCGCTGCTCGACGATCTGGGCGAACCGCGGATCGGCCAGCTTCTCGGCGATCAGCGGCAGCGTCTCCTCCTTCTTGACGTCGGAAGGATTCGGCCGCTGCACCGGGATGAAGTGGTTGACCCTGAGCTCCAGCCGCTTGAGGTCCTTGTACTGGCCCTCGGGGTAGGCGTGGAACGTCTTGATCTTGAAATACTGGTCGTGCCAGGTCACGTAGGCCTCGCCCACGCCCAGCGCGCGCAGGTCGAGCGTCGAGATCCGCTCGACCATCTCGAGGCGCGCTTCCATGTTGTCGGAATAGCCGGTGTTGAACTGGCCGGCGTGGCCGGAGAAGCCGCCGACCTGGGTCTTCATGCCCTTGCCGCCGGAATCCACCGCCAGTTTTGCCGTTTGCTCCAGTTCCTCCACCCGCATGAAGATCTTGGTGGTGGTGTTGGCGATGATCGACTTTGCTTCCTTGTCGTTCTCCCGTAGCATCGGGGGAATGTCCTGGGTCGCGAACACCAGCGAAAAACCCAGAGAACGGCCTTGAGCGGCCATGATGGCCATGCCTGTCACGCGATAATAACCCACTTCGTCCAGTAGCGATTTTTCAGGCAGACCGGCGCACCTGGGCTCTCCGGCCGCTCGTGGCGGATGCAAACCGGCCGCCGACGGGTAAGCTGGCGGTCATCGACGGTGCGGTAATTCTGGATTTCCACGCTGCAAAATTCGAATTGTCCGTTGCGCCAATCTGAATTCCGCGTCACGCGTGGCGTCGCCGATGTTACTAAAGTCGGAATAACGCGTTGCATTGCCGGAATTCGGCGTTACCACCTCGGGAGCGGTCCGGCCAGCCGGACCGCGGTTTTTCCTAGGCTTTCCTGCCCCGTCAGCGGCGGTCCAAGCCGATTAACGCGTTACTCCACCACGCAAGACCATGGGGGGGTCGCGGATTTGCGTTCTGCCCCCAAATGACCGGCCTGCTGGCCGGCCAGCGCCGAGACGACTTCCTTCGGCAGCGGCGGCCACCCTCCGCGTCGCGCCTAGATCGGATCCGATGCCGAATTCCCGTTCTTGGAACGCGATATCCGATTCCTGCAACGCGTTATTCGAGGTTTGAAGTTCTTGCTCGGACGTATCCTAGGTCATCCGATTAACGCGTTACATTTTACTGAGAAACGCGTTGCAGTTCCGGGGAAGTAACGGGGGGCGTCGGCAAAAACCTGCCTACTCACCTTCCCTACGACACCCTTCCTCTGGAAAGGGCGCCCGGGTGCGCGAAACGCGATCCGAGCGTAGGCAAAGAGACCGGGTACCGAAGCGTGTGAATAGGCGCCCAACAATACTGACCCCACCCACGACGCCTGAAGCCATTGCCACCACGAGGGAAATCAACGGTTGGCCGGGGTCACGCCTGGGCGCCAATAGGGGGCAAAGTTCAAGTTCGGAGCCGATACACAGCAGCACGCGCACAAGTGCACCCGAGGCAAGCGCCTCTCGGCATTGCGTGGCCGGCAGCAATACGATTCCAGCCCCTTGGCATGCTGCGGTTATCAGAACGTCGAAGCTGTCGGTCGTAAGCCGGGGTTCAATCGCCACGGAACTGGTGTCCCCGTTCTCCGTCGTCAGAAACCAGGCGTTGCCGCCTTGTTGCTCCTGATGGAGTATAGGAAATGCGGGTAGTTCCGCCGGTGTCGTCGGTTGACCCTTGTCCGCCAGCAGCCGCGGACTTGCGACCAGGATACGTCTGCTGATGCCTATCCGCTTCACTTGCAGGTCAGCGTCGGTGTCGAGACGCTCCCGAACCCGGACCGCAATATCGATGCCTTCGTGGATCAGATCGACCCGTCGATTGGTGACGACAAATTGCAGTCGCAGCAGCGGATGGGCGGCCAGGAAGCCCACCATAGAGTCCGCGATCGCGCCCTGAAGTCCGAGTGGACAACTCAATCGAACCAGCCCACGTGGCTCGGCCTGCATTCGAAGTGCAGCTTCCTCAGCAGCTTCAGCCTCGATGACGGCCGCCCGTGCATGTTCGAAGACCTGCTGGCCGACCTGCGTCAGACCAAGTCCTCGCGTCGTTCGATCAAGCAGCCGCTCGCCGAGCCGCTCCTCCAGCAACGCGACGCGCCGACTGATCCGCGACTTCGGAACTCCCAACGCGCGGGCAGCCGCCGAGAATCCGCGATTGACGACGACGGCCGCGAAGAACTGGAGATCGTTGAAGTCGCGCATCATGATCCATCGATCGTCCGGTTCGCCATCGTGCGGCCACGGCGTTCCCCGCAATCATCGACCTGTGAATGCGATCTTCGGCGGTTCGATTCCTTTTTTGATGGCCTCGGCTCGGGCCGTGCGGCCATGTCGAGCGTCTTCGGAGCTATGCAGATCCATCGTGACGTCCAAAATCACCGCATCCGCAGAAGGAACGCCGCCACCCGACCATGCCTTCAACAACGTTCGTATGGCGGCATAGGAGCGCGTTGGACCCGTCGACAAATCCTGCACGAACTTCAGCGCTGCCGCTTCGACATCGTCCGCTGGCACCACCAGGGTCGCAATGCCCAATTGGCCGGCGGCGGCACCCGTCATTGGTTCACAAAGCATGGCGTAGCGTGCCGCGCGCGAGCGGCCGATCCGTTCCGCCAATCGCTGCACCGCGCCGGCAACGGGCGCGGATCCGACCGAAGCCTCGATGCAGCGGAAGACCGCGTCTTCAGCCGCGACGATGAAGTCGCACGCAAGAGCAAGTTCAAAAGCACCGCCATAGGCCGCACCGCGAACGGCCGCGACCGTCGGGACCTGCAAGGCCTCGAGGGCGCGGAACGACTGATTGCACTCGGCGATGAAGGTTCGAAACTGATTGGTAGTCTTCTCCAGGAAGTCCAGCACATCACCACCCTGGCTGAAATTGGGGCCTTCCGCCCTTACAAGCAATGCCCTGATGTCGGCCTCGCTGGCTTCGTGGACAGCCTGCTTGAGGGAGTTCGAGAAGTCCGAAGCGATCAGATTCTTCGGCGGGTTGGCGAGAACGATATGACCGACTGAATCCTTCTGTTCGAATTTGATGACCCGCATTTCAATCTCCCTTCATCAGGTTGTTTACTCCCTGCATCGACATCAAGCAGGAACCAATTGGCCATCTCTCAAGCTCCCGACGAACGCTCCGGCCGCGAGAGCACGGCCGGAATCGTAACCAAGGCGGCTGGACAGATCGTTCGCGGCCTCTCGCAAGGCGTGGGCAAACTCTCCGTCGAGATCGCCGGAAAATCGGCTCGCTTCGCCCACCGCGGTCAGAGCCAGGACAGCTTGGCAATTCGCATCGAGCACTGGAGCACTGAGGGCGTTGATCAAGGTTTCACTGCGGTAGAAGGTCTCCAGTCCCTGCCGCGCGAGGCCGCGCCGACGAACCTCCTCAAGGCGCAGATTCCAATCACCCTCTTCCGGCGTCGCAGTCTGGCCGGACCAGGTGGTCTGCGCGATTGTCTCAGGTGGAAGGTGCGCGGCAAAGGCTAGACCGGTCGCCGTCGAGGTGACCGGGAGTATCAGCCCGACCGGCAGGGCCTCGTTGACAGGCGCGGACGCCGACTCCCAATGGGTGACCGTTGGACCATGAGTGCCCCAGACGGCGAGCGCCATCGTCTCGTCGTATTTGCTGACGAGTCGCTCGATCGCACGCGCGCCAAGCCGTGTCGCGGTGAGTTGCGCCTGCTTGCGATCCAATGACAATGCACTGTCGGCCAAGTCGTGACGGTCAGTCAGCAGATACTGACCGTTCCCAAAAGCAAGCGGCTTTTGTTCGGCGCGATCGATCGCCAGAACTTCGCCAACATAGATCGTATGGTCGCCGCCCGGCACCCGGGAAACGACCCGGCATTGGAGCCTCGCGCTGCAACCACGAAGCAGCGGCACGCCGTCGGAACCGATGTCGACATCGAGGTCGACGAACTTATCCTGGGAGGACTTCGCGAACCGCTTTGACAGCTCGATCTGGTCCTCGGCGAGGATGTTCACGGCAAATCGCTCGGACTTGAAGAACACCGGATGACTGTGGGTCTTGACCGCCTGGCTCCAGAGAACCATTGGAGGATCAAGCGACACCGAACTGAACGAATTCGCGGTCACCCCGTGGAACCTGCCCTCCCCGTCGACCGTGGTTACCACGGTCACTCCAGTGACGAAGGTTCCGAGCACGTGCCGCAGCTCGCGGCTGTCGAACAGACGAACGTTGGGCATTTTCGACCTCCTTGTGTTCACCCGCGTGATGCGCTCATACGGCAACGGCTTCCGCCGCCCTCACCTCTGGCATGACTTCCTCAGCGAAACGCCGGATCGAGGCCACGGCGTCGGCGTGCGGCATACTTCCGAACATGAAGCTTCCGATCATGTAGTTCACCCCGCCATGCGAGACTTGGTCGGAAAGCTGCTGCGCGACCGTTCTCGCCGAGCCGGCAATTGCATGGCCGGATTCGGCGAGCTGATCGAAGGACGGCGGCAGCTTCGCGTTGACCGGCTGTGTTCCATGCTTCCGCCAGAGCTTTATGAAGTTCTCATAGAAGACTGGCCAAGCCTTCCGGCCGATGTCGTTCGCTTCCCGATCCGTCTCGCCAACGATGATGTAGCGATTGACCCCGATGAGCGGTTCCGTTCCGCTCCGAACGCCTGCCGTGGCCGCCTCCTCGCGATACCGGTCCGAGATCGCGCGCACGCCGGAAACCGGCCCGCCGCAGACCACATTCACACCATTCCGCGCGGGCCACACCACCGAATCCGGCGAACCTACCGCGTACCACATCGGCGGACGTGGCCGCTGAAGCGGCTTCATTTCCACGGCATAGTCGTTCAAGCTCCAGAACTCGCCCGTCGTCGTGACGGAATCCTGCGTGAAGCACCGCTGGATCGTTTCGAACGCCTCCGCGTACATCCTGGCCGCCTTCGCGGATTCGATCCCGAGCGCATCGAGCTCATGCGGCGACGCGCCGCGACCAATCCCGAACTCAAATCGACCGCCGCTCAGGTGGTCAAGAATGCAAATCTCTTCGTAAAGACGAGCAGGATGATAGGTCGGCAACAGATAGACGAGCGGACAGAGTCTCAATCTCTTCGTCCGCTGAGACAGAGCTGCCATCCACACGCTGGGCGACGGCGTCATGCTCAGCGAGGTGCCGTGGTGCTCGCTCATGTGGAAGCTATGAAAGCCGAGACGATCGTAGAGCTCGGCAAGCAAGAGTCGGTTCTCGTACTGATCCGCCAGCGGAAGACCGGAACGGTCGTTCTGATCGAATACGCCAAACTTCATGGTAAGGATCCTTTCGAGAATGGCACTGTTGACGCCGGCCTAGCCGCCTTGCCGAACATGCAACTGGAACACGTTGTTCTCGGGGTCGGCGAACGTTGCGAGGCTGCCGTGTGAGCCCATGTCGCGGCTCGACAAGAAGTGTCCGCCAAACCGCTCGATCTGCTGTGCGAACGGAGCCACATCGGCCGCGTCGAAGACGATCACGCTTCCCCGAGATCCCTGGGCCGCCTCGGATGATGAGCTCAACGCAAACGAAATCTGCCCGGCCTTGAATTGGCACCAGTTGTCGCGATCCCGAAACGCCAGCGGCAACTCCAGCGCGCCTGCGTAGAAGGCCTGCATGAGATCCATGTCATGGGCGACCGTGTAGACGCTTCTGATGGCACTGAGAGGCATTTCCGTCTTCTAAGTATTCAATATTGTTGAAGTAGTAATTTACTGTTGTATATTTGGCCCAACGTCCGCCTATGTCAATCTGGATTCGAATCACAAACCGGTCGAAAGAAGCAGATGCAGGAGAAGAAGCCCCGTCGAGGCATTCAGTCGGTCGAAATTGCGTTTCGGATTCTCAGCGTTATGCAGAGCAGCCAACAGGCGATGGCCTTGAAGGACCTCGCGCCGCTGGCGGGTCTCACGGCGAGCGCTGCGAACAATTACCTTGTCAGCCTGGTGAGGATCGGACTGGCTGCCGCGGACGAGAAACCTGGCCACTATCGTCTCGGGCCCGCAGCACTTTCTCTCGGCGTCAATGCGATACGGCAGATCGACGGTTTTGAGATTGTCCGGCGCGAGATACCCAGCTTACGCGACACGACGAAGCGAAGTGCGGCCGTCACCACTTGGACCGACGACGGCCCGATCAGCCTGTTCAAGCAGGACGGCGATCAGCGCGGCGCGTTTGAATTTCGCACCGGACTGATCCCGATGTTGACGTCCGCGGCGGGCAAGATTTACGCAGCGCGACTGCCGCTGAACCTGACGATGCACCTGATCGAGCGAGAATGGGATGCAGCATTCGGCGGCAAGGTCGATGCCAGAAAATTCAAGGAGGACGCTGAGCGCGAACTCAAGCGAAAGGGCTATGCGACACTCGTCCGATCCGACCTGAGCGGGTACGTCTCCATCGCAGCTCCCGTATTGGACTGGAACGGCGATGTTCGCTTCACTCTCAGTCTGGCCGGCACTCGGGCCTCCATGAAGATAGAACCTTCGAGTGACCACGTGAAAGCGCTGCTCGACAGTGCCTCCAACGCAACGCAGGCACTTGGCGGCAAGACTGAAGGCCACCACTAGTCAATCGTCACTGGTGCACAATCAACCAGCCCGGCCGCAAACGGAGGAAAGGACCCGCATCCTGCTAAGCTTTGCATAGAGACCGACCAGACTAGGCATGTCGGGCTCGGCGTGCTGCAGCGCGTCGATGTAACACTTGCTGACCTCTTCGATGAAATCTCGATACAGAACCTGCCGACGGTTATTTTCATGTCGAAGCCGCCGGGCCTGAACTCGATGGCTGAGCAAATTCGCGACGACGCTTGTCAAGCCTCCACCGGCCGTACTGGTCAGTGCAGCCAACGCGGAAGTGAAGGATGTGATGGCTCTAACGTTTGCTTTGGGGCCCCGTGGTCAACGTTTGATCCAGCCGCTCATCCCCATCAGAGCTTGCTCTGCGCGTTTTAGCTCTTCAATATCTAGGTTCACCCCGACCCATTGCAGGAGGGGTCCCATCGCTCGTCCGGCGCGGTTCGGCGCGACTGAGGAACCAGCGGTAGCCTCCTTGCGCGTCACGAACTCGGAAGCTCACCTCGGCCGCCTCGCCCGTGCGCAGGCAGGCTGACCAGACCCTGCATGCTTCGTTGTGATCATCGGAATGCAGGAACGGGATATGGGCATCCCACGCGGCGTCAGTATCGATGCCGCAACGCAAAGGGTGATCTTGCGGAAGACCAAGGTAGTCTGCCGTCCGCTTGTTCACAAAGGTGAGCCCGCCAGACGGAGAAGCGTACCGGGTGTACGCGGGAATCAGATTCAGCGTGGCCTGCAGCTGCGCCAGCTCCGCAAGCCCATTTCTATCTGTCTTATCGTGATGTGACATAGGCAGGTGATCAGCTCAACTTCTTGCGTCATGCCCGGCTTTCGAGGAAAGCGGCGGCGTGAACCAGAATATGGCGCCCAAGGGCTGGTTGTCACGTACGCGAAGCGCGCCGCAGTTGCCGGCATTCACCGTCTTCCGGCGCGGCCTGGGGACGGCGCTCCAGGCCGCGCCAAGTGAAGAATTCAACCCGTCGCACTCCCCGCTCACAGACGCCCGGAATCACCGCGGATATCGCTCGGTGCTTTGTTTGTCCATCGGTGGAACGCGCGCCTGAAATTCGCCGCATCGCTGAAGCCGAGCGCCAGTGCGATATCTTCGTTGGCCAGTGTGGTGCTCCGAAGATATTTCAGCGCGATCTGGGTTCGCAGTTCGTCCCGCAGTCCGCGAAAGGAGAAACCCTGCTGACGAAGCTGGCGCCGCAGCGACCGGTCGTTCATGCCGAGCAGCATCGCGATGGCCTCAAAGCTCGGCGGGTTGGCGATATCTCGGAGCAGGACCGCTCGGATCCGCCCGGCCACACCCATCCGCAGACTGAGGTCCCCGAGCAGGTCGTCGCATAAAGCCACGATGGTCGGATACGTCGTCCTGTTGCCGAGATCCGCGCTCCGGTCCAGCCATTGCGCCTCGAACACGATCTGGTTGGCCGGTTGATCAAAGCGGACCGGACATCCGACGTGATCAAGCGGAAGATCAAAGTCCGGCGCCTGCGGATAGGCGAGCCCGATTTCGGAAGGTACGAAGGCCGGCCCCATGATGTCGCGCATCAGCGATATATGGATACCAATTTGCATTTCTGCAACAAACCGGTAGAGCGCGGAATCCGCAAGCGCGTGCAGATTTGGTTCGATCGTCCATCTCGCGGAGGTCTTGTCCTCCCGAAACTCGATCGTCGTCAGCGGCGCTGCGAGTGCGTGGTAGCGCGTCGCGAACTCCATCGCCTTGCGGAATTCGGGGCAGCAGAGCAGAGCGTAACCATACATTCCGTAGGTCGAGATGTGGATCGAAGCGCCGATCCGATAGGGCAAATGGCGGTCGGTCGACAGGCCTAACGCGTTGCGACAGACGGCCATCAGTTGCGTCAGCGAAATCCGCGCTTGCGGTGAATGGACGTCGGCGACCGAGATATTCACGTCGCGCAGGATGGCGTCGGCCGGGACGCCATGACTCACCAGCATGTCGAAGACCGCGCCCAGTTTGGTGGTCTCATAAACCTTATCGCTCGCGCCGACGGTCGGGACGTCACTGCGGGAGCCCAAAGGCTTCTTCAAACGCGTGGTTGGTTGCAACGTGAACGAACCTTTCCTTCAATCCGGGCATACGAAACAACGACCCTCCAACCGAGCGGATTTCCGTTCGCCGACACCGCGGAACATAGCCGGTTCGCGGCACAACCCAAGACATATCAACGAGCCATCCTTGCTGCAGAGCAACAAGAAAGCGTGCGATGAATAACGCCGGACCGCAAGAAGTGAGCAATTTCGGTAAAGACCATTGCCCTCGATGAGAGCAGCCTGTCCGGTTCAGACCCGCCCGATGTCCGGTTCGGACCTTCACAAATGTCGGGCGCGACGCGACGCTTCGGCTACAGTCACACGGTGAGACCGTTGCGACGCAAGACGGCAGACCACACGATCCGCTCGTTGAGAACTGCGGACGTTGCAATGGCCGGAGGACATGCCAAGTCGAGGGAGGCCGCCATGGTCGGGAGACTGATTCAAACCGCCAAATCCGCCTATCAATATCCGCTGATTTTCAAGCAGCTTTGGCACACACCGCGCGTGCAGGCGCCGGACCAGGAGATCGTTTACCGCGATCTGAAGCGTCTCACCTACCGTCAGACCCGGGAGCGGATCGGTCGCCTCGCATCGGCCCTCAGCAAGGCAGGGGTCGAGCCCGGCGACACCGTCGGTGTGCTCGAGTGGGACAGCCACCGGTTCCTCGAAGCCTTCTTCGCGATCCCGATGATGGGCGCGGTGCTGCAGACGGTGAATGTCCGCCTGTCGCCCGAACAGATCGCCTACACGATCAATCACGCCGGCGCCTCGACGCTGCTCGTCAACGAGGAGTTCGTCGGCTTGCTGGAGGGGCTGAAGGCGCAACTGCCGAACGTCAAGCGGATGATCGTGATGTCAGACCGGCCGACGCCGCAAACCGGCAACCTGTCCTTCATCGGTGAATATGAGGGTTTGCTTGCCGCGGCCTCGCCCGATTACGATTTCCCCGATTTCGACGAGAACACCCAGGCCACCACCTTCTACACGACTGGCACGACCGGACTGCCAAAGGGCGTCTATTACAGCCACCGTCAACTCGTGCTGCACACGATCGCCGGGCTGGCGCTGTTCGGCATGGCGGGCTCGCAGGGACGTTTTTCGCGCGACGACGTCTACATGCCGATCACGCCGATGTTCCACGTCCACGCCTGGGGCTTCCCCTGGTCGGCGACGCTTGCCGGCGCCAAGCAGGTTTATCCCGGCCGCTACGAGCCGGCGATGCTGGTCAAGCTGATCAAGAGCGAAGGTGTCACCTTCACCCACGGCGTGCCGACCATCCTGCAGATGCTGCTCAACGCCGCGGCCGCCGCGAATGTCGATCTGCACGGTCTCAAGATGGTGATCGGTGGCTCGGCGTTGCCGAAGGCGCTGGCCAAGCAGGCGCTCGCGGCCGGCATCGACATCTTCGCGGGTTACGGCATGTCGGAAACCGGCCCGCTGGCCGCGGTGTCGCACGTCCAGTCAAAGGACCTCAGCGGTGACCCCGATGGTGAGGTCGAATTCCGCACCCGGGCGGGCATGGCGGGGCCGCTGGTCGACCTGCGCATCGTCGATCCTGACATGAACGACGTACCGCATGACGGCAAGTCCGCCGGCGAGATCGTGCTGCGCGCGCCCTGGCTTACGCAGGGCTATTTCGACAATCCGGAAGGCTCGGAGCAGCTCTGGGCCGGCGGCTATCTGCACACCAGCGATATCGCGGTGGTGAGCCCCGGCGGCTACGTTCACATCACCGACCGGATCAAGGACGTGATCAAGACCGGCGGCGAGTGGGTTTCGTCGCTGCAGATCGAGGACCTGATCTCGCAATGCGCCGGCGTTGCCGAGGCCGCGGTGATCGGCGTCAAGGACGACAAATGGGGCGAGCGGCCGCTGGCGCTTGTGGTCAAGAAGCCGTCCGGCGCCGACAGCCTCAGCGATGAGGCCATCAAGGACCATCTCAAGGTGTTCGCGGACAAGGGCATCATCTCGAAATACGGAATCCCCGAGAAGATCCTGTTCGTCGACAGCATTCCCAAGACCAGTGTCGGCAAGATCAACAAGAAGGAGCTGCGCGAGCGGTACGGCGACATGTAACCGTTCGAGCGTGGCCGAGAAAAAGATCGAGGAGGAAACAACATGAGCAGCCTCACAATGGCTGGTTTGGGCGAACGCGTCGGACAGGAACTCGGACTGTCCGACTGGGTCACGATCGATCAGGAACGCATCGATACGTTCGCGTCCTGCACCGGCGATCACCAATGGATCCATGTCGACGTTGAACGGGCCAAACGCGAAAGCCCGTTCCGCGGCCCGGTCGCGCACGGCTATCTGACGCTGGCGATGGTGGCGCCGCTCGCGATGCA
The DNA here is from genome assembly GCF_049949265.1 of Bradyrhizobium genosp. P. NCBI lineage: Bacteria > Pseudomonadati > Pseudomonadota > Alphaproteobacteria > Hyphomicrobiales > Nitrobacteraceae > Bradyrhizobium > Bradyrhizobium genosp. P. The sequence goes on along the minus strand of NZ_CP188195.1, from coordinate 1,602,960 downwards.
GGTCGGGATCATCCCGAGCGATGCGGCCGCCGGGCTGAATTACGGGATCGACAAGGTCCGCTTCCTGGCGCCGGTGCCATCAGGCGCGCGCGTGCGGCTGCGCGTCGTGCTCGCCGGGATCGAGCCAAAGGACGCCGGGCAGGTGGTCATGAAGACCCAGAATACGCTGGAAGTCGAGGGATCCGAGAAGCCCGCGCTGATCGCCGAAACGCTGGCGCTTCTGATCCCGGCCAAGAGCGCATCCAAGGGAGCATCACGGTCATGAGCACAGACAATCGCACTCCCGAAACCACGACCGCTGATCTCTCCGAGGCCGCGTCCCGCAACACGCTGGCGCTCAATCCGCTGGTCGGCATCCGCGGCCGGGATCTGGTCGACAGCGCCGGCATCCTGTTCAAGGCGGTTATGAACGAGCCCAAGGTCGCAACCGAGCAGTGGCTTTCCTTTGTCGGCGAACTCGGCTCCATCGTCGCCGGAAAATCCGAGCGCACGCCGAAGGCGGGCGACAAGCGGTTCTCGGATCCGACCTGGAAGGAGAGTTCGCTGCACAGCAGCCTGCTCAAGACGTATCTGGCCTGGGGCGAGGCGGTCAACGATCTGGTCGACAAGACCAGCCTCAGCGACATCGACAAGGCGCGTGCACATTTGGTCACGGACATCCTGATCGATGCCGTCGCGCCGACCAATACGATGCTCACCAACCCTGCGGCGGTCCGCAAGTTCATCGACAGCGGTGGACAAAGCATGTGGCATGGATTGAAGAATTATCTCGACGATCTCACGCACAATCGCGGCATGCCGTCGATGGTGGACAGCAGCGCGTTCAAGGTCGGCGAGAACATCGCGATCACGCCGGGCGCGGTCGTATTTCGCAACGAGCTGCTCGAGTTGATTCAGTACACGCCGACAACGGCGACCGTGCGAAAGCGCCCGCTCTTGATCACGCCGCCGCAGATCAACAAGTACTATTCGCTCGATCTGTCGCCGGACAAGAGCATGATCCGCTTCCTGCTCGAGAGCGGAATCCAGGTCTTCGCCATCAGCTGGCGCAACCCGACGGCAGCCCATCGCGGCTGGGGAATGGACACCTACGTCGCCGCGGTCGACGAGGCCGTCGACGCGGCGCGCGAGATTTCAGGCAGCGAGGACATCTCGATGATGGGGGCGTGCTCCGGCGGCATCACCGCGACCGCTTATTTCGCGACGCTCGGCAGCGCCGCCGAGACGAAGATCAGGAATCTGGTGCTGGCGGTCTGCCTGCTCGATCCCAACTCGGCCGAAGAAAGCACGCTCGGCTGCCTGATGACGCCCGAGACGATGCGCCTGGCCAAAGAATCATCGCGGGTGCGCGGCTTCGTCGACGGCCATGATCTGGCGCGAATGTTCGCCTGGATGCGGCCCAACGACCTGATCTGGAACTACTGGGTCAACAATTATCTGCTCGGCAACCAGCCGCCGGCCTTCGACATCCTTTACTGGAACGCCGATACGACGCGACTTCCGGCGGCGCTGCATCGCGACTATCTCGATCTCTATTTCACCAACCCGTTCATGAATGCCGGCAAGCTGACGCTCAACGGCAAGACCATCGATATGAGCAAGGTCAAGGCCGACAGCTATGTCGTCGCGGGGGTTACCGACCACATCACGCCATGGAAGGGCGTCTACAAGACGGCGCAGATCATGGGTAAGGGCACCACTTTCGTGCTTTCGAGCAGCGGACATTTGCAGAGCCTGGTCAATCCGCCGACCAACACCAAGGCGTCGTTCATGATCGGACCGATCACTACGGATACGCCGGATGCATTCATGGCTTCGGCCGAGAAGCGCAAGGGAAGCTGGTGGCTCGATTGGCGCGACTGGATGCATGCGCGATCCGGCGACGAGGTAACGGCGCCCGCGTCGCTTGGCAGCGCGCGCTATCCGACGCTTGGCGCAGCTCCGGGGACCTACGTCTTTGAGTGAGATTCTCACCAGCGGGGACAAGACCGAGTCGGCCGCGGCCGCCAAGTCAGGCGCGATCGAGGCCCGGCAGGTTACGATCGACGGCCAGGTGCTCGAGGTCGCGATCAGGCATGGCGGCGGCAGCGGTCCGCCGCTGTTGCTGTTCAACGGGATCGGGGCCAATTGGGAGCTGGCGAAGCCACTCCTCGAGGCGCTCACGAACACGACTGCCGTGATCTTCGACGTGCCCGGCGTCGGTGGGTCGCCAAGGCCGCTGCTGCCATATCGCCCGTCGACGCTGGCGCGGCTTGCGGCCGATCTCGTTGCGGAATTGGGCTTCGCGCAGGTCGACGTCGCCGGCGTGTCCTGGGGCGGCGGAATCGCGCAGCAGTTCGCGCATCAATTTCCAAAGCGGTGCCGGCGGCTGGTGCTCGCGGCGACGGCGGCTGGTTTCACCATGGTCCCGGCAAGCCCATCGGTGTTGTGGAAGATGGCGACGCCACGCCGCTACACCGACAAGGACTACATGAACAGGGTCGCGGCGGACATCTATGGCGGCGCGTTTCGCGTCGACCCGTCATTGATAGGCCGGCATGTTGCCGGGATGCATGGCGCGCGCAATCTGGGTTATCTGTATCAGCTGCTGGCGATGGCCGGCTGGACCAGCCTGCCGTGGCTGTGGTCGCTGCCTCAGCCGACGCTCGTCCTGATGGGCAGTGACGATCCGCTGGTCCCCCCGATTAACGGTCACATCCTGGCCGGCCTGATCCCGAACGCCGAACTCAGGATGATCGACGACGGGCACCTGTTCCTGGTGACGCGGCCTCAGGAAACCGCAGCGCTGATCGAGGCCTTTCTGACTGACGAGAGCCGGCAGGTCGCGCCATCATCGCTGCTGTCGCGAACGACCAGTTGGCTCGGAGATATCGTTCCAACGTCCGGAGGCGGACGCGAGAGGTCGTAAAACGGCAACCAGGGAGGAACTCATGACGGACAACACCTCATATATCGACATGCTGCGGAAGTTCGGCACCGATCTCGGCTTACCGAAGCTGAACGTGGACGAATTGCTTCAGACCCAACGGAAGAACCTCGACGCTCTTGGCCAGAGCGTGAAAGTGGCTGCGCAGGGCGCGCAAACCGTGGCGCAGAAACAGCGCGAGGTGCTGGAAGCCGGCTTGCGCGAGGCTGCGACGTTGGCGCGCGAATACAAGCCGCTCAAGGTCCATGAGAACCTCGCGCTGCAAACCGAATTTGCGAGAAAGGTGTTTGAGATCACGGTCAAGGGCGCCCAGGACAGCGCGTCGACGGCAAGGCAGTCCACCACTGAGGCGGTGAAGATCATCCAGGACCGCGTCAAGGACAGTTTTGAGGAGTTCCGCGCCAGCGTTCGTCCGAACAAATCGGTCTGATGCCGCGGCTTTGGACGTGAGCCTTGGACGTGACGACGAGACAGGCCTCTGCGGAAGCAGGTGTTTCCGCGGAGGCCACGAAATAAAGGCGAAACCTCGCCGCGCATGAGGGAGAAACACCATGGCGAACCCGCAAGCGACACGGGCTGCGAAGCCGGACTATGCACCGCCGCCGATCGACGGTGATTTCTACAGCATTGCCAACGTTCTGAACGAGCAGGAACGCGCGCTGGTGCGGCGCGTGCGCGAGTTCACGGAAGGCGTGGTCGCGCCTGTGATCGAGGACTATTGGGCACGCGATGAATTTCCGTTCGCGATCATTCCTGAGATGGCCGGGGTCGGCATCGGCGGCGTCGGCTACCAGGGCTATGGCGCGGCCGGCGGCAGCTGGCTCCTGAACGGCTTCGTCGCAATGGAGCTGGCGCGGGTCGATTCGTCGATCGCGACGTTCTGGGGTGTGCACACCGGGCTCTCGGCGGGGTCGATCTATCTGTGCGGCGACGAGGCGCAGAAGCAGCGCTGGCTGCCGGCGATGATGCGCTTCGAGAAGATCGGCTCGTTCGGTCTGACGGAGCCGCTGGTCGGCTCCGCCACGTCGGGCGGGATGCTCACGACCTGCCGGCGCGAGGGCGATTTCTGGATCCTCAACGGCCAGAAAAAGTGGATCGGCAATGCCACCTTCGCCGACATCAATGTGATCTGGGCCCGCGAAGAAAGCTCGAACCAGGTCAAGGGCTTCGTCGTGGGCAAGGACAATCCGGGCTTCGCGGTCGAGAAGATCAAGACCAAGATGGCGCTGCGCGTGGTGCAGAACGGGCTGATCACCCTGAAGGACTGCCGCGTGCCCGAAGCGGATCGCCTGCAGAACGCCAACACCTTCAAGGACACCGCCAAGGTGCTGCGGATGACCCGAACCGGGGTGGCGTGGTTTGCCGTCGGCTGCGCGATGGGTGCCTATGAGCACGCGCTGCGTTATGCGGCCGAGCGCAAACAGTTCGGCAGGCCGATCGGCGGCTTCCAGCTCGTTCAGGATCTACTGGTCAGGATGCTCGGCAATGTCACGTCGACGCAGGCGATGATGCTGCGGCTCGCGCAGCTGCAGGACGAGGGCGTGATGCTGGACGAGCACGCCTCGCTCGCGAAAGCGTTCTGCACCGTCAAATGCCGCGAGACGGTCGGCTATGCGCGCGAGCTGCTCGGCGGCAACGGCATCCTGCTCGAGAATCATATCGGCCGGTTCGTGGCCGACGCCGAGGCGATCTATTCCTACGAGGGCACCAGGGAGATGAACACCCTGATCGTCGGCAAGTCGATCACGGGGCTAAGTGCCTTCGTCTGACATAACGGAACCGAACGCCCGGATGGGAACATCTTAACGGGCAAGCGATCAACCGCACGACGGAGAAGTGGCATGAACGGCGCGGAAAGTCTTTTGCGAACGCTCGTCGGATCGGGCGTCGAGGTCTGCTTCGGCAATCCCGGCACGTCGGAGATGCACTTCGTCGCGGCCCTCGACAGGGTCGCGGGCATGCGAACCGTGCTCGGCCTGTTCGAAGGCGCGGTGACCGGTATGGCCGACGGCTATGGTCGCATGGCCGAGAAGCCGGCCGCGACGCTGCTGCATCTCGGACCGGGACTGGCGAATGGGCTGGCCAATCTCCACAACGCGCGCCGCGCCGGGACGCCCATCGTCAATATCGTCGGCGACCACGCGACCTATCACGCGCAATATGACGCGCCGCTCACGTCCGATGTTCACGGTTTCGCGCGGCCAGTCTCCGCGTGGGTGCATTCGTCAGCCAGTGCCCGGACTGTCGCCGCCGACGGCGCTCTCGCGGTGCAGGCGGCGTTGCAATGCCCAGGTCAGATCGCGACGTTGATCCTCCCCGCCGACACCGCATGGCTAGAGGCTGATCGCCCGGCGCCCGCTTTGCCGAAGCCGATGCCGGCCGAGGTTTCGACTGAGGCGATCGACCAGGCGGCGGCCGCGCTGCGGTCGGGCAAGAAAACCATGATCCTGATCCGCGGAGCCGCGCTGAAGGAGCGCGGGCTCAACGCTGCTGGCCGGATCGCCGCGGCGACGGGCGCACGGATCGCCTGCGATACCTTCGCGCCACGTTGCCAGCGCGGAGCCGGCCGTGTGCGGGTCGAGCACATTCCCTATTTCGCCGAGCAAATTGTCGAGTTCATGAGCGGGACGGAGCAGCTTATCCTGGTCGGCGCCAAGCCTCCCGTCAGCTTCTTCGCCTATCCGAACAAGCCGTCCTGGTGCACGCCCGAGGATTGCAGGATCCTCTATCTCGCCCACGCGCATGAGGATGGCACGGCCGCCTTGGAGGCTCTCGCCGATGCAGTGAAGGCCGCGAGGGAGCCGCAGCACGTCGGCGTACTGACCAAGCCAGACGTTCCGGCCGGACCGCTTGATGCGCGCACGGCCGGGCAGGTCATCGCCCATTATCTTCCTGAGGGTGCGATCATTTCCGACGAAGGCGCTACCGCAGGGGGCGGCGTCCATCGATTTGCTGCCGGTATCGAGCCGCACGATCATCTGACGCTGACCGGCGGCGCGATTGGACAGGGCATCCCTCTCGCCACGGGCGCTGCGGTCGCCTGCCCGGACCGGAAGGTCGTCTGCCTTCATGGTGACGGTGGGGCGATGTATACGCTGCAGGCGTTGTGGACGCAGGCGCGGGAGAAGCTCGACGTCACCACGGTGATCTTTGCCAACCGCTCCTATGCGATTCTCAACATCGAGCTCGGGCGGGTCGGAGCCGGCAATGCCGGACCCAAGGCCTTTTCGATGCTCGATCTGCACAATCCCGAACTTGATTGGGTCAAGCTTGCGTCCGGCATGGGCGTCGAGGCGAGCCGCGCAATTTCGGTTGCGGAATTCGCGAACCAGTTCGCCGGCGCGATGCGACATCGCGGCCCGCGCCTGATCGAGGTCGTCCTCAATATTTGAGCACTACCGTCTTTGCTCCCATGCAACTAGGCCATGTATCCGAGATCTGGATGATCTCCCAGACCTCCCGCGAGACTTCTCTACTCGAATCCCAAATAGGCATTCTTGACCTTGGCATCGGACAGCAGTGCCGCCGCCTTGTCGGAAAAAGCGATCCGGCCGGTCTCGATCACATAGCCACGATCGGAGATCTCCAGCGCCGCCGCCGCGTTTTGTTCGACCAACAGGATCGTGACGCCATCGGCGCGCAGCGCCATGATCGCGGCGAGGATCTGATCCACCAGCAAGGGGGAAAGTCCGAGGGACGGCTCGTCCAGCCGCAGCAGCTTGGGTTTGCCCATCAGCGCACGCCCGACCGCCAGCATCTGCTGCTGTCCACCGGATAGCCCGCCGGCGAGCAAATGCCGCTTCTCGTGAAGAACCGGGAACATCGCGTAGACCCGTTCGCGATCGGTCTCGATTTCCTTGTCGCGCCGCACATAGCCGCCGAGACTGAGATTTTCCTCGACGCTCAATGGACCGAAGACGTGACGGCCTTCCGGCGATTGCACCACGCCGCGCCTGGTCGAAGAAGCCCAGCGAGGTCTGATATGTTTTCAGCTTTCTGGCCATCGGCTTTCTTACCAAGGCAGGACCGCTCCCGTCGTGCAAAAGACGCCGGCGTCCTCATGCCTGAGGCGTCGGACGGAATATCCATTCGCGCCACATCGCCAGGAGCGCAGCCATGATAACCGGTCCGACGAACAATCCGATCAGGCCGAACGCGGCCAGTCCGCCGAAGATTCCGACGAACGCGAGCAGAAACGGAAGCCTCGCCGAACCGCTGACCAGGGTCGGCCAGACGAAATGATCTCCGGCGAGCATGACGATCGAGCCCCATAGAAACACGCCCGCTGCAGCGATACCGCCTCCGCCTCCCGATATCGTCACGATCGCGGCCACGGTAAATGCAAGCCAGGCTCCGAACGGGATCATCGCGAACGCGGTCGTGAAGATCAGGAACGTTAGCGCGTTCGGCACACCGGCCACGAAGTAGGCGAGGCCGATCGCAATGCCTTCGCCCAAGGCGACCAGCACGGTACCGTTGACGGTGCCGCGTGTCGCGTCCACCATCTTTTCGACGAGGCCCTCGCCCGCCTCCCCGAACAGACGGTCGCAGGTCTCGAGGACGCGATCGGCGAGCGCACGCCCGTGGCGTAGCAGAGCGAACAGAGCCAGCAGCGAAAAGAACAGCAGGAACAGGCGGTGGATTAGCTGACCGCCGAACGTTCGGAAAAGGTCGGACACGTTGTCCGCATTTAGCGTCTTCAGCCAGGCCGTGGCCGCCTTCGGGTCCGAGAGATTGGCACGCCACCATTGTTGCATGCTTTCCGCCGCGATCGGCAAACGAGCGACCCAGTCCGGCACTTCGACCCCGCCTTCGTGCGCGCGCTTCAGCCAATCGATGAGCATGTCGCTCTGCTGGGCGACCGTATAGACGGCGAGCGAAATCGGCGTCACCAAGACAAGTGCGACGAGTAGCGTGAAGAGGAACGCCGCCGACGCGGACGGTCCGGCCGTGAACCGCGTCGCGAACTTCAGATAGAGGGGCCATAGTGCGACGGCCAGAATGGTGGCCCAGATAAGGGACGGCAGAAAGCTCAAAGCCGTCCACAACGCGAGCGCCACTAAGATGAGCGCAAACACGACCCTGGCGTTCACGCGGGCGCCCGGACCGAGGGGAAGCGGCTTCTGCTCGCCCGCGCGAGCATGCACTACGCGTGGCTCATCATCTTTCGATTTTTTCGCGCCTGCTTTCGCCGTGTTTGTCATGTGCAGCGCTTGAGTTGGGGCCGCTAACGCGTTGTGGCCGCGAGTACGCGGTCAGCCGATGGACCGGACCACGACGCCGGCCGTACGCGTCGGCGTATGCGGACTACGGGGACTTTGCCGGTCATGGACATGGACCGCAGGGCGCGATTTTTCCGCCAAACCTCCGCCTCGGCTTCGAGGCTCAAGGATTCGGCGGCATTTTTGCCGCGTCCTTTGATGGTCGTGCGCATCTTATCTCCTTTCAAACTGCCCACGCGCATAAAACGGGTGGAAAGGCCGGATGTTCCGCCGGCGGAACAACCGGCTGCCGCTGCGGTTAACGCCGGAGGAGCCCTTTGGCATGAGCCTGAGACGGACGATCGAAGGTCTTGGACCCTACCCCTCGCTTCTTCTGCTGGGGCTGCCGACCGCCGTCGTCGAACCGCTCAAACTGGCGGCCGTGGCCTTGGCTGGAAAGGGCCATTGGATCAGCGGCACGGCGATGATCGCGGGCTGCTACGCGTTCAGCCTTTTGGTCGTCGAGCGTCTCTTCGTCATCGTGAAGCCGAAGCTCCTTACGATCCCCTGGTTCGCGACGCTCTGGGAAGCATTCGTTTCCGTCCGGACGCGCATATCGGACATCTTCGGAGGATGGATCGGACTTCGCCGCAATCGAAAGGATCCCGCGTCGGCTTCCTGGCCTAAGCGCGCAGACCGAACCACCAAGCCAGTCCTTGACCCGCGGTCGGCCCGTCGATGAGTCGCAAGTCGACGCTGCCGAAGCGTTTGCAGCCGATGCTCGCGACGCTGACGGACGCGCCGTTCGACGATCCAGACTGGATTTTCGAGGACAAATACGACGGCTTCCGAATGGTCTCGGAAATCCGCGACCGCAGGGTCGCTCTGTATAGCCGCAACGGCAAGATCATCAGCCACTCCTACATCGAGGTCGCGAAGGCGCTCGAAGGCGTCAAGGGCGACGCGCTGATCGACGGCGAGCTCGTCGCCATCGGCAAGGACGGCGTCTCGCACTTCCAACTGCTGCAGAACGCGCTGCGCCACGAAGCGAAGCTCCTGTACTGCGCATTCGATCTCATGTTCGCGGACGGCGAAGACCTCCGGGGTCTCCCGCTGCTCGAACGCAAGAAGCGGCTCAAGGCCATACTGCCCCGCCACACGCTGATCGCCTTCAGCAATCATCGCAAGAGCAGCGGCAAGAAGTTCTTCGCCGAAGCCGAGCGCAAGGGTCTTGAAGGCATCATGGCCAAGCGCGCGGACAGCCAGTATGCGTCCGGCGGCAGATCTGCCGACTGGCTGAAGATCAAGACCGCGAAACGACAGGAAGTCGTTATCGCGGGTTTCACGGAGCCCAGACGCACAAGACCCTACTTCGGCGCTCTTGTCCTTGCCGTGAGGGAAGCTGGCGTCTGGCGTTACATCGGACATGTCGGCACGGGGTTCAGCCATAAGACACTGGAAGAGCTGCATGCCAGAATGATCAAGCTAAAAGCGGCGAAGTCACCTTTCCCGGACAACGTGAAGGACCAAGCGACGACGACCTGGATCAGGCCTTCGTTGGTGGCCGAGGTGAAGTTCGCGGAGTGGACGAGCAAAGGCGAATTGCGTCAGCCCGTCTATCTTGGCCTCCGCTCCGACAAGAAGGCGAAGGACGTCGTGCGGGAATGGGAACGGTCGCGAAGATGACATCCCAAGCAGCTTCGGAGAGAACTCGTTCGGCTGAGTGGATCGACCGACGACGCGTTCGCACGTCAATGGCCACGCGGCAAGGGCGGCAAGCCGATCGGGGCTTGGCATGGGTTCGCCGGTCACATCCGGATCGTCGCTCTCTCTGGCTCTATCAGGCGCCGACCACCTTGTTTTCATCAGCCGCGCGCATATGTCGACTGCATGAAATTGTCCGATATTCAGGATTACGCGATCCAGGCGCGCGTCGCGTCGGTGATCGGCGACAACATGTTCGACCGTGTCTTCGCCGGCGTGAGATTCGCCGAAATCGACGGAGCTCTCCTCTACGTCTATTCGAGAGACGAAGAGAGCGCGGCAGCAATCGAGGACGACTTCTCTCTTCTGATCGCCGATGTGGCGGGCCGGATCCTGCGGCACGAAGTCGAACTCGTCGTCGTGCTACCAAAGGTCCTTCAATAAGCCGACCTGCCTCGAGCCGCCGGAAAGCCCGGTCGGGCGCGACTGCCGGCGAAGCATGGCATGCCCCCATGGCAGCGCTTGTAGTTTATCGACGTGATCCTAAATCAGTCGAGCTCAGCGCGAGCGAGATGCCGCCGCCATTGAACCGAGTGCAAATTTGCCCCTTCGTATCGTCGCAGCAATTGTCATCGTATTTTTGATGCTGGCCGTCGGCGGCGGGACCACGACAGTCGGGGCCTGGTACGAAGATCTGCGCAAGCCTTCGTGGAACCCTCCGAATTGGATCTTCGGTCCGGCTTGGGCGGTCATATTGGCGTTGGCCGCCTGGTCCGGCCTCTCGACGTGGACCAACGCCACGGACGAAGCGGGACGAATTCTGATCCTTGTGCTTTTCGCCAGCAATATCGTCCTGCACATGCTTTGGAGCCCCCTTTTCTTCGCCCTGAAAAGACCGGACTGGGCCTTGGCCGAAGTCCCGTTCCTCTGGCTTTCAATCGTCGTCCTCATGTTCGGGATCGGGCGGTATTCGACGTTGGCCATCTGCCTTCTTTTGCCCTACCTGCTCTGGGTGACTTTCGCGGCCGTTCTGAATTTCAAGATCGTCCGCTTGAACCAGCCGTTCCGTGCAAGTGCTCGAGACTGAAAACCAGATCCATCAAAATAATCATCCCGTCACGGAAGGCTCGGTAGTCGCCGTGTCGGTCGACGGCAAGCATCGCTTCAGCAAGACACCTCGATTGTCCATCATTCTGACGAAAGGCCATGGCATTGAAGGCGATGCGCATTACGGACCTTTCGTGCGGCACCGATATCTGGCGCGCCGCAATCCGACGGCGGCTAACCTCCGTCAGGTCCATCTTATCCCGAGCGAACTGTTCAATGCGCTGCGGACGCGCGGCTTCGAAGTCCGTCCGGGAAACCTCGGCGAGAACATCACGACGATGGGCCTCGATCTCGAATGCCTTCCTCTCGGCACCATGCTCCGCCTTGGCGCCTCGGCGACCGTTCGGCTGACCGGCTTGCGCACGCCCTGCGTGCTGATCGATCGCTTCGAGGGCGGGTTGAAGGATGAGTTGCGAAACGGCCCGCTCGGACCGCGCTTCAGGGCCGGCGTCATGGCGGTCGTATCGGAGGGAGGCGAAGTCTCGCCGGGGGACTCAATCCGCGCGGTCCTGCCTGCACCTCGCCACTTGGCCCTTCCACCGCTTTGATCAGGTCCGCTGCGATTAATCCGGGATCCCTCAGCAACATCTGACCGGCGCCACATCCTGCCGAACGAGGTACGGGGATTTCACCGCCGTGGCCAAGAGCCCTTTTAATCCGAAGGGCAATAGTACGTCGTTAATCTCGATATTGGCCGATCGGAAGCCAGCGCCCTTTAAAAGATCCAGCAGCTCGCCGCTCTCATAGAGCCGGTGTGTTTCACGACTTGCAAAGGGCCATTTGATCATCGTTTCACGGGATGTCACGTAGACGACGACGCGGCCCCCCGGCCTGAGGACGCGGTGGACTTCCGCCACTTCCCGGCCATCAGGATCGAAGAAGTACGCCACATTTACGAGAAGGACCTTTTGGAAAGTGGAGTCGATCCACGGAAGTGGACTGAATGGCCCTTTGGAAAGCACCACCCGTCCCCTTGCAATCGCCACTTCATTCATGTTGGCAGCCTGCCGAAGCATCCGATCAGATTGGTCGATTCCGAATATCTGCCCCTTGGTGGCGCGTGCGGCAATTGTCCGCAGTGCCCAACCCGGTCCAAAACCAAGTTCAAGCACCCGGTCGGTCGGCTGGAGCTCCAGAGCGTCGACAGCCAGTCTATTCGGTTCGTCATTGACGAATGCCATAAACCACCCGGTCAGGGATCCGATGACGCCAGACGGATGACGTAGCTGCATTCCAAGTGCGTGCCAAAGTCGATCAAAAATGCGGCGGTATCTCGTGATGGCGTCATCATCCCGTAAGAGGCTCTGACGACGATCGCTCACTGTTTCGCCGCGATGCTGGCAAGCCGCTCCTCTATGACGAGTCGGCGGTTTTTATCCCAAAGCGGACGATCGGGATGCTGCGGTAGGCTGAGCGCGTGCCGAAAGACCTCCGCGGCCTTTTTGTATTCCTTCTGCTCATAAAGGAAATCGCCATAGAAATACCAGGCGTCGAGTCCGGCCGGCGCAAGCTTCACGGCCTGCTCCAGCAACTGGCGCGCTTTTGCCGTGTCGCCGAAACCGATGGGAAAACCCGGTGCCCGATAATACAGCACGCCGAGGCTCGTCGTTGCGCCGGCGTCGAGCTTGGCCGGCGCCATTTTGTAGGCCTGTTCCAGGATATCGCGTGCGCGCCTGGCTAGACCGAGCGCAGAGAATGCGCTGGCCATCGAAGCCCGCTCGCTGGTAATGATGCCGTCCCAGATCAGCACCTCGGGCCTGTCCGGAAATTTCGCCGCTACGGCGTCGGCATCGTCTCCGAGGGCATTCATTTGTTTGGTCTGCTCATCGCCTTCGGGGACGCCGAACTTGATCGACTCCCAAGTGGTCTGCAGGCGATGAACCTCACCATCGGCTGCGTCGCTCGCCCGCGCGGCAAGCATGCGGAAACCCGCGGGCACCAGCAGCAGGCACGAAAGGACCGTTCTTCGTGATGTCGATGTCATGCGTAGATGCCTTGTTGTGGATTTGGTTGGCGGTGAGGTTCCGAGAAGCTATGGAGTCCGCGACAACGACCAGTCGATCACCCGAGGAAAAAGCCGCTGGATCAGCACGTAGATCCTTTCCGGCGCCGGCGCGTAGACGGTATCTTGTCCGTCGGCGACGGCTCGCCATATCTGCCGTGCGACTTGTTCCGGCGAGTCCAGGCTCATTTTGGTCTTGGCGATGAGGCCGGCGAATGCAACGGCGGCATCGGTTTGGGTGGCGCGTGGCGCTGCATAGGTCACGCCGATTCCCTTCTGCTTCCATTCGCGGCGCAGCGCAATCGAGAAGCCCCGGAGCGCGAATTTCGCCGCGGAATAGCAGGTGAATTCCGGATATCCGATATCGCCAAAAATGGAGCCAACATTGACGACGCGAGAGGGCCTGGCGGTAACCAGCAAGGGCATGAGATCGCGCGTCAGCGCCATCGGGGCCATGACGTTGGTTTGGAATGTTCGAGCTATCGCGTCGTCATCGAACGTTTCCAGCGATCCACCTTCGACGATGCCCGCATTGTTGATGAGGATGTCGAGCTTTCCGCGCTTGCTTCCAATGTGATCGACAATACGCCGCCGGTCTTCAGGCCGGGTGATGTCAGCCGGAATAATCAAATGCGATGTCGATGGCCCGAGAAGTGCGGCAGTTGTCTGCAGCGCGTCGAGCCTTCGCCCGCAAAGCGCAATCATCATACCGCGTTGCGCTGCCTCGAGGCACAGAGCACGGCCAATCCCGGAGCCTGCACCTGTGACGAGCACGAGCTTTTGTTCAGGCAGCATTGCTCAGTTCCGCCCGGGCGCCAAGATCGTGGAAAATCGCCCCATACAGGCGATAAAATATCCGGGCGTTGTCGATGATGATGCGCTGGGTGGCCGGATCATCAAAGCCATCGACAAGCGTACGGAAAAACGCGACGTGGTCGGTATCCAGGGAACCGTGGGTGCGAAGATAGGTGAAGCCGGCGTCACTGTCTTGACCGAGAGACTTCTTCATCGCATCGGCGAGTTTGTCGGCCAGCAGAACGGATACGCCCTCGAGCACATGGACGCTGCCGAGATAAGCATAGGGACTGACGCGCTCGACGGCGTAGTATGCGTAGCCGACCATGATCTGGCACGGCATGCCCGCGATACCGGTCCGAACAACATCGGGATCGCCTCCGACCATTCTAATGTCGTCGAGAATCCACTTTTCGTGACCTCGCTCCTCTTCCATGTACTCGATCAGCGCGTCCTGGTAGCGCTCGTCGGAAGTGCGTGACGCTGCCAAGGCGAGAAGCGGAAAAGTATGCTTCACATGGTGATAGGCCTCGGCCAGGAAATCGACGTAAAGCTGTCGGGATGCCCCATTTCGAATTGCGTGTTGCACTATCGGTATGGCCAGGAAGGCATCGCGATCTTCGGCGGTCTCGCTCATCAGACGGTCGTAAAAGCTCATGTTTTAGTTCCCTGGTGAATTTTGATAGCGCTAGATCGCCGCCGTGGATGCAGGCGGCGTTTTGCTTGCGACGAACTTTTCGATCTGCCTTCGGGCCGGCCGGCCGTTGGTCAGAAGCTGATTGCTGACCGCCTCCTCGAGCGAGGCTATGATGCAGGCCCACGGTACTGCATAGTCGGGCGCCCCCGAACAGCAGGCAGAAACGAGAGCCAGCACATCTTCGTGGGTTGCGTTGGCGAACCAGGCCGCACCCGGACGGGAAGGTACGAGCAAGGCTGTCAGATGGGGCTCGCCATGACCAACCACCGCGCAGAATGCGACTCGCGGATCGCCGAGCAGCATCGTCTCGACCCATTCGGGACTGATGTTCCTGCCGTACGAGGTGACAATGAGATTGTCCTTGCGTCCCTGGATCGTCAGATAGCCATCTTGATCGATCGTCCCAAGATCGCCCGTCCGCCACGGCCGTTGCGCCGGCCCCTTTCCCAGATAGCCATCGGTGATCGAAGGTCCATCGACAACGATTTCACCGCGATCGATCGACACATCGAGGCCGTGGAGCGGCTGGCCAACGGTGTCGGCGCGGCGTTCGCCGGGGCGATTGAGCGCGACCACCGAACAGCACTCCGAAAGACCATACCCCTCGTGGACTGGGATACCTGACTGCCATGCTCCCTCAGCCAGCTGCCGCGGCACTGGGGCACCTCCGACGGCTACGAAGCGCAACGAACTCGGCGCTCGGCGACCCAGGGCCTGAAGTTCACCGACCCATTGTTTCAGCAACTGTGGCACCACGACACTGGTCGTGGGTTGCTTCTGGTCGAATGCCCTTGAGAGTCCCTTCGCATTACCCCGGCCGACTTGGTCGGCGAGCTCTGTATCGAAATGAACGCAAGCCCCAAGCATCGTCGGGATGAAAATCGCACATATCGTCTCTAGCAAGAGCGGCAACGGCAGCACCGAAAGATAAGAATCTTTTGCTGTCGCGCCTGTTGCGGCCGCCAGTGCCGCGGTCGACCAGGCGATCTGTCCGCTTTCATGGCGAACGCCCTTGGGCTGTCCTGTGCTTCCCGAAGTATAAATAACCTGACCGAACCCATCGACCAGATCAGGCACGCCGGCGCCCGCGGCGTGGTCGCCGAGCAGAGCGGTGCTCACGCCGGACTCCAGTGTCAAGGCCCTTGTCTGCTCGGTTGTCAGAATCAGGCCGACCGACGCATTGCGCACCACATGGCCGAGTTGGGCGGAACTGAAAAATGTTGGCAATGGAACGGCAATCTTGCCGGACAACGCGCAGGCAAGCTGAGCGATCACCCAATCGACACCGTTTGGGGCGAGGATGCCGATCGCGCCGGCTTTCGTTTTGAGATCCGCAGCCAGTCCGGTCACTTCGGAGAGCAGTTCGTCGCGCCGGAGAACCCGACGGCTATCGCTGACTGCAATCCTGTCGCCCGCGCCACGGGCATTCCGGTGCAGGGCTTCAAACAGCGTGCGCATAAAGCAATTCTGTATCGCGCGGAGCCAGGGCGACGCGAGGACTCGTGATCGCAAACACCTTCGGCGCAGAGGCGTAGTACGTCCCCCATCGTTGGTGGCCGGCTATGCGGCGATGATCCGCATCGCCCAGATGGATCAGAGGGTGTCCCAGTCGCTCCACCAGCCGGTGGAGACGGTGCGTGAGAGTAAAAAACGACCACACAAACCCGTTGGTCTCGCCGAATCTTCCGATAGCGTCGATGAATCCGGTGGTCGCGCGAGGCGACTGGCTTGCGAGTGTCGAGACTTCGAAGATTTCGTTCCGCCGGACTATTTGGCCGGAGCTAATGCTCAGCACCTCTTCCACGGGCGCGTCGAGATAGGCTTCAGAGAAAAAGCCGTCGTGCTCCGTTCGTATGCCGGCGGCGCAATCAATCGTGCCATCCGCTTCGAAGCGTGCTATGAGTCGCGATGGGAAAGTATCCAGTTTCGCACCGTATCTTGAGTCATAGACGGCCCTGATGAAACGCTCAGCCGTTTTGCGTCTTGGGTGACCGGTATCGAGCAATATCGTCTGGCTCATCGCTCGCAATTCCTATCGATCGTTCTCGCCGCATCACACGAGACCGGATCAAGGCCCCCCTTTCATTGCACGAACATTGCAAGCTGGAGCAGGCACCGCATGGCGGTATTGCCTAGTCCCTGGTTGTCGTCATGATGTTGTTCGTCACCGGACATAAAAAGGCCTTGAAGGCGCAGCGATCTCTGCCAGCTTCGGGGAGAGCCACTCAAATTGGCGGGCGGTGCATCGAACTCGACTTATAGCACCGGTCAATTCCCCGGACCTGATCTAGCGTTTCGACCGACTGAGCGACGGGGTAACCGATCCCAGGACTTACGCGGCCACGTGATGCGAGCTTCTATATGTCCTATCCGATCATTGGCAGCAGGCTGGCATGCGGGTCCTAATCGTCGAGGACGAGCCAGATCTGGCATCGTTCCTGGCCTCCATTTTGGTCAGCGCGGGTCTTGTGGTTGACCGGAGTGGCTCAATAGGAGAGGCGCTTCAGGCGCTCGAGACTGCACCGTTCGATATAGCGATTGTGGATAGGCGTCTTCCTGACGGGGACGGCCTGTCAATCGTCGAGGCAATGAAGGAACGCGAACTTGTACCGGCGTTTCTCATCCTCACCGCACGCGACGCAAAGAGCGATGTGATTGAAGGGTTAAATAGCGGCTCTGACTCATATGTGGAACGGCCCGGGCTGCAAGATCTTTCTCTGGTTGAACAAGGGATGACGGTGCGGTCATATGTTCGGCCTGTGAACGCGGCACCTGGCCGCTGGCCACGATGATATCCGCGGAAGCAATCGCTCAATCAATTTCTCGCGCTCGGAGCGCAGTGAGTCAGGCGGTCTGATTGCTGCCGGGAATGTCGTCATTCGAGGTTCATCCAGCATTTGCACCTTGCCTCCTCGGCAGCTCTTCTTCTGCCGGAGAGCTCTTATCTCAGGATTTCAACATTGCCGCCGGCGCCTGATAGATGCCGCCTCTAACCAGCAAGGCCCAGATGGTGCGCGCAATCTTGTTGGCAAGCGCCACCGATACGACCTTGACCGGCCGTCTTTGCAGCATAGTCCGAACCCAGAGCGGAACCTTCAAGCCTCGTTTCGCAAGCTTGATGATGGAGGTCGCACCAACGATCAAGAGGGTCCGTAGTTGCCTATTTCCACGCTTTGATATCGCCCCCAGCCTTTCTTTCCCGCCGCTTGACTGTGCCCTCGGGGTCAGCCCAACCCAAGCCGCAAAATCTCGTGCAGTCGCAAAAGCATGTGCATCGAGTACAGATGTGCGCACCGTAGCGGCGATGAGAGGACCGACGCCGGGGATGCTCATTAGACGTCTCGCATCGGCGTCCTGCCTTACGGCCACCAAGATCTCCTTGTCGAGCTTTTCTACGCGGTCTGTCAGCAACTCAATCTGCTCGGCGAATTGAATCAGGGCAAAGCGGGCGGCGCCTGGGATCCTGTTGTCTTTCTCGTCCCGGAGAAGCACCAAGAGTTTTGCGATGCTCGCCATGCCCGTCCCGGCGATAATTCCCAATTCGGCCATATGTGCGCGCAGGGCGTTTGCCGTCTGGCTGCGCTGCCTCATCAGCATCTCTCGCGTTCGCAGAATCATGCCTGCTGCTTGTTGTTCGGCGGTCTTTACAGGTACAAAGCGCATTGTCGGACGAGTGACCGCCTCACAGATCGCTTCCGCATCGGCTGCGTCTGTCTTGTTGCGTTTAACGTATGGCTTTACATAGGCTGGCGGCATCATGCGGACCGAGTGGCCCAGCGCCGCTATCTCGCGCGCCCAGTAATGGGCACTCGCGCAAGCCTCCATCCCCACCGTGCAAGAAGCGAGTCCTCGAAAGAAAGGCAGCACCTGCGATCGTCGCAAAGTGCGGCGAACTATGATCTGCCCGTTTTCGCCAACGCCATGAACCTGAAGGATCGATTTAGCCAAGTCCAAACCCACTGTGATAATCTTTTCCATGGAACGGTCCTTCCTTTGTGGCGCTTCTCGAAGCGACCACGCTAGGCACTTTTGATGCCGTTTCGAAGGGCCGTTCCACACCATCACTTTCGATGATGAAGAAGCGCGCCGATCACCAAATTCACCGGTCGATCTCGTTGAAAAGACTCTCGATTTTTCATCAATGCTTCTGGCCACAGAGGTGCGACCATGAGCTAACCGCGCATCTCGGACAGAGCATGCTTATGTTGATGGAATGACTCAGTGAATCACCCTGATGCAAGGCGGCGCATCATCGAATTTGCGTCAGAGCCTCAGATTGACGCCATGGATGCAAAATCGATCAAGCACTTAGGAGGCCGATCGGCATCCGGACCCCATGCCGATTAACAAGCTGACAGCGATCGCCGGTCTGACGGGCCACCCGCAGCTCAATCTACCCTTGCCGAATATGGTGGCATACCGGTAGGCCTCTCCTCATCGGTCCGAAAGGCTCCGATGAGCGTCTTGTCGCGCTGGTCCAGCAAAATGGTGGCCTGTTGACCTGGATCACCGTCGCTTTCGGATTCGAACGCCCTCTGGCATGTCAGAAACCGGGGCCCTTCGAGATCAGATGCAACGCCTGCAACGGCGCCGGTTTCCCTCCCGTGAAGCAGGCCGCTCCTGGTCGCAGAATCTATCCCGCGCCCTGCACGAGGTGCGGCGGCAAGGGAAGGATACCCGAAATCCTAACCCTCCTTGAGAGCGGACTTGACCTCCCGCACCAGCCAGGTTTCGCCGACGGCGATGACGCGGACCTTTCCGCCGGCGCCCACCAGCGCGTGAGCCGAGACGTGCCGGCTGATGGAATTCGCCTCGAGGACACTTGAATCGACGTGAAGGAGTTTCATGAAGTCACCTTTGGTGTTTTTTTACCCGCGCTATAGGTGTGACGGCATGCTGGCCGCTGATCCCGCGACTTTACGCCGGGACGGAAGCGGACTTGCGCCGGTTGTCGAAGCTGAACGCGCCGGCGCCAAACGCGATCACCTGAAGAAGACCGCCAGTGATCGCGATGTTCTTGAGGAAGTGGATCATCTGATTCTGGTCGGCCACGTTGTTGTGGAACAACACGGCGGCGGCCAACGTGAAGAATGCCAGCGCTCCTGCCGCAATGCGGGTCTGAAAACCGACCAGTAGAGTGAGCCCGCCAATCACCTCAACGAGAACCGCGACGGCGAAAGCGCCCGGGGCGAATGGCGCGCCGGAGGACTAGATGTAGGCGATCGTGGCGGATGGCGCAGCGATCTTGGAAAGGCCGGACATGACGAAGATGAGTGCGATCAATAGTCGGCCGAGCGCAGGAAGGTACGTAGGCGTCGACATGGAAAAGGAACTCCTTCTGTTTTGAGACTGGTGGATTGACGGGTCTTTGTTGATGATGAAGATAGGCGCGATAGGCAGGTCAGATCTGTCCCATCCGGCCCGCGTGATAGTCACGGACCGCCCGTTCGAGTTCGGAAATGGTGTTCATGACGAAAGGACCGTGGCGTACGATGGGAGCGTCGAGTGGATCGCCGCCGACCAGGAGCAACTCGCTGTTCTCCGTCACAGCGATGTGGATCGTGTCTCCAGATGTAAGGCAGGCAAGCGCTCCTGGCTCGACGGCCTCTCCGGCGATCGCGACGCTGCCCGTCATGACGTAAAGCGCCAGTTCACAAGGGATCAAGGAATCCATGCGCAGTGTGCCGCCTGCTGCTAGGCTGGCGTGGACGACGAAGGGATCGCCGGAGGTTCGAACCGGGCCGGTCGCGTTGCCGACCCGCCCTGCAACAAGGCGGACCGTCCCGGTCTCGTGCGGCAACAACGGTATTTCGTCCGCAGTCACGTGCCTGTAGACGGGCTCCGTGTGCTTCGCACCTTTCGGCATGTTGATCCACAACTGCACCCCGTGCACCTGGCCGCCCTCGCGAAGCATGACCTCGTCCGGCGATTCATCGTGGATCACGCCGCGTCCTGCGCGCATCCACTGCACTTCACCCGGACACATCGCGCTGACATTGCCAAGGCTGCCTTGTGGACCGACCGCCCTTCGAGGAGCAGGGTCAGAGTTTCGATGCCTGCATGAGGATGGGCCGAGGCCCCCTTTGCTTCGCCCGGTCGCACGAGGTGCAGCGGAAGATAGATCGCGGGGAGATGCCGTACTCGGCGCTGTCGATCGATGGCATCAGGTGGATTCACTTTGAATTCTGCAGACATTTGCCGGAAAGCCTGCTCGAGATCGTAGACCCTAACTGCCGTGGGGAACGGCGCCGCGCAGCGATGTCGTGCGTTGGGCAAAGCGAACGGGTCGACCTGGCGCAGGTTGCTATGGAAGAACAGCGAGCAGCACAGCGGCGACGACTGCTGAAAGCGGGGACCATCTCGTTCGGTGGCGGCGTGATCGACTGCACCGTTCGGAACCTCTCGGAAACAGGCGCAGCGCTCGATGTGATATCGCCCGTCGGGATACCCGATCGGTTTACGCTTGTAGTCGATGCGGACCGCAGCGAGCTGCCCTGTCGCATCGTTTGGCGGAAAGAGAAGCGTATCGGCGTTCGCTTCGAACCAAGTTAGCTAGTAACCCGCTCGAGTTTCGAAGACATGATCAAGAGCCCCCAATTCGCGCTTCCAACCCTCGCCCTAGGGAGGACACGAGCCCGATGCCCGTTATCGACGTCTAGCATCGGTCCGCCGGAAGCTGCGACATCAGCGCAATCCACAGGCAAGATCGCGGCTTCGCAATCTTCCGCGGCGGATCGCCCAGCGCTCGTGGCTATGGCGCATCACGCGATCAAGCGCTGCCCGTGAACCCAAGGTCTTCTCAGGGATGCAGGCGACGACGGCGTTGCGATCCTCGATGAATTGCTCGTCGATGATCCATGTCCGCAGTTCTTCACCGGCGAGTCTGGCTGCGATCCGGTCTGGTGTCGGATCAATGTCGTGTGCGACCATTGCGTTCATCACGATCCGGCCGCCCGGTGCCAGGCGAGCGTGGATAGCGTCGCAGGTCTCCGCATCGAACTCCTCTGCGAAACGGAATCCCGGTCCACCGACGTCGATTGCAATGCCGTCGTAATATGCGCGGTCATCGAACACGAATTTTCGAAAGTCGGAGACGATGCAGGGCACCTCGTCCGGTAGATCGAAATACCTGTGCGCGAGCACGAAGCTGATCGGATTAATATCGACGATGGTCAGTCTCTTGCCGAGACGCCACAGCCGCGTCGCAAGATTTCCGCCGCCACAGCCCAGGACGAGGATATGTTCGGAGCGGGATAGGAGTTCGTCCATGAGCTTGACATAGGTGAAGACGCTTTCGCCATCGGGCGTTGCCTGGCTCTGCCTTACGCCTTCTTCGAAGTACACGCGCGTGCCGTCCCAAGAACATTCGACAATATCGATCTGCCCGTTCTTTCCTTGATAACGCCCCAGCAGTTTCACGTCAGGCAACTACCCAAGATTAGATTATCAGAATACATGCATTAAACGTCTCTTATCATGTAATTTGCGCCGCACCAACTATTCCGGGCCCCGCTGGTAATGTTTCCGCATTCTTCGATGAAAAATCGAAACAAGGCTCAAGCTTCGATCCGTGTCAAAGAACGCGAGCTGGGCAATGATATATTTTGCATCTAGATTGATGCTTGATACAATAATTCGGATGGTGTAGATATACTGGATGAGAGTATCACCGGAGCCTGCCATTTCATGATCACGGCCAACCAACTTAGGGCCGCCCGCGCGCTTCTGAATATAGACCAGCGGCAGACGGCCGAACTCGCTGATCTTTCAGTCCCCACCATTCAACGCATGGAAGCAAGTGACGGGGTTATCCGCGGTAACGTCGATTCTCTAATGAAATTGGTTTCCGCACTCGAGAATGCCGGGATCGAATTGATCAATCCGGGAGTTGCGAGTTCGGCCGGTGGTCGAGGCGTTCGTCTCAGGGAGCACGTCACGAAGCCGAAAATGAAGAACATGAAGCAGCCCAAGCCTTCTTCGCCGCGGACTTTGGAACGGGCGCGATGAGCCCCCCGGCTGCCGGAAATACGGATTTCCCGATCGAGGATGATGAAGACGCTGAAGACAAGTGTACTCGCAAGCGGATTCTCGCGTCTTAACGCGCTAGATGGCATCTGGGTGCCTTATGGGTATCCCATGTGCGCGCGGGAAAGATCTTCCGCATCGATCTGGACGGCAAGGTTACGATCGTCGCCGACGTACCCAGCCGGCCGTTCGGTCTGGGCTTTTTGCCTGACGGGGATCTATTGGTCGCCTCGATGACTCAGCGGCTGATCCTGAAACTCGGTGCCGACAAGCCGACGATCCATGCCGACTTGACCGATCTAGCATCAGGATATCTACGGGACCTGGCCGTCGCTCGCGATGGGAACGCCTATGTGACGTCTTTCGACGCGGATGCCGCTGGACCCGACGGCTTCGCGTCGGCTCGGGTTCTTCTCGCAATGCCGGACGGCAATATCCGATCGGTTGCCGACAACATCGCGCATCCGAACGGATTGGCAATCACAAGTTCGCATGAACTACTGGTTGCGGAGACACCCGGAAATCGGCTTCTCGGGTTCAAGATCGACAGCGACGGAGCATTGCTGCATCGAAAGGTTTTCGCCAACTTCGAGGGGATGAGCCCGCTCGGCATCTGCGAGGACGCCGAAGGCGCCGTCTGGGCGGCCGCCGCCCGACAGTCGCTTTTTGTCCGTGTGCAACAGGGTGGGCGGATCACCCATCGCGTGCACGTACCGGGCCGGCATGCGGTCGCGCGTCAGTTGGGCGAACAAGACGGTCGGACGCTTTTCTGTCTGACGGTAGCCGCCAATCTTGACGACTATCCCAACCGTCAGCAGACAGCCCGCGTCGAGGCGACGGCGGTCGACGTGCCCGGAGCCGTGGGTTCTCTACGTTTGGCGGAAACTCGCTCGCATTAGCGTTCCGGGTTGGCTTGGCCAGTTGCCACCCAATCGAAGGGCAGAAGGCAAAAGATGGAAGTCTCGGACAAGCAGATCTCGGAAAAAGCACCATCGCCATATGTCACCGGCCTGCTGTGTCGATGTCCGCGCTGTGGTAAGGGAAAGTTGTTTGAGGGATTCTTGACCCTGAAATCAAAGTGCGGCGTGTGCGGCCTCGATTTCAGCTTTGCCGACTCCGGCGACGGGCCTGCCATATTCGTCATCATGATCGCCGGCGCCATTGTCGTCGGAGCCGCTCTAGTGACGGAGGTCAAATATCAACCGCCGTACTGGGTCCACGCGGTGCTGTGGATCCCGTTGATCCTGGTCGTCACGCTGTGGCCTTTGCGCGGCCTGAAAAGTCTTTTGATCGCGTTGCAGTATCATCACAAGGCATCGCAGGGAAAGCTCGTTCCGCGAGCCGAAGAATGAGCTGCCTTGGCGGATCAAGCATCGACCGGCGGCAACTCCCGCGCAACAAGCTATATATGCTCGGCGGCACAGGCGTTCACGCATAGAATTCCAAGCGCGACAAGGACATCCGGCCACATCGTTCCTGACGCCCAGGTCAACAATGCGGCTAGAACGATGAGGGCGTTAATGATCGCATGTTTGCGAACGTCGGAGAGCGTGCCGGCCAGATGCGCGAACATGCCTTGCCTGGGCAGGACAAGGCAGGCGATGTTGGTCAGCAGGAGCACCGCGCCGGTTGCGGCGAGCGGTAGCGCGGACGGGATCGCGGTCCCATAATAGTTTGCCGCGATCATCCAAAACAGAAAACAAGTCGGAATGAGAATGATCGTTCTGGAGAATCCGGCAAATGCCTCCCGGCCCCGCATGGTCCAGTTGCGTCCAGACGACATAAGAACACCGACACTCGCCGCCTCGAGAAAGGCGATACTGTCCGCAAACAACGACGCGGATCGAGCTTCGATGGCTAATATGAATTCGAGGCAGAAAAATAGAAGGCTGGCCGCAGCCTGAAGCGGAAAAGACCTTAAGACGCCTCCTTGCTTCATGTCATTGCTTTCGGCCATGTCGGGTTGACCTTAAGTTTGCCTGCTTGAGCCGCAACGCGATACTACCAACTCAAAAGCTCAAGCGAGATGCGAGTAGGCTGAGAATGCCGAAAAAGCGAATGCGCTTCCCGCTACCTCGCTGCCCGAACGAAGATGCGACGAACTTTATTTTCCGGTCGCGTCATTCGAAACCCGGAGCTTTCGTCGCCCAGATTGCCGCGATGAAGACGGCCTTCGCACGTGGCAGAATAGTCGATGTCAGCGCCACCGCAGTCAGCGGCCAGACTGTTAGCTCACCCAAAGAGGCCAGCGAAAGGTGGTCCCGGCATATAGTGCCGACGGCACGACCAAATGGCCGACGATGAGGATCGTCAGCCATGCCGGTCCGTCGTCGGCGTGAGTTTTTCCGTAGTGCTCGCCGCAGGAAGCGCGGTTTTCCACCTTATGCAGATAACTCCGGAAGAGCTTCCCCCGACCGCACACGGGACACTTTCCGGCTATGGCCCGAGCGATTGCCCGCCAGATGCGTACGGGAAAATGTAAATCGCTTGCGGACATCCGAGTTATCCCGATTTGAGGGCGATCGGTTAGCGAACCCGAGCCCTGATCGGCTCAGGCGTTTGTTCGGCCCGTTAGGACCTACGCCGACATCGCCACTGCCACGACGTCCGCCTGGACGACACCTCTGAACTTAGCAAAATTATCCTGGAACATCCGCACAAGCTTGCTCGCAGCTGCATCATACGCCTCCTCGTCGTTCCACGTCTCCCGGGGCTTCAAGATACGGCTGTCAACGCCCTTGACCGATACAGGTACCTGAAAGCCAAAATTCTTGTCCGTGTAGAATTCGCCGTCGTTGAGCGTGCCGTCGAGTGCGGCCGTCAGCAGAGTACGGGTCACCTTGATGGGCATCCGTTGCCCGACACCGTATCCTCCCCCGGTCCAACCGGTGTTCACCAGCCAGCACGTTACGTTGTGCTCTGCAATGAACGCACGCAGCAGATCGCCGTAGATCGCGGGGTGCCGGGGCATGAATGGCGCACCAAAGCACGTCGAGAAGGTAGCCTCAGGCTCAACCACACCCTTTTCCGTTCCAGCGACCTTGGCGGTATACCCCGACAGGAAGTGAAACATGGCTTCCGCCGCGGTCAACTTGGCAATGGGAGGCATCACGCCGAAAGCGTCCGCAGTCAACATGACAAGATTCTTCGGATGTCCGGCGCGTCCGGTTTTTGACGCATTGGGGATGAAGTGCATCGGATACGCGGCACGCGTATTCTCCGTCTTCGAGCCATCGTCGAAATCGCAGACGCGCGTTATCGGATCGAAAGCAACGTTCTCAAGGATCGTTCCAAAGCGCTGAGTGGTCGCATATATGGCTGGCTCGGCTTCAGCACTCAGCCTGATCGCCTTCGCATAACAGCCGCCCTCGAAATTGAAGATGCCCTTAGAGCTCCAACCGTGCTCGTCGTCACCGATCAGTGTGCGTCCCGGATCGGCTGACAGAGTTGTTTTCCCGGTTCCAGACAAACCGAAGAAGATGGCCGCATCATCCCGCGGGCCGACATTTGCGGAACAATGCATCGGCATGACGCTTTGAGCAGGAAGAAAGTAATTCAATGTCGTAAACACGGCCTTCTTGATCTCGCCGGCGTACGAACTTCCTCCTATCAAGACGATCTTCCGCGACAAATCGATCGCGATCACCGTATCGCTGCGAACGCCATGACGCTTGGGATCCGCCTTGAAGCTTGGGCAGGAATAGATCGTGAGCTCCGGTACGAATGTCGCGAGTTCGCTCCGATTGGGCCTAATCAACAGTGTCCGAATGAAAAGGGAGTGCCAAGCAAGCGTCGTAAAGACGCGCGTCCGCATTCCGAGTTCCGGATCGGCACCGGCGCGTAGATCCTGGGCATACAAGGTCTTGCCGGCGGAGTGAGCAATGAAGTCCTGATACAGCCGCGCAAATTGCGCTGGGGTCATCTTGCCATTGTTTTCCCACCAGATGGTTTGCTCCGTCTGGTCGTCGCAGACAATATATTTGTCCTTTGGGCTGCGGCCGGTATGCACGCCGGTTTCGGCGCACAGCGCGCCGCCGGAGGTGACCTGCGCTTCACCGTCCTTGAGGGCGCATTCGTAAAGTTCGGGTTCGATGAAGTTCCAGTTCAACCCTTTGAGATCTCTGAACCCGAATTTGTCTGCCCCGAATTCCGGGTTGCGTGTGCCTTGTTCCAACATCTCGTTTCTCCCTGGCGCGGATCAGGACGCGCATGCGATGTCAACAACGACAGCTCTACTGTCGTGCGAAGGTCGACGTGGGCGCCGCGGCGCCCAACCACAGCCGACGGTTTGAGAAAACTTCGCCATGTAGCGCCGATTAGCGGCCTGACGCTGCCTAGGCAGGCAGGCGATGAGGACATTTCGGTTTAGACATCCCGGTTGATCGAATATCCATGAAGTCATGTGACCTTCGGACAGATCGCCGCCGATCAAGTCAGGCGCCGCGTCGAAATCGGTCGCGACAAGCATGTTCAGAACCGCACGCCCGCCAGGTTTGAGCAGCGCCGTGATCGAATGGCAGGTTGCTGGATCGAATTGTTCCTCGAAACAAAATCCGGGTCCGCCGACATCGATCGCGATACCGTCGAAACTTCGCGTCTCGGCCAAAAGATATTCTCTAAAATCTGAGACAACGCAGGGAATTTGTCCCGGCAAACCGAAAAAGCGTCGCGCGAGGTCGAAGCTGACTGGGTCGTGGTCGACGATGGTCACGCTCTTGCCTTGGCGTGCCAGCATCGTCGCCAGATTGCCTCCGCCGCATCCTAGAAGGAGGACACTCTTCGCGTCGCTTAAAAACACTTCCATCATCTTCACGTATGGAAAGCGGCTTTCACCAGACGCCGAGCTTTCACTCTGGAAAAGCTCGCCTTCGCGATACAGGCGGTCGCCCGTCTGTTTGCTTTCCCAGATCTCGATTTCGCCCAGCTTGCCCGTGTATCTGCCGAGGATCTTCAAAGCATGTTCTCGTTAAATATGATGTACCTGACATCAGTAACGATCTTCTATATCCGTATAGCTAACGATCAGAGTTGAGTCGAGTCGCATCTCCGGGATCA
Source organism: Bradyrhizobium genosp. P (assembly GCF_049949265.1). Taxonomy (NCBI): domain Bacteria; kingdom Pseudomonadati; phylum Pseudomonadota; class Alphaproteobacteria; order Hyphomicrobiales; family Nitrobacteraceae; genus Bradyrhizobium; species Bradyrhizobium genosp. P. The sequence continues at coordinate 1,575,448 of NZ_CP188195.1, read as the reverse complement.
CGAACTGTGCGGGTCCGGCGTTCAGCGATGGAAGCGCCGTTCCTATCGGCGTTTAGACCCCATCCCGTTGTTTCGGGAACGAAAAGTAACGCGGGGGCGTTGAGAGATCCGGAGATAGCGTGGAGCCAAAGCAAAGGCTTTGCCACCGCCAATTAGCTGTCAAAGGGATACGCATCGACCGCAGCATGGGCGTTTGCTCCGAAACTGGCCACGCAGACGCTCATCAGTGCCGGCCACAACAAGGGCGCAGCCGCTTGGGACCCGAGATGCCAGTTCATGGCTATTAGGATGGCGGGAGGCGGCTGCAGCGCAAACGATGCGCATCCGATCGACGCAAAAAAGAAGCAGATGGCGAGCGTTCCGCTCAGCCGATCAGGATCGGAAGGTGACACAAGGCGCGATGCGTAGCGGATTCGCGCGCTCGTCAATGTGACATAGCGGTGCTTTGTCAGCGCTATTCCTGCGGCTAACACAACGTAGATCAATGGCAGTAACGAGATCACCGAGAGCGCAGGGTCGCGGCCGGACGCGATAGCATTATCATCTCGATACTGAGCAAAAAGGATCACCAACGATGTCGTCGCAAAGTCTATTGCGATCTGAGCGCATCCTGCCACCAAGCCGGCCTGGAAAAGCCGGAGACGTCCTCGGAGCCTCAAGTGGAAGCTGCGCTTTTGGCCGTTCGATCGAGCAAGGCGAGAAGCCCCTGCAAGATCGTAACGGGCGATGGCGGACAACCCGGAATATGGAGATCGACCGGAACGACTTGCGAGACCCCTCCAACCACCGCATAGCTGCCGGCAAAACATCCACCGTCCCGGGCGCAATCGCCGACTGCGACAACCCATTTCGGATTGGGAACCGCATCATAGGTGCGCTCCAGCGCTTCGCGCATGTTCCTGGTCACGGGCCCGGTCACCATTATTACGTCTGCGTGGCGCGGCGAAGCCACGAACCGGAGGCCGAAGCGCTCCGCATCGTAGTAGGCGTTGTTAAGCGCGTGGATCTCGAGTTCGCATCCATTGCAAGATCCAGCGTCGACTTCGCGTATCGATAGACTTCGGCCGAGACGCCGCCGCGCAGCGCGGCCAACAGCTGCTGCGAGTTCTGTTACCGCGGCGTCGTTCGAAGACGGCGCCTGCTCCGTGAATGGCCGGCGAAACAGACTTTCAAAAAGCAGCTTGCGCATCTTGTGCTTTCCTTAGACGTCTTGGCCCGAATAAGAGCAGTTGAACGATTTGTTGCAGAGCGGAAAATCCGCAACGATATTGCCCTCGATTGCAGCTTCAAGAAGCGGCCATTGAAACCACGACGGGTCGCGCATGTGACATCGTTCGACGCGGCCATCCTGTAGGCGGAGCCAAACCAGGACGTCGCCGCGAAATCCCTCGACGATCGCCATGCCTTCCCGCGCCTCCCGCCGATGCCCAGCATGAGTTCCCAGCGGGCCATCGGGAAGCCCGTCCAATATTTGGTCGATCAGCAGAAGACTCTGTTCAACCTCGCGAACGCGGATCCAGACGCGTGCGTTGACATCCCCGTCATTCAGGACAGGCACGTCAAAGTGCAGGCTATCGTAAGGTGGATAGGCCAAGGTCCGGCGCGCATCGAAGGAGCGGCCGGAGGCGCGGCCGATATAGCCTCCAGCGGCATACTGCTTGGCCAATGCAGGCTTAAGCACGCCGGTATCGACCGTACGGTCCTGCAGCGATGCCGTATTGTCGTAGAGCTCGACCAAAGCTGGAAACCGCTGGCGGATGGTATCCAGCGTCGCCTGGATGGCCTCCATCCCTTTATCGTCGATGTCACGGGTCACGCCACCGGGCACGATAATATCCCGCATCAAGCGATGACCGAATGCGGTATTGGATGCGCGCAGAATGCTCTCTCGCAACACGCTGCAAAGAGCGTGCATCAGTGCGAAGGAGGCGTCGTTGCAGATTGCGCCGATGTCGCCGAGATGGTTGGCAAGCCGTTCAAGTTCAGCAAGCAGCGCCCGCAGCCAAACCGCGCGATCCGGCACGACAAGTTGTAAGGCGGCTTCGGCCGCTCGCGAAAATGCAAAGGCATAGGCGACCGTGCTGTCGCCCGACACGCGTCCGGCGAGCTGCACAGCCCGTTCAAGATTGGCTCCGGTCATGAGACCCTCAATACCCTTGTGGGTATATCCAAGCCGCTGTTCCAGCCGGATCACAGTCTCACCGCTCGCCGTAAACCGAAAATGTCCGGGTTCGATGATGCCCGCATGCACCGGGCCGACAGCGATCTGATGCAGGCTGTCACCCTCTACCGGCAGGAAGGGATAAGGGGGCGCCTTCGACAGCGCGGCAATGCGATTCCCTAATGGGAAGCGTAAGCCCCAACGGTTGTGATCCAGCCAGGGGCGGATATCGGGCAAGCCCTTGGCGGATAGTCCGAACAGATCATGGGTGGTGCGCTCCAGTCGAAGCGCCGGCGGATGGTGCTTGCCGACCGAAGGATAGTTGCGGTCCGGGCAATCGAGGCTGACTATCGCGATGTCAGCCGTATCCCGATCCATGATTGCCATGTGCACCGTTGACGGTTCGCCCCAAAGACCAAGCAGGCTCCAACGTCCATGGGCGAGTTCACTGGCTGCAAATTCCCACACTGGCGTGTCGACCACGGTACGCGGCCACGGGTGGTGTAGCCCAATCTTGCGGCCCTCCAGCGTCAGATCGATCAGCGACGGCATATTCCGTTTATCTCCAGACTATCCAAGCAGGCGGGCCACGTGCTGGAACCAGACCACGAGCGGAGCGGGAAGATAGACCCCCGCGCCGAGAACCAGGGAGAGATGCGCAAACATCGGTACATAAGAAGCGTCCGCCGGCTTCTTGCTGCCGCGCGGCTCGCCGAACGCGACGCTGGTCAGGCGCAACGTCAATGCGCCGAACGCCAACAGCAGTCCGAAGACCAGCACGATCGCCAACAGCGGCTGGCGCGCAAAAGTCGAACTCACGACGAGAAACTCACTCATGAAAATGCCAAGAGGCGGCAAACCTACGATTGCGGCGACGCCCATCACAAGACCCCAGCCGAGTGCCGGATGCGTCACCGTCAAGCCGCGGATATTGGCGATCCTCTGCGTGCCCTTGATCTGCGAAATATGGCCGACCGCGTAGAAGATCGCCGACTTGGTCAGGCTGTGCATCACCATATGCAACAGACCGGCAAAATTGGCGAGCGGGCCGCCCATTCCAAACGCAAAGACGATGATGCCCATGTGTTCGATCGAAGAGTAGGCGAACAGGCGTTTAATGTCGCGCCGGCCATAGAGCATGAACGCCGCGAAGACCAGGGAGAGCAGGCCCATCGTCGCCATCAGGGGACCGGGCGCAATCGCTGCTGGATTGGCGGCAAGCAACATCTTGAATCGCAAGAGCGCATAGAGCGCGACGTTCAGCAGCAGCCCAGACAATACCGCGGATATTGGCGTAGGACCTTCGGCGTGCGCGTCGGGCAGCCAGGCATGCAGCGGCGCGAGGCCGACTTTTGTCCCATATCCGAGAAACAGGAACACAAAGGCTACGTTGAGAAGCGCTGGATCGAAACTGCCCGCGCGTTCGAGCAACACCGTCCAGACCATGCCGTCCTGGCCCTCACCCACGACCGGACGCGCCGCCATATAGACCAGGATCGTGCCGAACAGCGCGAACGCTATTCCGACACTGCCCAGGATGAAATACTTCCATGCCGCTTCCAAAGCGGCGTGGGTGCGATAGATGCCGACCATTAGCACCGTCGTCAGGGTCGCCACTTCCACCGCGACCCACATCAGACCGATATTGTTTGACATGAAAGCGAGGTTCATGCCGAACATCATGGTCTGATACATGGCGTGGTAGAAACGCAGATAGACGGGCGTCAATCGGCCGGTTTCGAGTTCGTGTGCGATGTAGCTCGCGCTGAAGATACTGGTTGTGAAGCCTACGAAGGTATTGAGCACGATGAAGACGATGTTGAGATCGTCGATCTGCACATACGGCCCCGGCTGCGGACGTTCGATCACGAACAGTGAAAGCGCCGAAAGAAATGTCGCGAGACTCGCAACAACATTCAATCGCGCCGTTAGACGATAGCCGGGCAGCACGGCCATCAACGCGGCCGAGCCGATCGGAATCAAAAGGACAGCCGCCACAGCATCGAAGGCGTAGACGCTCATCGGCGCTCACCCCGGAAGTCGTCGAGGGCCGAGATATCCACGGAATCGAAGCGTTCGCGGATCCGGAACAGGAAGATGCCGATGACGATGAAGGCGATCAGGATCGAAAAAGCCACGCTGATCTCGACGACCAGCGGCATGCCTTTGGCGCCGGTGGCCGCCAGCACCAATCCGTTCTCGAGCGACATGAACCCAACGACCTGGCTAACCGCATTGCGGCGCGTCACCATGACCAGGAGTCCTAGCAACACGACCGACAGGGCGAAGGCGAGATCCTCGCGGGCCAAGGGGTCGGCCTCCGCGGTAACCCGCAGCATCAGCACCATGGAGAGGGCAACCAGCCCCATCCCGGCCAGCATCGTCGGGCCGATCCCCACGGCCGACTCGATGTCGCGGTGAATCCCGAGTTGCTGGACGATGCGGTGCAGCGCCACCGGGATGACGATCGCCTTGAAGACCAGCGCGATTGCCGCAGTCACGTACAGATGAGGCGCGTTCTGGATGTAGGCCTGCCAAGCGACGGAAAGCGCCAGCACCAGGGCGTGAAGCGCAAAGACGTTGAGCAGTGAATAAAGCCGGTCCTGGTACAGCATCATGAAGCTGATGAGGACGAGCCCGCCGGCGAGCGTGTGCGAGACGTCGAAGAACAGGCTGTGCATCTGCATCAGAAGCTCCTCGACACGAACAGCAGCAGCGTGCCGAGCAAGCCCAGCATGAGCGCCGCGCCAAGAAATTGCGGAACGCGGAAAACCCTCATCTTTGCCGTGGCGGTCTCGAACAACGCCAGGAAAAAGCCGGCAACCGCGAGCTTGACGACGTAGGCACCGGCGCCGATGGCGTAAGACAGCGGCCCGGTGCCGAACACGGCGATCTTCCAGGGCAGGAACACGCAAGCGATCAGCGAGATATAGAGCAAGAGCTTGAGAAACGCGCCGAATTCGATCATTGCGAGATGGCGCCCGGAATATTCAAGAACCATCGCCTCATGCACCATGGTGAGCTCGAGATGCGTGGCCGGGTTGTCAACCGGGATTCGCGCGTTCTCGGCGAGCGCCACCATGATCAGCGCGATGAGCGCCATTCCCAGCGATACCCGCAAGCCCACATAGGACGAGGCCATGACATTTGCCACCGTCGAAAGCTGGGTCGAGCCGGCAACGAGCGCCATGCAGAAGAAGATCAGAAGCATCGCCGGCTCGGCCAGTGCCGCGATCATGACTTCGCGGCTCGAGCCGATGCCGCCGAAACTGGTGCCGACGTCCATCCCCGCGAGCGCGAGAAAGAACCGTGCGCTTCCCAGTAGCGCGACGATGGCAATCAGATCGGCGGTCCAGTTGAACAGCAGGCCGGTGGCGAAGGTCGGCACCAGGGCGGCCGCAACCCAGATCGCTGCAAAGGTCACATAAGGCGTCACGCGGAACAGCCAGGAGGCGTTGTCCGCCAGTACCACTTCCTTGCGTAGCAATCGCAGGAGGTCCCGGTACGGTTGAAAGATCGACGCTCCCTGGCGACGCACCAAGCGGGCTTTCATCTTGCGCACAAAGCCGGTCAGCAGTGGCGCCAGTAGCAGCACCAGAAGCATCTGCAGGCCTTGCACAAGAACGTCCGACATCACGACCATATCGCGAGGACCAGAAGGAGCGTAACGAGGGTGGCAAAGACCAGGCTGAGATACCGTCGTATGGTCAGGAACTGCAGGCGATTGAGTTTATCGGCAGAGAAGCCAACCACGCCTGCTATCGGCTCATACATTCGCTCCCAGATCAGATCGTGCAATTCGATTCGCAGGCGCGCCGACCTGATATCTCCGGGGGCCGGCATGTCGACATGATCGCGGGCACGGAACACGAGCGTACCAAACACGCGGCGAATAGGCTGAGCGAAGCTTCCGCTGGAATATTGGGCCGCGGGTGTCGGATCGGAAAAACCGCAGCCCCAGGCCGGTCCGCGCCGCAGCGCATGAGAGGCAAAGCGATGAATGAAATAGACGGCGAGCGAGGCGGATATCGTGATGAATACCATCACGAGTAATCCGTTGTATGAACTGCGGCTCTCTGCAATCGGGACGATCGAAAGCCAGGCTTCGTTGGCCTGGATCGGCATGCGGCCGCCGAGGATCTGAACCGTGATCGGCGAAAGCGCATCGATCACGAACCCCGGCAGGATTCCAGCCAGCAAGCATAATGCGGCGAGGATGAACATTGCCGAAAGTGAGTAGCGGTCCACTTCGTCAGCTGTTTCCGCCGCCGTGCTGCGTGGCCGTCCAAGAAAGGTCACGCCATAGACCTTGACGAAGCACGCCGCTGCCAGCGCGGCCGCTAAAGCCAATAAAGCTCCGACCGCAGGCACCGTGATCTTGAGCGCCCACTGCGGTAGATCCGGACTTTGCAGCACGGTCTGGAACATGAGCCATTCCGAAACGAAGCCGTTGAACGGCGGAAGCGCCGAAATTGCGACGCAACCAACCAACACGGCAAAGCTCGCGAACGGCATGCGATGAATGAGGCCGCCCAATTTGTCCATGTCCCGCTCGCCCGTCGACGTCAGGACGGCCCCGGCCCCAAAGAACAGCAAGCTCTTGAAGAGCGAGTGGTTCAGAACATGAAACAGTGCCGCGGTGAATCCGAGTGCCGCCATTAACTTTAGGCCGTTGGCCTGGAAGGCCATCGCGAGGCCGAGGCTCGCAAAAATCACGCCGACATTTTCAATTGTGCTGTAGGCTAGTAGCCGCTTCAGGTCGTTTTCCATCATCGCGTACAGGATCCCCATGACCGCGGTGATACCGCCAAGGGTGAGTACGATCACGCTCGCCCACCAGGTCGGTTGCCCGAGCAGGTCGAACACGACGCGAATGAACCCGTAGATCGCGACCTTGGTCATGACGCCGCTCATCAGAGCCGAGACGTGGCTCGGAGCGGCTGGATGAGCGAGCGGCAGCCAGACATGCAACGGCACCAGGCCGGCCTTCGAACCGGCTCCGAGCAACGTCAGGATCAACACCAACGTGGCCAGGGAGGGCGTATGTTGAGCCGTGCGAATGGCTGCAAATCCGTAATCGCCCGCGGGTCCCGCCAGCAGGCCGAAGGCCAGCAGCAGTGCGAGCGTGCCGAAGCTCGCCATCACCAGGTACACGTAGCCGGCCCTTGCGTTGCCCGCTTCACGGTGGTGCGCCATCACCAGCGCCCAAGAGACCAGCGACATGAATTCCCAGCACAGCAGATAGGAAAACGCATCATCCGCCAGCACCACGAGATTCATGCCGGCCAGAAAGGCGGGGAAAAAGGGAAGCACACGGTGCGGCACCGGCTCGTGATGGCCGTAGCCGAGGCCGTAAAGGCTTGCCGTGGCTCCTCCGAGATTAACAACAACAAGGAAAAACGAGGCCAGTGAGTCGAGGCGAAAATGGGAGCCAAGCCATGGCAACCCGATCGGAAGGGTCAGATCGGTGGCGTTCGCCGTATCGCCAAGCAACCAGTGGATGGACCCAATCAACGCGATCGCAGACGCTGCCAACGTCGCGCAGTAGATGATGGCCGTGGCCATCTTTGAGCGACTCACAACAATCGCCAGAACTGCCGACCCAAGCAATCCGGCAACACACAACATTTGCAAAACGACAGCCGACATTACGTGCGCGCCTTCGTTCCGCTAGACGCTTTGCTTTCTATCCGATTGTTCAAATAGATTTTTGCTGATCTGGAATTGAGTTTCAGCCGCACCCCGCGTCCATCGGCGCTACTGACAGCGCCCTCGTCCATCAACTCAATGCCGGCGGCCTCGAGCGCTGTAATCAGCTTCACCAGCGAATCGACATTGCCACGAACCATTGCCTCACTAGCCTCCATCCGTTGGATGGTCGGCGCCGACAGTCCGGACATTTCTGCGAGCCGACGCTGATCGATACCGAGGAGTACCCTGGCCGCCCGCAGTTGAGCCGCTGTGATCATCGGATTGCCCCACCACCCGGACCCAAATGAAGACCGAACGTCATCCTTGCATCCTAACTAATCATGTTATATTGTCAATTAGTGATATTTAAAACATCTAATCTAAGCGATAAGAGAATTGTCGGCATCCAATCCCGGTGCGTCGAGGGACAGCATGAGTTCGACGCGCGCTTACGAATTTGTCGACCGTACATTTGATGTGGTCGGTGCCGGAGGAGCTGGTTTGCGAGCCACTCAGGGCGCCGTGGAGGTTGGTTTAACGACCGCCTGCATCGCAAAGGTGTTTCCGACTCGTAGCCATACGGTCGCCGCCAGGGCGGCATTGCAGCCAACCTTCGCTGAGCGCAGCAGGTGATCGGTAAGATCAACGGCACCGACGGCGTCAACGGCATTGTCTCTTTCCAGCTGCTCCACCGGTTCCTGCCACCTTATATCTAGGGCGCCGGCTGCAACATCTTCAGGAACCCGCCTGCTGATATTATGCCGACGCTGAACACGCCGGAGACGATCCGGGGCGTCGAGTTCTACGCCAACCTTCTGAAGAGTGCGCGGCGCGGCGTGCTGACCTACACTGAAGACCAGGCGCGGCAATCGCTGCTCACCGGGCGCTCCAACATCTTCATCCATTCCAGCGCCTGGGTGACGCCGATCCTGCTGTCGGAGGAGAACAAGGTGAAGGACACCTCACGCGTGGTGCGGATGCCCGCCGGGGCCCGTCCACGACCATCCGGCCTCGAACAGCCAGGGGGCTCGGCATTCCCAAGAATGCCAAGAACAAGTTGGCGGCGTTGGAATTCATCAAATGGGCGCTCGGTCCGGAGATACCGATGCGTATCGTTAAGGAGCACGGCGTACAGATACTTCACGGCAGCGCCCGACCACGCACGCCATCCGAGCAGCGATACGGCGATCGAAGGCTCCGCCCAGAGATCTAGCCGCGCAGCACGGCCTTAATCAGAAGACAGTCTCCAAGTGGCGCAAGCGGACCTTTGTTCACGATGCGCTGATGGTCCGAAGATCGTGCGTTCGACAGTTCTAACCGCAGAGGAGGACGCGATGGTCGCTGCGTTCCGGAGGCGCACGCGCTGCTGCCTCTCGATGCGGTCTGGGCTAATGTCCTGTCATTGCTGCGCGCCCCCCCCCCGCGGTGCGGATCGCTTCGTCTGCTCAACCCGCATGAGCAAAGGGGCTGCCTCAACACACAAGCCATTCCGCGCGAGGAATTGGAGCGTCGCGTGGCTCTTCTGACTCAAGGACGAGAGATGGCGCCGGAGATGGCCGCCTCCTCCAAACGGAGCCCCGCCATGACTGCGCGGCGCGATCTCACTGTCGATCCAGTCCCCATCCACCTTGCCGGCAAGCTGAACCAGTTCGTGTTTCAGATTGATGATCTGGTCGAGCCGCGCTCGGAACAGATCGCTCGACCCCGTCGTCGTATGCTTCCTCGGCCGCATCGTCCCCCGGATGCGGACAGGGAATCATGCTCCTCCCTTTGAGGAAATCCCGAAATCGAATTTGCAAGTTCCGATGCCCAAAGCCCTAAACCTTGCAATCTCAAAACAGCCCGCATCAAAGAAATACGATTCTAAGTCGGTCGCTTAGCGGTTCTTCACGGACGACTTTTTAGAACGACGCTCAGACGCGACTTGGAGAAGGTCACGCCCCCGCTTGCCGATCTCCTCGACGAGACGAGGCAGGGTCCAGTTGGTCGGATCTTACACGGGATCGGCCAACGAGGCCGCCGCAATCGCCGCCACCGTCTCCCCCGCTCCGGCCAGCGGACCGGCGCGGGGACAGACCGCAAAAGCCTGGACGTTTCCCTCGCAAAACCACCGTCGCCACCGACGGACTGTGACGTCGGCGACGCCAAAGGCGGCCCCTATCTCCGCACCCGTCCACCCATCGCGCATGCAAAGGATTCCTCACGCCCGATCCGCCTCATCGCGCACGTGCTATTTCGCCAAAGCCTTGAATTTTTGCACCTGCGCGGACGTGGTCAAAAGAGTCGACTTGCCGGACATCATGAAACCTCAACGACCAAATCACTCCAAGCTTCTAACATCCGTAGCTGGCCCCCAGGGATTCCGGCTTGACATCAGACCGAAATTGCCACCTTCAGAACACCATCGCGCTGGTTGGCGAACAGATCATATGCTTCTTCGATCTGTTCGAGTTTGAAACGATGGGTGACGAGCCCCCCGAGGTCCACACGGCCGGACGAGATCACCGACAACATACGTCGCATCCGCTCCTTGCCGCCGGGACAGAGCGACGTACGGATAGACTTGTCGCCGAGTCCCGCAGCGAAGGCGTCCAACGGGATCGTGAGATCTGAAGAATAAACGCCAAGGCTGGACAAGACTCCCCCTGGTCTGAGCACTCTCAGCGCTGCTTCGAACGCGGACTGCGTGCCCAATGCCTCGATCGCGACATCGACTCCGCGACCATCGGTTAGCCGCATAATAGTTTCGACCGGATTTTCGTTGCGGAAGTCGACGGTATGGTCGGCCCCCATACGTTTGGCCATGGCAAGCCGCGCAGGCACTGTATCGACCCCTATGACAGTTGTTGCACCCATGAGCTTTGCACCGGCGGTCGCGCACAGTCCAATCGGACCCTGCGCAAAAACAGCAACAGTGTCGCCAATTTTTATGTCCCCGGTTTGGGCTCCCGCAAAGCCGGTGGACATGATGTCGGGGCACATCAGAACCTGTTCATCACTCACTCCACCATCGACCGGTGCAAGATTGGCCATGGCGTCGGGGACGCACACGAATTCCGCCTGACAGCCATCGATTGTGTTGCCGAACTTCCATCCACCGATCGCTTTCCAGCCATGTTTGGTACCAGCCCCGTCCTGCGAGCCACAGCCGCATAGACAAGCGTGGCTCCAACCTGACGGCGTGATGGCGCCGGCGATCACCCGCTGGCCTTCCTTGAAACCCATTACGGCAGAGCCCAATTTCTCTATAATACCAACCGGTTCATGCCCAATAGTTAGCCCTTTGGCTACGGGGTACTCCCCTTTAAGAATATGAACATCAGTTCCGCAAATGGTAGTGGTAGTGACGCGGATCAAAGCATCCTGCGGGCCGATGCTTGGTATTAGCTTGTCGTCAAGAACAATGCGCCCCTTTTCAACAAAAATGGCGGCTTTCATCATCGTGCTCATGGTTCCTCACCTTCTGTTTTTGCTTACTGTTATTTTAGAAGAATCTAGGAAATCGCTTCAACCCTGAGCTAGGCGACGAGCGACCCGAGCCCACCATCCTCCGCTTTTGCCGATGGCTTCTTCGACGCCGCTTAATTTTTCACACGCGTCTTCTCCCTACACTGTGGTTTGACCTAATGTCGGGCAAACTAACAGCAAGCTGCGTGCCAATCTGTGATTCATGATAAGATCAAAGACCTAATGTATTCAACGCGCCTTGATTTGTGCATAATCTGAACAGCGACTCTTGAAGATCGTTCCGTTTCGGTACGAAGAGAAAATCTCTGCGGCAAATTGCGCCGACGGCTCCTTGAAGGCCTCATCATCGATGTTATCTCCCGATATCGGCCGGGGATGAACGTAGACGAACTACGCTTGCGTCCGATTCACGTCCGAACGGAATCTCGTCCGCCTAGCGAGCCGCCCCACCGCGACCGCGGCTCTGGCGGACAACCGAACCGGGTAACGCTGACAAGCCGTTGCCCGAACGCGACTTATAAATTTCATCAGCTGCGCTGGTAGCCTGCCCTCAAGCCGTGGCGGTTAGTTATGAAGCAAGATATCCAGCAATGTAGCGCAAAGATTGAGACGAGCGGCAATGTCGGAGATCAGACTGATTCCCCCGGGCGTGACAACCAGCGCGATCACCACTTGCGGGCAGTCCGGCCGCTTGTCGCGGCTTTAGCCATGGCGCCGACTTGCTGCCATCCGGCAAGTCCGATGCGTTGAGTTCGAAGTAGGTGCTGTCAGATCATCGAAGTCGGCGTTGAACAGCTCAAATCGGCTTCTTTCTTCAAACTCTCTTTGGTATTCGCACAGGAAGTGACTCGAACCCATGAATGAAGTTCGAGTAGGTTCTCGTTGGCCGTCCCACTACCTCAATAGAGGGAAACCTTTTCAAAATTTCTTCCCATAAAACACGAAGCTGCATTTCAGCAAGACGATTTCCTACGCAGCGATGGATTCCGAAGCCAAAGGAAAGATGGTGCCTCGCGCCCTTTCGATCGATAAGAAACTTGTTCGCATTCTCGATCGCCTCTTCGTCCCGATTGCCGGACAGATACCACATCACCACCTTGTCTCCTTTCTGGATCGTTTTCCCGCCAAGCTCGGTGTCTTGCACCGCGGTTCGCCGCATATGGGAGAGCGGGGTCTGCCATCGTATGGTCTCCGAAACCATGCTGCCGATCAGTTGGTGATTCCGACGAAGCTTGTCGTACTCCGACGGATTCTCGTTAAGGGCCAACACGCCACCGGAAATCGAGTTTCGCGTCGTATCATTTCCACCAACGATCAAGAGAATAATGTTTCCGATAAACTCGTTCATCGGCATGTCTCGCATTGCCTCGGAATGCACCATTGCAGATATGAAGTCGTTCTGCGCCGGCATTTTAGCGCGTTCGTCCCAAAGATCCTTGAAGTAGCGATAGCATTGCATTATCTCCGCCTCCCTGGCAGCCTCGGAGGAGACGATTCCGGAGTCCGGAATAGCCATCGCTACATTCGACCAACGCGCCAACATTCTGCGGTCCTCCCACGGAAACCCGAACAGCGTCGCGAGCATTTGCGTCGTTAGCTCAATCGATACTCGGTCGACCCAATCGAATGTTACATTGATCGGAAGCCCATCAAGGATAGTACCGGCGCGTTCTCGAACGACGCCTTCCATCGTTGCGAGATTTCTCGGTCCCACGATCGGCGCCACAACCTTTCGTTGTTCAGTATGCTTCGGCGGATCCATCGCCATGAAACGATCGCGTTGAAAACTTTCGCGACCGTCGATGAGAGTGGGGCCTCCAAGGCTGGCCTCCGATGAATAGACCTTGTGATTGGATTCAACGCTTATGATGTCTCTGTATTTGGTGACCGACCAATACGATCCAAACTTGCTCCCGGGGCAATAGTGCACCGGGTCTTCGGTACGCAAACGCGCAAAGTATGCGTCGACCGTATTATTCTGAAAGAGTTCGGGGTTGCTTACATCGAACTCGGAAAGCGGAATCGAATAGACATCCGGCTTTTTCTCCAACGGCGTGACAGCACTCATCCTCTTTTTCCCTTGATTCGCGGAGCTACCGCCGACAGTGCAAAGAAGACAGTCGTATTGGAAAGCAGCTTTCGACCATGCGAAAACCGCAGCATGGCCGACACGTGGAAGGAGTTGCATTGGCGGCCATGATGCGGACAATAGCGAAATTGACCTCTCGAACCATGCGTCACGAACCACAAATGGAGCGTCAAAGGAGTCTCTGCACCGCTAGAAATGGGCCATGATCCTTCGTGTATATTGGATCACTTCGGGAGCAGTACGATCTCGTGGCCGGGGGACATCGATCTCTACTATCTCCTCTATCCGGCCCGGAGACGGCGTTAGCACCACGACTTTGTCGGCAAGAAAGACCGCTTCGTCCACGCCATGCGTGACGAAAACCACCGTTCGTTGCTCTTTCGCGCAGATCTTCATCAGTTCTTCCTGCATCTGCAAACGTGTTTGAGCGTCGAGGGCACCGAATGGTTCATCCATCAACAATATCTCCGGTTCATTGACCAGAGCGCGTGCTATGGCGGCTCTTTGCTTCATTCCACCGGACAGTTCATGAGGATGGGCGTTGGCAAATCCGGAAAGGCCGACCATGTCCAGATAGTGAAGCGACTTCTCCGTCCTTCCCTGCCTGTTCAGACCTGCCAATTCCGGGCCGAACTCCACATTCTTTCGGATGGTCCGCCAAGGAAACAGCCTGTCTTCCTGGAACACGATTCCCACCTTGGGATCTGGATCGTTAATTGCCCTTCCATTAAGAGTGATCGACCCGCTCGTCGATGAATCCAACCCGGCCGTCATGCGCAGAACAGTGGTTTTTCCGCAGCCGCTCTTACCCAACAGACAAACGAATTCGCCTGCCTCCACGCTCAGGCTGAAATCCTCAAGTGCGACAACAGTTTCCCCTCTTGTCGTAAGGAACTGTTTGCTTACATTTTCGTACTCGAGCTTGGACATAAAACTCTCCCTCGATCAAAGCTTGATGTTCTTTTGCCAAGGAAACAAATAGGTTTCCAACGCGAGGAAGATTTCATTCAAAAAATATCCGAGAAATCCAATCGCGATGATTCCCACCACTACGGCGTCGACCCTGATCAATTCACCGTAATTGTAGATCATGCTTCCGATTCCGACCGACGCACCGCCGATCATCTCTGCGGCGACGATGCATGCCCAACCTATACCAAGTCCGAGTCGCGCTCCTGCCGCGATCGTGGGAGCACTCGAAGGCAACACGATCTTCCATACCAGCTGCCAGCGTTTGCCCCCCAAGGTCTCTCCAACCTCCCAGAGCGAGCGTTCAACGTTATGCACTCCCGCCATTGATGCGAGCAAAACCGGAAAAAACGTGCCCAGCCAAATGATGAATGTGTATCTCGCGCTACCGCTGAGAAAGATGGTTGCCACCGGAACCCAGGCTAGAGGCGGAACGAAGCGGGCTGGCTCAACGATGACCTTCAGCCATCCGTAGGTCCGAGCCGACAAGCCCAGAAAAATCCCGAGAGGAATTCCCGTAATCAGTGCCCACAGGAAACCGCGCATCACTCTGACCAGGCTAACCCAGAGATTCCACTCCAAGGTATTGCCCTGAACGTCGCCCGCCGTAACTAGCTGCCAGAATGCCGCGAGAACATCTGCCGGCGACGGAAATAGAACGGAATCGGTCATGAGCTTGACCGATTGCCACAGAGCCAACAGCAGAAGTATTTGAGACAATCCGGGAAGCACGTAACGAATTCCATCCAGGTAGCCGAACGATCCATTCGTTAGGCGCAAGTTGCCGACCAATTGGAGCGCTCGCCGATAGAGCCTGCTCGGGTGCGGACCGTCACGCGGGGCGTTGCGAACTTCGACGGAATCTGAGTCTTCAGACGGGAGAGGGTCCGCTGACGTCAGGTCGATGCTCCGCAATTCGACGATCTGTTGCGCGTGATCCAGACTTGACGGGATGTTCATCGGATACTCGTTCCACTAACCTTCGTTGAAACTTGGATAAGGTTCACTCGAGTTAGGGAGAGCAGGTCTCGGCGACCGCCTTTTTCAGATAACTCTCGTCGATCGCTTTCTCTATGAATTTCTCCATCCCCGCCCGATCGACGTTGTGGAGTTTGCCGCCCGAAATATCAGACTCCACGATCAGGCGAACGCTCTCCATGTTGATGGTCAGTGGAGCGATGTACAATTGCGAGCGCGTAACCCCATCCTTGATTACATCCGCGGGAATGCCGGTCTTTTCGGCGGCGACCTGCATCACTTCGTCGATATGAGCCTTGATGTAATCTTTCGTTTCATTCGTCGCCACCAACAGGTTTTTCACGGCATCCGGATGTTCGCGCAGCAACTTGCCGGAAACTGTCACCATCGAAGCCTCAGCCCCGTCGACGACCGTGTCGAGGAGGTATTTTGCATTTAGTTTCGCCACAGCTTGAGCGGCCACGGGCTCCCAGGCCACGATGGCGTCGATCTCCCGATTCTCCATGTCATTGATCAATTTCGTCGGTGGGCCATAAACATGCTTGGTCTTGAATCCGTTCTTCTTCTCCAGGTAGTTCAGCAGGGTTTCTTGAATGCTGGACACGCCGGGGGTTCCGACATTCTTTCCGTCAAGATCTTTCAACGATTTGATCGATTGCTGCACGACCAGGGGCGCGTCGTTTTTTGCCTGGGAAGAAACGATTACGATATCTCCGCCCTGGGCGACGCCGGCGAGTGAAGGAGAAATTCCGGCCAGCCCGACATCGAGATGACCTCCGACCAAATCCTGAATGATCAGTCCTCCGACCGCATATCCCTTCGCTTCAATTTCCAAACCGCATTTCTTGAAGAAGCCCATGCGCAAGCCGGTCTCCAGAAATACTTCGCGATTGAGCGAACCAATGTTGAAACCCACATTGAGTTTCAGCGGCTCCCTCACCTCCGCATAGGCGGACGTAAGAGTCGTTGAAACCAGGCCCAGTAATGCGAATGCCAGGCAAATCAAGCGACGGCTACCGATCGTTCTCATTGAAAACTTCCCTCTCCATTCAGCTTACGATTTCGACTCGCTTGCTTCGAGGCGTCGCCGCTCCAAAAGTTCAAAGCACGCCGCTCAACATTGGCGCACCTCCCGATTGCCGAATTGCCGAGATCGCCTTGTTCAAAACCTCTCCAGCTGCCTGCACCGGCGCAAGGACTGGAGAGAACGGCGGCGCATATGCCAGGTCCAGGTCGAATAGATCAGCCGCTGTCAGATTTCCCCAAATGGCCGTGGCAAGGATATCGATGGTCTTGTCGACTGCGTCCTCGCCGACCGCTTGGCAACCGAGAAGTTTTCCGGAACGCTGGTCGACCGTTAGATGAAGCTGGAGCGTCTTCGACTCGCGGATGTAGCGCGCCCGGCTGGGCGCCTGGATTGTTTCACAGACAGGGAGAAAGCCGGCTGCCGACGCCTCGGCAAGCCCGAGGCCGGTTCTTGCAACGCCAAGCTCGAACACCCGGAAAATGGCCGTTCCCAACACTCCCGGAAAGGTCGCCTGCCCGCCTGCCATGTTGATCCCGGCGACTCGACCCTGGCGGTTGGCGACGTCGCCAAGCGGCATCCACACCGGGCGATTCGTCAAAACATGGCGTGCTTCTACGCAGTCTCCAGCGGCGTAGACATGCTCGACGTTCGTTTCCATCTGCGGCGATACGGCAATGGCGCCGGTCGCACCGAGATCCACTCCCGCCGATGTCGCAAGTGCGGTCGACGGACGTACGCCGGTGGCCGCCAGGACCAGATCGGCTGGGATAGAGGTCCCGTTGTCCAACACCACAAGCCCGCCATCGAGTTCGACGACCCGCGCTCCACTGAAGAGCTCAACGCCGTGCTTGCGCAATTCCGCCTCGACCACCTGTGCAACCCCTTCATCGAAGCCTGGGATCACGTGTGGCGCCATCTCGACGAGAGCGACATCCAGCCCGAGCTTTTTGGCCGTCTCGGCCATCTCCAGCCCGATATAGCCTCCGCCCAGGATGACCAGCTTTCGGATGCCGGTCAGACGCTTCGACAGATGGTCGGCGTCCGCCAGCGTCCGAAGTTGAACAATGGGCGGCGCGGTCGGCGAAACGGCTGCTTTCAACGAAGACGCCTGTGCCCCGGTCGCAATCAGCAGCTTGTCGTAGGATTCGGCGTAAGTTCGTGCCGAGTTGAGATCGCGAATGGTCACTATCGCCCGCTTCGCATCGATTTCTTCGACGTGATGGCGGGTTCGCATATCGATCCCGTCGGCCCTGAAGGCCTCTGCCGTTCTGGCGATCAACTTTCGGCGCGGGATGTCTTCCGGTGCAGCGAGGTGATAGGGCAGGCCACAAGACGAGTACGAAATATCGGCCTCCTCCTGCAGCACCAAGATGTTCGCGGCGGGATTCCTGCGGTGGGCGGTCGCGGCTGCCTTTGCCCCCGCCGCCACCCCGCCGACAATAATCAATCGGTCGGACATACAACGTCTCCTCAGCATCGGATTGCCCGGTGCGGGCGCGTCTGGGCCGGCTTGCGGGTTATGGCGACTGCGGTCATGACGGAGTTCGCCCTCCGGTCCCGCTTCGTGACTGCGCTTGATCGTGAGATTGGGCGGAGACGCGCATCCGCACGTCGACGACGACGAAACCATCGGCATTGGCAATCA
Organism: Bradyrhizobium genosp. P; assembly: GCF_049949265.1. Taxonomy (NCBI): domain Bacteria; kingdom Pseudomonadati; phylum Pseudomonadota; class Alphaproteobacteria; order Hyphomicrobiales; family Nitrobacteraceae; genus Bradyrhizobium; species Bradyrhizobium genosp. P. The sequence goes on along the minus strand of NZ_CP188195.1, from coordinate 1,557,420 downwards.
CCGGATTGGCATCCAACTCCTCCAGCCACGGGGCGCCAGCGATCCAGTCGGATAGTCGGGCGATCAGGCTGGCGAGAACGGCGCGATCGATGGCTGGCCGGCCGCGGCTTCCGCTGAGCAGGGCGCGGCCTTTCAGTTCGTCAAGCATGGCCAGCGCTTCCTCTTCGTCGAAAGGAGCTAGTCGGAGCGCCACGTCCCCGAGTGTCTCCACCCAAATGCCCCCGAGGCCGGCCATGACCACGGGGCCGAAGGTGGCGTCGCGGCGAGCCCCGAGCACGAGCTCGACACCTGGCCGCGCTTGCCGTTGCACGAGTACCGTTGTTGCTCCCAGCCGGTTGGCGACGTCATCGTAGGCCTCGCCCACGGCGACTGCCCTAACGAGGCCGAGGCGCACGCCGCCGCTGTCCGACTTGTGAATCAAGCCTTCCCGTTCTGCCTTGAGTACGACCGGAAAGCCGAGCGTTTCCGCGGCAGCGATGGCTTCCGCACGCGAGCCCGCGATCCGCCACGGCGTAACCGGAAGGCCAGCGTCGGCAATCAGGGCGAAGGCAAGATCGGAGGATAGCCAGCCTCCATCGACACCGATCTGCGGACGAGCGATGCGGCGCGCGGCTGCAACTCGTGGCTCGCTGCCGCCGACGGCAGCCGACAGGGCGAGGACCTGTGCCGTCCGCGCCGGCCAAAAGTGGCAAGGAATGCCGGCGGCGAGCAACCGCCGCCGATTATTTTCCGCAGCCTCCGATCCAACCCAGCAGACGTGGACGGGCTTCTGCGCGCCTCGCGCGCGGGCGGCGGCGACCTCGGCGATAACGCGATCGGTCACTTCGCTCATCAAAGCCGAGCGCTGCAGCAGCACCGGCACGACGGCGTCTACCTCGTCGCTGTCGATCAGCGCCGCAAGGCTTGATCCGTACATCTCGGGAAAACGTCGCCACTCGGTCGTGACGTCGATGGGATTGGCGGCCGATCCGTAGGCGGGCAGCACCGGGCGAATGGCGGCCTGGAGTGGCTCCGAGAGTTTCGGAACCTGAAGCCCGCGCGACTCCAGGAGGTCAGAGATTTCGACGCCTGTCCCACCGGAATTGGAGATGATGGCGATCCGGTGGCCGACCAGCGGCGGCTGTCGATCGAGCGCGGCCGCGACGTCGAGCAGCGTCAGACCATCGTCGACCACGCGGATCCCGGCCTGCCGCAGCGCGCTCAAGGTGATCACCGTGTCACTGGCGAGCGCGGCCGTATGGCTGGCCGCGGCGCGGCGACCAGCTTCGCCCCGCCCGGTTTTCAGGACGACGATCGGCTTGCACCGCGCGATCTCGCGCGCTGCCTCGAAGAAACGCCGGCCGTCGCCGATCGATTCGAGCAGCATCGCGATGACCCGCGTCTCCGGATCTTCCCCGAAAGCTCGCAGGATGTCGGTTTCGTCGAGGTCCGCCTTGTTGCCGCAGGCGACCACCCGGGAGAAGCCGATCAGATCTTCCTGCGACTGCGTGAAGGCGGCCATCCCGTAAGCGCCGCTCTGGGTGTAGAGGGCGATCCCGCCTCGCGCCGGCATGCCTATGCCGAGCGAGGCGTTCAGTCCCGCGCTGGTGCTGATGACGCCGAAACAGTTCGGGCCGATCAGCCGGACATCGCCGGCCCGCGCCGTGGCGACGATGCGCTCCTCCAGCACCCGGCCTGCCGCGCCGGTCTCGGCAAAGCCCCCAGTGATGATGATGGCCACGGGCACTTTGCCAGCGGCGCAGTCTTCCATCACCGCCGGAATCTCGCCGGGAGGAGCGACGATCACCGCCAGATCGACACCGCCCGGCACTGCCGATAGATTCGCATAGGCTGGCCGGTCGAGTATCTCGGTCAACTTCGGGTGCACGGCGACGACCTCGCCCCGAAAGCCAGTTTGCGGCGCGATCAGGTTCTGCATGAAAAGATGTCCGAGTTTGCCCGGCGTCGCGGAGGCGCCGATCAACGCGACGCGACGCGGCGCAAACAGCGCCTCGCCCCAAGTGATCTTTTCGGACGTAATTCTGCTTGAGGTGATCTCGTCCAAACTAGTCATGCATCCTCATCCCTCAGTTATCCTTCCCGAGCACGCGGTCGACCAGCGCCCCGCACTGAGCTGTCTGAAATGCGTCACTGAGTAGTCGCTCGATCTCCACCGGCGACAGCGCGGCCGCGATGGCCGAATCTTCCGCAAGCGCTGCATGAAACGATTGGTTGCGGCTCGCCGCTTCGCTTGCGACCCGGTGCACCAAGCAGTGAGCGGTCTGCTTGCCCACCTTCGCTGCGAGCGAAAGCATCACCGCCTCGGATCCCATTTGGCCGTGGGAAACTTCGAGGTTGCGGCGCATGCGGTCACCATGGACATCCAGGCGATCGAGCAGTTGAGCCAGCAGGTTCAGTGCCTTTCCGGCGGCCATCGTGAGCTCCGGCACCGCGTGCCACTCGACCTTCCATGCGCGGCCATCACGCTCGTGCGCATGCGGGAGACTCTCAGCCAACGCGATAGCGTTGGCGCGGACGACTCGCGACAGCGTGCCAAGATGCTCGGAGAGTTCCGGATTGCGCTTGTGCGGCATGGTGATGCTGCCGATCTGCTCACCGTTCGCGCCTTCGCTCACCTCACCGATCTCGTCGCGCTGTAGGCAGTAGATCTCGTGGCCGATGCGATCGGCCGTTCCAGCGACGAGAACCAGGAGGTGCGCCCATTCGACGATCACATCGCGACTAGCCGTCCAGGACGTCACCGGCTGGCGAAGCCCAAGTCTTTCGCAGAAGGCCTGCTGCACCTCGAGGCCGCGTGGCCCGAGCGCTGACAGGCTGCCAACGCCGCCGCTTAGCTGTCCAATGCCCATCCGGGCCGCTGCTTCGCCGAAGCGCTCCCGGTGCCGGCGCATCTCGGCCAGCCATCCGGAGACCTTGAAACCGAAGGTGATAGGCAGCCCCTGCCGCCCATGGGTGCGACCCGGCATGATGGTGTCCCGATGCTCACGGCAGAGCCGCGTCGCGGCAGCTATCGCCTGATCGAGATCGACGAGGAGAAGCTCGCGGGCCTGGTCAAGCGCCAGCATCAGCCAGCTGTCAGTGACATCCTGTACCGTGGCGCCGAAGTGAAACCACTCGCCGGCCGCCTCTGAAGATCGACTGCGCACAGCTTGAATAAGTCCCGCCGTCGAATGCCCGGTCGCCTCGTAGCCGGCCCGCACGTCGGCGAAGAAGGACTCGTCCAGCACCACGGCGCGGCAGGCCTTGGCGACTGCCGTCGCGTTTGCCGCCGGGATTACCGCGAACTCGCCTTGCACCTCGGCCAGCGTCGCCAATATGTTGAGCCAGCAGCGGGTGCGCGGCAAATCGTCGAAGAGCACTCGGAGCGCCGGCGTCGACCAGGCGCCGGCATAGATCTGCGAGCCGAAGGACCAGCCGGTCATGCCGTTCCCTCCGCGAATGCAAGCGCCTCCGCCATGAGGCGCTGCTCGGCCATGATATAGCGTTGCTCGGCCGCCCCAAGCCGCTCCTCATGCTGCCGGAAAGCACCGGCCAATTCGCCTATCTGGCGCACCACCTCGCGCGGCGCGGCACACCCGATGTCACCGCGTGCCCGCAGGCAGGAGACCGGATCGAGCGCCGACCGGAGAAGCCCATCGGGCAATGGCCGCTCGGCACCGGCCTCCCGACAGGCCTTCTGCAATTCTGTGTCGGTCAGGCTGGCCAGGACGCGCCCTTCGGCTTCCAAGCGACCGATGAGTCGAGCCACCACGCCGTGGACGCTTCGAAAGTCGAGACCGAGGTTAAGACACAGGCGCTCGGCGAGATCGCTGGCGGAGGTGGTGCCGTCATCGAGCGCTGCCCGGGCACGGTCCTTGTCGAAAGTCAGTTCAGTGATAACCTCGGCCATCAGTGATGCGGCTTGTGCGGCCGAGCGCAGCGCCGCCGGCACTACCGCATAAGGCAGCATGCGGCAGTCCATCTGCCCTGTCGGCATACGCCCACTCGCCGACACGCCAGCCTGTTCGCCAATCAATCGGTTCGCGAGGCCACGCACAAAGGCGAGTGCGAAGGGATTGCGCTTCTGCGGCATGATCTTGCTTGCACGACCGTGCCGATCGGACAGCCGGACGAATCCGAACTCCGCGGTGGCGAAGATCATTAGGTCCTCTGCCATGCGATCGAGCCCGACGACAGCCGAGACGGTGAGCCCCATCGCCTCGATCGCTAGATCCGCCTGCCACATCGCATCGCGCGCATGGGCGAGCGGAGCGGCGCAGCCGAGCCGCCGGGCAAGCGCGGCGCGATCCTGGAAGGCGACCGAGCCGTTCATGCTGCCGCATCCGGCTGGACAGAGGTTGACGCGGTCGTAAAGGGCTTCCAGCCGCTGTAGATCGCGGATCGCCGGCCAAGCAAACCCAGACAAGTAGTGGCCGAAGCTCGTCGGTTGAGCCATCTGCAGGTAGGTGTAGTCGGGCATCACGCTTTCGGCGTGGGTCTCGGCGACGGCGAGAATCGAGCGACCGAACTCGACGAGTGCGACGCCGAGCCGGGTCAGACTCTCGCGCAGCAGCAGGTGATAGGCGGTCGTTAGCGCTTCGCGACGTGCGCGCGAGGCGCCGAACCAGCTTACCGCAGGCGTTGCCAGGGCGAGGTGAGCCTCGCGGTTTGTGTAGAGATCGCCATAGGCCGCTCGCGCTGTGAAGGTGGAACTGTCCTGCTGCAACTCAATGATGGCCGCGACGAGCAAGCGGGCCGGTTCACGCGGAATGACGCCTTGCTCGGCCAAGGTGATGCAGTGGGCAAGGTCGACGAAGCCGAGATGCCTGAAAAGCTCGCCCTGTCCGGAGACCTCCTCCGCGAAGGCGCTCGCCACTAGCCGCTCGGATGGCGCTTCGACCAATCGGCTGCCGATTTCGAGCACCGCATCCGCCGATCCACGGCAAGGCTCAACCATGGCTGGAGACCTCGGGTTGCGCGACCGCGTCCGCGGACGGCCCATCCAAAGCTTCCGGAACGGCCGGGTCCCACTGTCCGGTCGCTCGCTCGCACGCCGCAATCCGCGACAGCGTCTCGTAACGGAGCCCCGAGCGCAGGGCCTCTAGTGCGAGCGCTTCGCGAGCCGTCACGTTGCCCAGGCTGACGTTTGCACCGAAACGCCGTACCAACGCTGCCTGCTGGTCCTTCTGTGGCGCCTCCCAGATCAGGCGATCGGTGCAATCGCCGAGCAGGCCCGCGATCTCTTCCAAAAACCCGCCCTTCAGCGCGCCGGCGTCGTCGTAGATGCCGATTCCGCGGCCCGACTCGCGCGCCTCAACGATCACCCACTCTGCACCCCACTCAAGATCCTTGAGCGCTTGCTCGGCCAATTCGCCCGCCTCGGGCTGGCGTGTCGGATCCTTCTTGCCGACCTCGGTGATGGCGACAAGCCCGGCGTCGCGTGCACAATCGATGACTCGGCGGCGACGATCCGCCGGCAGATCGATCGTTCCGTCCGAAATTTCCACGGCGCGAAAGCCAAGCTCGCGTGCGCGCCGCATATAAACCCGGCAGTGCTGCTGCACGATGGCCGCTTCCAGCAACGTGCCTCCCGGATAGGTGAGCAGGCCGTGCGCGGCGAGAAGTTCAAGCTTACGGCGTAGCACCTGCACGGGCATCAGCGCCGAGGTGCCGAAGGCGAACTTCCAGTGGTCGACGTGCGGCGCTGCGATCTCCAGGATGTCGGCGGTTGCGATCTGGCCGAGCCCGGTGTCGATGACCATGGTAATGCCGCGCTGCCGCGGCCGCTGCAGCCGCCGATCGATGGCGGCATCCAGGCCCAGCACGCCGAGCCAAGGGCGCTCCGACCTAGCATGCATGGCCGACGATCTCCTTCAATGCCTGCTCGACCATTGCGAGATCCGATCCCCAAGGCACGACCATCACGTTGTCGTCGCGTTCAATCCCGAACTCCAGCAGGCAGCACTTCAAGATCGTCAGGACATTGCACTTGCCGGCGATGGCACGTGGGCACATTTCGATGCGCGGCGGCTCATCGCCGTAATAATGCCGATGGAACTGCAGGCTGCGCTCGCAGCCGATGAGCATCCAGTCCTCGCGAACGGCGGGTCGCTCGTCGAGAAAGTGGACAGGTGCGCCGAGGTCGTCGAGGCCACCGGACCGGCATGGCACCAGAAACGCATTCGGATGGGCCTTCGCTGCCAAATCCTTGAGTTCGATGCGCTCCAGCTCGAGCTTGATTGGCGGCAGATCGGCGTAGGTCAACACGTGCTCGATAAGGTGGAACAGCTTTGGCGGCTCGGGTGGGCTTACCTCGATCACGCGGATAACCAACGGGTCCGGATGATGAATGAAATTAACATGGTCGTATTTGCCTTGGCAGATCAGGGTGCCGTCGGGGTCAACACCGCTCCGCTCAGCCAATCTCGCCAGCGCCGTCGGGTTGGCGCAGTCAGTCTCAGGATCGACTACGAAGCGGCAGCGGTCCGGCAGCGCGAGAACTTCTACGTGATCGATGGGGGCGAACAGCGGACCCCGGTCGCGTGGCCCGATAGCAACCAGCGCATAAGCGCCGTCCGCCCCGCGCAGCACGATCACATTGGTTCGGCGATAGGCCTCTCGGCCCAGCAAGCGAGCCATGATCGCCGCCTCGGTCATTTCGCCGTCATAGGGCTGGATGCTGACGCCGCGGTAGGGAAGCTCCACGACGTTACTTCGGTCGCGAAGCAACCGCGCGGCGGGCTCGTGGGATGTCGGCTGTGGGTGTGCCATCATGCTGCGAACCTACGATCGCGATCTTCGGCACGGACCTCATGCTCGTGGACATGAAGCGGATCGAGCCGGCGGATCAGGGCGATCGTCTCGCGATCCGGCAGCGGCACGCATTCCACCTTCTCGGCCAGGCGGAGTCCGAAGCCCGTGTTGTCGCGAACCTCGTCGATCGAGATGTCCGGATAAACCGCCCGCAGCCGCGCATGGCCCTCGGCGTCGAAATCAAACACACCGAGATCCGTCACGATCCACTGCGGACCCTTGCCACGATGGCCAAGCGCCTTCCGGCCGCGACCGTCCACTCCGCAATGGCCGAGGCTGGTGACGAAGTCGCATTGTTCGACCAGGCGGAAACGCCGGCGACCTTCTGCGTCGAGCGCCGAACGATGGCCCGTCGTCCAAAGCGTCACTTGATCGACGTCGCAGGACAGATTGCAACCGCCGCCGCCGCCGGGCAACTTCATGGCAAGCCGGTTCGTGCCCAGACTGGTAACGTTGCAATTTCCCCATTTATCGATCTGCAACCCGGAGAGGAACATCCGCTGCATTCGACCGGCGGCGGCGAGGTCGAACAGTTCCTCGATATCGAGCGAAAGCGCGGCGCCGCGATCCATCACCCAATCATTGGAAGTCGGGCTGAGAAAGGGCGGTTCGGGGTTAATGCCGTAGGTAGCGCCGGCGACCAGCACCAGGTTTGGCGCATGGGTGCGTTTAGCGACATGCAAGGCGAGTTGGACCAGCGGCGAGCCATAGCCGTGGAACGCCAACGTCCCGTCTTCGACGGTTCGGGCGATGGCGGCGATCATCAACTCGCCCAAGCTGCAATCCCGGATCATGCCATCGCCTCCTCGCGATAAAGCGACATCCAGGCCTCCGTTCCTGCCGACCAGGTGGCAAGACGCCGGCTTGTTTCATCGCCGCCGATGCGTCGCAGATAGGAGGCGTGATCCGTGCAGCCGAAGACGAAGGGCTCAAGATAGTCGGTGTTGAAGCGCTGGGCGCCGCTCCGAGCGGCAGTGTAATAAGCTGCCGTGTGCGGCCTGTCGTAAGCGTAGAACGGATAGCAGGCCGTCGGGTGCGCCCCCATCCGCACTTCGGCGACGGCAGTGACATAAAAGTAGGGGATGGTAATGCCGCCGAGTTCGACCAAGCGCTCGGTCGGCACGATCTCTTCGACCGAAGCGATGACCACGCGTGACGCCTTGGCGAACAAAGGATCGAGAACCGGCGGACCCTCGATGCGCAGATTTCCCTGCGCGTCACCGTATTGGGCATGCAGGATCGCAACATCCGGAATTAGCGCCGGCACAAGCAGCAGTTCCTCGCCCGTGTAGGGGCAAGTCATTGTCTTGTATTCGGGATGAAGGCCTGGAAAGCTGGTGCCCCGCGCCGAGCGCATCGGCATGAAAGGCAGGCCCGCCACGGCAGCACGCAGTTGCTGGACCACCGTGTAGCAGCAACTGTCGTCGATGCGGACTTCTCCCGCCTCGCAGGCACGCCGGTAATTCGGAGCGATTCCAAAGTCCTGCTCGAATCCGACATAGCTCTCGCTGGTGACCGACACCGCACCGGCGCCGCACAGCAAGTCGATATCGATTCCATGCGCCGAGCCGACAACTGTCAGGTCGCGTACGTTTCGACGCAGCAGGGAGCGCAAAATGGCCATCGGCACGCGGGAGGACAAGCCGCCACCGACCGCGACCACGTGACCGTCTTTCACTGCGCCGGCGACGTCTTCCAGACCACTCCGTTTGTCCGCGTTCGTCCAGACCCCACCCGACCTCGGCTTTCCATTCGTCGCTATCATGTGTGCATTGCTCATATGGCAGTCATCCCGCCGTCCACGGAAAAGGCCGCGCCGGTCACAAAGCCCGCTTGATGGCTCAAGAGAAAGATCACCGCTTCCGCGATGTCCTCGGGGGTGCCGAAGCGCCCCATTGGATATTTCGACAGCCGACGCGCCTGGACCTCTGGACTGGTGTCGCTGCCGAGCAACTGCTGGCCCATACCTGTCGAGGCGACGGTGCCGGGACAGACGGCATTGACCCGAATGCCCCTGCCTGAGTAATCCGCCGCCATCTGGCGCGTCAGATTGACGATTGCGCCCTTGGCTGCGCAGTACGCCGCCATGGTCGGAATGCCGACGAGCCCGGCGACGGAGCCGAAGTTGACGATCGTGCCCTTGCGTCGTTCCAGCATGCCGGCGAGCGCGGCCTTGGAGGTCAGAAAGGTCCCCGTCACGTTGACCGCCATGATCCGGTCCCAGGCCGCTACATCGGCCTCATGAACTGAGCCGAAGCCGGCGATACCGGCGTTATTGACGAGCCCCGTCAGAGAGCCGACGGTCCGTTCGGCGGCGACGATGGCCGCGGCGATGTCGCTCGCCTTGGTGACGTCAGCCCCAAAACCCCTCGCCACCGCACCCCCGGTGCTGAGCATCGCCGCGGAGCGCTCCGCCAGACCTCCGTCGAGGTCGATCAGCGCAACCTTTGCCCCCTCGCGTAACGCCGCGCTGGCTATAGCGAGCCCGATACCGGCGCCGCCGCCGGTAATGGCGATGACTTCGTTCATCAAGCGATTCGACATTGTGTTGCTTCCTCCGAAGTCTTGACTTGTTTGTCGGACGCGTCGCGCCGTTAGATCGCCAGATATCCGCCGTCCATCACCAGCGCCGAACCGTTCATGTAGCGAGCGCTGTCACTCAGCAGAAACTCCGCGGCGGCTGCGACGTCGTCCGTCGTTCCGATCTCGTTCTGAGGGATGCGTGCCAACACTTGCGCGCGCAGATCAGGTTGATCGAGCCGCCACTTCGTCATCGGCGTCTCGATCATCCCGGGACACAAGGCGTTGCAGCGGATCCCGGCATGGGCATAGTCCACAGCGATTGATCGCGTCAGTTGCATTACGGCACCCTTGGACGTCGTGTAGGCAGCCCGCTTCGGGAACGCTACGAAGCCGGCCACAGAGGCGACGTTGACGATCACGCCGGCCCGTCGTTCAAGCATGTGGGGCAGGACCGCATGACAACCCAGAAACACACCGCGCACATTTACCGCCATCACCTCGTCGAATTCCGATAGCGGCGTCGTGTGTACATCCGTGGCGGAATAGCCGCCCGTGATGCCTGCGTTGTTGATCAGCACGTCCACCCGTCCACGCTCTTTCAAGGCGAGATCGATCAGGCATCCAACATCAGCCTCGTTCGAAACATCGCCAACCGTCGTCAGCACGGCATCGCGATGATCGGCCCAATACTCAGCCTCGCAATTTGCCAGGGCCTGCGCCGAGACGTCGAAGGCGACAACGGAATCGCCCCGCGACAGAAGCCTCGACGTAATAGCCAGCCCGTTACCAGAGGCCGCTCCGGTAACGACAACAATGCGCGGGCTCATAGCCCGACCAGATGTTTCTTACCCGCGCGCAGGCGCGACAGCTGGATGAAATGGGTGGGATTGAGGAACAATTCATCCATCTCCCCCAAATCATCGACCGTCAGACCCTTCTTGACGAGAACGTTCAAATACTGGAACGCGTCCTTTGCCCCGTAGCCGACGTGATGGGCGCCCAAGACGCGGCGAGTGTCGCCGTCGATGACTAATTTCTGAAAGCCAGACATGTGAGGCTTCGCCATCACGTACAACATCACGCGGTCGCCTGCCGGCAAGCCGATGTTGAGGCCGTTCGGGTTGTCCGGCGGCATCTTGATGATGATGACGTTCTTGAATTTCTTTCGAGCCTCTTCCTCGCCGAGGCCCAGCCAACTTACTTCGTAATGGGTATGCAGAAAATCAGGAAAATCATTCGGCTCGTAATGGGCCTCGACCCCCATCACGTTGCGCGCCGCATAGACTCCACTTTTGCGCGCCTTGAACATCTCCATCGGTGCTCCGATCAGGTCACCAACGGCGTAAACGTTCGGTACCGACGTCTGCAGACGAGAATTGACAAGAATTTCGTTCTTGTTTCCGACCTTGACACCCAACGCTTCGACAGCCATTTCGGAGTTTGGGATTTCACCGAGCCCCATGAAAACGAAGTTCGTGGCGATCTTCTCGACGCCATTGGGCGTGTCGATCGTAACGCCACTAACCTTTCCGTTCCGGTCGGCTTCGATGCCTTGGAGTTGGGAGTCTTCCCATATCTCGATCCCCTGCTCCTTCATCCGGTCCAGGACGTAACCTCGCGTTTCGAGGTCTGGGATCAGCTTCAGGCATTCCGACCTGACGATCATGATCGTCCGTCGGCCGGTGGCATTGAAGAAGCAACCGTACTCGACAGCCGTCTTGCTGCCACCGATCACGACGACTGTCTCGGAGGGTTCGTAATCCAGCGTCTCAACGAGATTCACATTTGTGTAGACGCCCTTGAGGTCATTGCCCGGCACATCCACCACCTGCGGACGGGTGCCTGTCGCGAGGATGAGGTTCTTGGCCTTGAAGCGCCTTCCCGCCACCTCGACGGTGTGCGCGTCGATGATTTTCCCTTTGGCGTTCAGGACATACTCAAGATCGAGCTGTTCCTTGCTTTGGTAGTTCATGATGGCGTGCGGGCCGGTGCGCCCTTGCCTGAACAGATCGACGACGTCTTTGATGGATGTGCGCACGCCGTCCATCTTCGGAAACCAAAGCGTTCCGCCGAACGTGCGCTGGAGCATCAACTCGGCCGCACAGTCCGAAAACAGATGGTGGGGCACGCAGGCGTTATGCGGGCAGGATCCGCCGAGAAACGGCCAAGCCTCAATGATTAGTTGGCGTCCGCCCATGGCGCGCAGGTAGGCCGAACCAAAGCGACCACTTGCGCCGCCTCCGAGGTAGATTGCGTCGTACTCGCGCTTGTCACTTTCGTCGATGTTGAACAACGCTGGGGCGTTCGGCGCATCGTAGACTTCCTCGATTTTGTGACTCCACTCTTCGATGTTCCAGTGGTTGTCCCGGACATCCATTACAGCCGCGTCGCTCATATCATTTTCCTCTGGTCCCGTTGATCGCAATTCGACGTCGTAGAAAGCTTTCGCGCCTGTCTCCGATCGACAGCCGTTTCAGAGGCAGCACGGACAAGACAGGGGATGACCAAGCCGCATACGACGACCTGTTTGGTTCTGATCAGGGCCTGCATCCCAGGGGTGCGGGGCCGGTTTCGTTCCGGGCGCCATGCCGACGCGCCGGCCACTGCACTTCGAGCACACCCACTCGCGCGGCGGCTCGGTCTGGGCCATGACCATCCCCTTGAACTGATGGTCGCAATCCGGGCATTGCAGAGAGTAGACGGGCATGGCTTTCCCTTCGCCGCCCGGGACAGCGAGGATAACCTCCCGGGCAGCACCGTATCGTTGCTAGACAGATGGCTTGGTCAGGCGACCTTTTTGGTCTTCGCGTGCTCGTCGCGGACGATATTTGCGCCCTCGACCATGGCGTGCAGTTTGTCCTGGGCGATGTAGCGCTGCAGGAGAATCAGCCCACAATCCGTCGTCACTCCAAGCCGGTCGATCGGAATGACGCGCGACAGCTTACGGATGCGGTCCGCAACCTGATCGGCCGTCTCGGTGATCGTGCTCTTGACGTCGATCACGCCGGCCCAGAAGTCCACGTTGTTGGGTAAAGGGAATTCCTTGAAAGTATCGAGGCCGGAGAGATCGTCGTCCCGTCGGCCACAGCTCTCAAGGTTCAGCACGTTGATATGCGCTTCATAAGCCTTCGGCACCACCGAGCGTGTGGCGGACGGCGCCGAAGCATTGGCCTTCCGCTTGGTCAGGTCGAAGATCTCACCTGCCTTCGCGGTGTCGTCGGGGTAGTACGCAGGCGTGCCACCCCAATTGCCCCAGCAAACATGGACGACGACCTTGGCGTTCTTCACGCCCTCGACAGCGACGTTAAAGGCTTCGATTCCCCAGTCTTCGAAGAAATAGGGCCAGGTGAACTCGTCGAACTGGATGAAATCAATGCCCAACGCGTCGATCTCCAGCACGTCCTGATTGATAGCCCTGGCGATCGCGAGCGCGCGGTCGCGGCTGTTGCTGTAGTGCAGATCGTTGGTACATTGTGCCAGCACCTGGACGCCGGTGTACTGGATCTTGGTCGGCTTGCGAGTAGCGCGTCGCAGAGCTTTGGCTTGCTCGACCATCAACGCGCCGTGGCGTTTGACCGCCTGCTCGAGGGTGCCCGCATGGAGGCGGCTATAGATCGGGAAGCCGAGATGGCCTCCCTTCAGATCGTAGCCGAGGCGACGCAGGTAATAATAAACTGCCGCGTCGGCATAGTTGTCGCCGTGAACCCTTCCATCCGAGATGATGTCCAGTCCCGCGATCTCCTGATCCCGCGCAATGGCCCCGATGGCATCTTCGAGGGCCTCCCGGTTCATTGAGTCGGGCGGCTCCTGATTGCCGGTGAAATGGCGTCCCCACGATGCGTCCCACCAACGTGGGTTCGGGTAATTCCCGACCATGCTGGTCGGAACGAGAATCTCTTGGTCTCGGATTTTCATTTACGTCCTCCCTCGGTTGGGCTCATTGGCCCTTGCTTTGTCTTATCCAAAACATATCTATCTTATCCATAATGTGTCAACTGGATTCTTAGTTGTACAATCCTGATGCATCCTTACTTACCCAGACCTGATCATCCTGGGTTGCGCGACTCTGCGAATTTGCATAGGAACGGTCCGCTACATTGCGCTGCGGCGTGGGACTTCTTCGATCGACGAGCAGGAATGATGAGCGACGCCAAACGACTGTTAACGCTGGAGGAAGCGGCGCAATATCTGGGCGTCAGCAAGACCTCATTGCGTCGCTGGACCAAGGATGGGCAGTTGTCCTGCCATCGTATTGGTATGCGTGGGGCGCGCCGCTTCGATCAGAAAATGCTCGAGGAGTTCCTATTGCGGCGCACTATCGGTGGGACGGTTGCTGCGCCCGGCGTTTCAGCCACCGATGCGGTGCAGCACGCGAGTCAGGGCGGCTGCCACAAACATGTCTGCCTCTATTTTCGTAATCCAAGCGAGCAATGGGAAGCGTTTCGTACCTATTTCCTGGATCACTATCGGGCCAATTTGCCGACCACCTATCTCTATCACGCATCGACTCGAGATCGCCTCATTGAATGTGTCCATAACGAGGGCATCGATCCTCAGGATGCAATCAACCGTGGCCTGTTGCGCCTGGTCTCCGCACAGGAATCATATCTGCGGCAGGGTGTCTTTTCCGCCGACTTCATGATCTCCTTCATACGGCTGATCATGATGCGCCTGCGCGCGGACGGGTTTAGCAAACACTTGATCACAGGCGAGATGGACTGGTTCTTCTCCAATATTCTCGGGCGCGAGGAAATCCACACCTATGAGCGGCGGCTGAATAAGGTTCTCGACGACAATCCCGACGTGACCATCGTCTGTCAATATGACATCACCCGCTTTAATGGCGAAGGGGTGCTGCAGGCATGCTGCTCGCATCCGCTCGTTCATCTTGACGAGGAGGTGCGTCAAGGTTTCTTTCGTTGATCTCCCATCCTGTTGCCGCACCATGGCCCTGGTTTCGAGTTCTCCGAGCCACCAGTTTCCGCAAGGCCTTCGTCAAATGGACGGGCTGTCCGCCGACGCTTTTGCGCAAGGTGCGCGCCGACGCCTGACACGAGCATGTCCGATCGCGCCAGCGGTCTGTGGCAGCATGCAACATGAACCGGCGATCCCCGCGACCCCAAGTCTGTGATCGGTCCGATGGCGAGTGAGCGGCAGTGGGAGCGTGTCCAATCCCACATACGCCGTGGCATCGACGAAGGCGCCCGGTTGCTCGCTGGCGGACCTGGCCGCCCGGAGGGGCTGTCGAACGGTCACTTCGTGCGCCCGACGGTGTTTGCCGATGTCACCAATGACATGACGATCGCGCGCGAGGAAATCTCGGCCCGGTTCTGTCGGTGATTTATTACCGCGACGACGAACATGCGATCGAGATCGCCAACGACACGGAATACGGCTTGGCCGCATACGTTTTCTCGTCGAATCCGGGACGGGCACGGCGCCTCGCATCGCAGATCGAGGCCGGCCGGGTTTCAATCAACGGCGGTTATGACCCGATCACGCCGTTCGGAGGGTTCAAGCATTCCGGTATCGGGCGCGAATATGGCGCCTACGGCATCGAAGAGTTTCTTGAGGCAAGGACTATCATGATCTGAAGCAAACGTCCTGCCGGCCGTATCCAGCGGTGTCCGGTCTACGATGGCGGCCGGACACCGCTGGCTCGTTATTGCAGGAACGGCCGTGCCTGCTAAGTCCGCCGTGGAGCGACGGCCCCCGATCAAAAGAGGGAAATCGCAACGGCTTGATCGGAGCTTGATCGGCGTTGCTCGGCCGAAGTTCGATTCTCGCCCGCAGTCTAGACCACGCTCTGAAGGGCTTGCCGCGAGGCAGCGGAGAGACCCCGTTCCTTGGCACAGTCGAACGCCTAGATTGGCAGAGTTCGACATGGTTGACGGAGACGCGAATGCCTAAGCTCCACTATGTGGCAGACTAGCAAGAACCGTTGTGGTTCGCTCAAGACAACGGAGGAATGCGTGGCCTACGGAACTGTCAATCCGGCGTCGGGGGTGCGTTTGAAGACCTTCGACGATATCTCCGAGACGGCGCTAGAAGCAGCCGTCGCCGCCGCCCGATGCGCCTATCAGACGAATTGGCGCGATCGCCCTGTCGCGGAGCGCACCCAGATTCTTTCGAAGGCGGCGGCGCTGCTGCGGGAGCGAGCGGACGAGTACGCCGGCTACGTCACCCTGGAGATGGGCAAACTCTTGGGGACGGCGCGGGCGGAAGTCGAGCTCTCCGCGGCGATCCTCGACTACTACGGCAGCTGCGCCGAGGAATTCCTAAAGCCGCAGACCTTCGCCGGCTTCCCCGACAGCGTGCTCGAGACCCGCCCGATTGGGGTGATCCTGGCGATCGAGCCGTGGAACTTCCCCTACTACCAGGTGGCGCGTGTCGTCGGCCCGCAACTGGCCGCGGGCAATGTCGTGCTACTCAAGCACGCCAAGACCGTGCCACAGTGCGCGCTGGCGTTCGAGCGGCTGATGCAGGACGCCGGCGCGCCCGCGGGCGTCTACACCAACCTCTTCGCCAGCATCGAGCAAGTCGGACGCCTGATCGACGACCCCCGCATCGTCGGCGTGACCATCACCGGCAGCGAGCGCGCTGGCGCCGCGGTGGCCGAGCGGGCAGGACGCAATCTGAAAAAGGTGGTCGCCGAGCTGGGCGGCAGCGACCCGCTCATCGTCCTCGAGGATGCGCCGCTGGGGTCCGCTGTCGAGAGCGCCATCTTCGGCCGGATGTTCAACACCGGCCAGAGCTGCGTGTCGTCCAAGCGCATCATCGTGGTCGGCCAGGCACGAGGACAGGCGTTCCAGGACGCCTTTGTGAGCGGCATGGCAGGCCTCAAGGTCGGTGAGCCGACCGCGGAAGACACGGGGCTCGGGCCGGTGTCCTCGGAACGGGCGCTGAACCTCCTGCTCGACCAGATTAGCGCGGCCAAGAAGGGCGGCGCCACCGTCGTGGTCGGCGGCGAACGGGTGGACCGGCCGGGCTTCTATTTGCAGGCGACGGTCCTGAAGGACATCACGCCCGACAACCCGGTTTATTCGCAGGAGTTGTTCGGGCCCGTGGCGTCCCTTTTTGTGGTCGACACGGAGGAGGAGGCGATCGCCCTCGCCAACGCCAGCCCGTTCGGTCTTCGCCGGCGATACGGCGCGGGGCCGCGCGGTCGCCGATCGGATCGAGAGCGGCATGGTTTTCGTGAACCAGCCAGCCTGGACGACCGCCGAGCTGCCGTTCGGCGGCGTCAAGCGCTCGGGCTATGGCCGCGAGCTTTCGGAATTGGGCTTCGGTGAGTTCGTCAATCGCAAGCTAGTCACCATAGTGCCGGCCGGTTCCCCGCCATGGGGACCGGTTCAATCGAGCTGACGCCTGCCCGGAAGATGCGGGGTTAGCCAACATCAAGCGGAGGAAACATAATGCCGTTATGGAAGGTTTACACTCCGGTCGGAGCATACTCGGACGCGGACAAAGCGAAGTTAGCGGAGAAGATCACCGAAGCGTACGGCACGGTTCCGATCCCGGCCTTCTACGTCGTCATGATTTTCGAAGAGGTGACTGCGAAGAATTATTTCGTTGGCGGCAAGTCGCACCCGAAGTTTGTTCGTTTCAAGGTCGACCAGATGGCTCGAACGGCCAATGGCGCCGTGGTCAGGAGCTGGTGGATCCACACCATCGATAGTTTGATCGCGCCGTGGGTCAGGGAGCGGGGCTTCGACTGGGAGGTCACCGTGGATGAACTTCCCGCTGATCTCTGGTCGCTTCAGGGAGAGATTCCGCCCCCCTTCGAATCCGTTGCTGAGAAGCGTTGGATCAAGGAAAACAAGGCAAGCCCTTACTCCTATCAAGAGACGATCCCGGCCAATGGGCATATTTGGAACGCTGGCCTTGCCGACTCCTGAAGTGCTCGCTCTCAACTGATGCGAAATGTGCGATCATATGCGGTACGGCATATTTACATCCGAGCATCATCCCGCGGCCGTTGACATTCATCGTCTGATCCTAGATCTCGATGGAAGTGTCGACGGCGGTGCGGTCCTGAGCAAGGATCTCATGGACCGTTGGCCGCGGCGTTGTTGAGGGGGTGTCGATCTTCCGAACTGGCGCAGGGTTTCTTCGACGCCAGCTTCAATCGACTCGGGATTTCCGCAATCGAAATGCAACCCGATCCGAACCATCACAGAGCTTTGCAGCAAGATCCGTTGCAGGATACTCCGAGACATTAGCAACGCCGACTGACCCGCCCTCATCGACAAAGCGCTGTGCGATCGATCCCAGCCCTCCAGCGCTCGTGATGAGTGCAACCTTGCCTTCCAACCTACGCATTTAGCCGGTAATCGAGCGTGGAAGACGCGGTCATGTCCCATTGAAACTGTCGCCTGAAATGATAGCGATCTTGCGCATGAAGTCTCCTGATGGAACCATTGCGGTGAAAAGACCTAGCGCATGCCAATTCCCACGGCCTGTGATGTGTCCGTTAACGCATTATAGATCGTCCTGAATATGGAACCGCTTGCCGATGTGATTACCTTGCTGCGCCCGCGCGCGGTCGAAACCAAGGTTATGCACGGGGCCGGCCGCTGGTCCATGCGTCGTTCGCGAGTGGCTTACGCCGGCTTTGGACTCGTGCTGGCCGGCGAATGCTGGCTGACAGTCGACGGCCATGAAACCTTGCGTCTCGCCACAGGCGATTTCGTCCTCATGCCAGCCGGCCGGGCCTTCACGATTGCCAGCGACCTCGCCTGCGAAGTCATTTCGCTCAACGCGCAAGAGGCGCTGGCTTGTCAGGCCGGCGAGGTGCGGTACGGCGATCCCGATCTCGAACCTGAGTTCAAGCAGCTCGGTGGTTATTTCGAATTGGACTCCGTCAACCGCAGCCTGCTCGGCGATCTGCTGCCAACCCTTATCCATATCCAAGCCTCCGATCCCGCGGCGGGACGGCTTAAACGCACGATAGATTCGATCGTCGAGGAGGCGCTTGCCGAGCGACCAGGCCGCGATCTCGTTGTCGATCGCCTTGTCGAGGTTCTGCTCGTGGAGGCGCTGCGGTTCCGCACCGAAAGCGTCGACGCCATCGGACGACCCGGCCTCCTCGTGGGGCTCGCTGATCCGCTTCTCGCCCGCGCCCTGAGGCGCCTCCATGGTGACGTGGCTCACGCATGGTCGGTGGAGGAAATGGCCAAGGTGGCGGGTCTATCCCGCTCGGCCTTCAGCGAGCGCTTCGGCCAGAAGGTCGGAGTGCCCCCGATGCAATATCTGATAGAGTGGCGCATGGCCTTGGCCAAAGCCATGCTGCTCGCACCGCGGCCGGCTAACCGTCAGCCAGCCGCAACGCGCCCCGAGGGATCAATCGCAACGACGCCCGCTGGAAGGGCTGAGAGTCCGGGCCATCGTCCGTCCTCAAGCGGGCATGACGCGCTGCTAAACGCTCTTCGGTAGTTCGATCAATCTACGCTGCCTCTTCAGGAATGCGTGCTCGGACATGTTGCGGCGCCTCTCTGCGCTTGCGATCGCATCCGGCCCCGCCGGCGTTCTCAACTGATCCGAAGCGCGAGGTGGTGACGGTCTGCTCGTGGCAATTTGCCGGAGGCGAGATTGCTGAGCGAGGCGATGATCCTGATCACGACTGGAAGACCCCGTCGCCGCGATAGGCATTGGCGCCGCTGACCGCATGACTTGCCGGTACCTTGTCCTGCTGCTCGCTGACCGGACCGGCAGGCGGGAAGATGCTGTCATATATCGCGCGGGCTTCTCGAATTAGGCGCACTCGCTCGCGCTCAGACTTCGGGATGAATTGAACAACCTCGCCCATATTTGCTCCAAATCTTGGTTAGACGCTGTTAGATTACGGTCATCATTCCATTCGACATAGGACCTCAGCGCCAACTTTGAAGCTCTTCAGGCGGTAACGAGGGTATAAAACACTCGTGACTGGGCAGCGCGCCGGCCATCCCAACGACGCTAGTCTAGCGGGAACATCCGGCCGCAAGGCTTAGGGAGGAGCTCGTGGTGAAAACCTGCCGATATGCCCTGGCATATAAGCTGCAGCATCCACCCGAAATATATTGGTCGCAAAAAACATTCCTCAAAGTGTGCCCGGACAGGTCGGCGTCGCGGCGGAAGCAGCGAACGATCACGGGGAGCCGTACGATCCGCCCAACGGCGGCAGACCCGTCGCCCGTCGGCGACAACGGCTATTGGCAGGCTGGCGTGAAACATCGGACGCCAACGTCGCCGCAGTCCCGGCTTAGAATCGCATCGTCGACTCTTGACCGAGTAACCTATGAATAATTGCGGCGAGAGCGGACGAGCCTATCGGTATCATGACGTGCGTCAGCCTACAGCGCTCGTCGTCCTGAAGACTTCTCGGTGCGAAGTCAGGAAATCCTGTACGGTCATCGGCGGCTTGCCGGTCAGTTCGGCGATGAACTTGTCTTCACCCGAGAAAAGGCCGTTCTGATAGTCGAGAGCAACTGCGCAGAAATGCTGGATCATGAACTCAGACAAGCCCGTCTTTTCGAGACGCTCCCGATATTGGGGAATTGTCAACGGCCGGTAGCTGATCTTTCGGCCCAGAACCTCGCTGATCGCTGCGGCGATTCCAGCCTGATCCAGCTCAGTTGGTCCGCAGAGAGGATAGGTCTTCCCGACATGAGCGGCTGGCGCTGCCAGGATAGTCGCGATAACCCGTGCCTGGTCCTCCCCAGCAATTGGAGCATGACGCCCGTTGCCATATGGGAGATCGATGATGCCGTTCTCGACAATGGTCGAGCGCACGAACGGGAACAAAAGCCATTCCGAGAAGAATGTCGGACGGATGTGGACGGTCGGAACGCCAGACCAGTCGAAAAGGCGTTCGGCGATCCAGTGGTCGCGCGCGGCGTGGCTTTTGGAATCTTCCCGCGCTGAAATCTGCGACATGTTGACAACGACCTTGAGCGCTGCCCGCTTGGCCGCGTCCGCGAAATATGCCGTTGCCGGAATGAGTCCCGGACTAACCGGATAACAAAAATAGGCGGCGCTGGTGCCGGCTGCCGCCCGGATTACGTCGTCGTGCTCCAGGAGTTCACCAATCGTGACCTCCGCGCCCATGCGCCGAAGCGCCTCCGAGCGTTCATCCTGCTTGTGTACCATCGCACGGACCGCGTGACCTCTTTCAAGAAGGAGTTGCACTGTATGGCGACCGGTTTTGCCGGTCGCGCCAATTACCAAAAACGTCTGCGTGCTATGCGAGGGGGATCTCCGCCGCGACATGAAGAACAGCCGCGCGTCAACGCCCGCCCCGGAGGGACGCATGCCCGAATGTTCTTGTCTCCACCTTTGGTGGAGCGAGAAATACCAAGCAATCGGCCCGGAAGTTGTCAGTCGCCTGCGAATGTTCCGTCCCGGACCGATCGCGCGAAATCGGCAACGGCGCGGCCGATTTCATCGGGACTGTCCTCCTGGATGAAGTGACTACCCTTGACAGTGATCTCCTTTTGATTTCGCCAGGTCCGGCAGAAGTCGCGGGCCGAGCCGGTCAGGATCGAGCCCGGTTCAGCATTGATAAACAGCTTGGGGATCGGACTCTCGGCCAGCCACCGACCATAGTCGTCGACGATGGCAACGACGCTTCCCGGCTCGCCGTCGATCGGCAGTTGACGCGGCCAGCTCAGCGTGGGGCGCCGGTCTTCACCCGGCGTCGTAAAGGGGGCGCGATACACCGCCATCTCGTCCTCAGTCAGGCCGCGCAATACCGAGCTTGGCAGCACTCGCTCGACGAAAATGTTGTTCTCAAGAACCATTTCCTCGCCGCGCTCGCCGCGGAAGCCCTGGAAGACCTTGCGTGCATTCTCGGGCCAATCTTGCCAGGTCAACGGCTTGACGATGGCCTCCATGTAGACAATTCCCTTAACCCGCTTTGGATTCTGACGAGCCCAATCGAAGCCCAGGGCGGAGCCCCAGTCGTGTATGACGAGGATCACGTCGTTTCCGAGATCCAGCTTGTCCCATAACCCGAACAGAAACTCCTGCTGCTCCTGGTACCCGTAGCGGTCAGGGCCGGAATTTGACAGCTTGTCGGACCCGCCCATGCCGATCAGGTCGCAGGCAATCAGACGTCCCGAGCCGGCGCAGTGCCGCATCACGTTGCGCCACAGATAGGACGACGTCGGATTCCCATGCTGAAAGACGATGGCGCTGCCCGCGCCTTCGTCGATGTAGGCCATCCGCTTGCCGTTCACTTCGGCGACCTTCTGTTTCCCGAATTTTTCGATCGATATGGGCAATTTTTGTCTCCTCACAGGATCTTCTTCGAGTATTGAGTCGTGGTGGCGTGCCTAGCTCCCGATGAAGCTCGGCTCGACCTTGTCCTTGAACGCCTTGACGCCCGCGAGGCCGTCACGCGACCGGGACATTTGGACGATCGAGGCTGCTTCATCCTTCATCTGTTGCTCGAGGATGGCGTCACCGCTCGAAAGCAAGAGCCGTTTGACGGAGGCGAATGCGAGCGTCGGGCCGCGGGCGAGCTGCTGAGCAATTTGATCGACCGTCGCTGCTAACTCCTCGGGCGCAACCACCCGATTGACCAATCCCCAAGCCATCGCTTCGTCCGCGGCCAATACGCGATTCAATAGGAACAGCTCCTTCGTCCGGCGGTGACCGATCAGACGGGGCAGAAACCAGGTCGTGCTTCCATCGGGAGGGAGCCCTATCTTCGTGTAGGCGCTCGTGAACTTTGCCGTCTGGGAGGCCACGGCGAGATCGGCAGCCGCCATCAGGCCGAGGCCAGCGCCAGCTACTATGCCGTTCACTCCGGCCACGACTGGTGCCCGCATCCGCACGAGCACCGAGATCGCTTCCTCGACATGCGCAGTCATCTCCGCGAGCAGGCTGTCGACCCGCTCCAGATCCGATGCGAAGCCCGCCACGTCACCTCCGGCGCAGAACGCACGGTCGCCAGCGCCGGAAAGCACAACACATCGCACGGCTGAATCGGCACGGCATTGCTTGGCAGCGAGCGCGAGCTCCTTTGCCGTCAGCACGTCGATCGCGTTCAACTGCGTCGGTCGATTGATCGTGATGCGCGCGACGCCCTGCTCGATGCCGAAAAGGAGGGTTTGGTAGGTCATGGCATTCCTTTACCTGTCATTTTCCGCTGAATTGAGCCCGCCGTTTTTCTTGCGTCACGCGGCCCGGTGGATCTTGCCTTTCAGGGTTAGCTGCACCGTGAGCTTCCTGTTATGGCGCGCGCCGGAAGGGTTGGAATGGCGACATGGCAACACCCGTTCGAGATGATGCTTTGGTTGCTACCGCCGGCTCAGAATGATGTTACGCTTTTCCAGGTCTCGGATCTTATGCTCAGGGACCTGCAGCCCTTTCAGGATTTCCTCATTGTGTTCGCCTTGGTAGGCTGGTGCGCCGGCAGGGGGCAGCTCCGACCGGCTAAAGATCCAGGGGTTGCCGGGCATGCGCACCGTGCCGCTGCTCCGATCGTCAACCTCGACGACCGCGTTCCACTCCTTGACCCAGTCGGAATTCGCGAACTCGTTAACGGTTCGCACCCGGCCGACGGCAAGCCCCGCTTCGCTCACCTGCGCCTGCAACTGCTCGAGATTGTCGAACGTCGCGAGCCAAGCCCGGACTTCGGCCAGGAGCGAGGGCAGATTCTGCCGACGCAGCTTGGCTGTCGCATAGCGCGGATCGGCGAGAAGGTCGCTCCGCCGCATCATCGCGCAATAGCGCGTGAACATTGGCGAATAGATCGGGCTTGCGGCAATGGTCAACCGGGAGCCGTCGGCCATTTCGTAAATGTGAGATTCGTTGGCCGACAGCGCGATCGGCTCGCCGTCGGTGTCGATTTCCGACAGCATCGCGCCGGCGCGCTCATTCACCGACAGCATAGTGGCGGCCATGGAAACATCGACGTGCTGACCCTCGCCGGTGCGATTGCGGTGGTGCAAGGCCGCGAGCACGGCGATGACGCCCTCTAATCCCGTATAGATATCCGCATGACTGGACGAGTCGCCGCGTGGTTCAGACAGCGCTTCGCCGAAATGCTCCTGGACGATCGCGGTCAGACCGGTCTCGGCCTGAACGGTCGGCGCAAAGGCGGGCCGATTCCTCCAGGAGGTGGCCTGTCCATATCCGCTCAAGGAAACATAGATGATCCCGGGGTTGAACGCCTTGACGTCGTCATAACCGAAGCCGAAACGCGCGAGCGTACCGGGGCGAAAATTCTCAACGATGACATCGGCACCTTGGCAGAGCTGCTGCACGATCTCACGCGCTTCCGCATAGTTCAGGTCGAGGCTGAGGTTCCTCTTTCCAGCATTCTGCTGCACGTAATAAAGGCCGATGCCGTTGACAAACGGCAGCCCGACCCGTCCCAAATCGCCGGCGGGCGGCTCGATCTTGGTCACGTCGGCGCCGAGGTCGCGAAGTGCCTTGGTGCAATGGGGACCTGCGAGCACGCGGGTGAAATCGACCACCCGCAATCCTTCAAGCGGCGCTGCGGACACGATCAATCTCCCTGAAAGGCGGCTGTCGCAGGCCCGGCGGCAAAGAAGGCGTCGGCGCCGCGCTGCCGGTCCTTTGCTTTCCAGATCATGTCGTTGATCTCGACCTGGCGGGCGTCGGCGGCCGCAATGCCGCCACGGGCCTCGAGATTGGCCTGCAGCTTGATGCCTTTGATGACCTGCGTCGGACCGGCGGCGAGCTGACGCGCCCAGGTCATTGACGCCGAGCCGAGTTCGGATTCGGGCACGACCTGGTTGATGATGCCCCAGCGCTCAAACGCCTCGGGCGTATGGCGACGGCCGAGCATCGCGATCTCTTTCGCGCGCGCGACGCCTGCCCGCTGCGCGAGGCGCTGCGTGCCCCCGAGTACAGGCAAAAGGCCGACCGCGACTTCGACCTGGCCGAGAAATGCGGTGTCGGCCGCGATGATCATATCGCACGTCAGCGCGATCTCGAGGCCACCGCCGAGCGCGCCACCGTTGATGGCCGCAACCGTCGGCACTGGCACTTCTTCGAGATCCCGCAGCATGGCCTCGACCCTCGGCTGGCTGGTGTGGATCGTCGTACCCGTCCCCCAGGACGCCATTTCGGCGCCCGCGCAGAAATGCCGCATCGCGCTCCGCAGCAGGATCGCACGGCAGCCGTCCGCCACCACGGCGTGATAGGCGGCAACGAGATCATTGATAAGCTGGTCATCAAGCAAATTGTGCGGCGGCTTCGCGAGCGTGACCACGCCGACCTTGCCGTCGATCTCGTGCGTAACGGTTGTCATGTCATCCCTCGTTTCGTCAAAAACGACCGGCCGCCCTCTATTGGGCGTTTCGTGCCGGCCGATAGACACTTCCTCTTTGCCAGCCGGTTGGTATCTTTTGAATGTTGTCCATCATAAGATGCGTGACAACGTCAAGCTCTGCCACTTATGATGTCAATAACTGCCAAACGGCGAAAACAGCCGGTTCAAATACGTCAATTCGTGCCAGGCACGCAGGGAGGATCCATGAAACCAATCAAGCTCGTGACACCGATCCTAGGCGATCCCGACGCGCCGACGCAGAACCTCGTGGGGCTGGGTGCGCTCGCCGGTGAGCTCGCGGCGGAAGGGATTTCGGTGCGTGACCTGTTCGCGCGAACCGGCATCGACGCTGCGCAGCTCGAAGACGTGCATGCCCGCATCTCGCACCGGCAGCGGCTCGCCATCTACCGGAACGCCCAGCGGCTCGCCAGGCGACCCGATATCGGTCTGTTGGCCGGAGCCCGGCAGCGCATCAGCGACTACGGCATCTACGGCTACGCGTTGGTTTCCAGTCGCACCTTCGGTGATTCGCTCTTGTTCTCGCTCGATCATGTCACCATGGCGGGTCCCGCGGTCCGGCAGATCAGCTTCCGGATCGAAAGAACGACGGCGATCCTGCGCAGCCACGGCCTCGACACTCTCGGCGATTTGTTGCCGTTCGCCGCGGAATTCTGGCGGAGCTCGATGACCGCGCTGTTCAGTCGTGTCCTGGAATCGCCCTTCCCGAGCAGGCGAATGATCTTTCCGTTCCCAGCCCCGATTCATTGGCGCAACTACGAGCGCATGTTCAACTGTCCGATCGAGTTCGACGCCGATCGCTTGGAGTGGCACTTCGATGCCAAAATCCTCGATATGCCCTGCCCAAACGCCAACCCGATCACGGCGAAAATCTGCCAGCAGGTATGCGATGCAGTGTTGACCGAGCTTCCCGGCGAATCCGAGCTCGTTCGAAGGATACGCACCGCATGCCTCAACAGCCCGAACCGATTTCCGGCCGCAGCGGGGATCGCCTCTGAACTCGGCCTCTCCTTGCGCACCTTCCACCGGAGATTGGCCCAGGAGGGACTGTCCTATCAATCCATCGCCGACGGGATGCGACAATCACTCGCGACCGAGCTTCTCGAGAATACTCATATGGGGATCGACCAGATCGCCGAACGCATCGGTTTTGCCGACGCAACCAGCTTTCGAAAGGCGTTTAAGAAGTGGACTAACCGCTCGCCCTCCGATTTCCGTCGTCCGGAGCGGAGCAGCTAGGAGGACGTCTGCGCCAACGACATGAGCAGGTACAAAGCCAGCTGCACCGACATGGCCGTCAAAAGTGTCAGAAGCTGTCCATATCGCACTTCATCCTGATCAAGCCCAGGCGAAACAAGATGCGCGTGAACAAGGGAACCACGGCAGTCCATTGAACGCTCCATAAATGATGTCAAGGAGTTCTTGCCGCACTTGAGATTTCGGCGGCCTCGATTCTACCAACGCACGATCCGAACCCGATGGTGGCGTATCCCTGCCGGCTACACCGGCCGCGGAACGTAATTTCGTCGCCATCTTCCAAAAAGCCACGCCGCTCTCCGTTCGCAAGTGCAACCGGCTTCGACCCGGCACTGGTAAACTCCAGCATGCTGCTGAGTTCTGCAGGACTTGGTCCGGAAATCGTGCCGGTGCCGATCAGATCGCCCGGCTGCAGGTTGCAGCCATTGATGGTATGATGGGCAACCATCTGCGCGGGCGTCCAGTAGAGGTATTTCGCGTTCGAGGTGAGGATTTCGATAGCAGGCTCGTTCGCGCCACGCATCTTCTCGGTCGACAGCAACACCTGGAGATGGACGTCGAGCCCGCCATTCGCCTGGTCCGTGGCATCGAAGAGATAATCGAGCGGACGCGGATCGCCGTCCGGGCGTGGCAGCGCCGCGACGCGGAAGGGCGCGAGCGCATCCGCGGTAACCACCCAGGGCGCAACTGAGGTTGCAAAGCTTTTGCTCAGGAAGGGGCCGAGCGGAAACATCTCCCAGCGCTGAATGTCGCGTGCCGACCAGTCGTTCAAGAGGGAGAAGCCGGCGATCTCCTGCGACGCATCGGCAATCGGAATGGGCTTGCCGAGCCGGTTGCCGCCGCCGAGGTAGAAGCCCATTTCGAGCTCGAAATCCAACCGCTCGCACCGGCCGAAACTCGGCGCTGCGCCGGCGGCCGTCGGCGGACGCTGCCCGAGCGGCCGCCGAACCGCGCCATACCCGACTTGCACCGACGAGGCCCGGCCGTGATAGGCAATGGGCACCCATTTGTAATTCTCTGGCAGTGGATTTTCCGGCATCAACAACGCGCCGGCGGTGCGAGCGTGATAGATGCCGGCATAAAAGTCGGTGTAGTTCGACACTTTCGTCGGAAGATGGAGGCTGCATGCGACCATGGGCGTCAGCAGATCCGACGCATGCCGCCGGACCTGATTGCCGGAGCTGCCCTGGTCGAGCATGTCGGCGACCGTGCGGCGGAGGTCGCGCATCGCGGCGGGACCGAGCGCAAACAGCGAATTGAGCGACGTCTGCTGCAAGGCATCGTGCGTCGGTTGCGTGAAACGCTCGCTGGCGCCGCTCGCTTTCTTCAGGTCCAAAACCCGGTCACCGATCGCCACGCCAATCCGAAGTTTCGGGTCGGCCTTGCTGCTGAATACGCCGAGCGGCAGATTCTGGATCGGGAAATCCGTATCCGTGCGATTGGCGGCTTCCACAAAGCTGCGTCTTGCCGGGTCGTGGGTCTCGTCGAGAGTGCGTGTTTCCATCATGATGTGTCCGATCGCTTAAGAGTGGACGGCACAGGTGCCGGCCTCTCTCCTCCTGAGGTTTGTGTTGACGTCGCTCACCCCTTCCCAGTCAGGGTGTTGCGGGCGCCAAAGTTCGGTTCTCCGTCGTGGGCGCCGTGCCGATCTCAGATTGGACGAACTGCGCATCGAATGCCTTGCGCTCACGCATGGCGCGTGCGCTTTGATCCGTCACCGAGAACAGCCAGGTGAGGAGGAAGGCGAGCGGCATCGAGAACAGCGCGGGATTTTCGTAGGGAAATGGCGCCGCTTTTGAAATTGAACACGGCAACCCAGACGGTCTTGCTGAGCACGACCAGGACAACGGAAGCAACGAGGCCGGCAAGGCCCCCGGCCACCGCGCCGCGCGTGGTAGTGCCGCGCCAGAAGATCGCCATCGCAAGCACCGGGAAGTTGCAACTTGCAGCTACCGACAGTGCAAGGCCCGCCATGAACGCCACGTTCTGATTTTCAAATGCGTAGGCGAGAAGCACCGCAACGATGCCGATTGCGACAGCGGCGATTTTCGAAATCCACACTTCGCGCGCCTCCGACGCGCGTCCGCTCGCGATCACCTGGCCATAGATGTCGTGGCTGACGGCGGAAGCGCCGGCGAGCGTCAATCCGGCGACCACCGCGAGAATCGTCGCAAAGGCCAATGCCGAAATGAAGCCGAGCATGATCGGCCCCCCCATCGCATGGGCAAGATGGATCGACGCCATGTTCGGTCCGCCGATCAGATCGGTGATCTTGTTGAATTGTCCCGATGTACCGACATGGAAATAGCTCGAATCCGACATCAGGATCGCCACTGCGCCAAATCCGAGTATGGGAATGACAAGACAGAAATAGGCAACGCAGCTGGTGGCATAGAACACGGATTTGCGCGCGCTGGCGGCATCCTTCACCGTGAAGAAGCGCATCAGGATGTGGGGAAGGCCGGCCGTTCCGAACACCAGTGCAAGCCCCAGCGATATGGCGGAGACCGGTTCGGCGAACAGTCCGCCGGGTGCGAGGATCGCGGTTCCCTTCGGATGAATCTTGCTGGCGGCGGCGAACAGCTCGCCGAAGCTAAAATCGAAGTGCCAGAGCACGGCCAACGCCAGCAGCGTTCCGCCGCACAGCAGCAAGGCTGCCTTGGTGATCTGAACCCAGGTCGTCGCCTGCATGCCGCCGACGGTGACATAGAGGATCATCAGGATGCTGACACCAACCACCGCAAACAAATAGTTGACCCCGAACAGCAACTCGATGACCTTGCCGGCCCCGATCATCTGCGCAACCAGATAGAACAGCACGACGACGAGGCTTCCGGTCGCCGCGACCAGCCGGACTGGAGTCCGATCGAGGCGAAACGCGGCTGCATCGGCAAAGGTATAGCTGCCGAGGTTGCGCATGCGTTCCGACATCAGGAACAGGACGATCGGCCAACCGGTGAGGAAGCCGAGCGCGTACAGAAGCCCGTCGAATCCGTTGGCATAGACCAGCGCCGAGATTCCGAGGAACGCTGCCGCCGACAGGAAGTCGCCAGCAATCGCAAGGCCATTCTGCAGCGGCGTGATCGCGTGGCCCGCGGTGTAGAAATCCGCCTTCGATTTCGTGCTGCCCGCTGAGCGATAGGTAATGACGAGCGTTGCGACGACGATCACCATGAACATGCCGATGGCGATCCAGTCCGGACCGCGGGGGGCCGTCGCGGCAACCGTCTGCGCCGACGCGGTAAGCGGAGATGCGGCGAGGGCCACGGCCAAGAGATACCAAAGCCTCATTGGCCAAACTCCCGATTCAGGGCGCGGGCGAGTTCATCGAAGCGCGAATTGGACCGCTGGACGTAGAGGCCGGTCAGGATGACGACCAGCACGATCATGAAGAGCGCCAGTAGAAACCCGAGCGGCATGGGGCTTCCCGCGACAGTCGCGCCGAGCGCACCTTGGGCAGTAGAGATCAACGCGATGAAGCCGAAGAACATGATCAGCGCCACGATCGAAAGGCTCCAACGAAGCCTGGCGCGCGCCGAGGCCAACTGCCTGAACGCCGGATTGTCAAGAATCTCCCGCGTCCGGTCGGGCTTAAGCTCCAGCATTCGGTCCTCCCATAGGAAGCCTGATTTCATTCTCGCGGCTGCACTCCTCTCTGCCAACTCAGCTGCAGCAAGACGATGCGACCGAAGAACTTCGGAGGATTTCCTCACGCTCGAAAACCAGGCCCTTAGACGTTCGTTTCCCGGTCCGAAGCATCAAATGCCGAGGTGGGTCGCACAACGTTGTTTTCTGCCAAAGTGCAGGTCATTTCATGCCATTGCCTGCGTCATCCACTATCACACGCGCTCGTCGGTCCGCGCGCGCCGCTTTCCTCCAGGAAACCATCAAACGCCCGCTAACAAACAAGCGGCGCCGCGGTTGCATGCTGGTGAATTCCGGCGTCCGACGGCGCTTCAACGCCGCTGCGCGGTCCGCTTTCGATCGCGGGATCGTTCGTCAGGATCGTCCGAATGCGGAGCAGGTGTCCGGCCACCGATCACGAGCGGAGTCAGCATCCGATGCGGCGCATCGAGAGCCCGCGTCACCGGATCTCTGCGAAGATGCAGCTCGGCCCCTGGACCGTTGCTGATCACAACGTCGGCGGGCGCGACCGCCATCTTGCACCTGGGACAAGCCCCATCCGCCGACAGCCGGGCACCGCAGGCCTCGTGCGAAAATAGTCGCCGCCGTCCGCCGGCTGGAGCCAACTGCGTGTCGCCCCAGGCCGCCATCGAAAACAGGATCGGCCACAGCGTCGTCCCCCGCTCCGTCAAGACGTAGTCGTATTGCCGTGGCGCATATTTCTTTTTGCGAAGAACGCCGGCCGCGACCAGCTTCGCCAAACGCACCGTCAGCACGCCCCTCGGAAGCCCGAGCCGGTCGATGAAATCGCCGAACCGACTAATACCGGTGAAGCAATCCCTCACGATGAGGAAGGTCCAGCGCTCCCCAAGCAGTTCGAGCACGCGCGCGACGGGACAATCCTGCGATTCATAGTCGGTCCCCAACGCCATCACGGCCTTCCTTTCTCCAGTGGACCCAGATCACATCCCAAATTCGTAGTCTGTTCAATAGACTTTCTAATTCGAAAGAGACTTACTCTACGTGCTATCACGATCTAGTGACCCAAGCAGATCAAGTCTATTGAATGAACTATAACTGTCTTAGGATGCACCTACGAAAGTCATCTGGGGCACATTCGAGGCTCATAGGCGTCCGCATGGAAACAGATCTGCTACGACTGCTCGCTGACGCGTTCGGGGGCGAGTTAGTTGAACGCGTATTTGACGCTGCCTGGCAGGATGGCGGCAGGGTCCGAG
This sequence comes from Bradyrhizobium genosp. P, assembly GCF_049949265.1. NCBI lineage: Bacteria > Pseudomonadati > Pseudomonadota > Alphaproteobacteria > Hyphomicrobiales > Nitrobacteraceae > Bradyrhizobium > Bradyrhizobium genosp. P. The sequence goes on along the minus strand of NZ_CP188195.1, from coordinate 1,526,682 downwards.
GCCCCTCTTCCTTCAGACCGGCAATTGCCGACCATCCGCAGTGCGGGGAGGCCTTTGCAAGATCTTCGCCGACTGCTCCGTGCGTCTGTCGCCTTTACCTTGACCGGCCGCGGACGTCCGCCCCCGGAAGCATCGACGGGCCGTCCGGACGGCTGCAGCCAACACGTTCACCCCAGAAGAGGAGTTCTCATGAGCCAGTCCATAGAAGCGTTCGACAAAGCGATCATAAGCCGACAACCGGGCTTCGATGAGCTAAAGGTCCGGTCGGACTTCAGAAGGGTGATCCCAAATCTCAAAACGGTCGTCGTGCACTGCTTCGATCCGCGTGTGACGGGAGGCATACCGCCGGCGGTCGCAAAGGCCTTGCCGGGCCAAATCTATCCCGGCGAGGTCTTCGAGTTCGTCGACGACGACGGGAAGAAGCGGATCGGCTCGAACACGACGATCTTTCCCATCGTCGTCGCAGGGGGCCGCGCATCCGGGAGCGTGCAACGCTCGGTCAGCGTCGCATGCCATCTCTTCGATATCGACAACGTCGTGGTGGTGCACCATACCGACTGCGGGGGTACGCACTTCACGCCGGAAGGATTCCTCCGGACCTTCAAGGACGAGTTCGAACAGGACATCACCGACCTCTGGGATCCGGACGACATCTGCCTCGAAAACTTCACGCAGTCGCTGCATCGCGACGTGCGCAGCATCAGAAACTCGCGCGGCACTCCAAAGCACGTGAACGTCTACGGCTATCTGTACGATATCCAGACCGGCGAACTCCATCTGGTCGAAGAAAGTCTCGGGGATCCCGCCGCACCTCGCGGAGCCGCTTGGAGGCAATAAGCCTCGTCGGATACTCGCGGACGCCAGTCGGCTGGAGGTAAGGCCCGGCCGTCAACCCAATCAACTACCAGAGGAATGAGATCATGACAGAATCCCACGGCGCGACCCTTCGGGCTTTCACCGAGCACCGGGTTCAGCACGCCGGCGGAAGCCTTTATGTCAGGGACTTTCGAGGCAACGGTCCAGCTTTCGTGCTGCTGCATGGATTTCCGGACAACTCGCACATCTACGACGACCTCATTCCGCATCTGGCGGGGGCCGGTCGCAGAACCATCGCGTTCGATTTCCTCGGCTTCGGCGCCTCAGACAAGCCGGAGGGCGCCGTATACACCTTCGAACAGCAACTCGGTGACCTGGAAGCGGTCGCGGACGCGTTGGGGCTTGAGAAGATCATCCCTGTCGGCCACGACGCCGGCGGGCCCGCCGCTGTCAATTTTGCGCTGAGGCATCCGACGCGTGCGGCGGGCATTTGTTTGATGAACGCGTTCTACGACCAATCGCCCGGCCTCCGGGTTCCCGAATTCATTGAACTCTTCGCCAACAAGAATCTGAAGGCGCTCACCCGCCACTTCCTGGCAAGCCCGCAGCAGTTTGCCTGGCTGCTCAACTTCCAGCGCGGCCAAATGCAGGTCGGCATGCTCGAGACCCAAAAGGCTCGCTACGACGAGTTCCTTGGACCGATTGTGGACAAGAACTTTACGCAACGGCCGAGCGCCGGTCCTGCCTTCGCGCAGATGACCTACCAACTGTTCGATGAAATGGCAGCTAATACGGCCCGACTCTCGGATTTCAGGCGCTCTGACTTGCCTCTCTTGCTCATCTGGGGGAAGGTCGACCCCTATCTTCATCTCAGCGTCGCCGAATACCTGAAATCGCAGGCCAAGAACGGCGCCATTCATGCGCTCGAAGCGGGGCACTGGCCGCAGATCGACGAGGCCGCCGACACTGCTCGCATCATGCTTGCGAGCCGATGGTCCTGAGGGTGTGCGCCACAACTCTCTAGCTAGTGATGTGACTCTAACGCTTGTTCCGCGCGGGCGACTTTTTCGAGGATTTCACCTGCGGATTTGGTACAGATGAAGGGCTCGGCGACGCGCTCGAAGGCGCTGCGGCGGATGCGGTTTCGGGTGATCTCGGCAAAGAAGCGCCCGACCATGTTGAGCCAGGAGGCCGAGGTCAGCTTGAAGCGCAAATGGAAGCGTGGGTGTGCCTTTGAGCCAACGCTTTTCGGCTGGTGTCTTATGGGTGGCATAGTTGTCAACGACCAGATGGAGATCGAGGCCGGGCGCGGTCTGATAATCAATCAGCTTGAGAAAGCGCAGGAACTCTCGGTGCCGATGCCGAGGCATATAGGTGCCGACAATCTTGCCGTCCAGCATGTTGAGCGCCGCGAATAAGGTCGTGGTGCCGTTGCGCTTGTAGTATTGCCGAGCCATTCTGCTCCATCACCGAGACTCGCGGGCGGGCAAATTAGAGCTACACGTGGCATTCTGGACTGGTTTTTGAAACAGTTGGCCGAGCGAACCGGGGTTTCTGCACCGTGATCCGGGGATTGGAGGACGAGGCGCCGCCGATGTCCGACGAAAGGATAGCGATCATTCAGAAAACGTTTTTCGGATGCCGGGATCGAATTTTTGTTCGCGCCGGTCGGCAAGCCAGGCACCGTTGCGATGCCATGCAGCATCTGCATCACTCCCTTAGTTGGCTCGATATGCACACCATCGACACCGAGACAAGTGGTCCGAACGGCATTTCTGATAGCGTCTTCGACAGAGATGCAGGGGGCGGCATTGGGCATGTTACAGACGATGAACGGCATCATGGCGCCCCGCGGGACTGCCCGGCATACAAGCTAATCTTCGAAGTTGACCGTTTCCATCGAAGCAGTCCGATCAGCCTCGTGGGCCCTGGACTGCCGCAGCAAAGCAAATGCCTCCCTAGCTCTTCCCCCATCACGGCGCTCGGGATGTCGTGGCATTCCATGCCCCACGGCTCCTTATTCCTCACCTCGACGCTCAGCTCTCGGAAGCCATTATCACCGAGACCAAGAAAACCATTGGTGCGTACAAACTCCGCAAGGCGAAGAAAGCCGACACTATCTAGCCAACACGGTCGCCTTCCACGTGGATTGCTCCCGCTTCCGACCGGTTGGCGTTGATTTCCGCTACCTCTCTTTCGAGCACGCTGATTCGGCGATGCAGGACTTCCACCGCACTCGTATCCATAGCTTCCTCGAACTCACGCAGCCGGCGCCAAAAACGAGACCACCAATTCTCGGACGGCGTCGCCTGAGGCGTCTCACTCATGTGAACCTCCTGTCTCTGCGAAGGTGGCGTTTGCAGCAAGGCTCTGCTGGTCAGTCGAGGATTTCGGGCAGTGCTGGCTGCTCAGACGATGCGATAGGTGTGGGAGCGGTTTCGGTTGCGCTGACGAGAGCGAAGGTCAGTAATGCCGCAAGCGTGGCGATGCTCGATGCTACCAGGAGGACCACGGAAAAGCCCGCGCCGAAGCTCATGCGTCCCACCTCGAGCATCCTCGCTGCGGCGGCCTCCGGCATTCCTGCGACAACGCCCGCAATGTCGCCTGCGATGATTCGCGAAACCACCACCGAAGGGCTGCCCTCGTGCATTGGCAGCAAACCCGACGCGGACGTCGCAGCCACGAAGTGATGCTCGGTTTGCGCAGTGAGAACCGCGCCGAGGCCGGTCAAGCCCGTCACTAGGCCGACAAAGCGAAGCGTGCCGCCGATACCCGACGCCATCCCGCCCCGCTCCGGCGGAATCACGCTCATTGACACCTTCGTAGTTTCGCCATTCAGCAATCCAGCGCCGCACCCGGTGAGCAGCATGCCAATCGCCACGAGCCCGATCGACAGATCGGCCGCCACGGCAATTGCAGTCGCAAGGTTGCCGATTGCCACGATGGCAAGGCCGATTGTCAGAAGCGCCCGTCCAGAAATCCGGGTCGCGAGTGCGGCAGCGACACGGGGGAAGAGGAACAAGGGAAGGGCAAAGGGCAACATGGCAAGGCCTGCGGCCGCCGGGCTCAAGCCGAAAATGTTCTGGAGATAGAGCGGCAAATAAGTCATCATGACCTGCGCAGCTGACGCAAAGCCAAGCATCGCAACGCTGCTCCCCAAGAATGTACGGTTACGGAACAGCCCGAAATCGACCATTGGACGCTTCTGGACGAGTTCCGCCATGACATAGAGCACGAGGAGCAGCGCCGCGGTTGCAAACTTTGTCATTGTGGTCCGGCTCAACCAGCCATCTACATTGGCCCCGATCAAAGCCCAAACCAGCAGAAAAAGACCGGCTCCGAAAAGCACCATACCGGCTAGGTCTAGTTTCCGGGCATCCGGATCGTTAGACTCCTCTACGGCGGCCACAGCGAGCCAGATCATAACAATGCTCACCGGAATGTTGATCAGGAACGCCCAGCGCCAGCCGAAAGCGGACGTGATCAAGCCGCCAACGACAGGGCCGACTGCCACCGCCACTCCGATCACGGTACCCCAGAACCCGAAGGCTTTCGCCCTATCGGGGCCACGGAATTCATGACCGAGAACGGCCAACGCCGCACTGAGTTGCATCGCCGCTCCCACTCCTTGAAGAGCGCGGGCCGCGTTAAGGATGAGCGCCGTTGGCGCGACCCCACAGAGCATCGACGCCAAGGTGAAGATGGAAAGTCCAACAATCAGGAGCCGGCGTCGGCCAAATCGGTCAGCCAGGGACCCTGCTGACATCAGCAATGCCGCGAAGGTGAGCACGTAGGCGCTGACGACCCATTCGATATCCGCGAAGGCGGCGTTCAAATCGCGCGCGATGGCCGAAAGGGAGACTGCGACGATGTTGGAATCGAGCATGATCATGAAGGACACGCCTGACGCGCACAGAAGCACCCGCGCCCTGCGTCCGCTAACCCATCGGGCGGCCTTGCGATCCGGTGGATCGCTAACGTTGATCTTCGATGCGGCCGAACTAGATGCGTTTCGCGCTTGATCATCCATGGTGGTCTTCCTGTCCCTTGGTCCTGTCTGCAACGTCGGCCCGATTTGATCGGACGCTTCGCGAATCCAGCGCCGCTGAAGCGATTTCTCGCTCAACTCCTCAATGCGTGATCGAACTTCTCCGCGAACTCAGCCGACGAAATCGTGGCAAGTACCGACCGCAGCGCGGTCGCTTCCTTCGAACCGACTGCTGTTTCGAAGCACCGCTGAGCAGTTTGCCAGCCTTCGACCGATACGTTCAGTTTTGCCAAACCACGCTTGGTAATCTTGACTCGCCTGCTCCGCCTATCCTCGTTATCGACTACGATTTCAATGAGTCCATCTCTCTCGAGCGGCTTTAGGTTGTGGGCCAACGCCGATCTATCGAGCACCAACGCCTCGGCCAAGTCGCCCATTGTTGATGCGCCGTGCCGCTGGATTTGAGCCAGGATCGTGCGTTGAGTCGAACGAAGGCCGCTGGGAGCCATGATGGTATCGTAGAGCTGCGATATCCGGCGCGACGCCTTGCGAAGGGCCGTCACGTTGCATTGTCCGGGCGCGGTCTTCATCGCGCTTGGGCCTTCCGAAGCCCTCCCGCGTCCGACAAGCTTGAATTTTCGCCGCTTCACCTTGGTTCTCCTCTCAAAACGATTTGGCTAGTCCTAGGACACCTATATAGCCTAATAGGTGCATATGCCACTAAAATGTCGTCTGCTTTCGGTGCGCCCCAACCAGGGGCGAGACATGCCACACAACCGCTGGCGTCGCTTTACAAGTGATTCAGTCTGTCTAATTGGCAGGACTGAAGATCATGATGGGGCATCGGCAAGTCGAACAGGCTGCGTTGTTCTATGAGTTCTCGCTCGAAAGGCATATCCCCAGCGACCACTTGCTCCGGTCGATCGATAGATTTGTCGACCTTGATCAGGTCAGGCAGGACCTGGCGCCTTTCTACAGCAGTATCGGTCGACCTTCGATCGATCCCGAGCTCATGATCCGGATGCTCTTGATCGGTTACTGCTTTGGCATCCGATCGGAGCGGCGACTGTGCGATGAGGTTCATCTCAATTTGGGCTACCGGTGGTTCTGCCGGCTCGGCCTGGATGGGACGGTGCCGGATCACTCGACGTTCTCCAAGAACAGGCATGGCCGCTTCCGGCAGAGTGATCTGTTTCGTCGTGTGTTCGAGAGCGTCTTGCGCCGCTGCATCAGGGAGCGGCTGGTCGGTGGGGACGGATTTGCAGTCGATGCGAGCCTGATCAAAGCCGATGCCAATCGACAGAAGGGGATCGAAGGTGACAAGGGGCTTCCGGCTGAGGCTACTGGACGAGCCATCGATGAGTATCTGGCTGCCCTCGACGATGCCGCCTTCGGCGCGGCGACTGAGGTTACCCCGAAGTTTGTGTCGCCCTCCCATCCGGCGGCGCGCTGGACGGGAGCGCACGGCGGCCAAGCCTTCTTCGCCTACTCGGCGAACTACCTGATCGACATCGAGAATGCGATCATCGTCGATGTCGAAGCGACAACAGCAATCCGGCAGGCTGAGGTCTTGGCCGCCAAGCGCATGATTGAGCGCTCGCTCGAACGGTTCGATCTCTATCCGAGCCGACTCCTCGGCGACAGCGGCTATGGCTCGGCCGAGATGCTCGGATGGTTAGTCTACGAGCACGGCATCGAGCCACACGTCACAGTGTTCGACAAGTCGGTCCGCACAGACGGGATATTCTCGCGCGAGGACTTCACCTATGACCACGCAGGTGACGTGTCCCGCTGTCCCAGCGGCAACGTACTCACCACGACGGGAACGCTGGTGAATGATGGCGCCACGATGCTTTACATGGCCAGAAAGCGCGATTGCGGTCGGTGCGCACTGAAATCCCGGTGTTGCCCCAAGCAGCCTTCACGGAGGGTGCCGCGCTCAATCTATGAGGGCGCTCGCGACATGGCCCGCCAGATCGCAGGCTCGTGGGAAGGAGGCACCTCGCGTCGGCTCCGCAAAAAGATCGAGATGCTGTTCGCGCACCTCAAGCGCATTCTCAGGCTCGACCGTCTACGTTTACGAGGCCCAAACGGAGCCCGAGATGAGTTCATCCTCGCAGCCACCGCCCAGAACCTTCGAAAGATGGCCAAGCTGATCCCGATACCCACTCCGAGGCTCGCATAAGAACAGCCGGAGCCGTTCGCCTGCATCAGTACTCGTCATTGCGACGAATTACTTCCGGTCTTTTTCAACAAAATCGGCCCGACTGCGAAGCGCGGGCGGGCTCCGAAGTGGTCCGCTTTTCGGGCGCTGGCGGCAACGGTCAGGTCAGGTTGACATTCAGCGGTGCCGCGATTGCTGCATCTCCGGCGGCTGCCCTGATAGGTCTTTAACGTGGCATGCGCTCTGCGGCCACGAGCGTCGGGCCAGCGCCCTGCTTGCGCAAAGCGCGGTGAGTCATCGTCGATTGCCGATCCTGGGCGAGGCGCTTATCCTCCCGTGACCCCGATGGCGACCATCGAAAAACCCGCCGCCATATGTTGAGTCCCAAGTCGGAGCGCTTGCATAGGCGAGAGCCGCTTGGTCACGCCGAAGCCTAAGCCGCTCGTCCTCGGCCTCGATTTGCTGCTTTTCAAGCTGCATTCTCTCGGCGCGCTCGTTTCGTGCACGCAGCTCAGCATCGTCGAGTATCTCACCGCCGGGCCCGTATATATGCTCGATGTCTCCCGTGATTACCCGCACCTGCCGGGCAACCGAGGGCGACGCTATAACAAGACAAGTCACAATGAAGATTGCTCGCAGCATTGCGAAATCTCCCAAGCTGGCGCAACTTGATCTAAGTTCGACTTGGCGCCGTTTCAACATAGGGGCGTCTCACGTTTCCGTTCAGCGCTTGACGAAGACTGTCATTGGTCTCTCTTCAGCTTGCGCTTGCCCCAATGGTGGTCCTTACGATCGGGATTGAACACCCGAACCTCGTTCCGATGGATGGCCCGGATGGACGGCGGCGCGCCCCGACACAACCCCTGACTCACCGCGATCGGTGCCGAAAGCTGTGGTGTTGAGCAACGCCAAGCATTGCCCCATAAGCCCTATTGCGCCCAAACGAGGGAGCCGCTCCGCCAGGTAATTCCAGGCCCATTCTGCCTGCTGGCGTTAACTCGCAGTCGTTCAACACACTGCTATCGGGGTATTGCGAATCAAATAGAGCGGGATTTGATGTCGCCCATGTCGGGCATTGCGCGTTTGCAGAGCTGATCACGCCAATCGACATAATCGCTGCAATAATGGAAGTCCTGAATCCAATCATAGTCGTACTCCGAACGATTCTTGTTTCGTGCGGAGCATTGGCGCTGGCTAGAATCGGCTGCTCTGTTGAAGCGTTTCCCTTCGGATTTTTTTGGACAATACCTATGTAGGTAGGCGTGTGAGAAACGACACCCGGTGAAAAATCACGGCTGCCCGAACGGAAAATCGGTATGCGCACCATTGCGTGACAAGCATGGTCGAACGTTAGTCGTCAGGCTCTTCGCGTATCGGTTTCTCGGCGGCTAGGATTGCCTCGACAAATTCCAGAACAGCCTTCCGCTTGTCCGGATCTCTGAGTTTCGAGAACGCCCGCAGCCCAATCTCCGACCAATTAAAAGCCCCTGTCCGGAGGCTAGATCGGACAGGGGCCGGTAAGAGATGAAAGTCTCTAACCAATAGGGCGCTCGCGGATGGCGGTGCAGGGGCAAGCGCCGAGTGGAACTGTAACAATCAATCGGTTGGCGAGAAGCGAAATCGGCTGTTGCATCACAGCAAAACAGCGCCCCCCAAGCTCCAAATGGCGAAGGCAAGCAGCGTTTTTACGGGGCGCGCAGGCCGATGCGCAGGTGGGAGGGTGGCACTCAACTTGCTGTAACCCCACCAACTAGCTAACCCGCGTTGGGTTTGCTTCAGATTGAGGCAATTCTCATGCAGCCAATGTTCAGTTCTGGAACGACAAGTTCAATGCACTTACAGGCGTTGATCGCAGACCTTCAGTGGAAGGTGCAGCTCTTCAACTCCGACATTGCTGACGAGGAGCAGAGGACGGGGATCTTTAACGTGAGCCATGTGGTGTATCCCTTCGTTGCTAGGGACCTACGAGAGCGTCGTGATAATCTGATCGCAACTATCGCAACGCTGGAAGCTCAGCTTAGGGAGGTCGATCCTTTGGCGCTCGCTGCCTGAAGAGGATGGATGGCGCACACCTACTGGGGTGTCTGTAAATGACCCCTGGGGCGGGCTTACAGCCTCGCCAGCACGCGAGAGACTTGCACTGCGGACCATGTGCCCCACGCCGCGGGCGGATGCCTTGAGCATTCAATCCCTCCGCAGTGGCCCTCAGGGTCGTTGCGCCGACCGCCTATGGAGCCGTGATCGTCGGGCCGAATCTGACGCGTTGGACCCGCGCGCTCCTGACGGACGCCCTGCGCAGCGGCGCGGGGGCCTGGACTAGGAACAAAAAACATTCACTCGGAGTTGGGGACAGAATTCGAGGTATGACCATGAAATGGTTGTTGGTCGTTTTGGTCGGCGGTGTGGCACCTGTGCAGACCGACGTCGTTTTCGAGAAGCTTTCTGATTGCCTGGCCGCCGAACAGCAGCTCCGAACCGCTTATGCCGCAGCGTTTGAAGCCCAGGATAGGCAGGTCACGATGGATTCGGACCAACTCGACCGACATGAACGCCGCAACTACTATCGGGAGCGACGAGAGGATAAGCGGGTTGCCAATACTGGCACCTGTATTCCGCATTCAGGCACCGATCAGGTGATCACGTCGCTGAACAAAACTGACCAGCCGCAACCGCAGGCCCCATCACCCACCCCGTCTCCTTCTCCGCGACCCTGACAGTCACACTGTCGCGTAAGCACGAAGGGCCGCATCCTTTCGCGCGGACCATGGTTTAGTGCGCAGCTCTGCGGCTATCGTCCAGCCGCGACCATGCGCATTGAAAAGGTGCCTGGGCAAAACGAAGCCCGCCGGTTAACGCCGGCGGGTTTTGCTTTGTCGGTCTTGGAACAAATGAGTTGGCCAAGAATCGAATCTAGAGCTCCCGGCACTGCGCCCCCAACCCCGTCGGGAGCATTGGAACGGCGACCTCGGCGCGCCCGCGCCGGGGTCGTTTCTTTTAGGGATGCCGGGGGCTAGGCCCGGGCATCATCGTTTCCGCTTGCCCAGGACGTGGCGAAACCCGCGCGGCAGCCGTGGCACCTCGCCGTCATCCTGCTTGTTGCAGGCCGGGCAGTAGCAAAGGCCTCGCTCCATCCCACGGGGCTGGGGGTTGTGAGATGAAGCGAGGTACCCGTATGCAACGCATGGGGCGTTGCCATTCCACTAGTCGTTCTGATTCGAGGCAGGTTCGAGGCACCAGTCCGGACTACTCCAAAACTTCGTACTCGAACGCCACTCCCCTCGGGGTCGTTTTCCTCGAACCACTTCTCTGCGGCGTCCTGGTTGGCGAAAACCTTAAGGTGATCCTTGTCGCCAACCTGCCAGCGTGTGTTGACGTAGACGAACACGATCATGATAGAGACCTCATCCGCTCGAACAGTTCTTTGACCTCGCTCAGCCGAAGCTTGGCGCCGCTGGGCATGTGATCCAGCAGCAGCCTACCACCGGTAATAGCGATACGGTGGTTCGAAAACGAATGTCGAGCCGAAACGGTACGGCAGCGGATCGTAGCCGATCAAGTATGCCGCTCTCACTCGGTATTGCCTATATCGGACGATGCGCGCGGACCTGTGCCATGAACTGCACACCCACCGCTGACGCGAGCTGAAGTCGGAAGATGAACTTCTTTGCTGCGGCTTTAGCTGATCTGCGGATGCTGCGTCTGGAAGGGCGCAGAGAGTGCAAAAAGCGAGAACTGCCAGCAGCCGAGTCATATGATTAAAACCCCAATCGCAAAGGAACGCATCCGGACAATTGTCCAGAAGGAGGCAAGTTCCATGGACTTCCTCGATCCATCCTTTCGCGATTCGCTAAAAGCTGTAGTAGCGGCCGCAATAATCCAGGGCATACCCGACGTTCTCTGCGGGGGCCGGGACACCGCTTTGCGCGACACCATCGAATTTATCTTTTAATTTCTGGGGCGCTAGGTGCTCGAGACGTTTACGGATGCTGCTGGCCGGTCGATCAAGATATGCTGAAATGTCTTTCAATGACTTCCCTTCCAAAAGAAGCCTGACGAGCAATTCGTCCTCATTGGCCACCCAGTTATTCGCGCTCCTTTCTTCGCCTTCAGCCCGATTTCCGACTAATTAAAAGCCCCCGTCCGGAGGCTAGATCGGACAGGGGCCGGTAAGAGATGACTAACCAATTCAGAGCCACTGCCGGGTGTCAGGCTGACGTGGTCCCTTGAGGAACTGGCGGGTGGCGGGGCTGGAACGCGAGGCGGGCGTGTGCATTTTGGACAAATGGCAAATGCTCGCGCGAGCGAAGTACATTTGGTTCGAGTGACCACCGATGACCGAGAGCGGCTTTTATATGCCACCGCCGGGGCGCGGTACCGTGCGGTTAACCAAGTTTTGAATGCGGTGCCAGAGGGCTGGACCGCTGCGCTGTTGGACGACAGGCTAAGTCCTGAAGAGGCTGCGGTCCTTAATCTCAAGCCGGGGGGTATCAGGGAAATCAAATAATGATTCCTTTGATCCACCGGCACAGCGACGCACCCCAAAAGCACGAGCTTCATCGAGCTGTATCGGTAGCCCATGCCGCCGATCGGTCCCTTGGCATCCCAATTGAAGTTCGGCCTGACGTCGGCACCGCGCTTGCCGCAGGCGGCGCAGACAAACCGCGGCTCGACATCCGACAGGCGTACATTGTCCGCCCACCGGTCAGCAATGAGCCCGACCGAGTGGCTGCACGGGTGGTCCGAGCAGTAAACCAGCACGCCCCGCACGCCCATCGAGCGCATGTCGCCGAACGTGATTTTCTGAGCTGGCATAGCCCATCAGAGCGACGTCGGCTTGCGAGCGCAAATTATCAATCCCTTGAGGATCGGAACGGCCCCGAGCTACCGCGTGTCGGAGGGGTGCCAACTTAGTACCTGGCGTGGAGGCGCCTTATCCTTCCGCACATTGACCCCCAACCGTTTTCGCGATGGTAGGCAAGCAGAATGGACGCTTCAGTTACGCCAAATAGCAATCTGCGACACGGTTGCCCCCTTGGCCGCCATGGCAATCAGTTCTCGCCGATCTCTGGCATTTAACCTAGGTTATTGTCGAGCTATGGTTTCGGCAGGCATTCTTTTTGATATCGATTGATTGCGTGAATCCGTTGCAGGGGGAGCCATATCAATGCCTCACGACAACAACATTCCTAGAGAGCCCGGCTTTTGGCTCGCAATGTTGCTTGGCCTTTCACCTGTGTGGATTGCCGTCGCGCTCCTGGTGATGAAGTGGTGACGGCGCGCGATCCACGCAGCCCGCAGTAGAAGGCAAGGCTGTGCTTCTCTGCTGTTCAAGTCTCAGGCCGGCGAAGCCGTTGGCGCTGTCGTTGAATCTATCGTTGATGCTGCAGTTTGCGCTCGCTCCTTGTCAAAGGCGTGCTGCAGTTTCTTCACGTATGCGGCCGCAGCCTTGGCGTCGTCGCTATCGATCAACTCGCGTTTAATAATTTCGTTCTCGAGCAGGGAGCGTAGATAGTCTGTATCCAGCCGGATGCTCGAAAGCCTCCTAACTTCTTTACGAAGCGCCTCGATCAAGTTGGTGCTGCGAAGCACAGCGGAAATCGTATATTTGCTGCTAGTCTGTTTCTCATTGAGCAGGTCAGTTAGGGAGTCCTTGGAAAATCCTTCCGAGCTTAGGTTTCCAAAGCAGTAAATGACGTCGTCGCTCTTGCAATCGCATGACAGAACGTCGATTTCGAAAACCATGACTTTGTCGATGGGCTTTCCAAATTTCAAATTGTAAAGCCTCCACACCGCGCCGTTGGAAAGCACAACCCACGAGATGCCTTCGTTGGCCGCATAATCGACAGCCTGCCTGACGTGTGAATCCTTTAGTTCTACGCCGATCGCCTTGGCTTCGATCAGAAACCGCTTCTTGTCGTCGACAATGACGACGAGGTCCACGTAGGTGCCGCGGATAGCGTGTTCACTCGTGACTTCCTTGTATTTGTCATAGCCGAGGGCATCCGAAAGGATGCCGCTGATGATCGTAACCGTATCGGCCTCGCTAATGTCCCGCTGCTTGGCGGCCTCTAAAATCTTCTGGTATTTTTTCAGTTGTGCGGAAATGCGCGCGGCGACCTTTGCGGAAACTGCCATGGCTATCCTCCCCCAAAAAGGTGGATCATTCCGCAACCTCGGGGCGAGCGCAAGAGCGGGGAATAGGGGGCGGCTTTGGCCAGAGCTAAGGCATCACCGTTTTTTCGGTTGATCGACGCGCACCGCCTGAAACTCCGACGGTCCCTTGATCAGCCGACGCTTGCGGACGGCTTTTCCTTCTGCCGGCGCGGCCGGATCGATCAGGCGGTCGGCCGTCTTTCCCGCCAGTTCCTTCGCCCGCTCGGATGAAGCCGCCGCGGTTGGCGTCACCGGCGTGGGTTGCTCTGATTTGCCCAGCCCGATCTCAACCAGCCGGCGGATGGCTTCCGGCCGGCCGGGAAGGTCGGCTTCCTGCCGACGCCAGTCGTCCAGCGATTTCAGCGCATCAGACGTCATCCGAACGTTGACGGCTTCGCTCTCGACCGCGGGCCTGCCACGCCTTGGCTTTTTAGCGCTATTTATAGTTGACGGCTTCATTGTTTTATGGTGTCATAAAATCACAAGCCGAGCAAGTGCTGTAACACCGGCTCGGCTCTAACCCGGCCATTAGGAGGCAAATCGAAAATGACCAAGGCTGAACGCGTGTATAGCACGCCACCCACAAGCACGTTCGCAGTTTCCGAGAACCCGCACGGCGCCCGTGGCGCCGTTGAATTGTCCTCAACGCAAGTGATTCCAGCCAGCCTGGCGCATGCCAGCCGGTCGGCCATAAGGACGAACGAAACGCCGCTGAGGCGCCTTTTACAGAGCGGGCTGGGCCACCAACTCTAAGTAGGAGGCTCTTGATGAACTTGCTTGTTACAACCGCTGGAGCGGTTGCGTCGTCCGTTGCGCTGCCCTCGCTCTCGCCGGCGACGCAACTACCCCAGGGCGTGGCCGTCGACACCGCACTCGCAGAAGAGCTGAAAGCCCCCTTCAATCTCGCCGAATGGCGCAGGGGACCGCTGGTTCACGACGGGCCCTTTCCAGAGTATCCGCCGGAGATCTTCGGCGATCTGCCTCAGAGATTCGTTCTCGAGGAACAACAGCCAATTGGATTGCTGTGCTGGCATCGCAGGTCCATCGAGGTGGTCGACAGCCTGTCGCTTTCGGACTCAGACGAGGAGGAGTTCGACGCTTACTGCGCGATCAAGAACCGCATTTTGGAGGCCGTCCTGTCCGCGCGGGCGACGCGATCTGGCGAGGTAGCTGCCCAACTCGGGGCGGTGTTCGCCGAGATCGATTGCTTGGGCACCGGCGTTTCGATCGAGGAGGTCCTGAACGTTGCCCATATCAGGAAGCTGGCCGCTGAACTGAGTGCGGTAACGATGCCAATCGTTCCCAAGATTGAGACGACCGCCGCCTGACGGAATCTTTGTTGCCAACCCCTATGCTCCGATCACGCAGATGCCGTTCAAGGCCCTCTAGCGTCGTCGTTCGCACACGACGGCCCGCCGGCTCATCCCCGGCGGGCTTTTTCCTTAGCCCCAATGGGACAGGTTCAGGATTTGGCGGGAAGTGTCACCGGCACATGGCGGGATGAGCTAAGCACCCGCGGTGCGCCGTCGCTGTATGTCGGCTGGTTGGAACTCTTGCTCAGCATCTCCAGCACCAGGAAGAATTTCTCGGCGAGCATGACGTCAAACTCCATTGTTCAACGTCAAAAGCATGCGCCTGTCATATTGCTGTTATACTTCATCGCAGTCTCAATCAGGTTTCGCTGAGGCGACCAATTGTGTCGTCGAAAGAGGATGGTGCGAAACAATCGAAGCCGGGGGTGCCGGCGATCTTCCGCCCGTCTTTGTGTGCAGATTTTGTGCACAATAGGAAGCGGGCAAACTGCAGTAAAGTCGGATTTTAGAGCCTAAATGGTTGAATTTGCTTGGTGAGCGCGGAGGGGCTCGAACCCTCGACCCCTGATTAAGAGTTAGCGGTTCTTGAACGCGACTACGGCTTGAAAACGCCCCAAGGAGTATCGCGCGGCCAGGTTGCTTGGACCGCACCGCTTGCTGATAGTTTCGCGTTTGGGGGCTCGCATTGGCCGCCGGTTCAACTCGGCCCTTCTCTTCGCCGCCGCTGACAAACGTTTGAAATGCCTACCGTTCGTATTCGAAGCCTTCAGCGCAGACGGGCTGAAAACGTGGTACGAAGCGTGGTACGAGCCACTTGCAGCGGGCTCACTTTCCGAAAAGCGCTTATTTTTCTTGGTAGCGGGGGAGGGACTCGAACCCCCGACCCCAGGATTATGATTCCCGTGCTCTAACCAGCTGAGCTACCCCGCCACGGCGTCACGGTCGGCGGCATGCAGGCCGCGGGCGCGAACGCGCGGCATATAAAGAGTGGGGCGCGCGCCTGTCAAGCAAACCCGGCCCCACCGCCAACTTGCTGGAGACAGGGCTATTTCGGCCGGATCGATGGGTCGCCGCCGGGGCTGCCGGGCGGCGGGATGACCGGGGTGTTGCCGCTCTCCGGGGTCGGCGCCCGCATCTCGGGATCGACACCGGCGGGCGGGCACAGCACGCCGTCGGATTTGGCGAGCTTGTCACCCAATGGCTCGATGCGCTGGCCGGTGGTGGTTCCCTCCGGTGCGGCTACGCCCGGATGCGACGGCTGCTGCATCGGCGCGCAATTGGCGGCACGCGATGGCGACGGCGGGGCGGTCTGGGCCGGCGGCGTTGCCGGCGCAGGCGGCGCTTGCGCGGCGGCTACGACGGGCATCACCATCAGCACGCAGGATAAAGCGAGTGTTCGATTGATCCTCATGACAGGAAAACCGCGTCGGCGCGCTGATGTTCCTCGTCAGAATCGTCGCAGCCTCACGATTTGCGGAAGCGGATCAGCGAGAAATGGCCCATCGGCGGCATCGGCCGGCGCTCCGCGAGGCTGACACCGCCATGCCGGGCGGCCCAGTCGGTTAACCGCGCCCACGGGAATTCCGGACGCCAGCCGAGCCGCCGCGCGAGCGGTGCGAACGCCAGTTCGAACACGCGGCGCGGCCCGCTTTCGGCGCCGATGTGATTGACCAGGATCAGTTCGCCGCCGGGCTTCAACACGCGGATGAAATCATCCAGCGTCGCCTCCGGGTCCGGCAC
Organism: Bradyrhizobium genosp. P; assembly: GCF_049949265.1. NCBI lineage: Bacteria > Pseudomonadati > Pseudomonadota > Alphaproteobacteria > Hyphomicrobiales > Nitrobacteraceae > Bradyrhizobium > Bradyrhizobium genosp. P. Next base: position 1,510,508 of record NZ_CP188195.1, on the reverse strand, counting down.
CGCCGTGATGACGTATTGCGCGACCACGGCGTCGAAAAACGAATCGGGAAACGCTAGATGCTTGGCGTCCATCACCGCCAGCGTCTCGACATTGCTCAACCCCAGCGTACGCACGCGCTGCTGGGCCCGCCGCAGCATCGGCTCGGAAATGTCGACGCCGCAGAGTTTTGTGGTGCGCGAATAATCCGACAGCGACAGCCCGGTGCCGACGCCGACGTCGAGCACGCGGCCGCCGATCCGGTCGGCTTCCGCGATGGTCGACTGGCGGCCGGAATCGAACACCTTGCCGAACACCAGATCGTAGATCGGCGCCCAGCGGCCATACGCCTTTTCGACCCCCTCGCGGTCGATGTCCCCAGCCATTACCTGCCCCGACGCCTCTTTATATCTATCCGCGGACCGCTTCCGCGAGCGGCGCCATGGTATCCCGCGCCGCACGGCTTGCGGTCGCGCTCTTGATGAAACCGCCGCCGAGCACGCGCGCCTGCCCCGATGGGGCGTCGTAGAACACGCAGGCCTGGCCGGGCGACACGCCCTCTTCGCCGGCGACGAGTTCAACCTCGTAGCCGCCGGCAACCGCGCGCAGCCATGCGGGCTGCGGCGCGCGAGTCGAGCGCACGCGAACATGCATCTCGATGCCCTCGCCAATCACGCGATCGAGCGCACCCTCGCCGATCCAGTTGACGTCGCGCAACGCGATGCGATCCATGCGCAGCGCCGCGCGCGGCCCGACCACGACACGGCGCGTCGCCGCATCGAGCCTGATCACATAAAGCGGCGCGCTGGCCGCGATGCCGAGACCCTTGCGCTGGCCGACCGTGAAATGAACGATGCCCTGATGCTGGCCGATGACATTGCCGTTGAGGTCGACGATCTCGCCCGGCGCAATCGCATTCGGCTTCAGGCGGCCGATGATGTCGGTGTAGCGGCCGGTCGGCACGAAGCAGATGTCCTGGCTGTCCTGCTTGTCGGCAACCTCGAGACCGAAGCGCCGTGCCAGTTCGCGGGTCTGCGGCTTGGTCATGTCGCCGAGCGGGAAGCGCAGGAAGTCGAGCTGCTCGCGCGTGGTCGCGAACAGGAAATAGCTCTGGTCGCGATCGGAATCCGCTGCGCAGACCAGCGCGCGCGATCCGCCCGTGAGGCGGCGCGACGCGACGTAGTGGCCGGTCGCCAGCGCCTGCGCGCCGAGCTCGCGCGCGGTCGTGAGCAGGTCGCGAAACTTGACCGAACGGTTGCACTCGATGCACGGCACCGGCGTCTCGCCGAGCGCGTAGCTGTCGGCGAAATTCTCAATCACGGATTCCTTGAAGCGGCTTTCATAGTCGAGCACGTAATGCGGAATGCCGATCCGCTCGGCGACGTTGCGCGCGTCGTGGATGTCGCGGCCGGCACAGCAGGCGCCCTTGCGATGGGTCGCAGCGCCATGGTCGTAGAGCTGCAGCGTGATCCCGACCACGTCGTAGCCCTGCGACTTCAACAGCGCAGCCGTCACCGACGAATCGACGCCGCCGGACATGGCGACCACGATCCGTGTGTCCTCAGGGCGGCCTTCGAGATCCAGATTGTTGCGCATCTTAAGGGGTCATCGGTCATGGTCGCGACGAGCTTGCAGGACGTCACGACGGGATTAGAAAAAAGCCTTTATTCAGAGAGTCTTGGAACGCGTCCAAGGCAGGATCGGTCAGTTCGGGATGCGTTGAAGACTGCACTCTAATATAGGCCGTATTCCGGGGAGGCAATCAGGGCAAGCACCGGGTTTGCCGCACCGGAGACGGCAAATCTTGCCGCCGGGCAAAAAGGAAACCGCCGGGAACCTGCCTCGACGGGCGCCGCCCTCTAATAAATCATTGAAACAATTACACATTATATCCTTGCCACAATTGGCCCAATCCTTGCTGAAAGGAGGCCGGAAGTCTCATTGCGAGGGTTGGCTGTGGTCAGCGTCACGTCGGAAACATTGGCTAGCCTCTCCTTTCAAGCTGCGGCCCGACGGTCGGCGCGGTCGGACCCGACGTCACAGCCGCGTAACGACGGCTTTGCCGCGCTGTTCGATACCAACACGGCGGCCAGCACCGACAATTCACCGTCCGCCTCGTCAAACACGCCGCCCCCGCGCCGGACCGACGATTCCTCCTCGACGACGACCGATCGATCGTCGCGCGACACCAGCTCTTCGCGGGGCGACAGCAAGGTTGATGGCAGCAGTAGCGGTTCGTCCAAGACCAAGTCGAAATCGACGTCGAAATCCGACGACTCCAAGTCGACCAGCGATAGCCAATCCACGAACAGCCAATCCACCGACACGCAACCAACGACCAGCCAGACCGACGCGCAGCAGAACGCGGCCAATGCGGCAACCGCCGTCGCCACCGTGATTGCGGCGGCGCCTGCGCCGACCAATGCACCGGTGACACCTGCCCCGTCCGACCAGCCGGCAGCGCCGCTGGCGATCGCGGCCGCAGCCATTGCGGCAAGCTCGGCCATCGCCGGTACCGGGGCTCCCGCCGGGGCCGACACCACAACGGCCGTCACGACCACCGCGAACGCAGCCAACGTCGCCAAGGCGGCCGGCGCAAAAAACGAAGCCCAGACCGCCGCTGACGCGGCGACAGCGCAGGGCACAGCCACGGCAACGGCAACGGCAAACGCAACCACCGGAACGGCGCTCGCCGCCGCGGTCGCGACGACAAAGCCCGCCGGCAAGACGGCCTCGCAGCCCGCCGTCCAGGCGACCGCGAATAACACCACGGCCACAACAACACCGGCCGATCCGAACGGCAGCGCCGGATCCAGCACGGCCGCCACGCCGACGACCATCGTTCCCCCCGTCACCCAGCCGGCCGCCGTCGCCGGGAAAGCTGCGGCCGACAACAGCATCGCGGATGCCGCCAAAGCCGACGGCGACGCAACTCCGACGCCGGCCACCAACGGCCATGGCTCGCAGGCCCAGGTCAACACGACGGACCTCAGCGCCCAGGCCGCGAACGCGATTCCGCCGCAACTGCAGACCACGGCCACGACACAGCTTGCAACGGCGCAATTGACCGCCACCGCCGCGTCGCACAGCGCCGCGGTGCCGCTGAGCGGCCTCGCGGTGCAAATCGCTGCCTCCGCCAAGGGCGGCAAGAGCCGTTTCGAGGTCCGGCTCGACCCCGCCGAGCTCGGCCGCATCGACGTCCGCATCGATGTCGACCGCAACGGCAACGTGACCTCGCATCTTACCGTCGAGCGGCCTGAAACGCTGTCGATGCTGCGCCAGGATGCCAACCAGCTGCAACGCGCGCTCGACAATGCCGGCCTCTCGACCGGCAATGGCGGGCTCCAGTTCAGCCTGCGCGACCAGTCGCAGTCGGGCCAGAACAACAACAGCCAGTCCAATCCGAACGCGCACCAATTGATCGTCAGCGACGACGACGCGGTTCCCGCCGCCGCAGCCGGCCGCTCGTACGGGCGCGCTGCCAGCGCGCTCGGCGGCGTCGATATCAAAGTGTAAGGAAATTCACGATGGTCGATGCAACCATGCCGACGCCGGTTGTTTCGGCGCCAGGCACCAAAACCGGATCGAGCTCCGGTAACAGCAGCGCGTCGACGGCGACGACGGGCATCGCAGACAATTTCCAGACCTTCCTGACGCTGCTGACGACGCAATTGAAGAACCAGAACCCGCTCGATCCGCTCGACACCAACCAGTTCACCCAACAGCTCGTGCAGTTCGCCGGCGTGGAGCAGCAGCTCAAATCGAACGACCAGTTGAAGTCGCTGGTCGACATCGAAAAGAGCGCGCAGTCGACGCAGGCGCTGATCTATGTCGGCAACACCGTGGCGGTCGATGGCAGCAAGGCCCAGTTCGACAAATCCGCGACCTGGAACCTGACCGCGGCGAAGGGTACCAACGCCACGATCACGATCACCAATTCGACCGGCCAGACCGCCTATTCCGGCAACTTCACCCTGAACCAGGGCAACGCCAGCTTCGTCTGGGACGGCAAGGGCAATGACGGCTCCCAGTGGCCGCCCGGCGCCTACACCCTGACCGCCACCGGCAAGGACTCCAGCGGGAACAGCGTCTCGATCTCCACCGAGGTGCAAGGCATGGTCGATTCCGTCGACCTGACAGCCTCGCCCCCGCTGCTGTCGATCGGCGGTCAGTCCTACACCGCCGACAAGGTCAAGCGCGTAGTCCGCACCGTCGCGAGCAGCTAGGTCGCCCACCACAATCGTCGTCCCTGCGAAAGCAGGGACCCGACCACTGGATTGCGTTGTTGAAGAAAGTTATCGCCACAGCATCGTGCAACAATTGAAGGCTGTGGTTACGGGTCCCGGGTCAAGCCCGGGACGACACTGAATTTGTTGCGTGGCTTGTGAGACATACATTCGCATTCTCGCGACATGATTTGTCCCTGCGCGATGGGTTACGGCTTATACGTGCTCTCCCCGGTGAGACTGGGCTTGCTTGTCACCGCCGTCAGCAAGAGACATCAGTCTCTTGTGACAGGACACCTGCCACCAGGGCGTCAGGCCTGCACGACTTCGCCGTCCGCTATCTGCCACGATCGTCAATCATGACATCGGCGTCCACCGCATCTCACCGCAACACTCGTGACGACCGCGAAGCGCCCCTCAATCGGGTGAGACGGACAAATCTATAGCACTGAGTTGTGGTTCTGAAAATCAGAATATTTTTCGCGCGAGACCTTGCGCCGTCGGGCAAATCAGTGGCAGGCGATCTGACTACATTTTGCTGGCTGATCGGACAGTTGGCGTGCCCCACAAGAAGCCTACGATCCTCGGGGTCGTGGTCGGCCCTTTGTGAGGCGGCCACTCAATGGTTTCATTTGATCTCTATCAATTTCCACCAGGAACTACTGTCGCCACAAGCACCTAAGAAACTGTTTCCGCCGGTATTTCCCCGAAGACAACTCTTCGATTGTTCCAGGGTATATTGACGATCGCTTCTCATTGCATGCTGGCTCAATTGGGCGACTTGATCGCTCAACTCCTTGTTGCTTTGCTGCAGGCAATCCAGTCGCCTGGCCAGATCATTGTGGTATTTATTGCAGTCTTCGAGCGCATGTCCAACGGAGGGCAGGAATACCAAGGCCGCCGCAATGACCAATTTTCGCATCGTCGTATGTGTCCCGCCGGTTGAATAAACATCAATCGTAACGAAACACGCTGACACGAAACTGACGACGATTGCGGGAACTGCGTTCAGTTACCTAGAAGTTCTCTGGATTCAACGGTGCACTGCACGAGCAGAGAGCCCGCTCGCTACGGAGCTGCCGGCAGGAGGCCGAGCGAGACGCCTGGCGCCGCAGCGCTGCGCCCCGGCTTCGTCACCCGCAGCCGGCTCAGCGGTAATAGCCGCGTCGAGCGAAAGCGAATTGCGGATTGATCCCGCAATAGGCGTCGGTGCCGGAGGCACTGGCCGCGCACTGGGCATACGTCGCGAAGTCGCAGTTGCCCGGATAGCCCCAGATACGTCCCTGGAGGCAATAACGGCTGTTTAGGTCGAGGGCACGAGCGTGGATGTACTGCGCCGATTGCGCAGAAGACGCCGAAACTGAAGCCGCCAAGACAGCCGTTGCGAGGGCCATGCAGGCGATGAGCTTTTTCATTTTCATGTCCTTTCACTGGCGGCCCGCGCAGCAAGGCCAAGCCGGAGTGTCAGTCAACGCCGGCAGGGGTACTTTAGTTCAAAATGCGGCGTTGGCAGCAATCACTTACCCGCGCGCTCAACGTGAACAGGGCGAACCGGTTCGCCAAACCCAGGGACGCTCCCAAGGACGCTCATCGGGGGCGGCCGTCGCGGACCGCCCTGAGGGCCGACGCTTATTTCGGCTGTCCCGCGGCGTCGAGGATCAGCCGTGCAATCGCGTCCGGCTGCGAGATCAGCGCGAGATGGCTCGCCTTCACCTCGATCGTCGTCGCCCCCATCCGCTTGGCCATAAAACGCTCGAGATCCGGGTTGATGGTGCGGTCTTCCGTCGAGACGGCGTAGTAGCTCGGCTTGGACCGCCATGCCGCCTGGGTCGTCTTGCCGGTCAGCAGCGCCTTGTGGAAGGGCTCCTGTACCGCATAGAGCACCCGCGCCTTCGCTTCGGGCAGGTCGCCCGCGAAATCGTGCAGGAAGGCCTGCTCGGAAAGCCGCCCCTCATCGCCATCGAACACGATCCCTGCGCTTGCCGGTGGTGTCGGATAGGTCTTCGCCAGCGCGGTGTAGTCCTCGCCCGCGTCAGGCGCGCGCGCGGCCACATAGACCAGCGCAGATACCTTCGGATGCACGCCGGCCTCGCTGACGATCATTCCGGAGAAGGAATGGCCGACCAGAACCGTCGGGCCATCCTGTCGATCGAGCACGCGCTGCGCCGAGGCAACCGCTTCCGGCAGCGTGGTCAGCGGATTCTGTACCGATGTCGCGTTGAGTCCGGCTGCCTGCAATCGCGCAATGACTTCGGTCCAGCAGGAACCGTCGGCAAACAGGCCGTGCACCAGCACGACGTTGCGCGCCTTCACCGGAGGCGAAACGGCAGCCATGCCGCGCGTGGAAATCAGGGAAGCCGCCGCGCCGGTGAGCAACGTGGCAGCGAAGGTGCGTCTGTTCATCATCATGTCGTTCCATCGTTGCGCGCTGGCGCGGATCTCCGCAGGAGCGCGCAAACCTGCGGTGAATGCATGATGCCGTCTACGCGCGTGACGACATCATGGTTACGTTCGATACCGCCGTTGTGATGGAAATTGGACCGGCCCGATACAATTTCCAGATACCCATCGGCGGTCATGATCGGGCTGCCGACGGTATGATTTTCGGCTCGGCCGACTGTGCCCGCCACCATGCACCCGGCTCTGCCAGGGTCCAAACAGCCCTGGTTCGCCGTCCTGTTCCCGGCCATTCCAACGAGATTCGTATTGAACGCTTGGGCTTAGGCAAATTTTAAGTCGGCAGGCGTAGGTTGCTAGCGTGAGTTCAGTGGTTGAGAGTTTGTGAGTACGCCATGACAGAACCCCATCGCCCGAGGGTGAAATACGTCATCGGGCCTGACGGCAGCCCGTTAACGATTGCGGACCTGCCTGCGCCCGGAACCAAACGGTGGGTCATCCGCCGCAAGGCCGAAGTCGTAGCCGCGGTCCGCGGCGGCCTGCTTTCCCTCGAGGAAGCCTGCAGCCGGTATACGCTGACCGTCGATGAATTCCTTTCCTGGCAGTTCTCGATCGACCAGCATGGTCTGGCCGGCCTGCGCACCACCCGGATTCAGCAGTATCGGCAGTAAGTCCGATCAAACCAGCGGTATTTGATGAAAACCGGCTTCGTTCTGCGAAGCCGGTTTTTTTCATGTCCGCGTTTTTGCCGCGGACCTTAACCTTCGTTAACCAGATGGAAACCATACCCTAGGCAATAATTGCCCAGTCGGACCCATCGGGGCCGAATCCCTGGGGGCCGTGCGTGCAAAGTCTGGTTGCTTTCCTGAGAGGCCTTGGTACGGCCCGGCTTGTGGCAATGGTGGCGGTCACCGCCGCCCTGATCGGCTTCTTCGCGTTCGTTATCATGCGCGTCACTACGCCGCAGATGACCACTCTCTTCACCGACCTGTCGACCGAGGATTCCTCAGCCATCATCAAGGAACTGGAGCGCGAGGCGATCCCCTACGAGCTGCGCAATGACGGCGCCGCGATCATGGTGCCAAAGGACAAGGTGACGCGGCTGCGGATGAAACTCGCCGAGGGCGGCATGCCCAAGGGCGGCGGGGTCGGATACGAAATCTTCGACAAGTCGGACGCCTTGGGCACCACGAGCTTCGTCCAGAACATCAATCATTTGCGCGCACTGGAGGGCGAGCTCTCCCGCACCATCCGTGCCATCGACCGGGTCCAGGCCGCGCGCGTCCATCTGGTGCTGCCGGAGCGGCCACTGTTCTCGCGCGAGACGCCGGAGCCCTCCGCCTCGATCGTGCTGCGGGTGCGCGGCAGCCTCGAACCGCAGCAGATCCGCGCCATCCGTCACCTGGTCGCTTCCGCCGTCAACGGGCTGAAACCGCAGCGCGTCTCGATCGTCGACGAGGCCGGCCAGTTGCTCGCCGACGGCGCCGCCACCGATGGCGATGCCACCGCCGGCGACGAGCGCCGTACCGCTTTCGAGAAGCGGATGCGCAAGCAGGTCGAGGACATCGTCTCATCCGTGGTCGGCGCCGGCCGCGCCCGCGTCCAGCTCTCCGCCGATTTCGATTACAACAAGATCACCGAGACCTCGGACAAGTTCGACCCCGAAGGCCGCGTGCTCCGTTCGAGCCAGACCCGGGAGGAATCCAGTCTCACCGCCGACAATTCCGGCCAGGTCACGGTCAACAACGAGCTGCCGGGCAACCAGAACAATGACAACGCCGCCCGCGCCAAGGACCAGAGCAAGAAGAGCGAGGAAACCAACAATTACGAGATCTCCCGCACCACCAAGACCGAGGTCACCGAGGCCGGCCGCGTCAACCGGATCTCGGTCGCGGTACTGGTCGACGGCAGCTACGGCAAGAACGAAAAAGGCGAGATGCTCTACCAGGACCGCAGCAAGGAAGAGCTCGACCGCATCGCCGCCCTGGTGCGTTCCGCGATCGGCTTCGACCAGAAGCGCGGCGACCAGGTCGAGGTCGTCAACCTCCGCTTCGCCGAACCGCCGATGGTCACCCCGATCACCGAGCCGACCGGCCTGCTCGGCATGCTGCAATTCACCAAGGACGACGTCATGTACGTCATCGAGCTCGGCGTGATGATGCTGCTCGGCCTGGTCGTGCTGTTCATGGTGATCCGTCCGCTGGTCAAGCGCATCGTGGCAACCGACCCGGTTGCCTCGCGGACCGGCGCAGGCAGCGTGCCCGCCCGCGCCGAGGCCGCGCATGCCGGCGGCGAAGGCGCCTCGGGAGCAACCGGCCAGGCGCTGATCCCGAGCGGCAGCGCCGCGGCACAATTGATCGACGTCGCCCAGATCCAGGGTCAGGTCCATGCCCAGGCCGTGCATCGGGTCGGCGAACTCGCTGACCGCAATCCGAACGAGACCGTCTCCATCGTCCGTCAATGGCTAGCCGAGCCCGCCGAGAGCTGACATGGCCTTACCGCAGACCACAAACCAGAACGACATCACCAGCGTCCTGTCGACGCTGGCGAGCCGCCAGAACGGCCGGCCGAAGAGCAAGCCGCTCTCCGGCCCGAAGCGCGCCGCGATCCTGATGCTCGCGCTCGGCGAGCAGTATGGCGGCAAGGTCTGGTCGCTGCTCGACGACGACGAGGTCCGCGAATTGTCGGTGCAGATGTCGACGCTCGGCACCGTCGAGGCCGACGTGGTCGAGGACCTGATGCTGGAATTCGTCTCGCGGATGTCGGCATCGGGCGCGCTGATGGGCAATTTCGACGCCACCGAACGCCTGCTGCAGCAATATCTGCCGGTCGAGCGCGTCACCGGCATCATGGACGAGATCCGCGGCCCCGCCGGCCGCAACATGTGGGAGAAGCTCTCCAACGTCCAGGAAGAGGTGCTCGCCAACTACCTCAAGAACGAATACCCGCAGACCATTGCCGTGGTGCTGTCGAAGCTGAAGCCGGAGCATGCCGCCCGCGTGCTCGCGATCCTGCCCGAGGACATCGCGCTCGACGTCGTCGGACGCATGCTGCGGATGGAAGCGGTGCAGAAGGAAGTCATCGAGCGGGTCGAGCAGACGCTGCGCACCGAGTTCATGTCGAACCTGTCGCAGACCCGCCGCCGCGACGCCCATGAGGTGATGGCCGAGATCTTCAACAATTTCGATCGCCAGACCGAGACCCGATTCATCACCTCGCTGGAAGAGGAAAATCGCGAATCCGCCGAGCGCATCAAGGCGCTGATGTTCACCTTCGACGATTTGATCAAGCTCGATGCCGGCTCGGCCCAGACGCTGATGCGCAACATCGACAAGGACAAGCTCGGCGTCGCGCTGAAGAGCGCCAACGAGGAGGTGCGCGGCTTCTTCCTCGGCAACATGTCCTCGCGCGCCGGCAAGATGCTCCAGGACGACATGGCCGCGATGGGTCCGGTGCGCTTGCGCGACGTCGACGAGGCGCAGGCGCTGCTCGTGAATCTCGCCAAGGATCTCGCCGCCAAGGGCGAGATCACGCTGACCAAGAACCGCGCCGACGACGAGCTGGTGTACTGATGGCCGCGCCCGCAAAGTTCATGTTCGATACGGACTTCTCGGCGCCCGACCGCGCGCGCGAACGCGCGGCCACGCCGGCCGAAGTCGCGCAAAAGATCGCCGATGCGGAGGCTCGGGCCTACCGCGCCGGGCATGACGCCGCCCAGCGCGAGGCCAAGGTCGAGAGCGACCGCCGCTCCGCGCAGGCGCTGGAGCAGATCGGCGTCGCGATCAAGGGCATCGCGGCGCGCTTTTCCGGCATCGAGACGCGGATGGAGACCGAGGCCGTCGACGTCGCCGTCGCGGTCGCCCGCAAGCTCTGCTCCGAACTGATTGCCCGCGAGCCGCTCGGCGAGATCACCGCGCTGGTCAGCGATTGCTTCTCGCATCTGGTATCGACGCCGCATCTCGTGGTGCGCATCAACGACGCGCTTTATGACGGCGCCCGCGAGCACATCGAACGGACGGCCGCGCATAGCGGCTTCCAGGGCCGGCTGGTGATCCTGGCCGAACCCACGATCGCGACCGGCGACTGCCGGATCGAATGGGCCGACGGCGGCGTCGTGCTGGAGCGTGCGGCCGTCGAAGCCAAGATCAACGAACTCGTCGGGCGCTATCTGGCGTCCCGCGGTCAGCCGGCCAACGGCGATTGAGGATTGAACCATGAGCGACACCGACACACACGTCCCGCTTCCCGACCTCAACTCCGCCGATGCGCCCGCCATCGACGACGTCGGCTACAACGAAGACGAGAATGCCGCGCGCATCGCCGCCGATCTCGAGGCCGTGTTCGACGTGCCGGTGCAGGTGTCGGCGGTGCTCGGCCGCTCCAAGATGGACGTCGGCGATCTCCTGAAGCTCGGACCCGGTACGGTGCTCGAACTCGACCGCCGGGTCGGCGAGGCGATCGACATCTATGTCAACAACCGGCTGGTGGCGCGTGGCGAAGTGGTGCTGGTCGAAGACAAGCTCGGCGTGACCATGACCGAAATCATCAAGGCGGAACGCTCGTAACAATCCAACGATAGCGCGCGGGACCTGCGCGACCAGACGAACAGGAGACTATCATGCGGCTTCTCATCGTTGGTACCCTGAAGGGCCAACTCACGACCGCCACCAAGATCGCGATGGAGAACGGCGCCTCGGTGACCCACGCCGAGGCCATCGAACAGGCGATGAACGTGCTGCGCGGCGGCAAGGGCGCCGACCTGCTGCTGGTCGACGTCGGCCTCGACATCCGCGACCTCGTGATGCGGCTCGAGGCCGAGCACATCCACGTGCCGATCGTCGCCTGCGGCATCTCCAACGATGCCCGCGCCGCGGTCGCCGCGATCCACGCCGGCGCCAAGGAATACATCCCGCTGCCGCCCGACCCCGAGCTGATCGCAGCCGTGCTCGCCGCGGTCGCCAACGACGCGCGCGACCTGGTCTACCGCGACGAGGCGATGGCCAAGGTGATCAAGCTCGCGCAGCAGATCGCGGGCTCGGACGCCTCGGTGATGATCACCGGCGAATCCGGCACCGGCAAGGAAGTGCTGGCGCGCTACGTCCATTCCCGCTCGGGCCGCGCCAAGCGGCCCTTCATCTCGATCAACTGCGCGGCGATCCCGGAGCATTTGCTGGAGTCCGAGCTGTTCGGCCATGAGAAGGGCGCCTTCACCGGCGCGGTCGCGCGCCGCATCGGCAAATTCGAGGAAGCGACCGGCGGCACGCTGCTGCTAGACGAAATCTCCGAAATGGAGGTCCGGCTGCAATCCAAGCTGCTGCGCGCGATCCAGGAGCGCGTGATCGATCGTGTCGGCGGCACCAAGCCCGTCGCCGTCGACATCCGCATCATCGCGACCTCGAACCGCAACCTCACTGAGGCCGTGCGCGAAGGCACGTTCCGCGAGGACCTGCTGTTCCGCCTCAACGTCGTCAATTTGAAGATCCCGCCGCTGCGCGACCGCCCGGCCGATATCCTCGAGCTGGCACAGCACTTCGCCAGGAAATATGCCGAAGCCAATGGCGTGCCGGTACGCCCGATTTCGGCGGATGCGCGCCGCATCCTGACTGCCAACCGCTGGCAGGGCAACGTCCGCGAGCTCGAAAACACTATCCACCGCTCCGTTCTGATGGCACAGGGCGACGAGATCGGGCCTGAGGCCATCCTCACCCCCGACGGCGACCGCCTCGATCTCACCAAGACCGCGCCGGCCGTCGCGCATGCCACCTTCGCCGCCGAACAGGTCACCCGCGCTCTGGTCGGCCGCACCGTTGCCGACGTTGAACGCGACTTGATCCTAGAGACGCTGAAGCATTGCCTCGGCAACCGCACCCATGCCGCCAACATCCTCGGCATCTCGATCCGCACGCTGCGCAACAAGCTGAACGAATATGCCGACGGCGGCATCCCGATCACGCCGGCAGGCAACGGCGCCGGCGACTATCAGCGGCTGGCGACGGCGGGCTAAGCAACGGATCGCGGCGAGGCAACCATCGCCGCGAACGGCGCCTTAAGAATAGCTGGGCGCGTCCGGCTTGCGGAAGATGCGGATCGGATCACCGGGCGTGATGTCCCGGCCGCTGAATGCCGCATAAGCATAGAGCGCGAGGTAACCGATGGCGATGGCGCCGACGACATAAAGCAGAATGGCTCCGACGCGCTTCATCGAACCGTCACGTCTCCGAAACATCCCCGCTTTTAATGCGCGAAGCGGCGATGCGCTACCGGCAACATGCCGCGGTGCGCCATCGGCCTTCTCATCCCCCGAAGGCTTTCCTCCCTTGAATCTTGCAACCGATTGCCGTACTCAATCTCACATTGTTTTTACTTTTTAGACAACTGGAGAGAGATATGGCTCTTTACGCGCAGACCAGCGGCGATCTGTCCACCAATTCCTCTTCCTTCACGGCGATGCAGGGCCTCACCTTGACGCTTCCCGAGGGCGTCGGCACCACCGCCCTCGTCATCCTCAACGTTCCGATGCCCTACGCCACCGGCGATCACAATCCAGGCGGGACCTTCGGGATTACCATTAACGGAACGGCGTCTGCGGTCGTTGCTGGCTTCATCTACAATGAACAGGTCCCGCCAAGCACCGGCCGCGTGCCGACCACCCTGGTCGTGGGCGTTCCGCTTGCCAACAACGCGCAGACCATCCAGGCGGTCTGGCAGAGTGTCCGTGGCAGCACGGTGATCATCGACACACCGGCGACGCTCAGCGTGACCTTCTAAAGCGTGATGAGATGAGGTTTGAGCGGCAGCTCGAGCAATCGCCCGTTCCGACAGCGCCGGAACGGGACCACGGACTTTCGGGACTCTTGCTTCGACGTGTTTTCCTGACGTGAAGCGCCCTTGTCCAGCTGCCACCATCAAGGCGCGACGGATCTGCGAACAGACGCATGCCAAAATCGTGTTAGCCTAGAGGCGATTTCGTTTCGGCTGCATCAGGCACGCCTCGCGCTCGATGCGGGCGGCTACCAGCGGCGCCATGTCGGGGGCGATGGGCGGGGAAAAGACGAAGCCCTGCACCACGTCGCAATCGAGTCCGCCGAGCACGTCCACTTCAGCCGGCAGTTCGGCCCCCTCTGCCACCACCGTCATGCCCAGCCCGTGCGAAAGGGCAATGATGCCGCCCAGCAGTTTGCGCTTCTCCGGCGCGGTGGAAATGCCTTCCACGAAGGCCCGGTCCACCTTCAGCCGGTCGAAGGGCAGGCGCGTCAGATAGCCGAGCGAGGAATAGCCTGAGCCAAAATCGTCCAGCGCCAGCCGGGCGCCTAGACCGGAGAGGGCCGTCAGCGTGCGATTGATCCGCTGCTCGGTATGATCCACGAACAGGCTTTCGGTCAGCTCCAGGCACAGCAGCTCCGCCGGAAAGCCGGTCTCCGCCAGCACGGCCGAGACTGCCGTCTCGAAATCCACGTTCCAGATCTGCGCCGGCGAGACGTTGACCGAGACGGAGCGCCGCGGCAACCCGGCATCCAGCCAGGCACGACCCTGCCGGCAGGCCTCGCGAAGCACCCACAGGCCGAGATCGACGATCAGCCCGGAGCTTTCGGCGATGGGGATGAACTCCGCCGGCGAGATTGGCCCGCGCTCGGGATGGGTCCAGCGCAGCAGCGCCTCGAAGCCGGTGACGCGGCCGGTCTTCAGGTCCAGCTGCGGCTGGTAATCAGCCTTGAGGGCGCCGGCCTCCACGGCATGGCGCAGATGCCGGGCGAGATCGAGCCTTTGATCGACCGCCTGGGCATAAACCGGCTCAAACAGTTGCGCTCGGCCGCGTCCGGCCTCCTTGGCCATGTAGAGCGCCAGGTCCGCGTTGCGGACAGCGGTCTCTGCCGTAGCCCCATGCTCCGGCAGGCGGGCGATGCCGATCGTGGCGCCGACGAACGCCTCGCCGTCGGTGAGATCGACGGGGCCGGACAGCCTGGCGATGAGCCGATCGGCAAGCCCGGTAAGCGCGGCGTCGGACATGCCGCAACCCTCCGCCAGCACCGCGAATTCGTCGCCGCCGAGCCGGGCGATGAAGGCTCGCGGCCCCAACTCCTGTCGCAGCACAGCCGCCACCCGGATCAGCAATTCGTCGCCGGCGGCGTGGCCGAGGGAATCATTGACCTCCTTGAAGCGATCGAGGTCGATGAGCAGCAGCGCGTCGCCCCGGCCTTCCCGGACGCAGCCTTCAATCAGGGTAGCGAGCTGGCGTTTGAACAGCGCGCGATTGGCAAGGCCGGTCAGTGGATCGCTGTAGGCGAGCTGCTCGAGCTGGCGTTCCGCCTCCTTGCGCTCGGTGACGTCCTGCACGGTACCGATGATGCCGACGACCTTGTCGTCGGCGACCTCCGCCTTGCAGATCACCGCGAGATCGCGGGCCGTGCCGTCCGCGTGCAGGATGCGCAGGTCCGTGGCCTCGGTCCTGCGGGTGCGGAGGACCCGTTTCTGAACGTCGCGGAAGCGGTCGGCGTCTCCGCCCAGGAAGTAGGGCCTGATGTTCTCAAAGGTCGGCTCGAACGTGTCGGGGTCGAAACCGAGAAGCTGGTAGAGTTCGGGCGCCCAGATCGTACGGTCGCTGTCCAGCCGGTGGCTCCAGGTGCCGATCTTGCCGAGCTGGTGGGCTTCCGCGAGCGCCCGCGTGCGCTGGTCGAGCAAGGCCTTGGCCGCCCTGAGCTGGGTGATGTCGCTGGCCGTGCCGCGGTAACCGAGAAAGGCGCCATTATCAGCGAAGATGGGCTTGCCGCTCGTGGAGATGCTGACGCGCGACCCGTCCTCGCCGATCACCGTATAGGTGAAGTCGCGGAAAGGGCGATAGGCCTCCATGTCGGCCCGGTGCCGTGCCATGGCCTCCTGGTCCTCGGGTGCATAAGCCAGTTCCCAGCGCGTGCTCCCGCCAGAGGCCACCGTCTGGAAGGCCGCATTGCCGTCGAGCAATTTGGGATAAGGCAGCAGTCGATGGGCGGTGTCGCTCTCCCAGCACCAGTCCGAGGCGGTGCTGACAAAATCGGCCAGCCGTTGCTCGCTCTCCGCCAGGCGCCGCAGCGCGGAGGTCTCCTCCGTGACGTCGCGGACAATGCCCGACACGCGCCGAACCTGACCGAGCGCGTCGAATTCCGGCTCGCCATGCACCACGCAGTCGAGCACGCTGCCGTCGGGCTTGCAGAGCCTCGTCTGCACCGCGTAGGGCTGTCCCTCCGCCCAGCACGCCGCGTAATGCGCCTCCAGAACCTTTCGGCTTTCGGGCAAATAGCGCTCGTGAACCGTAACGATGGGGATGAAGCCATCGACCGTTTCGAATTCGTAGAAGGCGGCGAGCTCGGGCGATATCCAGAAATCGGTCGCAGCGGCACTCTGCGACTCCCAGTAGCCCATGCGGGCCATCCTGATGGCGGACCGCAGCGACCGTTCCTCATGCCAGCGGTGACGCGCTACCCCCGCGGGGGCCTGCCCTTGCGGCAATCTGCTAACGGCCATTGGTCCCCAACCAAAACGCTAACGTACAATCACCCAGGCGACCATTAGCATAGAGCGCGACAACCTTGGAGCGAAGGCCATGACAATCCGGGTATCGTCGGCATATTTGGTGTAGTTTCGGTGAATTCGGCTACCGACACCAAGTATGCGGAAGAACCTAAACCGGACGAAACTATTGTTGTGGCAGCTAAGTTCGGGTTTCCGTCGCCTTAAGACTTCAAGCCCAAGCGGCGCTTAACAACGCCAAGCTGCGGACTGGACGTTTTGGCTGTGACACAACTGGAGCGAGAATTCTAACGCGGCCACCGCGCGTGGACGTGGCGTGACGGCAGGCTGACCTCGGCCAGCTTGAGCTGATCCTCTTCCCGGTCGATCGCGACATATTCGCCGTGCCAATATGCCAGTGCAGCGGTGCGCTGCGAAGCCACCACATCCAGCACGCGACCGATCACGATCGCGTGCGAGTGACGTTCGATCGTTTCCTCCACCTCGCAGTCGATCGCCGTAAGCGCTCCGACCAGCAGCGGCACGCCCGAGGCGCGGGTCGTCCATTCGGCTCCGGCGAACCGGTCCGCACCCTTCAGGCCACCTTTGCCGGTGAAGCGTTCCGCGACATCGATCTGGTCCGCCGTCAGGATGTTCACGCCGAACACGCCATGGCGCTTGATCAGCTGATATGACGACGCCGCACGGTTGATGCTGACCATTAGCGAGGGCGGATCGACCGACAATGACGACACCGAGGTCACCGTCATGCCCGAAATGTCGTCGCCGCGCCCGGCCGTGATGATGCTGATCCCACCGGTCAAATGACGCATCGCGCCGCGAAAATCGGCGGCCGAGAGGGGCTGGACTATGGAGAGGTTGCGGACGGCGGTGTTCATGACGGCCTCACAAATCAGAAATGTCTTCGCTACCTTCGAGCAGATGCTTCAGGATCGCGCCCTCCAGCGCAGCGAGCCCGGCCGAGCCGCGCCGGCGCGGCCGCGGCAGATCGACCACGACATCCTGGGCGATGCGGCCGTCCTCGATGACCAGCACGCGATCGGCGAGCGCCACCGCCTCGGCGACGTCATGCGTCACCAGGATCGCGGTAAAACCCTGATCGCGCCAGACCCGCTCGAGCAATGCCTGCATCGAGATCCGCGTCAGCGCATCGAGCGCGCCGAGCGGCTCGTCGAACGCCAGCACGCGCGGGTGGCTGACCAGCGCACGGGCCAATGCCACGCGCTGCTTCTGGCCGCCCGAGAGCACCGCGGGCCACTGCCCGCGTTTGTCGTCGAGGCCGACCTCGACCAGCGCATGTTCGGCACGCGCCTGCGCATCCGCGGATCTGCGTTCACGCCCAAGGCCGACCTCGACATTGGACAGCACGCGTGCCCACGGCAACAGCCGCGGTTCCTGGAACATGACGCGGAGATCCTGCGCGCGAAGCTGCTCGCTGAAGGCGGTGCTGCCGGCCGTCGGCGCATCGAGGCCCGCGATCAGGCGCAGCAATGTGCTCTTGCCGCAGCCGCTGCGGCCGACGATCGCGACGAACTGGCCGGGTGGAATGTGCAGGTCGACGCCACGCAGCACCTCGTTGTCGCCGAACGACTTGCGCAAGCCGCGGATCGTCAGCGACAGCCCGCGCGTCGCGCCTTCCGACGCCCGCCGCAATTGCCGGGCTTGCGGGAGGATATCGGCACGGTCGACCGGTTCGGCATCGACAGACTCAAAACGAAGCGCCTCTTGCATTCTCGTTCTCACTTCTTCTGGAAAGCGGGATGCCACGACAACGTCAGTCGCTCCAGCGCCCGCGAGGCGCTGTCGGCGAGCTTGCCCAGCAATGCGTAGATCAGGATCGACAGCACGACGACGTCAATCAGCATGAATTCGCGCGCCTGCATCGCCATGTAGCCGAGACCGGACGAAGCGGCGATGGTCTCGGCCACGATCAGCGTCAGCCACATGATGCCGAGCGCAAAGCGAAGGCCGACGAAGATCGACGGCAGCGCGCCGGGGAAGATCACCCGGCGGAACAGTTCGCTGTCGGTCATGCCGTAGACGCGGCCCATCTCGATCAATTGCGGATCGACGGTGCGGATGCCGTGCAGCGTGTTGAGATAGATCGGAAAGAACACGCCGAGCGCAACCAAAAACAGCTTGGCCGACTCGTCGATGCCGAACCACAGGATGACGAGCGGGATCAGCGCCAGATGCGGAATGTTGCGCACCATCTGCAGCGTGGTGTCGGTGAGCTTGGCCGACAGCTGCGACAGGCCGTTGGCAAGACCGAATGCGAAGCCGATGCTGCCCCCGATCAGGAAGCCGATCGAGGCGCGCCAGAAGCTGACCCAGATGTTGCGGATCAGCTCGCCGGACAGCAATAGCTTCCACCCGGCCAGCGCGACGTCGGTCGGTGCCGGCAGCACGCGCGCGGGCACGAAGCCGGTGACGCTGGCGAGCTGCCAGATCAAGACGATCGCGAGCGGCACGATCCACGGGATCAGACCGTCGACCTTCGGGAGCCTGGGGGTAGTGAGGCGCGGGAGACTGTCGATCAAGCTCATGATTGCGATGCCTGTTTCTGCGGCCGATACTCGTTGCCGATGGTCTCGCCGAACGGCCCGGTGTTGACACGGATCGGCGTCACGTTGTTGCCGTGCCCAAGCGACAGCAGCGGGAACACCAGCTCCGCGAAGCGATAGGCTTCCTCGAGATGCGGGTAGCCGGACATGATGAAAGTATCGATGCCGACATCCTGATACTCCTTGATCCGGGCCGCGACCGTTTGGGGGTCGCCGACCAGCGCGGTGCCGGCGCCACCGCGCACCAGGCCGACACCGGCCCACAGATTCGGGCTGATCTCGAGCTGGTCACGACGGCCGCCGTGCAGTTGCGCCATGCGCTGCTGGCCCACCGAGTCCATCCGCGAGAAGATCTTTTGCGCCGCTTCCACCGTGTCGTCGGTGACGTGCTGGATCAGTTCGTCGGCAGCCTTCCAGGCCTCGGCATTGGTCTCGCGCACGATGACGTGCAGGCGGATGCCGAACGAGAGCTTGCGGCCACGCTGCTCGGCGATCGCCTTGACCCGTGCGACCTTGTCGGCGACTTGCGCCGGTGGCTCGCCCCAGGTCAGATATTTGTCGACGGTATCCACCGCGACGTCGATGCCGGCGTCGGACGATCCGCCGAAATACAGCGGCGGCCGCGGCGACTGCACCGGATGGAACAGCAGGCGGCCATCCTCGATCCGGATGTGCTTGCCTTCGACATTGACGGTCTTGCCCGCCAGCAGATCGCTGTAGACGTTCAGGAACTCGCGGGTCACGGCGTAGCGCTCGTCGTGACCCAGGAAGATGCCGTCGCCTTTGTTCTCGACGGGATCACCGCCGGTGACGACATTGATCAAGAGGCGGCCGTTCGACACCCGGTCCAGCGTCGCGGTCATGCGCGCGGCAACGCTCGGTGACTGCAGCCCCGGCCTGACCGCGACCAGATAGCGCAGACGCTCGGTCCAGGGGGCCACGGCCGAGGCCACCACCCAGGAGTCCTCGCAGCTGCGGCCGGTCGGCAGCAGCACGCCGTAATAGCCGAGCTGGTCGGCGGCCTGCGCGATCTGGCGCAGATAATTGAAGTTCACCTCGCGCCCGCCGATTGACGTGCCGAGATAGCGGCTGTCGCCATGGGTCGGCAGGAACCAGAGGATGTTGGCGTTGGTTGCGGTGCTCACGTTCCCGGCCTCCATGCGACGTCAGAAATCTTGATGTGTTTGGGGATCAGGCCGAGCGCGAAGAACGTATCGGCGACCTGCTGTTGATCCGCGATCACAGCATCGGTGACCGGCTTGATGCCGTAGGCCTGGCGCTTCAACGCGACTTCCACCACCGGGACCGAGAGACCAATGGTGGGCGCGAGCTGTTCGGCAACGGCGTGGATATCGCCCTTGGCCCAGTCATCGACCTCGCTCAACTGTGCCAGCACGAGATCGACGGTCTTCGGATCGCGCTGCAGAAACGCCTTCGATGAGAAATAGAACTGATAGTTCGAGACGGTATTGGTGCCATCGGCAAGGATGCGTGCGCCGGTCGCGGCTTCCGCCGCCGACTGGAACGGATCCCAGATCACCCAGGCATCGACCGCCCCACGCTCGAACGCTGCGCGGGCATCAGCCGGCGCGAGATAGGCCACCTCGACATCGGAATATTTGACGCTGGCCTTCTCCAGCGCCTTGACCAGGAGATAGTGGACGTTGGAGCCCTTGTTGAGTGCGACCTTCTTGCCCTTCAACTCGGCGACCGACTTGATCGGGCTGTCCTTCGGCACCAGGATCGCCTCGCCCTTCGGCGCCGGCGGCTCATAGGCGACGTACTGGATCGGCGCACCAGCGGCCTGCGCGAAGATCGGCGGCGCCTCGCCGGTATTGCCGAAATCGATCGCGCCGACGTTGAGCGCCTCGAGTAGCGGCGGCCCGGACGGAAACTCCGTCCACACCACCCGGTAGCCGACCGCTTTCAACTTGTCCTCGAGCGAGCCCTTGCTCTTCAGCAGCACCAGCTTGCCGTATTTCTGGAAGCCGATACGAACCACCTTGTCCTGCCCGTAGGACGCGCCGACCGCGGCAGCAACGATGCTGACCGACAGCACCGCACTGGTGATCCAGCGTTGAATGATACGTCGCATGATGACGCCCTTTGTGTTCAAGGAATTCAGGTCTGGCTGTTGCGCCAGACGATGTCGCGCACCGCGATCTGCTTCGGAATCAGGCCGAGCTTGAAGAAGCGGTCAGCGACGCCCTGCTGGGTCGCAATGATGTCGTCGGTGACAGGACTGACCGAGAAGCCAGCCCGCTTGGCTGCGATGGTCTGGATGTCGAGCGGGACGCCGGTAACGGCGGCGAGCGATTTTGCGACCTCATCGCGATGCGCCTGCGCCCACACCGCCGTCGCGCTCGTGACATCGACAATCTGCTGCAGCACACGCCCGTGATTGTTCGCGAAGTCGCGGTTGGCGATGTAGAACGAATTGGTCTTGGTGATCTCGTAGCCATTGACCAGGATGCGGCCATTCTGCTTGGTCTCGCCGATCGCAAAATACGGATCCCAGATTGCCCAGGCGTCGATGCCGCCGTTGGCGAAGGCGGGGCCGGCGTCCGGCGGCGTCAGATAGACCGGTGTAATATCGGCGTAGGTCAGTCCCGCTTTCTCCAGCGTCTGCACCACGATGTTGTGCGCGCTGGAGCCCTTGGTGAAGCCGACGCGCTTGCCCTTGAGGTCAGCAATCCCGCGGATCGCCGAGTTCTGCTGCACCAGGATGCCCTGCCCATTGATGATCGGCTGTCCCGCCGCGTAGACGATCGCCGCACCCGCGGCCTGCGCAAACACCGGCGGCGAATCGCCGACCGCGCCGTAATCGATGCTGCCGACGTTCATTGCCTCCATCATCGGCGGGCCGGAGGAGAACTCGACCCATTTCACCTCGATGCCCCGCGGCTTGAAATGATTTTCCAGATCTGCCCGTTGCCGCGCGATAACCAGCACGCCGTTCTTCTGGTAGCCGATACGAATTTCCTTCACCTCGCCCTCGGCGCTCGCGCGCCGCGACAGCGCGGCCACGGCGGCAGAGCCGAGCGACAGTTTGAGGAACTCACGACGCTTCATTGCCAAAAACTCTCCTGACGATCGCGCGGGCTGCGCTGCACGATCGTGCGATGCCAGGATGATGGGGGCGGCGAATGAAGCTGTCGAGCACTGCAGAAAAATAGCGATGCCCGCACTGTCATGCGGGCAACGTGCGGGCGGTTTCTTTCAACGCGCCGATGGCGTGTAGCGAATTATTTTCCTCACGAGATCGCGATGTCGCTGCACAGCAATCGATCAGCCCGCCGCTGCCGTTTTGGGCCCGACATTGACGGCGAGTTTACCATAGCGATCCCTAAAGGCTTCGGTGTCGATCTCCTCGAGCTGGATCGCGCCACTGAGCACGCCCTGCTTCCAGGCGTCGTGCTCGGGATCGTTCCGGAACTCCGGCATCACTTCTTTCGCGAACAACTCGAGCGATTCGCAGATGTGCTCGTGGGTGTTCTTGCCGGCCTGGTTGAGCAGGATGACCTGGTCGATATGCGAGGCGCGGAAGCGCCGCAGCTTCCTGGCGATGGTCTCCGGCGAGCCGATCAGGCCGCCGCGAAGCGCTGCTTCCTGCGCCTCCGGATTCTCGCGCTTCCACTTGTTGTATTCGTCCCACATGTTGACGGTGCCCGGCGCCGGCCGCTGCCGGTTCTGCGCCTGTCCGTAATAGCGCAGCGCGAACTGGAAGAAGGTCGCGCCGTCAGCGCGCTTGCGGGCTTCCTCGTCGGTCTCGGCGCACATGAAGAACGAGACCAGCGCCATGTTCGGATTGATCTCGTAGTCGGCGAGCTTGTTCAGCCGCTTGGTGATCGCGTTGTAATAGGCGTGCACCCAGGCGTGCGCCGCGTCGGCGCTGACGAACTGGAAGCCGAGCGCGCCAAATCCGTTCTCGCCGGCACGTTCGATGGTGGGCAATTGCGAGCATGCCATCCACAGCGGCGGATGCGGTTTCTGCACCGGCTTCGGCACGACGTTGCGCAACGGAATGTCGAAATGCTTGCCGTGATGTTCGGTGCCGACCTTGCTGAACATCGGGAAGATCGCCTGAACGGCTTCCTCGAACACCTCGCGCTTGGTTTCCATGTCGCGGCCGAACGGCGTCAGCTCGGTGATCGAGGCACTTTCTCCCATGCCGAATTCGCACCGACCGTTGCTCAGGAGATCGAGCACCGCGACCCGCTCGGCGACGCGGGCGGGATGGTTGGTGGTGAGCTGGTAAATGCCATGGCCGAGCCGGATTTTCCTGGTGCGCTGGCTTGCGGCGGCAAGGAAGGATTCCGGCGCCGGCGAGTGCGAATATTCCTCGAGGAAATGGTGCTCCACGACCCAGGCATAGTCGTAGCCGAGCCGATCGGCGGTCTCCAGTTGCGTCAGCGCGTTCTGGTAAAGCCTGAGCTCGTCGCCGTCGCTCCACGGACGCGGCAGTTGCAGCTCGTAAAAGATGCCGAATTTCATGGCGTCACTCCCAAGGTCGCTTGTTCCAGCTTGTTGTTTGCGGCCAGTCTAGTGCCGGTGCGGTTCAAGTCTAGCCTCGGTCACGAAACTCCAATTCCGCGGTGCGGAAGTCGGCTTGATTGGAGCGCACGAATTGTTAGCTTGAGTGCGCTGAGTCGCGACGCTATCCGTGGCGCGCTCGTCCTTCCGAAAGCCCCATGACCAACTTCACGCCGCACCAGGATTCCGCGCTGAAAGCCGTTGCCGACTGGCTGAAGGCCAAACCCGGCAAAAACGGCACGCCTCCGGTGTTCCGCCTGTTCGGCTATGCCGGAACCGGCAAGACTACGCTCGCCCGCCACATCGCCGAGGGCGTCGACGGCGAGGTCAAGTTCGCGGCCTTCACCGGCAAGGCGGCGCTGGTGATGCGCAACAAGGGCTGCGACAGCGCCTCAACGATCCATTCGCTGATCTACCGCGCCCGTGAATCCGGCGTCGAGCAGCCGAGCTTCGAATTGTGGGACGACGCGCCGGCCTCGAAGGCCAAGCTGATCGTGATCGACGAATGCTCGATGGTCGACGCCGAGCTCGGCCGCGATTTGATGTCGTTCGACTGCCCGTTGCTGGTGCTCGGCGATCCCGCGCAATTGCCGCCGATCCAGGGCGGCGGCTTCTTCACCGATGCCGAGCCGGACGCGATGCTGACGGAGGTGCACCGCCAGGCGCAGGACGATCCGATCGTGCGGATGTCGATGGATATCCGCGAGGGCCGCGAGCTGGAAATCGGCCGCCACGGCGAGAGCGAAGTGGTTTCGCGCAAGGAACTCGATCCGGACCGCGTGATGAGCGCCGACCAGGTGCTGGTCGGCCGCAACAACACCCGCCGCGCCTACAACATGCGGGTGCGGCAGCGGCAGAACATCGAGGACCCCTTGCCGGTCGCCGGCGACAAGCTGGTCTGCCTGCGCAACAACCGCAAGAAGGGCCTGTTCAACGGCGGGCTGTGGCGGGTCAAGGCGCGCGCGCAGTCGAAATCCAAGATCATCACCATGCGCGTGACGCCGGACGAGGACTTTGGCTACAAGGTCACGAAAGTATCGGTGCGCGGCGAATGCTTCGACGGCGGCGTCGAGGGCGTGCCGTGGGAGCAACGCAAGCCGTATGACGAGTTCGACTACGGCTATGTGCTGACCGTGCACAAGTCGCAGGGCTCGCAATGGGACGACGTCGTGCTGTTCGACGAGAGCTTTGCGTTCCAGGACTCTCGTGCGAGGTGGCTGTACACGGGCATCACACGGGCGGCGAAGCGGCTGAGCATCGTGGTGTGATGCCGGGCGATGCGCAGCATCGTACTATGGTGCGCACTTGCGCACCTGAGAATCTCGAGATTCCCCGATGCGCAATTGCGCATCTGAGGTCTGGTCCTTTGGACCATCCGGGAATGACGCCTTCGAAGCGGCCGCTACTCCCTTGAAACACAGGCTTTTTCCTCACGAAACCGTGTCGCCTTGGCCGTAACAAAACGCCCTACCGCCCGTATCTTGAGGCGTTGGAGCGAAGCGGGCTGATTGCGAATGCCGGTCTTCGCTCTAAACTGGCCCCCAACCGCGATCCCACGAGGAACCCATGTCCCGCAGCTCTCTCAGCCGACTCACGCTTTGCGCCGCCGCGATCGGCGCGCTGGCCGTTGCCGCCTTTGCCGTTGCGCCCTCGCTTGCCGCCGAGGACGCCGTGATCATCCCGCCGCCCGCGACCGATGCGCAGGAAACCGGGATCAAGACCGTGGTCGTCGCCGGCGGCTGCTTCTGGGGTGTGCAGGGCGTGTTCCAGCATACCGCCGGCGTCGTCAATGCGGTGTCCGGCTACTCCGGTGGCGCGAAGGCAACGGCGGACTACGGCATGGTCTCGACTGGCACGACCGGTCATGCGGAGTCGGTCGAGATCAAGTACGACCCGCAGAAGATCTCCTACGGCAAGATCCTGCAGATCTTCTTTTCCGTCGCGCACGACCCGACCCAGCTGAACCGCCAGGGCCCCGACTCTGGCACGCAGTACCGCTCGGCGATCTTCACGACCAGCGACGAGCAGAAGAAGGTGACGGATGCCTATATCGCCCAGCTCGACGCGGCCAAGGTCTACGGCAAGCCGATCGTCACCAAGGTTGGTCCGCTGCAAGGGTTCTATGCGGCCGAGGGTTACCACCAGGACTATCTGACGCTGCACCCGAACCAACCCTATATTGCCTACAACGACATCCCGAAGGTCGAGAACCTGAAGAAGATCTTCGCGCAGAACTACATCGAGAAGCCAACGCTGGTGAGCAACGCCAAGGTCACCAACTGAGCATCTCCCACAGGAGGTTGAATGTCCGACACCAAGACTGACACCAAGACTGACACCAAGGTCCGCAAGAGCGAAGCCGAGTGGCGCAAGGAACTGACGCCGATGCAGTACGCCGTGCTGCGCGAGAAGGCGACCGAGCGCCCCTTCAGCGGCGAATATGAGCACGATCCGCGCAAGGGCACCTATGTCTGCGCCGGCTGCGGGCAGACGCTGTTCGAGTCCGACGCCAAGTTCGACTCAGGCTGCGGCTGGCCGAGCTTTTCGCAGCCCGCGGCCGAGAGCAACGTCGACGAGGAACGCGACGTCACCCACGGCATGGTCCGCACCGAGGTGCTGTGCTCGAAATGCGAGGGCCATCTCGGCCACGTCTTCAACGACGGCCCGGGCCCGACCGGCCTGCGCTACTGCATCAACTCCGCGGCGCTGAAGCTCGACGAGAAGAAATAGCCGTTGGCACTTGTCATGCGCGGGGCTCGACCCGCGCATCCATCGAAAGAAAGAACTCCTTGTCGCGGTGGATTGCCGGGTCAAGCCCGGCAATGACGATGGGTGGCTCGGCCCTCGAACTCATGATCCGCCCCGCGCGACCAGGGACCGGTCGATGCTCCGCGCCGCCCCGGAATGACGACGAAGTCATCGGCGACTCGTCCGAATTGTGCTTTCCTCTCCCTTGCGGGGCCGTCGGCGTCTCGCCGTGCGGCTGCCGCCCTTTCCGAGGAGGGCGCCATGTCGCTTGGACTGATCCTCATCATCCTCCTGCTGATTATCCTGCTTGGCGGTGCCAGTGGGCGGATCGGCGGCTATGGCTACGGCCTCGGCCACTCCGGAACCGGACTGATCGGCGTAATTTTGGTCGTTGTCCTGGTCCTGGTCGTTCTGGGCAAGCTGTAACCGCCATAAATCATTGAGATAAAATAACTAATTCAATCTGTTCCGCTGCTATGCGCGGATTCATCATGTGCCTTGCCCCGATGGTTCTGGGGTCGCATTTTTGTCAAATAGGCCTATATTGGGGGTTCAGTGATGTGCGGCGCGTCGCCGGTAGCGGCCCACCGTCCCCAAAAATCCAATTCGATAGCTCTAGCCGTCACGAAGATAAGAGGTCGTCGACAATGCGTCCCTTGCGTCCGTTCAACTACAACACCTCCGCCGAACTGTTTCCCGCCGCGATCCGCAAGAAGAAGCGGGCCGGGTTCGCCTATCGCCGTTTCGGCACCGCCGCCGAAGCCGTGCAGTTCGCGATGGAGCAATTGCCTGCGGATTCGCTGAACGGTGCCTATCTGCAGGTCGAGGAAGCGCGCTTCGACCAGAACGGCATCCGTTCGCTGTACGAAGCCGAATCCTTCCCGCTGCAGCGCCGTCCGCGTCCCGCTCAGGACCAGACCGACGCCGACGCCGCGTAAGCCTTTCTTCCTCTCACCCTGCCAACGAAAAGCCCTCGGACGTGTCCGGGGGCTTTTGTTTGTCGTGCGCTTGGTGTCGCCGGTTCATGCTTGCCGCGGCTGCTTGTCGAGCCATCGCCGAAGCAGCCGCATATTGCGGATATTGGCGCGGAACATGACGTCGAAGGCATCGCCCGCGACCGGCACCATGCCGACCACGCCGTCGACCGCGACATTGGCGAGCATCCGCGCGGTGATGTGCCAGGGCGCGCCGAGCGCGCGGGCCTCGCGCACCAGCCATAGCTGGATCACCGTCGTGATGATGTCGCCGACAATGGGAATCAGGCCGATCAGCCCGTCGATGCCGTAGCGGATATTGGTGCCGGGCAGGATGAAGGCGACGTCGAGCAGTTTTGCGATCGCCTCCAGCCGCGCCACCCGCTGCTCGCGCGTCAGATTGCCGAACGGGTTGGCGGCGGAATGGCGGAAGTCGAAGTGAAAGCCTTCGACCCGCGGGCGCGGCCCGGCCTCCGGGATTTCGTACCCGTCCTGGTCGATGACCTTGCCGCGGCCGCGCGCCTGCGGACCGCCGAACGGCGGCCGCGATCGCGCAGCGTTTGAGGTGAAGACGTCGTTATCGAGCATGGCCATCACATGGTAACGCCGGCGAGGGGTTCAAGTTGCTTCACATTACCGCTGTGTCATCTGCGGCTAGCAATACATCCGCCGCTTTTCGGTGACGCACTATCCACCGCCGTCGTCTTGGCGAAAGCCAGGACCCAATAGCCACCGAGCTCCGTTGTGAGCGGGATCGCGGTCCGGGCGTGCCACAACAATTGATGATTCGGGTAATGGGTCCTGGCGTGCGCCAGGACGACGTGAGGTTGATTCAGATTCACATATCAACAGCGAAAGGACGTGCGTCCGCATTTGAATGCGCGGCCGACGGTCCCGCGCGGATCGCCTCAGTGCTGCGCCGACGGCGCCGGCTGCGGCTCTTCGGCATATTTATGCGCGACCCACGACGAGATCACGCCCGGCACCAGGCCGACCACCCCATAGAGGATAAATTGCGCCGCGCCGCTCTCGGAGCCATGCGAAGCATAGGTGAATGCCGCGGCGAAGAACGCCACCACGCCGATGATCAGCATCCGCAGCACGGGTGAAATCCGCCTGACATGCATCAGGATGTCGTCGATCGCGCCGAGCATCATCGCCGGCACGATGCCGAACAGATAATTGTATTGCAGCGACTTCGCGAACACGGTGAACAGTTTTGCAACTTCACCGCGCTCGATCTCGGTCCAGTAGCCGGACTGGTAGGTGGTCGCGAGCAACAGCAGGAAGCCGCCGAGGAACGGCCCGATCGCTGCGAAGATGAAATAGCGTTTCATGGCGTGCCCTTGCCAGACATGAACCGAGTGTAACTCAGTCCTCTGATGGTTCTAGGGGAAATTCCGAGGGGTTCGTCAATGTTCCCGGCCCGCTTCGAACGGCGAGCCCATCGATGAACGTCTGGTGCCTCTGGGATACTGGATCGCCCGGTCGGCCGCCGGGCGATGACAGCGCGTGAGGAGGCGTGACGCGAATCTACTCCCCCCACGCCGCAAACGCCTCGTTGAAGGCGCGTTCGCCCGGGGCGCCCTTTTCGATCGCGATGATGGCGCGGCGCTGGTTGGTGTAGACCAGCGGCACGTCGAACCAGGAGCGCTCCTTCAGGAGCTGCAAATTGCGCGCGCGGTCGGCGTCGACGTTGGAGAGGCCGACCAGGAAGAAGCCGTCGGTGACCTTGACGGCAAGACCCGCCAACGGCGTGCCGCGGGCCTGCTCGTTAGACTTCATCAGGATGCCGGGCACGTTGCCGACGCCGCCATTGGCGAAGTCCGGCGGCAGGATGAAGGTCAATTCCGCGGTGTGGCTCGCCGGCAGCGATGTATCGGTGTTGCGGCGGAACGACATCGTCATCTTGAACTTGCGATCGGGAATGTCGATGTCGGCGCGCACCGCGATATCCGGCTTCTGGTTGCCGGACGCCTTGATCTGCTCGGTGCGCCACACCACCGAGCCGACATATTGCTTGCCCTTCGGATCGGACGGATCCTCGTCATACAGCACGACGCGCTGCGCCACTGGGGCGACCGGTTCGCCACTCGACGAGGGCTGGCCGACGCGATCGGCGATCTTCGGCTTGGTGGCCGGCGCGGAAGCGTCCTTCGGAGCCTCCGTCGACGGCGCTGATTTGAACAGGTCGCTGACAAACGCGACGGCCTGCTGCCGCAACAGGATGCCGGTGCCGACCAGGATCAGCACGATGCCGATCACGATCGCGCTCTTGAACGGGAACGTCGTGCCGGTGCGGACGCGCTTCTTCGGCTCGCGATCGGCGCTGCCGATCCGCGAGCGCGGCGGTGCCTGCGTCGGCGGCGGCGCATAGCGCTCGGCCTCCTCGATCGACTCGTCATAGGAGTACGGCGCGTCGGGATCGGCGCCGCGGTTCTCAAGGCCGGGCTCGAGCGGGTCGAATTCGGGCGAGGGCGACGGCACGTTGGCGTAGGTCTTGCGCGCGTTGCGACTGGCCTGCGCCGCGGCGCGACCGAGATCGTCGGCGTCGGCGGTGATGTCGCGGAAACCACGCACACCCGGTGCAGCCGGCGGAGGCGGCGCTTCGGCGCCACGGCGCGGCACCGGCGGGCGGTCGCGCGCCGTCTGCGGATCGGCGTCCGGCGCCTGCGGGGTCGGGGGGCGTGGCGGCACCGGCGGCGCATCGGCGCGCAAATTGCGCGGCGGACGGGTGTCGGCTGGCGGCGACGGGGCCGGCGGCGCGGTGGGACGCGGGCGCGGCGGCGCGCTGCCCGTGGGATTGCTCTCCGGCGGGCGGGCGGCATTGGCGCGCCGGAACGCATCGCCACCACGGGCGCCGCCCGGGCGCGAGGCCTCGCGGGCGCGCTGGGCGGCCTCGGACTCGACCTTGCGGACGGCCTCTTCCAGCGACAGCCGTTCGCGGGTGATCTCGGATTCGGAGAGCGGCGGCTGGACGCTGCGGAGCTGCTGGATCAGCGCCGCCCGCGCCCGCTCATAGAGCGCGCGGCGGCTTTCGCCGGGGGCGTTGGGGTCCAGTCCGGCAATGGCACGGGCGATCAGCGGGTAGTAGTCAGCCATTTCCATACAATTGGTGGGACATAGGTAATATCCCGTTAAGCCTCGAACGGATTCTGTACCAGAATAGTATCCTCACGTTCCGGGCTGGTGGACAACAGGGCGATCGGGCACCCCACCAATTCCTCGACCCGGCGGACATACTTGATCGCCTGGGCCGGCAGGTCGACCCAGGACCGCGCATTGGCGGTCGGCTGCTTCCAGCCCTCGATGGTCTCATAGATCGGCTCGAGACGGGCCTGCGCGCCCTCGCCCGCCGGCAGATGGTCGATCTCCTTGCCGTCAAGCTTGTAGCCGATGCAGACCTCGATGGTGTCGAAGCCATCGAGAATATCGAGTTTGGTCAGCGCCAGGCCGGCGATCCCGCAGGTGCGGACCGTCTGGCGTACCAGCATGGCATCGAACCAACCGACCCGCCGCTTGCGCCCAGTATTGACCCCGAATTCCTTGCCACGGCGGCCGATCTCCTCGCCGATCTCGTCATGCAGCTCGGTCGGGAACGGGCCGAGGCCGACGCGGGTGGTGTAGGCCTTGCAGATACCCAGGACATAGCCGACCGCGCCCGGCCCCATGCCGGTGCCGGTCGCCGCCTGCCCGGCCACCGTGTTGGACGAGGTCACATAGGGATAGGTGCCGTGATCAACATCAAGCAATGCGCCCTGCGCACCCTCGAACAGGATGCGCTTGCCCTCGCGGCGCTTGATATCGAGCAGCCGCCACACCGTCTCGGCATAGGGCAACAGCTTGGGCGCGAACGCCGTCAGTTCGGCGAGGATCCCCTTGCCGTCGATCTCTTCCAGATTGAGGCCGCGGCGTAACGCATTGTGATGGGCCAAAAGCCGGTCGATCTTGTGCGGCAGCGTATCGAGGTCGGCGAGATCCATCAAGCGAATGGCGCGGCGGCCGACCTTGTCCTCATAGGCCGGTCCGATGCCGCGACGGGTGGTACCGATCGCGGTGACCGCGTTGGAGGATTCGCGCAACGCGTCGAGCTCGCGGTGCAGCGGCAGGATCAGCGTGACGTTCTCGGCAATGCGCAAATTCTCAGGCCCGACGGCCACGCCCTGCCCCTTCAGCTTTGCCACTTCGTCGAGGAAGGCTTGCGGATCGAACACCACGCCGTTGCCGATCACCGCGAGCTTGTTGGGACGCAGCACGCCGGACGGCAGCAGCGCCAGCTTGTAGGTCTCGCCGTTGATGACCAGCGTATGGCCGGCATTGTGGCCGCCCTGGAAGCGCACGACGATGTCGGCCTGTTCCGACAGCCAGTCGACGATCTTGCCCTTCCCCTCGTCGCCCCATTGGGCGCCGACGACGACAACATTGGCCATTTCGAAGCTATTCCCTTCAGGTGTTTCTCAGAACATGATCGCGGCGAAAACGCGTCCGCCCACAGCGATCATGCATTGATGTGCCCAGCCCAAATCACGGCCGGGGCCGTTCGCACGCAAGGCGCCTAACCGGATAAAGGAAGCGGCTCGGCTGCGCAAGCAAGAAGGGCGCGCGTTAAGCCTTTTGGATAGGCTCCAACCCTTTGATATCCCCTGAAAATCCTAGGGCACCCGGACCTGCGCGGAGCTGGCGCGAATTTAATGTTGGCGCCACCGCGGCGGGCCGTGCAGGCGGTTGATCGCCGCCGCCGTTGCGGCGATCATCCGCCTGTAACAACCGGCTCCATCGATGCCCAATTCCACACCTGCGACCATGGCCCTGAGGAAGCTAGGCATTGCCTTCCGCCTCCACACCTATGTCTACGACTCCAACGCGGACAGCATTGGGCTGCAGGCGGCCGAAGCGCTCGGCGTCGAGCCGAACCGGGTGCTGAAGACGCTGATGGCCGAGGTCGACGGCAAGCCGGTCTGTGCCGTGGTGCCATCGGACTGCGAGGTCAGCATGAAGAAGCTCGCTGCCGTGATGGACGGCAAGTCCGCGAAGATGATGCGCCCGGCCGATGCCGAGCGGTTGACCGGCTACCATGTCGGCGGCATCAGCCCGTTCGGCCAGAAGAAGCGCGTGCCGACCGCGATCGACGTCTCCGCGCTCACCCACGTCACCGTGTTCGTCAATGGCGGGCAGCGCGGTCTGCAGATCGAGATCGACCCGAACGACGCAGCCCTGGCCGCCGGCGCGAGGATGACGGCGGTGGTGGCGCCGCGCGAATGATTCGGATTACGGCTGCTTTCGCGCCCACAGCATCGCCTCGACGATCGCTTCGCGGAGTCTCGGCCGCACCTGCTCGGAGCATTCGATGAGGGCCAGGATCGAATTGGCGCGGGCGGCAAAGCGTTCGCTGCGGTCTTCGGCGTCGTCGTCCGGCGGCGGCATTTTCAGGACGTCCATCAGGATTTCACTTCTCGTCGCGAGGTCGGCGACCAGCGGGAAGGCTTCGAGGCAAGCCGAGGCAACAAATCCTGGTTGGGCTCGCTTCACGGTTCACCCCCTGATTGCGTCAGTGTGATAGTTTTGCGATAAAAGTCCAGACCAGATGACTTGTATGCGATCACTTCGGACCATGGGTGCGCGCATCGGTGCGCACCCGGCACGGATCACGGATTGGGATACGGTGCGGATCTTCCTGCAGGTTGCCCGGATCGGCAGCTTCCGCGGCGCCGCAGCCGAGATGAACGTGTCGGCGAACTATCTGAAGAAGCGTATCTCGCAGCTCGAGGATGCCTCGCATGCGACGCTGCTGACGCGCCATGTCGACGGCGTCCGCCTGACGCCCGAAGGCGCCAAAGTGCTGGAGGCCGCGGAGCGGATGGAAGAGGCCTCGTTCGGGCTCGATCGCACGCTGAACCAGGTCGCGCCGGCCTTGAGCGGCGAGGTCAGGCTGGCCGTGACCGAGGGCCTCGGCACCTTCTGGCTGGCGCCACGGCTGGTCGAATTCCAGCACGCCCATCCAGGCCTCCTGGTTGACCTCAAATGCGAGATGCGGTCCGCTGACTTGCTGCGGCTTGAGGCCGATGTTGCGGTGCAGCTTGAGGAGCCGAACAAGCCCGATTTGAAACGCGCCAAGATCGGGCGGCTGCACATCATGCCGTTCGTCAGCCGGTCCTATGTCGCACGCTTCGGCCTGCCGAAGGACCGGGACGACATCAGGCAAAATCACCGCATCGTGCTGCAGGACGCCGACCAGGCCCGCGCGCAGCAGATCTACGACCAATATGCCGATCGCGAACCCATCGGCTTCGTCGCCATGCGCAACAACGTCTCGAGCGCGCATGTCTGGGTGGTCGCCAAGGGCGCCGGCGTCGGCTGGTTGCCGACCTACATCCCGTCGGTCACCGGACCGCTGATCCCGCTCGACATCGGCATCAACTTCTCGCTCGACATCTGGCTTGCCTACCATCCCGACGCCAACCGGATTCCGCGGGTCCGGCAATTGATCGAGTGCATCATGCAGGCGTTCGATGGCCGCAAATATCCCTGGTTCCGCGACGAATTCGTCCACCCCAACGATCTGCAGGGCTCTTACAAAGGCGAGGCGATGGGCAGCCTGTTCGCCGGCTTCGTGCGGGAACCGCAAACCTGAACCGCCTGACGGCAAGAGGAACTTCTCGCATGGTCGCGATGCGTCCGGTCCCATTGATGGAACGCCGGATTCCGTGTCTGTGAGATGCGCCGGGCATGTCATTCCGGCCCGGCGATTGCCCGCCGGGCGGGCCGCGGCGCCATGAACCCGGTCCTTTGAATGTCTGCTTCCGAATCCGCCAGAACGCCTGCGTCGGGCTCCTGGATCGCCAACCAGCCCTATCTGCTGCTGTGCATCACTGCGATGTGCTGGGCCGGCAACGCAATCGTGGGCCGGCTCGCTGCAGGCCACATTCCGCCGGTGACGCTGTCGTTCCTGCGCTGGTCGGCGGCCTTCCTGATCATCCTGCCGTTTGCCTGGAAACATCTGGTGCGCGACTGGGGCGCGATCCGCAACAATCTCGGCATCATGATCATGCTGTCGATCACCGGCATCAGCGCGTTCAACACGCTGCAATACTGGGCGCTGGAACACACCCAGGCGCTGAACACGCTGCTGCTGCAATCCGCGGCGCCCTTGGTGGTCGCGGTATGGTCGCTGATCCTGCTCGGCGTGCGGCTGACGCTGGCGCAGGCGCTCGGCGTGGCGCTGTCGCTCTGTGGCGTGCTGGTGATCCTGCTGCACGGCGATCTCACCACGCTGTCGAACATCGAGTTCAACAAGGGCGATCTGATCTTCATCGTCGCACTGGTGATCTTCGCGCTGTATTCGGTGCTGACCCTGAAGCGGCCCAAGATCCACGGCCTGTCGGTTGCCGGCTTCACGTTCGGCTGCGGCGCGCTCCTGCTGGTCCCGTTCTTCATCTGGGAACTCCATGCGCGCCCGATCATGGAGCTGAACACCAACAATCTGCTCTCGTTGTTCTATGTCGCGGTGTTCCCCTCGACCGTGGCCTATCTCTGCTTCAACCGCGGCATCCAGCTGATCGGCGCCAACCGCGCCGCGCCGTTCTTCCACGCGGTTCCGGTGTTCGGCGCCGTGATGTCGATCGTGT
The DNA here is from genome assembly GCF_049949265.1 of Bradyrhizobium genosp. P. Taxonomy (NCBI): domain Bacteria; kingdom Pseudomonadati; phylum Pseudomonadota; class Alphaproteobacteria; order Hyphomicrobiales; family Nitrobacteraceae; genus Bradyrhizobium; species Bradyrhizobium genosp. P. The sequence goes on along the minus strand of NZ_CP188195.1, from coordinate 1,475,960 downwards.
TCATCGGCGAGCATCCGCAGCCGTTCCATTTCATCGGCTTCGCGCTGGTGCTGGCCGGCGTCTTCGTGGCATCGCGGAAGCAGGCCGCTTGAGCCTGCTCTTCCTCGCCCCGCAAGCGGGGCGAGGTAAAGCAAGACGCGGTGACTATTTGACCCAAATCCGCTATCTCTTGGGGTCTGCTTCGCAGACAGGTTTCAAGCATGGCGCGCGCCAGCAATGTGATGATCGGAACGGTGACACTGGCCCTGATCGCGGGCTCGCTCGGCGGCTGGCTCGGCTATGAGCGCTATGCCGGCATCAAGCGCCAGGTGCCGTTCCGCGTCATCTTCGAGGGCTCGGCCTCCGGCCTGCGCCGCGGCGGCAGCGTGAACTTCGCCGGCGTGCGGATCGGCGAGGTGGTCTCGATCAGGCTGGACCATCACCGTGTGGTCGCGATGACGCGGATCGAGAACAACGCGCCGATCCGGAAGGACACCGAGGTCGGTCTCGAATTCCAGGGCCTGACCGGCATTGCCGCGATCTCGTTCACCGGCGGCTCCGACGGCGCCCCCCCGCCGCCGCTCGGCGCCGACGGCATTCCCGAACTGACCGCCGATCCCGAGGGCACCATGGGCGTGCCGGAGAAGCTGCGCCGCGCGCTGCGCAATGTCGACCGCGCCATCACCGAGAACGAGGGTGCGATCAAGGACACGCTGCGGAGCTTCGAGAATTTCACCAATTCACTGTCCGGCAATGGCGAAATGATCGCCGGCTTCATCGACGCCGCCGACGCCGGGGTGAGCGCGGTCGACGACAAGCTGACCGCGACCGACAAGTTCATGAAAAGCCTCGGCAGCGACAAATATGGCGGCGAGCTGCTGCCGACCGTGATCTCATTGCGCGAATTGATCCAGAGCTTTGACAAGAAGTCCGGCGTGGTTCTGGCCGACACCCGCAAGACGCTCAGCGACGTCAGCCAGTCGGTCAACGCGTTCAACGACAAAATTGTCGGGGCCCGCGGCAAGCGCTAACGTCAGCTACCAAGCAAGAACAACGGAAACACCGCCGTGCACGACCGGACCGCCATGCCCTCCCCGCCCCCTGCAACCGTGACCCGCGCCACCAGCGCCGTGCCGCGGCGTTTGCGGCGCTATCTCACGCTCGACGATTTCGAGCCGCAGGCGCGACGGATGTTGCCGAAATTCCTCTATGGCTACATCTCGGGCGGCGCCGAGACCGATGCGGCGCGCACCGACAACCGCAGGGCGTTCGACGAATACGGCTTCGTGCCGCGGGTGCTGAAGGACGCCTCCGGCCGCGACCAGACCACGACGCTGTTCGGCAGGACCTACGCCTCGCCGTTCGGCGTTCCACCGATGGGCTCGTCGGCGCTTGCCGCCTATCGCGGTGACATCGTTCTGGCACGTGCAGCGGCGGCCGCCGACGTGCCGATGATCCTCTCGGCCTCGTCGCTGATCACGCTCGAGGACGTCCGCGCGGCCAACCCTTCAGCCTGGTACCAGGCCTATCTCGCCGGCGTCGACGCGCGCATCGAGCCGCTGGTCGATCGGGTCGCAGCCGCCGGCTACGACACTTTCGTGGTGACCGCCGACGTGCCGGTGCCGCCGAACCGCGAGAACAACATCCGCAACGGCTTCCAGGTGCCGCTCGCGATCACGCCGAGGGTGTTCTGGGACACCATCACCCATCCCGACTGGCTGCTGAACACCTGGGCGCGCACGCTTGTGAATCATGGCATGCCGCATTTCGAGAACATGGACGCCAAGCGGGGCCCGCCGGTGCTGGCCAAGAACCTGATGCGCAACATCGGCAACCGCGACCAGCTCGCCTGGAAGCATGTCGAGCTGATCCGCAAACGCTGGCCCGGCAAGCTGGTGGTCAAGGGGCTGATCTCGCCGGAGGACGCGCGGCTGGCGCGCGAGCATGGCTGCGACGGCGTGATGGTCTCCAACCATGGCGGCCGCCAGCTCGACTACACCCTCTCCGGCTTGCGCACGCTGCCGGAGATCGCGGCGCAAAAGGGCGGCATGACCGTGATGGTGGATGGCGGCATCCGCCGCGGCACCGACGTGATAAAGGCGCTGGCGCTCGGCGCCGACTTCGTCTGGGTCGGCCGTCCCTTCCTCTATGCCGCCGTGGTCGCAGGCAAAGCCGGCGTGGCGCGCGCGATCGCGCTGCTGCATGACGAGATCGACCGCAACCTCGCGTTGCTCGGCATCCGCAGCCTCAAGGAGATCACGCCGGACCTGGTGCGGAAGTTTTAGGTCTCACCCACCCTTGAACTTGCTGTAGGCCTCGCGCGTCGCGATGATCACATGCTGTTCGCAGCCGTTGCGGCGATGCGGATCGCACTGCGTCTCGTAATCGGCCGAGGTCATCATGTCGATGAAGGCCGCGACACTGGGGTAATAGACAAGCGCGAGGTAGTCCCATTGCTGGCCGGCCGGCTCTCCCAGCGCGACGGTCTCCGCACTGCCGGTCCACAGCAGCGTGCCGCCGCGCGCCTTGATCATGGGAACGGTGAGCGCGCTGTAGCGCAGATACGCATCCCAGCCCGAACCGTCGCCGTCGAGTGATCGCGCGCGAAACCGCATCAGATTGACCATCACGACCGGCGCCTCGCCGTCCAGTTCGCTCAGGCCTTTGACGTTCAAGAGATCGACACCCATCAACAGCTCCCAACAAGACCTGTAGCTCCCAACAAGACCTGGCCGCGGTCCGGCCGCAACGATTATGTCACATGGCGGGGCTACCCTGAAATGGCGCTCCGGCCTCAAGCCTGCCAGCAGGCCGCAGCGATCCCGGAGGTCAAGGCCGTGATGACCCTTCCCGAACTTGCGGCCGACGCGCTCGGCAAGTTCCTCGGCGATTACATGCAACGCCGGTTCGGTGGCGCGCAATCCCAGCTGGTCGAGACGGTGCCCTCGATCGCGCGGATCGCGATCGAATGCATTGGCAACAGCGACGCGCTGTATCACAATGTCGAGCACACCATGCTGGTGACCCTGGCCGGCCACGACATCCTGCGCGGGCGCGCCTTGCACGCGCACATGACCGCGGAAGACTATGCCCACGTCATCATCGCCTGCCTCACGCACGACATCGGCTATGTGCGCGGCCTGTTCGAGGCCGACGACCAGGACGGCTATCTGGTCGACGCTGATGGACGCAAGGTCGCGCTGCCGCGCGGCTCGTCGGACGCCGCATTGCTGCCCTATCACGTCGACCGCTCGAAGATGTTCGTGATCGAACGGATCAAGGGCATCGCACAGCTCGACAGCGGCCGCATCGCGCGCGCCATCGAAGGCACGCGATTCCCGGAAAGTCTCCCGGCCGAGAACCAGGCATTCGACGACGAGGCCGCGTTGCTCCGCGCCGCCGACCTGATCGGCCAGCTCGGCGATCCCCATTACATCCGCAAGGCCAATGCGCTGTATCACGAATTCGAGGAGGCCGGGCTGAACCGCCAGCTCGGCTACGATTCGCCGGCCGACATCGTCAACCTCTATCCGCAGTTCTACTGGAACAGCGTCGCACCGCATGTCCAGAAGGCGATCCGCCACCTCAACATCACCTCCAGCGGGCGGCAATGGATTGCCAATCTCTACGGCAACGTGTTCCGCGCCGAGCGCGACATCTCGCTGTCGGGACCGCAGAAATAGGCACAGTGATCTGGGTCACGCGCGCTCGAATCTATCCCCGTCATCCTGAGGTGCGAGCCTCCTCGGCGAGCCTCGAAGGATGAATCGGCTACCATCCGGGCCGTGCATCCTTCGAGGCTTGCTCTGCTCGCACCTCAGGATGACGGGGGTGCTGCGCGGGTAATGACAGCGGTGATGACGAGCGACGCGCATGGCACCAATCCGCTCTTTTGTCTTGTCGCGACGCCGGATTCGGGCACAACATCGCACAGCAATGACCGATCTCCGCGCTTTGCCCGCACCTGCCGCACCCACGCATCGTTCGCCGCTGCACTGGCTCAACGACCAGCCCTATCTGCTGCTCAGCCTGACGTCGCTGTTCTGGGCCGGCAACATCGTGCTGGCCCGGCATGTCGGCAGCCATGTGCCGCCGATCACACTGACCACGGTCCGCTGGTTCGGCGTGTTCCTGATCCTGCTGCCGTTCGCCTGGCCGCATCTGAAGCAGGATTGGCCGAAGCTGCGCGCACAGCTGCCGCTGATGCTGCTGCTGTCCGCCGTCGGCTTCGCGTTCAACAACGCGATCTCCTACTGGGCACTGCAGTATACCGAGGCGCTGAATGCGCTGCTGATCCAGTCGGGAGGCCCGCTGTTCGTGGCGCTGTGGTCGCTGATCCTGTTCGGCGTCAGGCTGACGCCGGCGCAGCTTGCCGGCATCGCGATCTCGCTGGCCGGCGTGCTCACCATCATCCTGCGCGGCGATATCTCGGCGCTGGCCAGCATCAGCTTCAACAAGGGCGACATCATGTTCGGCGCCTCGCTGGTGTCGTTCGGGCTCTATTCGGCGCTGATCCCGCGGCGCCCGAGGATCCATCAGCTCTCGTTGATCTCGTTCACCACATGCTGCGGCGCGCTGTTGCTGCTGCCGGCCGCGATCTGGGAATTCTCGACCGGCGCGAGGTTGCAGTTCGACCTGCTGACCATGGCCACGCTCGGCTTCGTGCTGATCTTCCCGTCCACGCTCGCCTATCTGTTCTTCAACCGCGGCGTCGCGCTGATCGGTCCGAACCGCGCCGCGCCGTTCCTTCATCTGGTGCCGGTGTTCGGCTCGGCGATGGCGATCCTGCTGCTCGGCGAACAGCTCGCACCATATCACCTGATCGGCTACGCGCTCGTGCTCGCCGGCGTCGTGATCGCCTCGCGGCAGGGATCGGCCAAGCGCTAGCGGTCCCAAGCTGGAATCGCAGGGTGGGCAAAGGCGCGCTTGCGCCGCGCCCACCATCAAGTGTCGTGCTCTTGAAGGTGGGCACGCTTCGCCTTGCCGACCCTACGCACAAACCTACGCGAGCTACGCCACGCGGACCTTCTGCAGGAACCCGTCGACGGCGTTGCGCAGCATGCCCGACTGGGTGTCGAGTTCGCGGGCGTTCGACAATACGTCGCCTGCCGCAGTGCCGGTGGCGGCAGCCGCGGTGGTGACGCCGCCGATATGGGCCGAGATCTCGCTCGAGCCGGCCGCGACCTGCTGGATGTTGCGCGCGATCTCGCGGGTCGCATCGCCCTGCTGGTCGATCGCGGTCGAGATCGAGGAGGTGATCTCGCTCATCTGCGCGATGGTCGCGGTAATGCCGCCGATCGAGGCCACCGCCTCGCCGGTGGAGGCCTGCATCGCCGCGACCTGCGCCGAGATCTCCTCGGTCGCCTTCGCGGTCTGGTTGGCCAGCGCCTTCACCTCGGAAGCAACCACCGCGAAGCCGCGGCCGGATTCGCCGGCGCGCGCCGCCTCGATGGTGGCGTTGAGCGCGAGCAGATTGGTCTGGGCGGCGATCGAGTGGATGAGCTTGACCACCTCGCCGATCTTCTCGGCGCCGGTGGAGAGCGCCTGCACGGTGGCATTGGTGCGCTCGGCGTCGGCCACGGCCTTGCCGGCGACCTCGCTGGAACGCGCCACCTGGCGGGCGATTTCGGCAACCGACGAGGAGAGCTCCTCGGCCGCGGCGGCAACCGTGCCGACATTGTTGGAGGCGCTGTCGGAAGCTGCGCCCACGGTCGCGGCCCTTGCGCTGGCGTCGCTCGCGGTCGCGGTCATCGACTGCGCGGTGGTCTGCATGCCGGCCGCAGCCGTCGCCACCGAGCGGACGATGCCGTTGACGCTGCGCTCGAAGTCGCTTGCGATGTTCTCCATGGCGGTGCGGCGCTCGGCAGCGGCGCGGGCCTGGGTTTCGGCCTCGGCCTGTTCGAGACCACGAATGCGTACTGCGTTGTCCTTGAATATCTGCACGGTCGACGCCATCGCGCCGACCTCGTCGCCGCGACCGACGCCGGGGATCTCGCCGTCGAGCTTGCCGTCGGCGATGTCGCGCATGCGATTGCCGAGCAGATTGAGCGGCCGGGAGATGCTGCGGCCAATCAGCCAGGCGACCGAGCTGGAGATGATGCCGATGCCGAGAATGGCAAGACCGAGCATCCAGGTGATCGGCCGCATTTTGGTGTCGATGTCTTCAAGATAGGCGCCGGTGCCGAGGTACATGTCGAAGCCGGGCACCGCGACGGCATAGCCGAGCTTGCGGATCGGCGTCTCCTGACCGGGTTTCACATATTCATAGAACAGCAGGATATCGCCGTTGGCCTTGACACCGTTCATCAGCTCCTGGGACAGCTTGCGGCCGTTGGTCACGACGTCCATGCGGTTGGTGCCGACCTGCTTCGGATCGGGCGCCAGCACGGTGATGCCGTCATAGGACGTGCCGAACAGATAGCCGGAGCCGTTGTCATAGGTCATGGCGTTGGCGCGCTTGCCAAGCTCGGCCATCGCGGCCTCCTTGGTCAGCTTTCCGGCGTCGACGTCCTTCTTCAGGCTTACCGCGTAGTTCTTGGCCATCTCGACCATCGCCTTGGCCTGGTCGATGCGCGCATTCGTCATCTCACGCTGCATCAGATTGATCGCGAGGATGCCGGCGGTGCAGAGGCCGACAAGGGCCACGCCCACCAAGATGCCGAGCTTGGGGGTGATCTTCAGATTTGACAGCTTCACGGGGATCTCCGGGAGGTGGGGAACGCGGCGCGATGGGTGGATTGATTCCGCTCACCGTAATGTGAGACCCTTTACCCGTTGGTTACACAAGTTCCCCGTAGAAGCCCGGAGAATCGCGCTGAACACCAACCGGCAATTGTGGAGGGGGCAGCCCAAGTCGCGTAGAAGAATATGTCGCGTAAAAGCATATGAAGGCGGCGGCGCGAGACCGCGGCCTGGCAATCAAGAAGAGCAAGAAGCAAACCAGCAACGAACAATAACAGAAGACCTACATCGGGAGCAGGCAATGCCGAAATTCAGGGTGGTCACGCCGAAGGGCGCAAGCTTCACGGTCGCCGGCGGCGGCTACGACTATGAAAAGGAGGCGCTCGACCCTGTTGGCGCCGAGATCGTCGAGGCCCCGGCCAACGAGGCCGAGTTCATCGCCGCGGCAAAGACCGCGGACGCGATCTACGCCAAGGGCATGCCGATCACCAAGACGATCATCGACGCCCTCGAAAACTGCAAGGTGATCACGCTCGGCAGCGTCGGCGTCGACTCGGTCGACGTGAAGGCCGCGACCGCCCGCGGCATCCCCGTCACCAACATCCCCGACACCTTCATCGAGGAGGTCGCCGACCACGCCATGATGCTGCTGCTGTCAGGCTTCCGCCGCCTGGTCGAGCAGGACCGGATGGTGCGGACCGGCCGCTGGGCCGAGGGGCGCCCGGCGCTTTTGAAAATTCCACGCCTGATGGGCCAGACGCTCGGCTTCATCTCGTTCGGCCGGGTCGCGCGCGCGGTGGCAAAACGCGCCGCGCCGTTCGGCCTGCGGATGATGGCCTACGACCCCTTCATCCAGGAAACGCTGATGTACGACCACGGCGTGATCCCCTCCACGCTGTCGGAGGTGCTGTCGCAGTCGGATTTCGTCTCGATGCATGCGCCGGCGCGGCCCGAGGTGCACCACATGCTGACCGAGAAGCATTTTCGTCAGATGAAAAAAACGGCTGTTTTCGTCAACACCGGCCGCGGCGCCACCGTCGACGAGGAGGCGCTGATCAAGGCGCTGCAGGAGGGCTGGATTGCGCACGCCGCGCTCGACGTGCTGGAAAAGGAGCCGCCGTCGCACAACAATCCGATGCTCGGGATGGACAATGTTACCCTGACCGCCCACGTCGCCTCGGCCTCGGCACGTTTTGACGAGGCACGCAAGCGCCGGGTGGGCTACGAATTGTCACTAGTGCTGCAAGGCATGTGGCCGGTAAGCTGCGTCAACCCGTCGGTGCTGCAAACCACCGCGCTGCGCCGCTGGCAGCCTGTCAGCATGGATCGCGGTCCGAACAGCTAGGCGGCGGCGCATTGTCACGCGAGGGCCCGTCCCGCAAGCGAAGCGGGACGGCGGGCTTCACGTGCGCGCTGGGACCAAGGCGACCCTTCACCGGCGGCCAACGCCGGGAAGAAACAACAAAAACAGAAGACCAGGGAGAGCGAACGAATGAAGACCGAGATCACGCGTCGCGACGCGTTGGCGCTGGGGGTTTCCGCGGCAGCATTGGCTGCAACCGGGGCTGCGGCGCAGGATGCATCGAAGGTGAAGGCCGCCGAGGTGGCCGCGCCGTCGCTGCCGATCGAAAAGGGCGCGACGTTGCGGATGCTGCGGCCGGTACGCTTCGTCCAGGCCGACGAAGACGTGTTCCGTACCAATGCCAAGAAATTCACCGACAAGACCGGCGTCGAGGTCAAGGTCGATTTCGTCGGTTGGGAGGACATCAACCAGCAGACCGCTGTGACCTCGAACTCCGGCGCCGGCCCCGACATGATCATCGGCTTCGGCGACGCGCCGCACATCTATGTCGACAAGCTGATCGAACTGACCGACGTCGCCGACTATCTCGGCCAGCGCTATGGCGGCTGGCTGACGCTGGCGCAGAAATACGGTATGCGCGCCAAGTCGAAGACCTGGATCGGCCTGCCATTCGGCGCCTCGGGCGGTCCGCTGGTCTACCGCAAGTCGCTGGTCAAGGCCGCCGGCTTCGACAAGGTGCCGGACGATCACGCCGGTATCCTCGAGCTTTGCAAGAAGCTGAAGGCGGCCGGCAAGCCCGCGGGCTTCGCACTCGGCAACGCCGTCGGCGACGGCAACGGCTTCGCGAGCTGGATCCTGTGGTCGCACAACGCCGCGCTACTGGATCCAGAAGGCAACATCGTCATCAACAGCAAGGAGACGATCGCCGCGCTGAAATATCTCAAGGAGCTGTATCCGACCTTCATCGCCGGCACGCCGTCGTGGAACGACGTCTCCAACAACCGCGCCTACTCGGCGCAGGACATCAGCCTGACCGCGAACGGCGTCTCGCTGTACTTCTCTCTGAAGAACGATCCCGCGACCAAGGCGATCGCCGACGACACCGAGCACCAGTTCCTGCCCAAGGGGCTGGCCGCGACCTATCCGATGTCCGGCCTGACGCTGAACGCGATGGTGTTCAAGCACAGCCCCTACCCCAACGCAGCGAAGGCCTTCCTGCAGTTCATGCTGGAAAAAGAGCAGTATGAGCCGTGGCTCAATGCCAACTCGGGCTACTGGGCGCAGCCGCTGGCGGCCTATGCCGATGCCGCGGTGTGGTCGGGCGACCCCAAGGTCGCGATCTTCAAGGATACGATGAAGAGCCCCTATTACAACGGCTACAACGGGCCGATTTCGACCGGGACCGGCGCTGTCACTGCCGACTACGTGCTGGTGCAGATGTGTGCATCGGTCGCGACCGACGCGGCGACGCCGGAAGCCGCCGCGGCGGAAGCCGAGCGGCGCGCGAAGCGATATTTCCGGAGGTAGCAGGCAGCGGCCGTCATTGCGAGGAGCAACGCGACGAAGCAATCCATTCTTTCTTTGTGCGGAGACATGGATTGCTTCGCTTCGCTCGCAACGACGGTGTGGTGACGGCATCCGCACCAGGATAGGCCATCAATGTCCGTAACGACCATCCCCGCCCGCACCTACGCGCTGCGCCAGCCGAGCTGGATCGCGCGGGTGTTCGACTACAAGCCGTTCCTGATCGTGGTGTGCCTGACGCCCGCGATCGGCCTGCTGCTGGTCTTCCTGACCTATCCGCTTGGCCTCGGCATCTGGCTCGCCTTCACCGACACCACCATCGGCCGGCGCGGCGTCTATGTCGGGCTGGAGAATTTCCAGTATTTGCTCAGCGATCCCCTGTGGTGGAACGCGGTGTTCTACAGCATCTTCTACACCGCGGTCGCGACCTTCGGGAAATTCGCACTCGGCTTCTGGCTGGCGCTGCTGCTCAACAACCATTTCCCGTTCAAGAGCCTGATCCGCGCCATCGTGCTCTTGCCGTGGATCGTGCCGACGGTGCTGTCGGCGCTGGCGTTCTGGTGGATCTACGATCCGCAATTCTCGATCATCTCTTATCTCCTGGTCGACGTGCTGCACGTCCGCTCGACCAATGTCGACTTCCTCGGCTCGCCCTGGCCGGCGCGGTTCTCGCTGATCGCGGCCAATATCTGGCGTGGCATTCCGTTCGTCGCGATCTCGCTGCTGGCGGGATTGCAGACCATCTCGCCCTCGCTCTACGAGGCCGCGATGCTCGACGGCGCCACCGCCTGGCAGCGCTTTCGCTACATCACCTTCCCGATGATGATGCCGATCCTGGCGATCGTGATGACGTTCTCGATCATCTTCACCTTCACCGACTTCCAGCTCGTCTACGCCATCACCCGCGGCGGTCCCGTCAACTCGACCCACCTGCTCGCGACGCTGGCGTTCCAGCGCGGCATCGCCGGCGGCGAGCTCGGCGAAGGTGCCGCGATCGCGGTGTCGATGATCCCGTTCCTCGTGTTCGCGACGTTGTTCAGCTACTTCGGCCTCGCCCGCCGCAAATGGCAGCAGGGAGAGGCCAATGACTGACGTAACGGCTCAATCGAGCAACGTCGCCAGCGCCACGCCCGACACGATGTCGTGGGATTCCCGCACGCGGCGAGTGGTGATGATCTATCTGCCGCTGGCCTGCTTCGTCGTGATCCTGCTGTTCCCGTTCTACTGGATGGCGATCACTTCGTTCAAGCCGAACGCGGAGCTGTTGAACTACAAGGAGCACAATCCGTTCTGGATCACATCGCCGACGCTGGCGCATATCAAGCACCTGTTGTTCGAGACCTCCTATCCACGCTGGTTGAAGACCACCATGCTGGTCGCTGTTGGATCCACCGTGCTGTCGTTGTTTGCCTCGACGCTTGCGGCCTACGCCATCGAGCGGCTGCGTTTCCGCGGCAGCCCCTATGTGGGCCTCGGCATCTATCTCGCCTATCTGGTGCCGCCCTCGATCCTGTTCATTCCGCTCGCGACCGTGATCGTGCAGTTCGGCCTGTTCGACTCGCCGCTGGCGCTGATCCTGGTCTATCCGACCTTCCTGGTGCCGTTCTGTACCTGGCTCTTGATCGGCTATTTCAAGTCGATCCCCTATGAGCTCGAGGAATGCGCATTGGTCGACGGCGCGACGCGGCTGCAGATCCTGTGGCGGATCACGCTGCCGCTCGCGGTGCCCGGCCTGATCTCCGCCGGCATCTTCTCGTTCACGCTGTCGTGGAACGAATTCATCTACGCGCTCGCCTTCATCCAGAACGGCGCCAACAAGACGGTACCGGTTGCAATCCTGACGGAGCTCATCACCGGCGACGTCTATCAGTGGGGCGCGCTGATGGCAGGCTCCCTGCTCGGCTCGCTGCCGGTGGCGCTGTTCTACTCGCTGTTCGTGGATTACTACGTGTCGTCGCTGACCGGCGCGGTGAAGGAGTAGCGGGCGTTCTGCTCTATCCCCGCGACCCTGAGGAGCGCCGAACGCGCTTCTCAGGGTCATGGAGATTGTCGCATTCCTTCATCATGCCGCGGTGTTCTTCGCCCGCTCGGTGATCAGCACCTCGAAGCCTTCAAACTTGGGATGGCCGAGATAGAGGCTGCCGCCGGCTTCGTTGCCGGCACGGGAATGCGCGCGGCGGAAAGCTTCCGACTTGGTCCAGGCCTCGAACGCGGCCTTGTCGGCCCACACCGTGTGCGTGGCGTAGAGCGTGTGGTCCTCGGCCTCCGGCCCCTTCACCAGGTGAAACTCGATGAAGCCCGGCGTGTCGCCGAGATAAGACTCCCGGGTCTTCCAGACGGTCTCGAACGCCTGCTCCGAGCCCTTCTTCACCTGAAACCTGTTCATTGCGATGAACATGAAAGCATTCTCCTGTCTACAGCGGATGTCTTCGTATCCTGCCAACCGATCTCGTTGATAGCACGACCTATCGCGATCCAGTATTCGAGAGGCACTCATAATCACGCGAGGGACCGCGGCGTACTGGATGCCCCACTCAAGGCGGGGCACGACACTCAATTTGCCGATAGAACGCAGATCACCCGGCCGGCACCATCACGACGCCCTTGTCCTTGGGCCAGCGTATCCGCCAGGCGAAATTGATGTCGCGGACCTCGCCCGGCTTGGCCTCGAAGGCCCATTCCAGCACGCCACGCTTGTCGCGGAGGTTGGTGGTGGTGGCAGGCGTCGACGACGGCAACATCTCGACCACGATGTCCTGGTTCTCGCTGACCGGCAGTTGATCCTGGATCGCGGCCTTGACCGGGAAGTCGTGGCCGTTGCGCACCGTGGTCTTGAACGCGCGCTCGTCGGTCTTCGACGTCGTCACGATCAGCCCGACGGAGCCCTCGTTGCGCTTCACCACCGCGCGTTCGATCTTGACCTTGTCATCGGCACCAAAGCCAAGCCGCACGGTCTCGTCCTTCGCCGTCGCGGCCATCCTGCCGAGACCAACGAAGATACCGTCGCGGTAGATCGACACCCGGCCCGGCAGCAGCGGCGCGTCGTCACTCTGCACGAAGCTCGCCTCGAGAAACGCCGTCGGGTCGGTCACCGGAACCGAGCGAACCATAAGATCCGGGACGATCGTTCCGGTCGATATCCGCAGGCTCTTGGCCCCCTCATTGGCGGCGACGCTGACGCGGCCGGGAATTTTGAAGGTTGCCTGGAAGGCGCCGACCTCGGTGACCGCCTCTTGTTCCCCAAAGGTCGTCCCCCCACCAAATTTGAACTCCTGGACGGCCGGCGCTGCCGGCGCCAGCGTGGAGCGGAGCCGCCTGCCATCGGATAGCGTGTCTGCCTGCGCCAGCGGCCGTGGCGGCTGCGGATATTGCACGAGCAGCGAATTGAGATCGGGTGCGTTGCCGCCGTGCGCCACGCGCACGGTGGAGACGCCGAGCGTGACGTTCGACCAGTCCTCGCCGGTCGACTGGGTGATCTCGGCGCGCCGCACCAGTTCGAGCGCGGGCTTGCGGTCCTTGGCGCCGCTATCAAGGCGCGCGTCATACAGCGGCGTCCAGCGCGCACCGGGTACCGAATAGGTGACGCGCAGCGTCGCCTTGGTCGCGGCTGTGGAAGCGACGTCGATCCGCACCTCGACCTTGCTGGGCGGCTTGGCGGTTCGGTCGGCCTCAAGCTGCTCGATCTCGCGGTCGATCTCGCGCTGCTTGCGCATGGCATCGCGGATTGCGCTGTCCGCAGTCGCGACCTCGTCCGCGACGGCGGAGAACGCGGCACGCCATTCGCTCAACGGCCGCGACTCGCCCTTCTCGCCCAATCCGGCCGGCGAGTCCTCGGCAAAACGCTCGGCGAATTTACGCCGCGCCTGGGCTGAGGTGATGATACCTTGCAGATCGTCGCGAGAATCCTTCAGCGCCTCGATGCGCTTGTCGATCTCGGGCAAATTGACCGGCGCCCCCCGCGGCTTGCGCGCATCGATTGCGCCGATCATCAGCTTCGCGCCCGCCTCACCTTCGACCCGCAACGAAGACGGATCGAGCGAGGCCGGGAAATCCTTTGCCACGAGCGTATTCTCGCCGGCGGGCAGATCGAGCGTGACGACGCGCGTGACGCTCGCGCCATCGGGATAGACGGTGACCGCGTCGAGACTGGACTCCGTATTGAGATCGGCCGCGTACAGCGGCCCGGCGGCCAGCGCGCTCACCACCACCAGGCTGGTCGTAACGAGACAACTCGAAATCAATCGCATGACATCCCTCCGAAACGCGCCGCATCGCGCGAGACATTGGGGTGCGACCGGTCCGTGGGCGCACCCCTGCTCGTGGTGAGACGCGGCGAGGAAAGAGCCGGTTCAATTGAGGTTTCCGCGCGGCGTGACGATGGCGCCGTCACGGCTGCCGGATGGCACGGCGGTGACTTTTGCAGATCACCGGCCTGATTTGCGCCGGATGTAGAAATAGTTCGGCACGAGGCCCGCAATGGTGACGGCAATCATGATCCACCAGCCGCGATGAAACGCCGCGATCCTGTCGGCCGCCGACATCGGGGCTGCAAGGATCGCGACAAAGATCGCCACGCCGATCGCGAGCGCCGACTGCCGGACCATGTTGATCACACCCGCGCCGGTCGCAAACGACGATGGCGGCAGGGAGCCGGCGCTGACGCCCATCAACGTCGGAAAGGTCAATCCAACGCCGACGCCGGTCAGCATCATGCCGATGACGGCGGCAGGCGGGTTGCTGTCCGCGCCGAACTGGGTTGCCCACGTCGCGAGGCCGGCTGCGAAGAACACGATTCCGGCGAAAACGACGCTTGCCGCGCCAAATCGCGCGATCAGCCGGCCGGCAAACAACAGCGAGGTAAACGGCACGAGCAGCGGACCCGGTGCGATCGCAAGGCCGGTCTTCAACGCCGACCAGCCCCACACGGTCTGCTCCCACAGCGCGACTGAAAACAGCGTGGCGCCGAAGGCCGCCGAGTACGGCGCCATGACCAGGGACGCACCGGTGAACGGCCGCACCGAGAACAACGCGGGATCGACGAAGGGATTGCGCGATTTGAGGCAGTGCCGCGTAAAGGCGGCGATACACACCGTTGCAACGGCAAAGGCGGCGACAATGCCGCGCGAATTCCAGCCCCAATCGTTCGCCTTTACAATCGCAAATATCAGGGCACCGATGCCACAGGTCACCAGCAGAGCCGCCCAGGGATTTGGACGCGGCGCGTCGTGGCCGGGGACCTCGGGCAGCTTCCACCAGCCGATCACGATCGCAATGACGCCGATCGGAACGTTGACCATGAATATCCAGCGCCAGTCGAATGTCACCAGCACGCCGCCGACAAGCGGTCCAAGCGCCGCGGCGAGCCCGCCGATCGCCGTCCAGGTGCGGACCGCACTAGGGCGCTGCTCCGGCGGAAAGGATGCCAACAGCAGGCCGAGCGACGTCGGGGTCATCAGCGCGGCTCCTGCGGCCTGCACAATCCGCGCGATAACCAGGAACTCGACATTGCGTGCGAGTGCACACGCCGCCGACGCGATGGTGAAGAGCGCAACGCCGAGCAGGAAGCTCAGATTGCGGCTGTGGCGCTCGGCGAGCCGCCCGAAGAACACCAGTAACGCAGCATAGGCGATCGCATAGCCGTTGAGGATCCAGGACAGATCCTCGAGCGAGGCATCGTGAAAGTCCCGCGCGATGTTCGGCAGCCCGACATTGACGATGAACAGATCGAGATTGGCGAGGCAGATTCCGACCGATACGATCGCGAGGACCTGTCTCGGGGTCGCCTGTCTTGGGGTCGCCTGTCTTGGGGTCGCCTGTCTTGGGGTCGCCTGTCTTGGGGTCGCCGTTCTTGAAGTAGCCATTTTTGGCGAGGCCGTCGCCGCGCGAGGCCGCTGTCCCACCGCCTCGCCGATCGGCAATTCGATCGCATCTCCGTCCGCTTCAGACATCCCGGCCTCGATTGTGTGCATGTGCACCTATTGCCATAGGATGCATATGCATGTAATTGTCAAGCCTGGTTTGGAGGCAGCGACGCGATGACAAAGAGCATGACGCAGGGCAGCCGGTGCAACGTTACGGCGTTGCGCAAGGCCGCACGGAACGTGTCGCAGCTCTACGACGCGATCCTTGCATCGTCGGGACTGCGCGCAACGCAGCGCGCCATTCTGGTCAATGTCGCAAGGTCAGGAGGGTCACCGACCATGGGCGAGCTTGCTGCCGCGCTGGTGCTCGACCGTACGGCGCTCAACCACAACCTGAAGCCGCTGCAACGCGACGGCCTCGTCAGCGTCGCCGTCGACAAGACCGACCGCCGCAGCAGGTTGGTGCGGCTGACCAAGCGCGGCGAAGCCAGGCTCGCGGAGTCGCAGGCCGCCTGGAAGCAGGCGCAGGACCGGTTCGAGACCGCGTTCGGCGCGAAACAGGCGGCCGATCTGCGGCGAACGCTCGAACTGGTCGCATCTCTCGAATTTGGCGAGCTGTCGGCGGTTTCGCCGGCTGGGTAGCATCAAATGGGTAGCTTCAAATCAAAGCGGCCCGGCGACGATCGCCGGGCCGCTGATGTTCAGTCCGCGTCAAGCTCAGCTGTAGATCTCGAACAGGCCTGCGCCGCCCTGGCCACCGCCGATGCACATGGTCACGACGCCCCACTTGGCCTTGCGGCGACGGCCTTCCTGCAGCAGATGGCCGGTGAGACGGGCGCCGGTCATGCCGAAGGGATGGCCGATCGCGATCGAGCCGCCATTGACGTTGTACTTTTCGGGATCGATGCCGAGTTGGTCGCGCGAATAAAGGCACTGGCTGGCGAAGGCCTCGTTGAGCTCCCAGAGATCGATGTCCTCGACCTTCAGGCCGTGGCGCTTCAGAAGCTTCGGCACGGCGAACACCGGACCGATGCCCATCTCGTCGGGCTCGCAGCCGGCCGAAGCCCAGGCGACGAAGCGGCCCATCGGGTGCAGGCCGCGCTTCTCGGCATCCTTGGCTTCCATCAGCACCACTGCAGCGGCGCCGTCGGACAACTGGCTGGCATTGCCGGCGGTGACGTACTTGCCGGGGCCCTTCACCGGCTCGAGCTTGGCGAGACCTTCAAGCGTCGTCTCGGGGCGGTTGCACTCGTCCTTGTCGACGACGTAGTCGACGATCGACTCGGCCTTGGTCGCCTTGTCGACCACCTTCATCCTGGTCTTCATCGGGACGATTTCGTCCTTGAACTTGTTGGCCTGCTGGGCTGCCGCCATGCGGCGCTGCGATTCCAGCGAATACTCGTCCTGATATTCGCGGCTGACCTTGTAGCGCTCGGCCACGATGTCGGCGGTGTCGATCATCGCCATGAAGATGTCGGGCGCGGCCTTAAGCAGCTCCGGATCGATCGATTCCTTCGGCGAGCCGCCGCCGGGAATCGAGATGCTCTCGACGCCGCCGGCCACAATGCAATCCGAGCCGTCGGAGCGGATCGAATTCGCGGCCATCGCGATGGTCTGCAGGCCCGACGAGCAGAAGCGGTTCACCGAGACGCCGGCAGTGGTCTTCGGCAGGCCGGCGAGCAGCGCCGCCTGGCGGCCGATGTTCGGCGCGCCATGCGCGCAATTGCCGAGATAGCTGTCCTCGACATAATCCTTGTCGACGCCGGCACGCTCGACCGCGTGCTTGATGGCGTGCGCGGCCAGCGACATCGGCGCGGTGATGTTGAATCCGCCACGGCCGGACTTCGCCAGGCCGGTGCGCGCATAGGAAACGATTACGGCTTCACGCATTGTTTTCTCCCTTTGAGATGGCCGGCATTGTGGCCCGTCTTCGCCCGTTCGTACACATATTTTGGCTGTTGCAACAGGAATACCAGAGGCCGCGCAAACACAAACGCCGCCTCCGGGGTCGGAGACGGCGCCATGTTCCGCAGATCGGAATATCGATGAGCTAGCCCGATGTGGTCAGGTCGACTCGCAGCCACGAGCACGCTGCGACCTCCCCCGCAAGCGGGAGAGGTGCGAAGCGAGTATGCGAACTTAGAACTTCAGCGCCTTGGCCTGCTTCACCTGCGGCAGCGCCTGCACCTTGGTCAGCAGATCAGCCGGCACCGCGCCGTCGACCTCGACCAGCGCAATGGCATCGCCGCCCTGCTTGACGCGGCCGAGATGGAAGGTCGCGATGTTGATCTTGGCATCGCCCAACAGGCTGGCGAAGCCGCCGATAAAGCCCGGCTTGTCTTCGTTGGTCACGTAGATCATCGACTTGCCGAACTCGGCGTCGACCCGGATGCCCTTGATGTCGACGAGCCGCGGCTTGCCGTCGGCATAGACCGTGCCGGACACCGAGCGTTCCTGCCGTTCGGTGGTGACGGTGACCGTGATCAGGCTTTCATAGTCGCTCTGAGCAGCGCGGACGATCTCGTCCACCACCATGCCGCGCTCCTTGGCCACCACCGGCGCCGAGACCACGTTGACCTCGCCCAGCATCGGGCGCAGCAGCCCCGACAGCACGGCTGAGGTGATCGCCTTGATCTTCATCTCGGCAACGTGGCCTTCGTAGGTGATCTCTACCTTGACGATGCCGCTCTCAGTGAGCTGGCCGGCGAACGAGCCGAGCTTCTCGGCAAGCTCGATGAACGGCTTCAGCTTCGGCGCCTCTTCGGCGGTGATCGAGGGGAAGTTCACCGCGTTCGAGATCGCGCCGGTCAGCAGGTAATCCGACATCTGCTCGGCGACCTGCAGCGCGACGTTCTCTTGCGCTTCGGTGGTGGAGGCGCCGAGATGCGGGGTGCAGATCACGTTGGGATGGCCGAACAGCACGTTCGTGGTGGCCGGCTCCTCGACGAACACGTCGAAGGCGGCGCCCGCGACATGCTTGGAATTCAGCGCATCGACCAGCGCCTGCTCATCGACCAGGCCACCGCGCGCGCAGTTGATGATGCGCACGCCCTTCTTCATCTTGGCGATCGCGGCTGCGTCGATCACGTTCCTGGTCTTCTCGGTCAGCGGCGTGTGCAACGTGATGAAATCGGCGCGCTTGAGCAGGTCGTCGAGGTCGACCTTCTCGACGCCGATGTCTTTGGCGCGTTCCGGCGACAGGAACGGATCGAACGCGATCACCTTCATGCGCAGGCCGAGCGCGCGATCGGCGACGATCGAGCCGATGTTGCCGCAGCCGATCACCCCCAACGTCTTGGCGGTGATTTCGACGCCCATGAAGCGGTTCTTCTCCCACTTGCCGGCCTGGGTCGAGGCGTCAGCCTGCGGGATCTCGCGCGCCAGCGCCAGCATCAGCGTGATGGCATGTTCGGCGGTCGTGATCGAATTGCCGAACGGCGTGTTCATCACGATGATGCCCTTGGCGGTCGCGGCCGGAATCTCGACATTGTCGACGCCGATGCCGGCGCGGCCGATCACCTTCAGCTTCGTCGCCTTCTCGAGGATTTTTGCGGTCGCCTTGGTGGCCGAGCGGATCGCGAGGCCATCGTAATTGCCAATGATCTCGGCAAGCTTTTCCTTGTCCTTGCCGAGATTGGGCTGGAAGTCGACTTCAACGCCGCGATCCCTGAAGATCTGCACGGCGGCGGGAGACAGCGCGTCGGAAATGAGAACTTTGGGTTTGGACATCTGAATTGTTCCTTTGCCCCGCAGACGGAGCGGGCCACCTGGGCCGATGTAATGAAGTCTCTGATCAGGTCTTCTCCCTCTCCCCGTTCTTACGGGGAGAGGGTTGGGGTGAGGGGCAGCCACAGACACCAGCGCGAGTGGAGAGAAGCCCCTCACCCGGCGCTATGCGCCGACCTCTCCCCGTAAGAACGGGGAGAGGTGAAGGAAAAACTCAGGCCGCCTTGGCCAACGCGCCCTTGGTTTCGGCAAAGGCCCAGTCGATCCACTGCGTCAGCAGCTCGACGTCCTTGGCTTCGACAGTGGCGCCGCACCAGATCCGCAAGCCGGCGGGCGCATCGCGATAATACGCGAAGTCGAAGCCGGCGTTCTCCTTCTCGACCAGCGCGACCAGCTTCTTGCAGAAGTCGGCCTGCGCATCGGCAGGGAGCGAGATGATCGCGGGATCGGTGAACTTCAGGCACACCGAGGTGTTGGAGCGGGTCGCGGCGTCCTTCGCCAGGAAGTCGATCCACGGCGTCTTCGCCTTCCAGTCGGCGAGCGCCTTGGTGTTGGCGTCGGCGCGCGCGATCAGCGCCTTCAGACCGCCGATCGACTTCGCCCAGTTCAGCGCGTCGAGATAGTCTTCCACGCACAGCATCGACGGCGTGTTGATGGTCTCGCCTTCGAAGATGCCCTGGTTGAGCTTGCCGCCCTTGGTCAGGCGGAAGATCTTCGGCAGCGGCCAGGCCGGCTTGTAGGTCTCGAGCCGTTCGACTGCGCGCGGCGAGAGGATCAGCATGCCATGCGCCGCCTCGCCGCCCAGCGCCTTCTGCCAGGAGAAGGTGACGACGTCGAGCTTTGCAAAATCAAGCGGCTGCGCGAAGGCGGCCGAGGTCGCGTCGCAAATCGTGAGACCTTCGCGGGTCGCGCTGATCCAGTCCGCGTTCGGAACGCGAACGCCCGACGTGGTGCCGTTCCAGGTGAAGACGACGTCTGAGTTCTGATCGACCTTGGAAAGATCGGGGATGTCACCGTAGGCAGCGTTGAGCTTGGTGACTTCCTTCAGCTTCAATTCCTTGACGATGTCGCTGACCCAGCCCTCGCCGAAGGATTCCCAGGCGATCGTGGTGACGGGCCGCGCACCGAGCAGCGACCACAGCGCCATCTCGACCGCGCCGGTGTCCGACGCCGGTACGATGCCGATCTTGTAATCGGCAGGCACTTCAAGCACTTCGCGCGTCAGCTCGATCGCGAGTTTAAGCTTGGCCTTGCCGACCTTCGCACGATGCGAACGGCCGAGGGCTGCGTCCTTGAGATTTTCGGGGTTCCAGCCGGGGCGCTTGGCGCAAGGGCCGGAGGAGAAATGCGGCACATGAGGCCGCGAAGCGGGCTTCGCTGCAGTCATAATCTACCCTTCCAGATAGCTGCCTCTCGGTGGGGAGAGGTTTCCCACTGCCGCAGATAGTGGAAGGGCACCCAAACGTCAAGGAACTTTGGATGCGCCGGGCACGATGTCAGCATCACGGCTGATTGACGGGGCATCGGCGACCCGCTGCGCCGCTTCCTGATCGAGCAGTTCCACCGCATCCGTCACCAGCTTAGCTGCCATACGCCGGCTCGCTACTCTAAAAATGCTCTTCTCGTCGGCTCGCACGATGTACTCGTTGCCGATCCGAACGATCGTATAATTTGGCATCTGAAATCCCCAAGCTGCCGCCGCGCCCCATGGGAGACGTCGACATAGCGCAGTCGTTCCGCCCCGTAAAATCACGGACGGCCGCTTAGTTTATTGGTCCTTAACCGAATAGCAGAGCGAGGACTACCGCAGGCAGCGGTAAAGCAATGGGCACAACTTCATTCGCACATTCAGAAACGAATTGTCATGCCGACATGGCTGCGCGCGAAGCCGAGCCGTTCATAAAACCGCTGCGCATCGATGCGCGTGTGATGCGTCAACAACTCGACGAGCACGCAGCCTTTCGCGCGCGCTTCCGCGACCGCCCACTGCACCAGTCTTTCGCCGATGCCGCGGCTGCGGCAATGGCTTGCGACGCGAACATCCTCGAGCAATCCGCGCGAAGCTCCCTGCGAGCTCAGGCCCGGCAGCACGGCAAGCTGCAGGCAGCCGACGACAGCGCCCTCGCCGTCGACGGCGACGACAAGCTGCAAATTGGGGTCGCGATCGACCCGCTCGAACGCCTGGTAGTACGACCGCGGCAGCGGATCCTCGATCCGCTCGCGTCCACTGCCGAGCCGATCGTCGGCGAGCATGCCGACGATGGCGGCGACGTCTTCGTGGCGGGCGCGACGAATGGCGATCGATGAATCGGTGGTCATGTCGGTCTCTCGCGGAATTCAGCGGGCCGGCGGCAGGCCGAGCACAGCTTCGGCGTCGCCGATCCAGCGCCGCACCATGGGATAGCGCTCGAGGTCGAAGCCGCCTTCATGCGCGACACGCGTATAGGCAAGCAACGAGACGTCGGCGAGCGAGAACGCGTCGCCGGCCAGGAACCGCGCGCCGCCGAGATGCCGCTCCAGATGATCGAGCGCGACATAGCCGCGCTTCACCAGGTTCGGATCGAGCTCGGCTGTGGCCTTGCCGAGATAGACGATGTGGAAGCGGCAAACCGCCACATAGGGTTCATGGCTGTTCTGTTCCCAGAACATCCACGCACTCATTTGCGCTTCGCGATAGGCATCGCCGGGGATCAGGTCGCTGCCGCGCGCGAGATAGCGAATGATGGCGTTGGATTGGGCGAGCGTGCGGCCGTCATCCAGTTCCACGGTGGGCACCTGCCCCCAGCCGTTCAGCGCGAGGAACTCAGGCGTCCGGCTGCCGTCCTTCGTGGTGTCGATCTCGACCCAGGTGTAGGGCAGCGCCAGTTTGTCGCACACCCATTTCACCTTCAGGCAATTGCCCGAATTGCTGTCGCCGTGGATTCTCATTTGAACGCGCTCCGCTCGCGGAGCGATATCCGACCAGCCGCGTTACGCACTGTCAAGCAGTGCGGCTCATGCGTCAGAACTTGTAGCCGATGCCGGCATGTACGCTGTTTTGCGTGACCGACGTGTTCTGGACCGACATGAACTTGACGTACTCCCATTCGCCGCGCACGAATACGTTGCCCCACAACATGTATTCCAGGCCCAGACCAGCGGTCCAGCCGGCAACGTAGTTGCTGGTTCTCCCGGCCGTCACGGTTTGCGTAAACTGCGGTAGCACGAAGTTGGTCGAACTTCCGTCGGCAAAGTAGATCGTTCTGCTCACGGAACTATTCACTGTGCGCGCAACGTCCATCCGGCCGACCGCAAGACCGCCGAAGATGTAGGGCAGAAAGTCGCCGGTAGCCCAACCTGCGCGTCCGCGGAATGTCACCTCATCCTTGACCTGCAGCGAAGCCTTTCCGTTCAGCGAGACTCCGTCCACCGCGGTGGCCCCCGTCGGCAAGACCAGCGTCGGCTCGGCGACTTGAATCGGCCCCAGACTTGCGGAGGTCGATGTCCCGAGGCTCGACCAATAGTTATAGTTGGCTTCGACACCGAGCACGACGTCGTCGTACTGATAGTTGCGTCCGACAAACGCTCCGAAGCCCGAGCTTTGTCCATTGACCCGCCCCAGCACATTGAGTTGGGATGTCGCATCCTGCAGCGTGGTGTTGCGAAATATGGAATTGGTCAGGGACACAACGCTGCCCCCAAAGTCAGTGTTGATCCATGTTTGGCTGACCTGACCGCCGGCGTACCAGCCGTCCCAGTTCCTGGTCGGTGCGCTGGAAGCGGGGAGACTGCCGCGAAGGAAATCGGGCATGTCGGCCGCGTGCGCGCCGGTCACCGCCCCGAACATCATCGCTGCCAGCAAGAACCTACGCATCGCAACGCTCCATCGAACCCATCGATTACGCGCTGATCATCGCCCGTTAACCTTAACCAATCGTTGTCGTCGCCGATTTTCGACATGCCCACGTTGCAGTTCGCGTGACACCGGGCAAAGCAAAACGGCGCGGGATGATCCCGCGCCGTTTGCAATTGTTAACCGTTGAAGGCTGGAAATTAACCCTTGCGGATCAGCACGGGCGGCGGCGGAGGCGGCACGTCGCAGCAGGGCAGAGCCCAGCGCACGCCAAGCTTCACGTCCTGCGAAGTGATGTCGCGGAACTGGAAGGTCGAGGGACCAGCCGACGTGCCGTCGAAGAAGTGTCCCTGGCCATGACCGGCAGTGCCCATGTCGAGGTAGCGGTAGGCCAGTTCGACCGTGAAGTTGTTGGTGACCTTGTAGGCGACACCGGCATGCACCGCCCAGGCGAGATTGGTCTTGGTCGCGCCGTCGGCAATGAAGGAGCTGGTCAGGCCCGACCCGCCCGGGAAGGTGGCAACGTCAGAGAAGGCCCCCGTCTTGATGGTCGCGGCACCGACACCGGCACCGACGAACGGGGTGAGGCACCACCAGGTTCCGAGATCGGCGTAGACGTTCACAAGGCCGACCCAGCTCTGCATGCTGCCATGGTAGGTGTCGCCCAGCGGGCTGGGCCCGGGGAACTGGAAGAAATCGGTGCCGTTGAAGCTGACCTTCGAGCGATACTCACCGGTGACGTCGGCGCGGAACCAGTTGTTGAACTGGTAACCGACACCGATGCCGTAGAGCATGCCGCCATCGAAGCCCGTGCCGTACTGCTGGAAACCGGTGCCCGCCGGCAGCGTGTCATAGAGATCAGAATGCAGCTTGCCTTTTGCATTGGTCATGCCGATGTCGCCGCGCAGATACCAGCCGCCGAAGTCCTGGACCGGCGGGGGTGCATACGCCATCGGGGGCGGCATGATCGGCAGGTCGGCAGCAAACGCCGCCGTGGACAGCAAGGATGCCGCGCCTGCGGCAATCAGAGACTTAACGCTACGCATTGGCTTCGTCCTTTTGGCCAAGTGAGGCGCGCACAATGGCCTCACATCTGAAACTCACAGCCGAACGATCTCAGGAAATGTTTAAGCGCCACTTAACCCTAATTTTTAAGGTTGATTTTCTCTCACCTTTTTTTGCGTCGCCGCTTATGGGTCGATAAAAATGCTGGGATGCGGCGGCGCAAAAAATGGCGAAGCCGCCACAAGTGCTAACGATGTGTTGAGGAACGGCGCGCTTGGCGCGCTCGAGCCGCGTGTGTTAGCGAATGCTTAATGCAGGCGGCTTGGCGCGCCTTCGCCGATGCGAAACGTTCAGCGAGTAGCTTTCGGCATCTTCGGCAGGAACACCGCGAGCAGACCGATCGCCGGCAGGAACGCGCAGAGACCATAGACGAAGGCGATGCTGGTGTGGTCGGCGAGCTTGCCGAGCACGGCTGCGCCCAGGCCACCGATGCCGAAGGCGACGCCGAAGAACACGCCGGAGATCATACCGAAGCGATGCGGCATCAGCTCCTGCGCGAACACGATGATCGCAGACGTCGCCGACGAGATGATCAAGCCGATCACGACCGACAGCACGGCGCTTCCGAACAGGCCGGCATAGGGCAGCGCGAGCGTGAAGGGCAGCGCGCCGAGGATCGAGAACCAGATCACGTATTTGCGGCCGAAGCGGTCGCCGAGCGGTCCGCCGAAGAAGGTGCCGACCGCGTTCGCGGCAAGGAAGATAAAGAGATAGAGCTGCGCGGCCTGGGTCGAGACACCGAACTTGTCGATCAGATAGAAGATGTAATAGCTCGACAGGCTCGAGACGTAGAGCTGCTTGGAGAACAGCAGCGCGACCAGCACGACGAGTGCGGTCCTGACGCGGCGCTGGTCCGGATGATCAGGATGCCGCTCGATCACGGCGGCCTTCTTGCCCGCGATCTGCGGCTTGTACCAGGCGCCGATGCGCCACAGGATCACGATGGCGAGGAATGCGATCGAGGAGAACCAGGCGATCGAGGGCTGGCCGAACGGCACCACGATCAATGCCGCGAGCACCGGCCCCATCGAGGTGCCGAAGCTGCCACCGAGCTGAAACACCGATTGCGCGAAGCCGTAGCGGCCGCCCGAGGCCAGCCGTGCGATCCGCGATGACTCCGGATGAAACACCGCGGAGCCGAGGCCGACGAGCGACGCAGCGATCAGGATCATCCCGTAGCTGTGCGCGACGCTGAGCAGCAACAGGCCGAAGAAGGTGAAGCCCATGCCGATCGAAAGCGAGAACGGCTGCGCCTTCTTGTCGGTGAAGTGCCCGACGAGCGGCTGCAGCAGCGAGGCGGTGAACTGGAACGCCAGCGTGATCATGCCGATCTGCGCGAAGTCGAGCGCGTAGTTGTCCTTCAGGATCGGATAGATCGAGGAAATCAGCGACTGCATGGTGTCGTTGAGGAAGTGCGAGAAGCTGATGCCGATGAGCACGACATAGGCCGGCCCCGCGGCCACAGCTTTCGCGGCCAGCGCAGGCGTCAACTCGGGCACCAGCACCGGCTCGCCCAGTGCCTCTTCACTTACGACCGGTTTGTTCACGGCAGCATTCCGAAACGGATTCGCAAAAAAATACCTCCGTCTCGTACGACGCGGAGGCGGGTGCGACCAGTTGCATTAGCCAATAGCTGCGATGCATGGTGAGGTCGGCCAGTGGCCAACTCTATCCCCGTCATCCTGAGGTGCGAGCCTTGCGGCGCACTTGCGCCGCCGGGCGAGCCTCGAAGGATGCACGGCCACCAGCCGGGCCGTGCATCCTTCGAGGCTCGCTCCGCGAGCGCCTCAGGATGACGGACCCACAGGTGAGCGGTGGAAATCAGCGAGCCTTAAGCCGCGGCCTGTCCGAGTGCGTTGACGATGGTGTCGACGACGTCCTCGACCAGGATGCGGTCGTCGCCCTCGCCCATCACGCGGATCACCGGCTCGGTGCCGGAGGAGCGCACCAGCAGGCGGCCGTGGCCGTTGAGGCGCTTTTCGCCGTCGGTGATCGCGGACTTGACCTCGGCGTCGTCGAGCGGCTTGCCGCTGCGATAGCGCACGTTCTTCAGGATTTGCGGCAACGGCTCGAAACGCCGGCAGACTTCCGAGACCGGGCGTCGCAGCTTTTGCACCACGGCGAGCACCTGCAGCGCAGCCACGAAGCCGTCGCCGGTCGTGGCATAGTCGGACAGGATGATGTGGCCCGACTGTTCGCCGCCGAGATTATAGCCGCCGCTCAGCATCTGCTCGAGCACGTAGCGGTCACCGACCGGCGTACGGATCATCTGCACGCCATGTCCGTGCAGGAAACGCTCGAGCCCGAGGTTGGACATCACGGTCGCGACGATGCCGGGCTTGGAGAGGCGGCCGTCTTCCTTCCAGCTCTGCGCGATCACCGCGAGCAGCTGGTCGCCATCGACGATGTGGCCGCGCTCGTCGACCAGGATGACGCGATCGGCGTCGCCATCGAGCGCGATGCCGATGTCGGCGCGCATCTCGCGCACCTTCCTGGACAGTGCTTCCGGCGAGGTCGAGCCGCATTCCTTGTTGATGTTGAAGCCGTCGGGTTCGACGCCGATCGGCACCACGTCGGCGCCGAGTTCCCACAATGCCTCCGGAACCACCTTGTAGGCGGCGCCGTTGGCGCAATCGATCACGACGCGCAGGCCGTCGAGTGAGAGGTCGCGCGGCAGCGTGCGCTTGGCGAATTCGATGTAGCGGTCGTGGACGCCGTCGATGCGGCGGGCGCGGCCGAGGCTCGCGCTCTGCGCCAGCCGGCGGTCGAGCGATTCGTCGAGCAACTGCTCGATCTGCTTCTCGACGTCGTCGGAGAGCTTGAAGCCCTGTGGGCCGAACAGCTTGATGCCGTTATCCTCGAACAAATTGTGTGACGCCGAAATCATGACGCCGAGATCGGCGCGCATCGACTTGGTGAGCATCGCCACCGCCGGCGTCGGCATCGGGCCGAGCAGCAGCACGTCCATGCCGACCGAGGTGAAGCCCGCGACCATGGCGTATTCGATCATGTAGCCGGACAGCCGCGTGTCCTTGCCGATCACGACGCGATGGCGATGATCGCCACGCTGAAACACCAGGCCTGCGGCCTGCCCCACCTTGAGCGCGAGCTCCGGCGTGATCAGCCCGTTGGCGCGGCCCCGGATCCCGTCGGTCCCGAAATATTTGCGGCTCATGTATCCCCCAGCACGGGCTTCCCGACCCACCATGCGAGAAAGCTCCAAACGCCCACCAGTTTAGCGTGCATCGGCCTTATAGACCCTCAAGCGCTAAAATGACTTCAAAAAATATGATGAATCATTACTGTCATCGAATGACGCGGTTCGACGTTAAGATATTGAAAAATAGAGGACTATCCTCTCCAATGAGATCGCCGGAGCGGCAACTCGGCGCTAATCGTGGTCGTCGCGCTTGACGGGACGGTCGCCCTTGGTGGGCGCCGGCTGGGTGACGCTGACGGGATCGGAACCCGGGAACGTCTCCTCCAGCCCCTCCTCCAGGGCCTCATCGAGCCGGCGCTTTTCGACGCTCTCGTCGGCTTTTGGCTTGGGGCCTGACTGCGTCATGTTGTTCTCCGTCCAACCCGTTCCGCCCGGCGATTTGGCAGGCGGTCCAACCATGCTAGATGACGGCAGAACCTAACACCAACAAGACGTGCGATAAACAAGAAGGGCCGAGAACGTCCATGAAGCACATCACTTGCATCGAGGATTTGCGCCAGTTGCACAAGCGCCGGGTGCCCAAGGCGTTTTTCGATTATGCGGACCGCGGCTCCTATACCGAGGACACGCTGCGCGCCAATTCCGACGATCTTCAGCAGATCAAGTTCCGCCAGCGCATCCTGGTCGACGTCTCCAAGCGCGATTTGTCGACCACGATCCTCGGCGAGCCCTCTGCGATGCCGCTGATCCTGGCCCCGGTCGGCCTGCTCGGCATGCAGCATGGCGACGGCGAGATCCATGCCTGCCGCGCGGCGCAGGCGGCGGGCATTCCCTTCACCCAGAGCACGATGTCGATCTGCTCGATCGAGGACATCGCGGCCTCCGTCGACAAGCCGTTCTGGTTCCAGCTCTACGTCATGAAGGACCGCGGCTTCATCAAGTCGCTGATCGAGCGCGCGATCGCGGCGAAGTGCTCCGCGCTGGTCTTGACCGTCGACCTGCAGGTGATCGGGCAGCGCCACCAGGACATCAAGAACGGCATGACGGTGCCGCCGGAATGGTCGCTGTCGAAACTGCTCGATTTCGCCAGCAAGCCGTCATGGGTCGCCGGCGTGCTGCGCGGCAAGCGCCGCAGCTTCGGCAACATCGTCGGCCACGTCAAAGGCACCGAGGACCTCACCAAACTGTCGGAATGGACCGCATCGCAGTTCGACACCTCGCTGAACTGGAAGGACATCGACTGGATTCGCAGCATCTGGCCGGGCAAGCTGATCCTGAAGGGCATCCTCGACGTCGAGGACGCCGAACTCGCCGCCAAGACCGGCGCGCAGGCGATCGTGGTCTCCAACCATGGCGGCCGACAGCTCGATGGTGCGCCATCGTCGATCGAGGTGCTGCCCGAGATCGTCGACACGGTCGGCTCGCAGATCGAGATCATGTTCGATGGCGGCATCCGCACCGGCATGGACGTGATGCGCGCGCTCGCTCTCGGCGCGAAATCCTGCATGATCGGCCGCGCCTATGCCTACGGCCTCGGCGCTGGTGGGCAGGAGGGTGTCGCGAAAGCGCTCGACATTCTGGCGAAGGAGCTCACCACGACGATGGGCCTGTGCGGCGTCAACACCATCGCCGAGATCGACGATCACGTGCTGGCGGTTTAAGGTTGCCTAGCGCGGACGGATCGAACCGCCGCGACACTCAGTCCCGTCATCCCGAGGTGCGAGCCTTGCGGCGCAATTGCGCCGCTGGGCGAGCCTCGAAGGATGCACGGCCCGGCTGGTGGCCGATTCATCCTTCGAGGCTCGCCGAAGAGGCTCGCACCTCGGGATGACGGGGTTGGTCTGCTCGGTGTCATCACCCGTCAGTGATCTGTCCGGGCTAAACAGCAGGCGGGTGATCCAGTATTCCAGAGACGCCGGTGCTTGAGCCGATGGGTCGCGGCGTACTGGGTCGCCCGGTCAAGCCGGGCGATGACAGCGGTGGATGAAGACAAAGCTTCACATCCTCTCAGGATGACGGGACTCATTGCGGCGCTCTTTTCGATTGTCGTCCCGGCCCCGTGCGCAATTGCGCACGGGGCCGGGACGACGTGTTGAGAGAGCTTCGCCCTCGCGTCACATCGGCGGTGTAATCCCGTCGCGGCCGACATTGACGCGGTTGGCTTCCAGCGTGCCGTCATCCTTCTTCATCGCACCGAAAATGATGATCTGGGCGCCCGGCTTCAGCTCGGATTTGTCGCCGGCCACGAAGGTGACGATCGGGGTATCCGGCGGCACCACGACCTTCTTCTCGCCGTCCTTGTACTTGACCAGGATGTTCTGACCGTCAGTGCCCTTCACCGTCTGGGCGACGGTGGCGTTGGTCATGGTGGAGTTGGCACGCAGATCCCACGGACGGAAGCCTTCCGCCGCACCGCGCTGGTTCTCCGGGAAGATGTGGACCGCGATCGCCTTCTGCGTTCCGTCGGGCTCCGGCATCGCGGTGACGCCGATATAGGAACCGGGTTTGATTTCCGACAGCTCGGTCTTGGCGACGCCGAACACCGCGACATTGTCGGTCATGCGCACCTTGATGTCGGTGCCGTCGCGCGACTTGATCGACAGCAGCGAGCCGTCGACGGCCGCGATGGCGCCGCGGATGCGCACCGGCGGCGGCGTTTGCGCGGCCGCGACGGAGGCAAAGGCAACGGCGAACAGCGCGGCGAATAAAAGCGATTTTGGCATGGGTATCCCTTCCGGGGAGTTGGCTGGCCCGACGACAAACACCGGCCGGGTGGCTGTATTCCGCGCTTGCGGGATTCGTAGCCCGGATGGAGCGCAGCGCAATCCGGGACTGTCTTTCGCTGGCGGACTCCCGGATTTCGCTTCGCTGCATCCGGGCTACGAAAAACGTCACATCGGCGGCGTGAGCCCGTCACGACCGACGCTGGCGCGATCGGTCTGCAGCGAACCGTCCGGCAGTTTCTTCATGAAGGCGATGACCTTGGCGCCGGCCTTCAGGTCCGACTTGTCGCCGGGAACATAGGTCACGACCGGCGTGTCCGATGGCACCACCACCTTCTTCTCGCCGTCCTTGTACTTGATCAACAACGTGTGACCGTCATTGCCGACGACGGATTCGGCCACCGTGGCATTGGTCATGCTGCTGTTCGGCTTGAGGTCCCAGGGCCGCGAGCCTTCGCCGGTGCCGCGCATGTTCTCCGGAAAGACATGCACCTCGACCGCCTTCGGCACGCCGTCGGTTCCAGGCACCGTGGTGGTGCCGATGAAGGACCCGACCTTGATGTCCGACATCCCGATTTTGGTGAGACCAAGTACGAGCATGTGATCAGTCATGTGCAGCTTGACCTCTTCGCCGCCGCGCGATTTCACCGCGAGCGTATCGCCGTCGACGCCTTCGACGGTTCCGCGCACCTGCGTCGGTGTGGGCGATTGCTGCGCGATGGCGTAAATCGTCGACGCCGCCACCATCGCGACGGCAATGAGCGGGCGAACGAACTGGGTACGGTGGGACGGCATGGCGATATCTCCGGGAGAGGGCGAGGCTGATGTAGCACTGACACCATCCTTGCAACGCTATTCCATGCCTCAAGTCTTTGTGAGATCGGCCTCAACCAACGCACGCAATTCTGATGTGACTTGCGGACGCTGCCCGAACCACAATTCAAAGCCGCGCACTGCCTGGTGCAGGAGCATGCCGAGCCCATCGGCGGTCTTCAGCCCGCGCGCCTGCGCTGCCGCCAGCAGCGGCGTCACCAGCGGGACATAGACAAGATCGGAAACAACCGCCGTCGGCGGCAACCGGCCGACGTCAACCTCGAGCGCGGGCTGGCCGTGCATGCCGAGCGAGGTGGTGTTCACCAACAACCCTGCGCGCGGCAGCAGGTCGTTGACCGCGTCCCATGTTGCGGGAAGCACGCGCGCGCCGAACTGATCGGCGAGCGCGCGGGCACGATCGACGGTGCGGTTGACCAGATGCACGCGCGCAATGCCGCGCTCGATCAGGCCGAATACCACCGCGCGCGCCGCGCCGCCGGCGCCGAGCACCAGCGCGTCGCCAGCCTTGTCCCAGCCGGGCGCGCAGGCGTCGAGATTGTCGATGAAACCTTCGACATCGGTGTTGGTCGACCGCAATTCGCCGTCGGCAAACCACAGCGTGTTGGCGGCGCCGACGGCGCGGGCGCGCTCATCCGGCGTCGATAGCGCCAGCGCCTGCTCCTTGTGCGGTCTCGTGACATTGGCCCCAACGAAGCCGCGCAGCGACAGCCGAAACAGGAAATCCTTGAAATCATCCGGCGGCACCGCCTCGATCACATAGCCGCCCTCGAGGCCGAGCGTCCGCAGCCAGTAGTGATGGATCAGCGGCGAGCGGGAATGCGCCGCCGGCCAGCCGATCAGGCACGCGGCGCGGGATTTGGTGGCGATGGTCATCGACGTGACATCGGCCATGCCAACCGCACTGTCAATCCGTTCGCTTCGCGGTAGCGGCAAGCAGCGCGCTGAGCGCGAATGCCGTGCCGGCGGCAAACCAGATCGCGGCCAGGTTGATCCAGCGGTAGGCGAGCGCGCCAACCAGCGCGCCCAGCACAAGAGCCGCCCACAACAGCAGGTTCGGCAGCCAGGCCCAGCGCGCACCACCGGTCAGCGCGGCGGCCATGAGCTGTCCGGCTTTCACCAGCGCACCGGTGACATAGGTGAGGCCGAGGCCGGCGCCGCCATCGATCTGGAACACCGCGTTCTCCAGCCCCATCGCCAGCACGATGGCGGCGACCGCGGTATTTGGCAGGCCGAACGCGGCGGTCAGCGCGGCCGCCGTGAGCAGCAGCGCCTCGGTGAGCAGGATCAAGGGCTGGCGATGCGAGATGCGGCTGAGCACGATCAGGCTGCCGGCCGCAGCACCGGCGACGAACAGCACGATCAGCCCCAATGCCTCCAGGGCATGCTCCCAATGCGCCTCGGCGAGCGTTACGCCAAGCCGCGTCGAGTTACCGCTCATGAACGATACGAATAGCCCGCCGAGGTGCAGGTAGCCGATGCCGTCGACATAGCCGGCCAACGCGCTCAGCGCGCAGGCCAGCGCCAGGTTGCGATGGGATTCGAGCATGATGTTGGAGAGCCACTGCGCGTCGAAAGCCGCAGTGTTCATCAAAGTAACCGACTTGGGAAGGGAGCGAAGCCGCAGGTACGAGGCAACCCGTCATTCCCAGGGCGATCACCTATGGCGATCGGCCACGTCCCATAGGCCGGCCATAACGACGTGGAAAACGTCAATTGCAGAAGTCCGCAAACGCCATATGCAATAGCCGGGGGCGAGGGGCGCTTGCTCGATTTCTGAATAATGGAAGAATACCGCTGATTTGCCCGACGCGTCAAGTTGCCGTGTCGAACGCCGGCCAGCCGCCCGGTTACTTTGCATGGGGTTATTTTCGATATTTTGGCAGCGCACCCCTGCGAGGGCAGGCTATCGCATTCTGGCTATCAGCCCACGTTCCAGAGTTTGTCATGGCAGGACAAACCCGACCATGACGAGGTGGACCGGTCAGTTGCAGAAGCCGCAAGTGCGATATGCGACAGCCATGCCGTCATTCCGGGGCGATGCAAAGCACCGAACCCGGAATGACGGTAGTCGTCTTACGCCGCGTCGCGATGCGCGGCGACGATCTGGTCGGCGGCACGGCCCGTCACTTCGGCCATGCGGTCGAACTGGCGGGTGAAGCTGCCAGCGCCGGCGGTGGCCGAGCGCAACTCCACGATGAGGTCGCCGATCTCGGCTTCCGGCATGGTGGCGCGGACGCAGTCCCATCCGCTCCAGCCCTCGCGGGTATCGAAGCCGAGGATCTGGCCGCGGCGCGCCGACAGGATCGCGTTGATCTTGGCGGTCGCCTCCGTCGGACAGACGATCTCGACCAGATGGATCGGCTCCAGCAGCACCGGCTGGCATTGGGGCAGCGCCTCGTTGACGCCGGCCCGCGCTGCGGTGCGGAAGGCGAGATCGGAGGAATCGACGCTGTGGTAGGAGCCGTCGGTCAGCGTGACGTCGACGTCGACCACGGGGAAGCCGAGCGGGCCGTGCACCAACGCGTCGACAACGCCCTCCTCCACCGCACCGATATAGTTGCGCGGCACGGCGCCGCCGACGACCTTCTCATGGAATTCAAAGCCGGTGCCGCGCGGCTTCGGCTTGACCTCGAGCACGACGTCGCCGAACTGGCCGTGGCCGCCGGACTGCTTCTTGTGCCGGCCGCGCTGGGTGACGGTTTTCCGGATGGTCTCCTGATAGCCGATCACCGGCGCATGCGCCTTGACGCTGACGCCGAAGCGATCCTTCAGCCGCTCCTGCGCCACGCGCAGATGCATCTCGCCCTGCCCCCACAGCACGGTGTCGTGCGTCTGCGGGTTCTGGACCATCGAGAGCGACGGATCCTCCTCGTTCAGTCGCAACAGCGCCTGGCCGAGCTTGACGTCGTCCTTGCGGTCGGTCGCTGCGATCGAGATCGACAGCACCGGCGCGACCGGCTCGACTTTCACCAGCGAGCGAGGGGCGGTCTTGCCGCTGGAGAGCGTGTCGCCGGTCTTGATCGCGTCGAGCTTGCCGAGCGCGACGCTGTCGCCGGCCTCCGCCGCCGGACGCTTGCTGTCATGGGCGCCGATGACTGCCAGAATGCCGCTAACGCGCCCGCTCTCGCCCGACGACGATTGCAGCGTCGCGCCGTCGTCGAGACGGCCTGCGAACACGCGCGCCAGCGACAGCTTGCCGCCGTGCTGCAAATGTAGCGTCTTGAACACGTAGGCCAGCGCATCCTTCTTGTCCGACACGCCGAGACGTTTTGCCGTCTCGGCCACGCCGGGCGCTTCGTGGCGTAACGCCTTCATCAGCCGCAGCACGCCGTTCTCGCGAGCAGCCGCGCCGAGCAGCACCGGACAAATCTGTCCTTCGCGCAGTTCGCGGGCGAGATCGTCGAACACGGCGTCGCGCGGCGGCTGGATATCCTCCAGCAACTGCTCCATCAGCGCGTCGTCGTGGTCGGCAAGCTTCTCCAGCATCGAGAAGCGCGCCTCCTTTTCGCGATCGAGATCGCCACCTGCGAGGGCTACGACCTCCGACGGCTTGTGCTCGCGATAGACGAAGGCGCGCTCCAGCGCGAGGTCGACGAAGCCCTCGATCAGATCGCCATTCCAGATCGGGATCTGGCGCAGCACCAGCGGCACGCGCGAGGCCGGCTGCAAGGTCGCGAGTGTCTCGCGGATGCGCTTGTTGGCACGATCGATCTTGTTCAGGAACAGGAAACGGGGAATGCCGAGCTCCTCGAGCTCGCGCAGGATGATCTGCAGTTGCGGCAGCTTCTTTTCATCGGCCTCGCAGACCACGACCGCGGCATCGACCGCCGGCAACGCAGCACGCATGTCGTGCGCGAACTCGACCGAGCCGGGACAGTCGATAAAGGTGTAGGTATCTCCCATGAATGTGGTGGTGGCGGCCGTCAGGCCCACGCCCATCTTGTGCTGGCGCGCCTCGGGGCTGGCATCGCCGACGGAGGTTCCGGCATCGACGCTGCCGGTGGTCTTGATGGCGCCCGTCCGCGCCAGGATCGCTTCCAGAAGTGTGGTTTTACCGCTTTGGAAAGGGCCCACCAGTGCAATGCACCGTGGACCCAATGTTTTAGGATATGGGGGACTTCTGACGTCTTGTCCCATTGCCGCCTCCTCGCTGTGGAGCTCGGCCCATGATTGGGTCGGCGACCTCAGATGCTCCGCCCGTCCAGCAGATTTGGCAAGCCGGAAAAATCGCTGCGGTGCGGTGTCGCATGCGGCGTGCTTCAACCTCTCACGTTCCGCACGGGAGAGGTCATAACTTGTGCCGCGTGCGAGCTATGGGAAAAGCATCAACGTCCCGGACGCAGTTCGAGGCTCTCCAGCCCGGCAGCGAGGTTGACGCCGACCTGGCCCTGCACGCTCAGCGGCTGCAATGCGATCGTGTTGTCGGAGCCGCCGACCAGCACGTTGCCGCCGACGCCGACGCCGAGCGTCGCACTGCCCTGCGCGCCGGCGTAGTCGCCGGAAAGAGCGGCCGGCCCGAGCCGCGCCACCGGCGCATAGACGCCCCAGGCCAGCGCCGATTCCTGCGTGATGCCGAGGTCGATGCCGACTTTACGGATGGTGGCGATGTAACGGTCCTCCGGCACGCCGTCGACGCGCAGCACGCAACCGAGATTGGTCACGGAACCGACGATGAAACCGACGCTTGCGCCGCCGCGGCATTCGAGGACGCCGACCTGCACGCGCTGGATCGGCTGCTGCGCATTGGCGCCGGCGATCGAGGCCGCCAGCGTGACGATGGCGGCACCGGCGAGGAGGATGAAGCGACGCATGTTGGGGAGTCTCCGGCTGAAAGGCGTGATGCGAGCAGAGAGCAGATCGGGCGCCGTGCCCGCGGCACCCGGGGTTTCCTATGCCATAACATCGCACACCGTGCCGGATTTGGACGGTTCATCCTCCGATTGTTGCCGGATGTGGCCGGCGCGACATATCCCCGCCAACGACGCTGCGGTCACCGCACAAAAAAGGAGGCCCGCTTTCGCGGGCCTCCTTGACTCAAAGCCGGTCGGCTTAGTGGTGGTGGTGATGATGATGGCGGCGGTGATAGTGCCGGCGCGGCCCGCCAACGCGGACGGGCACGAGGTCGAGGCCCGCGATGCCGGCTGCGACGTTGAAGCCGGCCTGGCCCTGCAGGCTGATCGGCTGCAGAGCATAGGCATTCTGCGGGCCGCCGAACATGAAGTTACCGCCGGCGCCGAGGCCGACCGACGCGTTGACGCCAACGCCGCCGTAGCTGCCGGTAAGCGCACCGCGCGGGACGACGGCGGTCGGCGCGCTCACCGCCCAGGCGAGCTGCGTCTGCGCGGTGACGCCGAGGTCGAGGCCGATACGGCGCACGGTCGCGATATAGGCCTCGGGCCGGCGGCCCTCGCTTTGGAATACGCATTCGAGCTGGGTGACGGAGCCGACGACGAAGCCGACATTCTGCCCGCCCTGACATTGCAGGACACCGGCCTGAACCGGAGGCATCGCGTTGGCGGTGGCGATCGGCGCCAGCAGCGCGAGCGTGGCGAGGGTGAGTGTCGTAAGTCGCATTTTATCTGTCTCCGCAAGATGAACTGAATTAGCGCGCGGACAGAATGGAAGCGTCGTGTCCAAAACAAGGCGGTTCGCAAAGATGCCGTCAAAACTTCCCGCGTGTGACCGGAAAGCCCGCGTGCTGGTGCAGGAACTAAGCAGGATGTGATTTGACAAACTGCTTTTACCGCTGCACGCGAGTCCAACGAGAACGCGCGCCAGCGCATTCCCGCATCATGTGCGGAAATGCATTTTCGTTCGAAAGCGGATTATCTCAGATTGCCGCAGAAGCGCTGGATGCGCTTGCAGGCTTCCTCGAGATCCGAGGTCTTGGTCGCGTAGGAGATGCGGAACGCCGGTCCGAGCCCGAACGCGGAGCCCTGCACCACGGCAACGCCTTCGCTCTCGAGCAACTCGGTGACGAACGTCTCGTCATTGTCGATCACCTTGCCCGAGGGCGCGGTCTTGCCGATGGTGCCGGCGCAGGACGGATAGACGTAGAACGCACCTTCGGGACGCGGGCATTCGATGCCGTTCGCCTGGTTGAGCATCGACACCACGAGATCGCGGCGCTCCTTGAACACCTTGTTGTTCGCGGGGATGAAGTCCTGCGGACCGTTGAGCGCCTCGACCGAGGCCCACTGCGCGATCGACGACGGGTTCGAGGTCGACTGCGACTGGATCGTCGCCATCGCCTTGATCAGCTGCGCCGGACCGCCGGCATAGCCGATGCGCCAGCCGGTCATGCAATAGGCCTTCGACACGCCGTTCACGGTCAGCGTGCGATCATAGAGCGCCGGTTCGACCTGTGCCACGGTGGTGAAGACGAAGTCGTCATAGACCAGGTGCTCGTACATGTCGTCGGTCATCACCCAAACATGCGGATGCTTGACCAGCACGTCGGTGATCGCCTTCAGCTCGCTGCGCGTATAGGCGGAGCCGGTCGGGTTCGACGGCGAGCACAGGATGACCCACTTGGTCTTCGGCGTGATCGCCTTCTCGAGATCTTGCGGGCGCAGCTTGAAGCCGGTCGACGCCGGGCACACCACCGGAACCGACTCGCCGCCGGCGAGCGCCACCATCTCGGGATAGCTGACCCAGTAGGGCGCCGGGATGATCACCTCGTCGCCCGGATTGATGGTCGCCATCAGCGCGTTGTAGAGCACCTGCTTGCCGCCGGTGCCGACGATGATCTGGTTCGGCTTGTAGGTCAGGCCGTTCTCGCGCGAGAACTTGTTGATGATGGCTTCCTTCAACTCAGGAATGCCGCCGACATCGGTGTACTTGGTCTTGCCGGCCTCGATCGCGTGGATCGCCGCCAGCTTGATGTTGGCGGGCGTATCGAAGTCTGGCTCGCCGGCACCGAGGCCGATGACGTTGCGGCCCGCGGCTTTCAGCGCGCGCGCTTTGTCCGTGACCGCGATCGTCGCGGAAGGCTTCACACGGTCGAGCGCAGCGGACAGGAAGGCCATGATCATCTCCGGGCAAACGTCGTGAACCGGCGGCCACGACTTGATCTGAATGGGATCGCTGCACACTAAGCCGGTCGCCGCTGCATCGCAAGAAGCTTGGCAGCAAAGTGCGAAACTTTCGCGCGATCGCTCACGGCATGCGCAACATTCCGAAAATTCCGGGCCCAATCGGCTCACATCTGGCAAGGTCTGCGGCGAGCGGCTCGGGCTCGTCGCGAACACACATCGCCACGCGCATCAACACGAATTGCACCGAGGATGCCGCACCCGGCGACGTTACGGCATCCATGGGGCTCAAGACGGGCTTCAAGATCGGCACGTCCTGAGCGCGTTAATATTTGCGAGCACAACTCGTCTAGCGCTGGATCTGACCGACCTCGCCAACTGCCGCGAGTGTCGCGCAAGCGTGATCCGAGTTGTTCTGACGTGTTGATAGAATCGTTCTGCACGTGTGCAGTGCGGTAGACGTTTCGACTTTTTCCACGGTCCAGCACTTGCGACACACCCGTATCGGCATCATTGTTTAGGCGCGTTGCGGTGTGACAGGCCGCGCAGTCTTCGAGCGTTCCGTCTTCCCGATCGAGTGAACCCCGACGCAATGTACAAGCTCTATTCGATGAAGCGCTCCGGCAACAGCTACAAGGTTCGCCTGGCGCTGGCCTTGCTGAACACGCCGTACGAAGCGGTCGAGATCGACATCCTGCGCGGCGAGAGCCGGACCCCGGAATTCCTGGCCAAGAATCCGAGCGGCCAGGTGCCGCTGCTCGAAGTCGCCGAAGGCCGCCACCTCGCCGAGTCCAACGCCATCCTCTGGTATGTCGCGATCGGGACGCCACTGGCGCCGGAATCGCGGGTCGAGCGCGCCGAAGCGCTGCAATGGATGTTCTTCGAGCAGCACGCGCTGGAGCCGAATATCGGCGCGGCCTATTTCTGGCTGTCGCTGGTCAGGGGCGGCCGGGACCTGCAGACCCATGCGCTGGAGGACTGGATGGAGCGCGGCTATGCGGCGTTGCAGGTGATGGAGAACCACCTCAGGGGGCATGCCTATTTCGCCGCCGAGCAGTTCACGGTCGCCGACATCGCGCTGTATGGCTACACCCATGTCGCCGACCGCTGCGACTTCGACCTTGCGACCTTCCCGGCGATCCGCAGCTGGCTCCGGCGGGTCGAGCAGACCCCCGGATTCGTCACCATGGAGTGGCAGCCCGGAACCGAGATCGAGGCCCCGGCCCGCCTCGTCGCCGGCGCCTGAACAACGGGGATAGCGGGAAAACCGCCCAAATAGCGGGCAAAACTGCAATCCCCGCCGTTTTTTTGCCGCTTTCCCGGCTATCGCCGCCGCAATATTGCCGGCGACGACCGTCAGATTTTCGCGCTGTGTCGCGGGTGATTCGCCCGCGCCCCGAAGGATTTAGACCATGAGACGGTCGTCCGGCACGGCAGGCTTCCACGGCCGCCTTGCCCCAGTGGCATCGACCCGACTGACCAATGCGATCGCCGCGTCGCTCGCGATCGGCGCGCTGACGCTTTGCCTCGTCGTCGCGCTGACCGTGCTGTCGAGCAAGATCGCCATCGCGATGCCGCTCGCGATGTAATCCAGCATTTTCCGGTTGGGACCTTTGCGCGGCAAGGCGCGGTGGAGACAGCGCGGCTCGACATGATGAAGACACCCGTCGGACTTGTAACCGTGACGTTGGCGGTCGCGATCCTGCTCGCGGCATCGCTGCTGATCGTGACCGGCACGCGAGGCAAAGACCGCGCGCATCCGATGCGCATCATGACGCCTGCCGGCAAATGACGTGCGGATGTGCATATCATTTGATTTGAAAGCAGCGAAAGCTCGCGCGACCGCCGCAGCCACGCCTTAACGCTCAGAAGGGAAATGCCGGCAGCGTTGCGGACCTGTCGTCAAACTGCGGCCCTATTCTCGGACAGGAAACGAGAACGGCCATGCGGTTCGACTGGCGTACAATTTCAGGTCCGGCTCTGACGGCTGCCGCAGCGCTGACGGCCTTCCTTGTCGATCGTTATGTGATCGCCATGCCCAATCCGGCGCCGCTGTTCGTCTGCATCGTCGCGCTGGCCGCCTCCGCCAGTGGTATCACCTCCGGTCTGATCAGCGCGGTAATTGCAGTCGCGTCCTCGGCGCTGTTCTTCCTCGATCATCGCGCGATGCCCGGTTACGACGCCTCGGACGTGTCGCGGATGCTGATGCTGGCTGCGACCGCCGCCGGCACCGCCTTGATCACCGGACTGCTGCGGCAAAAATGGATCGATGCCTTTGCCGCCGATCAGCAACACCACGCCACTGCGACCCGGCTTGCTGCCGCGCTCGATCAGGTCGAAATCGGCATCGTGCTGCTTGACGCCGACACCCGCGCCGAATTCATCAACCGCGCCTTCCGCGAATATTTCGCACTCTCCGACGCGCAGGCCGACGCCAAGCCGCCCTT
This sequence comes from Bradyrhizobium genosp. P, assembly GCF_049949265.1. Taxonomy (NCBI): domain Bacteria; kingdom Pseudomonadati; phylum Pseudomonadota; class Alphaproteobacteria; order Hyphomicrobiales; family Nitrobacteraceae; genus Bradyrhizobium; species Bradyrhizobium genosp. P. The sequence continues at coordinate 1,435,791 of NZ_CP188195.1, read as the reverse complement.
CATCGCGCTGATGTATCACGGCCGCGACACCGGTGCATGGGAGCTTCCCGAGGACGAGATGGGAGCGTTCATCGCCGAGCGCACCGAGAAGATGCGCGCCGGCGATTCCACGCCGATCAACATCAACCTTGCCGACGGCCTGGTGCTGCGCTTCAGCTGCACCGCACTGCCCGACGGTGGGCGCATGCTGAGCTATACGCCGGTGACGGATTTGGTGCGATACACCGACGATCCCGACAAAGCTGACTACTACCGCTCGCTGCGGGGCGACGGCAAGCGCGCCCTGGCGCCGCATCTGCGCGCGGCGGAGTGACGCCGGGCATTCCCCGCAATTGATCCCGCACGATCCGGACGATAAAACGGTGCCGGCTGTTCGCGCGCATCACTCACCGCAGGATCACTCATGTCCGACGACGTCAGCATCCGCTTCATCACCCGGCAGGACTACGCGCAGTGGCTTCCGTTGTGGGACGGCTACAATGCGTTCTACGGACGGTCTGGGCCGACGGCGCTCGCTCCCGAGATCACGGCGGTGACGTGGCAACGCTTCTTCGACGCCTATGAGCCGGTGCACGCGCTGGTCGCCGAGCAGGGCGGCAATCTGCTCGGGCTGACGCACTATTTGTTTCACCGCTCGACCACGGCGATCGAACCGACGTGCTATCTGCAGGATCTCTTCACCAACGCCGCCGCGCGCGGCAAAGGAATCGGCCGCGCCCTGATCAACGGCGTCTACGCGCAGGCGAAGCTCGTGGGATCGCCGCGGGTCTACTGGCAGACGCACGAGACCAACCACACCGCGATGCAGCTCTACGACAAGGTCGCGGAAAAGCCCGGCTTCGTCATCTACCGCAAGGTGTTCTGAGCGCGCCTTCGACGCGTTGTGGATAAGCACAAATGTCACCGGCGCGTTACAAAGCCCGGCTAGGTTTCGCCTTGCGTAAGATCAGGCCCCCCGTCTCGGATCTTCGCCCCGAGCGGTCCCAGTCAGTCGCCGCGTCTGACCGGGACCGCTTTTTTCTGCGCTATCGCCATGCGCCGCACGCGGCCGGAGCGCACCTTGCCGGGCCCAGGGCCGCGCGTCACAATGCGCCGGCCTTGCTCCTCCCACAGGCTTGCTCCTCCTACAGGATTGACTCATGGAAATTCGTAACCTCGGCGGCTCCGGCCTGCGCGTGTCCGCGGTCGGTATCGGCTGCAACAATTTCGGCCAGCGCACCGATCTGGAAACCTCGCGCAAGGTGATCCACAAGGCGATCGATCTCGGCATCACGCTGTTCGACACCGCCGACATCTACGCGGGCATGGGTGGCTCGGAAACCGTGCTCGGCACGGTGCTCGGCGACCGCCGCAAGGACATCGTGCTCGCCACCAAATATTCCAAGCCGATGGCGACCGACGGCACCAAGCAGGGCGCCTCGCGCCGCTACATCATGTCGGCGGTGGAAGCGAGCCTGACCCGGTTGAAGACCGACTACATCGATCTCTACCAGCAGCACGATTACGATTCCCTGACGCCGATCGACGAGACGCTGCGCGCGCTCGACGATCTCGTGCGCTAGGGCAAGGTGCGCTACATCGGCAATTCGAACTTCCCGGCGTGGCGCATCGCCGAGGCCGAGTACGTCGCGCGCGCGATGAACGTCGTCCGCTTTGTCTCCTGCCAGGACGAATACAGCCTCGTGGTGCGCGGCATCGAGAAGGATCTGCTGCCGGCAGCAACGGAATACAATCTCGGTCTGCTGCCGTTCTTCCCGCTCGCCAGCGGGCTGCTCACCGGCAAATATCAGCGCGGCGCCGCAGCCCCCGCCGACACCCGCTTTGCGAAAGCGCCGGCGCTGAAGGACCGCTACATCACGCCGCGCAACGAGGACATCGTCGAGAAGCTGCAGGCCTTCGCCAGGGAGCGCGGCCACACCATGCTCGAGCTCTCGTTTTCGTGGCTCGCCGCGCGCCCTCAGGTCTCGAGCGTCATCGCTGGCGCCACCCGGGTCGAGCAGGTCGAGCAGAACGTGAAAGCGATCGGCTGGAAGCTGAGCGCGGACGAGATGGCGGAGATCGACAGGATTACGAAGTGATAGTTATCGCGAAGGTGTAACCACCATCGTCGTCCCGGCGAAAGCCGGGACCCATAACCACAAATGTGCGTGGTTATCTGTGCTGTGGCTCCAGCGCCTTCCAACAACATGCATCGGTGGTAATGGGTCCCGGCTTTCGCCGGGACGACGGCGTGGTTGGAGTTCTCGCTTACGCCACCAGCCCCTTCATCGGTTTCACCGGCGCGCTGTCCGGGAACACCGTCTCCGCCAGCGCGCGTTCGCTGACACCGAACTGGTCGTGCAGCACGCCCTTGAGCACCGCGCGCAGATCGGTGGTCGGTGCCAGGTCGCGGGCCTGGTAGAGATTTGCGACCTTCAGGCCCGGCCAATCCGTGATCATCCGGCCGCCCTTCACCGCGCCGCCGGCGAGCAGCGCGATGGTGCCGGTGCCATGGTCGGTGCCTTCGGTGCCGTTGATGCGCGCGGTACGGCCGAATTCGGTGGCGACCACGATCGCGGTGTCGCGCCAGCGCTCGCCGAGGCCGCTCTCGAATTCCGCCAGCGCGCCGTCGAGGCCGCCGAGCAGTTGCGCGAGACGGCCGACCGGACCGCCCTCATTGGCATGGGTGTCCCAGCCGTCGAAGGCGAGCGCGCCGATCCGCGGGCCGTCATCGGCCGCCATCAGTTTGGCCGCGCCGCGCGCCACCAGCCGCATCGCGGCCGCGCCGCCTCCGCCGGGCTTCGGCTTCATGTCGTCACCCTGCGCCTGCTTCTCGAGCTGCAAGCCTTGCGTCAATGCGCTCGCCAGCGCCGGATCACGGTGCTGATAGAGATCGAGCAGCCGCGTCGCGGTGTCGTCGGCAGCCTGCGGCAGCGCGACCGGCGCCCAGCCGACGGTCGGCGCGGCACCGCGCAGCACCAGCGGTGTGGTCGGACCGACCGCAAGCGCGCTCATCACCCGCTCGCCTTTCGGCAGCGCCTCCGACGCGCGGTTGAGCCAGCCGGACTGCACCCGGCCCGGACCGGCAAAGCCGCTTTCGAGCACGTCCTGCCCATCAAAGTGTGAACGGTCGCGATAGGAGGTCGCGACCGCATGGACCACCGCGGCCTGCCTGGCGCGATACATCCGCGCGAACTCCGGCATCGCCGGATGCAGGCCGAAGAACGGATCGAGCATCACAGCAGCATTCGGCCCGTCGGCGTGAAGCGCGATCGCGCCGTGCAGGCCGGCATAATCGGGATCGCCGATCGGCGCCACGGTGGCGAGACCGTCGAGCGCGCCGCGCAGGATCACGATGACGAGCCGGGGATCGCGGCCGTCCGCGGCGCGCGCGAATTTCGGCAGATAAGCCCAGGCCGCAAAGGACGCGCCACCGAGCAGCAGCGCGCGGCGGGACGCCGCCTGCGTCATCAAGCTCTCACAGCATTCCATCGTCACCTCCTCTGGAATTCCGGCGACATCAACAACAGCGCCAGCGCCTGCTGGCGCGATTCCGCGCGCTCGATGGTGCGCCGCGTCTCCGCCGAGGCGGCATCCGCGGCGACCAGTTCGAGCAGGTCGCGCGGATCGAGCCGGTCCGCGAGCTGGGAGGCAACCTGCGCGGAGATATCGAGCCGCAGCTTGATGCCTTCCGGCGCCGCCCAGGCCGCGCTGGTATCGGGAAAGCCGTTCGGTCCGGCCGGCGACCACAGTGGCTGGCCGAGCACGTTGAGGCCGTTAAGATAGCGGCCGGGATCCTCAGGATTGCGCGCCAAGAGGCGGCCGGACGCCACCAGGAATTCGTAGGGCGAGCGCATCTTGGTCAGCGGCGCCTGCCAGGCTTCGCTGGAATCGACCAGCGCGCCGGCGAGTGCCCTGAGGTCGCCATTGGTCCTGGTGAAGACATCCTGCAGCCGCGCCACCAGCGCGGGTGGCGGATCGTCGGCGACGAAATGGCGCGCGAACTTGGTCGCGATGAATTTGGCGGTCGAGGGATGCCGCGCGATGTCCGATAGCACCGCCTCGCCCTGCGCGACGCCATCGGGCGGATAGCTCTTGCCCAGCACAGACTGCGCGCCAGGCTGGTGCGCATTGGCGTTGAACACGAAGGTGCCGGGTGTGCCGAGCTGACCCTGCCGTCCGGCATAGGTCCACCCGGTGATGATGCGCGCAAACGACGTCACGTCGTCCTGGGTGTAGCCGCCGCCGACGCCGAGCGTATGCAATTCCATGATCTCGCGCGCGAGATTTTCGTTGAGACCGCGGTGGCGGTTGATGCCGGCGCGCGACTCCGGGCCCAGCGATTGCTGGTTGTCGAGGAAGAACAGCATCGCCGGATGCTGCTCGACCGCCTTCAGCATGTCGGTGAAGCGGCCGAGTACATGCGGGCGGATCGCCTCGCGCTCGAACGCGCCGGCCCACATCCGCGCCAGCGGACCCTTGTTGGCCGAGATGCAGAAGTGGTTGGACCAGAACACCACCAGCCGCTCGGCGAAGCCGCAATCGGCGATGGTCGCGCGCTGCAGCCGCGCCAACGCCTCGGCGCGGAACGTCTTCTGGATAACGTTGAGCGGCTGTGGCGGCGGCTTCGGCGGATTGACCGCGGGCTGCGTCGCACCGGCCGGCGTCATCGCTGCGTTGGCGTTGTCGGCCGTCTGCATCGCCGGATCCTTGGCCGTGATCTCCTTGGCGATGGTGGAGAGCGACAAATTGCGCCGCTGCGGCATCGGGTCAGACGAGGATTGCGGCGGCGTCTCGGTGGCGGCGGGTTGCGCCGCCTTCGCAGCGTCGCGGGCCTGCTTGATCTCGAACTGATAGTCGAACACCTGCTTGCCGAGCGCCGCCGTCGAGAGCAGGCTAGGCACTTCAAGCAATGCGCCATCGGGGCGCGAGAGTTCGGCCTTGACGAACCCACGCGGGTCGGAGGCCGCATTGATGAAATCGCCGGACGCGCCGCCACGGGCGCCAAATCCGAACCGGTTGAGGGCAATCAGCGCTGCTTGCGAATCGCGGGCCATTGCAGTGTCCTTGGCAACGTCCTTGGGGAATTCCCCCGGCGGCATATCCCGGCTATATGATTTGCGATCATAGCGCGGTTCGAGATGAACCCCGGATTAATTCCAGCATTAAATCGTGGTTAGAATGTTCCTCTCGTCATGACAGACCGTTCCGAACAGCCTTCGCCTCGCCGCCTTGCTTGCGCGAGCTGCGGCACCGAATTCTCCTGCACGCTCGGCGGTCCCTGCTGGTGTTCCGACGAGAGTTTTCGCCTGCCGATGCCGAGCGACGGCGGCGACTGCCTGTGTCCTGCATGCTTGCGAAAACTGGCGGAACAACACGCAAGCGTGAGTGCCACGTGAGCGAGCCATGGACCGTCGACGCCGTGCTGCTCGACATGGACGGCACACTGCTCGACACCGAGAAGGTCTACTTCGACAGCCTCGTCGCGGCGCTGACTGCATTCGACTATGGCGAAGACGCCGTCGCACTCTGCCATTCCATGATCGGCCTGCCCGGGCCGGTTTGCGAGACGATGCTGCTCGATCGCCACGGCCCGACATTTCCGATGGCTGAGATCAATCAGGCCTTCATCCTCAATCGCGATCGAATGTTTGAAGCTGGCCTGCCGCTCAAGATCGGCACGCTGGCACTGCTTGATGCGCTAGCGGCCGCGAATTGTCCGATGGCGATCGCGACCTCATCCTCGCGGCGCACGGCCGAGCGCCATCTCACGCTCGCCGGAATCCGCGAGCGCTTCGACACGGTGTTGACCCTCGACGATGTCACGCACGGCAAGCCAAACCCGGAACTCTATCTGAAGGCCGCGGCCCGGCTCGGCGTAACGCCGCAAGCTTGCGTCGCGGTGGAAGATTCCAACCATGGCGCCGCCGCGGCCCATGCCGCCGGCGCGATCACGCTGATGGTGCCCGACATGGCGCCGCCGACGGACGAGACGCGCGCAAAATGCGCGGCGGTGCTGCCGGACCTCAATGCAGTGCTGGCGCTGCTGCGGGGGCGTGGGGTGCTGACGCGCCGTTCGAGCTAGCCGTCATTGCGAGGAGCAGAGTGCGCAGGGTGGGCAAAGGCGCAACGCGCCGTGCCCACCATTTGACGCCGCGCTCACGAAGGTGGGCACGCTTCGCTTTGCCCACCCTACGACGTCGCTTCGCTCGCAATGACGCAAAACTACCGCACCACCGCCGCGGTCTGGCCGAACAGCAGCTTGCGCTCCTCTTCGGTGCGGTTCACGGGCTGGCCGAAATTCGGGTTGACCTCTTTCGCCCTGGCATAGGCGCGCATCGTGGCGGGACGCTGGCCGATGGTCTCCAGCCAACGCTTCAAATGCGGGAAGTCGTCGATCTCCTGGCCCTGGTTCTTGTACGGCACGACCCAGGGATAGCTCGCCATGTCGGCGATCGAATAGTCGCCGGCGATGAATTCGCGGTCAGAGAGGCGCTTGTTGAGCACGCCATAAAGCCGGTTGGTCTCGTTGACATAGCGATCGATCGCGTAAGGCAGCTTTTCCACGGCGTAGTTGCGGAAGTGGTGGTTCTGGCCGGCCATCGGCCCGAGCCCGCCCATCTGCCAGAACGTCCACTGGATCGCGTCATAGCGGCCGTAGAGATCATCAGGCAGGAATTGTCCGGTCTTCTCGGCGAGATACAGCAGGATCGCGCCGGACTCGAACAGCTGTAACGGCTTGCCGCCGCCCTTCGGCGCATGATCCAGGATCGCGGGAATGCGGTTGTTCGGTGCGACTTGCAGAAACTCCGGCTTGAACTGATCGCCCTTGCCGATGTTGACTGGAAAGATTTTGTATTCGAGCCCGGTTTCTTCGAGAAACATCGTGATCTTGTGGCCGTTCGGCGTGGACCAGTAATGGAGGTCGATCATGGGGACGATCCTGCGTTGGGAGCGCGCATGCGCGTGCGTCGCGAAAGAAGATGCGATTGCATGAACCTGCGCGCAAAGTCCCCAGCGAGTCAATGGCAGCCACCTCACAGCGCGCGAATGTGATGACGCGGCCGATGCGGCCGCGGCCATTCGCTATTCCCGTTTCGTCAATGCATGCGGCCGTGCTGGCGCAGGAACCGCTCGCCGACCTCCGTCACCATCACCCGCAATCCCTCGACCGACGGACGACGCGCGACATAGCCGCGGTCGACGGCGTCTTCCCAGATCGTCAGCCGCGGGCATGAGGTGCGCCAGGTCTCGATCACCTCGGCATAGGGCCGCGGTTGGCGCGCGATCCATTCCACGAGATCCAGCACCAGGGCATCGGTTGTCTCTGCCATCGAATGTCTCCCTCAACGTCCAGAGCATGATCTTCCCCTTCTCCCCGCCTGCGGGGAGAAGGTCGGGATGAGGGGGAGCCTCCGCGAGGGAGGTTGCCGTTGAACTCGCGGAGAGTCCCCCTCACCCGGATTGCATCTGGCGATGCAATCCGACCTCTCCCCGCAAGCGGGGCGAGGTGAAGCGACCGCCGATTCATTCCGTGGTGCCAATATTTCTGCGCCGCTTGGACGCCCGGCACAAACTGAGTTATCTTGCTCCGGCATCAGTTTTCCTGAGGGTGGTGAATGCGGCGGCTGCTGTTTCTCAACGGGATCAAGGCGTTCGAGGCGGCGGCGCGGACCGGCAGTTTCGCCGGCGCCGGCCACGAGCTCAACGTCACCGCCGCCGCGATCAGCCGGATGGTGCATCTGCTGGAAGAACGGCTCGGCGTGGCGCTGTTCGAGCGCAAGGCGAACCGGCTCATCACCACATCAGCCGGCCGCGCCTATCAAAGCGGGCTGACGCCGATCTTCGACGCGCTGGCGAGCCTGACCGCGCAGGTCACGGCGTCGGCCAGCGCGCGCGTGCTCACCGTCGGCGTCGGGCCGACCTTTGCGATGAAGTGGATGATCCCGCACCTCGCCGAATTCCGCAAAGCGGAGCCCGACATCGAGGTGCGCATCACCACCGGCGGCATGCAGGCGCCGTTCGGCGACGACTGGAGCTGCGGCATCCAGCTTGGCGATGGGCAATGGCCGGGCCTGGTCGCCGAGCCGCTGTTCGCCGCCGATCTCTTGCCGGTGTGCACGGCGCGGCTCGCCAACGGATTGAAGCGCCCCACCGACCTCAAGGGCCCGAGCCTGATCCGCGTCGCGCATTCGCCCGACGACTGGCCGTCATGGCTGAAGGCCGCCGGCGTGCCGCGCGTCACGGCGCGCGGACCCGAATTCCAGTTCTACGGCCAGGCGCTGCAGGCCGCGGTCGACGGGCTCGGCATCGCGATGGGCATCCGGCCCTATATCGACGACGACCTCGCCGCCGGCCGGCTGGTGGCGCCGTTCGCGCTCAGCGTGCCGAAGGGGATGCGCTGGTACCTGGTCTATCGCGGCTTCCACACCGATCAGCGCGACTTCGCCGCGTTCCGCCGCTGGATCATCCGCGCCGCGGCCGAGCCCGCCGCCCGCCGCAAGGGGGCGCACAATGCCGGTTGAGCGCGTCGACACGCTGGTGATCGGTGGCGGTCAGGCCGGCCTCACCATGAGCCACCGGCTCAAGCACCGCGGCATCGATCATCTGGTGCTGGAGCGGCATCGTATCGCCGAGCGCTGGCGCAGCGAACGCTGGGACGGATTGACGTTCCAGTTTCCGAATTGGTCGGTGCGGCTGCCGGAGTTTACGTTTCCGCACAGCGATCCCGACGGCTTCTCGGCGGTCGGTTTAATCGTCAAATTCATCGAGGATTACGCGGCCTTCGTCGCGCCGCCGATCCGTTGCGGCGTCGCGGTGACCCGGCTGCGGCGCGAGGACGGCGGCGGCTTCGTTGCCGACACCACCGACGGCCGCATCGCCGCCCACAACGTCGTGATCGCCACCGGCCCCTATCAGCGGCCGCTGCGCCCGGATTTGCTGCGCGACCATCCCGGCCTGTTCCAGGTCCACGCCAGCGGTTACAAAAATGCCGCGCAGCTTCCCGACGGCGCGGTGCTGGTAACAGGCGCCGGTGCTTCCGGTGCGCAGATCGCCGAGGAGCTGCGGCGCGCCGGCCGCCGCGTCTTCCTTTCGGTCGGACGCCACCGCCGCCTGCCGCGCCGCTATCGCGGGCGCGATCTGTTCTGGTGGCTGGCCGCGATGGGCATCGACCAGACGCCGGTCGAGGAGCGCGGCCCGGTGCGCCTGCTACCCGTCATATCCGGCGCCGATGGCGGCCACACCATCGACTTCCGCCGCTTCGCCGCCGACGGCGTCACGCTGCTCGGCCGCGTCACGGCCGCGCGCAACGGTGTGATCGCGATCGCGCCCGATCTGGCCGAGAGCATCGCCAATGGCGACGCGGCTTACATGACGTTCCTCGGCGTGGTCGATGACTACGCCAGGGCACGCGGCCTCGAAGCGCCGGATGACCCGGCTGCCCGCGCGCGATTGCCCGATCCGCCCTGCCTTACGGAGCCGTTGCGCTCGCTCGATCTCGGCGCCGAGGGAATCAATAGCGTGATCTGGGCCACCGGCTACGGCCTCGATCTCGGTTGGATCGAAATACCGGTGCTGGACGCGAACGGCGATCCCAGGCACCGCAACGGCATCTGCGAGGTACCGGGCCTCTATTTCCTCGGCCTGCAATGGCTATCGAAGATGAAATCCTCGTTCCTGTCTGGCGTCGGCGACGACGCCGCTGATCTGGCCGATCACATCGCGGCCAGGTCCTGATAATCGGGCGCTGACACTTGCGGAAATCTCCCGCAGCGGCGGTCGACCTCTCCCCGACGGGGAGAGGTAAAAACGCTGCTCCGCACCAAATAAACCCGACGCTGTGTGAGGTCGTTCACACTTGGCGTCCCACGCGCGTGCTTCGATCCGCGAGGCTGGAGATTTCGAGGTCGCGCATGATTTACAGCGGATATGAAATCACGTCGTTTGAAGTGGGAAAAGGGCAATGGCACGCCAGGATTCAACGTACCGATCTAAGGCCGGTCGTCATCGATGGCATTTCGTTTCCGATGCTCGACATCGGCTTTGCGTGGTCCGATCGGGATGCGGCGATCACGGACGCGAAGACGCAGATCGACCGGTTCCAGCAGCGCAATGGCAAGACAATGTCGTCAGCCCAGGCTTCGGCCTGATCGGCAATGCCGTTGTAGCCGTCGTCGCCCGATGCGAACCGGGCCCGGCGCCGTCGTCGCAGATCAGGACCCACTGCCCGGACTGCCAGGAAGAACTCGCCGTGCTGCGCGTCATCCCCGGCCGCACCGCCGAATACTGGACCCTGCAGTGCGATGGTTGCGGCGCGATCCATCTCGATATCGTCGACAAGCCGCGGGCGTGAGCCGATCGAGCCACGGCGCGGAACCCCTCCCCGCTCGCGGCCCCCGACACCTCGCCCCGCTTGCGGAGAGAGGTCGAAATTCGCGCAGCGAATTTCGGGTGAGGGGGTACAGGTCTCAACATCAATCTCCGGATTCGCGGATGAAGCCCCTCACCCTGCCCTCTAAGAGCGAGCTTCGCTCGTCTCGACCCCGTAAGAACGGGGCGAGGGTGCGAGCGGCAAGCTTTGCTGACACCTGCTGACAGCACGATCGCGCACTCGAGTCCCCGCCCCCTTTGCCCTTTTCTCGCTGCCGGACTCGCCCCATATTCGGGGCATGGCGAAGACACCAAGCACTCCGAAAAAATCAGGCAAAACCCCGAAATCCAAAGCGCCAAGTTCTAAGGCGTCGCGGCCCGACGTCCAACCGATCGGACCTGCGCTGGCCGAGCTGCTGAATCCCGCGATCAATCGCGGCGACGCCGGCATGGGTTCCGGCACCGGATTGCAGCCGCCGCCGGATAATTCCTGGGATCGCCGTGCTGGCGGCGAGGCCGCCGCCCATCGCGCGCGGGCGTCGACCCGTGGAACCAGTGAGGATGTCGCCAAACGCGATGCCACCGGTCTCGAGGAGGCGCCGCAGGCCAATTACGGCACCTCGGCCACGATCCCGACCCTCGACCCTGAACTGGCGCGGCAGCTCGGCCTGCCGACCGCGGAGGATGACGACGAGACGCTGGCGCGGCCGCCGCGCAGCAAGATGGAAGCGTTCGGCGTCAAGGCGACCGCGGACGCGCTGGAGAATTTGATTCGCGACGGCCGGCCCGAGTTCCGCAGGGACGACGGCTCGACGCAGGTGTGGACGCCGCACCGGCCGCCGCGCCCGGAGAAATCCGAAGGCGGCGTCCGCTTCGAGCTCAAATCATCGTACGAGCCGAGGGGTGACCAGCCCACCGCGATTGCTGAACTGGTCGAGGGCATCAACCGCAACGATCGCACCCAGGTGCTGCTCGGCGTCACCGGTTCGGGCAAGACCTACACCATGGCCCAGGTGATCGAGGCGACGCAGCGCCCGGCGCTGATCCTGGCGCCGAACAAGACGCTGGCCGCGCAGCTCTATGGCGAGTTCAAGAGCTTCTTCCCCGACAACGCCGTCGAGTATTTCGTCAGCTACTACGATTACTACCAGCCGGAGGCGTACGTTCCGCGCACGGATACGTACATCGAGAAGGATTCCTCGATCAACGAGCAGATCGACCGCATGCGCCATTCGGCGACCCGCGCCCTGCTCGAGCGCGACGACGTCATCATCGTGGCGTCGGTGTCGTGCATCTACGGTATCGGCTCGGTCGAGACCTACACCGCGATGACCTTCGCGCTGAAGAAGGGCGAGCGCATCGACCAGCGGCAATTGATCGCCGATCTCGTGGCGCTGCAATACAAGCGCACCCAGGCCGACTTCACCCGCGGCACCTTCCGCGTCCGCGGCGACGTCATCGACATCTTCCCGGCGCACTATGAAGACCGCGCCTGGCGCGTGAACCTGTTCGGCGACACCGTGGAGAATATCGAGGAGTTCGATCCGCTCACCGGCCACAAGCAGGATGAGCTCGAATTCATCAAGATCTACGCCAATTCGCACTATGTGACGCCGCGGCCGACCCTGGTGCAGGCGATCAAGTCGATCAAGAGTGAGTTGAAGCTGCGGCTCGATCAGCTCAATGACCAGGGTCGCCTGCTGGAGGCGCAGCGGCTGGAGCAGCGCACCACCTTCGATCTCGAGATGATGGAAGCCACCGGAAGCTGCGCCGGCATCGAGAACTATTCGCGCTATCTAACCGGCCGCCGCCCCGGCGAGCCGCCGCCGACGCTGTTTGAATATGTGCCGGATAATGCGCTGGTGTTCGCCGACGAGAGTCACGTCACGGTGCCCCAAATTGGCGGCATGTTCCGCGGCGACTTCCGCCGCAAGGCGACGCTTGCTGAATACGGCTTCCGCCTGCCCTCCTGCATGGACAACCGCCCGCTGCGCTTCGAGGAATGGGACATGATGCGGCCGCAGACGGTCGCGGTGTCGGCAACGCCGAGCGGCTGGGAGATCAACGAGGCCGGCGGCGTGTTTGTCGAGCAGGTGATCCGCCCAACCGGACTGATCGATCCTCCCGTCAACATTCGCCCCGCACGCACGCAGGTCGACGACCTCGTCGGCGAGGTCCGCGCCACCGCGCAGGCGGGCTATCGCAGCCTGATCACGGTGCTGACCAAGCGGATGGCGGAAGACCTCACCGAATATCTGCATGAGCAGGGCATCCGCGTCCGCTACATGCACAGCGATATCGACACCATCGAGCGCATCGAGATCATCCGCGATCTTCGCTTGGGTGCATTCGACGCGCTGGTCGGCATCAATCTGCTGCGCGAGGGCCTCGACATTCCCGAATGCGCGCTGGTCGCGATTTTGGACGCCGACAAGGAAGGATTCCTGCGCAGCGAGACCTCGCTGATCCAGACCATCGGCCGCGCCGCGCGCAATGTCGACGGCAAGGTGATCCTCTATGCCGACCAGATGACCGGTTCGATGGAGCGCGCGATCGCCGAGACCGACCGCCGCCGCGAGAAGCAGGTCGAATACAATACGGCCCATGGCATCACGCCGGAGAGCGTCAAGAAATCGATCGGCGACATCCTCAACTCGGTCTACGAGCGCGACCACGTGCTGGTCGAGATCGGCGACGGCGGCATGGCCGACGATGTCATCAGTATCGGCCACAATTTCGAGGCCGTGCTAGGCGATCTCGAAACCCGGATGCGCGAAGCCGCCGCCGATCTGAACTTCGAGGAAGCCGCGCGGCTGCGCGACGAGGTCAAGCGCCTGCGCGCCACCGAAATGGCCGTGGTCGACGACCCCACCGCGAAGCAGCGCACGGTGCAGGGCAAGGCCGGCGCCTATGCCGGCACCAGGAAATACGGCGACGCCGCGAACCTGCCGGTCGCCGCGCTGAAGAAGCGCGGTGGCAGTTCTCCCTCGCCCCGTTCTTCACGGGGTCGAGACGAGCGAAGCTCGCTCTTAGAGGGTCGGGGTGAGGGGCGCCCCTCGGGTAGTGCCAGTGGCGGCTCAAAAATCCACAAACCCCACCTCGACGAGATGCACGGCCCGGAGTCGCTGCCTTTCCGCGACGGCGGCGCGCTGCCCGCCAAGCCGTTCGGCACCACCAGCCGGATCATCCAGCCGACGGACTCGCGGCAATCAGGGCCGGAATTCGGGCCGTCGCCGCGGAGCAGCGGCGGTGCGCCGGGGAAGCGGGGTGGGTGGAAGAAACGGTGACCTGTGACGCGCCCTGCCAACATTATGTTGCCGAAAGATCGGGGTCGTCGCATGCGCTTGGATAATGTTCGCAACTGGTTGCTACGTATTTTGTAGCGACATCCAAGGTGTGATCTTTTAGTTACTCATAGTATTAGTCACTAAAAGGTCATACCATTAGGCACGGCAAGATATGTTCCACGGAAGGGGCAGTCTGACGGACTGTGTGTTCCCTTACTTCAGTGCGGATTCACACCGGAGGACGCTAAAAGACCGGTTGCAGTTAAACGTTATTCTCGAGCTTTGTCCGAATATCCGTGCACTTCTTCACGTTCTTGAATAGCGGCGCTAGATACGCATCCGCATAATCCTTGTCTATGATTTTTCCAACGCCAGAGAGCACCTTACTAACGGCGCTGTCGATCTCGGCGTCTTTGATTAGATCGCTTGCCGCCAAATCGGACAGGGATCCGATTTGTCGGAAAATACAATGCACAATAAATCTATTACCGTGCACGACAACTCCGCGTTGAGTGGGCGAGCCGTCTGATTTCGTTTTTACGATCTTATCGATTCGCCTCGACAGCTGAATCAAACTCCACAGCCGGCGAGAAGATGTCGACGGGTTAAACAGCGCTCGATAAGGCGCGGTCGTGATGTCGACGTAAAGGCCTCCAACATAGCCCTTTGAGAGCGCGACGAACGATATCTCATTGCTCGCGCATGCGAGAACCGTGACAGCCTCAAGAAAATCAAATCCGTCGACGTTCGACTCAAGCGGTTCGCCCTCACGGTATTCATACGCGACTTTCTCGATCAGAAGTTCAGTTCTAATGCGATCCTGCTCCGGATCCAACGCCACGAAATTACGCGCATCGATCTTGTTTTGTGTATTGGAAGCTTTCGTAATTTGCTTCCCTAAAGAAGAATCCGGATCATTGACTTCGATAATACGAGCTTGCAAGAACGAAGCGCTATCCCCGGTGAAACGCCACGGGCGTCCTCTCTACTGCGTGCCCGTCGGAATGGACCGAACTTCAGGAGGTCCTCCGGGAGTTCAAACTCCTAAAATCCGAGGTTCGCATCGCGGGTGGGAACCGATCACTGATTAGCCGCAGGATCGACGAGCCGCTCTACGCGAAAGGTTGGGTGGAGAAGGAGTTCAAAACTTCCATCATCGTCGACGAGAGCAAGATCGACAGTCCGACCCACGCGGTTGACTGCTTCAAGGGCGGCGTCGCGGTTGAAATGGAATGGAACAATAAAGATCCGTTCTTTGATCGGGATTTAAACAACTTTCGACGACGTGATGCGCGTCACGCGCGCTGACAGTGCGCAGAGGAACGGGGTGCGACACGAGATGCAAAGCTCGGACAAATCATGTCGCAAGAATGCCGCTGTATGACTTGCAGGCGGCGCAACAAATTCGGTGTCGTCCCGGGCTTGACCCGGGACCCATATGTGGACGGCCCCCGTGGCACAAGAGCTTTTTGAGCGGATCGGATCGCTTGCATCCATATGTCCGGCCTTTTGAGTGCGATCGGATGGATCGCTGGCCAAGATGGTTTGCGCGATGCGAGTTCCAAACAACCACGCGGCCTGTTGACGGCCGATGGGTCCCACGGACTGTCTCGCATCGTTGCTCGATCGATCGCTCCATCTGCTCCTGCAGCTCCGGGTCGGCTGACGAGCGAGCCCGCCAGCCGGCCAATCTGTTAGACGGCGACTGCCGCGGTGGCATTGATCCGTGCGGCGTCATAACTCTCGCCGGTCGCCATCAGCTTCCAGGCGATGCGGGCCACCTTGTTGGCGAGCGCCACGGCGGCAAGCTTCGGTGGCTTGCGCTTGATCAGGGCCAGCAGCCAGCGCGAGTGATGGCCGCGCCCGCGTCTGGCCTGCTGGATGACCACCGCCGTTGCCCCGATCACCAGCAGGCGGCGCAGGTCCTCGTCGCCCGCCCGCGTGATCCTGCCAAGCCTGGTTTTGCCGGCGGTGGAGTGATCCTGGGGGGTGAGGCCGAGCCAGGCTGCGAAGTGACGGCCGGAGCGGAAAGCATGGGGATCGGGTGTCTTCATCACGAGCGTCGTTGCAACGATCGGCCCGACAGAAGGGATCTGCGCCAGACGCCGGCCCACGGCGTCGGAGCGGTGCCAGGCCATCAATCTGGCTTCGATCTCCTGCAGCTCGCCCACGAGTCTGGTGTAGTCGCGGCCCAGCACCGTAAACAGCTCGCGTGCCAGGGCAGGAAGCGTCTCGTCCTGCGCAATCCGCGCCAGCAGCGGCTCGATCTTGTCGGTCCCTTGGGCCCCGATCAGGCCAAACTCCGCCGCATGGCCGCGGATCATATTGCCGAGCTGGGTGCGCCGGGCGATCAATCCAGCGCGGACACCCGTCAGCATCAGCGCGGCCTGCTGCTCGACCGTCTTGACCGGCACGAACCGCATGCTCGGCCGGCTCATCGCTTCACACAGCGCCTCCGCATCCCGACCGTCGTTCTTGTTCCGCGACACATAGGGCTTCACCAATTGCGGCGCCATCAACTTCACCTCGTGGCCCAGCTTGCGAAGCTCCCGTGCCCAATGGTGCGAGGCCCCACAGGCCTCCATCCCGATCACGGTCGGCGGCAACTTGGCGAAGAACTCCAGCACCTGCTTGCGCGCAAGCTTCTTGCGCAACACAGGCTGTTCCGCCGCATCAACCCCATGCAGCACAAAAATATACTTCGACGTATCCATTCCAATGCGGATAATCTCTCTCACGGACGGCTCCCTTGTCTGAGATTTGCAACAACCTCATTCTGGCACACTGATGCCGTAGGGGGCCGTCCACACCATCAACCACAAATGGCAATTGTTGCGCGACGCTGGGGCCACAGCTCACTCCAACGACATCACCCTGTGGTTATGGGTCCCTGCTTTCGCAGGGACGACAGCGGAGTTTGCCGCCTTACCCCGACCGCTTATTGCTGGTGTTCTGCGTCAGATTGCCGTGCGCGGCCTGTTCGCGGATGTTGTGCTTTTCGTCGTCGCGATGGCCTTTGGTGGTGTCGATGGGAACGCCGGGCGCGCTGCCGGGGCCCTTGTGGCTCTGGTTGTCGTCGGGAACGGGCTGGATGTGTTTTGTCAGTGGTTTCGTCATCATGGTCTCCGTTACGCAAACGACAACGCCGCCCTTGCGGACGGCGTTCCGGAAACCCGATGTCACAATCTGTCGTGTTTTACATCTTGTCCTGCTGCGCCGGCTGGGCCTGTCGCTGCTGTTGCTGGCGTGCCTGCTCGTTAGCGTGATGACGGCCGTAGGCGCAGCCGGCAGCGGCGCCGATTACGCCGTGATGGCCGGCATAATGGCCGGCGACGCCGCCGACGATCGCGCCCTTGATGCAGCCCCTGGCGTCGGCGGGAGATGCGGCGGCAAGCGCGGTGACGGCAATAGCGGAAGCGAGAAGGACTGATTTCATGACACGGCTCCGATGGAATTCTGAGGCATCAACGGTTGAACCGACCTGCGGTTCCCGCTGCTCTTGCTGGGTGATGCTCGTACCCACGTCACAGCGAGCCAGCGGTGTGATCGCGTGAGGGCCCTGGAGGACAAGGCCCGCAGCATCATCGCCGGCTCGCCGTTGGCCGCATGCCTCGCGCTATTTCGCGACGACGCCGGCGATCTTGTGGTCGGACGGGTTCACGAGCAGTACCTTGTCCTGCATCATCGCGTAGCGATAGGGCCGCGCTGCGGGCACGTCGCGGCGCGCCTGGAGCGGCAGCGGATAGGTGTTGACGGTGGACGGCACGGCGGTGCCGACCGCGGCCGTGAAGCCGGATGGCGCGGTCTGGTTTGCGGCGTGGTGGTTGACGTCTTTCCAGATCGATTTCTGCTGGGTATCGGACAGCGTCAGCGTGTCGCTGGCGCCCGACATCTTGCCGGCGTGGCTCGACATCTGGCTGGCGGCTGCGGCTGATGCACCTGACAGCGCCAGCACGGCGGCGATCGCGAGCGATAGTGTGGTCTTCATGAAGGGTCTCCTGGTCGCGGAAGCGTCGCCCTTATCTGTCCAACCGGGCGCGCGCGAGGATGTTTCATTAATTCGGAGACACCTGCCGGCGACGCCGCGCGCCCCGATCGCTTGCGCATGGCAGCCATGATTGCACGCCATGGTTGCTGAACCAAATCCCGGTGTGCAGTGTCAAAATCTGAAACCACTTGCCGGTTGATCGTGGGCCAGTTCGGTCCACAATGCACGGCAGCGATCGCAAGTGCGACCCCGGGGGGATCGCAAGTGCGACCCTGGGGGGATCGCAAGTGCGACCCCGGGCGGGTCGGAGCGGAATCGGCGGAGCGACCATGGGTGAGGATTTGAACCGACAGCGCGTGCTGAATTTCCTCGACGTCTATTATGCCGGCGGCATCGAGGGCGCGCTCGATCGCTGCACCGATGACGTCGCGTTCCTGGCCAACGCCCCGATCGACATCCTGCCGCATATGGGCCAGCACCGCGGCAAGGCCGCACTGCGCCAGATGTGGACCACCATCCACACCCGCTATTCCGACATGCGCTACGAGGCGCAGAACCTGGTCGCCGAGGGCGACAAGGTCGCGGCCCAGTTGCGCGTCTTCTTCCGCAAGCGCGACAATGCACGGATGGTGCAGTTCGACGTCGCGGTGTTCTACACAATGCGCGACGGCAAGATCACCGAGATCCGCGAGATCATCGACACGTTCGACCTGATCCAGCAGGTGCTGGAGCGTGACGTCGCGGTGCTGCTGACCGGCGACAAGGGCACCGCATAGCCGTGCGGGATTTGGCGGCCTGCGTACGAATCGTGCATCGGCTTTGAACCCGATCGGCCCGACGCCGACCTATCACAGGGCCTGTTGCGGGCGTCGGAACCGAAGTCCATCCATGAAGATCGCGTTGCTCGCGCTGCTTGGCCTTGCATTGGGCGCCCTCGGCGGTGCGGCGCTCGGCATCGGGGCCGGGCTCGCCTGGGTCCAAATCTTTAAAACCACGAGTTTTGAAGGCTATAGCGGCATGCTGGTGTTCTTCACCTTCATGCCGGCAGGGGCGGCAATCGGGGGCATCGGTGGTGCCTTGCTGTTCGCGGTGATCGCGATCCGCGACGCCGAAATCATGGTCGAACGGGAACCGATCCGGCAGCGCGACCGCTGAGAAGCCGCGAGATTCAGGCTTTCTTCACATTCCGGTAAAATCCCGCGCAATTGTGCAATGCAAAATTCGCAATTGCGTTTTGGCCGAACTGCCCTATCTGAGGGCGTAATAGTGAAATGCAGCAACCTGGTATGGCGTCGGCGCTGACGCCCCGAGCCCGTTGCTGTCCGAAAATCCAGTTTCAGGAACAACCGAAAATGACAGAGCATAGCCTCTGGCGTTTCTCGCGCGCATTGCACCGCGCGATCAACGAACGCCAGCTTGATAACCTCGAGCCCCTGCTCGACGATGAAGTCGAATGGGCGATCTACGGCCCGATCGACATGTTCCCCTTCTTCGGCGCGCGCCGGGGCAGGGCGGCCGTGCTCGAGGTGATCAGGCAGATCGGCGACAACGTGCGGGTCCATCGCTTCGACCGCGAACGGATCATGCTGGGCGTCGACTCGGCGTCGTCGATGATGCGCTATTCGCTGACCGCGCTCGACTCCAACAAGCCGATCTCGCTGCGGATCGCGCATTTCGCGCAGTTCAAGGCGAGCAAGCTGACCAGCTTCCGCGTGCTGGTCGACACCTTCGACCTCGTCGAGCAGACCGTGGGCTATCCCATCCATCTGCCGCGCATGGCGGTGTGAGGCACCTCGACGATCTCAGGGTTCGCCATGTCCGGGTCTCGCCCCGCCCTCCGCGGCTCGTCTTTGCCAGCCCCGGGAAGGGCCGCGAGATGCTCGGGGCAGAGGGCGCGACAACGCGCCTCGGCCCGGACATGGCGGCACATTGTTCGCAAGGTCCTGGTGTTCACACTGACCCGCCATAATTTTGCACCACGGCGTCAGCATTTTGCTGCCTTGGAATTCGCGCTTGGAATTCGCGGACTGGGAATGACTTTCGCATCACGATTCGGGCGGGCAAGGCTGTCAGTGCTGGCGGCCGGTTTGACGCTGGCCATGACAGTTTCCTGGGCGGTTTCGGCCGCTGCCCAAACACCTCCTGCCAAAGATAACACCGACGAGACGACCGAAGAAACGGCGCCGGCAGAAGCGGCGACAGCGGTCGACGCCAATGATGTCGACGTCATGAAGGATATCGATGTGAGCAAGCTCGAGTGGAGCCAGCTCAACACCGACCCGACCACCCTGCCGGTGCTGGCTTCGAAGGGCGCGGCGAAGGCCAACGGCAGCGCCGGCGGCAATCCGGCCTGGTCGTCCAACCTGAACGCCAACGGCACCGAAGCGGTCGCGGTCAAGCAATCGGTCTCGCCGTTCCTCGACACCCGCGTCGGCGTCGACATGACGGTCGCCAAGCAGGGCCCACAGACGACGTCGGAGCAATTGTCGGAGCGACTCGCCAATGGCGGCAGCCTGCCGCAATCCGGAGGCTCCGCCTGGGCCTCGATCTCAGCGCCCGGCGTGGCTTCGGTCTGGGACAAGACCTCGGTCGAAGCCCGCGTCGATCCCGGCGCCGACCAGGGCAAGATCGGCACCTCCTTGAGCAAACAGGTGCCGCTGTCGGACCAGTACTCGGTCACGCTGCAGAACGGCATCAACATGACCCAGCAGGGCGTCGTGCCGGTGCCCGGCATCGTCAGCCGTCCGACGCGCAGCTACGATACCGACCAGTCGGCGAAGCTGTCCGTCAACGACAGCGGCACCAGCATCACGGCGGGACAGACGACGACCTTCGACGACAAATGGCTGCGCCGGGTCGGCGCCGAACAGAAGCTGTTCGACGGCGTCACCGTCTCGGGTTCGATCGGCGAGACCGCGCAGGGCACGACCAGCAAGAGCATCACCGCCGGCTTCAAGCGGACGTGGTGAAGGGTTCGTTATCCCTGTCGCGCGAATGATCAATCATTGCCGCAACTTGGCCCAGATGCGGTCAAATTCGACAGCCCAGATGGGTTTGCAACTATCACTTCATCAATTCGTCGTGCGGGGGACAGCCGCGCTTCGCTACGCGACACAGGGGAAAAGCCGATGAACGCCACCATTCGTTCCGAAGACGCTGAACCGACCACGGAAGTCGACACCAACCTCGCCGCGGTCACCGAAGTCGAGGCCGGGATCCGCGACTTCGTCCGCAACGACATCGCCTATCTGCGGCGGCCGCCCGTGACGACGAGCCCGGAGACCGCGCCGCTCGAGCCGAACGCCGACGCCACCGTCAACAATGTCAACTCGCTGATCCAGCGCGTCGCCGGCACCTCGCTGGCCGAGATCGAGAAGCTGATCTCCGAACTCGAGAGCCTGCGCGATCTCCTGCATGCCGAAGGCCAGCGCGTGCAGCGCGAGATTTCCGGCTATGCCCAGCTCAGCCAGGCCGCGATGAAATCGACCCGGATGATCGCCGACAACGTCACGCAGTGGAAGCGTGCCGCCGACGGCCTGCGCAACAGCTGATCCCAACCTGTCATTGAACTGACATCCGCCGCCTCCCGCAAAACGGGAGTGCGGCGGCCTCATTTCATGTATATTGCGGGCCGGCGGGCCACGGTTAACGTGGCCGAAACGCCGCACAGGCAATGCTTTCAGAAATTGATTTGAACTTTAATTGCGCAGACCGCGACCAAGCTCCGGCCCCACGTTCAGGCGGCCGGCATTTCCGGGAATCAGTCCATGCAGAGCGTTCGACCGGATAACACCGATCCCATTCCGCTGCGCCAGTCGCAGCAGAGCGTCGGGACGATCATGATCCGGTTTGTCGGATTGCTAGTGGCCGTGACCGTTGTGATGGTGCTGATCTGGAACCGGTAGCGCGCCTGGAGCAGCGATCGGGCGCTATGGTTATCAGAGACTGAATCAGCGATTGATGCTCGCGGTCGTCTCGAACGAATAATTGCCGTCGGCAAAGCCCTTCACGACGAGACCGGTAGCCAGCATCACCGCGAGCGTCACCGTTGCGAAGATAAAGCCGACCAGTTTCAGCGCACCACGATCTGCCATGGTCATCCCTTGAAGTTCTTGCCTTGAAGTTCTTGCCTTGAAGTTCTTGCCTTGAAGTTCTTGCCCCGAAGTTCCTGCCCCGAG
Source organism: Bradyrhizobium genosp. P (assembly GCF_049949265.1). Taxonomy (NCBI): domain Bacteria; kingdom Pseudomonadati; phylum Pseudomonadota; class Alphaproteobacteria; order Hyphomicrobiales; family Nitrobacteraceae; genus Bradyrhizobium; species Bradyrhizobium genosp. P. Next base: position 1,413,988 of record NZ_CP188195.1, on the reverse strand, counting down.
GCCCTAGCCTTAAATCCATAGGCAGGGAGAAAGGTTCAAAATGCGTTAGCAAAAAATGAGTTCCGCGCCACGCGCAACTATGCGGGTGCGCAGAAGGAATCCGCTAACCATGGCGTTCGTGCAACAGATCAGAGGCGCGCGTGCAACATCAGGAACCCGGTTTGCGCCGCGGCGCGAAGGCGGTCGCAAGGAACGAGAAGGCCATCTCGCCGCGCTGATTGGTGCCGGTGTTGCGCGCCTGCAAAATGCCCCATTCCGGACGGCTCGACGAGGTCCGCTTGGTCTCGATCTGGCTGGAGAAGCTGATGGTGTCGCCAGATAGCACCGGACGAATCCAGCGCAGTTCGCGGAAACCCGGCGAAGGTCCCCACACCGCGACGGTTTCGCCGCGCGCGACAGCCTCCGCCGAGAGCCGCTTGCCGTCGGCGACCAGCAGCTTCATGCAGACCGCGGCGACGTGCCAGCCGGACGCCGCGAGCCCGCCGAACAGCGACTTGCGTCCCTCCTCCTCGTCGAGATGGAAACGCTGCGGATCGAACTGCGACGCGAAGCGCTTGATGTCGCCTGCGGTGAAAGTGAACGAGCCGATGTCGCGCCGGTCGCCGATCTCGATGTCTTCAAAGAAACGCATGCGAACCCTACGCGCTCACGCTGTCACGGCGGCGCACGATGATCGGCGACTCCATCTCGCACAGCACCTCGCCGCGCGCATTGCGGATCGTACCCTTGAAGGTCACGATGCCGGTCTCCGGGCGGCTCTTCGAGACGCGGGCCTCGGTGACGTCGACATCCAGCGTCAAATCGTCACCCGGACGCAGCGGCGCCATCCAGCGCATCTCGTTGACGCCGGGCGAGCCGAGCGAGGCGGTGCGGCCGATGAAGCCGTCGAACAGCATCCGCATCATCAGCGAGCCGAGGTGCCAGCCCGAGCCGGACAGGCCCTTGAGCATCGATTTCTGCGCCGCCGCCTCGTCGAGATGCATCGGCTGCGGGTCGTATTCGGCGGCAAAGGCGAGGATTTCCTCGCGCGTGACATGGCGCGGGCCAAATGTCCCGAAGCGGCCGGGCTTGAAGTCTTCGAAGGTGAGTGCGGTCATGGGGTGAGGATATGCTGGAAGGAGCCCGATTGTGGCCGCTATTTGCGGCAATCTCAACCGGCCCACTCGCATAGCTCGCCCCCGACCTGCCGGCGCACGGTTCGGGGGCCTGTCGCGGGGGACGGGCTTATTGCGGCATCAATCCCTCATGGTGAGGAGGCGCTTTGGCGCCGTCGCGAACCATGCGGCCCGGCCAAAGGCCTCGTCCGTCCAGGCGCCTGCTCCGCAGGCGGCCCCCGGATGAGGTAATAAAAGCCTGACATGACGCAGTAGGATGAGACGCGAATCATAGTTCGGCCTGCCGGGAGAACCACCGATGTTCGATTTCCAGGATCTGTTTCAGTGGGACCGCTTCATCACACCCACGATCATCAAGACGTTCTACTGGCTCGTGATCGGCGTCATCGTGCTGTTCGGGATCTCCGGCATCCTGTTGAGCCTGTCCGCGATGGCGATCAGCCCGTTCGTCGGCTTCATCCAGTTGCTCGCGTCGATCGCCAGCGTCATCGTCGGCATCGTGTTCTCGCGCATCGTCGCCGAGTTCATCCTGATCGTATTCCGCATCAACGAGCATCTCGGCGCGATCAGGGATCAGGGCGGCATGCGCTGAGCATGATCCGGAAAAGTGGGAACCGGTTTTCCCTCGCGACAAACGCGGAATGCGTTTGCGCGGAGATCACGCTCAAGAAAAGAGCGTTGGCGGCCGCTCGTGATTAAGTACCAGTGACCGTATTGCAGCAAAGTTGAGCGGCAACGCGAGCCGGAACTTCAAATTTTCAGCGTATTGCTCTTCCCTCTAACAACCTTGGGGGGGAAACCAATGACCACAAAAATCAATCACGATCCGCGCTATCCGAGCAGCGAACTCGCCCAGCGCGTGCACGACGTGCTGCTGGTATCGTCGTTTGCGATCTGGGCCATGCTGATCGGCTTCGCGCCGGTCATGACCTTCCATCTGCTGTCGGCCTGACGCGGGCTGCCGGAGCACCGCCGTGGTTAATCGGCGGTAGCACCTGTGGTCAAATGCGCGCGAAATTGCGGCCGGGATTTTAAAACCGATCGCGTATCGCTGTCCCCATTAAGAACAAGAGCAACGCGGGGGCGTCGTGAAGTTTGAAGAGCGTTCGATTGCCGTGAGGTCCGGATTTGCCGACAGGCCGGGCTTTACGACCGAGGATATTTTGTGGGCCGTCGGTGTGTGGTCGGTGATCCTGACGCTGGCGCCGGTGATCATTTTCTATTTGTTGATGGTGGCGTAAAGCGCCACTTGCTCCGTCATTCCGGGATGGTCCGAAGGACCAGACCACAGGTGCGCAATTGCGCACCGGGGAGTCTCGAGATTCTCAGGGGCGCAAGTGCGCACCGCAGTTCGATGCTACGCATCGCCCCGGAATGACAGCTATCACACTAAAAAACGCGCGGGCTCCGCGCGTTCTTTGTCAGTCCAGGCAACAGCGGCGTTGTTACGCCGCCTGCTTGTGCATGGCGCCGGAAGCCGATGCCGTGCCGCGGATCGCCTTGATCGAGCGTTCGATCGCGGCCCACAGACGGTTGATCTCGTCGGCGGCGCGGCCCTCCGCATCATATTCACGGGCGCCTTCACCGTGGCCCAGCGCCATCAGCAGATCGGCGCGATTGGTGATCTGGCCGCTCCACACCGGCGCGCGGAATTTCGCCAGCGCTTCGCGCGCAATCGCGACGATCGGGCTTTCGACGCTGTCGCGCTGCGCCGGAGCGCCGTTGATCACGACGGCATAGGGCTTGCGCGACGAACGGCAGTTCTGGATGGTTTCCTGCACCGCGTTGACGTCGAACACGCCGGGCCGCGCCGGAATGATCACCATGGTGGCGTTCTTGATGGCGTCGTCGACCACCGCCGAGAGATTCGGCGGCGTGTCGATGAACACCCACTCGATGCCGTCACGCTTGGCTTGCGCGATGATGCCGCTGACCGAGTTCACCGCCGTCTTGATCGGCGGCTCGTTGGTGCCGCGCAATTTGTGCCAGAGAGTCAGCGAGCCCTGCGGATCGGCGTCGATCAGCAAACAGGGCTTCGTTGCCTTGTGCACCTGCGCAGCAAGGTGGGCAGCCAGGGTACTTTTCCCCGAGCCCCCCTTACGCGAAGCGAAAACAATGACGTTCATACCTTGGCCTCCAGATTGACCCCAGGCGGCGAAAATGAATGAGCGCGCTGATTCGTGAAAGAAAAATTTCTTGCAATTCGCAAAGAAGCCAAGATTACCGGCCGATTTTGGCTTTTGAGTCACACTTTCACATGACACAACCGGAAATGGCAGCGGCGCAATCGCTGCTTTTGAAGCGAAGCGCCGCTTGTTTGGTCGGGATTAAGACGAGTCAAAACAAGCCGCTGCGGCGCGCTCTCAATGTGCCGCGCAAAATCTGAACGACTTTAGCGCACACGCTTGGCGCGTTCGCGTTCGGTCCATTTTCGCTCGATCCATCCGAGCAGCTGCGCGACTGGTTTCTGCAGGAGCGGCACATCCTGCGCGAACAAAAGGAGTCCAAGCGGCAGCATCCAGAGCCCGAGCACCGGCAAGAAACTGAAGATGCCGCCGAGGATCAACAGGATCGCAAGCGGAATCCGCACATAGCGCGACGACGGCTTGCGCAGCCAGGCGACGAACCGTGCCGGTCCCGCCGGCAACTTGGCTTCGAACCAGGCGAAGTGCCGATCGATCTCCTGCTCGTAAAACTCGCTCAAGCCATCTCTCCTCAACCATGCCGCGCATCGCGGAACGGTGTCTGTTCGGCTGGTAACACCAGCAGGAAAGATGATGCTGCGTGACAGCGTCACAAGGCGTCAGTCTGTCGCGCGAGGTGGCCTTGAAACGGCCGTTGCGTCATCCACGGTGTCTGCGCACGATGAGACTGCGTCAGCTCGCCGCAGGCTTCTTCTCCTTGTGCGGCTTCGCAGGCTTGCGCTTGGCAGCGACCGGCCGCTGCTCCGGCCGCGCGACGACCTCCTCCGGCTGGGGATCAGGCCGGAACAACGCCTTGCATTGAGGCGACAGCAGCGCCTTGTTGCGGATCATGCAGGCGGTGACCCGATCGACATCGGGGATTTCGGAATTGCAAAGCCGGAACGCATCGGGCGTGCAGGCTTGCTGCTCTTCGGTGGTGTAGGCGTTGCCCCTGCTCGGGAGCAGCGCGGCCGCAACCACAATTGCGAAAACAACCGCAAACGAAAGAGTCCTTGAACCCGCGATCCCCATGCGTCCCCCCGAGGCGTCGTTTCGCGGATAGTGGGTGACGAGACGAGGAATGGCAAGCAGGCGAGAGAGCACGTCACGGCGCCAGCACTTAGCAACACGATTAAATGGGCACCGCCCACACCGCACTTTGACGTTGATATATATAGCGAATATCTCTGACTCACTTTTTGGGGAATGCGCTCTAGCTAGCTGCAACAACCATTGCCGCGCTGTTCATTGATTTGCTGTCGCATCGAACGGCCGGATACCGCGATCACCGCGCAAACGCTGCGAGTAATGTTCTGGTGAGTTCCGACGGCACTCCCTTCGCCGGATCCTGCCATTCGAGCGACCAGTTGAGTGCGCCTAGAATGATTAGACGCGCAGCACTCCGGTCCATGCCAAACGGAAGAGAGTCGCTATCAGCAACCTCGTCCAGCAGGGTCCGCCAGATCATTTCGTATTCCCGCCGATCATTGCCGAGCTGGATGCGCAGAGTTTCGGGAACATACGGGAAGCAGCGAATATGCGCCGAGGTGTAGTCGCTTTCGTCGAGCAACGTCTCGAGGTGAGCCGCCATCGCCGCCGCGAGTTTGGATCGTGCGTCTGCGAACTGACCAAGCGTATCGATGGCCATCGCCACGGCCTGGTGCACTCTCTTCACGCCGATCCGCAGCACCTCGGCGGCGAGTTCTTCCTTTGATGCAAAGTGGTAGTAGAGGCTCCCGGCTTTCATGCCTACGAGTTTGGCGATGTCGCGAAGCGAGGTCTCGGTGTAGCCCCTGGCGCGGAACAACTTGGCGGCGACATCCAGAATCTGTTGCCGCGACACGTCGGAACGTCGAGAGCGCCTGTCGCCGGAAGTCGGGCCCGTGCCGTTTTGCGCGGTCATCTCGGTCATTGCCGTGCCCCAAATCCAGCCATTGCAGCGTCTATTCCGCGGCGACTTGCGTCGGTGTTGACGACGGCAGGCCCGCGGCGCGATCGAACCGTCGCTGTACCATCGGCAGACGTACCAGCGCCTGCACGCCGGTCAGATAGATGCGTCCCTCTTCGGCGGTATACTTGTCGTCGAGCGAGACTCCAGAGCCGGTCGATCCCTCCATGGTCTAGTTCCTCAAAGCCGCTTGGCAACTTCTTCGAGCATGACCTCGGTCGCCCCGCCGCCGATTGCCTGCACGCGCGCGTCACGGGCCATCCGTTCGATGGCGCTCTCCCGCATGAAGCCCATGCCGCCGTGAAACTGCACGCAGTCGTACATCACCGAATTGACCAGTTCGCCACAATAAGCCTTCACCATCGAGACCTCGCGGGTCACGTCCTGACCCTGCGCATCGCGCCAGGCGGCGGAGTAGACCATCTGCCGCCCGGCTTCGACTTCGGCCGCGCGCTGCGCGAGCCGCTGGCGAATCGCCTGCTTTTCCCACAACGGCGCGCCGAATGCCTTGCGCGTCTTGAGATAGGCAATCGTCAGATCGAGCGCGGCCTGCGCTTCCCCCATCGCCATCGCCCCGATCACGGTGCGTTCGTTCTGGAAGTTTCTCATGATCGCGTAGAAGCCGGAGCCCTCGTCTCCCAACACCGCGTCGTGCGGCACGAGGCAATTATCGAAAATCAGTTCGGCCGTGTCCGACGAGCGCCAGCCGTGCTTGTCGAGCGCGCGGCCGACGCGGAATCCAGGCGCGCCCTTTTCGATCAGGAACATGGTCACCGCCTTGCTGCCGCTGTCGACGTCACCGGTCTTGGCGGCGACGCAATAGAGATCGGCATGAACGCCGTTGGTGATGAACATCTTGGTGCCGTTCAACACATAACCGGCGTCGGACCTGCGCGCGGTGGTGCGGATGCCCTTGACGTCCGAACCGGCGTCCGGCTCTGTAACGGCGACGGCACAGATGGTCTCGCCGGCGATGATCTTGCGCATCCATCGCTGTTTTTGCACCTCGGTCCCCGAGTTGAACACATGCACCGAAGCCATGTCGGTGTGAACAAGCGCGGTGATCGCGACACCGGAAAATGTCGACCGCCCGAGTTCCTCCGCGAGCACGACGCTTCCGAGCGTGTCCATGTCCGACCCGCCGTAGACTTCCGGATAACGGATGCCGAAAAAGCCGAGCGCTCCCATGCGCCGCAGAACCTCGCGGGGCACGAAGCCTTGCTGTTCCCAAGCGTCACCGTACGGCTTTATTTCCTGCTCAACAAAGCGACGGACTTGGTCACGGAGCATCTCATGTTCCTCCGTGAAGAACGGCGATCGTGGTCCGTTGGCGCCTGTCGTTTCCTTCGATGTCACGTCATCCATTTGGTTCTCCCCTTCAATCGAACCGCTAGACACGCCTTGACGCCGGCCCCGGTTTGCCGCTTAATTCACCTAACATACGTTAGGCAGAATGAAAACCAAGTCAAGCTTCGGTTTCCAGATACCGTTGGGAGGAAGGCGATGGATGCGGGCGTGCGCTTCGACGCGCTGATCGAAACGCTTCGCGACGAGCATCGCGGCATGCTGGAAGGCGGCGGCGAGCCACTCGTGAAACGACATCGGACGCGCGGAAAGATTCCGGTGCGCGACCGGATCGACCTGCTGCTGGATGCTGCGAGTCCGTTTCTCGAACTGTCGCCGCTCGCCGCGCATGGACTCTACGGCGGCGAACTGCCGTCGGCCGGGATCGTGACCGGCATCGGTATTGTGCATGACACGCCATGCATGATCATCGCCAACGATGCCACCGTAAAGGGCGGCTCGTTTTTCGCCGAGACCGTTCGCAAGCACCTGCGCGCGCAGGAGATCGCCGAACAGCACCGCCTGCCCTGCATCTATCTCGTGGACTGCGGCGGCGCATTTCTGCCCGAGCAGGACCGGGTGTTTCCCGACCGCGACCATTTCGGCGGCACATTCTTCAATCAGTGCCGGATGTCGGCGGCGGGCATCCCGCAAATCTCGGCGGTGTTCGGCGGCTGCACCGCCGGCGGCGCCTACATCCCCGCTTTGTCCGATCAGGTGGTGATGGTGCGCGGGACCGGACGCATCCACCTCGGCGGCCCGCCGATCGTCAAGGCCGCGATCAATGAGATCGTCGACGGTGAAACGCTGGGCGGCGCCGACATGCACGCCACGGTTTCCGGCGTGACGGACCATGTCGCGGATACCGAAACCGAAGCGATCGGCCGCCTGCGGACAATCGTGCTCGGCTTCGGGCCGCTACGGCGAGCGGCGCAACCGCCCTTCGCACCGGTACCGCCCGTCGATGATCCGGAGCAGCTCACGGCGCTGGTGCCAGTCGATCTGAAAAAGCCTTACGACGTCCATGCCGTAATCAAGCGGGTCGTGGATGGCAGCGCCTTTCAGGAATTCAAACCGGCTTACGGAGCGTCTCTCGTCACCGGATTCGCCCGAATCCATGGCTTTCCGGTCGGCATCCTCGCCAACAACGGCGTGCTTTTTGCCGAATCCGCCGTGAAGGGAGCGCATTTCATCGAACTCTGCGATCAGTGTCACATCCCGCTGCTGTTCCTTCAAAACATCACCGGTTTCATGGTCGGCACCGAGGCCGAGCGGGCCGGAATCGCGAAGCATTCGGCAAAACTCGTCTACGCGGTCTCCAACGCCCGCGTCGCGAAATACACCGTTCTGATCGGCGGCTCCTACGGAGCGGGCAATTACGGCATGTGCGGCCGCGGCTTCCGGCCCCGCTTCCTGTTTTCATGGCCGAATTCCCGCATCGCGACCATGAGCCCCGAAGTCGCTGCGACCGTCGTCACCGAACTTCGCCGCCAGAGCCTCAAGGGCGCGGCCGACGAAGCTGCCATCGCCGATCTCGACAAGCGCACGCGCGAGCAATTCGAAGAGCAAAGCGATCCATATTACGCGACCGCGCGTCTCTGGGACGACGGCATCATCGAACCCGCACAGACACGTGACGTGCTCGGCCTCTGTCTCGCGCTGTCGGCCGACGAGCCGCACGACACCTCGCCCCGCCCCGTCTACCGAATGTGAGTTCCGAAATGCTTCGCTCTGTTCTGATTGCCAATCGCGGCGAGATCGCGGTGCGGATCATTCGGACCGCCCGGCGCATGGGCTTGCGCACGATCGCGGTCTATTCCGAAGCGGACAGGCAGGCCATGCATGTGGCGCTCGCCGATGTCGCGGTACCGATCGGGCCTGCCGCCGCACGCGACAGCTATCTGCGGGCGGACCGCATCATCGCAGCGGCGCTGGCGACCGGCGCAGAAGCGATCCATCCTGGCTACGGCTTTTTGTCCGAGAAGGTCGATCTGCCACAGCTTTGCCAACAGAACGGCATCGTCTGGGTGGGACCGCACCTCGATGCGATCGCCGCCATGGGCTCCAAGATCGAAGCCAGGCGGCTTGCCGCATCGGCGAACGTCCCGGTTGTGCCGGGTTACAACGGCGAAGACCAGAAAGATGATCAGCTTGTCGCCGAAGCGCTGCGCGTCGGTCTGCCGGTGATGATCAAGGCGACCGCGGGCGGCGGGGGGAAAGGCATGCGGCCGGTCTCCGCGGCCGACGCGCTGCCAGCGTCGATCGCGGCCGCCCGGCGCGAAGCCGAAGCCGCGTTCGGCGACGGGCGTCTGCTGATCGAAAAGCTTATCGCCCGCCCGCGCCACATCGAGGTTCAGGTGTTGGGCGATAAGCGCGGCCATCTCGTACATCTGTTCGAGCGGGATTGTTCGGTCCAGCGCAACAACCAGAAGCTCCTGGAGGAAGCCCCCGCACCCAACCTGTCGACGACGACACGCGCCGCCTTGCATCGCCACGCCGTCCAGCTCGCGGCCGCCATCGGCTATGATTCCGCCGGTACGATGGAATTCATGGTCGACGCGGCGACCGAGGACATCTTCTTTCTTGAAATGAACACCCGGCTGCAGGTCGAGCACACGGTGACCGAGGAAGTCACCGGCCTCGACCTCGTCGAGTGGCAGTTACGGGTCGCCGCGGGCGAGCCGTTGGCGTTTACGCAGGACGATATTCGCTGCGAAGGTCACGCGATCCAGGCCCGGATCACCGCCGAACGCGCCGACCAGGGCTTTCGCCCGGACATCGGCAAGATCGAACTCTGGTCACAACCTTCCGGCATTCGAATCGATACCGGTGTGTCCACCGGAACGACGGTCGGACTGCACTATGACAGCCTGCTTGCGAAGATGATCGCGACCGGCTCCGATCGCGCGCACGCGCTCGAGGGTATGCGCCGGGGGCTCGAGGACCTGACCGTGCTTGGCCCCGCGACTAACCGCGCTTTCCTGCTCGACGCCATCGGCACGCCAGATTTCATCGAGGGCCGTGCCACCACACAGTTGATCGCCGACAACTGGCCGGTCGGGTGGTCGCGTGACAGAGCAACACTCGTTCTCGCACATCGGCTAGCCGCGATTGCCGCGTGGGTCGGCAAACTGCCACCTGCGGCAAAGCCGTCGCCCTGGTCGAGCCTTGCCGGCTTCCGCACCCTGGACAAAAGCGGCCGCGCGGCAGCAACGCATGTCGCGGTGACCTGCGACGGCGTTACGACCCAGATGAAGGTAGCTGGTGGACCTCGTCAGTTCGTGACGACGGACACGGCTGGCAGCCTGACGGTCGACGCCATCGTCGACAACAACGTCATGACTGCGGTGTTCGATGGCGCGTTGCATCGCTGTTCGTTCGCGATCGATGGCCGCCGCGTTGCTATCCGCGTCGGTACCGTCGAGGCAACCCTCGAGGTTTGCCCGATGGCTGAAGCCGCACTTGAGACCGCAGCGGGTACGAGCCGAGCAGACGCTTCCAGCGTCGTCGCACCGATGCCTGGTCTTGTCGCCGACATCATGGTGACGGCGGGAGACGAGGTCATCGCCGGCCAGACCGTCGCCGTCCTGGAGTCAATGAAACTCTTCACCGACCTGAAAGTGACGAGCGCCGGACGGGTCACGCGCGTACTCGCCGCACGTGGCGAGAGCGTCGCGGCGAACGTGTTGATCATGACCATCGAGCCAGCCGAGGCGCCAAAACCTCAGGAGGAAAATGATGCTAGGATTGTGGTTTGACGACCTTTCGGCGTGTCCTCTGATCTGGATGCTTGAGCGGGCGCACGCCCAACGCGCGGGTGCGGTGCTTCAGCCGCAGAGTGGAAACTGAATGACGTGTGCCACTTGGCCGGATATCAATACCTTGTCGGGTGGAGTTTGAATTCGACAGCAGGCTGCAGCGCAAGATCGTCGGGCGCTACGGAAAACATGATCGGTCGGCGTGACCGGTCATGACGGCACTGTGAGATATCTGCGACCTGCAAAACAATGCGGGCGTTCTGGAGGAAACATCATGGACGCGATTGAAACGCTGACCACTGCACCGCTACTTCCCCTGCACGACCATTGGCTCGTTCCACGCCAGGCCGCTCTGCTCGGAGAGGCCCGAGCCGCCGAACGCACCGGGGGACCCGACGCCTATTGGGATTGGGCGGCCAGGCACATGCGTTGGCAGCGCCCCTGGGACGCTCTGCGCGAAGGCGGCCTGGGGGATATACGCTACTATGCAGGTGGCCGGCTCAACGTCGCCGACAATTGCGTCGATCGACACGCCGAAGATCCAGAGCGGGCGGACCGGCACGCGATCATCTGGGAAGGCGAGCCTGGAGACGTGCGTCGCCTGACCTATCGCCAGTTGCGTGACGAGGTCAGCCGCTGCGCCAACGCCCTGAAGTCGCTCGGCGTGCGTCGCGGCGACGTGGTCGCCATCTATTTGCCAAACCTGCCCGAGACCTTCGTCGCCATTCACGCCTGCAACAGAATCGGCGCAATCCACACTGTGCTGTTCAGTGGCTTTGCACCGGACGCCGTCCGCCTCCGCCTGCAGGCATCGCGCGCCGTCGTCGTCATCACGGCGGACGGCTCCTATCGCCGCAGCCGCACCGTGCCGCTGCTCGCCAATTTGCGCGAGGCGCGCCAGGGCGTTCCCCAACTGCGCCACACGCTGGTGGTTAATCGGACCGGCGCCGCGCCCGACCTCCAGGTGAACGAAAGCAATTGGTCGACGCTGCTGGACACCATGTCCACCGATTGCGCCTGCGAGGCGATGGAGGCGAACGAGCCAGCTTTTCTGATTTTTACGTCGGGGACCGAGAGCAAACCCAAGGGGGTCGTGCACAGCACCGCGGGCTTTCTCGTCGGGACCTGGGCGAACGTGCAATGGCAGGTCGGACCGGAGCCGGACGACATCTACTGGTGCGCAGCGGACGTCGGTTGGTTGACGTTTCCGATCCAGGCCGTCACCGGAGGGTTGGCGCACGGCATCACCTTGTTCTGCTACGAGGGCGCGCTCGACTATCCCGAGCAGACGCGGCTCCTGGCGTGCGCAAAACGGCATGGCGTGACCAAGATCCTCGTCGCCCCCACCGGTCTTCGCATGCTGCGCGCCGCGGGCGACGACGCCGTGAACGCCCGGAAGCCGCGCCTACGCCTGATCACGACCCAGGGCGAACCGCTGGACCCCGAAACCGCAGAGTGGACTCAGCGTACGTTCGACGTTCCGCTGGTCAATGCCTACGGCCAAACCGAAACCGGCTCGACCTGGACCTATCCGGTCTACGGCGTGGACGCGCTGAAGCCGGGAAGCTGCGGAACTCCGGTACCGGGCCATGCCTGCGCTGTCGTCGACGACGCAGGCGAACCGGTCCCGCCCGGAACGCGCGGCAATTTGGTGCTGACGGCTCCCTTCCCGACGCTGGCGCGCACGATCTGGGACGACGCGGAACGCTATCGCACCGCCTATTTCACCCGCTTCCGCGGCCTATATGCGACATCCGACGAAGCCGTGATGGACGCCGACGGGCAGATCTGGGTGCTGGGCCGGACGGATGACGTCATCAATGTCGCAGCCCACCGCATCAGCACCATGGAAATCGAAAGTATGGCGGCGAGCCAGCCGGGTGTCGCGGAGGCCGCCGTCGTCGGCGTGCGCGACAGCGTGCGTGGCACCGTGCCGGTGGCCTTCGTGACGCTGCGTCCCGGTGCGGATGCTGCCGCGGTCAAAACAGGTGTCGCCACCGCCGTCGAGCGCGGCATCGGAGGGATCGCACGGCTTGGCAATGTCTATGTCGCGACAGCGCTACCCAAGACGCGGGCCGGCAAGATCATGCGGCGTCTCTTGCGCGAAGCGGCCGAGACCGGCACGGTTACGGGAGACACCACCGGACTGGACGATCCCGCGGCGGTGCAGGCGGTGTTGACCGCGGTCAAGAGCTGAAACTCGAGCGCTGCCTCCCTCGAACGAATAAGCAAATTTCGATGAGAATCGTCGCCGCGTGCAGGTAGCTTGCCAAGTGATGGGGCGAGTTCTGGGGTTGTGGCCAAATTCACAGCTGACCTCGAGCTTCTCGGGCAGGCTAAAAATGCCCGATGGCGCAACGATCCCAAAGGGTCCTATCACTCTTGGAAAGTAGATTGCGGCTGAAGTTTCGATCGGGAGTGGTCGGGTTAGAAAGGCGCTTCGCCATGGCGTTCACAAGCCAAGTTCCAAGGGCGCACTGGTGCTGTCGAGGAACTCAACCGTGGTGAACCACAAATCGGCATCGCCAAAGATTTCGAGATCGTGGATCTCGCCCTTCCCATAGACGAAGTGACGGGTCTCGCCGGCTGAATAGACGGCTTCGACGATCGTCCCATCCTCTGCGTGCGATCGCGCCCGACCCGGCGTCACTGCGGTCCAAAAGTAGTCCAACACGTGACGATGGAATCCGATGCGCTGGCCCGGAGCAAGCCGGATTTCCCAGACACGCACACGGTCCGTTTCGGATAAGAGCCGCGTGCCGACGCGTCTATTGAACTGATTGGCTTCGAACTCTCTGCGCATGGCATCGAGCCAGGCAGCCCTAACCTTTTCCGTCACACCAGTGCTCACTGTAGTGCCTCCTTGCGATGAGTTAGCCAAGTTGCGTTATTCGACGCCGGGCCCAGTCTGGGCGCGAACGTGCTGCGCGCCGAACGCTGCCCGGACTGAAGCGGCCGCCGCACTGCGTTCCAGCCAGATGGATCAGAGGGTGTCCTAGTCACTCCACCAACTGGTGGAGGCGGTGCGTGAGAGTAAAAAACGGCCACACAAACCCGTTGGTCTCGCCGAACCTTCCCATAGCCTCGATGAATCCGGTCGTCGCGCGAGGCGACTGGCTTGCAAGTGTCGAGACTTCGAAGATTTCACTCCGCCGGACCATCTGGCCGGAGCGAATGCTCAGCACCTCTTCCGCGGGCGCGTCGAGATAGGCTTCAGAGAAAAAGCCGTCGTGCTCCGTTCGTATGCCGGCGGCGCAATCAATCGTGCCATCCGCTTCGAAGCGAGCTATGAGTCGCGACGGGAAAGTATCCAGCCTGGCACCGTACCTTGAGTCATAGACGGCCCTGATGAAACGCTCTGCCGTTTTGCGTTTTGGGTGGCTGGTATCGAGCAATATTGTCTGGCTCATCGCTCTCAATTCTTATCGATCGGCGAATACGTTTTCGTTTTCGCCGCATCACACGAGGCCGGATCAAGGCACCCCTTTCATTGCACGAGCATTGCAAGCTGGAGCAGGCACCGCATGGAGGCATTGCTTCGTCCTTGGTCCTCGTCATGATGTTGTTCGTCCTCCACCATAAAAAGGCCTCAAAGCCGCAGCGATCTCTGCCGCCTTGGGGGGCCACTCAAATTGGCGGGCGGCGCATCGAACTCGATTTGTAGCGCCGGTCAATTTCCCGGACCTGATCTAGCGTTTCGACCGGCTGGCGAGCGACGGGTAACCGATCCCAGGACGTAAGCGGCCACGTGATACCAGTTTCTATATGTCCTATCCGATCATTGGCAGCAGGCTGGCATGCGGGTCCTAATCGTCGAAGATGAGCCAGATCTGGCATCGTTCCTGGCCTCCATTTTGGTCAGCGCGGGTCTCGTGGTTGACCGGAGTGGCTCAATAGGAGAGGCGCTTCAGGCGCTCGAGACTGCACCGTTCGATATAGCGATTGTGGATAGGCGTCTTCCTGACGGGGACGGCCTGTCAATCGTCGAGGCAATGAAGGAACGCGAACTTGTACCGGCGTTTCTCATCCTCACCGCACGCGACGCAAAGAGCGATGTGATTGAAGGGTTAAATAGCGGTGCTGATGACTACCTCGTGAAGCCATTCGAACCCGATGAGTTGCTCGCGCGCGTGCGTGCAATCGCTCGCAGCAAAAGTCCAAACCGCTCGCTGGCGACGTTGGTCGGAAAGCTGTCAATCGACCTCGACGGAGGAGCCTGGGTTGAGAATACCCCGCTCGCGCTGCGACGCGGCGAGTTGCTCATCCTGCAGACGCTTGCTCAACGCGCCGGCCGTGTTGTAACGCGCAATGCTCTGATCGATGCCATCTACGGCTCCGACGATTTGATCGAATCGAACACGATCGACTCTCAGATTTCGAGATTGCGGCGCAAGCTCCGCGATGTCGCCGCCGAGGTTGAGATCGTTTCCCTGCGCGGACTAGGCTATCTTCTGCAAAGGACCGAGCCAACTGTCGCCGGCGCCGACCACGACCGAATCCATCAAGACCGAATCCACAAGTAGAGCACACGTGAATTCTGACACCGTTGCATTCGGCGCAGTCGCGTCAGGAATCCTCCGCGAAGAATAGCCGAATGGTGGTTCCTCCGCCTGGCGTTTCAAAGATCGCCAGTCGGCCTCCATGCGCGGCCATGATGTCTCGGACAATCGTGAGCCCCAAGCCGGCTCCATCGGAGCGCGGTGACAATCGATTGAACGGTTCGGTGACCTTCCTGCGCTCCAGTGAAGTGATGCCGATCCCGTCATCAACAACTTCAAGGATGACATTGTCGACGACACGCAGAAGTATTGTCGATCTAGCGTGGGCGTGGAATACGGCATTGTCAACGAGGTTCGCAACGGCGGCGCGAACCGTCGCTTCATTGGCATTGATCAACGGCCTCATATCGCCTTGCTCTTCAAAAGCGATATCGATGCCGCGCGCCACGAGCAGTGGCGCCAAGTCGGCGAGAGCGTCGCGCGCTATATGGTTAAGATAAATTGGTTCGAAAGGCAGATCGGCATTGTGGAGCCTCGCAAGCTGTAGCATTGACGAAACGATCGTAGTCAGCCGGTTCACGTCTGCTGTCAGCGCGATCCGCGTCTTGGCATCGCCGATCCCTTCGACCTTCGATCGCATGATCGATAGTGGCGTGCGCAGCTCATGGGCGACGTTGTTCATAAAACGTCGCTGCAAATCCATCGTGCCGGCGATCTGATCAAGGGCAGAGTTCAAAGCCGAGGTCAGCGGCATGAGTTCGGCCGGCGTTTCCTTTGTTGGAAAGGAGCCGCGTGGCGCCTTGGGGTCGATCGCCGCTGCCGCTTCGGCCGCGCGCCGCAAGGTTGCGCCGATGAATGAGACGGACATCGCGATGGCGGCGGCGATGATGATTCCAAAAACCAGGGACGTCATCAGTGCAGGGATTGCTATGGCATCCAGGTAGTGCTCTAGAATCAGCGCGCGACTAGGATTGCCGCCGCCCGTTGCAATGATCAGGCGGCTAGCATTCATCTGGACGACGTCGAAAGATACGGCATTGTCTACGCCGCGACCGAGTGTCATCTGGGCCTGTATGGTCGGCCCGTCGAGTCGGATATCGATCGGAAGATGCGGTCGCAGTTCGGGAGCGTATTCAGCTACGGCGTCTCCGTCTGATATCAGATACCAGAGTTTGGGGCTGACTTTCTGGAGGTTGACCAAGTCCGGCGTTTTCTCTACCGCAACGCCCTTGGCGTCGGACAGACGCACTGCTTGTCGGATGATCGCGGAGGTCACGTTGTTGCGAAGCGAACCCGGCTCCTCGGTGATAAAGGTGAAAGCCAGAACAGCGGCGACGCCGGTTCCGAAAAGAGCGAGCCCGAGGAGCGACAGTCGAATGGTCAAAGCGCGAGACAGAGACGTCATCATTGACTCCGGGCGGATCTCCGCTTTTGCTCCTGAGACGGCGTAGCTCGGCGGAAAGCAGCGGATATCAGGTTGGGACTGTCACGGCCATCCAAGATTTGGAAAAGAACGGCGCCTGTCCGATCTTGCGAGAGCCCCAGGGCGTAAGAGTGTCATCTGGTGAGGGGCTTAGAGATGCGAACGTCAACCAACCATTCATCTTCGGACAATCTCTTCGCCTTCACGGATTGTGGCTACCATGGCTGACATTGCCGTTGTTGTCGCATCGTCCGACCGGCCAACTGGCCCTCCTGTCGCAAGAGTTCAGTTCGGCGCGCGTGCCCTGTGGATGATTTTTGTCACCCTCGTTGCTTGGTCGATCTTCGCAATGTCGAGCGCTCGGGCTGACGCCGACACGCGGCCCGGTGGTCTGCCAACAGCTCCGGGCCGAGATATTCTGGCGCAGATCGAAAAGACCTTCGATGCGGCTTCACGGAGGGTAGCCGGCACTGTTGAACGGTCATTTGCCTTATTCGGCGAGCCGAATGCTTATATCATCGGAGGCGAACTGAGCGGCGCGTTGGTTGTCGGTGGAAGGCACGGCGTTGGCGAACTGCATTTCGCCGCCGGATCGCCCTCGCCCATTACTTGGTCCGCCCTCTCCATCGGAATCGGGCTGGGAGCCAACTACGACCGGGTCATCATGTTGGTCTACGGGCTGGACCGGCCCGAAAATATTTTTGGTACCTATGCGAGTATTGGCGGAAACGCTCATTTCCTGGTCGGGGCAAACGCAACAATCCTGGCCTCCGATCGCGCGAGGATCGTCCTGATTTCCTCAGGGCTCGGACTTCGTCTGTCGGGCGATGTCAGTGGCCTCCGCATCGAGCCCGATACTGACGACAACCCGCCGCGACCACCCGAGAACATCTGTGCCAATCCCGCAGATTGCCCGGGTGCCAATCGGCGCTAATGCAAGATCTAACGAAATGAAGCCCAAGGTTATTGCGAATCCTCAGCCGGCACGGTCCCTTGCGTATTTTTTAGGGCTTCGGGAAACCGGAGGCTCGCAGTCGTCCCGCGTCCGGGGGTCGATGTGACGATCAGCGCCCCTCCATGCGCCGCCATGATCTCCTGAACGATTGAGAGGCCTAGCCCGGCGCCTTCTTTTGCAGCGTCTCCGGTGTGGAATGGCTCGATGAGCTTGCGTTCAACGCATGGCGATATCCCAACTCCGTCATCGCTGATCGACACCTTCCCGCGACTTAGATTAGCAACAATGCGCTCAGCGCCATGCGCATGGACTAGCGCGTTGCCAACCAGGTTGGCCAAGGCGCTCCGAACCGCGGCTTCGACGCCGTGCACCATGAGGGGGCCTTGCTCGACCTGCTCCAGTGATAGCTCGATTCCGGCATCCAGTGCAGAGGGGCTGAAATCTGCAAGCACGTCCCGCGTCACGACGGCCAGATCAATGGGTCGCCGTTCGATGGCACGATTTTGCAACCGCGCCAGGTCCAGCATCGCCGCCACCAGAGATGTGAGCCGACGAACATCGCGCACAAGTTCGACCTTCAAGGCAGGTTCGGTCACATCTTCGATCTTGGCACGCAACAAGGTCAGCGGCGTTCGGAGCTGATGAGCTGCATTGCCGATGAACCGGCGTTGCCTTTGGATATAGGCGTCAATCTCATCAAAAGCGCGGTTAAGCGCCTGGACCAACGGTTTAAGCTCGACCGGGACTTTATCGAGCGAAATCGATCCCTGCGGTGCCGTCGGCTCGATTGCTAGTGCCAGCTTCGTTACGCGTTCGATGCTGCGCGCCACAAATCGCGCCGACAAGGACGCTCCGGCCGCTACGGTTGACGCGAAGGCAAGCGCCAAAAGAGAAACGGAAAGGAGATTTCGCGATACAAATGACCTTGCGACCTGGCCGAGGCGGATTTGCGCGCCTCCGATCATCATCACCACCAAGTCGGAAGGCCCCCTTCGCACGACGGCCAGGCAAAAAGTGCTCTTCTGGTCAAGCGTATTGAGGACCGAGTAACCGATCGGCCCGGTATAGGGAAGCGAGAAAGGCAGGGCCGGTCTGAGTTCGCGCCTGAACTCACTTATAAGTCGTCCGTAAGACACGACGTACCACAAGTTTGGACTATTGGATTTTATCTCGGTGATACCGCCCGTGGAATGGATAGTCAGCGCTCCTCCAGGGTCGATGACCGTGGCGCCATTGAGAATAGCCGCGGCTACCTCGCAACGGTGGTGCTCCCCTTCGCGCGCTTGACTCAACCAGACGACGATGCCGAGCGTGATCAGGAAGATCGCCGTTGCAGTCACGCTGAGCGAAAACGTCAGGGTCCTGGTGATCGACGTCATCGGTTATGACTCTTCCTGAGAATATAGCCGATGCCCCGCATGCTGCGGATTTCGACGTCGCTGCCAAGGTCGGCCAGCTTCTTGCGCAGCCGGGACACCTGCGACTCGATGGTATTGGATTCGATCTCGTCATCGAACCCGTATATCTCCTCGATCAATGCTGCGCGTGTGACCACGCGGTCTCGCCGCATCAGCAGCGCTTCGAGGATCAAGGATTCGCGCCGACGTAACAGCATCTTGTTGCTGGCGACGATGGCCTCATTGGTGCCGACGTGCAGTTCGACGTTTCCGAACGACAGCACCGGTGGGACCAGAAACCGCGGCCGCCGCAGGACGGCGCGCACCCTGGCGATAAATTCCTGCGGCTCGAACGGTTTGCCAAGATAATCGTCAGCCCCACTGTTCAGGCCATCGATCACGTCTTGTTTGGTGTCCTTGGCCGTCAGCATGATGATAGCCGGTCTTTCCGGCAATTGGCTCAACGCCGTGACGATTCTGAGCGCATCGCCATCCGGGAGCATCCGGTCGACGATCGCCAGGTTGTACTTGAAATTGCTCAGCGCATGCTCGGCATCCAAAACCGACTCCACGATGTCGACGATGCCGTGTAACTCCCCGAGCAAACGACTGACATACGCCCCGATCTGTGGTTCGTCCTCGATCACCAGGGAGCGCATCGATCTTCCTTGCCATGACTGGTCGATAGAGCCCGCAGGATCGTGACATTACCCGGTTGGCCGGATTCCACCTACGGCAATCGGCGCAACGAACGCAAGCCAGGAAGCACGGACATCCCATGGGTTCCGGCAACGGTGATGGCTCGGCTTCTTCGCAGGCAATGTTGGGGCAATGTTCAGCTGTATTTCGAATCTCACAAGCTATCGACGAGCGACGCCGGGCAATGATCCATTGATCAAAGATTTTTTGCTCCAAGCCAGAGCGCCGATTGCCGATATTGGCACCGGTGCCTTGCGGCATTGGTAGCAAGACCGCTCGAACAAGTCGCTTACTTGAGAATTGTTTAGTGAAGAAAGCCGAGAACATCCCGGCCGCAACAGCAGACATCCGGCGAAGCGCCGATCTGCTTTGCCGGGGGCAATCTTGGGGCAATGTTGGCTCGGCATCTTGCAGCTCCAAACCACACCAACCGACCCTGCCAAAGCTGCGCCGGGGTCAGGGGCCCTCCAATGAAGTACGCCGTCCAAGCCGCTCTCGGCTCGTACGTGAGCGGCGCGCGCCGAATGTTCTCGGCCGCGTTAATTGCTGCGCTCGGCGTCGTTGGGGCCATCTCCAATTCCGCGTCAGCCCAACCTGCCTTCACGTTGCCGGCTCCCCCTTTTGAAGTACCGATGCTGCCGTCCGCGTCCGGCGACTGGACTGCGACGATCGGAATAGGGGGCGATTACAGACCGGATTTCGAGGGGGCGAAAAACAGCATGTTCAGCCCGATCCCGATCTTTTCCATCCGTCGCGCCGGCTCCACCGACCAGTTTCGCGGCCCGCGCGACAGCGCAAGCATCGCGCTGATCGACTTCGGCGATCTTCGCGCCGGTCCCGCCGGCAAGTTCGTGACCGGGCGAAAGAGCTTCGACTACAAAGAACTGAATGGCCTCGGCGACGTCAGCACCGCGGTCGAACTCGGCGGCTTCGTCGAATACTATCCGGTCGACTGGTTCCGCGCGCGCGCCGAGCTTCGGCAGGGCGTGACCGGCCACCACGGCACCGTTGCCGACCTGTCGGCGGATTTCATCGTGCCGCTGATTCAGCGGCTCACGATATCGGCCGGCCCACGCTTCACGTGGGAAAGCAACCAGGCGACGGCACCCTATTTCGGCGTTGATGCCGTGCAGTCGCTGGCTTCCGGGCTGCCCATCTTCAACGCGAAAGGCGGTCCGCACTCGGTCGGCGTTGGCGCCCAGGTGTCCTATCGAATAAATCAGCAATGGGAAGTTCATTCCTACGTCGAGTACGAGAAGCTGCTCGGCGACGCGGCGTCGAGCCCTCTCGTGACCCTTCGAGGTTCGCCGAACCAGACCACCTTCGGCGTTGGCGCGTCCTATTCGTTCGACTTCAAGATCCGATAGAAAGTCATGCGCCGCAGCACTCGATTCGTGAGCTTCGCGACGATTCTTCTCGCCGTCAATGTCGGAGGTTGCGCGATGCTTGAAACGCACGCAACCAAACTGCAGGCGGTCAAGACCGTCGGCATCGTCTCGGCGGTTGGTGACGAGATGAGCTTCGCACGGACAGGGCTGACCGGGCTGAGCAGCTCCAGTCAAAAAATGTCGATCCAGTCATGGGGGCTGGACGATCTGATCGTCCAGCAAGCCACCGCGGCATTGAGCACTCGTTTTCAAGTGCAACCTGTCAGCTACCAGCGAGCCGCGTTCGCGACGATCAAGGATTCTCCGGTTATGCCCGTCAACCTCATTCGTTCCGACCCGTTCAAGAAGCTCGTTCAGACGGAAGTGTCGCCACAGGGGCTCGACGCTTACATCGTGATCACCAAGGCAAAGTCGAATTTTGGCGGTGGCGGCCGAAAGGTCGAAGGCATTGGCTTCATCACCTACGGCACGGTGCTGGCGTCCTACAACCAGATCCATGCCCTCTACGAGATTAGGGTGTTCGACGGCAAGACGTTCGAAGTGATCGAGAAGCGCGTGGCTCCGCCCTTGGATAATTCGGAGACGATGAAGCTCACGGGCCCAAGCCGCTTGGTCGACGAGACGTTCACAGCAGACCCCAACAACCCCCTGCAGAACGACAGGCTGCACGCCGCGATCACGGACCTTATTGTACGCAGCCTCTCATCGACGCTGAGTGACATGAATCTCGCAGATGCTCATTAACCGGAAGCGACAACCAGGAGAATGTGATGAACCTTTTGCGTCGTTGCCTAGCTCTGACGGCGTTGCTGCTGACCACGGATACCAGTTTCGCTGACGATGTCCTCGGTACCTGGGCACGCGACAACGGCGCCGTGCGCGTCAAGTTCGAACCGTGTGGCGATGCCATCTGTGGGAACATTGTGTGGCTAAAGCCGGACTCCAAAGCCAAGCTCGGGACGCGTGTATTCTACGACATGCGCCCAAATGGCACGAACTCCTGGTCCGGCAAGGCCACAAGTCCTGACGACGGAACCCTCTATTCGGGCAAGATGTCAATTGAAGGATCCACCCTCATCACCTCTGGCTGCGTAGTCGTTGGACTGATCTGCAAGTCAGCGAACTGGAGGAGAGTCCCTTAGCGCCGGCGTGCCTGAGAGGCCGATCATGCTGAAATACGCGTCAAAGCTCCTTCTGGGCATTCTTTTTCTGTCCTGGCGACGGTTATCGGCTCCTACCTGGTGCACCACTACTTTGCAGGCAGGTATACTGCGAAGGCGCCGGTATCGCTTGCGTACACAGCAATCGAACCAAAGGCAGTCGACGCCAGTGCACCTCATCACGAGATGGTACAAGCGGAAGTAACTGCGTCGGCAAGCTCGCTGGAGGCGGCTAAGGCAATCGGGCCAGCGGAGGCGGCCGCCAGCCGCCGCATCGTCGCTCAGACCGATGAAGACCAGGCTGTGCCGTCTACCAGCAGCAAACTGGCCGAGCCGACGAGTGTGCCTGCGCCGCATCGGCCTTCCCCGCGCGACAGGCGCATTTCAGAGACGAATACAATGACCACGCTGGAGATCGCGTCGAAAGCCATTCCGCAAGAACCGGGCAGCGCGACCACCGAGCGCACTTTCAGTACGAGCGCCGCTTCATCCATCGGCGCGGCTCCGCCACGAGAAATTGAGCGAGACGACGACCGCTCGCCGCCGCATGACTACCGGACAAAGAGCGTGCATTTCGCCAGCGGGATGTTGCAACCCATTCTCCGCATTACATCGTTTCTTCTAAAGCCGGACACCCCGGGAGAACAGCTCTCGCGCGGAGATTTTTAGCAACGCAGTTGCGTCCGCTTCCCGCAATGTTGAGGCAATCCAGTAGAGGTCTCTTGAGGAAACGCCTGCACGGGACCGTCGATCTCGTGAAGATGCTGACCGCGCACTTTGCGGAACCCGTTTATGCACAACCGAGCCGACGAACGATCGTCATCGTTTGTGGTCCGGACCCTTCCATGGATATGCACCTTTCTCCGTCCGTGATGCCCTCGAAGCGACCCCGTCGATCACGCGATCGAGCACGGGCGTGGCCACAGGCGTCGCCGCCCGCAATCTTTGGGCAATGTTGGCGGATCATTTACAAGCTCGCCTCCACACACTGAATGGAGGTCCGATAGCAAAGCAAACACGCGAGTGAAGCGCAATGGAGCGGATTCAGCCGGCCGAACTGTGCAGACCGGAAAGTAGGAGGAAGGACGTTGCTGCGTCAAAAAATGGATCAGCGCAGACGCTGACCCTGATCGTGGAATTCACGACCCTTACGGGATTGATTGCCGCGATTCTAGTTTTGCTGGTCATCGCGGCATCCGCGACAACGTTAGAGCCGCAACACAGTATCTGCATGCTTCAGTCGATAGCTGATCAGGGTCACCGCGCTCACCCATCAGGGGTGAATGGCGTTCGGTGATATTGGCCTCTCGATCGAAATCACGCACGGAAGAAACCTGGAGAATTGAGTAAATGCAACTAAGAGTCACGCCAAAGGTCGACGCACGCTACTGGGCGGCAATCCTCGTTGCGAGCATGCTCGGAACGAACTTAGGCGATTTATTCCCCGACATCCTTAAACTTGGTTCGAGCGTCAGCCTACTCGCCCAGACTGTCATATTTTTCGTCATCATATTAGTCGAACACAAGACTAGAAACGGCAGTGAGGCAGTTTACTGGCTGGCGTTGCTGACTGTTCGAGCCGCTGCCACCAATATTGCCGATCTCTCCGTCGAGCGCGCGCATCTGGGCTACATCCCGATCTCGGGCGGCCTCGCAGCGCTGTTGGCCGCGCTGGTCTCACTTCGCCGTCGCACTGCTCCGAAATACTCCACCGGCGATCTTCCCGCGACCGACGGCCTATATTGGTTCACGATGCTTACCGCCGGCGCGCTCGGGACGGTTATCGGTGACGGTGTCGGCCATGCCTTCAGTTCCGTGCAGATAAGCGTTCCGATCTCGGCCGTAACCGCGACTGTAGCTTTGGTGCTCATCTTCAGCATCAGAGCCCGGATGGCGGCAGCGCCCGCGGCAAGCTACTGGATTGCGGTCGCCGCGGTGAGATGGTGGGGCACCAATGTCGGTGACATCCTAGCCTTTCTGCTTACGCTGCCGGTCAGCATCGTGGCAACCGGCGCGGTCCTCACGTTCATACTGTGCTTCTGGCGCGAGCCGTTAACCAGGTGTGGAGTAGCAGCGCCGACGTGAGCCCAGGCTTGGTGGGGACGTGATGCCCGGCGGAATGTTCGCTTTCCCGCGCCGATTGCCCACCCGCGCTCAGCCCATCCCTGCCTGGGCGATGTCCAACCACCGCGCTACGCCTGTGCCTATGACACGGCTCTCCGCCTGCGGCGCAGACAACAACTGATCGAGGCGCAATTCATGCACACGTGCACGATTTACGAGTCAGTCCTTGACGTGCCGCCAGAGGTATGGGGACGGCTGGTAATAGAGACGGACTTCGCGATGGACCGACGGCTGATTGAGGTGCAGCGGAGGACGTTGCTCGAGCAGAGCCGCATGTGGATCGTGCTGGTGAGGGATGCCGCAAGTGAGCCGGTAGCCATTGCGTGTTTGGCGCGATTCGATTTGGAACTGATGGAGTTGCCCTCGTGGTTGAAGTGGGGTGTAGATGCAGTGCGGCAGGTGCGGCAAGGATTTTTGATGAACCGTGTGCTGTTTGTCGGCTTGCCGTTGCCATGCGCATCGAATCATTTGCGGTTTGCTGCGCGAGCGAACCGACAATCGGCGCTGGAGACGCTCGATCGGCGGATTTAGGAGTTAGCGCGGGAGGAGCACGCAAGTTACGTCGTTTACAAGGAGTTCGAGGAGACGGATGCAAGTCGCATGGCATTGCTCGAGGCACGGGGTTATTTTCGCGGGACCTTGCCGGTGCTGCACAGGATGGCGGGTCGTTTTCGTAGTTTCACGGAGTATCTGGGCGCACTGAGAGCGCGTTATCGAAATCAGATCACACGATCGCAGAAAAGGTTTTCGGCAGCAGGATTGCAGGTTGTTCATGTGACGGATCGGCAAGAGATACGGCGGCGGTTTACGGCGGAGGTGCATCAACTGTATATGTCCGTACATGCGAAGTCCAAGACGAAGCTAGAGCTTTTGCCGTTGAAATTCTTCCTGGAGTTACCGGATGCGTTGCCGGGTCAGGTGGTGGTGACGTTTGTGGAAGATGCAGCGAGACGGGTGGTAGGCTTTACGCTGGCGATCCAGGCAAACGGGATACATTACAACGTGTATTCGGGCTTTGACTATGAGATGAACGAACGTGCACATATCTATTTCAATTTGTTTTATCATGATCTTAATTATGCATTTTCGAGCGGGGCGACTAAGGTGCATTTGGGTGAAACGTCGGATAGTTTTAAGTCGCGGCTAGGGGCCGAGACGGTGCCGATGTATTGTTATGTGAAGGCGCGCAATCCCGTTATGCAGGCGGTTGTGAAGCAATTCGCGCAGCAACTGTTTCCGAAACCTCGCGTGGGACGTCAGGATGTTTTCAAGCGAGAGAGGAATGCCGGCGAATGAGGGCCGGCGACTTTTGGGCGCAAGGCCGAAGACAAGCCTTGGGCCATGAACGAGGGCCATGTACGAATTCGGCATCTCCGACCCAGACGAAACACCGGTCCGGATTGGCCGGCCAATCCAGCTGCGAAGCAAAGTTAGGCTGCGCTCAACAGTAATTTATGAGTGCACGGCCTAATCTAATCGGCGGTTATGCTCTGGCATGTCGCGCGTGGCGCGCTTGATGTCGAGTTCCCGACCTCCGCCGCGATCAAGAGTGCAATTCCTTTGTCGAGTTTGGCACGCAGTGGGCAGAGTTCGCCGACGTGGTGAAGGAGCTCCTTGCCGATCTTGTCCTGAGCGGCCTCGGGCAAGCCCTCAACCTCTGCAATCGCTTCCTGAAGTACGTCATGCAGTAGGGAAGTTATGCATCCGCTCGGGGGCGGCGCAATGCAGAAACCATGGCATTGACAGGCCACCGAAATCGCTTCGTAAAAAGAAAATTATGCGATGCCCATCGTAGTCGCAAAGCCATCCGGCCCTTGCCGGACAAATGGGCGCCCAACTCATCGACTCTCGAAAGGAACAGCTTCGGGATCGGCGATCTATTTGCCTTGTTGTAGCCGGCAACCAAGTCGATCGTTGGGGCAGCGCGCTTTCGCCAAATGATGAGTGCGCCCGACCTAGGGGCGCCTTAGGATGAAGAATTCTTCCCGGGAACCACCGACTCAAAGGATCTTCCCGGTAACCGAATCGACGTGAACCTGCCGAGACTTCGCTCCTTTTTGGACGAGAATTTCCCATACCCGGCCGCCGTGCACCTGCACCAAGCCGGCATCAATCGCACGGCCGCCATCGGTATTCTCAGCTGACGTAATGGCCTGGCGCAACGTGACCTTGACGCCCTTCAAGGCGGCTACTTCCGCTTGGTGCTCCCTGTCCAATTCCGATTCCTGCGTCATGATACCCTCGTCGATCACTGCAGCGGTCGTACTGTCGAGGAGACTGTCCCAGACCTTCCCATTCGCGTAGGTGCGGACTGCATATACTGGCTGGCCGTCTTTTGGTTCGAAGAAGCTTACGTCGAGTACGGTTCCCTCGCCCCGCAGCTTTTCGGCCGTGTCGATGATATCGGTGACCGCAAGCCATGCCGATTGCGCTGTTGCAGCTTTCTCAACCGTGGCCGGTAAGTTCGGGCCGCGCCGATCAAGGCTGGCGGACAGATTCTGCAGGGCATCCTTCGCGGTTGGCGCTTGCGGCCTCTTGGCACTCAGTTGCACAAGAGCCACGTCGATCGCCTTGTCCATGACCCGCCATCGCCCCGGATCGCAGGGACGAAGCGCCGCCTCCATTTTATTCCACTTCGCTTTGAGATTCTTGATCCGCGCCTTGGCGCGCGTGAGATCCCCGGCGTTGACGATGGTCAGGGCATTTTCGGCGATTGTGCGAAGGGACGAAAGGTCGCCCAACGAGCTACATTGTTTTGATACGTCCTGGCCGAGAACGCGGCTGCCCGCGCTGAGTGCGAGCAGGATGAGGCAAAGGACACCGACGACCGGGAGGAGAGAGATTATTCTCTGCAAGAAGCAATCCTCCGGAACGGGCTCGATTTGTCCCGGCTGCGATGCGATACTTACGAGACAGAGCGCAGATCGATGGTGGCGGAAACCCGTATCTCCCCGAACGAGCTTGTGCCAGACGATGCCGAATGATGAGCGCCCCAACTTAGGAGCGCCTTAGGATGAAGAATTGTTCAGGAGCTGGAACAGATATTCGCCCCAGGCTCGCAAATGCGCGACGCCGCCCTAAGTCCGCATCGCTTGGCCCCGGGGCATCCGCTGGGTATCGGTGATGTTGCCATCGGCGCGGTGGCCAACAACCCGGATCTGTAGGCGACCAGGACCCGCCTCGGTGTTGCCGAAGCCCAGGCGTTCGCAGCTGGTATTCTACCAATTCCGCAATTGAGCCTCAGAATATGAACAGTGTAAACGGCAATCAAGCGGCGCGGCAAAGCCCTAATTATCAGCTAAGTCGGGTCAAATAGTCATTGTGCGACGCAATGATCGCTGGCGCTCAATGACCGGAACTCCTCTCCCTGACAACAATCGAATCTCTCCACAAAATGGTGCCACTGGTCCCGCGTCTGGCGCTTCTTCACGGAGCCTCGCCGAGGACACCAACGCCAATGAAGATATCGAGCGCGGTCTCAAGAATCGCCACACGCTTTCGAGCGGGCGTCGCCGAAAGCTCCTGGTTGCCTTTCTGTTGATCGCGGCCAGCGGAGCCGCGGCAACGTCCGGGTTCAAAAATTCATCGAATCCGACCGTCAAACCGTTGCTTATCGCAGCCATTCCGGTGACCGCGGTCAAGGCATCCACGCGAGACTTGCCCATCGAAAGATCCGGTCTGGGAACAGTGCTGCCACTCAATCAGGTCGACGTAAAGGTCCGCGCCGACGGCCAATTGCAGCGGATCGCCTTTGTCGAAGGCCAGTCCGTCCAGGCTGGCGACCTCCTCGCTGAGATCGACCCACGACCGTATCAGGCGCAGTTGGCGGCCGCCCAAGCCACGCTCAAAAAAGACATGGCCCAGCTCGCGAGCGATCAGGCCGAAGACACACGAGCCGCTAAACTTTCACTCACAGGCGCCGGGACGGGACAGGCCGCCGACAAGGCAAAAGCTCAGGTCGCGATCATGCAGGCAACGCTCATGGGAGATCAGGCCGCGGTCGATACCGCTACCATCAACCTTGGCTATACAAATATCACGTCACCGATTTCCGGGCGTGTGGGGCTCAAGCAGATCAACGAAGGCGCCGTGGTCCATGCAAGCGACGCGAGCGGGTTGGTGACCCTCACGCAGATCCATCCCATCGCAGTTGAGTTCTCGCTCCCGCAGGACGAGCTTCCCGATCTTCTCTCCGGTCAGGCTAAGGCGTCGCTTCCCGTAACGATATACTCCCGTGACGGATCGCGCCAACTCGCGACAGGAAAACTGACAGTGATCGACAGCCAGGTCGATACATCCACAGGAATGGTCAAACTGAAGGCAGAGTTCGGCAACGACGACAGCGCGCTTTGGCCGGGGCAACTTGTCACCGCCCGCGTGATCGTCAAAACCGATCGGAATGCGACCATCGTCCCGTCGGCCGCAATCCAGAACGGTCAGGATGGTCCCTATCTCTTCATCGTCAAGCCCGACGCCACCGTTGCGCGCACTTCGATCAAGTCCGGACCGGCGGTCGGTGACGTCACGGCGCTGCTGTCGGGCGTGAAGCCCGGCGAGAACGTCGTCGTATCCGGACAGTCGCGGCTGACACAAGGTACTGCAGTGAGCGTCACACAGGCCGATACCAAAACGGCATCCACCGTATCCCGAACCGAGTGATGGTCATTTCCGAACTCTTCATCCGCCGTCCCGTCGGCACCTGCCTGCTGGCACTTGGACTGGCGCTGCTGGGCACGGTCGCGTACTTCATGCTGCCCGTGGCGCCCTTGCCGCAGATCGACTTTCCGACGATCGCGATATCGGCCCAACTGCCTGGCGCGAGCGCGCAAACGATGGCTACGGCCGTCGCGACGCCGCTGGAGAACTCGTTGGCGACCAACGTGTCCGGTGTCGCGCAAATGACATCGACGAGTTCGTCGGGGCAGACGAATATCACCCTGCAATTCGACCTGAGCCGTGACATCAACGCGGCCTCGCAAGACGTACAGGCTGCGATCTCCGCTGCCGCAGGTGCGCTGCCAAAGAACCTGCCGAACCCGCCGACCTTCCACAAGGTCAATCCGGCCGAGGCGACGCTGCTGACGCTCTCGCTCAGTTCCGACGTCGTGTCGGTGACCGAACTCGACCACTATGCGGAGGACGTGATCGCGCAGCAGGTCTCGCAGATGTCTGGAGTGGGCCTGGTCGATTTCCACGGCCCACAGCGTCGGTCCGTTCGGGTAAGGCTCGATCCGGACAAGGTCGCTTCGCGCGGCCTGACGCTGGAGGATATCCGCAACGTGATCGGGCAACAGACCGTAAACTCACCCAAGGGATCGCTCAGCAACGCGGACCGGACGGTAGTTCTCGATGCCAACGACCAGCTGATCGACGCGCCGGCCTATGGCGGGATGGTCGTTGCCTACCGCAACGGCGCGCCAATTCTGCTGAGCGACCTAGGGACGGTCGTCACCGCGCCGGAAGACACCCATCAGGCGGCATGGCTGCAGGGTACCCGCGCCGTCATGATCGACATCCATAAGCAGGCCGGCTTCAACGTTCTCAGCACGATCCAGGCGATCAAGGATCGCATACCGGCGTTTTCGGCGGGATTGCCGGCCGCCGTTACCCTGTCGGTCGTCGGCGATCGCACACAGATCATTCAGGCATCGGTCGATGACGTTCAGTACACGATGCTGATCACGATCGCGCTGGTTGTTGCCGTCATCTTCGTGTTCCTGCGCAACGTCTGGGCCACCATCATCCCAAGCATCACGATCCCGCTGAGTTTGCTCGGCACCTTCGGCGTCATGTATCTGCTCGGGTACAGCCTCGACAACCTCTCGCTGATGGGTCTCGTCATCGCCGTCGGCTTCGTCGTCGATGACGCCATCGTGGTCATCGAGAACGTCATCCGCCATATCGAGATGGGAAAAACGAAAATCGAAGCCGCGATCTCAGGAGCGCGCGAAGTGGCGTTCACCATCATCTCCATGACGATTTCGCTGATTGCCGTGTTCATTCCGGTGCTTCTGATGGGGGGCGTCGTCGGTCGGATGTTTCGCGAATTCGCCGTGACGGTCAGCGTAGCGATCCTGATGTCCGGCGTCATCTCCCTCACCGTGACACCCATGATGTGCGCTTGGCTCATCGATGACGGCCATGGCATCCGGCACGGGCGGCTGTACCGCTGGTCCGAAAGCGGCTTCGAAGCCATCACCAGCGGCTACGCACGCTGCCTCGACATTGCACTGAGGCACCATTTGCTTACGCTGCTCGTCACCGCGGCAATTTTTGTCCTCACGATCTGGCTCTATTTGCTCGTTCCCAAGGGATTTTTGCCCCAGCAGGACACGGGCTTTATTCAGGGACAGGCACAGGCCGCAACCGATATCTCGTTTGAGGCTATGTCGACCAAGATGCAGCAGCTCGGCCGGATCGTCTCAAGCGATCCCGACGTCTACAACGCTGCCTACTGGATTAATCCCAGCCCTTCATCGAGCGTCGGGCAGATCCAGATCAACCTCAAGCCTTTCGCGCAGCGTACATCGAGCGCCGCCCAGATCATGGCAAGGATCAAGATAGCCACGATCAGTATCGAAGGCCTGACGCTTGCAATGCAAATCCGGCAAGACGTTCAGATCGGCGGTCGACAGTCGGCGGCGCAGTATCAATACACTCTTCAGAGCGGAAACCCAGCCGAACTCGACAAATGGGCGACGGTGGTTGGCAAGGCCATGTCTGCGATTCCGGGTATTCAGGATGTCACGTCCGACAAGCAGAAGCCGGCGACCAGTGCGATGCTGGTGATTGATCGGCCAACGGCGGCGCGACTGGGAGTCAGCGTTCAGGCGATTGACGACATTCTCTATGATGCATTCGGCCAGCGGCAGGTGGCCACACTCTTCACGCAAGTCAATCAGTATCATGTGGTTTTGGAGCTCGATCCGCGCTTTCAACTCGACACCGAAGCTTTGACCCATCTCTATGCTCGCTCCTCCACAACGCAGAAGCTGATTCCGCTGAGCATGCTCGCAACTGTCAGTACAGCCGTTCTTCCGGTCACCATCAACCACCAGGGCGCACTGCCCGCCACCACTCTTTCCTTTAATCTAGCGCCCGGCGTGGCTTTGAGCGACGCCGTTGCTGCGATCCGGACCACCGAGCTCAATGCAGGCATGCCGGTCGGCCTCACGGGGTCATTTCAGGGCACCGCCCAGGCATTCCAGGATTCTCTGAAGAGCCAGCCGTGGCTGATCCTGGCAGCCGTGGTTGCAGTCTATATCGTGCTCGGCGTGCTCTACGAGAGCGCGATCCATCCACTCACGATCATCTCGACGTTGCCGTCAGCAGGACTTGGCGCGCTGCTGGCGCTGCTGTGGTCAGGAAGGGACCTTTCCATCATGGGAATGATCGGCATTATTCTGCTGATCGGCATCGTCAAGAAAAACGCGATCATGATGATCGATTTCGCAATCGAGGCAGAGCGCGAACAGGGAGCATTACCCGCCGACGCCATTCGCCAAGCCTGCATCCTGCGATTCCGTCCAATCATGATGACGACGCTGGCAGCACTTCTCGGCGCCTTGCCTCTCGCCCTAGGTCACGGCCCCGGCGCAGAACTTCGCGTACCACTCGGCATCGCCGTTGTCGGCGGCCTCGTTGTTTCCCAGATCCTGACCCTATTCACCACGCCTGTTGTGCATCTAGCGTTCGATCGGCTGCGGAGACAGCGGATTGCGGTTCCGTCAGCAAGCACACCGCTTACAACGCACAATCGGTGACAGCCGCAGAACGTCGCTTGGCCGGCTGCGTCCAAAATGCGTGGACGATGCCGGCTGACCATCAGAAGCACAGAGAGCGGGCAACGGCGCTAAAGTGCTGGGATGCCCTGGCTCGACCTGTCAATGTTCGAAGGGAATCTTGTTGGTTTCCATGGCAGAGACCAGCGACAGCACGCCGATCGAACAAGCGTGGATGCCGATGTGAGCCGCCATCTGCAACACCTTGAAGATCTCAGCACGACTGATGCCGAGCCTTAATGCCCGGCGGATTTGAAGGCGTACGCCCTCTGGATTCAGTTCGGTGAAACAGGCGTTCAGCGCCAGTACGATCAGCGTTCGCGATTTTTCGTCGAGGCCTGGCCCCGGGACACCGCAGGTCAGAAGATCAAGCATCACCGCGAAATGGCCCGGATCTAAACTGAGCATTCTCTCGCAATAAAGTGGCCAATCGCCGAAGCGTTGCTGGTAGTGCACCTTTAGGCTCTTGCGAACCACTCAACGACCCCTCGAATTCGGGGATGCGTTGTCCCACCGCCTGCAATTCCTCGACGAGAAAGGGCGGCGCGCAGGGTGGCCGCGACGCTCCACTCGAGTTGGAGGAAGGCTTCTCCCCCGATATCGCGTCCGTTCTCAAGACAAGGGGGCATCGGATCAAGCGGTCCCTGACGATCGGCAGCACGCAGTCGATTATGCTCAACGGGGACCGCTTTCTGGGCGCAGCAGACATGCGCCGCCCGACGCCTTGGCGCTCGGCGCGCGATAACCTCTGAGCCCCAGTTCGACGACACCATCGTCGATCGTGCGATAGCGGCGTTTGCGACGGTAATACGAATGTACGAACTGCCATAGCTACTGACCGGTTCACCTGCTCGAATATTCGACGCTCTCGCCCGAGTTGAAGCTCGAGCGTCGTCTAGCTCGACCGTCACAAAAATTGAGCTTGGTGCGGTCTTTTGATTTCAAAGCTTCGTTTCTAGGCATCACTGAGCGGGCGTCTGGGCGGCCTTGCCCGGACCGGCCGCCAACCCCTCTTGGGCGAGCCGGCCGAGGCCGGTGTGCACAATGGCAGCGACGATGGCGCCAACGATCGGAGCTAAGAGATACAACCATGCATCATCGAATTTGCCAGTCGCGACCATTGGGCCAAGAGCCCGCGCCGGGTTGAAGGGGGCGCCTGTGAGGGCCCCACCCATGAGGATGTTGAAGGTCAGCGTCATTCCAATTGCCAGCGGCGCGAGATTTCCGGCGCGGCCCGCAACCGCCGTGGCGAGTACGACCGTCACCAGAAAGAAGGCGAGCAACGCCTCGATCATGAAACCGGCGGCGGGCGAGATCGTCACCGATGTGGCGCCCAAAGCGAGATTGTGTGCAAGTGCCGGCGTGCCGAGGCCGGTGGCTGCACCACCCAGAACGGTTCGCAGCAAGAGCGCGCCTGCGATGCCTCCGATGAGCTGGCTGACGATGTAGCCAATCGCTTCGCCAACGCGCATCGCGCCGGCGGCTAGAACACCGATAGTGACGGCCGGATTCATGTGCGCGCCTGATATTGAGCCGAACGCGAAGGCGAAGGCCATGATGGCCAGGCCGTGGGCGAAGGCAATTGCGGCGACGCCGGGCAGGCCGACACCGTCGCCGATTATGGCTGCGGCGCCAGCGCCGATGAATACGAACGCGAAGGTGCCAATGAACTCGGCGATGAGCTTGGATGCAGACTGGTTAGACATCGTTCTCTCCAGAGATGATACTGACCCGGCGCGACCGGGTTAGGGCCAAGGGGTTCCGGCTTGATCGGCGGAAGCCGGCGGCGCAGCAGAGAGCGCCGCCGACCGCCTAAAGCCAGCAAGCCTACTCGGCGGCGGCCATTTGCGATTTGAATTTGATACCCAGCGCCTTCGCGACGCCTGCGCCGTACGCCGGATCGGCCTTGGTGCAGTTGGCGACGTGGCGTTGCTTGACTTCAAGTCGGGCATCACCCATGGCGCGAGCGGTGTTCTCGAACAGAACCTTTTGTTGGGCGGAGCTCATCTTCCGGAACAGATTGCCGGGCTGTTCATAGTGATCATCGTCGACTCGATGGTCCCAATGGGTCGCATCGCCCTCGATCGGCAGCGGCGGTTCGATCAGCGCTTCGTTACTGTCGATCCAGGCGCCCTTGCTGTTGGGCCAGTAGCTCGGCGTTGCGCCGAGATTGCCGTCGGTTCGCATCTGGCCGTCGCGATGATAGCTGACGAACGGGCATTTCGGCGCGTTCACCGGGATATGGTTGAAGTTGACCCCGAGCCGATAGCGCTGAGTGTCGCCATAGGAGAACAGCCGACCCTGCAGCATCTTGTCCGGCGAGTAACCGATACCCGGCACCAGATTGGCCGGCGAGAAGGCGGCTTGCTCGACCTCCGCAAAGAAGTTGTCCGGATAGCGGTTCAGCTCCATCACGCCGACCTCGATCAGCGGATAGTCGCCCTGCGGCCACACCTTCGTCAGGTCGAACGGATTGAAGCGGAAGGCTCTGGCCTGTGCGTCGGTCATTACCTGGATGAACAGCGTCCAGCGCGGAAAGTCGCCGCGCTCGATACTCTCGAACAGGTCTCGGCCGTGGCTCTCGCGATCCCTGGCGACGACAGCCGCCGCTTCCTCGTCGGAGAGGTTCTGGATACCCTGCTGCGTGCGGAAGTGGAACTTGACCCAAATCCGCTCATTGGCGGCGTTGATCAGCGAGAAAGTATGGCTACCGTAGCCATGCATGTGGCGGAAGCTCTTCGGAATGCCGCGCTCCGACATGGTGACGGTGACCTGATGCAACGCCTCGGGCAGGAGCGACCAGAAATCCCAGTTGTTATCCGCACTGCGCAGCCCGGTGCGCGGGTCGCGCTTGATGGCATGGTTCAGGTCCGAGAAGCGTAGTGGATCGCGGAAGAAGAACACCGGCGTGTTGTTGCCGACGATGTCCCAGTTGCCTTCCTCGGTGTAGAATTTCAGGGAGAAGCCACGGATGTCGCGCTCGGCGTCGGCGGCGCCGCGCTCCCCGGCCACGGTCGAGAACCGAGTAAACATCGGAGTCATCTTGCCGATCCCCGAGAATATCTTCGCCTTGGTGTAGCGGGTGATGTCGTGCGTCACGGTGAACGTGCCGTGCGCTCCCCAGCCCTTGGCGTGCATCCGCCGCTCCGGGATCACCTCGCGGTCGAAATGCGCCAACTTCTCGATCAGCCAGATGTCCTGGAGCAGAGCCGGGCCGCGCGGACCAGCCGTCATGATATTCGTGTTGTCCACCACGGGCGTACCGGTGGCGTGGGTCATTTTTGGGGTGCGATCGATCATGGGAACGTCCTCTGCTCAATGGTGATTAGTCGGATCAGTGTTGATTTGCGGACGTGTTGTCCGTTGTCCCCGTGGTGTCTGCGAGATCCGCGGGTCGCATTCGGTCGGTGTTTGCGGAATAAGGGCGCGGATGGAAATGTATCCGTCCACTTCGCAATTACTTTGGTTCGTTTGCTGCGACTGCAGCGGCCTTGCGAGAAAGCTGGACGGGCTGGAAGGCACTCAGCGGCAGCGGCTCGACGCATTCCAGCGCCAGCGTCAAACCTCTGTATGTTGCGCGCGGTAGCACCCAATTTGGGGCGCGACCTCGTTCAAGGGTCCGGCACCTCGAGTCCCCTGGGCCTTCGACTTGTCGCTTGGAAAAAGCAGCCTTCCCCCGACCGCAGGCAGGGCGGGTCTTCGGCTCGGACGCCGCGCTTTCAATCGATGTTGCGGCGATACCTGCTCGGGGTCTGACCGGTCAGTTTGTGAAACGCGGCACTGAATGTGCTGGTTTCGCTGAAGCCCACCTCGAACGCAATCGCGGTAACGGACAGCTCGCGATTGGCCAATAGCTGCTTGGCTCGTTCGATCCGGCGACTGGCATGATATTTGTGAGGCGGCACACCGAAGGACTGCTTGAACGATCTGGAGAAATGCCAAGGGCTTAGCCGCGCCAGCTCGGCCAGGGTTCCAAGCGGTATGTCATCGGCAACATGCTCCTCGATATAGGCAGCCACGCGCTTGCGCTGCCAGCACGCAAGCCCGCCACGAGTGACCGGTTCGTAGAGCGCGGCGTCGCCATTGATGCGGACGATTTCGTGCGTCAGCAAAACTCCGAGCGCATCGGCGTATTGGCGGAGCATCGTGCCAGGGCACTCGACCTGCGACTTGAGCTTGAGAGCAGTTTGCCAGAGATCGTGATCGTAAAAGAACATGCGCGGCTTGAATTGAATCTCGCCAAACCGCAGCGCAGGATCGGCAAGAGGTCCCCGCACATCGATATAGAAATAGATTGCACGAGCTAACGCTCGCGGTTTCTGCGATCCATAAAAGTCATGGCCCGCGGGAACGAAGGTCAGCTTGCGCGTGAAATTGCGCAGGGTCGACCGGGGCAGGCCCTCAACAAAGGTCTCACCGCCGTCGCGCTCCGCGAGCTCCGCGGCGATAAGTAGATGGCAGGGAGCCCGGAATCGATATTCAAACGGCTTGTGCCGCGTGATCTCGACCGTTTCCACCCGCAAACCTGACCAGGCTGCGGAACGTCGCCTCACGATCTCCGATGGGGCATAGTCCACCATCGAGCGATTTTCAAGATTCGGGTGTACCGGTGCCGGGGAATGGTAATCGCTGATCGGAGGCGCTGGAGCTCGAAAAAGCGGAGCGGATAGATTGAAGGTAGCTTCGGCAGAACTAGCCATCATTCGATCTCGTTCGTTGCCATGTATGATCGCCGTACGCCGAAACTGCGCGCAGTGCATTATCAGCCGCACACCTGAACGGGTCGCATGCGCCAGCCGTGCGTGGTGTGCACGCGCCGGTTTACGACGTAGCAGCTGCCGTTGTCGTAGTACGATTCGTCGTAATTGTAGGGATAGTCGTAATCAGCATAGTCATCATCGTAGCCGTAGGGATAGAAGCCGTAGCTCCCTCCGAAGCGATGATGGCCGAAGTCGTGATCGTGAAATCCCCGATCATGAAAACCACCGCCGAACTCATGGTCGCGGGCTCCACCAGCCAAGGTGCTTCCGTGGAACTCTCCACCATGGAATTCGCTGCTAAGGCCGCCGGGATGAAAGCCGCCAAATCCGCTGCCGTGGAAAGCTCCGCCGCCGAAGCCGCCTCCATGGAAGCCGCCGCCACCGCCAAATCCGCCGCCACCGTGACCGCCACCTCCACCTCCGCGGGCGAATGCCATGGTTGGCGAGGCCAATCCAACGGCGGCAGCGGCCAGCAACACGATTGCTCCCTTTCGCAACATCACCATTCTCCATTCGAGATTTCGCTACCCAGCCGGTGCGCTTGAGATGGCGATTGTTCTGGAACATTGCTATCGCCGTCCGCGTGAGAGTCACTCAACTCGGCGCGAGTCTGTCGTGATTTGCCGCGCCGATTTGGTCCATCGCACCAATGCAGTGGGTCCCGGCAACAGCGCGCCTAAGTACAAGCACACCGAATCGCAGCCAGGCCATAGGTACGCCTGAGCATCTACTTGAAGATCGCACTCCGAACTGACGCTATCCGCTCCGCTGCCGATATCCGAGGACCGGTGTCGGCTCGAAGTGGACTTCAGATCGGCTCAGGGAAGACCAGACGCGCCTCGAAGCCGCTGGCACGGCCCTTGACAGGTGAGATGAGGGTCAGGCTGCCACCGATCTGTTTCATGACGCTGTCGACGATGGCGAGCCCGAGACCACCGCCTGCCCCAACCGACGATCCGCGAACGAACGGCTTCTTCAGATTTTCGAGTGTCTCAGATGGAATGGGAACGCCGCCGTTCAGCAGGCGAATTTGCCGGTCGCGGCCGACGACAATCTCGATCGGCTCATCGGGAGCGCCATAACGGACGGCGTTTTCGATAAGGTTCCGCAGCGTTATGCCGAGCACGTCCAATTCCCCTTGAACGATGAACTCGTCCGGACATTCGGCGGTGACGACCAGCCTGTCGCCCACGTCCTCGCGTCGGCGGAACTCATCGACCAGAACCTGTAACACGGTCAACATATCAATGCGTTCCCGCAGCATTCCTACACCTGCCCCCGCCCGGGACAATTGCAGTAGCTTCTCGGCAAGACTACTGAGACCTTTTATCTGGTTGACGATACGTGCGGCGCGGTCTGCGTGCTGCGTGCCAGCGAGCTGCGCCGACAACAATTGCATCTGTGCCAGCACGGCTGCGATCGGCGTCCGCAATTCGTGTGCGCTGTTGGCTGCGAACTGGCGTTCGTTGGCAAGCGCACGCTCCAGCCGCTCGAGCAAGCGGTTCACCGCTGCCAGCATCGAAGCGAGCTCGGTCGGCAGGCCCATATCGGGGATCTGCAACAGATTGGAGCCGTCGCGACGACCGATCTCGCCCCGCAAGCGGTCCAACGAGCGCATGCTGCGAAACACCGCCCAGCGGATCAAGAACCACGATAGCGGCAGAAATAACAAAAGCGGGCCGACCGTAAGTGCGACCGCTCGCCGCAGAGACTCGGAGCGGTGCACGGCGGGCTCGGCAACCTCAATGAAGTAGCCATCAACAACCGCCGGCTGAGAATAGATCCGGTAACTCGGCGCGTCATGAAATCCAGCCTGGCGCGGCACCGGAAACGGCCTCTCGGGCGCGTTCTCCGAGCGCATGAGGACCTCGCCGGTCGGACCGATGATCTGATAGGCCAGAGCCTTGGAATCCATCGTCGCGACCAGGTGCTTGGCCATCTGCTGCATGGCCTGTGGTTGCTGGACTGCATCATAGGTGGCGGGCAGCAGCCGCTGCGCCACCTCCTCGATCGCATCGTCGAGTCGTTCGTTGACCTCGAATATCGTCAGCAACCCAGCGGCGATGCTCCCCAGCAGCCACAGCCCCGCCATCGACGAGGCCAGCATCCATATCAGCCGCGAAACCAGGCTCCCGTGCCCCACGTGCTAATCTCCGAAGCGGTAGCCGAGACCGCGTATCGTGCGAATGAAATCCCGCCCAAGCTTGCGGCGAATGCGACTGACGTAGACTTCGATGGTGTTGCTCTCGATCTCCTCGCCGAACGCGTACAGCGCATCCTCGATCTGC
Organism: Bradyrhizobium genosp. P; assembly: GCF_049949265.1. Taxonomy (NCBI): domain Bacteria; kingdom Pseudomonadati; phylum Pseudomonadota; class Alphaproteobacteria; order Hyphomicrobiales; family Nitrobacteraceae; genus Bradyrhizobium; species Bradyrhizobium genosp. P. The sequence goes on along the minus strand of NZ_CP188195.1, from coordinate 1,375,166 downwards.
TCTTTCGACACCGTCGATTGCCGTCGCCGGCCTAGCACTTCAATCACGGCCCACTCCCGCGCGCTCAGTTCGACTGGTCGCCCGTCCAGCCGCGCGAGTTTCGATTCCCATTCCAGCTCCACTGGGCCGACTTGAAGGACCGGCACCGCCTTTCCGAAGTACCGGCGGCTGACCGCCTCCAACCTCGCATTCACTTCGTCGAGGTCGAAGGGCTTGACGATGTAATCGTCCGCACCCGCTTTCAGCCCCTCGATCCGGTCGCTGACGAGATCGCGCGCGGTGAGGATGACGACCGGCAGCGCATTTCCACGGCGACGGAGTTTGCGCAGGAAATCCAGGCCCCGCCCATCGGGCAGGTGCAGATCAAGCAGCAGCGCATCATACGGCACTGTGCGTACCGCATGCTCCGCCGGCTCCAGCCGTTCGAACCAGTCGACGGCGTGTCCTGCCGCTCGAACGTGCTCCTGCACGGCCGAACCAAGGTGCGGTTCGTCTTCCACCAGCAAGACTCGCATGGGTCCACCCGTCGTCATCAAGTGTAGATGCAGGAAAAGGCTGAAGCCAACCTGAACACGTCCGAGAGTATGCTTCAGGCCGGTGTCAGAAAAGCCCGTTAACGATCCCTTCCGGGAAACATTCTCGGCAAAGAAAGGAGCAACTGCCATGAGGAGCACTGTTTTGACCTGGTTCGGAATGTTGGCCGTGGTTGTCACCGTCTTCGCGACGATGGCACACGCCGCCAAGACCGATCCGACTATCGTGAGAGCCTACGGCGCCGTTCACGGGATCGTTATTCCACCGTTCAAGGGCTAGTTGGAAGAGCCCGCTCCGCAAGTGTCGCGAGGTGTCGCGGAGCAGAAGATGTCTCGGTCCTGGATGCATCAAGCGCCTCAGCGCGCGGAACCGCGCTGAGGCCAATGCTCGTGGATGTTCGATGTATCATCGCACGCAGAAATTGCCTGCGAACGATCAGCCGCGCACCTGAACCGGGCGCGTGCGCCAGCCGTGGGTGGTGTGCACGCGCCGGTTTACGACGTGGCAGCTGCCGTTGTCGTAATACGAATCGTCGTAACTGTAGGGACAGTCGTAATACGCATAGTCATCATGGTAGCCGTGGGGATAGACCCATAGCCCATCCATAGCGATGGTGACCGAAGTCGTGATCATGACCTCCCCGAACGACGGGGCCGGGACCAAAACCGCGGAAGCCGCCACCATCGTGGACAACGGCAGGGCCAGGGCCAAAGCCATGGAAGCGCCGGTGAATCCGCCGCCGCGGAAGCCTCCACCAGCAAAGCCACCGCCGCCGTGGAAGCCACCACCGCCAAAGCTGCCACCGCCGCCACGTGCCAGCGCCATGGTCGGCGCGGCACGCCGTCTCCGCAAAGTCACGTTTGGAGAAAGCTGAAGCCAGCCTGAACATCATTGCAAACAGGCTTCAGGCCCGCGTCAGAAAAGCCCGCTAGCGATGCGACCAAGGGTTTTCATCGGAGCGGGAAAATAATGATGCATACACGCCTATTACAAACAGCCCACCTTTTCGCGATCAATGGGGCGGAGTCTAGTCGTGGCCCATCGCTTCTTCGTGGAACATTGCCGCTTGCGAGGCACCGATTGCGTCTCAGCGTTGCGGCAATCGCCATCGCCTTGGCCGCGGGATTTGCGGCGGGCCGTTCGTTGCCGGCCGCTTCGATCGCTGTGCCTGTAAGCGCCGCGTCGGCAGACACCGTCGATCCGAAGCTGCCCGCTACAATTACGCTCCCCGAGGCGAAGTTTACGAACGCGCGATTGCAGATCGAGGAGACGAAGCTCGCACCGCTGGTGCGCGCCGTGTCGGCGACGGGTAGTGTTGAATATAACCAACTCCATCTTGCCCGCATCAGGCCCGTAGCGCGCGGCCGGATCGAAGCGCTCGACGTCAACGCCGGCGATCGGGTGGTCGCGGGTCAGCGCTTGGCCGTTCTCGACAATTTCGACCTCAGTGCCGCCCATAGCAAGGTTCTGGGCGCCGAAGCTGCGCTCAATCAGGCAAAGGCGCAACTCACTGCGGCTAATGCTGCTTATGATCGCGCGGCAAACCTCATTCGCAGCGACCTCGTGACCCAGGCCGAGGTCCAGGCCCGTCGTGCCACCGCGGCCAGCATGGAAGCCGATCTCCGCACCAAGGAAGCCCAGTTGCGGCAGTACCAGGAAGAGGAGGCGCGGCTCTTGCCCTTGCGTGCCGCCGCGGCGGACGCAAGCCCGTCCGGCGATCAGCCGACGCTGGATTCGCGGGGCGCGATTGTCGCGCCATTCGCCGGCGTACTGGACACTGTCTCTGTCGCCAAGGGGGAGATCGTCGATCCGGCGACGCCAATCTTCACCGTATCCGACCTTTCAACCGTCTGGGTGCAGGCCGACATAGCAGAGAGGGATCTTGGCGCAGTCAAGGTCGGCGATGCAGTCGAGGTGAAGGTGAAAGCCTTTCCGGGGCGCGTTTTTACCGGCCGCATCACCTACATTCCCGACGAGATCGAGCCGACCACCGGAATGGCAAAGGTGCGGTGCGAAGTGCCAAATCTGGACGACGCGCTGCGCGTGAATATGTTCGCGACCGTCACGATTCTCGCACCGCAGGGAGACGACGGCATCATGGTGCCGAGCGAAAGCCTGCAGGACGTCAATGGCCAGAGCGTCGTCTTCATTCCGGCAGGAGATCGCCAGTTCGCCTGGCGCGCGGTTCATACCGGCCTGGTCGCAAACGGAAAGACCCAGATCACGAGCGGGCTCGCGGCCGGCATGCCGGTCGTCGGCGGGGGCAGCTATTGGCTCAAGGCGGCGCTGATGCAGTCCACCATTCCGGACCAAGGTTAAACAGGACATCGCCATGATCAACAGGATTGTCGATGCCGCCCTTGGCAACCGCTCGGTCGTGCTCATCCTCATCGCCGCGCTTGTCGCCGCCGGAGTTTTGAGCATGCAACGCCTGCCGTTTGATGCCGACCCGGACATCTCGCCGCTGCAGGTGCTGGTCGCCACCCAGGCATCCGGGCTCGCCCCCCTGGACGTGGAGCGTTCGATCACCACGCCGATCGAACTCGCCTTGCAGGGCCTGCCGGGCATGACGAGTTACCGCTCGATCTCGCGCTACGGGCTCTCCGTCATCTATGTGAAGTTCGCCGACGGCGGCGATATCCTGACCGACCGCACGCTGGTGGCGCAGCGCTTGAGCCAGACGGCCCTGCCCGCAGGAGCGGGCACGCCGATGCTAGGCCCGCTCTCCGACGGTCTCTCCGAGATCTATCAGTTCAAGGTGGAGGGCAAGAACTACTCGCTTATGCAGTTGCGCTCGATCCTGGATTGGCAGGTCGCACCGCAGCTCAAGCAGGTCCCGGGCATCACCGAGGTCAACGTCAACGGCGGCGAACTCAAGACCTACGAGGTCCGTGTCTCCGAGAGCGCATTGACGCGCTTTGGCCTGTCGATAGAGGACATCTACAACGCGGTGACGCAGAACAACCGCGCGACAGGCGGCGCGACGATCGCGCGCAACGGCGAGCAGGCCGTCATCCGCGGCGAAGGACTGCTGGAATCGATGGGTGACATTGGCAATATCGTGTTGCGCACCGCAGCCGGCGGTTCACCGCTCTACGTCAAGAACGTCGCCGACGTAGTCGAAGCGCCAATGCCGCGGCTTGGTGCGGCGACCAGCCAGGGTGACGGCCAGGCGGTGGTAGGCGTCGCACTCATGACGCTGGGCGAGAACACGCGCGTGGTCGCGCAGCGGCTCGGCTCCGCTATCGATCAGATCAACAAAACGCTGCCGCCCGGCGTCGGCATTGTTCCCTACTACAATCGCGCCGATCTGATCGACCGGGTTCTGGGGACCGTGGCCCACAACCTGGCTGAGGGCGCGTTCCTGGTCATCGCCGTGCTGTTGTTGCTGCTGGGCAATTTCCGGGCTGCCTTAATCGTGGCACTGGCGATTCCGCTCTCGATGCTGGCCGCCGTCACGGCGATGTATTTCACCGGGCTGTCGGGCAACCTGATGAGTCTCGGCGCCATCGATTTCGGCCTCCTCGTCGACGGGGCCGTGGTGATGATCGAGAACATCGTGCGCCGCCGCGCCGAGGCGCCTTCCCTCCCCGCGGCGCAGGTGGTGCGCGAGGCTGCGCACGATGTGGCGCGGCCGGTTGCCTTTGCAGTCGCAATCATCACGCTGATTTACCTGCCGATCCTCAGCCTGCAGGGCGTCGAGGGCAAGATGTTCCGCCCGATGGCGTTGACGGTGATGTTCGCGCTGGTCGCGTCGCTTGTGCTGACCCTCACGCTCATGCCGGTGCTTGCATCGTTCTTCCTGTGCAAGCCGGTCTCTGAGCGGGACAGCCGCGTCATCGGAATCGCCCGCCGCGGTTACGCGCCAGTGCTCGCGCGAACGATGCGCTATCCCGGCGTCACGATCCTGGTAGCGACCATGATGCTGGGCAGCGCGCTCGTTATCGGCTCAAACCTCGGTGCGGAGTTCCTGCCGCGTCTGGAGGAAGGCGCACTCACCGTAACGACCACCAAGCTGCCCGGCATCTCGCTCGAATCAGCCATCGCCACCCAGACCATGGTCGAGAAGACGCTGAAGAGATTCCCGGAAGTCAAGACCGTCGTCACGCTCGGCGGCAGTTCGGAGATCCCAACCGACCCCATGGGTGTCGAGCAAAGCGACACCTTCATCATTCTCAAGCCGAAGTCCGAATGGCGGACCGCACAGACCGAGGCCGGACTGATCGAAGCCTATAAGCAGGCTCTGGATGATAGCGTGCCCGGCATTACCCAGAGCTGGGCGCAGCCGATCGAGATGCGGATGGATGACCTCCTGCAGGGTGTGATGGCCGACTTGGCCATCGTCATCCATGGGACCGACACGGCAACACTCCACGACCTGGCCGATCAAGTGGCGCGCGTGGTGACGAGCGTTCCCGGTGCAGCCGAAGTGCAGGCCAGGCAAACCGTCGGCCAGCCGTATCTGCGCGTCGTCGTCAATCGCGATGCGATTGCCCGTCATGGGTTCAATGCGACCCAGGTGCTCGATCTGGTCGAGGCGCTCGGCGGACGCACCGTTGGCACCATGAAGGACGGCGACGAGCGGTACAATATCCGCGTCCGGCTCACTCCGCAGGACCGTGATAGCATCGACCATATCCGGGCGCTGCGCGTGAGCAACGGCGCCGGCGTTTCGGTACCTCTCGGCGATCTGGCCGATATCCGCTGGGAGCCCGGCCCCGCGCAGATCGAGCGCGAGCAAGGCCGGCGCATCATCACGGTGCAGGCCAATGTGCGCGCACGGCCGCTCGCCAGCTTCGTGGCCGACGCGCAACGGGCAGTTGCAGCTCAAGTCCATCTGCCGCCTGGCTATACGATCTCCTGGGGTGGGAGCTTCCAGGATTTGCAGGAGGGCATGGCGCGGCTGTTGACCGTCGTGCCGGTGACGCTCGCCGTCATCTTCCTGCTGCTTTATCTAATGTTCGGCGGCGCGCGGGTCGCGACCCTGATCTTCTTCAACGTGCCGTTTGCGGCCGTCGGCGGGATATTCGCGCTCGCGCTGCGCGGGATGCCGTTCAGCATCTCGGCCGCGGTCGGCTTCATCGCGTTGTTCGGCATCGCCATCCTGAACGGCGTCGTGATGGTGAGCTCCATGGAGGAGCGGCGCAGGGAGGGTCTCGCCGTCGCCGCCGCGGCCTGGCAGTCGGCCATGACACGGCTGCGCCCGGTGCTGATGACCGCGACCGTGGCAAGCCTCGGCTTCCTGCCAATGGCGCTCTCGACGAACTCCGGCGCCGAAGTGCAGCGCCCGCTTGCCACGGTCGTCATCGGCGGCCTGATCAGCGCGACGTTACTCACCTTGCTGGTGCTCCCCGCTCTCTATCGATGGTTCTGCTGCGCCCGCCTCTCCATTGGCGCCGCCACACCCGATACCTCGTACGCGACGCAGCCGGCAGAGTGACGACGTGCGCGCGGCGAAGTATCAGGGAGCGCGCCGGGCCGGAGACCAAGGGAAATCCTCTGAAGGCCGGCGATCGCCGATCCGGCCCCGGGCTGATCGATTGTGCTGGCGGTCGCGGTCCGACGATGGCAACTTGGGGCCGCCGCGGTGCCCCAGAGCATGGAGCAGCAGGCCGCCCAATTCTACACCCGGGCGGCCGGGCATGTGCCAGCGTCAATGCTTTGGCCCTCTTTCGATGCTACCGGTCGTAGATCTGGCCTGGTAAACAAACTTGTGAGATCGGCGGTTCACTGGATGTCTGCCGTCATGGGGCGACTTACTCGAGCGATTGCTCTGACCGTGATCTCTTCTGCTGTATCGTCAGCGGGCGGATGCGCCGCCATCACGCCTCGGAATGCGTTGTCGCAAGCAGCCGCGGCACAGATCGATCCCGAAGGATTTCACGTCATCCGATATTGAGGTGACGAAGCGTCGCCCGATATCGCTTCCTTGCGGCCGGCCCGCCGGGGAGCGGAACTTGCTGAACTCCTCGGCGATGAGCGGCCAAGTCTCTTGGAGCGTCCCCAACGGTTTGACAGGAAACTCACAGAACGCGACGGCGCGAACTCGTCCGGGAAATCGACGGGCCAGGTTGAGGCCAACAAGCGCCCCCCAATCGTGGATAATCAGCGTTATATTCCGGAGGTCGGGCTGAACTACGAACTCTTCAATGTAACGGATCTGATCGAATATCCTGTACGCGATGTCAGGATGATCTGACTTCCCGAACCCAATAAAGTCGGGCGCGACGCAGCGGCCAAGCGGATCGAGATGAGGGATGACGTTCCGCCAACAATACGACCAAGTGGGATTGCCGTGTAGAAACAGAAACGGGTCCCCTGCGCCGATATCGACGTAGTGAAGTCTGGAGCCGTAAAGGCTGACATAATTTTCGGCGTAGGTGAACGCTGCCGAGATCGGCCTTTTTGCAGCTGAGATCGCTTCCATCATACTATTTCCTCCTTGCCTCTGATTGGCTCGCGATGGGTCTACCCACAGTGATGCCGGTGCGTTAGACCGCAGCCCGGACGAGTACGTATTCCATAAGCGAATGAAGTTGGTCGGCGCGGTAGTGATGGGTATTTTGTTCTCAGGACCGACCAGATGCTTTCGATGCGCCTCTTCAGCCGGATTCCCCGACGACGAGGAGTTCAAAAGTCCCCAAGATCGAAATTTGCATCGAATATCAATCAGCGTTCAAATTTGCCCCCTTGTCGGCGCCCATGCGTGACCCAGGGCAACTTCGGTTTCCTTCGCCCCGGCAATAACTTCAAGCGGCATGGGGTGGGATCAGCGTTGGAATCCGATTGGGGATCAAATTGCTCGCTGATTTATAGAATAGCTTTCTCCAGTGCGTGTGAATACGGCCACCCTTGTTAGTCAGCCGATACCCCATCGCGCAGGAGCGCTAATGGCATGGCGGCCCGGCGCCATCAGTCTATAAGTCCTGATCGGCAAGCGCCCTCGCATAGCTCTTTCCATACGGATGGAAGCGATCTTTCTCACCGCTCGCCCATGCAGCCCTTTGATCAGCGGAAGTGATATCCCAATCAGGGCGGCACTTCCTTATAGCGGCACGCAGGTCTTGTCGAAGTTCCTCATTGGTCGGTCGTCCGAAGAACCAGTAGCCGTTATAAACCTTGAACACGACGAGCCCCGGCTCCAAAACAATCGTGTGGGGAATCATGGGATTGTGTGCCGGGTCCGTGTACTCAGCGATATCGAGATCCTTTTGAATCTTGCGGCCAGCATCCGACAAGAACGGCCAGTGTGCGCCGACACCGGTGCGATATTCGTTTGTCTCGAGCAAATTGTCGGTGCTGATCGTGACTAGCCGGCAATAAGCGACTTCGATCTCGCGATAGAGTTGAACCAATAGCTCAGCCTGACGCCGGTCTTTCGGGCAGTAGCCTCCCCGGCTCAGCACGAGGACCATAGGATCCGGCCCCTGTAAATCCGAGAGTTTGCGTCGAGTCGCGGTGTGGTCACTCAATTCGTAGTCGGGAAACACGGAGCCCGGTAAGATATCTGCTCTCATGATCGATCTCCTTTCCTTCGGCTTTTCCTCCTGAATGGCTGTGGACCGACTCCGCGGGAGAACAGCACGGCCATCTCGGGGCTGTTTCATCATGGTCGTGCGGTCATTACTTAGCCGGCAAGAGCGCCAGGGCTGCTTTCGCGCAATCGACGTCGTTCTGCACTGTGGGTGCCCCGCTCACCCCGATCGCTCCGACAATCTCCCCGTCCACCTTGATGGGAAACCCTCCTCCGTACGCTGCCACACGCGCAAGCGTGGGAAGGCCGGCCAAAAGCGATGGGTCGCCCTGGATGAAGTTGAAGAAATCCTGCGTGGAGACGCCGAACAGAGCCGTGTACGCCTTGTTCTGCGCAATCTCGACGGAAAGGAGCGGCGCCCCATCCATCCGGCTGAAGGCTTTGAGATTGCCGCCGTCGTCGAGGATGGCCACGTTCTCGGCAACGCTAATTTCTTTGGCCTTCGCCACCGCTGCATCCACCATTTCCTGGGCCAGTTCGGAAGAGATGCTGTGTTTCTTCACCACGTTAGCCATTGGACTCCCTCCACTTGATTTGCATTGCGCGTTGATCGGGTGTGGATCGTAAAAGTTGCGCCCGGACAGGATCAGTTCGCGCTGTGACCGCCGTCGACGTTGAGGACGTGACCTGTGACGAACCTGGCTTGGTCCGAACCGAGGAACACGATGCCATCGGCGACCTCCTCCGAGAGACCGAGCCGACCCAGCGGAACCTGCGTCGCCAGCGCCGCCTTGTTCTCCGCCGTGCCGGTGAAACGGGTCAGCATCCCGGTGTCCGTGGGGCCGGGTGCGACGGCGTTCACGCGAACCCCCGACTTGGCAACCTCGAGCGCCACCGACTTGGTGATGCCTTCGACGGCGTGCTTGGCGCCGACGTAGATCGAGGCAAAGGCCGCGCCCTCGTGCCCATAGGTCGACGAGATGTTGATGATGCTGCCGCTCCCCTGGGCCTGCATGGCACGCACTTCGTGCTTCATGCTCAGGACCACGCCGAGAACGTTGGTCTCGAACGTCGCGGCAAAGCTTTCCGCGGTCTGGTCCGTGATCGGGCCGACCGCACCTTCGGTGGCGGCGTTGTTCACTGCGACATCGAGACGGCCAAACCGTGCGACGGTCTTGTCGACCATCGCGCGGACGTCATCCTCCTTGCGGACGTCGGCGTTGATGAACTCCGCCTCCGAACCCAAAGAGCGCAGCTCTTTAACAAGCGCCTTGCCGGCCTCATCACGCCGACCGGCAACCACCACCTTGGCGCCCTTCCTGGCGAAGGCGACGGCGGCGGCGCGCCCAATGCCGGTGAGTCCACCGGTAATCAAAACAACGGGCGAAGTCATGACCATCTCCTTGATCGATCTCGATTTAAAGCCGCAGAAGGCGCTTGCTCGGTGAAATCGAAGTGTTCGTCCCACAGAATGCCGTCTGGCATAGGCCAGAGATGAACTCTCCTGGGGGCTTGAAAAATGGGCCATAGTTCCAAACATATCGGACTTGGTTGTCCGCAATGGAGGTTCGCGGGTGGACAGTCTGGGATCGCTGAATGCCTTCGTTCAGGCCGCGGAAGCCCGAAGTTTCACCGTTGCGGGACGCCAACTTGGCGTGTCGTCGTCGGCCGTCGGCAAGGCGGTGGCGCGGATGGAGGAACGGCTCGGCGTGCGCCTCTTTCATCGCAGCACCCGCAGCATCACGCTAACTGCAGAAGGCGGGTTATTCCTCGAACGCTGCCGCCGCATCTTTTCAGAAATCGAAGCGGCAGAGCTTGAACTCTCTCAGACGCAAGAGGCTCCGCGCGGCACCCTACGTGTCAGCTTGCCATTGGTCGGCATGCTGATGATGCCTACTCTTGTCGCCTTCATGCGCGCCTATCCCGAGATAACATTGGATCTCGATTTCAGCGATCGGGTCGTCGATGTGATTGAGGAGGGCTTCGACGCCGTAGTGCGCTTCGCGGAGATTGGCGACTCGCGGTTGATGACCCGGACTTTGGGCACATATCGCAAAAGCCTTGTGGCAGCGCCGGCCTATCTGGCGGCCAAGGGTGTTCCTCTGATCCCCGACGACCTCAAGGCTCATGCCTGCCTGCATCACAAGTTTCCGACCAGCAGGAAGTTCGAGCGATGGCCGCTTCGGCCCGAGCATGCCGGCATCGAAACCGAACTGCCCAGGACAGCCGTGGCAAGCACGATTGAGCCACTCATTTGTATGGCCGAACAGGGCATGGGTATCGCTTGTCTGCCCGACTTCGCCATAAGCCGGCAACTTAGCGAGGGCATACTCGTCGCCGTGCTGGACGACTACGCTGAGCCCTCGGGGACCCTTCGCGTCCTGTGGCCGTCGAGCCGGCACCTGTCTCCCAAGCTCAGGGTCTTCGTGGACTTCCTCGCCGCGAACCTTTTCCCGCGAGTCCAGGACGTCAATAACTCAGAGCATTTTCGTGCAGTGCTCCCCGTTGCTGACGCAAGCTAAGGCCATTGGGGATGTTGGTCCGGTCAGCCTCTTTGATACCCGCTCGACCGATGTTGCGCTGCGCAGCGGACGGGTCAAAAGCTCCCAGCTTGTTGCGCGCAAGCTTGGCGCGGTGCGGATGATGATTGTCGGGTTACCGCGCTACTTCGCGCGACACGGCGTTCCGAGGACGCCGGATGAGCGCGAATCGGCTTGTCCCTTTTCTCGAGGCGAGACAGAGAGCGGTTGACAAATCGATCGATCTGTAACATCGTTATGGATGAGTAACAATCAAATATCGCGGCCGCAGGGTTGGTCAGGCGCAGTAAAGGGGGCAAAGCGCGATTTGCTCCTGAATGCGGCGCGCGACGAGTTCGTCGATAAGGGGTTGGAAGGCGCAACCATGCGCGGCATCGCCCTTCGGGCGGGCTGTACGACCGGCGCGATCTATCCCTTGTTCCAAAGTAAGGAGGCGATTTACGCTGCTCTCCTGGAACAATCGCTATTTCTTCTCGATCGCCACGTCGCGGACGCGATCTTGCATGTCGAAGAACCGAAACTTCAGGTCGAAGCGGCGTGCCGTGCCTTCCTCGAATATTATCTTCTGCACCGTTTCGAAGTGAACTTGGGTCTATACGCTTTCCGGGGACTTAAGCGCCAGGGTGTCGGTAAGAAAGCGGACCGTCGTCTCAATCAGGCGCTTTGGACGGTTTTGCAACGGATCGCTGAGCCACTGGCGGAAGCTCGTGGGCTTGCATCGGTGGATGTTCGCCCCATGGTCGTTCTCCTCTTTAGCCAAATGATCGGTGCGCTCGTTCTGCAAATCGCGGGGCGTTTGGATTTTCTGGAGATCGACCCGCGAGAATTGCTGCGGCTGCTGTTGCAACAATTGTGGACGTTTTCGTCACAGTCGCTCGACGACTCCCATGACGAAGCTGGCCAGCGCAATGCGACGAAACCGCAAGCCAAGACAAAGTAGAACAGGAGAAGAGAAATGGTGGGTGTTGAGAAAGACGGTCCGGTATGGACAGTGATCCATAGCAGATACAGCGAGGCCCGTAACGGGATGGACCCCGCAAGTGCCGACGCGATAGTCGACGTAATGAAGTCATTCGACGCGGATAAAACTGCCAGCGTGGCGGTCTTATGGGGCGAAGGTGGTGCGTTCTGCTCGGGCTGGGACCTTAAATTCGCCAGCACCCTGTCGAACCGCGACATCTTTCAGCGTGAAGTCGTGGACGGCTTGGCCTTCCCCATCGGAGCGAACGCAGCGCCCCGAGGGCCGCTGGGCCCCACGCGTCTTGAGTTGTCCAAGCCGGTAATCGCGGCTGTGGAGGGGCCGGCCGTCGCGGGCGGAATGGAACTCGCATTGTGGTGCGACATCCGCGTAATGGCTGAAACCGCCTATTTCGGAGTTTACTGCCGACGCTGGGGGATTCCGCTACTCGACGGCGGAAGTGTCCGACTTGCGCGGCTGGTGGGCCAAGGCCGGGTCATGGAAATCATTCTGACCGGCCGCAAAGTCCCCGCGGAGGAGGCAGTGCGCATCGGAATGTGTGAAAAGGTTGTTGCTCCCGGTCAAGCACGGGCCGCGGCTGAGACGATGGCGCGGGAAATTGCACGTTTCCCCCAGGAGGCTGTGCGTGCCGACCGCCGCTCGGTGCTTGAAACGTACGGTTTGCCGGTTCGCGAGGCACTTCGTCGCGAATGGGCGAATGGCACCGAAGCGCACTTCAAGGAAGGAGCGGCCGGCGCTGGTCGCTTTGCGAGCGGCCTGGGCCGCCATGGTAATTTCGAGAAAATCTGATCACTCTCCCTGGCAAATGAAAGGCGGCGCCGACGAACGCGCGCTGCCCAAGACTCGATGGCAATACCTCCGGTAACGCACTTTCCCGCAAAGCAGCCCGCTTGACTATGGAGAACGTGACAGATGCTGGTTCAGAGCTTTACACGGGGCTCCACTCATTTGCCTCTGATCGAGCAGACGCTTGGCGATGTTTTTGACGAAGTGGTTGAGCGCTGGCCGCACCGTGAAGCGGTCGTTAGCCGGCATGAGGGTAGGCGATACACCTACCGAGAACTGCAGCTTGAAACGAACCGACTTGCGAGCGCATTGCTGAATTTGGGTTTAACGGCGGGAGATCGCGTGGGCATTTGGTCGCACAACTATATCTCTTGGCTGCTGATGCAGCTGGCGACAGCAAAGACGGGCATTATCCTCGTCAATGTAAATCTGGCCTACCGCGCGGCCGAGCTCGAGTACGCACTCAGCAAGTCAGGCTGCAAAGCCAAAGGGGCAACGCTCACGCATAGAAACATCTTGAATAATGGCTTCTTCGTCGGCGAGCGCATGAGGCTCACTCACGAAGATAAGCTCTGCATCCCCGTTCCTCTTTATCATTGCTTCGGCATGGTGATGGGCAATCTTGGGTGCCTTACCCACGGCTCGACGATCGTTTATCCGAATGTGGCTTCGATCCCTTGACCGTTCTTGAGGCCGTGCGAGAGGAGGGCTGCACCGCGTTGCACGGCGCCGACGATGTTCGCCGCCGAGTTGGACCATCCGCGCTTTGATGAGTTCGACCTTTCTACCCTTCGTACGGCGGCGGGCTACGGCAGGAGCGCCCTGTTCGATAGAATTGATGAAACGGGTGGTCGAAAGGATGCATCTTTGGCTCGCTACCGATAGCGCATTACGAACCGGATGGGGATGCTGACCTTGACAGGTCGCTGCGATCGGCCGTTACGACGGCGTATGGAATTCGCTTGCCATCGGTCGCCGGGACTGACTTGCGATCTCACGTTATCACCGCCGCGAACCGCGTAAGGACTCGGGAGCAATTTCATCAGGTTGAGTGATGTCGCAAACATTACTCGAACCTATGACCCTGTCATTACGAATGACCGCTTCCAGAACCACACCGCGTTTCCGTCGCCGTGGTAGCTACCTGGTAGCTAGAGGTCGTTGGCTTCGAGCGAAGACTAGAATAAGTTATTGATTTTGTTGGTACAGTTGGGTGGGCTCGAACCACCGACCTCCTGTTCCACAGTAAGCGTTCGGTGCGTTTTGGTAAGACGAGCTGATGCCCCCTGAGACAGGTCAATTTTCATGTTGACCTTGTTTTATCGGCACCTTTTACACTCTAGCTATTGCATTTCGTCTCGCTCAATCTCACATCGCGTGGAACCTAGGTGGAACCTTTTTGAGCGGTTATCATGCCCAAACGCATACAACCATTGTCAGCCAGACGCCTGGACGGGGTGCGCCCGCGCGGTGGTGAAGTTATTGAGCTTGGCGACGGGCTCCTGCCCGGCCTGCGGGTGCGCATCAGCCAGGGCGGCCGGTTCTGGTCTCTCAACATCCGCAACGCAAAAGGCGAACGACGCCGCTTCGACGTCGGGGACAACCTTTCACTTGCCGAGGCAAGGAGCCGCGCACAGACCCTCAAACAGTCGATAAAGCAAGGTAGCGACCCGACCGGCGAACGTCGCGCGGCCAGGCAGCGGGTAAAGGACGCGAAGGCCGGCATAGGGACGTTTAGGAGCGTGATTAACGCGTACTTCGATCGGGGAGATGGTCAAGCCCTGAAGACCAAGGGCGAACAGGCGGCGCGCATACGCCACGTATTCGGCAAGCATCTGGACCGAGCGGCAATCGATATCAGCGTGCAGGACCTCCAGCTGACGGCCGACGCCCACACGAGCACGTCTTCGGCGAGCCGTGCCGTCACCTATTTGCGGCCGCTAGCGCGGTGGGCAGCGAAGCGCGGATTGATGCAGCGAGGGTTCTCAGAGCTGGAGAAGCCCGCAGAGGTCGACGTCCACGGGGGCGGTCAAACTGTCCTTGATCGAGATACCCTCGCTAAGGTGCTGCCAGCCCTCGCTGATGGGCGTCATGGACCCGCCGCCCGTATGATGCTGTGGACTGCCGCCCGGCTAGACGAGGTCTGCTCAGCGACCTGGAGCGAGGTCGATCTTGATGCCGGAGTATGGACCATCACTGCCGGCCGGCGAAAGGATACCCGCAGCCGGGCACGCAAGAAGCAGACCCCTCCCCAACCGCATATCATTCCCTTACCCCGTCAAGCAGTTTCCATGCTGCTAACAGTGCAAAAAGGGCAGGATGCAGGTGCGCTGGTTTTCCCGAATGCTCACGGCGGCAAGCTAGACAACTGGGATCGTTGGTCGAAGTCCATGTTCAACCGGACCGGAACTAAAGGTTGGACCCGGCATGATCTGCGAAGGACCTGCGCTACCATGGCTGCGGACCTCAATGTTGCACCGCACGTCGTGAGCATCATCTTGGGGCACAAAAATCCTCAAAACGACCACCTCCTGGCGATCTACAACAAGAGCCGCTATCGCGAGCAGCATGCCGAAGCGCTTCAGGCTGTCGCCGATCAACTTGATAGGTATGAGAATGGGCAAGAAGACCGGTCCTCTTGAGGGCGTTATGTCGAATGCCGGCGACGCTGGGCTTTCGCAAGCAGAAATCCGAGCGGTAGGACGGCTGGTGGATCGTGCCCTGGCCCCGAGAGCCATACCCGACTACACGACCGAAGAGCGGTTTGTGCTAGCAGTCTTGGTTGCCCACCTTTCTCGTCAGCAACAATTGAGGGGAAAGAAGAGCACGAGCGCCGCAAAGCGAAATGCAGCATTTCGGAGGGACAGGGTCAATCTCCTGCTGCGTTTTGTTTTGGAGAAGAAATACCGCAAGGACCAAAAAGCCGCGACTTCAAATCGCACCATAATGAAGCTCATCGAATGGCTAGACGACACAGGCATTGTCGCGACGGACAGCCAGGTTCGACGTGATGTACACCAGGCCCTGAAGCGAGGGCCGCTTATGGGTTGATCCTGCATATGGCCATTACACGAGCCGGGCTCGTGTAACCGATGATGTCCATGATGCACCACGGTGCCGTCTCCATCGAATGGAGACAACTATGAGCACCGAGACCATACCTCACCTCCGGACTATCCGGCTCCCGCATGTCTCAGAGAAGACCGGATTAGCAGCGAGCAGTATCTGGCGCCTTGTAAACCGCGGCCAGTTTCCAGCGCCTATCAAACTCAGTCCTGGCTGTACTGCTTGGTTTGAACACGAGATCGACGAGTGGCTCAACGCAAAAGCCAGGGATCGCGAGACCGCTACCGAGCGCCCTCAAGAGCGAGTGCCGCGGCATGTCTGACGCTCCATCCGGCATTGTTGAGGCTGCCGATCGGCAGGGCGATTGCACCGGCGCCGATGTTCCCGGCATGTCAACAAATCCCAGCGAAGCGCACCCCCGCGCGTCGCTGTCCAACGCTGAGAAGAACCGAAAGTTCTTGGAGAGCGTGGTGGTTTGGCCGGGGAGTGCCAATGCTCCCGGATGGATCAACCTCCACTGCCACGCGAAAAACACGAACCCCTCGATCAAGGGAGGGAAGGATTTCGTCGTCGGTTGGCCCTTCAAGACGGTCGATGACTTCCTCAGCCGCGCCGCATTGGTCGAGAGTACCAGTCAGTTCTTCGACGTGTGGTTCTGCACCTCGCAGCAGAGCGACATCGCCACAAACGCCGAAACCGGCAAGGCCAAGGCCAGGCGCCTTGCGGCTAACGCCACTTGGCTCAAGGCCATCTGGATCGACATTGACGTCAAGCCGGACGATACCACTGGCAAGCACTACACCTCCATCTCGAAGGCGCTTGCTGCGATCCGCAAGTTCCGGAAGAAGATCGGGCTCCCCACGCCCTCTGCCGTGGTCAAGTCCGGGGGCGGCGTGCACGTGTACTGGATTGCGGACGCGGCAATGACGCCGGACGACTGGCGCGGCCACGCTGAGGGTCTCAAGGCCCTACTGATCAGGGAGGGTGTGAAGTGCGACACGGGGCTCACAACCGACAGTGCTCGTATCCTTCGGGTACCGGATACGCTGAACCATAAATATTCTCCGCCCCGGCTCGTTAAGCTCGTTCATCTAGGCCGCCCGTACGACTTTGCGACCGAGCTTTGCACGTTACGTAACGTGACGTCGATCAAGCTTGCGGCGAACGTGCTCTCACCCTCCTTGGTTCCGGTGATCGAGCCGGGCCACGAGAGCGCTTTCGGTGATCCACCCGCCCCCGCTTTCGCGTCGTTCCCCGGGGCTGACGATCTCACCGCACGCATCCGACGTAGCAGCCACCCGCTCGACCCTGGTCCCGTCTTCGAGAAGTGCGGCTTCTCGCGCCACGCCCGTGACACTGGCGGAGCGGACTACGACCAGACCCTCTGGATGTACTCCGTGCTGTTGGCGACGTTTCTCGAAGGCGGCGAGGCGATCGCACACGAGATTTCGAAGGGCCACCGGGATTACACCTCTGCCGACACGCAGGCGATGTACGAGCGCAAGCTGGCAGATCGCGCAGAACGGGGCATTGGCTGGCCTAGCTGCGCAACTATTCGCGGCGCGGGTTGCCAGTCATGCGCAACTTGCTCATTTTTTTCCCTGGGCAAGTCGCCGCTTCACCTGACCGGCCCAATTACCGCCACGGTAAATCCCGGCTCGACGATTGCAGCACCGGCAATCTGGTCCCCGGCAGACTTGAGAGTGACCTTCTCGAACATCCGGCACCGTCGCACCTTGTACGGCTATGACTTGGTCCGCGGCGAACTCACTGTCCTCGGGTCGCCAGGTGGCGGCGGCAAGTCGTCCTTGGCCATCGGCATGATGGTGTCGATCGCCGTCGGCAAGGAACTCCTGAAAGAAGAAATCCGCGGCCACGACCTCAAAGTCCTGATCATCAATGCCGAAGACAGCACCGAGGAAATTCGACGGCGCGTGTGGGCCTTCTGCCTGGCCCACGGGGTCAGCGAACACGAGCTGGACCGCCTTTCCGTCGCCGGCGCCGATAATCCCTGCGTTCAAGGTCTCTCGCTGTTGCGCACCAACCTGAAGGGCCAATCCGAACTGGACGAGGCCGGCTTCTCCATGCTGAAGGACGCGCTTCAGACTTTATCACCGGACGTCATCGTCCTCGACCCTCTCGTCGCCTTATGCGCCGGCGGCAACATGAACGACAACTCCAGCATGTCGCTTGTGATGCGGGCACTCAAGCGCCTGGCGGGGGATTTCGACTGCGCAGCGCTGATCGTGCACCACACCCGGAAGGGCGGCGACGTCGGCAGCGCGGATGCCATCAGCGGCGCCGCGTCCATCGTCAACTTGGCACGGCGCGCCATCATGCCTGTCCCTCTGTCCGCTGAGGAAGCAGCGGCGCTCGGAATACTTCCGTCGCAGCGGGCATCTTATATCAAACTTGTCGACGCCAAGTCCAACCTCGTCCCCCGCAGCACCGATTTGCCTTTGTATCGCCTACACAGCGTGCAGCTGCCAAATGCCGAGCCTACGATCTACCCTTTCGGCGACAATGTGCAGGCGATCGTTCGTGAGCTGCAGCCATCCCAAACGGGCGGAGCCGGCTCAACTGACGACCAAAAAATACGGCAGGCGATCCTGGACCTGGTCAATCGCGGCAAAATGATCAACGGCAATTTCTATCCGTACAGCCCGAACACCGCTGGCGCCGCCAACGAGCGCTCCATCATGGAGGACGCCATTGCCGCGGCACAGACCGCTACCACTCCACGGCAATGGGTCCCCGGTGATCTCGAAGCCTTGGTCAAGACGATGATCAAGACCATGCAGAAGGAAGGCGCCCTAGCGTCCCGCGCAATTACGGGAGCGGGACGTTTTCGGAGAAGGCAAGGACTTCACACCGACCCCTCACTCACCACGAACGGAAAACCCGATGCAACCGAGCCCGAAATCACCGCCTAGCGCGGTGGTCAATTGGTCAATTGCTGGTCAATGCATTGACCAATCCCCTGCGGCAGTGGTGGTGGTCAATGGGCCCCCCTTTAGGGGGCCATTGATCACCTGCCGCCTTCACCGTCGGCATTGGCCGCGCCCCATGCCGACAGCCATCATAAGGCGGCCCGCTGCCGCCCTTGGCTACGCCGTTGCCGAACGAGCCGAACTAATTGCCCGCCAGAAGCGTCACAGACCGACCGCCACAAAGGTGCCAGCTACAACACCAGGAGGTGCCCATGTCCTTCCTTGAGAAAATACGCGACGCCGCCAAACAGCTGGACGCTCCAACTCCCGACCCGTGGAGGAAGCCCCTGGAAAGCGCTCTGAAGGGCGTGGATGCCATGAGCACGGTTGCACTTCTTGACCTCGTAGGCGCCCGCCACACGACCAGCAACGCACGTAGGCTGGCCATGATCATGCGGGAACTGAAGTTCATCCCGATCCAGTCGCGCCGGCTGTTACCTGGTGGCTTTCGCGACACCGTCAGCCGCGGCTGGGTACGCCCAATGAGACCGCTGCCGGAAGGTGAAAAGGTAGAACCCCGCCAAGGTTCCACCGCCTCACCTTGGCACATTTGCACCTTGGGACAAGGTGAAAAGGTAAGAAAAACATGATCGCCACAGCCAAGCTAAAGCAAGTTCCGGCGATGCTGTTCGATCCGATTTTGGATCGAACACAAACCGAAATGCCGGACTACTACTTACCTTCAGCAACCCACGTGTCGATCGCGGGACCGACCATACTCAACGCGCTGGGCTACGTGTCCGGCGGTGCACTCCCTGCAGGTTGGAAAAGAGGAACATCGGGTTTCAGCAAACGGTCGAGCACCAGCGATCGGATGCTTTGGGTGCAGCGTTGCGGCAGGTATTGGATCATCGAACGCTCAGTAGCCAACCAGCCTGATCAAGATCAGGCCCTGGTTTGCGCCTTCAGTGGCAACCCGATCTGGTCCCGAACGATGGCGTCGGCAATGCTCGTTGCCGAGCATTGCGATCCGCTGCCGACGTCAGTGCTCGCCGCCTGTTGGATCCCCATCGGAACCTGAGCAACAGCGATAATCCGATGCGCTCCGCATGCCATTATCCAACATCGAACTTGAGATGACCGCGAGGAAGAAGGAGTACAAAATGCACCCGTCGAACGAATGGACTGAAAAGCAGGCTCCTCGCCTGCTATTCTCCCGCGGAACTGTCTTGTTGCATCCCGACAGCATGCGCCGCGGGTGTGGCTGGCTAAAGGTAGGGCTTTTCCATATCAAGCAGATGGGTGATCACATCTACTCCGTACAACGCGTCGGCCGGAGCCAGTGGCTCACCAGACGCTTACACTTTTATCATTCCAGTGTTCACGAAGAACTGTCCTACCTCTTTCAAAGTATCCCTGTAACGGCCCGCAGTGCACGCGAAGCCATGTGCATGGCTGAGCTCGCTTACGCGTCCGCGTATCCAATTATTTGGTGCTGTTGGAAGAACGTGCCTGACAGCTTGACGGATGGGCGCAGCCGGGCTGTTTAAGTCGACCCAGGGGACTCAACATAGGGCCGAGCCTCCGTTGAGCTATGACGGTGCTTGGGGGCCACTGACTTGACTGGCGTACTGCTGGCGCGGCCATCCATGCCATTCGCAACGTACCGCGGTGTCCATAAGTTCTGTCATGCGAGGCCTGAGCTTCACACCCTCTCCCGACCAACTGCGCCCCTCGTCCTCAGGGCGGCCCCCGCTGCTGGATGCTCCAGAGTTGGCTCCGTCGCTCGGCCAGCCGAGCAGATGGGAGGGGCGCCGCGACTATGTACCAGCAACCTTGGGTTAGCGCAGCTTAGCGACTGAAGCCTGCTCGCTGCTTTCGTCAGTGTTGATGACCCTCGCATCATCGCACACCACCACGTCGTCGGCTGGCAGCCAGAGTTGGGTATCGACCTGGTCGACACCATCAACCTGAAATATTGCCCCCGAAAGCATCTTAATTATTCCGCCGTCGCCCGATACAGATTCGATTGAATCGGTCTCGCAGTTGGCCGACCTCGCTGACCAATCTAGAATAGCTTTTGCGTTTGCGTCGGGCGGTATACTGTCGAAATCTTGTCCTTCTTGTCGTGGCGCGCTCTTGGTGGCTGGAAGATCGTCCCACGCCGGTAGAGCACCATGGTCGACCGGTTGAGCAGCACCAGCTTGAGCTACCGTCGTCGCGCGCCAGTCGCGAGCCAGCTTCGCCGCCTTGGCGATCTGCGCCGAAGTCATGCGTTGTGCGAGTCCGTTTCGACTTACTATCGCGTCCTTGTCACCCTGAGCAGCCGACAAACTGAACCACATATACGCGAGGACATTGTCCTGCGGCACGCCCGTTCCGTTAGTATGCACGAGGCCGAGATTGTACTGTGCGGTGGCGTAGCCTTGTTCGGCGGCGCGTCGATACCATTTCACGGCCTCCAAAAAGTCCTGCCGTACGCCCTTCCCTTCATTGTACATCAGTGCAAGATTATTCTGCGCGTCAGCGCGGCCATGATCGGCTGCAGGACGATACCACCTAACAGCCTCGAAGTAGTTCTGCGGAATGCCTTGGCCGGTAGCGTACTTGAGTCCGAGATTGTATTGGGCTTGCGCGTCGCCTCTATCCGCTAGATACGCATCTGGATCGAAATCGTTAGCCATCACTGTATCGGCTACGGCCAAAGAGACCAGAAGGAGCGATGCCGCCAGCATCGTAAGCAGTTGCCGCGTCATTTGCTTAGCCCTCATGCCCGCATCGAGCGCGCAGTGTAACGCTCAATTGCTGCGACTATTTTGAGGTTTTGCATAAGAATGTATGCACCCAGAATACCTCGCGCCGCTCGGATACCCGCAGTCCCGCCGCCTTCAGAAAGATGAAAAGATAGAACGCTCTCCCTGCGCATGACGGTGAGCAGTGCCAGCGTTCAAGTAGCGTGACGCCAGCAAGGTGGGACATTTAAGCCCCGTCACGGTTCGTTCGGTTCGAACATTGGTGGTCGGCTCGGCATCCCACTAACACGCACGGGCGTCAAACCCTTCCACCGCAATGTCGGATGTTGGGGGTAAAGCGGGCATGCCGTGAGGCGGTCACGAGCTCCGATTTTGACCCGGAACGGACCTCCCACGATGCCTGGTTGATGCGGCTGCCAAGCATATATCGGACATCCATTCTCGCGAGTAGGTCGAAGTCCTCAGCCTGAGCTGATGACCCGAAACTCATGTATCACCAGACTGATTGTTGGTTGCGGCTGCTGATGTCCGTTACTGTGCTGCAACCGCCCACTCGAGCAAAGATCAAAGGATGGCAACGAACGATCGCACCGTCACCGTATTCGGCGGAACTGGTTTTCTCGGTCGCCGCATCGTTCAGCATCTGCGCGATCGCGAGTTTCCTGTCCGGATCGCGTCAAGACATCCAGATCGCGGGCGCAGTCGGTCTGGCCCTCATGATCCGCAACTTCGATTGGTCCAGGCCGATATTCACGACGAACGGTCTGTCGCTGATGCACTCGCCGGCGCTTATGCCGCCGTAAACACGGTCAGCCTTTACGTCGAGCACCGACGGGAGACGTTTCATTCTGTTCATGTGGAGTCTGCCCAACGGGTAGCAGCCCAGGCGCACCGGGCCCGAGTCAAAAGGCTCGTTCATATTTCAGGCATCGGCGCCGATGCCACGTCTCAATCGCGGTACATCCGAGCGCGCGGCGAAGGTGAATTGGTGGTCGGGGCTGCTTTCGCTGACGCACATATCATCCGACCGGCCGTAATGTTCGGACCTGGCGCTGCGTTCGTCACGACCATCCTCAAGCTTCTCCGCCGGCTCCCAATCTACCCGATGTTCGGCCGTGGCCGGATGAAACTGCAACCGGCCTATGTGGAAGATGTGGCGGAGGCGACTGTTCGGATCATCCAGCGAGCCGAGACGCAACCGACGATCTTCGAGTGCGGCGGTTTGGGCGTCTACTCTTACGAGGAATTTGTCGGAGTCGTCGCGCGCCAAGCTGGCCTCTCGCCCATCCTGATCCCAATTCCGTTCTCAGTTTGGTACGCACTGGCATGGGCCTCCGAAATACTCCCGGACCCGCTTCTCACGCGTAATCAGGTGGAGCTGATGCAGATCGATACCGTGTCGTCGCCGGAGATGCCTGGCTTTGTTGAACTTGGGATTTCGCCGCACTCGTTTGAGGCAACACTCCAAGAGGTGCTGTCAAAGTGCCGATGAAGAGGGCTCATCCGTTAAATCCGCTTCAGATGGCGGGTTCGCGCGCTACTGTTACAGGACGCGATGGCGTATCCGCCGTTCGACGGCGGCAATATGGCTGTGCGCCATCGGCAGCTGCAGGTAGTTCGGGATTAGCTGACCTTGGACGCGTACCTATAAATCCGGATTCGTGAGCGCGGCTGGGCGACAACGAATAAAGCGGCGGCGCGGTCCGTTTCTGCTATGATCGGATCATGACGGCCCAGATTGCCGGACCCGCACGGAAGGGCCCGGGGCGAAGTGTCCCGGCGCGGTGGATCATTGCTGCCGTCGTCCTCATCGTTTTCCTGTGGCTGGTCCGGGTCGCCGGAGAAGTCCTGGTCGACTGGCTCTGGTTTTCCTCGGTCGGCTATGTGCAGGTGTTCTGGACCACGCTTGCCGCCGAAGCCGCGATGTTTGTCGGCGTGTTCACCGCAACCGGCATTGTGCTTTGGCTGAACGGATCGCTCGCGCGGCGTCTTGCGCGACGGCCGTCGATACCGCGTCCCACGGCCACCGGATGGCAGCCGCCGCCCGATCCGTTCGTGCTTCTCCGCGATCGGCTGCCGTGGCCCTATATAATCGCCGGCAGCGCGGCCTTGCTCGCTGCGTTTGTAGCCGCGGGAGAAGCCGGCGATTGGCCAACCCTGCTGCGGTATCTCTATTGCGTGCCTTATGGCTCGAATGATCCGCTCTACGGCAAGGACATCGGCTTCTACCTCTTCTCGTTGCCCGCCTATATCGAGATCAAGAACTGGATGATGCTCACGCTCATCCTGAGCGCGTTGTTCGCGGGAGCAATCTACTGGCTCCATGGCGATATCGAATACGGCGCCCATCATCGCTCGATGTCGGAGACAGCGATCGCCCACGGCTCGGCGCTGCTTGGTCTCTTCTTCGCGGTGAAGGCCGGGTCCTACGGGCTCGATCGCTATCTCCTGCTCTACGGCGACAATGGGGTGGTCGTCGGCGCAAGCTACACGGATATCCACGTGCAGCTTCCCGTCCTGTGGTTCCTGATCGTTGCTTCCATCGTCGCCGCGCTGGCAGCGTGGGCCAATTTGCAAATGCGAAGTTACCGTGTCCCCGCTGCCGCGATCCTGCTCGTCGCTCTCAGCTCCGTCGTGCTGTCCGGCGTCATCCCGGCGGTTTTTCGCCAATTTTTCGTCAAGCCAAGCGAGTTGCAGTTGGAGAAGCCTTACATCGAACGCAACATCGCGCTGACCCAGCAGGCCTACGATCTCGATCGAATCGTCGCCAAACCGTTCGCTGCCGAACAGACCCTGACAATCAGCACGCTGGAGGCCAACAAGGCGACGATCGACAATATTCGGCTGTGGGACTGGCTGCCTTTGTACGATACATACGCGCAGCTCCAGGAGATCCGCACCTACTACAGATTTCATGACGTTGACGTCGATCGCTACTGGCTCGACGGCTCCTATCAGAGCGTGATGCTCTCGGCCCGCGAGCTACAGCCTTCCCTGCTGCCGCCCAACGCCCAGACCTGGGTCAACCGCCATGTGCTGTTCACCCATGGCAATGGCGCGGTTATGAGCCCGGTGACGCGCAAGAGCACCGAGGGACTGCCATACTTCTATTTGCGCGACATTCCCCCCTTTGCGGACGGAGGCCCCGAGATCCGCGAACCGCGCGTCTACTATGGCGAAGAGAGCAACACGTACGTCATCGTCAAGGGCACGGTTCCGGACTTCGACTATCCGAAAGGGCAAGACAACGTCTACGCGTTTTATGAAGGCACCGGCGGCATTCCGATCGGCGGAATTTTGAAGAGAATGCTGTTCGCCCAATACTTCAGCGACGTGAACCTCCTGCTCACTGATTACGTCACGCGCGACAGCCGCATCATGATCCGTCGCAATATCCAGGAACGGGTGCGCACGATCGCTCCGTTTCTGGGACTGGATCACGATCCCTATCTGGTCATCAGCGAGGGGCGGCTGTTCTGGATCCAGGACGCTTATACAACTAGCTCATATTTTCCCTCAGCCGAGCCCGCGCAGGGTCGCGATCTCAACTACATCCGCAATTCCGTGAAGATCCTTATCGACGCCTATAACGGAACCGTCGTGTTCTATTTGGTCGACCCCAGCGATCCGATTGCGGCGACCTATCGGCGCGTCTTCCCGAGCCTGTTCAAGCCCTTTGCGGCGATGTCTGCGGACCTGAAGAAGCACATACGCTATCCGGAGGAGCTGTTCCTGATTCAAGCGCGAATCTATCAAACCTACCACATGAAAAAGGCCGAGGTTTTCTACAATCGCGAAGATCTGTGGCAATTTCCGCGCCAGCCGGGCAGCGACGGCATCGAAATGATGTCACCCTACTATATCATCATGCGGCTGCCGGGCGAGCCGCATGCCGAATTCTTTCTCATGGTTCCGATGGTGCCGAGCCGCCGCGACAATATGATCGCGTGGCTCGCCGCGCGGTGTGACGCGCCCGACTACGGTAAGCTCATCGTCTACGAATTTCCCAAAGACAAGCTCGTCTACGGTCCGTTCCAGATCGAAGCACGGATCAATCAGAACACCGAGATTTCGCAACAGATCACGCTGTGGAATCAGATGGGTTCGCGAGTGATCCGCGGCACGAACCTACTCGTGATTCCGATCGAGAACTCGATTCTCTATGTCACGCCGCTGTATTTGCGTGCGGAGTATGGACACCTGCCAGAGCTCAAGCGGGTGATCGCAGCCTATGGCGAAAAGATCGTGATGAAGGAAACGCTGCCGGAAGCTTTGTCGGCTCTATTCGCAGCCACCGGCACCGCGCCGGCTGTACCCGGCGCCGCGATGGAGATGCCACACACAAGCGCTGCGCAGGAGGCGCTCGATCGCTACAATCAGGCTATGGAGCGCCTGAAATCAGGGGATTGGGCCGGCTTCGGCTCGCAGATCGAAGCAATGCGCGGTGTCTTGGAGAAGCTAAGCCGGGAATCGAACGGCACCAAGTCTCCAGCGCGATGAATGGCGGGCGCACGCATCAGTGGACGATCGCATCTATGGCGATTAATGGACGTCCTTGGGATGAGACGTCGGCGGTGCGCGTAAGGACCAATGGCAGCTTGGCGCACCCGACACGATTCGAACCTGTGACCTTTGCCTTCGGAGTTACTCCCGTCGGACGACGCTTTGGGAGAGCAGGCTGGCTTCATACGACGAGGCTCCGAACGCGCCAAGCCCGTTGCGATCACCGCGATCTATCACTCCTCCGCGCGTGCCTGCGTCCAGATCGCGATCGGTTGCTCTAACCCGCGCATGGTCTGCGGAGCCTGGGCCATCAGGGGACGAAACACCGCTTCTGCACTGTCGAGTTCGGTCCTGGCCTGCCTGACGAGATCGTCGCTCGCCACCAGCGCGCAGTCGAGCGCGCGGGTCAAGGCTTCGAGCCGGCTTGCCGCGTTCACGGTCGAACCGATCACCGCAAATTCGAGACGGGTCATCCCGATGTCGCCGAGCACGACTGGCCCATAATGCAAGCCAAAGCTGACGCGGATCGGAACCTCGCCGGCCGTTTTGCGCTGGTTGTTCCATCGATCCGCCGCCTCCATCATCGCCTGCGCACAGCGTAGCGCGTTGATGGCGTCAGCCTTTCCGACGAACGGCGTGCCGAAGGTCGCCATCAGCCCGTCGCCGAGATATTTGTCCAGCGTGCCGCTGTGACGGAAAACCTCCTGCTCCATCAGCGCGTGGAATTCACGCAAGGTGCGCACGACCTCGTCCGGCGTGCGCGCGTCGGCAAAGGCCGTGAAGCCGACGATGTCGACGAACAGCACCGCGACGTTTTGCGTGCGCACCTGCTTCAGTGGCTCGTCATGCCGTGACAATTCCTCGACCACGTTCGGCGAGAAGTAGCGCGCGAGATTGCCGCGTTCGCGCTCCACCGCGGCATGGCGGATCAGGAGATCATTGCTGCGGCGTACCGCCACGGCGAGCGTCACCGCGACGATCATAAACACGACGATCTCCTGAATTCGCTCGCCGAACACGATCGAGTTGGGCGAGAGCAATTGCAACAGCCTGGGATCGCTGCCGATCGCCGCTGCGATGCGGGCGGTCAGCGCGGGATCGCGATCGGGCTGCCACCACACCCAGGCAACGCCGATGATCCAGAGGGCGGAGGTCCACGTTCCGACCGCGATGGCCGTGCGCCAGGAATAGGCCAGCGTCGCGCCCGACAGGAGCACGAAAAAATAGATGAAGTTGCCGAAATGGAGTTGCATCGCCGCCGGCCAGTGCCCGGAGCCCAGGGGATTCGGCCCCACGAGGACGAACGTCATCAGCGCGAGGTCGCAGAACAGCAGCGCAAGCTCCGGCCGCGACACGCCAACCCGCCCAACTCTGGCCTGAGCCCAGCCGATCAGCGCGAACAGGCCCAGCAGCGCCACATAATATAGCTGCTCCCATGCCGGGTTGATAATCGGCAACAGGCAGGCGATTACGGCGAGCGCGACATAGCGCGCCCGCACCGCCAGCTCCAGGCCCGCCTGCTTAGCCGCCGCGAGCGCGGCCTGCGCAAACTGAACGGTGTCAGTTTCGGTGTCGCGCCGACTGCGCGCGCGCAGCAACGCGGCGGGCAAGTCGAGGCGCTCGACAAGGCTGGTCACGGGCGGTCTCCTCGAGTTATGCTTCGGCACGAGCCGAACCCAGGCCGAGAAGTCTCGTCCCGATCGAAAAGCCGTGGGATCCGCAATGCTGGCCACCAAAGCTGTGGCCAACGCCGGCCCAACACGGGGGATCGCGTCCAGCCGTTTGCTCGTCGCGCTTGATCGATGCCAGGCGTTGATGCGTCTGTCGAACTCCAGGATTTGAGCCTTCAGCGCGCGCAATTGACTGCCGAGAGCAGCAAGACATGCGCGGGCCACCTCGGGGGAGCCGGTGGTCGGCTGTATCGGCGACGACTTCCAGCAGCTGCTCGACACCCCTGCGCCCGACAGGGGCGACAATCCCGAACTCGGCGAGATAGGCGCGGATTGAGTTGATCACTGCTGTCTGCTGACGGATGAAGAGGTGGCGCGCCCGGTGAAGCATCAGACAGCTCTGTTGCTCGACCGTCTTGGTCGGCACGAACCGCATGTTGGGTCTGGTGACCGCCTCGCAAATTGCCTCCGCGTCGGTGCTGTCGTTCTTGTGCCGCTTGACATAGGGCTTCACATAGGCCGGAGGCATCAATCGCACCGTATGCCCCAACGCCTGCAGTTCGCGGGACCAATGGTGCGATGACGCGCAAGCCTCGATCCCCACCAGGCAGGGCGGCAGCTTCTGGAAAAACGCCAGGATGTGCCGGCGCCTCAACTGACGGCGTAGGACCACCTGGCCGGCTGCATCAACGCCGTGCACTTGGAAGACCGACTTCGCGATATCCAGACCGTTCGTCGAAATTGATTGCATTGGCTGCTCCTCCGAATCGTAGGAGCTTCAAAAAGGCACCCACTACTTGGCACTCTCGTGCCGGTGGAGGAGCCGTCCACAGCATCACAAGCGGACGATCACCTCATGCCCTATTCGCCGACCTCGCTACTGATGACATCGCCGAACAATTCCCAACGCTCGCCCCTGAATTTCCTGAGCTGAAATTGCTTGATCGGAGCGAAGTCAGTTGCGCTGGTGTTGATCGTGACTCCGGGCAAGAGCCCTTCGAGCTGCAGACTCTTGATGCTCGCTGCCTGCTTCATGATATTCGCGCGGGTAGGATCGTCGCCGCACTTTGTGAGAACATAAACCATCGTTTGAGCAACATTGTAGCCAGTCATTATAAAGAGGTCCTCACGATTGCCCTCCGGGAAATATTTCGTAAGGAAAGCGTCAAAGTTCTTGATACCTGCGTCATCTTTCCACTGCGGGTCTGTGGGATCTTTCTGATAAGTTGCCGATATTATATTTTGTCCGTTTTCAAAACCTGCTGGCCTCATGACGGTCCCGGTAGATGTGCCAACGCTGTTGAGAATGAACAGCGGTTTCCACCCAAGCTCAGCTACTTTCTTGATTGACTGCGCCGCGAATTTCGGCGTCGTGATGCTAATGAAAATATTTGCACCCTCCGCCTTGAGTGCCACTACGTGCGAGTCAATGGTAGGTGTAGTGGTTTCATAGCTTTCTTCTCCGACAATCATCGAAGCTGCCTTAGCGCCTAGACCGTCCCGAATGCCTTTAACGTAATCTTTTCCATAGTCGTCGTTCTGATAAAGGATACCGATCTTGCCGGTCGGCCTTTCCTTCAAAATATACTTAGCGTAAATGCGACCTTCGCTCTGGTAATTGGGTTGCCAGCCCATTGTCCAAGGAAACTGTTTCGGATCGTTCCACTTCGTCGCACCGGTTGCAACAAACAGCTGAGGCACCTTCTTCTCGTTCATATACTTCTGAATCGCCGAGTTAGAGGGCGTACCGAGGGGATGGAAAATTAACAGGACTTCATCGCTTTCGACGAGTTTGCGGGCTTGCTCAACAGCCTTTGGCGGGCTGTAGGCGTCGTCGTATGAGATGAAATTAATCTTACGGCCATTGATCCCGCCCTCGGCGTTGATCTTCCTAAAGTATGCGGCCTCTGTTTTTCCCATGACGCCGTAAGCAGAGGCTGGGCCGCTATAAGGCATGATGTTGCCGATTTTGATTTCAGTATCTGTCGCACCAGCATCGTATTTCTTCTGGGCAATTGCGCCGGTGCTTATTGCTGCCAACACAATAATGGTTGCCGACAGCACCTGTAGTCGATCACGAACAGCTGGCATGATAGACCTCCCTGATCTTGTGAGCGTATCATCCTTTGGCTTGCTAGATTTTGGGCTTCGGCTTGCTAGATATTGGGGCTTCCAAAAACTATACCCGAACCGGTGCAGATGCTAACGGATTTTTGGCTGTGGACGGCAATAGCGAGCCGACTGTGTGCTTCTAATCGTCATCGCGATGATCCTATTTTTGCCATGGCGTCGCAAATCGTCGGTTCGTCTTCACGGACAAAGACCTTTCACCCAGCAATGCGGTTGAATACACGAGCGCTGTCTGCAATCGTGCCAGCCGAGACGTTATCCAGAGTTCTCGGCAACGCGGGAGCATTTGCATCCAGTCGCGTAGGTGATCCCAGCATTGATGAATTTGATGCACCCAACCGGCCTCGGAGGCGATCAGGCTCGATGTCTCCTTAGGGTCATGTGTGGACGACGCCCGCATTGCAAGAAGAATCTGACGTTCGGCTTGCGGTCGGGTGCAAGTCATGTGTCCGGCCTGTTTGCGCGGCACCATTGACCGCTGGCCCTGATGTAGTCCGCGGATCGGGTCCCAATCAATCGCACGGGCTTTGACGCGCATGACCCAGAAGCGGGTTGTCCCAATCGACGGCTCGACCGTTTCGCATCACGCCATCATCACCCTCGCAATTCGATTGTTTTGCTCCGCCGTCGCCTCACGCTCCCGTTGGCAAGCCTCTTCAGGTGGCTGCAGCGAGCTCCGGCGCTCGATAGCGTCCCCCTTTGGCCATGATCGCCCAAGCGATGCGCGCCATCTTGTTGGCAACGGCAACGGCGACGAGCTTGGCCGGCTTCTTGGTCAGCAGCCTCATGATCCAGGGATGCTTTTGCGGATGCTGGCGGGCGTGCCGAACAACGGCCGTTGCACCGATGACGAGCAACCGTCGAAGATAGCGATCTCCCTGCTTGGAGATGCGCCGCCGAGCCGCTGCTTGCCCCCCGTCGAGTGCTGCCGCGGCACGAGCCCGATCCATGCTGCAAAATCCCGACCGGACTTGAAGTTACTCGGGTCTGTGACAGTGGAAGCGATGGCCGTAGCCCCGATCACGCCTATCCCGGGCACAGTCTCGAGGCGGCAGCTCATATCGTTGGCACGATGATGGGCGTGAATGGCGCGGTCCAGCGTCCCGATCTGCAATTCCAGAGCAGCGAGTTGATCGATAATGGCCTGCAGCGCCTGTTTCATCGCAGATGCAAGAGCTTCGCGATTCATTTCGTCCGCGATGATAGCGCCCAGCTGCGCGAGGCCTTCGCGTCCCTTCTCTGCAACGAGGCCGAACTCGGTAAGGTGAGCTCGGAGCGCATTGATCAGCTGCGTGCGCTGACGGATCAAAAGATCCCGCGTTCGATGCAACATCAGTAAGGCTTGCTGATCGGTCGACTTGATCGGCACGAACCGCATCGACGGGCGTGTCACGGCCTCACAGATCGCGGCTGCGTCGGCAGCATCGTTTTTCGACCGTTTGACATAGCCCTTCACGGAGCTCGGCGGCATCAGACGCACGGTGTGACCGAGTTTGGAAACTTCACGCGCCCAATGATGAGCGGTACCGCAGGCTTCCATGCCGACCAGGCAACGAGGAATCTTGCTAAAGAAGTCGATGACCTGCTTGCGCCGCAATTGGCGGGTGATGGCGACCTTACCCGTACTATCCACTCCGTGCACTTGGAATACATTCTTGGCGAGATCAACGCCGATGGTGCTAACTTGCATGTGGATGACTCCCTCCGGTGATTCGTTGTTCAACGATCACCCTTTGGCACATTCGATGCCGGGAGCGGGCGTCGTCCACCACATCAATCGCGTTGATTTTGCCACGTCCGACATAGGCCTGGTTTACCCCCGAACTCGGAGATCCACCCATGCGGTCGGCACTTCGCATTTGGGTCAAAAGCAGTCGTTGGCGCTTTAGTCCTTGTCGAGCTCTCCGATATGGCGCTGGGCATATAGCTCAAGGCCGATCCGCGCGACGAGGTCGATCTGGGTTTCCAGAAAATCGATATGCTCTTCCTCATCGTGCATGAGTTGCTCAAACAGATCGCGTGTCACGTAGTCCTTGACCTGATGGCAATGGGTCGCGGCTTCGGCGTAGAGGGAGCGCGCCGACAATTCGGCCTGCAAGTCGCTGTCGAGCACGGCTTTCACGGTCTTCCCGATATGAAGGGATTCCAGCGTCTGCATATTGGGAGATCCATCGAGAAAGATGATGCGCTCGATGAGCTCGTCGGCATGTTGCATCTCTTCAATCGATTCCTTGCGCCACGTCTTGGCCAGCACCTCGTAGCCCCAATTGTCGAGCAGGCGGTAGTGCAGCCAGTACTGGTTCACCGCGGTGAGCTCGTGGCGCAGCGCCTTGTTGAGGTATTCGATAACGTTTTTATCGCCCTTCATGCTCCGCTCCTTTTCGCAGGTG
This sequence comes from Bradyrhizobium genosp. P, assembly GCF_049949265.1. Taxonomy (NCBI): domain Bacteria; kingdom Pseudomonadati; phylum Pseudomonadota; class Alphaproteobacteria; order Hyphomicrobiales; family Nitrobacteraceae; genus Bradyrhizobium; species Bradyrhizobium genosp. P. Next base: position 1,343,411 of record NZ_CP188195.1, on the reverse strand, counting down.
CCACTGGGATCGATTGGTTGTGTGAGCGCCTGGACTTATTTGGCCGACACGATGGAGAGTTTAGAGCGTCAGCGCTTTCGGTTCGAGCAGTTTGGGGCATTTACCGCTCGCCGTGAGCGGCGATGCAAGGAAGGGGCGCTCGGCATTGACTGGCTCACCGTTCGACACACATGACGTGGAGGTTAATCTCTGCGCGCGACTTCAACAGCCGTAGGGAGACCTAACAGGGGAGTTTTGGCCATGATCGAGGGGATCAGCGCGGTCACTCTGTGCACCCATGAAATGCCACGAGCTGTCCGATTTTACCGAGCGCTGGGATTTGAGGTCCTGCACGGCGGCGAATGGTCGTCGTTCACTAGCTTTCGAGCAGGTACGAGCTACCTCAATCTCATCGACCAATCTGCCGAACGACGCTGGTCCTGGTGGGGTCGAGTCATCTTCTACGTCAGCGATGTTGACGCACTTTACGAACGCGCGCTCGCGGCGGGTTACCAGCCGGCGACTGTGCCCCGCGATGCCGAATGGGGTGAGCGCTTCTTCCACCTAGCTGACCCCGACGGTCACGAACTCAGTTTCGCTCGACCTTTGCTTCCGGTTTCCGTCCAATAGCGGATCGGAGTGGCCTGCCATTCCAACAGTCGCTGCGAGAGGATATTGTTCCGACAGACGCCCATCGCCCTGACGTCAGCTTCGGCTCCGGCTATGGCGCGGTCTCCCGAGCGGAGGCAAGGACAAGCTTGGCAGTATCAGCAAACAAGGGGATCTCTATTTACGCAGCCTGTTCACGGCTGGCGCGCTCGCCGTGATCCGCTATGCCAAGATCCATGGCACCGATCACCGGCCCTGGCTCACTCGATTGTTGGCCCGGCGCCCCACCAAGGTCGCGGCCATCGCACTCGCTAACAAACTTGCCTGCTCCGGTTGCTTCCGGCTGGAGCGGTTGCCGGGTGGGACTTGCACCCACTGGAAAGCGCCGCCTTTTCACGGCGCACACCCGAAGCGGACATTGGCGGCTCACAAATGGCATTTGGCCGGGGTTTGCATTCGAGCTATCATCGGTCCGATGTCGCCTTTCCGTAGTTGGAGGTCCCATGCCGCAGGCCTTGGTAGACGAGATCAGCAAATTCTTCGACGATTACAATCGCACGTTCGCTGAAAGGGACGGCGCTGCAATCTCGATGTTCTATTCTGTGCCAAGCGTTTCGATGCGAGGGGACAGGTCGACTCATTGTTTTCAGTCCCGCGAGGAGTTGGTCGCGTTTTTTCAGGAGGTGTCCGATCGTTACGAACGCGAGGGCGCCAGTGGCGCTCGCTTCCTTGACCTGACGGTGCAGCCCATCGGAGGCCGGAGTGTGCTTGCCACATTGGAGTGGCAAAATACGCGACCGGACGGCAGCGTTGTTCGGAAATGGCGGCAGTCTTATAACCTCATTCGACCGGATGATCGGTGGCAAATTTTTGTTTCCACATTTCACGTCGAGTGACGGGCAGAGCTCAGCTTTTGGATAATATGTCCGTGTTGAAAGACGGATAAGATATTCTCTGACCTTGATTTCAATAATCGTCGATGAAGAAGGCCGAAGATCGGTAGACGTGCCGTGACAGCGCGCGTCCTTGGCTAAAGCCAATTTTCTTCCTTATCAAAGCAATCGTGACGAGCAGCAGTCATGGATAAATTTGAATTTGATACCGAATTCGACATTGTTGTGGTTGGCGCGGGGTCCGCGGGATGCGTGGTGTCGGCGCGTCTTACCGAGAACCCAAACATTACGCTTTGCGTCATCGAGGCCGGCGGACGCGACCGCAATCTCTGGATCCATCTACCGGTCGGTTTCGGCAAGGTCGTCCCTGATCCCCGGATAAACTGGGGCTACGCGACCGAGCCGGAGCCCGGCCTCGGTGGCCGCAGCATCATCTGGCCTCGCGGCAAGGTCCTGGGCGGCTCAGGCTCCATCAACGGACTGGTGTTCCTGCGCGGGGCGCCCGTCGATTACGACGAATGGCAACGGCTTGGCGCAACGGGCTGGGGTTACGGGGACGTGCTGCCGTACTTCAAGCGGATGGAGCATTGCGTCGACGGCCCCGACGAGTGGCGCGGCACCGGCGGCCCGATGACGATCACACAGAGCAAGCGGCCATGCACGGTCACGAGAGCATTCATCGAAGCCTGCGAGCGTCTGCAATACCAACGTAACCCGGATTTTAACGGCGAGCGCCTCGACGGGATCGGTTTCGCGCCGCTCAACATCCACAATGGCTGGCGCCGTTCGACCGCCGCCGGTTACCTCAAGCCGAACCTCCACCGGCGCAATCTCGAACTGATGACCAAAACCCATGTGCGCCGGATTCTGTTCGAAGGCCGCCGCGCGATCGGTGTCGAAGTCGAACGTAACGACGGAACGATCCAGCGTATCGGTGCGCGGCGTGAACTGATCTTGTCCGGCGGCGCGGTCAACTCGCCGGTGCTGTTGCTTGCTTCCGGCGTCGGACCCGCCGCCGAACTTGCTGCTGAGGGGATGGACGTCAAACTCGATCTCACCGGCGTCGGCAAGAATTTGCAGGATCATTATCTGTCGAACTTCGCGTTCAAAACCCGCTCACCCGACACACTCAACGAAGCCGTGATGTCGCCGCTCAAGTCGACAAAAATGGTGTTGCAATGGCTAATCGACGGTTCCGGACAAATGGCCGTCGGTGCGACCGAGGCCATTCTGTTTGCCAAATCGAACCCATCTCAGCAAACGCCCGATCTCCAGTTCATGGTGCACAATTTCTCGTCCAACGGCCTCGTGCATGGCTTGCATCGTTGGCCCGGCTTCAGCTTCGTCTTTTGCGTTTGCCGACCCAAGAGCCGCGGCGAGATCACGTTACGCGATAGAGATGCCCGGATGCCGCCACGGATTGTGGCCAACTACCTGACCCACCCCGACGATATCAGGATCATGACGGCGGGTTTTCGCATCGCCAGCCAGATCGCGGCCACCGATCCGTTCCGTTCGCTCATCAGCGCGCCATTGCGGCCGGGATCTGAGGTGAAAAGCGACGAGCAGATCGAAGACTATGTCCGCAAGGTTGGCTCAACCGTGTTTCATCCCTGCGGCACCTGCCGAATGGGAGAGGACAACAACGCGGTGGTAGATAGCGCCTTGCGCGTACGCGGCATCGACGGCCTGCGGGTCGTGGACGCTTCCGTGATGCCGGCCATACCGTCCTCGAACATCCATCCCGCGACGATCATGGTCGCCGAGAAAGGGTCGGATATTATCGCAAGAGCTTTGGGACACTGAATCGAGCGGGAAGCATTGGGAAGCTTTCCTTCCCGTCTCAGAGAAGGGACAGTGGCACGTCCGCTATTGGCCCGAATGCGAAGTGCGGGCGGCCACTGAGACGGTCCGCTTATCGGGGTAGACCGGAAGTGACTGGCCGACCTCCCAAACGACGCTGTTGACCCGGAACGGACCTCGCGCTGCTTTCGTCTAGGTGCAGAAATCAAGATATTCGAAACTGTGTTTCGGCATGGAATAAGGACCCCGTATTCGGGGTAATCGGCATCCAATCGGGACCCCGGGACAAGGGTCCACAGTGGCTTCCATCAAGTCATGGAAGCCGAGGTTGGGATGCTGGTGGTGGAGACGATTGCGAAGATCCGTCGCGCCTATTTTGTTCATGGTCAGCCCATCAAGGCGATCTGCCGGGAGCTTGGCGTATCGCGCAAGGTGGTCCGCAAGGTCATCCGTTCGGAGGCGACGGAGTTCCGGTACGAGCGAGAGACGCAGCCGCTTCCGAAGATGGGCCCGTGGAGTGCCGAGCTTGACCGGTTGCTGGCGGCGAACGAGAGCAAGACGACGCGCGAACGGCTGACGCTGATCCGCTTGTTCGAAGAGCTTCGCGGCCTCGGATATGCCGGCGGCTACGACGCGGTTCGTCGCTATGCGCGGCGGTGGAGCCGAGAGCGTGGCGCCTCGACGACCTCAGCTTATGTGCCGTTGAGCTTTGCGCCCGGCGAAGCCTACCAGTTTGACTGGAGCCACGAAGTCGTCCTGTTGAGCGGGACCACGGTGGTGGTGAAGGCGGCGCATGTCCGGCTTTGCCACAGTCGGATGCTGTTTGTTCGGGCCTATCCGCGCGAGACGCAGGAGATGGTGTTTGACGCCCACAACCGGGCGTTCGCACTGTTCAAGGGGACTTGCCGGCGCGGCATCTACGACAACATGAAGACGGCGGTGGAGACGATCTTTGTCGGCAAAGGCCGCCTCTACAATCGGCGCTTCCTGCAGATGTGCAGCCATTATCTGGTCGATCCGGTTGCCTGCACGCCAGCGTCGGGCTGGGAGAAGGGACAGGTCGAGAACCAGGTCGGGTTGGTCCGCGAACGCTTCTTCACCCCGCGGCTGCGCTTCAAGACATTGGATGAGCTGAACGCCTGGCTGCTCGATAAATGTATCGCCTACGCCAAGGCTCATCGGCATCCAGAGTTCGCCGACCGGACTGTCTGGGAGATCTTCGAGGCCGAGCGACCCAATCTCGTGCCGTATGCAGGTCGGTTCGATGGCTTCCATGCCGTCCCGGCCTCGGTCTCCAAGACCTGTCTGGTGCGCTTCGACAACAACAAGTACTCGGTTGCGGCAAGCGCGGTCGGGCGGCCCATTGAGGTCCAGGCCTATGCTGACCGCATCGTGATCCGCCAGGACGGCCGGGTCGTTGCCGAACATCCGCGATCATTCGGTCGCGGCGAAACGGTCTACGACCCCTGGCACTATGTGCCCGTGCTGGTGCGCAAGCCCGGTGCCTTGCGTAATGGCGCTCCCTTCAAGGACTGGGTGCTGCCCGCAGCGATTGAGCGTGTACGGCGCAAGCTCGCCGGTGCCGATGATGGCAATCGACAGATGGTCGATATCCTCAATGCGGTGCTGACAGACGGATTGCCCGCGGTGGAAGCCGCCTGCGCCGAGGCGGTCGCTCATGGCGTTCATTCCGCTGATGTCGTGCTCAACATCCTGGCTCGTCAACGTGAACCTGCCCCACCGGCCAACATCATGACGCCGGCCGCCTTGACGCTTCGCTATGCGCCGATCGCCGATTGTGCCCGCTACGACAACCTCCGGAGGACAAACTGATGGAACGAACCCAAATCTTCGATCTCATGGGCGAGCTTAAGCTCTACGGTATGAAGGCCGCCTTCGACGAGATCATGGCGACCGCCGTCAAACGCCAGCACGAACCCCAGCGCATCGTCGGCGATCTGCTCTCCGCCGAGATCAACGAGAAGCAGGCCCGCTCGATCAAATACCAGCTCACCATCGCCAAGTTGCCGCTTGCCAAGGACATCGCAGACTTCCAGTTCGACGGCACGCCGATCAACCAGACGCTTGTCAATGATCTCGCCGGCGGCGGCTTCATCGCCCAGCAACGCAACGTCGTCCTGGTCGGCGGAACGGGCACCGGCAAGACCCATCTGGCCATTGCTATCGCGCGAAGCTGCATCCGATCCGGCGCCCGTGGCCGCTTCTATAACGTGGTCGACCTCGTCAACCGCCTTGAGACCGAGACCCGCAACGGGCGACAGGGCCGGCTTGCCGAGCACCTAACCCGCATGGACTTCATTGTCCTGGACGAGCTCGGATATTTGCCCTTTGCCCAGTCCGGCGGTCAGCTTCTCTTCCACCTCGTCAGCCGCCTTTATGAGCGCGCCTCCGTCCTCGTCACCACCAATCTGGCATTCGGCGAGTGGCCGAGCGTGTTCGGCGACGCCAAGATGACAACCGCGCTGCTCGATCGTTTGACTCATCACTGCGACATCGTCGAGACCGGTAACGACAGCTGGCGCTTTAAAAGCCGCGACGACGATCAAACAACCCGCGCTCGCGCCGTCTCCGCAACCCCGGCCAGCTCCGACGCCGCGAGCGCTACCATCAAGACTCGCCGATCAAAGGGGTCCCCTTTGGACGCCGATCGGGGGTCCCAGTCCAACGCCGATTGACAAGCGAGCGATGTGAGGGAGCAATGCTGAGGATCATCTTGGTTGCCTCGTTGACGATCGCCGCTGCCGGCGCGCTCGACGCGGCCATACCGCGGGACTACCCATTCTGCATCAAGGGCTGCGACTACAGCGCGGGCAATTGCGGCTTTGACACTTACGCTCAATGCCTGGCGGCAGCGTCCGGGCGCGATGCGTGATGCGCTGCCAATCCCTTTTTCGAAGCGGCGCCTTGCGCCCGGTCAGTTACAGCCGAAGGAAGTTCTGATGCGCATTCTAGCCGAAGCAAATTGCGGCGAGGTCCATATCCCAATCGGATCAGAACGCCGGCCTCAGTTTTGTGGTGACGAACACCCTCATCGTTCGAGACGTACAGCGCTCATTCGCATTCTATCGTGGCGTCAAAGGCGAGCCGAAACGCGCGTGATTATTTCCCGTCGTTCCAGATGTCGGGCCGCGAGCTTCCAGTCACTGCCTACTTTCTCCCAAACAACGACATACTTGCCCGTCACTTCCTGCGGCGTCGGCCCCTTTGTTTTCAGACTGAAGGTCCCGATTTCCCGCGCCGCAGAGGAGCCGAGCGGCTTAACGTTCACGGTCGTGACTTTCGGATCGGTGACGTGTTCTGCCATCCCTTTCCACATTGCTCCAATCGCGGCATTACCCTGCACCATTGGGGCACCGTGTGTTTCGGCATGGAATAAGGACCCCGTATTCGGGGTAATCGGCATCCAATCGGGACCCCGGGACAAGGGTCCACAGTGGCTTCCATCAAGTCATGGAAGCCGAGGTTGGGATGCTGGTGGTGGAGACGATTGCGAAGATCCGTCGCGCCTATTTTGTTCATGGTCAGCCCATCAAGGCGATCTGCCGGGAGCTTGGCGTATCGCGCAAGGTGGTCCGCAAGGTCATCCGTTCGGAGGCGACGGAGTTCCGGTACGAGCGAGAGACGCAGCCGCTTCCGAAGATGGGCCCGTGGAGTGCCGAGCTTGACCGGTTGCTGGCGGCGAACGAGAGCAAGACGACGCGCGAACGGCTGACGCTGATCCGCTTGTTCGAAGAGCTTCGCGGCCTCGGATATGCCGGCGGCTACGACGCGGTTCGTCGCTATGCGCGGCGGTGGAGCCGAGAGCGTGGCGCCTCGACGACCTCAGCTTATGTGCCGTTGAGCTTTGCGCCCGGCGAAGCCTACCAGTTTGACTGGAGCCACGAAGTCGTCCTGTTGAGCGGGACCACGGTGGTGGTGAAGGCGGCGCATGTCCGGCTTTGCCACAGTCGGATGCTGTTTGTTCGGGCCTATCCGCGCGAGACGCAGGAGATGGTGTTTGACGCCCACAACCGGGCGTTCGCACTGTTCAAGGGGACTTGCCGGCGCGGCATCTACGACAACATGAAGACGGCGGTGGAGACGATCTTTGTCGGCAAAGGCCGCCTCTACAATCGGCGCTTCCTGCAGATGTGCAGCCATTATCTGGTCGATCCGGTTGCCTGCACGCCAGCGTCGGGCTGGGAGAAGGGACAGGTCGAGAACCAGGTCGGGTTGGTCCGCGAACGCTTCTTCACCCCGCGGCTGCGCTTCAAGACATTGGATGAGCTGAACGCCTGGCTGCTCGATAAATGTATCGCCTACGCCAAGGCTCATCGGCATCCAGAGTTCGCCGACCGGACTGTCTGGGAGATCTTCGAGGCCGAGCGACCCAATCTCGTGCCGTATGCAGGTCGGTTCGATGGCTTCCATGCCGTCCCGGCCTCGGTCTCCAAGACCTGTCTGGTGCGCTTCGACAACAACAAGTACTCGGTTGCGGCAAGCGCGGTCGGGCGGCCCATTGAGGTCCAGGCCTATGCTGACCGCATCGTGATCCGCCAGGACGGCCGGGTCGTTGCCGAACATCCGCGATCATTCGGTCGCGGCGAAACGGTCTACGACCCCTGGCACTATGTGCCCGTGCTGGTGCGCAAGCCCGGTGCCTTGCGTAATGGCGCTCCCTTCAAGGACTGGGTGCTGCCCGCAGCGATTGAGCGTGTACGGCGCAAGCTCGCCGGTGCCGATGATGGCAATCGACAGATGGTCGATATCCTCAATGCGGTGCTGACAGACGGATTGCCCGCGGTGGAAGCCGCCTGCGCCGAGGCGGTCGCTCATGGCGTTCATTCCGCTGATGTCGTGCTCAACATCCTGGCTCGTCAACGTGAACCTGCCCCACCGGCCAACATCATGACGCCGGCCGCCTTGACGCTTCGCTATGCGCCGATCGCCGATTGTGCCCGCTACGACAACCTCCGGAGGACAAACTGATGGAACGAACCCAAATCTTCGATCTCATGGGCGAGCTTAAGCTCTACGGTATGAAGGCCGCCTTCGACGAGATCATGGCGACCGCCGTCAAACGCCAGCACGAACCCCAGCGCATCGTCGGCGATCTGCTCTCCGCCGAGATCAACGAGAAGCAGGCCCGCTCGATCAAATACCAGCTCACCATCGCCAAGTTGCCGCTTGCCAAGGACATCGCAGACTTCCAGTTCGACGGCACGCCGATCAACCAGACGCTTGTCAATGATCTCGCCGGCGGCGGCTTCATCGCCCAGCAACGCAACGTCGTCCTGGTCGGCGGAACGGGCACCGGCAAGACCCATCTGGCCATTGCTATCGCGCGAAGCTGCATCCGATCCGGCGCCCGTGGCCGCTTCTATAACGTGGTCGACCTCGTCAACCGCCTTGAGACCGAGACCCGCAACGGGCGACAGGGCCGGCTTGCCGAGCACCTAACCCGCATGGACTTCATTGTCCTGGACGAGCTCGGATATTTGCCCTTTGCCCAGTCCGGCGGTCAGCTTCTCTTCCACCTCGTCAGCCGCCTTTATGAGCGCGCCTCCGTCCTCGTCACCACCAATCTGGCATTCGGCGAGTGGCCGAGCGTGTTCGGCGACGCCAAGATGACAACCGCGCTGCTCGATCGTTTGACTCATCACTGCGACATCGTCGAGACCGGTAACGACAGCTGGCGCTTTAAAAGCCGCGACGACGATCAAACAACCCGCGCTCGCGCCGTCTCCGCAACCCCGGCCAGCTCCGACGCCGCGAGCGCTACCATCAAGACTCGCCGATCAAAGGGGTCCCCTTTGGACGCCGATCGGGGGTCCCAGTCCAACGCCGATTGACACTGGCCACCATTAGAGATTTTTCTAGGACGAAGACTTTGCCCGCAAAAGCACAACCCTCTTTGGATGCGAATCGCGGCGCTCGGCATTGCGATCTATCGAACGGCGTAAAATGACTACCTGCCTTTTGGTCAATCCGCGATCTGCTGCGACGAACCTCAGAAGGGAAGGACGCGCACTTTAATCGAATATACCGCGGGTTAGTCGCCCGCGTAGCGAGGCGATGACGAGCAGCTAAAATAATGGGCAATATGATCAAACTGAGTGTTTGACGAGTTCCAGTTTCCTTGAGACGTTTTAGTTTTAAAGTCGGATTTTTTAAGCGGAGGCTTAAATGAATATAAAATCGCTTGCTTTGGGAATTGGACTTGCGCTTGGAGCTTTCGGGCTTTCGATCTGTGCATCTCCACCGGCCGTTGCAGACACCGTAAATCCACTCTCGCTTCCTTCGGCAACGTTCAACCTACAAACTTGCAGCTTTGGGCAGTGTATTAGTGGGGATCAAGGCACGATTACTCCAAACTCGAACGGGCCAAACCAAGACAACTATCAACTTTCAGGAAATGGGGGGACGGCGACGGGGGGTTACTCGCTTTGCTGCAGTATCGATGCGATGGCAACGGCCTCTCCATCCGGTTCGGGCAGCATCGTCTCGTCAGTAACGCAATTGACGTATCAGATGGAAATTTTAAGCACCAACCACACTCAGGATTCGCTTACCGTGGCTGCTCTGGGCAGCGTAAACTTCACAGGTGGGTCAATTCCTGGCGAAACCGACACGGCTTATGGAACATGGATCCACTTCGACACGACCGGCATCAACATGTTTTGTCATGCCGACACGTGCAGCGGGCTGTCCATCAATATGACCGAACTACTACCAACGAACGTGCCCATCACCGTCAACATAGAAGCCTCTGCCGTCGCTGACTCGATCAGCAGTCTTAATATCTTCCAGACCAGCAGTGCAACTATGGACCCGTATTTTTCGTTCGCTGCTGGTTTCGATCCCGATGGCGATACCTTGATCTTTAGTCCAGGTATCATCAACACGCCTGCCGTCCCCGAGCCCTCCACTTGGGCCATGATGATCCTCGGTTTCCTCGGCCTCGGCTTCATGGCTTATCGGCGCAAGAGCAGCAGCAGGTTTCGCTTCACCTGATCTTAGCTGCATCCGCTGACAGACAGACCGTACGCATACGACGAAGTACGACGAAGACCGCCTGATTGACGCATGCGCGCGGGCATGGCGAGCTCTATGATGGCGTTGCGTGAAGGTCAGGCAGCCTGCTGATCGGCGGGCTTGTCGGCTTGGCGCAGGAGCTTCCATTCCCAGGGCAGCAGTTCGTGCAGACGCGACGCGGGAAGATCGGCGATGCGGGCGAGCACGTCGGCGAGCTCCCAGGCCTGAGGGTCGATATCGTTCATCTTCGCCGTGACGATGAGACTATACATCACCGCTGCCCGCTCACCCCCGCGATCGGAGCCGGCCCCCTACGTGATCTCTACTGAACGCGCGCTCGCGACTTCACCTCAAACAACCGTCAATATGTTTCAGCGATGGTACCGGCATCTGGCTTTGCCGGTTGCACAAGCCACAGTGGGCGCAAGGCTTTCATCACGGGTCTAACGCAAAAAATACCGACCGTCGGTGGATCGCTGTCAGCCCACCACTCGCGAGAGACGTCCGGAGTGTGCGCGGGGAGATTAATTTACACGGGCCGACGCCTCGCGATCGCCATCGTTCGCCGTGTCGGCGGCCACGAAACGCTCAAAGAGCACAGCACCAGTCTCTCGAATTAAAGCCCTTGCCCGCTCTAGCTCCTTAGCCCCCTCGGCTTTTTCATCATCACCGGCAGCACCTAGCAGAAGTTGTCCTCGGACGATCCGGGCTAGACATTCAGGAACTCGCGCGTGGCGCTCTTTCGCAACGTTTATTGCCTCGTCAACAGCAGAAGACGCCCTCACACTATCGCCATTCATTCTGTACGCATTTGCTAGGTCTGCCAAAATACGAGGTTCGTTTTCGAGGCCAGCCTTTCGCGACCGCGCGAACCTGAGCGCGTCGGATAAGTCCTCGATAGCTGAAGTGAGCCTCCGAGAGACGATGTGGGACAGTCCGCGACATGCCTGGGCGTAAACGCGCAGGTAGGGGTTGCTCGTCCTTGTTGCGATAGAAAACGCTCGGTCAGCATGTTCTTGAGCGAGTGCGGCGTTGCCTGTTGCCCAGGCAAGGTCCACATAAGCTAAACTTGGTATGACATGATGAAGTGCGTCCACCTTGGTGCTGTCCAGGCTGAGGATGCGATCGAGGAACGGGCGCGCCTCCTCTCCTTGGCCAAGCATAACCAATGTTTGGCCGCGCATCACAGCCAACCACACGTCAACGTCGAAGCCGAGCGTTTGACGATCAAATTTAACAATCTCGTGCGCCCGGTCCATCGCCGAGATGTTCATACGAAGCGCTTCGGACATTTTGCCTGCGGTCCGCAACGCATGACAGAGCACGGCTTTTAGGGCGATTTGAACGCTAATGTCATTACCCCGATCGGCAATCGCCGTCGCTTCGACCACCTTCTCCACGTACTCGTCTGCCGAACCGCCGTTCGCCAAGTTCCGACCATAGGCCGCGTGAATAAGTGCATTTGCCCTAGTGTCACCCAAGGTAAGGGCAAACTGCTTGGCCTCCTCAAAGTAAAGCAGCGCCTCTCGCGCTGGGATGCCCTCACGCCAACCGAAATTTACGATTTGGCCAGAGGCCATCATCTTCAAGTAGTCTATTGTCTGAGACGCGGGCAGGCTTGAAAGCAGCTCGCGCACCTTCTTCCAGCTTCTCAGTGCCTGGCTTGGATCGTTTGCGCCTATCCAAACGGCAGAGCGCATGTTCTGTTGCGCCGCTCTTAGGTTTTCGCCAGCTTGCTCGAAGTGATAGGCCAAGAGAGACGCTCTCTCGTCCACACGGTCCTTAAAGACACTCTCGATCGCCTGAGCGACTTTTAAATGAAGCTCTTGATGTCGTTCATGTAGGAGTGATCGGTAAGCAACCTCTTGGATAAGTGGATGACGAAATGCGAGAAGCCGCTGTTCGAAGGGCGGCACATCGTAAAGCAGCTCGGCTTGTCTCAGATGCTGGACCGCTTCCGATAGCTCGGTCTGCTCCATACCCGTGATCCGATCAAGAATCAGCATCGATATTTCACGACCAATTACGGAGGCGATCTCTAGTAATTTTTTTGCGTTCTCTTCGAGACGGTCGATCCGAGCGGCGATAACGGCCTGCACAGTCGAGGGGAGAGGAATAGAATCAATTCCACCTTTCAGACTGTATGAACCCCTCTCGCCCACAAAGTCTCCTCGCTCCACGAGCGTATTGATAAGCTCCTCGAGAAAGAAGGGGTTTCCCTGTGCCCGCTCTATGATGTTCCGGCTTAGCAACGCCATCGAGGGGTCACCACCAAGGTGATCCTGCACCAGAGTTGCTGATTGTGCTGAGGACAGTGGGCGCATGTTGATTTGTCGATAGTGTGATCGCTGCATCAGCGGCGCGACGAACCCAGGCCTGAAATTAACGACCAGAAAAGTAGTAGTCCCTAGAACTGCGTCAGCTAAAGCTTCAACGAACTCTTCGCTCGCAGCGTCGATCCAATGCAAATCTTCAATTATAACGACTGAAGTCGGTTCGCGGGGCGAGTGCGGCAATGCCCTGACAAAGTCGAGGAGTTGCGTTTTTCTCGTTTTTGGATCTAGCTTGATTGCCGGTCTCTGCGGGTCAGCTAGGCCTAGAAAGTCTAGCAATATGGCTGGTAGCTGCTCGGAGACAGGCAGCGCGGCTAACCGCTCAAGGATGATGCAGCGCGAAACATCTGGAGTCTGTCCAGAGCGAAGGCCAAAATAATCGCGCATCAACTCTAGTACAGGCTGAAATGGCGTTGCTCGCCCGTGAGCTAGTACACGCGCCTCAAAGACACGAATACCGTTTCCGCGGCAATTCTCGGCAAACTCGAAGCAAAGGCGGCTTTTGCCGATGCCAGCCTCTCCTACGACGCCGACTACACGACCTTCACCCCTGATCGTATTTTCAAGCTCTTGCAGAAGAGCGCCAAATTCGCCTGTTCGACCGGTCAAGGGACTTAACCGAATTCCGCTGCGAAAGGCGCCGCTAGAAGGTGCATTCAATAATCCGCTCAGCTTAAAAATCTCAACGGATGCCGCGATCCCACGAACGGCTTGCGATCCGAGCGATTCGACTTCAACGAACTGCTTGGCTGCGGTGTAGGTTTCTTTCGAAACAAGGATGGCTCCCGCCTCGGCCAATTGCTCCAGGCGATTGGCGAGGTGCACATTGAGTCCGGCAGCATCATAGGTCTGGTACATTCCGTGGTCTATCGTTTGAACTACGACATCGCCCGTATGAACGCCAACTCGGATCTGCAAGTCAGGATCGCCAAGGAGTGTTACCCCGTCCTGCATCGCAAGTGCCGACAGACAGCCGCGTACGGCATGATCCTCGTGAGGTTGGGGGGCACCGAAGATTGCCATAACCCCGTCGCCCTGCGACTTGTTGACGACGCCATCATACCGGACCACGGCCTCTTTCATGAGGTCGAGAACGGGTCGGAGGCGACGCATGCCCAGTTCGGGATCACCCAAACTATCGATAAGGCTGGTTGAATTACGAATGTCCGCAAATAGGATGGTCAGTCGCTTGCGCTCGCCACCTTTGGCGTTCAACGAGGCCAAGACATGCTGCCAAGGCGAGCTGGGTGCTTGCGGAGCGGCCGTTTTCAGACGGGCACTGCATTGCCCGCAAAACCGTGCCGAGCGACCGTTGAGGTGGTGACAGGCGCTGCACTCAATTCCGAGAGCGGCCCCGCATCCCTCGCAATACTCGTTGGTGCCTTTATTCTGAGCACCGCAACGCAAACATTGCATCACAGCCCCTCAAATGACAACCGAGTGCAATTTCTGCCTGGCATTATAAACCTGTTTGCGGATTAATTCCATGCCGCCCAGCAACACGACCAAGATTACCGCCCTTGCCTGTTGGCTTTAGATCATCAGCGGCCGCCGAATCTGCAACGCTAACTAATTTTCCATTCGCACAATGGTTGTGGTATTAAGGCGGGTCTCGGTCGTATTTGCAACTTGGGGGAAGGTATGTTCGAGCCTCCATTGGACGTTCCTAGACGTCTGTTGCGAAGTCGGGATGACGAACGGTGGCGACGGAAAGTCACAGCCGTCATGAGGCGCTTTCAGAGCACTTTTCTGGATGTTGCTTACGACGTCGCTTGGGAAGTCGATGCGTTCAACGGAGTAGCTTGGCGGCAGATTTGTCAGCGACATGTCAGATTGTACGGAGGCTTATTGCGACATCGAGCGATCGGTCTAGAAGCTATCGCCTTACTGTTTGCGCACGAAACTGGCCACCACTTTGGCGGGCCACCGCGGGACGGCACCTACACCTGGATGACTACCGAGCGACAGGCGGACTTTTGGGCAGCTCATGCCGGCATTAAAGCTGTCTGGGCTAACGACCAAGAGGAGGCAAAACGACAAATCTTTCTAGGAGCCAAGCAAGTTCTGGCATTTGAGTTGAGCATGATGAAACATGCCGACGAAGAATATAAGCGCGAGCAATTGTCTCGGGGGCGTGACGATCATCCGTTGCCGTCGGAGCGCTTTAAAATTTATATGGGTGCGCTTCGTTGATCTGATTGAGATAAAGGCAGCCGTTAAATCTGTTTCATATCCAGTGGAGAAAAGTAATGGGTGCAGCATTTTTTTCCGGAGGGACTAAACATATACGGGATGTCCTGGGCGACGCCTTTGGTCCCCTCAACGTCCAGGCCAACGGGACTTCCTATGGCAGCTTATTCAATCCGACCGGTGGAAGCACGCTCGCGCAGATAGCAGATACACCCAACATGGATTTGCCGACGACTGGCGACAAACACTGGCCGACCTTACATGTGCGCTTCCAAAAGTTTCTTACCGCACTTTACCAAGCCGATCCCACAACACATACGAGCATCATGACGGCAATGCATAACGCTCTGACGGCCAGTCCGGCGATGCCCATGAGATTCCACGTTGCCCATCAGAATAGCGGCTATAATTTTGTGAGTTGGGCTGAAGAGGACGACTCCGGGGTGACGTGGGTGAATTGCTTGCTGTTTTGTCCTGCACTTACAGGACCGCTAGCAGAAAGGCTTCGCCGTGTTACTAGGCGCAATAGGGCACACTATACTGGACGAAATCAGGCGGGCAGCAGAAAGGGTTCGAGGTCAAAAAAAAAGGCCTCGACGAAATCTAAGAGTTGATATCTAGAATCAGAGTTGACTTCCTGCTCTGTCGGCCAGCATTGCGAGCATGAGTACGATTGGCGCGGACGGCCGCCTCTCGTCCGACATCGTGGCCCGGATCTCAGGTTCGGGTCCTCAAGATGACCGAGCAGTAATTCACGCTTCCGACCGCGATGTCGGCCTGAGACTGGCGAACCGAAAACCGAGCGGGACACTCCCGTGCGGCTTCGAACTGTTCTGCCCGCTTCCTAGACAGTGACCTTCGACTGAGGAGGTTTTATCGGCTTGGGTATTGATGGAGAAGTGGGACATTTGCTCAAAGCCAACATTCCAGCTTCACGCGCAATCGGCGAAAACTCCGTGGCTACGTAGGAAGATAGATTGCTGCCGAAGTGTGAATAAGTATAGAGATCGTCAGCAACCTGCCGAATAGCCGGTAGGGAGGATTTGAACACTGTGGTGCGGCCGTCGCGGCCCATGCTGATTATCGCAGGTTCTCTTGCCTTACCGACGGCCAGATCAACGACGTTGCCGTGAATTAACGTGTTGCGGTTTTCCGTGAGCGCGCGCATTCCCTTGATGTAGGCCTCGACGGCAATTTTGGCTTCTTCCGGCCATTCGCGCATCTGAAACGAGCGATCGAGAATGGTGGCGCGCTCGGTTGGATTGATCCGGGCGCAAAAGACCGCGGCCTGGTTTGTCGAGATATTGGAAACCGCTGACAGCATATAAACGTGCGTCGTCTCGAACCTCAGGTAATTGATGTTCATGACGCCAAGCGCGTGGACGACATCCTCGCTCGCAACCTCGTAGGTCGGCCATTTCTCAGTCATTGGTTTCTACCGGTTTGTGGCGGCTTCTAGCGCGCGCCGAATCGACCTTTCCCTGCCGCATGGCGCGGTATTCCTCTTGGGTGAACATCACGGTTGCGATGGCAGCCTCGATATTGCTCTGATACCAGCCGAACTCGTGCATGTGCCGCCAGTGGGCGTCGTAGTCGGTTTCGCCCTCTTTCTTAACCGTTGGCGGTGGCTTCAGGCCGAGAAATGAGGTGAGGGCCATGCGGTACAAGGTACGCATACGACGAAGACCGCCTGATTGACGCATGCGCGCGGGCATGGCGAGCTCTATGATGGCGTTGCGCGAAGGTCAGGCGGCCTGCTGATCGGCAGGCTTGCCGGCTTGGCGCAGGAGCTTCCATTCCCAGGGCAGCAGTTCGTGCAGACGCGATGCGGGAAGATCTGCGATACGGGCGAGGACGTCGGCGAGCCAGGCCTTGGGATCGACGTCGTTGAGGCGACAGGTCGTGATCATCGTCAGCATGATGGCGGCACGGTCAGCACCCCGCCGGCTGCCAGCGAAGGTCCAGTTGCGCCTTCCCAAGGCGATGCCTCTCAATGCGCGCTCAGCGCAATTGTTGGTCAAGCAGATCCTGCCATCGTCGAGGAAGCGGGCGAAGTCGTCCCAGCGCCTGAGCATGTAATTCATCGGTTTCAGGACCTCGGCAGAGCGCGACAGGGTTTCGCGCTCACGCAGCAACCAGGCGTGCATGTCCTCGAGAAGCGGCTTGCTCTTTTCCTGGCGCACGGTGCGCCGCTCGTCGGCGCCGCAGCCGTTAATGGCGCGCTCGATCTCGAACAACGCATCGAGGCGTCTGACCGCCTCCAGCGCGATCGGAGAGACCGGTTTGCCCTTGTTACCTTCCCGAGCATTTTTCTCGATGTCGGCCAGCTCGAAGAAGCCCCGCCGCGCATGGGCCAGGCAAAACGCCGGTGTGATCGGCAGCACCTTCTTGCGCGGGTCGAACAACGGCTCAAAACCATTGTAGCAATCGGCTTGCAGGATGCCGGCGAAGGCGGCCAGATGCTTCTGCGGGTGCTCACCTCGCCGGTCGCTCGAGGCGTAATAGACCGCCGCCGGCGGCGCAGGCCCGGCAAAGGGCCGGTCATCCCGCACATAAGTCCAGATCCGACCGGTCGTGCACTTGCTTTTGGCCAGGATGCGGATGGTGGTGTCGTCGCCATGAAGGCGCTCGGCAGCGAGCACATGGCGCTCGATCAGGTGGAAGAGCGGCATCACGGCGAAAGTCCCGTGGCCGACCTGATCGGCCAGCGTCGACAGCGGCAAGTCGATCCTCTCGCACTTGAAGCGCGCACTCTGGCGGTTGAGCGGGATATGCATGCCGAACTTGTCGAACAGGATCGTCGCCAGCAACTGCGGGCCGATGAAGCCGCGCGGCGTGGCATGGAACGGCGCCGGCGGCTGGGTGATCTTCTCGCAATCGCGGCAGGTGAACTTCTCGCGCACCGTCTCGATGACCTTGAAGCGACGCGGGATCTCCTCCAGCGTCTTGGTCACATCCTCACCGATCTTCGCCAGCCGCGATCCACCGCAGCAGGCGCAGGCCGTTGGAGCCTCAATGACGACGCGCTCGCGTTCGATATCATCCGGCCATGGCTTGCGCACCGGCCGCTTGCGCATGAAGGGGCGGACGTTCTGCGTCTTCGCCGCCGCGGCCTGTGCGGCAAGCTCATCCTCGCTCGCCGTGGTGACGAGTTCTTCGAGCTCCAACTCCAGCTGCTCGAGCAGCCGTGCCGTGCGCTCGGAGCGCTGCCCGTACAGTTCGCGTTTGAGCTTCTCGATCCGCAACTCGAGATGCGCGATCAGCGCCTCGTTGTCCGACAGCTCCGCCCGCGCATTGGCCGCTTCGGCTTGCCAATTGATGGCTTCGGCTTGTATCTGGGTGACCTTCGCCGCGGCCGCATCGCGTTCGACCTCGACCCGCAGCCGCGCTTCGCGTTCAGCCCGCAACGCCTCACGTTCGATCAATAGCGCCGCCTGGGCGCTGGCAAGATCCGAAGGAAGATCATCCGGCTTCAAACTCATGAAGCCAGTGAATCAGATTTCCCGGGAGGTTCAATCGCAGAATGCTATCCAACCCGCGTTGGACGCAAAGTTTCTTGAGGATTCCGCCAGTCGATCCCAGACAGCAGGTAAGAAAGTTGTGCCGGAGAGATCGTTACGGCTTCACCAGCAGCCGAAGGCCAAATGAATCTTCCTCTTTCGAGTCTTTTTGTAAACAGGCACGCTCCCTGAGAATCGTGCCAAATGATTTTTATCAGGTCTGAACGGCGCCCCCTGAAGCAAAACAAATGACCCCCCAGTGGGTCATGCTTCAAGACTTCCTGCACCTGCAAAGCCAAGCTCGGAAAGCCGCGCCGCATATCGGTATGGCCCGTCGCCAGCCATACCCGCACGCCAGAGGGGATCGGAATCATCGCAGCGCCTTCAACACCGCCGACACCAGCAAGGGCGGCGCCGACCCGCAAATCCTGATCCGTCCGCTCCCCGTCAATTCCACCACGATCACTTCACCGGACGGCGCCGCTTCCTTGATCGGCTCCGCTTCCATCGAAGCTTCCACAAAGCCCTGGTCAGCAAGGTCCTGGCGAAGCCGGCGACGCCAAGTGTAAATCAGACCCGTCGAAATATCGTGATCCCGCGCAACCTGCGCCACACACGATCCCGGCGCAAAGGCCTCCGCAACGATCCGGCACCGTTCATCCTCGCTCCAACGCCGCCGCCGTTCCGGCCCCGTCAGCACCGAAATCTGACCCATCAACCGCTCTTAAGCTCGCTCTTAAACACGTGCTTATGAGTGCTCAATCCACCTCTCAGAACAAGGCGGTCTTCATCGTAGGCGTACGGTACAAGAGCGCTGTGTAGAGGTGCAGGGGACGTTTGCCGGGTGCCACGATGAGCCGCTTCGGGTCAATCGGGTTTCCATGGATAAAATCGTTCCGGGCGTGGTTCATCGCACCATAGAGCCAGATCGGCAGCGTCCTCTTAGGCTGGCCGGGCTTGAACTTGTGCGGTTCGTAAATCGGGTCGGTGTTGTCTGACAGATTCCAATTCGTACTTTCCAGCAGCTTATAGACATCGTCGCATGTGCCATCCTCAGTCAAGATCTCAAAGGCGCTGACCCAAAGTGCAATCGAGCGGCCAAGATCATAGATGGTCACCTCGACGTTGCCAGGAAGCGCTGCCGCCGACATCGCCATATTGAGTGAGCGAAACAGCGAGGTGTTTTCCTTTGAGGGCGCCTGAGTGCTGAAACGCTCGACCCAACGAGTAAGCAAAGCTTCCAAGATGGGTCGATCGACCATTTTCGGTTCGAGGTGCATGTATGAAATGCCGGGAGAGGTTTGACCCTGCAGCGCCTTTACTTCATGCCAACCCATTTGGGCCATGCTGCTCATGACGAGGCCTTCGTACTTATTGTCGACGAGCCAGGGATAGAACGAAAACCAGTTGGCATATTTGATGTTGTGATTGTTCTCGAAGCGCAGGACGTGCGCCCATGAATAGGGTATTACCGACATCGCAATCGCGTCCCTAAATCCAGCCATCGCCTCGGCCGGTCGATAGAGATCGAACTTGTCCCTACGGACCAGAATGACACTGGGCGCAATCTGTTGGCCAAATTCGGTCGTGAAGCCGTTGAGGTAAGTGGCAAACTTCTCGTGGTCGTTGGCGAGAACAGCCAACCTGTTATCGTGCGGTGAAACGACGGCAACACCGTCGACCTCGAGTGCTTCTTGAACCGAGACGTTCTGTAGAGTGAACATCGGTATCCATTCAGACATTGGATGCCCCCAACGTGGTCACTGCGGAATGTCGAAAGCCATGACGGTCAGGATCAACTCGCGGTTCGTGTCTTTTGGATTCGAGAAAGTGTAGCGGAAACGCGTCTCACCCAAGATATCAGGGCCCCTCTTCTTGTTATGGTGCAATTCGGTCGCTTCCCTGATGGATTTTAGAACGTTCGAAAAATCCTTATTTCTATTGAAGATGGCCACGCAGGTCTTGGTGTCACGCCAGCTCAGATAGCCGAGAAGCTGGTCGATCGTCTCCAGGTATGCCTTTTGACCACCCCAGAACTTGCATTCGGCGATGAAAATGTTCTTACCTTCCACGCGAACAAGAATATCGGTTTTGCCCTCGAAATTGAAGGTTTCTCCCGTTGCCGTGCCTTCGAAGCGACCATTCAACTGGACCAAAAACTGTTGGCGAATGTCCTCTTCGCCCATCTTCTTGAACGAAGTTGGGCTGCGCTCCATGACCAGAGTCATGTTGTGCATGATTTCCAAAATCTCTTCGTAGATCGCGCTATCCATCGCAGGCTCCGGCCTGAACGGCGCCGATATGGGGGTCCGCTGGATGACGTTCTTACGCGTCACGGGGGCGACGTAGGTCTTGGGGCTGTCTGAGCGGGCCCGGATTTTAAATGGAAGGTTGGCAACGAGGTTTCGGTCCTTGAGAAGCCGCTCTCTTCTCGCAGCTATGGCGTCCTTTGCGTTACGCCGCAGCGTTTCGTCAAGTGTCTGAGCGTCTTTTCGAAGCCATCCGAGATACATGGCAAACTCGTCAAGCGTCTGCATCAAACCCTTGCTCACCTGCTCCTGATTTAGGTTTGTACCCTGAACCTTCAGAACCAGCCTGTTATTGCTCAGATTGCCGCGGGGCGGCGCCGAATTGAATTGAGACGGCTGAACCCAAAACATGCCAGGGTCCCCGGTAAAGGGAACGACTAGCGTGAGAACGGTGCCCATGGGATGGATCGTTCGGCCGTAGTCGTTGACGGTCAGGCGGACCTCCCGCGGCTCTTCCAAATGAGCTTCGTCCCTGAGCAGAACAGGCACATCGAAGCGGTATTTCTCGACAACCTGATCAATTAGGTCATCGATCGGCATGTTGAGAAATTCATCCGCGTTGATCTGCTGGATAAAGTTGCCAGCCTCCTTCTGCTGCGCATCCATCACCGTAAAAACCCGGTGATTATCAAAGTAGATAGCCATATTGGCGATGTCGTCTGAGCGGACCATTTTGAAATACCACTTGCGCGGGCGAATCGGGGTATGTGCATAATAGAGTGTGACGAAACGAAAAGCCTCAGACGAAAAGGAAGCTCAATGGGCGGCCTTCGTTCAGGCACTTCCAACATTGGAAGATTATCCACATGTCAAACTTGCGTCCGATGCCGAGTGATTTCGATGCTGGCAGCCGGATGCATGTTCTAGATTGGCTCGAGTCGCGAGAGTTTATACCCCAGCTTCTCGCCATGGTGGCCCCGATCGGCTTCACCGTAAGTGAGCACCCTGCTCGTCAACCCAAAGGTCGGCGTGATCCGCGTGAAACCGAGCTGGTCGGACGCAACGAGCCATTCTTGTCGCCAGAGCAGCAAGCAGAACTGAAAGACTGGTGGCTCAAGCACAAAGTCGGCGCGAAGTTGCCAACGTGGGACCTGGCAGTCTCAGCACTTGATGCGCAGAAGTGCACGAGTCTGGTACTGATCGAGGCGAAGGCGCACGCGACCGAGTTAAGCGCGGCCGGGAAGTCGTCCCCGAAGCGTGAGCAACTTGATGAGCAGCAACGGTCAGACGAAAATCACGAGCGCATTGTGAGGGCCATTGCTGCAGCTAACGCCAGCCTGCAAATCAATGCGCCCGGGATCCATCTCAGCTGCAACAACAACTACCAACTTTCCAACCGCATCGCGTACGCGTGGAAGCTTGCGTCTATGGGTATCCCGATAGCCCTAATCTATCTCGGATTCATAGGTGACGAGAATATTGCGGTCGACCCTCATCGCCTCCTCGTACAAAGTAGTTGGCAATCATCGTTCGATCTCCACTCCGCCAAGGTCTTCCCGTCAGCCTTACAGAGTCAGCCGATCGATTGTGGTGCGGCAAGCTTTTGGCTGCTCGTTCGCGATCTACCAGTTCTGAACCAATCACCGAAACTCGAAGCCAGGCGCAAGCTTCGGTAGCAGTTTAGTTTGGCGAGTGCGGATGTGGAGCCCCGCGGCTCCTTCGTAAGGAAGCACCTTCCTTCTCATTTCCTCCATCGCCGAGGAACTAAAATGGCCGGACACGATGAGGAGGCTACAAAGGGCCGTTGCGTGCACTATGGATGGTGCAACCGTTGAAGTCGACTACGGAACAGGATCGCAAGCGACTCGGCTCTGTCCCGATCTCCCCGAAAGTAAGTCGAACCGCTAAGCGTGGAGGAAGGATTCCGACGGTGTCCGGAAGCCGTGGCAACAACTCTTAATAAAGGATTAGCCTGGGAAAAGTGGGCTGGATGAGATTTCCGCCGTTTTCAGCTATACTTGAAGCCATGGAAAGCGATTCCAGTTCGACACGGGTTCGGTTAGCGGAAATTACAGACGAGGGCAGATTTGAGTCCTTGGCTGCTGCTGTCCTAAGGCAAGCTGAGCCGTCTTATCGTCACCTGATCGAAACGGGCACCAATGCCCAAGGTAAGCCAATCGCATCTCCGGTAGACGGATTGATGTTGGTCCCGCACTCATCGCCTCCACATTTGATTTGTTTCCATCATACGACGACCGCACAAAAACGCCTTCGAGAAAAATGGTTGGCAATTGATGGGGGCGATCTCCCAAAGACCGCAAGATGGGCGGCGACCAGGCGCGACAAGTTACCGAAAGCAAAAGTTACCCTCGTTCTTACAACGAATCGGAGGGTACCACCGGACCTCTATACCGAGGTGCAGGCCGAAGCTGCCGCGCACAATTTGGGGGTAGATATATGGGACCAGTCCCTTATTGCGAATCATCTCGACAACACTGCTGAAGGGCAGTGGTTGCGTCGAAGTTTAGGAGTTCAGCCCACTCGCTTATCGAGGTGGCTGCTGAATGAGCTATCGTCGAGAAGCTTAGACGCGCAAACAGGCTTTGAAAATAGTTGGAATCGCGTCGTCCGCAAGCTGGATGCCGAATTGTCAGAGGCAGTCAGAGCAGCAGCGGATACTTTGTTTTTGGTGGCGGAGTCTGGACAGGGAAAAAGCTCTGCCGTTCGCGCGCTTCTACAGAACCACGTCCAGCGAGGTGGATACGGTCTGGTAATATCACCCGAAGACTTAGAAAACTCGGTGACAATCGACGGGACAATCGAACTTGCGTTACGCAAACTTGCGCCGAGTCTCGTTGATGGTTCTGGGGCAGCCGCTTTGGCGATTGCTACACCCGAGTTTCCACTCTTGTTGGCCATAGAGGATATAAACGCTGCAAATCGCCCATCTGCTTTGATCGAACGGCTCGTCGGATGGTGCCGCCTGGAGCGTTCTTCAGAAGCTTCCGCGCAATCTTTGAAGCAACCGTGGCGGATACTCTGTCCGCTCCGGCCGCAGGCTTTAGACCGGCTATCCGAGCAAGCTCGAAAACTAGTGCTGAACCGCTCTCTCGTCAGCGGCCCTTTTACGACTGAAGAAGGGACCGCGGCTGTGTTGCGCCGGGCTGGTAACGAAGGTGCAAATCTTACCTCGATTCAGGCCAGGGACATAGCAATTTCGCTTGGTCTAGATCCATTGATGATCGCTTTGCGCGATCCAGGCGAACCATCCAGCGTAGCAGCAGTGATTGGCGAATTTGTAACCCGTGGCCTGAGTAGGGCCTCGGCAAATACAGAAGGGCTGGGCCCTTCCGATTTTCGAGACGGTCTCTTCAAACTCTCATGTAAGATGCTTTGCTGCCGTGTTTTGGTCCCGAAATGGTCCGACTTGCTCAGATGGTTCCATGATGACGCGCATTCGCTACGGGCGCTAGGTATCCTTGCTTCAAATCGCACGATGGTCTGGCGCCTACCTTTGGGCGATGATGACGCCCTAACCTTTCGTCACGATAGAGTGAGAGATTATCTTCTCGCAGACGCGATAGCGCGTCTGATGGAAACTAACTCATTGCCAAATGCAACTTTGTCAGATCCATTCTACGCTGAGTTACTTGGGGCCGCCCTAGCGTCAATGCGAGAAATCAGCTCTATCTGGGTCACTCGCGCACGTGAGGCGAATCCACTTGCGTTAGTATTTGCCTTCAGGCTCTTGAACAGTCAGCGCGGCTCGTCGGCGAACGCAAATTTAGTCGTATCTAACATAAGAACATGGCTCAACGATTTGAGCGCTCATTCTGCCAACTCCCAACATTTGACCTGGGCGATCGCTTCGACACTTGCAACAATCGACTCTCCACTCGTTGCAGAATTTTCCCAAAGCCTCAACGGGAGCGGGTGGCCTATTTTGGAAGCTAGATTTCGTAATGGGGATGCAATCGCCGGTGCAGTAATATGCCATTCGTTTGGGCCCGGCACAACTTTTCCGTGGCGAGACCATCTCATCGAACACGTCGTGTCGCGCCACGGCCAACAAATCGTAGCCGCCGTCGAGAACCTTTTGCGCGCCGAGAAGTCTGGTAAAATCCGCATTGGGGCGTTGCATTTGGCGGGCTTTATCGGGGCTAATCGTTTGTTGGATGCGGTTTCAGCCGCATGGCAGACGTTCGAGAAGTATGAGCTGGGCGCATTTATCTGGGCGGCCGCTCGATGCGGCGAAGCCAATGCCAAACCCCTGCTCGATTCCATCTGCAGCGCCTGGGCTAGCCTGCCCGATGATAACTCTTCGACGTCGAAGAATACTGTAGCTGCTTTTTCAGCACGCAATGGAATTTCGAGACAAGGCCTGCCCGACCCAGTCATTTCCTATTTCTTGGAGCGCACTGCGTTCGAGGATTTGGCCTGGCCAATTACTTACATGCTTCATGGCGTCGATCATCCCGACGTTATGGAGTACATGGTCAAGACAGCTGGCGTTAAGTGGGAGTTTGGATTCTCGATTTTCTGCAGGGATTGGGACATTTATGAGCATAATCCGGGGCGGCACTTGAGTGAAAAGTCGTTAGAGCGACTTCGGCAAATTTGGTCAAATGGAGATGGCTCCGCTGCCGAAAGACGCCGTGCCTTTTTGCTATGGAGCGGAAGCGCCGAGCGAGACTCTCTGCACATAGTGCGTGATGTCGATACCGACAGCCCGCTTTACCCAGATGCGCTGCGCGTCCGTCTGTTGCTTAAGGATTCTGAAAGCTTTGAGCCATTCAAGAGGATGCTGGAGAGCGCTGAAAACCGAGGATATTGGTGGCAGTTTGCTCGAAACATTTGGTTGCCAGGGCTTACGAATCTGTTGGAAAGCGAACTAGAAAGTCGCCGGGATCATGAGGCCTGCCACTCAGGACGCGAATACCCAACCGACTGGATAATATCCGAACTATTGCAAATCCTACCGTCTTCGGACGCTGAGCGCCTTTTGAGGAAGAATTGGTCTCATCTCCGGCTCAGTTATCAATTCATCCAGACCGCCTTATTCGTGGCAACGCCATCCACCCGGGAGCTTGCTGCTCAAAGTTTAAAAGAACACCCGCGACCCGCGAAACTGCTTCAATTCACAGATCATCACTATCGACTGCACGGGCATGACGATCTAAAAGCCGACGAGCACCGTCTCAATAGCCTGATTCCGTATTTGGGTTTACTAGAACCCAGCTCGATTAAGAGCTTTTGGGATGGTTGTAACCGACTTGGCCATTTCAAATGGCGCCGCGAAAATCTAGACAATTTGTTAAGTGCTGAAGATCGTAGACGTGAGGCCCTCGACAAAGAAGATCTATATGTACAGTTGGATGCTAAGGCAGATGAGACTCATTCACACGGTGACCTATGGCTCGAGCGTTTCGAACGAAGGGGAGAATCTGCCCGACGCGGGCTTACTGTTGCACTTGAATGGCTGCAACAACGGAGGACACTAAGGGCGCTAAAATTGACTGCCGACATTTTAGTTTCAGCAGGTACTCGCCACGAACTAGCTTTGCTTCAAATCGATGACATCACACCAGCCAGTGAGGTTCGTGAGATCATTGCGGATACGAAGTTCGCGCTGTTCCGTCGAACGCTAAGCTGAACAACCGACACGGCAAGCGTACCTGCCCCAGTTCGAAATATGCTATGGGCGAGCAGCCATTTGGCGAACGGCCCGAGCAGTGTTCGGACAAATGCGCACCCAAATCAGTCAAGCGCGTCTAACTATGCCGCCGATCCGTCGCTCTTGGCGGCAACATCGCGTCCGCAGTGCTTGCAGACGATTGCCTCGCGCATGATATACTCAGCGCAGAAGGGGCACTTTCTCGCCTTGCCCTCGTGACGCTCCATCCACGATGGACCACCGACCTCGCGTCTCGACGGCGTTAGCGCAAGCAAGATGACCGCCAGCAGCGGAGAGATCACGCAAGCGAGAATGAACCATCCGAAGGGATTTCGGCCACGACCCGCGGCAGCGACCGCAACTACGATCGCGAAGATAACCCAAATGCCAATCAGTTCCATGCTTTGCTCGGTCCTTCCGCCCGCCATTTTCCGCGCGAATAAAGTTGTGCCTATTTCAGTCGTTAGTTGTCGTATCCGGCAACGCCGCAAGAAATCGGCTCCGGTTCGAGCGGCCCGATGCCGAGAGGCCCAGACACAAATTGCGCAAAACCCTCGGGCGGGATGACTTGGTCTACAATAAATTCTTTGGGGCGGCCGCCTTCCCATTTGGCGAAGTTGCAAGCGATCCGAACTCGACGGACAGGGGTACCACGCCGATTGTTTATTGCTCCGACCACGGCGCCATCTGATCTCACCTTCGTTCCAAAAAGGTTTAGCGTCCCACGGCCACCTTGGGGCCGCAATGTTGGCCGGACGTTTGACGCAGGCACACTGCGCGCTGCGGGCTCCTCATCGAAGCGCGTCTGAACGCAAATGCCACCGCCAACACTCTTAAACCTTTCACAATACTTAGCTGCCTCGTCCGAATTCTGAAACGGTCCGATGTAAGCCCGGTACAACGCCGCGGTATCATCGCGTTTGATGACAGGTGTGCCTGAGCCCAAGACTGATGAGTAACGTCTCTGCAAAAACTCAAATGCGGCTTGGGCATCTCTTTCGGTAAATCCCGACGAGATCTGAACAAAAAAACCAGCGGCCGGCGCTTCCTGCGTCGAGGGCTTATTCGTCGAGGGTCGTACAGTTGGGACGGCAGGTGCCGTTTGTTGCGGATTAGGGCAGCCAGGAGGCGGAGCAAATCTTAAAGCATCATCTGAATCCCATAGCAGACACGCGTCAACGAGTGGCAATTCGAGCGTCGCGCCGAGAGCAGTTTGATAGCTCGTTTTGCCGCGATGCCATCCTTGGAATTCGACTACTGCACTTTCTTGAATGGGATACTGCAGCTGTAGGGGGGAGACGGCGTGATACCTTACGATGATGGTGTCCTTCCAGGAGCCGTAGTCGGTTGGCGTAATATCAACCCGAAACCAAAAATCCGCTCCTGACTGTAGTGATTGGACGACTTTGCCTTTGAGATAGACGAACCGGCCGACTTCGACATTCAACAAAGGAGATTCCGCGGCCGCAGTGTTGATGAGTAACAAAAGGAGCGCAGCGAATATTGGCGACGCTGTCGCCCTTCCACTGAACATCCAGTTCTTGCAAACGATTTGAATGAACGGCCCCATCGGGTGCACCAAATTGGAAATTCTCGTTAGGTAAAAGATCAAAAGATCACCCCACTTTTAGGGTGCAAAATTAGGCGCGCGGCGGCCTATCGGTGAAGGCAAAGGTATTTGTCCCTCGCCTGTTTGCTATTCGCATCAACCTTTTGCAGCCGTGAGAACCAAGCAATAGAATTGACGATCCGAATTGACGCCGAAATCCACGCCAGACAACTGGCGTTCCTGATGAGGACCTAGCGGTTCGACGATCGTCCGCATTTTGTCTGGACCGCCGTTCGGAAGAATGCACCCGACGACGACATTCTTCACCTCGTATTCGTTATCGTTACGAATAGTTAGATCGATTGAGCGGCCGGTGGCTCTCCAATTCAAAGTAACAGCGTCGGCTGGGCGATCATTGTGGAGTGCATCAGGAGGATCTGGCGTTTTGAAATGAATCTGCATATCAAGTAGCTGAGAAAAATGTTCTCGGCGTAATTCGTGATAAATGATATCGGCTATTTCCTTCTCTTGCCGCGAAGGTGCGCGTTGGGTGGCATTGGATGAGCCGCTCTGTCGCGTCTCGGACACAGAATTTGTTTCGCCTCTTCCAACCTGCTCGAATGATGAAATCGAACACGAGATCGTCGCGGCTTCTGAATTCGCGGGACCAAAATCAACGTTTCGGAATTCCCGTCGGCCTGGCCCTATCATGCCGGACAGCTGTCTGAAGCTCGACGCGACCTCTTTTTCTGCGGCGCTAAAGAAGGCGCAAGATGCTCTGAGGTCCCGGGCAGCAAGCGAACCATTGTTTACAACTACTAGGTCGACGACGGCATGCTCGCCCATGACCCAAGTTTGGGATTCAACGGTCACGTCCTCCAGCGTGTGTTGGGTGGAAGAGCCGTTCTTTCCCTCTTGAGCACTTATTTGCTTTGGGATTGTAAAGATGACGGCCCCAACAATAACCGCGATGGCGGTGACAATTTCCGCCCGGTATCCCTGCGATTTTTCCGATAGGGTACGCATGGCTGCCTCTCAGAAGGTCCGATTTTCCTCAACTGGAGGGGACGGCAAGGTGGCTGCTGGGTTTCCTAGTCTATAAATTCTCCTATTTTGGGAGAATACTCCAGCCTGATGTTGATCGAAGGCCCAATCGCCCGGGCCTTCGGAATTGCCAAAGTCCATCTACAGTGACCGCCACAAAAAGCTATGCGAGCAGCTCAAGGCTCAGCGCAGGGCTGCGGGTCTTACCCAGACTGTGGTTGCGAATCGGCTTGGGAAGCCGCCGTCCTACGTGGCCAAGTACGAGGGCGGTGATCGCCGCCTCGATGTCCTGGAGTTCATGGATGTTGCCGCCGCGATCGGTTTCGATCCGTGCAAGCTGATCCGAATTCTTCGGAGATAAGTCGCGGCCAAACTCTGCCAACCAGCCGGCGCGGCCAAGATATCTGCGTGATGGGTCTGCCGAACACCCGAAATCGTCGTATTGCTATCTGCTTGCTACCCCAACCGCTAGTGATCCTAGGGATTCAGTGAGCGGCATGTCATTAAGTATTTGATTTTGTTGGTACAGTTGGGTGGGCTCGAACCACCGACCTCCTGTTCCACAGACAGGCGCTCTAACCAACTGAGCTACAACTGCATCCTGGCACGCGGCCCCGTCGAAAGGGGGGCGGCGATTTCGGGCGGAAACTAGGTGCAACGCCGCCCTTTGGCAAGGCCGGAACGCAGGCTTTCCGACCGCATTTCGCCCCGATGGATAACCCGGGACTGGGACTCTAGCCAGATCAGAACCACAGCCCTGGACACTTGGTTTTGGCGTGTTTTCCAGCAAAAAGGCCCGAGCTATCCGGCCCGGGCCTTTCTCAAAGCGTCGTGCGGCCCGATCAGGCGGCCGGCGGCGTGTAATACTTCGAGGCGCTGGCCTTGATCGGCTCGGCGGCGTCAGAGGCGACCTTCTGGCCGAGTTCGGCCAGTTCCTTGGCCTGGGCGGTGTAGGTCTCGAACTGCTTGCGGGCGTGCGAGGTCCACAGTTCCATCGCTTCGGTCGGCGACTTCACGCCGAACAGCGACTGGGCGAAGTCGAGCGAGGACGTGGTGTTGGCCTTGAAGAACTCGATCAGCTTGGCTGAATAGTCGGTGGCACCCTTGTTCACGGTGGTGAACACGGCCTCAACGGTCGAGTTGTGGGTCTCGGCAGCATCCTTGAACTTGGCGTAGCTGTCGCGGGCCTGCGAGACGCCCTTCTCGGCGAATGCGCGCATCTGCTCGGGAACCTCGAATGGGATGATCGAGGCGGAAAACGGATCGGACGGGTTGGTCATTGACGTGTAATCCTTCGCAACGGTGACACGAAACGGGTGACTCGATGTGACCATTGCGAGCGCCCCGGAGCCTGGAAACCGGTGCCGTCGAAATGGATCACGCTGCCTTGGTTCACGGGAATGCCCTCGTCGGGCATCGCCAATAAAACACCCATATCATGTCAACTTTGTGCAACGCAACGTGAATTCGCTGCAATGCCGCAACTTTTGACTGCATCGAATGCAGGTTCCATGTTGGCCGCCCCAGGGTTGCACCGGGGGGCCGGCGATCGTTCGGTTTGGCTCAACCGATCTCAGGTTTTGGGCTTGACCGCATCCATCGCCGCACGGCTGACGATCTGGCCCATCTCGCTGGCCTGCTCGGCGAGCGAGCGCATCTGGCCCTGCACATAGTCGCTGTGCAGCTTCATGATCTCGGTCAGATCCTTGGCCTTGAGCAGCGACTGGGCGTAGTCCAGTGAGCTCTGCACGTTCTTTTCGGCATAGGCGAACGCCTTGCTCGAAATATCCTTGGCGCCGGCGCGCACGCTGGCGTTGCGCTCCTCGAGCCTTCCGGCCGTCGCATGCGCGTTGGTGACGAACTGCTCGAACGTCTTGCGGGCCTGGTCGAAGCTTGCTTCGGCCATCGATCGCATGTCCTTGGGAATCTCGAAATGGTCACGTCCGTTGTCGCTCATGATTAGGCTCCCTGGCTGCTTCGGCCTGGTCCGACCGTTTGCCCCGACAACGCCCGAGCGCCGCGGATCGTTCAGCGGTTCGGCGAAGTTAACGTTATCCCGGCTTTGCCGCGAGCAGCCGTGGACCTGCCGCCGCGCGCTTGCGATACTAACGATGCGTTAAGGCTGTCATCCTTTGGCCGCCGGTATCTGCGCCCATCGCAGGTGAGAAAGCCCAATCAATGCGGTCAAGTCCTGCGGCATGAATGTTACGGAATTCCAGATCCAGGCGCTCGGCGATCCCAGGCTAGCGGAGCACGCGGCGAGCCCGCGGCCGACATGGCTGTGGTCGGCCGACGGCGCGCGGATCCTGTGGGCCAATCCGGTCGGTGCGCAGGTATTCGGTGCGGTCAATGGCACCGATCTGGCGAAGCGCGCGTTCGGTCCGGCCGATCCGCATCGCCGCCAGGTCGCCCAGCTCGGCCGCAGCCTTGGCGCCAACGGCGCCGTGCGGCTGGAGCGACTCCGCGGATTTGGTGCGGCGCCAGGTCTGCTTGCGACCTGCGGCTGCGCGCGGCTCGATCTGCCCGACGGCAGCCACGGCGTCCTGGTGGCGGCGGTCACCGCCAACGGCCGCATCATGCCGCTGGCCGAGCGGCTGCAACGTCTGGTGCAGGGACTGGACCGGCCGGTCGCAGCCTTCAGCGGCGACGGCATGCTGATCGGCGCCAATGATGCGGCGCGGCCGCTGCTCGGCCTTTACGATCTTTCCGAGGCTGGCCTCGATGCGGCGCGCGGCGATGCACTGAAGCTGGGCCGCGCGGCGGCCAGCATCGGGATCGGCCGCGTCGTGCTGCAGCGGATCGGCCGTGGCGCCGATACCGCGTTGGTTGCGCTGATCAAGCCGACGCCGCTGGCCACACAGCAGGAACCGGTGCCGCCAATCGCGCCCGAGGCAATTGTGCAGGAGGCGGCGGCGCCGCAGCCGACGCCGCCCCAGCACATCGTGGAGCCCGCGCAACCGGTTGTGAATGACGAAGCGCCGGCGCCGGCCGAGACGCAGCCCGCCGGCTTCACGCTGTTCGATGCGCTGGACACACCACAGGAAACGGCCGCGCAACAATCCGCCGCGGCCGAGTCGATCGTCAGCGAGCCTCATGTTGACACTGCGCCTGCACCCGCAACAACGGAACAGGCCCACGCCGAACCGGAGCGCGCCGAGACCGTACCGGCGCATGCCGGCATCGCGCATCCCGAAGCGCCCATTGTCGAGGACTTGCTGACCGAGGCGCTGATGGAGGTGACGTCCGAAGAGGAAGCCGAAGAATCTGCGCTCGAGGCCTGGCCCGACGCCGAGGACGAGGCCGACGCACCGGTCGCGGCGACATCAGCGGTGCCGGCCGACGCTTCTCCTTCGCCCTACGCGGTGGCGAATGGGCCATCCGCGCACGCGCCGTCCTGGCTCGACGAGCCGTTGCCGAACACGCGGCGGCATCCGCTGCGGTTCATGTGGCAGATGGACCATGAGGGCCGCTTTTCGCTCGGCTCCGACGAATTCACCCGCCTGATCGGCACCCGCACCGCGGCCGGCTTTGGCCGTCTGTGGAGCGAGATATCCGATGCATTCGGGCTCGACCCCGAGGGCCGTGTGCTGAGGGCATTCGCCACCCACGACACCTGGAGCGGCATCACGCTGAACTGGCCGGTCGACGGCGGCGGCCGCTTGCCGGTCGAACTGGCCGGGCTGCCGGTGTTCGACCGCGACAGGAATTTCGCCGGCTATCGCGGCTTTGGTGTGTGCCGCGACCTCGACGGGCTTGCGCGACTCGCCGCATTGCGCCGCTATGAGTTCTTTGGCGGCCCGCCGGTGCCGCAGCCGCTGTCGGCGGATGTCGCACCCGCCGCGCTGGTCGCAGATGAGCCGCTCGTCGCCGAGCCGCCAGCCGACACTCCTCCGCCGGTCGCGGAGCCGCCCGCCACCAGTGCCGCATCACCGATCGAGGACTTCGTTGAGCCGATAGCATCCGAGACTTCACACCCCGACCTGGATCAAGCCGTGGAAACGCCCCAAGATAGGCATGGAGATACGCGCGAAGAAACCCGCGAAGGAATTCGCGAAGAGACGCGCGACGAAACGCCACAGAATGTGGTCCCGTTCCGCCCGGGCGGTGATACGCGGCCGCCATCGCTGACGCCGGTCGAGAACAACGCCTTCAACGAACTCGCCCGCCAATTGTCGGCACGGCTGGAGAGCGAGGCGGGACTCATGGCGGCGAAGGAAAGCGAGACGACGGGGGAAAGCGACACGCAGCCGCCGATCGAGGAGCCCGCCGCAACCGAGCCGCCGCGCGAGGAGCCTGCCGACACGCCGAAGTCCGGCTGGATGGCGCAGCCGGAGCCAGCGCCGCGCGGTGAATCCAGGCGCGACAAGGCGCTGCTCGATCTGCTGCCGGTCGGCGTCCTGATCTACCGGCTCGACCGCCTGCTCTATGCCAACCATGCCTTCCTCGCGCGCATGGGTTATGACGGTTTGCACGCGCTGGAAGATGCCGGCGGGCTCGATGCGCTGTTTGTCGAACCCGGCGTCTCGCAAGCGAGCAGCGCGTCCGGCACCGGCACGCCGGTGACGATCTCCGCAAACCAGGCCGCGGACGCCTCGGAAAAATCGGTGTCTGCCGAGGCGCGGCTGCACACCATTTCATGGGACAACGACTCCGCGCTGGCGCTGATCTTTTCGCGCACGCATGACGAGGACACCGCGATCGCGGCGGCGCTGTCGGCGCCGGAAGCACCGATCGAGCCCGCCGCAGCACCAGTGCCCGGGCCGCCACAGGCCGGCCACGCCGACGCCGAGGAACTCGGCGCGATCCTCGACACCGCAGCCGAAGGCATCATCATGTTCGATGCCGAAGGCAACATCCATTCCTGCAACCGCAGCGCCGAGGCGCTGTTCGGCTATGACGGCGCAGAGTTCATCGCGCACAATCTCGCCGATTTGTTCGCGCCGGAAAGCCGGCACGGCATCTTCGACTATCTCGCCAGCGTGAAATCGGCCGGCGTTGCGAGCCTGCTCGACCACGGCCGCGAGACGCTCGGGCGCGTCCGCCAGGGCGGGCTGATTCCGCTGTCGGTGACGATGGGCCGCACCCGCGCCGACGGTCCGAACTTCTTCGCGGTGTTCCGCGACCTTTCGCAGGTGAAGGCGAGCGAGAGCGAATTGCGCGAGGCGCGGCGGCTGACCGAGCGCGCCGCGACCGGCAAATCCGACATGCTGGCGCGGATCAGCCACGAGCTGCGCACGCCGCTGAACGCCATCATCGGCTTTGCCGAGGTGATGATCGGCGAGCGCTTCGGTGCGCTCGGCAACGAGCGCTACGTCGAATACATGAAGGACATCCGCGCCTCCGGCGAGCGCGTGATCGCCATCGTCAACGATTTGCTCGATCTCTCCCGGATCGAGACCGGCAAGCTCGATCTCGCCTTCACCAGCCAGAACCTCAACGAGATGGTGGAGAGCTGCGTCGCGGTGATGCAGCCACAGGCCAACCGCGAGCGCATCATCATCCGCACCTCGCTCGCGCACACGCTGCCGCCTGTCGTCGCCGACGCCCGCGCGCTGCGCCAGATCACGCTGAACCTGATCGGTAGCTCGATCCACCTCGCCAATGCGGGCGGCCAGGTGATCGTCTCGACCGCGCTGTCCGATTTCGGCGAGGTGATGCTGCGGGTGCGCGACACCGGGCAGAGCCTCAACGACAACGAGGTCGCCGCCGCGCTGGAGCCATTCCGCGCCCCCGCGCCGTCCGACCACGCCGGCGCCGGCGGCGTCAGCCTGTCACTGACCAAGGCGCTGGTCGAAGCCAACCGCGCCAAATTCCAGATCCGCACCGGCGGCCGCACCGGCACGCTGATCGAAGTGGTGTTTTCCCACGCCGCCGCGCGGGTGTGATCATCGACGCAGGCAACGGATGCCTCTCCGCTTCCGCTCTCGTGTAAGGGAAGCACCGGCGAAAGGGTTCCCTCCCCCTTGCGGGGGAGGGTTAGGGAGAGGGGTACCACACGGCGCGCTCTCTCCATTTACTTTCGAACAACCCGCGATCGAAATTGCGATAGCGAGACCCACGTCAAACATCGCGCCCGGGGCCACCCCTCTCCCCAACCCTCCCCCGCAAGGGGGGAGGGAGCCTGATGAGCGTGCTCACCTCACGTGATTGGCGCACGATGCGTACGCCGTCGTCTGGTCATCTTCGCTTGCGCACGGCATATTCCTCCAATCTGCGTCTTCATGTCGCCGGACCACCCTCTCGGTCCGATCATCTGGACTTCACCGATCATGCGCTGCCTCGTCGTCGCAGATCTGCATTATTCGCTGCGGCAGTTCGACTGGCTGCTGGCGGCGGCGCCGCAGTTTGATCTGGTGATCTTCGCCGGCGATGCGCTCAACATCGGCTCGGCGGTCGATCTCCGCGCCCAGATCGTGGTGGTGAGAAAATATTTGGCGCGGCTCGCCGGCCTCACCCGCGTGATCTTCTGCTCGGGCAATCATGATCTCGACACCCGCAACGCGGAGGGCGAAAAGATCGCGCGCTGGGTCGGCGGCATCAGGGAGTTCGGCATCGCCTGCGACGGCGACAATCTGACGATCGGCGACACGCTGTTTTCGGTCTGCCCGTGGTGGGACGGCCCGCAGGTCAAGGCGCGGATCGACGCCCAGTTGCGCGCCGCCGCCGCGATGCGGCCGAAGCGCTGGATCTGGGCCTATCACGCGCCGCCGGCGAATTCGCCGACGAGCTGGGGCGGCCGGCGTTTCTTCGGCGACACCGAGCTCGTGCAGTGGATCATACGCTACCATCCATCGATGGTGATCTCGGGCCATGTCCACCAGGCGCCGTTCATCCCCGACGGCTCGTGGTACGACCGGCTCGGTCCCACCTGGGTGTTCAACGCCGGCCTGCAGCCCGGCTGGCCGCCGGTCTTCATCGTGCTCGACCTCGACGACGGCAAGGCATTCTGGCTCGCGGCCGGCGACGCGCAAACCATCGATCTCAACGCGCCGCTACGCCGGCCGGCCGCGGCGGTGATCGATCCGCCGGCGTGGCTCACATCCGTGGGTCGGATTCCCGATCCGATCCTGGCGCGACCTGCGACGATGGCAGGTTGATCATGTGCTCCAGGAGTTCGCCGATCATCTCGAGATGGCTACCGTGGCCGGCATATTGCTGCGTCAGGTCGGCCAGATAGCTAGTCGCCACGTGAAGCCGCTGCGCCAGCAATTGCGCGATCAGCAGCGTAACCGCGGGTCGCTCGCGCAGGAACGAGGCGGCATCGTCGAACTCGTATAACAGCGTGTCGGAGGCCGCGCGCACCTTCGCGCTATGCGGCAGGTCGAGCAGAACCGACATCTCGCCGAACACCGCGCCGGGCTCGTCGATCACGGCAACGAGGCTGTCGCCCTTCACGACCTCGACCTTGCCCTCGATCAGCACGAACAGATGACCGGTCTTGCCGCCCTCGTGAATGAAGTCCGTCCCCGCGGGCAGGCTCCGCTTAACCGCTCCGGTGCAGTGATCCAGGATCGCGCGCATGACATCCTTACCCTCCGCGTCCGGCGAGACTAAAGCATGATCCGGAAAAGGCGGCAATGTGCCGAGCGCGCCCGCATGTCGGGATCAGATCTTCTCGATGATCGCCGTCTTCATCCGCCCGATCTGCGCCTCGTCACGCTTGTAGAAGGTCCACTGCTTGACGCGCTTGGTGCTGACCAGCCCGGCCTGCGTCAGGATCTTCAGATGCTCGCTCACAGTCGGTTGGCTGACGCCGAGCTTCTCGGCAATCAGCACGCCACAAACCCCGTCTTTAACGAGGTCACCGTCGACCTGCGGGCGGAAATGCGCCTTCGGTCGTTTCAGCCATTCCAGGATCAACAGCCGGCGATCGCTCGCAAGCGCGCGCAACACGGACTCGACATCGGCCTGGGATGAAGTCATATTGCTAATTAGCTAAATAACTAACTTATGTCAATCATTCCCCTGTCCGCAAGGAGACCGACCGTGACCGAGGTGACACCGCAGGACATCGAACGGTGCGAAGCGCTGATCCGGCCCCACATCCGGCGAACACCGGTCGTCGCGCTCGACGGCACCGAGTTCGGCTTTCTTGCGAAATCGCTGACGCTCAAGCTCGAACTGCTGCAGCATGCCGGCGCGTTCAAGACCCGCGGCGCCTTCGCCAATTTGCTGGCGCGCGACGTGCCGAAGGCCGGTGTCGTCGCGGCGTCGGGCGGCAATCATGGCGCGGCCACCGCCTATGCCGCGATGAAGCTCGGCAAGCCGGCGCGGATCTACGTCCCCAGCGTTTCATCACCGGCCAAGGTGCAGCGGATCCGCGACTATGGCGCCGACCTTGTCATCGAGGGCGAGCGTTACGCCGATGCGTTGGCCGCCAGCGAGGTCTGGGCGCAGCAGAGCGGCGCGATGCCGGTGCACGCGTTCGACCAGCATGAAACCATCATGGGTCAGGGCACGCTCGGCCTCGAACTCGAACAACAGGCACCCGACATCGACACGGTGCTGGTGGCGGTCGGCGGCGGCGGCCTGATCGCCGGCATCGCCGCCTGGTATGGCGGCCGCATCAAGGTGATCGGCGTCGAACCATCGGCAGCGCCGACGCTGACGCGCGCGCTTGCAGCAGGCCATCCCGTCGATGCCGAGGCAGGCGGCCTGGCGGCGGATTCGCTGGCGCCGCGGCGGGTCGGCGAGCACGTCTATCCGATCGTCGCGAAATATGCGCGCGGCACCGTGCTGGTGTCCGACGACGCGATTGCCGACGCGCAGCAGACGCTGTGGCGCGCGCTGCGCGTCGTCGCCGAGCCGGGCGGCGCCGCGGCATTTTCGGCACTGCTGTCGGGCGCGTACAAGCCCGCGGCCAATGAACGCATCGCCGTCGTGATCAGCGGCGGCAACACCACGGCAGTGGACTTCGCCCGCTGAGGCCGGAATGAGAGGGGCGCCCTTACCTCTGATTTGCCCGTACCCCGGTGCTTTTTGTTGCACCGGGCCCGTGGGTGCAATCGGCACCCGGCTTTCCCTGCGCCCCCTGTCCAAAGAGAGGGCAAACGAAATGCAAAGCTCGGGCAATTCATGTCGCGAGATGGCGGACTTTTGCGCAAATGCCAAACACCGTCATTGCGAACCAACGGGTCGCGCGAATGCGCGCCCGATGACAGGCTCCGCGAAGCAATCCATCACTTCGCATCTCCGGAACGATGGATTGCTTCGTCGCTATCGCTCCTCGCAATGACGGAGTTTGGTGTTGGATCGCGCAACAAATTCAGTGTCGTCCCGGCGCAGGCCGAGACCCATAACCACAAATGCTGATTGTTGCGCGACACTGGAACGACGAGTCCCGCTCGCAACGCCCGCTGCGGAGTATGGGTCCCGGCCTTCGCCGGGACGACGGTTGTGAATGCGGCATCAGCGCATCACATCGCCCGCGCAAATCTCCGGAAGCCCGGCGCCCCGATCAGCGCTTCGAACGCGGCATCGCGTTTTTCTTCGGCGAACGCAAAGCCCGCTTTGGCGTAGCATCGTTCCGCCGGCTCGTTGCCGATCAGGAACGAGATCGACGCCTGCTTGTAGCCCGCGGCGTTGCCGGCAGCGAGTGCTTGTCCGATCAAGGCCTGCACCAATCCGCCGCCGCGATACACCGCATCAGTCGCAACATACTCGATCATCCAGTCGGCATCGCCGCCCTGGACCCAGCAATTGCGGGCATAGGCGCCGCGCTGGACGATGCCCGCGACATCGATGCCGGTCCCTGCCGCCACCTCCTCGATCGCGGATCGCGCAGCAACTACCGTTCCGGATGCAGGCATTGCGCACAACGCCGCAGCCGGCACGCCGTCGACCTCGGCGATCAGGAAATGGGCGACATGGTACCATGACCTATTACTCGCAACGGCGAGCCGCGCGATGAAGGCAAGGCATTCCGGCTCACCCAGACCGAGCGCGATGTCGAACCAGCCGCGCGGCATTGGACCGCGCTGCGCCGCCAGGATGATGCGGGCGATGAAGGCTGCGTCGTCGGATCGTGCGGGACGGATCGTGTTCCGTCCCACCGCTGCCATCTCAGGTGTTCTTCAGTGCGACGCGGAATTCGGCTTCGGTCTTGGCCTTGACCTCGTCGAGCGTGACGCCGTCGGCGAGCTCGATCAGCGCCATGCCGTCCTTGCCGTGCTTGTCGATTGTGAAGACCGCGAGATCGGTGACGACCATGTCGACGACCTTCTCGCCGGTCAGCGGCAGGTTGCAGCTCTTGAGCAGCTTCGCCCCGTCCTTGGCGGAATGCTCCATCACCACGACCACCCGCTTGACACCGGCAACGAGGTCCATGGCGCCGCCCATGCCCTTCACCATCTTGCCGGGGATCATCCAGTTGGCGAGGTCGCCGTTCTGCGCCACCTGCATGGCGCCGAGGATCGACAGATCGATATGACCGCCGCGCACCATGCCGAACGATTCGGCCGAGGAGAAATAGCTGGTCGAGGGCAATTCGCTGACGGTCTGCTTGCCGGCATTGATCAGGTCGGCGTCGACCTCGTCCTCATAGGGGAACGGGCCCATGCCAAGCATGCCGTTCTCGCTCTGCAGGTTCACGTCGACGCCATCAGGGATGTAGTTCGAGACCAGCGTCGGGATGCCGATGCCGAGATTGACGTAGTAGCCGTCGCGCAATTCCTTGGCGGCGCGGGCAGCCATCTGTTCACGGGTCCAGGCCATGGAAGGCTCCTAACGGTTTTTGGATCAAGCTGCGGGGCGCGGGCGGGTGTTGCGAAACTCGATCCGCTTGTTGCCGGTCCCGACCTCGATGATGCGCTTCACGAAAATGCCGGGCGTATGGATGTGGTCCGGATCGATCTCACCGGCCGGCACGAGGTGCTCGACCTCGGCGACGGTGAACTTCGCGGCGGTCGCCATCATCGGGTTAAAGTTGCGCGCGGTCTTGCGGTAGACCAGATTGCCGGCGGTATCGCCCTTCCAGGCGTGGATGATGGCGACATCGGCGAACAGGCCGCGCTCCATGATGTATTTCTCGCCGTCGAATTCCTTCACTTCCTTGCCTTCGGCGATCAGGGTACCGACCCCCGTTTTGGTGTAGAAGGCCGGGATTCCGGCGCCGCCGGCGCGGATCCGCTCGGCGAGCGTGCCCTGCGGGTTGAATTCGAGCTCGAGCTCGCCGGCAAGGTATTGCTGGGCGAACAGCTTGTTCTCGCCGACATAGGACGAGATCATCTTCTTGATCTGCCGCGTTTCCAGAAGCCGGCTCAGGCCGATGCCGTCGACGCCCGCATTGTTCGAGATAACGGTCAGTCCCTTCACGCCGGAGTCGCGGATCGCGTCCGACAGCGTCTCGGCGATGCCGCAGAGGCCGAAGCCGCCCGACATGATCATGATGCCGTCCTTGAGGAGACCATCGAGTGCGGACTTGGCGTCGGGATAGACCTTGTTCATGCGACGAATACCTGATGGAGGGCGCGAACGGCTGACACAGGCAGGATTATTAGGCGAAATCTTCGCGGTGCGTCAATGACAGCCCCCATGCCGCTACGGAAGCCGGCCTGCGACAGCAGGATGGCCTTGAAAGCGACAAGAAAACCCTTCAAATTACGTGGGTTGGCACGGGCTTCCTTGCACAGCCCGCAGTGTTCGACGCGACCCGACAACCTCAACCCGCCCCGGACATGTCACTGACGATGGCCCAAGGAATAAAGCGCCTCGGGATGCCGATCGCGGCACTTTTCAGCCTGGTGCTGATCGGCCTGGCCGTCAATTCCTGGTTCCTCAACCGGGACGCGTTGCGACGCGCCGTCGAAGCGCAAATCCGCGCCGTCACCGGGCTCGACCTCGTCGTCAACGGCCCGATCGATGTCTCGGTGTTTCCGGGTAGCTATGTCTCCTTTCATGATGTGGGGCTCAAGGGCGCAGATACCACCGACCCCGCCTTGCAGGTCGATGTGCTGACCGCGAACCTCCGCCTGCTGCCCCTGATGCTACGGCGGTTCGAGATCGCCGACGTCATGATGCTCCGCCCGCATATTCATGTGGTGCGCGACGCCGATGGCGAGAGCAACTGGACACCGTTCGTCGAAACCATCGCCAAGACGATGACGCCGGGCGCCGAGAACCAGGTGTCGTTCTCCGAGATCCGGATCCAGGACGGCGAAATGAACTACGAAGACGCGACCAACCGCGTCTCCGAACAGCTCGGCGACATCGACCTGTCGCTGGCGTGGCCGTCGATCTCGCGCTCATTTGCCGCAACCGGCCAGTTCGACTGGCGCGGCGAGCGCGTCGATGGCTCGATCAGCGCCAGCGATTTCGTCGCGCTGCTGTCGGGCGAGCGCTCCGGCCTCAAGGCGCGGCTGGCTAGTGCGCCGCTGAAAGTTGCATTCGACGGAACCGTGGCCAACCGCACCAGCCTGATGATGGAAGGCACCGCTACCATGGACAGCCCATCGCTGCGCAGTGCGTTGCGCTGGATGGGACAGGAGCCGCCCGGCGGTGGCGGCGGCTTCGGCCGCTTCGCGCTAAAGGCGCGCACCAATGTGGTGGGCGGCTCGGTCGCGCTCACCAATGTCAATGTCGAGCTCGACGGCAACGTTGCCGAAGGCGTGATGACCTACGCCAATAACGGCCGCCACACCCTGCAAGCGACGCTTGCGGCCGGCAACCTCGACTTCACACCCTACATCTCGACCTTCCGCCTGCTGGCCAGCGGCCAGCGCGACTGGAACAGGCAGTTGTTCGACCTGTCCTCGCTGTCGACCACCGACCTCGACATGCGGCTATCGGCGGCAAAGGTGACGGTCGGTCCTTCCAAGCTCGGCCGCACCGCGTTCGGCGCCAACTTACGCGGCGGCGCCCTCGCGCTCAGCGTCGGCGAGGCGCAGATGTATGGCGGTATCGCCAAGGGCTCGTTCGCGGTGGCGCGCTCGGACGCGGTCGCCGACGTCAGGGCGCAATTCCA
The DNA here is from genome assembly GCF_049949265.1 of Bradyrhizobium genosp. P. NCBI lineage: Bacteria > Pseudomonadati > Pseudomonadota > Alphaproteobacteria > Hyphomicrobiales > Nitrobacteraceae > Bradyrhizobium > Bradyrhizobium genosp. P. The sequence goes on along the minus strand of NZ_CP188195.1, from coordinate 1,301,592 downwards.
GTTCACCGATGTCGACCTGCAGGCCTGCGCCAGCGAATTGTTCGGCATCACAAAACTGTCCGGGCGCGGCAACCTCAACGTCTCGCTGACGGCGTCCGGCTCGAGCCCGTTCGGGCTCGCGCAATCGCTCGACGGGACCGCGACGCTGATCGGCCATGACGGTGCGATCGCGGGCTTCAATGTCGAACAGCTGCTGAAGCGGCTGGAGCGGCGGCCGCTGTCCGGCGGCGGCAATTTCCGCACCGGCTCGACGCCCTATGACAATCTCAATGTCTCGGTGAAATTCTCCGACGGCGTGGCCACCGCCGATGACATTCGCGTCGAGGGCCCCGCAGCGAAGATCACGCTGACCGGCACGGCCTCGGTGCCGGCACGCGAATATGATCTCAAGGGCGTCGCCAGCCTGACCTCCACAGCCGCCGGCGGCAAGGCTTTCGATCTGCCGTTCGTGGTGCAGGGCCCGTGGGATGATCCGTTGGTCTTTCCCGATCCGGACAGCCTGATCCGGCGTTCGCCCGGTGCCACGCAATTGCTGGACTCGCTCAAGGACAGCAAGGCGCGCGACGCGGTGCGCTCGGTGATCGAGCGCTTGACCGGCGGCGGCGCACGGCAGGCAGCGCCCGCCGCCGCGACCAGCGCGCCCCTATCAGCGCCGGCGGCCGCCGAGAATGCAAAATCGAACTGACCGAGCTCTTCGCTTTCCGCATAGGTGCGGCGGTCACGCGGCCGCGCACCCGCGAGGCCCCCTACACAAGTCGTCGACGCCCCATCTGGATCAGGTCACAGCCATGCGCTAGTGTTTTACCCAACCGGTTAAAAAAGCCGGCATGACGAGGGAGAACAACGTGAGATCCAAGGTTATCGGTGCGCTTTCACTCGCGGTCGCAGCCGTCGGCCTGTTCGCCGCCACTGCCCCCGCTCTTGCCCAGGGCAAGACGATCACCGTCTGGTGGGGCAAGGGATTTTACAAATCCGAAGACGACGCACTGCTCGATACGATCAAGAAGTTCGAAGCCAAGACCGGCATCAAGGTCGAATTGTCGCAATACGCGATCCAGGACATGATTCCGAAGACGGTCGCCGCGCTCGACTCCGGCACCGTGCCCGATGTCGCCTATTCCGACACCTACGACGTGCAGGCACAGGGCAAATGGGCATTTGAAGGCAAGCTCGAAGACCTCTCGGACGTCATGACGCCGATCCAGGATCGGTTCGTGCCGAACACGCTGGAAGCGTCGAAGCTTTATGACAACGTCGCCAAGAAGAGGTCCTATTACGGCTTCCCGCTGAAGCAACAGAGCATGCACGTCCAGATATGGAAGGACATGCTGGAAAAGGCCGGCTTCAAGCAGGAGGACATTCCGACCACCTGGAACGATTACTGGTCGTTCTGGTGCGACAAGGTGCAGCCGGCGATCCGCAAGGCGACCGGCCAGCGCATCTACGCGGTCGGTCAGCCGATGGGCGTGGAATCCACCGACTCCTTCCAGTCGTTCTACACCTTCATGGACGCCTACCACATCAAGCTGGTCGACGACGACGGCAAGCTCTTGGTCGACGATCCCAAGGTGCGCGACGGCCTGATCCACGCGCTAAAGGACTACACCGACACCTACATCAAGGGCTGTACGCCGCCCTCCTCCACGACCTGGAAGGATCCGGACAACAACGTCGCCTTCCACAACAAGACGATCGTGATGACTCACAATTTCACGATCTCGATCGCGGCGAAGTGGTTCGAGGATTCGACCAACCCTGCGCTAACCGACGCGCAGCGCGCCGCCGGCAAGCAGGCCTATGAGCAGGACATCATCACCGCCTCGTTCCCGAAGGCGCCGGACGGATCGACGATCAAGTACCGCTCCGACGTCAAGACCGGGTTGGTCTTCACCGCGGCCAAGAACAAGGCCGAGGCCAAGCAGTTCATCAGCTTCCTGCTCGAGGAAGACAACGTCCGGCCCTACATCGAGGGCGCGCTCGGCCGCTGGTTCCCGGTGACCAAGGCCAGCCAGGCCAGCCCGTTCTGGCAGGCCGACCACCATCGCAAGGCGGTCTGGACCCAGTTCACCGGCGGCACCGCGCCGTTCGACTTTACCAAGAACTGGAAGTTCACCATCCTGAACAACGAGAACGTCTGGGCCAAGGCCATGAACCGCGTGGTGAGCGAGAAAGTGCCGGTGGACCAGGCCGTCGACGAACTGATCACCCGCATCAAGCAGGTTGCGGGGTAACGCACACGATGACGGCCGCCGCGAACGTATGTTCCCGTCGTCCCTGCGAAAGCAGGGACCCATACGCCGCGGCGGTCATTTTGGACAATGCCGGTGATCGGCTTTCGTGCGACAACAGAGACCGGTGGTTATGGGTCCCTGCCTTCGCGGGGACGACAGTATAGGCGCGGCGACATCTAGTTCTAAGAGTAACCGAATGGCGATCACACTGTCAGCATCCGACATCCCGAGCCCGCCTTTGTCGGCGCGGCTGACGCCGCCGCAGATCTGGGGCATCGCGCTGCTGACGCCCTATCTCCTAGTGTTCCTCGCCTTCGTCGTCTATCCCGTCTGCTATGGCCTGTGGCTGGCGCGCCACCCGGCGAGCTATGTGGCGCTCTATAACGACCCGATCTTCGCGCGCGCCGCGGTCAACACGCTGATCTTCCTGCTCATCGGCATCAACATCAAGATGCTGATCGCGCTGTTCCTGTCGGGCTTCTTCGTGCAGCAGCGCAGCTGGATCAAATGGCTCTCGGTGCTGTTCATCCTGCCCTGGGCGGTGCCTTCGATCCCGACCATCCTGTCGGTGCGCTTCATGCTCAATCCGGAATGGGGCATGGTCAACCAGATCATCTTCAAGCTGACCGGCGACGACGGGCCGAACTGGCTGAACGATCCGACCGTTGCGCTGACGATGGCGATCGGCGTGCACATCTGGAAATCGCTGCCGTTCTGGACCCTGATCCTGATCACCGGGCGGCTCGCCATCTCCAACGACCTGTTCGAGGCCGCCGATGTCGACGGCGCGAGCTGGTGGCAGAAATTCCGCTTCATCACCTGGCCGTCGATGCAGACGCTGTACATCACCTGCACGCTGCTTTCGATGATCTGGACGCTCGGCGATTTCAACAGCGTCTATCTGCTCACCGGCGGCGGGCCCGCCGACCTGACCCATGTGCTGTCGACGCTCGGCATCAGATATCTGCGGCTCGACCAGCTCTCGCTTTCGATGGCCTCGATCGTCTGCGCGATGCCGTTCGTGCTGCCGCTGGTCTATTACATGATGAAACGGTTGTCGCGATGAAGCTGCCCACCCTCCGCGAAGTCGGCACCGAAGCCAAGCTGCTCTTGATCGGCATCCCGGTGTTCATCTGGACGATGATTCCGATCTACCACATGTTCGTGTTCGCGATCTCGCCGAAGGAGGACGCGTTCTCGGGCAAGCTGTGGCCGGACCATCCGACGCTGCATAATTTTTCGATCGTGTTCCACCAGCAGCACTACTTCCTGCGCGACTTCTGGATCCAGTTCTGGAATTCGACCGTGATCGCGCTGGCCGTCGGCGCGTTGACGCTGTTCGTCGCGACCGCCGCGGCGTTCTCGATCTCGCGGCTGCGGGTGCCCGGCGGCCGCGTCGTGATGAACCTTGCGCTGTTCACCTATTTCATCCCGGCTGCGTTCCTCGCCGTGCCGATGTACCGCACGATGGGCACTTACGGCCTGCTCAACAATCACTGGTCGCTGATCCTTGCGATGGTGACGATCGCCTCGCCCTACGCGATCTGGGTGCTGAAGCAGGCTTCTGACAAGCTGCCGGTCGAGCTCGACGAGGCCGCGACCATGGATGGTGCCACCACGTTGCAGCTGTTCCGGCTGGTTTATCTTCCTCTGATGATGCCCTCACTGGTCGCGATCGGCACCTACGCGATCCTGCTCGCCTGGAACGAATATCTCTACGCGTTCCTGCTGCTCTCGAACGACACTGACATCACGCTGCCCGTCGCGCTCGGCAACTTCCTCTCCGCCGACGACTCGCCATGGGAGCTGTTGATGACCACCGGCTTCATCTATGCGCTGCCGCCGGCCGCGATCTATTACGTCTTCAAGCGCTACATGGTAGGCGGCTTGACCGCCGGCGCGGTGAAGTCGTGAACGGCTACAAGGGTGCTGCGCTCTCGCCGCGCGAACTCGACAGCTTCGAGGCGAACGAGGCCACCACGATGATGACCGCGATCAGGCCGATCACCAGCGTGCAGATCGCGTTGATCTCGGGCTTCACGCCGAGACGGACCTCCGAATAGATCCGGATCGGCAGCGTCGACGAGCCGGGGCCGGTGGTGAAGCTCGCGATCACGACGTCGTCGAGCGACAGTGTGAAGGCCAGCATCCAGCCGGCGACGATCGCAGGTGTGATCAGCGGCAGCGTCACCAGCAGGAACGCCCGCACCGGATCGCAACCGAGATCCATCGCCGCTTCCTCCAGGCTGCGGTCGAGCGAGGTCAGGCGCGACTGCACCACGACCGCGACGAAGCACATCGTGAGCGTGGTGTGGGCGATCGTCACGGTCCAGAAGCCGCGCTCGGCATTCAGCGCCACGAACAGCAACAGCAGCGACAGTCCGGAGATCACCTCCGGCATCACCAGCGGCGAATACAGCATGCCGGAGAACAGCGCGCGTCCCCGGAACCGCTCGCCGCGCGCGAGGCCGACCGCCGCCAGCGTGCCAAGCAGGGAGGCTGATGTTGCCGACACCGCGCCGACGCTCAGGCTCATCCAGGCCGCCTCCAGCATGGCGCGGTCGTTGAAGAACTCGTGGTACCAGCGCAGCGACCAGCCGCCCCACACCGTGACCAGCCGCGAGGCGTTGAAGGAATAGATCACGAGGATCACGATCGGCAGATAGAGGAACGCCAACCCGAGCGTCAGCGACGTCATGTTGAAGCGCGTGATCCGGGTGACGGTGCCGGCCATCAACGGCCGCCTTCGAGCTGACGCCGCTGCAAGCGGTCATAAAGTACGAGCGGCGGCACCAGCAGGAGCAGCAGCGCGACCGCCCCAGCCGAGGCAACCGGCCAGTCTTTGTTGGTGAAAAACTCCAGCCATAGCGTCTGCCCGATCATCAGCGAGTCGGAGCCGGCGAGCAGATCGGGAATCACAAATTCGCCGACGATCGGAATGAAGCACAGTAGCGCGCCCGCGCCGACGCCCGGCAGCGACAATGGGAACGTCACCAGCCAGAACGCCTGAAGCGGCGAGGCGCCGAGATCGCCGGCGGCTTCCAGCAGCGACGCATCCATCTTGGAGAGCGTCGCGTAGAGCGGCAGAATCATGAACGGCAGGTACGAATAGACGATGCCGAGATACATCGCGCTGTCGGTCGACAGCCAGACCACCGGTGCGGACACAATGTGCAAGGCCAGCAGGATCTTGTTGAGCAGCCCGTCGTGCTGCAGGATATTGATCCAGGCATAGATGCGGATCAGGAACGACGTCCAGAACGGCACGACGACGAGCATCATCGCCACCCCCTGCCAGCGCTGCGGCAACCGCGCCATGCCATAAGCGATGGGGTACCCGATCAGCAGCAGGATCATCGTCGAGGTCACCGCGACGATGAGGCTGCGGAGATAGGACAGGATGTAGAGGTCGTCCTGTAGCAGTAGCCTGAAATTGTCGAACGACAATTGTGCAAAGGCCGCGGCCAGCGCCGCACGCCCTTGGGTCAAGTCGAACACCGGCGTGTAGGGCGGCTGCGCGATCACGGTCTGCGACAGGCTGATCTTCAGCACGAAACCGAACGGCACCAGGAAGAACAGCACCATCCACAGATAGGGCGCGATCGCGGCAAGCCGCGCCGGGCGGGCGAAGATGCGGCGCGCGCTCATTGCTCGAGCACCATGCAGTCGTCGGCCGTGAACCACGCCACCACGCGCTGGCCGGCCAGATAGGCATCGACATCGAGCCGCGCGGTGTTGGCCATCGACGCGCGTACCATGGCCCCCGATTCCAGCCTCACTCTGTAGGTAGTGACGCCGCCGAGATAGTTGACGTCGGCAACGACGCCTTCCAGCCGATTGATCCCGATCGAACCGCCCTCCTCCGATGCCGGCGCGCGGCGGGATAGCTTCACCTTCTCAGGCCGTATCGCGACACTGACGACGTCCTTCGTCACCGGCGGCCACAGCTCGCTGACCACGAGCGACCCTGCCTCCGATGTCGAGACTGTCAGGCGACTATGTTCGCGCGACACGACCCGGCCATTGAACAGGTTGATGTCACCGACGAACTCGGCGATCCAGCGCGAGGCCGGCGCTTCGTAGAGATTGCGCGGCGTCGCGACCTGCGCGAGACGGCCGGCGTCCATCACCCCGATTCGGTCAGCCATCGTCATCGCCTCTTCCTGGTCGTGGGTGACGATGATGAAGGTCGTGCCGAGCCTCCGCTGCAGCTCCGTCAGTTCGGCTTGCGTGCTCTCGCGCAGCTTCTTGTCGAGCGCGGCCAGTGGCTCGTCGAGCAGCAGCACCTGCGGGCGGCGCGCCAACGAGCGCGCCAGTGCCACGCGCTGCCGCTGCCCGCCCGAGAGCTGGTCCGGCTTGCGCTTCTCGAGTCCCTCGAGCTTGACGAGCGCCACCATCTCCGCGACGCGGGTTGCGATATCGGTCCGCGCCATGCCGGCGCGCTTCAGGCCGAAGGCGATGTTGTCGCGCACCGACAAATGCGGGAACAGCGCGTAGTTCTGGAACATCATGTTGACGGGCCGTTCATGCGGCAGCACCGCAGCGATATCCTTGCCGCCGAGCAGGATGCGGCCCTCATCCGGCGTCTCGAAGCCGGCGAGCATGCGCAGCAGCGTGGTCTTGCCACAGCCGCTTGGGCCCAGCAGCGCGAAGAACTCGCCGGCACGGATATCGAGCGAGAGCTGGTCGACGGCGCGGAAATTGCCGAACGATTTGGCGACACTCTCGATGCGCAGCAGGGGCATGTCGGGCGCAGCCGGTTCAGGCAGCGGCCTGGCCGCCTCCACACTCGCTTCGCTGGATGTCACGTCCTTCAGCCCCGATTCCCCGCCGGTCCGACAATGGCCGCAAGCTAGCGGCGGATCGACATCGGCTCAACCGCTTCACGCGGCAACTCCCGCAATATTGTCGCCTCCCGCGTCTCTGCTACACTTCAGGCCGAACTCGGGAGGACAACCGATGAAGCTCGACCGCTACGGCCTGCCGCTGACCACCACCTCGGACCGCGCCGCCGCATACTATGTCGACGGCGTCGATCGCATGCTTGCGGCCCTGCATGGCGCGGATGCGGCGTTTGACGCCGCGATTGCCGAAGATCCGGACTTCGCAATGGCCCATATCGGGCGCGCCCGTGTGCACCAGCTCAACATGGAAGGCGCTGAGGCCCGCGCCAAGGCGGCAAAGGCCCGGGAGCACGCGGCAGCTACGAGCCCGCGCGAACGCCAGCATATCGAGATCATGGCGTCCGCGATCGAGAGCCAGGCCAAGAAGGCCATGACGGCCGCCGAGCAGCATCTGGCGGAGTATCCGCGTGACGCCCAGGTCCTCTCGCTGCTACTCGGCGCCTTCGGCCTCTATGCCTTCTCCGGCCGGGCCGATCACGACGCGGCGCGGCTCGCGGTCTGCGAACGCTACGCCGGCGATTATGGCGAAGACTGGTGGTTTCTCACCTATCTCGGCTGGTCGAAGACCGAAGCGGGCGATGTCGTCTCCGGACGCACTATCACGGAGCGCGGCTACGCCCTGAAGCCGGAGAACGCCAGCGCGGCGCACGCCGTCGCGCATGCGCTGTTCGAGCAGGGCGACGGGACGGAGGGCCGCGCGTTCCTGTCGGGCTGGCTGCCGGCAAATAATCGCACGAGCTTCCTGCAGGGACACCTGGCATGGCACCTCGCATTGATCGCCCTTGAAGAAGGCGATGCCGATGGCGCGCTCGACATCTACGAGCGCCATCTCAAGCCGGCGGGGCGCCCCTATCCGCCGCTCAACATCTATACCGATACAGCCTCGCTGCTCTGGCGGCTGTTACTCGCCGGAAAGACGGGCCTTGAATCGCACTGGCAGGATGTCGCCGCCTATGGCGACAGATATTTCCCGAAAGCCGGCGCGCATTTCGCCGACGTGCACCATGCGCTGGTCGCGGCCACGACGAGTGGCGGCGCCTTGCAGACGCGGCTTGCCGAAATGGAAGCGCGTAACGCCGACGGCAGACTGGCGCCGGGCCCCTCCGCGATCGGTCTTTGCCGCGGGATCGCGGCCTTCGCTGCGGGCGACCATGGCGACGCCGTCCGCATCCTCGCACCGTTGATGCCCGAGCTGGTGCGGATCGGCGGCAGCCACGCCCAACGCGAATTGTGGGAAGACACCTTCATTGTGGCGTGCCTGCGCGCCGGCCAGGGCCGGCAAGCGACAGGCCTGATCTCGGAGCGGCTGCATCGCCGTCCATCCCGGCGCGACCTCGATTGGTCGCAGGAGGCCGCACGGCAATAGAGCATGGATCCGGAAAAGTGGAAACCGGTTTTCCGAAAAGATCATGCTCAAACAAGAGACGAGATCATGATGCGATTTCTCGTAATCGCTTCATGATCTCCCGCTCAGTCCTCGTAGCTGTCGATGACAGCGTCGGCGACGGCACGCTTGGTGATGATGCCAACCACGTCATTGACGCGCGGTCGCGCCTTGCCGCGAAACACGATCGCGGCACCGGCACGGTGACGCTTCAGCCGCGCAAACGCCTGGCTCAGGAGATCCTCGTCACGGCAGATGACGAGCCGGCTTTCGGCATAGCGTTCGACCATCACGTCCGGATTGGTGCGAGCCTCGAGCCAGAGGCCCGAACGCGGGGGAACGAGCCCGACGATGTGGCCGTCGCGTTCGACCACGATGGCACGAACATCGTCGATATCCTCCGGAAGCATGGCCTGCCGCAACGTCGTTCCCGCCTTGGCGATAATGAACTTGCGCTCCATGATGTCCTGCGCCTGCTTCACCAGATACAGGTTGATGTGGCGCTCCTTGGGGATGCGATGGCCGCGATGCCGCAATTTGACCGTGTAGATCGTCTCCCCGATCAGCGCGCGCCGGACACCGGCGGCGAGCGCCACCGCAATGATCACTGGCACGATGATCGCGTAGTCACGGGTCATCTCGAACACCATGACGATCGCCGTCATGACGCCGCCGGTGCCGGCGCCGACCATCGCGGCCATGCCGATGATCGCCGCCGACGGCAACGAGAGGCCGGAATGCGGAAAGACCATGCCCATCGCTGCGGCGAAGGCAGCACCGAGCGTGGCGCCGAGATAAAGCGAGGGTGAGAAGATGCCGCCCGAGGCGCCGCAGCCGAGACTGACCGTGGTCGCGACCATCTTCAGCACGAACAGCAGGGCGAGCAGGCCCACTGCCGTCATCTTCTGATTGAGGATCGACTGGATGACCGAATAGCCGACGCCATTGACGTAGGGCTCGCCGAACATGTGGGTGAGCGCCACCATCATGAGCCCGATGATGGTCATTCCGACAATGTTCTGGATGTACTCGCCGCCCGGCAGCTTCGGAAGCCCGTCCTCCATGAACACGAGCATGCGGATGAAGGCCCACGCGGCGACGCCGCAGAGCAAGCCGAGCAGGACAAAGCCAAGGATTTCGACCGGAGCGTTCACGCTGGCCAGCGAAAACTGGACATTCGGAACGGCAAAGGCCGGATCCGGCCCGATCAGGATCCGGCCGACCGTCGTCGCAGCCCCCGTCGCCACGACGACGGGGAGAAACGTGCGATTGGAAACTTCCGGCAGGAGAATCTCGAGCGCAAACAGCACGCCGCCGAGCGGCGTGTTGAAGGTCGCGGCGATTCCCGCGCCTGCGCCCGCCGACAGCAACGTGATCTTCTGCCAGGTCGACAGGCCGATGAATTGCGAGAAGGAGGACCCAAGTGCCGAGCCGATCTGGATGATCGGCCCTTCACGCCCGACCGCCGCGCCAGTGCCGATCGAGATCGCGGAGGCCAGTGCCTTGACGACGGCCACCATACCGCGAATGTTGCCGCGCTTGTAGAACACCGCGTCCATCACCTCGGGCACGCCATGGCCCTTGGCCTCCGGCGCGAAACGCCTCACGAGGAACACCACGATGAGGCCGCCGATGATGGGCGAGAACAGCACCAGGTCACCGAAACGGCTCGGACCATCGCTCACATTGGCGTCATAAAAGAAGCTCAGCGTGCCATTGTAAGAGAGGTTGTGCACCATGGCGATCAGCGCCCGAAACACGACCGCGCCTAACCCGGTCATGATCCCGATCACCAAAGCGAGCCCGCAAAGCGTCAGCAGGCTGACCCGCCGTTCCTCGCTGGCCGGTTTGCTTCTGGAACCGAGGAGCGCTGGTTCGGCTCCGGAAGTCATGACGGCGGGCATTCGGATTCACCGTTGGCTGAGACGTTTTCAAGGCACGAATATACCAATCCGCCGCAGATGAAAGCGCTTATTGCCCCCGCGCGCATGCGCCCACCGCAGACCTGAAACAAAGACGCGTTTTCGATCATTGAAATGAACAATGTTTCGGCAGAAACAAATCAACCGCGAATCCGCTAGCATCTGCGTGCTCACGGACTCGCAGCCATGAATGCGGCGAGAGCCTCGTGATCGGCTTGCGGCATGCTCAGCCCGAGCTTCGAGCGCCGCCACAGGATATCATCAGGAAAGCGCGCCCACTCCCTTTGCATGAGATAGCGAACCTCCGCGCCCGTCAGTTCAGGACCGAAGGCGGGGCCGAGATCGGCCTTCTCCTTGGCGTCTCCCAGGATGTCCTTGACGTTCAGCCCATAGGCGGCGACGAGCCGCCGCGCCTGCTCCTCGCCGAGAAAGCGCCAGCGGTCGCGCGCGATATCGACCTCGGTCTCGAAACGGGGCCACGCGAAGTCGCCGCCAGGCAACGGCGCATTTGCAGTCCAGCGCGGCGTCATCGGATAGAACCGCGTGAATTCCGAGACGACTTTCTCGGCGCGACGCCGCGAGGTGGTGACGTCACCGCCCAGGATCGTGAGCAGCGGCGCCTTGCCGCGCCTGAAATCGAGTCTCGTCGCCCCATCGGCGGTGCGCCGGCGGGCGGGTGCGGCGACGGAGTTGGCACCGGTGACCGTCCGCACCACGTCGACCGGGGCGACCTGCTCGCGAAAGTAGCGATTGGCCGCATCGCAGAGATAGGCGACATCATCGACGCCCATCGCGACAACAGCCGGATCGCCCTTGAACGGTCGACCGAAAGTGCCGATCAGGGTGAAATTGCGCTCATAAGGGCTGGCGAAGATCAGCCGTCCGTCGCGGTTCTGAAACACATAGACATTGTCGCTGTCGAACAGCCTGCGCACCACGATCTGGCTGATCTGCACGGTGTCGAGCGGCGGCGCGGGCACGCGCAGAATGGTATCGGTGACGGACGCTGCCCAGGCGCCGGTCGCGTTGACCAGCGATCGCGCCGTGATCACCTGGCGATAACCACGATCGATCACGATCAGCCGCCAGGTCGCACCACGATCCGCGCGCGTCACGCGCGCACCAGTCCGGATATCGGCGCCGTGCGCAGCAGCGTCGACAGCGTTGAGCACGACGAGCCGGGAATCGTCGACGATGCAATCGGAATACTCGAACGCAGTTCCGAACGGCCGCTTCAGCGCATTGCCGACCGGATGGTGGGTGACGTCGACGGTCGCCGACCGCGGCAGGCCCCCGCGCGACGCCAGCCGGTCGTAGAGCAACAGCCACGAGCGCAGCTGCCATGGCGGCCGCTCCTCGGCATGCGCGGGGATCGCAAAGCGCGCCGGCCGCACCAGATGCGGCGAGATGCGCAGCCACACATCACGCTCCTTCAACGCGGCATGGACGCGGAAGAAACTCCGCCGCTCCAGCCCCGCCAGATCGCCGTGGACCAGCCGCGGCGAGGCCGACGAGGCGCCGGAGCCAAGATCGCCTTGCTCAAGCAAGACGACGCGCAGGCCGCGGCCGGCGGCATCGCGAGCCACGCTCGTGCCGTTCAAGCCGCCGCCGATGATCGCAAGATCATAGTCCGCCATCCGCAAGGCCTATCGCATTTCTGTGCGAACAGACTACGCGTTCGCAAAAAAATGCAACAAGGTGCGTGAAGGCAAGCGCCCTGGTTTTCTGGCCCGTGCCGTGCGGATTACGCGGACTTGCGCACCGGCTCCACGAGGTTGCCGCTGCCCGCGATCAGGGCCGCATAGTGGCCGATCGGCGCTGGCCTGCCGAGCAGGTAGCCCTGCACGGCGTCACAGCCCTCCTCCGACAGGAAGCCGAGCTGCTCTTCGGTCTCGACGCCCTCGGCGACAATCGACATTTCCAGGCCGTGACCGAGATTGATGACGGCGCGCACGATCGCGGCCGATTGCGGGTTGCGGCCGAGATTGATGACGAAGGCGCGGTCGATCTTGATCTTGTCGAACGGAAACGCCTGCAGGTAGCTCAGCGAGGAATAGCCGCTGCCGAAATCGTCCATCGAGATGCGCACGCCGAGCGCCTTCAGCCGGCGCAGCAGCGACAGGCCGCGGTCGAGATCCTCGATCAGCACGCCTTCGGTGATTTCGAGTTCGAGCCGATCAGGTGCAAGCCCGGTTTCGAGCAGGATCGCGTGAACGCGGCCGACCAGGTCGCCATGGGTGAATTGTGCCGGTGACAGGTTCACGGCGATCTGCAGCGGCGCCGTCCAGGAGGCCGCCTCCCGGCAGGCTTCGCGCAGGATCCATTCGCCCATCTCGACGATCAGGCCGCTCTCTTCCGCGAGCGGAATGAAGTCGCCGGGCGGCACGAAACCGCGCACCGGATGGTGCCAGCGCGCCAGTGCTTCGAAACCGATGGCCTCGCTCGCCTCGACCGTCGCGCCGGCTGTGGCCTGCGGCTGGTAATAGAGCGACAATTCGCCGTTCTTGATCGCGACGGACAGCTCCTGGTGCAGCACCCGACGATCGCGGATCTGCTGGTCCATCTCCGGCTCATAGATCGAGATCGTGCCGCGCGACTTTGCCTTGGCGCGGAACAGCGCTGCGCCGGCATTGGCGAGCAGCGAGGCTGCGTCGGACCCGTTATGCGGGAACACCGAGATGCCGGTGCTGACACCGGTGCGAACCGACTTGCCGTCGATGCTGAAATCCAGTCCCAGCGCCTCGGCCGCCTGTTCGGCTAGTGCGATGCCCGCCGAGGGCTGCTTGCCGTCGATGATAAGGCCGAATTCGTCGCCCGACAGCCGCGCCACCACGCCGCCACGCGCCACGGACTGGAGGCGCTGCGCGACCTCGATCAGCACCTTGTCGCCGGTCGCATGACCGAAGACGTCGTTGACCTCCTTCAGCCCGTCGAGGTCGACGCAGAGCACGGCGAATTCCTCGTCGGTGCCGGCGCAGGCTTCGATCATCTGGGCGAGTGCCTGCAGGAAGGCGGCGCGGTTCGGCAGATCGGTCAGGCCGTCGTGATAGGCCATGTGCGCCATGCGCGATTCGGTCTGGCGACGGTCGGTGACGTCTTCATGTGTCTTGATCAGATATTGCGGCTCGCCATTGTCATCGAGCACGGTCATGCGGCGGGTCAGGAACAGCCGCAAGCCGTCCTTGGTCGAAATCGGGTGCTCCTCGGCGATCATGCCGCGCTTCCTGATTGCAGCCTCGTCGCGGGCGATGATCAGCTTGGCTTCGCGCGGATTGAAGATGTCGGCGGCGGTCAGGCCCGTGGCGTCCTCGCGGCGGCGGTTGAGGATCGTCTCGGCGCTGCGGTTGGCCAGCAGATAGCGGCCGTCACTGATGCGCTCGACGATCAGCGAGACCGGAATATTGTCGACCACGAGTTCGAGGAACTTCTTGTTGTTTTCGAGTTCGCGCGACAGCGAACGGCGGTCGGTGACGTCCTCGAACAGGGCAATCAGGAATTCCGGTTCGCCGGCCTCGTTGCGGGCGATGACGCGGTTGGATGCGAGGATGCGCTTCTCCGAACCGCGCTCGACGAAGAATTCACTGCGGTGATAGCCTTGCGGCGCATTCAATGCCGCCCGGTCGGCGGCTTCGATGCTGACCGCAGTCTCGGGACGGAAGATCTCATCGGCCCGCTTGCCCACGATGTGATCGCGCGAGAAACGCGAAAAGCGCTCGAACGCGCGGTTGGCGAAGATATAGCGGCCGTCCTCGATATTCTTGGCGGCGACGCAGACCGGGACGTTGTCGAGCACCGATTCCAGGAATTGCGTCGTCGAAGCGAGCTTGCGCGACAGCTTGCGCTGGTCGGTGCAATCCAGATGGGTCGCGACCGAGCCGCCATTCGGCAGCGGGAAGTATTTGACCAGCACCGATTTGCCGTTCGGAAGTTCGGTAACCAGTCCCTCCGGTGTCGCGGCCCTTGCATAAAAATCGTCAACGCTGACGTCGAGCACGCCGCGGCTGCGACGCAACTCCAGAAGCTGCGGACCGGTCATGTTGCGCGGAATGTCGGCGCGTGACAGGCCGTAGATGTCGAGATAGCGGTCGTTGCAGAACACGATCCGCTCGCGCACATCGGTCATCACCACGCCCTGGTTCAGGTGATTGAGTGCCGAGGAAATGAACACGTTGCGCCGCAGTTGCGATCGCTTGGCCCGGCGCAGGGCCGAAAGGATCCAGAGCCCGACGGCGCCGACGAAGGACGCTACCACCACGCCGCCGATCAACAGCTCCCAGACCGCGTTGGGATCGAGGTCGCCGAGGTAGCTCGAAGGAGCAAACGCGTCGGATACCGCCCAGGCGACGCTGCATGGCGTGACGACGGCGATCAGGCAAAGCGCGACCTTTGCCGGAATCGAATCCTTCCTGCCCGCCTGCCACTTCCTGCCAGCCATCAGTCACCCGCGGATTACCGTGCCGAGTGTCCGACTTTTGCAGTTTGGATCGGGTAAACGCGTTCCGATGCAACTGGAAAATGTGAGTCAATTTATGGCAATTGCCCTGACATGATTAATAGTTCACTAACGCGAGGCGGCTCTGGAACTAGCCGAGACGGCCCAAGCACTTGCTCGACAGAGTTTGCTGGGCAAACGATGCTATTCACGCGTGACGGCGGCGGTCGTTGCACCGGAATTTGCTGATCTGAAGGACGAGATGGACAGGGTTGATTGCGTGATCGTGGGTGCGGGGGTGGTCGGCCTCGCAGTGGCGCGGCGGTTGGCACAGGCCGGGCGCGAAGTGGTCGTCATCGAGGAGGCCGAAGGGATCGGCACCGTGACCTCGTCGCGGAACAGCGAGGTGATCCATGCCGGCATCTACTATCGCGCCGGCAGCCTGATGGCGCAGATGTGCGTCAGTGGCAAGCGCGCGCTGTATCGGTACTGCGCCGAGCACGGCATCCCGCACAAGAATTGCGGCAAGCTGATCGTCGCTACCACGGCAAAGGAAACCGAAAAGCTGCAGTCGATCCGCGCCCATGCCGCGGCCAATGGCGTCGACGACATGCAGCTGTTGTCCGGAGCGGCCGCGCGCGCGCTCGAGCCGGCGCTGAACTGTGACGCGGCGCTGTTGTCGCCCTCCACCGGAATCGTCGACAGCCATGCCTACATGCTGGCGTTGCGCGGCGATGCCGAAGACGCCGGCGCTGCCTTTGCATTCCACACGCCGCTGCTGCGCGCGAAAGCCACGGCTGACAGGATCGAGATCGAGGCGGGCGGCGAGGCGCCGATGACGCTCGCATGCGATGTCCTGGTCAATGCCGCCGGCCTCGGGGCACCGGCCGTCGCCCGCAGCATCGAGAGCATGCCGATCGAACTGATCCCGACGGCCTATCTGGCCAAGGGCAATTATTTCAGCTGCAGCACGCGGGCGCCGTTCTCGCGGCTGATCTACCCGGTCCCAGAACCCGGCGGGCTCGGCGTGCACCTCACCCTCGACATGGCCGGACAGGCGAGGTTTGGTCCCGACGTCGAATGGATTGATCATGTCGATTATGCCGTCGACCCGGCGCGGGCCGAGCGGTTCTATCCGGCGATCCGGAAATACTGGCCGACGCTGCCGGACGGCGCACTGATGCCGAGCTATTCGGGTATCCGGCCCAAGATCGTGCCGCCGGCGGTCGCAACCCAGGATTTCCTGATCCAGGGCCCGCGCGAACATGGCGTGAGCGGCCTGATCAACCTGTTCGGGATCGAGTCGCCCGGCCTCACATCATCGCTTGCGATCGCCGATCATGTCGGCGAACTCGCAAAGCTCTGATCAAATTAAGGCTCTGAGCAAATCAAGGTTGTGAGCGGATGCAGCATACCTCTTTCGGCGGATGGGCGATCTAGCGTCCATCCAAGCGGCGAAAAGGTGAGCCAGGCAACTATGCGGGGGATTGACTAGTGGATCGTTTCTGCCGCGGTATGTCTCAACCGCTCGATCTGGTCCTTGACCATCAACTTGCGGCGCTTCAGCTCGCAAATTTGCAGGTCGTCTACGGAGGGATGCACGAGCGCTTCGTGCAACTCATTTTCGAGTATTTTGTGCTTGCGTTCCAGTTCAACCAGATGCGCCTGTATTGCCATTACGAACTCCCTCGGTGGGTTAAACCTCAGATTCGAGCCGGACGAGTGAGTGTACACGAGTGGAAGGAGCTGTCGATGGGGGAAGCAAAATGCCGCAGTCAGCTTTTCAAGCTTATCTGTAACCGATCGTGAGTATGGAACCGGTCCAGCTTGCGCGGCGCGCGCCCAGGGACGATATTTCGGCAAGCAGCGGCCGCTTCGTCCGTCACAACCTAATCGTGCTTTTCAGTCAACGTACACCATGAATGATCAAGATGAGCGCGAACTGCACGCCGAGCTCGCGCGTCTGCAACAAGAGCACCGCGACCTCGACGCCGCGATCGACGCGCTGCATCAGTCGCCGGCACCGGATCTCCTGATGCTGCAGCGGTTGAAGAAGCGGAAGCTGCAATTGCGCGATCGCATTGCCTTCATCGAAGACCAGATCACGCCCGACATCATCGCCTGAAGCGCCCATCGCGCGATCCGGCCGGCCCGGTCGCGGTCAGGCCGTTTTTTCCCCGTGATCCACAGCGGCGGCCCGCTTCACGTTCGCGGCAACATGCCGGCGGAGGCGATTTTCAGCCCTTGACTCTATCAGAACAAAAAGAGAACATAAATTTCCAGCCGCCAGATTCAGAAACCAGATTCAGACAAAGGGAGTTTCGCCATGTCCGCACCGTCTTCCCTGCCCGACAACCGCCGCTACGAGCAGGCTTGCGATCAGGCGATCGCGATGTGCGACGGCAATCTGCGCAGCACCATCAAGGCGCTGATCATGGCCAACGAATATCTGGAGACCGAGCTGGAGGAATTGCAGGCGGCGATTACCGCAGGCCGCGTATCTGCACCGACCCATGCGGCGAGCGACGCCGCCTGACCTCGAGAGCTCCGCTCCAATGGAATCGGAACGGGGCTCTCGATTCCTGTTCTAGCGCGTTTTCTTCACGCGAACCGGTATCCACTTCGCTCGAAATCGCTAAGGGAGCAAAGCGATGGCCGATGTCACCTATTACGTGGCGCTGCCGTTCATGCAGGACGATGACGGCACGCCGATCGCAGGCAATGCCGAGGAATGCCAGAGTTCGGCGACCGCGTTGCGGCGCGCCGAGATGATGTCGCGCATGCCCGGCAGTATCGGTGCCGTCGCGTTCAGCCGCAGCGGTGATCCCGCGGTCGGCGAATTCGGCGACGCCAAGCTGTTGCGGGCCTTCGGCAATGTGCCGGAGGATTTGAGCACGCTCTAGCTTCGGGGCTCGTGCCGCCGCTGCGCCTTGCGCACATACATCGCGCGATCGGCCTCATCGAGGGCGCGCTCGACATCGGAATGCGGGCTGAGGAGCGCAACGCCCGCTGACGCGCCCGCAGTAACGTGGCTGCCGCGGAAGACGAAACTCAAGCGGTCGATCATTTCCTCCAGCGCGGCGGCCTTGGCCCTGGCGTCGGTCTCGCTGAGATTCCACAACAGCAGCGCAAACTCGTCGCCGCCGAGCCGGCCGATCACGTCGGAGGCTCGTGTCTGGCTCGACACCGCGGCGACGACCGCCTTCAGCACCTCGTCACCGGCCGCATGCCCGAACGCGTCGTTGATCGGCTTCAGACGGTCGACGTCGAGCACGATCAGCGCGCCACTGGCGTGATAGCGCTTGATGAACGCGATCGAGCGCGCGAGTTCGCGCTCGAAGCCGCGCCGGTTCAGGATATCGAGCAGAAAATCGGTCTCGGCGGAGGCCTGCAGTTCCTCGATCCGAGCCTGGGCCCGCGCCAGCTGCACCCGCAACCGGCGAATCGTCGATTTGTCGTCGGGGGCGACCCGGCTCCGCGACGGGGGCGCGGTTCCAGCCCGGCCCGGCCCTGGTTTGCGCGCGACCACGGCACTTTTCCGCCGTTTTGCGGCCCCGGAGGCCGTCGCACTGGTTTTCTTCTTCATGCGCATCCTTGTTGAGGCCTGCTTATGAAGGCTTGCCGGGATTTACCAAGACAGGATAGTGCATTCTAACTCCCTTGCCACGCCTTGGATGATGCCCGGGCCGCCCCTATAATCGGCCTATGTTTTTGGATTCCTGCACAGAATTGACGAGATGACCGCCCCGATCGCCATCATCATGGGAAGCCAGTCCGATTGGCAGACCATGCGCCATGCCGCCGACACGCTGGCTGCCCTCGGTGTCGCCTGCGAGACCCGGATCGTTTCCGCCCACCGCACCCCTGATCGGCTCTTTGCCTTCGCCAAGGGCGCCAAGGCGGCCGGCCACAAGGTGGTCATCGCCGGCGCCGGCGGCGCTGCGCATCTGCCGGGCATGACGGCCGCGCTGACGGAGCTTCCGGTGTTTGGAGTTCCCGTCGAGTCGAAGGCGCTGTCCGGCGTCGATTCGCTCTATTCGATCGTGCAGATGCCGGCCGGGATTCCGGTCGGAACGCTCGCGATCGGGAAGCCCGGCGCGATCAATGCCGCGCTGCTCGCAGCGAGCGTGCTCGCGCTCAACGATCCCGCGCTGGCGGCCCGCCTGGCGGCCTGGCGCCAGCAACAGACCGACGCGGTCAAGGACCGTCCGGAGGCTTCGGCGTGACAGCTTCTGCTCCAGTGAAGCTGAAGCCGGGCGACACCATCGGAATCCTCGGCGGCGGCCAATTGGGCCGGATGCTGGCCATGGCGGCGGCACGCCTGGGGCTGAGATGTCAGATCTTCTCACCCGATCCGGATTCGCCGGCCTTCGAGGTCGTCCAGAATGCGACCTGCGCGGAATACGCGGATGTCGAGGCGCTCGAACTGTTCGCCAACGACGTCGACGTCGTGACCTATGAGTTCGAGAACGTGCCGGCGGCCACCGCCATGGTGCTCGCTGCGCGACGCCCGGTGCTGCCGGCGCAAAAAATCCTCGAGACCACGCAGGACCGGCTGATCGAAAAGGATTTCGTCAGCAAGCTCGGCATTGGCACCGCTGATTATGCCGATGTCTCCTCGATCGGCACGCTGCGCGCCGCGATCGCGCGCATCGGCCTGCCTGCTGTGATCAAGACCCGTCGCTTCGGCTATGACGGCAAGGGCCAGGCGATCATTCGCGACGGCGATGACCTCGATCAGATCTGGGAGGACCTCGGCACCAAATCGGCGATCCTCGAGGCGTTCGTGCCGTTCGAACGCGAGATCTCGGTGATCGCGGCGCGCTCGGCCACCGGCGAGGTCGAATGTTTCGACGTCACCGAGAACGAGCATCGCGACCACATCCTCAAGATATCCCGCGCGCCGGCGGCGATTCCCGACGATGTCGCCGCGCAGGCCCGGGCGATCGCGGAGAAGATTGCTTCAGCGCTCGACTATATCGGCGTGCTCGCGGTCGAGATGTTCGTGGTGTCAGGCAACGGCGCGCCGACCGTGCTGGTCAACGAGATCGCGCCGCGGGTGCATAATTCCGGGCACTGGACCCTCGACGGCGCCTCGATCTCGCAGTTCGAGCAGCACATCCGCGCGATCGCCGGCTGGCCACTGGGCAAGCCGGTCCGCCACGGCGAGGTCACGATGACCAACCTGATCGGTGACGACATCCTGAGCTACGAACAGTGGCTCACCGTCCCCGGCGCCACCGTGCATCTCTACGGCAAGGGCGCGCCGCGCCCCGGCCGCAAAATGGGCCACGTCATCGAAGTGACGCCCGCCCGCAAGCCTTGATCCATTAAGGCCCGCGTCGACACTCTCGACATATCGATGGAAGCGGGATCGTGGCTGCCACGATCCCGTTCACAGCCTAGACTAGGCCGTCTTCACGCCGGCAACGATGCCGGCCGGTTCGTCGCTGAGCCAGCGATAGATCACGCCGCCGAGCGCGCCGCCGATCAGCGGAGCAACCCAGAATAGCCAGAGCTGTGACAGCGCCCAGCCGCCGACGAACAGCGCCGGTCCGGTGCTACGCGCCGGATTCACCGAGGTGTTGGTGACGGGAATGCTAACCAGATGGATCATCACCAGTGCAAGGCCGATGGCGAGCGGCGCGAAGCCCGCAGGCGCCTTGCCATGGGTCGAGCCCATGATGATGAACAGGAACATCATGGTCATCACGACTTCGGTGATGAAGCACACCACCATGCTGTAATGGCCCGGCGAATGCGCGTCATAGCCGTTCGAGGCAAAGCCCTTCGTGACGTCGAAGCCGGGCGCGCCGCTCGCGATCACGTAGAGCAGCGCCGCGGCAACGATCGCACCGGCGACCTGCGCAATGATGTAGGGCAGGATCTGGCCGGCCGGGAAACGCCCGCCCGCGGCCAGCCCGACCGTGACGGCCGGATTGAGGTGGCAACCCGAGACATGACCGATCGCGTAGGCCATGGTGACCACGCTCAGGCCGAATGCCAGCGACACGCCGACCAAGCCGATTCCGACCTGCGGAAAGGCAGCCGCGATCACCGCGCTGCCGCAACCGGCGAATGTCAGCCAGAACGTACCGATTGCCTCGGCCGCGTATTTTTTCGTATCCATGTCGCATCTCCCCTATTTCCAATGTCCGGGTTTCTCACAACTCCGGGAACGGCCGCGATCCTGGCGCCAAACCTCCCAAATCAGGGCCGTACAAGGGTATTTTCGCCTCATTTCGTGGCTTTACTAGGCCCGAAAGTCACACCACCGGTGGACATCTGCGCATTTGTCTGATACACGCGCGCGCTCAGGGTTAAGGGGCAGGCCTTTGTCGCCTCTTCACCTGCCAGAATTCCGAACCGATCAATTCAAAAGAGGATGCCGCGTGCAGGTTCTCGTCCGCGATAACAATGTCGACCAGGCTCTCAAGGCGCTGAAGAAGAAGATGCAGCGCGAGGGCATTTTCCGCGAGATGAAGCTCCGCGGTCACTACGAAAAGCCCTCCGAGAAAAAGGCCCGTGAAAAGGCCGAGGCTGTGCGCCGCGCGCGCAAGCTGGCGCGCAAGAAGCTGCAGCGCGAAGGTCTGCTGCCCATGAAGCCGAAGCCGGTGTTCGGCGCCGGTCCGGGTGCCGACCGCGGCGCCGCTGGTGGCCGTGGTGGCGCAGGCGCTGGTCGCGGCCCGCGCTGAACCGTTTTGCTGATCTGGAAGTCTAACAACGCGGGCCCAGGGCCCGCGTTGTTGTTTTGAAGCAGGCTGTGTTCCGGGTTATCAATGCAAAATCACCTCCGAGAGCGTTTTGCATAATGGCTGTTCCGGCGCTACGCTCCCGCCTCGGACCTGCGTACCGCCGCCATCGGGCGCAACAACTTGTCGTCGCTGCGGTCGTGCTCGCCCTGCCCCTGGGGGGCTGCTCGTTCGACCTCGGATCGTGGGGCTCGGACGACAAGCCCAAGGCGCCGACCGCGGCCGAGAAGCCGGCCGACACCATCACGGCGCAGAATATCAGCGACGCCAAGGACCATGCGACACGAGGCCAGGTGCTGGTGCGCTCAGGCAAGACCGATGAAGCGCTCGCAGAGTTCGACCAGGCGCTGGCGGCCGATCCCTACAACATTCAAGCCCTTTACGGCCGCGGCCTGATCTATCAGGGCCAGGGCCAGCATCAGCAGGCGATCGAGGATTTCACGGCGGCCACCGGGCTGTCGCCGCAGAAGGTCGACCCCCTGCTCGGACGCGCCACCAGCTACCTCGCGCTCGACAAGGCCAAGGAGGCCGCGACCGACCTCGACGAGGCCGTGCAGGCCGACCCGAACAGCGGTGCGGCGTGGAGCGCCCGCGGGCAGGCCTATGAGCGGCTCGGCGAGAAGGCCAAGGCGGCGGCGTCCTACAACCGCGCGCTGGCGCTGCGGCCGAGAGACGAGGCCGCACGGAACGGGCTCGCCCGCACCGGCGGGTAGCGCTTCCCCTTACTTGGGAAGAACGGCGTGGAATACCGATTTGGCGGCGGACAGCATGTCGTCGGCCACGGAGGTATGCTGCTTCGCGGGCGGCGGTTCAGACGCCTCGGCGCGCAGATCGAGCGGCGGAACCACGAGCACCGGAACCGGAATGTCGGCCGGGGGCGTCAGCCGGTTCGAATCCTGGGCATCGGCGGCATAGGGCGGACGCGCCTGCGAGGATTGGTCGACCGTCTCGCTGGATGGATTCGACACCATGATCGTCGGCGGCAACGGCCTGATCGCTGGTACCGCAGCTGCACGCTGCGCCTCGGGCTGGCGGGCGGCATCGGTTGCACGCGGCGCTTCCTGGGGGCGCGAGGCCTCCTGCGGACGCTCCTTGCGCAGCCGCTCGATTGCGGCGCGTGCGAGGTCGTTGGCGTCACGGCCTTCCTCGGGAGCGAGCGCGGCCTCGACCGGCGCTGCAGCCGGGGCCAGCTTCGCCACGGCCTTCGGCGCAACCGGGCGATGGCGCGTATCGGTGGGAATGCTTGCCGTCTCGGCCGGCGCATCGGCCGCCTTCAGGTCGGCGGATTTCTCGGCGGGCTTCTCGGTTACGGTGGCCCTCTCGGACGCCGAGCGCTCGATCAGCTTCCGCTCCGACATGCCCTTGGCCTTCACACCGGCCTCGGGAAGGCTACTGAAGATGGTGGGCTTCTCGGTCGGCTTGACGGTGGCCTTGGGGTCAGTGGCGGCCGACATCGCTGCTGCCGTCGGCACGTCCGGCTTGGCGACGATGTAATGGTTAACGATGTACGCCCCGATGATGGTCGCAGCCACCGAGGGTAGGATGTCCATCGTGAATTTCTTCAAGTAACTCAGCATGGCCTGCCAACTCCCCGCCCCGGATTTCATGCTGGAACTTTGAGGCACATTGAGGGATCAACTGCGACAGATCGGTGGCAAACGCCTGTTCCGCCGTAACCTTTGGTGTCACATCGGTTTCAGCCGGAGCGCCTCCGCGCGGGAAATCACGGGACGCATCCGGCTTCCAGATCATCGTGAAGCCGTTAATGATCGATGAATTTCCGGGTCCGCCGGCCGAAATCTGCCATTCCGGCCCTGCTGTTTAGCCATGGAAGCGGCGATCGCCGCCTCAGGGCTTCAGTTCCACCTCAAGGAACACGATTTCGCTGGCGGTCTCGTTGAGCACGTCGTGCTGGACGCCGGCCTTGCGGAAATAGGATTTACCGACACCGAGCTGTGCCTTGGAGCGCTCGCCGTTCGGCGCCACGATGGTCATCACGCCCGCGGTGACCGGCACGATGACATAATCCATCTCATGGGTGTGGGGACCCGTGGCGCTGCCCGGCGCCAGCCGCCATTCGGTGACCCGCACCTCCGCCGTATCAACCTGAACGTCTGATGCAGCACTGAGCATGATACCTCTCCAAGCTAGTTCGATGTCAGGCAAATATCGGATTCGGCGTCAACGGAGAACAGGGGCTATCGGAAGGAACGTCAAGAGCAGAAACAGCGGAACGAGAATAATGGAAGCCCAAAACAGATAGCCGAAGAAACTCGGCATCTTGATGCCACGTTCCGTGGCGATTGCTGCAATCATGAAGTTGGGTGCGTTCCCGATATAGGTCAGGGCGCCCATATACACCGCTCCCATCGAAATCGCTGCCAGCGTTCCCGAAAGCGCATTCATCAACGTCTCTGCGTGTCCCCCGGCAAGCTTGAAGAACAGCAGATAGGTTGGCGCATTGTCGAGAAACGCCGACATCACGCCGGTGTACCAGAAATAGGCGACCTGCTTGGGGTTGCCGTTCGGTTCCGTCACCGCCGACAACAGCCATGCAAACGTGCCGTCCTTGCCGGCGTCGAGCATGGCCAACACCGGAATGATGGCGACGAAAATCGCAGCGAATAATTTCGCGACCTCCCGGATCGGCTCCCAGTTAAACCCGTTTGCCTCGCGATGCTCCTCGCGCGTCAGCCAAACCGACAGTAGCGCGATCAGAATCAGCATTCCGTCGCGAACCAGATTCTGCAGCTCGAGATGCGTGCCGGCAATGTCGACGCTGATCCCGGGCTTCCAGCCGGCCGACAGCAATTTGCAGCCCACGATGGCGGCGATCAGCGGGACATTGAGCAGCCCCCGGATCCTGATCGGGGCAGAGGAGGGTTTGGCGGGGTTAAGCGGTTCAGCACGAAAACGCCAAACGTCGAAGATGACGAAGATCGCCAGCAGCAAGCTGGCCACGATGAGCGTCTGCAGCCACAGATCCCGTATCGTCCAGAAGAAATCCACGCCGTTCAGAAATCCGACGAACAGCGGCGGATCACCCAGCGGACTGAGGGCGCCACCAACATTGGCCACGAGAATGATGAAAAAGATGATCACGTGCGTGTTGTGGGGTCGCGAAAGGTTCGCACGGATCAACGGCCGGATCAGGATCATGCTTGCGCCCGTGGTGCCGACGACGCTTGCCATCGCCGTGCCCAGCGCGAGGATGGCGGTATTGCTGAGCGGCGTGCCCCTGATGTCGCCGCTCACGACAATGCCGCCTGCAACCGTATAGAGCGCGAACAGCAGCACGATGAAGCTCAGATACTCAGCGAGCAGCGCATGGGTGACGGCGGCCAGCGTCACGGCGCCACCTGCAAACCACAGAATCGAGCCGATCGTCAGCACAGACCATGCGGCGGCTATCTTTCCATAGTGGTGATGCCAGAGCTTCGGAAACAGCAGTGGTCCGGTAGCAATCGAGAGCAGCAACCCGATGAAGGGAAGCGCAAAGGGCCAGCGCATCGACGCGCCATCGAGCGTAGCGGCGTCGGCCGAATGAGGAAAAAGCACGAGCAGGAAGGCGGCAGACGCCAGAAATCGCATCTCAGCACACCGGCGTCACGGCACGAATACCATGAACACGAACACGGCGAACACCACCATATGCACGAGCCCGAACATCATGTTGGTGCGGCCGGTGCCGAAGGTGAGCATGCTGATCATGAAGGTCAGCAACAGGATCAACATATGCTGGTTGCTGAGCCCGAGCACCAGCTGTTTGTCGAGCGCGTAGGCGGCGAGGGCGACGGCGGGAACCGTGAGCCCGATGGTGGCGATCGACGAGCCGAGCGCAAGGTTGATGCTTTTCTGCAGATCATTCTTGCGTGCCGCCGACACCGCGGCCACGCTCTCCGGCAGCAGGATCAACAGCGCGACCACGACGCCTGCAAAGGCCGGCGGCGCGCCGATCTTTACGGTGACGACATCGACCACGATGGAGAACTTCTTGGCCAGCAGCACCACCGCCAGGAGCGCCCCCAGCAGAAGCGCGATGCTGATCGTCAGCTCGCGGTCCGACATCACCTCGCCGTGCTCGGCCGCCTCGTTGGCGCCGCTGACGAAATAGTCGCGGTGACGGATGGTCTGGGTGTAGAGAAACACCGCGTAGAGGAGCAAGGTGACGATGCTCACGACAGCCAGTTGCACCGTGGAATAGACCGGCCCTGGCGCGGTCAGCGTGAAATTCGGCATATCTAGCGTAATGGTCGCCAGCACGAACAACACGCTGAGGTAAAGGTTCGCACCTGTGATCTGGAAATCCTGCTCGCGGTATCGGATGCCGCCGATAAAGATGCACAGCCCGACCAGGCCATTGCAGACGATCATCACCACGGCAAAGACGGTGTCGCGCGCCAACGTCGGAGCCGGCGTGTCGCCAAGCATGATGGTTGCGATCAGCGCGACCTCGATGACGGTTACGGCGAGCGTCAGGAGCAGCGTGCCGAACGGCTCGCCGATCCGCTCGGCGATCATCTCAGCATGGTGGACTGCCGCGAACACCGTTCCGAACAGAACGATGAGCAGCACGGCCGCAAACAGCCACCCTCCGGCCGATGGCGCGAATGCGTAGCCCGAGGCCGAGACCGCGGCAAACAACAACACTGCCAGAACGGGAAACAGCCAGGCCGACCGCGGCATCGGTCCATGTGCGCTCATTGTATCGGTCCTCGGTTCAGTGACCCTGATTATGCGCCAGACGATCGCCGCCGTCAGCCTTTTGGCGCATTGATAAACTGCCTCGCCGTCACGATTGCACCGAAATCATCAAGATTGTCGTGCCCACCACCTGGGAAGCGGACGAATTGCTTGGGCTCGTGCGCAAGGCGGAACAGGCGCTCCCCGAAACCGATCGGGATCACCGGATCATTGGTGCCGTGCATGATCAGGAGCGGCGCTGTGACGCTGATGATGCGCCGGTCGGAATGGAATTGATCCCTCATCAATAGGCTGACGGGCACGAACTTGAACAACGCGCCCGCGACGTCCGCCGTCGAGGTGTAGGGCGCTTCCAGGATCAGCTTGCCGACGGGATGCTCGGCCGCGATGGCGACCGCGACGCCGGTCCCGAGTGAAAAGCCCCAGACCACGATCCGATCCGGAGCGTAGCGCTCGGCGGTAAAGGCGTAGGCCGCCGCGGCATCCTGCAGCAGGCCCTGCTCGCTCGGATATCCGCTCGAGCCGGCGTAGCCGCGATAGGACAGCGCGACCAGCCCGGTGCCATCGGCCGTGATGCCCTTGAAGCGTGCCACGCGGCCGGCGAGGAAATCACCATTGCCGGGAAAGAACAGCACAACGGACCGGCCCGGCTTTGCCTGGACGTGCCAGACGATGACCTTCTCACCGTCAGCCGTGGTCAGGACATGCTCTTCCGCTTCGGGAAACCCTGCGGCGGCAGGCGGCGTCCGTCCGACCGGCGGAATCGGAAACAGCATCTCGCGCTGCTTGAAGAACAGCACCGCAAGGCCGCCGAGATAGACGACGGCCGCGACGATCAGAAGCCATTTCAGGATCGTCAGGGCCACATGCATGCCGTCTGCCGCACCTATTTCCTGAGTCCAGCCTTCAGCAGCTTCTCGACATCGAGCTTGATGGTGTCGGGAACGGGTCGACACGAGCAGGCCGCCGCATGCGCCGCGTGCCACTTGATCCGCTGTTCGCGCGAGGCCCGGAGCGGCATGCGATTTTGTCGATGCCACTCCTTGTTCAGGGCCATCGGCGCCCTACCTCGTATCGCCTTGCCTTGTATCGCTTTGCCTTACATCGCCTTGACGATGTTCTCGGTCATCTTCTTGGCGTCACCGAGCAACATCATGGTGTTGTCGCGGTAGAATAGCGGATTGTCGATGCCGGCATAGCCCGAGGCGAGCGAACGCTTGATGAACATCACAGTGCCGGCCTTCCAGACCTGCAGCACCGGCATGCCGTAGATCGGCGAGGTCTTGTCTTCCTCCGCGGCCGGATTGGTGACGTCGTTGGCACCGATCACGAAGGCGACGTCGGCCTGGGCGAACTCCGAGTTGATGTCCTCGAGTTCGAACACCTCGTCATAGGGCACATTGGCTTCGGCGAGCAGCACGTTCATGTGGCCGGGCATGCGGCCTGCGACCGGGTGAATTGCGTACTTCACCTCAACGCCCTCCTTCTTGAGCGTGTCCGCCATCTCGCGCAGCGCGTGTTGCGCCTGTGCCACCGCCATGCCGTAACCGGGCACGATGATGACCTTCTGCGCGTTCTTCATGATGAAGGCGGCATCGTCTGCCGAACCGAGTTTCACCGGGCGCACTTCACCGCTGCCGGCGCCGGCCGCAGCCGTCTCGCCACCGAAGCCGCCGAGGATGACCGAGATGAAGGAACGGTTCATCGCGTGGCACATGATGTAGGACAGGATCGCGCCGGAGGAGCCGACCAGCGCGCCGGTGATGATCAGCGCCGAGTTACCGAGCGTGAAGCCGATGCCGGCCGCGGCCCAGCCGGAATAGGAGTTCAGCATCGAGATCACGACCGGCATGTCGGCGCCACCGATCGGGATGATCATCAGCACGCCGAGCGTCAGCGCAATGATGACGATCAGCCAGAAGTCGAGCGCGTTGCCCGACATCACGAGGCCGACGATGAAGAACACCAGCGCCAGCGCCAGCACGATGTTGATGACGTGGCGGAACGGCAGGATGACCGGCGCGCCACTCATCCGCGCCGAGAGCTTCAGGAACGCGATCACCGAGCCGGTGAAGGTCAGGGCGCCGATCGCGACGCCGAGCGACATTTCGACCAGGCTCTGCGGATGAATGTTGCCGGGCGTACCGATATCGAAGGCCTCCGGCGCGTAGAACGCGCCCGCAGCGACCAGCACCGCGGCCATGCCGACCAGCGAATGGAAGGCGGCGACCAGTTCGGGCATCGAGGTCATCGGCACCCGGCGCGCGATCACCGCGCCGACGCCGCCACCGATCGCGATACCGAGAATGACCAGCAACCAGGCGACGCCGTCTGCCGGTGGATGGCTGGCCAGCGTGGTGGCGACCGCGATCGCCATGCCGATCATGCCGAAGAAGTTGCCCTGGCGCGACGTCGCGGGACTGGACAGGCCGCGCAGCGACAGGATGAACAGCACACCCGCCACGAGGTAAAGAACAGCTGCCAGATTGGCGTTCATCTCAGGTCCCCCTTTGTCTTCGTCACCCCGAGGTGCACGCCGCTCACTTTGCCTTCTTCTTGTACATCGCCAGCATGCGCTGGGTGACAAGGAAGCCGCCGAAGATATTCACGCAAGCGAAGATCAAGGCAACGAAGCCGAAGCCGCGTGCCCAGCCTGAGCCACTCGAGATCATGCCGACGCCGACCGCGAGCAGCGCGCCGACCACGATCACCGAGGAGATCGCGTTGGTCACGCTCATCAGGGGCGTGTGCAGCGCCGGGGTCACCGACCACACGACGAAATAGCCGACAAACACGGCGAGGACGAAAATCGACAGCCGGAACACGAAGGGATCGACGGCCTGCGCGATATGCTCCATGGCTGGTCTCCTTATTTCGGCTGGAAGTTGGGATGGATGACGGCGCCGTCTCTGGTCAGCGCGGTGGCCTTCACCAGTTCGTCGTCCCAGTTGACCGCGAGCGTCTTGTTGGCCTTGTCGACCATCGTCTCGATGAACGAGAACAAATTGCGCGCATACAGGCTGGAGGCGGAGGCGGCGACCCGGCCGGCGACATTGGTGTAGCCGACGATCTTGATGCCATCGGTCTCGACCACCTCGCCGGGCTTGGCCCCCTCGACGTTGCCGCCGCGTTCGACCGCCAGATCGACCAGCACCGAGCCCGGCTTCATCGACTTTACCATCTCGCCGGTCACAAGCTTTGGCGCGGGACGGCCGGGGATCAGCGCGGTGGTGATCACGATGTCCTGCTTCTTGATGTGCTCGGCAGTCAGCGCAGCCTGCTTGGCCTGGTACTCCTTGGACATCTCCTTGGCATAGCCGCCGGCGGTCTGTGCGTTCTTGAACTCCTCGTCCTCGACGGCCAGGAATTTCGCGCCCAGGCTCTCTACCTGCTCCTTGGTGGCTGGCCGCACGTCGGTCGCGGTGACCACGGCACCCAACCGCCGCGCGGTCGCGATCGCCTGCAGGCCGGCGACGCCGACGCCCATCACGAACACCTTTGCGGCCGGAATGGTGCCGGCTGCTGTCATCATCATCGGGAAGGCACGGCCGAAGGCTTCGGCGCCCTCGATCACCGCGCGGTAGCCGGCCAGATTAGCCTGCGAGGACAGCACGTCCATCACCTGTGCGCGGGTAATGCGCGGCATCAACTCCATCGCGAAGGCGGAGATACCGGCGTCGGCCATAGCCTTCAGGGCGGCGTCATTGCCGTACGGGTCCATGATCGCGATGACCAGCGCGCCGCGCTTGTATTGGGACAGCTCTGAGGCTTCGGGCCGCTTCACCTTGATGATGATGTCGGCGTCCTTCAATGCGTCGGCGCTGACGATGGCGCCGGCCGCCGTAAATTCCGAATCGGGCAGGCCCGACTTGACGCCCGCGCCCGGCTCGACCGCGACCTCTGCGCCGAGCGCCTTGAACTTTTTCACGGTATCGGGTGACGCCGCTACCCGCGGCTCGGACGGATCGATTTCCTTGGCAATGGCGATCTTCATGGGCCCTCCGGCGGCATGAGCCGCGCACGCGTCTTCAAACTAGCGTTATTTTCGCCAGGTTGGATACCCGGTTTCTGCAACCGGGCTCGGTACTTATTCCGGGTCCCGCCGCGGACGGCAGGACCACAGCGGAGATCAGGGATCAGACGAGGAAATAGGCCATCAGGCAGAGAATGATGGCGACGGTGATCGAGCCGTATTTGACGAGCATGAGGAATCCCTCATAGGTCTGTTCGTGCGCCACGTAGTCGTTACCGTCGGCGGTCGTGTAGGCCACTTCGCTATGGTCTGCCATCGATGTCCCCAGTCAGAAATTCTCGTTCGCGAGCCATTACCGCAAACGGGGTGGCAGGGCAACGGCGCGGTCCCTATCGGACGATCAGGAAGGCCAATTGTCCCTGATCCAGCGGGTCAGGCTTTTCTCGCTAACTTCGCCCGCGGCGAGGCAGAGGATGATGGTCGTCGCATGGGTCGGCTCCGGGCTGAACCGAACACCGTTCCTATGAAGGAAAACCATCATCGCCATGAAAGCGATCCGCTTGTTTCCATCGACGAAGGCATGATTTTTCGCCAGCCCAAAAGCATAGGCTGCGGCAAGCTCAGACAACTCCGCTTGCTCATAACGCCACTTGTTGACCGGACGCTCAAGGGCCGATTGCAGCATCCCCTCGTCGCGCAGGCCTGGCGCGCCGCCAAAGCGGCGGAGTTGGCGGGCGTGCATTGCGATCGCTTGGTCAACAGTAATCCAAAGCGGCTCTTTCGGTTCGCTCATCCGGGAGCCCGTTACTTTGCGAGCGTCGCCAGCGTGTCGCGATATTTGTCCATAATCTCGTCGGCAATTTCCATGGTCTGCTCGAAATCGGGATCGTATGGCAGCGCCTGAAAGCCGCCTCCCGGAAGCTCCTGGATATGAAGTTGCTGACCGCGCTTGAGATCAAGCCGCTGCATCAATTCGCGCGGAAGCAGCAGCCCGTCGGAATTGCCAATCTTTTTGATTTCGATTTTCATGGTCGTAGCTCTCGGGCACGGCAGCTCAGCGAGCGGCCGGAGGAAGTGCGTTATACATCTGTATAACGCACTTCCTCCATCCGTTCAACAGGCGTTTTACGGTGAACTTGTAATCCTGGAGCCCGCGAGGCGGACTGATCAGCCCATCGCCTCCAGCTCGTCGATCATGCCGGCGATGACGGAAAGGCCGCCGTCCCAGAATTTCGGGTCCTTGGCATCGAGACCGAACGGCCTGAGCAGTTCGGAATAATGCTTGGTGCCGCCGGCGGCGAGCATGTCGAGATAGCGCTCGGCGAAGCCTTCGGAGGCGTGCTCGTAGACCGCATAGAGCGAGTTCACCAGGCAATCGCCGAACGCATAGGCATAGACGTAGAACGGCGAGTGGATGAAGTGCGGGATGTACATCCAGAACGTCTCGTAGCCCGGCTTGATCTCGATCGCCGGGCCGAGGCTCTCGCCTTGCACGCTGAGCCAGAGCTGGCCGATGCGCTCGGCGGTGAGTTCGCCGTTCTTGCGCTCGGTATGAACCGCGCGCTCGAAGGAATAGAACGCGATCTGCCGCACCACGGTGTTGATCATGTCCTCGACCTTGCCGGCGAGCAGCGCCTGGCGCTGCTTGGCGCTCTTGGTCTGCGACAACAACCGCTTGAAGGTCAGCATCTCCCCGAACACGCTCGCGGTTTCCGCAAGCGTCAGCGGCGTTGGCGCCATCAGCGCGCCGTTCTTGGCCGCCAGCACCTGATGGACGCCGTGGCCGAGCTCGTGGGCGAGCGTCATCACGTCGCGCGGCTTGCCCTGATAGTTCATCAGCACGTAGGGATGCGCCGACGGTGTGGTCGGATGCGAGAACGCGCCGGGCGCCTTGCCGGGACGGACCGGTGCATCGATCCAGCGATCGGCGAAGAAACGCTCGGCGATCTCGGCCATCCTGGGCGAGAAGCCGCGATAGGCCGACAGCACCATGTTGCGCGCCTCGGGCCAGGCGATGGTGCCAGTCGCCGCGAACGGCAGCGGCGCGTTGCGGTCCCAATGCGGCAGCTTCTTCTTTTTGAACCAGCCCGCCTTCAACGCATAATAGCGGTGCGACAGTTTGGGATAGGCCGCGCGCACCGAGGCAACCAGCGCATCTACCACCTCGCGTTCAACGCGGTTGTTGAGATGACGCGAATCCGCGACGTCCTGGAAGCCGCGCCAGCGATCGGAGATTTCCTTGTCCTTGGCGAGCGTATTGGTAACGAGCGCAAAGGTGCGCTCATTGTCCTTGAAGGTCTTCGCCAGCGCCTGCGCCGCGGCCTTGCGCCTGTCACCCGCCTTGTCCTGCAGCAGGTTCAGCGTCGGCTCGATCGCGAACTCCTTGCCGCCGAACTTGAAGCGCAGGCTGGAGATGGTCTGGTCGAACAGCCGGTTCCAGGCGGCGTAGCCGCTCTGCGCCTTCTCGTGAAACAGCTGCTCGACGCGATCCTCGAGCTGATACGGCTTGTCCTTGCGCAGATCCTCGATCCAGGGCCGGTAATGGCCAAGCTCGGGCTCGGCCATCGCGCGCTCGATCACATCATCGTCAACACGGTTGAGCTCGAGCGAGAAGAACAGCAGATGCACCGACGCCGCCGTCAGCCGCTCGGATACGTCGCCGTAGAATTTCGAGATCGCGGGATCGACGCTGTCGCCGGCATGCACGAGGCCGGCATAAGAGCCGAGACGGCCGGCAAGATCATCGATCGCTTCATAGCGCCGGATAGCCCGGGCAAGCCATTTGCCGCCGCCTTCGGCGGCGGTACTTTCCGCGAGCCTGCCCTTGTAGTCGGTCTCAAACGCGACGCAATCTGCATCCATCTTTTGCAAATCACGTGCGACTTCTGGCGCGTCGATACCGGAGTAAAGATCTGCCAGATTCCATTCGGGCAGCCTGCCGGTCTTGCCGACCGCCTTTTTCGCCACGGGCTTGGCAGCGGCGGATTTGCGTTGAGTGGCTGTCTTGCGGAGAGCAGACTGTTTGCGGAGGGCAGATTTGGAGCGCGAGGTCATCTTGTTCGAAACCTTACTTCAGTCGGAAAGACGGCGGCGGAAGGCGGAATAAGCCCGGGATGGCAACATTTAAGAGGGCGTTAATCGGCATCGGCGACAGTGCCCCGATTCGAGACAGATAATCGTAATGTGCGGGGAAGACCATGGCTGCCACCATTTTGATCGCCGATGACGACGCAGTACAGCGCCGTTTGGTTGAAAACATGGTGCAGAAATGCGGCTATGAGTCTCTCGTCGTGGACAGTGGCGATGCGGCGATTTTGGCACTGACCGCCTCCGACGGCCGGACGATCGATGCTGTCGTGCTCGATCTCGTGATGCCCGGCCTCGATGGCCTCGGCGTTCTCGCAAAGATTCGTGAGGCTGGTTTGAACGTTCCGGTCATCGTGCAGACCGCGCATGGCGGGATCGACAATGTGGTGTCGGCGATGCGCGCCGGCGCCCAGGATTTCGTAGTCAAGCCGGCCAGCTTCGAACGGTTGCAGGTCTCGCTGCGCAACGCGCTCAATGCCTCTGCGCTGAAGGGCGAATTGCAGCGCATCCGGCACAGCCGCGAGGGCCGGCTGACCTTCTCTGACATCATCACCCGCAGCGAAGCCATGACCGGTGTGCTGCGCACTGCGCAGAAGGCTGCGTCCTCGACCATTCCCGTGCTGATCGAGGGCGAGTCCGGTGTCGGCAAGGAATTGTTCGCACGCGCCATCCACGGCAGCAGCGAGCGCAAGGCAAAGCCGTTCGTGGCGGTGAACTGCGGTGCGATCCCCGACAATCTCGTCGAATCGATCCTGTTCGGCCACGAGAAGGGCGCCTTCACCGGCGCCACCGAACGCCATCAGGGCAAGTTCGTCGAGGCCCATGGCGGCACGCTGTTTCTCGACGAGGTCGGCGAATTGCCGCTCGCCGCGCAGGTGAAGCTGTTGCGCGCGCTGCAGGAAGGCTCCGTGGAGGCGGTCGGCGGACGCAAGCCGGTCAAGGTCGACGTCCGCATCATCTCGGCAACCAACCGCAAACTGCTCGACCTCGTAAAGGGCGGCCAATTTCGTGAGGACCTGTTCTACCGCCTGCATGTCCTGCCGCTGACCATCCCCGCCCTGCGGCAGCGGCGCGAAGACATCCCGCATCTGTTGCGGCATTTTCTGGCGCGGTTCTGCGCCGAGGAGAACCGCGACATCACCGCCATCAGCGGCGAGGCGATGGCGCAGCTGGCGCAGCTCGACTGGCCCGGCAACATCCGCCAGCTCGAGAACACGGTGTATCGCGCCGTGGTGATGAGCGAGGGCGATCAGCTCGGGCTCGCCGATTTCCCGCAGCCTGCGGCGCATGCCGCGGCAGATGGCAAGGCCCCGCACGGCGAACCACTGGTCGTGTCACCCTCCACGGCACCTGCCATGGCATCCGGTAACGAAATACCTATAGCACCCTCGACCGCTGCGGGCGGTCTTTCGATGCTCAACGGCTCCGGGGATGTCAGACCGCTGGAGGACCTCGAGAACGAAATCATCCGCTTCGCGATCTCGCATTACCGCGGGCAGATGTCCGAGGTCGCGCGCCGCCTCAAGATCGGCCGATCGACGCTCTATCGCAAGCTCGACGAAGCTGCGGCCGGCGCTCGCACCAACGACGCGAATTAGGCTCTGTGCGCGCAGTGTGACGTGCCTAACGGCTGCGCCGAGGGAACCTTTTGAACCGTGGCTTGGCGGTGACAGACAAACGCCGTGCGGCGTGGCAAAAGTACACAACCCGAATAAGAACTGGGTTGTTCGAGGTCAGTTTGTCGTGAGTTGCCCCGCATGGCGCTGGCTGCATGAGAGGGGCACATGTATCGTCTGCGTTGGTTGCGTACAGGCGTACCAATCAATCGAAAGGCTGGCGCTTTTCGCGCAAGCTGACGAAACCGAACACTGACTTGAACTGTTCCAAAGCCGGGGCAGTTTCGCCCAGGGGGTCTGACGATGCGTGACTGTTCGAACAGCCGTCGGGGATTTGACCGCGTATTGATGGCCGTCGCGGCAACCTTCCTTGCGGTGTCCGCGACCTCCGCCCTTGCGCAGGACGCGCCTCGCGCCAGCGCCGCAGAACTCGCGATCGACGCAGCAATCCCGCGCCCCGAACCCGCCAACGTCCCGCCGCCGACCGCCGGCGACTTCAAGATGGACACCACCGCCGCGCTACCTGACGCAGCGAAGACGAGCGACGCAAAGTCCGCCGAGACAAAGCCCGCCGAGATAAAGCCCACCGACATAAAGGCCGCCGATACGAAGGCCTCCGACACCAAAGCGATCGCGCCGAGCACCGCAACGGCAGCCGAGGCGAAGCCCGCGGATGTCGCGACCTCGCCGGCCACCGATACCAAGCCTGCAGAGGCACCGAAGACCGCGGTTGCGCCGCCTGCGGAGACGAGCGCCCCGGCGACGGCCGCAGCACCGGCGGCGACATCAGCTCCCGCCACGGCCGCAGCACCGGCAGCCGAATTGGCCAAGGAGCCGGTGAAGGCCGCGAGCACCGTTCCCGCAGAAGACCAGCCCGTCGCCGACAAGCTCCGCGAGCTGCTTGCCAGCAAGTCGCTGCGCACCTTTGACCGCAAGGCCGAGCGCGCCGCGGCCGAGAAGTTCTACTCGACCCGCGACTATGCGCCGGTGTTCACGCAGGCCGGCAAGCTGACCGAAGCCGGCAAGGGTGTGATCGCGCGCCTGAAGGACGCCGCCGCCGACGGCCTCAATCCGGCCGACTATCCGGTGCCGGACTTCACCGCAGCCACCTCACCCGACGCGCTCGCCGATGCCGACCTGAAGCTTGCCGCCAGCATGCTGGACTATGCGCGCCAGGCGCAGAGCGGCCGCATGCACTGGTCGCAGGTGTCGGCCGACATCCTCTATCCCGAGCATCCGATCGATCCGGCCGAGGTGCTGGCGAATGTGACCACCGCCAGGGATGCGTCGGTCGCGCTCGACAGCTACAATCCGCAGCAGAAGCTCTATCAGGGGCTGAAGAAGAAGCTCGCCGAGCTGCGTGGCTTGGGCGACGGCCCGGTGATCCAGATCGCCGACGGCCCGACGCTGAAATACGTCCCCGCCCGCGGCAAGAAGCAGGCGGCGGTCGAGATGGACGACCCGCGCGTACCCGATCTGCGGACCAAGCTCGGCGTCACGGAAAATCCTGAGAGCACGAAGTACGATGCGGCGGTCGCTGCAGCCGTGGAAAAATTCCAGAACAGCGTCGAGTTCAAGCCGACCGGCATCCTCGACGACCGCACCGTCAAGGCGATCAACAGCCCGAAGCGCGACAAGCAGATCGACACCGTGATCGTCAACATGGAGCGCTGGCGCTGGCTGCCGCGCCAGCTTGGCGCGGCCAATATCGGCAACGCCTATGTCATCCTCAACATCCCCGACTACACGCTGAAGGTGATGCAGAACGGTGCGCAGGTCTGGACCACACGCGTGGTGACCGGCAAGCCCGGCCAGCATGCCACGCCGCTTTTGACCGAGACGATGAAGTACATCACGGTCAACCCGACCTGGAACGTGCCGCCCTCGATCATCTACAACGAGTATCTCCCGGCCCTGCAGCAGGATCCGACGGTGCTGCAGCGGATGGGCCTCAAGCTCGAGCGAAACAGCAACGGCTCGATCCACATCTCGCAGCCGCCGGGCGAAGCCAACGCGCTCGGCCGCATCCGCTTCAACTTCCCGAACAAGTTCCTGGTCTATCAGCACGACACGCCGGACAAGTACCTGTTCGCCAAGGACGAGCGCGCCTTCAGCCATGGCTGCATGCGCGTGCAAAACCCGGATCAATACGCCTCCGTGCTGCTCAACATGACGGTGGCAAACGATCGCTACACGCCGGAGAAGATCCGCAGCATGTACGGTACGAGCGAGGTCGACCTGAAATTCCCGACGCCGATCCCGGTGAACATCACCTACCAGACCGCGTTCGTGGACGACGCCGGCAAGCTGCAATTCCGCAAGGACGTCTATGGCCGCGACGCCACCATGCTGTCGATTCTCAAGAACAGCCGCGGCAAGGATCTGGAAATGGTGGTCGCGCACGCGGAGCCGAGCTATTCGCGCCCGCCGAGCAGCAGCCTGCCGGCCGGCGTGAACTTCGCGAGCGACAGCAGCAGTGCGTCCGGACCGTCGTTCTTCGAACGCCTGTTTGGCGGATTCAACCAGCAGCCGGCCCAGCAACCGCAACCCGGCCACCGTGGTCAGGCCCAGCAGCAGCGGCGGGTGATTACCCGTTAAATTCGGCCGATCGCTGATTCCGGTAAATTTTGAAGTAAAATCAACGATCTCGTCCCCTAGGCGAGATCGTTTACGTTAACCATTATCCATCGCTTGCTCGGCACCGAGCACTTTTTTGCCACACTCGACCGGTTAGTTAAGGCTAACTTGGGGGCGGGTCGGTAAACTTCGGTTAACCCTCCCGCTTTAAGAAAGCGTTCACCGTCTTCTGCAGGGGGTCTGCGAAGATGCCGACCGAACGCTCGTCGACTGGGTGGGCTCATAAGTGCTGGCTGTTTTCGCACGCCGCTTCAATCCGCTGTCGTTGCCGAAGGCCGGGTACCAAGTCGGTCTGGCTTCGCTGTTGCTCCTTGCCGGAGCCGGATCGGTTCACGATGCGACGGCGCTGAACGAAACCCGCACCCTCTCCTTCCACCATACCCATTCCGGCGAAGACCTCACCGTCACCTTCAAGCGCGACGGCCGCTATGACGAAGCCGCGCTGAAGCAGATCAATCACTATCTGCGCGACTGGCGCAACCAGGATGAGACGGTGATGGATCGTCACCTCTTCGATATCATCTGGGAAGTCTATCGCGACGTCGACGGCAAGCAGCCGATCCAGATCATCTCCGCCTACCGCTCCCCCTCCACCAACGCCATGCTCCGCCGCCGCTCGTCCGGCGTGGCGCGCCACAGCCAGCACATGCTGGGGCACGCGATGGACCTTTACATTCCCGGCGTGCCGCTGGAGCAGATCCGCTTCGCCGGCTTGCGCCTGCAGCGCGGCGGCGTCGGCTTCTATCCGACCTCCGGCTCGCCATTCGTCCATCTCGACACCGGCAACATCCGCCACTGGCCGCGCATGACGCGTGACCAGTTGGTCCGCGTGTTCCCCGATGGCCGCACCGTCCATGTCCCAACCGACGGCACGCCGCTGAAGGGATACGAACTCGCCAAGGCCGACATCGAGCGGCGCGGCAATGGTGACGACGCCGCGACCGTCGCCAAGCCAAGCGTGTTCGCCAGGCTATTCGGGGGCGGCAGGTCGGGTGACGATGAAGAGGAAGCTGCAGCTCCTGTGAACGACAAGTCCGCGGCCAACATGGTGGTCGCGGCCGCAGCGCCGGCCAAATCCGCCGATCCCGTCCCGGTGCCGCGCGCCAAGCCGCAGATCATCTCCGCAATCCAGCTCGCCTCCGCCGATGCGCAGATCGTTCCGGCGCCGAAGGCCAAGCCGCCGGTCCAGACTGCCGACAACACCGACTCGAAGCCGCAATCGCCCGCCGACATCATCAACGCCCGTGGCTTCTGGGGTGACGAGCCGGCCACTGCAAAACAGGCCTCGCCGGCGCAGGTCGCAGCACTGAAAGCGCGTGAAGCCGTTGGCGCCGCCGATCCGCAAACGACCGGAAGCGCGACGGACAACTTCAACAAGGCGCTCGCCTACGCCCCGGCTGCGTCCTCGCCGGTTAGCCGCGCCAACATCGTCGCGGCGTCCGCGCCGATGCCGCGCAGCGTGCGCCCGATCCGCAATGCCGAAGCCGCTCCCACCGAGATCAACACGGTGGTTCCGAAGGGCGCGCAGGGTCAGGGCGTCATCACCACGTCCGCGCGTATTTCGGCCGCCAAGGGCGACGATGTCTGGATGCGCGTGATGATGCTGGCGCCAAGCGCCAGTAACGGCATGCTGACCACGGTGCTCGGCGACACCGACATGAGCCTGATGCGTGCGCACTTCCTCAAGCCGCAGGCTGCCGTCGCAATGAACTTCTCGGATGATCCAATGATGGGCATGACCTGCGACCACTTCTCAGGCTCTGCCACCGCAGTCCTCGCCACTCAATCGCTCGTGGTCCGCACCGCCTCGCTGCGCTGAGCCGCGACGCCTTTCAAAGCTCCGCCTTAAGGAATCCGTAGCCCGGATGGAGCGAAGCGCAATCCGGGACCACGGCCGATTCATCTGATCATGATGTGACTCAAGACCCGGGTTCCGCCGAGCCTGTCACCGGGCGCGCATTCGCGCGACCGGTGGCTTCACCCGGGCTACACGGCGCCCTCAGAGCATTCCGAGCGCCTGCATGTAGGTTTCCAGGATGGTTTCCTGCTCCTGGCGCTCGTTGGCATCCTGCTTGCGCAAGCGCACGATGGTACGCAGCGCCTTGACGTCGAAGCCGTTGCCCTTGGCCTCTGCATAGACGTCGCGGATGTCGTCCGAAATCGTCTTCTTCTCTTCTTCGAGCCGCTCGATGCGTTCGATGATGGACTTGAGCTGGTCCTTGGCAAATCGGGTTGCGGGCTCTTCCTGGACGGCGGCAGACGTGGCCATCGCGTACTCCTGAACTGGCATTGAAATGTCGCGCGAATACGCGTCGCGCGCACCGCTTGTCGCGGCTGACCCTCGATTTTGGGGCGCCTCCCGTCAAGGAAACATCGCGCTCATCCACAGCGCGCCCACAGGAGATGCGGGCCGCATTCATTCAATCGTCGTCATTCCGGGATGGTGCGCCGGCACCAGACCTCAGATGCACAATTGTGCATCGGGGGATCTCGAGATTCTCAGATGCGCAATTGCGCATCGTAGTTCGATGCTATCGCATCGCCCCGGAATGACGGCACGATCAATGCCCGCTGTGGGTCTTCTTCATCGCCGCGAGCTGTTCCGCCGTCGCGCTGCCCTGATACTTCGTCTTCCACTCTTCATAGGGCATGCCGTAGACCGCCTCGCGGCTCTCGTCCTTGTTGACGGCGATGCCCTTGGCGTCGGCCTCTTCCTTCATCCAGTTCGAGAGGCAATTGCGGCAGAAGCCGGCCAGATTCATCAGATCGATGTTCTGAACATCGGTCCGGTCGCGCAGATGGTTGACCAGGCGCCGGAAAACTGCTGCTTCGAGTTCTGTTCTGGTTTTGTCGTCGATGTTCATTTGCCGTCTTCCCGATATGTGATCAGCCACCATATTGATCTCAGGTGGGAATTGTCACAGTTTTTGCCATATCGCCGCGCAATAGGGATCGCATCGGGCACTTGCGCTAGCATCCCATCACGTGGGAAATGCGCTGCCCTCCCGCCCACAGTTCCCGCCGGGCACGCGAAATCGTCAATGATTTGATATAGCTTCGCTGCATGAATTCATCAGATTCTCCCCCCTCAGCCCGCCATGCGCCCCGCCTGATCGTGGCCGGCATGCTGCCGATGCTCGCGCTCGTCGCGGCATGCCTGTGGGCGAGCCCGGCGGCCGCCGATTTCCGGCTGTGCAACAACACCGCAAGCCGGGTCGGGATCGCGCTCGGCTACAAGGACGCCGAGGGCTGGACCACCGAAGGCTGGTGGAACGTGTCGTCACGCGCCTGCGAAACGCTGCTGCGCGGCAATCTGGTTGCGCGGTTTTACTATATCTACGCACTCGACTATGACCGCGGCGGCGAATGGTCCGGCCAGGCCTTCATGTGCTCGCGCGACAAGGAATTCACCATCAAAGGCACCGAGAATTGCCTCGCGCGGGGGTTTGACCGCACCGGCTTCTTCGAGGTCGACACCGGCGAGCAGCGTGCATGGACCGTCCAACTGACCGAAGCCAACGAGCAACAGCCGCAGAAAGTACCGGGAATGCCGGGCGGAGTGGGACCAGGCGGCCCCGGCACGATGCCGGGCCTGCCCAACCCTCCGGGGACAGCGCCCCCGGGCGCGTCGGGTCTGCCGCCAGCCGCAACGCCCGGAAACAAACAATGAGACGTATGCGCCGCATCAAGATCCTTGCAACGCTCGGCCCTGCCTCGTCAGACAGCACGATGATCCGCAAGCTGTTCGAGGCTGGCGCCGACCTGTTCCGCATCAATATGAGCCACACCTCGCACGACAAGATGCGGGAGCTGGTCAAGACCATCCGCAACGTCGAATCGAGCTACGGCCGGCCGATCGGCATCCTGGTCGACCTGCAGGGACCCAAGCTGCGCGTCGGCGCGTTCACCGGCGGGTCGACCCAGCTCAACAACGGCCAAAGCTTCATTCTCGATTCCGACAAGACGCCGGGCGACAACAGCCGGGTCCAGCTGCCGCATCCGGAGATCCTCGCCGCACTCAGGCCCGGCCATGCACTGCTGCTCGACGACGGCAAGGTGCGGCTGATCGCCGAGGAGACTTCACCCGACCGCGCGGTGACGCGCGTGGTGATCGGCGGCCGAATGTCGGATCGCAAGGGCGTCAGCCTGCCCGACACCGATCTGCCGGTCTCGGCCATGACGCCAAAGGACCGCGCCGATCTCGAGGCCGCGCTGCCGACGGGGATCGACTGGGTCGCGCTGTCCTTCGTGCAGCGGGCTGAGGATGTTCTCGAAGCCAAGAAAATGATACGCGGCCGCGCCGCCGTGATGGCCAAGATCGAGAAGCCGCAGGCGATCGACCGCCTCCCCGAAATCATCGAAGCCTCGGATGCGCTGATGGTGGCGCGCGGTGACCTCGGCGTCGAGTTGCCGCTGGAACGCGTGCCGAGCTTGCAAAAACAGATGACCCGCATGGCGCGCCGCGCCGGCAAGCCGGTCGTGGTCGCAACGCAAATGCTGGAATCGATGATCCAGACGCCGGTGCCGACGCGCGCCGAGGTCTCCGACGTCGCGACCGCCGTTTACGAAGGCGCCGACGCCATCATGCTCTCGGCAGAATCAGCCGCCGGCAAATATCCGGTGGAAGCGGTCTCGACCATGAACCGCATCGGCGAGGAAGTGGAGCGCGACCCGAACTATCGCGGCGTGATCAACGCGCAGCGCGTCGATCCGGGTCCGACCGTCGGCGACGCCATCGCGGACGCTGCGCGGCAGATTGCCGAAACGCTCGATCTCTCGGCGATCATCTGCTGGACCTCCTCGGGTTCGACCGCGATGCGTGTGGCGCGTGAGCG
Source organism: Bradyrhizobium genosp. P (assembly GCF_049949265.1). Classification (NCBI taxonomy): domain Bacteria; kingdom Pseudomonadati; phylum Pseudomonadota; class Alphaproteobacteria; order Hyphomicrobiales; family Nitrobacteraceae; genus Bradyrhizobium; species Bradyrhizobium genosp. P. Next base: position 1,259,115 of record NZ_CP188195.1, on the reverse strand, counting down.
GCCCAAGGTGCCCGTGGTCGCCATCACGCCAAATCTCGAGACCGGCCGAAAGCTTTCGGTCGTATGGGGCGTGCATTGCGTGGTCGCCGAGGACGCTCACAATCTCGACGACATGGTCAGCCGCGCCGGCTCGATCGCGTTCAGGGACGGTTTTTCGAAGGCCGGCCAGCGCGTCATCATCGTCGCCGGCGTGCCGCTGCGTGCGCCCGGCACAACCAACATGCTGCGCATCGCCTCGGTGGGACCGAACGGCGACGCGGAGGTGTGACGGCGCCCCGTCGTTCCGGGTCAGGTCTGCGCATGACCCGGAACCGTAGCGTTCGAGCTTGGCGATCAGCCCTGCAACGTTGCGTCGAGCGTGATCTTGGTGTTCAGCAGCTTCGACACTGGACATCCGGCCTTGGCCTTGCCCGCCAGTTCCTGAAATGTCGCGTCGTCGGCGCCCGGAATTTTGGCGGTCAGGACCAGATGCACCGAGGTGATGACAAAGCCGTCGCCGACCTTTTCGAGCGTCACGTCGGCCTTGGTCTCCATGTGTTCGGCCGTGAGCTTGGCCTCGCCCAGGATCAGCGACAGCGCCATCGTGAAGCAGGCTGCATGGGCCGCGCCGATCAGTTCTTCAGGATTGGAGCCCGGCTTGCCTTCGAAGCGGCTGGCGAAGCCGTACGGGTAATCTGTCAGCGCACCGCTTTTGGTCGAAATCGCGCCTTTGCCGTCCTTGATGCCGCCCTGCCATTTGGCCGAGCCATGGGTCGTCGTCATGCGTTGCTCCGTGAAGTCGGTTGAACCGAGCCCCCAGCCTATAACGCCAATGCGACGGAAAGTGTTCGCGGACCGCCTCTCTCAGGCCCCGACCAGCGCCTTCGCTGGGGTCGTCGCCTGCACAACGAGGCCACGGGCACGCGCATCCATCACGCCGACGGCGCGCAGCGCAAGCAGCGTCACGGTCTGCACCGCATCGCGCAGCTTCGCTGGATCGTCGAGATGTGACGGCGCCAGCGGGCCGACCAGCGCCTCGTGCAGCGCGCCAAGCAAGGCTGTGGCCGCCAGGGCCGTATCCTGGGCCGGCAGGTGGCCGGCACGCACCGCGGCATCGATACGCGCGGCGAGCTCGCCCGAAATATCGCGGCGGCTGGCGAGACGCGACGCGGTGACGTCGACATCGACCGGCTCAGCCAGAATGCCCCAGGCGAGCTTGCGTTGCGACAGCACATGGACCGCGATAGTCGTGACGGCGGAAGCCAGCGCCGATGATGGCCCGGGCGCGCCATCGGCGGCGCGTCGGATCGCGGCGAGTTCATCGCGCGAGACCTCCGCGATCAGCTCCGAGATCAGTTCAGCCTTGGACGGGAAATAGCGATAGACGGTCCCGGCCGCGACGTTGGCGCGCACCGCGACCGGCGCGATCTGCACCGCCGCCATGCCGCCGTCGGCCGCCGCATCCCGCGCCGCCGACAGGATGGCGCTGCGCCGGGCAGCCAGCCGTTTCACGACTTGATGAGTTCGCCGATAGACCATGGCGTTGCCGTCCCCCCACCGCGCGCTTGGCCGGCGCCCACCGGCAGAACGCACGCGTCTTCAATGTTTTGAGCGATTGATCCCGCAATCGCCGCAAGAAGTGAACAACTATTCAGACCGAAACACAAGGCGGAATTGTAAGGATTTGCGACAGCTGCGGCGCGGTCATAGAATCGCGGTTGCAGCCGCCTCTGGCGCGGGCCAACAAGGGCCCGGCGCGGTGCGACCGGGTTTGGACCGACGCGGATTGCGCTCCGCCGTTATCCTCATCTTAAAGGAGGTCAGGGAATCTACCGCTCTCACATCCGGGTGCGGTCATGGCTGAATCGGAAACCCGCCTCGCCTGGCGGCTCTTCAATCTCAACTGGATTCCCATCGCCGCGATGAGCGGCGTGCTGCTCCTTGCAGTCCTCTTCGCAGGATTCTCGCTCGAGCCCGTCGCGTTCGGCGTGATGAGCGGAATGGCCGGCGAATTCGCGCTGATGGTCTATCTGTATTTCTGGGCGCGCGGATCGGCCGCCGATCCGAAACTGATCTTTGGCCTCGGCGCGATCGCCCAATTGCTCATGATCGTGACGATCATGGGACCGCTCACTTATGTGGCGCTCGCCATCAACTGGCCGCTACAGGATCACACCTTCCTGGCGATCGATCGCGCCATGGGTATCGATCCGGAGCAACTCATCAAGTTCGTGAACGATCATGCATGGGTGATGACGTCGCTCGAGACCGGATACGGGTTCATAAAATGGTTTCTGCTGGCCATTCCGATCATCCTGGCCGTCACGCTGCGGCTGGTGAGGCTGCAACTGTTCGTCGCCGCGTTCAGCCTTGCGCTAGCCGTCACGCTCGTGGTCTCGGCGGTTATTCCGGCGGTCGGCACCTACTACGGTCTGAACATCTCCCCCGCCGACTACCCGTCCATCGACAGTCATTTCTATGCGGCACAATTACGTGACATCCTGGCGGTGCGTTCAGGCGTGCTCCGTGATCTCGAATTGTTCAAGCTCGCAGGCGTGGTCTCGTTCCCGAGCTTCCATGCCGCGTCCGCCGTGCTTTACGCGTGGGCACTGTGGCCGGTGCGCGGCGGCATCGGCGTCGCGGCGGCCGTAATGAACGTTCTGACGATCGCGGCAACGCCGGTCATCGGCGCCCATTACACCATCGACGTCATCGGCGGAGTGCTGGTTGCGGTGGGCTGCATCGCGGCGGTGAAATACGCCCTCGCCTTCGTCAGCGGCGGGGAGAGCGCCGCGGAGGCTGGCTATCTCCCGGCAAAGCAGCTCGAAGCGGACGCCCGCTGAACTCAGGCGTCTGCCAGATACACCAGGCGATGGCCGATCCGCTGCCATGGTAAATCGCGATCTAACAGGATCGCTCGCAGTCGAGCTATTTCTTCCCGCAGCGCCTGCAGTTTTCCGGCGGTCGGCTGATCCTTTGATCGCTTGGGACGCACATCGCCCCGCGCAGCGGATTTGCGCATCGCCGTAGCCACGCCGCGCGGGGTCTGAAGTTTACCCGAATTTATAGGAAACCGTGGTCCTGTACGGCGGCGTCGAACCCGAATTTGTCCCCGGTCAAATCAAGAAAACCCATGTCGATCTCCATCACCAACAGCGTGACGAACCGAAGCATGGCCCGCGGGCTGGTGCCGCTCTGCGCCGGCGCAGGCGTCTATCTGTTCTTCCTGTCCGCGGGCGAGATCCTGCTGCGCGATTCCGATTCGATGTGGCAGATCAGGATCGGGCAGTGGATCCTCGCCAACGGCACCATGCCCTACACGGACGTGTTCTCGTTCACTCGTTTTGGCGAACCCTGGATCTCGAGTTCATGGCTGTCGCAGGTGCTTTATGCGATCACCTACGGGCCGGGGGATTGGGCCGGGCCGGTGATCCTGTCTTCGCTCGCGGTCGGAGCGATGATCACGATCTTCCTCTATCTGCTGAGCCCGTATTTCGACCCGGCGCGCTCGATCCTGATCGCGGCTCTGGCGCTGCTGCAATCGGCGTCTCACTTCTTCGCGCGGCCTCACGTGCTGGCGCTGCCGTTCCTGCTGGCCTTCATCGGCGGGCTGATGGCAGCCGCGGATCGCCGCACCCATCCATCCTGGTTCCTGCTGCCACTGATGACGATATGGGCCAATCTGCACGGCGGCTTCGTGCTCGGCTTGGCGTTGATCGGGCCGATCGGACTGGAAGCGGTCTGGAGCGCTGAGCCGAGCCGCAGGCTTCAGCTTGCCGTGCGCTGGGGACTGTTTGGCCTCGCCGCGCTGGTTGCGAGTTGCCTGACGCCATATGGCTGGAATACGCCGATGGGCGCGCTGAATATTCTCAGCCTCGGCAAGCTGCTGTCGCTGATCTGGGAATGGATGCCGGTCGACTTCAGCAAGTTCACCTTCTTTGAAGCCACGCTGCTCACGCTGATCGGCGTCGCCTTCTACCGCAAGCTCACGCTCTCGATACCCCGGATCCTGCTGCTGGTCGGCCTGATCTGGATGGCGCTCTCGCATGTCCGGAACATCGAGGTGTTCGCGTTCCTGGCGCCGCTCGTCCTGGCCAAGCCGATCGCCGAGCAATGGGGAACGGCGGAGGCCGGCACATCCGCCATCGAGGAGACCCGGTCGGCCCCCCTCATCACCATCCTTGCAACGGTCGCGATCATCGCCGGCGGATGGGCGTCGACGAAGATCTTCGTCGCGCATCATCCCTTTATCTTCAATCCGAGCCAGACGCCCGTTGCCGCTGTCGATCTGCTCCAGAAGCGACAGGCGCAACGCATCTTCAGCACCGCGCCGTTCGGCGGCTACATGGTCACCCGTGACATGAAGGTGTTCATCGACGGGCGCGCGGAGCTCTACGGCGAACAGTTCGTGCTGGATTATTTCGATGCGACCGAAGCCCGCAACGTCGGTCAGCTGCTGGGCCTGCTCGACAAATACCAGATCGACGCCACGCTGCTGAACCCGACGTCGCCGGCCGGATACGCGCTGGATCACGTGAAGGGGTGGAAGCGGATCTACAAGGACGACGTCGCCGTCATCCACGTCCGATCGGACGAGACGAAGACGAGCGCCTTCCCACCGCGGAAAAATCAAACTGACTGAGGCGCGCCGTCTTTCGACGGCGCGCACACTTCACTCCCAGTTCAGCGCGCCGCCGTTCTGGTATTCGATCACGCGCGTCTCGAAGAAGTTCTTCTCCTTCTTCAGATCCATCGCTTCCGACATCCACGGGAACGGGTTCTCCGCCTCTGCGAACACCGGCGTCAGCCCAATCTGCGCACAGCGGCGGTTGGCGATGAAGTGCATGTATTGCTCGCACAACACGGCGTTCAGCCCCAGGAACCCGCGCGGCATCGTATCGCGGCCATAGGCGGCCTCGAGTTCAGCGGCGTCACGGATCATACCGCGGATTTCCTCCTGGAAGGCGGACGTCCACAGATGCGGATTCTCGATCTTGATCTGGTTGATCACGTCGATGCCGAAGTTCAGATGGATCGATTCATCACGCAGGATGTACTGATACTGCTCGGCGATGCCGACCATCTTGTTGCGGCGCCCGAGCGAGAGGATCTGCGCGAATCCCGTGTAGAACCACATGCCCTCGAAGATCACGTAGAAGGCGACGAGGTCGCGCAGAAATGCCTGGTCGGCCTGCGGCGTCCCGGTCTTGAAATCGGGATCGTCGAGATGCTGGGTGTGCTTGATCGCCCACGCCGCCTTGTCGGTGATCGCGGGCACCTCGCGGTACATGTTGAACAGCTCGCCCTCGTCGAGGCCGAGGCTTTCGACGATGTACTGAAAGGTATGGGTGTGCACCGCCTCCTCGAAGGACTGGCGCAGCAGATATTGCCGGCACTCGGGATTGGTGAGGTGGCGATAGATCGCCAGCGCGATGTTGTTGGCGACCAAGCTTTCGGAGGCCGCGAAGAAACCGAGATTGCGCTTGATGGCGCGGCGCTCGTCCTCGGTGAGGCCGTCGCGCGATTTCCACAGCGCGATGTCGGCCTGCATCGAGACCTCGGTCGGCATCCAGTGATTGTTGCAGCCGGCGAGGTATTTCTCCCACGCCCATTTGTATTTCAGCGGCAGAAGCTGATTGACGTCGGCGCGGCAGTTGATCATCCGCTTCTCGTCGACCGAGACGCGGCCGCCGCGGCGATCGATCGTGCCGAGGCCGGTTGCGTCAGCCGGCGCGGCAGACACCACCGCGAGCGGCGCCGGTGTCTTCCGTGGAGCGGTCGTGGCTTCTGACCAGTCGAGCATGATTGTTGGTCCTTTTCGCTTACTGGCAGGCTTCGCAGTCGGGATTGTCGATCGAGCAGGCGATGGCGCCCGACAGGTCCGGCGCCGGCGACATCATCGCCGCCGACGACACCGCATTGAGCTTGCCGTCGGTGCCCTTCAGCGTCGACTTCTCGACATGCGTCGCGCTGCGCGAGCGCAGGTAATAGGTCGTCTTCAGGCCACGCGACCACGCCAGGCGATAGAGCGCGTCGAGCTTCTTGCCGGAGGGATTGGCGATGTAGAGATTGAGCGACTGCGCCTGGTCGATCCACTTCTGCCGCCGCGACGCGGCTTCCACCAGCCAACTCGAGTCGATCTCGAAGGCGGTCGCGTAGAGCGCCTTGAGATCATCGGGAATGCGGTCGATGGTGCCGACACTGCCGTCGAAATATTTTAGGTCGTTGACCATCACCTCGTCCCACAGTCCGCGCGCCTTGAGATCGCGCACCAGGAACTCGTTCACGACCGTGAAATCGCCGGACATGTTGGATTTGACGTAGAGGTTCTGGTAGGCGGGCTCGATCGACTGCGCGACGCCGCAAATGTTGGAGATCGTCGCCGTCGGCGCGATCGCCATCACGTTCGAATTGCGCATGCCGACCGAGGTGACGCGCCCCCGCAAGGCGCCCCAGTCGCGGGTGCTGGAGCGATCCATTTCGAGGCCGCCACGGGCATCGGCGACGAACTCGATCGAGTCGATCGGCAGGATGCCCTGGCTCCACAGCGATCCGTCGAATGAGGGATAACGGCCGCGCTCGGCAGCAAGATCGACCGAGGCCGAAATCGCGTAGTAGGAGATCGCCTCCATGCTGGTATCGGCGAAGGTAACTGCAGCATCCGACGCCGCCGCGATCCGCAGCGCGTGCAGCGCGTCCTGGAAGCCCATCAGGCCGAGACCGACCGGGCGGTGCCGCAGGTTGGAGCGGCGCGCTTCCGGGATGGTGTAGAAATTGATGTCGATGACGTTGTCGAGCATCCGCATCGCAGTCGTCACCGTCTTCTTCAGCCTGATCTCGTTGAGCTTACCGTCCTGGATGTGATTGAGGAGGTTGATCGAGCCGAGATTGCAGACCGCGGTCTCGTCGTCGGACGTGTTGAGCGTGATCTCGGTGCAGAGGTTCGAGGAGTGGATCACCCCCGCATGGCGCTGCGGCGAGCGCAAATTGCAGGGATCCTTGAAGGTGATCCAGGGATGGCCGGTTTCGAACAGCATGGTCAGCATCTTGCGCCACAGGTCGACGGCACGGACCTGCTTGAACACCCGCATCTCGCCGCGCGCCGCCTTGGCCTCGTAATGCGCATAGTGCTCGGCGAACGGCTTGCCGTAGAGATCGTGCAGATCCGGCGTCTCGTCCGGCGAGAACAGTGTCCATTCGCCGTCGGTCTCGACGCGCTGCATGAACAAATCGGGCACCCAGTTCGCAGTATTCATGTCGTGGGTGCGGCGGCGGTCGTCGCCGGTGTTCTTGCGCAGGTCGAGGAATTCCTCGATGTCGACATGCCAGGTCTCGAGATAGGCGCAGACCGCGCCCTTGCGCTTGCCACCCTGGTTGACGGCGATCGCGGTATCGTTGGCCACCTTCAGGAACGGCACCACGCCCTGGCTTTCGCCATTGGTACCCTTGATGTGCGCGCCGAGACCACGAACGCGGGTCCAGTCATTGCCGAGGCCGCCGGAATATTTCGCCAGCAGCGCGTTGTCCTTGATCGACTTGAAGATGCCGTCGAGGTCGTCGGCCACGGTGGTCAGGAAGCACGACGAGAGCTGCGGCCGCAGCGTGCCGGAATTGAACAGCGTCGGCGTCGAAGCCATGAAGTCGAACGACGACAAGAGATCGTAAAACTCGATCGCGCGCGCCTCGCGGTCGATCTCGCGCCCGGCGAGCCCCATGGCGACGCGCATGAAGAAGGCCTGCGGCAGCTCGAGGCGGTTGCCGCGGACATGCAGGAAGTAGCGGTCGTATAGCGTCTGCAGGCCGAGGAACTGGAACGACAGATCCCGCTCGGGCTTCAGCGCCGCCGAAAGCCGCGCCAGATCGAAGCGGCTGAGTTCTGGGTCAAGCAACTCGGCCTTGATGCCGGTCTTGATATAGGCCGGGAAATACTCGGCATAGCGCACGGCCATGTCCGCCTGCGACGCATTGGTCGGTACGTCATGGACGTAGGACAGTACCTCGGTGCGGAGCTTGTCGAGCAGCAGGCGCGCGCTGACATAGGTATAGTTCGGCTCCTGCTCAACCAGCGTACGCGCGGCCATCACGGAGGCCTGCGCCAGTTCGTCCTGGCTGATCCCGTCATAGACGTTGCGCTGGGTCTCGGCGACGACAGGCGCGGCGTCGACGCCGTCGAGCCCGGCGCAGGCCTCGTTGATGATCAGCGCAAGCCGCGCCTGGTCGAGCGGGACTTTGGCGCCGTTCGGCAACGTGACATGGATCGTCGGCCCGGCGGCAGCGGGCTTTGCCGCCTTTGCAGCGTCCTGCTCGGCGCGCTGCCGGGTGCGTTCGTCGCGGTAAAGCACGTAAGCGCGCGCCACCTTGTGGTGCTCGCTGCGCATCAGCGCCAGTTCGACCTGGTCCTGCACATCCTCGATATGGAAGGTGCGGCCCTCGCTCATCCGGCGCGCCAGCGCGCCGACGACCTCGGCGGTGAGTTGCTCGACGATCTCGTGCACGCGGCGCGACGCAGCAGCGGTGTGCCCTTCGACCGCCAGGAACGCCTTGGTCATCGCCACCGAAATCTTGCTGGCGTCGAACCTCGAGACCGTGCCGTTACGGCGAATCACCTGCATGGGAAGCTCCGTCTCCGGCGCGGCGAGCGATTCCGGACGCAGAAGGATGAGCGGCGCTGACTTAACTTCGCGATCGAGAGAGAGTGACATCGTGCAGACCCCATGCATGTTTTGTTGGGGCTGGATGTCGAGGGGACGCTGCATCAACCGGCGGCAAGCACCGGCATGGCAATGCAAGCGACCGCCGGGACACCCCGCCCGTGGACGTAGATTCGATGTCCCGGCAGGTCTCCTGGCTTGCAGGTCGCTGTTGCTCCCTCGTCTTCCCAATGCTGTTTAGCATCAGTGACTTAACAGGGCGGGAACAACTCACTGCTTACAGTTGCGGGGGCAGCGCCGGACTTTTACGGATCAACCCGTAGTCCACCGGCTTCCCTCTTAGCTACCAAATCTAGAGATATGGCAGACCGTGACACCTACATGTGGTGTGATTTGAGACGTCGTGTCAACGGCCCGATCCGCCTCAGTGAAAAATTTTCGAATTCTGGTCGAGCGCCCTGTGGGAATCGGTGGGAAACTTCGATCGAGCCCACGTGTGTTGACGGGCGCGGGATCTTGCCGATAAGTGGGCGCGTCGTGGTTCTTCGAAAGGCAGTTTCTTTCGAAGCTAAGAGGGAAGCCGGTGTAATGCCGGCGCTGCCCCCGCAACTGTAAGCGGTGAGCCGCCGTCCACCTAAGCCACTGAGGCGCAAGCCTCGGGAAGGCCGGACGGTAGCTGAGACCCGTGAGCCAGGAGACCTGCCTCGACAACATACACGTCCACGGGCGGGGTGTCCCGGTGGTGCGGTTGCGACCCCGCACGCGCTATCCGCGTTTGCGGAGTCCAGACGTGTCACTACGGCCTTTGCCCCCAACTTTTGGGGTTAAGCCAATGTCTTCTACATCTTCCTCTTCACTTGCCGTTGCCACCCTCGGCACGCCGCGAATCGGCCCGCGCCGCGAACTCAAGCTTGCGCTCGAAAGCTTCTGGTCCGGCACTTCAAACCAGCAGGCCCTGATCGAAACCGGTATCGGGCTACGCGCCGCCAATTGGGCGCGGCAGAAGAAGCTCGGCGTGTCGGTGATTCCGTCGAACGATTTCTCCTTCTACGATCAGGTGCTCGACACCTCGATCATGGTCGGCGCGATTCCCGAAATCTACGGCTGGACCGGTGGCGCGGTGCCGCTCGCGACCTATTTCGCGATGGCGCGCGGCGCCGAAGGTCACACCCATGATGCGTCCTGCGGCCATGCCCCTCACGGCCATGGTCACGGCGTACCGGCGCAGGAAATGACCAAGTGGTTCGACACCAACTACCACTACATGGTGCCGGAACTGTCTGACGATCAGCAGTTCAGCCTCGCCTCGCGCAAGCCGATCGAGGAATATGAAGAAGCCAAGGCGCTGGGCTACCAGACCCGCCCGGTGCTGGTCGGTCCGGTCACGTTCCTGAAGCTCGCCAAGAGCAAGGATGCCGGCCTCAACACCCTGTCGCTGCTGGACCGGCTGCTGCCTGTCTATATCGAGGTCCTGCGCGAGCTCGCCACCCGCGGCGCCGAGTGGGTGCAGATCGACGAGCCCTGCCTGGTGCTCGATCTCGACGATGCGGCACGTAGCGCCTTACGCCATGCCTATGCGGAGATCGCCAAGGCGGTGCCGCAGATCAAGATCATGCTGGCGAGCTATTTCGGCAGCCTGGGTGAGAACCGCGACACCGCCTTTGCGCTCCCCGTCGCCGGCCTGCATCTCGATCTGGTGCGCGCGCCCGAGCAGCTCGACGACCTCGCCCGCCTGCCCGCCGACCGCATCGTCTCGCTCGGCGTGATCGACGGCCGCAACATCTGGCGCGCCGATCTGAGCAGGATTCTCGGCCGGCTCGAACCCGTGATCGCAAAGCTCGGCAAGGATCGCGTGCAGATCGCGCCCTCCTGCTCGCTACTGCACGTTCCGATCGATCTCGGACTCGAGGCCAAGCTCGATGCCGAAGTGAAGAGCTGGCTCGCCTTCTCCGTGCAGAAGATGGAGGAACTGGCCGCGCTGGGTGCCGCGCTTGGCGGCGGCCGCAGTCAGGTCGAGGCGCCCCTGAAAGCCTCGGATGCCGCTGCAGCTGCGCGCAAGACCTCACCGCGGATTCATAACGCGAAGGTCGCGCAGCGCTTGGCCGGGGTCGACGCCGCGATGCGTCGCCGGGGCAGCGCGTTTGAAGACCGTGCCGACGTGCAGCACGCGCGCTTCAATCTGCCGGCGTTCCCAACTACGACCATCGGCTCGTTCCCGCAGACACCGGAAATCCGAAAGGCGCGCGCGGCCCATGCCAAGGGCGGGCTGAGCGACGCCAACTACAAGACCTTCCTGCAGGAGCAGACCGCCGAAACCGTGCGCTGGCAGGAAACCATCGGCCTTGACGTGCTCGTTCACGGCGAGTTCGAGCGCAACGACATGGTGCAGTATTTCGGCGAGCAGCTCTCCGGCTTCGTCTTCACCGACCATGCCTGGGTGCAGTCCTACGGCTCGCGCTATGTCAGGCCGCCGATCCTGTTCGGTGACGTCTCGCGCCCGAAGCCGATGACGGTCGAATGGTGGCAATACGCGCAGTCGCTGACCAAGAAGCCGATGAAGGCGATGCTGACCGGACCGGTCACCATCCTCAACTGGTCGTTCGTCCGCGATGACATCCCGCGCAGCGAAGCCTGCCGTCAGATCGCGCTGGCGATCCGCGACGAGGTCACCGACCTCGAGACCGCGGGCGCCGGCATGATCCAGATCGACGAAGCGGCCCTGCGTGAAGGCTTGCCGCTGCGCCGCTCGGAATGGAACACCTATCTCGATTGGGCCGTGGAGTGCTTCCGCATCTGCTCGTCCGGCGTCCGCGACGAGACCCAAATCCACACCCACATGTGCTATTCCGAGTTCAACGACATCATCGACGCGATCGGTGCGATGGACGCGGATGTGATCTCGATCGAGACGTCACGCTCGAAGATGGAGCTGCTCGACGCCTTCCGCAACTACCGCTATCCGAACGAGATCGGACCGGGTGTCTACGACATCCACTCCCCGCGCGTGCCCGAGGTCACCGAAATGACCGAGCTGCTCAAATTGGCTCGGCAAAGGCTGTCCGATGGCCAGCTCTGGATCAATCCCGATTGCGGCCTGAAGACCCGCAAATGGGACGAGGTCCGGCCGGCCCTCGTCAACATGGTCGCCGCCGCCCGCGAACTCCGCGAGCTGGCGTAGAGCAAGGACTGCCTGCCCCGTTCGAACCGCCATATCGAGAGGACGTCATGCGCTTCTGGATCGAATGTACGAACTTTGAAACGGGGCAGGCCATCCACATCAACATCGCGCTGGTCGGCTCGATGTGGCGCGACGGCGAGCGCACCGTGCTCGCCTTCGTCGGCGGCGACGGAAAAACGATCGAGGTGAGCGAGACACCGGAACAGATTCTGGAACGGCACTTCGGGGCGATCGAGAGGACGTAACAAGCGCGTCACGAACTGAAGCCATCTATCCCCGTCATCCCCGCTTCGCCTTTGCGCGGGGATGACGGTGTCAGGCGCGCAGCGCCAGCGCCATCAGCGTGCCGGTCATGGTCGCGACCAGCGACTCGACGCCGTCCTGTACCGCATAGGCCCTGCCCTCGCAGACCGTCAGCGTGTGGCCGGGCTTGACCACGACGGCGCGGAACACGAACCGCTCGCCTTTGGCCCGCGCCAGCAGATTGGTCTTGAGCTCGACGGTCAGGATGTCGGAGCCCGCGGGCATCAGCGTGAAGGCGGCGATGCCGCAGGCATTGTCGAGGCCCGCGGTGATGACACCGGCATGAACAAAGCCGTTCTGCTAGGTGAACTCGGGCGCATAGGGCATCGCGAGGTCGACCTCGCCCGGCTCCATGCGGGCGATCGAGATGCCGAACGTCCGCATCGCGCGCTGGCGGTCGAACGTATCTGTCGCAACAGTGCGGTAGTCGGGATTTTTCGGTTCAAAACGGGGCATTGCGTTCACGCTGGCGCTGATACGGACGGCACCAGATGGTGCATGGCGGTGTAGCGGATCGCCGGCGCGAACGGCGCCGATTTGCGCGCGCCGCGATCGATGTGCACGGCCGCGATCTCGCAGGTCGCGGCGACCTCGCCGGTTTCCGCGTTGCGCATCTCGTGCCGGATACGGATCGACTTGTCGCGGAAGTCCACGAGCCGGCTCCTGACCTCGACGATATCGCCGGCGAGCAACTCGCGCTTGTAGGCAATGGTCTGCTCGACGGCGGCCATGCCGCAGCCGGACTCGCGCAGGTAGGTTGGTGTCAAGCCGATGCGCGCGAACATGTTCCAGCTCGCCTCGTCGAACTTGCCAACATACCACATGACGTTCATGTGGCCGATATGATCGCAATGCCAGGGATACACCGTGCCGCGATAGGTCGCCTCGCCCTCCATCCTGCCGCTCCTGTTCTTCATTCTTGATACGGTAGCGTATCACTGACGAAGCGGGCTAGCAATACGGTACCGTATCAAGGGGCGCGCGGGAGAGCAGATGACGGAAGGCAAAGGCGATGCTTGGGTCGCGGCCGGCTTTGCCGAACTTGCGCATTCTGGCGTCGAAGGCGTGCGGGTCGAGGTGCTGGCGAAGGCGCTTGGCGTCACCAAGGGCGGCTTCTACCGCCGCTTCAGGGATCGCGCCGCGCTGCTGGAGGCCATGCTCGCGAACTGGCGCGACGGCCGCATCGCCGCGATCGAAAAGCAGACCGCGCTCGACGGCGCCAGCGCGCGCGAGCGGCTGAAGACGATCATCAAGCTCTATTCGGAGCGCATGAACTCCGACGCGATGGCCATCGAGCTTGCGATCCGGCAATGGGCGCGCACCGACGAGGCCGCCGCGCTGGCGGCCGCAAGCGTCGATGCCGCGCGCCTGAAGAATGTGGGGGGGCTCTATCGCGCGACTGGGCTAGCGGCCGAGGAAGCCGACGCCAAGGCGTTTCTGTTCTATTGCTTCATCTTCGGCCAGAGCCTGCTGTTCCCACAACGTGGTCAGCGTGGGCGGGCGCAGCTGCTGGCGAAATCGGCGGACAAGCTCGTCGACGACAGCCAATAAGAAAGCGGCCGGCTTTGCACCGGCCGCTTCCCTAATTCAGATCGATCGGCTCAGGCACCCTTCAGGTGCTTGTTGCATTCGCTGTAATAGCCGCCGCCCTTCTGGATCCACTTCATGCCGCCATTGCCGCCGGTGGCCTTGTTGGCGTTGTACTGATCATCACAGGTCTTGAAGCGTTGCTTGCCGGCGGACAGCTGCGAGTATTTCGGATCGACTGCGTTCGGAAACACGGCGTTGCCAACCGGGGCTGGCGCCGCAGCAGGTGCGGCTTCCCGCTTGGCTTCCTTGGGCGCGGCTGGCGCGGGCGCCGGCGCGGCGGCGACCGGCGGCGGAGCAGCGGGAGCCGCAGCCGGGGTCGCCTCGGCGCTGCACTGCGTCTTGCGGAAATCATTCCACTTTGCGCCGTTGAGGCTGCCGTCGGTCTTGGCAGCCTTATACTTGGCGCTGCACTCCTGCATGGTCAGGGCCTGCGCCGGCGCACTCGCCACAAAGGCCGCAAAGCCCGACACTGCAATCGCGTAGAACAGTCTGGTCTGGATGGTCATCCCTGGTCTCCCTTTGGGGGGCATCGGTGTAAGACCATTATCCTAGCGCAACCGGGACTTGCGACAACGCGCAGGCTCAAAATATTGTGGCGGTCAAAACGCCGCATGTTCATCCGCGGTTCAGCATCGCCGCGCGACGGTTCCGCCTCCCTTCCCTAGAGGTGCACCATGAAGACAATTTCCACGCTCGCGACCGCAACCGCCCTTGCCCCCCTGCTCCTGATGGGCGGCGCCTTTGCGCAAACCCCCGCTGCGCCGGCCGCCACCCCCGCCCCCGCGGCAACGACCAAAATGTCGAAGGACACCAAGCCGCACACCGCCGCCTCGATCGAGTGCTCGAAGGAAGCCGACGCCAAGGGGCTGCACGGCAAGGAGCGCAAGAAATTCCGCTCCGAATGCAAGAAATCGGGCGGCGCGGCGCCCGCGGCGGCTCCGGCGAAGTAGTAATCGACTGGTTCGGCTGAGACACGGCGCGGGACGTCCATCGCGTTTTCGCGTGGACGTCGGCAACGACTGATCGGACCGCCTCTGGCAAGCGCCGGGGCGGTCTCTTCGTATTGATCGCCGGTCCCGTCTCGCAGCGTCCGTGGCCGAGGCAGCGCGATGCCCTGTTACAAATCGAACGGCCCTGCATTGCTGCAACGCGCTGATGCAATTGTTCGGCCGGTGCGGATTTGCCATAACGCAGCGTGACCCTGATCCGCGATTCGATGGCATCAGCCATTCCCGACCGCAGCAAACTGCTGAACGGGCTTGAGACGCTCGTCATCGGCGCTGCCGGCGGCTTGCTGTTCCTGTGGGCGGAGTTGCCGGGCGGGCTGATCTCCGGCGCGATGGCCGCGGTCGCGATCGCAGCCCTGGCAGGACGGCCGCTTTCGGTGCCGCCGGTGCTGACGCAGTCGGTGCTGGTGCTGCTCGGCATCTCGCTGGGCTCGCTGATGTCGCGGCAGCTGCTGCAACATATGAGCTCCTATCCGCTCACCATCGGCCTGCTGGCGCTGGCGACATTCTGCTCGACCTTCGGCTCGAGTTTCTATCTGCAGCGCGTGCATGGCTGGGACCAGACCTCGGCGTTCCTCGCCGGCAGCCCAGGCGCGCTGTCGCAGATCACCATCCTCGCCGCCGAGAAGGGCGCCGACGTCGCCGCAATCGCGGTGGTGCAGACCATCCGCGTGATCATCCTCACCGCGGCACTGCCGCTGGTGCTGGCGCTGACCGGGGTGACGCATGCCACGCCGCCGCCATTGCCGACCACGGTCGCCTCCCCCCTCGGCCTTGCCGCGCTGGTCGGCGGCTCGATCGTCGTCGCGCTGCTGCTGCGCTGGGTGAAATTTCCGGCGAGCTGGATGTTCGGCGCAATGCTGGCCTCCAGCCTGCTGCACGGCGCCGAAATGGTCGATGGCGGCCTGCCGCCCTGGCTGCGCAGCGTGGCGCTGGTCGGGATCGGCGCCGTGATCGGCACCCGCTTCGCGCGGATGAAGACCTCGACCCTGCTCAGCCACGTCAATGCCGGGCTCGGCTCGTTTGCGATCGCGATCCTGATTTCAGCGGCCTTCGTTGGAGTAATCGGCCTGACCACCCAAGTGCGTGTCGGCGACGTCGTCGTCGCCTTCGCGCCCGGCGCGATGGACGCGATGCTGGCGCTGGCGCTGACCTTGCATATCGACCCGATCTTCGTCGGCGCCCATCACCTGGCGCGCTTCGTCTTCGTCACCATCTCGACGCCGGGCATCATCCATCTGTTCGGACGGCCGCAGGAGGATGTGGACGATTAGGGTTTCCGATCCGGATTGTCCGATCTACCGGGTCGGGCCTTCGCTGTCTTCGCCACGCCCCACGCCGCGATCGCGGCCATCAGGAGCGAGATCAGGACGTTGTAGCCGGCGAGCGAGAGCCCGAGGAAGCGCCACTGCACCTCATCGCAACGGACCACTTTCACGGTGTCGAGCCGCTCCAGGAGACTGCCGGCGCTGCCGAGATTGACGATCGGACCGGTGCAATCGGTCGGCCCCTGCCAAAAACCCCATTCGACGCCGGCGTGATAGGTGCCGAGCCCGGCATTGGCGAGTGTGGCGAGACCGAGGATCAGAAGGCCCGCGAGCAGCACCGGCCGCGGCGCCCCCCGGGCGGCGGCCAACGCGACCAGAGCGCCGAACGGCACCGCGAAGTAATAGGCATAGCGCTGCTCGAGGCAGAGCGGACAGGGCAGGATGTCCAGCACGAGTTGGAAGAACCAGGCGCCGGCCAGCGTCACTGCTGCGATCAGGGCAATGGCCGCCGACGCGGTCAGGGCCGGATTGGCGGCTGCGGGGGCATGCGACGGATGGGCGGTGGCGAGCGTCACGTCAGGTCTCCTGCAAGCATCCGATCCGGCGGGGCCCATGACCCGGTTCAATCCGGGTCGTATCGCGCGCAAATACCGCTGTCGAGGCACAGGACAATCACTTCCGCGCGGGTTGACCGTGACGGACCGCCCGCTATAGTCCCGCCCGCTTCGCGACCCCGGCCGTTTTGCGGCCCGGACCTTGCGAATGCCCCTGTGGCGGAACTGGTAGACGCGCTCGACTCAAAATCGAGTTCCGCAAGGAGTGCTGGTTCGATTCCGGCCAGGGGCACCACCAGCCTTCGCAGCTACGGCAGGGCGAGCCACGCGCAACTCCATCCAGGCGAAGCGGCGAAGGCTGTCCCGCCGAAGCCTTGGCGAAGGCTGACGCCCCGCGCACAGCTTCGCGTGGCGCAGCCACCTCCGACCGATGGGATTCGTTCGAGCGGCCACTGGTGCAGGTAGCTGCCCAAAAATCCGCAAAACAACCCCATGCAAAGTAAGATCGAGCGGGCGACGCCTAGCGCATGTTTGCGGGCTACAGGCAGAACGCCTTCGCCTCCTTCGGCACGCTTGATCGCCTTCAATATGTACGACGTCGGAAACGTTCTGATCGCCATTTTGTCTGTCATCGGTCATCCTCAGGGACAACCTGTCACAGAAATTACCGTGTCTCACTTACGGGGTGCAGTCCGGCACTGTCACCGTAATGTCGGTGCGAAATCCTTGATTTACGCCCGAGAAGCCGCTGCAGCTTCGGCCAGTTCGCCCAACATCGTTATAAAGGCGCGTTACCGCGCGGGCGCTCGCGCGGACCTGAAAGCCCGGACACTCTGCTGCAACGCGTTTTAGGACGTCAGGATCAAAGTTGGTCACGGCCGCCATCTTGACACCACCTCGATCGCTTAATAATGCATATGCATTATTCGGAGAAGTGCCGTGCCAGCTTTCGTACATGTCAATCTTCGCATCATAGATTCTTCCAAGCAAGCGGCGCTGACTCCGCGATTTCAGGCAGCTCTCGTCGAAGCGGGCGGACGGATTTTGCACTTTGGCCGAGTGGTCGAAATCCTGGAAGGAGATGATGCTCCTTTACCAATGGCCGGCGTGTTTGAGTTTCCAACCCTGGCCCAAGCGCTCGCCTTTTATAATTCCGAAAAATACGCGCCGATCAAAGTCGAACGCCAGGCTGCTCAACAAGCAAGGATGTTCATCGTCGAAACCGCCTGACGTGCAGAGTTACGGTGACAGTGCACTTAACTAACCTGGGACCGTCTTGCGCATACGACCTTCAAACGCCGGCCCCCTTCAATTGTTCAATATCGGAATATCCTTCGCGTCCCTCGGGCCCGGCAGCGAACTCAGAAACGCGTGGATGTCGGCGGCGTCCTTGTCTGAGAGCACCTGCTCGGAGAACGACGGCATGTCGTTCGGCGCCTCGCGCAGGAAGGCGGTGAACGAATCCACCGGCAGCGCGATCTGCGCCAGTGCCGGGGTCTGATAGTTGAAACGGCCGCCCTGGCCGGCGCGGCCGTGGCATTCGAAGCAGCCGTCGGCAAGATAAAGCCGCTTGCCGTTGACGGGGTCACCGGCCGGCGGCGCGTCATCCGCGCGCGACACGACAACGGCGCCGCCGGCGGCGAAAGTGGCGGCGATCGCGGCGACGGCTCCGAAGCGTATCACGGACTGACTGATGTTCATCTTCGCCTCCGCTTCAACGCTGATCCATCACGACGTCGAGCAGCGCCGGCTGGCCGCTCTTGACGATGGCGACCGCGCGCTTCAGCGCAGGTGCGAGCGCGCTCGGGTCGCTGATCGGGCCCTCGCCATAGACGCCAAAGCCCTTGGCCAGCGTCGCATAGTCGACGAAGGGATCCTTGATGGTGGTGCCGATATCGGTCCTGGTGATGCCGCGGCCATGGCGCGCGGCCATCGCCTGCAGATACATGTATTCCTGATGATAGGCGCGGTTGTTATGCACGATATAGAGCATGGGAATCTGATGGTGCGCCGCCGTCCATAGCGTCGACGGCACGAACATGAAGTCGCCGTCGCCGCCGATCGCAACCGTCAACCGGCCGTGCCGCTTGTTGGCGAGCGCGGCCCCAAGCGACGACGGCAGAGTGTAGCCGACGCCACCGCCGCCGGCGACGCCGTTCCATTGATGCGGCTTGTCGAAATTCCACAGACGGTGCGGCCATGACAGGCCGATCGAGGTACCGACCAGCGACCAGTCCTCGTCCTTGATCTGGTTGTAGAGCTCGGCGCACAACCGCGCCGTGGTGATCGGGCTTGCATCCCAGCCGATGGTCGCATCCGATTTCGCCTGTTCGACGGTGGCGAGCTTCGCCGCGGCGAGCTTCTTGCCGCGCGCGTCGAAGGCGGTCTTGCGGCCCTCATCGATCTGGCGCTTCACCTGCTCGATCAGGGCCGGCAGACTCGCCTCGGCATCGCCCGTGATGTCGAGGTCGACGTCCTGATAGCGGCCGAGATCCTGGTAGTTGGCCTTCATGTAGAGGCCGCGGGTGCCGAGCGTGACGATCTTCGCGGTCTTCTTGGTGCGTGGCTCAGAGCTACGCACGATGCGATCGTGGAAATCGGAGAGCGTGCCCCAGATGTCGTTGACCTCCATCGCCACGATCAGGTCGGCCTGCGACAGGATCGAGCGGCGGAACGACTGGTTGAGCGGATGGCGCGAGGGGAAGTTCATCCGGCCGTAATTGTCGATCACGGCGCATTGCAGCGTTTCCGCCAATTCCACTAGGCGCGGCATGGCCGCCGGCGTCCGTCCCACCCGGTCGCAAATGATCACCGGGTTTTCCGCAGCGACCAGCATCCTGGCGAGTTGCGCCAGCGCCGCGTCGTCACCTTGCGGCGGCAGCGCCTGCGTGAATTTCGGGATGCGCAGGCGATCGCGGTTCAGAATCGGATTTTCCTGCAGCTCCGCGTCGAGCGACAGCATCACCGGCGCCATCGGCGGCGTGGTCGCGATCTTGTAGGCGCGCACCGCCGATTCCGCGAAATGCTGCAGCGAGGCGGGCTGATCGTCCCATTTGACGAAGTCGCGCGTCAGTGCCGCCGGGTCGATCGCCGAATGCGGCCATTCGGCGCCCGGCGCGCGCTTGTCGGCCTCCATGATGTTGCCGCCCATCACGATGACGGGCACGCGGTCGCACCAGGCATTGTACATCGCCATCGACGCATGTTGCAGCCCGACCACGCCGTGGCAGATCATGGCGAGCGGCTTGCCTTCCATCTTGGCATAGCCCTGCCCCATGTGCACCGCGATCTCTTCGTGCGGACAGGTGATGATCTCGGGCTTGGTGTTGCCACCGTGATTGATCACGGCCTCATGCAGGCCGCGGAAGCTCGAGGCGCAGTTCATCGCGAGATAATCGATGTCGAGCGTCTTCAGCACGTCGACCATGAAGTCGCCGCCGCTCGAGGTCTGATTGACCGGATCGGCCGGCGGCGGCATCGTATCGGCGGCGGCGAGTTTTGGGCCGGGTATCGCGGCCTTTGGACGCTCTTCAGGTCGCTGTTCCGCAAAAGGCGAGATTGTCGTGTTAGCCGCGGCGGGCGTGCTCAACGCCGCGGCACCAGCGATGGTTGCGCCCTTCAGGAAATTCCGACGGGTGCTATCAGGCGCGCCATCGCGGCGCGAGCCGGTGCGTTTCGACATGGTTTCCTCCGGGGGAGCTTCACCAGATGCCTACGAACTCATTGCTTGTTGGCGCGAGTGTCGTCCTGAACTTCAGGAATGGTCAAGACACAGACGCGTCAGTGCATGCAGCTTTGGCTGAGGTGCTCCGCGAAATCAGCGGGGGCAGGGAATCAAGGCGTCACTTGAAATCGTGCAGCGCATTTCGGTGAAGATCGTTCTCGATGGTCCCCCCGATACCTTGCGATCGATTTCACCGGGGATGTCGGTCGAACCCACGGTGACCATCGCGACGCCACCGGCCTGGCTGCGGCCGGTTCTCTCCCTGCTTGGCGCTGCCGCCGGCTAGGCCGGGCCGCGATTCGATTGAGGCCCTGCTCGACCACCACGACCTCAGGCGTGCCGGTTTTGTGGGAGGCTCGCCGGACGCCCGCTGCGGGGTATCGAATGCCCCGGAATGGCGGCCTGGGCCCGCAACTGGAGCGGCAGCGTCCCTCATCCAATCTTGCGTTTGCCTCCTTAGGTTGTCATTATCCAATGGCACTACTTCGAGCCGCCGGCGGTGCGCAGTGTCTCCGCGGCGGTGCATATTTGGATCATTCACTATCGTGGAGCAGGATCATGGCCAACCAACTTGGCGCAATCAAACATATCGTTCAATTGATGCTGGAGAACCGGTCGTTCGACCAGATGCTCGGTTTCCTCTATACGGCGAACGGCAACCGCTCGCCGACCAACCAGCCCTATGAGGGCCTGACTGGCAACGAGACCAATCCGGACGACACCGGCCGGGAAATCCAGGTGTTCAAGATCGATGCCAGCGCGAAACATCCCTACCTGATGCCGGGCGCCGATCCCGGCGAGGGATTCTTCAACACCAACTACCAGCTGTTCGAGACCGACGATCCCGCGCCCGGTGCAGTGCCGACCAATCGCGGCTTCGTCGTCAACTTCATCGCGGCAATTCAGTCCGACCAGGCCAAGGGATTCAAGGACACGCTGTCGGGCACCGATCCTTCCGAGATCATGGGCATGTATTCGCCGGAGATGCTGCCGGTGATGTCCGGGCTCGCCAAGGGATTTGCGGTCTGCGACCAGTGGTTCGCCTCGGTGCCGACGCAGACGATTCCCAACCGCACATTCGCAGCCGCCGGCACCAGCCAGGGCCATCTCGACAATCACGTCAAGGTCTTCACCTGCCCGAGCATCTTCGGGCGGTTGACCGACAAGAACGTCGACTGGGCGGTCTACGGCTATAACCGAGATCCGCTGACGCGGCTCGACTTCACCGATACCCAGCATGCCGACGAAGGTCATTTCGGCCATTTTCGCGATTTCCAGCATCGATGCGCGAGCGGCAAGCTACCGGCCTATACGTTCCTGGAGCCGAGCTTCGGCGCCAGCGGCAACAGCCAGCATCCGAACTACAATGTCGCCGCCGGGGAAAAGCTGATCTACGACACCTATCAAGCGGTGCGCAGCGGGCCGGGCTGGAATGACACGCTGCTGCTGATCACCTATGACGAGCACGGTGGCAACTTCGATCACGTCGCGCCGCCGGCGACCGCGACGCAGCCCGACAATTCGATCGGTGAGTTTGGCTTCGACTTCAAGCGGTTCGGCGTGCGGATTCCAGCGCTGCTGATCTCGCCGCGGATCGCGGCCGGCACCGTGTTCCGCGCCAAGCGCGGCGTCATCGATCACACGTCGGTGTTGAGGACGATCGAGCTGCGCTGGAACGTGCCGGCGCTTACCGAGCGCGACAAGGCGGCTGCCGATCTCGGCGACGCGATCACGCTCGCCACGCCGCACACCGACGATCCGCTGCAAGGCGTGCTGCCGCCGCTTCCGATTGTCGCTCATCCCGAACAGTCGGACCCGTCATTGATCGAAAGCATACACGCCCACAAGGTCTCTCTGCTGCCGCTACGGAACGACCAGGGCAGCTACGACCAGCACACGCCTCCCGATCTCTCCACGAGCGCACAGATCGGCGATTACATCCAGGCGCGTACCGCCGCCTGGACCCAGCACCTCGAGCGCAAGCGGGCTCGCCGCGCGGCGCAACCGCGCCCGCCGCACAGCCCGGGCGGCGGTGGGTCGACAACGCAAAAGGCGCCCGCCAAGAAGGCGCGGAAAGCGAAGAAGGCCAAGAAGGCGGCGCGTCGCTGACAAAGGTTGCGTTGCTAACGAAGGTTCGTGGCTGGCAATGACGACGGCGGACCGGGCGGCATGGCCCGGTCCGTTGAACATCCCGGCGCGTCGTCGTCAGTCATCACCGCGATCGAATATCCCGATCGGCGGCGCGTCCATTCGTGCCGGCTCGGGCGCCTGGATGCGCGCAGCCTCGGTCTCCTCCCGCACCTGCAGCTCGACGTTACGCAACTCGTCGTCCTGACGGCGCTGCCGACGTCGCTCGGCCCATGGCTGTCGCCGCTCGGCACGCCGCTTATCGGACGCAGCGCGCTTGACGTCGACCTCGCGTGTCTTCACGTCGACGTCGCGTGCCTTCGCAGGGGCGTCGGAGGAGGCCGTGGGTTCGCGTGGCGCCGCTGGCGTAATGGGTGTAGCGGCGACTGTATTTGATTGAGCCGGCTGTGCGGGCGGGTTCGTCGAGCGCGCCGATGTCGGTTCGGCCGGCTGCGCGGCAGCCGTTGTCTCCGGCGGGGATGCATTCTGTTGCGGTGCCGGCGCCACGCTGACGGGATTGGCGGTCACTTGGGCGGCGTAGGGTACTGGTTCCGAAGACGCGGCTGGTGCCGGGACAGTTTCACGCGGCATGACGCGCGCGAGCTTGCCCGTCTCCTGCTTCGGTTCATGCGGATTGACGATACCGGCCATGATCATGCCGCCGCCGAGCCCGATCGCGATGGCTGCGACGACGGTTCCCACACCCGCGAAATAGGCCGTTGATGTGCGCATGGCTCGTCTCCCTCATCCGGGCCGGCAACGTGCCAGTGGAGACGATGTTCCTGGAACCGGATGCGAACGGAACGCCGAGTGGAGGCGTGCGCAGGACGGTCGCGCGCGATGCTCAGATCATCGCGGCGACTTTGTCCAACCCGATCAGGCGCGCCAGCGAGCGCACTTCGC
Organism: Bradyrhizobium genosp. P; assembly: GCF_049949265.1. Taxonomy (NCBI): domain Bacteria; kingdom Pseudomonadati; phylum Pseudomonadota; class Alphaproteobacteria; order Hyphomicrobiales; family Nitrobacteraceae; genus Bradyrhizobium; species Bradyrhizobium genosp. P. Next base: position 1,235,831 of record NZ_CP188195.1, on the reverse strand, counting down.
TCTTCTGATCCTCGCGAAGCTGGAACAGCAGCGGCATCGCCGCCGATTTCAGTTGTTGGACTTCCTCGGAGTCGGGATCGATCGGCATGCTGCCGGCGGCGGGATCGCCCTGCCGCCTCGCGTGGATCTTGCGCGCAACCGCACGCAGCGCGGTCTCGACCGGCGGCCAATAGGATTCCTGGTCCGACGACAGTTTGAGCCGCGCCTTGATGCCGGCGATCTGGGCGTCGCTCAGCAGTGTGTAGCTCTTCTGCGGCACCGCCTTCGCGGCAGCCTTCGGCTTCGGCGCAACCACCACGGCCGGCGCAGGAGCCGGTTCGGTGATCGTCGGCAGACCGACGTCACCGGACTCAGCAGAGGCATAGGCCTGCCGCAGGGTACCGGACGCGCCTGGAATGTCGGCTCCAGGGATATTGGCTCCAGGGATATTGGCTGCAGGAATGTTGGCTCCAGGAATGTTGGCTTGGGCACGCAGCTGGAGCGGCGACGGCGCGGTGGACTGAGATAGATCCGCCTGGGGCGGCTCATAGTCGGCAGCCGCAAGCGTTGCCACCGCGAGCTTGTCCTGCTTGCCGGCCTTGTTGGAAACCGGAGCCGCCTCGGCGGTTACATCCGCAACGCTGGAGGGGGCGGCCGGCAAACTGTCGCGGCCAAGGATGGCGGTGACTGCGGCGCCGGCAAGGAGGAAGCTGGTCAGCGCGACGAGGGTGATGGCTCTGGTCAAAAACGTCTCCATTCCCGGTCGGTGTCGTCGGAAGCTGAGCGAAAAATGCGGCTTTAGCGTGCCACCACGGCGGCGACAGGCCGCCAAATTCGGTGAAAATCGTGCCGAAACGGCCAAAAATCAGGCTGCAGCGGCCAGCTCATAGGCTTCCTGGATATCGGAGACGATCTCATGGGCCGGCCACAGGGCGCCGGGCTGGACCGCGCGCAGGCTGACGGTCCAGTTGGTCCGGCGGGTGCGCGGCGTGCTGACGATGTCGAATTCGACCTGGCGGCACAGCGGATGACGCTGCAGGGCAAAGAAGACCCGGGTCCTGAGCTCGTCGAGCGTCGCCGGGGTCTTGGCAAAGAACGCTTCAAAATCCATGGCGTGTCCCCATCATTGCCGGCCGTGGCGGCGGCCCATGCTGTGGCGCTATTGTTGGGGCGATCGTGGTTAATGGCGCGTTAAGGCCGGCAGGCAGGACAACATTGGACTCGCAAGCCCAGACGACAAAAGCTGCGGCAAGGCCGTCGGTCCGCAGTGGCCTCACCGCGGCGGTGACGATCTGCGCCGCGACGCTCCTGACCGCCACGTTCGAAATGTCGATGGCCGACTGGCCATCGAGCCTCGTCGAGATGCTGCTGCTGCCGCTCACGGCGCTGCTGTTCCTCGGCTGCAGTGTCTGGTCGCTGACGCAGTTGCTGCGGGTCAGGCACGGCGGCGCGAAGTTCGCCGCTCCCTTCCTGGTTTGCGCAGCCACGCTGGCGATCCTGACCTACGCCCCGCTGCAGGACATCTATCTGCAGTGCGACTTCCACTGGTACCGCACGGCCCGTGAAGCCATCGTGGCGCGAATAGCACGCGGCGAGCTGAAACCCAATGTGGATGGCAACAGCAACCTGATCGCGCTCGGCGACAACGGCCCCTACGTCTCGCTCGGCGACGATATCGTCGTCGACGAGGCGGACGAAGGCACCTATGTGCTGTTCTTCACCATGCGCAGGCTGAAGCACGCCTTCAGCGGCTTCCTGCACGTGCCATCAGGTAGCGACCCGAAGAAGTTCTTCGAGTTCGACGACAAGCCGCCGAGCCGGCTCGTGCCCTACGGCAAGGACTGGTACTTCGTGGCGAACTAGCCTAGGTGGAGTTCAAACCAGCTCCATCCGCAGGTGGCGTCCGACGGCCTGCGCGGCACGCGCGCGGCAGGAAGAGATATGAGCGATCCGCTCCGCATTTCCGGCGCTGGCGATGTGGATAGCGCCTTGTCACCGTCATCCCGAGGAGGCCGCGCGATTCCTCAGTGTGACGGTGAGAAAACTGCGTTGGTTGATGCTGTGGCAGCTCCGCCCAGCAACTGCTCAAGCCGCTCGCGCAGTTGATCCTGGTGATAGGGTTTTGCGAGCCGCGGCAGGTCGATCTGGCTGCCGTCGGGCAATTCGGCGTAGCCGGTGGCGAGCAGAACCGGAAGCTGCGGGCGGACCTGACGCGAGGCGGCGGCGAGCTCGATGCCGGTCATGCCTGGCATCACGTGATCGGTCATCATCAGGTCGAGCGGCTGGTCGCTTCTGAGGATGTCGAGCGCGTGCAGGCCGGAACTGGCACCAATCACGCGATGGCCGAGATCCTCCAGCATCTCCGTGGTCGACGTCGCGATCAGGGGATCGTCGTCGACGAACAGGATCACCGCCGAGCGATTCACCTTCTGCGGCACGGCGGCGGGCGTTTCCGATTGCGGTGCCGACGTCGCGACCGGCAGCACCAGGGTTGCCGTCGTGCCCTTGCCGACCGCGCTCGAAAGCTGCAACGTACCGCCGAGCTGCACGGCGAGGCCATGCACCATCGACAGGCCAAGGCCGGTACCCTTGCCGACCGGCTTGGACGAGTAGAACGGCTCGATCGCCCGCTTCAGGACATCGGGCGTCATGCCGGTGCCGGTGTCCACCACCGACAGTCTCAGGTAATTGCCGGGCCGCAGCGTGGGATCGTTCTTCGCCTGCCAGGCCGCGAGCCTGAGGTCGATCGTGCCGCCATCCGGCATGGCGTCGCGCGCATTGATTGCGAGGTTGAGGATCGCAAGCTCGAGCTGGTTGGTGTCAACGCAGGCCGGTGGCAGCCCGTCGGGGATGTCGAGCCGCAGCGCGACGCGCGGCCCGAGCGAGCGCTCGAGCAGGTTGCTCATGTCCCGCACCAGCGCACCGAGATCGACCGGCACCGCGCGCAAATCCTGCTGACGCGCGAATGCCAGCAGCCGCTGCGTCAGGGAGGCGCCGCGCTCGGCACCCTGCAGCGCGCCGTCGACCAGGCGATGCAGGCGCGGATCCCTGGGCATCCGTTTGCGCAACAGATCGAGATTGCCCATCACGGCCATCAAGAGATTGTTGAAGTCGTGCGCGACGCCGCCGGTGAGCTGGCCGATCGCCTCCATCTTCTGCGCCTGCCGCAACTGCTCCTGCGCTCTCTCCCGCGCGGCAACTTCCTTCATCAGGTCCACGGTGCGCTGCTCGACGCGCTGTTCGAGCGTCGCGGTCAGTTCCGCCAGCGCGGTGCGTTCGGCCGCAAGCTGCGCCAGCAAGGTCTCGCGCTCGATCTCGGCAGTCTTGCGCGCGGTGATGTCGGAGCACACACCAACCAGTGATTTGATGCCGCCGTCGGGACGGCGCACCGCGCGCGCCCGAACGTCGACCCAATGTTGCGACCCGTCGGGCCAGATCACGCGGTACTCGATGCGGTAATCCCGGCCGGTGTTGATGGTTTCCTGCACGATAGCGAGCCGTTGCGCCCGGTCGTCGGGATGCACAGCCTCGAGCAGATCCTGATAGGTGAACGGATCGCTGCCACGTCGCCCGAAATAGGATTTGCAGGTGCTGGAGGCCTCGAGCTCGAAATCGGGAAGATGCAATTCCAGCGCACCGAGATGACCCGCGTTCATCGCAGTCTGCAGCAGGCCCTCGCTTTCGGTGAGATCTTCCAGAATGGCGCGGGTCTGATACTGCCGGCGCCGCGCCCTGACCGCGGAGCCGACGATGCTCACCAGCGTGGTCGGATGGAACGGACGCTCGATGAAGGTGACGTTGCCGAGAATCTGTCCGAGCCGCACCGCGTCCGGATTGCGCTCGGGGCCGCCGCCCTGGCGCGTCAACAGCACGATCGGAAAGTCCGACCATGAGGGCTGATCGTTGAGCCAATTCACCAGTCTTCGCAGGTCCGCGGTCTTGATCGCCTCGTCGGCGATCACGGCAAGCCCGGCGCCCCCCTCGATCTCGTGCATCAGCTCGGCAAGATCAGCGCACGGGTTGGCATAAAAGCCTGCCTCCCTGATCAGGGCGGCAGCAACGGAGGCGTCGCGTCCGGTGGGCGCGAGGATGATGGCGCGCTCCGACGATGCGCCCGGTTTCACTCGCCGCCCTCCAACAGAGGCTGACCCCCGCCGATATAGACCGGAACGCCGCGCAGGACGCCCTGAAAGCCGTCCAGCGGCGCTCCGATCGTCAGGCCGCGGCTATTGATACGGTATTCGCGGATCGTCGTTTCATGCGCGCCGGTGCGCTTCTTGATGATCGACATCGCCCGCCTCACTTTGCCCAACGCCTCGAAGTAGCGCAGCAGGATCACCGTATCGGCAAGGTAGGTGACATCGATCGGCGCGTTCATGTCGCCGACCAGACCATGCTGTGCCACGGTCATGAAGGTCGCGGCACCCTGTCGGTTGAGGTATTGCAGCAATTCGTGCATGTGAAGGATCAGCGAATTCTCCTCGGGCATGGCCGCCTGATAGCCGTTGAGGCTGTCGATCACGACGGTCTTGATCGCGTCCTCGTCGACCCGCTTGCGCACCCGGTGGGCAAATTCGCCTGGCGACAGTTCGGCGGCGTCGACCTGGTCGACGAAAAGGTTTCCCGACCGCTGCATCTCTTCGAGATCGATGCCCATTCCCTTCATGCGCGCGTACAACAAGCCAAGTTCCTCGTCGAACACGAACATGGCGGCCTTTTCGCCACGCGAGACTGCGGCGACGACGAAGACGATCACGGCAAGCGATTTGCCGGTACCGGCCGGCCCCAACACCAGTGTGCTGGAGCCCTTGTCGATGCCGCCGCCCAGAAGCTGGTCCAGTTCGCCGATCCCACTCGACAACTGGCCGCGGACAAATCCCTTGCGGTGCTCGGAGGCGACGAGCCTTGGGAACACGTTCAGACCGCCGGTCGTGATGGTCACGTCGTGATAACCGCCGCGGAATTTGGTCCCGCGATATTTCGTGACGCGCACCCGCCGCCGCTCGGCGCCGTAGGCCGGAGCCAATTCCTCGAGCCTGATCACGCCATGGGCAATGCTGTGGACCGTCTTGTCGGCAAGTTCGGCGGTCAGATCGTCAAGCATCATCACGGTGGTGTTGAATCTTGCGAAGTAATGCTTGATCGCGAGAATCTGCCGCCGATATCGCAGCGAGCTTTGCGCCAGCAGTCGGATTTCGGAGAGGCTGTCGAGCACGAGACGGCTCGGCCGGATACGCTCCACCGCTTCGAATATTTGCTTGGTGGTTTCGCCAAGTTCCAGGTCTGACGAGTAAAGCAGGCTCTGCTGTTGCTCGGAGTCGAGCAGGCTTTCGGGCGGGAGCAACTCGAATATCTCGATGCCACCGCCGAGCGACCAGCCATGTGAAGCGGCCCCGCCGCGCAGTTCCTGCTCCGTCTCAGACAACGTGATGTAGAGACACTTTTCGCCGGCGCGGACGCCTTCCATCAGGAATTGCAGCGCCATCGTGGTTTTCCCGGTGCCAGGTGCGCCTTCGACCAAAAACAGGTGCCCGCGGGAAAATCCGCCGGACAGGATGTCGTCGAGCCCCCAAACTCCCGATTTTGCAATATCGCCTGGCATCTGAAAAGAACCCATGGAGCCCCCTAACCGCTAATAAAGCGGCGCGGGATCAATAGGTTCCACGCGGGAAGGAAATCGGCCCCAGCACACGCCGTTTCGCTGCGATCAGCTACGAGGCTAGCGCTTCTCGATCACCAGGCTCTGGACGGCGCGGCCGAAATAGCCCTGCTGGTCGGCAAGCCGCGACATCGCCAGCCCGGCGCCGTCGGGGCCGATCCAGCATTCTCCATCGAGCAGGATCCATTCGCCGACCGGCTGTCGCGCGAAATTGACGCTGAGATCGGCGTTGATGAACGTCCATTCCCGGAAATCCAGCGCCGAAGAGGTGCCGTTGGAAAAATCGGCCGCGACGACGGCGCGCATCGCTTGCGAGATATTTGATCCCTCGATGAGCGGCTGGTCGATCCGAAACCAGACCGCGCCGGGGCCGACCATGCCAAAGCGGCCGCGTGCGGCACGCATCGAAATGCATGTCGTGAACGGGCTGCCGGCATGATCGGCGGGTTCAACCATCGACTGATCCGGTCCCGGCAGATCGAGCGGCAGATCGGCGATCTCGGGCGGCAGCGCCGCCGCCTGCTCCTTGATCTTCAGCACGCTGGCGGAGACCACGACGACGCCGTCGGCCTTCAGCCTGATGCCGCAAAGCTGGATCTTGCGGCCCTCGCGCAGCACCTCGCTCTCGATCGTCAGCGGCGCGACCGGCACCGGACGCATCAGATCGATCGTCACGCGTGCGATCCGCATCGGCACGGGGGCAGGAATGGCTTCGGCGGCCCAGACCACGAGGGCCGCCGGTGCAGAGCCGTGCTGCATCCGCGGGTCCCATGGGCCCGCGGCGCGGGGACTGGTGACGACGCGATTGCCGTCAACGCGAAAGATCGGCTCCATCAGGGAAGTGCCGGATCGACCGCCGCTTCATATTCGTTCCGGAACCGCGCGATCAATTCGGCCGCGGGCAACACCTTGGCGATACTGCCGACGCCCTGGCCTGAACCCCAGATCTCCTTCCAGGCCTTCGGCTTGGCGCGTTCACCAGAGGAATCAGTGCCGAAGCTCATCTTGGAGGGATCCGAAGTCGGCAGATTCTCCGGATCCATGCCGGCCGCGACGATCGAGGGTTTCAGGTAGTTGCCGTGCACGCCGGTGAACAGGTTTGAATAGACGATGTCCTCGGCGGACGAATTGGTGATCATGCTCTTGTAGCCCTCGACCGCGTTCGCCTCCTGCGTCGCGATGAAGGCCGAGCCGATATAGGCGAAGTCGGCACCGATGACGCGTGCGGCGCGGATGGCGCGGCCGTTGGCGATGGTGCCCGACAACGCGATCGGCCCGTCGAACCACTGCCGTGTTTCTTCCACGAACGGGAACGGCGAGATCGTGCCGGCATGGCCGCCGGCGCCCGCCGCGACCAGGATCAGGCCGTCGGCGCCCTTCTCGATCGCCTTGTGCGCGAACTTCTGGTTGATGACGTCGTGGAAGACGATGCCGCCCCAGCCGTGGACGGCCTGATTGAGTTCCTCGCGCGCGCCGAGCGAGGAAATGATCATCGGCACCTTGTGCTTCTCGCAAAGCGCCATGTCGTGATCGAGCCGGTTGTTGGACTTGTGCACGATCTGGTTCACCGCGAACGGCGCCGACGGCCGCTCCGGATGCGCCTTGTCGTAAGCGGCGAGCTCTTCCTTGATCCGGTGCAGCCATTCGTCGAGCAGCTCGGGCGGGCGGGCGTTCAGCGCCGGAAACGAGCCGACCACGCCGGCCTTGCACTGCGCGATGACGAGGTCGGGCACGGAGATGATGAACAGCGGTGCCCCGATCACGGGAAGAGACAGACGGCCCTTGAACAGAGCAGGCATGGACATTGGAAGCCGATCCTTCGGTTATCAGGCGGAACGCGGTCGCGGCCTGGAGATTTCAGGCGTCATACCAACAAGGCAATCTTTCCACTGTCAAGTATTGCGTTTGGGCGCTGCGAAATGAGTGACAAAACCTCATCCAGACGCTGCATTTTTCTCAGGCATTCTGGTATCCCAGCCCTCGGTCGGACCGCGCCTATTGGCAGAGCGCCCGTGTCACGAAATTTTCGGTCTTGCAGTCGTTCGGGCCGCGCTTGTGGCCCGGCAGGTAGACCAGCGGCGAGCATTTCTCGGAGGCGTCGGTATCGAGGCTCTTGCCCTCCTTGAACCCCTTGCTCTGGCACAGCCTGTCAGCGCCGATCTTGCAGTCGGGCGCGCCGTTCGAGGCGACGACGCAGGCCGCGCGTCCCGAGACCATCGCCGAGGGGCGCGCGATGTTCGACAGGTCGTTCATGGTCTCGCTCGGGCTCTTCAACGGGGGCAGCATCGACTTCGATTTCTCGAACAGCTTTCCGATTTCGCTGATCAGCCCGGGATTATCGTGTTCGACCGGTGCAGGCGGCAGCTCAATCTGCTGCGGCTCCGGCGGCAATGGTTGCTGTGTCGACGACTGTACGCCGAGCGCGGGCGTCCCGGTCTGGGCGCAGCCGCAGTCGGTTGTTGCCAGGACCATCGACAACGCAAGGCCTGCGATCACGGCACGTGCGCCAGCAAGACTTAGCAGGTTGTCGATTCCATCAGCCATCGTGGCCAGCGTAGCCCGAAGCCCGCGATCGGCAAAGCCGACAACCGCTAGATCAGCTTCAATGCGACAACAAACCCCAGCACCAGCACGATCGCGAAGATCGCGACCCACAGGCCGAGCCGCTTCTCCAACTCCTTGCGGATGAAATCACCGTAGCGGTTGAGCACCACCGCCTCAATGAAGAAACGGCCGCCCCGGGTGATGATCGAGAACAGGATGAACAGCCAGATGTTGTAGCCGGCAAAGCCCGAGGTGATGGTCACAAGCTTGTAAGGGATCGGCAAGAATCCCTTCACCAAGATGATCACCGCGCCCCACTCGGCATAGGAGGCGCGGAACGCGTCGACCTTGTCGGAAAGACCGTAGAGATGGATCAGCCACTGCCCGAGCGAGTCATAAAGCAACGCGCCGATCGCGTAGCCGAGCACGCCGCCGACGACGGACGCGATGGTGCAGACAGTCGCGAACCACCACGCTCGCCTCGGCTGCGCCAGCGACATCGGCAGCAGCATGATGTCCGGGGGAACGGGGAAGAAGGAACTCTCAGCGAAGGCTAGCGCTGCGAGAATCCAGAGTGCGTAGGGCTTGTCGGCGGCGCCGATGCACCAGTCGTAAATCCGTTTCAGCATGGGCGCGATGAACCATCATCGAGCGGATTTGTCCATGCCGGGAATCGGCTGATTTTCGGGCGATTTACGACTGCCGTTTGCGCAGGCGGCTTTCCAGCGCGTCAATTCGACGCCGAACGACCGGAACGGGCGCGGTTTTCGGCAATTTGACCGGTGATTTCGGCAGCTTCTCGGCGAGCCCGAGCAGACGCTCGCGCCGCTGCATCTCGTGCCAGACATCCTCCGGCCTGACACCGGCCGAAGCCCACAGGACGGTTAGATTGTAGAGCAGATCGGCACTTTCACGGACCACGGCATCGGACTTGCCGCTGACGGCGTCGATCGCGACCTCGATGGCTTCCTCGGCGAGCTTCTTGGCCATTTTGGCCGGACCACGCTGAAACAGCCGTGCCGTACGCGACGTTGCCGGATCAAGATCCCTCGCCGCGATCACCGCCTCATACAGCCGCTCGATCGAATCACTCATGCGTCCAGCCTAATCGAAACTCGTCGCCAGCGTGTTAACGGCTTGCTTGGCAATTAAAAAATCCACCGGCCGGAAGGCCGGTGGATCGATGTTTTGTGACAGTTGTGAGAACCGAACCAGCGATCGAGCGTCTGCGTCAATTCGGTTGGAAGGGCAGTTGCGAACGGCTCCCGTAATAACCGCCGTAACCGTAGGACGGACCACCGCCATAGTAGACCGGGCCGCCGCCATAGTAAGCTGGACCGCCACCGTAATAGCCGGGACCGCCACCATAGTAGTCGTAAGCGTCATAGTCGGCGCGGCGGTTCTGCGCGGCGATGACAGCGATGCCCGTGCCGACGATGCCGGCGAACGCGGCCGCCGCCGCAGCGCCACCGCCGCGATAGTAACGGCGCCGCGCGCTGATATCGGTTGCGCCGCTGGTCCCGTGGGACGATGTCACAGTAGCGGCCTTGCCCGTTGCAACGGAGCCCGCAAACGCCATCGTCGGCTCAACGGCCGTCAGCGCCATCGCGGCAATGGTTGCCAGCGTGGCGGCGCGGCCAATGGACGAAAAAACACCCTTTCGCGCAAACATTGCAGTCTTCCTTTGTGGAAGCCGGCCCCGACGGGCCTTGGTTAGCTAACCACCGGCTTTAGATTAGGTTCCGCAAGCCAAATGGAAGCTGAACAACCCTTGGCGAGATCTTGGCAGCTCTTGGCAAAATCGGTCATCGTCCGTTCAGTTTGCATGAGGCAGAATGCCCTTAAATTGACGCTTGCCATGACGCATTCGATGTCATGAAACAGGCGCGGCCGGCGCGGCACTTTGTCTCGCTCCCCGGATGTCATGATGCACCTAAGTCGGACCACTGCTCTCCGCCTGATGCTGGCTCTTTTGATCGGGCTAGCGGGCGGCGTGTGGTCCGCAGCAGCGCCGCTGCGCGCCGCGAACGATCCGCTACCGCCGCTCGCAATCCAGTTCACGCTCGACCGGCCGCTCGATGCCGCCGCTGCACCATTCGTGATGGCGGCAGTGGGCGGACTGTTCAGCGCCGAAGGCCTTTCGGTCGGCACCAACATAGCCCCCAGTTCGGCGGAAGCGATTGCGCGCGTCGCCGACGGCTCGAGCGACTTCGCCCTCGTCGATATCAATTCGCTGATCCGGTTTCGCGATACGCCGCATGCCGCGCCGGTAAAGGCGGTGTTCGTGCTGTTCAACGAGGCGCCCTACGCGATCATCGCCCGCAAGAGCCGCGGCATCAAGGCGCTGTCGGACGTCCAGGGCAAAACCCTCGGCGTCGCCGAGGGCGACCTCTCGATCCGGCTGTGGCCGGCGGTCGCCAAGCTCAACGGCATCAAGTTGGGAAGCGTGAAGCAGAACAGCATCAGCGCCGCGGTGCGCGAGCCGATGCTCTCGGCCGGCCAGGTCGATGCCGTCACCGGCTTCTCCTATTTGTCGGCGATCAACCTGCGGGATCGCGGCGTGCCGGCCGACGATCTCGCCGTGCTGCGCTTCGCCGACTATGGCTGTGAGGCCTACGGCTTTGCCGTGATCGTCAGTCCGCGGCTCGCCGCAGCGAAGCCCGATGCGGTGAAGGGCTTTGTACGGGCGCTGATCGGTGGCACCAGCCTTGCTATCAAGGATCCTGCCCGCGCCGCCACCGAGGTGGTCAGCCGGATGGATGGCGGTTCGCTCGAACTGGAGCAGGCGCGGCTGCGCGTCATCATCAGCGATAGCATCCTCACCGGCGAGGTGAAGCGCAACGGGATCGGCGGAATCGATCCGGCGCGCTTCGAGCGGGCAATCGACCAGCTCGCGGAGGATTTCAAATTCCAGAAGCGGCCGCACGCCTCCGACATCTTCGACGAGTCGTTCCTGCCGCCGCGCGATGACCGGCTGATCAACTGAGCAAAACGCGCTCTCGCCGCTGGCCCTCGGTGGCGAACCCTGATTAAATTGCGGGCCGCCTGATCGGGCGCTGATCGCTTCCAAGAGTCTCGCTTGCATGTCCATGCTCCGCCTCTATACCCGCGTTCTGGAATTGCTCGGCAAGGAAGCGCGGCTCGGCTGGATCCTCGCCGCGGCCAATCTGCTGCTCGCCGGCGCGCAATTCGCCGAGCCGGTGTTGTTCGGCAAGATCGTCGACGTGCTGTCGGGCAGGCCGGCCACCGGCCTGTTCGCGACTTCCTCACCATGGCCGCTGCTGGTGGCCTGGGCCGCGTTCGGCCTGTTTACGATCGGCTGCAGCGCGGCAGTCGCTCTGCAGGCCGACCGGCTGGCGCACCGCCAGCGCCAGGCCGTGTTGACCAGCTATTTCGAGCACATCATGCAGCTGCCACTGACCTTCCATTCCGGCACCCATTCGGGCCGGCTGATGAAAGTGATGCTGAACGGCACCGACGCGCTGTGGCGGCTCTGGCTCGGCTTCTTCCGCGAACATTTCGCCGCGATCATGTCGCTGATCGTGCTGCTGCCGCTTGCGCTCTACATCAACTGGCGTCTGGCGATCCTGCTGTTCGCGCTCTGCGTCGTCTTCACGGTGCTGACCACACTCGTCGTGCGCAAGACTTATGGTATGCAGAGCGAGGTCGAGGCCTATTACAGCGACCTCTCGACGCGCGCCTCCGACGCACTCGGCAATGTCGCACTGGTGCAGAGCTTCGTGCGGATCGATTCCGAGGTGCAGGGCCTGCGCTACGTCGCCGACAAGCTGCTCGCGGTGCAGATGCCGGTGCTGTCCTGGTGGGCGCTGGTCACCGTCATCACCCGCGCATCGACCACAATCACGGTGCTCGCGATCTTCACCGTCGGCATCGCGCTGCACGAACAGGGCCTGACCACGGTCGGCGAGATCGTGATGTTCGTCTCGTTCGCGACCATGCTGATCCAGAAGCTCGAGCAGGTCGTGAGCTTCATCAACAGCGTGTTCATGGAAGCGCCGCGCTTGCAGGAATTCTTCGACGTGCTCGATGCGGTGCCGGCGGTGCGCGACCGGCCGGGTGCGGTCGATCCCGGACGGCTTTCCGGCCTGATCGAGTTCAACGACGTCTCGTTCTCCTATGACGGCAAGCGGCCGGCGATCGAGGATCTCTCCTTCACCGCACTGCCCGGCCAGACCATCGCGCTGGTCGGCCCGACCGGCGCCGGCAAATCCACCGCAATCGCGCTTCTGCATCGCGCCTTCGATCCGCAATCCGGCATCATCGAGATCGACGGTATGGATATACGCGCGCTGAAGCTGACGGCGCTGCGGCGGAACATCGGTGTGGTGTTCCAGGAAGCGCTGCTGTTCAACCGCTCGATCGCCGAGAATTTGCGCGTCGGCAAGCCTGATGCAACCGATGAGGAACTGCGTACCGCCGCGGCGCGCGCGCAGGCGCTGGATTTCATCGAACGCAGCGAAAAGAAATTCGACACCCATGCCGGCGAACGCGGCCGCATGCTGTCCGGCGGCGAGCGCCAGCGGCTGTCGATCGCGCGCGCGCTGTTGAAGGATCCGCCGATCCTGATCCTGGACGAGGCGACCAGCGCGCTCGACGCCGTCACCGAGGCCAAGCTCAACGCCGCTCTCGATGAAGTGATGAAAGGCCGTACCACATTTGTGATCGCGCACCGCCTCTCCACGATCCGCCACGCCACGCGCATCCTGATGTTCGACCAGGGAAAGGTGATCGAAAGCGGAACTTTCGATGAACTCGTCGCAAAAGGTGGCCGTTTTGCCGATCTCGCGCGCGCCCAGTTCATGGTGCAGGAGGAGTCGCGGGCTGCCATAGATGCCCCATAATTCCGGCTTTCTAATTGAGGCGGCTGCCGAAATTCAGCCGACTTCGTCCACGATTTAATTGTGCGGCCCCTGTTCTCCGCTGGCGCTCCGGTATAGAGTTTGCACCGCCGCAAAGCGGCTCCCGGACAGGCTTGAAACCCGAACGTCATATCGCAAAGACCTCCTTTTTGAAGGCGGGTCTCAAAGGACCGGAACCGGACTCGTGCAATTTCTTCGCCCGCTGCTGCGCAACCCGTCGTTGAAATGGACTCTTGCCGTCGCGATGCTCGCTATCGTGGCGCCGCGCATGGCTCAGGCGGAGGCGCTGCTGGTGGTCGAGGCCGACACCGGAAAGGTGCTGCAGGCCGACAATGCGACGATGCCGTGGTATCCGGCCTCGCTTAGCAAGCTGATGACGGCCTATGTGACGCTGACCGCGGTCAAGGAAGGCCGCATATCGCTCGACACGCTGGTCACGGTGTCGCCGGTCGCGGCCTCGCAATCGCCCTCGAAGATGGGCCTGCGGCCCGGCACCCAGGTCACCGTCGACAATGCCCTGAAGATGATGCTGGTGAAGTCGGCCAACGACATGGCGGTCGTACTGGCCGAAGGCGTCGGCGGCTCGATCGACGGTTTTTCGGCGATGATGAACCAGGCCGCGCAGAAGCTCGGCATGACGCAAACGAGCTACGTCAACCCGAACGGCCTGCCCGCCGACGGCCAGATCACCTCGGCGCGCGATCTTGCGATCCTTGCTCGCGGCATCATCCGCGACCTGCCCGAATACGAATATTTCGTCCACATCCCGTCGATCCGCTTCGGCCGCCGGGTCACTCAGAACTTCAACAAGCTGATCGGCCGCTATCCGGGTGCCGACGGCTTCAAGACCGGCTTTATCTGCGCGTCCGGCTACAATCTCGTGGCCTCGGCGACGCATGACGGCAAGCGGCTGATCGCCGTCGTGCTCGGCGCCTCCTCCGGCCGCATGCGCGCGGTCCGCGCCGCGCAGTTGCTGGATCGCGGCTTTGCCAATAACGGGCTGGCGTGGCTGCGTCCCTCGCTCGGCACGGTCGACAATCTGGTCCCGATCGATGCCTCGCCGCCGAACCTGCGCGACGAGATGTGCGGCGGCAAGCACAAGCGGCCCGCCAGCGACGAAGAGGAAGACACCATGGCCAGCGGCGCCGGCGGTTCGGCCACCAACGGCGAGAGCACCGCGACCTTCTTTGCCTCTGGCCTGCAAGCCGCGTTGCCGAAACCATCCGAGTTGCTCGACCTGCCGCCCGCGGCGTCGGAGCCGATTGTGGTCTACACCGGGCCGACCAGGACCGGCGCCGCACTGGTCGCAGCCGTCGCGGCCGACAGCGACAAGGACCAGCCGGTCAAGCGCGGCAAGCGCGTCCGCGTCGTCGTCAGGGCCAGCAAGCCGGACACTGCGGCCGATGCCAAAGGTGACGTCAAGGGCGACGCCAAACCCGACACCAAGAAGGCGGTCAAGCCGGCCCGCCACGCCAATGCGAAGCCGGATGCGGCCGCTGCGAAGCCGGCCGCCGACAAGCCAGCCGCCGCGGCAAAGCCCGTGGCTGCAAAGCCGAAGGCCGCCGCCAAGCCCAAGGCTGAACCGAAGGCTGAACCGAAGACCGAGGCCAAGCCGGCCAGCTAGCCGGATTCCGGCCCTTTAATGTCCAATGCGTCGATGGCGCGCAGCGGCTTGCCATCGGTGGCGGCGTCGCTCAATACTGCCATCAATAGCGCGGTGAGGCTCGAGCAACCCGGAAGCAATCCGGGACATCGGGCGAATTAATCAAAGCAAACCAATCAAAAGTCACGAGAGGGGATTGACGACCATGGAGCGTATTTGGCTCAAGCAATATCCGGCCGGCGTACCTGCCGATATCGACATCACGCAATATTCGTCGCTGGTCGAGTTGCTGGAGGAGAGCTTCAAGAAGTACGCCGATCGCAAGGCGTTCATCTGCATGGACAAGTCGATCACCTATCGTGACCTCGACCAGATGTCGACCGCGCTCGGCGCCTATCTGCAGAGCAAGGGCCTGCAGAAGGGCGCGCGCGTCGCACTGATGATGCCGAACGTGCTGCAATATCCGGTCGCGACCGCCGCGGTGCTACGCGCCGGCTATGCCGTCGTCAACGTCAATCCGCTCTACACCCCGCGCGAACTCGAGCATCAGCTCAAGGATTCCGGCGCCGAGGTGATCATCGTACTGGAGAACTTCGCCACCACCGTCCAGAAGGTGCTCGCCAACACCGCTGTCAAGCACGTCATCGTCGGCAGCATGGGCGACCTGCTCGGCTTCAAGGGCGTGATCGTCAACCTGGTGGTACGGCGCGTGAAGAAGATGGTACCGGCCTGGTCGATCCCGGGCGCCGTCAGCTTCAATGACGCGCTGTCGGCCGGCCGCGGGCTGAAGCTCAACAAGCCACCTTTGACGCGCGAGGACGTCGCCTTCCTGCAATATACCGGCGGCACGACGGGGGTCTCCAAGGGAGCCACGCTGATCCACCAGAACGTGCTCGCCAACGTGCTGCAGAACGACGCCTGGTTGCAGCCGGCGCTGAAGAAGCCGCCGATCGTCGACCAGATGGTAATCGTCTGCGCGTTGCCGCTCTATCACATCTTCGCCCTGACCGCGTGCTACCTGCTGGGGGTGCGCTCCGGCGGCACCAATCTGCTGATTCCCAACCCGCGCGACATGGCCGGCTTCATCAAGGAGCTGGCGAAATACCAGGTCAGCTTTTTCCCGGCGGTCAACACGCTCTACAATGGCCTGTTGAACACGCCAGGCTTCGACAAACTGGATTTCTCCAAGTTGAAGATTGCCAATGGCGGGGGCATGGCGACGCAAAAACCGGTCGCCGAGAAGTGGCTCAAGGTAACCGGCATCCCGCTGTCGGAAGGCTATGGGCTCTCGGAGACCTCGCCGACACTGACCTGCAATCGCGCCGACATCGAAAGTTTCTCCGGTACGATCGGGCTGCCGGTGCCCTCCACCCATCTGTCGATTCGCGACGACGACGGCAACGAGCTGCCGATCGGTCAGGCCGGTGAGATCTGCGCCAAGGGCCCGCAGGTGATGATCGGCTACTGGAACAGGCCGGACGAGACTGCGCGCGTGATGACAGCAGACGGCTATTTCCGCACCGGCGACATCGGCGTGATGGACGAGCAGGGTTACACCAAGATCGTCGACCGCAAGAAGGACATGATCCTGGTCTCGGGCTTCAACGTCTATCCGAACGAGATCGAGGAAGTGCTCGCGAGCCATCCTGGCGTGCTCGAATGCGCCGTGATCGGCGTGCCCGACGCGAAGTCCGGCGAAGCCGTGAAGGCCTTCGTGGTCAAGAAGGACCCGAACGTCACGGCCGACGACATCATCAAGTACAGCGCCACCCAGCTCACCGGCTACAAGGTGCCGAAGCAGATCGAGTTCAGGACCGATCTGCCGAAGACCAATGTCGGCAAGATCCTGCGCCGCGAGCTGCGCGACGAGAAGAAGGCCGCGGCCTGAGACCAACGGCGCGAGCGATGGACCATGACCGATGCACGCGTCGCAACACCGGCCGAGATTCTCGCGTTCTGGCGCGAGGCCGACCGCGACCGCTGGTACAAGCGCGACGAGGCGTTCGATGCCGAGGTGCATCGCCGTTTCCTCACGACGTGGCAGACGGCGGTCGCCGGCGAGTTATCGTCATGGGAGACAAGCGACGGCGGCGCGCTGGCATTGACCATCGTGCTCGACCAGTTTCCGCGCAACATGTTTCGCCAGGACGCACGGACCTATGCGAGCGATGCGCTGGCGCGCGAGGTCGCGGGCCGCGCCATCGACCGCGGCGTGGATGGAAGGATCGATCCGCGTTTACGCGAATTCCTCTATCTGCCCTTCATGCATTCGGAACATCTAGCCGACCAGCAGCGCTGCGTCGCGCTGTTCCGGAAGTCCGACAATGAAGAGAACCTGAAATACGCCGAGGATCACGCTGAGATCATCCGCAGGTTCGGCCGCTTTCCGCACCGTAACCGTATCCTGGGTCGGCCGACCACGCCTGAAGAACAGGCATTTCTCGATGCGGGCGGGTTTTCGGGCTAGAGCATGGTTTGACGCGTTTTCTTCAGGCGAAAATGCTCAAATGACGCAACATTGAGCGCTGGCCGCCATTGCCGTTTCCACCGCAGCCAATATTGTGCCCTTCGACCGCCGGGTTTAAGACCATTCCGCACACTGAGGGAGAATGACGATGACGATCAATGTTGGCGACAAGCTGCCGGAAACGAAGTTTCGCGTGATGACCGCCGAAGGACCCCAGGTCAAAACCACCGACGACATCTTCAAGGGCAAGAAGGTCGCCCTGTTCGCGGTGCCCGGCGCCTACACCGGCACCTGCCACAAGATGCATCTGCCGAGCATCTTCCTCAATGCCTACGCCATCAAGAACAAGGGCGTCGACACCATCGCGATCGTCTCGGTCAACGACGCTTTCGTGATGAACGCCTGGAAGCGCGACACCGACCAGCGCGACGAAGCCACCTTCCTCGCCGACGGCAACGCCGACTTCACCAAGGCGATCGGCATGGAGCTCGACGCCTCCGGCAACGGGCTCGGCATCCGCTCCCACCGCTATTCGATGCTGGTCGAGGACGGCGTGGTGAAGAAGCTCAACAAGGAGCCGGCTCCGGGCAAGGTCGAAGTCTCCGGCGGCGACACGCTGCTGGGGCAGCTCTGAGCTGACGCGTCGTAGGGTGGGCAAAGCGAAGCGTGCCCACAATCGCGAGCGCGACACTTGACGGTGGGCACGGCGCAAGTGCGTCTTTGCCCACCCTACAAACCGAGAACTCGTAGGATGGGTGGAGCGAAGCGATACCCATCACTTTCGTGCCGCGCATTGAGATGGTGGGTATCGCTACGCTCCACCCACCCTACGCAGCATACGTGGGGCGTACGCCTGCCCTACGCCTTCAACTTCGCCATCGCGACGCCTTCCCGCGCCAGCTGATCGGCGCGTTCGTTTTCGGCGTGACCGGCGTGGCCCTTGATCCAGTGCCAGCGCACTTCATGCGGCTTCAGCGCGGCGTCGAGACGCTGCCACAGCTCGACATTCTTGACCGGCTTCTTGTCAGCGGTGCGCCAGCCGTTGCGCTTCCAGCCGTGGATCCAGCCGGTGATGCCCTGGCGGACATACTGGCTGTCGGTGGTGAGATCGACGACGCAGGGCTTCTTCAAGGCTTCGAGCGCCGAGATCGCTGCCATCAACTCCATGCGGTTGTTGGTGGTGTGGGCCTCGCCGCCCTTCAATTCCTTTTCGGTGTCGCCGAATCTCAGGATCGCGCCCCACCCGCCCGGGCCGGGATTTCCGGAGCAGGCACCATCGGTGAAAACGATCACATGCGGCTTGTCGCTCACGCCGCGCATCCCGCCGTCGTGATGCCGTAGTCGCGCAGGCTTGCGACGTTCTGCTGGAAGCGCAGCTTGCGGACATATTCCAGCGGGTCCTTTGGCTGCACCAGTGCGCCCTCGGGCACGTTGAGGAAATCAACCAGACGGGTGAGCAGGAAGCGCATCGCGGCACCGCGCGCCAGCAGCGCCAGCGCGGCCTCTTCCGTCGCCGACAACGGTCGTTCGCGGCCGTAAGCATTGAGCAGCGCGCGAGCCTTGGTGACGTTGAAGGAATGATCCGGCTCGAAGCACCAGGCGTTCAGGCAGATCGCGACGTCGTAGGCCAGGATGTCGTTGCAGGCGAACGGGAAGTCGATCAGCCCCGAGAGCTTGTCGCCGAGGAAGAACACATTGTCGGGGAACAGGTCGGCATGGATGACGCCGACCGGCAGGTCGCTCGGCCAGCTTGCTTCGAGATGATCGAGCTCGCGCGCGATGAAATCGTGCAATCCCGCCTGTACGCTGTCGGCCCGCGCGGCGGCGAGATCGAACAGCGGCCGCCAGCCACCGACCGACAGCGGATTCTCGCGAACCAACGGGAAGTCGTGCCCGGCGAGATGCATCCTGGCGAGCGCCTCGCCAACGCCGGCGCAATGCGCCACGTTGGGCCGCCGCGGCCACACGCCTTCGAGGAAGTTGATGATCGCCGCCGGCCGGGCGGCCAGCCGGCTATACACCTCGCCCTTGCGGTTCCTGGCCGGCTGCGGGCACGAGACGCCGCGCGCGGCGAGATGCGCCATCAGCGACAGGAAATACGGCAGATCATCCTCCGCCACGCGCTTTTCGTAGAGCGTGAGGATGTAAGCGCCCTGGCTCGTGTGCAGCAGGAAGTTCGAATTCTCGACGCCTTCGGCGATGCCCTTGTAGGAGAGCAGTTCGCCGATGTCGTAACTCCCAAGGAATTCCGCGAGGTCTTCGGCGGCAACGTCGGTGTAGACCGCCATATGGTCTATTCCGCGGCGGCTTCGGGCCGCAGCGAGCGTGGCAGCGGGAAGAATTCGTTCTCCTCCGCAGCCGAGACCGTCTCGACGTGAAGTTCGTAGCGTTCGGCGAAGGCCCCCATGATCTCCTCGACGATCACCTCCGGCGCCGAGGCGCCCGCGGTGATGCCGAGGCTCGTGATGCCCTCGAAACGCTGCCAGTCGATGTCGCTGGCGCGCTGGGCAAGCACGGCAATCGGACAGCCCTCGCGCTCGGCAACCTCGCGCAGGCGCTGCGAGTTCGACGAGTTCGGCGCGCCGACCACGATCAGCGCGTCGACCACCGGAGCCACCTTCTTGACCGCAAGCTGGCGGTTGGTGGTGGCGTAGCAAATGTCTTCCTTGTGCGGCCCGTTGATGTTCGGGAAGCGCTCCTTGAGCAGCGACACGATCTCCGCGGTGTCGTCGATCGACAGCGTGGTCTGGGTCACAAAGGCGAGGTTGTTCGGATCCTTCGGCGCGATGGTCTTGGCGTCCTCGGCTGTCTCGATCAGGGTGACGGCGCCTTGCGGGAGCTGGCCCAGGGTGCCGACCACCTCCGGATGGTGCGAATGCCCGATCAGGAAGATCTCGCGGCCGCGCTTGAAGTGGATCGCCGCCTCGCGGTGGACCTTGGTCACCAGCGGGCAGGTCGCGTCCAGCGAGAAGAAATTGCGGGATTTGGCCTCGGCCGGAACCGATTTGGGAACCCCGTGGGCGGAAAACACCACCGGCGCATTGGTATCGTCGGGGATTTCGGCCAGTTCCTCGACGAAAATAGCGCCTTTGGTCTTCAGGCTGTCCACCACATACTTGTTATGAACGATCTCGTGCCGGACATAGACCGGGGCCCCGTAGATGGTGAGCGCCCGTTCCACCGTGTCGATGGCGCGAACCACCCCGGCGCAGAAGCCACGCGGGGAACAGAGCACGATTCTCAAGTCGGGTTTTGGGTCGGGTTTCATCGCTGACATGGGGCATCCCGGGACCGAATCACCCCTCGCCGGCGGGCGGGGAACGGCCAGTTTGGATAACGACTTGGGACTGCTTTCGGGCTCTGTCAAGGCGATTTTGCTGGCCCATTGCGCCATTCCCCCCTGAGGGCTTATATAGGCGCCATAATTCCCGTCATCACCGATGACTACCAAGCTTCGCCTCGCAGAGGTGGGCGAAGCGCAAAGGAGATTTGCCATGAGCAACGCACCGCTGATGCCGAAGGCGACTGCCGTGTGGCTGGTTGATAATACCGCTCTGACCTTCGATCAGGTGGCCGATTTCACCAAGATGCACCCCCTGGAGGTCCGCGCCATCGCCGATGGCGACGCGGCCCAGGGCATCAAGGGCATGGACCCGATTTCGAACGGCCAGCTGACCCGCGAGGAGATCGAAAAGGGCGAGCGCGACCCGAACCACCGCCTCAGGCTCGAGGAGAGCAAGGTGGTGCTGCCGACCGCCGCCAAGAAGAAGGGCCCGCGCTACACCCCGGTGTCGCGCCGCCACGAGCGGCCGAGCGCGATCCTCTGGCTGGTGCGCAACCATCCCGAACTGAAGGACGCCCAGATCATGCGCCTGGTCGGCACCACCAAGACCACGATCGCGAGCGTCCGCGACCGCACCCATTGGAACGCCTCGACCTTGACACCGATGGATCCGGTGACGCTCGGCCTGTGCTCGCAGATCGAGCTCGATTTCGAAGTGCAGCGCGCCGCCAAGGAAAAGCCGACCGCCGCGGTCTATGGCGGCGCCACGCTGCTGCCGGCCTCCGAGACCACGCGCAAGGAGCCGGAATACGAGCCGACCGAACGGCAGCAAGAGGACCTCAACGTCGACGCCGTGTTCGCCAAGCTGAAGACGATCGGCGGCAAGAAGGCCGACGACGACGAGGAGTAAGCGCGCGTTCGCGCGGGTCTCAC
Source organism: Bradyrhizobium genosp. P (assembly GCF_049949265.1). Classification (NCBI taxonomy): domain Bacteria; kingdom Pseudomonadati; phylum Pseudomonadota; class Alphaproteobacteria; order Hyphomicrobiales; family Nitrobacteraceae; genus Bradyrhizobium; species Bradyrhizobium genosp. P. The sequence continues at coordinate 1,214,483 of NZ_CP188195.1, read as the reverse complement.
GCTGGATCACGACACGCGGCGGGGCAACCTGCCGCGTTTTCGTTTGGAGCGTGCATATCCCGCTGCCGTCAGACGAGTGAGGTCGTCACTCAGTGCACGTCCGGATGGTTCATCATGTATTCGCCGAGATCGCGCTGCTTGCGATCGGAGCGCGCTTCGGCATTTTGCCTCTGGACGTCGCGGTCCTTGCGGCAGGCGACGTATTCCGGCGAGCCGACTTTGACCGTGCCGTTGGCCTGGCAGTACTGGTCGTCGTCGCCCATGCTCTCCGCGACCGGCGACCGCCCGCGCTCGAGGCAGCCGGCGAGCAGCGGCAGCGCGAGCAGCAGTGCAAGGGGCGCGCGTGCGGAAATGGATCGCATCCGTGGGTCCGTTCGTGGTGGCGTGGTGGCGTAGTGGCGACATGGCGCCGGAATGACCCGGTAATCCATCAAAATCAAGGCCGTTTTGCTTCCAAATGCGTTCCTGGGCGCTCCGTCCTCCCTTGAGCGGGGGCGAGGCAACAATACCTACACCCTGCCTTTCAGCGCATCGCCGATTTCGTCGAGCACCTTGGGATCCTCGATCGTCGCCGGCATGGTCCAGGGCTCGCCGTCGGCGATCTTCTTGATGGTGCCGCGGAGGATCTTGCCGGAGCGGGTCTTCGGCAGGCGCGCCACTGTTATCGCGAGCTTGAATGCGGCGACCGGGCCGAGCTTGTCGCGCACCAGCGCCACGACTTGCTTCTCGACCTCCGCCGACGTTGTCGTCACGCCGGACTTCAGCACCAGGAAGCCGCAGGGCACCTCGCCCTTGATCGCATCCTTGATGCCGAGCACCGCACATTCGGCGACATCGGAATGCGAGGCGAGAATCTCTTCCATGCCGCCGGTCGAGAGCCGGTGACCGGCGACATTGATGATGTCGTCGGTGCGGCCCATCACCCAGATATAGCCGTCCTCGTCCTTGTAACCGGCATCCGAGGTCTTGTAGTAGCCGGGGAATTCCGAGAGATAGGCTTCCATGAAACGATCGTCCTGCTGCCATAGCGTCGGCAGGCAGGCCGGCGGCATCGGCAGCTTGATCACGATCGAGCCCATGGCGCCCGCGGGCAGCGGCCTTGCCGCTTCATCCACCACGTCGACCTGATAGCCCGGCATCGGCACCGTCGGCGAGCCGTGCTTGACCGGCAACTGGCCCAAGCCGACCGGATTGCCGGCAATGCACCAGCCGGTCTCTGTCTGCCACCAGTGATCGATGACAGGCACCTTCAGCTGCTGCTCCGCCCACACCACCGTCGGCGGATCGGCGCGCTCGCCGGCGAGGAACAGGGTGCGGAATTTGGAGAGACCGTACTGCCGGATGAACTTGCCTTCCGGGTCTTCTTTGCGGATGGCGCGGAACGCGGTCGGCGCGGTGAAGAAGGCCACCGCCTTATGCTCTGAGATCACGCGCCAGAATGCACCCGCATCCGGCGTGCCGACCGGCTTGCCCTCATACATGATCGAGGTCGCGCCGTGAATCAGCGGGCCATAGACGATATAGCTGTGGCCGACCACCCAGCCGATGTCGGAGCCGCACCACCAGACCTCGCCGGGCTTGACGCCATAGAGGTTGTACATCGACCATTTCAGCGCGACGAGATGGCCGCCATTGTCGCGCACGACGCCCTTCGGAATTCCCGTGGTGCCCGAGGTGTAGAGGATGTAGAGCGGATCGGTCGCGAGCACCGGCACGCACGGCGCGGCCTTGCCGGCATCAAGCGCAGCACGACGCAAGCCTGCCCAGTCGTGATCGCGCCCCGCGGTCAGCTGGCACGCGTGCTGCGGCCGCTGCAGGATGATGCAGGCAGCGGGCTTGACGGTCGCAAGCCGGATCGCCTCGTCGAGCAGCGGCTTGTATTGCACGATGCGCCCGGGCTCGAGCCCGCAGCTTGCCGAGAAGATCAGCTTCGGCTTTGCGTCGTCGATCCGGCTCGCGAGTTCCTTCGCTGCGAAGCCGCCGAACACCACGCTGTGCACGGCACCGATCCGCGCGCAGGCGAGCATTGCGACCACCGCCTCCGACACCATCGGCATATAGAGGATGACGCGATCGCCCTTGGTCACACCGAAATCCTGCATGACCGCCGCAAGAGCCTGCACCTCCTTCAGGAGCTCGGCATAGGTGAATTTCGCGACCCTGTTGGTGAATGCGGAATCGTGGATCAGCGCGACTTGCTCGGCACGTCCATCGGCGACATGGCGATCCAGCGCATTGTAGCAGGTATTGACCACCGCACCGGTGAACCAGCGTCCATAAGGACCGGCGGTGGGATCGAAAATCTTCTTCGCCGGCTCGATCCAGTCGATCTCGCGCGCTGCTTCCGCCCAAAATCCCTCCGGGTCTCGAAGCGAGCGGGCGTGCACCTCATGATACCGGCTGCTCTGCTGGATGGTCATGGCGTTTCTCCCTGCGCGTCCCACCTCGTCATGGCCGGGCTTGAGACGTGGATGCCCGGCACAAGGCCGGGCATGACGACGACGGATGGTGGCTCGCTTTAGCGCCATTGTCACGGGATGACCGGGTAATTCAAGCTGAAATCCTGCCGGCTAGTATCGGTCGCCCCCATTGATCCGTTGTAGCCGCTCACGCATCGCTTTCTGCAGGTCGTAGCCGGGCTTGCCGAATTCGGCATTGCGGCCGGCGATGAACTGATCCTGATCGCGCTGTAATTCGCGCGCCTGACTCGGGTTCTGCGCCTCGCGGATCGCCCGAACGGTCGACGCGTTGATCTCGCGATCGAGGTCGGCGAGCTCGGGACTGGCGCAGATCGCCTTCTCCACCGCGCGGCGCGCCTTGCGGCAATCAAAGCTCGGTTTGCCGGCGACCGCCATCATGGCGCCCATCCGCTCCAGCTCCAGCGACAACGATTTGTAGTTGGCCTTGGCAGCCTCGTGATTGGGGTTGAGCTTGAGCGCGGCGCCGAAGTCCATGATGGCCTTGGGTCGGTCGCCCTTTCTGCGCCAGAGCTCGCCGCGCGCATTGTGCGCATCGGCGAGCGACGGATCGAGCCCGAGCGCGGTGTCGTAATCTGCAATCGCGCGATCGGTCATCTGCTTGCGGTCATAGGCGGCGGCGCGCGCTACCAGGGCCTTGACGCGAGCCGGCTTGGCCGCCTTCTCGTTGCCGATGAAGACGCTGCAGAGGTCGATGGTCTTGCCGTCGTCATCAGTTGCCGCCGCGGCGATGCAGGGCCCGGGATCAGCCTGAACATCCTTGCCCGGCTCGCTGCCTGTCGCGCGCGCGGCAGCGGCCATCAGCACGCATGACAGGCAAACGCCGATCAGCGCCAGAGCCAGACTTGCAGAGTTGCGTCGCATCATAATCGCCGACAATACGTCCTTCTCCTGCGCCTTAAGCAACCGACCCGGCTGCCATCCCGGCAGCCCGCCGTTTGCCGCAAAACCACATGCTGGACTATACGTCAATTGCGACGATCGGCTGCAGGGGGCTCGACTTGCTTACATTCGAATGGATCATTGGCTTGTTGCTCGCAGCCGTTGCGCTGTCGGCGCTGTCACGGCGGCTCAAGGTGCCCTACCCAGCGTTCCTTGCGATCGGCGGCATGCTACTGGCTTTGCTGCCGTCGGGTCCGTCCTGGGCGATGGAACCGAAACTGGCACTGGCGCTGTTCGTTGCGCCGGTCCTGCTCGACGCCGCCTTCGACACCTCGCTGCGCGATCTCCGCAACAACTGGCTGCCGGTTTCGACGCTCGTGCTCGTCGCGGTCGGCGTAACGACGGTGGCCGTCGCGGTGGTCGCGCGCTGGCTTCGCCCCGACATGCCCTGGGCGGTCGCGGTCGCGCTCGGCGCCATCGTCGCGCCGCCCGACGCAGCCGCGGCCACCGCGATCCTGCGGCAGGTCAGCCTGCCCTATCGGATCCAGAAGATCCTTGAAGGCGAAAGCCTGCTCAACGATGCCAGCTCGCTCCTGATCTATCGCGTCGCCGTCGGACTGGTCGCCGCCGAGCACATGAAGGTGCGCGAGTTTGTTCCGTCCATCACGGTGGCGTTGCTGGGGAGCCTCGCCGCCGGTTTCCTGCTCGCTCAAGTCTGGACGGCGACCACCCGCCGCATCACCGAAGCGCCAAGTGCGATCATCACGCAGTTTGCCGGCACCTTCATGGTGTGGATCGTCGCCGAGCGCGTCGGGCTGTCCGGCATCCTTACCATCGTCGCCTACGCGATCACCATTGCCCGTACCGCGCCGGCCCGCACCTCGGCGCGGCTGCGCGTGTCGTCCTATGCGGTGTGGGAAACCGTCCTCTTCGTGCTCAACGTGCTCGCCTTCATGCTGATCGGCATGCAGTTGCGTCCGATCTTGTCCGGGTTCGATGACGACGTGCTGTTCAAATATTGCAGTTTTGCGGCCACGATCCTCGCCGTCGTGATCCTCGCCCGCATCCTCTGGGTGATGCCATATGGCGCCTTCCTGCGCGCCTTGAAGGCGCGCGGCATGCTTCCTCCACAGGTGGTCGCGGCTGTGCCGACGTTGCGGCGCGGCATCGTCGTATCCTGGTGCGGCATGCGCGGCATCGTCACGCTGGCAGCCGCCTTCGCGCTGCCCGAGAGTTTCCCGTATCGCGATCTGATCCTGCTGACGGCGTTTGCCGTGGTGTTCGGCTCGCTCGTGATCCAGGGCCTGACACTGCGGCCATTGATCCTCGCGCTGAACTTCGACGACGACAATCCGGTGGCGCGCGAGGCGGCCCGCGCCCGCACCATCGCCTATCGCGCCGCGCTCGATGAGATCGTAGCAGACCCGTCGGAGCAAGCCGAAATCCTCAGGCTCGAATACCGCGCCGTGCTGCAACGCGCCGAGACCGATCCCGATTGCGGCTTGATCTCGCGCGAACTCCCGGCCGATCCGCTACGCCGCCGCGCCGTCGCAGCGGCCCGCCAGGCGCTGCTCCGGCTCCGCGGCACTGAGGCCATCGGGGACGACGCGTTCCATCTGGTCGAGGAAGAGCTCGACCGCGCCGAACTCAGCCTGGAGGTGTAGATCGCGCGGCGTTTGTTTTGACGAGTTTTCTTCTCGCGAACCGGTAGCCACTTCGGTCGAAAACGCGACGTGCGCCTCAAGCACCGGACTTGCTGGTGATGCCGCCGTCGACCACGAGCTCGATGCCGGTGACATATTTCGATTCATCGGAGGCGAGAAACAGCGCCGCATTGGCGACGTCCCAGGCCTCGCCCATGTGCCCCATCGGCACCTGGGCGTCACGGGCGCGCCACATCGCCTCCACGTCGCCCTTGGCGTAGCTCTGCGCCAGGCCGGCCGAATGCTCGACCATCGGCGTCTTCATCAACCCGGGCAAGATCGCATTGACGCGCACATGCTTTGAGGCGAATTCGACCGCGGTGGTGCGCGTCATCTGGTTCATCGCGGCCTTGCTCGCGTTGTAGCTGACATAGGAAATACCGACATGGCGGATCGACGCGATCGAGGAGATGTTGATGATCGAGCCGCCGCCCTGTTTGATCATGACGGGAATGACGTGCTTCATCGTGAAGAACGCGCTCTTGAGATTGACGGCAAAGACGCGATCCCATTCGGCTTCCGCCACCTCGACCACGCTGCCGACCTCGGCGATGCCGACATTGTTGTCGAGCACATCGATGCAGCCGCAGGACTTCAGGCAGGCCGCCACCATCGCCTCGACCTCGGCGGCGCGCGAGACGTCGGCGGTGTAGGCGGTCGCCTTGCCACCCTCGCCGGTGATGATGCTCACGGTCTCTTCCGCCGCCGCGGTGTTGCGATCGACGCAAAACACGCTGGCGCCCTCGCGCGCAAAGGTGACGGCGGTCGCCTTGCCGTTGCCCCAGCCCGGCCCGATCGAGCCCGCCCCGACCACCATTGCAACCTTGCCCTTGAGCCGATCCATGGGTTGTTCTCCCTTGTAGTTCTGTTCTTGTCCGGATCCTTGCTACGGATCCTTGCAGACACTCATTGTCGTGACATTAGCACCGATCGGATGCTCGAAAATCTCCGATAGCGACTGGCAGCGTCCCTCGTGGCACAGGTGCCATTCGCCGGCGGCGCCGGAATTGCCGAGCACGACCTCCGGCCGTGGTGAGGGTGGCGGCGACCATTGAAACCGGCCGTCGACGAGGCGCGCGTCCGGCGGCGGCTCCATTCCGGCGCCAAAACCCTGGATGCGAGCTTGCGTCAATTCGAGCCCGGCCGGCGTTACCAGCCAGTCTTCCTGCCAGGCGGTCTTCTCGATCGAATGCGTCCAGGCAAGCGTGAAGGCCGCGATCGACAGCGTCTTCACGACACCCGCCGAGGCGAGGCAGAGACTCAAGCCGCCGCCACCGCGTTGCGCGAGCGCTGCCGCCATTGCCACGACACGACAACGGCGGCGAGCGTGAAGCCCGCGGTATCCGAGAACTGGAAATCGCCGAGCAGGCAGAGCGCGGCTGCAAAGGCGACCACGATCTCGATCAATGTCAGCCGCGTGAACAGGAAGCCGATCGCGACGATGCCGAACAGCGCGATCGCAACCAGCGCCTTGAAGGTCGCAAGGGCCACCGCGCCGTAGAAGCCGAGCTGCACGGCCATCGGATCGTTGGCCTGCAGCATCAGCGCCGGCGAATAGACGAAGATGAAGGGAATGACGTAGCCGGCGAGCGCGATCCGCATCGCTTCCCAACCGATCTTGTCGGGATTCTCCCTGGCGATCGGTGCCGCGGCGAGGGCTGCAAGCGCCACCGGCGGCGAGAGGTCAGCCATGATGCCGTAGTAGAACGCGAACATGTGGCTCGCGATCAGCGGCACACCCAGCTTGGCGAGCGCCGGCGCGGCGAGCGCCGCCGTGATGATGTAGGTTGGAATCGTCGGGATGCCGGTGCCGAGCAGGATCGACAGCAGCATGGTCATGATCAGCGCCAGGAACAGGCTCTTCGCGCCGAGGCCGATGATCCAGCTGCCGAAGATGGTGCCGACGCCGGTCTGCGTCATCATCCCGATGATGGTGCCGACGATGGCGCAGGCCATGCCGACCGTAAGTGCCGACTTGGCGCTGTCGGCGAGCGAGTCGCGGCAGGCGGCGAGCGTGACGCGGCCACCGCGGGTGATCGCGGCGATCACGATCAGGCCGACGACGACACTGCCGATCGGGACGATCTCGAGCCCGTGGCGCGAGACGGCGGCGGCGACGAGTGCCAATCCGATCCAGAAGATGTAGCGAACGACGGTGTTGGAGAAGCCGAGCGTGATGCTGGCGCCGAGGATCAGCGCAACCGTCAATGCGAGGCCCATGCTGCCGGCATAGAGCGGCGTGAAGCCCTCGAACAGCATGTAGACCAGCGCGGCCAGCGGCAGCACGAGGTACCAGCGCGCCACAAGCGCCTTCCAGGCGCTCGGGGTCTCGGAACGCTTCATGCCGACGAGGCCGTGCTTGCCGGCCTCCAGATGCACCATCCAGAACGCCGAGGCGAAATAGAGCATTGCCGGGATTACCGCGGCCTTGACGATCTCCGAATAGGGAAGGCCGAGCGTCTCCGCCATGATGAAGGCCACCGCACCCATGACCGGCGGCATGATCTGCCCGCCCATCGAGGCGGTTGCCTCAACACCGGCGGCGAAGGCGCGGCGATAGCCGAACCTGATCATCAGGGGAATCGTGAACTGGCCGACAGTGACGACGTTCGCGACGCCCGAGCCCGAGATCGTGCCCATCATGCCGGAGGCAAACACGGCGACCTTGGCAGGTCCGCCGCGGGTCCGGCCGAACAGGCCGAGCGAGACGTCGGTGAAGAGCTGGATCATGCCGGCACGTTCGAGGAACGAGCCGAATAGGATGAACAGGAAAATGTAAGTCGCCGATACGTAGATCGGCACGCCGTAGAAGCCTTCGGTGCCGAACGAGAGATGCGTGACGATCTGGTCGAAGTCATAGCCGCGATGGTTGAACGGCGACGGCAAATACTGCCCGAAGAACCAGTAGAGCAGACACGCGCCGCACATCAGCGGCAACGCCGCGCCCATCAGGCGCCGCGTGCCTTCGAAGATCAGCACCGCAAGCAGCGTGCCGACTGCGAGGTCGGTGGTGGTCGGATCACCGTCGCGGGCGATCAGGTCGGCGTAGAAAATCCACTGGTAGAGTCCGCAGAGGAACCCGGCGCCGCCAACGATCCAGCTTAACGCCCGGCCGAAATCGGTCTTGGCCGTGAAGTTGCCGATCAGGCCGAAGGAAAGCAGGATCAGGAAGCCGACATGGACGCCGCGCACCACCTGGCTCGGCAGGTTGTTGAAGGCCGCGACATAGAGCTGGAACAGCGCGAAGGCGAGACCGATGGCGTATGCCAGACGCCCCCAGCCGCCGGGCCCGAAGCCTTCGGGAAACCCGTGCTCGAAATTATCGAACTCGACCTTGGTGGGCTCAACGGCCTCAGCCTGCTGCTGCATATGAAAATCCCCCCGCCGAATCAACGACGCTTATCGCATTTGGATGGTGCTTGGCCCGCGCAGCCACGCTAAAAATCAAAGTCCTTCGAAAGATCGACGGCCGGGTCAAGCCCGGCCACGACGCCCAATCGTAGTTGCCCCTACTTAATCAGGCCCTTTTCCTTGTAGTAGCGGATCGCGCCGGGATGCAGCGGCACCGGGCTGCCGTTCGCGGCAGCCTCCAGTCTGATCTCCTTGCCGGCAGCATGGGCGTTTGCAAGTTCCGGCAGCGATTCGTAGACCAGCTTGGTCATCTGATAGGCGAGATCGTCGGACACCGCGCTGCTGGTGACGAGATAGTTCACCACCGCGGCAGTCGGCACGTCCTTGTCCTGGCCGGTATAGGTGTTGGCCGGAATGATCACCGGGACGAAGGGCGGCCCGATCTTGTCGACGGTCTCCTTCGGCACCGCGACAACGGTGATCTCGGAAGAGGTAGAGAGGTCCTTCAGCGAGGCAACACCGAGGCCGGCGGACTGCAGCGTCGCGTTGAGCTGGCGGTTCTTCATCAGGTCGACCGATTCGGCGAACGGCAGATACTCGACCTTGCCCAAATCCTTGTAGCTCATGCCGGCGGCCGCGAGGATGGCGCGCGAATTGAGCTCGGTCCCGGACTTCGGCGCGCCCACCGACAAGCTCTTGCCCCTGAGATTGGCGAGCGTCTTGATGCCGCTTTCGGCGGTGGCGACGATCTGGATGTAGTTCGGATAGATCGCCCCGATGGTGCGCAGCTTGTCGAGCTTGGTCTTGAAGCCGGCTTCGGCATCGCCTTCCCAGGCAGCCTTCAGCGAATCGCCGAGCGTGAACGCGATCTCGCCGCGGCCCTGCTGCAACAGAACCAGGTTCTCGACCGAGGCCTTGGTGGCCTGCACCTGGGTCTTCACGCCAGGGATATTGTCGCCGTAGATCTTCCCGATCGCGACGCCGAGCGGATAATAGACGCCGGAGGTCCCCCCGGTCAGGACGTTTATGAATTGTTCGGCCTGCGTCGCAGGCGCCGACAAAATGCTGGCTGCCACGATCGCGGCGGCCATCAACTTCGAATTCATCAGTATTGGTCTCCCCCATCAGCCGGCCGGAAATTGGCCGGACGGTGTCGTTGGGTCAACCCACCGAAACGACGCAGGCGCCCGGCATGCAGTATGCCAGCACCGTCACGTGACGCGTACGGGAACCATCCGCTGTTCGGCCATCCACCATGTCCGACAATGGTGCAGAATCACGCCGTCATCGACGCATCAACACAAGCATTAACGCCGTCTCGCGATGAAACGCAGCGCGCGCTTTGTCGGGTCCGATCGTAAAGCCGGTCAATCGCGCTCATGAACACCAGATGACGCATTTGTTGCAGCCGCCATAGTCACCCCACATGCCTTTTCGGCGCAATTTGATTCGAATTCGCGGCCTTAAGGTTAGCGAAGCAATGCATGTATGATCCCTGAATTTCCATGATTGCCGCCGTGGCTCCGATGTACGAATTCGTCGGGGCTATTCCGAACAGGGCGGGCATGAATCACATCAGTCACATCGGACAAGCGCGAGCCGGCTGGTTCGGGCAGCGCAAGCTGACTCCACGAGCCTGCATCGCGGACAGCAAAAAGCACCTTCGCACCTTCCTGACCGATGCGCTCGACGAGCTCGGCTTCATCACCAGCGAGTGCGCTCAAGCCGGCGATCTTGACGCCGTATTGGACGCAGAGCGGCCCGATCTGCTGGTGCTGGGCGCGTCCGTCGACGGCATCGAAGTCAGTAAAATTCTCGAGACTTTGGTGAGAAAGGACTATGGCGGCAAGGTGCTCGTCATCGGCCTGCCGGACTCGATCATCGTAAAGGCGGTCAGGCAAGTTGGGGATGAATACGGGATCGCGATGCTGCCAGCGTTGCCGACGCCGTTCAGCACTCGAACCCTTCGTGACAGTCTCGTGTCGCTGCTGCCGGTCGAACCTGCACCGAGCCCTGCGGTGGATGTCCCCGAAGCATTGAAGGCCGGTTGGCTCGAACTCTGGTACCAGCAGAAGATCCATCTCCGGACGCTGGCCCCTCACGGCGCAGAGGCGCTGATCCGGATGCGTCATCCCGCATGGGGCGTCGTTCCGCCGGCCTATTTCATTCCTGATGAAGGCGACCCGCATTTCCAGGCCCTGTCCGCGTTCGTCATCGAGCGGGCGATCGAGGACTGGCGATATCTCGTGGAGCAGAAAGGCCCGGTTGATCTCTCGATCAACCTGCCGATCTCCTTTCTCGCTGACGCCGATGCCGTGCGCGAGCTCTGCCGGCGGATACCGGACCATCCTGCGTTCGCCGGCCTGTTGATCGAGATCGATAGCGCCGAGGTCATCGACAATCTGGACCTTGCGATCGAAGTCGCCAGACGCGTGCGCCTGCACAACATCGCCATCTCGATTGACAATGTCGGCGCGAACTGGCCGTCCCTCATGGGACTGCAGAACTTTCCCTTCGTCGAACTGAAGGTCGACCACCAATTCGTCACCGGTTCCGCGGATCATCGCCTGAAGCAGACGGTGTGCCGCCGCATCGTCGAATTGGCCCGCGACCACGGCGCGCGCGTCGTCGCACAGGGGGTCGAGACGCGGGCGGATTTTCTGGCCGCGCACGACATGAATTTCGATCTGATCCAGGGTTACCTGCTCGGCAAGCCGATGGGCGTCAAGAAATTTGCAAGATCGCGCGTTCAGCTTGCGACGGAAGAGGACGCCGCGCCCTGACGCCGGATTGCGTCAGGTCCCGGTCATTGAAACGTCATGTCGAGGCATTTGGAAATGTCGGAGCCGAGCCCGGACGAGATCGTGATGCAGCCGCGGATCTTCTGGCTGTTGTTGTCGCTCGCCCAGATCGAATAGCCGCCGGGACCGAAGAACGAGTTGGTGTTCGGCGGCTCGGTCTCGGTGGCGTCGAACGAATAATTGCCGTCGGTGTCGAAAATACGCGCCTTCTTGGTGCAGCCGCCGTCGGCCTGCACGTTGATGACCTCCTTGTTGTCCCGCGTCAGCGCCAGCGAAACCTGGCAGCGGAAGTATTCCGAGGTCTTGGCGTTGAACAGATAGGCGTACGATTTGCATGTCGCGGTGTTGAGCTTGCCGGCCGACAGCCCGCGGCTGCAGGAAATCCGCTGGTTGTTCGACAGCTTGAAGTCGTCCGCCTGCGCGACCGAAGCCAGCGTCATGAGCGACAGCGCGGCACCCAAACCGATTTTCATGACATGGCTCATCCGAATCGTCCCCAGGAGTCTTCTTGGCAATAAGTTGTTGTAGACGGAAACACGACGATAGTCGCGAAGTGTCATCGGGAAAATCACAAAGTCGCGGAAAGCCGTGAGCGATGCTATCGGTTAGTCGTATTGACGGCGCGTCTTCGTTCGTGATTTGTTCAGACCGCGCGGACGACGCGGTTCTTGGGTGCGGAGGATGGTTCATGACAAATTTATTGACCAGGACGTTATTGACCAAGGCGTTATTGGCTGCGGCCTTTGCCGCGCTGGCCACATCTGCATTTGCGCAGGAAGCTGCCCCGTGGGAACTGAAGACCGACATGGGCTACGCCTATGACAAGGACGGCAAGACCTCGTCCTACAAGATGGGCACCAACAATGCCGGCATGCTCCTGAAGGGAGCCAAGAAGGTGCCGAAGGGCACGCTGTTCTTCATCGGACATAACGGCCAGCTCTACATGCGCTCCGGCCCCTATCTCGAGGGCGACGGCAAGTTCATGTTCGGGTCGAATTGACGTCTTTCGGTTTGTCGGAGGGAAGTCAGAACGCCGCCGCGAGCTCCTTCGCGCCCGGCTTGTTGCTGTTGTAATCCATCCGCTCGTTGGTGACGGCGAGCAGCTTTGCCACGGTGTTGTTGCGGATCGCCACCGGGTTGCGCTCGTAGCCGGAGCGCTGGAAGAAATTCGAGGTCGGCACCTGCTCGCGCATCGCCTGCGGCATGGTCACCATGTCGAGCCCGGTGCCGTCGCCGGTCAGGTTCATCATCTCGAGTTCGGCGGCCGTCAGCGGCCGGTTGTAGCCCTTGGCGCGGGCGAAGATCACCGACGTCAGCAGCTTGTGGGTCTGCAGCATCGGGCCGACGTCGATGTCGAGCACCATGGCATGGACCGCCCAGCCCTGCGCCGTGTCGGCGAGCCGTTCATGCGCCGACCAGTCGTCCGGTACGGTGCGGGTGTACTCGACCATCTTCTTCAGCACCACGAGCTTGTGCTCCATCGCCTTGCGCGCCGGCCCGGTCGTGGCCGCGACGCGCTCGGCCAGATCGCGCACGAATTCGTGGCCCTGTTCGGCCATCAGCTCGACGCTGTTGGTGGTGAGCAACTGGTTGTAGCCGATCGCGGTCGAAATGGCGCGTTTGCCGCCATGCTCGATACCCGACTGCACGTCGTAATTGCCGGTGCCACCGGTCTCGAACGAATAGACCCGCACCGCCTGCTCCGGCGTCAGGCCGGCCGCGCGCGCATAGCGGGCATAAGCGCGCTTGAACTCGACCTCGGTGGCGGGACGCTGCGGCGTGAACTGGAACTGCTCGGCCGCGGCCTGGACGAAATCCGAGACCACCGGGATCGTCCTGCGTGGACGCGGCGGCTTGCCCTCCTCCTCTTCCGGCGCCGGATTCACCGGCCGCTTCGGGCCCTGATAGACCGGCGGCTGCTCCAGCACATAATCGTCCAGCGTGATCTGCACACGGTCGCGCCGCTTGGCGTTGCGGCCGCGCCGCTTGTCGGCGATCGCGCTCCAATAAGCGCTCGCATCCTGGTCGAAGGCAGCGCGCGCCTCCTGATATTGCTGCAGCTTGCGGCGATACTCCGCGACCGCCTGGGGCGATGCCGCCTGCGCCATCGCATTCGCGGTGCTCGGCGGCAGCGTAAGGGCATCACGGGCCAGGACAGACGGCGCACCCGCGATCAGCGCGAGCGCGACAATTCCGGGACACAGGCGAATCAATTGCGGGCGCATGTTTCCGTTGTAGCAAGCGCGGGCGCGAAGTCAGCCCGGAATATCGCCCTCCTCATTTCCAGGCGAACACCGGTTGTTCCAGATCGGCGACACGGGTGGTGCGCCCGGCCAGCACTTCGCGGAATTGATAGATCAGCGCCGCCGTCGGCGCATGGATCTGCTGGCCGCCGAGACGGAAGCGGATCACGCGGCGTGTGCTCTCGGGGATCGAGACGAAGCTGAACGCGTCATCAGTCTCGATCGCATCAAGCCCGATGCGGTGGACGGAAGCGACTTCGTCCGGGTTCGGCGTGATCGCGGCGCGCGTGCCCGCCCAGACCACGACCGGCGTGATCAGATAGCCCGAGCGCGTCGGATAGTCGTCGAGCATGCCGAGAACGTCGCCCGCATCCAGCGCGAGTCCAAGCTCCTCATGCAATTCGCGCAGCGCCGCTTCGACCTGCGTCTCGCCGGCATCGCAGCGACCGCCGGGCAGCGCCCATTGCGCGCTATGGGAACGCAGGCTGGCGCTGCGGCGAGTGAGCAGGAAGGCGGTGCCGTTGCCATCATCGGCTTCGGTCAGCGCAATCGCGACCGCCGCGTGCTTCAGCGTCGCCACCGCGTCCGCCGGCGCCAGGCGCGTGAAGGCGGCGCAGAGCTCTGCGATATTCCGCCGGGTGGCATCGTCAAATATGCGGGCCATCGATCTTGACTACAACACAACAGAGTTTGATGAAATGACTGCCAACACATGCCTCCTGCGATCAATCATCTGCCATCAATCACGTGCAACCAACGGACCACACCACATGACCGCCTACGCCGCGGACAAGCTCAAATCCGACGGCTGGAAGATCGCCGACACCACGGGCTTCCTGACATTGATCGGCCCCTTGTGGGAACGCTTGGCGGACGGTGCGCTCGAGCTCGCGCTGATCACCGAGGACAAGCACCACAACCGCCGCGGTCTCGTGCAGGGCGGCGTGATCATGACCTTTGCCGACCGTGCCTGTGGCATGACCGCGCGTTTCGTCTCGGGCAAGCCGACGCTTGCGACGGTGCAGCTCGACACCCATTTCGTCGAAGCCGGCAAGATCGGCGAGGTCCTGACGACCCGCCCGCGGGTGGTGCGTTCGACCCGCAGCCTGATCTTCATCACGGCCGAAGTGACCGTCGACAAGCGCAGCATCGCGATGGCCAATGGCGTGTTCAAGATTCTGAAGAACGAGAGTTGACCCGTCGTTCCGGGATGGTCCGTAGGACCAGACCCGGAATCTCGAGATTCCGGGTTCGATGCTTGCGCATCGCCCCGGAATGACAAACGGAGGGAATGCCCGATGCAATACCGCCAGCTTGGCCGGAGCGGCCTGAAGATTTCGCCGATCTGCCTCGGCACCATGATGTTCGGCGGACCGACCGACGAGGCGACATCGTCGCGGATCGTCGCCAAGGCGCGCGAGGCAGGCATCAACTTCATCGACAGCGCCGATGCCTATAATGGCGGCAAGTCCGAGGAGGTCGTGGGTCGCGCGATCTCCAACCAGCGATCGAACTGGATTCTCGCCACCAAGCTCGCCAATCCGATCGGCGACGATCCCAACCATGGCGGGCTGTCGCGTCGCTGGGTGTTGCAAGCGGCCGACGAGAGCCTGAAGCGGCTGGCGACCGATTACATCGACATCTACTATCTGCACAAGGAAGACCACACGACGCCGCTCGATGAGACCGTGCGCGCGATCGGCGACCTGATCCGCGCCGGCAAGGTGCGTTATTTCGGCGTCTCCAACTATCGCGCCTGGCGCGTCGCCGAGATCTGCAACATCTGCGACCGGCTCGGCATCGACCGCCCGATCGCGAGCCAGCCCTATTACAATGCGATGAACCGGATGCCCGAGGTCGAGCACTTTCCGGCCTGCGGCTTCTACGGCCTCGGGATCGTGCCCTATAGTCCTTTGGCGCGCGGCGTGCTGACCGGCAAATATGCGCCCGACGCGGCACCGGCGGCCGACAGCCGCGCCGGCCGCAACGACAAGCGCATGATGCAGACCGAGTGGCGGCCGGAATCGCTCAAGCTCGCGCAGGAGATCAAGCAGCACGCCGAGGCACGCGGCATCACCGCCGGACAATTCGCTGTATCGTGGGTGCTGAACTCGTCCTTCGTGAGCGCCGTGATCGCCGGCCCGCGCACTGAGGCGCAATGGGACGACTACATCCGCGCACTCGACTACACATTCACGGCGGAGGACGAAGCCCTGATCGACCGCCTCGTCACCGCCGGACATCCCTCGACGCCGGGGTTCAACGATCCCGCCTATCCGATCGAAGGGCGACGGGCGCGCACCGAGCGGCCTTAGCAACAGCGACGAAGGCAGGTCAAATCGCTCTGTCCGCGGACTCGCTGCACCTCTCCCGCTTGCGGAGGAGGTCGCATCGCATGCCATGCGATGCGGGTGGGGGCTCTCTCCGCGATACGACTCGTGGAGAGAGCCCCCACCCCAGCCCTCCCCCGCAAGCGCCCCGCAAGCGGGAGAGGGAGCGCAGCTCCGACGCGGTTGTTACTCGGCCTCCCTTTAGGCTGCTTTGGCATCAGCGACGAATCTACGGCACCGCCCCTTGTCTCGGCACGGCCGAAGCCCGACTTCGCACCTTCCGAATTGCGCATGATATGAGCAGGCTGCACCATCAGCGCATGACCAAGCTGATGTTGGTGCTGCAATGACCGCGTCGCACATGCTGGACTGGACTGTGGCGCTCCTGGTTTGCTGGGCAAGCCTGACCGCGATCGTGCAATCCCGGCACGAAGCCTCACGGTGCGACATTCCCTACGCGACAGGGTACGCATCGCAAGATCCGCCTGCGATTCCGACGCCGGCCGAGATCGAGGAAACCATCCGGGACATGAAACTGCACGATTGAAGGGAATGCGCAAAGCGCGAAAGACCTTTTTCCAAGTCCCAAAATGAGTGAGGGCGGCGCCGAAGCGCCGCCCTCATGTATTGCTGTCCTTGCCGGCCTCTATTTGTGGCCGACGAGGTCGAAGCGGTCGTGGTTCATCACCTTGGTCCATGCGGCGACGAAGTCGTGCACGAACTTCTCCTTGGAGTCGGACTGACCGTAGACCTCGGCAAGCGCGCGCAGTTGCGAATGCGAGCCGAAGATCAGGTCGACACGGGTTGCAGTCCACTTCGCCGCATTGCTCTTGCGATCACGGCCCTCATAAACGCCCTCGCCGACATGGTCCCACTTCGTGCTCATATCGAGCAGGTTGAGGAAGTAGTCGTTGGTGAGCGTCCCCGGCTTGGCAGTGAACACACCGTGCTTGGACTGCTTGGCGTTGGCGCCGAGCACGCGCAGGCCGCCGACCAGAGCCGTCATCTCCGGCCCGGTGAGCCGCAGCAGTTGCGCGCGGTCCACCAGCGCCTCCTCGGGCATCATGAACTGATGCTTGCCGCTGATGTAGTTGCGGAAGCCATCAGCTCGTGGCTCGAGCGGCGCAAAGGAGTGGACGTCGGTCTCCTCCTGCGAGGCGTCCATGCGTCCCGGCGTGAACGGAACCTTCACATTGGTGCCGCCACCCTTCGCCGCCTTCTCGATCGCGGCGGCGCCTCCGAGCACGATCAGATCGGCCAGCGAGACCTTCTTGCCGAACTCCTTCTGGATGACTTCGAGCTTGCCCAGCACATTCTTCAGCTGCGCCGGCTCGTTGACCTCCCAATCCTTCTGCGGAGCAAGACGAATGCGCGCGCCGTTGGCACCGCCGCGTTTGTCCGAACCGCGGAAGGTGGACGCCGAGGCCCACGCCGCCGACACCAGTTCGGACACGGACAGGCCGGAGGCGAGAATCTTCGCCTTCAGCGCCTCGATATCCTGGTCGCCGATTACTTCGTGATCGAGCGCCGGAATCGGATCCTGCCAGATCAACGTCTCCTTCGGCACCAGCGGGCCGAGGTAACGCACGATCGGGCCCATGTCTCGATGCGTGAGCTTGAACCAGGCGCGGGCGAAGGCGTCCGCGAACTGATCCGGGTGCTCCAGGAAGCGGCGCGAGATCTTCTCATAGGCCGGATCGAAGCGCAGCGAGAGGTCGGTGGTCAGCATGGTCGGCTTGCGCTTCTTCGACGGATCGAACGGATCCGGAATGACGGCGTCCGCGCCCTTGGCCACCCACTGGTTGGCACCGCCGGGGCTCTTCTCCAGTTCCCATTCGTAGTTGAACAGGTTCTCGAAGAAGTAGTTACTCCACTTGATCGGCGTCTGAGTCCAGATCACCTCCAGGCCGGAGGTGATCGCGTCGGCGCCCACGCCGCTGGCGTGGCTGCTCTTCCAGCCGAGGCCCTGGTCCTCGAGCGCACCCGCCTCCGGCTCCGGACCGACCAGCGACGGATCGCCGGCGCCGTGGGTTTTGCCGAAGGTGTGGCCGCCGGCGATCAGCGCGACGGTCTCCTCGTCGTTCATCGCCATGCGGAAGAACGTCTCGCGGATGTCCTTGGCCGCAGCGATTGGGTCCGGCTTGCCGTTCGGGCCTTCCGGATTGACATAGATCAGGCCCATCTGTACCGCGCCGAGCGGTTCGGAGAGCTGGCGTTCGCCGCTGTAGCGCTCGTCACCGAGCCAGGTGCCTTCCGGACCCCAATACAGTTCTTCCGGCTCCCATACGTCGACGCGGCCACCCGCGAAACCGAAGGTCTTGAAGCCCATCGATTCCAGGGCGACGTTCCCGGTGAGGACGATCAGGTCGGCCCACGAGATCTTGTTGCCGTACTTCTGCTTGATCGGCCAGAGCAGCCGTCGTGCCTTGTCGAGGCTGACGTTGTCGGGCCAGCTGTTGAGCGGAGCGAAGCGCTGTTGGCCAGCTCCGGCGCCGCCGCGGCCGTCCGTGATACGATAGGTGCCTGCACTATGCCAGGCCATGCGGATCATGAGGCCGCCGTAATGACCGAAGTCGGCCGGCCACCACTCCTGCGAGTCCGTCATCAGGGCCGTCAGGTCCTTGATCACAGCGTTCAGATCGAGAGTCTTGAACGCCTTGGCGTAGTCGAAGTCCTTGCCCATCGGATCCGACAGGTTCGAATTCTTGTGCAGGACCTGGACGTCGAGCCCCTCCGGCCACCAGTCGCGGTTCGTGCGCGCCCGAGGGCTCGCCGTAAACGGGCACTTGCCCGCGCCTTCGTCGGTTTTTGCATCCATGTTTCTTCTCCGAGGTGATGGATTCTGGAATGGGCTGGAGCTCTTCCAAGATTGATTCTACGCGCTCCAATACATCAGGGGAAATTGACTTTAATGATCGCTTCGATAAGATAATCTGATGATAAACGTCACACTGCGGCAACTTCGCTATTTCGATGCGCTGGCCCGCCACGGCCATTTCGGACGCGCGGCAGAGGCCTGCGCCATCTCGCAGCCGGCGCTGTCGATGCAGATCCGCGAAATGGAGCAGGCCGTCGGCGGCGCGCTGCTTGAGCGCGGCGCACGCCAGATCGCACTGACCAAATTCGGCGAGGAGCTGCTGCATCGGGTTCGCGACATCCTGCGCTCGGTCGATGAGCTCGGCGACTTCGCGCGCGCCTCGCGCGACAAGCTCGCCGGCCGGCTTCGCATTGGCATGATCCCGACGATAGCCCCCTATTTGCTGCCGAAGGTGATCGAGAATCTGGCGCGGCTGCATCCCGAACTCGACATCCATGTCCGCGAGACGCTGACGCCGAAGCTGATCAAGGAGGTCGCCGAGGGCCGGCTCGACACCGCGATCGTCGCGCTGCCGGTGTCGGAACCGTCGCTGACCGAGGCCGCGCTGTTCACCGAAAGCTTCCTGCTGGTGCGGCCGGGCGAAGCTGCGGGAACGCCGGTGCCGTCGAGTGAGATGCTGCGCGAGATGCGGCTGTTGCTGCTCGAGGAGGGTCATTGCTTCCGCGACCAGGCGCTGTCGTTCTGCAACATGCAATCCTCGCCGCCGCGCGAGGTGCTGGATGCGAGCTCGCTGTCGACGCTGGTGCAGATGGTCGGCGCCGGCATCGGCGTCACCCTGATTCCGGAAATGGCCGTCGCGGTGGAGACGCGCTCGGCGCCGGTGTCGGTGTCGCGCTTCAAGAATCCGCAGCCCTCGCGAACCATCGGCATGGTCTGGCGCAAGAGCAGCCCGCTTGCCGGCCAGCTCCAGCAGATCTCCGAAGTGGTCTCGCTCGCCGCCGCCGCGCTGCGCGCGCCGAAGGCGGATGCTGGGGCGGGAGATACGACGAAGAAGCCGGTCGCGGGAGCCAGGCCCAAGTAGGGTACGCAGGTCGCGCCGCATCCACGCCGTCGTCCCGGCGAAGGCCGGAACGGCGTTGGGGATTGTTCTCGATTCACGGCCAAACATCGCGGTGTCATCACCCGCGCATGCGGGTGATCCAGTATTCCAGAGACAGTTATGATTGAGCTGATGGGCCGCGGCGTACTGGGTCGCCCGGTCCCAGTGCGCAATTGCGCACAAGGCCGGGCGATGACAGTTGTAGGTGGGACGCAGCTTCGCGTTCTCGCGACATGATTTGTCCGAGTCTTGCATTTCGTTTGCCCTCTCATCTTGCAGAGGGCGCAGGGAAAGCCGGGTGCCGATTGCACCCATGGGCCCGGTGCAACAAAAAGCACCGGGGTAGGACCACAGGTGTAACCGGGAACAACCCGGCCTTCCCTGCGCGATGGTCTTCCGGCTTATACGTACTCTCCCCGGTGAGACTGGGCTTTCTTGTCACCGCCGTCAGCAGGAACGCTAGTCTCTCGCTGACAGGACACCTGCCACTAGGGCGTCAGGCCTGCACGACTTCGCCGTCCGCTGCATGCGCACTCGTCAGTTGCGCAATAAGCGTCCACCGCATCTCACCGCAACACTCGTGACGATCGCGACGCGCCCCTCAATCGGGTGAGACGGGTCAATTCATACACTGATTTTCAATTACGATAAACGGAAACATTTTGTCGAAGGGGCTTGACCGGTTTGACTGAGTTGCCCGTCGGGTTACTTTGTCGCACCCGCCCCGTCACGGGATGACGCTCAAAACAGCGGCGGAATCTGCCCGACCTTCAGCGGGCCCAGGAACACCGCGCCATCGGCGAAGCGCAGCGGGAAGCTGCGGGCTTTCTTGCCTTCGAGCGTAGCGCTGATGCCAAGCGAATTGATGCCCGCAGTCAGGCCGGCATTGGCATTCTGCTTGATCGCCTTGCCGAGCCCGGGAATCGCGCGATCGAGCGCGCCGAACAGATTGCTGATGTCCTGGCTCTTCACGCCCGGCGCGACGCGATCCAGTGTCGCCTGCGGCACGCCGTCGTCGAGCATCTTGTCGATGCCGAGCGCGGGGATGACGCGCTCGAGGCCGGCGACCGTCATCTGCAGTTCGCCGTCGATGCGCCCCTGGGCATTGAGGCGCAGCGTGCCGGCGGCGACCGAGAGCAGATCGCCCTGTTCAATCCGCGACTGCATGATCTCGATGCTGCCGCCGGCGGCCTGGATCTCGCGGAAGCGCTGCGGCCACGGTTTCGGCGAAAAGTCCTTCAGCCCGTTCAGTCGCGCATGGATGTCGGCATTGAACGGTTGGGTCAGCAGCGGATGCACATCCTGCAAGGTGCCATCAGCGATCTGCAGCACGGTTTCGATCGCAGGGCTATCCGGCGTCGGCCCGTCGACCTGGCGGCCGTGCAGCTCGATATGGCCGGCGCGCGCCAATGGCGTCTGCGCGCCGCCGCCGATCCGGTCGATGGCGAGATCATCGAAGTCAAGCGAGGCGCGCTGCGGCACCGCCGGGAGACCGACCACGCTGCTACGCCCCTTGCTCCAGTTGATCGACCAGGACGGCGGCGCGCCATGTTCGGCGAGCGTGGCCGGCGCCTTGAATTCCGCGATCACGAGCTTGGGATCGTAGATCTGCGCCACCACCAGGATCTCGGCGAGCCGCGCGACGAACGATGTCTGCGGCGAGGCGGTTTGCGAGACCAGCATCACGCTCGGGTCCGCGCAGCGGATCTCGAGCCGGAACGGGTAACCCGCCACCGAGCGGTTGCCGCAGTCGTAGACCCGGCCGGCCTTCGCCTCCTGCGCGCGCCAGGCGTCGGCCTGCACGCCGACCTGGGAGGCAGCGTAGAACCAGAATCCACTCCACGCCACCGCGGCGATGAGGACCAGGACGGGCACGAAATAGAGGCCGAAACGCGAGCGCCGGCGCGATGCAATGGTCATATCCGACATGCGGCGTCCTTTGGCGTGCGAATTTGTCAAAATCGAAGCGGCAAAGCGGCGCCGAAAGTGCCAGGAATTCACTTCGTTTCCCCCGGATGTTCTGATAGCCCGTCACCGCAATGCCTGCAAACGCCCCCTCCCCTGACCTGTCCGACGGCGACCTCTGGGTGTTCGGCTACGGCTCGCTGATGTGGAAGCCGGGCTTTGAGTTCATCGAACAGGTGCCGGCGCGGCTGATCGGCGAGCATCGCGCGCTGTGCGTCTATTCCTTCGATCACCGCGGCACGCCGGAAAAGCCCGGCCTGGTGCTCGGGCTCGACCGCGGCGGCGCCTGCCGCGGCATCGCGTTTCGTGTCGCAGCAACACTTCGCAACGACACGATCGCCTATTTGCGCGCGCGCGAGCAGACCACCAACGTCTATCGCGAGGTGACGCGCTCGGTGTGGCTCGAGAACGAGGCGCGGCAGCGGGTCGCTGCGCTGGCCTACGTGGTCGATCGCGGCCATGTGCAGTATGCGGGACGGCTGTCGCTGTCGGAGCAACTGCGCTTCGTGCAGCAAGGCCACGGCCGTTCCGGCAACAATCGCGACTATGTGCTCTCGACTGTGGCCTCGATCGAGAAGCAGGGTTTTCGCGACGCGCCCCTGCACCAGCTCGCGGTGATGCTGCATGATGCGGGCGGACTGCATCGGGATGCGCGTGCGGGGGGCGGCGGAATCGATCTCGCCTGACACGCTCCTGCGCAGGGTGGGTGGAGCGAAGCGATACCCACCAACTTCGTGGCGGCGGCCATAAGCGATGGGTTTCGCTTCGCTCTACCCATCCTACGGAGCTGTGCGCCGCGGCTCACAGCACGACAATCGCGGCGGGCGTATGGCGGCGCGCTGTGACATTTAGGCTTTTGCATCGCGGCGCCGACAGATAGAAGCTGGTCCGCAACGACGCCGACCGCGAAGGTTATGAATCTCTCCGCCCCTTTTATCCGCCGTCCGGTCGCTACCACCCTGCTATCGCTGGGACTGGTGGTGGCAGGCGCCATCGCGTTTTTCAAGCTGCCGGTCTCGCCGCTGCCCGATGTCGATATTCCGACCATCCAGGTGCAGGCGACCTTGCCCGGCGCCAGCCCTGCCGACGTCGCCACGACCGTCGCAAGCCCGCTCGAGCGTCACCTCGGCCAGATCGCCAGCGTCACTGAAATGACCTCGTTGAGCTCGCTCGGCTCCGCCCGCATCACCCTGCAGTTCGACATCGATCGCGACATCAACGGTGCCGCACGCGACGTCCAGGCGGCCATCAATGCGGCGCGCGCCGACCTGCCGACCAACCTGCGCAGCAATCCGACCTATCGCAAGTTCAATCCCGCCTCGGCGCCGATCCTGATCTACACCTTGACGTCGGATACGCTGACGCCGGCTGAACTCTATGACGCCGCCTCGACCGTGCTGGCCCAGAAGCTGTCGCAGGTCGAGGGTGTCGGCGAAGTCTCGGTCGGCGGCGGATCGCTCCCCGCCGTGCGCGTCGAACTGATCCCTCCGGCGCTGTTCAAATACGGCATCGGGCTGGAGGATGTCCGCGCCGCGCTCGCCAGCGCCAATGCCCATAGCCCCAAAGGCGGTATCGACGTCGGAGCCCAGCGCTACCAGCTCTATGCCAACGATCAGGCGAGGCAAGCCTCGGACTACAAGCCGCTGGTCGTCGCCTACCGCAACGGGGCCGCGGTGCGGCTCACCGACGTCGGCAACGTCATCGATTCCGTGGAGAATGTGCGGACGGTCGGCCTTGCCAACGGCAAGCCGGCGGTCGTGATGATCGTGTATCGCCAACCCGGCGCCAACATCATCGACATGGTCGACCACGTGAAGGGGCTGATGCCGCAGCTCAAGGCCTCGGTCTCACCCGCTATCGACATCACCCTCGCGGTCGACCGCTCGAAGACCATCCGGGCATCGCTGCACGACGTCGAGATCACACTGCTGATCGCCGTCGCGCTGGTGATCCTGGTCGTGTTCGCGTTCCTGCGCAACGCGCGGGCGACGCTGGTGCCGGTGGTGGCGGTGGCGGTGTCGCTGATTGCGACATTCGCCGTCATGTATTTCATGGGATATAGCCTCGACATCTTTTCTTTGATGGCGCTGACGGTGGCGACCGGATTCGTGGTCGATGACGCCATCGTCGTGCTGGAAAACATCACCCGCCACATGGACGCCGGAATGGCGCGAATGGAGGCCACGCTGCTCGGCGCCCGCGAGGTCGGCTTCACCGTGCTGTCGATGAGCGTATCGCTGATCGCGGTGTTCGTTCCGATCCTGCTGATGGGCGGCCTGGTCGGCCGCCTGTTCCGC
Source organism: Bradyrhizobium genosp. P (assembly GCF_049949265.1). NCBI lineage: Bacteria > Pseudomonadati > Pseudomonadota > Alphaproteobacteria > Hyphomicrobiales > Nitrobacteraceae > Bradyrhizobium > Bradyrhizobium genosp. P. The sequence goes on along the minus strand of NZ_CP188195.1, from coordinate 1,190,517 downwards.
GAATTCGCCATGACCATCACGATTGCCATCGTGATCTCGCTCGTCGTCTCGCTGACGACGACGCCGATGATGTGCGCGGTGCTGCTGCGCAGCGATCGCGGCCGGCCGCACGGACGGATCTACCTGAGCAGCGAGCGCATCTTCGATCTGATGCTCAACGGCTACCGGCGGACGCTCGCGATCGCGCTGCATCACCCGGTCCTGGTGATGCTGATCCTTGCTACGACCCTCTACCTGAATTTCCATCTTTACGCGGTCGTGCCGAAGGGCTTCGTCCCGCAGCAGGATACCGGACTGTTGATCGGGTCGATCCAGGCCGATCAGAGCACCTCGTTTCAATTGATGAAGCAGAAGCTCACGCAGTTCATCGACCTCGTCAAACAGGATCCCGCGGTCGAGACGGCGGTGGGCTTCACCGGCGGCGGTGGCGGTCCAGGGCCGGGCGGCGCGACCAACACCGGCACGGTGTTCGCCTCGCTGAAGCCGATCAGCGAACGCAAATTGGCCGCCGACAAGGTGATCGAACGGTTGCGCGATCAACTGGCGACGGTGGCGGGCGCCACCCTGTTCCTGCAATCGGTCGGGGATCTCGGCGCCGGTGGACGCTCCGGCAATGCGGCCTATCAATACACGCTGCAGGGCTCGACGTTCAAGGAGCTGAACGAATGGACGCCGAAGCTCGTCGCCGCGCTGCAAAAGGAACCGGCTCTCGCCGATGTCAACAGCGATCAGCAGAACAAGGCGCTGCAATCCAATCTGATCATCGATCGCGATGCCGTCGCGAGGCTCGGGCTTACAGTCAGCCAGGTCGACAACACGCTCTATGATGGGTTCGGGCAGCGGCAGGTCTCGACGATCTTCGTCGCACGCAACCAGTATCACGTGATCATGGAGGTGGCGCCGGCCTACTCGCAGAATCCGCAGACCTTGAAGGACATCTATATCAGCACCTCGGGCGGATCGGCGAGCGGCTCGCAGACCACCAACGCAGTGGCCGGAACGGTGACCACCAGCTCGCAGACGACCACGATCAATTCGGTCGCGGCCAATGCGGTGCGCAATCAAGCGACCAATTCGATCGGCGCCACCGGCAAGGGCGTCGCCTCGACCGGGACCGCCGTCAGCACCAGCCAGGAGACGATGATTCCGCTATCCAGCGTGGCGCGGTTCGAACAAGGCGAGACGCCGCTGGCCGTCAACCACCAGGATGGGCTGGTCGCCAGCACCATTTCCTTCAATACCCCGCCGGGCGTCTCGTTGAGCACGGCGACCACGACGATCGAGACCGCCATGCGCCAGATCGGCATGCCGACGGGCATTCATGGCGCATTTTCAGGGGCGGCCAAGATCTTCCAGCAATCGCTGGCGAGCGAGCCGTTCCTGATCCTCGCGGCGTTTGCGACGATCTACATCTCGCTCGGCATGCTCTATGAGAGTTACGTTCACCCGCTCACGATCCTGTCCACTTTGCCCTCGGCCGGCGTCGGCGCGGTGGCGGCGCTGATGCTGTCGCACACCGAGTTCGACATCATCGCTGTCATCGGCGTGATTCTCCTGATCGGCATCGTGAAGAAGAACGCCATCATGATGATCGACTTCGCGGTCGACGCCGAACGGCAGCGCGGGCTCTCGTCGCAAGAGGCGATCTTCGAGGCCTGCGTAATGCGCTTCCGGCCGATCATGATGACCACATTGGCCGCCCTGTTCGGCGCGGTGCCGCTGATGATCGGCATGGGTGAGGGCAGCGAGCTGCGCCAGCCGCTCGGCATCGCGATCTTCGGCGGACTGATCCTGAGCCAGATCCTGACGCTCTACACCACCCCGGTTGTCTATCTCTATCTCGACCGCGCCCGGCACTGGCGCCAGCGCCGACGGGCCGCGCGCAGCGCTGGCTGAGCAGACACCAGGCTAGTGCCTGCCGCCGTGCTGCTGCCGCTCAATGTCCCCAATCCGGGGGACAGACCGGACCTGCGAAATCAATTATGTGAAACCGGGGATACCGGCTAGTTTCGGCCGGACAGAAAAACGACGCCCTGGGGGAGGATTGACAATGAGGCTGGCTGCTGCCGGACTTTGGATCGTCGCGAGCACGGTGCTGCTGGCTTCGAACGCGAACGCTGAAATCAAGGTCGGGATCGTGGCATCCGGGTCCGGACCAGGCTCAGCCCTCGGCCAGCCCCAGATGCGCGCGATCTCGGCGCTTCCGAAAGAAATCGGAGGCGAAAAGGTCACCTACATTGCGCTCGACGACGAATCCGATCCCGCCAAGGGCACCCAGAACGCCCGGCGTCTGGTGATCCAGGACGGCGTCGACATTCTGATCGGCTCCTCGCTGACCCCTGTGACCATGCCGATGCTCGACGTAGCCCAGGAATCCAAAACGCCGATCATCTCGCTGGCGGCCGCCACCGCGATCGTGCAGCCGATGGATGACCGCCGCAGATGGGCGTTCAAGGTGGTGCCCAATGACGACCTGATGGCGGCGGCGATCCTCAAATACGTCGCGAAATCCGGGATCAAGACGCTCGGCTATATCGGCGTCTCGGACGGCTATGGCGAAGGCTATTACAAGGAGATCGCCCGGCTCGCGCCGACGCTTGGCATCACGGTCACGACGCATGAGGTCTATGCGCGCTCCGACACCAGCGCCACCGGCCAGGCGCTGAAGGTGCTGGGGACCAATCCGGATGCGGTATTCATCGCCTCCGCAGGCACACCGGCCGTATTGCCGCAGGAAGCGCTGCGCGAGCGGGGCTATGCCGGCAAGATATTCCAGACCCACGGCGTCGCAACGGAAGAATTCATCAAGCTCGGCGGCGCCAACGTTGAAAGCGCCGTGTTCACCGGGGAAGCCTTCACCATCGCCGACGATCTGCCGCCGAACGATCCATTCCGTCAGGCGCGTGACGAATTCGTCTCGGCCTACGAGAAGGTGAACGGGCAGAAGCCGAACATCTTCGCCGCGCATCTGTGGGACGCGGTCACGCTGTTCAAGCGGGCGGCGGCGAACGCGCTGAAGACCGCCAAGCCCGGCACGCCGGAATTCCGGGCTGCGTTGCGCGACGAGCTGGAGCGCGGCAAGGACGTCTATCTGAACAACGGCCTCTCCACGATGAGCCCCACCGACCATAACGGCTACGACGAGCGCTCCGCCTTTCTCATCAAGGTGGAGGGAGGCAAGTTCAGGCTGGTGAAATAGCGCGCAGGCGTGACGTAAACGACCTAACCCTTCGCCGGCCTCGACACCACGCCGAACAGCTGCGCCTGTTCCGCCCGCGCGGCCTCGACGATGCGGTTGGTGGCGGTTTCGATCTGCTCGCGCAGGCGGTTGAGGAATTCGTCGCGCGGCAATCCCGGCGGCAGCGGATCGAGGAATTCGACCACCAGCGTCCCGGGATAGCGCATGAAAGTCCTGCGCGGCCAGAACAGCCCGGAATTGAGTGCGACCGGAAGGCACGGCACGCCGCTCTCGGCATAGATCTGGGCGACGCCGGCCTTGTAATTCGGCGCAGCGCCGGGCGCCGTGCGGGTGCCTTCCGGGAAGATCACGAGCTGACGGCCGCGCTTCACCTCGGCGGCTGCCCGCTTCAGCGTCTTGAGCAGCGAGCGCGGACCGCCGCCGCGCTCGACCGAGATCATGCCGGCCTTCTTCAGGCACCAGCCGAACACCGGGATCATCATCAGCTCGCGCTTGAGAATGAACAGCGGTTGTTCGAAGAAGCGGATCAGCGCAAAGGTCTCCCAGAACGACTGGTGCTTCGAGGCGATGATCAGCGGGCCCTTCGGAATCTTCTCTGCGCCGCGGTATTCGATCCTGATATTGCAGATCACGCGCATCAGGAACACGCTGATGCGCGCCCACACGGCCTCCAGCACCATCACCCCCGACCGCGGCAGCAGCAGCGTCGGGATCGCGACGATCATCAGCAGCACCAGCACCAGATAGAACAGCACGTTGAAGACGAGCGAGCGCAGGAAGATCAAAGCCATCTCTGTCCCAGGTTCAATTGGCCAGCGCCGTGGTCGGACGGCGCGGCATGGCCGCAGGCTCGCCGAGATCGGAGGTCAAATCGAGGCCGAGATCGGCCAACCGAACCCGCATCTCCGCGGCGACATATTTGGCGTATTCCGATAGCAGCAGACGGACCGTCGCGCCACTCGTCCACCAGGGCTCGTCGCGCCATCTGTCGCCGACCACGGCGAACGGGATCAGCGTGACCTCGGGCATCGCATGCGACAGTTCCACGATCGCACGCGGCATGTGATAGTTGGAGGTCACCACGATCAGCGACTTGAAGCCACGCTCATGCGCCCAGCGGCGGGTCTCCGCGGCATTGCTGCGGGTGTTGACCGCCGAGCGGTCGAGATCGACGCAGCAGCGCATCAGCGGCTGGCTGTCCGGCAGCGAGCGCGAGATGTCGCTGGCGTCGTTGGTCGGATGCACGCCCGAGATCAGCAGCCGCTTGCCGTAGCCCGCGGCCAGCAATTCCATCGCATCTGACACCCGCGACGAGCCGCCGGTCAGCACCACGATGCCATCGGCTTCATGGGGCGGATCGGTCTCGACGCCGCGCAGTTGCGAGAGAAAGCCGACGAATCCCATGGCCGCGACGACGAAGACCAGCGCCAGCGACGTGACGACGGCCGCGCGCAGCCAGCCCCGCGGGGGCGCGGCACGGCCGTTCGGCGACGTATCGTCGGTCTGCGAACTCATCTGATGCGGCTGTTCCTTCCCTTGCCAGTTTTAAAGCATGATCAGGAAAAGTGGAAACCGGTTTTTCCGCAAGCGGTCGCGGGATGTTTGCGCTGGGAACATGCACAAACGATGGAGCCACGCGTCCGCCTTGCGGCCGTCACTCGATGTCGTCAAGCGTCGCAAACAGGGTACGCCGCGACGCCCAGGCGGTGATGATCGCGATCATCGCCGCCTGCGCCGCCAGCGCCAGATAGCCCAATGGACGCAGCGAGAAGGTGCCGAGCAGCGCCGCGAACTGGTCGCCCACCGGCGTACCGGAGAACCAGTTGGCGATCGATTCGGAGAAGCCGAACGTCAGCATCGCGGCGCCGCCGCCGATCAGCCCGCCTTCGAGACCTAGTCTGAGGAAATGCCGCAGGAAGCGGTTGGCGATATAGGTGTCGCCGGCGCCGACGAAATGCAGCACCTCGACAATCGGGCGGTTGGCCGCCATCGCGCCGCGCGTGGCGAACGAGACCGAGATGATGGTGGCGATGATCACGAGAATCAGGATGCCGATGCCGGCGAACACGGTGGCGCCGGTCATCGAGCGCATGCGCTCGATCCAGGCGCGGTGATCGTCGACGCTGGCGGTCGGCGCCGCCTGCGTCACCCGGGCGCGCAGCGCGGCGAGATCGAGCGTCGTGCCGGGCTGCACCCGCGCCACGATCACGCGCGGCACCGGCAATTCGTCGATCGAGAGCCCGCTGCCGAGCCACGGCTCCAGCAGCTTCGCCGACTCCTCCTTGCTGAACGGCCGGACCTCGAGGATGCCCGGCTGAGCGCGCATCGCATCCGCCGCCGCCTGCGCGTCACGGTCGAGGTCGCGGCCGGCCGAGGGACGCACCTGGATGGTGATCTCGCTCGCGACCTCCGACTGCCACTCGGCCGCCGACGCGCTGACCAGCAGCACGGCGCCGGTCGTGATCGAGGCGAGGAAGGTCATGATCGCGACGACCGCGACCAGCGCGCGCCCCGAGATCGAGGCGCGCGGCACGATCGGCGACATGTTGCGTGCCGTGGCCGGGAGCTGCGGGCGTTCGCGCCCGAGATCCACCAATGAGACCTGCTCGTCGCCGCTCCTACTCATAGATGTGCAGCCGTCCCTGATGCAGCACCAGCCGCCGCGCCTCGTACTGATCCATCAGCGTGATGTCGTGGGTTGCGATGATGACGGCGGTGCCCGATTTGTTGAGCTCGATGAACAGACGCAGCAGGCGCCGCCCGAGCGTCGGGTCGACGCTACCGGTCGGCTCGTCGGCCAGCAACAATTGCGGCCGCGAGATCACGGCACGTGCGATCGCCGCGCGCTGCTTTTCGCCGCCCGACAGGATCGGCGGCAGCGCGTCCATGCGTTCGCCGAGGCCGACCCATTTCAGCAGATCGATCACCTCGCGGCGATAGCTGGATTCCTCGCGGCCCATGACGCGGAACGGCAGCGCGACGTTTTCATAGGTGGTCATGTGGTCGAGCAGGCGGAAGTCCTGCAACACGATGCCGATCCGTTTGCGCAAATCGGCGACCTGGTCCTTGCTGAGCAGCGAGACGTCGTGGCCAAACAAATTGACCAGCCCGCGGGTCGGCCGCATCGACAGGAACAACAGCCGCAGCAGCGAGGTCTTGCCGGCGCCCGACGGCCCGGTGAGGAACTGGAACGAATGCGCGGGGATCGCAAAGGAGAGGTCGCGCAGAATCTCCGGGCCGAGCCCGTAGCGCAAACCGACATTTTCGAACCGAACCAAGCGCTAGCTCCGTGCGAGAGGGGCGATCGCCCAAAACCCTGCACAATTGGCCCTGAGACCGGCGAACCGGCCGCGAACCGCACAAAAGGGTTGTGCTTCGGTTATGGTTTCCGATTCGTTAACGGTCGCTCTGTAGCATCCGGGCAAAGACACGGTGGAGATAGGGGCTCCATGCACATCGTTTGCCCGCATTGTACAACATCCTACGCCATCAATCTGGCCACCCTGGGCGACGCCGGGCGGACCGTGCGCTGTTCCCGCTGCAAGGAGGTCTGGCTGGCGCGGCCGGAGGATGCCGTCGACGCCGCGATGCCCGCGATGGCGGCCGCAGGCCAGTCCGCCGGCTCCGACGCTGCCGCGGAATGGGAGGCGATGGCCCGGCAGGAGGACGCCGGGGAGACCCCTGTGGTCGACAGCCCCTCGATCTCGTCCGACTGGCCGGAGGGCAAAGACACGGCGGACGAGGACTGGCCAACGGTCGCCAAGGAGGATGCCGAGGCCCATCTCGACGCTGATCCCGCGGCGGGGGCCAAACACCGCTTCCGCCTGCCACGCCTGTTCCGTCCGAACCTGTTCCGCCTGCCCTCGCTGCCCCGAATTCCCTTCATGCCAGTGATCGGCACCCTGCCGACCACCTGCGCGGCGATGGGCGCGCTGATCCTGGCGCTATTCGTCTGGCGCAACGATGTGGTGCGGCTGCTGCCGCAGACGGCGCTATTCTACAAGATGGTCGGGCTCGACGTGAATCTGCGCGGGCTTGCGTTCAAGGACCTCAAGATCACCAACGAGACCGTCGATGGCAAGCCGGTGCTGGTGATCGAGGGCATGATTGTCGGGCAGACCCGCAAGGCGGTCGAACTGCCGCGACTGCGCTTTGCGGTCCGCGACGCGCAAGGCGCCGAGATCTATGCCTGGAACGCGGTGCTGGAGCAGGCCATGCTCAAGCCCGGCGAACAGGCCTTCTTCAAGTCGCGCCTCGCCTCGCCGCCGCCCGAGGGCCGCAATATCGACATACGCTTCTTCAACAAGCACGATCTCGTCGGCGGCCGCGCCTGAGCCGCGGCGCCGCTGTTTTTCGGGAATGAACCGTTATGCCGCGCGTCCTGATTGCCGACGACGAAGACTCCATGCGCACGCTGGTGGCGCGCGCCATCGCCATGGACGGCCATGAGATCGTCACCGCGCAGGACGGCGCCGAGGCGCTGGAGCTGCTGACGCAGGACCAGGGCGCGTTCGACCTGCTGCTGACCGACATCCAGATGCCCGTGATGGACGGCATCGCGCTGGCGCTGACCGCGGCGCGCGACTTCCCGGATTTGAAGATCCTGTTGATGACCGGCTTCGCCGACCAGCGCGAGCGCGCCTCCGGCCTCAATGCGATCGTCCATGACGTGGTGACGAAGCCGTTCTCGGTGGCCGATATCCGCACCGCGGTGGCGGACGCGCTGGCGGCAAGGAAGGCGTAGCGCTCGATCGGCCCAACACACACACACTGTGTCATGCCCCGCGAAGGCGGGTATCCAGTACGCCGCGGCCTCTCGATTCAAGCACTGACGTCTCTGGAATACTGGGTCGCGCGGTCCATGTGCGCAATTGCGCACAGGCCGCGCGATGACAGCGGGAGATGCGCGGCATCGCGCCGTCATCGCGAGCAGCCGCCACACACTGTGTCATACCCCGCGCATGCGGGGTATCCAGTACGCCGCGGCCTCTCGATTCAAGCACTGACGTCTCTGGAATACTGGGTCGCCCGGTCCATGTGCGCAATTGCGCACAGGCCGGGCGATGACAGCGGAGTGTGTGGCGAACCTCAATAATCCTTGAGCAGCCGCTCGATGTAATCGAGCTCGATCTGCGGCCGCGACGGGTCGGCGAGGCGGCGGCGCAGTTCCTCGAGGATGCGGCGCACGCGCTGCACTTCGATCTCGCCGGGAATCTTCACCGTGTAGTCGTCGCCGAATTCGCGGCCATGCAAGGGGCGGCCGAGCGGGTCGGTCTGGTTGCCGCCGCTTTGCTGGCGGCCGGCGCGGTTGCCGCGGCCGTCGCCCTGCTGGTCGCCATCGCCCTGCTGCATGGCGTCGGCGAGATTCTGGGCGCCCTTGCGCAGCGCGTCCAGCGCACGCCCCTGCGAATCAACCGCGCCATCGGCGTTGCCTTCGCCGAGCCGGCCGCCGGCGTCGCCCATCGCGGAATCGGCCTGATCGAGACCGTCCTCGCCGTCGCCGCTCTGGTCGCCCTGCTCGCCTTGTTGTCCCTGCTGCCCTTGCTCGCCTTGCTGGCCTTGCTGGCCCTTCTGACCGCGCTGATCCGGTCCCATGCCTTGCTTGGCCAACTGGTCCTGCAGCTTCTTCAGCCGGTCGCGCAGCGCCTGCTGATCCTGCTGCAGGTCGGACATCGACTGGTCGCCCTGCTTGCCGCGCATCCGGTCGCGCCGCGAATCCTGGCCCTGCTTGTAGGTCTTGTCGCGCAATTGCTGCTGCTTGCGGATCATATCGCCGAGCTCGTTGAGCGCCTGCTCCATGTCCTGGTCGCCGCCCTGACCGGGCTGCGCCATCTGCAAATTCTCCAGCATCTGCTGCATCTGCTCGAGCAGCTCCTTCGCAGCCTCCTTGTCGCCGGAGCGCGACAGCCGCTCCATGCGATCGAGCATGTTCTTCAAATCGTTCTGGCTCAACATCCTGGTGTTGGGATCGAGCGGCCGGGCCAGGGCTTGCGGATTGTTGCGAAGCTGCTCGGCGAGCTGGCGCAGGAAATTGTCCAGCGCCGCGCGCAGATTGTCGGTGAGCTTCTTGATCTCCTCGTCGGTCGCGCCCTGCTCCAGCGCCTGCTTGAGCGCGTCCTGCGCCGCGCGCAGCGCCTTGTCGACATCAGTGATGTTGCCATCCTCGATGGTGACGGCAAGCGCCCACATGCTGGCGACGACCTCGCGCAGCTGGTCGTCGGTGCGCGCCGCCTCGAGCTGCCGGGCCACGCTGTAGAGGCCAAGATAATGGCCGGTCTCCGGCGTGAACATCTCGGGCGCGATCATCAGCGCGTCGAGCGCGGTGAACACCTGCCCGTTCTGGTTGGCGTCGAGCGCGAGTGTCCGGCGCTGCTCGATCAGCGCGCGCGCGAGCGGCTTGGTGAACAGACGCTCGGGCAGCCGCATGTTGAACGGCTCGCTCTTGCCCTCATTGCCGGCTTCATCCTTCGCGGTCAGCGTCAGCGTGACGTCGGCGCCGGCGTAAGGGTCTTCGCTGAGATCCTTCACCGTCTGGCCGACGCCGTTGCGGGTGCGGGCGTTCGGCAGCACCAGCGGAAACTGCGGCGGATCGAACAACGGACGCGTCTCGGCGGTTTTGGTGGCGTCGCGGTTCGGATCCTTCTGAGCCTGGCCCGGGCGGAGCGCGACCTGAGCGCGGGCTTCGGTGACGCCGTAATCGTCCTCGAGCTTGTAGGACAGCTGCATCGCCCCGCGCGCCTGCCGCTCCGGATTCTTGGCGAGCGCGATGGTCGGCGGGCGGTCGGCGGTCGCGGTGAACTTCCACAAGGGCTGGCCGGCTGGCGCGCGGACATGCGCGGTGCCGTCGCCGGCGATCTTGAAATGCCGCTCGTTGGTGCCCTTGGGCGCCTCCTCGCTCGGCGCAATTTCGGTCACGCCGCCACCGACCACGACGTCGATATTGCCGCCGCTGGAGCGCACCAACAGCGTAGAGCCGGCCGGAACCGCGAGCGGGCCACTCTCGGCCGCGGCAGCGTCCTTGTTGGCGTTCGACAGGATGATCGGCGGCTTGCCGGTATAGTTCGGGGGCGTCACCCAGGCGTCGACCCGGATGTTGGCCGGCGCCATGATGCCGTTCCAGTCGAAGGCGGAGGCGACCCGCAGGCCGCGCTCGTCGCCGGCCGCAACATAAGTTGCGACCAGCATCACGATGACCAGCGCGCGCAGCGCCCAGGGATCGTGGATCGAAAGCTTCGGTGACGGCAGACCGGCGCGGATGCGCTTGATCGAGGCCAGCGTGCGCTCGCGCTGCGCCTGCCACAGCGCGCGGGCGAACGGATCCTGCGTCGTCAACGTGTCGGACAGCGTGGTCGCCGGGCGATGGCGAACGCCGGCGCCGCGGTCGAGCCGGCTCAGGGCCTCTTCACGGGTCGGCCAGCGGAAACGAACCATCGGCAGCAGCGCCGCGAGCGCGGCCAAGGCGAACAGGGCAGCGCCAGCCAGCCGTGCGGCAAACGGCAGCACCAGCCACAGCCCGGCCCATGATGCGACCAGGAACAGACCGGCGACCGTCAGGAACCGCGCCAGATGCGGCCAGGCCCGCTCCCATGCGATCGATAGCTTTGCCCGCTGCAGAGCCTGCGCCAGCTTCAGCCGTGCGATCGCATCGCTGTCGGCCACGCCGCGTGACGGGTTCTCTGACGGGTCGAGGTTGGCACCGTTCAATAAAATCTCCGGGTTGCCGGCAGATCACCTTAGCACAGCGGCGGCATTGAGGCACCCATTTCAGGGCGTAACCCACACCCGGAAATACGCATAACACGAAGGCGTGACGGCGGCCGTTCGACCCCGTAACGTCCCGGCCCGAACCATCGCTTTAACGGATGAGGAAACGTCATGGACCAGAAAACGCACGACAAGGGGCTCGAGATCCGCAAGGCGGTGCTCGGCGAGGCTTATGTCAACAACGCGCTGAAGAACTCCGACAGCTTCAACAAGCCATTCCAGGAACTGGTCACCGAATACTGCTGGGGCGCGGTGTGGGGCCGCGAGGAGCTGCCGCGCAAGACGCGCAGCATGCTCAACCTCGCCATGATCTCGATCCTGAACCGGCCGCATGAATTGAGGGCGCACATCAAGGGCGCGCTCACCAACGGCGTCAGCCGCGACGAGATCCGCGAGGTCTTCATGCAGGTGTCGATCTATGCCGGCATCCCCGCCGGCGTCGACAGCTTCCGCATCGCCCGCGAAGTGTTCGCTGAGCTGGACGGCAAGGCGTGAGAGAGGCGTGACCACCTCCCCATCGTCGTCCCTGCGAAAGCAGGGACCCATAACCACAGGCCTTCGTGGTTAGAAACGCTGGAGCCCCAGCGTGACGCAACAATCAGGAGCGGTGGTTGATGGTGTGGACGGCCCCCTACGGCATCAGTGTGCCAGAATGAGGTTGTTGCAAATCTCAGACAAGGGAGCCGTCCGTGAGAGAGATTATCCGCATTGGAATGGATACGTCGAAGTATATTTTTGTGCTGCATGGGGTTGATGCGGCGGAACAGCCTGTGTTGCGCAAGAAGCTTGCGCGCAAGCAGGTGCTGGAGTTCTTCGCCAAGTTGCCGCCGACCGTGATCGGGATGGAGGCCTGCGGGGCCTCGCACCATTGGGCACGGGAGCTTCGCAAGCTGGGCCACGAGGTGAAGTTGATGGCGCCGCAATTGGTGAAGCCCTATGTGTCGCGGAACAAGAACGACGGTCGGGATGCGGAGGCGCTGTGTGAAGCGATGAGCCGGCCGAGCATGCGGTTCGTGCCGGTCAAGACGGTCGAGCAGCAGGCCGCGCTGATGCTGACGGGTGTCCGCGCTGGATTGATCGCCCGGCGCACCCAGCTCGGCAATATGATCCGCGGCCATGCGGCGGAGTTTGGCCTGATCGGGGCCCAAGGGACCGACAAGATCGAGCCGCTGCTGGCGCGGATTGCGCAGGACGAGACGCTTCCTGCCCTGGCACGCGAGCTGTTTACGGTGCTGGGCCGCGACTACACCAGACTCGTGGGCGAGCTGCAGGAGATCGAAGCCAGATTGATGGCCTGGCACCGCTCCGACGCCGTGGGCCGGCGTCTGGCGCAGATCCCTTCTGTCGGGCCGATCGTTGCAACGACGCTCGTGATGAAGACACCCGATCCCCATGCTTTCCGCTCCGGCCGTCACTTCGCAGCCTGGCTCGGCCTCACCCCCCAGGATCACTCCACCGCCGGCAAAACCAGGCTTGGCAGGATCACGCGGGCGGGCGACGAGGACCTGCGCCGCCTGCTGGTGATCGGGGCAACGGCGGTCATCCAGCAGGCCAGACGCGGGCGCGGCCATCACTCGCGCTGGCTGCTGGCCCTGATCAAGCGCAAGCCACCGAAGCTTGCCGCCGTGGCGCTCGCCAACAAGGTGGCCCGCATCGCCTGGAAGCTGATGGCGACCGGCGAGAGTTATGACGCCGCACGGATCAATGCCACCGCGGCAGTCGCCGTCTAACAGATTGGCCGGCTGGCGGGCTCGCTCGTCAGCCGACCCGGAGCTGCAGGAGCAGATGGAGCGATCGATCGAGCAACGATGCGAGACAGTCCGTGGGACCCATCGGCCGTCAACAGGCCGCGTGGTTGTTTGGAACTCGCATCGCGCAAACCATCTTGGCCAGCGATCCATCCGATCGCACTCAAAAGGCCGGACATATGGATGCAAGCGATCCGATCCGCTCAAAAAGCTCTTGTGCCACGGGGGCCGTCCACATATGGAGCCCCAGCGTGACGCAACAATCAGGAGCGGTGGTTATGGGTCCCTGCTTTCGCAGGGACGACATCGAATGTGAGGCGCGCGGCTGCGCTCGCAATGACGCAAGGGAGAAAACTACACCATGGACATCGGATTCATCGGCCTCGGGAAAATGGGTTTCCCGATGGCGCGCCGGCTGATCGAGGCCGGCCACCAGCTCACCGTGTTCGACACAAGCAAGGACGCTGTCGGCAAGCTCACAGCGCTCGGCGCCGCGGCTGCATCGTCACCGAAGGACATCGCCGACCGCGTCGAGACCGTGATGGCGAGCCTGCCGTCGCTGCAGGCTTCGCTCGAAGTTGCAACCGGCGCCGGCGGCGTGATCGAGGGCACCCGCGTCAAGCGCTTCATCGATCTCTCCACCGTCGGCTCGCAGATGGCGGTCAAGATTCATGATCTGCTGGCGAAGCAGAACATCGTGCAGATCGACAGCCCGGTCTCTGGCGGCGTCGGCGGCGCCGAGAAGGGCACGCTCGCGGTGATGGTGTCGGGGCCGAAAGCCGATTTCGAGCTGGTGAAGCCGGCGCTCGACGTGATCGGCAAGGTGTTCTTCATCGGCACCAAGCCGGGCTCCGGCCAGACCATGAAGCTCGCCAACAACTTCCTGTCGGCGACCGCGATGGTCGCGACCTCGGAAGCCGTGGTGATGGGCGTCAAGTCGGGGCTCGATCCGGCCGTGATGATCGACGTCATCAATGCGGGCTCGGGACTAAACACCGCGAGCCGCGACAAGTTTCCCCGCGCCGTCTTGCCGCGCACCTTCGATTTCGGCTTCGCCACCGGACTGATGGTGAAGGACGTGCGGCTCGCGGTCGAAGAGATGCGGTCGCTCGGGCTGTCGATGGAGGTCGCCGAAGCGGTCGGCCGGCTCTGGGAAACCATCATCCGAGACGAGGGGCCGGAGTCGGACTTCACCGCGGCGATCAAGCCGATCGAGAAGGCGGCCGGCGTGATCGTCGGCGGCGGCAAGGGCGGCGCGCACGCGGCGAAGTAGCGGAGCCCGGAACACGCCTGAGTGGCATGTCCGGCGATTCATACCCGTCGGACGTGCAACCATATCGCAAGGCGATGCCTCGCTCGGTCACAAGCAGACTTCGCGTTGTCGTATGGTGCGCCGCGCTCGTGACGCTTTCGCACGAGTTCATCCTTGAGTTGTGATCGCGGTCGGCTATCCTGCCTGTCCCACGACTACAAAAAAATCAGGGAGGACAGAATGAGGCGTGATCCACGCTATCTCGTCGGCGCGACCGTAGCCCTGTTGGCCGGAGCAGTGTTCACCAGCTCGCCCGCGGCGGCAACGCCGTGCAGCAATCTCCAATCCTTGCAATTGCAATACGCCACGATCAATTCGGCGACCGACAACACCACGGGCACCTTCGTCGTCCCCGGTTCCAATCCCCCCACCACTCTCACCGGCCTTCCGCCCTTCTGCCGGGTCACCGCGACGCTGACCCCGAGTTCGGATTCCAGCATCAAGGTCGAGGTCTGGCTGCCTGAAAGCGCGTGGAACGGCAGGTTCCTCGGCACCGGCGGCGGCGGCTTCCAGGGTCAGATCACCTACACCGAGCTCGCCAGCGGCATCCAGGCCGGCTTCGCTGCGACCAATAGCGATCTCGGCACCGGATCCTCGGGCTGCAACCCGCTGTTCTGCGGGTCAGACGGCAATATGGGCAATGCGCTCGCGATCGACTTCGGCGATCCGACGGCGCCGTCGACCGGCCTGTTCGGGCATCCCGAGCGGATCAAGGATTTCGGCTACCGGGCCATCCATTTGATGACCGTCCACGGCAAGGAGATCGCCAAGGCGTTCTATGGCCATCACGCGCAACGGGCCTATTTCGCCGGCTGTTCCACCGGCGGCCAGAATGCCCTGATGGAGGCGCAGCGCTTCCCCGACGACTATGACGGCATCCTGGCGGGCGCCGCGGCGTTCAACCGCACCCATCTGCACATGGCAGGGCTTGCGGGCTGGCAGAACACCCATGCGAGCCCCGGCCGGTTCATCCAGGCCGGCCAGATGACGCTGATCAATCAGGCCGTGCTCAAGCAGTGCGTCGGCCAGGACGGCGGCGCCAGCACCGACCCGTTCCTGACCGATCCGCGCGACTGTCGTTTCGATCCAAAGGCCCTGCTCTGCACCGGCGGTCAGCTGCCGCCGGCATGCCTGACCGCCGACCAGGTCACGACCATGCAGAAATACTACGCCGGCGCGATCGACCCGGTGAACGGGCAGGTCATCAATCCGGGCTCCGAGCGCGGCAACGAAACCGACGACCTGCTCGCCCTCGGGCTGGCGTTCCAGGAGCGGCTTCCCGAGCCGGCCTTCGACGGCCTGTTCTACTGGGTGTTCGGACCAAGCTTCGGCTACCCTGCAAGCGCGGTGAATTTCGCCAATTTCGACTTCCACCACGCCGTCGACACGGTCGACGACCAGCTGGCTGCGGTGCTGAACGCGACCAGCACCGATCTCAGCGACTTCCGCGGACATGGCGGCAAGCTCTTGATGTATCACGGCTGGGCCGACCCGCTGATCCCGTCGCAGAGCAGCATCAACTACTTCAACGCGTTGGTCGGCAATGACGGCCGTGGAGTCCAGCAGGCCGGCTTCTTCCCGGGTGGCAATTTCCCGGGTGGCAGTCCGGCGCTGCAGCGGACCCAGACCTACGCGCGGCTGTTCATGGTGCCCGGGATGTACCACTGCTCCGGCGGTCCCGGCCCCAACACGTTCGACGCGCTGACACCACTGGTCAACTGGGTCGAGACCGGCGCTCCGCCGGAGACGATCCTTGCGACCAAGTTCGTCGCCGATACGCCGCCGGCGGTGCAGATGACCCGGCCGCTCTGCCTTTACCCCAAGGTCGCGAAGTACAACGGCAGCGGCAGCACCAGCATCGCCGCCAACTTCACGTGCGTAGCTGATGAGAACGACCACAACCAGACGCCGGCGCCGAAATACGGGCCGTGAGGCGATATCTCCACTTGCTCGGATCGCCTCTCCCCTTGCGGGAGAGGCCGCAGCGCATGCAGCGAAGCGTAATGCGGTGCGGGTGAGGGGTTACGGTCTATCGAGGGATTTCGGCCGAACGGACAGACCTGAACCCCTCACCCGGAATTCAAGCTGCGCTTGAATTCCGACCTCTCCCACAAGGGGAGAGGTGGGAACACGCGGCTACACTGCCGCTTGTCACAGCCACGGCGCGGGCTTGTCCATCGCGATCAGCGCGTCGACGTCGATGCGCGGGCGCACCACCGCATACTGGTCGTCCTTGACCAGCACTTCCGGCACCAACGGCCGCGTGTTGTAGGTCCCGGCCTGCACCGCGCCGTAGGCACCGGCGGTCATGATCGCCAGCAGATCGCCGGCCTTCGGCTCGGCGAGCCTGCGATCGAGCGCGAGGTAGTCGCCGGTCTCGCAGACCGGGCCGACCACGTCGGCTGTGATGGTCGGGGTATCAGGCGCCGGCTGGCGCACCGGCAGAATGTCGTGATGCGCCTCGTACAGCGTCGGCCGGATCAGATCGTTCATCGCGGCATCGATGATGATGAAATTCTTCGCATCGCCCGGCTTCACATAGATCACGCGGGCAACGAGAATGCCGGCATTGCCGACGATCATGCGGCCCGGCTCGAACATCAGCGTGCAGCCGAGATTGTGGGTCACGCGCTTGACCATCGCGGCATAGGCAGCCGGCGCCGGCGGCGCGGCGCGATCCATGTAATAGGGAATCCCGAGGCCGCCGCCGAAGTCGATATGCGAGATGGTGTGGCCGTCGGCGCGCAGCGTCTGCACGAATTCGGCCAGCAGCCGGAAGGCGGCCTCAAGCGGTCCGAGATCGGTGATCTGGCTGCCGATATGAACATCGGTGCCAGTCACCTTGATGCCCGGCAGCTTGGCCGCGCGGGCATAGACCTCGCGCGCACGAACCAGCGGAATGCCGAACTTGTTTTCCGACTTGCCGGTCGAAATCTTGGCATGCGTGCCGGCGTCGACGTCGGGATTGACCCGCACCGAAATGCGCGCGGTCTTGCCCATCTCGACCGCAAGCTGCGACAGCAGTTCGAGCTCCGGCTCGGACTCGACGTTGATGCAGAGGATGTCGGCCGCAAGCGCGGCGCGCAGCTCGACCGCGGTCTTGCCGACGCCGGAGAACAGGATCTTGGAGGGTGGAATGCCGGCCGCCAGCGCCCGCTTCAACTCGCCGCCCGAGACCACGTCGGCGCCGGCGCCGAGCTTCGCCAGCGTGCGCAGCACCGACTGGTTGGAGTTCGCCTTCATCGCGTAATGGATGAGGGCCTTCTCATCGGCAAAGGCCTCGGCAAAGACGCGGTAATGACGCTCCAGCGTCGCCGTCGAATAGCAGTAGAACGGCGTGCCGACGGCTTCCGCAAGCTCGATGAGATTGACCGCCTCGGCGTGCAGCACGCCGTTGCGATAGTCGAAATGATTCATGGTTCGCTCTATGGCGTTTTAGGCGACGTGGGCCGCGTCGGCAAAACGCGTCGGGCAAGGGCCGAAGCGGCAGCGCCCGGACCCTGCCCTAGTTACTATTGAGCAGCGGATCGAGGATAAAGGGTCTCTTGTTGCCTTTCGGCGCGGCCGGCGCGGCGTCCGTTCCGTAGGTCGAATTGAACAGGCTGGGCTGGCTCGCGCGCTCGGTCTCGGTGTCGCTGCTGGTCGCCTGCGCCGTCGCAGGGGCGCCTGACGCCGTCGGCGGCAGATCGAGCGGTCCCTTGCGGCCGCAGCCGCCCAGCGCGAGAGCTGTGGCGCAGAGCACAATGGTGGCCCATCCCGACCGGGTCAGGCTTGTCTTGCTAGTCACGACGAAATCCCCAATTCGGGCTGCACCATACAAACATTGCCACGCTCTGGCGAGACCCGGGCCTCGCTGAAATGACAACGAAATTTTCCATTCAGCCCAATTTTCGCTCTTTTTCCAGCCGCTTGGCCCAGGCTTTGGCCTGTGCCAGCACATTCTTCGGCGCCGTTCCGCCGAACGAGGTCCGGCTCTTCACCGACGACTCCACGCTGAGCACCTTCAGCGCATCCGCGGTGATCTCAGGCTCGACCTCCTGCATCGCCTCCAGGGGCAGTTCGTGCAGCGCCACACCCTGCCCGGAGGCCAATCCGACGATCCGCCCGGTGACGTGATGGGCGTCGCGGAACGGCATTTTCAGGGTGCGCACCAGCCAGTCGGCCAGGTCCGTCGCGGTGGCATAGCCTTCGCCGGCAGCCGCTTGCATGCGTGCCTCGTCGGCAACGAGGTCCTCGACCATGCCGGTCATGGCGCGGATCGCGAGCGACAGCGCGGCGAAGGCCTCCATCGCGCCCTGCTTGTCCTCCTGCATGTCCTTTTGATAGGCGAGCGGCAGGCCCTTCATCACGATCAGGAGCGCGGTGAGCGCGCCGATCACGCGTCCCGTTTTGGCGCGCACCAGCTCCGCCGCGTCCGGATTGCGCTTCTGCGGCATGATCGACGAGCCTGACGTGAACTTGTCGCTGAGCCTGACCAGGCCGACCAGCGGCGAGGTCCAGATCACGATCTCCTCGGCAAAGCGCGACAGATGCACGGCGCAGATCGAGGCCGCCGACAGCGTCTCGAGCACGAAATCGCGGTCGGATACCGCATCGAGCGAATTGGCCATCGGACGATCGAAGCCGAGCGACTTTGCGGTCGCGACGCGGTCGATCGGAAACGAGGTGCCGGCGAGCGCGGCGGCGCCCAGCGGCGATTCGTTCAGCCGCTTGCGCGCATCGGCAAAGCGGCCGCGGTCGCGGCCGGCCATCTCGACATAGGCGAGCAAATGGTGGCCGAAGGTCACCGGCTGTGCCGTCTGCAGATGGGTGAAGCCCGGCATCACAGTGCCGGCGTGCTCCAGCGCGCGGGCCACCAGCGCCTGCTGGAACGCGGCCAGCGCCGCATCGGTTTCGTCGATCGTGTCGCGGACATAGAGACGGAAATCGGTCGCGACCTGGTCGTTGCGCGAACGCGCGGTGTGCAGCCGCCCCGCGGCCGGCCCGATCAGCTCGGACAGGCGGCTCTCGACATTCATGTGGATGTCCTCGAGCGCGCGCTTGAAGTCGAAATCGCCCTTGGAGATCTCTGACAAAATCGTGTCTAGACCTTTGCCGATATTTTTCGCATCAGCTGACGTGATGATGCCTTGTGCGGCAAGCATGGCCGCGTGGGCCTTGGACGCGGCGATGTCCTGAGCATAAAGGTGACGATCGACGTCGATGGAGACGTTGATTTCCTCCATGATCGCATCGGGACGCTCCGAGAACCGGCCGCCCCACATCTTGTTGCTCATGACTTCTCGCTCACGACTTTGTATTCAGGCCACGCCGATTGATCGCGGGATCGGCGAAACGGCGTACAGGTTCCCATCGTAATAGAGCATGATCCGGAAAAGTGGGAACCGGTTTTCCGGAAAGATCATGCTCAAACAACTAGATGAGAGCACGATGCGATCGAGATCGCGGCGTGCTCGGCACTGCATAGCCACATCTGCCTCAGGATGACAAACGATATGCCCGAAACGACCCCACCCGAACCGACGGCCAAGCAGACTGGCAAGCCGGCTTCTATGCGGCGGCTTCCGATCGTGATCGGCGCGGTGCTGGTTGGAGCTGTGATCGGCTATGCCGGGGTCGCCTGCCTGAAGCACCCCGCCGCCGGCGATGTGGCCTGCAACGGCGCGGTGGATCTGGCCAAGAAGATTGCGCCGCTGGCCCATGGCGAGGTTGCGGCGCTGACCATGGCCACGACCCCGCTCCAGTTGCCCGACCTCACCTTCGAGGACGCCAACGGCCAGCCCAAGAAGCTCTCCGACTGGCGCGGCAAGACCGTGCTTGTCAATCTGTGGGCGACCTGGTGCGTTCCCTGCCGCCGCGAGATGCCAGCCCTGGACAGCCTGCAGACCAAGCTCGGCGGCAAGGATTTCGAGGTGGTCGCGATCAACATCGACACCCGCGACCCCGACAAGCCGAAGAACTTCCTGAAAGAGGCCAATCTGACCAATCTCGGTTATTTCAGCGATCAGAAAGCCAAGGTTTTTCAGGACCTTAAGAATATAGGCAAGGCGCTGGGGATGCCGACCTCGGTGCTGGTCGACGCCAAGGGCTGCGAGATCGCCAATATCGCAGGCCCCGCGGAATGGTCCAGCGACGACGCCCTCAAGCTGGTCAAGGCCGCGGTGCAGCCGGCTGCGGCCGGATTTTAGCTCTCAGGCTGAGACGTCGAGGTTGCCGCCGATGCCGGCGCCGAGATTGGCCGTCGATGACGTGCCGGTGCCGAGCAGGGTCTGAACCGCGGATTTCTCGGCGTCGAGATTCTGC
Source organism: Bradyrhizobium genosp. P (assembly GCF_049949265.1). NCBI lineage: Bacteria > Pseudomonadati > Pseudomonadota > Alphaproteobacteria > Hyphomicrobiales > Nitrobacteraceae > Bradyrhizobium > Bradyrhizobium genosp. P. The sequence goes on along the minus strand of NZ_CP188195.1, from coordinate 1,170,191 downwards.
TTGGTCAGCGTGGTCGCGATCTGGTCCTGCAAATTGCCCTGCTGCATCCCCAGGATGCTGCTGACCATGCTCATCGTTTCCATACGCGGTACTCCCAACTCGACCATGGCGTAACGCCGCAAAGGTTAACGCCCGGTAACGCCTGGTAGGGATTGCCGCGTCACGCTGACGCAGCGCTAGCTAGCCCACCCGGCGCACCCAGCCGAATTCGTCGGCGACGTCACCGCGCTGGATGCCGACCAGCTTCGCCTTGAGGGCGGCGGTGACGGGCCCGGTCGCAGCGTCTGAAATCACGATGTCGCCCGCGCTGCTCTTGATCTTGCCGATCGAAGCGACGACTGCGGCGGTGCCGCAGGCGAACGCTTCCTTCAACTTGCCGCTCGCGGCATCGGCGCGCCACTGCTCGATCGAGTAGCGTTCCTCACGCACCGTCCGGCCGTCCTTGCGCGCCAGCGTGATGATGGCATCGCGGGTGATGCCGGGCAGGATCGTGCCTGATAGCGGCGGCGTCAGCAGCGAGCCGTCGTCCATCACGAAGAAGACGTTCATGCCGCCGAGCTCCTCAACCCAGCGATGCTCGGCCGCATCGAGGAACACGACCTGATCGCAGCCATTCTCCATGGCTTCGGCCTGCGCGAGCAGGCTTGCGGCATAATTCCCGCCGCATTTGGCAGCGCCGGTACCACCTTCGGCGGAGCGGGTGTAGCGGTCGGTCAGCCACACCGTCACCGGCTTCTCGCCGCCCTTGAAGTACGAGCCGACCGAGCTTGCGATCAGGATGAACAGATATTCGTAGGACGGGCGGACGCCGAGGAAGGCTTCGGTCGCGAACATGAAGGGACGCAGATAGAGGCTGCCGTCGCCCTTCGGGATCCAGGCGGAATCGATCTTCACCAGTTCGTCCACCGCCTGCAGGAACACGGCTTCGGGCAACTCCGGCATCGCCATGCGGGCGGCCGACGCCTGGAAGCGGCGGGCATTCTGATCCGGACGGAACAGCGCGATCGAGCCGTCGCCGAAATTATAGGCCTTCAGCCCCTCGAAGATCTCCTGCCCGTAGTGCAGGACGGCGGCGGCCGGATCGAGCGTGATCGGCGCGCGGCCGCGCACTTCGGCGTCGTGCCAGCCGTCATCCTTGGTCCAGCGGATCGTCACCATGTGGTCCGTGAAGACCTTGCCGAAGCCCGGATCCTTCAACAGGCCGGCCCTGACGTCGGCCGCCACCGGCCGTTCCGTGGGGCGGCGGGAGAAGGCGGTCTTCGAATGAGCGTCCATCGGTAAAAGCCCTGCTAGGCGCGCGCGGTCGGCGCGGAGATTGGTTTTCGATAAGCCCTGTGCGGATCAAGTCAAGCGCGCACGCGGAATGGCCATCAGGCCCCGCCCCACGGGCGGAATCCGCCTTCGCTACTGCAGCATACGGATGAGGAGGATCTAAAGCGCGATGACGATTCGACCCAATCTCATCGCGCTTTAGCGCGTCGGGACCGGCTTGTCGCCGCGATAGTCGTAGAAGCCGCGCTGGGTTTTGCGGCCGAGCCAGCCGGCTTCGACATATTTCACCAGCAGTGGGCACGGCCGGTACTTGGAATCGGCGAGGCCCTCATGCAGCACCTGCATGATCGACAGGCAGGTATCGAGGCCGATGAAGTCGGCAAGCTCGAGCGGCCCCATCGGATGATGCGCGCCGAGCTTCATCGCCGCGTCGATCGCCTCGACGTTGCCGACGCCCTCATAGAGCGTGTAGATCGCCTCGTTGATCATCGGCAGCAGGATGCGGTTGACGATGAAGGCCGGGAAGTCTTCGGAGACGGCGACCTGCTTGCCGAGCTTGCTGACGAAGGCTTTCGCGGTGTCGAAGGTCACGTCGTCGGTGGCGATGCCGCGGATCAGCTCGACCAGCTCCATCAGCGGCACCGGATTCATGAAATGAATGCCGATGAAGCGTTCCGGACGGTCGGTCGATGCCGCGAGCCGCGTGATCGAGATCGACGAGGTATTGGAGGCGACGATCGCCTCGGGCTTCAAGACCGCACAGAGGTCGTGAAAGATCTTGCGCTTGGTCTCTTCCTTCTCGACCGCGGTCTCGATCACCAGATCGCAATCCGCCAGCGCATCAAATGTCTCGGCTGAGGTGATGTGGTCGAGCGTCTGCTTGCGCTCGGCTTCGCTGATGATTTTCTTCGAGACCTGGCGGGTCAGATTGCCGTTGATGGTGGCCAGCGCCGACTTCAGCCGGTCAGCCGATACGTCATTGAGCACAACGTCGAAGCCGGCCAGCGCCGCCACATGGGCAATGCCGTTGCCCATCTGGCCCGAACCGATCACGCCGACCTTCTTGATTGCCACCGTCATCTTGCCATCCACCGGAACGGCGCGCTAACAGCGCCTGCCCAATCCCAACGATACCCGAAAGCGCAGCCTTCCGGGTGCCCAATTCACCGGAAAACGCCTGAACGCATGATGCGATCACGAAAAATCGCATCATGACCTCATCTTTTTGTTCGAGCATGATCTTTTTTGGAAAACCGGTTCCCGCTTTTCCGAATCATGCTCCAAAATATAAACACCGGCCGCAGCTTAGCCATCCGGCCGGTGTCTTGTCGCTTATTTTCCGAGCTTGCCGAGCGCTTCAGTCAGTTCCGGAACCGCCTGGTAGAGGTCGGCGACCAGGCCATAATCGGCGACCTGGAAGATCGGTGCGTCCTCATCCTTGTTGATGGCGACGATCACCTTGGAGTCCTTCATGCCGGCCAGATGCTGGATCGCGCCGGAGATGCCGACCGCGACATAGAGTTCCGGGGCCACCACCTTGCCGGTCTGGCCGACCTGCCAGTCGTTCGGCGCATAGCCGGCATCGACCGCGGCGCGCGAGGCGCCGACGCCGGCGCCGAGCTTGTCGGCGAGCGGCTCGATATATTTGGCGAAGTTTTCCCGGCTCTGCATGGCGCGGCCGCCGGACACGATGATCTTCGCCGAGGTCAGCTCGGGACGATCGCTCTTGGCGACTTCCTCGCCAACGAACGACGACAGGCCCGGATCGGCGGCCGAAGCCGCGTTCTCGATTGCCGCGCTGCCGCCCTCGCCGGCTGCGGCGAAGGTCGAGGTGCGCACGGTGATGACCTTCTTGGCGTCCTTCGACTTCACGGTCTGGATCGCGTTGCCGGCATAGATCGGCCGCTCGTAGGTGTCGGGCGCGACCACCTTGATGATCTCGGAGACCTGCATCACGTCGAGCAGGGCCGCGACGCGCGGCATCACGTTCTTGAAGCGCGAGGTCGCGGGCGCAACGAACGCATCATAACCGGGCGCCAGTGCCACGATCAGCGCGGCGAGCGGTTCGGCGAGGTCGTGCTCATAGGCCGGACCTTCGGCCACCAGCACCTTCTTGACGCCGTCGAGCTTGGCCGCAGCCTCGGCGGCCGCCTTGGTGCCCTGGCCGCCGCCGGCGACCAGCACATGCACGTCGCCACCGAGCTGGGAAGCCGCGGTCAGCGCCTTGTTGGTCGAGTCCTTCAGGGTCTCGTGGTCGTGTTCAGCAATCAACAGCGTCGTCATCAGAGAACCCCGGCTTCGTTCTTGAGCTTGGAAACGAGTTCGGCGACGTCCTTGACCTTGACGCCCGCCTTGCGGCCTGCCGGTTCCGTGGTCTTCACGATTTCCAGACGCGGCGTCAGATCGACGCCGTAGTCAGCCGCACTCGTGTCGGCGATCGGCTTCTTCTTCGCCTTCATGATGTTGGGCAGCGAGGCGTAGCGCGGCTCGTTGAGGCGGAGGTCGGTGGTGACGATCGCCGGGCCCTTGAGCTTGATGGTCTGCAAGCCGCCATCGACCTCGCGCGTCACCTTGAAATCGGAACCGTCGACTTCGAGCTTGGAGGCAAAGGTCGCCTGCGACCAGCCGAGCAGCGCGGCCAGCATCTGGCCGGTCTGGTTCGAATCGTCGTCGATCGCCTGCTTGCCGAGGATGACGAGGCCGGGCTTTTCCGCATCGACCACCGCCTTCAGGATCTTGGCGACCGCGAGCGGTTCGACAATGCCTTCGGCCTTGACGAGGATGCCGCGGTCGGCGCCCATCGCGAGGCCAGTACGAATGGTCTCCGAGGCCTGCGCCGGTCCGATCGACACCACCACCACCTCGGTCGCCTTGCCGGCTTCCTTCAGCCGCAGCGCTTCCTCGACGGCGATTTCGTCGAACGGGTTCATCGACATCTTGACGTTGGCGAGCTCCACGCCCGATCCGTCGCTCTTGACGCGGACCTTGACGTTGTAGTCGACGACCCGCTTCACCGGCACAAGAACCTTCATCGATCCTCTTTCGCTTTGATTTTATGGGTTTCGGTTGGCTGGCGCGGAACCTAAAGGTCCCGCTACCCCCGGTCAACGCGCGAAAGCCAAAAAACCGGACCTTGGTTTTGAGCCGATCTAGCTAACGGTTCTGACCGGGCACCCACAAAATGTCTCCGGCCCCCTTGTTGTTCTGGAAGCGGCTGGCAACGAACAGGAAATCCGACAGCCGGTTCATATACTGGATGCCAGCGGCGTTAACCGGCTCGTCCGGCTGGGCTGCGAGTTCCACCATGATCCGTTCCGCCCGGCGACATATGGTGCGGGCGAGATGCAGATATGCAGAAGCAGGCGTGCCGCCGGGCAGCACAAACGAGGTCAGCGGCGCGAGTTCGTCATTGAGGCTGTCGATGTCGCGCTCGAGCCGCTCGACCTGGCTTGCCAACATCCGCAAGCGCTCGGCCTTGCCCTCGCGCTCGGGCACCGCGAGGTCGGCGCCGAGATCGAACAAATCGTTCTGGATCCGCCCCAGCATCGCATCGAGTTCACGCGTATCAGCGAGATGCAGCCGCACAACGCCGATCGAAGCGTTGGTCTCATCGACCGTGCCATAGGCGGCGACGCGCAGATCGTATTTCGGGCGGCGCTCGCCGGAGCCGAGCGCGGTGGTCCCGTCGTCGCCGGTGCGCGTGTAGATCCGATTGAGAACGACCATTGTCGTGGTCTCCTAGAGCGGGACGAAATCAGATCGAATTGGTGCAACGGGTTCGCTGCACCTCTCCCGCTTGCTTGCGGGAGAGGGAGTCCAGTTCCGTCGCGGCTGCTATTCGAACAAGTGATGCTTTGCGCATCGCTTTAGTGCCCCATCGCCCAGACCGTGACCATGGTGATGACGATCGCGATGAACTGCAGCAGGACGCGCATCCGCATCAGATTCTGCGAACGATTTGGCGAGCCGCCCCTCATCATGTTGATGAGGCCGAGCAGCAATACCAGCGCCACGGCGCCGACGGCGATGGGAAGGACGATCATGCTGAGAAAGGATGTCATCCAAGGTACATAACACCGCATGAGGCGGACTTCCACACACCCCGGCGGTGCAACCAACTGGCATTTCGCCGCGTAATATCAGAAGCTGGGCCAGTTTTCGGATCGAGGCGTTTGCCGGGTGGAATGTGAAGCAGCTTCGTTACGTCACCCACGTCGTGATGGATGCCTTTTACACGTTCCTCGCCGATGACGGCTGGGCGATCGCGAGCCATATCGCGCTGTCGAGCCTGATGGCGCTGTTTCCGTTCCTGATCGTGCTGACGTCGCTGGCCGGCTTCTTCGGCTCCAAGGAACTCGCCGACCAGGCGGTCGGGCTGTTGCTGGAGGTCTGGCCGGCGCGGGTCGCCGAAGCACTGTCCGGCCAGATCCACGATGTGTTGACCAAGACCCGCGGCGACATTCTGACCATCGGCGCGGTGCTTGCGGTCTACTTCGCCTCCAACGGCGTCGAGGCGCTGCGGGTGGCGCTAAACCGGGCCTATGCCGTGAGCGAGCCGCGGCGCTGGTACTGGCTGCGGCTGGAGTCGATCGGCTACACGCTGGTCGCGGCGGTCACGTCGCTGGCGATGGCGTTCCTGATCGTGCTCGGGCCGCTGATGCTGGAAGCGGCGCGGCGTTACATCCCGTTCTTCGTCGAATCCAACGAGAGCATGCTCAACACCGCCCGCTACGGAATCACTATCCTGGCGCTCGTCGTCGCGCTCTTCATCCTGCATGCCTGGCTGCCGGCCGGCCGCCGCGGCTTTACGCAGATCCTGCCGGGCATCATCTTCACCATGGTGGCGTCGCTGCTCTCGGGCATCGGCTTCGGCATGTATCTGGCGCGCTTCGCCAACAATTACGTCACGATGTATGCCGGGCTCGCCTCGGTGGTCATCGCGCTGGTGTTCCTGTATTTCATCGCCGCGATCTTCGTCTTTGGCGGCGAGTTGAACGCGGCGATCATCAAGTCGCGGCTGCCGCGCGGCGTGTCGCTTCAAGCAGCGCAGTCGCTAACGCCCGCGGAGACACAGGTTTGATCAGGAAGGCGTCGGCGCCGGCGGCGCGCGCGGCGGCCTCATCCTCGCCGCGGCCGGAAATCCCGATGATCGCGATGCCGCCGTGCGGCGGCGGCAGCGCGCGGATCCGCGTGATCGCCTCGACCCCGCCGATGCCCGGCAGCACCATATCCATCAACACCGCGTCGAAGGCGCCCTGTCCGAGCCGATCAGGCGCCGCCTCGCCCTGACCGACAAATTCAGTGTGATGCCCGAGTTCGGTCAGGATCGTATTGAGCACGACGCGGCCGAACGGATTGTCCTCGACGCTGAGCAGCCGCAGCGGCTGCATCGCTCCGGCCGCATCACCATCGGACATGATGGTGACCGGCCCCGCGGCCGGCGTCAGCAACACGGTCAGCGTGAACACGGTGCCGCCGCCCTTGCGCTCGCCGGCGACGATGTCGCCACCCATGGCGCGCGCGAGCTGCTTGACCGACGAGAGGCCAAGCCCGGCGCCGCCGAATCGTGCGGCGATCGAAACATTGGCCTGCGAGAACGGCCGGAACAGCCGCTTCGCCTCCTTCAGCGACAGGCCGATACCGCTGTCGGAGACCGCGAAGACGACGCCGATCCTGCCTTTGGTCGCACGGATCGGCGCGACGTGCAGCGCGACGCGCCCCTGCTCGGTGAACTTGACGGCATTGTCGATCAGGTTTTCCAGCGCCGCCCGCAGGCGGACGGGATCGCCGACCGCGAAGGCGGGCAGTTTGTCAGCGACCTCGACGGACGCCTGCAGTCCCTTGGCCGCGGCACGGCCGGCCAGCGAATCGCCGGCGTTGCGCGCCAGCGTCCGCAGATCGAAGAAATCCTGCCGGACCTCGAGCCCCGGCCCCTCGCTCCGGGCGGCGTCGACAAACACCGTCGCCAGGTTCGCCAGATGTTCCGCGCCGGCCTTGATGGTGTCGACCCAGCGCCGCTCGCGCTCGCCGAGATCGGAGGTTGCGAGCAGATTGCTGATCGCGAGGATCCCGGTTAGCGGCGTGCGCACCTCGTGGGCAAAGGCGGCGAGCGCCGTCTCGATCATGCCGGATTCAGGCTTTGCGGCAGACTTCGCGAGGGCAGGCTTGCGGCGCGGCTTGGCCTTTGCCGGGACGCGCTTTTTCGGCGGCTTCTTCTTCAGTTGCCGCGAGCTGCGCCGTCCGCGCGATGGTAACGCCATGGTCTCCGTTGTCCCTGCCCGGAGACAGCATGCCATGCCCGCAGCATCGGAGTCACGGCGGCGTCGCCGGATTCCCAACCGCAAAACTACGGCAGGCCTACCAGGCGGCGAATGTCGGCCGGACTCACGCCTTCCGCGCGTAATTCGCGCAGTCCGGTCGCCCAGGTTGATTTCGAGAGCTTTTGGCCGACCTCGTCACGGATCAACGCGTGATGCCGGTACGCCGGTGCGGACAGACCGAGCAGATCCTGCAGCAGGCGATGGAAACTGGTCGACCAGAACAGGTCCGTTCCGCGCACCACGTCGGTAACCCCCTGCAGGGCGTCGTCGATCACGACGGAGAGGTGGTAGCTGGTCGGGGTCTCCTTGCGCGCCAGGATGACGTCACCCCAGGCCTCGGGCCGGGCGGCGACGTCTCCGGTCTCGCCGGTGGGACCTTCACCCTGCTCGCGCCAGTGCAATTGGCCTGTGCGCGCCAACGCCGCCGCCATGTCGAGCCGTAGCGCAAAGGGCATGCCCTTTCCGATCAGCTGGTCGCGCTCGCCTGCTGACAGCGATTTGGCCGTGCCCGGATAGATCGGCGCGCCATCGGGATCGTGGGGCCACGCGCCGCGGGCTTCCCCGTCGGCGACAAGCCGCGCGATCTCGGCACGGCTCTCGAAGCTCGGATAGATCAGCCCCTGCGCCGAGAGGCGGTCGATCGCCTCGCGATAGGCGGCAAGATGCTCCGATTGCAACCGCACCGGGCTCTCCCAGGAGATGCCGAGCCAGGCGAGGTCTTCATAGATCGCCTCCTCGAACTCCGGCCGGCAGCGCGTCGTGTCGATATCCTCGATCCGCAGCAGGAAGCGCCCGCCCGACTGTCGCGCCAGGTCGAAATTGAGCAACGCCGAATAGGCATGGCCAAGGTGAAGGTAACCGTTCGGGCTCGGCGCAAACCGGAAAACGTGTGGCATGGCGGTTGGTCACGTGTCATTGCCGGGCATAGACGTCTGAAGGACGGCGTCGCTTCCGCTCGCCTATCCCGGCAATCCATCTGAACAAGACTCTGTTACGATAGGAGATTGATGCGCGGGTCAAGCCTGCGCGTGACAAACTGATGCTGATCCCCACATGCTGATCCACCTCGAAACCCAGGGCGACCTCGACGACGCGATCCACAAGCTCGTTGATCAGGACCGGCGTCTTCGGCCGATCCTTGAACTGACCGGCATGCCGGCGATCCGCCAGCGCGAGCCGGGCTTTGCCGGCCTTGCCGCGATCATCTGCGGCCAGCAGCTCTCCACCGCAAGCGCGGCGGCGATCTGGGGACGCGTCAGCACGGCGTTCGATCCGTTCCATCACGATTCGATCCGCAAAGCCCGCGCCGACCGGCTTGGCCGGCTCGGGCTGTCAGCGGCCAAGATCAAGACGCTGAAGCATATCGCGCGCGAGCTCGCCGATGAGCGGCTGAACCTCGACGTGCTCGCCAATGAAGAGGCTGACGCCGCGCACAACACGCTGACCGCGCTGCCCGGCATCGGCCCGTGGACCGCCGACGTCTATTTGCTGTTCTGCCTTGGCCATGGCGACGCCTGGCCGGCCGGCGACCTTGCCGTGCAGGAAGCCGTCAAGGTCGGCCTCGGGCTGAAGGAACGGCCGACGCCGAAGCAGATGGCGCCGCTCGCCGAACCGTGGCGACCGCTGCGCGGCGCGGCGGCGCATCTGTGGTGGGCCTACTATCGCGTGCTCAGGAAACGCGAAGGCGTCATCGCCAACGCGAAGTAAAGTGCCTTCGAGCGAGTTGCTCTGTCTCTATGTTGGAACATCCGGAAATTTGACGGTGACCCCAGAAGACTGCACGGGCTCGGTCATCGGCGACTTGAGTTCGCGGCACGGCCAGATTCAGGGCCAAGACATGCGCGGCAACGCCAACGTCATCACCGCGATGGTGCCGCTCACGAACATGTTCGGCTACGTGAATAGCCTGCGCTCTAGGAGCCGAGGGCGTGCGACTTTCACGATGCGTTTCGATCACTATGCTACGACGCTTAAGCCATCGAATTTCAACTAACTGATATAGTGCTAGAATAGCTGCATTTGATTGGAAGCGCGGCTTCCGGTTTGGGTCCAGGCTGTGTGAAAACCCAGTCGATGCTATGATTCTCTTGCTGAATCGGCGGGGGAAGAGATGCAGGGTTTCGTTCAAGGGGCGGATCGCCAGCAGACGACGCTGTTGCCGGGATGCCTCGATGATTGGGTCGACGAGGGCAATTCTATTCGGGCGGTCGATGTGTTCGTGGATGCGTTGGAACTGCGCGACCTCGGGTTCGATGGTGTTGATCCTGCAGCGACCGGCCGGCCGGCGTATCATCCATCGCCGATGCTCAAGCTCTACATTTACGGCTACCTCAACCGGGTCCAATCGAGCCGGCGGCTGGAGCGCGAGGCTGGCCGCAATATCGAGGTGATGTGGTTGACCGGACGGCTCGCTCCGGATCACAAAACGATCGCGGACTTCCGCAAGGACAATGGCCCAGCGATCAGGAAAGTTTGCGCGCAATTCGTTGCGTTGTGCCGCAAGATGGGCTTGCTGACGAAGGCCAGCGTTGCCATCGACGGCAGCAAGTTCAAGGCCGTGAACAGTCGCGACAACAACTTCACGCAGGGCAAGATCCAGCGCCGCCAGAAGCAGATCGAAGAGAGCGTGGCGCGCTACATGAACCAACTCGACACCGCCGACCGTCAGACTGCCGCAGGAGAAGAGCCGTCGGAAACGGTGCTTCTGACCAAGACGCGGCTTAAGGAAAAGCTGGCGAAGCTAGAAGAAGAGGTAAAACGGCTGGCCGCGATTGAGAAGGCATTGCTCGCCTCGCCCGACAAGCAGATATCGCTGACCGATCCCGATTGCCGCTCGATGGCAACGAGCGGACGCGGCTCAGGCATGGTCGCCTACAACGTACAAAGTGCGGTCGACACCACGAACCATCTGATTGTCGCGCACGAGGTCACCAACGTCGGCACCGATAGATCGCAACTGGCGACGATGGCGCAGGCGGCGAAAGCCGCGCTGTGCAGCGGTAACTTGGACGTCGTGGCGGATCGGGGCTACTTTAAAGGTGAAGAAATCCTGGCCTGCGAACGGGCCGGGGTCGCGGTCACTCTGCCCAAGCCGCAGACCTCGGGCGCCAAGTCGGCAGGCCGTTTTGGGAAATCTGATTTTGTTTATTTGGCCGAGGACGATGTCTACCGCTGCCCGGCCGGCGAGAAGCTGGCGCACCACTTCACCGCTGACGAAGATGGCCAGAAAATGCGGATTTACTTGACGAAGGCGTGCCGCATCTGCCCGTTCAAGGATCAATGCACAACGTCCAACGAGCGCCGCATCAAGCGCTGGGAACATGAACATGTCGTCGAGGCCGCGCAGACGCGGCTCGATCAGAACCCGCAAGCCATGCGTGTGCGCCGCGAAACCGTCGAGCACCCGTTCGCCACACTGAAGATGCGGATGGGTGCGACGCACTTTCTAATGAAGCGGTTGCCCAATGTAGCGACCGAAATGGCGCTGAACGTACTCGCCTACAACCTCACGCGCGTAATGAACATCGTCGGCATCAAGCCACTCCTGATGGCAATCCGGGCGTGAAGAGTTCGTGTTGTTATGCGTATCGTGTGACCGTTCAGGTAGCCAGCGTGGCCCGGGCTTGCGGCCGGGTTGACTCTGGACCCGACAAAGCAAAAATATGCTCAGACCGTCGTGTCTGACACGGATAGTCCCCGGTTGCGTGCAGTTTTTGGGGGAGGAAAGACGTTTTTACACAGCCTGGGTCAGACTCGGAAGTCGGACGGTCTTGCGTACGAGGTCTGCTTTCCCCCGCGTGAGCGGACATCGTTAGACTAGCCGGTCGCTTCCGCCATCGGCCACAAGACGACGTGACTACCTTCGTGGTAACCTTGATCGACAACGCACCGTCGTTGCTTGGTCAGAGGCAGGGACATGAGCCAATCCAAACCCGTCGGCTGGCCTTCCGTAGTGCCGAGAATCTTCACGAGCGACGTCGCTGGCTTGGCCGGATTCTTGAGAGTCGTTTTCGGTGCGGAAGGCGAACTTCGGTTCGGAGCGCCAACCGAAGTCCGAATCGGAGATTCGATTATCCTGATCAGCGACGGCGGAGACGCACGAGAGGCAATGCCGGCCTTTCTCCATGTCTATGTTGAAGACGCGGACGAGACCTATCAGCGGGCGATTGCTGCAGGCGCAGAAGCGATCGAGACTCCCGCCGATATGCCTTATGGTGACAGACGAGCCACGGTCCGGGATTCCTGGGCGAACGTCTGGCAGATAGCCACCTACCGCAGGAATTGAGACGCGCAAGCTTTGCCGAAAAGCCCGGTCACCTAGGTTCATTCTTGATCCAGCATCCTCGCGACAGAGCCATGGCTCCAGCCATCACAACAGGACGCGATCCGCCCGGCCATCGGCCGATCGGCATGCGCGTGGAGGATCCAGGACGCCGCTACCCGTTTCACTCGCCAACAAGCTTGAACTGCCGGTCGTCGGCTCGCCGCTTTTCATCGTCTCGGGACCTGAGCTCGTGATCGCGCAGTGCAAGGCCGGCATCGTCGGCTCGTTCCCGGCGCTGAACGCCCGCCCGGTCGAAAAGCTCCACGAGTGGCTGACCCGGATCGAGAACGAGCTCGGCGAATACCAGGCGTTGCATCCGGAGAAGAAGGTCGCGCCCTATGCGGTCAACCAGATTTGCCACGCCTCCAACGACCGGCTGATGCGCGACATGGAAACCTGCGTGAAGCACAAGGTTCCCATCATCATCACCTCGCTGCGGCCGCCGTCCGAGATCGTCGAAGCCGCGCATTCCTATGGCGGCGTGGTGTTCCACGACGTCATCAATGTGAAGCACGCGCGCAAGGCTGCCCAGCAGGGCGTCGACGGGCTGATCCTGGTCTGCGCCGGCGGGCACGCCGGCACGCTGTCGCCGTTCGCGCTGGTCCGCGAGGTCAAGCAATGGTTCAAGGGCACGATCCTGCTGTCGGGTGCGATCTCCGACGGCTGGAGCATCGCGTCCGCGCTCGCGCTCGGCGCCGATCTCGCCTATATCGGCACCCGCTTCATCGCGACCGAGGAGGCCAACGCCGATATCAGGTACAAGCAGGGGCTGACCGCGCATGCGGCGCACGACATCGTCTATTCGAACCTGTTCACCGGCGTGCATGGCAACTATCTCGGGCCGTCGATCGCAGCAGCCGGACTCGATCCCGACAACCTGCCGGTCGCCGACAAATCCAGCATGAACTTCGGCTCCGGCGGCAACACCAAGGCCAAGGCGTGGCGTGACATCTGGGGCTCGGGCCAGGGCATCGGCCAGATCACCGACGCCCCGCCGGTCGCCGAACTGGTGGGACGGCTTAAGGCGGAGTACACCGAGGCGCGCAACAATTTCTTGCGGGCCAGCGCCTGACCTCCGGGTGAGCGCCGAGAGGGTACGACATGATCATCAGCGGCGAGCGGCGCATCAGCTATAGCGACATTCACGCCCGCATTGCGCGGGCGGCCAACGGCTTCCGTGAACTCGGCGTGGGCGACGGCAAGCCGGTCGGCATGATGCTGCGCAATGACTTCGCGCTGTTCGAGGTGGTCGCGGCATCGGCCGCGCTCGGCAGTCCGGTGGTACCGATCAACTGGCATCTCAAGGCCGAGGAGGTCGCCTACATCCTCTCCGACTCTGGCGCCGACACGCTGGTCTGTCACGCCGACCTGTTGCCGCAGATCCGGGATGGTTTGCCGGCCGGGATCAAGCTGCTGGTCGTGACGACACCGCCGGAGATCGCCGCGACCTATGGCGTGACGCCGGACCTTGCGCGCGTGCCTGACGGCCTGACCGACTGGGACCATTGGCGCGACACCCACCAGCCTCTCACCGACGCGCCGGTCGGCGCCGCGCCGATGTTCTACACATCAGGCACGACAGGCCTGCCGAAGGGTGTGCGGCGCAAGCCACTGCCGCCCGAGCAACAGTTGGCCGCTGCGCACATCGGCACCATCACCTTTGGCATCAAGCCGGACGACGACCAGGTGGTCCTGATGAACGGGCCGATGTACCATTCGGCCCCGCACTCCTACGGCATGTTCGCCTTCCGCTGCGGCTGCACCATCGTGCTGGAGCCGCGTTTCGATCCCGAGGACCTGCTGCAACTGACTGAACGCCACCACGTCAGCCACATGCACATGGTGCCGACCATGTTCGTGCGGCTGTTGCGCCTGCCGGAGGAGACACGCCGCCGCTACGACCTGTCGTCGCTGCGCTTCATCGTCCACGGCGCGGCACCCTGCCCGGTCCAGGTCAAGCGCGCGATGATCGAGTGGTGGGGCCTCGTGATCAACGAATATCTCGGTGCCACCGAGACCGGCATCCCGATCTGGCATACGGCGGCGGAAGCGCTGGCGAAGCCCGGCACCGTCGGCCGCGCGATCGAGGGCGGCATCGTCAGGATATTCCGGCCCGACGGCACGCCGTGCGACGTCGGCGAGCCCGGGGAGATATTCATGCGTCAGACGGCGCTGTCGGATTTCGACTATCACGGCAACGCCAGGGCGCGCGCCGAGGCTGACCGCGACGGCCTCGTCAGCGTCGGCGATGTCGGCTATCTCGACGCCGACGGTTATGTATTCCTGTGCGACCGCAAGCGCGACATGGTGATCTCGGGCGGCGTCAACATCTATCCCGCCGAAATCGAGAATGCGCTGATCGGCATGGCAGGCGTGCGCGACTGCGCGGTGTTCGGCGTTCCCGACGACGAATATGGCGAGCGGCTGTTCGCCTGCGTCGAGCCGGAAGCCGGCGCGGCGCTCACGGTCGCCGCCATCAAGGATTTCCTGCGCGGCAAGCTCGCCAATTTCAAGGTGCCGAGGGACGTCCAGTTCCTGGACGCCCTGCCCCGCGAGGCCACCGGCAAGATCTTCAAGCGCAAGCTGCGCGATCTCTACCGCGACGGGGGCCTTCACGCGGCGGAGTGACGGCGAAACGAACGACGTTTCAAACTTTGTTGCTGTTGCAAGAAGTCATCGTTCGACCCAATGATGCGGGCGCATCGTAGCCGGGAGCACCGTCATGAAATCCACGGACTTCATCGTCATCCGCAACGATCTGCAGCAATGCAAGGTGATCGAGACGCAATTGCCTGAAGCCGCGGACTTGCCGACCGAAGCGCTGCTGGTGAACGTCACGCGCTTCGCGCTCACCGCCAACAACATCACTTACGCCGTGATCGGCGACCAGCTGAAATATTGGCAATTATTCCCGGCACCTGATGGTTACGGCATCGTCCCGGTCTGGGGCTTGGGCGAGGTGATCGCCTCGAAACATCCCAACGTCGCAGTCGGTGAAATTTTGTTCGGCTATTTCCCGATGGCGACACACCTCGTCATCGAGGCCGCCGACGTCGGCAAGCGCGGCCTGCGCGATGCCGCCGCGCACCGGCAAGAGGTATCGCCGGTCTATAACAATTACGCGCGCGTCACCGGCGACCCGACCTATGCCGGCCGGCAAGGCGACTACCGCGCACTAATGGTGCCTCTGTTCATGTTGTCATTCCTAGTCGACGATTTCCTCGCCGAGAATGATTTCTTCGGCGCCAGCAGCGTGATCCTGTCGTCGGCGTCGAGCAAGACCGCGTTCGGTCTCGCCCATCTGCTGCACAAGCAACTCGGCATCCGGGTGATTGGGTTGACCTCCAAAGGCAATGTCGATTTCGTCACCTCACTCGGCTGCTATGACGAGGTCGTCACCTATGACCGCGTCACCGCGATGCCCGATGCGAAGCCGGTCGCCTATGTCGACATGGCCGGCAACAGCGCACTACGTGAGACGCTGCACCGGCACTTTGGCGAGCAGATGAAATATTCCGGCCGGGTCGGACTGACCCATCGCGCGAGCGCTCCCGACGAGGCCGTTTTGCCCGGCGCCAAGCCGGTCTGGTTCTTCGCGCCCGACCAGATTCGCAAACGGGCCAAGGAATGGGGCCCGGGCGGTATCGAGCAGCGCTTCGGCGCGGCATGGGCAGGGCTCGCGCCGCATCTGCCGGAGTGGCTCGAGGTGGTCGAGCGACGCGGACCCGAGGCGGTGCGACAGGCCTATCTCGATACCCTCAATGGCCGCGTCCCGCCGGATCAAGGCCTGATCCTGTCGCTGGCCGAATAGGCGGCATCTCGCCACGCCCTTTCTGCAGGCCGCCGAATGGGTATAGGTTCTGGTCCAGGTGGACGCCGCACAGACGGCCCGACCCCGTTCCGATGCAATCGGAGCGGGACTCTGGGTTTTCTTTTGACGCGTTTTCTTTACGCCAACCGGTATCCACTTCGCTCGAAAACGCTCTAGGGACGAGAGACGCCGGATGCTCGACAAGACGGACGATATTTCGGTTGCCGCCGACAATTGGCTTGTGCAGTTCGAAGACGCGCTGGCGAGCCCAGACGACGTTCTTCTGAAGCCTCTGTTCCATCCCGACAGCCACTGGCGCGACGTGCTGGCGCTGAGCTGGAACATCCAGACCGTCAACCGCGCCTTTGCGATCCTCGAAGAACTGCCCGCGCATGCGCGACGCAGCGCGCCGCACACTTTCCGCATCGACGCCGATCGCGCCGCGCCGCGGCGGGTGATACGGGCGGGAACCAACGCGATCGAGGCGATCTTCAAGTTCGAGACGGCGATCGGCCGCGGCCACGGCATCGTGCGGCTGATCCCCGACGCCGCCGACGACGACCGCCTGAAGGCCTGGACGCTGCTCACCGCGCTGGAGGAGCTCAAGGGGTTTGAGGAGCAGCAGGGCCACACACGGCCGCGCGGGCAGGCCTATTCACGCGACTTCCGCGGCCCTAACTGGCTCGACCTGCGCAAGGCGTCGGCCGAATATGCCGACCGCGATCCTGATGTCCTCGTTGTCGGCGGAGGACAGGCGGGACTTGTGATCGCCGCGCGGCTGAAGCAGCTCGGGATCGACACGCTGATCGTCGACCGCGAGGCGCGTGTCGGCGACAATTGGCGCAAGCGCTATCATGCGCTGACCCTGCACAACCAGGTGCAGGTCAATCACATGCCTTACATGCCGTTCCCGCCGAACTGGCCCGTCTACATCCCGAAGGACAAGCTCGCCAACTGGTTCGAAGCTTACGTCGACGCCATGGAGCTGAATTTCTGGACCGGCACGGAATTCGCCGGCGGCAGCTATGATGACGCGGGCGGACATTGGAATGTGGAGCTGCGCCGCGCCGACGGCACGGCGCGCAAGATGCAGCCGCGCCATGTCGTGATGGCGACCGGCGTCAGCGGCATCCCGAACCTGCCCGATATTCCCGGCCTGACAAATTTTGCCGGCAAGGTCATGCATTCCAGCCGCTACGAGGACGGCGAGGACTGGCACGGCAAGCGCGCGCTGGTGATCGGCACCGGCAACAGCGGCCACGACATCGCGCAGGATCTGCATTCCTCGGGGGCTGCGGTCACGCTGGTGCAGCGCTCCTCGACGCTGATCACCAATATCGAGCCGTCGGCACAGCTCGCCTACGCCGCCTACAACGAAGGCACGCTCGAGGACAATGATCTGATCGCGACCTCGATGCCGCTGGCACTCTCCAAGCGCAGCCATGTGCTGATCACCGAGCAGTCGAAGGAGCTCGACAAGGAACTGCTCGACGGACTCGCGCGCGTCGGCTTCAAGCTCGATTTCGGCGACGGCGGCACCGGCTGGCAGTTCAAGTACCTGACCCGCGGCGGCGGCTATTATTTCAACGTCGGCAGCGCCGATCTCGTCGCCGGCGGCGCGATCAAGCTCGCCCAGTTCTCCGATATCGAGACGTTCGTCAGCGACGGCGCGCGGCTGAAGGACGGCGATACTGTCGCGGCCGACCTCATCGTGCTCGCGACCGGCTACCGGCCGCAGGAAGAACTGGTGAAGAAGTTGTTCGGCGAGGCGATGGCGGCGCGGGTCGGTCCGATCTGGGGTTTTGGCGACGGCCAGGAGCTGCGCAACATGTACACGCGCACGCCGCAGCCAGGCCTGTGGTTCATCGCCGGCAGCCTCGCGCAATGCCGCATCAACTCGCAATACCTCGCGCTGCAGATCAAGGCGATCGAGGCCGGGTTGTTGCCGCGCGATGTGGGACCGGTGGCGAAGTTGTCGTAAACCCACCACTGTCATTCCGGGGCATCCGAAGGACGAACCATGGTGCGCAATTGCGCACCTGAGAATCTCGAGATTCCGGGTCTGGTCCTTCGGACCATCCCGGAATGACATCGCGAGGGGAGAAAACGCATGCCAACCATTCTCGGCACCGGCGAGCATCGCTACCGCGTCGTGGAGAATTTCGCAAAACTGCCCGACGGCTGGAGCCTGACCGACGTCGCCTCGGTCGCGGTCGACAGCCGCGACCGCATCTATGTCTTCAACCGCGGCGAACATCCCATGGTGGTGCTGGACCGCGAGGGAAACTTCATCAGGAGCTGGGGCGAAGCCGTGTTCTCCCGCGCCCACGGCCTGCACATCGATGCCGATGACAATCTCTACTGCACCGATGACGGCGACCACACCGTGCGTAAATGCTCAGCCGACGGCAAGGTGCTGCTGACCATCGGCATCCCGAACGAGCCGGCGCCGTTCATGAGCGGCGAGCCGTTCCACCGCTGCACCCACACCGCGCTGTCGCCGAAGGGCGAGATCTACGTCTCCGACGGCTATGGCAATGCCTGCGTCCACAAATACACGCCGGACGGCAAGCTGATCAAAACCTGGGGCGAACCCGGCACCGATCCGGGCCAGTTCAACATCGTGCACAACATCGCGACCGACGCCGACGGCTTCGTCTACGTTGCCGACCGCGAGAACCATCGCGTGCAGGTGTTCGACGGCAACGGCAAATACGAGACGCAGTGGAACAATCTGCACCGGCCCTGCGCGCTGTGCTGCTACAGGGGCGGCAAGCAGCCGACCTTCCTCATCGGCGAGCTCGGCCCCGGCATGGCGGTCAACCGCAAGGTGCCCAATCTCGGCCCGCGGCTGTCGATCGTCGACGCCAAAGGCAAGCGCATCGCCCGCCTCGGCGGCGAGCATGGTCCCGGCATCGAGACCGGAAAATTCCTGGCGCCGCACGGCATCGCGTTGGATTCCAGGGGTGACATCTATATCGGCGAAGTCGGCGTCACCGACTGGAAGACGAGTTTTCCGGACACCGAAATGCCGGCATCGGTGCGCGTGACGCGGTGTTTGCAGAAGCTGGAGAAGATTTCGGCGTAATGTCGAACGCCCCTGCCCATACATCCGGGCTACAGGCGAAATCAAAGATCTCCGATCACCTCGCGGCGGCGCTGCTCGGATTCTTCCGCGTAGCGCCGCATCGCATGCGCCTCGGAGAGGGTCCCGATCGGCCGCCGATCGCCATCGGCCTCGATCACGGCGAGTGATTCCGCTTCGGCCGCGTCGAACACCGCGATCGCCTCCTGGATGTTCATCATCGGATGCAGCGCGACGTCGGCATGCCGCAGGATGCCGACGAGCCCCTTCTCGGCCTCCATGTCGGGCGCATGCGCCTCCGCGATCAGCACCAGCCCCGCGTAATGCCCCGCGCCGTCGACCGCCACCACCTGGGTCTTCGAGCCTGGCGGGAATTTTTCGCGAAACGTCTCGATCGGCATCGCGGCGTCCACCGTCGTCACGTCCTGCCGCATCATCCTGACGACGGTGAGATCACGGATCCAGCCGACATCGGCGGCGCTGCGGATGGTCTCACCGCGCAGATGCAGCCGCCAGGTCGCGAACGAATAGCCGAATAGCTCGCGCGTGATCGTGGTCGAGATGATGACGGCGACCAGCACCGCGGTCGAGAGCCAGAGATTGCCGGTCGATTCCAGCGCGATGAACGACATCGTCAGCGGACCGCCGATCACCGAGGCCGACAGCGCGCTCATGCCGATCACCGCATAGGCGTTCGGATCGAGGTTCAGCCCCGGCCACACGATGTCGACGCCGGCCGCGAACAGCCGGCCGCCGAGCGCGCCCATGAACAGGGTTGCGAAAAACAGGCCGCCGCGGAAGCCGCTGCCGAGCGAGATGATGGAGGCGATCGCCTTCAGCGCGAACACGCCGGCGATGAAGGCGAGCGGCATTGCCACGATGCCTGCGAAATGCAGCGCGCCGTGGCCCGACGACATCACCTGCGGCGTCACCAGCGCCATGCCGCCGACCGCGAGCCCGCCGACCGCCGGACGCAGCGGCGACCACAGGCGGGTCTTGGCGAGCAGCGCCTCGCACAGCGCCACCCCGCGCATGATCACGATACCGGTGAGCGCTGCGGCCACGCCGAGCAGCGCGGCGATCGCGAGATCCCGCCCGAGTACGTCGCCGACGGTGCCGACACCGACCCCGAGCGACAGCGGCGAGAAGGCGTGAGCGACGAAATAGCCCGATACCGCCGCCACGCCGACCGGAGCCAAGCTCGCCGGCGTATAGCCCCCGATCACGAGTTCGAAAGCGTAGAACGCGCCTGCCAGCGGCGCGCCGAAAGCGCCGGCGATCGCCGCCGCGGCGCCGCATCCGACCATGATGCGCTGGTCGTTGCGGCGGAGGTGGAAGCCACGGCCGAGCGAGGAGGCGAGGCCGCTCGCAAGCTGGGTATAGCCGGCCTCGAGACCCACCGACGCGCCGACGCCGCTCGACCAGATCGTCTGCAACGCCACGATCACGCTGCCGCGGAACGACATCCGCCCCCCATAGAGCGCATTGGCCTCGATCGGGTCGATCTCGCGCGCCGGCCGCCAGCGGAGCAGGAGGAGGAACGCGAATCCCAGCAGCAGGCCGCCGAGCGCCGGAACCGCGAGCGCGCGAATCGGATCGATGCTCGGCTGGCTTGAGAGCCGCTCGCCCCACGGCAAATTGAACAGCACCGCATGCAGCACCGAGACCAGCCCGCTCATGGTCGCGACCACAAGCCCGCCAACGGCTCCGATCAGGACGGCCAGCACCACCAGGCTGGTTTCGTGGGCGCGCACGAACGCGCGCAATCGGCGAGGCGCCTCGAGGTAGCGGGACGTGGTGGTCATCAGCAGGGTCCGTCAGCAGGCGAAAAAAGGGCCTGCGGCTCCCTTTAGCGGGCCTTGTGGCCGGTATGCAATCGCGGCAGGAACATGGCGACCAAACCGCGGATAAGCGGCTCATTGCTCTTCACAATCCCGTCACGCTGCCTGTAGTATGTGAGTGCATGCTGCTTCGCAGCTAATGGGAGTCAGGAGCGTTATTTGAACGCACATGTCTCGCAAGGCGGTTGGCCGGTGCTTGTGCTGAATGCGGACTTCCGGCCGCTGAGTTACTACCCGCTATCGCTCTGGTCCTGGCAGGACGCGATCAAGGCGGTGTTTCTCGATCGCGTGAACATCGTCGAGTATTACGACAGGGCGGTACGAAGTCCGTCCTTCGAAATCCAGCTGCCCAGCGTCGTATCCCTCAAATCCTTCGTCAAGCCGACCACCCACCCCGCCTTCACCCGCTTCAACGTCTTCCTCCGCGACCGCTTCATCTGCCAATACTGCTCGGCGGATGACGACCTCACCTTCGATCACATCATTCCACGGAGCAAGGGTGGCCAGACCACCTGGGAGAACGTCGTCGCCGCCTGCTCGCCCTGCAATCTGCGAAAGGGCAACCTGACGCCGCAGCAGGCCAGGATGTTTCCGAGGCAGGCGCCGTATGCGCCGACCGTGCACCAGTTGCACCGCAACGGCCGGCTGTTCCCGCCGAACTATCTGCACGACAGCTGGCTCGACTACCTCTACTGGGATACGGAGCTGGATCCGTAGGCCGTGGCGGCCTGGCGGCTCCGTCGCCGAGCATACTGGATGCCGGCGAGGTCCAGATGGTGCGTGCGATGATCCGGGGAAGCCGCCCGTCTGCGCCGCGCGCGGCGGGCCTCACGGGCCTTGTGATGGGCATGCTGGCGTCCGCCGTGCAACCGACCCACGCGGATGATGCCGCGCCGCCATCCGATCCTGTGCCGGACAAGAGCGGCTATACGCTCTTCAATCCAACGCCCGATGACGAGATGCGGAAGTTCACGCCCGATCGCCCGGCAAAGGGGTTTTCGGTTCGCACCGTCGATGCCGGCCATGTCGAGATCGAGACCGATTTCGCCAGCTATACCTATTCGAACGGCCAGGGCACCATCACCCGCGGCATCCAGGCGCTCGACCCGAACTTCAAGCTTGGGCTGACCGACTGGATGGATGTCGAAGTGCAGTTCAACGGGCTGCAATATACACGCTTATTCGACACCGCGTCGGGTCGCACGACCATTGACGGCAGCGGCTTCGGCGATGTGTTCCTGCGCACCAAGATGAACCTGTTCGGCAATGATAGCGGGTTCGCGGGGCTCGCTCTCATTCCCTATGTCAAGCTGCCTTCCGCCGCGCCGCTTATCAGCAATGGCGCCGTCGAAGGCGGCCTGATCGCGCCGTTGGCCCTGCGGCCGGCGGATTACATCATCACGTTGATGACCGAGATTGACGTGTTGAAAACCGCAACCGGCAACGGCCGCTACACCAACTTCGTCAACCTGATCGGCGTCAGCCATCCGGTACCCGGCCTCGATGGCGTCAATGCGACGGTCGAGTTGTATTCCTCTGCCGGCACCGACCCGGCGACGCGCCCGGTCTACACCTTCGATCTCGGGGCAAATTTCAAGCTCGACAAGCACAGTATCGTCGATATCGGTCTCAATCTGGGATTAAACAGGAATTCTCCGAAGGCGCAGGTCTATTCGGGGCTGTCGTTTCGGTTTTGACTATTTTCTCCGCAGCGAGCGTCGGCATGATGCGTCGCGCGGCAATCAAAACTGTTTTGCCAGGAGCGTGAACCCCTGACGGATGTAATAGGCCAACGGGTGCGCCGCGTCGTTCTGTTTCCACTTTTCGGGGGCCAGCCGCAGCGTCCCCATCGCCACCATCGCGACCAGCCGAAGCCCGTCGCGCCGGCGCCGGCCAAAGCTCGCACATCGCTTCCAGCAGGATCTGCTCCGTCTCGACGAAAACGACTTCCTTCCGCGCGCGGAGCGCTTCGGTCGATTGCATCAGGCGGTCGAAGACGACGGACTCCTTGGTCTCGTAGTGTGACGCGAGCTTGATCAGGCACTTCTGGACGGCTTCGAGAGGAGCTTGATCGGGAGGCTCGTCGAGCATCGCGGGCCCGAGCGCTTCCCGGAAGCCGCTATCGTGCGCGGCCAGCAGCACGTCCTCCTTGGACTTGAAATAGTAGAAGAACGTCCGGCGCGAGATGCCGGCTGCCTGCGCGATCGCATCGAGCGTCGGGGCTTCGTATCCGTTCTTCACGAACAGTTTCAAACCCTTCTCGATGATCCGCTCGGACGTCTCCTGCCGCTTGCGTTCTCGCAGCCCCTGCGGCCGTTCCGCGGTGCTGGAACAAAACGAGAACATGCACTGCCCGCTGAAGCGGCTTCCATTCGGCATGCGCGGCCTTTCCGCGCCGACCATCGAAGCCTTCCATCGTCGTGGGCTGTTGGGCGACATCGCGACGCCGTCGCGTGCGAAAGACGACTCCGGCCAAAGCAGCGCTTCGACATCGGCTCACTGGATGCAACAGCCGCGCCGCCCTGGCGGCCATTTCGCCGGTATCCAGTTTTTCCACGACACCATCGAATCCTCGAAATGGCCGTATCGCTTGCCAGGTCCTGCCAGCGGCAGCATCGCGGTCGAGATGGAGCACCTCGAATCCGCTCGCGCGACCACGATTGGCGTCGAGATCAGGCGCGGCCTCGGCGTCGAGGATCTCGACCAATCGGGCGAAGACGTGACCATTCGCGCGGGCGGTGAGATTTTTCGCGGACGAACTCCTCCGGACGGGAAGAGGTCTGTTGCTCGACTTTGACGCGTGGTCGCCGCTTCGGGCGCTTGCGAGCCGCTGGAGCGGCCGGATCGCGTATGTCGCAGGCGACGTCAAGGACCGGCTGGGGTTGAGCGCCGTGCTGGTGCGCCCCGATGGTTTTGTCGCCTGGGCCGGTGAAGCTGCCCCGGACCTTGCGCAGGCTACTCAAGCCGCGCGTCGCAATGGTTCGGCGAACCCGACGAGCTGCAGTGAAATCTTCATCCGACGTCGACGCACCCTTCCATGATCCCGTCGATCTCCGCGCGCGACAGAACGCCAAGCTCCGCAATGAACACGATCCGTGTTCGCGGCACGCCCGGCGCCGACATGCCACCCGCCGCCAGTGTCGCCCGTCCGCCCGCGAGTTGAAATACCATCAGCCGCCCGGGCTGCTCCACCGTCTCGAACAATCCCTTCGCGCGCGCGAGCTTCGGCGCCAGCCGGCCGATCGCCTGCTGAAATCGCGGCAATCGCACCGGCCGCTCCGACGTCCAGCTCAAGGTCTCGAACCGATCGACCACCGGCCGCGGGGGTGCCGCCTCCCGTGGCTGCGGCACGCGATCGATATCCGCAGGAAACAGCAGCGCCGTGGGGACCTCGCCGTGCACCGCATCGACCACCACCAC
Organism: Bradyrhizobium genosp. P; assembly: GCF_049949265.1. NCBI lineage: Bacteria > Pseudomonadati > Pseudomonadota > Alphaproteobacteria > Hyphomicrobiales > Nitrobacteraceae > Bradyrhizobium > Bradyrhizobium genosp. P. The sequence goes on along the minus strand of NZ_CP188195.1, from coordinate 1,146,118 downwards.
AGCCGGACGCAGCGCCCGGATGGCATCGTGCATCTGCATGCGCGCCTCCGCGTCCACCAGGTCCACCTTGTTCAGCGCCACCACATCGGCGGCGCGCAGCTGGGATCGCACCAGCGCATCGTTCAACGCAGCCGTCGGCCGCGTTGCATCCACCACGCATAGCACGGTTTCGAGCGGTGCTTCCTTCCAGATCACCGGGTCCATCAGGTTGCGCACGATGTCGGCGGGATCGGCCACCCCGCTGGTTTCGATCACGATGAATTCAGGGCGCGGATCGCGCCGCAGCAGCGTGGCGATGGTGCGGAGCAGATCGCCTTCCAGCGAGCAGCAGATGCAGCCATTGCTCAGGCTCACCACGCCGTCGCTGGCACCGGCGATCAGCTCCGCATCGATGTTAACAGCGCCGAAATCGTTGACCACGGCGGCGATCCGCCTGCCCTGCGCATGCGCCAGCAGATGATTCACGACCGTGGTCTTGCCCGCCCCCAGGAAGCCCGCGACGAGCAGGATCGGGACCGGCACAATCAGCTCTCGGCAACGACTGGCCGGCGCACCGGCCGGCCGGGCCGCGCTGCCACATCCATCACGCCATCTGATATCAGCGGCTGGCCGCTGACGACCAGGTGCCGGACGCCCTCCGACGCGCGGTTCATCGCAGTGAAGGTCGCGCGATCGCTCAGCGTCTCGAAGTCGAACGCCACGATGTCGGCATCGGCACCCGGGTGCAGCCGGCCTTTGTTACGCATCGCCGGCGTGCTGGCAGAGAGGATCTCCGCCGGGATCAGCGCGCATTTGCGGATGCCTTCGAGCAACGACACCTTCCGGCGCTCGCGCACCCATTCGCGGATGAAGCGGGTGAAACAACCCGCCGAGCGCGGATGCGAGGTCGCGTCCTCCGGTAGCGGCCACGCGTCGCCCTTGTAGACGCTTCCGTCCGGCAGCGTCCACGGCATTGCATCGGACGCGATCGCGCCGCCGGGATACAGCACCGCCATGTCGAGGAGGTCGCGATGGTGCGGGTTGTTCTCGATATCAAGCACATGCCAAAGCACCAGCGTCGAGGGCTCTTCCGCCTGCGCCGCCAACAATTCCTCACGGTCGCGGAAGCGATGCCCGTCGGTCACGCGTTGCACCGTGTCATAGCCTAGCCCATTGCGCTCCTCGAATTTGGGATCGCTGAAGAACGCCGCCGCCAGTACGGTCGAACCGGTACCGTAAGGATAGGCCTCGACCGTGATCGGCAGGCCCTGCGCCTGAGCCTTGGCGATCAACGCGACACAACGCTCGATATCCGTCTTGCTCGACGAGTTGAAGTGGCAGATGTGCATATGCGCGCCGGTGGCGCCGGCATAGCCGATCAGGCGGATATAGGCCTCGGCCGCACTTTCCGGGTCGATGCGCGACATGTAGGCGACGTGGGTGAAGGTCGGCACATTTTGCGCCGCCGCCAATTGGCACACGGCCGTGAGTTCCTGGACGCCGGCGCCCGGGGCATAGGCATTGAGAATGCCGATGCCGATGCCGCCCTCGTTCAGACCGCCCGCAATGCGCTCGAGGATGCCGGCAATCTCGGTATCGCTGGCGACATTGTCGATCCAGCGGCGGTCGCGCATCGCATTGCCGAATGCTTCCAGCGAGCTTTCCGCATTCGAGCCGGTCATCGCGCCGATCCGCGCGAAGGCCCAGTTGGTGGCGGCGCCGTAATTCAGCACGCGTCCCTTCTCAGCCTGGCGCTGATACCAGGATGCAACCGGCAGCACGCCGGCCTCGAGGTCGAGCGTCGTCGTCACCCCGTCAAAGGCCTGCATGCGGTCGGCCGGGATCGTCTGGCCGTGCGCGTGCAGGTCGATGAAGCCGGGCGCCACCACGAGCCCGGTCGCGTCAATCTGCCGTTCAGCGCCGCCGAGCCCGGTGCCGACAGCGGCGATCCGGCCATCCAGCACCGCCACATCGCCGACAGCGTCCATCCCGCTGGCCGGATCCACCACCCGGCCGCCGCTGATCACCAAACCACCCATATTGCCCACTCCTGCATTCCAAAAATTCACGTCCCACGGCCCGCGGCCGCTCTGGAGACGATTTACGACCCGCGACGCACGGCGCCAACACACAAAAAGGCATCGCCCTCTTATCGCAACAAGGTGGTCAGGATTGTCCCGGCATGTTGTAATGCCACGTCCTTCGCGCGCCGCCGGTACCAGGCCAATGCAGGGAAAAGCCTGACACCGCGATCGGCGGGCGGGAAGGCAACGAGCCCCCTGAAATCGGCCAGGACGCGCGACGGAAGCGACGCGATTATGTCGGAGCCTTGCAGCAAGGCCGGCACCATCTGAAAGTTCGGAACCACGACCCCGATCCGCCGCGACAGGCGCTGGATCGCAACCACCTCGACCTCGAGCAAGAAGGCGGCATCAGCGACCGAGAATATTTAACAGGAAAACTTGCAAGATTAACTTGCAAGTTTGCCTGTTGGATAATATGCCTCTCAGCATGACAAGAACACAGGACTTCGAAACTGCCGTCACGGAGCTGCTGCCGGTGATGGGCCAGCTGCTGCGCCGGCTGCGGGCCATGACCAACACGCGCGAACTGACGTGGTCGCAGGTGGCGGTGATGGCGCGGCTCGAACAGGCTGGCCCCATGACGATCGCCGACCTGGCTCGGGCGGAAGCCGTGAAGCCCCAATCGATGGGCGCGACACTCGGCGCGATGGAAGAGGAAGGGCTCGTCGAGCGCCGGTCGCATCCGAGCGACGGGCGGCAGGTTCTGTTCGCACTCACCGCGGAAGGTCTCGAGACCCGGCGCAAGGTCAGGCTTGCCAAGCACGAATGGTTGATGACCGCGGTCGCCGAGCTCACGCCTGCCGAACAGAAGACGCTCGTCTCCGCGATCGAGCTGATCCGCCGCCTCGCAAACTCATGAGTGAAGAACTGACGACACAATCCTCCTCTCCTGGAGGACAGCAAGCGCGTTTTGGCATGCGCCTTGTCGTACCGCTTGCGCTGGGTTCGACGCTCAACCCCGTCAACTCCACGATGATCTCCACGGCGCTGGTGTCGATCGCGGCTGATTTTCATGCAAGCGTCGCCGAGACCGGCTGGCTGATCGCGGGGCTCTATCTCACCAGCGCCATCGCGCAGCCGACCATGGGCCGCCTGGCCGACCTGTTCGGGCCCCGCCGCATCTATTTCGCCTGCCTTCTGCTCGTCGCGTTCGCGGGCCTGCTCGCCGGATTCATGCCGTCGTTGGGCGGCCTGGTGGTCGTGCGCGTGTTGCTGGGGATCGGAACCTCGGGAGCCTATCCGTCGGCGATGCGGATTTATCGCGTGCAGGCGGACAAGCTTGGCCGCGAGCCGCCGCCCTTCGCAATGGGGGTCCTCTCGATGAGCGGCACCGCGATGCTTGCGATCGGCCCGTTTCTCGGCGGCGTCCTGACATCCGCCTTCGGGTGGCACGCGATCTTCACCGTGAATGTCCCGATCGCCCTCGGGATCATGGCGCTGGTGCTGTTGTGGGTGCCGAAGGACGAGCGGCCCGCCGAGCGGCTGAGCCGCCTGCTGGAAGAGCTCGATCTGCCCGGCATCGGGCTGTTCACGGCGTTTCTGCTGAGCCTGATGATCTTTCTGTTGGACCTTGATCGCCCGATCTGGATCGCACTCGCGCTCTCGATTGCCTTCTGCACAGCTCTCGTCGTGCATTCCAGACGGCGCAAGCAGCCGTTCATCGACGTGCGGATGCTGGCCCGCAACCGGGCGCTCGCCGTGACCTACCTTCGCGCGGGGACGATGCTCATGATGGTCTATTGCATCCTCTACGGCTTCGCGCAGTGGCTGGAAAGCGCCGCCGGCTTCACCGAGAAAGAGGCCGGGCTCATCACCATCCCGATGTCGATCGTCGCAGCGCTCTCCTCGCTGGCCGGCACCCACAAGGGCAGTGTCCGGACGCCGCTCCTGATCAGCATCGGGTCCGGCGTCATCGGCTGCATCTGTCTGCTGTTCCTGAACGGCGCGACACCCGTGCTGCTGATCGCGACCGCTGTGATCTTCTTTGCCGCGCCTCAGGGCATGTTCTCGACCGCGACGCAGACCGCCGTCTATACGCAAGCCCGGGCCGAAGAGATCGGAACGGCCGCCGGCCTGCAGCGCACGGCGCAATATATCGGCGCGATCGCGGCGACCAGCCTCCTTGGGCTCGTGTATGGCCAGCATGCGACCGACCAGGGATTGCATCGCCTGGCGCTCGTGATGGGAGTGCTCAGCGCCGTGCTCTTTGCCGGCACGATCTTCGATCGAACGATTTCCCGTTCCGCCAATACCAACCCGCGTCCCCACTGAAAGGACTCTCAATGCCGCTCTCTCAGCTCGACGAGAACCCCGCTCTCGTGGTCATCGACATGCAGAAAGGCATCGTCGGCTTGCCGACGGCGCATCCGGCCGAACAGATCACCGCAAACAATGCAAGATTGGCGCGAGCGTTCCGGAGCCATGGCCTTCCTGTGGTGCTTGTGAATGTCGCGGGACAAGCGCCCGGCCGTATCGCCGTCTCTCACAAGCTGCAGCTCCCGCCGGATTGGGCCGAACTGGTGCCCGAGCTCGAGCAACATCCCGACGACCACCGGGTGACGAAGCTGCAATGGGGCGCGTTCCACGGAACATCGCTCGATCATTTCCTGCGGCGGCGCGGCGTGACCCAGGTCGTCCTGACCGGCATCGCCACCAGCATCGGCGTCGAGTCCAGCGCCCGCAACGCGCATGATCATGGCTATCACGTTGCCCTGGTGGTCGATGCGATGACCGATATGGATCCCGTCGCGCATCAACACAGCGTCGAACGCATCTTCCCGCGCCTCGGCGAGACCACCACGACGGCCGAGATGCTTTCGCTGCTGGACCGGCCGCCCGTTCGCTAGACCAGAAACGAGCCTCCCCCTTCAAATCCCCTCGAACTGCAGCCGCGCCAGCCGCGCGTAGAGGCCGCCCGCGGCGACCAGCTCGGCATGGGTGCCCTGCTCGACGATCTTGCCCTGGTCCATCACCAGGATGCGGTCGCAGGACAAAACGGTCGCGAGGCGATGCGCGATGACGAGCGTGGTGCGGTGGCGCATCAGCTCTTCCAGCGCGGTCTGCACCAGCGTCTCGCTTTCGGCGTCGAGCGCCGAGGTTGCCTCGTCGAGCAGCAGCAGCGGCGCGTCGCGCAGGATGGCGCGCGCGATCGCGATGCGCTGGCGCTGGCCGCCCGACAATGTCACGCCACGCTCGCCGAGCTGGGCCTCGAAGCCGCCGGGCAGACGGCGCAGGAATTCGGTGGCATGCGCGAGATCGGCGGCGCGCTCGACCTCGGCATCATCAGCATCGGGGCGGCCGAAGCGGATGTTGTCGCGCGCGCTTGCCGCAAACACGACGGAATCCTGCGGCACCAGCGCGATGCGCGCGCGGACGTCGACCGGATCGGTCTCCCGGATCGGCACGCCATCGAGCGAGATCGTGCCCGACTTCGGATCGTAGAACCGCAGCAAGAGATGGAACAGCGTGCTCTTGCCGGCGCCGGAGGGACCGACGATCGCGACCTTTTCGCCCGACCGCACCGACAGCGACACGCCGTCGGCGGCAAGCACATTGGGGCGGGTCGGATAGGCGAAGCTGACCTGATCGAAGCCGACATCGCCGCGCGGCGGCTGCGGCAGCGCGCGCGGTCTGGCGGGAGAAGCGATCTCCGGTTTGACGCGCAGGATCTCGAACAGCCGCTCGGCGGCGCCCGACGCGGCCGAGACCTCGCCCCAGACCTCGCTGAGCTGGCCGAGGCCGCTCGCGGCAAAGGCGGCATAGAGAATGAATTGTCCGAGCCGTCCCGGACTGATCGCTCCCGTCAGCACGTCATGCGAACCGACCCAGAGGATCAGGACCACGCTGGAGAAGACGATGAAGATGACGATCAGCGTCAGCACCGCGCGCGCCTTGGTCGAGCTGCGCGCCGCCTCATAGGCCTGTTCAACCTCACGGGCAAAGCGCGTGTTGGCGAACCGCTCGCTGGTATAGGCCTGCACGGTCCTGATGGCGCCGATCAATTCGGAGGCGTAGGCACTGGCATCCGCCAGCGTATCCTGCGCATTGCGCGACAGCCGCCTGACCCAGCGGCCGAACGCGACCAGCGGGATCACGATGATCGGGATCGCCAGCAGCACGAAGCCGGACAGCCGCGGGCTCGTGATCACCATCATCGCAGCAGCGCCGATGAACAGCATCACATTGCGCAGCGCGATCGAAACCGAGGCGCCGACCGCCGACTTGATCTGCGTGGTGTCGGCTGTCAGCCGCGATACCAGTTCACCGGAGCGCGAGGAATCGAAGAACGACGGCGACAGCGCGATCAGGTGCGCAAACACGTCGCGCCGGAGATCGGCGACGATGCGCTCGCCGATCGTCATCACGAGGTAGTAGCGCGAGGCGCTGGCGCCGGCCAATACCGCGACGACGGCGATCATCACGCTGAAATAGCTGTTGATCATCGCGATGCCTTCGGGCGTGAAGCCCATATCGATCATCCGCCGCACCGCGACCGGCACGATCAGCGTGGTGATCGCCGCGACCGTTAGCGAGATCAGCGCGAGGATCGCCCGTCCCTTGTAGCGCGCCACGTAAGGCGCGAGAGCAAGCAGCGGCCGCAGCCGGGCGCGGCTCTGGGCCGGCTCCGTGAGCTGGCTCTCGATGAAGGCCTCTTCATCGAGCAGGGCGTCGCGAGGGGGCTGCGGGGCGCCGTCAGGGGTCGCAATCTGTTCGGCTACGCTCATGAATCCAGACCGGTTTTTTCAGCCTCCAGATAGGCCCGTCGCCCCCCGCTGGCAAATGGGCGGAAAGTCCCAATCCGGCGATACATTTGGTGGGCTTCGTGGCCTTGTTTTAGGGGCCTCCATGCGTTATAGAGCCGGCCAAATCCCGTATCCCAGATATTCTTGAGATGGGCGCCGGCGCGCCGAAGGAACTGCCATGAAAGCCGATATTCACCCGAATTATCATACGATTAAGGTCGTCATGACCGACGGCACCGAATACCTGACCCGCACCACCTGGGGCAAGGAAGGCGACACGCTGAACCTCGATATCGACCCCAAGTCGCACCCGGCCTGGACCGGCGGCACCCAGCAGCTGATGGACCGCGGCGGCCGCGTCTCGCGCTTCCAGAAGAAGTTCTCGGGCTTCCTCAAGAAGGATTAACGTCCGCGCAGATCGCTTTTTTGCGGTCAGATGCAAACGCCCCCCTCGCGGGGGCGTTTTTGTTTTGGGGCACGTGCTCGCTGTCATCGCCCGCACACGCCGGCGATCCAGTATTCCAGAGACAGTTGTGATTGAGCCGATGGGCCGCGGCGTACTGGATCGCCCGCCTTCGCGGGCGATGACAGCGATGGGTGTGGCTTCGCATTCTCGCGACACGATTTGTCCGAGTTTTGCATTTCGTTTGCCCTCTCATCTTGCAGAGGGCGCAGGGAAAGCCGGGTGCCGATTGCACCCATGGGCCCGGTGCAACAAAAAGCACCGGGGTAGGACCACAGGTGTAACCGGGAACAACCCGGCCTTCCCTGCGCGATGGTCTTCCGGCTTATACGTACTCTCCCCGGTGAGACTGGGCTTTCTTGTCACCGCCGTCAGCAGGAACGCTAGTCCCTCGCTGATGAGACACCTGCCACTAGGGCGTCAGGCCTGCACGATTTCGCCGTCCGCCATCTGCCACGATCGTCAATCGCGACATCAGCGTCCACCGCATCCCACCGCAACACTCGTGACGACCGCGACGCGCCCCTCAAGCGGGTGAGACGGATCGATTCATACAGCAATTCTTATTTCTGATAAAGCGAAATATTTTTGATGCGAGGGGTTGCCTCGTCGGGCAAATCAGTGATTGGCGCGTCAGGGAAGCACAACTGGATGGGTTCCCTCCCCCCTTGCGGGGGAGGGTTAGGGAGAGGGGTGCCGCACGGCGTGCTGTCTCCGTATGCTTAACGACGACGCGCGACAAGAGAGTGCGAGTGCACGCGCTCATCGTCGGTCTCGCCTGGGGCTACCCCTCTCCCCACCCTCGCGTGCTCACCTTACATAGGATGGAGCAGCGAAGGTCGCGGGTTAGCTACGAACCCCTGCAGGATTACGGCTCCTACCTATCCTGGAACGCGAGCCGCGCGCCGAGCCCGATCAGGATGCTGCCGCCGATCCGCTGCATGATCTTCTGCGACCGGCGCGAGCGCTGCAGCCTCGACATCACCGCGCTCGCAAACATCACGCAGACAATGTCGACCAGCGAGAACATCAGATTGACGATCGTGCCGAGCGCGAGCAGTTGGGCCCATACCGGCACGCTCGAGGACGCATCGACGAATTGCGGCAGGAACGCCAGGAAGAAAATCGCGGTCTTCGGATTGAGCACCTCGACGGCGACGCTTTGCACGAAGGCGCGTTGCGCCGAGACTGGCGCAAGCTTTGGCTGCTTCGTTCCGTGGCTATCGTGGAATAGCGACAGGCCCAGCCAGACCAGATAGGCCGCACCCGCAAGCTTCATCGCCATGAACAATGGCGGCACCGCGTGAAACAGCAAGGCGAGGCCGGCGGCCGCGGCGACCACGTGCACGTAGCCGCCAAGATGCAGTCCGAGCGAGGCCATCAGGCCCGCGCGCCGGCCACCCGCCAGCGTGCGGGCGGCGGCGTAGAGCATCGCGGGGCCCGGCATCAACGCGAAGGTTGCGGTCGTGATCGCGAACGCTAAGTACAATTCCATCTGCTGCGTTCGCTCACTTCGCCGGGATCATCGCGGCAACCTCGCGATCGCTCGGCCTGTCGCTGGCGCCGAGACCTTCGATGACACCGGCGCGATCCTCGAGCTTGCGGTTCTGGCTCATCTTCTGCTTGGCATCGATCCGCGTGATCGGCATCCGGAAGCCGACGATGCCACGGAGCTGCGCCTTGATGAAGTCGGCCGGCGCGTCGCTGACCTGCCAGGCCTCTTCGCGCGAACGCTCATGGAACTCGGTCAGCCGCGTCACGACGTCGAGCAGGCGATCCGCGTCCTCGAAGAACTCGGGCGATCCATAGGCATGCACGGCAACGTAATTCCAGGTCGGCACTACCTTGCCATGCTCGGTCTTGGTCACATACCAGGACGGCGTCACATAGGCGTCGGGCCCGGTGAAAACGGCCATCGCCTCGCCGATCGCGGGCAGCTTCCACTGCGGATTGGGCCGCGCGACGTGGCCGTACAGCGTGCCGTAATCGCCCTCGCGCTCATCGAGGATCAGCGGCAGCGGCGTTCCGATCAATCCATCCGCAGTCGCGGTGACCAGCGTCGCGAGCCGCGAGGCGCGTATCGCGGCATGGATCGCGCCGAGTTCGTCCATCTTGAAGTGCGGCGGCAGGTACATGGCAGACCTCATCAGTGACCACTCGCATGATAGCCTGGAAATGGTCTATGATAAGGACCACTTCCTGTTATTCTGGATAGACCACTGTGCCGCGCCCGCGCACGATCATCAGCATTCCCTGGCTCGGAGCCGTCGACCGTGCCGCAGGCCAGGTCGGACGCCAGATTGCCGGGGCGTTGCGCGCGGCCATTGCCGGCAATGCGCTGAAAGCCGGCGAATTGCTGCCCTCGACCCGCGCGCTGTCAGCCTCGCTCGGCGTCGCCCGCGGCACTGTCGTGGAAGCTTTCGAGCAATTGCAGACCGAGGGCTATCTGGAATCGCAGGTCGGCGCCGGCACGCGAGTGGCCGCGATGCTCGCCGACCAGCCGCGGCCTGCCGGTCCAAAGCTCGACCGGAACGCCAGGTCATCGCCGCTTCAGATACCGCTCCGCGCCAGAAGGCTGGCCGAGGTCGCCGCCGCCTTCACGCCGATGCCGGAAGCACCGTTTGCGATCGCTGTTCCCGGCGGCGCCGTCGCGCCCGACGACACTTGGCGGCGGCTCGGCAACCGGGTGCGGGCCTCGCGTGCCGCGGCGCCATCGAGTTACGGCGATCCACGCGGCGTGATGGAATTGCGGCAGGCGATCGCCGACTACGTTCGCAAATCGCGCGCGGTGCATTGCGAGCCGGAGCAAGTCATGATCACCGCCGGCACCCAGCAGGGGCTTTACCTCGCCGGCCGCGTGCTGCTGTCATCAGGCGATCATGTGTGGACCGAGGATCCCGCTTATCCCGGCATGACCGCCGTGCTCGACGATCTCGATCTCGTCACGACGCGCGTCCCGGTCGATGCACAGGGCATCGACGTCGATGCCGGAATCGCCGCCTGCCCGAATGCGAAGGCTGCTTTCGTCACGCCTTCGCATCACTATCCGCTGGGCATGCCGATCAGCATGGCGCGCCGCAAGGCGCTGGTCGCATGGGCGCAGCGCCGCAACGCCTGGATCGTCGAGGACGATTACGACAGTGAGCTGCGTTACGCCGGCCACCCCTTCCCGTCGCTGCAAGGCCTCGCCCCCTCGCGCGTGGTCTATCTGGGCACGCTGAGCAAGGTGCTGTTCCCTTCGTTGCGGCTTGGTTACGTCGTTGCGCCGGCGCCGCTGATCGATGCCTTTGCCGGCGCGCGGGCGTTGCTCGACCGGCATTCACCGACCGCCGACCAGCACGTGCTGGCAGCCTACATGCGGGAGGGTCTCTTCGAAGCCCATATCAGGCGCATCCGCGGCGTCTATGCCGCGCGGCGCACGACGCTGATCGCGGCGCTCCAACGTCACATGCCACGCGGCGTCACGCTGCAACCAAGCGACCAGGGCATGCATCTGCTGCTGTGGCCGCCGCGGGACGTCGACGACGTAAGGCTGGCGAAGACTGCACTTGCCGACGGCCTCGTCGTGCGGCCGATTTCGCCGATGTACAAGACCGCACCGCGGCCCGGCCTGATGCTCGGCTTCGGCGGCTTCGCGCCGGAGGAGCTGGAGGCCGCGGCGATGCGTCTGGGCGAGGCGATGGATCAGTACGGGTTGCGGCTACGGGCGCGGGCGAGGACTCGCTAGAGCGTGATGAGATAAGGTCGAGATCGAACGGCGACGAAGGTTCACCTCTCCCTTGGGAGAGGTCGATTTGCGCAGCAAATCGGGTGAGGGGTTAGGGTCTATCGAGAAGCAAGAGCCCTCACCCGGCGCTTCGCGCCGACCTCTCCCCGGCGGGGAGAGGTGAACCGAAACCGCCGCGAACCGACTCGACCAAAACTCATCACGCTTTAGCGCGCACGCGGCCGTCGGACATGTGTCTTCATTCCAGCCGGCCGCCCCCGCAAGATCGGTCGAGAATGCCCCGTCGCGGACATTGGCCGAATTGAACGCACCCGGTATCCTCCGGATGATTATGACAGCCTCAGCTCGCATTGGAGGGGTCAATGGCCAAACTGGCAATCGTAGCGACCATCAAGACGGTACCTGGAAAGCGGGACGAATACCTGAACCACCTAAGGGCACATCGTCAGCGTTGCCTGACAGGCGAGCCTGGCACCCTCTCCTTCGAGATCATGGTGCCAAAGGAGGAAGCGGACACGCTCGTGCTTTACGAGGTCTACGCGAGCGCGGACGCATTCCAAACCCATTGGACGGGCGCGTCGCTACAGCAGATGCGACAGGACTCAGCAGGCCTGCAGGTCAGTCTTTCCGGCGTACACTGCGACGTGGTCGAATAGTTCGGAGACGCGAAAGTCTCGCGGCCATTCCGCATCGCGCGCCGTGACGACGCGCGCCGATCCTATTGCTCGAACGCCGCCTTGAGGCGGTTGAGCTGCGGCACCAGCGGATTGCCGATCGAGGTGCGATCCGGCGCAGGCGCATGGATCGTGGTGTCGAGTCGGCGCACCCGCGTCTGCAGGTCCATCGATCGGGAGATCAGGTCCTGCAATTGGTGGGGCAGTTTCTCGATCATGTCGGCCCCGCCGGGATCGGCGGCCGAAAGCTTGACCTTGGTCTTTTCGCGGTTGGCCTGGGTCAGCGTCATCTCGCCTTCCTTGACCGCGCGATGCAGCAGCAGCCAGGACGCCAGCTGCATCAGCCGCGTGGTCAGGCGCATGCTCTCGGTGGCATAAGTGAGGCTGACGGAGCGTTCGAGCGCCTTGGCCTCAGAGCGGCCGTCACCGTCGAGATAGGCCGCGGTCTGCTCGACCAGGTCCATCCCTTCCCGGAACAGCACGCCAAATGCCGCAGAATTGGTCAGCCGTTCACTGAACAGCACAAGACCGGATTCGCCGAGCGAACGATCCGCCATGGTTAACGCCCTCACACCACCGTAACGCCCACTGGCGTCTAGCGCGCCAGCTTATGATGAACAAATCATTGCGCGGGCGTGGTGAAGAGTCCAGCCGCAACCCGAATTATGGTTTCCAGCTGGTGGGGCGCACAAAAAAGAGCCGCCGTTTCCGGCGGCTTTTGAAGTTGATAACAGGGAGGCGTCAAACAGAGTGGACAGGAGCCACTCGGTGTCCAAACGAGGACAATCCAGTCATAATCGAGAAAGCTTAACGGACCGTAAACGAACGGATTTCTTTATGTTTCGTTTGCCATGTCGGCCATTGGCCCAGTCTGGGACAGGGCGCAGACAGATCCGTACCCGGAAGGGGCCAACCGGGCGCGTGTTCGCGCGACCCGTTGGCTCCATCCGGTTACGGAACACGTGAAATTGCGCGTGACCTATTTCTCCGGGCAGCCAGCCTCGGTATCGGAATAGTTGGCATCGCAGAATTGATCGCACCGGCCCTTTTGCGATTTTGCCATGTCCACACACGATTTGTTGGCAGGCAGTTCGCTACACGCGGCGAGGTTCGCTTCAAACAGGCCCTGGCAGTCGCGCTCCTTGCATTGGCGCGCGGTTCTGTCGCCCTTCGCACAGGCCGAAGGCGTGCGGGAGAAGGCCGGGCTGGCCGCTCCGGCAACCGAAACGGCGGCGATCAAGCCGACCAGAAGCTTCGCTCTCATCATCGCTATCGCGCTACGACTTGAAGAAACTGTTCGCGGCATCCTTCGACGCGCGCTTCTTCGACATCGCCTCGTTCAGGCGATCGATCTCGGTGTTCAAAAGCGCGATGCGCTCGGTCAACTCCTCGACCGACAACAGCGAGAGGTCCTGCCCGATCTCGTGAGTGATCTTCTTCGGCGGCCGGTCGTCTTCCTCAATCGGCATGTGTCCTCCCGGCAATGATGATCTGGCGCCTTGGCTTCCTGATGGGAATTTTGCAGCCACTTTCGCGTGCGCGCAACATGTGAGGCAAGCGTTCCGCACTGGCCCAATGGCCCACTCGCCGCCCTGCTTGATGCCGGCGCCGGTACGCCGGTCGCGCAGCTCGGCCCACTGGTCGAAAAAATCACGCCTGAGCGAGCAAGCCATCTGGCTGCGAGGTTCGGGGCTTGACGGCGTTTCACTTCGGCGGAAAAGGCGATATGCCATCCGCCGAACCTCATCCCTGACCAAGGACGAACCATGCCACAGGTCCCCGCCCAAATGACCGCCGTCGCCATCAGCAAGCCGGGCGGCCCGGAGGTCCTGCTGCCGGAGACCCGCCCTGTGCCGGTGCCGGGTCCGGGCGAAATCCTGGTCAAGGTCGCAGCCGCCGGCGTCAATCGCCCTGATGTCGCGCAGCGCTCCGGCTCCTATCCGCCGCCGCCGGGCGCCAGCGACCTGCCCGGCCTCGAGATCTCAGGCGAAGTGGTGGCGCTCGGCGAAGGCACGACGCGGCACAAGCTCGGCGACAAGGTGATGTCGCTCGTCGCCGGCGGCGGCTATGCGCAATATTGCATCGCGCAGGACGCGCAGGCGATGACCGTGCCACCGGCGCTGTCGATGCAGGAGGCCGGCGCCACGCCGGAGACGCTGATGACGGTGTGGCACAATGTGTTCGAGCGCGGCGCGCTGAAGGCCGGCGAGACGCTTTTGATCCATGGCGGCTCTTCAGGCATCGGCACCATGGCGATCCAGCTCGCGAAGGCATTCGGCGCCAAGGTGATCGTGACTGTCGGCTCCAAGGACAAGGCCGATGCCTGCCTCAAGCTCGGCGCCGATCACGCCATCAACTACAAGACCGAGGATTTCGTCGATGCCGTAAAGAAGCTGACCGGCGGCACTGGGGCCAATGTCATCCTCGACATGGTCGGCGGCGATTACATCGAGCGGAACTACGAGGCCGCCGCCGTCGAAGGCCGCATTGTCCAGATCGCGTTCCTGTCGGGAACACCGAAGGCGACAGCCAACTTCGCCAAGCTGATGGTGAAACGTCTGCATCACACCGGCTCCACGCTGCGCCCCCGTAGTAATGCGGATAAAGCGGCAATGATCGTAGCCATCGAGGCCAAGGTGATGCCGCTGCTGCGCGATGGTCGGATCAAGCCGTTGATGGACAGCACATTCCCGCTGGAAAAGGCCGCCGACGCGCACCGGCGCATGGAGACCAGCGAACATATTGGCAAAATTGTGTTGGTCACTTAACGATCGCGGCCGGAGCAGGGGTGGAAACCCTTTGATTCCCTTCGCTTTCGTGTCATTTATCGCGCAACCATTGGGCCGTTCGCCGGGCCCGGACCGATTGTCGATCGCGGAGTACTCACATTGCGTCTGATCAGGTGCCTTGCGCTCTTGGCGCTGGGCCTCATGATTTTTGCCGCTGCGCCTGATGCGTACGCGATCGACGCCGTCAGCGTCCGCAGCGATGCGCCGGCGATCGACCTCACCGCCGTGCTCGACCATCAGCACACCGAAAGCGACCGCATCCAGGTTTCCACCGCGCCCGGAACCGACGGCATCGTGCGCCGCATCGAGGTCCGCGCCCGCGAAGGTGGAACGAACTGGGTGGTGTTCGCACTCGCCAACAATACTGACGACCAGCTCGACCGCCTGATCGTTGCGCCGCACTATCGCATCGTGTCATCAGGCCTGCTGTGGCCCGATCTCGGCCTGTCGCGCATCGCCACCATCACCCCGTCGGTTGGCGACCGTCCCGAACGGCAGGACAGCCCGACCGCCGACGTGTTCCGCATCACGCTCGATCCCGGCGCCGTCGTCACCTATGTCGCCGAACTGCGCACCGACAAGCTGCCGCAGCTCTATCTGTGGGAACCTGACGCCTACAAGGACAAGGTCAATTCGTTCACGCTCTACCAGGGCATCGTGATCGGTATCTCCGGCTTGCTCGCGCTGGTGCTCACGATCCTGTTCGTGGTGAAGGGCTCGATCATGTTCCCAGCCGCCGCGGCGCTGGCCTGGGCGGTGCTGGTCTATATCGGCGTCGACTTCGGCTTCTGGGGCAAGGTGCTCGACATGTCGAACAACGCCGAGCGCGTCTGGCGCGCGGCGGGCGAGGCGATCCTCGCGGCGACATTGCTGGTGTTCCTGTTCGCCTATCTCAATCTCAGTCGATGGCACGTGCGCTACTCGCATATCACGATCGGCTGGCTCGCCTTCCTCGGCTCGCTGGTGGCGCTCGCGCTGTTCGATCCTGCGGTCGCCTCCGGCATCGCGCGCATGTCGCTGGTGATGATCGCCTTCGCCGGCTTTGCGCTGATCGTCTACCTCTCGACCCACAGCTTCGACCGCGCGGTGCTGTTGATCCCGACCTGGTTCCTGCTGGTGGTCTGGGTGATCGCGGCCGGCATGGCGGTTGCGGGCAGCGTCACCAACGACATCGTCGGCCCCGCGCTGCTCGGCGGCCTCGTGCTGATCGTGATGCTGATCGGCTTCACCGTGATGCAGCACGCCTTCGCCGGCGGCGGCGCGACGACCGGTGTCGTCTCCGACGTCGAGCGCCGCGCACTCGCCCTGACCGGCTCGGGCGACCTGATCTGGGACTGGGACGTCTCCGCCGACAAGGTGTTCACCAGCCCCGAGACCGAAGCCCTGCTCGGCCTGAAGCGCGGCACGCTGGAAGGCCCCGCCGCCAAATGGCTGGAGGTGCTGCATCCGCTCGATCAGGACCGCTTCCGCGCCGCGCTGGACAGCGTGCTCGACCAGCGCCGCGGCCGTCTGGTTCAGGATTTTCGCCTGCGCACGCCGGACGGCCATTTCATGTGGTTCGCCTTGAAGGCGCGGCCCGTGGTCGGCTCCGACGGCGAGGTCTCGCGCGTGGTCGGCACGCTCACCGACGTCACCGAAAGCAAGAATGCCGAAGAGCGGATGCTTCATGATTCGGTGCATGACAATCTGACCGGCCTGCCGAACCGCCGGCTGTTCATGGATCGCCTCGGCGCGGTGGCCAATCTCGCCAAGACGATGCCGACGCTGCGGCCGACGCTGATGGTGATTGATCTCGACCGCTTCAAGCAGGTCAACGATTCTGTCGGCATCGCGGTCGGCGATTCGATCCTGCTGACCCTGGCGCGCCGGCTGACCCGCATCCTCAAGCCGCAGGACACGCTGGCGCGGCTGGCTGGCGACCAGTTCGGCCTGATCCTGCTGTCGGAGCAGGATCCGGCGCGGATCACCAATTTCGCCGAGACCATCCGCAAGACCATCCGCGCCCCGATCGCGTTCAACGACCGCGAGATCTTCCTGACCGCCTCGATCGGCCTCGCGCTATCGGATCCGCAGGCGCCGCTCACCGACGAGATCATCAAGGACGCCGAGCTTGCGATGTATCATTCCAAGCGCATCGGCGGCGACCGCATCGACGTCTACAAGCCGGCGATGCGCGCCCGGAAGACCGATCGCCTGACCTTGGAGAGCGATCTGCGCCGCGCCATCGAGCGGCAGGAGCTCACGATCCTGTATCAGCCGATCGTGCGGCTGGAGGATCGCTCGATCGCAGGTTTTGAGGCGCTGGTGCGCTGGGATCATCCCAAACTCGGCCGGATGTCGCCGTCGGAATTCATCAGCGTCGCTGAGGAGACCGGCCTGATCATCGATCTCGGCATGTTCGTGATGGACCAGACCGCCCGCCAGCTCGCGGTGTGGCAACGCGCGATGCGCGCCCGCGATCCAATCTTTGCCTCGGTCAACGTCTCGTCGCGGCAATTGCTGCGCCACGACCTGATCCACGACATCCGCACGGTGCTGTCGCGCTCGTCGGTGGCGCGCGGCACGCTCAAGCTCGAATTGACGGAATCGCTGGTCATGGAGAACCCGGAGCACGCCGCCCAGATGCTGGCGCGGATCCGCGAGCTCGGCACCGGGCTGTCGCTCGACGATTTCGGCACCGGCCACTCCTCGCTGTCCTATTTGCAGCGCTTCCCGTTCGACACCATCAAGATCGACCAGTCCTTCGTCCGCACCACCAGCCGCGGCACCCGCCCGGTGATCCTGAAATCGATCATCGCGCTCGCGCATGACCTCGGCATGGATGTGGTGGCGGAAGGCGCCGAGACGGATTCGGACGCGGTCGAGCTCTACCAGCTCGGCTGCGAATACGCGCAAGGCTTCGCCTTCGGCGAGCCGATGGACGCCGACGCGGCGACGCGACTGCTTACCGAAGAACGGCTCGAGGCCGCGAGCTAACGGCGCTGCGGCATCCGCTTGAACTTGACGCTCTTGCCGTCGGCCTGGCGCGTGGCGATGTAGCCGCCGTCGAGGCAGGCTTCGCGCTGCGGCATCTTCTCCTGCGGGCTGCGCAGGGTTTCCCACCACGACGCACGATGCGCGGCGCGCGGCAGCGACGCATCGATGATGGCCTCGATCTCCTCGAAGGTCAGCACGAATTCGGGAAGATGCAGCTTCTTCAGATGGTCCCGCAGCGCGTCGTAGTCGTTCACGATGTCCTCGATGACAAGGTTCAAGGTTCTGGCAACCACCCGTTAACCCATTCGGCGGCCGCTGTCGTCACTTAAGGCGTCAACAACATTTCCGGATGCATGACTGCAGTTTGGAGCGGGACATGCCATTTCGGCGGGGTAAGGACCCAAGACGGCGCTGGCGGCTATCGGCGAAACTGCTGATCGCCTCGTCGGTTGCGACCGTCATCGGCTTCTCCGCCATCTGCGCCAGCGTGATGCTCGATATGCGCCGCGGCGAGGAGGAACTGGCCCGCCAGACGCTGGAGAATCTGGCATCCGGCATCGACGCCGACATCAGCCGCAACATCGAGCTCTACGACCTGTCGCTGCGTGCGGTCGTCAGCAATCTGGTGATGCCCGAGCTCGGTAACGTCAAAAAAGAACTGCTTCACCTGATCCTGTTCGATCACGCCGCGACCGCCAAGCATTTCGGCGCGATCCAGGTGTTCGACGCAGGCGGCAATCTGACCGTCGACGCCGCCAGCCTGGATCCGCGGCCGGAGAACCGCAGCGACGAGGAATACTTCACCGTTCATCGCGACGATCCCAATGTCGGCTTGTTCATCAGCCGGCCGATGCTGCATCGCGGCGCCTATGCCATCGTGCTGAGCCGGCGCATCACGGGCGAAGACGGCCGCTTCCTCGGCGTCGTGGTCGGCTCGATCCGCTTCAGCTATTTCCACGATTTGTTCGGGCGGCTGAACCTCGCGCGCGGCGACACCATCACCGTGCTGCGCCATGACCGCACCATCATCATGCGGACGCCGTTCGACCTCGACGTCATCGGCAAGAACCTCGCGGAGCGGCCGACCTGGAATCCCGCGAACCTGAAGGAAGGCGGCTCGTTTGCCGGACAGGGCCCGGTGGACGCAACGCCACGGCTCTATATCAGGCGCGGCGGAGCCAGCCCGCTTTTCGTCGTGGTCGGAAAGCCGCTCGACAGCATCTTCAAGCTCTGGCGCACTGAGGCGATCCGGATCGGCGCCGTCATGGCGGCGCTGATCGTGTTTGTGCTCGGCACGGCAATGTTCCTCGGCCGCGAGATCGGCCGCCGCGCCGACGCCGAGGACAGGCTCGAGGAGATGGCGACGACCGACGCGCTCACCGGCCTGAAGAACCGCCGCAAGTTCGACACCGAGATCGACATCGAGTGGCGCCGCGCGGCGCGGCAGGGCCAGCCGGTCGCGCTGTTGATGATCGATGCCGATCATTTCAAGGCCTACAACGACACTTACGGCCATCAGGCCGGCGACCAGGTGCTGGTCGGGATCGCGATCTGCATTTCGGATGCGGTCCGTCGCGCCGGCGAATGCGCCGCGCGTTTCGGCGGCGAGGAGTTCACGGTGCTGCTGCCCGGAACCAGCGCGGTCGACGCGTTCAACGTCGCCGAAGCCGTTCGCTTGAGGGTCGAGCAATGGTGCGAAGGCGAGATCACCACGACGGTGAGCATCGGCATCGCCAGCATGCGGCCGGATACGGGCCAGTCATGGGCCGACCTCATCGAGGCCGCCGACAAGGCGCTCTACGCCGCCAAGGCCAACGGCCGCAACCAGTCGGTGCTCGCAAGCGGTCCGAAGTTTTCGCTGGTGGCGTGAGGCTAGTTGCGCGACTCTCGCCCCATCGTCGTCCCGGGCTTTCGCCGGGACGACACCGAATTTGTTGCCTTACGTCGTCATCGCGTGCGCATCGCGATGCGCCGCTCCGGTCACTCCCCCAGATACTTCTTCATCTCGGCGCGCAAGCCGTCGCGCAGATCGGCGCGCTTGAGGCCGTAGGCGATGTTGGCGCGGAGGAAGCCGGCCTTCGAGCCGCAGTCGTGGCGCTCGCCCTCGAACTCGACGCCGTAGAAACTCTGCGTCTTGGCAAGCCCGATCATCGCGTCGGTGAGCTGGATCTCGCCGCCAGCGCCGCGCTCCTGCGTCTCCAGGATCTTGAAGATCTCGGGCTGCAGGATGTAGCGGCCGGTGATCGAGAGATTGGAGGGCGCGGTGCCCTTCGCCGGCTTCTCCACCATGCCGTTGACCTCGAAGATCTTGCCGGTGCGCTTGCCGACGCCACAGATGCCGTATTGATGGGTGAGATGGTCGGGCACCGGCTCGACCGCGATCACATTCGACTTGTCGCCGAGCTTCGCCGCCGCTTCGATCATCTGCTTGAGACATCCCGGCGTGTTCAGCACCAGTTCGTCCGGCAGCACCACCGCGAACGGCTCGTTGCCGATGATGTCGCGCGCGCACCATACCGCGTGTCCGAGCCCGAGCGGCGCCTGCTGCCGGGTAAAGCTCATCGCGCCGGCCTCGGGCTGGCTCTGCGCCAGGATCTCCTGCTCGGTCTTCTTGCCACGCGCGGCCAGCGTGGTGTCGAGTTCGAACATGCGGTCGAAATGATCCTCGATCACGCCCTTGTTGCGGCCAGTGACGAACACGAAATGCTCGATGCCGGCTTCGCGGGCTTCGTCGACGACGTACTGGATCAGCGGCTTGTCGACGATGGTCAGCATCTCCTTCGGCATCGCTTTGGTGGCAGGCAGCACGCGGGTGCCGAGACCGGCGACGGGAAAAACGGCTTTGCGGATTTTCATGGGATGATCGGAGGCCTTGAAACGGATGGGAAGGCGCGAGGTAATCACGCCTTGGTAGCTGTTTTGCAGCCGAGAACAAAGGCGGATGTGTGATCGCGACAGCGTCCCCGATCGGCAACAGCGCGCCTATTTCTTAGCCAGCCTTCCGGCCGCCGCTATCGTGACATCCCGGCGACATGTGCACTCGTTTGCGATGAGGTCCGCGAATCCTTGGGCGTACCAACAACCGATGACGACGCCATCCAGCGGCGGTACTTGCGGGTGAGCAACGCAGTGCGTAGCTGGCTGAGCAACAACGCCTTGAGCGGCGAAACGCCGGGATTGGGGTCGCGGCCCCGGCTCAGCCGCCTGAGCTGGAATTTGACGACGGCCATCGTGGCGACCGAGGCGAGCGGCTTGCTCTTCCAGGTGATCGGCGCGACTTCTGGCCGCGGGTCCTCGCCATTGCGCCAGGTAAGCGGCAAATCGGGTTTGATCGCCAGCGCAGTCCCGATGCCTGCGATCGCAACGCCGCTGTCGAGAACCTGATGCACGACGCCGATGCGACGGATGCCACCGGTGACCATCACCGGCATCCTCGCGACCGCTGCGATGTCGCGCGCGAATTCCAGGAAATAGGCCTCTCGCGCCAGTGTGCGGCCATCACGGGCGACGCCTTGCATCGCCGGTGCCTCGTAGCTGCCGCCGGAAAGCTCCACCAGATCGACCGGCAGCGCATTCAGCATCGCGACGACGCTTTTCGCGTCGGCTGCATCGAAGCCGCCACGCTGGAAATCGGCCGAGTTCAGCTTGACCGCAACCGAAAAACCCGGCGACACGACCGCGCGGACGGCTTTCACGGTTTCGATCAAGATCCGCGCCCGGTTCTCGAGCGACCCGCCCCAGTGGTCGGTACGCCGGTTCGTCAGCGGCGACAGGAACTGGCTGATCAGATAGCCGTGCGCAGCATGGATCTGGACGCCGGAGAAACCCGCCTGCTCTCCGAGTATCGTCGCGTTGGCAAAACGTGTGATGACCTCAAGGACATCCTGCTCGGTCATCGCCTTCGGTGTCGTAAACAGTTTCGAATGCTTGCCGAGGTCGAGCGGCACCGCCGACGGGGCCCAAGTTTCCTGGCCCAGATTCTTCATCGTCTGCCGGCCGGGATGATTGAGCTGCAACCACATCTGGGCGCCCCTGGCCCGCCCGGCACGCGTCCAGTTGCGGAACCCCTCGAGCGGAACCCCGTCCTCCAGCACGACCCCACCGGGACCGGTCATGGCGCGGCGATCAATCATGACATTGCCGGTAATGATCAGGCCGCTGCCGCCGTCCGCCCATCCCTGATAGAGGCGAAGCAGTTCGGCCGAGGGCAGGTGCTCGGCATCAGCCATGTTCTCCTCCATCGCCGCCTTGGCGATACGGTTGGGAACAACGGTTCCGTTGGGCAGTGTGAGCGATTCGAATGGTGACATGGCCGCGCCTTTCGGTTGACGCGCGGCACTCTAAGATTAAAGTTGACTTTAAGGTCAAGGATGAATTGGGAGCGCATGGCGTGAAGATCGGAGAATTGGCGAGAGAGGCCGGCCTGGCGCCCTCACGTATCCGCTATTACGAGCGCCAGGGCCTGATCGGCTCGATCGACCGGGGCATCAACGGCTATCGACAGTATTCGCGCGGGACCCGACAGCTGCTGGAGATCATCATTATCGCCCAGCAAGCCGGATTTTCGCTCGACGAGATCCGCAACCTGCTGCCGCCCCCTGGTGAGGCCGGCCAGAGCCGTGGCAAGCTGCTGGCCGCTCTCAAGGGCAAGGTGATCGACGTCGAAACCCTTCAGCGGCGCTTGTCCGAAACGCACGCCGGTCTGAAGACGGTGATCGCGAAGATCGAAGCGCTGCCTCCCGGTGGCGATTGCTATGAAAACATCGAAGATGTGCTGGCCGGCATCAGAGAACCGTCCAAGGTCGAGTGACGAAGCCGGACGGCACGTGCCGCCGCCTCCAAAATCTCGCCTTTGTTAAGCTATTGGAAACCGTGACGAGGCCTTCTGAGACGAACGTTCCAAGGCAGGCACCCATGCGGTCGATGGCATCAGCGAAGTCCAACCGGGCCGGCACGATCATTGTCGTGCTGGCACTTCTGGTGTCCGGCGGCGGCCTCTTCGTGCCCGGCAAGGCCTTGGCCCAATCATTGGCCCAATCATCGGGCAACGGACTGACGAGCCTGATCGATAGCATCTTTTCGAAGTCGAGCCCGCCGCCGCAGGCTGCGACCGGACAGGACGGCGCGGCGCCACCCTGGAGCGGCGAGGACGGCGCCTCCGGCCATCCGCTGATGACCGCCGACGCGATCCGTCAGGCGGCGGCGAACTTTCCGAACTGCGTCGCCTCGATGTGGCCGGATGCCGCACGGCGCAACATCAGCCAGCCGAATTTTGAGCGCTTCACCGCGGGCCTCCAGCCCGACCTGCGCATCATGGATCTCCTGGATTCGCAACCCGAATTCACCAAGGCGATCTGGGACTATCTCGACATCCTGGTGAACGACGTCAGACTCGCCAAGGGCCGCGAGATCCTCGCCAAGTACAAGCCGCAATTCGACGCCACCGAGAAGGCCTATGGCGTCGACCGCTATATCATCGCGGCGATCTGGGGCATCGAGTCGAATTATTCGACCCAGATGGGCGACCGCAGCGTGGTGCAATCGACCGCGACACTTGCCTGCGTCGGCCGCCGCCAGGCCTATTTCAAGGACGAGTTCCTGTCGGCGCTTGAGATCCTCAACCGCGGCGATCTGCGGCCTGAGCAGATGCGCGGCTCCTGGGCCGGAGCCTTCGGCCCGACCCAGTTCATGCCGACCGCGTTCAAGCGCTACGCCGTCGACGGAGACGGTGACGGCCGCCGCGACGTGGTCGACGATGCGAGCGACCTGATCGCCTCGACCGCCAACAATCTGAAGAAGGACGGCTGGCAGAGCGGCGCGAGCTGGGGCTACGAGGTCGTGGTTCCCGAGGGCTTCAACTACATGCTGGCCGACCGCGCCAAGGCGATGCCGCTGTCGCAATGGGAGCATCTCGGGCTGAAGCGCGCCAACAACGAGCCGTTCCCGCGGCCGTCCGAGAAGGCCTATCTGCTGGCCCCAGCCGGGACCTCCGGCCCGGGCTTTCTGATGTTGCAGAATTTCCGGGTGATCATGAAATACAATCCGGCCGAGGCCTATGCGCTGGCGATCGGCCATTTCGCCGACCGCCTGCGCGGCGGCCCGCCTTTCATACAGCCCTGGCCGCGCCAGGAACGCGTGCTGTCGCGGGCCGAGCGGCTGGAACTGCAACAGCTGCTCGCCCAGCGCGGCTTCTACCGGGGCACTCCGGACGGCCAGCTCGGCGGCATGACCCGCGAGGCGCTGCGTGGCTTCCAGGCCTCGATCGGGGCGCCGGCCGACGGATTTGCCTCCGCCGAGGTTCTGGAACGGCTGCGCGGCCGCTAGGCCGGTCCGTGCGGGCCGAAAGTAACCGTGAAATCCGGTATTTGGCTGACGCCTTGACGGCGGCCGGTTCAGCCCGATTTATGGTGGAAAAGCTGCCCGCGTGCGGCCCGATTCCGCTAGTATGTTGGGCACTTCCAGATCATTGCGACCGAACCCAATGCCGAAGCCGAAATCCTTTCTGCGCGTGTTCACCGAAGCCGGCCCGCTGGTCGCGCTAACAGTTGTGGTCGTCTTGCTGCTTGGCATCGCAGGCCCCGCCTCGGCGCAGTTCTTCAACTTCCCGGGTTTCGGCAATCCGCCGCAACGACAGGCGCCGCAGCGACAGCGAGGCGGCGGCGGCGGTGGCGGTGGCTGGTTCGGTGGCGACTTCTTCGCGCCGTTCCAGCAGCAGCAGCCGCAACAGCCGCAGCGGCCACGCGAGGATTTCTCGCGCGCACCGGGGCCGGCCAAACGTGACACCGCGGCCGAGCGCAACGTGCTGGTGCTCGGCGACGCCATGGCCGACTGGCTTGCCTATGGTCTCGAGGATGCCTATTCCGACCAACCCGACATGGGCGTGATCCGCAAGCACAAGACGGTGTCGGGCCTGATCCGCTATCAGCCCAAGGGCGATCCCGCGGACTGGGCAGCGGCCGCCAGGGGCATTCTCGCCACCGAGACTCCCGATGCGATCGTCGTGATGCTCGGCCTCAACGACCGCATCTCCATGCGCGAACCGGTCGTGGAAAAGAAGGTCGACAAGAAGGACGACAAAAAGGACCCACGCGCCAAAACCGATGCCAAGCCGGATGCAAAGCCCGGCGACGCCAGGTCTGATGCCAGGTCTGATACCAAGTCTGATACCAAGTCCGATACCAAGTCCGGCGACGCGAAGCCCGATGCTGTGGCGAAGCCTGCCGACAAGCCGGTCGACACCGAGCTGTCGCCCGACGACGCTGCCGACAGCGACACGCCGCAGCTTAGCTCGCCCGACAAGGCCGCGCGCACGCCGAACGGCGTTTACGAGTTCCGCGACGACCGCTGGGTCGAGCTCTACAGCAAGAAGATCGAGGAGATGATCAACGTGCTGAAGAGCAAAGG
This sequence comes from Bradyrhizobium genosp. P, assembly GCF_049949265.1. Taxonomy (NCBI): domain Bacteria; kingdom Pseudomonadati; phylum Pseudomonadota; class Alphaproteobacteria; order Hyphomicrobiales; family Nitrobacteraceae; genus Bradyrhizobium; species Bradyrhizobium genosp. P. The sequence goes on along the minus strand of NZ_CP188195.1, from coordinate 1,121,280 downwards.
CGTGCCAGTGCTGTGGGTCGGCCTGCCCGCGATCCGCGGCCAGAAGGGCACCTCGGACATGCTGTTCCTCGACGCGCTCTACCGCGATGCCGCCGGTAAGGCCGGCATCACCTATGTCGACGTCTGGGACGGATTCGTCGACGAGTCGGGCCGCTTCCTGCAGAAGGGACCGGACTTCGAAGGCCAGATCCGCCAGCTGCGCACCTATGACGGTGTGTTCTTCACCAAGCCCGGCGCGCGCAAGCTTGCGCATTATGTCGAGCGCGAGGTGACGCGCCTGCTCGCCGCGCGCACCGGCCCGATCGCGCTGCCGAGCGAACCGGCAACGCCCGACGCCAGCGCCGAGCCGGGCAAGCCCGCGCCGCGTCCGCTCGCTGGTCCGATCCTGCCGCTGGTCGCGTCCTCGGTAGGCACCGATCAATTGCTTGGCGGACCGGGGTCGCGACCCGCTGCCGTCGACGCGCTCGCCGCAAAGACGCTGGTGAAGGGCGAGCCGCTGGCGCCGCCCGCCGGCCGCGCCGACGATTTCGCCTGGCCGCGCCGCGAGATCGGCCGCGAACAGGCCAAGGGCGACGTCCCGGTCGCAGCAACCACGCCGGCCGCCCCGGCGAATCCGCCGCCCTCGACCACGGCAATCGCACCTGACGGCACCATCATCACCGCGCCGCAGAAGCCCGCACCGAGGCGCGTGTTCCGCCCGGCCCAGACCCAACCGCCGCCGCAGCCATCGCTGCGTGATTTCTTCGGGTTCGGCGCGCCGCCGCAACGGCCGCTGGTCGCCCCGCAGCCGCGCGCGCCGGGACCGCCACGACCGCCGGCCAATGTCGGCCGCGCCGCGTCGGTGCCGGGTAACGCCGTGCAATAGACAAGCGATTGCGGACTGTGGGCGGATGAGTGGGACGCCTTCCCCACTGATACATCGCGCAAAAACGGCGGGTTAGGCGTCGCCAACCCGCCCCACGCACTCCGTGCAGCTCAGTCTCAGCCGTAATAGCGCCAGCGCGGCGGCGGGCGGCGCGGCTGGCGGGTCATCAGCAGGGCAAGCGCAAAGCCGATGCCGCCGGCGATTAGGAGCGAACCGAGCGGATTGTCCTGCACGGTCTGGGCCATCGCCTTCTGGCCACCACGGATGGTTTCGCCGCGGTTGTCGTAAGCATCCTTTGCATAGTTGACTGCCGTGTCAGCCGCATCGCGCGCGGCGTCCTTGGCCTGGCCGTAGAGATCCTGCACCGATCCGGCAGCCTCACGTACGCGACCCGTGGCCTGCGTGCTGGCGTCGCCTGTCAAATCGCCTGCGGCACCCTCGACCTTGCCGGCAAACTCTTTCGCCGATCCGTAGATACGATCCTTGTCCATCGTGGCTGCTCCTGATTTGTCAGGGAGCTAACCTGCAAGCCCGTCGCAAGTTCCTGCGACCAGAGCCCCGTTCCGCTGGAATCGGAACGGGGTTCTCGATTCCTTTTTGGACGCGTTTTCCAGACGCGAACCGGTATCCACTTCGCGGGAAGAAAACGCTTTAGAGAATGAGACCGCCGTCAACGATGATGGTCTGGCCGACGATGTAGGACGACAGCGGCGAGGCCAGGAACAACGCGGCGCCGGCCATGTCTGCGGGCGTGCCGAGCCGCTTCAGGGGGATACGCTCAAGCGCACCTTCGAGGCGTTTGGGATTTGACGTCGTCACCCTGGTCATCTTGGTGTCGACGAGACCGGGCGCGATGCCGTTGACGCGGATGCCATCCTCGGCCCAGGCCTCGCCGAGCGTGCGGGTCAAACCGACCGCGCCGGTCTTCGAGGCGTTGTAGGCCGGATTGCCCATCGTTGAATGATAGGCCGCGGTCGAGCTGACGATGATCAGCGAGCCTTTGCTGGCGCTGAGCATCGGATGGAATTTTGTCGCGCAGGCCATCAGGCTCATCAGATTGACCTCCATCACCTTGCGGAAGCCTTCCATCTCGAATTCCCCGCGGCGGTAAATCACCGCGCCCTGCGCCAGCACCAGCACGTCGAGCCGATCGAACGACGGCTTGAATTGGGCGATGCCTTGCGGATCGCTGACGTCGAGCTGCGCGTAGGCGAGACCGTCGAGATCTGAGCCGTCCTCGGCGGAATAATCGCTCGCACTTGCGCGGGTGCCGCAGACGCCGACGCCCGCACCCTTGGCACGGAATGCCTGCGCGATGCCGTTGCCGATGCCGCTGGAGCCGCCGACCACCAACACCTGCTTGCCTGAGAAATCGAGCTCGTTCATCGCGCGGTCCTCTCGTCTGCTCTTCTTGTGATTGGGCATGATCATTCCCCGAAAGCCAACGTCGAACTTGCGTTAATGCGCTGCCACGCTGCCCGGATCAGGTCATCGGTTTGACCTCTCGGCGGATCGGTGCCAGCCTTGTCACTCTCACAACGCACCACGCCTCCTTCCGCGAGTACCGCCATGTCCGAATTCAAGAAGCTTGACCGCTCGGTGAAGGGACTCACCGTTCTCGTCACGGGAGCAGCCAGCGGCATGGGCCATGCCACCGCGTGCGTGTTCGCCGATGAAGGCGCCAATGTCGCCGTCACCGATCTCACCGCGGAGGGCACGCTAGCCGTGGCGAAAGAGATCGCTGCCGCCGGCGGCTCCGCAAAGGCCTGGGTGCTCGATGTTTCGGATCGTGATGCCATCACCAGGGTCGTCAACGATGTCGCCGCGCATTTCGGCGGGCTCGATATCATCATCAACAACGCCGGCATTTCGGTGCGCGTGCCGATCGACGATCCCGGCTATGAAGATGCCTGGGCGAAAGGCATAGCGGTGATGCTGACGGCGCATCCGCGCATCATCCGTGCCGCGCTGCCCTATTTGCGCAAGTCGAGGTCGCCGCGCGTCGTCAACATCGCCTCCACCGAGGGGCTCGGCGCGACCGCGCTGCACAGCCCCTATTCCGCGGCGAAAGCCGGCGTCACCGGGCTGACGCGCTCCCTCGCCGTGGAACTGGGCCGCGATGGCATCACCGTGAACTGCATCTGCCCGGGACCGATCCGCACGGCGATTACCGATCGCATCTCCGAGGAGCACAAGACGATCTACGCCAAGCGCCGCACGGCACTCGGCCGCTACGGCGATCCGGAAGAGGTCGCGCACATGACGCTGAGCCTGTGCCTGCCCGCCGCATCGTTCCTGACCGGGGCGGTCATTCCGGTGGACGGCGGGTTGATGGCGAGGAATGCCTGATGTGCGCTCGGCCTTCGAGCGTTGACAGCTCGACGTCACGGAGTAGCCTTCGCTTCAAACGAAGCGGGACAAGCCGCCCGCAGCGCGACGGGGAGATACGTCATGACTGTCCTGATCCGGCAGCTTCACAAACATTTCGTCGGCGAGGTGTCCGGCGTCGACCTGCGCAAGCCGCTGACCGAGCAGGAGGCGATCGACATCGAAGCCGGCATGGACAAATATGCCGTGCTGGTGTTCCACGGCCAGGACATCACCGATGAGCAGCAGCTTGGGTTTGCGTTGAACTTCGGCGATCGCGAAAAGTCACGCGGCGGCACGGTGACCAAGAAGGAGGACTACCGCCTCTCCTCCGGGCTGAACGACGTTTCCAATCTCGGCAAGGACGGCAAGCCGCTGCCGAAGGATCACCGCACCCATCTGTTCAATCTCGGCAACTGCCTGTGGCACTCGGACAGCTCGTTCCGCCCGATCCCGGCAAAATTCTCGCTGCTGTCGGCGCGCATCGTGAACCCGAAGGGCGGCAACACGGAATTCGCCGACATGCGCGCCGCCTACGACGCGCTCGACGACGAGACCAAGGCCGAGATCGAGGACATGATCTGCGAGCACTCGCTGATGTATTCGCGCGGCTCGCTCGGCTTCCTCGACTACTCCGACGAGGAGAAGGAGATGTTCAAGCCGGTGCTGCAACGCCTGGTGCGCACCCATCCGGTGCACGGCCGCAAGTCGCTGTATCTGTCGTCGCATGCGGGAGCGATCAGGGACATGAGCATGCCGGAGGGCCGGGTCTTGCTGCGCGATCTCACCGAGCACGCCACGCAGGGCGAATTCGTCTACGTGCACAAATGGACGCTGCATGATCTCGTGATGTGGGACAACCGGCAGACCATGCACCGGGTGCGCCGCTACGATCAGTCGCAGCCCCGCGACATGCGCCGCGCCACGGTGGCGGGCACTCAGCCTACGGTGGCGCAGCAAGCCGCGGAGTAGACGGTAGTTTTTGCGCGATGCAGGCGCGGCATACACCACCTCTCCCCTTGTGGGAGAGGTCGGATTGCATCGCAGATGCAATCCGGGTGAGGGGTTCAGAACTATCGGCGAGCGGCAGTCCCTCGAAAGACCTGTACCCCTCACCCGGACGGCATTCCGCTGCGCTGCATGCGTTCCCGCCTCTCCCACAAGGGGAGAGGCGGGTCGGAGCAAGCGGATGGAAGATTAACTACGCGTGCCCGGCTTCGTTGGAGAGCATGCCGGGATCGATGCCGATCTTGCGCAGGGCGCGGAGGTATTTCTCGTCGACATCCGCGCCGAAGATCAGTTCCGGATCGGCGTCGCAGTGCAGCCAGCCATTGTGCTGGATCTCGGTCTCGAGCTGGCCCGGCGCCCATCCGGCATAGCCCAGCGCCAGGATCGCATGCTTGGGGCCGGCGCCCTTGGCGATCGCCTTAAGGATATCGACGGTCGCGGTCAGCGAGATACCGTCGTCGATGTTCAGCGTCGCGTCCTGGATGTAAAAGTCGCTGGAGTGCAGCACGAAGCCGCGGCCGGTATCGACCGGGCCGCCCTTCATCACCTTCATCATCTCGGCATTTTCCGGCAGCATGATCTGGTCGGCCTTCTGGATGATGTCGAGCTGGACCAGCAGGCCGGGAAAATCGATGCTGCCGGCCGGACGGTTGACGATGATGCCCATCGCGCCTTCGGAGGAATGGGCGCACATGTAGATCACGGAACGCTCGAAGCGCGGGTCGCTCATCACAGGCATCGCGATCAGCAACTGGCCGTCAAGGTAGCCTTCGTCGGTCGCGTTATGACCGATGCCGGCGCTCTTGCCGCGAGGTGTCTTGCGTGTCTTGGCTTCCTTGCCTTCAGGGCGCATCCGCAAAGGCCTTTCCTGCTGATTTGGCATCCTGATATTGGGTCGCGGTTCTGTCAATCAAGCTTCGCGGCCCTCGCCGCGATGCATCACAAGCAATTCAATGGTTGGCAACGAAAGTTGCAGGTAAAGACGTCTCATGATCGTCATAGTTCCCTTGCGGGCCACATTCGGCTTTGCCGCCGCTCTGTCCGTCGCATGCATGGCAACGCAGGTGCGTGCCGACGACGCCTCGCCGTGGTTGCAGGATACGCATTCCGCGGTCAGGCTGCTGGCGGGATCGCGCAGCGGCGCGGTGCTGCTCGGCGGCATCGCCATCCGGCTGCAGGGCGAATGGAAAACCTACTGGCGGACGCCGGGCGATTCCGGCGTGCCGCCGCGGTTCGATTTTTCCAAGTCGGATAATGTCGAAGCGGTGACCGTGATGTGGCCGGCACCGCGGCAATTCGACGACGGCGCCGGCGGCACGTCGCTCGGCTACAAGCATCAGGTGGTGCTGCCACTGCGCATCGTCGCGAAGAATCCCGACAAGCCGCTGACCTTGCGCGCCGACATCAACTACGCGGTGTGCGAGAAGCTGTGCGTGCCGGTGGAAGCCAAGGCCGAGCTTGCATTCGCGAGCGTTGCGAGCACCGAGGACGGCGCATTGTCGGAGGCGCTCAACGCCGTGCCGAAGCCCGCCAATGTCGGCGATCCCAACCCACTGACGATCCGCGACGTCAAGCGCGACGGCAAGAACAACGTGGTGGTCGACGTCACCGCTCCCGAGAGCCGCGATCTCAGCCTGTACGTCGAGGGGCCAACACCGGACTGGGCGTTGCCGGTACCGAAGCTGGTCGAAAACTCGCCGCCCGGCGTGAAGCGCTTCTCCTTCGAGCTCGACGGCCTGCCCCCCGGCGCCAACCCCGAAGGTGCCGCGCTGAAGCTGACGCTGGTCGGCGGCGGCAAGAGCTATGAATTCAATATTAATTTGAATTAGCTGGCGGGTTGGCATTTGAGCCCGCCTCCATCGTCATCCCGACCTAGTGCGCAATTGCGCACGGGGGCCGGGACCCCATCAACCAGCGAATTGAATGAGTGAGAAAAGCCGACTCCGCTTGTGCCTTTTCCGCAGGCCGCGGCGTATGGGTCCCGGCTTTCGCCAGGCGCATGCCGGGACGACAAGTAGGCGTCGCCATCCAACCTAATCTTAACGTTTCGTTGATAGGTCAGGGCATTGCCGCCGCCTCGCGGCGTTCAGGAATTTCCTGCCTTGACCGTGATGGAAACCCAATCCACAACCACGGTGCCGTCGGGCCCGGTCGCACGCCTGCGCGGGCTGCTGGCGCGTATGGTCGGCGGCACCAGCGAGGCGTCGGTCACAAAGCGGCTTGCCGGCACCATCTTCATCATCCGCGTCATCAGTGCCGCCATCGCCTACCTGGCGCAGATCCTGCTGGCGCGCTGGATGAGCGGCTCGGACTACGGCATCTACGTCTATGTCTGGACCTGGGTGTTGCTGCTCGGCAGCACCATGGATTTCGGCATTGCCGCCTCCGCGCAGAAGATCATCCCGGAATACCGCGCCAGCGGCGACAGCGCTAAGATGCGCGGCTTCCTGTCCGGCAGCCGCTGGATGACGCTTGCAGCGTCCACCATTGTCGCGCTGCTGCTCGCGGGCTCGATCCGGGCGTTGTCACCCTGGATCGATGCCAAGGCGATTGTCCCGCTCTATATCGGCTGCCTGACGTTGCCGCCCTTCGTCGTCGCCAACACGCAGGACGGCATCGCGCGCGCGCACGACTGGATGCAGCTCGGCCTGATGCCGCAATTCATCGTGCGCCAGGGGCTGATCATCGCCCTGACTGCCGGTGCGCTGGTGCTCAGCCTCAATCTCGGCGCGACGGTTGCGATGGCCGCGAGCGCGGCGGCGGTCTACATCGCGGCGATCGGCCAGATGATCGCGCTGAACCGACGCCTCGCCGCCCATGTCGGGCCGGGCGAGAAGACCTATGATGTGGGAGGCTGGCTCGCGATCTCTCTGCCGATCATGCTGGTCGAGAGCTTCTATCTGCTGCTCAACTACACCGACGTGCTGGTGCTACAGCAATTCCGCTCCTCCGAGGAGGTCGGCATCTACTTTGCCGTGGTGAAGACGCTGGCGCTGGTATCCTTCATCCATTACGCGATGTCGGCGACCACGGCGCATCGCTTCGCCGAATACAACGCGCTCGGCGACAAGGACCGGCTGTCGGCCTATGTCGCGCACGCGATCAGCTGGACATTCTGGCCGTCGCTGTTTGCTACCGTCGCTCTGCTGGCATTCGGCAGGCCGCTATTATGGCTGTTCGGCCCGCATTTCGTCGCCGGCTACAACATCATGCTCGTCGCGGCGATCGGGCTCGTCGTGCGCTCGGCGATCGGGCCGGTGGAGCGGCTCCTGAACATGCTCGGCCATCAGCGCATCTGCGCGATGGCATATGCGGTATCCTTCCTGATGAATGTCGGGCTCTGCATCGCACTGGTGCCGCGCTACGGCGGCATAGGCGCGGCGGCCTCGACCTCGATCTCGCTGACCTTCGAAACGATCCTGCTGTTCTACGTCGTGCGCTCGCGCCTCGGCCTGCACGTGCTGGCGTTCGGGAAACGCAGATAGGCGCAAGCCAATCGCATCAGTGAATAATATTGATCCAAAACGAAAGCCGGCCCTGATCCAATCAGGGCCGGCTTTTCGCTACCTGTGTCCGCCGTGTTACTCCGCGGTCCAGCCGCCGTCGATTGAGAGGTTGGCGCCGGTGATCTGCGCGGCGTCATCGCCGCACAGGAACAGCGCCAGCGCTGCGACCTGCTCAGAGGTCACGAACTCCTTGGTTGGCTGCGCGGCCAGCAGCACGTCCTTGATGACCTGTTCCTTGGTCATGTTGCGCGCCTTCATGGTCTCCGGAATCTGGTGCTCGACCAGCGGCGTCCAGACATAGCCCGGCGAGATGCAGTTGCAGGTGATCTTGAACTGGGCGAGCTCGAGCGCCACGGTCTTGGTCAGGCCGGCGATGCCGTGCTTGGCCGAGACATAGGCCGACTTGAACGGCGAGGCGACCAGCGAATGCGCCGAGGCGGTGTTGATGATACGGCCCCAGCCGCGCTTCTTCATGCCGGGCACCGCGGCGCGGATGCCGTAGAAGGCGGACGACAGATTGATCGCGATGATCGCTTCCCACTTCTCCGGCGGAAACTCCTCGATCGGCGAGACGAACTGGATGCCGGCATTGTTGACGAGGATGTCGACCGAACCGAAGGTCTTTTCACCGAGCGCGATCATGTCGGCGATCTCGGCCGGCTTGGTCATGTCGGCCGGAGAATACGCGGCCTTGACCTTGAAGTCGGTCTCGATGCCGGAGCGTTCCTTCTCGATGTCGGCTGGAACGCCCATGCCATTGAGGACGACATTGGCGCCGGCGCCGGCGAAGGTGCGCGCATACGCCAATCCAATGCCGCTGGTCGAGCCGGTCACAACGGCGGTCTTGCCTGTCAACGTACCCATTCTGCTTCGCTCCTATTTGCTTTCGGGGGGATTGGAATCGTCCCCCGTGAGGTCGTAAGTCACCATCGTTTCCCCGGACTGTGGCCGTTCTAGCCATTCTTTGTGACGCATCGACAAATGCACGTCGCGGACCCCGGCGCTCCAGTGCTCGACCATTCCGACATGCGAGAAGTCGTAATCCTTCGACGAGCTCTCGTAATTCTTGCTCTTGTAGATCAGGTGCACCACCGTGACGGTGTTCTCCTTCGAGGCCTTGCGCAGGAGCTCGACCGACGGATCGTCCTTCAGATGCTCCGGCAGTTTGTTGATCAGGTCGCGCACCGCCATGCGGGCGTTGTGAACCTGCTTGTTCTTGTCGGTGTTCATCCGGGTCCGGCTGGAAAAACGGATGTCCTTTTCGCGCTCGGTGGCCTCCAGCAGCGTCTCCGGCAAGCGTCCTCGCGCGCTGAACAGGTCGACCTGGAAGATCAGGAGATCGCGGTCGGTCTCCTCTTCGAGCACGAAATCGAGCGGCGTGTTGGAGGCGATGCCGCCGTCCCAGTAATGTTCGCCTTCGATGACGACGGACGGAAAGCCCGGCGGCAGCGCACCGGAGGCCATGATGTGCTCCGGGCCGATTTTCTTGCCGAGTTTCTTGAATTCGTGATTGTCGAAGTAGCGGAAATTGCCCGTGGTGACGCCGACCGCGCCGACCGACAGGCGCGTCTTCAGATCGTTGATGCGGTCGAAATCGACCAGACGCTCCAGCGTCTTTTTCAGGGGCGAGGTGTCGTAATAGCTCAGCGATTGCGAGCTGCCGGGCGGCCACAACGGCGCCGGCGGGATGCGCGGCGCGAAGAAGCCGGGCACGCCGAAGGTCGCGATGATGGCGGCGCTGGTCTCGTTGAAGAGCGAGCGGGCGCGCTCGCCGGAGACCAACGGATTCCAGGGCACCGGCGACGACGCCATCTCCCAGAATTCCTTCAGGCGAGCCACGCGCTTGTCCGGATCGTTGCCAGCGATGATCGCGGCATTGATGGCGCCGATCGAGATACCGGCGATCCATTCCGGCTCGAAGCCTGCGTGACAAAGCGCCAGAAAGGCACCGGCCTGGTAGGAACCGAGCGCGCCGCCGCCCTGGAGAACCAGCACGCGCTGCGCTTGCGCGGGCGCCGAGTCTGGCGCGGAATCCGAGGTATCCATTCGAAACCGTTCAGTCAGGAAATGAGGTGATGCGCACCGTGGCCGCTGTTCGGCACCGCGTCAATCAGCGAGATGAGGGGTCAGATCACGCGGAATTTATCGAAATCAGGTTGCCGCCAGAATGAGCGTCCAGAACACCTTGTATTTGCTGTTTGGAGCATAGGCCGCCGCAATGCCCATTTTTGTGACACCGCCTTTCAGCATGTTGGCTTTGTGCGGCGGGGAATCGCGCCAGCCGGAAAATGCTTCGGCCAGTGTGTGATAGCCGGCGGAGATGTTTTCGACCGCCACCGTCGCGGGATAGCCGCCGGCCTCCAGGCGCTTGCCGAGCGGAGCCTTCACATCGTGGTCCATCTTGTTGCGAGCGGCCATCGCCTGCGACTGCTGATCGGCGAGCCTCATCAGGTCGGGATCCACCACCACGGCGCCAAGCCCATTGTTCTGGCGATATTGCGAGAACAGGATCGCCGCCGCCGGGGCGTCAAGGACGGCGCCAGGCTGAGCCATGTTGAGATACATGGCTGGCTCTTCCGGGATTTTGGTGTCCGCGGCGCAGCCGGCAAGCACCAGAAGCCCGAAAAGGGCGACCGTCATCCGTTTCACTGAGAGAATCCCCAAGGTTGGCCTGCCGTTGTTGCATACCAACCGTGGCTGAATGGTGAAGAGAGGGAAATTTGGCCGCCCATACGCCGTCATTCCGAGGCGATGCGACAAGCATCGAACCCGGAATCTCGAGATTCCGGGTTCGGTCCTGCGGACCGCCCCGGAATGACAGGCACCTACTCCTGGGCGGCAAAGATCCGGTAGCGGCGGGGTTGCAGGGAGACGATTTCGCCGGCCTGCAGTTCGCGGTCGCGAGGGGCATCGATCTCGATCACGGTCCTGCCCTCGCCGCCCGACAGGGTGACCTCCGCGCGCTGGATCGGGCCGAACGAGCGGACATGCCTGATGGCACCGTCCAGCACACCGGTTCCCGCCGGGCCGATCGCCATGTCATGGCGACGGACGAACAGCTTGGCCGCGCCGGATGCCGCGCCATGGGCCGCGATATTCAGGGGGCGGCCGTCCAGCCGCACCGCATCGCCGCTGACGTCGACCGGGAGCACGACGGATTCGCCGATGAAGCCGTGCACGAAGGCGGTCGCTGGATTGTCGTAGACCTCGCCGGGCGTACCGATCTGCTCGATCTTGCCCTTGTCCATCACCACCACCCGGTTCGCGACCTCGAGCGCCTCCTCCTGATCATGGGTGACGAAGATCGAGGTGACGTGGATCTCGTTGTGCAGCGAGCGCAGCCACTGCCTGAGTTCTTTCCGCACCTTGGCATCGAGCGCGCCGAACGGTTCGTCGAGCAGCAGGATGCGCGGTTCGATCGCGAGCGCCCGCGCCAGCGCGATGCGCTGACGCTGGCCGCCGGACAATTGGCTCGGATAGCGGTTCGCAAGCCAGTCGAGCTGCACCAGATCGAGCAGCTCCTTGACGCGGGCACGGATCGTCGCCTCGTCCTTGCGGATCGCCCGCGGCTGCACGCGCAGGCCGAAGGCGACGTTCTCGAACACCGTCATGTGGCGGAACAGTGCGTAATGCTGAAACACGAAGCCGACCTGGCGCTCGCTGGCACCACGAGACAGCGCATTCTCGCCGTCGATCGCGACCTCGCCGGTGTCAGGCCAGTCCAGCCCTGCGATGATCCGCAGCAGCGTGGTCTTGCCGGAGCCGGACGGGCCCAGCAGCGCCAGAAGCTCGCCGTCGGCGACCTTGAGGTCGACATTGTCGAGCGCGGCAAAGCTGCCGAACTTCTTTACGATGTTCCTGACTTCAATCGCCATCGGGCACCTCGGTTTCGTCCAGACGCCGCTCGGGGATGGTCTTCACGACAAGCGTGATCAGCGCCAGCATCGCGAGCAGCGACGCGATCGCGAACGACGATACGAACTGATATTCGCTGTAGAGAATCTCGACCAGGAGCGGCATCGTGTTGGTCTCGCCGCGGATGTGGCCGGAGACGACCGACACCGCGCCGAACTCGCCCATGGCGCGCGCATTGCAGAGCAGCACACCGTAAAGCAGGCCCCATTTGATGTTGGGCAGCGTGACCCGGAAGAAGGTCTGCAGGCCGGATGCGCCGAGCGAGATCGCCGCTTCTTCTTCCTGAGTGCCTTGCTCCTGCATCAGCGGGATCAGCGCGCGCGCTACGAACGGGAACGTGACGAAGATGGTCGCCAGCACCAGCCCGGGCACAGCGAACAGGAGGTGGACGTTGTGCGCTTGCAGCCACGGCCCGAAGTAGCCCTGCGCACCGAACAGCAGCACGAAGACGAGGCCCGAGATCACCGGCGAGACCGAGAACGGCAGATCGATCAGCGTGATCAGGAAGGTCTTGCCGGTGAATTCGAACTTCGAGATCGCCCAGGCCGCGACGATGCCGAAGACGAGATTGAGCGTGACCGAGATCGCGGCGACCAGCAGCGTTAGCTTGATGGCGGCGAGCGCCTCCGGCTCGACCAGCGCCGCGAAATAGGCGCCGACGCCTTTCGAGAAGGCCGAAGCAAACACCACGACCAGCGGCAGCACGACGAACACGCTGAGGAAGGTGATCGCCAGCGCGATGATGATGAACCGTATTGGCCCCGGCTCGGTGCGCAGATTCCGCAGCGCAGTGCTCGGCCGGGCATGCGCGATCTCAAGCCGCGGCGCCGGAGCCGCGACACCGACGTCGGTTGCCGGCGCGTAGGTCCGCAACTCCGTGGTCGAGGTCGCCAATCCCGTTTGCATCGACATCCCTGACATCCTCAATGCACGGGAATGCGGGCCTGCGCCCAGCGCTGCAGCCGGTTGATCACGAAGATGATCAGGAACGAGGCCAACAACATCACGACCGCGATCGCGGTGGCATCGGCATAGCGGAATTCGGACAGTCGGATCACGATCAACAGCGGCGCGATCTCCGAAACATTCGGCAGATTGCCGGCGATGAAGATCACCGAGCCGTACTCACCGATAGCCCGCGCAAAGGCGAGCGCAAAGCCGGTCAGCAAGGCCGGGATCAGGCTCGGCAGGATGACGCGGAAAATCGTGTGCCAGCGGTTGGCGCCGAGGCTCGCCGCCGCCTCCTCGATCTCGGGATCGAGGTCGATCAGCACCGGCTGCACGGTTCGCACGACAAAGGGAATGCCGATGAAGACCATCGCGACGAAGATCCCGATCGGCGTGAACGCGACCTTGATGCCGAGCTCGGCGAGCGGCGCACCGAGCCAGCCCTTCTGTGCGAACAACTGTGTCAGCGCGACGCCGGCCACCGCGGTCGGCAACGCAAAGGGAATGTCGACGATGGCATCGAACAGCCGCCGTCCCGGAAAGCGATAACGCACCAGCGCCCAGACGATGATGGTACCCATCACCAGATTGACGCACGCCGCGGCAAACGACAGGCCGAACGAAATCTTCAACGCATTCAGCGTGCGGCGGCTGGTGACGATGCCCCAGAACTGATCGAGGCTGAGCTCGAACGTCTTGAGGAAAAGGGCTGCCAGCGGAATCAAGATGATGACGGAGAGCCAGGTCAGGGTCAGCCCCATGGTGAGACCAAACCCCGGCATGGTGCTGCGCCGTGCGACCGCTGTGCTCACAAATCCCCCTGTTGAACTCTGCTCGCGACCACGTCAGTTCTTGTAGATCTGATCGAAGATGCCGCCTTCGCCGAAGTGATCCTTCTGGGCCTTGGTCCAACCGCCGAAAACGTCGTCGATGGTGAAAAGTTCGACCTTCGCGAAGGATTTTTCATACTCCTTGGCGATTTCAGGGTCGCGCGGCCGATAGGAATTGCGCGCAGCGATTTCCTGGCCTTCCTTGCTGTACCAGTATTTCAGATACGCTTCGGCGACGGCGCGCGTGCCCTTTTTATCGGCAACCGTATCGACCACGGCGACCGGCGGCTCGGCGAGAATCGACAGCGGCGGTGCTACGATCTCGAACTTGTCCTGGCCGAATTCGCGTTGCGCCAGATAGGCTTCGTTCTCCCACGCGAGCAGCACGTCGCCGACGCCGCGCTCGACGAAGGTCACGGTTGAGCCGCGCGCGCCGGTATCGAGCACCGGCACGTTCTGGTAGAGATCGGCGACGAACTTCTTCGCCTTCTCGGCCGAGCCATACTTCTTCTGCGCGTAACCCCAGGCGGCCAAATAATTCCAGCGCGCCCCCCCTGACGTCTTCGGGTTCGGCGTGATGACGCTGACGCCGGGTTTAATCAAATCGTCCCAGTCCTTGATGCCCTTGGGATTGCCCTTGCGCACCAGGAACACGATCGTCGAGGTGTAAGGGGATGCGTTGAGCGGTAACCGCTTCTGCCAATCGGCCGGGAGAAAGCCCTTGGCCGCGATCGCATCGATGTCATAGGCGAGCGCCAGCGTGACGACATCGGCCTGCAAGCCGTCGATCACCGAACGCGCCTGCGAACCCGACCCGCCATGCGACTGCTTGATCTCGACGCTCTTGCCGGTTTCCTTCTGATAGGCCGCGGCGAACGCCTTGTTGAAGTCGACATAGAGCTCGCGCGTCGGATCATAGGACACGTTGAGCAGCGAAACATCGGCGGCGAAGGCCGAGCTTGCCCACAACAGTGCCGCGATCAGCGGCAGGATACGGCGGACCATTTCTTTCTCCATTCAACCTGAGAATGTCAGGGAATATGCAAGACATAACTCGCGGTGAAGTGGTCTTGAGTCAACGAAACCGCTTTTCATTGTTCGCGGCCGCGCAGCGCAGCTGTGCTACGAATTCGCTGCGCTACGACGTCTTTGTCGTGTGGATGCCGCATTCGGTCTTGGTCCGGCCCCGCCAGCGGCCGGCGCGTGCATCCTCGCCTGAAACGGCGCGGCTGCTGCAAGGCATACACCCGACCGACTGATAACCCGATGCGACAAGTGGATGCGGCGGTAGCTCGCCGAGCGTGTAGATCGCCTCAATCTCTTCGCGCGACACGTTGGCGAACGGGTTGAACTTCAGCCTGATGCCGTCGTCCTCGACGACCGGGATGTCGGCGCGGGCGGCACCCTGGAATCGCTTGCGGCCGTTGATCCAGGCCGAGAACGGTTTTAGCGCCCTCGCCAATGGCTCGACCTTCCGGATGCGGCAGCAGGCGTCGGGATCGCTGAACCACAGCTCGCGGTCGGGATCCTCTCGCGACAGCGTTTCGTCGAGCGGCTGGATCGAACGCACATCGGTGAGGCCGAGTGTCTCGATCAGCGTGTCCCGATAGGCGAGCGTCTCGTCGAACAGCCAGCCGGTATCAAGGAAGATCACGGGAATCGATGGATCGACATCCGCCATCACCTTGAGGAGCGCGGCGGACTCCGTGCCGAACGATGACACCAGCGCCAGCCGTTCGCGGCCGATCGTCTTGAGAGCCGTCTCAATCACTTCAGCAGGCGACGCCGCGTGCAGCGCGCGATCGAGTGCCGCCGCAGACGGCAATGCGCCCAGCGGCGCCGGCGACAGCTCTGGTGCAAGCATGCTCACTGACCGGCACTCTCCGAGTGACGCAGCTGCATGCGGCGGTTCAGCGCGGTGACGCGGCCGTCGCCAGTCGGCTGGTAGAACACCGAATAGCGCTTCATGGTCTCGGCAAAGGCGTCAGCGTCGGCGTCCTTTTTCACTTCGAAGGCGTCGAAACCGGCGCGCGTCATGAACACGAACTGGTCACGCAGCACCTGGCCGGTGGCGCGCAGTTCGCCGTCATAACCGTGGCGCTCGCGGAGCAAGCGCGCCTGGCTGTAGGCACGGCCATCGCGAAAGGTCGGGAACACCAGCGCGACCGTGGCCAGACGATCAAGGTAAGGCACGAGATCGTCGAGGTTGCGGTTGTTCGGCCAGATCACGCCGGTCTTGCCGGAACGGCGCAGCAGCGCCTCCGGGTCGGCGAGGAATCGCTCCGATGTCACCAGCACCGCGCCGTCGCCCGGCAGCTCGGCGCCGTCGGCAACGTGGACGAACAGATCAGTGGTTAATCTTCCCTGCTTAACGAGTGGCATAGACCCGCTCCCTGAAAGGCTCGACGCCCAGACGCTTCACCGTGTCGACGAACAATTCCTCGGGACGGTCGCGCAGCGCGAGATAGGCTTCGACAATGTCTTCGGTCACGTCGGCGACTTCCGCATAGGGAACGGCCGGACCGATCAGCGTGCCCATCTGCGCGTTCTCGTCGGCGCGGCCGCCGATCGTGATCTGGTAGAATTCCTCGCCGTTCTTCTCGACGCCGAGAATGCCGATATGGCCGACATGGTGATGGCCGCAGGCGTTGATGCAGCCGGAGATGTTGATGTGGAGACGGCCGATCAGGCCCGCGGTGTCATGGTTGGCAAAGCGCCGCGTCAGCTCCTGCGCGATCGGGATCGAACGCGCATTGGCCAGCGAGCAGTAGTCGAGCCCCGGGCAGGCGATGATATCCGTGACCAAATTGACGTTCGGCGTCGCAAGGCCGAGGCGGTCGAGCGCCTTGAACAGCACCGGCAGGTCGCGTTTGGCGACGTGCGGCAGCGCCAGGTTCTGCTCGTGGCCGACGCGGATCTCGCCGAACGAATATTTGTCGGCGAGATCGGCGACCGCATCCATCTGATCGGCGGTCGCGTCGCCGGGCGGGCCGCCGACCGGCTTCAGCGACAGCGTCACGATCGAATAGCCCTGAACTTTGTGCGCCGAAACTGAATTCTTGCGCCATCGCTCGAACAGCGGATCATGCGCGGCCTGCTTCAGTTCGTCCGGCATGTGCGGCAGCTTTTCATAGGCCGGATAGGAGAACCGCGAGCGGACTTCCTCGACGACGGCACGATCGAGCGTCAGCCCGACATCGCCCATCAGCTTCCACTCCTCGTCGACCTCCTTGGCGAACTTCTCGATGCCGAGCTCGTGCACCAGGATCTTGATGCGGGCCTTGTAGATGTTGTCGCGGCGACCGTACTGGTTATAGACGCGCAGGATTGCCTCGATATAGCTCAGGATATCGCGGCCTGCTACGTACGGCTTGATGGTCTTGGCGATGAACGGCGTGCGGCCGAGTCCGCCGCCAACCAGCACCTCAAAACCGACCTCACCGTCCGCATTCTTGTGCAGGCGCAGCCCGACGTCGTGGATCTTGATCGCGGCGCGGTCGTGCTCGGAGGCGGTGATCGCGATCTTGAACTTGCGCGGCAGGAACGAGAATTCCGGGTGCAGCGTGGTGTGCTGGCGGATCAGCTCGGACCAGATACGGGGATCCTCGACCTCGCCCGGCGCAACGCCGGCCCACTGATCCGAGGTGACGTTGCGCATGTTATTGCCGGAGGTCTGCATCGCGTGGATGCCGACATCGGCGAGATCGGCCAGCGCATCCGGCAGCTCGGAGAGCTTGATCCAGTTGAACTGGATGTTCTGCCTTGTGGTGAAGTGGCCGTAGCCGCGGTCATAGCGGCGCGCGACATGGGCAAGCCGGCGCAGTTGCTTCGACGACAGCGTGCCATAGGGGATCGCGACGCGGAACATGTAGGCGTGCAATTGCAGGTACACGCCGTTCTGCAGCCGCAGGATCTTGAATTCGTCCTCGGTGAGTTCGCCGGAGAGACGGCGCTTCACCTGATCGCGGAATTCCGAAACGCGCTCGTTGATGAGCGTGCGGTCGAGTTCGTCATATGCATACATGATGGATGAACCTTACGCCGGTACCGGGATGTCGATCGTGACGCCCTCGGAACGGATCTGTTCGCGGAGATTGCCGGGCTTGATCTTGCCGCCGTCCTTGATTTCAACCGGCGCGATATAGGCGCCGATCGCGCCGACATCGTCGGCTACGCTTTCGGCGAGCAAGGCGCGCGCATCATCTGATGTGCTGACCGTCGCGGCGTCCCGCAATACGGTCGACCAGCTATTTTGCGCGGTCCGGTACACCACGGCACCATCCCAGGTGCGATTGGCGGTCACCACCGACGGGCCCGTAATCCTGATTTTCTTCTGTTCGAGCGGAGAGGTCATTCGGCAGCCTTCAGCAGTTCGGAGAACATCTGGTTGGAGAATAGTTGAGTGACATTGGATTGGCTCCACGGCGCGGAATGCGCGACCACGTCGCCGATGATGAGAATCGCAGGACCGCCATCGATCTGTCTGACCAGCTCAGGCAGCCGCGCCAAGGTGCCGACCGCAGCCTTGGCATCCGGCCGCGTCACGCGCGCGAATACGCCGACCGGCGTCTCCGGCGAACGGCCCGCCGCGAGCAGGCCGTCGCGGATCGATGGCGCGGCGGTCATGCCCATATAGACGACCACGGTCATCTTCTTGTCGGTCAGCACCGACCAGTCCACGACTTCGGCATCGCGCGCCTTGTGCGCGGTGAGGAAGGTGATCCGCAGCGCCTCGTGCCGATAGGTCAGCGGCACCTCGAATTGCGCGGCGGCCCCGAGCCCCGCGCTGATGCCGGGAATGATGGAATAGGCGACGTCGGCCTCGCGCAGCGCTTCGATCTCCTCGCCGCCGCGGCCGAAGATGAAGGGATCGCCGCCCTTCAAGCGCACCGCGCGCTGGCCTGACTGCGCTGCCTCGATCATCAGTTTGTTGATGGCGTCCTGGCCGATGCCGGGCTTGCCGACGCGGCGGCCGACCGGAACGCGCGGGGCATCGCGCCTGATCCGGTCGAGAATTTCCGGGGACACCAACTCGTCGTAGAATACAACGTCCGCGTCCTGCAGCGCGCGCAGCGCCTTCACGGTGAGCAGGTCGGGATCGCCCGGACCGGCGCCGACCAGCGTCACGTGCCCAATAGCTTTTCCTTCCGCACTCGCGCCGGCGAATGCGGCAGGATCGGTAATAGCGTTCAGCGTCAGCTCGGCCTCGTCCTTGCGGCCGGCGAGCACCAGCGCGCCGATCGGGCCGTCAATGATGCGCTCCCAGAAACGGCGGCGCAGCGGAAACTCTCCAATGCGGGCATTGATCGATTTACGGAAACGTCCGATGAAGGTGGCGAGATCGCCGATGCGGGCCGGCAGCACCGCCTCGATGCGCTCGCGGACGCGCCGCGCCACGACCGGCGACGCGCCGCCGGTGCCGACTGCGACCACGACATCGCCGCGATCGACGATCGCCGGCATGATGAAGGTCGAATGCGCGAGGTCGTCCATCACGTTGACGGGCAGACCGACCACCTTCGCACGCGCCGACATCGCAACGCCGATATCACCCGCGCCCGCGCAGAGAATTGCAATGATGCCAGAGAGATCTGCCGCGAGCGGATCGCCATCGACACGCTCGATACGCGCCGCTTCGTCCGCCGTGAAACCGGCGAGATCGTGATCGCCATCGGTCGCGTACCAGCGGACCTGCGCACCCGCGGCCGCGAGCAGCCGCAACTTGGCGCGCGCGAGGTCGCCCGCTCCAACGAGCAGCACCTTGCCGCTTTGCAGATCCAGAAACACAGGCAGGTATCGCATCAGACACTCGCTTCCCCAACTTGGGGGTTGACTGAAATTATTTTCTATTTATCTCTCAATCAAGGTCGATAAAGAGAAAATTATTTCTTCTATATTGCGCCGCAACTTTAGAATTTTCACCTCCTCAGGCCAAGGCCGATAGATGCATCTTCTCGACAAGGAATCCGCCGCCGCCGGGTTGCGATCCGCAACCTCGATCAAAGCAGCTTCCGTGCCGACGATTTCGGCCGGGGCCGCCCCGTCGATGGATCACCTCGACGAGTTGGAGGCGCAGAGCATCTATATCTTGCGCGAGGCGTTCGCACGGCTGAAGAAGCTCGCGCTGCTGTGGTCGCTCGGCAAAGACTCCAATGTGATGATCTGGCTGGCGCGCAAGGCGTTCTTCGGCCGCGTGCCGTTTCCGGCACTGCATGTCGACACCGGCAAGAAGTTCCCGGAGATGTATGCGTTTCGCGAGCGCTTCGGCAAGGAATGGGACCTCGACCTGAAGGTCGAGCCCTGCCCGCCGATCGACAGCGTCGATCCGACCCTGCCGCCGGCGGCGCGCTCGGCCGCACGCAAGACGGAGGGGCTGAAGCTCGCGCTCAACAAGTTCGGCTTTGACGGATTGATCGCCGGCATCCGCCGCGATGAAGAGGCGACGCGTGCCAAGGAGCGGGTGTTCTCGCCGCGCGGGCTCGAGGGCGAATGGGACGTCCGCGATCAGCCGCCAGAGTTCTGGGATCATTTCAACGCCTCACCGCCGCAAGGCGCGCATTTGCGCATCCACCCGATCCTGCATTGGACCGAAGCCGACATCTGGGCCTACACCAAGCGCGAGAACATCCCGATCATCCCACTGTATCTCGCCAAAGACGGCAAGCGCTACCGCTCGCTGGGCGATCAGGACATCACCAACCCCGTCGCTTCGACCGCCTCCAACATCGACGAGATCCTGACCGAACTCGAGGATACCAAGGTTCCGGAGCGGGCCGGCCGCGCGCTCGATCACGAGACCGAGGATGCGTTCGAGCGGCTGCGTGTCGCCGGCTATCTCTAGACAATACTGGGCTTTCCCCTTCGTGCGAGCGTTCCGATGAACATGATCCTTCCCACCGCCGCGATCTCGGCAACGCCCAACGGCACCACCCGGCCGCAAGTGCGTATCGTCATCGTCGGCCATGTCGATCACGGCAAGTCCACTTTGGTCGGCCGGCTGTTGCATGAGACCGGCAGCCTGCCGGACGGCAAGCTCGAGATGCTGAGGGCAGTCAGCGCGCGGCGCGGCATGCCGTTCGAGTGGTCGTTCTTGCTCGATGCGCTGCAGACCGAGCGCGACCAGGGCATCACCATCGACACCACGCAGATCCGCTTCCGCACCGGCTCGCGCGACGTCGTGCTGATCGACGCGCCCGGCCACGCGGAGTTTTTGCGCAACATGATCACCGGCGCCTCGCAGGCCGACGGCGCGGTGCTGATCATCGATGCGCTCGAAGGCGTGCGCGACCAGACCCGGCGGCACGGTTACCTCCTGCATCTGCTCGGCGTGAAGCAGGTCGCAGTCGTCGTCAACAAGATGGACCGCGTCGACTTCAGCCCTGACAGGTTCAAGGAGATCAGCGACGAGATCTCGGCGCATCTGACCGGCCTCGGCGTGAAGCCAACGGCTGTGATCCCGATCTCGGCACGTGACGGCGACGGCGTTGCCGAACGGACGCCGCGGATCGGTTGGTATGCCGGTCCGACCGTGGTCGAGGCGCTCGATGCGCTGGAGCCGGCGCGGCCGCTGGAGCAGCTCGCACTGCGCCTGCCGGTGCAGGCAATCTACAAATTCGACGACCGCCGCATCGTGGCTGGCCGCATCGAGTCCGGTAGCCTGAAGGCCGGCGACGAGATCGTGATCATGCCGGCCGGCAAGATCGCGAAGATCAAGACCGTCGAGAGCTGGCCCGTGACCCCGGTTGACGGTCCGCAGACCGCGGGGCGCTCGGTCGGCATCACGCTCGACCGCGAGCTGTTCATCGAGCGCGGCGACGTGATCGGCCATGTCGGCGAGAGCCCGCGGGAAACCCGCCGCATTCACGCGCGGATTTTCTGGCTGCATGACAAGCCGCTGTCGAAGGGCGACCAGATCCTGATCCGGCTCGGCACGCGCGAAACCCGCGGCAGCGTGGTTGCGATCGAGAAGGCTGTCGATCCCGGCGCGCTGTCGAACGAGGAGACCACGGCGATCGCGCGCAACCATGTCGGCGAGATCGACATCTCGCTGGCGCAGCCGGTCGCAACCGATCCCTATACCGAGAATCCGCGCACCGGCCGTCTCGTGATCGAGGTCAACGGCCGCATCGCCGGCGGTGGCCTCGTGCTGTCGGTCGATGCCGGCCAGCGTGCCGTGCCGGTCGATATCGTGCCGGTGGAATCAGCACTGCGGCCCGACGAGCGCTCGGCGCGCTATCACCACAACGGCGCGGTGATCTGGCTGACCGGCCTGCCCGGCTCGGGCAAGTCGACCTTGGCGCGCGCGCTGGAGCGACGGCTGTTCAGCCTTGGCGGCTCGCCGATCCTGCTCGACGGCGACACCTTGCGCGCCGGCCTCAACAGCGATCTCGGCTTCTCGCCACAGGACCGGGCCGAGAACATTCGCCGGCTCGCTGAGGTCGCGACGCATCTGGCGCGCAACGGCCACATCGCGATCGTTGCCGCGGTGTCGCCGGCGGCCGCCGACCGTGCCGCTGCACGCCGCATCGCCGACAGCGCGTTCCGCGAGATCTATGTCGCAACCCCGGCCGAAGTCTGCGAGACGCGCGACCCCAAGGGCCATTACGCCAAGGCCCGTTCGGGCGCCCTGCAAGGCTTCACGGGCATCGGCAACGACTATCAGCCGCCGACGGGCAACGAACTGACCATCGACACCTCGAACCGTTCGGTTACTGAGGCCGCCGACGAGATCGAGCGGATGCTGGCCCATACCGGCATCCTGTTCGACGACCTGGCCGACTTCGCGGCGAATATCTAACGAGGCCTCCTCCGCTGTCATCGCCCGGCTTGACCGGGCGATCCAGTATTCCAGAGACGCCGACGCGAGAGCCGAACGGCCGCGGCGTACTGGATGCGCCGCTTGAAGCGGGGCATGACAGCAGCGCGGGGCGATAAAGGGGGCCTTCTCAGAACCGTGGCTTTAGGGCTAAAAGAACCGTCAACGCGGCCCTTTGGCGCGTTTCTTGCTGTTTTTCTTCTGAAGGCAGTCTCTAAACGCCCGGTTCTTTTGAGAAAGCCCACCATGACTCGTGTCAATGCCCACGGATTGAAGATCGCCCCTGTCCTGTTTGATTTCATCGCCAAGGAGGCGACGCCCAAGACCGGAATCGCGCCTGACGCGTTCTGGGCCGGATTGGCCGCCATCGTCGAGCGGCTCGGGCCGAAGAATCGCGAGCTGCTCGCCGTCCGCGACACGCTGCAGGGCAAGATCGACGACTGGCATCGCGCTCATAAAGGCAAGGCCTTCGACCTCAACGCCTACACCGCGTTCCTGAAGGAGATCGGCTATCTGCTCCCTGAGCCTGCGACGCACAAGGTCGAGACCGCTGATGTCGATGAGGAGATCGGCAAGATTTGCGGCCCGCAGCTCGTGGTGCCGCTCACCAACGCCCGCTATGCCCTGAACGCTGCGAACGCGCGCTGGGGTTCGCTCTATGACGCCTTCTACGGCACCGACGCGATCCCGCACGATGCGAGCGAGACCGGCAAGGGCTACAACAAGGCGCGTGGCGACAAGGTGATCGCCAAGGCAAAAGCCTTCCTTGATGCCGCCGTGCCGCTGGCGACCGCAAGCCACACCGACGTCACCTCCTATAGCGTGATCGCAGGCCAGCTCTCGGCCAAGCTGAAGAGCGGCAACGCCACCGCGCTGAAGAACGCCGCGCAGTTCGCCGGTTACCAGGGCGATGCGGCTCAGCCTTCCGTGATCCTGCTGGTCAACAACGGCATGCATGTCGAGGTCAGGATCAACCGCAGCCACACCACCGGCAAGGACGATCCGGCCGGCGTCGCCGACATGGTCATGGAATCGGCCGTCTCCACCATCCTCGACATGGAAGACTCGGTCGCCGCCGTCGATGCCGAGGACAAGGTGCTGGTCTATCGCAACACGCTCGGCCTGATGAACGGCACGCTGTCCGCCGATTTCGAGAAGGGCGGCAAGACGCTGACCCGCGCGCTCAATGCCGACCGCGTCTACAAGAAACCTGATGGCGGCGAGCTGAAGCTGCACGGCCGCAGCCTGCTGCTGATGCGCAATGTCGGCCACCACATGTTCACCGACGCGGTGCTCGACGCCAATGGCGAGGAGATTCCGGAAGGCATTCTCGACGCCGCCGTCGCGGGCCTGCTCGCGATCCACGATCTCAAGGGCTCGTCGAAGCTCAAAAACAGCCGCACCGGCTCGGTCTACATCGTCAAGCCGAAGATGCACGGCCCCGACGAGGTGACGCTGACCTGCGAGCTGTTCGCCGAAGTCGAGAAGATGCTCGGGCTCGCCGAGAACACCATCAAGGTCGGCATCATGGACGAGGAGCGCCGCACCACGGTCAACCTCAAGGCCTGCATCCAGCGCGCCTCGAAGCGCATCATGTTCATCAACACCGGCTTCCTCGACCGCACCGGCGACGAGATCCACACCTCGATGGAAGCGGGTCCGATGATCCGCAAGAACGACATGAAGGCGCAGCCCTGGATCAAGGCCTATGAGGACTGGAACGTCGACATGGGCCTGATCGACGGCCTGCCCGGCCACGCCCAGATCGGCAAGGGCATGTGGGCCGCGCCCGACAAGATGGCGGACATGCTGGCACAGAAGATCGGCCATCCGCAGGCCGGCGCCACCACCGCCTGGGTGCCGTCGCCGACCGCAGCCACACTGCACGCGCTGCACTATCATCAGGTCAACGTGATGGCACGGCAGCAGGAGCTGACCAAGGGCGGGCCGCGCGCCAAGGTGTCCGACATCCTCACCATCCCGGTGTCGCAGTCGAACTGGGCGCCCGACGACGTGAAGCAGGAGATCGACAACAACTGCCAGGGCATCCTGGGCTACGTCGTGCGCTGGATCGATCAGGGCGTCGGCTGCTCCAAGGTGCCTGATATCCACGATGTCGGCCTGATGGAAGACCGCGCCACCTTGCGTATCTCCAGCCAGCATCTGGCGAACTGGCTGCATCAGGGCGTCGTCACCCACGACCAGGTGATGGAGTCGCTGAAGCGGATGGCCGTCGTCGTCGACAAGCAGAACGCAGGCGACCAGCTCTACCGGCCGATGGCGCCGTCGTTCGATGGCGTGGCGTTCAAGGCGGCCTGCGACCTCGTCTTCGAGGGACGCACGCAGCCGAACGGCTACACCGAATACATCCTCACCGCGCGCCGCCGCGAGGCGAAGGCGGCGGGCTGATCCGCGAAACCGCGACGACAAGCAAAAGCCCCGGCACCGAGCCGGGGCTTTTTTGTTGGCCGCAGCTCAGAACACCGCGAGATATTTCAGCAGCGAAACGATGCCGATGATGATCACCACGAGGCGGGCGATCTGCTTGGCGCGGCCGTCGAGCGGCAGCATGTTGATGAGATAAAGCACGAGAATAATGACAAGGAATGTGACGAGTACGCCGACGAGCATGCTGGGCCCCCTGATGGCATCGGTGAAAGTGCTGTTCGCCCTTCATCAACGTGCCAAGGGGTGGCCAGTTCCATGCCATGGAACCCAAACAGATCGGCTGCGCGACAGCGGCGCTACTCGCGCGCCACAATCGGCGCACGCTCATACTTGGCGCGGATGCGCTCCGGCACCGGTGTGAAGTTCAGCTCGGCGCCGCGGCGATCGACGCGGCGGGCGACCATCAGCCCGTCCTTGGCGGCGACGATGTCGCCATTGCGCAACGTCGGATCGTCCTCGATCTTGACCGCCGCGAGCCCAACTGGATCCTTGCCGTTGCAGGTGCAGCCGGCGACGATCTGGTCGCGATAGCGGAACGCATTCGGCAGCTCGGAATAGGGTTTTCCGTTTTCGGTCGCGGCGCTGTCGATGCTGCCACCATAGACCACCTCGGTGGCACTCGCGGGACAGAAGCTGTTGCAGGCCTCGGCCTTGCTCTGGTTGCCGGTTGCCGCGAGCGGGAAATAGCGGCCGTCGCAGGTCCGCACGCAATAGGCCTGGCCGCCGCCAAAGCGTTGGCGCTCGACCCGCTGCACGACCGGCGCGCTGCCGTCATCGAACGGCATCCGGATTACCGGCGGGCGGCCATGCATGAAGCCGCCGAACAGTTGCGAGAAGAAGTCCTGGGCCTGGGCGGCGGGCGCCAGCGAGAGACCGAGCAGCGCGACCGTCCCGAACACCCATCGCCTGGTATGACGCCTCGCCATGATCGATCCTCAGTACAGCGAGGACGTCGTCATGACCGCCGGACGCGGCTGCGCCGAGCCCGGACGGACCGAGATCTGCGTCGTCGTCGGGCCGAGCTCGCGGGCAGCGATGTGCGGCGCGTTCTTCGGCAGCACCACGACCTTGGTGCCGACGTTGACGCGACTGAACAGGTCGCTGACGTCTTCATTGGTCAGGCGAATGCAGCCGGACGACACGAACTTGCCGATCGTCGTGGGATCGTTGGTGCCGTGGATGCGATATTCGCTCGAGCCGAGATACATGGCGCGCGCGCCGAGCGGGTTGCCCGGGCCGCCCGCCATGAAGCGCGGCAGATAGGGCTGGCGCTTGATCATCTCGGCCGGCGGATGCCAATCCGGCCACTCTGCCTTGTTGCTGATGGTCTGCACGCCGGACCACGTAAAACCCTCGCGGCCGACGCCGACGCCGTAGCGGATCGCCCGGCCGCCGCCGAGTACGTAATAGAGTGCAGTGTTGCCGGTATCGATGATGACGGTACCGGGCGCCTCGTTGGTGTTGATCGCAACCGTGGTACGGCGCAGCCGCTCCGGCAGCGCGCCGTCCTCGGTGGCGGGATCGGTCATCACCTGGTCGTTCGGAAACCCGCCGGGCTGGGTCCGCGCATAGCCGAGCGCCTGGCTGTTGTCGTAGGTGCCCTGTCCGTAGCTGTTCTGGCCGTAGCTTTGCGCACTGGCCGAGCTGGCGGCGACGAACGGCGCGACGAGCAAAACGCTGGCGATGGCAAGCGTGCGAGCGGCGCGCGAAGGAAGAGTGCGCGCGGCGCGCGACGGAGGAAGCCGGCGGCTGGATGCAGACTGCTGTGTCATGGACTGCCCCTGAAGCGTGACGCATCGTGGTGATGCTATGCCGAGCCAACGCCGCCCATGGCCGCCGGTTCCGCCGCGAATCATCCCAAGGGCACGATTGTCAACCCGCGCAACCTCACGATCCCGCGATGGAACCTTCGTCAGGACTGGCCGTTGGCACCCCATCAGTTCGACACGCGAGGCGACTTGGCGGCGCGGCTTCGGCCGCGCCTCGGCGGGAGAATATTTGTGCGTGTGCTTCCCGGTGAACGACTGCTCCCCAACGCGTCCAAAGGTGGCCCTCAAGGTGTACCGGTCCCCGACAGCGAGGCCGAACTGCCGCCGGTGATCCGCCGCGCCGAGGTGGTGGCCTTCGCGCTGGTCGCGCTCCTCGTCATCGTCGTGGTCGCAGTGCTTTATCAGGCCCGGGCGCTGTTCCTCCCGATCACCATGGCCTTCATCGTCGGCACCATGCTGTCGCCGGCCGCAAGCCTGCTCGAACGCTACCGGATTCCCCGCCCGCTCGGCGCGGTCCTGCTGGTGGCCGCGGTCGGCGCCACGGTCGCCTTCATGGTCGGGCTGATTTCCGCACCGCTGATGGAGTGGAGCTCCCGGCTGCCCGAACTCGGCGCGATCCTGAGGGACAAGATGCATGCGTTCGACCGGCCGCTCGCGCTGTGGCAGGAACTGCAGACCATGGTCGGAGGCCCCGGGACGCTGGCGACCTTCCAATTGCCGAAATTCGAATGGGTACAGCCGACGCTGGAATTCCTGTCGCCGACCTTCGCCGAATTCCTGCTGTTCATCGCGACCCTGATCCTGTTCATCGCGAGCTGGAAGGATCTGCGCCGCGCGCTGGTGATGACCTTCGGCGAGCGTGCGGCCCGGCTGCGCGCGCTGCGCATCCTTAACGAGCTCGAGACGCATCTCGGCAACTATTTGCTCATGGTGACCATGATCAATGTCGGTGTCGGCGTCATCACCGGCGTGATCTGCGCGATCACAGGCATGCCGAACCCGGCCGGCCTCGGTGCGCTCGCCGCGACGCTGAATTTCATCCCGATCATCGGCCCGGTCGCGATGTTCGCGGTGCTGATCGCCGTCGGCATCATCGCCTTTCCGACCATCGGCGCCGGGCTGATCGCGCCGGCGTGTTTCGCGGTCGTGACGTTCCTCGAAGGACATTTCGTGACGCCCACGATCGTCGGCCGCAGGCTGTCGCTGAACGCGCTCGCGGTGTTCCTCGCGCTGGCGTTCTGGACCTGGCTGTGGGGCCCGATGGGCGCCTTCCTGTCGTCGCCGCTGCTGATCGTGGGGTTGATCGTGAAAGAGCATTTGATGCCGGTCAATTCGCCGCAGTTGCCGGACGGTTAGCTCTAGGTTTGCCTTGGGTTTCCGCGACGGAACTTCGGCGGCGGCCGAACGTTTGCTCATCGAAACGCAGGTTTTCCGGGAGCTTTCGATGTCGAGCACGGACAGCGCATTTGGGAGCAGGACCATGACGGACAAAGCAACCTACGATCGTCTCGAGAAGGATGTCACTGCCGTGAAAAACGATATCGCCGCCCTCACCGAACAGATCACCGACGCGCTCAATTCGTTTGCGGGCAATGCGAGCAAGGAAGCCCGCCGCCGCTACAAGGACGCGCGCGCCAACGCCGAATCCACCTTCGACGACATGTCGGAGCGCGGCAACGCGATGATGGGCGCGGCGCAGGATGCGGCTTCCTCGATCGAGGAGACGCTGGAAGAGGTGATCACGCAGCGGCCGCTCGCGACCGTCGGCCTCGCCATCGGCATCGGCTTTCTGATTGGCGTTACTTGGCGACGGTAAGCAGACGATATTCCCCAGCCGATGAGGCCAGTGATGGCAGTCGCGCGCAAACCACCCTTTTGGGCGAGATGGCAGCGCTGGTTTGTTGCCGCGAATTTCGTCCACGCTCTTTTCAAGGCAAGGCAACCCTTCAAGGCAAGGCAACTCCATGCTTCAGCGGCTGATCGATGACGTCAAGGAATCGGCCGGGAGCGCGGTGCGGCTGACGTCGCTCGCCGGCGCCGCCGCGATTGCGCTGTTCATCACCACCGCCTTCCTGTGCGCCGCCGCCTTCGTGGCAGTGCTGCAGAACTTCGGTCCGGTGCCGGCGTGCCTGGCCGGCGCCGCGATCTTCTTCGTGGTCGCGCTGATCGCAGCCATCAGCTACATGGTGCGCAAGCGTCAGATGCGGCGACGGGCCGCGGAGGCGGCGAAAACCGCCAAATCGGCCGCAGCAACTAGCCTGCTTGCCGACCCCATGCTGCTCGCCACCGGCCTGCAGATCGTCCGCGCCATCGGGGTCAAGCGCCTGATCCCGATCCTGGCCGTCGGCGGCATCGCCCTCGGTGTGATGGCCAGCCGCAGCGCAGCGAGCAGCGAGGCCGCGGAGGAGCCGTAGCGTTCCAAGGTCGCGCTGATCCGATAGCATCACTACGGCCTCCACCAAGATGATGTCATCGCCCGGCTTGATGTTTAGCCGGGACAGATCACTGACGGGTGTTCGAAGACATAGCTGACACATCAGCTCAATCACGACTGTCTCTGGAATACTGGGTCGCCCGGTCAAGCCGGGCGATGACAGATGTGAAGGGGGATTCAGCTCCGCGTTCTCGCGACATGATTTGCACGAGCTTTGCATTTCGTTTGCCCTCTCTCTTGGTAGAGGGCGCAGGGAAAGCCGGGTGCCGATCGCACCCATGGGCCCGGTGCAACAAAAAGCACGGGGGTAGGACCACAGGTGTAACCGGGAACTCCGGCTTTCCCTGCGCGATGGGTTACGGCTTATACGTGCTCTTTGCGCAATCGGCGTCCACCGCATCCCACCGCGCGTTCGTGACGTGCGCTCGCCCCTCAATCGGGTGGGACAGGCGGATTCATACACTAAGTTGCAATTCCGATAAACGGAAATGTTTTTGTCACGGGGGCTTGCCCCCGTCGGGCAAATCAGTGCCAGGGGCGGCTTGCGATCCGAAGCTCAGGTGATGCAACGGCCGGGCTGCAGCAGCTTGGCGACGTCGGTCAACACGCTGACCACGGGCTCACAGGCAACCTTGCGGCCCTCGCCGGGCTTCGACAGGCCGGGACCAGCCGGGCGGCTGCGTGCCTCCTCCCTCGCCGAGGGAATGCGAACCAGCACTGACGTATCGGCAAGCCCGTCGAACTTCAGTGCAATGGTCCGGCTCTTCTGGCCGAGCGCCGGAACCTCGGCGCGATCGGTCTTGCCGGCGCGATTGACGACAGTTTCAGGCACGGCAGACTCAGGCATGGCCGACGTGGTGACCTTGCTGCCGATCAGATCGTGGCCGAATGCGAACTGGACGACGCTGATCGTCAGGCCGACCGCGAGGACGCCGAGAATTCCCTTTTGAATCTGTGACATGTTTGGATGTCCCTCGCCCCGTGAAAATTCCCTTGGCGATCAGGAACACAACGCGAGTGGAACCCAGGGGTTCGCGAGCCCCACCATCACTTAACCGTGTACGAAAATATTTTCACTCGCCTGGAACGAGTCCCGGGGGCTCCGAGTCATCACGGCAGCCGGTTATTCCCCCTGCCCCATTGACCGGTGACGTAGGGCGCGACCGTGGTGATGCCGGTCGCGCCCTGCTTTTTTTTCGAGCATTTTGGAAGACGCTGTCGTTCCGCCCCACCTCTGTGCTGGGCCGCACTGCCAGAACACCGGCCCTTCCTACAGGGTCGTGCCCCTCGAAAACGCAGGCCAGGGGACCGCACGGGCTGACTGTCGGCGCCTCAAACGCTTGCCGTCCTCGGCGAGCTGCAAGACCTCACTGGCGGATCAAAGTATCAGCTTCCGTCAGGGCAACCCTAACATCGTCACCACACTCTCAACGCACCCCCGCGTCGTCTCGGATATCGATAAGACCGAATTGCCCGTTCACGGGCTGCGATCCACCGCGTCAACGCTCCTAAATGAAGGCGGCAAACGGCACGCGGATGCGATCGAACATCAGCATGCGCATCAGGAGGCAATGAAATCAGTGGCGCCTACATCCACGCCGCCAAATTTTGGCAAGAACGCGTACGAATGATGAGCTGGTGGGCGGACGGATCGTGAAGACAACGGTCGCATTGTCACAATAAGCGCTTGAAGAACACTCAGAAGTGGCAGTTGGTCACGTCGACGTAGCCGCGCGTCCAGAAGTGCGAGAAGGGATCGCACTAGCACCAAACGCCTGCGTCCGACCGTTGTAGTGACGAGTTGGCCAGCGCCTATCAGCTCGTAGAGCTTTGTGCGCCCTAGGCCGGTTGCCTCGTAGGCTTCGTCGATCGTACAGGTGAACCGCTGAGCAAATGGAATCGTATGCGGATTTCCGGATTTCGCGGTGCATGGAGCAAGTTGTGGCTGCTCTCTCTCATTCACTTTTCGTGGACGGTATCTCACGAACCCTCCTATTCGCGCTAAAACTCAGCAAAGCCAGAGTCGACTAAGTGACGTCCAACGTCAATGCGAACATCCGAGGGCCGGCGCGTATGGCAGCGTGCATCAACGAACATTCGAAGACTTCGGAGTATCAACGGCGGAATAGAATTTTTCGCGCCGTCTTGCCAATATGCCTGGCGCCCCCGCTTACCGCCGGCCGCGGCAGTTTTCGCTCGACCAGCAGGCGATCAATGGTGGCTGCGCTGACGCCGAGCATCAGCTCTCGATCAGCCTGGTCGAGCTGGAGCCGGCCATGTCGCTCCAGCGAACACTGGTTTGACGATGTCGCAACAGAGGCCCAGCGGATTACTTTCATTGGGTCGCTGGACGGCTAAGGCGTGAATGAGGAGTAGATTTATCTATGCCTTCCGTAGCACACCGTGACTAAGAGATCGTCTGCGCGCCTGACCGTTGCGCTCCGAAGGCAAAGGTCACACGTTTGAAGTGTCGGGTACGCCGGTTTTTCTTTATTTTACAGCGCTGTATGCGCGCTCCGATAAAAGCTCCAGCGCCGGCTCATTCGAGCAAGTAAGCAATCCGGAGAAAAATCGTCGGTGAGCGCCAATAGCTTGGTGGCCATCTGAAGTGGAGAGTTCGCGCCGAAGCAACACAGCACGATAATCCTGGTGCACAAGTATCCCACTCGATACCGCACTAGGACGTTTGGTCACGGCTGGTCCCCCAATCGGGGTGATTGGAGCGTGAGCATTCTGCAAGGCATCGCGGCTCACTGCGCCGCGGGTGGCTTGTTCATGCCGGGGGCGAGGCCAGGGTTGAGTTCTTCGGGATTGAGAGGTGTAGCGGGTTTGGGTGTGGGAAGGGCTACTGTCGCGCCACTCTCGCCTCCGATCCGTGGAATGCAGCCGGGTGACGGCTTCGACCCGCGAATGATGTCACCGAGGCGATTCGCAAGGCTGGCGAAGCGCTGGCGCCAGCCACCGCTTTCCCGCGCCTCGGCGTCGCGGATCGTCACGGTCGCGGTCATACCCGAAACGAGCGGGACGCCGGCCGGGACATCGGTGATGCGGATGCGGACCGGCACGCGTTGCGCTAGTCGTACCCAGGTGAAGACCGGATCGACGTTCGGCAGGCCCTGGGTGCCCGACGCGGCGTTCGAGACGCTGATGCCGCGGGTCACGGTCTGGACCCGCCCCACGATCGGCTCGCGGTAGCCCATCAACATCGCCTCGGCGCGGTCGCCGACGCAGACATGGGCCAGCTTGGTTTCATCGAAATAGCCGTCGATCCAGTAACTGTCGGCATCGATCACCGAGATGTTCGTCGTACCCACGTGAGCAAAGTCGCCCACCCGCATCAGAAGATTGGTGAGATAGCCGTTCACGGGACTGCGCACCCGCGTCCGCTTGAGGTTGATGTCGGCCTGGGCGAGCTGCTGCTGGGCGGCGTCGAAGGCGGCCTGCGCCTGCGTGGCGTTGCCGACAAACAGCTGCTGCTGCTCCGCTGTCGTGGCGAGGTCGTCCAAGTGCAGCTGACGCTCCGCCTGCTGCCTCTTGACCTGCAGATCGGCGGCTTTCTGCTGCAGCTGCGCCTTGGCTGTGTCGAGCGCCACCTGAAAGTCGAAGGGATCGATGACGTAAAGCACGTCGCCTTGATGGACGAACTGGTTGTCGACAACCCGGACTTCCGTGATCTGCCCCGACACCTCGGGCGCGATGCTCGCGACCTGCACGCGGACGCTGCCGTCTCGTGTCCAGGGCGCGGTGACATAGAAGTCCCAGATGACCAGCGCGGCGAGCACCGCGAGGGCGAGGATGAGCAGCGTCGCCGCCGTCTTGAGCATTTCCCGAGCAAAACGAGCCGTACGACCTGGACGACCGGGCGCCGGCCCTTTCGGTGGACGCTCACTTGGATCGGCGATCGGCGTAGGCCCTTCCAAAGCAGCTCCACCCTCCTCGCTCGGCACGGGGGTGCCGACGTAAAGCACGGAGCGCTCGGCCGGCCCCCGACCAAGCTCGGCGACGTCGGACGTCGTTCGGTCGTGTGGGATGGAGCTCGGCGATTGCAAGGACACCTCCTAGAACAGCACGATTAGCAGCGCGAGGATCAGAACGTAGAGGCTCAGTTCCGCGACCGGCGGGCTGCTGAAGGCGCGACCAAAGGCGACGAGGCGAAGGAAAGGACGCAGCACAGCGAAGATCGCGATCGCGGCGCCCGCGTAAATCACGAAAGGAGCGACGAGCACCCCGCCGATCGTCAATTCGGGGAAGCTGTGCATCATGAGCTGGTCCTCCGGTGTGGATCGAGGCCGAAAGGACTGGTGTCGATCAGTAAGGCGGCCCAGATCAGATCCAGGCTGGCCGCGCGAGCTTTTGCCTGACCATCATGATCGAGCTGGGTCGCCGTAGCCGCGAGATCGGCGGCGGCGCGGCGCAGGCCAGAGGGGTCACAGGCGACCAGGGCGGAATATCCGTCCCCAACCAGGCGCCCGCCCGTGCGAGCGGACAGTTCGGCGAGCGCTGTCCTGACCCGTCGCACAGCCGCCGCGCGTCCGAAGATGTCGAGAGCCTGACACAGGTCGTCACGGCGTTCATCGTCGTCGGTGGGCTGCAGTGCGGCCAGTTGCCCGATGCGATCCGCGTCGCGGAACAGGGCCTCGTCATCCAGGCGTCGGGACCGGCCGCCGGCCAGGAGGTCGCGCATCTCCGCTCGTGCCGATGCCAGGCACCAGCGCCGCCGTAGCGCGTCGGATGTCGGCAGGACAATCCGCAGAAGGACAAACACCAGGATGGCGGACGTGATCGCCATGAAGCTGAAGAACAGATAGGTATCGGGGTTATAGCTTTGCGGGTTCGTTGGGGCGAGCATCGTGGGGAAGAAGACGAGCACCAGGGACGCGATCCCAGCCAGTCCCGGGTTCGGGATCGTGACCAGCAAGGCGGCGGCGAGGACGCCTGGCGCCATGCCGATCGCCAGAAGGGGAAACTGGTCGACGCCGTCGAGGATCACGAACTCCGTCACGCCCGCAAGCAGCGCGGCGATCGGCATCGCGATAACAGCGCTGGCCGCGAAGGCTCGCGGGTTCTGGGTGTTCGCGCTCAAAGCTATGAACACCCCAACCAGGGAGACGGCCTGCGACGCGAACGGCCAGCCGCCGAGGGAAAACAGGGTGGCGGAGATCAGCACCACCAGAAACGCACGCAGACCGTCTCGCACTGCCGCCCGACGCGAGCGGTAGATGGGGGTAAGGATACGGCGCGCAGGATCGCGGCCCGCCTCCAGGTCTTCGATGGCGTCCTGCGCCCGCCGATTCGCGATTAGTAAGCCGCGAGCATGGCGGGCGAAAAGCGCGTCGTGCGGATCGGCGCAGGTAACATCCGTGTGCGCCTGCAGGCAAAGCTGCAACGCACGGCTCTCCTCCCCGAGGCCATCGGCGAGGGCCTTGCCAAGCGCTTTGCGAAGATATGGCAACGTCGTGGCAGGGAGCGACGCCATTGCGCGCGCGGCGCTGACCTCGGCGACCAATGCGACGGCGGCGCTCCGGGCTGCCGCGCCTCGCGCCCATCCGCCGCTCGATTCGGAGGCGAGCGAAGTGATGTCGGGATGAAGGGCGGTGATCTCGCGCAGCAGATTCGCCGACCGGATCGGGTCCGCACACTCACCGCCGAGGATGGCGAGCGCGAAGACATGCACGCGCCGATGGGCTGCCGTAAGCTTGCCGGAAAGGCCCGTGTGGACATTCGGGGCGGCAAACACGTCGCTGACCAGGGCGAGCGCGGCAATTCCTACTACGATCGCCGCGCCGCGGTTGACGCCGGCCAAGAAAATGTTCTGCGGCGAGTCGATCTCGGTCACAGCGACCAGAGCAACCGTATAACCGGACAGCACGGCGCTGTAGGCCCTGTTGCCGTCCAAAAGTCCACCGACATAGACGCAGAGCCCGAGCCAGCCCGCGAAGCCGACCATGAACAGCTCGCGCGTCTGCGGGAACAACCCAGCGATCACAAACGACGCGACAACCCCAATGATAGTGGCGAGGACCCGGTAGGCGGCCTTTTGGTAGGCCTGCCCCCGCGTCTGCAGAGCGAGAACGCCGACGGTGACCGCAGCGGTCGAGGCGCTATCGAGCTGCAGCCAGAACGCCGCGTACAGCCCTACCATCATGGCCGCCCAGATCCGCAGCGCAAAAGCCCAGGCGGAGAGGGGAAAGCCGGCGATGGTCACCGTTGGGCGAACGCTCTGCACGAGGGTCACGGCTACTTGTCCTTTCACACTAGAAGCCAACGGGGCGGAGCTGCGAAACGTCCTGACGGCTCTGCGGAGCGCGCTGAAATTGCAACTGCAAGCAACCCGGCAGTTCGGGAGCCGGAGGAGATCACGCCATGACGCAGAATATCGCTGTTGATGATTTTGCCTGATGTTAGACGAGGGCCTCGATGAGGCGTGGGCCGCGCGCCTTCATCGCGGAACGGACCGCCGCCTCAAACCCACGGCAAGTGTCAACGCGCACGGCTTCCACGCCCATGCCCTGGGCGAGGTGGACCCAGTCCAGCGTCGGGTTGTGCAGGTCAAGCATCGCGAAGGCCTTGTCCCCCTCGGCCGCGCCCACCTTTTCCAATTCCTGGCGCAATATCGCGTAGGAGCCGTTCGCATAGATAATCGTGGTGACGTCAAGCTTCTCGCGTGCCTGCGTCCACAGCGCCTGTAGCGTGTACATAGCACTTCCGTCACCCTGCAGAGTGACCACCTTCCGGTCCGGACAGGCGACCGCGGCACCGGTCGCCAGCGGGATGCCATCACCAATTGAGCCACCGGTGAGTTGCAGATAGTCGCAGGGAGCCGCAGTATCGAGCAGATCGTAGTATGGGAAGACAGCCGTCAGGCTCTCATCGACGATGATCGCGTTTTCCGGCATCAATTGCCCCACAATCCTGAGCACCGCCTCATTGCTCAGCGGGGCGCCGTCCGTCGGCATATCGGGGGGGTGCAACCGCGCGACAGTGGCGGCCTTCCTGGCGCCGATCGCGTCGGCGAGTGCTTCGAGCGCGCCCGGACCGTCCTCATGCGGCTGTGCCAACACGAGCAGCGTGCATCCCGGAGGCGTAAACTCGCTTGGCAGGCCAGGATAGGCGAAGAAGGCGACCGGTGCCTGCGTGCCAACCAAAATCAACGTCTCGGTTCCGGTCAGGAACTCGATCGCCGGCTTCGGCCGATAAGGCATCCGTTCTACGATCGCACGCCCTGCGCCGCGCGCGATCCGGGGCGCGAAGGTGTCGCAGATGAGCCGGGCTCCTGTGGCGGCTGCGATCCGCCCGGCGGCCGCAAGGCCATGGCCGCGCAGGGCTTCCCCACGCAACAAGAAAGCAACCTTGCCGCCGGTACGGAGCGCGGCAACGGCCTGTTTGACCGCCAGATCGCCAACCTGGGCGGGGCCGTTCACGGGCAGCGCCGGATAGGAGCGCTCGGCGTCGTTCCAGGCGGTGTCCGCCGGCAGGATCAGACTGGCGATTTGGCCTGGGGCGACGCGCGCTGCCTGCACTGTCCGGGCCGCATCAGCCGCGACGTCCCGAGCGCTACGCGACTCATGGACCCAGTGTGACACGGTATGCGCGAAGGCGGCGACGTCCGAGGTCAGCGGCGCATCGAAGCACTGGTGGATCGTCGCATGGTTCCCGATGATGTTGACGACGGGCGTTCCTGCCTTGCGGGCGTTGTGCAGGTTAGCGAGCCCGTTCGCCAGACCCGGCCCCAGGTGAAGCAGAGTTGCCGCTGGCTTGCCCGTCATGCGGGCATATCCGTCGGCCGCGCCGGTAACGACGCCCTCGAAAAGTCCGAGAATCGAACGCATGCCAGGCACCCGATCGAGGGCGCTCACGAAGTGCATCTCCGAGGTACCCGGGTTGCCGAAACAGACATCCACGCCGCTGTCGACGAGCGTATGCGCCAAGCTCTGGGCCCCATTCATGGGAGCGGATGGCATGGGGACCACACCCGTCACGGCGCTGTCCGAACCGTTGAATCTTGTCCGTATACCGTCCATTTCTGTCCTCGTTGACGTCATCTAGCGATCCTCCCGAAGGTCGAGAGCTGGCAAATGTTAACGCCAAGATGGGAGTGATAATTGGCTATTTTTCGTCTTGAAGCCAGAATTTGCGGTGACTATAACCAATAACTTCAAGATATTTGGTGATTCCATGATACCGCTCGATGAGTTCGATTTGAAAATCCTTCGTGTGCTGCAGGAGAACGCACGCGTTACCACGCAGGAACTGGCGGAGCGCGTGGGGCTCTCCGCCACGCCATGCGCGCGCCGGGTGAAGCGAATGGAAGACGAAGGCGTGATTGATCGCTACGTGACCCTGCTCGATCCGGAGCAGCTGGGCATTGGGCTGAGGGTCTTCGTGAATGTGCGACTGAACACGCAGGCGGCAAAAACGTTCGACGCGTTCGAAGCGGCGGTCAGGAAGTTGCCGGAGGTGATGGGCTGTTACCTACTCGCCGGCAACTATGATTACCTGATCCACGTGCGCGTGGCGGATGTGGAGACTTACAGACACTTTATACGCGACCGCCTCGTCGCCATCGAAGGAGTCGGCGAAACGCAATCGAGCATCGTCCTAGAGGAAACGAAACACACGACGGCCTTACCCTTGCCCGTTGTAAATCAGCACCGAAGTGGGCCCCCCCGCCGATCCGCTTCAAGCCCCTAATATAGCGGAAGAAATTTCGTTCAGGGCGGGGTCCCGATCGGCGCCGATCGGGACCCCACCACCTTGTCGATTTGTGCAGTTGTTTCAGGGCACTATTGGGCACGGCCGGGTGCTTGCAGCAAAAAAACTAGGGATGGACGCGACCTCCGAGGCCTCTTTCGAGATCTTGATGAAAGAAGAGCTCGCACAAGTGGTTTTCGTCGATCCGCCGTAGAATGTTCGGATTGAGGACCATGTTTCTGGAAAGGGAAAGATCCGACATCGCGAGTTCGCCCAGGGTTCTGGCGAGTTCAAGCGAGACGAGTTTACTCGCTTTTTGACCAGTAGTTGCGGACTGCTCGCGAAGCATAGCATCGATGGGGCGATCCATTATGTTTGTATGGATTGGCGGCACGCTGCAGAATTGCTTGCGGCTGGTGAAGACGTCTACTCCGAGCTAAAAAATATTGCGGTGTGGATAAAAAACAATCGTTGGATGGGATCGCTCTCCCGCTCCCAGCATGAGCTGGTATTCGTCTTCAAATCCGGTACCGGGCGGCACGCCTATGCAGCGTCCGACGGACGTTACGTTGCCATCGCGCCGACCGGCGAAGATTCCTGACGACTCAACGCCTCCATCTCACCAGCGCAGGACGCGGCGTCCCACGATAGCGCCGATGGCCGCCATGATGGCGCAGGCCACTCCGTACCAGATCGCGACGAAAGCCGTGCCGTCATTCTTGCAGGCGAGCGTATATGCCATGGCGCCGAGAGATGCGGAAAGCATTCCAATGACTGCTCCCGCGAAGAGAGGCCGCGTCGACGCGCCTTTCCGCATGACGACGACGAAGATCAGGATCATGGCCGGCAGCGAAAGAAAAAGAATGTGGCCCATGCAGAAGGCAACGGCAGTGTTGGTTCTTCCCATGATCGGAAAAGCGGTCGGATCGAATATGACGCCCAAAGTTAGTAAAATGACCGCTGGCGATAAAGCGTATAGCGCAGTCGCCGATGCGCCGGGCGTCGCGGCGTAGAGCGCCACGACGGACGACCCGACCACCAGGACGCCCGTGTAAGCAAGCTTGAACGCGAACGGCATGCGGACCGCCATATCGGCGAAGTCTTGACGGATGCCGATCACCGAAAAGACAAGAAGGAGCGCGCAGGCAAGCGACGCGGCACCGGTCACTGCGAAGGCGGCCTGAAGGGAAGCGCTCCGCCGCGTGCCGGCCCTGCTCGCAAGGGAGCGGATGAGATCATCGGTGCTTGTCATGCGCGTTCCTTGGAGGGCGGTTCGATCGTCGGAGCAGGATCTGCAGCGCCCAGAAGACGCCTGATCGCGCGGTGCAGCGTCACCCGGACCGCGCCCTCGCTGGTCGCAAGGCCCAGGGCGACATTGCGGACGGATACGCCTTCGATCGCGATCGCGCGGACGATCTTGCGTTGGCTGACGGGCAACACCGCAAGATGCCGATCCACCTCCCACGTTGAGTGATTGGCCTCGTCGGCCGGCGACTCAACGATATTGAGCCAATCCTCAAGAGGCAGATCGACGCGCCGCCGCGTCTCATGTCGGCGGTGGCGCGTGAAGTCAATGAGCTTGTAGCGAGCGATCGCGTACAACCAACGCAGGAACGGGCGTGTCGGATCCCAGGTATGCCGCTTGCCGTGCAGGCCGATGAGTATCTCCTGTACCAAATCTTCAGCCTCATGTGCGCCGAGACCCACGCGAGCGAGACGCGGCGCAAGCGAGCGACGCAGGGCAGTCGCGATTTCTTTGAGCATGCGCTCATATGCGAGGCCTTCGCCGCGCCGCTCGGCGTGCATGGCCTCTGCCCAGCGCTGCTCGCGCTCTTCCACGATCATCTATTCGGCTCTCGCTGCCTCAGGCTTACAAAGTAGGTTCTCGCCTCAGAAATTTGAATCACAGCCGCGTGAGCCGGTTGCGAAAGCGGCATTTCGCCCGAAGGACGCATTGAAGCGCATCGCTTCGCTAAGGAGAAACTAAATGACTAAGCTTAAACTTCCGTCGGCTGGGATGATTGCTGCAGCCATGCTGGCAACTCCCGTCATGGCACAGAAACACCATCTGAATGCGCGGCAGGTCGCAAAGGACGCCAATGCCAGCATAACGCCCGCCGGGCGTTAGTAGTCACGTGAGACCACATCAACTCGCGATGAACTCACAGGCAACGTCGAGACGTTGTTGGCCGCCGAACATATTCGGTGCCGAACTCAGGTAGCCAGAA
This sequence comes from Bradyrhizobium genosp. P, assembly GCF_049949265.1. Taxonomy (NCBI): domain Bacteria; kingdom Pseudomonadati; phylum Pseudomonadota; class Alphaproteobacteria; order Hyphomicrobiales; family Nitrobacteraceae; genus Bradyrhizobium; species Bradyrhizobium genosp. P. The sequence goes on along the minus strand of NZ_CP188195.1, from coordinate 1,081,456 downwards.
AGCCAAGGGCAATAGGAGGATCTGCAATCGACTCTCACGAACTCAAACTTTCCATGTAGCCAACTCAAACTCTTCCAGTAGCCAACTCCAACTTTACGCAAAGGAGAACTTCCATGAACAGCCAAGACGATCTTCGGCAGAGACATCCAATCAATCGACGCGCATTCGTAAGCATGGTGGCTGCGGGGGCGGCAAGCACTCTCATCCAGGGCAACGCCTCCGCTGCGCAGCCCGCGCCGAGGGCCCGAAACGTCGTCCTGGTGCACGGGCTGTTCGCGGACGGGTCATCCTGGTCCGAAGTGATCGCACGATTGCAGGCAGCGGGGCTCAATGCCACGTCCGTGCAAAATCCTCTGACAACGCTGCCTGACGCGGTAGCCTCGGCCGAGCGCGTGCTGGCGCGGCAGGATGGTCCGACGGTGCTGGTTGGGCATTCCTTCTCCGGAATGATCGTGACAGAGGCAGGTCAGCATCCGAACGTGTCGGCTCTTGTCTATGTGGCGGCGCGGGCGCCGGATGCGGGCGAGGATTACACGGCATTGGCCAAGGCATTTCCTGCGCCACCGGCGTCCGCCGGGATTGTCTTCGACGGCGATGAAGGACGTCTCAGCGAGGCCGCGTTCTTGCGCGATTTCGCGGGCGACCTGCCGGAAGCGAAGGCGAAGATCCTCTATGCGGTCCAGGAGCCGTTCCAGAAGGCTCTGCTCACGGGCAAGACGACGCATGCGGCCTGGCGGTCGAAGCCGAGTTTCTATGCCGTTTCAACGGAAGACCGGACGATCAATCCCGATCTCGAGCGCTTCATGGCCAAGCGCATGGGCGCCAAGACCATCGAAGTAAAGGCGAGCCATCTCTCGATGATCTCTCATCCCGACGAAATCACCCGGTTGATCCTGGAAGCCGCCGGACAGCCCGCCCACTTGGCAGGTGTGCGTCCACGTCCACGGGCCGTTCGCTGATGACGTGCGGCGAAGTCCGGACGACCGGTCCCAAATCAGCGACTCCCAGCGAAGAAGGCATATGTGTCATGGCCAGTCTATATTCCACAAAAGTCACGGCGAGCGGAGGCCGTCACGGTTCGATCCGCAGCGAAGACGGTCTGCTCGACCTCAAGCTCGCGCTGCCCCGGGCCCTTGGCGGAAGCGGCAATGCGACCAATCCCGAACAACTCTTCGCCGGCGGGTATGCGGCCTGCTTCGAGAACGCACTCCTTCATGTGAGCCGGGATGGCGGCCACCGCTTTGCCGATGACGATATCGACGTCGTCGCCAGGATCGACCTTGGTCGAAATGGCACAGGAGGCTTCGTCGTGGCCGCCGCGCTTGGCGTAACCATTGCCGGCATCGACCAACAGACCGCTGAACGGCTCGTCGAGGGTGCTCATGCGATCTGCCCGTACTCGAATGCGATCCGCAGCAATGTCGATGTCATCATCGCGGTCTGGGTCCGGTGAGCCCAACCGATCGATTTCACGCCGAGTTCCTCGGAACAATGCCAGAGAAAGAGAGATCAGAATGAAGAACTGTAATGCACAAAGGGCTGCGAAGGGAATTTTGATCGCTGCGGCCGTCTCGTCAATGTGTGACATTGGCGCCGCATTCGCACAGGTCGGCATGGGGGCCGTCACCCCGCCGCTGGGTATGACTTCGCCGCTCGGAATCGGTGGAGCGGCGCCGGTCGGCGTGACCGGCGTTCCACTTGGGGCCACCGAGCTTGCGACGCCGGGCGTTAGTCCGATGACGGCAAATTCGTCTGGCTTAAGCGCGATGACGGCGCCCTCTGCGTGTTCCAGCACCATGGGAGCAATGCAGACGGCAACCTCCGGCATGGGCAATTCGACAGGCGGAACCGCCGGTTCGCTCCCGGGAGAATCTTCGTCGACGGGGGCTATTTCCGGAACCTCGGCGCCGACCCCGCTGTTCGACGGCACTGGGATCGCCGGAACCGCGTCGGGTACGTGCACGAGCGCTGCGACCGCATCGTCCAGTCCAACCTCGTCGGCTTCGTCTCCAACCCTCGGCTCGCGGAGCACCGTTGGCCGCGTCGGAATTTCGATGGGATCGACCGAGCTCGGAACGGGCGGCATTAGTCCATCGCCGGATCCTACGCAGAACCAGTCGACCGTCGCGCCGACCGGTCCCGTGCCATGTCCGACTACGGGAGCGTCGACCATGGCAGGATCATCGATGTCCTCCAGTGGCTGCTGACACCACGTTCACAGGACCCACATCATGCATTTGCGAACGCCCGTTGCTGCCATCGTTGGCATCGTGATCGCAGGCGGCGGCGCGTTTGCCGTTACGCACAAAGCCTCACCGCGACCGCAGCAAGCGCCGCCACCTTCGATGCCGGTCGTCGCCGGAACCGTCAGCACCCAGGACGTGCCGATCTACCTGCGCGGTATCGGCACCGTCATCGCCTACAACACCGATATCGTGCGCAGCCAGATCCAGGGCCAGCTGACGCAGATCGCTTTCACCGAAGGCCACGTGGTTCAAGCTGGCGATCTGCTGGCCCAGATCGATCCGCGTCCCTTTCAGTCGCAGCTGGACCAAGTGACCGCCACGCGCGATCGCGATCAGGCACAGCTGACAAACGCGCTTGCCAACCTCGGTCGCTACGTGCAACTGGCGAGCAAAGGAGATGCGACGGCGCAGCTCCTCGACACCCAGAAGGCACAGGTGGCGCAACTGCAAAACGCCGTCAAATCCGATAACGCACTGATCGAACAGGCCCAGGTCCAGCTTGGATATACCCGATTGACGTCGCCGATCTCGGGCATCACCGGCGTGCGGCAGGTCGACGTCGGTAACATCATTCACCCGAGCGACCCCAATGGTCTGGTTGTCGTGACCCAGATCGAACCGATCTCGCTGATCTTCACGCTCCCCGAAACTGATCTGCCGCAAATCCAGCAACAGATGGCGGCCAGCCAAACTCCGCTGAAGGTTCTTGCCTACAGCCAGGACGACAAGGTCCAGCTTGATATCGGCAAGGTCGATCTGATCAATAACGAGATTCTGCAGACAACCGGCGCGGTCCAGCTCAAGGCCGAATTTCTAAACACCGCGCATCGGCTGTGGCCGGGGGAACTGGTCAATGCGCGGCTGCTGCTCGATACGCGGCAGAATGGATTGACGGTTCCGGCCGGAGCTGTTCAGCAGGGCCAGCAGGGTTTTTATGCCTACGTGATCAAGCCCGACAGCACCGTTGAAGCGCGAACGATTACGGTTGGGCAAACCAGCAACGGTCAGGCGCTGATCGATAGCGGGCTTGCCGCGAACGAACAGGTTGTCGTCGACGGGCAATACAAGCTGCAACCCGGCAGCCATGTCACCATCCTGCACGGCAAGGCAGCAGCCGAGGCCGCCGCGCAGAGTGCCCAGCAGATTGCCATCCCATGAGCATTTCCGCGCCATTCATCATGCGGCCGATCGCGACCTCAATGCTGATGGTCGGCTTGTTGCTGCTCGGCCTTGCAGCCTACCCGCTGCTGCCGGTCGCGGCGCTGCCGAACGTGAATTATCCGACCCTCTCGGTAACAGCCCAACTGCCGGGCGCCGATCCCCAGACCATTGCGTCTTCGGTCGCAACGCCGCTCGAGGAGCAGTTCGGCCAAATTCCTGGCCTCATCCAGATGACCTCCTCGAGCGCGCTTGGGACCACTGCGATCACGTTGCAACTCGACCTCAATCGCGACATCGAGGGAGCTGCGACGGATGCGTTGGCCGCGATCAATGCCGCCAGCGGGCAGTTGCCGCCTGCCATGATCTTTCCGCCAACCATCCGCAAGGTCAATCCAGCAGACACACCAGTCCTTCTCCTCGCCCTGACGTCCAATACGCTGCCGATGACCACGGTCGATGCCTACGCCGAGAACATCCTGCTGCAGAAAATCTCACAGATTTCCGGGGTGGGTCTCGTCGGCATCGGCGGCCAGCAAAAGCCAGCGATACGGATACAGGTCAATCCGCAGGCGCTCGCCGCGCGCGGGATCGGCCTTGAAGACGTGCGCAACGTTGTTAGCCAGGCCAATGTCGATATGCCAAAGGGCACCCTCAACAGCCCGCGCAAGACCTATACGATCAATACCAACGATCAGCTGCCAACTCCGGATGCCTATAACTCCTTGATCGTCGCCTATCGCAATGGCTCGGCGGTGCGGGTGAGCGACATCGGCAAGGCAATCAGCGCGCCCGAGAACGATCTGCTCGCCGGGTGGTACAACCGCCAGCCGGCTGTCATACTCGCCATCCAGCGCCAGCCGGGCGCCAACGTCATCGCGACCGTCGATCGCGTGAAGGCAATGTTGCCCCAACTGCAGGCGTCGATTCCCTCCGACATCAAGGTTTCGATCCAGTCGGATCGTACCCAGACCATCCGCGCCTCGATCCGCGACGTGCAATTCACGCTGGTGTTGACGGTCGCGCTGGTGGTCATGGTGATCTTTGTGTTCCTGCGCAATTTCTGGGCCACGATCATTCCAGCCGTGACCGTACCCCTCTCGCTGATCGGTACTTTCGCTGTGCTCTACGAACTCGGTTATAGCCTCGACAATTTGTCGCTGATGGCGTTGACGATCGCTGTCGGTTTCGTGGTGGACGACGCGGTCGTGGTCATCGAGAATATCGTCCGCCATCTCGAGGATGGCCTCTCGCCGATGCAGGCGGCCCTCACCGGCGCAGGCGAGATCGGCTTCACCATTGTGTCGATCACGCTGTCATTGATCGCCGTGTTCATCCCGCTGTTCCTGATGGGCGGCTATGTCGGACTGCTGTTCCGGGAATTCGCGATCACCGTCAGCGTATCGCTGGTGCTGTCGCTCGTGATTTCACTGACGCTCACGCCGATGATGTGTTCGCGCCTGCTCAAACCCGAGAGCCGTGAGCACGGCTTCCTCTATCGGATACTCGAACGCGGATTCGATGGGCTGCTCGCGCTTTACGAGCGCGGACTGAAGATCGTGATGCGTCACCAATTCATCACGCTGATGACCCTGCTGGCCACGATTGCCCTGACGGGATACCTTTACGTCATCATTCCGAAGGGGTTCTTCCCGCAACAGGACACCGGATTCATCTTCGGCATTACCGAGGCCTCCCAGGATATTTCCTTCCAGGCGATGTCCGAGCGTCAGCAGGCGGTGGTCGATACGGTGCTACAGGATCCTGCGATCGCCTCGGTCGGCTCGTATATCGGGCCTGGCGGCCCGACGGCTACACTGAACAACGGCCGGATATTCATCACGCTGAAGCCGAAAGGCGAGCGTGCCGCCAGTGCGGACGACGTCATCAATCGGCTGCGGTCAAAGCTCGCCCGGATTCAGGGGATTACGCTTTATATGCAGGCGGCGCAGGACATCACCATTGGCGGGCGGCTTTCGAGAACGCAGTATCAATATACGCTTGTCGACGCAGACCCCGGCGAACTCAACTACTGGTCGTCGATCTTCCTCGACAAGCTGAAGAGCATTTCCGGCATTTCCGACGTCGCCAGCGACCAGCAGAACGCGGGCCCTCTGCTCGATATCACCATCAATCGCGACATTGCTTCGAGCCACGGAATCCTGCCCGCGACCATCGACAATACGCTCTCCGACGCGTTCGGTCAGCGCATCGTCTCGACCATACTCACCCAGCAGAACCAGTATCACGTGGTGCTTGAAGTCTCCCCGGAGTTCCAGTTCGGGCCCGGCGCCTTGAGCGATATCTACGTTACCTCGTCGAGCGGGCAGCAGGTGCCCCTGAACACCCTGGTCAAGGCCGTCGAGAAAGTCGCGCCAATCGTGATCAACCACCAGGGCCAATTCCCCTCGACCACGATTTCTTTCAATCTGCTGCCCGGAGCGTCGATCGGCAATGCGGTGGCTGCTATCCAGCAGGCAGAGCGGCAACTGAACAAGCCGCTCTCCCTGAGCACCAGCTTCCAGGGCAACGCACAGGCATTCCAGTCATCGCTGTCGAGTACGCCGATGCTGATCGCCGCGGCGCTCATCGTCATCTACATCATCCTGAGCGTGCTGTACGAGAGCATCGTTCACCCCATCACGATCCTTTCGACGCTGCCGTCCGCCGGCATTGGCGCGCTACTGATCCTGATGGCATTTCGCTTCGATCTGAGCGTGATCGCTTTGGTCGGAATCATCCTGCTTATCGGCATCGTCAAGAAAAATGCGATCATGCTGATCGATTTCGCGCTCGAGGCCGAACGCCATCAGCACTTGTCGCCGGAAGACGCCATCTACAAGGCCTGCGTGCTGCGCTTTCGCCCGATCCTCATGACCACGATGGCAGCACTGCTGGGCGCCGTGCCCCTGATGATCGGGACCGGTGTCGGCGCGGAGCTTCGTCAGCCGCTCGGATACACCATCGTGGGTGGTCTGCTCGTGTCGCAGCTGCTGACCCTGTACACGACACCGGTGGTCTATCTCTACCTCGATCGTCTTCGAATCTGGGTTTCGACGCTCGGGAAAGGGCATGCTGCTCACGGCGATACCACCACGCTTCCTGCGGAGTGAATAGTCCGCTGCCGAGGACGTCAACGGGCGAAGAGGAAGGTATTGATGATGAAGGCAACGTCAAACAGCGGGTAGAAAACCGCACTGACCGGTGCGGCGCCCGATCTCGCTTTTGACGATGGTCATAGCCGTTGCATTGATGGGGTTTCTGGCGCTCGACCGCATCAACGTGCTCTGAGCTGCGGCTTCTTCAACGGGTCGCCAAATACTGTGGCTCATGTCTGCTCCCGCGACAAAAGCGGTTGCTACGGTGAGTTCGGCTTCTGACCCCAAAGCCGACCCCGAAGCTCGTGATTTTACCCTCGCAGTCATGGTAGGACGGTCTTGTTCGCGCTCACCTCGGCACTTACCGCGCTCCAAATCCGCTGTTAGCATTGCCTCAAATAAATTTAGGGGCCGACATGAGGCGGCGGGAGTTCATTGGACTGATCGGCACGGCTGCGTTGAATTTTCCGCGACCGGGATATGCCCAGACGAACACCGGCTTGCCGCTAGTCGGGGTTTTGTTTCCGCTTAGGCAAGATGCAGAATGTCAACCGGCGTTGGACTGGGCCTTAGCGTAGGCGATACATTTATCGAGCAACCAGGCGTTCAGCTCGTCCAACGTCTTGAATCGGATTGTCACAGCATCTCTCTGACGCCAATCCGGTCTCCAGTTTCAGCAGAAGCGACTGCGCCGTTTCGGAGTTGCCGCAGGTGAAACGGGGAAGACATTTACCAGTTGCGGTCTGGCTAGAGCGGCGACTGCCGGGTCAGGCAGGACAAAATGAAGAGCGCAACCACTGTTCAGAAGCCATACGGCGGCAGGGGCAAGAGATTCTGAGGGCGAAACGCCCGTAAGACGGTGAGCGAGAGGACGGCTTCGTGAGGTACGAGCTATCGAGGATCACCGTGCGTAAGGAGACGTTGAGTGATCGCGTCTTAGCGATCATTGCTGCTTCTCCCAGAACTGCAACAAGCCTTGCGAGGCCGAGCCGCCGATCACGCAGGGGATCCCAACCGCAATCTGCCCCAGCGCCGCCGCCGAAACGCAGCCCAACGCCACCGCGCCCACGCCAAGCTGCCCCCAGAAGTCCAGGTTACGCCGGCTGTCCGAGCCCTTGATCTTGAGCTCGTCGACAGCAGCCAAGGCATCCTTGCGCAACGCCCCTATTTCCACGGTATCGGCGGCCTCGACCACCTCGGCGAGGGGGCCCCTGATCGGTGCCGGTTGCGTAGTTAGTTCGCTGCGCAGATAGTCGCGCAAGCTGGCGTCACGGATCGCGTAGCTTGCCAGCGTATAGCGCGCCAGGCTTCCGACCGTCAGCTTGTCAACGGTGTCGCGGCTCTTGCTCCAGGGCAGCATCTGGATGATGCGCTGAACCGGTACGTGAGACCCGGTCGCGAAATAATATCCCCACAAGGTGTCCAGGAGGTCCTGATTGCCGGCAAACGTCAGCGTGGTGTTCGATTTCCTCTCGTCCTTGGAGAAGGGATTTCGCGCGAAGGTGCCCCGCAGCTTGTCGAGCATGCCGGGCTTTGGCTCTTCCAGCGGGATAGCGGTCAAAATCGGCAGTTTACCGGAGAGGTAGCTGTCGATCATCACCCTGCGCTCGGGTATCCGCGGCTCAAGCCGGCGCAATATGTTTCGCCAGTCCGGCAGTCCCGAATAGGCAATAGCGCGGACGATGACCCACTCATCTTCTGGCGGGATGGGAAAGAAACTTGCGATGAGCTGTTCGGCCTTTGCCGGATCGGAGCCGATCGCGCCCGCGATGAACCCGAGATAAATGCCGGAGTTCTCCGGCTCCTTGAAGCTTTGCGAATGGAAGAGCACGCGCACGGCCGCTGGAATGTGGGCGTAGTCGGGTTTGGCGCGGTAGTTGTAGATCCATTGCTGGACCACAGCGAGCGAAGCGCGAGGATCGATGTCTGTCGTCTTCTCCGCAAGCGCCGGCTCAATCAGCATGAGCGAGGCGGCGATGAGAGCTGCAAAACGCATGTGATGCTCCTGGCGAGCGTTGGCGCATGCGACCCGCGCAGCGCGAGCGTCTCGGTCCCCAAGCATGGGGTGACCATTACGACAATTCTGAGAGCGCCTACATTAAGGTGAGCCGTCGAAATTGTGGCGTTCAGCGCGAATCCGGCCAGCAACTGACCTCGCGCAAGACATCGTTTTGCCCTGCGCGAGCAATTCGATCGCGGCCAGTCGGCGGGAGGCCGGTGGGACGTGAAGATCAAACGCATCACGCAACGTTGGCGATCGCTTCAGCGGCGTGTGGCGGGCTGGTCGGTTGCCTCCGCGATCGGAGTGATCGTCGCGACGGCGGCTGCGGCCGGAACCGCGTTGTCGCTACAAGGCTCAATCACCGTTGAGGGCAATCGCCGCGTCGAAGCCGATACCGTTCGCTCCTATTTTCATGCCGCGCCCGACGGGCGGTTCGACGAGGCCGCGCGCGACGCAGCGTTGAAGGCGCTGGTCGCAACAGGCCTTTTCGAGAGAGTCCTGATTGAGCGCGCCGGCGCACGGCTGGTCGTGCACGTGACCGAAGCTCCCGTGCTCGATCGAGTCGCGTTCGAAGGCAATAAAAAAGTAAACGATGCTGATCTTGCCACAGCGATAGAATCCAAGCCGCGCGGCAGCCTGCAGCGCGCCACAGTCCAGGCGGATAGCGCCCACATCCTGGAGGCCTACCGGCACGTTGGACGTAACGATGTCCGTGTGACGCCGGAGATCATCGACCGCGGCAACGGCCGGGTCGACCTCATCTATGGGATCACCGAGGGCGTCAAGACGCCGGTGCGTCAGATCAAGTTCACGGGCAACCACGCTTTCGGCGAACGGCAGCTCAATGCCGTGATCAAGACGTCCGCCACAAACATGCTGAGCTTCCTGACCGGCGCGGACGTCTATGATCCCGATCGCATAGCCCAGGACCAGGAGCAACTGCGGCTTTTCTATCGCAGCAGGGGCTATGCCGACGCCAGTGTGCCATCGGCCAGAGCCGTATACGATCTCACGGCCAAAGGATTTGCAGTGACCTTCGCCATCGAGGAAGGACCACGCTATCATTTCGGCGACGTCACTGTCGTCTGCAACGTCCCGGGACTTGATCCGGAAAGACTTCGCGGGCTGCCGCTGGCACACAATGGCGCGGTATTCGACGGCAACGCGCTCGACAAGAGCAGCGAAGTTATCGCAATCGAGTTGGCGAAACTGGGCTACCCCTTTGCCCAAGCCACGCCGCGCGTCACCCGCGATGCTGCTGCGCAACGGGTCGATGTCGCATTCGTGATCGATCAGGGACCGCGCACCTATGTCGAGCGCATCGAAATACACGGCAACGCCCGCACCCGTGATTACGTGATCCGGCGCGAATTCGATGTCGCAGAAGGCGATCCTTATAACAAGACGCTGATCGATCGTGCCGAGCGGCGATTAAAGGGCTTGAACTATTTCAAGACAGTCAAGATCTCGAACCGGCCGGGCTCCGCGCCGGATCGCGTCGTCCTCGATGTTGAAGCCGTCGACGAGTCGACCGGCGATTTCAACATTGCCGGCGGTTACTCGACTACTGACGGCGCCCTTGTCCAGGTGAAGGCGGGCGATCGTAATGTCTATGGCACCGGAAACAATGTCCAGGCCTCGGTGAGCTACGGGCAGTATGCGCGCGGGATCGACCTGACGGCTTCAGAGCCCTATTTCCTTGGTACCAGAGTTTCAGCTGGGATCGAACTCTTCGGCCGGCAGACCGACGTGACCAGCTATCAGTCCTACAATAGCACGAGTTACGGCGGCACGTTGCAGGTCGGTACGCCGATCACCGAGCAGCTTGGCGTGCAGTGGCGCTATTCGCTCTACAATCAGGACATTTCGCTTGGCGCGACCTCCTCAGGCTCGCCACCCTCATTGGCCATCCAACAGGCCGCGGCGAACGGTCCGGCGTGGGTTTCGTCGATCGGAAGCACGGCAACGTACAGCACGCTCGACGACGCCAAGAATCCGACCAGTGGAGTCAAGTCGCAGCTCAGCCAGGATCTTGCCGGCCTCGGCGGCGACGTCAAATTCCTGCGGACCACCGAGGACGTGCGCTACTACCAGTCGCTCGGCAGCGATCTCGTCGGCATGGTCCGCGCGCAAGGCGGTTACATCACCGGTTGGGGTGGCCAGCAGGTGCCGCTGATGAACAGTTTCTTCGGCGGCCCGACCATGGTCCGCGGATTTGCCACCAATGGTTTCGGCCCGCGCGACCTCACGCCCGGCACCACGATGGACAATGTCGGCGGCAGCATGTATTGGGCGACGACGGCGGAGCTGCAAAGCGCAATACCCGGCGTGCCAAACGAATACGGCCTCAGGGCGTCGGCCTTCGTCGATGCCGGGAGTGTCTTTGGCTACAGCGGCGCGAACGCGGTCGGCGGGACGGCGCTCCAGGTCGCCAACAAGAATGTCGTCCGCTCGTCCGTCGGCGTCGGGCTGACCTGGGCCTCGCCATTCGGCTCGCTTACAGCGAGCTACGCCGTACCGATCACAAAGGCCGCCTATGACGTGGTCCAGCCATTTGGCTTTACTGCTGGAGGATTTTGACGGGAACTGAAGGCGGCCTCGCGCCTTGGCAACAGCGGATATTACTGCCCGCGCAGTGCCCGGTTTCGCGAACTCTCGAGGCATCCTTTAACGACAAACGTCGCGGGCCGCGATTATGCGCGGCGCAGGCCTCTGCGCGCGCCGAGGCCGGCCGGCGAATCGCGCCGTGATCGATTCTTAGTCTTTCAATCGGACCATTCCAGGTTGCGATCAACGTCGATCTACGACGGTCTATTAACCGCAGACTTGAACGGCTTCCCGACGCCAGCCTTGCTTGGTGTGCACGCGTCGATGAACTACACGGCAACTGCCGTTGTCACTGTACGTATCGTTGTAGGCATATGGGTAATAGCCATACCCATACGGATAATCATAAGCATCGTCATATGGGAAGAAGCCGAATCCACGACCGCGGAAGCCACGACCGCGGAAGCCACGATCATGGAATCCATCGCCATGGAAACCGCCAGCTATCCCGGTATGGAAGCCGCCGCTTCGGCCACCGTGGAAACCGCCAGCAAGGCCGCCGCCGTGGAAACCTCCGCCGCCGAAACCGCCACCGCCAAAGCCACCGCCGTGGCCGCCGCCAAAGCCGCCACCTCCGTGGCCGCCACCACCCCCTCCTCCTCCTCCTCCGCCAAAGCCGCCACCTCCGTGGCCGCCACCACCACCACCTCCTCCTCCGCCGCCACGTGCCAACGCCACTGTCGGCGCAGCCAGGCCAACGGACGCGACTGCCAATAACGCGATAATTGTCTTGCGCAACATAACCATTCTCCTTCAGCAAGATCGCTCTCAACGCGATGCTCTTCGCAGGTAGCGTTGGTCCTGAAGAAGCGCTACGAACCTTGACGAGCTCGTTACTGCCGTTGACGAGTCCGTGGCTCAACTCTGCGCGAGCCGTGCCTGGATAAATTCAAAGTCAGGAAATAAATTCAGAGTCAGGAAGGAGTGTGCGCGCGGATCATGCACGGCGCATTCGCACGACTCCACTGTTACAGACGCAACCTTATTTTGGACTCCCCTAACGAAAAGCTGCTGCGCGCAGCATACGGCTCTCCTCTGCATCCCGCCGTTCCATCTCGTGTCGCCCGCAACGGGAAAGGCGGCGCGCACATCACCCATAGTCAAACCGCATCACGCACGACTGATAGCGGCTTGTATCTGGCGCTACACAAAAGAGATGAGGGCTCCTAAGCCGGGCTCACCCTTCAACCCAGAGCCAAGGTCAAACATGCCAAATAGAGGTCAAACATGTCGAAGCAGGTTCGTGACCACCTAGCCACCCTTCGCGCGGGACTACTGAACCATCCCATCTACGCGGAGGTTGCTTCCGTCGACGATCTGAGGCGATTCATGGAAGATCATGTCTTCGCGGTCTGGGATTTCATGTCGCTGCTGAAGCGGCTGCAGCAAGACCTGACGTGCACAAAAGTGCCGTGGTTCCCGGCGGAGAATGCGCGGGCCGCGCGCCTGATCAATGATATTGTGATTGGTGAGGAGACCGATGTCGATCCGGACGGCTCCTATGTCAGCCACCTGGATCTCTACCTCCGCGCCATGGCGGATGTCGGCGCAAGCACCCGCCAGTTCGAAACGTTTCGCTCGCTGGCGCGAGTCGGTACGTCGGTCGAACGGAGTATGGTACGGACGGGAACACCGCCTCATGTCCGAGCTTTTGTCGCGCATACGATGACGTTAGCCCAGTCGGGGTCGACGGAAGAGGTCTTAGCGGCATTTTTCTATGGTCGCGAGGACATCATCCCCGAGATGTTCAGCAGGCTTCAGAAGACGCTCCCTGGCATCAAGCACGACAAAGATCGCTTGCGCAATTTCGTCTACTACATCGAGCGGCACATCGAGCTCGATGGCGACAGTCATGGCCCAATGGGGAGAGAACTTCTCGACGGCCTGGTCGCGGATTCGCCGCAGAGGGACGAACGCGCGCTACGGGCCGCGTGCAACAGCATCCAAGCCAGGATCGAGCTTTGGAATGGCACATTAAGCACTCTTCGAGCCACACGCGCTGCGTGAGAACCGTGTCCTAAGTGCGAGCCGCCGGACAGCCGATAGTCGGAGTTCGGCGGCTCAATCGATCCGAATGCCGCCGAGCATGCGAGGGCCGCCGCCGATGCTGCTGATCTGGCGATCCGACAATCTCAAGGCAACGCCGAGCCAACCAAATCGCAGGACTTCAGGAACAACACCCAGGACCTTATCGGAATGGCCAACGCAGCAAAAGCGCGATGGTGGCCGTTACTGATTACCAACTCGGTCGTGCCCAATGGCTGCCGCTGAGTGTCGACCTTAGACACGGAATTAGCTGAGCGTGTCACCGTAGCATGCGAGATGCGCTCTTAGCGTGTCCGGCAGGGTCGCGCGACTTTGATAAGGCATCAGCGCAGATGACCTAAGCCTACTCCGAGCTGCGATGCCTTTACGCGCAGCGCGCCGATAGTACGCTTCATCGCCTTCGAAACGTTCTCGATGGGTGTACGTGCCTTCGAATGCTTCTTGAGGTCTCTCAAATCCGCCGCAGTCCACTCACGACGAGGTGTCTTCTTGGTTTTGGCAGCTTTCAAAGTCTCAACTCCTTAGTGTTTAGACAGCAGTCGCTGTTAGCAACGGCTCGCCAAGTTCGCAACTAACAATCTGGAAATAGTGCAACGCTGCCTGTTAGCTAGAATACGAACAAGCTCGCGTCCCAATGGCACTCCAGCGTCACGATCAGCCGCGCTCAGCAGCAGCTTGCAGCCGGCGGGCGCGCCCGACAGCCAGGCGCGACCAGGTTACCTTGGGCCGAAGTTTCGCGCAGCTGCACTTTACGTTCAACGGTGCGCCGCCGACGGAGATGGGCCGACGGGATTTGCGGCACGCGGGGGGCTTCGGGTTCGGCGTGGGCTGTGTTCCTGCGGTCGTCGTGCGCTAATGGGGCTGCCGGTCTAGGCAGCGGGGCAGGCCGTTGTGCCTTGCAGTGCGTCGATCGTCGATGGCCAGGCCGTTAGTCCGCAATCGTCTTCAATTGTCCCTGCTGGTCGGTGACTGCGCTTTCCAGGGCCACGAGGGGTCGGCTGATAAGCTTTGGGGCGAAACCTTATCAGTTTGCCTAGGCACTCTCAGTCATAAGGGCGCAGCTGCCGATTGATGTAGTTCGGGTTGAACGGGACTGTCTGACCAGACTTCGACGATGTCCGCTATTCCCCCAGCAGCAGAAGCAGGACCTGCGAGTCCATGAGTCTCAAATGGGCCAACAGCGGTCATGATGCCATTTGCCGAATGCCGACGCCCAAGAGCGCGTTCAGCGCTAGGCCGCACGTGGTGCGCATACGAAAGGGGAATCACTTTGATTTGATCGTAATGGCCTTCGTTTGACTTTGGGTTGTGGCGAGCTAAAATACACCCGGAAGGCAGCGACGCGCCGAGAGTCGTGAATAGGGCCGCGCTCCGCTGCTTGGCAAACTCGCCGCTAGTCCCGGCTCAAAGTGTCGGGCTGGCCATTAGAGGGGCCCCACACATGCCGACTTATTCATACACCACCATCAATGATCCCTTCGGCACCAACAACACCACTGGCGGCAGCATCACCGACGCGGGCCAGATCCTTGGTTCTTACTACAGCAACGGGTCTTATGGCTTCCTCTACAGCGGCGGTAGCTACACCACCATCGCTGATCCCTTCGGCACCAACGGCACCTTTGCCTCCGCCATCAACGACGCGGGCCAGATCGCCGGGTTTTACCACGACGGCAACGGCTTCTTCCATGGTTTCCTCTACAGCGGCGGCAGCTACACCACCATCGATGATCCCTTCGCCACCAACGGCACCTTTGCTAACAGCATCAACGCCTCTGGCCAGATCGCCGGGTATTACCAGGACGCCAACGGCCTTGAACATGGCTTCCTCTACAGGGGCGGCAGCTACACCACCATCGATGATCCCTTCGCCACCAACGGCACCGTCGCTCAAAGCATCAACGCCTCGGGCCAGATCACCGGGTATTACCAGGAGAACCCCGGCTACGGCACCGGCTCCCATGGCTTCCTCTACAGTGGCGGCAGTTACACAACCATTGATGATCCCTTCGCCGCCAACGAGACCACTGCTCAAAGCATCAACGCCTCGGGCCAGATCACCGGGTCTTACCTTGACGCCAACGGCCTGGAACACGGCTTCCTCTACAGCGGCGGTAGCTACACCACCATCGATGATCCCCTCGGCACCAACACCGTTGCCCTCAGCATCAACGCCTCGGGCCTGATCACCGGGTATTACCGGGACGGCACCTTTGGCCCAGAACACGGCTTCCTCTACAGCCACGGCAGCTACACCACCATCGATGCTCCCTTCGCCACCAACACCGTTGCCAGCGACATCAACGCCTCGGGCCAGATCACAGGTTATTACTTCGACAGCAGCGGCGCCGCCCACGGCTTTCTCGCGACCCCCAACTTACCCCCGGTCGCGAAAGACGACATTGCCGGCGTATCCAAGCACCATGATGTTTCAGGCAATGTTCTGGCAAACGATTCCGATCCAAACCATGAAGTATTGACTGTGACGGGGGTGACGGGGGCGACAATCAATGGTGCGGGTCAATTTGTTGAGAAAGGCACTTATGGCACGCTGCTTGTGAGCGGCGACGGAACCTTTACCTACGAAGCAAACAAGAAGATCGATTTTCCTGATCACGCGCTCGCTCAGGATACGTTCTCCTACACAGCAACGAACACCGACCACTTGAACTCTCAGGCCACATTGACCGTGACTGTGGTCAAGCCAGGTGAGACTTACATTAGTGGAACGCCGGCTATCGACGCCGGTCATCTCAGCGTCGTGACAGGTGGGAATGGCAAGCAAGTCATCGACGGGAGCCTTGGGTTCGAGCAGATTAGCGGCGGGAATGGTAAAGATGTTATCGTCGGCGGACCAGGGGATGTTCTCACGGGCGGGCGGGGCCGTGACACATTCGTATTCAGCGACAACTTTGGTGCAAACACGATCACCGATTTCGGGAAGGGCCACGACACGATCGAGCTGGATAAAAGCCAGTTTCACAATTTTGCAGCGGTCATCGCCAACGCCGCGTCTGACGGGCACGAAGGCACTCTCATCAGTGATCCAAGCCATTCCGGAAACACGGTCGATTTACTCGGCGTAAATATCGCGAGCTTGCACGCGAGCCATTTTTTCTTCGTCTGACGATTTAGCGGACGTCCGGGTTGGGTCATAAGCGCCGTTTGGAATGTCGGCCAGTCACTTCCGGTCTATCCCGATTAGCGGACAATTCCAGAGTCCGCCCGGACTTCGCATTCGGGCCACTTCCGGACTCATGCATTGCCGAAAGTGTCTCTATTGTAAGCGTGTAGCCGAAGCCGTTCAGGCTCTGAAGTTCCACGGCATGAGGGCATCGATCTGAGTGATCGGCCACCGGTTCGCGATGCGCTCGAGCGTTTGCGTGAGCCAGGCGAGTGGATCGACGTCGTCATTTTGGCGGTCTGCAGAAGCGTAGCGATGGTCGCCCAGGAGCGGCCGCCACCATGGCTACCCGCGAAGAGCGCATTTTTTCTTGTGATTGCCTGGGGTCTGATGGTCCGCTCGACGATATTGGAGTCGATCTCGATACGACCGTCGCTCAGAAAGCGCTCGAGTGCGGCGCGTCTGGATGTGGCATAGCGGATCGCCTCGGCGAGCTTGGATTTGCCGGACAGACGCGGCAGCTCCTTCTCCCACAGATCGAACAGCGCCGCAACGATGGGGGCGGACCTTTGCTGGCGCGCATTCAGCCGCGTCTCAGGATCCTGGCCGCGGATATCGGCCTCGATCTCCCACAGCTCGACCATGGTGGTGACGGTCTGTGTCGCCAGGCGCGAGCTCTCGTTGACGTGAAGCTCGTAGAACCGTCTCCTGACGTGGGCAAAGCACGCTGCAAGCCGCACTCCCTCGTTGGCGCCCGCCGACCTGGCGAGCCGATTATAGGCGGCATAGCCATCGACCTGGAGGATGCCAGCAAAGCCTGCCAGATGGCGCTCGACGCATTCGCCGCCACGGCTGTCCTCGAAGCGATAAGCGACCATCGGTGGACCGATGCCGCCAAACGGCCGGTCGTCACGGGCATAAGCCCACAGCCAGGCCTTTTGCGTCTTGCCGGATCCGGGAGCGAGCGTTGGCAGGGTCGTCTCATCGGCGAAGATCCGTTCGCCTTGCTTGACCTTTTCCAGCACATAGTCGGCCAGCGGCTGCAATTCGAAGCCGACCTTGCCCATCCACTGCGCCATCAACGAGCGGTCCAGCTCGACCCGATCGCGGGCGTAGATCGCTTCCTGCCGGTAAAGCGGCAGCCCGTCCGCATATTTGGAGACGGCAATCTGGGCCAGAAGCGCTTCAGTCGGAAGGCCGCTCTCGATCAAATGGGCAGGCGCTGGCGCCTGTACCACGCCGTCGCGGTTGCGATAGGCGTATTTCGGGCGGCGCGTGACGATCACGCGGAACTTCGCCGGCGTCACATCCAGCCGCTTCGACACGTCCTCGCCGATCAGCACCTTCTCCAGCCCCTCGCACCCGGCAGGAACCTCCGGCTCGATGACGATCTCCACCCGCTCCAGATGCGCCCCGAACTCCTTGCGCGGCCGCGGCACGCGTTTCGGCATGTCCTTGCCGCCAGCCTTGGCCAGTTCGGCTTCAACCGCCGACACGCCGGTCTCAATCTCCTCGAACACGAAGGCGATCTGCTCCGTGCTCAGCTTGTCGCTGCGCAAGCGTTCCGAGCGCGTGCCGTAAAGCGTGCGCTCCAGCATTTTGACGATCGCCGTCAGCTCCACGATCCGCGCATCGGCGGCCTTGTTGATCGCCGTAAGATCGGTGTTTGCAGCGGCAATGCGGCTGTTCTCGGCCTCGATCGCCGCCCGCTCTTCCGCCAAGGCGACGATCAGCGCGTGGGCTTCGGCAAGCGTCGTCGGGAGCTCTGTAACGGGCGTCGTCATCGTCGCCATCACAGCAGAGTCGCCGCCACTCTTCCAAACTTTTCAGCACCCTGATTCAATTCGCCGCAGCTTGTCAGCCTACCGTTTCTGGGCGCTTCACAACCACCGGACGCACCTTCGTCCAGTCCAGCCCGTCAATCAGCGCGAGCAACTGCGCATGGTTCAGCTGCACCCGGGTCGGCGCAATCCTCGGCCAGCAGAACTTTGACTCCTCGAGAGTCTTGGCAAACAGGCATACCCCGCTGCCGTCCCACCAAACCGCCTTGATCCGATCCGCCCTTTTCGAACGGAACACGTACAGTGCTCCGCTGAAGGGGTCGGCCCCACCATCTCGAACCAGCGCCATCAAACCCGTGGCTCCCTTGCGGAAGTCGACCGGCGTGCTGGCCACGTAAACCTGAACACCCGCCGGGATCATGCCTGCCGAACCGCCCGGATCACAGCAGCAAGCCGCCCCGCCTCCACATCTCCACCAACGCGCACCACGACATCGCCGATGACGATTTCCACCATCTCCCCCGCCATGGTCTCAAAGCGCGCGAACTTAACCGATCGGTCTCGCGCCCCAGAGAGCGGCGCCACCATTCCCGAGGCCAGCGCCTTGCGTCGCCACGCAAACAACTGCGATGGATCGATCCCATGACAGCGCGCTATCGCCGACACGTTCGCCCCCGGCGCAAACGTTTCCCCGACGATGCGATCCTTCTCCTCCCGCGACCAGGTGCGGTAGCTCCGCCCGGGACTCACCGAAAGCCGCTCGGCCGCCGCTGTGATAACTTCGAAATTCTTCGTATCAGACATATGTTCGCTCTCATGAACTCCTGGGACAAATCACCAGGAGATTCTCTGACAATCGAACATCATCCGCTACGTGGGATGACCTACACGCTTACTCTCTATTCGTCACGTCTTAGAAAGGACATGGCGGACGTCACCGTCCTTGTTCGATCACCGCCTTCGCGCTGCGAGGCTCTATTTAAATGAAGCGGTGAAGAACCAGACGAGATCATCACGCGCTTCCTGGCGGACCTCTGAATCGGGCCGGACATGGATGGTACCGCCCTGACGCCGATTGGCAGTCGGATCGTAGTATTCGAAGGAGCCTTCAAAGGCGTCGAAAATATGCGTGGCTCCCGGAAAAATCCGTAGCGATAAATGCGCTGCATCAGCTGGCGCGAGATCGTGCAGAAGTGTTTCGCACGCTGGCTGCCCGCCATCGTAGTCGTCTGCGCTGCCGACGAGTATTCGGACAGGCGCGTCCACAAGATCGGCGAAGCCGCCGCCGGGCACGTGATTGTAAAGCCAGCATATGGGGTAGAGCGCCGCCGCCGCCTTGAGGTGAACGCCCGGGCCGAGGATTGCATCGCTATAGTGGCGGGTCATCATCAGCATCGTCTCGATGCCGCCCATCGAACTCCCGATCAGCGCGATGCGCGCTGCGTCGATTTCGGAGCGTTCGGAGAGCAGACGATAAGCGCCTTTCACGTCCGTCAGCATATCCCCCAGTCCTTTCGGGCGGCTTGATGCCCCGCCGGGAAGACCGCGTCCGCCCCACTGGTCTACTTCGAGCGTAGCGATGCCGGCCCGATTGAGCGCGGTCGCGTAATACACACCGCTGTATCGGACCCCCACTGTACCATGCAGAAGGATGACGGCAGGAATTCTTCCAGTCGAATTGGCGGGCTCCTGAAGCCGTGCTCCGATCATGACGGACTTTCCATTCCACTCGACCGGGAATGCGAGATAGTTGATTCGAAGTGGGGGCACCTCGTCTGACGCAGATGTCGGCGGCATCGCCGCAAGCAAAAGCACCGCAGCGACCGCTGGCCTCAACTCGCGTTGCATGCTGTTCTCCCTGTTAAGTCGAAACGCGCGGAGTGTTTATTTCTCTCGTTCCCAAACAATCCTACGAAAATCAATTTTGCCCGGAAATACTATGCTTGGTCCCGGTGCTGACTCGATGAAGAGCTTGTCGCCTTCAATCCTGAAGTGACGTCTCTGCTCAGTTCCGTTCCATGCCTCATTCCACGAGAGATCAACTACCGTAATGAAGTCATCTCCTTCGACCCGGTATTTGCCGGTGTATGCAAGCATCGACTTGTGCAGAGCAGCCCGCTCAGCATCGCCCATTCCGGCTTTACGCCCGTCCGCGGTAGTCAACACTATGCTG
Source organism: Bradyrhizobium genosp. P (assembly GCF_049949265.1). Taxonomy (NCBI): domain Bacteria; kingdom Pseudomonadati; phylum Pseudomonadota; class Alphaproteobacteria; order Hyphomicrobiales; family Nitrobacteraceae; genus Bradyrhizobium; species Bradyrhizobium genosp. P. The sequence goes on along the minus strand of NZ_CP188195.1, from coordinate 1,061,221 downwards.
CGACCATCCGGCGTCAAAACGAGGTAGCCCCTTGGGTTTGATCCAAAGAGATCCTGCGGTGGCTGCCCTTCGACGACCACCTGCGATGACACGAGTTTCCAATTGCCGATAAGGCTGTCGGGACCCGCGGCGAATGCAGGACTTGAAATTGCGAGAAGGATTGCGGATATCGCACGCATGACACTCCTCCGATGAATGAGTGAATGTATGGGCATCTAACGTAGCATACCGTGTTTGGCCGCGCAGTTTCGCTTTGGGTCAAAAGCGCTGTCCGAAGGTCAGCCAAACTTGTCTCCACTCTCGCCGATATTGATTACAACGAAAGTACGAACAAGATACTATGTGAAGTCTTAGATCGTGCAACCGAAAGGCTTCAACAAACATTCATCGAGCCGCCGTCGCGAAGCTCCGAAAGTAACAAGTAGGCGGCAGGCACACTAACGTGAGTCCGTTCCCGACCGGACCCAAAGCGGACCTATCGGCCCGGGCACGATTGCGTGCGGGCATGGCGGCCGAGAACTGTTGGGCCGCGCACCTTGCGCGCACCAACAGTAGAATGGGGGCAGCGCGGCTCTGGGCGCATCTGCTTAGCGTTGGAATTATGCTAACTTTCACAGACGCCTTAACCGGTCAGCGAGGAGGAGGAGATAGGAATGTTGGACCTTCTCCCGGCGGAGCATCGGCACTATAAAACGGTTCTTGCGTCGTCTCCTCATTGCGCTCGCGCGGGATGATTTATTCGTGCGAGTTGCTTGCTTCTTGGCTGGTCTCCTTTTCGGTGGACTTGGTGTTGCCATGGCAGCTTGGTTAGCAACGCACCATTCGAGTCCAAACGTTCAAGTTCTAGGTTTTATAATCGCGATCCCTTTCACCGGGTGGGGGGTACTTCTGGTCTCACGGTGCGCGCTGTCTGCACAATCGCGCTTGGCCCGTTTCGTAGAATGGATATGATCCACGAATACACGCGCTCTACTTTTGTCCGCAGCTTTACAAGAACGAGGACGGCAGCCTTGTGCCGCTGACTGGGACAGAAATTGGAAAGTTGATGGCTCAAGCCCTTGAGGGCGGAACGATTGAGAAAGCCCCGTGGTACGAGCCTGCCGACAGCTTACCGAAGGAGCCTGTGATCAAATCTCCTCCCGGAATGGAGTCTGACAGTTTGGTTGTCGATGCACCGAGCCCGAAAGCGAATAAGCCAGCGGCGCTCCGCGCGGTGAGCACTGACAAGGACAAGGCAAAGACCTGATCGCCCAGCATTGCGCGGCACACCCTTTTCGGGCTCTGAATTCCCAAGTTTTCCTATTGGCGACTTTGGAGCTTCATCGGAGCCGCTGGTGAACTCTTCGCCACCTCAAGGCGTTAGGTACCGCCGTGGCTCACGGGAACGCCGCAGACTGCGAACCGCTGCGGGCCTCTCCATGTCCGTTGTTCGGGGTACAGCCGACGTCACAGTGACCGAACGCGACTTCCGAGTTTTGGTAGAGTCGAGATGTGGCGCGGTGGCTTTAGGCTGAACATATCTGTTGCCGCCTCTTTCGTCTGGCGGTGCCTTAGTGGTTCAACCATGACTCCGTTTCCACATCCCGCTCATCGAACCAGACGGGCGAATCTCTCGCATCCGGCTCTCGGACAAGACTTCACGCCTTCACCCACGGCACGTCGCGCCCACGCGCAGTTAAGCGTACGAGCCCGAAGTGCCCGTAGAGGTGCGAGAGTGGATAAGTCCCGCCCTTGCGTCGCCTAACTTTGTGCTTGATGCGCAACCACCGGCGCAACCGCACAGCTGTGTAGTTGTCGATCGCTCGATACGCCTTGTTGACGGTGCCTACGTTGAAGTAGTTGGCCCATCCGCGTAGCGTGCGGTTCAACTTGCCCACTAGCTCTGTGGTTTCTTGCCATGTCCCCGATCGGTCGGTCAGCGCGTGGACGTTCTCGACCATGCGCTTAATGCTCTTCTTTGATGGCCGGTAACCCAGGCGTGCCTGGCCGGTCCTCGCTGAGTACATCCGCCCGAACGAGTAACCCAAGAAGTCGAACTCCCCTTCCGGGACCTTGCAGATTCGTGTCTTCTCCTCGTTGACCGTGAGCTTCAGCTTTCTCATAATCTCGCGCAGTCGCTGCAAGGCTTCTTCGGCTTTGCCTCTCCGGCACAGGATCACAAGGTCGTCGGCGTAGGTCACGATGCGAGAGCCGAGGCTTTGTTCCAGCCCGAGCATCTTCCATCCCAGCACGAACCGGCGCATGTAGAGATTTGCCAGCAATGGTGAGATCGGTGAACCTTGCGGGATGCCGCGCCGGTTGTCCCGGGCTTCGGTCGTACGTGTCTTCCTTCCTCGATCGTCGGTTTCTTCCACGGGGCATTCCAACCACATCTTGATCAGATGCAGCACGCGCCGATCAACAATCCGGCGCGCTACCGACTTTAGAAGTTCGGTATGCGGAATGCTCCCGAAGTAGTCCGCGAGGTCGGCGTCAACGACTTCCGGGTGGCTTCGGAACAGCCGCGCTTCCACTTCGACCACCGCCTGTTGGGCATTGCGCCCGGGACGGTAAGCGTACTGCTCTGGTGGAAGGTCGGCTTCAAAGATCGGTTCCAGCACCAGCATCACTGCTGTCATGCAGACCCGATCCCGCAGGGTTGAGATGCCCAGCGGCCTGAGTTTGCCGTTGGCCTTCGGGATGAACACTCTTCTGATGGGGTCCGGTCGGTAAGTCTCCTGCCTGAGCGCAAGCGCCAGTTCGCCAAGCCACCGCTGCACCCCATACGCGTCGATGCCCGCAAAATCTTGCCCATCCACGCCCGGTGCGCCCTTGTTGGAGCGGCACTGGGCATAGGCATGGGCCAGGATGTCCTCGCGGCTGATCTTGTCGTACAAGGCATAGAAGCGATAGCCGGCTTCTGCCTTCGCTTTCGCGTGCAACGCCGTCTGCAGCTTCTGAACACTTTTCGGAGTTGATAGGTTGCCCAATCTCCAGGTCCCTCACTACGTCTTGCGTTCGTCTTGAACTGAGGTCCCTTCCCTCCCCCGGCATTACCCGGCTTCAGCGGTACTGCGAACCTCTCCGTCTCCCCAGGGCGCCCGGCCTGTCCCTCACGGGCATCCGGTTGATCATCCCTGACCACGTCCTGGGGTCTCCCGTGTTGCGTACGCTTTCCTTGTGTACATGCTGTCGCCACTACCCCGGCGCAGCGGCTGGGCGTACTGCTTCGCTCATTCACCCAGCCGTATCAGCCTTCCCCGAAAGGGTTGTCGGGTCGGCCTGCGCATCGTCCTTTTCGAGGCTTGCTCGGCGTTTACTCGCGTTACGGCCTGCACACTCGCGCTGTCACCGTATATCGTGACACGCTAACCAGAGGCTTCAGCCATTTCGTTACCTCCATGACTGCTCCGGTTGCTTCCGGCTGGAGCGGTTGCCGGGTGGGACTTGCACCCACTGGAAAGCGCCGCCTTTTCACGGCGCACACCCGAAGCGGTCATTTTCGATCGAGGCTTGACGCCATGAACTTCCGCCATAGTGACCGCACGTCATCGTGGTAACCGACGGTTATCGCTTCGTCGAAGGCGTTGCCGTCCAAAATCGCGTTCATCATCCGGTCAAAGGCCGGCCCATCCGACTCTCGAAGGTACGTCACAAACATTCCGGCTTCCCGGTAAGCCAGCACGACCAGATACCCAGGCCGTTTGCAGCCGCATATGCTTCCATGGTCGCATATACGCCCACGGTTACAGGACGCGCGAAGGGTCGACCGTGCGCGGCTTCAATCCGCGTGATGGCGTCTGGGAGCAGCGCCGCCACGTCACGAGCATAATCTTCGGCACCTGGCTGATAGTGTACTTGGCTGTTGCCAGCGAGAGCAGGCAATCGATCGGGCAAATTCCACAAGCCCGGGATAAGATGGCGTACCGCAGGCATCGAGAGTGCCGCCCCTCCACCGATGACGATCAACGTCAGCGGTACTCCGATGACCACCCAGAAGATGCGGCGGCGCATGCCCCGAGATCATCCCAGTCGCTTTCGAGCTCCGCAGACTAGCAGCTCTCCTCCGCGGGAGCCACTTCTGCTCCTGGCCCAATTCCGGACTCATGCACTGCAACAAACACCGCTATTCGATCACAGCGTCCGCAGCGCGATCACCTAGAGGTATTCCACGGCCAAGCGCCTTCGTGGTCTTGAAGCCAACACGCCAGCCGATTGTCCACGATCCGAGCAGGCACGATAATCGTACCGAACATGGAGGTTTGAAACTTTCATCTTTGTGACAAAGAATTTCTTGAACACCGACGAATTTCTCGCGATGATTACCACACGCAGCTTTTGGACCACCGGACATATTGGGGTAACGGAGCTTTTGAAATGGGCGTTATTGTCGTTACTGGCACCAGCACTGGCATTGGTCAGGCAACTGCAATTACCCTGGCGAGAGCTGGACACACTGTATTCGCGGGCATGCGAAACCTAGATCGCGACGGCGAGCTTCGAGAGATTGCGTCGAGAGAGAACCTTGCCGTCACCATCGTACGGCTTGACGTCGATAGTGACAGCTCGGTTGACGATGCCTTCAACCATGTCTTGCGCGAAAAGGGCCAAATCGACGTCCTGGTCAACAATGCGGGAATAGGAGCTCGCGGCCCAATCGAGTTGATGCCTGTTAGCGTGTTCCGACAGGTAATGGAAACGAACTTCTTTGGCGGCCTCCGATGCATCAAAGCGGTAATGCCGTCCATGAGGGAAAGGCGGAGAGGCTGCATCATCAATATCACCTCGGTTGCCGGCCAGTTTGGATTGTCGCCGCAAGGGGCGTATGCGGCTTCGAAATGGGCATTTGAAGGGCTGAGCGAATGCCTCGCGCAAGAGTTGAGCCCGTTCAACGTCCGGGTAGCCATCGTAGAGCCGGGTGTGATTGCGACACCGCTGACAACCACACCTAGACCGGTAGCGCCACCCAACCCATACTCCACGCACGGGCGACGCCTGGGCGCGTATTTCGCGGCGTCGCTGAGCAACCCCACGTCCCCGTTCGAAGTTGCCAAAACCATTCAAGACATCGTCGATGGCAAGAGCGTGAAGCTCCGGAACCCGACGGGCGCGGATGGAGCTAGCTTTATTAATTGGCGCAAGAACAAGACGGATGAAGAATGGGTGGCGTTGGGTGCCGCGAGCGATGATGAATGGGTCGCTGACGTGAAGAAGAATATGGGCATGGACGTGAAACTGCCATAGGCGAAGCAGCAGACGCCGCGGCGAGCCCGAACATTCGAAGCTGAGGGCAATTTCAGCGGGAGGCCACCCAAGGTGCCAATCGCTGCGCGGGTGCTGAAAGCGGCCGCATGGAAACACGACGGAAGAGGCGCGAGAGCGCACGGAATACACTTGCCCGTGATCCGTCGTGGCGGGGAGCTTCACACATGCTTACCGGAGGGCATGCGGCTGGAAGACCTTAGCCTAGACGCTCGGTCACCGGCAAGATGTGCCGGACAGTTGAGGGTCACGAACGGTCCTGGCGCCGGAGCAATCCGACTTCCGCAATGCCTTCGGAAGCAGACGCGCCCAGGGTCTGCCAGCAGGTCGCAAAGGGCCAAAAGCGGATATCGCGGTGATCGGTACGCAGGTCCGCCAAGACAAAGCCAGCTATTTCTTCCCGGATTTAGCGGAATATCAAGGGCCGCCGTCAGATGGGGGACCACGGGACAACGATGGCGAATCGATTGGTGACCGTCGCCTTGGCCAACCTGCCGGCACCAGCTATTTTCCTGGGCGCCTCTGAGCGGACATTCGGGTCCCTGCTGCTCGCGGGATTCTGGGACAATCGGCTCGGCGCTTTCCCGCTCGATCGGCACCTTCATCGCGACGCGTGACCATCATTCCGTTCATGCCGGATGGCTGGGACGCCGCTGCGGGAGGCTTCTCGCGATGACGGGCAAGCCGGCATGCAGCCGTTGGGCGAAGCCCGGCACCGAGGCGCGATGCCAGGGAACCCCTCTGCGTCGGAGGCGTTTGGAGCAACGGGCGGGCGGAAGCCGTATCACGACCTCATCGTCGCTTCGGCAAGACAGGAGAGCGCGATGAAACGAATACTCATTCTTGCGGTCACCCTTTGGCTTGGCGTGTATGCCACCGCTCATGCGCAGGTGAGTTCGTCGGTAGGCACGCAGCCGAACCCTCAGGTCAGTGCTCAAACCGGCGCGCAGGTCAATCCCCCGACCAACGCGATGAGCACGGTGACCGGCGCGATCGTGCCGTCAGGCCAGGGAGTGACCGGCGCAACGGGAGGAAGCTTCAGTACCGTTGCGCCCGTGGCGGTGCCCTGTCCGTTCGGCGTATCGCTGAGCGCCAATCTGACGGCATTCGGCTGCGCGTCCGATCCGCTCGGCGCCCCCACCTATCAGATTCCGACGGAGGCAGGGGCTACCCCGGTGACAACGGGACCAGTGGGCGGCATCGGCGCCAACGGGCAAACCGTCACGCCCAACGCCACGTCGGGCGCTGGTGGCGCTGGCGGCGGTGTCTCATCGACCGCGCGCTGCCTGGGCGCGATACCGTCAACGGCCGGCAACGCCGGCGCAGGCGATCTCTTCGGCGGCATCGGCGCCTGCTAGGCGCGTTCTCATAAACCGGTTCTGTAAGCAGCTCGACTGACGTCAGCTTTTGCTCCGAAAGCGGCGAATTGCCGAGGAGCTCAAATCACGCGATGGGCCAACAAGAGACGTCGCTATGAGAACGCGTTGGCGGGAATCCAAAGAAAATACTTCAATAGGCGTTCTGCCTAGCTCCGTTAATGAGTATTATGCTGCGATCAGGTCAAGCTCGCAGCGCGTGGGATCCAATGTTTATTCGCCAGATTGTTTTCGCCGTCGTGCTGCTCGGCGCTTTGGTTCGGTTCGGGCCTGCCACAGCTGGAGATGGCTTCCCAGCAGCGGAGTGGGAGCGCGTCACCCCTGCAGAATTGGGCTGGTCAGAGACCGAATTAGCCCAAGCGCGATCCTTTTCGGATCAGATTCGCTCGAGCGCGGTTGTGATCGTTCAGCACGGAAGGGTGGTGGCCGAGTGGGGCAATACGACGAAGCCAATGGAACTCGCTTCAATCCGCAAGAGCCTACTCAGCGCCCTGATCGGCGTCGCAGTGTCGGATCACCTGATCAACCTCGACAGCACGCTTGGCGAACTCGGCATCGACGATAATCCGCCTGGCTTGACCGGGATCGAGAAGGGCGCGACGGTGCGCGAACTCCTCGAAGCGCGTTCCGGGGTCTACCACGCGGCGCTCTATGAGACGCCGGACATGGCCAAGATGAGACCGCCGCGCGGCAGCCACCCGCCCGGCACCTTCTGGTATTACAACAATTGGGACTTCAACGCGCTGGGCACGATCTACGAGCGCGCAACTGGCACCGGCATCTTCGAGGCGCTCGACCAAAAGATCGCAAAGCCAATCGGCATGCAGGACTACCGGCAACAAGATGGCAGCTACGTCCGCGGCGAAGAGTCTATCCACCCCGCCTATGCGATCCGCATGAGCGCACGGGACTTGGCGCGTTTTGCACTTCTCTATCTGCACAACGGCAGTTGGGCCGGACACCAGATCGCGCCGCGGGAGTGGGTGGAAGAGAGTACGCGTAGCCATTCGAGAGCGGCGTTCGGGTTCGGCTATGGCTATCTCTGGTGGACCGGTTTTATGGGCGGCGACGTTGCGCCTACGGTAACTTTGCCGGAGGGCAGTTTTTTGGCCCAAGGTGCTGGCGGCCAATACGCCTTAGTCGTGCCCGCACTCGACCTCGTCGTGGTGCACCGTGTCGACCGCGACACGCCCTTCACCGAACCTTCTATGCGTAGTATTGGCAGGCTCTTCTGGCTGATCCTGAAGGCCGAGGGCTATCATCCGGGGCCCGATGCCTCGCTGACCGCAGCGACCGGCGAACGACCGACAGGTGAGACCCTGGCCGCAAAATTCCAGGGCAAGACGATCAGCTTCGGTACCAAGCTCAGGGATGGTCCGTTCACAATGCGATTCGAGCCCGACGGCCGGATGACCTATCCGCACTGGGACGAGGCCCTTGGACCTGCAGCCGGGACATGGACGGTCGCGGAGGATAAGCTCTGTATCTTGATCTTGGGTGCCAGACGTCGCTGCTACATTCCAGTGCTGAACGGTGAACAGATTGAGTTGTTCGACCAGCTTGGCGTCATGCAAATCGCCGGGGTGGCGCTGCCTCAGTGATCTGCATGCAGCAATCGGCTCGCGACGTCCGTTCAGGTAGAGTCGAGGATGGGCGCGGTAGCTTGGGGCCTATGGCCAACGCCCCGTTTCCCATCCCCGCTCATCAAACCGGACGGGCCGATTTCCGGCATCCGGCTTTCCGACCAGCTTCACCGCAAGGCACGCGACGGGACCGCTCGGGGCAGGCGTTGGAGGCACAGAACGCCGAGTTCTCGATGAATAACATCGAATGTGAATCGGCGATTGCCGCGCCCTTGCACCTTGTGCCTTCGCGCGAGGAACCTGCGCAATCGTTCAAAGACGTATTGGTCGACGCTGCGGTATGCCTTGCTCAGCGAGCCGTAGCCAAAGTAGTTGGACCAGCCTCGCAGAGACCTGTTCAGCTTGTCACATACTTCCGGCCATGGATCGATATTGCTCGGCACCAGAAGGTCGCCGATTCTTGTCTTGAGCCGTTGCACACTCTTCTTGGACGGGCTTGCACCCAGATACCAATTCCCGTTCGCCTCAAACCGATGCGCGCCGAACGAGTAGCCGAGGAAGTCGAAGCGTTCCTGTCGGGCGTTTCTCAACGAAGTTTTCGCCTCGTTGATCGTCAACCCGAGCTTGGTCATCACCACCTTCGTCCACGCTAGTGCCTCCGCCGCACGACCGCGGCTGAGGATAACGAAGTCGTCGGCATAGGAGACGACGTGAGCCTGGAAGCTCTCGCCGCAGCCAGTCAAACGCCAATGCTTCAGGAACCGGTTCATGTAGATGTTGGCCAGCAGTGGACTTGCGACACCGCCTTGCGGCGTGCCACGCGTGTTTCGCTTGCCGCCACTCATACTCCGGGCTCCGTCCGCGTCCCGTTCCTCGATCGGCGCCCTCAGCCACATCTTGATGAGGCACAGGACGTTTCGATCCACCACACGCCGGGCTACTGACTTCATCAGCTCGGAATGCGGTATCGTATCGAAGTACTTGGACAAATCAGCATCAACTACGTCGGCATAGCCCCGGCATAAATGCCGGTGCACTTCCTTGACCGCGTCCACCGCCCCGCGAGCGGGCCGGTAGCCGTAGGCATTGTCCTCGAAGTCAGCCTCGAAGATCGGTTCGATCACGATCTTGGCGGCAGTCTGAATCACACGATCACGAATGGTCGGAATGCCGAGCGGACGCTCGCCACCATTCGCTTTCGGGATCATCACCCGCCGCACCGGATCAGGTCGGTACGTCTTCGAGACCAGTTCCGCGCGCAAGCCCGCCAACCATGCTTCCAGGCCCTGCTTCTCGATCTGAGCAAACGTCATCCCGTCCACACCTGGTGCACCCGCATTAACGCGGGCAAGCCGATAGGCGTGGTCTAGGATGTCCTCGCGACAGATCTTGTCGTAGAGCAGATAGAAGCGGAAGGTGGGCTCCGCCTTCGCTTTGCAGTAGAGCTTTCTCTGAAGGCTCCGGATCTTATCAGGCGTTGTCAGGCTCATCACCAATCACCTTCACCTCACCATCTTCAAAAGCGCACCAGAAGTCGGGGCCCTTTGCTCCACCGGCATTACCCGGCATCAACGCTCCTATGGCCCCGTCCAACTCCCGCCGTGACCACCGCCTGATGCGATGCTGAGGCCGCTACCCTCGTCCGCGACGGGTCTCCCCCTGTAACTGCGAACTACCCTTCCGACGTGCCGTGCCCACTACCCCGGCGGATCGCGTGGGTGCGCGTGTCGATTGCTTCCCCACACGTGCGGCCTTCCCCAAATGACCGGAGGGTCGGCATCCGCATTAGAACTTTCGAGGCCTGCTCGGGCTTCACTTTTGTTACGGCCCATCAGATCGCTCAGCAGCCCACGGCTGCCTTCGTCGCAGGGCTCCGACCCAGCCAGTTACCCGGCCGAGCCGCCTGCCAGCTTCCGGACCAATCGACAATTATCCGGGTGAGTTCCTCCCTCACTGGTAGTTCGCGCCCTCGGGGCGCACGTAGAGTCGAGGATGGGCGCGGTAGCTTGGGGCCTATGGCCAACGCCCCGTTTCCCATCCCCGCTCATCAAACCGGACGGGCCGATTTCCGGCATCCGGCTTTCCGACCAGCTTCACCGCAAGGCACGCGACGGGACCGCTCGGGGCAGGCGTTGGAGGCACAGAACGCCGAGTTCTCGATGAATAACATCGAATGTAAATCGGCGATTGCCGCGCCCTTGCACCTTGTGCCTTCGCGCGAGGAACCTGCGCAATCGTTCAAAGACGTATTGGTCGACGCTGCGGTATGCCTTGCTCAGCGAGCCGTAGCCAAAGTAGTTGGACCAGCCTCGCAGAGACCTGTTCAGCTTGTCACATACTTCCGGCCATGGATCGATATTGCTCGGCACCAGAAGGTCGCCAATTCTTGTCTTGAGCCGTTGCACACTCTTCTTGGACGGGCTTGCACCCAGATACCAATTCCCGTTCGCCTCAAACCGATGCGCGCCGAACGAGTAGCCGAGGAAGTCGAAGCGTTCCTGTCGGGCGTTTCTCAACGAAGTTTTCGCCTCGTTGATCGTCAACCCGAGCTTGGTCATCACCACCTTCGTCCACGCTAGTGCCTCCGCCGCACGACCGCGGCTGAGGATAACGAAGTCGTCGGCATAGGAGACGACGTGAGCCTGGAAGCTCTCGCCGCAGCCAGTCAAACGCCAATGCTTCAGGAACCGGTTCATGTAGATGTTGGCCAGCAGTGGACTTGCGACACCGCCTTGCGGCGTGCCACGCGTGTTTCGCTTGCCGCCACTCATACTCCGGGCTCCGTCCGCGTCCCGTTCCTCGATCGGCGCCCTCAGCCACATCTTGATGAGGCACAGGACGTTTCGATCCACCACACGCCGGGCTACTGACTTCATCAGCTCGGAATGCGGTATCGTATCGAAGTACTTGGACAAATCAGCATCAACTACGTCGGCATAGCCCCGGCATAAATGCCGGTGCACTTCCTTGACCGCGTCCACCGCCCCGCGAGCGGGCCGGTAGCCGTAGGCATTGTCCTCGAAGTCAGCCTCGAAGATCGGTTCGATCACGATCTTGGCGGCAGTCTAAATCACACGATCACGAATGGTCGGAATGCCGAGCGGACGCTCGCCACCATTCGCTTTCGGGATCATCACCCGCCGCACCGGATCAGGTCGGTACGTCTTCGAGACCAGTTCCGCGCGCAAGCCCGCCAACCATGCTTCCAGGCCCTGCTTCTCGATCTGAGCAAACGTCATCCCGTCCACACCTGGTGCACCCGCATTAACGCGGGCAAGCCGATAGGCGTGGTCTAGGATGTCCTCGCGACAGATCTTGTCGTAGAGCAGATAGAAGCGGAAGGTGGGCTCCGCCTTCGCTTTGCAGTAGAGCTTTCTCTGAAGGCTCCGGATCTTATCAGGCGTTGTCAGGCTCATCACCAATCACCTTCACCTCACCATCTTCAAAAGCGCACCAGAAGTCGGGGCCCTTTGCTCCACCGGCATTACCCGGCATCAACGCTCCTATGGCCCCGTCCGACTCCCGCCGTGACCACCGCCTGATGCGATGCTGAGGCCGCTACCCTCGTCCGCGACGGGTCTCCCCCTGTAACTGCGAACTACCCTTCCGACGTGCCGTGCCCACTACCCCGGCGGATCGCGTGGGTGCGCGTGTCGATTGCTTCCCCACACGTGCGGCCTTCCCCAAATGACCGGAGGGTCGGCATCCGCATTAGAACTTTCGAGGCCTGCTCGGGCTTCACTTTTGTTACGGCCCATCAGATCGCTCAGCAGCCCACGGCTGCCTTCGTCGCAGGGCTCCGACCCAGCCAGTTACCCGGCCGAGCCGCCTGCCAGCTTCCGGACCAATCGACAATTATCCGGGTGAGTTCCTCCCTCACTGGTAGTTCGCGCCCTCGGGGCGCACGTAGAGTCGAGGATGGGCGCGGTAGCTTGGGGCCTATGGCCAACGCCCCGTTTCCCATCCCCGCTCATCAAACCGGACGGGCCGATTTCCGGCATCCGGCTTTCCGACCAGCTTCACCGCAAGGCACGCGACGGGACCGCTCGGGGCAGGCGTTGGAGGCACAGAACGCCGAGTTCTCGATGAATAACATCGAATGTGAATCGGCGATTGCCGCGCCCTTGCACCTTGTGCCTTCGCGCGAGGAACCTGCGCAATCGTTCAAAGACGTATTGGTCGACGCTGCGGTATGCCTTGCTCAGCGAGCCGTAGCCAAAGTAGTTGGACCAGCCTCGCAGAGACCTGTTCAGCTTGTCACATACTTCCGGCCATGGATCGATATTGCTCGGCACCAGAAGGTCGCCGATTCTTGTCTTGAGCCGTTGCACACTCTTCTTGGACGGGCTTGCACCCAGATACCAATTCCCGTTCGCCTCAAACCGATGCGCGCCGAACGAGTAGCCGAGGAAGTCGAAGCGTTCCTGTCGGGCGTTTCTCAACGAAGTTTTCGCCTCGTTGATCGTCAACCCGAGCTTGGTCATCACCACCTTCGTCCACGCTAGTGCCTCCGCCGCACGACCGCGGCTGAGGATAACGAAGTCGTCGGCATAGGAGACGACGTGAGCCTGGAAGCTCTCGCCGCAGCCAGTCAAACGCCAATGCTTCAGGAACCGGTTCATGTAGATGTTGGCCAGCAGTGGACTTGCGACACCGCCTTGCGGCGTGCCACGCGTGTTTCGCTTGCCGCCACTCATACTCCGGGCTCCGTCCGCGTCCCGTTCCTCGATCGGCGCCCTCAGCCACATCTTGATGAGGCACAGGACGTTTCGATCCACCACACGCCGGGCTACTGACTTCATCAGCTCGGAATGCGGTATCGTATCGAAGTACTTGGACAAATCAGCATCAACTACGTCGGCATAGCCCCGGCATAAATGCCGGTGCACTTCCTTGACCGCGTCCACCGCCCCGCGAGCGGGCCGGTAGCCGTAGGCATTGTCCTCGAAGTCAGCCTCGAAGATCGGTTCGATCACGATCTTGGCGGCAGTCTGAATCACACGATCACGAATGGTCGGAATGCCGAGCGGACGCTCGCCACCATTCGCTTTCGGGATCATCACCCGCCGCACCGGATCAGGTCGGTACGTCTTCGAGACCAGTTCCGCGCGCAAGCCCGCCAACCATGCTTCCAGGCCCTGCTTCTCGATCTGAGCAAACGTCATCCCGTCCACACCTGGTGCACCCGCATTAACGCGGGCAAGCCGATAGGCGTGGTCTAGGATGTCCTCGCGACAGATCTTGTCGTAGAGCAGATAGAAGCGGAAGGTGGGCTCCGCCTTCGCTTTGCAGTAGAGCTTTCTCTGAAGGCTCCGGATCTTATCAGGCGTTGTCAGGCTCATCACCAATCACCTTCACCTCACCATCTTCAAAAGCGCACCAGAAGTCGGGGCCCTTTGCTCCACCGGCATTACCCGGCATCAACGCTCCTATGGCCCCGTCCGACTCCCGCCGTGACCACCGCCTGATGCGATGCTGAGGCCGCTACCCTCGTCCGCGACGGGTCTCCCCCTGTAACTGCGAACTACCCTTCCGACGTGCCGTGCCCACTACCCCGGCGGATCGCGTGGGTGCGCGTGTCGATTGCTTCCCCACACGTGCGGCCTTCCCCAAATGACCGGAGGGTCGGCATCCGCATTAGAACTTTCGAGGCCTGCTCGGGCTTCACTTTTGTTACGGCCCATCAGATCGCTCAGCAGCCCACGGCTGCCTTCGTCGCAGGGCTCCGACCCAGCCAGTTACCCGGCCGAGCCGCCTGCCAGCTTCCGGACCAATCGACAATTATCCGGGTGAGTTCCTCCCTCACTGGTAGTTCGCGCCCTCGGGGCGCACGGTCAATCGCGTCATTCTAACGAGGGCCGACCGCTTCCGGTTTACCTCTGATTGTGTTGCAAAACTCGTTTCTGTCTTGGGGGCGAGCTTGGCTTTTGAGTTTTGGCGGTTCCTTTTGGTACGGTGGTGTCGGCGGTTTCCGTTTTGCTTGTGGATGTTCAGCACGCGACTGCCAGAGGTGGCGGGGGACGGCAGATTAGCTTGGCCAGTCGCCTCAGGTTCTGCGCCGTGGCTGTGAGCAGCACTTCGTCCCTGACGCCATTCAAGCCCCGCAGCCGAAGCCGGTCGAGCCTGAGAATGCGTTTCATATGAGCAAACCGCATCTCGACCTTTTTGCGCTCGCGGCGCGATTGCTGGAAGGCTTCCGTATTGGCCAGCGCACGGACACGATCGCGCACATCTTCGTTGAGGTCGCGGGTAATTTTTCGCACGACCGCCGTCGTGCATTTGGGCTTCAAGGCGCAGCCAGAGCAGTCGCTCTTGCTGGCCCTGTAGTAGACGATGTGACCTTGATCGATATTGCCGGTGCTGGTCAACTCCGCGCCACCCGGACAAACGTAGACATTGCGCTTCTGATTGAAGGCGAAGTCGGCTCGACTAAAGGTGCCATCGGGGCGTGCCGACTTGTCCCACACCGGAACGTGCGGCGTGATCTTGCGATCCACCAGCCATTTGAGCAGCCTTACCGCGCCGTAAGCCGTGTCGCCTGCCAGCCTCTGGGGTCGCAGATCGAAGCGACGCTCAACACGGTCCACCATGGTCTGGGTGACAGCAATCTCAACCGCACGGTTCGCGCGCGTGCCTACCGCATCGAGGATGATCCCGGCCTTGTTGTCGATCAAATAGTTCGCATCATAAGCAAAGAAGGGGTCCACGCCTGGCCTCGCAACCCATGTTGCTTGCGGATCGGTGAGCGAGACTTCTTTGGGAGGCTTGCGTCGATGGCTGCCTTCACTTGAACCGCCACCGTCCTCATCACCGTCCTTATCGCTGTTGGCGGCATCAAGCGCTGCGATGTACTCGCGAACCGCATGGGATGCTTCCTCCGCCTTTGGCCAGGTAATAGGCTGGTCGCCGGGGAGCCGCCTGGTCCTGTTCACATCTGCCTTGATCAGGCTCGCATCGACCGAGAACGCCTCGCCTCCAACCAGCCCCGCTGAAATACACAGCGCCACTACACCCTCAAAAACCCGGCGTAAGGCATCGCTCTCACGGAAGCGTTCGCGCCGCGCCCGGCAGAACACTGAGTGATCAGGGATATGGTCCTCGATGCCGAGCTTGCAAAACCATCTGTAGGCCAGATTGACTTGGACCTCAGCGCAGAGCCGGCGCTCGGAACGAAGCGCAAATACGTAGCCCACAATCAGCATCCGGATCATGAGCACCGGATCAATCGAAGGCCGGCCAGTGTGCGAGTAGAATGGAGCGAGCTCGTTGTGCACCCAACTCAGGTCGAGCAAACCGTCGATTTGCCGGACCAGATGATCAGGCGGCACCACCCTGTCGAGATCAAAGGAGTAAAAGAACTGGCCCTGACCGCTCGCCTGCCGCCCTAACATCCGCTGCTCCCGCAAATGCTGTCTCAAACCAACGGAATCACGGTTCGCGAGTCGCCTCAACCGGAGTTTTGCAACACAATCCCTCTGACAACAGACATCGTGAGAGCCAGTCGGCACGTCTCATACGGGCCAAGAGCGGTCATCCCGGGCTATGTGATCATTGAACAGAAGCACCGGCCGTGCGTCGGATGAAGCGGCGAATTCCACTAACTAGATTTCTCGCCCTAAACACTAGAATTATGACCCATTCTGGCATTCCCAGATGACTGAGTATCTCCGCGTTGCCCTGATCAGTTTTCTCCCAAATGTTTTGGTCAGTATAGGACGCATTTTCTTCACTGAGCCTCCACGTGATCTCTTCTTGCAAGGCGTCGACGCCTAACAGATGTCGAGCAAAATCGAGTTCTCTTCGAGCACAAATCCGTTCGATCTGTTGGCGGACCGCTTCGTCGTAGCGGACGTCTGACAGCGCTTGCGAGCCGAAAGGCCGAAGCGCTTCTCATGAAGCCGTGCGCGGCGAGGTTAATCGGGCGTTATCGCTCGGCACCTGCGCCGCCGCCGGGCTCCGTCGCTGATCATTTGGCGGGCGCATCACGTTCCTGCGTCAGAAAGATCCGACACTCGATCCGATCAGGATCACTGCCGCGAGAGCGAGGAGTGCGCCAATGATGCCGACCATAACGATATCGCGATAGCTATCGCGATGCGTCGATCCGCACACGGCCAGCAGCGTCACCACCGCGCCGTTATGCGGCAGGCTGTCGAGTGTGCCGGCCCCGATCACCGCCACGCGATGCAGCAGCGCGGGATTGAGCCCGATCTCGGCTGCGCGCGCCAAGTAGGTGGCCCCAAGCGCGTCCAGCGCAATCGTCAGTCCGCCCGACGCCGAGCCGGTGAGGGCTGCGAGAACGTTGGTGGCAACCGCAAGTGACACCAACGGGCCGCCGCCGACACCGAGCACGGCGTCGCGCACCATGGCGAAGGCGGGCATGGCCGCGACCACGGCGCCGAAGCCGACAAGGCTCGCGACGCTCATGGCCGGCAGTACCGAAGCATTGGCGCCGGCATCCATGGTCGCGCGCAATGCGGGCAGTCTTCTGTGGCTTACCGCAAGAGCGGCGACGATAGCGCAGGCTAACGCGGTGACGACCGCCCAAACGCCGCCGACCCCGGCGAGCGAGGTCTCGCCCCAGCGGACGTCGGCGAGATAGCGCGTGTCGAGCGCTGGCAGGATGAACAGCGACATCGCGAGGTTGACGACGATCACCACCGCGAGCGGCAGCGCGGCCAGCACCACCGACGGCGGCGTGTCGGTCACTTTGCCGTGCGCGATTTCGGCCGGATCGAACTCGCGCGCGGTGGTGGCGCGTTCGCGCAGTGTTTCGTCGGTCGCAAGGCGGTCGGGCGCCATCGGGCTACCGTCGCCGAAACCTTCACCGATCGTCCTCGCTTTTGTCTCCACGCGATTGAGCCACCAAAGCCCGAAGCCGAGCATGATCAAGGACGCCAGAATGCCAAGGCCCGGAGCTGCGAATGGTGTGGTACCGAAGAACGGCATCGGAATGGCGTTCTGGATCGATGGTGTGCCCGGCAGAGCCGACATCGTGAAGGTGGACGTGCCGAGCACGATTGTCGCCGGCATCAGTCGCCGTGGAATGTCGGCCGCACGAAACAGCTCTTGCGCCATTGGCGCCAAAACAAAAAAGGCGACGAACAGGCTGACGCCACCATAGGTGACGATCGCGCCGGCGAGCACTACGGCCAGTACCGCCCGCCGTGCGCCGAGCTTTTGCGTCATGAAGGCTGCGATAGCGGCGACCGAACCGCTATCCTCCATCAGTTTTCCAAACAGCGCACCCAGCAGAAACAGTGGAAAGAATTGCGCCAGAAAGCCTGCCGCGCTGCCCATGAAGGTCTGGGTCCAGTGCGCGAGGAGCGGCTCGCGCGAAAACAGCGCGGCAATCGACGCCGCGAGCGGCGCAAGTATAAGCACGCTCCAACCGCGGAAGGCGAACCAGATCAATAGGCCCAGCCCGACCAGGATGCCGGCGAGACCTACCAGCGTCATTGCTCAGCACTCCGCCAGCAGCACATCAAGGTCGGCGGAGGAACGCTGGCCGAGGTCGTCGCCGTGCGCTGCGAGGAATGCGTCGGCGCTGCGACGCCCTTCTTCCTTGAGCATGGTGACAAACTCCCACTCGGCATTGAGTTTTGAGGACGCGCCCAATTCAGCAAGCTTGTCAGTCCTGATGCTGTGGGTGCGCATCGCAGCCCAGCGCGCGCCTTCGCCGGTGCCCGGATCGGCCACCTGGCGGAGCAGCGCGATCATGCGCAATTCCTTCATGAGCGGCGAGTTGAAGGAAATCTCGTTGAGGCGGTTGAGTATCTCGCTCGCTGTGCGCGGCCGTTCCGGCCGTTCGCGCGGATTGATCTGCACCAGAATCGTGTCGTGCGCCTCGCTCTCGCGCACAAGGGGTGTGATCGTCGGATTGCCGGCATAGCCACCATCCCAATAAGGCTCGCCGTCGATCTCGATCGCCTGAAACATGGTCGGCAGACACGCAGAGGCCAGGAGCACTTCGGCGGTGATCTGCGCGTTCCGAAATATGCGTCCGCGGCCGGTGCGCACGTTGGTCGCGGTGATGAACAACAGGATCGGCGCGCGTGCGAGCCGTTCGAAATCGATGCTCTCTGCGAGGATGGCGCGAAGCGGATTGAGCCCGAACGGATTGAGATCGTACGGCGAGAACACGCGCGTCATCATATCCATGGCGAGGTAGGCCGGCGAGGTGTCGAGCGTCCAGGTGCCCATCAGGCGGTCGACCGGCGAGCGTTGCAGCGGGCTGAACGCCGCGGCTTGCGACACGCGCCGCCAATAGGCTTCGAGCGCCGTTCGGGCCCCCTCAGCGCCGCCCTGCATCCATCCGTTCACCAGCACCGCCGCGTTCATCGCTCCCGCTGAAGTGCCGGAGATTGCCTCGATCCGTAGCCAGGGTTCCTCGATCAGTCGGTCGAGGACGCCCCAAGTGAAGGCGCCATGAGAGCCACCACCCTGCAAGGCAAGATCGATCAGTACGGGGTCACGGGCCATAAGAGCATCCTCGTTACGTGCCGCGGTCGTACATGAAATACCACAACAGGCACGCCGAAGAGACCCAATAATAAAGCCCGGACAAACTCATGTTTCCGCAAGTTATTTTTATCAAACTTGGGTCTACTTTGCCGCGGTATTGACGCGAGGCCGTGAACGGCGCGTGTGAAAGGCTGCGCACGGCTGAGCCGATCACTTCGGCAATGGGTCCAAAACGCGACATCGCCGGCTTGCTCGCGTAAGTCTGCTTCACCCCGAAGAGCGGATATCTCGCACTTCGCGTCCCCCGCTTGCGGGGCGAGGGAGCGCACTTCCGCCGCGGTCAGAGCGACGCGCCTCTCATTGCTCCGCCGCTTCCCGCTCCATGTCGCGGCCGGACAGATCCTCGCCCTGCATGTGGGCGTATTCGCGCGCCATCTCGCGCATCAGGAATTTGGCGGGGACGTCGTGATAGGTGCCGTGGTCGTTAACGTACTGCATGTAGGTGCGCCCCTCGCCGTCGAAGGAATGCAGCAGCGCGTCCGTGTGGCCGTCAAAATCGAGCGGTTTGACGCCGAGCTTGGCGCACAGCGTGTCGTTGAAGGTCGGCGTCGCCTTGCGCCAGGCGCCGTCGACGAACACCTCCGTAAAACCATGCCAGGTGAACATGTCGGTCCCCATGCTCTGACGCAGTTTTTCGGTGGTGAGGTGGTTGCGGACATCGGCGAATCCGACGCGGGCCGGAATGCCATGGACCCGGCAGGCGGCGGCATAGAGGGCGGCCTTGCCGACGCAATAGCCATTGCCGGCCGCGAGCACACTGGAGGCACGGTAGCTCTCGGCGTCGCGCATGCTGACATAGGGGTTGTAGCGGATGCCGTCGCGAACTGCGGTGTAGAGCGTGCTTGCCGTGTCGCGCGCACCGGCGCCGGCCGGGACGGCGGCACGGGCGAACGTCTCGACCGCCGGATGGTCGCTGTCGATATACTCGGCCGGGTCGGTATAGAGGCGGCTGATCGTAGCGGGAAGGGTGCTGGTCATTCCCTGAACTTAGCAAGCGTCGTCCGCCGGGTTCAATGCGGCAATCGCACGGCTGTCCCGCTCAATTCCTGAAGCGTTCGTCCAGCCGGGAGGGCGGGCGATAGCTGCGCCGCTTCGCCTTGAAATATTCGCGGGCGAAATGGATGCCGATCCCGATCAGGAACGGCGGGGCAAGCGCCGCCCCGATCATGAACACGGTAATCGACTTCGGCGTCAGGATGTCGAGCACCATCGACGCCAGCAGCCACAGGGTGGCGGATATCACTGCGACGTCGACGTGCTTCATCTCCCGGCTCTTCCCTTGGCCCCGATCGGGTTCCATACTACCGGCTGCCCCTGCGCACGCCAAGCAGTCCGCGCGGCCGGCCGCAGCTTCGCCTTTCACTTTTTTGGAGCGGCGGTCGCGGTCAACGCTGGCCCCGCTGACGGTCAACGAGAACTAGAGCGGAGTCCGCGATGGGCAATTCCAGCGATATCCACAACGGCACTGACAACCCTGCCAGCCGGAACAGCGTTAATGACCCTGTGCCGTGAGCGGGGTCGACGTGAAGCGCACCTTCAATGACAACAGGGCGGTGATCGTCCAGCGGCGCGCGCCGCGGTTGAAGAATCACGGACTGGGGTTTGCCGCTGCCTTTGTCGATAGCAACGCGTTCAGTTCCACGGCTGTCCGCAACTGCTCGATGCGGGAGATGACCGATTCGCGTTGCGCGCCCTGCGGCAGTCGTGCGAGTTCATCCTCGAGGCGCAGCCTGTGCTCGTCCAAGCGCTGTTCGAACGTGTGGGGCTCAGATCGTTTTCGTGTCTGCATCGTTCACCTCCGGCGGTTGGAGACCGGAGCTGTTGGCCCAGCGGTCCAATTGTTCGATGACCCGTGCGTGACTCGGCCGCCGCGGCCTCGGCGCCTCCGGCTCTTCGGATAATTTGCGGGGCAGCTTGACGTTATCTGTCACGGCATCTCTCCCACATGGAAAACTCTTCCGCAGAAAACGTGTCATGCGATCGGAGGTTCCTCCATAACTAATTGATTTTGCTATAGTATTTTGCTAACTTGACGTTTTTGTCTGCGCTTGAGGAACCCGACGCGAGTTAGCTCGTTTAGCAAATTACTCAACCGGCATATTTTGGGTGTTTTGCGATGAGCGAGCTTCGGGGTGAACGACTTCAGGTCATGTTGTCTCCAGAGGAATTGGCTGCACTTGATGATTTCCGCTTCCGGCACCGCATGCCGACCCGGGCCGCGGCGGTTCGGGAACTGCTCAAGTTCGGCATGGCCAATGCGGCGGTCGACGGCGAGTCCGGCATCAAGTCCAGCGACTATGGCGTGTTCGATCGGGGACCGGATGGACACACACAGGCCGACGGCGGCCCAAACGGGGCCGCGACGGAGTGACGGCGCGTCGGGCCGGTTGATCGATTGTGTCGGTGGGGGCGCCGTTCAGGCCGCGCCGAACAGATCGACGATCCCCTGGACGATCGCCTTCTGGATGCAGACCACCAGGGTCGACGAGGATATCGCCGTCCTGAGATCCGCGAGATAAAATAGCTGCGCTCGCCCGCGACGCATACCGGGCTGCGCAAGATGCGAACATTCCGTAGCCCAGATGGAGCGAAGCGTAATCCGGGAAATCGTGCGGCTGACGCAACCGTTCCCGGATTGCGCTTCGCTCCATCCGGACCGCAAAAAACCGGCGCACCTTGCGGTACGCCGGTTCAGTTTGACCAGCTTCGTTAAACTCAGCGGCTCATGCGGACGCCGCCCGCGGCGCGCGATTGCGCGAGTTTCGCTGGAAGAACAGCGCCTGGCTTGCGACCGCCGACACCATCGCCGGCTGGAACGGTTTCGAGATCAGGAACGCCGGCTCCGGCCGCTCGCCGGTCAGGAAGCGCTCGGGATAGGCGGTGATGAACACCACCGGCACCTCGAAGGTCCGCAACAGCTCGTTCACGGCGTCGAGGCCGGACGAGCCGTCAGCGAGCTGGATGTCGGCGAGGATCAGGCCGGGCTTCTTGTTCTTGGCGAGCGCCACCGCATCCGAATGGGTGCGGGCGACGCCGATGACGTTGTGGCCGAGATTCTTCACCAGGCTTTCGAGGTCCATCGCGATGAAGGTCTCGTCCTCGATGATCAGCACGTCGGTGGCGATCTCGGCGGCCATTTCGCGACCGGCAGCGTCGGTGAGCTTGCGCGTCTGGGCGATGTCGATGCCGAGGACGTAGGCCACCTCTTCCTCCGAAAAACCTTCCAGCGAGAGCAGCAGGAAGGCCTGGCGGGGCAGCGGCGTGATGTTGGAGAGACGCCGCTCCGGCGGCAGCGACAGCGTCGCCACGTCGGAATTGTCATTGTTGTTCACCGCCACCGAATTCCAGATTTGGGTAAACAGCCGGAACAGCCCGGCGCGCGGGCCGTGCGTCTCGTCCAGCAGCGATGCGTCCTGCAGCAGGGCCTCAAGCATGGCCCCGACATAGGCGTCCCCCGACGCCTGGTTTCCGGTCAGCGCGCGGGCATAGCGGCGCAGCAGCGGCAGATGTTCAGCGACGACCTGCGATCGGGACATTCCCACTCCATTCTTGTTCGTAAGGCCAAAACCGGCCTGAAACATGGGCCGCGTATCAATTCCTGGGGGGACCCGGCTCCCCTGCATGCCCAACTACGCGCGACGGGCGCAAAAGTTCCTCGAAATAGTTCCAACGTTCCGGAACTTTCTGCGCAACTTTGCATTAGCTCGTGACCGACTGGGCGACGATACCAGCCTTTCTTTCGAGGAAACAGCTTGGAAAATCAGAGACTTAACTCCCGGGGAAGTGTGGATCACATCATGAAGGAAGTAAAGAAGCAGGGCGGTCTGAACGCCGAGATTCAGTCGAGAATCGGCCACCAGCTTCGTGCCATGTACGACGACGTGGTGCGGCAGGGCGTACCCGACCGTTTTGCCGAACTGGTCCGCAAGCTCGATGGACCTGAGGCTGCCGCGGCGGCTGCTGCCGGGGGCGATACCGACAAGAACAATGGAGGGGACTAATGCCTCTCACGAATGAACTTCGCGACGACATCCTGGCGTCGGTTCCGAGCCTGCGCGCATTTGCGATCTCGCTTTCCGGCAATGGCGACCGCGCCGACGATCTCGTGCAGGAGACCCTGCTGCGGGCGATCGCCAATATCGACTCCTTCCAGCCGGGTTCGAACCTGCCGGCGTGGCTTTTCACCATCCTGCGCAACCTGTTTCGCTCCGACTACCGGAAGCGGCGGCGCGAGGTGGAGGACGCCGAGGGCAACTATGCCAAGACGCTGAAGAGCCAGCCCTCGCAGACCGCGCATCTGGAGTTCGAGGAATTCCGCGCCGCGCTGGAGAAGCTGCCGCAAGACCAGCGCGAGGCGCTGATCCTGGTCGGTGCCTCCGGATTCTCCTACGAGGATGCCGCGGCGATCTGCGGCTGCGCAGTCGGCACCATCAAGAGCCGGGTAAACCGCGCGCGGTCGAAACTGAGCGCGCTGCTCTATGTCGACAGCGCCGAGGATTTCGGCCCCGACAACACCGTGCGCGCCGTGATCGGCGGCAATGGCGGCTAAGCGAGCGAGATGCTGAAACGGAAAAGGCGGCCGACGGGCCGCCTTTTTTGTCAAAGCACGACGGGCACGGTGCGGGCCGTGCATCCTTCGAGACGCGGCCAAGAGGCCGCTCCTCCAGTGACAACGGCTTGACCGTTGCGCGGGGATGACGGGGAGAGGGGGATGACGGGGAGAGATTGACGCGCGCCGATCTACCAGTCATGAGCGCCCCCCGCGCACCGGCGCCGAAAACTGCTCGGTGCGGTCGCGCTCGGTCATGTCGACGACGGTGTCCATCGGGGCGGTGAGCTCGTAGACGTAGGAAACGTCGGTAAAATAGCGCTTGGCGGTGCCGCCGAGCGCTTCGGGCGCGACGCGGTCGAGCAGGATCAGGCCGAAATCGCTGTCCGGCCGCCGGGTCGCCTCGCTGGTGTTGAACTCCTCCCAGCGGAAATGAAAGATCGCGTCCTCGCCCTCCCCGGTCACCTCCCAATTGGCGACGATGTGCGGATGCTTGCCGACCAGCGACAGGCCTTCGTCGGAATGCGACGCGAGCTCGAAGAACAACAGCGACAGCGATTGCGCCGCACGCGCGCTGACGCTGATGTCGGGACCGTTCACGGCGATGCGGTCGGCATGCGGGATCGAGCGCGATTCGAACAGGCCCTTCAGCTTGACACCCTGCCACTGACTCTCGCTCAGCAGCGTCACCACGTTCGACATCGCGTGGATGCGGCCGATCAGGAGTTCGCGCGCGCCGTCGATGTCGGCGCCGTGGCGCAGCGTGCGCGTCACGATCGACTGGATCACAGCCAGGATGTTCTTGACGCGATGATTGAGTTCGTCGATGACAGCCGTCAGCCGTCGCTCGAAGCCGATCCTGACCTCGATCTCGCGGCTGAGGCGCAGGTTGTTGTAGGCGACATAGCCGAACAGGCCGCAGACGATCCCGGTCAGCGCCAGCCCGATCGCCGCGACGATGGTCGCGGTCTGCTGTGCGCGCGCCGTGGCGTTGCTCTTGGCGTAATAGTCGAGCGACCAGTCGCGTCCGCCGAACGTCACCGTGCGGACCATCGAGGGCGCCGGTCCGTTCTCACGTACCGTGCGCGAGGTGACGATGCCCTGTTCGTTGGCGATGAACTCGTCGTTGGAATCGCGCGGATCCTTCAACGCCACCGCGAACAGCGACGCATCGTCATTGGTCAGCATCAACGACGACAGCTCGTAGGAAAAGGTGACGAAGCCGGCCGGCTCCGACGCCCCTTCCTGGAACACCGGCGCCGCCAGCACGACGCCGACCGGGCCATTCTGCCGCAGCAGCGGGATCGGGTCCGAGGCCACGGGCTTGGCCTCCTCCAGCGCCTTCGCCAGCATCGGGCCGACCACGGAGTGGTTATCGAAGGCGCGGCCTGGAATGCTCAAGGTTTCCGGATTGCGCGGCTCGACATCCATCAGCACGTTGATCGGCTTCTCGATCCCCTTGAGGTCGAGCGGCTGGTCGTCGAAATCGCGGATCGACGGGTCGGTGAACCCTGCGGTTTTCAGCTCCCCCTCCGCCGCGGCCAGCTCGTTCGGCCGCAACCGCGCGATCCAGGCGGCGACGACGAAATCGGTCTTGAAGGCGTAGATCGCCGAGCGCAGCGGCTGCAGCATGTTGGCCTTCACGGTCGACGGCGAACGGAACAGGCCCGAGGCCACCCGCGCCAGCAGCTCGCGCTCGGTCAGCCGGTCCTGCACCAGGCTGGCATGGACGTCGATCGCCCGCGCCAGCGCGATGCCGTCGAGCGCCAGCTCCTGATCGTGCACCCGATAGGCGGCGGCACCGGAGAGCAGCACTCCGATCAGCGCAATCAAGGCGACGATGAAGCCCAGCCGAACCACTCGCTTACTCGGTAATCAGGGGGTGGCGGAAAGGGATGGAAGGCATCTGACGTCTGCGGGGGCAGCGACAAATCAACACGCGAAGAGCACCTGCCGCAGCGGAATATGGAATAGCGATCATCGGTACGCAACAGAAGCCGGCCGGCAACATTAACGCTGACACCACCCGGCTGATCGTTGGCGGCACCAGAGGTTGCTAATCGGGAAAGTTGGATTTTGTTCCGGCGATTGCGCAGCTTTTTTGCGGCGGAGCGACGTGATCGGCCAACCATCCCGTCATCCTGAGGCGCGAGCCTTGCGGCGCACTTGCGCCGCTGGGCGAGCCTCGAAGGATGCACGGCCACCGGACGGGGCCGCTCATCCTTCGAGACGCGCTACGCGCTCCTCAGGATGACGGGACCAGCGCCGGGCAGCTACAATGGTTAACGGCTAGACCCTGGCGCCGGCCTTGGCACCCGCCTTGGCCTGCGGCCGAAGACCGCCCTTGGTCTCGATGAAGCTGATGATGCGCTCGAGGCCGTCGCTCTTTTTCAGGTTGGTCATCACGAAGGGCCGCTCGCCCCGCATGCGCCTGGCGTCGGTGTCCATCTTCTCGAGCGACGCACCGACATAGGGGGCAAGATCGATCTTGTTGATCACCAGAAGGTCGGATCGCGTGATCCCGGGCCCACCCTTTGACGGGATCTTGTCGCCGGCGGCGACGTCGATGACATAGATCGTCAGGTCGGCCAGTTCCGGCGAGAAGGTCGCGGCCAGATTGTCGCCGCCGGACTCGATCAGGACCAGATCGAGGTTCGGAAACTTGGCGCGCATGTCGGCAATGGCGGCGAGGTTCATCGAGGCATCCTCGCGGATCGCGGTGTGCGGGCAGCCGCCGGTCTCGACACCAGCGATGCGGTCCGCTGTCAGCGAGCCCGATCGCACCAGAAATTCGGCATCCCATTTGGTGTAGATGTCGTTGGTGATCGCGGCAATGTCGTAGCGCTCACGCATCGACTTGCAGAGCAGATCCATCAGCGCGGTCTTGCCGGAGCCCACCGGGCCGCCGACGCCGACACGCAACGGGCCGTGAGATGATGCCATGTCAATCCATCCATCGTCGTCCCGGCGTAGGCCGGGACCCATAGCCACCGAATTCCATTGTCGCGACGAGCTCGGGCCACAGGCTCATATAACCACCAAGGCCTGTGGTTATGGTTCCCTGCTTTCGCAGGGACGACAGTCGAGGATGCGACGCCGACATCATTCGATCGCTCATCATGACCGGAACAGCCTCGTATATTGCGTCTCGTGCCGCAAGCTGGCGAGGTCGGCGCGGAAGGTTGCGCTGCCGAGATCGTCGAGCGAGGCCGTGCCGGCGCGAACAGCGGTCGCGGCGACATCAGGTTCGAGACTGGCCAGCACGCGCTGGCTGTCGGTCTGCCCGAGCGGGATCAGCCGGCTGCCTGCCGAAATCCAGTTGGAGACCACGGCGTGGAGAAAGGCATGCAGCGTCGGCTCCAGCGGAATGCCGTGGGCGGTGCTGACGAGGCCGACTGCGACCGGATAGACGATTCCGCCACCGCATGCGGCAATCATCGCGTCGAGGCCGGGCGAATTCCAGGCCGCGCGCGCGATGTCGATGAAGGCGCGGCCCTGGCTCGTCGTCTCGAGTTGCCGCTCGCGCGACGGCACGAAGGCGGCGGCGAGTTCGGCGACCTCCTGCAGACCTGCATGATCATGCTCCGAGGCCGCGCGATGGCTGTGCGCGAGGAACACGGCGTCGCAGAATCCACTTCCCTCGGCCAGAACAGCCGCGAGCCAGTCGCGCAGCGACGCCGCATCGATGATGTCGCCGGCTTCCACCGCCCATTCGATGCCGCTGGAATAGGAAAACGCGCCGACCGGAAACGACGGCGACAGCCACGTCATCAGCCGGTACAGCGCCTTCGCCTCGCCCTCCGTCATCCCGCCGCTTACCGCGACGGGATCGGGCTCATTTGTGGTCATGAGCATGGGAATGGTCGTGGTGGTCGTGACCGCAGTGCTCGTCGTGTTGATGGTGATCAGCGTGGTGGTGATGGCCGTGATCGTGAAGATCACGGTGATCATGCGCATGACTGTGCGCGTGATCGTGGCCGGTATGGCCATGCGGCTCTTCCGCATGCGCCTGCCCGGCATAGGCGCCGCCCTCGGGATCGAACGGCGCTTCGATCTCGACGACGCGGGCTCCCAGCCCCTTCACCATCGCCTCGATCACGTGATCGCGGCGGATGCGCAGCCCCTTCGGCATGATCTGGGTCGGCAAATGGCGGTTGCCGAGATGCCAGGCGACCCGGATCAAATGATGCGGATCGCTGCCGCGGATTTCCACGAGTGGCTCCGGAGCTGCGACCACCTCGACGAGGCGGCCGTCCTCCAGCACCAGCGCATCGCCGCCGCGCAACGCTGTGGCGTTTTCGAGATCGAGCAGGAATTCGAACCCGCGCGTCCCGGTCATCGCCATCCGCCGCCGGTGACGGTCGTCGAAATCGAGCACGACGGTGTCGGCCGGTGCGTCCTTCCAGCGATGCTGTCCCAGAACCTTGGTCGCGCGGATCATGCAGACCTCAGAACTTCTCGACCTTGCCGTCGCTGATGATCTCGATCACCGTCGGCGCCGTCTTCATTTGCGAGGAATACTCGCGCCACACCTTCATGTGCGGCGCTTTGCTGTGTGCTGTGAGATCGTCGCGGGTTTCCCAACGCTCGACCACCACATAGAGGTTGGGATCGTTGACGCTGACATGACCATCGTAGGAGAGGCAGCCCTTCTCCTTGCGAGTCTCGGTCGTGCAGGCCTTGTGGCCCTTGATGAAGTCGTCGCGATTCTCCGGCTTCATCGGCGTGGTGGCGATGACATAGATCATGAATTCGTCTCCCTCTTGTCGCCTAGCGGACGTCGACCTTCTCCGGCGTGATCACCTCGATCTTCGGCGGGGCGGCGAAGCATTTCACCGCAACCCGGCCGAACGTCTTCATGTGCTCGGCGGTGCGATGCGGCACCAGCGCCTCGGCGTTTTCCCACTGCTCGACGAACACCATCTTGCTGTGGTCGGTCACGCTCTCATGCAAATCGTAGGCGATATTGCCCGGCTCCTTGCGGGTTTCCTTGATGCAGGCCGTCGCCGCAGCGATGAATTCGGCGCGGGTCTCGGGCTTGATGGTTAGCGTGGCAACGACGTAAATCACGGAAATTCCTCCTGGTTTTCTCTTCTGGTTCAGACTGGGAGGGGTTTTAGAACATAAAATAGCGCTGTGCCATGGGCAGCACCTCGGCCGGCGCGCAGGTCAGGAGTTCGCCGTCTGCGCGCACTTCATAGGTCTCGGGGTCGACCTCGATCTTGGGGGTTGCATCGTTGTGGATCATGCTCTTCTTGGAGATCTTTCCGCGGGTGTTCTGCACCGCATAGAGCTTCTTTTCGATGCCGAGCTTGCGGGCGAGGCCGCCGGTGATCGCGGCCTTCGACGTGAACACCACCGAGGAGGCCGTCAGCGCCTTGCCGAAGGCTGCAAACATCGGCTGGTAGTGCACCGGCTGCGGCGTCGGGATCGAGGCGTTGGGATCGCCCATCGGAGCGGCCACGATCGAGCCGCCCTTGATGATGCAGTCCGGCTTGACGCCGAAGAATGCCGGCGACCACAGCACGAGGTCGGCGAGCTTGCCCTTCTCGACCGAACCGATCAGCTTCGAGACGCCATGCGCGATCGCGGGATTGATGGTGTATTTGGCGATGTAGCGCTTGACGCGGAAATTGTCGTTGTCGTTGCCCTTGTCCTGCGGCAACGACCCGCGCTGCTTCTTCATCTTGTCGGCGGTCTGCCAGGTGCGGATGATGACCTCGCCGAGCCGGCCCATCGCCTGCGAGTCCGACGACATCATCGAGAGCGCGCCGAGATCGTGCAGGATGTCTTCGGCCGCAATCGTCTCCTTCCGGATCCGGCTTTCGGCGAAGGCCAGGTCTTCGGCGATCGACGGATCGAGGTGGTGGCACACCATCAGCATGTCCAGATGCTCGTCGATGGTGTTGCGGGTGAACGGCCGCGTCGGGTTGGTCGAGGACGGCAGCACGTTCTTCAGGCCGGCGATCTTGATGATGTCAGGCGCATGGCCACCACCGGCGCCTTCGGTGTGGAAGGCATGGATGGTGCGGCCCTTGAACGCCTTGACCGTATCCTCGACGAATCCGGATTCGTTCAGCGTATCGGAGTGGATCATCACCTGGACGTCGTAGTCGTCGGCGACCGACAGGCAGGTGTCGATCGCCGCCGGCGTGGTGCCCCAATCCTCGTGCAGCTTCAGCGCGCAGGCGCCGGCCTTGATCATCTCGACCAACGCCGCCGGGCGCGACGCATTGCCTTTGCCGGAAATACCCAGATTAACCGGGAAGGCGTCGAACGACTGGATCATCCTCCCTATGTGCCACGGGCCGGGCGTACAGGTGGTCGCAAAGGTGCCGTGTGACGGGCCGGTGCCGCCACCCAGCATCGAGGTCACACCGGACATCAGCGCGTGCTCGATCTGCTGCGGGCAGATGAAATGGATGTGGCTGTCGAACCCGCCGGCCGTGAGGATCTTGCCTTCGCCGGCGATCACATCGGTGCCGGGGCCGATAATGATGGTGACGTTGGGCTGGATGTCGGGATTGCCGGCCTTGCCGATTGCAGCGATCATCCCTTGCTTGATCGCGACGTCGGCCTTGACGATGCCCCAGTGGTCGACGATCAGCGCGTTGGTGATGACGGTATCGGCGGCGCCTTGCGCGTTGGTCACCTGCGACTGCCCCATGCCGTCGCGGATCACCTTGCCGCCGCCGAACTTGACCTCCTCGCCATAGGTGGTGAGGTCCTTCTCGACCTCGATGATGAGGTCGGTGTCGGCAAGCCGCACCTTATCGCCGGTGGTGGGCCCGAACATGTCGGCATAGACGGAACGTTTGATCTTGGTGCTCACAGTGAACTCCTTGCAAGCTTGACGATGTCGTCGAATGTCCGGTCGAGAGTGGCATTGTCGCCGCGGCAGCCGGCGACGACTTTTTCGGCCCAGGTGACGTAGTCGATCAAGTCATCGCGCTCGGCGGCGCTCGGGTCGGGCAGGATGCGGGCGCGGATGTTGCTGATCTTGTCGGCGATCTTGATCAGCTTTGCGTCTGGCGATTTGTGCGAGGCATCCGCGATCTGCCTTTGTCGCCGCTCGGCCTTCGGCAGGCTCATGTCGTCGGTGCATTCGACCACCAGATCGGCTACCCGCGCGCTGAACCGCCCGGCGAGTTCATCGCGCGTGGTCTCGGTGTCCTCGATCGTGTCGTGCAACCAGCCCGCCGCCACCAGCTCGGCGTCAGCGCCATCAGTGACGGCCGCGAGCAGGTTCGCGACCTCGGCGAGATGATTGATGTAAGGCTCACCGCCCCGCCCCTTGCGCGCTATCCCGTTGTGACGGCGCGCGGCGAGTTCTGCGGCTTCGGAGATCAGGCGGATCGGGGGCAGCATCGGGTTACAGCTTCCCCTTCACCTCGCCGCGGAAGCCGTGGACGATGCGCTTTCCCGCCAGCGCGACGAGCTGGATATCGCGGGTCTGGCCGGGCTCGAAGCGGACGGCGGTGCCGGCGGCGATATCGAGGCGCATGCCGCGGGCGCGTCTGCGGTCGAATTTCAGGGCCGGGTTGGTTTCGAAGAAGTGGTAGTGCGAGCCGACCTGGATCGGGCGGTCACCGGTGTTGGCGACCGACAGCGTCACGGTCTTGCGGCCGGCGTTGAGTTCGATCTCGCCGTCCTTGATGAAGAGTTCGCCGGGAATCATGTTGCGCTCCTATCGGATCGGCTCGTGCACGGTGACGAGCTTGGTGCCGTCGGGGAATGTCGCCTCGACCTGGATATCGTGGATCATCTCGGGGATGCCGGACATCACCTGGTCGCGGGTCAACACCTTGGCGCCGGCCTGCATCAAATCCGCGACCGTGCGCCCGTCGCGCGCGCCCTCGACGATGAAATCCGAGATCAGCGCGACGGCTTCGGGATGGTTCAGCTTGACGCCGCGCTCGAGCCGGCGGCGCGCCACCATGGCCGCCATCGAAATCAGGAGCTTGTCCTTTTCGCGGGGAGACAAATTCATGCGAGCACTCTGATGGGATGGATTAGGGATTAGTTGAGCCACAACCTCGGCAGCGGGACGGCGGAGGCGCGGCCGAGCACCGTCATCATGTCGGCGCGCAGCCTCGCCGCATCTTGGGCACAGAAGCGCGCCATTGCAAATCCATTCCAGGCGGAGATACCGACCTCGCCGCGGAAGCCCTCCGACGCCTCGCGGATGCGCTCGACCAATGCCTCGTCGCCCGGCACGATCAGCGCGGTGCCAACAGCCGCGCCGCCATTGGCAATCGCAGGCTTTGCCAGCTTGTCGCCGATCTCGCCGTCGAGACGGATCGTCTCCGCAAACACCAGCCGGCCGCCGCGGCGCATCCGCCAGCGGTCGACGAATTCGCCATGGCGCATGGTTTCGCCCATTGCGGCGCGGCCAAATACCACGATTTCACAGAGCAGCAGCGAGGCGCCTTCGGCGAGATCGATGTCGAAGCGGCGGTGGACGCGGGCGCGATCGAACAGAATGGTCTCCTGCGGCAGCCAGGCAAGGTGCGCGCCGGCTTCCGCTTTCAGGGCAATGCCGAGCCGCGCAGCGGCGCCTGGCGCGCGATACACCTTCTCGGCGGCCGCAGTGGTCAGCGTCAGCCGGGCGCCCTCGCCGGCTGCGATCTCGATGTCGAAGCGGTCACCGCCGGCAATGCCGCCCGCCGTGTTGACGAACATCGCCGACAGGCCGTCGTCTTCCGGTGATGGAAAGCGGACGCGCAGCGAGCCTGACTCATGCAAATCGCCGCGGCGGGTGACACCGTCCTTGAAATGCACGCCGAACCTCACCGCGCCCTGGGCACGGTTCGCCGCGAATGTCGCTGAAGATGCGCCTGCGATCTCGCTCCGCATCCGCCCGAACACTCCCCCCTCTGCGCGCCCCGAGGAGCGGCGTCACGCTATTATTACAGCGCCATCTGGCGGCTGATCTCGGCGGGATCGAGGCTCGCGCGGTCGCAGGCATATTTCACCGCACCCCGGTCCATCACGGCAAAACTGTCGCCGAGTTCGCAGGCAAAGTCGAGATATTGTTCGACCAGCACGATCGCGATGTTGCCGAGGTTGCGCAAATAGGAGATGGCGCGGCCGATGTCCTTGATGATCGAGGGCTGGATGCCTTCGGTCGGCTCGTCGAGCAACAACAGCTTCGGCCGCATCACCAGCGCGCGGCCGATCGCGAGCTGCTGCTGCTGGCCGCCGGAGAGATCGCCGCCGCGGCGGCCGAGCATGGTCTGCAGCACCGGAAACAGCGAGAACACATCGTCGGGGATGTTGCGGTCCTCGCGCTTCAGCGGCCCGAAGCCGGTCTTGAGATTCTCCTCCACGGTAAGCAACGGAAAGATCTCGCGGCCTTGCGGCACGAAGCCGATGCCGTGCCGCGCCCGTTCATAGGGTTTTAGCGCAGTGATGTCCTTGCCGTCGAAATTGATCGCGCCCGAGGCGATCGGATACTGCCCGACCATGGCGCGCAGCAACGAGGTCTTGCCGACGCCGTTGCGCCCGAGCACGCAGGTCACCTTGCCGGGCTCGGCCGTGATCGAAACTCCGCGCAAGGCCTGCGCTGCGCCGTAAAACAGGTTGATGTTGTCGACCTTCAGCATCGCTCAGCGCCCCAGATACACTTCAACGACCCGCTCGTTCGACGACACCTGGTCGATGGTGCCTTCGGCCAGCACCGAGCCCTCATGCAGGCAGGTCACCTTGACACCGAGCTCGCGGACGAAGGTCATGTCGTGCTCGACCACCATGATGGTGTGGTTCTTGTTGATCTGCTTCAACAGCTCGGCGGTCAGGTGGGTCTCGACGTCGGTCATGCCCGCAACGGGCTCGTCGACCAGCAGCACCTTGGGATCCTGCGCCAGCAGCATGCCGATCTCGAGCCACTGCTTCTGGCCGTGCGACAGGCTGCCGGCGAGGCGGTTGCGCGCATCGGTCAGGCGGATGGTCTCGAGCACTTTGTCGATGCGCTCGGATTCGGCCTTGCTGCCGCGCCAGAACAGCGTGCCCTTGACGCTGTGGTCAACATTGAGCGCGAGCAGCAGATTATCCTGCACGGTCTGGCTCTCGAATACCGTCGGCTTCTGGAACTTGCGGCCGATGCCGAGTTCGGCGATGCGGGTCTCGTCCAGCCGCGTCAGGTCGACGGTGCCGTCGAACAGCACGCTGCCCCGGTCCGGCTTGGTCTTGCCGGTGATGATGTCCATCATCGTGGTCTTGCCGGCGCCGTTCGGACCGATGATCGCGCGCATCTCGCCGGGCGCCAGCGTCAGCGACAGATTGTTGATGGCGTGGAAGCCGTCGAACGAGACGTGCACGCCGTCGAGATAGAGCATCGCCGAGGTGGCACGGGTATCCATGACGTTCATGTGCCTACTCCGCCGGGTTCGGTTCGCCGATGCCGTCTTCGCGCGCGGCACTTTCCTTGTCGGCCTCGATTGCCGCGCTACGCTGCTTGTCGCGCCAGCCATTGTAGGTGCCGACGATGCCTTTCGGAAGCAGCAGCGTCACCAGGATGAACATCGCGCCCAGCATGAACAGCCAGTACGGCGCGAGCGGCCCCGAGGTGAAGTAGGTCTTGGCGTAGTTGACGACGACGGCGCCGAGGGCCGCACCGATCAGCGTGCCGCGGCCGCCGACCGCGACCCATATCACCGCCTCGATCGAGTTGCCGGGTGCGAATTCGCTGGGATTGATGATGCCGACCTGCGGCACATAGAGCGCGCCGGCGACGCCGGCCATGCAGGCCGACAGCGTGAACACGAACAGCTTGTAGGTTTCGACGCGATAGCCGAGGAAGCGGGTGCGGCTTTCGGCATCGCGCACCGCGATCAGCACCTTGCCGAGCTTCGAGCTCACGATGCCGCGGCAGATCACAAAGGCGATGAGCAGCGCCAGGCAGCTCAGCAGGAACAGCGCGCAGCGGGTGCCTTCGGCCTGCACGTTGAAGCCGAGGATGTCCTTGAAGTCGGTCAGGCCATTGTTGCCGCCGAAGCCGAAATCGTTGCGGAAGAACGCCAGCAGCAGCGCATAGGTCATCGCCTGGGTGATGATCGAGAGGTAGACACCGGTGACGCGGGAGCGGAACGCGAGCCAGCCGAAACAGAAGGCCAGCACGCCGGGCGCCACCAGAACCATCAGCGCCGCGAACCAGAACATGTCGAAGCCGTGCCAGTACCACGGCAGTTTCGGATAGTTCAGGAACACCATGAAGTCGGGCAGGATCAAGTTGCCGTAGACGCCGCGGCTGCCGATCTGGCGCATCAGGTACATGCCCATGGCGTAGCCGCCGAGCGCGAAGAAGGCGCCGTGGCCGAGCGAAAGAATGCCGCAATAGCCCCAGATCAGGTCGATCGAGAGCGCGAGAATGGCGTAGCAGACATACTTGCCCCACAGCGCCACCAGATAGGTCGGCACGTGGAACATCGAAGTCTGCGGCAATAGCAGGTTCGACAGCGGGATCAGCACGCCAAGCGCGGCGACGACCAGGATGAAGGTAGCAGCGGCGCGATCGAGCGAGCGGGTGAGGATGTGCGGGCTCATGCCTCCACCGCCCGCCCCTTGAGCGCGAACAGGCCGCGCGGCCGCTTCTGGATGAACAGGATGATCAGCACCAGGATCGCGATCTTGCCGAGCACCGCGCCCGCCACCGGTTCGAGGAACTTGTTGGCGATGCCGAGCGTGAAGGCGCCGACCAGCGTGCCCCAGAGATTGCCGACGCCGCCGAACACCACGACCATGAAACTGTCGATGATGTAGCTCTGACCGAGATTCGGGCTGACGTTATCGATCTGCGACAGTGCCACGCCGGCAATGCCCGCGATGCCGGAGCCGAGGCCGAAGGTCAGCGCGTCGACCCGCGAGGTGGCAATGCCCATCGACGCCGCCATGCGCCGGTTCTGCGTCACCGCACGCATCTCCAGCCCGAGCGCGGTAAAGCGCAGCATCGCGAGCAGGATCGCGAACACCGCGAGCGTGAAGCAGAAGATCCAGAGCCGGTTGTAGGTGATGGTGATCTGGCCGACCGCGAACGCGCCGCTCATCCAGGAGGGGTTGCCGACCTCCTGGTTGGTGGGACCAAAAATCGTGCGCACAGCCTGCTGCAGCACCAGCGACAGGCCCCAGGTCGCGAGCAGGGTTTCCAGCGGTCGGCCATAGAGGAAGCGGATGATACTGCGCTCAATCAGCACGCCGATGCCGCCGGCGACCAGGAAGGCGAGCGGGACGGCGATCAGGAGCGAATAGTCGAACAGGCCGGGATAGCTGGTGCGGATCACCTCCTGCACGGCGAAGGTGGTGTAGGCGCCGATCATCACCATCTCGCCATGGGCCATGTTGATGACGCCCATCACGCCGAAGGTGATGGCGAGCCCGATCGCGGCAAGCAGCAGCACCGATCCGAGCGACAGGCCGTACCAGGCGTTCTGCACCATCGACCACATCGCCAGCCTGCTCTGGATCGCAGCGACCGCGCTTGCTGCAGCCTTGGCGACCAGCGGTGGCTGGCCAGCGTCGAGACCGGTAAGCAGCGCCAGCGCTTCCTGGTCGCCACGCGCCTTGACCACGGAGATGGCATCGAGCTTTTCGCTGTCTGTTGCGTCCGACTTGAACAGGATGATGGCGGCGCGCCCTTCGGCAAGCGCCTGCTTGATGGACTTATCGGTCTCCTTGGCGAGCGCGCTGTCGACCGTCGGCAGCATGCTGTCCTCGTGACTCTTGAACACCGATTGCGCGGCTGACAGCCGCTTCGCCGGATCCGGCGACATCAATGTCAGGCCGCCGACCGCTGCGTCCACGGTGCGGCGCAGCCGGTTGTTGAGACGGACGGCAGCGGCATTGTCCGGTAGCTTGTCGACGGCAGCGCTGGTGGTGGCGTCGATGATCTTGCCGTCGGCCTGGGTGATGAAGACTTTCTTGGTGTCGGGATCGGCTGACAGGCGGCCATCCTGCAGCGCGCTGATGATCGTGGATGCAAGCGGATTGCCCGATGACGCGATCTCGCCGATCGCCGCCTCGGTGTCGGAGAAGTCGTCAGTGGTGAATTTGGCGACCGAATCCTCAAACGGCCCGGCCAGTGCCGGCAAGACGAAGCAGGTCAGCAGCAGGATGGAAAGAAACAGTGCGCGAAAGCGATCAAGGCAATGAACAACCACAGGAGTACCCCGGCAGGAGTGTGAGGAGAAGGCGGCGAGTGATGCCGCCTTCTCCGATGTCTTGGAAGGTTGTGTTGTGTCGTTGATCAGATCAGGAGTCCCGGATCAGGAACCCGAACCGAGGCACTTGTTGGTCTTGGTGTTGTAGTTGCCGCACTTCTTGCCGACCCAATCGCCGACCAGATCCTTGGAGTCGGGCAATTCCTTCGACCATGCGTCGCCGGCGACTTCCGCCGGAGTCTTCCACACCACGTCGAACTGGCCATTGGCTTTGATTTCGCCAATGTAGACCGGCTTGGTGATGTGATGGTTCGGAAGCACCTTGGCGGTACCGCCCGTGAGGTTCGCCGTCTCGATGCCGGGAAGCGCGTCGATCACCTTGTCTGCATCAGTCGACTTCACCTTTTCGACCGCCTTCACCCACAGATTGAAGCCGATATAGGTGGCTTCCATCGGATCGTTGGTGGTGCGCTTCGGGTTCTTGGTATAGGCCTGCCATTCCTTGATGAACTTCTCGTTCGCCGGAGTCTTGATCGATTCGAAATAGTTCCAGGCGGCGAGATGGCCGACCAGCGGCTTGGCGTCGATGCCGGCGAGTTCTTCTTCGCCGACCGAGAACGCGACCACCGGAATGTCGGTTGCCTTGATGCCCTGGTTGCCCAGTTCCTTGTAGAACGGAACGTTGGCGTCGCCGTTGATGGTGGAGACCACCGCGGTCTTCTTGCCGGCCGAGCCAAATTTCTTGATGTCGGCCACGATCGTCTGCCAATCGGAGTGACCGAACGGCGTGTAGTTGATCATGATGTCTTCCTGAGCGACGCCCTTCGACTTCAGGTACGCCTCCAGGATCTTGTTGGTGGTGCGCGGATAGACGTAGTCGGTGCCGGCCAGCACCCAGCGCTTCACCTTCTCGTCCTTCATCAGATAGTCGACGGCCGGGATCGCCTGCTGGTTCGGCGCCGCACCGGTATAGAACACGTTGCGCTCGGACTCTTCGCCCTCATACTGCACGGGGTAGAACAGGATGTTGTTCAGCTCCTTGAAAACCGGGAGCACGGATTTGCGCGACACCGAGGTCCAGCAGCCGAACACGACCGCGACCTTGTCCTTGGTGATCAACTCGCGGGCCTTTTCAGCGAACAGCGGCCAGTTCGAGGCCGGGTCGACGACGACGGCTTCGAGCTTCTTGCCCATTACGCCGCCCTTCTTGTTCTGCTCATCGATCATGAACAGGACGGTGTCCTTCAGCGTGCTCTCGCTGATGGCCATGGTGCCGGAAAGCGAATGGAGAATACCCACCTTAATGGTGTCATCGGCCGCTTGCGCGGACGAGAACGACGAGGACGCAGCCAAGCCCAAAACCAGGCCGGCGGTCGCCGCGAGCGCGCGGCGACGGGTCATCGTCGATATATCGTGACTAATTTTTGTAAGCATGAAATGTCATCTCCCTGACGCAGGCGTGGAACGCTTGCGAAACGGCCACCGGGCCGCCTGCGGTTAAGGGAATCGCAAGAACTGTGCCACCCCCTTCACGCTAGTTAAATAATTGAACTGGTTCGGTATTTCCGCGAGTTCCGTGGGAATACGGGCCTCGATGGCTTAATTATTAGGCTGAAAAAATGTATGCCGAAGGAGCAGTCTGATTATTACATGAGCAAAATTGGCGCTTTGGCTAAATTTCCGGCATGGATTGGTGGCCGCGTGCACCCACGGTTTGGCCTGGCGAACGCGCATCAATCGGCGTTCTCGTGGCCGTAACACCTTGAAAGCGCCGTGTTCCTGGTCCATATGGTTGCGGTGCCCGCGTGAATCGCGGCGCGCCCACGCGAGCTGCGTGTTCAAGTCGTCTCAGCGGCTTCTGGCTCGCCTTTGCATCCAACCAAGCCTGATGCCCCAGACACGCGGGTGTCCTGACGCCCTCGTGCGATCCTGGCGATATCCGCCGGGACGACGACTGTTTATGGAAAGAACGACCTTTTGACCTCCTTTCAGGACTTCGGCCTCGCCGATCCCATCGCCCGTGCGCTGCGAGAAGAAAACTATCTCACGCCCACCCCCATCCAGGCCCAGACCATCCCGATCGCCCTCACCGGCCGCGATGTCGTCGGCATCGCCCAGACCGGCACCGGCAAGACGGCATCCTTTGCGCTGCCGATCCTGCACCGCATTCTGGAAAACCGTATCCGGCTGCAGCCCAAGAGCTGCCGCGTGCTGGTGCTGTCGCCCACCCGCGAATTGTCAGGCCAGATCCTCGACAGTTTCAACACCTATGGCCGCCACATCCGCCTCTCCTCGGCACTCGCGATCGGCGGCGTGCGGATGGGCCGCCAGGTCCGTTCGGTGATGCAGGGCGTCGAGGTGATGGTGGCCACTCCCGGCCGCCTGCTCGACCTCGTGCAAAGCAACGGGCTGAAGCTCAACCAGGTCGAGTTCCTGGTGCTCGATGAAGCCGACCGCATGCTGGACATGGGTTTCATCAACGACATCCGCAAAATCGTCGCCAAACTGCCGATCAAGCGGCAGACGCTGTTCTTCTCGGCGACCATGCCCAAGGATATCGCCGAGCTTGCCGAGGCGATGCTGCGCGATCCGGCCCGCGTCGCGGTGACCCCGGTCGCCTCGACCGTCGAACGCATCGACCAGCGCATCATCCAGGTCGATTTCGCAGCCAAGTCGGCGATTCTCGCCCAGCTCCTGAAGCAGGAACCGGTCAATCGTGCCTTGGTCTTCACCCGCACCAAGCATGGCGCGGACAAGGTCGTGAAGAGCCTGGAGCGAGCCGGCATCAGCGCCAATGCGATCCACGGCAACAAGTCGCAGAACCACCGCGAGCGTACGCTGGCGGCGTTCCGTACCGGCGAGATCCGCACGCTGGTGGCGACCGACATCGCCGCCCGTGGTATCGACGTCGACGGCATCAGCCATGTGGTCAATTACGACCTGCCCAACGTACCGGAAACCTATGTCCACCGGATCGGCCGCACCGCGCGCGCCGGTGCCGACGGGGTCGCGATCTCGCTGGTCGCTGGCGCCGAGGAGATGGGCTATCTGCGCGATATCGAGCGGCTGATCCGCATCACGCTGCCGCGGGAAGACCGGCGTACGCCGGGTGGCAACCGGGACGCCGCCGCGCCGGCGCAGGCACCCCGTCAGCAGCGGGGCGGCCGTCCCGCGCCGCGAGCCCACAATGTCCGTGGGAATGAGGCCGCGCCAGGTGCAAAAGGGCCTCGCCGCCACCGCCGTGGAGGTGGTAACAATGCCGCGCCGCAGACGAACCGGGGCGAGTCGCCGCGTTCGTCGCAGGCCGGCAGCAGCGAGGGCATCCAGGGCGTCGCCTTCTTGCATCGCGAAAGCCGGCAGAAACCGCAACCCAAACGCAACAACCAACCGCAGCACTAGCCGTCGCTC
This sequence comes from Bradyrhizobium genosp. P, assembly GCF_049949265.1. Lineage (NCBI taxonomy): Bacteria > Pseudomonadati > Pseudomonadota > Alphaproteobacteria > Hyphomicrobiales > Nitrobacteraceae > Bradyrhizobium > Bradyrhizobium genosp. P. Next base: position 1,021,386 of record NZ_CP188195.1, on the reverse strand, counting down.
GATCTGGAGAAACATATGGCTAAGGAAGAGCTGATCCAGTTCGAAGGACTGGTGACCGAAATCCTCCCCGACGCTCGCTACCGGGTGCAACTCGATGCCGGACACGAGATCGTCGCCTACACCGCCGGCAAGATGAAGAAGAACCGCATCAAGACGTTGGCCGGCGACCGTGTCACGATCGAAATGTCGCCCTACGATCTCGAAAAGGGCCGCCTGATCTTCCGCCACAAGGACGAGCGGGCGAGTTCACCGGGCGGTCCGCCGCGGGGTACACCGCCGCGCGGCGGCCAGTTCCGCCGTCGGTAGGCGAGACTTTGCAACTGTTGCGTGCATGACATGCCTATGTCGTGCGCAAGAATTGGCCGGCGGGCACGCCGGCCAAAAAATCGCGCACGTCAGGATTGTTTTGAATCGTTCAATCGCATAATATATCGGCCATCGATTTTCGGCCGGACGAAATTAGCTATCCACCGGTACAGCCGGTTCAGACGCTGACGACCCTTCCAAAAATTCGATCTCACCACCCCGCCGACCAGCGGGTCTTGAACTTGTATATCTGAGAAGGGACTACCCCCGTGAGCATGGGAACCGTGAAGTGGTTTAACGCGACCAAGGGCTACGGCTTCATCCAGCCGGATGAAGGCGGCAACGACGTGTTCGTGCACATCAGTGCTGTCGAGCGCGCCGGTCTTGGCACTCTGCGTGAAGGCCAGAAGATCTCTTACGAGATCGTGGCTGACCGCCGTTCCGGCAAATCCTCGGCCGATAATCTCCGCGCCGCTGGATAAGCCGATTTCCCGCGAGCGCGAAGCTCCTGGAAATTGCCGTCAAGACATCAAAGGCCGCACTTCGGGTGCGGCCTTTTTTTGCGAGTGCGGCGCTTTTGTCGGGCCTACGACGACGGACAGGACGGCATGGGAGATCCCGTGGCGGGCGTCGGATAGATCACGCAATTCGCTTGCCGCGGGCGCGTATAGGCGACATCGCTGAGCGTGATACCGGCTTTCGCCATCACCCAGCCGACCGTCGGGACGTATTTGTACTTGACCTCGCTGAGGATCAGAGACGTCTGCGAAATCAACAACGCCGGCGGAACGATGCTGGTGACGTTGTCACCCGGACTGCGGGACGAGGGCGTCAGTGTCGCCTGGGTGGCGCCGCTGGCAATGGTTCCAGCCTTGGTCCACTGGATTTTCGCGGTCAGCGTGGAATCGACGTAGATCTCCGACAGCGTGGCTTTGGTCGGGCTCGGATCATACGGCGTCATGATCCCGACCGAGGCACTGAAAAAGTTGATGATGTCACTGTCCGCGACCGAGATCGACTGCGAGGTCAGATCGGACAGCGTGCGCGCCATCAGCGTCACCTTGCGGTCGACAGCGACGCCGGACGAGAACTCGATGGTGCCGAGGAACATCACCAGCATCACCGGCAATATAAGGGCGAATTCGACGGCCGCGAGCGCGCGCCTGTCTCGCGCGAACCGCTGCAGACGAAGCCGTGTCAGCGATCTCTGCCACATGTTCCGCATCAGAAGGGCTCATTCTTGAAGGCCGCGCTCGCGGTCAGGAGACGTTTCTTGTTGTTCAGGTTGGCGGCGTTGAAGCCAAGCGAGGTGACGAACAGCGGCCACTGATAGAACAGGCGGACCACGACGATGCTGCCGGAGCCGCCGGTATTGTACTGCATGGTCGGGAGGAAGTTTCCGCCCGAATCGATCGGCTGGGTAAGGGTGACCGACCCGAACTGGGACGCGGTGTAGCTGCGCACGTCGATATAGATGCCATTGGTGCAATCGAACATGGCGCTGATCTGGCTGCAGACATAGGTCTTGAACTGCGCCTGGGTGCATGGCGTCGAACAACCTGTCACCAGGCCGTTCTGTGCCTGACCGGTCATGATCGCGCGCGCGGAATCCTGCGTCACGGTCTCCAGCACCTGGCCGGCAAAGAACATCATCGCCGTCTCGATGATCGCAAACACCAGCCCGAAAAACAGCGGCGCGATCAGCGCGAACTCGACCGCGGTCGAGCCGCGGGAATTGCGGCGGAAACGACGGAGGAGATTTCCGGAAGAACAGGCGGGCAACGGCATCAATGACCCCGGATGAACATGGCCGGCAACCCCTACCGGAAACTCATTGTTGAAGTGTTTCGCCGGATCGGAACAGAATGCCCCGTTCCGTTAAGCCAATCTTAACCGTGTCGAGGTGACGGCCTGCGATCGGCCGCGGCCCCGGCGCGCGATACGCCGGAGCAGGAATGCTTCAATTGGTCGGCTTGGCGGCAGCGGCCGAACCGGAGGCCTGACTGTTCAGCGAGCCGGCCTGGTCCATGGTTGCCTTGAAGTAGGTCTCGCCGTCGCCGAGGGTGATGCGGCGCTGGCAGACCGGCATGCAGCTGTAGGTCTCGCGGTCGACACCGCGATAGACGGTGACGAGCTGATCGCTCGGCGGCCCTTCCACCTGGATCTGACGGTCCACCAGCACCTGGCCGGTGCGGTCGAGCGCGATGAAGTTGGTGGCGCCGTAGCCCTTGCCGGTCACGACGACGACGCCGCCATTCTGCAAGGTGACGTCGGCGATCAGGGGGTTGCCGACGACGATTGTCGAGATGCCCAAGGGCAGCTTGACGAGCTTGGCCTGATCGACGTTGACCGCGATCCGGTCGGGATCCGGCGCGGCCGTCGAGACCGCAGGCCACAGCAGCATGGCTGCGGCCAGAGAGACGAATCCAAAACGCGCGACGGCGCGAATACGCTGAGACTGAAACGACATACTCTACCCCGGGACGTTGACAAGCCGGCAAAAGCGATACGCGGCGGACCGGCGCCCGACGGAGTGAATCTGACGGCAATTCATTTAAGAAGAGCAAAAATCGAACCTTGAATTGCGCGGATGTCACGACTTCCGGAACGGATAAGCCAATTGCCCCGCGATCTCGCTCGGGAAGGCCTTGTCGTCGATGCCGTAATCATCCGGCAGCCGGTCCATCGGCATCCGGAAGGTGCCGAACAGGATATCCCAGACCGGAAAAGTGCCGGCGAAATTGGTGTTGCCACCCTCATCGAGCGAGGTGTGATGCCAGCGGTGAAAGACCGGCGTCGCCAGCACGTATCTGAAAGGGCCCAGATCCCAGTTCAGATTGGCGTGCACGAAAGCCGACAGGAACAGATTGAACGGACCGACCCAGAGCATCACGCTCGGTGAAATGCCGGCCGTCAGCATCAGGACGTCGACGCCAACCGTGCCGAGCAGGAGATTCGCCGGATGGAAGCGCGCCGCTGAAATCCAGTCGACATCCCGAGAGGAATGATGGACCGCGTGATAGCGCCAGAAGCGGCTGCGATGAAACATGCGGTGCAGCCAATACATCACGAAGTCGGAGATCACCAGCAATAGCACGGCCTGCAGCCAAATCGGCTGCGTCGACAGCGGCCCGTGGCCATTGTCATAGAAGGCGACCAGTTCGGCAGAGTCGCTGATGCCGAACACGAGGCCGGCGATAACAACCAAAAGCCCGATGCGAAACACGCGCCCAAACAACGGCACCAGGAACCAGTAACAAAGGTCGGTGACGATCTCGCGCTTGCGCCACCAGGGTCGGCCGGGATTGCAGGCCCAGACATGCGCCAGCACCGTGAAAAGCAGCGCCAGCGCGATGGTGACGGGCACCATCTGGAGCAAGGTCTGGCCGAGCATCTCGGCGATCTGAACTGGCAGGCTCACACTCGTCACCCCGTCGGCTGGACGAGGCGATCGCAACAAGCCGGAAATGTGCCCCGTCCAGGTCTGTGATCGTACACCAGGCGTCCGGCGGCGTCGCCATCTGAGCGCGCGTTCCACGATTAGAGCAATCTTAAGATTCTCCCAGCAGCTTCTGCGACAGCCGAAAATGCGGGGGGCATGACGTGTCGTCGATATCCGGGATCGAGAAACCCACCGCCGATTCCGGCGTTCGCGCCCTGACCATCGATCCGGTCCGGATTCGAGACGCCCTGGGACGCTGGCTCATGTTCAGCGACCATGGTGCTGTCGCGCAGCGGCACATGGCGATCGTCTGGTCCTGCGTCCTCTGTTACGCCCTTGTCGACGTGATCTGGCTGCAAAGCTCAAGACTTTCGTTTGCACCCTCGAACTGGACGATCCTTCTGAAATGCGCCGCTTGCAGCGCGTTCGCCGGTACCTTCATTGCGATTGCATCCAGTCGCCTTGCCGAAGACCGAGGGCTTCCGGCGGCTCTGTTGCGACAGGTTCTGCTTCGGACTGAATTGCTGTGGCGCACCTTCCTGCCGATCGGCTGCCTGATGGCCACGGGGATCACCCTGACCTATTTGATTACGGCCGCGAACTTGCCCTTGCGGGACAATGTGCTGGCGGATGTCGATCACCTGCTCGGCTTCGACTGGTTGAGCTTTCTGCAGGCGACGAACTTCAGCCCGCTCGTCGTGAAGCTGCTGGCCAAGGCCTACAACGCCATAGGTCCGGTCGCCGACCTGGTCGTGATGTCGCTCGTTCTGCGGCGTCGCGGCGACAGAATCGCGGAATTCATGGCCGTTCTGAGCCTGAGCACGGTCGCGGTGTGCATCGGCATGACGCTGGTTCCGGCCGCCGGCGCCTTCGCCTATTTCCATCCCGCTCCACAGCTGTTCGCCAACTTCTCGGCATTGGGCGAGATGTGGACCTTTCTGCGCACCTTCCTCATGCTGCGCGATGGGACGCTCTCCGTCATCGACCTCTCGGCACCTGACGGCATCGTCAGCTTTCCCTCGTTTCACACCATGCTGGGCCTGATCACGATCTACGCCGCGCGCGATACGCGCTGGCTCATGATCCCCGTGCTCGTCGTGAATGGAACGATGATCCTGGCAACGATGCCCGTTGGAGGCCATCACCTCGCCGATGTCCTTGCTGGCGCCGGCCTGACCCTTGGCGCAATCCTCCTGGTCCGTCGAAAGAGCGTTCGAGCGAAGCGGGTTACCAGTTAGGTCGCGGTTGCGGCACCCCGCCTGCGGTCGACGCTTGCAGCCAGCATATGACCCAGCCGATTGAAGCGACGCTCGATCACAGGTTCAATCAGGAAATAGCTCAACGCCAGCGAGATGCCCGCGACCAGCGCTGCTAGCAGCACAAGATCGACCTGCAGCCACGCCCCGATCGCTGAGAGCACCGCAAAATGAACCAGATAGATCGCGTAGGAGCAACGTCCGAACAGGCCGATCATGGAATTCTTGACGTTGCCCGCGAGCACGACATAGGACATCGCAAACAACAATGCGACCTGCGCGCCCCATGACGACGTCAGGCACGCTCCAACCAGGAAAAGCGCGCCGATCCGGGGCCAATTGCCGCGCTCGATCACGTCGTACATCAGGAGGCCGAGGCCGAAGCAGATCCCCTGGCGCAGTAGCCAGCAATAGTAGAAACCGGACGCGAGATAGGCCTGGTCCGGCGGCAACGATGCGGCAAGTCGCGGGACCAGATACAGGTCCGCCAGCGCGCTGGCCGCCACGCTTGTCAGCGCAATCAGGGCGTAGCAGATGACCGGACCGCTCGGCTGCCTGAACAGCCGGATGATGAACGGAAACAGCAGGTAGAACTGCATCTCGACCCCGATGCTCCAGCCTCCGGGAACCACCGAATTGAACGCCGTGAGACTGGAGAGATGGAGGAAGGAGATGGTCAGGACCACATCGCTGACGCTGACGCCGTCGGGCGCCCAGGATCTGCTCCCTTCACCGTTCGAGATCGCGAGATAGAACACGATCGCGATCCAGAACAGTGGAACGATCCGAAACACGCGGCGCAGATAGAATGAACCCGCGGCAGAGAGGTCGGTCCTGTTGCCATACGTCAGCATCATCGTATAGCCGCTGACGATGAAGAAGAGCTGCACGCCGAATTGGCCATAGTCGAGCGCGACCTTGACTAACCCCGGAATGATGCTCGTCGCAGAACCTGCGCTATGCGACAGAACGACCAGCAGGATGGCAATTCCGCGCAACAGATCCAGCGATTGATTGCGCCCCGTCATGGCCGCATGACTCCCAACGGTTCAATCGGCGACGCGCACATGCACCACCGCGTTTTCATCCGCATAGACACGCTGCCAGCCGGCTGTGCGGTCGAGCAGCTGGACCGCAGGTGTCGACGGCTGCAGCATCACCGCGTCGATGTCGTAGCTCTGGAGCAGACCGATGAGGCCGTCGACATCCCTGAGCTGGAGCGCGCGATAATAGGCGACGTCGAATGTCTCGCCGTAGAGTTCGGCGCGCCCGTCGACGAATACCGGCACCTGGCGCCAGATCAGATAGCCGCCGAACGGAAGGTCGTTGAGCACCCGCTTGACGTTGTGGGCCTTCAGCACGTCGACTGCAGCCGTGGGCGACTGGACGGCCGGAGGCGTGATTCGCGCGCTCATGGCAACGGCCCAGGTCGAGGCGCATAGCGCCGCGAGCAGCGCCGCCGCCGGCACGACCCTCAGCCGAACAATGCCTGCCGCCTGCAGGCCGAACTGGGCCGCCACCGGCGTGAGCACGACCAGCGGCAGCAGCAGGGCGAAAATCTCGACGTTCCGGACGTGGGACAGCGCCATGTGCAACAGGCCGAGCACCAGGGCAATCCGTGGCGGCGGCAGCCGCACGCCGCTGAAGAGCGCGGCACCGATCAAGGCGAGTACGGCGAGCTGGACCGCGCGGAGGCGGCCGAAATCCACCGGCATCCATTCCCCGATCAGGCGCAGCAGCTCACCGAGACCAAGGATCTTCAGCGAGGCAAGGATCGAGCCCCAGCCATACGGCGTCACGCAGCAGGCCGCGAGCGCGCCGATCCCGAAGGCCATCCAGCGCAGCGCCAGTGACGGTCTTTTTGCGGGCTCGGCATTCCACATCGCGTCGAGTACGAACGCGCCGACCAGCACGAGGCCGAACAGAAATCCGCCGTGCAGATTGGCCCAGAGCGCCATCAGCGGCAGCAGCCAGAATGACGGCGGCTCGCGGCGCTCGCTGGCGGCCATCAGGCCGTTGGTCCAGGCGATCATCACCGGCAGCACCAGCACATGCGGACGGGCCAGCAGATGGCCGGTCGACAGCACCAGCGACGCCAGCGCGACGACGCTCGCATAGGACGCCGGCATCTTGCGGCCGAGAATGGCGGTGAGCTGCCCGCACGCCATGGCGATGCAGATCGCGGCCAGCGCCGCAGGCCCGGTCCAACCGGCCAGATCGTAGGCTTTCGCGTAAACGACCTGCGCAAGCCAGGACGACGACATCCATGGCTCGCCCGCTTTGGTGAACGAGTAGATGTCGACCGACGGCACAGCGCCGTGATCGAGGATCCAGCGGCCCACGGCGATCTGCCAATAGGTATCGGAATCGGCGAGCAGCTGGCTGCCGGTGACCAGCAGCAGCGCATAGACGCCGCACCCCATCCACAGCCAGGCCGGCACCTCGAAGACGGAGGCTCTCTCCCGTGGGATGGTTGCGGTCTCCGAGCTCATGGCGGCACAGTCCGGTCGGTCACATCATTGACGGAACGGATAGGCCAGTTGTCCGGCGATCTCGGTCGGGATCGCCTTGTCGTCGGCACCGTAGTTTTCCGGCAGCACGTTGTCGGGCATCCGGAACGTTCCGAACAGGATATCCCAGATCGGGAACGTGCCCGCAAAGTTGGTGTCGCCGCCCTCCTCGAGGCTGGTGTGATGCCAGCGATGGAACACCGGCGTCGCGATCACGTATTTGAGGGGGCCGAGCGTCCATTTCAGATTGGCGTGGACGAAGGCCGAGTGGAATGTGGTGAAGGGGCCGACCCACAGCATGATGTTCGGCGAGATGCCGGCCATCAGCAGGATCACGTCCACCGAGATGGTGCCGATCAGCAGGTTGACGGGGTGGAAGCGCGCCGCGGAAATCCATTCGAGATCTTCCGAGGAATGATGGATGGCGTGGTACTTCCACCACGCGCCGCCGTGAAACATCCGGTGCAGCCAATACAGCATGAAGTCGGAGACGACCAGGAAGATGATCGCCTGCAGCGCGAGCGGAAGCTGCGACAGCGGGCCATGTCCATTGTCGTAGAACGCGATCAGCTCGTCGGCGCTATGAACGTTGAAGATCGCAGCCGCGCCGACCACCAGCAGTCCGATCCGGAGCACGCGGGCGAACACCGGCACGAAGAACCAGTAGCAGATGTCGGTGAGGAGTTCGCGCTTCTGCCACCAGGCCTTGCCGGGGTTGCAGGCCCAGAAGTGGGCCAGCACCGTGAAGACGAGCGCGAGCCCGATCGTGACCGGCACCACTTTTATCATCGTTTGACCAACCATCTCGATGACTTCGAGGGGCAGCGTGGACATGATCGCCTCATTCAATCGTAAGCTAGATTGCAGGCTTCATGCCTATCGGCTCCCGCTTAAGGAGCTGTGAATCCTGACCGATCGGAAATCCGCTCAAGGCAATAATCGGCAATTTTCGCACCCGGCTTAATGCCAAATTTACTGTGCGCAACAACTGCGGGTTCCCCCCGACTTTGCGTGATCAAATTAACTGCGCCGCAATCGTCGAACCTTACGGTGCCGCATGGTCACGGTGCTGAGAACGCCGTCCAGACCAGATGTAGTTCGACCAGCCACGTGTACACAGGAGTCATTTATGAAGAATCTCGTTTCGCGTTTCGTGAAGGACGAATCCGGCGCGACCGCCATCGAGTACGGTCTGATTGCGACCGGCATCGCGATTGCGATCATTGCTGCCGTTAACGGCGTCGGCAAGGCGCTCTCCACCACCTTCACCTCGATCTCGACCTCGCTCAAGTAAGCGGGTTTCTGCAACTCGCCTCAAAGGTCCCGGTGTCCCCGGGACCTTTGCTATTTGTCAGGAGCGGTCGGCCGCCGCCCTTGAAATTGCGTGGGATCCTTTCCCGATTGTTCACCATTGGCCGCTAGCGTCGGATTTCGACCTCAGCTCCAGCTTGACGGCGTTTCATCCATGATCCTCGACATCGCGCGCTTGATGCTGTTTCCGGCCCTGATGGCATTCGCCGCGGCGAGCGATCTCCTCACCATGACGATTCCGAACCGGGTCTCGCTGGCGCTGCTGGCGGGCTTCGTCGTGATGGCGCCGCTGACCGGCATGGGTCTCCACGACCTCCTCAACCACGCCGGCGCCGGCGCCCTGGTGCTGGTCGTGGCGTTCAGCATGTTCGCCATGGGGTGGGTCGGGGGCGGAGACGCCAAGGTCGCAGCCTCCATCGGCCTCTGGTTCGGATTCGACCATCTGCTCGACTACCTGGTCCTTGCATCGCTGTTCGGCGGCGGACTGACCGTGCTGCTGCTGCAGCTCAGGGAGTGGCCCCTGCCCTACGCCCTCGCGTCCCAGCCCTGGCTCACTCGTCTGCACGACAAGCAGACCGGAATCCCCTACGGCATCGCGCTCGCCCTCGGCGCGTTGATGATCTATCCGGACACCGACTGGATCAAGACGATCGATCTCGCGCACTTCGCGATGCGCTGAGCGCCCGCGGGTAACCCCCCGTTAAGGCGATTTAGATACGCCTCATTAACCATGCTTTGACGAATAGCTGGTCAACTCCCATCACGGCGGCGGCAGCGTCGCGGCGTCATGTGGAAAGTGAAGCGTAATGAATACGGCCCGCATTCTGGTCCTGGCTATCGCAGGCTGCGCCGGCCTCGCGGCCCTCTATCTGGCGAGCGGAAGCGACAACACGCCCGCGCCCGCCGCGCCGGTCGCGCAACTGCCGACGGTCGACATCCTGGTCGCACGGTCCGACATCGGTCTCGGCCAGACCGTGAAACCCGACGATCTGCAGTGGCAGACCTGGCCCGCCGCGACGGCCAGCAGCAGCTTCATGCGCAAGGACGCCAACGCCGACGCCATCAAGGACATCACCGGCTCGATCGCGCGCGCTCCGTTCATCCAGGGCGAGCCGATCCGCGAGCAGAAGCTCGTCAAGGCCGACGGAAGCGGCTTCATGGCTGCAATCCTGCCGACCGGCATGCGCGCGGTATCGACCGAAATTTCGCCCGAGACCGGTGCCGGCGGCTTTATCCTGCCGAACGACCGGGTCGACGTCCTGTTGTCCAAGCGGGACAAGAATCCCGACCGCAGCGGCGCCGATATCGTCAATTCCGAGGTCATCCTGACCAATGTCCGCGTGCTCGCGATCGATCAGGCCCCGAAAGAGAAGGACGGCACCAACGCGCTGGTCGGCAAGACCGTGACGCTGGAGCTGAAGCCCGAACAGACCGAGACATTGGCGCGCGCGCGCCAGAGCGGCACGCTGTCGCTCGCGCTGCGCAGCATTGCCGACGTCAACCAGGTCGAAGTCAAGACCGACGACAACCACAATAGGCGCGGTGATACGGTCAACGTCATCCGCTACGGCGTCGCCAGCCAGTCGACGATGCAGAAGTGACGATGAGGGCACACGAGATGAAGTGCAGGGTAACGCAATGGACGATGCGGGCATTCACGGTCCGCACCCTGTCATTTGCGGCGGTCGCGGCGCTCACGCTCAACCCGGCCTTGACCCCGGTGATAGCGAGCGACTACCGCGCCGCCGCGCCTGCGGCGTCCGACAGCGGCCAGATGAACGCGCGATTCCTGTCGCTTGGCATCGGCAAGTCCGTGGTGATCGACCTGCCGCGGGACATCAAGGACGTGCTGGTCGCCGATCCCAAGATCGCCAATGCCGTGGTCCGCTCGGCGCAGCGCGCCTACATCATCGGCGCCACCGTCGGCCAGACCAATATCGTTTTCTTCGACGCCGCGGGCCAGCAGATCGCCGCCTATGACATCGCGGTCAAGCGCGACCTCAACGGCGTCCGCGCCGCGCTGAAGCAGGCGCTGCCCAACGCAGACATCCAGGTCGAGGGCGTCGGCGACGGCGTCGTGCTGACCGGAAGCGCGGCAACCCCGATCGAGGCGCAGCAGGCCGCCGACATCGTTGCGCGGCTCGCCAGCACCGCCGACAAGGTCGTGAACTCCATCGCGGTTCGCGGCCGCGACCAGGTGATGCTGAAGGTCACGGTCGCCGAAGTCTCGCGCAGCCTGATCAAGCAGCTCGGCATCGACCTCACCGCCAACCTCAACTACGGCACGGCCGTGGTGAAGTTCGCCAACGCCAACCCGTTTACGGCCAACAATGCTCCGCTGGTGCCGACCAATGCTCTCACCACCTCGTTCGGCGCCACGCCATCGGTGTCGGCAACGCTGCGTGCCATGGAAAGCGCTGGTGTCATACGGACGCTCGCCGAGCCCAACCTGACCGCGATTTCCGGCGAATCTGCCACCTTCATCTCGGGCGGCGAGTTTCCAATTCCGACCGGTGTAACCTGCCAGACCACGACATCGGGTGCGATCGGACAGTGCGTTCAAACGGTCAGCTTCAAGAAGTTCGGTATCTCGCTCAACTTCACGCCGGTGGTGCTGACCGAGGGACGGATCAGCCTGCGGGTGATGACGGAAGTGTCTGAAGTGTCGAGCGAGAACGCGCTGACCGGCGGCCAGAACGGATCGACGATTCCCTCGATCAAGACCCGTCGCGCCGAGACCACGCTGGAAATCCCGTCGGGCGGCTCGATGGCGATGGCCGGCCTGATCCAGGACCAGACCAAGCAGGCCATCAACGGTCTGCCGGGACTGGCGGAGCTGCCCGTGCTCGGAACGCTGTTTCGCAGCCGAGACTTCGTCAACAACCAGACCGAGATGATGGTGCTGGTGACGCCTTACATCGTCCGCGCCGTAGCCCAGAAGGATCTCTCGCGTCCGGATGATGGTTTCGCCAACGCCTCCGATCCGCAGGCCGACCTGTTGGGCAGCCTCAATCGCATCTACGGCGTACCTGGTCGCACCGAGCCGGCGCGAAATTACCACGGCACCTACGGCTTTATTACCGACTGAGGCGGGACGATGACACAGACGACATCCACAACACCCGCCGAATGCAAGCGCGCCCTTGGTCTCGCCGGCGCACTCGTCGGCCTCGCCGTGACGCTGGGCGCTTGCCAGCACACCTCCGATGACAACAGCCTCGCCATGTTGAATGCGCCGAGCGACTATCGCCAGCGGCATCCGATCTCAGTCACCGAGGCCGATCGCTCGATCGTGGTCTTCGTCGGCCGCGGCCGCGGCGGCTTGACCGCCTCGCAGCGCGCCGAAGTGACGGGAATGGCGCAGGACTGGATGCGCGAGGGCACCGGTGCCGTCAGCATCGACGTTCCATTCGACACGCCGAACGCGCGCGCCGCCCAGGATTCGCTGCGCGAGATCCAGGCCGTCTTCGCCGCCGTCGGTGTGCCGCCGCGCGGGATTCTGGTTCGCAAATATCATCCCGACGATCCGCGCCAGATGCCCGCGATCCGGGTGAACTATCCGAAGATGACGGCCGTCGCCGGACCGTGCGGCATTTGGCCGGAAGACCTCGGTCCCTCGGTCCACAACAAGTCCTACACCGACAACCAGCAGTACTACAATTTCGGCTGCGCCAACCAGCGCAACCTCGCGTCCATGGTCGAGGATCCGGCGGACCTCGTCCAGCCGCGCGCGGAGACCCCGGCCTACACGCCGCGTCGTGGCATCGCCTTTGATAAATATCGGAAGGGTACCGCCACCTCGACGGCCTATCCCGATTCCGACAAGGCCAAACTCAGCGACACAGGCAAATGATCACGTACGCGCAGCAAAACTCCGACCAGCAGACGGACACCACGCCGCCGGCCGCAGACGATCATATTGCGCCGGCCCCGCGGGTTTCGGTCCAGGCGTTCTGCGAGACGGTCGAGACCGCTGCCGCCGTACAGTCGGCCGGCGAAGACCGCCGGCTGGCCAAGGCTCATCTCAAGATCCAGATGGGCGGCATGGCTGCCGCCGTCGAGGCCTATCGCTCGGCGCCGACCCCCAACGTCATCATCCTCGAAACCGAAGGCCGCAACGACGTGCTGACCGGCCTCGATCAGCTCGCCACGGTCTGCGACGCCGGCACCCGCGTGATCGTGATCGGCCGCGTCAACGACGTGACGCTGTATCGCGAGCTGGTGCGCCGTGGCGTCAGCGACTACGTCATTGCACCGGCCCACGCGATCGACGTGGTGCGGGCGGTCTGCAACCTGTTCTCGGCACCGGAGGCTAAGGCCGTCGGGCGCATCATCGCCGTCGTCGGCGCCAAGGGCGGGGTCGGCGCCTCGACGATCGCGCACAACGTCGCCTGGGCGATCGCCCGCGACCTGGCGCTGGATTCGGTGGTCGCCGATCTCGATCTCGCCTTCGGCACCGCAGGCCTCAACTACAACCAGGACCCGGCGCAAGGCATCGCGGACGCGGTGTTCTCGCCCGACCGCGTCGATACCGCCTTCGTCGACCGCCTGCTGTCGAAATGCACCGACCATCTCAGTCTGCTGGCAGCGCCGGCGACGCTGGACAAGGTTTATGATTTCGGGGCCGAGGCGTTCGACTCGATCTTCGATACACTGCGCACCACGATGCCCTGCATCGTGCTCGATATTCCCCACCAATGGTCCGGCTGGACCAAGCGTGCGCTGATTGCGGCCGACGACATCCTGATCGTGGCCGCGCCCGACCTCGCCAATCTGCGCAACGCCAAGAACATGTTCGACCTCCTGAAGGCGGCCCGGCCAAACGACCGCGCGCCGCTGTACTGCCTGAACCAGGTCGGGGTGCCGAAGCGCCCGGAGATCGCAGCCAGCGAATTCGCCAAGGCGATCGAGAGCCCGCCGATCGCCGCCATCCCGTTCGACCCGCAGATCTTCGGTTCGGCCGCCAATAACGGTCAGATGATCGCTGAAATCTCCGCCAATCACCGGGCGGTTGAGATGTTCCTGCAAATGGCGCAGCGGCTGACAGGCCGCGGCGAAACCAAGAAGCCGAGGGGGTCGTTCCTGTCACCCCTGCTCGAAAAGCTGCGGTCCAAGTAACGGTCCGCGTGGAGTCAAGACGTCGTGTTTGGTAAGCGTAGCGGAAACGATGTGGACGTGCGGGCCTCCAAGCCCGCATTTCAGGCGCCGGAACCTGCCGGTTCGCCGGGAATTTCGCGCGAGCCGGCCGCGCCGACGATATCGTCGCCGCCGCTTGCACCGGCGAAGCCGCCGCCTGCTCCCACCATCGAAGCCCGGCGCTCCGACAGTTACTATCAGGTCAAGGCGACGATCTTCGGCGCGCTGATCGAGGCGATCGACCTCGCCCAGCTCGCCAAACTCGACAGCGAGTCGGCGCGCGAGGAAATCCGCGACATCGTCAACGAGATCATCGCGATCAAGAACATCGTGATGTCGATCGCCGAGCAGGAGGAACTGCTCGACGATATCTGCAACGACGTGCTCGGCTACGGTCCGCTGGAACCGCTGCTGTCGCGCGACGACATCGCCGACATCATGGTCAACGGCGCCGGCACGGTGTTCATCGAAGTCGCGGGCAAGATCCAGCGCACCGGCATCCGCTTCCGCGACAACCAGCAGCTCCTGAACATCTGCCAGCGCATCGTCAGCCAGGTCGGCCGGCGCGTCGACGAATCCTCGCCGATCTGCGACGCCCGCCTCGCCGACGGCTCGCGCGTCAACGCCATCGTCCCGCCGCTGGCGATCGATGGCCCCGCACTCACCATCCGCAAGTTCAAGAAGGACAAGCTGACGCTGGATCAGCTCGTCAAGTTCGGGGCGATCAGCCCGGAAGGCGCGACCATCCTGCAGATCATCGGCCGCGTCCGTTGCAATGTGCTGATCTCGGGCGGTACCGGCTCGGGAAAAACCACGCTGCTGAACTGCCTTACCAACTATATCGAGCACGACGAGCGCGTCATCACCTGTGAAGACGCTGCCGAACTGCAACTGCAGCAGCCACATGTGGTGCGGCTGGAAACCCGGCCGCCGAACATCGAAGGCGAAGGCCAGGTGACGATGCGCGAACTGGTCCGCAACTGCCTGCGTATGCGCCCCGAGCGCATCATCGTCGGCGAAGTCCGCGGACCCGAAGCTTTCGACCTGTTGCAGGCGATGAACACCGGCCACGACGGCTCGATGGGCACGCTGCATGCCAACAACCCGCGCGAGGCGCTGTCGCGCTGCGAATCCATGATCACCATGGGCGGATTTTCCCTTCCGTCGCGAACGATCCGCGAGATGATCTGCGCCTCGATCGACGTGATCGTCCAGGCGGCCCGCCTGCGCGACGGTTCGCGCCGCATTACCCACATCACCGAGGTGGTGGGTATGGAAGGCGATACCATCATCACCCAGGACATCTTCCTGTACGACCTGATCGGGGAAGACGCGAACGGCAAGATCATCGGCAAGCACCGTTCTACCGGCATCGGACGGCCGAAATTCTGGGACCGTGCACGCTATTACAATGAAGAGAACCGGCTTGCGGCGGCACTCGATGCCGCTGAATCCGCGCCGCCAGGCTAAAGGGAACTCATCATGCAAATGCAAACCCTTGCCCTGGCCTTCCTCGCCGCCACCACCGTCGGCGGTCTCACCTGGGTCTTCCTGTATCCCTACCTTTCCGGGGAGAAGAAGGCCGAGTCCCGCCGCGCGTCGGTGGCCCGCACCGAACCCACGGTCGCGCGAAGCTCCGAGCGCACACAACGCTCCCGCCGCGAACAGGTCGAGGGATCGCTGAAGGAGCTCGAGGCACGGGCCAAGAAGGACAAAAAAGTCCCGCTCGGCATGCGCATCGCGCAGGCCGGACTGCGATGGTCCGAACAGAAATTCTGGATCATCTCCGGTGTGCTCGGCCTGGTCGGGGCAGGCGGCGCGTTCATCGCCGGCGGCGGCCCGCTCGGCGCGGCCGGTATCGGCTTTGCGATGGGCCTTGGCCTGCCGCGCTGGATTCTCGGATTCCTGAAGAAGCGGCGAGAAAAGGCCTTCCTGAAGGCGCTGCCGGACGCCGTCGACGTCATCGTGCGCGGCATCAAGGCCGGTCTGCCGCTGTTCGAATCCATCAAGGTGGTTGCCGCCGACGCGCCGGAGCCGCTGCGCAGCGAGTTCCTCCAGATCATCGAAACCCAGACCATCGGCATGCCGCTCGGCGAGGCCTGCGCGCGGCTTTACGAACGCATGCCGCTGCCGGAAGCGAACTTCTTCGGCATCGTGATCGCGATCCAGCAGAAGTCCGGCGGCAACCTGTCGGAAGCGCTCGGCAATCTGTCCAAGGTGCTGCGCGACCGCAAGAAAATGGCCGATAAGATCCAGGCCATGTCGATGGAAGCGAAGGCTTCCGCGGGCATCATCGGCTCGCTGCCGCCCGTCGTCATGATCCTCGTGTTCATCACCACGCCGGACTACATCGCGGTGCTGTGGACGAATCCGACCGGCCAGCTGATGCTGGTCGCGTGCGTCGTCTGGATGACGATGGGCGTTCTCGTGATGAAGAAAATGATCAACTTCGATTTCTGACGGTGCAGCATGCTAGATTTTCTCGTTGCCAAGATCCATGACGTCAGGTTCATGACGATGCTGCTTGCTTTTTTTGCAGCAAGCGCAACGGTCTATACGCTGGTGATGCCGCTGTTGGCCGGCGGCGATCTCAACAAGCGCATGAAGGCCGTCGCCAGCGAACGCGAGCGCATTCGGCAGCGCGAACGCGACCGTCTCGCCAAGACCGAGAAGGTCTCGCTGCGCCAGACGCCGAAGCAGGTCGTCTCCAAGGTGGTGGACGACCTGAACCTCACCAAATGGCTGGCCCAGGAGTCGGCGCTCGAGAAGCTCGTGATGGCGGGCTATCGCGGCCACGCCCCTTACGTCACCTTCCTGTTCGCGCGCGGCGTTGCGCCGATCGTGATGCTGATCGGCGCCATCGTCTATACCTTCTTCATTGCGGGGCAGGACTGGTCGATCATGCTGAAGATCGGCATCTGCGTCGTAGCCACCTATGCCGGCCTCCAGGCGCCTATGCTGTTCCTGAGGAACGCTATCGGCAAGCGCCAGCTCTCGATCCGGCGCGCCTTCCCCGACTCGCTCGACCTGCTGCTGATCTGTATCGAATCCGGCATGTCGGTCGAGGTCGCCTTCCGCAAGGTAGCCAACGAGATCGCCGGGCAGTCGGTCGCGCTGTCGGAGGAGTTCGCGCTGACGACGGCGGAACTGTCCTACCTGCAGGACCGCAAGACGGCCTATGAGAACCTGGCGCGCCGCACCGGGCTCGAAGGCGTGAAGTCGGTGTGCATGGCCCTGCAGCAGTCCGAACGCTACGGCACCCCGCTCGGTCAGAGCTTGCGCGTGATGGCGCAGGAAAACCGCGACATGCGCATGAACGAGGCCGAGAAGAAGGCCGCCGCGCTGCCGCCCAAGCTGACCGTGCCGATGATCCTGTTCTTCCTGCCCTGCCTGTTCATCGTGATCCTCGGGCCGTCCTACATCAAATTCGCCGCGATGCATTAAGGCGCTTCGAACACGGAAACGCCCGGCTTTTCCGGGCGTTTTCGTTGTCGCAAGCGAGAGCCGCCAGAGGCTTTCCCGAAAACTGGCTTTAGTCGTCCTGCGCAACCACCGGCGCGCCCCTCGACGCCATCGGGGGACCGTTCCTGCGGCTCAGCATGTCGCGCAAATAGGCGACATTGGCGGCCGCCTCTTCCGCCGGCAGGTCGGCCTTGACGATGCTTTCAGCTTCCGCGAAGCGGCCCTGCAGGCCGACGACGAGCGCGAGGTTCTGCCTGATACGCCCGTCAGCCGGCGCGGTGGCATAGGCGCGGCGCAGCGTCTCCTCAGCCTTGGGCAGTTCCTTGGTCAGCATGTAGGAGATGCCAAGATTGGACAGCACCGACGGTTCGTCCGGGACGATGCGCAGCGCGCTGGCGTAATAGCGGCGCGCCTCCTCGTGCTTGCCCATCTTGTCGAGGGTGGTTCCCTGCACCGACAGGATACGCCAGTCCGGATTTTCCGGGGTATGCGCGCGGCTCAACACATCGAATGCCGCCTGCGAATTGCCGTTGTCGGCAAGCGCGCGGCCGTAGGCGGCGAGCAGCAGCTTGTTGCCGGGATTGGCAATGGTGGCCTGCTCCAGCACCGCGCAGGCCTGCGCTCGCTGGCCGGTGGTCCGCAACGCTTGGCCATAGGCGATCGCAGCGTCGACGTCCTTGGGATTCTTGCGATAGCGCTCGCCATATAGCTCGGCGGAGCGGCGCGGATCGTCGGGCGCGGGGTCGTTGCGGGACGCCACCGATCCGGTCACGTCGGACATGGTCTGGCAACCGCCGAGGCCTGCAGCCAGGACCGCCACAAGAGCCGCGGATGAGAGATGCCTGGCAACATGCCGGGCGAGGTTGGACTGTCGACGCATGGCACTTGACTCACGAAATCGGGCGAATGGACCGAGCCGAACGTGCCAGCAATAGACTGTTAACCCTAACGTCTGGTTAATCGGCGGGCTTGGCGGTCGCTTGGCCCAATCGGCTCGTTAGTTCCCTGGAGCCACCGATGCGCTACCATCTATAGCGAAAGGCGTGTAGTAGCGACCCACGACGCCAGAACAGCCGAGATTCCGATGCCGTCCGTTTTCGAGAGCGCACCCAACGCCATCCCGATCACCTTCGCCACCAAGGCGACATGGCATGCGATCCGGGACGCGCTGCCGGCGCCTGCGCGTCAGTTCGCCGATGCCAACGGCTTTGCGGCCAAGCCCGGCAAATGCATGATCTTGCCCGCCGCGGACGGCAGCATCGCGCAGGTGCTGTTCGGCCTCGAGGACGAGAAGCACAAGGCGCCCGATCCGTTCCGGCCGGGTGCGCTACCCGGCCTGCTGCCGCCGGGCGTCTACCGCTTTGCCAATGCACCGCATGACATCAGGCTCGCCACGCTCGCCTTTGCGCTCGGCTGCTACCGCTTCGGCCGCTATCGCAAGAACGAGGTGCCCGACGTTCGCCTGGTGCCATCGGACGCCATCGACGCAACCGACATCGCGCGCATGGCGGACGCGGTGGCGCTCGCACGCGACCTCATCAACACGCCGTCCAATGACATGGGCCCGGCGGAGCTGACAGACGCCGCACGCGAACTGGCAACGCGGTTTGGCGCCGGCTTCGAGTGCATCACCGGCGATGCGCTCGAACAGAATTTTCCGTTGATCCACGCTGTCGGCATCGCCTCGACCCGGACGCCGCGGCTGATCGATATGCGTTGGGGCGATCCGGCGCATCCGAAGGTGACGCTGGTCGGCAAGGGCGTCTGCTTCGACACCGGCGGGCTCGACCTCAAGCCGTCGAGCGGCATGCTGATCATGAAGAAGGACATGGGCGGCGCCGCCAATGTGCTGGCGCTGGCGCAGATGGTGATGGACGCCGGGCTGAAGGTGCGGCTGCGCGTGCTGATCCCGGCGGTCGAGAATGCGGTTGCGGGCAACGCCTTCCGTCCGCTCGACGTCTTCAGGTCGCGCAAGGGCATCACCGTCGAGATCGGTAATACAGACGCCGAGGGACGGCTGGTGCTCGCCGACGCGCTGGCGCTGGCCGACGAGGAGAAACCCGATCTGCTGGTCGATCTGGGCACGCTGACCGGTGCGGCGCGGGTGGCACTCGGACCGGATCTGCCGCCCTTCTACACCAATGATGAGACGCTCGCCGGCGAGGTGGCCGCCCACGCCAAAGGCGAGAACGATCCGTTGTGGCGCATGCCGCTGTGGCCGGCCTACGACGCCTGGCTCGATTCCAAGATCGCCGACATCAACAACGCACCATCCGGAGGCTTTGCCGGCTCGATCACCTGCGCGCTGTTCCTGCAGCGATTTGTCGAGCACGCCAGGAGCTGGCTGCATGTCGACATCTACGGCTGGACGTCGTCCTCAAAACCCGGCCGCCCCGAAGGCGGCGAATGTCAGGCCGCGCGCGCGATCTACAAACTGTTGAGCCAGCGCTATGCATGACCCCCGCCTGACACCGGCCCGCGACGACCTCGCCGCGAAATATCTCGAGGGCAAGGTCAAGGCGGCGCGCTTCGTCGACGGCGAGGTATTCGAGGTCCATGACGCGATCGCTCCGCTTCGCAGCGCGCCGGCCGCCGATGCCGAGCAGATGACGCAGGCACTGAAGGGCGAGCGCGTGACGGTCTATGACCGCAACAATGAAGGCTGGGCCTGGGGTCAACTCGTCAGCGACGGCTACGTCGGCTGGCTGCCGGACAGCGCGCTGCTGGGGCCCGCGGCAGCACCGACGCACAAGGTGACCGCGCTCTGGACATTTGCCTTTCCTGGTCCCTCGATCAAGCTGCCGCCGAGCGAGGCCATGCCGATGTCCGCGACGGTGACGGTGGCGCGCGAAGAGGGATCGTTCGCGGTCACGAGCGACGGCCGCTATCTGCCGCGCCAGCATCTCGGCGCCCTCGACATGATCGCGCCCGACTTCGTCGCCGTCGCCGAGAAGTTTGTCGGCACGCCCTATCTGTGGGGCGGCAAGAGCGCGTTCGGGATCGATTGCTCGGGCCTCGTGCAGATCGCGCTGACCTCAGCCGGTACAGGTTGCCCGCGCGACAGCGACATGCAGCAGGACGGGCTCGGCCGGGAATTGACCGTCGCGGAGGCAAAGCACCTGCAGCGCGGCGACCTGATCTTCTGGAAGGGCCACGTCGCGATCGCGCGCGATGCCACCACCATCGTGCACGCCAACGCGCATCACATGGCAACCGCGGTCGAGAACACCCAAGCCGCGATCGCGCGGATCAAGGCGGCCGGCAGCGCGATCGCTGCGATCAAGCGGCTTTGATCAGCGCAACGAACCCCGTGCTGCGGGACCATTGCCGCGGTTCGTGCGAGGGAAGCACCGGCGCCAGGGTTCCCTCCCCCCTTACGGGGGAGGGTTAGGGAGAGGGGCGCCGCGCGGCGTGCTCTCTCAGAATACGCATCGACGATGACCAATCGAAGCTGTAAGGGCGATGCTGTCAGCGATCATCTCGCTTGGGGCTTACCCCTCTCCCCAGCCCTCCCCCGCAACGGGGGAGGGAGCCTGGCCGTCGTGCTCACCTTACGACAGCGCCCACGCTATCGTGCATCGAACGAAGCTATAGCATCGCCTCGCCGTTCGTCTCCAGCCGGAACGCCGCGGCGAACAGGGCGCGGGTGTAGTCGCTCTTCGGATTCTTGAACAGTTCCGAGGCCGGCCCCTCTTCCTCGACCTTGCCGGACTTCATCACGATCAGATGGCTGGCAAGCGAGGCCACCACGCGCAGATCATGCGAGATGAACATGTAGGTCAGATCGCGCTTGCGCTGCAAATTGCGCAAGAGGTCGACCATCTGGGCCTGGAGCAGCATGTCGAGCGCGCTAGTCGGCTCGTCCAGCACGACGAAGTTCGGCTCGAGCACGACCGCGCGCGCGATCGAGATGCGCTGGCGCTGGCCGCCGGAGAACTCATGCGGATAGCGGAATCGCCAGTCGGGTTCGAGACCGACGTCGTTCAGCGCCTTGATCACCCGCGCCTCGCGCTCCTCGCGCGACAATTGCGGCTGATGCACCAGCAGCCCCTCGGCAATGATGTCGTCCACCGACATGCGGGGACTGAGCGAGCCGAACGGGTCCTGAAACACGATCTGCATGTCGCGGCGGATCGGCCGCATCTCCTTGAAGCGCAGGCCCTGGATGTCCTTGCCGAGGAACACGATCGGACCATCCGATGAAATCAGCCGCAGCAGCGCCAGCCCGAGCGTGGTCTTGCCGGAGCCGGACTCGCCGACCACGCCGAGTGTCTCGCCCTTGCGTACCGCGAGGCTGACACCGTCGACCGCCTTGATATGGCCGACGGTCGAGCGCAGCAGGCCGCGTTTGATCGGAAACCAGACCTTGAGATGATCGGCCGACATCACGACCGGTGCATCCGGCTGCGGCGGCGCCGGATCGGGCTTCGGCTCGGCCGCGAGCAGCGCCTTCGTATAGGCGTGCTTCGGCGCGGTGAAAACCTGCTCGACCGGCCCCTGCTCGACGATCTTGCCGCTGTTCATCACACAGACGGTGTCGGCGATGCGGCGGACGATGCCGAGGTCATGGGTGATGAACAGCATGCTCATGCCGAGCCGGGTGCGGATCTCGGCGAGCAGCGTCAGAATCTGCGCCTGCACCGTGACGTCGAGCGCGGTGGTCGGCT
This sequence comes from Bradyrhizobium genosp. P, assembly GCF_049949265.1. NCBI lineage: Bacteria > Pseudomonadati > Pseudomonadota > Alphaproteobacteria > Hyphomicrobiales > Nitrobacteraceae > Bradyrhizobium > Bradyrhizobium genosp. P. The sequence goes on along the minus strand of NZ_CP188195.1, from coordinate 999,296 downwards.
CGTCAGCAATCAAAAGGTCCGGCTCGTTGGCAAGCGCCATCGCGATCATCACGCGCTGGCGCTGGCCGCCCGACAATTGGTGCGGATAGCTCTGCAGGCGGGTTTCCGGTTCGGGGATGCCGACCTGGGTCAACAATTCCAGCGTGCGCGCCCGCGCCATCGATCCGCTGATGCTGGTATGGAGATTGAGGATCTCGGTGATCTGCGACTCGATGGTGTGGAGCGGATTAAGCGAGGTCATCGGCTCCTGGAAGATGATCGAGATGTCGTTGCCGCGAATCCCGCGCATCTCGCGCTCCGACGACCCCAGCAGGTCGCGGCCCTTGAAACGGATCGCCCCGGAGGGATGTGACGCCGTCGGATAGGGCAAAAGCCTCAAGACCGACAGCGCGCTGACCGATTTTCCCGAGCCGGATTCGCCGACCAGCGCCGTGCACTCGCCGCGCTTGACGGAAAACGAGATATGGTCGACCGCGATCGAGCGGCCGAACGCAACCGAGAGGTCGCTGACATCGAGCAGGGGCTGGTTGATCGCATCCATGTCGGCGCTCTACCTGAACGTCTTGCGCGGATCGAAGGCGTCGCGCGCGGCTTCGCCAATGAAGATCAGCAGCGACAGCATGATCGCGACCGAGAAGAAGCCGGTCAGACCGAGCCACGGCGCCTGCACGTTGGCCTTGCCCTGCGACAGCAATTCGCCGAGCGACGGCGAGCCGGGCGGCAGGCCGAAGCCGAGGAAATCGAGGGCTGTGAGCGTCATCACCGAGGACGACACGATGAAGGGAAGGAACGTCATGGTCGCGACCATGGCGTTCGGCAGCAGATGGCGGAACATGATCACGAGGTTGGAGACGCCGAGCGCACGCGCCGCCTGGATGTATTCGAAATTGCGCCCGCGCAGGAACTCGGCGCGCACCAGACCGACCAGCGACACCCATGAGAACAAGAGCAGGATGCCAAGCAGGATGAAGAAGCCGGGCGGCAGCACCGCCGAGATGATCAGAAGCAGATAGAGCGAAGGGATCGCGGTCCAGACCTCGATGAAACGCTGGAAGCCGAGATCAATCCAGCCGCCGAAATAGCCCTGCACACCGCCGGCGGCGATGCCGATGATCGAGGACAGGATGGTCAGCGTCAGGCCGAACAGCACCGAGACGCGGAAGCCGTAGATCAGCCGCGCGACGACGTCGCGGCCCTGGTCGTCGGTGCCGAGCCAGTTGTATTCGAGGTCGCGGCAGCCCCTCAGGTCCTTCTTCTGCACCACCTCCTTGCACTGGTCCTCGGTCAACAGCCAGGTCGGCTTCGATGGCGCCGGCGTCGGCAGATCGAGATTGTGAGTGTCGTAGGAGTAGCGGATCGGCGGCCAGATCACGGTCCCACCCTTGGCCGCGATCTGCTTCTGCAGATAAGGATCACGATAGTCGGCCGCGGTCTCGAAGTCGCCGCCGAAGGTGGTCTCGGCATAGCTGAACAGCACCGGCCAATAGAGATGGCCCTCATATTTGACGACCAGCGGCTTGTCGTTGGCGATCACATTGGCAAACAGCGACAGCACGAACAGCACGAGGAAGATCCAGAACGACCAGTAGCCGCGGCGGTTCGCCTTGAAGTTCTGCCAGCGGCGCTTGTTCAGTGGCGACGGTGCGAAAGCGTGACGCGTGGCGGGCACCGCCTCGCCGAGCGGCGATTGCGTCGAGGTCTCGACCGGCTGGGGCGCGAGCATCGTCATCAGACCTCCCGCGCCTCGAAATCGATCCGCGGATCGATCCACATATAGGCGAGATCGGAGATCAGATTGACCACCAGTCCGACCAGCGAAAAGATGAACAGCGTTCCGAACACCACCGGATAATCGCGGTTCAACACGCTCTCGAAGCCGAGCAGGCCGAGCCCGTCGAGCGAGAAGATAGTCTCGATCAACAGCGATCCAGAGAAGAAGGCGTGGATGAATGCACCCGGGAAGCCCGCGATCACGATCAGCATGGCATTGCGGAAGATGTGGCCGTACAGCACCTGGCCTTCGCTGCAGCCCTTGGCGCGCGCCGTCATCACATATTGCTTGCGGATCTCGTCGAGAAACGAGTTCTTGGTCAACAGCGTCATGGTGGCGAAGGCGCCCAGCGCCATCGAGATCAGCGGCAGCGTGAGATGCCAGAAATAATCGATGATCTTCCAGTACCAGGGGAATTGCGCCCAGCCGTCCGACGTCAGGCCGCGCAGCGGGAAGATGTTGAAGAACGAACCGCCGGCGAACAGGATGATCAACAGGATCGCGAACAGGAAACCTGGAATCGCGAAGCCTACGATGATCACGGCCGAGGTCCAGGTATCGAACCGCGAACCGTCCTGAACCGCCTTGCGGATGCCGAGCGGGATCGAGATCAGATAGGTCAGGAGCGTCATCCAGATGCCAAGCGAGATCGAGACCGGCAGCTTTTCCTTGATGAGCTGCATCACGCTGATGTCGCGGAAATAGCTCTTGCCGAAATCGAAGCGGGAAAAATTCCACACCATCAGCGCGAACCGCTCGGGGGCCGGCTTGTCGAAGCCGAACTGCACCTCGAGCTTCTTGATGAAGTCGGGGTCGAGGCCCTGCGCGCCACGGTATTTCGAGTTGATCTCGCCGCCCGAGCCGCCGCCCGGGCCGCGCTGCGCGGCAAGGTCGCCGCCGCCGCCCGACACCCGCGACAGCCCACTGGTGTCGGCGCCGTTGAGCTGGGCAATCACGCGTTCGACCGGACCGCCCGGCGCGAACTGCACGACCACGAAGGAGACGAACAGGATGCCGAGCAGCGTCGGCACCATCAGGAGAATACGGCGGGCGATATAAGCGCTCATCGGCTATTCGCCTGCTCGAGCTTCGCGGCCTTGGCCGCGTCATACCACCAGTTCTCCGGCGCACCGACGCCCTGCGCATACTTCGCCGGCTTCTCCGGGTGACTGAATATATCCCAATAAGCGATCGGGTGCGTCGACCGGTACCATTGCGGCACCCAGTAACGGCCCGCTCGAAAGACCCGATCGAGCGCGCGGCATGCGATGGTCAAGTCGGTTCGCGTGTTGGCGTTGATCGCCTTTTCGATCAACGCGTCGATTGCGGGGTTGGCTACGCCCGCCAGATTGTAAGACCCTTTGGTCGCGGCGGCCTGCGACGAGAAATACGGCCGCAAGCTGTCGCCGGGCGTCGGCGAAAAATTCATGCGTTGGCTCGTGATCTCGAAATCGAAGGCCTCCACCCGGGCGCGGTATTGCACGGCGTCGATCAGCCGGATGCCGGATTCGATTCCGAGCTGGCTGAGATTCTTCACGAACGAAGCGTGGTGCGGCTGGAATGTCGGTTCTTCGAGCAGAAACTCGATCGTGAAGACCTCGCCGTTCGGCAACAGCCGCTTGCGGTCCTTGACGACGCATCCGGCATCGTTGAGCAGCTGAGTTGCCTTGCGCAACAGCGTGCGGTCCTGCCCCGATCCATCCGAAACCGGTGGCACGAAGGGTTCACCGAACACGTCGTCCGGCACCTGGCCGCGGAACGGCTCCAGCAGCTTCAGCTCTTCCGGCGACGGCAGGCCCGTCGCGACCATGTCGGAATTCTGGAACGGCGAACAGGTCCGCGCATAGGCGCCGTACATCACCGTCTTGTTGGTCCATTCGAAGTCGAACGCGTAGCAGATCGCTTCGCGCACCCGCGGATCCTTGAATTTGTCGAGACGCGTATTGATCATCCACGCCTGTCCACCTGAGGGCGTCTCGTCGGGCAGGACCTCCTGCTTGACCCGCCCCTCCTTGATGGCGGGGAAGTCGTAGCGCGTAGCCCAAATGCGCGCGGTGAACTCTTCGCGGAACAGATAGTTCTTGCCGGTGAAGCCTTCGAACGCAACGTCGCGGTCGCGGTAAAATTCGTAGCGCACGGTGTCGAAATTGTAGCTGCCGCGATTGACCGGCAGCTCGGCCGCCCACCAATCCTTGACGCGGTCATATTCGATATAGCGGTTGACCTCGTACCTGCCGACCTTGTAGGGCCCCGAGCCGAGCGGCGTATCGAGGGTGGATTCCTCAAACGGCCGCGTCGCATAGTAAGCCTTGGAGAAGATCGGCATGCTGACGACGTAGAGCGGCACGTCGCGGGCACGATTCGGCGCGAAGCTCACAACGACGGTCGCATCGTCCGGCGCGTCCGCCTTCACCATGTCGCGAAGCTGGACCACGATCAGCGGGTGACCTTTGTCCTTCAGCGTATTGAGCGAGAAGGCGACATCCTGCGCGGTCAATTTCGAGCCGTCGTGAAACCGTGCCCCGGGGCGCATGGTGAAGCGATAGATGAGCTTGTCCTGCGATATCTGCACCGATTTCGCGGCAAAGCCGTACATCGCGTCGGGCTCGTCATTGGCGCGCGACATCAACGTCGCGAAGGTCATGTCCATGCCCTCGGCGCCCTCGCCCTTCAGGACATAGGCGTTGAGCGAGTTGAACGTGAAGAACGACTGGTTGTAGGCGCGCACCGAGGGGATCAGCGAGAACAGCCCACCCTTTGGCGCTTTCGTGTTGACGTAGTCGAACTGCTGAAAATCCGCCGGATATTTCAGATCGCCGAACACCGACATGCCGTGCATCTCGGTTCCGTCTTGGGTCGCGGCCAGTGCGACACGACATCCTGCAGCACCCAACGCACCGATCCCGAGACCGAGTGCGTGCCGACGGGTGAATAGCGCCATGCGCAATTCCTCGGGTTAAGAGCGCGAAATCTTGGCGGCTTTCTCGGCGTCCCACCACCACAAATTCGGGAAGCCGGTGACGCCATATTTGGGCAGCGGCTCGGGATGACTGAAACGGTCCCAACGCGCTGCACGCTCGAACCCTGCGGCGAACTGCGGAACCGCGTAGCAGTTCCACAGCAGCACGCGATCCAGCGCTTTGCAGCTGGCGACCAGGTCGGCGCGATCCTTTGCAAAGATGATGCGGTCGATCAGCGCATCCACCGCCGGGTTCTTGATGCCGGAAAGGTTGCGCGAACCGGGCCGGTCGGCAGAATCCGATCCGAAAAAGTCGCGCTGCTCATTGCCCGGTGACAGCGACTGTCCCCATACGGCGGTGGTGATATCGAAGTCGAAGCTGCGCAAGCGGTTCTGATATTGCACGCTGTCGACGGTGCGGATCGACACGGTCATGCCGAGCCGTTCGAGGGAAGGCTTGTAGAACAGGACGCCACGCTCGTCGCCGGGGTCTCCGCACAGGAATTCGAGACTGACCGGCTTGCCCGCGGGATCGACCAGCTTGCGGTCGCGATTTTCAAACCCTGCTTCCTTGAGGAGGCGCGCGGCTTCACGAAGATTGTTGCGGCTCGCTTCTTCATTGCCGCCGACCGGATTCTTGTATGGCGCTGTGAACAGCTCCGCAGGCAGCTTGTCGCGCAGCGGTTCGAGAATCTGCAGTTCGGCACCTTCCGGGATGCCGGTGGCCATGAACTCGGGGATGCCATCAAAATAGCTGCTGTCGCGATGGTACTCTCCGTTCGAGAGTAGCCGGTCCGATGTCTCCCAATCATAGGCGTAGTTGAAGGCCCGACGGACCCTGACGTCGGTAAACAAGGGCCGGCGCAGGTTGAATGCGAAACCCTGCATCCGCCCCGAGCTTGCATTCGTGAATTTTTCCTTGATGACGCGCTTTTCGGTCACTGCCGGAAAATCATAGGCCGTCGACCATTGCTTGCCGCTTCGCTCGCCAAACCAGTCCAGCTGATCCGCCTTGAAGGCCTCGCGCGCAACCGTGTCGTCACGAAAGAATTCCGATCGGATTTGATCGAAGTTGTTCTGCCCGACATTGACCGGAATGTCCTTGCCCCAATAGTCGGCGACGCGTTCCAGCACAACCGACCGGCTCGCGACGAACTCCTTGATGCGATAGGGTCCCGATCCCAGCGGTATCTCCAGCGTGGTCGCTGTTATGTCACGCTTGCGTCCCTGCGCATCGTTTCCTTCCCACCAGTGCTTGGGCAGCACCGGAACTTCGCCGGCAATGCTCGGAAGTTCCCGATTGCCGGGAGCATTGAACACGAACTTGACCTCGCGTTCGCCGGTTTGTTCGCACTTGACGATATGCCGATAGTACGCGCTGTACATCGGGCTGTTGGTCTTGAATGCATTGAACGAGTAGATCACGTCCTCGGGCGTGACCGGCTTGCCGTCGTGCCAGCGCGCAGCCGCGCGCAATCGGTAGATGACGTAGGAAAAATCATCCGGATATGCGGCGGCCTCTGCGAGCAATCCGTAGGTGGTGAGAGGCTCGTCCAGCGATCGCGTGGTCAGCGTTTCGATAGTCTGCATCACGCCACCGGCGAGGGAACCCTTCACGCCTTGGATGACCGGATTGAAGTTGTCGAACGTACCCAGGTCAAACATCCGCACGACACCGCCCGTGGGCGCGTCCGGGTTGACGTAATCGTAGCGCTTGAAGTCGGCAGGATATTTGATGTCGCCGAAATTCGATAGGGCGTGCCGCCATTTCAGCCCGTTCGGGGCGTCATCCGCGAATGCCGGCGTGATCGCGGGCGTTCCGGAGTTAAGTCCAAGCACTGGTGCCATGGCGGCCAGCGCGGTGCCTCGAAGAAGATGTCGTCGGGTGATCGCCAAATCGGTTTTCCTGCTCGGTAGCCCCGGTTACATGGGACCCAATATAAGGCAACGGTTCGACAAATTACGTTGCTTTTTCCTCATGATAGTCGCCCCGAACCGATCCCGGTGCGGCGAAACGTCCCGATAACAACCCCGCGATATCCGTCCTCATGTGAAAACGGCCAGGCATTGCCTGGCCGTCTCGTCCGCGTGTGCAGAACAAGTCGTTACTTCGAAGCGGTCGGGATCGGCTCCGGATGCTCCGAATTCGAGTTCAGATAGGCGATGATATCGGCGCGCTCGCTGTCCTTCGGAACGCCGGCGAAGCCCATCGCGGTGCCCGGGACAAAGCCTTTCGGATTGGTCAGGAACTTGTTGAGGTCGTCGAAGGTCCAGGTGCCGCCCTTGGCCTTCATCGCGGCCGAGAAATTGAAGCCGCGGCCTTCGCCCCTGGCCTCGCCGACGATGCCATAGAGGTTCGGACCGACGCGGTTGGGGCCGCCCTTCTCGAAGGTGTGGCAGGCCTGGCACTTCTTGGCGGCGCCGGCGCCCTTCTCGACCGAGGCAGTCTGCAGGAGCTTCTCGATCGGCTCGGCCGGCGGAGCGGCGGCCTCGCCGCTACCGGCGGGGGCCACTTCCTTCACCGCGATCTCGAAACCCGGCTTCTCCGGCATCTTCGCAGAGAACACCGCGCCCGCGGTAAAACTCGTCACCAGCACGACAATGCAGGTGGCCAGGATCGCGCCGATAATCTTATTGAGTTCGAAGGAGTCCATTTTGGATCGGCTCCGGGCCTTGAATGTCGACTTCAGGCCGGGAGACGGCCGTGGGAAAGACTCAGGAATCGGCCTTTCGCACCGCCCCCAAGCTGGTTTGAGATATCGGTTTGCCCGCGCTCTGGCAACCCGTATAAACGCGCCGAAATCCACCCCCTCCCCATCAATTTCCGCCGGCCGGACGGCCCCCGACAAGAATGACAGAACCCCGCACCTTGGTGCTGATTCCCGCCCGCATGGCAGCCACGCGGCTGCCCGGCAAGCCGCTGCTTGATATCGCGGGCCTGCCGATGATCGTCCATGTGCTGCGGCGGGCGGAAGTGGCGGGGATCGGCCGCGTCGCGGTGGCAACCGACACGGCGGAGATCGCGGCTGCGGTGAAAGCCCATGGCGGCGAGGTGGTGATGACCCGCGCCGACCATCCGTCGGGCTCGGACCGGATCCATGAAGCGATGACGATCCTGGATCCGGACGGCAAGGCTGAAATCGTGGTCAATCTGCAGGGCGATTTCCCGACGATCACGCCCGAAACCATCCGCAGCGTGATGCCGGCCCTTAGCGACCCCGCCGTCGACATTTCGACGCTGGCCTCGCAAATCCATAGCGATGAGGAAGACCAGGCCCCGAGCGTTGTGAAAGCGGTCGGCTCGCCCATCGGCCCGAACCGGCTGCGCGCGCTCTATTTCACCCGCGCCACCGCGCCCCATGGCGACGGACCGCGCTACCACCACATCGGCCTCTACGCCTACCGCCGCGCCGCGCTGGAGCGGTTCGTGGCGTTGCCGCCCTCGCCGCTGGAGCAGCAAGAGAAGCTCGAACAGCTCCGCGCGCTGGAGGCCGGGATGCGGATCGACGTCACCATCGTCGACACCGTGCCGCGCGGCGTCGACACCCCGGCCGACCTCGAAACCGCCCGGCGGATACTTTCCAAAGCCTGATCCGGTATCTCTTTGTTTGAGCATGATCTTGTCGGAAAACCGGTTTCCACTTTTCCGGATCATGCTCTAAAAGCCCCCCGCATGACCAAGAAGCTGAAAATCGCGTTCCAGGGCGAGCCTGGCGCCAATTCCCATATCGCCATCGCCGAGGCCTATCCCGACGCCGAGCCGATGCCCTGCCCGACCTTCGAGGACGCGCTGGCGGTGATCTCCTCGGGCGAGGCCGACCTCGGCATGATCCCGATCGAGAACTCGGTCGCCGGCCGCGTCGCCGACATCCATCATCTGCTGCCGGCCTCCGGCCTGTTCATCGTCGGCGAATGGTTCCTGCCGATCCGCCACCAATTGATGGCGATCAAGGGCGTCAGGCTTGCCGACATCAAGAGCGTCGAGAGCCATGTCCAGGCGCTCGGCCAGTGCCGGCGCACCATCCGCAAGCTCGGCGTCAAGCCAATCGTCGCCGCCGACACTGCCGGCAGCGCGCGCGACATCTCCGAGCGCGGCGACACAAGCGTCGCGGCGATCGCGTCTCGTCTCGCCGCCGACATCTACGGCCTTGAGATCCTGGCCGAGGACATCGAGGACGAGGCTCATAACACCACGCGTTTCGTGGTGCTGGCGCGCGAGGCCAAATGGGCCGAGCAGGGTTCGGGGCCGCTGGTCACCTCTTTTGTCTTCCGGGTGCGCAATTTGCCCGCCGCGCTCTACAAGGCGCTGGGCGGTTTTGCCACCAACGGCGTCAACATGACCAAGCTCGAGAGCTACATGGTCGACGGCAATTTCTTCGCCACGCAATTCTATGCCGATGTCGACGGCCATCCTGACGACCGCGGGCTCGCCTTTGCGCTGGAGGAATTGAAATTTTTCTCGCGCGAATTCCGCATCCTCGGCGTCTATCCTGGCCACCCCTTCCGCGCCACGTTCAGCGAAACGCGGGATTGACGGCACCTACGCCGCCACCTTCTTCTGGAGCCCGAACGCGTCAGCCAGCAGGTCGTACGACTTCTTCCGCGCCTCATGGTCGTAGACCGCGGTGATCACCATCAGTTCGTCGGCCTGGGTGGCCGCGATCAGTGGCTGCAGCTTTGCCATCACGGTCGCCGGGCTGCCGACGAAGAACCGCGCGCGGTTGCGTGCGATCGCCGCACGCTCGGCATCCGTGTAGGGATGGGCCTGCGCCTCCTCGACGCTGGGCAGCGGCAGATACTCGCCGCGGTCGCGGCGCAGGCGGTTGAGGTCCATCGAGAGCGCGAGCTTCTCGGCCTCGGCATCGGTTTCCGCCGCGACGACGGCGACCCCAAGGATCGCCTGCGGCGTGGTGCGCCAGCCTGACGGCTGGAACCGGGCGCGATAATTCGTCATCGCCGCGATCGCATCATGGGTGGCAAAATGGTGCGCGAACGCAAAGCCCATCCCGACTTGCGCTGCGAGTTCGGCGGAGTAGTCGCTCGAGCCGAGCAGCCAGATCGGCGGCAGCGGCGAATCGTCCGGCATCGCCACCACCTTGTTGTAGGGATGGCCGGCCGGGAAATCGCGCGTCTCCCACAGGGTCAGTTCATGCAAGCGTTCCAGGAAATCGTCACCCTCGCGGCGGTCGAGCCGGCTGCGCAGCGCGTAGGCGGTGGCACCGTCGGTGCCGGGAGCGCGGCCGAGGCCGAGATCGATGCGGCCCGGGAACAGCGCCTCCAGCATCTTGAAGCGCTCGGCGACCACCAATGGCGCGTGGTTGGGCAGCATCACACCGCCGGAGCCGACGCGGATGTTCTGCGTCACCGCCGCGATCTGCCCAATCATCAGATCGGGCGCCGGGCTCGCGACGGAGGCGAGGTTGTGATGCTCGGCAAGCCAGTACCTGACATAGCCGAGGCCATCGACGTGCCGCGCCAGGTCGATGCTGTTGCGCAACGCGGCAGCAGGCCTGGTGCCTGATGTGACGACGGAGAGGTCGAGGACGGACAACGGGATCATGGCGCCCAACCTAGTGTGGCTCCGTGGGCCGACAAAGGGCCTGGCCGCGCAGATCAGGCCCGCGCGGCAGCGTTGGGGTAGATCGCCCCGGCATCGGTCCTTTTGGGATCAACTACGACGGTTCATTAACACTTGCACCCGGCCCACAGTCTCCAGCTACCGCGACGACCATCATAAACTCATATATTATGTTATATTTGCAGTATCTTATGGTATCAACGCGATAAATCACTGCCCTGCCCACATCAGATCGAAATGGCTGATTATTTCTCATATTTCTCCTACAAGTGGGCAATTTCCCATATCTAATGGGCTGTTGATGCGGGCCAATTTGACCTACTTTAGTGGCTCCACAGCGTGCCCAAACGTCTGCCCATTTCTTGCGGAGCCCGTGCGTATCATGACCGAGACCGTATCTCCTGCTCCGACCGGGCAGCGCGCGCCAAGGGCGCCAAAGATCTCGTTCGAGTTCTTCCCGCCGAAGACCGAGGAGATGGAGCGCAATCTCTGGGAAACCATCAACCGGCTGGCGCCGCTGACGCCGAATTTCGTCTCGGTGACCTATGGCGCCGGCGGCTCGACCCGCGAGCGCACCCATTCCACCATCGCCCGCATCCTCCGCGAGACCGATCTGCGGCCGGCCGCGCATCTGACGTGTGTCGGCTCCTCGCGCGGCGAGATCGACGAGATCGTCGACCGCTACCACGAAGTCGGCGTCCGCCACATCGTGGCGCTGCGCGGCGACCCGCCCGGTGGCATCGGCACGCCTTATTCCACCCATCCTGATGGCTACCAGACTTCGGCCGCGCTCGTCGCCGGAATCAAGAACCGTTATCCCGATATCGAGGTGTCGGTCTCCGCCTATCCGGAAAAGCATCCGGAGGCCGCTGACATCGACATCGACATCGACACGCTGCAGGCCAAGGTTGACGCCGGCGCCACGCGGGCGATCACCCAGGTGTTCTTCGACAACGACCTCTACTTGCGCTACGTCGACAAGGTACGTTCGCGCGGCATCGAGATTCCGATCGTGCCGGGCATCATGCCGATGCACAATTTCAAGCAGGCCCGCAATTTCGTCACCCGCGCCGGCACCAGCGTGCCGGACTGGCTCGCCGAGAAATTCGACGGCCTCGATCACGACGCCGAAACCCGCAAGCTGGTGGCGGCCACCGTTGCCGCCGGCCAGGTTCAGAAGCTGTTCAAGCGCGGCGTCGACACTTTCCATTTCTACACCATGAATCGCGCGGACCTCGTGTTCGCGATCAGCCATCTGCTGGGCATCCGGCCGAACGGCGCCCAGAAAGCTGCCTGAGCCATGACTGTGACCGTTTCTCCCAAGCGTACTGCTTTGCTCGCGGCTGCCCGCGAGCGCATCCTGGTGCTTGACGGCGCCATGGGCACGATGATCCAGGGGCTGCAATTCGACGAGGCCGCGTTCCGCGGCGAGCGCTTCGCGGATTTCCACCGCGACATCAAGGGCAACAACGATCTCCTGATCCTGACCCAGCCCGACGCGATCACGGACATCCATGCCGACTATCTGCGGGCCGGCGCGGATATCGTCGCGACCAACACCTTCTCCTCGACCTCGATCGCGCAGGCCGACTACGACATGTCGGACCTCGCTTATGAACTGAACTTGCAGGGCGCCCGGCTGGCCCGCGCCGCCGCCGAGCGCGTGTCGGCCGAGGACGGCAAGGAGCGCTTCGTCGCCGGCGCGCTCGGCCCGACCAACCGCACCGCCTCGATCTCGCCCGACGTTTCCAACCCCGGCTACCGTGCCGTGACCTTCGACGATCTGCGCAAGGCCTATGGCGAGCAGATCAACGGCCTGCTGGACGGCGGCGCCGACCTGCTGCTGGTCGAGACCATCTTCGATACGCTGAACGCCAAGGCCGCGCTGTACGCCATCGCCGAGATCACCGAAGCCCGCGGCATCGACGTGCCCGTAATGATCTCGGGCACCATCACCGACAAATCCGGCCGCCTGCTCTCCGGCCAGTTGCCGGAAGCGTTCTGGCATTCGGTGCAGCATGCCAAGCCGATCACGATCGGCTTCAACTGCGCGCTCGGCGCCGAAGATCTGCGCGCGCATATCGCCGATATCGGCCGCGTCGCCGATACGCTGGTCTGCGCCTATCCGAATGCCGGCCTGCCCAACGAATTCGGCCAGTATGACGAGTCCCCGGAATTCATGGCGGGGCTGATCGGCGAGTTCGCCAGCGCCGGCCTTGTCAACATCGTCGGCGGCTGCTGCGGCACCACGCCTGACCATATCGCGGCAATTGCCAAGGCCGTCGCGCCGCACAAGCCGCGCATCGTTCCCGAGATCGAGCCGCACCTGCGGCTCTCCGGCCTCGAACCGTTCACGCTGACGGATGCAATACCGTTCGTGAACGTCGGCGAGCGCACCAACGTCACCGGCTCCGCACGCTTCCGCAAGCTGATCACCGCCGGCGATTACGCCGCGGCTCTGCAGGTCGCGCGCGACCAGGTCGAGAACGGCGCCCAGGTCATCGACGTCAACATGGACGAAGGCCTGCTCGACTCCGAGAAGGCGATGGTCGAGTTCCTCAACCTCGTCGCGGCCGAGCCGGATATCGCCCGCGTGCCCGTGATGGTCGATTCCTCGAAATTCCACGTCATCGAGGCGGGCCTGAAGTGCATCCAGGGCAAGCCGATCGTGAACTCGATCTCGATGAAGGAAGGCGAGGAGAAATTCCTGCACGAGGCGACGATCGCCAAACGCCACGGCGCCGCCGTGGTGGTGATGGCGTTCGACGAGGTTGGACAGGCTGACACCTTCAAGCGCAAGACCGAGATCTGCAAGCGCGCCTACGATCTCCTGGTCGACCGGCTCGACTTTCCGCCGGAAGACATCATCTTCGACCCGAATATCTTCGCGATCGCGACCGGCCTCGAGGAGCACAACAATTACGGCGTCGACTTCATCGAGGCGACGCGCTGGATCCGGCAGAACCTGCCGCACGCCCATATTTCCGGCGGCGTCTCCAATCTGTCGTTCTCGTTCCGCGGCAACGAGCCGGTGCGCGAGGCGATGCACTCGGTGTTCCTGTACTATGCCATCAAGGCCGGCATGGACATGGGCATCGTCAATGCCGGGCAGATGATCGTCTATGACGACATCGACCCCGAGTTGCGCCAAACTTGCGAAGACGTCATCCTCAACCGCGACGCGAGCGCCTCCGAGCGGCTGCTGGCGCTCGCCGAGAAATTCCGCGGCAAGGAGAAGCAGACCAAGGAGCAGGACCTCGCCTGGCGCGAATGGCCGGTCGAGAAGCGGCTGTCGCATGCGCTGGTGCACGGCATCACCGAATTCATCGAGCAAGATACCGAAGCTGCCCGGCAGAACGTGGAGCGGCCGCTCAACGTGATCGAAGGACCGCTGATGGCCGGCATGAACGTGGTCGGCGACCTCTTCGGCGACGGCAAGATGTTCCTGCCGCAGGTGGTGAAGTCGGCGCGCGTGATGAAGCAGGCGGTCGCCTATCTGATGCCGTTCATGGAGGAAGAGAAGGCGCGCAACCGTGCCAATGGCGTGGCCAGCGACGGCCGCAACACCGCCGGCAAGATCGTGCTCGCGACCGTGAAGGGCGACGTTCACGACATCGGCAAGAACATCGTCGGCATCGTGCTCCAGTGCAACAATTTCGAGGTAATCGACCTCGGCGTCATGGTGCCTGCCAGCAAGATCATCGAGACCGCGAAGACCGCAGGCGCCGACATCATCGGCCTGTCCGGCCTGATCACGCCTTCGCTCGACGAGATGAGCTTCCTCGCCGGCGAACTGGAGCGGCAGGGCATGAATTTGCCGCTGTTGATCGGCGGCGCGACCACGAGCCGCGTGCATACCGCCGTGAAGATCGACCCGAACTATCCGGGCGGCCCCGTCGTGCACGTCAATGATGCCAGCCGCGCTGTGGGCGTTGCCTCCTCGCTGCTGTCGGCTGAGAAGAAGCAGGCCTATGCCGCCGAGGTCCGCGCCGAATACGCCAAGATTTCCGCGGCGCATTTCCGCGCCCAGGCCGACAAGAAGCGGCTGAAGCTTGCTGTCGCCCGCGCCAACAAGGTCGCGATCGATTTCGCGGCAGCGCCGCCGAAGAAGCCGGCTTTCTTTGGCCTGAAGAGTTTTGACGCCTACGATCTTGCCGAGCTCGCCGACTACATCGACTGGACGCCGTTCTTCCAGACCTGGGAACTGACCGGCCGCTTCCCGGCGATCCTCGACGATCCCAAGGTCGGCGAGGTCGCCCGCTCGCTCTATGACGATGCGCGCAAGATGCTCGACCGCATCGTCGCGGAGAAATGGTTCACCGCCCGCGCCACCATCGGCTTCTGGCCGGCCAACGCCGTCGGCGACGACATCGAGGTCTATGCCGACGAGACCCGGAAAGAGAAGATCGCTACCTTCCATACGCTGCGCCAGCAGCTCGAGAAGCGCGAGGGCCGCTTCAACGCCGCGCTGTCCGATTTCGTCGCGCCCGTCGCCTCGGGCGTACCTGATTATGTCGGCGGTTTCGTCGTCACCGCCGGGATCGGCGAAGATGTGGTCGCCGACCGTTTCAAGAATGCCAATGACGACTACTCCTCGATCCTGTGCAAGGCGCTCGCCGATCGCCTCGCCGAGGCCTTTGCCGAGCGCATGCACCAGCGCGTGCGCAAGGAATTCTGGGGCTATGCGCCCGACGAGCCCTGGTCGGCGGAGGAGTTGGTGCTGGAGAAATACGACGGCATCCGCCCGGCACCAGGCTATCCGGCGCAGCCCGATCACACCGAGAAGCGGACGCTGTTCGCCCTGCTCGATGCGGAAGCCAACTCCGGCGTGACGCTCACCGAGAGCTTTGCGATGTGGCCGGGCTCCTCGGTCTCGGGGCTCTATCTCTCGCATCCCGAGAGCTTCTATTTCGGTGTCGGCAAGATCGAGCGCGACCAGGTCGAGGACTATGCCGCGCGCAAGGCCATGACGGTCGCCGAGGTCGAGCGCTGGCTCGCACCGGTGCTGAACTACATTCCCGCACAGGACGGGGCCAAGGAACCGATCATCGCGCCCGCCGCGACGCCGGCCAACGACGAGGCCTCCACGGAATTGGCCGCGCACCCGCCGGGCTGCGCCTGCGCCGTGCACCTCGCCTGGCGGAAGAAGGCTGTCGGCGCGGGGTAGCTCTTCCTTCCTCGCCCCGCCCTTGCGGGAGAGAGGTCGAAGCCGAAGGCTTCGGGTGAGGGGTGCGTCCACAATCACGATCTCCCTTGTTGCGGGATTTTCGAATCTGAGAGGGCTATACTCTTGGCACCTTCGTGCCATGCCCCTCACCCGGCGCTGCGCGCCGACCTCTCCCCGCAAATGCGGGGCGAGGTGAAGAAGAACGGAAGCCCCATGAAATTCTTCTCCTTCTGGCGGTCGCTGGCGAGCTTTCGGGTGCGGATCGCGCTGAACCTGAAACAGGTGCCGGCTGAGGTGATCTTCGTCGACATCGACGCGGACGCGCATCGCGCCGACGGCTATCGCAAGATCAATCCGCAGATGGCGCTGCCGGCGCTGGTGACCGACGACGGCACCGTGCTGTTCCAGTCGCTCGCGATCATCGACTATCTCGACGAGACCTATCCGCATCAGCCGCTGCTGCCGGCCGACGCGCTCGGCCGCGCCCGGGTGCGCGGGCTTTCGCTGATCGTCGCCTGCGAAGGCCATCCGCTGCTGACACCGCGGGTGCGGCGCTATCTCACCCGCGAGCTCGATCTGCGCGACACCCAACAGAGCGCCTGGTTCCGGCACTGGACGGTCGAGACGCTGGCCGCGCTCGAAGGCCACCTCGCCGGCCACAAGGACACCGGGACGTTCTGCCACGGCGATGCGCCTGGCCTCGCCGATATCTGCCTGGTCGGCCACGTCACGGCGGCGATCAACCAGAAGATCAGCCTGTCGCCCTGGCCGACGGTCGAGCGCATCCACAAGACCGCGATGGCGTTGCCGGCCTTTGCCAAGGCCCATCCGCTGGTGCAGCCGGACACGCCCGAGGCGATGCGAGCGAAGTAGCGCGCGAACATCTCCAGTCGTCGTCCTGGCGAAAGCTGGGGAGAGTTTCGGATTCAACTGTCAAACAGCTTGTTCAGTGTCACCACCCGCGCATGCGGTTGATCCAGTATTCCAGAGACGGTTGTGATTGAGCCGATGGGCCGCGGCGTACTGGGTCGCCCGGTCCCAGTGCGCAATCGCGCACAAGGCCGGGCGATGACGACTGTGGATAGGACGCGCCTTCGCCTTCTCGCGACATGATTTGCCCGAGCTTTGCATTTCGTTTGCCCTCTTTCTTCGTAGAGGGCGCAGGGAAAGCCGGGTGCACGCTGCACCCGCGGTCTCGTGTGCAAAGGCAGAATGAATACGCACACGAGCATACAGGTTCAGCGGAGGCACTCCGGCTTTCCCTGCGCGATGGGTTACGGCTTATACGTGCTCTCCCCGGCGAGACCAGGCTTGCTTGTCACCGCCGTCGGCGAGAGACGTTGGTCTCTTGCCGACAGGACACCTGCCACTGGGGCGTCAGGCCTGCACGACTTCGCTGTCCGCTTCATGCGCACTCGTCAGTTGCACAATCCGCGTCCACCGCATCCCACCGCGCGTTCGTGACGTGCGCTCGCCCCTCATTCGGGTGGGACGGACGGATTCATACACTGAGTTTCACTTCTGATAAAGCGAAATGTTTTTGCCGCGAGGGCTTGCGCCGTCGGGCAAATCAGCGCTAACGGCCTAGCCGCTCGGCGGCGCCAGCGGCTGCACGATCTCCTGGAACGGCGGCAGCGCCTCGCATCGCGCGGCGTGGGCTTTCAGCGCGGGATAGCGATCGTCGAACAGCGCCGGATGCGCCTCGCCGGTAAAGCGCAGCACGCACGCAACCGCGATGTCGGCATGGCCGAGACGTCGGCCGAACCAGTACGGCGTCGTGACCGCGGCGCGTTCCTGCTCCAGTGCCTCGAGCACCCCCGATATCTGCGCCTGGCAGCGCTCGACCCAGAGCGTGAGCGGCTCCTTGCGCAGCACGCGCTCATAGATCAGGCTGACCGCCTTGTCGCCGAGCCCGGTCGCGAGCGCCGCGATGCGCAAATGCTTCCGCCGCTCCGCCCCCGAACGCGCGATCATCGCCTTGTCCGGCCCGGCCAGCTCGTCGAGATGATCCAGAATCGCCCCGCTCTCGATCAACGCCTCGCCATCGTCGAGCACCAATGTCGGCACCCGCCGCAGCGGATTGTAGGCGGCGACCTTCTCCGCATCGCCGAAGGTCGACCATGGCCTGTGCTCGAACGGCAGACCATAAAGCCGCAGCGCGATCGCGGTGCGGCGGACGAAGGGGGAGTCGTATTGGCCGATCAGGAACATGTTTCAAACTCGTCATTGTCGGGCGAGAACGCGGGGCGGCATCTTTGCGCGATCTCTGTTTCCACGTTGCCAGCGAGAAATATCAGCTAACAGCGCTGACGAAGCAATGCGGCCCGGTGCAGCAATATTACCGATTTTTCAGTGGCGGATTTCAGCGAATCAGCAGCTTCATGCGCGCACGGCTCACCGGAGCAACCACCGTGTCGCGCCATCACACACTGCCGCCGATCATCTATGCGCCGCCGCCACCGGAGCCGAAGAAAACGCGGCGCCGGCGCAGTGTCGGCTACGCCTCGGCCGCACGCGAGACCGACGACGCGGAGGAGATCTCGGACGGCGCTGCGGTGCATGGCGCGCCGGTGCTTCCGCGACATTCGCGTCCCGTCGAGGCCACCGAGCGGCGCACGCCCTCGCCGAACGGCAAACTCAGCGACGACACGCTGCGGGCGATGCTGGATTTGCAGGAACAGCAGGCGAAGTAGCCGCGAGCGCCAACCCACATTCAGTGTCGTCCCTGCGAAAGCAGGGACCCATAACCACCGTCGTTTGCTGGGGCACGACGCTGTGGCCCCAGCGTCGCACAACAACTGCCATTCGTGGTTATGGATCCCGGGTCAAGCCCGGGACGACATCGAGTTTGTGGCGCGGCTTGCGAATCTTCCCCTCACCGCGGCGTCAGTGTGATCGCCTCTGCGGTTGCAGCCTCGACAGCGCCGCGGCTGTAGAGCAGCGGGACATATTGGCCGGTCGCCCACAGCGGCGCGAGGTCGCGGTAGTGGCCGCTGAAGGGATCGCCGGATTGACCCGGCGTGTTGATGGTGCGGCTCGCATCCCACTGGCCGACATCGAGCACCATGCGGAACGAGGCGCCCCCGATGAGATGATAGTCGGCGTGGCGGTAGTTGGCCGCGTGCGGCACGTTGGCGGCGCCGCCGATGGCGAGCGGACCAACCGACATCTGCGCCGCGGTCGCCTTGTCGGCGAGCGGCTTCAGCGCGTGATCGAATTGTGCGACATGCAGCCGGCCCCAGCGCCAGGTGGCGACATCGGGCCCGAGCCTCGAGGCGACCTCAGTGACGGCCTCACCGAGGCTGTCGCGCAGCACGCGGTCACGCTCTGCCGCCGGATCGCTGCCGAGCGCGGCATCGGGCTTTTCGAGGTATCCGACAATGGCGGAGATGCTGGAGGCTTCCGGCGCGATCAGCTCGGCCGCCTTCGGCGCCGTGGCCTTCAAGAGCACCGGCCCGAGGTGATTTGATATCCAGACCTCGTAGACCGCGGCGGCAGCGCTATCGGCGGTGTCGCGTGCGTCCCACGTCTGCAGCAGATCGAGGCCTTTCTTGACGTTGGCATCGTCCGACGACAGCGGCTTGAGCAGCGCGACCAGCCGGCGTCCGATCAGGCCGGTGTCGTCGTTCTGCAAATCCATCGCGTCCGCCAGCGTCACCTTGCTGTTCGTCTGCAACACATCGGTGATGCGCTGCCAGCGCGCGCTATCGGACCATTCGAAGCCGACTCGCCGTTCGTTGACGGGATAGTCTGATGGCAGGTTCATCTGGTTGGCGGTGGCGATGAAGCCCTGCTTCGGCTGATAGGCCTTGGGCAGTTCGTCGAGCGACAGAAAGCCTTGCCATTCGTAGCGGCCGTCGCCGGGCACCGGCATCAGGCCGTCGTAATTGACCCGGCGCGGCGTCTTGCCGGCGGCGATCCAGCCGATGTTGCCGCTGGTGTCGGCATAGACCTGGTTCTCCGACGGCGCGCCCCAGCGGCGCATCGCGCCGAGGAATCCATTCCAGTTCTTCGCGGTCATGTAGTCGGACGAGCCGAAATAGGCCGAGGTACCTGGCTCGAACCAGATCGAGCGCACGGCGAAGGCGCGCTTGTTGGCCTCGTCGACATAGATCACGGGACCGTGGCGGGTGAATTTCAGCTCAAGGTCGCGATCGGCCTCGCCCTTCACCTCTTCCTTTTCGTGGACGATGCCCATGTCCTCCCAGCCCGAGCCGTAGCGGTACTGGTTCGGATTGGCGGGATTGAGCTCGTAGACGTAGAGGTCTTCCTGGTCGACGTTGAAGATGGTGAGCCCGAACGCGATGATGTCGTTGTGGCCGATCGAGATGCCCGGCAGCGCCGGTTCGCCGGCGCCGATCACGGAGATGCCGGGTGCGTTGAGGCCGACGATGTAGCGCAGTGACGGCACCGAGTGCTCGCGATGCGGATCGTTGGCGAGAATCGGACGGCCCGTGGCGGTGCGTGACGCCGCGATCACCCAGTTGTTGGAGCCGATGGTGTCGCGCTGCTGATCGGCCTCGGCCAGGAATTTGTCGGGATCATGCGCCAGCTCGGCCTTCTGGTCCTTCGGTGCGGCAAACTTGACCGGGCGGGTGGCGAGATCGTAGGCCGCGAGCACTGCCTTCGGCACGCTACAGGGATCGAGCCCATCCGGGATTTTCGTGGTCCACGTCGGCTCCAGCTTGACGCGGAAACGATCGGCATCGAGGCCCGCGGCGCAGGCCACCAGCGCGCGCTTCACTTCCGATGCAACGTTGCGGGTCAGGCCGTGGCTGCGGATACGCACGACATCGTCCGCCGACCACAGATCCGGCATCGTGCCCGCGATCCTGAACTCGATCGGCAGCGGGCGCTTGCCGGCCCTGACGTCGGCAACATAGGCGTTGACGCCGGCGGCGAAGGCCTCCGCATAGGTCTTCGCCTTTGGGCCATAGGCGGTCCATTCCGCGTTCATGTCGCCGCGATAAAGAAACAGCCGCAGCGCCTTGTCCTGCTCGGCATAGGCGGGGCCAAAATCCTTCGCGAGCAGGCCGAGTCCCCGTTTGCGCCAGAGATCGATCTGCCAGAGCCGGTCACGCGCGGCGTTGAAGCCTTGCAGGAAGAACAGGTCGTGCTCGTTGCCGGCATAGATGTGCGGGATGCCCCAGACATCGACCAGGATCTGGCCGGGCGCCTTGAGGCCGGCGACATCGGTCTTGACCTGGCGCGCGGCGGAGAGCCTGTTGCCCTTGTCGCGCGCGGCCGCGCCGGTGGTTAGCAGCGCGGCGCAGATCGCTACGCCGAACAGTTTTGGGATGACCCGGTTGAAATCCGTGTTCACGTTTGTTTTCTCCGATGGTTGTTCTTGTTGGTTGTGAGACGTCAGCGGTCGCAGCGGCGGGGGTGCACTCCCTCTCCCGCTTGCGGGGGAGGGCTGGGGTGGGGGCGTCTCCACAAGCGAGAACCTCTCGACGGATAGAGCCCCCACCCGCATTGCATCTACGATGCAATGCGACCTCCCCCGCAAGCGGGAGAGGTGCAGCGAGTTTGCCGCACGACCACGACGCTATTCCCCTTCGTCGCTCGCCAGCACGCCCTTCACGGCGCGCGCCCAGCCGGCGAGCTTACGCTCGCGGGTGGCCTCGCTCATCGCCGGCTTGAAGCGGTGTTCGAGCCGCCAGTTGTCGGCGAATTTGATCGGCTCCGGATAGACGCCCGCCTCCAGGCCGGCGAGATAGGCGGCGCCCAACGCCGTGGTCTCCTGGATCATCGGGCGGTCGACCGGGGCGTTGAGCAAATCTGCGAGGCGCTGCATGGTCCAGTCCGACGCCGTCATGCCGCCGTCGACGCGCAGCACGGTGTTGGCGGCGTTGGCCTCCGGCCAGTCGGTGCGCATCGCGGCCCAGAGATCGAAGGTCTGGTAGCAGACGCTTTCCAGCGTCGCATGCGCGAGCTCGGCGGGACCGGTGTTGCGGGTCAGCCCGAACAGCGCGCCGCGCACCCGCGGATTCCAGTAGGGCGCGCCCATGCCGACAAAGGCCGGCACCAGATAGACGCTCTGCATGGAATCGGATTTGTCGGCGAGCGGGCCGGTCTCGGCGGCCTGCTTGATCGTGCCGAGCCCGTCGCGCAGCCATTGCACCGCGCTGCCTGCGACGAAGATCGAGCCTTCGAGCGCGTAGGTGCGCGTGCCGCCGAGTTGATAGGCGATGGTGGTGAGCAGCTTGTTGTTCGAGGCGACCGGCGTCGTGCCGGTGTTGAGCAGGGCAAAGCAGCCGGTGCCGTAGGTCGACTTCATCATGCCGGGCTCGAAGCAGGCCTGCCCGATCGTCGCGGCCTGCTGGTCGCCGGCGATGCCGCAGATGGCAATGGGACCGCCGAACAGGTCGGCGGTGGTCTCGCCGAACCGCGCGGAGGAATCCTTCACCTCCGGCAGCATCGAGCGCGGCACATGCAACAGCTTGATGAGATCATCGTCCCATTCGCCGCTGTGGATGTTGAACAGCAGCGTGCGCGAGGCGTTGGTGGCATCGGTGGCGTGCACCTTGCCGCCGGTCAGCCGCCACAACAGGTAACAATCGACGGTGCCGAACAACAGCTCGCCGCGCTCGGCGCGCTCGCGCGCGCCCGGCACGTGATCGAGGATCCAGGCGATTTTGGTACCGGAGAAATAGGGATCGATGATCAGGCCTGTTTTGGCCGAGATCGCGGGCTCATGGCCCTCGGCCTTGAGTCTGGCGCAGACGTCGGCGGTACGGCGGTCCTGCCAGACGATGGCGCGGTGCACGGCCTGGCCGGTGGCGCGGTCCCACACCACGGTGGTCTCGCGCTGGTTGGTGATGCCGATCGCGGCGATGTCCCTGGCCTTCAGGCCGGCCTTCTCCAGCGCCTCGCGGCACACCATGATGGTCGAGGTCCAGATGTCCTCCGGCTCGTGCTCGACCCAGCCGGAGGCCGGGAAATGCTGCGGAAATTCCTGCTGCGCGACCGCGGCGATGGAGATGTCGCTGCGGAACACCATGGCGCGCGACGATGTGGTGCCCTGATCGATGGCCAGCACGAAAGACATGAGCGTTCCCTGAGGCTTCGTCCCGAAGGTGGTTATTTCGGGGCCAAAGGAGCGGATTACCGCGGCAACGTCAAGCTGGGGGGATGCGATAGCGCCATGGTCGTAACGGTGTCAGACCCGTCATCCTGAGGTGCTCGCGTAGCGGCCCTCGAAGGATGCACGGCCACAGTCGGGCCGTCGCCCTTCGAGGGCCGCTGAAGAAGCGGCCACCTCAGGGTGACGGTGTGAGAGCGGGACGGCAAACAGCTCACATCGGCCGATAGGTCCGCACGTCGGAGGGCACGTTGACGCCGAGCTTGAGCTGGCCGACCGAGCGGATGATGTCGTCGCCGAGCAATTGCGCGAAGCAGGCATAGCCCCAGTCGTTCATGTGCAGGCCGTCGGCGATGACGAAATCGTTGATCGGGATCGCCTGCTGCTCGTGCCATTCGCGCATCACCTCGAAGCGCGGGAAGATGCCGACATGGCGCAGCGCGGCGATGCGGCTGAGCAGCTTCACCATGCCCCGCGCGCTCTCGGGACGTTCGGTGACGCGCGGCGAATATTGCGGATCGACCAGCACGATATCGGCACCCGCGGCCTGGATGCGCGCGACGCCGTCCCCGACCTGTTTCTCGGTCTCGCCTTGGTCGAGGTTACGCAGTACCGCGTTGGTGCCGACCTGCCAGATCACCATGTCGGGATGCACGTCGAGCACCTCGGCCTGCAGCCGCTTCATCATTTCAGGCGCATCGTCGCCGCCCTTGCCGTGATTGAGCACCGTGATGTCGGCGGACGGATACTGGCGGCGCAGCTGGGTGGCGAGCCGGTTCGGATAGGTGAATTCCGGCGACGTCGAACCGTAACCTTGCGTCGATGACGATCCGAACGCGACGATCACGACGGGCTTGCCTGCGGCGAGCTTGGCCGCGACATGCGGCAGCGAGCCGGTGGTGTTAGCTACGTCCTTGGGCTGCAGACACGGCACGCGGTGGAAAATGTCGCCGGCGGATTTCGCGACCTGCTTTACCTTGTCGATCGCCTTTGCGGTCGCGCTGCGCTGGTCGACGGGCATCGCCGGATCGGTGGCGGCCGTCGATGTGGCTGGCGTCGTCGCAGGCGGAGCAGGAGCAGGCTTGACGGCCTCGGCCCTTGCGCCGGGCGACAGCGCCGCATGCTGGTCTCCTTGCGCGGTCTGCGCACAGAGCGGCGCGACCGACGCCGACGTCAGCAACACGAACGCGGCAACGACGGACACGCTTCGCCAGGAGGTTCGGCGAAAAGGGACGGCAAAACTCATCAATCTTGTTTCCTTTAGTTCTGCTGCGCGGGGCCCAGATGGGCCGCATCGATCACAAATTTCGACAGCGCGCGGCCGAGACAGGCATGAACTCGCTTGGCCAGATCGACGCCATGCGAGGTGCTGAACAGATCGAAATCTCCCGCATCGCTCCACTGCTTCATGATCGCGAACCGGTCGAACAGCGGGACATCGTGCTGTTGCGCCACCACCCGGATATTGTCGAGATAGGGTGGCGCGGAGATCATCGTCTCGGTACGTGGGCTGTACTGCAGATTAACCAAAACCACGTCGACCCCAGCGTTCCGCAACGCAACAACTCCGTCGTCGATAGCGGTACGGAAATCGTCAGGATCGACTGCTCGCATAGCATCGACCGTGCCGGTCTGCCAGATAACCAAAGTAGGCCTTTTTGCTTCAACAAGCTTAACCAGGGTACCGCCGGTCTCTTCGGCCGTGCTCTTTGCCTGTAATTCTACGGTTAGATTGATCGTCGCGGATGGCAGCGCCTCCTTCAGCGCGGCCTGCAACTTGGCCGGGTAGGCGCTCGCCTCGTTCGAGGGGATGGTGGAGGAGCGACTGCCCACCACCAGCACGTCCAACGGCTGCCCGCCCTTGACGGCCGCAGCGACCTTCGGCAGCGCGCTCTCGCTGGATACCAGATAGGCGGGCACGTCGCAGGGCTGTGGCTCGGCGGCGTCTTCGGCGCGCACCGGGGCGGCCGCCAGCATGGCGGCAAGCAGCAGGCCAAATATCTGCAGGCCAACCTTCTTCAGGCCAAGCATCGTCCACGCGGACTTCATGCTCCCCCTCCCGCCAGATCGGCGTTGCCGGTGGCGCTTCTTGTTCGCGAGGCGCCTTTGTCGGCGGAGTGCTTGTACCACGAAATGATCCACGCCATGCCCCACATGATCAGGATGCCGCAGATGCTGATCAAGGCGTGCAGTCCGGCACCTCCAGATACTTCGGCGAGCACGAAATGTCCGGCAAAGGCGAGGAAGACGCCGAGGCAGAATATCTCAAGCGAATGCTGGCCGCACAGGATCAAAGGTCGCAGCCAGGGCGATTTCAACCCCGGCCAATCCCGGGGCAGGAAGCGCACGGTGAGGGCTGCTAGCGCCAGGAAGTGCGCGAAACGCAGCACGTCAAGGTCGGTCTTGTTGATCGGATACATCCACTGCTCGATCAGCTTGGGCATGACGTGGCCAAGCTGCGGCACGTACCAGGTCAGCGTCACGAAGAACGCCGCCACCAGATAGACGATGCAGATCCACATCGTGATCGGCGACGCCAGGATGCGCGACATCCGCCGTGCGCCGCCGAGCGCACACCAGGCGCCGAACACGAACAGCAGCTGCCAGGCGAACGGGTTGAACGCCCAAAAACCGTTCGGATAGGCCGAGAGGTAAAGATCGAACTGCCAGGTCAGCGCGTAGAGCACGACCGCCAGCCCCAGCGTGACATCGGGCTTCCATTTCATCAGCCACAGGATCAGCGGCAGGAACAGCATCAGCACGATGTAGAGCGGCAGCACGTCCATGTTGACGGGGCGGAAGCGCAGCAGCAGCGCCTGGACGATGGTCACGTCGGGCTGCTTGAGGAAATCCATGATCCCCATCTCTTCAGAGTAGAGCGGGTTCTCGAACGAAGTCGCGACGTAGGAGATCTCGGCGAGGAAGATCGTGAACAGGAAGACATGCGCGACATAGATCTGCCAGACCCGGCGCAGGATGCGCGCAGTCGCGATCACGAAGCCCGATTCCAACATGGCGCGGCCGTAGACGAAGGCCGCGGTGTAGCCGGAGATGAAGATGAAGATCTCGGTGGCGTCGGAGAAGCCGTAGTTGCGCAGCGTGAGCCAGGTCAGCAGGTTTGCCGGCAAATGATCGATGAAGATCAGCCACAGCGCGAGCCCCCGGAACAGGTCGAGCCGCAGCTCACGCTCGCCGGCCGCCGGCAGCGTAATCGCGGACACCGCCGCTTTGGCCTTCGCCGGCTTGGTATCAGCCTTGGCATCGGCCGCCGGCGAACCGGCTATGGGATCGGCAATCGAGCTCATCAAACACCGTGTGGCCGCGGCAGTCTCGCACGGCCCGGAAAACATAATATCGGCCCGCGACTTGGGGACAAAGCGCTGAAAGCGGCGGCACGCGGTCGCGCTTTAGAACGGAACTATGTTGAAACCGCGATGAAATCGGCCCGTATGGGTTTCACCGCCTCGCCAATCGATTGGTTCCGACAGATCAATTCGATATGATGGCCGCTCGAAGACCCTCGGATGAGCCGCATGTACCGCGCCGTGACCCGCCACATCGAAGTTACCGTCGAGCCGAACTTCATGCCGGAGCAATCGTCGATCGAGAAGCGCGAATATTTCTGGTCCTACACCATCGTGATCACCAATGCAGGCTCGGAAACGGTCCAGTTGCGGACCCGGCACTGGATCATTACCGACGCCACCGGCCACAGGCGGGACATCCGCGGCGAAGGTGTGATCGGCAAGCAGCCGGTGCTCGCACCCGGCGAGCGCTTCGAATACACCTCGGGCGTGCCGCTGCCGACCGCCTCCGGCTTCATGACCGGCAGCTACCAGATGGTCAGCGCGAGCGGCGAACGCTTCGAGATCGACATACCGACGTTTTCGCTGGACAGCCCGAGCCCGGACGGGAAGCGGGTGTTGAACTGACTGCTGCGTAGCCCGGATGAAGCGCAGCGCAATCCGGGCTACGATGGCCAGCGTTGCTACTCCACGCCCGCTTCGTCCGGCGTGAACTCGTAGACCGACGAGCAGAACTCGCAGGTGACGACGACCTTGCCGTCCTTGACCATGTCGGCGCGGTCCTGCGGCGCAAAGCTCTTCAGCATCGCGGAGACTGCGTCGCGCGAGCAGGAGCATTGCGCGCGCAGTGGCTGCGGGGTGAAGACGCGGACGCCGCGCTCGTGAAACAGGCGGTACAACAGCCGCTCGCCGGAGAGATCGGGATCGATCAGTTCGACATCCTCGACGGTCGAGATCAGCGACTGTCCCTCGACCCAGGCATCGTCCTCCGGCACGCTGTGCGCGACCGTGCCTTCCGGTGCGTCGCCGGGATGCAGATCGGCCTGCTTGGCGCGCTCCGGCGCCTTGGGCAGAAATTGCAGCAGGATGCCGCCGGCGCGCCAGTGCTGCTTGCCGCCCTCGCCGCTGCGCATCTCCTCACCGACCGCAAGGCGCACCCGTGTCGGGATCTGTTCGGAGCGCAGGAAATATTCATGCGCGGCTTCTTCCAGGCTGCCGCCGTCGAGCGCGACCAGTCCCTGGTAGCGGCTCATCTCCGCGCCCTGGTCGATGGTCATGGCAAGATGGCCCTTGCCGAGCAACTCGCCCGAAGTCTGGCCGGGCTTGAGCTGCGCCGCGTCGTAGCGCGCATAGGCGCGCAGCCGGTCGGGGGCCTGGAAATCGACGATCAGCAGTGAGACCGGACCGTCGGTCCGGGTCTGCAGGATGAAGCGTCCCTCGAACTTCACGGACGAGCCGAGCAGCGTCGTCAGCACGATGGCTTCGCCGAGCAGCTTGCCGACCGGCGGCGGATAATCGTGCTTGTGCAGGATCTCGTCGAGCGCGGGGCCGAGCCGGGTCAGCCGTCCGCGCAAATCGAGCGCGCCGACCTCGAAGGCCAGCACCGCGTCGTCCACGGGAACCGCCGACGGCGCGCGGACCGGCGCCTCAGCCGTGATTTTGATGTCAGAGGATTGTGAAACCATGGCGCTCTATCTGGGGTCTCGAACCATGAAATGAAGGGGTTCATCATACGCGAAAACGTCTGTCGTCCCTGCCCAGGGCGCAATTGCGCTCCGGAGCAGGGACCCATAACCACAGAATTTTGTTGTGACACAAGGCGTCTCCCCTTGTGCCTTTTTCCGAGGTCGCGGCGTATGGGTCCCTGCTCCCGTGCGCAATTGCGCCCTGGGCAGGGACGACAATACTGAGTTAGTGCTACGCCACCGCGTCAAAACACCAGGCCAGAATGCCTTTCTGCGCATGCAGGCGATTTTCCGCCTCGTCGAACACGACGGATTGCGGGCCGTCGATCACCTCGTCGGTGACCTCCTCGCCGCGATGCGCCGGCAGGCAGTGCATGAACAGGGCGTCGGGCTTGGCCAGCGACATCAGCTTGGCATTGACCTGATAGGGCTTGAGCACGTTGTGGCGGTGTTCGCCTTCCTTGTCGCCCATCGACACCCAGGTGTCGGTGACGACGCAGTCGGCGCCGCGCACCGCGGCCTCCGGATCGCTGCCGAGCACGATCGGCGCGCCGGTCGCCCTGATCCAGTCGCGCATCGGCTTCTTCGGCGCAAGCTCCGGGGGCGTTGCAATATTGAGGTTGAACTTGAAGCGCTCGGCGGCGTGGGCCCAGGAGGCCAGCACGTTGTTGTCGTCGCCGGTCCAGGCCACCGTCTTGCCCTCGATCGAGCCGCGATTTTCCTCGAAGGTCATCAGATCGGCCATCACCTGACAGGGATGCGAACGGCGCGTCAGCCCGTTGATGACGGGAACGGTGGCGTGCGCGGCGAGTTCGAGCAGTGCATCGTGGTTGAGGATGCGGATCATGATCGCGTCGACATAGCGCGACAGCACGCGCGCGGTGTCGGCGATGGTTTCACCGCGGCCGAGCTGCATCTCGGTGCCGGTCAGCATGATCGATTCACCGCCGAGCTGGCGCATGCCGACGTCGAACGACACCCGGGTGCGGGTCGACGGGCGCTCGAAGATCATCGCCAGCGTCTTGCCTTCGAGCGGCTGCTTGGCCTTTTCGTGCGCCTTGCGCTCCGCCTTCATGGCGGCGCCGGCCGAGAGCATGTTGCGCAGCTCGGCAAGCGGCAGTTCGTTGATATCGAGGAAGTGGCGGACCGACTTGCTCATCACCCGGCCGCCTTGCTCGGCTGGGCCGCCTGTAGCGCAGCGCAGGCGCGCTCGAGGCTTCCGACCGCCTGGTCGAGCTCGGCCTCGGTGACGATCAGCGGCGCCAGGAACCGCACGACATTGTCGCCGGCGCCGACGGTCAGCAGTTTCTGGTCGCGCAGCGCGGCGACGAGCTCGCCCGAGGGCACCACGGCCTTGACGCCGATCAGGAGGCCCTCGCCGCGCACGTCCGAGAGCACGCTGGGATAGCGGTCGACGACGGAGGCGAGCTTCTGCTTGAGCAGCAGCGACATCCTTTGCACGTGATCGAAGAAGCCGGGTTTGAGCATGACGTCGAGCACGGCATTGGCCGCCGCCACCGCCAGCGGATTGCCGCCGAAGGTCGAGCCGTGGGAGCCGGGCGCCATGCCGGCCGCAGCCTTCGCGCTCGCCAGCACCGCGCCGATCGGGAAGCCGCCGCCGAGCGCCTTGGCGAGCGACATGACGTCGGGCGTGACGCCGACGCGCTTGTAGGCAAACAGATCGCCGGTGCGGCCCATGCCGGTCTGCACCTCGTCGAATGCGAGCAGCAGGCCGTGCTCGTCGCAGAGCTGGCGCAACGCCTTGAAGAAGGCATGCGGCGCGGAGCGCACGCCGCCCTCGCCCTGCACCGGCTCGATCAGGATGCCGGCCGTGTCCGGTCCGATCGCCTTCTTCACGGCTTCGATGTCGCCATGCGGCACCTGGTCGAAGCCGTCCATCGGCGGGCCAAAGCCTTCGAGATATTTGGCCGTGCCGGTGGCAGCGAGCGTCGCCAGCGTGCGGCCATGGAAGGCGCCTTCAAAGGTGATGATGCGGTAGCGCTCGGGATGTCCCTTGGAGAAGTGATAGTGGCGGACCAGCTTGATCACGCCCTCCATCGCCTCCGCGCCCGAATTACAGAAGAACACGAAGTCGGCGAAGCTCTGCTCGCAGAGCCGCGCGGCGAGCACCTCGCCATCCGGGCTCTTGAACAGGTTCGACATGTGCCAGAGCTTCGTCGCCTGCTCCTGCAACGCCTGGACCAGATGCGGATGCGCGTGCCCGAGCGCGTTCACCGCGACACCCGAGGTGAAGTCGAGATAGCGCTCGCCGTTGGTTGATATCAGCCAGGCGCCCTCACCGCGCTCGAAGGCGAGATCGGCCCTGGCGAAGACGGGAAGCAGATGCGACGCGGCGGGGTTTGTCATGGCCATCACTGACGGGTTTGAGGCCGACGATTGCCGCGCGCCTTGACGCCAGCGCAGCAACAGCCGGCTTCGGAAAACAAAACGTGCCGCCTTTTCGGGCGGCACGTGGAGGCATTCTATGCTGCAGGCAGTAACTGTCAATCGTCACGAAGCGGCCTGCCGGCAATGCGAAACGAACGCAATCCGGGGCATTCCGGTGCGGTGGAAAAGACTCATTGCAATGCATAAGTGTGGGAACATGTGGACGCGCTACCGCGGACTCTTGCGCCGGAGTCACGCCATATTGTAGCGTTTGGGCTGTCGGGTACGACATCTCGTGCGGCAGTACTGGACCCCTTAAGTAGACTTGGTTCTGCGTAGACGTTCGGGCGCATAGGCGCGCTCGGCGAGGGCTAAGGGATTCTGACCGCAGGAGTTTTTCGAGCTTTGGCTCGCAGCACCGCTCCAAGGACTGGCCGGTGCTAGGCGAAGGGAAAAATGCGATGACTGTATTGACCTGGTCCGACGATCGCGTCGAGCAGCTGAAGAAGCTCTGGGAATCCGGCCTGTCGGCCAGCCAGATCGCGGCGGAACTTGGCAATGTGACGCGGAACGCCGTGATCGGCAAAGTGCACCGGCTCGGCCTGTCGGGCCGCGCCAAGGCCCCCTCCACCGCCGCGCCGCGACAGCGCAAGGCACGCCCCGCGCAGCATATGATGCGGGTGGCGCGGCCAGTGTCGCGCGGCAATACTGCGCTGGCCCACGCCTTCGAGGTCGAGATGGAGCCGGATCCGATCGCCTACGACAACGTCGTTCCGATGAGCCAGCGGCTGTCGCTGCTCGAGCTGAACGAGGCGACCTGTCACTGGCCGGTCGGCGATCCCTCAAGCCCGGATTTCTTCTTCTGCGGCGGCAAGGCGCTCGGCGGCCTGCCCTATTGCGCGCATCATTCGCGCATCGCCTACCAGCCCGCCAACGATCGCCGGCGGCCGGCAGCAAAGCCGACGCGGTAAGGCAGAATTCGAAGTGCTGCGATTTTCGTCAGCGCCATCTCGCGGGGTCTCACGTTCGACGATGTGAGGTGAGCACGCGGGTCAGGCTCCCTCGCCCCCTTGCGGGGCAGGGTTGGGGAGAGGGGTAGGCCCCGAACTCCAATGCAAGACATGTAGCGAAGCTTGATCAATCGAACCGGCGAGACACTCGCTGTCACGGTTCGCGATCAATCGGCAGCGGAGCAAGCGGCACCCCTCTCCCTAACCCTCCCCCGCAAGGGGGGAGGGAACCCTGCCGCCGGTGGCTGCCTCACTAGGCCCAGACGACGGTGTGTTGCTGTTCGCGCAGCCTTACGGCTGCGGCTCGGCCTTTGCAAAACGATCGTCGAGTGCGTAGCCGGCACCGCGCACGGTGCGGATCGGATCCTGCTCGCGGCCGGGATTGAGCAGCTTGCGCAGGCGGCCGATATGCACGTCGACGGTGCGTTCGTCGATATAGATGTCGCGGCCCCAGACGCTGTCGAGCAATTGCTCGCGGCTGAACACGCGGCCGGGATGCTCGAGGAAGAACTCGAGCAGCCGATACTCGGTCGGGCCGAGATCGATCGGACGGCCCGAGCGCGCCACGCGGCGCTTCTCGCGGTCGAGCTCGATGTCACCATAGGTCAGCACGGTCGCAAGCCGCTCCGGGCTCGCCCGGCGCAACAGGCCTTTCACCCGCGCCAGCAGTTCCGGCACCGAGAACGGCTTGACGATGTAGTCGTCGGCGCCGGTGGCGAGGCCGCGCACCCGTTCACTTTCTTCTCCGCGCGCGGTCAGCATGATGATAGGGAGCTGCTTGGTCTCGGGACGCGCGCGCAGGCGGCGGCACAGCTCGATGCCGGAGAGGCCCGGCAGCATCCAGTCAAGCACCACAAGATCGGGAATGCGCTCCTTCAGCCGGGTATCGGCGTCATCGCCGCGTCCGACCGTCTCGACATCGTAGCCTTCCGCGTCGAGGTTGTAGCGCAACAACGTCGTCAGCGCTTCTTCGTCTTCGACCACCAGAATGCGTGCGCTCATCGGTTTGTGTTCTCTCTGTCCTGATCCGTTGTCCTGACGCGAACCGAAACGATCATCTCCTTGATGAGCACGTTCTTGCCGGAAAGCCGGTGCCCACTTCGCCAGATGGTGATTAGGTGCCCGGAACCGTGGTAGCGAAATTGGTCATGTCACCCTTTGGACGCTTGTCCATGATCTGCTGGCCCTCGATCATGTAGAACACGGTTTCGGCGATATTCGTGGCGTGGTCGCCGATCCGCTCGATGTTCTTGGCGCAGAACATCAGATGGATGCAGAACGAGATGTTGCGCGGATCTTCCATCATGTAGGTGAGCAGTTCGCGGAACAGCGAGGTGCAGATCGCGTCGACCTCCTCGTCGCCCTTCCAGACGTTCATCGCCGCCGGCAGATCGTGGGCGGCATAGGCGTCGAGCACCGACTTGACCTGCGACAGCACGAGGTCGGTCATGTGCTCGAGGCCGCGGATCAGCTTGAGCGGCTGGAAATCGCTCTCCAGCGCCGCGACGCGCTTGCCCATGTTCTTGGCGAGGTCGCCGATCCGCTCGAGGTCGGTGGCCACCCGCATCGCGCCGACGATCTCGCGCAGATCGATCGCCATCGGCTGGCGGCGTGCGATGGTCAGAACCGCGCGCTCCTCGATGACGCGCTGCAAGCTGTCGATCTCGATGTCGGCAGCGACGACGCGCTTGCCGAGCGCTACGTCGCGGCGGATCAGCGCATCGACCGACTCGGTGATCATGCGCTCGACCAAGCCACCCATCTCGGCGACCAGGCGTGTCAGTTCCTGCAGGTCGCTGTCGAATGCCTTGGCGGTATGTTCAGAAGCCATCGTCTATCTCCTCAGCCGAACCGGCCGGTGATGTAGTCCTGCGTGCGTCGATCGCTGGGCGAGGTGAAAATCTTGTTGGTGTCGTCGAACTCGATCAGTTCGCCGAGATACATGAAGGCGGTCTTGTCGGAGACGCGGGCCGCCTGCTGCATGTTGTGGGTGACGATCGCGATGGTGTAGTCCTCGGACAGCTCCTGGATCAGCTCCTCGACCTTGGCGGTCGAAATCGGATCGAGCGCCGAGCACGGCTCGTCGAACAGGATCACCTCGGGCCGCACCGCAACCGTCCGCGCGATGCACAGCCGCTGCTGCTGGCCGCCGGAGAGCGAGAGCCCCGACGCGTTCAGCTTGTCCTTGACCTCGTTCCACAGCGCGCCACCGCGCAGCGCCTTCTCGACGCGGTCGTCCATTTCGGACTTCGAGATCTTCTCGTAGAGGCGGATGCCGAAGGCGATGTTCTCGTAGATCGTCATCGGGAACGGCGTCGGCTTCTGGAACACCATGCCGACCCGCGCGCGCAACAGATTGAGGTCGAGCTTGGGATCGAGGATGTTGGTCTGGTCCAGCATCAGCTGGCCGACGGCGCGCTGGCCCGGATAGAGATCATACATCCGGTTGAAGATGCGCAGCAAAGTCGACTTGCCGCAGCCGGACGGGCCGATGAACGCGGTGACGCGGTTGGTGCCGAGCGTCAGGTTGATGTTCTTCAGCGCATGGTGCTCGCCGTAATAGAAGTTGAGGTTGCGTACCGTAACCTTCGGGGGCGCATCCGGCAGCGGCGCATGCGGAGCAACGTGGCTCGGGGTAGTCGTCGAAACGGAGAGCTCGGTCATTTTGCGGCCCTTTCGGCACCAAGGATGCGCGCGCCGATGTTGAGGGCGAGCACGGTGAAGGTGATGAGCAAAGCGCCGCTCCAGGCCAACTCTTTCCAGTAGGCATAGGGGCTCTGCACGAAGTTGTTGATGGTCACCGGCAGGTTGGCCATCGTCTTGGTCAGATCCAGGCTGAAGAACTGGTTCGACAGCGCGGTGAACAACAGCGGCGCGGTCTCGCCGGCGACGCGGGCGGT
Source organism: Bradyrhizobium genosp. P (assembly GCF_049949265.1). Classification (NCBI taxonomy): domain Bacteria; kingdom Pseudomonadati; phylum Pseudomonadota; class Alphaproteobacteria; order Hyphomicrobiales; family Nitrobacteraceae; genus Bradyrhizobium; species Bradyrhizobium genosp. P. The sequence continues at coordinate 965,449 of NZ_CP188195.1, read as the reverse complement.
CGCCAGCAGCACGCCGGTGATCAAACCCGACCGGGCGGCGCGATAAGCGATCCGCTTGATCACCAGCGAGCGTGGCAGGCCAAGCGCGGAGGCCGCTTCGCGCAGCGGATTGGGCACCAGCAGCAGCATGTCCTCGGTGGTGCGCAGCACGACCGGGATCACGATGACCGCGAGCGCCAGACAGCCCGCGATCGCCGAGAAGCCGCGCATCGGCACCACGACGGCACCATAGATGAACAGGCCGATGATGATCGAGGGCGCGCTGAGCAGGATGTCGTTGATGAACCGGATCACCGAGGTGAGCCGGTCATGCCTGCCGTATTCGGCGAGATAGGTGCCGGCGAACAGGCCGAGCGGCGCGCCGACGCCGACCCCGATCACGGTCATGATGACCGAGCCGACGATCGCGTTGAGAAGGCCGCCTTCGTTCGAGCCGGGCGGCGGCGTGTTCTGGGTGAAGAGCTGCACGCTCAGCCCGGCAAGGCCGTTGTAGAGCAGCGTCGCCAGGATCAGCGCCAGCCAGGTGACGCCGAACGCCGCGGCACCGACACACAGCAGCCGGATGATGACGTCGGTGCGGCGGCGGGATTTGTAGATCGGGTTCATGGCGTCACTTCCCCGCCTTCTTTTCAAGCCGCATCAGCATCAGCCGCGCTCCGGCGAGCACGAAGAAGGTCAGCACGAACAGCAGCAGGCCGAGCAGGATCAGGGCGGACTGGTGCAGCCCGTCGCTCTCGGCGAATTCGGAGGCGATCGCCGCCGAGATAGTAGTGCCCGGCGCGAAGATCGAGGACGAGATGCGGAACGAGTTGCCGATAATGAAGGTCACCGCCATGGTCTCGCCGAGCGCGCGGCCAAGCGCCAGCATGACGCCGCCGATCACGCCGACCCGCGTGTAGGGGATCACGACGCTGCGGACCACTTCCCAGGTGGTGCAGCCCATACCATAGGCGGCCTCCTTCAGCACCGGCGGCACGGTCTTGAACACGTCGACCGAGATCGCGGTGATGAACGGCAACACCATGATGGCGAGGATCAGCGCGGCGTTGAACAGGCTGAGATAGGACGGCGGGCCGCCGAATACCGCGCCGAGCACCGGCACGCCTTCGAAGATCCTGATGATGAACGGCTGGAACGTGTTGGCCAGGAACGGGCCCAGCACGAAGAAGCCCCACATGCCGTAAATGATCGAGGGGATGCCGGCGAGCAGTTCGATCGCGATGCCGATCGGACGGCGCAGCATTTGCGGGCAGAGTTCGGTCAGGAAGATGGCGATGCCGAGCCCGACCGGGATCGCGATCATCATCGCGATGATCGAGGTCAGCATGGTACCGTAGATCGGGCCGAGCGCGCCGAGCACCGGCGGATCGGCCGAGGGCGCCCAGCGCTGCGTCCACAGGAAGGCGAAGCCGTATTCCTTCATCGCCGGCCATGCGCCGATGATCAGCGACACGATGATGCCGCCGAGGATCAGCAGAACGGAAATCGCGGAGATGCGGGTGATCCAATAGAAGGTGGCATCACCGAACTTGAAGGCGCTGAGGGCCTTGGCGCGATCGTAAGGTCCGGCGGCTTCCATCACATCGCCCTGAACAGCCATGTCTGCCACGCCAATTCCCTCTTTACTATTTGAAAGCTACGCAAACCGCTACGCCCCGAAGCGATCTTCACTGGCGTTTTCGCCGGCGCCATTCCGGTTGCGCCTTGTCAGGCGCGGGACCCGGGATCCGCTGTTATTGTGGTGATGTCGGAGCCGGGCTGGTCGCGACCTGTGCCGCCCCTTAAGGCGGCACAGGCTTGGTTCGAAGTGTAAGGCTTAGCTCTTGATGTCGGAGTTCCAGGTCTTCTCGATCAGCTTGATGACCGAGTCCGGCATCGGGATGTAGTCGAGCTCTTCAGCCATCTTGCCGCCCTTCTCGAAGGCGTACTTGAAGAACTTGAGGGCTTCCTGCGACGCGGCCTTGTCGGTCGCTTCCTTGTGCATCAGCACGAAGGTCGACGCGACGATCGGCCAGGACTTGTCGCCGGGCTGGTCGGTGAGGATCAGGTAGTATCCCGGAGCGTTGGCCCAGTCGGCATTCGAGGCGGCGGCCTGGAACGCTTCGTTGGTCGGCTGGATGGTCTTGCCGGCCTTGTTGACCAGACCGGTGTAGGTCAGCTTGTTCTGCTTGGCGTAGGCATACTCGACATAGCCGATCGAGTTCTTGGTCTGACCGATGTTGGCGGCAACGCCCTCATTGCCCTTGGCGCCGACGCCGACCGGCCACTCGACCGCCGTGCCGGAACCGATCTTGCTCTTCCAATCCGCGCTGACCTTGGACAGGTAGTCGGTGAAGTTGAAGGTGGTCCCGGAACCGTCAGCGCGGTGCACGACGGCGATCGCGTCCGACGGCAGCTTGGCATTCGGGTTGAGCTTCTTGATCGCAGCGTCATCCCACTTGGTGATCTTGCCGAGGAAGATTTCGCCGAGGGTCTGACCGTCGAGAACGATTTCGCCCGGCTTGACACCCTCGATGTTCACGACCGGAACGATCGCGCCCATGATCATCGGCCACTGGGCGAGACCGTCCTTCTGGAGCTGGTCGGCCTTCAGCGGGGCGTCGGTCGCACCGAATGTGACGGTCTTGGCCTGGATCTGCTTGATCCCGGCGCCGGAACCGATCGACTGATAGTTCACGCCGTTGCCCGATTCCTTCTTGTAAGCGTCAGCCCATTTCGAGAGCACGGGGAAAATGAAGGTCGATCCCGCGCCCGTAATGTCGGCCGCGAAAGCCGGCGTCGACACCGCCAACAAGCCGGCAGCGCAGATTGCCTTGACGAATTTCATGATGATCTCCTCGTGTGAGCGAAGCGCCAATTGCGCCCGATCGCGCTCACGCCGGTCCCATCTAGGAGCGGTCGGTGCCGGTTTTACGAAGGTTGGATGACAGTTGCATGACTATACTAAAGTATTGGAAATACTCAGCTTTGTGCTGGTACCGGAGTCTTCAGGCGGGGAAAACAGGCGGTAAAAGTGGCGCCGTTTTTCGGCACGCTTTCGATTAAAAGACGGCCGCGATGACGGTTAAGAATATGTTTCACCAAGGATAATCCGAGGCCCGTACCGCCCTGGTTCCGGCTGTCGCCGACGTCCACCCGGTAGAACCGCTCGGTCAGCCGCGGCAAGTGCTCCGGCGCGATGCCGGGGCCGAAATCCCTAACCATCACACGGACTTCGGGGCTGGCCTCGGTCTGCGCCGCCTGGCTCAGCGACACTATGACGCGGCCACCGGAGGCGCCGTATTTCAGGGCATTCTCGATCAGGTTCTCGAACAGCCGCAGCAGTTCCTCGCGGTCGCCGGCGATGGTGACCGGCCTCTCGGGCAAATCGATCTCGATCTCGACCTGGCGTTCGCTGGCCAGCGCCTCGAGCCCGTCGGCCACCTGGCGGACGATCGGCACGATATCGATCGAGGTTTCGGGGCGGACATGGGCCGAGAGCTCGACCCGTGACAGCGACAACAGGTCGTCGATCAGCCGCGCCATGCGGGTCGCCTGGCCGTGCATGATGCCGAGGAAGCGTTCACGCGCCCGGACGTCGTCCCGCGCCGGCCCCTGCAGCGTATCGATGAAGCCGGACAGCGCGGCGAGCGGCGTGCGCAGCTCGTGGCTCGCATTGGCGACGAAATCGGCGCGCATCTCCTCGACCCGCCGCAGCGGCGTCAGGTCGTGGAAGGTCATCAGCATGCACTTGTCGGTGCCGCCGAACTGCGTCGGCACCGGGACCGGCGTGATGACCAACTCCATCCAGCGATCGACCGGGACGTGGTCGGTATAGGTGGCGCGGCGCGGCTCGCTGGTCGCGATCGCCTCGCGCAGCGCGGTGATGATCTCGGGCGAACGCAGGGCAAATTGCGCCAGTTCATTCTTGCGCAGCGCCGGCGCAAGCTCGGCGGCTGCGGTGTTGAGGTGGATGACGCGGCCGGCGCGATCCAGCAACACGGCCGGATCCGGCATGCCGGCGACCACGGCGTTGACGGCGGCGGTCTCGACCGGATTGACGCCGCGGACATCCTCGCGGGACGTCGCATGATCGTGCAGCCGCCAGGGCACCAGGGCCGCGGCCGCGATGCAGGCGAACACCGCGCAGGCGCGCACCGGCGACAATTCGCCGAGCGCAACCACCACGCTGAGCGCAAGTGCTGCGGCCAAAAGGATGATCGCCGCGTGACGCAACCGGTCCGGCCACGGCGAGAAAATCGATGAGGGCGAATCGTCAATGGCCATCGCGGCGGCTTTCTTCCCGTCGGTTCATGTCGTCCTCAGGCGAGACCAGGCTTGCTTCGCAAGGAGGCATTCGGCCGCTGCGTCAGACGCCGGAATCACCACGCTTGCGGACATAGACCGCCTCGTGCTGCGGCCCGGCATGGGGACCCGAATCAGCCTGCGGCAGCCGCTTCAGTCGGGCGCTGAGAATAACCTCCCGAAACGTCAGCAAGATTACAGATATGACAAACGGCGCAATATAGTAGAGCAGCCGAAACAGCAGCATGCCGCCCAGCAGGTCCTCGCGGTCCATCTGCCAGAGGCCGACCAGCATGGCGGCGTCGAACACGCCGAGGCCGCCGGGGGAATGGCTGGCGAACCCGAGCAAGGTGGCCGACACGAAGATCACGGCGACCACGACGAAGCCGAGGTTAGGTTCATCCGGCACCAGCACATACATCGCCAGCGCACAGAAGCCGAGGTCGACGATGCCGATCACGATCTGCAACAGCGTCAGCGGGCCGCCCGGCAGGGTCACCGTCCAGGGGCCGCGGCCGACCACCCGCGGCTGGGTCCAGACCCAGACCACATAGGCGACGAGCGCGGTGATGATCGCGAACGCGAGGGCGCGATTGAGCCAGGGCGGTAGTTGGTCGATGTTCGCGGCCGCCTCCGGATGGTAGGCGATGCCGAGGCCGAGCACCGCGGCATTGCCGAGCCAGAAGGTCAGTCCGGCGAGGAAGCAGATCTTGGCGACATCGATCGCGTTCAGGCCCCAGGCCGAATAGATCCGATAGCGCACCGCGCCACCGGTGAAAACGCTGGCGCCGACATTGTGGCCGATCGAGTACGACGTGAAGGCAGCGAGCGCGTTGACGCGATAGGGCACATGGGCGTGACCGATCGCGCGCACGGCAAACAGGTCATAGAAGGTCAGCGTGAAGTAGCCTGCCGTGACGAACAGCGCGGCCAGCGCGATCTGGCGCGGCTCGGTGCTCTTGATCGCCTCGATCACCTCGTTGGTGTCGATGCCGCGCAGCATGTGATAGAGGACGTAGCAGGCGATGCCGATGACGGCGATGCTGACGACAACGCCAAGCCTGTGCAGGACTTGCTTCTGGCGCAGAAACGCGATCGCCCTGCGTATTGCTTCCTGCATCTAGACCTCGAATTGCGATCCTGCGCCGACGGCTCTCGGGCGAACCCCGCCGACGCTTCGCTGTTCCCTGCCCCCATTAGCGCGTTTTGGGCTGGAGTGGAATTCGTGAAGCGAGAATAAAACACGCTTGTTCAAGATATTAGGGACGATTCATGACAGCGGATGCACAAATTTGAGCATTTCGCGGCACGCGGACGAGGCTTTGTGGTGCTGGTGCGGCAGATAGCCCGCCAAGCCCTTCACACGTCACACCGGGAAAATACGGATAGCGACGCGGACCGCATCGCGGCGACGAAACGTCACCCAGTCGGTCTGCTGCTGCGCGAGACCACCCAGTCGCGCAGCCAGGAGCCTATCGCGCAGCCGCAGAGATAGAGTGCGAACATCACCAGCAAGAGATCGAGCCAATAGCCGAAGCGGCCGGGGACGATCCGCGTGAACGACGCGGCGACCAGCGCGAGAGCGAGCAGCGCCAGCAACCGGATCCAGAGCTTCGAGACGCCCTGCGCCCGGTGCACCACGGCGATCCAGCCCATGCAGAAGCCGAGCAGCGCCGCCGCCAGGAGCCAGCCCCAGAAGAATGTCGCGAGCACGGTCATCGCTATTTCACCACGAATTCGATGCGGCGGTTCTGCGCCTTGCCGTCTTCGCTGTCGTTGCCGGCAACCGGCTGCGTGCTGCCATAACCTATCGGCACGAAGCGCTCGGCCGGCAGGCCGGCGCGGGCCAGATAATCCATCACCGCCTGCGCACGCTTCTCCGACAGCGCCTGGTTGGCGGCTTCCTCGCCGTCAGAGTCGGTGTGGCCGGCGATCTCGATCGTCGCGCTCGGGCAGCGCATCGCGGTTTCGATCAGGCGATCGAGCAGGCCTGCCGAGTCGGAAACGATGTCGGCCTTGCCGGATTCGAAGCGGATATTGCCCTTCGACAGGATCTCGGAAAACAGTTGCTGGCACACTGTGGGATCGACCGGCGCGGCGGCCGGCTTGACCGAGACCTCGGCCTTGTACTGCCAGCCCTGCGGAAACTCCTTGCCGAGCCCGTTGCGGATCTGGCCGGCGGCGACATCATAGAGCGCATCGCCCAACAGTTTCACCTCGCGGTCCGACACCACAAGCGTGCCCGTCGAGAGCCGCGACAGCGCGCCGAGCGCCGGCGCCACCGCCGCGGCAAAGCCTGTGGGCGCGCCGACGCTGGCCTTGAGATTGTCGACCACCTTCTCGCTGAAGAATTTGCGCCCCGCCGCCGCGACCAGCGCGGCGTGCACGTTGTTATCGGGAACATAGCCGGTCAGTGTCAGGGTCACCGCGACCGGATCCTTGTAGGCCTGGAACACGTAGGGCGGCGCCTGGACGTCGTTGGCGGCGACCGAATAGCCCTCCGGCAGGTTCTTCAGCGCCGCCGCGATCGCCTCGCGGCCACCAAGATCGCGCGCCATGCCCGAGAGATTGACCTTGGTGTCGGTCAACGTGATCTTGCCGTCCTTCAGCTTGCCGATCTGGTCGAGCAGCAGCAGCGCCGCAGCGTCGAACCGCTGTGGCGCGCCGCGGGCGAGCCCCATCTGATCCACCACTTCGACGCCGCCGAGACTGGCCTTCGCGGCCTCCATCAATTTGCTTTTGCTCGACGGCAGCGGAGAATTGCCCCCGAGCGTCACCCGGACGACGTCGCGTTCGGCGGACCAGACATATGGCTTGGCTTCAGGAACGAGCCGGGATTCATCGTTAACCAATCGCACGCCCGGCACGGCTTCTACCGAAGCCACCGCGCTGACGCGGCCATCCTCGGAGAACGCGTTGGCCGTGAAGGTCACGTCGCGGCCGTCGACGCTGATGCGACGCTTGTCGAGAACGGTATCCTTGAGTGCGGCATTTGCGCGCGCGGCAAGATCGTCCTCGACCTTCGCGGTGCTCGTCCAGGCTGCGATACCCCAAAAGATGACCAGCGGAATCACGCCCGGCCACCATTTGCTGCTCCACTTGAAAAGTCCGTGCATTAAGGGTCCTGCGGCTCCGGAATCAGAGAGAAAACAAACCCTTGGCCGACTGTCAAACCCCAATTCACGCCAGATGGCAGAGGTGCGGTGTCTGGTTGGAATAATGGTTTCTTCAATGGTCTTTCGCTAACTTCTCGCCGGAATGCAAATCGGCCGGCCCGCATCCTCATGAAACAGCTTCGCAACACCGTCATCCGAGCCGGGCTGGGCGCGCTGTATTATTCCGGCGCGCATGTGCTGCTGCGGCCGATCTTCGCCGGCGTCGGCGCCATCTTCATGCTGCACCACGTCCGCCCGCGACGCGACGTCGCATTCCAGCCGAATCATCATCTCGAGGTCGCGCCGGAGTTCCTGCGTGCGACGCTGGCGCATCTGCGCGCGCTCGACATCGACATCATCGGCATGGATGAGGCGCATCATCGCCTCACCGAACGGAATTTCGCGCGGCGCTTTGCCTGCTTCACCTTCGACGACGGCTATCGCGACAACAGGGATTTCGCGCTGCCTGTCATGCGCGAGTTTGACGCACCGCTGACCGTCTTTGTCGCCAGCGATTTCGCCGAAGGAAGTGGCCGGCTGTGGTGGATCGCGCTGGAGCGGGTGATTGCCGCGGCGTCCGCCATCGAGGTGCCGATCGGCGGCACCATGACGCGGCTTGACGCATCGACGTCACAGGCCAAGCAGGCAGCGTTCGACCGCATGCACGATTGGCTGCGCTCATTGCCCGGCGAAGCCGACGTGCAACGCGAGATCGCGGCGCTCTGCAGCCGCCACGGTGTCGACGAGACCGCGATCGCCCGCGAGTTCTGCCTGTCGTGGGATGAGTTGAAGAGCTTCGCCGACGATCCGCTGGTCACGATCGGCGCGCATACCATCACGCACTGCAATCTCGCCAAGCAGACCGCGGCGACCGCGTCGTTCGAGCTTGGGACCAGCCGGGCACGGATCGAGGACGCGCTGCAGCGGCCGGCACTGCATCTCGCCTATCCCTATGGCGACAGGATCGCCGCCGGACCGCGCGAATTCACGCTCGCGAAGACCATCGGCTTCAAGACCGCGGTGACGACGCGGCCAGGCATGCTGTTCCCGGCAAGCGCCGACCATCTTACCGCCCTGCAGCGCGTCTCGCTGAACGGCAACTACCAGGATGCGCGCATCCTGCCGGTGCTGACCTCGGGTGCCGCCACCGCGATGTGGAACGGCTTCCGCCGCATCGACGCGGCGTAATCGTCACACCACCAGCAGCAGGCCCGACACCAGCAGTAAAGCGAGAATCACGCGCCTGAAATTGGCCTCGTTGATATTGCGAAACGCGAAGATTCCAAGCCACGATCCGGCAAGCAGCGCCGGCACACCGAGAACGAAGTCGCGAACGACTGACACCGACAGGTCGTGGTGCAGCAGCAGCATGGCGAGCGCGGATAGTTGCATCGCCGCGATGAAGGGTTGCACCAGGCCGCGCTGCTGCTGCTTCGGCACGCCGTGCATGTCGCACCAGATGGTCGGCAGGGCACCGGGCATCGCCGTCAGCCCTCCGATCAGGCCGCCGCCGAATCCGACCAGCGCGTTGCGCCCCAGATGCATTGCTTGAACGTAGGCGATCGCCGGCCTGAACAGCATGTACCCGGCGTAGACGGCGACCATCAAGCCAAAGCCCTCGCGGAAAATGCGGCTGTCGGTATTGTGCAGCAGCCAGAGCGCGATCGGCACGCCGAGCAAGCCGCCGAGAATCAGCGGCAGGCTCTGCTTCCACTGAATGTTCTGCCGGAGCGCCCAGAGGTTGGAGCCCTGCACGCCGACGCTGCAGGCCATCATCAGCGGCACGGCCTCGGTCGGAGGCATCGCATGCAGCAGGATGGCGCCTGCGACCGCAGAAAACGCGAAGCCGGCGAGGCCGGACACGAAGGCGCCACAGAAGACCGCGGCGCTGAGCAAAAGGAATGACGTCACGTCGGCCATCAGCGGACCTCCGTTGGTTGCAGCAAAGATTAATTGATTACGGGCGCTACTCGGTGAGAACGGCTCTCGTCTCTCCCGGCGGTGTTGCCGGATCGCTCCTGGCGGCCGGCATCAGCAATATCGCCGTGAGAAGGTGAAGGACGAGAAATCCGACCACGATCGCAACAAGCAGCGTGGTCTCACTAAGTTCGGGAAACCGGATCACCGATTTGCGCGCCGACGATCGTTCAGTGACTGACATGGTCGCGCCCCTCCAGTTCGATGCGGCGCTGCTCCGCCCGATCGATCAGATGCTGATACTGCTTGAGGACGCGGCGCGCCTGAATCCGCCGCGTGTAATGAAGTGCGCCGAGAATCGACGCGAACAAACCTCTTCGTCGCTTGCCAAAAGGAATAATGCTGACGGGCGTCACACCCGCCGCCGGAAATGCAATGTGCTTCACGTCAGAAACTCCTGTCTCGAAATTTGCCTCGGAATTCCACCCACGCGCATGATGCGCCAAGTCGATCGATGCACTTGTGCACTGCATCACATCTCAAGAAACGGTGATCGAACAGCGCTCAATCTCTGCATGAAGAATAGCCAGTATGTTGCTTCGAGTTGATGCAGGGCGCACACGTCGGCGCCAGCGGTTCCTTGACTAGCCCAGCCAACGCGCTCAGAACGCTTGCCGCAATCACGGAGGCAACATGTTCAAGGATCTGTTCTCACTCAAAGGCCGCGTCGCGCTGGTGACCGGTGGATCGCGCGGCATCGGCAAGATGATCGCAGCCGGCTTCCTCGCCCAGGGTGCGGCGAAGGTCTACATATCGGCACGCAAGGCCGGCCCCTGCGAGGCCACCGCCAAGGAGCTCACGAGCGCCTATGACGGCGAATGCATCGCGTTGCCGATCGACATCTCGACGGTGGCGGGTTGCGACAAGCTCGCAACGGAGGTCATCAAGCTGGAGCCGAAGCTCGACATCCTCGTCAACAATGCGGGCGCGGCATGGGGCGCGGATTTCGACGAATTCCCGGAGAGCGGCTGGGACAAGGTCATGGACCTCAACGTCAAGTCGCTGTTCTTCCTGACCAAGGCGCTGGCGAAGCCGCTGCGCGCCGCCGCCTCGCACGACCGGCCAGCCAAGGTGATCAACATCGCCTCGATCGACGGCATCTTCGTCAACCCGGGCGAGACCTACTCTTACGCGGCCAGCAAGGCCGCCGTGATCCATCTGACGCGGCGGATGGCAACCAAGCTGATCAAGGAGCATATCAACGTCACCGCGATTGCACCGGGCGCGTTCGCGTCGGACATGAACCGGGCGGCGCGCGACCGCGCGGACGAGCTCGCACAACGCATTCCGGCGGGCCGGATCGGAACCGACGAGGACATGGCGGGGCTGGCGATTTATCTCGCCTCACGCGCCGGCGACTACGTGGTCGGCAACACGATCGCGGTCGATGGCGGTGTGGTTTACGCGAATGCGGGACTTGAGATCGCGGGGTAGATAGCCGACGGCGTCGGAGGTGCGCTCCCTCGCGGGGTCGAGACGAGCGTAGCTCGCTCTTGGAGGGTTGGGGTGAGGGGCCTCTCTCCACGCATGCGAATGCCGAGAGACCTGTACCCCCTCACCCGGATCGCAAGAGCGATCCGACCTCTCCCCGCAAGCGGTCCCTTGCGGGGCGAGGTAAAGAATCTCAGTACTCGATCTTCACATACTCGAAGTCGCCGGGCTTGTTGTCGATGCCGACCTTCGGCGGCGATATCCAGGAGGCGAACTCGCCGGCTTCGGTCACTGGCTTCATCAGCGAGGCGATAAAGTCACCGTCGGCGGTCGACGGCAGCCAATCGTTCCTGCGCTTGGCCCAGGTGGCATCGTCGATCAGCAATCCGTCCGGCGTCGCGTGGACATCCCTGAACTCGCCGATCTGGCGATGGAAGGCGACGTTCGGCAATTCCAGCCTGAAGTCATAGCCCGATGTCGAGATCACCTTGTTCCAGCGCAGCATGCCCTTGATGCAATCCTGCGAGTAGTCATCGCGCAGCCGCATGTTGAGCGCCGTCAGCGCCGGCTCATCGACCCGCTTGATCTCGCCATTGACGAGCTTGAGCACTGGATAGGTCGAGTTCTTGAGCTGGTGGTCGTCCTCGATCGTGGTTTCCTTGTAACGGCCCTTGACGCCGGTATTGAAGGCGTTCGCCGCGTTGGTCGACACTTCAGAGCCGAACAGATCCAGCGACAGCGAATAGTGCAGGTTCAGCTTCTTCTGGATGGTCGGCAGGTCGATCACGCCGAGCGCGCGGATTTTCGCAATGTCGGTCGGGTCGGTGATGCCGGCCTCCTGCATCGCATCGCAGGTGCGCTGCACGACGCGGGTAATGCCGGTCTCGCCGACGAACATGTGGTGCGCTTCCTCGGTCAGCATGAAGCGGCAGGTGCGCGATAGCGGATCGAAGCCCGACTGCGCCAGCGAATGCAGTTGCATCTTGCCGTCGCGGTCGGTGAAGTAGGTGAACATGAAGAACGACAGCCAGTCCGGCGTCGTTTCGTTGAAGGCGCCGAGCATGCGTGGGCTATCCGCATCGCCGGAGCGGCGGCGCAACAAATCATCCGCCTCCTCGCGGCCATCGCGGCCGAAATACTTCTGCAGCAGATAGACCATCGCCCAGAGATGGCGGCCTTCCTCGACATTGACCTGGAACAGATTGCGCATGTCGTAGAGCGATGGCGCGGTCTTGCCGAGATGGCGCTGCTGCTCGACCGACGCCGGCTCGGTGTCGCCCTGGATCACGATCAGGCGGCGAAGCAGCGCGCGATGTTCGCCGGGCACTTCCTGCCAGGCCGGCTTACCAAAATCCTCGCCGAACGGAATGACGCGGTTTTCTTCCTGCGGCGCAAGCAGGATGCCCCAGCGGTAGTCGGGCATCTTCACATAGTCGAACTTGGCCCAGCCGCGCGGATCGACCGAATAGGCGGTGCGCAGATAGACCAGCGATTCCTGGAACCCCTCCGGTCCCATGTCGCCCCACCAGTCCATGTAACCGGGGTGCCAGCCTTCCAGCGCCTTGAGCACCTGGCGGTCCTCGGCGAGATTCACGTTGTTGGGAATCTTGGTCGAGTAGTCGACGTTCATGATGTTCATTGGGAGCTCTCCCGCGTTGGACAGATCGTTTTCGTGAACCGCGAATAGCGAATGGCGAGTAGCGAATGGAAACCCCTATTCGCTATTCGCCACTCCCTATTCGCCTCTACACTCTCGTCATATCGAATTGCGCCTTCTGGCCGGTGCCGTAACGGCGGAGCGCGCCCTCTTCACCGACCGCGTTCGGGCGCTGGAAGATCCAGTTCTGCCACGCGGTGAGGCGCGAGAAGATCTTCGATTCCATGGTCTCCGGACCGACGAAGCGCAAATTCGCTTCCATGCCGGTGAGACTGTCGGGCGAGAACGAGGTGCGTTCCTCGAGGAACACGCGGACCTCGTCGTCCCAGTCGATATCGTCGAGCGCGAAGGTGACGAGGCCGAGCTCTTCGGCCTCTTCGGCGTCGATCGCCTTGCCGATCGACGCCTGCGCGCGCTCAACATCCGACGGATCGGCCTGGAAACGCGACTGCAGCCGGGTCAGGCCGTGGCTCATCGGATACGGCCCGAAATTCATCGCGGTCAGTTCGATGGTCGGCGGGGCGCGGTTGTCGCCCTGCTTCTGGCCGATCAGCATGTAGGAACGGTCGGCGGCGAACACGAGTTCGGCCAGCGAGCCGACGAAGCAGGAGCCGGGTTCGACCAGCGTCACCAGCGTGCGCGAGGTGACGTCGATGCGCTTGAGCACGCGCTTCCAGTAGTGCCTGATCTCGTTGACCAGCCAGTGCGCCTTGTTGGCCTCGAGGAAGGCGTCATAGCTGACGACGTTGGCGCGGTCGCCATGGCTCTTGAACACCAGCATCGCGATGCCGAGTTCGTTGATGCGCAGATGCAGGATCGCATCATCGAGCTCGCGGGCAACCTGCAGCGGCCAGAACGATGCGCCCTGCGCGATCATGTTGTCGATGTCGGCGGTTACAGTGGCTTCCGGCGCCTTGATGGAGATGGTCGCAATCCGCGCAGCGCGATCGATATCGACACTGACGAAACCGTAGCGGATCGCGCTGTCGTCGATGGTTCGCTGCAGCGGCGCCAGCGTTACGCCCTTGCCCGAGCCTTTGCGCTTCGATTTCGCGGCGAATTCCTTGACCCGCTCGGCAAGCTTGCCTTCGAGCTTGCTGTTCGGCGCGATCTCGTCGACCAGCCGCCACTGCACGGCGCGCTTGCCCTTGATGCCTTCCTCGATGGTGCAGAAGAAGTCGGCGTGGTCGCGGCGCACCTTGCGCTTGTCGACCACCCGCGTGAGACCGCCGGTGCCCGGCAGCACTGCGAGCAGCGGCACTTCCGGCAGCGCGACGGCGGCCGCGCCGTCGTCGGCCATCATGATGTGGTCGGTGGCGAGCGCGAGCTCATAGCCGCCGCCGGCCGCGGTGCCGTTGACGACGGTGATGAAGCTCTGGCCGGAATTCTCGCTGGAATCTTCGAGGCCGTTGCGGGTCTCGTTGGTGAACTTGCAGAAATTGACCTTGTGGGCGTGCGTCGAGCCCGCCAGCATGCGGATGTTGGCGCCGGCGCAGAACACCCGGTTCTTGCCCGAGCGCATCACCACGACCTTTACGTCCGGATGCTCGAAGCGCAGCCGCTGCACGGCGTCGGCAAGCTCGATGTCGACACCGAGGTCGTAGGAATTGAGCTTGAGCTGATAGCCTTCGAACAGGCCGGCGTTCTCGTCGACGTCCATGGTCAGCGTCGCGGCATCGCCTTGCACGTCCAGCTTCCAGTGCCGGTAGCGCTGTGGCTCGGTCTGGAAATCGATGTATTTCGCCCCGCCTGCAAGGACGCGATCGTCGCCAGCCATTGGGCCACCCTTCAACGTTGTTGGTTCAGCTTTATCGGTTTAGCTATATGCACAATAATGCATGTTTTCGGTCTAGTCCAGTTCAAAACGAAAAAACATGCATTTTGTTTCATGTTGGCCAAATTGTCCGTTCGGCCAATGACCTAGGACCGGAGATAAACTTCAGGCCGCCAGTGCCCGGTCGTCGCGCAGCGCTGCGCGGGTGAATTCGGTGACCGCCTCCAGCGTCACCGCCGGCGCCTCGCGGTGCGGCGAATGGCCGGCGCCGACCACAGCGGCGACGTCGACCGGGCAGTAGCACTCCTCCTTCGCGATCTCGACCTGGCGCATCGTGCCGTATTGATCGTCGACGCCCTGCACGATCAGCACGGGCACGCGGACATAGGCCAGATATTCGGAGATGTCCCAATCGCGGAATGCCGGATCGAGCCAGGCACCGTTCCAGCCATGGAAGGCGTTGTCGACGTCCTTGTGCCAGCGCGCGAGCTTCTCCCTGAGGTTGGTCGTCTCATACGCGGTCCTGATCTCGACGATCGATTTCACCGAGATGTCCTCGACGACGAAATGCGGCGCCATCAGCGCAATCCCCTGCAGCCGATGATCCTGATGCGCGCCGGCATAGATCGCCGCGATCGAGGCGCCATCGGAATGGCCGACCAGCAGCCCGCGGCGGAATCCGATCCGGTCCAGCAGCTTCGGCAGCACGTCGAGCGCCTCGACCTGCATGTAATCGATCGGCCGCGGCAGCTTCACCGATGTGGAGGCGCCATAGCCGGCGCGCGAATAGACGAACACGCCCGCATTGGTCGCAGCCTGCAGCTTCTCGGGAAAATCGCCCCACAGGCCGACCGAGCCGAGTCCTTCATGCAGCATCACGATGGTCGGCGCCGCGTCGGGGGACGGACCGATCATGCGGTATTCGAGATCGGCGCCGTCGATGGAGAGGAAGCCTGATGGTGCGAGAGTCACGCGAAGCTCCATTCTCAACTTGCTAGCGAGGCGATCACAACTCTCTCCTTCCCTCCCCCCTTGCGGGGGAGGGGCAGGGAGAGGGGTGCCGCTTGCTCCGCCACATAACGGGAAGCGAGAACAAAGCTCGGCTCAGCGATGATCGTGCGGCGAACATTGATATGGCCGCGTCTTATCTCTGACGTCGGCGCCCGGGGCTTACCCCTCTCCCCGACCCTCCCCCGCAAGGGGGGAGGGAGCCCGACCGGAGTGCTGACCTCACAGGAGTTCACGCCACAAACGCTCGCTTGCATGCGACCCTTCACCGGACGCCTCAGGGCTTCACGCCTTCGCCATCGCGCAACTTGAACCGCTGGATCTTTCCCGTCGCGGTCTTCGGGAGCGACTCCACGACATCGATCCAGCGCGGATATTTCCACGGGCCGATCTTCTGCTTGACGTGTTCCTTCAACGCCTCGTGCAAGCCGTCGATCCTGCCCTCGGGCCGCAGCACGACGAACGCCTTCGGCTTCAGCAATCCTTCCGGATCGGCCTCCGGCACCACGGCCGCTTCCAGCACCGCGGGATGGGTGATCAGCGCGCTCTCGACCTCGAATGGCGAGACCCAGATGCCGGAGACCTTGAACATGTCGTCCGAGCGGCCGCAGAAGGTGTAACGGCCCTCGTCGTCGCGAATATATTTGTCGCCGGTGCGGGTCCACACCCCTTCGAACGTCGCGCGGCTCTTGCTGCGCTGGTTCCAGTAGCACTCTCCGGCCGAGGGCGCATCGACCAGCAGCTCACCGACTTCGCCGTCGGCCACCTCGGCACCCAGCTCGTTGACCAGCCGCACCTTGTAGCCGGGCACCGGACGGCCGGAGGTGCCGTACTTGATGTCGCCGGGCGCGTTCGACAGGAAGATGTGCAACAATTCGGTCGAGCCGACGCCGTCGAGAATGTCGACGCCGAAGCGCGCGCGCCAGGCGTTGCCGACCGATTCCGGCAGCGCTTCTCCCGCCGAGGTGCAGATGCGCAGACGATCCCCGCCGCGCTGCGCCTTCATCGACTCATCATTCAGCATCGCCGCAAACAAGGTCGGCACGCCGAAGAAGATGCTGGGATGATATTTGTTCAGCAGCGCAAACATCACGGCCGGCGTCGGACGCTCCGCATTCAGCACCGTGGTGGCGCCGACCGACATCGGGAAGGTCAGCGCATTGCCGAGGCCGTAGGCAAAGAACAGCTTTGCCGCCGACAGGCCGACATCGTCCTCGCGAATGCCGAGCACCTGCCTGGCATAGGTCTCCGCCGTCGCGGCCAGATTGGAATGCAGATGGCGTACGCCCTTCGGCATGCCGGTCGAGCCCGACGAATAGAGCCAGAACGCCGGCTCGTCGGCATGGGTCGCTACGGTCGCAAAAACATCGCCCTCGCGCGCGATCTCGTCCGAGAGTTTTTTGTAGCCGTGCGCGTCCTTGCCGGAGACCACGACATGCTCGAGATCCGGCAGGCGGCCGATGACGTCCTTCACGACCGGCAGCAGCACCTCGGACACAAACAGCACGCGCGCGCGGCAATCCGCCAGCACGTAGGCATATTGTTCTGAAGTCAGCAACGTGTTCAGCGGCGCCGGCACCACACCGGCGCGAATCGCGCCGAGGAACACGATCGGGAAATCGACCGTATCCAGCATGATCATCGCAACCCGCTCTTCACGGCGGACGCCGAGCCGGCGCAGCATGTTGCCGAGCCGGCGCGTCTGCTGCTGCAGCTCGCCATAGGTGAGCCGGGAGACCGTATCGTCGAAGGCAATCTTGCCGCCGCGGCCTTCATCGACATTGCGGTCGAGCAGCCAGGTGACAGCGTTGTAAGGCACTGCGTTGGTAGTCATGCCCCGCTCCTCGGACCGAAACGCGTCACGCGGCCTCTCCTGCCCATTTAAGAATTATAATTCATACAAAGCCACTACATTGGCTTGCTGTCAATCCTCATCGGCATTATGTTGCCTAGAACCTGAGAGTTGCGCAAGGATTATGACCCCAGAGACCGATCCGGAGACCGATTTCCTCGAGCAGCTCGGCCAGCGCGTGCGCACGATGCGCGCTTTACGCGGCATGTCGCGCAAGGTGCTCGCCAAGGTCTCAGGCATTTCCGAACGCTACATTGCCCAGCTCGAGAGCGGCAAAGGCAATGTCTCGATCGTGCTGCTGCGCCGTGTCTCCAACGCAATGGGCGCGCATCTCGAAGATCTCATTCCCTCCGGCGAGCCGGTGCCCGACTGGGCCATGATCCGCGATCTCCTGCGCAAGGCGACGCCGCACCAGGTCACGCAGGCCAAGGACATTCTCGCCGGCGGCAGCGCATCGGCGCCGCGCCGCGCCTCGTTCTCCGGCATCGCGCTGATCGGACTGCGTGGCGCCGGCAAGACGACGCTGGGCAGGATGCTGGCGAAAAAGATCGACTGGAGCTTTGTCGAGCTCAACAAGGAGATCGAGGCGCAGAACGGCTTGTCCGTCGCCGAGATCATCGCGCTCTACGGACAGGAAGGTTTCCGCCGCATGGAGCAGGCCGCGCTGACGCAGCTTTTGGCGCGCAAGGAATTAATGGTGCTCGCGACCGGCGGCGGCATCGTCTCCGAGCCGCTCACCTTCGATTTGATCCTGTCGTCGTTCTACACGATCTGGCTGAAGGCCGAGCCGGAAGAGCACATGACCCGCGTCCGCCGCCAGGGCGACCTTCGCCCGATGGCCGACGACCGTTCGGCGATGGCCGAATTGCGCAACATCCTGGTCAGCCGCGAGCCGCTCTACGCGCGTGCTTCCGCAGTGGTGGATACCGCAGGGCTTTCGGTCGACGCCGCCGCTGCGCGGCTGATCGACTCGGTGCGGCCGGTGTTGCAGAACGACGCGCGCTCGTTCGGGCTACGCAGCGTGGCGCTCTAGCCGACTATAGAAGCTGGCTCTTCACATCCTCCGCTCCCTCCCGCAATAGCGGCAGGAAGCGATCGATCAATTCCTGCTTCGGCACGCGATCGACATGCGCGCCCATGTTGATGGCGGCGACGATGGTGCCGTCGTAGCGGCGCACCGGCACCGAGATCGAGCGGAAATGCGGCTCGGCCTCGCGGTCGACGAGTGAATAGCCCTGCGCACGATCGGCGATAATCAGAGCCAGCAGTTTCTTCGGATCGGTCACGGTCTGCGGCGTAACCGGCTCGCGCCGCATCGCCTTCAATCGTGCCGTGAGTTCACCATCATCAAGCCGGCCGAGCATCGTGCGGCCGACTGAGGTACAGAACGCCGGCAAGCGATAGCCGATGTCGAGGCCGGCAGAGAACACGCGGGTCGGACTGCTGCGCGCCACGAACACGACGTGGTCGCCGTCGAGCAGTGCCAGCGAAGAGATCTCCTGTGCTGCAGTGGCGATGCGGTCTAGTACCGGCTGCAGCACCGTCACCACCTGGTTCGATCGCAGATAGGAGCCCGACAATGTCAGCACGTGCGGTGTCAGTGTGAACAGCTTGCCGTCGGTCGCGACGAACCCGCCATGCGCGAGCGTGAACAGGATGCGCCGCGCGGTGGCGCGTGGCAGATCGGCGGCGCGTGCGAGATCGCTGAGCGTCGCCGGACCGCTGACGGTGCCGAACACCTGCAACAGGCGCAGGCCGCGATCGAGGCTCTCGACGAAATCCGTCCCGCGCTCGTCCCGATAGGTCCGCTTCAGCTTTGGCATCGGGTCCGGCTTTGAACGGTTCAAAAATTGGGCTTGCTGTCCCGATTAGACATGGCATAATTCGAACATTAGTTCAATAGGCGAACAAATCCAAACGGAGACGCCGCCATGATGAGCCAGGAAGCGAACGATCTGATCACCCGCACCGGGGCCAAGGACCCCTGCGGGAAGCTGATGCGAATGTACTGGCAGCCGGCGGCGCTGGTGGACGAGCTGCAGGGCACACGCCCGGTGCGGCCGGTGAGATTGCTCGGCGAGAACCTCGTGCTGTTCCGCGGCGGGGACGGCCGCTACGGATTGATCGATCGCCATTGCGCGCATCGCGGCGCCGACCTCGCCTTCGGCCGGCTCGAGAATGGCGGGCTGCGCTGCGCCTTCCACGGCTGGCTGTTCGATACGAGCGGCCAATGCATCGAGACGCCGGCCGAGCCTGCTGGATCGCAGCTCTGCAAGGGCATCAAACAACGCTCCTATCCGGTGGTGGAGAAGAGCGGCATCCTCTGGGCTTATCTGGGCGAAGGCGAGCCGCCGGCATTTGCCGAGCTTGATTGCTTCGTGGCGCCCGACAGCCACACCTTCGCGTTCAAGGGCCACATGAACTGCAACTGGCTGCAGGCGCTGGAGGTCGGTATCGATCCGGCGCACGCCTCTTATCTGCATCGCTTCTTCGAGGACGAAGACACATCCGCCGCCTACGGCAAGCAGTTCCGCGGCGCCTCCGCCGGCAGCGACATGCCGATGACCAAGATCATGCGCGAATATGACCGCCCGATCATCAATGTCGAGCACACCGAATACGGCCTGCGCCTGATCACGCTGCGCGAGCTCGATGCCGAGCGCACCCATGTGCGCGTCACCAACCAGTTGCTCCCGCACGGCTTCGTCCTCCCGATGTCGACCGAGATGACGATCACACAGTGGCACGTGCCGGTCGATGACGAGAACTGCTACTGGTACGCGATCTTCACCAGCTTCACCGCCCCCGTCGACAAGCAGAAGATGCGCGATCAGCGGCTCGAGCTTTACGAATTGCCGGACTACAAGTCGCGCAAGAACCGAAGCAACGATTACGGCTTCGATCCGCACGAGCAGGCGACCGTGACCTATACCGGCATGGGCAGCGACATCAACGTCCACGACCAGTGGGCGGTGGAATCGATGGGACCGATCCAGGACCGCACCAACGAGCATCTCGGCCAGAGCGATAAGGCGATCGTGCAGTATCGCCGCCTGCTGCGGCGGGAGATCGAGAAGGTCGCCGGTGGCGAGAAGCCGATGCTGTTCCTCGACGACGCCTCCGCGCGCAGCATCCAGGGCCCCGCGACGATGGACGGCATCGGGCCGACCCAAGGCTGGGAGCTCTACTGGATGGAGGTCGACGTCAAGCGCCGCCGCGGCGCGCCCTGGGCCGCCCCGGTGCCGCGCGAGATCGCCGGCAAGGTGCATCAGCTGACGGCGGCCGAGTGATGATTGTTCTCCGTCATTGCGAGCGAAGCGAAGCAATCCATTGCGCCGCTTGTGGAGACGTGGATTGCTTCGTCGCTGCGCTCCTCGCAATGACGAAAGGAGTGACGCCGTGAGTTTCGTCGAGCGTCACGGGCTGTGGTCGGACGAGCAGAAGGAGGCCGCACAGCGCCTCCGGCGCATCGTCGAAGAGAAGAATCTCGAAGTCATCCGCCTGTCATTCCCTGACCAGCACGGCATCCTGCGCGGCAAGACGCTGATCGCGGGCGAAGCGGTGCGCTCGCTGGAAGGCGGCTGCTCGATGACCACGTCGCTGCTGGCCAAGGACACCTCGCACAAGACGGTGTTCCCGGTGTTCACCGCCGGCGGCGGCTTTGGCATGAAAGAGATGGAGGGCGCCGCCGATGTGCTGATGGTCGCCGACCCCACCACTTTCCGCGTGCTGCCCTGGGCGTCCAACACCGGCTGGCTGCTCTGCGACCTCCATTTCAGCGACGGCCGGCCGGTGCCGTTCGCCACCCGCAGCCTCTATCGCAAGGTGCTCGATCAGCTCGGCAGCCGCGGCTACGATTTCGTCGCCGGCCTCGAGGTCGAATTCCATTTGTTCAAGCTCGACGACGCGCATATGGCGCCGGAGGATGCGGGGCAGCCCGGCCGGCCACCTGACGTCAGCCTGCTGTGGCACGGCTACCAGTACCTCGCCGAGCAGCGCTACGATTTGATGGAGCCGGCGCTCGAGATCATCCGCCGCGACATCATGTCGCTGGGCCTGCCCCTGCGCTCCGTCGAGCTCGAGTTCGGCCCGAGCCAGTGCGAATTCACCTTTCAGCCGACGACAGGCCTCGTGCCTGCCGACACCATGGTGCTGTTTCGTTCGGCGGTGAAGCAAATCGCGCGCCGCCACGGCTATCATGCGACCTTCATGTGCCGGCCGAAACTGCCGAACGTGTTTGCGAGCGGCTGGCACCTGCATCAGTCGCTGGTGTCGCGCGCCACAGGCGAGAACGCCTTCATGGCCAAGGAGACCGTGGAGCCGCTGAGTCCGTTCGGCCGTGCCTGGCTCGCCGGCCTGATCGAGCACGCGCGGGCCTCGACCGTGTTCACGACGCCGACCATCAACGGCTACAAGCGCTACCGCTCCTATTCGTTGGCGCCGGACCGCGCGGTCTGGGGCCGCGACAACCGCGGCGTGATGATCCGCGTGCTGGGCGGCGCCGGCGATTCCGCAACAAGGCTGGAGAACCGGATCGGCGAGCCTGCGGCGAACCCGTATCTCTATATGGCAAGCCAGATCCTCTCCGGCCTCGACGGCGTCGACCGCAAGCTCGATCCCGGTCCCTCGGCGGATACGCCCTATGAGACGGAGGCCGCGCTGTTGCCGAAGTCGTTGCGCGAGGCAGTGCTTGCGCTCGACGACGATCCGTTCTTCCGCCAGGCGCTGGGCGCCGAGTTCGTCGACTATTACGTCCACATCAAGAATGCGGAGATCGAGCGGTTTCAAGCCGAAGTCACCGACTGGGAACATCGCGAATATTTCGAGATGTTTTGACCGTTAGTCCCGTCATCCTGAGGAGCGCGAAGCGCGTCTCGAAGGATGCACGGCCCTGCTGGTGGCCATCGATCCTTCGAGGCTCGCTTCGCGAGCGCCTCAGGATGACGGTGATGGATTGTCGATGTGGCTCTAATCTCAAATCCCCAAATACCTGTGCTGCAAATCCGGCTCCGCGGTCAGCTGCTCGCTTGTGCCGCTCCACACCGTCTTGCCGCGCTCGATGATGTAGTGGCGGTCGGCGATGCGAGCTAAATTCTCGACGTTCTTGTCGATGACCAGTACCGATTGCCCTTGCGATTTCAGCAGCGACAGGCAGCTCCAGATCTCGTCGCGGATCAGCGGCGCGAGGCCTTCGGTGGCTTCGTCGAGGATCAGCAGTTTCGGATTGGTCATCAGCGCGCGGCCGATCGCGAGCATCTGTTGCTCACCGCCGGACAACGTCACGCCCATGTTGCTGCCGCGCTCGGCGAGCCGCGGGAACAGCGCGTGGATTTTGTCCAGCGTCCACGGATCGGCTGCGCCCTGGCGATTGCCGGACGCCGCGACGAGATTTTCCCGCACGGTCAGGTTCGGAAATATCTGGCGCCCCTCTGGGACTAGGCCGATGCCGAGTTTAGCAATTTGGTAGGACGGCAGGCCGCGCACGGCCTCGCCGGCGAAGCGGATGGCGCCGGCACGCGCGGGCGTCAGGCCCGTGATCGAACGAATGGTCGTGGTCTTGCCCATGCCGTTGCGGCCCATCAGCGCGACCATCTCGCCCGCCTTGACCTGTAACGACAGGCCGAACAGCACCTGGCTCAGGCCGTAGCAGGTCTCGATCGCATCGACCTCAAGCAATGCATCAGCCATGGGCGACCACCACGTGTTGATCGCCAAGATAGGCGCGCTTGACCTCGTTGTGCTTGCGGATCGCATCGGGCACGTCGCAGGCGATGACGCGGCCGTAAACCAGCACCGTGATGCGGTCGGCGAGTGCGAACACCGCCTCCATGTCGTGCTCGACCAGCACGATCGTCACTTCCTTGCGCAGCTCCTTCAAGAGCGCGACCATCCGCGCGGATTCGGTGACGCCGAGGCCGGCCATCGGCTCGTCGAGCAGCAGCAGCCGCGGCTTGGTCGCCAGCGCGACCGCAAGCTCGAGCTCGCGCTGCTCGCCATGGCTCAGTTGCGACACCACGATGTCGGCGCGCTTGCCGAGGCCGACGCGCTCCAGCGAGGCGCGCGCGGTCTCACGTAAATGCGCTTCCTTGCGCGCATTGCCCCAGAACCGAAAGGAGTGGCCGTCATGCGCCTGAGCTGCCAGCGCGACATTGTCGATCGCCGAAAAATCCTTCAGCAGCGAGGTGATCTGGAACGAGCGCGCCAGCCCGAGCCGGCTGCGCTCGTAGGACGGCAGGCCGGTGACGTCGCGGCCGCCGAAATGGATGGTGCCGGAGTTTGGCATCACCTGCCCGGTGAGCTGGCTGATCAGCGTGGTCTTGCCGGCGCCGTTGGGCCCGATGATGGCGTGGAGCTCGCCCGGCACCACCTCCATCGAGAGATTGTCGGTCGCGGTGATGCCGCCGAAGCGGCGGACCAGATTGTCGACGCGGAGCAACGGATCAGCCACGGTTCGCCCTCCCGAGCAGGCCCATGATGCCGCCGCGCGCGAATATCACGATCAACAGCAGCAGCGGGCCGATGATCAGCCCCGAATACTCCGTGTATTGCGACAACAGCTCTTCCAGCAGGAGATAGATGATGGCGCCGACGGGGGGCCCGAACAGCGAGCCCATGCCGCCGAGGATCACCATCACCATGAGATCTCCGGAGCGGGTCCAATTCATCACGGCCGGGCTGACGAAATCGGTATTGTTGGCGAGCAGCGCACCGGCGAGGCCGCAGATCGTGCCTGCAATGACGAAGCAAACGAGGCGATAGCGGTTGGCGTGGAAACCGATCGCCTGCATGCGCTGCTCGTTGGAGCGGACGCCCTGCACCACCAGGCCGAAGCGCGAATTGACGATGCGCCAGATCAGATAGAGGCCGCCGAACAGGCAGGCGAGGCAGAGATAGTAGAACTGGGTGCGGTCGGACAGGTTGATGAGGCCGGCGAAATTGCTGCGCTTGTAGATGGTCAATCCATCGTCGCCGCCATAACGCGACAGGCTGGTCGCGATGTAATAGGCCATCTGCGCAAAGGCCAGCGTAATCATGATGAAGTAGACGCCGCGGGTGCGGAGCGAGAGCGCGCCGATGACGAGCGCGAACAGCGCCGACACCGCGAGCGCCACCGGCCACTGGATGAAGCCGGAACCGATGCCCTCGGCGGCGAGGATGCCGACGGCGTAGCCGCCGACGCCGAGATAGGCGGCGTGGCCGAGGCTCATCATGCCGCCATAGCCCATGATCAGATTGAGGCTCGCGGCGGCGAGCGCGTAGATCACGATGCGGGTGAACAAAGTGAGGATGAAAATATTGCCTGATAGAGCCGAATAGACCGGCAGCAGGACCAGGGCAGCGCACAGCAGCGCCGCGACTGAATTGGAGACGTTGAGTTTGGGCATCATCGCTTGGCGGCCGGAAACAGCCCCTCCGGCCGCACGACGAGCACGATCGCCATCAGCAGGTAAATCAGCATCGAGGACAGCGCGGGCGCGGCGGTCGAGGCCGCCGCCCCGCTCAGCACCTTGCGCAGGAGATCCGGCAGGAAGGCGCGGCCCATCGTGTCGATGATGCCGACGAAGAGCGCGGCCATGAACGCACCCCGGATCGAGCCGATGCCGCCGATCACGATGATGACGAAGGCGAGGATCAGGATGTTCTCGCCCATGCCGATCTGCACGGTGAGGATCGGCGCCTGCATCAGCCCGGCGAGACCGGCGAGCGCCGCACCGAGCCCGAACACCAGGGTGAACAGCAGCTTGATGTTGATGCCGAGCGCACCGATCATCTCGCGGTTGGAGGCTCCGGCGCGAATCAGCATGCCGACGCGGGTGCGCATCACGACCAGATAAAGCAGCGCGGCCACCGCGAGCGCGACGGTGATGATCATCAGGCGATAGGCCGGGTAGAACACGCCGGGGATGATCTGCACCGGCACGGTCAGCCAGGGCGGCAGCGGCAGCGCGAGGCCGGCCGGGCCCCAGATCAGCCGCACGGCATCATTGAAAAACAAAATCAGGCCGAAGGTCGCCAGCACCTGATCGAGATGATCGCGGCCGTAGAGATGCCGGAGCGCGACATATTCGAGCGCGACGCCCAGCAGCAGCGTGGCGCCGAGCGCCAGCAGCGCGCCGACCACGAAGCTGCCGGTCCACGCCACGAAGGTCGCCGCGAAATAGGCGCCCATCATGTAGAGCGAGCCGTGCGCCAGGTTGACGAAGTCCATGATGCCGAACACCAGCGTCAGGCCGGCAGCAAGCAGGAACAGCAGCAGCCCGAACTGCAGGCCGTTCAGGAGTTGTTCGACGACGAGATACATGGACCCTTCATTGGGTTGAAACAAAACAGCGGCAGCGCATATGCGCCGCCGCCTTTACGGCTTGTTTTTTCTCCCTCGCCCCGCTCTTGCGGGGTCTGGACGAGCAAAGCTCGCCCTGAGAGGGTTGGGGTGAGGGGTAGCTCCGCAGACCGGCTTCGTGGAGAGTCCCCCTCACCCGGCGCTACGCGCCGACCTCTCCCCGCAGGCGGGGCGAGGTGAACGAGAAGCAAGCGGCACGCCAAAGCCGCCTTCAAATCACTTCATCGGGCACTTGCCGTGGAATCTGTCCTGGTCGTCCTTGACGATGGTCGCGACCGTCTTCAGCGAGAGCTGACCGTCGGCGTCCTTGACCACGTCCTGCAGGTAGAAATTCTGGATCGGGATGTGGTTGTTGCCGTATTTGAACGGGCCGCGCAGTGACTTGAAGTCGGCCTTCTCCATCTCCGCCTTCATCTCGTCCTTCTTGGTGAGATCGCCCTTCACCGCGACGACCGCGCTGTTGATGAGCTGGGCGGCGTCATAGGCCTGGGCGCCGTAATAGGTCGGGCGCAGGCCGGTGTACTTCTTGCGGTAATCCTCGACGAACTTCTTGTTCTCTGCGTTCGGCAGGTCGTTGACCCATTCCTGCGCGCCGGGAACGCCGATCGCGTTGTCCTTCTGCAGCGGCAGCGACAATTCGTCGATCGTGAATGCGGTGTAGAGCGGGATCTGCGCCTTGATGCCGGCCTGGGCATACTGGTTCAGGAACTGGACGCCGGCTGCGCCCGGATAGAACACGAAGATGGACTCGGCTTTCGAGTTGCGCGCCTTGGTCAGTTCGGCGGAGAAGTCGAGCTGGCTCGGCCACACCGTATATTCCTCGCCGACGACCTCGCCCTTGAAGGTGCTCTTCAACCCGGCCAGCATGTCCTTGCCCGCGGCGTAGTTCGGGCCGATCAGGAACACCGACTTGACGCCCTTCTGGTTCATGTAGAGGCCCATCGCGGCCGGCGTCTGGTCATTCTGCCAGGAAGTCGAGAACACGTAAGGCGAGCACAGTTCGCCGGCGAGCTGCGACGGACCGGCATTGGCCGAGATCAGGAAGGTTTTGCTGTCGATCGCGGTTTTCAGCGAGGCCAGCAGCACGTTCGACCAGATGTAACCGACGATGAAATCGACCTTGTCGGATTGCACCAGCTTCTCGGTCTTCTGCTTGCCGACGTCAGGCTTCTGCTGGTCGTCCTCGTAGATCACCTCGACCGGCTTGCCGTCGATCTTGCGGCCCAAGTGGTCGAGCGCAAGCTCGAAGGAATTGCGCATGTCATTGCCGATCACCGCGGTCGGGCCGCTGAAGGTCGAGACAAACCCGATCTTGATGCTGTCAGCCGCCGTCGCGGGCTGCGCCAGCGCCACAGCCGAAACCAGGGCCATGGCGCCTGCCAGCCAAAATGCCTTTTTCATATTCATTCCCCTCCTCAGCAAAGTCCCTCCAGCCCGCGAACCCGGCCTGGCTCCGCGCTTTGCGCGCGCCGTTCTCAGTGACGTGTTTTGTGCGCGATATCGCAAGTCTGCAGCAAGCATGAAACCGACAGCCCGGCTTTAGAACCTTCGGCGCATACCCCAGCACCTTGCACCATAATTCGTCCAAACTAGCCGTGGCAAGAAATATAATGCCGGTTGCGAAGGCAACTATTGTCGCAGCTAAAACGCCATAGAAGACCCATGCCGCACTGCGGCGGGCTTTACGTATTCGGTAAAGCGATCGGAAACCACGTGCCGGTAAGGCGGCCGCCGCTTCATGGTCTCGAAAGCACTGGCGGCCGAAGCTGAGATGAAAGGGACGCGTCACATGTTGGGTTACCTGTTCGGCTTCAACGCCCGGATCGGCCGGCTGCAGTTCTTCCTCGCCACCATTGCGCTGGCGGTCCTGATGACGGCGCTGTGCTTCGTCATCGCAAACCAGGTCTACCAAAATGCGCGATACGGCGTGCCGCTGACGCTGGATCAGATGGGCTGGCCCATCCTTGGAGTCGGCGCGATCTTCATCGTGGGGACCTTCATGCTGCAATGCATGCGCATCCGGGACATCGGATGGGATCCGGTTGTCATTATCGTGGGCTGGATCGCGTTCACGATCGTCGACGGACTGATCGCAGGCAAGTTTCCGGCCTTGGCGGTGGGAGCCAGGCATCAGACGACGGCCGTCGGCGCATTCGTCAATCTCGGCTTGATGCTGGTCCTGTACTTCTGGCCGAGCGGCTACGCCGCCGACGAAGCGCCGTCGCTGCCGCATGATGCGCGTGGCGGATCGGATGGCTTCCAGCGCAAGCCCAGCGCGCCGGCCGCAGCCACCAGCCGCATCGCGCGCGTCGCCAACGGCGAATTCGGCGGCAGGACGCGGTAAGTCGTTCGGCCGGCCCCTCACCAACGTCGTCCTGGCGAATGCCACCGAATTTGATTGTGAACAGGATCGTGGCCCCAGCCTCGTGCAATAACTTGCATTTGGGGTAATGGGTCCCCTGAGTTCACAAACGAAGTGCAACACTTCCGACCTGAGGTGTTGCACTTCGTTTGTGAACTCAGGGGGTGCTTCGCGGTTCGACGGGGTGCGCTTGCGCCAATCCGCCTACAAGGCCTGTCCTCCATCCACCACACACTCCGCGCCATCGATGGCGTACGCCGCGTGGCGAAAATCCCTGATAACAGCCACCTTGTCGGCCGACCAGTCGAGCAGCATGAAATATTTCGGTCGCTCTGGTTCGTTCGGATCGAACACCAGGATTGCGGGACGTCCGTCCACCTGCCCCGGCACCAGATGCCAATCGTCGATCTTCGAATAATTGCCGAAATAGTTCGACACTTCGGCCTTGCCGTTCAGCCTGAGCCGGCTGACGAGTTCAAGCCTGATATCGTCGGCGATCATGGCCCTGATGGCATCGAAGTCGCGGGCGTTGAAATGGTTGACATAGGCATTGAGCCTGATTCGGTCGGCCTCCGTCAGGCCGGGCCGCGGCGCATCGTCAGGCTCGCGCGCGAATGCGCGCAACTGGGTACGCCCGCGATGCAGCGCGGCCTTTACCGCGGGCAGGCTGAACGCCATGATGCCGCAGACCTCCTGCAAGGAACAGCCGAGCACGTCCATCAGGATCACGCTGGCTCGCTGCGCCACGGGCAGGCGCATGAAGGTGCGCAGACTGCTGGCAGCGATCTGGCGGCTTTCCACATCGTCGAGCTGGTCGATCATCATCTCCGCCTCCTCGACCGAATGCAGCGCCTCCTGCAGGTTGCGCCGCCGCAGGAAATCGAGCGCGGTGTTGTGCGCGATCCGGAACAGCCAGGCTTGCGGGTTCTCGATCGGGGCCGCGGAAGCGAATGCTTCCACGGCCTTGATCAACGCATCCTGCAACACGTCCTCGCCGTCGATCACCGAGCCGACCATACGCGCGCAGTAGCGATGCAGCTTCGGACGCAACGCCACGAGATGCTGGTTGATATCGACGGTAGCCGATACTTGCATTATTTTCGCTCCTGATCCGATCAGGACCCGTCCAGCATGCGGTAGTTACCGACGATGCCAACGGCCCGGACCAGCGGCGGCTCGACGCAACGGTCGCGAATGCCGTCCTGGAATGCCTTGAACGCCGCGAGATTCGGGATCGGGCTCGAACCGTCGTCGGCCGCGGCTTCGACGAAGTGCAGGAACGTATCATCTTCCAGGCGCAGCGTCAGGTAGCGCACGCCGTCCGGCTGGGCTGCCTTCAATTCAGCGAATACCGCCGTCACCAGCTCGGCATTCCTGTCGGCCATCTCCGGCCGGGTTTTGTACCTGATCAGGGTCCGTCTCATTGGGTCTCTCCTTGAGGTTAGAGGGCTGTCGTCTCCCCAAGGACGTTTGAAGGCAGCCAAAGGGTGCGGTCCGGTGAAAATATTTCGTGGCCGCATCCTTTGGCTTTCCCGCCTCGTCCTGGACTGCGAAGCACGCCGCTACAGGGCGGCGCGACAATGGAGAGCAACCATGCAGACCCCCGACCATCGCGCCGAACAAACCTGGGTGCTCGGCATCACCGCACTGGCATCCTTCATGATGGCGCTGGACGCCATGATCGTCACGACGGCGTTCGCGACCATCCGCGCCGAGTTCGGCAGCACGGTCGAGACGCTGCAATGGACCGTCAACGCCTTCAATCTGACCTTTGCGGTGCTGCTGCTCACCGGCGCCGCGCTCGGCGATCGCTTCGGGCGCCGCCGGACGTTCGCTGCCGGCATCGCCCTGTTCGTGATCGCGTCGGCGGCCTGCGCGCTGGCCGGCAACGCCACAGCGCTGATCGCCGCCCGCGCCCTGCAAGGCGCCGGCGCGGCGCTGGTGATGCCGGTGGCGATGGCGATCCTGAGCGGCGCCTTCGGCCGCGAACAGCGCGCCCGCGCGCTGGGCATTTTCAGCGGCATCACCGGGTGCGCGCTGATCATTGGCCCCGCGATCGGCGGCCTCATCACCGAGCATCTCGGCTGGCGCTGGATCTTCTGGATCAACCTGCCGATCGGCCTGGTCGCGATCGCGCTCGCGCGGGCGCGCCTGCGCGAAAGCTTTGGGGCAGCCGCGCCGCTCGATATCACCGGGCTGTCGCTGGTCGCCCTCGCCGCGCTGGCGCTGGTCTGGAGCCTGTTGCGCGGCAACGCGATCGGATGGGCGAGCGCGGAAGTGACGGCGACGCTGATCGCAGGCGTCGTGTTCGCGGCCGTCTTCGTGTGGTGGGAATTGCGCGTGGCCGCACCGATGGTGCCGCTGCGGCTGTTCGCCTCGAGACCGCTCGCGTCAGGCATGGCGGCGAGCGTGCTGTTCTATGCCGCGATGTATGGCGTGCTGTTCCTGCTGCCGCAGTTCCTGCAGATCACGCTCGGCTTCGACGCCTTCGGCGCGGGGCTTCGCCTGTTGCCGTGGACCGCGACGCTGTTCGTCACCGCGCCGCTCGCAGGCGCGGTCGTCAACCGGTTCGGCGAACGGACGCTGGTCGTGACCGGCCTTCTGATGCAAGCGATCGGGCTTGGCTGGATCGGCGAGATCGTGAGCCCGACCCTGCCCTACTCCGCGCTGGTCGTACCGCTGGTGCTCGCCGGGGTTGGCGTGTCGATGGCGATGCCGGCGGCGCAGAATGCGGTCCTGAGCTCGGTGCCGGTCACCGAGATGGGCAAGGCATCGGGCATCTTCAACATGGGCCGCTTCCTCGGCGGCATGTTCGGCGTCGCGGCGCTGGTGGCGAGCTTCTCCGCCAACGGTGCTGCCGACTCCGCCGCTCATTTCACCAGTGGATTTGCCACGGCGATGGGCCTTGCCGCGACGCTGTCGTTCGCCGGCGCGATTGCGGGATTGCTGCTGCCGGCGCGGCGGCGCGCGGTCGCGGCAACCGCACCGCAGGATGCGTGACGATAGGGCTTCGCTATCGTCCGATCGCGCAATTCGCCTTGGAATGGACCCGCGAATGATTACATAATCAGGCGACGAAGCCATTCGAAACCGAGGGCGACATCGCATGACACAGGCACCGGCCAAACCTCATCGCGTGGTGATCGTCGGCGCCGGCTTCGGCGGGCTGGAAGCGGCCTTTGGCTTGTCAGGCGCGCCGGTCGAAATCACCCTGATCGACCGCCGCAACCACCATCTGTTCCAGCCGCTGCTCTACCAGGTCGCGACCGCATCGCTCGCGACCAGCGAGATCGCCTGGCCGATCCGCTATCTCCTGCGCGACCGGCACGAGGTGACCACTCTATTTGCCAATGTCTGCGGCGTTGACGCCGCCGACAAGCGCGTGCTGGTCGATGACGGCGACAGCGTTCCCTATGACACGCTGATCCTCGCCACCGGCGCACGCCATGCCTATTTCGGTCATGACGAATGGGAGCCGTTCGCGCCCGGGCTGAAGACGCTGGAGGACGCCACCACCTTGCGCCGGCGCATCCTGGTCGCATTCGAGCGCGCCGAGCGCGAGACCGATCCGGAGATTCGCGCGGCGCTGTTGACCTTTGTCGTGATCGGCGCCGGCCCGACTGGTGTCGAGATGGCCGGCACCATCGCCGATCTCGCCAACGACACCCTGCCGCGCGACTTCCGCCACATCGACACGCGCAAGGCGCGCGTCGTGCTCATCGAGGCCGGCCCGCGCGTGCTGGCGGGCTTTCCCGACGATCTCTCGGCCTATGCGCAGCGCTCGCTCGAAAGCCTCGGCATCGAGGTGATGTTGGGCGAGCCCGTCACCGAATGCTCGGCCGACGGCGTTGTGTTCGGCGGCAAGACGCTCGCCGCGCGCACCATCGTCTGGGCCGCCGGCGTCCGCGCCTCGCGGGCCGCCGAATGGCTGAACGCGCCGGCCGATCGCGCCCAGCGGCTGCAGGTCGAGCCCGACCTGACCGTGCCCGGCCATCCCGAGATCTTCGCGGTCGGCGACACTGTCACGATCAAGGATTCCGACGGCAATCCGGTGCCCGGCATTGCGCCGGCCGCCAAGCAGGAGGGACGTTATGTCGCCGCGCTGATCAAGGCGCGGCTCAAGGGCGAAACGCTACCGCCGTTCCGCTACAAGCATGCCGGCAGCCTCGCGCAGATCGGCAAGCGGCTCGCGGTGATCGACTTCGGCAAGTTCAAGCTGCGCGGCACCATCGCCTGGTGGATCTGGGGCATTGCCCACATCTACTTCCTGATCGGCCTGCGCAACCGCCTCAGCGTCGCGCTGAGCTGGATGTGGATCCACGCCCGCAACCAGCGCGCCGCGCGGCTGATCACGCAAGGCAGCAGCAAGGTAGACCAGTAGGCTTTCAGCCCACTCCACTCACAAGCCCGTCCGTCTCCCTCGCCCCGCTCTTGCGGGGAGAGGGTTGGGGTGAGGGGCTGCATCCACGAGCGGAGTACTCGGAGAGTCCCCCTCACCCGTATCGCATCTGTCGATGCGATACGGCCTCTCCCCGCACGCGGGGCGAGGCGAAGAGACACAGCGGCGACGGCCTTACTTCACCAGCGAACAGCCGCCATCTGCCATCGGCCGGAACGCCTGCTCCGCCGGAATCGTCGCGATCAGCTTGTAATAGTCGTACGGATATTTCGACTCCTCCGGCTTCTTCACCTCGAACAGATACATCGGGTGGATGACGCGGCCGTCCTGGCGGATGGCGACGTCGCCGAATAGTTTGTCCTTGCCGTGGAACGTCTTCATCTGCGGCACCACGACCTTGGCGTCGTCGCTGCCGGTGGCGGCCACCGCGTTGAGATAGGCGAGCGTGGAAGCGTAGACGCCGGCCTGGTTGCCGCTCGGCATCTTGCCGTTCATGCCGGGGCGCGCCGCGAAACGTTTGGCAAACGCGCGAGTGTCGTCGTTCATGTCCCAGTAGAAGGCCTCGAGCAGTTGCAGGCCCTGCGCGACCTTCAGGCCCATGCCGTGGATGTCGTTCACGAACAGCAGGAACGCCACCAGGGTCTGACCGCTCTGCTGGATGCCGAACTCGGCCGCCTGCTTCACGGTGTTGATGGTGTCGCCGCCGGCATTCGCAAGGCCGATCACCTTGGCTTTCGAGCCTTGCGCCTGCAGCAGGAACGAGGCGAAGTCCGAGGTGCCGAGCGGATGCTTGCTGGAGCCAAGCACCTTGCCGCCGTGCTTCTCGATGTAGTTGGTCGCCTCAGCTTCGATGCCCTTGCCGAGCGCGTAGTCGACCGTCACAAAATACCAGTCCTTGCCGCCGCGTTGCATCATCGCGGCCGCGGTGGTGTTGCCGGTCGCCCAGACGTCATTGACCCATTGAATGGTGTTCGGCGAGCAGGCCTTGCCGGTGAGATCGGAGCTTGCGGTCGACGACGCCAGGAACGTCATCCGGGAATCGCGCAGGATGGTGTTGACGGCGAGTCCAACGGCCGAATTCGGCACATCGACGATGGCGTCGACGCCGTCGACGTCGAGCCATTTGCGCGCGATCGCAGAGCCCACATCGGCCTTGTTCTGGTGGTCGGCATAGACGATCTCGACCTTGATGCCTTTGCCGCCGCCGTTGAAATCTTCCGCGGCCACCCGCGCGGCTTCCACCGAGCCCATGCCGTTGGTGTCCTGGAAGATGCCGGAAATGTCGTTGAGCACGCCGACCCGCACCACATCGCCGGAAATTTCCGCATGCGCGACGCCCACGGCACAGGTCAAAGCCAGCGCCAGACCAAACCCAAAGCCCCTCATCGTATCCCCTACCTTGCGTTGTTCCTCAGCCAGCCTGTATCGAGTTGTTCGTCAGGCCGGCGTGATCTCCACCGGCAGGCTGGTGAGCCCACGCAGCGTGTTGTTGAAGAGGCGCTTCGGTTCACCCGTGATTTCGATCCTGGCAACGCGACGCGCCAGCGCCGCCATCATCACCTCGCCCTCGAGGCGGGCGACGAGCTGGCCGACGCACATGTGGATGCCCGAGCCGTAGCCGACATGGCCCGACGTGCGGCGCGTGATGTCATAGGTGTCGGGCTTGTCCCAGCGGCGCGGATCGCGGTTGGCCGCAGCGAGGAACATCAGCACCTTCTCGCCTTCGGGAATTTGGGCGCCGCTGAGCTCGACGTCGCGGGTGGTGGTGCGGAAGAAGGTCTGGACCGGGCTTTCGAACCGCACGGCTTCCTCGAAGGCGTTGCGCGCCAGCGTCGGATCGCTGCGCAGCTTCTGGAACTGGTCCGGAAAGCGCGCGAGGCAATAGACCGCGGCGCCGATGCCGTTGACGGTGGTATCGAGACCGGCCGACAGCAGCGAGCGCACCAGAAGCGGCGCCTCGGTCTCGGTGATGGCGCCGTTATCGACGTGGGCGTGGATGCAGGCGCCGATGCCGCCCGGGGTGAGATTGTCGCGCTGACACTGCTCGGCGATATAAGCCTGATGCGGCGCCGAGCGCTCGATCGCCTCCTTGCGCAGCTCATTCGGCGGCCCGAAGGCGTTGAACACCAGGCTCGCGTAAGGCAGCAAATGCTCGCGGCCCTCCGGCCTCAAGCCCAGCGCATCGGGGAAGATCGACAGCGGATAGGCCTCCGCAAGGTCCTCGATCGCGTCAAAGGTTCGCTTCTCCAGCAGCGCATCGACGCGGGCCTCGGCCGCGGCGGCAAACCGTCCGCGAAGCTGCTTCATCACGGTCGCCGACAGCACCGTGCTCAACACCGTGCGGGTGCGGGCATGCGCTGGCGGATCGGCCTCCAGGATCAGGCTCGGCGGCCGCCACGGCTTCTCCTTGGCGAAATCGCTGAGGCCAACGCCCCGGCTGGAGCAGAACGTCGCAGGATCGTTCAGCACCGCATAGACCTCGGCGTAGCGCGCCACGCTATAGATGTTCCACTGGTCGAGATAGACCACGGGTGCGGCCTCGCGCAGCCGCTCATGGGTCGGGAACGGATCGGCGAAGAAATCCATCGCAAAGGGATCGACGTCGAGATGCGCAACGGGCGCGGCTGAGGGTTCGGTCATCGGGGCCTCCCGAGGTTTGATCTTGTCAACACAAGCTGCATGTCACTTGCTCCCAAATCTATTGCTCCAAAGCAATTTCGCAGCGATGATTTGAGAGATGAGTCAGCCCCTCCCCCGCAAGCCACGCCGGCCCAGACCGGCCAATCCCGCAGAAGCCGCCACCGGCCCGCTGCTCGACCTCAATCGCTATGTGCCGGCCTTCATCACCTTCATCGGCAACAAGCTGTCGAACAGCGCCACCGCCTATTACCAGAAGAATTTTGGCGTCAACGTCACCGAGTGGCGGATCATCTCGCAGCTTGCGATCGAGCCGGGCATTCCGGCCTCGCGGATCTGCCAGGTGATCGGCTTCGACAAGGGACCGGTCAGCCGCAATCTCGCCGCGCTGCAGAAGCGCGGGCTCTTGGCGATCCGCACCGCGCCCGACGACGGCCGCACCCATTCGATCACGCTGACCGCTCGCGGCCGCGCGGTGCACGACAAGGTCATCGTCGCCGCGCTGGAACGCGAGCGGCGGCTGCTGTCCTGCCTGAAAAAGGACGAGCGCGAGGTGCTGATCGACCTGCTGCGCCGGCTGCACGAGAATCTCGGCGCCGTGACCGGGCAAAGCATGAGCTGACGGCGCTGCCGGGCATCTGGATGCCATCGAGCCGACGGCGTGCCCTGAACTGGCGACCGAGTTCCGTGCTGTTCGCGCCGTGCCGCGCAACATTCTTCCTCCCAAAACGCGCGGCCGTTGACCGGCCCTGCTCCATTGCGGCGGAAACTCGCACAGCTTAGTTGCCTTAGCAACTAAAATCCGGAACGTGTGCGGCGCGGCAAGAGGAAGCGGGCGCGAAACCGAGGTCAGTTGGGGTTAGACTAGAGAGCTTTCCACTTGTTCAGTTCACCTCTCCCGCTTGCGAGGGCTTTGCGTAAAGGCGAATCTGCGATTCTCTAAGACCGAGCTGAACATGGAGCTGGGGATGGCGTATCGGCAGGTTGGGCAAGCGAGCTTCGCAGATGCGCTGGCGTCGCGGCGGGGGAAAGGGGGTGCGGTGCTGAGGCGGATTTGCGAGCTGGTCGATTGGGCGGCTATCGAGCGCGTGCTGCGCGGCCTCCCGGAACCGGAGCGTGGCGCGCCGCCCTATCCGCGGCTGGTGATGTTTAAGGCGCTGCTGTTGCAGCAATGGTACGGGCTGTCCGATCCGGAGCTGGAAGAAGCGCTCGATGACCGGACCTCGTTCCGAGAATTCTGCGGCTTTGTGCTCGGTGACGAGACGCCCGACCACACGACGATCTGGCGCTTCCGCGAAGCTTTGCAGCAGGCCAGTCTGGACGAGACGCTGTTCTCCGAGATCCTGCGCCAGATCGACGCGCGCGGGCTGGTGCTGCGCCGAGGCACATTGATCGATGCCAGCCTGATCCCGTCGGCGGTGAAGCCGCCGAAGCCACCGAAGGAGCCACTGCCGCCCGGCCCGGACGGGCGCGCGCCGAGCAAGCTGGTCAACAGCGAGCGCGATGCGGATGCGCGATGGACCAAGAAGGGTGGCAAGCGGTACTTCGGCTACAAGGCGCATGTCGGCGTCGACCAGAGCTCGGCGATCATCCGTCGCAGCAAGCTGACCGACGCCGCGGTCAACGACACGGTGCCGGCCGACGAGTTGATCAGCGGTGACGAGAAGGCGGTCTACGCCGACCAAGCCTATGACAAGCACGAGCGCCGCGCCGGGCTCGCGGCCCGGGGCATCAAGCCGCGGCTGATGTTCCGGCCCAACAAGCATCATGCCCTGACCGAGCGACAGAAGCGCTTCAACGATGCCGTGGGACGGCGCCGCGCGCCGGTCGAGCAAGTCTTCGCGCGCCTCAAGGGCGTCTACGGCTGGGCCCGCGCTCGCTATCTGGGCCTGGCACGCAACCACACTCATCTGCGCCTTCTCTGCCTGGCCATGAACCTCAAACGAT
Organism: Bradyrhizobium genosp. P; assembly: GCF_049949265.1. Lineage (NCBI taxonomy): Bacteria > Pseudomonadati > Pseudomonadota > Alphaproteobacteria > Hyphomicrobiales > Nitrobacteraceae > Bradyrhizobium > Bradyrhizobium genosp. P. The sequence goes on along the minus strand of NZ_CP188195.1, from coordinate 928,625 downwards.
GGGCAATATTGCGCCCAATCGGAGTTCCGGCATGACCGCCGCTCCGCAATACTGTCGATCGGCTGGGCAAACGAGGCCGTACATCCTCGCGCGCCGTCCAAGAGCAAGCAAAAAAATCCCTGATACAGGCCCTCACTCCCGCAGAGGCGATTGCGCAAAGCCCTCGCTTGCGGGGGAGGTCGACGCGCGTAGCGCGGCGGGTGGGGGCTCTTTCCACAATGTGACTCGCGGAGAGAGCCCCACCCGGCCCTCCCCCGCAAGCGGAAGAGGGAGCAGAGTTCCGATACGGCCCGCGCCTTATCCGCCTGTTCGATCTCACCCGCCGCAGGCGATCGGCTCAACGGCCGCGTCATCCTGCAGCACGGCGAGTGCTGCGCCGCGGCGGGTCAGTACGGCGCGCTGGTTGATGTAGCCCTTGTCGGTGATCTCGCCGCCATCGACGGAGGCCGGTTCGGCGAGCAGCAGCGCGCAGGTGGCGTGGCCGGAGGAATGCGCGCCCAGCGCCTTCAATTTTGCCAGCCCTTGCGCGATCGCGCCACGAACGCTGGGGTGACTGATCACATCCCTGACGTCGGCACTCTCGGGCAGACCGGCCGCCGCGCGGCAGGCGGCGATGTTGGGAAATACCAGGAACCGTACGTCGTCGCGGCTGTGGCCCGATACGACAATGTCCTGCGCCAACGGCGCCAGCGCGGCGATGCCGGCGACGCGCAGCGTGCCGACGTTGACCCAGGTACCGGAATTGAGCTTGAAATCCTCCGCGACGCGGCCGTCGAAGAACAGGCCGAGCTCGGGCCTGTCAGGATCGGCGAAGGTGACGGCGTCGCCGATCTTGTAAAAGCCTTCCTCGTCGAACGCCTGCCTGGTCAGCTCGGGCGCCTTCCAATAGCCCGGGGTGACGTTCGGGCCGCGCACGCGCACCTCGAGCTTGTCGCCCGACGGCACGAGCTTCAGCTCGGTGCCTGGGATCGGCACGCCGATATTGCCGGAACGCTCGGCCAGGAAATGGCAATCGGTAGCGAGAGGCGAGGTCTCGGTCGAGCCCCAGGCCGACACCATCGGCAGGCGCCGGCCGACCGTCTGGAGCGACAGCTCCTCCAGCGCATCCCAGAGATTCTGCGGCAGCGCCGCCCCGGCATAGAAGGCGAATTTGGTGCCGTCGAAGAACCTGCGGCGCAGCGCCTCGTCGGTGCGCAGCGCCGCGATCAGCATGTCGAAGCCGCGCGGCACGTTGAAATAGACCGACGGCACCACGCTGCGCAGATTGGCCAGCGAGGTCGCGAACAGGCCGGGCGCCGGTTTGCCGGCATCGATATAGAGCGTGCCGCCGTTGCGCAGCACCAGGTTGAAATTGTGGTTGGCGCCGAAGGTATGGCTCCAGGGCAGCCAATCGAGGATGACGAGCCCGTCACGACTGTCCTCAAGGAACGTCCAGGTCTGTGCCTTGGCCTGCTGGCTCGAGGTCAGCATACCCTGGGTGTTGATCACCGCCTTCGGCGTGCCCGTCGAGCCCGAGGTGAAGAGGAATTTGGCGATCGTATCCGGCGTCACGGCGGCGAAGGCTTCTGCGACATCCGACGACTCAGGCGCCGCCGCAATAGTGCGGAACGGCAGCGCGTCGGCATCGTCAGGGTTGCCGCTGACGACGGTCGCCTGATGCAGGGGCTTGATCGCGGCCAACGCCGCCGCGAACGGCTTGGTGCCGGTCACGTAGATCGCGCCGGGCTCAAGCAGGCTGATCATGCTCTTCAGCTTGTCGAAGTCTTTCGACATCAGCGAATAGGCCGGTGAGATCGCGGCCGACGGCACCCCGACATGCTGGGCGGCGAGCGCGAACAGCGCATGATCGATGCTGTTGTCGGAGAGGATGACGAGCGGCCGTTCGGCACTTAATCCTTGCGCCCGAATCCAGAACGCAGCGGCGCGGACAATCTGGAGCGCATCGCGATAGGTGACGGTGGTCCAGGGCACGTCGGCACTGGCACGTTCGCCGAGGAAAATGCGATCCGGCGCCTGCCGCGCCCAATGCTCCAGCCAGTCGCCAATACAGCGCGCGCCCGGCTTCAATGGCGTCGTGGAGCGGACAAGGATGCTGCCGTCGGCGCGGCGGTCTGCGACGATCGCAGGCGTTGCGAACAGGCTGCTCGGGGTCTCACCGCTGCTGGCGGCCATCGTCATGGTTTCCTCCTCACCCGTCTTTTGCGGGGATCATTTGCCATAATGCTGCGAGCATCAATTGTTGTCGTCAACAACAATCTTTCCCTTAGGCGAACGACGCGGTAGCATATGGTCATGGCGAGGAAACAAGAGGCGGCACGCAAGGCAGTCGAATCGGTAGTGGCCCATCGGCGCTCTGCGACGCACTCAATGAACGGCGGCGCGCACGGCAACGACGCTGAGCACGAGATCGGCCTCGACGCGCTGGCCGGCCATGCCGGCTATGCGGTGCGGCGCTTCCAGCTTTGGATATTCCAGGACTTCATCAAGACGCTCGCCGCGGTCGATATCCGCCCGACGCAATATTCCGTCATGACCGTGATCGGCGCCAATCCGGGGCTGAGCCAGATGGCGGTGGCAAAACGGCTCGGGATCGAACGCGCACGGCTGGTGCACCTGCTCGACAGCCTCGAGCAGCGCAACCTCGTCAGCCGCAGCGCGTCGGCCACGGACCGCCGTTCCCATGCGCTGCACCTGACTGCGCGTGGCAAGTCGGCACTGGCGCAGTTCAGGCGGCTCGCCGCCGAGCACGAGCGGCACGTCGCCGAGAAGATCGGCAAGGAGAACCGCGAGCGGCTGCTGCAAATCTTGTCCTGCTTCACCTGATCTTCAAGCGTCTGATCATTTCCGCCTATTGATTAGGCAGATGCGCTGTTGCGGGTTCTCGCAGCGAACCCTTCGGTTCGCGCACGGCCGCTTCAAGTACCTGAGATTATGCAATAATCTTCCGAACGATGAATCCGGAACAAATGTACACAATGGCACATCGCTTGCTTCGATCAGGCCGGGATTATCTCCGGCGAGGCAGCACCGCCTCGCCGGTCAACGGGCGGGGCCAACGACGTGACTGAAACTGTGGCCGCGATATCAGCTGCGCACCGCGCCGGCACCATGACGGCGGCGCAAACCATCGCACGCAGCTATCAGCGCATCCGCGAACACAACGATCCCGCGATCTTCATCAGCCTGCGCGACGAAAAGGACGCCATCGCCGAGGCCGAGCGGCTTGCGGCGAAAGACCCGGCGCAGCTCCCGCTCTATGGCGTGCCGGTCGCCGTAAAGGACAATATCGACGCCAAGGGCCTGCCGACCACCGCCGCCTGCCCGGCGTTCTCCTACATGCCGGCGCACGACTCCACGGCGGTTGCGAAGCTGCGCGAGGCCGGCGCCATCATCATCGGCAAGACCAATCTCGACCAGTTCGCCACCGGCCTGGTCGGCGTGCGGTCGCCCTATGGCATTCCCAGAAATCCGGTTCGCGACGACCTCATTCCCGGCGGATCAAGCTCGGGCTCGGCGGTTGCGGTGTCGGCCGGCCTTGTGCCACTTGCGCTCGGCACCGATACCGCGGGCAGCGGCCGCGTGCCGGCGATGCTCAACAACATCGTCGGCCTCAAGCCGAGCCTCGGGCTGATCTCGACCGCGGGCCTGGTGCCGGCCTGCCGTACGCTCGATTGCATCTCGGTGTTCTCGCTCACAGTCGACGATGCGATGACCGCGCTTGCCGTGATGGCGGGGCCCGACGGCGCCGATCCGTTCTCGCGCAACCGGCCGCTGGGCCACCTCGCGGCGTTTCCAACGCAACTGAAGCTCGGCATTCCCCGCAACGGCCAGCTCATCTTCTTCGGCGACCGCGAATCGGAGAAGGCCTATGGCGAGGCGCTGAAACGATGGGAAGCGCTCGGCGCAACGCTGGTCGAATTCGACCTCGAACCGTTCTACGAGACCGCGCGGCTGCTCTATGAAGGCCCGTGGGTCGCCGAACGCTATCTGGTGATCCGCAACCTGCTGGCGTCATCGCCCGACGCCATTCATCCCGTGACCCGCGAGATCACGGCGGCTGGCGCGCGGCTCACCGCGGCGGACACCTTCTCCGCGCTGTACCGCCTGCAGGCGCTCCGCGCCATCACCGCGCGCGCCTTCGCGCAGCTCGACGCGGTCGTGCTGCCGACGGCGCCGACGGTCTATTTGACCGCGCAGGTGCTGGCCAATCCGGTCGAGCTCAATTCCCGGCTCGGCACATACACCAACTTCGTCAATCTGCTCGATCTCTGCGGGCTGGCGCTGCCGGCGGCGATGCGGCCCGACGGCGCGCCGTTCGGCATCACGCTGCTGGCGCCGGCCGGCCGCGACGCGGAACTCGCCAGCATCGGCCGCGCCTTCCATGCGGACACCGGGCTTGCCGTCGGAGCCAAATCGCTGCCACAGCCGCCGCTCGCCGCAACGCCAATGGCGGCGCAGGACGAGATTCCGATCGCAGTGGTCGGCGCCCACCTCTCCGGCATGGCGCTGAACGGCGAATTGACGGCGCTCGACGCGCGCCTGCTCGAAGAAGCCGTGACTGCGGCTGATTACAGGCTCTATGCGCTCGACACCACGCCGCCGAAGCCCGGCATGCTGCGCATCGAGGCGGGCACGGGCACCGGGATCAAGCTCGAACTCTGGGTGATGTCACCGGCCGCGTTCGGCAAATTCGTCGCCGCAATTCCGCCGCCGCTGTCGATCGGAACGATCCGGCTTGCGGATGGACGCGAGGCCAAGGGTTTTCTCGTCGAGCCAGCCGCGATCAACGGCGCGAAGGATATTTCGGCCTATGGCGGCTGGCGCGCGTTTGTGGCGGAGAAGGCCTAGCCGCAGCGGCAGTCTGCTCCCTCGTCCCGCAAGCGGGGCGAGATGAAGAGACCGTCGTCGTCACCGTCATTGCGAGAAGCGAAGCGACGAAGCAATCCATCGCTCCGCAAGTGGTGAGATGGATTGCTTCGTTCGCTCGCAATGACGGGAGCAGCCGAGACTCCGGTCGAACTACACCGACACCGCGTAAATCTCATACTCGCCGCGCACGAGCTCTATATGGGCGCGCATCGCGGCTGCGGCGCCGGCCTTGTCGCCGCGCATGATGGCGACAACGACGCGGTCGTGCTCGGCGTGGGATTTGGCGAGACGGCCGAGATTGCGGAACTGGGCGCGGCGGAACGGCTGCACGCGGACGCGCGTCGCGAGCGTGATCTCGGCGATATAGGCATTTTGCGATCCCGCATAGATCGCGTTATGGAAACGCTCATTAACCTCATGGAAACGGTCGGGATTGCCGGTGTAGCTCAACACCCGCAGTTCCTCGTGGACTGCTTCGAGCCCGTGGCGTTCCGCCGGCGTCATGCGCTCGGCGGCAAGGCCTGCGCACATCGCCTCCAGTTCGGCCATCGCCTCGAACATGCCGGTCAGCCGCTCCAGCGACGGCCTCGCCACCACCGCGCCGCGATGGGCACGGGCGTCGATCAGGCCAGAGGCCGCGAGCTGCCGCAACGCCTCCCGCACCGGCGTGCGCGAGACGTTGAAGCGGCGCGCGATCTCGCTCTCGTCGAGGGCGGCGCCCGGCGCCAGCGTGCCGCGCACGATCTCGTCGGCAAGCTGCAGCCTGAGTTCCTCGGCGCGGGTGATCTTGTCCAGCGGCGACGATGGACGATCGACGCGCCGCACCGTCGCCTCGGGCTCGCTGCCCTGCGGTTGCGGTGCGCGTGTTGGAAGATCGTCCAGGCTCATGCCTCCAGCATCCGTTCAGGTATCTTTGGGCTCGTCGATGATGCTGACATGGGCCGCGACGATTCTCCACCCCTCCGGGAAGCGAATCCAGGTCTGCATCTGCCGGCCGACCCTGCCCGGCGTGGCCTCGCGATAGAACAGCGTCGAGGCGATTGCGGTATCGCGGCCATAGGTCGTGATCACGGTGCGGTCGGTTTTGCGCATCAGCCCGACCGGTGAACGCCCGGCGCGGAACGCCATGATCTCGTCGTAGCCGTAGAGGTTTTCGGCGATGCCATAGCGCAGCGTGCGCTTGTCGTTGTGGAACAGCTCGTCGAGCACCGCGACGTCGTTCGTAACGAGCGCCTTCTCGTAGCGATCGAACTGGGCCGTGACTTCGGCGAGCACGTCGGGAAGATCGATGTCCATGGTTCAGAGTCCCCTCGGCAGCGGCGCTGCCGCGACGCCCATTTTCTCCAGCGCGTAAGCCACCCGCAGCGCGATGTCCTCGCGCCAGGGCGCGGCGATGATCTGCACGCCGATCGGCATCGGCTCCAGCGGCACCGGCACGGCGACCACGGGCAGGCCGATGAACGAGATCGGCTGGGTGTGGATGCCGATATTGGCGCGCACCGGAAGCTCGACGCCATCGAGCACGAAATTCACCTGCCCGAGTTTTGGCGCGGTGCAGGGCGTCGCCGGCGCCAGAATCACGTCGACCGACTTGAACAGCTCCAGCACCTTGGCGCGATACCAGCGGCGGAATTTCTGCGCCTTGTCAACGTAAGGCGCCGGGACCATCGCGCCTGCGATGAGGCGGTCGCGCACCGCCGGGTCGAAATCGTTGGGACGCTTGCGCAAGCGATCGAGATGCAGCGAGGCACCCTCGGTCGTGGTGATGATATACGCGGCGGCGCGGGCACGCGCGACTTCCGGAAGCTCGACTGTCTGCGTGGCATCCAACGCCTTCGCCACCCGCGCCACGGCTTCAGCCGCTTCCGGCAAGACGTTCTTTTGGAAGTAGCCGCCGGCGATGGCGACGCGCAGTCCGCCGATATCAGCAGTCAGCGACGGCAATGCTGGCTCGACCGGCCGCGTCGTGCAGGCGGCGTCATCGGCGTCCGGCCCCTGCATCGCGTCGTACGCAAGCGCCAGGTCCTTCACATCGCGCGCGAACGGGCCGAGATGATCGAGGCTTGCCACGAACGGATAGGACCGCGCTCGCGACAGCCTGCCATAGGTCGGCTTCAGGCCGAAAATGCCGCAGAACGACGACGGCACGCGAATCGAGCCGTTGGTGTCGGAGCCGAGCGCGATCGGCACCAGCGCGCCGCCGACAGCGCTGCCGGAGCCCCCCGAAGAGCCACCGGCCATCCGCGTCGGATCGTGCGGATTGCGCGACGGGCCGTCATGAACATTCTCGCCGGTGAAGTCGTAGGCGTATTCGCCCATGTTGAGCGCGCCGACCAGCACGGCGCCGGCCGCCTCCATCCGCTCGATTAACGCGGCGTCGCGCGATGACGGCGGCAGGTCGCGGTTGATCTTCGAACCGGCGCGGGTGGACAGGCCCTGCACGTCGAACAGGTTCTTCACCGCAAACGGCACGCCGGCGAGCGGACCGGCCGGTTGGCCAGCCGCAATCGCGGCGTCGATCGCGCTCGCCCTGGCACGCGCACGATCGGCGGTGACGTCGGTGAAGGAGTTGAGGACCTTGTCGTAGGTAGCAATGCGCGACAACGCGGCCTCGATCGCGTCAAGCGCGGTGATTTTTCGGTCTGATACGGCCTGTGCGATGTCGGCGGCGGACATGGGAGCAGATACCTCGGACATTGCGATCTCAGGCCGAATAGATGGCGGCCGACTCGGTCTCGTCCGGCAGCGCGAATTCATCGACCAGCCGCGCCAGCCGCAGCGACACTTCGAGATTTGCGCGCACGGCAGGACGCCATGTGTCCTCCACCGGCAACGCCATCGCCTTGGCGACAGCATTGATATAGTCGTCGAGATGATCGGCCATTTCGCTCCCGTTCAGGTTCTTCCGATCACCTCTCCCCAGCGGGGAGAGGTCGGCGCGTAGCGCCGGGTGAGGGGATCAGGTCCCACGAGAGAGCGCAACCCCTCACCCGGATTGCATCTGACGATGCAATCCGACCTCTCCCACAAGGGGAGAGGTGGACCTCCGACGTGGCGACCGTTTGACCCATGCCCTAGTGAACCGGCAACGGCGGATGCGGGATCGCCGTCAACAGCTCCCTTGTATAGGCATCCTGCGGATTGCCCAAGACCTGTTCAGACGAGCCCTGCTCCACAATACGGCCAGAGCGCATCACGATAACGCGGTCGCATAGCAGGCGCACCACGTTGAGATCGTGCGACACGAACAGATAGCTCATGCCCATCGACTGCTTGAGGTCCTGCAGCAGATTAAGCACGACCGCCTGCACCGAGACGTCGAGCGCCGCGGTCGGCTCGTCGAGGATGACGAGCTTTGGATGCAAGGCAATCGCGCGCGCGATGCCGACGCGGGCTTTCTGACCGCCGGAGAGCTGGTGCGGGAACCGATCCAGCAGATTGAGCGGCAGGCCGACCAGCCGCGCCAGTTCCTCGCAGCGGTCGCGCAGCGCATTGCGTCCCTTGATATCGCCGAGTTGCATGATCGGATCGGCGATCGCGCGCGCCGCGGTGAAGCGCGGATTGAGGCTGTCGGTCGGATCCTGGAACACCATCTGGATCTGGCTGCGCTGCGGCAGCCGCGCAAAGGACTGCGGCATGATGCCGCCGATGTCTTCGCCGTCGAACACGATGCGGCCCGAGGTCTGGTCCAGCAATCGCATCACCATCATCGACGTCGTCGACTTGCCGCAACCGGATTCGCCGACCAGGCCGACGCTCTCGCCATGACCGACATGGAAGCCGATGCCGTCGACGGCGCGGAAAATCTCCTCCTCCACCGGCGGCTTGCGGCCAAACAGTTTTCCCAGCACGGCGCCGGCGCCCTGGCGGGGATATTCCTTGACCAGCTTTTCGACGAGGAGAAGGGGCTGGGTCTTCTCCGCGCCGGCGCTTTCCTTCTCCCTCGCCCCGCTCTTCGCGGGGAGAGGGTTGGGGTGAGGGGCTGCTTCCACGAGCGCAGTGCTTGGAGAGTCCCCCTCACCCGCCGCACTGCGTGCGTCGGCCTCTCCCCGCACGCGGGGCGAGGCGGAAGATTCCTCCTCCGGCAACAGATCGCGCAGCGACACACCGATCCGCGGGGTCGCGCGCATCAGCTTCTTGGTGTAGGCGTGCTGGGGCGCGGCGAAGATATCCGCTGATTTCGCGGTCTCGACCACGCGGCCCTTCTCCATCACCACGACGCGGTCGCAATAGGCCGCCGCGAGACCGAGATCGTGCGTGATCAGGATGGTTGACATCGACCGTCGCTTGGTCAGCTCGACGATCAGATCCATCACCGCCTTCTGCGTTGTGACGTCGAGGCCGGTGGTCGGTTCGTCCGCGATCAGGAGCTGCGGATTGCAGGCCAGCGCCAGCGCGATCACGACGCGCTGGCACATGCCGCCGGACAGCTCGAACGGATAGGCATGGTAGCGCTCGCGCGGACGGGCGATCTTGACCTGCTCCAGCGCCTCGATCGCCTTCTCGCCGCGGTCGCCGACGGTGGCCTGCTGGACGTGCTGGCGTAGCACGTCCTCGATCTGGTCGCCCACCTTGCGGATCGGGTTGAGCGCGGCACGCGGGTTCTGGAACACCATCGAGACCTCGCGGCCGCGCAGGTCGCGCATCTGGCTCTCGGTCGCCGCCTTGACATCGATGCCGGAGAACATCACCGAGCCCTCGGCGATCCGCCCCGCACGGTCGAGGATGCGCATCACGGCATAGGATGTCACCGACTTGCCGGAGCCGGACTCGCCGACGATGCCGACGGTCTCGCCCTTGGCAACGGAGATGCTGACGTGCTGCACCGCCTTCACGATGCCGCGGCGGGTGTTGAATTCGACGGTGAGGTCGGCGACGTCGAGCAGCGGGGGCGCGGTCATGGGCGCCTCCCCTCATGCGAGGCGTCTTCCAAAAATCCGCAAAACAACCCCATGCAAAGTAGCGGAGGGGTAGCGTGACACCGTGCCGAGACAGTCATCACGTCCTCCGCTGCGGCAGAGTGCCCCCTCGCCCCGCTCTTGCGGGGAGAGGGTTGGGGTGAGGGGCATCTATCGGCGCACACAGCCGACTGAGGAGTTCGCGGAGACTCCCCCTCACCCGGATCGCATTCCATGCGATCCGGCCTCTCCCCGCAGGCGGGGCGAGGCGAAGAAGGGCGCGGAGCGAGCTGAAACCCATCATCACGTCCTCCGCTGCGGCAGAGTGCCCCCTCGCCCCGCTCTTGCGGGGAGAGGGTTGGGGTGAGGGGCATCTATCGGCGCACACAGCCGACTGAGGAGTTCGCGGAGAGTCCCCCTCACCCGGATCGCATTCCATGCGATCCGGCCTCTCCCCGCGGGCGGGGCGAGGCGAGGGAAGATGCGGCGCAGGCCGACCATCATCACGTCCTCCGCTGCGGCAGAGTGCCCCCTCGCCCCGCTCTTGCGGGGAGAGGGTTGGGGTGAGGGGCATCTATCGGCGCACACAGCCGACTGAGGAGTTCGCGGAGACTCCCCCTCACCCGGATCGCATTCCATGCGATCCGGCCTCTCCCCGCAGGCGGGGCGAGGCGAAGAAGGGCGCGGAGCGAGCTGAAACCCATCATCACGTCCTCCGCTGCGGGTCGACGATGTCGCGCAGGCCGTCGCCGAGCAGGTTGAAGCAGAACACCGCGATCATCAGCGCGAGGCCGGGAAACAGCGCGATCCACCATTCGCCCGACACCATGAAGCCGGCCCCCTCCGCGACCATGATGCCCCACTCCGCGGTCGGCGGCCGGACGCCGAGGCCGATGAAGGAAAGGCCGGCCGCATTGAGGATCGTATAGCCCATGGTCAGCGACATCTGCACGATCATGATCGGCATGATGTTGGGCAGGATATGCACCAGCAGGATACGGTACTCGCCGTTGCCGGACAGCCGCGCCGCCTGCACGAAGCCGGCGTTGCGGCGGACATTGGCTTCGGCGCGCGCGACGCGGGCATAGAGCGGGAAATTCACGATCGCGGTCGCGATGATGATGTTCTGCACGGTGTTGCCGAGGGCTGCGACGATGCCCATCGCCAGCACGAACAGCGGGAACGCCATGATGGTGTCGGCGATGCGGCCGACGATGCGATCGGTCCAGCCGCCGAAATAGCCGGCGGCGATGCCGGCAAGCCCGCCCATCAGAAACACCAGCACAACGGAGGCGACCGCGATGAAAGTATCGAGCCGGGTCGCGACAATGACGCGGCTGAAGAGGTCGCGGCCGAGCTGGTCGGTGCCGAACCAGTGCGCCGCCGAGGGTGCCTTCAGCGCAGCCGCCGTGTCTGAGGCGAGCGGGTCGTACGGCACGATGTACGGGCCGAACAGCGCCGCGAACAGGATCAGGAGCAGGAGGGCGAAGGCGAAGCCGGTGACTTTGTTTTCGCCGAGGACGTACCGGGTCTGCTCGATGATCGCGGCCAGTCCCGACGTGCGCGCGGGACCGGCAGGCTCAACGACGGGCGCGACCGTGCTCATTGTTCAGCCCTCCAGCCTGACGCGTGGATCGATCACGCCATAGAGAATGTCGATGATGAGATTGAGCAGCACGTACATGACGGCCATGGTCAGCACGAAACCCTGCACCGGCGCGAAATCGGACGCGATCAGCGCTTCCACCGCATACGAGCCGATGCCGGGCCAGGCGAACACCTTCTCGACCAGCACATTGGCCCCGAGCAGGAACGAGAACACCATGCTGAGCGTGGTGATCACGGGCAGCATCGCATTGCGGAACGCATAGGTGACGATCACCTTGCCCGGCGACAGGCCGCTGGCGCGCGCGGTGCGGACAAAATCGGAGGCCAGCACCGCCAGCATCGACGCGCGCGTCATGCGCGCGATCGGCGCGAGCGAAAAGATCGCAAGCGTCACCGCCGGCAGGATCAACTGGCTGAGCGCGGAGCGAAACGCCTCGAAATCGCGCGCGATCAAGGTGTCGATCAGATAGAAGCCGGTGACGGTCGGCGGCGCACTGTAGAATACGTCCAGGCGCCCGAGCGGCGCCGGTGACCAGCCGAGCTGGAAATAGAACACATAGACCAGCACGAGACCGGTAAAGAACACCGGCAGCGACACGCCGGCCGTGGTCGTGACACGGCAGAGATGATCGATCCAGGAGCCCGGCCGCGTTGCCGCCAGCACGCCGAGCGGGATCGCGATCACGATCGAGACGACAAGGCCGAGCAAGGTGAGTTCAGCCGACGCCGGCAGGCGACTGCGCAACTCGGCCGCGACCGGCTGGCCCGTCGTCAGCGAGTTGCCGAAATCGCCATGTGCGAGGTCGTTGGTGTAGTTGAAGAACTGCTCGATCAGCGGCTTGTCGAGGCCGAGCTTCTTCCTGATTTGCTCCACCGCCTCCTTGGTCGCCGCCGGCCCTGCAAAATAAGCCGCCGGATCGCCCGGCAGCGCCCGCGTGAGCAGGAACGTCACGATCACGACCCCGATCAGCGACGGAATCGCGAACAGAAGCCGCTTGCCGATGAGGGTCAGCATGAGACGCTCCCGGCTGCAGCGCGCAAAGCCACAACGGCGGTAACCGGGCTCCCTCCCCCCTTGCGGGGGAGGGTTGGGGAGAGGGGTGCCGCTTGCTCCGCTGCAAGATGGAATCGAACTTCCGCTGAGCTGTTCGTAATGGGGTGAAATGGCTTGGCACGGTCTCGCAACATGTCGTGCTTGCGAGTATGCGGCTTACCCCTCTCCCCAACCCTCCCCCGCAAGGGGGGAGGGAGCCTGAGAGACGTGCTCACCTTACGGACGCGTGTCAACATGAGCGCCTCCGGACTGCATCGTGCAAAGCCACAACGGCGGTAGCCGGGCTCCCTCCCCCGCAAGGGGGGAGGGAGCCTGAGGGGCGTGCTCACCTTACGCGGAGTTGCATACGAGAGAATGTTACCGGCGAAGCCCATCACACCTCACCCCTTCGCCATCGCGCGGTAGTCGAGCCGGCGGTGGAACCAGTATTCGTAACCGGAGATGTTCTTCTGCATCGCGACGTTGACGAAGGGCTGATACAGCGGAATCCGCGGGATGTCGGAGAAGGCGAGATCGACGAAGCCCTTGACGTCGGAATCGTAGACCGCGGTGTCGCCGACGGCCGCGGCATTGCGCGCACCGTCGATCAGCCTGTCCATCTCCGGCGACTTGTAGCTCATGGTGTTGAAGACGGAATTGTTGCCGTGATAGCACCAGTAGAAGAAGTATTCGGGGTAATCGAGCCAGCCGGAGAACACGTTGGTGAACAGCGGCATCTCCTTCTTGTTCAATTCGGTGCGCCAGTTGGCGCCGGGCACCTTGTTGATCGTGGTCTTGATGCCGAGCTGGGCGAGGCTCTCCTGCACCAGCACGCAGAGCGGCTCGTTGACGCCGGCGAAATTCAGATCGAACGAGATCGTGGTCTCGAAGCCGTTGGCGTAGCCGGCCTCGGCAAGCAGCGCCTTCGCCTTCTCCATGTCGGTGACGTATTTGGTCGGCTGCGGCCAGGCGACCTCGGTCGGCTTGTCCTTTGGCGCGCCGAACATCGGATTGGCGAGGCCGAACATCACCGCATCCATGATCTTCTGATACGGCATCGCGTAGGCCATCGCCTGCCGCACCTTGAGATTGTCGAACGGCGGCTTGGTGACGTTCATGCCGATATACTGGATGCCGTTCGAGAAGGGCAGCGACACCACGTTGAGCTTGCCGCTCGCCTTCATCTCCTGGAAATCCTTGAACGGCAGCTCATAGGAGATGTCGGCGTCGCCGCGCTCGAGCAGCGCGCGGCGGTTGCCGGCCTGCGGCACCATGCGCCAGATCACGCGCCTGATCTTCGGCATCGGACCGCAGACCCAGTCTTCGTTACGCTCCATGACGACTTCGGTACCGGCAGTCCATTTCGTGACCTTGTAGGCGCCGGAGCCCGCGGTCTGCTGCTTGGTGTATTCGAGGCCCCAGGGGTCCTTTTCGTTGGCGTTCTTCTTCACGAGTTCGGAGTTGATGACGCAGGGCACGATCACGGCGAGATCGGGAATCGTCAGCCTGTCCTTCTTCAGGAAATCGACGCGCACGGTGTGGTCGTCGACGACGACGAACTGCTCCGGCTTGGTCAGCGAGCCCGCGCTCATCTGGAAGGTCGGGAAGCCGCCGACCGTAACGGCGCGATCGAGCGACCATTTGACGTCCTTCGCCGTAACAGGCGCACCGTCATGGAATTTCGCGTTCTTCCTCAGCTTGAAGGTGACCGACATGTCACCGACGTTCATGTCCTCGGCTAGTTCGGGCTTGATCTTGTCGCGGTCGTAATAGGGCACGCCGCCCGGACCGCTCTTCATCTCGTGGCTGATCAGCCGGTCGTAGCAATTCCATGACACCTCGTAGCCCGGCACGTTAGTGCCGATGCCCTGGATGTCGAGATTGTTGGGGCCCCCTTCGGACACGATCAGAAGCGTCTCGGAGCGTGCATCCGCCTTTGCCGGCGACCAGATCGCGGGCGCGGTCGGCGCCAGGGCGCCCGCCGCGATCCCGGACACCGATTTGAGGAAATCGCGACGCTTCATGGGATGCTCCAATGACCTAATGAAAACCGGCTTTGGAACAGGGATCGCAAGGTTTGTGCCAATCCTTAACGGATCACTAAGTCGCGCTAATTGCATGGAATAGCGAGAGAAAAACTGTCTGGTATCTTGATCCGGCTCGGCTGCGAGCCGATCCATTGCATACAAAGAGCCAGTATTTGCTCAATCAGTATGCACGAGATGGGCGATGCTCGCTTTTTGATGCGACAGGCTCGTGCCAATCAGCCGGCGGGCCAGATCAGCTAGGCCAAATCAGCTCTTGCAGCTGCACGAAGTCGTCGACCTTGCCCGGCCAGCCGTCGATGCAAACGTGCCTGAGCGGATCGCTGGCCCGATGCAGCAGCATCAGCGCCATCAGCCGCCGCTTCAGCGCAAACGTCACATCCGCGCGCGAGATGCCAAAGCCGTCGAACAGGCTGCGCACCCGCCGCGGATGGCCGGCGGCCATGAAGGCGCTGGGACCGAGCAGATCGTACTCGCCCCATCCCGTCATCACGTCGCCGAAATCGAACAGTCCCGCGACATGCCAGCCGTCGCCCCCGCGCGCGAGCAGGAAATTTTCGGGGATGTATTCGCCGACCAGAATCACCGGCGGCGCATCCATCGGAATCAGCTCGGCGGCGTCGCGCAAGAGATCATCCAGACCATCGAGAAACTTCTGCGGCAGTCCGAGCCGTTCGTGGCGCGCCCGGCACAGCGCAATCTGGGAGCGCATGTAGGCGTCCCAGCGCGGCTCGATCGCAAGCAATCGGCCCGGTGGCACGCGCTGGACCTCAACGATGACGGCGCCGATCTCGGCAAGCACGCGCTCCTTTTCGGCTTCCGGCAGCGACGGCCACAACTCCGATCCGACGACGCCGGAGAGGCGGGTGATGACGAGATAGGGCCAGCCATCGCGCTCGCCGGCCGCGACAACTTCCGGAATCGGAATGCCGAGCCCGCCACGCAACTCCGCCAGCGTACCGCGCTCGGAGACGAATTGTGGGCGCAGGAATGGCGGGAAAAGCTTCAGGATCAGGTCGCCGTCGAGCCCGACGACGAGGTTGGTACCGGTCGAAAACACATGCGGCGCGTCGCAAGGCAGTCCGTGGCCGTGGGCGATATCGCGCACAACCGGCAGCCAGCGCGAGGTGTCGCCGCGCCAGGCGCGATAGGATTCGTAGTCGGCGATAGGCGGAAGGGGCATGCTCAATCGTTATTCGAGGAGTGGGATCCGTAGCCCGGATGGAGCGCAGCGCAATCCGGGGTGTGATTCCCGGATTTCGCTTCGCTCCGTCCGGGCTACCATTGTTGGTCGACAATTGATCCCCGTCATCCTGAGGTGCGAGCCTTGCGGTGCACTTGCACCGCTGGGCGAGCCTCGAAGGATCGACGGCCACCAGCGCGGCCGATTCATCCTTCGAGACGGCCGCGTTGCGGCCTCCTCAGGATGATGGAGAAGCAGTTGAGCAGCCCAAACAGCCCCCTCACCGATCCGGATTGGCGCGCTCGAACTGGCGCAGCAGGCGGTTGCCGCGCTCGACGGCGTTGTCCATCGCGGCCTGCGCGGTGCGCTTGCCGGCGAAGACGTGCTCAAGCTCGTCCTCGATCACGTCACGGACCAGCACGAACGAACCGAGCCGAATGCCCTTGGAATTATCAGTCGGCGGCTTCAGCGTGATTTCCTCGATTGAAATGGAGGCGCCCGGATTGCGGTCGTAGAAGCCCTGCGCGCGGGTCAGATCGAACGCCGCGCGGGTGATCGGCAGATAGCCGGTGTTCTGGTGCCAGGCGGCCTGCACCTCGGGTCGCGACAGATAGGCAAAGAACTTCGCCACCCCGGCATACTCCGCGCGCGTCCGGTCGCGCAGCACCCACAGCGTGGCGCCGCCGATGATGCTGTTCTGCGGCGCGCCCTGCACGTCAGGGTAATACGGCATCATGCCGTAGCCGATCTCGAAATTCGAGTTGGCCTTGATATCGGCGCGCGTGCCGGACGAGCCGATGAAGATGCCGCATTCGCCCTTTTGGAAGCGCGGCTCGGCGGTCTGCCCGCGGCCGCTATAGTCGAAGGTCTTGTCAGCCTGCCACTGCGCGAGCTCGGCAATGTGACGGACCACGATCGGATTGTTGAAGATCAACTGCGCGTCCAGCCCGCCAAAGCCATTGGCCCGGGTTGCGATCGGGAGATTGTGAAAGGCGGAGAAATTCTCGACGTTGATCCAGGACGGCCACGACGTGGTCACCCCGCACATCGCCCCTGCCGCACGCAGCCGCTTCGCCGCCGCGCCTACCTCGGGCCAGGTCTTCGGCGGCACGTCCGGATCGAGCCCGGCCGAGCGGAACATATCCTTGTTGTAGTAGAGGATCGGCGTCGAGGCATTGAACGCAAACGACAGCATGTTGCCGTCGACATCGGCGTAATAGCCGGCCACCGCCGGCAGATAGGCCGACGGCGTGAACGCCTCCGACTGATCGCGCATCAGCTCGAACACCGGATAAATCGCGCCGCGCGCCGCCATCATGGTGGCGGTGGCGATCTCGTTGACCTGCACGATCGCCGGCTGACTGCGCGAACGGAACGCGAAGATCGCCGCGGTGACGGTCTCGGTGTAGTTGCCCTTGTAGGCAGGCACGATCCGGTAATCGGATTGCGAGGCGTTGAAATCGGCGGCGAGCTTTTCGACCTGCTTGCCGAGTTCGCCCGACATTGCGTGCCACCACATGATGTCGGTCGCAGCGCGCGCAGGCGATACAAGCAGAATAGCCGCGGCGACGGCGAGCTGCAGGACTGTCCAGACCGACTTCACAATGAGGCGTTCCCACGTCAGGTCATGCCGTCATACGGTGCTAGAACCGCAGTTTCAATCTATCCCTCTGGTTGCAGCGCAGAATTAACGATTTGGCCGATGGGCGAACCATTCGGCTTCTGCTAAAAAATGCGTTGAACCTTTTCTTCCCGCCCTGGACACAAATCATAAGGGGAATTGTTGGCTGTGTATCGCCGCGCCGGCCTTTCGCGGACCATGACGCTTGTCGTTGCGCTGTTGTGTACGGCGGTTTCGGCGAGTGCGTTTGCGCGCGAATTCCGCGCTGCCGATACCCAGAACGAGGATTATCCGACCGTCCTTGCATTGCGCTACATGGGCCGGCTGATCGCTGAAGGGACCGGCGGCCGGCATCGGGTGACGGTATTCCATTCGCACCAGCTCGGCGAGGAGAAGGAGACGCTGGAGCAGACCCGGGCCGGCGCAATCGACCTCAACCGGACCAACGTCGCCCTGATCGGAACCATCGTGCCCGCCGTGAGGGTGCTGGCGATGCCGTTCCTGTTTCGATCGCTCGACCATCTGCAAAAGGTGCTGGACGGGCCTGTAGGCACCGACATCCTGAACAGTTTCGAACCCTATGGCTTCGTCGGGCTTGCGTTCTACGATTCCGGTGCCCGCTCGATCTACAACCGCATCCGCCCGGTACATTCGCTCGACGATCTCAGGGGGCTGCGGCTGCGCGTCCAGCAATCGGAACAGATGTCCGACATGATTCGCGCACTTGGCGCCGAGCCGGTCGAAATGGCCTACGGTCAGGTGCTGACCGGGCGCGCCAACGGACTGATCGACGGCGCCGAGAACAATTGGCCGTCCTTCGTCACCACCGGCCACTATAAGTATGCCGGCTATTACTCGCTGACCCAGCATACCGTCAGTCCGGAAGTGCTGGTGATGTCGCTGAAGGCCTGGGCCAGCCTGTCGCCGGACGACAAGAAAATCTTTCGCGAGGCCGCTCAGCGCTCCAGCATCTACATGCGAGAAAAATGGAACGAGCTCGAGGAACGCTCACGCAAACGCGCGGAAGAGACCGGCGTCAAGATCGTGACCGATATCGACCGCAAGCCGTTCGAGGCTGCGATGGCCGGCATCTATGCCAGTGCCGAGCGCGATCCCGCGATATCCGCGCTGATCGAACGTATCCGCAAGGTGGAGTGACCGGATCTTGGCCGCACCCCGACAGGACAGGACACTGAGACGGCCGCTGGGTTTCGCGGCGCAAGGCCGCTTCCGCATCGTCCAGCTGCTGCGCGCGGTTCCGATACGCTGGCGTATCCTGTCGATCGCGCTGCTCAATTCCGCCGTCGTGGTCGTGCTCGCCGTGCTGATCTGGAATGGCTCCAAGGTGCTCGGCTCGGCCTGGGACGACGTCCGCCAGGTGCGCGAATCCGACAAGATCCTGGCGAGGCTCGAAAGCGAGACCAGCCGCCTGCAGAACCTGATCCACCGTTACATCAACCAGCCGAGCCCGGACCTGTTCGCGGAGATCCTGCTGTTGCGCGAGGCCGTGCTCGGTACGCTGACGAACCGCGCATCGACCGACCCGATGCTGTCCGGCTCGGTGGAGCAGCTCGAGCGCGTCACCAGCCGTTTCCTCGACGGCTTCGGCGAATTGCGCACCGTCCAGTCGACCATCGCCAAAACCTACAACGAGCAGGTGCTCGCGCCGACCAGGGACATGGCCGGGCTTTATTCGATCATCGAGGGTGCGACGGGCCATCGCGATGCGCTGATCTGGCCTGCACTCGGCAAGTCCCGCGAGGCATTTACGTCGCTGCTGGTCGCTGCCAACGCGTACTATCTGTCGCTCGATACGGCGTCGGCCGAGGAAGCCCGCCGCAACATCGATACGATCGAGAACACGACCCCGGTCATGACCGACCTTGCCGAGAACGACCTGCAGCGCATGGCGCTGGCGAAGCTCAAGGTCAAGACCGAGGAGTTGCGCGACGGGCTCGCCAAGTTGAGCGAACAGCTGACCAACCGTACCGAATTGTTGCGCAACACCATCGACGCCAGCCAGGCCGACGCGATCGGTGCGATCGACGACCTCTCGGCCAAGATGCGCCAGCGCGAGCAGAAGGCGCAGGAGACGTTCGACCGGACGCTGGCGGCGATCTCACGCCGGGTGCTGTCGATCGCCGTGCTGTTCCTCGGCATCATCTTGTCGGCCGGCGTGCTGATCGCGCTGTCGATCCGGCTGCCGCTGGCGCAGATCATGGCGTCGATGCGCGCCATCACGTCGGGTGACTACGACCGCCCGGTGCAGGGCACGACAGCCAAGGACGAGGTCGGCGCCATGGCGCGCGCCGTCGAGGTGTTCCGCGAGAATGCGATCGCCAAGCGCAAGACCGAGGACGAACTGCGGGCCGCCAAGGAAAAGGCCGAGACCGCGCTGATCGAGCTCAACACCGCGCAGCAGAACCTGATCGATGCCGAGCGCCTGGCCGCGCTCGGCGGCCTCGTCGCCGGCGTCGCCCATGAGGTCAACAATCCGATCGGCATCAGCCTGACCGTCGCCTCGAGCTTCGCCCGGCGCGCGGAAATGTTCGAGAACGACCTGAAGACCGAGCCGCTGCGCCGCTCGAAGCTCGACGAATTCGTCCGCACCTCGCGCGACGCGTCGCAGCAGCTGGTCGGCAATCTGCAGCGCGCCGGCGAGCTGATCCAGTCCTTCAAGCAGGTCGCCGTCGATCGCTCGCATGCCGAGCGCCGCCAGTTCAACCTCGGTGAATCGACCGACCAGATCGTGGCGAGCCTGCGCCCGGTGCTCAAGAAGGCCGCCATCGCGCTATCGGTCGATGTGCCCGAGGGCCTGCTGATCGACGGCTATCCCGGCGCCTATGGGCAAATCTTAACCAATCTTTTCCTCAACGCCGTCAATCATGCCTTCGCTGACGGCCGCTCCGGCACGATCACGATCTCGGCACGAGGGCGCGGTGCCGACGATGTCGAGATCATCTTCGCCGACGACGGCGCCGGCATGACGCCGGACGTGCAGCGGCAGGCGTTCGACCCGTTCTTCACGACGCGGCGCAACGAAGGCGGTACGGGCCTCGGCCTGCATATCGTCTATAACCTGGTCACCCAGCAGCTCGGCGGACGCATGATGCTGGAGTCAAGGGTAGGACAAGGCACTACTTTTCGCATTATCATGCCCAGGATCGCCAAAGGACAGCCCACGGGTCAGCCCACGATCACTGACACAGCAGCCGACGGAACCAGTCAATGGCCGAACAGGACGATGTCCTCCAACTGATCGACGATACCGAGAGTCCTCCGGAGGATTCGCCGGTACGCAAATGGAAGATCGCCGTCATCGACGACGATCACGCGGTCCATGAGGGCACCCGCTTCGCGCTGAGCGACTACAATCTGAACGGCGCGACGCTGGAGGTCCTGTCGGCCTATTCAGCGGCCGAAGGTCGCACGCTGATGCGGGACAACCCCGATATCGCCGCCGTCCTGCTCGACGTCATCATGGAGACCGACGTCGCCGGCCTCGAGCTCGTCGAATACATCCGCAACGAGATCAAGAACGAAACCGTCCGCATCATCCTGCGCACCGGCCAGCCCGGCCAGGCGCCGGAACGGCGCGTCATCGTCCAGTACGACATCAACGACTACAAGGCGAAGACCGAGCTCACCGCCGACAAGCTGTTCACCTCGCTGACCGCCGCGCTGCGCAGCTACCAGCAGCTCGAGCGCATGGTGCAGACGCGGCGCGGGCTCGAGATCATCATCGATGCCGCCTCGACGCTGTACGATTTCAAGTCGATGCAGCGGCTGGCCGAAGGCGTGCTGACCCAGCTTGCGTCGCTGCTCAATGTCGACTGCGCCGGCATCCTGGTGCTGCGCGACGACGGCAACGCCGTCGCGCCCGACTTCTCGGTGCTGGCCTGCTCCGGCTGCTACAGCCGTTTCATCGGCAGCACCTCCTCGCGGGCGCTCGATCCGGATCTGCGGTCGATGGTGGAAGCCGCCTTCCAGGGCCGCAAGAACGAATTCGCCGACCACCGCAGCGTGCTCTATTCACGCACCGGCAGCGGCCGCGAGGTCGTGGTGCTGCTGCAGGCCGAGCGCCAGCTCTCCGACACCGACCGCGCGCTGGTCGAGATCTTCTCGAGCCGGCTGTCGATCGCGTTCGACAATGTGATCCTCTATCAGCAGCTCCACGAGGCCAACACCCAGCTCGAAGACCGCGTCACGCAGCGCACGCGCGCGCTGATGCAGGCCAACCGACGGCTGTCGGCGCAGTGGCTCCGGCTGCAGCGCGCCAACGGCTTCAAGAACGAAATCCTCGGCACCGTCGCGCACGACCTGAAGAATCCGCTCGGCGTGATCCTCGGCCGCACCGAGATGCTGACCGAACTGATCAGCGCCGGCTCGCCGAAGGAAAACGTCACCGCGCAGGTCGAGCACATCAGGGACGCGACCAAGCGGCTGACCTCGATGGTCGATCATCTGATCTCGGACGCGATGGCCGACGCCTTCGACATCAGCATCCGCCGCGAGCCGGTCGACATCGCAGGCCTCGTCAACGAGGTCACCGAGGCCAACCTGCCCTCGGCCATCAACAAGCAGCAGAGCATCTCGGTCTCGGGGCCGAAGCATTTCGTCACGATGTGCGACACCGACCGGATGCGCGAGGCGATCGATAATCTCGTCAGCAACGCCATCAAATATTCGCCGATCGGCGGCAAGATCACGGTCGCGGTCAGCCACGAGAGCGACAACACCGTGATCCGCATCGTCGACCAGGGTCCCGGCCTCAGCCCGGAGGATCTCGGCCGGCTGTTCGGCCGGTTCCAGCGGCTCTCGGCCAAGCCGACCGCGGGCGAGAGCTCGACCGGTCTCGGGCTTTCGATCGTCAAGCGCATCATCGACATGCATGGCGGCCATGTGACCGCGCAGAGCCCCGGCCCCGGACAGGGGTCGACCTTTACGGTTACATTGCCCGCGACAGAGCCGTCATGACCCAGAGCCCGCATATCTTCATCGTCGACGACGAGGCACCGGCCCGCGAGATGGTCGGCGATTACCTCAAGATGCACGGTTTTGGCGTGACGCTGTGCGACGGTGGCAAGAGCCTGCGCAAGGAGATCGAGACCAGCGTGCCCGATCTCGTGGTGCTCGACCTCAACATGCCCGAGGAAGACGGGCTGTCGATCATTCGCGACCTCAAGAGCAAGATCAACGTTCCCGTCATCATGCTGACAGCTACCGCCAGCCCGATCGACCGCGTGGTCGGGCTCGAACTCGGCGCCGACGACTACGTCGCAAAGCCCTGCGAATTGCGCGAGCTGATGGCGCGCATCCGCTCGGTGCTGCGGCGAAGCGGACCGGCCCGGACCGCGGCGCCGGAACCTGCGGCCACCAAGGCCGAAAAGGAGCAATTGGTACGGTTCGGCACCAAATGGCTCGATCTCGAGGCCCGGGCGCTGCGCGACGACGAGGGCAATGAGCACCCGTTGACTGCATCCGAATTCGGCCTGCTGAAGGTGTTCGCGGCCAACCCGAAGCGCGTGCTGTCGCGCGAGCGGCTGCTGGAACTCGCCAATGCGCGCGACGCGGAAGCCTTCGACCGCGCCGTCGACCTCCGCATCATGCGCATCCGCCGCAAGATCGAGATCGATCCGACCAAGCCGGCCGTGATCCGCACGATCAGAGGCGGCGGCTATCTGTTCTCGCCGACCGGGGACAAGGCCTGAGCCCTATCCCCGGCGTCGTCCTGGCGAAAGCCAGGACGACAAAATCGCTGTGTGGCAAGTACAGAATCCACGCTGCCAAGGCTGTCAATCCGCGCAAAAATCCATAAATTCCGGCCATGCCGAAAACAGCCTCCAGTGCCCCCGCCAAATCCGCTCCGACGACCACCACGCCTGTTGCCGCCAAGGCCGTGGCGAAGGGCGACCACGTCTTCCTGGTCGATGGCTCGGGCTACATCTTCCGCGCCTATCACGCGCTGCCGCCGCTGAACCGCAAGTCCGACGGACTGCAGGTCAATGCTGTGCTCGGCTTCTGCAACATGCTGTGGAAGCTGCTCCGCGACATGCCGGCGGACAACCGGCCGACGCATCTGGCCATCATATTCGACAAATCGGAAATCACCTTCCGCAACAAGCTCTATCCCGACTACAAGGCGCACCGGCCGCCGGCGCCCGACGACCTGATCCCGCAATTCGCGCTGATCCGCGAGGCGGTGCGCGCTTTCGACCTGCCCTGCCTCGAACAGGCGGGCTTCGAGGCCGACGATTTGATCGCGACCTATGCGCGGCTGGCCGGCGAGTGCGGCGCGACCACGACGATCGTGTCCTCGGACAAGGATCTGATGCAGCTCGTCACCGACAAGGTCGTGATGTACGACACCATGAAGGATCGCCGCATCGGCATCCCGGAGGTGATCGAGAAGTTCGGCGTGCCGCCGGAGAAAGTGGTCGAGGTGCAGGCGCTGGCCGGCGACTCCGCCGACAACGTGCCCGGCGTGCCCGGGATCGGCATCAAGACCGCGGCGCAACTGATCATCGAATATGGCGACCTCGAACAGCTGCTGTTCCGCGCCGGCGAGATCAAGCAGCCGAAGCGGCGCGAGGCGCTGCTCGAGAATGCCGAGAAGGCGCGCATCTCAAGGCAACTGGTTTTGCTCGACGACAAGGTCGATCTCGAAGTCCCGCTCGACGACCTCGCGGTGCACGAGCCGGATGCACGCAAGCTGGTCGCCTTCCTCAAGGCGATGGAGTTCTCCACCCTCACCCGCCGCGTCGCCGATTATTCGCAGATCGACCCGGCCAATGTCGAGGCTGATGCGGGCAACAAGAGCGGGGCTTCTTCGCCTCTCCCGCTTGCGGGGGAGGCCGACGCGCTCGGCAGCGTTCTCGCGCGCCAGAGCGCGGCGGGTGGGGGTCTCTCCGCGGAGAAAGCCCCCACCCTGCCCTCCCCCGCAAGCGGGGGAGGGAAAGAACGAGCCAAATCGGCCGACCGACAGGACAAATCCTCGAGCCGCAAGGGCACGCCGATCTCGCTGACCGAGGCGCGCGCGGAGGCCATGCGCAAGCTGCCGTTCGATCGCAGCAAATATCAGGCGATCGGCAGCCTTGACGCCCTGAAGGCGTGGGTCGGCCGCGTCGGCGATGTCGGCCATTTTGCGATCGAGGCGATTTCGGACTCGATTGATCCGATGCAGGCGGAGCTCTCCGGCATCGCTCTGGCGCTGGCCCCCGGTGATGCCTGCTATATCCCGCTCGGCCACAAGCAGGCCGGCGGCGGCGCGGGCCTGTTCGATGCGGGGCTTGCTCCCGACCAGATCAAGGCATCAGACGCACTCGCTGCGCTGAAACCGCTGCTGGAATCGGCAGGCGTCCTGAAGATCGGCTTCAACGTCAAGTTCACAGCGGTGCTGCTGGCGCAGCACGGCATTACGCTGTGCAACACCGATGATGCGCAGCTGATGTCCTATGCGCTCGATGCCGGCCGCGGCTCGCATGCGCTGGAACAGCTTGCCGAGCGCTCGTTCGGTCACGCCATGGTCGCCTATGGCAATTTGATCGGCAGCGGCAAGGGCAAGCTCACCTTCGATCAGGTCACGATCGATAAGGCGACCGAGTATTCGGCCGAGAGCGCGGACGCAACGTTGCGGCTGTGGCGCATCCTCAAGCCGCGGCTGGTCGCCGACCGAATGGCGACCGTCTATGAGACGCTGGAGCGGCCGCTGGTCTCGGTGCTGGCGCGGATGGAACGGCGCGGCATTTCGATCGACCGCCAGGTGTTGTCGCGGCTGTCGGGCGATTTCGCCCAGACCGCGGCGCGTGTCGAGGCCGAGATCCAGGAGATCGCCGGCGAGCCGGTCAATGTCGGCAGCCCCAAACAAATCGGCGACATCCTGTTCGGCAAGATGGGTCTCTCGGGCGGCACCAAGACCAAGACCGGCGCGTGGTCGACCACCGCGCAGGTGCTCGACGACCTCGCGGAGCAGGGCCACGCGCTGCCCAGCAAGATCCTGGAGTGGCGGCAGGTCTCGAAGCTGAAATCGACCTACACCGATGCGCTGCCGACTTACGTGCATCCGCAGACCCATCGCGTCCACACCACCTACGCGCTGGCGGCGACCACCACGGGCCGGCTGTCGTCGAACGAACCGAATTTGCAGAATATCCCGGTTCGCACCGAGGACGGCCGCAAGATCCGCCGCGCCTTCATCGCAACATCAGGCCACAAGCTGGTGTCCGCGGACTACTCTCAAATCGAATTGCGGCTGCTCGCAGAGATCGCGGACGTGCCGGTGCTGCGTGACGCGTTCCGCGACGGGCTCGATATTCACGCCATGACCGCCTCCGAAATGTTCGGCGTGCCGATCAAGGACATGCCGAGCGAGGTGCGCCGCCGCGCCAAGGCGATCAATTTCGGCATCATCTACGGCATCTCGGCATTCGGCCTCGCCAACCAGCTCGGCATCGCCCGCGAGGAAGCTTCGGCCTACATCAAGAAATACTTCGAGCGCTTCCCGGGCATTCGCGCCTACATGGATGACACCAAGGAGTTCTGCCGCAGGAACGGCTACGTCACCACGCTGTTCGGCCGCAAAATGTACTACCCCGAGATCAAGGCGTCGAATGCGTCGCACCGCGCCTTCAACGAACGCGCCGCGATCAACGCGCGGCTGCAGGGCTCGGCTGCCGACATCATCCGCCGCGCCATGATCCGGATGGAAGATGCGCTCGCCGAGAAGAAACTCTCGGCGCAGATGCTGCTGCAAGTGCATGACGAGCTGATCTTCGAGGTGCCCGACAACGAGGTCGCGGCAACGCTGCCGGTGGTGCAGAAGGTGATGCAGGACGCGCCGTTCCCCGCGGTGCTGCTCTCGCTGCCGCTGCAGGTCGATGCGCGGGCGGCGAACAATTGGGACGAAGCGCATTAGCTTTCTTCGCCTCTCCCGCTTGCGGGGGAGGCCGACGCGCTCGAAGAAGTGCGGCGGGTGGGGGCTCTCTCCAAGAGCGCGAGCATCTCTTATGCGGCGATACCCCCACCCCGCCCTCCCCCGCAAGCGGGAGAGGGAGCCCTACACCGCCTTCGCCGCGACATTGCTCCGAGAGCAATTCCAACATGGCCTCGCGGCGGATGACACGCTAGAAATGTGCATCCCCCTCGCGAGTCCTTTTGATGCCCCACATATCCGCTTTGCTCGGCTTTGCGCTGGTCTGCCTCGGCATGGTGCTGACGCCGGGACCGAACATGATGTACCTGATCTCGCGCTCGATCACCCAGGGGCCCGCGGCCGGCATCGTCTCGCTCGGCGGCGTGGCGCTCGGCTTCGTGTTCTACATGCTGTGCGCGGCGTTCGGCATCACCGCGCTCTTGTTCGCGATTCCATACGCCTATGACGCGCTGCGTTTTGCGGGCGCGGCCTATCTGCTCTGGCTCGCATGGCAGGCGCTCAAGCCCGGCGGCCGCTCGCCGTTTCAGGTCAGGACGTTGCAAGTCGACGGCCCCCGCAAGCTGTTCGCGATGGGCTTCGTCACCAATTTGCTCAATCCGAAGATCGCGATGCTCTATCTCGCGCTGCTGCCGCAGTTCATCGATCCCGCCGGCGGCAGCGTGCTGACGCAGTCGCTGGCGCTCGGCTCGATCCAGATCGCGCTCAGCGTCAGCATCAATGCGATGATTGCACTCGCCGCAGGATCGATCGCGGTGTTCCTCGGGACGCGCCCAACCTGGCTGCTGGTGCAGCGTTGGCTGATGGGCACGGTGCTGACAGGGCTTGCGGTGAAGATGGCGCTCGAGGCGAGAAGGGCGTGATTTCTTGCCTCTCCCGCTTGCGGGGGGAGGCCGACGCGCTCGGCAGCGCTCTTGCGCGCCAGAGCGCGGCGGGTGGGGGCTCTCTCCAACAATTTGAGCAGCCGTTATGCGGCACCACCCCCACCCCGCCCTCCCCCGCAAGGAGAGGGAGAAGAAAGTTCAATCCAGCTTTGCCTCCATGCCGCGCTTGGTGGCAGGACGCGCCATCAGCGCGTCGTACCAGCGCTTGACGTTGGGGAAATCGGCCAGATCGACCTTGTGGCGCGGGTGACGCCACGCCCAGCCGAGGATGGCGAAATCGGCGACCGAGAGATCGCCGGCGACATAGTCGCGGCCGGCGAGCCGGCGATCCAGCACGCCATAGAGCCGCCGCGTCTCGGCCATGTAGCGCTTCAGTCCATAGGCGCGGTCCTGCTCGTTCTCCAGCGCGATGAAATGATGCACTTGGCCCGGCATCGGGCCGAAGCCGCCCATCTGCCACATCAGCCACTCATAGACGGGAATCCGCTCAGCCAGCGGCCGCGGCAGGAACTTGCCGGTCTTTTCGCCAAGGTAAAGCAGGATCGCGCCGGATTCAAAGATGCTGACGCGCTTCCCGCCGGGTCCATCCGGATCGACGATCGCCGGGATCTTGTTGTTCGGGCTGATCTCGAGGAAGGCGGGCGCCATCTGCTCGCCCTTGCTGATATTCACCGGGATGACCTTGTAGGGAAGCCCCATTTCCTCCAGCGCCACCGAGATCTTGCGGCCGTTCGGCGTGTTCCAGGTGTGCAGCTCGATGGTCATTTCCGGCTCCCGACAAATATTTGGGCGCTGGATTAGGCGGAACCGGCCGTTGGCACAACCCGCGCCGCTCGCAAGCACCCCCGCCGAAATCGCGGCGCACCGCTGTTGACGGCCTCATCTCCACGCTGGAATGTGCCGGCCAGCGCCGATAGATTGCCGCCCGCCTCAACCCGAAAGAAGACGCCTTGTCCAGATCAGCCTCCCGTGCCCGCCTCGCCGAGATCATCCGCAAGCGTTCGTTCGGCCGCGGCGAGATCACGCTGGCATCGGGCCGCAAGAGCGACTTCTATTTCAACCTCAAGCCGACGATGCTCGACCCCGAGGGCGCGGCGCTGCTTGCCGAACTCACCTATGACGCGCTGAAGGACGACAATCTCGATTTCGTCGGCGGCCTGGAGATGGGTGCGGTGCCACTCGCCGGCGCGATCGCGCAGCTCTCCTGGCTGAAGGGACACCCGATCGCGGCGTTCTTCGTGCGCAAGAAGCCGAAGGAACACGGTGCACGGCTCGCGGTCGAAGGGTTAGCCAGGGGCGAGACGCTCGTCGGCAAGCGCATCGTGATCGTCGAGGACGTCACCACGACCGGCGGCTCGGCGCTGAAGGCCGCGGAAGCGGTGCGCGAGGCGGGCGGTGAGATCGCGCTGGTCTTCACCATGGTCGACCGCGAGGAAGGCGCGACCGAAACCTTCGCGGAAGCCGGATTGCCGTTCCGCTCGCTGTACAAGGCCGGCGAGTTCTTGCGGAGCTGACAGGTCTTTCTTCTCCCTCGCCCCGCTCTTGCGGGGTCGAGACGAGCGAAGCTCGCTCTTGGAGGGTTGGGGTGAGGGGGCCTCTCCACGAGTCACGAGAGTGGTTAGACCTGTACCCCCTCACCCGGATCGCATCTGCGATGCGATCCGACCTCTCCCCGCAAGCGGGGCGAGGTGAAGCAGCTTCTTTTCCCTCGGTTCCCATCCGCAATCAATCGCTCGTTTACCATCCCGCTCTATGGTGAATCGTGCCGGGGCAACTTTCGCCGCGGCGTGTTGCGTCGGGTGGAGTTGGCGTTGCGTACAGAGTTCAATGATCGACGCGTGCGGCGTCGCGTGATGCTTGTCGCCGCAACGCTTGCGGGGTCCATGATCTGCACGCCCGCCCCCGTTTCAGCCGAAGGGCTGTTCGACTTCTTCTTCGGCGGCGCGCCGCAGAAGCAGCAGGCGCGCCAGGCTCCGCCGCAAGCCAATTTCTTCGCCGATCCGTTCGGCATCAACCAGCAGCCTGAACGGCCCGCGGCGCCCACGCAACGCGTCGCCGGATCCGGACCGGCCTTCTGCGTGCGCAGCTGCGACGGCAGATATTTTCCGCTGACCATGCGCGGCAACTCCACGCCGGTCCAGATCTGCCAGGCGTTCTGCCCCTCGAGCCCGACCAAGGTGTTTTACGGCAGCAATATCGACGGCGCCACCTCGAACACCGGTGAGCGCTACGCCGACAGCGAAAACGCCTACGCCTATCGCAAGGCGCTGCGCGCCGACTGCACCTGCAACGGCCGCGATCCGGCGGGCCTTGCGCCGATCGACCTCTCGCTCGACACCTCGCTGCGGGCCGGCGACGTGGTCGCCACCACCGACGGCCTGGTCGCCTATACCGGCATCCGCGTCGGCAACGACCAGTCGTTCGACTTCGCGCCGGTCGCCTCCTATCCCGGCTTGACGGCCGAGATCCGCGCGCGGCTTGGCGAAATGAAGGTTGCACCTGTCAGCGCCGAACTGGCGGGCAACGCGCCGCTGCCGGAAACCAGCCGCGACGTCGCACCCGCAACGCCGGCCTCGGTGGTGCCAAAGACCACCGCGCCAAAGCCCGCCAAGCGCGCGGACGCGAACTAAAGCGAGATGAGTTTCGGTCGAATCCGTTCGCGGGGGTCTCGGTCCACCTCTCCCCGGCGGGGAGAGGTCGGCGCGAAGCGCCGGGTGAGGGCTCTTGCTTCTCGATAGACCGTAACCCCTCACCCGATTTGCTGCGCAAATCGACCTCTCCCAAGGGAGAGGTGAACCTTCGGCACCGGTCCAGCCCGACCTTATCTTATCACGCTCTGATTAGCGCCCGACGATCACGCCGATCACGTTCGGCGCCGCCAGATACTTGTCCTCGATATCAGCGCGTGCCGCGGCGCGGTTCTCCGGATTGAGCAGGCCGCGCTTCTCGGCCAGGATCATCCAGCAATAGCCCCACCAGTCGGTCAGCATGCCGTGGTCGTCGACGAGGTCGTAACCATGCTCGGCCGCGAAGATGCGCGCATGCGCTTCATCGAGTTGGTCGAGCCAGGCGTGATCTTCGCCCGACAACAGCTCGTCGCTGAAATCGTCCGTGGTGTAGCCCCAGATCGACATGCAGACCGCGTTGAACTCGCGGTCGATCTGGTCGTCGTCGATCGGCTGCCGCCGCGAGGCCTGATGCAGCCGCGACAGCGAGCGCGCGAAATCCGCGATACGAGTGAGAGCGAACTGATCAAAGGCGATGGTGGACATGTAGCCCTCGCGGAGACGGGTAGACCATAGATGTTGTGTCGGCACGACGCCGAATCACAATGATATATCAAATACTTGCTAAAGTGTTCTTAATTTGTTCCGATGAAAGTTAATGTCGTCCCGGCGAAGGCCGGGACCCATATGTGGACGGCCCCCGTGGCACAAGAGCTTTTTGAGCGGATCGGATCGCTTGCATCCATATGTCCGGCCTTTTGAGTGCGATCGGATGGATCGCTGGCCAAGATGGTTTGCGCGATGCGAGTTCCAAACAACCACGCGGCCTGTTGACGGCCGATGGGTCCCACGGACTGTCTCGCATCGTTGCTCGATCGATCGCTCCATCTGCTCCTGCAGCTCCGGGTCGGCTGACGAGCGAGCCCGCCAGCCGGCCAATCTGTTAGACGGCGACTGCCGCGGTGGCATTGATCCGTGCGGCGTCATAACTCTCGCCGGTCGCCATCAGCTTCCAGGCGATGCGGGCCACCTTGTTGGCGAGCGCCACGGCGGCAAGCTTCGGTGGCTTGCGCTTGATCAGGGCCAGCAGCCAGCGCGAGTGATGGCCGCGCCCGCGTCTGGCCTGCTGGATGACCGCCGTTGCCCCGATCACCAGCAGGCGGCGCAGGTCCTCGTCGCCCGCCCGCGTGATCTTGCCAAGCCTGGTTTTGCCGGCGGTGGAGTGATCCTGGGGGGTGAGGCCGAGCCAGGCTGCGAAGTGACGGCCGGAGCGGAAAGCATGGGGATCGGGTGTCTTCATCACGAGCGTCGTTGCAACGATCGGCCCGACAGAAGGGATCTGCGCCAGACGCCGGCCCACGGCGTCGGAGCGGTGCCAGGCCATCAATCTGGCTTCGATCTCCTGCAGCTCGCCCACGAGTCTGGTGTAGTCGCGGCCCAGCACCGTAAACAGCTCGCGTGCCAGGGCAGGAAGCGTCTCGTCCTGCGCAATCCGCGCCAGCAGCGGCTCGATCTTGTCGGTCCCTTGGGCCCCGATCAGGCCAAACTCCGCCGCATGGCCGCGGATCATATTGCCGAGCTGGGTGCGCCGGGCGATCAATCCAGCGCGGACACCCGTCAGCATCAGCGCGGCCTGCTGCTCGACCGTCTTGACCGGCACGAACCGCATGCTCGGCCGGCTCATCGCTTCACACAGCGCCTCCGCATCCCGACCGTCGTTCTTGTTCCGCGACACATAGGGCTTCACCAATTGCGGCGCCATCAACTTCACCTCGTGGCCCAGCTTGCGAAGCTCCCGTGCCCAATGGTGCGAGGCCCCGCAGGCCTCCATCCCGATCACGGTCGGCGGCAACTTGGCGAAGAACTCCAGCACCTGCTTGCGCGTAAGCTTCTTGCGCAACACAGGCTGTTCCGCCGCATCAACCCCATGCAGCACAAAAATATACTTCGACGTATCCATTCCAATGCGGATAATCTCTCTCACGGACGGCTCCCTTGTCTGAGATTTGCAACAACCTCATTCTGGCACACTGATGCCGTAGGGGGCCGT
The DNA here is from genome assembly GCF_049949265.1 of Bradyrhizobium genosp. P. Classification (NCBI taxonomy): domain Bacteria; kingdom Pseudomonadati; phylum Pseudomonadota; class Alphaproteobacteria; order Hyphomicrobiales; family Nitrobacteraceae; genus Bradyrhizobium; species Bradyrhizobium genosp. P. The sequence continues at coordinate 896,779 of NZ_CP188195.1, read as the reverse complement.
CCACACCATCAACCACCGCTGTCCGGCATCTCACGCGATCGGCGCCCAGCAATGAATCCTTCGGCCGCTTACTACGTCTACATTCTCGCGAGCCGTCGTCACGGAACGCTATACATCGGCATCTGCAACGATCTTCGCAATCGGCTTACGCTCCATCGCTCCGGACGCGGCTCGAAATTCGTCAAGAAGTACGATGTCACTCGGCTGGTCTACGTCGAGACGTACGCTTCACCACAAGAGGCGATCGCGCGGGAGAAGATGTTGAAGGAATGGCGCCGGGATTGGAAGATTCGGTTGATCGAGCAAGACAACCCGGAGTGGAGTGACCTGTCTCATCTTCTCTGACAGCTGTGGTTATGGGCCCCGGCCTTCGCCGGGGCGACGAATTTGTGGCCGCCGTCCGGCGGTCCCACCCCAAAAGCAATATGGGCCGCTGACGATGTCAGCGGCCCCGCCGTCAAATTGGTTCGGAATGAAATTTGCCTGCCCCACGCTCGGCACCTCTTTCGTAAAGCAGTTGTTAAGATGTGAAAATCCGTATCACCACGGTGTTCCCGGCGTTGAACCCGCCGATGATTCCGCGAACGCGGTTCAATACCGATCGTCGCGTCGAACTCTCCGCGGATCGGTATCGATCTTCAATTCACCGCCGACAGCAATTTGTCGCCGCAAGCATTCGCGTAGAACTTGCCGCCGCATTGCCGCTTGATCGCGGCGCAGCGGGCGGCAGGGGTGGCGTTCGGCGCCACGCTGAAGCCGCAGCTCAGGCTGTCGGCGCTACGGCCGATTTTATCTGCGGCGTAGGCCGCGCTGGTGGCGGTGATGCAGACCAGCAGCAATGCTGCGGCTGCGATCTCGATCAACAGTCTCATCACGCATCCTCCGCCAAATCGTCGCAAAATATCGGCTTTCGGAGCTGATAGTAGCACCGGCGATGGCAAGGCCGAATGCCTCAAACCGGCCCGGTCCTTGCATAAAAACACGGCAGCGCTGCGCACGGCACCGTTTCGGACGGTTTTGATTGCAGTGCAACGCGCGTATGATTGCGTAGAGTGTAAATGGTGGGGATTGGCGCGTTGCAGGAAAAAACAAACTATCCGGCACTGAACCAGCCGGTCGACGAACTGGCGCTGGGCGAAATCAAGAGCGCGATCCTCGCCAAGCTCAGGCTTGCGATCGGCAAGGACGCGGGCATGGCGACCCGGCGCGACTGGTACAAGGCGGCTGCGCTGGCGCTGCGTGACCGTATCGTGCATCGCTGGCTGACCGCGGAGAAGCAGAGCTACGACGCCGGCTCCAAGCGCGTTTATTATCTCTCGCTCGAATTCCTGATCGGCCGCCTGTTCACCGACGCGCTGAACAATATGGGATTATTGCCGGTGTTCGAGGCTGCGCTCGGCGATCTCGGCGTCGACCTCTCGGACCTGCGCAAATGCGAGCCGGACGCGGCGCTTGGCAATGGCGGTCTCGGCCGCCTCGCCGCCTGCTTCATGGAGAGCATGGCAACGCTTGCCATCCCCGCGATCGGCTACGGCATCCGCTACGATTTCGGCCTGTTCCGCCAGATCATGAATCAAGGCTGGCAGCAGGAATATCCCGACGAGTGGCTCGCGTTCGGCAACCCCTGGGAATTCCAGCGGCCGGAGGTGGTCTACCAGGTCCATTTCGGCGGCCACGTCGACCATGTCGACGACCACGGCCGCGATCGCGCCACCTGGACGCCCGCGGAAACCGTGGAAGCGATGGCCTATGACACGCCGATCGTCGGCTGGCGCGGCCAGCACGTCAACGCGCTGCGCCTGTGGTCGGCGCATGCGCCCGATCCGCTCAGGCTCGACGTCTTCAACACCGGCGACTACGTCTCGGCCAGCGCCGAGCAGGCGCGCGCCGAAGCGATCTGCAAATTCCTCTATCCGAACGACGAGAGCGCCGCGGGCCGCGAGTTGCGGCTGCGCCAGGAATATTTCTTCGTCTCGGCTTCGCTGCAGGATCTGATCAACCGGCATTTGTCCGCCGACGGCCAGTTGCGCAACCTGTCGCAGAAGGCCGCCGTGCAGCTCAACGACACCCATCCGAGCCTCGCCGTCACCGAGCTCATGCGCATTCTGGTCGACCTGCACAATTTCCGCTGGGACGAGGCCTGGAAGATCACGGTCGCGACGCTGTCCTATACCAACCACACGCTGCTGCCGGAGGCGCTGGAGACCTGGCCGGTCGAGCTGTTCGAGCGGCTGCTGCCGCGGCATCTCGAGATCATCTACCGGATCAACGTGCAGCATCTCGCGCTCGCCGAGGAGCGCTGCCCCGGCGACATCGAGTATCGCGCCTCGGTGTCCCTGATCGACGAACGAAGCGGCCGCCGGGTGCGAATGGGCCAGCTCGCCTTCGTCGGCTCGCACCGCATCAATGGCGTCTCGGCGATGCATTCCGACTTGATGAAGGAGACCGTGTTCCACGACCTCCATCATCTCTATCCGTCGCGCATCACCAACAAGACCAACGGCATCACCTTCCGCCGCTGGCTGATGCTGGCCAATCCGAGGCTGACCGCGCTGCTACGCGAGACCTGCGGCGAGGCCGTGCTCGACGACTTCTCGCTGCTGGAGCGGCTCGAGACCCACTCGAGCGACATCGAATTCCAGCAACGCTTCCGCGACGTCAAGCACCACAACAAGCTGGCGCTGGCGCGGCTGATCGGCGAACGCAACAACATCAAGGTCGATCCGTCGGCGCTGTTCGACGTCCAGATCAAGCGCATCCACGAATACAAGCGGCAACTGCTCAACATCCTGGAGACGATCGCGCTGTACCACGCGATGAAGGACGAGCCGCAGGCCAACTGGGTGCCGCGCGTGAAAATTTTCGCGGGCAAGGCGGCGGCGAGCTACCGTTATGCAAAACTGATCATCAAGCTGATCAACGACGTCGGCGAGGTCGTGAACAATGATCCGCTGCTGGCGGGACGGCTCAAGGTCGTCTTCCTCGCCGACTACAATGTCAGCCTCGCCGAAGTGATCATCCCGGCCGCCGACCTTTCCGAGCAGATCTCGACCGCGGGCATGGAGGCTTCCGGCACCGGCAATATGAAGCTCGCGCTCAACGGTGCGCTGACGATCGGCACGCTCGATGGCGCCAATATCGAGATCCGCGACTGGGTCCAGCCTGAGAACATCGCGATCTTCGGCATGGAAGCCGGTGACGTCATGGTCCGCCGCAAGCAGGGGCTGGATGCCAGCGACGTGATCCGCAAATCGCCACGGCTGGAGCGCGCGATCCGCGCCATCGAGAGCGGCGAGTTCTCGCCCGGCGATGCCGCCCGCTTCGCCTCGATCGGGCATGCGCTGCGCTACCTCGATCACTACATGGTTTCGGCCGATTTCGAGTCCTACTACGACGCACAGCGCGGCATCGACGCGCGCTGGCAGGTGATCCCGGCCTGGACCCGCGCCTCGATCCTCAACGTCGCGCGGATGCCGTGGTTCTCCTCGGACCGCACGATCCGCGAATATGCCGAGGACATCTGGCACGTGCCGGTGCACCCGACCGCGCCGCCCGTTGTCGGCGTCCAGCGCGAGGCGAAGGGGTAACAAGCGGTAATCCCGGGGCACGGAAATCGATGACGTCGGACGTCATTGAATTCGGCGCGGTAGCCCGCGATATTGCCGACGGCATCCACGTCGTCATTGCGAGCCATCCGGTCGGCGCGAAGCGCCGCCGGACGGCAGGCGCCGCGAAGCGATCCATCGCGCCGCGCGTACGGATGGATAGATGGATTGCTTCGTCGCTCACGCTCCTCGCAATGACGGCGGAGCGAATTTGCATTGAAGGACTTTCATGCTCACCAAGACCCCGCACCTTTTCGACGAGGCCACCGCGATCACGGCCGGCGACAGCCGCTGGCAGGGGCGGACCAGCCCGGACTACTGGGCCTTCGTCGGCCCGTTCGGCGGCTGCACCGCCGCGACGATCCTGCGGGCCTTGATGCAGCATCCGCAGCGCGCCGGCGATCCGCTGGCGCTAACGGTCAATTATTGCGCGCCGATCGCGGAAGGCATCTTCGACCTCGACCTCCGCCTGGTGAAGGCCAACCGGTCGAGCCAGCATTGGTCGGTCGAGATGACCCAGGGCCGCGGCGAGGTCGCGACGCTGGCCACCGCCGTGTTCGCCGAGCGCCGGCCGTCATGGTCGCACCAGCCGGCCGAGTATCCCGGCGCGACGCCATTCGAGCAGACCCTGCCCTATCCAAAGGTCGCGATGACCTGGGCCAACCAGTACGACTTCCGCTTCGTCGAAGGCGACCCGAAGCTCGGGGGCGGCGCGGCGAAGGCGCCGCTGAGCGCCTATTCGAAGCTCTGGATGGCCGACCGGGTGCCGCGCAAGGTCGATGCATTGTCGCTGATGTCGATGTCGGACGCCTTTTTCGGACGTGTGTTCCATGCGCGGCGCGAGCTGGTGCCGTTCGGCACGGTGTCGCTGACGACCTATTTCCATGTCGATGCGGCCGACCTTGACGCAGAAGACACCACGCGCGTGCTCGCCGTGGCCGACGCCAGGATTTTCCACAAGAGCTACGGTGACCAACACGGCGAATTGTGGTCGCCGTCCGGCCGGCTGCTCGCCACCACGACGCAAATCGCGTATTTCAAGGCGTAGAGTGTTCGAGCGAGGTAGGAGCCCTGCCGCATGTCCGAAGCCGACACGTTCAGACCCTCGCGCATCGCGCTGCTTGGCATTCCCATCGAGATCGGCGCGTCGCAGCCCGGCCCGCTGATGGGACCGGATGCGCTGCGCACGGCGGGGATCGCGCGCCTGCTCGAGCAGCTGGACTTCCAGGTCGACGATCACGGCAACCTGGCGATCCCGGCCGTCGTCACCGACGGACCCGTGCCGGCCAACACGAAATTCTACGACGAGGTGAAGACCTGGACCCGCGCGCTCTCCGAACGCGCCTACTGGCTAGCGCATTCCGGTGCAATTCCGATCTTCATGGGCGGCGACCACTCATTGTCGATGGGCTCCATCAACGGCGTCGCGCGTTACTGGCAGGAGAAGGGCCGGCCGCTGTTCGCGCTGTGGGTCGATGCGCATGCCGACTACAACACGCCGGCCACCACCATGACCGGCAACATGCACGGCATGTCGGCGGCGTTCCTGTGCGGCGAAGAGGGATTCGACGATCTGCTCGGCGGGCTGCCGCGCGCAACGATCCCGCCCGACCAGCTCGATATCATCGGCGCGCGCTCGATCGATCCGCTGGAGCGCAAACTGCTGCGGCAACGCAACGTCTCGATTGCGGACATGCGCCAAATCGACGAGTTCGGCGTCGCGGTGCTGACGCGACGCGTGATCGACCGCGTCAGAGCGAAGAACGGCGTGCTCCACGTTTCGTTCGACGTCGACTTCCTCGATCCTTCAGTGGCGCCCGGCGTCGGCACCACCGTGCCGGGCGGCGCGACTTATCGGGAAGCCCATCTCATTATGGAGCTGCTGCACGATTCCGGGCTGGTGCGCTCGCTCGATATCGTGGAGCTCAATCCCTTCCTCGACGAGCGCGGCCGCACCGCGCGCGTCGCGGTCGAATTGATCGGCAGCCTGTTCGGGCTGCAGATCACCGACCGCCAGACGCCGAGCAACGCGGTATTGCCTGATATCGGCGAGTAGCGAATAGGGAGTAGCGAATAGCGAAGCTGGCGAGCGCCCATTCGCTACTCGCCATTCGCTCGCTTCAGCGCTTACTCCGCCGCGAGCTTCACTTCCGGCGCGGCGGCGCGGACGTCGGCGTCGACCTGCGCTTCGAACTTGGCGAAGTTCTTCTGGAACATGCCGACCAGCGCACGCGCGGTCTTGTCGAACTCGGCCTTGTCGGCCCAGGTCTTGATCGGATCGAGAATGTGCGGCTCGACGCCCGGCAGCGAGGTCGGCACCGCGAAGCCGAAATACTTGTCGGTGCGGAAATCGGCGTTGCGGAGCGAGCCGTTCAGCGCGGCGGTGAGCAGTGCGCGCGTGACCTTGATCGGCATGCGGCGGCCGGTGCCGTACTTGCCGCCGGTCCAGCCGGTGTTGACCAGCCAGCAATCGACATTGTGCTTGGCGATCAGCTCGCGCAGCAGGTTGCCGTAGACCGACGGATCGCGCGGCAGGAACGGCGAACCGAAGCAGGTCGAGAATTCCGGCTGCGGCTCGTTGCCGAGGCCGCGCTCGGTGCCGGCGACCTTCGCGGTGTAGCCGGACAGGAAGTGATACATCGCCTGCGCCGGCGTCAGCTTGGCGATCGGCGGCATCACGCCGAAGGCGTCGGCGGCCAGCATCACCACGTTCTTCGGATGCGGCGCGCGGCCGGTGCGCGAGGCGTTCGGAATGAAATCGAGCGGATAGGCCGAGCGGGTGTTCTCGGTCTTCGAGCCGTCGTCGAAATCGGGCGCGCGGGTATTGGCATCGAGCACGACGTTTTCCAGCACGGCGCCGAAGCGCTTGCTGGCGGCATAGATTTCCGGCTCGGCTTCGGCCGACAGCTTGATGCATTTGGCGTAGCAGCCGCCTTCGAAATTGAAGACGCCGTCCTCGCTCCAGCCATGCTCGTCGTCACCGATCAGCGTGCGCTTCGGGTCGGCCGAGAGCGTGGTCTTGCCGGTGCCTGATAGCCCGAAGAAGATCGCCGTATCACCGTCGGGGCCGACATTGGCCGAGCAGTGCATCGGCATCACGCCCTTCTCGGGCAGATAGAAGTTCAGCGTGGTGAACACGCTCTTCTTCATCTCGCCGGCATAATAGGAACCACCGATCAGGACGATCTTGCGGGCGAAATCGATGGCGACGACGTTCTCCGATTTGCAGCCATGGCGTTTCGGATCGGCGCGGAAGCTCGGCAGGTCGATGATGGTGAGCTCCGGCGCGAAGCCCGCAAGCTCGGAGGCCTCGGGGCGGATCAACAGCGTGCGGATGAACAGCGAGTGCCAGGCGAGTTCGGTGAAGACGCGGGTCTTGATGCGGTGGGTCGGATCGGCGCCGCCGTAGAGATCCTGCGCGAACAGCGTCCTGCCTTCGGCATGCTTGAGGAAGTCGGCATAGAGCGTGGCGAACTGCTCCGAGGTGATCGACTGGTTGCCAGCCCACCACATCGACTTGTCGGTCAGGCCGTCACGAACCGTGAACTTGTCCTTCGGACTGCGGCCGGTGAATTCACCGGTATCCGCGCAGAGCGCGCCATCGGCCGACAGCACCGCTTCGCCGCTGCGGAGCGAATGCTCGTAGAGCTGCGGCGCGCCGTAATTCCAGTGCACGCCCTTGAGATTTTTTAAGCCGAATTTATCGGCACCGAAGGCACCGTTATACACGCCCGTTTCTTGCACGAAGAACCTCCTCGAACCCGCGTATCCTTGTTCGCGCGAATGTCGCTAAACGCGCCCCGACGCGGTGACCGCCTGTTAAATATAGCCTTCCGGCCTCAGTCCGGCGACCTAATAGTGGGGATCGCCGGGCTTGCCAAGCTACTCGACCGGGTTTTGGTTTATTCCAAGGCAAGCACATCATCTGAGGCAAATACCGCAACGCGGCACCGTTTCGCTTTGCTTTCGCTTTCCTGTTGTTTTCAAAGGAGAGACTGGACGTGGGGCCGCTGCTCTCCCTGAAATCAGGACACTGCGATGCACAAACGGTGCCAGCCAACGGCCCGCGGTCGGAGCAACAGATACTCGGAATGCCGGGTATGCATTGCGTGACGATAGTACGCCGCTGAGATCGACCAGCGCTGCATGTTGCAGCGCATCGCTGCTTGGCATGTCGGCTTCTATCGTGTGGCGCGCAGATGACACGATCCCAATCGGCGTCGATCTTCAGCCGTACAACCTCGCCCGAGATCAACACGCCATCGTCGAGGTCGAATGGCTATCTCTGAATGCCCGGCATCGGCGAAGGTTCCGCGACGCGTTTGATGAGCGTGCGAACATAGGGCGGTTGCGCGCGGTCGATGGGTTTTGGCAGCGCTACCATTGGCAACAACCACGACGCGAAAATCGCCGCTTCAATGATCGCGCAAGCTGTAATTGCCGCGCGACGTCATGCCTCGCAGCGCGGCCCATCGGTGGCGGCAGCGGTGACGCCCGTTCAAGGCCGGGAGATCAGCCCTTCGGATTAGCCTTTCGCGCGGGCCTCGCCGGCGAGGCGGACCAGCATCTTTCGCAGTCCGGTGCCATCGGTGACCCTTTCGGGAAAATCGAGCCGCAACGTCGTGCGATCGGCCTGCATATCCATGCCAGCAGGATCGCAGCCGGTGCAGGCCCAATCCGCACTTTCCGCGCCAAGGAGACGCGTGGCGTACAGGTTCATGGCCTCCCGATGGTCCTGATTCATATGCGCCACCGCGCCCGGCTCGGCCTCCAGCAGGTCTGCGGCATCCCCCAAATCGATCAAAAACTGCTCAGGTTTGAGGTCGACGATGCGGCCAAATCCGGCGACCAGATGGGCGCCGGTCGGCCGGATCCGAAAAAAGGAGAAATCCTCAAATTCCACAAAGGCTTCCGCCGATGGATGGGCGCTGAGATAGCGCCGGCGCACCAGTTCCCGCTCGCCATCCGCTGCCTGTTCCGCCCGCCCCGCGAGCATGATCCGGGCACCCTCCAGCGGATCGCCGTCAACACGCTCGTCAAGCATCAGCGACACCCGGCTGTCGGCCAGGAGATTCCTGGTATGCAGCGCCAGCCGCGAGATCAGCAGAATCGGCGAACCATCCGGATGACTGGCCAGATTGACCAGGGAACAATAAGGGTCGCCGCTACCAGCCATCAGCGTGGCGAGCGCGCCCTGGCGGCTGCGGCGCAGCAGCGAACGGGCCAAGCGAGCGGGATCGAAATCGGTGGTCGGTTGCATCGGCCTGTCACGTCATCCTGTTGCAGAATGGGCTCTTTTTTGCTGCAAAAAGGACCTTTTCTCCCGGTGGCAGGGTGCTATATGGGGGTGGAACGCCTCGACCGCAAAAGAGTTTTTGCGGAACTCGGTCACACTTCAGCCCAGCTTGCATTGCTCGTTGACCGCGTTCGAAGCCCATTTACCCGGCGCGTTGGTGGAATGCCCGCCGTTTAAGCCACTCTCATTGTGAAAGCAGAACATGCCCACAATCGCCTTGGTCGACGACGACCGCAACATTCTCACTTCCGTCTCGATCGCGCTCGAAGCCGAAGGTTATCGTATCATGACCTATACGGACGGAGCGTCGGCGCTGGATGGGTTTCGCACCTCGCCGCCCGACCTTGCCATCCTCGACATCAAGATGCCGCGCATGGACGGCATGGAGACGCTGCGGCGGCTGCGCCAGAAGTCCGACCTGCCGGTGATTTTCCTCACCTCCAAGGATGAAGAAATCGACGAATTGTTCGGCCTGAAAATGGGCGCCGACGATTTCATCCGCAAGCCATTCTCCCAGCGCCTGCTGGTTGAACGCGTCAAGGCCGTGCTCCGCCGCGGCCAGCCCAAGGATCCGACCGCTCCGCCGAAGGAGCCCGACGCCCGCGCGCTCGACCGCGGCCTGCTGCGGATGGACCCGGAGCGGCATACCTGCACCTGGAAGAACGAACCGGTGACGCTGACGGTAACCGAATTCCTGATCCTGCAGGCGCTGGCTACCCGCCCCGGCGTGGTGAAGAGCCGCAACGCGCTGATGGACGCGGCCTATGACGACCAAGTTTATGTCGACGACCGCACCATCGACAGCCACATCAAGCGGCTGCGCAAGAAGTTCAAGGTGGTCGACGACGACTTCGAGATGATCGAGACGCTGTACGGCGTCGGCTATCGCTTCAAGGAAGCCTGATCTGCGCTTTCCGGACGGCTTGTTAACTGACACGGCCCGCGCGATTGCGTAAGCTCGCGCGGGCAACAATATGCTTTGCGGGACGACATCCAAACCAACCGGCAGTTTTGCCTGTGCTTGACCGAACGCAGCCTCAACAGGGCCTGAACAGCGAGGACACGTCGCAGTCCGCCGATCAGGACCTCGTGGCCCAAGATCTGGTGGCCCAAGATCTCGTGACTTTCGAGTCGCGCGACAGGGGCTGGCGCCGCCCGCTCGGCTGGCTGCGCCGCGCCGGCCAGTTCTTCTTCGCGCTGTCGTTCTCAAGCCTGACGCGCCGCATCGTCTCGCTCAATCTCGCCGGCCTCGTGGCGCTGGTCGCAAGCATCCTCTATCTCTCACAGTTCCGCGCCGGGCTGATCGAGGCGCGTACGCAGAGCCTGATGGTCTATGCCGAGATCATCTCGGAGGCGATTGCGGCCTCGGCGACCGTCGAAGGCAATACCGTCACCATCGATCCCGATCGGCTGCTCGACCTCAAGCCCGGCGAGAGCTTCGGCCAGCCGGATGAATCGGCGGATTTCCCGATCAACCCCGAGCGCGTCGCGCCGATCCTGCGTCGCCTGATCGCGCCGACCAAGACGCGGGCGCGCATTTTCGACCGCGACGGCGGGCTGATCCTCGACAGCCGCAATTTGTTCGCGCGCGGCGACGTACTGCGCTTCGAGCTGCCCCCGCCGTCGGAAATACCGTCGCTGTATGAGAAGACCAAGATCGCGATCAAGACCTGGTTCAACCGCGGCGACCTGCCGATCTACCGCGAGCTCGGGCCGGAGGGCGGCAAGGGCTATCCGGAAGTCGCGCAGTCGCTCGAGGGCCTGAACAGCAGTATGGTGCGTGTCACCGAGCGCGGCGCGGTGGTGGTGTCGGTCGCGGTCCCGGTGCAGCATTTCCGGGCTGTGCGCGGCGCGCTGATGCTGACCACGCAGGGCGACGACATCGACCAGATGGTGATGTCCGAGCGCCTCGCCATCCTCAAGATCGGCGGCGTCGCCTCCGCCGTCATGATCATGCTGTCGCTCTTGCTCGCGAGCACTATCGCCGGTCCCGTGCGGCGGCTCGCCGACGGCGCCGAACGCGTCCGCCGCCGCATCCAGACCCGCGTCGAGATTCCCGACTTCACCGGGCGCCGCGACGAAATCGGCCATCTTTCGGGGACGTTGCGCGACATGACGAACGCGCTGTACAGCCGCATCGAGGCGATCGAGATGTTCGCCGCCGACGTCGCGCACGAACTCAAGAATCCGCTGACCTCGCTGCGCTCGGCGGTCGAGACGCTGCCGCTGGCGCGCAACGAGAACAGCCGCGCGCGGCTGCTTGCCGTGATCGAGCACGACGTCAAGCGGCTCGACCGGCTGATCTCCGACATCTCGGACGCAAGCCGCCTCGATGCCGAATTGCAGCGGCAGGACATGGCGCCGGTCGATCTGCGCCGGCTACTGGCGACCCTGGCCAGCGTTGCCAACGAAACCCGGCTCGGCCACGACGTCGCGGTCGAAGCCCGCTTCGAGGGCCGCGGAGCGACCGACACGTTCTCGGTCCCCGGCCATGATTCACGGCTCGGCCAGGTGATCTCGAACCTGCTGTCGAATGCGCAGTCGTTTTCCAAGCCCGGCGGCAAGGTGCGCATCATCTGCCGCCGCGTCCGCGGTGAGATCGAGATCATTGTCGACGATGATGGACCCGGCATCGGCGTCGATGCGCTGGAACGGATCTTCGAGCGCTTCTACACCGACCGGCCGCACCAGGGCTTTGGCCAGAATTCCGGTCTCGGCCTCTCGATCTCCAAGCAGATCATCGAGGCGCATGGCGGGCGCATCTGGGCGGAAAATCGTCCGGGCCCGGCCGACGACGACGGCCAGCCGACGGTCGCCGGCGCGCGCTTCGTGGTGAGGTTGCCGGCGTGATGAGCGGCAAGGCAAGCGTGCACGCCTCCGCCATCCTGGTCGGCGAGCGTGCTGTACTGATCCGGGGGCCCTCGGGCGCCGGCAAGTCGCGCCTGGCGTTCGATCTGATTCTCGCTGGACGCGCCGGACAGCTTCCGCCAGCCATTTTGGTGGGCGACGACCGTGTCTATCTCGACACAGCCGGCGAACAATTGTGGGTTCGCCCGGCGCGCGAATTGGCCGGCTTGATCGAGATTCGCGGCCTCGGAATCCGCCGCTGCGCCTTCGCCGCGGAGGCTGTGGTGGGACTGGTCGTTGATCTTGCCGCCGACGACGCAGAACGGCTGCCGCCGCCGGAGGCACTCCGAATCCATATAAATGGTGTTTTAGTACCTCGAATTCCGGTTGGAGCCGGTTTCCAGCCCCTGCCGCTAGTTGTCGCAGCGCTGACGACAACTCAAAGTTCATATTCCCGTAATCTTGCGGCCGATTGTGCGAAGGGAAATGGTAACCATATCACCTCCACTATCGCGTCCGATTTGGTCGGCGCAGCCTCCCCTCTCTACCGCCAGGATCAGGGAGACTAGCCAAGATGCCCCCTTGCGCGGGGCCTCTGGATGGTCAAAGTGGCGCGTTCGTGCGGTGCACCAAAGAGCGCCCGCGAGGAGTTTCCAATGATTGGTCTAGTGCTGGTGACCCATGGGCGCCTTGCCGACGAGTTCAGGGCAGCGCTTGAACACGTAATGGGTCCGCAGAAACAAATTGAAGCAATTACGATCGGAGCCGAGGACGACTCCGATCTCTGTCGAAGCGACATCATCGAAGCGGTGAATCGCGTCGACAGCGGCGACGGCGTCGCCATCCTCACGGACATGTTCGGCGGTACGCCGTCCAACCTTGCGATCTCCTGCATGAGCCGCCCGAAGGTGGAAGTGCTCGCGGGCATCAATCTTCCGATGCTGGTCAAGCTTGCCAAGGTTCGCGAGGAGCGCTCGTTGCCCGATGCGATCGCAATGGCCCAGGAAGCCGGCCGCAAATACGTCACCATCGCCAGCCGCGTCCTCGCAGGCAAATGAGCGACGAGGCTTCGGGCGCGAATGAAATCGGCCCGAGCGTGCCGGCGAGCGCCATTTCCCGTGAGCTTCTGATCGTCAACAAGCGCGGCCTGCACGCGCGGGCGTCGGCCAAATTCGTCCAGATGGTCGAACGCTTCAACGCCGAGATCTGGGTCACCCGCGGCGGCGAGACCGTCGGCGGCACCTCGATCATGGGCCTGATGATGCTCGCCGCCGGCCCCGGCACCACCGTCGTGGTCTCCGCGACCGGCCCCGAAGCCCAGGCCGCGCTGGATGCGATCGCCGAGCTCGTCGCGAGCAAGTTCAACGAAGAAGGCACGTAAAGCGCGATGAGATTGGGTTGAATCGTCATCGCGCTTTAGCTTCTTGTTTTGAGCATGGTCTTTTCGGAAAACCGCTTCACACTTTTCCGGATCATGCTCCAAAGAATTATGAGATAAGGTCGAGCTGGAGCGGCGACGAAGGTTCACCTCTCCCTTGGGAGAGGTCGATTTGCGCAGCAAATCGGGTGAGGGGTTAGGGTCTATCGAGAAGCAAGAGCCCCCACCCGGCGCTTCGCGCCGACCTCTCCCCGCCGGGGAGAGGTGAACTGAAACCGCCGCGAAACGATTCGACCAAAACTCGTCACGCTCCAGGCGCGCGTCACGATGCGGCGCTACTTCGCCGGCGGCACCAGATAGACCTTCCAGACCGTCGACGGGCCGGGATGGCCCTGGAAGAAGCGCTGCGTGGTCATCACCACTTGCTCGGCATCCTTGGCGTGCTCCGCCATCCACGCCTCGCACGGCTTCAGGTAGTCCGGATCGGTGGTGTCGCAGATGCCGATGAAGCCGTAACGCCTGGCTTCGTCGAGCGAGGTCAGTCCGGACGAGACTTCGCCCGGCGTGATCGCCGCCGGATGGTCCGGACTGTAGAACGTGATCGGTTCGCTGATATCGGAGCGCGCGGCGACGACCGCCCAATGCGAATGGAATTTGGCCTGCCAGGTCTCAGTCAGGTCCCGCGCAAGCTCCGACCGCGCGGCATAGGTCGAGGCGCCGTTGTGGCTGGACGCCATCTCCTGCCTGGCGATCCAGGGCGCGGCGAACAGCGTGCCGACCGTGACCACGAACCAGAGCGCCGTGATCGCAAACAGCGCCATCCGCGGCACCCGCAACGAGGGGATCGCGACCAGCGCCAGCGGCACCAGGAAGAACAGCGGGATGCCCCAATCGGTCTTGATGTAGACCGTGAACGCCAGCGCGCCGAGCGGCGGCCCGACCGCGACGATGAGTTGCACCATCCAGATGTTGAGCGCCTGCGGGAGATTGACGCCCGGCGAACGTTCACGCGACCATATTCGCGCTGGCCGCCACGACAGCGAGCTTACTGACAGCGCGAGCAGGCCGAGCAGGACCGGTGCGGCGAGCAGCGCGAGATTGTGCCCGATATAGCCGATCACGAGCTGGACGTTGAGCGCGCGGCTCGACAGCGCATAGACGTCGCCGGCATAGGTGAGCGGCTGGAAGTTCACCTCCTCCAGCCAGACCAGATGCGGGATCATCGCCACGACCATCGTGCCGATCGCAACCCACGGCGCCGGCGAGCGTAGGAATTGCAGCCGCTGCGGATGGATCAGTGCGGCGAGCCCGATGGCGCCGATCATCGTCAGCACCCAGTATTTGGCCATCAGCGCCAGCGCACCGGCAAAGCCGAGCAACAGGCCCGATTTCACGCTGCGCTTCTCGAACGCATTCAGATAGGCCAGCACCAACAGCGGCAGCGGCACGAGCTGCACGAGGTCGGCATTGTACTTGAAGCCCTTGAAGTTGAAGATCGGGTAGAGTGCAAGCACCACCACCATGAAGAACGCGCGGCGGCGATCGACGACGCGCAGCGCAATCAGCCAGCAGACGACCATCGCGAAGCTGACGGTCGCCATCGCGAGCGCGTAGGTCGACCAGTTGGTGACCGGGAATATTCTGAACCAGACGCCGGCGATCCAACCCGACAGCGGCGGATGCTTGCCATAGCCGAGCAGGAAGCGCTGACCCCAGGCATAGGCCTCCGCGACGTCCATATGAACGTCCTGCGCAGCCTTGAGCTTGGTCAGGATCAGCGTCCACAGCACCGTATGGACCAGCGCGAATCCGATCACGAGCCACAGGCCGGCCTTGGGATCGGTCGCACGCGAGACGAGCCATGCGGCGGTCCGCCGAAGCGACAGCTTGCGCTTGGCGCGTGATGCGGTGGGCAGATATGAGGCAGTCGACATGGTCAGTGCGTAGCGCGTTTTTCGCGGCAGTGAAATCAGCTTGGCGTGAACGCCAAACCTGGCCGAACCGTGCCCGAAAGCCGATCACGACAGACTCATGGCAAGGCGGAGCTGATTCGCCGTCACACCCCTGCAAAATACCGCAATTTGGTTGCCGCTCCGGGGTGCGGATGCTATCCCGCGCCCCATGACAACTGCCCTGATTTCGAACATCCGCAACTTCTCCATCGTCGCCCATATCGACCATGGCAAATCGACCCTGGCCGACCGCCTGATCCAGATGACGGGCGGGCTGACGGATCGCGAAATGGCGGGCAAGGAGCAGGTGCTCGATTCGATGGATATCGAGCGCGAGCGCGGCATCACCATCAAGGCGCAGACCGTGCGCCTCAATTACCGCGCCAAGGACGGCAAGGATTACATCTTCAATCTGATGGACACGCCCGGCCATGTCGACTTCGCCTACGAAGTCTCGCGGTCGCTGGCAGCGTGCGAAGGTTCCCTGCTCGTGGTCGACGCCAGCCAGGGCGTCGAGGCGCAGACGCTCGCCAATGTCTACCACGCGCTCGACGCCGGCCACGAGATCGTGCCGGTGCTCAACAAGATCGATCTGCCGGCCGCCGAACCCGAAAAGATCAAGCAGCAGATCGAGGATGTGATCGGCATCGACGCGTCCGACGCGGTGATGATCTCGGCCAAGACCGGCTTGGGGGTATCAGACGTGCTGGAGGCGATCGTCACCCGCCTGCCGCCGCCCAAGGGCGACCGCGACGCGACACTGAAGGCGCTGTTGGTCGACAGCTGGTACGATGTCTATCTCGGCGTCGTCGTGCTCATTCGCGTTGTCGACGGCACGATGAAGAAGGGTAGCCGCATCCGCATGATGGGCACGGGTGCTGCCTATGACGTCGAGCGCGTCGGCTTCTTCACGCCGAAGATGGAGCAGGTCGACGAACTCGGCCCCGGCGAGATCGGCTTCATTACCGCGGCGATCAAGGAAGTCGCCGACACCCGTGTCGGCGATACCATCACCGACGACAGGAAGCCGGTCACCGAGATGCTGCCGGGCTTCAAACCGGCCATTCCCGTGGTGTTCTGCGGCCTGTTCCCCGCGGACGCCGATGATTTCGAAACCTTGCGCGCGGCGATGGGCAAACTGCGCCTCAACGATGCAAGCTTCTCCTACGAGATGGAGACGTCGGCCGCGCTCGGTTTCGGCTTCCGCTGCGGCTTCCTTGGGTTGTTGCATCTGGAGATCATCCAGGAACGTCTGTCGCGCGAGTTCGACCTCAATCTGATCGCGACCGCGCCGAGCGTGATCTACAAGATGCGTCTGACCGATGGGCAGGAGATCTCCATTCACAATCCCGTCGACATGCCCGACGTGGTCAAGATCGCCGAGATCCAGGAGCCGTGGATCGAGGCCACCATCCTCACCCCGGACGAATATCTCGGCAGCGTGCTGAAGCTGTGCCAGGACCGCCGTGGCTCCCAGAAGGAGCTCACCTATGTCGGCTCCCGCGCCATGGTGAAATACGATCTGCCGCTCAACGAAGTCGTGTTCGATTTCTACGACCGCCTGAAATCGGTCTCCAAGGGCTACGCCTCGTTCGACTACCACCTCACCGACTACAAGCCGGCCGATCTCGTCAAGATGCAGATCCTCGTCAACAACGAACCGGTCGATGCGTTGTCGATGCTGGTGCATCGGACCCGCGCCGAGGGCCGCGGCCGCGCCATGGTCGAGAAGATGAAGGAGCTGATCCCGCCGCACATGTTCCAGATCCCGATCCAGGCGGCGATCGGCGGCAAGGTGATCGCCCGCGAAACCGTCCGCGCGCTGCGCAAGGACGTCACCGCGAAATGCTACGGCGGCGACATCACGCGCAAACGCAAACTTCTGGAGAAGCAGAAGGAAGGCAAGAAGAAGATGCGGCAGTTCGGCAAGGTCGACATCCCGCAGGAAGCTTTTATTGCCGCGCTGAAGGTGGATAGCTGAGGCGCCGGCCCACTGTCGCACCTTCGATGTCTATTCGTGTCTCACGTGAAACGCACTTCGATTTGAATCGCCATTGAAGGGCGAGCCGATTATGCTTCGACCCATGTCGCGCATCCTCACTTTCTCGATCGTTATTGTCCTGTTGCTCGCACCGGACCTGAGCTCAGCCGCCTCAGCAAAGAAGCGGCACGGTGCCCATTGGCATGGCTATGGCTTCCTGCCCGGCTACCGCCAGCCGCCCTTCGACAGCGTTCCGATCCTCGGTCCGCGGGGCGCCGCCCGCGGCTATCCGGATTACTCGCCGACCTACTGGTACGGTGACGACCAGTATTACTTCGGCCGGCCCGGCTTCCATGGCGGCGGGCGCTACAATGGCGGCAGCTACGGCCCGTGCTGGACCTGGACGCCGATCGGCCGCGCCTGGAACTGCGGCTAGCAGCTCCGGAGCGCGGACACGCGACTGGCACTGCTGAAGGGCGATCGCTGACGATCGGCTGCGCTGCTTGACCGTCTTCCAGGTTGCGGACGTGGCCCTGAATGGCTGATCTGCAACGGTGTCATCCCACCTTGCCCTCTCCCGCCGGATGCGCCACCATTACGTAACCCGCCCAACAAGAACGCGAAAAGGGGCAGAGGAAACGCATGAACAAGCCGCAGGGATTCGACCTCGTCGAGCGGGCGCGCGCGTTGGCGCCGCTGATATCAAATGAAGCCGATGAGATCGAACGGACGCGGCGGCTGACGCCGGCCGTCACGTCAGCTCTCGTCGAGAATGGCCTCTATCGCGCGCTGCTGCCAAAGAGTTTTGGCGGCGCCGAGGCGCCGCTCGACGTGTTCATGCAGATGCAGGAGGAGGTCGCCAAGGCCGACGCGTCGACCGCCTGGTGCCTCGGCCAGTGCAGCGTCTGCGCTATGACCGCGGCCTATCTCGAACCCGATGCCGCCAACGAGATCTTCAACACCGCGCCCGGCATCCTGGCCTGGGGCGCCATCGCCCACGAGGTTCGCGCCGAGCCCGGCGGCTATCGCGCGAGCGCACGCTGGGACTTTGCCTCCGGGTCGCGGCAGGCGAGCTGGCTCGGCGCCCACGTCCGCGTCGTCGAGGCGGACGGCTCACAGCGCAAGAAGGCCGACGGCTCGCCGGAGATCCGCACCATCCTGTTCCCGATGAGTTCAGCCACGATGTACGACGTCTGGGACGTGATCGGGCTGAAGGGTACCGGCACAGATTCCTATTCGGTCGAGAACCTCTTTATCCCGGAGCAATTCTCGGCGCCTCGCGACGATCTCGCAGCGGTCCGCGAGCCGGGACCGCTCTACAAACTGTCGACCAACATGGTGTTCAGCATGGGCTTTGCCGCGACCTCGCTCGGCGTCGCCCGCGCCATGCTGGATGCGGCGACCGAGTTGGCACGCGGCAAGACACCGCAAGGCATGAAGGCCATGCGCGACAACAATGCCGTGCAGGGCCTGATCGGCCGCACCGAGGCGAGCCTGCGTGCCGCCCGCGCCTATCTATACGCGACAGCACATGAGGTCTGGCACGATTTGTCGCACGGCGACCCCGTCAGCGAGGCCCATCGCATCGCGATCCGGATCGCCTCGACCTGGACCATCCATCAATCGGCCTCAGTGGTCGACATCGCCTATCACATGTCGGGCGCCACAGCCGTGTTCGCGAAGAATCCGTTCGAGCGGCGCTTCCGCGACATGCATGCGATCGCGCAGCAGATCCAGGCGCGCGACACCCAGTACGAGGACGCCGGCAAGGCGATCCTGTCCGGCAATCTGGCCGTTCCGCCGTCGACACGCTAGCGGGCGACGGCGGCACCAACGCTGGCAGCCAACAAGGCCTCGAAACCGGTGCCGCGCTGATAGCGGGCGCTATGATCTTGAAAGCGCTGTCATCGTGACGCGCGGCGGACCCGCGCACCGTATAATTTGCCTCTCCAACCCTGCGCGATGATGGCGACCATCGCCAACAGCAGTCCAATGTCGAGGACAAGCTCGATGACCTTCTGCACCCCTCGGCAATAATCGAGGTTGGTGCAACGGGCCGACATCAGGCCGACGCTCACGATCGAGTCGAGCGCGGCAATGAAGACAAATGTGAGCACGAGATAGATGAATATCGCCAATACGCGCTCCCAGGGCGCCGGCATGCGTGCCGCTGCCGGCTCGATTCGTTCCGTAACAAATTGACCAGGTCGCGCTTGCGCGGGATCGCGGATCTGTACGGTCGACCGCGTCACCAGATCGTGGATCGCCTGGTTGCGGCGCGTTGCCGCGATAATCACGAACGAGTACCAGCCGAGCAGACCCTTGATCAGAAGCCGCGCGCACGCCTTCAGGAAACCGAGATTGCCTCCGGTCGCATCATCGACGACGCGAAGGTTGGTAAGATGATGTCCAACGGTGCCCCCGGTGAACGACACCAAAACCGGTTCGTAAAGCAGCAGCGCCGCGATCACCGCGATCCCGAGCGCACGCGATATGGAATCGGCCGCGATCGTGGACACCACCAACAACGCGCCAAAAATCACCACGAGTGTGATAGCCCAATCGATGAAGATGCCGCGAAAGCGGCGCGAAAACCGCGCAAAGAGCGGCGGCGCCGCTGCGACAGGTGGAACGGTGGCATCAACACTCATCGGGCTCATCCCACTCTTGCGTCCCGCTCATCCTTGAGACGAGGCGGCGACGGCGAAGGTTCAACCGCGGGCTTCCGCTGCATCGTCAGGTGGACTAATTTGTCGGGAAGGAATGCCCGCAGAGCAGCCATGGCCCGACTGAGCAGCCATGGCCCGACTGATGAACAAATCGACCGCTCATGTGACACGAAAGCCGCGCCCGGGCAATCCGGATTCAGCTGATATGCTGTTCGGCGCGTATCCTGCGCCCATCAAGACAAAACTGCTGGCGCTCCGCCGGCTGATCTTCGGCACTGCGAAAGCGACCAAGGGAGTCGGCGCACTCGAAGAGACGCTGAAATGAGGGGACCGAGCTACCTTACGCCCGAAACGCGCTGCGCCACTGCGTGGCGCTCGCGCTGACCTATCATCTGAACAAGAAAGTGACGTAGGCGGTCCGCTACGCCACCAGCGCCGATTCCGTCTCCGTGCCGCGCTGGGCCCGCAGCAGGCTGACGATCTCGGTGTTCGGCCGGGCACGGCTGAACAGGAAGCCTTGGCCCTCGTGGCAGCCTTCGGCGCGCAGGCAGCTCAGCTCCGATTCGGTCTCGACACCCTCCGCGGTGATGGTGACGCCAAGTCCCATGCCGAGGCTGATGATCGAACGCACGATCGCCTGCGCATCGCGGTTGGAGCCGAGGTCGCGCACGAAGGACTGGTCGATCTTGATCTTGTCGAAGGGGAAGCTGCGCAGATAGCTCAGGCTCGAATAGCCGGTGCCGAAATCATCCATCGAAATGCGCACTCCGAGGGTGCGCAGCGCATGCAGCGTGGCCAGCACCTGGCTGCTCTTCTCGAGCAGCAGCGTCTCGGTGATCTCAAGCTCGAGCCGCCGCGCCGGCAGGCCGGATCGCTTCAGCGCGTCGGTGACCAGCGGCAGCAGATTGCCGGTGCGGAATTGCAGCGGCGACAAATTGACCGCGACCCGGACGTCATCCGGCCACTGCGCCGCGTCCATGCAGGCGCGATGCAACATCAGCGCGCCCAGCGCGTTGATCAGACCGGTCTCTTCGGCCACTGGAATGAACTCGCCGGGCGAGATCATGCCGCGCTCCGGATGCGGCCAGCGCACCAGGGCCTCGAAGCCGGTAAAGCGCCCGCTCGCAAGATCGATCAGCGGCTGATAGTACGGTCGCAGGCCTTCGTTCTGGATCGCATCGCGCAGATCGATCTCGATCTTGCGCCGGCCCTGGGCGCGGGCATCCATCTCCGCCTCGAAGAAGGAGAAGGTGCCGCGGAACTCGCTTTTGGCGCGCGACAACGCCATGTCGGCGCTCTTCAACAGCTTTTCCGAATCCTCGCCGTCGCCGGGTGACATCGCGATGCCGATGCTGGCGCCGATCACCACCGAATGTCCTTCGAGCAGATAGGGTTTGCTGATCGCCTCGAGGATGCGCTTGGCGAGCAGCACCGCGTCCTCGGGCCGCACCACGTCGCTCTGCACGATCGTGAACTCATCGGAATTGAGGCGGGCCAGCGCATCCTCGTCGCGCAAGGTCGAGCGCAGGCGCTTGGACACGCCGCGCAGCAGCTTGTCGCCGATGCCATGGCCGAGCGTGTCATTGACCGCCTTGAAATTGTCGAGCCCGAGCATCAGCACCGCGACCTTGTCCGAGCTGCGGCGGGTATGCAGCAGCATCTCGTCCATCTTCTGGCGCAGCAGATTGCGGTTCGGCAGGCCGGTCAGGCCGTCATGCTGCGCCATGAAGGCAAGCCGCGCCTCGGCGCGCTTGCGCTCAGTGATGTCCATCAGTGCGAGCAGCATTGCCGGCTGGTCGCCGTGCATCAGCTGGCGCGAATAGATCGCGAGATCGATCAGCGTGCCATCGGCGCGCACGTGCTTCCAGGTCCGCGCCGCCTGCTCGTCGCTGCTGCGCCCGGCGGCCCAGGGCAGTTCGGCATCGAACGCCTGCAGGCTCTTGATCGTCAGCTTCTCGAACTCGGCGCGCGCGTAGCCGTAATGGGCGATCGCCGCATCGTTGACGCTGAGAATGTGCTCGCCATCGAGCGCGCACACGATCATCGGCACCGGATTGCCGTCGAACAGCAGGCGGAACGACGCCTCGCGCTGCTTCAGTTCGGTGATGTCGACACGCAGGCCGACGATGCCGCCATCCGAGGTCAGCCGCTCCTCGATCAGGACGACGCGGCCATCGGCCAGCACTTGCTCATGCCGCGCGCCCGGCTGATACATCCTCTCGAGCCGCTCGGCGATCCACTCCTCCTCGCGGCCACTGGACTCCGGATAATCGCCGCGCTCGACGCCGATGCGAATGGTGTCTTCCAGACGCGCGCCGTATTCGAACAGATCGGAGCTGCGCTGGTAGATTTCGGAATACTTCTTGTTCCAGAGGATGTAGCGGCCCTCGGAGTCCAGAAACACGATGCCCTGCGGCAGGATATCGATCGCCTCGCGCAACAGTTCGTTGGACTTGCGCGCATCCGCAATCGCCGCTTCGGCCTGCGCGCGCTGGCGCACCAACTCGCCGATTTCGGCAGCGGCGCGGCGCGAACCGCCCGAAAATTTCGGCGTGGCTTTGGCGTGATGGTCCCGGAGACGGGACACTTTGGCCTGCTTCGATTTCTTGATTTTCTTCGGCCGCATCATCGGCATCGCACGCCCCACGAGCATTCCAGTTCGGCGGCATTTCTGCGATAAGTGTCTGAAAAATTGGTATCTATTGGCCAATAGCGCTGTCGGGCTGATGTTCGCGGCCTGCCTGCTTTGGAGGCGAATTCGCCCGCAGC
The DNA here is from genome assembly GCF_049949265.1 of Bradyrhizobium genosp. P. NCBI lineage: Bacteria > Pseudomonadati > Pseudomonadota > Alphaproteobacteria > Hyphomicrobiales > Nitrobacteraceae > Bradyrhizobium > Bradyrhizobium genosp. P. The sequence goes on along the minus strand of NZ_CP188195.1, from coordinate 874,282 downwards.
GCGAGTGCTCGACGCCATGCAAGCGGCTGGCACTGCAAATTCACAGGCGGACGCGTCTGTCCATGGTGAGGAATGCGTAAACGGAGACGCAATTGCACAGTGAACGCGCTGAAATCGCGCCGGCCGCATCAATATGTGTCAGCGAGTAACAGGGTTATCGCGCGGTTAAGACGCGACGCGATTCACCCATCCTGTACGCTACGGACGGCTAGTTCGATCACGATGCGCGTGTTGCCGCGGCCGTTGCGCTCGACGAGCCCAAAGAGAACCGCGGCGTGCGACGGATGCAGGCGGACGCAACCATGCGAGGCCGGCCCGCCGAGACGCGCGAGATCATTGGTGCCGTGGATCGCAAAGCCGACCGTGGGCGATCAAGCGATTGGGATGACAGTGCGGGCCGCCGGCATCAAATCCATGTTAGCGTTGCGCAGACAGAGTGATCCGATGACACCCCGCCTGCTTCTGATCCCGCTCCTGCTATCCGCCCTTGTCGCCTGCACCGTGTCCGCGTGGGCGCAGGACAAGGGCTCCGTCAATCCCAAGCCGCTGCCGCCGCTCGCCAACCCGAACGATCCGAAGATCGGAGCCAGGGAATTGTTCGCGCGCAAGGTGTTGCCCGCTGCGATGCCGACGCAATCGATCGGCTCCTACTCGAAGGGCTGTCTCGCCGGTGCCGAGCAGATGCCGCTCAACGGCGATACCTGGCAGGTGATGCGGCTGTCGCGCAACCGCAACTGGGGTCATCCCGCCATGATCGCGCTCTTGAAGCGGCTGTCGGTCAAGGCGCACAAGGATGCCGGCTGGCCCGGGATCCTGGTCGGCGACATCGGCCAGCCGCGCGGCGGCCCCGCGCTATCCGGGCACGCCAGTCACCAGATCGGACTCGACGCCGACATCTGGCTGACGCCGATGCCCGACCGCAGATTGTCGCGCGAGGATCGCGAGGAGATGTCGGCGGTGATGATGGTGCGCGAGGACCGGCTCGACGTCGATCCGCGCGTCTTCACGCCGGGTCATCTGCTTGTCATCCGCGACGCGGCGCAGGAACCGGCCGTGCAGCGCATCTTCGTCAACCCCGCGATCAAGAAAGCACTGTGCCGCGAGGCCAAGGGCGACCGCAGCTGGCTGTCGAAGATCAGGCCGTGGTGGGGTCACGACTACCACTTCCACATCCGCATCAGGTGCCCGCCCGGCAGCCCCGCATGCGAGGGACAGAAGCCGCAATCCGAAGACGAGGGCTGCAAGCCGTCCGATCTTGCTTACTGGTTCAAGGATTCGGTGTTGCATCCGAAGCCTGCGCCGACACCGCCGAAGCCGCGTCCACCGATAACATTGGCGCAGTTGCCGGCGGCCTGCAAAACCGTGCTGAACGCGGCGGACGCCAAGCAATAGTGGCGCGGAGGCGGATTTTCACCAACGGCAATTCATTGTTGCTGCAACTTCGGCTAGTATCGCTCTTCCAAAGCAACAGTTTCGAACATCGACCGGAGAGCCGACATGCCTCTCAGAATTGCGATGACGGCGGCCCTGATCGCGACACTGCAATGCTTCGCCGGGTTGAATGCGCCCGCGAACGCGGCCGATGACCCGGGATCTCCGGCTAACCTCTCTTCAGATATTCCCTGGCCGACCCAGTCATGGCCGGTTTCGACGCCTGAGGAACAAGGCATGGATTCGGCGAACCTTGCCCGGCTCGTGGAAAACGTCGGCACCTACAAGCAAGACAGCCTGATGATCATCCGGCACGGACGGATCGTCGCGGAAGCCTTCTATGCTCCCTATGTCGCCGGCATCAGCCACGACCTAAGGTCAGTGACCAAGAGCGTGGTCGGAACGCTGGTTGGGATCGAAGTCCAGCGCGGTGAACTGGACAATGCAAATCACGCCATTCTGGATTTCTTCTCCGACAAGCCTTTTGCGAACGATGATGACATCAAGCGGGCGATGACGGTCCAGCACCTGCTGGACATGACATCAGGGATCAAGTGGCGGGAGAGGGCCTACACGCCGGATGAGACCATCATGCAGATGTATCGAAGTCCGGACCGGGCCAGGTTCGTGCTCGACCAGCCGATGTCGGATGCGCCCGGAAGCAAGTTCTACTACAATAGCGGAAATCCATATGTGCTCTCCGCCCTGATCACCAGAAAGACCGGGCAGAGCGCGTTCGACTTCGCCAAGACGGAACTGTTCTCACCCCTCGGCATTACCAGCGCCGCGTGGGGCCGCGTTGACGCCCAGGGTATCAGCGATGGTGAAGCCGGGCTCTATTTGGCGCCGCACGATATGGCGCGGATCGGCTATCTCTATCTCCACAACGGAATATGGGATGGCAAACAATTGATCCCGTTATCATGGGTCGAAAGAGCGAAGGCCGGCCCGGTTCAGGCGACGTACGGATTCCACTATGGAAACCTGTGGTGGTCGCTTCCCGGGAAAGACGCCTACATGGCGCGCGGCCGCCATTCGCAACTGATCCTGGTGCTTCCGAAGCTGGATATCGTCGCCGTGATGACCGGCATATTGCGGGACGACGAGTATTACTCGGTTCCCCACCTGATCGACGACATATCGAGCGCGGTTAAGTCCGATACCGCCCTGCCCGCCGACCGGATCGCGACGTCGTTGCTCGCTGCATCGATCCGTCAGGCCGCAACGGAACGCCCGTCCGCGCTGGGCGGTACGCCCGAGCTGGCAAAGACGGTCTCGGGACGGACCTATCAACTCGACACGAACGCACTTCACATCAAGACCTTCGTTCTCAACTTTCATGAGTCGGATGCCTCCTGGGTCATCACCACCGATACCGGAAAGCCGGATCATCCCGAGGAGCGGTTCACGGGACTGATGGGGCTCGATGGTACATTCCGGACAAGTCCACCGGCGACCTACGGCATCAATGCCGCCAGGGGCCGCTGGGTCAACGAACATACGTTCGCGCTCGAGCGCCGGATTTTGGGCCACGGTGAAACCCAAACCTGGTCTCTGACATTCGACGACAACAAGGTGACCGTCGCGTTCGAGAACACGGACGGTGCCAAGATCAACCTGCATGGGGAAGCGAACGAGTGAACCATAGGGTTCGATGCGACGGCTCGCTAACGTCCGCTACCGGGTTTTCTTTCGCCCTCAAGATGCGCTAAACTTGGGCATCGTCGCGCCGTAAGCGCGTTCGAGCCGCCGATCAGGGCCGCTGATCTTCGTCATCCCCACATTCGTCGATGCGGGCCGTCGTCACGCACGGGATGTTCAACGTTGAAGGATATCAATATGCGCATCAGTGCACGCAACCAGATCAAGGGCACAGTCGTCGACGTCAAGAAGGGTGCGACCACATCGCATATCCGCGTCGACATCGGCGGCGGCCAGGTCATGACATCCTCCATCACCAACGAAGCCGTCGACGACCTCGGCATCAAGGCCGGCGGCAAGGTGACCGTCGTAATCAAGGCCTCCGACGTCATGATTGCAGTGGATTAAACAAACATGCGCAAATCGCTCCTCGCCGCATTGCTGTTGGTCGTCTCCGTCCCCGCTTTCGCAGCGGAGGAGCCGAGCGGCTGCGACAAGTTCAAATGGCCGATCGATCGCGAGCGCGCCGCGCTCAGCGCACCCGACCGTGCCAAGCTAGCGTCGGGGAGCGAACAGGCGGCGTTGCCGTCAACCGGCATCACGCTGGCGCTGGTTGCCCCCAACGATGCCAAGCTCCCCACGCCGCCGGAACGCGCGCCGAAGGACGGCACCTTTGCCGGCTTCACCAGCATCAAGAAGGCGCCGAAGGCCGGGATCTACACCATCAGCCTTTCGGCCGGCGCCTGGGTCGACGTGGTGCAGGACGGGCACTTCCTCAAGCCCAAGGCGTTCAGCGGCGCGACCGATTGCGACGGGATCCGCAAGACCATGAAATATGAGCTCGGCGCGAGCCCCGTCGTGCTGCAGGTCAGCGGCGCCAGGGAGAACGCGATCTCGATCGCGATCCTTCCCTCGGAGTAGGACGTTAGACAAAGGCTCGCCTTTACCGTAAGCCCCAGCCTGCTATGTTTGCAGTGCGATATCCTTTTGGACCGTAAGTCCTTCAGGGATCAGCGGAACGGCGCGTCCGCCCGTCGCGACCCGGACCTCAAGCCAACGCCTGATTTGCGCGTGCCCGTTCGCGCGCGAACTCGCACGGAGCGCCTTCCATGTCACGTATTGCCGGACTTTTCACTGCCTTCGTCATTCTGCTCGGCGCGATGCATTCGCCTGCCAGCGCCGACGACAAGACGCTCACCGTCTTTGCCGCGGCCTCGATGAAGAATGCGCTCGACGACATCGACGCGGCCTATACCGCCAAGACCGGCGTCAAGGTCAACGCGAGCTATGCTGCAAGCTCGGCATTGGCAAAACAGATCGAGCAGGGCGCGCCGGCCGACGTGTTCGTCTCCGCCGACACCGACTGGATGGACTACGCGATCAAGCAGAAGAACATCAACGAGCCGACCCGGGTCAACCTGCTCGGCAACTCGATCGTGCTGATCGCGCCGAAGGACTCCAAGATCGGCAATGTCGACATCGGCCCGGGCTTCGACCTCGCCAAGCTCGCCGGCGACGGCAAGATTGCGACCGGCGACGTCAAGGCGGTGCCGGTCGGCAAATATGCCAAGGCCGCGCTGGAGAAGCTCGGCGCATGGCAGGCGGCGGAGCCGAAATTCGCGATGGCCGAAAGCGTGCGCGCGGCGCTGACGCTGGTAGCGCGCGGCGAAGCCGTGCTCGGCATCGTCTATTCGACCGACGCCAAGGTCGAACCGGGCGTCAAGATCGTCGGCACCTTCCCGGCCGACACCCACCCTCCCATCATCTATCCGGTCGCGGCGACCACGACCGCGAAGCCGGAGACATCAAACTATCTCGCCTTCCTGCGCTCCTCGGCGGCGAAGACGATCCTCGAGAAATACGGCTTCAAATTCCTGATCACCCCGACGACCTAAGTGTTCGAGATCTCGCCGACCGAATGGACGGCGATCCTGCTTTCACTGCGGGTCGCCGTCATCGCAACGCTGGTGGCGACCCCGTTCGGGATCGCGCTCGCCTGGCTGCTGGCACGGCGAGATTTCTGGGGTAAATCCATCCTCGACGCCGTCGTGCATCTGCCGCTCGTGCTGCCGCCGGTCGTCACCGGCTATCTGCTGCTGCTGACATTCGGCAAGCGCGGCCTGGTCGGAGCATGGCTTGCCGACCATCTCGGAATCGTCTTCGCGTTCCGCTGGACCGGCGCGGCGCTGGCCTGCGGCATCATGTCATTTCCACTTCTGGTGCGGCCGATCCGCCTCTCGATCGAGGCGGTCGACCGGCGTCTCGAGCAGGCGGCCGAAACGCTCGGCGCCGCGCCCTGGCGGGTGTTCGCGACGGTAACGCTGCCGCTCGCTTTGCCCGGCGTGCTGGCCGGCATGATGCTCGGCTTTGCCAAGGCGATCGGCGAGTTCGGCGCGACGATCACCTTCGTCTCCAACATTCCCGGCGAAACCCAGACCATCTCGTCCGCCATCTATTCGCTGATCCAGACGCCGGACGGCGACGCCGCCGCCGGACGGCTCGTCCTCATTTCGATCGCGATTGCGATGGCTGCGCTGGTTGCCGCGGAATGGTTCGCGCGCCGCGCGACCGCGCGCGTGCACGGACAATAGCGATGCTGCGTGTCGACATCACCAAGCAGCTCGGCGAGTTCGCCCTTACAGCGTCCTTCACCAGCGAAGGCCGCGTCACCGGCCTGTTTGGAGCCTCCGGCTCCGGCAAGACCACGCTGATCAACACCATTGCGGGGCTGTTGCGCCCTGACCGCGGCACCATCGTGATCGACGGCGAAACTGTCGACGACACCGCAGCCGGTATCCACGTCCCGACCTATCGCCGCCGGATCGGCTACGTGTTCCAGGACGCGCGACTGTTCCCCCATCTCGACGTCCGGCAAAATCTCGACTATGGCCGGCGCATGAACGGTCTCACCGACGATCCGGCGCAGCGCAAGCGCGTGGTCGACCTGCTCGATATCGGCGCCCTGCTTGACCGGCGCCCCGGGAAACTCTCCGGCGGCGAGCGTCAGCGCATCGCGCTTGGCCGGGCGCTGTTGTCCAAACCGCGGCTGTTGCTGCTGGACGAGCCGCTGGGCGCGCTCGACGAAGGCCGCAAGCTGGAGATTCTGCCCTATCTGATGCGGCTGCGGGACGAGGCCGGTATTCCGATGGTCTATGTCAGCCACGACGCCGCCGAGCTGCGCCAGTTGGCCACCCAGATCGTCATGCTGCGCCGCGGCCAAGTGACCGCCTTCGGCGGTGTCAAGGTGCTGACGGCGACCTCCTAGCTTTCTGTTTCCGCGAAAGCGGGCATAAGATAGCCAAGCTTGACGGTTAGACCCGCGCTGGAGCGTCGGGTCGGACGCATGGGGAAGATACGTTTTGCGATTTGCTGGCTGGATATTGTTGCTGACCGGAATGCTCATGTGCGCGACGGTCGCATGGGCCGCGCTGGGATTCCTGCTGATGGGTATCGGGCTGATCTCGCTTCAGGTCGCCGAGCACAGCCGGCGCCGGGCGAATGTCGCGGTAGCGGTCCCGGCGGGCCTTGACCTTGCCCTGACGGGACCCGGGCTGCAGCCGCCGAAATTCGAACCCTTGGTCTCGCGGGACTCCGCCCCGCCGCGTCAGTCCCGCCGCGTCACGTGGCCGGCCAAGAGCAACGGTACGCCCTACGACAAGGAAGCCTGGCGCCTGCTGGTCGAGCGCGATCCAGATATCGCGCAACTCGCCCGTGTCCTGGCCGACTACGGACCGCAATATGTCGACGAACTGGCGATCAGCTACCTCGCCGCGCCCGACAAGAGCCGGCTCGGCGCAATCGTTGACGGGATCATCGCCCGCGCGCGCGGTAACAAGACACCGCCACCTCCAGTGCCGGTGCCACAGCCGCCCCCGGTGCCGGCCGACCCGGCCGCAGATCTCGAGGCATCGCTGATCGCGGCCTTCGAAGAAGCAACCGCCAAGACCGCCGCCGAACGTCCCGACCCGCCACCACCAGCCAGGGCGGCAGAGAATCGGCCATCGCCGGTGACCCGGCGGGAGCCGGCCTTCCGCAGCGTACCCAGAGATCTGACGAACGATCTGACGCAGGATTTGACGAGGGATCCGGAGCCCGCTCCATCGCCGCCCCCGATCCCGGCAAGCACACCTGCCGCCGTCGCGGAAGCGTCCACTGGGCGCATTGATCCGCCAAGGCCTGCTGCGGCGCCGGAACCGCCGCCGCTGTTGACGAAGCGGGAGCCAGAGATCCGCATTGTGCCGAGGGAGCAGAAGCTTACGCCGCCGCCGGTGCCGCCCGCCAGCGCACCGCCCGCGAGTGCGCTGGCTGACGATCTGGATGAGTCACTGCTCGCGGCGTTGGCCGAGATATCCGGCGAGAAGCTCCCCGGCCCTGCCGCTCCGGCCGGGCCTGCCCCCGTCGCCAAGGATACGCCGAGCCCGCCCGCCGACGACGGCCTGTCGGACATGATCAAGAAATTCGCGCCGGATTCGAGCTTCCTCCGCAAGCAGTGAGACGCGGCCCCAGACTAGATTCTTGTTTTGACGCGTTTTCCTTACGCGAACCGGCGTCCACTTCGCTCGAAAACGCTCCAAGCCTCAGACGCCGGCCACCGACGCCCAGATGTCGGCGAGCTTGCGCCGGACCGTCTGCATGCGCGTCTGCGGCGCAGCCTCCTCGTCTTCCTCCGGCAAGCGGAGGCCGACGACATTGACGCGGCCGCCGCCGATATTGCGCGCCACCAGCACGATCGAATCGAGCGCGAGTTCGGCGCCTTCCTTCGGCGCGCTGTCGAGGTTGACGTCGAAATAATCGGCGAGCGTCAGCTTGGCCTGCTGCTCGTCGACCTTGACGCCATAGATCTCGGCGAGTTCGCCCAACGTGTGCTCGCCCGACACCATGAAGTCGCCGAGCAGATGCGGATCCGGCGTGGCCGATGGCGGCATGTCGACGAAGAAGCGGTCGAGCGCCTCGGCGCGCTCCGGCGGCGCCAACAGGTAGATATAGTCGCCGGGCGCGACCGGGTCGGCCTCTACAGGGGTCAGGATCTGCTCATTGCGGATCACCAGCGTCGGCTTCGACCAGGACGGGATCAACCCGCGCCGGAAATACAGGCTCTTCGGCCGCACGGGATAGCCGACCAGCTGCTGCTCGAGCTGGCCGGGCAGATCCAGTTCGACACGCCGCGGCCCGCGTTCGGCGCGTGGCAGCGCCACATGCAGCCGCCGCGCCGCCGGTGCCAGCGTCCAGCCCTGCAACAACAGCGAGATGATGACGACGACGAAAGCGACGTCGAAATAGAGGTAGGCCTTCGACAGGCCGACCAGCATCGGGATCGAGGCCAGGAAGATCGCGACCGCGCCACGCAGGCCGGTCCAGGCGATGAAGACCTTCTCCCGCCAGTTGAACTTGAATGGCGCGAGACAAATCAGCACCGCCAGCGGCCGCGCCACCAGCATCAGCGCAAATGCCACCGCCACCGCGCCGCCCGCGCTCGACAGCAGCCGATGCGGCGAGACCAGCAGGCCGAGCAGCACGAACATCACGATCTGCGCCAGCCAGGTCGCGGCATCGAGGAACGTCACCACGGAATTGTGCGCGCGGGTCGGCCGGTTGCCGATGATGATACCGGCGAGGTAGACGGCGAGAAAGCCGGAGGCATGCACGATCTGCGAGCCGCCGAAGATCACCAGCGCGGCTGTCGTGACGAACGGCGCATGCAGGCCCTGCGGCAGCGCCACATAGTTCAGCGCCAGCACCACCAGCCGCCCGCCGATCACCCCGATGATGGCGCCGAGCACCGCCTCCTGGATGAACTCCATCGCAATGTGCGACGCCGAGCTTTGGCCGACCGAGATGAACTCGACCAGCATCAAGGTGAGGAAGATCGCGAACGGATCATTGGTGCCGGATTCCGCCTCCAGCGTCGCGCCGACGCGCGGGCGCAGCCGCAGACCCTGCGTGTGCACCAGCAGAAACACCGCCGCGGCGTCGGTCGAGGCGACGACAGCGCCGACCAGGAGCGCCTCGGTCCAGTTGAGATCGAGCACATAGCGGGCGACCGGCGCCGTGATCAGCGCGGTCAGCAGCACGCCGACCGTCGCCAGCATCATCGAAGGCGCCAGCACGGTGCGGATGCTGGTAAACCGCGTCTTCAATCCGCCGTCGAACAGGATCAGCGCCAGCGCCACCGAGCCGACCAGATAGGTGGTGCGGACGTCGTCGAATTGCAGCCGGCCCGGCCCGGAATCCCCGGCCAGCATGCCGACCAGCAAGAACACCAGCAGCAGTGGGGCGCCGAACCGCAATGCCAGCAGGCTCGACAGGATGCCGGCCATCACCAGGGCCGCGCCGAGCAGGATCGCTATGCTGACCGAGTCGAGGGAAGCCATGAACCTTTAGAACTTGCGCCTTCAGGGCTGTGAAATACTTGCAATTGCATCCTTATCGTCGCCACACTTGGACGCCAACCCATTTTATGACATCAGCGGCAATGTGCCCGGTTTTACAGCCTTACGGCGCCTCGGCACTGTATTGTATCGATGGTTGGACGAGCGCCTTTGTGGGATTCTACCGGGCATTCGAATCACATTTGCCTGACCCGCGCTTGAGTTGAGATTTTGCTGATGGACATGGGCCTGAACGACCTCCTGGAATCGATCCAAACGGCGGCGCGCTCGGTCGGCGCCGAGATCGCCTCGCCCTGGTTCTACCTGCAGTTCGGCATCATGCTCGCGGCCGCCGGGATCGCGTATGCGGCCGACACCGCGATTCACGCGCGGGTCAACCTGTCGTCGCTGGCGATACGCTGGCCGCTGCCGCTCCGGCACTTTGCACGCGTGATGGTGACGAGCGCCTCCACCGCCGTGTTCGCGGTCCTGATGATCATCTCGCGCATCGTCATGTGGCACACGACCTGGCCGAGCCGCAGCTACCTGATCGCGGTCTCCGCCAAGCTGGCGCTGGCCTGGCTGGTGATCCGTCTCGTGACGTCGGTGATCGACAACGCCTTCATCGTCAAGCTGGTGTCGATCTCGGCCTGGGTGGTCGCGGCGCTCAGCATCATCGGCCAGCTCGACTGGGCCGCCGACACGCTGGATTCGTTCGCCGTGGTGGTCGGCGGCCTGCGGCTGACGCCGCTGCTCCTGATCAAGGCCGGCGCAGTCCTGATCGTGGCGCTGTGGCTGACCAACATCGCCAGCAATTTTGCCGAGAGCCGCATCAACCGCGCCTCCGACCTGACGCCGTCGATCCAGGTGCTGCTGGTCAAGATCATCCGTATCGGCTTGATGGTGGTGGCGATCGCGGTCGCGCTCGACGCGGTCGGCATCAATCTCTCGGCGCTCGCGGTGTTCACGGGTGCTGCCGGCGTCGGCATCGGTCTCGGTCTGCAGAAGATCGTCGCCAACTTCATCAGCGGGCTGATCCTGCTGGTCGACAAATCGGTCAAGCCGGGCGACCTCGTCACGATCGGCGACAGCTCGGGCAAGATCAGCGCGATGAAGACCCGCTACATCTCGGTCGCCGCCGGCGATGGCCGCGAATTCCTGATCCCGAACGAAGACCTGGTGACGCAGAAGGTCACCAACTGGACCTATACCGACAAGAACACGCTGGTGAAGATCGCCTTTGCCGCCAATTACGACGCCGATCCCAGGCTGGTCTGCAAGCTCTCGGTCGAGACCGCCGCGTCCCACGCGCGCGCACTCAAGGGCAAGCCGCCAAACTGCATCCTGACCGAGTTCGTCGAACTGGGCATGAAATTCTCCCTGACCTTCTGGATCGCCGACCCCGACGGCATGGACAATGTGAAGAGCGACGTCATGCTGGCGCTGTGGGATGCCTTCAAGCGTGAGGGCATCCGGGTGCCCTATCCGGTGCGGGAACTCCGGGTCCGCGGCGGTGCGCTCCCGGTGGAGAGCGTGGTGGAGGTTTCCAGTTAGACTCAGCCCCCAGGACATTGTCCCCATGCCCAACCTTGGCTTGCACCGGCCGCCACGATCATTAGATTAGGCCCCCAAATCAGCCCTTTTGCCCGCGAAGCTATCAGCCCATGAACTATATCGAAGCCAACGACACCACCTCCCTCCGCAAGACCGGCCAGATCAAGCTGCACGGCGAGAGCGGCTTTGCCGGCATGCGCAAGGCAGGCAATCTGGTGTCGAAGTGCCTCGACGCGCTCACCGACGTCATCAAGCCGAGCGTCCCGACCTCGGTCATCGACGATTTCGTCCGCGACTTCGCCTTCAGCCACGGCGCCTATCCGGCGACGCTGATGTATCGCGGCTATCGCTACTCGACCTGCACCTCGATCAATCACGTGGTCTGCCACGGCATGCCCGGCGACCGCCCGCTGAAGGAGGGCGACATCGTCAATATCGACGTCACCTTCATCGTCGACGGCTGGTACGGCGATTCCAGCCGCATGTATGCGATCGGCCCGATCGCTCGCAAGGCCGAGCGCCTGATCGAGGTCACCTATGAGTCGATGATGCGCGGCATCGCCGCGGTGAAGCCCGGCGCCACCACCGGCGATATTGGCCACGCCATCCAGAGCTATGTCGAGCCGCAAGGCATGAGCGTGGTGCGTGATTTCTGCGGCCATGGCCTCGGCCGCCTGTTCCACGACGAGCCGAACATCATCCATATCGGCCGTCCGGGCGAAGGCGTGCCGCTCAGGCCCGGCATGTTCTTCACCATCGAACCGATGATCAATCTCGGCAAGCCGCATGTGAAGATCCTGTCCGACGGCTGGACCGCGGTGACCCGCGACCGATCGCTGTCGGCACAGTTCGAGCACTCGGTCGGCGTCACCGCCACCGGCGTCGAGATTTTCACGCTGTCCGAGCGCCATGGCGAAAAGCCCTGGGTGGCGGTGTAATCAATCGCGACGTCGTCAATAGTCGCTGCGCGTGCGCGCGACGATTTCCTCCGGCGTATGGTTCTCTCCGATCGACATCGCGCAGATGCGCGAGATGTGGGTGTAGGGCAGACCGGTCTCTTCGGCCCAGGCGTTGAACTGCGCCTGCACCTTGGCGAGGTCGCGCTTCGAGGTGACCTGCTCGGCGATATCGAGGCCGGCATCGCGCAGGCAGATGACGACGTCCTTCGAGGTGACGAAGGCGTCCCAGCCGAGGAAGCGCAGCAGCATCTGTCCGGTGTAGCCACCGAGCCGGCTGCCGCGCTTGGCCAGCAGGTTCAAGAGCCCGACCTCGTCCGACGACGGCCATGTCGCAAGGAATTTGCCGAAACTGCCGTGCTCGCGCGCGATCTCGTGCACGAAGCGGCCATTGTCGCGCACCGACATGATCTTGGCGCCGTTGCGCACGATCCTGGTGTCGCTGGTCAGCTTCTCCCAATATTCGTCGGGCTGAAAGGCGAGCTTGGCGGGCGCAAAGCCGAGGAAGGCCTCCTCGAAGCCGGGCCATTTGGCGTCGATCACGCTCCAGGCGAAGCCTGCGCAGAATACGCGCTTGCTCATTTCGGCCAGCACACGATCGTCGACGAGCTTGCCGAGCGCCTTCGCGCTCGCCGGCGGATGCAGCAGCTTCTCCAGCGCCTTGGCGCCACCCTTGCGCTTCTCGGCGCGGGCCCGGATCACCTTGAACGACGTCACGCCAACACCTTCTCGACATTCCCGGGAGCGCGAACGGTAGTTCAGCCGTTCGGTCAAGGCAAACCGGTCGGGCTTGACGCGGCGTCATCGGCCCTTGCAAAACCCGGCGGGCACGGCATGGTTGCGGCCGATGCCCGCCAAGACCGGTAACAGCGAGGACGAGTCCGACGAGACGCCGCACTATCACGGCCATCGCGAGCGGCTGCGCGAGCGCTTCTACGCCGCCGGCCACGAGGCGCTGAGCGACTATGAGCTGCTCGAGATGGCGCTGTTTGCCTCTATTCCGCGGCGCGACACCAAGCCCTTGGCAAAGGCGCTGCTGAAGAAATTCGGTTCGTTCGCCGAGGTGGTGCATGCGCCGGTGGCGCGGTTGCGCGAAGTCGAGGGCGTCAAGGACGCCTCGATCAACCAGATCAAGCTGCTGGCCGCGGCCGCCGGTCGGATCGCGAAAGGCGAGATCAAGCGCAGCGTCGCACTGTCGTCGTGGAACGAGGTGATCGACTATTGCCGCACCGGCATGGCCTTCGCCGACAAGGAGCAGTTCCGCCTGCTGTTCCTCGACAAGCGCAACCAACTGATCGCCGACGAAGTGCAACAAACCGGCACCGTCGACCACACGCCGGTTTATCCGCGCGAGGTGATCAAGCGCGCACTGGAATTGTCGGCGACCGCGCTGATCCTGGTGCACAATCATCCGAGCGGCGACCCGACGCCGTCGCAGGCCGACATCCAGATGACGAAGGCGATCGTCGAGATCGCCAAGCCGCTCGGCATTGCCGTGCACGACCACATCATCGTCGGCAAGAATGGGCATTCGAGTTTGAAGGGCATGCGGTTGATTTGAGGCGTTGCCGCCCCTGGTTGATGAGGAAGATCAGTAACGCTGACGATTGACTATCGCCTCACAGGCACAGGTTGGGCGAGGTGCACGATCGCGGCGGAAGGGAGCGACTGCACGGTGTCAGCCTCCTATTTATCGGATGCTTTGGGCAATCTGGTCTTGGCGGCAGCGTTCGTGACGTGCGCTCGCCCCTCAATCGGGTGGGACGGGTCGATTCATACGCTGAGCCGGCGTTACGGTAAACCGAAATATTTCACTCGATGAGACTTGACCCGTCGGGCAAATCAGTGATTGGCGTGTGAGGGAGCCACCGGCGGAAGGGCTCGCTCCCCCCTTGCGGGGGAGGGTTGGGGAGAGGGGTGCCACACGACGTGCACTCTCCGTATCCGTCACAGCGACAAGCAAGCGAAATTTGCGAGAGCGATACGCTCATCAATCATCGCACCCGCGGCTTACCCCTCGCCCCGACCCTCCCCCGCAAGGGGGGAGCCTGACCTGCGTGCTCACCTCACGGTCATAGAGCCCACTCAGCGTGCTCACCTCACCGTCATACGGACCATTGGTTGCTGTCCCTAGAATAGTCGATGCAACATTTGCCGCGCTGCGGCGTTTGTTGCTGGTTGCTTTATGGCTTTGGGGATTGCAATGTCCGATTTCGTCGTTGAGGAAGGCCTGCCCTATCCGCTGGGTGCTCATTGGAGCGGCAACGGCACCAATTTCGCGGTGTTTTCGGCCAATGCCACCAAGGTCGAGGTCTGCCTGTTCGACGGCGAACGCGAGACCCACCGCCTCGAGCTGCCCGAATATACCGACCAGGTGTTTCACGGCTTCATCAACGGCGTGCAGCCCGGCGCATTTTATGGCTATCGCGTCTACGGTCCGTACCAGCCGGAGGGCGGCCACCGCTTCAACCCGAACAAGCTACTGCTCGATCCCTATGCCCGCGCCCATGCAGGCACACTGACCTGGAATCCGGCGGTGTTCGGCTACAAGATGGAGACCGGCGACGACCTCACCTTCGACGAGCGCGACAGCGCGCCGTTCATGCCGAAATGCGTCGTGGTCGATCCCAATTTCGATTGGACCCAGGAGCCGCAACGGCAGGAAGCCCATTGGGACGAGACTGTGGTCTACGAGGCGCACGTCAAGGGCTTTACCAAGCAGCACCCCGGCATTCCCGAAAACCTGCGCGGCACCTATGCCGGCTTCGGCGCGACCGCCGCGATCGACTATCTGAAAGCGCTCGGCATCACCTCGGTCGAGCTGCTGCCGGTGCATTCCTTCATCAACGACAGCAACCTGCTCGACAAGCATCTCGTCAATTACTGGGGCTACAACACGATCGGCTTCTTCGCGCCGGACCCGCGCTATGCCGCCGACGTTGCCAACAGCCTGCGCGAGTTCAAGGAGATGGTGTCGCGGCTGCATGGCGCCGGCCTCGAGGTGATCCTCGACGTGGTCTACAACCACACCGCCGAAGGCAACGAGCGCGGCCCGACGCTATCGTTCAAGGGCATCGACAATGCGAGTTACTACCGGCTCTTGCCCGACAAGCGGCGCTACTACATCAACGACACCGGCACCGGCAACACCGTCAATTTGTCGCATCCGCGGGTGATCCAGATGGTGATGGACAGCCTGCGCTACTGGGCCGGCCACATGCATGTCGACGGCTTCCGGTTCGACCTCGGCACCATCCTGGCGCGCGAGGTCTATGGCTTTGACGAGCAGAGCGGTTTCCTGAAGGCGATGGACCAGGACCCGCTGCTCGCAACCGTCAAGCTGATCGCCGAACCCTGGGATTGCGGCCCCGGCGGCTACCAGGTCGGCGGCTTCCCGCCGGGCTGGGCGGAGTGGAACGACAAATTTCGCGACACGATGCGCAATTTCTGGCGCGGCGAGGCGCCGCCGTCGGCCATTGCACCGCGGCTGCTCGGCTCGCACGACGTGTTCAACCGCGAGGGGCGCCGCACCTGGGCGAGCGTCAACTTCATCACCGCCCATGACGGTTTCACGCTGAACGACTGGGCGAGCTACAACAACAAGCACAACGAGGCCAACGGCGAGAACAACAACGACGGTTCCTCGGATAACCATTCCTGGAATTGCGGCGCCGAGGGCCCGACCGACAATCCCGATATCGTCGCTTTGCGGGAGCGCCAGAAGCGCAACATGCTGGCGACATTGCTGGCCTCCCAGGGCACGCCGATGCTGCTTGGCGGCGATGAATTCGGCCGCACCCAGCGCGGCAACAACAATGCCTATTGCCAGGACAGCGACATCTCCTGGTTCGACTGGAATTTCACCAAGGCCGCCGAGAAGCAGCTCGCCTTCAGCAAGCGGATGATCAAGCTGCGGCGCGATTATCCGATCCTGCGCCGCAGCCGCTTCCTCAGCGGCGATCGCGACCCGCAGATCAACATCCGCGACGTCACCTGGATCAACTCATCGGGCGCGGAGATGACGCAATCCGACTGGACCACCGGCTGGATCAAATGCTTCGGCCTGCTGCTGGACGGACGTGCGCGCAAGACCGCCGTGGCGCGCCAGGGCGAGGACGACACGGTGCTGATGATCCTCAACAGCTATGAAGGCGAGGTCGATTTCAAGCTGCCGCAGACCACTGCCGGTCCGCGCTGGTCGCTGCTGCTGGACACCAGCGCGCCGGAGGAACCCGCGGGAGGCCGATTTGACTTCGACAGCACCTACAAGGTAACCGGCCGCTCGTTCCTGCTGTTTACGGCCGGGGAACCTAAAGCATGACGGCTTCGGTCGAATGGCAGCCGCACAAGGATTGCGCTCCCTCTCCCGCTTGCGGGCGCTTGCGAGGGAGGGCCGGGGTGGGGGCTCTCTCCGCGGGTCACATCTTGGAAACAGCCCCACCCGCTGCGCTCCTCGAGCGCAGCGGTCGCCCCCGCACGCGGGAGAGGTAGAACGAGCCAGCCGCCCGAGCGCCCGCTTCCCCCACCCAAAGGCCCCCTCCCGCGACGTTGCCGGCCAATTGACATTCGGCCGCCGAGTGCCAGACTCCACCCAAAATACAGGGTGGAGACCTCTGGATGGCCAATCTCGCGGCCTCTAATCACGTCGCCCGTGTGTTGTCGGCGGCCAATCATCTGGCCGGCGTCGAGACCGAGTCACGGATTGCCGCATCCTGGCGGCGCTGCCTGGTCAGCCACAAGCTCGATCCGGCCCGGCGCGGCCCGCCGCAGACGCTGACCGAGACCGAGGTCCGGCACATCGCCGAGCCGATGGAAGAGCTGATCCAGGCCGCCCTTCCCGAGCTGGAAGACCTCGCACGCGTGCTTCGCGACTCCGGCTATTGCGTCAATCTCGCCGATCCCAATGCGACCATGCTGGTGAGCCGCCTGCCCGAGGGCGACTATGCGCGGATGTTCCTGGAGTGGAAGATTTATACCGGCTCCAACTTCGCCGAGACCTTTGAGGGCACCAACGGGCTCGGCACCGCGCTCGCCGAGCAGCGGCCGATCATCGTGCATCGCGACGAGCATTTCCGCGAGCAGTGGAACATGTTCACCTGTGCGGTGTCGCCGCTATTCGATCACGCCGGCCGGCTCGCCGGCGCGGTCAACATCACCTCGTGCCGCAGCGATCTCGGCCGCGGTGCCCATGAATTGGCATTGGCCGTCACCACGGACGCGACGCGGCGGATCGAACGCGCGATCTTCCGCCGGCATTACCGCGCCTCCTGGGTCGCGACGCTGCCCGGCAGCGAGAGCAGCGGGCTGATCGCCTATGACGAGGACCGCCGCGTCGTCGGCGCCTGCCGCACCGCGCGCGCGGTGTTCGGCTTGAACGACGCGATGATCGCCGATGGCATCGACCTGTCGCATCTGATCCAGCTCGACGACCGCGCCGGGAGAACGTCGGAAGACAGCGTTGCGCTGCGCCGCGCCGACGGCACGCCGTGGGGCCACGGCCGCGTGGCGCCGCCGCTGCGCGCGAGATCGCCGCGCCCGCAGCCGGCGCCACCGCGCGATGACAGGGCTGGACAATTCAGCGGCCTGCACCGGCTCGCCGGCCGCGATCCCGTGCTGCTCAAGGGCGTCAAGCGGCTGATGACGGTCGGTAATCTCGACCTGCCGATCCTGCTGCGCGGCGAGACTGGGTCGGGCAAGGACGTGTTCGCGCGCGCCATCCACGCGGCGAGCAACCGCGCCCGCAATAATTATGTCGCGCTGAATTGCGCGGCGATGCCGGAGAGCCTGATCGATGCCGAGCTGTTCGGCTACGAGGCCGGCGCCTTCACCGGGGCGCGGCGCGACGGATCGAAGGGACTGATCGTGCAGGCGAGCGGCGGCACGCTGTTCCTCGACGAGATCGGCGACATGCCGCTGGCGCTGCAGACAAGGCTGTTGCGCGTGCTTGAAAATCGCGAGGTCTGGCCGCTCGGCGCGCTGAAGCCTGTCGCCGTCGATATCCGGCTGATCAGCGCCACGCACTGCGACCTCGCCGCGATGGCGGAGGACGGCAGCTTCCGTTCCGACCTGTATTACCGGCTGCGCGGCATGGAGGTGCGGCTGCCCGCATTGCGCGAGCGTGCCGACAAGCGTGAGGTGATCGCGCAGATCGCCGGCGAGGAAGCCCCACAACACCGCATCGCGCCCGATGCGTGGGCGCAGCTCATGTCCTATCCCTTCCCCGGCAACATGCGCCAGCTCCGCCACGTGCTGCGGCTCGCCAGTTGCACGGCGGAGGGCGGCATCATCGGCGAGGCCGATCTCGATCTGCCGCCGTCAGGCGGCCGGGCAATGGAGGCGGATCAGGCAGCCGGCGAGCGCGCCGTCATCATCGAAGCGCTGCGCGCCAGCGGCGGACGCGTAACGGAGGCAGCCAAGGTGCTCAATCTCAGCCGCGCGACGCTGTACCGCAAGATCAAGGCGTTGAAGATCGGGCTGGACGGCTAGAACGTCGTTCGACGATCACGTGCCTGCCCGTGAGCGGCGCAGCCATTCGTTGAGATCGATGCGGCCGAGGCGCGCCTCGCCCAACGGGACGAGCGAGTGCTCCTCGACCCGACCACCCCAGTATCGGGCCTCGGGATCGCGCACAACCTCGCGCGGGTCGCCGATCGCCTTCAAATAGCGGGCAATGATCTCGTCGAACGGCGCGCGCTCCGGGCCGGCGATCTCGACGATGCCGTTGCGCGGCACTTCGAGCGCCACATCCGCAACCATGGCCGAAACGTCCTCCGCCGCGATCGGCTGGAACAGACCAGGAGAGAGCCTGACCGTATTTCCATCTCCACTCGAGTCGGCGATCACCCCGATGAATTCCATGAACTGGGTCGCACGGATGATGGTGTAGGGGATGCCGGATGGCCCGATCAGCTTCTCCTGGGCCACCTTGGCGCGGAAGTAACCATTGTCGGGCGTCCGGTCGGTTCCGACGATCGAGAGTGCGACATGGTGTTGGACACCCGCTGCTGCCTCCGCCGCGAGCAGATTGCGGCCGGAGGTCTCGAAGAACGCCATCACGGCATCGTTCTCAAACGAAGGCGAATTGGCCAGATCGATCACCACGGCGGCGTTGGCGACGGCCTCCTTCAACCCCTCGCCGGTGACGGCGTTGATGCCGCTTTTGGGCGAGGCGGCGACGACCTCGTGGCCGCGCTGGCGCAGGATGGCGACGGTCTTGGAGCCGATCAGTCCGGTACCGCCAATCACAACGATCTTCATAATTGGACTCTCCCGTGTCGACGCGAGATAGCACCATACCATGACGCTCGCATTTCTGGCGCGCCCATCGATTGGTCAGCATTGCTGATTGACTATGGGAAGCGTTCGGCGGTTCGCGTGACGGGTGGAGGAATTGTTGGCAGGCGATCCAGCGATCGTCGCTTGTCAACCGCTCACGAAAACTCGTTCCAGCTCACGCGCCGGGCGTCGAGATCGCCGAGCACGACCGGATCGTGGATGTTGCGCACGCTCTGGAAGCCGCTGCGCAGATAGATCAGCGGATCGACCGTGGTCGCCGCGCGAACGTGCTGGACTTCGCCGATGAAGACCGAATGGGTCTTGGTCTCGAGCTGCTGCGCCAGCACGCAATCGAACGCCGCGACTGCATCTTCCAGCACCGGCGCGCCGGTGGCGCCGACCGTCCATCGGCCAAAGGAGAAGCGGTCGTCGCCATTGACGCCCTTCTGGCCCGAGAAGGTCAGCGCCAGCAGGGCTTGCTCCTCGTTCAGGAAGTTGATGACGAAATGGCGCTCCTCGAGGATTCGGGTGTGGGCGCTGGCATTGCGATTGACGCAGACCAGGATCGAGGGCGGATTGTCCGACAGCGAGCAGGCCGAGGTGACGGTCAGGCCGGTCCGCCGCCCGGGCTCGGAGCCCACCGTCACCAACGCCACCGCGCCGGCGCAATGGCGCATGGCCTGCTTGAAACTCTGTGCATCGACCGTCATGCCGCAAACCCCAATGGCGAAAACTCGCCTTAAAATATGCGACACGGGGTGCGAGGCAAGCCCCGCACCCCGCGCAGCTGTCATGCCGCCTTCTCGAACTCGGCGCCGAGATGCTTGAGCCGCGGCATCACCTCGTTTTTGAGGAGTTCTAGCGAGCGCCGCCAGGCCTCCGGCTTGTGCTTGTAGTCGAAGCCGAACACCAGCAGCACGCCGAAGCCGCCGACCTCCTGGTAGATCTTCTCGATCTTCTCGGTGACGGTCTTGGGCGAGCCGACCACCCAATTCCGGCGCGCGCAATATTCGACGGTGACGTCGCTGTCAGGCACGTCGGGGGCGTGTTTCAGATAATCCTTGAAGCCGAAATGGCCGAGCAGCGGCAGGAAGTACTCGCCCATCATTCGGCCCATCATGTCGCCGGTCGAGAGCTTCCAGGCTTCCTCATCGGTGTCGGCGACGAACACCTCGCGGACCAGCCGCCAGTCCCTGCGGCTCGGCTTGCGGCCGGTCTTGGCGGCACCGGCTTCGACCGAGTCCCAATGGCTGCCGACATAGGCCGGGTTGAGGTTGAGGCTCATCGGGATGAAGCCGCGCTCGCCGGCGAGCTTCAGCGTGTCGGAATTTTTCGACAGCCCGGCGACGCCGATCGGCGGATGCGGCGCCTGCTTTGGCTTGAGGTGCGGCTTGAGGAAGTCGAACATCGTGTCCGGCTTGGTCACCGTCCAGAACTTGCCCTTGTAGGTCCACGGGGCAGGATCGGTCCACATCTTCAAAATGATCTCGAGCGCCTCGCGCGTCATGTCGCGGTTCTGGCCCGACATGCCGTCGACATTGAACATCGCCCAGTCGCTCGGCAGTCCCGAGGCCGCGACGCCGAAGTTCAAACGTCCGTTCGAGAGATGGTCCAGCATCGCAACCCGGTTGGCGAGTTCGGCCGGATGGTGATAGGGCAGCAGGAAACCGCCGGGCCCGATGCGGATATTTTTTGTTTGCAGCAGCGCCTGCGCGACCAGCAGATCGGGCGACGGATGCGGCTCCCACGGCGCCGTGTGATGCTCGCCGATCCAGGCCTCCTTGTAGCCGAGCTCATCGAGCCAGCGCAGGGTCTGCAGGTCCCAGTCGTGGCCCTCCTTCAATCCGCACTCTGGCGGATGCGAGGGCATGGTGAAATATCCAAGCTCCATGGTCTCCGTTTCCTTCTCGCTTTGGGTTCAGTCGTGCAATGCGTCTTGCCGCGCATTAGCGAAGCGATGAGCAAGCGCTGTGCCAGCGAGGAAATCGCGGAGAATGTGCAGGGAATGGCGGCATTTTCGGCCGGTTGCGACCGATGGATCAGCGAGAGGGAGGCCGCGCCGTCTCACCGTCGCGAGACGTTGTCGCAACGATGAGACGCTTCAGGCCGCGAAGGGACTGCGCTCCCTCTCCCGCTTGCGGGGAGGGCTGGGGTGGGGGTGTCTCCACGAGTCGCATCGTTGATAGAGCCCCCACCCGGATCGCATCTTCGATGCGATCCAACCCAAGAGCGAGCTTCGCTCGTCTCGACCCCGCAAGCGGGAGAGGTGAAGCAAGTGGATCACCCCGCGGCGCGGCGCGGCATCGCGTTGGCGTCGGGCTCGGCAGGCGCCGGAAGCTGCATCAAAATGGTCTGGCCAGACGATGCGATTTCGATGCCGTTGTCCTGGAAGCGCCGCTTCATGCGGCGGTTGAACTCGCGCTGCACCGGCCAGCGGCCGCCGTCGGTGCAGCGGATCTGGCCGACGATGGTCACGACGGAGCCGTCGACCTTGTCGACGCCCCACAATTCCAGATCGCCGCGGATCGCCGCGCGGTACGCCGCTTCCTGCCGCATCTCGGCGACGATGTCCTTGAGGATCTGGCCGGCACGATCGGTATCTTCCTTGAAGGCCACGTTGACGCTGACGGCGGCATTGCCGGCGCCGCGGCTGGCATTGGTGATGGTCGTCACCGCGCTGAACGGGACGATATGCACCGAGCCGTCGCCGGCGCGCAGCCGCATGGTGCGGATCGAGACGTTCTCGACCGTTCCCGAGAGGCCGGACACCGTGACGAAGTCGCCGACCTGCACGGTGTTTTCAAGCAGCAGGAACAGTCCGGTGATGAGGTCCTGCACCAGCTTCTGCGAGCCGAAGCCGATCGCGATGCCGACGATGCCGGCACCGGCGAGCAGTGGCGCGACATTGACGCCGATCTCGCTCAGCGCGGTGAGGCCGACCACCGCGACGATCAGGCACAGCAGCGCGGTCCGCAGCATCGGCTGGAAGGTGCGCAACCGCGCGGCGCGGGCGAAGTGCCCGTCGTGCGACAGCGCGTTGATCTGGCGGTCCATCAGCGCGTTGGCGATCTCCCAGATGGCAGCGGCGGCGAGCGCGGCGATGCCGATCGTCACCACCGCCGAGATCAGCCGGCTGCCGATCTGACCGCCATAGAACCAGACGATGGCGTCGACGCCCCAGACCTCCAGCAGCGCAACGAAGCCGATCACGGCGATCACGCCTGCGACGATCTTGCGCAACAGCGGCAGGTAGCGGTTGGCGCGGGCCTCCAGCCCGGGGAAGCGTTGCAGAATGTCAGGGCTGATGCGGAAGCCGCGATCGATCAGGCTCAGCACCACCATGGTGACGAGGCGCGTGACCAGCAGCACCGCGATGGTGCCGACGAAATATTGCAGCAGCAGCGAATAGCCGTTGCGGATGTTGAGCGCCCACACCGCCCATAGCGCAAGGTCGAGCGCGATCGCCAGCACGTGCCAGAGCGCGGCGACGCGGCTGCGGATCCGTGCCGCGAGGCCGACCCGATCGGCCGGCGCGCGGATCACGGCGGCCACCTGCCGCCGGCATTGCAGGATGATGACGACGATGAAGAGATGCACGACCAGCATCACCAGCCGCAGCACCGCGGCATAGCCGGCGCGATGCAGCCCGAGCAGCAGCGCGACATTGGCAAAGCAGACACCGGACACGCCGACCGCGACGATGCGCCGCGCCCAGATCTCGATATAGGCGGCGGTCTCGGCGCGGACCCGGATCAGGCCGAATGGTCCTGCGAGCCCCCGCACCACGCAGATCAGCGCGCGCGAGAACGCATAGGCGTTGACGACTGCGAGGATCACGAGCCGCGTGGTCGACTGGTCGCCGATCTGGGTGCCAAGCAGCGCCGTCGCGACGCCGACAAAGACCACCACCGGCAGCAGTTCGAGCACGAGGCGGCCAAGCACGAAAGGCAGCCGGATCAGCGACTGCCAGACCCGCGCCAGGCTAAGCCGGCGGCGATGCAGCTCGGGCTCCGGCGTGACGTCGGCGACCGACGACGGCGGATCGGCGACCGCGAGCGCCTGCACCGGCATGCGCGCGGTCTGCGGCAGCCGCGTTTCCAGGAACGCCACCGGCCGCTTGATCAGGCGGAACACCACCCATTCGGTGGCCAGCGCGCAGCCGAATACCAGCGCGAGCTTCCAGGCGATGTCGATCAACAGGCCAGTGGCGTCGGGATCGTTGGCGGTGCGCACGATCCAGTAATAGAACGCCGGGAAATGCGTCAACGTGCGCGCCATGTCGGTGATGTCGCGCGACGTCTCGCCGACCTGTTCCGATACCATCAGCAGGAGCTGCGCGCCGAGGCTGTCGGCGGTGAGCGGAATCGGAGAGTGCTCCGGCGCGGGCTGCGCGGCCTGCGGCGAGGCCGTGGCGATCGCGCGCAGCGTGTTGATCATCTCGTTGCGCTTGTTGTCGTCCTGCAGCGTCTCGAGCGCGCGCTTGGCCTGGTCCGGCGTCAGCACATCGGCGGTCTTGGCTGGCGCCGCCGCCGGGGCAACGACCTGGGCCGTGGCGGGAGAGACGAGCAGCGCGAGAGCGAAAAGAATCGCGAGACGAAGTTTGTGCGACACGAGGGCCTCTTCTTAAAACAATTGCGCGACGGCAAATCCTTCAACCGGAATCTACCATCGCGCACGCGTCATGTCGGATCACCCCTTTTCGCCTTCACGATGTGTCGGAAGTTTGCTGGTGCGGCGGCGATCTTTTGGCATTTGCCGCGGCACAAAATCGTCACAGGTGTTGCGCGGCGTTTACGGATGCAGAGACGGAGGAACGTACCGATCGGTCGGCTCTCACCGACAGCGCCACACGTGCAGGATGCGGCCGAAAAGCTTTCGCTTGACGGCCCTCGATCCATGTGACGCTCTCTTTTTGTTCTTTTTGTTTCCAGATGCGTATCGAGGTTTTCATGCACGACGCGTTCGCCGAGAACGGCCCGCTCAAGCTCTTGATCCATGATGACGGCGATACGCCATTGGACTTCGTGCGGCACCTGCTGCGCGTGGTGTTCGGCAAGTCCGAGCGGGAAGCGGTCACGATCGCTGCGCAAATCGAGGACAAGTACGGAATCGTTTGCGGCCCATTTCCCGTTCAAGTGGCCAAGGCGCTGCTGGAGGCCGCGGAGCAATTGATCCGCGACGACGAGCAGCCGCTGCGGATAACGACTGAGGCCGCCGATGCCGTGCGCCTATGCGATCTCTGTGAAACGCAACGATCGGTAATCAATATCTTTCTCAACGACGGGCGGGTGCCTGTGCACAGACTGCTTGCTTGCCGTCAGGAGGAGTTCGGAAGAGCTGCCGGGCGACGAATTAAAATTTGCCGTCACCGCGCTCGATTGGCATTTTGCCGGACTGCCACGCAACCAGATCGTGACGCGGTCGCGGCAGTTTCCCGGCCACATGCGCGCCGACGTCCAGATCGCGATCGACAAGCTGCTCGCCGACCCGATCCATTTCTTCGGCATCCATGAAGAACATCGCTACGAGACGCTCGATATCGCGGCGCTGATGAAATTCGGCCGCAGCGCGCCGGCGATCGCGCCGCCGCAGTACCAGGATGTCGATATCGGCGAGGCCGAGCCGGTGAAATGCCTCGTCAACGGACTATGGCTGTGCCGCAGCGGCGAACTGCGCTACGCCGTGCTGCTCGCCTTCCATCGCGACTATGGCCGCGAGCCGTCGTTGCGGATCGAGCTCGCGGTGCCTGCCGGCGCTGCCGGCAACGCCTTCGTGCAGCGTATCTTTGCCGAATTGGAATCCACCGTGGACACGGCACGGTCCTATCGCGGCAAGATCCTCTCGCTCGATGGTGGCGCCGACTATCGCGGCCGCACGCGCGGCGGCAACAGCAGATCCCGCTCGCCGGCCGCGACGCGCACGAGATCGGCGGAGGCTCGCGCCAGCACACGTTCCCAGGCCTGTGGTTTATCCTGGCGGAACAGCCGCATGGTCGGATACCAGGGCGTGTCCTCGCGGTCGCGCAGCCAGCGCCAGTCGAGCGCGTAGGGGCACAATAGCCAGACCGGACGGCCGAGCGCCCCGGCCAGATGCGCCACCGACGTATCGACGGCGATGACGAGATCGAGCGCGCAGACGGCGGCGGCCGTATCGGCGAAATCGCCGAGCGTCGGCGCCAGATCGACGACGTCGCTGCCGAGGCCCGTCAGCACCGGACCATCCTCCGGCCGAGGCTCTTTCTGCAGGCTGAAAAGTTGCGCGCCCGGCACGATCAGCCGCGGCAGTATCGCCTCCGCCGCCAGCGAGCGCTGACGGTCGCCCTTGTGCCTGATATTGCCGGCCCAAACCACGCCGACCTTCAACGCCGCCGTCTCGCGGGCCAGCGCCTCGCGCCAGCTCGCAAGCTTGACCGGATCGGCATGCAGGTAAGAAATCGCGGCAGGGATGGTGTCGACGGTGGTGCGGAAAATCCGCGGCAGGCTCATCAGCGGCAGTTGCAGCTCGAACCGCGGCAGCGGCTCGCCGCGGGCGACCACCGCGACCCCAGGCATCATGGTCCGCAACAGCGACGCGATCGCCGGCTGCACCTGGACGATGATACGACCACCGCCCCTTGCCGCGACCAACGGCACATAGCGGACGAAATTCAGGGCATCACCGAGTCCGTATTCGGCAAACAGCAGCAGCGTGCGGCCTGCGAGCGGCTCGCCCTGCCATTCCGGCTCGCTGAAGACGGGATCGCCATCACTCAGCGTCTTGCACTTGCGGCGCCATTGATATTCCTCAAACCCCTTCTCGAACTCGCCGTTCATCAGCAGGAAGTGCGCGTGATTGTAATGCGCCAGGGGAATATCCGGATCGAGCACGATGGCGCGGTGCGAGACCTCGAGCGCTTCATCGATCTCGCCGGCATTGCGCAGTGCGACCGCGAGATTGGCATGGCCCTTGGCGTAGTCCGGGTCGGCGGCGATGGCGCGCCGATGCGCTGCCACCGCCGCCTCGACCAGGTTCTGCGCCTCGAAAATGATGCCGAGATTGGTATGGGCGGGCGCGTGGTCGGGTTTGATCGCGAGCGCGAGCTGACAGCAGGCGATCGCGTCATCGAGCTGACCGAGCTCATGGAGACAGGCGCCGAGATTGCTGAGAATGGTATGATCGCTGGGATCGCGTGCGGAGACCAGCCGATAGACGCTGGCTGCCTCCTCGCGCTGGCCGACCTCATGCAAGACGAGGCCGAGCAGGCGCAGCGCCGCCTCGTTGTCGGGATGAACGGCTATCGCGCGGCGATAGCTGACGATTGCATCCTCCAGCCGGCCCTGGCGATAGAGCGCCGAGCCGAGACTGCAATGCAGTCCGGAATCGTCGGGTTCCGTGCCCAATCCACGACGATAGGCCGTGACGGCGGCATCGAGCTTCTTCTGGTCGACCAGCACATTGCCGAGATTGAGCCAGACGCCGGGATACGCCGGATCGCGCGCGATCACCTCGCGATAGGCCGCTTCTGCTTCGACCAGCCGTTCCTGCCCGGCCATTGCGACGGCGAGGTTGAAGCGCACCCGCGTCAGCTCGGGATCGAGCGCGATCGCGCGGCGAAACGCCGCCTCGGCCTCATCAAAGCGCGACAGGTCGCATAGCGCAACGCCGAGCTTGGCGTGCAAACCGGCGTCCTGCGGCCGCAACGTCACGCCACGCTCGAAGGCCGCCACCGCACCATCGCGCTCGCCCTTCACCGCGAGCGCATCGCCGAGGGTGGCGAAGGCCGGTCCGTGAAGCGGATCGAGGCTGAACACCCGGTTCAGCAGCACCGCGCCTTCCGCGGCGCGTTCCGTGACGAAGGCGATGATCGCCGACAAATGCAACGCCGGAACGTGATCCGGATCGGCGGTGAGGATGTCGCCGCACAGCGCATCGGCCTCTTTTGCACGGCCCGCGCCATAATGCGCGACCGCATCCAGCAACATTGAATCGACCGCTACACTGCCCACGGTGCCGCCCCCTGCCCAACATAACCCCAATGGGAGTTAAACGGGCGGCGCGCCCGATTCCGGCACGTGAAATCGATCCGGATGGCCGAGCGGCGCGGCCGCCATCCGCCGGCCAACCAAAGGTCGACCGTTAAGAACCCTTTGCAGGTCGCGACGTTGTAGCGGCGGGGCGCTCGAACCAATTGGTGGACCGGATGACTGACAGCACGATTGATCGCAACCCCGGCAAGGGCGGTGAAACCCATCAGCACGCGCGCTCCGGTTCCGCGAACCAAGCGATCCTGACCACCAACCAGGGTATCAGGATCAGCGATAACCAGAACAGCCTTCGCTCCGGGACGCGCGGGCCGACATTGCTGGAAGATTTCGTTCTTCGCGAGAAGATCTTCCATTTCGATCACGAGCGCATCCCGGAGCGGATCGTCCACGCCCGCGGCTCGGGCGCCCACGGCTATTTCGAAGCAACGGCCGACATATCCGATCTCTCCAGGGCAGCACTATTCAGAAAGGGCCAAAAGACGCCGGTATTCGCCCGCTTCTCGACGGTTGCCGGAGGTGCCGGCTCGGTCGACACACCGCGGGATGTCCGCGGCTTCGCGGTGAAATTCTACACCACCGAGGGCAATTGGGATCTCGTGGGCAACAACATCCCGGTCTTCTTCATCCAGGACGCGATCAAGTTCCCGGATCTTATTCATGCCGTGAAGATGGAGGCCGACCGGGCCTATCCCCAGGCCGGAAGCGCTCACGACACGTTCTGGGACTGGGCGAGCCTGATGCCAGAATCGACCCACATGTTGATGTGGGCGATGTCGGACCGGGCACTGCCGCGCTCCCTGCGGATGATGGAAGGCTTCGGCATCCACACCTTCAAGCTGGTCAATGCCGAGAACAAGACGGTCTTCGTCAAGTTTCACTGGAAGCCGAAGCTCGGGCTGCAATCGACGGTCTGGGATGAAGCCCTCAAGCTGCAGGCCGCCGACAACGACTATCACCGTCGCGACCTCCGCGAGGCGATCGCGGCAGGCAACTTCCCGGAGTGGGAGTTCGGAATCCAGGTGTTCGACGAGGCATTCGCCAGCAGGCAACCCTATGACGTGCTCGATGCGACCAAGATCATCCCGGAGGAGGAGATCCCCGTGCGCGTGATCGGCCGGATGGTGCTCGACCGCAATCCGGACAATTTCTTCGCCGAGGTCGAGCAGGTCGCCTTTTGCCCGGCCAACATCGTGCCGGGCGTCGACTTCTCCAACGATCCCCTCTTGCAGGGGCGTCTGTTCTCCTATCTCGACACCCAGAAGTCGCGGCTCGGAACGGCAAACTTCCACCAGATTCCGGTCAATCAGCCGAAATGTCCGTTGCAGAATTTCCAGCGCGACGGAATGATGCAGATGCAGGTCCCGAAAGGGCGGGCAAACTACGAGCCGAATTCTCTTGCGGCCCACGACGAGGAAGCAGGCCCCCGCGAATGCCCGCGCACCGGCTTCGTCACCTCCTCTGCCGCCACCGGGCAGCAGGAAAGCGGCGATAAGCTGCGCGTACGCGCCGAGCTGTTCGCGGATCACTACAGCCACGCGCGCCTGTTCTGGAATTCGCAGGACACGCACGAGAAGGCTCATATCGCCTCCTCCTTCGTTTTCGAGCTTTCCAAGGTCGACTTGAAGCACGTGCCGCCGCGCATGGTTGCCAATCTGCGCAATGTCGATGAGAAGCTGGCAAAGCGCGTCGCCGACGGGCTCGGCATCGCCCTGCCTGACAAGGCACCGGCAGCGCGCGCACCGGTCGACATGCCGCCATCCGACGCGCTGTCGATCCACAAGAACATGAAGCACACGCTCGAAGGACGCAGCGTCGGTATCCTGATCGCCGACGGAAGCGATGCGGCGGAGCTCGATGCCTTGACGAAGGCGGTTGAGGGCGCCAAGGCCAAGGCAATGATCGTCGCACCGAAGGTCGGAGCCACCACGCTCTCCGACGGATCGACGCGCAAGGCCGACGGTCAATTGCTCGGCACGCCCTCGCAGATTTTCGATGCGATCGCCGTGGTGCTGTCGGCAAAGGGTGCCCAATCCCTGGCAGGCGAAGCGGCCGCGGTCGGGTTTGTCATGGACGCCTTCGGGCATCTGAAGGCAATCGGCGCGAGCAAGGAGGCTCGGCCGTTGCTGGAGAAGGCCGGAATTATGCCTGACGCCGGAATCACGGGTCTTGGCCCGGACTTCATCAAGGCCGCCGCGAGGCGCTTCTACGACCGCGAGCCGAAGGTGCGCATGCTGGCATGATCATCAGGCGATGCCGTGCGGCCGGTTGGCCGATCGCCCCTCTTGACGTACCGGCGATCATGTAACATATGAAGTTACATGAACCGCGATAGTCGTTTGTCGAGCGTGCTGCACGCCCTTCTCCACATGCTCGGCGCGGGCGAGCCCGTGACGTCAGAGCAGCTTGCCCAGGCGATGACGACCAATCCGGTCGTCGTCCGCCGCGTCATGGCCGGGCTGCGCGAGCAGGGCTTCGTGCGCTCGGAGAAGGGCCACGGCGGTGGCTGGACACTGGCGCGCGATCCCTCCGACATCACGCTGGCGGACATCTATCGCGCCGTCGGCGCGCCCGCGATCATCGCCATGAGCCATCGCTCGGAAAACCCTGGCTGCCTGGTCGAACAGGCCGTCAACGACGCGCTCGGCGACACGTTTCGCGAGGTCGAGGCGATCTTCCTCACGCGGCTCGGCGCCGTGACGTTGGAAACGCTCGCCCGGGACTTCAAACGCCGGCTCACAAGACACCGGCAGACCCTCGAGGACCAGATTCATGCCAAATGAGTTCATGCCAAGTGAGCAGGCACCCTGCGCGCCGTTCAACGATCCCGCGCATTGGGACAAGATGGTCGCGACTTACGAAGCGCAATCGCAGCCGTTCACGATGCATTTCGCCGCAGCCGCGCTCGCGACGCTCGAGATCGGCCCGTCGTCGCGCGTGCTCGACGTCGCCACCGGCACAGGTGCCGCGGCCCTTGCCGCCGCGCGCAGCGGCGCACAGGTCACCGCGATCGACTTCTCCGCCGGGATGGTACAGCGGGTCCGCGCCCACGGCCTGCCGAATATCGACGCCCGGCAGATGGACGGCCAGTCGCTCGACCTGCCGGATGCCTCGTTCGATGCGGTGCTGTCGGTGTTCGGCGTGATGCTGTTTGCCGACTGGCGCGCCGGGCTGCGCGAGATGGCGCGGGTGACGCGGCCGGGCGGATCGGCGGCGATTGCGGTCTGGAAGAGCGCTGACGGCGCCGCCGTGCATCTGCTGATGTCGCGGATCATCCGGACACTCTATCCGGATCGCATCGGGCCGCCACCCGCGGCAGGCCTCGCCGAGCTGGCCGATCCCGATCGCCTCGCGGCGGCGGTCACTGCCGCCGGATTCTCTCGTCCGACGATCACGGAAGTCTCCCACGACTTCAGGCTCGACGTTGCGGATTTCGATGGTGTCGGTCGCCTGTTCGAGTTCATGTCGCACTGGCCTGCGCTGGACGAGGAGCAGCGCGCCGCCGTCTCACGCGCATTCATGACGGTGATCGAGCGCGGAAGGATCGGCGACATCCTGCCGATCGCTTCGACCGCTCTGATCGCAACGGCGTCGCGGCCGCACCGGTAGGCAACTCCTTCTCACGCGCGCGAGCGAGTATTCTTGGCGTCGTCCTTCGTCCCGTTGGTCGTCGGAGGAGGACTAGGAGGCTGCAGACCTGGACTGTTGGCCCAGCGGTCCAGTTCCTCGATGATCCGCTCGTGGCTTGGCCGAAGCGGCGCCGGTGCGCCGGGCTCCCGGGAGAGTTTTCGAGGCAGCTTGACCTTGTCTGTGATGGCTATCACTCCGAATTCCCTGAATTCCTTCAGCATGTGATCTCCGTCTCTCCAGCATGGACGAAGGCGCACCGACGGCGCGGCATGCTCGTGCCGGCGTCATGACGTTGAGCCATGGCAACTGTTCCTCACGCGATACAAGACTTTAGCGCAGCGACTTCGCCGGCCTATTTGTGGTGATGCCGCAAATAGTCGTGCAATGAGCTCGACCCCGTCTCCTTGAGCAGGGTCTTGAGCATCGTGTCCTTGCGCCGTCCTTCGGCAAAGCTTTCGCCGTACTTCTTGCGCAGCGCGGCGACCCTGGTGTTGCCGTGCTTGCGTTCAATCCTGCCGGTCTTGTCGCGATGACGGCCATCGAGACCCTTGCGTGCCTTTGCCATGCCCTGCTCTCCCGTTTCGATTCAATCGAGACGTCCAGAGCCGGGGCTCTGGGTTTGTGTTTTGACGCGTTTTCTTCACGCGAACCGGTATCCACTTCGCTCGAAAACGCTCTAGACCTTGATATCGCTCGGCAGCTTTCCACCGTTGGCGGCGAGCTTGGTCATGACCTGCTGGTGCAGCCAGACATTCATGGCGGCCGAGTTGTCGGTATCGCCGCTGTAATTCAGCTCCTTCGCAAGCTGCTTGCGCGCCGCAAGGCTGCTGTCGAGCCCGAGCGCCTTCATCAGGTCGACGATCGAGGTTCGCCATTCGAGCCGCTCGCCGGTGGCGGAAGCGGCCTTGTCGACGATTGCAGCGACATCGACGGTCTGCGAGGCAGCCGAGCCCGGCGCTGCGGCGGGCGCGGAGACGGTCGGCGACGCGCCGGACGCGCCGGCGGCGGTTGTTGCCGTCGGAGGCGTCTTGGCCTGGGTCGAGCCGTGGCCAAAGATTGCGCCCATGATGCTTCCAAAAACGCTCATGATCTTCGCTCCTCTTCCGCCGATACCTGCTCGAGGTCCGGCGATGGAACGAACGATAGGCAGCGCGTTATGCGGGCGGAAGATGACCTTCGTCACTTTCGGTAGACCCGGCGGCGTGGTGCAATCCGGTGGCAAGCACGCGGTCACGAATCGACAGCGTGCCGCGAAATACATGCTTGCATGCACTCGCCCATCCGCGAGAGCTTTCATCGCGCGCCCCACGCGTGATGAAGTCAGCCGCCCCGGCGCGATTCGCCAGCCCCGAGAGGCCGGGGCGGCTGACACCGATCGATACCATGCAGATCAAGTGAGCGTCGTTTCGCTCGTCATTGCGAGCGAAGCGAAGCAATCCATCTATCCCCGAGTTGAGGCATGGATTGCTTCGCTCCGCTCGCAATGACGGAGGAGATGTCCTTGATTCAAAGCTGTCGGCGGCGGATGACCTGAGCGAGTTCGGCAAAGCTTTCCGCGATGCCGGCACCGGTCTTTGCACTGACCGATCTGACGCTCGACTTGGCGAGCTCGCCGATCTGGCCTGCACTTCCCGCGGCTTCCGGAAGATCGATCTTGTTCAGGAGCGCCTTGTAGGGCCGGCCCGGGAATCTGGCCTCGAAGCCGCGGACCAGTTCGACCATCCGCGTGACGGTCTGCGGCCGCGTGACATCGGAGACGATGATGGCGGCCGACGCACCCGTGACATAGACGGTGTCGAAGATCTGCGTGCCGAAATCGCCGTCGGTATCCCACAGCACAAGCCGCATCGGATCGCTGCCGTCGGCCGGCGCAACGTCATGGCTCAGAATTTCGACGCCGAGCGTCGATTTGTACTGGCCCTCGAACCGGTTGTAGATCAGGCGATACAGGATCGACGTTTTGCCGACCCCCATATCGCCGAGCAGCATGACCTTTGCGGTGAGCATCAGCGGGACACTTCGGCTCGATAGACATTTTCAAACGACACCCGGCGGTTGCCGCCGACCGTCGTGTCGAGCCTGTCGGTGATCGGCATTGTCGCCGCACGCGACACCAGGATCAGCCGCGACGGCTCGACCCCGAGCGCGGTCAATCTGCGCGTCACCTGCTCCGCGCGCTTGCGCCCGAGCGTCCTGTTGGTGCCCTCGGTGCCGCTCTGGTCGGCATATCCGACGATTCGAACCCTGAGATCGTTGTTCGCGAGCAATCCGGCAAGCTCGCGGATCTGCTGCTCGGCCTGATCGTTGTCGAGGAATTCATCCGAATTGTTGGTGAAGAAGACCGCCGTCGAGGCAATGAAGCGGTCAAGCCGCGCAGCCGGACTGTCGACGACGGACTGCAGTTTGGCATATTGCTCGCCCAGCTTGGCGTACTGCTCGCCGAGCTTGTCATACTGCTCGTTCAGCTTCGCATATTGTCGATCGCCCGATCTCGATTGCTCTGATATCGCGTCGCGCATCTGGTCGAGGCTCGCCTGCAAGCGCGCAAGCGACTGCTGCACGGCCGCGACCGAGGCTTGCGATGCAGCCATCTGCTCGGGGCCGGACACGACACCGATCCGGTCGACGACCCGATAGGGTGATGCGGCGGCGCCAAGCGCATCGATCAGCGGTGCGGTGACGAGCTGACTCGGCTCGACGCCTGATACTGCGACGCTCCGGTTGCCGTGATCGAAATCGAGCCGAAGCGGAAACGAGGCCAGCAGCGGCTGCTTTGCGGCGAACTGCTGCAGCGCCGCTTGGGACCGCCGCTCCAGCAGACCCCTGGTCACCGACACCGAGGCGAACCAGCCCAGCGCTGCCACGGTGAGCGCGAGCAGAGCGAACAGGATGACCTTGCCGCGCCGGCTCGCGGTCTTGCGTGGGACATCATCATCGGTCTCGATCGACGTCGCCAACGCTGCCAACATCGCGCGATCGCAGGTCGCGCCGCGGTCGATGCGCTCAATCGCATCGAAGAACAGCGAATTGATCCTGGCATTGTCGGTCGGACGTAGCGGGCCGAGGCACTGCACCGCGAGGATAAACCGCGGCGACGCGCGCAACGCGATCTCGCGTCCGCCGAAATCGAGCGTTTGCAGATTGCCTTCGCCGGCGAGCGCCTGAACGGAAAATTCCAGGATCGCCGCGACCATGGCGCTGAGCAGGTCGGCGCGCTCGTCGGGATTTTCGTCGCGCTTCCAGTCCGCGACCAGACGGCCGTTGCCGCGTTCGATGATCAGGAGCCGGTTCACCCGCGGCGGATTGTCCGTCAGCACGAATTCGCTGATCGGACGTCCCGTGACCAGCGACTTGATGCGTCCCACCCACAGCTGGGCGGATGTCAGGGCGTTGATCCGCTGCTCGAGCCACGCCAGCGTTTCCCTGAAGGAATTTGCCACCGCCGCACTGACCAGCCGGCCGACGATCGGAAAGAGCGCCTCGACCATCAGCTCGCGCGAATTCCTGATCTCGCTCCTGATCGCCGAGACCACGGTGGGCGCGATGGCGTTGGCGAGTTCGCGCGGGCGGTTGACCTCGGCCCGCTCCAGCGCCGCGACCAGGATGTCCGAGGTTGCCGTCTCCAGGCGATCGGCGGTGCCGACATATTGCTGAAGCGATGCGAGATCGGTCTCCAGCGACTCCAGCCGCACCGCCTCGGGCTGAAACAGCAATGTCCTGAGCTGCTCGATCTCGCGGTTCTGGCCGGCAGCGGCTGCCATGCTATTTGCCCGTGCGGCCAGATCCCAATCCGCTGACGGCTGCGCCGAGCTGCGAGATGGCCGCACCGATATCCTTCAGCGACTCGAGCCGCTTCTGTTCGGTGTCCCGCTCGAGATCCGAGACCCTCGCCTGAATGGCTGCCAGTTCGTTGGCAAAGTCTGCCTGGAGCTGCTTGAGGGAGGCCTGCATCTCGTCGCGCAAGCCGGTCAGGTTGCTTTCGATCGAGCGCTGCGCGCCGCCGAACAACAGATCGCGGACTTGATCGATCGTCGCAGCGCCATGCGCCGCTCCATCCGCTCCGTTGCCTGCAGCTACGGTATTTGCCAGCCCATCCGTGCCCTTGGTCTGGCGCTCGATGCCCTTCATGGTGGTTCCTTGCCAATATCCGACGTCACGCAAACCCGTTGCGTCCAAAAAACAAATCCGCAACAATCCTATAGCCAATTTCGGCGGCGTGGCCCAGCGAAAGGCGACCAATCGGGGGAGGATCAGCCGGCGCGGTGCAGGATTCAGCAAATTATTCTAGTAAGTTATTGCCTTTATTGCGAGTTCCGTGCGGTTCTTGACCTGGCATTTCTCCAGGATCGCGCTGACATAGTTCTTCACGGTACCCTCAGCCAGATGCAGCTGCTCGCCGATCTCGGTATTGCTCTTGCCCTCGACGATCAGCGTGAGAATTTCATTCTCTCGCGCGGTCAAGCCGTCGCGAACCGGCAGCTTCGCCGATGCGCGCGGGCCGCGCAGCCGCTTGAACTCGTCGAGAATGCGTGCGGCCACCCCGGGCGAAAGTCCCGACTGACCGTTCATCACCGCGCGGATCGTCGTCGCGATCTCGTCGATCCTGGCGTCCTTCAGCAGATACGCCTTGGCGCCTGCGCTCACGGCTTCGAAGATCAGATCGTTGGTCTCGAACGTCGTCAGCACGACGACATGGGTTCGCGGCAGCTCGCGCAGGATTCGCTGGGTCGCCGCAATGCCGTCGACGCGCGGCATCTGCAGGTCCATCAGGATGACGTCCGGCCGGTATCGCCGCGCGAATTCGATAGCCTGCTCGCCATCCGCCGCGCCCGGAAGAATCTCGAAGTCATCGTTCTGTTGAGCGAGGAGTGTGGCGATACCTTCTCTGATCAGCGCCTGATCCTCGGCGATCAGCACCCGCACCTTCTCGATTTTGCTCACGGGCTGTTCCTTCGTCCTCTCGAACACCAGTCGTCGCCGACGGGCCGGCGGCTCAATCGGCCAACACGCCCGACGGCACGGCTGGCGGCACCGCTACCGGCAGCGATATCCGGACCAGCGTTCCCTGTCCCGGCGCGCTCTCGACCGAGCAGTCTCCGCCGACGAGTTCAGCAAATTCAGCCATTCCAATCAATCCGAAATGTCCGGGCGCAGGCACGGCCGGATCAAAACCGCATCCATCATCGCGGATTTCAACAACGAGTTTGCGGCCGATCGCGGCCGGCTCCTCGAACGCTCGAAACCAGAGGCGCCGTGCGCCGGCGTGCGCCTGGACGTTGCGCAGCGCCTCGCTGAGGATGCGCTGAACCGTCAATGCGCAATCGCGCAATCCGTCGCGCGCCCGCTCGGCGATCTCGGTCGAGACCTCGACGCCGCTGCGCTCGGCGAAGTCAGTGAGCAGTCCTTCAACGTCCGGATCGATCGTGAGGTCGTCGGGCATGCGCAAGCGGGCAATGGCGTCGCGTGCCCGCACGAGACCGCTCGCCGCCGCGTCTTCCGCGGTCGCAAGGCTGTCCGGCAGGCGGGTCGGATCGGTCGACAGATAATGCCGGATCAGCCGGATCTGGGTCAGCAGCGCCACGATCGAATGAACCAGCGTATCGTGAAGGTCGCGCGCCAGGCGCAGGCGGGTGCGCGCCAGCGAGGCGAAGCGCACCTCGGCGCTCGCCGCCTCGAGCTGCTGCTCCATCAGGCGCCGGGCACGGCGCTCGCCTCCGAGCAGCGTTTCGACCTGACGCGCCGCGAAATCCGGCATTGCGATGACGAAATAGTGCGACCGCTCGCTATTCCACAGCACGACCGCCGTCACCGGTTGCGTAAGCCCCGCTGATGCGCCGCGCACGCCCGCGAGCGCGATCATGTCCCGCTGTCCTTCAGCAAGCGCTTTGAATTCAGCTTCCATTCCGACCAGCAACACACACTGACAGCAATCAACGCCGATCGCGGGCAGCCATTCGACCAGGCGCCCGATTTTCCGCGCCATCGTTCTGTCGGCGCCGATGACGGCGAGACCAATGACATCCGCCTCTGCGGCTGGAATCAAATCCGCGCTCAGGTCGATCATTCGTTGCCCAAACCAGCTCCAAGCGAGCGCCCCACTCTGGCGTAAGCCCATGGTGGTCGCAAACGAATATGACTTTCGTCACGATCGATCCTGACTTTCGTCAGGTGCCGCGGCCACCCGAAATGCGGTTCTGATTTCACCTAGTGAAATCGTGCGGGCGTGATGTGCCGCGTGGCGGGTCGCGCCAATCGACCGGAGTATGAGCTGACGGATGAGGGTCGCGCCACGAAAATTGCCGCGCACGGTGCCGCCCATGTTGGCCGACGCGGTAACGCCTGTGAAGCGCTTCCGCCTGAGCGGGACGCAGAAGGCGACGCTGTACGCCGCCTTCGCCGGCCGTCTGCAGCTCTACCCGCGCGGATATGCCGCGAGCAAGTCGGGACCATTTCATTCACGGCGCGCCGTGCTCGGGCTCGCGCGCGCAGGCCTGGTCAGTATCAGCGCGACAGCGCGCTATGCGACGGCAACGAAGCGGGCGCGCGACGCCTATGCCGATCCAACCCGCGATGGGGCGAGCGGACCGGCGGACGCGCAGACTGCGAAACCGGGCACCGGCGGCCGCCCCGATGGCGGCAGCCGGGCCGCGCCCGAATAGAGCGCCTAGCGTCGTTTCCTAGAACGGAAACGCAAACTCCCGCACCGGATATCGGCTGTCAAAATCCAGACCCGTTGCCGGTCCGGTACGGTAGTAGCCATTGTAATAGCCGACGACGCGCCCCGACGGCGAGGCCGAGCACGCAAGGTCATCGCGGCCCGCAAGCTGCGGCCGACGCTCCTGGTAGCGGGTCCGCCAGCAGTCGCAGTGCTGATCGCAGACCATCCGGATTTGCTCGGTCGCGGGCCGAAAATCGCGATCGCTTGCCGGCGCGGCGGCGGGGCCGACCACCATGAGCGCAATGTAGGAGAAGCCGGCAATCAGATTGGTCATGATCATATCCTGGACGGTTGGGTTATCGGGTCGTTTCCAGCGAGGCCGGCCACGTGTCGCGGAGCCGCTCGCAGTCAAGCCAGAACGCGTCGCCGCGGCGGAGCGTGACCTGCCACGGCACGGTCTTCAGGAACGTCGATTCGACCGTCGGACCGCGCGGAAAGGTGATTCGGACGGTCGCCTTGAGAAGCCAGGAGCCGGGCGGGGCGTAGGGAAGCTCCTCGGATCGAACGACCTCGGCGTGACAGCGCGCGGGGGTCGCCGCGGATGCCGCAGCCATCGAGACCACGCCCAGACACAGGATCGCTGCGGAAATCGTGACGTATTTCATGGCGCTTTCCCTTCGAAGAGATGACGTCATCGTGCGGTCGTATTGCACAAAGTTGTGCAGATGATTACGTTATTGCAGGATTCGTGTTATGTATCGGTGTCGGGAGAGTGATGGATGGCTGGAATATGCGGTTCTTCGGTCTCGTTCTACGGACGCTGTTTCTGATCGTCGTGGTGGCGATAACGGCCCGGGTGGCTGCGCCCCAGAATGAAAGCCTGTGGACGGCATACGACACGCCTACCGACCTGTTTCGCATCATCCTCGGCGCCATCGTCTGCATCTTCGTGGCCGTGCAGATTTTCCGATATTCGCGGAATCCCGCCGACATGCGCAAGTGGGTTCCGATGGGCCTCGCCCTGCTGCCCCTCGCGGTGATCTGCGCGATCGTCATCTGGTAGCACGCAGGATCGAGACCTGCTCACCGCTCCATCCAGGGCGTGCCCGTCGAGCCTTGAATCTGAATGATTGAGTCGTGAAGCTGGATGCCGGGGCTCAACCGAACGGCGAGGCGGCCAGCGCAGGAACTGCAGGGACAACGGCGACCAGGGAGAGTGACAGCGCAAGAAACCGAAGAGAACGCGCCATGATCTTAGTACTTCGCGAGTTGATTGTCCGGATTCCTCTAACGCAGCAAACCGGCATCGATAGCCGATCGGCCGGCTTTCATCAGGCCGCCGCAGCGCCATAGGCTGCTGGCCATGACGGGGCCGGCTCCCGGAGCGCTGTTCCATGCGAAGTAGAGCAGGCCGGCAACGCTGCCTGCACGGGCATAAGGGCGGAAATCACCCATGATCTCCTGAATAAATAGCGCCCGCTGATCGTCATCGACGGGGCAGTTGGTGGCCTTGTTGTCGATCCCCCATTCCGTGATCCAGCATGGCTTCCCGTCGCGGCTTCCCTGGGGACGGCAATCGGCCAGATCGTATTTGGCGATGCGCTGCTTTCTCACCGCCGGGGTGATGTCGTGCGTCGTGTCTGGATAAATGTGAACCGCATAGGCGTCGACGAGATTGTCCAGGCCATTTGCGCGCAGATAGGACAACGTGGTGTGGATGCCGACAATGTCGCCCTTCGCCCAGGCCGGCAGGAAGCCGTCATCCTGGTCATAGGTGCCAAGCCCCGCGGTGGTGATCGGCGTGTGGCGGTTGAGATTCGAACGGTCGCGGATCTCCTTCAGCACACCGAGCATCTTCAGATACTGGCGAAACCCTCGCGCAACGCGCTGTCCTTGCGGATCTCTGTCCAGGTCGGACAGGCTGAGCTGGCGTGCGCGGCCGGCGGGCTTGGCGAATTCCGGATTGGTACCCGAGAGATTGATTTCGTTGCCAAGCTCGAAGGCTGCCAAAACGATCCCCTTTGCCTCCAAGCGATCAAGTACCGGCTGCAAAGTCGCACGGAAATGGTCCGGGTCGGCAGCGGAAAGCGGCGTCGTTCCGAATGGATCGTAACCGCCAAAACGATAGATGAGCCACTCGATCTTAATGCCGCGTTGCCATGCCCGCTCGGCGTAATCGACGCCCTTGTCGTCAAGGGTGATGGAAGCGCGGATCACCGACACGCCGGAGGCGTGGATGGCATCCAGCATGGCATTTTGATCCGCGAGGCTGAGAACGTAGGGATTGATGACGTTGACGCCGACCGCGGCATCTTCCGCCTGCGCGGACAGGATCGACGAGAGAAGACTTGAAAGAACAATGCCGATCACCCCGCCGCGTCGAATGCACTTTTGGGTGAGCAGATCCCGCGCAAGGATGGGGAAACGAAAGAAACGCATCATGAATGCTCCAGCTCGAACAACTCGGCCACGATCCCCGCGCATCGCGGCGCAATCATCGACACCACGCAGGCAATGACAAGAAAACCTAGTGTGACCGCGCCGACGAGCTGAATTCAGGAGGCGTTCAGATTGACCGGTCGTGTGCGGCAGCGCGCGTTGCGAGCGCTTGATTGCCGAATCTTACGGTGATGGTTCGCGTCATCGGCCCACAACGTCGCCCGCGACGCATGTCCGGCGGATTTTGCCCATCGAGATTCGCGGCCTGCCCATGGCGGATCAGGCAGCGTCGCTGCACGACCGCAGATATCTCGGGAATCGAGCCGAGGCATAGGGGATGATCGGAGCAAGCTTGGCAGGTACACAGATTATCTGCAAAGTTAATCTTTACAGTTTACCTTCATATGTGCTATCCACTCCGGCATGAGCAATTCACCTGATCGTCCCCGGCCGGCGCGCGCGTCCGCGCTGGCCGAAGACCTGCGTTTGCTGATCGGGAAGCTGAAGCGCCGGCTGCGCGAGCAGGGCGATCATCAGGACCTGACACCATCCCAGGTCGCGATCCTGCTGCGTCTTGAAAAGGCTGGCCCCGCGACGGTGTCCAGCCTGGCACGATCCGAAGGGATGCGTCCGCAGTCGATGAGTTCGGCAATCGCCACTCTCGAGGCCGCAGGCCTTGTCAGCGGCGCGCCCGATCCGGACGACGGCCGGCAAACCATCATGTCTCTCACGGACGCCTGCCGCGACCGGATCCGGACCGGCCGCGCCGCGCGGCAGGACTGGCTGTCGCGCACCATCACCGCGCGGCTGTCGCCGCGAGAACAGGACGAGCTCGCCGACGCTGTCGGGCTTTTGAAGCGGCTGATCGACGATTGATGCGGCCATCACGCGAAACATCCGGCGGACAGAAGGAAACCACCATGGCCCTCACGACGCTCGATCCGGTGACCGCGCTCATCGTTGTCGACCTGCAAAGCGGCCTCATGGGCTCACCTTTCATCCATCCGATCGGAGACGTCGTGGCGCGCACGTGCGCCCTTACCACTGCGTTCCGGCGGCGCGGCCTGCCGGTTGTGCTGGTCAATGTCGACGGCGGCGCGCCGGGACGAACCGAACGGCCACGCCCGGGCGGGCCGTTTCCCGATGGATGGACCAACCTCATCCCCGAGCTCAATCGGCAACCCGGCGACCTCGTCGTGACCAAACGAACCTGGGGTGCCTTTGCGAGCACCGATCTCGAGAGCCAGCTAAAGGCGCGCGGGGTCACGCAAGTGGTGGTCACCGGCGTCGCCACGGGCACCGGCGTCGAATCGACCGCGCGGCAGGCCTATGAGGCGGGATTCAACGTCACGCTCGCCACCGACGCCATGACCGATGGGCGGCCAGAGGCGCACGACTACAGCATCGCCAACGTGTTCCCACGGCTCGGCGAAACCGGCTCGACGCAATCGGTGATCGACCTCCTTGAAAGGACCCATGTACATGCTTGATCTCGTCGCCTATTTCTTCGGAGGCGCCTTCCTCACCAACGCCATTCCGCATGTCGTCGCCGGCATGATGGGCGAACCGTTCCAAAGCCCGTTCGCAAAGCCGCGAGGCGAGGGACTGTCCTCGTCGACCGTCAACATCGTGTGGGGCTTCTTCAATCTCCTCGTCGGATATCTGCTGGTCTGCCGTGTCGGCGATTTCGGCCTGCGGACGACAAGCCACGTTGCCGCCCTCGGCCTTGGCGGACTTGTGATCGGTGTCTGGCTGGCGCGGCACTTCGGGCGCTTTCACGGCGGCAATGAGCCAACGCAATCATGAGGCGGGTGTTTCGATCGCTGCGGAGCTTCAACTACCGGGTCTGGGCCGCCGGCGCGCTGGTATCCAACATCGGGACCTGGATGCAGCGCGCCGCCCAGGATTGGCTCGTTCTCACCCAGCTGACCAATCACAGCGCGTCCGCCGTCGGTATTGTCATGGCGCTGCAATTCGGCCCGCAGCTGCTGCTGATGCCGTGGTCCGGCCTTGCCGCAGATCGTTTCAACCAGCGCCGGCT
Organism: Bradyrhizobium genosp. P; assembly: GCF_049949265.1. Classification (NCBI taxonomy): domain Bacteria; kingdom Pseudomonadati; phylum Pseudomonadota; class Alphaproteobacteria; order Hyphomicrobiales; family Nitrobacteraceae; genus Bradyrhizobium; species Bradyrhizobium genosp. P. The sequence continues at coordinate 832,268 of NZ_CP188195.1, read as the reverse complement.
GCTGATGGCGACGCAAGCGGCGATGGGCACGCTGTCGCTGATCCTGGGAATCCTCACCGTCACCGGGCTGGTGCAGCTCTGGCACGTCTATGTGTTCGCTTTCCTGTTCGGCTGCAGCGCCGCGCTCGATGCCCCGGTGCGCCAGACCTTCGTGGCCGAGCTGGTGGGCGACGCGGATCTCTCGAACGCAATCGCGTTGAACTCGACCTCGTTCAACGCCGCACGCATGGTCGGGCCTGCGGTGGCCGGCCTCGTCATCACCTCTGTCGGTACCGGCTGGGCGTTCCTGTTCAACGGGGTGTCGTTCATGGCGGTGCTGGCGTCGCTGTCGTTCCTGCGCAAGTCGGAACTTCGCCCGAATGCGCGCGCCCACCGTGCCAAGGGCGGCATCACGCAAGGGTTTCGTTATGTCTGGTCCCGCTCCGACCTCCGGGCGACACTGGTGATGCTGTTCCTGATCGGGACCTTCGGGCTGAACTTCCCGATCTTCATCTCGACCATGGCGGTCGGCGTGTTCCACACCGATGCGCGCGGCTTTGGCCTGCTGTCGTCGATGATGGCGATCGGGACGATGTCCGGCGCGCTGTTGGCCGCAGGCCGCGAACGGCCGCGCTTTGCCGCGCTGGTGCTGGGTGCCGCGATCTTTGGCCTCGGTTGCACGCTGGCCGCGCTGGCGCCGAACTACTGGCTGTTCGGTGCCGCGCTCATCGTGATCGGCGTCGCCGCACTGACCATCATGAACACGTCGAATGCGCTGATGCAGCTCTCGACCGAGCCTGCGATGCGCGGACGGGTGATGGCGCTGCGGCTCGGTGTCGCGTTGGGCGGCACGCCGATCGGCGCACCGATCGTCGGCTGGGTCGCCGATCATCTCGGCCCGCGCTGGGCGCTTGGCGTCGGCGCGTCCTCGGGCTTTGCGGCCGCGATCGTGGCGATTGCCTTCCTGTCTCAACGGGGTGTCGAAGCCAGTGATCTGCCGCCTGCCGTGAAGCGGTAGCGCAAGGTTGTGCAGCTCCCGTTCCGCCGGGAAACGCACGATGTCCTATAATTGGTGGTGACCGGCAGCCTGTCCTCCATCGACGTGAAGAATCTCACCTGTCACAAACGCCGCGCCATCGAGGTAGAGCACAGCGTCCACAATGTCGGACACCTCACCCATCCGCCCCATGGGATGGAGCGCCGCCAACGCTTGATGGGCCTCTGGCGGGTGCATCGGCGTCTTGATGATTCCCGGTGACACGGCGTTGACGCGAATCCCGGTCTTCGCATACTCGATCGCAAGCGCTTTCGTTGCGGCGCTCAGCGCTCCCTTTGTGAGCGAGGCCAATGCAGCCGGAACAGCGCTCATTGGCTGGTCGACAAGACTTGTAGTGATCGTGACGACATGACCGCGGCCCTGTTTGCCCATGATGTCCAGTGCACGCTGGGTCATATGAAAGAAGCTCGTGACATTCGTCGACATGTAGAGCGCATAGTCGTCCGGCGAATAGACCGTGAATGGCTTTGCCATGAACATCCCGGCGTTGTTGACCAGCGTATCGACGCGACCGAAACGATCGAGAGCCGCTTTGAACACTCTCTCGGCCGTATCAGCGGCACCGATGTCGCCTTGGACGGTCAAGACGCCGGTATCGGCGGCCGGCTTGATCGACCGCGATGTTGCGACGACGCGGTAATTGCGGTCCGTGAATGCCTGTAGGATACCCGCACCGATCCCCTGAGATGCACCCGTTACGATGGCTACTTTCTGCTCTGCGCTCATGATTCACCCCATTCATCAAGGAAGCTTCGTCTGCGTCAGACCTCCGCCTCACAACTGGCCGTCAGCGGATCGTAGTCCGGCTGTTTCAGGATCGCGTGGAGTTGCCGGCGACGGACGCCGATATTGCCTCCGCCAAAGAGCGGAAGCGCGAGCGCGTCCTGCAGCAGGCGTCCCAACGGGAGGGCATGATCGTAGCTCTCGATCCCGACGACGCGCATGAGATCCGGCAGCATCCGCACGGCCGTTTCCGAACCATGGATTTTTGCTTCGATCGCAAGTTCCTGCGCAGCGGGCGATTGCGCATCGACCGCCTGGCACGCCCTCCAACAGAGACAACGTGTCGCCTCGATGGCCATCTTTGCGTCCGCCAACGCGTATCCGACGGCTTGATGCTCGATGATGGGATGGATGCCGCCTCGCCGCTCGGCGCGCGCGAAGCTAAGAGTGAATTCAAACGCTGCTCGCATCAGCGCCACGGCGAAAATTCCGACCAGGGCGGCGGCGCCGGTGAAGCAAGCGCCCGTCAGGGCCAAACCACCGCCGAGGTGACCCAGGACATTGTCTCTGGAGACGCTGACACCCCTCAGACCGAACTCGGGCAACAGGTGTGCCCGGTGCCCCACCGAGTCGATCGCACGCTCGAAGATCAGTCCCGATGCCGGGCGCTCCACGATCATGATTGAAATACCGCGTTCGGGTGGAGCACCGGGATCGGTCCGACACAGTATCGATAGAATGTCTGCGCCCTTGCGATCCCAACCTGTGGCCGAGGAAACCCAGCTCTTTCGTCCCTCAATGATCCATCGGTCGCCCCGAAGTGTGGCCGTGGTGCGAACGCCCTCGCCCGGCGGGGGTGATCCGGCATTGGCGCTGCCGCCCGGTTCGGTGGCGCAAAACCCGGCCAAAGGCGCTCCGGCCTGTTCGAGGAACGGCGGCAGCAGCCGGCGCCGCTGCTCCTCCGTGCCGCCGATCAACAGCGGCAACAGTCCAAGGAAGGTTCCAATCAGCGTCAATGTCACGCTGGCGTTCACTGCATAGAGCTCTTCGATCATGATCGCCGTATCGATCAGACCAGCACTCTCTCCGCCGGCGGAAAGCGGAATGCATTTCCGCAGAAATCCAGCCGCAATCATTGCCTCGTAAGCCGGCTTCGTTGCCGAGAACCGCGCCTCCGGCGTCGGCAGGGCTTCTGCCTCGATCGACGGGGAAAGCACCTCCCTTGCGAACTTGCCGGCTTGCAACTGGAACTCGCGCTGGCTCGCGGTCAATCGGAAGTCAATAGCCATCGATCATCCCTCGCGTCGGAACATCGTCGGCCGGACGCACTACGCGGCTCCGCTTGCAGCAAGTGGATCATAGTCGCTTCGCTTGAACATCATGTGCAGCTGCCGACGCCTGATGCCCAGATTGCCGCCGTCGAAGATCGGCAGCGCAAGCGCATCCCCGAGCAGGCCGCCGAACGGAGTTTCCTGATCGTAGCTCTCGACACCGACCACGCGCATGAGATCGGTGATGACGCGCACCGCGGCCTCCGAGCCTAAAATCTTGGCCTGGACCGCAAGCTCCTCGGCCGCCGGCGACTGGGTGTCGAGCGCATGGCAGGCACGCCAGCTGAGATAGCGCGCCGCTTCGATCGTGGTCTTGGCATCGGCCAAGGCGTATCCGACCGCCTGGTGCTCGATGATCGCGTGAACGCCGCCCCGCTTTTCCGTCCGTGCGAAATGAAGCGCAAATTCGAACGCGGCGCGCATCAGCGCGACACCGAAGATGCCGACGAGTGCCGCGGTGCCCGTGAATGCCGCAGCCGTCAACGCGAGGCCCCCACCTTCCTGTCCCAGCAGATTGTTGCGGGGCGCTGCGACATTCCGCAACGCGAATTGCGGTACGAGATGCGCCCGATGACCGATCGTGTCGATCGCACGTTCGAAGACGAGGCCCGCGACCGGTCGTTCGATCGCAATGACCGACATCGCGGCCTCAGGCGCCGCCGCTGGATCGGTCCGGCACACGACGCAGAGGACATCGGCGCCTTCGCGGTTCCAACCCGTGGCCGATGACACCCATTTCTTGCGGCCGTTGATCACCCAATTGTCGCCCTCTCGCGTGGCCGTGGTGCGGACGCCCTCGCCGGGCGGCGGCGAGGCTGCGTTGGCGCTGCCCCCGGGCTCACTGGAGCAGAAGCCCGCCAACGGCGCACCGCTTGTTTTCAGAAACGGCGCGAGCAGCCGCTGGCACTGGTCCGGCGTGCCACCGAGCAGAATCGGCAACAGGCCGAGCACCGTCCCGAGCATCGTGAGCGTCACGCTGGGATTCACGCTGTAGAATTCTTCAGCGAGAAGCGCCATGTCGATCATGCCTGCATTGTCGCCACCGGCAGGCGCCGGGATACACTTGCGCAGATAGCCGGCCGCCACCATCGCCTCGTAGGTCGGCCTGGTCGCGAGAAAGCGCGCTTCCGGCGTCGGCAGCAACTCGGCCGTTTTGGCCTCGCTGAGCACCTCTCTCGCAAACTTGCGGGATGTCAGCTGAAGATCGCGCTGCTGCGCTGTGAGCGTGAAATCAATCACCGGTGAAGCGTCCTCGTCGTCAGCGGCATGTCGCCGCATTCAACAGAGGACTAGCTTGCCAGTTCGGGAAAGTCTTGGACGGTAGTGAACCGATTTCTTGGTCTATTGTGTACCGTCGGCTGGCTTTCCCATGGCGCGTCGAAATTCCCGGGGCGCCAAGCCGCTGCTACGCTTGAACAGCTTGTTGAAATGCGAAATATCGCGAAAACCGGCATTGAATGCGATTTCAGCAATGGTCGTGCGTCGATGGGCGTGATCCAGCAAGCTCCGGGTACAAACAAGAATCCGCTGGCTGTTGATGTGTTCACCGGCCGAGCGGCCCGTGGCAGAAAACAGCTTGTGCACATATCGTTGCGAGCAATTGAATTTCAGTGCGAGTGTGGCCGCGCCCAGTTCGGGGTCAGCCACGTGGCGATCGATATAGTCAAGCATCATCGACAGCACGACGGACTGACCAGCCCGTTCCGGCGGCATTTCTTCCAAAATTCCTGACGCGTGAGATATCAGGTCAACGACATGTTGAGCACCGAAGGCGGAGATCCCCGAGCCCGGCTCCGAACGAAGACACAGTTCCGCATGTCCCGCGAGTGTCCGGGATAGCGCGCGGCCGGCCTCGGTCCCGGAGAGCCTCAGCCGTGGCCGCTCTGCGAGCGCGCTTGGCAAGAGCTGTCGCGGCACCGCAAAGCAAAACAGGCTGAAATTCCGGCCATTCGCGATTTCGAATGGCTCGGTCGTATCGACGATCGCGAGATCTCCGGGGCCACAGATCTGCTGGTGGCCGCGCTGGGTGTAACGACCAACGCCATCGAGCTGGAGATTGACAAAGTACACATCGCCAATGCTGCGCGCGATGTGCGAGCGCAAACGAAGCACCACGTGCTTGGTCGCTTCGACACGGGAAATCTGGATTGAGGCGACGTCTGTTCGCGAAATCGTCCCCTGGAAAGGTTGCTCGGCGATCTTTCTCGGTTCGAGCTGAACGAAAGCGTCGGCCAAGTCCTCGGCCCAACTTCCGAAGGGCCGGTCCGCCTCAATCGCTTTTGTCGACCACTGCATAGACCACCCAAAATTCACGGCTGCAAATTTCATGGTTTGGCCCCTCCAGGACAATACATCAGGGAATGACGGGGTCAAACCGGCTACGGCATGCGCAGCCGAGCCTCAGACCACGCCGCTCGTCGTCTGGCGATCATTTCGCACGCTCGGAGATTTGGCCGTCGGCCGCAAGCCGGGCTCTAATAAGCGTGAGAGGTCATGCTCGGCTGCACCGTCAGCCGCAAGGCGACGTCGGTTGAACCATCCATAAGCTCCAGGAGCTGGTCACAGACCCGACATCGAAACTCTCCCTCGACGCCCATCTTCGACGTCAACTCGATCCGGCGATAGCCGGCCTGGCATTTGGGGCACGTCACATCGGATTTGCGCATCGGGTCAGCACGCGGTGTTGGTCCTGCCATTTTCCACGCACCCCTAGGCAGAAATGTGACAACGTCACTCGTGTGCGCGACGGAGCGTCGAGACAGCGTCGACACCGAGGCACTCGGAGCCAGCCAGTGAACGCTTCCATCAGGGCCGATAGGCCGATCGCCGGCACTCGCGATTCGCAGTGACCGTGAGGGATATCACAGACCGACGCGTGGCGGAGAATATGCTATGTAGTTTGGTACCGCTTTTGGAAGGCACAATGCGTGTCGTCTCGGCCATCGCTCTCGCGCTCTGCTCGATCTGGCTGTGCTGCGAACCAGCATTCGCCGAACGACGGATTGCCCTGGCGATCGGCAACTCCTTCTATGAGCGGGTGCCGCGGCTCTCCAATCCGGTAAATGATGCCACCGCGATGTCGGCCATGTTCAAGCGTGCGGGCTTCGACCTCGTCGAGTTCAAGCTTGACCTCAAAGGCCAGGAGATGCGCCGCGTTCTGCGCAACTTCTCGGACGAGGCACGCGATGCCGACATCGCGATCGTCTATTTCGCCGGTCACGGGATCGAGATCCAGGGCGCCAACTATCTCATTCCGATCGATGCCGTGCTGGATCGCGATATCGATGCCGACGACGAAGCCATTCCGCTCGACCGTCTGCTGACCATCATCGAGCCCGCGCGACAATTGCGGCTGGTGATCCTGGACGCCTGCCGCGACAATCCATTTTCCACCACGATGAAGCACACGGTTGCTTCACGCGCAGTCGAACGCGGGCTCGCGAAGGTCGAACCCGTCAGCCCGAACACGCTGATCGCTTTCGCAGCCAAGGCCGGTTCGACTGCCGCCGATGGCGATGCGAACAACAGTCCGTTCACCGCAGCGCTGGTCAAATATCTGCCGACCCCGGGCCTCGATCTGCGCAGGGCGTTCGGCTACGTGCGCGACGATGTTTTGAAGGTAACGAGAAACCGGCAAGAGCCCTTCATTTATGGCTCGCTTGGCGGCAACGATGTTTCCCTCGTACCGAAGCCGCCGGAACCCCCGGTTGCCGACCCCAATATCGCTGCCAGGCAGGACTACGAACTGACTTCGCAGATCAACGCCTTGGCCGCGTGGGATTCCTTCCTGAAGAAATATCCTTCCGGCTTCTTCAGCGACCTCGCAAGGGCGCAGCGGGAAAAGCTGATCGCCGTCGACGCAGCCTCAGCCGAACAGGCACGACTTGCGGCCGCGAAGAAAGCCAGCGACGACGCTAAGGACAATGCCAGGGACAACGCCAAGGCTGCGGAGGCGGAATAGTCCGAGAGAACGCCGCATAGGACTCATGACGTGACCTCCAGGTGAGAGAAGCTAGGTTCTATAACAGCGGCTCGTGAAGCACGTAGTGATCTGGCGCACGTTTCGCCGGTGAGTGGTGAGTGTGGTGGGTCCGCACAACCTGCTGCCTCGGCCCCGCGGTCCCGGTTTCCTTCAGCCTTGCCGAGCGCACCCAGGCCGAGACGTCGTTGCCGGTCCTGGGATTTGCGTACATGACGGACGACCAGCCATCATTGGTTTGCGCGTAGGCGACGAGCTCATCCTTCGGAATGACGAAGACACCGCTGATCGGGCAGTGCAGGTTCGGCGCCGAATAGAATTGCAGCCGCCCACCGCCGGTCACCACATTGGCGAGCGGCGGTGAGAACAGCGGAGCCGCCGTGGTCCCCTCCTGCGGCTCCTTGCAGCTTGACGGGGTCTGCGCACGCACGGATGCCCCGAGCAAGCCCAGGATCACGGCGCCGCAGACGATGGAGGCGAGTACGACCTTGTCCGGCATTGTTTGATCTTCCAGAACCGCGATGGAGGCGATCAACGCATCGCATTGACCGGTTTGTCTCCGGAGGGCGTCAACAGGTTCTGGAAGATGTGGCGATAGGGCTGGAGCGGACTAGAGTCGACGTAGTGCAAATCAGCCGCATGATGCGGTGTCAGACACCGCAGCATCTCAGCTCGCGGCCGCGATCAGCCCGACCCTCATGTCCTTGGCGATGTAGACACAGACGTCATCGGCGAAGACACGGCCATTGGCGATTCCAACCGCCAGTTTGCCGCGCCGGACCTGGCGCATGCTGACTTCGTAGCGCACGCGCTTGATGTCCGGCTTGATGTCGCCTCGAAACTTGACCTCGCCAACGCCGACCGCGCGGCCCTTGCCCGGTGAGCCCGACCAGCCGAGCCAATAGCCAATGATCTGCCACATGGCGTCCAGACCGAGACATCCCGGCATCACCGGGTCGCCGGCAAAGTGACAGCCGAAAAACCAGAGGTCCGGCGTGATATCCAGCTCGCCGATGACATGGCCCTTGCCGAACTCGCCGCCATCCACGCTGATCTCGGTGATGCGGTCCATCATCAGCATCGGCGGCGCCGGCAACTGCGCGTTGCCGGGGCCGAAATAGCCGCCCTCACCCGATCTGAGCAGATCGTCCCTGGTGTAGAACGGTTGCGGCGCGTGAAAATCGCGAGGATCGGACATTGGCGCGTCACCTTCGATGTTTGGCTGGCGGCCTTGTCGCGGCCGCTTGTTCGACGCCGGAGCCCTGCGGCAACCGCAGCGCTGCGGCCATGAATGCCCAGATTTCGTCTGTGAGCTTGCCTGGATCGGGTCGCGGCTTGCTCATCAAGGCACCGATCAGGGCCTGGCGGATTCCGCCGATCATCAGCGCAATGGTGAGATGCGGATCGACGTGCGGGGGAACGATGCCGTCACGTTGGGCCGCCTGAAGCATCAGCGCGCCGGCCGCAAGCTGCCGGTTGGTGAAGGCAGTCTCGACATCCAGCACTTCAGGTGCGCGGCTCATCGCTCCGATGACGAGCGGCGCGAACGGATGATCATAGTGAAAGGCGACATAGCTGGCCACGCGCTGCTTTTCCCTGTCCGCCCAGCCGAGCGTGGGCCACTTGCCCCCCTCGAACACCTCTGCGTCGAGGCGACGGTAGAAAGCTTCGACGACGGCGGCGATCAGGCCGGCCTTCGATCCGAAGTGGTGATAGGCGAGCCCGACCGAAACCTGCGCCCGCTTCGCGACCACCTGCATCTCGAGCTGCCCATGGCTTTGGATCAGCTCCTGTTCAGCCGCCCGGATCAATCTTTCTGACGTGCCGATCGTCGTGATTATCTCTGATCCAAGCTCTGAATTGAATTCAATTCAATGCCGATTTCCTAGATGGAATTCAAGTCAAAGTTTCCCGGGTGGGCGTGACGGATTCCGGCGACGGCACGCTCGGTGAGCGCGCGGCTATGGCGGGGATGATTCTGCGAAATCGTGAAATTGCGCGCCCGGAACGATTCGAACGTCCGACCCTCAGATTCGTAGTCTGAATTTGGGGCTTCTCGACCGCTCTCGCACACACGTTGCAATACTCTCGCCTTCTCTGCAAGCTATTGATAAATCAACGGATTTCGTGCTGTAGCGCACCGCAGCGTGGTTCCACCTGGAAAATTCTCATCAGAGACTTCCCCAGACTAAACCCAGACTAAAGAGTGGAGGCATTTATGGCTGATCAGCGCCAGGTTCTCACCGACAAGAGCATTGCACTTCTTTGTGCAGGGCAGACGCAATACAAGGTACGCGATAGCGAACTGCCCGGCTTTTTTGTGCTCATCGGCAAGCGCCGGAAAACGTTCATGGCCCAAGGCGAGTTCTGGCGTGATGGCGTTCGTGAATTCACAGCGCAGGTAAAACTCGGCGACTTTGGTGACATGACCACGCGCCAAGCGCGTGGCAAAGCCAAGGAGGCGCTTGGATCGATAGCGAAAGGCGAACGCCCTGGTGAGGCTCCGAAGATCAAGCCAGGCTCAATAACGCTTCGGCAAGCGTGGGAGCGCTATCGTGATGCGCACATGAAACGTAAGGGTCGAAGCTCAGGGACTATTGAAAGCTATCGAGATCATATGGAGCGGCTGTTCAAGGATTGGCTCGACAATCCGCTCGCTCGGCTTGGGCGACAACCGCACCTCGTTGTTGAACGTCACGACAAAATAACGAAGGAGAATGGTTCTTATATTGCGAATGGGTCAATGCGCAGTTTACGGGCAGTGTACAACCACGTGCGGAAAAGCAATACCGATCTGCCGGCCGTGAATCCGGTTTCCGCGATCGACTGGAATAAGGAGCATCGACGCAACACCGGGATGGGCTCCAAAGATATCAGCGGTTGGCTCGAGGAGCTTTATGCAATGGATAACCCGGTAAGGCGGGAATTTCATCTTCTGACGCTCTCGAGTGGATCACGACCAACCGCCCTGAAGAAAATCCGGTTGGAACACATCGATTTGCGACAGAGGATGATCCGCATCCCGAAGCCCAAAGGTGGAGAGGAAAAGGCATTTGACATTCCACTATCCCGGCCGATGATCCGATGCATCATCCGCGCGATCCGATGGGGCCGGATCATGTATTCCGAGCAAGCGAAGTCGTGGTTGTTTCCAGCCGACAGCAAACCAGGACATCTCGTCGAGCATAAGGAAGAGCGAAATGTGCTATCCAAATGGGGTAACGATCTGCGGCAGAGCTATCGCACGCTCGCGCAAGCAGCGGGTGTTTCGGAACTCGACATCCATCTTTTGATGAACCACTCACTCCCAGGCGTAAATGCCGGGTACATTACCCGCGATCGGCTGTTAAGGGACCATCTGAGGAGCCAGCAGCAAAGAATTTCAGAGTTGGTTGTTCATAGCGTTGCGGTAGAGCGAGATCCTTCGTTGGTCCGGTGGCTCGGGAGCGGGAAGGTTGAGGAGATCACATGTTCGGCTCACCCAGTGGGCCAATCAAGGGCTGTGTCGATGGCCGCATAGACTGAAGTTGCAGCTGTGGCCGAGCCTTCTCGTACGAAAGCGGAAGCGACACGTTCGAAGCGGTACGCTATCGATCAGTCGCCAGCAAGCAAGCCTAGTTCTTCTTTCGAACAATCGCTGATGCAGGCGAATCGCTCGCTGCAGGATAGACGAGCGTGGTGCTGACGACGATTGCTTACGTTCGTAAGCTGCACTCCGGCGTCCGCGGTCTGACCGGAGGTAAGTTTAAATCGTAAGCGTGTAGGTCATCCCACGTAGCGGATGATGTTCGATTGTCAGAGAATCTCCTGGTGATTTGTCCCAGGAGTTCATGAGAGCGAACATATGTCTGATACCAAGAATTTCGAAGTTATCACAGCGGCGGCCGAGCGGCTTTCGGTGAGTCCCGGGCGGAGCTACCGCACCTGGTCGCGGGAGGAGAAGGATCGCATCGTCGGGGAAACGTTTGCGCCGGGGGCGAACGTGTCGGCGATAGCGCGCTGTCATGGGATCGATCCATCGCAGTTGTTTGCGTGGCGACGCAAGGCGCTGGCCTCGGGAATGGTGGCGCCGCTCTCTGGGGCGCGAGACCGAGCGGTTAAGTTCGCGCGCTTTGAGACCATGGCGGGGGAGATGGTGGAAATCGTCATCGGCGATGTCGTGGTGCGCGTTGGTGGAGATGTGGAGGCGGGGCGGCTTGCTGCTGTGATCCGGGCGGTTCGGCAGGCATGATCCCGGCGGGTGTTCAGGTTTACGTGGCCAGCACGCCGGTCGACTTCCGCAAGGGTGCCACGGGTTTGATGGCGCTGGTTCGAGATGGTGGGGCCGACCCCTTCAGCGGAGCACTGTACGTGTTCCGTTCGAAAAGGGCGGATCGGATCAAGGCGGTTTGGTGGGACGGCAGCGGGGTATGCCTGTTTGCCAAGACTCTCGAGGAGTCAAAGTTCTGCTGGCCGAGGATTGCGCCGACCCGGGTGCAGCTGAACCATGCGCAGTTGCTCGCGCTGATTGACGGGCTGGACTGGACGAAGGTGCGTCCGGTGGTTGTGAAGCGCCCAGAAACGGTAGGCTGACAAGCTGCGGCGAATTGAATCAGGGTGCTGAAAAGTTTGGAAGAGTGGCGGCGACTCTGCTGTGATGGCGACGATGACGACGCCCGTTACAGAGCTCCCGACGACGCTTGCCGAAGCCCACGCGCTGATCGTCGCCTTGGCGGAAGAGCGGGCGGCGATCGAGGCCGAGAACAGCCGCATTGCCGCTGCAAACACCGATCTTACGGCGATCAACAAGGCCGCCGATGCGCGGATCGTGGAGCTGACGGCGATCGTCAAAATGCTGGAGCGCACGCTTTACGGCACGCGCTCGGAACGCTTGCGCAGCGACAAGCTGAGCACGGAGCAGATCGCCTTCGTGTTCGAGGAGATTGAGACCGGCGTGTCGGCGGTTGAAGCCGAACTGGCCAAGGCTGGCGGCAAGGACATGCCGAAACGCGTGCCGCGGCCGCGCAAGGAGTTCGGGGCGCATCTGGAGCGGGTGGAGATCGTCATCGAGCCGGAGGTTCCTGCCGGGTGCGAGGGGCTGGAGAAGGTGCTGATCGGCGAGGACGTGTCGAAGCGGCTGGATGTGACGCCGGCGAAGTTCCGCGTGATCGTCACGCGCCGCCCGAAATACGCCTATCGCAACCGCGACGGCGTGGTACAGGCGCCAGCGCCTGCCCATTTGATCGAGAGCGGCCTTCCGACTGAAGCGCTTCTGGCCCAGATTGCCGTCTCCAAATATGCGGACGGGCTGCCGCTTTACCGGCAGGAAGCGATCTACGCCCGCGATCGGGTCGAGCTGGACCGCTCGTTGATGGCGCAGTGGATGGGCAAGGTCGGCTTCGAATTGCAGCCGCTGGCCGACTATGTGCTGGAAAAGGTCAAGCAAGGCGAACGGATCTTCGCCGATGAGACGACCCTGCCAACGCTCGCTCCCGGATCCGGCAAGACGCAAAAGGCCTGGCTGTGGGCTTATGCCCGTGACGACCGGCCGTTTGGCGGCATCGGTCCACCGATGGTCGCTTATCGCTTCGAGGACAGCCGTGGCGGCGAATGCGTCGAGCGCCATCTGGCAGGCTTTGCTGGCATCCTCCAGGTCGATGGCTATGCCGCCTATAATCGGCTCGCCAGGTCGGCGGGCGCCAACGAGGGAGTGCGGCTTGCAGCGTGCTTTGCCCACGTCAGGAGACGGTTCTACGAGCTTCACGTCAACGAGAGCTCGCGCCTGGCGACACAGACCGTCACCACCATGGTCGAGCTGTGGGAGATCGAGACCGATATCCGCGGCCAGGATCCTGAGACGCGGCTGAATGCGCGCCAGCAAAGGTCCGCCCCCATCGTTGCGGCGCTGTTCGATCTGTGGGAGAAGGAGCTGCCGCGTCTGTCCGGCAAATCCAAGCTCGCCGAGGCGATCCGCTATGCCACATCCAGACGCGCCGCACTCGAGCGCTTTCTGAGCGACGGTCGTATCGAGATCGACTCCAATATCGTCGAGCGGACCATCAGACCCCAGGCAATCACAAGAAAAAATGCGCTCTTCGCGGGTAGCCATGGTGGCGGCCGCTCCTGGGCGACCATCGCTACGCTTCTGCAGACCGCCAAAATGAACGACGTCGATCCACTCGCCTGGCTCACGCAAACGCTCGAGCGCATCGCGAACCGGTGGCCGATCACTCAGATCGATGCCCTCATGCCGTGGAACTTCAGAGCCTGAACGGCTTCGGCTACACGCTTACTTTAAATCGCGGACCTGCAACCATCTTTACTTGGTCGTCCGTGAAGAGCGGCTAAGCGATTGAGCTAGAATCGCATTTGTCGTTGTGGACTGTTTTGCGATTGCAGGGTTTTGATGCTTCGAGCATCGGAACCCTGCAATTTCATTTTCAGGATTCCGTCGAATCGCCAGTCATGATTCCGTCGTCGCATCGGAGGTGGCAATGCGACCGAAGAAGCACAGGACGACGGGATCGGGCGATCTGTTCCGGGCCAGGCTGGACCAGATCATCAATATGAAGCACGAGCTGGTTCAGCTCGCCGGCAAAGTCGATTGGGACTGGATCGACGGTGAGATCGCGCCGCTCTATAGCGAGAACGGTCGGCCAGGCATCGCGACCCGATTCATGATCGGGCTGCTGTTGCTCAAGCACATTTATGGCCTGTCCGATGAGGGGGTGTGCGAGCGCTGGGTCCACGACCCGTACTTCCAGTTCTTCACCGGCGAAGAGTTCTTTCAGCACGCCTTCCCGCACGAGCGCTCGGACCTGAGCCACTGGCGCAAACGGCTCGGCGACAAGCTGGAGCTGTTGCTGGCCGAGAGCTTGCGGGTGGCGCACGAGGCCGGCGCGTTACGCAGCCAGGACCTCAAGCGGGTCACGGTCGGTCGAGTAGCCCCGGGGAATTGCACCCCGAGGCTCTCACGAAACCGGACGTGAACCTCTCGATTCATCCGGCTTCTATCTTCCAGCCGCAGGTCGAATGCCGACTCGCCACAAATAGAGCAGGTTCGGATCGCGCTGTGCGAGCCGTCCCAACCAATATACTGAGGCGACTTTCCGGCCTTTCAACCGCTTGTATTTCCGCCTCGTCCAACGGGCGAGCGCGTCGTTAACGTGACGAAGGACGTTGACACATTCTGTCCGGTAAAACCGTCCATAATAGTTCAGCCATCCTTGCACGACAGGATCAATCAGCTTGGCGAGTTCTTCAAGACTCCAGTGGTTTCGCGTCGAACCCAGTCGCCATGAGCGAATGGTTTGTCGGATTCCTTTGGCAGCCTTGTTGCTGATTGCCGGGAGGAAGTTGAGGAACTTCTCGCCCTTTCGATCGCGAGCGCTGCGCGGCTGGAAGGTGTAGCCAAGGAAGTCGAACGAGATGTGTTCGCATTCCTTTCTCCGTTTATTATCCTTGCAGTAGACGATCCGGGTTTTCTCCGGGTGGAGCTCCAGACCGCATTCCGTAAGACGTTTTCGGATCGCCTCCATCACGGTTCGAGCCTCGCTTTCAGTTCTGCAATGGACTATCGCATCGTCAGCGTATCTTTCGAAACACAAACAAGGGAAGGTCCGCTGCATCCAGTGATCGAATGCATAGTGCAGAACCAAATTTGCGAGCAGCGGTGAAACCACTGAACCCTGAGGGGTTCCGCGTGTTCTCTCCACAAGGATTCCGTCTTCTTTCTCCACGGGAGCTTGCAGCCACCGCTTTACGTAGAGACGAATCCAACTCAGTTCCGTGTGGTGGGCGACGGCCTTTTCGATCAGGTGCCAAGGAATCGAGTCGAAGAACGACTTGATATCAAGGTCGATAACCCAGTCGAATTTCCAGCAACGCTTTCGCGCTGTCCCGACTGCGTCAAGCGCCGAACGGCCGGGCCGATAGCCATAGGAGTCGGGATGGAATATTCGTTCCATCGTCGGCTCCATAACCATCTTTGCAACCGTCTGAGCCACGCGGTCAGCTATAGAGGGTATTCCTAACGGTCGCTTCCCTCCATTAGCCTTGGGAATTTCCACGAGACGGACGGGAGGCGGAAAGTATGTCCCCGACGACATTCGATTCCAGATCTTGTAGAGGTTTCTCTTCAAGTCCTTTTCGAATTCCTCGATGGAGACCCCGTCCACACCCGCTGACCCGCGGTTCGCTTTCACCTGTTTCCAAGCTTCCCAAACGAGATGCTTGGGGATCTGATACGACTTTGCCTCAGTCATCGGCTCCTCCCGTTTCCGGTTGGCCTGTGACTTTGGCTGGAAGATCGGGTCCCTTCGCTCCGCCCGTATTACCGGGCCTCATCACTATTACGAACCCGTCCGCCCCTGCGTCGCGCATTGGTACTCTGCCCTCGGCGGGTCCGCCGCCTTTGGGGTCTCCCTTGGCATCGCGACGCAGGTTCCCATGTTCCGCGCAAGAGCCTGCCATCGGGATCACGCCGCCTCTACACCGGTTGCCGCTCGGCCAATAGACAGGCTCTCGCCGCGCTTGATCCCAGGAGGTGGTATCGCCCCTGGTTTCGACAACACCTGAACTGTACTTTCGATGCATCATCGGCGGTTTACTTGCGTTCGTCTTCCCGTGGCTCACCTGACGGGCTGATCGCCCGCCTTTTCCAGCAACGCTCACCACCTCAGCCATTGAGCTAAAGCAGCTTGTGGCGGTTTGGACTCTGATCCTGCAATCCGAGTCCGAGGGACCTGCCCTCATCTCTTGCGCAGCAAGGCTGCTCGAAAGATGGTCTACATATTCAACCTCCTTCTTCGCGCCGTCATGGCGCACATACCACCGTGCAGCCGAAGGCGATCACCTTCCCGACCGATGCCAAGCTGCTGCACGCGGCGATCAAGGGGCTCAACCGCCTGGCGAGGAAGCACGGGGTCAAGCTGCGGCAGTCCTACCTTCGCATTGCCAAGACCGCGGCAATGATGGCGGGGCGCTACGCCCATGCCAAGCAATTCAAACGGCATCAGCGGCAGTTGCGCATCCTGCGTAGCCGGCTGGGCCGGATCATCCGCGATCTCCGCCGCAAGATCGAAGGTCAGGCTGTGATCGAGAACGCGTTCGCCCTCCCGCTCAGCCGGGCTTCGCAGATCCGCTCGCAGCAGCAACGCCAGCGCGGCTGGAAGCTCTATTCCTTCCACGCCCCGGAGGTGGAGTGCATCGGCAAGGGCAAAGCAGCCGCGCCTTACGAGTTCGGCGTCAAAGCCTCCATCGTCACCAACAACCGCCTGGCTCCTGGGGGCCTGTTCGTGCTGCACGCCACGGCGCTACCCGATAACCCGTACGACGGTCATACCTTGCAGGACGTCATTGACCGCACCGAGACACTCACCGGCTGCGCGATCGAGCGGGCCTATGTCGACAAGGGATACCGCGGTCACAACGCACAAAATCCCCGCCGAATCTTCATCTCTGGCCAGAAGCGCGGCGTCTTCGGTGTCATCAAGCGCGAGCTGCGCCGCCGCTCCGCCATCGAACCCATCATCGGACACCTGAAGACCGATGGTCACCTCGGCCGCTGCTACCTCAAAGGCCGCGCCGGCGATGCGGCTAACGTCATCCTCTCAGCCGTCGGCCACAACTTCCGCCGCATCATCGCCTGGCTAAGGGCTCTTTGGTGCCTGATCCTGACCACCCTCATCGCTGCCGCCAGCGACCGCTCTCCGCTTAATTCGGTTTCTTAACGGACGACGGGGAAGCGGCAACCGTGGAGCAGCGCACTGCACAACGAATGGTGAGACTTTCGGAAGATCGCGGTTGATGTAAACTCGCCCCAAAATCAAAGGGGTGGGAAACAGCATGCGGCGAACGATGCTGATCAATCCGTTCGATTTGCTTGCAGAAGTTCCGAGCCGGCAGGGGGAACAGACCGCGCGTTCAACGCCCGTCTGTGCTACGTGCGGCTCGGACGATATCGTCTGTCGCGCAACTATTCAGTGGAGCAACGAAGCTCAAGATTGGCAATTGACCAGCACCTTCGGACAACCTGCACAGTGCAATCGCTGCAGAGCACCGTGCAGCATTGAGTGGCTAACGTTCGACTAACGATGCCCGGATCGCGGTCTTCCGCGTGCCTGATCCTGCGAGTATCGTGCATTTTCTTGCGGGAGAGGTCGACGTCTGCCGTGGTCGCATGGCCGGTGTTCCAGTTGGGAACGCCGCCATTGCGAAGCGTGTCCCCGCTATTGGCGACCTCGCCCGCTCCTGCGCCGCGTCGTATTCGTCGGCGAACCGCCGCTTGGCGAGGCCCTCGATTTCCAGCGCTTCGGCCTGTGCGCGGTCACGCCCGGCGCCGGCCCAGCCATCCCTTCAGACCGCGTCGGCGCCGTCGCGCGCGTTCGCGCGGCCTCTCCGGGGCGGGCAGCGGCTCGAACGGAGCAGTCTCGGCGACGGCTTCGGTCGTCTCCGGTTTCGGCTCATCGACGTTGGGATGATGGGGAGCTTCTTTCCGAACCGTGACCCCCGTTTCGATCCCAGCCAGGAATGCCCTGCCCGCCGCCGTGATTTCCCAGCCGCCGGGATCGCGAACGACGAACTGCGCGGCAAAAATGTTCAAGCCCGGCGCGCGTTCAGCCAAGCGTTTCATACGCTCTGACCAATCCTTCCCGCTCGTCATAAGGATAGCGACAGCGTGCCTGACGTCGGCGAGCGAGGCTCGCCCGTCAGGCTGGCCCGCTAACACTTTGAGAACCGTCAATTGGAAGCTCACTTGCGGTGCTCCCGATCCACGCCGTCTGGCAACTCACAGCACGACCATAAAATGGCAAACCGAAATGACGCGGTTATAGCGCGGCCAGATCGAACGGGAATGCCTGCTGCGGATTAACGTTTCCGCGAAACCATAATCCATGGAGCCGCATCCACTGGATGCAGCGCACTGACAGCCTTCAAGGTCCGATAGCCAAGAGCCGCCGCGACCGGTTGTGATCAGAGCAGCTGCTCTGAAAGCTTCCGAACTCACGGCAACGAAAGCAGCATCGAACGTCAGTCTCGCCGCGACCAGTGAAATAAACCCTAATATTCCATTCCGCTGGACACCCTCACGAATTCAAATAGGTTCACAACCGGGAAGCGAGGAAGGAGCATGTCCGCCAAGTTCGACAGCGCGTCGGCAGCCGACCGCACAAAGCTAGCGCGGCTGCAGATTGTCGAGACGCGGCGCCGCGGACGCTTCGAGCGACTGCTCGCCACTCTCCCTAATGATGGCACAAGAGCCCAGGCCATCAAGGCTGCGCGGCTATATTTGGCAATTAGCGCTCGCATCGAAGCCATTGAGCGCGGCGTTATCGAGCCTCAGCCAAACCTCGTATCGACCGCCGTCTACGCCGCAGCTTGGATGGTCCGCCCTTACCCCTGTCAGACAAAACCCCGCTCGAACTTGTGCCGTTATCGCCGCGTGTTCGCAACACGCTCAAAGAGGCGGCCTTCAAGACGGTCGGGGAAGTACGTCAGACTTCGAACGCAAATCTTCTAAGCCTGCAAAATCTCGGGCGCGGATCAAGCAAGCACCTGCGCGAACTTTTCCAATAAACGTTCCGTTCACCATACTCTTCTAATGTACGGGCGCTTCTTTCTACTCCTGAGATGGGCGTCGCTGCTGCGTTGTGTTCTGGCGGTGGCGTCCATTCTTCGATTGGCTACGCCGCTCCCTATCAAACGAGCGCTTTGTTGTCCTGATCGATTAACTCGATCCGCTTCATGTCGGTGAAAAACGGTCGCGTGGTACGACCATCCGACCATCTAATCTCCACTCCGAAGCGGTTGATTTCGGTCACAAGCCCCCTTGCTTCGTCGTCGCCGATCCAACGAACGTGAGCGCCTTTTTCCAGCCGTCGCGCCTGTTCTCTGGTCATCTTAGGTCAAACTCGATCTTGCGGCTGAACGAATGACACGCCAATCCAAGCACCCTGGCGCCATATCACGCGACAGAGAAACGTCGTACTGCGAGGCACTATCAACCTGAATTCGTTCGGCACTTCTGATTGGGCAGCAACCTGCACGGCCGCTCCGGTGTCGGAGACGTCTCGCAGCACACAGGACATAGAAATGTCGCCGAACCTGATCAGCGCCATATCGAGCACTTTGCGTCGCGTGGACTTGCGCCTGTCGGAAAGGACTATCATTTCGGGTCCGTCGACTGAGCAAAGCGATTCGCTTTATCGTGCACGGGAATGATTGCGAGTTTGCTAATAGCTATGCCGGGAGCCGTTTGCCAGCCGTGTGGCTCAAGCCTCGTACAGATCGAGTTCCCGAATTAACCGCTGACGGACGCATCAAGCTTAACCAGCGACTTCGATTGCACGCCACGCTTCCGCGAACCTATCGTCGCCTCATCGGACAATTGCAACACTTATCCGGACCCAACATGGCGGAAAGCCTTCGCGTGGCGCGGCGTCCTCTGCATTTCGGAAGAGTGTAGTTGCGGTATGTGCGCAGAAATGACCAATGGCAGCTGATGCAAAGCCGGTTCGCGTCGTTTTTGCTTGCCCGAATTGCCCTGCGACGTACGAGGCGATCCAGTTAGTCAAGACGAGCACTGCCAGCCGGTTCAGGTGCACACTTTGCGATGCTCTCGTCCATCATTGGACAGGTCGCTACACATACGAACATTGGATACCGCTTCCGAGAAGATGGGGTGGCTCCTAGGCAAACGGCGGTGCTTGCCGAGATCGAGAAAACCTGAATCGGCGCGATCTGACGGCAGCGCAGCGGGCAATTCGCCAGATACGCCTCTAGCTCTCGTCCGATGCGGCGCGAACGATCTTCTTATGGATAGAACGTCACGTGCCTCGACGAGAAACAGGGAACCAGCCCGCGTGAGCACGATCCCGCGACCAACCCTGTTAAACAACCTCGCCAGATGCCGTGCTTCCGGCCCCGCGATCGCTGAACTGACGGCCGACTGAGTCAAATTGAGCGCCGCCGCCGCCCGCGTGACATGTTGGCGTTCGGCGACAGCAACGAAGGCGCGAAGCTGTTCAAGTGTCATATAAAAATATATAGCCGGCTCAGCGCCGTGCCGACACTAAAACATTTGATAGTCAGTTTTCCTTGGAAGTGGCCTACCCCTCATTGTGCATGTCCGGAGTTGTCTCAATGCCGTCGATGAGACAAGCAGAGCAATCGAGACAGCGATAGCCCCTCTGGCGGCAGCGCGAACCGCCCCGGTTTCATCGTCCAAGACGATCGTATCCATTGAATGATTTCATTGGATTGACGCCGCGACATCTCTATCTCGAATTAGCAAGTCGAGCGCGTTGGAGCGCGCTAACCCGCCACGCGAGGAGAAGTAAATGACTTTCGACAACTCACGCCGTACCGCTCTTCTCGGTTTTGGATCGTTGGCGGTCGGCGCCGCCGCCCTCGCTGCTCGGCCCGCCCGTGCCACGACGACCGAACGCATCATCCCGCCAGGTGCCAGTGAGTTCGCCGATCTGAAAGATCGTCTGCGCCGCGCGCCCCGCCGGCGCGGCTTCAAGGCCGTGCCGATGATCCTCTCGCATCCCGATTTCTGGGATGACGAGGCGCTCAAAGAGGTTACCGCCTATCGCGGCACTCGCAAGCAGGTCTGGGACAACACGGGCATCGCGAGCCCATGGCTCAACCTGATGCGCAACTCGATCAATGCCCAGGTCTTCTCCTTCGGACATAAGAACTTTCTCGCGGTCTCTGCCACGCACGGCACCGCTCATCTAGCGCTGTTCGACCAGACGATGTGGGACAAGTACGAGCTCGCGACGCTCGCCGGCGCCAAGTTCCAGACGAACACGCTGATCCTTTCAAGGTCCGCGCGCACCGCTTTCTCAGAGGCAGAAGATCCGAACAGCGTGTTCGGGCCGATCGGCGACACGATTCCGGCACTGCAAGAACGCGGCGTCGTCTTCCTCGCCTGCCACAACGCGATCTGGGAGCTGACGGCGAAGCTCGTCACGCGCGGCACCAACCCCGACCACGTGTCGCACGAAACAATGGCCGCCGAGTTCACCAACCATCTTATCGACGGCGTCGTGCTCACGCCCGGGATCGTCGCGACGATTCCAGAGCTGCAGCAGGCCGGCTTTCACTATGCGGCGTGAGGAGGCTCGCATGCGCATGACAGTTTTTGGGGCGGCCCTGCTCGCCGCAGTCCTCGTGATGCCGCTGGCCGCGCAATCAGCGGAGCCGGCCCCGCCCGGCGCCATCTTTCCACCCTGGCAGCACGGACTGAACAACGACGCAACCGACCGCGGGCTCTCGTTTTCGGTTCCACAGGTGGACGACCTCGCTGATTTCCACGGCAACCTTTCGGACCCGAAGCTCGTACTCTACGTCGGCGGCAACTACTTCTTCGCCATGGCACCGCTCGTCATGGCCTTCGAGCAGCAGCATCCCGAGTTCAAAGGCGGGATCTACTGGGAGACCCTTCCGCCTGGCTTGCTCGTCAAGCAGATCCAGGCCGGCGGCACCGTGACATCGGGCAACATGACGTGGACCGCGAGACCGGACGCCTATTTCGCCGGCCTCAAGAAGGTTCAGGGCCTGATCGATCAAGGTATACTGACCGGTCCGGCCGTGCCTTACGCGACCAATTCTCTGACAATCATGGTGCCGGCGGGCAACCCGGGCCGTGTCACCGGGCTCGCCGACCTTGCACGGCCCGGCCTGCATCTTGTCATGCCGAACCCCGCGTTCGAAGGCATCGCCCGTCAGATCGAGGCTTCGCTGAAGAAAGCCGGCGGCGACGATTTGGTCACGGCCGTGTATGGGACGAAGGTCGCCGATGGCAATGCGGTTTTGACCCAAATCCATCATCGGCAGACGCCTCTCTTTCTCATGCAGGGCCGCGCACAGGTCGGTGTTACGTGGCAGTCCGAAGCAATCTTCCAGGAAGGGATCGGCAATCCGATCGGCCACATCAACATTCCAGCCGGACTGAACGCGACCGCGACCTACGCCGGCGCCGAGGTGAACGGAGCCCCGCATGCGGATGCCGCTCGGCTCTGGCTCTCGTTCATCCGTTCGCCCGCGGCGCTTTCGATCTTTGAGCGCTACGGATTCAAGCCCTACTGGGGCACTGCATCCGCCAACTGACCAAGCCGTTATCTTCAGGAGATGCGCTCATGTCTACTATATCCGTTAAATCTGCGACCAGCCTCACGCGATTGGCTGACAATTCCCCCGTATTGAACGAAGGTCAGCGCACGTGGCGAATCGCGGCGCTCGCCATGCTGTCGACCCGAATCATTCAGGGCTTCATCTATTGGGGCGGCGGCTCGCGGCGTTTCATTTATGCGCCGTCCAAGCTCAACCCGGACGCGCCGACCTGGATGGCGAACAAGTTTCAGACCGCGATGCCGGGGGCGCTGTTTGGCACTAATCACCTTATCAGCTTCATGCTGCATCACTTCTGGTTGCTCTACGTCGGAGTGATCCTGTTCAGCGCCGCCGAGCTGGTTGTCGGGGCGATGCTGATGGCCGGGGCACTGACCCGCGTCTCCGCTTTGGTTTCGATGGGTTTCTCTGTGCTGCTGATGGCGATGTTCGGCTGGCAGGGGGCGACCTGCATTGACGAATGGACAACGGCGGCCTGTAATCTCGCCATGGGCGCAACGCTGCTCCTCGGCGGCAGCGGCGCATGGTCGATCGACAACGTCCTGGCCCGGCGCAGGCCCGCGCTGGCGACCAAACCCTGGTTTCGCTGGATGGCTGGAAGCCTGCCGCTTCCACTCGGGGACATCGGCTTCCGCGACCTCGCATTCGCAGTGCTCGGCTTCGTACTGGTGTTCGACATCGGGACCTACAGCTACTATCGCGGCTCGGTCGTGACCCCGTTCCATGGCGGGCCAATCAGCCCGACGAAGCATCATCTCGCGTTGAGCGACGCGACGCCCTTGCCGGACGGTGGCGTCCGTTTCCACGTTTATCTCGACGCCGGCACGCCGGAGGCGCCGGTGCATGTCGTTGCGGCCGACCTCCTCGCCGCAGACAAACAGACGATCGCGCACTGGGACGCCGCCGCACTCTCCGCTTTGCCGAAAACTGCCTTCGCAAACGACTACGCATACAACAAGTTCGCACCCGGCCCGTTCGGCATCCGGGCGCCGATGGGTGCGGCGGCTACGGTGACGTTGACGCCGCCTCACGCGGCAGCCAGTGGTCCGGGCAGCGCCCGGTTCCTGAGGCTGACAGATGTTGACGGACGATCGTTCTCCGTCGCTCTTGGGGAGGGGTCGGCAGCGCTAGCCCTAAGCCCTAGGGCATCTTTCGCCGGAGTCCCGCTTTAATTCGAAGCGAATTATCTAAACAGCAATTTATTCGCTCTCTCCTTTTCTTCAGCTACCTTCCTGATTGACTCTTGGTTGGGATCGTTTCGACAAATAGTCATGCGCAACACCGCAATATCCGTTGTATCAAACTATTCCGGAGGGAGTCTGACGATGGTTGCGTTGGGCGCCTGGGGCGTCGAATGGCACGACCGAAAAAACTTTGAGAGCAGTTTCATCGCTCACGCGCTATGGTGGCTCGACGCAGCCATGTCGGTCACCTGCGGAATCGCTATTCCCTACCTGATGTTCACCCGCCAGGAGCACAGCGTCGAGAAACTGACCGCGGTGTGGCTCCTGCCCATCGTAGCCTGCGAGGTCGGAGCCGCAGCGCCGGGCTGCTCGCGCCGCATTTGCCGATGTCCGATGCCTTGCTCGTCCTTGTGCTCGGCTATGTGCTGTGGGGCCTGCTCGGTTCCGCTCGCGATGAGCATCCTGGTGCTGCTCGTCCTGAGGCTGGCCGTGCACAAGCTGCCGGAACGCGACATGGGCGTCTCGGCCTGGCTCGCACTGGGTCCGATCGGAACTGGCGCACTGGGGCTCCTGTTGCTCCGGCGACGCGCCCGCGATCTTTGCGGCGAACGGTCATGCCAATGTCGGTGACACAGCTTTTGGTCTCGGTGTCATCGGCGGTATCGTGCTCTGGGGCTATGGCGCGTGGTGGCTCGTTCTCGCCATGCTGAAGACGCTGCGTTATCTCCGCGACGGGCTGCCGTTCAACCTCGGCTGGTGGGGCTTCACGTTCCCGCTCGCGGTCTACACTCTCGCGACCCTCGCGTTGCACCGCGCCACGGGAAACGCACTTTTCTCAGTGACCGCCGGCCTGATGACGATCTGCCTGACAATGTTCTGGTTCGTCGTGGGGACGCGCACCCTGAACGGCGCCAGAACGATGGTTTTGTTTACCGCGCCGTGTCTGAAGAATTCCAGTTGGCCGGTGGAATTCGAAACCGATGTTGTCTGAACTCGGTTTGAAGCCGGAATGCCCTGCAATCCCATAGACCGAAGCACGTCGCGCATCTCAAGACTCCAATGAAGAACTCAACGATGCGAACGGTCCTCGCCCTGGCGTTGCCTTTAATTCTGACATCGCCCGCTGCCGCCCACGAAGTCCCCGACCCGTCGATCACGCATAACGCCCGCGATGGCGTCGTCAGGCTCTACGGCGCCGGTGGGCCGGACACGGCTTTCAAGAAGGTCGCCGATGTCTTCACCAGAGAAACAGGCATCAAGGTCGAGGTCGTCGGAGGGCCCGGAACCGATCTGGTCCAGGAAGGCCCGGGCGAACGCCGACATCCTCTGGGGCACCGCGGAGGAAGACATCACCGCGCTGCTTGAAACCTACACGGACTTCACCTGGGACGACGTCACGCCGATCGGTCAGGGCCCACGTCCTGGCTCCAGGCCCTCCAGGCTATCTACGATCCCGGCAAGGCTACAGGCTGTGATCGGACCCTTCCTCCGGGGACGATCGCAGCACTGGAGCCAGTCATGAAGTGGAATTTGACCAAGGTGAACAGCAGCGAGTAACAAATCTGACCGGCAGCACCGGTGACAGCGATCCGCTTTGCCGGCAGTGACATGAGACGGCTCCTTGGTTTCTGTCAGTCATCTGGATTGCCAAGATACACAATTCCAATCTCGATGTGAGATTGATCTCTTCGAACGCCGCCATCGCGTCGCTCGTCCACGCGCCTGGATACCGAGCAGTTGCGCTCTACTCGATCGCCGTATCGAGGTCGTGGCGATTGGATCGAACACCGTTACCTTTCCCGGCTCTTAATGCTTTTCGTCGGCACTGAGATGTTCGAGGTAGTCGACGATCTTTGCGGCGTCGCCATCGGATACTGGCGCCTTGTAGACATGCCTCATTTTATCGACGATCGACTTCCACTGTGGTCTCGATAGTCGAGGTTGATTGAGGACCATGCTCGATGAATGGCACGCCAAGCAGTTGTCATTGATAGCTGCCGCGTTGGGACCATCCGGAAACTGTGAAGCATCATCGGGCAGATCGATCGACTGAGACGTCAGGGTGGCACCTCCCTCCGACACATGCGTCGTGGTTATTGCGGAAATTGGCGACCGCTCCGGGATGCTTGCCGCCGAGGAAATCGACGCTTCCAGCGACTGCCGGCGGGCGTTCATGTGACTGAGATATCCCAGCACAAGAAGGCCGGTGCCTGCGGCGAGGAAGAGCGTGAAAGCCGCTTTCCATGAACGAATACCCATCATGTCATCACCACATGAGTTGGCTCAACACATCCGCGCATGAAGCCACCGGGATTCCAGTTTGGCTCCATCGGCTGTACGATGCCGGCGGTGTTCGAGCATCTGACAAGAAGAGCGAGCTTGCCCCTGTCACGGATAGGCAACGAGGTTTCGAATCGCCTGAATCCAAATTTGCCCTGATCCGCACCCAGATTGGTTCGATTCCAATTCCGTCCGTTGTCAGTTGAGATGTCGACTGAGGCCACCCCACAGTCGCCGCCGAACGCGATTCCGCTGATATTTAAATTCGGCGAGAATGGAATTTTCGCACCGTCGGCAACGTTCGTGATGAACGATCGGGGCACCATCCTGCTGATAGGGACGGTCGGGACATCCTTCGCGTCCACGGCAACATTTGCAAACGGTGTGTCGGGCACTTTGTATGCTTTCGTCATCCAATAACCGTCATCAGGTTTGTCGAGCACCTCGATCTCGTTCAGCGCCTTCACCCAATAGGTCGAGTACCAGCCCGGTACGATCAACCTGAGAGGAAACCCATTCAGGAGAGGGAGTTGCTCATTGTTCATTGCAAAGGCGATCATGACTTCGGCATCTCGCGCATGATCTATCGATAGCGATTTTGAGAAATCCGGCGCATCGGGTACCACTGGCTCGTCCAGCGCACCGAAGCGCACAGCTACTGCATTGGGCTTGACGCCGGCCAGATCCAGCACGTGGCGGAGACTAACGCCGGTCCAAAGAGCGTTACCCATTGCACCATGCCGCCATTGCGCGCCCGGGACGCGCGGCACGAATAGGCCGCGAGAATTCCCAGAGCACTGGTTGACTGCGGCCAGTTGCGTTCGGGGCATTTTCAGCAGGTCGTCCAGGCTCACCGAAAGCGTGCGGTTTACGGCGCCATGAATCGTCAAACGGAAGGATCTAACGTCCACCGACTCAGGAATGACCGCCCAATGCCATCGGACGAAAAATCGGTCATTTGGAGTGAACACCCCTTTGTTAAAAACCTCCATCGGCGTCTCAAGCAGTGGCGGCCTGGTACGTTGAAGGATCATCGGCCCCTTGCCGGGAAAAGCGGTCGTCGTCGGCCTGTCCGACGGGCCGCCGGGCAGCATCAAATCAACAGCGCCTTTGGCCCACGCACGCGTTGCCAGCATGGGCACTGCCGCGAGTCCCGCTTGAACGAGAGTGCGGCGGCTGAAAAGACCGGATCGCACGTTGCTTCCTGAACTTATGCTCACGGTCGCCCCCCGTTTTTGCAGCAACTTTCCGTGCCGTGCGCGGTCTTGGCGTGTCTGCTAATTTGAATCTCTCCGTGCATGGCCGGAGGCGCCTGAGGGAGGCTGAGCAATTGAAGGATGATCGGTTGCGCCGGACCAAAAAAATCGCCGTTCGCGAAACGGAACAGCAGCGAGTAGCAAATCTGACGAGCGGCGCCGGTAACTGCGATCTGCTTTGCGGGGAGTGACATAAGAGAACTCCTTTCGTTTCCGCCAATCATCTAGATTGTTCAAAATCACAATTCCAATCGAGATATGAGATTGATTTGATCGAACGCCACCATTGCGCTACACGCCTGCGCGCCCCGGTTCGGATCTTTGTCGATCGTTTTTTGACAACGCGAGCCGATTGCGGCCTTGCCGACGGTCCAAGTTTTTCTCAGCAGAGCGACGGCGACGCGACTTCGACACGCCGGCTGTGCTGAAGAACATGATATCCGCGCCGAGGGTCACATGCCGGCGCCCGGTGCCATCGACGAGAATACGAAGTCGCTAAAGCGTCACGATCCATTCAATCTACATATACGATCGTATCTATTCGTAACATCTATTGGATAGATTAATCTGGCGGCCGTACCTTCCAGAAACACAAACCGAGAAGGAGGTCGCCATGACCATCGCAATACGCAAAGCCGATCTGGATTTCCGTGCTGACGTTCCAATCACCTCGCTGTCAAAGAGAACTCGTGCATCGCGGCGCATTGTTCTCGTCCTTTCGACATTGGCCACTATCGCCTTTGCCGCCCAGCCCGCCGCCGCATTCGATAAATCCACTCTTATCGCCCACAAGAGTATCGCCTGGTCCGGTACGCAGGCGCATCGAGGTGGCCATGTCGTCTTTCCCGCGCCGCACGTTGGCTCATTTACCGCAGCCCCTCCGGAGGTAAGCGGAGGCATTTGCGACTTCGGCGACAATCCAATGATTTGCTGAAGACGCCGCTCTTGGCACACAGCAACTGGCATTTCGACGCCTCACCTGCCCTCCGCCGACGAGATTCGGCGGATGGGCACGCTCGCCTGCCGGCTTACAGCCGATGTCGATGCGCCGATGTTGACCGGTGCGTCAGACGTTGGATCGGCCAGGCGCTTGCGGTGCGTGAAATCAGCACTCGCGCGTCTAGGTTCGATTCTTTGCCGATCGTTTTTTGACGGAGCGAACCGATTGCGGCTTTGCCGATCGATCAACGGTCTGCAGCAGAGCATCGGCGACGCGACTTAGATAACGTTGGCTGTGCCGGAGAACATGAAACTCGCGTTGAGGCAGGTTAAACGGGACGTGGCACAACAAGCCATTCTCAATGCTCGGAGCCACGACCGAAGCAGAAAGTGCCGTCGCCCCAAGTCCCGCTTCGACAGCGGCCCTGACCGCCTCGTTTGAAGGCAACTCCATCACGATCCGCAATCGTTCGGGTGCGACGCCTGCCCGCTTCAGGGCCTGCTCGAATACCGACCTCGTGCCCGATCCTGGTTCACGGAGTACCCATTCACTCTCGAGGAGATCGGCGGCATCGGGTTTCTTGCCCGTCGCCCAAGGGTGTTCGGGGCCGGCAACAAGAACCATCTGATCCAGAGCCACGCGAGTGCTCAAGAGCTGCTCCTCCTTTATCACCCCTTCGACGAAGCCTAGCTCCGCGGCGCCGGTCTCGACTGCCTCAGCGACCTGCGCGGTGTTGCCAACCGTCAGGCGGATATCGAGGCGCGGATGGGCGCGACGAAATGCGACCAGATGACGTGGCAGCCAGTAGCTTGCAATTGTCTGGCTTGCCTGAACGGTCAACGTGCCGCGCTCAAGATCCCCGAATTCACTCAGGGTTAGTTCGGCTCGATCGACCTGCGCCAGGATCGCTCGTGCTTCGGCAAGAAACACGGTTCCAGCTTCTGTCAGTTCGATACGACGTCCTATCCGGTCAAAGAGTTTCGCATTGTGGCGCGCTTCCAGAGAGGCGATGGCATGGCTGGCCGCCGACTGCGCGAGATTCAGCGCCTGGGCCGCCTGGGTCACATGCTGGCGCTCAGCGACAGCGACGAAAACACGAAGTTGATCAAGCGTCATGATCCTGCGCCTCATTCAATCTAGAAATCAGATTCTATATAGCTTCAACATCTATTGGAACGATTATTCGAGGCGCCGTACCTTCTCGGGAGTTTCAGAACACGAGCCGAGAAGGAGACCCCTATGGCCATCGCAATACGCAAAGCCGGCCTGGATTTCGATGCTGCTCCAATCACCTCTCTGCCAACCCTGAGGATCGTCGAGACGGCGGCCCCCAAGCTGGCATCGCTGCCAGCTACCAATCTTCATCCCGGTGCGGTCGCTATTCCGGTTGCGACGGCTGCGTGGTTTGTAGTCGTGGCCTGGTGTGCCTTCGGCGGCGGCGAGACTTCGCTCGTACTCGCAGTCATCGCGCTCTTCTTCCTTATCTTTTTCGGCCTGTTCGTTGGCGGCGCAGCGATGGGACGCGACATGACGCCGGAGCGGGCGCGTAACCGCAGCTTCCGGGAGTTTCTTGATGGCGACGTCGACGTCGGCACAGGCCGGATTACGGGTCGTGAGGCGCTCTGGCAGCTCGCCGCCATGCCGGTCGGTCTCGCCGTCGGGTTCACGATCATCGCAATGATCGCCGTATCCGTTTGACCGAGCAGCGGTCCGAACAACGGTAGAGAGATTTGTCTTCGCTTCAGAGCTGTTGCACAAGCCACAATGGGCGCAAGGATTTCATCACGGGTCTAACGCGAAAAATACCGACCGTCGGTGGATCGCTGTCAGCCCACCACTCGCGAGAGACGTCCGGAGTGTGCGCGGTACACGGGCCGACGCCTCGCGATCGCCATCGTTCGCCGTGTCGGCGGCCACGAAACGCTCAAAGAGCACAGCACCAGTCTCTCGAATTAAAGCCCTTGCCCGCTCTAGCTCCTTAGCTCCCTCGGCTTTTTCATCATCATCACCGGCAGCATCTAGCAGAAGTTGTCCTCGGACAATCCGGGCTAGACATTCAGGAACCCGCGCGTGGCGCTCTTTCGCAACGTTTATTGCCTCGTCAACAGCAGAAGACGCCCTCACACTATCGCCATTCATTCTGTACGCATTTGCTAGGTCTGCCAAAATACGAGGTTCGTTTTCGAGGCCAGACGGCCGCGATTTGCCAAGAGGCGACATGCGCACCGGAATTTTGCAACGGGAAAGCGGAAGTTATTCAAAAAGGTTTGGCCCTTGGTGCGTATTTCTTGATTTTCGCACCACGAGAGTCAGACACAAACTCGGGAGCTATCGGCCAGAATTCGCAACCATGCTGGAGAGCGCGAAGGAAAACTGGTCCACTGAACTTATCGAGTCGCTCGCTGCGGCCTCTGTCGATGACTACCTGTAGCGGCTTGCAATCATCCGCGCGGCCCAAACGGGACCAGCATCGGGACCTTCTGACGATAAGCGTCGTAGGCGCCTTCCTCCAGTTGGCCGCGAAGGAAACGTTCCTCAAGCCGGGCCTTGATCCAGAATCCGACCCACAGGACAAATACGCCGACGACAGCCAGCGCGGTGCCCAGCTGCGCTGCGGTCGCCGCGCAGGCGATGATGATGCCGGTGTAGATCGGATGGCGCACGATGGCGTATGGGCCTGTATCGACGACGCGATGATCAGCCTTCTTGGTCACCGAACTCGACCACATGCGTCCAAGGTAGAGCCGAGCCCACCATGTGAACGCGATGCCCGACAGGACGACCAAGACGAGCGCATAATCGACAACGGGCTCAAGCGACCATAACCGGTCCGCCGTGCGAGAGAACTGTGCGCCGCCGGCAACGAGCAGGACGACGCCGGCAACCGTCACCGCGCGATAGAGCCAAGCTTCGCGCCTCGCCGGTCGCTTTTCCGCCCGATCGGCCCAAAACGCGGCACCAATCCACGACAGAACAAATGCGCTCCAGGCCATCATTGTAACGAGTTGGGGGGTCATGCAAAACTTCCTCCTCACAAAAGCAAGTTCGGCCGAACTTCGGGCTCAAGCTCAACACGAAATCTGCCCGTCTATCAACGGAGACCCGCGTCTTCTGCCCGGACTGACGTTCCCGTTTCCTTTTCATGCCTTACTGGTTCGTGATCAGGCTTGTCAGCGGGTTCATGCGCCGCCGTTTTCTCGCTGCGGTGAAGCGGTCCGCCGAACTGAGGCAGCCCGCTGTCGAGGGCCTCCCGGCGGACGCCATATCCTGACCCGCGGTGCGGCATAAGCCAACCCGAGGTCAGTTTCGGGTAATTCGCGTCATTTTGGCAGTACGCCGATGACTTCCGGTCTTCCCCAATAACCGGACTCCTTCAGAGTTCGTCGGCATGTCTCAAACGTGCCACATCCGGACTCATGCAGGGCAACATCATTCGGTCTCTACGTGGACGAGACGTGCCTGCCCCGTCTAAAGGGTAGCCCCGCCATCTTCCATTTTTTTGAGCCACGCCCCCTTTCAAGGATTCACCGAGACACCCCCTCGCTGCCTCAGGAAAACTGGCAGCCATAGACGAGAGGCGTCACGGCGGCGACTCGTCCAAGATGGCCCAGGAAGCCTGCCTGTGGCGTTGCTCCCTCTTTTCCAAGAGGGCTATTCGTGGTGCCTCGCATGATGATGGGGCAACGGACGCTGCATGGCCTGCCAGCCCGGGCCCCAATATCCGCCGTTGGTGTAGGGATTGCCCGCACCGAGATTTTCGCAATTCGCGTTCGGATAATACTGCGCACAACGGCCGGGGTCAGAGATAACGGCTTGCGCCATAGCGGGGCTAGCGACGACTGCCGCGACAAGAGCGGTGCCAATCAATGCGATCTTCATCTGGCCTCCTATGGTTTGATTTGTGTGAGGATGCGCAGGAGGTAGGAGAGCGCGCCCGTTACGCCAGTCGAGTTGACGTCGTCTTTATCGACCGTGATAATTCGGCGCCGCCGCTTGATAATCGCAAAGCTGCACATCAGCGTGATAGTGAATCGCTCAGTTCGTAAAATTCAATTTAGTGGTCCGGCGAATCTACAAAAGTGCTCCTCAAGGATGGCTGACGGTGTTTTCAGTTGCCTGATGTTTCCACCGCCGCTCCCGTTTCATCGCATCAGCGCCGCCGCGCGGCGGACCGTTATCGTGTCGGGGGACTCCGAGGTCAACCGACCTGAGTCCAATATGGATACGTTTTAATCCAACGTCGGAATCTGACTTATTTGTCACTAGCCGCAAGCCGTCGCGCGAATTATCGCTACGCGATGCGTTATTTCTTTCACATCGTTGGTGGTTCAGAACTGTATCCCGACGAACTGGGACGTAGTCTTCCGACTCTTGAATCCGCAAAACGGCACGCCAAGGTCCTTGTTGAGGAATTGAGAAAGGGCGGCGATTTTTATGGATCAAGTGGAGTGTGCGTTGTTGACGAGCATGGCAATACAGTCTTCGAGTGCCCTGTCAGTGGTTGTTGTTAGCAAATCGGTTCTGGCCGTTTCATTCCGAGCCGCTAGCGGAAATGTTTTGAGTTAGTTGTTGTCGCTCATCGTGTCCTCCGACGCGGCCCAAAGTTATTGCCAATTTCATTGTTCGTGCTAGAAGTGCCGTTCCGTTTGAACTACTTAGGAATGATGATGGCTAAGACGCAAAAGGCTGTACGTCGTGAATGGACGAAAGCAGACGTTAAAGAACTGCGCGCCCACTCCAAAGCAAGGACGCCAGTATCTAAGATCATGAAGCAGACAAAGCGCAGCGTAGGCTCACTGCGCCAGAAAGCGCTTACCCTTGGTATCGGCTTGGGTCATCAGCGGTAGGCATGACGGCTCAGACCAGGTCGATCACAACGTCGATATTGCCGCGTGTCGCTTTGAAGTACGGACACATCCGGTGTGCCTCATCCAGCAGGGCCCGGGCGACTTCCCGCTCCACGCCCGAAAGACTGACGTTGAAGCGGGCTTGAAGGAACCAAGCGCCGTCAGCCACGCATAGATCCACTTCGGTCTTGATGACGAGGTTAGGCGGGAGAATGATTTTCCATTCTGAGGCCGCATGCTCCATCGCCGCTTCGAAAGAGGCGGACCAACCGGCGGCAAACAGTTGCTCCGGATTGGTGCCGATGCGTACCGAACCGGGAATGGAAAGCTTGACGTCCAGCCGGCCATCGCAGCTTCGAGACACACCGTCCCGGCCACCGGTGGTGTGGGTTTTGGCGGTGTATAATACTTTCGCGTCTTCAGTCATGCGACTGCAGCGGCTTTGCGAGAAAGCTCAACAGACTGGAAGTCGTTCAGCGACAGCGGCCCGACGCATTCCGGCGACAGCGTCAAACATCTGTATGTTGCGCCCGATAGCACCTAATTTGACGCTGCCTCGTTCAAGGGGCCGGAACCTCCAGTATTCTGGACCTTCGACCTACCGCTTGAAAAAGCCCCCATCCCCCGACCGCAGGCAGGACAGGTCTCCTGGCTCGGACGCCGCGCTTTCAGTTGATGTTGCGGCGATACTTGCTCGGGGTCTGGCCGGTCAGTCTGTGAAACGCGGCGGTGAATGTGCTGGTCTCGCTGAAGCCCACCTCAAGCGCAATCGCGGTAACGGACAGCTCGCGAATCGCCAATAGCTGCTTGGCTCGTTCGATCCGGCGATTAGCATGATATTTGTGTGGCGGCACACCGAAGGACTGCTTGAACGACCTGGAGAAATGCCAAGGGCTTAGCCGCGCCAGCTCGGCCAGGGTTGCAAGCGGTATGTCATCGGTAGCGTGCTCCTCGATATAGGCAGCCACTCGCTTGCGCTGCCAGGACGCAAGGCCGCCACGAGTGCCTGGTTCGCAGAGTGCGGCGTCGCCGTTGATGCGGGCGAGTTCGTGCGTCAGCAGAATTCCAAGTGTCGATCAGCACCGAAGTCGGACCCCAGCCTGATCAGTATCAATGCATTGAGGCTGATCAGGGCGGGTCCCACTTCGGTGCTGGTCGACAGCTCGGCTCCATGCTGAGCGGCCGAAACGCCAAACGGACAAAACATTTCGTCTGGCAGGAGGGCTTACGATGAAGAACCGCTTGCGATCAAAACGCTCGCACGCAGTGCTCGCCTCAACATCTCTAACTCGAGATTGCTGGCATAGCGTTTTCGCACGGCAGTGCGCGAGTTCGGATTTTGGCGCTTTGCTTCTCGCGTCGAATAGGCACGGGTGTACTCAACTATATCCCATCGGGCATGGTAATCCGGCTAGCTAAACTGCTGCTTCAAGGTGGGGGGCGCGTAGCGGCCGCTAGCTTGGCGACCCTGTGTATCGCCGGCGTGCTCTACCTCGTTGCGACCCACGTTCAATCGGAAAAGAGAACGGTTGCGGAAACGTCAGGAAGGCCAAGCTGCCTGCCGAGCCACTGCCGACCGAAAGCGCCGGGCGGTCGATGATCGTCCAACAACTGCCCTTAAAATCATTCGTAAGGCTGCACCCTACGAGCTGCCATTTCCTGGCGAGTTCCCCGAAGGGTGGAGTACTCACATGCTGCGCCCGCAAAGACGGGCGAATGCAGCGGTAGTGCACCCGCACCTCGCCCGCTGGCACGAGGCCGCTCAGCCTGCGCCCGAAACGCCAGCCTCGGCAAATGTCGCCATGCCGCCGTGACAGGCGAGCGCAGCACGCAGCAGCAGGATCGCAACGCCCGCGCCGGAGGCCTCGCCGAGTCGCATGTTCAAATCGAGCAATGGTGCAAGTTCAAGCTCACGCAGCAATAGGCTGTGGCCGAGTTCGGCCGACACATGCCCGGCTCGGCAATGATCGAGGATACCGGGCGCCTGCCGCGCCAAAGGCAACACCGCCGCGGTGGCCACGAAACCGTCGAGCAGCACAGGAATGCGCCTGGCGCGCGCCGCCAGGACGGCACCGGCAATCGCCGCGAGTTCGCGTCCACCAAGCGCCGCCGCAACGGCGAGCGGATCGTCGAGCAGGCCGCGATGGAATTTCAGCGCCGCATCGATCGTAGTGCCCTTGCGCGCCAGCCCGGCATCGTCGACACCGGTGCCGCGGCCGGCCCAGCGCGCGCCGCGCCCGCCTATCAATGCCGCGCACAAAGTCGCGGCAACCGTCGTATTCGCGATCCCCATCTCGCCGACCACGAGCAGGTCAGCCTCGTCGGGCACCGCGCGCCAACCGGTATCGAGAGCGACGAGGAAGTCGGCGGTGTCCATCGCCGGCGCGGTCGTGAAATCGCGCGTCGGCCGCGCCAGCTCGAGCCCCTCGACGCGCAGCTCGGCACCGGCAAGCTTTGCGATCTGGTTGATCGCTGCCCCGCCCGCCGCAAAGTTGGCCACCATCTGCGCGGTGACCTCGGACGGATAGGCGGAAACACCACGCGCGGCGATGCCGTGATTGCCGGCAAACACCGCGATCGTGACGCGATCGAGCCGCGGCATCTCGCGCCGCTGCCAGCGTGCCAGCCAGAGCGCGAGCTCCTCGAGCCGGCCGAGGCTGCCCGGCGGCTTGGTCAGGTTCTGCTGGCGCCGTGCGGCGGCCTCGGCGCTGGCATCGTCGCCTCCGGGGAGGTCGCGACAGAAGCCGCGGATGTCGTCTAGAGTGTTGAACTGCATGCGATCCCCCTGTCGGGCGGGACCGCAAAATAGTTCAAATCGAAGGCCACGACCATGAGTGTCAAATCGAAGGCCACGACCATGAGTGAATGGCTCGACGATCTCAGGACCGCCACAGCCTTTCTGACCCGCCTGCCGATGCCGCATCCGGACGCGGGGCGGTCGGATCAATTTGCGCGCTCGCAGCGGATGTTTCCCCTGGTCGGCGGCTTGATCGGCGCTGCGGTCGGCCTCGTCTGCCTGCTTTTGCGTGTGATCGGTGTGCCGGATCTTGCCGCCGCGGCACTCGCGCTCGGCGGCGCAGCGCTTCTGACCGGCGCGCTGCACGAGGATGGGCTTGCCGATGTCGCCGACGGGTTTGGCGGCGGCCGCGATACCGCGGCGAAACTCGAGATCATGCGCGACAGCCGGCTCGGCACCTACGGCGCGCTGATCCTGCTGGTGAGCTTCGCGACAAAGCTTTCGGCGCTGGCGTCGATTCCGGATCGTTTCGTGGTGCAAAGCCTGATCGCCGCGCATGCGCTGGGCCGCGGCGTGCTGCCGTGGATGTCGATCAGCCTGCCCTATGCGCGCACGGACGGGCTGGCGGCCAATGCCGGCCAGCCTGACGGAACAATCGCTGCGATCTCTGCCGGCATCGCGCTGGCGATTGCGCTCGTGGCGTTGCCGTTCGCCGACGCATTGCTGGCGGCGATTGCGGCGGGCGCCAGTGCATTGGCCATGGCGCTGCTGGCAAAGCGGCAGATCGGCGGCCAGACCGGCGATGTGCTCGGCGGCACCGAGCAGGTTGCGGAGACCGCAATCCTGGTGCTGCTCGCAGCGCGGCTTGGATGAGCGATGGGTGACGGCGAAACACATCTTTGGCTGATCCGCCACGCGCCGGTCGACGGGCCGCGCGGTGTGATCCACGCGCCCGATGCGCCAGCCGATCTCGGCGATGCCGCGACATTCGCGGCGCTGCGGGCGCGGCTACCGGCGGATACCCTCGCCGTCTGTAGCCCGGCGCGGCGCACGCGCGAGACCGCAGTGCAGCTCGGCCTCGAGGCAACCGAAGATGCCGCCTTTCGCGAGCAGGACTTTGGCGATTGGACCGGGCGGCGCCACAGTGAACTCGAAGCGGAACTCGGCGCAGCCTATCGCGACTTCTGGAGATCGCCGGGGAACAACAGGCCGCCCGGCGGCGAGAGCTTTGCCGATCAGATCGCGCGCGCAAGCGCCGGGCTTGCGCGCCTGCCGGACGGTAATGCCGTGCTGGTCGTGCACTCGGGCACCATCCGCGCCATCCTCGCGATTGCACTCGACCTCTCGCCCGGAACCGCACTGCGCTTCGTCATTGATCCGCTATCGCTGACGCGGATCGATCGGCTCCAAAATGCCTGGCGCGTGGTTGCGGTGAATCAGCCTTAAAATAGCGGGTGATGACGGGGGATCACGATCGTCGCTTGAGCACGTAGCTGTCCATGATCCAGCCGTGCTTCTCGCGCGCCTCTCGCCGCGCGGCGACGATCCGGGGGCCTAATTCAGTGAGCTCACCCGCCATGGTGATCTGATCGGGCATGCCAAGATAAGCGCCCCAC
Source organism: Bradyrhizobium genosp. P (assembly GCF_049949265.1). Taxonomy (NCBI): domain Bacteria; kingdom Pseudomonadati; phylum Pseudomonadota; class Alphaproteobacteria; order Hyphomicrobiales; family Nitrobacteraceae; genus Bradyrhizobium; species Bradyrhizobium genosp. P. The sequence continues at coordinate 795,222 of NZ_CP188195.1, read as the reverse complement.
CAGATCTGCAGCCCCCCGGGATCCAAGGTCTGGAAAGCCGCGCCGCCATCGAGCATCACGACCACGGTATCCACGCCCGACGGCCAGCCGCCGTCGCGCAGCCGGCGCCCTGTCGTGACCAGGAAGGGCTCGCCGATATCGTTGAGCGGCAGCGAATGCGCCGCGCACAGCGCCTGGATCGACGTGATGCCGGGGATCACTTCGACGACCGGCTGCGGTTCGAGCCTTCGCGCAATTCGCAAGCTCGAGTCATACAACGACGGATCGCCCCAGATCAGCAATGCTACGCGCCCCTCGGCGCCAAGGTGATGCGTGATTTCCCGCGACCAGGTCGCAGCGACCGCATCATGCCAATCGTCGACGCCCTTGCGATAGTCTTCCTCACCGGCGTCGCGCACGGGCAGGTCGAATTCGATAATGCGCGTGCGATCGTTGGTGAGCACGTCGGCGCAGATCGTTCGCCGCAATTCGGCAATATCTGTCTTTGCAGTGCCCTTGCGCGGGATCAGGATCAGGTCGGCGGCGTTGATCGCACGGATCGCTGCGCGCGTAAGCTGCTGGGGATCGCCGCAACCGATGCCGATCAGGGAAAGCGTCAACATGACCGCATCACGCGTGACCTCCCGCCAACGCACCGAACAGAATGACCGCCGCCGTCGTCGCAGCGCCGGCATCTGTGAGCTTTTCGGCGAGTTCCGCAACCGTCATGCGGCCGAGCCGTTCATCGGCATGGCCCAGCGACTCCGCAAGCAGCGCGGGTGTATCGGGCGCGAGGCCGTGCGCGATCAGCTTTGCGGCCAGGGCCGGGAACGTGCGCCTGCCCATGTAAACCACGGTCGTGGCTTCCGGGTCGGCCAGCGCCGCCCAGTTCATGTCTGCTGGCAACTCACCGGTGACGTCGGCACCGGTCACGAACTGGACCCGGCGCGAAGTCTGGCGCCGCGTCAACGGAATGCCGGCCTGCGCGGCCGCCGCGCACGCCGAGGTCACGCCGGGAATGATCTCGTAGCGGATGCCCGCCGCGCGCAGCGCTTCGATCTCTTCTTCGAGCCGGCCGAAGATTCCCGCGTCTCCGGATTTCAAGCGCACCACACGCGCGCCGGTGGCGGCATACTCGACGAGCAGCCGGCTGACATGTTGCTGCCTCGGCGACGGGCGCCCGGCGCGCTTGCCGACCGCCACAAGATTGGCGGCGGGACCGGCGAGATCGAGGATCGCGCCCGCGGCGAGGTCGTCATAGAGCACCACACCGGCTTCACGCAGTCGCGCGGCCGCTTTCATCGTCACGAGCTCGGGATCGCCCGGTCCCGCCGAGACAAAGGAAACGAAGCCGCTCACCGGTCCTCCGCGATCAAATGGAAGAATGTCCCCGTCGCCTGACCGCGCCGCGAGCCGGTCTCGGCAACGATCCCGCCGGTCGCATCGCGCACCACCGCCAAGGGCGTGTCGGGCTGCGAGACGATCGTCGAATAGTGAAATTCGTGGCCGCGAAGGCGCGCGCCCGGACCATGCCCGGGCATCGGTGCAGCGAGCTCGGCGAGCCGGTAACCGAGGTGCATGCGACGCTTGGCATAGCTTGTCTCCAGGCCAAGCAATCCCGCCATCTCGTGGCGCACGCCATCGGCATCGGTGAGGGCGCTGCCCAACACCATATAGCCCCCGCATTCGCCATGCACGGGCCGCGTCGCGGAAAAGGCGCGCAGGCTTGCGAGAAATCGCGTGTTCGCCGCGAGCCGTCCGGCGTGCAGTTCGGGATAGCCGCCCGGCAGCCAACACACGTCGGCGGTCGCATCGAGAGCTTCATCGGCGAGCGGCGAGAACGCCACGATTTCCGCTCCGGCGTTGCGCCAGGCTTCGAGCATGTGCGGATAGATGAAGGAGAATGCGGCGTCGCGCGCCAAGGCGATCCGCTGTCCCGGCGGTTTGAACTCGAGGCCAGGCCCAGCCGATTGCGGCGACCAGGTCCGCGCCGATTGCAGCACGGCGTCGAGATCGACATGCTCGGCGACGAAGCGCGCGGCTTCCGCAATCAAGCCATCGACCTCGGCCTGCTCTTCGGCCTGCACCAAGCCAAGATGACGCTTCGGCAAGGTGATTTCTGCGTGGCGTGGCAGCGCACCGAATACGGGAATGCCGGCCCCGGCCATGGCGTGGCGCACCAGGTCCTCATGCCGCGCGCTCGCGACGCGATTGAGAACGACGCCTGCAAGGTTCACGCCAGCGCGGAAATCGCGCAGTCCCGCGGCAATCGCGGCCGCCGTTTGCGCCTGGCCGGACGGGTCGATCACCAGCAACACCGGCCAGCCCATCATGTCGGCAATATCGGCCGTCGCGCCGGTGCCCGAGACGCCGCGCGTCGCGACGCCGTCGAACAGTCCCATCGAGCCTTCGGCCAGAACGAGATCGGCATCGGCGCCACGGCCTGCGAGGTGATCGATTGCACTGCGGTCCATGGCCCAGCTATCGACATTGACGGACGCCCGCCCCGTCGCGACCGCATGAAAGGCGGGATCGATATAGTCGGGCCCGCTCTTGAGGCATTGCACCTGCAACCCCCGATTCCGATAGGCGCGGGCCAGCGCCAGCGTCAGCGTCGTCTTGCCGACGCCGGAGGCCGGAGCCGAGATCACCAGTCCCGCCGTCATCGCGAGGGCTCCGGAAAGCGCGGCGACGGTCCTACCGGACGGTAGCGGCGGTCGTAATCCGCTGCATAGAGACGGCTCTCGGTAAACTCGTCCGCACCCAACGTCTTGCCGACCAGGATGAGCGCGGTGCGTTCGAGCTCGGGGCCGACAGCCGCGTCGAGGGTCGCCAGCGTAGCGCGCACAATGCGCTGATCCGGCCAGCTCGCGCGCCAGACGATTGCAACCGGGCAGTCCGCGCCATAGTGCGGCGTGAGTTCGGCGACGACTTTGTCCAGCAGATGGATCGAGAGATGGATGGCGAGCACGGCACCCGTAGCGGCAAAGGCGGCGAGCGTTTCGCCGTCCGGCATCGCGCTGGCCCTGCCCGGCGTGCGCGTCAGCACCACCGATTGCGCAAGGCCGGGCAGCGTGAGCTCGGCCTCGAGCGCAGCCGCGGCGGCAGAGAAGGCCGGCACACCTGGGGTGATCGAATAGGGAATTTGCAACGCGCGCAAACGGCGCAATTGCTCGCCCATTGCCGACCAGATCGAGAGATCACCCGAATGCAGCCGTGCGACATCCCAGCCCTCCGTGTGCGCGGCGGCAATCTCTGCAATGATCTCGTCGAGCGAGAGCGGCGCGGTGTTGACGATGCGCGCACCCGGCGGGCAATGCGCCAGAATGCCCTCAGGCACGAGGGAGCCGGCATAAAGGCAGACCGGGCAGGAGGCGATGAGATCGCGTCCGCGCAAGGTCAGCAAATCGGGAGCGCCGGGGCCTGCGCCGATGAAGTGCACCGTCATTCGCCGTCTCCTTCCGCGATCGCCGCGGTCGCCATCCGATCCTGCGAAACGGTCCGGGTCGAGATCAGCCGTGCGCCGCGCCCCGCGGCCGCGACCGCCACAGCTTCGGCGACGGAGCCCGTACCGAACGTCGCCTTGATAAGCTCGGAGTGCGTCGTGGTGACCATATCGGTCAGAACGTCAACCGGAATACCCTTGATCGGCAGACCCAGTTCATCTGCAAGAGACTTCAACGCAGGAGCGTCAGCCTTGTGAAGAACCGTCGCAATGGCCGCGAGGCCTTCGGAACCACCGACCGCGAGGAGCGCCTCGCGCAGCGACGCAAGGGTCACGTCACGCCTGAAACCCAGACCTGCGACCTTCATCGGACCGTGCTCCACTGGACGATTGGCCGCGCCGCTTTCCAGGAGCGGTAGCGGCCCAATTGGTCTGCGTGAGCGATCTCGACCCGCATCAGCTCGCCGCCATGACGCTGATGCAGATCGGAGAGCAGCGCTTCGGTCTCCAGGGTCACCGCATGGGCAATCAGGCGCGCTCCCGGCTTGATACGCAACCAGATAGCATCGAACATCGCAACGTCGAGACCTCCGCCGACGAACACAGCGTCCGGCGTTTCGAGCCCCGACAGGATACCGGGCGCCGTACCTTCGATGACGGCGATCCGGTGCGTCAATCCGAGATTGTCGGCATTAGCGCGGATGTTCACGGCGCGATCGCCGCGCGCCTCGATGGCGATCGCGGTTCCGCCGCACAGAGCCCATTCGACCGAGATGGAACCGGAGCCTGCCCCAATGTCCCACAATCTCTGGCCGGACCGCGGCGCAAGCGCCGACAACGCAAGCGCGCGGATCGGCCGTTTTGTCAGTTGCCCATCATGCAGAAAGAGCGAGTCCGGAAGGCCCGAGCTGCGCGCTATCCCCTGCGATCCCTTTGCCTCCAGCGCCACTGCGACCAGGCTGTCGTCTGGGTCGGCCGCGTAGCTGTCCGCACAATGCTGCCTGATGGATTCACGCGGACCGCCAAGGGCGGTAAGCGTCCACATCGCCGAAGGCCCCCAACCGCGCTCCGTGAGCCAGTGTGCGAGATCGCCCGCCGCCTTGCCGTCGCGCACCAGACAGACGATCCGTGCACCGCGCGTCAGATGCGGCGACAGCCGCTCGAAGGGCGCAGCGTGAAGGCCAAGACAGGTCACATTCTCAAGGCGCCACCCCAAACGTGCGGCCGCAAGCGAGAATGTCGATGGTGTGGAATGCGCGATCCATTCGCCGGCCTGCAGCTTCTCGGCCAGACTTCCGCCGATGCCATGCCAGAACGGATCGCCCGAGGCGAGCACCGCCGTCGGACGGCCCCGGCAACTCAGGACGATGTCGGCATCGAACGGCACCGGCCAGGCACGGCCGCGGTCGGTGATACCGGCCAGAGCAAGATGCCGTTCGCCGCCGAAAACGGTCTCCGCTTCGACCAACGCCTTTCGACTTGCCTCGGAGAGGCCGGCAAGGCCATCTTCGCCGATGCCGATGATGGTCAACCAGGGATTACTCATGACGCGCGCCCTGATCCTGGGCGGAACTGCCGACGCCAACCTGCTCGCCGAGCGCATTGCGCGCGCAGGGCTCGACGCGGTCTATTCCTATGGCGGCCGCACCCGCACGCCTGCCGATCAGCCGTTGCCGACCCGCACCGGCGGCTTTGGCGGCGCCGGAGGTCTTGCCGACTATCTTCGTCGCGAGGGCATTACGCATGTCATCGACGCGACTCATCCCTTCGCCGCCGAGATGAGCCGCCATGCGGTCGCCGCGTGCACGGAAACCGGAACGCCACTGATTGCGCTTGAGCGCGCCCCCTGGGTCAAGGCACCCGGCGACAACTGGATCGAGGTCGCCGACATCATGTCCGCGGTCGCCGCGTTGCCGGACAAGCCTACCCGCGTATTCCTCGCGATCGGCCGGCAGCATATCGCACCGTTCAGCACCAGCCCGCAGCATACCTACACGTTGCGGTTCGTCGACCCTCCCGAGGAGGCGCTGCCTTTGCCCGGTGCCAACGTGATCGTCTCGCGAGGACCGTTCACGTTCGACGGCGAACTGGAACTGATGCGCTCCCGCGCAATCGAATGGATCGTTGCCCGCAATTCCGGCGGAACCGGCGCGCGCGCCAAGATCGACGCCGCCCGTGCGCTCGGCCTTCCCGTCATCCTGCTCTCGCGCCCGCAATTGCCCGACAGACCGCGGGTAGAAAGCGTTGCAGAGGTCATGGACTGGCTCGGTCATCGGACATGCCTCGGCGCATAGACCCAGCGGCCGACGCGACGCGTCGCCGAATTGCCGACGATCACGAGCGTCCGCATGTCGGCCATGTCAGGCCTTGCCTCATGCAGCTTGACCATTTCAATGCGCTGATCGGGCGCACTGACCGCCCGCGCGAACACCACGATACGCTCGCCACAACCAGCTTCACTCAAAATCTCGAGCGCGCGGCTAAAGCCTTCGGGCCGGCTCGCCGATCGCGGATTGTACATCGCGATCGCGAAGTCGGCCTCCGCCGCGAGCCGCAGTCGCTTCTCGATCACCGGCCACGGCTTCAGATTGTCAGACAGATTGATCGCGCAGAAGTCGTGGCCCAATGGCGCGCCCGCCGCAGCCGCCGCAGCCAACATCGCCGTCACACCGGGGAGAACCCGAATCGGCAGATCCCGCCATTGCGGTAAATCTTCCAGCGCCTCGAACACCGCGGATGCCATCGCAAAGACGCCGGGATCGCCTGAGGACACCACCACCACCTGGCGACCTTCGGCCGCTAGCCGCAGCGCCTCGCTCGCACGCTGTAACTCCACGCGATTGTCGGTGGGATGCACCGTCAATCCATGGCGCGGGCGCACACGCGCAACATAGAGCGCATAGCCCACGATGTCGGTTGCATCAGCGAGCGCGGCGGTGACCTCCGGCGTGATCAACGCCTCATTGCCGGGTCCGAGTCCCGCGATGGTCAAGCTGCCGGTCATTCAGCAGCCTCACTGCGCCGCCCCTGCCCGTGCACGAGCACGATTGCAAAATACGGACAGTCGGTCGCGTCGACATCCGCAAGCCGGGCGACACGTTGATCCGGCATGGTGCCACGCTCGACGAGCCAAGCATGGCCAAGACGTCCCGCAGAGGCGAGTGCGCGGCGAATCTTCGGGAGATTGCGGCCGGTCTTCATGACGATCAGCGCGTCGGAATTGCACATTCGCTGTTCGAGCTCGGCCTCCGGCAACGTGCCCATCAGGACGGTGGTCACGTCGTCACCAAGGGCGATCGGATGGCCGACCGCATTCCAGCAGCCCACCATGCCGGGTATGCCTGCGATCACCTCGATCTCGACGCGCCCCTGCAGGCGCGCATGCAGGTGCATGAACGAGCCGTAGAAATAGGGATCGCCCTCGCAGAGCACGACGACATCGATCGCGCGTGCGAGCCGCGCAAGGCGCTCCGCCCATTCATCATAGAAGCTCGCGAGCAGCCGAACATACTGCGGACTGTCGAATGCGATTTCCGTGGTGACGGGATATTCCATCGGATATTCGCAGACGTCAGTGGCGAGCAGCCCTTCGACGATGCGGCGGGCCTGCCCGGGATGCCCCTTCTTGCGAAAGTACGCGACATGCCTGGCGCCACGTACTTCGCGATCGGCGCGCACGCTCATCAGATCCGGATCGCCTGGCCCGAGGCCGCAGCAGATGATGCGCCCCATCGCTATTCGCTCCGGCTCGCCAGCGCGTTGACGGCTGCGACTGTGATCGCCGAGCCGCCAAGACGCCCCTCGACGGTCAGCGCCGGCACAGGCGGATCGGCCATCAACGCAGCCTTGGCCTCGGCCGCACCGACAAAGCCGACCGGACAGCCGATGATCGCCGCCGGCCTTGGACAGTCGCGATGCTCCAGCATGTTGAGAAGATGGAACAGGGCTGTCGGCGCATTGCCGATGGCTACGACGGCGCCATCCAGATACGGCCGCCACAGCTCAAGCGCAGCCGCCGAGCGGGTGTTGCGCATGGATTGCGCAAGTGCGGGAACGGCGGGATCGTCGAGCGTGCAGATGACGGCGTTGCCGGCCGGCAGGCGCGCGCGCGTAATTCCCTCGGACACCATGCGCGCATCGCACAGAATGGGCGCGCCGTTCTGCAAGGCAGCGCGCGCGGTGGCCGCCATGCCTGATGTAAATCGGATATGCAATTCGAGTCCCACCATACCGGCCGCATGGATCATGCGCACGGCCACCGGCTCCTCGTCGAGCGTAAAGCGGACAAGGTCGGCCTCGGCTCGGATGGTGGCAAAGGATTGCCGATAGATCGCCGCGCCATTGGTCTCATAGGTATACGGCATCAGCGGCCTCCCATCAGCATGGAGGGATTTGCGACGATGGCGGTACCACTCAGCCCGTGCATCACAGGCATATCTCGTGTCGAGCCGCCACGGACGACGTCAAAACCCTCGCGCGTTGCAACGAGCGTGATATCAGCCGAACCGGAATGGGCACAGCCCTTGGCGCAACCGGAGACGTGTAGCCGTGCATCGGCCGGGATGTGCGGTGCCAGCGCAGACGCCAGCGCGCGCGTATCGGCGTGGGCTTCACCACAGCGCGGAGCGCCGCTGCAGGCGATCACCCTCAGCACGGGATCATCGGCCCGTGTGATGAGGTCCGCCCCACAGAGCATCTCGCGCATCCCCTCCACCAGCAACATCCGCCATGGCGTCAGGCGAATAGCTTGCGCGTGAGTGGCGAGATGGCCGAGCGTCAGATGCGGAACCTGTCCGAACGCAACCCCGACCATCGCGCCAGGCGGACAAAGTCCGGGAGCCGGCTCGGCCGATTGACGCGCCGGTTTGGCATCGCCGCGAAGGGTTTTTGGCAGGCTTGCGCCCTCGGCGATATGGGCTGCCATCCGTCGCCTTTCGCTCTCGCCTCCGCCTGACGTGACGAACCATTCGGCGAGCGCGAGCGCGACCGGCACAGCCTCGCCCCGCGTGACGGCGCGACCAAGTTTTGCACCATCCGCCCGCACCATCAGGCCGCCGGCGCCATCGCGCTCGATCCGGACATCCGCAGATGCGCCGGCGAGCGTCCGCTCGCTGCCATCATCGATAGCGAAACCGAACTTGGTCGGGAGATCGAGAGGAGTACTGGCAAGACCGAGCTCAAGCTCGGCCGCAAGCGACGAGGTGTCGTCGCCAGCTGACCAGAATGGTGTCACCAGGACATTGCGTCGGGCTTCGGTCTCAGGATCGGGGTCGAGCAATCCGAGCCTTGCGAGCCCATCGATCAGGGGCGGATACCCGTGATCACCGACACCGCGAATCTGGAGATTGGCGCGGCTGGTCAGATCGATCAGACCGTTGCCGTACTGCCCGGCCAGATCGGCGATTCCCGCCGCCTGCTTTGCGTCCAATCTTCCGCCGTGCGGGCGAACACGGACCACGAGCCCGTCACCCGACTGCATCGGCCGCAGGGCGCCGGGGCACCAGGCCTTGATCGCAACCGCGCTCATGAAGCCTCCCGCAGCGATGCCGCGATCGAATTGCGCCGCGTCTGCCACAGCGACGCCTCATGCAACCGGGTGAAGCAGGTTTCGATCGCAGCCAACGCCGCCGGATTATTCCGTGCCATGAAGGCGCAAACGTCGTCATTGCCCAGCGTCGCGTCATAATAGAGATCGAACAGATGCGGAGGCACCGCGCCGGCAAGATGGGCGAAAGCGGCCATATGCTCGAGCGTCGCGGTGATCTCGGCGGCACCACGAAAGCCGTGGCGCATCATGCCCGCGATCCAATCCGGGTTGGCGGCACGCGCGCGCACCACCCGCGATATTTCCTCGGTCAACAGGCGGGCACGCGGCTGATCCGGCCGCGTCGCATCGAGGTGATAGAGCGATGGAACCTTCGAACCAAGACGCCCGGCGGCGGCCGCAATGCCAGCTTCATGCGCGGCGTAATCCGCCGCCAGCAGCAGGTCGGTCTCCGGCAGATCCTGGGTGTGGACAAAGCTGTCGGCCGCGGCGAGCCTTGCCTCGATGCCGGCGCGGTCGGGCCGCATTTCGCCGTCGGACGCAAAAGCCCAGGACGACGCCGACAGCCAGGCTTCGCCGGCTGCCTCGCGCGATTCCTGCGTGAAGACATCAGGAACCGAGGCGATGCCGACGCCATAGTGTCCGGGACGAGGCCCGAACACGCGCGACACATGCTGTCGATAAGGATTGTCGTCACCCTCCTCGCCGCGTTCGCACAACGCCTCGGTCGCAGCCTCGAACAACTGGGCAAGGCCCGGAAAGACATCGCGGAACAGCCCCGACACGCGAAGCGTGACGTCGATGCGGGGACGGCCGAGCTCGGCCGGTGCGACGATGTCGTAACCGGTCACGCGGCCCGATCCGTGATCCCAGCGCGGCGCGATACCTGCGAGATGCAAGGCCATCGCGAAATCCTCACCGGCCGTGCGCATTGTCGATGATCCCCAGAGATCGACGACGAGCCCTTTCGGCCAGTCACCGTGATCCTGCAGATGGCGGCGCAGCAACTCGTCGGCAAGCTTGACGCCTTGCGCATGTGCCGACGGCGTCGGCACGGCGCGCGGATCGACGGCAAACAGGTTGCGTCCAGTCGGCAGCACGTCGCCGCGCCCGCGATAGGGAGACCCCGATGGGCCCGGCGCAACCCGCCTGCCGGAGAGCGCATCGCGCAACGCATACTTCTCGGCCTCGCCACAATCGCCACGGCCGAACACATGCAGACCGTCGCCGAACTGGCTTTCCTTGAGATCGCAGACAAAGCGATCGATTTGTGGAATGGCTTCGGCCGCAGAGACCGAGGCGGCAGGCCCCAGATCCTCCTCCAGCCCGGCCATCCGCGCTTCCTCGCGGATATCAGCGATCAGACGCTGGCGCCGCGCGGGATCAAGCCCGTCGGCAGTCGAATATTCATCGAGCAGCTGCTCGAGCCGGCGCAACCCCTCCGGCAACGCGGCTTGCGCCAGCGGCGGCGGCAGGTGACCGATCGTGACGGCGCCGATCCTGCGCTTGGCCTGCGCCGCTTCGCCGGGATCGTTGACGATGAAGGGATAGACGATCGGCATGTCCCCGATCAGCGCCTCCGGCCAGCAGGCGGAGGACAGCGCAACGGACTTGCCGGGCAGCCATTCCAGCGTTCCATGCGCGCCCATGTGGACCATTGCGTCGGTGCCTTGCTGCCGGAGCCAGAGGTAGAACGCGACATAGGCATGGCGGGGCGTGCGCGAGAGGTCGTGATATTCGGCGCCGCGATGACCGAGGTCACCGCGTTCCGGCTGAACGGCGATGATGGACTTGCCGCATCGTATCGCCATGAAAGGAAATTCGCCGCTACGGCAAACGGGATCATCCTCCGGCGCACCCCAGGAGCTCGCGAGATCGTCACACAGCGAGCGTGGAAGGCTGGCAAGTGCCGCGCGATAGTCGGCGATGCTCCACGTCAATGTCTGCCGCAACAGAACGTCGCCCAACGACTTGACCGTCTCGACATCAAAGTCGGCCGCGCCGAGATCCGATAGCAGCGCATCGACCGAGGCGAGCGCATCGAGCCCGACAGCATGTGCGATCTGATGGGGGCGGCCCGGATAATTGGATAGTATGATCGCGAGACGTTTCTCGCTGGTCGGCTTGCTGGCAAGCCCGTGCCAGGCGGTCACACGTGCTGCCGCAGCCGCCACACGCCCATCGTCCGGCCGGTGCGCAAGATGGGCAAATTGCAGATCCGGATCGCGCTCACCAGCGGACTTGAAGCTCACGACACCCGCAAACAACCGCCCGTCGACCTCCGGTAACACCACGTGCATCGCCAGATCACCGGGGGAAAGACCGCGAAGCGAGCCAGCCCAATCGTCACGCTGCGCGGTGGACAATGCGACCTGGAACACCGGGCATGATGCGACATCGAACGGCGTCGTGCCGTCGTCACCGACAGCAGAGAAGGCGGTCGCATTGACAATGGCAGCAGGAGGACATTGTTCAAACCGGGCACGCAGCCAATCGGCGACGCCAGGTGCCTTCAGCGACACGACGAATACGCCGCATGCATCAAAGCCTTTCTGCCGCAATGCCGCGATCAAAGCATCGACCGGCGCCATATCACCGGCCGCAAGATATGATCGATAGAAGGTCACCAGCGCCCGTGGCCGGCCATCCGATGCTGGCAGCACCGCGACGACGCCACGCAAAGGATCGTAGAAACCGATCTCGGGAAGATCGATTTCACCGACGACCGGTCCGGCATAGAGTCCTGACGCCAGTGCCAGCTGGGCAAGCACGGCCTGCGCTGCGACAGGACCGCTCTTGTCACAGAGCACCTTGAGCCTGCGCAGCGTCGAGACCGGCAGTGTGGAGAATTCATCCAGCCGCGGGTCGTCACGGCCATCTGCCGGCAGCACCGCGAATGCAATGTTACGGTCTTTCGCCAGGCGATGCAGGGCGGCCAATCCGTACGACCAGTAAGGTTCGCCTCCGATCAGCCGCACGAGGATGCCCCGCGCCCGCGACAGCGTCCGTTCGATATAGGTGTCGACCGACAGCGGGTGGCGCAACTCCACCAGATTCGCCAGCCTCAGCGATGGCAGCGCGCTGCGGCCTCGCCGCCAGCCGGACGCGAATACGGCGAGATCGCTGTCCGAAAACGAGAGCACCACGAGATCGGCCGGATCCTGGCCGAGGTCCCTTGGTGTCGCGGTCTCCTCAAGCCCGCGGCTTTCCCGGAAGACGACGTGCATCAGACACCTAGACGCGCCCTGATGGCGGCTTCATCGATATCGCCGTGTTCGCCGATCACGACCAGCTTCGACTGCCTCGGCCGTGCGCCCCACGGCATGTCGAACTGGTGCCTCACCCGCTCGCCGACCGATTGCACCAGCAATCGCATCGGCTTGCCCTCGACTGCGATGTAACCCTTGGCGCGCAGCACATTCTGCTCGCGCGCCAGTCCCTTGATCGACGCGACCAGCGCATCGACGTCCACGATCTCCGGAAGATCGATCACCACGGAATTGAAATCGTCGTGTTCGTGGTCATCTTCGCCGTCATGGTGCGACGGACGCGCAGCGAGATCATCCTCCGCCGCGGCCCCAATGCCCAGGATCAGGCGTGCATCAATCGTCCCGTCCACGACGGGCAACATTGGCACCTCCCGCGGCATTTCGGCCCTGATTGCCAATTTGGCTGCCTCGAGCCCTTTCGAACCCGCCAGATCTGCCTTGGTTAGCAATACAATATCGGCACACGCGATCTGGTCCTCGAACACTTCCGACAGCGGCGTCTCGTGGTCGAGATTTTCGTCCGCCGCACGCTGCGCGTCCACCGCAGCGGGATCCGGCGCAAAGCGGCCGGCTGCGACCGCCTCCGCGTCGGCCAATGCGATCACGCCATCGACCGTGATCCGCGAGCGGATCTCGGGCCAGTCGAACGCCTTGAGCAACGGCTTCGGCAACGCGAGCCCCGACGTCTCGATCAGGATGTGATCGGGCTTCACGGGGCGCGCGAGCAATTGCTCCATGGCCGGGATAAAATCATCGGCGACGGTGCAGCAAATGCAGCCATTGGCGAGTTCGATGATGTTTTCGGTCGGACAATTGGCGTCGGCGCAGGACTTCAGGATGTCGCCATCGACGCCTTCGCTGCCGAACTCGTTGACCAGCACCGCGAGCTTCTTGCCGTTGGCGTTACGGATCAGGTGCTGGATCAGCGTCGTCTTGCCTGACCCGAGAAAGCCGGTGATGACAGTGACCGGAATTTTGGTGAGCGTGTTCATTCTGCGGCCTCTGGCACGACGGCAACGGGTGGAATCCGGGCAAGCGACTGCTTGCGAAAAATCTCCGGACGGCTGCGCCACGGCACGATGCCGTTAGGCGCCGCCGCATAGGCGGACGCACCGGCGATCACATCCGTCGCGTTGGCGGCGGACAGCCGGCCGTAGACATAGGACCAGCGCCCCGGAGCGCTGAGCGCGACCGAGCAGCCTTGGCTGCACGCGGAAAGGCATTCAACCGGAACCAGCGTGACACCATCAGGCACACCCGCATCGAGAATTGCGGAATGCAGGCGCGCACCGGGCGTCACCTCACCTTCCTCCAGCGTCTGGCCAGCGCGGCAGGTGGTGCAAACATGAAGTGTAACGGTCATCGCCCTTCCTGGATTAACGACGGGAGGCGATGAGGCACACGAACCCATCTATAAGGTTCGTTCCCCGTCGCGGAACACCCCGTCCGCCGGTCTCAAACATCACGCTGGCAGGTCTCCCGGCTTGCGGAGCAGGGTTTCCACCCTTCGATCCCCGCCTTCCCGACCCCATTTGGGGATCAGTGGCTTTGGACATCTCTCCGGTCACGGTCGCGGGGGCGGCTGCTCTTCGGACCAAACCTTGCGGCTTCGGCCTATCGCATTCCCTCTTCGCCTGTCATAGGACAGGAACCAACGTAAACCCACCATTCGTCCTGGCCCAGAACTTGTCAAGGCAAAGGAATGTCAGATGAATTCTGATCAACACCCCGGCGACGAAGCCGTCGGCAGCGAGGCGTCGCTGGACGATCGCCACGCCGCCAAGATGGCGAAAAAGAAGGTCGCCCGGGACAAGATCATGGCGACCAAGAGCGGTGAAAAGGGGCTGATCATCGTTCATACCGGCGCGGGGAAGGGAAAATCCTCCTCCGCCTTCGGCATGATCGTCCGCTGCGTGGCGCACGGCTTTCCCTGCGCGGTCGTGCAGTTCATCAAGGGCGCCTGGGACACCGGCGAGCGCCGCCTGCTCACCGGGCATTTCGGCGATCTCTGTCAATTCCATGCCATGGGCGAAGGCTTCACCTGGGAAACACAAGATCGCGCCCGCGACGTCGCCGCGGCGCAAGCCGGCTGGGAAAAGGCTAAGCAACTGATCTCCGATCCGGCCTTGCGCATGGTCGTGCTCGACGAGATCAACATCGCGCTTCGTTACGATTACCTGGCGGTCTCCGACGTCGTCGCGTTTCTGACGACATCGAAGCCGCCGATGACCCACGTCGTGCTCACCGGGCGCAATGCCAAGGAGGGGTTGATCGAGATAGCCGACCTCGTCACCGAGATGACACTCGTGAAGCATCCCTTCCGGTCCGGCATCAAGGCCCAGCCGGGCGTCGAATTCTAGCGGAAGCCGAGCAGGCAAACGCCATGGCGCGCGCATTGATGATCCAGGGAGCAGGCTCGGACGTGGGCAAATCGCTCATCGTCGCGGGACTGGCGCGCGCCGCCAGGCGACGCGGCCTGCGCGTGCTGCCGTTCAAACCGCAAAACATGTCGAACAATGCCGCTGTGACCGTCGACGGCGGCGAGATCGGACGTGCGCGGGCGTTGCAGGCGCTGGCCGCTGGCGTCGAACCGCACACCGACATGAATCCGGTGCTGTTGAAGCCGGAGACCGATGTCGGCGCGCAGATCATCGTGCAGGGAAAGCGTGTGGCGACCGCGCGCGCGCGCGAATATACCGCGATGAAGCCCTCGTTGATGGGCGCGGTGCTGGAGAGTTTCGAACGGCTGAAGGATCGCGCCGATCTCGTGCTGGTCGAAGGGGCCGGCAGCCCGGCCGAAGTCAACTTGCGCAAATCCGATATCGCCAATATGGGCTTTGCGCGCCGGGCCAACGTCCCCGTCGTGCTGATCGGCGATATCGACCGTGGCGGCGTGATTGCGCAACTGGTCGGCATCAAGACGGTCATCGATCCCGAGGATGCCGCGATGATCCAGGGCTTCGTCATCAACAAATTCCGCGGCGACCCGACGCTGTTCGACGATGGCTACCGGTTGATCGAAACCCGTACCGCTTGGCGTGGGTTCGGGGTGCTGCCCTGGTTCGCCCGCGCCGGCGAGCTTCCAGCCGAAGACGCGCTCGGGCTCGGTGAGGCGCGCAAGCCCGGCCAATGCAAGATCGCCTTTCTTGCGCTGTCGCGGATCGCGAATTTCGACGATCTCGATCCGCTGAAGCTTGAACCCGGTGTCGATCTCGTGATGGTGCGCCCCGGGGAAGCCATCCCGGGCGATGCCAGGCTCGTCATCCTGCCCGGCACGAAATCGACGCGCGGCGACCTCGCGTTTCTGCGCGCCCAAGGCTGGGATATCGATCTTCTGGCGCATTGCCGCCGTGGCGGTCACGTGTTGGGCGTTTGTGGCGGATACCAGATGCTCGGACGCAGCGTGGCCGATCCCGATGGAATCGAAGGGACCGCCGGCGAAACGCCCGGTCTCGGACTGCTTGACGTCGCGACCGTCATGACCGAGCAGAAAACGCTCACGCGGGTGACGGCCGTCCATGCCGCCACGGATCAATCGATCAGCGCCTACGAAATCCATATCGGGCATACCGACGGCCCCGATCGGGCACGCCCGTTTGCGTCGGTTGGCGGAACGCCGGAGGGCGCTGTCTCCGGCGATGGACGCATCCTGGGCAGCTATCTGCATGGACTGTTCGCGTCCGACAGCTTCCGCAAGGCATTCCTCGCGCAACTCGATATTCCCGTCGCGGACCAACCGTACGGTGCAAGGGTGGAAGGCGCGCTCGAGGCGCTCGCCGATCACATCGAAGCTCATCTCGATGTCGCGGGGATGCTGGCGCTCGCTCGTTGATCGTCAGCGCGACAGCACGACGGCGAGCCGCGACCATTCCGTTTCGCTGCCGGGCAAACCCAGGCGGAGCCATCCCGGTCGTTGCTCGAAGACGCGCGACCAGATATGGTCACGCGCAAGCATCTTCTGCGCGACCAGCGCATCGCCGGTCTCGTAAAGCCGGAACAGCGGCGTGCCGCCGACCAGTGTCCAGCCTTGCGGTCGCACTTCCTCATCGAGCCTGAGACTGTCGTGCGCCAGGCGTGTCGATGTCGCCTTTGCCCAGGCCTTGTCGCGCAACGCCCGCCGCCCGATGGCAATCGCGGCACTCGACACCGGCCAGGGACCCGCCATTGCTGCAAGCGCGGCGATCTCGCGCTCGCCGCAGATCGCAAAACCGAGTCGCAGGCCGGCAAGCCCGTAAAACTTTCCGAACGAACGCAAGATCAAAAGCCCCGGCCGTGCCGCCTCAGGCGCCAGCGAGAGATCAGGAACAGGGTCGGCAAAGCTCTCATCAATCACCAGCCGGCCGACGCGCGGCAGGAGCGCCAGCAGATCGCTCGGATCGTGGCGCCTGCCGTCGGGATTGTTGGGATTGGCGACCACCGCAAGATCAGCGCCCGCGAGCGCCCCGAGATCGGAAACTTCGGTAACGTCCCAGGCGGAGGCCGATAGAGCCGCAGCGTATTCGTTGTAGGTGGGCGCAAGGATGCGCGCCCGGCCGCGAGAGGACAAATGCGGCAGCGCTTGGATGGCCGCTTGGGCGCCCCCCATCGCGATGATCGGCGCATCGGTGGCGTAGGCGTGCCGCGCCGCGTCATGAAGCGACTCGATGTCGGATCGCGAAGGCAGAGCCTTCCAGATTCCCGGTTCGACATCGACGGATGGATAAGGCAGCCGATTGATCCCGGTCGACAGGTCGATCCAGTCCTCCGCACGGCCGCCGAAGCGCCGCTGAGCGACATCGAGATTGCCACCGTGCTCACGCATCTGCCGTTCCCTCACACGACGGCCAGGATCGCAAGCGCCACAGCCAACAGCATCATGGCGCGACGATAGAGCTTTAATCCCCGGCGGATATCGGCGGCATCGGGATCGCGCGCGCTTTCGTTCAGCCAAGGCTCATTCGCAACGCTTCCGTGATAAATCCGGGGACCACTGAACCGCACGCCGAGCCCACCGGCCATCGCCGCTTCCGGCCAGCCCGCGTTCGGAGAACGGTGGCGGTTTGCATCTCGCAGCATGCACGACCACGCCTGCAACGGCTGGGGAGAGAGCAGCACGAAAAGAAATCCGTTCAAGCGCGCCGGGATAAGATTGGCAAGATCGTCGATGCGGGCGGCAACCCATCCAAAGGCTTCGTGCCGCTCCGTGCGATGACCGATCATCGAGTCGAGCGTATTGATCGCCTTGTAGCCGACAATTCCCGGCAGCCCGAACAGGGCGCCCCAGAACACCGGTGCCACGACGCCATCGGACGCATTCTCGGCCAGGCTCTCGATGGTCGCGCGCGCAATGCCGGCACTATCGAGCGTGGCGGGGTCGCGTCCGACGATGTGCGCGACCGCCAGACGTGCGCCGGCGAGATCGCCGGACTCCAGGGGATCCGCGACCGCCGCGACGTGATCATCGAGCGAACGCAAGGCAACCAGCGGCCACGCCAGAATTCCCACCAGGATGACGCGGGTCCATCCCGAGGCCAGCACGAGCTGAACGGCCCAACCGAGCGTGGCCGCCAGCGCAATCACCAGGATAGCTGCCGCAACGCCGGCCGCGCGACGGAATGCGGCCGTGTCAGACGTCCGGTTGCAGGTGGTATCGACGACGTTGATGACCCAGCCGAGCCAGGTCACGGGATGGCCGACACGCGCAAACAGCCAGGCCGGCCAACCGATCAGGGCATCCACCGCCATCGCCACCGCCATCGCTCCCGCAAAGCCCACGCTTTGTCTCCCGCCTCGATCTCTCCTGATGCGCAAGACCCCGGCCGAGCGCAAGCCCCGCGCGGCTGATTTCAGCTTTGTCTTTCATCGCGATTGGTGATTACTGCTGGGCCGACAGGAGATCATGATGGCCGCGATTTTGGTAACGGGCGGAGCTCGATCGGGAAAGAGCCACCGCGCCGAACTCCGCGCGCGCGCCTTTCCGGGTCAGCCCGTCTATATTGCCACGGCCGAGGCGCTCGACGCGGAAATGGACGAACGTATCGCCAGGCACCGCGCGCGGCGGGGAAGCGACTGGATCGAACGGGAAGTGCCGCTCGACCTCGTCGAGGCACTGAGCAAGACCGACGGCGGCGGCGCGAGGCTCGTCGATTGCCTGACGCTCTGGCTGTCAAACCTGCTTCATGCCGAGCGAGACTGGTCGCAGGAGGTTACACGCCTGGCCGAAGCGCTGGCCCGCCAGCGCAGCCCGGTGATCCTGGTCACCAACGAGGTCGGCCTCGGCATCGTGCCCGACAATGCGTTGGCGCGGCTATTTCGCGACGCCGCCGGACTCATGAACCAGACTATTGCCGGCGTCGCAGACGAGGTGGAATTCGTGGTGGCCGGCCTGCCGATGAAGCTTAAATGACGTGCTGCATCAACCGCCTTGCAGGTACCATGGCGGCCCCCCTCCTCCAGACGGGACGACGATCCTGATGGTCTCATTCGACGATACGTTTCGCCGTCAACTCCACGAGCTGTTCGTGTGGCGTCGCGACGTGCGTCGCTTTCGATCGGACCCGCTGCCGGGCGGCACCATCGAACGGCTGATCGAGATCGCCTGCCTTTCGCCATCCGTCGGCCTCAGTCAGCCGTGGAGGTTCGTCATCGTCGAGGACAGCGCGAGACGCCGCGCCGTGATCGAGGATTTCAGGGCATGCAATGCCGAGGCCCTGCAATCCTATTCGGGCGAACGCGCGGCAAAATATGCGGCTCTCAAGCTATCAGGCCTCGAGGAAGCACCGGGCCACCTGGCCGTATTCGCGGAAAAGACCGAAATCATCGGCGCCGGTCTCGGGCGCGCAACGATGCCCGAAACCACCGAATATTCCGTCGTAGCCGCGATCTGCTCGATGTGGCTCGCCGCTCGCGCGGAAGGCATCGGGCTGGGCTGGGTATCGATCCTGAATCCAGCTTGCATCGACAAAATTCTCGCCGTGCCGGAGTCCTGGAAATTCATAGGCTATCTGTGCATCGGTTACCCCGAGGCAGAGCTTGACCGACCCGAGCTCGAGCAGGCCAGGTGGGAATCACGACGGGGTTCGGGTGAATTCACAATCCGACGCTAGCGGAGCGACGCACGGTCCCGACTGGAACGGTGACGCTCGCTGGCGCGCCGATATCGCGTTCTCCGTATTGCCGGATTTTTCCTCGCCCTCAGCGCCGCGATCTTTTTGATCTTCGGGCAGTAAGAAGGCCGCCTCAGTTGGCGGCCTCGATTAACAAATGTTAGATTCCAAGAAACCAGATGGGCTTACCGGCAAAGAATCAATAGCTAACGGCGGGCGCATAGCGCGTGGCTGCTTGATTGCCCGGATAGGTCCCTCACCTTCAAGCAGTGAGAAGCTGCGACTAGATCTTGCCCCCAAGACCCAGTCGGAGAAAACCTACCACTGGGTTGGCGGCTGGGGCCGTTTTTCGATAGCCTTCGATCTGACGCGAAAGGATCCGCATTGAAGCAAGCGAAAGCTGAAGCGTGACGAGTAACTGATCAGCCGAGCCGTAAGTTTCCGGCCGACTCCTTGCCGCGATCGGCGACAATCTCGTAACTCACCTTGGCGCCCTCAGCGAGCGAACTGAAACCGGCTTTCTCAACTGCGGAGATATGGACGAACACGTCCTTGCCGCCGCCATCCGGTTGTATAAATCCAAAGCCCTTGGTCGCGTTAAACCACTTCACAGTACCTGTCGCCACGGTTGTCGTCTCCCAAACATTTGTGGACTTCTATCCCATGGCAATTGATGATCGAAAGCAAGAAAAACCCTCCGGCGGGGCTTCGGGGAGGACTGGCGTGGGATCGCGTTATTGGATCGCCGTCTTGATCGGCTCAACGATCGGCGGCTTCGTTCCCGCGCTGTGGGGCGGCGAGCTGCTGTCCTACGCTGGAGTCCTGTTCAGCGCCGTCGGAGCGGCAGTCGGATTATGGATTGCCGACAGAACGAGGTAGTCAGCCCCACCGCAAAGTTTGTGTTTGATCAAGGCCGGCCGGCGTGAATCGGCGGGCCCTTGGTTTCAAAGTTTGGCAATCTGGCTTCGAGGGCTCTAGCGTGATCGATCATTCGCCAAAGTCCGCGGTGCGCCCCCTAGGGGCAGCTCTACATCCCCGCTAGGGATCAAAACCGGCCGGTACCCAACAGGGGTTACTGGCCAATTTCCGACCGCAGTAGCCTAGCTTAAAATTAGCAGTGGCTTAATCTGATTTTGAGAGCGGCCCGTCTTCGCTCTGCGGTGGCGGGGCTTCGATGGTCGCTATCCGCTTCCTGCCCGGCGCCGTCATTCACAGCCGCCCCTGCAAGCTCACAACCTAGCCGAGCCGGATCAGCAGTGTTTCGTGGTCAATCGGAATGATAGGCGTGTGGCCGTTGGGCCGCGCATCGCCCACCATAAGCATACTTAGCGCTGCTCTTCGCATATGCCTGAACTCGAGCTGCTTTTCGGGACCGATCCAAACATGTCCGTCGTACGTCTTGCTAAATCCGAATTGTTTGACCTTAAGTCTGCGCTGTTGGAGCCCGCTTGTCATTGTCCGGCCCTTCAACACTCAAAGCGGCTGGTGAGGGTCAGCCTGATCAAAACACGGGCCGCACGACCAGCTATAAAGCCCTCCAGAACAGCAAGATCATGATTAAATAGGCCGCGACCAGCAAACTGGCGCCCCGTAGGTGCACAAGGGTTCGTCCGGGCTTCGGGGGTGTTAGCCACCAGCTGAGCCGGTTGGCGGTCCACGGCACCAGATACGAGGTAAGGATGACGCTGAACGCGTTGCCAATGAACAGTGCAGCCGGGAAATTCAGGTTTAGTGCCCTTGTCAGAATTGGAGTGCCCACCAATAGGCCCCACAGGAATACGACCGGATAGAGCGTCAGAAGGACGATCATGTTCATCTTCCACGCTGCGGGCGCCGGCGCACCCTCAGGCGTGGCGTCGCGAAACCATTGCTCGAAACCGCTTTGCGCTATTCGCGCGTGGAATTCAGCCGTCAGCGGTGCGGCTTCGTCGAGCAGCTGACGTCGTTGCGGTGACTCAAGCCAAGTCCGCAGATTGGTCTCGCTGTCGAAACGCAAGATCGCGACAAAGTCCTCCTGCACGCCCGGCACAGACGGTTCGAAGCGATAGCCCTGCAACCCCGCTGCCTTCGACTGCACCGCGGCGACCTTCTGCTCCCATTTCAGGTATTCAGCCTCCATGCCGGGCTTTACCCGCGTGCTCATCACTGCGGAGACCGGCGCCGTGCGCGCGGCACTGGCATCGTCGCGCACGATGTGAACGTCGTCGCGCCCCACAAGCATTGGGGTGGCCCCTTCGATGCGGGACTGCCGTTCGGACGAGCCCAGCCATCGCTTGGCATCTTCCAGGCTGGCGAAGCGCTGCAGGATCACCCAATCGACCTGCAGCGGCGGGTTGGGCGGCATCAGTCGCTGCTCGATGAACCCTGGGAAACTGGAGATCACCGTGCTGGTTTCGCCCTGCCATCGTGCGAACGCGTCGGCGCTTTCTGGCCGAACGCATGTTTGCGTGACGATGCTGACGCTGGTCGCAGCATCGCTCATTTAGCGGCAGCGAGTTTCGCGAAAAGACGATCGGGGGTGAATGGCAGATGGGCAAAACGCACACCAGTGGCATTGGCCAACGCATTCGAGACGGCCGGCGCCACCGGATTGATGCCGCACTCCCCCTGGGACTTCGCACCAAGAGGCCCGATCAGGTCGATCGTGTCGGCAAAGAAGATGTCGGTATGCGGCGTATCGGCAAAGGTGGGGATGCGGCAGTTGCGCAGCTGCGGATTGACCATGTGACCTTCGTCGTCATGCACCATGTTCTCGACCAACGCCCAGCCATAGCCCATTGCAACGGCGCCATCGAGCTGGCCGCGGCACTGCATCGGGTTAATCGGCCGGCCGATATCGGCCGCATGCACGCTGTGCAGCACACGGATTTCGCCGGTCACGCGATGCACGGCAAGTCGCACCCCTTGGACGTTGAAGGCGATCGTGCGCGGCGAGAGATAGGCCCGACGGCTGACCGAGAAGCGATGGTCGACCTTCGCACCCTCGGCATGCAGCTCACGCAGCAAAATCCGCTGGTTGCCGCAGATGACCGCGTCGTTGTCGAGGCGGCATTGGTCGATTGCGACGCCGGTGTAGCGACTGGCAAAGCCGATTATATCATCTGACATGGCTTGGGCAGCCAAGTGAACCGCCTTGCCTCCGACCACGACGCCCGTGCTCGCAAAGGTGCCGGTGTCATAGGGTGTGCGATCGGTATCGGCGTTGATGATGTCGATGTCATCAGCGCGCGTGCCCATCATCGATGCCGCGATCTGCTTGTGCGCCGTGGTGATGCCGTTGCCCATTTCGGTCGAGCCGCAGGCGAGATGGTAGGTGCCGTCCGGCAGCAGGCGCATCTCGGCGCCCGAGCGATGCTCGGTCGGGGGCCCGCATTCCAGCATGGCCAATGCAACACCCCGGCCCTCCGCCCATTCCGCACCTTCGGGCTTCGTGACGCCATTGCCCTTCTGCAGCTCCCGCTCGACGATATCAAGGCATTCACCGATACCGTAGCTGCCGTAGCTGGCGTCGCTTGGCTCCTTCCAGATCGATTCGATGTTATCGCCTGGCCGCACCACATTCTTGCGCCGCATCTCGAACGGGTCGATGTCGAGCAGTCTTGCCAGCTCGTCGATCGCACATTCTACGGCGAAGGTGGTCTGCGAGGCGCCATAGCCGCGAAACCCGCCGCCCGGTGTCATGTTGGTGTAGACGGCGTGGCCGATGCCCTTCTTGTTCGCGCAGCGATAGGTCGCGATCGGGCTCGCCATCGCGGCTGCCAACGTTTCGCCGCCATGGCCGCCATAGGCGCCGGTGTTGGAGAACACCTCCACGTCGAGCGCCGTCAGCGTGCCGTCCTTGCGCGCGCCAATCTTCACTCTGGTGGTCATCTGGTGCCGCGTCGTGGCGCCGATGAATTCTTCCTCGCGGCTCCATTCCCACTTCACCGGGCGACCCAGTTTCATCGTGGCGAACAGCACAAGATCTTCCGAAACCAATTCCTGTTTGCCGCCGAAACCTCCCCCGACGCGCTCGGTGAACACATGCAGGTCGCGTGGCGGAATCCCCATGATGTAGGCGAGCTTTTGCCGCGCGGCGAACGGCGCCTGCGAGCTCGTGCGGATATGCCAGCGGTCATCCTCACCCTTCCAGGCGATCGATCCATGCGTCTCGAGGTGCACATGCTGCACGCGGGTGGTCGAGTAGGTCTGCTCGTGCAGCACATCGGCTTCCTTGAAGCCCTTGGCGACATCACCGATTTCACCCTGCAACGTGCAGAAGATGTTGTTACTGGCTGTCACCAAGTCCTTGTCATGCAGCAGCGGTGCACCGGGTTGCACCGCCAATACCGGATCGAATACGGCCGGCAGGATCTCGTACTCCACGTGCAGTGCCCGGCAGCCGGCCTCGGCCGCCGCCTCCGTCTCCGCCACCACGGCTGCGATCCGCTGGCCCACGAAGCGCGCGACGTTGTCGAGCAGCGTGATGTCATCAGGGTCGACGAGATGGTCCTCGTGCAACGCCGAACTGAACAGACGCTTCGGCACATCTTCCCAGGCATAGATTGCGACGACGCTAGGCACGGCGAGCGCCGCGCTTCGGTCGATAGAGACAATGCGCGCATGGGCATGCGGCGAGCGCAGAACCTTCAAGTGCAGCAGCCCCTCGATCGCCAGATCCATCGTGTAGCGCGCTTTGCCGGTCACGATGGCGTCGGTGAACGGATTGGGCAGGCTGGCGCCGAGTGCCTTGCCGGCCTCGTCCGGTTCGATGTTGCATGTGCCAAGCAGCGCGTCATTGATCGACCGATAGCCGGTGCAGCGGCAGAGGTTGCCCTTCAGCGCGTGCGGCAGATCGGTCTTCTGCGCGTCGGTCAGTGTCACCGCCGTCATGATCATGCCGGCGGTGCAATACCCGCATTGGAAGGCCTGCGCATCGTGAAACGCCTTCTGCATCGGATGCAGTTCGCCGTTTGTGGCTAGCCCCTCGATCGTGGTGATCTCGCGACCTTCGGCTCGGAACGCCGGCACCAGGCAGGAATGGAAGGGCTGGCCGTCGATATGCACAGTGCAGGCGCCGCAATCACCGGCGTCACAGCCCTTCTTGACGCCGAACACATCGAGATCGCGCAAAAAGGTGCGCAAGCACTGGCCGGCCGTCGGCTCGGCCGCGTAGCGACGGCCATTGACATGGTAATGGGTCAAGCGAGCTCCGTGCGGATCTGTTCGGCAAGATATTGCGTGACGTGGCGTTTGTACGGAGCCGATCCGTGCACGTCGTCGAAATACGCTTCCGCCGGCAATCGAGCGTCGAGGGCATAGCGTAGTTCTACAGCCGATGGGCAGGTGGCGAAGCGCAACTGCACCGGCCGCAGCGTGGCCGCCGAGACAGTCAGCAGGAAATCCGCGCCATCATCACCCACCGTGGCGATGATAAGGGCGGCCGAGCGTCCGAATTTGGTCAGCGACACCTGTCGCATGGCGGAGCGTTTGGACAAAGCCGCCACGGGCAAATGGATCTTGCGCAGCAGTTCGCCCTTCTGCAGCACGTTCTGGTGGTTGCCGGTTACGAAATCGACGACCGACACCTCGCGCGGTTCGCCGTTGCGCGGCCACAGCGTGCAGACGCCTTCAAGTGCCGCAGTCAGCGAGATCATCGCCCCAGCGGGCAGCGACATGCAGACGTTGCCGCCGATGGTCGCGGCATTCCAAATCTTGAACGACATCAGGAACGAGTCGATGCATTTCCGGAACAGTGCAACCGCGCGCCATCCAGGCTGGCCTTCGAAGTCGTGCAGCTCCACGACCCGACAGGTCGCGGCGATGTCGAGGCCCGCTTCCGTCGCCATCAGCGGCGCCCAGCCCAGGCCCTCGAGATCGATCAGCGTGTCGACGGCCACCTGTGGCTCGGAGAACAACCAAGTACCGCCGGCCAGCCACGAATAACCATCACGCCAGCCATCGACGTCGTCAACGGATGCCGGCCGCTTTACTTCAGCTATCGTGGTCAAATTCATAATCGTCCCCGCTCAGGACTTGTAGACTTCAACAGTCTGCATCATGCCCATTTCCTCATGGTTCATCATGTGGCAATGGACCATGTAGACACCGGTAAAATCGAGAAAGCGTGAGCGGAACACGACCCGGCCACCCTTGCGCTCCACGATCACAGAATCGCGCCATTCCGGCACGGCCAGCGCCTTGCCGTTGACCGACACGACCTGGAACGGATTGGTGTGTATATGAAAGACGTGGTCGTCGTGCTCATGCGTGTTGATGATCGTCCACTCCTCGACCGCACCGAGCTTGACCCGTTGATCGATGCGGTTGGGATTAAACTTCTTGCCATCGATGAAGAAGCCGAATTCCTGCCAATGGCCGGCAGCATCTGCCTCCGGCGCGGTTGCCGAAAAGGTCACCATACGACGGTTGGTGATTTCGGATTCCTTGATGGTTTGCAGTGGCGGGGGCGGCAATTCGCCCGGCAGCCTCATGTCCATCGGCGCGCCTGACACCACTACCCTCGCCAGTGGGCCGACCGGCGAGGGGTGCCCCTGATCGTAAGGTGCCGCGCTCAAGGCATAGGTGCCGGCGGAGCCCGCCTGCACCAGCAGATCAGCGCGCTGGCCCGGAGCGATCAGAAGCTGCTTGAGAGGCTGCATGGCCCCGAGTTGAATGCCGTCATAGGCGACGGCATGCAGGTCATGCTTCTCCAGATCGAGCAGCATGTCGTCCTGATA
This sequence comes from Bradyrhizobium genosp. P, assembly GCF_049949265.1. NCBI lineage: Bacteria > Pseudomonadati > Pseudomonadota > Alphaproteobacteria > Hyphomicrobiales > Nitrobacteraceae > Bradyrhizobium > Bradyrhizobium genosp. P. The sequence continues at coordinate 769,180 of NZ_CP188195.1, read as the reverse complement.
GGCCGCATTGAGGATACGCCAGCGCTGCACCTCGCCTGGACGCATCTCGATCATCGGCCGACGCTGTCCGTTGATCGCCAGGAAGCGTGTCGCCGTTTCCGGAAAGAGCGTCTCGAAATCCTCGACCATGCCATTAGCGTCGTAGACCACCTGAGTCAGCACCAGCAGGCGCTCGCGGGCGGATGCTATCTGCGGCACATCGGCGAAATCGCCTTCGATGACGACGGCGCCCACCATGCCGCTCGACATCTGGATATCGGCGCTGCCGTGGTGGTGGGGGTGATACCAGTAGGTCCCCTTGGTGTGGTCCTCCGGCAGCTTGATCTCGATGTCGTAGGTATGGCCAGGGGCCATCGAGCGCATGACGTTGTCGGCAACGCCGCTTGGGCTCGCGTGCGATCCATGGAAGTGGAAATTGGTGTTGTTGAACTGATGCGGCTGACTGATGTCGGCGGGAAGCCAGTCCCGGTTCGGCGGCAGATCATTGATCAGCTTGATGCGCAACGTGTCGCCGGGCTTCATGCGCAAGGTAGGCCCTGGGCTGCCGCCTTCATAAGACCGAACATAGAGCCTGACACCGCCGATCTGCCGGTAGGCGTACCCTACCCGCAAGGTCGTGCTAAGCACGCCATTGACGGAGCGCCGCACCTCGGGCTCGACAAGCGGCTGATCCACGGCGGGCGCCGGCTTGTCTGGTACCATGCCCATCGTGGGAGACATGTCCATGGGGGAGGACATGTCCATAGTGCTCTGCATGGGGTCTGCGGCCCTGACGGCCCCCGCGGTCAGCAAAAACGCGCCGATCCCGATGCTGCCATCAAGCAGTTGGCGTCGTGACAATTTCTTCATGCTCGTCGCGATGGCGACGGCATCATTCTCTTCTGGTCCTGCTGCATTTAAATTCCACGCTGCCCACAATTGATTCGTCTCCAATATACGCCTTTAGTAAATTCGACATGAAAGAATCCCGTCGAAAAAAACTGGTTGCAAAAGTAATTGGTGGACCTGATTCAACGCCACTGCATTTGCTGCACTCACAATCAACGCTCCTTGAGCCCTTCGATCTCCTGGTAGAACGGAGCATTCGTTCGAAGGAGCGCAATCGCGTAGATTTGCGTAGTACGCTTCGATAAGCGCGGCCGGAGACGCACACTCCGCCTGCTGTTCCAGCAACGGTGTGGGTATGATCTTCCCCCGGGAAAATGGACAGGTTTAGGCGGCTTTTAGCTCCATTTCGATCGGGGGGATATATCCACGGCGGAATGGACCCTTGTTCGGTTGTACAACGACGTTTGAGAACGCCCACAGGACCGTTCTTCGCGAGGTTCTTTATCGGCATCATCCCTGGTTTGGTCGCCGAGTTTGCGTTCATGGGGCGGTCGACAAGGCGGACGATGTCGTTTTTCGCTGCACCCTGGACGGATCGCAAGCAGACCGTTGGCTGGAAGTTCCAGCATGGATGTTCGACCGGACGGCCTGCCCTGACGCCGAGCTTCTGACAGCTCAGCCGTTTGTTAGCATCGATGCACTTGCGGCGCTCGCTGCGCTTCTCGATCTGGCGTTGAAGGATCGAACGCCATCAGCTGCCCCGCTTTCTGGCGCATCCAGAGGCTCTCACGACCAGAATCGGGGAGCGGCTCATGTCACGCGAGACGGCAATGCCAGGGAGCGGATACCGACACAATCGACAACCGCGGTCGCAGCAGCAGATGGATCTGTTCGGGAGCGGCCTGCCGAACGGCGCCCTCGGCGCGCCGGCATGGTCGGAGCTGCCGGCGGAAGCGCGGGCGGCGCTGACCAGTCTGATGACGCAGTTGATCCTCGGCCATGCTGCGACGACAGCGATGCCGCGCGCGAAGGAGGTCGGCCATGATCTCTGACAAGGTCAGGCCTCATCATCTCGAGCGCAAGGCGATTCTTTACGTGCGTCAGTCCTCGGCGCATCAGGTGTTGCACAATCGCGAGAGCAGCGCGTTGCAATACGCCATGCGGGACCGGCTGACGGCGCTCGGGTGGTCAGAGATCGACGTGATTGATGATGATCTCGGTCGTTCGGCCGCCGGCGGGGTACAACGCGCCGGCTTCGAGCGGATGGTAGCGGAGGTTTGCCTCGGTAAGGTTGGTGCGGTTTGCGCCCGCGAGGTCTCGCGCTTCGCTCGCAACAGCCGGGATTGGCAGCAACTCATCGAGATGTGCCGCGTGGTCGATACCGTTCTGGTCGATCAGGAGACCATCTATGCGCCAAGGCACGGCAACGATCGCCTGTTGCTCGGGCTCAAGGGCAGCCTCAACGAGTACGAACTGGATCTGTTGCGCCAGCGCTCGCTCTCGGCCCGCTACGAGAAGGCGCGCCGGGGCGAGTTGGTTGTGGCGGCGCCGGTCGGGTTCGTGAAGTCCGGCGACCGTTATGAGAAAGATCCGGATCGGCGGGTCCAGGAAGCGATCAAGCTGGTGTTCGACAAGGTCGAGGAACTCGGCAGCGCGCGACAGGCGCTCTGCTGGCTCCACGAGTACAATCTCGATCTGCCGGTAAAGCAGACCAATGGCGACACGGCCTGGCGACGACCAAGCTACTCCGCCATCCACCGGATCATTGAGAACCCGGTCTACGGCGGCGCCTATGCCTATGGTAAGACGGCTGTCGCGGCGGGATACGGTGCCGAGGGCGTGAGCGTGAAGATCCGCCGCAAGGCGCGGGACGAATGGTTGGCGCTGAAGCCCAACACCCACGATGGGTACGTGAGCTGGGAGAGGTTCGAGGCGATCCGCACCATGGTCAGCAACAACGTTCCCACCAGTCGGTATCACGGCGCGCCCAAGCATGGTGACGCGCTGCTGGCCGGTCTGATCCGCTGCAGGCGCTGCGGTCGCAAGCTCACACTCCGGTACTCCGGCATGAAGCGCCATATTCCGCGCTATAGCTGCAGCCGCGCCTGGATGGACAATGGCGGCCCTCACTGCATCGGCTTCGGCGGACTGCGCGTCGATGATGCAATCGAGGAAGCACTGCTCGGCGTCGTCGGTCCGGGCGCTATCGCCGCGGCGACCGCTGCCGCCAAGGAAGCCAGGGAACGGCGGGATCAGGTGCGCGATGCTCTCAGTCGCGACCTCGAAGCGGCGCGCTATGCCGTCGACCGGGCCTTCCGGCAATACGATGCCGCTGACCCCGCGAACCGGCTGGTGGCGGGTGAGCTTGAAGCGCGCTGGAACAGGGCGCTCGCCCACGTGGCGGAGGTCGAGGGCAAGATCGCCATGCATGATGCGGCGATGCCCGCCCCCATTGCCGATCCAGCTTCGCTTGGCGTTCCGGCCTCGAACCTCAAAACGGTCTGGGATGCGCCGACGACGGATGCTCGCCTCAAGAAGCGGATTGTGCGCACCGTCATCCATGAGATCGTGGCCGATATCGACGATGCGGCCTCCGAGATCGTCCTCATCGTCCACTGGGTCGGCGGCGTTCACAGCGAGATACGCCTGCCCAAGCGCCGGCGCGGGCAGCGCAACAGCACCTCCGCCAACATCATCGAAGCTGTGCGCCAACTGGTGCTGATCGCCAGCGACGATCTGATCGCCGGCCTGCTCAACCGCAACAGCCTCAAGACCGGTAACGGCAATCGCTGGACGCGCGAGCGTGTCACCTCGATGCGCTCGAACTATCGCATCCCGGTGTTCAAGCCCGCCGAGGACGGGATCGAGCCCTGGCTAAACCTCAGCAACGCGGCAAAGCTCCTCAAGATTGCGCCCAAGACGCTCCGGCTCGCCGCCGAAACCGACGAAATCGCAGCCATCCATCCGCTATCGGACGGCCCGTGGATCTTTGCTCGCGCCTCGCTGATAACAGCTGCCGCTCACTCTATCGCCGAGCGAGCGCGACAGAACCCAAGATACCCCACGGGATCGCATCCCAATCAGCAAACTCTCTTCTCTTCAACAACATAGACAGATGGGTGTTCTGATGCGCGATTGTAGAAGCCCTCGATGAAGGCGAAGATATCGCGCTGGGCCTCGGCCCTCGCAGCCCTGAACACCCGCAAGCTTGCCATTCTCTCGAACACCACCGTAAACCGGTTGGCAAGAATGCACGCTGATCACGATGTTCCGATGTGTGTCGGATCGCAAAATCAGAGTCGCGCTTCGTCCACGGTAACCGCCAACCGCGCGATCCGGGACCTACTTCGCTCTACTTTAGAGCTATATCCGCCAGGTCGTTATCTGTGGGGTCCGAACGCTGACAAGCTTCCTAAGTACTGATTATACACCTAATTCGGCGCGGAAAGAGCGATCGGAGGGACCCGAGGAAGGAGCTCGATCAGCGCTTTCATCTCGCGGATACGGGCTGCTCTATGTTGCGCTGGAATGCTTTTCCCGCAGTGCTGTCATTACGATCCGCCGGTCGGTACCCGCAATGACGATCCGCGCATCCATGGTTTCGATCAGCCCTTGCTCTTCATGATCCATCGATCCGGAGAACATCGTCCAGACGATCTCAATGCCGCTTTTTCTTGCCTTCGCGCTTATCTGTTTGCAGGCTTCGATCACTACCTCATGTTTGGTTTGGCCTGGCAGTCCCAACGCATGTGCGAGGTCGAAAGGACCAAGCATAATCGCATCAATCCCAGGTACCCTTACGATCTCGTCGACCGCCTGAAGCGCTTCGGGCGTTTCCAATAGAAGCCAAACCGACGTCTCCTCGTTACTCGCGATCGAGAAGTCTGCCCAATCTCGAACCTGATGCCAGGTAGCCCGCGTGCCCGGACACGCTCCGCGCGATCCGCCATTTGAGTTCCAAGTGTACTTTGCTGCCGAGACGGCTTTTTAAGCTTCAGCCGCGCTCTTCACATTTGGAACGATCACCCCCATCGCCCCCGCGTCCAGCACACGCATTATAGAGCTCGTCGTGTGATCAGGAACACGCACCAAGGGTGTGATACCTGATGCTTCCGCCGCTCTGATCAAGTTGATCGCGGAATCAAAACCAAAGGATCCGTGCTCAAGGTCAAGATACACAAAGTCGAAATCCGTAGCGGCCGCCATCTCGACCATATCAGGGGAGTTGGTCTGAACACCGATTCCCAAGGCCATCTTACCCTCGGCGATCGCATGCTTTACGGCGTTCCGACGTTGACGTGTGTTACCGTAGCTCATATACGACGCCTCATAGTCGGTTCGGGATGTGTCACAGCCCTGCTATCACGGTCGCAAGACTGAGACGCGAAAGTCGTCCTCGCGCAATACGAAGCCGTCAATTGGACGCCCGGCTGGCTATCGGGTCGGTTCGCATGAAACTAGAACGTTCATTTGTGAGGCGAGTGCTCGATCGGTCCGCTAGAACATTCCATGAATTGTGCCGCCGTCGATGACCACGTTCTGGCCGACGATGGAATTCGCATAATCGCTGCAGAGCAGCGCGCAAAATGTTCCGAAATCGTCCGGATCTGCCAATCGGTTCGCCGGCGTTCCGAAGAATTCAATGAGTCGGTTCACCTCAAAAGCATAGGTGCTACCATTGCGTTCTGCTCGATCGGACAGCATCGTAGGAGCCAAGCTCTTCTTCCTGCCCATATACTCGCCCCACCTGAACCCCATCGAGCAGGTCTTCGCCAAACTCAAGCACTTCCTCCGAAAAGCCGCCGTCCGAACGGTCGAAGGTGTTTGCCTCGCTATCGGCGACGTTCTCCAGCTCTTCACCACCGAAGAATGCGCATGCTACTTGGCAAACTCAGGATATCGACGAACCTAACTTCATCACGCTTTAGGGATCGCAAAACATCGGTCTTCGCTGCTCCGCTCATCGTCTTCGCGGAGCAGTTGATCAGCGAAATTTTGGACGTTGATCGTCCACGCGTTTTGCTTTCGATAGCGCGCGTTCCAGCGTGTTCGGGGCCAGTACCTCGACATCGAAATTCACGCTGGTATCGTTCTTGAGTTTCCGGCGGATTCGATCGCAGAGATCTGCGCAGAATACGGCTGTGTCGGCCGCCTTGATGGTCGGATCATGCTCGACGCAAACCTTCGCGTGATCAAGCGCGCCCTTTTTCGTCAGAACGATCTTGAATTCCACGCCGGTGCCGGGCACCTCGAGGAGCGATCGCTGGACCTGGCTCGGATAGACGTTGGCGCCTCGTATCAGGAGCATGTCGTCGAGCCGGCCATACACGCCAGCCGGCAACCGCGGGTAGGTTCGTCCGCAACTGCACGGCTGATGCGTCATGTGAGATTCATCACCGGCATAGAACCGGATCATCGGCTGCGATTCCCGACGCAGATGGGTATAGACAATCGCGCCGCTCTCCCCGTCGGGAAGCCTGCGGTTCGAATCGTCCTTGGCGACGATCTCGGTCCAGACCTCGTCCTGCATGACGTGAACACCGTTGCCCTTTTCGCATTCCGCGTTGGTCGCCCACGGCGTCATCTCCGACGTCGTGGCCATGTCGCGGACAGTGATGCCCCATCCGGCCTCCAGCGCATGGCGCGTTCCCGGAATCGATGAACCCGGCTCGCCGATGAAGATGCCCAGACGCAACGGCGACGCTGCCGGGTCGTAGCCCAGGGTTTTCGCGGTCTCGAGCATATGCAGAGCGTAAGTCGGCGTCGTGATCAGAACGGTCGATCCGACCCGGTACATCAGGTCGAGCTGGCGCTCCGTTTCGCCGGCTCCGAGTGGAAACGCCGTCGCGCCGAGGCGTTCAACCCCGAGCAGCGATCCCCACCCTCCCATGAAGAGACTGAACACCGTCGCCAGTTGAACGATGTCTCCGGCGCGGACACCGCAGGTGTAGAGACCCTGTGCCATGACGTCGGCCACATAGTTCCAGTCCTTTCGGGAGAACGCGTAGAGCGTCGGTTTGCCGCTGGTGCCAGATGAGCCGTGAACCCGAATGACATCCGCAAGGTCGACGCCGAGATAATCGCCGAACGCAGGATGCTCGGCCTGGCTGTCGCGAAGCATCTGCTTGCTGATGACAGGGACCTTCCGCGTGAAATCGTCGAGCGACTTGACCTGATCCGGGCGAAAATCGTGCTGATCGTAGTGACGGCGATAGAAGCCCGAATGCTCGTAGACATGGCGCAATTGGGCCTGGAGCAAAGTGAGGACTTCGACCTCTCGCTGTTCACGCGGGCGGGTTTCTTTGGCGCGATCCCAGTAAATTCCGTCTGGCATTGGTGTCCTCCCTGATCTGATTTTCTTTTTTGCGATGTGACGAGCCTTCGACCGCGGCCGATCAGCCGTCGTTGACGACCTTGCCGCCAATTTCTCGGGCATGACCGAAGAACTCGCCAATCACCGCTCCGGCTTCATCGACGACGCTGACGTCGTAGATCCCGATGCGCCCACTGCGTGACCGCTCGGTAGCGATGGCAACAAGACGCTCGCCGAGCTTTCCGGGGCGAAGGAAGACGATCGAGCAATGATGGGCGACCGAGCGCTGATTGTGGCTGTTGCACGCGCATGAGAGCGCGGTGTCTGCGAGGGTAAACAGGACCCCGCCATGGCAGGTGCCGAAGCCATTGAGCATCTCGCGGGTGACGAGCATGCCGAGCCGGGCCCCGCCGGACCTGGCTTCGAGCAGTTCGATTCCAAAAGTCCGGCTGACGCGATCGCCACTCAGCATCGCGCGCGCCGTGTCCTCGGCAGTCACGGCTGATTTGTCGGTCATCGTCGTCATCGCCCGCTCACCCCTGAAATTAGGGTTTGATTATGCATACCTTCGTGTGCTAAACAATCGTTTAGTTAGTTAGAGCCAGAAGGAATACCATTGGCGGCCACCAACGCAAAACGACAGGCAAACCGTTGGCCGGCGCTGCTGGATGCTGCCGCGGCGCGATTCGCTGAACAGGGGTATCATGCAACCACCATCCGCGAGCTCGCGACCGCGACCGCGATGACGCCTGGGGCTGTTTATTTTCATGTGCCGACGAAGCAGGCGCTCCTGCTGGCGGTCTATGAAGAGGGCGTTCAGCGCATCCTCGCGCGGCTCGATCGGGCGCTGGCCGGCGAAACGCGCCCGTGGGAGCGTCTCGAAAACGCGACGCTCGCCCATCTCGAAGCGATCCTCGACGCGAGCGCCTATGCGCGCGTGGTCATCCGCATTCTTCCAAGCGACGTTCCCGACGTGGCGAACGAACTCCGGATATTGCGCGAGCGTTACGAGGCGCGCTTCCGGTCGCTTTTCGCGGAGCTTTCGTTATCGGCCGGGAGAGACGTCTCGCTGGCGCGCCTTTTCCTGCTCGGAGCGATGAACTGGACGCCGGTCTGGTACCGCGAAGCGGGTCGCAGAGACCTCGCGTCGATCGCGCAGGAACTGCTCGCTCCCCTGCGTGCATTGCTCGGCGAAGATCACTCGGGACGTTCGCGATGAACAACAATCCGCGCTTTGACCCGCCCGCCCGCGTGCTCCTAACCAAAATCGGACTAGACGGCCATGACCGTGGCAGCCGCATCGTCGCGGCTTATCTCCGCGACGCCGGCATGGAGGTGATCTATACGCCGCCGTGGCAAACGATCGAGGCCGTGGTGAAGCTGGCCACGGAAGAAGACGTTGATGTGATCGGCCTCAGTTCGCTGGCGACCGACCATTTGATCGTCCCGCAATTCGTGACCGCCCTGAGAGCCGCCGGCCTCGACCATGTCGGCGTTGTCGTCGGCGGCATCATTCCCGATGACGAGCGGCCTGCGCTGATCGATGCCGGTGTGAAAGCCATCTTTGGTCCCGGTTCGTCGCGCGCGGCCATTGTCGAGCAGGTAGCCCGGACGGCGCAACAGGCGCGCCAGGCGAGAAATGAAAGTCTTTGGGAGCGTGCGCGATGACCAAGGAAGCTGTCCAGCTGTCGTTGCCCGGATTCGATCAGGCGTTCGGGCAATGGCGCGGCGACTACGCGCAGCAGATCGAGGACGATCGCACGGTTCAAAATCGCTCCGGTGTCGAGATCAATCCGCTCTACACCTCGCGGGACTGGAGTGGCGAACGTTACCTGACCGATCTCTCCTTTCCCGGGCAGTATCCCTATACGCGTGGAATCTATCCGACCATGCACCGCGGGCGAACCTGGACACAGCGCCAACTAATCGGCCTCGGTACCCCCGAGGATTATAACCGGCGCGTCCGAAGCATTCTCGATCACGGCGCCACCGCGATCAGCCTGCTGCCTTGCAATTCCGGCTTTCGCGGTATCGATTGCGATGAGGTCGATCCGGTCCTGCTCGGGACCTGCGGCACCGTCGTGAACACATCGGATCACATGGATCGGGCCCTGGCCGGCGTGCCGCTGGGACAGATATCGACCGCGATGAACGATCCGTCACCCTTTACCTTGCTGGCGTTCACGCTGGGCGTGGCGAAAAAACGCGGCATTCCCTGGACGTCGATCTCGGGAACATCAAATCAAAGCGACTATCTGTCTCACTTTATCGCCAACCACATGTTCTATCGCCTGTCGCTTCCGGGCTCGCGGCGCGTGTTGCTGGATCACATCGATTTCTGTCGACAGCATGTTCCGAACTGGAATCCGGTCTCGGTGGTGGGCCAGCACATGCAACAGGCTGGCGCCACGCCCGCCGAGACGATGGGCTTCACGCTGTCGACCGCCCTGCAATATGCGCAGGATTGCATCGAACGTGGCATGGACGTTGACGTGACGCTTCGTCGCTTCACGTTCTTTTTCGATATCTCGATCAGCTTCTTCGAGGAGATCGCCAAGTTCCGCGCCGGCCGCCGCATCTGGGCGCGTCTGGCCCGTGAACGGCTCGGCGCCAAAAATCCGGCCTCATGGCGCTTCAAATTCCACGGGCAAACCTCGGGCGTCGACCTGACGGAACAGCAACCACTCAACAACATCGCGCGCGTGACGACGCAGGCGATCGCCGGAATTCTCAGCGGGCTGCAGTCCATGCACACCGATGCGTATGATGAGGCGACATCGACGCCGACGGCCGAGTCGGCGCAGATCGCGGTTGCGACCCAGAATATCCTGCGTGAGGAAGCGCATCTTTGCGACGTCATCGATCCCCTGGGCGGTTCGTATTACGTCGAGACGCTCACCGACCGGATGGAAGCGGAGATCGAAGCGGTCATCAGCAGGATCGACGCCGCCGGCGGAATGTACAAGGCCGCCGAAGCAGGCCTGGTGCAGACCATGATCGGCGAATCCGCGCTGGCCTTTCAGGCGAAGATCGAGTCGGGCGAACAAAAGGTCGTCGGCGTCAATTGTTATCAGGACGATGATGAAGTGCGTTCAAGTCGCGCCACCGAGCGGCCTGATCTCACGCGAATGAAGGAACATGTGGCGCGTTTCAAGGCTTTCAAGGAGCAGCGAAGCCAGGCCGATGTGCAGCGCGGGCTCGACGCCATCACCAGTGCGGCCGCCAGTTCCTCGGAAAACATCTACGCCCGGGTTGTCGAAGCGGCGGAGCTTGGCGTCACCCACGGCGAGATCGTCAGTTGCCTGCGCAGGGAATTGGGGTTCGGACAGCCGCTTATCATCGCCTGACATGGCGAAGGAACTGGCTCAGTCGAATCTTGACGCGCTGATCGAGCGCCTCGTAGCCGGCGACGTCGCCGCGCTGGCGCGGTGCATTACGCTCGTCGATGACAGCGAACTGGGCCCAGCGGTGCGCCAGCGCATTCGTCCTTTCGCCGGACGGGCGAACGTCATCGGCTTCACCGGCGCGCCAGGCGTCGGCAAGTCGACACTGGTCGACGCCTTCATTTCCCAATTGCGCCGCGCCGGCCGTTCGATTGCCGTTGCCGCAATTGATCCCTCAAGTCCGCTGACCGGTGGCGCCGTGCTCGGCGATCGGATCCGGATGCATCGGCACACGGCCGATCCCGGTGTCTTCATTCGCTCGATTTCGTCCCGTGGCCATCTGGGCGGGATGTCCGAGAGCATTCACTGGACCGTCGATGCCATGGATGCCGCCGGCCGCGAGGTCGTGATCATCGAGACAGTGGGGACCGGTCAGTCCGAAGTCGAGGTTGCAGAGATTGCGGACGTCTGCGTCGTCGTCAGCGCGCCTGGCTTCGGCGACGACGTTCAGGCGATCAAGGCAGGCGTTCTCGAAATCGCCGACATCTTCGTCGTCAACAAGGCCGATTTCCCACTCGCCGATTTGGCCGCCAGGCAACTCCGGAGCATGCTGGCCCTGCGCGATCCGGCGCGTCAGCATGTGCCGATTGTCTTGACCGCCGCGACGCTTGGCCGTGGCATCGACGAACTCTGCGGTGCCGTCGATCAGATCCTTCGGAAGCCTCCTGCGGAAAAAGACCGGTTACGCAAGAGGCGCCTGCGCCGCCTGATCGCGCAGACAGCCGCAAAACTGGCGCGGCATCTGGTGCTCGAACGCAGTGGAGACGATGCCGACGCACTGATCAATGCGGTATCGTCAGGCGAGATCAGCCTTGAGACAGCCGCAACGCGGGCACTGCGTAAGGCAATTTGACGCGCCCCAGCGACCGTCTTCGCTCCGTCGCGCTCGTTGATTTCCGCGAGTGATTTGAATCTACGAAACCAGGCCGTTGATTTTCCGGGAGTCACCTCCGGCGTCAAAAACAGAAGCCCAGCAACCGTTTGAGATTGCTGGGCTTCGATTTCGAACTTGGCTGCGGGGACATGCACCCATCTCAAATTGCCATTTCAGGCGGTCGCCTAGCGCTGCCCTCCGAAGGCAAAGGTCACACGTTCGAATCGTTCCGGGCGCGCCAAATTTCCCTTATTTTGCAGCGCTCTGTGCGCGCCCGGACGAAAGCTTAAGTTCCGGTTCGTTCGAGCAAGTAAGCAATTTGGAGGAGAATCGAATTTGGATGACCTGGCAACCGACGGATGTCGATCGGAAGCCAAGGCGAGTTGCATACGCGACGACACAACAGATTCGCGCGTTTTCACAGACGCCAAGATGACGACCGCGCTGCTCGATCGCATCATTAAGCACTGCGACATCATCGAAACGGGAAACGACAGTAGTTGCCGCCTCAAGAGTGCGGGCAGGAACTGACGCAGTTCAAGGCGAATTAAAACGCAGGATCCGACAGCTTAACAGGCGCTGTCTTCATCTCCTTGGGCCCCGCCGAGTTTACGAAATGACGCAGCCGGTCCTTCAGATCGAAAAGCTCATCCAGAGGCATATTCAGGAAGCAGTAGAATTTACCCAGCATCTGTTCGGTTCGCTTGCGCAGCGATATGCCCTTGGTCGTCAGGTCGACAAGAACACGCCGTTCGTCCTCTGCCTGCCGTCGCCGTGTCACCAATCCCTTGGCCTCGAGACGTTTAAGCATCGGCGAGAGCGAGCCGAGGTCCATTTGCAGCGCCGTAGCCAATTCTCCGACGCCTTGAGCCCCACGCTCCCAAAGCACGACCAGAACCAGGTACTGGGGATAGGTAACGCCGAGCTTGTTGAGGAACGGTACGAACAGCCGCGTCATATGATTGCTGGCGGCGTAGAGCGCGAAACACAGATGATTGTCGAGCCCTGGCATCTCGACCGGTGCGATGGCGACATCGCCGCTTCGGTTCCTCAGGTCGCGTCGATTGCTCATTGTTCGTGACTTCACTTTCGTAATCCGCCGCCGGCAAACACGAGCCGCTCGTTGGCCTGAATCCTATCGTGAGCCAAGCCGCTCGCCCAGCTTGCTCTAGTAATACTATATCACATCAAAGACGATTGACTCTTAATATATTGCATGCAAACTATTTGCGTCTCATGTAAATACCTGAGGCTTGGCCAACGCGCTTTCAGCCGCTGGCTCGCAAATGAAAACGAACCAAGAGGGGACGAATTGCCATGTCGGAAATGGATCGTCGTGCCTTCGTGGGATACGACAGCGTCAATACCCTCCGCGCCGAACTCCCGCCGCGCCTTCGTGCGCACGGCCCACGCGTACTTAAGCAGAACCGCGGGAATGGAGGCCAAGGTGTCTGGAAGGTGGAAGCCTTGCCGAATGCGGATGCGATGCTCCGGGTGCTCCACGCCCAGCGCGGCAGCCAACCCGAGGAGATTCCACTCGACGCCTTCATCGCCCGCTGCGAGCCGTATTTCGGATGGGGCGGCTGCATCATCGATCAGGCGTTCCAGCCTCGCCTGCCCGAAGGGATGATCCGCTGCTACATGAGCGGGTCGAAGGTCGCGGGCTTCGGGCACCAACTGATCAAGGCCTTGATCCCACCGCCGCCCGATGGCCCCGATTCTCCGGAGGCACAACCCGGCCGCGGATCATGCAGGGACCCGAGGCTCCGCCGTTCCAGGCGCTGCGACGGTCGATGGAGGACGAGTGGACCCCGCGGTTGATGGAAACGCTGGGCATCGACGAAATGTCTTTGCCGGTCATCTGGGACGCGGATTTCCTCTACGGCCCGCGGGATGCGGCCGGCGCCGACACCTACGTCCTCTGCGAAATCAACGTGAGTTCGTGCTTCGCGATCCCCGACGATGCGCCGACGGCGATAGCGCGGACGGTCAAGGATCGCACCCTTCAAAACCAGAGAGCGGGTTCCGGCAGCTAAGAGCCGCAAGCTGTCGTCGCGTTTACCGTATTGTAAGATGGCGGCTCGCAGGCATGCGTAGTCCCCGCATCCTCGGCTTCTAGCTCAAGGTATCGGACGGAACACCCAGATAGCGGCAGGCTCCGAAAAGCTCGCACGGGCCGCAACCAGCAAACGATCCAACTCAGGTACAAACAGCGAAGTACGTGCGCCTGAAACTGTCGGGATAGCCAACCGCACGGCAGGCCTGGATAAACGTTACCGGGATTTCGGCCCGCCGTAATAACGCCAAGTGGATCCGCTCTCGTTCGGATTCACTGCGGGCTGCAAGTGCGACGGTGTCCGGTCGTAGGCGAACGCAGAATTCAAATCGCGTTGCGCACCAACTGTTCTGTCTTGCGCGCGTTGTGTGGCCTCGTTCGGCCAATACCTCTTGTCCGAGATGGTCGCCCCCGCGTGGGCGGTTGCAGATATCGCCACCATCGGCAGTAGGAGTGAAATCGTAAGAAGACGTTTCGTTAACATTGTCCGGCTCCATCATCTGTCGGAAGCGCGTCGTTTGCGCTTCTAATGATGAGTTCGGAGCCAATCGTCTAACGGTTACCTCACGTCGGCGTGAAGGGCGAACCGCCCATCACCACCGCAACAATCGCGGTCCAAGTATCGCGCCTGCGAAGGTGCACAGCACAATCGTGCCGCCGTACCAGACCGCCACGAAGGGCAATGAGGTCCGTGCAATGAAGCGCATAAGCCACCGCACTGACACCGCCTGCGACGAGACCGGCGACAGCGCCTGTACGGACGAGATTTGTGGGTGCGGCTCTTCGCACGGCCCAGATGGAAATAGCAAAGGGAACTATCGCAATGATCGGAATCGAGACAAGGCATTCCAGCCATTCATCTCCCACGACCATTTTGTCCCAATGCGAGGCCGGCGCCAGCCCAAGGCTGATTGCGGCAAGCAGAGCGATGAGAAGAAACGGAATTGCGATCAGGAGAGATGATGTCCTTCGCCCGCCCCCGGGGCGGGCCAATCTCGCCAAATAGATCAACGCAAGGCCGACGATCCCGACCGCGAAGGAGAGCTTCACGGTGAGAAAGCCCAAGGCGCGGGCCGTAGTCACAGCGCCACAACCATTCCTGCTGCAAGTGCGAGACAGAGCGTCCGAACGATTGACCTGCGGTCGACCGGCTCAGGGTTCGTACTCTGGATGGCCACGAGATCATCCGTTTTCATGTTCGCGTTCTCGGGCGATGAAGGCGGCCAGCGTTTTGAGGCCACGGTGAATATTCACCTTTACCGCGGATGCGGAGATACTGCAGCGGTCTGCTGCTTCGGCTATGCTCTGTCCGTCCAGTTTTACAGCCTCGATGGAACATCGCATTTTCTCCGGCAGCCGCCGCATCAGCCGTTTGAGATCATACGTGCTTTCGGCGCCGAGACTGTCGTCATGCGCCATGATGGTATCGGCCTCCTCGATGGGTACATCGGCAAGCGACGGGCGTGTCCGGCGCAAAAAGTCGATCAACTTGTAGCGTGCGATCGCATGTAACCACGGCGTGAAGGGCTCGGCGGGATCATAGGTATGCCTCTTCAAGTGGATCGCCAAAAGCCCCTCCTGAACCAGATCTTCCGTCTCGGTAGCGCCCCTCCCAATCTTGGCGAGTTTGGCCTTGTAATACCCGCGCAAGCGGCGGCTCAATCGATCGAGCAACCCGCGGTACGAAGCCGCGTCGCCGTCCAGGCTGGCGAGCATCAGGGCCTTGAGTTCGATTTCGTGGCTCGTCATCCCTGCGCATCTCTGTTGGTTCGCTGGCCTGGCCGGTTTGATTACAGGGACGGCCCTCCCCTTGAAGAAAAGCAATTCCGAAAATCGATCTCTTGTAGCTTCTGGTGATCTCAACAAAATCGTCGTTTCGAGGGCGCGCGCGCCCCAATTTAGCGGTTGCCTGAGACGTCCGGCGGGGTGCCGGTCAATTATGCAAATTCACTCCGCTAGCTCCGCGCGTTGCTTCCGCGCGTCGCATTCATGTAGCAATTCAGGACCGGACCAGATTACGGTTCGATCGTCTTCCACGATGAGGGGCATGAACAGCGTCACGGCTTCCCTCAATCGGACGACCTGATTGAGGGCACTCTCGTTGTTCGGGTGCCGCTCGCGCCGCAAAACCAGATTGCCACAGGGTGGATCCTCCTGCGATATCGGAGCGTCGGCATAAAGCAGGGTCACGCGGCCAGATCCCTGACCCAACTTGGACTGACGCAAGAGCTCTCGACAGGCGAGTTCGATGGCTAGCGGGATGGGTCGGATTTCGCTTTCCCAATATTGGACGGCGCCGCGGCTGAGCCCCAGTTTTTCTCCCGCCGCGACCTGGGAGTATCCGAGCTTTTTCCGCCATTTCTTGAAATCCCAAACGTCCATAGCGCTATCCTGGCGTTGCATCAGTCGAACGGGTACGCGCTTCCATTCATTCCGCGGCTTGCGAACGGTCGAATGGACCTGTCGGTGTCTTAACCGTGCCCCCCGTTTCCACCGGGACTGCCACCTCGGGCGCCCGAGGCAACCCAAATCCCTTGATCAGGGCATAAACGGCTGGGATGACGATGAGCGTTAGGATCGTCGACGAAATCATGCCGCCGATCATCGGCACGGCGATGCGTTGCATAACCTCTGAGCCCGTGCCGGTACTCCACAGGATCGGAATGAGACCGGCCATGATGGCGACGACGGTCATCATCTTGGGTCGCACCCGCTCGACCGCGCCCAGCATGATCGCCTCGTTCAGGTCGCGTCGCGTGAACGGCTTGCCTTCGGCGAGCCGTTCCGCATGAAGCTCCTTCATCGCCTGATCCAGATAGATCAACATGATGACCCCGGTCTCGGCTGCTACGCCTGCCAAGGCGATGAAGCCAACGGCCACTGCGACCGACAGATTGAAGCCAAGCCACCACATCAGCCATAGACCGCCGACAAGCGCGAACGGCAGCGACAGCATCACGATCAGCGTCTCAGTCAACCGCCGGAAATTGAGATAGAGCAGCAGGAAGATAATCAGCAGCGTGACGGGCACCACGATCTTCAGCTTGGCCGTGGCGCGCTCCAGGTACTCGAACTGGCCGCTCCAGACGACGTAGTTTCCCGGCGGAAACTGAACACTGGCGGCCACGGCCTTCTTGGCGTCGGCCACATAGCCGCCGAGGTCGCGGTCGCGGATGTCCACGAAGATGTAGACGGCAAGTTGCCCGTTCTCAGTACGGATCGATGTCGGGCCGCGCGTCAGCTTGATGGCGGCGACCTCGCCGAGAGGCACCGTCCCGCCGCCGGGCATGGCCACCAGCACGTCACGCGCGATCGATTGGGGGTCGCTGCGCAGATCGCGGGGATAACGCAGGTTGACGCCGTAGCGTTCACGGCCTTCGACCGTCGTTGTGATCGTTTCCCCGCCCAAGGCCGACGACACCGTGTTCTGCACGTCGCTGACCATCAGACCGTACCGCGCAAGGGCCTCGCGATTCGGAACGATATCCAGATAGTAGCCGCCGATCACCCGCTCTGCATAAGCGCTGGATGTGCCCGGTACCGCCTTGACGACGGTTTCGATCTGCCGTGCCAGCTTTTCCATCTCAGTCAGATCGTTACCCAAGACCTTGATGCCAACCGGCGTGCGAATTCCGGTCGCGAGCATGTCAGTACGGGCCTTGATCGGCATGGTCCAGGCGTTGGAGACGCCGGGAAACTGCAAGGCCTTGTCCAGATCGGCAATCAAACCGTCGACGTTCAGCCCTGCTGGCCATTCATCCTTGGGTTTCAGGTTGATGATGGTTTCGAACATTTCGGTCGGAGCAGGATCGGTCGCGGTCTCGGCGCGGCCTGATTTGCCGTAGACAGAAGCGACTTCGGGAAATGATTTGATGATCTTGTTCTGGGTTTGCAGGGTCTCGGCCGCCTTGGTCACCGACAAGCCCGGCAACGTGGTCGGCATGTACATCAACGTGCCTTCATTCAGGCTCGGCATGAACTCCGTTCCAAGTTGCCGTGCGGGCCAGGTGCTTATCGCCAGCGCGACCAAAGCGAGAAAGATCGTCAAGGTCTTGGCTCGCAAGATGCTCTGGATCAGTGGCCGATAGATCCAGATCAGGAACCGATTGATGGGGTTCTTGTGCTCCGGAACAATCCGGCCGCGCACGAACAGCACCATCAGCGCCGGCACCAGAGTGACCGATAGGATTGCCGCCGCTGCCATCGAAAAGGTCTTAGTGAAGGCCAACGGGCTGAACAGGCGTCCCTCTTGGGATTCCATGGTGAAGATCGGGAGGAACGACACCGTGATGATCAACAGGCTGAAGAACAACGCCGGGCCGACTTCACTCGCCGCCTCGATCAGGACTTCCAGGCGCGGCTTGTCGGGAGGGGCGCGTTCGAGATGCTTGTGAGCGTTCTCGATCATGACGATGGCGCCATCGATCATCGCGCCGATGGCGATGGCGATGCCGCCAAGGCTCATGATGTTGGAGCCGATGCCGAGCGCCTTCATGGCGCTGAAGGCCATCAGGATCCCGACCGGGAGCATCACGATTGCGACCAGGGCGCTGCGGACGTGCAGCAGGAACACGATACAGACAAGCGCGACGACTATGCTCTCCTCTGTGAGCGTCCGCTTCAGCGTTTCGATCGCGCTGTGAATGAGGTTCGAACGGTCGTAGACCGGTATAATCTGCACGTCCTTTGGCAGCGCTGTCGCCATCTCGGCAAGCCGCGCCTTGACGTTGTCAATCACATCGAGCGCATTCTGGCCGAAGCGTTGCAGGGCAATGCCGCCAGCGACCTCGCCCTCGCCATTGAGCTCGGTGATGCCCCGGCGCTCGTCGGGGCCGAACTCGATGCGCGCCACGTCTTTGAGCAGCACCGGCGTGCCCTTGTCGACCTTAAGAACGATGTTCGAAAGGTCGGAAAGACTTTTGACGTAGCCGCGACCGCGTATGATGAATTCGAACTCCGAGAGTTCCACGGTCCGGCCGCCGACATCCATGTTGCTGCCGCGGATCGCGTCACGCACCTTGGCAAGCGGGATATCCAGCGACCTCAGGCGGTTCGGATCGACGATGATATTGTACTGCTTGACGAAGCCGCCGACGTTTGCCACTTCCGCGACGCCCTCGGCCTTGGATATGCCGTAACGCACGGTCCAGTCCTGCAGCGACCGCAGATCGGCCAGCGATTTGTCCTTGGACTGCAGGGCATACTGATAGACCCAACCGACACCGGTGGCGTCCGGCCCCAAGGTCGGAGTCACGCCGTTCGGCAGTTGGCGGGCGGCGGCGTTGAGATATTCGAGCACGCGCGAACGCGCCCAATAGATGTCGGTGCCGTCCTCGAAGATGATGTACACGAACGAGACGCCGAAGAACGAGAAGCCGCGCACCACCTTGGATTTCGGCACAGTCAACATGGCGGTCGTCAGCGGATAGGTGACCTGGTCTTCGATGACCTGGGGGGCCTGCCCCTTGTACTCGGTGTAGACGATCACCTGGGTGTCGGAGAGATCGGGGATCGCATCCAGTGCCGAATGCTGTACGGCGTAGACGCCGGATGCCACGGCAAAGACCGCTCCGATCAGCACCAGCGTCAGATTGCGGGCCGACCAGTCAATGAGCCGCGCGATCATTGCGATTTCTCCTTGGGATCCAGGCCACTAAGCGCGGCCTTCAGATTGCTCTCGGCATCGATCAGGAAGTTCGCGGAGACGACGACTTTGTCGTTTTCGGCGAGCCCTTCCTTGATCTCGACGCGGCCGCCGCCGCGGCGCCCGAGTTTCACGTTGCGCGGTTCGAACCGGCCGTCGCCCTTGTCGAGAAGCACGATCTGCCGGTCGCCGCCGTCGATAACCGCGCTGCTGGACACGGTGACGACGGGAGCCTCCGTCCCGGTGGCGATCTCCACGTCCGCATACATGTCCGGCCGCATCACCTCGTCGCGATTGGGCAATTCGATTCTGATCCGCCCCGTCCGCGTCTCTGCCATCAGGTGCGGATAGATCAACCCGACCTTGCCGATGAAGGCCTTGTCGGGATCGGAGCGGAGCCGAACGATGGCCTTTTGCCCGACCTCGATCAGGCCGAGGTCGCTCTCCGCGACATCGGCCAACACCCAGACGACGGAGTGGTCGGAAATCCGGAACAGGACGTCCCCCGGCGCTGCGCGCATGCCGTTGACCGCCGCGCGCGTCACGATTTCGCCGTCCTGCGGAGCAGGCCAGTTCACGTAAACCGGTACCTCGCGCGTACGCTCTATGTCGGCAATGAATGCGTCGGGCGCCCCCAGATTTTCAAGGCGCCGGCGCGCGCCCTTCAAGGCTTGATTGGTTATGCCGGCGTCCTGACGCGCGTTCAGAGCGGACAGGTACTCGGCGGCGGCACTCGACAGGTTCGGGCCGTAGATGCGCATCAGCGGTTCGCCCTTGTGAATATGATCGCCGGTCGTGACGTTTGCGACGGTGTCGATGAAGCCTTCGAAACGCAGCGCCACGACTGATTGGCGGCGCTCGTCCTCCTGAACGGTGCCTGGGGCGCGAACCATCGTATTGAGGGTCTGGCGCTCCGCGAGCTCGGTCTGAACGCCCGCTTTTTGCAACTTGCCGGCACTCACCTTGACCGACGAATCGTCGTCCTGTTCGCCCTCATAGACGGGCAGATAGTCCATCCCCATTGAGTCTTTCTTCGGCGTCGCCGATGTGTCCGGGAGACCCATCGGGTTGCGGTAGAATTTGATCCGCCTGGAACCCTCTCCCATGGCCGTGGGTGAAGCGCCGTCGCCGGACATGGTGCTCGCATTTGCATCGGCAGGCATGGTCATGCGCGCGCCGAACCAATTGGATCGAGCGCCAAACCACCCGGTTGCAGCGGCGGCAGCGAGCATCAGAATAATGATCGGCGCGCTCAGGTTTCGTTTCATAGCGATCCTCCCGCCAGACGTTCCATCTCGGCATATTTCGTCTGGAGCTCCACCTTGAGCTTCAGCAAGTCGAGTTGGACCGTGCGGAGCCTTTGCTCCGATAGGAAAACCAGCGAAATATCCGATGAACCGGCCTGAAAGCCGTTTCGCGCATTTTCGACTGACGATCGGGCCTGCGGCAGTTGGCGCGACGAGTAGATCTGGATGACTTTCCGCAGCGCATCGATGCCGAACCAGGCGTCGGCGACCTGTCCGTCGATCCGCAGGCGCAGCGCCTCGTTGCGGGCTTCCGCGGCGCCGAGACGCGCGGCGGCCGCGCGTTGCTCGGCTTCCTTGACTTCGTAGTGCAACGGCAGCTTGACGCCCAACATGAACTCGCCGGTATCTCCAGATGGGAAGTTCGAGACGGGCCGCTGCACGTACTTCGCGCCGAGCGTCACGTCGGGATAGTAGTTGAGATCGGTCAGGGATTTGGTTTGGGCTGCGGACTTGGCCTGCGCCCCGGCTAATGCCAGCATCGGATTGGCGGTACGCGCAAGCGCCTGCACCTGCGGGAGGGGCATCGTCTTGACGGTTCGAAAGCCCGTAGGCACAGCCAAGGGCGCCTGGGACGGTCGACCGATTAGCGAGTTGAGCCTTGCCGCAGCGGACTTCATCTCGCCTTCGCGACGGACTACGTCGCCTTCCGCTGTCGCGGACTCGAGATCGGCTCTGATGACATCCTGCTGGTCGACCGACGTGGTACCGTACCGCGACTTCAGCAAGCTCAGAACTTCATCGAACCGCCGCTTGATCTCCCGCGAGATTCCGACGGCTTCATAGGCGGAGTTGTATTCTCCGTGCGCTGCCACGACCTGCGCGATCAGTTCCGTCACGGTCGCGCGCCCCTGGAATTTCGCGGCGTCGGCGTCGGACTGCGCGATACCGCGCTCCAAGCCGTATTTGCTCCATAGCTGGAATTCCTGCTGGAGACCGAAGCGACGTTGCCCTACTCCCAATCTATTTACGTCCCATGCCTCGAGGACAAGCGTCGGATCGGCCAAGACGCCGGCCGTCCCGATCTTGTGCACGGCGGCGTCGAAATCGAGCGCCGCCGCGGCAACCGTTGGATTGAGACGCTTGGCGAACGCGACGACGCTTTCCACGGTGGCGCCGGGCAAAGTTTGTTCGGCCGCGCTCACCGGCGACAACCACAGCAACACTGTGGTTGTCCCGACGGCGGCCGAGCGGATGATGCCGCCCGCGCGCGTCATGGCGTCGCTTTCAGCACGAGCTTGTTTTCGACTGTTGCGGTTTCGCCTTGAACTTTGGCGCCCAGCGACAATCGCCAGCCGCCTTCCATGGTGACCGCGGCCTTGAAGCGATAGACGCCGGGCCCCGTGCTGGGCATCGGTTCGATCGCGGCTTTCATCGTCTCCATGCCCTCTGGCGCCATATCCAGTCGCGTCGCGGTAATCACCGCATCGGAGACCGGCTTCCCGTCGGGCTTATGGATCAGGCGGACCGCGATGATCGCGTCACCTTTTTTGACTGTCTGGTCGACGAGTTGGAATTCGTAGTCCTTGACGTCGGCGCGCGCGAGCGTGGCCGAACCGGTCATGGCGATGCCGATCAGCGCGGCCTGCACGGCGCGCGCGTAGTTCAAACTCTTCATTTTGCTATCCTCGATATCCTGATGAGCCGCTAATAACGGCGTGCATTATCCGCGCGGCTGCAAAACGGCGCGGCAGCAGACGGCGGCGTGATAACGCCGATCAGATCGAGGTTCGGGGAGGATGGTCCGGAGGGGATCCAATGAGCCCATCGACGATCAAGTCGTCGAGCGCCAAAAACAGGCTGTTGCGGGTGGGCAATGGAGCCGGGATGCTGCTTGCCAAGGGCGGCTCAGCTTGAGCAATCGTCAGCATGCATATCGCGACCAGCGGACAGTCTTGGCAGCCCTTATTCTTCTCTCCACCTGGACAACAAGGCATACCGCCCGATATCGCGAACATATCTGTCATCTCGGCAACAGACAGACGCTTTGCCGCCGCTGGCGTCACCAGCGGAGTCGCAACCAACCCAACGATCACAAAGACCGCGAGCAGACGACCGATGAGTCGGCGAAGGTTCATGGCCCAACATCACACGATACGGGGAACTTTGAAAGCCGGATTTACTTCACAAATTCGCCAACCAATCGCAAAAAGCCCGAGATGGTAACGAAACGCATAGGGTTAACTTGCGATTCAGACGTCTTCCAACGTCATGGGATATTTACGCTGGCAGCGCTCGCGCGATCTGAGGTTCCTGCATGACGGTGCGCGGATTTGGCTCGGCTCTATTCGGAGCAGCCGATCGGGCGGCAAGTCAAGGTGACGAGGCGCGGCAGGGTCTATTCGCAGCGGTCGCAGCACTCTTCGCCTTCCCACGCCTCCCGGCCCTCGCGTATGACGAACCACACAACACCAAGGGAGGCCAACGGATCTACCCACCACACATCGATGAGGAGTTGCGCGACCAGAGCACCCACAACGACGAAGGCGAGCCAACCACATGTAATGCTCTCGACAGCATCGGCCCGAAGAGCGCGGCTCCCGAGCGCGTCGGCAACCTGCAGTTTGCGCCGTGACAGAAAATACATGATCGGGATGGCGAGCACACTGACAACGAGACCGGGTAGCGAGAACTCTGCCCCTTGCTGCGTCCATAATTTCCAGCCAGCGCTGGCGACAACATAGGCGGCCAGCGCAAACAGCAACGCCCCGCCGATGCGGGAAGCCATTCTCTCCGCTGTCTCGGCGAAGGTCTGACCGTGTCGAAGCTCAATAGTCAGGCGCCAAACGAGAACGCCAGCCGACGCTAACTCGATCAAGCTGTCGATTCCGAAGGCCAACAGCGCAATACTGCCGGCCGCAATACCCGATCCATTGCTACCACGGATTCGATCATCATCCAGGCAAGCGTGAAATACTCAAGGCGGAAGGCCTGCTGGATCAACGCGACCCGGCCGTTGGTCGTTTCTGATTTTTGGCGAGGCGGCGCTTCAGTTTGCATGCTCCTCACCGGCTCCCGAGCTTGTATCGGACCTGTCCGGGTTTCCCTGCCTCGGTCTTGATATTCAGCGTGGTCGTCGCGTCCGCCCCGAAAGCGTTCTTGGCTTCGCCCCTCAAGCTGTTGTCTCCCGATTGAACGAGCGGAAGCGGCTCTCGACTGGCCCCGTTGACGATGAGCACTGAGGCCGAGTAGCCCTTCGGGGCGACCGGATTGGCGTTGGTGGGTCGAACACGTTGATGGTGACCGTTTTGCCGCACGTCGGGCGCCCCTGATCCTGCCTCCGATGACGAGCTAGTGCTAGTGGTTATGACGCCCGCAGTTTGTGCCGATCCTGGCATCGAAGCCGAGCCTAAAAAGACACCAAATGGCGGCCGACGCGCAATCTGCGGCTGGCCAGAGGGAGCGCCTGGCACAACGGAAGCGCCTGCGGCGGCGTCAAACTACGCCTATTCCATCATTCCGTGGAACGTAGACAAGTTTCGCGCCGTCGCTGCGGACGATGACGTGATGTGTTTTGAAACGCCAGATGGCACCGCGATGCCAAAAGTGCAGATGGAGCACAACCTCTGCGTCGAAGAGAAAGCCAAGTCTACATGAATGTCTTCACATATGTGGTCGAGCACGATCTCGGGTTCGCACCAAATCCGTTCCACGGCGTGTGCACTCTTGCTTGCTGCAAGCCGCGCATCCGCAGGAAAGCCGAGCGCGGCGACATCGTGCTCGGTACGGGAGCAGCCCTGCCGCAATTGCGCGGGCACTTGACCTATTGGATGCAGGTCGACGAAATTACAACCTTCGACACGCCTATTGGAACGACCCGCGCTTTCGTAACAAGATGCCCGTCATGCTCGGAACGACACTCTATCGCTATGGTGACAATATCTATCATCGCGACGGGCAGGATGCCTATCACCAACAATACTCGTTCCATAGTCTCGAAGACGGAACTATTTCGCCCGGTGACCTAAAACGCGATACAGACACGACCGATAAGGTGCTTATCGCGAGGAATTTTACGTTTGGGGAAAATCGGGCTGCTCATACCTGAGCATCTTCCCTGCTTTGTGAGACGTGAGCGTCATCTGTTCAGCGAAGAACAGAAGCAAGCGTTAACGGCAGACTAAAACCCAGACTAAATGGAAATATTAGTCTGGGTGTCACTGTGGGCTCATCCTGAAATTGATTGGCTGATCAGATGGTTAAATGGCGCGCCCGGAACGATTCGAACGTCCGACCCTCAGATTCGTAGTCTGATGCTCTATCCAGCTGAGCTACGGGCGCATCTTCGCGGCAGGCCATAGGGCCGGCGTGCATCCAGGAACGCCCGGAAACAGCGCGAAAGAGCGCTTTAGCTACAGGCTCCCGGTCCGGTTGGCAAGGTCTTGGAGGCAGGTTCTGAGCGGCGATTTTGACCGGGAAAGGCGAAAACAGAGCCTGGATGACCCATTTTCTGTCGTTCCGGGTGCAACGCCGGAATCTCGTACAACAAGCTCGAGATTCCGGGTTCGGCGCCTTGCGCCGCCCCGGAATGGCACCCGGGCGCTTACGCCCGTGCCCGCTCGTTTCGGATGGAGAGCAGCTCCACCGGCCGGTCCGGGATCGAGATCCGGAAGGTGGCGCCGATGGTGCCTTCGACCAGATGGATATTGCCGCCATGGGCACGGATCAGCTCCGCTGAGATGGCAAGGCCCAGCCCGCTGCCGCCGGGGCGGCCCGAAGTCTGGAACGCCTCGAACAGATGCTCGCGCGCCTTGGCCGGCACGCCGGGACCGGTGTCGGAGACCTCGATGATAGCAACTGTCCCCTCGCGGCGGCCGGTGATGCGGATCTGCATGGCACCGCCGTCGCTCGCGGGCCGGTTCTCCAACGCCTGCGCGGCGTTGCGCACCAGGTTGAGCAACACGCGGAACAGCTGGTCCGGGTCGGCGTCGATGGTCAGCCCGCGCTCGATCGCGCTGATCCAGCTGATCATGGCGTCGGTGGCGAGCCCGGCGGATTCCCGCACCTCGGCGACCGCCGGCTCGACCGCGAGGACGCGGCGGTCGGGCGCCGCCTCCTGCGCGCGGCCGTAGGACAGCGTCGACTGGCAGAAGGCGATGGCACGCTCCAGCGAGCGCAACAACTTGGGCGCAAAGCGTTGCACCCGCGGATCGGGCACGCTCGCGAGTTGATCCGACAGCAGCTGCGAGGACGCCAGCAAATTGCGCAAATCGTGATTGATCTTGGAGACGGCAAGTCCCAGCGCGGCGAGCCGGCTCTTCTGATGCAGCATCGAGACGAGGTCGCGCTGCATGTCCGACAGCTCGCGCTCGGCGACGCCGATTTCGTCGCCGCGCTGGCTCGGCACGATGATTCGCGCCGAGCTTTCCGGATTTTCGTGGAAGCCGATCAGGTTCGCGGTCAGCCGCCGCATCGGGCGGACGAACAGATAGTGAAGCGCGAAATAGACGAGGCCGGCGGTCAGGCCCGCGATCAGCAGCGCCACGACGAGGACGTTGCGCGAGAAGCGGTACATCGCTCGCCGCAGCGGCCTTTCGTCGATCACCACCTCGATGAACTGGGCCTGGCCCGGCGCGGCGCCGACCACGCGGATGGTCTGATCTCCGTGCTCCAGCATGATCTCGAAGGCGTCGACAATCGCCGACCACACGGTCATGGCCCGCATATCGACATCATGATCGATCGCGGCCGGCAGGTCGGCGCTGGCGAGCAGGCGGCGCTGCTGCCCCAGCTTGATGGCGACCGCGCGCGCGCCGATGCTGGTCAGTATCTGCCGCGCCAGCGAATCCGGCACCATGCCGGAGGGCGCAGCATCCAGCACCAGCGCCGCGGTGTTGGCGGCGGCCAGACGGTCGTTCAGCCGGTTCATGCGGAAGTTGGCGATCGCCGGCACGTAGATCAGGAGCCCGGCGATCATCACCAGGGGAATCGTCAGTAGCAAAAGCTTGCCGGACAGTCCGAGCCGGAGAGACGGCTTGGGCCGCAGCTTCAGCTCGGTCACCTGATCGTCGATTTCAGCCACAAGATAAGCCTAGTTTGGCCTGGGGGTCGAAGATCCGGGGTCGAAGATGCGGCCCGGCCCCCAAGCCGGTCAAATTACGGATCGCTAATGTCGGCGGGTTCCCCGCAGCGCCGCAAGGCGCCCCCCCCTTACCGCCAAAAACCCCGCAAAAACAGATATATTCGCCCCAATTGCGACCTTTCGAAGAAGCCCCTTTGCGTCACCCTGTGACATTGACGAAAAGGGGACGCTCCCTTATAAGCCGCGCAACTGTCCGCGATGGCTCGGTTCTTGACCGGGGGCGGCTCATTGGGGCCGTGAACGGCCCGCTGTGGGCCCGCCAGCATTACCGGACTTCATCTCAACGGACTTTATCTTAATCCAGGCAAACTGCCCGGTCAGCGGAGACTTACCCGTGAAGCGGACTTATCAACCCAGCAAACTGGTGCGCAAGCGCCGTCACGGCTTCCGCGCCCGTCTCGCCACGGCCGGCGGCCGCAAGGTCCTCGCCGCGCGTCGCGCGCGTGGCCGCAAGCGCCTGAGCGCCTGAGCCCGGACGTCTCCTTTCCGGAGATTTTTATGGATCGGCTAAGGCAGCGGGCGGACTTCCTCGCCGTTGCCAATGGCGCGCGGGCGAACAGTGCGGCGTTTGTGCTGCAGCAACTGCGCCGCGACGATGATGGCCCGATCCGTGTCGGCTTCACCGTCACCAAGAAGAATGGTACCGCGACCGAGCGCAATCGCATCCGCCGCCGGCTTCGCGAAGTGGTGAAACGCGTCGATGTCCTATCGATGCGACCGCACCATGATTATGTGCTAGTCGGCCGTCGTGACGCGCTGACCCGTGACTTTGCGACCATGCTTGACGATCTACGGTCGGCGCTGCGCCGCCTCGACCGGCCTGCGCCCGAGGGGCGTCATAAGGCGTCTAACAAGGCGCGTAATCCGAACGGAATGACGAGACCTTAAGAGATGTCCGACAACCGCAATACCATCCTTGCCGTCATTCTGTCCGGGCTTGTCCTGATCGCCTGGCAATACTTCTACAATGTGCCGCAGATGGAGAAGCAGCGCGCCGAGACCAAGCAGACCGAACTGCAGAAGCCGACGCCGCAGCCGACTCCGGGAACTTCCTCGACGCCCGCGCCGACATCGGCCACGCCCGCAGCCGAGGCCCCGGTGGTCAGCCGCGAGACCGTGCTCGCATCCGGCCCGCGCATCAGCATCGAGACCCCCCGCGTCACCGGCAGCATCGCGCTGAAGGGCGCCCGGATCGACGATCTGTCGCTGGTCCAGTTCCGCGAGACCGTCGATCCCAAATCGCCACCGATCGTGCTGTTGTCGCCATCGGGCACGGCGGATCCCTATTACGCCGAGTTCTTGTGGCTTTCGTCCAACGGGGCGGCCGTGACGACCCCGAATGTCGATACGGTCTGGCAGCAAGAGGGCTCAGGCAGCCTGACGCCAACCAGTCCCGTGACGCTGAAATACGATAACGGCAGCGGGCTGATCTTCCGCCGCACTATCGCAATCGACGATCGCTATCTCTTCACCATCAAGGACGAGGTCAACAATCTCGGCACCGCACCGGTGACGCTGTATCCGTTCGCGCTGATCTCGCGCGGCGGCAAACCGCCGGTCTCCGGCTACGCGATCCTGCACGAGGGCCCGATCGGCTATCTCGGCGAACAGGGCTTGCAGGAATACAGCTACAAGAACCTCGACGACAGCAAGATTTCCACCGGTGGAAACTCACGCGGCGTCGTCTTCCAGAAGGTGACCAACGGCTGGCTTGGCATCACCGACAAATACTGGGCTGCGGCCCTTCTGCCGGATACCGATGCGACCCTGGAAACCGCCCGATTTACGACCGGCGACAAGCGCTATCAGGCCGACTACATGCTCGGGCCGCAAACCGTGCCGATCGGCGGCACCGCCGTCGCCA
This sequence comes from Bradyrhizobium genosp. P, assembly GCF_049949265.1. Classification (NCBI taxonomy): domain Bacteria; kingdom Pseudomonadati; phylum Pseudomonadota; class Alphaproteobacteria; order Hyphomicrobiales; family Nitrobacteraceae; genus Bradyrhizobium; species Bradyrhizobium genosp. P. The sequence goes on along the minus strand of NZ_CP188195.1, from coordinate 740,772 downwards.
ATGCGCGGCTGTTCGCCGGCGCGAAAGAGGCGGCCACGGTCGGCCTCAACTTCCCGCTGGTCGGCTTCGGCGGCTACAACAAGCAGCTCGGCCTCAACCATTTCGATCTCCTGATCGACTGGGGACACTTCTACTTCATCACGAAGCCGATGTTCCTGGCGCTCGACTGGTTCTATCACGTGGTCGGGAATTTCGGCATCGCCATCCTGCTCGTCACCGTCCTCGTGAAGCTGCTGTTCTTCCCGCTCGCCAACAAATCCTACGCCTCGATGGCGAAGATGAAGTCGGTGCAGCCGCAGCTCGCCGCGCTGAAGGAACGCTATCCCGACGACCGGGTGAAGCAGCAGCAGGAGATGATGGAGATCTACAAGAAGGAGAAGATCAACCCGATCGCCGGCTGTCTTCCCGTCGCGCTCCAGATCCCGGTGTTCTTCTCGCTCTACAAGGTGCTGTTCATCACCATCGAAATGCGGCACGCGCCGTTCTTCGGCTGGGTCAAGGACCTCTCGTCGCCGGATCCGACCAATCTGTTCACGCTGTTCGGCCTGCTGCACTACGATCCGACGCAACTTCCGATATTCGGGCACTATCTGGCGATGGGCATCTGGCCGATCATCATGGGCATCACGATGTGGTTCCAGATGAAGCTCAATCCGACGCCGCCGGACCCGACGCAGAAGCTGATCTTCGACTGGATGCCGCTGATCTTCACCTTCATGCTGGCGGGCTTCCCGGCCGGACTCGTGATCTACTGGGCCTGGAACAACACGCTCTCGGTGCTGCAACAAAGCTTCATCATGCGTCGCAACGGGGTGAAGGTGGAACTGTTCGACAATCTGAAGTCGATGTTTCAAAAAAAAAGCGTGACGACTGAGACAAAAAAAGCGTGACGACAGAGATCAGGAGCTCGACTCTCTGATCGCGTCTTCGGCCGAAGCGGTGCCGGACCTCATGGTTCGTGGCGCCGCTTCGCAGCTCCTCACCAGTGAGGGGGGCATATCGCGCCACACCCGTGGCGCAAGGGATTGTGTTGGGGCTTCGCACATGAGTACCGAACCCGACGCGGAGCTGATCGAGGCAGGGCGAAAGCTGTTCGCCGGCGACTGGCGCTTCATCTGGGCCTCGCCCTCGATCGAGACGCTGCCGCCGATGGCAGGGATCGAGGTCGCCTTTGCCGGCCGCTCCAATGTCGGCAAGTCGAGCCTGATCAATGCGCTGACCGGCCGCGGTAACCTGGCGCGCACCTCGCACACGCCGGGCCGTACCCAGGAGCTGATCTTCTTCGAGGGGCCGGAGAGTGCGGACGTCCGCCTCGTCGACATGCCGGGCTATGGCTACGCTTCCGCGCCCAAGGTCAAGGTGGCGTCGTGGACGGCGCTGATACACAAATTCCTGCTCGGACGGGCTACGCTGGCGCGGGTCTATGTGCTGATCGACGCCCGCCACGGCATCAAGGACGTCGATCTCGACGTACTGAAGACGCTGGATAAATCCGCCGTCAGCTATCAAGTGGTGCTGACCAAGGCCGACCAGGTCAAGGCCGGCGAACTGGGCACGACTCTCGCCGACACGTCAGCGGCGCTGGCAAAACACCCCGCGGCATTCCCCGAGGTGCTGGTCACCTCGTCGCGCACCGGTGCCGGGATGCCGGAGCTGCGCGCCGCGATGGTGCGCCTGATCGAAGAGCGGCGCTGATGGCCGGCCTGCATCGCATCCTGATCGGCCTTGCCGCGCTGATGGGCGCCTGTGGCGTGGTGCTGGCGGCAGCCGCAGCCCACCTCGCCGACGCATCGCGGCTCGGCGCCGCCTCCTCGATGCTGCTGTTTCACGCCACCGCCGTGATGGCGACAATTGCCGTCGCCGACCGCGCCATCGTTCATGCGAAGATCGGAACCATCGCCGCGATCGGTTTCGTCATCGCAGCGTCACTATTCGCCGGCGACCTGACGGTCCGCCAATATGCCGGCCACGGATTGTTTCCGATGGCGGCGCCGACCGGCGGAACATTGTTGATCGTGAGCTGGCTGGTGCTGGCAATCGCGGCGATGTGGCCGAAGCGCTGATGAATCCTCTTTCCTTCTCCCACCAGGGGAGAGGGTCAACAGCACTTTGCGCCCTGCCCGGCAATCAGATAGAACCCCGTCCGTCCCTCCGCTGACGACGAGACCCGCTCCATGACCGACCAGCAGATCAGCCCGCTCGATCAGGCCCGTATCCTGTCCGAGGCGCTGCCGCATATGCAGGAATATGACGAGGAGACCATCGTCATTAAATATGGCGGCCATGCGATGGGCGCCGAGGATTCCGCCAAGGCCTTTGCACGCGATATCGTGCTGCTCGAGCAGACCGCGATCAATCCGGTCGTCGTTCACGGCGGCGGGCCGCAGATCGCGACCATGCTGAAACGCCTTGGCATCCAGTCGGAATTCGCCGCCGGCCTGCGCATCACCGACGCCGCGACCATCGAGATCGTCGAGATGGTGCTGGCGGGCTCGGTCAACAAGCAGATCGTCGGCTACATCAATGGGGCCGGCGGCAAGGCCGTGGGCCTCTCCGGCAAGGATGGCAACATGGTGAGGGCGTCGAAGACGACCCGCACCATGGTCGATCCGGATTCCCACATCGAGAAGGCCGTCGATCTCGGCTTCGTCGGCGATCCCGAAAAGGTCGATCTCACGCTGCTCAACCAGCTGATCGGCTATGAACTGATCCCGGTGCTCGCGCCATTGGCGACCTCGAAGGACGGCCAGACCCTGAACGTCAACGCCGACACCTTTGCCGGCGCCATCGCGGGCGCGCTGAAGGCCAAGCGGCTGCTGCTGCTGACCGACGTTCCCGGCGTGCTCGACAAATCCAAGAAGCTGATTCCCGATTTGTCGATCAAGGATGCCCGCAAGCTGATCGCCGACGGCACCATTTCGGGCGGCATGATCCCGAAGGTCGAGACCTGCATCTACGCGCTCGAACAGGGCGTGCAGGGCGTCGTGATCATCGACGGCAAGATGCAGCACGCGGTGCTGCTCGAACTCTTCACCAACCAGGGCACAGGCACGCTGATCCACAAGTGATGGCAGACGCGGCAGCGCGATCCAGGACCGTCACGGCCGGGCATAGCCGTTCGAAGAACGGCGTCGCTTTTGCTCGCCTATGCCCGGCCATCCCTGCGTTGCGCCATCGCCGAAAGACCTCGAATGACGGAGTCACGGCCGGCGCGAAGCGGCCACGCTGGTCGCCGCTCGCGCGGCTCCTGATGGCGCTGCCGGCGGCGGCCGCATCCTGGCTGTTCTCGTCGGCGCCGGCACTTGCCGACCTGAAGCTCTGCAACCGCATGAGCTATGTGGTCGAGGCCGCGATCGGTATCGACGACAAGGCCGCCACCGCAACGCGCGGCTGGTTCCGCATCGATCCCGCGACCTGCCGCGTCGTGGTGCAGGGCGCGTTGACCGCCGATCGCGTGCTATTGAATGCACGCGCGCTCGGCGTCTACGGCGCCTCGCCGATCCCCCAGAACGGCACCGACACGCTCTGCGTCGCGCAGGACAATTTCGTGATCGCCGCCGCGCGGCAATGCCGCGCGGGCCAGACGCCCGCCCAGTTCACCCAGATCACGCCGACGCAAGGCGATGACGGCAACGTTATTGCCTATCTCGCCGAGGACAGTGAATATGATGACGAGCAGGCGCGGCTCGCCGCCATCCAGCGCCTGCTGGTGATCGCGGGCTATGACGCTGCGCCGATCGACGGCGTCGACGGGCCCAAGACGCAAAGCGCGCTGTCGGCATTCCTCAGGAGCCGCGGGCTCGCCAGCGACATCGTGCAGTCACCGACCTTCTTCGCCACCATGATCGATGCCGTGCAGAAGCCATCGTCATCGGGATTGACCTGGTGCAACGACACCCCGCACAAGGTGATGGCCGCGGTCGCGACCGATGACGGCAAAATGGTGACCAGCCGCGGCTGGTATCGCATCGACCCCGGCAAGTGCCTGCATCCGGATGTATCAGGCACGCCGAAACAGATCTACTCGTTCGCCGAAGCCGTCGACGGCGACAACCGCACCATCAAGGTCAAGGACAAGCCGCTGAACTGGGGCGGCCTCACCCGGCTTTGCACCCGGGAGAGCACGTTCGAGATCAACGATCAGGGCGACTGCGCCAACCGCGGCCTCGCCGCTACCGGCTTCGTGCCCGTCGACATGACCAGCGGCGGCAAGACGCTGCGCTTCGCGATGCCGTGATGGGCCTCCTCTTTGCCATGAGAGCATCATGAAAACTCCCCGCGGCTTCGGCCATGTCGACACCTGGGTGTTCGACCTCGACAACACGCTGTACCCGCATCACGTCAACCTGTGGCAGCAGGTCGATGCGCGGATCGGCGAGTTCGTCAGCAACTGGCTGAAGATCACGCCGGAGGAGGCGCGGCGGATCCAGAAGGACTATTACCTGCGCTATGGCACCACGATGCGCGGCATGATGACCGAGCACGGCGTGCGTGCCGATGATTACCTCGCCTATGTGCACAAGATCGACCACTCGCCGCTCGAGCCGAATCCGGCCATGGGGGCTGCGATCGCAGAGCTGCCGGGGCGCAAGCTGATCCTGACCAACGGATCGACCGACCATGTCGATGCGGTGCTGGGCCGGCTCGGCATCACCGATCATTTCGACGGCGTGTTCGATATCATCGCCGCCGATCTCGAACCGAAGCCGGCGCCGCAGACCTATCAGAAATTCCTGAGGCTGCATGACGTCGATCCCACGCGGTCAGCGATGTTCGAGGACCTCGCCCGCAACCTTGTGGTGCCGCACCAGCTCGGCATGACCACCGTGCTGGTCGTGCCCGACGGCAGCCGGGAGGTGGTGCGCGAGACCTGGGAGCTGGAAGGCCGCGACGCCGAACACGTCGACCATGTCACGGACGATTTGACCGGATTTTTGCAGCGGTTGAAGCCCTGATCTCTCCACATGTCGTCCCGGCGCAGCCCGGGACGGCGGCGGAGTTTGCCTTGACTCTGCGCTCCCAAATCCCGAAAAAGCTCTCCAAAGTCCTGTCATAATTCCGCACGCCCAAGGATTGTCCCGATGTCGCTGTCCGCCCTCGAATCCACCGTCAACGTCGCGTTCGACGCCCGCGACGGCGTTTCGACCTCGACCAAGGGCGAGGTCCGCGACGCCGTCGATCACGCGCTGGAGCTGCTCGACAAGGGCGAGGCGCGCGTTGCCGAGCGCGAGGCTGATGGCAAGTGGAAGGTCAATCAGTGGCTGAAGAAGGCGGTGCTGCTCTCGTTCCGCCTCAACGACATGGGCCAGATCGGAGGCGGTCCCGGCAAGGCATCGTGGTGGGACAAGGTGCCCTCGAAGTTCGAGGGCTGGGGCGAGAACCGGTTTCGCGATGCCGGCTTCCGCGCCGTGCCGGGCGCGATCGTGCGCCGCTCGGCCTTCATCGCGCGCAACGTCGTGCTGATGCCCTCCTTCGTCAATCTCGGCGCTTACGTCGATGAGGCGACCATGATCGATACCTGGTCGACCGTCGGCTCCTGCGCCCAGATCGGCAAGCGCGTGCACATCTCCGGCGGCGTCGGCATCGGCGGCGTGCTGGAGCCGCTGCAGGCCGAACCTGTCATCGTCGAGGACGATTGCTTCATCGGTGCGCGCTCGGAAGTGGCTGAGGGCGTGATCGTGCGCAAGGGTGCGGTGCTGGCGATGGGCGTGTTCCTCGGCGCTTCCACCAAGATCGTCGATCGCGAGACCGGCGAGATCTTCATCGGCGAGGTCCCGGAGTACTCCGTCGTGGTCCCGGGCACCCTGCCGCCAAAGCCGATGAAGAACGGCCAGCCCGGTCCGGCCGTCGCCTGCGCCGTGATCGTCAAGCGCGTCGACGAGCGCACCCGTTCCAAGACCAGCATCAACGAGCTGCTGCGGGACTGATCGAACCGGTTTCCACCTCAAATCGACAAAACTCCGGGCCGCGGATGACTTCCGCTACCCGGAGTTTTTCATGAATTGGACCTGGTACCTTTTCAGCTTCGAGGGCCGGATCAACCGCGCCAGATACTGGCTTGCGGGGCTGATCGTCGGCTGCTGGATGCTGTTCCTGGCTGCGCTGGTGATCGGAGCCATCGGCCTGTTCGGCGGCCGCCTGTCATTCGGATTCAACCTCGACGATCTCTTCAGGGCCGTCGATCCCTCGACCTATCGCGCCATCTCGATCCGCAGGCTTCCGGTGGCGCTGATCAAGGCCGCCGGCGCGGTGCTGTTCCTGTGGGTCTACTCCGCGACATCGATCAAGCGGCTGCACGACCGCGACAGGAGCTCAACAGGCCGCGTCCGGCGCAGGGCTGGGATCAGCAGAGCGAGCTCGAAATCGTGCCGCACAAAGCTGGCCCACCTCCGGTGTGGCGTGTTAAGCGGGAGACATGACCGATGCCATCTCGATCACCCGCGATCTCGTCCGCTGCCCGTCCATAACTCCCGCCGATGCGGGCGCACTCGGCGTCCTCGAAAATCTGTTGAAGGCCGCCGGTTTCGACGTCCATCGCGTGACGTTTTCCGAGCCCGGCACCGCCGATGTCGACAATCTCTATGCCCGCATCGGCAGCGAGGCACCGCATATCAGTTTCGCCGGCCATACCGACGTCGTGCCTCCCGGCGATGAATCGGCATGGACGCTGGGCGCCTTCTCCGGCGAGGTGAAAGACGGCTATCTCTACGGCCGCGGCGCGGTCGACATGAAGGGCGGCATCGCCTGCAGCGTCGCCGCGGTGCTGCAATATCTGAAAGCCGATGGCGGCAAGCCAAAGGGTTCGATTTCGTTCCTGATCACCGGCGACGAGGAAGACGTCTCCGTCAACGGCACCGTGAAGCTGTTGAAATGGTGCGCAGAACGCGGCGAAAAATTCGACCATTGCGTGCTCGGCGAGCCCTCGAATGTCGAGGTGCTCGGCGACTGCATCAAGATCGGCCGCCGCGGCTCGCAATCCGGAACGCTCCATGTCGATGGCGTGCAGGGCCACGTCGCCTATCCCCACCGCGCCTCGAACCCGGTGCCTGATATCTCGCGGCTGATCGTCGCGCTGAGCGATGAGCCGCTGGATCACGGCAGCGCGCAATTCCAGGCCAGCAATCTCGAATTCACCTCTGTCGACGTCGGCAATACCGCAGGCAACGTGATCCCGGCCGAGGCGCGCGCGAAATTCAACATCCGCTTCAACGACAACCACACCCAGGAGAGCCTGCGCCAGCTGGTCGACGAGCGCCTGGTAAAGGCCTGCGGCAACCGCATCCGCGCTCATATCGACTGGCAGCCTTCAAATTCCAACGTGTTCGTCACCAAGCCCGGCCCTTTCACCGATCTCGCGGTATCGGCGATCGAGGAGGTGACCGGCAGAAAACCTGAACTCTCTACCTCGGGTGGCACATCGGACGCGCGCTTTATCTCGCGCTACTGCCCGGTGATCGAATTCGGCCTGGTCGGCCAGACCATGCACCAGATCGACGAGCGCACCCCGGTGTCCGATCTGGAGAAGCTGACCAAGGTCTATCGCGGCGTGCTGGACCGGTATTTCAGCTGAGCTCGCAACCGTAGGATGGGTGGAGCCCAGCGATACCCATCATCCCGCCACTGATGCGATGGGTATCGCTTCGCTCCACCCATCCTACGAGAGCGTCCTCGGCGACCCCTAGACAAAAACATCGAAAACAACCCCATGCACAGTAGGGATTGGGGCCGCTAATAATCCACCCGCATCAGATAGAGCCCGTCGGGCGGCGCGACGGGGCCGCAGGCGGCGCGGTTGCGGGCGGCGAGTGCACCAAAGAGATCGTCCGCGCTCCAGCGTCCCTCACCGACCCAGACCAGCGAACCGACCATCGAGCGCACCTGGCTGTGCAGGAACGAGCGCGCTGACGTCACGATGTTGACGGCGTCGCCCTCACGCATGACGTCGAGCTGATCGAGCGTCTTCTCCGGCGACTTCGCCTGGCACTCGGTGTCGCGAAAGGTCGTGAAATCGTGCTTGCCGAGCAGCCGCTGTGCGGCTGCATGCATCGCGTCCGCATCAAGCGCCCGCGGCACCCGCCAGGTGCGGCCGATGTCGAGCGCGAGGTTCGCGCGGGTGTTGGTGATGCGGTAGAGATAGTGTCGCTTTCTCGCCGAGAACCGCGCCTCGAAATCGTCCGGCACGATATCGGCAGCAAGCACGCCGATCGGATGCGGGCGCAGATGTGCGTTCAACCCGTCGCGCAGGCGGCCCGGCGGAAACGGCTTGGCGATGTCGCAATGCGCGACCTGGCCGCGCGCATGCACGCCGGCATCGGTGCGGCCGGCGCCGTGGACGCGAACCTCCTCGCCGCAGATTGCTTTCACCGCGGCTTCCAGCGCGCCCTGCACGGTCGGCGCGTTGTCCTGAATCTGCCAGCCGGAGAACGGCGTGCCGTCATATTCGATGATGAGCTTGTAGCGGGGCATCAATTCAGCCGCGCCGGCGGCTTCAGCGGCGTGCCGCGCAGGAAGTCCGCGGCCTTCATCCGCCCCTTGCCTTCGCGCTGCAGCTCGAGCAGGCGGATCGCATCATCGCCGCAGGCGATTGCGAGATTGTCATCGAGCACATTGCCGGGCGCGCCCGATCCCTCGGTCAATCCGCAGCGCAGGATTTTCAGGCGCACCGGCCCGCCGTCATCAGCCAGCTCGCACCAGGCACCGGGGAATGGCGAAAGGCCATGAATATGCCGCAGCACTGCGTGTGCCGGCTTGCCCCAGTCGATCCGCGCCTCGGTCTTCTCGATCTTGGCGGCGTAGGTGACGCCGTCCTCGCTTTGCTTCTGCAATTGCAACCCGCCACGCTGCAACGCGCCCATGGCGCGGACCATCAGATCGGCGCCGAGCGGCGCCAGCGCATCGTGCAGGTCGGATGCCGTCATGGTGTCCGATATCGCCAGCCGCTCGGCCATCGCGACATCGCCGGTGTCGAGGCCGACGTCCATCTTCATCACCATCACGCCGCTTTCGGCGTCACCGGCCATGATGGCGCGGTTGATCGGCGCGGCGCCGCGCCAGCGCGGCAACAGTGAGGCGTGCAGGTTGAAGCATCCGAGCTTCGGCGCATCGAGGATGGCCTGCGGCAGGATCATGCCATAGGCGACCACGACGGCGGCATCCGCATCGTGGGCGCGGAACTGCTCGAGCGCTTCCGGCGTCCGCAGCGTCTTTGGTGTCAACACGGGAATGCCGAGCCGCCGCGCCTCCTGCTCAACCGGCGTTGGCTGCAGCTGCAGGCCGCGGCGGCCGCCCGGCTTCGGCGCGCGGGTGTAGACGGCGACGACCTCATGGCCGTGCGCCACGAGCTCCAGCAGCGTCGGCACCGCGAAATCGGGCGTGCCCATGAAGATCAGGCGGAGAGGCATGATGCGAACTCGGTGTGTTCCCTCCCCCCTTGCGGGGGAGGGTTAGGGAGAGGGGTAAGCCCCACGATCGGTGCTCGTGGCTACCCCTCTCTCCAGCTCTCCCCCGCAAGGGGGGAGAGGGCCGATCGAGTATGAGGCAGCACTGACGAACGACTTCACTCCGCCGCGCGCTTGGCGGCTTTGGAAAATTTCTTCAGCACGCGGTCGCGCTTCAGCTTCGACAGATAGTCCACGAACAGCACGCCGTTGAGGTGGTCGATCTCGTGCTGGATGCAGGTGGCGTAAAGACCTTCCGCGTCTTCCTCGTGCAGCTTGCCGTCGAAATCGAGGTAGCGCACGCGCACCCGGGCCGGGCGCTCGACCTCCTCGTAATATTCGGGGATCGAAAGGCAGCCCTCTTCGTAGACCGCGAGCTCTTCCGAATGCGAGATGATCTCGGGATTGATGAACACCCGCGGCTGCGGCGTCGTTTCGCCGTTCTCGTCGCGCTTGGCGAGGTCCATGGTGATCAGCCGCAGCGGCTGCGCGACCTGGATCGCCGCGAGCCCAATGCCGGGCGCGTCGTACATGGTCTCGAACATGTCGTCGGCAAGCTTGCGGACCTCCGGCGTCACCTGCCCGACAGGCTTCGACACCAGCCGCAACTGCTTGTCCGGCAGGATGATGATTTCTCTGATGGCCATGCGGGCGATTTAAGCCGCTGATATGCGGGGGTCAATCCGAAGCAAGGCCTGTTAAGGCCGCCTTAACCACGTTTCTTCAGAGATCGCTAACTACGAAAATTAGGCCTGCATTAACCATAAATGTTCCCTTTTCGTTCGAGCCAGTCTGCGAATCGGCTACAACGGCGGCATGAACGAAATCCTTTTCATGATCGGCGAGCTGCCGGTTCGCACCTCTGACGCGCTGATCGCCTTTGGCGCCCTCGCTCTGGTCCTGCTGCTTGTGATCGCCATCGTGATCGCGCGATCGAGCCGCCGCGGTGCGGAACTGGCGATGGCCCAGACGATCCGCGCCGACGAACTGGAGGAGCGGCTTGCCGACGTGCTGCGCGCCCAGAGCGAGGCCTCCGGCCGCGCCGACGCCCAGGCTCAGGCACTGGCCGGCCGCCAGGCTGAGATGGCCCGGGCCGTCAACGAGCGGCTGGATTCGGTGACCCACCGGGTCGGCCAGTCGATGGAAACGTCGACGCGGAACACGATGGACAGCCTGCGCGTGCTGCACGAGCGGCTCGGCATCATCGATCATGCGCACAAGAACCTCAACGAGCTCACCACCCAGGTGACGACGCTGCGCGACGTGCTCGCCAACAAGCAGTCGCGCGGCGCGTTCGGCCAGGCGCGGATGGAGGCGATCGTCCAGGACGGCATGCCGAAGGGCTCCTACGAGTTCCAGCACACGCTCACCACCGGCAAGCGGCCGGACTGCGTAGTGTTCCTGCCCGACCAACGCCCGCTCTGCATCGACGCCAAATTCCCGCTGGAGGCGATGACCGCGCTGCATGACGCACGCAGCGACGAGGAGCGCAAATCGGCCTGCCAGCGGTTGCGCAGCGACGTGCTGAAACATGTCAGCGACATCGCGGAGAAGTATCTGATCCCCGGCGAGACCCAGGATACCGCGCTGATGTTCGTGCCGTCGGAATCGGTCTATGCCGAAATCCATGACGGCTTTGACGATGTGGTCCAGAAGGCCTATCGCGCTCGCGTCGTACTGGTGTCGCCGTCGCTGTTGATGCTCGCGATCCAGGTGATGCAGCAGATACTGAAGGACGCCCGCATCCGCGACGCCGCCGACCAGATCCGCAACGAGGTGATGCATCTCGGCGACGATCTCAGCCGCCTGCGCGACCGCGTGCTGAAGCTGCAGAATCACTTCGGCCAGGTGAACGAGGATGTCAGGCAGATCCTGATCTCCGCCGACAAGATCGAAAAGCGCGCCGGCCGCATCGAGGAGCTGGACTTTAGCAAGTCCGAGGTTCCGGTCGAAGTCCCCCGCTTCGTCAAGAGCGCGACGCCCGAACTGTTTCCCGCCCCGCGCAAGCTGCAGGCAGGGGAGTAGTGGACGCTGACCTCACCACATAATTGCTGTCATCGCCCGGCTTGACCGGGCGACCCAGTATCCCAGAGGCCACAGTTGGGAGCACGCAGCTACTACGTCTACATCCTCGCCAGCCGCATCGGCGGCACACTCTACATCGGCGTGACAAATGATCTCATCCGCCGCGTCGGAGAGCATAAGCTGAAGCTGGTCGAAGGCTTCACCAAGCAATACGACGTCGATCGACTGGTCTATTTCGAGGTCTTTGAAGACATCGAGCAGGCGATTCAGCGCGAAAAGCGGCTGAAGAAATGGCCGCGGGCATGGAAGATTTCCCTGATTGAGAAGGACAATCCGGATTGGGTCGATCTTTATCCGGAGATCGCCGGTGGTGGCGGATAGGTCTCTGGAATACTGGGTCGCCCGGTCCCAGTGCGCGATTGCGCACAAGGCCGGGCGATGACACCGTCTTTTTGACCCGAATCTGCTACCAACAGCCCCATGACCGCACCTGAAGCGACCTCAGAGGCGTCCGCCGAGCCAGTATCGGCACCGCCCCCCGCCTCCTGGCGCGACAGCTTCGCTGTATATCTGCAGCCGCGCGTTTTGATCGTCCTGCTGCTTGGCTTCTCGTCGGGCCTGCCGCTGGCGCTGTCGGGTTCGACGCTGCAGGTGTGGATGAAGGAGGCGGGTGTCGATCTCGGCACCATCGGACTGCTCGCGCTGATCGGTACGCCCTACACGCTGAAATTCCTGTGGGCGCCGCTGGTCGATGCCATGCATGTGCCGCTGTTTACGCAGCGGTTCGGACGCCGCCGCGGCTGGCTGGTTTTCTCGCAACTGCTGCTGATTGCAGCGATCCTCGTGCTTGCGATATCCGACCCCGCGCGATCACCATGGTACGCCGCCTTCGCCGCGCTGCTGGTTGCGACCGCCTCGTCGACGCAGGACATCGTGGTCGACGCCTTCCGCGTCGAGAGCCTGCCTGAAAGCGAGCAGGCCGCAGGCATGGCGTCCTACGTCGCGGCCTACCGCGTCGGGATGCTGGTCTCGACCGCAGGCACGCTGTTCATCGTCAGCGGCTTCGAGCAGACAGGCCTCGCGCGTCCGTCAGCTTGGATGTGGGGCTATGTGGTGATGGCTGCACTGATCCTGATCGGCACGATCACCGCGCTGGCCGCCACCGAGCCCGCGCAATCGAGGGACGCCGAGGTCGCTACCCATGCGCAGACCGCGGCCGAGCGCGTGCTGCTGGCGGCGGCCGGCGCCTTCTCGGAATTCCTGAGCCGCAAGAACGCAATCGCAGCGCTGGCCTTCGTGGTGCTGTTCAAGTTCACCGACGCATTTTCCGGCACCATGACCGCGCCGTTCGTGATCGACATCGGCTTTTCCAAGGTCGACTACGCTGCGATCGTGAAGGGCGTCGGTCTTGCCGCGACCCTGATCGGCGGATTTGCCGGTGGCTTCGTCGCGCGGCGCTATTCGCTCGCAACCAGTCTCTGGATCGGCGGCCTGCTGCAGGCGCTCGCCAATCTGTCGTTCTCCTGGCTCGCGCATGTCGGCGTCAATCAGTGGGCTCTGGCGCTGGCGATCACGGCGGAGAATTTCACCAGCGCGATCGGCACCGTGATCTTCGTCGCCTATCTCTCGGCGCTGTGCCGCAATCCGCTGCACACCGCGACCCAATATGCGCTGCTGACCGCGCTGGCCGCGGTCGGCCGCACCTATCTGTCATCGGGCGCGGGCTATGTGGCGAAGGCCGTGGGCTGGCCGGTGTTCTTCGTGATCTGCGTGCTGGTCGCGATCCCGAGCCTGATCCTGCTCGTCTGGCTGCAGCGGCGCGGACATTTTGACGAGTTGGGACCGGTGAGGGTTTAGCCCGACTCCCGCTTCCCCTTCCCCTTCCCCCTGAAAGGGGGAAGGTCGGGATGGGGGTCAGCCACACACACCGACTTTCGTGGAGAGAAACGATCCCCACCCGCTTTGCTCTGGCGAGCAAAGCGACCTCCCCTTTTCAAGGGGAGGTTAAGACACACGTGCACTCCTACTTCGTCACCACGGTCCACTTGGTGACGACGGCTTCGCTCATCTGGCCGGCGTCCTGCGCGCAGGCGACCTCGTCGACCTTCACCGCGATCTCCTTGCCGGCAAGGCTCCTGAGCTGCGCGGCCTGGCCCTCGCCGGTCGGGACGAGCTGAAAGGTTTCCGGACCGGTCTCGAGATTGCAGAGCCCGTTCGGCGGCGGCAGGCGGCGCGGCTCGCTGGTGATCTGGTAGGTCGGGACGCGCTTGCCCCTTTTGTTGGGATCGCGCACGCGCATGGTGTTGAGTTCCCCGGACAGCACGTCACCGATCTGGATCAGCTTGCCGGCCTTCTGCGGCGTCCCGTCTTGCTGTGCTCGTGCGCCGGGCGCGGCAAACGCCACCGCCAGAATTGCAAAACCCAGAATCGCAAAGCCCCGGCGTACGCCGAATCGATGTTTCGTCATGTCGAGTGATTCCGTATCTGATGTCTTGGCGCGCGACTGACCCGTCCCCGAATCGCGCCCCACCCTATCACATTGTTTAAGCAAGACCTTTTCAGAGCATTGCGGCCATCCAGTGGTTCCGCGAGCCCTTCAGTCTTCCAATGTGCTTCTAGAACAGCGTCCGCTGCCGCATGGCAGCCGATAGCGTACCTTCATCGAGATAATCAAGCTCGCCGCCGACGGGGACGCCATGCGCCAACCGCGTCACCCGGACATTGGCCTCCGACAGCAGGTCGGTAATGTAATGTGCCGTGGTCTGGCCATCGACGGTGGCGTTGAGCGCCAGGATGATCTCGTTGACCTCAGATGCATGCGCGCGCGCCACCAGCGCGTCGATGGTCAAATCCTGCGGGCCGATGCCGTCGAGCGGTGACAGCGTCGCACCCAGCACGTGATAGCGGCCATTGATCGCATTCGCGCGTTCCAGCGCCCAGAGGTCTGCGACATCGGCGACCACGACGATGATCGAGGGATCGCGGCGTGGATCGGTGCACACCGTGCACGGATTCTGCGTGTCGATATTGCCGCAGGTCTTGCAGACCTGGATCTTGTCGATCGCCACCTGCAGCGCTGAGGTCAGCGGCGTCATCAGCGCTTCGCGCTTCTTGATCAGATGCAGCGCCGCACGCCGCGCCGAGCGCGGACCGAGGCCCGGCAGCCGCGCTAATAGCTGGATCAGGCGTTCAATCTCGGGGCCGGCAACGCTTGCAGCCATTTAGGTGAGACCGAGTCCCGGCGGCAGGCCGAGGCCGCCGGTCAGCGCCGACATCTTCTCCTGCATCGCGGCCTCCGCCTTGCGGCGGGCGTCTCCATGCGCGGTGACGAGCAAATCTTCGAGCACCTCGCGCTCCTCCGGCTTCATCAGCGACGGGTCGATCTTGACGCCCTTCACTTCCATCTTCGCGGTCATGCGCACCGCGACGAGTCCGCCGCCGGAAATGCCTTCGACCTCGACATTGCCGAGCTCGTCCTGCATCGCCTGCATCTTGGATTGCAGCTGCGCTGCTTGTTTCATCATACCGAGGAAATCAGCCATGAGTGCGTCCTTGCGTGCGTCCTGGTGACCGGATCAATCGTCGTCGCTGTCGGAAGGCTCAACGGGGTCTTCGCCCGTCAGATCGGCTTCGGGCGGCTCGGCGGCAAGGCGGCGTACCTCGACCACCCGCGTACCGGGGAACCGCGCCAGCACCTCCTGCACGCGCGGATCGGCTTCGGCAGTGCGCTGATGCTCGCTGCGCGCCAGCTCGTTCTGCGATCGCACCGTCGGCTGGCCGGCCGCGTTGGAAATGATCACGGTCCAGCGCCGCCCGGTCCACAGTTCGAGCTTGCGCGAGAGGTCGGTGACAATGCTGCGCGCCGCCTTCGGCTCGAGCGCGATCTCGAGTTGGCCGTCCTCGATGCGGACCAACCGGACATCGGCTTCCAGCGCGCTCTTGGTCAGCACATCGCGCTTTTCGCCGGCGAGCGCGATGAGCTGCGGAAAGCTGGTGACCCGCAGCACCGGCGCCGTGCTGGCGGCCGGCGCCGCCATTTGCGGACGCGCGGCAAGATCGGCGCGCGGCGCGCCCTGCGGCGCGCGGAACGGTGTGGACGGCATCGCTGATGTCGTTGACGTCGGCGCACCCCGAGACGGCGCGGCGCTGCCCGACGCCGCGGGCGCGGCACCGCCGCCATTCTGCTCGATCATCCGGATGACTTCATCCGGCGTCGGCAGATCGGCGACATAGGCGATCCGCACCAGCACCATCTCGGCGGCGGCCGCGGGCCGCGTGTGGGTCTGCACCTCGGTGATGCCCTTGAGCAGCATCTGCCACATCCGCGACAGCACCCGCATCGACAGCTTTGCGGCGAACTCGCGCGCACGCACTCGCTCGGTCTCGCCGAATGCGACGTTGTCAGCGGTGGCCGGCACGACCTTCACGCGGGTGACGAAATTGACGAATTCGGCAAGGTCGGACAGCACGACGACCGGATCGGCGCCAACATCATACTGCGCGCGGAATTCGGAGAAGGCAGCGGCAATATCGCCACGCGCCAGCGAATCGAAGAGATCGATGACGCGGGTACGGTCGGCCAGACCCAGCATCTGCCTGACGGCATCGGCCTTCACGTTGCCCGCGGCATGCGCGATCGCCTGGTCGAACAGCGAGAGCGAATCGCGCACCGAGCCTTCCGCGGCACGCGCGATGATGCCGAGCGCCTCGGGCTCGACCTCGACGTTTTCCTTGGCCGCGATGTTTCCGAGATGCTTCATCAGCACATCGGCTTCCACGCGGCGAAGGTCAAAACGCTGGCAGCGCGACAGCACCGTGATCGGGACCTTGCGGATTTCGGTGGTGGCGAACACGAACTTGGCGTGCTCCGGCGGCTCCTCCAGCGTCTTCAGGAAGGCGTTGAAGGCCGCGGTCGACAGCATGTGGACTTCGTCGATGATGTAGACCTTGTAGCGCGCGCTGGCCGGCGCGTAGCGCACGCTGTCATTGATCTGGCGCACGTCGTCGACGCCGGTGTGGGAGGCGGCGTCCATCTCCAGCACGTCCATGTGCCGGCTTTCCATGATCGCCTGGCAGTGCACGCCGAGGTCGGGCATGTGGATGGTCGGCCCCTTTACCGAGCCATCCGGCTTCTCGTAGTTCAGCGCGCGGGCAAGGATGCGCGCGGTGGTGGTTTTGCCGACCCCGCGAACGCCGGTCAGGATCCAGGCCTGCGGAATTCGCCCGGTCTCGAACGCGTTCGAGACGGTCCGCACCATGGCCTCCTGGCCGATCAGGTGCTCGAAGCTGGACGGGCGGTATTTGCGGGCGAGAACACGGTAGGGCTTTGTGGCATCCGGCGCCCCGCCGAGGCCGAAACCGCTCTGGCCTGCGCCGTCGGATGGATGGGAGGGGTCGCCAGCGTCATTCATGCGTCGATCCGCAACTTGGATGGTCTCTTGGCAGCCGGCTTGCGGATAGAAGCAAAAATCGAGCACTGGCCGCGGGGACCGCCGTTCCAGCGCTATTCGCTCGGAAAAATAGGTAGGAGACTGACGAGCGACCCGATCCGGACCTCGTTAGGGCTGCTTCCTTCCGGACCTGACCCGGTTGGCGAGTGGCTCGTCCACCGCCAATCTCCCGGTCCCTATTTGGGGCCAAAAGAGCCGGAAAGCAAGCGGCCTGACCGTGGTTTGTGGGACTTGTAAGGGAACACGGAAAGGCATTACTTGCGCCTCATGCCCGCCTCCAATTGGACGCTGCATTCGCAGCTCAAGAAAGACACCATCGACATCGGCGACCTGCCGCTGTGCAAGGTGCTGGTCATCAAGGACGCACATTATCCGTGGCTCCTGCTGGTGCCGCGGCGCGACAACGCGGTCGAGATCATCGACCTAGATGAGGTCGAGCAGGCGCAACTGATGACTGAAGTGTCGCGCGTTGCGCGGGCCCTGAAGGACATCACCAAGTGCGACAAGCTGAATATCGCAGCCCTCGGCAATCTGGTCCCGCAGCTTCACGTCCACGTCATCGCCCGTCGCACCAGCGACGTTGCATGGCCGCGTCCCGTTTGGGGCGTGATGCCGCCGCTGGCGCATGACGCCGAGGAAGTGCAAAATTTCATCAGCGCGCTTCGCCGCAAGATCTGGTTGGGTTGAACCTCAATGTCCGCATTCGATTCCTTTCCGCTCGGGCAACCGGCCTTCGTCACCCATGTGCTGGATCGTGCTGCACATCTGCGCAGCAGTGACGAGAAACTGTTCGCGCTCGAAGGCCACCGCGAGGCCCGCGCCTATGTGGTCTATCGCGACTCGCTGGTGGTGAAGCAGGACGACGGCGGCGCCCGCGCACTGCTCTCGCTCGAGGAAGCCCGTGGCTACGGCGCCAATCCCGGAACGATCTTCTTAGGCTTGCGCGACGGCGCGCCGGTGTTCGGCATGGGCATTGCGCCGCAGGCGGCAGAGAAGCTGGTCGGCCGCAGCGACGTCATCGTCAACGAGCTACGCGGCATGGCGATGCAGGGCGTGGTCCCGCCCGAGCAGCTCTCGGCGATCGCGATGGCGAAGTCGATGGTGAGCTGGCACCAGCGCCACGGCTTCTGCGCCAATTGCGGTACGCGTACCGCCATGAAGGACGGCGGCTGGAAGCGCGAATGCCCGAGCTGCAAGGCCGAGCATTTTCCGCGCACCGATCCGGTCGTGATCATGCTTGTCACCCATGGCGACAAGGTGCTGATGGGCCGGCAAAAGCAGTTCCCGCCCGGCATGTACTCCTGCCTCGCCGGCTTCGTCGAAGCCGCCGAGACCATCGAGGACGCGGTGCGCCGCGAGATTTTCGAGGAATCCGGCATCCGCTGCACCGACGTCAATTACTACATGACACAGCCCTGGCCCTATCCGTCATCGCTGATGATCGGCTGCACCGCGCGCGCCACCAACGAGGATATCGTGGTCGACCGCACCGAGCTGGAGGACGCCCGTTGGTTCGACCGCGCGGAAGCGACGCTGATGCTCAAGCGTCAACACCCGGACGGCCTCGCCGGCCCGCATCCATTCGCAATTGCCCATCATCTGGTCGGGCGATGGGTGCACCACGGGGACGCCTCGGGCAAATAGCGGGAACCGGACATGGCGCTATCGATTAACCCGGGATACCTGTTCCGCAGGTCGGCGGAACCATCATGACGGATCCCCGAATGAATTTTCAGACCGGCGCCCCGAAGATCCCGCCCCGTATCCTCTGCATCGGCCTGCCGGTGCGCGACCTGACCTTCCGCGTCAACGTTCCATCGCGCGGCTCCAAGGAGAATGCCACCCATTTCGACGAGATCTGCGGCGGCAACGCCCTGAACGCAGCCATCGGCATCGCCCGGCTCGGTGGCCGCGCCTCGATCTGCGGGCCGATGGGCGATTCGCGGGAAACCTCGAGCCGCTTCATCTTCGACAAGCTCGCGGAAGAGGGCATCGAGACTAACCATCTCATCCACATGCCGAACCTGGTGACGCCGATCTCGGCCATCATGATCGACGAGAGCGGCGAGCGCACCATCGTCACCTTCCGCGATCCGGAGCTCTGGAAGGTGAAGCTGCCGCCGACCGAGCTGTTGCTGGAGGATTGCGCGGCGATCCTGACCGAGAGCCGTTGCGCGCCGTTCTGCACCGAGCTTTGTGCCGAGGCCGTCAAGCGCGGCATTCCCGTGGTCGTCGACGTCGACCGCGCCATGTCGATGCGGGAAGGGTTGCTGACCGCCTCCTCGCACCTCGTGTTCTCCAGCGAGCCGCTGCAGGAGACCGCCGACGTCACCGACGACGGCCAGGCGCTGCAAAAGCTCGCCAAGCTTACCCCCTCTTTCCTGGCCGGGACGCGCGGGCCAAAGGGCACGATCTGGCTTAACGAGAAGGGTGAGCTGGAGGAGACCGAGGCCTTCCCGGTCCATACCGTCGATACGCTCGGGGCCGGCGATGTCTTCCACGGGGCATTCGCGCTCGCCATCACCGAGCAGCAGGAGCTGCGGCAGGCGCTCCGGTTCGCCTCGGCCGCAGCAGCGCTGAAATGCACCCGTTTCGGAGGTGCTTATGCCGCACCGCAACGTGCTGAAGTTGAAGAATTTTTAAGCCAACATTTGGAAGCGCGGCCGGCCTAGCCGATCGAGATCCGCTTGCGCGAGAAGATTTTTCTCTATATGAGAGATATCAACCTCTCATATGGAACTTTCTTCTATGACCGACGTCGCCATCCCGCTCCACGACAACAACCGCCGCCTCGACGCCATCGATCGCAAGATCCTGACCGTCCTGCAGGAGGATGCCTCGCTGTCCGTTGCGGAGATCGGCGACCGGGTCGGACTGTCGTCAACGCCGTGCTGGAAGCGCATCCAGCGGCTGGAAGCCGATGGCGTGATCCTGCGCCGGGTGGCACTCGTCGACCAGAACAAGATCGGGCTCGGGATTTCCGTGTTCGTCTCGGTCGAGAGCGCCGACCATTCGGAAGCCTGGTTGCGCAAATTCGCCGACGCCGTCAGCGCCATGCCCGAGGTGATGGAGTTCTACCGGATGGCCGGCGACGTCGACTACATGCTCCGCGTCGTGGTCGCCGATATGCAGGCCTATGATGTCTTCTACAAGAAGCTGATCTCCGCCGTGCCGCTGAAGAACGTCACCTCGCGCTTCGCGATGGAGAAGATCAAGTCCGTCACCGCGCTGCCGGTGCCGGCGGCATAATCGACGACGCCGCATTCCATCCGCTGTCATCGCCCGCGAAAGCGGGCGATCCAGTATTCCAGAGACAGTCGCCTTGAATCGAGAGGTCCCGGCGTACTGGATCACCCGCATGCGCGGGTGATGACACCGTTCTTCGCGGCAAGCACCGCACGTCAAATCTTCTGATTGTACTCGCCGACCTCGGGATGGGTACGCAGCACCGAATCCATCGCCTCGAACATGTCGTGCATGCGCTGTTTGCTGACGGGGCTTTCGACCACGACCACCAGCTCGGGCTTGTTCGATGACGCGCGCACCAGGCCCCAGCTGCCATCCTCGGCCGTGACGCGTACGCCGTTGACGGTGACGAGATCGCGGATCGATTGGCCCGCGACCTTGTCGCCTTGCTGCTGCAGCGTCTCGAAGTGCTTCACCACGGCGTCGACGACGCCATACTTCGTCTCATCGGCGCAATGCGGCGACATCGTCGGCGACGACCAGGTCTTCGGCAGCGCGTCTTTCAGATCGGCCATCGACTTGCCGGGGGCGCGGTCGAGCATCTCGCAGATCGCGATCGCCGAGACCAGCCCGTCGTCATAGCCGCGGCCGAACGGCTTGTTGAAAAAGAAGTGGCCGGATTTTTCGAAGCCGGCGAGCGCGCCGAGCTCGTTGGTACGGCGCTTCATGTAGGAATGGCCGGTCTTCCAGTAGACCGTCTTGGCACCCTGCTTCTGCAACACCGGGTCGGTCACGAACAGCCCCGTCGATTTCACGTCGACGACGAATTGCGCATCCTTGTGGATCGCCGACATGTCGCGCGCCAGCATCACACCGACCTTGTCGGCGAAGATCTCCTCACCGGTATTGTCGACCACGCCGCAGCGATCGCCGTCGCCGTCGAAGCCGAGGCCGACATCGGCCTTGTGCGCCAGCACCGCATCGCGGATCGCGTGCAGCATTTCCATGTCTTCGGGATTCGGATTGTATTTCGGGAAGGTGTGATCGAGCTCGGTATCAAGCGGGATCACCTCGCAGCCGATTGCTTCCATCACCTGCGGCGCGAACGCGCCGGCGGTGCCGTTGCCGCACGCCACCACGACCTTCAGCTTGCGCTTCAGCTTCGGCCGGTCGGTGAGGTCGGCGATGTAGCGCGCCGGATAATTCTCGTGGAACTGATAGGAGCCGCCGGCCTTGTTCTTGAACTCGGCGTTGAGCACGATCTGTTTCAGCCGCGTCATCTCGTCGGGACCGAAGGTGAGCGGACGATTGGCGCCCATCTTCACGCCGGTCCAGCCATTGTCGTTATGCGACGCGGTGACCATCGCAACACAGGGCACATCGAGATCGAATTGCGCGAAGTATGACATCGGCGTGACCGCGAGGCCGATGTCGTGCACCGTGCAGCCCGCCGCCATCAGGCCCGAGATCAGCGCATATTTGATCGAGGCCGAATAACCGCGGAAATCATGGCCGGTGACGATCTCCTGCTTGACGCCGAGCTCCGTGATCAGTGCGCCGAGCCCCATGCCCAGCGCCTGCACGCCCATCAAATTGATTTCCTTGTTGAACAGCCAGCGCGCGTCATATTCGCGAAACCCGGTCGGTTTCACCATCGGCTCGGATTCGAAGGCATAGGTATTCGGAACCAGCGCGGATTTCGGCTTCGGAAACATGGATCGGCCTTATCGTCGGGTGCGGAAGGACATCGCCGCAGCCTTAGCGAATGCCGGCCTTGAGCGAAAGATGAGACTGACAGCGGGTGGCCGATAATTACGGCAGAATTGGCGGCGAGAAGGTCAACCGCGAAGGGACCCGACAAGGCGTCGGATCTTACTGCTCCAGCACCAGCTTGCCGTTGGCGTATTCGAAGCGCTTCAGCTTCGACAGGAAAGACAGGCCGAGCAGGTTCTCGGAGAGCGCTTCATCCGGCAGCACCAGGGCGTCGACGTCGCGCACGATCAGGCCGCCGAGTTCGATCATGGCGATATGGGTGCGTGCGGCCTTGATGGTGCCGTTCGCCGTTGTCACGCGCGAGGTGTAATCGCCGGGCGTCGGGCGCACGCCGAAACGTGCGGCGGCCGTCTCGTTCAGCGCAACCAGCGAGGCGCCGGTGTCGACCATGAAGTCGATACGTTGGCCGTCGATGCGGCCGTCGGTCGCGAAGTGGCCGCGCGGGTCCTGCGGAATGCTGAGGGTACGGGCATTGGCCTGCACGGGTGTGACGGCCGGGACCACGCTCTTTGGCGCGGTGGTCGCGGAGGCGGGCGTCATCTTGCTCGCCATCTGAGCCATGAAGGTGCCCAGCCCGATCATGATGGCCGCGAAGATCATCAGGTTACGCATGACGCCACACTCGAAAGCCGAATACGCAATTTGACCACGCCGGACGCCCTGCGGCGAGCGATGCCGCGGGCACGAGCCTGCCATTTTGACGAAAAGGATGAGCGAAGGGTTAATGCCGGCCAGCGAGAGCCCGCTTGAGGGGCCGAACCACATCGGCCCGCTCGTCCAGGACGCTTCGCGGGCCGCCTCAGGCGGTCTTCGCCACCGGGCTCGGCATCGCCGAGCGCAGCACGTAATAGACCACGCCCGCGATGCCAACACCGAAGAACCAGCCATAGACCGCCCACCAGGAGGGCAGAATCGAGGTGAAGTTCGGCAGAATCGACGAGAACAGCGCGCCGATGGCCGCCGCGATCAGCGCGCTGACATTCCAGCCGCCCTGGAAGCGGTATTCACCATCTTCCTGATACAGGGCCGGCACATTTATCCGGCCCTTCGCGATCAAATAATAGTCGACCATCATGATGCCGAAGATCGGCCCCATGGTCGCGCCGATCAGCCCGACGAACGCGGCGGCGTTGCCTTCCCAGGGCGCGAAGGGATAGAGCGCCAGCGCGATCAGCGCCGCGATGTAACCCCCCTTCTTGAAGTCGATATGCCTGGGAAAGACGTTCGAGAAATCGAACGCCGGCGAGACGAAATTGGCGACCACGTTGATGCCGAGCGTCGCGACCGCAAAGGTAACAGCCGCGAGCAGCGCCAGGAACCAGCTGTCGAACTTTGCCGAGATCTGGTCGGGATGCAGCAGCACTTCATGATAGACGTTGAACGCCGCAATCGTCGTGACGCCAGCCACCAGCGAGAACAGGATCAGATTGACCGGCAGGCCCCAGATGTTGCCCTTGCGCACGGCGGCCGGGTCCGGCGCGTAGCGCGAGAAGTCGCAGAAGTTCAAATAGAGCGCGGCAAAATAGGTGATCCAGGTCGCAGCAACCGCGCAGAGCGCAGCGAATGTGCCCGGCTCGCCCGGCACGCCGGCTTCCTTGGTCTTCTCGAGCAGTACGTCCTGCGGAATCGACGCGGTCAGCGAGATGCCGCCGGCCTGGACGCAGAGATAGATCCCGAGGACCAGCATCATCAGCCACACGGCGGGGCCCGCCCAGTCCTGGAAGCGGCGCACCGTCTCCATGCCACGCTGGATGATCAGCAGTTGCAGCGCCCAGATCACGACGAAGCAAATCACTTCGAGACCCGAGTGGCCCAGCACGTGCGCGGACTGATGAAAGGACTTGAACGAGTCCATGCGCGTCAGCAGCGCGACGATCGCGCCGGAGGCGGCCGCGGTCTGCGCGCCATACCAGAAGCAGGCGACGATGGCGCGCACCAGCGCCGGGATGTTGGCGCCCCACACTCCGAACGACGCGCGCGCGAGCACCGGATAGGGCACGCCGGTCCTGACGCCGGCATTACCGACCAGGCTCATCAGGAAGTAGATCACCAGCGAACCGACGCCGATCGCCAGAATGAAGTTGACGAAGCTGCCGCAGAGCAGGAACAGGCTGGCGGCGAGATAATAGCCCCACAGGCTATGGACGTCCGAAGTCCAGACGTTGAAGATGCTGAAGGCGCCCCAGTTGCGTTCCTTCGCGGGCGCCAAATCCTCATTGTAAAGCGACGGCGATGCGTTCTTGATCTCCAGGTTCTTGAAGTCCAGGTCCTTGAAGTCCAAGGCAGCCTCCCCAAAGTGCGAGCCCGTGATCCCTGAACAAATTTAATCACTCTTTCCCGGCGTTCGCCAGCCTCACCAATCAAGTCCCGCGCGGTTTGACCCGGCGGGTCGGCATCGCGCTGGCGGGATCCTCCGGCCAGGGGTGACGCGGATAGCGGCCGCGCAAGTCGGAGCGCACCGCAGCATAACTGCCGCGCCAGAAGCCCGGCAGGTCGCGTGTCACCTGCACCGGCCGCTGCGCCGGCGACAGCAGTTCGAGCACCAGCGGCACCGCGCCCTTTGCGATCGAGGGATGGGTGTTGAGCCCGAACAGTTCCTGCAGCCGTACCGCGATGGTCGGGCCCTGCTCGGCCTCGTAGTCGATCGCAAGCTGGGTGCCGGTCGGCGCCTCGAAATGCGTCGGCGCCTCGCGGTCGAGCCGCGCCCGCAGTTCCCACGGCAACAGCGCTGTCAGCGCGTCCGACAGGTCGCCGGCCGACAGGTCCTTCAGCGCGGTCTTGTCGTAGAGCGCCGGCACCAGCCAGTCGTCGGACCGCGCAGCGAGCGCTGCATCGGACAGATCGGGCCAGCTCTCGCCCTCGGCCTTGCGCAGGAACATGACGCGGTCGCGCCATTGCTTCGCTTGCTTCGACCACGGCAGGCGGTCGAGGCCCGCGGCAATCAAGCCGTCGGCAAAGATGCGTGCGGTCTCGGCCGACGGCGACAGCGATGTCGGCGCCTCCGACAGCGTGATCGCATGCAGCGAACGCCTGCGGCGGCCGCGCAGTGCCATCGCGCCGCGGTCGAACGTCACCTCCTCGGCATTCTCGATCTGGTCGGCGAAACGCTGCTCGATCTCCTCCTGGGTGATCGGCGCGGCCAGCAGGATGCGGCCGCTCGCGGCGGTGCCGGTCAGTTCAGCGACCGCGATGTAGGGCGCGCGCGCCAGCGCCGAGGTCTGCTCCACGGCTGCGCCGCGGCCATTGGCGAGGACAAAGCTGCCATTGCCGCGGTTCCTGGCGACGCGGTCCGGAAACGCAAAGGCCAGCATGACGCCAGTGGAGACATCGATCTGCGCATCCGCACGCGCATCGACCTGCGACGCCCAGCGCTGTGCCATGCTGCGCGCGCTCGAGGCGCGCTGCGAGCGGTCACGGCGGAACTGATCGAGCCGATGGTCGAGATCGACGCCGTCGCCGCCAAGCCCACGTTCGGAGAGGATGGCGGCGATCTCGGCCGCGTCCCCGGCTGCGCCGAAGCGCGCCGAATCCACGATCATGCGCGCCAGCCGCGGCGGCAATGCGAGCGCACGCAGGCGTTTTCCCTCGGCGGTGATGCGGCCGTCATCATCCAGCGCGCGGAGCTCGCCCAGCAGCGATCTGGCTTCCTTCAGCGCCGGCGCCGGCGGCGGATCGAGGAAGGCGAGGCTTGCGGGATCGCTGACGCCCCATTGTGCGAGATCGAGCACCAGCGACGACAAATCGGCGGAGAGGATTTCAGGCGCGGTGTAGGCCGGAAGCGACGCCGTCTGCGGCTCGTCCCACAGCCGGTAGCACACCCCGGGCTCGGTGCGGCCGGCGCGGCCACGCCGCTGGTCGACCGCCGCACGCGAGGCCCGCACCGTCTCGAGCCGGGTCAACGCGATATCAGGCTCGTAGCGCGGCACCCGCGCCAGACCGGAATCCACCACGATGCGGACGCCCTCGATGGTCAGCGAGGTCTCGGCGATCGAGGTCGCCAGCACCACCTTGCGGGTGCCCTTCGGCGCCGGCGCGATCGCGCGATCCTGCACGCTGGCATCGAGCGCCCCGAACAGCGGCACGATTTCGACCGACGCATCCTGGACGCGCTCGGCGAGGAAATTCTGGGTGCGGCGGATTTCGGCGGCGCCGGGCAGGAACGCCAACACCGAGCCGGCGTCCGCGCGCAGCGCGGTCGCGATCGCGTCCGCCATCTGCCGCTCCAGCGGCACGTCCATCTTGCGGCCGAGATAGCGGGTCTCGACCGGAAAGGCGCGGCCTTCGCTCGCCACGACAGGCGCATCGCCAAGCAGCTTTCCGACCCGCGCGCCGTCGAGCGTTGCCGACATCACCAGGATGCGCAAATCCTCGCGCAACCCGGTCTGCGCGTCGCGCGCCAGCGCCAGCCCGAGATCGGCATCGAGCGAACGCTCGTGGAATTCGTCGAACAGCACTGCGGCCACGCCGTTGAGCTCGGGGTCGTCGAGGATCTGCCGCGCGAAGATGCCTTCGGTGACGACCTCGATCCGCGTCGCACGCGATATCTTGGATCCAAAGCGGACGCGATAGCCAACGGTCTCCCCAGTTCGCTCGCCCAGCGTCTTCGCCATCCGCTCGGCGCTCGCGCGCGCGGCGATGCGGCGCGGTTCCAGCACGATGATCTTCTTGGCCCTGGCCCAGGGCGCATCGAGCAGCGCCAGCGGCACCCGCGTGGTCTTGCCGGCGCCCGGCGGCGCGACCAGCACCGCGGCGTTATGACTGACGAGCGTGCGGTCGAGTTCATCGAGCACGGCGTCGATCGGCAGGGGCGTGTCGAAGCTGCGAGGCAAAGGGCTTACCACGTCGTCATGCCCGGGCTAAAGCGCGAAGCGCGTCTTCGCGCAAGACGTCCCGGGCATCCACGTCTTTCTGGCTTAGAGAACAAGACGTGGCTGGCCGGGACAAGCCCGGCCATGACGGAAATAACAGCCTTACGTCCGCGGCACCGGCGCGCGGCCGATGCTGTCATACGCGAAGCCGTGCGCGGCCATGTCTTCGGGCCGGTAGATGTTGCGCAGGTCGATCACGACCGGCTGCTTGAGCTCCGCCTTCAGCCGTTCGAGGTCGAGCGTGCGGTACTGCACCCATTCGGTGACCACGACCATGGCGTCGGCGCCCCTCACGCAATCATAGGGGTCATCGCAATACTCGATGTCGGGCAGCTCCTTGCGGGCCTGCTCGATGCCGACCGGATCATGCGCGCGCACCTTGGCGCCCATGTCGAGCAGGCCGGTGACCAGCGGTATAGACGGCGCCTCCCGCATGTCGTCGGTGTCGGGCTTGAAGGTGAGGCCAAGCACCGCAATGGTCTTGCCGCGCAGGCTGCCGCCGGAGAGATTCGCAACCTTGCGCGCCATCGCGCGCTTGCGAATGTCGTTGACGCCGAGCACCGCCTCGACGATGCGCAGCTGCACGTCATTGTCCTGCGCGATCTTGATCAGCGCACGGGTGTCCTTCGGAAAGCAGGAGCCGCCGAACCCCGGCCCGGCATGCAGGAACTTCGAGCCGATGCGGTTGTCGAGACCGATACCGCGCGCGACCTCCTGCACGTCGGCGCCGACTTTTTCGGCGAGATCGGCGATCTCATTGATGAAGCTGATCTTGGTCGCGAGGAACGCGTTGGCGGCGTATTTGATCAGCTCCGCGGTGCGCCGCTCCGTGAACATCAATGGCGCCTGGTTGAGCGACAGCGGCCGGTAGACATCGCCGAGCACCTTGCGGCCGCGTTCGTCCGAGGTGCCGACGACGATGCGATCGGGGAATTTGAAGTCGCGGATCGCGGCGCCCTCGCGCAAAAATTCCGGATTGGAGGCGACGACGAATTCGGCCGCGGGATTGGTCTCGCGGATCAAATGCTCGACCTCGTCGCCGGTGCCGACCGGCACGGTCGATTTGGTGACGATGACGGTGAAGCCCTTCAGGGCTGCTGCGATCTCACGCGTGGCACCGTAGACATAGGTCAGGTCGGCGTGACCGTCGCCGCGCCGCGACGGGGTGCCGACCGCGATGAAGACCGCGTCGGCCTCGGCGACGGGCGCCGCCAGATCGGTGGTGAATTCGAGCCGCTTGGCCTTCACATTGGCTGCGACCAGCGCGTCGAGGCCGGGCTCGAAGATCGGGATCTCACCGCGATGCAGCGCTGCGATCTTGCTCGCATCCTTGTCCACGCAGATCACGTGGTGACCGAAATCTGCAAAGCAGGCGCCCGACACCAGCCCGACATAACCCGTGCCAATCATGGCAATGCGCATGAAACAACCCGCTTCTTGTGGTTAACGACCCGTGGACCTTTGGGATTCGTGCGCCTCTTAGAACATTTGCCGGCCAAGGGAAACGTGGAAAAGCGCGACCTCCGCGGCATGTCATTTGTATGAATAAAGGGGAAAGCAACCGATCGGGCCGATGATGCGCCCGTGACAGCCGAAACAGGACAAAGATGACCGCAAACGGCACATCCGCTGTGACAGATGGTTCCCCCGGGACCGCGGGCAGCCGTGTCGATTGGGTCGACTATGCCAAGGGCATCTGCATCGTCATGGTCGTGATGATGCATTCGGTGCTGGGCGTGGAGAAGGCCGCCGACCAGACCGGCTTCATGAATTATGTCGTGATGTTCGCCAAACCATTCCGGATGCCGGATTTCTTCCTGATATCAGGGCTTTTCCTGTCGGTCGTGATCGGTCGCGACTGGCGCATTTATCTCGACCGCAAGGTGATGCACTTCGCGTATTTCTATGTGTTGTGGGTGACGATCCAGTTCGGCTTCAAGGCGCCGTCGCTCACCGCTGAATCGAGCTGGAGCCAGGTCGGACTGTTGTATCTCGAATCCTTCATCGAGCCGTTCGGCACCTTGTGGTTCATCTACCTGCTGCCGATCTTCTTCGTCGTCACGAAACTGACACGCAACGTTCACCCGCTCGCCATCTGGCTGATCGCGGCTGCCCTCGAAATGACGCATGTTGCGACAGGCTGGACCGCCATCGACGAGTTCTGCGCGCGCTTCGTCTATTTCTTCACCGGCTACATCCTGGCCGACTACGTCTTCGCACTGTCTGATCGTGCCCGGGCGCGGCCCGCGCTGGCGCTGCTTGGGCTCGGAGTGTGGGCCGTCGTCAATGGCGGCCTGGTCGCACTCGATTTCAGCGAATGGCCGCTGGTCTCACTGGCGCTTGGCCTCGCCGGCGCCTGCGCGATCATCGTAACAGGCACGCTGCTGGCCCGCGCCCACCGGCTCAATTTCCTGCGCTTTTGCGGCGAGCACTCGATCGTCATCTATCTCGCCTTCTTCCTGCCGATGGCCGCGACACGGACCATCCTGCTGAAAGCCGGCCTGATCCACGACATCGGCCTGATCTCACTCATTGTGACCGCGGTCGGGGTCGCCGGCTCGCTCCTGATCTGGCGGCTGGCACTGGCGGTGCGGGCCAACTTCCTGTTCGAGCGACCCGATGCGTTCTGGATTGCCCCGAAAAAGGCAGCGCCCAGGCTGCAGGCAGCCGAGTAAGCCCCGATAGTGCCAAAAGTCACAGCCCGGATTTGTTCCGACGGCCGAAATCCGGCCTGTCGGATTTTCTGCACATTGAAATTATTGATCTTTTTGACCCGAATGTTTCGTCGCGCGGCATTCAACGAAACAATTCTCCCACTCATGAAACCATTTTCCGCTTTTCGCGCAGACATCCGGAAACGGGGGGTAACTAACAATTCTCCCAACGAACCGCCGCCAAACGGCGAACTGGGAGCCTGTCATGCCGAACGTCATCGCCATCAACGCCGCAGCCCACAAGCACATTGCCGCTGCCCGTGCGACCTCGGATGAAATGCTGCTCGATAGTATTTCTGCGCACGACCGCACCGCGATGCACACCCTGTATGCTCGTCACAATGTCCGGGTCTACCGCTTCGTGCTGCGCATGGTGCGCGACACCACCATGGCGGAGGATCTGGTGAGCCAGGTGTTCCTGGACGTCTGGCGGACCGCCTCGCAGTTCGAGGGGCGTTCGCAGGTGTCGACGTGGCTGCTGTCGATCGCCCGTTTCAAGGCGCTGACCGCGCTGCGCCAGCGCAAGCACGAAGACATCGATCAGGAGGATGTGCTGGAGATCGCCGACGGCGCCGACACGCCGGAAGCTTCGCTCGATCGCGCCACCACCAGCGAGATCCTGCGCGCCTGTGTCGCCAAGCTGTCGCCGGCCCATCGCGAGATCATCAACCTTGTCTACTACCATGAGAAGTCGGTCGAGGAGGCCGGGCTGATCATCGGCATCCCGCAGAGCACGGTGAAGACCCGCATGTTCTATGCCCGCAAGCAGCTCGCCGACCTCCTCAGGGGCGCCGGCGTAGACAGCGTCGCGGCGTGACTTTTAACGAATTCAGCAGCTTAACAGGGAATGGAGAGATCCGGACAATTGTTCACGCAGCTGAAAAAACGAGAGCGACGAAACAATTGAAACAGTCGACGACATCCGCCGGAAAAACTCGATCTCTATACCAGACACCAACGACGCGACGCGGCGTCAAGACATCCACCGAGGTCCGCGTGATCTCAAACGGCGCAAGCATCAGCTAAACCAGTTTCTAACCTCTCAAGTTTTAAACCTCCCAAGTGACCTCCAGCGACCCGGCCGGGATGCCCCCCGGCCGGGTCGCTCTATGTTTGGCGCCGCTTTGTGAAGCGGGGCCGTCTCACACAGACGTGTGGGTCACGTGATCCGGCGGCCGTAACGGCGCAAGTATCAGCGCGAAGAACATCAGGCGTCCCGGTTCGGCCCTGTGGCGAACCGGATCTCTGATGGACGGACCACGATGCTTAGTCTTGCCCTAGCTCTGCTTGCCGGCGTCGTCACGGTCGCCGCGCCTTGCACCCTGCCGATGCTGCCAATCCTGCTCGGGGTATCGATAGGCCAGACCCGCAAGGCGCGGCCCGCCATGATCGCGCTCGGCTTCGCGACGTCATTCTCTGTTGTGGCGTTGCTGCTGAGCGCGATCACGCGGGCGTTCGATTTCGATCCGAACGTGCTGCGGACCGGTGCTGCCATTTTGCTTGCCGGTTTCGCGCTGCTGATGATCTGGCCGACGCCATTCGAATGGCTGTCGACGCGTATTTCCGGCGCCACCGGCGGCGTGGGCAACGCCATCCCATCGCAGGGCCTGCTCGGCGGCTTCGTGCTGGGCAGCACGCTCGGCCTGGTGTGGACGCCCTGCGCCGGTCCCGTGCTCGGCTCGATCCTGACCATCGTCGCGACATCGAAGGACACGGCATGGGCCAGCGTGCAACTCGTCACCTATGCGATTGGCGCGGCAATCCCGATGCTTGCGATCGCCTATGGCGGCCAGGCCATCACGACCCGCGTCCGCAGCTTCGCCCGCATCGCGCCGCGCCTGCAGCGGGGCTTCGGCGTCGTCATCCTCGCCTTCGCCGCGCTCTCCTACTTGCAATACGACACGCTGATCGTGGCGTGGCTAACGCGTTTTTACCCCAACGGCCAGATCGGCCTGTGAACCCGACAAGGAGATATCGATGACCCTCCGCTTGATCGCCGTATCCGTTCTCACAGCCGGCCTTGGTCTTGGCGGCGCCATCATTCCCGGCCTCTGTACCGAAGCCGACGCGCCGGCGCGGCCGGTGGTGATGGCTGCGAGGGCCGAGCAGGCTCAGGCCGCACCCGATTTCGTCGGCATCAGCAACTGGTTCAACTCGCAGCCGCTGAAGCTTGCCGATCTGCGCGGCAAGGTCGTGCTGGTGGATTTCTGGACTTATGGCTGCGTCAATTGCGTCAACACGCTGCCGCACGTGACCGAACTTTATTCAAAATATCGGGATCGCGGCCTCGTCGTGGTTGGCGTCCACACGCCGGAATTCCCGTTCGAGCACTCCGCTTCCAACGTGCAGGCGGCCCTGAAGCGTCACGGCATCCTTTATCCGGTGGCGCAGGACAATAATTCGCAGACCTGGAACGCCTACGGCAACCAGTATTGGCCGGCCCAATACATCATCGACCAGAACGGCAAGATCGTATTCCAGCATGCCGGCGAGGGGCAGTACGACCAGATCGACCGCACCATCGCCCGGCTGCTCAACGCCAATAGCTAGTTGGACAATCGGACCAGTATTGTCGTCACCCCCGACGTGTTAGGCTTCACGGCGGGGGTGCGCGATCCCGGACAAGATCGCGCACCTGGAAATTGACGACGGACGGTGCGTGATGTTCGAAGGCTGGGATGCGGTCGCGCTGGCTCGCGCGCAATTTGCTTTCACGATGTCGTTTCACATCGTATTCCCCGCGTTCTCGATCGGGCTTGCGAGCTACCTCGCCGTGCTCGAAGCGCTGTGGCTTGGGACCGGGCGCGAGGTCTACATCAACCTGTTCAATTACTGGCTGAAGATTTTCGCGGTTGCCTTCGGCATGGGCGTCGTGTCCGGCATCGTGATGTCCTACCAGTTCGGCACCAACTGGTCGGCCTTCGCCGACAAGACCGGCCCCATCATCGGCCCGTTGATGGCCTATGAGGTGATGACCGCGTTCTTTCTCGAGGCCGGTTTCCTCGGCGTGATGCTGTTCGGCCTCGAACGGGTCGGCCCCAGGCTGCATTTCCTGGCGACGCTGATGGTGGCGACCGGCACGCTGATCTCGGCGTTCTGGATCCTGTCGGCCAATTCCTGGATGCAGACACCGACAGGCTATGCGGTCAACGCCGACGGCCAGTTCGTCGCTGTCAGCTGGCTAAAGGTGATCTTCAATCCGTCATTCCCCTACCGCCTCGTGCACATGGTGCTGGCGGCGTACCTCACGACGTCGCTGGTGGTTGGCGCCGTCGGCGCCTGGCATCTGCTGCGCGACCAGCATCTTGCAGGCGGACGCGTGATGTTCTCGATGGCGATGTGGATGGCGACCCTGGTGGCGCCGATCCAGATCCTGGCCGGCGACCAGCACGGCCTCAACACGCTGGAGCATCAGCCGGCCAAGGTGATGGCGATGGAGGGCCACTTCCAGAGCCATCCGAACGGTGCGCCGCTGGTGCTGTTCGGCTGGCCCGACATGACCGACGCGAAGGTGAAATACGCGATCGAAGTGCCGAAACTCTCATCGCTGATCCTGAAACATTCGCTCGACGCGCCGCTGGGCGGCCTCGACACCGTGCCGCGGGAAAACTGGCCGCCGGTGCCGATCACCTTCTGGTCGTTCCGTGTCATGGTCGGCCTCGGCTTCCTGATCCTGGGGCTCGGCCTGTTCAGCCTGCTGATGCGCCTGCGCGGAAAAATGTACCAATCGCGGCTGCTGCATTTGTTTGCGGTGACAATGGGCCCGGCCGGCTTCATCGCGGTGCTGGCGGGCTGGATCACGACGGAGACCGGACGGCAGCCGTTCACCGTCTACGGGCTGTTGCGAACAGCTGACTCCGCCTCGCCGCTGGCCGCGCCTGCGGTCGGCTCTTCGCTGATCGCCTTCGTCATCGTCTATTTCATCGTCTTCATCGCGGGCGTGGTCTACATCCTCAGACTGATGGCGCAGCCGCCGCATCCGGGCGAGCAAGGTCCGCCGCGCGCGGTGCCCGCGCGTGCCGCGGGCATCACACCGGCTCCGGCTGCCGTCACGGAGGCCGCGCGATGAGCTTTGCCACCGACCTCGCCACGCTCTGGGCCTTCATCATCGCCTTTGCCGTATTCGTCTATATCGTGATGGACGGCTTCGATCTCGGCCTCGGCATCCTGTTTCCGCTGTTTCCGCAAAAAGCCGATCGCGACGTCATCATGAACAGCGTGGCGCCGGTGTGGGACGGCAACGAGACCTGGCTGGTGCTCGGCGGCGGCGGCATGATGGCAGCGTTTCCGCTCGCCTATGCGGTGCTGATGCCGGCGCTCTACACGCCCGTGATCGCGATGCTGCTCGGGCTGGTGTTCCGCGGCGTCGCCTTCGAATTCCGCTGGCGGACGCAGAAGGCGCGCAACAAGTGGGATCTCGCCTTTGCCGGCGGCTCGCTGGTCGCAGCGCTGGCGCAGGGCATCGCACTCGGTGCCATCCTGCAGGGCATCCATGTCGAGGCGCGCCATTACGCCGGCGGCTGGTGGGACTGGCTGACGCCGTTCAGCATCCTGACCGGCCTCGCGCTCGTGACCGGCTATGCGCTGTTGGGGGCGACCTGGCTCGTGATGAAGACCGAAGGCGAATTGCGTGACCGCGCCTATCGTTTGAGCTGGGCGCTGCTGATCGCGATGCTGGTTGCGATCGGCCTTGTCAGCATCGCGACGCCATTCCTGCATGTGCAGTACACCCATCGCTGGTTCGCCTGGCCGAACATCATCCTGACCGCGCCGGTGCCGATCGCGGTCGCCGCGGTCGCTGCGCTGCTGCTGCGCGCGCTCGCCAACAGATACGACTACCAGCCGTTCTTCCTTTCGCTGGTGCTGTTTGCGCTGTCCTATGCCGGGCTCGGCATCAGCATGTATCCGTTCATCGTGCCGCAGAGCATCACGATCTGGCAGGCGGCCGCGCCGGAGAGCAGCCAGGTGTTCATGCTGGTCGGGGTCTCGGTGCTGATCCCGCTGATCCTCGGCTACACCTCGTGGGCCTATTGGGTGTTTCGCGGCAAGGTGCGGCCCGGGCACGGCTACCATTCATGAGATCGGATCTGAATCCGCGCCCGCTCGGCCAGCGCCTGTTGTGGTTCGTGGCGCTCTGGCTCGGCGGCGTCGGCACGGTGGCCCTGATTTCCTTTGCCTTGCGACTCTGGATCGCGCCGAAATGAGCCAGGCAGCGTGACGTGCGCCTCTCATGGACGACAAATAACAGAGGTATTACAGCGAGGTATCGGCGAGACCGCCCTAAACTTGCCATCAAGCTGTCACTGAGATCAGATGCTTCTGCGATTTGGGTGGAGCAACCACTTGGCCGCGCGCCAATAAGGAGAGCTTTGCATGACGAAACTACGTCACCTGGTCTGGATGTTGATCGCCGCGGTTGCCTTGGTGTTGTCGACATCGCAGGGTTTTGCGCAGGGCCGCCCCGACGCCGACGAACCCGGCCTGGTCCCCGACGAGAGCTACCAGCTCGATCCGGAATGGCAGAAGCAGGTGGTTTACTACCGGAGCAACGAGCAGCCCGGCACCATCGTCATCTCCACGGCCGAACGCCATCTCTACCTGATACAGGGCAATGGCCGCGCGCTTCGCTACGGCATCGGCGTCGGCCGCGACGGTTTTCAGTGGCAGGGGCTGGTGAACATCACCCGCAAGGCGGAGTGGCCGGACTGGACGCCGCCGCCGGAAATGATCGCCCGGCAGCCCTATCTGCCGCGCTTCATGGCGGGCGGGCCCGGCAACCCGCTCGGCGCGCGCGCGATGTATCTGGGCAGCACGGTGTACCGCATTCACGGCACCAATCAGCCCGACACCATCGGCACCGCCATCTCCTCCGGCTGCTTCCGCCTGGTCAACAATGATGTCGCCGACCTCTACAGCCGCGTTCCTGTTGGCACCAAGGTGATCATCCGGCAGAAGCCGGAACTGTAGACCTCCAGCCGCTTTCGATACCTGCCCCCGATACCTGCCCCCGATACCTGCCCCGTTTTTTCCCGATCATTCGCGAGAGACATCCATGCGTACATTTCGAGGCGGCCTGACGATCGGGCTCGCGGTCGCCGTGCTGATTGCGGCCGCCGCCATCACCTATGAGCGTTACGACACCCGTACGCTGAAGCGCACCATCCGCCGCGGCGAGGTGCTGTGCGGTGTCAACAAGGGCCTGCCGGGCTTCTCGAATCCCGACGACAAGGGCAACTGGACCGGCTTCGACGTCGACTTCTGCCGCGCGGTGGCCTCCGCGATCTTCGACGATCCGTCGAAGGCGAAGTTCGTTCCGCTCGATGCCAGCGAGCGCTTCAAGGAATTGCAGAACCGCAAGGTCGACATCCTCTCGCGCAACTCCACCTGGAGCATGTCGCGCGAGGTCAATTACGACCTCTATTTCCCGGCTGTCGCCTATTATGACGGCCAGGGCTTCATGGTGCCCCGCGGCCGCAACATCGATTCCGCGCTCAACCTCGACGGCAGCAAGGTCTGCGTGCAGGGCAGCACCACGACGCAGCTCAACCTTGCCGACTATTTCCGTGCCAACAACATGAAGTATACGGAGATGAAGTTCGACAGATTGGAGGACGTCGTGAAGGCCTATGATTCCGGCCAGTGCGACACGCTAACGTCGGATGCCTCGCAGCTCTATGCGTTGCGGCTCAATCTCTCCAAGCCGAACGACCACGTCATCCTCGCCGACATCATCTCGAAGGAGCCGCTGGCGCCGGTGGTGCGCTTGCGCGACGACGACTGGATGATGATCGTGAAGTGGACGCTTTACGCCATGATCAACGCCGAGGAACTCGGCGTCACCTCGAAGAACATCGACGAGGCGCTGAAGTCGAAGAAGCCCGAGGTGATGCGGCTGGTCGGCACCGAGGGTACCTATGGCGAGGACCTCGGCCTCACCAAGGACTGGGCGGTGCGCATCATCCGCCACGTCGGCAATTACGGCGAGGTCTATGACCGCAACGTCGGAAGCGGCTCGCCGCTGAAAATCCCGCGCGGCATGAACCAGCTCTGGAACGCCGGCGGCGTCCAGTACGCACCGCCGATCCGGTGATCAACACCGCGGCCTAAACCACCGCTCCGCCTCATGCTCAACTGTCATCATCCGCGCATGCGGGTGATCCAGTACGCCGCGGCCTGTCCGCTCAAGCACAGCCGTCTCTGGAATACCAGGTCGCCCCGGTCCCAGTGCGCAATTGCGCACAAGGCCGGGCGATGACATCGGTTGCGCGGGGACGCCGGCACGCTCAATAGTTCTTCGCCTGCGCCAACTGGTCGGCGTGGAAATTGCTGTCGCCGAACAGTTCCTGGCAGACGCGGGCGCGTTTCATGAAGAAGCCGATGTCGAACTGGTCGGTCATGCCCATGCCGCCATGCATCTGCACGCCCTCCTGCACGGCCTGTGTCGCCGTGGTGCCGGCGCGTGCTTTTGCAACGGCGACCGCGGTGGCAGCCTTGTCGATGTTGGTGTCGAGCGCCTGCAACGCTTTCAGAACCGCCGCGCGCGTAATCTCGATCTCGATATAGAGCTCGGCTGCGCGGTGCTGCAGCGCCTGGAATTCGCCGATCGCCTTGCCGAACTGCTTGCGTTCCTTCAGGTAGGTCACGGTGCGGCCGAACACCTCCTCGGAGAGTCCGACCATTTCGGAGGCGACCGCGCCGCGGCCGATATTGAGCACTCCCTCGAGCAGCCCGTGTCCCTGATCGACCTCGCCAAGCACGCTGTCGGCATTGACCTCGACATTGTCGAACACGATCCGCGCCGCATTGTGCGAATCGACCATCGCGGTGCGTTCGACCGCGAGCCCCTTTGACTTCGGATCGACCAGGAACAGCGTGATCCCGTTCTTGTCGCCGGCGCTACCCGCGCTGCGCGCGGCGACGATCAGCAGATCGGCGCTGTGACCATCGACCACGAACGCCTTTTCGCCCGAGAGATTGAACCCGTTGCCGGAGCGTGTGGCCTGCAATTTGGTCTGCAGCGGGCGATGCTTGGCGCCCTCATCGATCGCAAGCGCCGCGAGCAGCGAGCCGTCGGAAATCTTTGGCAAATACTGCGCCTTCTGCGCTTCGCTGCCGCCGCGCGACAGCGCCGAGGCCGCGAGCACGGAGGTCGCCAGGAACGGCGACGGCATCAAGGTGCGGCCGATCTCCTCCATGACGATACCGGCCTCGACGCAGCCGAGCCCGCTGCCGCCGAACTGCTCCGGCACCAGGAGGCCGGAGAAGCCCATTTCGGCAAAGGTCTTCCAGAGTTCGCGGGAGAAGCCGGTGGCATCCTTGCTGTCGCGCAGGCCGCGCAGATGCGACACCGGCGCCTTGTCGCTGATGAGGCCGCGCGCACTGTCGCGCAGCATGGATTGTTCTTCGGTGAGGACGAGGGCCATGGATGGATTCCGAAACTAAGATGATGAATTTTCCAACTGCTGAACTCCCTCCCCCTGCAAGGGGGAGGGTCGGGGTGGGGGTCTGCCGCTTGCTCCGTGTCCGCGGCAGACCCCCACCCGTCGCGCGCAAGCGCGCGACGACCTCCCCCTTTCAGGGGAAGGTGAAGATCACGCCCCCGGCAAATCGAGGATGCGCTTGGCGACGATGCCGAGCATCACCTCCGAGGTGCCGCCCTCGATCGAGTTGGCCTTGGTACGCAGCCAGGCGCGTGGACGGGCGCCGCCCCTGGAGCGCTCGCTGTCCCATTCCAGCGCATCGATGCCGCCAGCCGACATCAATATCTCGTAGCGGCGCTTGTTGAGCTCGGTGCCGTAATATTTCATCGCCGAGGAGAACGCCGGATGCGATTGCCCGGCTTTGGCGAGATCGACCGCGCGTTCCGCGGCGGCGGCAAGCGCCGCTTCATCCACCTCGAAGCTCGCGATCTGGCTGCGCAGTTGCGCATCGTCGAGCCGGCCTTGCGCGTCGGCGCCAACGGAGTCGGCGGCGATCTGGCCGAGCGGCCGGCCGACGCCGCGTTCGCCCATGCCGGAGATCATCGCGCGCTCGTGCTGCAGCAGATATTTGGCGACGTCCCAGCCGCGGTTGACGGTGCCCACGACATGGGATTTCGGCACGCGGACATTGTCGAAGAAGGTCTCGCAGAACGGCGAGTAGCCGGAGATCAGGAGAATCGGCTTTGTCGACACACCCTTCGACGCCATATCGAACAGAATGAAGCTGATCCCGTCATGTTTCTTCGCGGACGAGTCGGTGCGCACGAGGCAGAAGATCCAATCGGCGAAGTTGGCATACGACGTCCAGATCTTCTGGCCGTTGATGACGTAGTCGTCGCCGTCGCTCTCGGCGCGGGTCTGCAGCGAGGCAAGGTCGGAGCCGGCGTTCGGCTCGGAATAGCCCTGGCACCAGCGGATCAGGCCCGCAGTGATATCAGGCAGATGTTCCCTCTTCTGCTCCTCGGTACCGTATTTCAACAGGGCCGGCCCGAGCATGGAGATGCCGAACGAGGTCAGCGGTTGGCGCGCGCCGATCGCCGCCATCTCCTGGCGGACGATCTTGGCCTCCTCGCCGTCGAGGCCGCCACCGCCATATTCCTTCGGCCAGTGCGGCACGGTCCAACCCTTGTCGCGCATGCGCTCGAACCAGACGCGCTGCGCCTCGGAAGAGAATTTCGTGTTGCGGCCGCCCCAGAACGTGTCGCCATCCGATGTCATCGGCTTGCGCATCTCCGGCGGGCAGTTCTGCGCCAGCCAGGCGCGGGTCTCACTACGGAATTTTTCGAGGTCTGCCATAATATCTTTCCGGTCAAGATCGATGAGTTGGATTCGACCTTAGCCCCCGCATCGTGGAATTCAATATGTCTTGCGGCCGCGCCATGCTCTGGCGTCGGTGGTCACTCGGTAGGATCGGGTGTATCGGCGAGACGGGGTAACGATTGAAAAACCAGAGGAAACCGACATGCGGCTGAGACTGCTTTCGCCTGGCGAAATGAACGCCGCCCAAAAAGAAACCTACGACGAATCGATCACGGGCAAGCGCGGCGCCCCGCCGGCGCCGATGATGGCCTGGCTCAACAGCCCGGAGATGGCGCGGCATGCTACGCGGCTTGGCGAGGTGCTGCGCTTCGATACGATCTTTCCGCCCAAACTGTCGGAGATCGCGATCCTCGTCACCGCCCGGCACTGGACCGCGCATTACGAATGGTATGCGCACAAGCGGCTGGCGCTGAAGGGCGGCCTGGATCCTGACATCATCGAGGACATCCGGGTTCGCCGCATCCCGACCTTCGACGATCCCAAGGCCAGGATGATCTACGAGGTCGCCAAGTCGCTGCATGAGGGCCACGGCGTGGCCAAGCCGCTGTACGACGAAGCGGTCGAACTGCTGACCTTGCGCGGCGTCGTCGAGATCATCGGGTTGTGCGGCTACTACACCATGGTGTCGATGACGCTGAACACCTTCGAATTCGAGGTGCCGGGCGGCGAATTGTCGGAATTGTCGTAGGCTGTTGCTGAAGAAGCGAGCGCCTCGGGAAACGCTGGGTTTCACGATCAGCCGCTCCCGGATCGGTGGATGCGCCCTATATCTTCCGTGACGCCTTCCCGCCGGCTCGCCGGTCATGGACACAACGGAGCCACGGCATGCCGCAAAATCCTCCCATCATCGCGGGCACCCGGATCGGGCATGTCCATCTCAAGGTCGCCGACCTCGACCGCGCGCTCGGCTTCTATTGCGGCGTGCTCGGCTTCGAGCTGCAGCAGCGCATGGGTTCGGCTGCGGCCTTCATCTCGGCCGGCGGCTATCATCACCACATCGGCCTCAACACCTGGGAGAGCAAGGGCGGCCATCCGCCGCCGCCCGGCACTACCGGCCTGTTCCACACCGCCATTCTCTATCCGACCCGCGCGGCGCTCGCCGACGCGCTGCATCGCGTGCGCTCGGCCGGCATCCAACTCGACGGCGCCAGCGACCACGGTGTCAGCCAGGCGCTGTACCTGCGCGACCCCGACGAGAACGGCGTCGAACTCTATTGGGACCGGCCCGAGGCGGAATGGCCACGCACGGCCGACGGCAAGCTCGCGATGTTTACCAGCCGGCTCGACCTCGAGGATTTGCTGAAGCAGCGCATTGGGTAGCGGCGCAGCTCCATGCCCGTCATTGCGAGCGAAGCGAAGCAATCCACCGCACCGCATATGCGCAGGAATGGATTGCTTCGTCGCTACCGCTCCTCGCAATGACGACGTTGCTTGGACTTCACGCTCTTTCAGGATGAGGCATTGGCAGCGCGCCCTTCACCATGATCGCCATCGCTGCGATCAGCTCGAGGCCGATGCAGCCATAGAATGGCAGCCTGTAGCTGCCGGAGAGATCGTGCAGCAGCCCGATCACGCCGGGGCCGAAGGCATAGGTGATCTGGTTGATCGCCGTGATCAGGCTGACCAGCACGCCGAACGCCCGTGGGTCGAACTCACGCTGCACGATCAACGACGGCAGCGTGATGAGATTGCCGACGGAGAAGCCGAACAACCCGCAGGCCGCGATCAGCGCCACATCGTTGTGCACATTGATGACGACGACCGGCGCGATCGCCTGGCTGACAAACGAGAGCGCCGAGGCCAGACGCTGGTTGAGCTGGTCGATCACGAAGGAGAACGAGACCCGACCGACCACGGCCATCGCCGTCAGCAGCGCCATCGCCACTGTCGCGCGCTCGCGCCCGATCACGGAGTCGAGGAACGAGATGAGGTGGACGATGAAGCCGACCTGCGCGAACAGCACCAGCGCGAACGCAACCGAGACCGACAGGAAGTTGATATCGCGCAGCGCCCGGGCGCGGATCTGGGTCGCTGACGGCGCGTCCGCCGCGGCGGCCGTGACCGCATGGAGATGCGCCGGCGGCCGGCCGACGAAAATCAGGATGACCGGCACCATCAGCACGATCAGCAGCACGGCCGCGGCGACCATCGCGCCGGAGAAGCCGAAAGCGCCGATGCCCGCCACCAGCAAGGGCACGCCGACGATGCCGCCAAAGCTCGCACCGTTCAGCGCCAGGCTGATCGCCATGCCGCGCTTCTTGTCGAACCACAGGCCCAGCGTATTGGTGATGATACCGAGGCTGGTGCCGGCCCAGCCGAATGCCAGCACCGCATTGGCGAGATAGAGCTGCCAGGGCTCGCGCACCTCGCCGATCGCGACCGCGGCCGCCGCCAGCGCGAAGCTGCCGGCGACCAGGCAGTTGCGCGGGCCGAACGCCCGGATCGCCTCGCT
Source organism: Bradyrhizobium genosp. P (assembly GCF_049949265.1). NCBI lineage: Bacteria > Pseudomonadati > Pseudomonadota > Alphaproteobacteria > Hyphomicrobiales > Nitrobacteraceae > Bradyrhizobium > Bradyrhizobium genosp. P. The sequence goes on along the minus strand of NZ_CP188195.1, from coordinate 699,067 downwards.
GACGAAGGCGACCAGGGCCGCGCCGAACAGATAGAAGAACGTCGTGCCGGACGAGATCAGCGAGGCCGGCCAGCCGTGCAGCCGTTGCAGCTCGGCGACATAAACGCTCTGCCCGTAGAAACCGAGTCCCCAGCCGAACGTCGCGAGCAGGAAGCACACGATAACGATCCGCCAGCCTTCGTAGCGGAGCGAGGATTCGTCAGGCGGGATGTATGAGGATGCGTCCATTTTTTGCTCTTGCTCGTCACATCGTCATGACAGGAGTTGTCCGGTCTGACGATGTAAATAGCAATGCAAAGGCAATCATTTCGACGCCGATCGAACTGTCAGCAACTGGCAGCAGGCGATCAGATGCTCGGGTCAGGAATTTCGTCCACCGCGCGCAATCTCGCCCGGCGCCTCGCGAACGACGCCAGCGACAGCACGCCAAGGCCGAGCAGCACCGGCGGAAACACCACCATGTTGACGGCGTTCCAGCCATAATGCGCGAGCAACTGGCCGGATGAGAACGAGCCGATCGCCATCATGCCGAAGACGAGGAAATCGTTGAAGGCCTGCACCTTGTTGCGCTCCTGCGGCCGGTGCGTTTCCAGCACCAGCGCTGAGGCGCCGACAAACGCGAAATTCCAGCCCACGCCGAGCACGATCAGCGTCGCCCAGAAGTGCAGCGCGGTGATGCCGGACAGTCCGATCGTCGCGGCTGCAGCCTCCAGCGCGAGCCCGACGGCTACGATCGCAGGCGCGCCGAACCGCGCGATCAGAGAGCCGGTGAAGAAGCTCGGGCCGTACATCGCCACGATGTGCCATTGAATGCCAAAATTGGAATCGCTCACCGTCAGGCCGCACATTTTCATGGCCAGCGGCGCCGAGGTCATCACCAGGTTCATCATCGGATAGGCGATCACGCCGCACAGCGCTGCCGCGATGAAGCGCGGCTGCTTGGCGATCTCGAACAGGGGACGGCCGCCATGCAGATCCGCCGGCGCGGGCTTCGGCGCATCGACACCAGACAGCACCGCCATCGCGACCAGCGCGACGAGCGCCTGCATCACGAAGGAGAACGCGAACAGATAGGGCGGCCAGACATCCATGGTCCATTGCACAAGCTGGGGCCCGAGCACACCGGCGAACACGCCGCCCGCCATCACCCATGACACCGCCTTGGGGCGGAACGCGGTGCTGGCGCCATCGGCCGCGGCAAATCGATAAGATTGCGCCACCGAGCCATAGAGGCCGCCGAGGAAGGTCGCGGCACAGAACAGCCAGAACGACGAATGCAGGATCGCCCAGGCCCCGAGCACGCCGGTCAGCGTGCCGCAGAAGGTGCCGATGATGAAAGCGACACGGCGGCCATAGGCGCGCGAGATCGCGCCGGTCGGCAGCGTGCCGGCGGCCATGCCGAGCACATACATCGAGAGCGGCACCGTCGCGAGCGAGATGTCCGGCGCCAGCGTCGCGCCGACGATCGAGCCGGTGGCGAAGATCACGGCCGAATTGGCGCCGGTCAACGCCTGCGCCGCGGCGAGCCGCAGCACATTGCCCCGCGCCCGCGCGTCGTTGGCCGTCTCGTCCATCGCTGTCAGGTCGATCATCGGCATTTCCGCCCTGCGAGTCCCTCGGCGGGAGCTCTTGTTGCGGGCACTATGAAGAGCGGTCGCGAGCCGATCAACCAACGCAAACGGGCGCACGCCATGCGAGAGGCGCAAGCGGCTCGCTTTAGCGCGTCGGCTTCTTGCCTGGCCGTTTCTCGGCGCGCAGCGCGCCGGCCTTGTGGGCCTTGGAGCGAGGCCCGACAAACGGTATCCGCGCAATGCCCGGCCCCAATTCGAGCACGCGCGTGGCCGCAAATCCGAACAGGCTCGACCTGCTCATGCCGAGTTCGGCCGCGCGCTTGTCGATCGCCGCGATCAGGCTTTTCGGCAGGTAGACATTCACCCGTTCGGATGGATCGGGCGGATTGACGCCGACGATGAAGTAGGCGGCGACGTCGGAGCCCTTGGGCGGCACGATGCGCTCGATCGGCGTCGGCTCCGGCAGCGGTTTGCCTTGTTCGAGCCAGCCATCCACCGCTTGCGCCAACGCCTGCTCCGCGCGTTCGATCGCCTCTTCCTGAGATTTGCCGGCCGCGACGCAGCCCGGAAAATCAGGAAACCACGCCCCAAACGCGCCGCGCGGGCCGCGTTCCAGCACGGCCGGATAGAGCTGTCTCTTCATCTCTGGCCTCTCTTGGTGAAGTATGCTATTTCACACACACGGATGTGTCAAATGACACATCCAGCCATGGAGAGCCGCATGGACCCGCAAGCCGAACTCCGCATCATCCGCGCCGCCTATGCCAAGCAGATCCTGGCCGCCGCCGACGTCGAGAATGCGCGGCTTGGCGACGCATTTGCGACCATTCCCCGCGAGGATTTCGTCGGTCCCGGACCATGGATGATACGACGATGGCTGCGCGACTATATGTCGACGCCCAGCGCCGATCCCGTCTATCTCTACACCGACGACCTGATCGCCCTGGTACCCGAGCGCGGCCTCAACAACGGGCAGCCGTCATTGCACGCGCATCTCATGCAAAAGGCCTCGCCTGCGGCAGGCGAGCACGTGGTGCATATCGGAACCGGCACCGGCTACTTCACGGCAATCCTTGCACATCTGGTCGGCCCTTCCGGCCGCGTGACGGGCATCGAATATGATCCCGAGCTCGCTGCGCGGGCCCGCGCCAATCTTGCCGACTGCACGAATACCGAGGTCATCACGGGCGACGGCACGCAGGTCGCGTTCGATTCCGCCGACGTGATCTACGTCAATGCCGGCTGCACCCAGCCGACCGCACGCTGGCTCGACAGCCTTGCCGATGGCGGGCGCCTGATCCTGCCGATGACGTCGGATCAGGGATTTCGCAGCCTTGCGCCGGAGCCGATGGCTCGTGCTGGTGCCGTGTTCCGGATCCGACGTGAGGGCGCGGATTATCACGCCACATGGATTTCGCCGGTCGCGATCTTTCCCTGCGCCGGGGGCCGGGACGAGACGTCCGAAAGGGCGATTGCAGATGCCTTCGCCCGCGGCGGCGGGCGGAAGGTGACGCGACTCTACCGCGATGAGAACATTGCTGACGAGCGCTGCTGGCTGCGCGGGCCGGGCTGGTGCCTCGCTTATAGTTGATATCTGTCGCACGGGCGGCGACCGCGCGCGCAATGGACAGTGCGTGAGCACCCGCGTACACCGGTCCCGAACCGTCGAGCGTCATCTCATACCGTCCATGGAGCCAGCGCTGTGTCCCTTGACGAAAGGCCCACCCTCGCCGCCCCCGACGACGATCCCCATCTGTGGCTGGAAGACGTCGAAGGCGAGCGCGCGCTGGAATTCGTCGAGCGACAGAGCCGGCTGACCTTGGAAAAATTCGGCGGCGCACGATTTGCGGCTGATCGCGACATGCTGGCGGCGATCTACGACCGGCCGGACAATATCCCCTACGTCACACGCCGCGGCGGGCTGCTCTACAATGTCTGGAAGGACGCGACGAATCCGCGTGGCCTCTGGCGTCGAACGACGCTTGAGGAGTTTTGCAAGCCGCATCCGGAATGGGAAATCCTGCTGGATATCGACGAGCTTGCCACCAAGGAAAACATGGACTGGCTGCTGGGCTGGACGCACACGTCCCCCGAAGCGGGTTCGCGCGTAATCGTAGGCCTGTCGCGCGGCGGCAGCGACGCCACCACACTGCGCGAATTCGACCTCGAAGCAAAGAGCTTCATTGCCGCCGGATTCGTACTGCCGGAAGCCAAGGGCGGCGCCGAATGGGTTGATGCCGACACGCTGTTGCTGTCGAGCGCTGGTGGCGACGGCATGGTCACGACCTCCGGCTATGCCGGCACCGTGAGGCGTTGGCGCCGTGGTGAGGCTGTAGAGCAGGCTCCGGTGATTTTCGAGGTGCCCGCCGATCATATGGCGGCCTATTGCGGCGGCGATCGAACGGGGGCGATCCCCCGCATCTGGTTCATCGATCGCATCGACTTCTTCAATCAACATACCTGGCTGGGTGACGAGACAGGCCCGAGAACCAAGCTCGATCTGCCGACCGACATCTCGCTCGAAGCGCAGCAGGACTGGTTGGCGATCAAGGTCCGCTCGGCGTGGACGGTGGCGGGGACGACCTACGCGGCGGATTCGGTGCTCGGCATATCGCTGTCGGCCTTTCTGGCAGGCGATCGCCATTTCACGATCGTGTTCGAACCGGGCGCGCGGCGCGCGCTGCAGGGATTTTTCTGGGCCGCCGGCGAACTGGTGCTGTCGATTCTGGATGAGTTGCTACCGGTTTTCGAAATCTGCACGCCGTCGGCAAATGACTGGACGCGCCGAGGACTGCAAGGGCTTCCCGGGATCGGTGTCGTCGATGTCTGGCGCCTCGACGTGATCGAGTCCGAGAGCAACGGCGATATGCTGGCCAATGTTCAGGACCCGCTGACGCCGTCCTCCCTGATGCTGGTCGAGGGCGTCGCAAGCCCGACGCTGCTCAAGCAGGCGCCGCGAACATTCAATGCCGACGGGCTCGTGGTTACGCAGCACGAGGCCATCTCGGTCGATGGCGAACGCATCCCCTATGTGCAGACCGGCCCGGCAACCGAGACCGGTGACGCGCCAGTGCACATGACCGCGTATGGCGGCTTCGGGGTCTCGGTGAAGCCCTACTACAATGCGACGCTCGGCAAGCTGTGGCTGGAGCGCGGCGGCACCACCGTTCAGGCGAATATCCGCGGCGGCGGCGAGTTCGGAACGCGCTGGCACGATGCCGGCCGCTATACTGGCAAGCGGCTGGCGCATGATGACTTCGCTGCGGTCGCGGCCGATCTGGTCAAACGCGGCGTCACCCGCGCGAGCCGGATCGCCGCAGAGGGCGGATCGAATGGCGGCATCCTGATCACCAACATGCTGACGCGCTATCCCGAACGGTTCGGCGCGTTGTTATGCACGATCCCGCTGATCGACATGCGCCGCTATACCAAACTCCTGGCTGGCGCGAGCTGGATTGCCGAATATGGCGATCCCGACAAGCCGGAGGAATGGGCCTGGCTGCAGACCTACTCCGCTTATCACACCGCGCGAGCCGGACAGCACTATCCGCCGATCCTGATCGCCACCACAAGGCGCGACGACCGGGTTCATCCCGGCCATGCGCGCAAGATGACGGCCAAGCTGCAGGCCATGGGCTACGAGGCCTGGCTCTACGAGCCCGCAGCCGGAGGTCACGGCTACGGCAAGGACAACAAGGAACGCGCCGCCTTCATCGCGCTCGGCTATGCCTTCCTGAGCGACAAGATCGGATGGATCGGCCACGACGGCTGAAGCGCTGGAGTCGTTATTTTGACGCGTTTTCTTGACGCGAACCGGCGTCCACTTCGCTCGAAAACGCTTCAGGTGCGGGCAAACATCAGGATCATGTTGTTGGCGGGCAGCTCGAACGTCCCGGCCAGGTTCAAGCCGACGCTCCCGGCGAGCGCCTCGAGATCGGCGATGTCGCGTACGCCCCATTCGGGATCGCGATCGCGCAACGAGATATCGAACACTGCGTTGCTGAGCGCGGTGTGCTTGCCGTCGCGCTTGAACGGACCGTAGAGGAAGAGCCGCCCGTCAGCGCGCAAATGGCGCGCGGCGCCGGCGAACAGGCCCTCGGCGACGGGCCACGGCGCGATGTGGATCACGTTGGCGCAAAAGATCGCAAGCAACCCGTCCGGACCGCTCCCATCGGACGGCCCGGGCGACCACGCTGGATCGGACAGATCAATCCGTTGCGGCGGCCGGATGTTGGCAAGGCCGGTATGCGTGCGCCAGGCCTCGATGCTTCTGAGATGCGCGGCATGGAGGTCGCTTGGCCACCAGGTCACGTCAGGCGTATGACCGGCAAAGTGCACGACATGCTGGCCGGTGCCGCTGCCAGCCTCCAGCACATCGCCGGACTGGCCAGCGAGGAACGGCTTCAGGAACGCCCAGATCGGCTGATGGTTGCGATGGAACGCGGCGGCATCGAGCCGCCCGTCCGCCTCGACAGGCCGGCCATCCTTGCCGAACTCCACCACAAATTCCGCCACGGCAATTCTCCTTAGGTCAATCGCCATATCTCAACCGCACGAACGTGACGGGCAAAAGGCGGAGAAGCCAGCAGGAACACCTTAGCGCATTGCAACGCCATGAACCGCCGCGCCACCACTGCCATTCTGCACATTGCCAGCCGATGGCCTTTGTGCTTTTCACCTTCTATATTGCGATCGGATCATCGAGATTAAGCCCGGGAAACGCCCTTGATCGCCAACTTCTCCAAGCCAGCCCTCGTCCTGGCGCTGCTGGCAGGTGCGGCAATGGCTGCGCCGGCGCAGGCCCAATCGGCTGCCGAGGGCCAAAAGCTCGCGTTCGACCGCGGCAAGGGCAATTGCCTGACCTGTCATATGATCAAGGGCGGCGACCTGCCCGGCACCATCGGCCCGGAGCTGACCGGCCTCAAGGCCAAATACAGCCGCGACGAGCTGATCGCGATCGTCACGGACGAAACCAAACGCAACCCGCTGACCGTGATGCCGCCGTTCGGACGAAACCGGATCTTGTCCGAACAGGAGATCAGCGCGGTGGTCGATTTCCTGCAGACGCTATGACGCCGCGACGGTCGCTTGGGGAGACTTTTGGAATGAACATCACGACCATGGAATTTTCCGGAACGCGCCGCCTGGTGCTGAAGGGCATCGGCGTCACCGCGCTGATCGGGCTCGGCGTCATTCCGCTTGATGTCCCGCAGGCGCTGGCGGCCGCGAACGACAAATATCCGGAGGATGCGTTCAAGCAGAAGAGCCAGGCCGACGCCATCAAGGCGCTCTACGGCAAGACCGCCGAACCATCAGACAAGGTGAAGATGGACGCACCCGAGATCGCCGAGAACGGCGCGGTGGTGCCGATCTCGGTCACCACCACGCTCGCCGACGTGACCTCGATCTCGTTCCTGGTCGCGGAAAATCCGAACGCGCTGGCGGCGAGCTACAAGATCCCGGCCGGCACGGTGCCTGGTGTCGCCAACCGCCTGAAGATGGCCAAGACCACCAACGTGACCGCGATCGTCGAGGCCGGCGGCAAGCTCTACAGCACCACCAAGGAAGTCAAGGTCACCGTCGGCGGCTGCGGCGGCTAAGCTCAAAACAGGGAAGTGTTCCGATGGCTTCAAGCATTCGCGTGCGCGCTACCGCAAACGGCGACACCACCGAGGTGCAGGCGCTGATCCAGCATCCGATGGACTCCGGCTTCGTCAAGGATGCGCAGGGCAATCTGATCCCACCGCATTTCATCCAGGAGCTGACATTCGAATATGACGGCAAGCCGGTGTTCGTCGCCGATTGGGGCCCGGCGGTCTCGAAAGACCCTTACGTGAAGTTCGCGTTCAAGGGCGGCAAGAAGGGCGACGATCTCAAGATCAACTGGGTCGACAACAAGGGCGCGACCGACGCCACCACGGCCAAGATTCAATGACGTTGAGCGTCGCCATCCGCGCCTCCGCCGCCGTGCTCACGCTCGGCGTGCTGGCGCTTGCGCCGGCCGCGCGCGCGGCCGACAGCATCGATCCCGTCACCGACAAGGCCGCGTTCCAGAAATTCTTCACCGACAAGTTTCCCAAGCTGAAGCCTGGTGATTTCGTCAACGGTCCCTATTCGATGAATGAGGACATGCACAAGCAGTGGGAGGAAAAGGAAGAGTTTCCGCCCTACGAGTTCTCGCTCGAGGCCGGCAAGGAGATGTTCTCGAAGCCGTTCAAGAACGGCAAGACCTACGCGGACTGCTTCCCCAATCAGGGCATCGGCATCCGCCAGAACTATCCTTACTTTGACGAGAAGGAAGGCAAGGTCGTCACGCTCGAGCTCGCGCTCAATCGCTGCCGCGAAGCCAATGGCGAGGCGCCGTTCTCCTATGTGAAGGACGACATGGCGGCGCTCACCGCCTATATGGCCTTCACCTCGCGTGGCAAGCCGATGGACATCAAGATCCCGAACGATCCGCGCGCGCTGGAGGCCTACCAGAAGGGCAAGGAATATTTCTATACCCGCCGCGGCCAGCTCAACTTCTCCTGTGCGACCTGCCACGTGCAAAGTCCGGGCGAACGGATTCGCGCCGAGGTGCTGGCGCCGGCGCTCGGCATTCTGAACGCAATGCCGATCTATCGCTCGGAATGGTCAGGCATGGGCACCACCAGCCGCCGCTTCACCACCTGCAACAGCCAGATCCGCGGCGTGCCGCTGAACCCGCAGGACGACGAGTATCGCAACCTCGAATACTATCTGTCCTATGTCAGCAATGGACTGCCGATCTCCGGCCCGGGGGCCCGACCATGAGAACGACGATCGTTTTCGCGGCATCGGTGCTGCTGCTCGCAACCGGAGCGAGCGCATTCGCCGCCTCCGAGGCCGACTACAAGGCGGCCTATGCCGCGGCGGAAGCGGCCAACAAGGAAGCCGGCGCCCTGCGCAACCAGTGGACCCCGACCGCCTCGACACTCGCCGCAGCCAAGAAGGCCGGCGACGCCGGTGATTTCGACACTGCCGTCGCACAGGCCAAGGAGGCCGAAGCGCTGGCAAAGGCATCGATCTTCCAGGCCACCAGCGAAAAGGAACGCTGGAAGGACATGGAAATTCATTGACGCACAAGAGTTAGGGAGGCACAGGCGAAAGGGTTCCCTCCCACCGCCCGCGTGGCTTCGAACCAAGTGCCGGGAGAGTGATGAGCATCCGCCGCCGCGATTTGTTGAAAGCTTCGGCCGCCGTCTCGCTGTCGGCCGCCCTGCCGCGCCTTGCGCGCAGTGCCGAGACGAGCAGCGTCTACGATCTCGAGCGCTTCGGCAATGCGCGCATCCTGCACATGACGGATACGCATGCGCAGCTGAGGCCGGTGCTGTTCCGCGAGCCGAGCGTCAATCTCGGGGTCGGCGCGATGGCTGGCCAACCGCCGCATCTGGTCGGCAAGGCATTCCTCGACCGCTTCGGTATCCGGCCCGACAGCGCCGATGCCTATGCCTTCACCTGCGTCGGGTTCGAGAAGGCCGCAGGTCGCTTCGGCAAGCTCGGCGGCTTTGCACATCTGAAGACGCTGATCGACCGACTGCGCGCCGACGTCGGCGAGCGGCGTTCGCTGCTGCTCGATGGCGGCGACCTCTGGCAGGGGACTGGCCTGTCCAACATCATGAAGGGCGCCGACATGGTGGAGGCCGCCAATCTGCTCGGCATCGAGGCGATGACCGGCCATTGGGAATTCACCTATGGCGAACCGGCGCTGCGCGACAATCTCACCCGCTTCAAGGGCGAGTTCCTGGCGCAGAACGTCTTCCTGACCGAGGAAGCCGCCTTCAACGACGCCAAGGCGTTCGATCCGGCCTCGGGCCGCGTCTTCAAGCCGTCCACGATCAAGGAGATCGGCGGCCATCGCGTCGCGATCATCGGTCAGGCGTTTCCCTACGTGCCGATCGCGCATCCAAAGCGCTTCACGCCGGACTGGACATTCGGCATCCGCGACGAGGAGCTGCAGAAGCTGGTCGACAGTCACCGCAACGACGACAAGGTCGAGGCGGTGATCCTGCTGTCGCACAACGGCATGGATGTCGACCTCAAGCTTGCCAGCCGCGTCACCGGCATCGACGTGATCCTTGGCGGTCACACCCATGATGCGATCCCGCTGCCGATCACGGTGACCAATGCCGGCGGCGTCACGCTGGTCACCAATGCCGGCTCGAACGGCAAATTCCTCGGCGTGCTCGATCTCGACCTCGCCAAGGGCAAGGTCGCCAACGTCCGCTACCGGCTGCTGCCGGTATTCTCGGAACTGCTGAAGCCTGATCCGGCGATGCAGGCGTTGATCGACAAAATGCGCGAGCCCCATGTCGGCGACTGGAGCGACAAGCTCGCCTCCGCCGACCGCCTGTTGTACCGCCGCGGCAATTTCTCCGGCACCATCGACCAATTGATCTGCGATGCGCTGCTGAACGAACTCAATGCCGAGATCGCGCTATCGCCCGGCTTCCGCTGGGGCCTCACCACGCTGGCCGGCCAGCCGCTGACCATGGAAGACGTGCTGTCGGAAACCGCGATCACCTATCCGGAGACCTATGTCAGCGCCATGACCGGCGCGCAGATCAAGGACGTGCTGGAAGACGTCTGCGACAATCTGTTCAACGCCGATCCCTATTATCAGCAGGGCGGCGACATGGTCCGCGTCGGCGGCCTCGCCTACACCTGCACGCCCGCAGAAACGGTGGGGAAACGCATCTCCGAGCTAAAGCTCGCGGACGGCAAGCCGCTCGACGCGCGCAAGAGCTACAAGGTGGCGGGCTGGGCTTCCGTCAACGCGCAGAGCGGTGCGCCGGTCTGGGATGTCGTCGCAAGGCATCTGCGCGCCGGCCGGCCGCCGAACCGTGACGAACCGGCCGTGACGCTGAAGGGCGTCGAGGACAATCCAGGCATTGCGAGGCAGGGATGATGCGGCGCCTGATCACCATCGCAATTTGCTTGGCGCTGATTGCATTCGCAGCGCCTGCCGTCCGTGCCCAGCGGGAGCCGCCGCTGCAGGACAAGCCGTTCGCCGAGCACAAGATCGTGCTGCAGCTCTCCGACAGCGATCCGAAGAAGCAGGGTCTCGTCATCAGCGTCGCCAACAATCTGATGAAGAAATACGATCCGGACAAGATCGCGATCGAGATCGTCGCCTTCGGCCCGGGCATCGACTTGCTCAAGCCTGACAATTCGAACCGCAAGCTGGTCGAGAGCCTGGTCGCGCAGGGCGCGCGGGTCGACATCTGCCTCAACACCGTCGACACGATCGAGCGCGAGACAGGCAAGCGGCCGGATTACATTCCCGTCGCAACGCCGGTGCAGGTCGGTGTCGCGCAGATCCTGCTGCTGACCGAAAATGGATACACGCTGGTTCGTCCTTGACGCCGTCATTGCGAGCGGAGCGAAGCAATCCGTCGCCCCTCGAAAAGAAAGAATGGATTGCTTCGTCGCTTCGCTCCGCGCAATGACGAATGAGCCAGCCCAAGGAGTTTTGCCATGTTTCGCCGCCTAGCCACCGCTGCCGCGCTCTCGGTCGCCCTCGCAACCGGCGCACTCGCCGCCGACAAGGCGCACCACATCGCGATCCAGGTCGACCAGAACGACCCGCAGGTGATGAATCTCGCGCTCAACAACGCGACCAACGTCATCGAATACTACCGCGCCAAGAACGAGGATGTGGACATCGACGTCGTCGCCTACGGCCCAGGGCTGCACATGCTGCGCAGCGATACGTCGCCGGTGCAGGACCGCATCAAGCGCCTCAAGGACATGGTATTCCCCGGCAAGATCCAGTTCTCGGCCTGCAACAATACCAAGCAGGGCATGGAAAAGGCCGAGGGTCACGCCATCTCGGTGCTGCCGGATGCCACCGTCGTTCCGTCAGGGGTGGTCCATCTGATGGAGTTGCAGGAACAGGGCTGGAGCTACGTCCGGCCCTGACCGGAGGACATCTGCTTCGAGACACGCACATTTGAGAGACGAATATTGTTTGAAGCGCCTTCTATTATAGAATAATATCCTCCGCGAGACTCAATTTGAGACCGCGCGGCAGCCGTCATGATCTTTCGTCAGCTCTTCGACAGCGTTTCAGGGACCTACAGCTACCTGCTCGCTAGCCGCGCCGGCGGCGAGGCGCTGATCCTTGATCCCGTGCTGGAAAAGGCCGAGCGTTACTGCAAGCTGCTGCAGGAGCTCGACCTCCGGCTGGTCAAGGCCGTCGACACCCATCTGCACGCCGATCATGTCACTGGATTGGCCGAACTGCGCGACCGCACCCAGTGCATCACCATCATGGGCGAGCAGAGCAAGGCCGACGTTGTGTCGATGCGCGTCGTTGACGGCGACAGGGTGACGATCGAGGGCCTGTGCCTGGAGGCGATGTACACGCCCGGCCATACCGACGATTCCTATAGTTACCTGATGGGCGACCGCGTCTTCACCGGCGACACGCTGTTGATCCGCGGCACCGGCCGCACTGATTTCCAGAACGGCAGCGCGCGGGCGCAATACGACTCGATCTTCAATCGCCTGCTGAAATTACCCGAAGAGACGATGGTATTCCCGGCGCACGACTACAAGGGCGACACCGTCTCCACCATCGGCGAGGAGAAGCGCTACAATCCGCGGCTGCAGGTGAAGTCGATCGACGACTATGTCGAGCTGATGAACAACCTCAATCTGCCGAACCCGAAGCTGATGGACGTCGTGCTCCCTGCCAACATGCATGTCGGCCTGCATCAGAACGAACTCGCCAAAGAAGGCCTCGCGCTGTCAGCGTACGACGCGATCGCAAGCCTCGGGCGGCCCGCCATCCTGCTGGTGGATCTGCGCGAGAGCGGCGAACGAACCAAACACGGCATGCTCCCCGGCGCGCTGCACGCGCCCTATCCTGGAATCTGCGAAAGCCTGCAGCCCGGCGGCATGCTCCGTGAAGTCGCCGCCGCGACCGGCCGCCGCGTCGTGTTCTTCTGCGCCTTCGGCGAGCGATCGGCGATGGCGGTGGCCGCCGCGAAGAAAGCCGGCCTTGCGAATACCGCACATATCGAAGGCGGCATCGACGCCTGGAAGAAGGCCGGTGGGCCCGTGGTGCGGGGATGATCCACTCGGCCACGCGTACAAAATCTTTCACCGTCACCCTGAGGTGCGAGCTCTTGCGAGCCTCGAAGGGCTGCGGCCCCGCTCTTTCCACGAGCACTTGGAAATATCCGGGCCGCGCATCCTTCGAGACGCCGCTTCGCGGCTCCTCAGGATGACGGGTTAGATAAGATCACCGCGTCACCCGCTTCAACTCCGCCGTCAGCCGGTCCAGCGCGTCTGCGAGCATCACGCCGCCGCACACGGTGAGCCGCTCCGGCAGTATGATGCGCATCTGCGGCGGATAGAAGCGCTCCAGCGCCGGATGCAGCAGGAAGGCGCGGCCGTCATCCTCGGCGCGATCGCCCGCCTCCGACACCAGGATGAAATCGGGCCGCAGCTTTACGATCGCTTCCAGCGAGGCAAATCCGCCGGTGTCGAGACCGAGTTCGCCCGCCGCATTGACCAGGCCGGTTTCCGTCAGCAGAGAGCTGAGCAGGCTGTCCGCACCCGATACCCAACCGCGCCGCGCCAGCGGCAGCACGCGATAATGATGCTTCGTCACGCTAGCCCGCGCACGCGCCATCGCGGCATCGAGGCGTGCGATCTCGGCATTGGCGCGGTCCGGATGCTGCGCCACATCGCCCATCTCGCGGATCTGGTCCTTCACCTCGTCCAGCGTGCGCGGCACCGTGAACTCGACGAGGTGCAACCCGTTGGCCTTGAGCAGATCGCGCGTCGTGCGCTTGTCGAACAGGCTGACCACGACGATATCAGGCTTTGCGATCAGCACCTCCTCGGCGCCGCCGGACAGGATCGGATAGCGCCGCGCCTCGCCCGCCGCCCAGGATTGCCACGAGTCGCGCGAATATCGGCTCAGCCCGAGGATCTGGTCCGGATCGGCCAGCGACAACAGCAGCTGATCGCTGCAGACATTCATCGAGACGATGCGCGGTCCTGTCGCCCGTGACGCGCCGCATGATGTGATCCACGCAAGGATCGACAACGTCAGAACAGCATAGAGCGAGGCGAGGCATCGGCCGCGAGCCAGCTGCGCCCCCTCTCCCGCTTGCGGAGGAGGGTTGGGGTGGGGGTGTCGCCACGAGAAAGACTGCCGACGTGGAGAGAGCCCCCACCCGCCGCGCGCTACGCGCACGTCGACCTCCCCCGCAAGCGGGAGAGGTGAACGGAGCCCGCCGAACGGCCGACGCATCAGACATCCGCCCATGGCACGATGACGGCCTCGTTTTGATATTCGGCGCGATAGGCGCTGATCCGGAACACATCGGCCATCACGGCCTCCGATAACGCCACCATCGGCGCGCCCTGCGAGGCCAACCGCCCCTCCGAGAGCACCAGCACATGATCGGCAAAGCGCGCGGCAAGCCCGAGATCGTGGGTGACCACGACGACCAGCACGCCCTTGTCGGCGACGCTGCGCAGGTTCTGCATCACATCGATCTGGTGCCGCGGATCGAGCGATGCGGTGGGCTCGTCGGCGAGAATCACCGGCGCCTCCACCGCCAGCACGCGGGCCAGCGCGACGCGGCTGCGCTCGCCGCCGGAGAGTTCGGTGACGCGGCGGTCGCCGAAAGCCATCACGTCGACCGCCTGCATCGCCCGCAGCACCGCCTCCATATCCTTCGGCGACAGCCGCGCCGGATCGGTCGCGCCATGCGGGTAGCGGCCAAGGGCTACGATGTCGCGCGCCGGCAGCGGCCAGTGCACCATGTGACCCTGCGGCAGATAGGCGAAGCGTTTCGCACGCTCGCGCAGCGACAGCGACGACAACGCATCGCCGCCGATCCGGATCGTGCCGCTGGATGGAATCAGCCCGGCCAGCGCACGCAGCAATGTGGTCTTGCCGGCACCGTTCGGACCGACCAGCGCGACCAGATGCGCCGATGATAACGACAACGAGATGTCATGCAGCACCTTGCGGCTGCCCAGCGACACATCGAGACCGGTTGCGGAGAGCAGCGTCATGCCACGCCTCCGCCGAGCGCGCGGCGTTCGCGCATGATCAGATAGAGGAAGAACGGCACGCCGATGATCGAGGTCAGCACGCCGACCTTGATGTCCGAGGTCGAGGGGATGATGCGAACGGCGATATCGGCCGCCAGCAGCAGCGCCGAGCCGGCGAGCGCGCTCGGCAGCAACAGCCGGGCCGGATCGTGGCCGATCACCGGGCGCATCAGATGCGGCGCGACCAGGCCGATGAAGCCGATCGTGCCGGTCACCGCGACGGCCCCGCCGACACCGAGCGCCACGCCCGAGATCACCAACAGCCGCAGCCGCCCGACATCAACACCGAGGCTCTGTGCAGCCTCTTCGCCCAGGGTCAGCGCGCGGAAGGCGCTGGCCTGGCTCAGCAGGATGACCGCACCGGCGATGATAAAGGGCAATGCCAGCGCGACATGCTGGAAGCTGCGGTCCTCGAGCGAGCCAAGCAGCCAGAACGCGATCTCCAGCACCACGAAGGGATTGCTGGAGAGATTCATCACCAGCGCCGTCGCAGCGCCCGCGAAGCTTGAGATCGCGAGCCCCGAAAGGATCAGGATCAGGAGCCCGGCATTGCGGCCGGCGATCGCCAGCAACGCAAACACCGAGACGAAGGCCGCGATGATCGCCGCCACCGGCAGCGCGTAGGAACGCACGTCGGCCAGCCCCAGCGCGATCACCAGCACCGCGCCGAAGGCTGCCGCTTGCGGCGCGCCGAACAGCGACGGCGACGCCAGCGGATTGCGCAAAAGTCCCTGCAGCGCCGCGCCCGACAATCCGAGAATACCGCCGATCGCGAACGCCAGGATGGTGCGCGGCAGGCGGATCTCGCGCACGATCACCTGCGCTACATCGCTGCTGCCACCGAACAAGGCCTCGATCACCGTGAGCGGAGACAGCCGCACCGGTCCGATGCCAAGCGAGATCAGCACCAGCACAACCACGAGCGCGGCGAGCGCCGCGGTCGCGCCAAAACGACGCCGCGCCGCGACCTCGGCCGCCAAGGCAAAATCCTGCACGCTCATCGCGTCATGCTCATACAGCGATTACAGTGGCAGACAAGCGACACTCGACAAAAACCGTACCGGTCAACCGTTGCCCCACTTCCGCCAGGATTGACTTGGTTTCCAGCCGCCCCCTAGATGAACCTGACGGTTCCTGAATTGGGATCAAAAGGGAATGCGGTGCGGGGAAACTCCCCTAGGCCGCGGCTGCCCCCGCAACTGTAAGCGGTGAATCCTTCGTCATAGGCCACTGGGAAACTCGGTCCTGGGAAGGCGACGAAGGGTAACGACCCGCGAGCCAGGAGACCTGCCGTCAGCCGTGGTCACACGCGATGATGTCGGTCGGGGAGTACAGACATTAGCTTCACCTGATGCCAAGCGCGCTGGTGAGACTGGTTCGCGGTGACGTGCCACTGACGTTGCCGCGGTCCAGACTATGCTTTCCATCCCTTCAGCCCGGCGGCGCCGCGCGCTGCTTCTCGCGTCGACGATGATCGTGCCGGCTCTCGGCGCGACGTCGGCGCTGGCGCAGGCGCAGCAGGCGCCGCAGGCCACACCTTCCGATCAACTTCCCCCCATCGAGGTCACCAAGCCGGGCGACCAGAACCTCACTCGCGCCAAGCCGACCGCCGACGAAACCCCGGCGCCGCGACGCCCCGCCCCGGGTGACACGCAAACCAAGAACGCCGGAACTGGAACGGGAACGGCCACGACGTCGACCGGCACAGGAACCGGGACCGGTGGTACGGCCGGCGGCGGACGTCAGTTCGCCGCCATCGTCGGCGCGTCCTCGACCGTGATCACGGCCGACGACATCGCGCACTCGCCGGTGCACACGCTGTCCGAGATCCTCGCGCAGGTGCCGGGCGTGCAGTTGCAGTCGTTCTACGGCGGCGTGAATGGCGCCAAGACATCAGTCGACATCCGCGGATTCGGCGCTTTCGCCGCCCCGAACGTCCTCATTCTCATCAACGGACGCCGGCAAACCGACATCGACCTGTCGGGTTTCGATCTTTCGACCATCCCGCTCAATTCGATCGAGCGCGTCGAAATCACCCGCGGCAACAGCGGCGCAGTGCTCTACGGCGACAACGCGGTCGGCGGCGTGGTCAACATCGTCACCAAGAATGGCGTCGGCGGACCGCCGGTTGCGATCAAGGCCGAAGGCGGAGTCGGTTCGTTCAACCAGCGCCTGGCAGAACTCTCGGTCGCGGCCACTTCCGGGCCATGGTCGACGTCGTTCTATGGCAATGGCGTCAAATCCGATGGCTACCGCGCCAACAATGCGCTCGACCAGCGCAATGCCGTCGGCAATATCAATTACGCCACCCCCGACCTCAGCGCTTTCCTGACCGTCACGGGAGGCGATCAAAAGCTTGGCCTTCCCGGCGGGCGGACCGTGGATCCCTCGATTGGTCTCAACGAGTTGGCCACCGACAGGCGAGGCACCGACACGCCTTACAATTATGGCAACCAGCAGACCACCAGCGTCACCACCGGCTTCACCAAAACCGTGATGAACGGCGTCGACCTGATCGTCGACGGCGGCTGGCGGCAGCGCGACACCCAGAGCGGCTTCTTCGGCACAATGCCGACGATCAGCTTTTCGTCGACCTACAACGACGCTGCGCTGCAGACCTGGTCGATCACGCCGCGCCTCAGCATCAAGAACGCGATCTTCGGGCTGCCGTCCTCGATCCTGACCGGCATCGACTATGACGACACGACGTTCCGCGAGTCGCGCGGCGCCTTCCAGGGCGTGGACCCCTACCACATCTACAACATCGACCAGCAGCAACTGGCGGGTTACTGGCAGCAGACCGTCGGGCTGCTGCCGACCACTGATTTCTCGTATGGCGCGCGGGTAGAGAACACGAGCGTCTCGGCGCGGGATCGCTACGACCCGAACGCACCCTTCGCCTTCGACACGCAAGCGAGCCCGCTCAACAGCAGTGAGACACAGTATGCGGCGCATGTCGGCGTCGAGCATCGGTTTGACGACACGTTCTCGGTGTTCGGCCGTGCCGCGCGCGCGTTCCGCACACCTGGTGCCGACGAGCGCGTTGCATCGGGGCCGTCGTTCGACCCGGTGACCTTCGCTTCGATCCCGCAGAACTTCCAGCTCAAGACGCAGACGTCGGAAGACGTCGAGGGCGGCTTCCGCGTCAAGACCAACCGCTTCCAGGTCCAAACCAGCGTCTACCTGATGGATCTCGACAACGAGATTCACTTCAATCCCGTGCTGTTCTACAACGTCAACCTCGATCCGACCCGCCGCTACGGCAGCGAGACCAGCGCCTCGCTCAAGGTCAGTGACACCGTGACCTTCCGCGGCGGAATGGCCTACACCCGCGCGGTCTTCCGTGAGGGCATGTGGGCCGGCAACGACGTGCCGCTGGTGTCCCGCTACACCGGCAATATCGGCGT
This sequence comes from Bradyrhizobium genosp. P, assembly GCF_049949265.1. Classification (NCBI taxonomy): domain Bacteria; kingdom Pseudomonadati; phylum Pseudomonadota; class Alphaproteobacteria; order Hyphomicrobiales; family Nitrobacteraceae; genus Bradyrhizobium; species Bradyrhizobium genosp. P. The sequence goes on along the minus strand of NZ_CP188195.1, from coordinate 680,991 downwards.
GACCTGGAATATCTGGCAGAACTACCTGGTGTTCGACGGCACGCTGCGCGCCTGGAGCTCGCGCGTCATGGACAACGATCAGGCCAACACCCAGGGCCGCATCCCCGGCAATGCGACCGCCGACGTCAAGCTCAGCGGGCAATATGAACACTTTTTCTGGTCGGTCAGCGTGAACAATCTGTTCAACGCGCTGTATTATGACTACGCCATCACGAGCACCTTCACGGCGGGCCGCTTCGCCGCCTACCCGCTCCCGGGCCGGACCTACATGGTGCGGGCCGGCGCGACGTTCTGAGCTGTCTCAGGAAGACGCGGTGGGATGCGATCCCCCCGCGTCTTCTCCATTACGCACACCCGGCAAGTGGAGTAGGATCGCACGACGCGATCCGACACGACGTGCAGGGGAAACGCATGGGCAAGGCCGGAAAGACGACCGAAGGCCGCAGCAGGGTGCGCGACAAGGCCGACGACAAATCGAAAAAGCCGCCGGCATTGCCGACGGCCGACGACGATTTCGAGGATGGCGACATGGCGACGCCCAAGGTCGACCGCTACGGTGATGACGATGAGCCGTTGTGAGGCCACAGTGCCCACCACGGCGTCATCCCGGCGTAGGCCGGATCCATAGCCACCGCTGCCGATCGTTGATCTGACTGTGGCCTCAGCCAGCTCAATCATCAGCATTTGTGGTTATGGGTCCCGGGTCGCGCTTCGCTTGCCCGGGACGACGAAGGCAGAGCTAGCAAAAATCATCGCTTTCGATCGTCCGGATGCTCTGGCGATCGAGCAGATGCGCGCCGAAGCCGCCACGCGCGAGGCGTGTCGCGATCTCCGGTGAGCCCAATAGCAGCATTACCGTCATCGCCAGCGGCACGGCGCTGGGCCAATCGAGCCGCACCGGCGTCAGCTCCTCGGTGCTGTCCTGATACGGGCTGCGGCCCGCAGCGATCCGCCCGCACTCCCTGACGATGTCGCGCCGCGTGCCGTCGCGTGAAGCGCTGCCGAGCAGCGCCTGCATCGCGAGATGCGTCCGCACCCCCGCGCGGCTCTCGGGAAGCGGCGCCGGCGTTTCACCGCACGAGACGCGCAGCAGCAGATCGACAAGATCGGTGCCGGCGCGATACGCATTGACAGGCTCGACCAGCCGTGGATTGCAGTCGATCAGAAGCGGCGTATCGCTGTCGAGCGGCATGATGACATCGACCGACAGCGCGCCGTGCCAGCCAAGATGCGCGCCGATCCGCTCGAGATAGCCGCGGATGCCGGGCCGGCTCACGCTCTCCTTGATCGCCTCGCCGCCGCCGACACCGGCCGCGACCTGCCGATAGGCGTGGAAGCCGACGAGCGCACCGTGGCAAAACACCGACTGCACCTTCTCGGTGGTGCCGGTGATGAGATCCTGCGCCAGCACCTCGCCGGCAAAATCGCCGGCCGATTCGAGATCGTTTAGCGCGAGATTGAGATCTCTGGCGTCGCGCACGAACCAGATGCCACGGCTGGCGGTACCGACCGACGTCTTCACGATGGATGGAAACCGCACCGCTTCGCGCAGTTCCTGGCCCGACCTCACGATTCGGGTCGACGGCTGCGGCACGCCGAGTTGGTCGAGCAGCCGGCTGAAGCCGGCCTTGCCGTGCACCATGCGATAGGCGGCGAAATCCGGCAGCGCCAGCCCGACGCGCGATGCCAGTTGCGCCTCGGCCCTGGCAAACAGAAAGCCCTGTTCATGGGTCGGCAGCAGCACGTCGAAATGCTGCGATGCCAACAGCCGCTCGACGAAGCGCAGGAAGCCTGCCGGATCGGCGCGCAGTCCCGGGCAATGGTGGAATTTGCGGACAAAGCGGGAGTAGCGCGCCAGGCACCAGCGCGAGGGATCGCAGACCTCGACATGATGGCCCGCCAGCCCGAGGATCGTGATCGCCTCACGGCCGGAGGTGCTGGACCCCTCTGGCACGAGCACCCGGAGCGGCTTTCTGGCGTCAATCATGGCCGATCATCGCCGCGGCGCCGCATTTTGTCGCCGCCTTTGATGCCGCATGCGTCGATCCGGCTGACCTTGATTGGACATGATCTTTTCGGAAAATCGGTGCCCACTTTTCCGGATCATGCGCACCGAGGGCAGCCATGCAGCGGCGTTTATGGACAATTAGCCGTCAGCCTCTATTTTCGGCGCGCCCTGCCGGGCCATAGGAAACAGGGTTTTCTGAGAGATGGTCGACGTTCTGGCTGCACCGCAGCAAACGAAAGCCGACAGCGCGCTGCGCACGCTGACGGGGATTTCGGTCGCGCATTGGGTCAGCCATTTCCATATTTTCGTGTTGCCGATGCTGTTTCCGTTCCTGAAGCAGCAGCTTGGCGTCGGCTACATCGAGCTCGGCTTTGCGCTCACGATTTTCGCGGTCACCTCCGCCCTGACCCAGGCACCGATCGGCTACCTCGCCGACCACATCGGCGCGCGCAAGATCCTGCTCATCGGGCTGACCGTCGGCGGCTGTGCGCTGATCCTGCTCGGCCTGCATCTGAGCTATCCGGCGCTGATCGTCAGCGCCATCCTGCTCGGCCTTGCCAACAGCGTCTATCACCCGGCCGATTACGCGATCCTGTCGGCGCATATGGACGAGGCGCGGATGGGCCGCGCCTTCTCGATCCACACCTTCGCCGGTTTCCTCGGCGGCGCGGTGGCGCCTGCGGTCATGGCGGCGCTGGTCGCCTCGATCGGCGGCCTCGGCGCCTTGATCGTGGCCGGCGCGATCGGCCCGCTGGTGGCGCTGTTCCTGATCGTGCTCGGCATCCCCGATGCCGGCGCGAATAAGGGCAAAGCACAAGACGGCAAGGCAAAGACCAGCGTGCTCACGCCTGCGCTCATGGTGCTGACGCTCTTCTTCATGCTGCTCAGCCTGTCGAATGCCGGGATCAACAATTTCGGCGTGGTCGCGCTGATGAGCGGCTATGGCACATCGTTCTCCTCCGCCAATATCGCGCTGACCGCGTTCCTCGGCGCCAGCGCCGTGGGCGTGCTCGCCGGCGGCTATCTCGCCGACCGTACCGAGCGCCACAGCCAGGTCGCCGCGGCCTGCTTTGGCATCAATGCCGGGCTCGTGCTTCTCATCGCGCTGGCTAGTCTGCCCCCGGTGGTGCTCACGCTGGCGATGGGGCTCGCCGGGTTCCTCGGCGGCGTGATCGCGCCATCCCGCGACATGATGGTGCGCAACGCCGCACCGGCCGGGGCCGCGGGCCGCGCCTTCGGCATCGTCTCCACCGGCTTCAATTTCGGCGGTATCGTCAGCCCGCTGCTGTTCGGCTGGATCATGGACCAGCACATGCCGCATTGGGTGTTCGGCGCCTCCGTGGTCTTCATGGTGCTGACCGTGCTGCTGGCGCTGGTCACCGAGCGCAAGCCCGCCCAAATTCCCGTGACCGCCTAGCAGCCGGGCGCTTCGCGCGTTTCTCCACGCGAAACACTGATGTAGCGCATTCCAGAGCTTCATCCCCGGCGGTTGACAGCATCAGGGGGTCACCCATGATGCACGGCAACAAGAACAGCCACGGGATGACGCGCCATGACCTCGACCCCAGACCTCGTGATCCGCGGCGGCAATATCGCCGACGGCAAGGGCGGCGATCTCTATGAAGCCGATGTCGCCATCACCGGCGGCCGCATCGCCGAAGTCGGCAAGGTGTCGGCCAAGGGCAAGGAAGAGATCGACGCCAAGGGCAAACTGGTGACGCCCGGCTTCGTCGACGTCCACACCCATTACGACGGCCAGGTGACCTGGAGCCACGACATCACGCCGTCGTCGCAGAACGGCGTCACCACGGCGATCATGGGCAATTGCGGCGTCGGCTTCGCGCCCTGCCGGCCGAGCGATCACGTCAGGCTGATCCAGCTGATGGAAGGCGTCGAGGACATTCCGGAGCCGGTGCTGAGCGCCGGCATCCCCTGGGCATGGGAAAGCTTCCCCGACTATATGGAATGGCTGTCGAAGCGCAATTTCGACATGGATATCGGCGCGCAACTACCGCACGCGGCGCTGCGCGTCTATGTGATGGGCGAGCGCGGCGCGCGCCGCGATCCCTCCACGCCAGACGACAACAAGGCGATGGCGGCATTGGCGAGCGACGCGGTCCGATCCGGCGCGCTGGGATTTTCCACCTCGCGCACCCTGAACCACCGCACCTCCACCGGCGATTACACGCCAACCTTGAAGGCCGGCGAAGACGAACTGACCGCGATTGCCGGCGCGATGCATGGCGCCGGCCGCAGTGTGTTCCAGTTTGTGCTCGATCTCTCCACCCTCAACGAAGATCTGCCGATGATGCTGCGGGTGGCCGAGACCACCAGGATTCCGGTGTCATTTTCGATCACGCAGAACGACAAGGCGCCGCAGCGCTGGCGGCAGACGCTTGACACCATCGCCGAAGCCTCGAAACGCGGCCTGTCGATCACGGCGCAGATCGCCGCGCGCCCGGTCGGGCTGATGCTCGGGCTGGAATTGTCGCGCAACCCGTTCCAGACGCATCCGAGCTACAAGGCGATTGCCCATCTGCCGCTGGCGGAACGGCTGGCGCGGCTGCGGCAGCCTGAACTGCGCGCCGCGATCCTGGGCGAACATGCGACCGCGACCGACGATCCGCTGTTCTTCCGGCCGAACTACGACAAGATGTATCTGCTCGGCAATCCGCCGGACTACGAACAGCCGCCGGAAAATACCTTGGGCGCACAGGCCCGCCGCCGCGGCGTGCAGCCGGAGAGCCTCGCCTATGACGCGATGCTGACCGACGAAGGCCGCGGCATGCTCTACGTGCCGTTCCTCAACTATGCCGACGGCAATCTCGACGCGACGCGCGAGATGTTGCGCGATCCGAATGCGGTGCCCGGCCTTTCCGACGGCGGCGCGCATTGCGGCATCATCTGCGACGCCAGCTTCCCGACCTATTTGCTGACGCACTGGACCCGCGACCGCAGCCGCGGCGAAAAGCTCTCGATCCCGTTCGTGGTCGCAGCGCAGTCACGCAAGACCGCGCTGTCAGTCGGCCTTACCGACCGCGGCGTGATCGCGCCGGGCTTCAAGGCCGACGTCAACGTGATCGACTACGACCACCTGCATCTGCATCCGCCGAAGGTGCATTACGATCTTCCGGTCGGCGGCCGCCGCCTGCTGCAGCAGGTCGACGGCTATGAGGCGACCATCGTGTCGGGCGTGGTCACCCAGCGCGACGGCAAGTCCACCGGCGCGCGGCCGGGCAAGCTCGTGCGCGGCGCGCAGGGGATGCATTGAGAATAACTCGGCTCGTGCCGCAAGCTCCCGCTTATCCCCTTGTGGGAGAAGCGAAGTCGCGCAAGCGGCAGAGGTAAAGTCCCCAATCCTTACGTCGGCGAGACCGCGCCCTTGATCGCGTCAGCCCGATCCGTCGACCCGGTCAGCCGCGCGCGCTCGGTATTGGGCCACAGCAGCAGCAGGCCGATCACGCCGGAGCCCGCCATGATGGCGGCGTTGATGGTGAAGCCCGTCATGTAGCCCGCCATCGCCGCGCCGGCATGCTGGATCACGTTGCCCATCACCATCGGCGCCATGATGCCGGAGAGCGTGTACAGCGCACCGTAGATTGCGATCACGGCGCCGCGCTGCGACACCGGCGTGAACTCGCCGAGCATTGGTGGGCAGACCACGTAGATCGAACCGCACAGTCCGGAGCCGATCACCAGCAGTGCGATCATCAGCCCGCCGGGCGCGACATAGGGCAGCGTGGCGAGAATGCAGCCGCCGACAATCAGCGGCACGGAGCCGAGTACGCCGCGCGCGCCGCGGGTCGTGAAGCCGCGCGCCAGCATCAGCTGAGAAATCCAGCCGGTGAGAATCACGATCGTCGCACCGAAGATCCAGGGCAGGATCGAGACGAAGCCGGCCTGCTGCTGCGAGAAGCCGAGCCCTTCGATGATGAAGGACGTGAACCAGGTCAGCCCGAGCGACAGCGCCCAATAGGCGCCGAAGGTTGCAACGACGCAGCCGACGAAGGTCCGCGATGTCAGCAGCTTCCAATAGGGAATCCGCCGCTCGTTGGCGGCGACCGCGGCGGTCGGCACCAGCGGCCCTTCCTTGCCGAGCGCGAACCAGGCGACGGCCCAGATCAGCCCGACGATGCCGAGCGCGCCGAACGCATGATGCCAGCTGTGATTGACGATGACCCAGTTCAGCGCGGGCACGGCGAGGATCACGCCGAACGCCGAGCCCTGCGACAGGATCGCGGTCGGCAGCGTGCGCTTCTCGTCCGGGAACCATTTGTAGATGGCGTGCGCGGCGACCGAGAACGCCGGCCCCTCGCCGGCGCCGAGGATGATGCGGCAGATCACGAGCGTCGTGAAGCTGACGGCGCCGAGCATCGGAAACTGCGCCAGCGACCAGATGATCGCGAGGATCAGAAGGACCCATCGCGTCGAAGCACGGTTGACGATGAAGCCGACCACGATCGCCGAGATCGAGAACAGCAGGAAGAAGGACGATCCGAGATCACCGAATTGCTCCTGGGTGAGCCCCAGTTCGGTCTTGATCGGGACACCGGCAAGCCCGACCACGATCTTGTCCGCAAAATTCACCACCATGTACAGGAACAGGAGGAAGGTGATCTTCCAGGCGCCCTTCGGTGTCTCCATGGGCGTCGGTTGCGTGATCATGTCTTTCTCCCCGTCGTAGCGTTATGGCTCTGTGAAATCGGCCCCTGCCGGGACGCTAGCCACGGCTTGCTGCGCAACGCAACACCGCATTTCCGCGGGAGCGGGGTGGCCGGCATGGCACGATCCTCGGCAATTTCGCGTCCACGGCGATCGATCACGATCGTGTCGCCGCAGGATTGAAATTCGTGATCTGGCATGGTCCACCTGCTATCCTCGTGACCATCACAATCCGGGATTGCCTGATGAACCGACCGATCCTTCCCCGCGCGGCCATGGGCACTACGCTTGCGGCCGTTGCGCTGCTCATCGCGCAGTGAGGTGCGGCCATCGCCTTCCCCGACCCAACTGCCCTGCTCCGCGTCACCGGGCTGACCAAGAGCTATCGCACTGCCGGCGAGGATGTCGCGGTGCTGCGCGGCATCGATCTCTCCATCGCGACCGGCGAGAGCGTGGCGCTGACCGGCGAGTCCGGCAGCGGCAAGAGCACGCTGCTGCATCTGATCGCGGGGCTCGACGCCGCCGACAGCGGCGAGATCAAGCTTGCCGACACGCTGGTCTCGGGGCTCGGCGACGCCGGACGCGCGGAGTTGCGCCGTGACCGGCTCGGCCTGGTGTTTCAGCAATTCAACCTGATCCCGAGTCTGACGGTCGCTGACAATCTCATGTTCCAGTCGCGCATCGCGGGAAGACACGATGCTGTCTGGCATGACGAACTGGTCGATCGTCTTGGTCTCGGAGCGTTCCTGAAGCGCTATCCCGAGCAATTGTCCGGCGGCCAGCAGCAGCGCGTTGCGATCGGTCGCGCGCTCGCGCCGAAGCCGCTGTTGCTGCTCGCGGACGAGCCGACCGGCAATCTCGACGAGGACACCGCCGGCGAGGTGCTGCGGCTGGCGCGCGATCTGGTTGTTCGCACCGGCTGCGGCTTCTTGATGGTCACCCACAGCGCCAGGCTTGCCGCGACGCTCGACCGCCGGGTCAATTTGCATGCCGGGGTGATCGCGTGATCGGAGCGTTTTCGAGCGAAGTGGGCACCGGTTCGCGTGAAGAAAGCGAATCAAAGCAAAAATCTGGAGTCCCGTTCCGATTCAATCGGAACGGAAAAGGCTCCAGGGCGCTGTGGATCCTCGCCGTGCTGCTCAGCCACTGGCGGCGGCATCCGATGCAGCTCGCCACGCTCTTGATCGGGCTGATCTCGGCGACCGCGCTGTGGAGCGGCGTCCAGGCGCTGAACCAGCAGGCGCGCACCGCCTATGACCGTGCCGCCGCCACCTTCGGCGGTGCGCGCACCGCGATGCTGGTGGGTAAGGACAGCACGACGTTTCCGCAACAAATGTTCGTCGACCTGCGCCGCGCCGGCTGGCCGGTGTCGCCGACGCTGGAGGGCCGCGTTCAGATCGATGGCCGCAGCTACCGCCTGCTCGGCGTCGAGCCGGTGACCTTGCCCGCCGAGGTCGGCAGCGCGCCGGCGGTCGGGCGAGGCAGCCTGCAATCCTTCGTCACGCCGCCCGGCGAAATGCTGGTGGCGCCGGAGACGCTGCGCGATCTCGCGCTCGGCGAAGGCGCGAGGCCGCAGGCGAACGGCATCGCGTTGCCGCCGCTGCGCCTGCAGCCGGAGCTCGCGCCCGGCGTGCTGGTCGTCGATATCGGGATCGCGCAAACCATCTTGAAGCTGCCGGATCAGGCGTCGCGGCTATTGATCGGCAAATCGAAAGCGCCGCGGGCGTCACTGGAAAGTGTCGCAGGCGACAAGCTCCGTCTGGTCGAGCCGAGCACGGAGAGCGATCTCGAACGCCTGACCGACAGTTTCCATCTCAATCTCACGGCATTCGGCCTGCTGTCGTTCTTCGTCGGCCTATTCATCGTCAACTCGGCGATCGGGCTTGCCTTCGAGCAGCGGCTGCCGATGTTGCGCACGCTGCGCGCCTGCGGTGTCTCGGCGCGGATGCTCAACACCGTGCTGGTCATCGAGCTGGTGTCGCTAGCGCTGATTGCCGGCCTGATCGGACTGGTTTGTGGTTATGTCATTGCGGCGGCCTTGCTGCCCGATGTCGCCGCATCGCTGCGCGGGCTCTATGGCGCGCAGATCCCCGGACAGCTCTCGCTCCGGCCCGCATGGTGGCTGGCCGGCGTCGCCATCAGCATCCTGGGCGCGCTCGCCGCAGCCGCAGCCAGCTTGACCAAGGCAATCCGGATGCCGGTACTGACGACAGCGCAGCCGCAGGCCTGGCAACAGGCGCAACGGCGCTGGCTGCTGTTCCAGAGCGCCGCGGCGCTCGCGGTGTTCGCGGTCGCCGCGGGCCTGATCTGGTTCGGCGATTCCCTGATCGCAGGCTTTGCCGTGCTCGCCGCGATCATGCTGGGCGCCGCGCTGATCCTGCCGATGATCCTCGAGATCGCGCTGGCGCTCGGCGAGCGCAGCGCGCGAAACCCGGTCGGCATCTGGTTCTGGGCCGACAGCCGCCAGCAATTGTCTGGATTGTCGCTGGCGCTGATGGCGCTGTTGCTCGCGCTTGCGGTCAATGTCGGCGTCGGCACCATGGTGGACAGCTTCAGCCGCACCTTCCTGGTTTGGCTCGACGGCAGGCTCGCCGCCGACGTCTATGTCAGTGCCGCAAGCGACGCGCAGGCGACTGAGATCAAGGCGTGGCTGCGCGACCGGCCCGAGGTCGAGGCTGTCCTGCCCGGCGGACGCGCCGATACGCAATTCGCGGGCGCGCCGATCGAGGTGCTCGGCCTGCCGGACCACGCCACCTATCGCGACAATTGGCCGTTGCTCGATCAGGCTCCGAACGTCTGGGTCAGGCTGCGCCCCGGTGACACCTGTCTGGTCAGCGAGCAACTGTCGCGGCGGATGAAGCTTTCGATCGGCGACCATATCGAGGTAGCCGCCCCCGGCGGCAACTGGCCGCTCGAGATCGTCGGCATCTATGCCGATTACGGCAATCCCAAGGGCCAGATCGCGGTCAACTTCGCCGCGCTGACGCGACGCTTCCCGCAAACGCCGCTGACGCGGATGGGCCTGCGCGTTCCGCGGGACAAGATCCCGGCGTTGATATCGGCGCTGCAAGAAAAGTTCGGCCTCGACGACCGCAACGTCGCCGACCAGGCGACGATGAAGGCGGAATCGAAACGGATCTTCAACCGCACCTTTTCGGTGACCGCGGCGCTCAACGCCTTCACGCTGGGTGTCGCCGGCATCGCGCTGCTGACCAGCCTGCTCACGCTCGCCAATTCGCGGCTGCCGCAGCTCGCGCCGCTGTGGGCGATCGGCCTGACGCGGCGGCGGCTCGCCGCGCTCGAACTGCTGAAGACCATGGCGGTCGCGCTGATCACGGCATTGTTCGCGCTGCCGCTCGGCCTGCTGGTCGCGTGGTGCCTGCTTGCCATCGTCAACGTCAAGGCGTTCGGCTGGCGGCTGCCGTTCCACGTGTTCCCGCTACAGCTGATCGAGTTGCTCGCGGTAGCGCTGGTCGCCGCGCTCTGTGCGGCAGCCCTCCCGGTCGCTAGACTGGCGCGCATGCAACCGGCCAGCCTGATCAGGATTTTCGCCAATGAGCGCTAGCGGCACCATCACGCGCCGCGGCTTCGCCGGCGGCGCGCTGTCGCTTGCGCTTGGCGGCAAGAGTTACGCGCAGGGCTTTGCCGGCCTCGGCGAGAACGCCGACGGATTCGCAACCGTCACGCCGGGCAGACAGTTCGTGTTTCCGGCCGACCACGGCCCGCATCCGCAATTCAGGATCGAGTGGTGGTATGTGACAGCGAACCTGTCCGATGCCGGTGGCGCAGCCTATGGCGCGCAGTGGACCTTGTTCCGGCAGGCGATGAAGCCAGGGCCACCGATCGAGGGCTGGGCCAATCAGCAGGTCTGGATGGGCCATGCCGCCGTCACCAGCGCAGCGGCGCATCACGTCGGTGAGACGCTTGCGCGCGGCGGCGTCGGGCAGGCCAATGTCGAGGCGGTGCCGTTTCAGGCCTGGATCGACGCTTGGCAGATGCGCGGGCTCGACGGCTTCAACGCACAGACCGTCGCGCCGCTCGAACTGAAGGCTTCCGCTGCCGATTTCAGCTACGCGCTGCGCCTCGATGCCGACCGTTCGCTGGTGCTCCAAGGCGATCATGGCTACAGCCGCAAATCCGATCGCGGACAGGCGTCCTATTATTACAGCCAGCCGTTCTTCAAGGCGTCCGGCCGCATCGTCATCGACGACAAGCCGACCGAGGTCACCGGCCGTGCCTGGATGGACCGCGAATGGAGCAGCCAGCCGTTGGCCTCCGACCAGACCGGCTGGGACTGGTTCTCGTTGCATCTGCCCAACGACGAGAAGCTGATGCTGTACCGGCTGCGCCAGAAGGACGGCCGGGAAAACCTGTTCGGCAACTGGATCACATCAGACAGCCACTCGACCGAGATCGCCGCTGCTGGCAACAGCATCGTTCCGACGGCGACCACGGAGATCGACGGCCGCAAGCTGCCGACATCGTGGCGCGTGAACCTGCCTGCGCGCGGCCTTGCCATCGAGACCACGCCGCTTAATCCGAAGAGCTGGATGGGCACCAGCTTCCCCTATTGGGAAGGCCCGATCCGCTTCACCGGCAGCCACAATGGAATCGGCTATCTCGAGCTGACGGGATATTGAGAACAACAACGAGGGACGCCTGAGAGATGTATCACTACACGGCTATCGTCACCTGCCTTGCCGTCGCATTCTATCTCTACACTTCGATCGAGGTGTCGCGCGCCCGCGCCCGCTATGGCGTCAAGCTGCCGGCCATCACAGGCAATCCGGATTTCGAGCGTGTCTTTCGCGTCCAGATGAACACGCTGGAATGGCTGCCGATCTTCCTGCCGTCGCTGTGGCTGTTCGCGATCTATCTCGGCGATCTCGGCGCCGCAGCGCTCGGTGTCATCTGGGTCATCGGCCGCATCTTCTATCTCATCGGCTATCGCTCGGCGGTGGCCAAACGCAGCCCCGGATTTGCGATTCAGGCGCTGGCCTGCATCGCCCTGTGGGTTGGCGCACTGGGCGGCGCGGTGTGGCGGCTCGTGCATTGAGAACGCAATCGCGGCCACACATTCCGCCGTCGTCCCGGCGAAGGCCGGGACCCAGAACCACAGGGTCGAGTTTTGCGAAAGCTGGGGCCCCAGCGTTGCGCGACAACCAAGCGCGGTGGTTGGGTCCCTGCTTTCGCAGGGACGACAGTGGTGTTGTTTCACGAGCTGCGCGCCACGTCAGCAATGCCTCACTTCGTCAGCGGGCAGCCGCTGTCCTTGGCCGAAGGGAAGGCCTGATCACCGGGCACCACGGCGAGCTGCTTGTAGTAATCCCACGGCTTCTTCGACTCCGAGGGTTTCTTGACCTCGAACAGATACATGTCGTGCACCATGCGACCATTCGCCAGCACCTTACCCTGCGCGAAGGCATCATCCACCGGCAGCTCCTTCAGCTTCTTGGCCACTGCCTCGCTGTCCTTGGTGCCGGCGGCCTTCACCGCCTTCAGATAGCTCAGCGTCGCCGAATAGGTGCCGGCATGGATCATGCTTGGCATCCGTCCGGTGCGCTTGAAGAAGCGCTCGGAGAAGGCGCGGGTCTTGTCGTCGTGATCCCAGTAGAATCCTTCGGTCAGCACCAGGCCCTGCGCGGCCTCGAGCCCGAGGCCGTTGACCTCGGCAAGCGTCATCAGCAGACCGGCGAGCTTCTGGCCCTGCTTGACGATGCCGAATTCGGCCGCCTGCTTGATCGAGTTGGTGGTGTCCTGGCCGGCATTGGCAAGGCCGACGATCTTGGCTTTCGAGCTCTGCGCCTGCAGCAGGAAGGAGGAGAAGTCCGACGAGTTGAGCGGAACGCGGACCGATCCGAGCACCTTGCCGCCGGCGGCGGTGACGACCTCGCTGGTGTCCTTTTCCAGCGCATAGCCGAACGCATAGTCGGCGGTCAGGAAGAACCAGCTATCACCGCCCGCTTTCGTCAACGCACCACCGGTGCCGACCGCCAGCGCGTGGGTGTCGAACGCCCAATGGAAGCCGTAGGGTACGCAGGAAGCGCCTGTTATCGCCGAGGTCGCGGCACCCACCACGATGTCGATCTTCTTCTTTTCATTCGACAGCCCCTGCACCGCGAGCGCGACCGACGACGTCGTCAGCTCGGTGATCATGTCGACGTTGTCGGCGTCATACCAGCGGCGCGCGATCGAGACGGCGAGATCGGGCTTGTTCTGGTGATCGGCGGTGACCATTTCGATCTTGTGGCCGAGCACCTCGCCGCCGAAATCCTCGATCGCCATCTTCGCGGCCTCGACCGAATATTTGCCGCCATAGTCGGCATAGACGCCGGACTGATCGTTCAGGATACCGATCTTGACGCCCTGCGCCGAGGCCGGCACCGCGAGCAGCAGGCTGCATGCCGCGACGGCGGCCAAATATCCCGATCTCATTTATGTTCTCCCAGCAGCATCTATCAGGAAAAATCGGCGCGACATTATTTTATAACCCCGCGCCTGCCCATCGATTTCCGATCGGCCAATAGTATGGGCCGTCTCCCGGCTCGTTCGCGCGAGCCTCCCACGCGCGTCGTCCTGGCGAAAGCCAGGACCTATAACCACCGAATCTGATTGGAAGCGGGAGAGTGGCCCCCGCGTCTCGCAACAAACAAGCAGTTGGGGTAATGGGTCCTTGCTTTCGCCAGGACGACGCTGAACTCACCCCGCTGCCGACGCCGTCGTCTCAACCGGCTTCGCCTCTTTCTTCCCCTCGGCCAGATTGCGCACCACCACGTAGAAGATCGGCGTGAACACCAGGCCGAACAGCGTGACGCCGAGCATGCCGAAGAACACGGCGACACCGACCGCCTGCCGCATCTCCGAGCCAGAGCCGGTCGACAGCACCAGCGGCAGCACGCCGAGGATGAAGGCGAACGACGTCATCAGGATCGGCCGCAGGCGAAGTCGGCAGGCGTCGATCACCGCCTCCAGCCGCGGCTTGCCTTCGAGCTCGATGTCGCGCGCGAACTCGACGATCAGGATCGCGTTCTTGGCGGCAAGCCCCACCAGCACCACGAAACCGATCTGGGTCAGGATGTTGACGTCCTGCCCCATGATGCGCACGCCGATGGTCGCCGCAAACAGGCACATCGGCACGATCAGGATCACCGCAAAGGGCAGCGTCCAGCTGCCATATTGCGCGGCCAGCACGAGAAACACGAACAGCACGCAGATCGGGAACACGTAGAGGCCGGCACTGGCGCCGTTGACCTGCTGGTAGGACAGGTCGGTCCAGTCATAGGCGAAGCCCGACGGCAGCGTCTCGTCCGCCAACCGCTTCATGGTGTCGATCGCAGTGGCCGAGCTGGTGCCGGGCAGCGTGTCGCCTTGCAGCTCGGAGGCCGGATAGAGGTTGTAGCGCGCGACACGGTCGGGCCCCGAGACGTTCTTGAAGTCCACGATGCTGCCGAGCATCACCATGTCGCCGGCGGCGTTGCGGGTGCGCAGCCGCGCCAGATCGGTGGTCTCCTTGCGGAACGGCAGGTCGGCCTGCGCGGTGACGTGATAGGTGCGCCCGAACAGATTGAAGTCATTGACATAGGTCGAGCCGAAATAGGTCTCGATGGTGTCGGTGACGTTGGCGATGGCAACGCCGAGCTTCTGCGCCTTGACGCGGTCGATATCGACGAACACCTGTGGCGTATTCGCCGTATAGGGCGAGAACACCGACGTCAGGCCCGGCGCCTTGCGCGCGGCACCGACGAGTTCGTCGGTCGCGGAGGCGAGCAATTCGGGTCCGCGGCCCTGGCGGTCCTGGATGCGCATCGCGAAGCCGCCACCGGTGCCGATGCCGGGCACGGCGGGCGGCGGGATCACGATGATGAAGGCACCCTGGATCGCGGCGAGCCGCTTGCGCAGCTCGTTGGTGATCAGGGTCGCGCTCAACCCCTTCTTCGCCCGCGCTTCGGGGTCATCGAACACCGGGAACAGCGCCGCGGCGTTGCTCGCCTGCGTTCGCGTCGCGCCTGAGAAGCCGGCAAAGGACGGCACGCGGACGACGCCGGGCACATCAAGTGCGATCTGCTCGATCTGCTTCACGATCTCGGTGGTGCGCGTGAGCGACGCCGCGCCGGGGAGTTGCACCGAGACGATGACGTAGCCGCGGTCCTGCGCCGGGATGAAACCTTGCGGCGTCGTCGCCAGCAGCCAGCCGGCGCTGCCGATCAGAACCAGATAAAGCAGCAGCATCACCACCGAATGCCGGATCACAAAGGACGCGGCGGCAGCGTAGCCATGGGACAGACGATCGAAGATGCGGTTGAACACGCCGGTGAAGGCGGACCAGCCGCGCGCGATCACGTTCCAGCGCGCCGGCGGCCGCTTGTCCTCATGCGGAACCAGGATCTGCGAGGCGAGCGCCGGCGATAGCGTCAGCGAGCAGAAGCAGGAGATCGCGGTCGCCACCGCGATGGTGACGGCGAATTGCTGGAAGAACTGCCCGGAGATGCCGCCGAGGAAGGCGGTCGGCACGAACACCGCGCATAGCACCAGGGCGATCGAGACCAGCGCGCCGCCGACCTCCTCCATGGTCTTGAGCGCCGCATCGCGCCGGCTCAGCCCATGCTCGAGATGCCGCTCGACATTCTCGACCACCACGATCGCGTCATCGACCACGATGCCGACCGCCAGAACGAGGCCGAACAAAGTGAGGTTGTTGATGCCAAAGCCGAGCGCCGCCATCACCGCGAAGGTGCCGACCAGCGACACCGGGATCGCGATGATCGGGATGATCGCGGGCCGCCAGCCCTGCAGGAACACCAGCACCACCACGACCACGAGGATCATCGCCTCATAGATGGTCTTGATCAGTTCATGGATCGACTGGGCGATGAACTCGGTCGGGTTGTAGCCGATGTTGTAGTCGAGGCCCTTGGGGAAGCTCGCCTTCAGCTTCGCCATGGTGTCGTAGATACTCTTGGAGGTCGCGAGCGCATTGGAACCCGGCCGCTGCGTCACCAGCATCGCCACCGCCGACTTCTTCAACAGGAAGCTGTTGGTGGTGTAGGCCAGCGCGCCGAGCTCGATCCGGGCGACGTCTCGCAACCGTACGGTGCGGCCGTCGCTGCCGGCCTTGACCACGATATTCTCGAATTGCGACACATCCTTCAGACGCCCGGTAAAGGCGAGATTCGGTGAAAAGGCACGGTCCGAGATCGGCGGCTCCGCGATCTGGCCGCCGGCGATCTGCAGGTTTTGGGCCCGGACTGCCGCGATCACATCGCCCGAGGTCATGCCGAGGTTGGCGATCTTGTCGGGGTCGAGCCACAGCCGCATCGAATAGTCGCGGGCGCCGAAGATCTGGATGTCGCCGACACCGTCGAGCCGCAGCAACTGGTCGCGCACCTGCAGCAGGGCATAGTTCGAAATGTAGAGCTGGTCGAACGTGTCATCCGGCGACAGCATGAACACGACGAGAAGGATGTCCGGCGAGTTCTTCTGCGTGGTGACGCCATTGCGCTGCACCTCCTCCGGCAGTTGCGGCTGCGCGATGGCAACTCGGTTCTGCACCAGCACCTGGGCCTTGTCGAGGTCGGTGCCGAGCTTGAAGGTGACGGTGATGGTGAGCTGTCCGTTCGAGGTCGCCTGGCTGTAGAGATACAGCATGTCCTCGACGCCGTTGATCTGCTGCTCGATCGGAGCGGCCACGGTGTCGGACACGGTTTGCGCGGACGCGCCCGGATATTGCGTCGTGACGGTGACGGTCGGCGGCACTACCTGCGGATATTCCGAAACCGGCAGCGTGGTGTAGGCGATCGCGCCGACGATCAGCAGCACGATCGACAGCACCATCGCGAGAATGGGCTGGTTGATGGAAAGCCTGCCGAGATTCATGGCTTGGCACCTGCCGGGGGCTTGGCACCTGCCGGGGGCGTCGCAGCTGCCGGGGGCTTGGCATCCGCCATCTTCGGAGTCACCTTGGCGCCGACGCGGGCGCGCTGCAGGCCGTCGACGATCACATGGTCCTCGGCCTCGAGGCCTTCGCGGATCACCCGCAGGCCCTCATCGAGCGGTCCGAGCACGACCGGCTTGGCCTCCACCGTGTTGTCATCCTTGACCACGAACACGATCTTGCGCGACTGGTCGGTGGCGATGGCTGCATCCGGAATCAGCAGCGCCTCGTAGGGCGAAGAGCCGATCAGCCGAACGCGGCCGAACTGCCCGGGCAGGATCGAGAGATCGGTGTTCGGGACAGTTGCTCGGCTGCGCAGGGTCGCGGTCGAAACATCGAGGCGGTTGTCGAGGAAGTCCATCTTGCCCTCATGCGAGGGCTTGGTTTCGCCGGTCAGCGTCACCTCCACCGGGTTCGCCGTGTCGCGCGAGCTCGGACGTTTGCCTTCGAACCAGAGCTTGCTGTTGCGCTGATAGGTCGCCTCGTCGACGTCGAAATAGATGTAGATCGGATCGAGCGACACGATCGAGGTCAGGAGCGTCGCGCCGGTGTCGCTGCCCTGCACGAGGTTGCCGGGGGTGACCAGATGGCGGCTGACGCGGCCAGTGATCGGTGCCAGCACATGGGTGAATTCGACATTGAGCTGCGCGGCCTTCAGCGTACCCTCGGCCTGCGTCTCGGCGGCGCGTGCCGCCTGCAATGTCTGGCGGCGCTGGTCGACGGTGGATTCGGTAACCGTCTGATTCAGCGTCAGGCTCAGCGAGCGATCGAGCTCGCGCTTGGCAAGCTCGCCCCTGGCACGCGCGTCGTCGAGCTGGCCCTGGGCCTGCAACGCAACCGCCTCGAACGGGCGCGGGTCGATGGTGTAAAGCAGATCGCCGGTATGGACGATCGCGCCGTCCTTGAACTCGACGGTGTTGACGAATCCGCCGACGCGGGCGCGGATCTGAACCTCCTCGATCGCCTCGAAGCGGCCGGTGAACTCATCCCAATCGGTTACCGTGCGCTTGACCGGCTGCGCGACCGTCACCGGCGGCGGTGGAGGCGCGGCCGCCTGCGATTGCGCCTTGTCGTCGCAACCGCCGAGCGTCAGCGCAAACAGCAAGCCGATCGGCACGAGGCCGCGCCACGCAACGCTGCGCAACGAGTGGCGGTCGACGCCGTCTATCGGAGCCGGATACGCTGTTCTGTCAGTTGCAATCAATTCCGTCTCCCCCAAGGACTCGAACGTGGCAATCGAAATCGCACTGATTCGACGCCGGCAGTCATCGCAACATCGCTGCGGCGGACGTCACAGATGTGACCGCCCGCCAATTTGTTCAAGACGACCGCCGGATCGAAAAGAATAGTGACGCATTCCGAAAGCCTTGTCACGCCACGGCGGAGCGAGTCGATCGCGAGGGCCAGGATTTGAGACCGCCGAGGTCGGACAAGCTCACCTCGGAATGACAAGGGGCTGAAAATCGGCCCTTAGCGCTGATTTGCCCGACGAGGCAAGCCTCCCTAAAGAAAAATATTTCGATTTATCGGAATTTAAATCCAATGTATAGATGTGCCGTCCCACCCGATTGAGGGGCGAGCGCACGTCACGAACGCGCGGTGGGATGCGGTGGACGCCGATTGCGCAACAGACGAGTGCGCATGAAGCGGACGGTGAAGTCGTGTGGTTCCGACACCCTAGTGGCAGGTGTCCCGTCACAAGAGACTGACGTCTCTTGCTGACGGCGGTGACAAGCAAGCCTGGTCTCACCGGGGAGAGCACGTATAAGCCGTAACCCATCGCGCAGGGAAAGCCGGGTTGTTTCCGGTTACACCTGTGGTCCTACCCCGGTGCTTTTTGTTGCACCGGGCCCATGGGTGCAATCGGCACCCGGCTTTCCCTGCGCCCTCTACACAAAATGAGAGGGCGGAACGAAGAGCAAAACTCGGGCAAGTCATGTCGCGAGAATGCGCAGCCACACCCACCGCTGTCATCGCCCGGCCTTGTGCGCAATTGCGCACTGGGACCGGGCGACCCAGTACGCCGCGGCCCATCGGCTCAAGCACAACCGTCTCTGGAATACTGGATCGCCCGGTCAAGCCGGGCGACGACACTGAAAATGCGGCGACCATGACGTCCGACGACCCTGATGACGGCCCGGATTTCCTCCGCTAACCTGCCCACAACAACCGTCGGCAAGGCAGGCAAGACAAGGGAGGACAAGCGCGTGCATCGAGGCCGTGTCGTATTCGGCGCCATGGATGAGGTCGTGTTCGGACGGCCCGCCCGCGAGGCGATCGTTGAGCAGCTCGACCGGCTCGGCGCGCAACGCGCTTTCCTGATGGTTTCGGGCACGCTCAACCGCGAAACCGACGAGATCGACAAGATCCGCCAGGCGCTCGGGGCCCGCTGTGTCGGCACCTTCGACAGGATGCCGGCACATACGCCGCGCGCCGCCGTCATATCGGCGACCGAACAGGCCCGCGCCGCCAATGCCGACCTGATCGTCACCATCGGCGGGGGCTCGGTTACCGATGGCGCCAAGGCGGTGCAGCTTTGCCTCGCCAACAACGTCACCACGTCTGATGGCATCGACGCGATCCGCACTCACGGCGGCGTCTCGCCCGACATGAACGCGCCAACCGTGCGCCAGATCAGCGTGCCGACCACGATCGCCGGCGGCGAGTTCTCCTCGATCGCCGGCGTCACCAACGAGGCCAAGCGGCAAAAGGAGATGCTGCGCCATCCGCTGGTGATGCCGCGCGCCACCATCCTCGACCCGGAGCTTTCCGTGCACACGCCGGACTGGCTGTTCCTGTCGACCGGCATCCGCGCCGTCGACCATTGCGTCGAGGGCATCTGCTCACGCGAGGCGCACCCTTATGGCGATGCGCAGGCGATCAAGGGCCTCGAGATGCTGGCGCAGGGCCTGCCGCGGGTAAAGGCCAATCCGAAGGACATCAACGCACGGATGGATTGCCAGATCGGCACCTGGCTCTCGACCGGGCCGCTCGCCTCGGGCGTGCCGATGGGCGCCAGCCACGGCATCGGCTACGTGCTCGGCGCCGAGTTCGACGTGCCGCACGGCTATACGTCGTGCGTAATGCTGCCTTCGGTGATGCGCTGGAACAGCTGCGACAATGCCGACCGGCAGGCGCTGGTCGCGGCCGCGATGGGCCATCCGGGCGAAGACGCCGGCGACGTGCTCGACCATTTCATCCGCGAGCTCGGCATGCCGCGCAGCCTTGGCGATGTCCGCGTTGGCCCCGAACATTTCGACCGCATCGCAGCGCAAGCGATGCGAACGCCCTGGGTGCCGCGCAATCCGCGCAAGATCGATGGCCCGGCCCAGGTCCGCGAGATTTTGCTGATGGCCGCATAGGGAGACCCAGAGTTCGATGTACACCGGCAAGCATGCTTACCTGCGCCCGCTGCAACCCGCCTTCATCATGGCCGCGACCGGCGAAATCGTCACCTATCGTGAGCTGGAGGCGCGCAACAACCGCCTCGCGCATCTGTTCCGCCGGCGTGGAATGAAGCGGCTCGACCATTATTCGATCTTCATGGAGAACAACAACCGCTACCTCGAGGCCTGCGGCGCCGGCGAGCGCTCCGGCCTGTACTTCACCTGCGTCAACTCGTACCTCACCGCGAGCGAGCTCGCCTATATCCTCACCAACAGCCAGTCGCGCATCCTGATCACCTCGAAGCTGAAGCTCGACGTAGCGCGCGAGGCGCTGAAGGAATGCCCGCAGGTCGAGCTCTGCATCGTCGTCGATGCTGCCGGCGAGAGCGATCGCATCGTCGGACTGGAAGAAGCGACCGCCGGCCTGCCGAGCACGCCGATCGCGGATCAGTTCGCGGGTACCGCGATGCTGTATTCCTCCGGCACCACCGGCCGGCCCAAGGGTATCCTGCGGCCGCTGCCGGAGCAGCCGCCGTCGGAGAACCTGCCGCTGTTTGATTTCCTGACCAGGCTCTGGCACTACCGCGAAGGCATGGTCTATTTGTCGCCGGCGCCGCTCTATCACTCGGCGCCGCAGGCAGCGGTCAACCTCACCATCCGTATCGGCGGCACTGTCGTCATCATGGAGAGCTTTGACCCCGAGCGTTACCTCGAGCTGGTCGAAAAATGGGGCATCACCCACAGCCAGCTGGTGCCGACGATGTTCTCGCGCATGCTGAAGCTGCCCGAGGAGGTGCGCCGCCGCTACGATTTGTCATCACTCGAGATCGCGATCCATGCCGCCGCGCCCTGCCCGGCGCAGGTGAAGGACGACATGATCAAATGGTGGGGCCCGATCATCCACGAATATTATGGCGCGACCGAAGGCCTCGGCTTCACCGCCTGCAACAGCCAGGAGTGGCTTGCCCATCGCGGCACTGTCGGCAAGGTGCTGCTTGGCGATTTGCATATCCTCGACGAGAACATGCAGCCCTGCCCAAAGGGCACGGCCGGCACGGTATGGTTCAAGACGGCGACGCCGTTTGAATATTTCAACGAACCGGCCAAGACCAGCGAGTCCCGCTCGCCCGACGGCAGCATGAGCACGGTCGGCGATGTCGGGTATGTCGACGACGACAACTTCCTCCATCTCACCGACCGCGCCACCTTCATGATCATCTCCGGCGGCGTGAACATCTATCCGCAGGAATGCGAGAACCTCTTGATCACCCATCCCAAGGTCGCCGACGCCGCGGTGTTCGGCGTGCCCAATGTCGACCTTGGCGAGGAGGTGAAGGCGGTGGTGCAGCCGATCGATGGCGTCGCGCCCGGACCTGATCTCGCCGAGGAACTGATCACGTTCTGCGCGACGTCGCTGTCGCGCCAGAAGGTGCCGCGCTCGGTCGATTTCGAGGCCGAGCTGCCGCGGCTTCCGACCGGCAAACTCTACAAGCGCCTGCTGCGCGACCGCTACTGGGGCAACAAGACCTCGCGGATCGTGTGATGATTATGATGATTTCGTCATTGCCGGGCTTGACCCGGCAATCCATCGTCAGAAGGAACTCCTCTTCGATGGATGCGCGGGTCAAGCCCGCGCATGACGAGTGGAGTGAAAGACTCTGGCTTGAGAATCCGACAACAAGAACAAAACGGAGGGTTTCCTAATGGACGTGATCCCGCTGAATCCAGGCTTTGGCGCCGAACTGCGCGGCGTCACGCTCGCCGACGTCGCAGCCGATGATGCCGCCTATGCGGCGGTGCGCGCGGCGTTCGAGGAACATTCGGTGCTGGTGTTCCGCGGTCAGGAGGTCAGCGACGACCTTCAGCTCGCCTTCTCGCGCCGCTTCGGGCCGCCAGAAGTGACCAAGGTCGGCTCGATGGGCACCGGCTCGCATTTCGTGATCCTCTCGACCTTCGGCCCCGACGGCAAGGTGGTGCCGGCAGATCACCGGCAGTCGCTGCGCGCCAAGGCCAACCAGCTCTGGCACACCGACTCCTCCTTCAAGCCGGTGCCGGCGCTGACCTCGATCCTCTCGGCGCGCATCATCCCCGAGCATGGCGGCGAGACCGAATACGTCTCCATGCGGCTGGCCTTCGAGCGGCTCGACAAGGGGCTGGCGAAGCGGCTGGAGAACTCCTTTGCCTGGCACTCCTACGCGCATTCGCGCAGCAAGGTCGCCGACGGGCTCGCGACAACTGCGGAGGTGGATGCGTTGCCGCCGGTATGCTGGCGCATGGTGTGGCGCAACCCCGTCAACGGCCGCGGCGCGCTCTATCTCGCCTCGCATGCCTATGGCGTCGAGGGCATGGATACGGAGGCCGGCAAGGCGCTGATCGAGGAACTGACGGAAGCCGCGACCGCACCCGGTGTCAGCTACCTGCATCAATGGCAGCAGGGCGACGTCGTGATGTGGGACAACCGCGCCACCATGCATCGCGGCCGCCCATGGCCGGCACATGAGGGCCGCCTGATGATCCGCACCACGATCTCGGCAACGGAGGCCGACGGCGTCGCCGACGTTCGCCCGCCCTCATCGCAGGCGGCGGAGTGAATTGGGATTTCGCTGGACAAATCACATGGGCGACAAATTGTCGCTGACTGCGGGGACGTACTGCCGCCCTCGCGCCGCGTCATCCGAATTGCCAATCCCGGCGCAGCCCGCGCCGGTTGCCCGAACCCCTCACCGTGGTATCGTCGATCCCAATCGGCCACTGAGACCGAAATTCGTGGAGGGGACCATGCGGAGCGTGCGAGCGCTGGCCGTCGCGGTGTTGTCTGTGCTGGCAATCAGCGACGTATCATTGGCCGGCGAGCCGAAATCCGGCGGCATCTTCAGGATCTATCACCGCGACAGTCCGGGCAGCGCTTCGATTCATGAAGGCGCGACCTATTCGGTCAACATCCCGTTCATGCCCGTCTTCAGCAACCTCGTCATCTTCGACCAGCACATCGCGCAGAACAGCACCGACACGATCCGGCCCGAACTCGCAGAGAGCTGGGCTTGGAGCAGCGACAACAAGACGCTGACCTTCAAGCTGCGCAAGGACGTGAAGTGGCATGACGGCAAGCCGTTCACCTCGGCCGACGTCAAATGCACCTTCGACATGCTGATGGGCAAGTCGCCGCAAAAGTTCCGGCAAAACCCGCGCAAGTCCTGGTACGATCAGGTCAACGACGTCACTGTCAACGGCGACTATGAGGCCTCGTTCAACCTGAAGCGGCCGCAGCCGGCGCTGCTGTCGCTGCTCGCCTCCGGCTACACGCCGATCTATCCCTGTCACGTGTCGCCCGCAGAGATGCGCACCAAGCCGATCGGTACCGGCCCGTTCAAGTTCGTCGAGTTCAAGGCCAACGAATCGATCAAGCTCGTCAAGAACCCGGATTACTTCAAGAAGGGCCTTCCCTATCTCGACGGCATCGAGTTCACCATCATTCCGAACCGCTCGACCGCGATTCTCGGCTTCGAGTCCGGCAAGTTCGACATGACGTTCCCGACCGAAGTCTCGATCCCGCTGCTCAAGGAGGTCAAGTCGCAGGCGCCGAACGCGGTGTGCGTCGTCGAGCCGAACAACGTGTCCACCAACATCATCGTCAATTCGTCCTCGCCGCCATTCGACAATATCGACATCCGCCGCGCGCTGGCGCTGGCGCTCGACCGCAAGGCCTTCATCCAGATCATGTTCGAAGGACAGGGCGACATCGGCGGCGCCATGGAGCCGGCGCCGTCAGGTCTGTGGACCATGCCGAAAGACATGATGGAATCGATCCCCGGCTACGGCCCCGACATCGAGAAGAACCGCGAGGAAGCACGCAAGCTGATGCAGAAGGCCGGCTATGGTCCGGACAAGCACCTTCAGATCAAGGTGTCGACGCGCAACATCGCGGTCTATCGCGACCCCGCGATCATCCTGATCGACCAGATCAAAAGCATCTATATCGACGCCGAGCTCGACGTCGTCGACACCGCGCAGTGGTTCCCGAAGATCGCGCGCAAGGATTATTCCCTCGGGCTCAATCTGACCGGCAATGCCGTCGACGAACCCGATCAGTCGTTCTACGAGAACTACGCTTGCGGCTCGGAGCGGAACTATACCAATTACTGCAACAAGGACATCGAGAAGCTGTTTGATCAACAGTCGGAGGAAACCGATGTCAACAAGCGCAAGAAGCTGGTCTGGGAGATCGACAAGAAGCTGCAGGAGGACGTCGCGCGCCCGATCATCTTCTATGCCCGCACCGGTACCTGCTGGCAGCCTTACGTGAAGAACGTCACGATCATGTCCAACAGTTCCTATAACGGCTATCGCTACGAAGACGTCTGGCTGGACAAGTAGGCGAAGGCACAGATGAGATGAGACCCAGAAGGCTGGACGCGGGGCGTGCTTCACCTCTCCCATCGGGAGAGGTCGCGCCGAAGGCGCGGGTGAGGGGTCAGGCTCTATCGTGGGAGCCGCGCCCCCTCACCCGGCGCTACGCGCCGACCTCTCCCCGATGGGGAGAGGTGAACATCCCGCTCGCCCAACTTCAACCGAGTATCATTCGCTAGCGCGACGGGAGAGAGCCAGGGTGTTTGCCTATATCGTCCGGCGCCTGTTCCTGATGCTCGTGACCCTGTTCGGGATCTCGGTCATCATCTTTGTGCTGCTACGGATCGTTCCCGGCAACATCGTCGACATCCTGTTCGACGCCGCGGGCTTCGTCGATCCTGCCGACAAGGCCAATCTCGCGCGCGAGCTCGGCCTGAGCCAGCCGATCGTGATCCAGTATCTGCATTGGATCGGCGGCCTCCTGCACGGCGATCTCGGCTATTCCTATGTGTCGGAGAAGCCGGCGCTGGAGGAGATCCTGCCCCGGATTCCGATCACGGCGCGGCTCGCGGGGCTGGCGCTGTTGTTCTCCGCCTCGATCGGTATTCCGCTCGGCGTCATCAGCGCCGTGCATCAGGGCTCGCGGCTCGACTACGCGCTGCGCGTCGTCAGCCTCAGCGGCCTGTCGCTGCCGTCGTTCTGGCTCGGTCTGTTGATCCTGATGGCCTCGGTTTCGCTGTTCGGCACCATGCCAATCTTCAACCCTAACCCGGCGACCTGGCTGGAGGCGCTTACGATGTACGCCGTGCCGGCGATGGCGGTCGGCTTCCGCAGCGCGGCGCTGACGATGCGCATCACGCGCTCCTCGATGCTGGAGATCCTGCGCCAGGACTATATCCGCACCGCGCGCGCCAAGGGCGCCTCGGAAACATCGGTCAATTATCGCCATGCGCTGAAGAACGCCGTGCTGCCGGTCATCACCGTTGTTGGCATCGAGGCGGCGTTCCTGATCGGCGGCCTGATCGTGACGGAGACCGTGTTCAACATCCCCGGCATCGCCCGCTTCCTGGTCGAGGCGCTGCGCTGGCGTGACTATCCGATCGTGCAGAACCTCGTGATGCTGATCGCAGTCGTCGTCGTGGTCGTGAACTTCATCGTCGACATGCTCTATGCCGCGATCGATCCGCGCATCCGGTTCGGGGACTAGGATGGCGATCTTGGTCGAGAGCCACGCTTGCCCTTCACCTCGCCCCGCGTGCGGGGAGAGGTCGGATCGCATCGCAGATGCGATCCGGGTGAGGGGGGCTCACCACGAATCCAACTGCCACTGCGCTTGCGGAGAATCCCCCTCACCCCGACCCTCTCCCCGCAAGCGGGGCGAGGGGGAAGATATCGCTCGTCGATCGAGAGGAAACTAGCGCGTGGCAACGATCAATTTCGACAGCGAATTGCGACGCGCCGGGGCCAATGCCAGCGGCGGCTGGCGCAGGCTCGCTTTCCTGACGCAGCGCCACATGCTCGGCACGATCGGCCTCGTCATCATGCTGCTGTTCGTCTGGATGGCGATTTCCGCCGACCTGATCTGCCGTTACGACCCGCTGAGTGTCGATTCCGCGCATCGCCTTGCCGCACCCTCTGCGGTTCACTGGTTCGGCACCGATTCGTTCGGCCGCGACGTCTGGAGCCGCATCGTTCATGGTGCCCGGATCTCGCTCGCGGTCGGGATCGGCTCCACGGCGCTAGGCGCCTCGATCGGCGTGATGGTGGGGCTCGCTTCCGGCTATCTCTCCGGCTGGGTCGACCTCGTGTTCCAGCGCGTCACCGACATCCTGCAATCGCTGCCGCTACTGGTGCTCGCGCTGGTCATGACCGCGGCGCTCGGGCCGTCGCTGCCGAATGTGATCCTCGCGATCGCGATCCCGCTGATCCCGACGGTTTCCCGCGTCATTCGCGCCAACACACTGGCGCTGCGCGAGCAGCCCTTCGTCGAGGCTGCCAAATCGATCGGCATGAGCGAGATGCGGATCGCGCTGCGCCATGTGCTGCCGAACACGATTGCCCCCCTGATCGTGCTCGCCACCGCGCAGCTCGGCTCGACCATTCTCACCGAGGCGTCGTTGTCGTTCCTCGGCCTCGGCATTCCCGAACCCTATCCGTCCTGGGGACGGATGCTGTCGGAATCCGCCGCCGAATATGTTCGCGTCGCGCCGTGGCTGGTGATCTTCCCCGGCATTGCCATCAGCCTCGCGGTGTTCGGCACCAATCTGTTCGGCGACGCGCTGCGCGACATCCTCGATCCGAGGCAGCGCGGCTGATGAGCGAGGCATCGGCCGCAGACACGGTTCTCGACGTCAAGAACCTGCAGACGGTGTTCTTCACTAATTCCGGCCTGTTCCGCGCGGTCGACGACCTCTCGTTCTCGGTCCGCCGCGGCGAGACGCTGGCGATCGTCGGCGAATCCGGCTGCGGCAAGAGCGTCAGCGCGCTGTCGATCATGCGCCTGGTGCCGGATCCGCCCGGCCGCATCGTCGGCGGCTCG
Organism: Bradyrhizobium genosp. P; assembly: GCF_049949265.1. Classification (NCBI taxonomy): domain Bacteria; kingdom Pseudomonadati; phylum Pseudomonadota; class Alphaproteobacteria; order Hyphomicrobiales; family Nitrobacteraceae; genus Bradyrhizobium; species Bradyrhizobium genosp. P. The sequence goes on along the minus strand of NZ_CP188195.1, from coordinate 654,118 downwards.
GTATTGCTCGAAGGCACCAACTTGCTCGACCTCGACGACGCCGCGATGCGCGACGTCAGGGGTAATCGGATCTCCATGATCTTCCAGGAGCCGATGACCTCGCTCAATCCGGTGATGCGGATCGGCGACCAGATCATCGAGGCGGTGCGCCTGCACCGGAAGGTGAGTTACAAGGACGCCTGGAAACAGGCCGTCGACATGCTGCGGCTGGTGCGCATTCCGGAACCGGAACGCCGCGCGCGGGAATATCCACACCAGCTCTCCGGCGGCATGCGCCAGCGCGCGATGATCGCTATGGCGCTGGCCTGCCGGCCGGCGCTGTTGATCGCGGACGAGCCAACCACCGCGCTCGATGTCACCATCCAGGCGCAGATCCTCGCGCTGATCGTCGATCTGCAGCAACGGCTCGGCACCGGGTTGATCCTGATCACCCACGACCTCGGCGTCGTCGCGCAGACCGCGCAGCGCGTGATCGTGATGTATGCCGGCAAGAAGGTCGAGGAGGCGACCGTCGAGGCGCTTTTCGAAACGCCGCTGCATCCCTATACGCGCGGGCTGATGGCCTCGATGCCGGCCGTGATCGGGCTCGGCGCCAAGACCGAGGCGCGGCTGACCGAAATTCCCGGCATGGTGCCATCGCTGACCAATCTACCGCCCGGCTGCGCCTTCGCACCGCGCTGCAAGCTCGCGATCGATCGTTGCCGCGAGGTGTATCCGCCACTGCATGAGTTTGCCGCCAATCACTGGGCCGCGTGCTGGCGCGCCGGCGAGATGATGGCGGCATCATGACCGAGCAACACCCGCTCCTCGAGGTCACCGATCTCGTCAAGCACTACGCGGTGCGCGGCGGCATTCTGCGCCGGCAGGTCGGCACCGTGCATGCCGTCGATGGCGTCAGCTTCTCGCTTGGCGCCGGCGAGACGCTCGGTCTGGTCGGCGAATCCGGCTGCGGCAAGTCGACGGTCGCACGCACCGTGCTACGGCTGGTCGAACCGACCAGCGGCGCCATCAGGCTTGATGGCGAGGACATCGCACCGCTCAGCAAGACCGCGCTGCGGCCTTACCGGCGCTCGATGCAGATCGTGTTTCAGGATCCGTTCGCCTCACTCAACCCGCGCATGACGGCGGGTGACATCGTCGGCGAACCCCTGAGCGTGCACGGGCTCGCGACGGGTGCGAAGAAGCGGGAGCGCGTCGCGGAATTGTTCCAGCAGGTCGGCTTAAGGCCTGACCAGATCAAGAATTATCCGCACCAGTTCTCCGGCGGCCAGCGCCAGCGCATCTGCATCGCCCGCGCGCTGTCGCTCGGCCCACGCCTGATCGTCTGCGACGAACCGGTCTCCGCACTCGACGTCTCGATCCAGGCGCAGGTGATCAATTTGTTGATCGACCTGCAACGCCAGCAGAATTTCTCGTACCTCTTCATTGCGCACGATCTCGCCGTCGTCGCCCACATCAGCCACCGAGTCGCGGTGATGTATCTCGGCCGCATTGTCGAGATCGCGGACAAGCACGCGCTGTTCGCCAACCCGCGACACCCTTATACACAGGCACTGCTCGCCTCGGTGCCGATCGCCGACCCCAAGGCCCGGCGGCTGGCCCCGATGATCGACGGCGATGTGCCGAGCCCGATCAATCCGCCCTCCGGCTGCGCCTTCCACACGAGATGCCGCCACGCGATCGATCGCTGCAAGGTGGAACGCCCGGCGCTGCAGGAAGCAGGCGCAGGCCATCAGGTAGCGTGCTGGCTGAATGACGGGACCGGGCGGCCGGCATGAACGTTGCTACGCCGCCGCCTCAATCTCGAGGACGATTTTCCCCGTCGTCACCTGCTCGCCCTCGGCGACATCGATCGATGACACCGTACCCGCGACACCGGCCGTATGCACATGCTCCATCTTCATCGCCTCGAGTGTCATCACCGGCTGGCCGGCCGTGACCTCGTCACCGGCCTTCACCAGCAGCGCGACGACGCGGCCGTTCATGGCGGCGCGGACCTTGCCGTCACCGCCGGCGGCCGTCGCGGATTCCGGCGGGGCGAGTGTGAGATCGCGGGCCGCCAGCGTGACGCCACGATGCAGGAGATAAAGGCGATCGCTGTCACGCAGGAACCTGGCCGATTCCATCAGCCCGTTGCGGCGGAAGCGGATGCTGTCCAGACCGAGTTCGTCGATCTCGAAGCGACACTGGTCGTCGTTGCGGGCGGCGAGGTAACCGCCATCGCGGTCGTGGACGATCTCGATCTCCTGCACGCCATGGCCGAGATCGATCCGCAAGCCCAGCGGGAATGTCGCGGCGAGCGATCGCCCGCGTTGCCACATTGGCGCGTGGGGATTGGTGACGTAGAGCAGCAGCGCCGCCAGCGCGATGTCGTATCCCTCGTCGGCCCGCGGCGCCAGCAGCGCCTCGCGATTGTTTCCGATAAAGGCCGTTGTCGCTTCGCCCCGGGCAAAAACCGGATGGCGCAGGCAGTCGATCAGGAATCCCTGATTGGTGGTGACGCCGAAGGCCGTCACCTGCTCCAGGGCACAGATCAGCTTTCCCCGCGCCTCGTCGCGGTTCGCGCCGGGGCAGATGATCTTCGCGATCATCGAATCATAGAATGGCGGGATCTCGGCGCCCGACCGCAGCGCGTGCTCGACGCGGACGGTCTCCGGCATCTGCCACAATGCCATTGTGCCCGATTGCGGCATGAAGTCATGCCCGGCGTCTTCCGAGCAGAGCCGCACCTCGATGGCATGGCCGGAGAATATGATGTCCTCCTGCTTCAATCCAAGCGGCTGACCGCTGGCGACGCGGAGCTGCAGCTCGACCAGATCGAGCCCGGTGATCGCCTCGGTCACGGGGTGCTCGACCTGCAGCCGCGTGTTCATCTCCATGAAGTAGAAATGCCCGTCGCGATCAAGCAGGAATTCCAGCGTGCCGGCACCCTCGTACCCGATCGCTTTGACGGCCTGCACCGCGACCGCGCCCATCCGCGCCCGCAGCTCCGGCGTCACCGCAGGCGACGGCGCCTCCTCGATCAACTTCTGATGCCGCCGCTGCACCGAACAATCGCGCTCGCCAAGATGGATCGCGTTGCCATAGCGATCGCCGAACACCTGGATTTCGATGTGGCGAGGATCGACGATGGCGCGCTCGAGAATGACGGTGGGATCGCCGAACGCACCCCGCGCCTCCGAACGCGCACTGCGCAGCGCATCCGGAAACGCCGCGGCATCCGCAACCAGCCGCATGCCGCGGCCGCCGCCGCCGGCGACCGCCTTGATCATGACGGGGAAGCCGATCGCCTTGGCTCCCGCCAGCATCACCGCGTCGCTCTGGTCGGCGCCCTGATAGCCGGGCACGCAGGGCACGCCGGCCTTCTGCATGATGTCCTTGGCGCCGGCCTTGTTGCCCATCGCCCGGATCGCCTCCGGCGACGGACCGATGAAGACGAGCCCGGCATCACGGCAGGCCTTCGCAAAGTCTGCGTTCTCGGCGAGGAAGCCGTAGCCGGGATGCACCGCGCTGGCGCCGCTCGCCTTGGCCGCGGCGATGATCGCATCGATCTTGAGATAGGATTGCGCCGGCAAGGCCTCGCCGATCCGCACCGCCTGATCCGCCTCGCGGACATGCAGGGCATCGCGATCAGCATCGGAATAGACGGCAACCACACCGTAGCCGAGCCGCCGTGCGGTACGCGTGATACGCAACGCGATCTCGCCACGATTGGCGATCAGGATCTTGAAGAACGGCGTCCGTCTCACTGCTGCCCCACTCATGGCCGCGCCACCGAGAACTGCATGCGCTGCGGGTTGCGCGCCTCCGCCTCGCGGCACACTGCAAGCACTTCGGCAAGCACGCCGCGGGTGTCGCGCGGATCGATCACCCCGTCGTCGAGGACCCGGGCACTGGTCGAGAATACGTCCATCTGGCCGTCGAATACGCCAACGATCTGCGCCTTCATCGCCTCCAGCTTCTCCTTCTCGATCGGCTTGCCGCGCCGTGTGGCGGCCGCTTCGGTCACGATCGCCATGGTTTCGGCGGCTTGCTCGCCGCCCATCACCGCGGTCTTGGCATTCGGCCAGGAGAAGCAGAAGCGCGGATGAAAGCCACGGCCGCACATGCCGTAATTGCCGGCACCAAAAGATGCGCCGCAGTAGATCGTGATCTGCGGTACCGTCGCCGAGGTCACCGCCTGGATCATCTTCGAGCCGTGCTTGATCATGCCGGCTTCTTCATAGGCCTTGCCCACCATGTAGCCGGTGGTGTTGTTCATATACAGGATCGGCGTGCGCGACTGGCAGCAGGCCTGGATGAAGTGCGTCGCCTTGTTGGCGCCGGGTACGTCAAGCGGCCCGTTGTTGGTGATGATGCCGATCGCCTGCCCCTCGATGTGGGCATGGCCACAGATCGTCGCCGGGCCGTAATTGGCACCGAACTCGGTGAAATCGGAATCGTCGATGAAGCGCGCGATCGCCTGGCGCATGTCGACGGGCCGCTTGTGATCGACAGGCATGACGCCGAGCAATTCCTCCGAATCATAGCGGGGCGCCTTGAACGAGGTCGCGTCGCGCCTCAGTCGATCCCAGGGCAGCTTGGCCATGATGTCGCGCGCGATGCGAAGCGCATCGCGGTCGTCCTCGGCCAGATAATCGCCAAGGCCGGAGATCGAGGTGTGCATCTCGGCGCCGCCGAGTTCCTCCTCGGTCGCGATCTCGCCGGTCGCGGCTTTCAGCAATGGCGGTCCGGCCAAAAACGCGCGGGTGCGACCGCGCACCATCACGATGTAATCGGAAAGGCCGGTCTGATAGGCGCCGCCGGCTGTCGAGGAACCGTGGGTGACGGTCACGACGGGCAATCCCGCCGCCGACAGCCGCGCCAGATTGCGAAAGATGTTGCCGCCGCGGACAAAATCCTCGACGCGGTAGCGCAGCAGATTGGCACCGGCGCTCTCGACCAACTGCACATAGGGCAGCTTGTTCTCCAGCGCGAGCTCCTGCACCCGGAGCGTCTTGTCGAGGCCGTAAGGTTGCAGCGCACCGGCGTCGATGCCGGCGTCGTTGGCGCTGACCATGCAGCGGATGCCGGAGACGAAACCGATGCCCGCGATCAGGCCGCCGCCGGGAACGCTCTTGTCGACATCAGGCACGTCGAACATGTAGCCGGCGAGCGTCGACAGTTCGAGGAAGGGCGAGCCGGGATCGAGCACCAGTGCGACGCGCTCGCGCGGCAACAACTGCCCGCGCTTGTGGAAGCGATCCTTTGCTACGGCCGAGGCGGCACGCGTCCGCTCCTCCAGCGCGCGCATCCGCGAGATCAGTCCGAGCATGCCGTCGCGATTGGCCTGGAAGGCCGCGCTGCCGGTGGCGATGGTGTTCTCGATGATGGCCACTAGGCACGCTCCACAAAATATTCGCTGTATTGTTGCCGCAGCTCGACCTTGCGCAGCTTGCCGGTTGCGGTCATCGGCATCTCGTCGACGATCCGCACCAGCTTCGGCACCTGGAAGCCGCCGAGATGTTTTCTGCAATGCGCCTCGATCCCGGCTTCGTCGGCTACCGCGCCTGGCTTCAGCTTGACGAAAGCAGAGACCGCCTCGCCCCATTGCGGATGCGGCAGGCCGACCACGGCGGCGTTCTGCACGGCGGGATGCGCGAGCAGCGTCTCCTCGATCTTGACAGAGGCGACGTTTTCGCCGCCCGACTTGATCATGTCCTTCTTGCGGTCGAGGAACAGCACCTCGCCGTTGCCGTCGATCAACGCGAGATCGCCGGTGTGATGCCAGCCGAATTTGCGGGCCTCTTCAGTCGCCTTCGGGTCCTTGTAGTAGCCCATCATCACGTTCGGCCCGCGATGCACGAGCTCGCCGATCTCGCCGCGCGGCAGGAGATTACCGTTGTCGTCCATGATCGCGGTCTCGTTGACGATCAGCGACTCGCCCCAGTAATTGCCGAAACGATTGAGCTGCACCTCGGGCCGCGACATCGTCGTCGCCGGATACATCTCGGTCTGGCCGCTCGACAGCACGAAGTTTGGGCAGAGGTCTGCGATGGCGCGCTCCAGCAGCGGCTTGCCCATCGGCGCCATGGTGTAGATGCAGCAGCGCAGGCCCGAGAGGTCATACTCGCGGCGGCGCGGATGATCGAGGATCGCCTGGTACATCAGCGAGAGTCCGACGAACACGGTGAGCCTGTCCCGCACGATCGCCTCCATGCAGACGACCGGATCGAACCCGCGCATCAGCGCCATGCGGCCTCCGACCGACAGGTAGCTGAGCAGCAGCACATGGCCGGCGCAGTGGAACAGCGGGAACTGGCCGGTGATGCCGTCATCGCGCGATAGCTGCATCTCGATGCAGTTGCTCATGACGGCCATGACCACGGCGAGATGGCAGTGCATCGCGCCCTTCGGCCGTGAGGTCGTGCCCGACGTGTAGATGATCATCGCGAGATCGCGGTCGTTGATCTCGATCTCCGGCTCGATGTCGGACTGCCCCTCCAGGAGATCGTTGAAGCTCGGCAACCCGGACTTCGTCCCATTGCCCGCGAGATCAATCGCTATCATCTCCATGCCGCGCGCTTCCAGCGCCGCGCGGCGATCGGCCTGGGCGTGGAGATTGTCGTCAATGACGGCAAAGCGGACCTCGGCATGGCCGAGGATGTAACCCATGTCCGAAGGCCCAAGCATGGTGTTGATCGGAACCCAGACGAGGCCGGCGCGGTGAATGCCGAACAGCGCTTTGACTGATTCGACCGAATTGTTGCAGATGGTCGAAATCTTCTCGCCCGGCTTCAGCCCGCGTTGCACCAGATAGTTGGCGAAGCGATTGGCGTCGCGTTCGATCTCGGTGAAGGTAACGCGCCTATCACCGTCGGTCAGCGCGATGTGATCCGGGAAGCGCCGCGCCGCCCGCTTCAGGAGATCGCCGATCGCGACGCGCCCGATGCGGCCCGGACCGGTGACTCCGCCGGTTGCTGCGAGATTGTCCATATGCTTTCCTTCTCCGTCATTGCGAGGAGCGAAGCGACGACGCAATCCATTCTTTCTTCGTGCGGTGAAATGGATTGCTTCGCTTCGCTCGCAATGACGAGCCCAACGATTAGTGCCTGACTCCGAAAATCTGCCGCGCTTCCGCCGGGCTCGCGATCTCGCGCCCTGCCTCCCGCGCACAGGCGGCGAGCGCTTCGACGATTTGCCCGTTCGATGTCACCTTGGTGCCGTCGCCGAGATAGAACGTGTCCTCGAGCCCGCTACGCAGATGGCCGCCGAGATCGGCGCAGCGCTGGTGCAGAGGCCAGATCTCGGCGCGACCGATCGCGGTGACCTGCCAGTGGCCTTCCGGCGCCTTCAGCCTCAAAAGGATCGGCAACAGGTCCGGATCGGCCGGCATGCCTGAGGCGACGCCCATGACAAAATTGTATTCGAGCGGGCCGGAATACATGCCGGTTTGTCGGTACATGCCGACGCAACGCACGATGCCGACGTCGAAGCACTCGAATTCGGGTATGGTACCGGCCGCGTTCATGACGTCGAGATAGTCCTGCACCTTCTCGACGGCGTTGTCGAACATCATCGGCGGCCAGGCCCAGGTGTTGTCGGCCTTCACTTTCAGATAGTTCAGCGAGCCGGCGTTGCAGGCGGCGATCTCAGGCCTGGTCTCGCGCACGCAATTCAGCGCACCCTGATAGTTCGGCCCCGAGGTCCCGGTGGTGTGATTGATGATCACGCCGGGGCAGGCCTCACGGATCGCCTGCTGGATATCCTTGCTGACATCGACCTCCCAGGATGGGAGATGACCCTTGTTCGGTTCCTGCTGACGCAGATGGATGTGCATGATGCTGGCGCCGGCGTTGAACGCGGCCCTCGCCTCGCGCGCCATCTGCTCCGGCGTCACCGGGACGTTGTGCTGCTTCGGATCGGTGAGCACGCCGTTCAGCGCGCAGGTGATGACGGCCTTGTCGCTCATGATGATCGCTGGTCCTGGTTGCGGCGCCGAGGGGCCGCTGATTTTCCATGATGAGAGATTTGTCTCCGCGCCATCTTGCGTTGACTGGCTACCCCGATGCTCTCCCGCGAACAGACGCCACCAGCCGGTTAACGCAAGACCAAATACGACACGGCGCGTTATCCTTGCGGCAAGCAAAAGCCGGCGCGACAAGCCGGCACCGCGGGGAGGACGTCATGGTCTCGATCAACCGGCGCACATGGCTCACGGGCGCGGCAGGCGCCGGCCTAACCGCACTCGCGGGCACCCGTCCCTCGCTTGCCGAAGACACGCCCGGCGTCACCGCTGCTGAGATCAGGATCGGCAGTACGACCTCGCTGAGCGGCCCGGTATCGGCGCTCGGTGTGCAGGCGCGTTGCCAGGAAGCCTACTTCAAGATGCTGAATGAACAGGGCGGCATCGCCGGCCGCCAGATCAAGTACATCTATTACGACGACGCGTTCAACCCGGCCAAGACGGTCGAGCAGGTGCGGCGGCTGATCGAGAGCGACAATGTCGCCTTCCTGTTCAACATGCTCGGCACCGCGCCGAATTCGGCCGTGGTCAAATACATCAACGCCGCCAAGGTCCCGCATCTGTTCCTGTCGGTGAACGGCGACAAATGGGGCGACTACAAGACCTATCCCTGGACCATGGGCTTTGCGCCGAGCGCGCGGACCGAGGCACAGATATTCGTCAAGTACGCGCTGAGCCGCAATGCAAATGCGAAGTTCGCGGTGCTCTACCAGAACGACGATCTCGGCAAGGATTTTGTCGCCGGGGCCAAGGATGTGCTGGGCGAGAAGTTCCAGAGCACGGTGGTGGTCGCCTCGCACGAAGTCACCGATCCCACGATCGATTCCCAGCTCGTCACCCTGCGCGGCGCCAATCCCGACGTGCTGATCTCGGGCACGACAGCAAAGTTCGCCGCGCAGTCGATCCGCAAGATTTACGAGCTCGGCTGGAAACCGATGCATTTCATCGCCAGCGGCGCGGCCTCGCTGTCTTCGACCATCGTGCCCGTCGGGCTCGACAAGGCACAGGGCACGATCTCATCGGCTTACGTGAAGGACGTGGCCGATCCGGCCTGGGCCGATGATCCCGGCGTGAAGGATTTCCTGGCGTTCATGGCGAAGTACTTTCCGGACGGTAATCCGAAGGAGGGTTACAGCCTCTATGCCTACACGGTGGCGCAGGTGCTCAAGATCGTGCTCGAGCAATGCAACGGCAACTTCACCCGCGACAACATCATGGCGCAGGCAAACAACCTCAGGGATGTCCAGATCCCCACGATGCTGCCGGGTATCCGCGTCAACACCAGCCCGACCAATCATCACCCGCTGCGGCAGCTGCAGCTGCAGCGGATCGAGGGCGCCGGATGGCTGCGGTTCGGCGAGGTGATCGAGGGCGCGAACTTGTGAGTTTGGTAACTTGCATTTGGCGACAAGCTCCACCTCTCCCCTCGTGGGAGAGGTCGGTCCGCGCAAGCGGATGCGCCGTGCACAACGATGGATGTTACGTCAGCGCCGACGCGGTTACCGCCTGCCCGGTGCGGTAGATCGCCAGATCCCGCGAGCCGGAGAAGATCGCGCGCGGCTTAAGGCCGTAGAAGCGGCGGATCGAATGGCTGAAATGGGTGCTGTCGGGATAGCCGATGTCCTGCGCGAGATGCGCGAGGTTGATGTCCTGGTTGGCGAAGTGCAGCAGATGCCGCGCGCGTTTCCAGGCGCGGAACGAGCGGAACGAGATTGCGGTCTCTTCCTTGAACAGATGCAGGAAGCGCGACGGCGACAGCCCGGCATCGGCGGCACAACCTGCCGCCGTCACCGGCTCGCCGGAGAATTGTCCGATCCGGGCGATCGCGCGCACCACGCGGGGGTCGAGCACGCGTTGCGGCAGCGCGTCGCCGAAGCACATGGTGTCGAATTCGGCATTCGAGATCGCGTCGCGATATTGCATCTCGGCAAGCCGCGCATAGGCGGCGCGAATGCGGTTCACAAACAAGCCCGAGTCGGGGCCTTGCAGGCGGCGAGTGACGGCGTCCAGCGTGCCGTCGGGCACGCTTTCCGGCTCGATCGCGACGCAGATCGCCGAGCGGTATTCGCTGGTGATGGTGTGGCGCAGGTTCGGCATGGTCACGGCGAGTTCGCCATGGGCCTGGCAGCCGTCGCTAGTGGACAAATGCAGGCCGTCGCGGATCGCGACATAGACATGGAATGCGCCGGGGCAGCGCTCACGCGGGCGCCCCAGTAGTCCGGCGTAGAACACCCGCTCCGGCGTGATCAGCATCCGATGGCCGGAGTCATGAGCGGAATCTTGGCTGGAGCCTTGGGCGGACTCCTGGCCCTTTACGTCCACGATGGCGTCCATAGCAGATCCTCCTCGCGCGGCTCTTTGACCGCTGCGACCGAAGCCACCATAGCGCATATTCGCAACCTGTCACCGGTAGTGAGCCCTGTCATTCCGGGGCGCATCGGAGATGCGAACCTCAGGTACGCAGCGCGCACCGGGGAATCTCGAGGTTCCGGGTCGATACTCCGCATCGCCCCGGAACGACGCGAGGCTAGGGCCGCACCCTTGCCGCAACGTTCTGTTCCACCCCGGCTTTTTGCTCCGCCGCTACCGCGCGCTGGTAGCCGTCGCGCTGCTGCAGCCGCGCCCAGTAGGCCGCGACATTCGGCCCGAAATCCTTGGCGAGCCCGATATTGCCGGCAAGCCTGAGCGCATAGCCGTTGGCGATGTCGGCGGCGGTGAAGCGGCCGGCGCAGAGGAATTCCGAATTCGCCGCCGCGGCCTCGACCGCGCGCAGGCGGCCGAGGAACCATTTGGCGTAGTCGTTCGAGACCTGCGGGTTGCGCCGCCCCTCCGGCTCGAGCTGACTGTAGCGGAGCACCAGCGTCTGCGGAAAGGTCAGCGTGGCGTCAGAAAAATACATCCAGTTCAGGAAGGCGCCGTAGGCCGGCTCGTCGACGCCGACGACCAGCGGCGTCGGGCCGAATTTGGTGGCGAGATAATGGCAGATGCCGGAGGATTCCGTCATCCTGGTCTCACCATCGATCATGAACGGGATGGTGCCGAGCGGATTGATGCCGAGATATTCCTTGGCGAACACGCGCGGCGGGAAGGGCAGCATCTTCAACTCGTAGGGAAGCCCGAGCTCCTCGAGCATCCAGAGCGGACGGAACGAGCGCGCAGCGTCGCAGTGATACAGCGTGATCATCAGGCGTTTCCCTTTGTCTTCAGGCCCGGCAGCGTGCCCATCATCTTGCACAATACCATGAGCATCACCTCGTCGGCGCCGCCGCCGATCGAGGTAAGGCGGCTGTCGCGGTAGGCGCGGCTGACCGGCGTCTCGTTGGTGAACCCCATGCCGCCCCAATATTGCAGGCAGGCATCGGTGAGTTCGCGGCCGAGCCGGCCAGCCTTCAGCTTGGCCATGGTCGCGAGCCGCGTCACGTCCTCGCCGTTCACCAGAGCCTCGCCGGCACGATAGATCAGCGAGCGCAACAGTTCGACCTCGGTCTGCATTTCCGCGAGCTTGAAGTGCACCACCTGATTGTCGAGGATCGAGCCGCCGAACGCCTTGCGGTCGCGGGTATAATCGATCGTCGCGTCGATGATGTATTCATGCGCCTTCAGGCAGGCCGCCGCGCCCCACAGCCGTTCCTCCTGGAACTGGATCATCTGATAGGTGAAGCCCTGGCCCTCCTCGCCGATCCGGTTGCGCCTGGGTACCCGGACATTATCGAAGAAGATTTGCGCGGTGTCGGAAGAGCGCATGCCGAGCTTGTCGAGTTTTCGCGCGACCTGCACGCCTTTGGTCTTCATGGGAACGCAGATCAGCGACTTGTTGCGGTGGACCGGACCGTCACTGGTGTTGGCGAGCAGACAGATCCAGTCGGCCTGCGTGCCATTGGTAATCCACATCTTGCCGCCATTGATGACGTAGTCGTCGCCGTCGGATCGTGCCTGCGTCTTGATCGAGGCGACGTCGGAGCCAGCACCCGGCTCGGAAACACCGATGCAGGCGACATGATCCCCCGCAATCGCGGGGCTAAGAAACTCGCGCCGCACCTCGTCGGAACCGAACCGCGCCAGCGCGGGCGTCGCCATGTCGGTCTGCACCCCGATCGCCATCGGCACGCCGCCGCAGGTGATCGCCCCGAGTTCCTCGGCCATCATCAACGCATAGGAATAATCCAGCCCTTGGCCGCCGAATTCGACCGGCTTGTTGAGGCCGAGAAAGCCGAGACTGCCGAGCTTCTTGAACAGCTCATGCGCCGGGAAGATGTCGGCCTTCTCCCATTCGTCGACGTGCGGGTTGATCTCCGCCGCGATGAATTTCTGCAGGGCCCGGCGCGGTTCGTCGTGGTCGGCGGTGAAGAGCATGGCTTCGTTAGGCTCCAATCGACGCCAACAAAGTAACCGTCATGCCCGGGCTTGTCCCGGGCATCCACGTCTTTGCCGGCGACAACGAAGCAAGACGTGGATGGCCGGGACAAGCCCGGCCATGACGGAGAAATATCACAACCCCATCTGCCTCGACGCCAGATCCTTCATGATCTCCTCGGTGCCGCCGCCGATGGCGTTGACCTTGACCTCGCGATAGATGCGCTCGACCTTGACGCCGCGCATGAAGCCGGCGCCGCCGAAGATCTGCACCGCCTCGGAGGCGCAATGCGCCATGGTCTGTGTCGCCTGGTTCTTCATCATGCAGATTTCGGCGACCGGGCTCTCGCCCTGGCCGAGCCGCCATGCCAGCATTTCCAGCATGGCTTGCGAGGCCGCGACCTTCTGCGCCATGTCGACGATCTTGTGCCTGATCACCTGGTGCTGCGCGATCGGCTTGCCGAACGTCTTGCGCTCCTTGGCGTAGGCGATCGCCTCATCTACACAGACGCGAGCATAGGCCGTGCAGCCCGCCGCCATGCCCATGCGCTCGCTGTTGAAGTTCTGCATGATGATCTTGAAGCCCTGGCCCTCCTCGCCGATCAGGTTCTCGACGGGCACACGGCATTCGTCGAAATGCAGGGTCGCGGTATCCGACGCCCACCAGCCCATCTTCTTCAGCTTGGTGCGGGCGAGGCCGGGCGTATCGCCCTCGATCAGCAGCAGGCTGACGCCGCCGGGGCCCTCGCCACCGGTACGGACCGCGACCGTCAGATAGTCGGCGCGCATGCCCGAGGTGATGAAGGTCTTCTCGCCACTGACGACGTAATGATCACCGTCGCGCCGGGCCTTGGTGCGCAGATTGGCGACATCGGAGCCGCCGCTCGGCTCGGTGATCGCGAGCGCGGAGATCTTCCTGCCCGACAGCACCTCCGGCAGCACCCGCGCCTTGATCTCCGGCCGCGCCGCGCGCGCGATCGGCGGCGAGCCGATGGTGTGGCTCATCAGGCTCGCGCTGACGCCGCCGGCCCCGGCGCGGGCCAGCTCCTGCGACGCCACGATCTTCATGAACTGGTCGGCAGGGATCCCGCCATATTCCTCGGGGAAGCCGAGGCCGAGCAGCCCGATCTCGGATGCTTTCGCATAGAGTTCGCGCGGAAACTCGCCCGCTTCGTCCCATTGATGGGCGTACGGCTCGATTTCCTTCGCCACAAAGCGGCGCATCACCTCGCGAAAGGCCTCGTGCTCGCTGGTGTAGAACGGACTTGCCATTCGCCTTGCTCCGCTGATTCCCGTGCCGGACGATGTCCGGATTTCCACCGCGTAACTTGCGTCGAGTGGCTGCCACCGGGACTGGCGCCCGATCCGGCAATCCGCCAGCCACTAAACGCAAGACAGTATCCCGATACGCCCCCTCCACTCCCGATCCGTGACATCAATGGGCCGGGAGCAGGTGGCGCAAGACCGCCGGTCCCGGAGGAGGACAATTTGCCGGTTCGTTATTACGACTGGATCGCGCATCATCGCCGGCGTACGCCGGACAAGGTGGCGGTCGTCGATCTCGCAAGCGGGCGCCGCTTCACCTATGCGGAGTTGGACGCGCGGGTGTCGCGGCTGGCCGGCCATCTGCGCGATCAGCTCGAGGTCGCCAGTGGCGACCGCGTCGCGGTGCTGGCGCTGAACACCACGGATACGCTGGAGGTGCAGTTCGCCTGCTTCCGCCTCGGCGCGATCTTCGTGCCGCTCAACACCCGGCTCACCGTTCCCGAGCTGCACTACATCGTTGGCGACGCCTCGCCCAAGGTCATGATCCATGACGACGACCTCGCCGAGACGGCGCTTGCGGTCGCAAAACTCTGCCATGTCGCATCCGCGATGCGGCTCGGCCCCGGCGGATCCTATGAGGCCGGGATCGCAGCGGCGACGCCGCTGGCGCGGTTCGAGCAGGTCATGCTCGATGACATCTCGACCATCATGTACACGTCGGGCACGACCGGCCAGCCCAAGGGCGCGATCATCACGCACGGGATGACGTTCTGGAATTGCGTCAATCTCGGCGGCCCTGCTCATATCTCGCCGTCCTCGGTGCAGCTCACGGTGCTGCCGCTGTTCCATACCGGCGGCCTGAACTGCTACTCCAATCCGGTGCTGCATTCCGGGGGCACGGTGTTGATCATGCGCGCCTTCGATCCCGGCGAGGCGCTCCGTCTGATCAACGATCGCGCGCTGGGCATCACCGTGTTCTTCGGCGTACCCTCGATCTACCAGTTCATGGCGCAGCATCCGGCCTTTGCCAGCTCCGATTTCAGCCGCCTCGTTAATGGCGGGGTCGGTGGCGCGCCCATGCCGGTGCCGCTCCTGAAGACCTGGGAGGCGCGCGGCGTCGCCTTGCAGCAGGGTTACGGCATGACCGAAACCTCCCCTGCGGTGCTGTCGCTCGACCGCGAGGACGCCGTGCGCAAGGCAGGATCGTCCGGCATGCCGCTGCTGCATACGGAGGTGCGGATCGTGCGCCCCGACGGCACCGATGCCGATGCCGGCGAACTCGGCGAGCTCTGGGTCAAGGGCCCCAACGTCACGCCCGGATACTGGAACAGGCCGGACGCCAATGCCTCGTCCTTCACCGACGGCTGGCTGCACACCGGCGACGCCGCACGGATGGACGCGGACGGCTTCTACTACATCGTCGACCGCTGGAAGGACATGTACATCTCCGGCGGCGAGAACGTCTATCCCGCCGAGGTCGAGAGCGTGCTGCATCAATTGGCGGCAGTTGCCGAAGCCGCGGTCATCGGCATCCAGGACGAGCAGTGGGGCGAGGTCGGGATGGCGGTTGTCGCGATCAAGCCGGGCCATACGCTTGCGCCGGCCGAGATTCACGCTCATTGTCAGGCCAATCTGGCGCGCTTCAAATGCCCGCGCCTGATCGAATTTATCGATGCCCTGCCGCGGAATGCGACAGGCAAAATTCATAAGCCGACGTTGCGGCAAAGGTTCAGTCAGCCGAAGCCGACCGATACTGCGGCGTGATCCCGAAAAACGCGCAGTGCGTTTTCCGGACCATGCCGAGACAAAGAGCTGCCCCGTGGCCGTCTGCCGGGACCGGTTACGGGTTTGTTGCAGAAGTCCCCAACCAAAATAGCTCGAGGAAAATGCCTTTATGAAAACGACAAATCTGTCGCTGCTGGCGGCCGCCACGGCGCTCTGCCTGCTCTCCACCCAGGCCGCCTTTGCACAAAAGAAATACGACACCGGCGCCTCCGACACCGAGATCAAGATCGGAAACATCGAGGCGTATAGCGGTCCCGCGTCGGCCTATGGCGTCATCGGCAAGACCGAGGAAGCCTATTTCAAGATGATCAACGATCAGGGCGGCGTGAACGGCCGCAAGATCAACTGGATTTCCTATGACGACGCCTACTCGCCGCCGAAGACGGTGGAGCAGACCCGCAAGCTGATCGAAAGCGACGAAGTGTTCCTGGTGTTCAACGCGCTGGGCACGCCGACCCAGACCGCGGTTCAGAAGTATCAGAACGCCAAGAAGGTGCCGCAGCTGTTCGTCGCGACCGGCGCCAGCAAGTGGAACGATCCGAAGGAATTCCCCTGGACCATGGGCTTCCAGCCGAGCTACCGCGTCGAAGCACGGATCTTCGGCAAATACATCCTCAAAGCCAAGCCGAATGCCAAGGTCGCGATCTTCTATGCCAATGACGATTTCGGCAAGGATTACCTGCTCGGTCTGAAGGAGGTCCTCGACAAATCGAGCGCCACGATCGTTGCCGAAGAGAGCTACGAAACCTCGGAACCCTCGATCGATTCCCACATCGTCAAGCTGAAGGACACCAACGCCGACGTGTTCGTCAACATCGCGACGCCGAAATTCGCGGCGCAGGCGATCAAGAAAATCGCCGAGCTCGGCTGGAAGCCGATGCAGGTGATGACCGACGTCTCGCTCTCGATCGGTGCAGTGATGAAGCCAGCCGGCCTTGATGCCAGCGAAGGCGTGCTGACGGCCGGCTATCTCAAGGACGCCTCCGATTCGCAATGGAAGGACGATGCGGGCATGAAGAAGTTCATGGCCTTTGTCGACAAGTACATGCCGGGCGCCAACGTCTCCGACGCCAATCTGGTCTATGGCTACGCCGCGGCGCAGACCATGGTGCAGGTGCTGAAGCAGTGCGGCGACGAGCTGACGCGTGAGAACGTGATGAAGCAGGCCGCCAGCCTGAAGGATTTCGCGCCCGACACGCTGATCCCCGGCATCAAGATCAACACCAGCGCCACCGACTTCGCTCCGATCGAGCAGCTCCAGATGTGGCGGTTCAAGAGCGGGCAGTGGGAGCGGTTCGGCGACATCCTCAGCGCAGAGACCGGCGGCTAGGACGGTTGCCACAACCTCACAATATCGCGAAGCCGCCCCTCCGGGCGGCTTCGTTGTTTCACGGACTTGTTCGCCTTGTGATTCTCCCCGACGTTCCCAATTAACAAGGCAGGCAGAGCCGAAACCGGACCTTCGACCCCATGGATTCGAGCGTTCACTATTTGCCGCTGACGCCGGCATTCTTTTCGATCCTGGTGTTCCTGGCCGTGGCGCTGGTGATCCTGATCCAGCTCCGCATCCTCAGATACGCCTATATGCGCCTCGGCATCGGTCCCGGGGTCGCGCTATTGCTGCTGTTCGGTTCGTTGATCGGCAGTTACTTCAACATTCCAATCACGGTGTTGCCCGGACCGCCGGTTCGATCGGGGCAGATCGTGGACTTTTTCGGCATGCGCTACGTCGTGCCCTTCGTGACGTCCCCCAGCACGATTCTCGCCGTGAATGTCGGCGGCGCGGTGATTCCCACCGTCATGTCCACTTACCTCGTGCTGCGCTACCAACTCTGGATCCGCGCTGCGATCGCCACGGCTGTCATCGCATTCATCGTGCATGCCAGCGCTACGCCGGTGCCGGGAATGGGCATCGCCGTCCCGGTGTTCGTTCCGGTCTTGGCCACGGCGATCCTCGCCTTGCTGCTCTCCCGCGAATATGCGGCACCGCTGGCCTATATCGGCGGCTCGATGGGAACGCTTCTCGGCGCCGATCTCCTCAACCTCGACAAGATCGGCAGCCTCGGCGCGCCGATCGCTTCGATCGGCGGAGCGGGCACGTTTGACGGCATTTTCCTGACCGGCATCCTGGCCGTGCTGCTCGCCAGCGTGGCCGCACCGGCGCGACCAAGGCCGGCGATATAGCCTTGCTCTTATTCCTATCCCGGCAGCAGGATCGCAAACGACTCGTCCACCGTGCGGCGCAAATGCTCACGGTAGACGGCGTGATTTGGATCGTCGGGTGACACCCGTCCAAGGCTCGGATTGGGCACGTTCTTGGCCGGCAGCAGCGCGATCGGCGCTGCGATCGGTGTCAGCACCGAGCCGCGTCCGGCCAGCAAGGTCGTGATGATGCCATACATCTCGCCGGAATTGCGTGGCCGCGACACCGTGATCAGGCGGTGCTGGCCGTGCCGGTTGGTCACGAGATAGACGAAGCCCGATTCATTGGGCACCGCGACTTCGCCATGCTGGGTGTAGTCGGCATCCTGCCGCTCGCCCTCGCGAAATCCGAGTGACGCGGTGGCCGCATCCCAACTGATCTCGGTACGATAGGCATAGATCGCGTGCTTGTCGCCGAACGACGGCCGCACCGTGATGTAAGTCCCTTCGATCCGCGCCACCGCGCGGCGGGAATAGGATCCGAGGCTGTCAGGCGCAATCTCACCATTGACGGCGATGGCATCCGGGATCACGTCCGGCAGCTTGCGCAAGGAGACGCCGAGCGCCTGCTCCAGCCGTACCGTGGTTGCCAGCGTGAACGGGCGCCGGCCGCCGAGCACCTTTTCCAATGTCGACAGGCTGAGTTTGGCCTGCTCCGCCAGCGTCTGCCGCGAAATCCGACGGCGCGCGATCTCCTCGCGGATGGTCTCCGCCACCTGCCGGCTCTGCTCGGCGGAAAGCTGCTTGTCCGGCGTCGACATCGTGATCCCCAGCGCGATTTCGCATCGATTCACGCCAGTCTAGCAGACCGGACAATCCATCACAAAACCGCACAAACCCGCCTCCACGGCGGGCGGACGGCGCCGGGCGGCGGCCAATCATTGCCGATCATTCTGCTCGCGCCAAATCGGCCGTTCTCCAAGATTTCCCCGTAGCGAAACCCTCGCTCGGGAGCGACGAAAATGATGATTTGCGATGCAAGTGAGAACAGCCGGCGGATCTGCCTGTCGCGCAGGATGCGCATCCTGCTGTTCTTCCTGGTGGAAGGTGCGGCCGCGCTGGCGATCGGCTTTGCCGCCCTGTTCCTGAGTTTTGATCCGGTGTGGTCAGCGGAGCAGCCGAAGCCAGCGGCGTTGCGGCCGGCCGATGCGCGCTCCGGCTCACTGATGCTCAAGACCGACGACGGCTATGTGGACGCTGTCAGGCTCGGCATCGATGTCGATCTCACCGTATCCGGCCCGACCGTCCGCGCCCGCGTCACGCAAATCTTTCGCAACCCGACCAAGGATTGGATGGAAGCGACCTATGTCTACCCGCTGCCGGCGGGCAGTGCGGTCGACACGCTGAAGATGGTGGTCGGCGACCGCATCGTGGTCGGCGACATCAAGGAGCGGCAGCAGGCTCGCGCCATCTATGAGCAGGCCAAACAGAACGGCCAGAAGGCCGCGCTCACCGAACAGGAACGGCCGAACATCTTCACCAATTCGGTCGCCAATATCGGTCCCGGCGAAACCGTGCTGGTGCAGATCGAATATCAGGAGCCGGTGCAGCAGAACGGCAGCGAGTTCTCGCTGCGGGTGCCGATGGTGGTCGGTCCGCGCTACAATCCGCTTCCGGTGGTGCAGAGCGTCGACCTCCGCGCCGATGGCAGCGGCTGGGGCGCCGCCACGACCGATCCCGTGCCGGATCGCGACCGCATCTCGCCGCTGGCGCTCGACCCCACCGAGAATTCCCCGATTAATCCAACCAACATCACGGTGCACCTCGCTGCCGGCTTTCCGCTCGGCGAGGTGAAGAGTCATTTTCATCAAGTCAAGATCGAGAACTCCGACAGCGCCACACGCGTCATCAAGCTCGCCGAGGGCCCGGTGCCGGCAGACCGCGATTTCGAGCTGACCTGGAAGCCGGCTGCCGAAAAGGCGCCGTCGGTCGGACTGTTCCGCGAGCATGTCGGCAATTCGGACTATCTGCTCGCGTTCGTCACGCCGCCCTCGGTCGAGCAGGCGAGCGAGAAGCCGCTCCCGCGCGAGGTGATCTTCGTGATCGACAATTCCGGCTCGATGGGCGGCACCTCGATCATCCAGGCCAAGGCGAGCCTGTTGTACGCGCTCGGCCGCCTGCAGCCGACCGATCGCTTCAACGTGATCCGCTTCGACGACACCATGGACGTGTTGTTCCCGACGCCGGTGGCCGCGACCAGCGGCAATATCGGCAATGCGACGTCGTTCGTCAGCGCGCTGCAGGCGCGCGGCGGCACCGAGATGGTGCCGGCGATGCGCGCCGCGCTGTCCGATACCAACCACGATGATGCCAACACCATCCGCCAGGTCGTGTTCCTGACCGACGGCGCGATCGGCAACGAACAGCAATTGTTCGAGACCATCAGCGCGCTGCGCGGCCGCTCGCGAATCTTCATGGTCGGCATCGGCTCGGCGCCGAACACCTATCTGATGACCCGCGCCGCCGAGCTTGGGCGCGGCACCTTCACCCATATCGGTTCGGTCGAGCAGGTCGACGAGCGCATGCGCGGCCTGTTCGCCAAGCTGGAGAACCCGGCGGTGACCGGCCTCTCCGCAAAATTCTCCGAGGCCACGGCCGACCTGACGCCGGCGGCAATCCCGGACGTCTATCGCGGCGAGCCGCTGGTGCTCGCGGCGAAACTCGACAAGCTCGCGGGCTCCGTCGAGATCAAGGGCCGGATCGGCGACCGCCCCTGGAGCGTGACGTTGCCGCTGGCGAACGCCGCCGAAGGCAAGGGTCTCTCGAAGCTGTGGGCGCGCCGCAAGATCGCCGACGCCGAAGTCGCGCGCACGACACGGCAGGCAAGTCCGGAAGATGCCGACAAGACGATCCTTGCACTGGCGCTGGAGCATCAGCTCGTCACCCGGCTGACCAGCCTTGTTGCGGTCGACAAGACGCCGAGCCGACCCGACGGCGAGCCGCTGAAGCTCAGCGAATTGCCGCTCAACCTGCCCGCGGGCTGGGATTTCGCAAAGGTGTTCGGCGAGCGTCCGCGGCTGCCGGTGGCGCCGACCGAGCGCCGTGCCGAAGCCGGTGACGCGAAGTTGCAGGTTGCGGCACTGAAGCGGCCGGTGGTCACTACGGCCCCCGCCACGGTCCAGTTGCCGAAGACGGCGACCGATGCCGAGCTGAAGATGATCGCGGGCGTGATCCTGCTCACGGTCAGCCTGCTGCTGATGGTGTTCAACCGACGTCAGACGTCGCCCCACTGACGTCGGATGAAAGGAGCAGGTTTCCCCCGACCTTCCTCCTTCAAGAGCGCGCGCGGCCTCTCACCCGTCCCCCCAGGGCCGCGCGCGCCGCTTTTCTCCAACAGCCGTCATTGCGAGCGTAGCGGAGCAATCCATGGTCCCGCATATGCTGTGCGATGGATTGCTTCGCTGCGCTCGCAATGACGGGAGCAAGGTCCAACATGCCCCGCATCATTCTCCCTTTCGCTCTCGCCCTCATCGGCCTGATCCTGTTCGGCCAAGGCACCTACATCCACGCCAAGGCGCTGCTCGCACAGATGCTGCTGGAGCGCGCCTTCACAGAAACCATCGCGACGGGACATCCTGTGAAGCCGTGGAGTTGGGCCGATACCTGGCCCGTCGCGAGAATCGAGGTGAAGCGGCTCCACGCCTCGACAATCGTGCTCGCCGGCAGCAGCGGCCAGGCACTGGCCTTCGGTCCGGACCATGTCGAGCAGACCGTCGACGCCGGCGCGCGTGGCGTCGCGGTCTATTCCGCGCACCGCGACACCCATTTTCGTTTCCTCAAGGACGTCGCGGTTGGCGACGAGATCGACGTCACCAACAGCGACGGCAGGACCTTCCGCTACCGGGCCGATCGAAGCTCCGTGGTCCGTTTCGACGAGTCCGGGATTGATCCACTGACCGACCAATACGAGCTGGTGCTGTCGACCTGCTGGCCATTCGATGCGCTGACATCGGGGCCGGAGCGCTATCTGCTGCATGCCACCCTGATCGAGCCTAATTCGATCCCGATCGAATCAGGTTCCTGACGCCGTCAGCGAATTTTGCGCGCGCCGGGATATTGTGCGGTGCCCTGCCCCGCACCGGCGTGAGTTGCCACCCTCTTCCATCAGCCATAAAAGGAATGAAAATCACGACCTTCGGCGATCGGCCGTCGGCCAGAGGAAGACAACAAGGATAAGGCCAGGCTCCATGGAAGCTCTCGTAAGCACCGCGTCTCATCCGTCCCACAAATGGACGCCGCCCGCCGACGCCAGCGACATCGTCAAGAGCATTCATGCGATGCTGCACCCGCGCAACATCGTGCTGGTCGGCGCCACCGACAAGCCGGGCAACTATGCCGAGCGGATCTGGAACAATCTGATCAAGTACAGGTATGCGGGCAGGCTATTCCCGCTCAACGCCAAGCGCGAAACGATCTGGGGCGTGCCCTGCTACAAGGACTTCGCCAGCCTTCCCGAAAAGCCCGACCATGTGCTGGTGCTGGTGCCGGCGCGTTTTGCCGTGCAGGTAATCCGCGATGCGGCAGCCGCCGGTGCGCGTTCGGCAACCATTGTCACGTCAGGCTTCAGCGAGCTGCAGGACGACGAGAGCCAGCGGCTCGCCGTCGAGCTGAAACAGGCGATCAAGGAGACCGGGCTCGCCGTCACCGGCCCGAACTGCCTCGGCAACCTCAGCGCCGGCGAGAATCTGTTCACCAATATCGACGATCGCATTGTCACCATGGAGCAGGGCCCGGTGGCGATCGCGGGCCAGTCCGGTGCGATCGTGATGGCGATCCGCCAGGCGCTGGAGGATCGCGGTGTCGGCGTCGGCTACATGGTCACGACGGGCAATGAATCCGGGCTCGAGACGCCCGATTTGATGGCCTATTTCGCCGCCGACCCGAGCATTCGCGTCATCGTGGTCTATCTCGAAGGCGTCAGGAACACCAAAGTGTTCCGCGACGCCTGCAAGGCCGCGCGCGCCGCCGGCAAACCCGTGATCGCGCTCAAGCTCGGCGCCTCGGAAGGCGGCCGGGCTGCCGCGATGGCGCATACCGGTGCGCTGGCGGGCTCGATCGAGACGTTCGATGCGATCTCGACCCGCGAAGGCGTGATCCGCGTGCGTGGCCTGGATGAATTGCTCGAGACGACCGAATGCTTCGTCCATGCCGATCTGCCGAAAGGCAATCGCCTTGCCGCGGTGTCGCTGTCCGGCGGCAAGCGCGGCCTCTTGATCGATGCGTTCTATTCTGCCGGACTGAACTTCGCGCCGCTGAGCCCGAACGCATCTGCGCAATTGGCAAAGATGCTCGGGCCCGGCAGCATTGTCGGCAATCCGCTCGATGCCGGCTTTGCCGCGGTGGTCGATCCGACAGTCTACATGAAGTCGATCGAGATCATGATCGACGACCCTGATACCGACGTCGTCATCATCGATGCCGAATTGCCGAAGGCGCCGCACGAGCTGCGCGAGCGCAATCTGCGCATCGTCAACGAGATGGCAGGCCGGGCCAGCAAGCCCGTGATCTATATCAGCACGATGTCGATCGGCTTCACCGAGTTCACCAAGGAATTGCGCAAGACCCTTCCGAACGTCGCGGTGCTGCAAGGCCTCGACCGCGCCGTCGGCGCGATCAAGTCGCTGATCGAATATGCCGGCCTGCGCAAGGAAGTGCCGGACATCGTGTCGAGCTCGAAGGCTTCGGCGCGCGCGATGCTGGAGAAGATGCTGAAAGCCGCCAATGGCGCCGCCGCGCTCGACGAGGTCGCCTCGAAGCAGCTGCTCAAGGCCTACGGCATCCCGATCTCCAGGGAAGAGGTCGCGCAGACCGCGTCAGAGGCCGTGAAGATCGCGAAGACCATCGGCTTTCCGGTGGTCGCAAAGGTGGTCAGCCCCGACATCCTGCATAAATCCGACATCGGCGGCGTGGTGCTGAACCTCGCCAGCGCAGCCGAGGTGAAGAAGGCCTTCAACGACATCACCGCACGGGTGAAGAAGCTGAAGGGCAAGCCGAAGCTGGAAGGCATCCTGATCGCGCAGCAGGTCAAGGCCGATCTCGAGCTGGTGGTCGGCGCCTCGCTCGACGCCGAGATGGGGCCTGTGGTCCTGTTCGGCACCGGCGGCATCGACATCGAGCTGATGAAGGATGTCGCTCTTGCCGGCGCCCCGCTGGACGCGGCCGAAGCGAAACAGCTGATCGCGAAGACCAAGGCCGGCGTCAAGATGAAGGGCTATCGCGGCAAGCCCGCGCTGCACGAACCGTCCGCGGTGAAGGCGCTGGTCGGCCTCTCCAATCTGATGGCCGACGCCGGCAACCGCATCGCCTCGATCGACGTCAACCCGTTCCTGATCAACAGCAAGCTCGGCGTCGCCGTGGACGGCCTGATCGTGCTCAACAACGCCGCGGCGAAGAAAGCCGCGGGGCATTGAGTGGGTCCCGTCACAGCGGCGCGCTGCCAAAATATCGAAAACAACCCCATGCAAAGTAGCTGGCGGCTGCCGGCGTTCGACACGATAACTTGACACGCCGGGCAAATCAGCGGCATTATTCCATTATTCCGAAATCTCGCAAACGCCCTCGCCCCGGGGCTATCGCATAGGGTACTTGCGGAGTTCTGCAGCTAATTTTTCGTCGTCATGGCGTAGCCATGTGCGATTGCCCTGCCGCAAGCGGGGTGAGGTAACTCAAAAACTCGCGCCCCACTGCCGAGCGGTCTGCATCACCCAGTCGCGATAGAGTGTCAGCGGCGTGACGCCGGTGATGCCGCCGCAGCCGGCGGTGCCGTTTGGTCCGGTGGACCAGCTCACCACGCCGATGATCGCGGGGCCACCTTGCTTGTCCTCGAACACCGGCGCCCCCGAATCGCCGGTGCAGGCCCCCAAGCCGTCGCGCGTGCCCTGCCCGACCGGATCGACGAGACGGATCTGCAGCATGCCGGGCTTGCCGGTCGCGACGAGGCCGGCGACGCGGATCGTGCCGCCGCTCTTGCCGTCGCCGCGCACGGTGACGCCGACACCGGCGATGGTGAAGCGGCCGCCGACCTGGATCGGGATGTTGGGCATGCCGAGCGCCGACGGCGTTTTGCCCGCGGCCGGCGCCCCGAGCTGCAACAACGCGACATCGGCGGTGGCGACATGGTTGAGTATCGCCTGCATCTTGAAGGCGGGGTGGATCGCGACGGTCCTGACGTCCTGCAGCTTCGGCTGCCGGTCCGGACCATAATCTAAAATCTTGTAATCGGCGCCGGGCTGTACGCAATGCGCCGCGGTCAGCACGACCTTTGGTGCGATCAGCGCGCCGGTGCAGAAATTGCCGCGCGAGCCGACGATGGTGACGACGGAGCGTGCGACACCATCGGTAGACGGTGCACCGCCACCGACGATGGCCGAAGCGGGAGCGGATATCAGCGACGCCATGGCCGCGAGGATCACTGGCAGTTTTTTCATCGGCGCAGCAATAGCCCGCACCGCGGGGATCGCCAAGCGCCGGATCAGGCTGGTTCCGGCGCTCGATCCATGTTAGCCGCTGCCTCAAGCAATATCTGACCTGGCAGGAAAGAATGATCGAAGCAGTGATCTGGGATTTCGGCGGCGTCCTGACCACCTCGCCGTTCGAGGCGTTCGCGCGGTACGAGACCGAGCGCGGCATTCCTGCCGATATCATCCGCCGCACCAACGCCGCCAACCATCTCGAAAATGCCTGGGCCAAGTTCGAGCGCGCCGAAATCGATATCGACGCATTCGACGAACTGTTTGCCAGGGAATCGAAGGCGCTCGGCGCCGAGGTGCGCGGCAAGGACGTGCTGCCGCTGTTGTCCGGCGACCTGCGCCCCGAGATGGTCGAAGCCCTGAAGCGCATCAAGGCGAAGTTCAAGACCGGCTGTATCACCAACAATCTGCCGGCCAACGCGATGGGCAGCCGCAGCGGGCGCACGCTTTACGTCGCCGAGGTGATGGTGCTGTTCGATCACGTGATCGAGTCCGCCAAGATAGGCTTGCGCAAACCCGATCCACGTATCTACCAGATGATGGTGGAAACGCTGCAGGTCGATCCGAACAACTGCGTCTATCTCGACGATCTCGGCGTCAACCTGAAGCCGGCGCGCGAGATGGGCATGACCACGATCAAGGTGCTGAACGCCGCGCAAGCGATCGGAGAGCTCGAGACCGCGACCGGCCTCACGCTGAGGTGAGGCGGGTTCCCCACGCGTTCACCAGACATTCAGGCGGCGGCTTCTAATCGTCAGCGTCTTTTCGGAGGCATCCCATGAAACGCTCTGTCGTCGCCCTTGTCGCGGCCGGCTCGCTCCTGTTCTCGGTCGCGGCCATTGCGCAATCCACGTCGAATTCCGCTCCTGCCGCACCGGCCGCCGCTCCCGCACAAGACAATGCGGCGGCCGCGCCGGTGCCCGGTGCGAAGCGCGCGGCCTGTCAATCGTCGGCCCAGACCCTGAAGGGTCAGGACAAGCACGACCAGGTGCAGCTCTGCATGGCGCAGGCACGCCTCGATTGCCTGAAGCAGGCGATCGACCAGAAGATCGTCGGACCGCAGCGCAGGGACTTCGTGAAGAGCTGCGCCGGCTGACGACCTGCTTCAGCTTGTATTGCGCTCGGCGGAAATACGCCGGAACCATGCGCTAACCCCAAGCCTTTAACCCCTGGCCTTTGCGAGCCAAACGAGCCTTGTGCTTTACCCGCAACGGGGGCAGAACAGGTCCGAGTTCAAGGAAACCTCGGAGCTGATCCTCGTGGCTGACACCAGGCCCACCGCCGCGATCGAGGCCGTTGAAAGCGGCCTCGCCGCGCACGGCTATATCGCCAGCCGGCAGATCGCCACGGCGGTTTATCTGTCGCAGCAGATCGAGAAGCCGATCCTGGTCGAAGGCCCCGCCGGTGTCGGCAAGACCGAGCTGGCGAAGGCGATCGCCGCCTGGCGCGGCCTGAAGTTGATCCGCCTGCAATGCTACGAGGGCCTCGACGAGGCCAAGGCACTGTACGAGTGGAAATATGCCAAGCAGCTGCTCTACACCCAGATCCTGAAGGACAAGCTCGGCGAAGTGCTCGGCGAGGCGCAGACATTGCACGCCGCGCTCGACCAGCTTCACGCCTTCGGCGACGTGTTCTTCTCCAAGGAGTTCGTCGAGCCGCGCCCGCTATTGCAGGCCCTGGAGCAGCCGGCCGGCTGCGTGCTGCTGATCGACGAGATCGACAAATCTGACGCCGAATTCGAATCGCTGCTGCTGGAAATCCTCTCGGACTTCCAGGTCACCATTCCCGAGCTTGGCACGGTGGCGGCGGTCGCGCCGCCGACGGTGATCCTGACCTCGAACAGCGAGCGTGATCTCGGCGATGCGCTGAAGCGGCGCTGCCTGCATCTGCATATCGGCTTCCCCGAGCAGAGACTGGAGGAGCGCATCGTCGAAAGCCGCGTACCCGGCATCTCACAGACCCTGCGCAAGCAGATGATCGGCTTCATCCATGAGATCCGCACGCTGGACCTGAAGAAGCTGCCCTCGGTCAGCGAGGCGATCGATTGGGCGCGCGTGCTGGTGTTACTGCAGGTCACCGAACTCGATCACGAACTGGTCAAGGACACGCTCAACGTGCTCCTCAAATACGAGGCCGATATCGAAGCTGCAACGCCGCAGGTCTCGGCCTTCATCGCCAAGGCATCGCGGCAAGGCGTGTTTAGCTAGGGCAAGATGGGATCAGTTCGAACGATAGCCGCGAACGAGCTCCGCTCCCTCTCCCGCTTGCGGGGGAGGGTTGGGGTGGGGGTTTCGCCGCGAATCGTATCGCTGAGAGAGCCCCCACCCGTATCGCATCTTGCGATGCGATACGACCTCCCCCGCGAGCGGGAGAGGTGCAGCGAGCCTGCTGCACGATCGATTCAGCTTTAAGTCAACATGCGCGAGAACCTGCATCGCTTCTTTCGTGCGGCGCGGGGAGCCGGGGTCCGGGTCTCGCCCGCTGAAAGCATCGATGCGATGCGCGCGGTGTCCACGATCGGCTTTGCCGATCGCGCCATCCTGCGCGACACCATCCTGCTGACGCTTGCCAAGACGCAGGACGAGAAGCGCGCGCTCGGCGATTGCTTTGACCTGTTCTTCAGCCAGCCCGAGCCGCCGCAGGAAGCCTCCGAGCAGAACAAGCAGGACGACAGCAGCGAGTCCGGCGCCAACCCAACCGCCGATCCGCATGGCGATGCGGCAAGCGGCGCCGACAGCGAGAA
Organism: Bradyrhizobium genosp. P; assembly: GCF_049949265.1. Classification (NCBI taxonomy): domain Bacteria; kingdom Pseudomonadati; phylum Pseudomonadota; class Alphaproteobacteria; order Hyphomicrobiales; family Nitrobacteraceae; genus Bradyrhizobium; species Bradyrhizobium genosp. P. The sequence continues at coordinate 626,295 of NZ_CP188195.1, read as the reverse complement.
CATCGGATCGCTCGCCGAGATGCTGCTGTCGCAGGACCGCAACGCGTTATCGGCCGCGATCGCCAGCGCCTCGGGCGCGGCGTCGCTGTCCGACATCCGCTACTTCACCCAGCGCGGTATCTTCCAGACCAAAATCCTCAATGCGATGGGGATCGAGCGCCTGCGCGACGACATCGACGATCTGACCACAAAGAACCCTGCGCTCGCCGAGCGGCTGCAGGATGCGCTCTCCGGCCTGCGCGGCACCGTCCGCGAGGCCGTCTCGCAGGCCTTGCTGCTCTACGGCCGCGAGGAGACCGAAAACCTCCGCAACGAGATCCTGCGCAACGCACCGCTGGCGCGGATCGAACCGCGCCAGGTCGAGCAGATGCGCGCGCTGATCCGCCGGATCGCCCGCCGCCTGCGCGAGCGCTTTTCCAAGCCGCGCAAGCGCCAGCGCCGCGGCCATCTCGATGTCCGCCGTACGCTGCGGCGCAACGCGGCGTGGGGCGGCGTCCCCTTCCTCACCGCCTGGAAACGCAAGCATCGCGACCGGCCGAAGATCGTCGCGCTGTGCGACGTCTCGGGTTCGGTCGCGCGGGTCTCTGACTTCTTCCTGCTGCTGATCCACAGCCTGCACGAGGTGGTCGACGACGTCCGCTCGTTCGCCTTCTCCGGCCATCTGATCGAGGTCAGCGATATCCTCGAAGCCAAATCGCCCGAGGAGGCGATGAAGGAGATCATGTCCAAGGTCGGTTTCGGTTCGTCCGACTACGGCAACTCGTTCTCCGATTTCGAGAACGAGTGGATGAGCGTGATCACGCCGCAGACCACGGTGATCGTGCTCGGCGATGCCCGCAGCAACAATCTCGACCCGCGCGCCGACATCCTGCGCCGCATCGGTGAGCGCTCCAAGCGGCTGGTGTGGCTCAATCCCGAGGGCCGCATGGTCTGGGGCTTTGGCGATTCGGAAATGCCGCGCTACGCGACCTTCTGCAGCGTGGTGCGCCAATGCGCCACCGCGCAGCAGCTCGAGCGTGCGGTGTCGGACATCGTGGCGACGTATCAATAGGCCGCTCGGCCTCAAATGACCGGCGCCTATGAGCCAATCCGGGTACTGAGCAGCCACCCGGCGAATGAAATCAGGGTCAGCGCGATCGCCGCGGAGAAGCTGACAAACTTGATGGTCGTGATCGCCTTCAACATCGGAACGGTCCGCCCCGCTTCGTTCCGGTCGCCGCGCAGCAACAGCCACGCCAGCAGGCAGTCCTCGATCAGGTCGCTGAGCAGGTACACTCCCGGGATCAACAGGCCGAGCCACGCTTCGGACGGATAAAGTTGCTTGATCCAGTGCGACGCCGCCGCGCCCATCGCGCCCGCCAGCGCCAGCATGACGATCAGATCGAGCGGAAAGAGGATCGGAACGACATACTTGAACCGAAGGTCCGACGTGACCAGTTCGCCGAGCTGGCCGGCGGTGTAGCTCAGCGTCTTCTCGGGAAAGCGCGCGGGAAACCTCTTTGCGAAGACGCCCTCGGCGTATTTGCCGACCCCCCAGAACAGTCCGAACGCGATCACGACCAGACCAGCGAGGATGACCGTCACGCGGGCTTCATGGCTCATGCCGGCCCACCTCCGTGCAGGCTAGACGTGCAGCGGAAACCCGCGGGCGAAACGTGCGCGTGCACCGGGCAAATCTCCAAAAACTAGAAAGTATAGATACACTATAGCAATGGTTGTTCGCCAGATTTTCATTTTTTCTGCACCGTTGCAATTGAATTCCACGGATTACTGCAAGCGGGCGCGCCGGGGCCACGCTGCGGCCCGGCGTTGCCGGCTCCATCCACGCAGCCGGATCGCGATTCATCCCGCGTACACACAACCGTCTTCAATCGAAGATTGAACCTGGACCGCATTCCGCCCTAGGTTGACGCAGGAATGCACGGCGGCCGGAGGGGGCAACGGATGCCGAAGGATATCGTGATTTGTTGCGACGGCACCGGAAATGAGATCGGCGCCAATATTTCCAACGTGCTGAAACTGTTTCGCGTCACCGAGAAGAACGACCGCCAGCGGATCTATTACCATCCCGGCCTCGGCACGATCGGCCTGCAGAACACATGGGGCCGCATCAAGCAGGAGGTGCGCGGCCTGATCGGGTTGGCCTTCGGCGCCGGCCTCGACGAGGATACGCTCGGCGCCTACGTCTTCCTGTGCAAAGCTTGGGAGCCCGGCGACCGGGTCTGGCTGTTCGGGTTCAGCCGCGGGGCCTACACGGTGCGCGTGCTGGCGGCCTTCGTCCATGTGATGGGGCTGGTGCCGGTCGACCAGATCGACCTCGCCGGTTACGCTTTCAGCACCTACAAGAAAGCCAGCTCCGACAGCCAGAAGTCGGACGGGACCTTCGACGAAGCGCCGCTGAAGGAAGCCTGGCATTTCAGCCAGATTGCCGGCGGCCGCAACATCGATATCGACTTCATCGGGGTCTGGGACACCGTGGCCTCGATCATCGTGCCGCGGCAGGACAATTTCCTGTTCGACATGCAGACGCTGCTCTTCACCCGCACCAATTCGAGCGTCAAGCATTTCCGCCAGGCGATCTCGATCGACGAGCGGCGGCGCATGTTCCGCCTCAACCGCTGGATCGATCCGCAGAAGTACCGGTCGAATCCGTTCGACCCATCGACGGCGGTGGAGCAGGACATCCGGCAGGTCTGGTTCGCCGGCTGTCACTGCGACGTCGGCGGCGGCTATCCGGAGACCGAGAGCGGTCCGTCGAAATTTCCCCTGATATGGATGCTCGAGCAGGCCAAGGCCGCCGGGCTGCGCATGGACCAGGCGCTGATCGATCATCTCGCATGGGGACTGCCGTTGCCGCTCCGGACGCACGTCTATGTGCCGCCGAGCGCGACGGCGCCGTTGCACAATTCGCTGACGGGCGCCTGGGAAATCCTGGAATGGATTCCAAAGAGCGACAAGTGGAAGGAATGGCCGGAGCGCAAATCCTTCCTCGGCTTCTATCTGCCACGCGGCGAGCCGCGGCTGATTCCGGAAGGCGCGACCATCCACCGTTCAGTGCTGGAGCAGTGGGAGAAGGATCCGACCTACCGTCCGATCAACCTGCCGAAGAACTACAAGATAGAGGAGCTGACGCCGGCGCCGGCGCCCATTGGCGCGTCGGCCGCCGGTTCCGTCGCCTAAACAGCTCTGGAGAAGCTGCGTTCGCCGCTCGCAAGCGCGGCGAGCCTGTTGTAGGTTGCGCCTGCATCGCTGGCGAGGTTGCCGTTGCCCGGTTCCATCAGGCAAGCCTTGCACCGTCAAGCCTCGCGCCATCAAGCCCTGCACGCTCATCGGACGACCTCATTCGCATGCCCATCTCTGCAGCTCGAAACCAGGAGCCGGACGCCGCCCTCTCCGTGCTTAACCACGTGTTCGGCCTGCCCGGCTTTCGCGGTGCGCAGGAGAAGATCATCCGCCACGTCACCGATGGCGGCAATTGCCTGGTGCTGATGCCGACCGGCGGCGGCAAGTCGATGTGCTATCAGCTGCCGTCGCTGCTGCGCGACGGCTGCGGCATCGTGGTGTCGCCGCTGATCGCGCTGATGCGCGACCAGGTGGCGGGCCTGACCGAGGCCGGCGTCAACGCCGCGGTGCTGAACTCGACGCTGTCCTACCAGGAGGCCTCCGAGGTCGAACGGCGGCTGCTCACGGGCGATCTCGATTTGCTTTACGTCGCGCCGGAACGGCTGCTGACGCCGCGCTGCCTCAATCTGCTCGGCCAGGCCAGGATCGCGCTGTTTGCGATCGACGAGGCGCATTGCGTCTCGCAATGGGGCCACGACTTCCGTCCGGAATATATCGGCCTCTCGGTGCTCGCCGAGCGCTTTCCCGACGTACCGCGCATCGCGCTGACCGCGACCGCGGATGCGATGACGCGGAAGGAGATCGCCGAGCGGCTGTCGCTCACCGACGCGCCGCAATTCGTCGCGAGCTTCGACCGGCCCAACATCCGATACGAGATCGTCGACAAGCAGAACGCGACGACGCAACTCAAGAACCTCATCACTGAGCGGCATGCCGGCGACGCCGGCGTGGTCTATTGCCTGTCGCGTGCCAAGGTCGAGGACGTCGCGGCGTCGCTGAGCGATGCCGGCATTCCAGCGCTGCCCTATCACGCCGGGCTCGATGCCAGCGTGCGCGCCCGGCACCAGGACCGTTTCATCAACGAGGACGGCGTCGTGATCGTCGCCACCATCGCATTCGGCATGGGCATCGACAAGCCGGACGTGCGCTTCGTCGCGCATCTCGATTTGCCGAAGAGCGTCGAGGCCTATTACCAGGAGACCGGCCGCGCCGGCCGTGACGGCAAGCCGTCGACCGCCTGGATGGCCTACGGCCTCTCCGACATCGTGCAGCAGCGCCGCATGATCGACGAATCGACCGGCGCCGACGCCTTCAAGCGGGCTTCGATCGCGAAACTCGATGCGCTGGTCGCGCTCGCCGAGACCGTGCATTGCCGGCGGCACCGCCTGCTCGGCTATTTCGGCGAGGCGCAAGCGAGCGAGAACTGCGGCAATTGCGACAACTGCCTGACGCCGCCGCGCGTCCGCGACGGCAAGGTGCTGGCGCAGAAACTCTTGTCCTGCGTCTATCGCACCGGACAGCGGTTTGGCGCCATGCACCTGATCGACGTGCTGGTCGGGCGCATGACCGAGCGCGTCAAGCAGTTCAGCCACGACCAGCTTTCGGTGTTCGGCATCGGCCGCAAACTCAACGAGAAACAATGGCGCGCGGTGCTGCGCCAGCTCGTCGCGATGGGTCATCTGCGCGCCGGCAGCGACGCCTTCGGCGCGCTGAAGTTGACCGAGAGCGCCCGCGGTGTGCTGAAGGGCGAGACTACGGTGATGCTGCGCGAGCAACCGGAGACCGCGCGCAACCGTGCGATCCGCGGCAAGTCGCGCCGCGGCGAGCTCGCGCCCTCAACCGAGAGCAAGGGTAGCGCCGCCAACCCCGCCCTGCACGCGGCGCTGCGTGCCTGGCGCTCGGAAGTGGCGCGGCAGCGCGGCGTGCCCGCCTATGTCGTGCTGCACGATTCCACCATCGACGGCATCGCCGCGATGCGACCGGACACGCTGACCGAGCTGCGCGGCATCGCCGGGATCGGCGACAAGAAGCTCGAACATTACGGCGACGAGCTGATCCGGCTGGTCAACAGGACGGACGGCTGAGCCGTTCTCAACCGTCCTGCCGAGTCCCGGTCTCAAGATGAAGCCGTCGCTGCGCAAGGTCGAGCGGCTGGAGTGAGGTAGCGGCCGGATACCGCAGCGCTGGCCGCCACGGCATAGGAGCCATTCGCTGCGCGGCAATCCGCTTACTTGCAGGCCTCGCCGCACTCGCCCTAATCTTGCTTGTCGGGTCCAACGAGGCGCGGCCAACGCAGGGAAGAGACGGGCCATGGCTCAGGAGAGTGCTGCGCGCAAGGCTGTGCGCCCCGCCGAGACCGCAACGTTGGATGCCGTCGTGATCGGCGCGGGCTTTGCGGGGATGTACATGCTGCATCGGCTACGCGGGCTCGGCTTCACGGCGCGGGTCTATGAGGCCGGCGGCGGCGTCGGCGGTACCTGGTATTGGAACCGCTATCCCGGCGCGCGCTGCGACGTCGAGAGCCTGCAATATTCCTTCTCGTTCTCCGAAGAGCTGGACCAGGAATGGAACTGGTCGGAAAAATATTCACCGCAACCGGAAATTCTTCGCTACGCCAACCATGTCGCCGACCGCTTCGATCTGCGCAGTCAGATCGTGTTCGACACCCGCGTCACCGCGGCGACATTCGACGAAACACCGGGCACATGGCTGGTCGAGACCGACCGCGGCGACAAGGTCACGGCGAAATTCTGCATCATGGCGGTCGGCTGCCTGTCGGCGCCGAACCGTCCGGCCTTCGCCGGCATGGAGGATTTCCGCGGACCGATCTATCACACCGGCGAGTGGCCGCATGAGGGCGTCGACTTCACCGGCCTGCGCGTCGGCGTCATCGGCACCGGCTCGTCAGCTATTCAGTCGATCCCGATCATCGCGCGGCAGGCCTCGCAGCTCACGGTGTTCCAGCGCACCGCGACATGGTCGGTGCCGGCGTGGAACGAGGCGCTGTCGCCGGAGTATCTCAAGGAAGCCAAGGCCCATTATCCGGAACTGCGCGCCAAGGCCCGCGCGCGTCCGACCGGTTTCTACTTTCCGTTCAACGCCCAGCCCGCATTGCAGGCCAGCGCCGAAGAGCGCGAGCGGGAATATGAGGAAGCCTGGGAACGCGGTGGCCTGCCGTTCCTCGGTGCCTTTGGCGACCTGCTGTTCGAAAAGGACGCCAACGACACCATCGCGGACTTTGCGCGGACCAAGATCCGCAGCGTCGTCAAGGATCCCGCGACAGCTGAGCTGCTGTGTCCGCAGAACGTATTCGGCTGCAAGCGGCTCTGCGTCGATACAAATTATTTCGAGACCTACAATCTGCCGCATGTGAAGCTGGTCGATGTGTCGACGACGCCGATCGAGCGCTTCGCGCGGGATGCCATCTTGGTCGATGGCACCGAGCACAAGGTCGACGCGATTGTCTCCGCCACCGGCTTTGCCGCGATGACCGGCTCGTTCGACAAGATCAGGATCACCGGCCGCGGCGGCCGGACGCTCGCCGAAAAATGGCGCGCCGGCCCGCGCGCCTATCTCGGCCTCGCTTCGGAGGGCTTTCCGAACCTGTTCATGATCACCGGGCCCGGTAGCCCGTCGGTGCTGGCGAGCATGATCCAGGCGATCGAGCAGCATGTCGACTGGCTGGCGGACTGCCTCGGCCATATGCGCGACATCGGCGCCGGCAGCATCGAGCCGACACGTGAAGACGAAGACGCCTGGGTCGCCCACGTCACCGACGTCTCGACGGTGTCGCTGCGCTCGACCTGCAGTTCATGGTATGTCGGCACCAACATCCCGGGACGGCCCCGCGTGTTCATGCCCTATATCGGCGGCTTCCCGGTCTATGTGCAGAAGTGCAACGAGGTGATGAATTCGGGCTATGACGGCTTCTTGCTGCAAGGCGCACGCGGCAGCAACGCGCCGCCGCAGGTGCGCTTCACCGAGCGCTGGCAGGTGCCGCTCGACATCGAGGTGATCTCGCCGGCCGCCATCGCCGCCCGGCGCGTCCCTATGGTCTGAGGCCGCAGACCTCCTGTTTTCCGCGCCGTCATCGCGCGTGATAGTGTCGCGCCGAATCGCACCCTCGCCCGCGGTGCAAACGGACGGCGATGACCGAGAGAGAATTGCAAGGAGAGTTACAGGGATTGATCGAGCGGATCGGCGCCGACCACGTCACGCGCCGGCTGGCCGTCGAGATCGAGCACGAGGCGCAGCTGTTCGGCCAGGGCACGTTGCTGTTCAATGTCGAGAACTGGGAGCTGGCGCCCCGGATCGTCGAGGCCGCGCTCAAGGCCACAGGCCTCTATAGCCGCGCCCGGCGCAATGCCGACCGCGTCGAGGTGAGGCAAAACGTCGTGACCTCAGCCAGCGTGCCGGCCGGCTTCGACGGCTTCACCATCCTGCAGCTCAGCGACCTTCATGCCGACATCAGCGCTGGCGCGATGCGGCACCTCACGGGCTTCGTCGGCGACATCGCCCACGACATCTGCATGCTGACCGGCGATTATCGCGGCAAGACGTTTGGCCCGTTCGACAAGAGCCTCGTGCTGATGAAGGATCTTTGCGCTCGCGTGAGGTCGCCGCTCTACGGCATCCTCGGCAATCACGACAGCATCCGCATGACCCCGGCGCTGGAGGCGATGGGAATCCGGATGCTGTTCAACGAATCCGAGCCGATTGCGCGCGGCAACGACGCGATCCATCTCGCCGGGATCGACGACGCGCATTTCTATCGCGCCGACGACATCGCGAAGGCCGCAGCAGGAATTCCCCGCGATGCGTTTTCGGTGCTGCTTGCGCATACGCCGGAGTCCTATCGCTTGGCGGCGCAAGCCGGCTTTGATCTCATGCTGAGCGGCCACACCCATGGCGGTCAGCTCTGCCTGCCCGGCGGCATCGCGATCAAGCTGGAGGCGCGGCTGCCGCGCCGGATGGGCAAAGGCGCCTGGCGCTTCGACAATCTCGCCGGCTACACATCAACGGGCGCCGGCACCAGCCTCGCGCCGGTGCGGCTCAACTGCCCGGCCGAAATCACGTTGCATACGTTGAGGCGGGCGACATAGGACGCCAGAGCGCGCGAATAGCGAATGGCCCTAGTCTGCCTTGATGTCGAAAGGCATCGCCTTACCCAGGCCAGCGCCGCGCGCCAGCCAGCCGACGATCCGGGCTCGTGTTGCCTCGACCCAGAGGGTCGCCAGCCGCGCCCATTCCAGCAGCGGCCACAATGTCAGCTTCACAACATCGTTGCGCGGTATGCCGGCGGCGCCAACAGGTGCGTTGCACGCTCCTGGGACGCGGTAGGTGCCGAACATCCAGTCGAAGAACGGAAAGATGTTGGCGAGATTCTTGCCGTGAGCCTCCGGCACATCGGCATGGTGCCAGCGGTGAAAGCGCGGAGATGCGATCAACAAGCGCAGCGGGCCATGGCCCCAGTCGACATTGATGTGGACGTAGACGTTGTGGAGCGTCAGGAATACCGCACCGATACCTATGGCGTCGGCGGGCATGCCGAGCCATGTCAGCAAAATCGTGTAGGAGCCCCACATCACCAGCGCCTCCAGGATGTGGATACGATATGTCGTCAAGCCGTTGACGACCGGATCGGAATGATGGATTGCGTGCACCGGCCACAGCCAATTCAAATGCATGGCGCGATGGTTGCAGTAATTGGCGAAATCCTGCACCAGGATGGCGATGAAGCTGAGCAGCCAGAGCGGCAATCCCTCCCAGACGGAGCTCGGCACACTCGGAATCCCGAGCAATGCATAAAGCGCCTTGAACTGCTCCGACAATAGCCACACGGCAGGCGTCAGCAGGATGTTGATTTGGAAGATGGCCAGCGTCGCCGTCACGCTTTCGACCGCATCGACCGCGCGGCGCGACCAGGAAGCTCGCCACCCCCTGTAAGCGGCCAGCAGCAGGAGCAGGACAGCGAAGATCAACTGCTTGCCGGGATCGGAAACCTGACCACGCCAAGCATCGAACACGAAAGCGATGGAACTGACTATGTTGTCCACGTTACCCGCGTTAGTCCTGGACCATTGCGAAGCCAAGCCGGCAGCTCCGTTTTAGCGGGATTTGCCTTAAGCCCGGGTGAATCAAAACCTCGGTTTCGCTGGCAGTCCCCGTCGTGAGAGCCCCTCTCGAGGTGAGGGAGAGGCCTCAATTGCCCTGCTTCTTCTCCTGAACCGAGGACGCCGCCGGTTGGTTCGGCTCCCGTAAATCGCTGCGCCAGCACTCGGATGCGAGGGCATGGACGCCGACGCCGATCAGGAAAATGCCGGCGTACAGCTCAAACGCACCGTTCATCGCCCATAGGCCGGCGTGCGTTGGATGGTGCTGATGGATCCAGAACCAGTGTCCGACGGCGGCGATGCCAATGCCGAGAGCCGCAATGGCGCGGCCGAACGCATTCATCATCCTCATGCAGGTCTCCCGACTTGCCCGGCGTCCGAGAGGATACCGACACAAGCTGACACAAACCTGACACGAGACGTTACAATTGGCGAGGGGAGCCCCCCGCCCGGCCGGCCTCAGCCGTTACGGAAGGCGTAGGCATAGCCGTTGAGCGCCGGCGCGCCGCCGAGATGGGCGTAAAGCACCTTCGAGCCGGCCGGGAAGTAGCCCTTCTGCACGAGGTCGATCATGCCCTGCATCGATTTCCCCTCATAGACGGGATCGGTGATCATGCCTTCAAGTCGGGCGCAGAGGCGGATCGCCTCCTTGGTTTCGTCCGACGGCACGCCATAGGCGGGGTAGGCATAATCCTCGATCAGCACGACGTCGTCAGCGACGATCTCGCGGTCAAGCTCGACCAGCTTTGCGGTGCCCTGCGCGATTCCCAGCACCTGCGCCTTGGTCTGATCAGGCGTGAACGAGCCGTCGATGCCGATCACGTTGCGCGCGCGTCCGTCAGCCGCAAAGCCGACCAGCATGCCGGCATGAGTCGAGCCGGTGACGGTGCACACCACGATGTAGTCGAACTTGACGCCGCTCTGCCTCTCCTGCGCGCGCACTTCCTCGGCGAAACCGACATAGCCGAGCCCGCCATATTTGTGCACGGAGGCGCCGGCCGGAATCGCGTAGGGCTTACCGCCCGCGGCCTTGACCTCCTCGATCGCCTGCTCCCAGCTCTTGCGGATGCCGATGTCGAAACCTTCGTCGACCAGACGCACATCGGCGCCCATCACACGCGACAGCAGAATGTTGCCGACGCGGTCATAGACCGCGTCCTCATGCGGCACCCAGCTTTCCTGCACCAGGCGGCACTTCATGCCGATCTTGGCCGCAACCGCCGCCACCATCCGTGTGTGGTTCGACTGCACGCCGCCGATCGAGACCAGCGTGTCGGCATTGGAGGCGATCGCATCGGGAATGATGTATTCGAGCTTGCGCAGCTTGTTGCCGCCGAAGGCGAGCCCGGAATTGCAGTCTTCGCGTTTTGCGTACAGCTCGACCTTGCCGCCGAGATGTTTTGAAAGACGATCGAGCTTCTCGATATGCGTCGGCCCGAAGGTGAGCGGATAGCGCGCGAATTTTTCCAGCATGCTGGCATCCCCGTTGATGATCTGGCGTTGGCAAATAACTAGCACCGACGGCGCGAAAGGTGCTCTCTAACTCGGGTGCCGCATTCGATAAACATTGCGCTTTCTCTCACCTTCATTATCCTTTCTTCCATCATTTGACTTATGTGCGGAAGATTCTTCCATGGCCATTCGGCTCGATCGTACCGACCTCAAGATGCTGAGATTGCTGCAGAAGAACGGCCGGCTCAGCAACGCCGAACTGGCCGATCAGGTCGGCGTCAGCCCGGCAACTTGCCATCGCCGCACGCAGGCGCTGTTCGACGAGGGCTTCGTCAGCGGCGTCCGCGCCATGGTCGCGCCGCGCAAGCTCGGCAAGGGCACGCTGGTGATGGTCGGTGTCGTGCTCGACCGTTCCACGCCCGAGAGCTTTGCGAGCTTCGAGCAGGCGGTGGCAAAACTGAAATGCGTGCTCGACTGCCACCTCGTTGCCGGCGACTTCGATTACTTCCTGAAGATCCGCGCCGGCGACGTCGACGACTTCAAGCGCATCCATGGCGAGCAGCTGATCGCGCTGCCCGGCGTGCGGCAGACTCGCACTTTCTTCGTGATGAAGGAGGTGGTCGACAATGCAGCGCTGGAGTTTTGAACGAGAGACTACTTCGAGGCCTTGGTGATCTTGTGACCGAGATGGCCGGTCTCATGATCGCGGCGCAGCTGGCTCAACGACGTCTCGTTCAGATGACCCAGGATGTCGCTCAGCTTCTCCGTCTCGGGATAACCCGCCGCGAAGCCCGGTCCGTAAATCTTGCGCAGGGTCCGCAGCAGCGTGTCGCCGTGCTTACCGCTGATTTCGCCATCCTTGTTGTGGTGCCGGTGGTCGAGACCTGGCTTGCTCATGTGGCTCCCCCTGTGTGTTGTTGGCTGGCAGCATCCGCCTCCGGAGATCAAATGGCAATCGATGCCGCGAAAAGCCGGCAGGGAACCCGTCCAATGGACTGACGCGATGGTCGTCGAACGCAAGTATTCGATGGATTTTTGCAGCGTTTTCAGTCAATGTCGCTTACGTTCTCCAGCGTATTCCGGAAAGGCTTGGCGCATCCGTCGGAGCAGCCACTCGCCTTCACGCGGAAGGTCACGCTCCATTGCGCCGCAGCACGGTCTACGTTAGAGCAACCCCTAAATCGCAGAGGTGGACAGATGTCACACGCCTACAAGCTGAATGAAAACGTTCACCATCGGCCGCAGGGCCCGCAGGGCCGTGCCGAGGCCGACCAGCCGATGCTCTACACCATCGTTCAACGCATGCCGATCGAGGCGGACGGGCGGCTTCGCTACCGCATCAAGAGCAAGTCGGACAATGTCGAGCGCGTCGTGACGGAAGAGCAGCTGTCGTACTCGCAGTGAGTGAGCGCGCCGTGGTGGCGGGAGAATAAGTCGTGCTGAACGATCGAGAAAATATCCTGAGCGCGCTGCGCGAGAAGCCGCTCAAGGTCTACCAGCTGATGAAACGCGCCAACATGCCGAACGAGGAAGCCTGCCAAACCCTGCTGCTGAAAATGCGCGACGAGGGTTTGGTGAAGTTCGACATCCATAAAGGCCTGTGGAAGATCGGCTGATCGGCCACATGGCGGCACGACACGGCAGAATCCCGACCTGATCGATACCGCGGCGCGACTGGCGAAGATGCTCCGGCCGCACTAGATGTGCCCCATGCAACATCGCGCCCTGGAAAATTTCGTCGACAGGCACAAGCGCCTGTTTGTCCTGACCGGGGCCGGCTGCAGCACCAATTCCGGCATTCCCGATTATCGCGACAGCGACGGCAACTGGAAGCGGACGCGGCCGGTCACCATCCAGGCGTTCCTCGGCGAGACGGGCACGCGGCAGCGTTATTGGGCGCGGAGCCTGATCGGGTGGCGGCGGTTCGGCCGCGCCGCGCCGAACGACGCGCATCGCGCGCTTGCCTGCCTCGAAGCGCAAGGACGCTGCGAGCAGCTCGTGACCCAGAACGTCGATCGGCTGCATCAGGCCGCGGGCAGCCGGCAGGTCATCGACCTGCATGGGCGGCTCGATGTGGTGCGCTGCCTCGGCTGCGCCGCGACGATGCCGCGCGAGCAATTTCAGGGCGAGCTGGCACGGCTCAATGCTGCCTGGCTCGCATTCGATGCCGCGGACGCGCCTGACGGCGACGCCGATCTCGATCACGAGGACTTTTCATCGTTCGTGGTCCCGGCCTGCGAGGCCTGCGGCGGCGTTCTCAAACCCGACGTGGTGTTCTTCGGCGAAAATGTCGCGCGGGACGTCGTGGCATCAGCACAGGCCCATCTACAGCAGGCCGACGCCGTACTGGTCGTCGGCTCCTCGCTGATGGTCTATTCCGGCTTCCGCTTCGTGCAAGCGGCAGCCCAGCGCGGGCTGCCGGTCGCCGCGGTCAATCTCGGCCGCACCCGGGCCGACGCTCTGCTCGCGCTCAAGGTCGAAGACCAGTGCGAGACGGCGCTGTCGTTTTTGCTGTAGCGGATCGAGCCCCTCCACGTCATTGCGAGCGGAGCGAAGCAATCCATTGTAACCGAGCATGCGGACAGATGGATTGCTTCGCTCCGCTCGCAATGACGGAGGCAATTTGTCGCGCGCGCCTCAGGCGCGACGTCGCTGTGGCCGGGTATTCACCGGACTGGTGCTCCAGTGCGTCCAGCTCACGCTGGCGAGGCTGCCGCGGTCCGTGGCCAGCGGACGCCGGGTCCGGCGCTCGTATTCGGCAATGCAGCGGCCGGATTCGGCGATCTTGCGCTGCAATTCGGCGATCATCGTTTGCGTTCGACGGCCCGTGCCACAGGTGGGATCGCCGAGCTGACCGACCTCGAGTGCCTTCAACGCCACGCGATGCTTCCTGAGCTGCGCGCGATGCCAGGCGATGTGACTATTGCTGTCTGCCGTCATGTGGCCGCCACCATCATTGATCGTTGCACGCCGTTGGGCACCTCGATATCGACCTCGAGCATCGAGACGAACTTGCCCCGGTCCATCCGGACCACGACCTTGTCGGGATCGAGGTCGATGTGCTTGGACACCACGCCGAGGATTTCCGCGCGGAGAACTTCCAGAAGGTCGGACGCACTGTTCCGGCCGCGCTCATGCGCAAGCAGGATCTGCAACCGCTCCCGTGCCACCGGCGCGGACGCATCTCGGCCGCCGAACAGCCGCATCAGGTTCATCATGCGGCCCTCCGTCGGAGCAGCCGATCCATCAGGCCCCTGCGCTCGACCGGCACCGTCATCGCGACCGTCTCACCCATCAGCCGGCGCACGGCGTCGATATAGGCCCGGGCCGGCAGGCTGTCCGCGTTGCTCAGCGTGACCGGGCATCCGACGTTGGAGGCGCGCAGCACGTCCTGGCTTTCCGGCACGATACCGAGCAGCGGCGTGGCGAGGATTTCGAGGATGTCGTCGATCGACAGCATTTCGCCGCGCGCGGCGCGGGCGCTGTCGTAGCGGGTGATCAACAGATGCTTCTCGACCCGCTCGCCGCGCTCGGCGCGGGCGGTCTTGGAATCGAGCATGCCGATGATGCGGTCGGAGTCGCGAACCGAGGAGACTTCCGGATTGGTGACGATGATGGCCTCGTCGGCGTAGCGCATGGCCAGCGTAGCGCCGCGCTCGATGCCGGCCGGGCTGTCGCACAGGATCCAGTCGAACTTGGTCCTGAGGTCCGAGATCACCCGCTTGACGCCCTCGTCCGTCAGCGCATCCTTGTCGCGGGTCTGCGATGCCGGCAGCAGCCAGAGGTTCTCCAGCCGCTTGTCGCGAATCAGGGCCTGCGAAAGTTTTGCGACGCCCTGCACCACATTGATGAGGTCGAACACCACCCGGCGCTCCGCGCCCATGACGAGATCGAGGTTGCGCAAGCCGACGTCGAAATCGATGACGGCGACGCTCTGCCCCATCTGCGCGAGCGCAGCACCAAGCGCGGCGGTGGATGTCGTCTTTCCGACCCCGCCTTTTCCAGACGTCACGACCAAGACTTTGGCCATTTTATTCTCCTTGTCGTCGATCAGTTCAATGGTGTGATCTTCAGCATTTCGCCTTCGAGCCACGCCTGGGCGGGCCGGTTGCGCAAGCTGTCAGAGATCTCGTCAGCGGTCTGGTAGTAGCCGTCGATGGCGAGCAACTCGGCCTCGATCTTCTGACAGAAGATCCGGGCCGCCGAATTGCCGTTGATTCCGGCCATCGCGCGGCCGCGCAGCGTGCCATAGACATGGATCGAGCCGCCGGCCACGATCTCAGCGCCGGAGCCGACCGAGCCGAGCACGGTGACGTCGCCCTCGGCGAAGACGATCGACTGGCCGGAGCGCACCGGGCTCTCGAGCAGCAGCGACGGCGACTTCGCCTTGGTCTTCGCCTGCGCGGGCGGATCGACCTGGGTGACGACACAAGACCGCCCGCCGGTCAGCAGCGGCGGCATGTTGGCAGAGAGCTTGGCTTCGTCGACGCCTTCGATGCCGAGCACGCGGATGTTGCGTTGATCAAGGCTTCCGACGAGATGCGCGATCGCGGACTGGCTGAGGTCAACGGACGCCAGATCGAGCACGACGGGCTTGCCGGCAAAGAAGCCGGGCGAGCGCGCCAAGGTCGCATCGATCTCAGTCAGCCAGTCAACGATCGGCACCACCGGCGAGAAAACGAACGCGACATAGGAGCGGCCGCGCATGCGGACCTGTTGACGTGATGCCTGCTGAGTAGCGTCCATCGCCCCTGACTCGGTTGTCTTGTCGAATGGTTAACATTCGTCATCCATGGTTAATCAATGGTTAATAAGATCAGGGTTTTCACGGATTTGGGCAGAGTGAGGATTCTGGGAAGGACGCGGCATCCGACCTGGGATGTGCTCGATGGGCCCAGGGCCAGCGCCCCTGCCGCCAGATAACTGCGCATCGCAAAGGCGGACCGGATGTCCCTGATCGCGGCCAATTGTGCCAATATCGGTGCAACGTACGACCATTTTTAGCACCTTCGTCGCCAACCTCTCAGGTACAAAGGCTTCCATACAGCGTGTCTCGACGGACATCCGAGACTGCTTCGATATTTGAGTGCGAGTTTGGCGATGCCTACAAAACCACAGCGACTTCGGCAGACCGGCAGGCGACAAAAGGTCCTGATCGCCGGCGCCGGAATGAGCGGCCTGGTCGCGGCGCTCGAACTCGAGCATGTCGGCCACGAGGTCACGATCATCGAAGCGCGCGATCGCGTTGGTGGACGGGTCCACACGCAGCGGGGAAGCGATGGCACGCCGATCGCCGAGGCGGGAGCCGGTCGCATCCCCCGTTCGCATCCTTGGGCTCTCGACTACATCAGCCGCATGGGCCTCGTGCTTCATCCGCTTTATCCGCAGAAGCTGACAAATCTGGCGTTCATCGACGGCCGGCGTTGGCCGCTCGATCCAGGCGCCGGGCTGGCAGAGGCGGTTGCGTTGCCGGCGAACGAACGCGCGCTCGGCTACGCCGGGATCGTCAAGACCTACCTTCTCGATAATGTGGACAGGCTGCTTGCGACTGGCGCCATCGACACGCCCGCCTGGCCTCCGGAGCAACTGGCCGACCTCGATCGACTCAACGTTCCGGACTATCTGGCCGAGCGCGGCCTGTCGCAGGCCGCCATCAAGCTGCTCACCCTCGGCGCGTTCCCCACGGCGATTTCGCCGCTGATGCTGACCCGGGTCCTCGTGCATTACGATCGAGAGGGTCTGTCGATCATCGAAGGCGGCAACGACAGCCTTCCGAACGCCATCGCAGCGCGCCTTCGGGGCGATATCCTGCTCGGTACGCCCGTTCTGGCGGTGACCCAGTTTGCAGATCGCGTCGAAGTCACCGTTATCAGCGATGGTCGGACGATGACGATTGCAGCGGATGCACTGATCTGCACGATTCCCAATTCGGTGCTGCCGACGATCACATTCGAGCCGTTGCTCAGCCCGGCGCGGCGGCAAATCCTGGCAGAGATGCGATACGTCAATGTTGCCAAGGTCGCCTTCCGGATGCGCTCCCGCTTCTGGGAGGCCGAGCAACTCAGCGGTTTTGCCCAACTCGATACCGGGGCTGAAATCTGGAGTCCGCAATGGCCGAGCAACGGCCATCGGGGCGTGCTTCAGCTCTATCAGCAGGGCGAGCGCGCCGTTGCGATGGATGCGATGAGCGAGCCGGATCGCATGCGGTGGGCGATTGAGAGGATCGAGGAGGTTTTCCCGGGAGCCGAGCGCCACGTCGAGGAATGCGTCAGCTATTCCTGGCAGCTCGATCCCTGGGCGCGCGGCGCCTACGGCATTCCCTACCCCGGAGATCTCTTCAGATGGAAGGGACGGCTCGCGGGACAGGAAGGACGAATCCATTTCGCCGGCGAGCACACGTCGGAATACCCTGCATGGATCGAGGGCGCAGTCCGCTCCGGCCATCGCGCTGCAAGCGACGTCAACAACGCCGGCGGCTGAGCGTACCGCGGATGTATTCCGCCGCGATCCGCTGCGCAGCCCTCATGACGCGCGATCATGACGCGCCCTTGCGTTTCGCATAGGCACGCCGCGCCCGCTCGCGATTGCCGCACACCTCGCTCGAGCACCACAGGCGGGTCCGGTTGGGGCTCTCGTCGACGAAGAACCAGCCGCAGCCCTGAGCCTCGCAGCATCCGATGCGCGTGGCATCGTCGGACGCCAGCAGCGCGGTGAGCGACCAAAGCACCGGCCACAGCGGCTCGTTGATTTCGGCCCCGCCGAGAGCGTGGCGATATCCGCGATCCTGCCGGACGAGTTCGGGCTGGCGAGGCGCCACTGACAGCATCCGGTTGACCAGCCGGAGATCCACGCCATGACCGGCGCGAAGCCGGTCTGCGATGGTCCAGATATCGTGGCGCAGGGCGTACGCCGTTTGCATGGTAGCTGCGGCTTCGTCGCTTGCCGCGCGCCTGCGCAGCTTCCTGCTCGCGGCGACGGGCAACGTGCCGCGACGTTCGCTCCACGACAACAACGATGCGTAGTCCGGGATCAGCTCCTGCGGAGCATCAGACGTTCGCCAGTCGAGCGTATTGGCGAAGTCGAGACAGACCCGTCCGCCGAAGAATTGCGTCGCGGCCCGCGCGGTATCCCTTGACATCACAGCCTCTCACGACATCTAATCTAATGGTCATGACCATTACAAGCGTCCGACCGGATCCCCCCGCCCCCGTGATGACGGCAGCCGGCCTCAGGCGAGGCCTGGTCGCGGCGCTGCCCTTCATCCTCAGCAATGGGGTCGCGGGCCTCGTGATGGGACTGACCTACAAGGGCCTCGGTCTCGGAGCGCTGCATGCCGTCCTGTTCAGCCTCCTGCTCTATTCCGCCACCGCCCAGGCCATCATCCTGAGCATGTGGGCGAGCCCGCTGCCGATCGTCGCCATGGTGATCGCATGCATCGCCACCAATTCGCGATACTTACTGATGGGCGCCCATTTGCGCCAGCTGTTTGACGGATTGGCCAACCGGAAGATGCTGCCCAGCCTGTTCCTGCTGGCGGATGCGTCGTGGCTGATGACGAGTTCGGACGCCAAGCGCAACGGGCCTGACGCCGGCTACTTCGTCGGCGCGAGCATCCCGATGGCGGTCGGATGGATCGGCGGCACCGCGCTGGCCTATGTCGCGCCGCTGACCGCGAATGGATCGCTGAGGCTTGCAGCGGCCCTGCTGCCGACGATGTTCATCGCGACGCTGATTCCGAGCCAATGGAACGGCACGAAATCGCTCTGGCCATGGCTCACATCCGCCATCGTCGCGCTGGTGGTCGCGCGGTTTGTCGATCCGAGCTGGTCGATGCTGATCGGAGGCGGCTGCGGCACGCTCGTGAGCATGAGGGGCAAGAGTGATGGATGATCTGCACCTTTTCGGCGCCATCGTCATCCTCGGCACCACCTGCTATGCCATGCGCGCCGGCGGATACGTACTGGCGACGTCGCTGCGCGACGATGGTTTTGTCGCCCGATTTCTCCGTCTCGCGCCCGGCAATCTGTTCGTCGCATTCATCGTTGCCGGCTGCTTGTCCGGCGGGCTGGCCGGTCTGATCGGCACGCTGGTCGCGCTCGTGACCATGGCGATCACCGCGAGGGAATGGGCCGCGCTCGGTGCCGGGTTCGGCGCGGCGTTGGCGGCAGCGGCGATCGGGGTGTGAGACGCGTCGCTGGCGCGAGCTGAGCGCAGGTCAGCCTTCCAGCCTGCGCAACTGGGATGCACTGCGCCCAAGCCGGCGGCGCAACAAATTACGCAAGGTGACGGCGTCGGAATAGCCGACCCCGATCGCGATTCGCTCGACGCTTTCGCCGGTCGTTTGCAACAGATGGACTGCGCGTTCGACTCGCAAATCCTGAAAATAGGACAGCGGCGACTTGCCTAGCACGGCGCGCAGTCGTCGCGCCAAGGTGCGCGGGCTGGCGCCGATCGCGCGTGACGCATCGTCCAGGGAAAATCCGTTGGACAAGTTCTCGCGGGCCCAGCGCTCGAAGCGCTCGACCACTGCGTCTGCGTGGATCAGGTGATCCGGTATGGCATAGGCCGCCTGCGAGGAGCGCGGGTCGACCATCAGATAACGCGCTGTGACAGCGGCCAGCGCCGGGCTGATCCCGCGTACGAGCCAGAGGGCGAGGTCGAAATGCGCAAGCGCCGCGCCTGCGGTCACGACGTCGTTCGATCGAACGACCATGCGCCCATCATCGAGAACGACTTTCGGATAGCGCGCCCTGAAAAACGGTCCCAACCACCAACTGGTCGTCGCCTTTCGGCCATCAAGCAATCCGTTTTCGGCGAGAACGAAGGTGCCCGTGCAAGCGGCGGCCGCCATTACGCCCTCGGTCCGGCGGTCGCGCAGCAGCGTCCCCGCCTTGGCAACGTCTCGGTGGCCGAGCGCACCGGCCAGGGTCTCTGGCGTCTTGGCCGCGAGCGCCGGCACGACGATGATGTCTGGGCGCGACAAGGCCGATGCCATCTGTGTCGGAACCTTCAGACCGTTGGCCGTTGTCACACCGCGCCTGACGCCGACGACGCGCGTGAGGATCGGAGCTGAGAGCCCGCCCTGCTCCCTCCCCAGTTCAGCCGCTATCGCGAACGTATCCTGCACCGCGGCAAGGCCGGTGTCGAAAACCCCGTCGAGCGCGAGAATGTCGATAAGCATGGCAGGAATAGTATCAAAAATGTCGATCTTGCCAAGCGCATCGACGGCCTGTTTCTCTTAATCTTCCGGTTCGTCATTGCACCAGAAAACGGAGAGACCGATGGTGAAGCTCGCACTGTATGTACGCCTTGAAGCCAAGCCGGGAAAGGAAGCCACGCTGAAGGCGTTTCTCGAAAGCGCACTGCCGCTGGCGCAGGGAGAGGCGTCGACGCCCGTGTGGTTCGCGCTTCAGTTCGGCCCCAGCACGTTCGGCATCTTTGACGCCTTCACCGACGAGGCTGGCCGGCAGGCCCATCTCGGCGGCGCCATCGCCGCGGCGCTTATGTCCAAGGTCGACGAGTTGCTGGCGGCTCCGCCCACGATCGAGAAAGTCGACCTTCTCGCGGCAAAACTGTCGGGATAGGCTGAAGAATGGCCGCATCCGTTAGCGCGGGCGGCCGTCCGCATCATGGGATCGAAGGGCGATCTGCTCAGAACCCTCGCCGCCGCGCAGCCGCAAAATCGGCTGCGCCCGGCGTTCGCGGTTCTGTTTGAGCTGTGGCGGAGAGAGTGGGATTCGAACCCACGGTACGGTTTCCCGCACACACGCTTTCCAAGCGTGCGCCTTAAGCCACTCGGCCATCTCTCCGGGAGGCATTCTCTTGAAGGCCTGAGGCGGATTTTGCAAGGGAGCGCGGGCATCGGGCGCGAAATTTCCCCAACTCTATGGAACTGTTCGATAATTTGACTTGAGCCAGGCTTCCGTCCAGCGGCTTTGTTGGAACGGTCGCGAGGTTTTGGCCGACGATCGATCACGGATCGGCGCAAATCACCGGGATGCTCGATATCAATCCCGCAAGGCGCCTGCCGCGCGCCTGTTCGGGTCGCGTGTCGGAATGACGAGTGCAATGGTGTCCAGCCAACGCCAATCACTGATTTGCCCGACAGGGCAAGCCCTCGCATCAAAAATATTTCTGTTTATTGGAAGCGCAACTCAGTGTTAGGAAGAGAAAGGGCAAACGAAATGCGAAGCTCGGAGAAATCACGTCGCGAGAACGCGATTGTATGATTCGCCACGTGGCGCAAAATATTCGGTGTCGTCCCGGCGGAGGCCGGGACCCATAACCACAAGTGACAATTGTTGCGCGACGCTGGGGCCACAGCCCTCTCAATAACCGAATTCGGTGGCTGATGGTGTGGACGGCCCCCTACGGCATCAGTGTGCCAGAATGAGGTTGTTGCAAATCTCAGACAAGGGAGCCGTCCGTGAGAGAGATTATCCGCATTGGAATGGATACGTCGAAGTATATTTTTGTGCTGCATGGGGTTGATGCGGCGGAACAGCCTGTGTTGCGCAAGAAGCTTGCGCGCAAGCAGGTGCTGGAGTTCTTCGCCAAGTTGCCGCCGACCGTGATCGGGATGGAGGCCTGCGGGGCCTCGCACCATTGGGCACGGGAGCTTCGCAAGCTGGGCCACGAGGTGAAGTTGATGGCGCCGCAATTGGTGAAGCCCTATGTGTCGCGGAACAAGAACGACGGTCGGGATGCGGAGGCGCTGTGTGAAGCGATGAGCCGGCCGAGCATGCGGTTCGTGCCGGTCAAGACGGTCGAGCAGCAGGCCGCGCTGATGCTGACGGGTGTCCGCGCTGGATTGATCGCCCGGCGCACCCAGCTCGGCAATATGATCCGCGGCCATGCGGCGGAGTTTGGCCTGATCGGGGCCCAAGGGACCGACAAGATCGAGCCGCTGCTGGCGCGGATTGCGCAGGACGAGACGCTTCCTGCCCTGGCACGCGAGCTGTTTACGGTGCTGGGCCGCGACTACACCAGACTCGTGGGCGAGCTGCAGGAGATCGAAGCCAGATTGATGGCCTGGCACCGCTCCGACGCCGTGGGCCGGCGTCTGGCGCAGATCCCTTCTGTCGGGCCGATCGTTGCAACGACGCTCGTGATGAAGACACCCGATCCCCATGCTTTCCGCTCCGGCCGTCACTTCGCAGCCTGGCTCGGCCTCACCCCCCAGGATCACTCCACCGCCGGCAAAACCAGGCTTGGCAAGATCACGCGGGCGGGCGACGAGGACCTGCGCCGCCTGCTGGTGATCGGGGCAACGGCGGTCATCCAGCAGGCCAGACGCGGGCGCGGCCATCACTCGCGCTGGCTGCTGGCCCTGATCAAGCGCAAGCCACCGAAGCTTGCCGCCGTGGCGCTCGCCAACAAGGTGGCCCGCATCGCCTGGAAGCTGATGGCGACCGGCGAGAGTTATGACGCCGCACGGATCAATGCCACCGCGGCAGTCGCCGTCTAACAGATTGGCCGGCTGGCGGGCTCGCTCGTCAGCCGACCCGGAGCTGCAGGAGCAGATGGAGCGATCGATCGAGCAACGATGCGAGACAGTCCGTGGGACCCATCGGCCGTCAACAGGCCGCGTGGTTGTTTGGAACTCGCATCGCGCAAACCATCTTGGCCAGCGATCCATCCGATCGCACTCAAAAGGCCGGACATATGGATGCAAGCGATCCGATCCGCTCAAAAAGCTCTTGTGCCACGGGGGCCGTCCACATATGGGTCCCGGCCTTCGCCGGGACGACAGCACGGTTGGTGCGGAGCATCTCATCGCTTCACCACTACGCACCGGCGAGCGATCGCTGGCACCGTCCCTCGCCGAGGATATCTTGGTCCCCTCCGGCCTTCACCGGGACAACGGCTTAACTTGCGACAGCGCTCAATGATACCGCGCCGCGATGTCAGGCACGCGGCGCGGCCACAGGGTCGGCGGATCGGCGACGATCGCGCTGCCCGTGCTCCGCGTGTCCTGCAACGCCTCGATGAAGTCGGCGAACCATCGCTGGATGGTGCCAGCGTTGAGCTTCGCCATCATCGCTTCCCAGCGCATTCGCCGCTCGGTCACGGGCATCGCGAGCGCAGCCGCGATGGTGCGCGCCATGCCGTCGATATCATGCGGATTGACCAGCAACGCGGCGTCGAGCTCATTGGCGGCGCCGGCGAATTTCGACAGCACCAGCACGCCGGGATCGGCCGGATTCTGCGCCGCGACATATTCCTTGGCGACGAGGTTCATGCCGTCCTGCAGCGGCGTCACGACGCCGACCTGCGCGGTGCGGTAGAGGCCCGCGAGCACGGCCTGGCTGTAGCCCTTGTTAAGATAACGGATCGGGGTCCAGTCCACCTCGCCATGCGCGCCGTTGATGTCGGTGACGAGCTTGGCAAGCTCGTTCTGCAGATTGCCATAGGCCTCGATCGCGCCGCGCGAGGGCGTGGCGATCTGCAGCAGCGACACCGACCGCCTGAGATTCGGATATACCGTCCACATCCGGTCGAACGCCTTGATGCGATTGCCGATGCCCTTGGAATAGTCGAGCCGGTCGACGCCGATCGCGAGCTTCTCGCCATTGAGGCTGCGCCGCAGCCGCGACACATCGGGATGCGTCATCGCCTTGGTCGCGAGCTGGGCGAATTTTTGCGGATCGATGCCGATCGGAAACACCGCGGCGCGGGTGCGACCGAACGACGAGGTGATGACGCCGTCGCAAACCACAAGGTCGAGATCGTTCTGCACGTAGCTCAGGAAGTTCTCGCAATCCTCGTCGGTCTGGAAGCCTATCAAATCATAGGCGAGCATCGCCTCGATCAGCTCGCGATGGTGCGGCACGCCCGAGATCACCGCACGCGTGGGCCACGGCGTGTGCAGGAAGAAACCGATCGGTTGCGTCACCTGGAGATCGCGCAACTCGGCGCCGAGCGCGAGGAAATGATAGTCCTGGATCCAGAATACGGAATCGGGCTTACGGAATCGCAGCAGCGCGCGCGCCATGAAGGCGTTCACCTCGCGATAGCTGCCATAATCGTCCTGCGACACGCGAATCAGATCAGCCCGCGAATGCAGAGCGGGCCACAGCGCCGAATTGGCGAAGCCTTCGTAGTAGCCGCCGTAATGCGCCGCCGGCAGATCAAGCATCGCCAGCGCACCGGCGCCGAGCGCTTCAACTTCTGCAAAGGGTTCCTTGAGACTCCCGTCGCGGACACGTCCGCTGGAACCAACCCAGATCGCTCCGTTCTTCTCAACGACAGGCAACAATGCCGCAGCCAGCCCCCCCGTCATGGGTTCATTAGGTTTTCCGCGCGAAACGCGGTTCGATACGACGACGAGGTTCACCAGGTCCCCTCCTGTTGGTCAACTTGAGTATTAACAACCATTCATCAAGATGGTTCCTCATCAAGGAATCTCCCAAATGAAACCAAATTCTGGCGAAGCGCGAAGGAACTCACGGGAACTCGCAAAAAGAAAACTACATGCGAGGTCCATGTCACGACGCAAAAGCACCGCATTCGAATCGATCGCGATGTGTGTGACTCGGTTAGGACAGGCTCACGTTCCTATCACGTCATCGAGCAGATGCGCGAGGAATTCGCGCACATCGCTCGGCGCGTCGAATTGCCCGGCCACGCCGGTGGCGCGGCGGCCGACGGAAAAGGCGAGGCCATTGTAGTCGGGCATGATTGCAAACACGGTCTCGTCGGTCACATCATCGCCGATGAAGAACGGGCGCCGTCCCTTGAACGGCTCGTGCATCATCAGCTCACGCACGCCGGTCGCCTTGGTGAAGCCGGAGGCCTTGATCTCGCAGACGCTCTTGCCCGGCAGCACCTCGATCGGCGCGTTCGGCAGCTCGGCGCGGATCAGCGACACAGCTTCATAGATCGCCTTCTCCGCCTGCGGGGCGAGGCGATAGTGCAGCGCCAACGAGTAGCCCTTGTCCTCGAGCAGGATGCCGGGGCTGAGCTTGGCGATCGCAGCAAGGCGGCGCTTCAATTCCTTGTCGAGCGGCGGCGCATGCGCGGCCACCGCTTCGCTGTCGGTTGGAAGCCGCATCTCTGCACCGTGACCGCCGATCGCGGGGAATACGTCCGGCGCAAAGATAAGATCGATGTCATTGAGCGAGCGGCCGCTGACCAGCGCCAGCGCCCCGTTGGTACGCTCATGCAGCCGCTTCAGCGTTTTCGACAGATCTGGCGGCACCCAGACCTCGCGCGGCGTCGGCGCAAAATCGAGCAGGGTACCGTCGATATCGAGCAGCACCGCGGTTTGACTGAGATGCGGGATCAGCGCCGCCGGCACCGGCACGCTGTCCGGCGCCACGTTGTGGTCAGGGGCGATGTCTTCGTCCATGTGCATTTGGGCCACGTCCTGCTTCATGTCATTCTACTCCACAAATGCCAGCGGTCGTGCGACGGATTCGAGCGATTTTCGCTCGGCCGCGACGGCGTAGCGCCACGCGACCACTGCCGCCACGATCATGAGCGCCGACCCCAGGAGGTAGCCGGCGAAAACAGAGTTGCGCGATCCGGTGTCGATCAGTACGCCGAACAGCGCCGGCCCCGCCACGCCGCCGATGCCGGTGCCGATCGCATAGAACAGGGCAATCGCGAGCGCACGGACCTCCAGCGGAAAGGTCTCGCTGACGGTTAGATAGGCGGCGCTCGCGGCCGGCGAGGCAAAGAAGAAGATCACCATCCAGGCGATCGTCTGGCTCTGCGCGCTGAGTGCGCCGATCGAAAACAGATAGCCGGACAACGCGAGCAGCACGCCGGACACGCCGTAGGTCAGCGCGATCATGGTGCGGCGGCCGAGCGTGTCGAACAGACGGCCGAGCAACAGCGGCCCGAGGAAATTGCCCGCGGCAAACGGCAGGATGTACCAGCCGACGTCGTTGGCCGGGATGCCGAAGAAATCGGTCAGCACGAGCGCGAAGGTAAAGAAGATCGCGTTGTAGAAGAACGCCTGCGCGGCCATCAGCGTGAGCCCGACCAGCGAACGCTGCCGATAGGTCGAGAACAGCGTGGTTGCGACCTCGCGCAGCGGTGTGTGATCGCGCATCCGTATCTTGATTGTCTCGAAACCGTCGCCCGGTTGTTCATGACCGAGGACGGACGTCTCGATATCGCTGACGATCTTGTTGGCCGCTTCGGGTTGGCCATGAATCATCAGCCAACGCGGGCTCTCGGGAATCCACATCCGCATCAACAGCACGATGAGGCCGAGCGCAGCGCCCGTGAAATACGCGATCCGCCAGCCGTGATCTGGCGCCAGTACCGCGGGATCGAGCAGGATGATCGCGCTCACCGCGCCGATCGCGGCGCCGATCCAGAAGCTGCCGTTGATGACGAGATCGGTCCAGCCGCGATAGCGCGCCGGCACCAGTTCCTGGATGGTCGAATTGATCGCGGTGTACTCGCCGCCGATGCCGGCGCCGGTGAGGAATCGAAACAGCGCGTAGCTTGCAACATTCCACGACAGCGCGGTCGCCGCAGTGGCCGACAGATACAGCGCCAGCGTGATGAAGAACAGCTTCTTGCGCCCGATCCGGTCGGTGAGCCAGCCGAAGACGAGCGCGCCGAGCACCGCGCCGGCGAGATAGGCGCTGCTGGCAAGGCCGATATCGGCGTTGCTGAACTTCATCGCCGGGCTGTCCTTCAGCGCACCCGACAATGCGCCGGCGAGTGTCACTTCAAGTCCATCGAGGATCCAGGTGATGCCGAGCGCCAGCACCACGCGGGTGTGAAAGCCGCTCCAGTGCAGATTGTCGAGGCGAAGCGGAATCGAGGTCTCGATGATGCGGCCGCCGTCCTGTGCGGCCGGCGCTTTCACCTCGTCCGTCGTCACAGGGTTAGACTGTGCCCGCTGCAAAGCCATCAAAAAGGACCAATGGGAAAAGCCCCGGAACGGAGCGTTCCAAGGTTCTCACTCCCGGTATTGCGGCAAACGGGATGCCCGCCACGCCGGGTCAACGCAGGCCCCGCGCGAGGGTTCCCGCAACACGGGATAGGAACCGGGATTGCCGCGCGCTGTTCTCGGCTCAAACGGCATGGAGGCCACGATGGCGGCACGCAAGACAACAACGCGCAGAACTACGACACCCAAGGCTCCGACACGCAAGACCACGCGAACATCCTCAGCATCGGCGGCAAGCACGACACGGCGGAAGCGCGGAACAAAGAAGACGACGGCGAAGCGCTGGTCGCAGCGCGTGACACGGGAAAGCGATGCGCTCGATCTCAAGCACGGCGTGTTCAAGCTGACCAGCGCGAAGAAGATCGCAGCATCCCTGAAGCAATCCGCCGAGCACAGCACACGCCGCAAGAGCGGCGCCTATCGCTCCGCGCTATCGATGCTGACGTTCTACATCAATCGCGCAGGCAGGACGCTGCCGAAGACGCAGCGTTCACGGCTGGAGCGCGCCAAGGTCGAATTGAAGCACCAGTTCGGCCGGGACTAAGATTGTCGTCCCGGCGAAGGCCGGGACCCATACGCCGCGGCAATGGCAATGGGCATGCGGCGAGTTACCCGTGCGCCAATTTACAGCGGTGGTGATGGGTCACGGCCTTCGCCGGGACGACGATGGAAAACCTGCGCCGGGCCGATGCTTTACGCCGCGCGGATATTTGCCATGAAGCGGTCGAGTTCTTCGCGCAGCCGCGTGCTCTCGACCGACAGCGAACGCGCCGAATTCAGCACCTCTTCCGAAGCGGCGCCGGTCTCGGTCGCACCGCGGTTGACCTGGGTGACGCTGGCGGCGGCTTCCTGCGTGCCTTGCGCGACATTCTGCACGCTACGGGCGATCTCCTGCGTGGCCGAGCTCTGCTGCTCGACCGAACTCGCAATCGTCGTCGCGATGCCGGATATCTGGCCGATGGTGCCGCCGATCGCCTTGATCGCAGCGACCGATTCCTGGGTCGCCGCCTGCATGCCCGAGATATGATTGGAGATCTCGTCCGTGGCCTTGGCGGTCTGGCTCGCCAGCGACTTCACTTCGGCGGCGACCACCGCGAAGCCGCGGCCGGCATCGCCGGCGCGCGCCGCCTCGATGGTGGCGTTCAGCGCCAGGAGATTGGTCTGCTCGGCAATCGCCGTGATCAGCTTGACCACGTCGCCGATCTCCTGCGCGGCGCGCGAAAGCTTGCCGATGCGCGCATCGGTCTGCTCGGCCTGGCGTACGGCGGCATCGGCGATCTGGCTCGATTCCCTGACACGGCGGCCAATCTCGCCGACCGAGGCGGACAGCTCTTCGGTGGCCGAGGCGACCGACTGCATGTTGCTGGAGGCCTCTTCGGAGGCGCCAGCCACCTGGCTGGAAAGATTCTGCGTGGTCTCGGCCGTCCGCGTCAGCGTACCGGCTGCCGACTCGAGCTGCACGGCGGAGGCCGATACGTTGGAGACGATCGAGCCGACGGCGGATTCGAACTCATCGGCGAAACGGATCAACTCACTGCGCCGCGCGGTGGCGCTGGCCTTGTTTTGCGCCTCCTGGGTCGCCGCATCGCGTCCGGCCTTGGCGACCGCCTGGACCTTGAACTCCTCGACCGCGCCCGCCATCTCGCCGAGTTCGTCGCTGCGGCCGAGGCCGGGCAGCACAACGTCGAAATTGCCTGCCGCAAGCTCGCGCATCGCGGCGCACATCGCCGCGATCGGTCGCGAAATGCCCCTGCCAAGCAGGAACGCCCAGACAAGTCCCAGCACGAGGCCGCCGATGGCAAGCATCAGGATCAGCCGCTCGGTGGCGCCGATCGTGGCGTGCGATTCGTTCTCGAGCCGCTTCTGGTCGGCGAGCAGGTCGGACGTCATCGCAGCCGAGCCTTCGCTGATCGCGGCCGCGGACGCCGTCATCTCCACGATCAGCCGGTCGACCGACTTCGAATTCTCGATCAGCTTGGCGAGCGCCTCCCGGTACTCGTCCAGCAGCACCGAGATTTCCTTCACCCCCTGAGTGATGCGCTCGTCCTTCGAGGTGATCGCCTTCACCAGATTATCCGTGAATTTCAGCCGGGCAAGCGCGCTGGCGGCGACCGTTTTGTCGCCGTTGACGATGAAGGTGTTGGCGGCCCCGGTGATCGACTGGATCTGCTCCGACACCTTCTTGACACCGAACTGGATCGACTGCAGCTCCGAATCATCGGCATTGCTCGGGAGATCGTCGAGCTTGTAGCGCATCGAGGTCGCACTGCGGACGAGCTTGTTCTGCGCGACCTGCGCGCTCTCGTCCTTGACCCTGACGATGTCGGCGAAGATCTTGCTGAAGGTGCGGAAATCGCGCTCCAGCTTGGCGACCTGCTCAAGCCGGACGGGGTTGGTGGTGCCCTTCGTCGAGGCGAGGATGGCGTCCTTCAGGCTGGCCTCGGCTGCCAGCGCCGCCTTGGCATCGTCCTCCTTGCCGGTCACCACGTAATAACGTGCCAGCGAACTGTAGGAGATCAGCTCGCGATCGATGTTGCGGGCAAGGTCGGCCTCCGTGACGCTCTGGCGATAGGACTCGACCCCTCCATAGACCCGCTCGAAGCCCATGTAGGCAAAGCCCATGCTCGCCGCCGAAATGGCCAGCGTCACAGCAAAGCCGAGCATGATCTTGGCGCGGAACCGAAGGGTTGGGAGTTTGATCGAACGCGATCGCTTGAGCTCCGGCATGCTACCCCTCGTCTTCATTCTGAAAACCACGCGGTATCCGGCAGCGACGCCGCCCCGGACCCGGGGCGCAAACTTAGGGCACAATGGATAAAGGTGCGTAAATATACCCAAGAAACCAAAATCGACCGTCAGAGGCGGCGGCCCGCGGAGGAGCGTCCAACGCCACCGGCCGAGGCGGCCGAGCGCGCGGCCTGAGTCCCCCTGCATTCGCGATTGACGGGAAGGCCGGTCCCTATAACTTAGACTTGTTACAAGACCCCGGCCGCTGCCCGCGGCCGGGGTACCAAATCGGGAGGCGTCCCATGTCATTGCCTCGGACAGCGCTATCGGCGCTCGCGTCGAATATTCGTGCCGGCAGCTTGGCCGGCCAATGATGTCTCCCTGAATAGCCGTCACGGTTTGCGCAGGACGGTCTGCGCCAAGAAGAAGAACAGATCCGATTCAGGGAGAACGCCTTTGGCGGAGAAGCACGGCAGCGCCGGCGACAGCATCGTTGTGGCGCAGGCGAAGACCGGCGGGCCGCGGGAGGCCGCAGACGAGATCGCGCGCCAATTGGCGCACGCCAAGCTCGCGATGGCCGTGGTGTTCGTCTCGCCGTTCTACGATCCTGAAATCTTCATCGCCGAGCTGTCGCGCCGCATGCCCGACATCCCGATCTTCGGCTGCACGACAGCCGGCGAGCTCTCGCCGGGCGGCTGGGAGGAGGACAGCGTGGTCGCGATGGGATTCAACGCCGCCGACTTCGTGATCGCGGCACGCCCGCTGCACGATCTCTCGACGTTCCGGGTCGATCGCGGCCGCTCGATCTGCACCGAACTGCAGCAGGAATTCGCGCAACGCACCGAGCATTGCGAGCCCGGCCAGGAGTCCTTCGGGCTGCTTCTCATCGACGGCATGTGCCAGCGCGAAGAAACCATCATGTCAGCGATCTACGCCTCGCTGGAGGACATCCCGATCGTCGGCGGATCGGCCGGCGACGGGATGCGCTTCGAGAAATCATGGGTCTTCCATGGCGGCAAGGCGCACACCGACGCCGCCGTCCTGATCCTGATCAAGACGCGACTGCCGTTCCGCCTGTTCAAATGCGATCATTTCGAGCCGACGTCGACCAAGATGGTGGTGACCGAAGCCGATATCGAGCATCGGATCGTCAAGGAGATCAACGCCGAGCCCGCAGCCCTGGAATATTCGCGCGCGGTCGGCATCAGCGATTCCAAGCTCGACGCCTTCTCCTTTGCCTCGCACCCCGTGCTGGTGCGCGTCGGCGGCGCCTATTATGCGCGGTCGATCCAGCGCATGGATCCCGACGGGTCGCTTCGTTTCTTCTGCGCCGTCGACGAAGGCATGGTGCTGACGGTGGCGCGCGAGCGCGATCCGCTCGACGCCACCAGCGACCTGCTCAAGGAGATCACCGACGACCTCGGCGAGGTCTCGGTCTTCATCGGCTTCGAATGCGTGTTGCGGCGGCTCGACGTCGAACAGCACCAGCTGTCGCGGGAAATGTCGGAACTCTACCGCCGCAACAACGTGATTGGCTTTCAGACCTATGGCGAGCAGTATCGCTCCATGCATGTCAACCAGACGCTGACCGGCGTCGCCATCGGCAAGCGGGCCATCGCTCCGCAATGACGGACACAAAGACCAGTCGTATCGCGGCGCTTGAGCGCGAGGCCGAGAAGCTGCGCAAGATCAACGCGGCGCTGATGTCGCGCGTCGAGCGTTCGACCGACCAGCAGCTCAACGCATTCTCGCTGTTCGAGACGGCGATCGCGCTCGAGCAACAGGTCCGCGACCGCACCCAGCAACTCAAGCAGGTGCTGCAGTCGCTGGAAAAGACCAACGGGCGCCTGCTGCAGGCCAAGCAGCAGGCCGAAGCGGCAAGCTCGCTGAAATCGTCGGTGCTGGTTTCCGTGACGCACGATCTGCTGCAGCCGCTGAATGCAGCCCGGCTGACGCTTTCGGCGCTGACGGAGATGGCGACCGAGCCCAAGGGCGTCGCCTTGACCGAACAGATCGACCGTTCGCTGGCGACGCTGGAGGACATGCTCCGGACGCTACTCGACATTTCCAAGCTCGATGCCGGCGTACTGAGGCCCGAATTCGGGCCGGTCGCAATTACCTCGCTGTTCGAGCCACTACGCGAGGAATTCAGCCCGACTGCGGCAAAGCGCAACCTTTCGCTTCGGATCACGCCGTCGTCCGACGTGGTCCGGTCGGACCCGCTGATGCTGCGCCGGATCCTGCAGAACCTGCTCGCCAACGCGCTGCGCTACACCCAGCGCGGCCGCGTGCTGATGGGGTGCCGCATCAGCGGTGACGATATCCGCATCGAGGTGCACGACACCGGTCCTGGAATCCCGGAAGCGCAGCGCGAGGCCATCTTCGTCGAATTCCAGCGCGGCGAGAGCAGCGCCGGCGACAAGGTCGGCATCGGACTGGGCCTTTCGATCGTACGTCGGTTTGCCGGCGTGCTCGGCCACGACATCCGGCTGACCTCGCGTCCGGGCAAGGGCTCGGTCTTCTCGGTCACCGTTCCCCGCAGCGCCGACCCCGTCGCGGTGCAAGTTCGCGAGCAGGCCAGCGTTGACTATCGGTATGGCGGGATGGAGGGCGCGAAAATCCTCCTGATCGAGAACGACCTCTCGAGCGCCGAGGGCCTTGCCAACCTGCTGGAGAAATGGGGCTGCGACGTCGCCGTGACGATCTCGAAGGCTGAAGCGCTCGAACGCATCCGCGCGCTCGACGGCATTCCTGACGCGATCATCGCCGACCTTCACCTCGACAATGGCGAGACCGGAATCGAGGCTGTCGGCGTGATCTGCAACGAGATCAAGATCGATGTTCCAGCGATCATCGTCACCGCCGATCACTCCGCCAAGGCGGCTTCCGACGTTTCGGCCTTCGGCCACGAATTGCTGAAGAAGCCGATCAAGCCCGCCGAGATGCGCTCGCTGCTGTCGTTCCTGCTGGCCGCCGAGCAGCCGGCCGCACGGCTATGAAGGGCCGCCGCGCGACGACGGCGCGGCTGTTGCCGGCGCGTGGTCATGCTTGCCGAAATCCAGCTTCGACAGTGCAATGATCGCTTCGGTCCGGCTTCGCACGTCGAGCTTCCGCAGGATCTCCGAGACGTGCACCTTCACGGTCGTGACCGAGATATCGAGCTGATAGGCGATATGCTTGTTCTGCAGGCCGCGGCAGATCATGTCGAGCACGCGCAATTGTTGCGAGGTGAGCTGACCGAGACGCTGGATCAGCTCCCTTGTGTCGGCCTGGCCCTGCCGGGCGGCGGCGGCATCGCGGAAGCGCTTGGGCAGGCAAACGCCGCCTTCGAGAATGCCGCGCAGCAGCTGTGCCAGCTCGGCTTTCGGCGTGGATTTCGGGATATAGCCGGAAATGCCAAGCGAGATCGCGCCGCCGATGATCCGGGAATCGTCATGCGCTGAAATAATCACGAGGGCGCTGCGCGGTGCGGCGGCACGTACGCGGTATGCACCCAACAGCCCCGTCGTTCCCGGCATCGACAGATCGAGCAGGATCAAATCGAGGCCATCGCGCGCGACGATGACGTCCAACGCACTGGCGATCGACGTCGCCTGCAGCACCTCGGCATCGGGAAACTCGGCGCCGATCACACCGGTAAGGGCAGCACGGAACAACGGGTGATCCTCGACGATCAACAGTCGAGGGGCACCCACCATGCTGACCGGCGGCTGGTCCGCCAGAGGCGCGGTCGTGGTCAAAGCTCCGCCGTCCTCTCCCGGATCGCCCATGACAGCCGTTGCGAGTCGAGACCCTACCTTAATGCTGAGGTGCAGCCCACCCTCAACGCAGTCGCGTTGCAGCGCAGCAAATTAGGACGCCTTCTCCGGCTTTGTACCCAATGGGGCCTCGGGAATAGGCAGCGGAATCTTGCCGAGCTCAATGATCGCCTTGTTACGGCTGAACAGCTTCAGTTTGCGCAGGATTTCCGTCACATGCGCCTTGACGGTGGACTCCGCGAGTTTCAGTTCCGTCGCGATCTCGCGATTCTGCAGGCCGCGGGTGATCAAATGAAGGACACGAATCTGCTGCGGCGTCAGTTTCTGGATCCGTTCGCGCAACGTCCGCGCGGTTTCGGATTGCTCCAACGCGCCGGCGGCGACGAAGTCCGGCGGCGCCGAGACCGACCCGCTCAGCACGCGCGCGATCGACTGCGACAGCTCGCCGAGCGAGGTCGATTTCGGCAAATAGCCCACCGCGCCCATTTCCAGCGCCTCGCGGATCGTATGCTTGTCCTCCTCGCTCGAGACGATGGCGATCGGCAGCCTTGGATAGCGATCCCTGATCTTCTGGAAGCCCGAGAAACCGACGACGTCAGGCAGCAGCAGGTCGAGCAACGCCAGGTCGATATTCGGCTCGGCAGCGAGGATGCCGAGCGCTCCCTTGATCGAGGTGGCCTCGTAGATGCGGGCATCCGGATGCGAAATGCGAATGGCGTTGCCAAGCGCCTCCCCGAATAATGGGTGATCGTCGATGATCAGGAATCCCATCATGGGGAGCCTCGTAGGGATGTTGCGGCCGGCGCGGCTCGTTCGACGCGCCAGTCACCTGCACGGTCTGCAGATCGGCATACAGGCTTTCTGGCGCGTCGTCGAAGGACGTCCGCCGCCCGCCAAGTCGCTCAGTATCGACGAACCTGACAGAAACCCTCTTTAGGAGTTATAGGCGGATGGTCGTAGCACGCTCGGCGGCGGATTCGAGGACGTGAGCCTGCCGCTTCCGGCACTCCCCGCAACGCCTGCAAATTGCCCGGCCAACAACCGCCTGCTAGGATGGGAACACAGGCCCGGCCAACTTCATGACAAGGCTGCAACTACGACTTTGATCGCGGTTACGCCCCCAGTGAAGCGTGCTCTACTTGGCCAATAATGAGATCTTTGGGAGGAACGCGTGTCTACAGTCAAACTGACGGTAAACGGCAGGGCGGTCTCGGTCGACGTTGAAGACCGAACCCTCCTCGTGCATCTGTTGCGCGAAAACCTGAACCTGACCGGCACCCATGTCGGCTGCGATACCAGCCAGTGCGGTGCCTGCGTCGTCCATGTCGATGGACAGGCGGTCAAATCCTGCACCATGCTGGCCGGCCAGGCCGCAGGCTCCAACGTCACCACGATCGAGGGCCTCGCCAAAGGCGACGAGCTGCACCCGATGCAGGCGGCGTTCCGCGACAATCACGGCCTGCAGTGCGGCTACTGCACCCCCGGTATGATCATGTCCGCGGTCGACATCGTGCATCGCCATGGTGGCAACCTCGACGAGGAAACCGTCCGCCACGAGCTCGAAGGCAATATCTGCCGCTGCACCGGCTACCACAACATCGTCAAGTCGGTGCTCGATGCCGCCGGCCGCATGAAGGTTGCGCAAGCCGCCGAATAGCGGACGCGTAGAAACGACACGTCACCAAACTCATCACCGCCGGATTCGATGGAAACGGCGGCAAATCGAAATCTCCGTTGGGAGGAAAAGACATGGGCGTTGAAGGCATTGGCGCAAGCGTCGTGCGCAAGGAAGATCGCCGCTTCATTACAGGCAAAGGGCGATACGTCGACGACATCAAAATGGTCGGCATGACCTATGCTCATTTCATCCGCAGTCCGCATGCGCATGCCAAGGTCAAGGGCATCGATTCGTCAGAGGCGATGAAGATGCCCGGTGTGATCGCGGTGCTGACCGGGCAGCAGATCGTCGATGACAAGGTCGGAAATCTGATCTGCGGCTGGGCGATCACCTCGAAGGATGGTTCGCCGATGAAAATGGGCGCATGGCCGGCGATGGCGCCGGAGACCGTGCGCTTCGTCGGACAGGCGGTCGCGGTCGTGATTGCCGAGACGAAGAATCTGGCCAAGGACGCGGCCGAGGCGGTCGTGGTCAACTACGAAGAGCTCCCCGCGGTGCCGGACATCAAGGCCGCGATCAAGCCCGGCGCACCACAGCTTCATCCCGAAGCCCCCGGCAACGTCGTATATGACTGGCATATCGGCGACGAAGCCGCGGTCAAGGACGCCTTCAGCAAGGCCGCCAACGTTGTCACGCTCGATCTCACCAACAACCGCCTGGTGCCCAACGCGATGGAGCCGCGCGCGGCGATCGCCAACTACGACACGGCTGAAGAGCACTACACGCTCTACACGACGTCGCAGAACCCGCACGTCGCCCGCCTCGTGCTGTCGGCGTTCTACAACATCGCACCGGAAAACAAGCTTCGCGTCATCGCGCCCGATGTCGGCGGCGGCTTCGGCTCCAAGATCTACATCTACCCGGAAGAGATGGTAGCGTTGTGGGCCTCGAAGAAGGTCGAACGCCCGGTGAAGTGGACCGGCGATCGTTCCGAGGCCTTCCTCACCGACGCGCATGGCCGCGACCACGTCTCCAAGGCCGAGATGGCGTTCGACAAGGACAACAAGATCCTTGGCCTGAGGGTAAAGACCCACGCCAATTTCGGCGCTTACATGTCGCTGTTCTCCTCGGCGGTGCCGACCTATCTCTACGCGACGCTGCTGTCGGGCCAGTATGTGATTCCGGCGATCTACGCGGAGGTGATGGGCGTCTACACCAACACCACGCCGGTCGACGCCTATCGCGGCGCAGGCCGTCCGGAGGCGAGCTATTTGATCGAGCGCATGATGGAGACCGCCGCACGGCAGTTGAAGGTCGATCCGGCCGAACTGCGCAGACAGAACTTCATCACCCAGTTCCCGTATCAGACGCCCGTCATCATGGCATATGACGTCGGCGACTTTAACGCCTCCGTCGATGCAGCGATGAAGGCGATCGACTATGCCGGCTTCCCCGCCCGCAAGGCCAAGGCAAAGGCCGACGGCAAGCTGCGCGGCATCGGCGTCTCCTGCTACATCGAAGCCTGCGGCATCGCGCCGTCAAAGGCGGTCGGCAGCCTGGGTGCCGGCGTCGGTCTGTGGGAATCTGCGGAGATCCGCGTCAATCCGGTCGGCACCATCGAGGTGCTCACCGGCTCGCACAGCCACGGCCAGGGCCACGAGACGACGTTCTGCCAGATCATCGCAGAACGTCTGGGCGTGCCGCTGAGCCAGGTCTCGATCGTCCATGGCGACACCGACAAGGTGCAGTTCGGCATGGGCACCTACGGCTCGCGCTCGATCGCGGTCGGCGGCACCGCGATCGTGAAGGCGATGGAGAAGGTTGAAGCCAAGGCCAAGAAGATCGCGGCCCATGCGCTCGAAGCCTCCGAGAGCGACATCGTGATCGAGAACGGCGAGTTCAAGGTCACCGGCACCGACAAGTCGATCGCGCTGCCGATGGTCGCGCTCGCGGCCTATACCGCGCATAATCTGCCCGACGGCATGGAGCCCGGTCTGAAGGAGACCGCGTTCTACGATCCGACCAACTTCACCTTCCCGGCCGGCGCCTATATCTGCGAACTCGAGGTCGATCCCGGCACCGGCAAGACCACCTTCGTCAACTTCGTGGCAGCCGACGACTTCGGCCGGCTGATCAA
This sequence comes from Bradyrhizobium genosp. P, assembly GCF_049949265.1. Classification (NCBI taxonomy): domain Bacteria; kingdom Pseudomonadati; phylum Pseudomonadota; class Alphaproteobacteria; order Hyphomicrobiales; family Nitrobacteraceae; genus Bradyrhizobium; species Bradyrhizobium genosp. P. The sequence continues at coordinate 589,454 of NZ_CP188195.1, read as the reverse complement.
CCCGATGATCGTCGAAGGCCAGGTCCATGGCGGTCTCGCACAGGGCATCGGCCAGGCGCTGCTGGAAGGTGCGGTCTATGATGACACCGGACAGCTCCTGACCGCGTCGTTCATGGATTACACCATGCCACGGGCCGACGACCTGCCGTCGTTCAAGCTCTCCCACACCACGACGCTGTGTCCGGGCAATCCGCTCGGCGTCAAGGGTTGCGGCGAGGCCGGCGCGATCGGCGCGTCCGCTGCCGTGATCAACGCGATCACGGACGCTATCGGCAACAACAGGCTGGAAATGCCGGCGACGCCCGATCGCGTCTGGCACGCCATTCACGGTTGAGGGAGGAAGAACCATGTACGAGACAAATTATCACCGCGCCTCCTCGGTCGACGACGCCGTGGCCCTGTTCGGCAAGGGCAAGGAAGCCAAATTCCTCGCCGGCGGACAGACCCTTCTCCCAGTGATGAAACAGCGCCTCGCTGCGCCATCCGACGTGATCGACGTGGCCAAGATCAAGGACATGATCGGTATCGACATGTCCGGCGACACCGTGACGATCAAGGCTGCAACTACGCATTACGACGTGGCGCAAAGCGACGCCGTGCAGAAGGCGATTCCGGCGCTCGCGCATCTGGCCTCGATGATCGGCGATCCTGCCGTGCGCCATCGCGGCACGATCGGCGGCTCGCTTGCCAACAACGACCCGGCGGCGGACTATCCGGCCGCGGTGCTGGCGCTCGGCGCGACGATCAAGACCAACAAGCGCTCGCTCGCCGCCGAGGACTTCTTCAAGGGCCTGTTCTCGACGGCGCTTGAGGATGGCGAGATCATCACCGCTGTTACGTTCCCGGTTCCGGCCAAGGCCGGATATGCCAAGATGCGCCATCCGGCCTCACGCTTCGCGCTAACCGGCGTGTTCGTCGCCACGACCAAGTCGGGCGACGTTCGTGTCGCGGCAACCGGTGCGTCGCAAAGCGGCGTCGTGCGGGTGCCTGATATCGAGCAGGCGTTGAAGGCGAACTGGTCCCCTGCCGCGCTCGACAGCGTCACGATCTCGGCGAACGGCCTGCTCGCCGATATCCATGGCTCGGCGGACTACCGCGCCAACCTGGTCAAGGTGATGGGACAGCGTGCGGTCACCGCCGCCGGCTGACAGCGCCTAAACACAAGAACGCAACGGCGCGCAGCAATGCGCGCCGTTCGCGTTTTTACCGGCGGTTTCCGGCAAAAGTCGCTTGCCACATGGCCCATTCGGCGAGACAATTTAGCTAATCAGCTAATTAAAAAAGCCGTCTGATGGACGGTCGGAAACGCCCCCGAAGTCCCAGCAACCAACGGAATGACAACGTGCTCGACAAACCAGCCTCCCAAACCGCCGTCCGCGCATCCGGTCCGCTCGCCGGCTTCCGCATTGTCGAGTTCGCCGGCATCGGTCCGGGCCCGTTCGCCTGCATGCTACTCGCCGACATGGGCGCCGAGGTCATCACGCTTGATCGCGTTGGCGCCGGCAAGAATCTGAAGGCGGTCGCGACGCGTGGCCGCAAGGTCATCGAGCTCGACCTGAAGAACAAGGCCGCGATCGCGGAGGTGCTCGACCTGCTCAGCCATGCCGACGCGTTGATCGAAGGCTTTCGTCCCGGCGTGATGGAACGGCTCGGGGTCGGCCCCGATGTCGTGCTCGCGCGCAATCCGAAGCTGGTCTATGGCCGGATGACCGGCTGGGGCCAGGAAGGTCCGCTGGCGAATGCCGCCGGCCATGACATCAACTACATCTCGATCACCGGAGCGCTGGCTGCGATCGGCACCAAGGACAAACCAGTGCCACCGCTCAATCTGGTCGGCGATTTCGGCGGCGGCGCGCTTTATCTGGTGGTCGGCGTGCTCGCAGCACTGCTGGAGGCGCAAAAGTCCGGCAAGGGCCAGGTGGTCGACGCTGCGATGTGCGACGGCGCGGCGTCGCTGATGTCGATGTTCTTCGACATGAGCGCGATGGGCCGCTGGACTGAGGGCCGCGACCAGAATTTCCTCGACGGCGGCGCACATTTCTACGGCGTCTATGAATGCTCCTGCGGCCACTTCATCTCGATCGGCTCGATCGAGCCGCAGTTCTACGCGCTGCTGCGCAAGCATGCGGATCTCACCGACGCCGATTTCGACGCGCAGATGGACCGCAAGGCGTGGCCGGCGCTGAAGGAGAAGCTGACAAAGGTCTTCAAGAGCAAGACCCGTGAGGACTGGTGCACGATCATGGAAGGCAGCGATATCTGCTTTGCGCCGATCCTGACCATGGCGGAGGCGCCGAAGCATCCGCACATGGCGGCGCGCAAGGTGTTTGTCGAGCGTCACGGCGTGACCCAGCCCGCGCCTGCACCGCGTTTCTCGCGCACACCATCGGCGATCCGCGAGCCGGAACTCGCGAGCATTGGCGACGTGACAAACGCATGGAAGGCCAAAGGCTGAGGTCAGCGAGTCGCGCGCAGCCTGTCGGGGGAACCGGCAGGCTGCAATACGCAGTCATCCCAAGCCCATCCCAAGCCAACACGCGAAAGGCCATTGCATTACGGCGCACCTCTTGCTTGTTATTTGACAGTTAAATGACGCGGGGGCGCATTATGAATCGTATGCCAGTGAACCGTATGCCAGCCGACCGTCCGCCTCCTTCGCAGACCATGCGGGTCGGAGCGGCGATCCTGGGCAACGCGCTCGAATTCTACGATTTCACGGTCTATGCGGCTTTCGCGACCTGGCTCGCCAAGGCGTTCTTTCCTGCCGCGAACCCAAGCACCAGCCTGCTGCTTGCGGTGGCGACCTTCGGCGTCGGATTCATCGTCCGGCCGCTCGGCGGCATTTTGATCGGTGCCTATGCCGACCGTTTCGGCCGGCGCCCTGCGATGACCCTGACCATCTGGCTGATGGCGCTCGGCAGCGGCATGATTGGATTGTTGCCGACCTATGAGCAGATCGGCGTGCTCGCGCCCATTCTGTTGGTGTTCGCGCGACTGCTGCAGGGTTTCTCGGCCGGCGGCGAGATGGGGCCGGCGACCACCTATCTGCTGGAAAGCGCGCCTCCGCATCGCAAAGCCTTCTTTGGCAGCTGGCAGCTTGCCAGCCAGAACATGGGAAGCGTGATCTCGGCTCTGGTCGGGCTGTTGCTGGCGCTGCTGATCACGCCCGGCGCCACCGATAGTTGGGGCTGGCGGGTCCCGTTCCTGCTCGGCATCCTGATCGCGCCGGTCGGCTACTACATCCGCCGTAACCTCGACGAGACAATGGATGCCGAAGAAGCTCATGGCAGCATGGGGGGCGTGCTGTCCGACGTGCTGGCGAACCATTGGCAGAAGATCGTGCTCTGCATCCTGCTGATCTCGGGCGCGACCATTTCACAATATTTCTTCCTCTATACGGCCACCTACGCCATCAACACGCTGCACTACGACCAGAGCTGGTCGATGGCTGCGAGCCTCGCGATCGCGATAACGGGAATGGTCTTCTCGCTGGTCGGGGGCGCCCTGGCCGACAAATACGGTGTGAAAGTGATCGCCGTGATCCCGCGCCTGATCGTCACGCTGCTGTTTTACCCCGCATTGCATCTCGTGATTTCGTCCGGTTCGCCGCTGGTTCTCGTTATTGTGGCCGCCGGCCTGATGGCAATCCATGCCATGTCGTCCGGGGCCGGCATCATCCTCATTCCGATGATCTTCCCTTCCGCGGTGCGCACCACCGGGCTTTCGATCGCTTACGCGCTGGGCGTGACGATTTTTGGCGGCACCGCACAAATCGTGTTCACCTGGATCATCGCGGCCACCGGCGATAAGCTGTCGTGGGTGTGGTATGTGATCATCATGAGCGTCATCAGCGCGCTCGCAACATTGGCGATCCGTGTGCCAGAGACGCGAAAAAGCGAACTTCAGGATGCCAGGCCGGCCGCCGCGCTGGCCGCCGCACCGAACTAACGGCTACAGGAAAACCCGCGATGACAGAACATCCCCTGGTGACCGCGCTTCGGGCGCATGAGGCGGAGATGATCGACATCCGTCATCAGATCCATCGCAACCCTGAAGTCGGGTTCGAGGAAATCCGCACCGCCGCCCTGGTCGCGGACAAGCTGCGCGCGTTCGGCCTCGATGTGACCGAGGGAATCGCCAAGACCGGCGTGGTGGCGACCTTGAAGGGCCGGCAACCCGGTCAGCGCGCGATCGGCCTGCGCGCCGACCTCGACGCGCTGCATATCCAGGAGGTGCCGGGGCGCGACTATGGCTCGACGGTGCCTGGCAAGATGCACGCCTGCGGCCATGACGGCCACACCGCGATGCTGCTCGGCGCTGCGCGCTATTTGTCGGAACATCCGGATTTCGGCGGCACGGTGAACTTCATCTTCCAGCCGGCGGAGGAAGGTCTCGCTGGCGGTAAGAAGATGGTCGAGGAAGGGCTGTTCGAGAAATTCCCGGTCGATGCAGTCTACGGCATGCACAATATACCCGGCATTCCGGTCGGCCGTTTCTGCACCCGCACCGGCCCGTTCCTTGCGGCAAGCGACAGCTGGGAAGTGAATTTCCTCGGCACCGGCGGCCATGGCGGCGCCGGCGCGCATCTGGCGACTGACGCGACGCTGCCGACCGCGCAGTTCATCATGGCGATGCAAACCATCGTCAGCCGCTCCGTGCCGGCGATCGAGACCGCGGTCGTCAGCGTCGGGTCCATCATGGGCGGCGATCCCGGTTCGCCCAACATCATTCCGTCGAAGGTCACGATCACCGGCACCGCGCGCTCCTACAAGCCGCACATCCGCGATCTCCTGGAAGAACGCTTGACGGCGCTGGCGCACGCCCAAGCCACGGCGTTCGGCTGCACCGCCGAGGTCATCTACAATCGCCGCTACCCACCCCTCATCACCCACGCCGAGCAGACCGACATCTCGATATCAGCGGCATCCGACCTGGTCGGCGCCGCGCAAGTCGATGGCAATGTCCCGCCGGTGACCGGCTCGGAGGATTTCTCCTTCATGCTGGAAGCAAAGCCGGGCGGCTTCATCATCATCGGCAACGGCATGGCGGCCGACGGCTCATTCCATAACGTCCATACGCCCGGCTATGATTTCAACGACGACATCCTCGCGCTCGGCGCAGCCTATTGGGTGAAGCTCGTCCATACCGAACTGGCGGTGGGGAAATAACCCCACCGTTCAACTAGAGCGTTTTCGAGCGAAGTGGCCGCCGGTTCGCGTGAAGAAAACGCGTCAAAACAAGAATCTGGAGCTTCGGTTCTGATTCAATCCGAACCGAAAATGCTCTAGAGCGTTTTCATGGTTGGTGACGATAACCGGCATCGGCGAGAAAGTTCAGGCATTCTGTTGGCGAGAAGCGGGTAAGCTTCGGCGATTGCGTTGTCGAGGGCTTCGAGAGTTCGTGCGCCTGCCTTGCGCAGCAGGGACTTTAATTTGGCGAAGAACTGCTCGATCGGATTGAGGTCCGGGCTGTATGGCGGCAGATAGCGCAACATCGCACCGGCCGCCTCAATGGCTTCGCGGACGCCCCTGACCTTGTGGCTCGACAGATTGTCCATCACGACAATGTCGCCCGACCGCAGCGTCGGAACGAGGAACTGCTCGACCCAGGCGAGGAATGTCTCGCCGTTCATCGGGCCGTCGAAGACGCACGGCGCGGTCATGCCGTCCTGGCGCAAAGCTCCGACGAAGGTGGTTGTTTTCCAATGGCCGTGCGGGACTGTGCAAACGAGCCTCTTGCCGCGCGCGCAGCGGCCGTAAAGCCGGGTCATTTTGGTGGACGCGCCGCTCTCGTCGATGAAGACCAGGCGCTCCGGGCTCAATTCCGCCTGACCGGCGCGCCATTCCACACGCGCCTCGGCGACATCGGCCCGATCTTGCTCCGCAGCTCTCAGTGACTTTTTTTGAGCGTCAGGCCGAGCTGGCGCAGGCGCTTCCACAAGCAGCCGATACTGACCTTCACGTCGTGCGTGGCCAGCAGCCACGCCCGGATCTCCTCCAGCGTGGCGTCTGGCTTGTGCACGATCCGCTGGCGCAGCGCTTCATCGTGAGCAGCAAGTTTCGGAGCCGGCCCGCGGCCCGACGGGCGAGCCGTCGTCTCGCCAGTCGCCCGCCAACGCCCCAGCGCCTTGTAAATGTAGGAAACGCTGACCCGCAGCAGCGGCGCTGCCTGATACGCTCCCATTCCGCCGTCGACGACGGAAATGACCCGTTCACGCAAATCTTGAGAATAAGGTGCTCCCATCAAAGCCTCCGCCTCGAATCAATGCGGAAACTGAATCATGGAGCAACCGCGCTGGGAATCCTCCGATTCCACCAATTGTGAAAATGCTCTAGGCGGCATCATCGACCTTCAGGACGCCGCGGCGGATCTGGTCTTCCTCGATCGATTCGAACAGCGCCTTGAAGTTGCCTTCGCCGAATCCGTCGTCGCCCTTGCGCTGGATGAATTCGAAGAAGATCGGCCCGATCGCGTTGGCCGAGAAGATCTGCAGCAATACCTTGGTCTGGCCGCCCTCGACCACACCCTCGCCGTCGATCAGGATGCCGTCCCTGCGCAACCGCGCGACATCCTCGCCGTGCTTCGGCAGGCGGGCGTCGATCCGCTCGAAATAGGTCTCCGGCGGTGCCGGCATGAAGGGCAGGCCGGCTTCGCGCAGCGTTTCGACGGTGCGGTAGACGTCGTGGGCGCCGCAGGCGATGTGCTGGATGCCCTCGCCGCGATAGATGTTGAGATACTCCTCGATCTGTCCGGAATCGCCGGCGTCCTCGTTGATCGGAATCCGGATCTTGCCGTCCGGGCTGGTCAGCGCGCGCGAGAACAGGCCGGAGGCGCGGCCCTCGATATCGAAGAAGCGGATCTGGCGGAAGTTGAACAGCTTTGAATAGAAACCGGTCCAGACATCCATGCGGCCGCGATGCACGTTGTGAGTGAGGTGATCGATATAATAGAGACCCGAGCCCGCGGGACGCGGGTTCGCCGCACCGAGCCACTCGAACTCGCCATCATAGGCCGAGCCCTTGGCGCCGTAGCGATCGACGAAATAGAGCAGGCTGCCGCCGATGCCTTTGATCGCGGGAACGTCGAGCGTCTTTTGCGCGGACGAGGCATCGGCCGGCTCGGCGCCGAGCGAAAGCGCGCGCTCATAAGCCTGCCTGGCGTCGACCACGCGGAACGCCATCGACGGTGCGCACGGCCCGTGCGCTGCGACGAAGTCGAAGCCGTGGGAACCGGGCTCCTCATTGACGAGGTAATTGATATCGCCCTGCCGATAGACCGTGATCGCCTTGGTCTTGTGGCGGGCGACCGGGGCAAAACCCATCAGCTTGAACAGGGCATGCAGTTCGTCCGGACGGGGGTGGGCATATTCGACGAACTCGAAGCCGTCGGTTCCCATCGGATTGTCGGTCGTGATTTCGGCCGGCGGCGCATCGTGCGGAAACGGACCCATAGCGGACTCTCCCTGATTTGGCTGGAGACGAGTTTCCGCCGTTTGCTGCGCAACGTGCGTGCAAAATACTCTGCCATTTGCTATAATCATGCATGATTTGTGCATAAAAATGGTATTTGACGCATGATTAACGTCGACGCTTTCGACCTCAGGATGCTGGCGGCGCTGCAGGACGACGGCCGGCTGACCAACCAGCAACTGGCCGACCTTGTCGGCCTGTCCGCCTCGCAATGCTCACGCCGCCGGATGCGGCTCGAGGAGGAGAAGGTGATCTCGGGCTACCATGCCGACCTCGCCGGCGAGGCGCTCGGCTTCGGCCTGATCGCCTTCATCCACATCACGCTGGCGACCCATTCGCCGGACAATGCGAACAGGTTTCGCGAGTTGGTCAACCGCGTCGACGACATCCAGGAGGCCTATGCGCTGACCGGCGATGCCGACTACCTCCTCAAGGTGATCCTGCGCGATCTGAAGAGCCTTTCCGACATCGTCAACAATGTGCTGATGCCGCACCAGAGTGTCGCGCATGTGCGTTCGTCGATCGTGCTCGACCGGCTGAAGGAAAGCTCGAAGCTGCCGCTGAAGGTCTTGCAGGGATAGCGTGGCGCAAATCGAGGGAAATACGGCATTCGCTTCCGCAGGGTGATTTGCGATCATCCCTCCAATATCCGGCAAGAGAGACGACCATGGCGCTGCAGCTGCGACCGAACTGCGAATATTGCGACAAGGACCTGCCGCCGAGCGCGACGGAAGCGCGGATTTGCTCCTACGAATGCACGTTCTGCGCCGACTGCGCCGAGACCAAGCTCGGGAATGTCTGCCCGAACTGCGGCGGCGGTTTTGCGCCGCGGCCGATCCGGCCCGCGCAGGAATGGCGGCCCGGCGTGAGCGCGGCGAAGCAGCCGCCTTCGGACAAGCGGGTGCATCTGAAATTCAGCCTCGAGGACTGTGCGGCGAATTCGGCGCGGCTGAAGGATATCCGGCCGGAGGAACGGTGAGGCAGGTGCGCAATTGCGCACCGGGGAAGTTCGAGTTTCCGGGTTCGATGCTGCGCATCGCCCCGGAATGACGGGGAGCATCACTCGGCCGCGACGATCGTCCCTTCGACCTCGCCGAAGCCAACGCGATAGCCATCGCCCTGGCACCAGCCGCGCATCACTAGCGAATCGCCGTCTTCGAGGAAGGTGCGCTTGACGCCACTTGAGAGCTCGACCGGCTCGGTACCGTTCCAACTGATCTCCAGGAGACTGCCGCGCTGCTGCTTCTCCGGCCCGGAGATCGTGCCGGACCCTAAGAGATCGCCGATATTCATCGCGCAGCCGCTCGACGCATGATGCACGAGCTGCTGCACCGAGGACCAGTACATGTATTTGAAATTGGTGCCGCAGATCGTCGTCGATTCGTTCATCGCACCAGCGCGCAAGCCAACATCGAGCGCGAGATCGTAATTGTTCGCACCTGCCTGCTTCAGATAGGCCAGCGGCTCCGGCTGCTGCGCCGGGCCCTGCATCCGGAACGGCTCCAGCGCCTCGCGGGTCACCACCCAGGGGCTGATCGAGGTCGCGAACGCCTTGGCCTGGAACGGGCCGAGCGGCACGTACTCCCACTGCTGGATGTCGCGCGCGCTCCAGTCGTTGAGGATGACAAAGCCGAAGATCATCTCCTCGGCCTGCGCCTCGGTTAGCATCTCGCCCATCGCTGACGCCTGGCCAACCACCACGCCCATCTCCAGCTCGAAATCGAGCCGCTTGCACGGACCGAAGCTCGGCACGTCAGCGGTGGGCGGCTTGAGCTGCCCACGTGGTCGGCGGACTTTGGTGCCTGACACCACAACGGTCGAGGCGCGGCCGTTGTAGCCGATCGGCATATGCAGCCAGTTTGGCTGCAACGCGTTGTCCTTGCCGCGGAACATGACGCCGACATTGGTGGCGTGCTCCTTCGACGAGTAAAAGTCGGTATAGCCTGCGACCGTGAATGGCATGTACAGCTTCACATCCGCCATCGGCACCAGCGCCCGCGCCCGCAATTCCCTGTTGTCACGCAGCTCCGGGTGATCGGAGCGCAGCAGCTCGCTGATCCGCACCCGCGTTGCCGACCACACCTTCGGCCCCAGCGCCATGAACGGATTGAGTGACGGCTGCGAGAATGCGCCGAGCGGCCCGACATCGAGCCGCGAGTCCTGCTCGAGCTCCCAGAGGTCGAGCACATAATCGCCGATCGCAACGCCGACGCGCTGGGCGAGCCCGTCCTTCGACGAGAACACGCCGTAGGGCAGGTTCTGGATCGGGAAGTCGGAGGTCGGCGCGACGTCGATGAAGGAGCGGAGTTTCGGGTCGTTGGGGTGGGGCACGAGATGTCTCCGATGACGATGTTGTCATCGCCGGGCTTGACCCGGCGACCCATCGCTTTTGAAAAGATGGGTGGCCCGGTCAAGCCCGGCCATGACGGCTGTATTTTTTACGGCTTGTTCGGATCGAACTTCTTCTCCAGGCCCTTCCAGCAGTCGGAATAATCGTCCTGCAGCGTCGACGCCGTCGCGGCATGCCGCGTCACGCGTTGGGGAAACCGGGTCTCGAACATGAAGGCCATCGTGCCGGTCAGCTTCACCGGCTTCAGCTCGCTATTGCTGGCGTGCTCGAAGGCATCGCGGTCCGGGCCGTGCGGCAGCATGCAGTTGTGCAGCGAGATGCCGCCGGGGACGAAGCCTTTCGGCTTGGCGTCGTAGACGCCGTAGATCAGGCCCATGAATTCCGACATGATGTTCATGTGGTACCACGGCGGACGGAAGGTGTTGTCGGCCACCAGCCAGCGCTCCGGAAAGATCACGAAATCGATATTCGCGGTGCCCGCGGTCTCCGACGGCGAGGTCAGCACCGTGAAGATCGAAGGATCCGGGTGGTCGAAGGCGATCGCGCCGACCGGCGAGAAGGCGCGCAGGTCATATTTGTACGGCGCGTAGTTGCCGTGCCAGGCGACCACATCGATCGGCGAATGCGGCAGCGTGGTCTTGAACAGCGAGCCGCCCCATTTCACGTAGAGTTCGGTCGGCGTGTCCTTGTCCTCATAGCTTGCCACCGGCGTCAGGAAGTCGCGCGAATTGGCGAGGCAATTGGCGCCGATCGGACCGCGCTCTGGCAGTGTGAAGGCGCCGCCATAGTTTTCGCAGAGATAGCCGCGCGCAGGCCCTGCCGGAATCTCGACGCGGAACTTGACGCCGCGCGGGATCACCACGATCTCGCCGGGCTCGGCATCGATGCGGCCGAACTCGGTGACGAAGCGCAGATTGCCCTGCTGCGGCACGAACAGCAGCTCGCCATCGGCATTGTAGAAATGCTGGTCCACCATCGATGTGGTGATGAGATAGATATGCGCTGCCATGCCGGCTTGCGTATTGGCATCGCCAGCCGTGGTCATGGTCTGCACACCCTGCAGGAAGGTCATGTCCTCCTTCGGGATCGGCGCGGGGTCCCAGCGCAGTTGCGCGATCGGCATGTCGTACTCATGACACGGCGCGGTTCGCCACAGTCCGGCATCAACCTTGGCGAAACGGCCGGAGTGCCGCACCGAGGGGCGGATGCGATAGAGCCAGGAGCGCTCATTGGTGCCGCGTGGCGCCGTGAACGGCGAGCCTGATAATTGCTCGGCATAGAGCCCATAGGCGCAGCGCTGTGGCGAGTTGCGGCCCATCGGCAGCGCGCCTGGGAGTGCCTCGGTCTCAAAGCTGTTGCCGAAGCCGGACATATAGCCCGCCGTCACCTGTCCGGTGCTGCGAACGATCTGATCAGGCGAGGTGTTGATATTCATGGTCATCCTCCTCCTTGCAGGGCGGCCCACATTTCCTGGTCGCGCTTGTCGGTCCAGATCACGGGATCGTCGATCCCGGACGCCTCGTCATAGGCACGGGAGACGTTGAACGGCAGGCAGTGCTCGTAGATCGCGAAGCTGGAGAACTTCGGGTCCATCACCTCGCGGGTCGCGGCCATCGATTCCTTCAGCGTGCGGTCCTTGGCGACCGACGTCTCGGCGGCACCATAGAGCGTGGTGACGAAATCGCGGGTCATCGCGATCGCGTCACGCGTCGTGGCAAGGCCGGTCAGCGCATCGCCACGGCCGGGCGCAATCGCCTTCGGATTGAAGGCGCGGATCTCGTTCAGCGTCATCGGCCATTCGCGCAAATGGGCGTCGCCGCAATAGCAGGCCGAGTGGTATTCGATGAGATCGCCGGAGAACATCACTTCGGCATCCGGCACCCAGGCGACGATATCGCCCGAGGTGTGGCCGGCGCCAAGCTGCATCAGCCGCACTTCACGCTTGCCGAGATAGATCGACATCTCGCCTTCGAAGGTCAGCGTCGGCCAGGTCAGGCCGGGAATGCTTTGCGCATCCTGAAACAGGCGCGGGAAGCGGCCGTATTCGGAATCCCAGTCCTGCTGGCCGCGCTCCTCGATCAGGCGATAGGTCTCCTGCGAGGCGACGATGCCCTGCGCCTTGTAGGCCGAGGCGCCAAGCACGCGCACCGCGTGATAATGCGACAGCACGACATATTTGATCGGCTTGTCGGTGACTTTGCGCACCCGCTCGATCACCTTGTTGGCCATCGCGGGCGTCGCCTGTGCGTCGAACACCAGGCATCCGTCCTCGCCAACGATAACAGCGGTGTTGGGATCGCCCTCGGCGGTGAAGGCGTAGAGATCGGTTCCGATTTCGGAGAAGGTAACCTTCTTTTCCGCCATATCGGTCGTCGAAGCAAAACCTTTGGCCATCAGTTCAATCCTGTCCGTTCATAAGCGTGGTGAGATGAGGTCGGATGACGACAGCGACGAAGCTGCGCTCCCTCTCCCCGTCCTTACGGGGAGAGGGTTGGGGTGAGGGGCCATCTCCGCATACACGGCGATCGACGCGCCCGCGGAAACTCCCCCTCACCCGGAACGCATCTGACGATGCGTTCCGACCTCTCCCCGCAGGCGGGGCGAGGTGAAGCCGCGGCTCGATTCGATACAGTGTCATCTTGGCCCGCACTATTGTTGTTGCTGCTGTTGCTGCTGGCTCTCATCCAGCATCCGCCGTCTCGCCAGCACGATCGCTTCCCTGAGCACATCGATATCGCCGATATGATTGGCGAGCACCAGAACCAACGCCGCGTCGAGATCGGCGCTTTGCGCCTCGGTCAGGCCGCGATGCGCCTCGACGACGGTGCGGAAGGCATCATCGGGCTTTGCAAAATTCGAGCTGGTCGACAGCGCCATGGGCGAAACTCTCAGTTCAGGCCGGATGCGCGCGCCAGCGCCGCATCGAGCACGGGCCTCGAGGCCTTGCGGAAGCGCGCGGCGACGTAACCGTCCGGCCGCAGCAGATAGGCCGTATCAGGCTCGGCGTCGTAACGCTTGGCAGCAAGGCCTTGTGCATCGACCAGGCCAGCCTCGCCGCCAATGCGGATCGCCCCGACGCCTTCGGGCAGATCCGTCGCCGCGCGATTGCTAAACTCCAGCAGCGTGAAGCGCGTTCCCTGCTTGATGAAGGCCTCGGTCAGATAAATGGAACCGCCGTTACGGTCGGCCATCGGCGCATCCAGCATCGAGGCACCGGGCCGCGGGCCGCCGCGCCAAATATCACGATCTTCCGTCGAGAGCGCCGAGTCATAGATCGAAGGCACTGAGAGCCGGCCGCCATTGACCATGCGCTTGCCGAACTCGGTATCCTCAGCGAGCGACAGCACAGCCTGGCGCAGCCGCGCCTCCTGACGCGTCACCGGTGCCATGAAGTCGGTCGAGCGCGTCGACTCGCGAATGTTCTCGTCCGCAGCCGCGCTGCGCTCGACATGATAGCTCTCCAGCAATCCCTCCGGTGAGAGCCCGCGCAGGACGCGGTCGAGCTTCCAAGCCAGATTCTCGGCATCCTCGAGCCCGGAATTGGCGCCGCGCGCGCCGAACGGGGACACCTGATGAGCGGAATCGCCGGCGAAGATCACCCGTCCATGGGTGAATTTGGCCATCCGCCGGCATTGGAACTTGTAGAGCGAGATCCACTCGAACTCGAACTTGTCATGCCCGAGCATGCGCGCGATCCGCGGCCGCACATTCTCCGGCAGCTTCTCCACCGCTGGATCGGCATCCGGATTGAGCTGCAGATCGATCCGCCAGATGTCGTCCGGCTGCTTGTGCAGCAGCGCCGAGCGCCCGGCATGGAATGGCGGATCGAACCAGAACCAGCGCTCGGTCGGGAACGCCGCGGTCATCTTGACGTCGGCGATCAGGAACTGGTCCTCGAACACCTGACCGGCGAAGTCCGCGCCGACCATCTGCCGCAGCGACGAACGGGCGCCGTCGCAGGCGATCACGAAGGAGGCATGCACCTGGTACGTGCCGTCGGGCGTCGCAATCGTCAGCGCGATGCCATCGTTGCGGCTCTCAAGCGAGATCACCTTGTTGCGCCAGCGCAGGTCGATCTCGGGCAGCTGCCCGACGCGATCGACCAGATAGGCCTCCGCATAAAACTGCTGCAGATTGATGAAGGCAGGCCGCTTGTGGCCCTCCTCGGGCAGCAGATTGAACTGATAGAGCTGCGAGTCGCCATGAAAAATCTTGCCGACGCTCCATACCACGCCTTTGTCGACCATGCGGTCGCCGACGCCGAGGCGATCCCAGAACTCCAGCGAGCGCTTCGAGAAACAGATCGCGCGCGAGCCTTCGCCGATCCGATCGGCATCGTCGAGCAGCACGACGCGCTGGCCGCGCTGCGCCAGATCAATCGCCAGCGAAAGCCCAACCGGACCAGCGCCCACCACGACGACCGGATGTTCCGCCAAATTGGCGCCCGCCCGGTCCTGATCGGGATGGCGGCGATAGCCGAACTGGGTTTTGGCCTGTGCCGGTTTGGCTTGTGCCATTGCGCGACCCTGGATGTTCCCCTTTAGCCGCCGGTCTTGGACGTTGATCTTGTATGACAAGCTTGCGACCGGCGCGCGATCTTGCTAAATTAGTCTCACTTGCAACTATCTTAAACTCCCAGTCGGGCCCGCCGTCAACTCAAATTGGAGCGATTATTGGCCAGGACATCCACAAGCCAGCCTCCGCCCCGGCCGCGCCCCGCCGACGAGACCGATCTGCGCGACGATGCCGCACCGAGAAAGAAACGGCTCGATCTCTTCCACTTTGTGCCGTTTCGCCTGAACCGGCTCGCGGCCGAGGTCAGCTCGGCGCTGTCGAGCGAATATCAGGCGCGCCACGACCTCGACATTCCGGAGTGGCGTGTGCTCGCCACGCTGGGCTTCCGCAATGGCGCCTGCAGCGCGCAATACATCGCGCATTGCACCCGCACGCATAAATCCACCATCAGCCGTGCCGTCTCGGCGCTGATGGAGCGCGAGATCGTCGAGCGCGTCGAAAACGAGGACGATCGCCGTGAATTCCGCTTGCAGCTCACAAAGAAGGGCCAGGTGCTCTACGAAGACCTGATTCCGCGCCTGTTGCGCAAGGAGCAGGAGATCCTCTCATGCCTGTCCGCCCAGGAGCGCCGCGATCTCGGCCGTCTCCTCGGCAAGGTCGAGAAGAGCCTTGAACTGGTGCAAACCAGCGAAGAGGCCGACGCGAAGGAAGCGTATTAGGCAGGATGTAGGGCGGATCAGCGCAGCGTAATCCGCCATCAAGTTGCAGTCACGCCCCGCCAATATGTTTCGCGATCACCGGGAAGTAATTGTCCTTGGATCCCTTATCGATCGCCTCCTGCAGGATGGTGCCGATCAGCTCGGCACCGCGGATCTTGATGCCGGCATCGGCCGCAAGTTCCAGCGCGTAGGACAAGTCCTTCAGCGCATAGTCGGTTGAGAATGCCCGCTCCGGAAACACGCCTGTACGATCGCCTTCATGCCGTGGTTGCGCAGCGCAAAGCTGTCGGCGGAGCCCTTCGACAAGGTGTCGAGCAGTAGCTTCGGATCAACGCCGTTGTGTTTCGCCAACGCGACCGCTTCGGCGAGCGCGTTCACCGTCTCGAACAACACCATGTTGTTGAGGATCTTTGTGACCTGCCCCGCGCCGATGTCGCCGCAA
Organism: Bradyrhizobium genosp. P; assembly: GCF_049949265.1. Lineage (NCBI taxonomy): Bacteria > Pseudomonadati > Pseudomonadota > Alphaproteobacteria > Hyphomicrobiales > Nitrobacteraceae > Bradyrhizobium > Bradyrhizobium genosp. P. The sequence continues at coordinate 573,959 of NZ_CP188195.1, read as the reverse complement.
TTGGTGACGTCGGTGGCAAAGCAGCGGATCAGGGGCTCGATTGCGGCATAGAGCGCCGGAGCTGCGCCGACCATCACGCTGAGCGTGCCGTCCTGCGCCGCCTGCCGGGTGCGCGCGATCGGCGCGTCCGCCCAGGCAGCGCCCTTGGCCTGCAATTGCCTTGCGAAGTCGCGAGTCTGGTTCACCGACGATGTGCCGAGATCGACGACGACCTGGCAGCTCCTGATGTTTTTCAAAATGCCGTCACCTTCAAACACCGCGCGCACATGTTTTGCGCTCGGCAGGCAAAGGAACAGCAGATCGCTTTGCGTAATGACATCAGCCACGGAGCCTGAGATCTCCGCACCCTCGGCACGCAGCCGCTGCAACGGCTCGGGCGCGAGATCGAAAGCGATCAGGCGCTTGCCGCTCTTCTTCACGAGATTGCGGCAGATCGGCTCGCCCATCACGCCGAGGCCGATGAAGCCGAGGGTCTTATAGTCAGTCATATCAGTTCTTCTTTTTGACGTTTGTTGGCGTGATCCGGAGTCACACTATTTCGCGAACGACCGCGACGGTGTGAGATGCAAGGCAAACGCATCCACCTTGTCGCTGGCGCGCGGGTAGATCTCGCTCACGATCGGATCATGGCCAGGGATGAAGCGGTCCGGATGACCGGCGAGCCGCTCGACGGTTTCCCAGCCACTCGCCATGTCGCCAACATTGTAGACGATCGGGAACGGGCTGCGCTTGTGCAGGTTCGCATAGTAGTGCGCGGCATCGGACGCCAGCACGACGGGTCCGCGCGCGGTCTCGACCCGCACCACCTGCAGACCGTCGGAATGACCGCCGACGCGATGCACCGTGACGCCGGGCGCAATCTCGCCATCGCCGGAGTGGAAGGTGACACGCTCGCCATAGACGTGACGCACCATCTGCGTGACGTGCTCGATCGAGAACGGATGACGCAGCATGCCGTTGCACATGCAGCGGCCGGTCGCGTAGCTCATCTCGCGTTCCTGCAGATGGAATCTGGCGTTCGGAAAGCGGTCGAGATTGCCGGCATGGTCATAGTGCAGATGGGTGACGATGACGTCGCGGATCGCATCGGCGCTGACGCCGAAGTTAGCCAGCGCGTCGACCGGGTTCAACGTCAGCTTGCGGGCGCGCGCCTTGGCTTCCTCGGCGTTGAAGCCGGTGTCGACCAGGATATCGCGTCCGTGGCCGCGGATCAGCCAGACAAAATAATCGAGGTCCTGGGCGGTGGTGTCGTGCGGATCGGGCACCAGGAAGTTCAAATGAGGTGTGCGCGGCGACATCGTCGCGTAGCGCAGGGCGTAGATCTCGTAGGCGTTTCCCATCGGTTTCGCTCTTGTTTGCATGTCTTGTTTGGCCCGCCAGGAAGCCATCGCCGCGCACAAAGGTCAAACCAGGCGTGACGGTGACAGGCGCATGACGGGGCGGTCACAGCCTCTGTGAGTGGGGTCACATTAACCGCTGGCGGGAACTTGCACCATGCCCGAATGGCGATGCTGTCATGACCACGCGCAATCCCTGAAAGGCTTTCCGGAAGACTCGCTCGCAATTGATGCCGGTGCCGCAAGCGATTGACGAGGTATGGCCGTGGTTTGATAATGGATTTTCGCTAGAGTAAGGTCGCCGCGGCGCAAGCTGGAATCGGCGCCATTTCATTTGGAATGCCGCGATCTGGATTGCCGCGATCATGAAAATTCGCCTTGCGTTGCTCGCCTCGTTGATGTTGTCGATCGCGTCGTCCGCTCCGTCCCTCGCCGCCGGGGACCGTTTCGCGCTGGTCATCGGCAACGCCAAATATCCCGACGCCGACGCGCCCCTGAAAGAGCCGATCAACGATGCACGCGACGTCGCCGATGAGCTCAAGCGCGACGGCTTCACCGTCGATGTCGGCGAGAACCTGACCGGCGACGGCATGCGCCGCGCCTTCGACAAGCTGTATGGCAAGATCAGGCCGGGCTCGGTCGCGCTGATCTTCTTCTCGGGCTACGGTATCCAGTCGAACCGCCAGAGCTACATGATCCCGGTCGATGCGCAGATCTGGGCCGAGTCGGACGTGCGCCGCGACGGCTTCAGCCTCGAGACCGTGCTCGGCGAGATCAACAGCCGCGGCGCCGGGGTGAAGATCGCCCTGGTCGACGCCTCCAGACGCAATCCGTTCGAGCGCCGGTTCCGCAGCTTCTCCGCGGGCCTTGCCCCGGTGATCGCACCCAACGGTACGCTGGTGATGTATTCGGCCGCGCTATCGTCGGTGATCTCGGACAATGGCACCGACCACAGCCTGTTCGTGCGGGAACTCCTGAAGGAGATCCGCACCCCCGACCTGATGGCCGAGGAGACGCTGAACCGCACCCGGGTCGGCGTCACCCGCGCCTCGCGCCAGGAACAGGTGCCGTGGATTTCGTCGTCATTGGCCGAGGATTTCTCCTTCATCCCGGATGGCACGCCGCGGCCTTCGAACCCCCTGCCGGCACCGCAACCCGAAGTGGCGACGACACCGCCGGCGCCGCCGATCCAGACCGGGACGGCCCCACCGCCGGCTCCGCCCGCACCGCCGCCGAAGCCGCCCGAGATCGCGCTGGCGCCGCCACCGCCTCCGGCGCCGCCTGTCATCCAGCCGGCACCGGTCCCGCCGGCCAGCCCGCCTACCGACGACGCGACGATCAAGGAGCTGACCGACAAGCTCGACAAGAATCCAGACGATGCAGCGGCCCTGTACCGCCGCGGCCAAGTCTATGCGAGCAAGGGCTTCTACGACCTCGCGATCAAGGACTTCACCAATTCGCTGCGGGTGAATCCGAAGGACGTCGAGGCCTATAACAACCGCTGCTGGGTCCGCACCGTCGTCGGCGATCTGCAGGCGGCGCTGAAGGATTGCAACGAGGCGCTGCGGCTGCGGCCGAATTTCATCGACGCACTCGACAGCCGCGGGCTGATGAATCTGAAGAGCGGGCAGAACAAGAATGCGATCGCCGATTTCGACGCCGCACTGAAGATCAACCCGCGCTTGACCTCCTCGCTGTACGGCCGGGGCCTCGCCAAGAAGCGCAACGGCTCGATCGCGGAAGGCGATCTCGACCTCGCCAATGCCAGGGCGATGGACCCGAATATCGTGAAGGAGTTCGCCGAATACGGTGTACAATGACATGTATTTGAGGCGTGTATTTGAGGCCTGCCCGCGGCTCTCCTCGAACCGCAGACGGAATTCGCAGACCAATCCAGAGAGTGCCGGCAATCGATTTGAGTAGTCATTTGGAACCGCGCGGGACGCGCGCAGGAGGGACCGATATGTTCAAGCCGTCCAGAAATCTGACCGCCATCCTTGTCATCACCGCCGTCGGCGCCGCGCTGTCGTTCGGCATTGTCGCCGCCCGCGCCGGCGACGACGTCACCGAGGACCAGATCGTCAAGGCGCTGACGCCCGAGAAGAAGCCGCTGACCCGCGGCCTGTCGGCTGGCCCGCAGACCTCGCCCGAGCTGAACCCCGATCAGGCCAAGTTCGTGCAGACCGTCCGCGGCCGCGCCACGCGCTCGCTGTCATCGGCCGAGCGCGAGGAGATCGCGACCATCGTCCAGGACAAGCCGAAGATCGATCTCGAGATCAATTTCGACTACAACTCCGCCGACGTCAGCGCGAAATCGCTGCCCTCGGTGCAGGCCCTCGGCCGTGCCTTGACCAATCCGAACCTGAAGGGCTCGACCTTCGTGGTCGCCGGCCACACCGACGCCGCCGGCGGCGAGGAATACAACCAGGGCCTCTCCGAGCGCCGCGCCGATGCCATCAAGCGCTATTTGGTCGACAAATTCGGCATCGCCGGCGCCGACCTCGTCACCGTCGGCTATGGCAAGAGCAAGCTGAAGGACCCGAGCCAGCCGATGGCGGACGTAAACCGCCGCGTGCAGGTCGTGAACATGGAAAACAAGGCCACCGCGTCCAAATGATACCCGAGCGATGGGCGTGGCGTGCCGTGTTTTTTTGAGGTTAGAATGCGTCCCGCACCCTGGCGGGACGCATTTGTTTTTGGGGTGAGCCCCAAAGCAGCCTTTGCGTGACCTGCTTCATATCGTGACCTGCTTCATATGAAGTCAGAGCATGATTCCCGACAATGGACATCTGATGTCTGCATGCTCGGGCAACAAGGCGGCGAGCGGGATGGCGTTTCGAGGAGCGCGGATGACGCGCCTAGTTCTGGATTGATCCGGCGATGAACTTCTCCCAGTACCTCAAGCCTGCGCTCGGAACGGTCGTCTTTGTCGGGCTCGGCGCCGCCTATTACGCGTTCGATCATCGCTCCCATCCGGAGGAAAAGGAGACGCCTGGCCAGGCGCAGGTCCTGGTGACCAAGTCGACCAATGCCTGCTTCTCCGACATGGTCCGTGTCACCGGCTTCATCGTGCCCCGCCGCGAGGCGCAGGTGAATGTCGACCAGGAAGGCTCCAAGGTCACGGACGTGTTCGTCCGCGAAGGCGACACCGTCACCGAGAACCAGGAGCTGGCACGCCTCAGCGCGCCGCCGCAGCAGGCCGCCCAGGGCAATAACCGGCCGATCTCATTGCGCGCGCCGGCGGCCGGCCTCGTCACCGAGGTACGCACCGCGGCCGGCGCGCCGGCCTCGCCGCAGTCACCGCCGATGTTCAAGATCTCCATCAACAACGAGATCGAGCTCGACGCCGAAGTGCCGGGCTTCCAGCTCTTGAAGCTCAATCCGGGCGCCAACGTGCGGATCAGCCGCGACGACGCGCCCGATATGGTCGGCAAGGTCCGCCAGATTTCGCCGCAGATCGACCGTACCACCCAGCTCGGGCATGTCCGGATTTCCCTGAACAACAATCCGACGCTGAAGGTCGGCATGTTCGCGCGCGCCAACATCGACGCCAAGCGCTCCTGCGGCGTCGCGGTGCCGCGCACCGCGATCGACCGCCTCACGTTGCAGGTGGTGAAGGGCAACACGGTCGAGACGCGCAAGGTTCGCGTCGGCCTGACCTCTGATACCTTGACCGAAATCCTTGAAGGCCTCGACGTCGGCGAAACCGTCGTGGCCGATGCTGGCACCTCGCTGCATGACGGCGACCAGATCAAGACCGTAGTCGCCGACGACCTCGATCGCACGCGGACACGCTAATGGCTCTGAATATTTCGGCATGGTCGATCCGGAACCCGCTTCCCTCGATCGTCTTCTCGATCATCCTGCTGGTGCTGGGCTGGGTCTCGTTCACCAAACTCGCGGTGACGCGGCTGCCGAGTGCCGACATTCCGGTGATCTCGGTCGCAGTCTCGCAGTTCGGCGCGGCACCCTCGGAGCTTGAATCGCAGGTCACCAAGACCATCGAAGACGGCGTCTCCGGCGTCGAGGGCGTACGCCACATTTCCTCGTCAATCACCGACGGCCTGTCGGTCACCACGATCCAGTTCGCGCTGGAGACCAACACCGACCGCGCGCTGAACGACGTCAAGGACGCGGTCACGCGTGTGCGCGCCAACCTGCCGCAGAACGTCACCGAACCGTTGATACAGCGCGTCGATGTGATCGGCCTGCCGATCGTCACCTACGCCGCGATCTCGCCCGGCAAGACGCCGGAGCAGCTGTCCTATTTCGTCGACGATGTGGTCAAGCGCGCGCTGCAGGGCGTGCGCGGCGTTGCGCAAGTCGAGCGCATCGGCGGTGTCGAGCGCGAGATTCTGGTGTCGCTCGATCCCGACAAGCTGCAGGCGGTGGGGCTCACCGCGGTCAATGTCAGCCAGATCCTGCGCGGGACCAATGTCGACGTCGCCGGCGGCCGCGCCGAGATCGGCAAGAACGACCAGGCGATCCGGACGCTGGCCGGCGCCAAGACGCTGAACGAGCTTGCCGGCACCATGATCCCGTTGTTCGGCGGCGGCGAGGTGCGGCTCGACGATCTCGGCACCGTCACCGACACCATCGCCGATCGCCGTACCTTCGCCCGCTTCAATGGCGAGCCGGTGGTGGCGCTCGGCATCAAGCGCTCCAAGGGCGCCAGCGACGTGGTGGTCGCAGCCGCCGTGCAGAAGCGCATCGACACGCTGAAGGCTGCCTATCCCGACGTCGACCTCAAGCTGATCGACACCTCGGTCGAGTTTACCAAGGGCAATTACGAGGCGGCGATCTCGACCTTGTTCGAGGGCGCAATCCTCGCCGTCGTCATCGTGCTGCTGTTCCTGCGCGACATCAGGGCCACGGCCATCGCGGCGGTCTCGCTGCCGCTGTCGATCTTCCCGGCGTTCTGGGCGATGGACATCCTCGGCTTCTCGCTCAACCTGGTCTCCTTCCTCGCCATCACGCTGTCGACCGGTATCCTGGTCGACGACGCCATCGTCGAGATCGAGAACATCGTCCGCCACATGCGGATGGGTAAGACTCCGTATCGCGCGGCGCTCGAAGCCGCCGACGAGATCGGCCTCGCGGTGATCGCGATCTCGCTCACGATCATCGCGATCTTCGCGCCGGCGAGCTTCATGTCCGGCATCGCCGGGCAATTCTTCAAGCAGTTCGGCATCACCGTGTCGGTGCAGGTGTTCTTCTCGCTGCTCGCCGCGCGGTTCGTGACGCCGATGCTGGCTGCCTATTTCCTCAAGCACCATGCCGACGACGATCCGGCGCCCGGCCGCATCCTGAACGCCTATCACGGCCTCGTCACCTGGTCGGTGAAGCACCACTACATCACCGTGGCGGTCGGCTTCGGAGTCTTCGCCGCGTCGATCTGGAGCATCACGCTGCTGCCGCAGGGCTTCCTGCCGGCGCAGGACACCGCGCGCTCGCTGCTCGCGATGGAGCTGCCGCCGGGCTCGCAGCTTGCCTATACCGAGAAGGTCACCGAGGAGATCGTGGCGCGCTTGCGCAAGCGGCCCGAGGTGCGCAGCGTGTTCGTCGATGGCGGGCGTGTGCCGCCGGGCCTGGTGGAGGTGCGCCGCGCCGCGCTGATCATCAACTACACGCCGAAGACCGATCGCAAGATCACCCAGCGCGAGCTCGAGCTTTCGATCGGCAACGAACTCGAGAACGTGCCCGACATCAGGTTCTGGTTCCTCGATGAGAACGGCCTGCGCGCGATCTCGCTGGTCGTCACCGGGACCGACAGCAACATCGTCAACAACGTCGCCAGTGAACTGGCGACGCAGATGAAGCGGATCCCGATCATCGCCAACGTGATCTCGGAGACCTCGCTCGACCGGCCCGAACTGCGAATCCGTCCGCGCGCCGAACTCGCCGCGAGACTTGGCGTCTCGACCGAAAGCCTCTCGCAGACCATTCGTGTCGCCACTATCGGCGACGTCGGCCCGGCGCTGGCCAAATTCGACGCCGGCGACCGGCAGGTGCCGATCCGCGTCCAGCTGGAGGATAATGCGCGCAGCGACCTGCAGATGCTGGAGCAGCTGCGCGTGCCGCTCGGCCAGCACGGCGAGCGCGGCGGCGTTCCGTTGTCCGTCGTCGCCGACATTCAGCTCGACCAGGGGCCGACCAGCATCAACCGCTACGACCGTGAGCGGCAGGCAACCGTCGCTGCCGATCTCGTCGGCAACGCCGCGCTCGGCGACGCAACCAAGCTGATCTACGACCTGCCGGTCATGAAGAGCCTGCCCAAGGGCGTGAAGGTCAGCCCGTCCGGCGATGCCGAAAGCCTCGCCGAACTGTCCGACGGCTTTGCCACCGCGATCACGGCAGGCCTGATGATGGTCTACGCAGTGCTGGTGCTGTTGTTCGGCACCTTCCTGCAGCCGATCACCATCCTGTTCTCGCTGCCGCTCTCGATCGGCGGCGCGATCGGCGCGCTGCTGCTGACGGGCAAGCAGCTCACCACGCCGGTGTGGATCGGCATCCTGATGCTGATGGGTATCGTCACCAAGAACGCCATCATGCTCGTGGAATTCGCGGTGGAGGCGATCCGCGACGGCACGCCACGCCACGAGGCGATGATCGACGCCGGTATGAAGCGCGCCCGCCCGATCGTGATGACCACGATCGCGATGGCCGCCGGCATGATGCCGTCGGCGCTCGCCTTCGGTGCTGGCGGCGAATTCCGCTCGCCGATGGCGCTTGCCGTGATTGGCGGCCTGATCTTCTCGACCGTGCTGTCGCTGGTGTTCGTGCCGGCGATGTTCATGGTGATGGACGATATCGGCGCCCTGATCTGGCGCTTCGGCAAGCGCCTCGTGGTCTCTCACGCCGACGATGAACTGCCGCCGAGCGACCAGCACGCCGCGCCGCCGGCCAAGGGACCCCCGAGCCCGCCGCCGACCATGATATCGCCCGCGGCGGAGTGAGTCCGGCGTCTCGCCGGCCGGCGCGGATTAGACATTGTCAGTAGAGCCTTGTCCGGTAGGCCTCTTCCATCGCCTTCTCGGCGGCCTCGACTTCAATCGCGGCAGTCTGCTCCGCAATGATTCGGCCGAGCGTGGGGAAACTGTGGCGCTCGACCTGCGCAGCTGGATTCCAAAGCTTCGAGCGCATCAGCGCCTTGCCGCAATGGAAATAGGTTTCCTCGACATGCACCTTGAGGCCGATAGCCGGCGTGACGTTCTGCACCGCCAGCGGGGTCAGCAGGTCCGGCTCCTGCGAGATCTCCGCCCTGCCGTTGATCCGCAGCGTTTCGTTGATACCGGGCACCAGGAAGATCAGGCCGATACCCGGCGAGGCCAGGATGTTGCCGAAGGTGTCGACCCGGTTGTTGCCGCGCCGGTCCGGGATCAGCAGCGTCTTGTCGTCAACGACGCAGACGAAGCCCGGCATGTCGCCGCGCGGGCTGGCGTCGGCATGGCCCTTGCCATCACTGGTAGCAATCACCAGAAACGGCGACAGCGCGATGAAGTCGCGACAGAACTTGTCGATGTGATTGAGAACCTTTTTCTCCGCAAGCGGACTCACTTGCCCGAAATGCGCGCGCAGATCCTCCGCCGATTTGACTGGCGGCTTGCCGCCGGCGCCCTGGCTGTCCATAACGAAGCTCCCGCCTTTCAGATAACGTCGCATCGGGCGTAGCAGCGAAACCCGGTTGGCGGAAGAAGGCTTAGCACGGGATCGCGCGAGCAACCGGCGCACATTGCCACGCCGTGGCGGCGCGAGACCGGATAAGTTCGCTCTGGCCCGCCCTCCAGAAAGCAAAAACCCCTGCGGTCAACGGGATGACCGCAGGGGTTTGCAGGTGGATGGCGTGAGGCCAGCAAGGCTGGGTGTCACTCCAAGGACCCGCCCACTATCAAAGCCAGCGGGACTGGTTCCCGCAAGCACGTCTTTTGAGCAATCACACGCACATGCATACGCGCGCGAAATGCGCGAGAAAAATCGCGCCAGCGCTCGCGCGTTGCAAACGAAGCGCTTAGTCGTTGCGCGCCACCGCTGCCAGCTTGTTGATGTTGTGCAGCAGGATGCGTCCGCGCTGCAGGTCGAGGATGCCGTCCTTGCGCCAGGTCTGGAGCTGACGGTTGACGCTCTCACGGGCGGCGCCGACGAAGACGCCGAGTTGTTCCTGCGAAATGTGCACCTCGGATCCGAAATCCTCCGCCAGCGCGCACAGCCGCCGTGCCAGCCGCACCGGCAGCGGCTGCAGCACCGATTCCTCCATGCGCTCGCTCTGCCAGCGGATGCGCTGGCACAACAATTCGATCAGCCTCACCGCGACCTTCGGCTCGCGCTCGAGGAAGGTGAGGAAATCGTCACGCCGCAGCACGAACAATTCGCTCGCCTCGCCCGCGGTCGCGTCCGCCGTGCGGTCCTGGCCGTCGAGCACCGCGACCTCGCCAAAGAGATCGCCCGGTCCCATGAAGTTCAGCGTCAGCCGGCTGCCGTCGGAGGCACCGGTCTCGATGCGCATCTGGCCGCGGCGGACCCCGTACAGGGCATCACCGGCATCGCCCTTCTGGAACAGCATCTCACCATTCGCGAGCTGCTGGGTATGGCACAGGCCTGAAAGCCGCTGCAGTTCGTCCGCGCCGAGATCCGCGAACATCGGGTTCATCTTCAAAATAACCGCAAATTCGGCCTGTTTGCTCATTCCATTGCCTTCCAAATCGATACCGGCGGTCCCGCTCACGCCGGTTAGCAAAATTCACCCTCATGGGGGTGTGTCGTACGTCACATAAGTTCACTGGAACCGCGGATATTTTTTCAGGCCTTGGAGCCAAGCTTTGGGAGCGAGCTCCCGTTTTGCGGGATAGTCTCGCGCGATCGGCCGGTCCCGTCGGCCACCGAACCGATCTGACGCTGCTTGCCCGGTCTGGAATGACGACATGAGAGCATTGAAATTTGCCGGGGCCGCCGTCGCTGCGGTGGTCGTGATAATCGCGCTGCTCGCGGTGATCGGGATTCCGTCCGGGTTCCTGACCTCCGCGATCGCGCAGCGGGTCGAGCGCGAGACCGGCTACAAGCTCGCGATCAATGGCGGCGCCTCGATCGGGCTTTGGCCGACCGTCAGTGTCACGCTGCGCGACGTCGCGCTGCAGGATCCGAAGGAGCAGGAGATCAACAACCGCTTCAGCGCGAGCAGCATCCAGGCCGAGATAACGCTGTCGAGCCTGTGGTCGGGCCGGCCTGACATCAGCGACCTCGTGATCGTCCGGCCGGTGGTCAATCTGCCGCTGCAGCGCGAGCGGACCCGCGACAACAATCCACCGGCGAAATCCACCGCGTCCGGCGATACGAGCGGCATCACGATCCGGCATGTCAGCGTCACCGGCGGCACCATCGTGTTCGCCAATGTCCGCGATCGCGTGGAGAACCGGATCGAGACGCTCAACGCTGACGTTACCGTCGGCGCCGACCGCAAGATCGTCGTCGCGGGCAATGCGCGCGCCAGCGACAGACCGCTGAAATTCGAAATCCGGGCCACCGCGCCCGCGCCGCCGCTGGAACGGCAGAACGTCCCGACCGAGATCAGCATCGATGCGCCTGGCCTGCTGCCCGGGGCAATCAAGGCAAATACCGAAGTACGGCTGAACGGCACGGTCGTGATGTTCAACGGCGTATCCGGCACGCTCGGCGATGGCGGCTTCACCGGCTGGGCCTCGGTCGACTTCACCAGCAACAAGCCGCTGGTGAAGCTCGATCTCGACTTCCAGCGGATCTCCATCACGGCGACGCCGAGCCAGCCCGGCGCGGCAGATCAGCCCAATGCCTCGTGGAGCAATGCCTCGATTGACGTCAACGGGCTGAACTATGTCGACGCGCAGGCGCGCGTCTCGGCGGCGGAGCTCATGATCGGCGGCGGCCGCTTCGCGCCGGCGGCGATCGACGCAACGCTCAACAGCGGCGTGCTGAAGGGCCGGCTCTCCAACCTCGGCGCCTATGAAGGCAGTGCCAATGGCGACCTCAGCATCGACGCGTCGACCGCCAACCCGGCCTATACGCTGCAGCTCGATCTCAACGGCGTGCGCGCGCTGCCGGTGCTCAAGAGCCTTGCCGAGTTCGACAAGCTTGACGGCCGGATGCAGGCAAGGATCAGCCTGCGCTCGCAAGGCAACAGCGAGCGCGCCATCGTCGCCAATCTGGGCGGCACCGCGTTTGCGGTGTTCCAGGACGGCAAGATCATCGGCCTCAACGTCGCACAGATGATCCGCAATCTTACCGCCAGCACCTTGTCGGGCTGGCAGGAGAGCGAGGCGCAGTCGACCGATCTCAGCCGGCTCTCGGCGTCCTTCAAGATCGACAAGGGCCAGGCCGTCACCACCGATCTCAATCTGGCCGGCCCGTTGGTGAAGATGACCGGGGTCGGCACCATCGACCTCAACACCAGGCAGATCGGGTTCCGCGTCGAGCCGCAGCTCGTGATGACCACCGAAGGCCAGGGGCGGGCCGGCAATCCGGTCGGCTTTGGCATTCCCGTGATGATCGAGGGGCCGTGGGTCGGCCCGCGGATCTATCCGGAAATCCAGGGTATCCTCGACCATCCCGACGCGGCCTATGCCAAGCTCAAGGAGATGGGCAAGGGCCTGTTCGGGCCGAATGGCCAAGGCCTGAGCCAAGGCCTGAGCCAAGGCCTCAGCCAAGGTCTGGGCTAGAGCCATGGCGGCCTGACCAACCTCCTGAACGGCGCGCAGGGCGGAGGTAACGCCGCGCAGCTGGGCGGCGCCACCGGCCAGCCCAGCCTGCCCGGCGGGCAGCAGCTCGGCGATACCATCGGCAATCTGATGCAGCAGGGCCTCTCCACGCTGAACCAGGGAAATACGCCCCATGGCAGCCGTGGCCTGACCCAGCCTGCGCCTGCCGCCTCCACCGCCGAAGAGGCCGCGCCGCCGGCCCCCGCCGACCCGGCACCATCAGACACCGCCCAGAAGCAGGACAATCCGGCGATGAACGAGGTGCTGCGGCAACTCTTCAACCGCTGATCGTCCGACCCTCCCCTTGCAGAATCCGGGCTAGCCATTGCGGGCGGAGGTACCGCCCCGCGCATCCAATTCGTGCTAAACAGAGCCTCATACTGCGGCGCACCCGGTAGATTTGAAGGGGCGGACGAGGCTGAATGAACGAGGTCAAGGACAAGGTCTGGTTCCTGCGCGGGGGCTTGTTCGCCAAATATGTGCTCGCCCTCGTCGGCCTTGTCGTGTTCGTGCTTGCGGTGAACGGCGCGCTCGAGACCTGGATCAGCTATCGCGGCATCAAGAGCACGCTGACGGACGCGATGAGCGAGAAGGCGGACGCCACCGCCAAGCGCATCGAGCAATCGATCTCTGATCTCGAACGCCAGATCTCCTGGGCGACGCGGGCCTATTCGAACACGCTGCCACTGCGCCGCGCCGATTACGCCCAGCTGCTGGCCCAGGTGCCTGCGGTGAGCCAGTTGACCTACGTCAACGGTCAGGGACGCGAGGAGCTGCGGCTGTCGCGCCAGACCGTCACGGTGAACTCCAACGCCGACTTCTCCCGCGATATCAGATTCACCGACGCCATGAGCCTCGGCACCGCCTATGCGCCAGCCTATTTCCGCGACGGGCGGCCGTTTATGTCGATCGACGAACAGCATTCCGGCTTCAATGCCGGCGTCACCGTGGCCGAGATCGACCTGCGCTTCCTTAGCGATTTCCTCGGCGATTCCCAGGTCGGCCGCTTCGCCTTCGCCTATGTGGTCGATCCCAAGGGCCGCGTGCTGGCGAGCTCGTCGAAGGGGCCGGACACGGGCAAGGACCTCTCCGCGCTGCCGCAGGTGGCCGCGTTGCTCGCGCCCCATGGCGCAGGCGTCGCCTCCGGCACCGACAGCGACGGCAACGCGGTGCTGACCACCGCGAGCGCGATGCCCAAGCTCGGCTGGTTCGTGTTCTTCGAGCAGCCGACCGCGCAGGCGCTGTCGCCGATCCGCGACCAGCTGGTGCGCATCGCGCTTCTGATGGCCCTCGGCCTCGTGGTCGCAATCATCGCCGGCACGGTCCTGGCGCGGCGCATGCTGGTGCCGATCACGGCGCTGCGCACTGGCGCGCGGCGCCTCGGCGTCGGCGATTTCGGCCACCGCATCGAAGTGAAGACGGCGGACGAACTGGAAGAGCTTGCCGGCCAGTTCAACAGCATGGCTGGGCAGCTCGCAGAGACCTATTCCGACCTCGAAGCCAAGGTGACCGAACGGACGCGGGATCTGGCGCAATCGATCAACGAGCTGAAGGTGCTGGAGGAGGTCGGCCGCGCGGTGTCGTCCTCGCTCGATCTCAATGCCGTGCTGCCGACCGTTGCCGCCCGCGCGCTCGAGATCACCCATGCCGACGCGGTGCTGATCTACGGCTATGATGCCGATAACAGCAGCTTCAACCTGACGGAATCGATCGGCATCGACCGGCAGGCCGAAGGCAGCCACCGCGCGATCGCGGAGGCCAATAGCCCGCTGGCGGAGGCGGCCACGAAGGGCGAGCCGTTGACATTCCCCGATCTCGAAAGCCTCCCCGACCATCCGCTGCGCGATATCGTGGTCGGCGCCGGCTTCCACTCGGTGCTGGTGGTGCCGCTGGTCGACCAGCAGGGCGTGCTCGGCTCGCTGGTGGTGCTGCGCAAGGCGGCCGGCGATTTTCCCACCAACCTGATCGGCCTGATGAAGACCTTCGCGCACCAATCGGTGCTGGCGATGCGCAATGCGCGGCTGTTCACCGAAGTCGACCACAAGAGCCACGCGCTGGAGCAAGCCCATGGCACGGTGCGCGAGCAGGCCGACAAGCTCAAGCAGCAGACCGAAGAGCTCAAGGACTGGAACAAGTCGCTGGAGGCACGTGTCGAAACGCAGCTCGGCGAGATCGAGCGCATCCGCAAGCTCGAGCGCTTCCTGGCGCCGCAGGTGGCGCAGCTGATCGCTTCCTCCGACAGCCATGAGGGGCTGCTCGCCAGCCACCGCCGCGAGGTGACGGTCGTGTTCTGCGACCTGCGCGGCTTCACCGCTTTCACGGAGGCGACCGAGCCGGAAGAGGCGATGAACGTGCTGCGCGAATATCACGCTGCGCTCGGCAAGCTGATCTTCAAATACGAGGGTACGCTCGACAAATATGCCGGCGACGGCGTGATGATCCTGTTCAACGCACCGATCCAGTTCGAGGACCACACCGCGCGCGCGGTGAAGATGACGGTGGAGATGCGCGACACCATTGGGCCGCTGACCGAGCGCTGGCGCAACCGCGGCCACAATCTCGGCTTCGGCATCGGCATTGCGCTCGGCTATGCCACGCTCGGCCAGGTCGGCTTCGAGCAGCGGCTGGAATATGCCGCGATCGGCAGCGTCACCAACCTCGCCTCCCGCCTGTGCGGCGAGGCCAAGGCCAACCAGATCGTGGTGAGCCGCCGCGTCTACGGCATGGTCGAGCCGTTCGTCGAGGGACGGCCGATCGACGACCTGATCGTGAAGGGTTTCAATCACCCGATCCTCGCCGCCGAGATCCTGAGCTGGAAGGGCGAGCCGGCGGCGGAGGCGGCCGCGGCGGAGTAGTTCCGCCCTCTCCTATCGTGCAAATGTCGGGAAAAACCTCATAGGCGCGACACTCCCCGGCAGGGAACCCGCCCCGGCCCGTATCTTGTCTTCTCGGGGAAAGTGTGTATATTACCGGCATTCGATTAGCCGTTGCGCCTTGTTGAATGGTCCAAGCGGCCCTTTTCCAAAGAACATCGTCAATTGAATTGGTGATGCGCAGATTTGCGCTGACATGCGCATATGCGCTTTTGGAGAAGAGAAGATGCCGACAGGTACTGTGAAGTGGTTCAATGGCCAGAAGGGTTTTGGTTTCATCCAGCCCAACGACGGCGGTAGCGATGTTTTCGTTCATATCAGCGCCGTTGAGCGTGCCGGTCTGACCGGTCTCGCTGAAGGTCAGAAGGTCTCCTTCGAGCTGAAGACCGACAAGATGCGTGGCAAGACCAGCGCCGAGAATCTCTCGCTGGCCTAAGTCCTAGCCTGGGCATGGTCCGCGCAAACGCCTAGCGTTTGTCGCGCTATGCTCGAGCCCGAGCGTCATTCCACGGATGTACTGGAATGACCACGCGGCCCGCTCGATCTAACGGATTGGGCGGGCTTTGGCGCGTCTATTGTTGTTTGACGCGTTTTCTCAACGCGAACCGGTCTCCACTTCGCTCGAAAACGCTCTGGAAAGCAGGATAACGATGGCCACCAGGAAGCAAGTCGACCCCTCGCCCGAGAGCCTCGCCCGAGCCCACCGCCAGCGGCTTGCGGCCGAGGAAGGCGTCCGCGCGATCGCCGACGTCGAGCGCCAGGCCAACGCCGTGCGCAAGAACATGGACCGCCTGCGCGCGCTGCGCCAAGCCAAGGAGGCCGACGACGCCCGCGAGCTCGCGGAAAACCCGCCCCCGCCCGCCAAGCCGAAAGCCGCCAAGCGCGTGAAGAAAGTCGCACAGTAAGGCTGCATTCCCCTTCGTCCGAACGCAATCAGTTACCCGTCATCCTGAGGCGCGAGCCCTTGCGAGCCTCGAAGGATGCGCGGCCCCGCTGGTGGCCGTCGACCCTTCGAGACGCGCGCAAGAGCGCACTCCTCCAGCGACGACGGCAAAGCCGTTGCGCGGGGGTGACGGTGAAATAGCGGGCGCGCTGGGAACACGCCCAACCGCCATTGCCCTGATTCAATTGTCAAACAGCCGAAGCAAGATGCACATTCGCGATCTCGCGACGCGGATGGCGTCCGAGTTGTGCGATCATGTCACCCTCTTCAATGAGAGGGCGCGAGGAAGGCCAGGCGCCGATTGCACCCGCGGGTCCCGTGCAACAAAAAGCACGGGAGTAGGACCACAGGTTCAACCGGAAACATCCGGCCTTCCCCGCGCAATGGTTTGACGGCTTACTTCGTGCTCTTCCCGGCGAGACCAGGCTTGCTTGTCACCGCCCCCGCAAAGACGCTTTCGCGCGCTTAGCAAGGAGGCACCGGCCACTGGGGTGCCAGAACCACACGACTTCGCCGTACGCAAGCAAGCGCACTCGTCTCGCGCGCCGCTCGCGTCCACCGCATCCCGCCGCACGTTCGTGACCATCGCGATACGCCCCTCTTGCCGGGCGGGATGGGGGATTTGTACGAGTGAGTTGGGGGAGGCGTCAAGCGAAATTCTGTAAAGCGGAAGATCGCTGAAATGGATTGGAAGCGCATAATTCAGGTCGACGTTGGCTGTGACGCGGAGACGGTTCGACTCTGTCGGCTCCGCCTTCCGGAAGGCTACATGCGGTGTGATTAGCGCCCTCTGTGACCGAGCGCACGGTAGCGCGACCCGCGTCGATCCTTGATGCAGCGATGGCTCGTCGCCTAGCTCCGTGGTCGACCATCTGCTAGTCAAGAACCGCCTATTTCAGGAACGCCCCGCCGATGATGCCACGTATCCCGTGCTCCTCCGCCCTCGCCGCAACAGCGCTGCTCCTGCTTGCCGCCCAGCCCTCCCTGGCCGCCGGCGACACCGAGGCCACGCCGAAAGGCGCGGCGGTCACCGTGCTGAAGGCCTCGAAATTCTGCTTCAGCAATATCGTCGAGGTCTCCGGCCTCGTGCTGCCGCGCGACGAGCAGCAAATTCGGCCGGAAAAGCCCGGGCTGAAAGTCTCGGAGGTGATGGTCGATCCCGGTGACAGCGTCGCCGCGGGGCAGCTGCTGGCGCGGCTGACCGATAGCAGCAATTCGATCAACGTGACGGCGCCGGTGGCGGGCACCATCTCGGCCTCGACGGCGATCGTGGGCGCGCCGGCCTCGGCCAAGGGCGAGGCGCTGTTCTCGATCATCGCCAAGAGCGAATACGACCTGGTCGGCATGGTGCCGACCCGCGACATCGCCAAGCTGCAACCCAACCAGACGGCGCAGATCAGGATATCGGGCGCCGGCGACGTCGACGGGCGGGTGCGGCTGATCGCGCCGACGGTGGAGCCGAACAGCCAGCTCGGCCAAGTGTTCATCCGCATCACCACCAACCGGCGGCTGCTGGTCAATTCGAGCGGCCGTGCGCAGATCAAGATCGGGCAGAGCTGCGGCGTCGCGGTGCCGCTGACCGCGATCCTCTATTCCACCGCCGGCACCGTGGTGCAGGTGGTGCGCCGCGACCGCGTCGAGACGCGGCGGGTCGAGACCGGGCTGATGTCGGCCGGACAGGTCGAGATCCGCGACGGCATCCAGGAGGGCGAGATCGTGGTCGCCCGCGCCGGCGCGCTGCTGCGCGAGGGCGATCCGGTGCGGCCGGTGACGGGCACGGCGGACGCGAAGTAGGCGGGCGCTGTGAAGGCCGTCATGCATGCAGCGGAGCAAGCGGTACCCCTCTCCCCAACCCTCCCCCGCAAGGAGGGAGGGAGCCGATCCGCCCGTGCCTGCCTCATGCGGGTTGCCGATTGCAACGTGAAAGCATCGCCGCCCGATGCGAGGTGAGGTGAGCACACTGGTCCGGTTCCCTCCCCCCTTGCGGGGGAGGGTTAGGGAGAGGGGTTCTCTCCATGCGGCGTGCGGTTCGAAACGATGATTTTTGCGATGGATGCGCGGGTCAAGCTCGCGCATGACGAACGGAAGCTCAGCCGCCGAGCTTGATGTCTTCCAGCAGCGACGACGACACCTGCGGCACCTGCTCGCCTTCGCTGGCGCGGGAGATCGCGACGCGGGTCTTGTTGAAGGCGGTTTCGGCGCCGGCCTGGGCGTTGAGGTTGGTCAAGAGCTCCGAGACCAGCACGCTGTTCGCCGAATTCGAATCGTCGGCGACCTTGCCCGCGGTGGCCGAAGTCAGCACCAGCGTGTTCTCCGGCGGGCTGATCGGGGCCAGCCCATGGGAGAACGAGCGGAAGCGGCGCTCATAGGGGTTGCGCCTGGAAGCATCGAGCACGACGAGCTTGGCTTTGGCGCCCTGGTCCTTCATCACGTCGAGCACGGACTCGACGCTGACGCCTGAACGTTTGACGTCCGACTCTTTCCAGATCGTGGCGTCGACCGGGATCATGAAGCTCTCACGGCCGACCTGCACGCCGTAGCCGCCGAAGAACAGCATCACGACGGTGTCGGGGCGGATCTTGGCCTTCATCCGCTCGACCGCGCGGACCATGTCGTCGCGGGTCGCATCCTCGACGACGTCGACGTCGAAACCATTGTGGCGCAGCGCGGCCGACAGGTTGCGGGCGTCGTTGATCGGCTGGGCCAGCGGCGCCGCAGCGTCCGGGTAATGGCCGTTGCCGATGATCAGCGCAACGCGGGCGGCGCCGGCCGCAATCGAGCCGGTCTGTTCGGTGGCAACAGCCTTGGCGGCGTCGAGCGAACGCTTGTTGAGCGCGGCATGGGCGCCGATCGCCAGCGATACCGTGCCGGTCAATGCCACCGCGACGGCGATGGTGCGGCGGGAAATGCGAAGCTGCCTAAGGTCCATAGCGTTCCTGGTCCCAATCTTCATCCCCGGGGCGATCAAACAGTCGCGCCAGTCAGTCGCGTCAAACACGGTCGGGGCTTTATGGGTTGAGTTGATGTGTGCCGGTGAATTGAACTCAATTTGCGGCGCTGCAACAAACAAACCCTTAACCCGGCCGGGCGCGCGGAGCAACCCGGTTTGGCGCATGACGCCGCCCGGCAGAGACCCTTGACGGGGTTAACACCCCGTTATGTGACCTCAATCACATTTGTATTTCCCAAGGATTTATGTAGCTTTCCAAAGGCTTGTGGGTCGAGGGAGGGCCCGCCGGAAACGCCGCCGGGGGCGGCGGCGTTAACCGGTTCCAGCGCAAAGAGATTCTCCAGGGTTAAGGAGATTTATGGGTTTTCACGGAATCGCCGGGGCGGTGTGCCGGGCCCTGACCGTCAGGAAGGACGGCCCGTCGCTGTACGACGTCTGCGATCCCGTGCTGCTGAATTATCGCGGCGGCGACGCCCATCTCGGAAAATTCTATCGGACCGCGCTTCGCAACCCGGCGCTGCGCCCGCTGCTGCGCCGCACCGGCCTGCCGGCGCTCAGGGATCCCGACCGCCTCGGTGCCTTGCGCGCGGCGCTGCTCGCCGCCCGCGACGACGCGGCGCCGGACTGGGCTGCGATCGGCGCTCCGGTGGCCGAGCTGATGAACGATCTGAATGTGCGCCACCCGGCCCCGCCGGCAGCAGCCGCGCCGGTGCGCACCCCCGCCATCGCCGAGATCGACAGAGTGATCCGGGCAACCGGGGCCCATTTGCTGCGCTCGTTCGGCAAGAATGGCTTCATCCCGACCTACGCCGCGTTCAATTTGCTCGGCGATCCCGATGTCGGCGGGCGCGAGATGCTGATGGCGCTCACCGGCCTGAACGCGCGCGGCTACAAGAACTCGACGCTGCTGTTCGGCCTCGCCCGCATCTTCATCGCGCATTCCCCGGCGCGCGCGCTGGTCAACCCGCCGTGGCGGGGGGTAGCCGAGCCGATGTGGGAGCCGGTGCAGATCCGCCATCGCTCGGCCTATTACGATGCGTTCTTCATCGAAGCGCTGCTCGGCTTCGTCGAGAGCGGGCTCGCGTCATCGAATGAAACCGGCGCGGCGCGGCGGACGATATCCGAGATGGTCGAGTTCTGCCTGAAGACCAGCGCCGAGGAGGTGCCGTCGCATGACGGATCGACCATCCGGGTGGTCACTGCGCTGGCGCCGGGGCCGCATCCGCGCTTCTCGCGCTTCTTCGCCCAGATCAAGCAGGATCTCGGCTTCGGCATCTACGTGCCCGACGTCGACACCGTGGTCAGCGCATTCTCGGCGGCGACGCAGGCCGGATCCGATGATCCGATGCTGGCGCAGCCGCTGCTCGACTTCCTCCGCGGCTACCAGGTTCGATCCGGCGCCAACGAGCCTGTTGTCACCGTGCCGCTCAACGATCACGTCGACTATGAGGGCGGCGTCGTCACCTGGATCGACAATCTCAACGGCGACCGGCCCTATGGCAATGACCTCGACCCGACGCTGAACCTCGACATCCTCGAGGTCTCGTTCCGCAACCTCAAGCGCTGGAAGGTCCTCGAGACGCCGCGGCGGCTGGAGACCGTGCATCGCATCATCGCCTTCCAGAAGCGGCTGGTCGAAAGCGGCGCGTTCAAAAATCCGCGCTCGCATATCTATTATCTGCCCGAGCTCTATTCGGCCTATTTCGGCCGCTGCTACGCCGCCTTTGTCGCGTTGCCGCTGGCAGCCCAACGCATCATCGATCCCGACAATATCTTCGCGCTGATGAGAGCGCGCGTGCTCGGCTATGTCACGACCGAGCTGATCACCCACGAGATGAATCCGTTCGACGCCGCGCTGGCGCTGATGGCGCTGGCGCACCTGAACGCCGAGGTGTCGACCTTCACGCCGGCGCTGCACTGCATCGTGCAAAGCTTCGGCGAAGGCCGTCGCCGCGCGCCCTACAAGGCCTATGAGTGGAACAAGATGAAGACGCCGACGCGCATCCTGGTCGGCGGGCCGGAGGTGACGTCGGCCTTCGTGCTGATGGGCCTGGCGCTGGCGAGGAAGCGGATGATGGCCGCGTAGGATGAGTGGAGCGAAGCGATACCCATCGACGCACGGGGATAGATGATGGGTTTCGCTTCGCTCTACCCATCCTACGACTGGTGAATGACGCGAAGCACGGCCGCCCAATTGCCCGCACAATCCGTAGGCATTAATGTTGGGCACTAATATTAGGCACTGATATCAGACCGTTAAACCCTCGCCGGGATTGCCGATGCTCAAGACGCTGCTCACTGCTGGCCTGCTGTTGTCGCTGCCGACGCTGGCATTGGCGGCCGACATCACCGGCGTACCGAAGATCCGCGACGGCGACCAGGTCGTGATCGGCTCGACCCGCATCCGGCTCGGCGGCATCGACGCGCCGTCGACCGATCAGCTTTGCCTCAACACCAAGGGCGAGCGCTGGACCTGCGGGGTTGCGGCGCGCGAAGAGCTGGTGAAGCACGCCGGCAACAAGAGCTGGACCTGCCACGCCCGTTCGGTCGATCGCCGCGGCCGCACCATCGCGCGCTGCGAGGTCGATGGCGAGGACATCCAGAAATGGATGGTGAGCAACGGCTGGGCGCTCGCCTTTACCCGCCTCTCGCACGACTACGAACCCGACGAGAAAGTCGCGCGCGAGGCCAAGGCCGGGATGTGGCAGGGCGCCTTCATCGCGCCGTGGGACTGGCGCGTACGCAACAAGAAGACGCCGGTGCTCGGCTCGGTGAAGCCGCCGGAGGGCGCCCACGCGATCCTGCAGGCATCGGCCTCCGGTCCGGTCGCGCCCTCGCCCGACTGCACCATCAAGGGCAACGTCAACCGCTCCGGTGAATGCATCTATCACCAGCCGACCAGCCGCTGGTATGCCCGGATCGAAATGAAGATCTCCAAGGGCACGCGCTGGTTCTGCTCGGTCGAGGAAGCCGAAGCCGCCGGCTGCCGCGAGACGCGACGCTGAGCCTGATCGGATGAGCTTGAACCGGAGCCGCGTCGGCAGTGCGCCCCCTCTACCGCTTGCGGGGGAGGTGAGGGGCTGCGGACCGTGACCGACATCGAGGTCAATCTGCGGGTGGCGCGCCGGCGCGATCGCATCAGGCGCGTCGAACTGCTGCTGCTGCTCGTGCTGATGACGTACCTGCTTGCGGCCTATCTGGTGCTGCCCGCGATCTGGAGGCACTACGAGCACCAGAAGGGGCTCGCCGAGCTCCCCATGGTGACGCGCACGGCGGCAGGCATTCCCGGCGACCCGATGAATGTCGGCCTGATCGGCGATGCAAAGGACCTGATCTGCGCGATGCACGAGGCCGGCTGGTACCCGGCCGATCCGGTGACGCTGCGATCCTCGATCGCGATCGTCGGCAGCGTGCTGCTCGACCGTCCCTACAAGGATGCACCCGTCAGCAATCTGTTCTATCTCGGCCGGCGCGAGGACCTCGCCTTCGAAAAGCCGGTCGGATCGAGCGCCGACCGCCGCAACCATGTGCGCTACTGGAAGGTGCTCGATTCCGGCGAGGAAAAGCGCCCGGTGTGGCTCGGCGCCGCGACACTCGACCGCAGCGTCGGCATCAGCCGCTACACCGGCGCCGTGACCCATCACATCGCGGCCGATCTCGACACCGAGCGCGCGCTGCTCGCGGGCGATCTGGAATCGGCCGGCATGGTGACCGCGAAATATCAGGTGACCGGCGTCGGCCCGACGCTGGCGGGGCGCAATGGCGGCGGCGATCCTTATTTCACCGACGGCGAAATCTGGGTGCTACGGCTGGTCGAGGCCTGCGCGAGGCATGACGGCGCGGTCGAGCAGATCCCGAGTCCGGCTGCGACCGAATTCAAGGACCAAATGTGGCACGGCGTGGTCGAGGCGATCGGCAAATAAGGCAACCGCGTCCTGCGTTTTTGAGGCTCTGGATTGCTTCGCCATGCTCGCAATCGCGGGCCTGATCGCGTATCTTCCGGCCTTGACCCCTCACACGCTCGATTCCGCGTTTTACCCATAAGGAACAAGAAGATGACCGTTCGCGCGGGCCGGGAATTTCTGGCCATCCCCGGACCCACCACGATCCCTGATCGGGTGCTGCAGGCAATGCATCGCCCGGCGCTCGACATCTACTCCAGCGAGTTGGTGGAATTGACCGAGAGCCTGCTGCGCGATCTGTCAAAGCTGTTCGCCACCAAGGGCAAATCCTACATCTACATCGCCAACGGCCACGGCGCCTGGGAGGCGACGCTGTCCAACGTGCTGTCGCGCGGCGACAAGGTGCTGGTGCTGGAGAGCGGCCGTTTCGCGATGGGCTGGGGCCAGGCCGCTGCCGCGATGGGCGCGGATGTCGAGATCTTGAAGGGCGACTGGCGCCGCGCGATCCGCCCCGCCGAGGTCGAGGAACGGCTGCGGCGCGACAAGGAGCACACCATCAAGGCGATCCTCGCCGTGCAGGTCGACACCGCCTCGGGCGTCTATAACGACATCGAGGCGATCGGTAAGGCGATCAAGGCCGCAGGCCATCCCGCGCTGTTCATGGTCGACACCGTGGCCTCGCTCGGCTGCACACCGTTCGAGATGGACAAATGGTACATCGACGTCGCGATGTCTGGCTCGCAGAAGGGCCTGATGACCCCGCCCGGCCTCAGTTTCGCCGCCGCCAGTGACCGCGCCTGGGAAGCGCACAAGAAGGCCAATTTGCGCACGCCGTATTGGGACTGGACCGAGCGCGAGGGCGGCGAGCACTACCGCAAATATGCCGGCACGGCGCCGGTGCATTTGCTGTTCGCGCTGCGCGAGGCCATCAACATGATCCAGGCCGAAGGGCTGGAAAATGCCTTCGAACGTCACCGGCTGCTCGGTGAAGCCGTGCGCCGCGCGGTCGCGGTCTGGGCCGAGGGTCAGGTGCTGGGCTTCAACATCGCCGAACCCGCTGAGCGCTCCAACACGGTGACGACCGTGACCGTGAAGGGCGCCGACCCCGCCGCGATCCAGCACTACGCGAACGAGAAATGCGGCGTCGTGCTCGGCACCGGCATCGGCGATCTGCAAGGCCAGGCCTTCCGCATCGCGCATATGGGCCACGTCAACGCACCGATGGTGCTCGGCACGCTCGGCGTCATCGAGGTCGCGCTGAATGCGCTGAAGATCCCGCACGGCAAGGGCGGCACCGACGCCGCGGTGCAGTGGCTGGGTGAGAATGTGAAGGCGTAGGAGCGTCCTAACCGCACATTCTATCTCCGTCATTGCGAGCGAAGCGAAGCAATCCATGCCACCGCATATGCACAGCGATGGATTGCTTCGTCGCTATCGCTCCTCGCAATGACGAGACCACATTCAGAATGACGGATTACACGCGTACGACGCATTGCTGAGACGCGAACACTTTCCGCCGTCACCATTTTCCGCTTTACTGCCGGCAACAGCCGGGCACTGATCCCTGCGACAATGTGAGATGGAGGGATCGCTTGGCGTCGGTGGAACTGCGTGGCCTGGTCAAGCGCTTCGGATCGTTTGTCGCAGTCGATGATGTCTCGTTGACGATCGATCATGGGCAGCTCGTCTGCTTGCTCGGGCCCTCCGGATGCGGCAAGACCACGACACTGCGGCTGATCGCCGGCTTCCTCGAGCCCTCCGGCGGCGAGATCCGCGTCGGCGATCGCACGGTCTCCTCGCAGGCGCACACGCTGCCGCCCGAGCGGCGTAACATGTCGATGATCTTCCAGAGCTACGCGCTATGGCCGCACATGACGGTGGCCGAGAACATCGTCTACGGCCTGCGCTTGCGCAAAATGGATCGCGACACCATCGCCAAGAAACTCGCCGCGATCCTTGCGACGACCAAGCTCGAACCACTGGCGCAGCGCTATCCCGGCGAGCTCTCCGGCGGCCAGCAGCAGCGCGTCGCGCTGGCGCGCGCGCTGATCATCGGCCCCGAAACGCTGCTGCTCGACGAGCCGCTGTCCAATCTCGATGCCAATTTGCGCGAGGAGATGCGCTTCGAGATCCGCCGGCTGCACGATGAATATCGCTACACCACGGTTTACGTCACCCACGATCAGTCGGAGGCGATGACTACCGCCGACCTCATCGCGGTCATGAACGCCGGCAAGATCGATCAGCTCGGCAGCCCTGAGGATATCTATGCACGGCCGGAATCCGAATTCGTCGCGCGCTTCATCGGCGCGGCGAACGTAATCAAGGGCACCGCGCGTGACGAAAATCATGTCGCCTTCGCCGGCGCGACGCTGCAGGTGGTCGGCGCGAAGCTCGCGGCCGGCGAGACCGCTCCGGTCGCGATCCGGCAACATGACATCCAGCTCTCGACACGAGAGCCCTCCTCCCAACAGAACACGCTGAAGGCCACCGTGACACGTCAGGTCTATCTCGGCATGTTCAGAGACTACA
The DNA here is from genome assembly GCF_049949265.1 of Bradyrhizobium genosp. P. NCBI lineage: Bacteria > Pseudomonadati > Pseudomonadota > Alphaproteobacteria > Hyphomicrobiales > Nitrobacteraceae > Bradyrhizobium > Bradyrhizobium genosp. P. The sequence goes on along the minus strand of NZ_CP188195.1, from coordinate 548,698 downwards.
TGGTGGAGACGCAGGACGGCACGTCATTGCGCGTGACCACGCCGACGGAGACCGCAGTCGACAAGGGCAGCGAGGTCTGGCTGACACTACCGCCGGAGCGCTGCCGGGCGCTCAGCCGATAACGAACAAAAAGACGGAGGAACGCGATGCGGAGGCCAATTTCCAGACGCGATGTCCTGAAAGGCTCGGCCGCGCTGTCACTCGGCACCGTGTTCGCATCGACCGTGCGTGCCGCGGTGCCGGGGCCGACCGGAATCACACCCGACCTCGTCGCGGCCGCCAAGAAGGAAGGCATGGTCGTGTTCTATTCGTCGATGGATCTGCCGGTCGGCGAAAAGCTGGGCAAGGCGTTCGAAGCAGCTTATCCCGGCATCACGGTCCAGATCGAGCGCTCCGGCTCGGAGCGGCTGTTCCAACGCGTCGCCCAGGAATTCGACTCCAACATCCACGCCGCTGATATCGTCAACAGCGCCGACGCGTCACACTTAATTCCCTGGAAAAAGAGCGGTTGGCTGATGCCGTTCGTGCCCGAGGACGTCGCGAAATATTTTCCGGACAATTACCGCGATCCGGACGGCATGGCCGTCACCACGCGGCTGTGGCTGTCGTCGATCGCCTACAACACCAATCTGGTGAAGGCGGAAGACGCGCCGAAGAGCTTTGCCGACCTGCTCGACCCGAAATGGGCGGGAAAGATGGTGAAGGGGCACCCGGCCTATAGCGGCACCATCATGACCACGACCTTCCAGCTCGTGCGCGAGCTCGGCTGGCCCTATCTGGAGAAGCTGTCCAAGCAGCGCGTGATGCAAGTGCAGTCCTCGACCGATCCGCCCAAGAAGCTCTCGCTCGGCGAGCGCGCCGTGATGGCCGACGGCAATGAATACGGCATCGTGCTGCTGAAGGAGGCGGGACAGCCGGTCGAACCGGTCTACCCGACCGAGGGCACGCCGACGATCTCGGGGCCAACAGGCATCTTCGCCGGCGCGCCGCATCCGAACGCAGCAAAGCTCTTCCAGGCCTGGCTGCACACCCGCGAGACCCAGCAGTTCTTCGTCGACTTCACCGGGCAATATTCGGTGCACGCCCAGGTGCAACCCAAGGCGGGGCGGCGCAAGCTCACCGACATCAAGCTGATGAAGGAAGATCCGGCCGGTGTGGAAGCGATGACCGAAGAGATCAAGACGCGCTATGCGCGGCTGTTTCGGGTTTAGCCCCACATGATGAGGAGACGGAGCGCCGCTCTTCACCTCGCCCCGCTTGCGGGGAGAGGTCGGAACGCATCGTCAGATGCGTTCCGGGTGAGGGGGTACAGGTCTCACCAACACCAACACTCGGGGAAGCAGCCCCTCACCCCAACCTTCTCAGAGCGAGCTTGGCTCGTCTCGACCCCGCAAGAGCGGGGCGAGGGGGCTGAAGAAGCTCAGCCCGGATTAGCATGACAGCAACCACCTCCTCCGCCGCCCGCCCCCGCATCGACTGGACGCGTCCGGTGCTGTGGCTGTTCGCTGCCATTCTCATGCTGCTGATCCTGCTGCCGCTGTCGTGGCTCGCGGTGTACGCCTTTACCGACAAGAACCGGCATCCGACGCTGCAAAACTTCGTCACGCTGTTCAGCAACCCCGATTTCCTCGATCCGCTGCTGACCACCGCGATCATCGCAATCACATCGGCCGTGATCTGCTGCGTCGTCGCGGCCCCGATCAGCTGGCTGGTGTCGCGCACCGACATGCCGGGACGGCAGACCATCCGCGCGCTGGTGACGGCGTCGTTCGTGACGCCGCCGTTCCTCGGCGCGATCGCGTGGGAACTGCTGGCGGCGCCGAACTCCGGGCTATTGAACCAGCTTTACCGGCTGTTTGCCGGCGAGGACGCGGATGCGCTGTTCAACATCTATTCGCTGACCGGGATCATCTTCGTGATCTCCTGCTACACGTTTCCGTTCGTGTTCGTGCTGGTGGCGAATGCGCTCGACAGCATGCCGGGCGAGCTCGAGGATGCCTCCGCGATCCTCGGCGGCAATGCCTGGACCACCGCGCGGCGGATCACGATCCCGCTGGCGCTGCCGGCGCTGGTTGCCGGCGCCCTGATCGCGTTCCTGCAAGCGATGACGCTATTCGGCTCGCCGGCGATCCTGGCGCTGCCGGCGGGCTTTCACACCATGACCACCAAGATCTGGAGCCTGTTCCAGTATCCGCCGAGGCTGGAGTTGGCAGCGGCCGCAGCCGTGCCGCTGCTCTTGCTGACCATCCTGCTGCTGCAAGGCCAGAAATTCCTGCTCGGCCGGCGCGGCTATTCGGTAATCGGCGGCAAATATGGCGCGCCGCGCCGCGTCGAGTTGAAGGGCTGGCGCTGGATCGCGCTCGGCTTCTGCCTGCTGGTGCTGCTCAACCCAGTGTTCCTGCCTTACTTCGCGCTGCTCAACGCCGCGCTTTCACCGAACGCCACCACGCTGGTGACGCCGTCGACGCTGACGCTGCACAATATCATCTTCGTGTTCACCGAGCTGTCGTCGACCCAGCTCGCCTTGAAGAACACCGTGATCCTCGGCACCGCGACCGCCACTGTTGGCACCATGCTCGCGCTCGTCATCGCCTATGTCACGACCCGGAAGGCGATCGCGGGCCATCGCATCCTCGGCTTCCTCGCCACCGCGCCGGTCGCCGTCCCCGGCATCGTGCTCGGCGTCGGGCTGTTCCTGAGCTACACGCGGCCGCCCTTCGTGCTGTACGGCACGCTGTGGATCCTGCTGCTCGCCTTCCTCACCATCAATTTGCCTTCGGCCTATCAGCAATTGCAGGCGGCGTTCACGACCATCCATCCCGAACTGGAGGAGGCGAGCCGCATCCTCGGGGCGACGCGGCTGCAGGCGCTGCGCCAGATCACCGCGCCCCTGCTGCGCACCGGCGTCATCGCGACCTGGTGCTTCATCTTCATCGGCGTGATGCGGGAACTTTCGGCGGCGATCGTGCTGTTCACCTCGCAGACCAAGGTGCTGTCGGTCCTGATCTACGACCTCAACGAAGGCGGCGACCTCGCCGCGATCGCAGTGCTCGGCATCGCGATGCTGGTGATTACCTTCGCCGTGGTGCTGGCGGTGAACCAGATTCCGATGTCCGGCGGCGGTGCGGGCGCGAAGCTGCGGAACGGGTAGGTCGTTCCATCCACGTCATTGCGAGGAGCGAAGCGACGCAGCAATCCATTCTGTCCCAAGGCGGAAGCATGGATTGCTTCGCGGAGCCTGTCATCGGGCGCGCATTCGCGCGACCCGTTGGCTCGCAATGACGGGGACAGGGCAGAGCGCGCAACTGGCATTTGCCCATCTGGCAATCGCCACATTTATCCCGATATAAAGCGGTGTTCCCCGCACCATGAGGCCCGTGTGACCAAATCCGCCGACAAGACCCCTGTCCATGCCGCGCCGGTTGCGCCGCGCCGGCCGCATTCCTTCACCGCCCATGGCATCACGGTGACGGACGATTATGCGTGGATCAAGGATCCCAAATGGCAGGAGGTGCTGCGCGATCCCGCGATCCTCGAACCCGACATCCGCAGCTATCTGGAAGCCGAGAATGGCTACACCGAGAGCCTGCTCGGCCACACCGGTGGCTTGCAAAAGCAGCTCGTCAAGGAAATGCGCGGGCGGATCAAGGAAGACGATTCCAGCGTGCCGTCGCCGGACGGCCCCTACGCGTATTTCCGGAAATTCCGCGAGGGTGGCCAGCACGAGCTGTTCGGCCGCATGCCGCGCGACGGCGGCGAGACGGATGTGGTGCTCGATGGCGACGCGCTGGCAAAGGATCATGACTACTTCAAGTTCGGCGGCAGCCGTCACTCGAACGATCACCGGCTGCACGCCTGGAGCGCCGACACCAAGGGTTCGGAGTATTTCTCGATCCGCGTGCGCGACTGGGCCTCTGGCGCCGATCTCGACGACGTCGTCGAGGAGACCGATGGCGGCGTGGTCTGGACTGCGGATTCGAACAGCTTCTTCTACGTCAAGCTCGACGACAATCATCGCCCGATGCAGGTCTGGCGGCACCGGCTCGGCACCATGCAGGCCGACGATATCCTGATCTATGAGGAGCAGGATTCCGGCTGGTTCACCCATTTGCACGAGAGTTCAAGCGGTCGCTTCTGCGTCATCGCAGGCGGCGATCACGAGACCTCGGAGCAGCGGTTGATCGATCTCGCCGATCCCGACGCGCCGCCACGGCTGGTCGCGGAGCGTGAAGAGGGTGTGCAGTACTCGGTCGCCGACCGCGGCGACGAGTTGTTCATCCTCACCAATGCTGATGATGCTGTTGACTTCAAGGTGATGACCGCGCCGCTTGCGTCGCCCGAGCGCACCAACTGGCGCGACCTGATCCCGTATCGCGAGGGCATCTATGTGCTCGATGTCGAGCTTTACGCCGGCCACATGGTGCGGCTTGAGCGCGCCAACGCGCTGCCCGCGATCATCATCCGCGACCTCGATTCCGGTGAAGAGCATCCGATCGCCTTCGACGAAGCCGCCTATTCGCTCGACACCATGGGCAGCTACGAGTTCGAGACCACGAACCTGCGCTTCTCCTATTCGTCGATGACGACGCCGTCGGAAGTCTACGACTACGATATGGCGACGCGGGCGCGGACCTTGCGCAAGCGCCAGGCGATTCCATCCGGCCACAACCCGGCGGACTATGTCACCACACGCATCATGGCGACCTCGCACGACGGCGCGCAGGTGCCGGTTTCGATCCTGCATCGCAAAGATTTTGTCCGCGACGGCAAGGCGCCGCTGTTGCTCTATGGCTACGGCTCCTATGGCATGGCGATGCCGGCGTCATTCGCCGCCAACCGGCTGTCGCTGGTCGACCGCGGCTTCGTCTACGCGATCGCGCATATCCGCGGCGGCGCCGACAAGGGCTGGGGCTGGTATCTCGACGGCAAGCGCGAGAAGAAGACCAACACGTTCGACGATTTCGCCGCCGCCGGGCGCGCGCTGATCGACGCCAAATACACGCGGGCAAAGCGCATCGTCGGCCATGGCGGCTCCGCCGGCGGCATGCTGATGGGCGCGGTCGGCAACCGCGCCGGCGAGCTCTTCGGCGGCATCGTCGCCGAGGTGCCGTTCGTCGACGTGCTCAACACCATGCTCGACGACACACTGCCGCTGACGCCGCCGGAATGGCCGGAATGGGGCAACCCGATCGAGAGCGAGAAGGATTTCCGCACCATCCTGTCCTATTCGCCCTACGACAATGTCGCGGCGAAGGATTATCCCGCGATTCTCGCGATGGGCGGATTGACCGATCCGCGTGTCACCTATTGGGAGCCGGCAAAATGGATCGCGCGGCTGCGCGCCACCATGACCGGCGGCGGCCCGGTGCTGCTGCGCACCAACATGGGCGCCGGCCACGGCGGCGCCTCCGGCCGATTCAACCGGCTGGACGAAGTCGCGATCGTCTACGCCTTCGCACTGTGGGCGGTCGGGATGGCGGAGAAGGCGGAGGTGTAGCGCAGCGAAATCCGGGGCAGTCTTGCCGCCCGCGAGATTCCCGGATTGCGCTTCGCTCCATCCCGGCTACGGGCCATAGATTAATTGGCCTCCTCGTCGTCCTGGCGAAAGCTAGGGGACCCATGCCGCGTGATCTATCGGTGACGCGCGGTACGCGTACCGCGGCGAACAACATAAGTGCCAGTCTTCGCCAAACTTCTCCCTGCAGTTATGGGTCCCCTGGCTTTCGCCAGGACGACGGCCGAGAGCGTGGCGTCTATCTCCCCTTCGCCTTCCGCCACACGGCAAAATCCTTCAGCGTCTGCTCGTCGGTCGCCGGATAGAGCCCCAGGATGCTGCGGCCCTTGTGGACTTCCTCGGCGACGAAATCCTCGAACGCGGTCATCTCGAAGGTCTCATCGGCGATCTCGTCGGCGAGATGCGCGGGAATGACGATGACGCCGTCGCTGTCGCCAAGGATTACGTCGCCGGGAAACACCGGCGCGTCGCCACAGCCGATCGGAACATTGATCTCGATCGCCTGGTGCAGCGTGAGATTGGTCGGCGCGCTCGGCCGGTGATGAAAGGCCGGGAAGCCGAGCCGCGCGATCTCGGCGGCGTCGCGGAAGCCGCCGTCGGTGACGACGCCCGCGCAGCCGCGCTTCATCAGCCGCGTCACCAGGATTGCACCGGCCGACGCGGCGCGGGCATCCTTGCGGCTGTCCATCACGAGCACGCTGCCTGCCGGACAATCCTCGATCGCCTTGCGCTGCGGATGCGCGCGGTCGCGGAACACCTCGATCGTGTTGAGGTCTTCGCGCGCCGGCATGTAGCGCAGCGTGAAGGCTTCGCCGACCAGCGTCGGCTGATCCGGGCTCAACGGGTGGACATCCTGGATGGTCTGGATGCGAAAGCCGCGCTTGAACAGCGCGGTGGCGACGGTCGCGGTGGAGACGGATTTCAGCTTGCTGCGGGTGGTGTCGCTGAGTTTTGACATGGTGTTCGTCCTTGATTGTCATTCCGGGGCGATGCGAAGCATCGAACCTCAGGTGCGCAATTGCGCATCGGGGAATCTCGAGGTTCCGGGTTCGCGCTTTGCGCGCCCCGGAACGACAGATGATCAATAAATCGACGGCTCTCCCACCGGCTTGCCGAAGCCGGTTTCGAGGAAATCGAAGTCACAGCCCTCATTGGCCTGCTTGATGTGCTTCGAGAACATCCAGCCATAGCCGCGCTCGAAGCGGCGCTCGGGCGGCTGCCATGCCGCGCGGCGCTTTGCCAGCTCCGCCTCTGACACATCGAGATTGATGGTGCGGGCGGCGACGTCGAGCGTGATGCGGTCGCCGTTCTTTACGAGCGCCAGCGGTCCGCCGACGAAGGATTCCGGCGACACGTGCAGGATGCAGGCGCCGTAAGACGTGCCGCTCATGCGGGCGTCCGACAGCCGCACCATGTCGCGCACGCCCTGCTTCACGAGCTTTGTCGGGATCGGCAGCATGCCCCATTCCGGCATGCCCGGCCCACCCTGCGGGCCGGCATTGCGCAGGATCAGGACGTGATCCGCCGACACGTCGAGATCGGGATCGTCGACCGCCTTCTTCATCGACGGATAGTCGTCGAACACCAGCGCCGGCCCGCTGTGCTTGAGGAAGCGCGGATCGCACGCGGAGGGCTTGATCACGCAACCATCGGGCGCGAGGTTGCCTTTCAAGACCGCGAGCGCGCCCTCCTGATAGATCGGGTTCGCGACCGTGCGGATCACATCGTCGTTATAAACCTCCGCACCTTCGATGTTCTCGCCGAGCGTCTTGCCGGTCACCGTCATGCAATCGAGATGCAGATGCGGCTTGATACGACCCATCAGGCCGGGCAGCCCGCCGGCGTAGAAAAAATCCTCCATCAGATAGAGATCGCCGCTCGGCCGCACATTGGCGATGACCGGCACCTTGCGGCTCGCCGTTTCGAAATCGTCGAGGGAGATATCCTGGCCGGCGCGCCGCGCCTGCGCGATCAGATGGATGATGGCGTTGGTCGAGCAGCCCATCGCCATCGCGACCGTGATCGCGTTCTCGAAGGCCTTCCGGCTCTGGATCTTCTGCGGGGTCAAGTCCTCCCAGACCATCTCGACGATGCGGCGGCCGGCTTCCGAACTCATGCGGATGTGATTGGCGTCGGCGGCCGGGATCGACGACGCGCCCGGCAGCGTCATTCCGATCGCTTCCGCGATCGCGGTCATGGTCGATGCCGTGCCCATGGTCATGCAGGTGCCATAGCTGCGGGCGATCCCGGCCTCCATGTCGAGCCAGTCCTTGTCGGTAATCTTGCCGGCGCGGCGCTCGTCCCAGTATTTCCAGGCGTCCGACCCCGACCCCAACGTGCGTCCCTTCCAGTTGCCGCGCAGCATCGGGCCCGCCGGCAAATAGATCGCGGGCAGGTTCATGCTGGTGGCCCCGAGCAGCAGCCCGGGCGTGGTCTTGTCGCAACCGCCCATCAGCACCACGCCGTCGACGGGGTGGCCGCGGAGCAGTTCCTCGGCGTCCATCGCCAGCATGTTGCGATAAAGCATGGTGGTCGGTTTCAGCAGCGATTCCGAGAGCGACAGCGCTGGAAGCTCCATCGGGAACCCGCCGGCCATCAGCACGCCGCGCTTGACGTCATCGACACGGCTCTTGAAGTGCATGTGGCAGGGCTGCGCGTCCGACCAGGTGTTGATGATCGCGATCACAGGCCGGTCCTGCCACTCCTCCGGCGCATAGCCCATCTGCATCGCGCGCGAGCGGTGGCCGAAGGCACGCAAATCGTCGGGCGCGAACCAGCGTGCGCTGCGCAATTGAGCCGGGGTCTTGGTTTTCTCGGTCGTCATGAGGGCCCCATTGTTTGTCAAACTTGCCTATCGAATTTGTCTGCCGAATTTGCTTGCATACGCTCCGGTTTCCGCCTTCGGAAGGAGCTTGGATGTCCGTCGCCGCGCATATACTCGAATTTGGACGCGTCGTCCCAGCCCCGCGACGTAACCCTGGATTGCGGCCCGGATGAACATGACGGTCCAGCCCGGCAGACCTTATCGATGACGCTGACGACGAGACTTGCCGTCGCGATGATTGCGCTGGTCGCGATCGCGGTTTCCGCGGTCGGCTGGCTCAGCTATCGCAGCCTCGAGCAGGCCCTGGCCCCGCGCGTGCTCGACCGGATCGAGGCGCAATCGCGGTTCGCCGCGGCCGCCCTCGAGTCCCACCTGCAAAGCGCTCCGGGGGATATCACGACCTTCCACGGATTCGCCGCCGTCACCGGCCTGGTCCGCGCGCTGGTGGATGGCGGGATCGATCCGGTCGACGGCACCACGGAGGCCACGTGGCGGGAGCGGCTGGAAGGACGGCTGGCAGCGCAGATGGCGCTCAAGCCCGCCTACTCGCTGCGCTTCATCGGGGTGGCCGATGGTCATCGCGAGATCGTCCGGGTCGACCGCTCGGGTCCGAATGGCACGGTCCGCATCGTGCCGCTGGCGGAGCTGAAGCAGGTCGGCGACGCCGCCTATTTTCACGACACCATCAACCTCCCGCCTGACGGCATCTACGTCTCCCCGGTCGGCCTGAACGAGGAAAACGGCGTCATCGACACGCCGCCGGTGCCGACGATCATGCTCGCCAAGCCGGTTGCCGCGCCGGACGGCAAGCCGTTCGGGATCGTCATCGTCAATGTCGACATGCGGCCGGCGCTCGAGCGCGTTCGCTCCTCGGTGCGATCCGGCGAGCTCGTCTATGTGGTCGATGCCAGCGGCAATTACCTCGTCAACCCCGACCACACCCGTGAATTCGCCGCGCAGCGGGGACGGCCGACGAGCTGGCCGCGCGACATGCCCTATTTGTCAACGGCGCTCGGTGCCGCGCAAAGCGTCACGACCATGACCAGCGATGCGGATGGGCGACAGACCGGGGTCGCGCTCGCGCCGGCGCTGCTGGCTGGACGCCAATGGGTCGCCGTGATCGAAGCCGTCCCGAATAGCGTGTTCATGGCGCCGGCGGCGACGATCCGCAACAGCTCCATCCTGGTCGGCCTGCTGGCCGTGCTCGGCGCGGGAGCCCTGGCCTGGCTGGTGGCGCGATCGCTGACCCGCCCGATCACGCGATTGACTGCCGCCGTGGGACGGGTGAGCGAGCAGGGAACGGCTGCCATTCCGGTCAACGCCGGTGGCGAGACCGGCGTTCTGGCGCGCGCCTTCGTCCGCGTGATCGACGAGGCCAACGCCAAGACGGTGGCGCTCGAACGCGAGGCCGCCGAGCATCGCCGCACCGAGGCGGCTCGCGACCACCATGCCGAGCGCGAGCACCTGTTCGCCGCGGCGGTGGAATCCTCCAACGATCCGATCATCACCGAATCGCTCGACGGCACCATCACCGGCTGGAATCCGGCCGCCGAGCGGCTGTTCGGCTATAGCGAGGCCGAGGCCGTCGGTCAGCACGTCGGCCTGATCGTGCCGCCGAACCGGCGCGCCGAGATCGACGACATCATGCGCCGCATCGGCTGGGGCGAGCGGATCGAGCAGAACGAGACCGTGCTGATGCGCAAGGACGGCTCGCCGGTCGACGCCGCGCTCAGCGTCGCGCCGATCAAGGCACTGTCGGGCGCCGTCATCGGCATCTCCAAGACGGCGCGCGACATCAGCGAGCGCAACCGGGTCGAGCAGACGCTCCGGCAGCAAACCGAGGAGCGACGGCGCATCTTCGAGACGTCGCAGGACCTGATCATCGTGATGAACTCGCGCGGCGAGGTGGTGCAGATGAGCCCGAGCTGCGAGACCATCCTGGGCTATCGTGCGGAGGACATGATCGGCACCAGCGGCGCCGACTTCATCCATCCCGACGATCTGGAGCACGCACGTGCTGAGATTCGCGCGTTGCGGCGCGGACAGCATCCGAAGATTTCCGATACGCGCTGCGTCCACAAGAGCGGCAACGAGGTGTGGCTGTCATGGCTCGGTGTCTGGTCCGAACCCGTCAAGCGCTTCTTCTTCGTCGGCCGCGATATGACCGAGAGCCGCAAGGCGCAGGAAACCTTGCGCGAAAGCGCGCAGCTGGCACGCGGCATCATCAACGGCGCACTCGATGCCTTTGTGCAGATCGGTCAGAACGGCGTCATCCGCGACTGGAACACGCAGGCCGAGACGATTTTCGGCTGGACCCGCGAGGAGGCGCTCGGCCGGAACGTGTTCGATCTGATGGGCCGGCCGGGCGGACCGCTCAGGACGGCGCTTGCCGGCTTCCTGAACGCCGGCGGCGAGCAGGTTCGACAGCCCCGCCGCGAGGTGCAGATCTGGCGGCGCGACGGCACCGAATTCACCGCGGAGCTCAGCGTCACTGCGCTGAGGACCCGCGACGGCTTCGTGTTCAACGGCTTCATCCGCGACCTCACCGACAGAATCGCCACCGAGGACCGGATCCGGCAGTCGGAGAAAATGGAAGCGGTCGGCCAGCTCACCGGCGGCATCGCGCACGACTTCAACAACATCCTCACCGTCATCACCGGGACGATCGAGATTCTGACCGATGCCGTCAAGCAGGAGCCGCAGCTCGCGGCGATCACGCGGATGATCGACGAGGCTGCGTCGCGCGGCGCCGACCTCACCCAGCAATTGTTGGCGTTCGCCCGCAAGCAGCCGCTCGAACCGCGGGAGATCGACGTCAATGTGCTGATCGTCGACACCGCCAAGCTGCTGCGGCGAACGCTCGGCGAGCAGGTCGATATCCGCTCCGCATTCGAGGAGGAAACCTGCCTGGCGGTGGTCGATCCCAACAGGCTCGCCAATGCCCTGCTCAACCTCGCGCTCAACGCTCGCGACGCCATGCCACACGGCGGCAGGCTCACCATCGAGACGGCATCCGTCGTGCTCGACGAGAGCTATACCGATCTGCAAGACGACGTGCGGGCCGGCCTCTATGCCATGATCGCGGTGAGCGACACCGGGGTCGGAATTGCACCCGACATGCTCGACAAGGTGTTCGATCCCTTCTTCACCTCGAAGGGACCCGGCAAGGGAACCGGACTCGGCCTGAGCATGGTCTACGGCTTCGTCAAGCAGTCCGCCGGGCACATCAAGATCTACAGCGAGCAAGGCCACGGCACCACGATCAGGATGTATCTGCCGCCGGCCTCTGGCGCGGCGGCAGCGGCGGACGCTGCGGTGACGCCGGACCTCGAGGGCGGTCACGAGACGATCCTGGTGGTCGAGGACGACAAGCTGGTTCGCGACTACGTGCTCGCGCAACTGCACGGGCTCGGCTACGTGACGCTGGAGGCTGCGAACGCCACGGAAGCGCTTGCGATCGTCGAGGCCGGCAAGCCGTTCGATCTCATGTTTACCGACGTCATCATGCCGGGCCTCAACGGCCGGCAGCTCGCCGAGAAGGTTTTCAAGATGAAGCCCGAGCTGAAGGTGCTGTTCACCTCAGGCTATACCGAGGATGCGATCATCCATCACGGCCGGCTGGACGAGGGCGTACTGCTGCTGCCCAAGCCCTATCGCAAATCGGAGCTGGCGGCGATGATCCGCAAGGCGCTCGCGGATTAGAGCACGATCCCTCGCGACAAACGCGGAATGCGTTGCGCGGCGATCACGCCCAACAAAGAAACCAGATCAGGCGTGGCGCTGTGCCGTCATCACGATACGGACGAGATCGGCGGCGTTGCGCGCCCCGAGCTTCTTCATGATGTTGGCGCGATGGTCCTCGATCGTGCGCGGGCTGATCCCGAGCTGACGCCCCGCCTCCTTGTTGGAAGCGCCGGCGGTGAATTGCTCCAGCACCTCGCGCTCGCGGCGGGTCAGCGGCTCGCGTCCCGGAAAATGCAGCGATGCGATGCGCGATGCCGAAGCCTCCGCCTGGCGCCTCGTATAGGCATCGATCGCTTCGTTCAGCCGGCTGACGATCTCGCTGCCTCGGAACGGCTTCTCGATAAAATCCAGCGCACCGTTCTTGATGGCGCTGACCGCCATCGCGATATCGCCCTGACCGGAGATCATGAAAATCGGCGCCGGATAATCTTCGCCGTGCAGTTCTCTCAGAATATCGAGACCGGATTTGCCGGGAATGTGAACGTCGAGCAGGATGCAAGCCGGCGTTCTGCTTCGCGCAACCGAAAGCAGCGCGGCGCCGTCCGCAAAGCAAATCACCTTGTAGCCGGCCGCCGACAGCACCATGGAGAGTGTGTCGCGAACGGCAGGATCGTCGTCCACCACGAAAATCTCCCCGCGGGGAGAATCATTTTCAGCCATGTGCATCGTCCATCAGTGGTGAAGCGTGACGCTTAATCGCACAACAAAAAAATCTCTACCGTATTGATCAATGGACCCGTATTTGTACGGGACGCCAGCTTAACGCACAAGTAGCATCGCATTCCCTAAAAGTAGAGGGCAGTGGAGAAACATGCATGGCAAATGCAGCAGCCGATAACGTTGCGGCGCGGTCAGACGAAGGCAATGATCCCTACAACCTGATCGCGCGCGACCTGGTTGCATTGATCGCGCATGTCCATTCGAGCCTGCGGCTGATCGAGTCCGCGATCGCGCGCGAAGCCATGCTCGCCGAGCAGGAGACGGCCAGCAACATCTTCGTGCTTGACGATGTCACGCCGCTCTACATCGGGGCGTCAGCCGCCTTGAAGGCCTGTGATGCCGGCCTTTGCGTCGCGCTTGACCAACTGCTCGATTCCGGGGCTCCGGCCCGCATCCTGAACTGATCCACAGGTACTGGAAATCAACCGTCCGGCGGCGATCCGTGATAAGCCGATCGTGCGCCAATCGGGCTCCAACCCGCCAGGCGGGCGATCCGTTCCAACTATATTCCGGGTGACGGCAGGCCGATCAGTGCAAGCCGCCCGGTCAGGCCCCGATCCGGTCCGCTTCGGCGGAGACCGATCGCTTCCTACCCGACTTGCCCTTGAGGAAACTGATGTCCATTTCGGTGCCGTTGACGCGGGTCAGTTCGCAACGGCGATAGGCGAGGCCGGTCGACGACAACAGGAGGAAAAACTCCTTCAGATTGAGCCCCTGAATGGAACCTTCCACCGTGAGGGTCGCTTCGTTGTCGGAGATCGCTTTGAGCACGCAATCCCGCCGCCAGGTGCCGTCGATGGCCATCATGCAGACATCGTAGCCCCGGCTGAACGTCACGCGCTCGACGAGTTTGCCGTCTTCCATCATCGCTCAACGTCCCGCGACCATGGCGGCAACCCTGGGCATCGCGGCCCCAGCCGTGGGCGTCCGCGCACCGTTCGGCCGGTACAGGCCGCGCCGTTCGGGGACCGGCTTGAAGGTGTCGGTCAGGCCAACCACCGTTTCGGCAGCGCCCAGCACCAGGAAGCCGTCGGCTTCGACCAGTCTGGCGAGGCGGTTGAAGATGTTGATCTTGGTATCCTGGTCGAAATAGATCAGCACGTTGCGGCAGAAGATGATGTCGAAGGCGCCGAGCTGCGAGAAATCGTGCAGCAGATTGAGCTGGCGGTGCTGCACCATGGCCCGCAGCTCGGGATTGACCTGCCAGAATTCACCCGACTGCTTGAAATACTTGACCAGCATCTGGATCGGCAGTCCGCGCTGCACTTCGAACTGGCTGTAGATGCCGGCTTTGGATTTCTCCAGCACTTCCTGCGACAGGTCGGTTGCGACGATCTCGACCCGCCAGCCCGCAAGGGCTCCGCTCATCTCCTTCAGGCACATCGCCAGCGAATAGGGCTCCTGCCCGGTCGAACCGGCGGCACACCAGATCCGGATACTCTTGCGCGCGGCGCGAGCCTTCAGGATCTCCGGCATCATCGTGTCGCGAAAGTGATCGAATGGCACCTTGTCGCGGAAGAAGAAGGTCTCGTTGGTGGTCATGGCTTCGACCACCTGGGCGGTAACTGAGGATGAGCCGGCCTTGATCTTCATCACCAGATCGGGAATGCCGGAAACACCGCTTTTGCGCGCCAGCGGAAGCAGGCGGCTCTCGATCAGATACTGCTTATCCGCAGACAGATCGAGACCGGAATGGTCCTTCAGGAGCTTACGCAGATACTCGTAGTCTGGGGGCGTCACGGGAGCCTCGCAAAGGCAAGAGATAAGGCAAGAGATAAGGAATGGCTTCAGGCTTCGCTGGGCTCATCGAGCGCAAGCAAGCCGACTTCCTGGAACTTCGCGGTGACGATGTCCCTGTCGAACGGCTTCATGATGTATTCGTTGGCGCCGGCATCCAGCGCGCGCGAGATGTGGTCGATGCCGTTCTCGGTGGTGCAGAACACCACCTTCGGCACGTCGCCGCCGGGCATGCGGCGCAGATGAACGAGGAATTCGTAGCCATCCATGACCGGCATATTCCAGTCGAGCAGCACGGCATCCGGCATTGCGATTTTGCAAGCCTCGATCGCCTTCTCGCCGTCCTCGGCCTCGACGACCGCGAAATTCATTGGCTCGAGGATGCGGCGAGCGATCTTCCGCACCACACCGGAATCGTCGACAACAAGACATGTTTTCATCGGTTAGCCTCCTTGTTGAATCCGCCGTCTCTGCGGCGGAGCGTTACGCTGCGGCAGCTGTCTTGGGCATCAATTCCAGCACGCGATCGACATCGAGGACGACCATGAGCTGACCGTCGAGGCGGTGGACGCCGCCGGCGAGCTTGGCCATGCGGGGATCGAGGTTGACGGGGTTTTCCTCGCGGCCGTCGTCGGGCAGCCGCAGCACCTCGCCGATCTGGTCGATCAGGAGGCCATAGGATTCGCCGCGCAGGTCGACGCCGACCGCCATCGGGACCTTGCCGTCACCGGCCTTCGGCAGGCCCAGGCGAGCGCGCATGTCGACCACGGTGACGATGCGGCCGCGCAGATTGAGCACGCCGGCGATTTCGGCTGATGACAGCGGCACCCGCGTCAGCCGCTCCGGCATGAACACGTCCTGCACCCGCGAGATCGGCAGGCCGAACAGCTGGCCACCGATCACGGCGGTGACGTATTCGACCATGGCGCCTTCGCTTGTCTCGGTCTTGCTGGTCATCGTTACAGTTCCTTCAAGCCCCGTTTTATCCCTTGAGCATGATCTGATCGGAAAACCGGTCCCCACTTTTCCGGATCATGCTCTACGCCGCACGGCGAAGTTCAGCGGTCTGTTCCTTCAGCGCCGCGATCAGGCCGGGCCGGTCGAACTTGGCGACATAGTCGTGGAAGCCGGCCTGCCGGCCGCGCTCGATCGCCGCCGGCGACACCATCGCCGACAGCGCGATGATCGGCAGCCCGGTCAGATTGTTGTCGGAACGGATGCTCTCGGCGAACTCGAAGCCGTTCATCTCGGGCATCTCGATGTCGGTCAGCACGACGTCGAAGGCCTGCCCCGAGCGCAGCACGGCAAGCCCCTCCTGCGCGGTCGGCGCGGTCCGCACCTTGTAGCCGGCGGCTTTGAGCACCGGCGCCAGCATGTTGCGGAAGAAGGCTGAGTCATCCACCAGCAGCACCGACTGCGAGCTCGCCGAGGGGCGCATCTCCTTGCGCGAGAACCAGTCGGCAAACGCCATCGGGAGGAAGTGGCCGACGTCGATCACCTCGGTGGCCTGGCCCTTGATCACCGCCGAACCCAGGATGCCGTCCTGGGAGCCGGCGACCTCGATGTGGAGCCGCTCCTCGACGATGTCGATGATCTCGTCGACCACAAGCCCCATCGAGCGGCCGTCGTCGGAGAACACCAGGATCGGCTGGGCGCCCTGGGTCTGCACATTGACGCCGACCATTTGCACCAGCGGCATCAGCTGCTCGCGGTACTGCACCATGTAGCGGCCGTTGGAGAGCTCGATCTTGTCGGTGGCGATCTCCTCCAGCCGGGTGACGAGGCCGAGCGGTACCGCCTTGGGCTGCGAGGTGCCGGCGCGGAACACCAACAGCGAAGTCAATTGTTCGCCGGAGGTGGCATGGGCGGCTGCGCTGTCGTCGGCCATGCCATGGGCTGAGGAGCCCGCAGCGCCCAAGGCCTTGGCGATGCCGTTGGGGTCGATGATCATGATGACGGCGCCATCGCCCAGGATGGTATTGCCGGAGAACATGTCGATGTGGCGTAGTTTTGTGGACATCGGCTTGACCACGATCTCCTCGGTGTGGAACACGCCGTCGACCACGATGCCAAAAGTCTGGCTGCCGACTTGCGTCACCACGATAAAGCCGTTCTCGGGATCGGAGGTCGCGCCGTCGTCGATCTTCAGCAGCTTCTTCAGATGGATCAGCGGCAGCAGCTTGTTGCGCAGCCGCAAGACCGCGGTGTCCTTGATCCGCTCGATGCGGTGCTCGGAGTTGGCGCGGGCCCGCACCAGTTCGACCACGGACAATTGGGGAATCGCAAAGCGGTCGCCGCCGGCTTCCACGATCAAAGCCGAGACGATCGCCAGGGTCAGCGGGATCTTGATGGTGACGGAGGCACCCTCGCCGGCCACGCTCTTGATGTCGATGGTGCCGCCGATCTGGTCGATATTGGTGCGCACCACGTCCATGCCGACGCCGCGGCCGGAGACCGAGGTGATGGCGGCAGCGGTCGAGAAGCCCGGCGCGAAGATGAACTTGTGGATCTGGGCTTCGGTCATCTTCTCCAGTTCAGCCTCGGTGACGAGACCGCTCTGGATCGCCTTGGCCTTGATCCGCTCGGTGTTGAGCCCGCGGCCATTGTCGGCGATGCAGATGATGATGTGGCCGCCCTCGTGATAGGCGGACAGCCGGATGGTGCCCTGCTCGGGCTTGCCGGAGGCCTGCCGCTCGGCCGGGGTCTCCAGGCCGTGGTCGGCGGAGTTGCGCACCATGTGCGTCAACGGATCCTTGATCAGGTCGAGCACCTGGCGGTCGAGCTCGGTGTCGGCGCCGTGCATCTCGAGTTCGATCTGCTTGTTGAGTTCGCCGGAGAGGTCGCGGACGATGCGGGGCAGCTTCTGCCAGGCGTTGCCGATCGGCTGCATCCGCGTCTTCATGACGCCTTCCTGCAGTTCGGCGGTGACGTTCGAGAGACGCTGCAGCGGCACCTTGAACTCGGTGTCCTCGTTGCGGCGGGAGATCTCCAACAGCTGGTTGCGGGTCAAGACCAGCTCGGAGACCATGGTCATGAGGTGTTCGAGGGTGTCGACATTGACCCGGATCGACTGGTTGGCGATCTTGTCGCCTTCCTGGACGTCGGTCTCGGCGACGGCCGCCTTGCGGGCCGGCTTCCTTGCCCCGGCCGGCTCGACCGCGGCAACCGCAGGTGCGGCGGGCTTCGCGACTGGTGCCGGCGCCACTTCAGGCGCGGTCTCGCGGAAGGCGCGCTCGAGTTCGTCGAGCGAGACCTCGCCCGGACGCAACGGACGCTCCAGCGTCTGCACCACCAGGGTGCCCTCGGTCATGGCCGGCTGCACGGGAGGTGCGGCCACTTCAGGCATCTCGTCAACAGGAGCGGCCTCACCAGCCGCCGGCATCGACTGCGTCGAGCCTGACGATATCGACTGCGTCGAATCGGACATCGCGGCCATACCGCGCTCGACCATGGCCTCCAGCTGATCGATCAGATCGCGGTCGGTGCCCTCGGGCTCGGCCTCGGTGGCCTCGAGCCCGGCCAGGATCTCCTTGATGCGGTCGATCGAGGACAGGATCAGCGTCACCGCCTCTGCCTTGACCGGCATGCCGTCGCGGAACTTGCCCATCAGGGTCTCGCCGGCATGCGCCAGCGCTTCCAGCCGCG
Source organism: Bradyrhizobium genosp. P (assembly GCF_049949265.1). Classification (NCBI taxonomy): domain Bacteria; kingdom Pseudomonadati; phylum Pseudomonadota; class Alphaproteobacteria; order Hyphomicrobiales; family Nitrobacteraceae; genus Bradyrhizobium; species Bradyrhizobium genosp. P. The sequence continues at coordinate 530,513 of NZ_CP188195.1, read as the reverse complement.
GCAGCCCGAGGAAGCCGCAGGTCCCCTTGATGGTGTGGACCAGGCGGAAGATGTTATCCAGGATCTTCGCGTTGTTGGGGTCCTGCTCGAACCGCACCAACTGGTTGTCGACCGTGTCGAGGCTCTCCGTGCACTCCGTCAGGAACTCGCGCAACAAATCGTCCATCGGAATCTGCCCCCACAAAGTGCTACGGAACGGTCGGCTCCTACCGATAACTCCGCCGGCTTCAGGGCGACGTTAATTTTGCCGTCCGTGCAAATACGGACGATGAAGCATTTCAAATGATTGGACGAAGCATCGCGAGATGGCCGCCAATCTCGAAAGAACAGGCACTTATCGCCGGTATAAACACGGCGACGTTCAGCGGATCGTTCTGGTTTGAATCAAATCGGATCGGGCGGCCATTAAGTTTGACGCAGGCCACGCGATGCCGGCGGGATCGCTGGCCGCCTGACGACACGCAAAGCAAAGGCGGCGGGGTTTCCCCCGCCACCTCCCTATTCGATGTCGGTTGCGGCTACGCTTAGCGGAGCAGCTGCAGAACGCTCTGCTGCGACTGGTTGGCCAGAGCCAGCGCGGACACCGCGATCGACTGGCGGGTCGACAGCGCCTGGCTGTTGGCCGCTTCCTCGTTGGTGTCGGCCAGCGTCAGGTTCGACGAGCCGGTCTGCAGCACGTTGATCAGGTTCTTCGAGAAGTCCTGACGGATCTGCACGATCGAGAGGTTCGAACCCAGGGTCGAGGCCTGCGTGCGCAGCAGGCCGCTGGCCGAGTTGAGCGACTTGAGCGCCGTGTTGGCCGAGGTGTTGTCCAGGAAGTCCGTCCCAGCCGTCAGCTTGGTGAGCTGTAGACCCGTGGCATTGAAGATGACGCCCTGGATCTTCAGCGTCGAGGTCCCCGTCTCGTTGAAGGTCAGCTTGAGCTGATCGCCGTTGAGCAGGTTGGTGCCGTTGTACGACGCGTCCTGGGACGTCGTGGTGATCTGATCCAGGATGTTGTTGTACTGATTCACCAGGTTGGCACGATTCGCCAGCGCGGTCGGATCCTGCACCGGCGCCCCCGCCGTCAAACCGGCAAAAGCCTTACCGGCCCCTGCGGCAGTGCCGCCGATCGTGCCGATGGTCCCGGATGCAGCATCGTTCGTGGTGGAGATGGTGAGCGCGCCGGTTGAGCTCAGCGACGCCTGCAGGTTGTTGGTCGCAAGTTGGTTGTTCAGGTCATTGAGCGACTTCACCTGTCCCGCGCCGGTACCGAAGGTGATGTTGGTCGCGGTTCCGTTGCCGGTCGCGCCGATTGTCAGCGTCAGTCCGGTCAGCGGATTGGCCGCGGTGCGCGGGGTGGTGCCGGCCGCCAAACCGAAGGCGGTCAGCGATGTGCCGGTGCCGGAGATCACGAGATCCTGGGCGGTGCCGGTGCTGATCTGGAGCTGGCCGGTACCTGATACGGTGGAGGCCGTGCTCGCGCCGGTGATGCCGTCGATCGCCGTGAGCAGGTCGCCGACGGTCAGTGTGCTGCCCGTGCCGGTGCCGAGGGTGACGTTGCCGGATGCATCGGTCGTCGAATTGGTCTGCGACGTTGAGAACGTGATCGTCTTGCCGTTGACAGTGAGGGCGCCGGTCGGCGTCGCGGCCAGGGTGTCAGAGGTAGCTGCGCTGACGAGCTTGGTCGCCGCGGTAATTGCAGCAGGCGTTCCGAGGTTGTTGTTGACCGCCGTGCCGGTGACCTGGGCGTTGCTGTAAGAGGTCGTACCGAGCAGATTGTCGGCGGTCGCACCCGAGATCGCGGCGGACGTGACCTGCGACTTCTGGGAATAGCCGACGGCGGCCTGCAGGGCCTGGTTGGCGACCGACTTGGCGCTGTCGACCAGCTTCTGCAGTGAGGTGATACCGGTGTTGGCAGCCTGCAGCACCTGCACGCCATTGCCGATGCCATCCAGCAAATTGTTGATGTCGCTGGCGCGGTTGTCGAGCGATTGTGCGGTGAAGAAGTTGGTCGGATTGTCGAGAGCGGTGTTGACCTTCTTGCCGGTGGCAAGGCGATTCTGTGTGGTGGCGAGCAGATCGGCGGTCGACTGCAACGAAAGCAGGTTTTGACGGACCGATGACGAAAGGACGATGCCGGACATACTGATACCCTTCTGGATGAATACGATTGACACGACGCCGCAAATTTCACACGGCGATCACGGTCACCCTGGGCCGTCGGCGCTACCCGTTCGTTAAAGACCCGCTCCGTACTAATACCCAGAAGACCGGTGCCCGGTAATCCTGCCAGTGACGCGAGCACCGGACGGAGATAGCGACAGCGATTCGGCGACGCATGAGTTGCAGAGGAATTATCCCGCGTTTGCGGAACTCCCGCATCCCCAGGCGATCGGCCGGATGCCCTGCACGATTGGAAGCACGCGCGCGACCAGGCGAGGTCGGCACGTTCAAAAGTTAATGAAAATAAACAAATGCTAACAAAAGCTGAAACCTTTTGGGCCGCATCGCGACACATGATTCGATGGCCCTGCGCGTGTCGCGAACCGGGCCGATCGCCGCGCTGGCCAAAGCCCCGGCGGCACCCCGCCCTGTAGAATGTATAAAGGTGGCACCACAACTCTTGTGCAATTGGACAGGGAAGCTATGTTCGCTGCCATTCCACGCGCCAAGAGTAGGTGATGCGAGACCGTAAGTGCTCCCGCCCTCGGCAGGAGACCTGATGTCTGCGGTACTGCGTCCGCCTAATCGACTGTTGCAAGCGCTCCCTGCGGCGGAGTACGAGCAACTTCATCCCCTTCTCGAAACGGTCGAGCTGACCAAGGATACGGTGCTGGCCGACGCCGGCGCGCCGGTGCAGCGGGTGTATCTGCCGCACAGCGGCGTCGTTTCGCTGATGATCAATCTGTCCGACGGGCAGTCGGTCGAGATCGCGACAATCGGCCGCGACAATATCGTCGGTGCGGCTGCCGCGCTCTATGGCGGCCCGGCGTTCGCCGATGCGATCGTCGTGGTGCCGGGGACAGCCTCGGCGTTGAGGGCGGAGGACTTTCGCGAGATGGCCGATCGCTATGTCGCCTTCCGGACGCTGGTCAGCCTCTATGAGCAGGCGCTGACGGCCCAGACCCAGCAATCCGTGGCGTGCAACGTTTCGCACCCGGTCGAGGCACGGCTGTCGCGCTGGCTGCTGCGCGCGCGGGATCTGTGCGGCAGCGAGGGCTTGCCCCTGACCCAGGAGATGCTGGCGCAGATGATCGGTGTCCGGCGCAATGCAGTCTCGATCGTCGCGCACGGATTTCAACAGGCCGGCATCCTCCGCTATAGCCGCGGGCACATCGAGATCACCGATATCGACGGCCTGCGGAAAGCGTCCTGCGAGTGCTACGCGACAGTCAAGGCGCATGCGGAGCAATTGGTCGGACCCGAGGATTGACGGCACGATCCGGCGAGTTCGCCGCCCGTCGGCGCCAGCGCACCGCCGCGGCGGCATAACCCATTAGAGCTATTCCTCTTTGGACTAAGACATGCCAACATAGGTTGTGGAGGGTGTTCTACTGCACGTGGCTGCCTCTCGGTGCCCAGAGACAAGCTTTGCCGTCAGGCCGGAGATTGCTTTGGATACGATTTCGCGATCACCCAACGGCTTCCTGTCGTCGCTGTCGGCGAGCGATTTCGAATTGATACGCCCGCATCTGCGCACGGTCGACCTCGCAGCTGATTCGGTGCTGGTCGAGGTCGATGAGATGCTCAAGCACGCATATATGCCGCACAGGGGCGTGATCTCGCTGGTGGTCAAGCTGGCCAGGGGCGAGCATGTGCAAGTCGCGATGGTCGGCCGCGACAGCATCTTTGGCGCGTTCGCGGGGCTCGGCGTGGCGCCTTCGCTGAACAGCGCCGCGGTGCTGGTGCCGGGCGCCGCCTCGGCGATCGGGGTCGAGCCGTTGCGGGCGGCCGCCGGCCAGAGTCCGACGCTTCGCGCGATGTTGATTCGGCACGGGCTCGCCGTCTATGCCCAGATCCAGCAGACTGCCGGCTGCAATGCCGCCCACACCGTGGAGTCACGGCTGGCACGATGCCTGCTGCACACGCGCGATCTCTCCGGCAGCAACAAGATCGTTCTGACGCAGGAAGTGATGGCGCAAATGATCGGCGCACGGCGCAACAGCGTGTCGCTGGTTGCGCATACATTGCAGCAGGCGAACTTCATCCATTACAGCCGTGGCCATATCGAAATCATCAATCTCGACGGCCTGATCAAGACCTCGTGCGAATGCTACGCCACGGTCAAGGCACAGTATGCGGGACTGCTGCATTGTCAGGAGGTCTCCAGCACCTGATCGCTTCGTGAGCCGTACTTCTACGGCTTGCGATTTTCACCGTCGGATAACGTTGCATCCGCAGAGTGCGTGGACGCGCGGGGGAGCCGATGTTCACGTACGAAACGACCGACCAGAAGGAAGCCAGGCGCTTCCGTATCGCCCAATTCAACGGCCGATCCGCCACCATCCGTTCGGCCGGTGCGATGGTCACGGGCCAGGTCCGCTCGATCGTCGAGAGCAAGACCGCTGTCAAACCGACCTGGGTGATCACGATCATTCCGGACGAGCGGACATCCAGCGCGCCGACGACGCGGCCGGCACTGCGCATGCAGTTCGCGGCTGAAGACTACGTCTGAGCCCCATCGCCGCTGCTGATCGGGCGTGAATCAGACGGGCTGCAACAGGGCCTTGCGGACGAGATCGGCGGTGTTGCGCGCGCCGAGCTTGCGCATGGCTTCGGCGCGATGGCTCTCGAATGTGCGCGGACTGATGTTCATGCGCAACGCGCCCTGCTTGTTGGAATAGCCGTCGCTGATCAGGTTGAGCACTTCGCGCTCGCGCTTGGTCAGTGGCTTGCGGCCGGCTTCGGGGGCGAACATCACATCGGGCGAACGGGAGCGGGCCGGCTTGTCGTCCCGAACCGGCCTGAGGTCGGCCGCCGGAATTGCGTTCGGGTAGAGATCGGAAATCTGCTTCAGCATCGCGGAGACGCGCTCGGTTTGCTCGAGCGCATTCTCGATGACCTGCCGCAGGTAGATGCCGTCGCCGGGCGTCCGGGCGAATTGATGGCTGTATTGCTTGAGTTCGTTCATGTAGAGCAGCAGGGCCGTCACGGGTCCGTTGAACTGGCGGACGATCGCTGCGCCGGCCTCCTCGGTCACCGGCGCTTGCGGCACGGACGGCGGACTAGCCTCGGTCTCGAACGGAACGCCCTCGTCGATCCAGGTCGGTAGGCGGATCTCGGCTCGATTGTCGCGTTGCGTCATAGGTATGGTTTACCGAAGGTAAACTGTGTCCGCGTTAACGCGGGACGCAGTAGAAATACGGATAACGCAACTGTGATCTGGGGATCGGATAGTCAAACAGACGCAGATGGCCACCGATTTGACAATGAATCTGGGGATATTCGGGTCGAGTTACAGTGGTCTTACGGGTGGGTTCCCACTCCGATCTCCGTAGTTCAACGGGAAAATATTTACCTTCCGCCGCCAAGTTTGCCCGCGCCTGGCGCATGGATGCGGCCGTCATTAGAGGTGATTCGCCGCCCTCTAGAGCGTTTTCATGGTTGGTGACGATAACCGGCATCGGCGAGAAAGTTCAGGCATTCTGTTGGCGAGAAGCGGGTAAGGGCGTCGGCGATTGCGTTGTCGAGGGCTTCGAGAGTTCGTGCGCCTGCCTTGCGCAGCAGGGACTTTAATTTGGCGAAGAACTGCTCGATCGGATTGAGGTCCGGGCTGTATGGCGGCAGATAGCGCAACATCGCACCGGCCGCCTCAATGGCTTCGCGGACGCCCCTGACCTTGTGGCTCGACAGATTGTCCATCACGACAATGTCGCCCGACCGCAGCGTCGGAACGAGGAACTGCTCGACCCAGGCGAGGAATGTCTCGCCGTTCATCGGGCCGTCGAAGACGCACGGCGCGGTCATGCCGTCCTGGCGCAAAGCTCCGACGAAGGTGGTTGTTTTCCAATGGCCGTGCGGGACTGTGCAAACGAGCCTCTTGCCGCGCGCGCAGCGGCCGTAAAGCCGGGTCATTTTGGTGGACGCGCCGCTCTCGTCGATGAAGACCAGGCGCTCCGGGCTCAATTCCGCCTGACCGGCGCGCCATTCCACACGCGCCTCGGCGACATCGGCCCGATCTTGCTCCGCAGCTCTCAGTGACTTTTTTTGAGCGTCAGGCCGAGCTGGCGCAGGCGCTTCCACAAGCAGCCGATACTGACCTTCACGTCGTGCGTGGCCAGCAGCCACGCCCGGATCTCCTCCAGCGTGGCGTCTGGCTTGTGCACGATCCGCTGGCGCAGCGCTTCATCGTGAGCAGCAAGTTTCGGAGCCGGCCCGCGGCCCGACGGGCGAGCCGTCGTCTCGCCAGTCGCCCGCCAACGCCCCAGCGCCTTGTAAATGTAGGAAACGCTGACCCGCAGCAGCGGCGCTGCCTGATACGCTCCCATTCCGCCGTCGACGACGGAAATGACCCGTTCACGCAAATCTTGAGAATAAGGTGCTCCCATCAAAGCCTCCGCCTCGAATCAATGCGGAAACTGAATCATGGAGCAACCGCGCTGGGAATCCTCCGATTCCACCAATTGTGAAAATGCTCTAGCAGGCCGCCGCGGCGCCCCCGACTCCCCGGCAATGGCTCCTGTAGCAGCGCCCCCTCATGGACGGCGGAGCCGGAGGAACTTCTGCAGGAATCGTCCTGATGTGACGAACCTGAACCACCAATACGCCATCCGTCGCGTCGTCATGGCCATGCCCTCGGCACCGGGATGGTCCGGTATCTCCTGCATACCGCATGCTCCAGCACACCGCTGTGAGATCGTTCACATCGGAGCGAGGACACCGCGACAGCGGCGAACGGCAATTTACAGCCTTTCTCCGTGCCGCAATGATCGCCGCCCGAATAGCCCGCAAGACCCCAGCAATGAGGCAGCAATGATGCGCAAACGAAACGGATCCTGGATGACGATCGCGGCACTGGCCGTTGTACTGGCGCTCGGCAGCGCTGCGCAGGCTCAGGCCGCACCATCAGACACGGCAACGCCGACGCCGGACAACGCGGTGATGGTCACGATCTTCTTCAAGCACGACCAGTCGCGGCCGCTCAGCGAGTTGAATGCCCAACTCGAGCGGCAGGGCTTCTACAAGGCGTTTCCGCCCGAAGGCGTCGAGGTCGTCAGCTGGTATGTGATGATGGGAATTGGCCAAGTGGTGACATTGCGGCTTCCGGCATCGCGACTGCGCGAGGTCAACCGCATCATCGAGAACAGCGCCTGGGGCCCCTATCACACCGAATTCTATCCAACCTACGACTACAAGGCGGTTGGGATCGCGAGCCACGAGAAGGCGAAGCAATAGCCGGTTTGCCGGGCGGGTCTTGCCGGACTTTCCCCACAGGATTAGCCGGCTCCGAATGGTCGGAACCAGCACACAGCTGGTGGAAGCCGTCGGCTACGCGTGAGCCTTCGAGCGCAGGCTCAGCCGCTTCGCCAGAATCCGCAGATCCTCGCGGCGCCCGCTGCAGAGCAGGCGCGTGAATTCGTCGGGATCGATGGAGGCAGGCGGGAGATCAGCTGATTTACCCGCGACGCGACGCAGCCAGGTAAATCGGAAGAGACGCTTGAGCATCTTCATGATTGTTAGCCCCGATGAGCATCTCCATTAATTCGCGGCAATGATGGTTGGTTCCATCGGGCCGTCAAGGCCCACGATAAATTTCGCTGAGCGTTCAGGCGAGCAGCGCCTTGCGTTTTCGCGCCCGCTCAATCGATTGCCGCACCGCAGCTTGATCGAGCGAGCCGTCGGCGATCCGCGCCGCGAGTGTCCCGGCGATGGCGGCCATCTCCTGCTCCTGGTCAAACAGATTGTTGCCGATGCAGATCATGTCCATACCGGCGCCGATCGCCTGCAGGCTGGCAGCATGGGTGCCGAGCGCCTTCTGCAGCCCCTGCATCTGCATGTCGTCGGTGATCAGAAGCGTCTCCGGCAAGCGCCGCCGCAGCCGGCTGATCCCGGCCGATGACAATGTCATCGGATTACGCGTGTCCCAGGGACCGACGATGGCGTGGCTGACCAGCACCGCATCGCCATAGGTCTGCGGCGCCAGTGTGTAGAACAATTCCTCCTGCTCGGGCCGCAATGAATCGGAGACGTCCATGAACTCCAGATGCGAATCGACGCTGGCGCCGCCGATGCCGGGGAAATGCTTCAGGCAGAGGCCGATCCGTGCCTGCCGCGCCGCAGCGTCGACAAGGCGCACGTTGGCCTCGACCGCACTGATATCGGCCGAATAGGACCGGTTGATTCTGCCTATATTGGGATTGTCAGCATTATAGTCGACGTCGATGACCGGTGCGAAATTGTAGCGGATGCCGAGCCGGCGCAATTCACCATAGCTCGCGGCGAGGATCGCCCGCTTCTCTGCCGTCGCAAGCAGGTTGAACTCCTTCGCGCTCGGTAGCGGCGCAAACCCCAAGCCTTCCTTGAGCCGGCGTACCAGTCCGCCCTCCTGGTCGATGAAGACCATCGGGTTCGACGGCAGCGCCGCGATCTCGGTGCAGAGTGCCTGGACCTGCGCGGGCGAGGCGATGTTGTTGTCGTATTGCCTGAACTGGCAGGAATAATCGAACAAGATCACGCCACCGAGCCCGAAGCGCGCTGCGAAATCATTCAGCCATGGCGGAATGACCTTGCCATAAAAGCCGAGGATGAAGAGTTCGCCGACGGACATGGGCATCGACATGGGCATTGGCTCATCCTGCGCGCAGAATCAGGCGCGGCTTCTTCCCAACGCCTTAGCATGCGGAGACAGCGGTAAGAATATGCTGACGCGGCGTGCCGCCGGACTGCGTTCCCCGCGCGCTCATCTCTATGTTAGAGAGGGCGCAAGCCACGATTAAGAAAATCCGGAACCGACCATGACAGCACCTTACGTCCCGCAAATGGCCCTTTACCGTCAATGGCTGAAGGAGACGCGCGGCCTCGGCTTTGCGAATTTCGAGGCGATGCGGCGCTGGTCGGTTACCGACATCGATGGCTTCTGGCAGAGCATCTGGGACTATTTTGACATTCAATCGCCGACGCCGCACCCCGCCGTGCTGGCGAGCCGTAAAATGCCCGGCGCGGTGTGGTTTCCCGGCGCTCAGGTCAACTACGCCCGACAAGTCCTGCGCCATGCCGAGCCGGCGAATGCCGCGGGCCTGCCGGCGCTGGTCTCGAGCGGTGAAGACGGCAAGCTTTCGGAGACGAGTTGGCCCGAGCTCAAGCGCAAAGTCGCCGCGCTGGCGCTGCACCTGAAGGCCGAGGGCGTGGGCTCCGGCGATCGGGTCGCGGCCTATCTGCCGAACATCCCGGAGACGATCATCGCGTTTCTCGCAACCGCGAGCCTGGGCGCGATCTGGAGCGTCTGCGCGCCCGACATGGCAGCGCCCGCGGTGATCGATCGCTTCAAGCAGATCGAGCCAAAGGTGCTGATCGCCTGCGACGCCGTGACCTATGCCGGCCGGCGTCATGACCGGCGATCGGTGGTCGAGGACTTGCGGCGCGCGCTGCCGACGGTGCAGCATGTCATGCTGCACAGCGAGAACGAGACGTCGGAGACGACGCTCGCTTCGATCCTCTCCGCCAACAGCAAGGAGATCGACGCGTTCGAGCCGGAATGGCTGCCGTTCGATCATCCGCTCTGGATCGTCTATTCCTCGGGCACCACCGGATTGCCGAAACCGATCCTGCACAGCCATGGCGGCGTGATCGTGGTTTCGCTGCCGCTCTCGACCCTGCACAACGACATCGGCTGCAGTTATCAGGACAATTCATTCGGCGAACGTTTTCACTGGTACAGCTCGACCGGCTGGATCATGTGGAACTGCCAGGCCAACGGCCTGCTCAATGGCACCACCTGCTGCATCTTCGACGGCAGCCCTGGCGGCTCAAAGGACAAGCCGGACTGGACCACGCTGTGGCGCTTCGCAGCCAGTGCCAAGGCGACGTTCTTCGGCGCGGGCGCTGCGTTCTTCGCCAACTGCACCAAGGCGGAGATCGATCTCGCCGCAGTCGGCGATCTCTCGCCTCTGCGCGCGCTGGGTTCGACCGGATCACCGCTCAGCGCCGACACGCAAGCCTGGTTCAACCAACGCTTCGCCGCGCTCTCGAAGAGCAACGGCAACGCTGCGCAGGCCGACATGTGGTGGGCGAACATCTCCGGCGGCACCGATTTCGCCGGCGCCTTCATCGGGGGAAATCGCGAGCTGGCGCAGACGCCGGGCATCATGCAGTGCCGCCTGCTCGGCTGCGCCGTGGAGGCCTTCGACGAGCAGGGCCGCGCCGTGATCGACGAGGTTGGCGAGCTCGTCTGCACCGAACCGCTGCCATCGATGCCGCTGCGCTTCTGGAACGATCCCGGTGACGCACGCTATCGCGCCAGCTATTTCGAGACCTATCCCGATAATTTCGACGGTTCCGGCCGCGGTCCAGTGTGGCGGCACGGCGACTGGCTCAAGATCAACCCGGACGGCGCTTGCGTGATCTACGGCCGCAGCGATGCCACCATCAATCGCCACGGCCTGCGCATGGGCACCAGCGAACTCTATTCGGCGATCGAGGCGCTGCCGGAGGTGCTGGACTCCCTGGTCGTCGACCTCGAATATCTCGGCCGCGACAGCTACATGCCGCTGTTCGTGGTGCTGCGCGAGGGCATCACGCTCGATGCCGCGATGAAGGCCGATATCAACAAGGCGGTCGAGGCCGGTCTGTCGCGCCGCTTCCTGCCCAACGATATCTTCGCGGTCACCGAGATTCCGCGAACGCTGTCCGGAAAGAAGCAGGAGCTGCCGATCAAGAAGTTGCTGCTCGGCCATCCCCTGGAAAAAGTCATCAACAAGGATGCGATGGCCAATCCCGGATGCCTGGACTGGTATCTGGATTTTGCAAAGAACTATTTGAGCAGGCAAGCTGGCACGGCGTGAGGCCAGTGCTTCCGCCCAGCAGCGTTTAGGATCAGACGACATGCCATCGCCCAGCTACATCGACCCGCTCAACGGCAAGCTTTATCCGCTGGATGTACCGCGCTGGTGCTCCGACGAGGGCAAGCCGCTGCTGGTGACGCCGCTACCCGGCATCTCCCGCGACGACATCGATCGTGGCACCCGCTCGCTGTGGCGCTACCGGGCCGCGCTGCCGATCGCGGTCGCAAAGCCGATCACGATGGGCGAAGGCTGTACACCCATGGTCGAGAGAGCGTGGGGAGACCTGCGCCCCCACTTCAAGCTCGAATGGTTCAATCCGACCGCGAGTTTCAAGGATCGCGGCACCACCGTGATGCTGTCGTTCATGCGACAGCTCGGCGTCGAGGCGGTGCTCGAAGACAGTTCGGGCAATGGCGGCGCGTCCGTTGCCGCCTACGGCGCCGCGGGCGGGATGCGGGTCAGGATCCTCGCACCGGCCACGACGTCGCCGATGAAGGTTGCGCAAATGCATGCTTTCGGTGCCGAGGTCCAGCTGGTGGAGGGACCGCGCGAGGAATCCGAAGCGGCAGCGATCCGCCAGTCGAAGCAGACATTCTATTCGAGCCACAACTGGCAGCCATTCTTCCTTCAGGGCACGAAATCGCTGGCCTACGAGATCTGGGAAGACTGCAACTTTACCGCGCCTGATAACGTCATCATGCCGGTCGGCGCCGGCAGCAGCCTGCTCGGCTGCCATATCGGCTTCCAGGAGCTGCTCGCCGCCGGACAAATCACACGGCTACCGCGCCTGTTTGCGGCCCAACCGCTGAATTGCTCGCCGGTCGATGCCAGCTTTGCCGCCGGCGTCGACACGCCGGTCGATCGCGCGGTCCACAAGACCATCGCCGAAGGCACCGCCATCAAGCATCCTCTGCGCCTGAAGCAGATGATCGCGGCGCTGAGGGAAACCAGCGGCGGCACAATCGCGATCCCCGAGGACAGGATCGTCACCGCCTTGAAGCGGCTCGCGGGCACCGGCCTGTTCGTCGAACCGACCTCGGCCTCGGCCGCGGCAGCCCTTGACGTATTGAAGGAGCGCGGCGCGATCCGCCCGACTGAGCGCACTGTCGTCATCATCACCGGGACCGGGATCAAGGCCGCGTCGTTGATTACGGATATTCTAGCGAAGGTTTAGAAAGACGAATTTGTATCGAAGCTTGCAGCGGAGACCGCTCCACCTCGCCCCGCTTGCGGGGAGAGGTCGGAACGCATCGTAAGATGCGTTCCGGGTGAGGGGGATTGACCGCGCGCTCACTTGCATCGATTTCGCTGAAGCAACCCCTCACCCCAACCCTCTCCCCGTAAGAACGGGGCGAGGGAGCTCAGTCCCGTCGCGGTCAGACCGTCAGGCGCGCGGCTCTCCAAGCGTGTGCATCAGCCGGTTGGCCCAGCCGAACAGCGCCGCCGAGAGCACCAGATCGAGCTGTTCGAGCTCGCTTAATCCCGCATCCGTCAGCGCCTTGGCATCATCGGGGCCGACTTCGACCGGCGTGGTCGAGAGCTTGGCCGCGAAATCGAACAAGGCCTGGTCGCGCGGTGGCAGCGTCGCGTCGCGTTCGTCGGCGAAGATCGTGTCAATGATGTCGGTGCGGCGGGTGATGCCGATGAAGCGCGAGGCGTGCACGGCGGCACAATAGACGCAGCGATTGACGATCGAGGCGCCGACAGCGCCGAGTTCGCGTTCCGCCGACGACAACCCGTCCTTGCCGTACATGATCAGGTTGAACAGCGGCGAACGCACCTCCAGCGATTCCGGATCGTGCGCCAGGGTCAGGACGTAGGGCGAGAAGCCGGTGTTCGACGGCGTCACCTGCATCGCGGCGCGCTGCGCCGGTGTCGCGGTCGCGAGATCGACCGGCGTGACATAGGGCGACCAGGTCGGGACCTTGGCCGTGAACTGGTGGACCACCTCGCTCATTGCACGCCTTTCAAAACTTTCAGGCCCGCGACGACCCGAAGCTGGTAGTTCACAAAGGCCGCAAGTTCGGCGAGGCGCACGATGTCCGGCTCGGCGACGCCGGCGGCCTTCAGCGCCTCGATATCTCCGCGCGTCGCTTCGCGGGGCGCGATCGTCAGCAAATCAGCATGCCGCGCGATGGCGTCGAGCCGCGCCTCACCGCTTTTCCCGTCAGGATGCGCGAGCGGGGTCGCGTCGAGGTCGCCGGAATGGGCCAGATAGCCGTCGTAATGACCGGCCAGTTCGTCGTTGCCGACATGCCGGCACATCCGTGCCGCGAGCGCGGCCCGCAAAGCGTGGCTCAGCCCGCCCGGATCGCGCGGCAGCAGCACGGCGTCATGCGCGGCTTCACTGAGGCGCAGGACCTCGGCACGTTTTTTCAAGGCTTCGCCGAGCTTCGAGGCCGGCGGAACGCCGGCGAGCGTCTCGATCAAATTGGTCATTGGGGATCTCTGAGGTCGCGAGGGTTTTGCACGTCCTCGACCGCGATACGAAGCGGATGCGCGTTGCCGAGGAACGCATTCAGCTCATCCTCGTAAGGCGAGGGATCGAGCCCGCGCGATTTCAGCCATGCCGGGTCGTAATAGGTCTGGCGGTAGCGCTCGCCGGAGTCGCAGATCAACGTCACCAGCGATCCGGTCTGATCAGCGCCGCGCATTTCGGAAGCGAGGCGGCAGAGCGCCAGGAAATTGGTGCCGGTCGAACCACCGACCGGCCGGCGCAGCAGGCGCGACAGCACGTTCATCGCCGCGATCGAGGCCGCATCGGGAATCTTCATCATCCGGTCGACCACACCCGGCACGAACGAGGGCTCGCAGCGCGGCCGGCCGACGCCTTCGATCAGTGTGGGCCGTTCGCAGACCAGGGAGCGGTCCTGGGTGCGGAAGCAATCGAAAAACGCTGAATGCTCGACATCGGCGACGCAAAGCCGGGTCGGAAACCGGCGATAACGCAAATAGCGCCCGATCGTCGCCGACGTGCCGCCGGTTCCGGCGCTCATCACGATCCACTCCGGCAACGGGCGCCGCTCGACCCCGAGTTGAACGAAGATCGATTCCGCGATGTTGTTGTTGCCGCGCCAGTCGGTGGCGCGCTCGGCAAAGGTGAACTGGTCCATGTAGTGCCCGCCAAGCCGCGTGGCGAGCGCGGCGGCCTCGGCATAGAGCGCGCGGCCGTCGTCGATCAGATGGCAGTTGCCGCCATAATGCTCGATCGCGGCGATCTTCTCGGCCGACGTCGTCCGCGGCATCACCGCATAGAACGGCACGCCGATCATCTGCGCGAAATAGGCCTCCGAGACCGCCGTCGAGCCCGACGACGCTTCGACCACCGCGGTGCCTTCGCGGATGTGGCCATTGCACAGCGCATAGAGGAACAGCGAGCGCGCCAGGCGATGCTTGAGGCTGCCGGTCGGATGGGTCGATTCATCCTTCAGATAGATGTCGATGCCTGACAGCGCCGGGACGATCAGCCGCATCAGATGGGTGTCGGCAGACCGGCACTGGTCGGCCTCGATCGCCGACACGGCGTCGTCAACCCAGCCGCGCCGATAGCTCGGCTCGGTTGGTGGATTTTGGCGTGGCGACATGGGACCGCTCGACATCACGCCACGTAATCATAATTCGTATGCAGCATCAAGATGGCTTTATCATCCTCAATACGAATGATAAGGATGTGGGCATGCAAGAGGACGTGATCGATATCCGCCTGCTGGAAGCCTTTGCTGCCGTGATGTCGGCCGGCAGCATCACGGGCGCGGCGCGGCTGCTCGGCCGTTCGCAACCGGTGGTCACCCGGCAGATCCAGGATCTGGAGACCGACGTCGGCTATCTCCTGTTTTCCAGGAACGGCCCGCGCATCAGCCCGACGCCGAAGGGCATCCTGTTCCACGCCGAAGTCGAACGCCTGCTGCTTGGGCTGAAGCATATCCGCGGTCGTGCGGCCGCGATCGGCGCCGGCGCGCTGCCGGTGCTCAGCCTCGCCGCGATCGCAGCGCTGGCGGGCGGCGTCGTGCCGGCCGCGCTGGCGGCGATGGATAGGGCGCTGTTGCCACGGCAGGTTCATGTGCAGGCGCTCTCCGCCGAGAATGTCGTGCAATCCGTGCTCTCGCAATCGGTCGACTTCGGGCTCGCAAGCCTGCCGGTCCAGCATCCCGGCCTCGATGTGCAATGGGTCTGCGAGGTGCCCTGCGTGGCGTGCCTCGCCGCGGATCATCCGCTCGCCAAGCGCAAGGTGATCCGGCTGAAGGATCTCGACGGCCGCCGGCTCCTGACCATGGCCAATCCCTATCGGCTGCGCCGCCGCGTCGAGGACGCCATCGAACGCGCCGGTGCCGCACCCGCAAACATCATCGACACCAACGCCTCGCTGACGGCGATCGCGATGGCCAAGCAGTCGCTCGGCATCGCCATCATCGAGCCGGTGCTGACCGCGAGCCTTGCGGTCGACGGCGTCGTCACCCGCCCGCTCGATGTTGCGATCCCCTTTCTGTTCGCCGCGATCTCGCCGGCCGGGCGCGAGCTCACGCCGACGGTCGCCGCCGTCAACGATGCGCTGCGTGCCGCGGTTACGCTGATATCAGGCGCGAAACTACACGGTGGCGAGGCGGCATTGTCCGAGGCGGCCGGCGACGCGTTCGAAAAGGAGAAGTCATGACGGTGACCGCCGACGGCGTAACCGGACTAGCGGTGCTCGAAGCGCGCTTGAAGCAGGATCTCGCCTGGCTCGAACTGCCGTCCAAATCATGGGTACCGCGCCGCCTGGTCGACGGGCAGGACGTGATCGACGTCGTAATCGTGGGTGCGGGGATGGCCGGCCTCGTCACGTCGGGAATGCTGAAGCGGCTCGGCGTCGACAATCACCTCGTGCTCGATCGCGCTCCGGCCGGCCAGGAAGGCCCCTGGGCTACGTTCGCCCGGATGCGAACGCTGCGTTCGCCGAAGGAACTCACCGGCCCGGCGATGGGCCTGCCGGCGCTGACATTCCGCGCCTTCTACGAGGCGCAGTATGGCGAGGCGGCCTGGAAGGCTCTCGAACGCGCACCGCGCACGATGTGGATGGATTATCTGATCTGGTATCGCAGGGTGCTCGATCTACCGGTCCGCAACGGAGTGTCGGTCGAGGGCATTCACGCGCGCTCCGACGATTTGCTGGCGCTCGATATCAGCGAGGGTGGCCGCGCGCGGCAACTGCTCGCGCGCCATGTCGTGCTCGCAACCGGACGCGACGGCCTCGGCGGCGCTTATGTGCCGCCGCTCGCAGACGGCATCGACAAGCGTTTCTGGGCGCACTCGGCCGAGGCGATCGACTTTACGCGGTTGCGCGGCAAGCGCGTCGCCGTGGTCGGTGCCGGCGCCTCCGCGGTGGACAATGCGGCCACGGCGCTGGAAGCCGGCGCTGCCCGGCTCGACCTCTTCATCCGGCGGCCGGACATCCCGCGCGTCAACAAGTTCACCGGGATCGGCAGCCAGGGCGTCGTCCATGGCTTTGCCGGGCTGCCGGACGAATGGAAGTGGCGCTTCCTCGATCACACATTGAAGGCGCAGACGCCGCCGCCGCGGCCCAGCGTGCTGCGCATCTCCGCCCACAGCCAGGCGCATTTCCATCTGGCGAGCCCGGTGACGGATCTCACCGTCGAAAATGATCATCATCTCGTCGCGACGACGCCGAAGGGCCGCTACGCGACCGACTTCATCATCTTCGGCACCGGCTTCAACGTCGACCTCGGCCGGCGCCCGGAGCTTGCCGAATTCGCGCCGCATATCCGCATGTGGTCCGATCGATTCACAGCGCCCGCCGGGATGGACAATGCGGAGCTGGAATCCTCTCCGGACCTCGGCGACAGCTTTGAGTTCCTCGAGAAGGTACCCGGCGCATGTCCAGCGCTGGCGCGGCTGCACTGCTTCAACTATCCGGCGACGCTGAGCCACGGCAAGCTGAGCGGCGACATCCCCGCGATCAGCGAAGGCGCCGACCGGCTCGCGCGCGGCCTCGTCCGCGAGCTCTTTGTCGAGGATCGCGCGCGCCATTTCGAAAGCCTCAAGGCCTTCGCGACGCCTGAACTCCTCGGCGACGAATGGACCGACGCCGACGCGACACAGCAAGCCGGATAGACCTGCCCCGCAACAAACAGGCCAGCGCCAATGCAGACCAGCAACCGGAATGCCATCGTGGCGGCGATCGCCGGCAACGCGATGGAATGGTACGACTTCACGATCTTCGCGCTGATGACCCCGGTCATCAAGAACCTGTTCTTTCCGGTCGATCCGAAGATTCCCGGCAGCGACGTCAACGCGTTGCTGCTGACGACCGCGCTGTTCGGCGCCGGCTTCGTGATGCGGCCGATCGGCGGCCTCGTGCTCGGCTATTACGCCGATCGCAAGGGACGCAAGGCGGCGATGACGCTCGGCATGACGCTGATGGCGCTGGCGGTCGCGATGCTGGCGCTGACGCCGACCTATGCGAGCGTCGGGATCGCCGCGCCGTTCATCGTGCTGGTCGCGCGCCTGTTGCAGGGTTTCTCGGTCGGCGGCGAGTTCGGCAGCTCGACCGCATTCCTGATCGAAGCCGCGCCGCCGGGTCGCGCCGGCTTCTACGGCTCGTGGCAGATCACCGGGCAATTGATGGCGAATGTGCTCGGCGCCACGTTCGGCGCCGGCCTGACGCTGCTGTTCACGCCGGAGCAATTGGCCGCGGGCGCATGGCGCCTCCCGTTCTTCGTCGGGCTCGCGATCATTCCGATCCTGCTCATCATGCGCGCGAGACTCATCGAGCCCGACGCGCTTCGCGAGGACCGCGCGGCGGCGCAGAAAGCCACCTTCACGGATGACCTGAAGAGCCCCGGCCGCAATTATCTGATCGGCATGGGCATGGTGGTCGCGAGCGCGGTCTCGTTCTACGTGACCTTCGGCTACACCGTGACCTACGCCAAGGAGGTGCTGAAGCTGCCGCTGATGCAGAGCTTCCTGGTGCAGATGATCGCGGCGATCGTGATGGTCATCGTCGTCCCGATCGCCGGCGCCATCTCCGATCGCTATCAGCGCAAGCCGCTGCTGCTGGTCTCGCTCGCTGGGTACTTCATCTCGCTCTATCCGCTCTACAGCTGGGTGATCGCCGCGCCCTCGATCACGAAGCTCTTGGTCAGCCAGGTCGTGATCGGGTGCTTCAGCGCGTTCTTCCTCGGCGTCTACTGCACCACGCTGGTCGAGTTGTTCCCGGTCCGCATCCGCTCGACCTCGCTGTCGATCGTCAACAACGTCGCGGTGCTGATCTCCGGCGGCTTCGCGCAGTTCTTCGTCACCTGGCTGATCGCGCTCACGGCCTCGCCGCTGGCGCCGATCTTCTACGTGATGATCGGCGTCGGCCTTGGCCTGATCTCCGTGATCGCGATGCGGCCCGTGGACGCCACGCCGCGATAGCCAAGCTTGACACATTCGCGCTCCGGCTCAAACCGGCGGCGGGTTCAATCGCGCAAAGCCTTCGCCGAAATTATCGCGAAGCTGCGTTTCGTCGCGCGCCCCGATGGTCATCCACCGTCGAACTCCTTGTGATCCCAGTTCATTCGGCCGGGCAAACTGCTGCAACCATCGGCCGGTCGAGGCGCAGGCTCCAGAGGGCGAGCAACAGCCCGATCACCGTGATCGCCGCCGCGACCAGCGGCAGCGCGCCGAGGCCGAGGCCACGATCGATGGTGAGCCCGCCGGCCCAGGCGCCGAGCGCATTGCCGAGATTGAAGGCCGCGATGTTCAGGCTCGAAGCCAGCGTGCGCCCTTCCACGCCGGCCGCTTCCAGCACGCGAAGCTGCAGCGGCGCGACGGTCGCAAACGCCGCGATGCCGAGCACGAACAGCAGCGCCACGGCCAGTGCCTTGGCCGAAATCACGGCCGCCAGCACGACCAGCACGATGGCGAGACCGCCAAGCGTCACGATCAGCGCACGCGCCAGCCCTTTATCGGCGAGCCGCCCGCCGGCGACATTGCCGATCGCGAGCCCCGCGCCGAACACCAGCAGGATCGGCGAGACGGCGGCGTCGGAAAATCCGGTAAGACGTGTCAGGATCGGCTGCACATAGGTAAAGACCGCGAACAGGCCGCCGAAGCCGAACACCGTCATCGCAAGCCCGAGCAACACCTGTGGGCGCCCTAGCACGGCCAGTTCTTCGCGCAGCGGAGCCGGCTTGTCATCGCTCCCGACATGTCCGGGGACGAACACCGCCAGCACGGTAAAGGCCGCGACGCCGATTGCCGCCACCGCCCAGAACGCGGCACGCCATCCGAGCATCAGGCCGAACCAGGCGCCGAAGGGAACGCCGAGCAGGGTGGCGACCGTCAGGCCGATGAACATCGTCGAGATCGCGGAGGCACGCTTGTCTTCCGCGACGAGGCTGGTCGCGACCACCGAGCCGACGCCGAAGAAGGTGCCGTGCGCAAGCGAGGTGAGAATCCGCGCCGCCATCAAGAGCTCATAGTTCGGCGCCAGCCCACAGGCCGCATTGCCGAGAGTGAAGATCGCCATCAGAGCCAGCAGCACCGCCTTGCGCGGCATCCGCCGCGACGCCAGCGTCAGGATCGGTGCGCCGACGAAGACGCCGAGCGCGTAGCCGGAGATCAACAGACCCGCCGCGGAGACCGAGACCTGCATGTCGGCGGCGACCTGCAGCAACAGCCCCATGATCAGGAATTCGGTGGTGCCGATGCCGAAGGCACCGGCGGTCAGGGCAAGAACAGCAGCAGGCATCGGGTCGCTCCGGATCGAATGGCATTCCGACCTGCGACATAGCGAAACGAACGCAAAAGGATTAGAATGGCGTCAATCCAATCATTTGTGACCTGAATTCAACATGAGCCGCCTCGATACCAATCGCTCCGGCGAGATGGATGTGTTCGTCCGCGTCGTCGATCTCGGCGGCTTCACATCAGCGGCAAAGAGCCTGCGCCTGACGCCGTCGGGTGTCAGCAAGCTGGTCTCCCGGCTCGAGACGCGGCTCGGCACAAGGCTGGTCAACCGCACGACGCGCAAGCTCCAGCTCACCGAGGAAGGGCAGGCCTTCTATCAGCGCGCGCTGCGCATTCTCGCCGATATCGAGGAGGCTGAACGCGAGGCTGCCTCCTGCACGCCGCGCGGCCATCTCACCGTCAACAGCAACATCCCGTTCGGCATGCTGCATGTGATGCCGCTGCTGCCGCGCTTCCTCAGCGAGAACCCCGACATCACGCTCGACATCGTGCTGACCGATACGCTGATCGACCTGATGCAGGAGCGCGCCGATGTCGCCATCCGGGTCGGCCCGCTCAGCGCCTCGCGCCTGATCGCGCGCAAGCTCGGCACCAGCCGCATGGTGGTGGTCGCAGCCCCTTCCTATCTGGCCCGCCTCGGCACACCAAGGACGCCGGCCGACCTCGCCTCCCATCGCGGCATCGGCTGGACCTTTCCTCGCAGCATCCGCGGCTGGCCGTTCCGTCGCACCGATCGGATCGAGGAGGCGCTGCCGCCGCCGGTTGCTCGCGCCAGCAATGGTGAAGCCGCGCGCCAGCTCACGCTTGGCGGCGTCGGCCTGGCACGGCTGGCGCTGTTCCATGTCGGGCCGGACATCGAGGCCGGACGCCTCGTGCCGGTGCTGCAAGGGCTCAATCCCGGCGACCGCGAGGACATCCACGCGGTCTATGTCGGCCACGCCGGCCCGCTGCCGGCGCGCGTGCGGGCGTTCATCGATTTCCTGGCGAAGCACATCCACACCGGCGACCCGGCGCCGCGGCGTGGCGCGGATGGAAAGTGGAAGGTCGTCCTCAGCCGATGAAGGGACGCACGCCGAGGAACGCATGCCACACGATCGTCGGATTGCGCCAAAATGGCGTGCTCCGGGATGACGACGGACTGCAAACGTGGCAGGAGGAGATTGCCAAACGCTGGCCGATGATCAAGGCAGCCGCGTCAACGCGGAATGAGCCGAGCCACCTGAGTCGCTTGCTGTGGAACATTGCGCGCGCATTTAGAAGAATTTTTCTTCAACACGTTTCTAACGTCGCGGCTTTGCGCGCGGGTGTTGCATCGACGCAGCAGTTCCAGGTTGCCAGTTGCGCGGGATTGGATGAAGCTTCCTCGAAGCGGACGCGGTCTGTTGCGCTTGTGCCGGACAAGCCCAGTCCACCTTCCGCACTGGAGCACCCATGCAGCGATCCAGGGCAGTCTTCATCACGGCTATCATCTACGCCTTGATCGGGCTGGTCCTCGCGGGCGGCGGCATCTGGCTCGCCGCGTTGGGCGGGTCGATCTTCTATATTATCCTCGGGGTCGGCGTTCTCGCCACCGGTGCGTTATTGCTGGCCCAGCGCCATCAGGCGCTCTGGCTGTTCGCGATCGTGCTGGTCGGCACGCTGGCGTGGGCTGTCTACGAGGTGCAATTCGATTGGTGGCCGCTCGCGGCGCGCGGCGACATCATCTTCCCGATGGCGCTCTGGCTGCTGACGCCGGTGATGGTTCGCGGGCTGGTGCGAAACGAGCGGACATCTTACGGTCGCGTGACGGCACTGCTCTGGGCCGGCGTCGTGGTGGCCTCCGTCGTGCTCGTCATCGCGCTGCTGTCTGGTTATCACGACATCGACGGCACGATCGTCGAGTCTGCCTCCGCGGTGCCGCAAAGCGAAGCCGACCCGCAGCCGGATGGTGACTGGCGCGCCTATGGACGCACGCAGTTCGGACAGCGCTATTCGCCGCTGAAGCAGATCACGCCTGACAACGCCGGCAACCTCAAGGTCGCCTGGACCTTCCGCACCGGCGATATGCCGACACCAAACGATTCCGGCGAGACGACCTTCGAGGTCACCCCGATCAAGGTGCGCGATACCCTCTATCTCTGCTCACAGCACCAGGTCCTGTTTGCGCTCGACGCCAAGACCGGCACGGAGCGCTGGAGGTACGATCCCAAGCTGACGTTCAACAAGACGTTCCAGCACATGACCTGCCGCGGGGTCTCCTATCACGAAGCCGCGCCTGATGCCGTCGACAGCAGCGGCAGTCCGGCGCCCACCGAATGTGTCAGGCGAATCTTCCTGCCCGTCAATGATGGCCGCATGATCGCTCTCGACGCCGACAGCGGCAAGCTCTGCGATGGCTTTGCCGATCACGGCACCCTCGACCTGCAGCAAGGGATGGCGATCAAGACGCCGGGCTTCTTCGAGCCGACGTCACCGCCGGTTGTCAGTGACAAGATATTGGTCGTTGCAGCCGCAGTGATCGACAACTATGGGGTCGACGTGCCTTCGGGCGTGATCCGCGGCTTCGATGTCTACACCGGCAAACTGGTTTGGGCCCGGGACTCCGGCGCGGCGGACGAGAATGAGCTGCCGTCGCCGACGCGTCATTACACCAACGGTTCGCCGAACTCCTGGATCACGGCCTCGTTCGATCCGAAATTGAACCTCGTCTACATCCCAGGGCTATCGCATGTGGCCGAGGAGTTCAAAAAGGAAGGCATCGTTCCATCCGGCGCGTTTGAGCTTGCCGCGCAGGGAGACTGTGGTGTCTGGGTGAGCCTGGGCGACGTTGAGGGCCAGGCGGCGAAGCACGGCCAGATTGGCCGGTCCGTTGTCTTTGCGATTGCGAGCAAGATCCTCGTCGAGGGTGACGTCGAGCGGCCAGTGAAGGCTATTTTCGATGCCCCAATGAGCGCGGACGATGCGCAGGACCTCTTTGCGGCTATAGGGGCGGCTCATCAGGAAGTAGCGCTCGACCGTGTCGTCCTGGCCCCGCTTGCTGGTGATGCGGGCAACAGCTTTGAGGCCTGGAAAGTCGTGCTTCCTGGCCATGTCGGGAGCCGGTGCAACGAGAGCAACACGCTTTTCGTTGCGTCCATGTTCAGCGTCTTTGGTGGTGAGCGAGGTCTTGCCCTTGCGTTTGGCGGCGCGGATTGCGGCTTTGGCATCCTCCAACAGAGTAGGCTGGTTCGCCTTCACCGCCAGCACGTAGTCGCCGCCCCGTTCCACGATCGCCTTGGCCATCGCGCGGTGGCAATGCAGGGCGTCGGCTGTGACCACGCAGCCCTTGAGCTGCAGAAGCGCAAGCAACTGCAGGGCGCCATCGGCTTCGTTGTTGTTCGGCGCCAGCACATTGGCGAGCGCCATGCGCGTCTGCGCCGCCCAGGCGGTCACCATCACCGGCGGCATGTGGCTCTTGCCGCGTTCGTAGCCGCGCCGCAACGCTTTGCCGTCGAGCGCGATCACCCCGCGTGGCCGCTTGATCTTCGCGCCTTGCGCAAAGGCCTTCATGAAGCGCCGAAACGCGACCTCAAACGCCTTCGGGTCAAGCATCCGGAACACCCGACTGAATGTGTCGTGGCTCGGCAGACCGTTCTTAAGCTCCAGCACATCCTGCCAAAGATAGGCCTTCATCCGGGCAAACAGCGCCATGTCGGTGCAACTCGTCGCCCCGCACAGCGTCGCCATCAGCGCGAGGAACAATATCTCGGTCAGGTCATGCAGCGCGTTGTCGGCCCGCGGGTCGGGCAACTCCGAAAAGCATTCCGCAAATCTCTGCATCGGCTGCTCCCTCAAGATCAGGAGCTATCCTCAGAATCCTTTTCTTCCGATTTGGCAACTACTTGCAGGCACGCACATGCGATTCCCCTGGTCTACATCCCCACCGGCAATAACGCACCCGACATCTGGGGCGGCAATCGCAATGCACTCGTCGAACGCTATTCCAGCTCCATCGTCGCGCTGGATATCAATACCGGCAAGCGTGCCTGGTCGTACCAGACCGTGCATCACGACCTCTGGGACATGGACGTTTCCTCGCAACCGAGCCTGGTCGATGTGACGACGGCCAAGGGCGTCGTTCCCGCGATCATCCAGCCGACCAAGGTGGGCAACGTCTTTGTGCTCGACCGCAGGAACGGCGAGCTGATCGTGCCGGCGCCGGAACGTCCGGTCCCGCAGGGAGCCGCGCCCGGCGACCGCTCCGCACCGACACAGCCGTTTTCCGAGCTGACATTCCGCCCGGAGGCGAAACTGACCGGCGCGGATATGTGGGGCGGCACGATCTTCGACCAGTTGCTGTGCCGGATCCTGTTCCATCGGCTGCGCTACGATGGCACGTTCACGCCGCCGTCGTTGCAGGGCACGCTCGTGTTTCCAGGCAATCTCGGAATGTTCGAATGGGGCGGCATCGCGGTCGATCCTGTGAGACAGATCGCCATCGCCAATCCGATGTCGTTGCCCTTCGCCTCGAGGCTCATTCCGCGCGGCCCGCAAAATCCTCCCGCGCCAACGGCCGAGAAGCCGGTCGGCAGCGAGGTCGGGGTGCAGCCGATGTATGGCACGCCGTTCGGGGTGGCCATCTGGAGCTTCCTCTCGCCCCTCTCGGTGCCGTGCTACCGGCCGCCATGGGGCTCGATGGCCGCGATCGATCTCAGGACGATGAAGATCGTCTGGCAGCATCCCAACGGCACGATCAGGGACACCACGCCGCTGCCCCTTCCTTTCAAGATGGGCGTGCCGATGCTGGGTGGGCCGATCACGACCGCCGGCGGGGTCGCATTCTACACGGGAACCTATGAGTACACGATCCGGGCCTACGACGTGCGCAACGGCAAGGTGGTCTGGGAAGATCGCTTGCCGGCCGGCGCGCAATCGACGCCGATGAGCTACGAGGTCGGCGGCAAGCAATATGTCGTCACCGCGGCCGGCGGCCACGGCTCGTTCGGCACCAAGCGCGGCGACTACGTCATCGCCTACACCTTGAAGGACTGAAGGGCCGCGCTCCGTCCAGGCGACGGCCTATCTTCTCCTTTCCACTGAAAGCAGGGGCGCACCGCAAAAATATCGAAAACAACCCCATGCAAAGTAGACTGCGGCTGCTGGCCCGCCCCGTCTCCCGCTTGCGGATAGGGCAATCGCCACTCCCACACTCGTCATGGCCAGGCTTGTCCTGGCCATCCACGTCTTTGTCACGGGGAAACCAAGACGTGGATGCCCGCGCCGGCCCGGGCATGACGAGTTTGTGGAAAGATCGAGCGCACATGCGATGACCCTGCGCTTGCAAGGGGAGCTGGGGGAGCCGGCACGGGTTGGCAAACGCGGCCAAAGCCGCTAAACGTCCGCCCCCTTTCACATCACAATCAGAGCATGACATGTCGAGCGCCCTGCCCGCCGTCTCGATTGGCGTCGATTTCGGCACCAGCAACACGGTGGTTGCGCTGGCCGACGGCGACGGCCGGGTCGAGGCCATCAGGTTCGAGCATGGCGGCCGGACGCATAGCGTCTATGTGTCGGCGATCTGTTTCTGGGAGGATCGGCCGGGCGCCGGGCTGCATCCGCGCGCCGAGGGCGGCCCATGGGCGATCGAGCAGTTCCTCGAGGGACGCAGCATTCATCGCTTCATCCAGTCGTTCAAGACCTTCGCGGCGAGCTCCGCCTTCACCACCACGCAAATCTTCCGGCAGCGCTACAAATTCGAGGATTTGCTGGCGGCGTTCCTGCGCACGCTGACGCGCCATGCCGGCGACGGCTTCGATCTCGGCGCGCCGACCGTCATGGTCGGCCGCCCGGTGCGGTTCGCCGGCGGCAATCCCAACGACGAACTTGCCATGCAGCGTTACAAGGCCGCGTTCGAGCGGCTCGGCGCGGGACACGCTCGCTATGTCTACGAGCCGGTCGGCGCCGCGTTCTCCTTCGCACGCAGCCTCGAGCGCGACGCCACCGTGCTGGTCGCCGATTTCGGCGGCGGCACCAGCGACTTCTCCATCATGCGCTTCTCGCGCGCGAACGGCGTGCTGCGCGCGGAACCGCTCAGCCATGCCGGCATCGGCATCGCCGGCGACACGTTCGACTATCGCATCGTCGACCACATCGTCTCGCCGCGGCTCGGCAAGGGAACGAACTACCGCTCGTTCGACAAGGTACTGCCGATTCCCAATCACTATTACTCGAGCCTCGCACGGTGGCATCAGCTTGCGATGCTGAAGGGCAGCTCGGACCTGCGCGACCTGCGGCAGCTCGTGCGCAGCGCGCTCGATCCGGACCCGCTGCACGATTTCATCACCATCGTCGACCTCGATCTCGGCTTTGCGCTGTATCGCGCGGTATCCGACACCAAGGTCGCGCTATCGACTCAAGATAGCGTCGAGTTCCGCTTTGCGCGCGAAGGCATCGATATCGGCGCCACCGTCACCCGCAAGAATTTCGAAAGCTGGATCGCCGACGACGTCGCCCGCCTCGGCGCCACCGTCGACGAAGCGCTGGCCAAGGCCGGCATCACCGCAGGCGATATCGAAAAGGTGTTCCTGACCGGCGGCACCTCATTCGTACCAGCCGTGCAACGCCTGTTCACCAAGCGCTTCGGCAAGGCGAAGCTGACATCAGCCGATCAATTCGAGTCGATCGCGTACGGACTGGCGTTGATCGGGCAGACGGCGGAGCCCGACAGGTGGACGGTCGCCGCCGCGGCGTGACGGAGACAGATCCGACGGCGAGAATGCTGACGGCATCGCGCATACGACCCGATCGAAGGGCCTATCAGGCAGCACTGTGGCATCAACACGGATTCCCGGCCGACGCTGGCACATCGCCTTGGAAGGGAGCGGGGATAGAGATTGCCTCAAGGCATTGATTAGCAGGCAACGACCCGCGCTGCACCAACACCCGCAACGAGACCCCACCATCTCGCATCAATTCCGTCAATAATGCAACGTTGTAATTTGACATGCACCAATTGTTGTACTATATGCACCAGACCACATTAATTATGCATCGGACCGCGGGCAGGGCGCATGGAGCACTTTTCAATTATTCAGGCCCTTTGCCGGGTAGCGATGGGGGAGCCGACGCCCGCGCTGCGCAAGCAGATTGAGCGCCTTAAAGACGCACTCGCCAAGGATGGGGAGGAAAAGCAAGTAGCGGCGCTCGCAGGGATTCTTGCAACGGCGGAGCGCCTCAAGGAGATGGCTCCGAGCCGAATTGAACGTTCCCTAGCTGGGCTTTCCGGAGAAATACTGGGCCGCAACACCCCAGTTCCCGTCGATCGTGAAACGGCCGCGGCCTTGGCGGAGATCATTTTTCCCTCTGAAATCGAGGAAGCGGCCCCACTCTTCAACTCGACGGTAACGGAGGCAGTCGCGACGATCGTTGATGAATGGACGGACTTCGAGGCACTCGCTACCGTCGATATAATGCCTTCAAAGACTTGCTTGATCTATGGAGCGCCGGGCACTGGAAAGACGAGATTGGCTCTCTGGATCGCTCGCAGGTTGGAATTACCTGTTATTCTTGTGAAGCTGGACGGTCTCGTTTCTTCGTTTCTTGGAACCACCGCCCGTAACATCGGCAATCTCTTCACGTTTGCTAATCGGTATCGTTGCGTCCTTCTGCTCGATGAATTCGACGCGATTGCAAAGGTGCGCGATGACCCGCAGGAGGTCGGCGAAATAAAGCGTGTCGTGAATGCCCTTCTCCAGAATCTGGATGTTCGGCAGAACATCGGATTGACGATCGGCATTACCAATCATCCGAAGCTGCTTGATCCAGCGGTCTGGCGGCGTTTCGAGGTCCAGCTTGAGATTCCCAAGCCCGACTTTGAGGTGAGGAAGGCGATCTCTGCCATGTTCATGCCGCCGGTAGCGGCTCCCGACAGCCATCTACGCCTTATTGCTTGGTTTACGGAAGGCTCGACCGGAGCGGAGATCGAGGCGCTGGTGCGCACATATAAGAAGGCCACCACGGTTCGCGAGGACAGTCGGCGGGGGTTGCTGGATACGCTCCGCCAGTTCGCCACGCTAAACGCGGCTCGCATTCAGAGTGAACGTCGAGCGCTGTTGTTCGACGACCCCGCGAACTTGTTTCGGGCCATGCGCGACGATCCCATTCTCGCATTTTCGATGGCCGACATCGGCGAAATCGCGGGGCGAGATAAGTCGACCGTGAGTCGTCAGCTTGGCCGTCAGGCGAGTAAAATCGATGGGGGCGTGAATCATGGCTAGTCCGATCCAGATCGTTCTCAATCCGAACAACTATGAAGAAGCCCGAGAGGCCGGCGGTGGAGGCGGCCGCAAGGACTTCTTCGCCCATCGTGATCGAGAGTTCAGCGCTCACAAGTCGGCCCTGATCGAACAGATCGACACCATTTCCGGGGTTCTTTCCGCGCAAGCCCAAGGACCGATCGGCTACGTCAAGGTCACCCTCAAACGGGATGCTTGGGCGAAGAGCCATCGGCCCGTTGGAGCACTTTTCCGCGGTGATCGGATGCCTGTAGTCGGGGGCGGAGATCTCGGCGTGATGATTGTCGAAGGCCGCCCATCGGCGTTGGCGCAGGTGAAAGCCGAAATCGCCAAAGCGGAAACGCAGACCAGGATGCGTTACGACGAAAAAAAGCGAAAAGAGGTGCCGAACCCTTCGGCGCAAAAGAGCGAGACGGGAGCGATCGACCGGATCGAACTCTATGGCGCTTCAGACAAGCGCAACTTTTCGGTCGAAGAGGCTGTCGCGTGGCTGGCCAATCCGATGACGGGGAGCGGATATCAAGTCGAGTTATTCGACATTTTACCACCTCGTGCCGAATGGGATCGCCTCGACCCTGCTCGTAGACGTCTGGTCGAGTCCTTCGTTGCCGGCTTCAACGCCCTTGAACAAAGCTTGTCAGTGGAGCGTCAGCCGAGTTGGCGGCATCGCCTCCCGATGCTTTCAGTGCGCCTGGACCAAGCCGGCGATGGCGCCGTCCTACGATTGACGACCGTGTCATCGAAAGAGCGCCGTGAGCTTGCACCATTCGACTCGAATGTTCAGCACCACAGCCGCTTGCTAACATTCCTGGACAAGCATCCCGTCGTCCGAAGGATCGAGTTACCCGGCATTGTGGTGCGTTCTGCTCGCCCGGCAACGCCGGGGCGTGTTCGCCCAGCTCAGGCGGTCATGCCTGTTCGTGATAGCCGCAGGACTCATCCGAGGCTGGGCATCATCGATGGCGGCATAAGCCCGGCTTTGGCTGATTGGGTTATCGATCGATGGGACGTTCTGGCCGACGAAGACATGGATCTATCCCATGGCACGTTCATTGGCGGTCTCGCCGTCGCGGGAGCCGGTATTAATGGTGCGGAGACGTGTCCGGAGCCCGACGGGGCGGAACTGGTCGACGTGGCCGTTTTCCCGAAT
This sequence comes from Bradyrhizobium genosp. P, assembly GCF_049949265.1. Classification (NCBI taxonomy): domain Bacteria; kingdom Pseudomonadati; phylum Pseudomonadota; class Alphaproteobacteria; order Hyphomicrobiales; family Nitrobacteraceae; genus Bradyrhizobium; species Bradyrhizobium genosp. P. Next base: position 501,399 of record NZ_CP188195.1, on the reverse strand, counting down.
GAGCAAAAAGCCGGGGCCTTTGCATCGTACTACTCGGGTGGCCTCCCGCAATTCTTCGATGAGATGGATGCGGCCGTCGCCGATGCCCGGGCACGGCATGGCGTGCGTGTCTTCAATATGAGTCTCAACATCCTTCAGCCCGCAGCACCCGATCGCTACAGCCCACACGCGATCCGACTCGACCAGATTGCTGAAGAAAACAATGCCGTCGTGTTCATTTCTGCCGGCAACATTCAGGCGCAGGACCTCCGCCCGGAATGGCCGGTTGATGCAACGTCGGCCCTTTCCAACCTGGCGCTCGCCCGAAACGATGGGCTCCTGACACCGGCGGAGAGCGCGCGGAACGTTGCCGTTGCGGCACTAAACCCGCCGGGGCACGGCGGCTGCTTACCGTTCGTCCCAGCCCGTTTCAGCCGCCGCGGGCCTGGACTTCGGTCAGGCGGAAAGCCTGATCTTGCCCATATCGGAGGCGCGGGCACGCAGCACGCAACTCTGGGGCACGGCCTCTTCTCCATCCTTCCTGATGGAACAGTGATCGACGGTTGCGGGACCAGCTACGCTTCGCCTTTGGTCGCAAAGACGGCCGCAGTACTCGACCACGCCATTGAAGGCGAGGTCTCTCGTGAAACCCTCATCGGCCTGCTCGTCCACCATGCAGAGATTCCTGTACCCTTGCGTCCGAAAATGCTGGCACCGGTCGTGCGGCACCTTGTCGGCTTCGGGATGCCGCCGTCTGCGGAACGTATTCTCGAGACGGGCGATCATGCGATCACCCTGGTCTTCGCATCGCGTATTCAGCACGGCCAACAGATCAATTTTCGCTTCCCGTGGCCGGCGTCCTTGGCCGGACCTGGCGGAAAATGCCGAGGACGAGCGAAGCTCACGCTCGTATCCACCCCGCCGTTGGATGCGAGGTTCGGTTCCGAGTTCGTCCGGATCAACGTCAATGCCGTTCTGCAACAAGAGCAGGATGAAGGCCGATGGCACGGCCGACTTGAACCACTTTACCTGCCATCCTCACGAGAATCGCCGACGGTCGAGGCGGAGCTGATCGAGCATGACCTAAAATGGAGTCCAGTAAAGGTCCATGCCAAAACCTTCCCGCGGGGAGTTGGATCCTCTTCGAACTGGCGACTGTTTATCGAGTATCTCACCCGTGCTGGCGAGGTGATGCCAGAGGGCGGCGTCCCCTTCACGGCAATTCTAACCATTAGCGATCCAGAGGCGGAAAAAGCCGTCTTCAATGACATGCGCCAAAGCCTTCAGGCGATCGGGGCGCAGATCGCTGACATTCGAACGGCGGCGCGCATTACGCCACGTGTCTGATACAAATAGAGCCAATATCAGCGGGCATTGGATGGCCTTTGATCGGCATTTTCGGCAGGTAGGAGCGACCAAAAAGTCGGAATAGCCCTTCCCTTTGGCTGCGGGAAGTCAGGAAACCCGCATAGTCATCAGTGTGCACTCGATATCGCTCGCCAACTCAGCCCCGACGCTCTACCAGCCGTTCAGGACAAACTCGCTCATGGCTACGCCTCCAATTGCAGGTTTTTGCAACATAGTAAGGGAGGCAGGCAACGAGGAAGACAGGTTAGAAGGCGAGATTGCGACCCAGTGCCGGACATTCGCTTCAGGCCATGATTTGACGACGTCGGCCGAAACGCTTCATTCTTGGCCTTGATCCGGAATTCGCACACGACTAGATCAATCGAGCCTAACCACCCCGACAGGACACCTCCGACCATGGATTTCATCCCGACCGCAATGCCCGTCAGCCTTGCCCACCGGGATATCCATCGTCATGCCAGCTTCGATTACGCTCTCCCATCTGACCCTGTCCGCGCCTGACGGGCGGGTCCTTCTCTCCAACATCGACCTGAGTTTCGGGCCTGAGCTGACCGGCCTTGTCGGCCGCAACGGCATCGGGAAGACGACGCTGCTGGCCTTGATCGCCGGGGCGCGCGCGCCGCAATCCGGCTCGGTCACGGTCCAGGGACGCGTCGGATTGCTTCAGCAGACCGTTCAGGTGACGCCGGGCGAATGCGTGGTCGATCTGTTCGGCGCACGCGAAGCGCTGGCCTCGCTGCGCCGGTCCGAACGGGGCGATGCGACCGCTGACGAGCTTGCCGATATCGACTGGACGCTGGACGACCGCATCGCCTCCGCGCTCGGCCGCGTCGGACTGGACACCGTTCTCGAAGCGCCGCTGGCCGCGCTGTCGGGCGGACAGACCACCAGGGCGCGCCTCGCCGCGTTGATCTTCGCGCAGCCCGACTTCCTGCTGCTCGACGAGCCCACCAACAATCTGGATCGCGAGGGACGCCGGGCGGTGATCGACCTGCTCGCCGGCTGGCGGCACGGCGCGATCATCGTCAGCCACGACCGCGTGCTGCTCGACACCATGGATGCGATCGTCGAACTGACGTCGCTGGAAGCCCGGCGCTACGGCGGCAATTGGAGCCAATACCGGGAGCGCAAGGGGATCGAGCTTGCCGCCGCCAGGCGCGACCTCGCGACCGCCGAGAAGCGCGTGGCCGAGATCGACCGCAAGGAAAATGAGGCCGCCGAACGGAAGGCGCGCAAGGACGGCGCCGGCAACCGGAAGCGTGCAAAAGGCGACATGCCGAGTATTCTGGCCGGCGCACGCAAGGACCGCAGCGAAGACACCGGCGGAGAGAACGCACGTCTCGCCGAGCGCCGGCGGACCCAGGCGCTGGAACTTGCGACCGCGGCGCGCAAGCGCATCGAGATCCTGCAACCGTTTTCGGTGCAACTGCCGTCGACACATCTGCCGGCGGGCCGGACCGTGCTGCGGATCGACGCCGCGACCGCCGGCTACAGCCCGGAACAGCCGGTCCTGCGTGACGTCACCTTCTCGATCTCCGGGCCGGAACGGGTCGCGATCGTCGGGCCTAACGGCGCCGGCAAGACGACGTTGCTCAAGCTGATCAACGGCGATCTGCGGCCGTCCTCCGGCACCGTGCAGGTCATGACCGACTTCGCGATGTTCGATCAGGCGGTCAGCCTGCTCGATGCGCCGACCTCGATCCTGGACAATTTCCGGCGGATCAATCCGAAAGCCGGCGAAAACGAGTGCCGGGCCGCGCTGGCCCGCTTCATGTTCCGCGCCGATGCGGCGCTGCAAACCGTCTCGCGCCTCAGCGGCGGACAATTGCTGCGGGTTGGTCTGGCCTGCGTTCTCGGCGGCGCGACGCCACCGCCGCTGCTGATCCTCGACGAGCCGACCAACCATCTGGACATCGAATCCCTTGAGACGGTCGAGGCCGGATTGCGCGCCTATGACGGGGCGCTGCTGGTCGTCAGCCACGACGAGACCTTCCTTGAGGCCATTGCGACATCGCGATATCTTCGCCTGTAACAAGTCTTCAGGGGGGATTGGACGGCCGTGAGCACTCACCTGATCCACCGTGTCAATGTGGGTGACCTCGTCACCCGGAGCGCGCAGCGATTTCCGCAGCGGGAGATGATCTGCGATGGCGACCGGCGCTGGTCCTATCGCGAGTTCGACGCCTGGACTAATCGCGTCGCGCACGGTCTTTCCGCGCTCGGCCTTCGGAAAGGCGACGCACTGGCCTTGATGTCGGGCAACTGCGCGGAATTCCTCGCAGTCTATTTCGCCTGCGCGCGGCTTGGCCTCGTCTGCGTCCCCATCAATCTGCTTTGGCGGCAGCACGAACTGAGCCATGTGCTGGCGGATTCGCGTGCCCGTGCGGCCGTGGTCGAAGCCGGCCTGCTGCAGCAATTCTGTGCCGGCGCCGAAGGTCCGCGGCCGCCGCTCGGCATCGCCGTAATGGATCGGCTGGCGTCGGGTGCCACGACGCCCGCCAGCATGCGCGACGTGCCGCTGTTCGACTTTGACGCGCTGGTGACGGACAAATCGTCCGACATTCCCGATGTCGAGATCGAGGATCGCGCTCCGCTCTCCTATCTCTACACCAGTGGCACGACCTCGGCGCCCAAGGGCGTGATCGGCACCCATCTCGCGATCTACCTGGAATCGCTCGGCACTGCGATCGATACCCGCATGACCGAGAACGACCGGCTGAGCGTGGTGCTTCCGCTTTTCCACACCGCGCAGCTCAACGCGCTCTGTACGCCGGCCATTGCGGTCGGCGCGTCGATGGTGATTCAACGCGGCTTCGACGCTGCTACTCTTCACGAGGCGATCGAAACGGAGCGGATCAGCGTCCTGTTCGCGCTGCCGATGATGATTCAACAGCTTGTCGAACGTCAGCTCGCGCATCCGCGCAATGTCGGCAGCCTGCGCCTGACGGTCTACGCCATGGCGCCGATGCCGGTGGCGGAGCTTCGCCGGGCGATCGAGATCTTCGGCTGCGACTTCAGCCTGATGTTCGGCCAAACCGAGATGAGCCCGGTCTCGACATTCTTCAAGCCCGAGCACCAGTTGAGCCATGCTGGCGCGGTCGGCACGCCGGCCGTCAACGTTGAAGTCGCCATCATGGCACCCGACGGCGCGCTACTTCCAGCCGGCAGTGCCGGCGAGATCGTCTATCGTAGCCCGCAGACCATGGCCGGCTATCTGCACAATCCCGAGGCGACCGCGGAAGCGTTCCGCCATGGCTGGTTTCACTCTGGCGATGCCGGCCGTTTCGACGATGACGGAATTCTCTGGTTCGAAGACCGCTTCAAGGACGTCATCAAGACCGGCGGCGAGAATGTCTCCTCCATCGAGGTCGAACTTGCGATCCGGGCCGCGCATCCCGACGTGCTCGAAGTCGCAGCCATCGGGCTGCCGCACCAGCGCTGGGGCGAAGCAATCACCGCCGTCGTCGTCACCCAGAATGGCGGATCGATCGACACCGACATGCTGCTTTCGGCCGTCCGCGAGCGGCTAAGCCCGTTCAAATGCCCGAAGGCCGTGATCCATGTCCCCGAGTTGCCCAAGACGGCCACCGGCAAGATCGAAAAGGCGAAGCTGAGGCGCATCTATGCGGCCTACTACGGGTAAGCCCGGGCAGCCTCGTTTCGCGACGACGATCACTGATTTGCCCGACGAGGCTGGGCAGGAACTAGTGTCCACGGTCGGACTCTGGCCTTGTTGTTCAAAATGCGAGGCGTAGGCGGATAGATGACCAGCATGGCGTCGGACGGCGCTTCAGGCCGTGCGGGCGGGCTACGAGGGCGGATAGGCAAGATAGGAGTGTCTTTACGACCGCGGCCATGAAGCCCTCGAAGCCGAGGATATTGAGGAGGCGAGTGAAGTTGTAACAGAGCGCCATCAGGCTCCATTCACCCCGAACCTTGTTGAAGCCGCGAAGTAGGAAGTGGCGGTATCCGGCACGGCATTTGAGTGTGCCGAAGGGATGCTCGACCATGGCGGAACGGCGGCGCATTAACTTGTCTGCACCTTCCATCCTCGCGCGGTGGCGTTCGAGGACATCCTCGTGTTCCCAGCGCCCGCACGCTCGGCGCACATGATCCTGCCAAGCTAGGCGGCCAGCTCTCGCTGCTGATAGATGGCGCCTTCAGCCACGCTGTGGTGCTAGGCGCGGCAGGCCTGAGACGTCAGGCTCGTCGAGATGGCGACGCTGTTGATCGACGCTCAGACAAGCCAACAGAACAGTCGCGCATAGGTCGCCGCTATCCCCGTATCGCGCAGGGCGCTCCGCCGCGCGAAATACGCGAGCGCGTGCACCTCACCCGAAAGGGGTAGCTGAGGGTCCCCCTTGCGAGGGAATGGCTTTCACGCGCCCGCGAGCGCTATCCTGATCCATTGGGGTAGGCCAGAGAGAGGCCAAATCACCCATGCGACAGGTGATTGTGGACGGGTCGGGAAATCCAAACATCGTCATCCTCAGCGACGAGGTGAACGCTTGCGGCATCGCCGGCGCCGCCAACGATGCGCCGCTCGCCCGGAGGCCGACGCCGCATCCGTTCGCATGGATGCGAGCCGCGCCCCTACGCATCATCGCAATTCTGCTCACGTCGACATGGGTGTCGGCGGCACTGGCATCGGACGAAGCCAGGCAAGCGCAGGCGCGCCCGCGCGGCGACGGATTGGTGCAACTCGCGCAAGTAACGCTGCAGGCCCCCGAGCAGGAGCACTTGAGGGCTGAGGCCTTGGCGCGCGAACTCGCCGCCGTCAGGCGCGATTTGGAGAAGGTGCAGACGCGGCTGCAGGAGGCGGGTGAAGAATCGGCTCGAGCCAGGCAGTCAGCGGACAGCGAAATCGCCGAACTGCGCAAATCCCTGCAACAGGAGCGCGAGGGAACCGGCCGAGCAATGTCGGAGGGCGAGCGCGGCGCAGCCGAGTTGCGCAAATCGATGTTCCGCGAACAGGCCGAACGGATGGAGCGGGATATTGCAAGAATGCGTGGCGATGCCAACCCGCGGACCACGCCGGCAGCCGCGGCCAAAGAGTCAGGCGGCGAGCCCAGGCAGGCGACCGACAGCGGCATGGTGGAGCTGAGAAAATCCCTGCAACAGCAGAGCGAGCGGGCGGCACGTCTGGAGCAGAATCTCGCGACCGCGCGGCGTGAGGTCGAGACGCAGACCGCGCTGGCGGCGAAGGCGCGTACCGAAGCGAGCGAAGTCAAGCAGGCGGGAGAAAGCAGCGCGTCGGAGCTGCAAAAATCGCTGCAACAGCAGAGCGAGCGGGCGGCCCGGCTGGAGCAGGATCTCGCGACCGCGCGGCGCGATGTCGAGACGCAGACCGCGCTGGCGGCGAAGGCGCGTACCGAAGCGAGCGAAGTCAAGCAGGCGGGAGAAAGCGGCACGTCGGAGCTGCAAAAATCGCTGCAACAGCAGAGCGAGCGGGCGGCCCGGCTGGAGCAGGATCTCGCGACCGCGCGGCGTGAGGTCGAGACGCAGACCGCGCTGGCGGCGAAGGCGTACGCCCAGGCGACCGAAGTCAAGCAGGCGGGAGAAAGCAGCACGTCGGAGCTGCAAAAATCCCTGCAACAGCAGAGCGAGCGGGCGGCCCGGCTGGAGCAGGATCTCGCGACCGCGCGGCGCGATGTCGAGACGCAGACCGCGCTGGCGGCGAAGGCGCGTACCGAAGCGAGCGAAGTCAAGCAGGCGGGAGAAAGCGGCACGTCGGAGCTGCAAAAATCGCTGCAACAGCAGAGCGAGCGGGCGGCCCGGCTGGAGCAGGATCTCGCGACCGCGCGGCGTGAGGTCGAGACGTAGACCGCACTGGCGGCGAAGGCGCGTACCGAAGCGGCTGAGCTGAAGCAGGCGGGAGAAGGCGGCACGTCGGAGCTGCAAAAATCCCTGCAACAGCAGAGCGAGCGGGCGGCACGGTTCGAGCAGGACCTTGCGGCGGCACGGCGCGAGGTCGAGACGCAGGCGGCACTGGCAGCGAAGGCGTACGCCCAGGCGACCGAAGTCAAGCTGACAGGAGAAAGCGACACCGCGGAGCTGCAAAAATCGCTGCAACAGCAGAGCGAGCGGGCGGCCCGGCTGGAGCAGGATCTCGCGACCGCGCGGCGCGATGTCGAGACGCAGATCGCGCTGGCGGCGAAGGCGCGTACCGAAGCGAGCGAAGTCAAGCAGGCGGGAGAAAGCGGCACGTCGGAGCTGCAAAAATCGCTGCAACAGCAGAGCGAGCGGGCGGCCCGGCTGGAGCAGGATCTCGCGACCGCGCGGCGTGAGGTCGAGACGCAGACCGCACTGGCGGCGAAGGCGCGTACCGAAGCGGCTGAGCTGAAGCAGGCGGGAGAAGGCGGCACGTCGGAGCTGCAAAAATCCCTGCAACAGCAGAGCGAGCGGGCGGCACGGTTCGAGCAGGACCTTGCGGCGGCACGGCGCGAGGTCGAGACGCAGGCGGCACTGGCAGCGAAGGCGTACGCCCAAGCGACCGAAGTCAAGCTGACAGGAGAAAGCGACACCGCGGAGCTGCAAAAATCTCTGGAACAGGAGAGCGAGCGGGCGGCCCGGCTGGAGCAGGATCTCGCGACCGCGCGGCGCGATGTCGAGACGCAGACTGCGCTGGCGGCCGAGGCGGGTGACCAGGCCAGGCTGCTGAAGCAGGTCGCGGAGCAGGGCGCTGCGGAATTGCGCACCTCGTTGCAGCAGGAGCGCGAGCGGATCGCGCGGCTGGAGCAGGAACTCGTCCTCGCGCGGAGCACGAAGGAGATGGCCGTCGTCGGCCAGACTGCGCAGGCCAGGCCGGTGGAGACGGACCCGGCAAAGCCGGTTGCAGCAGAAAAGGTCGCCGTCGCCGACACCCGCGGAGCCTCTCCGGGGACTCCGGAGGATACCCACGACATGACGAGGCTGGTGGCCCGCGCGAGCGTGTTGCTTGGGCAGGGCGATATCGGCTCGGCGCGGATCGTGCTCGAGCGCGCGGCCGAGACCGGCAGTGCTCAGGCGACTTTCATGCTGGCGGAAACCTACGACCCGCTGATTCTGCCCCAATGGGGAACGTATGGGACGCGCGGCGATGCGACCAAGGCGCGCGCGCTCTATGCGAAGGCCGAGGCCGGCGGGATCAAGGAGGCGAGACAGCGGTCCGACGCGTTGCGCCGGTAGCACAGAAGGAGCCGATCGATGAAGAGATGTCCTGGAAAAGGTCCGCTGCTTTTGCTCGCGGCAATGGCTTCGCTGCTGGCCGTTCAGCCGTCCCAGGTGGATGCGCGCACCAAGTACGTCCCGATACGTGCCACGCCGCCGGTGCAGCGGGAGCCGGCGCAAGACCCACGGACGTCGATCAATGCATGGACGGTCGGTCTGGCCGGAGGTCTCGTCGAGGGCGCGCCCATTCGCTTTGCCGCGGAGATGGCCCGCGTGGTCGACGACGGCGACAATCTGCATGTCCTGCCGGTCGTGACGCGGGGACCGACGGAAAACGTCAATTCGCTGCTCTATCTGCGCGGCATCGACGCAGCGATCATCAATTCCGACGCGCTCGACGAGTACAAGGCCCAGGTTCCGCATATCCAGCACAGGCTTGCCTACGTGCTCAACCTGTTCCCTTCCGAACTGCATGTCTTCGTCCGGCCGGAGATTGCCAGCCTGAACGACCTCGCCGGCAAGAAGGTGAACTTCAATACTCTGGGTACCGCCGCAGCCTATTCGGGGCCGCTCATCTTCAGCCGTCTCGGTCTCGATGTCGAGAAGATGTTCATCCCGCATCAGCTCGCGCTGGAACAGATGCGCAAGGGCGAGATCGCGGCGGTCGTGTTCATCACGTCGAAGCCGGTCGATGCCTTCTTGCGCGGGCGCTGGGATCCCGGCTTCAAGTTTCTGCCGGTCCCATATGGCAGCAAGCTGGAGGACTACTATCTTCCGGCTGCTCTGGATGCGACCGATTATCCCAACCTGATCAAGCCAGGCGAACGCGTGGCGACGATCGCCGTGCCGACGGCGCTGGTCGCCTTCAACTGGCCGACCAGTTCGAACCGGTTCGACCGGGTCGCGCGCTTTGTCGACCATCTGTTCTCACGCATCGACAGGCTGCAGGCGCCCGGTTTCGATCCGAAGTGGAAATCGGTCAATCTCGCCGCGACCGTTCCCGGGCTTGCGCGCTTCCCTGCGGCGCAGGCATGGCTCGACAGTCACGCCGGCGCAAACCGTGCATCGCAATGACAGAGCAATGAGACAGATCATCCTTCCGATCCCGATCGCGCTCACGGTCGCAGGCGGGATTGCACTGGCGCAGGGCCCGGACGGTCCGATGGAGCAGCTTCGTGCCTGCTCCGCGATGGAGCGCGCGGAGCGGCTGGACTGCCTCGACAGGCTGTCGCGTGCCGCCGCGCCACCGGCAAATTCTGCTCCGACGGAGGACGGCTGGACGGTCAGCCAGACGACGTCGCCGCTGGACTACACGCCGATCGCGACGGCCACGATTTCGTCGCGCGGTGCCGGCGGCGACACGGCGATGCAGCTCTCGATCCGGTGTCGCAGCGGACGCACTGAGCTGGCGGTTGCGGGCCCTGCCATGCCTGACCGCGGCGACGGCTATGTCATTTCCTACCGCGTGAACGGCGGCGCCCCGGTGCAACGCGCAGGCATTGCGCCGGCCTTCGGCGGCGGCGTCGCGTTCGCCGGCGATGCGGTGGGGCTGTTGCGATCGCTTCCAGGCGAGGGAGAGCTCGACATCCGCCTCCAGCCGCGGGTGGGCGCCGGCAGTCAAGGAACGTTCTCCCTGACGGGGCTGGAGAACGTGCGCACGAAGATAGAGGCGGCGTGCAAATGGCCACATGCGGTAGCAAAGCCAAATGACCGATAACGCGCGGAACACTTTCCTCGAGAGGAGGCGGACCATGAGCAGACTTCTACATATTGCGATGATAACGACGATCGGCGCCATCGGGTTTCTGGTCAGCGCGTCGTTGTCGGCGGCGCAGGACGCCGCGCGGCCGCTGGCGCTGACACCGACGTCCCATACCGCCGCGCTGCAGACGAACGCGGTGGCCAAACCTGCAACGTCAACCGCTGCCGCGCACAAGCACAAGAAAAGCGCTGCGCGCGTGGCGCAGCCGCCGGCGGAAAAAGAGCCGCACCACCTGGTGCTGCAGGTGAACACCAACGATCCCGCGGCGATGAATCTCGCGCTCAACAATGCAACGAACGTCGCGCAATATTACAAGGACCTCGGCGAGAAGGTGGAAATCGAGGTCGTCACGTTCGGGCCGGGGCTGCACATGCTGCGCAACGATACCTCTCCGGTAAAGGCCCGCATCGAACAGATGGCGCTGAGCACGCCGGAAGTTTCGTTCAAGGCCTGCGGCAATACCCAGGAGAACATGCACAAGGCCGAGAACAAGGACATTCCGATCATTCCGCAGGCGCAGGTGGTCAAGTCGGGTGTCGTCCATGTCATGGAGCTTGAGGAGCAGGGCTGGACCTACGTCAAGCCATGAGCCGGCGCAGTCTCGCGGGTGCCGATCCCTGGCGCGGCGGCTATTTTGCACCCTTCGTGCTGGCAAGGTAGTCGACGATTGCCGGCACATCGGCCTCCCCGACTGGCGCCTTGTAGGCACTGATCATCTTGTGAACCTCGGCCTCCCACGTCGCTTTCGGCAGGGCCGGTTGATTCAGCACCATGTCGGCCGAGTGACAGGCGAGGCAGTTATTGTTGATGGCATCCGCTGCCGCGCCTCCGGGGAACATGGCGTCACCAGATGGGAGTTCCACCGTGGTCGACTTGATCGCGGGCGATTGCTGAACCAGGGCCGGCGTGGTGAGCCGATTGTTTGTCGATCGCCCCGCCGCCGACGCACCTGACTGGATTGACCACCTAGAAGGGGCATCACTAGTCGCCCCTCGGAAAGCCTCATAGCCGGAATTTTGAATTTGTTAACCCCAAACGGCAGGGCTCAGGAGCTGGGGGTTGTTCCGGGGGTCAATTCCAACGACAATTAAAAATATCAATTAATTCAATAATATATGGCGGAGAGGGGGGGATTCGAACCCCCGATAGGCTTGCACCTATGCCGCATTTCGAGTGCGGTACAATCAACCACTCTGCCACCTCTCCAGCGGCCCGGGTGATTTGCATCACCGGCGGTCGGGGCGTGTTCTAGGCGAGGATGGCGGGCCAGACAAGGCGCTGCAATAATATTTCCATCACGGCGTTGTCGAGCCAATGAGGCGTCGAGGCGATCCAAGAAGGCGCATGGAAACAAAGCGCTAGTGGCGCAGTTCTGGTCTGATCGGCGCGGCGTTCCACGTAGCGCGGACCGGGAGCCGCCAATTGGGCGTAGAATAAAGGTGGGACCGCCAGACGCGACAAAAAACTGGCGGTCCCGTGCCGCTGCTTAAAATTTACCGGCCGGGAAGTGCGGCTTCGGCGGCCAGCGGGAGCGACAGATTGACGCTAACAACACGGGCGGAATCAGCAACGCGAACCCGTTCTTAACCTAACCGCTCAACCTTACCGCACTGCGGCCAGAAGCGAAGGTTAGCGAAGGTTAACGCCGAGCCTCACGCTCTGGCTTTTTCCTTAGCATTTTCCTTGGCCTTTTTGGCCTTCTTCTCGCTCTTCTCGTTCTCGTCGTCGCCCTTAACCTTCTTCTCGTCCTTGCCGTTCTCTTTCTTGCGGTTGGTGAAGCGGGCATTGCCGAGCCCGGTTCCGATCGTCAGCACGCCCCAGTGCGCGACGTCCTGCATGAACGGGACTTCCGCGAGCCCTTGGGCTACGCCGTCATTATGCATCACGATGGCGGTGTCGTGACCGCCGATCTGTGGGATCGCCTCGACCAGGCTCGCCGGCAGGTTGAATTTGCTGCTCTCCCAATTGCCCGGCAGGTTCTGCGCGCCCTTCTCGATTCCGCCGTCCGCGTTGATGACGCCGGGACAGGAGATGCCGATGAACGGTGCGAGCTTCAGCCCCTCGGCCTCGGCAGTCACGATCAGATCCTTCAGCATCTTCACCAGTCGCTTCACCGCGCCTTCGCGGGTCGGCTCGTCGTCGGCATGACGCCATAGCTCCGATTTCCAGACCGTCGCCTTCGAAAGGTCCGGCGCCTTTTTCCAGCGCGTCTCAACCACTCCGCATCGGATATTGGTGCCGCCGATATCGACCGCCAGGATGCTGTCATGGGCCTCGAATATCCACGACGGCGCGAGATGCAGCGTGCCGATCAGGCCGGCGTCATCGGGATGAAAGCGGATCGGCACGATGTCGACCTTGATATCCTCCGATGTGAGGATGATCTCGGTGCGCGCGATCGCGAGCTCGCCGAGCCGGCTATCGCGAAAGCCGCCGCCGACCACGATGCGCTCGGTGCCGGCCCAGGCCTTGGTCTTGAGGAAGCGCCGCGTCACATAGGCGAGCTCCTGGGCGAATTCCTCGATCGCGCTATGCACCACGGCGGACGCTTCGGTGTCGTCGCTGACCAGGATCTCATCCAGCGTCTTCTTGCTGATCTTCTCGGACGGCTCGTCACCGAACGGATCCTTGCCCGACTTGCGCAGCGGCTTGCGCCAGCGCTCCAGGATCTCGCGGAACGCGCCCTTGGAGGCGCGGTCGCCGATGAAACCCTCGTCGTCCTTCAGCTCGATGTTGAAACTGTCGATGTCGACGGAGGGCAGCCGCGCGCCGCCATGCTGGGCAATGCCCGTGGTTGATACCGTGTCGTCAGCCATTCGCCCTTGCCCGCGTGAAGTTCCCTCTCTTAACGGCGGGGAACCCAAATGGTTGCTTCCCGCGCTGCGACGGTTTTGCAGCGCGGGAGCAACCTTCGCCGATCTCAGGCTGCCGCGGCCCGGTAGCGCGCCGCGGGCGTGCTGCGCGACAGGTTCGGCATCAGCTTCTGGCGAGCCTGCTCGTAGGCTTGCCAATCCGCGGCCTCCGGCAGCGCCGGCACGGTGAAGACTTCGCCCTGGTCGAGGCCGGCAAGCGCGGCATCCACCATGTCCTCGGCCTTCATCACGATCTCGCCCATCTTTTTAGGACACAGAAAGATCGTCGGGAGGAGTCCCTATGCAGCGGATCGGCTTCGTCATTTTTCCGGACTTCCAGGTGATGGGCTTCACCGCCATCACCGCTTTCGAGATCGCCAATCTGGTGGCGGGCGAGCCCTTCTATGAGGTCACGCTGCTGTCGGAGAATGGTGGTCCGGTGCGCTCATCGGCGGGCTTCAACGTCGAGACGGAAGCCTTCAGCGAGCGCAGCTTCGACACGCTGTTCGTCGGTGCAGGCACCGAGCTGCACCCGGCATCACCGAAGCTGACGGACTATGTCCGCCGCGCCATGGCGTCATCGCAGCGCATCGCAGCACCCTGCGTTGGCGCGTTCTCGCTGGCCGAGGCCGGTGTGCTCGACGGCCGCCGCGTCTCGACGCACTGGCAATACGCCGCCGAACTGCAGGCGCGATTTCCGAGGCTCAAAGTCGAGCAGGATCGCATCTACATCGTCGACGGGCCGATCTGGACCTCGGCCGGCATGACCGCGACGATCGATCTGGCGCTGGCAATGGTCGAGCACGATCTCGGCGTCGAGGTGGCCCGCTCGGTCGCCCGCAAGCTCGTGGTCTGTCATCGCCGCGCCGGCGGACAGTCGCAGTTTTCGGCGCTGCTCGAGCTGGAACCCAAATCCGACCGCATCCAGAACGCGCTCAACTACGCCAAGGCACACCTTCGCGACGAACTGTCCGTCGAGGAGCTGGCCGCGATCGCACGGCTCAGCCCGCGCCAGTTCAGCCGCGCCTTTCGCGCCGAGACCGGCCAGTCGCCAGCCAAGGCAATCGAGCATCTCCGTGTCGAGGCGGCGCGCGAATTGATCGGAGACGGCCGGCATGCGATAGACGAGATCGCGAACGAGACCGGGTTTGCCGACCGGGAACGGATGCGGCGGGCGTTCCTGCGCGTGCTGCAACCGCCACAGACCATCCGCCGCCATGCCAGGGCAGCCGCCTAACGCTGAATCGGGCCAAAACTGCGCCAAATCCTTCATTTTTGGCTGGTTTTTGCCCTGCTTTGCCTTGACTCCCTGCGGTTTGCGGCTATAAGTCCGCGTCATCCGGCGCGAGGATTTCTCGTGCCGCTTGTTTTTGTGCGAGCAATCCAGGGAATTCGTTCCCCTTGCGCGAAAAATGAAACCCATAGTGACTGAACAAAAAGCCGACCCGGGCTACTCGTCCGAGGCCGGAACCGAACACGAAGGAATCAAACGATGTTCGCAGTCATCAAAACCGGCGGCCGGCAGTTCCGCGTCGTTCCGGATGATGTGCTCGAAATAGGCAAGATCGCCGGCGAAGTCGGCACGATCGTGCAGCTTGGCGAAGTTCTGGTGCTCGGCGGTGATACGCCGGTGCTGGGAACGCCCACGGTGGCAGGCGCGTCCGTTGCGGCCGAGGTGCTGCAGCACAAGCGCGGTCCCAAGGTGATCGCGTTCAAGAAGCGCCGCCGCAAGAATTCACGCCGCAAGCGCGGCTATCGCGACGAACTCACGGTGCTTCGCATCACCGAGATCCTCGCCGATAATGCCAAGCCGACCGTCGGCCCGCGGCCGAAGCGGGAAAAGCCGGCAGCGCCCGCCGAGGAAGCCGCATAGGCCCCTCGCGCGCAGAGAGTTGATCGTTACGCCGCAAATTGGCGTGACCAGAATTGAAATGATTCCGTCAAGGAATTGATCTAGAGATTCTAGCGAAGTCGGAGACGAGCCATGGCTCACAAAAAAGCAGGCGGTTCATCGCGCAACGGACGTGATTCCAAGGGCAAGCGCCTTGGCGTCAAGGCGTTCGGTGGCGAGCGCGTGATCCCCGGTAACATCATCGCGCGTCAGCGCGGCACCACCTGGCATCCCGGCCTTAATGTCGGCATGGGCACTGACCATACTCTCTTCGCCAAGATCGAGGGTCATGTCGAGTTCCGTGCCAAAGCCAACGGCCGCACATTCGTATCGGTCATTCCGATGGCGGAAGCGGCCGAATAGACGGTGGACAAACACGAGTCCGCCGGGTCCTGTTGAACCGGCGGAGTCGAAAAGGGCTCCAAGGGAGGCGGGATAACCGGCCTCCCTTTTTGTTGCGCGTGTTCCGGTTCGACCCCGCGTGACGTTCCAAGCGTTGCGTACCGTTTTTCGCATCACAGGAGCCCGACATGCTGCAGGACATCCCGACCCCCACCTTGCGCGAAGCAAGAGCTTGCGTCCTCGAGACCGAACGGCTGGCATTGCGCAAGCCGACGCTCGCGGACGTAAAAGCAATTGCACGGCTCGCCAATGATCGCCGCATCGCGGAGAACACCCGTCGCCTGCCGCACCCCTACAGCCAGGACGACGCCATCGACTTCGTTCGTACCCTCGCCGAAGGCCGACGCGAGACGGTTTTCCTGATCGAGAACAATCATACGCCGATCGGCATGGTCGGCATCGACTGGCGCGCGGAGACCACGGCGGAACTCGGCTACTGGCTCGGCGTCGACCATTGGGGCCAGGGTTTTGGCACCGAGGCCGCGCGCGCGGTGATCGATTACTTCTTCGAGGAATTCGATCTCGACCAGCTGATATCAGGCGCCCGCGTCGCGAACCCATCGTCGCGCAACATCCTGGAGAAGTGCGGCTTCCAGTGGAGCGGCGTCGAGTTGCACCGCTTCGAAGCGCTGGGCTCGTCGAGCCCGGTGGACTGCTTTCGGCTGTCCCGCAGCGTCTGGGCCTCGCTGAAGACCTGGAACAACTCGACGCGGCGAGAGGGATGAAGGTTACGCCGGCGGATTCAACGCCGGCTGCTCGCGGCCGAGCTTCTGCTCGCGCAGGAAGATGTAGAGTCCTGCGCCGATGATGATCGCGGCGCCAACGATCGTGGCCCAGGACGGCACATCGCCGAACACTACAAAGCCGAAGATCACCGCCCAGACGATCATCGAATATTGGTAAGGCACGACGACGCTGGCCGGCGCGAGCTTCAGCGAGCGGTTTACACACAGCAGCGCGGCGACCGAGATGATGCCGGCGGCGAAGAACAGCACGAGGCTGCCGGCCGATGGCGTCACCCAGCCGAACGGCGAGAGCACCACGCCCAGGATGAAGGTACCGCCGAACTGCGACGTCGCGAGCACGATGTCGGGGGTCGATCGCAGCGATCGCGTGATCAGCATCAACACCGCAAACGACAGGCTGCCGCCAAGGGCGATCATCGCCGGCCAGCTGATCGTCTGCGACGATGGCCGCAGCGCGATCAACACTCCGCAAAAGCCGACCAGGATCGCGGTCCAGCGCCGCCAGCCGACATGCTCGCCGAGCACGAGGCCCGACATCGCGGTGACGAAGATCGGTCCGGCCAGATAGTAGGTGATGACGTCGGCGAGCGGCAGATAGACGGTGGCGAGGAAGAACGCCGCGACTTCCAGCGTCGATAACGTGACGCGTAGCAATTGCAGCCACGGGCGCTCGAGATGCAGGAAATCGGCGCGCCGCTTCCACGCCATCGGCAGCAGCACCAACAACGCCGCGCAGGCGCGCAGCCACAGCAGCTGCCCGACCGAATAGGTCGCCACCATGAATTTGCCCATCGCGTCGCCGAACGAGAACATGAAGATCGACAGCAGCATCAACCCGATGCCGGCAAGCCGCGCGGACCGATCGTCATAGGAGGACAGTTTTGCGAACAGGCTCATCTTGCTTTTGTTGCCGCCACGCGTGAGTCGCGCTGGTTTTGCTGCCGGTTTTAGCGACGTGGTTGCGCAGGACAACCCCAAGGACGCCAAAGGGCAGTAAATCGAGCCAATTGTCGCAGTCCGGCGCCTGCGCTACCGGTACGTCAGCCATTCAAAAAAACTTGCAGGAAACGCCGTATGACCGAGTTCGACCCTATCCAGCATCGCATGGTACCGGCGCAGCGCTGGTTCGAGGATTTTGTGCTCGGCGAGCGCTTCGTGATCCCGAGCCGGACGCAGACTTCCGCCGTGTTCGCCGCCTTCCAGACCGCGAGCGGCGATACCCACCCGATCCACTACGACGTCGAATATTGCCGCACGCGCGGCATGCCGGACCTCCTTGCGCATGGCTTCCAGACCCTGGTGCACACCGCGCCCGGCGCGGGGCTTTTTCCCTATGTCGTGGAGGAGTCGCTGATCGGCTTTCTCGAGCAGTCGAGCAAGTTCCTCAAGCCGGTCTATGCCGGCGACACCATCTACCCCGCGCTCGAGGTGATCGAGATCGCGCCCGGCCGCAGCACCGGCGTGGTGACATTGCGCTCGACCGTGCACAATCAGCGCCGCGAACTGGTGCTGGAGGGGATGCAGAAGTTCCTGGTACGGCGCAGGCCGGCGTAATTGCTCAGCAAATGCGCTGGGGCCGCAAAAAGGCCCGAAAATTAAGGCTTTTCGCCGAAGC
Source organism: Bradyrhizobium genosp. P (assembly GCF_049949265.1). Lineage (NCBI taxonomy): Bacteria > Pseudomonadati > Pseudomonadota > Alphaproteobacteria > Hyphomicrobiales > Nitrobacteraceae > Bradyrhizobium > Bradyrhizobium genosp. P. The sequence continues at coordinate 483,635 of NZ_CP188195.1, read as the reverse complement.
TAGGGCGCTTCTGGGTTGCCGCAGCGGCCACCGTGCCCTAACTAGAGCGTACCGGTCCCGATAAATCAGACCCGATACGCTCTCGATTCTCGTTTTGACGCGTTTTCTTCACGCGAACCGGCGACCACTTCGCTTGAAAACGCTATAGTTGAAAATCATGAAATTCCTCGATGAAGCCAAGGTCTATATTCGCTCGGGCGACGGCGGCAATGGCTGCGTCGCGTTCCGGCGCGAGAAGTTCATCGAGTTCGGCGGCCCCTCCGGCGGCAATGGCGGCCGCGGCGGCGACGTCGTCATCGAGGCCGTCGACGGCCTGAACACGCTGATCGACTATCGCTACCAGCAGCACTTCAAGGCGCCGAAGGGCACGAATGGCATGGGCAAGGACCGCCACGGCGCCAACGGCAAGCCGATCGTGCTGAAAGTACCCGTCGGCACCCAGGTGTTCGACGAGGATCGCGAGACGCTGCTGCACGATTTCACTGATCTCGGCGAGAAATTCGTGCTCGCTGAAGGCGGCAATGGCGGCTTCGGCAACGCGCATTTCAAATCCTCCACCAATCGCACGCCGCGCAATGCCAATCCCGGCCAGACCGGCGAAGAACGCTGGATCTGGCTGCACCTGAAGCTGATCGCGGATGCAGGCCTGGTCGGCCTGCCCAACGCCGGTAAATCAACTTTCCTTTCCGTGGTCAGCGCAGCCAAGCCGAAGATCGCCGACTATCCCTTCACGACGCTGCATCCGCAGCTCGGTGTCGTGAATGCCGGCGGCCGCGAGTTCGTGCTGGCCGACATTCCTGGCCTGATCGAGGGCGCGCATGAAGGCACTGGTCTCGGCGACCGCTTCCTCGGCCATGTCGAGCGCTGCCGCGTGCTGCTGCATCTGGTCGACGCGACCTGCGAACACGCTGGCAAGGCCTACAAGATCGTACGCACCGAGATCGAGGCCTATGAGGGCCAGCTCGCCGACAAGATCGAGATCGTCGCGCTGAACAAGATCGACGCAGTCACGCCGGACGAGTTGAAGAAGCAGAAGGACCGGCTGAAGCGGGCTGCGAAGAAGACGCCGCTGCTAATCTCCGGCGTCACCGGCCAAGGTGTGCCGGAGGCGTTGCGCGCGTTGGTCGAGGTGATCGGCGAGGCGCCGGTGTCCAACAAGGCCAAGGGCCAGGCGGAGCCGTGGGCGACGCCGGTGCCGCAGGGCTGAACGCGCCCCCTCACCCTCGCCACTTCCAAAGTCCTGACGTGGCGGGTATTGCTTCCATCGACTTGTTTTCCAGACCCAAACCCATGCAACGCCCCGCGCTCAAGAACTTTCGCCGCATCGTCGTCAAGGTCGGCTCGTCATTGCTGGTCGACTCGCAGGCGGGCGAGGTGCGTGCGTCCTGGCTCGCGGCACTGGTCGACGATATCGCCAAGCTGCACAAGGAAGGCCGCGAGGTCATGGTGGTGTCGTCGGGCTCGATCGCGCTCGGCCGCAGCCGCCTGAAGCTGCCGCGTGGTCCGCTGAAGCTCGAGGAGAGCCAGGGCGCGGCCGCCGTCGGTCAGATCGCACTGGCGCGAATCTGGTCAGAGGTGCTCGGCCATCACGGCATCGGCGCCGGCCAGATTCTCGTGACGCTGCAGGATACCGAGGAGCGCCGCCGCTATCTCAACGCGCGCTCGACGATCGCAAAATTGCTGGAATGGCGCGCGGTGCCGGTGATCAACGAGAACGACACGGTTGCAACCAACGAGATCCGCTACGGCGACAATGACCGCCTCGCTGCGCGCGTCGCCACCATGGCGAGCGCGGACCTCCTAATCCTGCTATCCGATATCGACGGTCTCTACACCGCGCCGCCCGGGGCCAATCCCGATGCCCGGCTGATCCCGATCGTCGAGAGCGTCACCTCGGAAATCGAGGCGATGGCAGGCGCCGCCGAATCCGAATTGTCGCGCGGCGGCATGACCACCAAGATCGAAGCCGCGAAGATCGCGACCACCGCCGGCACCCACATGCTGATCGCCTCCGGCAAGATCGAGCATCCATTGCAGGCGATCGCCGACGGTGGCCGCTGCACCTGGTTCCTGACCCCTGCCAATCCCGTCACCGCGAGAAAGCGCTGGATTGCGGGCTCGCTGGAGCCCAAGGGCACACTGACCATCGACGCCGGCGCGGTGAACGCGCTGCGTGCGGGCAAGAGCCTGCTCCCAGCCGGCGTTGTCAGGGTCGATGGCCAGTTCGCGCGCGGCGACGCCGTGGTGGTGCGCGGCCCCGATACCCATGAGATCGGCCGCGGCCTCGTCGCCTACGACGCCGAGAATGCCGAGAAGATCAAAGGCCGCTCCTCGCCGGATGTGATGGCCATCCTCGGCACCAGCGGCCGGTCCGAGATGATCCATCGCGACGATTTGGTGATCGGTCCGGCGGGCACGTTCCCGGCCAAGTAAGCGCTAAGTAGGCCATTGGCCGACCCTCCGGCGGCCAGCCGCCATCTGCCATGCCGGTTCCGCGCCTCGCCAACCCCTCAATTGTCATGCTAGAACATGGCCTTAATCTAAAGCTGGGACGTCCATGACCGCGCCGCTGAAGGCGATCGACGGCAACGCCGATCTCTCTGCCTTGATGACCGACCTCGCCGCCAAGGCGCGCGCCGCCGCGCGCGTGCTGGCGCTGGCGCCGCCAGAGCAGAAGAACAAGGCGCTCGTGGCCATTGAACGTGCGATCCGTACCAACGCACCGGCCATCCTCACCGCCAATGCCGAGGATGTCACGGAGGCGCGCGCAGCCGGCATGACCTCGGCATTCGTCGACCGCCTGACGCTGACGCAGGCACGCATTGCCGGCATGGCCGACGGCGTTGCAACCGTGCGCGAGATTCCTGATCCGGTCGGCGCCGTCACCGAGAGCTGGCAGCGTCCGAACGGCATGACCATCGAGCGCGTGCGCGTGCCGCTCGGCGTAATCGGCGTGATCTTCGAAAGCCGCCCCAATGTCGCGGCCGACGCCGGCGTGCTGTGCCTGAAGGCGGGCAATGCCGTGATCCTGCGCGGTGGCTCCGACAGCTTCCGCTCCTGCCGAGCGATCCATGACTGTCTGGTGCAGGGCTTGCGCGAAGCCGGCCTGCCGGAAGCCGCGATCACCCTGGTGCCGACCCGTGACCGCGCGGCCGTCGGTTTGATGCTCATGGGATTGAACGGCGGCATCGACGTGATCGTGCCCCGTGGCGGCAAGAGCCTGGTTGCGCGCGTGGAGGCGGAAGCGCGAGTACCCGTGTTCGCGCATCTTGAAGGCGTCAACCACGTCTATGTCGATCATTCGGCCGATCTCGAAATGGCAAAGAAGATCGTGCTCAACGCCAAAATGCGCCGCCCAGGCGTCTGCGGCGCTGCGGAGACCTTGCTGGTGGATCGAACGGCAGCTCCGACGAGCCTGAAACCGCTCATCGAGATGCTGATCAATGCCGGCTGCGAGGTGCGCGGCGACGAAACGGTGCAAGGCGCCGATGCCAGGGTGAAGCCGGCGTCCGACGAGGATTGGGATACCGAATATGAGGACGCGATCATCTCGGCGAAGATCGTCGATGGCCTTGATGAAGCGATCGCACATATTCAAAATCACGGCTCGCATCACACCGATGCGATCGTGACGGAAGATGCCGCGGCCGCGCAAAGATTTCTCAGCGAGGTCGACTCCGCGATCGTGCTGCACAACGCCTCGACGCAGTTCGCCGACGGCGGCGAGTTCGGCTTCGGCGCCGAGATCGGAATCGCGACCGGCAAATTCCACGCCCGCGGCCCGGTCGGCGCCGAGCAGTTGACGAGCTTCAAATATCGCGTCCACGGCACCGGACAGACCCGGCCGTGATCATCCTCCGACGCGTGCGGTAAAGCCATTGCAGCAAGCTTCGACCGCGCAGCGAACCGCAGCCCGCGCCATTCCGTTCTACACCAACGGCATGCGCATCGGGCTGCTCGGCGGCTCCTTCAATCCGCCGCACGCCGCGCATCGTGCCATCAGCCTGTTCGCGCTCAAGCGTCTGCAGCTCGATCGGGTCTGGTGGTTGTTGACGCCAGGCAATCCGTTGAAGGATCACAACGGCCTGCACGCACTCGCCGAGCGGGCGGACGCCGCGCGCCGCACCGCCGACGACCCGCGCATCGACATCAGTTGTCTCGAAGCTGTCATTGGCACGCGCTACACTGTCGACACGATCATCCATTTGCGCCGCCGCGTCTCTGGCGTGCACTTTGTCTGGATCATGGGCGCTGACAACCTCGCGCAATTCCATCGCTGGAAAGATTGGCGGCGCATCGCCTCGGATGTGCCGATTGCCGTGATCGACCGTCCCCCCGAAAGCTTTCGCGCTCTTGCCGCACCGGCGGCGCAGGCGCTCGCGCGCTATCGCATGCCCGAAAATCAGGCGATCCGGCTGGCCGATCAGCAAGCCCCGGCCTGGGTTTTCCTGACCGGCATGAAATCCAATCTGTCTTCGACCGGCCTTCGGAACCCGGATGGGAGCTGGAGGACGGCGTGAAGGGCGTAAAGGGTTACTGGAATGTTGAAACCATTAACCCCACATGCGTAGAATGGTGCGTGGGCGCCGAGGATTCGGCCCCCGCGATACAGTGAAAGGAATGGTCCCTGGCCACATCTGTATTGTCAAAGTCTGTTTTACCCAAGGTTCCCAAAACTGCGCGTAAAACATCGACGAAAACCGCGGCCTTGAAGGCGCAACCCGACGCCGACAAGACGCTGAACCTGATCCTCTCCCGCCTCGACGACATGAAGGCGGAAGAAACGGTCACCATCGACCTTCGCGGCAAATCGGCATATTCCGACTACATGATCGTCACCTCGGGCCGGGCCAACCGGCACGTCGGTGCGATCGCGGAGAATGTAACGAAGAGCCTGAAGGAAAACGGGATCAAAAGCGTCCACGTCGAGGGCTTGTCCAATTGCGACTGGGTGCTGATCGATTCCGGCGACGTGATCGTGCACGTGTTCAGACCCGAGGTCCGTGAGTTCTACAATCTCGAACGGTTGTGGACTCAGAACCCGGCGGTCGCGGCGGTCTAAGGCGTATCGAAGCCGATGCGAATCGGCTGCAGCGCAGCTAGTCTGCACGCGCGCCACAGGCGCGCGAGTCTTAGGCTTGACGCGTTTTCTGCGGCAAACCGGTTACCACTTTGCCGGAAAACGCTATTATGCGCCTCGTCGTGATCTGCATCGGCCGTCTGAAACAGGGCCCGGAACGGGAGCTCGCCGAGCGTTACCGCGAGCGCTTCGACGACATTGGCCGCAAGCTCGGCTTTCGCGGCCTCGAGATCCATGAAATTGCGGAAAGCCGCGCGCGCGACGCTGGCGCGCGCATCGCCGAAGAGGCTGCCGCCATCTCGGCGCTGATGCCCGACAAATACACGCTCGTGGCGCTCGATGAACGCGGCAAGAGCATCGATAGCGCAAGCTTTGCCGGGCAGCTCGGCCGCTGGCGTGACGATGGAAGCGCCAATGCCGTCTTCATGATCGGCGGTGCGGACGGACTTTCGCCCGATTTGCAGCGCAAGGCTGGCTTGCGTATTGCGTTCGGCTCGGCGACCTGGCCGCATCAAATGGTTCGCATCATGCTTCTGGAACAGATCTATCGTGCCGCGACCATTCTGGCCGGCCACCCCTATCACCGCACCTGAGTGCCGTGATGGACAGTCGAGAACGCTGAATAAATCGGATGCAGCACAAGCGGGACATGCTTTCGTACCCCGACGCCATCAGCCGCGGCTGGCTGCCCGTATCGCTCCTTTCAATTACCCTGCTCGCCGCCAGTCCGCCGGCACCCGCGCATGCGCAAGCGACACCGCCGGCGCAACAGGCCGCAACATCGCCGGACGCCATCAAGCAGCGCGAGCAGGAGCTCGAGGCCGCGCGCGAGCAACAGCGCAAGGCGGCCGAACTGCAGGATAAGCTGAAAGCCGATATCGCGGCGATCGGCCAGGACCGCAGCAAGCTCAATCAACAGTTGATCGATATCGCGGGCCAGGTGCGTGGCGTCGAGACCCGGATCGCGGAAACCGAGCAGCGCCTGCAGCCGCTCGACGTCCGCGAGCGCGAAATCCGCACCTCGCTCGACTCACGCCGCGCCGAGATCATCGAGGTGCTCGCCGCGCTTCAGCGCGCAGGCAGGCGCTCGCCGCCGGCGCTGCTGGTGCGGCCAGAGGATGCGCTGCAATCGCTGCGCACCGCGATGCTGCTCGGCGCGGTGGTGCCGGAATTGCGCGGACGCGCGCAGAAGCTCGCCACAGACCTCGGCGAGTTGGTCGCGCTCCGCAAGACCATCTCGACCGAACGCGATGCGCTGTCGCATGACCGCGACAAGCTCAAGGACGATCAGACCCGCCTCGCGGCACTGGTCGATGAACGGCAGCGGCAGCAGAGCGCGGCCGAGAAGGATATGGAGGCGGAGGGCACCCGCGCCATTGCGCTGTCCAAGCAGGTCGACAGCCTGCAGGGCCTGATCGCGAAAATGGAGCAGGATCTCAAGAGCGCGGCCAAGGCCGCCGCCACGGCGAGCCTCCAGGGCGCGCCAGCGACGGTCAACGGCAAGCCGAATCTGGGGGCCTTCAAGGACCAGGGCCGGCTCAGCCCGGCGGTCGCCTTCGCCTCGGCCAAGGGCCTGTTCGCCTACCCCGTGAATGGCACCAAGATTCGCGATTTTGGCGGTTCCGACGGGGGCAGTGGCGTACAAAAAGGCATTTCTTTGGCCGCCAAAGCCGGTGCGCAGGTCACAACCCCGTGTGACGGATGGGTAGTTTACGCCGGTCCTTTCCGCAGCTACGGACAACTCTTGATCCTCAATGCCGGTGGCGGGTATCATGTCCTGATCGCCGGGATGGAGCGGATTTCGGTAAACATCGGCCAGTTTGTGCTAACGGGGGAGCCGGTCGCGACGATGGGGTCGACATCCCAGGTTGCATCCATTCTGGCGACCAGCGCGAGCCAGCCAGTGCTCTATGTCGAGTTCCGGAAAGACGGCACTCCAATCGATCCAGGTCCATGGTGGGCCGCAAATGAAGGCGAAAAGGTTCGCGGATGATGCGCAAGACTTCTGTAATTCTCCTCAGCGCCGCCACCGGCGCGGCATTGACGCTGTTCATCACGCAGCCCCGCGCGGTGCTGATCGGATCGAGCGCGCGCGCCGCGACCTCTGACACCTATCGCCAGCTCAATCTGTTCGGCGACGTGTTCGAGCGCGTGCGCAGTGACTATGTCGAGAAGCCCGACGACAGCAAGCTGGTCGAATCCGCGATCTCTGGCATGCTGTCCGGCCTCGATCCGCATTCGAGCTACATGGACGCCAAGAGCTTCCGCGACATGCAGGTGCAGACCCGCGGCGAGTTTGGCGGCCTCGGCATCGAAGTCACCATGGAAGACGGCCTGATCAAGGTCGTCTCGCCGATCGACGACACTCCCGCCTCCAAGGCCGGCGTCATGGCCAATGACATCATCACCTATCTCGACGACGAGGCCGTGCAGGGCCTGACCCTGAACCAGGCCGTCGAGAAGATGCGCGGGCCGGTCAACACCAAGATCAAGCTCAAGATCATCCGCAAGGGGCAGGACAATCCGATCGACGTTACGCTGGTGCGCGACAACATCCGCGTCCGCTCGGTGCGCGCCCGCGTCGAGGCCGACGATATCGCCTATATCCGCATCACCACCTTCAACGAGCAGACCACCGAAGGCCTGAAGAAGGAGGTCGCCAATCTGCAGGGCCAGATCGGCGACAAGCTGAAGGGCTACATCATCGATCTCAGAAACAACCCCGGCGGCCTGCTCGAGGAAGCGGTCACGGTCTCCGACGCGTTCCTGGAGCGCGGCGAGATCGTCTCGACCCGCGGACGCAACGCCGAGGAGACGCAGCGCCGCGCCGCTCATCCAGGCGACCTGACCAAGGGCAAGCCGGTCATCGTGCTGATCAACGGCGGTTCGGCGTCGGCCTCCGAAATCGTTGCCGGTGCGCTGCAGGACCACAAGCGTGCGACGCTGGTCGGCACGCGCTCGTTCGGCAAGGGCTCGGTGCAGACCATCATCCCGCTCGGCTCGGGCAACGGCGCGCTGCGCCTGACCACGGCGCGCTATTACACGCCGTCGGGCAAGTCGATCCAGGCCAAGGGCATCGTGCCCGACATCGAAGTGCTGCAGGACGTGCCGGATGAGCTGAGGGCACGGACCGACACCAGCACCAAGGGCGAGGCCTCGCTGCGCGGCCATCTGAAGAACGATGGCGATGAGAAGACCGGCTCGCAGTCCTACGTGCCGCCGGATGCCAAGGACGACAAGGCGCTGAAGATGGCCGACGACCTGCTGCATGGCATCAAGTCGACCTCGAATGCGGCACCGCCGGCAGCGCCTGCTACGGCGCCCGGCGACAAGGCCGCTGCGGACAAGCCGGCCGAGAAGTCTTCGAACTGATCCCGGAACTGATCCCGGCAAGACCGATTTGACGAAAGGGCGGCCCTCGGGCCGCCCTTTTTGTATCTGGACCTCGCCCCCGGCATCACCGGGCTCTGACGGGGGCCGCCCCGCGCGCGGGAACGCACCGCATCGTGCTATCGTTCGCGCTGTTGATTCGGGGAGGGCCATGGCAGAGGCGGCCGACGAACTAAGCACGCCGCTTGGGCAGAAGACCGTGGGCAAGACGCGCCGGCTTCGCCTGCCGTTCACGGCGACGCAGGCGTTCGCCGTGCTGCTTGGGCTGGTGCTGGTCGGCTTCGTCGGCATTGCGCTGTTCAACGACAATCCGCTCGGAGGCGAGCCGGTCGCCCATGTCGCACTCCGCAAGGCCGAAACGGTTGCAGGGGCCGACAAGCAGGCGCCGGCCGGCCAGACCGAGCCGACAGCCAAATCCACCACGCCCAAGCCGCCGGTCGCCGCCAGCGACGCCAAGACCGTAACCATCATCGATGGCTCCAGCGGCAAGCACCAGGATGTGGTCATCGGCGCCGGCGATCCCGCCGACAAAACCGACAAGTCCGACGGCGACACGCCGCCCCCGATGATGACGGGCATCGACCAACGTCTGCTGGAAAAATCGCGCTACGGCATGATTCCGGTGGTAGCCGATGGCCTGAAACCCTTCACGGTCTATGCCGCCGACGCCGACCGCGCCAAGGCCGCCAGAATGCCCGTGGTGGCCATTGTCGTCGGCGGCCTCGGCGTCGGCGCCGCCAAGACCGCCGACGCCATCGTGAAGCTGCCACCGGCCGTGACGCTGGCCTTCACCCCCTATGGGGCCGACCCCGGCAAGCTCGCCGAACGCGCCCGGATGCAGCGCCACGAGATCCTGCTGCAGATCCCGATGGAACCGTTCGACTATCCTGACAACGATCCGGGGCCGCAGACCCTGTTGACCTCGCTCAACAGCGAACAGAACCTCGACCGCCTCTATTGGCACCTGAGCCGCCTGCAGGGCTATGCCGGCATCGCCAATTTCATGGGCGCCCGCTTCGTTGCGACCGACCCCGTGATGCAGCCGATCGTCCGCGAGGCGGCCAAGCGCGGCCTTGGTTATTTCGACGACGGTTCCACCCCACGCAGCGTCGCCCAGTCGCTGGCTGCGGGCCAGGCCATGCCGTTCGCCAAGGCCGATTTCACCATCGATGCGGTGCCGACCTCCGCGGAAATCGACCGCACGCTGGTCAAGCTGGAGACGCTTGCCAAGGAACGCGGTACGGCCGTAGGCGTCGCCTCGGCCCTGCCGGTCTCGATCGAGCGGCTGAGTGCCTGGATCAAGACGCTGGACTCCAAGGGCATCATGCTTGTGCCATTGACAACGGCCATGCTCAAATCAAAATCAGGCTAAAGATCAGTTCGTTGGTGCTACTTCAGACCTTGCCGGGGGGCGGGTCGGCGGCCCCAAGAGTGCGAGGTATCGGCGGCATGGCACGTTACGAAGACCTGCCCTATCGGACCTGCGTCGGCATCATGCTCTTGAATGCGGCCGGGCTGGTGTTCATCGGGCGCCGCGCGGGCGGAGTCGAACATGTCGATGACACCCATGTCTGGCAGATGCCGCAAGGCGGCGTCGATCCGGGCGAGGAGACGTTTCAGGCCGCCAGGCGCGAACTCTACGAAGAGACCAGCGTCAAATCGGTGGAGAAGCTCGGCGAGGTCCCGGACTGGCTGATCTATGACATTCCGCGCACCGTCGCAGGGAGGGCCTGGAAGGGCCGCTATCGCGGGCAACGGCAGAAGTGGTTCGCACTGCGCTTCACCGGCAAGGACAACGAGATCAACGTCGCCAATCCCGGCGGCGGACACAAGGCGGAGTTCGTCTCCTGGCGCTGGGAGCCGATGAAGAACCTTCCCGAGCTGATCGTGCCGTTCAAGCGCCCGGTCTATGAGCGCGTGGTGAAGGAGTTCGCCGGACTGGCAGCCCAGTAACGCCGCCATGTCATCGAGCAAACCCTATCGTCCCAACGTGGGTATCGCGCTGTTCAACGCTGCGGGACGCGTGCTGATCGGCCATCGATTCAGGGATGACGGACCGGAGATCGTCCTGCCCGGCCTCGAATGGCAGATGCCGCAAGGCGGCATCGACGAGGGCGAGGACCCGCGTCAGGCCGTCATGCGCGAACTCTGGGAAGAGACCGGGGTGGTCAGCGCCGATTATCTCGGCGAGACCGATTGGATGACCTACGAATTCCCGCCCCATGACGACCCTTCGCACCGGCTGGCGAAATTCCGTGGGCAGCGGCAGAAATGGTTCGCGCTCCGCTTCACCGGACATGACGACGAGATCGATCCGCTGACGCCGCGCAACGGTCAGCCCGCAGAGTTCGATCAATGGCGCTGGGAGCGCCTCGACCATGTCGCCGATCTCGTGGTCCCGTTCCGCCGCGACATCTATCGCGCGGTTGCCGCACACTTTGCGGAATTCGCCGGCTAATCCGGAGCAGGGATGCGCCGCGCCGGCGAGCGCTGACTTGTTCAGATTTTGCTCGTGAAGACGAAGGCCGGCGACGGCCTAATGCATCGCCGTCGCGTTGACCTCGTGCTGGATGCTCTTGAAGTGATCGAGCCGCTCGATCGCATGATCGAGCTCGGAGCCTTCCTTCTCGGAGAGCTTCTCCTGCATTTCGTTGATCGTCTCCGAGAACTTGGCACGATCGAGATCCGCAATCGCGGTGGCGACGTCGGCGAGCACGGTGAGGCCCTTCTCCGACATCTCGGCAAGACCACCAAGCACGATGACCTTCTCGCGCTTTCCGGCGGTGATGATCGTCAGGATGCCCGGACGAATCGTGGCGACGACCGCAGCGTGTCCGGCGAGCACGCCGAAATCGCCTTCCACGCCGGGGACGTCAACCTGATCGACCTCGCCGGAGAAGGAGAGCTTTTCGGGAGAGACGAGATCGAAATGGAAGGTGGCCATGGGGCGCCCGCAGTTCAGACTGGTTTCGACTGGTGAGAGGCGAATAGCGAATGGCGAGTAGCGAATACGCTCGTCATTCTTTCCCTATTCGCCACTCCCTATTCGCCATTCGCGAAGCTTACGCTGCCTCGGCGGCCAGCTTCTTGCCCTTCTCGACGGCTTCTTCGATGGTACCGACCATGTAGAAAGCCGCTTCCGGCAGATGGTCGTACTTGCCGGCACAGAGATCACGGAAGCCCTTGATGGTATCCACGAGGTCGACGAACTTGCCGGGCGAGCCGGTGAAGATTTCGGCGACGTGGAACGGCTGCGACAGGAAGCGCTCGACCTTGCGGGCGCGGGCCACCGTCAGCTTGTCCTCTTCCGACAATTCGTCCATGCCAAGAATGGCGATGATGTCCTGCAGCGACTTGTAGCGTTGCAGGATCTGCTGAACGACACGCGCGGTGTTGTAGTGCTCCTCACCAACGACCAGCGCCGACAGCATGCGCGAAGTCGAGTCGAGCGGATCCACCGCCGGATAGATGCCCTTTTCCGAGATCGCGCGCGACAACACCGTGGTGGCGTCCAAGTGCGCGAACGAGGTGGCGGGCGCCGGGTCGGTCAAATCGTCGGCCGGCACGTAGATCGCCTGCACCGAAGTAATCGAACCCTTCTGGGTGGTGGTGATGCGCTCCTGCAGCGCGCCCATGTCGGTCGCGAGCGTCGGCTGATAGCCCACGGCGCTCGGAATACGGCCGAGCAGCGCCGACACTTCCGAGCCCGCCTGAGTGAAGCGGAAGATGTTGTCGACGAAGAACAGCACGTCCTGGCCCTGGTCGCGGAAATGCTCGGCAACGGTCAAACCGGTGAGGCCGACGCGGGCGCGGGCGCCCGGCGGTTCGTTCATCTGGCCGAACACCAGCGCGCATTTCGACTTCACACTCGGATCCGGATTGTGCGGGTCGGCGTTGACCTTCGATTCGATGAACTCGTGATAGAGGTCGTTGCCTTCGCGGGTGCGCTCGCCGACGCCGGCGAACACCGAGTAACCGCCGTGCGCCTTCGCAACGTTGTTGATCAGCTCCTGAATCAGCACGGTCTTGCCGACGCCGGCGCCGCCGAACAGGCCGATCTTGCCGCCCTTGGCGTAAGGCGCGAGCAGATCGACGACCTTGATGCCGGTGACGAGGATTTCGGCTTCCGTCGACTGATCGGTATAGCTCGGCGCTTCCTGATGGATGGCGCGCAGGCCTTCGGACTCGATCGGACCCGCCTCGTCGATCGGCTCGCCGATGACGTTGATGATGCGGCCAAGCGTGCCTTCACCGACCGGCACCTGGATCGGCGAGCCGGTGTCAGTCACTTCCTGGCCGCGCACCAGACCCTCGGTAATATCCATCGCGATGGTACGCACCGTCGACTCGCCGAGATGCTGCGCGACTTCGAGCACCAGGCGGTTGCCGCCGTTCTTGGTCTCGAGCGCGTTCAGAATCGCCGGAAGGTGGCCTTCGAACTGCACGTCGACCACGGCGCCGGTGACCTGGGTAACGCGACCGTTCTGGTTGGCTGCTGTAGCCATGGACTGTTCTCCTTCGAAAATCTGCCTTAGACCGCCTCAGCGCCGGAGATGATTTCAATCAGCTCCTTCGTGATCTGGGCCTGACGGGTACGGTTGTAGATCAGGGTTTGCTTGCGGATCATCTCGCCGGCGTTCCGCGTAGCGCTGTCCATTGCGCTCATCTGCGCGCCATAGAACGAGGCGTTGTTCTCAAGCAGCGCGCGGAAGACCTGCACCGCGAGGTTGCGCGGCAGCAGGGTACTGAGGATCTCGTCCTCTTCCGGCTCGTACTCATAGGACGTGGAGGGAGCCGCGTTGGCGGCAGGCGCTGCCACTTCCAGCGGGATGATCTGCTGCGCGGTCGGAATCTGCGCGATCACCGACTGGAAGCGCGAATAGAACAGTGTGCAGACATCGAACTCACCGGCTTCGAACCGCGCCAGCACCTTGTTGGCGATGTCCTCGGCGTTGACGAAGCCGAGCTGGCGCACCGAACGCAGGTCGAGATGTTCGACGATCCGCTTTTCGAAGGTTCGCCGCAGCTGCTCGTAGCCCTTGCGGCCGACACAGAAGAACTTGACGTCTTTGCCCTGCGCAATCAGCGACAGCGCGCGCTCGCGCGCCAGGCGCACGATGGCCGAGTTGAAGGCGCCTGACAGGCCGCGCTCGCCGGTGCAGACCAGCAAGAGATGCACCTCGTCCTTGCCCGTGCCCGCCAGCAGCGCCGGCGCGCCGGGCGAACTGGCAGCCGCGGCGGCGATGTTGGAAATCACCGCGTCCATCTTCTCGGCATACGGCCGCGCCGCTTCGGCGGCATTCTGCGCGCGGCGCAGCTTGGAGGCCGCGACCATCTGCATGGCCTTGGTGATCTTCTGCGTCGCCTTGGTTGAGGCGATGCGGACCCGCATGTCTTTCAGTGACGCCATTCTTCGCCCACCCCGGCAATCCGACCGCAGGGGTCAGATCGCAAGCCTCTCCATTCGTCACGTCCGGCCGCAGGCCGGACGGTGTCCCAATTACGCAAAGGTCTTGGCGAAGCCATCGACCACCGACTTCAGCTTGGCGGCGGTGTCGTCAGACAGATCGCGGCTCTCGCGAATCGCGTTGAGGATTTCGACGTTCTTGCCCCGCAGCAGCGACAACAGGCCGTCCTCGAACGCCTTCACCTTGTTGAGCGGCAGCGGGTCGAGATAGCCGTTGGTGCCGGCCCAGATCACGCAAACCTGCTCTTCCATCTTCAGCGGCGAGAACTGCGGCTGCTTCAACAGCTCGGTCAGGCGCGAGCCGCGGTTGAGCAGGCGCTGGGTCGAGGCGTCGAGATCGGAGCCGAACTGCGCGAACGCCGCCATTTCGCGGTACTGCGCGAGCTCGCCCTTGATCTTGCCGGCGACCTTCTTGGTCGCCTTGGTCTGCGCCGACGAACCGACGCGCGACACCGACAGACCGACGTTCACCGCGGGACGGATGCCCTGGAAGAACAAATCGGTCTCCAGGAAGATCTGGCCATCGGTGATCGAAATCACGTTGGTAGGAATGTAGGCCGACACGTCGTTGGCCTGGGTTTCGATGACCGGCAGCGCCGTCAGCGAACCCAAACCATGGTCCTTGTTGAGCTTGGCGGCACGCTCGAGCAGGCGGGAATGCAGGTAGAACACGTCGCCCGGATAGGCTTCGCGGCCCGGCGGCCGGCGCAGCAGCAGCGACATCTGGCGGTAAGCGACGGCCTGCTTGGACAGATCGTCATAGATGATCACGGCATGCATGCCGTTGTCGCGGAAGTACTCGCCCATAGTGCAGGCGGTGAACGGCGCGATGTACTGCATCGGCGCCGGATCGGACGCGGTGGCCGCGACGATGATCGAGTATTCCAGCGCGCCCTGCTCTTCGAGCACCTTGACGAACTGCGCGACGGTGGAGCGCTTCTGGCCGATCGCGACGTAGACGCAATACAGCTTGAGGTTCTCGTCCGGCTGAGCGTTGAGCGACTTCTGATTCAGGATGGTGTCGAGCGCGATCGCGGTCTTGCCGGTCTGGCGGTCGCCGATGATCAGCTCGCGCTGGCCGCGGCCGATCGGGATCAGCGCATCGATCGCCTTCAGGCCGGTGGCCATCGGCTCGTTCACCGACTTGCGCGGAATGATGCCGGGCGCCTTGACGTCGACGCGCTTGCGTTCGGTGGCCTGGATCGGCCCCTTGCCGTCGATCGGGTTGCCGAGCGCGTCGACGACGCGGCCGAGCAGCCCCTTGCCGATCGGCGCATCCACGATGGCGCGGGTCCGCTTGACGGTCTGGCCTTCCTTGATCTCGCGGTCGCCACCGAAGATCACGATACCGACGTTGTCGGTTTCGAGGTTCAGCGCCATGCCGCGCGTGCCGTTCTCGAACTCGACCATTTCGCCGGCCTGGACGTTGTCGAGGCCGTAGACGCGGGCGATACCGTCACCGACCGACAGCACCTGTCCAACTTCAGTGACCTCGGCTTCCTGGCCGAAATTCTTGATCTGGTCCTTGAGGATCGCGGAAATTTCCGCGGCGCGGATGTCCATCAGCCTGCCTCTTTCATCGCGTTCTTGATCGAATTGAGTTTGGTGCGAAGCGAACTATCCACCATGCGGCTGCCGAGCTTGACCACCAGGCCACCGATAATGGAGGGATCGACTTTCACGTTGAGCGCGACGTCTTTGCCCGTCACTGATTTCAGTGCGGTCTTCAGCGCGTCGAGATTCTTGTCATTTAGCGGTTCGGCAACGGTGACTTCGGCGGTCGCCTCACCCTTGAACTTTGCCACCAGCGCGCGATAGGCCCGGATCACGTCGGTCACGGCAAACAGCCGGCGATTGGCCGTGAGCACCTTCAGGAATTTTGCCGAGATACCGGAGATTCCGGCCTTGTCGAGCACCGCGGTCAGAGCCCTCAACTGGGCCTCCGCCGAGAACACCGGGCTGCGCACGAGACGGCTGAGGTCGGCACTCTCGGTAAGCAAGGCCTCGAATCGCTCGAGATCGGCCTTCACTTCATCGACGGATTTTTCGTCGCGCGCCAACTCGAACAAGGCCGTTGCATAACGACCGGACACTCCCGAAACGGACGGATCTTCAGCAGCCACGAGCTCGCTCTTTTTGCTGTCAAACTCGCAAGGGAAAAACCGTCGCCACCAAAGCAGCGCCTAGCGATCCAAGCCCTTGGAATTCAAGCGGGACTTCGATTTTCGACCGGCACAGGACGTGCCGGGATCGTTAAAATCGCGGCTTTGCTAACATAGCATACGCGCAGGTGCAACATGACGGCAGTGTCGGCCCTGCCTTGTCGCATGGGCTTTTTGGCGAGCCTCGTCACCGACCGAATCAAGAAATTCTGTGCGCGGGAATTTGCCGTCGCGTCTCCGGCTTTCATCCGATCCGGATTGGTTCCAGCAAAAATTTGCATGAGGCCATGAGCGAACCCGCGGGAACCAAACGCGGGTCTCGAACTCCATTTGGCGATTACTTACCGAAAACTTATCATCGCTCCACTAATCAGTATTGGTAAGTATTGTATTGGTTAAAAATTAGTTAACGGCCAATATTACGGAACCTCGTTTGAATACCCCGCGGGGTAACAAGATGTTTCAACCGGAGACAATCCGGAATTACTGCCCAATTCACGCCTCATTGCGCAACCAAACGGCCCCGGTCAACTGCGGGACGGGGGTTCCACTTGTCGCATTCGCGGCAATACTGTCTGAGGGTCTTAATCTATGGCGAATATCAAGAAAGCGCTGGGAAATGTAACCCAGTCGCGCACGGCGGTTGCTTTTGTTGCCGCAACTCTCCTGGTCGGCGGCAGCGTCACTGAGGCGTCCGCAAAGTCCAGGCACCACCATCATCGCTACCATCACCATCATCGCGCCGAGGCCGAGGGGTCGTCCTGGCGGGATGCCAATGCTTCGATCGCCCAGCCGACCGGCGGCGGCCACACGTTCTCGGGAATGGCTTCCTTTTACGGCAATGAATCCGGCAGCCGCACCGCTTCCGGCCAGCACTTCAACCAGAATGCCATGACGGCGGCCCATCGATCGCTGCCCTTCGGCACCAAGCTCCGCGTCACCCATGGTGGCCACAGCGTCGTCGTCACCATCAACGATCGCGGCCCGTTCGTCCGCGGCCGCGTGCTCGACCTCTCCACCGGCGCAGCCCGCGCCATCGGCCTGACCGGAGCCGGCGTCGGCCGCGTCACCGCCGAGGTCGTCTCCTAAGACGTTCCTGACGCCGTTTTCCGCTCAATCTGTTCGGTAAGCGTTGCGTAGCGTAACGGTCGCGAAGTCTCTTTCGCGCTCCAAAGGCCTGCCGTCGCAAATGACGGCAGGCTTTTCTGTTTACAGAAAGCTCTGCGGATCGACGTCGACCTCGAGCTTCAGATTGCCCTTGGTCTTGGGACCTACCGCCAGCCAATCGCGCAAATATTGCGACAGGTCGACATTGCGCAGCGACTTCACCAGCAGGCGGAAGCGATACCGCCCCTTGATCACCGCAAGCGGCGCTTCGGCGGGGCCGAGCACCTGGATCCGCTCGTCGAGTGGCGCGACGGCGGCAAGCTTGCGCGCAAAGCCTTCGGCCGTGGGACGGTCGCCGGCAGAGATGATCAGGCTCGCCAGCCGGCCGAACGGCGGATAGCCGGTGCGTTCCCGGATATCGATCTCGCTGGCGTAAAACGCCTCGCGGTCGTTCGCGATCAACGCCTTCATCACGGGATGCTCAGGCTGATGGGTCTGCAAATAGCCAACACCGCGACCCTGATCGCGGCCGGCCCGACCGATCACCTGGTTCAGGAGCTGGAACGTCCGCTCGGCGGCGCGCGGATCGCCATTGCTTAAACCCAGATCGGCGTCGACCACGCCGACCAGATTGAGCCGCGGAAAATTATGCCCCTTCGCCACCAGCTGCGTGCCGATGATGATATCGACGCGTCCCGCGGCGATCTCATTCAACTCGCTGCGCATGGTCTCGATCGAGGTGATCAGATCGCTCGACAGCACCATGGTGCGGGCCTCGGGAAAGATGCTGGCCGCCTCCTCCTGCAGACGCTCGACGCCGGGGCCGACGGCGGCCAGCGATTCCTCCGCGGCGCAATGCGGACAGATGTTCGGGCGCGGCATCGAGAAGCCGCAATGGTGACAGACCAGCCGCTGGCGGAAGCGATGATCGACCAGCCAGGCGTCGCAGATCGTGCAGGCAAAGCGATGGCCGCAGGCGCGGCACAGCGTCAGCGGCGCATAGCCGCGGCGGTTGAGAAACAACAGCGCCTGTTCGCGGCGCTCGATCGCGTAACGGATCTGCTCGGCGAGCGGCGGCGAGATGAAACGGCCGCGCGGCGGCGGCGCGCGGCGCATATCGATCGCCTCGATATGCGGCATGTGCTGGCCGCCGAACCGCGACGGCAGCGCGACGCGCTGGTAGCGTCCCTTGCGCGCATTGACCTCGCTTTCGACCGACGGCGTGGCGGAGGCCAGTATGATCGGGATTTTCGCGATATGCGCTCGGACCACCGCCATGTCGCGTGCGTGATAATGCGCGCCCTCGTCCTGCTTGTAGGCCTGATCGTGCTCCTCATCGACGATGATGAGCCCGAGATCGGCATAGGGCAGGAACAGCGCCGAGCGGGCCCCGATCACGACCGGCGCCTTGCCTTCCGAGATCGCCGCCCAGTTCCGCGCACGCGTGCGCGGCGTCAGCTCCGAGTGCCATTCAAGCGGCCGCACGCCGAAACGTTGCGCGAAGCGATCGAGGAATTGGCCGGTCAGCGCGATTTCCGGCATCAGAATCAGCGACTGTTTGCCGCAGCGGATGTTTTCGGCGATCGCCTCGAAATAGACCTCGGTTTTGCCGGAGCCGGTGACGCCATCAAGCAGTGCGACATGGAAGCTGCCGCTCGCCGCCAATGTCCGCATCGCGTCGACCGCACTGCGTTGCTCGCGCGAGAAATCCGGTTGCATGTAGGACGGATCCGGAGGCGGCGGTGCCGGCGGTGGCGGCATCGCCTCGACCATCAGCGTGCCCTCGTCGACCAGGCCGTCGACCACGCCGGAACTGACGCCGGCCTCCCGCGCCGCCTCCGACTTGCCGTGCAACAGCCCGTCCGACAGCACGTCGATCAACCGCCGCCGCGCCGGCGTCAGGCGCCGCGGCGGCTCGCCGACCAGGCGCACACCGAGGCGGGTGCGCTCGGGCCCGAGATTCTCGCCCATGCGCAACGACATCCGCAG
Source organism: Bradyrhizobium genosp. P (assembly GCF_049949265.1). Lineage (NCBI taxonomy): Bacteria > Pseudomonadati > Pseudomonadota > Alphaproteobacteria > Hyphomicrobiales > Nitrobacteraceae > Bradyrhizobium > Bradyrhizobium genosp. P. The sequence goes on along the minus strand of NZ_CP188195.1, from coordinate 464,440 downwards.
CACCATGCCACGGGCCGACAACGTGTAATTGGATACCCAATCGACGAGCTGGCGCAGTTCCGCCCGCAACGGCGGTACATCGAGCTTCTCGCCGACATCCTTGAGCCGATTGTGCAGCCGTGGGTCGGGATTCGCATTCTCCGCCCACACCACCGCGACGACCTCGCGCGGCCCCAGCGGCACGCAGATCACGTCGCCCGGCGCGAGCTCCATGCCGCGCGGGACGCGGTAGGAATAGGTCTGGTTCAGTGCGACTGGCACCAGCACATCGACGATTCGAGTCGCCGATGTGGAGGCCGTGCTGCTGCGCGTGGTGTGGTCCATAGGATAAGAACTTTGACGCTTCGTGGCCTTAGCGAACGGTAAACGAAAGAAGTGCGATATAATCAGGAGAATCGCAGGACCAACAGTCCCAAGACTTGGATATCAAGACGCGGACATGACCCGGACAGACCAGCCGATTCAAGCGGTCGAACTCGACTGCGCCGACGAGACCGTCACGCTTCAGATGACGCGCTGGCTGTCGCACCTGCGCGCCGAGCGGCGGCTGTCGCCGAAGACGCTGGAGGCCTATGCCCGCGACGTCCGCCAATGCCTGGCCTTCCTGGCCGAACATTGGGGCACACGGGTCACGCTTGCGGCCTTTGCGGCGCTTGAGGCCACCGATGTTCGCGCCTTCATGGCGATGCGGCGCGCTGAGGAAATCGGCGGGCGATCGCTGATGCGGGCGCTGGCCGGCTTGCGCTCGTTCGGGCGCTTCCTGGAACGCGAGGGCAAGGGCAAGGTCGGCGCGCTCTCCGCCATTCGTGCGCCAAAGGTCGCCAAGAGCCTGCCGAAGCCGATCCATATGGAAGCGGCAAAACGCTTCACCGATGCCGACGAGCGCGCCGGTGAAACGCGGGAGACCTGGATCCTCGCACGCGACGCCGCCGTCATGGCGCTGCTCTATGGTTCGGGCTTACGCATCTCCGAAGCGCTGGGACTGAAGCGCCGCGACGTGCCGAAACCCGGGGAAGGCGACGTGCTCATCGTGACCGGCAAGGGCAACAAGACCCGCATGGTGCCGGTGCTGCAGAACGTGCTGCAACTGATCGCCGACTACGCCGCGATCTGCCCGCACTCGTTGCCGCCGACCGGCCCGATGTTTGTCGGCGCACGTGGCGGTCCCTTAAGCCCGCGAATCATCCAGCTCACGATGGAACGGTTGCGCGGCGCGCTCGGCTTGCCCGACAGCGCGACGCCGCATGCGCTGCGGCACTCCTTTGCCACGCACCTGCTCAGCCGCGGCGGCGACTTGCGCGCGATCCAGGAATTGCTCGGTCACGCGTCGCTGTCGACGACGCAGATCTACACCGGCATCGACAGCGAACGCCTGCTCGCAGTCTACCGCTCCGCGCATCCGCGCGGCTGACCGGCGCGTCGAACGCCGACGCCGTTCCTGTTCATCCAGCCGCCATAAACGATCCGCCCCTTGCGTTGAAGGCCGCATTCGGCAATCGTGCCCCGGTCTCATCCGGAGGGGGAATCATGAGCGCACATGAGAGTATGGAGCACGCGGAGCATGCCGAGCATGCGTCCAGCGAGAACAGGAAGATCGCACTGCTGATCGCCGTCATTGCGCTGTGCTTGGCGCTGTCGGAAACGCTCGGCAAGGGCGCGCAGACTGAATCGATCAGCAAGAATGTCGAGGCCTCCAACCTCTGGGCCTTCTTCCAGGCCAAGAGCATCCGCCGCACCAACGTGCAGACCGCGGCCGAGCAGGGCAAGCTCAGCCTCACCACCGCGATGGACGATGCGACCAAGGCGGCGCTACAGAAGCAGATCGACAGCTGGCAGAAGACCGCGGCGCGCTATCGTTCGGAGCCGGAAACCGGCGAGGGTCAGGACCAGCTGTCCGAGCGCGCCAAGCACGCCGAGGAGGAGCGCGATCTCGCAACGGCGAAATATCACCATTTCGAACTCGCCTCCGCCGCCTTTCAGATCGGCATCGTGCTGGCTTCCGCGACCATCATCACGGGCATCGCGGCATTGGCCTGGGTGTCGGGCATCCTGACACTTGCGGGCATTGCAATGACGGTGCTGGGCATCTTCCAGCCGCATCTCCTGCCACTGCACTAGAGCGTTTTCATGGTTGGTGACGATAACCGGCATCGGCGAGAAAGTTCAGGCATTCTGTTGGCGAGAAGCGGGTAAGGGCGTCGGCGATTGCGTTGTCGAGGGCTTCGAGAGTTCGTGCGCCTGCCTTGCGCAGCAGGGACTTTAATTTGGCGAAGAACTGCTCGATCGGATTGAGGTCCGGGCTGTATGGCGGCAGATAGCGCAACATCGCACCGGCCGCCTCAATGGCTTCGCGGACGCCCCTGACCTTGTGGCTCGACAGATTGTCCATCACGACAATGTCGCCCGACCGCAGCGTCGGAACGAGGAACTGCTCGACCCAGGCGAGGAATGTCTCGCCGTTCATCGGGCCGTCGAAGACGCACGGCGCGGTCATGCCGTCCTGGCGCAAAGCTCCGACGAAGGTGGTTGTTTTCCAATGGCCGTGCGGGACTGTGCAAACGAGCCTCTTGCCGCGCGCGCAGCGGCCGTAAAGCCGGGTCATTTTGGTGGACGCGCCGCTCTCGTCGATGAAGACCAGGCGCTCCGGGCTCAATTCCGCCTGACCGGCGCGCCATTCCACACGCGCCTCGGCGACATCGGCCCGATCTTGCTCCGCAGCTCTCAGTGACTTTTTTTGAGCGTCAGGCCGAGCTGGCGCAGGCGCTTCCACAAGCAGCCGATACTGACCTTCACGTCGTGCGTGGCCAGCAGCCACGCCCGGATCTCCTCCAGCGTGGCGTCTGGCTTGTGCACGATCCGCTGGCGCAGCGCTTCATCGTGAGCAGCAAGTTTCGGAGCCGGCCCGCGGCCCGACGGGCGAGCCGTCGTCTCGCCAGTCGCCCGCCAACGCCCCAGCGCCTTGTAAATGTAGGAAACGCTGACCCGCAGCAGCGGCGCTGCCTGATACGCTCCCATTCCGCCGTCGACGACGGAAATGACCCGTTCACGCAAATCTTGAGAATAAGGTGCTCCCATCAAAGCCTCCGCCTCGAATCAATGCGGAAACTGAATCATGGAGCAACCGCGCTGGGAATCCTCCGATTCCACCAATTGTGAAAATGCTCTAGAGCATTTTCGGTTCTGATTGAATCAGAACCGAAGCTCTAGATTCTTGTTTTGACGCGTTTTCTTCACGCGAACCGGCGTCCACTTCGCTCGAAGACGCTCTAGGTCTGGAAGAGCGGCGCGCGCCGCTCGATATGCAATCAGCGCGCCTGATGCACGCTTTTGCGGAAGCGCGCAATCAGGCGCAGCATGCGCGCCGACCAGCCGTCACCATCGCCGCGCACGATCTCGAGGAGGCGCTGCTTGACCGGCTCGACCATGGCGGAGGCCTTGGCGCGCATCGACATCACGAAATTATAGAGCGCCTCGAACCAGGGCATCTGCAACAGCTTCGGCCGTGTCACGTCGAAAATGAAGGCGGTGACACCGACGCCGAGGAGTTTCGCGAATAGGATCGTCGAGATCGCGGCGAGCCAGTATTCGTGGGTCAGCAGCCACAGCCCGACCAGCTTGAGCGGAAACAGCGGAACGATCGGAACGACGAACACGATCAACGTCATCGCCGGCGACAGCGTGTCGACCCGCTCGGCCAGCCATTGCTTGAACGCGCGCAGCGGGATCCACGCCACGGCTCGCGCCACGATTGGCTCAAGGTGATCCCATAGCCAAGCCTCGATCAGGAAAATGATCGCAAGCAGTATCCAGAACGGCTGAAGCAGGCGGCGCAGCATCGATGTCATCTCTACCCGGCGGACGCCGGACATCGATCACATATGGATGGCGCGTTTGCCCACCGCAAGCGCGGCTTCCTTGATCGCTTCCGACCGGGTCGGATGAGCGTGGCAGGTGCGCGCGAGATCTTCGGCTGAACCGCCGAATTCCATCAGAACGCAGGCTTCGTGGATCATTTCACCGGCTTCGCGGCCGATAATATGCACCCCGAGCACCCGATCGGTCTTCGCATCTGCGAGAACCTTCACGAAGCCGTCGGTGGTCTGGTTGACCTTGGAGCGGCCGTTCGCGGTGAAGGGAAACTTGCCGACAGTATAGGCGACGCCTGCCTGCTTGAGCTCTTCCTCGGTCTTGCCGACCGACGACACTTCCGGCGTGGTATACACAACGCCTGGAATAACGTCGTAGTTCACGTGGCCGGCCAGGCCCGCGATGGTCTCCGCGCAGGCAACGCCTTCGTCTTCCGCCTTGTGCGCCAGCATCGGGCCCGCGACAACGTCGCCGATCGCGTAGACGCCTTTCAGATTGGTCGAGAAGTGCGCGTCGATCTCGACGCGGCCGCGATTGTCGAGCGCAACACCGGCTTCCTTGAGCCCAAGGCCCTCGGTGTAGGGCACGCGGCCGATGCAGACCAGCACGACGTCGGCTTCGAACGTCTCGGCGGCTCCGCCCGCGGCGGGCTCAACCTTGACCGACAGTGTCTTGCCTGACGTATCGACCGAAGTGACCTTGGCGCCCAGCTTGAAGACGAAACCCTGCTTCTCGAGCAGGCGCTGGAATTGCTTAGCGATCTCGCCATCCATGCCGGGCAGGATGCGATCGAGAAATTCGACGACAGTGACTTGCGCACCGAGGCGATGCCAGACCGAGCCGAGTTCGAGCCCGATGATGCCGGCGCCGACGATCAAGAGCTTCGAAGGCACTTTCTCGAGCGACAGCGCTCCGGTCGACGATACGATGCGCTTCTCGTCGATATCGATTCCCTTCAGCCGCGCGATGTCGGAGCCGCTGGCGATCACGATGTTCTTGGTCTCGACGATCTCGGTCTTGCCGTCACCCGAGACTTCGACCTTGCCGGTCCCGAGGATCTTGCCGGTGCCCTTGAGCACGTCGATCTTGTTCTTCTTCATCAGGAAATCGACGCCCTTGACGTTGCCGTCAATGCCCTGCTGCTTGAAGTTCATCATCGCCGGCAGATCGAGCTTCGGCGCCGAGACGCTGACACCCATCTTCGCGAAAGTATGCGCGGCTTCCTCGAACATATCGGAGGCATGCAGCAGCGCCTTCGACGGCATGCAGCCGACATTGAGACAGGTGCCGCCGAGCGTTGCGTTCTTCTCGACCACCGCGACCTTCATGCCGAGCTGCGCCGCGCGTATCGCGCAGACGTAGCCGCCAGGTCCGGTGCCGATGACGACGAGATCGTAAGAAGCCATGATGGAAGGTCCTGTAGCTAAACTCTGTGACAGTTAGATCAGCATGATCTTTTCGAAAAACCGGTTCCCACTTTTTCGGATCATGCCTTAGCGACCGCCCGACACGTCGAGGATCGCGCTGGTGACATAGGAAGCCTCGTCCGAGATCAACCAGACGATGGCGTTGGCGATTTCGTCGGCAGTGCCGACGCGCTTCATCGGCACCATATGGGCAAGCCGATGCGCACGATCCGGCTCACCGCCTGCGGCATGAATATCAGTGTCGATCAGACCGGGGCGAATGCCGGCGACGCGGATACCTTCACCCGCGACTTCATGGCCAAGGCCTACCGTGAAGGAATCGATCGCGCCTTTGGAGGCGGCATAGTCCACATAGGTGTTCGGCGCGCCGAGGCGGGCCGCGACCGAAGACAGATTGACGATCACGCCGCCGTTGCCCCCGTGCCTGGTCGACATGCGCTTCACTGCCTCGCGTGCGCACAAAATGCTGCCAGTGACATTGACCGCCATCATTTGCTGGATTCGCTCGGCCGACATCTCGTCGACACGCACACCGCTCTTGCCGACAATGCCGGCGTTATTAACGAGAGCACCGAGCGTTCCGAAAGCGTCGGCGGCCTTGAACAGCGCCAGGATGTCCTGCTCGCTGCCGACGTCGCATTTCACCGCGATCGCCTTGCCGTTCTTCGCTTCGATGGTGGCAACGACTTCGTTGGCGGCCGCCCGGTTGGAGGCATAGCCGACGACGACACGATATCCGCGCGCCGCGGCGGCAAGCGCGGCGGCACGGCCGATACCGCGACTGCCGCCGGTGATGACAACGACCTTATCCGTCACATTGATCCCCAAGCGTGTGCGCTCAATCGATCGTGACGCTCGAACGGATCGAGCGTCACGTGCGTCATGACCTCAGAGATCCAGCACCAGCCGGGCCGGATCTTCCAGGCTCTCCTTGACGCGGACCAGGAAGGTGACCGCTTCCTTGCCGTCGATCACGCGATGATCATAGGACAGCGCCAGATACATCATCGGGCGGGCCTCGATCTTGCCGCCGACCACCATCGGGCGCTCCTGGATCTTGTGCATGCCGAGGATGCCGGCCTGCGGCGCGTTGAGGATCGGCGTCGACATCAGCGAGCCGTAGATGCCGCCATTGGTGATGGTGAAGGTGCCGCCCTGCATCTCGTCGATCTTGAGCTGACCGTCGCGGGCGCGGCGGCCGAAATCGGCGATCGACTTCTCGATCTCTGCGATCGACTTGTGATCGCAATCACGAACCACCGGAACGACCAGACCACGGTCGGTGCCGACCGCAACCCCGATGTGATAGTAGTTCTTGTAGATCAGGTCGGTGCCGTCGATCTCGGCGTTGACGGCGGGAATGTCCTTCAACCCCTGCACGACGGCCTTGGTGAAGAAGCCCATGAAGCCGAGCTTCGAGCCGTGCTTCTTCTCGAACACCTCCTTGTACATCGCGCGAAGCTTCATCACCTCGGTCATGTCGACCTCGTTGAAGGTCGTCAGCATCGCGGCGGTGTTTTGTACGTCCTTGAGGCGGCGCGCGATGGTCTGGCGCAGCCGCGTCATCTTGACGCGCTCTTCGCGCGCGGCATCGTCGGCCGGCGACGGCGCTCGAACCTGCACTGCGGCGGCCGGCTGATTGACCGGGGTCGGCGCCGAGGCCGCCTTCTCGATCGCGGCCAGCATGTCGCCCTTGGTCACGCGGCCGTCCTTGCCTGAGCCGGGAACGGTCGAAGCATCGACGCCGCTTTCGGCGGAGAGTCGGCGAACCGAGGGCGCCAGCGGCGCATCGGCCGGCGCGGCCTTCGGCGCAGGAGCAGCAGCGGGCGGCGGCGCGGCGGGAGCTGCAGCTTTCGCCGGTGCCGCAGCAGCGGCCGGCTTGGCGCCGGCTGCACCTTCATTGATCTGACCGAGCAGTGCGCCGACAGCGACCGTTTCGCCATCCTTGGCAATGATCTCCCCGAGCGTGCCGGCGGTGGGCGCCGGAACCTCGATTGTGACCTTGTCGGTCTCGAGCTCCACCAAGGGCTCGTCCACCGCGACGGCATCACCGGCCTTCTTGAACCAGCGGCCGATGGTGGCCTCGGTCACGGATTCGCCGAGCGTTGGAACGCGAATTTCAGTCATGGTGTTTTCCTCAGATCAACCCTGCGGTCATAAAACTTTTGCGGCCATCGTCTGCCAAAGCGGACGATCCAGTATTCCGTGACGACAGCGATGGGGCTGGATGACGCGGGATACTGGATGCCCCGCTTTCGCGGGGCATAGGGAAGTGAAGGTTTCTAGTTAAGCGCTTCGTCCAGGAACGCCTTGAGCTGCGCCAAATGCTTCGACATCAGGCCGGTCGCGGTCGCGGCCGATGCCGGACGACCGGCGTAGCGCGGACGCTTGTTCGGCGCATTGATCTGGTTCAGCACCCATTCGAGATAGGGCTCGATGAAGTGCCACGAACCCATATTGCGCGGCTCTTCCTGGCACCAGACCACCTCGGCGCCCTTGAAGCGCCCGAGTTCCTGCACCAGCGCCTTCAACGGCACCGGATAGAGTTGCTCGATACGCAGCAGATAGATGTCGTCGCTGCCGCGCTTCTCGCGCTCTTCATAGAGATCGTAATAGACCTTGCCGGAGCACAGCACGACGCGACGAATCTTGTCGTCCGGCTGCAGCTTGATCTTCTCGTCCGGCAGCATCTGCGCGTCATCGTACAGGATGCGGTGGAAGGTCGCGTTCTTGCCGAGTTCTTCGAGCCGCGACACGGCGCGCTTGTGACGCAACAGCGACTTCGGCGTCATCAGGATCAACGGCTTGCGGATTTCGCGATGCAGCTGGCGCCGCAGCACGTGGAAGTAGTTCGCCGGTGTGGTCGGATAGACCACCTGCATGTTGTCCTCGGCGCACATCTGCAAGTAACGCTCGAGCCGCGCCGAGGAATGCTCCGGCCCCTGGCCTTCATAACCATGCGGCAGCAGGCAGACGAGGCCGGACATGCGCAGCCATTTGCGTTCGCCCGAAGAGATGAACTGGTCGAACAGCACCTGCGCGCCGTTGGCGAAGTCGCCGAACTGCGCTTCCCACATCGTGAGCGCACTCGGTTCGGCCAGCGAATAGCCGTACTCGAAGCCGAGCACCGCTTCTTCCGACAACAGCGAGTTGATGACCTCGTAATGGCCCTGGTCGCCGCCGAGATGGTTGTACGGCGTGTAGCGACTTTCGTCTTCCTGGTCGATCAGCACCGAATGGCGCTGCGAGAAGGTACCCCGTTCGGAGTCCTGGCCGGACAGGCGGACGTGACGGCCTTCCTCCAGCAGCGAGCAGAATGCCAGCGCCTCGCCGGTCGCCCAGTCGATACCAACGCCGGTGTCGATCGCCTTGGCGCGATTGTCGAGGAAACGCTGGATGGTTTTGTGGACACGGAAACCGTCCGGCACTTTGGTGATCTTGCGGCCGATGTCCTTCAGCACAGGAATATCAACACCGGTGACGCCGCGCCGGGCGTCTTCTTCCTGGTCGGCGATCTTGAAGCCGGACCATTTGCCGTCGAGCCAGTCTGCCTTGTTCGGCTTGTAGCCGGTCCCCGCCTCGAACTCGGCATCGAGCCGCGAGCGCCAGTCGGCCTTGGCTTTCTCGACCTCGCCTTCGGTCATCACGCCTTCGGCGATCAGCCGCTTCGCATAAATCTCCAGCGTCGTCGGATGCGATCCGATCTTCTTGTACATCACCGGCTGGGTAAACGCCGGTTCGTCGCCCTCATTGTGGCCGTGGCGACGATAGCAGAACATGTCGATGACGACCGGCTTGTGGAATTTCTGCCGGAACTCGATCGCGACCTTGGCCGCGAACACCACGGCTTCCGGATCGTCGCCATTCACATGGAAGATCGGCGCGTCGATCATCTTCGCCACGTCGGACGGATATGGCGAGGAGCGCGAGTAGCGCGGATAGGTGGTGAAGCCGATCTGGTTGTTGACGATGAAGTGCAGCGAACCGCCGGTGCGGTAGCCCTTCAGGTCGGACAGGCTGAAGCATTCGGCAACCACGCCCTGGCCCGCGAACGCCGCGTCGCCGTGCATCAAGAGCGGCAGCACCGAGATGCGCTGATCCGGCGGATCGCCGTGCTGATCCTGCTTGGCGCGCACCTTGCCGAGCACAACGGGATCGACGATTTCGAGATGCGACGGGTTCGCGGTCAGTGACAGATGGATCTTGTTGCCGTCGAACTCGCGATCCGAAGAGACGCCGAGGTGATACTTGACGTCGCCGGAGCCTTCCACCGCATCGGGGTTGGCCGAGCCGCCCTTGAACTCGTGGAACAGGGCGCGGTGCGGCTTGCCCAACACCTGGGTCAGCACGTTGAGGCGGCCGCGATGCGGCATGCCGACCACGATCTCCTTCACACCGAGATTGCCGCCGCGCTTGATGATCTGCTCGAGCGCCGGGATCAACGATTCGGCGCCGTCGAGGCCGAAGCGCTTGGTGCCGGTGAATTTGACATCGCAGAACTTCTCGAAACCTTCCGCCTCGATCAGCTTGTTGAGGATCGCGCGGCGTCCCTCGCGGGTGAAGCTGATTTCCTTGTCGGGTCCCTCGATGCGCTCCTGAATCCAGGCCTTCTGCGCGGCGTTCGAGATGTGCATGAATTCGACGCCGAGCGTCTGGCAGTAGGTGCGTTCGCAGATCTGGACGATCTCGCGCAGCGTGCCGTATTCGAGGCCGAGCACGTGATCGAGGAAGATCTTGCGATCGAAATCGGCTTCAGTGAAACCGTACGAGCGCGGATCGAGTTCCTCGCGGTCACGCGGCGCCTCGATGCCGAGGGGATCGAGCTTGGCGTGGAAATGGCCGCGCATGCGGTAGGCGCGGATCAACATCAGGGCGCGGACGGAGTCACGGGTCGCTTGATGGACCTCGGCGGCGGAGAGTTCGGGGCCCTTGGCCTGAGCCTTGGCGGCTATCTTGGTGCCGACGGCCTTCTCGACCTGAGCCCAGTTGCCGTCGAGCGCCGAGGTCAGATCGTCGCGCGGCGTGACCGGCCAGTTGTGGCGCCCCCAGGAGGCACCCTCGGCGTTCTTCTGGACGTCGGCGGGGGGGTCCTTCAGGCTCTTGAAGAACTCCTGCCATTCGCCGTCGACCGAGGCGGGGTCCTGTTCGTAGCGGGCGTAGAGGTCGTCGATATAGGCCGCGTTGGTGCCCTGCAAAAACGATGAGAGAGCAAAAGCGGCGTTCGCATCCTGGCGAGACATGGGGCAGTCCTGGTGATTTTTCGGTTCGCGCGTGGAATACAGCGCAAGTGCCGGTCTGGAAGAGCGCCGGCTGGATAGAAGTCCTTTAGCCTATTTAGGACCGATATTCCTGTCTAAAAGAACCAAGAAATGAATATATTTTCAAAACTTATTGAACCACCAGCCGGTGGCGAAATCGACGAAAGAACACGCTTCCGAGACTGAAAGTGCCCGGAAGCGCTCGATACCCCTCTGACCAACCGTCGCGACGGACGGCTACTTCAGCATCTCGGCCAGCGTGTGCCCGAGCCGCGCGGGCGACGGGGACACCTTGATGCCGGCCGCTTCCATCGCCGCGGTCTTGGAACCCGCATCGCCTTTACCGCCGGAGATGATTGCGCCCGCGTGGCCCATGCGGCGGCCGGGAGGAGCGGTGACGCCGGCGATGAAGCCAACCATGGGCTTCTTGCGGCCACGCTTGGCCTCGTCCTTGAGGAACTGGGCAGCGTCTTCCTCGGCGGAGCCGCCGATCTCGCCGATCATGACGATCGACTTGGTCTTCTCGTCGGCCAGGAACATCTCCAGCACGTCGATGAACTCGGTGCCCTTGACCGGGTCGCCGCCGATGCCGACCGCGGTGGTCTGGCCGAGGCCCTCCTGGGTGGTCTGGAACACCGCCTCATAGGTCAGGGTGCCGGAGCGGGAGACGATGCCGACCGAGCCGGGCTTGAAGATGTTGGCCGGCATGATGCCGATCTTGCACTCGCCGGCGGTCATGACGCCCGGGCAATTCGGCCCGATCAGCCGCGACTTCGATCCCGACAACGAGCGCTTCACCCGCACCATGTCGAGCACCGGAATGCCCTCGGTGATGCAGACGATCAGCGGGATCTCCGCATCGATCGCCTCGCAGATCGCGTCTGCCGCGCCCGGCGGCGGCACGTAGACGACACTCGCATCGGCGCCGGTATTCTCGCGCGCCTCGGCAACGGTGTCGAACACCGGCAGGTTGAGATGCGTCTGGCCGCCTTTGCCCGGCGCGACGCCGCCGACCATCTTGGTGCCGTAGGCGATCGCCGCTTCCGAATGGAAAGTGCCGTTCTTGCCGGTAAAGCCCTGGCAGATGACCTTGGTGTTCTTGTCGATCAGAATGGACATGTTCGTGATGCTTTCGCGAGACGAGGGATTTCAGTGAATGCGCCGGTACACGCCGGTGAGCACGTCGGCCCACCCTTCCGCGTCAGGCGAGAACTGGATCTTCATGTTGTAGGTGTTGTCATCGACGACCTCGTAGACATGGCGCGCGTTGCCGCGCAGCGAGCCACGCACCAGGATCAGCGACTTGTTGATCCAGCCGCCGGAAGCCGGCGACGGCGGGTAGTAGCCGAGCGAGTCGTGCCAGAACAATCGGTAGGCCCGATCGTCGCGGTCGTAGGTGAAGACGCCGTGGGTGGCAAAGCTCTCCTTGCCGTCGCGCGTCTGTGCGCTGTCCTGGATCAGATAGAAGCCGTTGAGCGCGATCCGTGCGACGACCTTCGACGTGGCGGGACCGCCCGCGGTCCAGCGCGACGGGAAGACCATCTCGTCGCCGCTCCACTCGCCGGCGAAGACCGCGAGCTTGCGGTGTTCTTCCAGCGGTGTCGGAGCGTCGAGATGATCGGCCATCGCTAGCCTCCCTTGACGGCTTTCACGATCTTCTGTGCGGCGTCATCGAGATTGTCGGCGGGCAGCACGTTGAGGCCGCTTTCGCGGATGATCTTCTTGCCCTGCTCGACGTTGGTGCCTTCAAGGCGCACGACCAGCGGCACCTTGAGACCGACCTGCTTCACCGCGGCGACCACGCCCTCGGCGATCACGTCGCACTTCATGATGCCGCCGAAGATGTTGACCAGGATGCCCTTCACGTTGGGATCGGCAGTGATGATCTTGAAGGCGGCCGCGACCTTCTCCACACTGGCGCCGCCGCCGACGTCGAGGAAGTTGGCCGGCTCCATGCCGTAGAGCTTGATGATATCCATCGTCGCCATGGCGAGGCCGGCGCCATTGACCATGCAACCGATGGTGCCGTCGAGCGTGACGTAGTTGAGATCGTATTTCGACGCCTCGATCTCCTTGGCGTCTTCCTCGGTCTCGTCGCGCAGCGCCACCACGTCGGGATGGCGGTAGAGCGCGTTGCTGTCGAATGACACCTTGGCGTCGAGCACGCGGAGCGCACCCTGCTTGGTCACGACCAGCGGATTGATTTCCAGCATCGCCATGTCCTTGGCGACGAAGGCCGCATAGAGCTGACCGGTCAGCTTCTCGGCCTGCTTGGCCAGATCGCCGGTGAGATGGAGCGCGTTTGCCACCGTACGGCCGTGGTGAGGCATGATGCCGGTCGCGGGATCGACCGAGAAGGAGATGATCTTCTCGGGCGTCGCGTGCGCGACCTCCTCGATGTTGACGCCGCCCTCGGTCGAGACCACGAACGAGACTTCGGAGGTTTCGCGGTTGACCAGGATCGAGAGATAAAACTCCTTGTCGATGTCGGAGCCATCCTCGATGTAGAGGCGGTTGACCTGCTTGCCGTGCGGACCGGTCTGCACGGTGACCAGGGTCGCGCCGAGCATCTGCTTGGCGAACTCGTCGACTTCAGCGACCGACTTGGCGATGCGGACACCGCCCTTGTCGCCGGCGGAGGCTTCCTTGAACTTGCCCTTGCCGCGGCCGCCGGCATGGATCTGGCTCTTCACCACCCAGATCGGACCGGGAAGCTGCTTGGCGGCCGCATCGGCGTCCTCCGGCTTGAGCACCGGCACGCCGCGCGAGATCGGCACGCCGAATTCATGCAGCAGCGCCTTGGCCTGGTATTCGTGGATATTCATGGAAAGACGCTCCCAAACCCTCGTGCGGCGAACTTCGGTGAAGTTACGTCAGCCTTGAGGCTGGCATACCATATACCAAGACGGACGCAATCACATAATCCAGCGGAATTTAATCATCTCGCGCCCGGTAGGCGATTGGACACGCCTATCGAGCTATTGCCAAGACGGATTACAATACAGATTACTTGCCGAGCAGGTCAGGCGCGATCTTCTTGCAAGCGTCGACCAGGCCCTGCACCGAAGCAACCGACTTGTCGAAGGCTTCGCGATCCTTGCCGGCCAGCTCGATTTCGACAATGCGCTCGATGCCCTTGGAGCCGATCACGGTGGGGACGCCGACATACATGTCCTTCACGCCGTATTCGCCGTTGAGATAGGCGGCACAGGGCAGCACGCGCTTCTTGTCCTTCAGATAGCTCTCGGCCATCGCGATCGCGGAGGCCGCCGGCGCGTAGAAGGCGGAGCCGGTCTTGAGCAGGTTGACGATCTCGGCACCGCCATTGCGGGTGCGGTCGACGATCTCGTCGATGCGGGTCTGCGAGGTCCAGCCCATCTTGACGAGGTCGGGCAGCGGGATGCCGGCGACGGTGGAGTAGCGGGTCAGCGGCACCATGGTGTCGCCATGGCCGCCGAGCACGAAGGCGGTCACGTCCTCGACCGAGACGTTGAATTCATCGGCAAGGAAATAGCGGAAGCGCGCGGAGTCGAGCACGCCGGCCATGCCGACCACCTTCTTGTGCGGCAGGCCCGAGGCCTTCTGCAGCGCCCACACCATCGCGTCCAGCGGGTTGGTGATGCAGATGACGAAAGCGTCAGGGGCGTATTTCTTGATGCCGGCGCCGACCTGCTCCATGACCTTGAGATTGATGCTCAGGAGATCGTCGCGGCTCATGCCGGGCTTGCGCGGCACGCCTGCGGTCACGATGCAAACCTTGGCGCCGTCGAGCGCTTCATAGGAATTGGCGCCGACCAGATTGGAGTCGAAGCCGTCGACCGGCGACGACTGCGCGATGTCGAGCGCTTTGCCCTGCGGTACGCCTTCGGCGATATCGAACAGCACGACATCTCCGAGTTCCTTGAGGCCGACGAGGTGCGCCAGCGTTCCGCCGATCTGTCCGGAGCCAATCAGAGCAATCTTGTCGCGTGCCATGGGAAATCAGTCCTTTGAACTGGTAGCGGGAGGGAGAGAAGTCGGTTGCTTGGGTGGTTATCCCTTTCGAATGATACGTTCAAGTCGCGGCCTGCCCAATTGTCGGCCCTGCCCCGAATTCGATCAGGCATGCCAGCAACGTCCTCCCCCAGCACACGAAAAATTGCTCCGGAAGGTGGCGCGGAGGCTACGTTCAGGTTTCGACCAAACCACTCGACGAGCCGCTGGCCGCCGAGTCTTTCCGGCCATGCGGCAGCGCCAGGTAGGACTCCGAACTCATTTCGATCAGGCGCGATGACGTTCGCTTGAACTCCATCTCCTCGTTGCCGTCGGTCGCAAGGTACAGCGACACCGGATCGGCTTCGGCCGAGGCCATCAACTTCACGCCGTTGTCATAGAGCGTGTCGATCAGTGAAATGAAGCGCTTCGCAGCGTTGCGCTCGGCATAGTCCATCACCGGAATGTGGTCGACCAGGATGGTGTGGTAGTCGTGCGCCAGCCGCAGATAGTCGGACGCGGCCAGCGGCTTCTCGCAAATCTCCGCAAAGCTGAAGCGCGCGACGCCGTGCGACGAGCACGGCACGTGCAGCACTCGCCCCTTGATCGCGATATCGCGCGGCTGGCACGGCGCGTTGCCGGTCATCTTGCGCCAGGCCGCATCGATCGCGGCATCGGCCACGGCATCGGCCGGCACCAGCCACATCTTCACGCCGAAGAGTTTTTCCAGCCGAAAGTCGGTGCGCGCATCAAGCCGCAGCACGTCCATATGGTCCGAGATCTGCGCGATGAACGGCAGGAACAGCGCGCGATTGAGGCCGCCCTTGTAGAGATCATCCGGTGCTACGTTCGAGGTCGCAACCACGACGGTACCGAGATCGAACAGCTTGGTAAACAACCGCCCGAGGATCATCGCATCCGCGATGTCGGTGACGTGGAATTCGTCGAAGCAGAGCAGCCAGGCCTCGTCGAAGATCGCCTGCGCGGTAAGCGCCATCACGTCGCCGTCCGCGATCTCGCCGCGCGCGATCTGCTGGCGATACCCGTAGATGCGCTCATGCGCTTCGGCCATGAACTCGTGGAAATGGGCGCGGCGCTTGTGCTCGACCGTGCTCTGCTGGAAGAACAGGTCCATCAGCATGGTCTTGCCGCGGCCGACCTCGCCATGGACGTAAAGCCCGCGCGGCGGCTTGTCGTCCTTGTCTCCGCTGAACAGCCGACCGAGCAGGCCCTGCTTGCGGTGAGGCTTGTAGCTCGCAAGCCGCTCCTCGAGCGCGCCAAAGGCCTCCGCGGCCTGCGCCTGCGCCGGATCGGCCTCGATCGCGCCGGAGGCGATGAGGGCCTTGTAGTGCTCAAGGAAGGAATCGGGCGAGGTGGAAAGCATGGGCCCACCTTACGGCCCTAGCGCGCGGAAAATTGCAAGCCGAGAATTTTGCCGACGGCTATGCAAGAGCACGCCCTTGCATGCCACACCAGCCCGGCCCGGCCGGGCGAGCACGAACGTTCGAGCCTGTCTTACGCGCCGAGCGCGTAGGAATCCTCGACCACGTAGGGGCCGCCGCCGGTCGAGGCCCGCGACGAGAACAGCACGAAGCGCGAGGCCATGAAGGTGCGGCTCGGGAAATAGCCGCGCACCGACAGATAATCCGCGACGTCCTGGCTCGAGGCATCGTGCAGCCGCGCCAGCGTCACATGCGGCGTGAACTTGCGCCCCTCGGGATCAAGCCCGATCCGCTGCATCAACCGCTCGAGCTCCGCTTGCAGTTCGATCAGCGGCCGGCTCGGCTCGACGGCGGCAACCACCGCGCGCGGCTTGCGTCCGCCGAAGCTCGACAGGCCACGTAGTTTGACCTCGAACGGCTTGCGGTTCACCCGAAACAGCATCGACGCGATCTCGTTGGCGTAGAGGCCATCGATATCGCCGATGAAGCGCAGAGTGACGTGATAATTTTCGGGATCGATCCAACGTGCGCCGGGAAGGCCTCCACGCAAGTTGGAGAGGGTCTGGCCGATCTCGGCCGGGATTTCCAGTCCAGTGAACAGACGCGGCATCGCTACAATCCTCGATGCGGTGGCGCGAGTTTTGGGAGCCCGCGCCCTGTTACAACCCGGTGACGAATCACCGATGTCTCTTTTGTACCCGAGTTATGTGACTCTGCGAAGCATGACGCGTTAAGAGCTCGTAAACCTACGGACATGTCGTCGTGCGCTGCCTGCTTTTCAACTGCGTTGCCCTGATAATGCGCCGAGAAATGCCTGCACCGTGGGCAGCATGTTCTTCACGACGATATCCACACCCTCGGCGGTCGGATGCATCCCGTCGGCCTGATTGAGCTTGGTGTCGGCCGCGACGCCGTCGAGGAAGAACGGATAGAGCGGCACGCCGAGAGACTTCGACAGATCCGGATAGATCGCGTTGAACTTGGCCGCATAGTCGCTGCCGTAATTCGGTGGCGCGAGCATGCCGCACAGAAGCACGGCGATCTTGCGCGCCTTCAACTTTGTGATGATGTCGGAGAGCGCCGCGCGGGTGACTGCTGGATCGGTGCCGCGCAGCGCATCGTTGGCGCCAAGCTCGACAATCACGGCGTCGGTTCCATCGGGCACCGACCAGTCAAGCCGGTCGCGGCCGCCCGAGGAAGTGTCGCCGGACACGCCGGCGTTGGTCATGTCGACCTTTATCCCATTGGCTTCCAAGGCCTTTTGCAGGCGGACCGGGAACGCCGCCGCGGCCGGCAGGCCGTAGCCCGCGCTCAAGGAGTCGCCCAGAACCACCATTTTGATCGGTTTCGTGATGCCTGCGGCTTGCGCCTGCGCTGGCGTGCCGGTCGCCGTCATCAAGCCCATAAGCGACACGAGTATGTGCACGAAGATTCCCAACCGGGCCTCGACCGCAGCAGCGGAAGTGCCATATGACCGAACCATGGACAGTCTCATCGAACCCTCTTCACTGACCGGCATAGAGCCGGACACCATTTCCGTCAGGAACGTCAATCTCTCTCTCGGTACCGGAGCGGCACGGGTTCATATCCTCA
This sequence comes from Bradyrhizobium genosp. P, assembly GCF_049949265.1. Taxonomy (NCBI): domain Bacteria; kingdom Pseudomonadati; phylum Pseudomonadota; class Alphaproteobacteria; order Hyphomicrobiales; family Nitrobacteraceae; genus Bradyrhizobium; species Bradyrhizobium genosp. P. The sequence continues at coordinate 446,881 of NZ_CP188195.1, read as the reverse complement.
AAGATATCAGCCTTCGTGTGGCGGCGGGCGAGGCGATCGGCCTGATCGGCCCATCCGGCTCGGGCAAGTCGACCTTGCTGATGGTGATGGCGGGGCTGGAACGTCCTGACAGCGGAGAGGTGGTTGTCAACGGCACGTCGTTCAATGCCCTCGACGAAGATGCGCTGGCGCGCTTCCGTGGCCGCCAGGTCGGCATCGTCTTCCAGTCGTTCCATCTGATCCCAACCATGACGGCGCTGGAGAACGTCGCGGTGCCGCTCGAGCTTGCAGGCTCGTCGGACGCGGCGAGCCGCGCCGCGCAGGAGCTGCAATCGGTCGGCCTCGGCGAACGGCTGCATCACTATCCGACGCAGCTCTCCGGCGGCGAGCAGCAGCGCGTGGCGCTCGCGCGCGCTCTGGCGCCCGCTCCCGCGATCCTCGTTGCCGACGAACCGACCGGCAATCTCGATGAGGCAACCGGCAAGCAGATCGTCGATCTACTCTTCACCAAGCACGCCGAGCGCGGCATGACGCTGGTGCTGGTGACGCATGATACCTCGCTCGCGCAACGCTGCGACCGCGTGGTGCGGCTGCGCTCCGGCCGCATCGACGGACATTCCGCGACATGAGCATAGCGTCCGAAGTCGCGGTCCAGGGTCGCGCGTCGTCGCTTGCCTTCCATTACGCGCTGCGCGAGTTGCGCGGCGGCCTGCGCGGATTCTACGTCTTCATCGCCTGCATTGCGCTCGGCGTCCTGGCGATCGCCGGTGTCGGCTCGGTCGCTGCGAGCCTCGGCGACGGCCTGTCGCGTGAGGGCCGCACGCTGCTCGGTGGCGACGCCGCATTCTCGCTGATCCAGCGTGAGGCCAAGCCGGACGAGGTGGCGTTCCTGCGCACACGCGGCGAGGTCTCGGTCGCGGCGACGCTTCGCGCCATGGCCCGCAGCAGCGACGGCAAGCTGGCGCTGGTCGAGCTCAAGGCGGTCGACTGCGTATATCCGATGCTCGGCGAGCTGACGCTGGAGCCGAACATGCCGCTCGCCGATCTCCTCGCCGAGCGCGACGGTGTCTATGGCGCGGCAGCCGATTCGACTTTGCTGGCGCGGCTCGACCTGAAGCTCGGCGACCGCGTCACGATAGGCAGCGCGACGTACCAGATCCGCAGCGTGGTGGTGGCCGAACCGGACAAGCTCGCCGGCGGCGTCGGCCTCGGCCCGCGCTTTCTGGTCAGCGAAGCCAGCTTGCGCGCCACCAATCTGCTGCAGCCCGGCAGCCTGGTGCGCTGGATCTACCGGGTGAAGTTGCCTGATGGCGCCAACGACGACCGCGCCACCACCGCGCTGATCGACGGCGCGCGGAACGCGGCCCCGGAAGCCGGCTGGGAGGTCCGCAGCCGCAGCAACGCCTCGCCGCAGCTCGAGCGCTCCATCAGCCGTTTCACGCAGTTCCTGACCTTGGTTGGTCTCGCCGCGCTGCTGGTTGGCGGCGTCGGGGTCGCCAACGCCGTGAAGAGCCATATCGACCGCCGCCGCGACGTCATTGCCTCCTTCAAGGCGCTCGGCGCCACCGGCCGCGACGTCTTCACGATCTATCTCACCCAGGTGGTGCTGCTGGCCGGGATCGGCTCGGTAATCGGACTTGCGCTCGGCGCGGCGCTGCCCTTCGTCATCGTCGGCCTGTTCGGCAAGTTGTTGCCACTGCCGGTGGTGCCGGCGGTGCATCCCGACGAACTCGCGCTCTCGTTCATCTACGGTCAACTCACCGCGCTCGCCTTCGGGCTGTGGCCGCTTGGCCGGGTCCACGACGTGCCGGTGGCGGCGCTGTTCCGCGAGACCGTGACCAGCGAATGGCATCGCCCACGCTGGAGCTATCTCGCGTTGATGGCGGTGGTGATCGCGCTGCTGATCGCAGTCGCGATCGGGCTCGCCTACGACAAGCGGGTCGCCTCCGTATTCGTCGTCTCCTCGATTGCGGTATTTCTGGTGTTGCGCGCAGTTGCCGCGATCCTGATGGCCGTCGCTCGACGGCTGCCACGCAGCCGCATCACCATGCTGCGGCTTGCGATCACCAACATCTACCGGCCGGGCGCCCTGACGCCCTCGGTCGTGCTGTCGCTGGGTCTCGGCCTCACGGTGCTCGTCACCATCACCCAGATCGACGGCAATCTGCGCCGCCAGTTCCTGGCAGCGCTGCCCGAGCGGGCGCCGTCGTTCTTCTTCATCGACATTCCCTCCACCGAGGCCGACCGCTTCGGCGCGTTCCTGAAGCAGGTGTCACCCGATTCCACCGTCGAGGACGTCCCGATGCTGCGCGGGCGCATCGTCGCTGCCCGCGGCGTCAAGGCCGATCAGCTCAAGCCGACGGTCGATTCGGAATGGGTGCTGCAGAGCGACCGAGGCCTGACCTACACCGGAGAGGTCCCCAAGGGCTCGAAGGTCGTCGAGGGCGAATGGTGGGGACCCGGCTACAGCGGGCCGCCACTGGTCTCGATGGAGAAGAAGATCGCCGACGGCCTGGGCTTGAAGATCGGCGACGAGATCGTCGTTAATGTGCTCGGCCGCGACATCCCGGGGAAGATCGCCAATCTGCGTAACATCGACTGGCAGGGGATGGGCATCAACTTCGTGCTGGTGTTCTCGCCGAATGCCTTCAAGGGCGCGCCGCACAGCCATGTCGCGACCCTGACCGAGGCCCACCCGGGTTCCACTGACGATGCCCGGATCATCAGACAGGTCGCCGACGCCTTCCCGATGGTGACGAGCGTGCGGGTTCGCGAGGCGCTGGAGACCATCGGCAGCGTCGTCAGCAACCTCGTGCTGGCGATCCGCGGCGCCAGCGCCGTGACGCTGATCTCGGCCATCCTGGTGCTGGGCGGCGCGCTCGCCGCCGGCCACCGCCACCGCGTCTACGACGCCGTGATCCTCAAGACGCTCGGCGCCACGCGGGCGCGGCTGCTCGGCGCCTACGCGCTGGAGTATCTAATGATCGGCTTTGCAACCGCTGTGTTCGGGGTCATTGCCGGCTCGATCGCTGCCTGGCTGATCGTAACCCGGCTGATGACGCTGAGTTTCATCTGGCAGGCCGGCAGCGCCGCATTGGTGGTGGTCGCTGCGCTGGTCGTCACTGTCGGACTGGGATTGGCCGGAACATTGCTTGCGCTGAACCAGAAGCCAGCCTCGGTGCTGCGGAATTTGTGACAATTTGTAACAGCGGTTAACGCCGTTTTTCCCTGCAAATACTCGATCGGAGCGACATTCGGCCGCGCGTGGAAGCTTGTGCCGGATGTGTTACTTTCCCACATATCAAACAGGCGGATGGCCGGCTTGATGACGCGGAATTAATATTCCGCAAACCGGGCCATCTGAGATAGATTTATCACCGGCGCCGCAAATCCCTTGCGCTCCACCGGGACAACCACGGGAATTCGACCATGTCGGACCTTGACCGCAATTACGCTTCTCCTTTCGGCCGGGCCGCCGGGCGCACTGACGCTGCGGCCGTCGACGCCGGTCTACGCGCCTACATGCTGCGCATCTACAACTACATGAGCATCGGCCTTGCCATCACCGGCTTGGCCGCGCTTGGTGTCTACATGGCAGCCGTGACCGGCGATCCGTCCGCCGCGGTCGCGAAGTTCGGCAGTGCCTATCTGACGCAGTTCGGCTACGCGATGTTCGTCAGCCCGCTGAAGTGGCTGTTCATCCTCGCCCCTCTGGTGATGGTGTTCGTCATCTCAGCCGGCATCAACCGCCTGGCACCCTCGACCGCCCAGATGCTGTTCTGGGTGTTCTCGGCGCTGATGGGCCTATCGATGTCGTCGATCTTCCTGGTGTACACGCACACCTCGATCGTGCGCGTGTTCTTCATCACCGCGGCGACGTTCGGTGCGCTCAGCCTTTACGGCTACACCACCAAACGTGACATGAGCGGCATGGGCTCATTCCTGTTCATGGGCCTTATCGGCATCATCATCGCAAGCCTGGTCAACCTGTTCCTGGCGAGCTCGGCGCTGCAGTTCATCGTGTCGGTGGTCGGCGTGCTGGTTTTCGCGGGCCTCACCGCCTGGGACACCCAGCGGCTGAAGAACGATTACATCTACGGCTACGCCTCGCAGGGTGGCGTGGCAGCGGAGCGCGCCGCAATCACTGGCGCACTCTCGCTCTACCTGAACTTCATCAACCTGTTCACGCTGCTGCTGCAGCTGCTCGGCCAGCGCGACTAACGCGCTCAAGCCGCTCGGATCGATCGAAGCCCCGGCCTTGAGCCGGGGCTTTTCTTTTGCACGAGGCAAAAATAGTCTCGTGCCATGTCCGACGTAGAGATCAGGCCGACCGCCGGGGCCGACCTTCCCGACATCACGGCGATCTACCGGCAGGCCGTGCGCTTCGGCACCGCGACATTCGAGCTGGTCCCGCCCGACCTCGCCGAGATGACCCGCCGCTACAGGGGCCTGATGGACGGCGGCTTTCCCTATTTCGTCGCCGTGCTCGACGGCCGCATCATGGCATGGCTGGCTATGCCTATGCCGGCCCGTACCGGCCGGCCGCTGGCTCGACACCGTGATGATGCAACGCGCGCTCGGCGTGGGCGCGACGACGATGCCGGCCGATTAGAGCGCGATCGTAGCCCCGATGAAGCTAAGCGAAATCCGGGGCAACGCTGTCCGCGCGTACAGACCCCCCGGATTACGCTTCGCTTCATCCGGGCTACATACGGGACGATGCAACGATCGCCTACACCAGCGCCAGCTTGCGGTCGATCACCAGCAGCACGCGCTCGAGTTCGTGGCCACGGCGCAGGATCAGGCCGGTCGCCGAGATCACGCTGTACATGCCCTGCTTGCGCGCGAGCCGCGGATCCTTCTCGATCCGGTAGATCGGCATCTCGGACGCGCGGCGAAACACCGAAAACACGGCGCGGTCCTTCAGGAAATCAATCGCATAGTCGCGCCACTCGCCGTCAGCGACCATGCGGCCATAGAGATTGAGAATGCGGTTGAGCTCAAGTCGATTGAACGTCACGCGGTTGGGCGAAGCCGTGGCGGCGGGGCGCGCCGCGGCGCGACTCCCGCTCGGATCACCATCCTCCGAGATCAAACTCATCGAGCGCCTCCTGTCATCTCAGTGACGATCTTATTCCGAGAACCGGTCCCACATTTCGGGATCGTCACGATAGTGACATGATCGCGCTAAGCGAGGGACGCCGCAAGGGGCCATTCGCAACGCAACCTGACCTGAATCGCGTCGGGGGCCGCGACCGATTATCCGTCGATGAGTCACGGGAACGTTAGCGGAATCATATTACTGCCCAACTTCCGCCCATCGCCCGCCCCGCTGGCTTGCGAGAAGATAATCCTGCGTTGACCCGGTCCTTTCGGTTCCGGATTCCTCAGCCCCCAGCCCCCCGGGGCCGTCGGGATCGGGTCTGTTCGCAGGGGAGTTAATCCCAACACTGGGCCAACGAAAGTTGGTCCTTTTTGTTTTTGGGGCACCCCGTGCGCCCGGGCGCGATCGAGCCGCATGCGCGCGAAGCCCGGCGAGGGCTCTACTTCAATTTGTTTCTGGATACATGCCGGCCGCCGGCGTCTCACGACGGCGCGCCGCGGTCGACTTAGCTGCTAATGCAGTGAGGTGAATGCCGCGCCGAGCATCGGGCCCGGCTTGTCGCGATTGCCATCCTGGACATAGACCGCGGCGGCATCGACGCCGTCGCGCGTAATGTTCTCCAGCGGCACGGTCCAGTTGCCCGACGAACCGTTCCAGTCACCGACCTTCAGCAGATTGCGGACCACATTGTGGTAGGTGATTTCGCGGCCCCGATTTTCGCCACGCGCAATCGAGATCGGTACCGCCTTCGAGATCGAGCAGATCCAGACTTCGCCACGCGCCGCCGTAGGCGACTTGGCCGCCGCCACCGAAACGTTGATCTGTTTTCCGGTCAGCGTCATCGTCACCGGCACCGACATCACGCCGGCGCTCTTCTCGGTGTCCTTGATCGCGCTCTCAATGCTCGCGAGATCGCTGCCGATCACGTGCACGGAGCCGTTGATCACGGCCTGCGGCGTGTAGACGTCGCGATCGCCGCGCATGTGCGAATAGGCTTTCTGGCGCGCGCTGAAGCGTGAATCGGCCAGCGTATCCTTCCAGCCGAGATAGTCCCAATAGTCGATCGGCATGCTCAGCGCGATGACGTTGGGATCCTTCGCGAGGTCACCGATGACCTTGTCCGCGGGCGGACAGGATGAGCAGCCTTGCGAGGTGAAGAGTTCGACGACTGCACGCGGATCGGCGTGAGCGGGGCGGATGATCGCGACGATCGCGCAGATACCAAGGGCGCTGGACCATCGAGAGATACAGTTATAGGCCATCATCGCTGTCATACTGCGAGCCAGTCGTGATGATTTCCATCCGTATTTGTACGGAGCATGAAGTTGTCCCTGAACAGCGTGCCCCAAAACGCGAGAAAGCGGCCTTTTCATAGGCCGCCTTCATTTTAGCCGCTACTCACTAAGCAGTGAGGCACCGATCACAAATCCGCGTTGGAGCATGATCCGGAAAAGTGTGAAGCGGTTTTCCCTCGCGACAAACGCAAGCGTTTGCGCGGAGATCATGCTCAAACAAAGGCCTAGGCAGCGAGTTTGCGCAGCACATAGTGCAGGATGCCGCCGTTGCGATAGTAATCGAGCTCGTCCAGCGTATCGATGCGGCAGAGGAGCGGGACGTCCCTCTTGGCGCCGTCATTGGAGACGATCTCGGCCGTCAGCGTCTGGCGCGGCTTCAAATCACCCTGGAGCCCGCGAATCGTGACCTTCTCGTCGCCCTTCAGACCGAGCGACGACCACGACGTGCCTTCCTGGAAGGTGAGCGGAAGCACACCCATGCCGACCAGGTTGGAGCGGTGGATGCGCTCGAAGCTCTGGCAGATCACGGCGCGCACGCCGAGCAGACGCGTACCCTTCGCGGCCCAGTCGCGCGACGAACCGTTGCCGTACTCAGCGCCGGCGAACACCACCAGCGGCACGCCTTCGGCCTGATACTTCATGGCCGCGTCGTAGATCGGCATCTGCTCGCCGTCGGGCCAGTGCTTGGTCAGGCCGCCTTCCGGGATATTGCCGTCGGCACCCTTCAGCATGAAGTTCTTGATGCGGATGTTGGCGAAGGTGCCGCGCATCATCACTTCGTGGTTGCCGCGCCGGGTGCCGTACTGGTTGAAGTCGGCCGGGCGCACCTGGTGCTCGCTGAGGAACTTGCCGGCGGGCGAGGTCAGCTTGATCGAACCGGCCGGCGAGATGTGGTCGGTAGTGATCTTGTCGCCGAACATCGCAAGGATCCGCGCGTCGACCACGTCCTTGATCGGCTCGGGCTCCTTCTTCATGCCTTCGAAGTAGGGCGGGTTCTGCACATAGGTCGAGCTCATGTTCCAGCGATAGGTCTCGCTTTCGGTGGTCTTGATCTTGCGCCAGTTGGTGTCGCCCTTGAACACGTCGGCGTACTTCTTCTTGAAGATCGTCGCGGTGACGAACCTCTTCATGAAGGCATTGATCTCCTTGGTCGTCGGCCAGATGTCCTTCAGGAACACCGGCTTGCCATCCTTGCCGATGCCGATCGGCTCGACCGCGAGATCCTTCGTAACCGTGCCGGCGAGCGCGTGCGCCACCACGAGCGGCGGTGAGGCGAGATAGTTCGCCTGCACGTCGGGGCTCACGCGGCCTTCGAAGTTGCGGTTACCCGACAGTACAGCCGCGGCGACGATGCCGTTTTCGTTGATCGACTTCGAGATATCTTCCGGGAGCGGGCCGGAATTACCGATACAGGTGGTGCAGCCGAAGCCCACCAGATTGAAGCCGACCTTGTCGAGGTCGGTCTGGAGGCCGGAATTGGCGAGATATTCCGCCACCACCTGGCTGCCCGGCGCGAGCGAGGTCTTCACCCACGGCTTGGCCTTCAGGCCCTTGGCGGCCGCGTTGCGCGCCAAAAGGCCGGCGCCGATCAGCACGCTCGGGTTCGAGGTGTTGGTGCAGGAGGTGATCGCCGCGATCACGACGTCGCCATGACCGAGATCGAAATCACGGCCTTCGACGGCAAAGCGCTTCTGCTCGCCATCGGGCTTCTTGTACTCGCTGACCAATGAGGTGGCGAAACCGGACGCCACTGCCGGCAGCGCGATGCGGCCTTCCGGGCGCTTCGGTCCGGCCATCGACGGCACAACGTCGCCGAGGTCCAGCGTGAGCGTGGTGGTGAACACCGGATCGGCCGACTTGGCGGTGCGGAACAGGCCCTGTGCCTTGGCATAGGACGTCACGAGCTTGACGCGATCCGCCTTGCGGCCCGAGGTCTTCAGGTAATCGAGGGTCGCGGCATCGACCGGGAAGAAGCCGCAGGTCGCGCCGTATTCAGGCGCCATATTGCCGATGGTCGCCTTGTCCGCGACCGAGAGGAAATCCAGGCCGGGGCCGAAGAACTCGACGAACTTGCCGACCACACCTTGCTTGCGCAGCATCTGGGTGACCGTCAATACGAGGTCGGTGGCGGTGACGCCTTCCTTGAGCTGGCCCTTCAGCTTGAAGCCGACAACCTCCGGCAGCAGCATCGACAGCGGCTGGCCGAGCATGCAGGCTTCCGCCTCGATGCCACCGACGCCCCAGCCGAGCACGGCGAGGCCGTTGACCATCGTGGTGTGCGAGTCGGTGCCGACAAGCGAATCCGGATAGGCGACCTCGAAGGTGCCGGTCTTCTTGCCGACCGTCATCTTCTCCTTCTTGGTCCACACCGTCTGCGCGAGATATTCGAGATTGACCTGATGGCAGATGCCGGTGCCGGGCGGCACCACCGAGAAGTTCGAGAACGCCTTCTGGCCCCACTTCAGGAACTCGTAGCGCTCCTGGTTCTGCTTGTATTCCTCGACGACGTTCTTGCCGAACGCCTTGTTGTCCCCGAAGAAGTTGACGATGACGGAATGGTCGATGACGAGATCGACCGGCACCAGCGGGTTGATTTTCTCGGCGTCGCCGCCGAGGCTCTGCATCGCGTTGCGCATCGCGGCGAGATCGACCACGGCCGGGACGCCGGTGAAGTCCTGCATCAGCACCCGCGCCGGGCGGAAAGCGATCTCATGCTCGAGCTGGCGCTTCTTCAGCCACTTCGAGAACGCGACGATGTCGTCCTTCTTGACGGTGCGGCCGTCTTCATTGCGGAGCAGGTTCTCCAGCAGAACCTTCATCGAATACGGCAGCTTCGAAATGCCCTTCAGTCCGTTCTTCTCTGCCGTGGGCAGGCTGTAATAGACATAGGTCTTGCCACCGACCTTCATGGTCTTGCGGCATTTGAAGCTGTCGAGCGAGGTCATGCGAGGGATCCCAATTCTCAGTTATACCCGGCAAGGGTATTTAAACACCGTTGGCCTACACTGGCTGAGGTTGGCCAGGTGACTTGCGGCCGCCGATCGTGTGCTGCATCAAGTTCCGGGCTTATAGAATCTTTCTAGAAGCACCGCCACAACGACAAGCGTGCGACAGCGTTGCGCGACCCAAAAATTCTCACGCGGTAGCCAAAGATTTCAGAGGGCTGTGACAGGGGAAGCATGCGGCTCTCGGGGCAACATCTGACATGCGTGCGCGGCGGCCGCGAGGTGTTCGCCGGCCTCGATTTTTCGGCCGCCTCCGGCGAGGCGCTGGCCGTCACCGGCCCCAATGGTTCGGGCAAAACCTCGCTGCTGCGCATGATTGCCGGCCTGCTCGTTCCGGCGGATGGGATGATCGCGCTCGAAGGCGGTGAAGTCGAACTCAATCTGCCCGAGCAGGCCCATTATCTCGGCCACCGCGATGCGCTGAAGCCGGCGCTGACCGTGCTGGAAAATCTTTCCTTCTGGCGGGAATTCCTCGGCGGCGAGGCGCAGGACACGAGGCTGTGCCTCGCGGCGGTGGCCCTCGACCACGCCGCGCATCTGCCGGCGGCCTATCTCTCGGCCGGCCAGCGCCGCCGCCTGTCGATCGCGCGTCTGCTCTCGGTGCGGCGGCCGGTGTGGCTGCTGGACGAGCCAACATCGGCGCTCGACGCCGCCGGCCAGGAACTGTTCGTCGGGCTGATGCGCGACCACCTCGCCCGCGGCGGCATCATCGTCGCGGCGACCCACATGCCGCTCGGGATCGAGGCGAGTGATTTGCGGATGGGAGGTGCGGCATGAGCGTACGGCATCTCTTGTCACCCAGCACAGGTCTCACCGTCCCCTCCCCCCTTGCGGGGGAGGGTCAGGGAGAGGGGTGCCACACGACGTGCTTTATTCGTATGCGCCTCGACCATGTGTGGCCGAGATTGCGAGAGCAGCGATCGATCCGAGTATCTCGCCCGGGGCCACCCCTCTCCCCAGCCCTCCCCCGCAAGGGCGGAGGGAGCGCAGCGCGTGTGTGGCAAGATGTGGGCTCTCGCTGTAATCACAGCATGGGCCTCGCATGACTGCCCTCACCGCCTTGATCCGCCGCGACATCAGGATCGCGCTGCGCGTCGGCGGCGGGGCGCTGATCGGGGTGCTGTTCTTCCTCACCGTCACCGTGCTGATGCCGTTTGCGGTGGGACCGGATCTCGCCCTGCTGTCGCGGCTTGGCCCCGCCATTCTCTGGCTCGGCGCATTGCTGGCCAGCCTGCTCACGCTGGATCGGCTGTTCACGGCCGACCATGAGGACGGCTCGCTCGACCTGATCGTGATGAGCCGGACGCCGTTGGAACTGGCCTGTGCAGCCAAGGCGCTGGCGCATTGGCTCGCCGCGGGCCTGCCGTTGATCATTGCGACACCCGTGCTCGGCCTGCTGCTCAACCTCGACGGCACGGCGACGTTCGCGGTGGCGCTGACGCTGCTGGCGGGAACACCGGCGTTGACCTTCACCGGCATGATCGGCGCGGCACTGGCGGTGACGCTGCATCGCGGCGGATTGTTGCTGGCAGTGCTGGTGCTGCCACTATCGATCCCGGTGCTGATCTTCGGCGTTGCAGCATCGCAGGCGGCCATCACCGGGCCGATGTCATTCGGAACCCCGTTCTCGATCCTCTGCGCGCTGTCGCTGGTCAGCTTCGTGGTCGGGCCATTTGCCGCCGCCGCGAGCCTGCGGCACGGGCTGGACTGAGATGTAACAGATCAATTCTTGACGAGAGGACTTCGGCCAATTGCCTGCGACACATCAGACGATTATCAGGGGTGCCATGACGCTGATCGACCTCGCTAACCCGACCAAGTTTCTGGCCCTGACCGCGCGTATCCTGCCGTGGCTGGCGGGCGCGACCGCGATCCTGCTCGCGATCGGCCTCTATCAATCGGCGATGGCACCCGACGACTACCAGCAGGGCGCCACGGTGAAGATCATGTTCATCCACGTGCCGAACGCGTGGCTGTCGATGTTCGTCTGGGGCGTCATGAGCGTGGCCGCGCTGGGCACGCTGGTCTGGCGGCATCCACTCGCCGACGTCGCCGCCAAGGCCGCGGCGCCGATCGGGGCCGCCTTCACCTTCCTCGCACTCGTCACCGGCTCGTTGTGGGGCCGGCCGATGTGGGGCACTTATTGGGAATGGGATGCGCGGCTGACCTCGGTGCTGATCCTGTTCCTGATGTATCTCGGCCTGATGGCGCTGTGGCACGCGGTGGAGGACCCCTCGCGCGCCGCGCGCGCGGCAGCGGTTCTCACGTTGGTCGGCGCCATCAATATCCCGATCATCAAATTCTCGGTCGACTGGTGGAACACACTGCATCAGCCGGCATCCGTGTTCCGCATGGGCGGACCGACGCTCGACAAGGCGTTCCTGTGGCCGCTGCTGGTGATGGCGGTCGCGTTTTCGCTGCTGTTCCTCACGCTGCATCTGGCGGCGATGCGCAACGAGATCCTGCGCCGCCGCGTGCGCAGCCTGCAGATGATGCAGGCCAGCCAGAAGGCGGCATGACGCGATGTCGCTTGGTCCCTACGCCTCCTTCATCGTGACATCCTACGCGCTGGTAGCGGCGGTGGTCGTGTTGCTGATCGTCTGGATCATCGCCGACTACCGACGGCAGCAGGCACGCTTGAGGGAAATCGAGGCCAGCGGCATCACACGCCGCTCCGGCCGTGGCGCCGCGGATATCCGATGAGCGAACAGCCGACAAACTCTCCGCCGCAGGCCCGGCGCTGGCTGGTGGTCTTGCCGCTGATCGTCTTTCTGGGGCTCGCCGGCCTGCTCCTGCTGCGGCTCTACGGCGGCGATCCCTCGAGAATCCCGTCGGCGCTGATCGGCCGGCCGGCGCCGCAGATCGCGCTGCCCGCGCTTGACGGGCTGGCGAAGGACGGCGCGCAAGTGCCGGGGCTTGACCCTGCCGTGTTCAAGGGCAAGGTCAGCGTGGTCAATGTCTGGGCATCCTGGTGCGTACCCTGCCATGACGAGGCGCCACTGTTGACCGAACTCGGCAAGGACAAGCGGTTCCAGATCATCGGCATCAACTACAAGGACGCGCCCGACAATGCGCGGCGCTTCCTCGGCCGCTACGGCAATCCGTTCGGCATCGTCGGCGTCGACGGCAACGGACGCGCCTCGATCGAGTGGGGCGTCTACGGCGTGCCCGAGACCTTCGTTGTCGGGCGCGAAGGCAAGATCGTCTACAAGCTGGTCGGCCCGGTAACGCCTGATAACCTGAACACCGTGCTCAAGGCCGAGATCGACAAGGCGCTCGCGGCCGGGACGTAATTCCCGTAGCTGCCTCATTCACCTCTCCCCGTCCTTTACGGGGAGAGGTGAAATTCCCGCGAAGCGGGAATTTCGGGTGAGGGGCTTTGCAGGGTATCGCCCAATCTGAACCTTCTTCGTGGAGCGAGCCCCTCACCCCAACCCTCTCCCCGCAAGAGCGGGGCGAGGGAGCAGACCGTCGTTTACCCCTTTCGCACGTCGCCCGCTTCGGCCTCGCTCGTCTCCAGCGAGGCCGGCTCGAGGTGATAGCGCTTGGTCAGCGGCATCTGGGCGATGGCGAAGACCATGGTCAGCGGCGTCACGCCGAACACCTTGAAGTTCACCCAGAAATCCGTCGTCTGTGTGCGCCAGACGATCTCGTTCAGGACTGCCATGCCGGCGAAGAACAGCGCCCAGCGCAGGGTGAGGATGCGCCAGCCCTGCGGCGTCAGGTTGAACATCTGGTCGAACATGACGGCGATGAAGGAGCGGCCGAACAATAGCCCGCCGCCGAGCACGGCCGCGAACAGGCCGTAGATGATGGTCGGCTTGACCTTGATGAAGGTCTCGTCGTGCAGCACCAGCGTCAGGGTGCCGAACACGAGCACAATGGCGCCTGTGATCAATGCCATGATCGGGACGTGCTTCGTCACCATATAGGACGCGATCATCGCCACGACGATCGCGACCATGAACGCACCGGTCGCAATGAACAGGTGGTACTTCGCGTTGGCGATAAAGAATACGAGCAACGGCCCGAGTTCGGTCGCAAGCTTGAACAGCGGATGCGGCTGGGTCTTGTCCATCAATCCTCGGTCTTGGTTTGGGGCATGACCTTGTCCGAAAACCGGTTCCCAGTTTTCGGGGTCATGCTTCGATCCCGGCAATTGCCTTGGCAAAATCCGATGCCGTGAAGGGTGCGAGATCCTCCACGCCTTCGCCGACACCGATGAAATGCACCGGCAGTTTGTGCTTTTCCGACAGCGCGACCAGGATGCCGCCGCGCGCGGTGCCGTCCAGCTTGGTCATCACGAGGCCGGTGACCCCCGCCGTACGATGAAACGCCTCGACCTGCGACAGCGCATTTTGTCCCACCGTGGCGTCGAGCACGAGCAGCACCGCATGCGGCGCCGATGCATCGACCTTCTTGATGACGCGCACGACTTTCTCGAGCTCGTTCATCAGCTCGGACTTGTTTTGCAAGCGGCCGGCGGTATCGATCAAGAGCACGTCGCGCTGCTGCTCCTTCGCCGAGGTCAGCGCATTGAAGGCGAGGCTTGCGGAATCGGAGCCCTGCGTGGCCGCGATGACCGGCGACTTGGTGCGCTCGCCCCAGACCTTCAGCTGCTCGATGGCCGCCGCGCGAAACGTGTCGCCTGCGGCGAGCATCACCTTGCGGCCCTCGGCGGACAATTTCGCGGCGAGCTTTCCGATCGTGGTGGTCTTGCCGGAGCCGTTGACGCCGACCACGAGGATGACGAACGGCTTCCTTGCCGCGTCGATCTCAAGTGGCTTGGCCACCGGCGCCAGCACCTTCTCGACCTCTGTCGCGACCACGGCCTTCACTTCGTCGGCGGAGATCGCCTTGTCGTAGCGGCCCTTGCCGACCGCATCGGCGATGCGCATGGAAACCTCGGTCCCGAGATCGGCGCGCAGCAGCACATCCTCGATATCATCGAGCATGGCACGATCGAGCTTGCGCTTGGTGACGAGATCGGCGACCGCCGTCCCGAGCGCCCCGGAGGTCCGCTTCAGGCCGCCGGTCAGCCGCTGCCACCAGCTCAGTTTGGGAGTTCCCGCAGTGGTATCGTTCATGGCGCGCGTGTGTTAGCCGTTTCGCATCGCAAACGAAAGTCTCGACGAATTGATTGATGTTCCCCAATTGTCCGCGGAAGAAATCCAGGCGCGAGTGCTCCACCGCGACGGGCTGATGCTGGTGATCGACAAGCCGGCCGGGCTGCCGGTGCATCGCGGCCCCAAGGGCGGCGCAAATCTGGAAGCATCGTTCCACGCGCTACGATTCGGCCTGCCGCGGCCGCCAGTGCTGGCGCATCGGCTGGACAAGGACACCTCCGGCTGCCTGGTGCTGGGACGCCACCGCAAAGCGACCGCTTCGCTCGGGCTCCTGTTCAAGCACGGCAAGATATCGAAGACCTACTGGACGGTGGTCGAGGGCGGCCCTGCCGAAGATGAAGGCGTCATCGACATGCCACTCGGCCGCCTGAATGCCGAACGCGGCTGGTGGCAGAAGCCGGACCCCGAAGGGCAAAAGGCCGTCACCAACTGGAAAGTCCTGGGACGCGGCCAAGGTCTCAGCTGGCTTGCGATGGAGCCGGTCACCGGCCGCACCCATCAGCTCCGGGTGCATTCGGCCGCGACCGGCTGGCCGATCCTCGGCGACAACATCTATGGCAACGGCCCGCGCTTCGGCGAGCCGACCCTCCATCTGCACTCCCGCGAGATCGGAATTCCGATCTCCAGGAACAAGGAGCCGGTGCGTGTGGTCGCGCCGGTGCCGCAGCACATGCAGGACCGGCTGCGGGCCTGCGGCTGGAACGGGCAGTAAAGCCCCCGTGAAATTACGGTCCGTTATCCTTTACGGAACATTCAGAGCCATCAGGTAGACGTGCAAGCCAGCTTAGAAAAGCGCAGCGAGACGGGCTCAGGACGAGCAATGCACAATGCCGGGAACGCGATTGCCGACGAGGTCGAAGCAGCGATTCGCGGCGGCTCGGCTGAAAAATGCATCGCGACGGCCAAGCGCGTCACCAACCTATTCCTCATTTCCGCCGGCAGCTTCGACAGCGAACAGGTCGCGCTGTTCGACAATGTGCTGGAGCGACTGGTCAAAACCATCGAGTTCCGCGCCCTCGCGGATATCAGCGCCCGGATGGCGCTTGCCGAAATCAGCGAGCAGCTGGCACCGGTCGCCCAGGCGCCGCCCGCGATCGTTCGCCGCCTGGCACGGAACGACGAGATCCGGATCGCACGGCCGGTCCTGCAGGAATCGTCCCGCCTGAGCGCGGAAGATCTGGTCGAGATCGCCCAAACCAAGAGCGAGCAGCATCTGCTCGCCGTGGCCGGCCGCTGGTGGTTGAAGGAGGCCGTCACCGACGCACTGCTGGCGCGACGCTTTGCCAGCGTAAGCCGCCGCCTGGTCAGCAATCCCGGCGCCAAGGTGTCGACGAGCGGATTTGTGGTCATCCTCGCGCAGGCCGAGTACGACTCTGATCTGGCGGTCGAGACCGGTGTCCGCGCCGACCTTCCCTCGGAACTCCGCCTCCAGCTCCTGCATGATGCAACCGAAGAGGTCCGCAGCCGGTTGCTGGAACGCGCGCCGCCACATCTGTTCGAGGAGATTCGCCACGCGATCGCCGCGGTCGCGGCAGGCGTCGAGCGCGACATGTCGCGGGTTCGCGACTTCACCGCCGCCAAGCGTCACGTCGCGAGGCTCTCCGAAAGCGGCGACCTGAACGAAGCGGTGCTGCTCGGCTTCGCCAGGCAGCGAAAATATGAAGAAACCGTCGTTGCGCTGGCGCATCTGGCGCGATCGAGCATCGAGGTGATCCGCCCGCTGATGCAAAGCCTCCGCGGCGAAGGCCTGCTGGTGCCCTGCCGCGCCGCTGGCCTGACCTGGGAGACGACAGCCGCGATCATGGAATGTCGCTATTCGACGGGCTCGATGGGACCGGTCGAACTGGCAAAGGCCAAAGGCCAGTTCACGAAGATGCCGCGCGACAACGCGGACCGGCTGCTTCGATTCTGGCAGGTCAAATCCACCCAGCCCCCGTCGAAACCTGGCGGACACAGCCACTGACAACGTCGTGCGCAATGACGCGCGCGGAATCCGATTCGACCTGTCAAACAGCGTTAAGGATGCGAGCCCGCGTTCTCGCGACATGATTTGCCCGAGTCTTGCACTTCCCTTGCACTTCGTTTGCCCTCTCACTTGATAGAGGGCGCAGGGAAAGCCGGGTGCCGATCGCACCCATTCTTGCCGTCATTCCGAAGTTCGCCGCTGCCGGGAATTACGATGCGCAATATCGCGCACGCATTCAGCGATCGCCACCGACTTGGAATTCCACGACAAGAACCGGAGTTTGGCCGATTGGAATCAGACGTAGAGGCTCTGCGGGGTCGTCGGCGACGCTGGCGATCTTCTACTGGTCTGATCAAGGAGCCATCCGAATGAGCAAGCAAGATGATAACAAGGCGGTCGTCGGCCGCTGGTTCACCGAGTTTTGGGGCAAGTCCGTCAACCTCGGTGTGATCGACGAAATCGCCGCGCCCGACATGCTGTTGAAATATTCGCTCCACGAGCCCCGCCGCGGACGCGACGACATCAGGGCGTTCATGACCGATTTCCGGGCCGCATTCCCCGATCTCAACTTCTGGGGGACGGCCGATCTGATCGCCGAGGGCGACTATGTCGTCGGTCAGTGGGAAGGCGGCGGCACCCACACGGGGCCCGCTTTCAAGGACTTCCTGATCGGCGGTCTGCCGGCCGCTACCGGACGCAAGATGCACTTCACCGGCACCACCGTGCTGAAGGTCGTGGGCGGCAAGATCGCCGAGGAAATCGGCCTCGACGACGGCGTCACCGCGCTGACGCAGCTCGGGCTGCTGAAGGCTGCATAATCGGCGAAGTCGAGTGAGGCCCGCGCCAATTCGCGGGCCTCATGCCGGCTTTTCTGTCGCGGTGACCGGATTTGAAAGCAAGGACCGGAGTGTATCCTCGGAAACCGGGTGGCAGTGTTGGCCATCCTGTGGCGCTATGCAATCGATGGGCGTAACCCTCAAAAAAGCCGGGAAGACGACACCGCTCTCCGTCGCGGCCGACCCGCGATGGACGCGGGTTCTTGCACGCGACAGGACAGCGGATGGCGAGTTCTGGTATTCGGTTGCAACGACCGGAGTCTACTGCCGGCCTTCATGTCCTTCGCGCAACGCGAACCCTAAGAATGTTCAGTTGCATGACACGCTGGAAAGTGCCGAGGCGACCGGCTTTCGGCCGTGCCGGCGCTGCAATCCGAACGGACCATCGATCGAGGCGGGCAACGCCGCGCTTGTTGTCAAGGCATGCCGTCTCGTCGAGGAGAGGGAAGAACAGCCTTCGCTCGAAGAGTTGGCTGATGCGGTCTGCCTGAGCCCCAGCTACTTCCACCGCATGTTCAAAGCGGCGACGGGCCTGACGCCCAAAGGGTATGCCGCAGCCTCACGCGCCAAAAAGGTTCGCGAAAGTCTCGTCTCGGGAAGCAGTGTCACAGCAGCGATCTATGACGCCGGGTTCAATTCAAGCGGCCGTTTCTACGAAAAATCCACCGGCATGCTTGGCATGACACCATCGCAATACCGCGCAGGTGGCGCGAATGAGGCGATCAAGTTCGCGGTCGGCCAGACGTTCCTGGGCGCTATTCTTGTCGCGTCGAGCACAAAGGGCGTTGCCGCGATCTTTTTGGGCGATGATGCGGAAGCGCTGCTTCGCGATCTCCAGGACCGCTTTCCGAGCGCCTGCCTGATTGGTGCCGATCGGGATTACGAGGCCATCGTCGCGCGCGTTGTCGGCTTCGTGGAAGCACCGGCGCTCGGCCTCGATCTGCCGCTCGATGTCCGGGGCACCGCCTTCCAACAGCGCGTCTGGCAGGCGCTCCAGGAAATTCCGGTCGGTGCAACCGTCACCTATGCCGAACTCGCGCAACGCATAGGATCCTCCAAGTCCGTGCGTGCGGTCGCCGGCGCTTGCGCCGCAAACAAGCTCGCTGTCGCCATTCCCTGCCACCGCGTGATCCGCACGGATGGTTCGGTCTCGGGTTACGCGTGGGGCGTCGAGCGAAAGCGTGCTCTGCTCTACCGGGAGGCATCGCAGAAGGTCTGAGCGCCCGCCTATCAATTCAGAACCGAAGCAATGAATTCTCCGGGTTTCGCCGATACAAGGAATTTCCCCGACGATGGATCCTCGCACCGCACCGAAGAAACGGCACGATAAACATGTGCGTGTCGAGGCGACGTTCGACGCGATTCCGGCCATGATGGAGTCCGACCTCGCCAAGGTCGCAGTGATGGCCCATTTCGGCAATCTCGTCGCGCGCGGCTTTGCCGAGTGGCAAATGCAGGACAACGGGACCATCCGTCTGCGGCTAATCACCGGCCAGACGTATCTCCTCGAACAGACCACGATCACGCGCATCGCGTGATTGGTGCGCTCGGCTTTTATGTTGGGTCAGCGGACTGAAGCCTTTCTCGATTTGAAAGCAAGCATCGGAGTTCGGCGCGGCGCGCTTCCACATACGTTCGGTCATGAGGACGGATGAAGGAGACGATCCATGAATCTCATGACATACGCGAGGCCCTCTGCCGAGCAGGCCGCCACCGCCGACGTCCTTTTCCACGCGACGGGCGGCTGCGCGTTCGGCACGGTTCTGATCGCGCGCAGCATCAAGGGTGTCTGTGCCATCCTGCTCGGTGATGACGCTCGCGCACTGGAAGATGATCTTGCGGAACGCTTCCGCACTCCACACTCGTTCCGAACGCGGTGATGGTTCGCGACGACTTGGCAAAGGTGGCACGCTACGCCGAGCGGCCCGCCGAGGGACTCGATCTCACACTCGATATGCGCGGCACGCCGATCCAGCGCCGGGTATGGAACACGCTTCGTTCGATCCCGCTCGGCAAGACCAGGAGCTACACGCAGGTGGCGCGTCTCATCAACACCGCCTATCCCCAGCTCACCGCTCGCATCGTGGCGAACGCCTGCGCTGCCAATCCGCTCGCGCTCGTCATTCCGTGTCATCGCGTCATTCGCGCCGACGGCGAACTCGCCGGCTATCGCTGGGGCCTCGAGCGCAAGCGCGAATTGCTCGACAAGGAAGCCAGCGCATGAAGCCGCACCGCCACCCGTGGCGTTGACAGATCGCCCCTCGCGAAAAAAGAGGACGTCATGAAACTAGCCATGATAACGGATGAGACAATCGGGCTCGTCGTAGCCCTTCCCAATGGACCGTATATCGTCGACATCGCCAAAAGCGTGGGTGTCTTTGCGCCGCACGATCCGCTGTCGAACGGCCTCTTGAACGGCGCGTTCAAGGATGGCGCCGACTGGCCGTCGATCCTCAAGCACTGGGCGCATTTGCAGTGGCCGCTCAAGCGGCTCGCTCTCATCGCGGAAACCTGCCCAGACCACCCGGGCCTGGTCCTTCAATCGCTTGCCGATCAGAATCTGAAAGGTGAGTTCGCCAATCCGATTGTCGCCATCGACATCACTGACATGCGGCCGATCGAGGAACGGGATCCGACTGGCCGGCGCGCCATGGAACAGCAGTTCGCGACACCGCCGCAGGAACCGATTGAAGCGGAGGCGGCTGCCATGCCAGAGACGGCTCAAGTCATCGGCTTCGTGCGTGCCAACAAGAACGAGTCCTCGAAGCGATGACGCATCGTTTTCGAGTTTGAAAGCAAGGACTGGTTAGGCTGCGTTGTTCGGCGGACCGCGGGAAGGTACCAATTTGAAAACATGAAACGGAGTGGCAGGGCGACGCTCACGGTCCAACCTGCCAATGCAGGAGTGTGGGAGTTTGAACTCATGACGTCTCGAAACGCCTTCGATGCTTTTGCCGTTGCACGCGGCGAGGGACTGCACCCCGAACTGCGCGAACTGCTTGATCGGGCAGCCGCGCGGCCATTTTCTGAACTGACGGTTCGCGGCGACGGCATGCTTCAGGCCGGGCCTAGCCCGGCGTCGGAGGCGCTGGGCGCGCCATCGAACGCCACAAAGTGTGTGGCGTTGGAGACAGGTACACCTTTAGCTATTCGGTCGATTCGGGGGCGTGCGGCGCAGCAATAGCAGACGCGGTCAGGAGCAATTTCGGCTCTACGGTGCATTCGCCGGAGACCGTGAAACGGACGGCTCTACTTTCTTTCGCCACAACGGCTCTTGCACGCGGCTGCCTCGACAGTGCATTGGGCGACGCAAGCGCCGGACAAGCCGCAATTGTTCGCGCAGGTATAGTTGGCTGAGTTGCAGGTTGCGACGCACTCCGTTGGCACTTCTCTCTGCGCCATTTGACGCTTTTCGAGCAAGGAAGCGGCATTGCTCGAGACTGCTCCCGCCAGGAACAGCACCAGCGCCAGCGTTCTCCTCATGAAATGCTCCCGGCCACGATGCGATGCCTAAACCATCCGTCACCGCATTCGCTTTCGCACTCCGGTTCTTGCTTCCAAATCGGAACTTTGCATTCCAACTGCCACTCCGATCGAGGACCGAGATGGACGGTGCCGGCGTTTCCGTGTGGATGCTCTGTGACGTTGTTCGGCCAGGTCTACGATCTCGGCGCATCACGTGGTGAGACGCACACCGTCATGACCGGTCACGGTCAGCCGACGCACCATGCCCGGCACATCGTCAGCGATCGCGACGGGCAGGAAGTGCTCGGTACGCCCCTGCCTGTTGCTCTCGATCAGCACCTCTCTGACGGAGCCGATTTCCGCCCCAAGCCGCCGTTGCAGCGCGGCTTCACCAGCCGCGCGCAGCCGCTTCGCACGTTCCTTGATCGCGCCGCCCGCAACCTGCGGCATCCGTGCGGCCGGCGTTCCGGGACGCTTCGAATAGGGGAAGACATGCAGGAAGGTGAGATCGCATTCCTCGACCAGGTCGAGCGAGCGCGAGAACATCTCTTCGGTCTCGGTCGGAAAACCCGCGATGATGTCGGCGCCGAAGGCGATGTCCGGCCGCAGCCTGCGCAGTTGCGCGCAGAACTCGATCGCATCCTTGCGCGAATGCCGGCGCTTCATCCGTTTGAGGATCATGTCGTCGCCGGATTGCAGCGACAGATGCAGATGCGGCATCAGCCTGATATCGTCGGCAATGATGTCGAGCAGATCGCGGTCGGCCTCGATCGAATCGATCGATGAAATGCGCAGCCGCTTCAGCTCGGGCACGTGCCGCAGGATCTGCCTCGTCAACTGGCCGAGCTTCGGCGCGCCAGGCAGGTCGGCGCCGTAGCTCGTGAGATCGACGCCGGTCAGCACGATCTCGGCATGGCCGCGTTCGACCAGCGCACGGACCTGATCGACCACCGCGCCCATCGGCACCGAGCGCGAATTGCCGCGGCCATAGGGGATGATGCAGAAGGTGCAGCGATGATCGCAGCCGTTCTGCACCTGCACGAACACCCGCGGCAGCCCGCGCTCGAATCCGTCGAGCAGATGCGGCGCCATCTCCGTAACCGCCATGATGTCGGCGACCGAAACCTTCTCGCTGTTGCCGATGCCGAAGGGCGCATCAAACGCAGCACGCGTCGCGTGCCAGGCGTCGCCTCGCATCTTCTCGTCATTGCCGAGGACGCGGTCGACCTCGGCCATCTCAGCAAACATCCCCGCTTGGGTCTGCGCCGCGCAACCGGTGACGACGATGCGCGCGGCGGGACGTTCGCGCTTCAGCCTGCGGATCGACTGCCGCGCCTGCGCCACCGCTTCGTTGGTGACGGCGCAGCTATTGATGACGATGGTATCGGCAAGACCTGCCTGCTCCGCCTCGCGGCGAATCACCCCGGATTCGAACGCGTTGAGGCGGCAGCCAAACGTGACGATCTCGACGCCCATGGCCCTTTGTTTGAGCATGATCTCCTCGGAAAACCGGTTTCCACTTTTCCGGATCATGCTCTAGGCGACGCTGGCGAACAGCGCCGGATCGAAGCGGCCTTCATATTCGAACTCGGCGGTGCCGGTCATCAGCACGTGATCGTCGCGCTCGCGCCATTCGATGCCAAGCTTGCCGCCGGGCAGCGTCATCTCGACGCTGCGGTTGGTGCGCTTCAGCCGCGCGGCGGCGACTGCGGTGGCGCAGGCCGCCGAGCCGCAAGCCCTGGTCAGCCCTGCGCCACGCTCCCAGGTGCGCATCGTGATGTGGTCGCGATCGACGATATGGGCGAGCGTGATGTTGGCGCGCTCCGGGAAGATCGGATGATTTTCCAGCAGCGGCCCGAAGCGCTCGAGATCGTAGGCGTTGACGTCGTCGACCCAGAAGATCGCATGCGGATTGCCCATGCTGACCACCGACGGCGAGTGCAGAACCGGATTGTCGATCGGCCCAACCTGCAGCTCGATGTAGCGGGTATCGCGGAATTCTTCGGCGAGCGGAATGTCTTGCCAGCCGAACTTCGGCGCGCCCATGTCGACCGTGTAGAGATCGGGCGCCGGACCCTGCCAGCAATTGAGCAGGCCGACGCGGGTCTCGAAGGTCACCGCGGTCTGCCCGGTCTTCTCGAACAGCCGCCGCACCACGCAGCGCATGCCATTGCCGCAGGCGCCGGCTTCCGACCCGTCATTGTTGTAGATCTTGATGAAGGCCTCGGTGCCCTCGAGCCGCGGGGGCTGCAACACCATGAGCTGGTCATAGGGCACGCCGGCGGGAGAGGCCACCGCGCGCGCCTCTTCTGCCGAAATCTGCGCCTTGGAATCGCGCAGATCGACGACGACGATCTCGTTGCCGATGCCGTTCATCTTGGCAAAGGCGTGGTTGGCGAGCGTGCTCATGGAATTTCCCAACTTCCGCCCGCTTATATGGCGAGTGGTGGCGGGTTGGCCAGTGCGGCGAATTTGAAGTCCCTACGGTGGCTCCGCAGGCTGTAGTAGGAACTTCAAATTCGAAACCGCACTGGAAACAATCATTTGCTGGTGCTCCAGCAATTCCGAAGTTCGCACGGTATCTGCCGCACAGATTTGCGAACTTCGGAATTGGAGCACCAGCCTAGGCCGCCATGACGCATCTGTCATGGGACGAAAGCGGAACTTGCGTGTTAGGAATATCGCACCTTGCGGCCCGTATGCCGGGACAGAGCGGCCTCGAGGGAATGGGGATGGAGAATACCGAAATGAACCGTATCAGCACGTTCCGCGCGGCCCTGGTCGCGCTGCTCCCTTTGGCTGCGATCGCGCTGGCCAGCCCGGCACCCGCCCAGTCGCCGGCCGCCTCGCCGGCGCCCGCAGCGAGCCCGCTACCGGCCCCCGCGCCATCAGCGACCCCGGTCCCGGCTCCCGTGACCCCGGTCCCGCCGCCGGCCGAGACCAAGTCTCCGGCCGACAGCCCCGCCGCGTCCCAGACCCCACCGCCGGCCGCGCCGGTGCAGACCGCCGACCCGTTCGGCGAGCCGTTCACGCTGGAGCCGAAAAAGGTCGTCATGCTGAAGGGCAATGCCAACTGGGATTCGGCGTTCGATGCCCTGATCGAGGCGTTCAAGCAGCTCACCGCGCAGCTCGCCAAGGAGAGCGTCAAGCCATCAGGTAATCCGATGATCGTCTATACCTCGACCGACGACACCGGCTTCACCTTCATCGCCGAAATCCCGGTCGACCAGGACGTAAAGAACCTCGGCAAGAGCATGAGCATGGGCAATTCGCCCGACGGCAAGGCATTGAAATTCGTCCATCGCGGCTCCTACGACAACATGGACAACACCTATGAGGCGATCACCAATCACCTCGACGACAAGAAGCTCGAAGCCAAGGATACGTTCATCGAGGAATACATCACCGACCCCCTGAAGACTGCTGAAGACAAGCTCGTGATCAACGTCTACGTACCCTTGAAGTGAGCCAGATGACCTATCGCGTCCCCTTCGCTGCTGCCCTCATCGCAACCACTCTGCTGGGCGCGCCCGCGCTCGCCGAGACCGACTTTCCGCCGGCGATTTCGGTCACCGGCGAAGCCTCCGTTTCGGCGCCTCCCGACGAGGCGCAGCTCGATGCAGGCGTCACCACCGACGCCAAGACCGCGCGGGACGCCGCCGACGCCAACAACGTCGCCATGGGCAAGGTGCTGGCCGCGCTGAAGGGCGCGGGAATCGCGGAGAAGGATTATCAGACGTCGCGGCTGTCGCTGCAGCCACAGTTCGCCAATCGCCCTCCGTCGTCGCCGAACGCGCCGCCCAGCATCGTCGGCTACCACGCAAGCAATCGCATCACGATCAGGTTGCATGATGTCACCAAGGTTGCGGCGGTCATCGATGCCCTGGTTGGCGCTGGCGCGAATGATATCGGCGGGCTCAATTTCTCGATTTCTCAGGTCTCGAAGCTGCTCGACGACGCCCGCGAAAAGGCGATCGCTGACGCCCGCCGCAAGGCTGAGATCTATGCCAAGGCTGCGGGGGTCGCGCTCGGTGCGCCCTTGAGTATTTCCGAAGTCGGTTCGGCCCCGATGCCGATGTTTCGCGCCAAAATGGCCACGGCCACATTCGCCGCGCCCACGCCAGTTGCGCAGGGCGAAGAAACACTCTCGGTCACGGTGAACGTGTCCTGGGCGATCAAGGAGAAATAGTTTCCGTCGTCCCTGCGAAAGCAGGGACCCATAACCACAGGGTTGAGTTGTTGAAGCAGGCTGCGGCCCCCGCACTTCGCAACAATTGCCGTCGGTGGTTATGGGTCCCGGCTCGCGCTGCGCTTGGCCGGAACGACAACTATTAAATCTCAAACACTTGCCCGGGCTTCAGCGTCGCGAATTTCTCGCGCGGCACTTTTGCCGCGTCCAGTGCCTCACTGAGCGCGATCACCGGCGCGTCGATCGCTTCATCGGTCAATTGAAACGTGCCGTGATGATGCGCCAGCGCCTGCTGCGCCCCGCAATCGGCGAGTGCCTTCACGGCGTCCTCCGGATTCATGTGCTGGTCGCGCATGAACCAGCGCGGCTCATAGGCGCCGATCGGCAGGATTGCGAGCCGCAACGGACCATGCGCTTCGGCGACGCGACGAAAATGACGCCCGTCGCCATAGCCGGAATCGCAGACGATGTAGAGCTTGCCGGCCGGAGTCTCCAGCACGAAGCTTGCCCACAGGGCCTTGTTGCGGTCGTACAGGCCGCGCGCTGACCAGTGCCGTGTCGGCACCAGCGTCACCGCAAGGCCATTGCCGAGCTCGACCCGCTGATGCCAGTCGAACGCCTCGGCTTCGATCGCGGCATCGGCCTCGCGCATCGTGATATCGTTGCCGAGCGGCGTGACCACACGCGGCGCGAACGCAGCGGCGAGCTTCGAGAGCGTCGCGACGTCGAGATGATCGTAATGGCCGTGCGACACCAGCACGACATCGATCCTGGGCAATTTCTCGAAAGCAATACCGGGATCGTTGTGCCGCTTCGGCCCGGCAAAGCTGAACGGCGAAGCACGCATCGACCACACGGGATCGACGAGGATGTTGAGGCCTCCGGTCTGGATCAGCCAGCTCGCATGGCCGACGAAGCACAACCGCACCTTGGCTCCATCGACGTGCGGCGGCGGCGCATCGGCGTACGGGCTCGGCACCCAATCCGCCCAGACGTCGCGCTTTCGGCCGCCGCCAAATTGCCAACGCAGCACTTCGCCGAGCGACTTGGGCGGCGCCCCGGCGGGATCGAAGAAGCGTGTTCCGTCGAAATGGTCGGAGATTGGGCCGGTATAGGTTTTCATTGATGATATCCAGATCGACGGAACGCCGATCCCCGCTGCGGCCCCGGTCAGAGTAGCGAGAAGGCGGCGGCGGGTGATCGGCAAGCGGGTTCCGAGATGGTTCGGCGGGGCAGCCCTGGCTATATGGGTGACAATGCCGAATTCGGAACCAGCGCTGGAAAATGACATATTTTCAGGGCCTTATGCCTTGAAGTGCGTCAAGGCAGGTTCAAACTTTCCTTGACTTTCCACCCCGGCCAGCGTTTAAGGCGGCCACTTCCTCGGAAAGATCCGTCTTTTCGACCCGCCGACCGGCCCTCGAGGCCGGAGGCTAACGCCCGACAGCGCAATGCGCCCTCGGGCGCAAAATTGTTTGGATATTCTTCTCCCTCGCCCCGCTCTTGCGGGGTCGAGACGAGCGAAAGCTCGCTCTTAGAGGGTTGGGGTGAGGGGCTGCCTCCGCGTGTGATGCGCGTGGACGGTCCTGTACCCCCTCACCCGCCGCGCGAGTGCGCGGCGACCTCTCCCCGCAGGCGGGGCGAGGTGAAAAAAGGACAACGGCATTGTTCGACAATCTGTCGGAACGGCTTGGTGGCATTCTCGATCGTCTGACGGGGCGCGGTGCGCTGACCGAAAAGGACGTCGACGCCGCGATGCGCGAGGTGCGCCGCGCGCTGCTCGAAGCCGACGTCGCGCTCGAGGTGGTCACCAGCTTTACCGAGAGGGTCCGCGAGCAGGCGATCGGCGCCACCGTCGTCAAGTCGGTTACGCCCGGCCAGATGGTCGTGAAGATCGTCCATGACGAGCTCGTCGCCACGCTCGGCTCGGACGGCCAGACCATCGATATCAATTCAGTGCCCCCGGTTCCGATCATGATGGTCGGCCTGCAGGGCTCCGGCAAAACCACCACCACCGCGAAGCTCGCCCGGCGCATGGTCCAGCGCGACAAGCGCAAAGTACTGATGGCCTCGCTCGACGTCTATCGCCCGGCGGCGATGGAGCAACTCGCCGTACTCGGCCGCGATCTCGATATTCCGACGCTGCCGATCGTTGCCGGCCAGATGCCGCCGCAGATTGCGAAGCGGGCGCTGGAGGCCGGCAAGCTCGGCGGCTACGACGTCGTGCTGCTCGACACCGCCGGCCGTACCACGCTCGACGAAGAGATGATGAAGGAGGCGGCCGAAATCAAAGCCGCCGCCAATCCGCATGAAGTCCTGCTGGTCGCGGACTCCCTCACCGGCCAGGATGCCGTGAACCTCGCGCGTTCGTTCGATGAGCGCGTCGGCCTCACCGGCATCGTGCTGACACGCGTGGACGGCGACGGCCGCGGCGGCGCCGCGCTGTCGATGCGCGCCGTCACCGGCAAGCCGATCAAGCTGCTCGGCACCGGCGAAAAGACCGATGCGCTGGAGGATTTCTATCCGAGCCGTATCGCCGGCCGTATCCTCGGCATGGGCGACGTGGTGTCGCTGGTCGAAAAGGCCGCCGCCAACATCGACGCCGAAAAGGCCGCGCGCACCGCCGAGCGGATGCGCAAGGGTCAGTTCGACCTCAACGACATGCGCGAACAGCTGCAGCAAATGGCGAATATGGGCGGCATCGGCGGACTGATGGGCATGATGCCCGGCATTTCCAAGATGAAGAACCAGATCGCGGCGGCCGGTATCGACGACAGGATCATCAAGCGACAGGTCGCGGTCATCGATTCGATGACGCGGCAGGAACGCAAGAATCCGGACGTCCTGAAGGCGAGCCGCAAGAAGCGCATCGCGGCCGGCGCCGGCCAGAGCGTGGAGCAGGTCAACAAGCTGCTGAAGATGCACCGGAACATGGCCGACATGATGAAGGCCATGGGCTCCGGCAAGCGCGGCCCGCTCGCCGGCATCGCGCAGGCAATGGGCTTTGGCGGTGGCATGAAGCCGCCTTCGGCCGACGAGATGAAGGCGATGGCCGAGAAGATGCAGGGCGGCGCCGGCGGCGGGCTGCCCAACCTGCCGAAGGATCTTCCCGCCGGCCTGCGCGGCGGTCTGCCCAATGTGCCGGGGCTCACCGGCCTTTCCGGCAAGCCGATGCTGCCGGGTCTCGGCGGCTTCCCGGGCAAGAAGAAATGAGAAATTCGTCGCAACGGATCACAAGCATCCTGCGCGGCGCGAAATACCAATCAACCGAACACACCGTCATCTGAAGGAGAACTCAATGTCAGTCGTTATCCGCCTCGCGCGCGCAGGCACCAAGAAGCGTCCGGTCTATCACGTCGTCGTCGCCGACTCGCGCTTTCCGCGCGATGGCCGCTTCATCGAGCGTCTCGGCCACTTCAACCCGCTGCTGCCGAAGGACAACGAGGCACGCCTGAAACTCGACATGGACAAGGTGAAGGCCTGGCTCGCCAAGGGCGCACAGCCGTCGGATCGCGTCACCCGTTTCCTCGACGCCGCCGGCGTCGTGAAGCGCGCTGCACGCAACAATCCGGAAAAGGCCGTGCCGCGCAAGGAGCGCAAGGCGCAGGCCGAAGCCGCCGCCAAGGCGTAAGCTGAACGGCGACCGCGGTGGCTGCACCGATTTGTGTCGCCCGTATCGGCGCTGCGCATGGTGTGCGCGGCGCCGTCAGGCTTTGGACCTTCACCGAAGACCCGCTGGCCGTGAAGGATTACGGCCCGCTGATGACCAAGGACGGCACGCGCCAGTTCGAAGTGACGCATGCGCGCGAGGCCAAGGACCATCTGGTGGCGACGCTGAAGGGGGTCGCCACGCGCGAGGAAGCGGAGCGGCTCAACGGCATCGAACTCTATATCGCGCGCGACCGGCTGCCGGACACCGACGACGACGAATACTATCATGCCGACCTGATCGGGCTCGCCGCCGTGACGACGGCAGAGCAACCGCTCGGCAAGGTGATCGCGATCCATAATTTCGGCGCCGGCGACATCATCGAAATCGCCCCGCCGCAAGGCGCGACGATGCTGCTGCCCTTTACTAACGCCGTGGTGCCGACCGTCGATCTCGGCCGCGGCCGCGTGGTAATCGACCTGCCGCAGGAAATCGACGGCGACGATCCGGCGGCGGCCTGATCGGTCCCGGATTGCGCTTCGCTCCGTCAGGGCTACCTAAGCCAGATCGGTCACGGAGTACAGCAATGACAAGCACCCACAAGGCCTGGCGGCTGCATGCGCACAACGACCTCCGCTTCGACGACGTCGAAACGCCCAGGCCCGCGCCCGATGGCGTCGTGGTCCGGATCGAGGCCGGCATGGTGCTGTCCTACACCAACAAACTGTTGTTGGGCGCGCTGCCCTACAGCCTGCCGCCGATGCCTTTCGTGCCGGGCACTAACGCGATCGCAAGCGTCGTCGCCACGGGCGAGAACGTCACGCATGTCCGGAACGGCGACCGCGTTTTCCTCAGCCCGCATCTTCGCGGCGACGTGCCGGATCGCGATCCGCCGCAGATCCTGATCGGGCTCACCGCGACGATGACGACGCCGGAGGTGCTGACATTGCAGGCGCGCTGGCGCGGCGGTGTGTTCGCGGAGATTGCGCATTGGCCGGCCGCCTGCGTCACGCCGCTTGCCAATCTCGACGACAGTCCTGCGACCGAGTTGATCGGACTGGCAAAACTGATCGTGCCGTTCGGCGGATTGCAGCGCTCCGGCCTGCGCGGCGGCCACACCATCATTATCAACGGCGCGACCGGCTATTTCGGTTCAGGCGCCGTGATGCTCGCGGTCGCGATGGGCGCCGGCCGCGTCGTTGCGGTCGGGCGCAAGCAAGCGGCGCTCGAGCAGCTACGCGATGCCTTCGGTCCGCGCGTCATTCCGGCTGTCGTCACCGGCGACGCCGCGAGCGATCTGCCGATCCTCCACCGCGCCGCGGGCGGAGCAGCCGATGTCGCGCTCGATCTGCTCGGCGCCGCCAAGAGCACGTCGACGACACTGTCCTGCCTGCGCGCGCTCCGGCGCGGCGGCCGGTTGGTGCTGATGGGCAGCGCCGAGGTGCCGCTCGAACTGTCCTTCCGCGAGATGCTCGCCAACGACTGGGAAGTGGTCGGGCAATTCATGTACGACCGGACCGCGCCGGGCCAGCTCGCAGGCCTCGCCGCGGAGGGCCTGCTGGATTTGCGCAAGATCAACGTCGCGACCTTCAAGCTCGCCGACTTCCGCCGCGCGGTGGACGCCGCGTCCATGATGCAGAGCCTCGACCTGACGGCCGTGGTGCCGTAACCAGAGGCCATGACAACCCAGCCGACACCGTGGCGCGCGACCGTGTTGACCCTGTTCCCGGACATGTTTCCGGGGCCGCTTGGGGTAAGCTTGGCCGGCAAGGCGCTGGCGGGGGGCTTTTGGGCCCTGGAAGCGCGCGACATCCGGGATTCCGCGACCGATAGACACCGCAGCGTCGACGACACGCCGGCCGGTGGCGGCCCGGGTATGGTGCTGCGGGCCGATGTGCTGGCCGCCGCGATCGATGCCGCTGCGATCTCACCTGATCGCCCGCGCCTCCTGATGAGCCCGCGGGGTCGGCCGTTGACCCAGTCGCAGGTGCTGGGCCTCGCGGCGGGGCCCGGTCCCTTGATCGTCTGCGGCCGTTTCGAGGGTATCGACCAGCGCGTTATCGAGGCCCGCGGACTCGAGGAGGTCTCGATCGGCGACTACGTGCTGTCTGGCGGTGAAATCGCCGCGATGGCGCTGATCGACGCCTGCGTCCGCCTGTTGCCGGGCGTGATGGGGAAACAGGCTTCTGGGACTGAGGAAAGCTTCTCCGAAGGACTACTGGAATACCCTCAATATACCCGCCCTCAGGAGTTCGAGGGCCACCAGATCCCGGAAATCCTCATTTCCGGCGATCATGCCAAGGTTGCCGCCTGGCGGCTCGCCCAATCCGAGGCCCTGACTCAGGCTCGCCGACCGGACCTCTGGGTCAGAAAAGCGGTTCCAGGCCGGACAAAAAGCACGACAGACGGGTGACAAACCCTACGCTTTGCCTTATACGGGCGCCAAATCCGCAATACGCGCAGGATAGATGGACGTTTGCGCAGCCCGCGCAGGCTGGGCGCGCCGCCGATGGAGATTTCAAATGAACCTCATTCAGCAGCTCGAAAAAGAGCAGTTCGACAAGCTCGCCGCCACCAAGGTCATCCCGGAATTCGGTCCCGGCGATACCGTGATCGTCAACGTGAAGGTGGTCGAAGGCGAGCGCACCCGCGTGCAGGCCTATGAGGGCGTCTGCATCGGCCGTTCCGGTCAGGGCCTCAACGAGAGCTTCACCGTCCGCAAGATCTCCTACGGCGAAGGCGTCGAGCGCGTTTTCCCGGTGATGTCGCCGATGATCGACTCGATCAAGGTGGTGCGCCGCGGCAAAGTTCGTCGCGCCAAGCTCTATTACCTGCGCCAACTGCGCGGCAAGTCAGCCCGCATCGTCGAGAAGACCGAGCGGTCCGCGGCCGTCGGCGAGTAATTCGTTTCTCAGAACAAGACCAAAAGCGCGGGGCCTGTGCCCTGCGCTTTTTTGTTGCGGCATAGCTATATGTTGGACCGCCCTCAACGTGTCATACGCGGGTCAAGCCCGGCAATGACGACGGGGGCGCCCCGCAGATCGATTGATTGTCGCGGGCCTCAGCCCTGTGTTAGAAATTTAGAATGGTTCCGGATCAAGCAAGCCAGCCCTGCCAGCGCGTCGTGATCGACGATCGCTCGCGGCTGCCTGGCCGGTTCTTCGGACGCTTTGCGACGTCGGCGACGTCGGAGCTTACGCGCGCAGCGTGAAGCTGCCCGGACGCTTTCGCCTGCTCGCGGGTCGACCCGCGCTCAAAGCCATCAACCACTGAATTTCTTCTGGAGCCGACGCTCATGTCCAAACCGACCACGCTGTACGACAAGATCTGGAACGACCATCTGGTCCACGAAGCCGATGACGGCACCTGCCTGCTCTACATCGACCGCCATCTGGTGCACGAAGTGACCTCGCCGCAGGCGTTCGAAGGCCTGCGCACCACCGGCCGCAAGGTGCACGCCCCCGAGAAGACGCTGGCGGTCGTCGACCACAACATCCCGACCACCGACCGGTCGAAGCCGAACCCAGATCCTGAAAGCATCGAGCAGATGCGGGTGATGGCGGAGAACGCCAAGGAATTCGGCATCGAGTACTTCAACGAATTCGACAAGCGTCAGGGCATCGTCCACGTCATCGGCCCGGAACAGGGCTTTACGCTGCCCGGCACCACGATCGTCTGCGGTGACAGCCACACCTCGACGCATGGCGCGTTCGGCGCGCTCGCCCACGGCATCGGCACCTCCGAGGTCGAGCACGTGCTGGCGACGCAGACGCTGATCCAGAAGAAGGCCAAGAACATGCGCGCGGTCGTCGACGGCAAATTGCCCGAAGGCGTCACCGGCAAGGATATCATCCTGGCGATCATCGGCGAGATCGGCACCGCCGGCGGCACCGGCTATGTGCTGGAATATGCCGGCGAAGCCATCCGCGCGCTCTCGATGGAAGGCCGCATGACGGTCTGCAACATGTCGATCGAAGGCGGCGCACGCGCCGGCCTGGTTGCGCCGGACCAGAAGGCGTTCGACTTCCTGCGCGGCCGCCCGAAAGCGCCGAAGGACGCGGCCTGGGACGCGGCGATGCGCTATTGGGAAACGTTGCGCTCGGATGAGGGCGCGCATTTCGACCACGAGATCCGGCTGGACGCGGCCAAGCTGCCGCCGATCGTCACCTGGGGCACGAGCCCTGAGGACGTGATCTCGGTGACCGGCGTTGTGCCCGATCCCGACAGAATCGCGGACGAAGCCAAGCGCCTCTCCAAGCACCGCGCTTTGAAGTACATGGGCCTGAGCGCGGGCACGAAAATCACCGATATCAAGCTCGACCGCGTCTTCATCGGCTCCTGCACCAATGGCCGCATCGAGGATCTGCGCGCCGTGGCCAAGATCGCGGAGGGCAAAACGGTCAACGCTCATGTCAACGCGATGATCGTGCCCGGCTCGGGCATCGTGAAGGAACAGGCGGAGGCCGAAGGTCTCGACAAGATCTTCATCAAGGCCGGCTTCGACTGGCGTGAGCCGGGCTGCTCGATGTGCCTTGCGATGAATCCGGACAAGCTGAAGCCGGAAGAGCGTTGCGCCTCGACCTCGAACCGCAACTTCGAGGGCCGGCAAGGCTTCAAGGGCCGCACCCATCTGGTGTCGCCCGCGATGGCCGCTGCGGCTGCGATCGCCGGACACTTCGTCGACGTTCGCGAGTGGCGGTAGCGGTCAGCGACCGCTGTTGTCTCAAGCTCGAGCCGTTCCGGAAACGGCTCGTTAAGGGCTGACACGCACACTGGCTCCTTGCGGAAACAAGCTTTCGCGAGGAGCCGGACGTGGCCGATAAACCCGAATTCGTCGATATGATCAGCGAGGCGACGCTGCAGAAGCGTCGCCGTGCCCGACCGCGCATCATCGATCCGCTTCCCGATGTGAAGGAAACCTCGCGCCTCAGCCACTGGCCGCCGGACCGCTGGACGCAATGGCGGATGGAAAACCTGACGCCGTGGAAGTTGAAGCCCTGGCGGGTCAAGGACTGGGACTAAATCCACACCGCTTGGCCTGATGGAACGGGCGCCGAATGGCGCCCGTGGTCGTATGACGCTGCGTCAGGTCGACGCGCCCGATACCACAGGCTGCCGCGTGAACCCTTTGCTAAGGGTTGGTGCCTAAGGTTAATCGACAATCAATCAGAAAATTCAGGACTACTTCCGTTTCCATGGCGCGGCCGGCAGGCCAAGCCGTGGCATCGCGTCCTCACGCATGGCTGTTCGCCCAAGTGGGCCGATGGAACCAGCACCATTATCGTGGGACCAGAAATGACCCTTAAATTTCACAATCTGCCCATTATCGCCAAGATCGCGGTGCCGGCGGCCATCATCGCGCTGGTCGCGATCGGCATCGTTGTCCAGGCTTCGCTGGCGCTGAGCCATTTGTCAGCGACCGCGTCCGATCTCGTCGACGGCAACGCCCGCCGGGTGCAGTACAGCCTGGAGGCGGAGAGCAATTTCAACAGCGCGGCGGTCAGCGAGAAGAACGTCATCCTGAGCGCAGCCGACCCCAAGGCAATCGCATCCAATATCGAGAGCTACAACAAGGCAACCGCCGCGACGCTTGCGGCCGTGGATCGCCTGGCGGCCATCACCACCGATACCGGACAGCACCAGTTCATCGATACGCTTCGCAGCGCCGTGGAGAACCGCCGCGAGGCGAGCGCGAAGGTGTTCGAACTGGTGAGCGCGGGCAAGCTCGAAGACGCCTTTGCCTATTCGCGCAACGTCGCAGCCAAGCAGCGTCAGATCGCGATGGACGCGGTCGGGAGCCTGATCGCCGCCAATGTGAAGGGCATGCTGACCGCCCGCGACCAGGGCGTCGCCACCGCCGACCAGACCCGCCTCGTGCTGCTGTTCGGCGCCGCCGCCGGTCTCCTCTGCGCGTTCAATATTCTGGCCTGGATCGCGTTCAGCCAGATTGCGCGGCCGCTGTCGCGCATGACCGAGGAAATGACCAAGCTCGCCGCGGGCAATCTCGACATCGCTGTTGTCGGCGACGATCGCGCCGACGAGGTCGGCGGCCTCGCCAAATCGCTGCTTGTATTCAAGCAGAACGCGATCACGGCGCGCCGCCTCGAGGGGGAGCAACGCGAGGAGCAATTGCGCAAGGAAGCCCGGCAGCGCACCGTCGAGATGCACATCGCGACCTTCGACAGCCAGGTGTCCGAAGCGTTGAACGCCTTGACTGCGGCGTCGACCGAAATGCATGCAACCGCCGGCAGCATGACGGCAACTGCGGAAGAGACCAGCCGGCAGGCGACCTTCGTCGCCAGCGCGTCCAACGAGGCCTCGGCGAACGTCCAGACCGTGGCGGTCGCGACCGAGGAACTGCATGCCTCGATCAGCGAGATCACGCGCCAGGTGACCCAGGCCGCCGAGACCGCCAAGGCGGCGGTGGACGAGACCAACCGCACCAACACGACGGTCGAGAGCCTTGCCGCGGCCGCACAGCGCATCGGCGAGGTGGTCTCGCTGATCCAGAACATCGCCTCCCAGACCAACCTGCTGGCCCTGAACGCCACGATCGAGGCGGCGCGCGCCGGCGAGTCGGGCAAGGGCTTTGCGGTCGTCGCCAATGAAGTGAAGACACTGGCCACCCAGACCGCCAAGGCGACGGAGGAGATATCCTCGCAGATCGCAGCCATCCAGCAGGAAACCCGCGACGCCGTCGACGCGATCAGGAAGATCGGCGGTACCATCGGGCGAATGAGCGAAATTGCGGCGGCGATCTCCGCCGCTGTCGAGCAGCAGAGCGCCGCAACCCGCGATATCTCGAAGAACATCCAGGAAGTTTCGCGCGGCACCAGCGAGGTGTCGGCCAATGTCGGCAGCGTCAACGAAGCGGCCAGCGAAACCGGCAGCGCGGCGACCCAAGTGCTGTCGGCCGCCGACGATCTCAGCCATCAGTCGACCAAGCTGCGTACCGACGTCAGTTCATTCCTGGGAAAAATCCGCGCGGCCTGACCGGATCACTCTGGTTACAACTCCTGCAGATTTCTGAGCGTCATATCGCGCGTTCAAATCTGCCGGTTTGATGGCCGAAAACGACGACAGGCCCGCTGCTCGCGGGCCTGTGTCTCATCTACGCTGATACGTCGCGTCGACTAGAGCGTTTTTGAGCGAAGTGGACGCCGGTTCGCGTGAAGAAAACGCGTCAAAACAAGAATCTAGAGCTTCGGTTCTGATTCAATCAGAACCGAAAATGCTCTAGCGGCGCCAGTGGCGACGATGCCACCGGTGATGCCGGTGGTGCCACCGCACTTCGGTCGTCGCCGGCTTGGTATCCTGCTGTACCGTGGCGGCGGCGCCAGGGCTCGCCAGTGATACCGCGTATGCGCGCTCGGTCGGCGCAGCCATAACCAGTACGGCACCAACGGCCGCGAGCCCCAGAACGTACGTCATCTTCATGAGTCGTCTCCTTGCTTCCCGGATGTCACGTCTCGCAACGACGATTCGGATTGAATCGACCCCCGTTGCCGCGACGCAGATCGCGATGAGACGGCGGGCGACGTGAATGGAGAATGAATAACTGCGCCGCGTTGATGAATTCCGCGCGAGCCATTGGGTTCCTTCGCGGCAGCAGGATCATTCACGTCACTGCGCAAAACCGCCGTAGACTATGGTCGTACCTTACGAAGTGCCTTCTGCCGCAGGAGAACGCCATGACACAACCTGATACACGCAAGTGGCTGACGCGTGCCGCGCTTGCGGCAGCGTTGAGTGGTCCCGTGACGCTGGCCGATGTCGCCTGTGCTTCACAGGGACCGGGCGGCGGCATGGGAACGGCGAGCCATCTCACGCAGGTTGTGATGGCGATCCTGGTCTATGGAACGTCGGGAATGATCGTCGCAGCCAGTTTGTTCCGCGCAGTGCGGGCACGTTAGCTCGCCAGCACAACTAGCCGGGCCGCCAGTGGCAGCTCATGTGCGGCGTGATCACGGTGCCGCTCGGCCGGTGTTCCTCGACGTAGGCGACGCTGCAAGTCCGAACGGCATTGGGGCCGGGATTGTAGCGTGGAATGACATCCGGTTCCGCATAATCGGGCCGGTAGATCGGCACGCGCCGCAGCCGGCGGCGTTCAGCGGCAGTGCGTTCCGCGGCATGTGGCGCCGCCTGGTCAAGGCGCGCTTCAGCCTTCGCGGACTGCGCCTGCGCCCCCGGAAGCGAGACCCCGACTGATGCTGCCAACAGCGCTGCCGCCACGATCCGTTTCATCACGCCACCCAAGCCCCTTTACCGAGGCTTACGGTCTCCCATTGCGCCGCCAAAATCAACTGCGCTGGCGCCGCCGGCGGCACTCGCGCTAAATACGTGTCATGTGGACCACAGCCAAAGCCCCCTCGCTGGCCGACATGGAGGCCATGGCGCACGAGATTTTCGAGCGCCTGCCTAACGCCTTCCGGGCCCTCTGCGAGGGCCTGATCATCCGCGTCGACGACTTCCCGACCGACGAGGTGCTCGACGACATGCAGGCCGAGAGCGAATTCGACCTGCTCGGCCTGTTCCACGGCGTCGGCCTGCCGAACCAAAGCTATGGCGACGTAGCCCGGCTTCCCAACCTGATCTGGCTCTACCGCCGGCCGATCCTGGATTACTGGGCGGAGCACGACGAGACCCTCGGCCACATCGTCCGCCACGTCCTGATCCATGAAATTGGCCATCATTTCGGGCTGTCCGACGCCGATATGGAGGCGATTGAGGAAGTTGCGGGCAACTAAAGCAGAAATGGCGCTTTTACCGCTGTCACATTCGCGATAAACAACCCGCCCGTACCCCACATTTTTGACCGGGAAGTGCATCGATGGACAAGTTCACCACG
The DNA here is from genome assembly GCF_049949265.1 of Bradyrhizobium genosp. P. NCBI lineage: Bacteria > Pseudomonadati > Pseudomonadota > Alphaproteobacteria > Hyphomicrobiales > Nitrobacteraceae > Bradyrhizobium > Bradyrhizobium genosp. P. The sequence continues at coordinate 409,419 of NZ_CP188195.1, read as the reverse complement.
CTGGAAGGCGTCGCGGCGCCGCTGAAGATCATCAATGTCGACACCGACATGATCATTCCGAAGCAGTACCTCAAGACCATCAAGCGCACCGGCCTTGGCAAGGGGCTGTTCTCGGAACAGCGTTACAAGGACGACGGCAGCGAGAACCCCGACTTCGTCCTCAACAAGCCCGCCTATCGCAACACCAAGGTGCTGGTCGCGGGCGATAATTTCGGCTGCGGCTCGAGCCGCGAGCATGCCCCCTGGGCGCTGCTCGACTTCGGCATCCGCTGCGTGATCTCGACCTCGTTCGGCGACATCTTCTACAACAACTGCTTCAAGAACGGCATCCTGCCGATCCGCGTCTCGCAGGAAGACCTCGACAAGCTGTTCGACGACGCCGACCGCGGCGCCAACGCGACATTGACCATTGATCTGCCTAACCAGGAGATCCGTGGTCCTGACGGCGGCACGGTGAAGTTCGAGATCGATCAGTTCCGCAAGCACTGCCTGATCAACGGCCTCGACGACATCGGACTGACGATGGAAAAGAAGGGCTCGATCGACGCCTACGAGGCCAAGCTCAAGGAGCGCGCCTGGGCTTGATGCTCTAGATGAGCGATTGTGTTACGAGAGCCCCGACAAGATCGGGGCTCTTTTTTGTGAGTGAGGCGAATGCGGCCTGACGTCGTCACGTTCTGGCACGGACCGTTCGATGGACTGCGCCAGACCTGCCTGCGCTCGCAGGTGGCGGCTGGCCATAAGGTCACGGTCTACAGCTTCAATCCGATTCCCGGCCTGCCCGACGGCATCAGCAATGCCGAGGCCGATGCGGTGCTGCCGTTTTCGTTTTCAGAGAAACTGCGGCCGCCGCAGCCCGACGGCTCGTGGCGCGACTGGACCATCCTGCAGTTCAGCGACTTCTTCCGCATGAAGCTGATGGCGCAGCGCGCCGGCCCAAATGACGCGCGCCTGTGGCTCGACGCCGACGTGTTGCTGCTGAAACCGGTCGAGATCGATCCCGCAAAACCCTATTTCGCCTGGGAGCGGTCGCGGCAGCTCGGCAATTCGGTGCTGTATCTGCCACCGGATGATCCGATCGTGCGCGCCTTCGAAGAGCTGATGGAGCAGGAGGAGCTGACGCCGGACTGGCTGGCGTTGCGCCACCGACTGACCTTTGCGATGCGCCGGTGGCGCGGCAAATCAAACCGCCTGTCCGACATTCGCGTCGCGATCTATGGCCCCGCAGCCCTCACCGCGCTCGCACGCCGCGAGAGCGCGTTGCGCCACGCGCTGCCGAAGCAATCGTTCTACGCCGTGCATGCCGAACCGAAGCTGTTCTTCGAGCCGTCGGATTTTTCGAAATATCTGAACGACCCCGAGATTGTCGGCTTGCATATCTCGCCGAAGGGACGCGGCAAGGACGCACCGATTCCGGGCAGCCTGTACGCGTGGGCTGCGGAGAAGTTCGGGACGTAGTCAGAACACTACTTCCCTTCTCCCCTTGTGGGAGAGGGGAACAGGCACGCTGCGCTAATGCCCCATCGCGGCGATCGCGTCCGCGATTTCGATCGTGCGGCGCGCCATCTCGGCGTGCAGGCGCTCCACCATGCGGCCGTCGAGCTGGATCGCGCCGCGCGACGCGTTCTCCGGCTTTTCGAACGCGGCGATGATCTTGCGCGCTTCGGTCACTGCGGCCTCGGGCGGTGTGAAGATGGCGTTGCAGGCATCGATGTGGCTCGGATGGATCAGCGTCTTGCCGTCAAAGCCGAGATCGCGCGCCTGCGCACATTCCTCGGCGAATCCGTCGACATTGCCGATGTCGCCATAGGGCCCGTCGAGGATCTCCAGCCCATGCGCGCGGGTCGCAAGGATGCAATGCGTGATCATCGGAATCATCGCCGCGCGGCCCGGCTTCATCCGGATCCGGGTTTCGCGCGCGATGTCGTTGGGACCGAACACGAAGCCGGCGAGCCTGGTCTTGGGATCCTTGGATGCTGCGGCGAGTTGGTCGGCGTCGAGCACCGCGCGCGCGGTTTCGATCATGGCCCAGACCCGGATCGAGGCATTGGCGTTGCCGAGGCGATCGGCGACGGCGTTGAGATCGTCGACGGTGGAGATCTTGGGAACCAGGATGCCGTCCGGCTGCGCCTCGCCGGCCATGGCGATGTCGTCGACCCACCACGGCGAATCGAGCGCGTTGATGCGGATCAGCACCTCGCGCCTGCCAAAGCCCCTGGCAGCGACCGCCTGGGCGATCTGATCGCGCGCCACGGCCTTGGCGTCGGGCGCAACGGAATCCTCGAGGTCGAGAATGATGCCGTCCGCCGGCAGCGTGCGGGCCTTTTCCAGCGCCCGCGCATTTGATCCCGGCATGAACAACAGGCTGCGGCGCGGACGGGTCATCGGCATCTCCTGAAGGGCTCTGGATTCTTGTTTTGACGCGTTTTCTTCACGCGAACCGGTATCCACTTCGCTGGAAAACGCTATCACTCGGCAACAGTCTATTGTTTAGGCATTGCCCGGGCGTCGTTTTCCAACCCCTGCCGTATCACCTCAGGTCCCCCACCGAAAGTCTTGTTCCGGTCCTCTGCCTGTGGTTAGGCAGAGGGCATGAAATCCTTTCCGAAGCGGCTGATCGACGGCTACCGGACTTTCGCCACGCAGCGGCTACCGACCGAGCAGTCGCGCTATCGCGAGTTGTCGGAACGCGGCCAGGCGCCGGAAACCATGCTGATCGGCTGCAGCGATTCCCGCGTCTCCCCGGAAGTGATCTTCGATGCCGGTCCCGGCGAGTTGTTCGTGGTCCGCAACGTCGCCAATCTGGTTCCGGTCTATCAGCCGGACAGCGGCACGCACGGCGTCTCGGCCGCGTTGGAATATGCCGTCAGCGTGCTGAAGGTAAAGCACATCGTGGTGCTCGGGCACGCGCAGTGCGGCGGCATCCGCGCTTTCGTCGACAAGATCCAGCCGCTGTCGCCGGGCGACTTCATCGGCAAATGGATGCAGATGTTCGTCAAGCCGGGCGAGGTGGTCGAACAGCGCGCCCATGAGAGCATGCAGGACTTCGTCGTCCGCATCGAGAAGGCCGCGGTGTTCCGCTCGCTGGAGAACCTGATGACCTTCCCGTTCGTGCGCGATCGGGTCGAGGCCGGCGAGATGCAGTTGCATGGCGCCTATTTCGGCGTCGCCGAGGGCTCGCTGTTCGTGCTCGATCGCGTCGCGAAGGAATTCCTCCCCGCACAGACGAGCGAATAGCAGGTAGCTATTCGCTACTCGCCGCCGTGATCATTGCTCCAGCGGTCGGACAGCGCGAGCATGAAGGCCGAGAGCACGAACACCAGGTGCACGCCGACCAGCCAGCCGAGCTTGCTCGGATCGAACACGGTATCGAGCGACATGAAGGCCTTCAGCACCTGGATCGCCGAAATGGCGACGATCGAGGCAAGCAGCTTCTGCTTCAGCCCGCCGAAATTGATCTTGGTCATCCAGTCCGGCCAGTCCGGATGGCCGCCGGGATCGATCTTGGAGACGAAGTTCTCGTAGCCGGAAAACACCACGATCAGGATCAGGTTTCCGGTCAGCGACACATCGATCAGCGAGAGCACGCCGAGGATGATGTCGGCCTCCTTGGCCTGCGGCGCATGCAGGATGAACTCCCACAGCATCTCGACGAACTTGAAGAGCAGCACGGCGAGGCTGACGACGAGGCCGAAATAGAACGGCGCCATCAGCCAGCGGCTGTTGAAGATCAGGCTCTCGAAGCCGGTTTCGACGCGCTTCAGCTTGGGGTTGGGCCGATAGGTCGCCGGCTCTTCCGTCATGGCACGCGCCCCTGATCCCTCGATCCGTGCCCGCTGTCAGGCCGCCTTCTTCTTCGCGCTGATCAGCTTGCGATTGATCAGGACTTCCGCGATCTGCACGGCGTTGAGCGCCGCGCCCTTGCGCAGATTGTCCGACACGCACCAGAACGACAGCCCGTTCTCCACCGTCGCGTCCTCGCGGATGCGGCTGATATAGGTCGCGTCCTCGCCGGCCGCCTCATACGGCGTGACGTAGCCGCCCGGCTCGTGCTTGTCGATCACGAGGCAGCCCGGTGCGGTGCGCAGGATGTTGCGGGCTTCATCGGCCGTGATCGGATCGGCAAACTCGACATTGACGGCCTCGGAGTGACCGACGAAAACCGGCACGCGCACGCAGGTCGCGGTCAGCTTGATTTTGGGATCAAGGATCTTCTTGGTCTCCATCATCATCTTCCACTCTTCCTTGGTGTAGCCGTCTTCCATGAAGACGTCGATCTGAGGAATGACGTTGAAGGCGATGCGTTTCGGGAATTTCTTGTTGATCAGTTCATCATTGGTGTAAACGGCCTTGGTCTGCGAGAACAGCTCGTCCATCGCATCCTTGCCGGCGCCCGACACCGATTGATAGGTCGAGACCACGACGCGCGTGATGGTGGCCTTGTCGTGCAGCGGCTTCAGCGCGACCACGAGCTGCGCGGTCGAACAGTTCGGGTTGGCGATGATGTTCTTCCTGGTGAAGCCGGCGACGGCGTCCGCGTTGACCTCGGGCACGATCAACGGCACGTCGGGGTCCATGCGCCAGGCCGACGAATTGTCGATCACGACCGTGCCGGCGGCGCCGATCTTCGGCGACCATTCCTTCGACACCGAACCGCCGGCCGACATCAGGCAGATGTCGACATCGGAGAAGTCGTAATGCTCGAGCGCCTTGACCTTCAGGGTGCGGTCGCCATAGGAGACCTCGACGCCCATGCTGCGCCGTGACGCCAGCGCGACGACTTCGTCGGCGGGGAATTTACGTTCGTCGAGAATGTTGAGCATTTCCCGCCCGACATTGCCGGTCGCTCCGACCACTGCGACTTTGTAACCCATCGTTCACTCTCCGACGAAAAATGCCCGATCCCCTGCGATCGGGCGAAAGGGAAGAGGCAGCGCTTCTATGCGAGAAGACGTTTTGCGTTGAAAACGCTCGCCTATTTTGATTTGTACTAACTCGTGCACTAACAATCGCGAGCCGTTTGCGTGCCCTGGATTGCACGCTGTTGCCCATAGGCTCTTGAAGGGTCCGGATGCAAGGGATACTTCTACCCTGTCGTGAGGTCGAGAGCACCCCGCCGCACTTTGCGGTATGTGGGATAGACGTGATCACCTTGGGCAACGGGATGCAGCCATCATGGCCCCGTGGAGTGCCGTTGAGCCGGCCGCCACGGTGTCACCATGTCCGAGCCTATGTCCCTGTCCCCGCAAGAGGCGGCCGAATACATCGGCCTTTCCAAGCGCCAGATTTACAATCTTCTGACCGATGGCACCATCAAGGGCAAACGTGCTGGAGCACGCACGCTGATCCATGGGCCGTCGCTTCGCGCGTACTACGCGAGCTTGCCCGATTACATTCCGGGTGCGTCGATGCCCAATGCCCCGCATGTGCTCGCCGGCTCGCGCCGTCGCCGGAGGGCTAGGCCTTCTTAGCCTGTCGGTGCTCCGCCTCAGCCTCCACCAGCAACTCAATCCACGACGCGACAGAGCGTCTGTCGTCGGCCGCCATAGCCTCCGCCATGGCCTTGATGGCCGGCTTCACCCGCATGTTGAACGGGGCGGAACGCACGTCTTCGGCTGGCTCCGCTGTGGCCCCCAAATGCCGACCTGAATTGATGTGGGTGCCACGTCTGTTGTGGGCCAGGACCGGAAGTCCAGCTCGAATATCCTTAAACAGCAACAGTCTGTTAATTTTGACCACGCGCCTAGCGTGTATTTTGCGAGTAAAGCGTCTAAGCTGGTAGCCGCGCCTGTAGCTGCGCATACTAAACCACGCGACTATGATTGTTTGTTCCGCCGAAAGGATGCGAAATGTCAGCGGTCTTCGCAGTTATTGGCGTCGTTGCGGCGGTCTGGTCTGCTGTCCTATACCAAGTCACCTATCACGCCCTGCTCAACTCTCTTCCGGTGCAATTCCAAGACGGAGAGATATCGCGATTTGCATTTCCCGTCTATGTCTTAGAGCCTTCGACGCCACTGCCGCTGCAAACGGATTACATGAAGTCCTTAGTTGGCGGCACATTCGCATTTCTCTGCATTTCGCTCTCATGCTTTCTGTTCGGACGCCTCGATGGAGCTGTTCTCACCCTAGTTGGCTTCGGGGCAGTGGCCGTTTCGACATTCAAATCTTGGAAGACTTACAGAGCGAACTGTGATCGGCCATCGGCCCGATAGCGGACCTGTCGAGAACAATTCCGAACGAGAGACGCAACTGAAAGAGCGCTACAATCCAAGACGCTGCAAGCTTGTCGAATTCTCCGAAGTCTGCTTCGGGTCCAGGCTGTGTGAAAACCGTCAATCGCGTCATTCTAACGAGGGCTGACCGCTTCCGGTTCACCTCTGACAACAGACATCGTCCAGAGCCAGTCGGCACGTCTCATACGGACCAATAAGCGCGTCGCGCGGCGGGTGACCGTGCGACGCTGAGCCGGCTTGATGGGAGGCGACGCATGCATGTCATGACGACAGAACGCCAAGCACACTCATGGCTGAGGTCTGGTCGGTGTGTTGGCCGCCGCTCGCGATCTCGGCGACGTGCCGACGCAGTTAGTGTGCCGGCGCGTTGTCGAGTATCACTTAGATGGCCGCACGCTGCGCGAGACGGACCTCGTGATTGTCAGAGGCTACTTCCGCTGATGTCGTTCCATCTCGGAACGGTGAAAGAGCCCGGCCATCGCGCCGGGCTTCGTCTTTTCTGACCCCGTTCTGCCCCCGCGCAATTGCTAGTTGATAGCCGGATACGCGTGCGATAGTCTCCACGTTGTTCGGTTGATGGGGCGGGATGCCCAGACTGCGGATGTTGGTCATCGCGTAGTCTTCCAACGTCACCGAACCGGAATGCGAAAGCATCTCCGTAGCGCCGCAGTGTTTCACATGCCTGCCCGCTTCCCCGACATGGTCGGCTCCTCTCCTTCGTGACTGTATCACCGACGCGCGACTAGTCGCTTCTTCGCGCGTCGGTCCACTCCTCAAAAGAGGAACTCGCCCGATGCCGGGAAAACGTCTGACCATCACGCGACTTGCTTTGAGCCCATCCGGTGCGGCGGAAGCGCTCAATCTGTCTTACACAAATATCGTTTTGCCCGCGATCGAAGCCGGCGAGCTTGCTGTGTACGACGTGCGAGGCCGCAAGCGCATCGCAACCTCGGACTTAGAGACTTGGCTCAAGAGCCATCCAACAGTTTTGTCCCTCGCAAGAAAGGCCCGCACCCATGCCCATCGCTGATTTCAAAGACTGGCTTGAACTCGCTCGTGCTCGTGGCTTCGTCGAGAGTGCCCTCACACAAACTCAAGCCAGTTGGCTCGGCTATGAGGAGCGGGCCGAGGCGGAGCACATCAGCGCGTCCGAATATCTGGATCAACGGATGAACTCGCATCCGCACGAGTTGAAGCGTGAGCCCGACGAAAAGGCTCCGGAGCTTTATTCACTCGCCGCCCAGTCTGCCCATGTGCGCGAGCATGGCGAAGGCTCGCTCAAAGCCCTGATGCTCAACAACGGAATGAAGATCGGCCAAATTCGATCGAAGCCGGCGGAAGAGCAGACGCTCAAAGACGCATCAACTAATCCGTACTCACCACAATGGCGAGGAACGGCGGAAGCACGGCAAGCCAAGATCGCCGGCCTCATAAAGTCACTTGGGGCAGCCAAGACTGCGGCCATTGCGCACGCCGCACAATGCACCCTGGATGGCTCACCGCTGCGACTGACAGCCCTACAAAAACGATTTGGAGCATAATCACATGGCAAAAAATCCGAACATCATTCGCGTCCGAGGCGGAACGCTGATCGATGGGCAGCTACATGAAAAAGTCGCGACGCCGGTAGGTCCGACCTATCAACACGTCGGCTCTGACATCGCGCGCAGTGGTCGCTCGAAGCACTTCGAGGCCTCTCCAGTGACGCCGGGAATGCGGCGTGCCACGCAGGGTGACCTCCATCCGTACCTCCACGGTCAGGCCGTTCAGGATGAGACCGCCGACAAGCTCAGCCAAACCGGCCGCAGTGTCGCAATCCATGATGGTATGGGAACGCATCGCGCCTCAGCGCACGAGCGCGGCCTCGTCAATCATGTCGGAGACGCCAGCAAAGTTCTGCGCGCCGGCCGTCTCTCGCGTGACGCTGTTGCGGCGTCTGCGGCCGAAAATTTCGACGCTTCTTTCGTTCATCACAAAATCGATCGCAAGGCCACGCTGCCGGCGAGCAAGTCCCGTCGAGATCGGTGACGACGAATGCGTGCACTCCTCGCCAGATGGCTTCCGGAAAAGTCTTTCGGCTTCGCGAAGCAGCCGGGCGATAGCCGGGATATTTTCGTGCATCGCAATCAAATCGTTGAGGGCACGCCTCGCAACGGCGCGACGATCGAATTCGAGCTTCAAGCAGAGAAGAGCGACAGGCGACGCGCAAAGAACGTGAGAGTGCTGCAATGATGGGAACGCTTACCCTTCTCTCCGGCCACGCGGCTGATGACATGGGCGTATTCGAAACCGATGACGGCCAGCTTGTCGCTGTGGCCGTCGCGGATATGCCTCGGTGTGTCGCGCCACAGGTTGGCTTGCGCGCAGAATTCGAGGTCTTCGACGATGGCCTTGGTCCGATCGCGCGCCGGGTGTTGTTCATCATTCAAGGCGTCGAGCCGCCGGCCATCGCGTTTAGAAAGGCCCTGCCATGAGTGACGAGATACGACGCGGCCACGTCGTGTTCCTGAAATGGACCAATGATCAGACGCGATATTACGGCTTCATTACTCCAGTGGGCTCCAGCGGATCACGCGAGAGCAACATCTGGTTTGGGGACACCGTGGTTAAGGGTCCGATGCCGGTATACGGCGATGAGGTTGAGTTCGTTAAATTTGACCGTCCGCACCCGGTGCGAAACACGATCAATGCGCGCCTCGTCTGGAAACTTGGAGAACGTCATCATGTCGCATAAAAATTTGAAACTCAGCGCCGACGCGCGATCACGAAAGCCAGTAGTTGGCCACGCGAACGTCAAGAGCGTGCACGTCAACACGAAGCGTGTCCGGCGCAATCGTCATTTCCCGATCGACGTGAAAGATGCGCCGGCACGAGTGCTGCCGGGCTCTCCCGGGTCCGGTGCGGCTCCCGGTTCTAATGGGCCACCCACCACAGGATCGTGGATGCCGGGCACGAGTGGCGGCCCGATGGGCTGCTAGGCGTCGGGCACAATTGGGTCATGACGGTCACACGTGAAGAACCCACATGAAACACAATCAAAGAGGAGGCCGCAATGGCTGAGCAAGTAGTAGGATCGAAATTCTCATCGCAGAACAAGCCGGGTCAGAATGGCTCATCGGCTCCGTCGAGTGTGCCGACGAACGAGGTCGCCAAGTTCAACGTCCGCAACCCGGCCGCGCAGTCCGTCAAGCCGCGTGATCCTGTGATCACGGACGGTGACGCGAAGAACTGGCAAACCCGCAACGTCAGTGCCGCTCCGCTCCCGCCGGCTCATGGTCATCGTGACGTGAACGCCAGCCCGGTGAAGGTGCCACTCGGCAACAATCGCGCAGTCTCGGAACCCGCTCCGCGCGGCGCTCGTTCACGGGGGTAGAATTCGAATTGGTCGCTCTTCTGCGAGTGCTTGGGTCCGGAAGCGCGATCAGGCCGAACCGTTCTCCGTGTGCGGTTCGGCCACCTAATTAGCCGTGCAATGTACCCTTCACAAGTCAGCGCACGGCTATAGCGCTCGCACCCCATCTGCCCCGCTGGAGTGCGAGCGCACTCATTCATTGAAGAGGAGTGTCCTAAAATGTCGACAGACCACTTACCGTCCCTCTACGATGCCAGAGGGTTTCTGGACCGCGCCAAGATCGCCGCGTCCGATCTCTCCCTCTTGACCGAGCCCGAACTTTCGGCGCTCGACGAGGTAGTCGAAACGAGTGACGCGGTTGAGGCGGCCGAACTCCGGCTAGTGCAGGCACGTCGTCGAATGGCTGAGTTGTCGGCTGCTCACGACGCGGCCCACAATGCGGTGACCGCTGTGCGTGGTCCAATCGATGCCGTTGATCAGATCAAAAAGGTGATCGCGATCCACAACGGCGTCAGTCAGCGTGAGCCGACGATTGACGAACTCACCGGCATTCACGCCAAGCTCCAGTCCAAGGCGCGAGCGTTGGATGCGAAGGTCAAGAGCAAAGGCAGCACGGATGACGATGCCGCTGCACTCAAGAACCTCATGTCTGAGCTTGTCGCGGCCCGTGTGAAGCTGGAGAAGGCACAAGCGATCGAAGTCGCATCAGCGACGTATGATCAAGCGGTTGTCGATCTTGCCGAGATCAGGGTCGAGTACCACGCTGCCGACAACGCTCTTCGACCCGCCCGCGATGCCCACAGCAAATCGCTTCTGCGCTGGGATGGCTTCCGACAGCGCTTGACCCAGTTGGATTTAGCGAGGGCCGCTGCTCAGAAGACGAACGATGAGCGCCTTGCTGCCTACCTCGCCAACCCGCCATCGACGGACCCGAATGATACACCGATCTCGAAGGCCTTCGCGGCGAAGCGCGATGTCCAACGTTCTACGCGACGTGCCTACGCGCCTCCGCCAGCCGTGAGGGGGTCTCTCGTGCCTCAACCTGTCGCGCCGCGTCCTACGTCAAGTCAGCGCTCGCGGTCGTGAGTGCGGAGTGTCCCCATCATGCCGCGAGAAGTTCTGGCGATGTTTCGCGATCATCCTGCGTTTCTGGCGGCTCTCGCTGCCGGCGAGCGCACATTCGACCCGGGTCGCGCTTGCTGGAATGGCCATAAGGCTGAACGCCTTGTCGCTGGCAAGCAAGATTGCCTCGAATGCACCCGGCTCCGTCGCGCGAAGAACAGCACGCCAGTAGCGCGACGCCGTCCCGTACCCGATCACGGCACGTTCGCTGCGATCAATCCCCAACATCCGGATACTGAGAAGCACGCGACCAATGCAGCCGCCGCTCAGAAGCGTTTCGGATATCAGTCATCTCGCTTCCCGTCCGTGACCCTGAGTTGGTACGAACGCAGCGACCTCGCACGTGAGCGCAGTGACTACTGCGATCGACTTTTACGGGAGCGCACCAAATGCTGATCTCCGAAGACAAGCTTATTGAAATCTGTGAACAGGTAGCCGGCGGAGAGCTTGCGATCAGTCTTGCAGCCGAGAAGGTTGGCGTGAAGCGCAGAACCTTGTTCAACTGGCTAGAGGCCTCGAAGGCTGGCACAGACGAACGACTGAACATCCGCTGGCCCGGTGATGATCTCGTGCCCTTCCATAGGTGCCTCAGCCTCGCGCGTGACATGGCCGCTCTCGACATTCGCGGCGAGTTCGAACGGCGTTGCCTTAAAGGCACCGAGGAGCCGGTCTATTTCCAGGGTCGCCCGCAATGGAAAGAGCGAGAGGATTTGGTTGGCCTTGATGACTGGTTGGTTGAGATGCTTGGCTACCCCGATCGCTGGGAGCGCGACAAGTTCGGTCGTCGAGTTCAGCTAACGATCCGCCACGCGCCGGCAACGGCGGCCGTTATCAAATATCTCGAAAGTCGATTTAGCGACGAATACCGCTCCACCGTAAACCAGAACGTCAACGTCGGAGGCGGCCTCAACATCGGCGTCTTGTCGATGCCGGTTCAGGCGCTGCCGACGCGTGCGTCTGGACCTCCGCCTATTCCCCCGGCCCCGCGAAGGCCGATGATTGCTCCGCCGTTGCCCGAAGAACCCGTTGATGCATCGTTCACCGAGGCCGCCGATCCTATGGCTTCGACTGGCACCCCGCCGCCGGCCGATGACGATTTCTCTGTCGAGCCGCCGGCAGCACCGATCAAGGCTGAGGTCGTCATCAGAGAAGCCGCGCCAGCCCAGTATCAGCCGCGTGCTGAGGGTCCGATGTCCGACTTGCAGCGTGATCTTCTCGCACGCCTTCGTGGTGATCCTGTCACGCGAAGCGCTCCGATCGCGCCCACTGGGAAAGCTGGCAACTTCGCACAGCGCGGGGAGAAAGAATAATGAACCAAGCTCTCCGAGATCGCGGCGTCGCAGCGTGGGAATTCTACGCTCGACAGCTTCACACCGAGGCAAGCCACGCGGCGGATTTCGGCGATCTCCCGACTAGTTTGATGTTGCGGCGCTGTGCCTTCGAGGCAGAGCAGCACGCGGCCGAATGGCAGAACTCCGAACTCTTCGACAAGGTCCAGCCGTGACGAATGCAGCCCTAGTCGCCCGCCAGCAGGCGGCCCTTCTCGCGAAAGCGGATGGTGCATTCGCCCTTGACCGTACCGCACGTGCGGCGGAAGCGGAGCGGACGAACTTCCTTGCGATCCCGACACGGGAGGCCGGCAGTCCCGATCTCATAGAATTGGAGGAAGCTTTTCGCCGCTCAACTTTCGCGCCGCCGTTGCTGTTCACTTCCACCGATGAAGCGACCGGCGAGGAGACATGGGACGAAGGCGAGGGCCAGCGCTGGGCCGCTCGAATGGACTGGCCTCGCGTCCCGACACTCGACGAAGCCGCCGCCTGGGTTGGATACGAAGCCGCCACTGCGGCCCGAAAGGAATGGATGCGTCGATTTGGGCAGGATGCTGGGGCAGCCGCCGAGCAGGGCTCGTCAAAGGCGAGCGGCCGGGCGAATACACCACCCGGCCGGTCCCCGTCTCAGCGGCCTTCCTAGCGCGTTCTGGAGCGGGTGCCTGAGATATCAGAAGGAAGACAGGGCGTTAGATACGGCAGTAATATTGACTGATTATGACATATAACAGTTCTGAGGCATAAAAAGACAGCATAACTGCTTGACTTCGTTAACCATTTGGGCAAGAGTGTGTGACTTGGCGGTCCAAGGTTCCCGGCTCAGCGCCGGCAGACCACTCCCCGCCAGTCCCCCAAAACGCCAAACGGGCCGCCCTCGACAAGGCGACCCGTCTGACCAAATTAGTTGCTCAACGCGATGTTACCAGCATCCGGCGAGCGTGATGACCGTAAAGGAGACGGGCATGCAAATCACCTACGCGCACGCGCGAAAAACGTCAACGGCCAACGCGGCCTTGATCGAAAAATCTTCGAACGAATTCGCTCGCTTCGTGCTCTCGCTGCGCGTGACGCCGTCGCCGCGTGGCAAACTCATCGACACATTACAAACCCTGATCAACGCCGGCACGATCTCAATCACGTGTTGGCGCGATCTTGCGTGCCTGCTTGCACGCCGCGACGCGGGTCATCTCATCATGCCGGCGCGCGCCTTGTGGGCCGAATTCAAATCATCATTCGCTGCCGTGTCCCCGGCCAAACACCGGAGGACTGACGATGCCTAGTCAAGACAACCTGATCAACTGGAGCGGCGATCTCTCGCACCCGATCACGCCGCGTATGGTCAAGCGGCTCGGCGACACGCTCGATAAAGCCGAGCACGCATGCAGCGCCACGCAAAGCAATGGCTTGTGTGATCGGCTTTTCGTCGCAGAACAGCACTATCGCGGCGCGCTCTATGATCGCAACTTCGTCGCCAAGGTGAAGGCGGAGCGAGCCAAGCGCGTACCGAAACAGGCCGACGCATTCAAGCTCCGCGATGCCATGTGCTCGGCGCGAGCGCGCCGCGAACAGTTCGAAAAGCTGTGGCCCGACTTCGTCACCACGCGAGAGCTTATCGACGCAAGGGTTGCCGATGATCTCACCGAACATCTCTACTACGTCGCGGAAGCCAAATTCCAAGACGCGCAGCGCGAGGTTCGCGCTGACAAGCGCGCCGGCATCCGTCGCTATCCTGCATCCCGCATTTATCGTCATTGAGAAGGTGGTCCCCATGCCCAACGTCCCCGCACTGACGACGAGCCAGACGCCCGGTCCGATCGTACCGCAGGAATTGCCCGATGAGTTTCGCGACTTCGCCGGCAAGGGCAAGGATGCGATGCCAGCCAACTCGATGCATAGTTCACTCGTCGCGTTGAAAAAGCTCGGGCTCGATTGCAGCTATAACGTCTTTCGTAACGAGTACCTGATCGGAGGCGCTTCGTTCGGCGAAGGCACCGAGCTTTCCGACAACGCGGAGTTGGCGCTGCGCCACATCATCGCCGACAACTTCGGTTTTGAACCGTCGCCGGTAGTGATGCACGATGCCGTGCGTCGTGCGTGCACGATGCGAAGCTTCCACCCGGTGCGAGACTATCTCAACAGCCTGCCGCCGTGGGACGGTATCGAGCGCGCCAGCCGGCTCTTGCCCGACTACTTCATGACGGCGGATACTGCGTTCACGCGCGGCGTCTCGCGCATTCTTGTGATGGCTTCGGTGCGTCGCATCTTCAAGCCGGGAACGAAATTCGACTATTTGAGCGTGCTGCATTCGAAAGAAGGGCTCAACAAGTCGTCCGCGATCTCCGCGTTGTACGGTGAAACGTTTTACACCGATCAATCAACCATCTTGCTCAACGCGCGCGACACTGAGGAAGCGCTGCGAGGTCATTGGGCGCAAGAGATTGCCGAATTGGACGGGCTCGGCAAAGCCGATTGGGGCCGCCTCAAAGCGCAGCTTTCCCGCACCAATGATCGCAACCGTCGCGTCTTTGAACGCAATCCGACCTCAGCGCCACGCTCGTGCGTTCAATGGGCGACCACGAACGATCACACCTATCTGCGCGCGTTGAGTGGCATGAACCGCAGGTTTTTCTCACTCGACGTATTGAAGATGATCGACGTTGCCAAGATTGTCGCCGATCGCGATGACATTTGGTCGGAGGCTGTTGAAATGGAAGCCTCTGGCGAAAGCATCATGCTGCCGCAAGCTCTTTGGGCCGACGCCGCTGTAGAGCGCCAGAAGCGCACGGCACACGATCCTTGGGAAGATGTCTTGACCGATGTTTCGGAGCGCGGCGTGGAAGCCGCTCGCGCAGCGATCAAGCGCGGTGACGTTGTCCCCTATGAGATCATCGGAGATGAGGAGCGCGTTGCGTCGTCGTTCTTACTCGACACACTCTGCATTCAAGAGAAAGATCGCCAGCCGCAGCACGCGAGCCGCGCCGCTTTGGTGATGCGCCTGTTCCAATGGGAAGGGCCGACATCGGTTCGCATCGGCGGCCGAAACGTGAAGGGCTACACCCGACCAATGGCGTGGGTATAGCCCTTCACGTCGTCACTCTATGCCGGCCCTCGCCTCACCCAATCCCGTTCACGAGTTCAATGATTAGATGCTCGATTTGCTGTGAGCGGCGTCCGCGATCAGACCCCGGATGATAGCAGTTCGGCCGCCCGGTTCGCGCTTCGCCTTCTTATCGACCCATTGGAGCAAGTCGGCCGGCAGGCGGATTGTGACGGAGGGGTCGATGCCTGTCGCCGGGCGTCCGCGACCGTCTTTGACCTGATGAATTTTCGTCTTACGGATATTCCGCTTCGGATACGACTGCGGCGGGTAGCGGAGCGCTGCGCGGAGAGCCTTGCGCTCGCGCTTGTCCCCTACAAGCTGAACGTATTTGTGTTTCGGCTCGGCACCGCGACGGGTCCATTGAGCACCAGGGCCGGTCACGTCGGCGATGGAATGGCCACGACGATAGAAGCTCCGCTCATCGATCCATTCGCCCTTGGGCCAGTCTCGCCGCCGATATTGCCAGCGACCACGATGTGAAGGCCGTCCGGTACCTTGTCCGATATAAAGCCAGTTGCAGGCTTGGTAGATGGTGCCGATCTCGCCCGCCGCTTCGTCGGCGTAGGCATAGAAGATGGTCCAACCGTGATCTCGGGACGCCATCTCCAGCACGCGGGGAATGAAGTGGGACGCTGTATGCTTATGGGCGAAGTGCGCGCACGCGCCGCGCTCAAGGCAGATGGCTTTGTCGCGGTTATCCCGTCCGCAGATGTCGCGGCTCTCTTGACCAGCCGGAATGCCGAAGGTCGCGACGGCGATCAGCGTGCCGAAACCATCAAGGAGGCCGTAGCAAGCGCGAGGATGGCCGACAGTGCCCAGCCACTCATATTTGAGAATGAACGCGCGAGCTTGCTCCAGCGTGATCGGCTCGACATAGATGTAGTCGCGCGTATCGTCATCGGCACGGCCTGACGCATCCCGCGCGGCCTCGCGATCTCTGATCTTTCGTTGGTGAGCGACGGCCTCCATGCTCCGGAGAATGCCCCTGCCCGAAGCCGGCGCAAGCGATGGCCATTGCTGCGGTTAATAGGGCACTACCCGGCGAAGTTGTCACGTCACAACGGGGATAGCGATCAGCCCACGGCCCCCGATGGCCCTTGCCGGGCTCGGGGGTTTGTCACCGTGTCACCGTGGCTGTCACCGCACGGTGACAGGAAATTCTTCAATGAGATCATCATTGTCACCGTGTCACCGTTAAAACACACATATTATTCCTATATAAATTCTGACACCGGAGTAGAAAACTCGATTTTGACGGTGACACGGTGACAAACCGCCTCCGGCTACATGGTTTAGGGTTTGATCGGCACGAATTGCGCTCTAACTGCCTCAATAGTTTAGGTTTATTCATCCTCCGGGGCGCGTTAACCTTAATTATTAACCATAACAAACCCTTAACTTGAGCGTTGCTCAAGACGGCCTCGGGTCGCCAACCTTAACTATAAAGCTTAATCTGGGTTAACCCTCGCGCTGGCATTAACTATCCTGCAAGATCGCGCTTGACCCGCGCTCGACGCATGTCGGCTGCCAGAGCGCGCAGGGGGCAAGGTATGAATGTGACGTGGTTTCCTTCACGCGCGTACAGGTTGTATTGTGACATCGTTAATACCACCAGTGCATAGGTATTCGCTACCACCTCGTTATATGCAGTGATATCAGTGAGTTGCGCGTTATGTGTCATAACACCGGATATGCGCGGGGGCCGTATGGCTAACGACTGGTATTGTGCTACCGGGTATGTCCCATTTTGGGGCGCAATGCCTATCCCCCTATGCCCTATGGGTCGGACTGACCGCGAAGGTCTCCGATCGAAAAAGAAAATACGGTAGAAGTTGGGGAAAGTTCTGAAAGGGTTGTCCCGTAGAAGTTCACAACCTGCGCCGGCTCATTGCCATGGAAGGTTGCCGTCTAGGAAGTCCGCCCGCCGGAGAGCCTTCGCCAGCTCTTTGAACTCGCCGGCTCTCCGACGAAGTTCGCTCGCGTCACGTGGGCCGCTGCATTATACTCTCCCCGTGGTTGCAACCGGAGACGCGGCACCATGATTACGCAACAGCAGCTATACGCAATGTCCGAAGCTCAACCGGAAATAAAGGATGCGTTCTACAAGGTGGTCAGTGCTATCATCGATTACCGCAACGAACTGGCAGCACCATCAGGCTTGTTCGCTAGCATGCGGCGGAAAAAGAAACAGTTCGCGGCGACGTTTCTCTGCAAGGAATTCAGCGGCGGCTTCATCATGGACGGTGGTCGCAAGCTTTCCGAGGAAGAGCGACAGCTAGTCGAGCACTGGTTGGTCGAAGCGGCCAATTTTCACTCGCTCCCAAAAGATCAGCAAGAGTTAGCTCTGCGCGCACAAATCGATGCTCAGGGTGCAAGCTGAGCCATGCCCAATTTGATCGACATCACAAAAGCGCTGCGGGAACAGCGCAAACAATTGGTGCGCACCCGTCGGGACGCAACGACCCTCATTTCGAGGAGCGTACCGGGCAGCGATCTTAAAGCCGCGACGACAAAGTACCTTGCGAAAATCAATGCGGCAATTGCCAGTGTAGACGAGGCGCTAAAGTACTTGGACGAGGCGCAACCGACATCCTGTTGAGTTAAGTCTGCCGGCAGGGCGATGCTCTCCGGGTGAAGGCCGCTGCCGCCTAATGGTTTGTTCACCAGTCTCGGCGACACTTCTCGCCGGGCCACGTAGCGTAGTTGGCCCAGAGCCGTCGCGCCGTTCTCAACCCGGTAGCGGCGGCTTTAGTTTTTGCGCTAGGGACGAAGGGCGAAGCAAGTGAGACTGCTCTCTGTCCTAGCTTGCCCACCTAATCGCATCAGAGAGCGCGCCATGATCACGCGACACCTACTCCCGTGCTTTCTATTGCTGGCAGCAACCTCAACGGCCTTGGCTGGAACACCGCAAACGGTGTTGGGACTGGGCACGCATTCTTGCGGCACGTGGACAGCGAACCATTCCAAAGACAATGAAGAGGCTTATGCTGAGGATCAGTGGGTGCTCGGTTTCCTGTCGGCAAGAAACGGCCCTGACAACTCCGACTTCTTGAAAACAATGGATGCGCCCGGGATACTCGCCGCAATGAGCAAGTACTGCGGTTCGTATCCGCTTGAGGCCATCTTCGAAGCGGCAGCGGGCCTTTCGGTCGAGCTAAAACGGCGGATGAAAAGCAACTAACGCCTGACGGGGTTAGATCACTGGCAAAGCATGTTTTCGTTTGTTGAGATCGTCGCGGCTACCGACAGCACCATCGGCCAACTTTGTTGGCTGGCCGGAACCGGCCTCATCGAACATGTAGACTGGACTTGGGAATGGCGAGACGGCGGGAGAGCAGCGTTCAAGTTCAAGGACGAATTGCAAGTGATGAATTTCCGCGCGAGGCGTTTCCTATGGGAGCGCTTTAATGCAAGATAGCTTTGCAATGGTCCTGCGATGGCACCGGCAGCCGCCTTCATCTTTGCGAAGGACCTAGCCAGGGAATATGATCTTGACGGAGAGCCGTCATAAGCAGGCGCACTTGAGATGCACGCTGTGTGAAGATTGCGGCTGGGTCTGCGAAAACCATCCCAATCGGCCGTGGGAAGGCGAACACGCCTGCACATGCGGCGGGGCCGGCGCGCCCTGCCCTTGGTGCAACCGGCCGGCGGATGGTGAAGCGCCGCGCATGCCGGATGGCTACCGGCCGACCGACAAAGAGGGCTGGCGTCATTAGCAAGCGGCCGGACTGGAAACGCCGCTTCACAGACGCCATCGTTCTGCCCGATGGCCGAAAGCTCGTGACCCTACTCGACGCGGCGAACTACGCGATGACGAACGTGACTTGGGTCACGGCGAACTTCTAAGGCCGCACATAAGGTCCCTCCTATCGCCGGAATGATCCGGTTTGCAAGGGAGAGCGAAGATGTCCAAGTCTGTTGTTGCTGTTTGCGTCACCATCGCACTTTTGTCAGGGTCGCCGGCTTTCGCAGGTGGCCACGGTGGCGGCGGAGGTATGGGCGGCGGCGGAGGAATGGTCCGCAGTGAAGGCGGGCACTCATTCGCGCCACTCGCGACACCTGTTCGCGATCATCGCGGTTCTGCGCAGGGAGAAGGCGGAGCATCCGTGACCAACACGCCGAGCGCTGACCATCGCATGATCATCGCGCCCCTTTGCCCAAAGTGCAGCGCTCTGATGGTGCTGGCCGATCGTCGCCGCCCCCGACGCGCCAGATTTGAACTCCAAACGTTCGAATGCCCTCAGTGCGAATACGCGAGGATTGTGGAGGTAGCCGATCCGCTGGAGAAGGCAGCCGGTTGGGTCGCGTCACGCGAATTGAAGCGGCCTGAGTAAGCAGGTCGGTACCGACCCAAGTGCACTGGAACCTTTCCGCTTGTGTGTTGTAACTAGGCCGTGCCCCGACATTGCCCAAGGCACACAATCACACGTCCCGAAGCGGCCTCAGTCCTTCCCCACTGAGGCCGTTTCATTTTCTTGGAACCTTGCCAACAGCGGGTGGTTCGTTCTCGCAGGCCGCATCGAGTGGCTGAGGAGGAGGAAGAGCAATGAAGAGCTTGCTGATAGCCGTCGCCGCTGTGCTGGCATCGACCGGCGCATTTGCCCAAAGCACCGTTGTCACGACCGATACCCGACATACGGCCGTTCAAATCGAGCCGCAGTATCGCACGCGCATCCATAGCTACATCACCGAGCACAGCATTCGGCCGGCTGAGACGCGCGAAAAGATCGTTATCGGCTCGCCCGTGCCTCGCGACGTCCAGCTACAGGTGGTGCCTGACGAGTGGGGTCCATCGCTCACCAGATATCGGTACGTCTATTCTGGAGATCGGGTGATGCTGGTCGATCCGGAGACGCGCACCGTGGTTCACGAGGTCGAGGAGTAGAGGAGAAGGTCCACGCGGACCCCCTTGCGCAGCCACCCGAATTTCAATCGCCTGAGGCTAGCGTAGGAACGCCGCCTGGCTTGTGACGTTGAGGCAATGCGCAATCACTGAGGAGGAACCTCTTATGCGAAGTCTGTTACTGGCTAGCGTGTTGGCGGTTGCTGGTTTCATCGCCACGCCGATCTCGGTTGCACCTGCGTCAGCGCAGGTTGCCGTGGATACGCCGTTCGGCGGCGTGGAAGTGGGCCCACAGCGGCGCTATTACCGCGATTACGATCGACCCGCTTATCGGACCTACGGATACGATCGACCCGCCTATCGCGCCTATGACTACGATCGCGGATGCCGCTCCGTCACGATCGAGCGTGACGACGGCTCGGTCCGCAGGGTCCGCCGTTGTGACTAGACACGATTGACCCCGGTGCTCCCACAGAGCATCGGGGTTTTGTTTGAGATGGCTCGGGTAGCAGCTACGGCTTGCTCATGAAGCGGCCCTCATCCCCGTGATCGCGCTCATTGCGTAGTCGCTCCACGCTTGAAGCATCGGCCGCAACGCCTTCAATTGATCGGCCCTGTCGTATCGCTCATACGCGGCCTCGGTAGCGGTGCGGCCAGCCGCATGCGCCTTGGCAAGCTCGCGGAGGTCCTTCGGATAGCCGGCGGCCTTGGCCCACGAGGTAAAGGCGGTGCGCATCCCGTGCACCGTTACAGGGGCATTAGGACGGAGCGAGGCGAGCACGTCATTCAAGGCCGACTTGTGCATCTCTCCGAAGATCAGGCCAGATGGTTTCCGAGGCCCCAGCAAGGCCAGCGCGGCGGCCGACAGCGGCACCGCGTGTTCGTCGCCTTCCTTCATTGATCTCTCTTCCCGGCCGCCGGGGATGATCCAATCACTGCCTACAATCTCGCTCCAGTCTGCCAAGCGAGCTTCCGCGTTGCGGGCGACGGTCATAACCGCGAATGCAAGAGCACGGGCAGCCGGCGAGCTATCGGCGACAAGCTCAGCCATAAGGGCCGGGACACCGTCACGGTGCATCGCTGGCCGTGGCGTGCTCTTCGGAGCGGACGGGATCAACTCTTTGATGATCTCTTTACGGGCCGGGTTCGGGATATCGCCGGACCGGGCCTCTTTCGCAATCCCGTGGTTGATTACGCGTTCGATCCGGCCCCGGAACTTGTCGGCATTGGTGAGGGCATCGCCCCAGCGAGTTCGCAATTCGGTCTCAACGTCCGTATGGGTGATCTCGTCCGCCCATAGCTTACCGAGCGTGCCGGTCTTCAAGAGGCCATAGAGGTGCGGCTCATCGCTCGTCACCTTCCACTCCAACGCCTTCAATTCAATGAAGCTGTCCACGAGATCGGCGAACCGCATGCGCTTCGATGTATCGCTCTTAGGGTCGGCAGCCGGCGCGGCGGAGTTGAGCACGGCAAGGCCCCGGCGCGGGATGCGAGCCCTACGGCGTTCCGCCGCGAAATCTTCGCGAGCGCGACGCGCGGCGGATGGCGACATGTCGGCGGCTGATCCCAGCGAGCGCGTCCGCATCGATCGGCCATCGCGATAGTGAAATAGCCAGATGCCGGAGCCGTTGCGAACGTGAAGGCATAGGCTGTTGCCATCGAAGAGCTTGAAGTTGCGGCCGGATGCTATGGCTTTGGTAACGTCGGTTTGAGACAATCGCGGCATGGGCGAAATCCCCTGTTGTGCACTAACATTTGCACTAACAAGTAGCCGTCCAGCCCTGCTCTATCAAGCCCGCATATGCAACCTGGGCTCCGATCTAAGCACTTGGTAAATAAGTGCATTCTTGTGCAATGGCGTGCATAGTAGGGAAGCGTTTAATCTTCTATGCGAGAAAGCCCATCAAGACAACGTTAGCGTTAGCGTTCGAGCGTTTTGATGCGTCTGTTTCAGGCCAACCGGTCTCCTCCCCATCGTACGGGAATTCCCTCGGCGCTGACGAGTTTCGTCGACGAGGTCTATGCGACGTTCTCCGGACTGTTCGCCTATGCTGGCGCGCTGGCTCTGTTCGGTGTCCTTGGGGTCTATCTATGGCAGCAGCTTCCGGACGCAACGGCGATGGCGCCTGCGGCCGCGAGTTGGAGTCTGGCCAACCGCCCGGTGCCGGCCTTTGCCGTGAGCCGGGTCGATCCGCGCGATAAAACAGAGACTTATGAGATATTTCGGCATCCTGACGGCGGCCGCAAGGACGTTTTCCGTTGGACCGACGCCGAGCATAAGCCCGCCGCCGAGCTGGAGATCTACCGCCCCGGCGGCGAGGCTGCGGAACCGCCGATCGCCGGGATCGCGGCGCAGCTCGATCCGGGCGGCGCGCGCGAGCTCGAAGCCGCAGGGATCATCGACAGCAAGTTCGGCAGCGTCGCTCTTCTAGAACCCGTGGCGCGGGGCGGCGGCCGTGCCTGCCTCGGCTTCTTCAAGCAGGTCGAGGCGCCGAATGTCCGGATTTCCGGCTGGACCTGCCAGCGCGCCAGCCTGCCGGCGCAGCGTGCCGCAATCAGCTGCATGCTCAACCGGCTGACCTTGCTGACCGCGGGCAACGATCCGAAGCTGGCCGAGATATTTGCCCATGCCGAGCTGAGGCGCACGGACTGCGCTACCTCTGGCCCGCCCGCGCTGTCATCGGACTGGGTCATGGGCAGCGAAAATCCGAGGATGCGCGGTGCGCTTTGATGGCGACACCGTGGCAAGACACTGGTTTTCATGAAACTTTTGCGCCACTCTCGGCAATTATGTCCGGCGGTGTGGCGCAATTGACCTAGTGACGCGCCGCCCACCCCGGCTACAATGCGTTCCAATCGATTTTGGCGACGCGCCAGGCCCAACGGGGCCGCAATGACGAGGATGCGATGACCTTCAATCTTTCTGCCGCGAACAAGCTCGTGGTGTTGCTTGCAGCGGCTGCCGTCACCGCAACCGCGTTCGGCGTGACCTCGTCGAGCGCCCAGACCCCGACCAAGCGCGCGCAACAGCAGCAGCAGCAATACGACCGCGACGGCCGCCGCTACTACGGCCCGCAGGGTCCAAACCGCGTCTACCAGCAGGGCCCGCGCACCCGCGTCTACGTCACCACGCGCTCGTGGCTCGATGCCGGCGTCGAAGTGCAGCCGGGCGACCGCAAGTTCACCGACTATGCATTCCCGCCGGATGTCGGCTATCCGTCGTTCGCGCGCGAGAACAACAACCGCCCGATCGATCGCCAGCCGCTCAGCCCGCCGTCCGATCTAGGCGGCTATCCGCGGACATTCCCGCTGTACTGAGCGTTTCAGCGATCTGTTGACGTGAAAATGGCCGGGCTTGTCCCGGCCATTTTTGTTTGAGGGCTTCGCCATTCCGGGGCGATGCGTAGCATCGAACCCGGAATGACAGTGCAGTTTTTACGCGTGCAGCTTCTGCAATTCCTTCAGGATCGCATCGCCCATCTGCGTCGTGGTGACAGCGGTTGTGCCGTCCGACTTGATGTCGGCGGTGCGCAATCCGCTGGCGAGCACCGCCGCGATCGCGGCATCGACCTTGTCGGCGAGATCGCCCATGCCGAAGGAATAGCGCAGCGCCATGCCGAACGACGCGATCATGGCGATCGGATTGGCGAGGCCCTTGCCGGCGATGTCGGGCGCCGAGCCGTGCACCGGCTCATACAATGCCTTGCGCTCCTTGGTCTTGGCGTCGACCTTGCCGAGCGATGCCGACGGCAGCAGGCCGAGCGATCCCGTCAGCATCGCCGCGATGTCGGATAGCATGTCGCCGAACAGATTGTCGGTGACGATGACGTCGAACTGCTTCGGCGTCTTGACGAGGTTCATCGCGCCGGAATCGGCGAGCTGATGCTCCAGCGTGACGTCAGCGTATTCGCGCGCATGCATCTGGGTCATGACCTCGTTCCAGAGCACGCCCGACTTCATGACGTTGCGCTTTTCCATCGACGTCACCTTGTTGCGGCGCTTGCGCGCGAGCTCGAAGGCGACGCGGCCGATGCGCTCGATCTCGTAGGTGTCGTAGACTTGGGTATCGATCGCACGCTTCTGGCCGTTACCGATATCGGTGATGGTCTTCGGCTCGCCGAAATAGACGCCGCCGGTGAGCTCGCGCACGATCATGATGTCGAGGCCCTCGACCGCCTCGCGCTTCAGGCTGGAGGCGTCGGCCAGCGGCGGATAGCACACCGCCGGACGCAGATTGGCGAACAGCTCAAGATCCTTGCGCAGCCGCAACAGGCCCGCCTCGGGGCGCACCTCATAGGGCACGCTGTCCCACTTGGGGCCGCCAACCGCACCAAAGATCACGGCATCGGCCGCAGTCGCCTTGGCCATGTCGCCTTCGGAGATCGACACCTTGTGCGCGTCATAGGCCGAGCCGCCGACCAGCCCCTGCTCGGTCTCGAATTTTGCGATTCCCTGCGCATTCAGCCAGTCGATCACGCGCTGCACCTCGGCCATCACTTCGGGGCCGATGCCGTCACCGGGGAGAAGCAGCAGTTTATGGGTCGCCATGGTCGTTACCTCACTCAATCGGGCATGCCCGTCATCGTCAGGCGCGAGTGCTAAAACGCCCGGGGCGGATTGGCAAGGCGCTCCGGACGGGCTCAAAATGCCCCCGCAAGACCAAACCGCGCCCAGAAGAAGCCAACAAGACGGACCTCATGACCGCAGCCATCGTCTACGCCTTTGCCTCGGCCATTTTCCTTGGCGCCGGGGTCGTTTTGGCGCAACTCGGCCTGCGCACCGTCGAGCCGCTGTCGGGCGCCGCCATCAGCGTCCCCTCCTTCACCCTACTGTTCCTGCTGCTCTCCCCGCTGATCCTGCATGGCGAGCCGGTGGTCTGGCGGGGCCTCCCGGTCTTCATGGCGATCGGCCTGTTCTTCCCGGCGTCGCTGACGCTACTGACCTTCGCATCGAACCGGGCGCTCGGACCAGTGATCACCTCGACGCTGGGCAATCTCGCGCCGCTGTTCGCGGTCACGGCCGCCGTGGTCCTGCTGCACGAGCCGCTGCAGCCGCAACAGCTCATCGGCCTCGTCGTTGCGGTCGCGGGTGCCGCGGTCATCACCGTGACCCGGCCGCGGGACCTCGGCCATTGGCGGAGCTGGGCACTTCTTTTGCCGCTCGGTAGCGCGGTGGTGCGCGGCGTGGTGCCGCCGATCGCCAAGCTCGGGCTGGCGATCTGGCCGAGTCCGCTCTGGGCCTGCCTGGTCGGATACCTTATGTCATCGATCGTGGTGCTCACGGTGCAGCGTCTCCGCAAGGGTAGTTTCATGGTGCAGGCCCCACGTGACGGCCGGTTCTGGTTCACGCTGACCGGGATCAGCAACGGGCTCAGCGCGCTCAGCCTGTTTGCCGCGGTCCGCAACGGCCCGATCACGCTGGTGGCGCCGCTCGCCGCGATCTATCCGCTGGTCACCGTGGCGCTGAGCGCGATGATGCTCAAGCATGTCGAGATCACGATGCGGATCGTCGCCGGAACCGTGCTGACCGTGATCGGCGTGGCGCTCGTGCTGATTGCCTGATCGCCTGATCGCCTGATCGTTCATTTTGCAAGACACCGTTTGCAAGACACTGTTGCCGCCCAAGGCGCTGGGCAGGACCGCCGTGGCCTGCCACAATGGCCGCATTGCCGGAGTGATTTGTGAGAGCCCCCGCCCCCTCCTACGCGCATCCCGCGCGGTTGATCCTCATTTTATCGCTAGCCCCGACGGTCGGTCTCGGCATCGGGCGCTTTGCCTATTCGCTTGTCTTGCCCGATATGCGTGACTCGCTGGCCTGGTCCTATTCGGCTGCCGGCTTCATGAACACGATCAATGCCGCCGGCTACCTGATTGGCGCGCTGGTCGCCTCGCGTGTGATCCAGCGTTTTGGGCTGGTAACATCGGTACGCTGGTCGACGCTGGCCTGCGTCGCGTCGCTCGCACTCTCGGCCATTTCGGGCAATTACGCCGTGCTGAGCTTTGCCCGCCTACTCATCGGTTTTGCCGCCGCGCTCGGGTTTGTCGGCGGAGGCGCGCTTGCGGCAACCATCGCGCATTCGCGGCCGGAACGCGCGAACTTCCTGCTCAGCCTGTTCTATGCGGGGCCCGGCATCGGCATCCTCTTGTCGGGACTGATCGCGCCCTTCGTGCTGCAGGGTTTTGGCGCCGGCTCGTGGTGGATCGTGTGGTGGACGATGACGCTGCTCGCGGTCATCATGACCGTGCCGCTGCTGCTCGCACCGTTCCACGCAGATATCGTCACCGGCGGCATCGTGCGGACAAAATTCGCCGTGCTTCCCGTCCTGATCTACCTCACCGGCTACTTCCTGTTTGGCGCCGGCTATATCGCCTATATGACCTTCATGATCGCCTATGTCCGCGACGGCGGCGGCGGCCCGGCGGCGCAGAGTGCCTTCTGGAGCCTGATCGGCGTCAGCGCCTTCGCGACGCCCTGGGTGTGGCGGCGTGTGCTGGCGCTGGATCGCGGCGGGCTCGCGACCACGATCATCCTCGGCTTCAATGCGCTCGGCGCCAGCCTTCCGATCTTCGGCCACTCACCGCTGTTGCTCGGTGTCTCGGCGCTGGTGTTCGGCGTCGCCTTCTTCGCGGTGGTCGGCTCGACCACCGCTTTCGTCCGCTACAACTACCCACCGGAGTCCTGGCCGACGGCGATCGCCGCGATGACCATCGCCTTCGGCATTGGCCAGACACTCGGCCCGATCGTGGTCGGCGCCATCACCGACGCGGTCGGCAATCTGTCGGTCGCCCTGAACGTCTCGGCCGCGATGCTGGCGTTGGGCGCGTTGCTGTCGGCGTTTCAGAGGAAGGTGGGGCCGAAAGCGGCGAATAGCGGGTAGCGAATTGCGAATAGCTAACAGGAATGCGTTTACCTATTCGCCACTCTCCATTCGCCACTCGCCTCCTTCAACTCCCGCTGAAGGAATTGTAACCCTGATCTTCCCAGTAGCCGCCCTTGTAGTCGTTGGTGACTTCCATCGAGACGACATATTTCGGATTCTTGAAGCCGAGTTTGGTCGGCACGCGGATTTTCATCGGGAAGCCGTAGGCGCGCGGCAGGATCTGGTCGGCGAACTTGAACGTCATCTGGGTCTGCGGATGCAGCGCGGTGCGCATGTCCAGCGGCGAGTTGTAGCCATCCTTGTCGGCACACTGGAACCAGACATATTTTGCGCGCGTGTCGGCACCCACAAGCTTGAGGAAATCGCGCAATGGCGTGCCGGTCCAGCTGCCGATCGCGCTCCAGCCTTCGACGCAGATGTGACGCGTCACCTGCTTCTCCTGCGGCAGCTTGTACAGATCGTCGAGCGTCCAAGACTTCTTGTTCTCGACCAGCCCGCGCACGTCCAGTTTCCAATCCTTGGCTTCGATCTCGGGCGCATCGTCGAGGTCGTAATAGGCATTGAACGGAAACGGCTTGGTGATCATGCTCTCGGGAAAGGTCGGCGCCAGCGCATCGGGATTGAACATCCAGGCCTGGACTGCGTCGTTGAACTTCGAGACCCGCTTCAGCATCTCCTCCGCGGAGGAAGAGTCGATCACGTCGCAGCCAGCCAACAGCGTCAGCGCGCCGAGGCTCGCGCCGGTCGTGATGAAGCGGCGGCGCGTCGGATCCGGCATCGATTTCACGGCGTCGCGCACGAGCAGCTTCTTGTCGACGCCGGGGATCAGCAGTTTGCGAAGTCGACCCATGACAGAACCTTTTTCTAACGACCGATGATCATGGCGCGCAGGCTCTTCGGCACCAGCACCGCGAGCGCGACATGGATCACCAGGAAGGCCACGATTAGCGCCATGCAGGTGAAGTGCACATAGCGCGCGATGTCGTAGCCGCCGAACAGCACCGACAGCCAGTACAATTGGACCGGCTTCCACATCGAGAGGCCCGACAGCACGATGACGACGCCGACGGTGATGATGCCGGCATAGAGCAGCTTCTGCACGGAATTGTACTTGCTGAGGTCGTCATGCGACAGCTTGAAGGTCAGCGCCGCCTTGGCGTCGGAAACGACGCCGCCGGGCGTGATCGGCAGCAGCTTGCGGCGGAAGCGGCCGGTGGCGAAACCGAGGGCCAGGTAGATCAGACCGTTGACCATCAACAGCCACATCGCGGCAAAGTGCCAGAGCAGCGCGCCACCGAGCCAGCCGCCGAGCGTGATGCTGTGGGAGAAGGTAAAGCTGAACAGCGGCGAGGCGTTGTAGATCTGCCAGCCCGACATGATCATCAGAACCATGGCAATCGCATTGGTCCAGTGCAGCGCGCGCACCCAAGCCGGCTGGATCACCTTCGCCGGCGTCGCGGTGGTTGTATGGTCGTCGTTAACGGCAAGGCTCGACATGGGTGCTCTCTGATCGAGGTCGTACCAGCTTATACGCCGGGAACCGTCATTCCGTTACAGATCCATGCGTTATCAGTTTGAGGTAGATCGTCTTTCGCAGTCACAAAAATGCGAGCCGGGAGAGGTCCCGGCTCGCCGTTCCGCCTGTCTTGCTGGGGACTAAACAGGGCTCTCAGGTGTCACGTCGCCGGCATCAGGACGGTGTCGATCACATGGATGACGCCGTTCGACTGGTTGACGTTCGCGATCGTCACCATGGCGGTGCCGCCCTTGGCATCGACGATCCAGACCTTGCCGTCCTGCTTCTTCACGGTGAGTTCCTCGCCCTCGACCGTCTTCAGCTTCTTGCCGTCGGAGAGGTCGGACGCCTCGAGCTTGCCGGGGACCACATGGTAGGTGAGGATCTTGGTCAGCGTCGCCTTGTTCTCGGGCTTCACGAGATTGTCGACGGTTCCAGCGGGCAGCTTGGCGAACGCTGCATTGGTCGGCGCAAACACCGTGAACGGACCCTTGCTTTCCAGGGTGTCGACGAGACCGGCGGCCTTCACCGCGGCAACGAGGGTGGTGTGATCCTTCGAGTTGACGGCATTCTGAATGATGTTCTTCGACGGGAACATCGCAGCGCCGCCGACCATGACAGTCTTTTCCTCGGCGCGCGCAGGGGCGACGACGGTGGCAGTGAGCGCGAGCGCGCTGAAGGCGGCGGCCGCGAGATAGGCAATACGCTTGGACATGGTTTCATCTCCCGATGAGTGAGCTGCCGGCAAGACTTTGCCGGCGATGATGGGGCGGCGACGACACGAGGCGATCGGTGAGTGTGTCGTCGTTGTGCCGAATTACGGGAGGTTCTTGAGTCGGTTTCGCCGGATAATTTATCGTGATGCGTGAAACTAATCGCTGACATCACCGTGCAGCCTGTAACCTGGATGGAACGTCGCGAATCCGGGTTACAGGCTTGATACAAGCTTCAGAGAGTTTTTGGCTTAATCCCGATTATGCGGCGTCTGGATGAAGCCGCGGTTGTGTGTCGGGCTGATCAGGATCTCGTTCATGCAGACCCGCGCGGGCATGCTGGCGACAAAGGCGATGGTACGGCCGCAATCTTCGGGCTGCAGCATCTTGGCCTGCTCGGCCTCGCTCGGCACCACCGGCCGCAGCTTCAGGATCGGGGTAGCGACCTCGCCCGGCGACAGGCAGCAGGCGCGCAGGCCGTTGATGCATTCGTCCATGTTGAAGGAGTGGGTCAGCGCCAGCACCGCGTGCTTCGTCGTGGTGTAGGCCGGTCCTGGCATCTTCGAGACATGACGGCCGGCCCAGGAGGCGACGTTGATGATGCAGCCGTCCTTCTGCTTGCGCATCGTCGGCAGCACCGCGCGCATGCAATAGAGCACGCCGTTGAGATTGACCTCGACGAGCTTGTCCCAGCCTTCCAGTTCCATGTCGGCCCAACTCCGCTTCGGCACATTGATGCCGGCGCTGTTGACCAGCAGGTCGATGCGGCCGTGGCTGGCGACGATCGCCTCAGCCACCTTGTTGACGTCGGCCTTCTTGCTGACGTCGAGCACCATCGCCTCGGCCTTGCCGCCGTTCTTGGCGATGTTGGCGACCACACGATCCAGCTCTTCCTTGCGGCGGCCGGAGACCACCACCGTCCAGCCGTCCGCCGCCAGGAATTCCGCCCCGGACTCACCGATTCCCGTGCCGCCGCCGGTGACCCAGGCCACGCGTTTCCCATGATTTGTCATGCAAACTGTCTCCGTTGCTTTCCGAAGGGCGTTTTTGCTAATCCAGCCGGAGTTTTCCGGCCCTTTCACCCCTCACGGGATGTTGCATGAACACGACTGCCAACGCCAACCTGTTTTCCCGCCTGTTCGACGGCCTTGATGACCCCTCGCGGCTCGCGATCGAGCAGCTCGACGGCAGCCGCATTTCCTATGGCGATCTGATCGCACGCGCCGGCCAGATGGCGAACGTGCTGGTTAACAGGGGCGTCAAGCCGGGGGACCGCGTCGCGGCGCAGACCGAGAAATCCGTTTCCGGCCTCGTGCTTTATCTCGCCACGGTGCGGGCCGGCGGCGTCTACCTGCCGCTCAATACCGCCTACACGCTGAACGAGCTCGAGTACTTCATCACCGACGCCGAGCCGGCGCTCGTGGTCTGCGACCCCTCGAAATTCGATGGCATCACCGCGATCGCCGCAAAGGTGGACGCGAAGGTCGAGACGCTCGATAACACGGGCAAGGGCTCGATCACGGACGCCGCAGACAGGGCGAGCAAGGAATTTGCGACGGTTGCGCGCGGCAATGATGATCTCGCTGCGATCCTCTATACGTCCGGTACCACCGGCCGCTCCAAAGGCGCGATGCTCTCGCACGACAATCTCGCGTCGAACTCGTACTCGCTGGTCGACTACTGGCGCTTCACCGACAAGGACGTGCTGATCCACGCGCTGCCGATCTATCACACCCACGGCCTGTTCGTGGCGAGCAACGTGACGCTGTTCGCGCGGGCTTCGATGATCTTCCTGCCGAAGTTCGATCCGGACCTGATTATCAGGCTGATGGCGCGCGCGACCGTGATGATGGGCGTGCCGACCTTCTACACCCGTCTCTTGCAGAACCCCGGCCTGAACAAAGATTCAACCAAGCACATGCGGTTGTTCATCTCGGGCTCCGCGCCGCTCCTCGCCGATACGCACCGCGAATGGTTCGCCCGCGCCGGTCACGCCGTACTCGAGCGCTACGGCATGACCGAAACCAACATGAACACCTCCAACCCCTATGACGGCGAGCGCGTACCCGGCGCGGTCGGCCGCGCGCTGCCCGGCGTCTCCGTGCGCGTCACCGATCCCGATACGGGCAAGGTGCTGGCGCCGGAAACCATCGGCATGATCGAGGTTAAGGGCCCGAACGTCTTCAAGGGCTACTGGCGGATGCCGGAAAAGACAAAAGCCGAGTTCCGCGAGGACGGCTTTTTCATCACCGGCGATCTCGGCAAGATCGACGATAAGGGCTATGTCCATATCCTCGGCCGCGGCAAGGATCTGGTGATCTCGGGCGGCTTTAACGTCTATCCGAAGGAGATCGAGAGCGAGATCGATGCGATGCCCGGCGTGATCGAATCAGCCGTGATCGGCGTGCCGCATACCGATTTCGGCGAGGGCGTCACCGCCGTCGTGGTCTGCACCAAGGGCGCCGATCTCAGCGAAGCTTCAGTGCTGAAGACGCTCGACGGGCGGCTCGCAAAATTCAAGATGCCCAAGCGCGTTTTTGTCGTCGACGAATTGCCGCGCAACGCGATGGGCAAGGTGCAGAAGAACATTTTGCGGGATACCTACAAAGACATTTATTCGAAGGCATGAGGAAGCGAGAACTTCGCGAGGGGCAATGAAGCGCGAGCAGGCTATCCGGATTATCGATCATCTACGCGATGCCTTTGAAGCAATGGACAAGGTGAGCATGGCCATAGCCGGGCTCGGCAAGGAGGAGCGACTCAGGTTCGATCGCCGCCTTGACGAGATTGTCCTCGACCTGGAAGACAGACTGCTCCTGCCGATTTGCGAACAATATCCAGACTTGCTGCCACCCGAAGAGGAGCGGGAGCGGCCTGAAGTCTGTAGCGAACTCACATGGAGCGAGGTGAAACTTCCACCCTTCATCACCGAAGATCGGCTCGACGAAATGATCTTCTCGCCCTTGAAAACTCGCTGGCGAAAGACGGCGATGTTCCTGATCGATGCAGAAAAACGCTGCAAGGAGCTTGGTTGGCCTATCAGCGATGAAGCGATCGCGGCCCGATTGCGGGTGCTCTCCGATTCCGACCGTATTGAGGGCGTTGGCGATCTACGAAGATGGACTGGCAGCGAAGTACGCTTGAAGGATTAGTGCGACTATTGCCCGCTCAACCGATCACCAACTGGCCGCCGGGGCGGACCGCATATTCCGCATATCCGCCCGGCTCTGGATGAATAGCCTCGACGCGTTCATTGGTGCAGCGCGGTATGGGCGCAGGCATGGCGCGCGTGCCGTCATTGCAGATTGAGCAGGGGCTGGCCGCGGGCAGCTTGCAGCGCGTGCTCGTCGACCGCGAACCTGCGTCCACACCAAAGTATCCCGACCTTCCAGCCGTCCCTGCTCGCATCGCCTAAGATCAGGGCATTCGTCGATTATCCGGCCGGGCGATGGGGCGGAACCGCAACGTTCAAAACATCATCGCATACCGCCGACGCGATTAAAGGAATTCGAGTTCATTTCTTTGTTCATTTGCTGCTTGTCTGGTATACCAGCCTGCGGATCAACCTGATTTCGGCTGTGCTAACAATGAACTTCGGTTCGACCGAAGGCTATTTGGCCGTTGCACGGACTGGTTCGACTCCGTAAATAGAATTCATCTACCGCGTTCCCCGATGGGCCGGCCGCGGCCCCACCAAACACAAAGCCGCCGATGACCGCCAGGATCGAACGACCGCTTTCGCCCCATATGCAGACCTACCGGTGGACCCTGACGATGGCGCTGTCCATCGTCCACCGCGCCACCGGCATCGCGCTCTACTTCGGCACGCTGCTGCTGGCCTGGTGGCTGATCGCAGCCGCCTCGGGCCCCGGGGCCTACGCCAATGTCCAGGCCTTCACCGGCAGCGTGATCGGCAAGCTGATCGTGTTTGGCTACACATGGGCGCTGATGCATCACCTGTTCAGCGGTCTCAGGCACTTCGTCTGGGATCTTGGCTACGGTTTCAAGGCCAATGAGCGCGAGGCACTGACCTGGGGCGCGCTGGTCGCCGGGATCGTGCTCACCGTGCTGATCTGGATCATTGCCTATGCGGTTGGAGGTGGACGATGACCGAGCCCTCCTCGATGCGCACGCCGCTGGGGCGCGTCCGCAATCTCGGCGCCTCGCATACCGGTACCGGCGACTTCTGGCGCCAGCGCCTTACGGCGGTCGCCATGGCGCTGCTGATCATCCCGGTGATCGTCGTCGTGATCATGCTGCTCGGCCGCAACCAGGCCGGCGCGGCGCAGATCCTCGGCTCGCTGCCGATCGCCATCATCCTGCTGCTCTTCATCATCGCCAGCACCTGGCACATGAAGATCGGCATGCAGGTCGTGATCGAGGACTATTTGCATAACGAGAAGCTGAAGATCGCAAGCGTCATGGCCAACAATTTCTTCTGCTTCGTGGTCGCGCTGGCCTCGATCTACGCAATCCTCAAATTGTCGTCGGGAGTATAACCCATGGCGGGTGAAGGAAACGGCAAGGCCGCCAACGGCAGTGGCCCGGCCACCAACGGCAAGGCATATCCGATCCAGGACCACACCTACGACGTCGTCGTGGTCGGCGCCGGCGGCGCGGGCCTGCGTGCCGTGGTCGGCTGCTCGGAAGCCGGCCTGCGCACCGCCTGCATCACCAAGGTGTTCCCGACCCGCTCGCACACGGTCGCGGCGCAGGGCGGCATTTCCGCTTCGCTCGGCAACATGCATCCCGATAACTGGCGTTGGCACATGTACGACACCGTCAAGGGGTCGGACTGGCTCGGCGACCAGGACGCGATCGAATACATGGTGCGCAACGCGCCCGACGCGGTCTACGAGCTCGAGCATTGGGGTGTGCCGTTCTCGCGCACCGAGGATGGCAAGATCTACCAGCGCCCGTTCGGCGGCATGACGATCGACTACGGCAAGGGCCAGGCGCAGCGCACCTGCGCCGCCGCCGACCGCACCGGTCACGCGATGCTGCACACGATGTACGGCCAGTCGCTGCGCCATGCGGCGGAGTTCTTTATCGAGTTCTTCGCCATCGACCTGATCATGGACGACCAGGGCACCTGCCGCGGCGTGATCGCGCTCAAGCTCGACGACGGCACGCTGCATCGCTTCCGCGCCCAGACCACGATCCTGGCGACCGGCGGCTATGGCCGCGCCTATGCCTCCTGCACCTCGGCGCACACCTGCACCGGCGACGGCGGCGGCATGGTGCTGCGCGCCGGGCTGCCGATGCAGGATATGGAGTTCGTCCAGTTCCATCCGACCGGCATCTACGGCTCGGGCTGTCTGGTCACCGAAGGTGCGCGCGGCGAAGGCGGCTATCTCGTCAACTCCGAGGGCGAGCGCTTCATGGAGCGCTACGCGCCATCGGCCAAGGATCTCGCCTCGCGCGACGTCGTTTCGCGCGCGATGACGATCGAGATCCGCGAAGGCCGCGGCGTTGGCAAGAAGAAGGATCACATCTTCCTGCACCTCGATCACCTCGATCCGAAGGTGCTGCATGAGCGGCTGCCGGGCATCTCCGAATCGGCCAAGATCTTCGCCAATGTCGACGTCACCCGCGAGCCGATCCCGATCGTGCCGACTGTGCATTACAACATGGGCGGCATCGCCACCAACTACCACGCCGAAGTCCTGACCAAGCGCAACGGCGACGACAATTCGGTGGTGCCGGGCCTGATGGCGATCGGCGAAGCGGCCTGCGTGTCGGTGCACGGCGCCAACCGCCTCGGCTCCAACTCGCTGATAGACCTCGTGGTGTTCGGCCGCGCCGCGGCGCTGCGGCTCGCCGACAAGCTGACCGCGAACGCCAAGCAGCCGGAACTGCCGCAGGATTCCGCCGACCGTGCGCTCGGCCGGCTCGATCATTTCCGCCATGCCTCCGGCGGCACGCCGACCGCGAAGCTACGCGACAGCATGCAGCACGTGATGCAGAACAATTGCGCGGTGTTCCGCACCGGCGACCTGCTGCAGGAAGGCCAGAACCTGATCCACAAGGTCTATGGCGGCGTCGGCGACATCTCGGTCTCCGACCGCTCGCTGGTGTGGAATTCCGACCTGGTCGAGACCCTCGAATTCGACAATCTGATCGTGCAGGCGATCGTGACGATGGATTCGGCGGCCAACCGCACCGAAAGCCGCGGCGCGCATGCCCGCGAGGACTTCTCTGCGCGCGACGACAAGAACTGGATGAAGCACACGCTGGCGTGGATCGATGCCGGCGGCAAGACCGCGATCGATTACCGTCCGGTACACGATTACACGATGACCAACGACGTGCAGTACATCCCGCCGAAGGCGCGGGTCTACTGAGAACGAAGGCGAGCAAGCATGGTTGAATTCGCACTTCCGAAGAATTCGAGGATTTCCGGTGGCAAGACCTGGCCGAAGCCGCCGGGCGCCACCGAGACGCGCGAATTCCGGGTGTATCGCTGGAATCCGGACGACGGCAAGAATCCGAGCGTCGACACCTATCAGGTCGACATCCACGATTGCGGCCCGATGGTGCTGGACGGCCTGATCTGGATCAAGAACCACATCGATCCGACGCTGACCTTCCGCCGCTCCTGTCGCGAGGGCGTCTGCGGCTCCTGCGCGATGAACATCGATGGCCAGAACACGCTCGCCTGCACCAAGTCGATGCACGACGTGGCCTCCGGCGGCGCGGTGAAGATCAATCCGCTGCCGCACCAGCCTGTCGTCAAGGACCTGGTCCCCGACCTCACCAATTTCTACGCCCAGTATGCCTCGATCGAGCCATGGCTGAAGACCGTGACGCCGACGCCGCAGAAGGAGTGGAAGCAGAGTCACGAGGACCGCGAGAAGCTCGACGGCCTCTATGAGTGCATCCTGTGCGCCTGCTGCTCGACGTCGTGCCCGAGCTACTGGTGGAACAGCGAGCGCTTCCTCGGCCCGGCAGCGCTGCTGCAGGCGACCCGCTGGGTGACCGACTCTCGCGACGAGGCGACCGGCGAGCGGCTCGACAATCTCGAGGATCCGTTCCGGCTCTATCGCTGCCACACCATCATGAACTGCGCCAAGGCGTGCCCGAAGGGCCTCAACCCCTCGGAAGCGATCGCCGAGCTGAAGCTCAAGCTGGTCGAGCGCCAGATCTGATCCGGCGCTGGTCGGAGGCGGTCGGCTGCCAGGAGGCGATATAGTTCGTCGTCAATCCGCGGACGGCGGCCGGGTCAGCAGTTTGGCCAGCAGCCGGCCACTTGGTGGCAGCGGCCGATCGATCGACGAGATCAGCGAGAACTGAGTCGTATAGCGGAAGGCCTCGGCTCCTGAGACCTCTTCCAGATGATGGATCGGGCCCAGCATCTCGACATAGTGCGTCGGCAAAAAGCCGACAAAGCCGCCGCCGACCAGCATCGTTGCGACAGCTTCCAGCCCAAAGGCGACAGCGTGCTGCTTGATGTGCAGGCGTCGCGCGAGATTTTGCGTGCGTCGATCATTGGTTCGCGTCACCAGAGCGACATTGCTATCGCGCAGGTCCTTGAGCGTCAGCGGTGCCGCGGCGGCCGCGTAAAGCCGGAACTCCTCGGTGAACAGCGAGGCGTAATCGAGTTTGTCGTTGCCGGCGGGCTGTCCGCTGATGGCGAGATGCAGCCGTCGCTCCAGCACGTCCTCGACAAGTGCACTCGGCAGGCCGATCGCAATGTTGAGCGTGACATTGGGCGCGGCGGCGCGAAATCGGGCAAGGGTGTCCGCCAGGCGGCAGCGTGGATTGGACAGGCAGTTGTCGGCGATGCCGATCTTCAACTCGCCGGAGACAATGTTGCGGGCCAGGTTGAGCTCGTGATGCACCATTTCAAGCGCGTCGCAGGCGGCAATGCTGGCGTGTAAGGCACGGTGGCCGAAATCGGTCAGTTCAAAACCGGACGGGCCGCGAAAACAGAGCCGGCTGCCGAGCCGCGTTTCCAGCGCCAGCAGATGACGGCTGATGGTCGATCGTTCCATGCCGAGCTGGGTTTCGGCGGCGGTCAGGCCGCCAGCTTCGGCAACCGCGCGAAAAATACGCAACAGCCGCAGGTCGGTTTCGGTGAGATGTGGAACCGGCGCGGGCGCGACGTGCTTCATGTTGCACTCCCTACAAGCATGGTTTCGCAGTCTGTCATTCCAGGTGCTCTCCCGCCTGGGCTACGGTTCGGGGCAGATGCCGATTTGTTCGGCGCAACCAACCCGCTGTGACCTCAATCTGACTTAGCTGACTTATCTCAAGCTGACTTGGAGGACGTATGGCTCTGCCCCTGACGGTGCCGCCTGCGCTGAAGCACCAGAGCTTGCTCTGGTCGCCCATCTGCACCGATCTCGACACCCTCGACGCGCACATCGCCATTCTCGGTATCCCGTTTGGCAGCGCCTATCACGCCTCTGCGATCACCAACGACCAGTCGACAGCTCCCGATGCCGTCCGCTCGGTCACCGATCGCATCTGCCGCAGCTTGGAGCGCTACGATTTCGACGTCGGTGGCCCGATCTATGGCGGACGGGCCCTGAAAGTGGTCGATGTCGGCAATGTTCCCGCCGACATGACCGATCTCCGCAGCCACTCCATCCGCGCTGAAGAAGCGGTAAGCAAGATTCTTGCCGCCGGTGCCATGCCAATCACCATCGGCGGCGATCATGGCATCCCGATCCCGATCCTGCGTGCCTATAAGGGACATGGCCCGATCACGCTGATCCAGGTCGATGCTCACATCGACTGGCGCGACGATGTCAATGGCGTCCGCGACGGCCTGTCCAGCCCGATCCGGCGGGCCTCCGAGATGCCGCACATCGGCGAAATCTTCCAGATCGGCATCCGCGCCCAGGGCAGTGCGCGGCCTGAAGAGGTTGCGGCGGCGGCGGCCTACGGGTCCAACATCATTCCGGCCTTCGAGGTGCACGACAAGGGCATGGACGCGGTGCTCGAGCGGATTCCGGATGGCGGCCAATATTACATCACCATCGACGCTGACGGCCTTGATCCGAGCGTGATGCCCGCCGTCGAGGGCCCGGCGCCGGGCGGACTCACCTTTCATCAGGTGCGCAAACTGATC
The DNA here is from genome assembly GCF_049949265.1 of Bradyrhizobium genosp. P. Taxonomy (NCBI): domain Bacteria; kingdom Pseudomonadati; phylum Pseudomonadota; class Alphaproteobacteria; order Hyphomicrobiales; family Nitrobacteraceae; genus Bradyrhizobium; species Bradyrhizobium genosp. P. Next base: position 371,256 of record NZ_CP188195.1, on the reverse strand, counting down.
CACGGCCTGGTCGGCAAGGGCCGCGTGGTCGGCATGGATATCGTGGAGATCACGCCGTCCATCGACGTCAACATGATCAGCTGCATCACCGCCGGTCGGCTAATCGTGAATCTGATCGGTGCGGCGGTGAGGGCGAACTATTTCGACGCGCCGCCCGTGTGAAGCGGCAGCCGTTTTCGAACCCGGAAAAAGGATGGGGCCATGCTGAGGATCGATCGCAAGACGCTGGGCTATCTCGCCGGCGGCATCTGTTTCGCTCTCATCGCGAGCCAGCAGGCCTTCGCCGAGACGACACTGGAAAGGATCAAGCGGACCGGCGAGTTGACGGTCGGCACTGAGGCGGCCTTTCCGCCCTTCGAGTTCGTCAAGGACGGCAAGATCGTCGGCTACGGCTCCGATATCCTGGCCGAGGTGGTCAAGGAGCTCGGTGTCAAGAAACTGAACCAGCTCGATCTGCCGTGGCAGGGCATCCTGCCGGGCGTACTGGCCGGCAAGTTCGACTTTGTCGCCACCACGGTCGGCATCAATCCCGAACGCGCCAGGCGCTACGCCTACACGATGCCGATCGCCGACGGTATGCCCTATGCCATGAAGCGCAAGGGCGACAAGCTCACCAAGCCGGAAGACCTCAACGGCAAGGTGGTGGCAACCCAGCTTGCGTCGTCGACCGAGCCAGTCGCGCGTGCGCTCGACGCCAAACTGAAGGCCGCGGGCGGGCCGGGCTTCAAGGAATTGAAACTCTTCACCGCATTCCCTGAAAGCTATGTGGCGCTCGCGAGCGGCGAAGTCGATGCAGTGATCCAGTCGCTGCCAAGCCTCGCAGCCCTGGTCAAGGACAAGCCCGATGTCTTCGAACTGCTCGCGCCTACGCCGCAGGACGGCGGCTTTACCTATCTTTCCTGGGTAACACGGCCCGACGACAAGGATTTGCGGGACGCCATTTCCGCCGTGATCCGCAAGATGCGCGACGACGGCCGCCTCGCCGCCCTGCAGAAGAAATGGTTCGGCTTCGAAATGTCGATCCCTGATCAGGGCTATCTGCCGCCCGGTGCGATGTAAGCCACGCGACCGCGAGGGAGCAGGAGGCGCGGCAACACCCATTTCATGCGACGTGAAAGGCCCCTCCATGGGCTTCCAGTTCGATTACCTGTTGTCGATCCTGCCAAGTCTCATGAAAGCTGCGCTGGTCAATATCCGGCTGGCTGTCATCATCATGCTGCTGGCGCTTATGCTGGGCACCGCACTCACTATCGTGCGCTCGGTGAAAATCACCGGGGTGAACATGATCATCGCCGTGGTCATCAGCTTCGTGCGCGGCACGCCGCTGCTGATCCAGATCTTCATCGCCTATTATGTGCTGCCGGCTGTTGGCCTCGATCTCTCGCCGGAGGTGGCTGGCGTCTCCGCCATTGCGTTCAACAGCATGGTCTTTGTCAGCGAGAGCATGCGTGGCGGCCTCGCCACCATCGAGACCGGCCAGATCGAGGCAGCGACGGCGCTCGGTCTGCCGCCGCATGCGATCTGGCTGAAGGTCGTGCTGCCGCAACTATTCCGCCGCATCGTTCCGGTGCTGATCAATGAGGCGACGATCGTGGTGAAAGGTACGGCGCTGTTGTCGGTCATCACCGTCGTCGACGTGCTGCGGACGGCACAGCAGATCGCCCGCGCGAATTACCGGCCGTTCGAGACCATGATCGGATCGGCCCTGGTGTTCCTGGTCATCAATCTCGTCATCAGCTTGTTCGGCCGGGTGACGGAGGCGCGTTTCGCCGCGGCACGGATCTGAGCGATGCATTTTGATCCTACCGTGCTCGCCGGCTACTGGCCGCTGCTGCTGCAGGGCGCCTGGCTGACCATCCAGGTCTCGGTGGCGGCGATGGCGATCGGCTATGCTGCGGGGATCGTGGTGGCGTTGATCGCACTGATGCCGGGCTGGCTGCCGCGGCTTGTCACGGCCTTCTATGTCGAGACGCTACGCAACATCCCCTTCATCATCCTTCTCTTTGTCGTCTATTACGGCTTGCCGTTTGCGGGCATCCGTCTGCCCGCGACGCTGGTCGGGACCATGGCGCTGGCGCTGTTCGCCAGCGCCTATTATGCCGAGATCATACGCGCTGCGATCCTTGCTTTGCCGCGCGGCCAGTTCGAAAGCGCACGCGCCATTGGCATGTCACCCGCCAGCGCGATGTGGCATGTGGTGGCGCCGCAGATTCTGCGCGCGCTGGTGCCGCCGTCCACCAACATGACGCTGACCATGATGAAGGAGTCGGCCGTCCTCTCCTCCATCACGGTGCCGGAGCTCACTTACCAGAGCCTGGTCGTGCAGGGGAACACTTTCGCGCCCTTCGAGGTGTTTGCTGCGGTGGCGTCGATCTACTGGCTGATCGCGATCGTGATCGCAGAAGCCTCCCGGCGGCTGGAGCACCGGGTCGGCACCGCGCAGGTCGAGGGCGTCAGCCGCAACCCGATCGCCGAGCGCTATCTCTCACTCGTCGCGCGGAGGGCCTGATGGGTGCACCCATCCTGCGGGTCTCGGCTTTGACCAAACGCTTTTTCGGCGTCACCGCGCTCGATGGCGTCTATCTCGATGTGCACGAAGGCGAGATTGTCGCGCTGATTGGCCCGAGCGGGTGCGGCAAGAGCACGCTGCTGCGCTGCCTGACCTGGCTCGAACAGCCCGACGACGGTTTCATCGAAGTCACCGGCAAGCCGTTCGGGCGTGAACTGATGTCGGGCGGCGTCGTCCGCCGGCAAGGCCGCCGCCAGATCGATGCGCTGCGCCCGAAGATCGGCATCGTCTTCCAGCAGTTCAATCTCTGGCCGCACATGACCGCGCTGGAGAACGTGGTGCGCTCGCAGGTTGTTGTGCTGGGCCGCCCACGCGTCGAGGCGATGCGACGCGGCGAGGAACTGCTGGTGCGGCTCGGGCTAGCCGACCGCATGGACCGTTATCCGCACGCGCTCTCCGGAGGGCAGAAGCAGCGGGTGGCCATTGCGCGTGCGCTGGCGATGGATCCGGCGCTGATGCTGTTCGACGAACCGACCTCTGCTCTGGACCCGGAGCTGGTGGGTGAGGTGCTCGCCGTTCTGCGGTCATTGGCCGAGATCGGCATGACCATGCTGGTCGTCACCCATGAGATCGGCTTCGCGGCCAACGTCGCCGACCGCATCGCCTTCATGGACGATGGTCGCATCCTGGAGGAAGGGCCGGCGCGCGAGATCATTTCCTCGCCGAGGGAGCCGCGGCTGCGCAATTTTCTCGATCTCGTACAGGCGGATCGCCGTCTGATCGATCCCCGAACCCCAAGCAACCTCACGGAGTAAAGCCATGTCTCGCGTCAACCGGCCCTATGTCGGCATCCCGTCCTTCCTGCGTGCGCGGATCTGCGAGGATCTGTCCACGCTTGACGCGGCCATCGCCGTGCTCGGCGTACCGTTCGACGAGGGCTCGCCGTTCCTGCCCGGCAGCCGCTTTGCGCCGCGCGCGTTGCGTGAACACTCGCTGCGCTTCTATGGCGGCGGCCGGGGCTATTACGATCCGGAGACCCGGCGCGAATATCTGGTCGAGGAAATGTCGCGGGGACTGATCGCCGATGTCGGCGACGTCGACATCCATCCGGCCAATGCGCCCCGCACCTTTGACAACATCACCGCCATGGTGCGCGGCATTCTCGATCGCGGTGCGCTGCCGGTGGTGCTCGGCGGCGATCATGCCATCACCTATCCGATATTCCGGGCCTTCGACGAGAAGCTGCATGTCATCCATTTCGATGCGCACACCGACTACGCGCCGTTCGAGAACGATCTGACCATCACCAACAGCCATGCCTTTCGCCATATCGCCGGCATGGACAACACGCTGAGCCTGACCCAGGTCGGCATCCGCAGCCTGCGCCATTCGCCGGAGCAGGTGGAGGACATCCTCAACTCAGGCAACCGGGTGATTCCGATGGGCGAGTTCCGCCGGATCGGCCCGCAGGGGGTCGCCGACCTGCTGCCGGCGGACTCACGGGTCTATGTCAGCATCGATGTCGACGCCATGGACATGTCGCTGGTGCCGGGCTGCGTCTCGGCCGAGCCCAACGGGATGAGTTATGCCGAGCTGCGCGACAGCCTGAAGGCCATTGCCGAGCGGCATGATATCGTCGGCTTCGATTTCGTCGAGGTCAACCCGCCGCTTGATGTCGGCACCGGTGTCACCGCCTATCTGGGCGCGCTGACCGTCATCGAATTCCTGGGCCATATCTGCGCCCAGCCCCGCTGGGCCGCTCGCCGCGCCACCCGTCACGCCGCTTGAAGGAGAACATCATGACCGAGACACACGAGACCATTCCAGCCACTCGCGGCAAAGCCGTGCGGCTGAGCAACGGGCAAGCCGTCGAGATCATCAATACCCATGGCTCGCAGGTGGTGGACACCTGGGCATTCTGCACCGAGGACCTCGGACATCACATGTCGATGGAGCACACCAGGGTCGAGAACGGCCGCTTGATGCCGGCCGCAGGCCAGACGCTGTTCACCAACAAGCGCGAGCCGATCCTGGTGCTGGAAGAAGACACCTCGCCCGGCATCCACGACACGCTGATGGCGGCGTGCGATCGCTGGCGCTACGAACATCTGGGCTGCACGCACTATCACCGCAACTGCGCCGACAACATGATCGAGGCCATGGCGGAAATCGGCCTGACGGCCGGCCATGTGCCGCAGCCGCTCAATCTGTTCATGAACATCCCGGTCAACGCCGACCTCAGCCTGACCCAGGGCGAGCCGGCCAGCAGGCCAGGCGACCATGTCACCCTGCGCGCGGCGCGCGATTGCTATGTGGTGTTCTCCGCCTGTCCGCAGGATATCACGCCAATCAACGGCGCCGGTCGCAAGCCGACCGACGCGCATATCCGGCTAACCGGGGCGCCGACTGCTTCGTAAAACTGAGGAGACACCGACATCACGACACACCCAGCGCCCGCGCCAGGTTGAAGGTCAGCAGGCTCGCGACATAGGCCAGCGCGAGCATGTAGACGAACGTCACCACCATCCAGATCGCGCTGCCGGTCTCGCGCCGGATCACCGCCAGCGTCGAGGCGCATTGCGGCGCGAAGATGTACCAGACCAACAGCGACAGCGCGGTCGCCAGGGTCCATTTTTGCGCCAGCACCTGGCCGATCTGATCGGCGGCTTCCTTGCCGCCCTCGATCGAATAGACGGTGCCGAGCGCTGCGACCGCGACCTCGCGCGCCGCCATGCCCGGGATCAGCGCCACCGCGATCTGCCAGTTGAAACCGATCGGCGCCAGCAGCGGCTCCAGCGCCTTCCCTATCATCGCCGCGAAGCTGTAATTGATCGCGGGTCCCTCGGCTCCAACAGGCGCGGTCGGGAACGACGCCAGGAACCAGATCAGCACCATCATCGACAGGATGGTCGTGCCGGCGCGATACAGGAACATTTTGGCGCGGGTATAGACGCCGATCGCGATGCTTCTCAGCCGCGGCACCTTGTAGTCCGGCAATTCCAGCATGAACGGCGCCGGCGCGTGGTCGCGCCACAGGAAGAATTTTGCGATCGCCGAGACGGTCAGCGCACTGACGATCCCAGCCGTATAGAGGCCGAACATCACCAGCCCCTGGAGATTGATCCAGCCCCATATGCTGGTCGCCGGAACGAAAGCGGAGATGATCAGCGTATAGACCGGAATCCGCGCCGAGCAGGTCATCAGCGGTGCGATCAGGATAGTGGTCAGCCGGTCGCGGGGATTGTCGATCACCCGCGTCGCCATGATGCCGGGGATGGCGCAGGCAAAGCTCGACAGCAGCGGGATGAAGGCGCGGCCATGCAGACCGGCGCCGCCCATGATGCGGTCCATCAGGAACGCCGCGCGCGCCATGTAGCCGAAATCTTCCAGCAGCAGGATGAACAGGAAAATCATGATGATCTGCGGCAGGAACACGATCACGCTGCCGACGCCCGAGATCACGCCGTTCTGCAGGAAGCTCTGCAACAGGGTCCAGCTTTCGGGCATCACGTCGTGGACCAGTTGCCCAAGCGCGGAAAAGCTGTCCGACAGCAGGTTCATGGCCGGCTGCGCCCAGCTGAACACCGCCTGGAACATCACGAACAGGATCAGAGCGAGGATCACCAGGCCCGCCACCGGGTGCAGCGCCACCGCATCGATCCGTGTGGTCAGCGTATCGGGCTTGGCCGGCAGCGTCACACTTGCGGCGACGATGCGGTCCGCCTCGCGCTGCGCCGCCTTGAGATCCGATATCGTCGGCGTCGCCCACTGATTGGCCGGTGGCGTCTCGCGCGTGCGGGACATGAATTCATCGGTCCGCCGCAACAGCTCGTCGACACCGCCCTTGCGGACGGCGACTGACGTCACGATCGGCAGGCCGAGTTCCTGCGACATGCGGTCGAGGTCGATCTCGACGCCGCGACGCTTCGCAATGTCGATCATGTTGAGCACGAGAATCATCGGCCGGCCAATGCGCTTCAGCTCGAGCACGAGGCGCAGCGTCAGCCGCAGATTGGTCGCATCAGCGACGCAGAGCACGAGATCCGGCATCGCTTCGCCGGCAAAGCGCCCGAGCACGATGTCGCGGGTGATCTCCTCGTCCGGGCTGCGGCCGCGCAGCGAATAGGTGCCGGGCAGGTCGAGCACGGTCACGCTGCGGCCTTCCGGCGTAACGAAGCTGCCGGATTTGCGCTCGACGGTGACGCCGGGATAGTTGGCGACCTTCTGGGTGCTGCCGGTCAGCCGGTTGAACAGCGAGGTCTTGCCGGTGTTCGGCGCGCCGACCAAGGCCAGGCGCAGGGAAGCGGTTGTCATTCGACGATCACCGCCATGGCCTCGCTGCGGCGTAGCGCAATCGTGATGTTGTCGACGCGCACCGCGATCGGGTCACGACGGATCGCGCCCTCATGCAGGATTTCGACGCGCGCTCCCTCGATAAAGCCCATCTCGACCAGCCGTTGCTCGAGCTCCTGCGGCGAGAGCGACGAACCCGTCACCCGCGGATCGAGCCTGATAATCTTCCCTGCGAAACCGCGATCCGCGAGGCCGAGCCGGATGTCCTGGGAGCTTTTTGGATCGCCTGTCATGCGGCCTCTTTTTCAGCAGCTAATCATGCGGTCAAGCCTTTGCCCGCGGTAGGCTTTAGAACCCTTAAAAACAGTAATTGCCAGCATCGTTTCGCTCAGCTTTCCGCCTGACCGTCGCTCGTGGCTAACGGGGTCGTGAACGGCCACACATTGCGGGCGACGGCCGACCGTACCCTCCGGCCTCAAGGCGGGGCGGGGATTCGCTTTCTCCGTCGCGATGCTTTGCGTTAAGGTCCGCCCGGAGCCGGAGCGCCCGTGCAGACCGCACAACGCAATTCGCTGAGACTGCTGCGGTGGATGATGGCCGCCTCGCTGGCCTTCCCGCTGGCGCTGTTCGTTTTTGCCTCCGCGATGGCCTGGGCCTCGATCAACGAGGCCGCCGACCACGAGATCGCCCGCACGCTCGACGTCGCCCACGAGCACGCGCTCAAGGTGTTCGAGACCATCGACCGCAGCCTGTCGGAGATCGCCGAGGTGATCCGCGGTCTCTCCGATGCCGATATCGTCGCCCGCCAGGAGGACCTGCACCAGCGCCTGGGCCAGCTCACCGCATCGCTGCCGCAAATGAAATCGGCCTGGATCTTCGACGCCACGGGCCATGCTCTCGTCAACAGCCTGACGGTGCGGCCCCCTGATATCGACTTCTCGGATCGCGACTACTTCAGGGCGCAGGCCGACCAGACGATCGGCACCTTCATCGGCGAGCCCTTGACGCCGCGCGCACCCTATCAGGGATCGCCGTTCTTCGGGGTCAGCCGCCGGCGGACCAACCCGGACGGCAGCTTCGGCGGCGTCATCCAGGCGTCCGTCATCCCTGAGTACTTCGTGAATTTCTATGCACGCATCGGACATGAACCCGGCAGCTTCTTTGCGCTCATCCGGGCCGACGGCGCGGTGCTCGCCCATTTCCCGGCGATCGCCCGCGCATTCCGGTTCGAGCCGGGCGGAGCGCTCGGGCAACAACTCGTCGCCAACCCGGAAGCCGGCCTCATCACGATCAAGTCGCCGGGCGACGGCATCGAACGGCGCCTGCGCTATCAGCGGCTCGCGGAATATCCGATCTATGTCACCGCCGGCCTGGAAACCTCGGCGATCCGGGCGCGCTGGATCGCGACCATGGGCCAACACCTGATCTTCGGGGTCCCGGCCACCGCGCTGCTGTTCGGCCTGCTTGCGCTGGCTTTCCGGAGAACGCAGCGCCTGTACGAGGAGGCCGGCAAGCGCGCGGAAGCCGAGGACGCGCTGCGCCACAGCCAGCGGCTGGAGGCGCTCGGTCAGCTCACCGGCGGCGTCGCGCACGACTTCAACAATCTTCTGACGGTGATCCGCGCATCGGCCGACATGCTGCGGCGGACCGACCTGCCGGAGCCGCGGCGGCAACGCTATATCGACGCCATCTCCAACACCGTGAACCGCGCCGCCCGGCTGACCGGCCAGTTGCTGGCCTTCGCGCGCCGGCAAACCCTCAAGCCCGAACTGTTCGACGCCGGCCAGAGCGTCCATACCCTGAGCGAGATGATTGCAACCCTGATCGGATCGCGCATCGAGATCGTCACCGAGGCCCCGGACGAACCCTGCCTCGTCAACGCCGACGCGGGCCAGTTCGAGACCGCCATCATCAACCTGGCGGTGAACGCGCGCGACGCCATGGATGGCGTCGGCCGGCTCACGATCGCGGTGCGCCGGACCGACGCGCTGCCATCCGCGAGTGCCGCTCCGCCGAGCCCGCACGGCCAAATCACTGGTCATGTCGCGATCTCCGTGTCCGACACCGGCGTCGGAATTCCGCCGGACATGTTCGGCCGTATCTTCGAGCCGTTCTTCACCACCAAGGAGGTCGGCCAGGGCACCGGCCTTGGCCTGTCGCAGGTGTTCGGCTTCGCCAAGCAGTCCGGCGGCGAGGTGGATGTCGCGAGCGAGCCCGGCAAGGGCGCGACGTTCACGCTCTATCTGCCGCGCGCGACCGGCGATCGCCCGCCGCAATTGCCGCTTGTCGATGATGCGCCGGTCGATGGCCATGGCGCCGCGGTGCTGGTTGTCGACGACGATCCCGAGGTCGGGAAATTCGCCGTCGATGCACTGTACCAGCTCGGATGCACCGCCGTGCTGGTCAGCAACGCCACCCATGCGCTGGAGGAACTCGCCATCGACCCGGGGCGCTATGATCTGGTATTCACCGATGTCGTGATGCCCGGCATGAGCGGCATCGAGCTCGCGCAGGAAATCCGCCGGCGGGGACTCGATCTGCCCGTCGTGCTCGCCTCGGGCTACAGCCAGACGCTGGCCCAGCAAGGCAGCCTCGGCTTCGAGTTGCTGCAAAAACCCTATTCGGCCGAGCAGCTCGCACGCATGCTGCACAAGGTCACGCGATTGCGCAGCGTCGGACAAGATCAGGCGCCGGCGACGTCGTGACGGGGCGTATTCTCGATTCAATCGTCAAACAACCGGTGTCATCGCCCGGCTTGTTGTTTAGCCCGGGCGATCCAGTATTCCCGAGACAGTTGTGATTGAGCCGATGGGCCGCGGCGTACTGGGTCGCCCGCTTTCGCGGGCGATGACAGTGGTGGGTGTGGCTGCGCATTCTCGCGACATGATTGCCCGAGCTTTGCACTTCGTTTGCCCGTGGGCCCGGTGCAACAAAAAGCACCGAGGTAGGACCACAGGTGTAACCGGAAACAACCCGGCTTGTTGGCGCTCCCGGCAAAACCGGCTATGCATGCGCCGCTTTTGACGAGGACAGCGCTTGATCCCCAGCAACGATACCACGCCCGCGCCATTCGGCGCGTTCGCGCCGAATGCGGCGCAGGCCGCCATCATCCGGCTTGCGCATGACACCGGACTGAAGCGCGGTGCGTTCCGGCCGTGGCTGTCGCGGCTGGTCAATCTGCTCGGTTCGGGGCCGCTCGACGTGGCATACCAAGGCGCATCGTTCCGCTTCTATCACCAGGCGAGCGCAACCGAGCGCGGCGCGCTCTTCAATCCGGACTACAATCTCGAGGAGCTCGACTTCCTGCGCCGGCATGTCGGTGCAGGCGGCACCTTCGTCGACCTCGGCGCCAATGTCGGCACCTATGCGCTGGCGCTGGCGCGCAATGTCGGGGCGAATGGCAAGGTGATCGCGATCGAACCGCATCCGGTGACGCATGCGCGGCTGGCTTTCAACACGCAGTCCTCCGGCTATGCGCAAGTCCGGCTTGTAGCGGCGGCCGCCGGTCCCACCGATGGCGAACTGATGATCGAGACCGACGGCGACAATCTCGGCGCCAGCCACATCGTCACTGGCACGCCCTCGGGCAAGGCGTTCAGGGTGCCGTCGCTGCGGCTGCAATGCATTCTCGAAGAGGCCGGCGCCACCAAGGTCGACGCGCTGAAGATCGACGTCGAGGGTTTTGAGGACCGCGTGCTCACCGGCTTCTTCAGGGATGCCCCCGGGCAGCTGTGGCCCCGCGCGGTCGTGATCGAGCATCTGTCGCAGGATGAGTGGACCGACGACTGCATTGCGGACATGCACTCGCGTGGCTACGTCGAACAAGGCCGGACGCGAAGCAACACGCTGCTTGTGCGGGGGTGAGGTGTAGCCACATCGGAAATTTGCTCCCTCACCCGCTTGCGCGGGGGAGGGTTGGGGTGGGGGTCTCGCCACGAGTCGTATTGCGGATAGAGCCCGCACCCGGATTGCATCTGCGATGCAATCCGACCTCCCCCGCAAGGGGAGAGGTGGAGTGAGCTTGTGGACGCAAACGTCATCACAACAACGGAGGCTCGCGATGATCGACCATATCGGCTTTTCGGTATCCGACTTATGAGCGCGCCAAAGCGTTCTATCAGACCGCGCTGGCGCCGCTCGGCTACAGTTTGATCATGGAAGTGACGGCGGAGCAGACCGGACACGATGCCGCGGCCGGCTTCGGTGCCAATGGCAAGCCGGACTTCTGGATCGGCGGCGAAGGCGCGATGAACAAGCCGGTGCACATCGCCATCGTCGCAAAGGATCGCGCGACGGTGGATGCGTTTTACAAGGCCGCGATCGCAGCTGGCGGTCGCGACAATGGCCCGCCCGGCATCCGCGCGCATTATCATCCCGATTAATACGGCGCATTCGTGCGCGATCCGGACGGCCACATCGAGGCGGTCTGCCACACGCCCGGATGAGTTCCCGCCGCGTCGAACAGGAACATCGCCGCACACGGCCGGTTATCGCAACAGGCCCCGATGGAGCGATCAATGACCGTTGCGCGACCCGACCTCGGCAGGACCCGCAAGGTCTTGATGTAAATGCCGATTGAACCTCCCGAGATTCCACCGACGACGCCGGGAACGCCAGGCGAAGCGCCGCCGGGAATACCTCCGGGCAATCCCAATCCCGAGATTCCTCCGCCGGTGCGCGAACCCGGCGAACCGCCGCGGCCGGACGAATTACCAGGCAACACGCCGGAGGAGTTACCGGTGCGTGGTCCGCCCGGCCCGACCGGCCCGCCCCCTGCGACAGATTGACTGGCAGCCCTGACGAGCACCCGCATGATCCGGTTCCGCGAACCATTTCAGTGTGTCTGAGCGTTTCTTCTGAATGCGCGCTGAACAAACACGTATGCAACCCGTTACAATGCCGAAATAAAATGCGCGGGCGATTCGTGGCCCGCCACAATCCGGCCTAACGGCTGGCTGTTCATCTTACCGCCGAATTGTTCGGCTCTCACGTTTCTTCCTGCCAAGAACTTCCACTCAAGAACTTCCGCTCAAGACCTTCTGCCGGGGATTCCAATATCATGACACAGCTTCGTCTCGTGCTGCTTGCCACGACTGCGCTGACGGTGATGCAGTTCGCCGCTTCAGCATCGCATGCGCAAACCTCATCGCTCGTCGTCGCACAGGCGCAGCCGAAGGAAGAACTCGGCCCGGATGGAAAGCCGAAGCCGCGGCCCGCACCGGGCGGCCCCGCGCATCCGGCGCCACCCGCGGGCGCGCCTCATCCGCCGGCCCCGCCGGCCGCCGCACCGCACCCCGCGCCGCCTCCACCTGCCCCGGCACGGCCGACCCCGCCACCTCCGCCGCCCGCGGCCGCCCCTGCACATCCGGCTCCGCCAGCGGCCGCTCCCGCGCGACCGGCTCCACCTCCGCCGCCGGCCGCAGCGCCCGCGCGTCCCACTCCGCCAGCGCCACCGGCGGCCGCGCCTGCACGCCCGGCTCCGACCGCGCCGCCGGCCGCAGCGCCCGCGCGTCCCACCCCGCCAACTCCACCCGCCGCCGCGCCGACGCGCCCGGCTCCGGCCGCTGAGCCCGCGCGCCCCGGCACGCCGCCGCCTGCTGCAACGCCGCAACGTCCGACCCCGCTGCCGCCAGCGGCCGAACCCGGACATCCGCCGACTCCGGCACCGGGGGCTGCTCCGACGGTGCGCCCCGCGACCCCGCCACCCGCCGCGGCAACGCCTGCGCCGGCCGCGCCCGCAACTCCGGCCGTCCCGGCACCGGGTGCACGCCCGCAAGGTGGACCTCCGGCCGGTGCAAGGCCGGCCCCGGGCGCAGCGCCGACGCCGCCGCCTGCGGCCGGCGGACAACCTCCGGCACGGCCGGGCACCCTGCCCACGCAGCCTCCGGCAGCGGGAACGGCGCCCGCTGGCGCCGCTCCCGGCCCGCAGGGACGCCCAAGCGTTCTGCCGGGAACTCCGGGCGCGCCGCAAGCGGGCGGCCCGGCACCGGTCGCGCGTCCTGCCGGCCCCTCGGCGCCGGGCGTCGTCCCCGGCTCGGCGGCAGCAACCCCGCCGCCCGGCAAGGCGCAATATGCACCGCCGACGGTTTCCTCGGCCTTCCGGACTGCGCCAACGGTCGCAGCGCCGCTGCCGCCACCGCCGCGGCATGACAATCTGAGGCCGCTCGCCATCGGCGCCGCGGTCGGTGCAGGTGTGGTGGCCGGCGCCGTCATCGGCGCGACCATCGCCGACCTCCACAACCAGCGGCAGGAGGTCGTCGAAGACGGCCGCACCATCTACACCGAGCCGGACAGGATCATCATCCGCGATCCGGGCGGACAGGCCTACGTCCGCGGCGACGATAATTATCGCTTCCGCTACGGCGCGCGAGACATCCAGACCCAGACCGTCGGCGGCGAGACCCGCACGGTCGTGATTCGTCCCGACGGCAGCGAGATCATCACCGTGGTCGGGCCCGATGGGCAAATGCTGCGCCGGATTCGCAGGGATGCCGGCGGCCGCGAACTCGTCATCATCGACAACAGCTATCGCGATCCGAGCGCCGTCGGCGGCTTCTATGTCGACCTGCCGCCGCCGGTGGTCCGCATCCCCTATGATCGCTACATTGTCGAGTCCGACAGCGCGGCGCCGGATGTGATCTACGACACCATGGAGGCCCCGCCGGTGGACCGGATCGCGCGGCGCTATACGCTCGACGAAATCCGCTACAGCCCGAACGTCCGCATGCTGATGCCGTCGATCGACGTCAACAGCATCAACTTCGATTCGGGCTCGTGGGATATTCCGCCGGATCAGGCCGCCAAGCTGCAGGCCATCGCCGACGGCCTCAACCGGGCCATCCAGCGCAATCCGCGCGAGGTGTTCCTGATCGAGGGCCATACCGACGCGACCGGCAACGACACCGACAATCTGTCGCTGTCCGACCGCCGTGCGCAATCCGCGGCCGAGCTGCTCACGCAGCAGTTCAACGTGCCGGCCGAGAACCTGACGTCACAGGGCTATGGCTCGCAATATCTGAAGGAGCAGACCGACGGACCGAGCCGCATCAACCGGCGCGTTACCGTCCGCCGCATCACCCCGCTACTCAACGGCGGCCAGGCCTCGGCAGCCCCGCCGCCGCGCTGAGCGAACACAAACACGATGCGAAATGGCCGGGAGCGATCCCGGCCATTTTTTGTTTTTCCTTCCCCCTGAAAGGGGGAAGGTCGGGATGGGGGTCGGCCGCAGGTGACGGCGTATGCGGAGAGAGCAGATCCCCACCCGCTTTGCTCTGGCGAGCAAAGCGACCTCCCCTTTTCAAGGGGAGGTTGGAGCCGCGTAGCCCTCACCGCGCCATCTGCTGCGGATCGTAGAAGAAGCGCTCCTCGATCAATTCATCGCCGCGCCAAGTCTGCCAGGCGACTTCCTCCATCTTGCGGACCTTGCCGTCCTTGCCGGTGAACTCAACCCGCCAGCAGATTGCGGAATGATCGCCACTGGCGAGCAGCGGCCCGAGCCGTGTGGTCTTGACGCCGGCCACCGAGGCCAGCACCGCAGCTTCACGCGCCGCCAGCGCCGCGCGGCCGACCCGCCATTCGCCGTCATTTTCCTGGGTGCGGGCCTCGGGAGCGTAGAATTTCTCGATGGCGCCGACATGGTCGTTGGATTCGACCGTATCGGCAAAGGCCTGCAGCGTCTTGAGTGAAGGCATCCTCGATCTCCCTATTTACCAACTGGCAGTCGGTATTTATCGACTACCAGTCGGTAAGTCAATTGGCGTGGCGCCGGAACCTGCGCTAGACAGGCGTCATGGCAACCCAGGCCGAACGGCGCGAGAAAACCAGGGCCTCGATCGTCAAGGCGGCGCGACGCCTTTTTGGCGAGCGCGGCTTTGCGGCGACGACGATCGACGACATCGCGGCCGGCGCGCGGGTCGCGAAGGGCGCGGTGTATCATCACTTCGCGACCAAGGAGGCGGTGTTCGAAGCTGTGTTCGAGCAGGTCTCGCTCGACCTCATCGCCGATCTCGACCGCATCTCGCGCGCCGAGAACGACCCGCTGGCCGCGATGGCGGCGGGAACGCAGGGTTATTTCGCGGCCTGCTCCAAGGGTCCGACCGGCCAGATCATATTACGCGACGGCCCGGCCGTGCTCGGCTGGGAGCGCTGGCGCGAGATCGACGCCAAGCATTTCGGCGGCAAGTTTCCCCGCGCGCTCACGGCTGCGATGGAGGCCGGCGTGATCGCAAAACAGCCGATCGAGCCCCTGACGCGGCTGCTGCTCGGCGCGGTGACGGAAGCGGCGGTGGCGGTGTCCGCCGGCCCCGATATCGGCAAGGCCGGCACCGATTACGCGCGCGCGTTTCGTTCACTGCTGGATGCGTTGCGGGTGAAGTAGGACGCCGTCGTCCCTGCGAAAGCAGGGACCCAACCACAGGGTCGTGTTGTTGAAGCAAGCTGTGGCCCCAGCGTGCTTCAAACCAAGGCCGGTGGTCATGGATCCCGGGTCGCGCTGCGCTTGCCCGGGACGATACTGAGTTTGGGTTGGCGCACTCAGCCCTTGTCGTTCTCGAGCTTGAAGATCTCGGAGCCTTCACCGCCCGAGAGCAAGCCCTTCTCCGTGTAGAGCTTGAGCTTGGCGCGGGTATCCTTGATGTCGAGGTTGCGCATGGTCAACTGGCCGATGCGGTCCGCCGGCGTGAACGCCGCGTCCTCCACCTTCTCCATGCTCAGCCGCTCCGGCGCATAGGTCAGGTTCGGGCTCTCGGTGTTTGATATCGAATAGTCGTTGCCGCGGCGCAGCTCGAGCGTCACTTCGCCGGTGACGGCGCTTGCCACCCAGCGCTGCGCAGGCTCGCGCAGCATCAGCGCCTGGGAATCGAACCAGCGGCCCTGATAGAGCAGCCGGCCGAGCCGCATGCCGTTGATGCGGTATTGCTCGATTGTGTCCTCGTTGTGGATGCCGGTGACCAGGCGCTCGTAGGCAATGTGCAGCAGCGCCATGCCGGGCGCTTCGTAGATGCCGCGGCTCTTGGCCTCGATGATCCGGTTCTCGATCTGGTCGCTCATGCCGAGGCCATGGCGGCCGCCGATGGTATTGGCCTCGAGGAACAACGCGACCGGATCGGCGAACGTCTGCCCGTTCAGCGCGACCGGTTGGCCTTCCTCAAAACGCACGACGACCTTCTCGGCCTTCACGTCGCAATCGGCGCGCCAGAACGGCACGCCCATGATCGGGTTGACGATGGTGATGCCGCTGTCGAGGCTCTCGAGATCCTTGGCCTCATGGGTGGCGCCGAGCAGATTGCTGTCGGTCGAATAGGCCTTCTCCGCGCTCATCTTGTAGGCGAAGCCCTGCGCGGTCATGAACGCGGACATTTCCGCGCGGCCGCCGAGCTCGTCGATGAACTGCTGGTCAAGCCAGGGCTTGTAGATGCGCAGGCTCGGATTGGTCAGCAGGCCGTAGCGATAGAAGCGCTCGATGTCGTTGCCCTTGAAGGTCGAACCGTCGCCCCAGATGTTGACGCCGTCCTCCTGCATGGCTGCAACCAGCATCGTGCCGGTCACGGCGCGGCCGAGCGGCGTGGTGTTGAAATAGGTGATGCCGCCGGTCGAGATGTGGAAGGCGCCCGACTGGATCGCCGCAATGCCTTCGTGGACCAGTTGGGTGCGGCAATCGACCAGGCGGGCTTTCTCGGCGCCGAACTCGAGCGCCTTGCGCGGGATCTCGTCGTAGTCGGCTTCATCAGGCTGGCCGAGATTGGCGGTATAGGCAAAGACCTTGGCGCCCTTCTGCTTCATCCAGAGCAGCGCCGCGCTGGTGTCGAGACCGCCCGAGAACGCGATGCCGACTTTTTCACCTTTGGGCAGGCTCTTCAGGATCGTACTCATCAAAACATCCAATCGGTCGAATTGTCTGATGCCGCATGCGGCCTGGCTGCGCGAATAACAAATTTCGCCGGCTTGAGCACGCGTTTCTTGGGCGCGCGTTTAATGCCGGCGCACGGCTCACACCGACGGCGCGGGCCCGACGTCACGGCCGCGCCAGCGCTGGGTCACCCGGTAGCCCGGCCAGGCCAGCCGCGTCAGCGCGGCGTCGACCTGGGCGTCGGTCAGGCGGGTGGCGGCCCAGCGGTAGATCAGGGCATAGGCGAGCCAGATCACCAGGAAGGAGACGAGGCCAGCAATCGCGACATCGGTGAAAAAATGGCCGCCGAACGCCATCCGCAAGCCGCTGGTCGTGATGCCGAACACGGTGGCCCCGACATAGGCAAGCGGCCGCCAGGCGGGCGGTGCAAGGGCCGCCGGCGCGTAGGTCCAGAATGCGGTCGCGCCCTCGCCGGAGAAGAACGAGCAATTGCGCGCGCAAGCGCCGCGCGGATCCCACCACGGCACGAACGGCTTGTCGCCGCCGAACTCCGTCACCGCGACCGGCCGCGGCCGGCTCCAATAGCTCTTGAAGGTGAAGTTGGTGAGGACGCCCGCCGACAGCAGCATCGTCACCAGCAGGAAGACCGCGGCGCGGCCCGACATCAGCATCGGCCGGTCGGGGCGGATGAACTTCACCACGATGGTCACGAGCGCCGGCACCACGAACGCCCAGGCGATCCACATCGCCGCATCGCGCGCAAAAGCTGCGACCGCGTCGAGCTTCAGCGGAAAGACCTCTCGCGCATTGTCATAGAACAGCGCCGCCAGCTTCAGATCGAGCTCGGGATAGAGCCCGAACAGCAGGCAAATGACGAGCGCGAGGCCGAGCGCGATGAAAAGTCCGGTCCGGTTCATGGCGCGCGGTTTAGCGGAGGCAGTGGGGCATGGGAAGCATCACGGTTGCGGCCGTGATTGCGACGGCAGCGGTGGCGGCGGGCGAAGCGGGCGCGGTGGTTCGCGCCATGCACCCGCGTTGCGGCCGGCGACCAGCCAGTAGACCAGGCCCGCGACGATGCCGGCACCGGTCATGATCTCCATGTGCCGGCGCACGATGCCCTCGAAGTGCATCGTATCGGGATCGAACGGGATCAGGCCGAGATAGCAGGCCGCGCCGACGATCGCGCCGCCGACGGCATAGGTCAGCACGCTCCTGATATAGAAAGCTTCGGTGATCAGCACGACGATCAGCGCCGGCAGCAATGCGAAGCCGGAAATGAAGATGAAACCGAAGCCGAGCACGATGTTAACAGCGCTCTGGTCGATCGGGCCCGTCCCGAGGTCGGAGAATTCGGGATACAGCACCGCGACGACCACGATAACCCCGGCCGCAACGCAGGCCATCAGGAACGCGAAGAACACGACGAACAGGCGGCCGATCAAGGCCATGTCACAGGTCCAACTTGGAGGAATCGTAGCAATACGTTCTCCGTCGTCATGCCCGGGGCTTGACCCGGGCATCCACGTCTTGCTTTGCCAATGAGACAAAGAGCGTGGATCGCCGGGTCAAGCCCGGCAATGACGAGTTGAATCACCACGTCCTCGATCAATCCGTCATCGCCATCGCCCGCAGCGCCTGCCGCTCGCGGGCCGAGAGCTTTTCGGTTTCCGACTTGAGCTGGCCGCAGGCGGCGAGGATGTCGCGGCCGCGCGGCGTGCGCACCGGCGAGGAGTAGCCGGCGTTGAAGATATATTCGGAGAATTTCTCGATCTGATCCCAATCCGAGCATTCGTACGCCGTGCCCGGCCATGGATTGAACGGGATCAGATTGATCTTGGCCGGAATGCCCTTGAGCAGCTTCACCAGAAGCTTCGCATCATCCAGCGAATCGTTGACGCCCTTGAGCATCACATATTCGAAGGTGATGCGCCGCGCATTTGACGCGCCGGGATAGTCGCGGCAGGCCCGCAGCAGTTCCTTGATCGGATATTTGCGGTTGAGCGGCACCAGCTCGTTGCGCAGCTCGTCGCGCACCGCGTGCAGCGAGATCGCGAGCATCACGCCGATCTCCTCGCCGGTACGCTTGATGTTCGGCACCACGCCCGAAGTCGACAAAGTGATGCGACGCCGCGAAATGCCGATGCCCTCATTGTCGCCGACGATCAACAGCGCATCGCGCACCGCGTCGAAATTGTAGAGCGGCTCGCCCATCCCCATCATCACGATGTTGGTGACGCGGCGCGTGCCGTCCTCGCGGTCGGCCCAATCATTCAGACGGTCGCGCGCCACCATCACCTGGCCGACGATCTCGCCGGCGGTGAGGTTGCGCACCAGCCGCTGCGTGCCGGTGTGGCAGAACGTGCAGCTCAGCGTGCAGCCGACCTGCGAGGAGACGCACAGCGTGCCGCGGTCGGTCTCGGGGATATAGACGCACTCGACCTCGTGCGGGCGTTCCAGCCGGTCGCCGCTCGGCAGCCGCAACAGCCATTTGCGGGTGCCGTCATTGGAGATCTGCTCGGCGACCACCTCGGGACGATCGACGGTGAAATGCTGCTCGAGTTCCGCGCGCATGTCCTTCGAGACGCTAGTCATCTCGGCGAAGCTTTTGACGCCGCGAAAATACATCCAGTGCCAGAGCTGCTGGCTGCGCATCTTGCGCTGCGCGGGCGCAACGCCGATCTCGCCGAGGCGATCGGCGATCTCGGCGCGCGACAGCCCGATCAGCGACGGCTTGGCCGGCGGCACATAGGTTTCAAGCGGAACCTTCTCGAGCGGCGCGCTGGCGCCGGACTGGCTGGTCATGGTGTCGGTCATGAAACCTCAAATAGGCCTTCCAGACCGCGCTGGAAAGCCTCCAAATGCCTCGATTTCGAAGCCTTAACGTCGGCAGTCCTGTGCCAGCCGGTCGAGCGCCTGCGCCAGCCCCTTTAGCGAGAACGTATCCGTGGTCTCGGTGCCCTTGGCCGACATGCCCTTCACCGTGGCGTCAGCCGATTTGCGCATGGCTTCCACCATCCGCTCTTCCTCGGCCGCGTTCTTGATCCAGAGGCCGTCGCCCTGCGTGTACATGGCATAGGACGCGCCGCCGACCAGCAGCGTCGATTCGGAGCCGGGCTTCAGCGTGTAGCCGACCATGATCGAGACTTCGTTGACGACCTTTTCCGCCGGGCGGGTCGAGACGAAGGCATAGGCCGGATCGCGCGGGCGATTCGCCGGGTTGGACTTCGACGATGACGGCTTGGCCAATGCGAAGCAGACCTTCTTGCCGCTTGGCATCGCGGTATAGGCGCCCCAGGTTCCGAATTGGCCGATCAGCGTCGGCTCCGCGCCACCGGCCGCAGCCACCGCAGGCGAGGCCGCGGGCTTCGCCGCGTCTTTCCTGGGCGCAGCCTGCGCCGGCGCAAGCGAGATGATCCCGCACACCAAGCTACAAGCAACCAGCGATGTCAGTATTTGCCGCACGGACAACTGGTTCCCCCATCATTGTGACTGGAAGATGGCCCGGCGATCCCCGTCCGCCGGTGCGGATGGATAGCCGGGAAATGTCTTTTTGGGAAGGCAGTTAGGTCCACGGCGATCGCCGCAGCGCGTCATCGCTCGATCATCCTTTGGCGCGCGCCGCACGCTGTTTCTCCCACTGTTCGTCGGTCCATTGCAGCAGGTCCTCGGCGCCGGAACTGCGCAGATGCGAGCCACCGTCTTGCACCACCATCTCGCCATTGATGTAGCCGGCCTGGTCGGAGATCAGGAAGCTCGCGAGGTTGGCGAGTTCGGAATGCTCGCCGGGGCGGCCGAGCGGATTGCGATGCGCCCAGCTCTCGCCGCGGCCTTCGGGACGCAACTGTCCGGTCGCGCCTTCCGTCGGGAAGGCGCCGGGCGCGATCGCCACCGTGCGGATGCCCTTTGGTCCCCATTCCACCGCGAGGCTTTTGGTCATCGCCAGCACCGCGGTCTTGGCCATCGACGACGGCACGGTGAAGGCGCGGCCGGTGATGGTCGAGGTCGAGAGGATCGAGAGCACCACGCCTTTGTGCTTGCCCTCGATCCAGCGCCTGCCGGCGCCGAGTGTGCAATACAGCGTGCCGTGCAGCGTCGGCGCCAGAATGGCGTCCGCCGCACGGAATGACAGATGTTCGCTCTGCGCGATGAAGGTTGCGGCAGCATTGTTGACGAGAACGTCGATCGGCGCCTCCCGCCAGATCTGGTCCATCATCGCCTCGACCGCGGCGCCATCGCGGATGTCGCATCGCGCGGTGGAGACCTTGCCGCCGAATTCGCTGCAGATTCTGGATGCAGTTTCCTCCAGCAACTCCAGCCGCCGCCCGCAGACGATCAATTCGGCGCCAAGCTCGGCGAAGCGCCGGCCCATCGCAGCGCCCAGGCCGGAGCCGCCGCCGGTAATCAGGATGCGTTTGTTTGCCAGCAGGCCCTTTTCAAACATAGTTTGATCCCTCCGCGTTGTATTGTCGCCCCGCCATAAATCCGGCATGAAGCTTTCAACCTTTCTGCGTCCGAAAATCAGGTGTGTCCATGAAAGCCATCCTCTGCTCGCAATACTGTCAACCCGACGATCTCGTGCTGGCTGACGTACCCGATCCCGTGGCCGGTCCCGGCGAGGCCGTGATCGCGATCAAGGCGGCGGCGCTGAATTTCTTCGACCTCCTGATGATCCAGGGCAAGTACCAGATCAAGCCGCCGTTCCCGTTCTCGCCCGCCGCGGAAGTCGCCGGCGTGATCGAAAGCGTCGGCGAAGGCGTGACCGATCTCAAGCCGGGCGACCGTGTGGTGGCGTCCTGCGGCCACAACGGCGCGCGCGACAAGATCGCGTTGGCTGCGAATACGATCGTCAAGATCCCCGACAATCTCGACTACGATCGCGCCGCCGGCATCATCATCATCTACGGCACCGCGCTGCATGCACTGGAAGATCGCGCCAGCCCGAAGCCGGGCGAGACGCTCGCGGTGCTGGGCGCCGCCGGCGGCACCGGGCTTGCGGCGTGCGAGCTCGGCAAACTGATGGGCCTGAAGGTGATCGCCTGCGCCTCGTCGGACGAGAAGCTTGCATTCGCCAAACAACATGGCGCTGAACTTACGTTGAACTACGCCAAGGAAGATTTGAAGGACGGCCTGCGCAAGCTGACCAACGGCAAGGGCGCCGACATCGTGTTCGATCCGGTCGGCGGCTCCTACGCCGAGGCCGCGCTGCGCTCGACCGCGTGGGAAGGCCGCTTCCTGGTGATCGGTTTTGCCGCCGGTGAGATCCCGAAGATGCCGCTCAACCTCGCACTGTTGAAGGGCTGCGACATCAGAGGCGTGTTCTGGGGCGCCTGGGCCCGGCTCAATCCGGACAAAAACCGCAAGAACCTCGAAAAGCTCGTGCAGTGGACCGCGGAGGGCAAGATCTCCTCGCATGTCGACCGTATCTTCCCGCTGTCGCAGACCGCAGAAGCGCTGAAAGTCCTCGCCGGCCGCAAGGCGATGGGCAAGGTGATCCTGCATCCGGGAAGCTGAGACGAATCGTCTCTAACCTTCGCTTGGATAAGGGGAGGTCGCTTTGCTCGCAGAGCAAAGCGGGTGGGGATCTGCTCTCTCCGCAGATAGCGTCGCCTGCGGCTGACCCCCATCCCGATCTTCCCCCTTTCAGGGGGGAAGAAGAAGAGAGGCCTATAGCGACGGCGCTCACTCCTCCGCGAACGTCCCGCGCTTCAGCCGGGCGCGCGCGGCCTCGCGATGTTCCGGCGTGATGTGGTTCGCTACCAGGCGGATCGCGGTCGCGAGCACCGCGGCATCATCCGTGAAGCCGAGCACCGGCAGCATGTCGGGAATGAAATCGAACGGCAGGATGAAATAGGCGATGGCGCCGAGCAGCGCCGCCTGGACATGGCGCGGCGTCTGGCGGTCGAACGCGCAATAATAGGCGGCGAGCAGGTCCTCGGCGAAAGGCAGTCGCGCCACCACCTTCTTGAACTTGATCCAGAAGCGGCGGCGCACGCTTTCGCGGTCCTGCGCCAGCCGGTCGGCAGGCTCAAATCCCACGCTGTGTTCAGTCGTTGCCATCGCAAGGTTCCTCGACGCCGCACGCCTGTCCGGCGGCAGCTGCCGCGAATCTGGGGATGTCGGAGACCTATCGCAAGGTTGCGCAAGGTTGCGCAAGGTTGCGAATGGCTCAGCCGACCCCGAGCTGCCTTGCGATCGTATTCATGGCCTTGGCGAGATCGATGTCCCGCTTGGTCAGTCCGCCGACGTCGTGGGTCGCCAGCACGACCTCGACCGTCTTGTAGACGTTCTTCCATTCCGGGTGATGGTCGTTCTTCTCCGCGACCAAGGCAGCGCGGGACATGAAGCCGAACGCCTCGTTGAAATCCTTGAACACGAAGGTCTTGGTGATCGCCTCGCGGTCCGGCGTCTCCGCCCAGCCCGCCAGTTCCCAGAGCGCCGCCTTCCGTGCTTCCGCCGACAGCCGTTCGATCATGGCAACCCTCCCGTTTCGCCGGACCTTAACCTAACAACGTGCCCAAGGTGAGATCCAAGAGTGGGATCCATGCCGAAATTAAGGCCGGAATAGCGTCCGATGGCCGCTGGTAACCATGACGCAGATGTAACCCCGGCCGGCTGAGGAATTTGCTACAATAGCCGTCATAAGCGCGTTGGTAGTTTTGGAATTGAGCCCCAAACGATTGTTTGCGAGACCGATGACCGACGGCCCCGGCCCTGCCGACGTGAAGCTCAATCCGCGCCGTTCCGCGCGGCAGCGGCTTGCTTTCGTGATGATCGCGGGCGTGCTGGCCATCATCGGCGCGTTGGCCGCCGGCTACTACTTCGCGATGCGTCCGGTGACCCTGCGGATCGCGGTGGGACCCGCCAACAGCGACGATCTCAAGGTGGTGCAGGCCCTCGCACAGGCCTTCCACAACCAGCAGCATAGCCAGGTCCGGCTGCGGCTCGTCCCCACCGATGGCGCCACCGCGAGCGCGCAGACGCTCGCCGACGGCAAAGCCGATCTCGCCATTATCAGAGGCGACCTCGAGGTGCCGAAGAACGCCCAGGCGGTCGCGACCCTGCGCAAGAATATCGTGGTGATGTGGGTTCCGCCCGCCTCGAAAGGCAAGGGCAGGAAAGCCTCGAAGATCACCAAGATCACGCAGCTTGCCGGCCACAAGATCGGCGTCGTCGGCCACACGCCAGCCAACGTCAATTTGCTGAAGATGATCCTGCAGCAATATGGCGTCGACCCGATGAAGGTCGACATCGTCCAATTCCCGGCCAATGAGGCCGTCGAAGCGATCCGCAATCAGAAGGCGGATGCCTATCTTTCCGCCGGCCCTGCCAATAGCAAGATCACGATCGACGCGATCGCGGCATCGACCCGCGACGGCGGCGCGCCCACCTTCCTTGGCATCGACGCCTCGGAAGCGATCGCACAAAACCATCCCGCCTACGAGGCTGCGGAAATCCCCGCAGGCTCGCTCGGCTCCGCCGACCGGCCCGATGATGAGGTCAAGACCATCAGCTTCTCGCACCACATCGTCGCCCGAAAGAGCATCTCGGATTCGACGATCGCAGCATTCACGCGGCAATTGTTCTCGATCCGGCAGTCGCTCAAGAACGATTTCCCGCTCGCGGCCAAGATCGAGACGCCCGACACCGACAAGGACGCCACCATCCCGGTGCATCCGGGTGCTGCCGCCTTCGTCGACGGCGAGGAAAAGACCTTTCTCGACCGTTACAGCGATTACATCTGGTGGAGCCTGATGGCGCTATCGGCGATGGGCTCGGCCGGCGCCTGGTTCGCCGGCTATCTCAAGCAGGACGAGCGCAACACCAACACGTCGCAGCGCGACCGCCTGCTCGAAATGCTGAAGACGGCGCGGCGCTCGGATTCGATCGACGAACTCGACCAGATGCAGGCCGAGGCCGACGACATCCTGCGCGACACGCTGGTGTGCTTCGAGCATGGCGCGATCGAGCAGGGCACCCTGACCGCGTTCAACATCGCGCTCGAGCAGTTCCACAACGCGGTCGCCGACCGCAAGGCGCTGTTGATAAGCATGCCGCAGAATCTGCAACGCGCGGGCGGTCAGCTCCGTGCCGCGGGCACGGCGTAGGGCTTACGTCACCTTATCCAATCTTTCTGCGAGCTTCCTTCGCCTCTCTCGCTTGCGGGGGAGGCCGACGCGCGCAGCGCGGCGGGTGGGGGCTCTCTTCACAAAATGACTCGTGGAGAGAGCCCCCACCCCAACCCTCCGCCGCAAGCGGGAGAGGGAGCCCGATATATGTGCTCACCTTACGGAGCCGACGCTGAAATCCCCGCAGCCCGCACTCCTGTAATCTCTCCGTCATGAAATCTTTCTAGTCCTTTCCACGCTTGCGGCGCAGCGTTGCGCCGTGCCCTGAGGAGGCTCCCCATGACGATGCGGTTTTCGCGCAAGCTCACCCGCCGACGCTTTCTGTCCACGTCAGCTGCGACCGGCGTCGGCCTCATTGCGATGCCTTACCTCTCCCGCGCCGCCGACCGGCCGGTGATTACCCATGGCGTGCAATCCGGCGATGTCGGCGTCGACGGTGGCGTGGTCTGGGCGCGTGCCGACCGTCCCGCGCAGATGATGGTCGAGGTCGCGACAACCGAATCCTTCAAGGACGCCCGCGCGCTGCCGCCGATCACGGCGATGCCGGAGAGCGACTTCACCGCCAAGATGCTGCTGGAGAACCTGCCGTCCGGCCAGGACATCTTCTATCGCGTCCGTTTCCGCGACCTCGCCCATATCGACATATCAGGCGAACCCGTGGTCGGCCGCTTCCGCACCGCGCCGAGCGATCGCCGCGACGTCTCTTTCGTGTGGGGCGGCGACGTTGCCGGCCAGGGCTGGGGCATCAATCCGGATGACGGCGGCATGGTCACGTTCGCGGCGATGAAGAAGCACAATCCGGATTTCCTGCTGCACTCCGGCGACACCATCTATGCCGACGGCGTGATCACCTCGGAGGTGAAGCTTGCCGACGGCAAGATCTGGAAGAACCTCACCATCCCGGAGAAGGCCAAGGTCGCCGAGACGCTCGACGAATACCGCGCGGCTCACAAGTACAATTTCCTCGACACGAACGTGCGCGCCTTCAATGCGGAGGTCCCGATCTTCGTGCAGTGGGACGATCACGAGGTGACCAACAACTGGTCGCTGTCGAAGCAGCTTCCGGCGACCTACAAGGAGCGCGACGTCACGGTGCTCGCTGCGCGCGCCGCCCAGGCCTTCCACGAAATGTATCCGATGCGCGAGAGCATCGTCGAGCCGGGCCGCGTCTATCGCACGCTAAGCTACGGCCCGCTGCTCGACGTGTTCATGCTCGACGAGCGCAGCTATCGTGGCCCGAACGGCCCGAACCTGCAGGAGAAATACGGCCCCGACGCCTATTTCATCGGACCCGAGCAGCTTGCCTGGTTGAAGCGCGGCCTGCTCAATTCGCGCGCCACCTGGAAGGTGATCGCCTCCGACATGCCGCTATCCCTCATCGTTTATGACGATGCCGCCAACAAGAAGGGCTCGGAAGCCTTTGCGCAGGGCGACGGGCCGGCGCGCGGCCGCGAGCTCGAGATCGCCGACATCCTGCGCTTCATCAAGACGTCAGGCGTCGTCAACACGGTGTGGCTGACCGCCGATGTGCACTACGCCGCCGCGCACTACTACGACCCGAACAAGGCGCAGTTCCAGGAGTTCGATCCGTTCTGGGAATTCGTCTCCGGCCCGCTGCACGCCGGCACGTTCGGTCCCAACGAACTTGACAACACGTTTGGACCCGAGGTGAAGTTCGTCAAGGCGCCCGGCGAGGCGAACCAGAACTTGCCGCCGTCGGCCGGCATGCAGTTCTTCGGCCACGTCAAGATCGATGGCAAGAGCGGCCAGATGATCGTGACCTTGCGCGACCGTGCCGACGTCGCGCTGTGGTCGACGACGCTCGATCCGAAGCCGGTCTGATCAACGCGAGCAAGCTGCTCTCCCTCTCCCACTTGCGGGGGAGGGCCGGGGTGGGGGTCTCACCACGAGTCGGAATCTTCGAGTGGAAAGAGCCCCCACCCGCCGCGCTCTGGCGCGCAAGAGCGCTGCCGAGCGCGTCGACCTAAGAAGCGAGCTTCGCTCGTCTCGACCCCCGCAAGCGGGAGAGGTCAGCAACCCCCTTTATTCTGCCCGGATTCATTCAGTCCGCCTGCTGCGCCATTGGCGCAGCGCGGCCTCCAGCGCTTCCGTCGAGCACGGCTTGGTCAGCCGCGGTCTGCCGGCGAACGCCAGCGGAAGCCGTACGTCGGCGCCATAGCCCGTAATGAACACATAGGCGACATTGAGCGCATTGAGGCGCTCGGCGATCGCGAATGTCTTCTCGCCTCTGATGAGCCCGACGTCGAGCATTGCGAAATCCGGCGCCTGGTCGGCGATCAATTCGAGCGCCCGTGCCACATTGCCAGCGCTCCGAACCGTTCTGACGCCGAAGCCGAGGATCGTGTCCTCGAAATAGAGCGCGATGATCGGATCATCCTCGACGATCAGGACGTCGCCGGGCATGCCGTTGCTTGAGGCGGGTTCCATGTCGCGCCAGGGTCCAATTTTCAGGGATGAATGAGGTCCGGATTCGGTCCGGACGGACGGCGCCCGGCCGGTGCCTCGATGAGCGCGCCGGCAGTTCCAATCGTGAAACCACCACATCGGAGCCGTCGCCGTCTGTTCACTAGTGCACATAAAAACGGGAACTTTCTGTTTATTGTCGGCGTTGGGACACAGGAACCTGCAATGCTTGTCAAACGCACCGAGTTGGCCGGGACGACGGACCGGCCATTCAACAATCTATTGCGCCGGCTGAATGCGGCCGACTTTGCGCTGATCGGGCCACACCTTGTGCTGGTCGACGCAGCGGCCAACGATCTGCTCTACAACCCCGGCGACGACGTGCAGACCGTGCATTTCCCGTGCGGGCCAAGCCTCGCCTCCTACATGGTGGCCAACGAGGATGGCCGCGATGTCGAGACGATCCTGGTCGGCCGCGAAGGCGCGGTCGGCGGCATCGTGAGCCAGGGGTTCCTGCCGGCCTATACCCGTATCACTGTCAAATTCAGCGGGCCGTTCGCGCGGCTGCCCCTCGGCAAACTGGATCTGGCGAAAAGCACGTCGCTATCGATGCGCAACGTGTTCGCGCGCTACGCCGATTGCATGCTGGCGCAGATCTTCCAATCCACCGCCTGCAACGCGATCCACTCGATCGAACAGCGCGCGGCGAAATGGATCATCTCGGCGATGGAGCGCACCGACGGCGATGGCGTTGTCCCGCTCACGCACGAGCAGCTCTCGACCTTGCTCGGCGTCGGCCGCAGCTACACCAGCCGCGTGATCCAGAGCTTCAAGGCCGAGGGCGTGCTGGAAACGCGCCGCGGCTCGATCCTGATCCGCAACCCGGACAAGCTGCGGCAGCGCTCCTGCCTGTGCAACGACGCGGTCAAGGATCACTTCGAAAACGTGCTGCGCGGGGTTTATCCAAGCGAGGATAATCCGGCGAATTAGCCGGTCGACGTTCACCTCGCCCCGCTTGCGGGGAGAGGCGCAGGCCGCCTCCGGCGGCCGTCTTTTAAGAACGCTGAAGCGAAGCTTCAGCTATGTCACATCGCCAGATGCAATCCGGGGGAGGGGGAGCCTCCGCACATTCGCTGGATCGAATTCGCGGAGACAGCCCCTCACCCCAACCCTCTAAGAGCAAGCTGCGCTTGTCTCGACCCCGCAAGGGCGGGGCGAGGGGGAAGCTATATCTCTCCGCGAAATCCACGCTACACTCGCGCCATGAGCGGGGCCGGGCTTCACACCATTTTCGACATCGCGGCTTGGTGCGCCGCTGCTGTCGCGATGTGGTGGCTGTCGCGGGTGCGCGGCTTGCAGTTTCCGAGGCAATCCTTCGAACTGCCCTATATCGCAGCCCTGGTGTTCGGTGCGGGGATCGGCGCGTATATTTTTGGCACGCTGAATCTCTGCTTTTCGGGCATGCCGGGGATCGCCCGCTCGGTCGAGGGCGCGCTGGCCGGCGGCATCGTCGCGATCGAGCTCTACAAATGGCTGCACGGCATTTCACTGCGCACCGGGGCGCGGTTCGCGCTGCCGCTTGCGGTCGGCGTCGCGGTCGGGCGCCTCGGTTGCTACTTCGCCGGTCTTGATGATTTCACCTATGGCACGCCGACCGCGCTGCCCTGGGCACATGATTTCGGCGACGGCGTGCCGCGCCATCCGGTGCAACTCTATGAGAGCTTCGCGATGGCGGCGTTCGCGGGGTTCTACGTGTGGGCCGTGTTGAACCGCAATGCCGCTGTCGTCACCAATGGATTCTACCTCGCTTTGTTCTATTACGGCCTGCAACGCTTCATCTGGGAATTCCTCAAGCCGTACGGCACGCTGATCGGGCCGTTCTCGCTGTTCCACCTGCTATCGCTGTTTGTCATGGTCTATGCCGCCGTCATGCTGGCGACGGCACCAACTGCGAGTTTGACGCATGAACGCGCCGCTGCGTAGCGCCCGCCCCTACATCTTCTGGGGCCAGACCCAATCGCTTTGCGAAACCTGCCTGACCCTGGTGCCGACCAAGATCCAGATCCTCGGCAACGAGGTCTGGTACGAGAAGCGCTGCAAGCAGCACGGCGTGCAGTCGACGCTGGTCTCGACCGATCAGGCCTATTGGCGGCTGTGCAAGGATTTCATCAAGCCCGGCGATCGGCCGCTGGCCTTCCAGCGCCAAACCGAATTCGGCTGCCCCTATGATTGCGGGCTGTGCCCGGATCACGAGCAGCATTCCTGCCTGGCGCTGATCGAGATCACCGAGCACTGTAACCTCACTTGTCCGGTGTGCTTTGCCGATTCGTCACCGGCGCGGACCAGCTTCACGCCGCTCGCCACGATCGAAAAGATGCTGGATGCGCTGGTCGCGAGCGAGGGCGAGCCCGATCTGGTGCAAATCTCCGGCGGCGAGCCGACGCTGCATCCGGATTTCTTCAAGATTGTGGACGCGGTGCGGGCCCGGCCGATCCGCCATGTCATGATCAACACCAACGGCCTCAGAATTGCGCGCGAACCGAAGTTCGTCGCCAAGCTCGCCGAGAACAAGCGCGGGCTGGAAATCTACCTGCAGTTCGATTCGCTGCAGCGCGAGGCGCTAGTCAATCTGCGCGGCGCGGATTTGCGCAAGATCCGCCAGCAGGCGCTGGAGAATCTCGAACACCACGGCATCTCGACGACGCTGGTCGCGACCATCAAGCGCGGCGTCAACGACAGCGAGATCGGCGACATCGTCCGGCATGCGCTGACCTGGAAATGTGTGCGCGGCGTCACGCTGCAGCCGGTGCAGGACGCCGGCCGCAACGAGAATTTCGACAAGGAGACTGACCGCATCATGCTGTCGGAAATCCGCAACCGCGTAGTCGAGACCGGCGTGTTCGGCGACAAGGACATGATCCCGTTGCCATGCAACCCCGAGAGCATCTCGATCGGCTATGGCCTGCGCAACGGCGACAAGGTGCTGCCGCTGACCTCGCTGTTTCAGCGGGAGCAGCTCGTCGCGGTGATGCCCAACACCATCAGCCCGGAAAAATATCCGATGCTGCGCCAGAAATTCCAGGAAAAATTCTTGGACCTGTTCTCGCTGTCGTCGGGACCGCTGAATACCTCCGAGCGCGTCTGCGAGTTGCTGTGCTGCCTGCCGAGCTTCCAGGTGCCGGACGGCCTCACTTACGAAAACGTCTTCCGCGTCACCATCGTGCAGTTCCTCGATCGTTTCAATTTCTGCGTCGGCAACGTCAAGCGAAGCTGCATCCACTTCGTCACCGAAAGCGGCGCGATCATCCCATTCGACACCTACAATCTGTTCTACCGGGACGGAAAGATCGACGGCATCCGCGCCAGCATGGCCGGCCAGACCTATCGCGAGACGCGGCAAAACGAGGGGGTGCCGCGATGAGCGACGACAGCCGTCCCATCATGCCCGACGGGTCGCCTCCCCCGTCGCTCCCACCGCAACTGCCCCCGCCACGCAGCGGCTGCGCGACCGCCTTCATGGTTGTGTTCGGGCTGATCCTGCTTTTGCCCGGCCTTTGCGCCCTCATGTTTGGTGGCGGCCTTTTCTCGTCACACCCCGACCCGACGCTCCTTTCCCTGGTTCTGCTGGGCCTTCTGCTCGGCTTTGCCGGCGTGATGCTGATCTATTTTGCAGCGAGGGGCCCGAGAGGATCGCGGTGATTGTGGGGCTGGTTCCCGAAACTGACGCCGGATCCCCACCCGGAAGCGGTCAAATCACCGTTCAGGCCCGAAAATCGGTCACCCGAACCGCCAATAAACCGTTGTTTTTTGGCGTTTTCTGACTATATTGCGGCGCAACGCGCAAGGTGTGCCCGGTCCTTTGACCGGGCTTCCTTTTTGGGGTGATGCGTCCCCGTCAAAATTCTTAGGTATGAGCGTGATCCGGGCCCGAATGGGCCGCGTTAGCGAACAGCCGGCCCCTGGTGGTCCGGCGCGATCGCGCTCAAGACCATGCACCGACCAGAAGAAGAGCCATGAACCTTCGTAACGTCGCCATCATCGCCCACGTCGACCACGGCAAGACCACCCTGGTCGACAAGTTGCTGCAGCAATCCGGCACCTATCGTGACAACCAGCGCGTCGTCGAACGCGCCATGGATTCCAACGATCTGGAGCGCGAGCGCGGCATCACGATTCTCGCCAAAGCGGCCTCGGTGCAGTGGAAGGACACCCGCATCAACATCGTCGACACCCCCGGCCACGCCGATTTCGGCGGCGAGGTCGAGCGCATCCTCAACATGGTGGATGGCGCGCTGGTGCTGGTCGACGCTGCCGAAGGCCCGCTGCCGCAGACCAAGTTCGTGGTCTCCAAAGCGTTGAAGGTCGGGCTGAAGCCGATCGTGGTCATCAACAAGGTCGACCGCCCCGACGCGCGCCCGACCGAGGTCATCAACGAGGTGTTCGACCTGTTCGCAGCGCTCGACGCCAGCGAGGAACAGCTCGATTTCCCGATCCTCTACGGGTCGGCCAAGCAGGGCTGGATGGGCGACAGCCCGGAAGCCTCCCATGACGCCGGCATGCAGCCGCTGTTCGACCTGATCCTGCGCCACGTTGCGCCGCCGACGGTCGAAGAAGGCCCGTTCCGCATGATCGGGACCATTCTCGAAGCCAACCCCTATCTCGGCCGCATCATCACCGGCCGCATCACCTCGGGCTCGATCAAGCCGAACCAGGCGGTCAAGGTGCTCGGCGCCGACGGCAAGCTGATCGAGAGCGGCCGCATCACCAAGATCCTCGCCTTCCGCGGCATCGAGCGCACCCCGCTCGAGGAAGCCGACGCCGGCGACATCGTCGCCATCGCAGGCCTCACCAAGGGCACCGTCGCCGACACCTTCTGCGACCCCTCCGTCGAAACGCCGCTGGTGGCGCAGCCGATCGATCCGCCGACCGTGTCGATGTCGTTCATCGTCAACAACTCGCCGCTCGCCGGTACCGAAGGCGACAAGGTGACCTCGCGCATGATCCGCGACCGCCTGCTGCGCGAGGCCGAGGGCAACGTCGCGCTGCGCGTCGTCGAGGCCACCGACAAGGATGCCATGGAAGTCTCCGGCCGCGGCGAATTGCAGCTCGCGATCCTGATCGAGACCATGCGCCGCGAAGGTTTTGAGCTTTCGGTGTCGCGCCCCCGCGTCGTCCTGAAGAAGGACGAGGCGACCGGTGCGTGGCAGGAGCCGATCGAAGAGGTCGTGATCGACGTCGACGAGGAGCATTCCGGCGTCGTCGTGCAGAAGATGAGCGAGCGCAAGGCCGAGATGATCGAGATGCGCCCGTCCGGCGGCAACCGCCTGCGGCTGGTGTTCTACGCGCCGACCCGCGGCCTGATCGGCTATCAGGGCGAACTGCTGACCGACACCCGCGGCACCGCGATCATGAACCGCCTGTTCCACGGCTATGCCGCCTACAAAGGCGACATCCAGGGCCGCCGCAACGGTGTGCTGATCTCCAACGACCAGGGCGAAGCGGTGGCTTACGCGATGTTCAAGCTGGAAGACCGCGGCCCGATGATGATCGAGCCGGGCTGGAAGGTCTACAAGGGCATGATCGTCGGCGAGCACACCCGCGACAACGACCTCGAGATCAACGTGCTCAAGGGCAAGCAGCTCACCAACATCCGCACCACCTCGAAGGATGAAGCGGTGCGGCTGACCCCGCCGATCCGGATGACGCTGGAAAAGGCGCTCGCCTATATCGAGGACGACGAGCTCGTCGAGGTGACGCCGAAGTCGATCCGCCTGCGCAAGAAGCACCTCGACCCGAACGAGCGCAAGCGCGCCGAAAAGGCCAAGGAAGCGGTGGCGTAAGGCTGCGAATAGCGAATGGGGAGTAGCGAATAGGGGCGTTTGGCCTTCGGCGGTGTTTCCGATACCCTATTCGCCATTCGCCACTCACCATTCGCGCTCCTGATGACCCTCCCCTCCTCCGTCGACGTCGCCATCATCGGGGCAGGCGCAGCCGGCCTCGGTGCCGCGAATGCGCTGAAGGACTCCGGCCTGTCCACGATCGTGCTGGAAGCCCGAGACCGCGTCGGCGGGCGGGCGCATACGATCCAGGCGGCGCCCGACGTGGTGTTCGATCTCGGTTGCGGCTGGCTGCATTCGGCCAACCGGAACAGCTTCGTCGGCATCGCCGGCCAACTCAATTTCGAGGTCAACAAGGACCTGCCGCCGTGGCGCGAGCGGGCTTACGGCAAGGCGTTTCCGCAGGCCGAGCGCGACGACTTCGTCCTCGCGCTCGATGAGTTCTACGATCGCCTCCAAGCCGCCGCAGGCTCAGGCAAGGACGGCCCTGCGAACCGCTATCTCGAGCCCGGCAATCGCTGGAACCCGATGATCGACGCGATCTCGACCTATGTGAACGGCTGCGAGCTCGACCAACTCTCGATCCTCGATTACGACGCCTATCAGGACACCAACATCAATTGGCGGGTGCGGCGCGGTTATGGCGCGCTGGTCGCGGCCTATGGCGCGCAAGTCCCGGTCGCGCTGAACTGCGAGGTCCGGCTGATCGACCATTCCGGCAAGCGCGTCCGCATCGAGACCTCGCGCGGCACGCTGGAAGCCCACAAGGTGATCGTCACCGTGCCGACCAACCTGATCGCCGATGAAGCGATCCGCTTTTCGCCTGATCTGCCGGACAAGGTCGACGCCGCGCGCGGCCTGCCGCTCGGCCTCGCCGATAAAGTGATGCTGGCGCTCGACGACCCCGAGGCGCTGCCCAAGGAAGGCAATCTGCGCGGCGCCACCATGCGCACCGAGATGGGCACCTATCACATCCGCCCGTTCGGCCAGCCCTGCATCGAGGGCTTCTTCGGCGGCCGCTTCGCGCAAGCACTGGAAGACGCCGGCGACGGCGCGATTGCCGCCCACAGCATCGACGAGATCGTCTCCTTGCTGGGCAACGACTTCCGCCGCAAGCTGAAGCCACTGAAGGAATCCCGCTGGTCGCACGACCCGTTCGCGCGGGGGTCCTATTCGCATGCATTGCCCGGCCACGCGGGAAAGCGCGCCGTGCTCGCCGCGCCGGTGGATGGG
Source organism: Bradyrhizobium genosp. P (assembly GCF_049949265.1). Classification (NCBI taxonomy): domain Bacteria; kingdom Pseudomonadati; phylum Pseudomonadota; class Alphaproteobacteria; order Hyphomicrobiales; family Nitrobacteraceae; genus Bradyrhizobium; species Bradyrhizobium genosp. P. Next base: position 336,987 of record NZ_CP188195.1, on the reverse strand, counting down.
CGGCTGTTCTTTGCGGGCGAAGCGACCTCACCGCATTTCTTCTCGACCGCGCATGGGGCGCTGGACAGCGGGGAGAGGGCGGCGAAGGAAGTGCTGGCCCCTTCATCCAAGCAATAACTGTTTGGACTCGTCATTCCGGGATGGTCCGAAGGACCAGACCTCAAGTGCACAACTGCGCACCGGGGAACCTCGAGGTTCTCAGGTGCGCAATTGCGCACCTAGTGGTCTACCACAGTGATTTTGACTCTTTGGCGGTGGCTGGATAGGCGCGGCCGAGTTTGGCGCGGGCTTTGTCGGTTGTGAACATCCATTTGATTCGGGCTCGGGTTTTATTTCGCCGCCGTTGCCATGCTGTGATCTCATTTCGGAGCCTTTTGGGGTCGTCGATGCGGCGGCCGAGACACTGGCGCTGAAGCACGCTGATCTCGCACTCAACCATGTTGAGCCAACTGGCGTGCTTCGGGGTGTAGTGGAATTCGAGGCGGCACAGGATGCGTCGGGCCTCGGCGGGCGCGAAGGCCTCATACAGCGCCCCAGGCTTATGGATCGACAAATTGTCCTGCACGACACGGATGCAGGCGGCGTCGGGATAATGGACGTCGACGAGCTCACGCATGCAGTGGGCGTAGTCCACGGCGGCGCGGCGGTCGGTGAGCTTGACGTTGCGCCAGCCCCGATACGGATCGAAGGTGACGAAGAGATTGACGGTGCCGTTGCGGCGATACTCGTAATCGTAGCGCTCGCGCTGTCCCGGTTGGGCCGGAACCGGCTGGCGCACCTCGCCGATCAGCTGGACGGGGGTCTCGTCGAAGCAGACCAGCGGCCGGGCGGGATCCGGCGTCTCGGCGTAGAGATCGAGCACGTCCTCCATGCGGGCGACGTATTCGCCGTCGACATGGGGAATGCACCACATGTCCCTGCGCCATGGTTTGAGGTCGTTCTCGGCCAGCCGGCGACGCACGGTCTCGCCCGACAGGCTGTCGTGATCGGTGAGCTTGACCATCGTGTCGGCCAGCAGCGTCAGCGTCCAGCGTTTGCGGCCGGCAGGCGGCTTGGCGCATGCCGTCGCCACCAGCAGGGCCTCCTCCTTTCCGGTCAGCTTGCGCTCTGCGCCCGGACGCGGCTCCTCACTCAAGGCCCGCTCCAGATTGCCTTCCACGAAGCGGCGCTTGGTCCGGCTGACGGTGGAAAGGCTGACACTCACGGTCCGGGCAATCTCCTCGTCGCTGCGGCCCCTATCGGCCGCCAGCAAAATCTGCGCCCGCTTGAGCTTGCGGGCGGCGTGCTTGCCGCCGCCGAGCATCGCCGTCAGTTCGTCGCGCTCGGCTTGGCTCAATTCGACCCGATAACGTACATTCATGCTTTGCCTCCTTGTCGGAGGCCGGGACGAATCGATCCATGAGTCAAAAATCAGGCGCGCGCTTAACCGAGAAGCAGGGTCACTACCTCGCTTTCATCCATACCTATTCGTACATGTTCGGACAGCCGCCCGCCGAAGCCGACATTCAGCGCCATTTCCGCGTCAGCCCGCCGTCAGTCCACCAAATGATCGTCACCCTCGAACGAAACGGTTTCATTCGCCGTCAGCCCGGCGTTCCCCGAAGCATCGAGATTCTCCTGCCACCCGAAAACTTGCCGATCCTCGAATGGCTCGGTATCAAAACGTCAAAATCACTGTGATGAACCACTAGTTCGATGCTTCGCATCGCCCCGGAACGACGAAATCTACTCCAGCACCCGCGCCCGCATGTCGGCATCTGGCACGAAGCACGTCTCATACTTTCCGAATATCTTGTAGCGGTTGCGCGCGATCACGCTGTAGACCGCATCGCGCAGCGGTTTCGGGACCAAGAACAGCGCGCGCGTCCAACCCCAGCCCGGCAGCAAGCTCAGCACGGTCAGCGCCGCGTCGGACTTCAACCGCGCGACATCGCCGTGAACCACCGCGTTGGTGTCGGGATCGTCCGGGTCAATGCCGAAGGCCGTTGCCAGCCGCGTGCCGTAATCCGACTGAATCGGCGTAAAGCGGAAGCGGCGGGCTGCATCGCGCGCGATGACGAACTGGACCCAGCGCGAGCAGAAAATGCAGACGCCGTCGTAGAGGATCACGTCGTCGTCGGGCCAATTGGTCATCTGTTGTCCAGGGTCAGCAGCGCGACCAGCATCAGCACGATCGCAGGTCCGGTCTTCACCAGTGCACCAAGCGGCTCGATCCAGAGATCCGGGGTCAGGATCGCCGCCCCCGCCATGTAGCCGAGCGAGGCGATGATGCCCGCGACCAGGCCGAACGCCGCGGTACGGCGAAAGGCGATCAGGACGCCGATGCTGATGTCCATCAGGCTAGTCAGCACGGTGACGGGCCCGACCAAATCAGGCAGGAAATGATGCGACCTCAGGATGCCCGCGGCAGCGTCATAGGAGATGAACAGTGCGATGAAGCCCGAGGCAACCCAGAATAGCACGAGGCTCGAGATGATCAGCGCCTTGACTGGGAATAGCCGGGCGAACCATTTGTCCTGGATGGTCGCGGGATGCGCACCGACGGCTTGCGCGATCGTCTTCGGCACGATGCCGGTTGCCGCCATCCACGCGGTGGGGTCTCCGGTGACGCCGCGACGCAGTTCGGCGATCGCGGTGGAGCGCAGCGGCAGCATCCAGCCGAGGCGGCTTGCGAGATCGCCGAGGCGGGCGCCGAGATCGATCAGGAAGGCCGGCGGCGTGATCCGCGGTTGCCTGGCCGTGCCAAACGACCAGCGGAACTGATCGATGACGCCGCCGAGCGAGATCGTCTGAGGTTGCATCAGGTCCCATGTCACGGCGCGCACGGCCTGATCCGCGATGTCGCGGCCGGCGAGCCAGGCGATGGTGGCGGCGATATCTCCGACCGCAACCGGCCGGAACGCGGTCCCCGCTTCGTCGGCCGGCAAATCGACCGGCAACGCCGCCAGCGCGCGCAGCATGGCGCTGCCGCCATAGGCCGCCGGCGCAATCACAAAACCCGGTCGCAGGACCGCATAGGCCGCGCCGAAGGCGGCGATCAGCCGTTCGGCTTCGCGCTTGGTGGTGCTGAAGGCGGTGCGATCTTCGTTGGCGACACCGGGGATCGAGATGTGGACGAGGCGAATGGCGCGTCCGCTGTCGCTGATAGCCTGCAACAGCCGCGCGACGAAATCGCAGTGCACCGCCTGCGTATCGCTACCCGGGCCATCTTGCAGGACGCCCAGACAATTGACGACGATGTCGACGTCATGCGTGCGCAGAAGCTGCGCCAGTGCCGATGCATCCATCGACATCACGGGCAATTCGAGATCCAGCGCGCTGACCTTCTGCGCCGGCGAGAAATGCCGCGCGATGCCGACCACCTGAAAACCGCGCGCACGCAGATCATCGGTGATATAGCGCCCGATCAAACCGGACGCGCCTATGACGAGGATGTTTTTTGCGGGCATGGCAGTCTCTAGAACGGCTTTGCGATCATCAGCCACAGGATGATCATGACAGAGCCGAAGCCGGGAATACCGAACAGGAACCAGCGGCGGAACAGCGCAAAATAACGCGGCGGCAGCGGCTGGCTCTTCTCCACCGCCATCAGCGCCAGATCGCGCATCTCCATCTGCATGAAGACGACGGGAACCCAGAACATGCCGGCGACGGCGTAGAGCGCAAGCGATGCCAGCAGCCAGCGTTCGGTGAAGCCTGTCGCCGACAGCATCATCAACAGTCCGCCGCTGACCGGCTGGAGCAGCACCGCTGATAGCGTGAAGATCATGTCGGCGACCACGACAGTCGCCGCCGTGCGCGCGATGAAGGAAGCATCACCGGTGCGATGCGCCATCAGCATGAAGAAAGCGATGCCAGTGCCGGTGCCGAGGATCACGATGGCGCCGAGCACATGGAGGTATTTGACGAGGAAGTAGAACGTCATCGCTTGCCTGCGGCGGGGCGCGGCGGCTTCAGCGCGCGTTCGAGTTCGGATGCCGCCGATTTCACGCCGTTCTCCGTTTCCGCCAGCCAGTGGCCCTCGCTGCCATAGGCCGGAAGCGCATGAAAATCCACTCTGGCGCCACCCTTGGCGAAGGCATCGGCAAGTTGGCGCGAGAACGCCGGCGCGAAATAGCTGTCATTGGCCGCGACCAGCCACGTCACGGGAATGTGTGCCGGCGCGCCGAACTCGGCGGCGGAGGCGAGCAGTATATGCGGCGCGCAGACCTGGTTCGGGAAATCATTGGCGCGGCCGCCGCGGCCCGGCGCAAAGACGATGATGCGCGACACGCCGGCGGGATTTTCGCCGGCCAGCGCCAACGCGCCCCAGCCGCCCGCCGAGTGACCGACGATGACCGTGCCCTCGGAGCGGATGAAGGCCTGCTTGCGCAGATAATCCATCGCGGCCGCGATCTCATCAGCCGTGGCGCGCCCGGCGCGGGAATAGTCCGCCTCGTCGCAGCCGCGCTGGTCCTCGAGATAGGGGCCGCCGGTGGCGCCATGGCCGGGCCGCTCGGGCACCAGCACGGCGAAACCGCGCGCAACCAGAAAGACGGCGAGCGCGCGATATTCGGGCTGCGGCATCTGCGCCCGGCGCAGCACATTCTGCGTCGATGCATGCGCGATCACGGCAAGCGGAAACGGGCCGTCGCCGGCGGGGCGAAACAGCAGGGCATGCGCCGATGTCGCTGGCTCAGGCGATGGCACCAGCCATTGCTGGCGCCGGTCCGGCTCGCCCTCCGCGCCTTGCGCGCCAGGCGCCGGCTGCGCCGACACCGGCCGCGTAACGTGCAGAGCAAGGACAATGGCCGCGGTCAGGACTTTCACCGAATGCATGAGCGCCCCTGACGCCGCCGCGCCGCACTGGAATTCACCCTCAGAATACCCTCTGCGAATCGACCCGAGTGCATTTTTCCGTGTCACCCGCGCTGTCACACGGCGCCGGCACCGCAACTTGCCCGCCAGCTCATCGGCGATTTGCCCGTTGTGGCAGCGCCTTGTCTTCTTTCGGTACAAGTTTTCATGACACTGATGCAAAAAATCCACAGGTTAACCGATAATTAACTAAGGACCTTGAAGGCGGCCCCCTGACTTGCTTTGATTAGGCCCATGAGCACAACGCTGATCGAGATCCGGCCGGCCAAAGCTGCAGACGCAGCCGCAGTGGCGTCTACCCATGACGAAGCCTGGCGCTCAGCGTATCAGGGCATCATCCCGGGCGCCGAACTCGAAAAGCTGATCAATCGCCGCGGCCCGCAATGGTGGGACAGCGCGATCCGCAAAGGCAGCCGCGTCAGCGTGCTGGTGTTCGGTGACAAGATCGCGGGCTACGCCAATTACGGCCGCAACCGCGCCCGCAGCCTGCACTTCGAAGGCGAGATCTACGAGCTCTATCTGCGGCCGGAATTCCAGGGCCTCGGCTTCGGCCGTCGCCTGTTCGCAGCGGCACGCCGCGACCTGCTGCAGAGCGGCCTGAAGAGCATGGTGATCTGGGCGCTCTCCGACAACGACGCGGCAACCGAGTTCTACCGCGCGCTCGGCGGCCGCATGGTGGCGCGCTCCTCGGAGCGGTTCGGGCCGAAGTCGCTCGACAAGGTCGCTTTCGCCTGGGCCAACTGAAAATCCTGCTTCTCTCGCAGTTGCAGCGAGGCTAAACCAGCCTGAGCAAGGCCATCTGGCTGGCGATAAGCTCGGGCTTCGTTCCGCTTCGCGCCTTGTTGGCGCCAACAAGAAAATTCCATCGTTTCAACTTCCAAAGGTCACGCGGAGCAATCCATGCGTATCGACGCCATATCGATCGGAAAGAATCCGCCCCACGACGTCAACGTCATCATCGAGGTGCCGGTCGGCGGCGAGCCGATCAAGTACGAGATGGACAAGGAGGCCGGCACGCTGGTGGTCGACCGCTTCCTCTATACGCCGATGCGCTATCCCGGGAATTACGGCTTCATCCCGCACACGCTCTCCGGCGACGGCGATCCCTGCGACGTCCTGATCATCAACACCCGCGCGATCATTCCCGGCGCCGTGATGAGCGTGCGCCCGGTCGGCGTGCTCTTGATGGAGGACGAAGCCGGCGGCGACGAGAAGATCATCGCGGTCCCCTCATCGAAACTGACCCAGCGCTACGACAAGGTGAAGAACTACAGCGACCTTCCAGACATCACAGTGCAGCAGATCCAGCACTTCTTCGAGCACTACAAGGATCTCGAGAAGGGCAAATGGGTAAATATCCTGAGCTGGGGCGACGCCGAGGAAGCGTGCAGACTGATCCTCGAAGGGATTGAGCGGGCGAAGAGGAAGTAAGCGCCACGGGCGCCGATCTTAACCTCGCCCCGCTTGCGGGGAGAGGTCGGATCGCATGCAGCGCAGCTGAATGCGATCCGGGTGAGGGGGTACGGGTCTCTCGACAATCCCAGCGCGGAGAGAGCCCCTCACCCCAACCCTCTAAGAGCGAGCTTCGCTCGTCTCGACCCCGCAAGAGCGAGGCGAGGGAGCTGATCACACCGCCGGCGCCGGAAGGCCGTGGATCGCACACGCGGCGCGCAGCGTGTTCACCAACAGGCACGCCACCGTCATCTGTCCGACACCGCCGGGCACCGGCGTGATCGCGCCCGCAACGCCGAGCGCTTCCTGGAAGGCGACGTCGCCGACCAGCTTCGGCTTGGCCCCAGGCACCGGGATGCGGTTGATGCCGACATCGATCACGGTCGCACCCGGCTTCAGCCAGTCGCCGCGCACCATCTCGGGCTTGCCGACCGCCGCATAGACCAGATCGGCCTGGGCGCAGAGCTTGGGCAGATCGCGCGAGCGCGAATGCGCGATCGTCACCGTCGCGTTCTCGTTCAACAGCAGTTGCACCAGCGGGCGCCCGACCAGGTTTGAGCGGCCGATCACGATCGCGTTCATGCCCTCGATCGAGGGATGCACACTCTTGCTCAGGATGATGCAGCCGAGCGGTGTGCAGGGCGACAGCGCAGCGAAGCCGCCGGCCAGCCGGCCGGCATTGTTCGGGTGCAAGCCGTCGACGTCCTTCGCGGGGTCGATCGCATTGATGATGGTTTCGGTATGCAGCGATTTCGGCAGCGGCAGCTGAACCAGGATGCCATGCACCAGCGGATCGCGGTTCAGCCGCGCGATCAACGCCAGCAGATCGTCCTGCGACACTTCGGCCGGCAGCTTGTGCTCGAACGAGGCCATGCCGGCAGCTTGCGTCTGCGTGTGCTTGCTGCGGACATAGACCTCGCTGGCGGGATCATTGCCGACCAACACAACGGCGAGCCCCGGCGTGAGCGCATGGTCGCGCTTGACGCGCGCGACCTCGTCGGCGACGTGACCGCGCAGCTCGGCGGCAATGACTTTTCCATCGATGATGCGGGCGGTCATGTCAGTCCTCTGTCTCGCCTAAAGAGCGGGATGAATTCAGATCGAATCGGCCGATCGGCGCACTCGCTGTACCTCTTCCGCTTGCGGGGGAGGTCGCCGCGCTCGGCAGCGCTCTTGCGCGCCAGAGCGTGGCGGGTGGGGGCTCTCTCCACAATGCGACTCGTGCAGAGAGCCCCCACCCCAGCCCTCCCCCGCAAGCGCGAAAGGGGGCGCAGTTTCTTCGCGGTTGCAATTCGACCTCATCTCATCATGCTCTAGCGTTTTCGAGCGAAGTGGGCACCGGTTCGCTTGAAGAAAACGTGTCAAAACATCATCTGGCTGTGGTCAGCTTTCTCAAAGTCTCGCCAAGTTCCCTTGGCTCGCCGTCGACGGCCACTTGTTCAATCCGCGAAGTGGCGCCGGACAGGATCTTCACCCTGGCCTTGGGCACGCCGAGCGCTTTCGCGAGCAGCTCGGTCACCGCGCGGTTCGCCTCGCCGCCTTCGGCAATGGCGCGAACCCGGACCTTCACGACGGACCGGCCATTGGCCAGCGTTTCGATCCCGTCGATGTCGTCACGGCCGCCGCGCGGCGTCACGCGCAAGGCGATGCTGATGCCCCCGGTGGAATAACGCCAAGGATCCATCGACAAGGGTCCGTCGAAAAGCATCCATCGAAATCCGCGGGTCAGATGACGTTGGGGTAGATGTAATACATGATCACCCGCTCGATAAACATGATGAGCAGGATCACGATGATCGGCGAGATATCGAGCCCGCCCAGGTTCGGCATCACATTGCGGATCGGCCGCAGCACCGGCTCGGTGATGCGGTACAGGAACTCGGCCACGGCCGCGACGAACTGGTTGCGCGTGTTGACGACATTGAAGGCAATCAGCCAGGACAGGATGGCGGACGCGATCAGGAGCCAAGTATAGAGGTCGAGGACGATGATGACGATGTCGAGGACGGCGCGCATATGGTGGGGGCTCGCGGGTGGGACAGTCGGTGGAAGCGCTACAAGATCGGGATGACCGTCATTGCGCTTCTTGTTTCAGCATGATCCTTTCGGAAAACCGCTACACACTTTTCCGGATCATGCTCTAGATATCGGTTCATCCCCCCGCAAACAAGGGAAGTTCCCGGCCAACCGGGCTGAAAACCGCGGATTCAGCGTTCTTGACTTGCCCTTGGGCGGGACTGTAAATGGCGCCCGATTGTCGGCCGGGATACTCAGCAAGACCCGGCCGCGATGGGGCCATAGCTCAGCTGGGAGAGCGCGTCGTTCGCAATGACGAGGTCGGCGGTTCGATCCCGCCTGGCTCCACCACGCTTCGCCCTTCGGGCTACGCGTGGCGCAGCCGCGCAGAGCCCGAAGGACGAAGCGTGGTGTGCGGCGAAGCCCAACGGGCGAAGACGGACCTAATCAGCGCACCGATCCCCCTCACGTCCCCGTAAACCTTGGTGGCCGCTTCTCCACGAAGCTTGCGACGCCTTCTCTAAAATCATTCCCCTTGAGCGCGACGTGCATCTCGCGGTTGGCATCGATGGTGGCTTCCGCCAGCGTCTGGAACGGCACGTCATAGAGCTGGCGCTTGATCACGGCGATCGCGCTGGGCGAGACGAAATCGGCGAGGTCGCGGGCATAGGCGTAGGTCTCCTCGCGCAGCTTCTCCGGCGCCGAGAGGCGGTTGACGAGGCCGATGCGCAGCGCCTCCTCGGCAGAGACGCGGCGCGCGGACATCAGCAGATCGAGCGCGTTGGCATGGCCGACGATGCGCGGCAGCATCCAGCTGATGCCATGTTCGGCGATCAGGCCACGCCGCGCGAAGGCCGTCGTGAACACCGCGGTGTCAGCCGCGAAGCGCAGGTCGCAATACAGCGCATGCACGAGGCCGATGCCGGCGGTGGCGCCGTTGAGCATCGCGATGACAGGCTTCTTGATCGCGGGATAGTAGGCGTATCGTGTCTGCCAGTCGGGACGGCGGTTCATGTCGAACGGAATGCTATCGCCGCGCCTGACTTCGTTGGGATCGATTCCCTTCAACGCCTCCATGTCGGCGCCTGCGCAGAACCCGCGGCCCGCGCCGGTCAGCACGATCACGCGGACATTGTCGTCATTCGCCGCGGCCTCCATCGCATGCCGCACATCGCGCTCCATGATCGCGGTCCACGCATTCATGCGATCGGGGCGATTGAGCGTGATGGTCGCGATCCTGTCGCTGACGTCGTTGAGGATGTGCTCGTAGGTCACGGCGATCTCCCTGTGGTTTGTTGTTATCGGCGCACGCGTGACTTGTGCGACAGCACGTGCCGTTGCGCCCGACACTAACACATCCGTCGAAATGAAACGCCGCGCGATGCCGAGCGCGAAAATTCCGCGTGGCGGCTATTCGGCAGCCTGCAGCATCGTGCCACGCGGGGTGCGCGCGATCCAGCCATCGAGGAAATGCTTCAGCCAGGCGCGCTCGGCGGCATCTTGCACGGCGCGTTCGGCGAAGTGCAGATGGCGCGGCTGCGCGCCGGGTGAATCCATGCGCACGCAACCATGCGTGGTCCAGCGGTGCATCATCGCGTAGGTCACGTCGGGATGAAACTGCAGGCCGAAGGCGTCGCCGAACTGGAACGCCTGGATCGGAAAATCGTCGCCGGCAGCGAGCAGTGCGGCACCCTTGGGCAACTGAAATCCCTCGCCGTGCCAGTGGTAGACGCGCGCCGGCCAATCCGGGCAGAGCGCACGGCCGGCAGCGGTCGGCCTGATCGGGTAATAGCCGACCTCGACCCGGCCTTTTGGATGCGGGGCCACAGTCGCACCAAGCTGCCGCGCCAGCATCTGGGCGCCGAGGCAGATGCCCAGGAACGGCCGCTGCTCGCGCAAGGCAATCTCGATCCAGTCGATCTCGCGCCGCACATAGTCATCGGGATCGTTGGCACTCATCGGGCCGCCGAAAATCACCGCGCCGGCATGGTCGTCGAGTGTGGCCGGCAAGGCGTCGCCGAAGCGCGGACGGCGGATATCGAGCGGGTAACCCAACGCGCGCAGGGCGTTGCCGACCCGGCCGGGCGTCGACGTCTCCTGGTGCAGCACGATCAGCACCGGCGGCAGCAGGGCCGGATCCGCCGGCGTGGCCGCGGCCCGCCTTCGGCTCGCGAAGGGCACCACGACACTGGCTTGGTCCGACTGGATCGACATCGTCTCTATTGGGTCTTAATTCGGCACATCAGGCGGGATCGTAGCTAAGTGATCCTTAATTTCGTGTGTGTGAGCGCGAGCACACTTACCCGCGATTTCCAAGCAAATCGCGGGCCAAAGCTGCGGGAGGACGTCAGCGCTTGCGGAGCTGGAAGCCGCCGACCGCGGTCAGGATGAAGGAGCGCGGAAACAGGCGGAGCAGGAACGGCACCAGCTTGATGAAGAGGCCGGGTAATACGGCCCGCTTGTTCGCCATCAGGCCCCGATAGGCCTGCCTTGCGACCTCCGCCGCCGAAACGTCGAGAATGGCAGAATCGAAGCCCGGTGCGAATCCAGCGCGCGCCTGGAATTCCGACGGCACCGGACCGGGGCACACCACGGTGACCCGGACGCCCTGCGGGGCCAGCTCGCAGCGCAGCGCTTCGGAGAACGACAGCACATAGGCCTTGCTGGCGTAGTAGACGGCCATGCCGGGCCCCGGCAGGAAGCCGGCGATGGACCCGATATTGAGGATACCGCCGTGGTTGCGGATCAGCTGATCGGCAAAGCGCAGCGACAGATCGGTCATAGCGCGGATGTTGACCGCGATGATGTTGAGCTGTTCGGCCCGATCCTGCTTGTTGGCGAGGCCAAACAGGCCGAAGCCGGCATTGTTGACGAGATATTCGATTTCGACCCCGGCCTCAGTCAGGGCCGTCGCGATCTTGTCGCCGGCATCGATCTCCTGGAGATCGCAGGGAATCACGATCGGCGCCGCGCCGCCCTTGCCGGCGAGCTCGTCGGCCAGCGCCTTGAGACGATCGGCGCGCCGCGCCACCAGCGCCACACGGTGACCGTTCGATGCAAACACGCGCGCCAGTTCGGTGCCTATGCCCGCCGATGCCCCGGTTATCAGCGTCACACGCTCGGTCACCATTCAAACTCTTATTGCAAATTCCAGAGGTCTCGAATTGCGGCGACGAGAGCATAGGCAAGCGGTGGGATGCAAGCCACCCGTAAGCTTGTCGACAGCCGTGACCATGCGGGTTTCGGAGTGAAACGCCGAGTTTTCAGGCGCATCGCCTACGATCCCGGCAGATCGCACTGCACATTAAAGTTTCGTCATACCAGCTGTTGGCGCGACCGTGGCGACACCTGATCGGCAGGCGTGTCAGATTGCCGCGTCCGCAGTGCCCCAAGGCCCTTTGGGCAGAGCCGCCTGCTTCTCCGCGACGCGGTGCTTGAGATCGATGCGGTCGCGCGACGAAATGCCGAGCAGATCGGCGGCGCGCCAGACCACATTGTCCTCGAACTCGCTGACCTGGCCGTCGGCATAGACCAGCTCCCACATCATCTCGACGATGCGCAGCCGCCCTTCCTCGTTCACCGAGCGCATGATGACGCTGGTAAAGTGATAGAGATCGACGGCCTCGCCCTCGACCCGCATCGCGGACGAGATCAGCCTGTCCGCAGTGCCGGGATCGAGCTGGAAACGACTCTCGATCAGACCGTGCAGTTTGCGCGTTTCGACGGCGCTCGGTTGCCCGTCGAGCGAGACGACATGGACCAGCAGCGCGGTCGCCGCCAGACGATAGTCGCCGTCGTCAAAGGTCCGGTCCGCCTGCGCGTCGGGGGAGACGATATCGGCAATGAATTGGCGGAGTCCGTCGAGCATTGCTCTCTCTGTCGAATGAAGCCTGATGAAATCTATATGGCGTGGAAACAGAACCGGCGCAATCGGTTCCGGTTCCCGCACGCGCATTACGTTTCAGCAATCTCGGCTAGGGTATCTCGTACACCACGAGCTTGTCGGCAATGCCGCGCAGCGCCGCTTCCTTCTGGATCGGCCTGATCGCCGCACGGTCCAGGATGCCGGCAACTTCAGGCGATTCCATCACCGGCTGGGTCAGGTGGATCTCCTGCGACGTCGACAGGCTCTGCACCCGCGCGGCGATATTCACGGTCTGGCCGAAATAGTCCTGCCGCTCGTTCAGCATCACCGCGAGACACGGACCTTCATGGATGCCGATCTTGACGACCAGATCCTCCTTGCCGCGCTCGTCGTTGAGCGACTTCATCGCCGCGCGCATGCGCAAGCCCGCCGCCAGCGCGTGCTCGGGCCGGATGAAGGTCGCCATCACGGCGTCGCCGATCGTCTTCACGACCGCACCGCGCTCGGAGGCGATGATCTCGAGCAGCGCGTGGAAATGCGCCCGCACCAGATCGAACGCGGCAAGATCGCCGACCCGCTCGTAAAGCGCGGTCGATCCCTTGAGGTCGGTGAACAGGAAGGTCAGCGCGGTGATCTTCAACCGCTGGTCGATTGTGAGATTGTCGGCTTTGTAGACGTCGCGGAAGGTCTGGTTACTCAGGATGCGCTTCGCCGTCAGGAACGGCTTTCGCTTGCCGATCAGATGATGCAGCGCCTCGGCAGCGACGAACACCGACGGCAACACCCGAACGCCGGCCTGGTTGTCGAGCGACAGCCGCAGCGGGCCGGGCTGCAGCGTCATGTTGCCGACGGGCGCATGAACGTTGTTGTACATCAGCGACAGATGCTGCCGGTCCTTGGTCGGCTCGCCCTGAACGTCGATGAATTGTGCCGAGTGCGTCACCGGCTCGAACACGATGATGAATTCCTTCGGCAGTTGCAGCGACAGCACCGCTTTCTCGCCGGCCGGCAATTCGAGCGCGTCCAGCACGACCTCGGTGGAGAGCTCCTCGAAGGACTCCTTGTTGAAGTCGACGCCGGAGCTCCAGAAGATCTGCTTGAAATAATCCCAGATCGGAAGCGTGTTTGGATCGTGCGCCGCAATGCGGCGGACGCGCGAACTTACGGTGAAGGCGACCTCGACCTGCTCGTCGACGGAGGCCTCGTAGCCGCAGGCGCAGAGGCCGCATTGGTAATCGTCATGACGCAACGATTTCAGCGTCGAATGGGCATCAAGCACGCCGCTACAGCCCGGGCAGAGCACGTTCCAGGTCATCTCGAACAGGCCGAGCCGCGAGGCATGCAGGAAGCCCGAGATGACCTTCTCCTCATCGAGCCCGGTGCGTTTGGAGAAGTCCAGCACATTGACCCGGTTGAGCTCGTGGTCTTCGCCCTGCTCAACCAACCGCACGATCGCGTCGGCGACCGCGGGATCAGTGGTCTGCCGCAACACTGAAAACTGTGCCTGGATGTCGCTCATGGGGCACCTTAAATGAGGTGGATAGGGCCGCGGCGCAAGCCTCTTGTACCACGGCTCGACTACCGCGGCGTGATCGCAAACATCGGCGAACGATTGGGCTGCGTCGTGACCACGCCGATCGGGATCACCGGCTCCTTGTCCGCCAGCGCAACGCGGAACGCGCCGATCAGCCTTGCCAGCGCGAGCGTGGCCTCGACCAGCGCGAAATGCGCGCCGATGCAGACCCGCGCGCCGACGCCGAACGGCAGATAGGCGAAGCGGTCGGGTGGCGTTTCCGTCATAAACCGCTGTGGCACGAACGCGTTCGGATCGCGCCACAGCTTTTCATGCCGGTGCAGCAGCCAGGGCGCGATCAGAACTACGTCACGCCTCCTGACCGGATGGCCCGCGATCGTGTCGGGGCCGGCGGCGGCGCGCCCGATCAGGAACGCCGGCGGATAGAGCCGCATCGTCTCGTCCATCACGGCGCGGGTGAATTTCAGCTTCTCGACGTCGAGCGTGCCAGCTGCTGCCACGCTCTTGACCTCTGCCGCAAGCTGTTCCTGGGTCGTCGGATCCAGCGCGAGCAGATAGAGCGCCCAGAACAGCGCCGTCGCGGTCGTCTCATGTCCGGCCAGGATCATGGTCGCAACCTGGTCACCGAGCTGGGCGTCGGTGAAAGCCTCGCCGGTTTCAGGATCGCGCGCGGCGCCCATCAGGTCGAACAGGTCGCGAGCCGGCGCGTCGTCGTTCTTGCCGGCGGCGCGACGCTCGGCCATCAATTGGCCGACGAAAGCAGTCCAACGCTTGCGGAAACGGGCGCGGCGGAAATCCTGCGGGGTCGGCCAGCTCAAGGGCAGCAGCAGGTCCAGCATATGCGGCCGGGCCAGCGTCTCGCCATACTCCATCACGAAATCGCGCAGCGCGGCGCCGTGGCGCTCCATGCCGAATGAGAACATGGTGCGGCCGGCGATCTCCAGCGTCATCCGCTGCATCGCCTCGCGCAGATCGACGGAGCCGCCGCTCGCGGCTTTCAGCTTGGCGATCGTCTCATCGGTTGCCGCAATCATGTAGGGCACGAGCGTCGTCACCGCGCGCGGCGTGAATGCCGGCGCCAGCGTGCGGCGCTGATGCTTCCACGCCCGGCCCTCGGCGATCAGCAGTCCTTCACCGAGCATCGGACGCAGCACGCGAATGCCCACGGGCGTACGCGTGTAATTCTCGTAATTGTCGACCAGCACATGCCGGATCGCGTCGGGCGTGTTGAGGATGAAGCTGGAGTGGCCGAAGAAACGGCCCTGAATGATATCGTCCTCATAGGCCCGCCGGCCCCAGGTCTCGATCGGTGAGTAGCGCATCACCCGCATGCGACCGAATGCGGTCATGTCGTCGGGGGCGCGCGGTGGGGTCGGCGGCACCAAGGGCTGCCGCGGAACCGTGATGTCGTAGACTTCGGCGATGCTCATGGTCCTCGCTTCCTGCCTCACACGACGGCCGATCCGGCCACACCAACCCGGCGCCATGAAGGCGCGCGGACCTCAACGAGACCTGATCAGCAAGACCTAATCAGTAAGTTCGGCAACCGCAATCCGGTTCTCCGCTACAGGCCAGGCCCGCGCCACGATCCGCTCCTGGTTGAAGATGGCCACCACCGGGCGGCCGATCTCCGCCGCCGCAAGCCGAAGCGTCGTGACGGCATCCGTCGGCACGCCCGGCTTCACGTCCGCCGGTTCCTTGCCGTCGAACAGCACGATATCGCGCGGCAGGCCGAAATAGCCGCGCACCCGCGACACCAGGACAACAGCGCCCGCGCCGGCATCGGCCGGTACGAGCGGCCGCGCCGCGCGCAGATGCACGATGTCGGACGAGCGCGGAAACGGCGAGCGATAGAAATGCGTCGTCACCGAGCCGGGTGAGGTCAGCACGATCTCGAGCGGCCAGGAGGGATCGACCTGCGCCGGACCCCAGCGGCCGTCCGCGCCGGTCTGCGAGCTGTGCACGGGACCGCCGATGCGTTCGCCGCTTTCCGCCGACACGCGATAGACATCTACCGATGCGCCTGACACAGGACGATTGGTTTGCACACCACCCGGCGTGCCCGTGACGAGGCCACTCAGCTTCACCGCCGCCTCCGGCACGATCTCGATCCGCGACGGCTCGCGTCCGGCGATGAACTTGTAGATCTCGCGGAAGGCGCGCGGAGAATACGCGGTCTCGCGATGATCGACCGGGCCGATCACCAGATTGGTGGCGCCCTTCAGCGCCGGACCCTCGGCGCTGATGTTGGTCGGCGTGCCCGGCTTGCCGACAAAGCGCCCGTCAGCTTGCGCGAATTTGTCGAGGCCGTCACTGCGCAAGGTCAGGAATGCGGTGCCCGCCGTCACCTCGCTGTCACCGTCATTGAGACCGCGCAGGAACGGACCGCGGCCGTTGAATTCGTTGCCGAGGCCATCGTCCCAGGCATAGACGCCGTGGTTGGGCGTGCCGCACAGCACGGCATGGCTGACATCGCCGCCACCGCCGTTCTTGATGGTGTTGCGGATCGCGTTGCCGCCGCGCGAATTGCCGACCAGCGCGACGCGTGCGGCGCCGGTCGTCTGCTTCAGCGCCTTGATCGCTTCGCCGAGCTCGCGCCGCGCGTCCTCCGTCGAGGAGCGGTTGGCCTGCTCGACCTTGTCGTCGGTACGCGCCAGCGGATCGGTGAAATTGATTGCGAAAAGCCGCTCAGGTGGCACGCCGTTGGATTCCATCCGCCAGACCGTCGTCATCCAGAGCGCCGCGTGGTCGCCATTGCCGTGCACGAACAGGATCGGCGGGATGTCGCCGGCCGGTGCGGCAGGTGCCGTCTGTGCCACGGCCGAGGCGCCAAAACGGCCCGCCAGCAGCGACAGGGCTCCGGCGCCTCGCAAAATCGTCCGTCGCGACAGCCTCATGTGTCCCCTTCCCCAAATCTATCAGTACTTTAGCTGTGTCTTACGGCGGCCAATGGTGCCGTAATCGCTGGACAGGACCGGCTTTGCGCAGGCATCAGTTGATCTAGCCGGAATCATCACCCAGCCATAGCAGGCCAAACGGAACCGGATATGACCGAACCGCCTGATCGCGCCCACAGTATCACTGCACCGTTGCGGCATTCGATTTTCAGGCGAATCTGGCTCGCCAGCCTGCTCTCCAATCTCGGCATCCTGATCCAGGGCGTCGGCGCCGCCTGGGCGATGACGCAGATGACGCCGGAGGCCGACAAGGTCGCGCTGGTGCAGACCGCGCTGATGCTGCCGGTGATGCTGATCGCGATGCCGGCCGGCGCCATCGCCGACATGCACGACCGCCGCATCGTAGCCCTGGTGTCGCTGGCGATCGCACTGTCCGGCGCGACCGCGCTGACGGTGCTGGCATGGCTCAACATGGTGACGCCGAACATCCTGCTCGCGCTGTGCTTCGTCGTCGGCAGCGGCATGGCGCTGTTCGGGCCCGCCTGGCAATCCTCGGTCAGCGAGCAGGTACCGGCGGAAACGCTGCCGGCCGCGGTCGCGCTCAACGGCATTAGCTACAACATCGCACGCAGCTTCGGGCCTGCGATCGGCGGCATCGTGGTTGCCTCGGCCGGTGCGGTGGCCGCGTTCGCCGCCAATGCCGTGCTGTATCTGCCGCTATTGGTCGTGCTGTTCCTGTGGAATCGGGTTAGTGAGCCGTCGCGGCTGCCGCGGGAGCGGCTCAACCGCGCCATCGTCTCGGGCGTGCGCTACATCACCAATTCGCCGTCGATCAAGATCGTGCTGACCCGCACCATGGTCACCGGCATCATCGGTGGCTCGGTCTCGGCGCTGATGCCGCTGGTGGCGCGCGACCTCTTGCACGGCGGCGCGCAGACCTACGGCATCATGCTCGGCGCCTTCGGCATGGGCGCCGTGATCGGCGCGCTCAACATCACCGAGGTGCGCCGCCGCATGAGCGGCGAGGCGGCGGTGCGCGCCTGCGCGTTGTCGATGGGGGGCGCGATCGCAGCCGTAGCTGTTAGCAAGGAGCCGGTGATCACGGCTGCGGCGCTGGTCGTCGCCGGCGCGGTGTGGATGCTCGCGGTGGCGCTGTTCAATATCGGCGTGCAGCTCTCGGCGCCGCGGTGGGTGGCCGGCCGCTCGCTTGCGGCGTACCAGGCGTCGATCGCCGGTGGCATCGCGATCGGGAGCTGGGGCTGGGGCCACATCACCGACATTTGGGGTGTCGAGACCGCGCTGCTGATCTCCGCCGCCCTGATGCTGCTGTCGCCGATCCTCGGCATCTGGCTGCGGATGCCGCCGATCGGCGCGCGCAACGAGGCGGCAGCCGAGACGCTGGCCGATCCCGAGGTGCGGCTGCAACTGACCGGGCGCAGCGGACCGCTGGTGGTCGAGATCGAATACCGCGTGTTGCAGGACAACGCCCGCGCCTTCCACAATGTAATGCAGGAGGTGCAGCTCTCTCGCCAGCGCAACGGCGCCTATGGCTGGTCGATCGCGCGCGACATCGCCGATCCCGAGCTATGGACCGAACGCTATCACTGCCCGACCTGGCTCGACTTCCTGCGCCAGCGCAACCGCGCCACGCAGCTGGAGCGTGAACTGCATCAGCAGGCGACCGACTTCCATATCGGCCCCGACCCGGTGCGGGTGCGCCGGATGCTGGAGCGTCCGTTCGGATCGGTGCGCTGGAAGGAAGAAAGCCCGGACCGCGCCGCTAATGAGGTGTTGCCGGTGGTGGCGACGGCGGCGGGGAGCAGCACGTAATGACAGGAGACTAAATCACTGCCCGTGATCGGTCAGCGTCTGCTGGCACGCCTTGGTCAGGCGGGCGCGGTGCTGTTGCAGGCACGCGAGCACGACCTGATCGCCTTCGCTGAGATGGGCGCGGCAGTAGCGCGAGGCGTCGCGGGAGCAGGCATCGCGGCCCTGTTGCGCCGAGGCGGCGGACGCGACTAGAATCAACGGAACGGCGAGCAGAAATCGGGTCATTTCAAAGCCTCTAATGAATGGGACGCCGTGCTTTACAGCGTTTTACCACTCCGAAGAAGCTTGAAACGGCTGTCACAGCGGCATGTTCCCGCAGGCTCCGAGCATCCCGGACGGACTGCGTCTCGTCGCCGCAGGCGCCGCCCGAAATGATGCAGCGCGCAAACTACTCGGCGGCGACCTTGCGAGATTGGCCGGCCAGATCGCGATCGAGCACGACGCGGCAGCCGCTGCTCAGAGCGGAGCGATGCTTGATCATGCAAGCGGTGATCTTCGGGATATCAGGGATCTCCGAGCTGCACAGGCGGAACGCGTCGCCCGTGCACATCTGCTGCGCCTCGGCGCTGAACGCGAAGCTCGCGGTCGGGGACAGCGCGGAAAAGGCGGCCGCAAAAGCCACCGCGGCAGTGGCCTGGCAAAACCGGCTGTTAAAGATGGTGGTCATGATCGGCTCCTGTTGGCACCGCAAAGCGGGGCCCGTTGTTCGATGGGCCGATCATTGCGCCTTGGCGCGCTATCCGACTGTGACGGCCATCACGCAATCCTAAGCCGCTCTTTTTCTTGCGCTCCCGGGGCCGTGTTGGGACCGCGTTAAGACCTTGTTGGCACTAATCGGACGTTACGGCTGTGGCGTACCCCCGAGTTCCCAGGAAGTGTGTAGCGATGCGTAATCCGTTGGGCCTGATGCTGGCCAGTGTTGTCATGGCGGTGGTGATCGCCGGAGTGTGGTTCTGGACCTCCTCCCCGCGCGCCGATGCCACCGCTCCCCAAACCATGGCCGCCCGCGCGGCCGATCCGCTTTCCGCGACGGCCAAGCCGGCCGGCAAGGATGATGTCGAGACCACCGCGGCGCTGTCCAAGCGCGCCGATGCCGGCCCTCCGGCGGCAGCGCCTGCGCCCGCGCCGATGCCCGCACCGGTCGCGGCCGCAGCCAAATGCGACAATCCCGATGCGCTCGGCATCAGCCGCACCGTCGTGGTCGACACCACGGGCGGCCCCGGCTTCGGCTTCCTGCAATACAGGCAGTTCGACTTCCTGACCGACCACGAGATCGTGCTGACCTTCGACGACGGTCCGTGGCCGACCACGCCGGCGGTGCTGAAGGCGCTGGCGGATGAATGCACCAAGGCGGTGTTCTTCCCGATCGGCCTGCACACCACCTATCATCCGGAAATCCTCCGTCAGGTCATGGCGGCCGGCCACACCATCGGCGCCCACACCTGGTCGCATGCTCATCTGGGCGGCAAGAAGATGACCGAGCAGATGGCCAAGGACGAGATCGAGAAGGGTTTTAGCGCGGTGAAGGTCGCGCTCGGCGCCAATCCTGCGCCGTTCTTCCGCTTCCCCGCGCTGGTGCACACCCCGGCAACGCTCGCCTATCTCGAGAGCCGCAACATCGCGAAGTTCTCGGTCGACGTCGACTCCAACGACTTCAAGTCCAAGAGTCCGGACGAGGTGATCACGAACGTGATGACCAAGCTCGACAAGGAGCCGGAGCACAAGGGCATCATCCTGATGCACGACCTCCAGAAGCACACCGCCCAGGCGCTGCCGACGCTGCTGCGCCGGCTGAAGGCGGGCGGCTACAAGGTGGTCTGGATGAAGGCCAAGACCCAGGTCGAGACGCTGCCCGAATACGACGCGATGATGGCCAAAACCGAGAAGGTCTCGACCGCACCGACCCGCCCGGTGAGCAGCGTGATCCAGACGGTCGCGGAGTAGGGCTGCCCTCTGCACCTCTCCCGCTTGCGGGGTCGAGACGAGCGAAGCTCGCTCTTAGGTCGCATCGCATCGAAGATGCGATGCTGGTGGGGGCTCTCACCACGAAATGGCTCGCGTCGCACGAGCGCGCTGCCAAAATATCGAAAACAACCCCATGCAAAGTAGCCGGCGGCTGCCGTTCGACACGACAACTTGACAGGTCGGGCAAATCAGCGGCATTATTCCATTATTCCGAAATCGCGCAGGCGCCCCCCCCCCCGCTACCGCATATGGCACTTGCGGACTTCTCCAGCTAACGTTTCGACTTCGTCATGGCCGGCCTATGGATGTGGCCGTAGCCATGTGCGATTGCCCTGCCCGCAAGCGGGAGCGGGAGCGCAGTCTCTTTCGGCGCTACCAGTAAATCCCGTGGCGATGCAGTTCGCCGATAATGCGCCCCTCCGTCCGGCGTAACGGCCGCCACTGGATTTGCGCGAGTAGGACGGCTTGTCGTCGTCATCGTAGTAGTCGTCACTCCGCGACGGTGACTGAAACTTCGCCCGCTGCATGCTCGGCCAAGCCTGTGGCTGCGCAGCCGGCGTCGGTGTCGCCAGCCCGCGCGGACGCTGAAGCTAAAACCATCGCCGTGATCAGGATAAGTTTGCGCATTGGTGCGTCTCCCGTTGGTGCTGGGGAAATTAGGGGAGCGAGCGGCGGAGGATGTGAGGAGCGCCACACTCGCAAAATCTGACCCAATCAAATGCAAACGAAATTGTCGCCGTTCATCAGTTCGTGCGCACTGGCATTCGTCGCCACATTCGCACCCTCGGCATCGAAGCAATGGATGAATCCGGCGGACGGGCCGCAGTTCGTTTGTCCTCTCTACGAATCCATATCAACAAAAAATGGGATGGAAATCTCGCGCATCGGACTTGTGACCGGGATTTTGATCAGTTCTTTTGCGTCCAAGGCGACGCCGAAGTTCTTCAACCAAGCGGCAGCAAAAAAGGCTTTAGTAAATTCGAACATGTTCACTATGCCGCTCATCAATTCTTCCATGATGCGCTCTTGTGCATCACCAGGATTGGATTCATTGATTAGACTGCTGATCCCGTGCATCACCATCAAGTCTGAGACCAAAAAATGCGAATTGTATCCGTAGTGTGAGAAGTACAGACACCAAAGTTCATCGGAGCCAGGATCATCGCACGCGGCTAAAAAAGCCGCATCAACCGCTGCATTGTCAGGGAAGTGAAACGAGAAGTTGTTGCGAACGATCGAGATAAGATTGGACTTTCCAAATTGCTGCTTCAGCTTTGCGAGCGCTTCTCGGCCGCCATCGTCAAGCCGATCTTGGTAGTCGCAGCCGATATGTCCGGCTAGAAAGCGCTTCCTGATCAATTCCCAAGTCTCATGCACCGCCCCAATTAATAGCCTGAGCAGCATCTGCGTCTGCGCAGCTGCCAGTGTCTGCTCAGCCTCGGTTGGCGGCGTCTTACTCGACGAGTACATGAGCAACTTCTGGAGCATCGAGGTTTGATTGAGGGAGTAGCCGAGTAGAAGCATGAAGCTTCGTTCGTCGCTCGGCATTAGTCGAAGCCGCTCTTTTGAAACTGGGATATGGTAGACGTGCACATCCATTGTAATCGAAATTGCCTTAGTGATCCGCGAAACCGTGCGCCGTGATCCGCGAAACCGTGCGCCCTTTTCGCTTCCTTAGCTAGTCCACCCCTCTTTTTCGATTAAGTCGGCTACCCTGCAATAGTCAATCTTCTGCGCGTCACACACATCCGGGATTCGCTCTTTACCCGGATACTCTTCGGTCACGACCCACATCTGCGGATTAGTGCTCGCCGCCAAGGCCATCACGAACGGGTCCGCGCCGGATCGACCCTTTGTCGTGTCAACTAGCTTGGGATGCGCGGCCATGATCCTCGCGACGATCGCTTGCACGGTATCGTCAATTTCAACAAACATAGCGTCTTTGCGCTCCTTGCACCAAGCGAACAGTTCATCGTCCTTCTTCTGAAGTTCGTTGTAAACTTCGATGGATGATTTGAAACGACCTTCCCCTACTAGGTTGTTGAAGCCGTCCCAGACGAAGCCGAAGTTCTTTGGACGATAAATCCGGTGCCACGCGTGAATGAGCGCGCTGCTATCGACACTATAGACCAATCCGGCCATGTGTTATCGCAGCCCCGCCGCCTTCGCTAAGTTTGGAATGTGTTTAACCTTGAGGCCGAGATAGCCGGAAATCGCACTGAGCGTCATCCGGTCCTGCCAGTAGTTGTTCAAAAGCATGCGGACTAGTGGCTTACCGAAGTGACTCACCGTTTCTGTCGGCATGTTCCGCTTGATTTCTTTGGTTTGCTCTTTTTGTCGCGCACGCTGGGCTTGGTACTCGGCGATATATTGGCTGCGCTTACGTGTATAAAATGCGTTCGTCGTCCGGTCGAACGTCAGCAACCGACGCAAGATGGCTTCCCGGCTTACGTTAAAGCGACGCGCCAAATCGATGATTTGCACATCGGTCCATTTTTCTGACCGCATGCCCTGCTCGGCGACACCCGGCTGCGCTAGTAATGTGTCCCTTGGCATCAGCGCCGCGGCGGCGACTTTGTTGCAAAACACTTCAATACGTTGGTCTTCAGGCGGACGCTTTTCATCTGTTTCAAGGTCGGACACGCCGCTTACGTGAATCATCAAATGCACGAATTCGTGGAGCAAGCTGAAGGTGCGGCGCGTGAGCGCGTCTTTTCGGTTCACGGATATGACCGGCGAAATCTCCGCGTAAATCGCGAAGCCTGACGCTTCTTCGCTTGAGACAGCCGTTGTCTGAAATACAAAAACGCCTGCGGTTTCGATCCTACTACGCCAAGCATTGAAGCCCGTTCGGCCGTCAATGTCTCGCCATTCATGTTGCAGTTCTTCGGTCACTCCGAGCGCGTTGCGGATACGCTGACCGACTATCTCAGGATCTTCGGTCATCTCTGCTTTCAACGCGAACTTGGGAAGCTCTTCGTCAAGGTCGGCGGCAAGATCAAGCGCTAGTTCGCGGCGTTCGCTCGCGGCGCGAATTTCCAATTGCAACGCCGGTGAAAAATGACGGAGGCCGGTACCCGGGAGTCTGCGCAAGTCGCGCATGACATCGAATTTGCGAGGCGGCTCGGGCAAATAGAATACCGCCAACGGCCGTTTGAACAACGCCGCGATCTTACGCAGCTGAGGAATCGAAGGCGACGCATCGGCATCGTTCAGATTCTCCCAAGCAGTCAGCTTTTCCGCATCAATATCTAGCTTGTCGGCGGCCTCGGCAATGGAAAAGCCGGCCGTCTCTCGCGCCCATGTGATCAGGGCGGGAGTGATCAGGGCCTTTACTCGTGCTGTCATGGGTCTGCCTACGTCCGACTATAGCATATAATAGTAAATGACATGCGGAGATAGAGTTTCCACGACGAGGTCGCAAAGATGGCACCGCAGCAAAGGGGACAGTCGTACTCAGCCGCATGCCACAACATGACGACGATAGAAGCGAGTCTAGTTCGTCGAGACAGATCGCACCAAGGCTCGCGTCGGAGGAGTCGCGGCGACAGGCGGCCGCTGTGAAGAATATGTGCGACAATGAACCGAGGCGCGACGGATGGTCAGGCCAATCAAGGCGGCGTTTGGTACGCGCCCTAGTCCAGTGTGACTACGACGCCTTCCTCCGCGAATTTAATGCCGAACGTCCGCACGAGGCCCTCGATATGAAGTGCCCCGCCGAGCTCTATGCCGCTTCAGCACGCGGCTATGCCGGCCTGCCGGAACTGACCTATCCGTTCCACGACCGCGAGGTCCTCGTCACCGCCTGCGGACGGCTCTGCCTGCATCGCAAGCGGATCAACCTCTCCACCGTGCTGGCCGGACAAAAGCTTGGCATCAAGGAGGTCGACGACGGCATTTGGCTCGTCAGCTTCATGCACTATGATTTGGGATATTTCGACTTGGAGCAGAAAACCTTGCGATCACTCGACAACCCGTTCGGCACGAGGTTGTCACCCATGTCTTAGGTACAATCTGTCACCCATGTATCCGGGCCGGACACGCCAGGAATGGTGCCGCAAGAGGGATTCGAACCCCCGACCCCGTCATTACGAATGACGTGCTCTACCGACTGAGCTATTGCGGCGGACCGTTCGGCAATGGCCTCGATGAGGCTGTCACCTGATATCGGGCATGGCCCCGATTGGCAAGAAGAAGCCGGGCCCGGAGGCCGGGATGACGGCTCTTCGATCCGTCATCCCTTTCTATCGTTTTGTTTGCGCATGATCTTCTCGGAAAACCGGTGCCCACTTTTCCGGATCATGCGCTGTTTAGCTCCCCCAACGCGACAGAAATCCTTTCCAGCCGCCGGCCTGGGCCTTGGGCGGGCCGATTTGTTCCGCAAATTCGTCCACCGGGCCCTCCTCGTCGATCCCTGGGTCGTCGGGGGCGCGGACGATGGGGATGACGGCGGGAATTGGCGCCGGTGAGGTCTTGGGCAGGTCGGCCTTGGGCAGGTCGGTCTTGGGCAGGTCGGTCCGGGAGCGGAACAGGGGGGCGGACGCCGGCGGGGCTGATTCGGCCGGCGGAATGGGCTCGGACGGGGCCGGTTCGGCGTCGGCGACCGGCACCGGGGCATTGTCCTGGGCGGCTGGCGGCTCCCGCTCGATCGGCTTGACCTCGGCTGGCTTAACCTCGACCGGCTTGACCTCGATGGGCTCAATCGGCGCTGCCGCCGGCGGCTCGCTTACCACTTCCTTGGGCGGCTCGACCCGGCGCGGGGCCAGCATCGCCTCCTCGAAGGGCGACGGCTCGATCGTGCCGCCCTTGTCCGAGGGCAGCGCCGCGACCGGGGTCTGCCACTGGAAGGCGTCGAGCCGGCCGGTGACCGGCGAGACCGGGCGCCAGCGCTCCGAGACATAGCCGTCCGCGGTCCAGGCCGGATCGTGCAGCGCGCGCACCGCACGCTGGGTCCAGGCCCGCGCCCGGCCGCTGTCGCCATGCTCGGTGCGCTCGATCTCGGCCATCAGCAGCGCGACGCGCTGCGTCGGCGCCGTGATGAACGGCTCCAGCGCCGCACGCGCCCTGGCGAATTCCGATGCGTCGATCGCGGCGCGCGCGATCGCCAGCGCGCCTTCGATATGGCCGGGCGTCTTGGCGGCGAGGGTCTCGATCCGCACCAGGCGCTGGCGCGCAGCATCGCCGAGCCGCACATGCGCATAGGCGTCGGCGAGATCGGGATGCGGCTGCTTGAGCCACGCGGTCTCGACGAGGCGCATGGCGCGGCGCAGCTGATGCGCCTCGCTCTCGAACTTGGCGGCGAGCACCGCTGCCGGGATCAGCGTCGGCGCGAGCTTGACCGCCTCCATCGCGCTCTCGCGCGACAAATCGCGGTCGATGGTCTCCAGTTCCAGCGCGCGCGCCGTCAGCAGCACGCCGCGCTGCCGCCGATAGGTCGCCTTGTCGATCAATCCGGCGCTCTGGTTGTTGTCGATGATCGACAGCGCGCCGGCCCAATCGCCCTTGGCGCAGCAGAAGCCCAGCACGGCATGCGACGCCCAGGACGACGATGGCGACAATTTCAGCGCTTCCTCCGCGATCATCACGGCCGAGACCGGATCGTCGGCGCGCTGCGCCTCGATGAAGAGACCGCGCAGGCCCAGCAGCCGCGTGTCGTCGCGCTCCGCCATCGCGCGGAAGGCGCGCTGTGCCCCGGCGCGATCGCCGTCGAGCTGCGCCGATTGCGCGTGCAGCAAAAGCGCCAGCGGATCGTTGGCGGCATGGCGCCGCGCCGCTTCGGCATGGGCGCGGGCGGCCGTGGAATCGCCGTGGCCGATCGCGAGCAGGCCCTGCGTGATGGCGTGGCGGCCGCGGGCATGACGGCGCTCGCGGCTGCCGCGGCGGATGTGCCCGGGCACATTCCACAGCATGCGCAGGATCGCGCCTGCGAGCATCGCGATCACGACGATGATGCCAAGCAGGAACACCGGCTGCTTGGACGTCAGGTGCAGGCCGCCCCATGACATCACGAGATCGCCAGGCTGATCGGCCACCCAGGCGGCGCCCATGGCAGCAAGCGCGATCAACAGCAGAAACAGAATGATCCGGATCATCAAAGACCTACTGAGCTACTGATTGACCGAGGCGAGCGCCGCCATGGCGTTGTCGGCGAATTTTCGCGAGGCGGCGAGCGCTGCGCTGCGGGCGTCCACCCTGTCGATCCAGGGCTGCGCCGCGGTGCGATCGGCCGGCGGCAGCGACATCAACTCGCGCTCGGCCCGCGCGAGATCGTTGTGGACGGCGGCGGATGTCATGCGCGCGACGATGCTGCCGCGATCGGTGCCGGTGGCATCGGTCCGCTCGATGCGAATCAATTTGGAGGCGCCGGCCTGCAGACGATCGACCAGGCTCGCTTCGCCTGTCGTCACCGTCGGAGGCGGCGCGAGCTTCGGCACAATCTCGATCAACTCGCGGCAGAGTTCGTTCGGGTTCGGCACACCCGCCGCGGCAAACGCCTCAAGCGGCTTCAGCGCTGCGGGATCGTCGGAGAGCACCTTTGCCGCCGCGAGCGCGGAGACGAAGGGATCGCCGTGACGGACGGCGACGTCGAGCAGCGCGGCCGCGACCACGCGGCGCAACGGCGCGTCATCGGCCGGCTTCGTGTTGGCAAGCTTGGCATCCGCAAGCTTGGCGTCGGCGAGCCTGGTGTCCTGCTTGGCCATCTCGGCGCTCAGCGCCTTCATCGCGCCTTCGACCCAGTCCATGCGCGTCGTGATCCCGGACAGATCGGGCGCGGCCGCGCCATTGCGGGGAGCGGCACTGACTGCGGCTGCCAGCTTGTCGGATTGCGCACGCGTCGCGGCGAGATCGCTGCGCAAGGCTGCGATCGATTTGTCCAGTGCCTCCAGCCGCGTTGCCGTGGCGGGGTCGGTCATTGCGGCGGCCGGCTTGCTCACCTTCGATTCGAGACCGGCAACCCGCGACGTGAGATCGTCGATCGCGCCCGCATTGAGCTGCGGCGCCGGGGCGGGCTGGACCGCGGGCCAGCCGAGCAGCCAGCCGACGCCGATCACCAGCGCGGCGGCCACCGCACCTGAAACCGGCGCGACCACCCAGGGCGACACCGGCCGCGGCGGTTCGGACCGGTGTTCAGGCTCTTTTTCGGATGCTTGTTCCGATGCTTGTTCCGATCCTTGTTCCGATCCTTGCGCTGCCGGCTCGGGCTCGGGTTTGGATTCAGGCTGCGGTTCAGTTCCGGACGCAGCTTCAGCCGCCGCCGCCTCAGTGGAGGCCTGCGGCGGCTCGCTCGACACACTTGTCGCCTCGAGATCGATGGTCGGCGGCGCACGCTTCGGCCGGGCGGAATCCGGCGATGGGTCGTGATCCTCGGGCCTGTCTTCAGCCATCGCGGGGGGTCCTCAAAACTGTCAGCACCATACTCTATCAGAATCGGCCGCGGTTCTTAGAGCACGATCCAAAAAATGGGACACTGCCTAACATCATGTTCAAACGAAAGAATAATGGCGCTCACGACGGCAGGGCACGGCCGAGCGCATCCAGCAGGGCATTCTCGTCCGCTGACGCCGCCACCACCACCTTGATCGCGCCGGCATCGTGCAGGACCGAAGCCACCGATGCCGAAATGCAGCATTGCGGCAGCGCCAAGGCGGAAATTTCGAGGCCGCCGGCCCTGACAGCATCGAGGAAGGCCTGCGCGCTGCGACGTGAGTAATGCAGCACCGCCGTGATGCCGTTGGCCATGAACGCCTCCGAAACCTCGCGCGGGAAGCTTGCGACCGGCGCCATCCGGTAGGTGGTGTGGCTGACGACGGTCAATCCCTTCTTGCCGAGATCGCCGGCAAGGTCGCGCGCGAGATCGGCGCCGGCGAGATGGAGCAGCGTGGCTGATTTCTTCAGCTTGCCGGCCTTGACCCGCGCCAGCACAAGATCGCGCAGCGCGTCGGCATCGCCCTTCGCCTTGATCACCTTGGCAAAGCCTGCGGCCTCCGCGGCATCGGCGGTGTGCGCCCCGACCGCAAATAGCGGCAGGCGCAACAGCCGGCTGCCGGCGAGATCGACCGCGCGCAACGCGTTGGCGCTGGTCAGGATGACGGCGTCGTATCGGGCGTCATGATCGTCATGAAACGGCAGCGGCTCGAAGCGCAGCATCGGGGCCAGCAGGGCGTCAAATCCCCGCGCGCGCAGACTGGCCAGCGTCGCCTCATTGTCGGGATGCGGGCGTGTGACAAGGACCGCCACGGATCAGAACTCCGGCCGCACGAAATGTGTCATCGCACCCGATTGCACTTTGAGACCTCGCAATGCTACCCCGGAAGAGCCATTTTCCATAGTTGAGCATGATCTTACCGGAAAACCGGTACCCACTTTTCCGGATCATGCTGATAACGCAAGGGCCCAAATTGGATAACGAAGCACCGATGCTGGTATTGGGAATCGAGACCACCTGCGATGAAACCGCAGCCGCCGTGGTCGAGCGCCTGAGCGACGGCTCCGGGCGGATTCTCTCCAATATCGTGCGCTCGCAGATCGAGGAACACGCCCGCTTTGGCGGCGTGGTTCCGGAGATCGCGGCACGGGCCCATGTCGATCTGCTCGACGGTATCGTGGCTGCCGCGATGAAGGAGGCCGGCGTCGGCTATGCGCAATTATCCGCGGTCGCGGCCGCCGCGGGTCCCGGCCTGATCGGCGGGGTGATCGTCGGCCTGACCACCGCGAAGGCGATCGCGATGGTGCACGACACGCCGCTGATCGCGGTGAATCATCTCGAGGCGCATGCGCTGACGCCGCGTCTCACCTGCGCGCTGGCATTCCCGTATTGCCTGTTCCTGGCTTCGGGCGGTCACACCCAGATCGTCGCGGTGGTCGGCGTCGGACAATATGTGCGGCTCGGCACCACGGTCGATGATGCGATGGGCGAAGCGTTCGACAAAGTGGCAAAAATGCTGTCGCTGCCCTACCCCGGCGGACCGCAGGTCGAGCGCGAGGCCGAGGACGGCGATCCCAAGCGTTTTGCTTTTCCGCGTCCGATGCTCGGCCGCCCCGACGCCAATTTCTCGCTGTCGGGCCTGAAGACCGCGGTGCGCAATGAAGCGAGCCGGCTGACGCCGCTGGAGCCGCAGGACATCAGCGATCTCTGCGCGAGTTTTCAGGCCGCGGTGCTGGAATCCACTGCCGATCGGCTGAGCGTCGGCCTCAAACTATTCCACGAGCAGTTCGGCACCCCGCGCGCACTGGTCGCGGCCGGCGGCGTCGCCGCCAATCATGCGATCCGCAGCGCGTTGCAGGATGTCGCTGCCAAAGCACAGACCACGCTGATCATTCCGCCGCCGGCGCTCTGCACCGATAATGGCGCGATGATCGCATGGGCCGGCGCCGAGCGGATGGCGATCGGCCTGACGGATACAATGGAAGCTCCGCCGCGCGCCCGCTGGCTGCTCGACGCCAACGCGAAGGCTCCGGCGGGATATGCCAACAGTCGCGCTGGACATTGAGTGATGTCTGACGAAGGGCGCCGCAGATACCGCTTCACCTCGCCCCGCTTGCGGGGAGAGGTCGGATCGCATCAGAGATGCGATCCGGGTGAGGGGGTACAGGTCTCAACACCCGGCTCGCTCGCGGATAGAGCCCCTCACCCCAACCCTCTCCCCGCAAGAGCGGGGCGAGGGGGCGCAGCTGAGATCGGGGGTTTCGATGCGCGCGTATAACTCAGTCGGCGTGATCGGAGCCGGGGCCTGGGGCACCGCACTGGCCGATGTCGCGGCGCGCGCGGGACGCAAGGTTACGCTGTACGCCCGTGATCCCGCCCATGCATCACAGATTCAGGCGACGCGGATCAATCCGAAACTGGCCGGCGTTCGGCTCGATCGCTCCATCGACGTGACGTCTGACATCGCGACCGCCGCGCAAGCAGACGTTGTGCTCGCTGCAACCCCGGCGCAGCATCTGCGCGCGGCGGTGAGCCATGTTGCGCCGCATGTCGCACCGGGCACGCCCGTGATCGCCTGCGCCAAGGGCATCGAGCACGGCACACACAAGTTCATGACCGAGGTGATCGCTGAAGCCGCACCTCAGGCGATACCCGCCATCCTGTCAGGACCAAGCTTTGCCGACGACGTGGCGCGCGGACTTCCGACCGCGGTGACCCTCGCGGCAAAGGATGAGGCGGTGGCGAGCAGCCTGGTGCAGGCGCTCGGCTCGGCGACCTTCCGGCCGTATCACACGACCGATGTGCGCGGCGTCGAGATCGGCGGCGCGGCGAAGAACGTGCTGGCGATCGCAGCCGGCATCGTGGTCGGCCGCGATCTCGGCGCCTCGGCGCTCGCTGCGCTGACCACACGCGGCTTCAGCGAGCTCGCGCGATTCGGCCGCGCTTGCGGCGCGCGCACGGAAACCCTGTCCGGCCTATCGGGGCTCGGCGATCTCCTGCTGAGCTGCTCGACCGCGCAGTCGCGCAATTTCGCGCTCGGCATCGCGCTCGGCCGCGGCGAGGGAGCGCCGATCGGCAAGCTCGCCGAAGGCGCGTTCACTGCGCCGGTTCTGGTCGAGCTCGCCGCTTCGCAAAACGTCGATATGCCGGTATCACAGGCGGTCGCGGCGATCCTTGCTCATCAACTCACGATCGATGCCGCGATCGAGGGCCTGCTGACGCGGCCGTTCAAAGCGGAGTGAGCGCGCGGCGGCCAGCACTTCACGCCCCTCGCGCGCTGTAATAGCGTGGCGGCGAACCGTCGGATCCCGGTCCAACAATGAAGAAACGGATCCCAGGGGATAACGCATGCGTCAACCGCATCACGCCATCGTTTCGCTCGGCATTCTATTCGCCATCGCCACCTCGACAGCCACCGCCCGCGCCCAAACAGCCGTCCCGTACGAAGACCTTGCGAAGAGCGAGGCCGCAGCGAATGCCGACAACGGCAAGCGGGTCTCCCCGCTCAAATCGATCGGCAATCCCACCAGTGACGTGTCGCCCGAGATGCAGGCGATGATCGGCGCGCCCTATCCGCCGCATTTCAACGCCGACCCGAAGACCACAGCGGAATGGAAGGAATTGATCGACCGCCGCGCCAAGCTCGCGATCGCGGGTATCCCGGCGATGAAGGCGAAGCTCGGCGTCAAGGTCGAGGAGACCAAAATCGCCGGCGTGCATTGTTTCATCGTTACGCCGAGCAAGATCCCGCTCGAGAACCGGCGGCGCCTGCTCATTCACGTGCACGGCGGCGGTTACGTCTTCGGTCCCGGCGAAGCGGCGCTGCCGGAAGCCATCATGATGGCGGGCTTCGGCGGCTTCAAGGTGATCTCGGTCGACTACCGGATGCCGCCGGACTTCCCCTACCCGGCGGCGATGGACGACGCGATGGCGGTCTGGAAGGAAGTCCTGAAGTCGCACGAACGCCACCGTTTGGCGATCTTCGGCACGTCGACGGGCGGCGCGATGACGCTGGCGATGGTGTTGCGGGCGAAGGATGAAAAGCTGCCGCTGCCCGCCGCCATCGCGCCGGGCACACCGTGGTCGGATATCGACAAGATTGGCGACAGCTATGCGAGCAATGAGTGGGTCGACAATGTGCTGGTTACCTGGGACGGCTGGCTCGGCCGCGCGGCAAAGCTTTACGCCAACGGGACGAGCCTGAAGAACCCCTACATCTCGCCGATCTACGGTGACTTCAAGGGCTTCCCGCCGACGATCCTGACGACAGGCACGCGCGACCTGTTCCTCAGCAACACGGTTCGCACGCATCGCAAATTGCGCCGCGCCGGTGTGATCGCCGATCTCAACGTCTATGAGGGGATGTCTCACGCCCAGTACCAGTTCAGCGTCGATGCGCCCGAGACCAGGGAAGCCTTCACCGACATCGCCAAATTCTTCGACCGATACCTGAAGCAATGAGGGCCGTCGCACACACCATGCCGTGATGCCCGCGCTTGTCTGTGATATCCGCGTGCCTGTAACATCGCGGCGCGATCGGCGTTCGGGAATGGCAGGAATGAGGTGAGTTGCGATGAACTACTGGCTGGTGAAATCCGAACCTTCGGCCTGGTCCTGGGACCAGCAGGTCGCCAAGGGTGCGAAGGGCGAAGCATGGACCGGCGTGCGCAACTTCACGGCGCGGCAGAACCTCGTCGCCATGAAGAAGGGCGACAAGGCGTTCTTCTATCACTCCAACGAGGGCAAGGAGATCGTCGGCATCGCCGAGATCATCAAGGAGGCCTATCCCGACCCGACCGACAAGACCGGCAAATTCGTCTGCGTCGACATCAAGGCCGACAAGCCCTTGAAGACACCGGTGACGATGGCCGCGATCAAGGCCGACAAGAAGCTCGCCGACATGGCGCTGGTGAAATATTCCAGGCTCTCGGTCCAGCCGGTAACGGCCGAGGAATGGAAAATGGTCTGCAAGATGGGCGGGCTTTGAGCCGTCGCGGCGAAGGCCGGGACGACGCGGAGTTTACGCCCCCGCCGCCATCACGACCTGGGCCAGCAATTGCTCGCGCTTGGACTGGGTCCGGTAACCCTTCATCGTCGCAGCGAAGCGTTCGAGGATGCCATCTTCGAAGGCGGTGACGATGGTGTCGTGGACGTAGCTCTTGCGGCAGATCGCCGGCGTGTTGGAAAGCTGATCGGCCGCGGCGCGGATCGCGTCCAGCACCTGGCGCTTGCGGCCACGTTCGCTATTGGCCGGCGTGATCCGCGACAGCGACTCGACGACGACGGCTGACGCCATCAGGGTGCGGAAATCCTTCAGCGAGATCTTAATGCCGGCGATCTCGCGCAGGAACGCGTTCACCGCCGTGGTCGAGGCGGCACGGACAACGCCGGAACGGTCGTGGTACTGGAACATGCGCTTGCCGGGCACGGCGCGCAGGATACCGATCGCGCGGACGAGCTTGGCCGCGTCGCATTCCTTGCGGACGGCCTTGCCGCCCTTGGCCTTGAAGGTCAGCACCACGCTGTCGTCTTCCAGCGTGACGTTGGACTTCAGCAGCGTGGTGGCGCCGCGGGTGCCGTTGAGGCGGGCATAGGATTCGTTGCCGGGACGGATCGCGGTGCGCGCGATCATCTCGATCGCGGCCGACAGCGCGAATTCGCGCGTCGGCTCATCGCCGGACAGAAACGCCGAGATCTTACGCCGAATCTTGGGCAGTGCAGCCACGAGCTTGGCCAGGCGGTGCGCCTTGCGCTGCTCGCGGACCTTTTCCCAGTCGGCATGGTAGCGGTATTGCAGCCGGCCGGCGGCATCGCGGCCGACTGCCTGCAGATGCGTGCTCGGATCGCTGGAGTAGCGCACCTGGCGATAGGCCGGCGGAACCGCCATCGAGTGCAGGCGACGGATCGTCCTGGCATCGCGGATCCGCGAGCCATTGGCACGAACGAATGAATAGCTCTTGCCGCGCTTGATGCGGCGGATGGTGAGCTCGTTCTGGTCGCCGAGCCGCAGGCCAAGATCGCGGGCGATATCTTCAACCGAGGTCTTGATGGGGGCGTCGAGCTTGAGCTTTGCCGGCTGCTTGGGCCATTGGCCCAGCGCCTTGGCCAAGGCGACAGCAGGATCGGCGGAAACGGGCCGCACAGCCGCGATATTCTGCTGATCCATCATTGCCTCAAGACGCCCTGTTTTGCCTGCTCTTCGGTAATGCCGCTTCTTCTGGCTTCGTTCCGGTTGGACCATCTGCCCCCCGGGGAGGCCATTTAGGGGGTCTCGGCCGACTTTGCGAGTCGCGAATCAGTCATTGACGGTTTCTGATTACCTTTCATGGGTGCCATTCGGCCGATAACGTTGACGTCAGCCTGCCCGCGACACGCGAAATTGACGGCTGTAACCGCCCCGGTGGTGGCCTGCCCGCCGCCTTACGGCCTCGGATGGCCGCGCAATCCGGTCAGAGGTCGTGTCCCTTCTTGCGCAGTTCCTCGATGATCCGCTGCCGAAGATCCGCCGAGACCGACTGGCCGAACTTCTGGCCGGCCAGCAGCGATTGCTGCGTCACAATGGGCGTCTTCTGCAGGAATTTCTGGCCCACCGGGCTCTGATAGAAGGTGATCAGGCCCCGCAGATCGTCGGGGCCGAAATTGTTGGCGTAAATGATCGCGATCGCCTCGGACAATTCATCGAAGCGAGCCTGGAAACCTTCGAGCAGCATCGGCGTCAGCGCGTCATAGTCGCGGTCGACGTCGCTGCGGCCCTGAACGATGGCGGGCTTGAGGCCCTTCATGACCGTCGGCATCAGCGCCTTGAACTGGTCGGCGAGGTGCAGGGTAGTCACCAATTCCCGCGCAACCGCCAGCGTCTCCGGTGACGGAGTTGGCGCCGCCGTCTGGGCGCGGGCCAGCGGCGCCGAGAGCGCCATCACGACGACCAGGAGACCGGTGACCCGGAACAGGCGATGGCGCATAGGTTTCTCTCGGCGATGCGTTGCGGTAAGCCGGTCTTATCACACGCAGGAGCACAAGGGACGCGCCTGATTGTTTCTGCGCGACAAAAGCGGCAGCCCTTTTTCCTTGCCCGTCCGGAATGCAGCAACGCATAATCGGCGCAACGATCAAGCCGGCTTGCCGCCGCGTCGCTTGCGAACGGCAATGAGTGGAGGAAACGATGTCCGAGAAGATCTATGACGTGTCGGCCGACTGGGCCAAGCGCGCCTATGTCGATGACGCCAGATATCGCGAGATGTACGAACTCTCGATCAAGCATCCCGATGGATTCTGGGCCGACCATGCCAAGCGTATCGACTGGATCACGCCCTTCACCAAGGTCGAGAACGTCTCGTTCGCGCCGGGCAACATTTCGATCAAATGGTTCGAGGACGGCGAGCTGAACGTCGCCTGGAACTGCATCGACCGTCACCTCGAGAAGCGTGGCGACCAGACCGCGATCATCTGGGAGGGCGACGATCCCTCCGAATCAAAGCACATCACCTATCGCGAGCTTCACGACGAAGTCTGCAAGATGGCCAACATCCTGCGCACAAGGAACGTCGCGAAAGGCGATCGAGTCACCATCTATTTGCCGATGATCCCGGAGGCGGCCTACGCGATGCTCGCCTGCGCGCGGATCGGCGCCATCCACTCGGTGGTGTTCGGCGGCTTCTCCCCCGACAGCCTCGCCCAGCGCATCAACGACTGCGATTCGAAGGTGGTGATCACCGCCGACGAGGGCCTGCGCGGCGGCAAGAGGGTGCCGCTGAAGACCAATGTCGATGCGGCCATCGCCAAAACGGGCGGTGTCGACTGGGTCGTGGTGGTGAGGCGCACAGGTGGTGCGATCGACATGAACCCGACGCGCGATCTCTGGTATCACGAGGCCGCCGAGATGGTGACCACGGAGTGTCCGTGCGAGCCGATGAATGCGGAAGATCCGCTGTTCATCCTCTACACCTCGGGGTCAACAGGCACGCCGAAGGGCGTGCTGCACACCTCCGCCGGCTATCTCCTGTTCGCCTCGATGACGCATCACTACGTCTTCGATTATCACGACGGCGACATCTACTGGTGCACCGCCGACGTCGGCTGGGTGACCGGCCACAGCTACATCCTCTACGGGCCGCTCGCCAACGGCGCGACCACGCTGATGTTCGAGGGCGTGCCCAATTACCCGGACAATTCCCGTTTCTGGAACATCGTCGACAAGCACAAGGTCAACATCTTCTACACCGCGCCGACCGCGATCCGCGCGCTGATGCAGTCTGGCGACGATCCGGTGAAGAAGACCTCGCGCAAATCACTGCGGCTGCTCGGCTCGGTCGGCGAGCCGATCAATCCGGAAGCCTGGGAATGGTATTACCGCGTGATCGGCGACGAGCGCTGCCCGATCGTCGACACCTGGTGGCAGACCGAGACCGGCGGCATTTTGATCACGCCGCTGCCCGGCGCGACCAAGCTGAAGCCGGGATCGGCGACGCGACCGTTCTTCGGCGTGGTGCCCGAGATCGTCGATGCCGACGGCAAGGTGCTGGACGGCGAAACCTCCGGCAACCTCTGCATCGCAAAATCCTGGCCGGGCCAGATGCGCACGGTCTATGGCGACCATGACCGCTTCGAGCAGACCTACTTCTCGACCTACAAGGGCAAGTACTTCACCGGCGACGGCTGCCGCCGCGACGCCGACGGCTATTACTGGATCACCGGCCGCGTCGACGACGTCATCAACGTCTCCGGCCACCGCATGGGCACCGCCGAGGTCGAGAGCTCGCTGGTCGCGCATGAGGCGGTGTCGGAGGCTGCGGTCGTGGGCTATCCCCACGACATCAAGGGCCAGGGCATCTACGCCTATGTCACGCTGATGAAGGGCACCGAGCCGTCCGAGGTGTTGCGCAAGGAGCTGGTGGCCTGGGTCCGCAAGGACATCGGCCCGATCGCCTCGCCGGACCTGATCCAGTTCGCGCCCGGCCTGCCGAAGACCCGCTCCGGCAAGATCATGCGCCGCATCCTGCGCAAGATTGCCGAGGACGAGCCGTCCAGCCTCGGCGACACCTCGACGCTCGCCGATCCCGCCGTGGTCGACGACCTCGTGCAGAACCGCCAGAACAAGAAGGGCCCGCCGGCGTAAGCAGACCACCGGGCAATATCGGGAAAGCAGATGCAGGGGCCGCGCGCGATGACCGCCGCGGCCCCTGTCGTTTCAGGGAATTGGCCGTTTCACGGGATTGTCAGAGGTGAGGCGCCTCTGGGGCGCATTTGCGGCCGAGTGTTGTTTTCAAGTCATTTACTTTAATCCCAACATTTCCTTTCCTCGCCCCATCAGGATGCGTCTCGCGGCCGGCTTGGAAACCATCCGGTTAAGACACGCGGTTAACATTGCGTAGGTAACCGGCAGGCCCGGTATTTCAGGGTTTGCGCTTCGTTTTTTGGCTCCCTGGGGGAGCCCTTGGGAAGTGGAGAAGGTCGATGTCGTTGAAGATCGCGGTGGCGTTGGCTGCCACCATCGGGGCGGGCGTTTTGATGTCATCGGCGGCGCAGGCGCGGCCGGAAATGGTCGGCCTCCACGCCGATAATTATTCACCGGGCACCATCGTGGTGAAGACCAACGAGCGGCACCTCTATCTGATCCTCGATTCCGGCCACGCGATGCGTTACCCGGTCGGCGTTGGCAGGGCCGGCAAGCAGTGGGCCGGCACCACCCAGATCGACGGCAAGTACCGCAACCCGGCCTGGTCGCCGCCCGCCGAGGTGAGGCACGACAAGCCGAACATGCCGAACGTGATCCCCGGAGGCACAGCGCAAAACCCGATGGGCGTGGCCGCGATGACCCTGGCCGGCGGCGAATACGCGATCCACGGCACCAACGTGCCGGGCTCGATCGGCGGCTTCGTGTCCTACGGCTGTATCCGCATGCTGAACCCCGACATCACCGACCTCTTTCAGCGCGTCTCGGTCGGCACGACCGTCGTCGTCACCCGCTGATCTCCCGACTCTCGCGAAGACAAGCCGCGCATCAGCGCGGCTTGTCTGTTTACGCCATCGCTCAATGCGCGGCGTTCGCGCACCAGCCAAAGCGGTGACCACCATTGTAGGCCCGCGCGTGGCCGGAGGCGAGCAGCGCCGACGATACATTGCCGGTCTTGCCAGTCACGACATCGGCGACCACACGTCCCTGATATTTATCCGGGCCGATATTGTAGATCGCGACGTCGCCCTGGCCGAGCAGATCGCGCAGCGCGACCGTCGCCGCTTCCGCCATCTGCAATTCCTCCGGACAGGACGCCTTCAGCTCCGGTGCATCGATGCCGCGCAACCGGACATGGGTGATCGGGTTGAAACCCTCTCTCAAATGGACGCGCGCCTCGAAGGTGTCGCCGTCGATCGTCCTGAGCACATCGACGGGATGCCGGACATCCGGCGCGCCGGCACGCTGCCAGATCACGTCGGTATCTCGAGACCGGCTATCGGACCAGTGTGGCAGCGGCCAGTGCGCCCACTGACGTATCGGCCGCATGGTGCCGACGGCCACGCCGAGAACGAACAGCCATGGCAGGGCCGCTGCGAAGCGCCGGCGCCAGGGTGATCTGCCGATCGGCGGCCGCCGTGGCGCTCGATAGGCATTTATTCTTT
The DNA here is from genome assembly GCF_049949265.1 of Bradyrhizobium genosp. P. Lineage (NCBI taxonomy): Bacteria > Pseudomonadati > Pseudomonadota > Alphaproteobacteria > Hyphomicrobiales > Nitrobacteraceae > Bradyrhizobium > Bradyrhizobium genosp. P. The sequence continues at coordinate 298,528 of NZ_CP188195.1, read as the reverse complement.
CGTCCCGGCGCATATTCCCAAACTGCACCTGAGTCGGGTCGTCAGGCAACGGCTTCAAAAATCCGACGCGATGCCCTTGGTTTCCCAGTCACCGTAGCGTGTCGGTTCCGGCCCCTTGGGTCCCTGGAATTCCTTCGGCCGCGACTCGGCGCTCGCCTTGGCGCTTTCGTCCGCGGCCTTCCGCCGTGCTTCGGCCTCGGCGAGGGCGCGCTGCGCGGCCGGCGTCAACGGCTTGCGCGGGGCGGGTTCCGACGGCTGCGAAAATTTTTCGGACATGGCAGAACTCTTGGCAAAACTTTCCGGCTGCGTATCTCGTATATTGCTGTCGGCCCAGCGACGGCATCACGATTGCAAGATAGCGCCTGATGATTCTTACATTTGGCATATTCGCATGCCAGAGGTGTATTCAAGTCAAGGGCATGAGCCGTATGTAACGCAGCACCTTCCGAGATATTTCCGCTCCATGCCTCCTTCAAGATTTGCAGTTCCCACAGAGGTTCCCGGTCTCGCAGCACGCCGGATCGCGGCCGACATCCTCGATGGCGTCCTGCACAAGCAACGCACGCTTGACGACCAGCTCGACGGCGCCGGTGCGCATCCCGGCCTGAAGTCGCTCGCCGACCGCGACCGCGCGCTGATGCGTCGGCTGGTATCGACCATCCTGCGCCGTCTCGGCACGCTCGGCCATCTGCTTTCGCGCCTGCTTGACCGCGGTGTTCCAACCGATGCGCCGCGGGCGCAGAGCGCGCTGTTGATCGGCGCGGCGCAGATCCTCTGGATGGACGTCCCCGATCATGCCGCGGTCGACCTCTCGGTGCGGCTGGTGCAGTCGGACCGGCGCGCGGCGAAATATGCCGGGCTCGTCAATGCGGTGCTGCGCCGTTGTGCGCGCGAGGGTCAGGGGCTGATCGACGAGATCAAGACGCAGTCGCTCGATCTGCCGCCATGGATGCTGGCGCGCTGGACCGCGCATTATGGCGAGGAGACCACGCGCGACATGGCGCTCGCGCTCGCCCATGAGCCATCGCTCGATCTCACGGTGAAGTCGGACGCGCCGCAATGGGCAACCCGCCTGCATGGCGAGACGCTGCCGACGGGAACCGTGCGCACGGTGCTGCAGGGCTCGGTAACGATGCTGCCGGGTTTCGCGGAGGGCCAATGGTGGGTGCAGGACGCCGCCGCGGCGCTGCCCGTGCGGCTGTTTGGCGACGTCAAGGACAAGGCGATCGCGGACCTCTGTGCCGCGCCTGGCGGCAAGACGGCCCAGCTTGCGCTGGCGGGCGCACGCGTCACGGCCATTGACCGGTCGCCGGCACGCGTGGCGCGGCTGCGCGACAACCTCACGCGCCTTGCGCTGCAGGCCGATACCGTCGTGACCGATGCGGCCGAGTGGCCCGCTGCAGCCGGGAGTTTTGACGGGATCCTGGTCGATGCGCCCTGCAGCTCGACCGGAACCATCCGCCGCCATCCAGACGTCGCCTGGCTGCGGCAGGAGGCCGACATCGCGGCGCTGTCGGGACTGCAGAAGCGGCTGCTGCAAAAGGCCGTCGCGCTGCTGAAGCCGGGCGGCACGCTGGTTTACTGCACCTGCTCGCTGGAACCGGAGGAAGGCGAACAGGCGATTGCGGCGTTTCTCGCGGGCGAATCAGGCCTGCGGCGTGCGCCGGTTGAGACAAGCGAGGTCGCCGGACTAGCCGAAATCATCACCGCCGACGGCGATTTGCGCACACTGCCCTGCCATTTGCCCCATGCCGACCCCAAGCTCGGCGGGCTGGATGGATTTTACGCGGCAAGGCTGGTTAAATCGGCTGGTTAAATCCTGATTTTAAACTTGAATTTTCTAAGCTCCGGGTGATTCGCGCGGGTTCAAGAGGGTGTCTTGGGCGCGTTTCCGGACTAAATATGGATTCGCTGGAAATTTCCTCCCCCACAAGGTTAGGCGTGTCGGTCGCTCAAAGCAGACGCATCTCGACGCTGATTGCTGGCCGCTTCGCGCGCAGCGTGATCGCGCGCGCCAGCGGCGGCGGCATTGCGCTGTCGCGGCTGTGGCCGGGCCGGACCGACCGGCTGATCATCGCCCCGCACGACCTCAGGACCGCGGACGCCACCCGCGCCGCCGAAATCTATGCCGGCCGATTCGTGTTCGCGGGCAAGATCGTCACCTGCCACGGGCGTTCGATCTTCGATCTCGAGCCGCCATCGGAAGATTGGGAAGCAGCCCTGCTCGGCTTCGGCTGGCTGCGCCATTTGCGCGCCGCCGACACCGCGTTGACCCGCGCCAATGCCCGCTCGCTGGTCGACGACTGGATCTCCAACCAGGCGCGCCGGCGGCCGTTGGAACGCCGCGCCGATGTGCGCGCGCGGCGCGTGATCTCGCTGTTGTCGCAGGCGCCGCTGGTGCTCGGCGACACCGACGGAAAGTTCTACCGCAAATATCTGCGCGGGCTGGCGCGCGAGATCCGCTATCTGCGCTACTCGACGCTCGACAATGACGGCGTTCCGCGGCTGCAGGTGATGATCGCGCTGTGCTACGCCTCGCTCTGCCTCGCCAACCAGGCACGCAACATCCGCGCCGCCTCGCGAAAACTCTCCGACGAACTACAGCGCCAGATCCTGCCCGATGGCGGCCACATCTCGCGCAATCCCGGCGCGCTGGTCGAGCTGCTCAGCGATCTCTTGCCGCTGCGGCAGACCTTCGCCGCGCGCAACATCGCGCCGCCGCCGGCGCTGCTGAACGCGATCGACCGCATGATGCCGATGATGCGCTTCTTCCGCCACGGTGACGGCAGCTTCGCGCTGTTCAACGGCATGAGCACCGCGCCATCCGATCTCGTCGCGACATTGCTCGCCTATGACGACACCCACGGCGTGCCGATGGCGAGCATGCCGCACACCGGCTTCCAGCGGCTCGACGCGGCTGCCGCGACCGTGATCATCGACACCGGGGCGCCGCCGCCGGCAAGCGTCAGCCAGGACGCGCATGCCGGCTGCCTGTCGTTCGAATTCTCCTCCGGGGTGAGCCGCATCGTGGTCAACTGCGGCATGCCGTCCACCGGACGCGACAATTGGCGGCCGTTCGCGCGCTCCACCGCAGCGCATTCTACGCTGACCTATCACGAGGCATCGTCGTGCCAGTTCGTCGAGCTGTCGGCGATGAAACGGCTGCTGCGCGGTGCGCCGATCACCAGCGGCCCTGGCAATGTCGAATACTACCGCGAGGCTGCCGCCGACGGCGACATGCTCACCACCTCGCATGACGGCTATCTCGCGCGCTTCGGTGTGATCCATCGCCGCGTGCTGCTGGTCTCCCACGACGGCACGCGCCTGGAAGGCGAGGACTCGCTGTCGCCGGCGCCGGGCGGCCGGATCAAGGGCGAATCCGACTTTGCGCTTCGCTTTCATTTGCATCCGTCGGTAAAGGCGAGCCGCCTGTCGGACGCGCGCGGCGTGATGCTGGTGCTGCCCAACCGCGACGTCTGGACCTTCGAGGCGCTCGACGACAAGGTCGATCTGGAAGACAGCGTGTTCCTGGCCGGCAATGACGGTCCGCGCCGGACCTCGCAGATCGTGATCCGCCAGGACGCGCGACAGGCCTCATCGTTGCGCTGGAGCTTCGTCCGCTCCTCGACCTCGGCCACCGCCACCAACGCCCGCCGCAACGCCCGCCGCGAGCCGGAACTGCCGTTGTAGCGGCAGCCGGACCCGGCCTGGTCTCTTGACTAATGTAAGCTATTTGCTTACATTCTGCCCATGATCCGAACCTTCAAAAGCAAAGCGCTTGCGGAGTTATGGGAGAAGGGTCGGAACTCGAAGATCGACGCGAAAATGCACAAGCGCATTTTCGCAAGACTGGATCGTCTCGACGTAGCGATCAGAGGTGAAGAGATGAACATCCCGGGGTTTGATTTTCACGCCTTGCACGGCTTCAATCCCAAGCGGTATTCCGTCCACGTCAATGGACCGTGGTGTCTCACCTTCGAATTCGAGGACCGCGACGCCTGCCGGATCGATTTTCGAACAGTATCACTGAAGGAACAGAATATGGTCTATGCGGCCAAGCGCAGCAAAAATCGCTGCCCTACTCATCCCGGCGCACTGCTTCGCGACGACATCATTCCGGCCACCGGCCGGGCCAAGGCGGAAATCGCCGAGTTGCTCGGGATTTCCCGCCAGCATCTCTACGACATCCTGCGAGAGCGCAAGCCGGTCTCCCCGGCTACCGCAGTACGCCTCGGCAAGCTGTTTGGCGACGGTGCAGGAATCTGGACAAGGATGCAGGCCGCCTACGATACTTGGCATGCGGAGCAGACCGAAGACGTCAGTCGCATTCCGACCATCAAGGCCGCCTGACGCATAGCGCCCGGAAATTTAGGTCAGATCACCCGCGATTTCCGGGGAACCGTGGTCGCGAACCGGTTTCGTGCGGCGCCAAACCATGCTACCCGGCTGCCTTAACAGCCAGGGATTTCCGATATGACCGAACAGCTTCGCCGCGTGACCCGCGCTCTGTTGTCCGTTTCCGACAAGACCGGACTGATCGACTTCGCGAAGGCACTTTCCGACCACGGCGTCGAGTTGGTCTCAACCGGCGGCACGGCCAAGGCAATCGCGGCGGCGGGATTGAAGGTCAAGGACGTCTCCGAGCTCACCGGCTTCCCCGAGATGATGGACGGCCGGGTCAAGACGCTGCATCCCAAGGTTCATGGCGGCCTGCTCGCGATCCGCGACAACAAGGAGCACGCGGCGGCGATGGCCTCGCACGGCATCGCGCCGATCGATCTCCTGGTCGTCAATCTCTATCCGTTCGAGGCGACCGTCGACAAAGGCGCCGGCTTCGAGGAATGCATCGAGAACATCGACATCGGCGGTCCTGCGATGATCCGCGCCGCGGCCAAGAACCATGACGACGTTGCGGTCGTGGTCGAGGCGCAGGATTATTCTGCGGTGCTCGACGAACTCGCCGCGCACAAGGGCGCGACCTCGCTTGGCCTGCGCCGGCGGCTCGCCGCCAAGGCTTACGCGCGCACCGCGGCCTACGACGCGGCGATTTCGAACTGGTTTGCCGTGCAGCTCGACACCAAGGCGCCGGACTTCCGCGCCTTCGGCGGCAAACTGATCCAGTCGCTGCGCTATGGCGAGAACCCACACCAGACTGCGGCGTTCTACGCCACCCCCTCGAGGCGTCCGGGTGTCGCCACCGCACGGCAGTTGCAGGGCAAGGAATTGTCCTACAACAACATCAACGACACTGACGCGGCCTATGAATGCGTCGGCGAGTTCGACCCGAAGCGCACCGCGGCCTGCGTCATCGTCAAGCACGCCAACCCCTGCGGCGTTGCCGAAGGGGCCGATCTCGCCACCGCCTATCGCAGCGCGCTCGCCTGCGATTCCACATCAGCGTATGGCGGCATCATCGCCGTCAACCGCACGCTCGATGCGGAGGCCGCGCGCGCCATCATCGGCATCTTCACCGAGGTGATCATCGCGCCCGACGCCACCGACGAGGCGATCGCAATCATCGCAGGCCGGCGCAATCTGCGTCTCCTGCTCGCCGGCGGCTTGCCCGATCCGCGCGCGGCCGGTCTCACCGCAAAAACTGTCGCCGGCGGCATGCTGGTGCAGAGCCGCGACAATGCCGTGGTCGAGGACATGGACATCAAGGTTGCGACCAAGCGCGCGCCGACTGAGGCCGAGCTGCGCGATCTCAAATTCGCGTTCCGCGTCGCCAAGCACGTCAAGTCGAACACCATCGTCTATGCCAAGGATCTCGCCACAGTCGGCATCGGCGCGGGTCAGATGAGCCGGGTCGATTCGGCCCGCATCGCCGCGCGCAAGGCGCTGGATGCTGCGGCCGAGTTGAAGCTCGCGGAGCCCTTGACCAAAGGTTCGGTGGTCGCCTCAGACGCGTTCTTCCCGTTCGCCGACGGCATGCTCGCCTGCATCGAGGCCGGCGCCACCGCGGTGATCCAGCCCGGCGGCTCGATGCGCGACGACGAGGTGATCAAGGCCGCCGACGAGCACGGCATCGCCATGGTGTTCACCGGCGTCCGGCATTTCCGGCATTGATTCTTGTCGTCCCTGCGAAAGCAGGGACCCATAACCACCGGCTTCGGTTGGTGAGACACAACTCACCCCGGCGCGCCTTTGATAGATCACGCGGTTGATGGTGTGGACGGCCCCCTACGGCATCAGTGTGCCAGAATGAGGTTGTTGCAAATCTCAGACAAGGGAGCCGTCCGTGAGAGAGATTATCCGCATTGGAATGGATACGTCGAAGTATATTTTTGTGCTGCATGGGGTTGATGCGGCGGAACAGCCTGTGTTGCGCAAGAAGCTTGCGCGCAAGCAGGTGCTGGAGTTCTTCGCCAAGTTGCCGCCGACCGTGATCGGGATGGAGGCCTGCGGGGCCTCGCACCATTGGGCACGGGAGCTTCGCAAGCTGGGCCACGAGGTGAAGTTGATGGCGCCGCAATTGGTGAAGCCCTATGTGTCGCGGAACAAGAACGACGGTCGGGATGCGGAGGCGCTGTGTGAAGCGATGAGCCGGCCGAGCATGCGGTTCGTGCCGGTCAAGACGGTCGAGCAGCAGGCCGCGCTGATGCTGACGGGTGTCCGCGCTGGATTGATCGCCCGGCGCACCCAGCTCGGCAATATGATCCGCGGCCATGCGGCGGAGTTTGGCCTGATCGGGGCCCAAGGGACCGACAAGATCGAGCCGCTGCTGGCGCGGATTGCGCAGGACGAGACGCTTCCTGCCCTGGCACGCGAGCTGTTTACGGTGCTGGGCCGCGACTACACCAGACTCGTGGGCGAGCTGCAGGAGATCGAAGCCAGATTGATGGCCTGGCACCGCTCCGACGCCGTGGGCCGGCGTCTGGCGCAGATCCCTTCTGTCGGGCCGATCGTTGCAACGACGCTCGTGATGAAGACACCCGATCCCCATGCTTTCCGCTCCGGCCGTCACTTCGCAGCCTGGCTCGGCCTCACCCCCCAGGATCACTCCACCGCCGGCAAAACCAGGCTTGGCAAGATCACGCGGGCGGGCGACGAGGACCTGCGCCGCCTGCTGGTGATCGGGGCAACGGCGGTCATCCAGCAGGCCAGACGCGGGCGCGGCCATCACTCGCGCTGGCTGCTGGCCCTGATCAAGCGCAAGCCACCGAAGCTTGCCGCCGTGGCGCTCGCCAACAAGGTGGCCCGCATCGCCTGGAAGCTGATGGCGACCGGCGAGAGTTATGACGCCGCACGGATCAATGCCACCGCGGCAGTCGCCGTCTAACAGATTGGCCGGCTGGCGGGCTCGCTCGTCAGCCGACCCGGAGCTGCAGGAGCAGATGGAGCGATCGATCGAGCAACGATGCGAGACAGTCCGTGGGACCCATCGGCCGTCAACAGGCCGCGTGGTTGTTTGGAACTCGCATCGCGCAAACCATCTTGGCCAGCGATCCATCCGATCGCACTCAAAAGGCCGGACATATGGATGCAAGCGATCCGATCCGCTCAAAAAGCTCTTGTGCCACGGGGGCCGTCCACATATGGGTCCCGGCCTTCGCCGGGACGACGCGAGTTTTACTCCCGCACTCGCGCGAGCAACGCTAGTCCCGCCACAAAAAACACCACCAGCACCGCCATGCCGGCCTTCTGGCTCGCGGTCGCGGCTGTGATCGCGCCGATCAGGAGCGGGCCGATGAACGACGTCACCTTTCCGGTCAGCGCAAACAGCCCAAAGTACTGCGCGATGCGGTCCTGCGGTGCGAGGCGAATCAGGAGCGTCCGCGAGGCGGCCTGCAGCGGCGCGCCGGTGGCGCCGATCAGGCAGCCCAGCACGAGGTAGGCGCGCTCGGCCGCGGCTGCGAACAGCGGACCGTCCGGCACGGGCGGCGCGACCGGGACGAACAGGATCGAATCCTTGTTCACGGTGAGGATCCCGATAATCGCAAACAGCAGGATCACGAGGCTGCCGGTGATCACGCGTTTCGGTCCGAACGCATCGTCGAGCTTGCCGCCGAGCCACCCGCCGAACGTGCCGGCAATCGCCAGGATGATGCCGAACGTGCCGATCCGGATGGTATCCCAGCCGAACGTGCCGGCGGCATAGATGCCGCCGAAGGCAAACAGCGACACCAGTCCGTCGGTGTAGATCATGTTCGCGAGCAGAAACCACGCCAGCGATTTCTGCTTCGGCAGCTCCGTGAGCGATCGCCGGAGCCCGCGCAGGCCTTCGCCGAGCGCGGCGCTCAACCGATGCTTGGCCGGATAATCCGGCGTGAACAGGAACATCGGCGCCACGAAGATGATGAACCACACTCCGGTCAGCGGCCCGGTGATGCGATCGCCCGCATGCGTGACGGGATCGAGACCGAACAGCGGCGTGAATCCGAACAGGGTGTGGCCGGTCTCGGCATTGGCGGCGAGGAAGCCGAGCACCAGCACGAGGCTCAAGATGCCGCCGACATAGCCGGTGGCCCAGCCGGTACCTGACAGGCGCCCGATCCGCTCAGACGGGACCAATGTGGGCATCATCGCATTGTTGAAGACGGTGGCGAATTCGACGCCGACGCTCGCGATGGCATAGGCGAGCAGCAACACCGGGATGATTGCGGGATCACCGGGCTTGCCGATCCACATCGCGCTCGCACCGATGACGAGCAGCGCGCCAAAGCCTGCGATCCACGGCTTGCGCCGGCCGCTGGCATCGGCGATTGCGCCCAGCAACGGCGACAGCAGCGCGATCGCGAGTCCCGCCGCGGCCGTAGCAAAACCCCACAGCGCCTGGCCGCTCGCCGGATCCGGTGCGACGAAGCTCGCAAAATAGGGCGCGAAGACGAAGGTCGTGATCAGCGTGAAATAAGGCTGCGCGGCCCAGTCGAAGAAGATCCAGCCGATGACGGCAGCACGGCCAGGATAGGTTTTCACGGCATCAGTGCCCGTCTGTACCGTCGCCGTCATCGCCAAAAATATTCCTCAGGTCGAATCACGAACAGGCGTTTTGCCTCTCCAACTCGTTCCCATATAGCATGGGCCGGTTCTGCGAATGTCACATCGGCGATGAACAGGGCAGGAATCTCGATGGCGATCTCGATGGCGATCTCGACGGCGCTGACAGCAACGATGTCGCGACGGCTGTTTGCCGCGCTTCTGGTGATCGGTCTCTGTGCCCCCGCGTTTGGCCAGGACCAACGCCACTTCTACACACCGCCGCCCGCCGATGCGGTTCATAGCGTTCCCGCCGAACACGGCATGGTGGTGGCGCAGGAAAAGCTTGCGGCACAGATCGGCGCCGACATCCTGCGGCAGGGCGGCAACGCGGTCGATGCCGCGGTCGCGACCGGCTTTGCGATGGCGGTGACCTATCCGCGCGCCGGTAATATCGGCGGCGGCGGCTTCATGGTGGTTCACCTTACTGAGCACAATCAAGACGTCGCGATCGACTATCGCGAGACCGCACCGCAAGCGGCGACCCGCGACATGTTCCTCGGCGCCGACGGCAAGCCGGATCCCAACAAGTCACGCAACTCGGCGTTCGGCATCGGCATACCCGGCACCGTCGCCGGCCTCGCGCTCGCGCTGGAGAAATACGGCTCCGGCCATTTCACGCTGGCGCAGATCCTGAAACCTGCGATCGACCTGGCGCGCGACGGCTTCGTTGTTACCGACGACACATCCGATACGCTGGCGGACATGTATCGCCGGATGTCACGCTGGCCGAATTCGGCAAAGACGTTTTCCCATGCCGACGGCACGCCGCTGCATGAGGGCGACCGCCTGATCCAGGCCGATCTCGCCGCGACGCTGACGGCGATTTCTGAACAGGGCCCGCGCGGCTTCTATGACGGCGCGGTCGCCGGGAAGCTCGTCCAAGGCATCACCGCGGCCGGCGGCATCATCAGCCTCGACGATCTGAAATCCTATCAGGCGGTCATCCGTACACCCGTGCGCGGCACCTATCGCGGCTATGACGTCGTCTCGATGCCGCAGCCCTCCTCCGGCGGCATCGTGCTGCTGGAGATCCTGAACATCCTCGAAGGCTTTCCGATGTCCGACATGAAGCAGGGCTCGGCGGATTCGCTGCATGTGATGATCGAGGCGATGAAACGCGCCTATGCCGATCGCGCGCGCTATCTTGGCGATCCCTCCTTCGTCGACGCGCCGACGCAATTGCTGATCTCGAAAGATTACGCCGCCAAGCAGCGCGCGACCATCGATCTCACCCGCGCCACGCCCTGGACCGACATCCAGAATGCGAAGCCGCCGCACGAAGGCAGCAACACCACACACTATTCGGTCGTCGATTCCAGGGGCAACGCCGTGAGTAGCACCTATACGCTCAATTTCCCCTATGGCGTCGGCCTCGTCGCCGACGGCACCGGCGTGCTGCTCAACAACGAGCTCGACGATTTCACCGCCGCGCCGGGCGCCTCCAACGCCTTCGGCCTGGTGGGCTTCGAAGCCAATCTGCCGGGACCCGGCAAGCGGCCGCTGTCGTCGATGGCACCGACCATCGTGCTGAAGGACGGCAAGCCGGTGCTGGTGACGGGCACGCCGGGCGGCAGCCGCATCATCTCGGCGGTGACGCAGGTGATCGTCGACGTCATCGACTACAAGATGGATATCGCCGCCGCCGTGGCCGCGCCGCGCGTGCATCACCAATGGCTGCCCGACAAGGTCCGGATCGAGCGCGGCTTTCCCGACGATGTGCTCGCCGGATTGAAAGCCAAAGGACACACGCTGGTCGAGCCGCTCGGCTATTCCTCGGCCAATTCGATTGCGGTCACGCCCAACGGCCTGCTCGGCGCGCCCGATCCGCGCACCCGCGGATCGGAAGCCGCGGGGCAATAGACGCGGAATCGTAGGGTGGGCAAAGCGACAGCGTGCCCACCATGATGAGCACAGCACTCGACGGTGGGCACGGCGCAAGTGCACCTTTGCCCACCCTACGGCATCGCGCTAGATTGCTCTCGGCGCGCAAGCCGGCCGCGTGGTTCAACAAGCCGGTGTTCTTCCCGGGGGATACGCATGAGCACGGCCGAATCCAAGCCGATCGAGGTCGCCGAGATCGAGGACACCAGCCTCCTCGCCTTCTATCGCGACATGAATCTGCCGGAGCGGCGCACGTTCTGGGCCTGCGCGTCGGGTTGGACGCTCGACGGCATGGACTTCATGATCTATCCGCTGGTCATCGGCACCATCATCACGCTGTGGAAGGTCGACCCCGGCACCGCAGGGCTCGCGGGCACCGTGACGCTGCTGGCATCGGCCGTCGGCGGCTGGCTCGGCGGCTATCTCGCCGACCGCATCGGGCGGGTGAAGACGCTGCAATTCACCATCATCTGGTTCTCGGTGTTTTCGCTAGTCTGCGCCGTGGTGCAGAACTTCGACCAGTTGCTGATCGCCCGCGCCCTGCTGGGCCTCGGCTTCGGCGGCGAATGGGCGGCCGGGGCGGTGCTGATCGGCGAGGCGATCCGGCCGCAATATCGTGGACGCGCGGTCGGCTCGGTGCAATCGGGATGGGCGATCGGCTGGGGGCTGGCGGTGCTGGCGCAGGCGATCCTGTTTTCGGTCATGCCGGCGGAGAGCGCGTGGCGCTGGATGTTCGTGATCGGCGCGCTGCCGGCGCTCATGGTGTTCTATCTGCGCCGCTACGTCACCGAGCCGGAGATCTCGGCCGCGACATTGGCGCAGCAGCGGGCATCCGGCACTGGGCCCGCCGGGCTGTGGGAGATCTTTCAGGGGCCGATCCTGAAGACGACGCTTTTGGCGTCGCTGGTCGGCACCGGCATGCAGGGCGGCTATTACGCCGTCACCTTTTGGGTGCCGCGCTTCCTGACCACGGAGCGCAAGCTGTCAGTCGTCGGCTCGACCGGCTATCTGGCGACGCTGATCATCGGCTCCTTCATCGGCTATCTGGTCGGGGCCTGGCTCGCCGACCGCATCGGCCGGCGCAATCTGTTCCTGATCTTCTCGCTCGGCGCCATCGCCATCGTGCTGCTGTACACCCAGCTGCCGCTCTCCAATGAAGTATTGTGGGTGCTGGGCTTCCCGCTCGGCTTCTTCGCCTCGGGCTACTTCTCCGGCATGGGCGCGTTCCTGACCGAGCTCTATCCGACGCGGCTGCGCGGCTCCGGCCAGGGCTTTTGCTACAATTTCGGCCGCGGCGTCGGCGCGCTGTTCCCGTATCTGGTCGGCGCGCTCTCGACAACGACCACGCTTGCGAACGCGATCGCGATCTTTGCCGTGGCGGCCTATGGCGTATTCTTCCTCGCCGCCTACGCGCTGCCGGAAACACGCGGGCGCGTGCTGCATGCGGATGGTTAGAGCCGATGGCCAGGCCACTTGCTCTCCTTTGCCTCTCCCTCATCCGCCTTCGCCAAGGCTTCGGCGGACCGGCGGGGAGAGGAGCCTGACAGTCGCGCGTCCATAACGGAGTTGTCCCATGACATCCCTCAAAGGCAAGACGCTGTTCATCTCGGGTGCAAGCCGCGGCATTGGGCTTGCGATTGCGCTTCGTGCCGCGCGCGACGGCGCCAATGTCGCGATCGCGGCGAAGACCGCCGAGCCGCATCCGAAGCTGAAGGGCACGATCTACACCGCGGCTGACGAGGTCCGGGCCGCCGGCGGCCAGGCGCTGCCTGTGATCTGCGATATCAGGGATGAGGCGCAGGTGATGGCGGCGATCGACCAGGCCGTCGCCGAGTTCGGCGGCATCGACATCTGCGTCAACAACGCCAGCGCCATCAGCCTGACCAATTCGCAGGCGACCGACATGAAGCGGTACGACCTGATGATGGGCATTAATACCCGCGGCACTTTCATGGTGTCGAAATACTGCATCCCGCATCTGAAGAAGGCGCCAAATCCGCACATCCTGATGCTGTCGCCGCCGCTCGACATGAAGGCGAAGTGGTTCGAGCATTCGACCGCCTACACGATGGCAAAGTTCGGCATGAGCATGTGCGTGCTCGGGCTTGCCGGCGAGCTGAGATCCGCCGGCGTCGCCGTCAATGCGCTATGGCCGCGCACCACCATCGCGACCGCCGCGGTCGGCAATTTACTCGGCGGCGATGCCATGATGCGCGCGAGCCGCACGCCCGAGATCATGGCCGATGCGGCCTACGCGATCGTCACCCGGCCTTCGCGCGACTTCACTAGCCATTTCTGCATCGACGACAAGGTGCTCTACGCCAATGGCGAGCGCGACTTCGAGCGCTATCGCGTCGACCGCTCGGTGCCGCTGATGTCCGATTTCTTCGTGCCTGATGACGATGTGCCGCCACCCGGCGTCACGGTGCAGGCGCTACCGTCGATCGGCGGCGCGCAGACGTCGCGTTAAACCGCAAAGGCGTTCATCTGCGTGCGCCAGTGCTGCACGCGCTCCTTGAGCAGCGTATCGCGCACATAGGCCAATTCCTCATCCTCGATGCGTTCAAGCGTTTCGAGAGAGAAGGCCGCCTCGCCGTGGGTCGACCAGGCCCGCTGCAGCTCCGCATTCCGATGATCGCCCATGCGGAGCGTAAACCAGATGCGGTTCTGGATTTTCTCGAGATCGAGCGCCTGCCCAACCCAGATACCGCCGGTCGCACGGCAGCGGATCGCGAACACGCCGGCGACGCTCAGGCGCTTCTTGTAATCGGCGATGGCAAGCTTCCTGGCGCCGGCCTTCATGGTTGGTCCTCCGGATCGATCGCTTATTTGTATCCGGGTCTTATTGACAAAGCAATTAAATCCGGGTAAAAAAGATATCGAAGACCAATTCGATTGGAAGACCTGATATGGACACCACCTGCTATTTGGAGCCGAGCTGGGACGCCGGGCGCGCCTTTGCCCAGCGCGGAATCGCGGGCGAGCTGGTGATGCTCAATCTGCTGCGCTTTCGCGAGATCGCCGATTATTCGGCCAACCCAGAGCTCGCTCCGCCACAGCCGATCACCGGCGCGGAGGCCTACGACCGCTATGTCGCCCACGCGCTGCCGTTCCTGAGAAAGAGCGGCGGCGATGTCTTGTTCATGGGCGAAGGCGGCCCGTTCCTGATCGGACCGCAAGGCGAGCACTGGGACCGCGCGATGCTGATCCGGCAGAAGAGCCGAGGGGCCTTCCTCGCCTTCGCGGTGGCGGAGGCCTATCTCGCCGGCATCGGGCATCGCACGGCGGCACTGTCGGACTCGCGGCTGCTTCCGCTGGTCGAGCTGCCGCAATGACTCACACGTTATCGGCCGACCTGGTACGGCCCGCCCTTCTCCAGCGCGCGCGCATAGGCCGGGCGCGCGTGAATGCACGCGAGGAACGCGAGGCATTTCGGATGGCCCTCCTCGAGCCCGCCGCGCGCCGCGGCGGCCTCCAGCGGGAAGCTCATCTGGATGTCGGCGCCGCTGAACTCGTTGCCGGCGAACCACTCGCTCTTGCCGAGCTCGCTCTCCCAATAGGCCATATGCTGCTTGATCTGCGGATTGACCAGCGTGGCCAATGCCTGATTGGAGACCTTGCGCACCAGCGGCCGCAGCAACGCCGGCGCGCGCTTCGGCATCAGCGTGAACAACAGCTTCAAAAGCAGCGGCGTCATCGCCGAGCCTTCGGCATAGTGCAGCCAATAGGTGTAGCGCAGTCGCTCCGGCGTATCAGCGTGTGGAATCAGGCGGCCATTGCCGTAGGTGCCGATGACGTATTCGAGGATCGCACCGGATTCCGCGACCGTGTTGCCGTTGTCGGTGATCACGGGCGACTTGCCGAGCGGATGGATCGCAAGCAGCGCCTTCGGCGCGCGCATGTCGGGCTGCCGCTGATAGCGGACGATCTCGTAAGGCACGCCCAATTCCTCGAGCAGCCACAGCACGCGCTGCGAGCGGGAATTGTTGAGATGATGAACGGTCAGCATTGGCGTCCCCTGATCTGTCGCGGCCCTAAGCGGCCCGGCAATATATCGAGCAACCGGAGAGGTCTGCAATGAACCCAGCCTATGTCGCGTTCGAGGGTGAGCGGCGCATCGCCGCCGGCGATCTCGGCGACGTCGCCCGGGCGGCCAAACAATTGCTCGACCAGCGCAAGGATGCGGCGATCCTGGTGTTCAACGGGCGCACCTCCGCGCTGGTCGAGATCGATTTCCGCGGCGCCATCGACGATGTGCTGACGCGCCTGCCGAAGCAGGCCATTCCGGTGGAGGAGCAACCCGCGCCTCCTGCGCCGCGCGGCCCCGGCCGACCCAGGCTCGGCGTCGTCGCACGCGAGATCACGCTGCTGCCGCGGCACTGGGACTGGCTGGCGCAGCAGAAAGGCGGCGCATCGGTCGCGATCCGCAAGCTGATCGACGAAGCCCGACGCTCGAGCGGCGACAAGGACCGCACGCGCCTCGCCCAGGACGCTGCCTACCGCTTCATGACGACGATGGCCGGCAATCGGCCGCATTACGAGGACGCCATCCGCGCCCTCTTCGCGCACGACCGGCGGCGCTTTGCAACATTGATCGCGGACTGGCCCGCCGACATCCGCGACCATGCGGTCCGGCTCGCCTACAGCGATCAAGCGGACTAGTGCCCAGCACGACTAAAAGAAGGAGCTGCCGCGAATGAACTGCGCCCCCTCACCCGCTTGCGGTGGAGGGCCGGGGTGGGGGTATCGCCGCTTGTCGGACCGTTGTCTTTGAGAAAGCCCCCACCCGCACCGCATCTTCGATGCGATGCGACCTAAGAGCGAGCTTCGCTCGTCTCGACCCCCGCAAGCGGGAGAGGTGCAGTGAGTCTGTCGCCGAAACTGTCGCCTGACATCACCGTGCTTCTAATTTGGAAGCCAAACGTGTCGAACACCCCATCTCTCCGGAAGGCATTTCTGCTCTTCCTCGCGCCGATGTTGCTGAGCAACATCCTCCAATCATTGTTCGGCACCATCAACGGCGTTTATCTCGGCCAGATGATCGGGGTCGACGCGCTCGCCGCCGCATCCGTGTTCTTCCCGGTGATGTTCTTCTTCATCTCCTTCGTCATCGGATTGAGCGCGGGCGCCTCGGTCATGATCGGCCAAGCCTGGGGCGCCCGGGAGCCCGACCGGGTGAAGGCGGTCGCCGGCACGACCATGACCGTGACGCTGCTGCTGGCGCTGGCGATCGCGATCTTCGGTGGCCTGTTCAGCCGGCCGCTCTTGATCGCGCTCGCGACGCCGTCAGACATCCTCGACGCCGCCAATTCCTATGCACGGATCATGATGATCGCGATGCCCGTGACCTTTGCGTTCCTGCTGCTTGCGGCGATGATGCGTGGCGTCGGCGACACCGTGACGCCGCTGTTCGCACTGACCGTCTCGACGGTCGTTGGCCTCGCGGTGACCCCGGCGCTGATCCGCGGCTGGCTCGGCCTGCCGATGCTGGGCGTGGCAAGCGCGGCGGTCGCCTCGGCGGTTTCGGGCGTGGTGACGCTGCTGTGGCTGCATGTTTACATGTTGCGGCGCCGGCATCCGCTCGCGTTCGATGCCGCATTCCTGCGCGCGATGCGGCCCGACGCTGCGCTGCTGCGAACGGTGCTGCGGCTCGGCATCCCGACCGCGATCGGCATGGTCGTGATCTCACTCGCCGAGCTGGTGTTGCTCGGCCTCGTCAACGGCTTCGGCTCCAACGCCACGGCCGCCTATGGCGCGCTCAACCAGGTGATCAGCTATGTGCAGTTTCCGGCGATCTCGATCGCGATCTCGGTGTCGATCTTCGGCGCGCAGGCGATCGGCCGCGGCGATTCCGGCCGGATCGGCGCCATCGTCAGGACCGGCCTCGAGATGAATCTCGTGCTGACAGGCGGACTGGTCGCGCTTGGCTACCTGTTCGCCCACGCCCTGATGGGCTTCTTCATCGTCGACGGCGCAGTGCTTCAGCTCGCGGAGCAGCTGCTGCACATCGTGCTGTGGAGTATCGTGCTGTTCGGCATGGCGACGGTGTTTTCCGGGGCGATGCGCGCCAGCGGCACGGTGTGGATGCCGCTGTTCATCTCGATGGTGGCGATCACGCTGGTCGAGGTGCCGGTGGCGATCCTGCTCAGCCGCGCCATCGGCATCCGGGGCGTCTGGATCGCCTACCCCGTCACCTTTGCAACCATGTTCCTGTTGCAGATGGCCTATTACGGTCTGGTATGGCGCAATCAAACGATCAAGCGTCTGATTTGACATCACGCGCCGCGGCTCACATGATGATTATCATATTCTACCAATGGCGCCTGTGACGGCAGGCCCATGCTACGCGAGCCGAATGGAGAGACACTGCCGTGAGCCAGAATCCGCAATTCCTGTTCGATTTCGGCAGCCCGAACGCCTTTCTCAGCCATGAGGCGATCCCGGCGATCGAGAAGCGCACCGGCGTCAAATTCGAATATGTCCCGGTCCTGCTCGGCGGCATCTTCAAGGCCACCAACAACAAGTCGCCGGCCGAGACGCTGGCGGGCGTCAAGAACAAGCCGGAGTTCCAGAAGATCGAGACCGAGCGCTTCGTCAAGCGCTTCAATGTCAAGCCCTATGTCTGGAACCCGTTCTTTCCGGTCAACACGCTGAACCTGATGCGCGCAGCGGTTGCCGCCCAGCTCGAAGGCGTGTTCGAAAAATACATCGAGGCCGCCTTCCATCACATGTGGGTCGAGCCGAAGAAGATGGACGACCCTGAGGTCGCCGCCAAAGCCCTCGCCACCTCGGGACTGGACGGCGCAAAGCTGCTCGCCCGGGCGCAGGAGCCGGACGTCAAAGCCAAGCTGATCGAGTACACGCAATCCGCCGTGGAGCGCGGCGCGTTCGGCTCGCCGACCTTCTTCGTCGGCAACGAGATCTTCTTCGGCAAGGAACAACTGCGCGAGGTCGAGGAGCTGGTGTCGGGAAAGTGAGATGAGAGAATGGTGAGTAGCGGGTAGCAAATAGCGAGCCCGCCCTCCCCATCTATTCATCACTCGCCATTCGCCCACTTCCCAGGTAGCAACAAAGAAGGACAAATTCCCATGCGCGTTCTCGTGGTCGGCGCCGGCGCAATCGGCGGTTACTTTGGCGGCCGGATGCTCGAAGCCGGTCGCGACGTCACCTTTTTGGTGCGGCCGAAGCGCGCCGGTGAGCTCGCATCGGCCGGCCTCGTCATCAAGAGCCCGAACGGCGACGTCACGCTGAAGAACCCGCCGACCGTGCAGGCTGACAAGCTTTCGGAGAAGTTCGACGTCGTGCTGTTGAGCTGCAAGGCGTTCGATCTCGAGGATGCGATCAAGTCCTTTGCGCCCGCGGTCGGCGACAAGACCGCGATCATACCGCTGCTCAACGGCATGCTGCATCTCGATGCGCTCGACAAGAAATTCGGCGCGGCGCACGTACTCGGCGGGCTTTGCGCGATCGCGGCGACACTGAACGAGGCACGCGAAGTGGTGCAGCTGCAGCCGATGCAGTCGCTCGCTTTCGGCGAACGCGCGGGCGGGACCTCGGACCGGGTGCGCGCGATCGCCGAAACCTTCTCCTGCATCAACGGCGCGGCCGCGAGCGATCACGTGATGCAAGACATGTGGGAGAAGTGGGTGTTCCTGGCCTCGCTCGCCGCGTCCACCTGCCTCATGCGGACCTCGGTCGGCAACATCCTGGCCGCGCCCGGCGGCAAGGATTTCCTGCTCAGCGTCCTCGATGAATGCAGCGCGATCGCCGGTGCCGCAGGCCACATGCCCGGCGGCCCGTTCTTCCAGCGCACCCGCGGACTGCTCACCACCGAGGGCTCGCCGATGACGGCCTCGATGTTCCGCGACATCAAGGCCGGCCTGCCGGTCGAGGCCGATCACGTGATCGGCGACCTGATCGTGCGCGCCGATGCCGCGAAGATTCCAGTGCCGAAGCTGCGCACCGCGTATACGCATCTCAAGGCGTATGAGAAGCAGCGGCAGGCGTAGCGCAACCGGCCGCAACATAACCACTGTCGTCCCTGCGAAAGCAGGGACCCATAGCCACCGGCTTCAATTGTATTGAAAAGACATCAACCCCGACCGCCTCAAATCGCAAGGCCGCGGCGTATGGGTCCCTGCTTTCGCAGGGACGACAGCCTTCTTGCGGCTACAAATGCGACAGATAATGCGCCAGCGCGGTGATCTCTTCGTCGCTGAGCGGATAAGCCACATCGGCCATCGCGGCCTGGGCGCCGCCGGAGCGGACGCCCGACTTGTAGTCATGCAGCGCCTTGACGAGATATTCCTCGCGCTGACCGGCGATGCGGGCCACCGCCTTGGTACCTGCAAACGTATCGGTGTGGCATGAGGCGCAGCGGCGCCCGGCGGCGGCCTGCTTGCCCTTCTCCGACAGATCCGGATTGTCGTCCTTGGTCCCCTTGAACGGCGGCAGCGCGGCGAAATAGGCGCCGAGGTCGCGAATGTCCCCGTTGGTGATCTGCTCGACGATCGGCTGCATCTGCTCGTTCTTGCGCGCGCCGGCGCGGAAGAACACGAGCTGCCACTGGACGTACTGGTCGAGCTGGCCGGCCAGCGAGGGGATGTTCTCGGTCTGCGAGATGCCGTTCTCGCCGTGACAGCCGGAACACACCTCGGCCTTCTCCTTGACGCCGGCGGGATCGGCGGCATGGGCGAACGAGGTCAGCAGGATTGCCGCTGACAGGATTCCGATCGACGCAATTCGAACTCGCATTGCTGACTTTCTCCGACCGTCATTGCCGGGCTTGACCCGGCAATCCATCTCGCTTGCAGATGGTCTTCTCTATTTGGATGGATGCCCGGATCGAGTCCGGGCATGACGAGGTGATTCCATGAGTGGTCGCAACAGAGGCTGCGGCTGCCTTCTCGGCCACCGCAGCCCCCTTGGTCGTTCAGCGCTTACTTCTTGTAGCTGATGCGATAGATCGCACCGGCCCAGTCGTCGGCGACGAGGATCGAGCCGTCCTTGTCGAGCACGATGTCGGCGGGACGGCCGAGATAGCCCTGGTCGCCCTCGATCCAGCCGTCGGCGAAGATCTCCTGCTTGGCATTCTTGCCGTCCGGGCTCGCGGTGATGCGCACGATGCGGCCGCCCTGGTACTTATGCCGGTTCCAGGAGCCGTGCTCGGCGATCAGGATGCTGTTCTTGTACTCGGCCGGGAATTGGCTGCCGGTATAGAACTTCATGCCGAGCGGAGCCACGTGCGCGCCGAGATTGTAGACCGGCGGGGTGAACTCGGAACACTTGTGACCCATCGCGAACTTGGTGTCCGGCAGGTTGCCCTGATGGCAGTAGGGATAGCCGAAGTGCTCGCCGAGATGGCTGATCATGTTGAGCTTGTCGCTCGGCAGATCGTCGCTGATCCAGTCGCGGGCATTTTCCGTGAACCAGTACTTGCCGGTGCGCGGATCGACGTCGCCGCCGACCGAGTTGCGGACGCCGAGCGCCGCGATTTCGGCGTTGCCGGTCTTCGGATCGACGCGGCGGATCTGTGACACGCTGGTCGGCGGGATGCCGATGTTGAAGGGCGGGCCGAACGGAATGTAGAACCAGCCGTCCTTGTCGGCGGCGAGGTACTTCCAGCCATGCGCGGCATAGGACGGCATGTCGTCATACACCACCTTGCCCTCGCCGAGCTTGTCGAGATTGGCTTCGGCGTTGTCGTACCTGATCAGCTTGTCGACCGCGATAACGTAGAGCGCGCCGTCCTTGAAGGCCAGGCCGGTGGGCATGTTCAGGCCCTTGAGGATGGTCTTGACCTCTTTCTTGCCGTTGTTGTCCTTGATCGCATAGACATTGCCGAGGCCGAACGAGCCGACGAACAGGGTGCCCTTGTCGCCCCACGCCATCTGGCGTGCGGCGAGCACGTTCGAGGCATAGACCTCGATCTTGAAGCCCGCCGGCAGCTTGATCTTCTTCATCATGGTGGCGAGCTCGGCGTCGGAGGCGCCGGTCGGCGGGCCAGACGGCGGCGCAAGCCCCTTCTGCGCTTCGGTCTCGTCGCCAAGGAACCAGTCATCCGGCGGATGGGTCCAGAATTCCTTGTTGCCGGATTCGTATTTCTTCAGCGCACGGTTCTTGTCCGTCGCCTGTTGTGCACCGGCGAAGGTCGTCCCCGCCAAGAGCGCAATTGTTGCGAGCGCAAATATTGATCGATTGAAAGCCGATTTCATCGCGTCACTCCCCTAAGCAAGCCGTTGCAGCCTGCATCTGTTATTGATTTTGAACGCCCTGAGAGATGAATGTTGGCGGTCTGTGAGGTTGGTCAGACGGCAAAATGGTAGCACATCCAACGCCGCTGAGAAGCGCATGCATCGTGGTGCGCTGCAGTCAAAACAATTTGAGAAGAAATTTTCGTGCGCGCAATGTGCAAGCAAAAGAGGCAATCGCGCTGCAACGCAATATTCGCGTAAGGCGAGCGGTTTTATCGCTTGACACGTTCGCGCGATCTTCGCGTCGGAAATCAAAAGGCCACACGCATCGCGCGAGGGCAGCGACGCTGGCAGATCATTCGGCAACGCAATCGAGTCAAGGACGATCACCGGCGCGATCGGAGCAGGCCGGCGATCGCCTGACTGTCTCCGCGCCGGATGCGCAGTGACGATGTCTCACCGAAACAACGCGGGTTGCACGTTCGGATGGAGCGAAGCGGATGGACCCGAAAACAAAAAGCCCGCATCAAATGGCGGGCCTTCATCAGACTGTCAGCTCGGTTGGCGAGAAACTCTGGAGCGGGCGAAGGGGCTCGAACCCTCGACCCCGACCTTGGCAAGGTCGTGCTCTACCACTGAGCTACACCCGCATCCGAGATGGCGGCGATCGCTCGCCGACAACGGCAGACCTATGCCAAATGCTAACAGTGAATGCAACACAAGAGCACGGCCCATTACAGGCGAAATAGCTTGAATTCCTTAAAAAATGTCCTCGAATCGGTCCGAAACAAGGCGGGGTAACAATTTCTTCGTCTTAGCCCCGGGAACCGGCCTACATCTCGGGGCGATTCAAGCCAGGTCTCGCAGCCGGAGAAAGCAAACCCGCCCGGTCGCCAATGAAGCGGGCGATCCGGGAACGATTGAATTTTGCCGTCCGACCGCCATTTAGCCTGACAGGACGGCTGAACCGGCCGCTCGGAGCGTGCTAGAACGCCGGAAGCCTTTTCGACCTAACAGGCTTTTTCGACCTCATACGAAGACCAGGCGAGGACAACGTGACGATAATCGAGCAGGGCGGCGCGGCGACCCCGCAGGCAGCGCCCGATCTGATCAAGGAAACGACGACCCAGACCTTCGTCAAGGACGTCATCGAGGAATCGCGCCATCAGCCGGTCCTGATCGACTTCTGGGCGCCCTGGTGCGGCCCCTGCCGCCAGCTCACGCCGATGCTGGAAAAGGCCGTTCGCAACGCCAAGGGCCGGGTCAAGCTGGTCAAGATGAACATCGACGACCATCCGCAGATCCCGGGCCAGATGGGCATCCAGTCGATCCCGGCCGTGATCGCCTTCGTCAACGGCCAGCCCGCCGACGGCTTCATGGGCGCGGTGCCGGAAAGCCAAGTCAACGCCTTTATCGAGAAGATCACCAAGGGCGTGCCCGCCGCCGGCGAGCCAAACCTTGCCGAGATTCTCGCCGAGGCTGACGCCGTGCTCGCCGAAGGCGATGCCGAAGCCGCCGCGCAAATCTATGCCGAGGTGCTGGCGCTGGATGCCACCAACATCGCCGCGCTCGCCGGTTTGGCCAAATGCTACATCACGACCGGCGCGGTCGAGCAGGCCAAGCAGACGCTGGCGATGGTCCCCGAATCCAAGCGTAACGACGCCGCGGTCAAGGCGGTGCAGGCCGCGATCGATCTCGCCGAGCAGGCGCAGTCGGTCGGTCCGGTGGCCGAGCTGGAACAGAAAGTCGCTGCAAACCCGCTCGATCATCAGGCCCGGTTCGATCTTGCGACAGCGCTGAATGCGATGGGCAAGCGCGCTGAGGCGACCGAGCAGCTGCTCGCCATCGTCAAGCGCGACCGCAAGTGGAACGACGACGGCGCGCGCAAACAGCTGGTGCAGTTCTTCGAAGCCTGGGGCGGCACCGACGAGGCAACCATCGAGGGACGCAAGCGGTTGTCGATCGTCCTGTTCTCCTGAAGCGCCAAGACCGCTGAAGCGCAGAGACCGCTGAAGCGCAAAGACCGCGCCACCAACAGCACCGGGACCGCAGATGCCGATCAATGCCGAATATCGCGGACCCGGCGAACTTCCCGAAGTAATCGCTGTGTTTCCGCTGCCCGGTGCGCTGTTGCTGCCGCGCGGCCAGATGCCGCTCAACATCTTCGAGCCGCGTTATCTGGCGATGGTCGACGACGCGCTGCGCGACGGCCACCGCCTGATCGGGATGATCCAGCCCGACGCGACGCATTCGCGTAACGAGGCGAAGCCAACATTGTTCCGCGTCGGCTGTGTCGGCCGCATCACCCAGCTCGCCGAATCCGGCGACGGCCGCTACATCCTCGAGCTGACCGGCGTCTCGCGCTTCAGGGTGGTCGAGGAGCTGACCGCGCTGACGCCGTATCGCCAGTGCAAGGTCGACTTCTTCTCGTTTACCGACGACTTCACCGCGCGCAAGGGCGAAGATGCCGTCGACCGCAAGTCGCTGCTCAAGGTGCTCACCGACTTCCTCAAGGCCAACAACCTGAAGGTCGACTGGGAAGGCATCGAGGCCGCGCCCAACGAGGCGCTGGTCAATGCGCTGGCAATGATGTCGCCGTATGGTTCCGCCGAGAAGCAGGCGATGCTCGAGGCACCGGACCTGAAGACGCGCGCCGAAATCCTGATCGCCGTCACCGAGATGGATCTCGCCAAGAAGCGTACCAGCGGCGACCCGCCGGTGCAGTAGGCGAGCCCGCGCACCGTTCTCGAGTCTTTTTAGCCTGCGACGCGAAGCTCCTCGCTAATATCCGGCGACCGCGAGCGCCACGACGGCGCTCATCCCGATCCAGCCGAAATGACGCCCGCGCGTCGCGATCGCGTTGCCGAGCGCGGCACAGCCGAACACGACGGCGAGCGTGAGAATGATCCAATGCCGCGCGGCATCGCTCGCCATCGCCGGCGCGGCGATCAGCAGCACGCCGCCGCCGATCCAGGCGATCGTGCCGACTTGCCATACCATCCGCAACAGGAAACGCAGACGCGGCGGCTCGACCGTGGCACGGGCAAAGACCTTGGTCTCGCCGAGCACGCCATGGATCAGGCTGATGATGATGGCAATGACGCCGGCGCCCTGCAGCAGAAGATCACGCATCGGAATGGCTCCATACAGCACTGTATGGTTATGGCCCCGGCGCTGGCACCTGTCAATACACTTGTGTATGGTGCAATCAGACGACATCAGGAACCCATGGCGGATCAACTCTCGGCGCAGGATTGGCTCGATCACGGCCTGAAGGCCCTGGCGAAAAGCGGCTTCACGGCGCTCAAGGCGGAGCCGCTGGCGAAGGCAATGGGCGTATCGCGCGGCAGTTTCTACTGGCACTTCGCCGACATCGCCACGTTCCATGCCGCGATCCTGCGGCATTGGCGCGAGGTCAGCGCCGAGCAGGTCATCGCCGAACTCGAGACCGTTCCGAACGGAGGTGACGCGCTGGCGTTGCTGCTGCGCCGCACCTTCTCGGCGCGGCTATCGCTGGAGCGCGCGGTCCGGACCTGGGCCACGGTCGACCCCGCAGCCCGCGCCGCCATGCAGGAGGTCGATCAGCGCCGCGTCGGCTATATTGAAATCATGCTTCGGAACGCCGGATTCCCAGACGACGTGGCGCGCGGCCGTGCGCAGGTCTTCTATTGGGCATTCGTCGGCTTTGCGCTCTCGGAACAACAATTGCCGAAGGCCCGCCAGCAGGCCGCGCTCGACGAACTGTTGCGGATGGCCAAGCGCTGACACCCAGCATCCGGATGTGCTACACGACGGCCAGCCGGAGACAGCAATGAATTCCACGCCCGATCATCTCGAAAGCACCGCCGACCCGAAGCTCCTTGAGATCCTGGTGTGTCCGATCACCAAGGGGCCGTTGGAGTTCGACGCGGCGAAGCAGGAATTGATCTCGCGCTCGGCCAAGCTCGCCTATCCGATCCGCGACGGCATCCCGATCATGCTGCCGGAAGAGGCGCGAAAGATCGATTGACGCGGACTATCGTCACATTGCTGCTTCTGCTCGTCTCGCTGGCGAGCGCGGCGGCTGACGAGAGCAAGGTCCGCATCGGACCCATCGACGCGGTGCTGACGATCCCGGCCGGCGTCGCAAAACCGCCGGTGGCGCTGTTGATCGCCGGCTCCGGTTCGACCGACCATGACGGCAACGGGCCGCAGCTCAAGCCGGCGACGCTGAAGAAACTCTCCGAGCAACTGGTCGCGCGAGGCATTGCGACGCTGCGCTACGACAAGCGCGGCGCCGGCGGCTGGAAGAAGGAGTTCGGCCCTCCGGAGGATTTTCGCTTCAGGGACTTCGTCGACGATGCCGCCGCGCTGGTCGAATATCTGCGCGGCAGCGGCAAATTTTCCAGGGTCGCGGTAGTCGGGCACAGCGAGGGCGGCCTGGTTGCGATCCTTGCCGCGCTGCGCGTGCCGGTCGACCGGCTGGTGCTGCTGGCGACGGCGGCGCGCAAGCAGGGCGACCTTCTGAAGGCGCAGCTCGAAAAGCAGCTGCCGCCTGACAAACTCGCCCCGATTGCCAAGGCCATCGATGACATCATGGCCGGGCAAATTGTCGAGCCACCGCCAGCGGGCCTTGCGATCGCGCCTGCAATGCAGCCCGGCATGGCATCAGCCTTCACCGAAGATCCGATCGATGCCTTGAAGAAGATCACGGGGCCGACGCTGATCATCGCGGGCGGCCGCGACCGTCAGCTGCCTCGGCTCGACCTGCTCGCGCTCACCGCTGCCGACGTTGCCGCCAAATCATTGTGGCTGCCGGACATGAATCACGTGCTGGTCGACGTCACCGACGAGGCGGACGATGTGGCAAGCTACAATCAGCCCGAGCGGCCGCTCGACCCCGACCTGATCGACGCAGTGGCGAATTTCATCGGACAAAACTAGGCGAATGGTGGGTAGCGAATAGCGAGTAGAATCCTCTATTCGCTACTCCCTATTCGCAATTCGCTATCTTAGAGCGCCTCGCCCTTCAACAGCCGTGGCACTTCACCTGATAATCCCGCGGCCTGGCGGATGAACATGCTCTTCAGCGGCGGGGCGCGGTCGACCAGGCCGAGGCCGATGTCGCGCACGGTGCGCAGCAGCGTCGATTCATTGGAGAACAGGAAGTTCAGCGAGTTGGTGGCAACGCCCATCGCCACGGTGTCGAAGCGCCGCCAGCGCTGGTAGCGCTCGAGCACATCGGCCTGGCCCAGATCCATGCCAAGCCGCGCCGCGTCGACCACGACTTCGGCCAGCGCCGCGACGTCCTTGAGGCCCATATTGAGCCCCTGCCCCGCGATCGGGTGGATCACATGCGCGGCGTCGCCGATCAGCGCCAGCCGCTCGGCGACAAAGGACCGCGCCACGAAGTAACCGAGCGGAAACGCGCGCGGCTTGTCGAGCGCCTTGATCTCGCCGAGGTGCAGGCCGAAGCGCTGCTCCAGCTCGGCGTGGAATTCGTCGTCGCCCAACGCGGTGATGCGCGCGGCATCCTTGCGCGTTTCGGTCCACACCAGCGACGAGCGGTTGCCGGTCAGCGGCAGGATCGCGAACGGACCTGCGGGCAGGAAGTGCTCTTCGGCGCGGCCGTGATGCTCACGCTCATGCCCGACCGTGACGACGATGCCGGATTGATCGTAGTCCCAGCCATGGGTGGCGATGCCGGCGCGCTCGCGCAGCTTCGACCGCGCACCGTCGGCGGCGACCAGCAGGCTCGCATCGATCGCGGCGCCGTCGGCCAAGGTCACGCTGACGCCGTCGGGCCGCGAATCGAATGTCGATACCGCGGTGGCGCGCAGCTCGACGCCCTCGGCTTCAGCGCGCGCGGCGAGCGCATCGATCAGATAACGGTTCTCGACCATATGCGCGAAGGGCTCGCCCGGCTCGACATTGCCCGCGAAGGTCAGGAATACCGGACGCGTGGCGTCCTCCAGCTTCGAATCGGTCACGACCATGTCGGTGATCGGCTGCGCGGTCGGCGCGACCTGGCCCCAGACACCGACCGTCTCGAACAAGCGGCGACAGGCCGCCACGATCGCGGTCGCGCGCGGATCGCGACTTGGCCGCTGGCTCAGCGCCGGATCGGCCACGATCACGGGGACGTCAGGTCCAAGCCCCTGGCGCAACGCCACCGCCAGCGCCAGGCCGGCGAAAGCGCCCCCGCAGATGACAATGCTTCGTTGTGCCGACATGCCCTTCCTTTACGCGCTTGGCGCACTGATACTGTGCTTGCTACCTGATTATAGCTGGGCGAAACAGGGGGCAGAAACAAGCCCGAGATCGTCATTCCGGGGCGATGCGGCAGCATCGAACCCGGAATCTCGAGATTCTCTGGTGCGCAATTGCTCACCATAGTTCACGCTTGCGCGTGCCCCGGAATGACGGGGCAAAACCGACCGAAAGCCATTCATGTCCAAAAGCCTGATCGACCTGCTGTCCATCCTCGATCTCGAACAGCTCGAGGTGAATTTGTTCCGCGGCAGCAGCCCGAAGACGGGCTGGCAGCGCGTGTTCGGCGGCCAGGTGATCGGACAGGCGATGGTGGCAGCGTGCCGCACCGTCGAGGGCCGGCTGCCGCATTCGATCCATTGCTATTTCATCCTGCCCGGCGATCCGCAGATCCCGATCATCTACCAGGTCGAGCGGCTGCGCGACGGCAAGAGCTATTCGACCCGCCGCGTCACCGCGATCCAGCACGGCAACGCGATCTTCTCCATCATGGTGTCGTTCCACGCCGAGGAAGAGAGCAACTTCAATCATCAGGAGGTAATGCCGGAGGTGCCGCCGCCGGAAAAGCTCACCGCGGAGGAAGTCGCGAAGCAGCCGATGTTCAAGGAGATGCCGGAGTTCATCCGCCGCTATTACGAATCCGACCGGCCGATCGAGCTGCGCCCGGTCGAGCTCGGCCGCTATTTCGGCCAGAAGATCGACGACGGCCGCATCCATGTCTGGATCCGTACCGCGGCGAAGCTGCCCGACGATCCGGCGCTGCACATGTGCGCGCTGGCTTATGCCTCGGATTTCTCGCTGCTCGATGCCGTGATGGCGCGCTACGGCCGCACGCTGTTCGACAAACGCATGATGCCGGCGAGCCTCGACCACGCGATGTGGTTTCACCGCCCGTTCCGCGCCGACGAATGGCTGCTTTACGTGCAGGATTCGCCGAGCGCCCAATCCGGCCGCGGTCTGACCCGCGGTCTCATTTTCAAGCCGGACGGCACGCTGGTGGCGTCAGTGGCGCAAGAAGGCTCGGTGCGCGAGCGCAGGAGCTAGAGCGTTTTCGAGCGAAGTGGACGCCGGTTCGCGTGAAGAAAGCGCGTCAAAACAAGAATCTGGAGCTTCGGTTCTGATCCAATCGGAACCAAAGCTCCAGGCGCTTACGCGCCTGCCTGCGAACCCGGCTCGACAAGGACCGTTTGCGACGCCATCCATTGCATCATCCAGCGATACACCCACGGAATCGGGATGATGAAGGCGACGCCGATGATGGCCACGATGCCGCGCCAAAGAAACTCCAGCCCGGTCCCCTTGAAGATCACCTCATGCCGGGTGCCCTGGATATTGCGGCACAGCCACCGCGTCGCGGCGGCGTAGACCCATGCCCAGCCGATGATCGTGACGACCGAGATCACCGCAAGCACAGTCCATCCGAGATAGGCCCACGGCGAGCCGGTGAAGCTCAGTCCGAGCGGCTGCCCATTGGATGCGAGGTTCGCGATCAGCCATTTGAGGAACAGCCAGTACAGCGCGATCTCGATCAGGAATGTCAGGTCGTTGAGCCACTGGATGTCGGTCATGGCCATGGCAACGATGATCACGACGGCACCGAAGAACCAGGGAACGACCGTCATCGCGGTGCCGGTGAAGCTGAGATTGGGCCGCCCGGGCACCTGCACGCACGGGACAAGCCACTTCAGGTACCAGACCAGCATCCACGGCATCGGAATGACGAAAGCGCTTGCGATCGCAAACACGATGCTGCGCCAGGTGAAATCCCAGATTCCGAAATCGATCGACAGCGGCCCGCCGCTATAGCTTCCGGACGCCACCACCTGCGGCGGGCCACCAGCTTGCGGAAACGCCGGCGGCGCTCCGGCGCTGGGAACGAGACCGGGAATTTCGCCCGCCTTCTGCCAACCGGACATCCCCTCGGTCCACACCAGCGTATCCGGGCGCACCATCCCGCGGGCGATCAGGTCCTGGAGCTGGGCTTCTGGCAAGGGGCCTTTTTGCTGGCCTTCGGATGCATAAAACCAGTTTCGGTTCGACATTCTGTTTCCTCGGAGCGCGCGCACACGGGGCGAAACAAGCCAGCGGGAGCGCTGGCCGGCGGGAAAGCCGCATTCTGGCCGAGGGTTTTCATCCCGTATAGTGATGGAGTTCACCTGCAGCCCGTTTTCCTCTTCAACCTGCAACTTTTTTGTGCCATTTGCCCAGAAAGATGCCAGAGTTAGCGGACGCAAAAAGCGCCCGGCGGCAGCAACAGCCGCTGGGACAAGGCGTGTGCGGAAACCTCGAGAGAATGAAGGCCTCACCATGAAACTCGTTGTCGCGATCATCAAACCGTTCAAGTTGGATGAGGTGCGCCAGGCGCTGACCGCGATCGGCGTCCACGGCATGACGGTGACCGAGGTCAAGGGCTACGGCCGCCAGAAGGGCCACACCGAGATCTATCGCGGCGCCGAATACGTCGTGAACTTCCTGCCCAAGCTGCGCATCGAGATCGCCGTCGATAGCGACCTCGCCGAGAAGGCGGTCGCCGTCATCACCCAGAGCGCGCGCACCGGCCAGATCGGCGACGGCAAGATCTTCGTCACGCCGATCGATCATGCCCTGCGCATTCGCACCGGCGAGACCGATCGCGACGCGCTCTAATTCTTCAATCTGAAATCGCCGACGGCAACGACGCCGGCGCGCGCCAAAAAACCACGACAAGAAACCACGACACGCCGGGGAATGATGATGGGGGCACGGGCTCTTCGTGCAGCGATCTCAGCTGCGCCGATCAATGCTGCAATCCTGCTCGCGCTGGGTACGCCGGCTTTCGCCCAAGGCACGACTGTCAATCCGACCGTCAACTCGACCATCAACCCGGCCGACACCGCGTGGATGATCATCGCTACAGCGCTGGTGCTGATGATGACGATCCCGGGGCTCGCGCTGTTCTACTCCGGCATGGTGCGCAAGAAGAACGTGCTGGCGACGATGGCGCAGAGCCTCGCTGCGGTTGCGATCGTCTCGATCCTCTGGGTCACCTTCGGCTATTCGCTGAGCTTCGTCGGCGACGGTCCGTGGCTCGGCACGCTCGACCGCTGGTTCCTTGCGGGCATGACGATGGACAGCGTCAATCCGGCGGCGAAGACCATCCCCGAAGCGCTGTTCATGCTGTACCAGATGACGTTTGCGATCATCACCGTGGCGCTGGTGGCAGGCTCGGTCGCCGACCGGATGCGGTTTTCCGCCTATCTGCTGTTCTCGATCGGCTGGTTCGTTTTCGCCTATGTGCCGCTGGCGCATTGGGTGTGGGGCGGCGGCTTCCTGGGCTCGATGGGCGTGCTGGATTTCGCCGGCGGCCTCGTCGTGCATCTGTCCGCCGGCGTCAGCGGCCTGGTCGCTGCGAAGGTGATGGGCCGCCGTCACGGCTATGGCAGCGACAACCTCTCGCCGTTCGACCTGTCGCTCGCGGTGGTCGGCACCGGCCTGCTCTGGGTCGGCTGGTTCGGCTTCAACGGCGGTTCGGCGCTGGCAGCCAACGCGCACGCGGTGATGGCGATCATCGCCACCCATCTTGCGGCCTGCGCGGGCGCATTGACCTGGGGTGCGCTCGAATGGGCGAAGCGGCGCAAGCCGTCGGTGCTCGGCATGATCTCGGGCGCGGTCGCCGGTCTCGGCACCATCACGCCGGCGTCCGGCTTCGTCGCACCATGGCACGGCATCATCATCGGCATCATCGCCGGTCTTGTCTGTTACTGGGCCTGCACCTGGCTGAAGCATCGCTTCGATTACGACGATTCGCTCGATGTGTTCGGCGTTCACGGCATCGGCGGCATGACCGGTACGTTGCTGGCGGGCGTCTTCGCCGCGTCGGCGATCGGCGGCACCGCCGGTCTGTTGGAGGGCCGTCCGCAGCAGCTCCTGATCCAGCTCTATGGCGTGGCCGTCACCTTCGCCTGGTGCGGCGGTGTGACGTTTGTGCTGCTCAAACTGGTCAGCGTGTTCGTGCCGCTGCGCGTCTCGCTGCAGCAGGAGCTCGAAGGCCTCGACATTTCGCAGCACGGTGAAGCGCTGCAGTAAAACGGCCGGTTCGTCTGGGTTCATTTGAACAGCTGACAAATTTGGAGGTCGCTTCGGGCTTGCGCGTCACATAAGTATATGCTTATGTGTTGCCATGATTGAAGCCGACATCTTCAAGGCGCTGGCCGACCCCACCCGCCGAAAGGTCTTTGAAAAGCTCGCTGGCGGAAGCCTGAATGCGAGCGCCTTGCGCGATGGAATCGAGATCAGCCAACCGGCGATGTCGCAGCATCTCGCGGTGCTGCGTGCGGCCGGACTGGTGCGCGAACAGCGCCAGGGCCGCTTTGTGAACTACGAGGTCGATCCGGACGGTATCGCCAGCATCGCCAGATGGTTTGCACACTACCGCGCTTACTGGCCGAAGCGCGTGGATGCGCTCCGCGACCTGTTGAGGGACATGGATCAATGAGCGACGCAATCGAGCCTGACGATCACGCCGACGCCGCCCTGGTGCTCGAATATGACCTCGATGCGCCGCCCGAAAAAGTCTGGCGCGCCGTCACCATTCCCGCGCTGCGCCAACGCTGGCTTCCCGATTCCGACCTCGCCCGCGCCGAGCCTGAATCGTCGGTAACGGGCGAGGAAGTGCGCTACCGCCTCCGCGATACCGAGCCACCGTATCGCGAAAGCCATGTCATCTTCCGGATCGAACCGAACGAGGCTGGCGGCACCCGGTTTCGCATCATTCAGGAAGCCTGTGACGACAGGCGAAACTTGCCGCAGGCAGCCAACAGCAACGGCCGCTGCCTGATGCGCGTAGCCTAAATCCAGAATTCATCACAAGCTGAAATGGAGGTCGCCGATGCGCGACATGATGCAGCTCGTCCCTATGGTCGTTGAACAGTCAGCCCGCGGCGAACGATCGTTCGACATCTATTCCAGGCTGTTGCGCGAGCGCATCATCTTCCTGAACGGCGAGGTCAATGATGCCATGTCCGGACTGGTCTGCGCGCAGCTTCTGTTCCTGGAGGCGGATAACCCGAACAAGCCGATCAATCTCTACATCAACTCCTATGGCGGCGTGATCACCAGCGGGCTTGCGATGTACGACACCATGCAATTCATCAAGGCGCCGGTACATACGCTGTGCATGGGCACCGCGCGCTCGATGGGGTCGTTCCTGCTGATGGCCGGCGAACCGGGCCACCGCGCCGCCTTGCCCAACGCCAGCCTTCACGTGCATCAGCCGCTCGGCGGCTTCCAGGGCCAGGCTTCCGATATCCTGATCCATGCCACCGAAATACAGGAGACCAAGCGGCGGATCACCCGGCTCTACGCGCAGCATTGCGGGCGCCGTGAGGAGGAGGTGGAGCGGACGCTGGACCGCGATCATTTCATGACCGCGCAGCAGGCCCGCGAGTGGGGCTTGATCGACAAGGTTCTCGCGCAGCGCGACCCTGCCTGATCTTCGTGCGGCGGCCACATCTCGGGGACCTCGGCATTTCGCAGCGCGGCGAGACGCTCCTGATAATCCACCTTATCTGGATACCGTAAACCTGCCACTGCACTGGGCAAGATTATGTCCGGAGTCTGTCGCGCCCACGTTTTAAACAGATGTGATTATATTTTAGGCGCGACGGAATGGCGCATTTCTGACGATCTCCCGCAAAGCGGGAAAAGGTCCGGATTCATAACCTGTTAGGGAGCGCCGCCAATCTGGCACGGCATTTGATTCTAAGGGTCCCGGCTGTGCCCGCGTGTTGGAAGCTCTCCGCGTGGTGACCCTCAGTCGCAAAATCTCCCGGTGCTTGTTCGCACCGGGCCCAAGCGGGGATAGGACTCATGAAAATTGTTATGGCGATCATCAAGCCATTCAAGCTCGAAGAGGTCCGTGACGCCCTGACCGCCATTGGCGTTCACGGTCTCACGGTGACGGAAGTCAAAGGCTACGGACGTCAGAAAGGCCACACGGAGATTTATCGCGGCGCCGAATATGCCGTGAGCTTCCTGCCCAAGATCAAGATCGAGGTCGCAGTCGCCTCCGATCAGGTCGACAAGACCATCGACGCCATCACCTCCGCCGCCAAGACCGGACAGATCGGTGACGGCAAGATCTTCGTCATCAGCCTCGAGCATGCGGTGCGTATCCGCACTGGCGAGGCGGATGCCGCGGCCCTCTGATTTCGCGTTCAAACCTTAAGACCTCAGGAGTTAAATAACATGACGTTCAAGCGTCCCTATGGCGCGGGACTGGCGGCCCTCGCGGTCGGCATCTTCGCCACCACCGCGGCCTACGCCGAGCCAACCGTCAACAAAGGCGACAACGCCTGGATGCTGACCTCGACGGTGCTGGTGCTGTTGATGACCATCCCGGGCCTTGCGCTGTTCTATGGCGGCCTCGTCCGCTCCAAGAACATGCTCTCGGTGCTGGCGCAGGTGTTCTACACCGTCTGCATCGTCACGATCCTCTGGGCCCTCTACGGCTACAGCCTCGCCTTCACCGGCGGTTCCGACTTCATCGGCGGCTTCTCCAAGGCCTTCCTGATGGGCGTAACCCCCGATTCCAAGGCAGCGACCTTCAGCGTCGACGCCAACATCTCGGAGCTGGTCTATGTCTGCTTCCAGATGACCTTCGCGGCGATCACCCCCGCCCTCATCGTCGGCGCCTTTGCCGAACGCATGAAGTTCGCGGCGATCGCGCTGTTCATCCCGCTCTGGGTCACCCTGATCTACTTCCCGATCGCGCACATGGTCTGGTACTGGGCCGGTCCGGACGCGATCCAGGATGCAGCCAAGGCGCTCGCTGCAGCGGCTGACGGTGCGGCCAAGGTCGCGGCCCAGGCCAAGCTCGATGAAGTCAACGCCGACGCCGGCTGGGTCTTCAAGAAGGGCGCGATCGACTTCGCAGGCGGCACCGTGGTGCATATCAACGCCGGTATCGCCGGTCTCGTCGGCGCACTCCTGATCGGCAAGCGCACCGGCTACGGCAAGGACCTGATGGCTCCGCACTCGCTGACCATGACCATGATCGGCGCCTCGCTGCTCTGGGTCGGCTGGTTCGGCTTCAACGCCGGTTCCAACCTCGAAGCCAATGGCGGCGCTGCGCTCGCCATGACCAACTCCTTCGTGGCCACGGCCGCGGCGGCGCTGTCCTGGATGTTCGCGGAATGGATCATCAAGGGCCATCCCTCGCTGCTCGGCGCGCTCTCCGGCGCGGTCGCGGGCCTCGTCGCGGTGACGCCGGCGGCCGGTTACTCCGGTCCGATGGGCGCCATCGTACTCGGCCTCGTGGTCGGTGTGGTCTGCCTGTTCTTCTGCACCGTCGTGAAGAACGCGCTCGGCTATGACGACTCGCTCGACGTGTTCGGCGTCCACTGCGTCGGCGGCATCGTCGGCGCGCTCGGCACCGGCATCCTGGTCAACCCGGCGCTCGGTGGCGCCGGCATCATCGACTACACCGCGATCCCGCCGAAGGTCGCCGACTACGACTTCGCTGCGCAGATGATCTCGCAGTGCTGGGGCGTCTGCACCACGCTGGTGGTGTCGGGCATCGGTTCGGCGATCCTCTACAAGGTCGTCGACGTGATCGTCGGCCTGCGCGCCAACGTCGAGACCGAGCGTGAAGGCCTCGACATCACCGAGCACACGGAGCGCGCTTACAACATGTGAGTTCTCCCGGGACTTGGCGCCCTCGGGCGCCAGGTCCAGAACTACGGTTCGGGCACATACCCGGCAATGCCAGGACCGTTGAGGGGCTCCAGCGCAAGTTGGAGCCCCTTTCTTTTTTTGGCGGCGGGCTCTGCTCCCTCTCCCGCAAGCGCCCGCAAGCGGGGGAGGTGAGAAGAGTTCGCAGAGAGAGACTAAGATGCGATCAAATCACGCCGCATCGCGCGCGTGCTCGACGCGATCGCGGCCGGCGCGCTTGGCGATATAGAGCGCCTGGTCGGCGGTCCGCATCAGATCGGCCAGTTCGAAGCCGCTTCGCTTCACGGTGAAGCCGATGCTGATCGTGACCGGGAGCCGCGTCACGTCGTCGAAGATCGTCCGCGCCGCGCAGTCGCGGCGGATCTCCTCGGCGCCGTGTGCCGCCTGATCGTCGTTCAGGCCGGTCAGCACGGCAGCAAATTCTTCGCCGCCATAGCGGGCAACCAGCGCGCCGTGCCGGATCGCAAACTGCCGCAACACGTCGGCGATCTCGACCAGCACCTTGTCGCCGATTTCATGCCCGTAGCGGTCGTTGATCGATTTGAAATGATCGATGTCGCACATCAGGACCGCCACGGCCGCGCCATCTGCCTGCGCCTTGCCGAGCGCTGCTGCCGCCGTGACATCGAATCCCCGCCGATTCAGCAGGCCGGTCAATTGGTCGGTCTCCGAGATCCGGGCGAGCTCGCGGCGCGCCCGCGCCAGCTCCAGCATCAGCCGGCCGGCGCGATAGGACATCGCGCCGCTGAGCGCCACCGCGATGAAGCCGCCCGCCAGCAGTCCGAAGAGTTGCATCTGCCCGACCGTGATAGACGCGGCGAAGTCGCTGCCAAAAACCAGCGCGCCCATGGTGAAGGACATCACGGCGCTCGCGCCTGCGGCGATCGCCATGATCTTGGCTGTGCGGCGCACGACGTCGCGATGTGTTTCGATCTTGATGGCCATTGCTCTGCGCGCGCGCTCTGCGAATGGCGGAGTGTTCGTCCCGCGCACATTGCCAAATGCTGAAGGAACTCAAGCAGCCCGCCGTGGCGTTAAGGGCGGGTAAAACCCATTGAGATAATTCGCCGAATCCCGCCCTAAGGCGGATCGCCGCGACACGCCGGAAATCCGGCGAAGCCACCAAATCGTACCCCGCCGCCGATGGTTAATCGCGTCTTAACCTCGCCCTATCTATGGTGATTTGATCGGTTTACGGTCGGACCTCCCCACCCCCTGACCGCAGTGAAAGTGCTGGCGCTTCAACCATGGCAATGACCGCCTCATCCGGCGTGGCGCAGGGCGCCGGCAATGTCGCATCCGCCGGCCAGGCGGAGCGCTCGCCGTTCCTGCGCACGACCGAGCTTTTGGCCCCCTATCAGCCGGCTAAGCCGTTGATTACGCTGTCGTTGGGCGAGCCGCAGCACCCCGTGCCTGACTTTGTCGGGCCGGTGCTGGCAAAACATACCGCCGAATTCGGCCGCTATCCGATCGCCAAGGGCATCGAGCCGTTCCGCCGCACGGTGGCGGCCTGGCTGTCGAGCCGGTTCCATCTGCCGCGTCCGGTCGATCCGGAGAACGAGGTCATCGTATTGAACGGTAGCCGCGAAGGGCTGTTCTTCGCTGCGATCACCGCCGCGCGCTATGTCTCGCCGCGCAAGGGCGTACCTGCGATCCTGATGCCGAATCCGTTCTACCCGGCTTACGGCGCCGGCGCCCGCGCCGCCGGCTGCGAGCAGATCTATCTGCCAACCACGCTCGCCAACGGCTTCCTGCCCGACCTCGATTCGATCGACGAGGCGACGCTGGCGCGCACCGTCGCGTTCTTCATCGCCTCGCCTGCGAACCCGCAAGGATCGGTCGCCTCGCGCGACTATCTCATCCGCCTGAAGCAGCTCGCCGACCGCTACGGCTTCATCATCCTCTCGGACGAATGCTACTCGGAGATCTATACCAAGCAGCCCCCCGGCAGCATTCTGGAATGCGCCGGCCCCGACTTCAGCAATGTGGTCGCGTTCCAGTCGCTGTCGAAGCGCTCGAACCTGCCAGGCATGCGCGTCGGCTTCGCCGCGGGCGACAAGAATTTTCTGGCCGCGTTCCATGAATTGCGCAATGTCGCCGCACCGCAGGTGCCGGTGCCGCTGCAGCATGTCGCGGTCGCAGCCTACAGCGACGAGGCGCATGTCGAGGAAAATCGCCGGCTCTATCGCATCAAGTTCGATTTCGCCGACCAGATCCTCGGCAACCGCTACGGCTACAAGCGGCCCGCCGGCGGCTTCTGCGTCTGGCTCGACGTCTCCGACCGCGGCGGCGACGAGGCCACGGCGGTGCGTCTCTATCGCGACGCCGGCGTACGGGTGATCCCCGGCAGCTATCTGGCGCGCGAGCAGAACGACGGTTCCAATCCGGGCGCGGGCTATATCCGCCTTGCGCTCGTCTCCGACAGCGAGTCTACAGCCGAAGCTCTGCATCGGCTGGTCGAAACCCTGGGTTAATCGCCAAGCGCGAAGATTGAGCATGCCAGCGATCGAACGTGTCATTCCCCTGGTCGGCCATCTGCCGCTCTCGATTCGCGAGGCGCTGGCACGGCGGCTGCGCGAGCTGATGGGGCTCGGCCTGATCGCGCTATCGGGCGCGCTCACTGCTGCGCTGATGACGTGGTCGGTACAGGATCCGTCCCTGAGCCACGCCACCTCGCGCGCGATCCGCAACGTGCTCGGCTATCCCGGCGCGATCGGCGCCGACCTGTTGATGCAGATCCTCGGGCTCGGCGCGATCATGCTGATCCTGCCGGTTGCGGTGTGGGGCTGGCGAATGCTGACGCACCGCGCCTTCGACCGCGAGGCGCTGCGGCTCGGCTGCTGGGTGCTCTGCACGGTGATCGCGGCCGGCTTCGTCAGCTGCTGGCCGCACAACACCGCATGGCCGCTGCCGACCGGGCTTGGCGGCGTGGTCGGCGACGCGCTGGTGCGCGCGCCGGCGGTCGTGCTTGGTCCGCCCGGCTTCATCTATCGTCTCGTGCTCGGCCTTATCCTGTTCGTCGCGATGGTGGCCTGCTTCCTGTTTGCCTGCGGCTGGGGCGCGAAGGAAAGCGATCCGGAATTGACGCCGATAGCAGACGACGACGAGCCGTTCGTCGAGGAGGAAGAGAACGATCGTAGCTCGGTCTCGTTGGGCTGGTTGTTCCACGCGCTGATGAGCACCAAGGCACGGCTCGGCTGGCTGTTCGGGACGGCCTACAAATCGCTGGTGTCGAGCGCGCCGCAGAGCCGAATCGCCGCCTTCGAGCGGCAGGAGCCCAGCATCGGCGGCAACGGCCGCGCGGCGCCGTCGATCACGCCTGCCGATGAACACGACGACGAGCACGAGGCGGAAGATTTCGGCGGCGACGAGGAGGACGAAGAGGAAGCCCCCGCGCCCCGCGCCCCGCGCAAGAAGGCTGAGCCGCGCGTCAAGAAGAAATCCTCCGACAAGTTCGAGCTGCCGTCTGTCGCGGTGCTCAGCGCGCCGAAGGCGAGTGACCGCCAGCCGCTCAGCAAGGCCGAACTGGAAGCCAATTCGCGTGCGCTCGAAGGCGTGCTGCAGGATTTCGGCGTGCGCGGGGAGATCGTCAAAGCCAATCCCGGCCCGGTCGTCACGCTGTACGAACTCGAGCCCGCGCCCGGCATCAAGTCGTCGCGCGTGATCGGCCTCTCCGACGACATCGCGCGTTCGATGAGCGCGCTGTCGGCGCGCGTCGCCGTCGTCGCCGGCCGCAACGCGATCGGCATCGAGCTGCCGAACGCCCATCGCGAGAAGGTTTACTTGCGCGAGCTGCTGGTGGCGAAAGAGAGCATCGACTCGGTTGCGAAGCTGCCGCTCTGCCTCGGCAAGACGATCGGCGGCGACCCTGTGATCATCGACCTCGCGCGCACGCCGCATATGCTGATCGCCGGCACCACCGGCTCCGGCAAATCGGTCGCGATCAACACCATGATCCTCAGCCTGGTCTACCGGCTGCGTCCGGATCAGTGCCGCCTGATCATGGTCGACCCCAAGATGCTCGAACTCTCCGTCTATGACGGCATCCCGCATTTGCTGACCCCCGTCGTGACCGATCCGAAGAAGGCCGTCGTCGCGCTGAAATGGGCCGTGCGCGAGATGGAAGAGCGCTACAAGCGGATGGCCAAGCTCGGCGTGCGCAACATCGACGGCTACAACCAGCGCCTCGTCGATGCCAAGGGCAAGGGCGAGGAGCTGACGCGCACCGTTCACACCGGCTTCGACAAGGAAAGCGGCAAGGCGATCTACGAGGAAGAAAAACTCGACCTCGAGCCGCTGCCCTACATCGTCATCATCGTCGACGAAATGGCCGACCTGATGATGGTCGCCGGCAAGGACATCGAAGGCGCGGTGCAGCGCCTCGCGCAGATGGCGCGCGCCGCCGGCCTGCACGTCATCCTCGCCACGCAGCGTCCGTCGGTCGACGTCATCACCGGCACCATCAAGGCGAACTTCCCGACCCGCATCGCGTTCCAGGTGACGTCGAAGATCGACAGCCGCACCATTTTGGGTGAAATGGGCGCCGAGCAGCTGCTCGGCCAGGGCGACATGCTGTACATGGCGGGCGGCGGTCGCATCAGCCGCGTGCACGGCCCGTTCGCCTCCGACGAGGAAGTCGAGAAGGTGGTGCGTCACCTGAAGACGCAAGGCCAGCCCGAATATCTCGAAGCCGTCACCGCGGAAGAGCCGACCGACGAGGACGGCGGCGCCGTGTTCGATGCCACCGGCATGGGCGGGGACGGCGGCGGCGACCTGTTCACGCAGGCGGTTGCGATCGTCAAGCGCGACCGCAAAGCATCGACCTCCTACATTCAGCGCCGGCTGCAAATCGGTTATAACCGCGCTGCGTCGCTGATGGAGCGGATGGAACTCGAAGGTATTGTCGGCCCGGCGAATCACGCCGGCAAGCGCGAGATCCTGGTCGCGGAGGAAGAGGGCCAGTTCTGATCGGGAATCTTCACGGAAAAGCCATATCAGCCTCGGAAGAGGCGCGATAAGATTACACGAAGCGGGACGAGCGTCGAACAGAGACTTACATATCTGATGGAAAAGCACCTCACTCACCGGGGCACGCGCTACGCGCTGGCTCTCCTGGTCTCCGCCGCGATCGCCGGCGCCGCATCTCCCGTCGCCGCGCAGAATGTTCCGACGCCGAAGCCTGCGCCCAAGAATCGTGACACTAATCGTGACGGTAGTCGCGACGGTGGCACGCAGATGAGCGCGCAGGACAAGGGTCCGGCGACCACGGGCGCCACCCAGACGCCGCCGGACCCGGTCATTCCCGATCCGCGCCGCAACGTGCCCGCCAACATCTTCGCGACCTTCGACGCCAACCAGAAAGCGCAGGCCGCCAAGGTCAGCAACTATCTGTCCTCGCTGCAGACGCTGGTCGGAAACTTCGTTCAGGTCGGACCCGACGGCAGCAAGACCAAGGGCGATTTCTACATCCAGAAGCCCGGCAAGGTGCGCTTCGAATATGATGATCCGTCTCCGGTCGAAATCATCGCCGACGGCTCATCGGTCGCGGTGCGCGATCGCCGGCTTGCGACGCAGGACATCTATCCGCTGTCGCAGACGCCGCTGCGCTATCTCTTGTCCGATCGCATCGACCTGATGAAGGACACCAACGTCGTCAGCGTCACCGCCGACGACGTCTTTGTCAGCGTGACCATCGAGGAAAAGCAGGCGCTGATCGGCACCTCGCGCCTGATGCTGATGATCGGCGCCAAGGACGGCAAGCTCAAGCAGTGGACCGTCACCGACCCGCAGGGCTACGACACCACGGTCGCCGTCTACAATCTCGATGTGACGCAGAGGCCCGACCCGTCGATGTTCAAGATCGACTTCACCAAGTACCCGGGCTCCTCGCCAGGTTAAAACGCGGTCAGGTTGGTCACGCTTGCCGGCAGCAAGACGTGGATGGCCGGGACAAGCCCGGGCCATGACGAAGAGGACACGTCAGGGCCAAAGTCTTGTTGTGTCGTATGCGGTGGCGCGCGCGGCCCTCATCGAGCACTGAACGGCACCTGGCCCTTGGCCTTGAAGGTCCAGGTCTGGAAGTCGGAGCCGATGCCGCCATATTCCGCGCCCGCTCCGAGCGTCACACCGCTTTCGAATTTGGCCGCGAGACCTGCAGTGGCGCGAGCCGACCAGCCGTCGAGCAGCGGCGTTGAAGCAAGCGGTACGCCGCCGGCCAGCACGATCGCCGCAGCATTTTCCTGATTGAAATAGTAGTCGCCATACAGGCCGGCATAGGGCGCCAGCACGATGCTGTCGGCCCAGGTGAAGGGATAGATCGCCTTGATGCCGCCGGAGGCACGGCCGGTCGCGAAATCATGACTTCCCTGACGGGTGCCGAGCGAGTCGGTGTAGGCGCCTTCGTTCTCCCACAGCGCGTAGACCTTGGCCGACGGCTCGACGATGAAACCCATGGCCTTGTAGGTACCGGTCAGGCCGGTCGAAACCAGCCAGCGGTTGCCGCTGAAGTTGCCTTGGGCGGTGCCGGCGACGCCGTTATAGCCGATGCCGGAATAGGCCACTGCCGCGTCGTAGCGCAATGTCGGCGTGATCTTCCAGCCAAGATAGGAACCGACGGTCCAGCCGTCGCCGGTCAGTTTGCCGTTGATGTCCTGCTCGGTGTAATTGAAGGTCTCATAGCCACCGACCACACCGACCAGGAAATTCGGCAGCATCCTGTACGTCAACCCCGCCAGCGCATTGACCTGCAGGCCGTAAAGCGAGGCGGCGCTCGTGGTCATACCGGCCGCCGTGTTCGTCGAGGTCAGGCGGTTGAGGCCGGTGCCGCGAACGTCGACCCAGAACAGCCAGTCCTTTTCCTCGCGGTACCTCTTCGGCAGCGCCTTGCGCGGCATCTGCTGATCGATCGCCGCAAAGGCATTGTTGACCCGCGGCGCAGTGCCACGCGTACGTCCGCTAGTGTTGCCGCCCGACGTAGGGTCGGCGCTATAGGCATTGCCCAATCCGTTGCCGGGAATGCCGCCGCCGCCACGCCCCCCGCCGGCAAACGTGGACGCCGACCCGGCGTCGGCCTGATCGTCATCATCTCCGTAAGGATCGGCCGCGAAATTGAACCGGACACCTGACTGGCCCGGTGTCGCGAACGTCCAGTTGTCGGCGAAACCTTCGTCGATGGCCTGGTCGATCGCGCTCGAGATCGCCTGGCCCGAGTTCTGGGCCACGAGCTTGGTGACGTTGATCTGCAACTGACGCAGCTTGACGCTGTCGGCCGGGATGTTGACGGTTTGGTTGATGGCCGGCGAGGTGCTCGCGGCGAAAACCGTGCTGCCATTATAGGTCGCCGTGATCGAGTGACTTCCGACGGCAAGCGTCGTGATGCCGAAGGCGGCGACGCCTCCGGACAGGCTGATGGTGCCGATCGCCACGCCGGCATCCTTGAACACCACGATGCCGGTCGGCGTTCCCCCTGTTGCGGTGACGGTCGCGGTGAACGTCACCGGCTGACCGTAGCTGCTGGGATTGAGCGACGATGTTAGCGTCACATTGGTGGCGACGGCCTGATAGGTGAAGCGGTCGCTTGCGGAAGGCATGCTGGAGCCACTCGCTGTGGTCACCATGATATCGACGGCGCCGGTGCCGGCCGGTGAGATCGCTGTGATCGAGGTCGCCGAGTTGACCGTGAAGCTGGTCGCGGCGGTTGCGCCGAACCTCACTGTGGTCGCACCGGTCAGGTTGGTGCCCGTGATGGTCACCGACGTTCCACCGGCCGGCGGTCCGGTAACCGGCGAAACCGCCGTGATCGTCGGCGCCCCGATGTAAGTGAATTGATCGGTCGGTGTCGTCGGGCTGGTGCCACCCGCGGTCGTCACCGTGATGTCGACGATCCCGGTACCGGGCGGAGAGACGGCGGTGATCGAGGTCGCCGAGTTGACTGTGAAGCTCGTCGCATTGGTCGCGCCAAACTTCACCGCGGTCGCGGCCGTAAGATTTACGCCGGTGATGGTCACCGACGTTCCGCCGGACGACGATCCTGACGTCGGCGCGATCGACGTCACGCCCGGAATGACGACATAGGTGAAGCGATCGGCGGCCGTGACCGCACTGGTGCCGCCCGCCGTCGTCACCGTGATGTCGACAGTCCCGGCACCCGCCGGCGAGATGGCGGTGATCGATGTCGCCGAATTGACGGTGAAGCTGGTGGCATTGGTGGCGCCGAACTTTACGGCCGTCGCGGCTGTGAAGTTGGTCCCGGTGATGGTCACCGACGTTGCACCGCCGGTCGGCCCCACGCTCGGCGAGATCGAGGCGATCGTCGGCAGTCCGGCGTAATTGAACCGATCAGCCGCGGACGTCGCACTGGTTCCGCCCGCGGTGGTGACCGTGATGTCGACCGTGCCTGTGCCGGCCGGCGAGGTCGCGGTGATCGAGGTCGCCGAGTTGACCGTGAAGCTGGCGGCGTTGGTGGCGCCGAACTTCACCGCGGTTGCAGCCGTGAAGCCCGTGCCGGCGACGGTAATAGTTGTGCCGCCCGCGGTCGGTCCCGACGTCGGCGAGATCGACGCCACCGTCGGCGCCGCGAGATAGATGAACTGGTCGGCCGCCGAGGTTGGCGATGTTCCGCCCACGGTCGTGACCTTGATGTCAACGGTACCGGTGCCGGCCGGCGACGTCGCAGTGATCGATGTCGCCGAATTGACCATGAAGCTTGCGGCAGCAGTGGCGCCGAACGTCACCGCGGTGACACCGGTGAAGCCGGTGCCGGTGATCGTCACCGTCGTGCCGCCAGGCGTCGGTCCTGACGTCGGCGAGATCGAGGTCACCGTCGGCGCCGCGACATAGGTGAACTGATCGGCCGCCGAGGTTGCCGACGTCCCGCCCGTTGTCGTGACCCTGATATCGACTGTACCCGCGACCCCGGCCGGCGCGGTCGCGGTGATCGAGGTCGCCGAGTTGACCGTGAAAGTTGTAGCGGCGGTCGCGCCGAACCTCACCGCGGTCGCGCCCGAGAAGTTACTGCCGGTGATCGTCACCGACGTCCCGCCCGCCAGCGGCCCTGATGTCGGCGATATCGAGGAGATGGTCGGCGCCCCAACATAGGTGAATT
The DNA here is from genome assembly GCF_049949265.1 of Bradyrhizobium genosp. P. Taxonomy (NCBI): domain Bacteria; kingdom Pseudomonadati; phylum Pseudomonadota; class Alphaproteobacteria; order Hyphomicrobiales; family Nitrobacteraceae; genus Bradyrhizobium; species Bradyrhizobium genosp. P. Next base: position 254,413 of record NZ_CP188195.1, on the reverse strand, counting down.
GATCGGCCGCCGAGGTTGCCGACGTCCCACCCGTTGTCGTGACCCTGATATCGACTGCCCCCGTCCCGGCGGGCGAGGTCGCGGTGATCGAGGTTGCGGAGTTGACCGTAAAGCTTGCAGCAGCGGTCGCACCGAATGTCACCGCGGTCGCGCCTAAGAAATTGGTGCCGGTGAGAGTGATCACCGTTCCACCTGTCTGAGGTCCTGTTGTCGGCGAGATCGACGTCACCGTCGGCGCCGCAATATAGGTGAACTGGTCAGCCCCCGACGTTGCCGAGGTCCCGCCGGTCGTGGTCACCCTGATATCGACCGTGCCGGTCCCGGCCGGCGAGGTCGCGGTGATCGTGGTCGGCGAGACTACCGTAAAGCCCGTCGCCGCGGTCGCGCCGAATACCACCGCAGTCGCGCCGCTGAAGTTGGTGCCGGTGAGCGTCACCGTGGTGCCGCCCGCCCCGGGACCCGTTGTCGGCGAGATCGACGACACCGTCGGCACCGCGACATAGGTGAACTGATCAGCCGCCGACGTTGCCGAGGTCTGCCCGGCATTGGTGACCGTGACGTCCACCGTGCCGGCGGACACGGTCGGCGAGGTGGCGGTGATCTGGGTAGCCGAATTGACGGTGAAGCTCGTCGCATTGGTGGTGCCGAACTTCACGGCCGATGCGCCCGTGAAGCCGTTACCGGTGATGACGACCGACGCCAGCGGCGAATGTGCATTTGGCAACCGCATCGGCCGGCAATCTCTACGCGCCTGCGGGCAGCGCCGCTCCCTACGAGGTGATGGCACCATGCGTCGCTCCCTCCGGTCAAAGCGTGGCGCACAACAACATCATGCCTACACTCGTGGCCAGTTATTGCATGGCCTGGTCAGGTGTTTTCCCAACATCGGGCTAGAGCACGCGGATCAAGCTACGCGCATCGGGCGATTTTCTTGTTTTGAGGAGGAGCAACCGTGTCAGACCCTTACCTTGGCGAAATTCAGGCCTTTCCCTATGGCTGGGCCGTCAACATTTCTTTCAATCAGGCCTGGATGCCCTGTCAGGGGCAGCTTCTCCCGATCCAGCAATTTGCCGCGCTGTTCTCGCTGATCGGGACCTCTTACGGCGGCAACGGCACGAGCAATTTCGCACTGCCGAATCTCAACGCCTGCGTCACCAACAGCCAGGGCACCGGTCCCGGGCTGCAGCCACGCACGATCGGCGAGATGATGGGCGCCCCCTCGGTCATGCTCGTGCAAACCGAGATGGCGCAGCACACGCACGGCCTGCAGCTCGGAGCCGGCGCCGCCACGGGTGCGGCCCCGGGGCCGGGATCGGCCGCCAACATGGCGGTGATCGATCCGACCTTCAACGGATTCGTGGCGCCGCCGGGCAACACCCAGTTCGTGCCCACCGCCATGGGGTTCACCGGCCAGAACCAGGCTCACGACAACATGCAGCCGTACCAGGCCATCGCCTGGTGCATTTGCTACAACGGCATTTTTCCGTCATTCACCTCTTGAGCCTCGAGACGCCGTCGACCGGCGTTGCGGCGCGGCTGGCTCCGCGCGATCCGGCCACGCATCTGAGGCTCGCGGCTCCCGCCGACGAGCCTTTTTTGCGTGATCTCTACAAGAGCTCGCGCGCCGGTGAATTTGCCGCCACCGGCCTTCCGCCCGCCGCGATCGAGCCGCTGCTCGACCAGCAATACCGCGCGCAGGCCGCGGGCTATGCCGCGCAGTTTCCCGGCGCCGTCGCGCTGATCATCCTTTATCGCGACGCGCCGGTTGGACGGCTGATCCTCGAGGCCGCCGATCTCAGCTGGCGCATCGTCGATCTCGCATTGCTTGACGCGATGCGCGGGCAGGGAATCGGCAGCGACATCATCGAGGCCGTCGGGCGCGCCGCGTCCACGCACGGCGCGCGCGAACTCTGTCTTGCCGTGCTGTCCGGCAACGCCGCCGCGCGCCGGCTCTACGAGCGGCTCGGCTTCGCCATCAGCGGCGACGATGGCGTACGCATCGCGATGGTCCGGCCGCTGCCGTGAACGGTTGCGTCCCTGTGGACAAGCCGGCAACCGGCGCCGTGAACCGTGCTAAGACGCAGCCCTCATGCGTTTCTCCGTCACGACCTGGAACATTAACTCGGTGCGGCTCCGCATCGATATCGTCGCCAAATTCCTGAAAAGCGCGCGGCCGGACGTGCTGTGCCTGCAGGAGACCAAATGCATCGACGATGCGTTTCCGCTGAAGCGCTTCAAGCGGCTCGGCTATGAGCACGTCGCGCTGAACGGGCAAAAAGGCTATCACGGCGTCGCCATCGTCTCGCGGTTGCCGTTCGAGAGCAGCGACATCAGGACCTTCTGCGACAAGGTCGATTCGCGCCACATCTCGGTTTCCTTCGGTGAAAAGGCGCAGCTCGCGAAGCCGCTGGTGCTACATAACTTCTACGTGCCGGCCGGCGGCGACATTCCGGATCCCGCGCTCAATCCGAAGTTCGAGCACAAGCTGCAATTCCTCGACGAGATGAAAGCGTGCGAGCCGCTGCACCCGCGCGGCGACGATCGGCACATCCTGGTGGGCGACCTCAACGTCGCGCCGCATGAGAACGACGTTTGGTCGCACAAGCAGCTATTGAAGGTCGTCTCGCACACGACCATTGAAACCGAGAAGCTGCTCGCCGCGCAGACGCATGGCGAGTGGTTCGACATCGCGCGCGAGCGGATTGCGATGTCGGAAAAGGTCTACACCTGGTGGAGCTATCGCGCCGCCGACTGGACCGTCGGCGACCGCGGCCGCAGGCTCGACCACATCTGGGTCTCGCGCGCGCTAAAGGACCAGGTCAGCGATTTCAAAATCACCCGCGACGCCCGCAGCTGGGAGCGCCCGTCGGATCACGTGCCGGTGACGGCAGTGCTGGAGGTTTAGGGCGACGCTATCGACACCTGCTCGATCTTCGCCTTGCCCCGCCTGCGGGGAGAGGCCACGACGCATGTAGCGAAGCGTAATGCGACGCGGGTGAGGGGGGTCTCCGCGAGTCCGTTGCTCACCATCTTTGCGGATAGAGCCCCTCACCCCGACCCTCTCCCCGTAAGAACGGGGAGAGGGGGAGAAAGATCACGTACTCAGCTTCGCACCCGCCATCAAGATGTCGCTCGCAAGCTGGCTGGTGCGGAGCGCGAGCTCGTCGCGCAGGCGGCGCGCGGCGGGGGGGTCGCTTTCCAGGACGCGCTGAAACAGGCTGCGCGCCACGCGGATGACGGTGGCGCGTTCCAGTGCGGTTGCGGTCGAAGGCCGCTTCATTGCCACGATCAGGGCGAGTTCGCCGATCAGGGCGCCGGGGCCGGCCACGATCTCGGCGCCGCCTTCCTCGACCCGGAACGCGCCGCGCTGCACGACGTAGCCGGCATCGGCGTCGTCGCCGGCCTTGAACAGCACGTCGCCCTGGTTGAAATCGCGTTGCTCGGAGCCGATCGCGAGCATGCGCAACGAGGTATCGCCCAACAGACGCATCGTCGGGACCCGCTCGAGCAGGGCTACATCATCATCGATCGACATTCAGGGCCGGTGACCGGGGTGCGCCTCGATTTCACGAATCGTTGAGCGCGAATCGTATCACGGCACCAGCTTGTAGCCACCGGCTTCCGTCACCAGGATCTCCGGATTGGCGGCGTCTTTCTCGATCTTCTGCCTGAGACGGTAGATGTGGGTCTCCAGCGTATGGGTGGTCACACCCGAATTATAGCCCCAGACCTCCTGCAGGAGGGTCTCGCGCGACACCGGCATCTGGCCGGCGCGGTAGAGGAAGCGCAGGATCGCGGTCTCCTTCTCGGTCAGCCGCACCTTCCGGGCGTTGGCGCCAGTGAGCATCTTCGAGCCGGGCCGGAAAGAGTAGGGACCGACCGAGAACACGGCGTCCTCGCTGGCCTCGTGCTGACGCAGCTGGGCCCGGATCCGGGCCAGCAGCACCGCAAACCGAAACGGCTTTGCCACATAGTCGTTGGCGCCGGATTCGAGGCCGAGAATAGTGTCCGAATCGGTGTCGTGGCCGGTCAGCATGATGATCGGGGCCTTGAAGCCGCCCTTGCGCAGGGAGCGGACGACTTCGCGGCCGTCGGTGTCGGGCAGGCCGACATCCATCAGCACCAGGTCGGGGGAATTGGCTTTGGCGGCGCTGGCGCCCTTGGCACCGGTGTCGACTGCGGAGGCTTCGAATTCCTCATGCAGCGACAATTGCTCGACCAGCGTATCGCGCAGATCGGTATCGTCATCCACGATCAAGATCTTGCGGGCATTGGCCATAAGTACATCCTTTTGGGGCAGCGAACGGTCAGAAGCGGACAGCGCTTATGGCCACACTTCAGGTAGGTAGGCCTTCAGGTAGGCGATTGTTACCGATTCACAAGGCGGCGGCAGTCTATCCCAAAATCGGCGAGGGGGAGGTGAATGTCCTGTAATCCCGCCAGATAGAACAACCGAGGCTCGGAAAGCAAGTTTGGATTGGAACGATTCTGAAAGGAAGCCAAGCTATTTCAATCACTTATATGACAGAACAACGTGATCATGCGCTTTCCGCCATCCGCGTTCGCGCCGCTGCCGGCGACCTGCGCCGGGGCTGGCTGACGGCTGATAGCTGGACGGTGTCGGTGGCGCTCGGGCGCGGCGGCATCCTCGCCAACAAGCGCGAGGGCGACGGCGGCACGCCGCGCGGCATCTTCCACCCGCTGCGCCTGTGGTGGCGCGCCGACCGCCATCCGCGGCCAAGATCCTTGCTGCCGACCCGCCCGATCCATCCCCAGGACGCCTGGTGCGAAGACCCCGCCGACCGCCGTTACAACCAGCCGATCAGGCTTGGCCAGGGACAGACCGGCGATCGCCTGACCCGCGAGGATCAGCTCTACGATTTCATCGTCGAGATCGACCACAACGCCGCACCGCGCATCGCCGGCCGTGGCAGCGCGGTGTTCCTGCATCTGGCGCGACCTGATTTTTCGCCGACGGCAGGCTGCGTTTCGATGACGAAGATGTCGATGCTGCGCCTGTTGCGGCGAATGAGCCCGCAGACCAGGATCATCATCGGCTAGCAGGATTGGAATCCGACTATGCTCAACAACGATCAGATCGCCGCCGCATCAAGGGCGCTGCACGACCACTGGCGCGCCGGTACCAAGCTCGGCAACCTCGACAGCGCAATCCGGCCGCGCGATCGCGCCGAGGGCTATGCGGTGCAGGCTGCGCTGGAAAAGACCTCGCGCGAAATACTGTTCGGCTGGAAGATCGCGGCGACCAGCGAGGCCGGCCAGAAGCACATCAATGTCGCGGGGCCGTTGGCTGGACGCATCCTCGCAGAGACCGTGATTGCCGATGGCGGCACGGCCGCGATGACGGGCAACGAGATGCGCGTCGGCGAGCCGGAGTTCGCGTTCCGCATGGCCCGCGACCTGCCGCCGCGCCCAACGCCCTACACCGTTCAGGAGGTACTCGATGCCGTCGCCACGTTGCATCCGGCGATCGAGATTCCGGATTCGCGCTTCGCGGATTTTACCGCGGCCGGCGAAGCGCAGCTAATCGCCGACAATGCTTGCGCGCATTTGTTCGTGCTCGGACCGGCAACATCCGCCGACTGGCGCGCCATGGATCTCGTCGAGCAGCGGCCGACAATCGCGCTGCGCGGCCAGCGCTATATCGGGCACGGCAAGAACGTACTCGGCGATCCCCGCATGCCCTTGGCCTGGCTCGCCAACGAATTGCGCGCGCTCGGGCTGACACTGCGGGTGGGGCAGGCGGTGACGACAGGCACCTGCCATCCACCGCTGCCGATTGCGGCCGGCGATGTCTTCGCGGCGGATTTCGGCGTGCTCGGAAAGGTGTCGGTGAGGTTCGCGTAAGGGATCGCCTTTTCACCTGGCCCCGCTTGCGGGGAGAGGTCGGATTTTACGCGAAGCGAAAAATCCGGGTGAGGGGGAGTCTCCGCGCACTCTTCTACAACCATCTTCGCGGAAGCAGCCCCTCACCCCAACCCTCTCCCCGCAAGAGCGGGGCGAGGGGGGCGCAGCGGCGTTCGCGAACTACCTCGCGCCAAAAATTGCCGATCCCACGCGCACATGGGTGGCGCCCATCTGGATCGCTACGGCAAAATCCGCGCTCATGCCCATTGAGAGATTCTTCAAGCCGTTGCGCGCCGCGATCTTGGCAGTCAGTGCGAAATGCGGCGCCGGCGCATCGTTGACCGGCGGGATGCACATCAGCCCGGAGATCGCGAGCCCATAAGTCTCGCGGCACGAGGCGATGAACGCGTCGGCCTCTCCTGGCGCGATTCCGGCCTTCTGCGGTTCTTCGCCAGTGTTGATCTGGACGAACAATTGCGGCTCTCTGCCCTGAGATTTGATTTCCTTGGCTAACGCTTCGCAAATGCTGACACGGTCGATCGAATGGATCGCATCGAACAGCGCGATCGCTTCCTTGGCCTTGTTCGACTGCAACGGCCCGATCAGATGCAATGCGAGTCCCTGATGGGACTGCATGAGCGCCGGCCATTTGCCCTTGGCCTCCTGCACGCGATTCTCGCCGAATACGCGCTGTCCAGCGTCGATAACGGGCGAAATGGTATCGGCGTCGAAGGTTTTCGACACCGCGATCAGTGTTACGGAGGCGCGGTCGCGCCCCGCTTCCTTGCAGGCGCGCGCAATCTCCTGCTCGACGGCGGCGAGGCCGTTTGGTGAAGGAGCCGATAACGACGTGGTCGGGCTTTGCGTCATGCTTGTGCCGTTTTCTGACAGATGTGGGGGTTGGCTCGAATTTTACCAAATTCGGGAAAGGCTTTTTGAAGCCCTTCATTCTACCTTGGCGCATGGGCAAGGGACGAAAATGTCGGGTGTGACTTTCAACCGCAACCGGGTCAAACTCAAGAAGCTTCTGGGCGTTCGTGCCCGGCTGGCCCTGCTTGCAGTAATGCTGGTCGCCCCCTTGATGCTGGACCGCGTCCGCACGCTGGAGGATTTCCGCACCAAGCAGGTCGCCCAGGCCGCCGAAGAATACGCCAATCTGACCAGCCACGCGGCCGAGACCCAACGCGAGGTGATCTCGTCGGTCGAGACCATGTTGAAATCGGCCGCCTATATCCGCGCCTCCGGCGGCATCGCGCGGAGCTGTGAGGTGCTTCGCGCCAGCCTGCCGACCAACCTGCCGTGGATTCGCAGCATCATGTTCGTCAGCAAGGACGGCGTGGTGCAGTGCTCGACCCTCAACATCCAGGTCGGAATGAACCTTGGCGACCGCGGGTATTTCAGCAAGGCGCAGGAGAGCGGCGGCTTCGTCTTCAGCGACTACCTGATCGGCAAGACCAACGGCCGCCCGATGATGATGGCCGCCTATCCGGTCGCCGCGATCAATCCGGACCAGGATGCCGTCGTCGTCGCCGGCATCAACATTGACTGGCTGTCGCAGATCATGGCCAATCTCGGCGGACGGCCGGGCATGTCGGCGCTGCTGGTCGACTCGACCGGCGTCGTGGTCGCCGCCCCATCAGACCATGCGAGCCTGATCGGCCGCTCGCTCGACACCGTTCCCCTGATGTCGGCGATCGCCGAAAAGGCGCTGAGCTATGACGAGCCCGCCGGATCGGTGTCATTCACCGCGTCCGACGGTGCGCAGCGGACGTTGAGCTTTGCCCGCATCTCCGGAACCGAATCGCGGCTGATCGTGAGCATGGACGAAGCCAAGGTGACGGCGGCGATCAATCGCGAGATCCGCACCGCCTATCTGCAGCTCGGCTTCGTCTGCCTTTTTGTTTTGTTGGGTGCTCTCGTGGGTGCGGAGAAGCTGATCATCCATCCGATCGAGCTGATGACCGGCATGGCACGCCGATTCGGCGAGGGCGACTGGTCCGCGCGCGTCGCCAAGAACCGGCTGCCGTCGGAGTTCGTTCCGCTCGCCCGCGCCTTCAACGCCATGGCCGCCCAGCTCAGCCAGCGCGAGCGCGAACTCGTCGCCTCCAATGACCGGCTCACCGTGATGGCCTCGATCGACGCGCTGTCCGGCCTCGCCAACCGCCGCGGCTTCCAGAGCCGGCTCGATTTCGAGTGGCTGAAGGCACAGCAATATGATTGCACGCTGTCGCTCTTGATGATCGATGTCGATCACTTCAAGCTCTACAACGACACCTACGGTCATCCCGAAGGCGACACCTGCCTCACCAGGATCGGCGAAACGCTGTCCGGCATTGCCGCCGACACATTGGGCTTTGCCGGCCGCTATGGCGGCGAGGAATTCTGCCTGCTGCTGCCGAACACTGACGCCGCCCACGCGCTCGCGATCGGCGAGACCGTGCGCACGGCCATCCTCGGCCTCGGCGTGCCGCATGCCACCTCGAGCCACACCGTCGTCACCGTCAGCGTCGGCGTCGCGACCACGAAGCCGAACGACACCCAGCGCCCCGGCGATTTGATCGAAGCCGCGGATGCCGCTCTCTACGCCGCCAAGCACCGCGGCCGGAATGCGGTCGTGGAGCATGGTTTTGTGAAGATGGTGGACGAAGCCGGGATGGCGCTGGCGAGCTGAGGCGCGTTGACGCCTCTGTCCACGACTTGGCGCCACCAGCATCGATGGCGCGACAGCTATTGCGGCGGAATCTCATGCGCCCGGCGCTGCACTGCCAGGAAGTCATCTTCGCTCAATCCGGCCCGCATCTTTGCGTTGGCCACCGAATCGGCTCCGGCCGGATAGCGGAGGATGACGCCGGCGTCGTTGGCGGCCCGAAGGACCGCGTTGGCAACGTCTTCGAGAGTCGTCGTGGCTGCGGGAAGATTGCTCATCCGGGCGTTGAGCAGCAGCTGGTAAGGTGCCGGGAACGAGCTCGCGTCGTTGAACGCCATCATGCTCGCTCGGAACTTGGTGTCCGGTCCGTAGCCAGGCTCCACCAGCTTCACATGGATGCCGAACGGCGCGAGCTCATGATAAAGTGCTTCCGAGAAGCCCTCGACGGCTGTTTTGGTGGCCGTGTACACAGAAACCAGAGGCGAGGGACTGAAGACGACGCTGGATGTCACGTTGACGATCGTGCCCGAACCGCGCTCACGCATGTGCGGGACGATGGCGTGAACCATTGCGATGGTGCCAAGCGTGTTGGTTTCGAACAAGCGACGGGTCAACTCGTCCGAGGTCGTTTCGAGCGGCATGAATGCTCCAAAGCCGGCATTGTTGACGAGGACGTCGACGCCGCCGAAGGCACTGATCGCCTCGTTGACACCAGCCCGAACGCTCTCCGCATCCGTCACGTCGAGCGCAATCACGCGCAGATTGGTGGTGTTTGCGCTGAACAGGCCTCCTTGAGGTTGGCGCATAGTCGCAATGACGTTCCAGCCGTTGTCGAGGAAGAGTTGTGCGGTCGCTTGGCCGAATCCGGACGAGCTTCCGGTGATCAGAACCGTTTTCATGCGTTGCCATCCTTGTGAGACTGGGATGGAAGCTAGCTATCCAGACCTGGACGGTCTATAATCCAACGTTCACGTTTCTTTATGGATCGTACGGAATGGACCCGCTTTCGTCCCTTGTCGCGCTGATGCGCCCGCAAACCGTTGTATCAAAGCTGGTGAGTGGCTCGGGCCGCTGGGGAGCCCGCTATCGTCGCTCGGGCACCCCGGGGTTTGGTGTCGTCGTGACCGGCAAATGCCACTTCCAGGCTAACGGTTGCGAGGCTGTCGAACTGCGCGAAGGCGATTTCATCTTGTTGCCGACCGGGCCAGGCTTCGTGATCGCAAGTGATCCGGATGTCGAACGAGACGAGATGCAGGACTGCCCGGCATCCGCGATTCTCGCAGAGACCCATTTTGGTCCCGATACCGCCACGCCCGATTTCCGGCTCCTCGGAGGGTATTTCGGGTTCAGCGCACCCAACTCGGAAATGCTGACGCAGGTCCTGCCGGCACAGCTTCATATCAAACGCACCGACAACACCGCGCGCAGGATTGCCGATACCATAGGCTCGCTGAGAGGCGAAGCGCTCGACGAGCGACCCGGACGCGACCTCATCATCGAGCGCCTGATCGAAGTCATGCTGATCGAAGCGCTGCGCTACAGCGAGGCAGCGGTCCGCCCTGGACTGCTTAACGGCCTGGTGGACGATCGCCTTGGGCGCGCGCTGAAGAGCTTTCACGCCAATGTCGCGCATCCCTGGAGCGTCGCGTCGCTGGCCGAGGAAGCGGGCCTTTCGCGGACCGCCTTCAGCGAACGCTTCACCCGCCTCGTCGGCATGCCTCCGATGACCTATCTCTTCAAATGGCGGATGGCCGTCGCCAAGGATATCCTCCAGAGAGAACGAGTACCGCAGGAAATTGTCGCCGCGACAATCGGTTATCAATCCGCCAGCGCCTTCAGTACGGCCTTCCGCAGGGAGGTAGGACAAGCTCCGGGCGAGTATATACGGGCCAATTCGACGCTTACCCTGCGGGGATGAACCTGTCGCGTGGACCCGAAACTGCGCCCCACCCACCCCTGTCATCGCCCGACTTGATCGGGCGACCCAGTATTCCAGAGACAGTCGTTATTGAGCCGATCGGCCGCGGCGTACTGGGTCACCCGCCGGAGCCTGTCATCGGGCGCCGCTCCGCGCCGACCCGTTGGCGGGTGACGACACCGGATGGGTCTTTAAGCCTGACCATAAAGCTCCGGGTGGCCAGTTTGGCCATCCGCACCCAAGGGTCCCTCGTCCTCCCCCTGCGGCAGGAGCAGAGCCGCAGCACCAGCGATGAGGGTTTCGAGGGGCCCAAACCGTTGACCCCATAGGCGTTTTTATGGCCTAGTCCGCCGTCCCCAGATGGGGCCCCAAAAACCACCAAAAGCCCTGCGATTTCATGACCTCCGAACGCTACAACGCCCGTGAATCCGAGCCCCGCTGGCAAGCCGCCTGGGACGAAAACGCGATCTTCGTCTCCAAGAATGACGATCCGCGGCCGAAATACTACGTGCTCGAGATGTTTCCCTATCCGTCCGGGCGCATCCATATCGGGCATGTCCGAAACTATACGCTGGGCGATGTGCTGGCGCGGTTCATGCGCGCCAAGGGCTTCAACGTGCTGCATCCGATGGGCTGGGATGCATTCGGCCTGCCGGCGGAGAACGCCGCCATCGAGCGCAAGGTGGCGCCGAAGGCCTGGACCTACGACAACATCGCCGCCATGAAGAAGCAGCTGCGGTCGATCGGGCTGTCGCTCGACTGGTCACGCGAATTCGCGACCTGCGACCCCAGCTACTACAAGCATCAGCAGAAGCTGTTTTTGGACTTTTTGCGCGCCGGCCTCGCCGAGCGCGAGAAGCGCAAGCTGAACTGGGATCCGGTCGACATGACCGTGCTCGCCAACGAGCAGGTGATCGACGGCAAGGGCTGGCGCTCGGGCGCCGTCGTCGAGCAGCGCGAGATGAGCCAATGGGTCTTCAAGATCACGAAGTACGCGCAGGAGCTGCTGGACGCGCTTGATGGCCTGGACCGCTGGCCCGACAAGGTGCGGCTGATGCAGCGCAACTGGATCGGCCGGTCGGAGGGCCTGCTGATCCGCTTCGCACTGGATCCGGCGACGACGCCGGCCGGCGAAAACGAGCTGAAGATCTTCACCACGCGGCCGGACACGCTGTTCGGTGCGAAATTCATGGCGATTTCGGCCGATCATCCGCTGGCCCAGGCCGCGGCGGCGAAGAATCCGGAGCTTGCCGAGTTCATTGCCGAGACCAAGCGGATCGGCACCGCGCAGGAAATCATCGACACCGCCGAGAAGCAGGGCTTCGACACCGGCATCAGGGCGATCCATCCATTCGATCCGAGCTGGAAATTGCCGGTCTACGTCGCGAACTTCGTGCTGATTGAATACGGCACCGGCGCGATCTTCGGCTGTCCGGCACACGACCAGCGCGACCTCGACTTCGTCAACAAATACGGACTCGGCAACATTCCGGTGGTCTGCCCCGAAGGCCAGGACCCGAAGACGTTCGTGATCACGGATGTCGCCTATGACGGCGACGGCCGCATGATCAACTCGCGCTTCCTCGACGGGATGACGATCGAAGAGGCCAAGGAAGACGTCGCCAAGCGCCTGGAAAGCGAATTGCGCGGCAATGCACCGGTCGCCGAGCGACAGGTGAATTTCCGGCTGCGCGACTGGGGCATTTCGCGGCAGCGCTACTGGGGCTGCCCGATTCCGATCATCCACTGTCCGACATGCGACCTGGTGCCGGTGCCGGACGACCAGCTGCCGGTGACGCTGCCGGAGGATGTGAGCTTCGACAAGCCGGGCAATGCGCTCGACCATCACCCGACCTGGAAGCACGTCACCTGCCCGCAGTGCGGTGGCAAGGCGGTGCGCGAAACCGACACAATGGACACCTTCGTCGACTCGTCCTGGTATTTTGCGCGCTTCACCGACCCCTGGAACGAGACCGCACCGACCACGCGCGCGGTGGTGGATCGGCTGATGCCGGTCGACTGGTACATCGGCGGCGTCGAGCACGCGATCCTGCACTTGCTGTATGCGCGCTTCTTTACCCGGGCGATGAAGGCGACCGGCCACATCGCCTTCGATGAACCGTTCGCGGGCCAGTACACCCAAGGCATGGTCGTATACGAGAGCTACCGGAAGGCCGATGGCGCCTATGTCACGCCGGCCGAGGTCACGGTTGAAACCGGCAGCAACGGCCGCCGCGCCGTGCTCACCGCGACCGGCGAAGAGGTGACAATCGGCCCGATCGAGAAGATGTCGAAGTCGAAGAAGAATACCGTCGACCCCGACGACATCATCGCGAGCTACGGCGCCGACGTCGCGCGCTGGTTCATGTTGTCGGACTCGCCGCCGGACCGCGATGTGATCTGGAGCGACGAGCGTATGCAGGGCGCGTCGCGCTTCGTGCAGCGGCTGTGGCGGCTGGTGAACGACTCGGTTGAGATCGCTAGATCGGCGCCCGCGGAGCGGCCGGTCGAGTTCGGGCCCGAGGCACTCGGTTTGCGCAAGGCGGCCCATGGCGCGCTCGACAAGGTATCGTCCGGCATCGAACGGCTGCACTTCAACGTTTGTCTGGCTTATATCCGCGAATTCGCCAACGCGCTGGCGGAGGTGCTGGCCAAGGAGGCCTCAGGCCAACCCGGTCCGGATGTCGCCTGGGCGGTCAAGGAAGCCGCCGTCATCCTTGTTCAACTGTTTTCACCCATGATGCCGCATCTGGCCGAGGAGTGCTGGGCACTTCTGGGCCAGAACGGGCTGGTTTCGGAGGCCCATTGGCCCCAAATCGAACGTGATTTGCTGGTCGAAGACAGCGTGACCCTGGTGGTCCAGGTTAACGGCAAGAAGCGGGGTGATGTTACCGTGCCACGGGTCGCCCAAAATGCGGATATAGAGGCTGCCGTTTTGGCGCTCGATGCGGTAAAACTCGCTTTGGGCGGCAAGCCCGTCCGCAAGGTGATCGTAGTGCCCATGAGGATCGTCAATGTTGTCGGCTAGGATCAGGATCGCCGCCAGGCTGGTTGCCGTGGTCGCCTTGGCCACGCTGACGGCCGGCTGCTTCAAGCCGATGTATGCCGAACACACCGACGGCACGCCCGACCTGCGCGAAAAGCTGATGGGCGTGGAGGTGCCGCCGGTCGACAAGGCGAACGCCTCCCGCGAGGCCCGCGTCGGCGTCGAGATCCGCAATGCGCTCGCCTTCAAGCTCTATGGCAATGCCACCGGCATGCCGCCGACGCATCGGCTGGTGCTGAGGTTCAACAGCAGCCGCTCGTCGCTGATGGTCGATACCAACACCGGCCTGCCGACCAGCGAGAATTACGGCCTCGACGCGCAGTTCAACCTGGTCGAGATCGCGTCCAACAAGTCCGTGATGAGCGGCACCACCTTCTCGCGCGTCTCCTATGACATCCCTGGCTCCTATCAGCGCTTCGCCCGCGCGCGGGCCTTCCGCGACGCCGAGGACCGCGCCGCGCAGGAGATCGCCGATAACATCCAGACCCGGCTGGCGGCCTTCTTCTCCGCCGGGACCTGATCACTTCATTGGTCGCGCTCCGCGGAAAAGAGATCGACAATTTCCTCGCCCGGCCCGACGCCGGCCGCCCGATCATCCTGCTCTACGGTCCGGACGCGGGCCTGGTGCGCGAGCGCGCCGACGCGCTGATCGCCTCCGCGGTCGATGATCCCAACGACCCATTCTCGCTGGTGCGGCTTGACGGTGACGACCTCGCCGCCGAGCCATCGCGTTTGGTTGACGAGGCGATGACGGTGCCGCTGTTCGGCGGCCGCCGCGCCATCCGTGTCCGCGCCGGCTCGCGCAATTTTGCCAGCGGCGTCGATACGCTGGCCGACTCAGCCTTGAAGGATTGCCGGATCGTGATCGAGGCCGGCGAGCTGCGGCCGGAAGCGCCGCTGCGCAAGGCCTGCGAACGCGCCAAGACCGCGGTCGCGATCGGCTGCTATCCCGACACCGAGCGCGATCTGGCGAAACTGATCGAGGACGAGCAGCGCGTCTCCAATCTGCGGCTGGCGCCGGATGCACGCGCGGTGCTGATGTCGCTGCTCGGCGGCGACCGCCAGGCTTCGCGCAACGAACTGCGCAAGCTTGCCCTGTTCGCGCACGGCAAGGGCGAGATCACGCTCGATGACGTGATGACTGTCGTGTCTGATGCTTCCGAGCTGAAGCTCGATCCGATTGTCGATGGCGCCTTTGCCGGTAACCCTGGACTGGTCGAGAGCGAGTTCGCGAAGGCGATGGTCGCCGGCACCTATCCCGGCGTGATCATCTCGGCAGCCCAGCGCCAGGCGGCGTGGCTGCACAAATCCGCGCTCACAGTCGCCGAAGGCACGCCGGTGTCGGCCGTGCTCGAGGGCGGATTTCCGCGGCTGCACTTTTCGCGCAAGGCCGTCGTCGAGATCGCGCTACGCAATTTCAGCGCGCCGCGGCTGGTCGGCATCATCGATCAGCTCGCGATCGCCGCCCTCGACATGCGTAAGCAGGCCTCGCTCGCCGCCGCCATCGCTCAGCGCGCGCTGCTGTCGATCGCGGCCAATGCGAAACGGAGGGGATGAGCTCGGCAGATGCCGCTAACCGCCTTCCAGCCGCCGCACCACCTCATCGAGCTGCTCGAGGTTGCGGTAGCTGATCTGGACGGAGCCGCCGGGGTCGCGGTGGCTGATCGTGATGGTGAGGCCGAGCGCGTCACTGACGCGCTTCTCCAGCGCGATGGTGTCGGCGTCCTTCGACTTGGCCGCACCGCCGGCGCGCGCCTTCTGCGGCTTGCGCTCCGGCACGCCCTCCTCATGCGCCAGCGCTTCGGTCTGGCGGACGTTGAGGCCTTCGGCGACGATGCGCTTGGCGGCCGCGAGCGGATCGGGCACGCCGATCAGCGCGCGGGCATGTCCGGCGGACAGGTCGCCCTTGGCGATCAGCGCCTGCACCTCGCCCGGAAGCTTGGTCAGCCGCATCATGTTGGCGACATGGCTGCGGCTCTTGCCGACGATCTTGGCGATGTCTTCCTGGCTGCGTTTGAACTCGTCGGCGAGCGCGTGATAGCCCTGCGCCTCTTCCATCGCGTTGAGGTCTTCGCGCTGGACGTTCTCGATGATCATGATCTCGAGCGCGTCGGAATCGCTGACCTCGACCGGCACGATCGGCACTTCGTGCAGGCCGGCGAGCTGCGAGGCGCGCCAGCGGCGCTCGCCGGCGATGATCTCAAAGCGGTCCTGCACACCCTTGATCGCGCGCACCACGATCGGCTGGATCACGCCGCGCTGCTTGATCGACTCGGCGAGCTCACCGAGCTCGGCGTCGGCGAAGCTGCGCCGCGGATTGCGCGGATTGGCCTTGAGGAATTCGATCGGCACCTTGCGCTGTCCGCGCGGCCGCTCGACATGCGCGGCCTCGCCGCCGACATCCCCGATCAGACTTGCAAGCCCGCGCCCCAGTCGCGAACGCGCTTCGTCGGCCATCGCCAGCTCCCTTGGATTCACTCGCAGTACTCCGGAAACAGAATTTCAATTGGATCGGCCTGTAGGGTGAGCAAAGGCGCACTCGCGCCGTGCCCACCGCCCAGTCACGAAATCATGGTGGGCACGCTTCGCTTTGCCCACCCTACGAATTGCGGCTCACTCCGTGCGCAGCTCGCGCTCGCGCTGGATCACTTCGGTGGCGAGCTTCAGATAGGCTTCGCTGCCGACACATTTGAGATCGTAGACCAGCACCGGTTTGCCGTAGGACGGCGCTTCCGAGATGCGGACGTTACGCGGGATCATCGTGTTGTAGACTTTGTTGCCCATGAACTGGCGCACGTCGGCGACGACCTGGTTGGAGAGGTTGTTGCGCGAGTCGAACATGGTCAGCACGATGCCGTGGATCGACAGGTTCGGATTGAGCGTCGAGCGCACCTGCTCCACGGTCTGCAACAATTGCGACAGACCTTCGAGCGCGAAGAACTCGCACTGCAGCGGCACCAGGATCGCATCCGACGCCGCCATCGCGTTCACCGTCAGCAGATTGAGCGACGGCGGGCAGTCGATCAGCACGTAGGTGTAATCCGAATCCGGGGAGACGTTGGTGTTCAGCCCGGCGATCGCGTCGCGCAGCCGGAACGCGCGGCCCGGCGTGGTGCCGAGTTCGAGCTCGAGGCCGGAGAGATCCATGGTGGAGGCTGCGATGTTCAGGCGTGGCACCGCGGTCGCGACCACGGCATCGCGCAGCGGCGCTTCGCCGATCAGCACGTCGTAGGTCGAGCAGTTGCGGTTGCGGCGATCGATACCAAGGCCCGTCGAGGCGTTACCCTGCGGGTCGAGGTCGACGATCAGGACACGCTCGCCAATCGCAGCGAGTGCCGTGCCGAGATTGATCGCTGTGGTAGTCTTGCCGACGCCGCCCTTCTGGTTGGCGAGCGACAGAATGCGCGGATGGGCGGCCAGCTGCGGCGCCCTATCCTCTTGATAAACCTCGTCCATCACAGTCATACCCAAATACCATCTGCTGCCGCGGAGTTCCCTAGCGCCGCTCGATTGACCCGAGTTCGACGATCCAGCCGTGTCCGCCCGTACGGCTGGAATGAAGCTTTGGCTCGATATTCCAATATTTAGTGGCCTCGGTCAATTCAACCTCTACATCTTGACCCTTGAGAAACAGTGCTTTTGCACCCTTTCGCACCCACGGTTCCGCGAAACCGATGAGTTGATGTAACGGAGCCAGCGCCCGCGCAGTGACGCAATCGATGGAGCCTGCGATTCTATCCACACTATCCCCGATGTCAGCCAGATGCACCGTCCCCGGCGCCCCCGTCACGCGAATCGCTTCGCGCAGGAATGCCGCCTTCTTGGCGATTCGTTCGACCAAGTGGATCGAGGCATCAGGCGTTTCGGCTAACGCGCAGGCCAGGACGACTCCCGGAAAGCCGCCGCCGCTGCCGAGATCGATCCAAGCTTTCGCCGACGGCGCGAGGCTCATCAGCTGCAGCGAATCGGAGATATGGCGCGTCCAGAGATTCGGAAGCGTCGATGGTGCCACGAGATTGGTCTTGGCCTGCCATTCCAGGAGGAGCGCAATGTAGCGATCGAGCCGCGCCTCCGTTTCACGTGAAACAGGCGTGAGGGCCAGCGCCGCGGCCTTATCGGCTGACGATTGGAGGGACCCGGCTGCTTTGGTCATGTTCCTCAGGCTTCACCAGTGGTCGGACAGACGGGGCCCCGTTTCACGTGAAACGTTACGCAGTCGCCCTTGCGGTCTTCCGCCGGTTCTCGCGCCGCAGATAGGCCGCCAGAATGCCGAGCGCCGCGGGGGTCATGCCGTCGATGCGGCCGGCCTGCCCAACGGTCCGCGGCTGCGTCCTCTCGAGCTTGGCGCGGGCTTCGTTCGAAAGACCGGGAACGTTGGCATAATCGATATCGGCCAGGACAAGGCCTTCATCGCGCCGGAAGGCGTCGACGTCGGCGGTTTGACGCTTCAGGTAGACATCGTATTTGGCGTCGATCTCGAGATGGACCGCAATCGCAGGGGCAATGGCCGACAGCTCGGGCCAGATTGCCTGGACGGCGGCCCACTCGATCTCGGGATAGGCCAGCAGCTCGAAGGCCGAGCGACGGTGACCATCCCGATTGAGCGAAAGCCCGTGCTTGGCGGCTTCGTTCGGCGTGATCGAGAGCGACTTCGCCAAGGCCTTCGCCCCGTCCAGCGCCGCCATCTTGGTTCGGTGGCGTTCCGAGCGGGCGGCTCCGACGCATCCAAGCGCGATACCCTTATCGGTGAGCCGCTGGTCGGCATTGTCCGCCCGCAGCGTCAGCCGGTACTCCGCGCGCGAGGTGAACATGCGGTAGGGCTCGGTGATCCCGCGGGTCACGAGATCGTCGATCATCACACCGAGGTAGCCGTCGGCGCGGTCGAACACGATCGGATCGGCACCGCTTGCGGTCAATGCTGCGTTGAGGCCCGCAACAATGCCCTGCCCGGCAGCCTCTTCGTATCCGGTGGTGCCGTTGATCTGACCGGCTAGGAACAGCCCGCGAAGGCGCTTGGTCTGCAGGGTCGGATCGAGCTCCCGGGGATCGACATGGTCGTACTCGATGGCGTAGCCCGGTCGGACCATCTTGACCCGCTCCAGGCCAGGAATACTGGCCAGGATCGCAAGCTGAACTTCCTCCGGCAGCGAGGTCGAGATGCCGTTCGGGTAGACGGTGGGGTCGTCGAGTCCTTCGGGCTCAAGGAAGATCTGGTGGCCGTCGCGATCGCCGAAGCGGACGATCTTGTCCTCGATCGAGGGGCAATAGCGTGGCCCGCTGCTCTTGATCTGCCCGGAATACATCGGCGAGCGATGCACATTGGCTCGGATCACCTCATGGGTCGCGGGTGTGGTCCGTGTAATGCCGCACTGGATCTGAGGCGTCGTGATACGGTCGGTCATCACCGAAAACGGCTCAGGCGGATCGTCTCCGGGCTGCATTTCGACCGCCGACCAGTCAATCGTGGTGCCGTCGAGGCGTGGCGGGGTGCCGGTCTTGAGCCGACCCAAGGTGAAGCCCATTCGCTCGAAAGACGCCGAAAGACCCATGGCCGGCGCCTCGTCGACCCGGCCAGCCGGCCAGTTCTTCTCACCGAGATGGATCAGACCACGCAGAAAGGTGCCGGTGGTGATCACGACGGCGCCGGCGGAGACAAGCCGGCCGTCCCCGAGGCGAATGCCGGTCACACGTCCGTCGGACACAATCAGCTCGTCAGCTTCGCCTTCGATGACGCTGAGGTTCTCGGTCTCGGATATCGCGGCCTGCATGGCGACCGCATAAAGCTTCCGGTCAGCCTGGGCCCGAGGTCCACGGACGGCTGGGCCTTTCCGGCGGTTGAGCATCCGGAACTGGATGCCCCCGGCATCGGCAGCCCGGCCCATCAAACCGTCAAGGGCATCGACCTCACGCACCAGGTGACCCTTACCAAGCCCTCCGATGGCGGGATTGCACGACATCGCGCCGACCGTCGCGAAGCGGTGGGTGACCAGCGCCGTCCGCGCGCCCATGCGGGCAGAAGCAGCCGCGGCTTCACAGCCTGCATGACCGCCGCCGATGACGATGACGTCAAATGGGTCCACCGGTGAATTCATGGCGGGACTTCTATATCGGAGTGATGAAAGCCGGAAGAAGGAAGTTAGGGCGGTAGCTGTTTCACGTGAAACAGGGCTTGGATCTCGAACCGAGGGTGTTTCACGTGAAACGGAACTCTCCAAGAGCCAGGAACCGACATCTGTTTCACGTGAAACACGCGTGTCGGTCTCCGAGCAAAGCAATATTACTTGCCCACGCAGAATTCCCGAAAGATGACGTCGAGGATGTCTTCGACGTCGACCCGTCCGAGCAAGCGACCGAGGGAATAGGCGGCCCTCCGGAGCTCCTCCGCTGCAAGCTCCTCGCCCTGTCCGACCACTTGGATGCTGCGGCTGAGCGACTCAACGGTCTCCTGCAAAAATCCACGTTGTCGCGCCCGGCCGATTAAGGCGCCCTCGCCGGTCCCGAAATAATCCCGGGCGAAGTCGACCAGCGCAGCGATCAGCTCCGGGAGTCCGTCGCCCCGCGCCGCCGAGATCCTGAGCTGCGGTCCCGCCCCGCCCTTGCCTGGTGCGACCGTTCCTGCGGCGTCCAGATCGATCTTGCTGTGCACCAGCCAGACTGGTGTGGCCCCCTGGCCCGCAGCGCTGTCGCCCGCACGGTCCGTGAGCCACAGCACGAGGTCCGCTTCGGCAGCACGCGCACGGGCACGGCGGACGCCTTCCTGCTCGACGGGATCATCGGTCTCGCGAATGCCGGCGGTATCGATCACAGTGACAGGATAGCCATCGAGATCCAGCTGCACTTCGATGATGTCGCGCGTGGTCCCGGCATGCGGCGAGACGATCGCGACCTCGCGCCGCGCGAGCTGATTGATCAGTGTTGACTTGCCGACATTCGGTGGCCCGGCGATCGCGACCACCAGGCCATCCCGCAGCCGTTCACTTTGGCCCTGCGCCGCAAGGACTTTTTGAATCTCGTCGTGAAGCGATCGGACCTTTGCCAACGCCGGCGCGATCAGCTCAGCCGGCACATCGCCCTCGTCCGAAAAATCGATGCCGGCCTCGATCAATGCCGACGCCGCGATGATCCGCTCACGCCAGTCGCGCGCGCGACCGCCGAGCAGGCCTTTCAGCTGACGCAGCGCCTGCCGCCGCTGCCGGTCGGTGTCCGCGTGAATGAGATCGTCGAGCGCTTCGGCTTCGGTCAGGTCGAGCTTGCCATTCTCGAAGGCGCGGCGGGTAAATTCGCCCGGCTCGGCGACGCGCACGTTCTCAAACTCAGCCAGCGCGTTGAACATTGCCGCCAGGACCGCGCGTCCGCCATGGATCTGAAATTCAGCGACGTCCTCCCCGGTCGCGCTGGCCGGGCCGGGGAACCACAGGACAACGGCATCGTCGATCGGCTGACGATCCGAACGGCGAAGCAGCGCGCGAGTCGCCATCCGCGGGATCAGCATCTTGCCGGCCAGCGCCGAGACGACCGACTCGGCCATTGGACCAGACACCCTGACGATGGCGATCGCGCTCGGTGGCCGGCCGGACGATAGTGCAAAGATGGTTTGGTCGCGCGGATGCATGCCCTATTTGGTCCCGCACTTTGGCAAAGGCAACGCCGTTTCTTCTCCCCCTGAGGCGGAGGATATATTGCGGTGCAATATAACCAGATTCTACTGCAGCAATTATGCTGCGGAAACCGCCCAACGCGCCGGACTATTGCAGGCGACGCAACAATAAATATAATTATATCAATATCTTACGCACAGATAGCTCGGATAGACCGGTTCAATTTCTGCTGCACCTCTGCTGCAGCAATACCGCAGCATGAAAAAGGGCGCTCCGATCCAGCGAAGCGCCCTTTTCGTCTCAGGCCGTAGCCTCAGGTATTCGCCTCAAGTATTCATGGAGTCGAAGAACTCCGAGTTGCTCTTCGTGTTCCGGAGCTTGTCGAGCAGGAAGTCGATCGCGTCCATGGTGCCCATCGGGTTGAGGATGCGGCGCAGGACGTACATCTTCTTCAGCACCTGCGGATCGGTGATCAGCTCTTCCTTGCGGGTGCCGGAGCGCGAGATATCGATCGCCGGGAAGGTCCGCTTGTCCGAGACCTTGCGGTCCAGGATCAGCTCGGAGTTACCGGTGCCCTTGAACTCTTCGAAAATGACTTCGTCCATGCGGCTGCCGGTATCGACCAGCGCGGTCGCGATGATGGTCAGCGAACCGCCCTCCTCGATGTTGCGTGCGGCACCGAAGAACCGCTTCGGGCGCTGCAGCGCGTTGGCGTCGACACCGCCGGTCAGCACCTTGCCGGATGACGGCACCACGGTGTTGTAGGCGCGGCCTAGGCGCGTGATCGAGTCAAGAAGGATCACGACATCGCGGCCGTGCTCAACGAGCCGCTTGGCCTTCTCGATCACCATCTCAGCGACCTGGACGTGACGCACGGCGGGTTCGTCGAAGGTGGACGACACCACCTCGCCCTTCACCGAGCGCTGCATGTCCGTGACTTCTTCCGGGCGCTCGTCGATCAGCAGCACGATCAAATAGCATTCGGGATGATTGGCGGTGATCGAGTGCGCGATGTTCTGCATCAGCACCGTCTTGCCGGTGCGCGGCGGCGCCACGATCAGCGCGCGCTGGCCCTTGCCGATTGGCGCGACGATGTCGATCACCCTTGCAGAAAGGTCTTTCTTGGTCGAGTCCTCAAGCTCCATGCGGAAACGCTGATTGGGAAACAGCGGCGTGAGGTTGTCGAAATTGACCTTGTGCTTCGACTTTTCCGGGTCTTCAAAATTGAGGGCGTTGACCTTGAGCAGCGCGAAATAGCGTTCGCCTTCCTTCGGGCTGCGAATGTGGCCTTCGACCGTATCGCCGGTGCGCAGGCCAAAACGGCGGATCTGCGACGGTGAAACGTAGATGTCGTCTGGGCCAGGCAGGTAGTTCGCGTCAGGCGAACGAAGGAAGCCGAAGCCGTCGGATAAAACCTCGACGACGCCTTCGCCGATAATATCGGTCTCGGCGATCGCGAGCTGCTTGAGGATGGCAAACATCAGCTCCTGCTTACGCATGGTGCTGGCATTTTCGACCCCATTCTCTTCCGCAAACGAGACGAGCTCAGCCGGCGTTTTAGATTTGAGGTCCTGAAGTTTAATTTCCCGCATTGGGGTAGTCCTGTGAGGAAGTAAGTTGGGAAGGGATGCGAGGTGGCTTTGAAAAAAAGCGGACGCCGAAGGGAAGGTCCGCAGGTCTCAGCCAGGAAAGTGCCGATGAGGCTTCAAACCTGATGCGGCGGCCGGTCCAAGAAAAAGACCGAAACGCAACCACATCCGCCTGCGTGGGGTGGGATTACGCCTATATAGAAAATCGATTGGTACTCCGCAAGAAGGACTGAAGCCCGCTTCCTAGGCATCGTGAACGTCTAGAACGGCTTCACTACCACCAGAATCACGATCAGGATCATCAGAAGCGTCGGCACCTCATTGATAATACGGTAGAATTTCTGACTTCTTTGATTCCGGTCCGCGGCGAAGTCTTTCACGCAGCGGGAAAAAAAGCCGTGGATACCGGAGAGAACGAGCACTAGCGTCAATTTGGCGTGAAACCAGCCCGATAGGTACCAGTGTCCGGCCCAGACCAGATACAGGCCAGCCAGCCAAGTCACGACCATTGCGGGATTGATGATCCCCTTCAAAAGCCGCCGTTCCATGACCTTGAACGTCTCGGACTGCTTCGAGCCGGCTTCCGCTTCGCAATGATAGACGAACAGTCGCGGCAGATACAGCATGCCAGCCATCCAGGAGATGACGGCGATGATGTGCAGCGCCTTGATCCACTCGTACATCGCGGGTGCCTTTCAGGGAACAGCTCGGGCGGTCTCAGCGTTGCAAGCAAAGCTCTTCGAGCGAGGGACCGATACTTATCCGCATGCTCGGCTTTCCTAAACCTATAAATTTTAGAATCTTAGTTTGAGTCTAAGTGACCGTGGATTAGACTCATAAAAAACCGTCCAGCCGTTCTCGGCAGTTTCTCCACATCCCTCAACATCTCGGCGGGCACGCCTGGTCATCCGGATTCGTCGGTTTGACTCAATTGCTTGCGGCGGGCTGTGGCCAGCTTATCAAGAGACAAATCCACACATGTTCACTATCATCGCTCCCGGTGATTTTGATTTATCCTCTCAAGAGGCGCTGTGCAGAAAAGGATGAGATATACAGGAGCCGGTCCTTGGCCCCGGAATCTCCTCCCCGGCCTCCACAGCGACTCACAGGATAGGCAGGGGTTTTGGTGGCCACGAGCTCGAACTATTTCCATCTGCATCTGGTGTCGGATTCGACCGGCGAGACGCTGATCACCGTGGCGCGTGCGGTCGCCGCGCAATATGCCAACGTCACCGCAGTCGAGCATGTCTATCCGCTGGTGCGCAGCCAGAAGCAGCTTGATCGTGTGCTCGACGAGATCGAGGAATCGCCCGGGATCGTGCTGTTCACATTGCTGGAGAAGGATCTCGTTGGCCGGCTCGAAGGCAAGTGCAAGGAAATCAACGTTCCTAGTCTGTCGATCATTGGGCCGGTGATGCAATTGTTCGAGGCGTATCTGGGTGCCGGGACTACGGGCCGCGTCGGTGCGCAGCACGTGCTCAACGCGGAATATTTCCGCCGCATCGATGCGCTGAATTTCACCATGATGCATGACGACGGACAGCAGGTCGAAGGCCTTGAGGAGGCCGATGTCGTGCTGGTTGGCGTGTCGCGCACGTCGAAGACGCCGACTTCGATCTATCTTGCCAACCGCGGCATCCGTACGGCGAACGTGCCCCTGGTGCCGGGCATCCCGCTGCCGCATCAGCTCGAGACATTGAAGAAGCCGCTGGTGGTCAGCCTGCATGCGACACCGGAGCGACTGATCCAGGTCCGGCAGAACCGTCTACTCAGCATGGGTGACCGCGACAACGACACCTATATCGACAAACAGGCGGTGGCTGACGAAGTCGCCTTCGCGCGGCGGCTCAGCGCAAAGTTCAATTGGGCGCTGCTCGACGTGACACGGCGCTCAATCGAAGAGACTGCGGCGGCGATCATGAAGCTCTATGCCGATCGCCAGCGCGCACGGCCGCTGGAATAACCGTCTCATGAGCATCTGGCGTGGACAAAAGAAGCTGGTCCTGGCGTCGCAAAGCCGTGCGCGACGTATGTTGCTGGAAAACGCCGGTCTCGATTTCGAGGCGCTGCCGGCCGACATCGACGAGCGCGCGGTGCAGAAAAGCTCCGGTCGCACCGCGCCGGCCGAAATCGCATCGCTGCTGGCATGTGAAAAAGCGCTGTTCGTATCCCGACAGAAGCCAGGCCAATTTGTAATCGGCGCCGACCAGACGCTGGCACTGGGGCCGCGGATGTTCAGCAAGCCGGCCGGCCGTGCGCAAGCTGCCGAGCAGTTGGGCCTGCTTGCAGGCCAGGTCCATGAGTTGCATTCGGCCGTGGCGGTGGCGCGGGATGGCAAGATCCTGTTCTCGGATGTCAGCGTCGCACGCATGGCGATGCGGGCATTGACCGAAAACCAGCTCGACGCTTATCTCGACAAGGCTGGCGATGCCGTGACGACCAGTGTCGGCGCCTATCAGCTCGAGGGCCTGGGCGTGCACTTGTTTGAGCGTATAGAGGGCGATCATTTTACCATTCTCGGCATGCCGCTGTTGTCGCTGCTTGCGTTCCTGCGAAGCGAGCAACTGCTCGCGGTGTGAGACGCCGATGAAGAGCAGGGTGATGGAAAGACGCTGATCCGATGTTGATCCTTGGACTGACCGGCTCGATCGGGATGGGAAAATCCACCACGGCGAAGCTGTTCATGGAAGCCGGTGTGCCGGTCTATGACGCGGATGCGGCCGTGCATCAATTGTACGAGGGCGAGGCAGCGCCGGCGATCGAGGCCGCCTTTCCCGGTACCACCGCCGGCGGCAAGGTCGATCGTGCAAAGCTCTCGGCGCGGGTGGTGCACGACGCGCCGGCAATGAGGCAGCTCGAGCAGATCGTGCACCCGATGCTGGGAGCCTCTCGCCAGAAATTCTTCGCCGATGCCGAGACCGCTGACGCGCCGGTTGTCGTCGTCGATGTGCCGCTCCTGTTCGAGACCGGCGGAGAAAAGCGTGTCGATGCGGTCGTCGTCGTCACCACCTCGCCGGAGCTGCAGCGCGAGCGTGTGCTGGCGCGGGGCACCATGGATGCCGAGAAACTCGATGCCATCATCGCGCGGCAGATGCCGGACGCGGAGAAGCGCAAGCGCGCGGATTTCATAGTGGATACCTCGCACGGACTTGATCCCGTGCGCGCGCGTATCCGCGACATTCTGGATGAGGTTGTTAAGATGCCGAGGCGGCGCACCTGATTCGCCGCTTTTCCGGTCCTATATCTCATGCGCGAAATCGTTCTCGATACCGAAACCACCGGCCTTGATCCGCTGCGCGGCGACCGCCTGGTCGAGATCGGCTGCGTGGAGATGTACAATCGCATGCCGACCGGGCAGAGCTATCACGTCTACATCAATCCCGAGCGTGACATGCCGGCGGAAGCTTTTGCCGTGCATGGCCTGTCGACCGAATTCCTGGCCAGCAAGCAGCTGTTTCACGAGGTGGTCGACGAGTTCCTGGCCTTCATCGGTGATACGCCGCTGGTGATCCACAACGCATCCTTCGACATCAGCTTCATCAATGCCGAGCTCGATCGCATCAAGCGGCAGGCCATCCCGAAGGACCGCCTGGTCGACACGCTGCTGCTGGCGCGCCGCAAGCATCCCGGTGTGTCGAACCGGCTTGATGATCTCTGTTCGCGCTATTCGATCGACAACTCGCGCCGGACCAAGCACGGCGCGCTGCTCGACGCCGAGCTGCTCGCCGAGGTCTATATCGATCTGATCGGAGCGCGGCAGTCGCAGCTCATCCTGGCTTCCGAGACATCGGACACGCGCGCCGGCAGCCATAGCGACACACCGCGGCGGCAGCGGGAGATTCCACTGGCGGCGCGGGTCAGCGACGCCGACCGCGAGGCGCACCGGGCCTTTGTCGCGACCTTGGGCGACAAACCGATCTGGAATGACTATTTGCCGCCGGCACTGGTGGCTGCCCCGGCCGCCTAAAGACGTTTCGGCCCTGATTGGATCAGAGCCGAATTCGTTGGACGGTCGTTTCGCTTGAAAACGGCCTGGATCAGCTCAGTTGATGCCGGACGTGGCCTGGGCGGCAGCCTGCCGCTCCATGTTCTGGCGGTAGAGACCGACAAAATCGACCGGATCGAGCATTAAGGGCGGGAAGCCACCGTCGCGGACCGAGGTCGCGACAATCTCGCGCGCGAACGGGAACAGCAGTCGCGGGCACTCGATCATGACCAGCGGGTGCAGGTTCTCCGCTGGAACATTCACAATCCGGAACACGCCGGCATAGGCCAGATCGAAGCTGAACATCACCTTTCCGGCGCTCTCAGCCTTGCCCTCGACCGACAGAATCACCTCGAACTCGTTTTCCGAGAGGTTGTTGGCGGAGACGTTGATCTGGATGTTGATCGCCGGCTGCTGCTGCTGTTGGCCGAGCGAGGCGGGCGCGTTCGGATTCTCGAACGACAAGTCCTTGGTGTATTGCGCCAGCACATTGAGCTGGGGCGGGGCCTGTTCGACGGGTGCGCCGTTGCCGTTGGTCATGAAATGTCTCCTGGAGCGGCGCTCGATGGACAGGATGTCCGACGGCACGCGTTAAGGTTTTGGGAATGCCGATGCCGCGCGAGTGGCTATCATAGGCCCGGCTCGGTCGACAAGGACGACAAGTCAAAGTGTGCCCGCCGGCTGCGGCAAATTCCAGTGCAAGGAGGGGTTGAGGCGGTCTGCCTCAGGCCTTAACGGCTGCCTAAATTATTGAATATGCGCGATTTCCTGATAGGAACGGGTTTCCCCCCGCCGGTAAAACGCGCTACAATTGCCCGTGCCAAAAAGCGCCATTGGCCGGGCATAGTTTCGTGCCTAGATGCAGCTGACCTGACCGGTGATGTAATCTCTGCCGTTCCCGACCGGGAACACTTGTACGGCCGGCCCGTTGCCGGCAGAGACCAGAAAGCGAATTCCACGTGGATATCTACACCATCATCTTCCTGGCGCTGGCTGTGTTCATCTTCCTGCGCCTGCGCAGCGTCCTCGGACAGCGCACCGGAAGCGAGCGGCCGCCCTACGATCGCGCCGCGCCCAACGTCTTGCAGCGCAGCCAGGACAACAATGTGGTTCCGATTCCAGGCTCGGTGATCGATCAGCCGCCGGCACCGCCGCCGGCCGGGCCTGCCGAACCGTCGGATCGCTGGAAGGGTGTCGCCGAGCCGGGCACGCCGCTGGCGCAGGGCCTCGACGCGATAGCCGCCCAGGACTCCTCGTTCGATCCGCAGCATTTCCTGTCCGGCGCGCGCTCGGCCTACGAAATGATCGTGCTGGCCTTTGCCAATGGCGACCGCCGTGCGCTGAAGGATCTATTGTCGCCCGAGGTCAATGACAGCTTCGAGGCTGCGATCAAGGATCGCGAAAAGCACGAGCAAAAGACCGAGACGCGGTTCGTCTCGATCGACAAGGCCGAGATCGTCAATGCGGAGACGCGCGACCGTTCGGCGCAGCTGACGGTCCGCTTCGTGTCGCAGATGATTTCAGTCACGCGCGACAAGGCGGGCACGATTGTCGACGGCAGTCCGGACAAGGTGGCCGACATCACCGACGTCTGGACATTCGCCCGTGACGCGACTTCCCGCGATCCGAACTGGAAGCTGGTTGGTACTGGAAGCGCTCACTAAACGTCTCAGCTATGGGCGCCTCGCCATTGCGTGTTGCGCATTGGCTGTCCTGTGTTCGACGGCGGCCATAGCGGCGCGCTACAGATACCATCGGCACGCTTCACCGCCCGAGCGAGCGCGCCAGATTCCATATCCCAATCTGGAATTGCCGCTGCAAGTCAGTGGCAGCCAGTATCAACCGCTGACCTGGGCCGATATCCCCGGCTGGAACGATGACGATCATCTCGCCGCCTACAAGGCATTTCGGACGAGTTGCAAGCCGATCGCTGCCCAGCAGGGCGTGCCGCTGGAATCCAAGGCGCTCGGAAGCTCACTGCGCGATCCCTGCCGGATCGCCAGGGGGCTCGAGCTCTCCGACAGCAGCAAGGCGAAGGACTTCTTCGAGCAGAATTTCGTGCCCTTGCGCATCTCGCGGCTCGGCGAAGACGCGGGCTTTGTCACCGGCTATTACGAGCCGGTGCTTGAGGGTTCGCGGACCCAGACCGATGTCTACAACGTCCCGGTCTATCGCCGTCCGTCCAACCTGTTCGTGCGCGGCAAGACGCAGGATTCGACCGGCCTGCCCAATGGTGGCGCGG
Source organism: Bradyrhizobium genosp. P (assembly GCF_049949265.1). NCBI lineage: Bacteria > Pseudomonadati > Pseudomonadota > Alphaproteobacteria > Hyphomicrobiales > Nitrobacteraceae > Bradyrhizobium > Bradyrhizobium genosp. P. The sequence continues at coordinate 225,523 of NZ_CP188195.1, read as the reverse complement.
TGTACCGCAAGATCGGCCGGCGCAAGCTCGTGCCCTATTACGATCGTGCCCAGATCGAGGATGGTGCGATCGCGGGTCGCGGCCTGGAGCTTTGCTGGCTCAAGAGCCAGACCGATCTGTTGTTCGCGCAGATCCAGGGCTCCGCGCGGATCAAGCTGACCGACGGCACCACGCTGCGCATCAACTACGACGCGCACAACGGCTATCCCTATACGGCGGTCGGACGCATTCTGATCGACCGCGGCATCATCCCGAAGGACCAGATGTCGATGCAGAAGATCAGGGAGTGGATGGAGCAGAATCCGGCCGGGGCTAACGAGCTGCGGCGACAGAATCGCTCCTACGTGTTCTTCCGCGAAGTTCGGCTGTCGGACAAGGATGAAGCGGTCGGCGCGCAGGGCGTGCCGCTGACGCCGGGCCGCTCGATCGCCGTCGACAAGGCGCTGCATGTCTATGGCACGCCGTTCTTCATCGAGGGCGAACTGCCGATCGACTCCGAGCAGTCGAAGACGCCGTTCCACCGGTTGATGATCGCGCAAGACACGGGATCTGCGATCACGGGCCCGGCGCGCGCCGACCTCTATTTCGGCGCGGGCGCGGACGCCGGCAAGGTATCGGGCCGGCTGCGGCACAACATGCAGTTCGTCATGCTGGTGCCGAAGGGTCTCGATCCCGTCACCCGTGGCCGCAAGCTGCCGATCCCGGACGAGCGGCCGTCGGCCAAGATCGCAAAGCTGTTTCCGCAGACCGATCCGCAAAAAGACAAGCCGGCAGCGAAGCGTGCGGATGTGCCGGCCGCGCCGGTCGGCAAGAGCGTGCCGATCGCCAAGAGTGCGGCAAAAGACACGGCCAACGCTGCGGCCAAAGGCCCCGTAGCCGTGAAGGATGTCGTACCCGCTACGCCCCCGGCGCCTCCTGCGCCGGCCCCTGTCGCGCAAGCAGCGTCTGTGGCAAAAGCGGTGCCGCTGCCGGAGGCCCGGCCCACCGTTCCGCAACCAGCGGAAAAGCGGCGCACCCGGCGCTATCGGCATCACCGCTATCAATGAAACGCCCCGCGCCGATTCCCGATCCCCCCGCTCCGTCGCGGCGCAGGCGTGCGCTGAGCGAAGAGGAACGCGTGCTGTGGGAGAGCGTAGCGAAACAGGTCAAGCCGCTACGCAAGAAGCCGGCGCCGGTGAAAGCGCATGCGGCATCTCACGATGCGGGCAGGCCTCAAATTGCCGCCAAACCTGTGCCGATCAAGCCTGCAGCGGCCGTGAAGGCCGCTCCGGCGCCACGGCCGCAAATGCCGCCGCTGGCGCCGATCGGCCGCCGCGATCGTGCAAAACTGTCGCGCGGAAAGCAGGAGATCGATGCCCGGCTCGATCTGCACGGCATGACGCAAACCCGCGCGCATCGCATGCTGTTCGCCTTCTTGCAGCGCGCCCACGGCGACGGGCTTACCTTTGTGCTCGTCATCACCGGCAAGGGCAAGGTCGGCGGTCCGGAGTCGGAGCGCGGGGTGTTGCGGCGCCAGGTGCCGGAGTGGCTCAGCCTGCCGGAATTCCGTTCGCTGGTCGTGGGCTTCGAGCAGGCCCATGTCGGCCATGGCGGTGAGGGCGCGCTTTATGTGCGGGTCCGACGCGCGCGCGCCTGAGATCAGAACGGCCGCACGATTCCGACGCGCGGGATCACCGTGACGATCCAGCCTGATATCGTCGTCTTGCGATCATCGGCCGGGATCACCGTGACGTCCTTCGACGCCGGCAGCATCTTCACGGCGTGCAGTATCAGGAACATGCAGACTGCCCAGTTCGAGATCCAGCGCGAATAGTCGAACACGATCGCGAACATCACGAGATAGGCAGCGCTGATCATGATAATCGCGGCGATCACAATCCGGCGGTGCAGCTCGCTTGCGAGCGCACGGATCAACCGCGCGAAATACTGCCACAGCGGCGTGTGCAGCCAGATCAGCAGCGCGAACACCGGGATGCCCAGGATGTTCGATGGCATCCGCGCCCAGGTATCGGCAAACTCCTTCGACAGCGGCTGATACCAGATGTAGCCGAACTGAAGCAGATCGGTCCGTGATGGATCGGCCATCCGGCTCTGCAGATGACGAAGGAATTCGTCATAGGGCACATCGACCGTGCCGACGAATTGCGCGACCAGGAACAGGATGCTAACCGCCGCAAGCGCCGCGATCCCGGCCGCCGCATTCCGCGGCGTCACGCCCTGCACCAGGTAGAACCGCAGCACGACGATCGCCGCGATGGTCGGTACGTACATCAGGACGAAGATGTGGTGGACCAGGATCAGCACGATCGAGAACAGGGCCGCCACCAGCACATAGGCAACCGAGCGCGCCGGGACCAGCAGCAGCACGATCGCCAGCGCGCAGCCATAGATGTCGAAATGGCCGAGCGTATGCATGAAATTCTTCAGGAAGAACGGCGATCCCGCGATGAAGACGAACAGCGGCCAATGCGCATCATCGAAGCCGAATGTGCGGTGGAAGAGCTTTATGAACAGGCCGAGCGTGATCAGCCAGATCGCGCCGGCCAGCGCAAACACCAGCCACACCGGCACCTTGTCGGTGAACAACGAGACGATGGCGCCGATCAGCGCGCGCTTGGTGAAGCCGTAGTGATAGTCGACCAGCAGGTGGATGTAGGGAACGTAGGGCGGCAGCCTGATCTTGACGAGGAACACCCCGAGCAGCACGGCGGCATTGACGACCACCATCAACCGCCAAGGGTTTTCCCAGACCCGCAGATTCATCAATCGTCCACCGCGTCGTCCCGGCGAAGGCCGGGACCCGTAACCACGAAAGCTAGTTGTAAAGGGATTGTCGGCCCAAGTCTTTTATCGGCTCAAGTCTTTGTCAACGCGGGCCGCGGTGGTTGATGGTGTGGACGGCCCCCTACGGCATCAGTGTGCCAGAATGAGGTTGTTGCAAATCTCAGACAAGGGAGCCGTCCGTGAGAGAGATTATCCGCATTGGAATGGATACGTCGAAGTATATTTTTGTGCTGCATGGGGTTGATGCGGCGGAACAGCCTGTGTTGCGCAAGAAGCTTGCGCGCAAGCAGGTGCTGGAGTTCTTCGCCAAGTTGCCGCCGACCGTGATCGGGATGGAGGCCTGCGGGGCCTCGCACCATTGGGCACGGGAGCTTCGCAAGCTGGGCCACGAGGTGAAGTTGATGGCGCCGCAATTGGTGAAGCCCTATGTGTCGCGGAACAAGAACGACGGTCGGGATGCGGAGGCGCTGTGTGAAGCGATGAGCCGGCCGAGCATGCGGTTCGCGCCGGTCAAGACGGTCGAGCAGCAGGCCGCGCTGATGCTGACGGGTGTCCGCGCTGGATTGATCGCCCGGCGCACCCAGCTCGGCAATATGATCCGCGGCCATGCGGCGGAGTTTGGCCTGATCGGGGCCCAAGGGACCGACAAGATCGAGCCGCTGCTGGCGCGGATTGCGCAGGACGAGACGCTTCCTGCCCTGGCACGCGAGCTGTTTACGGTGCTGGGCCGCGACTACACCAGACTCGTGGGCGAGCTGCAGGAGATCGAAGCCAGATTGATGGCCTGGCACCGCTCCGACGCCGTGGGCCGGCGTCTGGCGCAGATCCCTTCTGTCGGGCCGATCGTTGCAACGACGCTCGTGATGAAGACACCCGATCCCCATGCTTTCCGCTCCGGCCGTCACTTCGCAGCCTGGCTCGGCCTCACCCCCCAGGATCACTCCACCGCCGGCAAAACCAGGCTTGGCAAGATCACGCGGGCGGGCGACGAGGACCTGCGCCGCCTGCTGGTGATCGGGGCAACGGCGGTCATCCAGCAGGCCAGACGCGGGCGCGGCCATCACTCGCGCTGGCTGCTGGCCCTGATCAAGCGCAAGCCACCGAAGCTTGCCGCCGTGGCGCTCGCCAACAAGGTGGCCCGCATCGCCTGGAAGCTGATGGCGACCGGCGAGAGTTATGACGCCGCACGGATCAATGCCACCGCGGCAGTCGCCGTCTAACAGATTGGCCGGCTGGCGGGCTCGCTCGTCAGCCGACCCGGAGCTGCAGGAGCAGATGGAGCGATCGATCGAGCAACGATGCGAGACAGTCCGTAGGACCCATCGGCCGTCAACAGGCCGCGTGGTTGTTTGGAACTCGCATCGCGCAAACCATCTTGGCCAGCGATCCATCCGATCGCACTCAAAAGGCCGGACATATGGATGCAAGCGATCCGATCCGCTCAAAAAGCTCTTGTGCCACGGGGGCCGTCCACATATGGGCCCCGGCCTTCGCCGGGACGACGGCGAGGGATCCGACTACAAAATAAACCGGCTCAGATCGGTGTTCTTGGCGAGATCGCCGACATGCTTGGTCACATAATCGGCGTCGACCTGGATGGTCTCGCCGTTGCGGTCGGGAGCCGTGAAGGAAATCTCGTCCAGCACCCGCTCCATCACGGTTTGGAGCCGCCGCGCGCCGATGTTCTCGACCGTCGAATTGACGGCGACGGCGACGTCGGCCAGTGCGTCGATCGCGCCGTCGGTGATGTTGAGCGTCACGCCCTCGGTCTTCAGCAGCGCGATATATTGCTTGATCAGCGACGCCTCGGGCTCGGTCAGGATACGGCGCATGTCGTCGCGGGTCAGCGCCTGCAACTCGACGCGGATCGGCAGGCGGCCCTGCAGCTCGGGCAACAGGTCCGACGGCTTTGCGATATGGAAGGCGCCCGAGGCGATGAACAGGATGTGGTCGGTTTTCACCGCACCATGCTTGGTCGAGACCGTGGTGCCCTCGATCAACGGCAGCAGGTCGCGCTGCACGCCTTCGCGCGAGACGTCACCGCCGGCGCGGTTCTCCCGCACGCAGATCTTGTCGATCTCGTCGAGGAAGACGATGCCGTTGTTCTCGACCGCGTTGATCGCCTCCAGTACCAGCTGGTCGGTATCCAGCAGCTTGTCGGATTCCTCGTTGACCAGGATCTCGTGCGAGCTTTCGACCGTCAGGCGGCGGGTCTTGCTGCGGCCGCCCATCTTGCCGAAGATATCGCCGAGCGAGACCGCACCCATCTGCGCGCCGGGCATGCCGGGAATCTCGAACATCGGCATGCCGCCGCCGGACGACTGGGTCTCGATCTCGATTTCCTTGTCGTTGAGCTCGCCGGCGCGCAGCTTCTTGCGGAACGATTCCCGCGTCGCGGCACTGGAGCTTGCGCCGACCAGCGCATCCAGCACGCGCTCTTCGGCGGCGAGCTGGGCACGGGCCTGGACGTCCTTGCGCTTGCGCTCGCGCACTTGTGCGATCGCGACCTCGACGAGATCGCGGATGATCTGCTCGACGTCGCGGCCGACATAGCCGACCTCGGTGAATTTGGTGGCTTCGACCTTGAGGAACGGGGCAGCCGCTAGCTTGGCCAGCCGCCGAGCGATCTCGGTCTTGCCGACACCGGTCGGCCCGATCATCAGGATGTTCTTGGGCAGAACTTCCTCGCGCAGGGAACCGGCAAGCTGCAGCCGCCGCCAGCGGTTGCGCAGGGCGATCGACACGGCGCGCTTGGCATCGGCCTGGCCGACGATGAAGCGGTCAAGTTCAGAAACAATTTCACGGGGGGAGAAGTCGGTCATTGGCTCTAGCTAGGTTGAAAGAACTGTCTCGGCAAGCGCCGTTCCGCGCCTGCGACATTGGGGGTCAGGTCTCGCGGATCATCAGCAGCGCCGCTCCGTCGGGCATATCGACCATGTGTGTCTTCTGGAAGCCCGCTTTCTCATAGGCGCTCACCGCCCGCGTATTGGCCGGATCGGGGTCGGTGACGACACGCGGAGCGGCCCGCGCCACCTGGTGGTCGATAAAGTCACGGATCAGTGCTGCGCCGTGGCCATGCGCGATCATGCCGGGTTCGCCGATGAAGAGATCGATGCCGCGCGTGCCCGCCGGTTGGGTGCCGAAGCCTGAATTCCATGCTGTCACGTCGTAGCACTGGATGTAGCCGAAATCGCCGTCCGCGGTCGCGACGATGAACTGATCCATCGCCGGCTCGTCGAGGTCGCCGCTGACGAGCGCATATTGCTCGGCCGGATCGCCCCACCACTCCCGGACATGCGGCAGCCCTAGCCACCGCTTGATCTGCGGCAGGTCATCCGTCGTCATCGAGCGAAAGCGGTAGCGGGCGGCCATGCTCAGCCGCCCAGCGATTCGATCGTCACGTTCCGGTTGGTGTAGACACAGATGTCGGCCGCGATATCGAGCGCGCGGCGCACGATGGTTTCGGCGTCCTTGTCAGTATCGATCAGCGCGCGGGCCGCGGCGAGCGCATAATTGCCGCCCGAGCCGATCGCGATCACGCCGGACTCGGGCTCCAGCACGTCGCCGGTGCCGGTCAGCACCAGGGAGACGTCCTTGTCGGCGACGATCATCATGGCCTCCAACCGGCGCAGATAGCGGTCGGTGCGCCAGTCCTTGGCGAGTTCGACGGCGGCCCGGGTCAACTGCCCCGGATATTGCTCCAGCTTGCTTTCCAGCCGTTCGAACAAGGTGAAGGCATCGGCTGTGGCACCGGCAAAGCCGCCGATCACGTCGCCCTTGCCGATCCGGCGGACCTTCTTGGCGTTGGATTTGATCACGGTCTGGCCGATCGAGACCTGCCCGTCGCCGCCGATCACCACCTTGCCGCCCTTGCGGACCGTGCAAATCGTGGTGCCATGCCAGACCGGCAGCTCATTTTGGGATGCTTGCATAGGTTACCTCTCTTCCGGGCAGATTTAGGCGGTCGGGCAGGGGGTTACAATCGGGCCATTTGGAGCGTTTTCGAGTGAAAATTCCGGTCACCATGCCCCGAAGTCGGGGCATTTCGGCGTCATCCCGCAGTAGCGAAGGTGCCATCGGCCTGTTAAAAGGCCCACGATTTCGGCACGGGAAAGCTCATTTTCATGCGCACCGCAACCATCAAGCGCAAGACCAAGGAGACCGACATCGAGGTGACGGTCAACCTCGACGGGGCAGGCATATCCACGGTTTCGACCGGGATCGGCTTCTTCGACCATATGCTCGACCTCCTGGCCCGGCATTCGCGCATCGACATCGCGGTGAAGGCGGATGGCGACCTCCATGTCGATTACCACCACACCACCGAGGACGTCGGGATCGCGCTCGGGCAAGCCGTGAAGCAGGCGCTCGGCGACATGGCCGGCATCACCCGCTATGCCTCGATCCACATGCCGATGGACGAGACGCTGTCGCGCGTCGTGATCGACATTTCCGGCCGTCCAGTCCTGGTGTTCAAGGTCGAATTCCCGCGCCACAAGATCGGGGAATTTGACACCGAGCTGGTGCGCGAGTGGTTCAACGCGTTCGCGATGAACGCCGGTGTGACCCTCCACGTCGAGACCCTATATGGCGAGAACAGCCATCATATCGCCGAATCCTGCTTCAAGGGTTTGGCGAGGGCGCTCCGCACGGCGATCGCGATCGATCCGCGCAACGCGGGCGAAGTGCCCTCCACGAAAGGCCAGCTCGGCGGCTGACCCTGGCGCATGATCCGGAAAAGTGGGTACCGGTCTTCCGATAGATCGTGCTCAAAAAAACAAGCTTCTCGGCGGAGTAACCAATGCCGGTCTACACAGTGCACGCCCCCGTGGCGGATGGTGCCGATCTCGCGGCGACCGACAAGTTTACCTTCGTGCGCGACGGCTTCCATTTCTGGGCCGCGGTCGTGAGCGTGATCTGGCTTGCCCGGCATCGGCTGTGGCTGGCGCTGATCGGCTGGATCGTGCTCACCTTTGTCATCGATTTCGGATTGGCGACGCTCGGCGTCGGCGGCGGCGCGATCCTGTTCGTTGACCTGATACTGGCGCTGCTGATGGGATTCGAGGCCGCCAGCCTGCAACGCTGGACGCTGTCGCGGCGCAAATGGCGCCAGCTCGACATCGTCGTGGCCGATAACGAGGAAGCTGCCGAACGCCGCTTCTTCGAACGCTGGACGGCGCGCCATCGCGGTGTCGTCAACGACCAGCGGTCGGTCGATCGCGGCGCGCCGCCCCCGACCCGTGGCGTTCCTGGCCAGCCGTTCTCAAAAGCCCCGCCGCTTCCGCAAGGCGGCATTATCGGACTGTTTCCAGAGCCAGGAGGATCGCGATGAGCGTTGCAATCATCGACTACGGCTCCGGCAATTTGCATTCAGCCGCCAAAGCCTTCGAGCGCGCCGCGCGCAGCATGGAGGAACCGCAGAAGATCATGGTGACGCGCGATCCGGACGCGGTGTATCGCGCCGATCGCATCGTGCTGCCCGGCGTCGGCGCTTTCGTCGATTGCCGCCGCGGTGTCGACGCGGTCGATGGCATGCTGGAGGCCCTCACCGAGGCTGTCAGGGTCAAGGCGCGACCGTTCCTGGGCATCTGCGTCGGCATGCAGCTGATGGCGACGCGCGGCAAGGAGCACGTCACGACCGACGGTTTCAACTGGATCGCGGGCGACGTCGAGAAGATCCAGCCGCGCGATGAAAACCTGAAGGTGCCGCACATGGGCTGGAATACGCTCGATCTCGTCCGCGAGCACCCGGTGCTGGAGCGGCTGCCGCTCGGGCCGAAGGGCCGCCACGCCTATTTCGTGCACTCCTACCACCTCAACGCCGCCAACGAGGCCGACGTGCTGGCATGTGCCGACTATGGCGGGCCGGTGACTGCGATTGTCGGCAAGGACACTGCGATCGGTACCCAGTTTCACCCCGAGAAGAGCCAGCGCTTCGGCCTGGCCCTGATCTCGAATTTCTTGAAGTGGAAGCCGTGATCCTCTTTCCCGCGGTTGACCTGAAGAACGGCCATTGCGTGCGCCTCGAGCAGGGCGACATGACGCGCGCCACCGTATTCAATCTCGATCCGGCGGCGCAGGCCCGTGCCTTCGCCGCGCAGGGTTTCGAATATCTCCACGTCGTCGATCTCGACGGTGCGTTTGCGGGCAAGCCGATGAACGCGCAGGCAGTCGAGGCGATGCTGAATGCCGTCACCATGCCGGTGCAACTCGGCGGTGGCATCCGCGATCTCAAGACGATCGAGGCCTGGCTCGACAAAGGCATCACGCGCGTGATTATCGGCACTGCTGCGGTGCGCGATCCCGACCTCGTGAAGGGTGCGGCGAAGAGATTCCCCGGCCGGGTGGCCGTTGGCCTTGATGCGCGCGACGGCAAGGTCGCGGTCGAAGGCTGGGCGGAGACCTCGCAAGTGACCGCGCTCGACATCGCGCAGCGCTTCGAGGATGCCGGGGTTGCCGCGATCATCTTCACCGACATCGCCCGCGACGGGCTGCTCAAGGGTCTGAACCTCGAGGCCACGATCGAGCTCGCCGAGCGCATTTCCATTCCGGTCATCGCCTCCGGCGGCTTTGCCTCGATCGACGACGTCGAGGCGCTGCTCGAGCCGCGCGCTAGGAAGCTGGCCGGCGCGATCGTTGGGCGTGCGCTTTATGACGGCAGGCTCGATCCCGCCGCCGCACTTCAACTGATCCGCAGCGCATAGCTTACGTTTGACGCGTTTTCTTCACGCGAACCGGTGCCCACTTCGCTCGAAAACGCTATGAGGAGACGAGTATGTTCAAGGTTCGCGTGATCCCCTGTCTCGACGTCAAGGACGGGCGTGTGGTCAAGGGCGTCAATTTCGTCGACCTGCGCGACGCCGGCGATCCGGTCGAGGCGGCGATCGCCTACGACGCCGCTGGCGCCGACGAGCTCACCTTCCTCGACATCACCGCCACCCATGAAAACCGCGGCATCATGCTCGACGTGGTGCGGCGGACGGCGGAAGCCTGCTTCATGCCGCTGACCGTCGGCGGCGGCGTCCGCACCGTGGAAGACATCAAGACCCTGCTGCGCTTTGGCGCCGACAAGGTCTCGATCAATTCCGCGGCGGTCAGCCGGCGCGAATTCGTCAAGGAAGCGGCCGAGAAGTTCGGCGAACAATGCATCGTGGTCGCGATCGACGCCAAGCGGGTCAAGCGCGCCGGCGGCTCGGAGCGCTGGGAGATATTCACCCATGGCGGGCGCAATTCGACCGGGATCGACGCCATCGAATATGCCCAGGAGGTCGTTGCGCTCGGCGCCGGCGAAATCCTGCTGACGTCGATGGACCGCGACGGCACCCGGCAGGGTTTTGATCTGCCGCTGACCCGGGCCATTGCCGACAGTGTTCCCGTACCGGTCATTGCATCCGGCGGCGTCGGTAACCTCGACCATTTGGTCGACGGCGTCCGCGAGGGGCACGCCACCGGTGTGCTGGCCGCCTCGATCTTCCACTTCGGGGAATTTACCATCCGCCAAGCCAAGGATCACATGGTGCGTGCCGGGCTGCCGATGCGCCTCGATCCCTAAAGCGTGATCCGGAAAAGTGGAAACCGGTTTTCCGAGAGGATCACGCTCAAACAAGGTGATCCGGGACTCCTTGTCACAAAAATGCTAAGCCCCATTTTGGGAATGGCATCCTTGCGGTGCCGGCGCACGAGCTTGAGTTGAGTTGATGTCGCGTTTTACGATTCACGATTTGGCCGCCACCATCGATGCCCGTGCTGCAACCGGCGGGGAAGCGTCCTACACCCGCAAGCTGCTCGACAAGGGCGCGGAGCACTGCGCCAAGAAGCTGGGCGAGGAAGCGGTCGAAACGGTGATTGCCGCGGTAGAGAATGACCGCGATCATCTGATCGCCGAGAGCGCCGATCTGCTGTTTCACCTGCTGGTTCTGTTGAAATCACGTGACGTGAAGCTGGAAGACGTCGAGGCGGCGCTAGGGAAGCGCACGTCGATGTCCGGACTGGAAGAAAAGGCATCGCGCAAGGGCAACTAGCACGCACGATCGAGCGCATTGAGAGAGCCGCCTCATGGACATCCGGGCACCAGATCAGCAATACAACCCCTACCGCGTCTTCACGCGCAAGCAATGGTCGCATCTGCGTGACGATACGCCGATGACGCTGGAGCCGGGCGAGTTCGACCGTCTGCGTTCGATGCACGATCGCCTCGACTTGCAGGAGGTCGAGGACATCTATCTGCCGCTGTCGCGGCTGCTGTCGATTTATGTCGATTCGACCCAACGGCTCTATTACGCGCAACGCCAGTTCCTGGCGATCCGCGACCGCAAGATGCCCTACATCATCGGCGTCGCGGGCTCGGTCGCCGGCGGCAAATCCACCACCGCGCGCGTGCTGCAGGCGCTGCTCGCCCGCTGGTCGCCGCGGCCGAAGGTCGACCTGATCACGACGGACGGCTTTCTGTATCCGAATGCCGTGCTCGATCGGCAGGGCATCATGCAGAAGAAGGGCTTTCCGGAAAGCTACGATCTGCCGACACTGCTGTCGTTCCTCAGCGACATCAAGGCGGGCCGGCGCCATGTGCGCGCACCAGTCTATTCGCATCTGACCTACGACATCGTGCCGAACAAATGGGTCGAGATCGACCAGCCCGACATCCTGATCGTCGAGGGCGTCAATGTGCTGCAAACCGGACGGTTGCCGCGCGACGGCAAGGCCGTGCCGTTCGTCTCCGACTTCTTCGATTTCTCGGTCTATATCGACGCCGACGAAGCCGCGCTGCGGCAGTGGTACGTCAAGCGCTTCCTGGCGCTCCGCGACACCGCCTTCACCGATCCCAAGTCCTATTTTCACCGCTATGCGCTGCTGTCGGACGAGGAAGCGACCGCGACCGCGATCGCGATCTGGGAACGCACCAACCTCGCCAATCTCGAGGACAACATCCTGCCGACCCGTCCCCGCGCAACGCTGATTCTGAAGAAAGGCGCCGACCACGTGGTGCAATCGGTCGCGCTGCGGCGGCTGTAGTCCGCAAAGGCCGATCACATCGCCGGTGTCGTCCCCGCGAACGCGGGGACCCATAACCACAGGCGTTGGCGATTTGCAATGCTCTGGCCCCAGCGGGTCGTAAAACCAAACTCGGTGGTTGATGGTGTGGACGGCCCCCTACGGCATCAGTGTGCCAGAATGAGGTTGTTGCAAATCTCAGACAAGGGAGCCGTCCGTGAGAGAGATTATCCGCATTGGAATGGATACGTCGAAGTATATTTTTGTGCTGCATGGGGTTGATGCGGCGGAACAGCCTGTGTTGCGCAAGAAGCTTGCGCGCAAGCAGGTGCTGGAGTTCTTCGCCAAGTTGCCGCCGACCGTGATCGGGATGGAGGCCTGCGGGGCCTCGCACCATTGGGCACGGGAGCTTCGCAAGCTGGGCCACGAGGTGAAGTTGATGGCGCCGCAATTGGTGAAGCCCTATGTGTCGCGGAACAAGAACGACGGTCGGGATGCGGAGGCGCTGTGTGAAGCGATGAGCCGGCCGAGCATGCGGTTCGCGCCGGTCAAGACGGTCGAGCAGCAGGCCGCGCTGATGCTGACGGGTGTCCGCGCTGGATTGATCGCCCGGCGCACCCAGCTCGGCAATATGATCCGCGGCCATGCGGCGGAGTTTGGCCTGATCGGGGCCCAAGGGACCGACAAGATCGAGCCGCTGCTGGCGCGGATTGCGCAGGACGAGACGCTTCCTGCCCTGGCACGCGAGCTGTTTACGGTGCTGGGCCGCGACTACACCAGACTCGTGGGCGAGCTGCAGGAGATCGAAGCCAGATTGATGGCCTGGCACCGCTCCGACGCCGTGGGCCGGCGTCTGGCGCAGATCCCTTCTGTCGGGCCGATCGTTGCAACGACGCTCGTGATGAAGACACCCGATCCCCATGCTTTCCGCTCCGGCCGTCACTTCGCAGCCTGGCTCGGCCTCACCCCCCAGGATCACTCCACCGCCGGCAAAACCAGGCTTGGCAAGATCACGCGGGCGGGCGACGAGGACCTGCGCCGCCTGCTGGTGATCGGGGCAACGGCGGTCATCCAGCAGGCCAGACGCGGGCGCGGCCATCACTCGCGCTGGCTGTTGGCACTGATCAAGCGCAAGCCACCGAAGCTTGCCGCCGTGGCGCTCGCCAACAAGGTGGCCCGCATCGCCTGGAAGCTGATGGCGACCGGCGAGAGTTATGACGCCGCACGGATCAATGCCACCGCGGCAGTCGCCGTCTAACAGATTGGCCGGCTGGCGGGCTCGCTCGTCAGCCGACCCGGAGCTGCAGGAGCAGATGGAGCGATCGATCGAGCAACGATGCGAGACAGTCCGTGGGACCCATCGGCCGTCAACAGGCCGCGTGGTTGTTTGGAACTCGCATCGCGCAAACCATCTTGGCCAGCGATCCATCCGATCGCACTCAAAAGGCCGGACATATGGATGCAAGCGATCCGATCCGCTCAAAAAGCTCTTGTGCCACGGGGGCCGTCCACATATGGGTCCCGGCTTTCGCAGGGACGACAGTGAGTTTACGGCCTACGCGGCGAGATGCCGCGACGCGGCCAGGCCCGCGAGCGCCTCTTCCAGCTTCTCGCGGTCGAGCGGCTTGATCAGGAATCCATCCATGCCGGCTTCGAAACAGGCGTAGCGGTCTTCCACCAGCGTGTTGGCGGTCAGCGCCAGGATCGGCGTCTGGCGGCCGGACTGGGCCGCCTCGAGCGCGCGGATCTGCTTGGTGGTTTCGATGCCGTTGAGCCGCGGCATCTGGATATCCATCAGGACGAGATCATAGGGCGTGCCGGCGGACTTCGCCGACAGCCAGGACTCCATGGCTTGTTCGCCATTGGTGGTGATGACTGCATGGTGGCCCAGCCGCGCGAGCAGCGAACGCATCAGCAGCGCGTTGATTTCATTGTCTTCGGCGACCAGGATCGAGAGCCCCTTGTTCGGCGGCGCGGAGGGGGCGGTCGTGGGTGCAGGCTCGGCAAGGGCCTCGATTGCAAGGCTCGGTGGCGCGATCTCGGGCGACGCGGTCAGGCGCGCGGCGAGCGTAACCGCACGCAGCGGCTTGACCAAATATCCGGTGAAGGTCGGCGCAGCGGACCCCAGCAGCTCCTGGCGCGTGGCCGGCGTGAACATCACGATCCGATGGGTCGCGTGGGTGCGGGCGGCATTGGCCAGCGTCTCCATCGCTGACGTGCCGAGCGCATGGTCGATCAGGACCGCGTGCCACGTCCGCTCCGGCAGCAACGCCTCGGCCACCTCGGCATCCGACACCATGCAGGTCTGCGCACCCCAGCGTTGCAGCCGACGCGAGATCAGCGAGGTCTCGATGCTCTGTGGCGCGACCAGCATGATCGACTGGCCGGAGAAGTCTGGCGCGGCGAAGGTTTTGGCCTCGTCGGTGTCGGCGGCGGCGAGCGGGATCGATACCTCGAAGGTCGAGCCTGAGCCGGGCGTGCTCGCGAGTGCGATCCGCCCACCCATCCGTTTGACGATGCGATCGCTGATCGAGAGGCCGAGGCCGGTACCGCCATAGCTGCGCGCGATCCGCTCGTCAGCCTGCTCGAACTCCCGGAAAATGCGTTGCTGGGCTTCCGGGGCGATGCCGATGCCGGTGTCGCGGACCAGGAAGCTGATTTCGTTCGGCCAGATGCCGGGCTCGACGATCAGCGCGACTCCGCCGGTCGCGGTGAACTTGACGGCATTGCCGGCGAGATTGAGCAGCACCTGCCGCAGCCGTGCGGCATCGCCGGTTACCTGCAGCGGCAGCCGTTCGTCGACATAGGCGGCGATCTCGATGCCTTTGGCCTGCGCGCGGGGCGCCAGCAGCTCGGTGATTTCCTCGATCAGGCCGGATAGCGCGAAGGCGCGGTGCTCGAGGTCGATCTTGCCGGCTTCGATCTTGGAATAGTCGAGCAGCTCCTCGATCAGCGACAGCAGCGCGTCGCCGGATGTCTTGACCGCCTTCACGTAGGTCGTCTGCTCCGGCGTCAGCGACGTGTCCATCAACAGCCCGCTCATGCCGATGATGCCATTCAGCGGCGTCCGGATTTCGTGGCTGGCCATCGCGAGGAATCGCGACTTGGCGCGGTTGGCGGCATCGGCCTGATCGCGTGCTTCGGCCAGCGCGCGCTCGCTCTCGGTGCGATCGGTGACGTCGTGGCCGACGCTCTGTAGTTCGGCCGGGCGGCCGGCGTCGTTGCGGACGAGACCCTCGCGCCAGGCGATCCAGCGCGGCCCTTGCGGTCCCTCGATCTGCTGGTCGTGGATACGTGTGCCGTTGGCGTCGAGCGCGGTGTCGCCCTGTTCGAGGACTTTCAGCCCGGCACTGCTGCCGATCAGGTCGCTGCTCGGAGCCTGCGCCAGCTCGCAATAGGCGTCGTTGGCGTAGGTGATGCGGCCTTCGAGGTCGCGCAGCACGATCAGGTCGCCCTGTGCTTCGAACAGGTTACGGACGCGCTGCTCGGCCTCCTGCAGCTCCCAGTTGCGGTCGGCCATCGCTTCATTATGCGTGGCGATCGTGCGCAGCTTGGTGCGCATCAACCTCAGGCGGATGCCCAGCGTCACGATCCAGAGGCAGGCGAGCGCGAACAGGAAGCTGACCCCGAGCGCGAATAGATTGGGATCGTAGGCGCTCCTCTGCGACAGGGCGCCCGAAATGAATCCAAACGCGCCGCCGAACGCGGCGGAGAAGATCATGAAGGATCGGACGACGAACGTGATCCAGGGATGGCGCCGCAGAAAGCGACGAAAGCGCAACTTGATCCGGAAGATACGCCCCATCAATGGTGGCCCTGAGATAGCTTGGTCTGCCGACGACCATGCGTCGCCCGTCTTGCAAAGTGCTTGAGGTTGGTGACCGTTTCGCGCGGCGCTGAGAACAGGGTTAGCGAACGGTTAAAGCGAGGCGGCTTCGAGGCGGCGATGTCCACCATGGGCGCTGACGATCAGGGCCGCGGCCTCTCGTGCCGAGAATGTCTTCGACTGCACGTAGACGCGGTAGTCGAATGGACCGTCATGCGAGAGGTAGATCACGGGATCGGCCGCAGATGGGGCGCTGGAAATTGCGATCAGTTGCGGGACGGTGTTGCTCTCGCACGCGCCGGCTTCGGCGTCGTCGATGTCGTCGATCACGGTGAAGTCGGCGGTATCGGCACTGTCGGCGATCTGCACCCGGACGGTGGCAAGTCGGGGATCGTCGGTGAAGCTGACGTGAAGCTGCGCCAGCCAGGGGATCGACGCGATCTGCATCGCTGCGCCGCCAACTTCGATGCATGGCCGGGGCCCAGGCAGGAACTCGACGCGGGCAAACACTGCTACCACGGCAAGTGGGACCACTGAGGCCAGGATCTTGAAACGCAACATGACGCTACTCGCTCGACCCAAGCTACCTGCGGATCGCGGTGCTTATGGTTTGCGGAGCGTAAATAAAACTCGTTACCATCGCGTTGACGCGCACCGAAGCGACCCGAAACGCACGGATCAGGCGGCCCGCCGCAGATCATCCGCCAGCGCGCGGTAGGACAGCGCCTCAGCCAGGTGCAATCGCCCGATCTTCTCGGTGCCGTCGAGATCGGCCAGCGTGCGCGCGACCCGCAATACGCGATGATAGCCGCGCGCGGTGAGATGCATGCTCTCGGCGGCCTCGCGCAGCAGTTTCTGGCCCTGGGCATCCGGCTGCGCGATGGTTTCGAGCAGCGCGCTCGGCGCTTCGGCATTGGTGCGGATATGCGGCATATCAGCCGCGGCGTAACGCGCGAGTTGGATGTCGCGCGCGGCCGCGACGCGTGCGGCGACCTCGGCCGATCCCTCCGACGGCGGCGGCAAGATCAAATCCGCTGCGGTCACCGCCGGCACCTCGATCCGCAAATCGATGCGATCCATCAGCGGGCCGGAGATCCGCATCTGGTAGTCGGAGGTACAGCGGTCGATCGGTCCGCGCTTGCAGGAATAGCCGGGCTCATAGGCGCGGCCGCAACGGCATGGATTCATCGCGGCGATCAGCATGAAGCGCGCCGGATAGGTGACACGGTGGTTGGCCCTGCTCACGGCGACCTCGCCGTTCTCCAGCGGCTGGCGCAGCGAATCCAGCACCCGTGGATCGAATTCCGGCAATTCGTCGAGAAACAGCACGCCCTGATGCGCCAGCGAGATCTCACCTGGTTTGGCCCGCATGCCGCCACCCGTCAGCGCGGCCATGCTGGCGGAATGATGCGGGCTGCGGAACGGGCGCCGCGCGGTCAAGGCGCCGTCGCGGATTTCACCGGCGACGGAGGCGATCATCGAGACTTCGAGCAGTTCCGACGGCGACAGCGGCGGCAGGATCGAGGGCAGCCGTGCCGCCAGCATCGACTTGCCGGCACCGGGCGAGCCGATCATCAACATGTGATTGCTTCAGTGCCCACACTGGGCTAACTGGAGACAACCATGAACCGCATCACTACCGCACCCAGCCACCGCATCGTAACCGCAGCCATCAAGTGCAGTTGGTCCGTACAGACCGCAGGGGAACGCAAGCAGGCCCTTGGGGAGCGCATGGAGGCGTGGGCGCACCGCCTAGCCGTTCGGTGGGGCGTCGTCGATACCGTACTAGCCACGATCACCAATGAAGCCCTGAGCCGCTGAGGGGTTACCCATGGACACGCAGCGGCTCCCGAGGGCGTACAGTTACATTCGGTTCAGTACACCTGAGCAGGCGAAGGGCCACTCGCTCCAAAGGCAAACGGATGCCGCGAGAGCGTGGGCCGCTGCGGCCAAGGTCGGCTTAGATGATGAACTGACGTTCCGGGACAAGGGCGTCTCAGGCTTCACCGGGGCCAATCGAGAGACTGGCGAGCTAGGTGTGTTCCTAGAGCGCGTGAAGGACGGAACCATACCGCCCGGATCGTGGCTCTTGGTCGAAAGCCTCGACCGCATCAGCAGGCAGGCAGCACGGAGAGCAGTGAGGGTCATTGAGGACATCATCGAGCACGGGATCACCGTAGTAGACCTGTCGGACGGAGGACGAGAGTATAGCGCCGAAACACTAGAAAAGGATCCGTTCCTCTTCATGATGATGGTGCTGAAGTTCATCCGTGCCAACGAAGAGAGTGTCACAAAGGGTATGCGTGTAGCCAAGGCGCACGCAGCGAGGCGCCAGAAGTTCGGCGGACAGGAGAAGCTCACCAAGCCATACACGCTGAGGCTTCCCGGCTGGATACGGTGGAGTGACGAAAACGCGAGCTATGAGCTGATGGATCATCGCGCTGCGTTGCTGCGGTGGATGTTCGAGATGGCCGACGAGGGCATGGGCGCGCACAGCATCGCTTCACACCTCAACGACACCAAGGAAGACACGTGGGGCGCCGGGAAGTGGAAGGCGAAATACTGGCACCGCAGCTACGTCCGCAAGCTTCTAGCCAACAAGGCCGCCATAGGCATCTTCGTGCCCCACACGGTGCGGAAGGTAGATGGCAAACGCACCAAGCAACGAACGCCGCAGGAGCCTATTGCACACCGGTTCCCGGCCGCCGTGGATCGAGAGCTATTTGAGCGCGTCAATGCACGGCTGAGCACCACCGAGCCACGGGGGAAAAATGCCAACGCTCCGGTGCGGTCCATCTTCGCTGGGATCATGAAATGCCGCCATTGCGGAGGCACCGTCACTCGGATCAACAAAGGGGAACACGTGTACCTCGTGTGCGCCGCTGCGCACGCCAAGGCAGGAACCTGCAAGAAATACGAGAGCGTTCCCTATGCTGACGCAGTGAACACCTTCCGACATTTCCTGACGAGGACGCTTGACGATGCCCCGCGAGGGAATGACGCAGCACCACTCAATGACAGGATTGCACAGTTGCAGGTGGAGATTGAAGGAGGCGAGGTCAGGATCAAAGAACTGTTGGAACTGGCGATTAGCGACAAGAGCAAACACGCGCGACAGATGTTGAAGGATGCTGAGCAGCAGCTTGATGAAATGCGAGAGGCCCTACGGGAAGCCTTGGAGCGACGAGACACCCTGACGAGCACCAACGTCCTGAAGCGATTGGCTGCGGTGGAGAAGGCGCTCACAGAAGAGAACATGGACACCGAGGAGGCCAACAAGGCGCTGCGGAGCGCGGTGCGCAAGATGGTCATGCGGCCACAGGAAGGACGCCTAGATATCCTATGGCATCACGCTGAGGAGCCACAGGAGACGCTGTTCATCACGAGCCGCTTCGACTTCGAGGCTCATGACATGGAAGACGTGACGGAAGAGGACTGAGCCGAGTGGCCAAAAAGAAGACGCAGCGGAAGCGCACGCTTGTCCGCACCGACATCAAGACGCCACCTGACACTTACGAGACCATTGGTGACCTTGAGGCCCGCCTGAAGGCCGAGGGGCAGCCGCTGCATCCCGAGGACAGCAAGTCCGCCGTTGTGCTCAAGCGGGACACCATCAGGGTCGCGGAGAAAGCGTTCCAGTGGAGGCTTCCGAAGCGCAACATGGTGCCAAGGCATGACGTCATCTTTGATATGGCGAAGACGCTGCGCGATGGGCGCAAGCTGCCACCTATTGTCGTGTTCCCTGTTGGAGAAGCGTTCTACGTCATGGACGGGCACCACCGACTGGCCGCATACGACACGGCAAGCAAGAGTAAGGTCACTGCCAAGGTGTTCACGGGGACACTGGAGGATGCCGAGCGCTATGCGTTGCGCAGCAACTCTCGCGACAAGATACCGATGGCCAAGGGTGACAAGCTGGAAGCCGCTTGGAGACTTGTGCGGCAGGACAAGGAGAGGGACAGCATCGCCAGCATCGCGGATGACGCGAGCATTGCCGAGAGCACCGTGAGCAACATGAGGGCCGCACTGAGGAAGCTGAGGGAGCTTGAGGTGCCCGAGGACGACATCCTGGATATGTCTTGGAACAGAGCGCGGTCGAGGGCGCAGGGGATTGAGGAGCCAGCGGAGCTTGAGGACTGGATGCAGATTCCGATGATCTCGCCCGGGTGTACCGATTTGATCTCGCCCAGGATTCCGAGATGATCTCGCCCACTATTCCAATTTGATGTCGCCCGGGGCGCGAGGCGTTCTGGCTGTCTGGTTTCTGGCATCGGCGAAGCCGCGAGGTCAACCTTGAATCACGGCTTGAAGTCTTCGTTGTCTGTTGCTGCATCTGCTGTGGGCATGTGGGCAACGCACTTCGCGTTGTCCAAGCGCAGCGGCATGTCCACAGCGCCACGGGTTCAGGCCTTCCGGCCGGGTTTGCGGGTTCGCCGCATGCTCTCGCCGTTGAGGTCGATGCGGTGGGCGTTGTGGACCAGGCGGTCGAGGACGGCGTCGGCGTAAGTGGGGTCGCCGATCAGCGCGTGCCATTGATCCACCGGGAGCTGGCTGGTGACGATGGTGGAGCGGCGACCGTAGCGGTCCTCGAGGATCTCCAGGAGGTCGTGGCGGGCCGTGGCATCGAGCGGTTCGAGGCCCCAGTCGTCGAGGATGAGCAGATCGACGCGGCCAAGCGCCCGCAGCAGACGGGAGTGGCGGCCGTCGCCGCGCGCCAAAGCGAGATCGGTGAACAGCCGGGGTGCGCGCTGATAGAGCACAGAGCGATTGTCGCGGCAGGCCTTGTTGCCGAGCGCCGAGGCGAGCCAGCTCTTGCCGACGCCGGAGGGCCCGCAGATCAAAAGGTTGACGTGGTCGTCGATCCATCCGCCTTCGACCAGCATCGTCAAGAGACTGCGGTCGAGGCCGCGCGGGGTGCGATAGTCGATGTCCTCGATGCAGGCCTGCTGGCGCAGCTTGGCGTATTGCAGCCGCTTCGACAGTCGCTTGTCGCGCCGCAATGACGCTTCGCGTTCGAGCAGGAGGGCAAGCCATTCGGCGTGGCCGAGGCTTGCGGCCTCGCCGCCGGCTTCGATGTCGGCAAAGGCCTTGGCCATGCCGTGAAGGCCGAGCGTGTGGAGTTGATCGAGAGTCGGATGATTGAGCAAGACGTGATCTCCTAGTTGTAGTAGCGCGGCCCGCGGATGTTGGGATGAAGGATCGGCGCGTCGTCCGCGGAGCGCTTGGGTGAAGGACGCCGATCGAGATTGTTGGCGAGGATCGACTTGACCGAGCCGTAGGTGCGTGCGCCGATGTCGATCGCCCGCGCGGCGGCGGCATCGAGCCGCTCGTGCCCGTAGGATCGGGCAAGCCGGATGATGCCGAGACAGGCGCGGAAACCCTGTTCCGGATGCGCGCGCTCGTCGAGGATCAGGTCGCAGAGCGCGGCGGTGGCCGGCCCGATCGAGGCTGCGTCCTTGCGGATACGCTCGATGGTCCAGCCGGCGTAGCGCCGATGACTGGAGGCCATGTGCTCCGGCACGGTCGTATGCTTGTGGTTGCCGCTCATGCGCTGATGCGCGGCGATCCGCTCGCCCTTGTGGAAAATCTCGACGGTGCGGGCGGTGAAGCGAACCTCGACCTCGACGCGGACGAAGCGATGCGGAACGCTGTAGTAATGCGCCTCGACCTCGACGTGATAATCGATGCTGACCCGGCAGATCCGCCACTCGGCGAACACGTAAGGGCTCTGCGGCAAGGCCTTTAGCGCGGGCCGGTCGATCTCCTCCAACAGCTTGCGGCGGGTGATGCCGAGCCGTCGGATCGGCCGCTCCTCGTTGAGCCGTATGAGCAGTTCGGCGATCGCCGCGTTGACCTCGGCGAGGCTGTGGAAGATGCGGTGGCGCAGCCGCCCAAGCAGCCAGCGCTCGACCATGAGGACCGCCTGCTCGACCTTCGCCTTGTCCCTCGGCCGTCGCGGTCTGGCCGGCAGAATGGCGATGCCGTAATGCGCCGCCATGTCGGCGTAGCTGCGGTTGATCTGCGGATCGTAGAGGCAGGCCTTGATCACTGCGGTTTTGGTGTTGTCCGGCACCAGCAGCGCCGGCACGCCACCGATCGCCTCGAAGGCGCCGACGTGGCCGCCGATCCAGTCGGCGAGCCCCTGCGTCCAGGTCGCCTGCGCGTAGGTGAAGCTCGATGCGCCGAGCACCGCGACGAAAATTTGCGCGGTGCGCCGCTCGCCGGTCAGCCGGTCGATCACGACCGGCACGCCGTCGCCGGCATAGTCGACGAACAGCTTGTCGCCGGCTGCATGCGACTGGCGCATCGTGACCGACAGCCGGCCTTCCCAGGTGCGGTAGAGTTCGCAGAAACGCGAATAGCGATACCCGCCGGGTTCGCCCGCGATGTACTCCTCCCACAGGATCGACAGCGTCACGTGCTTGCGCCGCAGCTCGCGGTGCACCGCCGCCCAGTCCGGCTCGGATTGCCGGCGATGGCCCCGCCGGGTGCCAGAACCGGCG
Source organism: Bradyrhizobium genosp. P (assembly GCF_049949265.1). NCBI lineage: Bacteria > Pseudomonadati > Pseudomonadota > Alphaproteobacteria > Hyphomicrobiales > Nitrobacteraceae > Bradyrhizobium > Bradyrhizobium genosp. P. Next base: position 203,419 of record NZ_CP188195.1, on the reverse strand, counting down.
CCGCCCCCCGCGAACAGCCGGGCCTCCAGGACAGGATCCGTCAGGTCATCGCTCAACGGCCAGGTCAAGCCCGCCGCCTCGAACCGGCGGATCGTCAAACGCACCGTCGACGGCGCCGTTCCCAACCGCCGCGCAATCTCACGGGTCGGCATCCCGGCCGACTTCAATCTGATCACATCGCGCACATGGCGCATCGCAAACCTCTCCGTCGGCATCCAGGTCCCCTTCGCAAAGCCGAAAGGCGGGACCGTAGCGGAGCCAGAAGAGGCCTCGTCACCCCCGGGCGACATCATCCCGGAATGGTGGGCGAGATCATCTCGGAATGGCGGGCGAGATCAAATCGGAACGGTGGGCGACATCATTCCGGAATGGTGGGCGACATCGAGCGGAATCAGCAGACTGGAGGGAGGCCGAGGCGCAGAAGCTTGTGGACGCCATAGTGCGTGCGAAGCTGGGAGGACAGATGACCAAGAACCCGGACATCACCGCAATCGCCTTGGCCAAGCTGAACGACGGGCTACCGCAGGCCCTTATGGCCGCGTGGGAGGAGCCCGATGAGATACGGTTCGATCCGCATGATGAGACGCCTGACGACCCCCTGTAGGCCGCTCAAGTCCCCATCCACTACACTCCCCATTTGGGGAGGTACCGATTGGGTCCGAAACGGTCCTAAAGTTTATCGCTATATCGTGAGGCCGCCCCAGGTCGAAGCAGGCTGATCATTTCTGAGCCAGCTTGTGACACCACCGTTCGTCAGCCTTGAGCACGGCGTCATCCATGTAGTTCCCAGTGAGAGCCCGCTGCTCGTTTGCCCGAGCGACATAGACCGCGACCATGGGCTTCATGCCCTCGCTGATTTCGTGAGGGTCAGCCCATTTCGGATCGATGCGCTTCTGAACGTCAACCGCCCGGCCGAAGAAGAGCGAACCTAGCTCTCGAAAAGGCCTCTGCTGAGGATCGGTATCGGCAAAACCGCCCGCGATCATGACGTAGAGGCTCGTGCAGCGCTGCGCAGCGAAGCCCTCGGCATCCAGCCGGCTACCCGGATAGACGGCAACGACTTCCTGTATTGTCTTCATGGCCGGTGACGCTTGTACCGAACTAATGACAACGGGCAGCACACAAGCAATCGCCGGCAAACAAGCACAGAACACCGAAACCCGCACTCTTCAGCCCCAACCTCGACAAGCGCGAACGATACCGATGGACACCCAAGGGCTCAATCAGACCTATTGCGGTATTGAGCCACGCCGCAGACGTGAGCCCGAAGACGCCTGCCAGCCTTAAGCACCGAATTTTGAAGTCGGGGGGTGGGGGTTCGCTCAATTTAGGGTCCGGGGCGAAACTGGGGCCCCAAACTTTTCCAAAGCGCAGGTCGGTTTTTGCCATTGACGAAATCATTTGCTCCACGAGTTACCGGGGAATACCGCATTTTATGGTTGACGGAACCCGATGGGATCTGGCATGGGGGCTTCACCGACTATTGCTGAGGGCCGCAGATGTGGCCACTCGGGTCAAGTAGCGGCGCAGAAAGAGACCAAATGACTTCTCCAAAATCGGGGAAGCACGCCCCCAATCGCGTGCGCCTTAACTACCAGATTGTCCGCAACACGACGTCGCCAGACGAAAAAGAACTGGGTGTGCAGTCGTTCGTCGTCAATCTCCCGGCTTGGGAAATCCTCAAGCTGAACACCAAAGAAAACCTCCGCGCATATCTCGCTGAATACAACCCGCGTAAGCGCAATCGGGTTCACGACGCGATCCGTGATACAATCGTGAATGAGCCGCAGCGGTTTATCGTTCGCAACAGCGGGTTTGTCATTACCGCCGCCGCAATTACAGTAGACGACAACGGCAAGTACATTTCCCTGCTGGACCCGAGCATTATCAACGGCGCGCAGTCCCAAGGTGAGATTAAGGCCTACCATGACGAGTTGGTCGAGACCGAGGGTTTCGACGAAGACGAAGAGCCCTTGTTCTACGTTAGGGCATCAATCATCGTAGACCCCGATGCGAGCGAGGTGACTGAGACCGCCATCGCCCGGAACATCGCAACCCCCATCAAGAGCCTGACCGAGGCCGGGGCGCGGCACCAGCTTGACGATTTGGAGAAGAGCATTCGGCGGGTGCTTCCGGGTGCCAAGATCCGCAAGGCGGAAAGCGACGACGAAGATGTCATTGACACCCGTCGCGTCCTCCAGCTGACGCGGTTGCTGATGCCGTCATCTGTCTCGGGCAATTACTCGGCCGCAGAAAAACTGAGGGCGTACAAGAACCCTGAGCAATGCCTTACGAACTTCTGCACGTGGCATGACGATAAGAAGACAGACGCAGCTGCGCGGGCGAAATACGATTTCACCGTGCAGATTGCTCCGTACGCGCTGCAGGAGTACCGGAAGTGGGAAACCCATCCGGCATGGAATGGGCATCAGATCTGGGGCGAAACCAAGAAGGGGGGCAGGGCGGTTCGCCGCGACGACACCAACAAGGTGGCGTGGGTATCGCCCGGCATCATCTTCCCGTTGTTGGCCGCGCAGAGCGAGTTCGCAGTCAAGGATGCTGGCGGGCAGTGGTCTCTCAAGAAGCCCAGTCGCTTCCGTGAAGAGGAAATGGTTCTCCGCACCGTCAATCAGTTCAGGGCCCACAATAGCGACCCCATGGTCATGGGGCGTTCGGAAGCGGCCTATGACGCGCTGCGCATCTACCCGCAGACCTTGGTGGAGGTTTTGCGAGAACTGCAGTCAGGCAAGTAGCTCACCGCGCGGCTGATACAAGATGGGGGCTCGGCATCACGCCGGGCCTCTTGCGTTTGGGCCATCACATCCGGAGCATTGAATCTGAAAGCCTCGGGATCGTCAAAACGGCGCCCGGCACTTGGAGGGACCTATTTCCCATTGACGAAATCACCTGAAGAGATGATGTCCGCCGGCGGCTGCGATCTCGAGCGCGCGCTTGGCACTTTCCTGGCCCTTGATGTCGCGCAGGTCTAAGAGCGTTGCCTCGCGCTCGTGCACCTTTGGCTGCGGGCGCGACAGGAGCTGCGTGCCCTTGAAGTGATTGGCGATCTGGATCAGGGACTGCGCTGCGATGATCTGGATGTCCGGACTGGCCCAGGCCGCCTCCGAGCCGCACGCCGCCGGGCAGATCAGCCCCTCGCCGCGCGAATTGGCGCCGATCGCGGCCGGCAGCACGCCCGCCACCGGTGCGAGCGAGCCGTCAAGCCCGAGTTCGCCGAGCACGGTGAAGCCGCTCAGCGCATCGGGCGGGATCGCCCCGATCGCGGCCATCAGCCCGAGCGCGATCGGCAGGTCGTAATGGCTGCCTTCCTTTGGCAGGTCGGCCGGGGCGAGATTGACGATGATCCGGCGGGCGGGCAGCGCCAGGCCAGAGGCGATCAGCGCAGAACGAACCCGTTCCCGCGCCTCCGACACCGCCTTGTCCGGCAGTCCAACGATGGCAAAGGCCGGCAGTCCGGGCACGACCTGCACTTGCACGTCGACCGCGCGGGCCTCAATCCCCTCGAACGCAACGGTCGAAACGCGCTGGACCATGCCACCCCCATCTTCCGCCATCGAAGGTAGCGGAACCGGGTGCAAAGCGCAAGAACATTACGGGAACGCTTGTGGCGACGCGGGTACCTATCTCGCGGCGCGCTTGGCCTCGATCGTATCCCAGATCTTCGCTGCAACGTCGGGGCCGTTAAGCCGCTGGATCGCGCGGATACCGGTCGGCGAGGTGACGTTGATCTCGGTGAGATTGCAGTCGATCACGTCGATGCCGACGAACAATAGCCCGCGCTCGCGCAGCGCCGGGGCGAGCGTCGCGCAGATTTCGCGCTCGCGGTCCGACAGCTCGGTCGCCTTGGCCGCGCCGCCGCGCACCATGTTCGAGCGCAGATCGTCCGCGGCCGGCACGCGGTTGACGGCGCCGGCGAACTCGCCGTCGACCAGGATGATGCGCTTGTCGCCATGCTTGACCTCGGGAAGGAAGCGCTGGATCACCCACGGTTCCTTGAAGGTGACCGAGAACATGTCGAACAGCGAGCCGAAATTCATGTCCTGCGGCAAGACGCGAAACACCGCGGCGCCGCCATGGCCGTGCAACGGCTTCATGACGACGGCGCCGTGTTGATCGCGGAACGCGTTGATCTCGTCGAGGTCGCGCGAGATCAGTGTCGGCGGCATCAGCTGCGGGAAGTTCATCACGAACAGCTTTTCCGGTGCGTTGCGCACGCTGGCCGGGTTGTTGACGACCAGCGTCTTCGGATGGATGCGCTCGAGGAAATGGGTCGAGGTGATGTAGGCGAGGTCGAACGGCGGGTCCTGCCGCAGCAGCACGACGTCGAAGGCATTGAGCGGCGCGCGCTTCGGCTCGCCCAGGGTGAAGTGATCGCCGATCTCGTCGCGCACGGTGAGAGGTTGCAGCGGTGCGACCAGCTCCTCGCCGCGCAGCGACAGTTTGTCCGGCGTGTAATAGGAGAGGCTGTGGCCGCGCTTCTGTGCCTCGAGCAGCAGCGCGAAGGTCGAATCGCCGCGGATGTTGATGCGCGCGATGGGGTCCATCTGGACGGCGACGTTCAAAGTCATGGGGGCGTGTCCCGCGAGGTCTGGAGGGAGTTCTTCAAGTGCTTGCGTCGAATGCCGCTAACAGATGGCGCGGCAAGCTCTTCGGCGCAATCAGGACGGCGTCGAATCTGAGATCAAATTCGGCATGCTCGGGATGCGTCATCAGCCAGGCCTGGGCGGCATCGATGATGCGCCGCTGCTGGCGCGGCGTCACCGCATAGGCGGCGTCATCGAGGCTGGCCCGGGCCTTGACCTCGATGAAGGCGATCAGATTACGCCGGCGTGCCACCAGATCGATCTCGCCATAAGGCGTGCGGAAGCGCTTGGCCAGGATGCGATAGCCCTTGGCCATTAGATAAACAGCGGCGCGGCTCTCGGCGGAGAGGCCGGTGCGGAATGCCGCGACACGTTCCGGCGAGGCGCTGTCAGTCTTCGCCATCGTCGCCCCTGACGTCCTTGGCGATCTCCAGCGCGCGGGCATAGACCTCGCGGCGTGGCCGTCCCGACAATTCGACCGCATGCGCCACCGCATCCTTGACGCTGCTGCGCACAAGCGATGCACGCAACAGATCGTCCAGCGCATCCTGGCCCATCACGCCGGCATCGTCTGCGGGCGGACTGACCACGAGTACGAACTCGCCGCGCGTCTCAAGCGTGTCCGCGCGCGCCGCAAGCTCGGCGAGCGGGGCGCGCTGGATATCCTCGTGCAGCTTAGTCAGCTCGCGGCAGATCGCGGCGTCGCGCGCGCCCATGATCGCGGCGAGATCGCGCAAACTGTCCTGCACACGATTGCCCGACTCGAACATCACGAGCGTCGAATCGATCCTGGCGAGTTCGGTGAGCCGCGCGCGCCGCGCATGTTCCTTTGCCGGCAAGAACCCTTCGAAGAAGAACCGGTCGGTCGGTAGCGCCGCAACCGACAGCGCTGTCAGCACCGAAGACGGTCCGGGCACCGCGATCACCTGGTGTCCGGCGGCGCAGACCTCGCGCACCAGCTTGAAGCCGGGATCCGAGATCAGCGGCGTGCCGGCATCCGAGACCAGCGCGATCGAGGCACCCTGCGCCAGCCGTTCCAGGATCTTTGGCCGCGCCTGCGCGGCGTTGTGCTCGTGATAGGGCTTCAGCTCGGCTGTGATCGCGTAACGCTCGGTCAGCCGGCGGGTGATCCTGGTGTCCTCGCAGGCGATGATGTCGACGCCGGCCAGCGTCTCCAGTGCGCGCAGGGTGATATCGCCGAGATTGCCGATCGGCGTCGCCACCAGATGCAGCCCGGGCGTCGCCTTGGAGGCCGTCAGCACCTGACCGCCAATGGAAAAGGTCCGGTCCGCGGGACCGGTCGTGGCATCGGAATTGTGGAGGGAGCTGGCTTTTGCGCGCATCATACCAATCTAGAGGGATGGCAGTGCTTTCGCCAACATCCCGAGGGAGCTGGCCGAAGAGTTTACTGCGGCGCCGAAAAAAGGAGGCCCCGGCCCCGGCGCGGTGAGGCCATAATCCTTTTGTTTTGGTTAACTATTCGCCGACAATATGCCCAAATCCACCCCCCTCATCAGGCTGGATGGAATCCTGGCCGATCACGGTCGGTCAAGAGAAGAGAGACGATGGCAGGCCCGCATAACCGCACGTCCCCGCCGTCGGGCGCGACCCGGCGGACAGCGCTTGGCCTCATCATTGGCGCGCCGCTGCTGTCGGCCTGCTCCGGCATCCAGCAGAGTCTGAGCCAGTTCGGCGGTCAGGACGCGGGTCCCGCCGGTCCCCAGCAGCAACCGCAGGCGGTCGGCACCGGGCAGGTCAAGGTCGGCCTGATCCTGCCGCTGTCGGCGTCCGGCAACGCCGGCGTCGCCGCACAGTCGATGCGGAACGCCGCCGAAATGGCACTGGCGGAATTTCAGAACCCGAACATCCAGCTCCTGATCAAGGATGACGGCGGCAGCCCGCAGGGCGCGGCGCAAGGAACCCAGCAGGCGCTGTCCGAGGGGGCCGAGATCATTCTGGGGCCGTTGTTTGCGGGCTCGGTGCCGGCCACTGCGCAGCTGACACGGACACGCGGCACGTCGGTGATCGCCTTCTCGACCGATTCGAGCGTGGCCTCGCGCGGCGTCTATCTTCTGAGCTTTCTGCCGGAATCCGACATCAATCGCATCGTCGATTATGCCACCGGCATCGGGAAACGGTCATTTGCAGCGATGGTGCCCGACAATGCCTATGGCAACGTGGTCGAGGCCGCGTTCAAGCAGGCGGTCGGCCGCAAGAACGGACGCGTCGTTGCATTCGAGAAATATGGCGCCGATCGCGCGACGCCGGCGCGGACGGTGGCGCAGGCGCTCGGCCAGGCCGACGCGCTGCTGCTCGCCGATGATGGTGATTCGGTGGTCGCGACCGCCGATGCGCTGACCGCGGCGGGCTCCAATCTGCACAACATCCAACTGCTCGGGACGGGGCTGTGGGACAATCCCCGCGTGTTCGCAAGCCCGGTCCTGCAGGGCGGCCTCTATGCCGCGCCCGACCCGGCCGGTTTCCGCAGCTTCGCCAACCGCTACCGCACCAAGTTCGGCGGCGAGCCGGTGCGCACCGCGACGCTTGCCTATGACGCGGTGGCTCTGGTTGCAGCGCTTGCGCGTACGCAAGGCGCACAGCGCTTTTCGCCGGAAACCCTGACCAATCCGTCCGGCTTTGCCGGCATCGACGGCCTGTTCCGCTTTCGCGCTGACGGGACCAACGAACGCGGCCTTGCGGTCATGAAGGTGGCATCGGGCGGCGGCACGCCGGTTGCCGGATCGCCGAAGAGTTTTGGCGCTTAAGCAGCCAAATCGGCGACCACGGCGTCGAGCACCGGGAAGCCTGATTTCGTCACGCGCAACCGTCCGTCGGGGTCGACGGCGATCGCGCCTTCCTCGCGCAGCGTGGCGATCCGGTGCGGATCGAGCTGGCGGCCGGAGAGCGCCGCATAGCGCTTCGGATCGATCCCCTCCGCGAGCCGCAGCCCCATCAGCAGGAATTCGTCGGCCCGCTCCTCGCTGTTGAGGCAATCGTCGGTCATGACACCGTGGCCGCGTTCCTCGACGCGCAGCAGCCACGCCTCGGGGCGCTTGTCCGTTGCGGTCGCGTGCCTGACACCATTGATATCAAGCCGACCATGCGCGCCCGGCCCGACGCCGGCATATTCATCGCCGCGCCAGTAGACGAGGTTGTGCTTGCACTCTGCGCCGGCGCGCGCGTGATTGGAAATCTCGTAGGCCGGCAGTCCCTCGCGCGCGCAGACCTCCTGGGTCACGTCGTAGAGTGCACGCGCGGTCGATTCGTCCGGCGTCTGCAGCTTGCCCGCGGCGTGCAATCCGAAGAACGGCGTGCCTTCCTCGATCGTCAGCTGATAGAGCGACAAATGCTCGGCGGCTTCCGAGATCGCCTGCTTCAATTCGCTCGACCACATCTGCGGCGTCTGGCCGGGGCGGGCATAGATCAGGTCGAAGGAGTAACGGTCGAAGGCGGTGCGTGCGATCGCAACTGCATCGAGCGCCTCGCGTGCGGTGTGCAGGCGTCCAAGCGCCTTCAGTGAGGCATCGTCGAGCGCCTGCACGCCGAGCGATACGCGATTGACCCCTGCCGTGCGGTAGCCGCGAAAGCGTGTCGCCTCGACGCTGGTCGGATTGGCCTCGAGCGTGACCTCGACGTCATCAGCGACCGACCAATGCTTGCCGATTGCATCGAGCACCGCGCCGACAGTCTGCGGCTGCATCAACGACGGCGTGCCGCCACCGAGGAAGATCGATGACACCTCGCGCCCCGGCACGCGGGCCGCGGTGGTCTCGATCTCGCGGGCGAACGCGCGTACGAAGCGCTCCTCGTCGACGGGCGCGTGCCGGACATGGCTGTTGAAATCGCAATATGGGCATTTCGACAGGCAGAACGGCCAGTGCACGTAGACGCCGAATGCCCTTCGTTCAGCGTGGCTCAAGGCAGATCTCCGCGAGCTTCACGAAGGCGCGGGCGCGATGTGACAGGCCGAGCCCGATCGGCGGCAGGCCGTGCTTCTCGATGCTGGTCATTTCACCGAAGGTACGCGCGTGTCCGTCGGGCAGAAAGGCCGGATCGTAGCCGAAGCCGGCAGTGCCGCGCGGCGGCCAGACGAAAGTTCCATCGACCCGGGCCTCGACCTCTTCGAGATGATCGTCGGGCCAGGCCACACACAGCGCGGAGACGAAATGCGCCCTGCGCTTGTCCGGCGTGGTGGCGCCGCGCTCCTGCAACAGGCGCTCGATCTGGGTCATCGCCGCCATGAAGTCCTTGCTCTCGCCGGCCCAGCGCGCCGAATAGATACCGGGTGCGCCGTCGAGCGCGTCGACCACGAGGCCGGAATCGTCGGCAAAGGCCGGCAATCCGGTTGCCTTCGCTGCAGCGATAGCCTTGATCACGGCATTGGCGCGAAAGCTGTTGCCGGTCTCCTCGGGCTCGGCGAGGCCAAGCTCACCGGCCGACACCGCTTCCACCCCGTAAGGCGCCAGCAGCTCCCGCATCTCGGCGAGTTTGCCGGGATTGTGGGTGGCGATGACGAGCTTTCCGGTGATTCGGCGGTGCATGGCCAATCTGACTACGCGACCGCGATCTTTTGCAAGTCGACCAGACGCGCGACACCTCTGCGGGCGAGCGCCATCAGCGCCAGGAATTCGTCCTGCGAGAACGGCGTCTTCTCGGCGGTGCCCTGCACCTCGATGATGCGGCCGTCGCCGGTCATGACGAAATTGGCGTCGGTGTCGGCCTCGGAGTCCTCGGCATAGTCGAGGTCGAGCACCGGCGTGCCCTTGTAGATACCGCATGAAATCGCCGCCACGTTGTCGCGCAGCACGTTGGCCTTCAGCATGTTGCGGGTCTTCATCCAGTTGATGCAATCCGCAAGCGCCACCCAGGCGCCGGTGATCGAGGCGGTACGGGTGCCGCCGTCGGCCTGGATGACATCGCAATCGACGGTGATCTGGCGCTCGCCGAGCGCTTCCAAATCGACCGCGGCGCGCAGCGAGCGGCCGATCAGCCGCTGAATCTCGACGGTGCGGCCGCCCTGCTTGCCGGCGGAGGCCTCGCGGCGGGTTCGCTCCAGCGTGGCACGCGGCAGCATGCCATATTCGGCGGTGACCCAGCCGCGGCCCTGGCCCTTCAGCCATGGCGGCAGCCGCTCCTCGAGCGTGGCGGTCACCAGCACATGGGTGTCGCCGAATTTCACCATGCAGGAGCCCTCGGCATATTTGACGACGCCGCGTTCCAGCGACACGGGACGCAGTTCATCGGGCGCACGGCGGCTTGGCCGCATGGGAATCCTCCGAAAATCCGAGAGAAGCAGTCGGAGCGTGACGACCTATCCTTGAATCGTCATCGCGCTCTAACACTTTGTTTCAGCATGATCTTTTCGGAAAAACCGGTTCCTGTTCGTCCCGATCATGCTCAAGGCGTGCTTGTAGGAGGGGGAAGCGGCAGCGGCAAGGGTTTTCGGCCCGGCCTGCGGGGGTGAATGCGTGCTTGTCACGGGCCTCGCGGATCGACAGATTGGGGGCAATTGTGAGGGAGTAGAACGTGGCTCACCACGACCCGATCAGCCTGATCACGCCGCATGCGGGGCTTGCCCAGCTCAACGAGCGTTCGCGCGACATTTTTCGTCAAATCGTCGAAAGCTATCTGGCGACCGGCGAGCCTGTCGGCTCGCGCAACATCTCGCGCCTGATCGCGCTGCCCCTGTCGCCGGCATCGGTCCGCAACGTGATGTCGGACCTCGAGCAGCTCGGGCTGATCTACGCGCCGCACACATCGGCCGGCCGGCTGCCGACCGAACTCGGCCTGCGCTTTTTCGTCGACGCGCTGATGCAGGTGGGCGATCTCACCGAGGCGGAGCGCCAATCGATCCAGACCCAGCTTGCCTCCGTCGGCCGTGCACAATCGGTCGAGGCGGCGCTTGGCGAAGCGCTGACCCGGCTGTCGGGGCTGACCCGTGCGGCAGCGGTGGTGCTGACGCCAAAATCGAACGCGCGGTTGAAGCACATCGAATTCGTCCGGCTGGAACCGGAGAAGGCGCTGGTCGTGCTGGTCGCTGAAGACGGTCAGGTCGAGAATCGGGTGCTGGCGCTGCCGCCGGGCGTTCCCTCCTCGGCGCTGATCGAAGCGACCAATTTCCTCAACGCGCGGATTCGCGGCCGGACCCTGGCCGAAGCGCGCCTCGAGCTCGAGACCGCCTTGACGCAGAACCGCGCCGAGCTCGATCAACTGACGCAGAAGGTCGTGACGGCCGGCATCGCGAGCTGGTCCGGCGGCGAGAGCGAAGCCCGGCAGCTGATCGTGCGCGGCCACGCCAATCTGCTGGAGGATCTGCATGCGCTCGACGATCTCGAGCGCATCAAGTCGCTGTTTGATGATCTCGAGACCAAGCGTGGCGTGATTGACCTGCTGGGTCGCGCCGAGCGCGGTGAGGGGGTACGGATCTTCATCGGCTCGGAGAACAAGCTGTTCTCGCTGTCGGGTTCCTCGACCATTATCGCGCCTTACAGCGATGCCCATGGCCGGATCGTCGGCGTCCTCGGCGTGATCGGCCCGACGCGGCTGAATTATGCCAGGGTGATCCCGACGGTTGATTACGCCGCGCGCATTGTCAGCAAGATCCTGGGTGGCTGACCGGACGGAAGTTCGTTTCCATTTGACGCGTTTTCTTCACGCGAACCGGAGGCCACTTCGCTCGAAACCGCTATGTGGCGCTTGATTTTCGCCGCTCAAAGCACGATATCCGGGCCAGCCAATCCCCAAGATTTGAACCGCGCGCGTTTTTCGAGAAGGCAAGCCATGACCGATCCGAACCGGACCAATGACAATACCGAGAATCCGGCTCCGACGGGCGAGCCTGTGACCTCCAAGCCCTACATCATGCCCGACGATCCGGAAGTCGGATCGGCGGAAGCCTTGAGCAAGGAACTGGCTGAGGCGCGCGACAAGACGCTGCGCACGCTGGCCGAGATGGAGAATCTCCGTCAGCGCACCCGCCGCGAGGTCGCCGACGCCAAGACCTATGGGATCACCGGCTTCGCCCGCGACGTGCTCGATATCGCCGACAATCTGCAGCGTGCACTCGATGCGGTTCCGGCCGAGACCAAGGAAGCCGCCGATCCCGGCCTGAAGGCATTGATCGAAGGCGTCGAGCTGACCGAGCGCTCACTGCTCAACGCGCTGGAGAAGAACGGCGTGAAGAAGTTCGACCCGATCGGCGAGAAGTTCGATCCGAACTTCCAGCAGGCGATGTACGAAGTGCCCGACCCGTCGGTGCCATCAGGCACGGTGGTGCAGGTCATGCAGGCCGGCTACATGATCGGCGAGCGCATTTTGCGCCCGGCGCTGGTGGGGGTCTCCAAGGGCGGCGCCAAGGCCGCTCCGGGTGCCGACTTCACGGCCTGATCGCCGTGACTTCGCGCGAAAGACCTTACGCGCGAAAGGCTTGCGCCAAGAAACCTCAAGCCAGGAAACTTAAGCGATGTCCGATGACTGGATGCGCTTGACGCCGGCCTTGGCCATGTCGGCCCAGGCCTTCGCAAGCGACCCTTGCGTGTCGATGCCGCGGCAGGCGTCTTCCACCACATAGGTTTCGAAGCCGGCCTTGCGCCCGTCCAGCGCGGTCCACGCCACGCAGAAATCGGTGGCAAGTCCCGCGATGAAGACGCGCTTGACGTTGCGCGCCTTGAGATAGGGCGCAAGTCCGGTGGTCGTCTTGCCGTCGGCCTCGGTGAAGGCGGAGTAGCTGTCGACGTCCTGGTGAAAACCCTTGCGGATGATCAACTCGGCTTGCGGGATTGCGAGGTCTTTCGACAGCGAGGCGCCGTCGGTGCCCTGCACGCAGTGGTCCGGCCACAGCACTTGCTTGCCATAGGCGAGGTCGATCGTCTCGAATGGCTTCTTGCCGGAATGGGCCGAGGCAAAAGAGACGTGTCCGGGCGTGTGCCAGTCCTGCGTCATCACCACATTGGCGAAGCTCTTGGCGATCTTGTTGATGATCGGCACCACCTGCTCGCCGTCCTTCACCGCGAGGCTGCCGCCCGGCAGGAAGCAGTTCTGGACGTCGATCACCAGCAGCGCCGAGCCGTCGTCGGGCTTGATCGCCGCCGCCCAAAGCTCGCCTGGAACCAGGGTGGCAAGTGCCGTCGCACTGAGACCTGCAACAACCTGCCGTCGATCCAACATTGTGCCTCTCCTCGACTGGCTGAAACCGCGCGAGGAGGCTAGTTCCGTTCGCTGGCCTGCGAAAGTCCGATTTTTCGGCGGGACTTGCGGAAACGGCGATCAGCCGCGCGGCTGGATGCCGTCACGCACCGCGCGGAAACGCGGGAACGCGGTTTCCCAATCGGTGCGCGGCGAACTGCCGATGATGCGCATCGACGACTGTGTGCCGAACCGCAGCCACTGCACGATGGTCACCGGCGTGTTGTCCTTGCCGCTGATCGCGTCGATCCGTGTCTCGTAGCCGGCCTGGCCGTCGATCCGCATCGGCTCGGACATGGTGATGCGTCCGTCGCGCACGCCGGGAATCGTGGTCGCGATCTGCTGGGCGAAGCGGCCGCGATCATCGGGCGAGGCCGCCGTCGAGCCGATGATGCCGAGGAGCATGAAGGGCTTGGTTTCGAAGCCGCTCTTCTCGTCGCCGTCGGCCAGGAGCAGCGCCGCGCCCGGTGCCAGCATGCGGACGTTCTTGAAATTGCTGAGCTCGGTGATCTTGAACGGCATCATGCCGAGCTGCTCGTCGACCGGTACGTCATTGCGGATGACGGCGGTGGCGAACATCTGCCGCACAGCATCGTCGGTGTAGATCTTGGCGGCGTTCTCCGGCACCTGCACCGCGATGTAGCCGGAGAAGGTCGGGCCGGGCAGGATCATCGAATAGCGGCGCACATTGGTCGTGCCGTCTCGCGCGCTCTCGATCGTGTAGTAGCCGAGGCCTGCCGGGGTTTCGAGGCTCTCGGGCTTGATGCCGCCGCTGCCGGCGGGATTGGCCTTGAAGGCACTGACGACCTCGCCATAGGCATCCGGGGGCAGATCGGCGACCAGAACCCTCACGCCCTGGTCCTCGGTCTCGAAGCCGATGAAGGACTTTGCGCGGGCGAGACCAACCAGCGGCTTCATGCCGACATGGGCACCCGGCGGAAACACCACGTCGTCCGCGAAAGCAGAACAGGTGGCGGCAATCAGCACGGCAACCGCAGCGAGAACTCGAAAGGGCATCATGAAGGATCTACCGGATTTGCTTGGAGGCCGCTCAACGGGCCAATGCGGGGCTGGGTGGGCCCCATCAGTCAGCCCGCTTTTAGCGGTTTTGATGGCCCTGCAACAGGCTTGCTTGATCTCCGTTGCCGCCTTGCGGCCCCGATTCGACGGGATTCTTGCGAGATAGAACGGGTTTCTCGACATTTCTCTGTGAACGAATGAGGCGACCGGCACAACCTCCAGCAGCCAAATGGCGCGTCCCAGACGGGTGAGCCGATCGCGCGCTCGATCCGTTGTGAGCGTTCACTCAACAAGCGAAGCCCGTGTGGGCAGCGTGATCGCGCTTGATCGCGTCAGGCAACATTGCCTATTTGTTAACATGTTTGGACGTTGAACCGGCGCGGGGCCCAAGCTGACACAATCTTTCAAACGTCAGTCTTTTCAGGCTTCAACGTTGCGTCCAGTCCTTGCGGGCCAGACCCTCTCTCCTATATCAGGCTCACCGTCGCAATATCGCGAGTATGTGAACGTCTGGGGGTTCGGTTCGGGGTGCCGTCAGGGCCCAACCAGCCTGCCGTAGCAAGAAGGATATGGAAAACCATGGGTAAGGTCATTGGGATCGACCTCGGCACCACGAATTCGTGCGTCGCCGTGATGGATGGCAAAAATGCCAAGGTGATCGAGAACGCGGAAGGCATGCGGACGACTCCGTCGATCGTTGCTTTCACTGACGATGGCGAGCGCCTCGTCGGCCAGCCGGCGAAGCGCCAGGCGGTAACTAATCCCGAGCGCACGTTCTTTGCGGTGAAGCGCCTCATCGGCCGCCGCTACGACGACCCGATGGTCGAGAAGGACAAGAAGCTCGTTCCCTACAAGATCGTCAAGGCATCGAACGGCGACGCCTGGGTCGAAGCCGACGGCAAAACCTATTCGCCCTCGCAGGTCTCGGCCTTCATCCTGCAGAAGATGAAGGAGACCGCTGAGGCGCATCTCGGCCAGAAGGTCGATCAGGCCGTCATCACGGTTCCCGCTTATTTCAACGACGCCCAGCGTCAGGCCACCAAGGACGCCGGCAAGATCGCCGGCCTCGAGGTGCTGCGCATCATCAACGAGCCGACGGCTGCCGCGCTCGCCTACGGCCTCGACAAGACGAAGACCGGCACGATCGCGGTGTACGACCTCGGTGGCGGCACCTTCGACGTCTCGATCCTCGAGATCGGCGACGGCGTGTTCGAGGTGAAGTCGACCAATGGCGACACCTTCCTCGGCGGTGAGGACTTCGACATGCGCCTGGTCGGCTATCTCGCCGACGAGTTCCAGAAGGAACAGGGCATCAACCTGCGCAACGACAAGCTGGCCCTGCAGCGCCTGAAGGAAGCCGCTGAAAAGGCCAAGATCGAGCTGTCGTCGACCACGCAGACCGAGATCAACCTGCCGTTCATCACGGCGGACCAGACCGGTCCGAAGCATCTGACGATGAAGCTGACCCGCGCCAAGTTCGAAGCGCTGGTGGCCGACCTCGTCGAGAAGACCATCGAGCCGTGCCGCAAGGCGCTGAAGGATGCCGGCCTGACCGCCGGCGAGATCGGCGAAGTGGTGCTGGTCGGCGGCATGACCCGCATGCCCAAGATCCAGGAAGTGGTGAAGCAGTTCTTCGGCAAGGAACCGCACAAGGGCGTCAACCCCGACGAAGTCGTCGCGATCGGCGCTGCGATCCAGGCCGGCGTGCTGCAGGGCGACGTCAAGGACGTGCTGCTGCTCGACGTGACCCCGCTGTCGCTGGGCATCGAGACGCTGGGCGGCGTGTTCACCCGCATCATCGACCGCAACACCACGATCCCGACCAAGAAGGGCCAGGTATTCTCGACGGCCGAGGATAATCAGGGCGCCGTGACCATTCGCGTCTTCCAGGGCGAGCGTGAAATGGCGGCCGACAACAAGATGCTCGGTCAGTTCGACCTGATGGGCATTCCGCCGGCTCCGCGCGGCATGCCGCAGATCGAGGTGACCTTCGACATCGACGCCAACGGCATCGTCAACGTCTCGGCCAAGGACAAGGCGACCGGCAAGGAACAGCAGATCCGGATCCAGGCGTCCGGCGGACTGTCCGAGGCCGACATCGACAAGATGGTCAAGGACGCCGAGGCCAACGCGGCCGAAGACAAGAAGCGCCGCGAGGCGGTCGACGCCAAGAACCATGCCGATGGCTTGGTGCATTCGACCGAGAAGGCCCTGGCCGAGCACGGCTCGAAGGTTGCGGACACCGAGCGTCGCGCGATCGAAGATGCGGTCAGTGACCTCAAGGAAGCGCTGAAGGGCGACGACGCCGAAGCGATCAAGGCCAAGACCAACACGCTGGCGCAGGCTTCGATGAAGCTCGGCGAGGCCATGTACAAGCAGCAGGCCGAGGCCGATGCGGCCAAGGACTCTGCGAAGGATGACGTCGTCGACGCGGAGTTCACCGAGGTCGACGACGACAAGAACAACAAGAAGTCTGCTTAAGCGCGGGCTCGAGATCATGGCCCTCACCCCAAAGAGCACGCTACGCGTCTCGGAGGAGTGGGGGTCATTTTTCTTTAAGGCGATCGCTGCACCTTCCAGACAGGCGCAATCCTTATCGCAATCCTTGGCGATGGCGATGAACTTCGGACGGAATTGAAGGATGTCCACCAAGCGCTGCTATTACGAGACCCTCGAGGTCGAGCGGAACGCGGACGAAACCAAGCTGAAAGCGGCTTTCCGCAAGCTCGCGATGAAATGGCACCCGGACAAGAATCCGGGCGATGCCTCCAGCGAAGTCCGCTTCAAGGAAATCAACGAAGCCTATGAGGTGCTGAAGGACGGCGACAAGCGCGCCGCCTACGACCGCTTCGGCCATGCCGCCTTCGAGCAGGGCATGGGCGGCGGCGGTCCCGGCTTCGGCGCCGGCTTCGCCTCGTCGTTCTCCGACATCTTCGAGGACCTGTTCGGCATGGCCGGGCAGCGCCGCAGCGGCGGCCGCGAGCGCGGCGCAGACCTGCGCTACAACATGGAAATCACACTCGAGGAAGCCTTCCAGGGCAAGACCGCGCAGATCGAGATTCCGGTCTCGGTCACCTGCGAATCCTGCTCGGGCACCGGCGCCAAGGCCGGCACCAAGCCGAAGACCTGCTCGATGTGCGGCGGCGCCGGCCGTGTCCGGCAGGCGCAAGGGTTCTTCACGCTGGAGCGAACCTGCCCCGGCTGTCAGGGCCGCGGCCAGATGATTGAGGATGCCTGCGGCTCTTGCGCCGGTTCCGGCCGGGTGACGCGGGAACGGACGCTGTCGGTCAACATTCCCCAGGGGGTCGAGGACGGCACGCGTATTCGCCTCGCCGGTGAAGGCGAGGCTGGCGTTCGCGGTGGGCCGCCCGGCGACCTCTACATCTTCCTGTCGCTGACCACGCACCAGTTCTTCCAGCGCGACGGCGCCGACCTGCATTGCCGCGTGCCGATCTCGATGGTGGCGGCAGCCCTCGGCGGCGAATTCGAGGTGCCCACCATCGACAAGGGCAAGACCAAGGTGAAAGTGCCGTCCGGCACGCAGTCGGGCCGGCGATTCCGCATTGCATCAAAGGGTATGCCGGTGCTGCGGTCGCGTCAGACCGGCGACATGTATGTCCAGGTTATGGTCGAAACGCCGCAAAATCTGACCAAGAAACAGCAAGAATTGCTGATGGAGTTCGAAAAACTGTCGTCCGGTGCAACCCAACCCGAGGCCGCAGGTTTCTTCTCTAAGGTCAAGGACTTCTTCGGAAACCGCACTGCGCCGCAGTAGTCGTTATGCTTGACCGTAACGGCTCTGACATATACGTCTTTGTGACTGTTTTCTGACAACCGCTCGGTTGTGCGGTCCCGCCTGGAAGCGACATGCCCCAATCGTCCGTGCGTGCGTTGAAAAAGCCCCTACGTCTTGACGACGAGGTCCGTTTTCTCCGTTCATGGATCGAGAAGCCACTGCATATGGGCGCGGTAATGCCGTCCGGTCGGCTGCTCGCCCGCACCATGGCGCAATATGTCGACCCGAAAGCGGAAGGGCCGGTCGTCGAACTTGGGCCCGGCACCGGTGCGATCACCAACGCACTGATCGAGCACGGCGTCGATCAGAAGCGGCTCGTACTGGTCGAATACAATCCTGGCTTCTGCGCATTGCTGCGCGAGCGCTATCCGCAAGCCACCGTCGTCCAGGGGGATGCCTACACGCTCCGTGATGCGCTCTGGGAGGTCCTGAAGTCTCCCGCCTCGGCCGTGGTCTCCGGCCTGCCCCTCGTCACCAAGCCGATGCTCACGCGCCTGAGGCTGATCCGCGATGCCTTCGTGGCGCTTGCCCCAGGTGCTCCCTTCGTTCAGTTCACCTATTCGGTCGTGCCCCCGATTCCAAAATCGCTGCCGGGCGTGTCCACAGAAGCTTCCGAGCGGATCTGGATGAACCTTCCGCCCGCCCGGGTCTGGGTGTATCGCAAGGGTTGATCGCCCGGCGCCGTCGCGCGGGCTCACCCAAGACCTGCGATTTCAAAATGTCCGCGCTGAAAATCCTCGTGATCCCGGGATCGCTTCGATCAGGCTCGCTCAATGCGAAGCTTGCGGCGGTCGCAGTGCAGGAATTGGCGCAGTTGGGCGCCGACGTGACGCGGATCTCACTCGCCGATTTTCCGCTGCCGATCTATGACGGCGACCTGCAGGCCAAATCGGGCGTGCCGCAGCATGCCGTCACCCTCAAGCGGATGATCGGCGCCCATCACGGCGTGCTGATCGTGACACCGGAATATAATTCCTCGGTGCCCGCACTGGTGAAGAACACGATCGACTGGGTCAGCCGCGTGCAGGATCCGCATGAGGCGCGCGGCCAAGTGTTCCGCGACCGCGTCTTTGCAATATCAGCGGCGTCCGGCAATCGGCTCGGCGGCACGCGCGCGCTGGCGGCGTTGCGGCTGATCCTGTCGGCGTGCCAGGCGACCGTGATCCCGAATCAGCTCGCGCTGTCTTTCGCCGAACAGGCCTATGACGATATGGATCGTCTGAAGCATCACGCCGACATCGAGGCGATGCGGGCGATGGCGCGGCAGTTGATCGACCATTCCCAACGCATGATGTGAGGTGACATGCAGCCAGCCAAGATCGCTCCGAAAGACCGGTTGATTGTGGGGCTCGATCTGCCCTCCGTGACAGCGGCGGAGGCGATGATCGACAAGCTCGGTGACAGCGTGACCTTCTACAAGATCGGCTATCAGCTCGCCTATGCCGGCGGCCTGCCGCTGGCGAAGCAGCTTGCGAGCAGCGGCAAGAAGGTCTTCCTCGATCTCAAGCTGCACGACATCGGCAACACGGTTGCACGCGGCGTCGAGAGCGTCGCAAGGCTCGGCGCGACCTTCCTCACCGTGCATGCCTATCCGCAGACCATGAAGGCGGCGGTCGAAGCACGCGCCGGATCGGGCCTGAACATCCTCGCGGTCACCGTGCTGACCTCCTACGACGACAGCGATCTCCATGCCGCGGGCTATCGCCTCAACGTCTCCGATCTGGTCGCGACGCGCGCCCGGCAGGCGCAGTCGCTCGGCGTCGACGGCATCGTGAGCTCGCCCGAAGAAGCTGCCGCCTTGCGCAAGATCGTCGGCGACAAGGTGAACCTGGTGACACCGGGCATCCGCCCTGCGGGTTCCGCCGCCGGCGACCAGAAGCGCATCATGACGCCGGCCCGTGCAATTGCGTCCGGCGCTGATTATCTGGTGGTCGCGCGGCCGGTCGTTGAGGCCGCCGATCCGAAAGCTGCGGCTGACGCCATTCAGGCCGAGATCGCGCAGGCGATCGGCTGACCAACCAAGAAGGAGAAAGAGATGGCGAAGGGATACTGGATCGCACGTGTCGACGTTCACAACGAGCAGGGTTACAAGCCCTACATGGCCGCCAACCCGGCCATCTTTCAGAAATTCGGCGGCAAGTTCATCGTGCGCGGCGGCAAGTTCGTTGGCCCGGAAGGTGAGAGCCGTTCGCGCAATGTCGTGATCGAATTTCCCGACTACCAAACCGCGCTCGACTGCTATCACTCGCCCGAATATCAAGCCAACATCAAGGTGCGGCAGCCGCACTCGATCGCCGAACTCGTCATCATTGAAGGCTACGACACCCCGTAGCCCGGACGCCAGGCGCCCCCCGTTCGGTTGCCGGAACAGCTATGGCTGGCCCTTGTTTGAGCATGATCCCCGCGCAAACGCGTTCCGAGTTTGTCGCGCTGGAAAACCGGTTTCCACTTTTCCGGATCATGCTTTATACGGCGTCCAGAGGTGAGCCATGGCTGACATGCGTTTGATTGTTGCGGGAGCCGGCGGCCGGATGGGCCGAACGCTCGCGCGGGTGATCTCCGAGACTCCCGGGGCGGTTCAGGTCGGCGCGCTGGAAGCGCCGGGTTCCGAATTGCTCGGTAAGGACGCCGGCGTGCTTGCTGGTCTTCCGGCCAACGGCGTCGCGCTGTCGGCCGACCTGTGGTCGATGTCGGCCAATGCCGACGGCATCCTGGATTTCACCGTGCCGGCAGCGACCATCGCCAATGTCGCGATCGCAGCCGAGCGCGGCCTCGTTCATGTCATCGGCACCACCGGCTTGTCGCCGTCAGATGACGCCGTGATCAAGAGCGTCACCAATCGCGCCATCGTGGTAAAGTCGGGCAATATGAGCCTCGGCGTCAATTTGCTCGCTGCGCTGGTCAAGCGCGTCGCGCAATCGCTCGACCAGAGCTTCGACATCGAAATTCTGGAAATGCATCACAAGTCCAAGATCGATGCACCGTCAGGGACCGCCTTGATGTTGGGTGAAGCCGCCGCTGCTGGCCGCCAGATCGCATTGGCGGAACGTTCCGCGCGCGGCCGCGATGGCTTGACCGGCGCCCGCCGCGCCGGCGATATCGGCTTTGCGTCGCTGCGCGGCGGCACCGCGGCCGGCGACCACAGCGTGATCTTTGCCGGTCCGTCCGAGCGTCTTACGCTGTCGCACCATGCCGAGGATCGCGCGCTGTTTGCGCAGGGAGCACTGAAGGCGGCACTGTGGGCGCACGGCAAGAAGCCTGGTCAATACTCGATGGCCGACGTGCTGGGACTGAGCGAGTAAACGGCATGATCCGGAAAAGTGGCAACCGGTTTTCCGAAACGGATCATGCGCAAACCGAGCTGAAGCGGAAACGGAATCCTTGCAAATGAGTGATCGCCTTCTTGTGCTGGTGCGGCACGGCCAGAGCGAATGGAACCTGAAGAATCTCTTCACCGGATGGAAGGACCCTGATCTCACCGAGCAGGGCATCAACGAAGCCAAGGATGCCGGGCGCAAGCTGAAGGCACAGGGGCTGTCGTTCGACACAGCCTTCACCTCCGACCTGACGCGGGCCCAGCACACGTTGAAGCTGATGCTTGAGGAGATCGGCCAGACCGGATTGCCGACGACCAAAAATCTCGCGCTCAACGAACGCGACTATGGCGATCTCTCCGGCCTCAACAAGGATGATGCCCGCAAGAAATGGGGTGAGGACCAGGTGCTGATCTGGCGCCGCTCCTACGACGTGCCGCCGCCCGGCGGCGAAAGCCTCAAGGACACGCTGGCGCGGACGTTGCCCTATTACGTGCAGGAGATCCTGCCCGGGGTGCTGCGTGGCCAGCGCACGCTGGTCGCCGCCCACGGCAATTCACTGCGCGCGCTGATCATGGTGCTGGAAAAGCTGACGCCGGAACAGATCCTCAAGCGCGAACTCGCCACCGGCGCGCCGATCGTCTATCGGCTCAACGCCGATTCCACCGTCGCGTCAAAGGTCGATCTGGCGGGGTAGGCGTTGACTTCGTCATTCCGGGGCGACGCGCAGCATCGAACTATGGTGCGCAATTGCGCACCTGAGAATCTCGAGATTCCCCGGTGCGCAATTGCGCACCTGAGGCCTGGTCCTTCGGACCATCCCGGAATGACGTGCGAATATTAATGCAATCCGACCTGTCCGGCTTCCCAGCCCAGCATCGCCTGCTTGCGGGTGATGCCCCAGTGATAGCCGGTCAGCGCGCCGCTCTTGCCGAGTGCGCGATGGCAGGGCACCACGAACGACACCGGGTTGCGGCCGACCGCGGCGCCGACAGCGCGCGACGCCTTCGGGTTGCAGATATTGTTGGCGATGTCGGAATAGCTGACCGCGCGGCCCATCGGCACCTTCAAAAGCGTTTCCCAAACGCGCACCTCGAAATCGGTGCCGATCAGGACGACGCGCAACGGCTGATCCTGCCGCCACAATTGCTTGTCGAAGACACGTTGCGCCAGCGCGGCGGTGCCGTCGGTGTCCTCGACATAGGTCGCATTCGGCCAGCGCCGCGTCATGTCGGCGAAGGCGGTCTGCTCGTCGCCGGGATCGGCGAAAGCAAGACCTGCCAGCCCGCGGTCCGTCGCGATCACGATCGCGGTGCCGAACGGCGAAGGATGGAAGCCGTAGCGCAGCGTCATGCCGGCGCCGCCGTGCTTCCATTCGCCCGGTGACATCGCCTCATGCGTGACGAACAGGTCGTGCAGCCGGCCCGGGCCCGAAAGCCCGGAGTCGAGCGCCGCGTCGAGCACGCTCGCGGAATCGCGCAACAGGCCCTTGGCGTGGTCCAGGGTCAGCGCCTGCATGAAGGCCTTTGGCGTCAGCCCGGCCCAGCGGCGGAACAGATGGTGGAGTTCATCCGGCGTGACGGCTGCGGCGTCGGCCATCGCCTCGATGGTCGGCTGCGCGCGCCAGTGCTCCGAAATGAAGGCGATCGCGCGCCGCACGGAATCATAGTCGCGCAGCGCGGCGTTCTGCGGGCCCGGCTTGGTCAGGCGCTGGTCATGTATGGCGAGTGTCATCATGGGATCTGATTTAGGAGCCATAGCGCGTCCAAACCACCCGGTTTCCGACAAGCTCAATCAATCGATGGGATTGTAGGTCGGGCCGCGCTTTGCGGCGTTCAGTGCAGCGACCAAGGCTTTGGACAAACTGGCCTTTTCGTTCGGTCCCAGGAAGCTGCCGACGCTGACCCGGCGACCCCGGGAGACCAGAAAAAGCCGCTCGATGCCAAATTCTTCATGCGAGATCTGCTCGAATTGCACCCAGAGCGGATTGAGCACCCATTCCATGACGTGGCCGCGATGGCTGATCCGGCGCACCCGCAATTCCGACGGCGTCACGGTGATCTCCTCGCTGGCCTTTGCGGTGCGGAAATTGACCTTGAACGCCCAATAGACCACCAGCACGTCGAGGCCGAAGAAGCCGAAGATCGGCCAGGCGCCCAGCCACCAGAACACCGCGCCGGCGATGAAGCTGATCGCGGTGACACACGACATCAGCACCACGAAGCCTGTGCGGTTGAGCGAGCGGTGCGGCGTCAGCAATGCCGAAAACAGCTTCGGCTCGGCCTCAGGGGCGCCAGGATCAAAATCGTTGCCTGTGATCATGGCCTGTCAGTATATCCCGATCATGGCCAAAAGCACCCGCCCCCAACGCGCCAAATCTCAACCCATCAAGACACCAGGCGTTCGGTCCACGCCGAGCA
Organism: Bradyrhizobium genosp. P; assembly: GCF_049949265.1. Taxonomy (NCBI): domain Bacteria; kingdom Pseudomonadati; phylum Pseudomonadota; class Alphaproteobacteria; order Hyphomicrobiales; family Nitrobacteraceae; genus Bradyrhizobium; species Bradyrhizobium genosp. P. The sequence goes on along the minus strand of NZ_CP188195.1, from coordinate 180,084 downwards.
AGGCCGCAAAGGCAGCAAAGGCGCTGCACAAACGCACGGCAAAGAAGCTGGCAAAGCCGAAACCGTGGACCGTGGCGGAGGTCTACGAGGCCTTCAGCCGGTTCCGCAAAGCCAATCCCGAGCCGAAGGGCGAACTGGAGCATCTCAATCCCTACACCCTGCTGGTCGCCGTCGTGCTCTCGGCGCAGGCCACCGACGCCGGCGTCAACAAGGCGACGCGTGCGCTATTTGCGGTCGCGGATACGCCTGAAAAGATGCTCGCGCTCGGCGAGGACAAGGTGCGCGACTACATCAAGACCATCGGGCTCTATCGCAACAAGGCCAGGAACGTCATCGCGCTTTCCGAAAAGCTGATCGCCGAATTCGGCAGCGAGGTGCCACGGACCCGGGCCGAGATCGAGTCGCTGCCCGGTGCCGGCCGCAAGACCGCGAATGTCGTGCTCAACATGGCGTTCGGCGAACACACGATGGCGGTCGATACCCATGTGTTTCGCGTCGGCAACCGCACGGGGTTGGCGCCCGGCAAGACCCCGCTCGAGGTCGAACTCGGGCTGGAGAAGGTGATTCCGCCGGAGTTCATGCTGCATGCCCATCACTGGCTGATCCTGCATGGCCGCTACACCTGCCTCGCGCGTGCACCGCGTTGCGAAGTATGCCTGATCAATGATCTTTGCCGTTGGCCGGAGAAAACGGTCTGAGGCACGATTGACACGGTGTGCTAGTAGCTTCGCCTCGCGTTCGGGCATGATTGAGGGAACTACGTGTGACAGAGCAGGTTCAGAACAGTCCGCCACCCGCCAGCCAGGCGGCTGTTGCTCCACCGGTAGCGCCAGCAAAGCCGCAACCCGCGGCAGGCGGCTTCTGGAGCCGCTTCGCAATCCCGCTTTTTGCAGTGCTCGCCGCGCTCGCGTTCATCGTACTGGCAACCGTACGGTGGGATGCTTGGGTTGGCGGCGCCACGATCCAGAGCACCGATGACGCCTATGTCCGCGCCGAGCTGACCCAGCTCTCCAGCCGGGTCGCCGGCGAGGTTCTCACCGTCGCCGTCTCCGACTTCCAGCGCGTCAAGGCGGGCGATCTCCTGGTGCAGATCGATCCCGCCGACTACCAGGCGCAGGTCGAGCAGGCCGAGGCCGGCGTGGTCGGCGCGCAGGCTGTGCTCGACAATCTCAACAACCAGGTCGAGCTGCAATACGCGACGATCGCGCAGGCCGAGGCCGCACGGCTGTCCGCGGAGGCGCAGCAGATCGAGGCGCACCAGGAGCAGGAGCGTCAACAGTCGCTGTCGCAAACCGAAGCCGGCACGCGGCAAAAATTCGAGCAGGCCACGGCCGCCTATGCCAAGGCACAGGCCGATGTCAGCGCAAGCCGCGCGGTGATCGCGGCGCAACGTCATCAGCTCGAGGTGCTGCAGGGGACCAAGAAGCAGCGTGCCGCCGATATCGAGGGCGCCAAGGCGCAGCTGTCGGCGGTGAAGCTCAAGCTCGGCTACACGAGGATCGTCGCGCCATTCGACGGCGTCACCGGCGAGCGGCAGGTGCAGCCCGGCGATTACGTCAACATCGGCACCAATCTGGTCAATGTGGTGCCGCTGCCGAATGTCTATGTGATCGCCAACTACAAGGAAACCCAGCTGACGCGCGTCAGGCCGGGCCAGCCGGTCGAGATCACGGTGGATTCATTCCCGAGCCAGAAGCTGCGTGGCCGTGTCGAACGGATCGCGCCGGCGAGCGGCTCGCAATTCGCGCTGCTGCCGCCTGACAATGCCACCGGAAACTTCACCAAGGTGGTGCAGCGCATTCCCGTCCGGATCCAGTTCGACAAGAATCAGCCCCTGCTCGAGCGCCTGCTGCCGGGCATGTCCGTCGTCACCGACATCAACACCAGCGAGGCCGTCGCGGATGGCAGGAAGTGACGATGTCGATCTCGGCCCGGTTTCGCAGGGCGGCATCGCGCCGCGGCCGATATTTGCCGTCATCGCGGTTCTGCTCGGCGCGTTTCTGGCGAATGTCGACAGCCGCCTGACCACCGTCGGCCTGCCCGATCTGCGCGGCACGTACTCGCTCTCGTTCGACGAGGGCGCGTGGCTCTCGACCGCCGGCATCGGTTCGCAGATCTTTATCGCGCCTGCGGTGGCCTGGCTTGCCACCGCGTTCGGTCTGCGGCGTGTGCTCGGCATCCCGAGCCTGCTCTACGCCCTGGTCTCGCTGATCATTCCGTTCGTGAGTGATTTCACGACGCTGATCGTGCTCAGCGTCGTCCACGGCATATTGCTCGGCACTTTCGTGCCGGCGACGCTGATGATCATCCTGCGCAACCTGCCGATCCGCTGGTGGCTGCCGGCGGTCTCGATGTATTCAATCCGTGTCGGCTTTGCGCTCGATACGTCGAGCTCACTGGTCGGCTTCTATGTCGATCATCTCGGCTGGCGTTGGATCTATTGGCAGAGCGCGATCATCGCGCCGCTGATGGGCCTGATGGTGTATCTCGGCACCCCGAACGATCCGGTCAATCGCGACCTGGTGCGTCATGCCGATTGGGGCGGCATGCTGCTGCTCGGTGCGGGCCTGGCGATGATTTACGCCGGTCTTGACCAGGGCAATCGACTGGATTGGCTGGGATCGGGCACGGTGGTGGCCCTCTTGATCAGCGGCGGCGTGTTGATCGTCTGCTTCATGATCAACGAGACCCTGGTGCCCCGCCCCTGGGCGCATTTCAACATCTTGTTCTCGCGCAATATCGGGCTCTCGCTCATTGTCATCCTGCTATACACGCTGACCAGCCTCTCCAATTCGTCGCTGGTGCCGAATTTCCTCGGCGCGATTCCGGCGTTGCGGCCGGAACAGTCAGGCGCATTGCTGTTGACCTATGGCGCCCTGCCGATGATCGTGCTGGTGCCGATCTCGATCTATCTGCTCCGGCACTTCGATGCGCGCACCGTCGTCGTGCTCGGATTCTCGGCGTTCGCCGCCGCCAATCTCTGGGGCACCCAGCTGAGCCATGTCTGGGCGCGGGAGGATTTCATCGGCATCGTGCTGCTGCAATCGGTCGGACAGGCGTTCACCTTGCTGCCGATCATCATCCTTGCGCTGTCGAATTCCGATCCGTCGCGTGCCACCTCATTCGCGGCCTATATCCAGATCATGCGGCTCGGCGGCGCCGAGATCGGCATTGCGCTGATGGGCACGTGGCTGCGGGTCCGCGAGCAGATTCACTCGAACTATCTCGGGCAGCATGTTCAGAGCGGCGATGTCGACGTCAGGCAGCTCTTGCAACATCTGGCGGAGGGCTTTTCCGGCCATGGCATCGGGCAGGCGATGGGGAGGGCCGTCGGCACGCTGGCCGGGTTGGTGCAGCGCGAGGCCAATGTGCTGGCCTATATCGACGGATTCTGGCTTTGTTTCTGGCTGGCGATGGTGGCCCTGTTCCTGGTCGCGCTGATCAAGCGCGCGCCGCCGGGGCCTTTCACGCCGGAACCGTTCGGCTTTGCGAAGAGCGTGCTGCGCCAATGCGGCGTCAAAATCGCGGCTGCTCGCAACTAAGCCATTCAATTTATGTTGACTAAAGTCCGACGGCTGATGCCGGCGGCGCTTGAAATATTTCGCTCGTCGCGTGGTCTCACATCATTGGGGACCACAGCCAGGATGAGCCAAATTGAGCGACACGAAGCAGACGGCCGCGCTTCTTTCTATGGCGACCTCAGTTCCACCGCATCTATTCCATCAGGGACAGATCCTGCAGGCCGCGCGCGGCCTTCTGGCCGACCGTTATCCGGAATTTGAAACGCTTTCGAGCCTGTTCGCCAATACGGGCATTCGGCATCGCTACGGCGTCAAGCCGATCGAATGGTATCTCGAGCGGCGCGGTTGGCCGGAGCGGACGCAGGCCTTTCTGGAAGGAGCGGAGGCGCTGTTCGTCGATGTCGCGCGCAAGGCGATCGCCCGCGCCGATCTGAACAGCAGCGATATCGATGTCGTGGTCACGGTGTGCTCGACAGGGATTGCGACGCCGACGCTCGATGCGCGTGTCGCCGGCAAGCTTGGCCTGCGGGCGGACGTATCGCGGGTTCCGGTGTTCGGCCTCGGCTGCGCCGGCGGCGTGTCGGGCCTGTCGATCGCAGCGCGGCTCGCGGAGGCGCGGCCGGGCGCGAACATCTTGCTGGTCGCACTTGAGCTTTGCACGTTGGCGGTCCGGCATGACGAGCTCACCAAGGCGAACATCGTCGCCGCCAGTCTGTTCGGCGATGGCGCCGCAGCGATTGTGCTGCGCGCCGGTGATGGCGGTGCGACACGGATCGAGGCAAGCGGCGAGAAGCTTTGGCCGGATACGCTCGACATCATGGGATGGACGGTCGATCCGGAAGGATTCGGCGTGGTCTTCCAGCGGACCATTCCCGATTTTATCCGCGACCATATGGGGTCGGCAGTTGCAGAAATCCTCGCGCGGATGAAGTTGTCAGTCGACGACATCGACCGCTTCCTTTGCCATCCCGGTGGCACCAAGGTCATCGCGGCCCTGGAGCGGGCGCTGGCGCTCGATCAGGGCACACTCGATCATGAGCGCGACATCATTGCCGATTGCGGCAACATGTCGGCCCCGACCGTTCTCTTCGTCCTGGAACGTGCCCGCATCCGAGGACTGCCGCCGCGCTCGCTCCTGACTGCGCTCGGGCCCGGCTTCACCCTCAGCTGTGTCGCGCTCCGGCACGCGGCGTGAGCCTGGCATCGGTCATCCTTACGCTGGTTACGCTGCAGCGTTTGGGCGAGCTCGTGCTGTCGCGCCACAACACGTCGCGGCTTTTGGCGCGCGGTGCTATCGAAGTCGGCGCGAATCACTACCCGCTCATCGTGTCGGTTCACGCAGCCTGGTTGATCGCCCTGTGGGTCTGGGGCCGCGATCAGGACGTCAACATGGCGGCGCTCGCGGCCTATCTGGCGTTGCAGGGCCTGCGGGTCTGGATCCTTGCCACGCTCGGGCCGCGATGGACCACGCGGATCATCGTGCTGCCGGGTGCGCCGCTGGTCGCATCCGGGCCTTACCGGTACCTCCCGCATCCAAACTACGCCGTCGTCGTCGGGGAAATCGCCCTGCTTCCGCTCGCGCTGCACCTGCCGTGGCCGGCGCTGATCTTCACGGTCCTTGATCTCGCGGTGCTCGCAGTGCGAATCCGCGTCGAGACGCGCGTCCTCTCCGTCATTGGCCGGCAGCGTGCCAGCGCTCCATGAACGGCCGGGGCGAGCATCGAACCGACAGCCCATCCGTCGCGACCTGGGCCGGATTTCTCCTGATGTGCCTCGGCATGTTCATGGCCATCCTCGACATCCAGGTGGTCGCGACGTCATTGCCGACCATCCAGCATGCGCTCGCGATCTCGCCGGCTGCCATGAGCTGGATTCAGACCGCCTATCTGATCGCGGAGGTGATCGCGATCCCCCTGACCGGACGGCTCACGCATGTGCTGTCGCTGCGATGGCTGTTCGTAACGGCCGTGTGCCTGTTCACCGTGGCATCGATCGGCTGCGCGATCAGCGGCGGCTTTGCCGTGCTGCTGGCCTTTCGCGTGGTGCAGGGGTTTGCCGGCGGCGTCCTGATTCCGGCAGTGTTTTCCGCCGTGTTCACGCTGTTTCCGCCGCGTCTTCACGCGGTGGCGACCATGATCGGCGGTGTCGTTGCGGTGCTCGCCCCTTCGGTCGGACCCGTCGTCGGCGGCTGGATCACGCAAACCTGGTCATGGCCGTGGCTGTTCCTGATCAATGTCATTCCGGGACTAATTGCGGCCTCAGTCGCGCCATTTCTGCTTCCAAGGGAGGCCACCCATCTGGGCGAATTGTGGAAGCTGGACAGGTCCGCGTTTGTCCTGCTCGCGGTGGCGCTCGCAAGCTTCGAGATCGGGCTGAAGGAAGCGCCGCAGCGTGGTTGGCTCTCGCTGACGTGCCTGAGCCTCCTGATCGGAAGCATCGTTGGGATGGCGGTGTTAATCCGGCGCACCTCGCGCGCACTGCATCCGATCGCGCGGCTGTCGACGTTCCGGCGACCTTCGTTCGCGATTGGCTGCGCCCTGAGCTTTTGCCTCGGGATCGGCCTCTATGGCTCGGTCTATCTGATGCCGGTCTTTCTCGGCTTCGTCCGGCGCCATGATGCCCTGGAGATCGGCACCGTCATGTTGGTGACGGGGATTGCACAACTCGCCGCCGCGCCGCTCGCGGCGATCCTCGAAAGCCGCATCGGTGCGCGTGTTCTGACCGGCGCCGGCTTTGCCCTGTTCGCGCTCGGCCTCGGCCTGAGTGCGTTCCAGCCGCGCACCGCCGATTTCGACGAGATGTTCTGGCCGCAGATCGTGCGCGGCGTCGCGATCATGTTCTGTTTGCTGCCGCCGACGCGCATTGCGTTGGGCGCATTGCCGGAAGCCGAAGTGGCTGACGCCAGCGGCCTGTTCAACCTGATGCGCAATCTGGGCGGCGCGATCGGGATCGCCCTGATCGATACGATCCTCTACGGCCGAAGCTGGATCTATGCCGAGGATTTTCGCACGCGCTTGCTGGCAGGAGACATCACCGCGGCGCAAGCCGTCGGGCTCGATCCAAAGCTGCTCATCGACCGTTCACCGGGACCGCCTGACGAAGCCACGGTTGCGTTCGTTCGGCCGCTCGTCGAGCAGGCGTCGCTCGCGCTCTCCATCAACGAGGCGTGGGCGATGCTTGCCTGCGTGGCGATTGTCGGTCTGCTGCTGGTGCCCTTCGCGCGCGATCGGGTAACTTCACCACTGTCGGTCCCTTCAGATCCGATCTAAGCCGGCACGTTGCTGCGCCGTGCCGGCTCGATCAATTCGGGTCGCGGACCAGACAGGCGCTTGTGCATGTGGACCATGAAGGCCATGCCGAACAGCGGCGTCGCCAAATTGACGATCGGGATCGAGACGAAAGCCGCGATGAACAGTCCCGCAGTGAACACGGTCGCGGCATTGTCCTTGCGCATCGCCTTGGCGTCCTCCGGCGAGCGGAACCGCATCGCCGCGAGCTCGAAATACTCCCGCCCCAACAGCCACGCGGTCGCGATGAAGAATACAATGAAGCCGGCGCCTGCGAACAGCACAAAGGGCAGTGCCACCAGATAGACCAGGATGGTCAGCAACGCCGTCTTGACGCCTTCGGTCATCGCGATCGTCAACGGCAGCGCCATACCGGGCTGCTCGGCTGGATAGTGCTCGCGCTCGACATGGTCGGCGACGACGTCGACAAACAAGCTCGCCACCAGCGAGGTGATCGCGGGCATCAGGAAGATGCCGCCGAGCACGACGCCGAGACCTGCGGCGATCGAGACGATCCAGGACACGACGGTCAGCGTGGAATGGAAATTGGGACCGAGCATGCCTTCGGCCCAGACCGATCCGGAATCAGCAAACCAGCTCAACAGCCGCTGCAATCCGATTGCCAGCACGGTAATGAGCACGAGCGCGAGTCCGATCGAGCGCCACAGGATCGAGCGCATCGGCGGCGACAGGATTTGCGAAATCGCCTTGACGGCGGCATCCAGCATGACGGGGCTACCTCTGCAAAAGTTCCCGCGAGAGGTAGACACCTAATATGGCTTCGGCAAGAGCCGTTTGTGTCGCCGTTTGTGTCGCGATCAAGCGTCGAGCGGCTTGCCGCGGACCTTGGGCCCGAACAGCGCGGTCATGATGATGACGAGGATCATGGCCGATGTGATCAGACCGAAGACACCGTTGACGCCTGCGACCCGCAGCGTGTAGGCGACGATGAAGCCCGAGAACATCGCGCTGAGACGACTCATCGAATAGACGAGGCCGGAGGCCCGTGCGCGGATCGCCGTTGGAAACACCTCGGACTGGTAGGCGTGATAGGCGTAGGATTGCGTCATGTTCGCCGCCGTGAGTAGCACCCCGCTCAGGATCAGGAACGTCGGCTCGATAAACTGCGAAAATGCTGCGCCGAACACGACGATGGCCGCGCAGGCGCCGCAGATGATCCATTTGCGTTCGAACCGGTCGGCAAACGTCGCTGCCAGTAGCGGCCCGAGCGGATAGGCAAACGCGACGATGAAGGAATATTGCAGGCTTTTGGTGACCGTGATGCCCTTTTCGACCAGCAGTGTCGGCACCCAATTGGCGAAGCCATAGAAGCCGAAGGCCTGACAGAAATTGAACACCATGAACAGCACGACCAGCGACAGATAAGGCGGCCGGAACAGTCCGATAAAGCCAACCGGCGCCTGCGCCGGCGCAGGAGGCTTGATCACCGTTTTCGGGCGCGCGGTGACGGGGCCACCGGAGGCTTCCAGCGTGGCGAGGATCTTGAGCGCTTCCTCGGTGCGGCCGTTGCGGGCGAGCCAGAGCGGGCTTTCCGGCACGTAAAGCCGCAGCACCCAGATCACCATGCTTGCGGCGGCGCCGATCAAAACGACCCAGCGCCAGCCATCGATGCCGTAAGGCGTGAGCGGCACCAGCCACCAGGCCAGCGCCGCGACGATCGGGACCGCCGACAGCATCACCGCCTGGTTGATCGCAAACGCCCGGCCGCGCATCCAGCTCGGCACCAGCTCGGTGATGTAGGCGTCGATGGTGATGACCTCGATACCGATCCCGATCCCGGAGATGAAACGCCACAGCAACAGGCCGCCGGGCGTGGTCTGGCAGGCCATGATCACCGACGCTGCGCTGTAGAACAGCAGAGAATAGGTGAAGACCGCCTTGCGCCCGAAACGGTCGGCCAGGAAGCCGAGGAAGAAGGTGCCGACGAACAGGCCGGCGAAGGTGGCGGCGACGAAGGCGCCGATACCGGAGAAGCCGAAGAAGGCCTGGGTCGTCGTGGTCATCAGCCCGCTGCGGATGAGGCCGGGCGCGATGTAGCCGGTGAAGAACAGATCGTAGATCTCGAAGCAGCCGCCGAGCGAGAGCAGGATCACCAGCCGCCAGGCATAGGGCGAGGCCGGGAGTGCCTCGAGCCGCCGTGAAATCTCGTCCGGCTCGCTTGTCGTGCTGGCAAGTTCGGCAACCGAGCCGAGTTCGATGGCGCTCATCATGGTCCTCCCCTAATAGGCCAATGGCCGCCTTTCTTTCTGAAGACGTGCCGGTCGGACCATGTGTGGCAACCGGGAGCCAGAAATCCAGACGAACATATCGAAGGAACCGTTCGATATCTTAGAACTCAGATCAGGAGAGTGGCCTGCCAGGCGCCGCGGCCGACCTGCTCGGCGATCAGGGCGCGGATCAGCCGGCACATTTCTTCCATCGCATAGGTCATCGGGCGATTGCGTAAGCGGCACAGATAGAGCGTGCGGGTCAATTTCGGTTCGATCACCTCGCGCGCCACCAGCAGTCGCGCCTTCAATGGCTCGCTCACGAAATGGGTCGTCGCGATCGTGCAGCCCAAGCCTGCGGTCAGCGCGCCGATCATGCCGCTGGTCGAGTTGAGATGCAGGATCGCATTGGCCTCCAGCCGCTTCAGCGGCACGGGGTCGTCGAGCAGTGCGCGGGCCGACAGCCCGTGCCGCAGCAGGATCAGCGGCAGCTGCGCTACTTCTTCGAACATGATCGGTCCCTTGTTGCCGATCAGCTTCTCGGTCCCGACGCAATACATCTGCTCTTCCAGCACCGGTTCGGCGATCAGGTCCTTCTCGGATGGCGGATTGTAGACCAGCGCGAGGTCGACCTCCGAACTCATCAAATGCAGCAGCGTCGCACCGGACAGGCTTTCGGTCAGCGACAGCTTCAGGTTCGGATATTTCGTCAGCACGGTCCGCATCAGCGGTACGCCGATCGCCTTCATCCCGGAATTAGCCATGCCGATCGAGATGTCGCCGGCAATCGCGCTGCCGCCTTCCTTGATCTCGCGCTCGGCGGCGGCCATTGCGCGCAGGATGATGCGGGCATGCTCGTACAGCCGCTCGCCGGCCGCCGTCGGTTCCATGCCCCGTGGCTTGCGCTCGAACAGCGGCGTGGCGAATTCCGCCTCGAGGTTCGCGATATGGTGGCTCAGCGCGGATTGCGCGACATTGGCCTGGTCCGCCGCCCGCGACAGGTTGCGCTGCTCGTAAACCGCGATGAAATAACGTAGCTGGCGCGAGTCCATGGGACCAAAGCGTTCTGGAATTGCGAATGCACTATTCGACAGATTATATTTTTCAGATAGCGTGCGGAAGCCTAGTTTGAGGGGGACCGAAGAATGAGCACGGAGCAACCGATGACGGGAAGCGGACTGCCGCTGGACGGCGTGAGGGTCGTGGAGATGACCCACATGGTGATGGGTCCGACCTGCGGCATGATCCTGGCGCAACTCGGCGCCGAGGTGATCAAGGTCGAGCCTCCCGTCGGCGACAAGACCCGTTCGCTCGGCGGCATGGGCGTCTCGTTCTTCCCGTTGTTCAACCGCGGCAAGCGCAGCGTCGTGCTCGATCTCGCCAAACCCGAAGACCGCGAGACGATGCACCGGCTGCTCGCGACCGCCGACGTGTTCGTGGAGAATTTTCGCGACGGCCAACTCGAGAAGCAGGGCCTCGGCGCGGCGGAGCTTCGCAAGACCTATCCGGATTTGATCGTCGCCGGCCACAAGGGCTTTCTGTCCGGCCCCTACGAGCATCGTCCGGCGCTCGACGAGGTCGTGCAGATGATGTCGGGGCTCGCGGCGATGACCGGCACGCGCGATAAGCCGCAGCGCGTCGGCTCCTCCGCCAACGACATCATGGGCGGCATGTTCGGCGCGATCGCGATCCTGGCTGCGCTCTACCAGAAGCGTGGTGGCAGCAGGAACGGCGCCGACATCCGCATCGGCCTGTTCGAGAACTGCCTGTTCCTGGTCGCCCAGCACATGGTCGAGTACGAGATGACCGGCCGCAAGCCGCGCTCGATGCCGGAGCGCGAGCACGCGTGGCCGATCTACGACATTTTCGACGCCGCCGGCGGCGACCGCATCTTTATCGGCGTCGTCACCGAAGGACATTGGCAGAGCTTTTGCCGCGAGTTCGGCCTGCAGGAGTTTGCCGGGGATGCCACGCTGCGCACGACGACCGACCGCATCATGGCGCGGGACCGGATCATCCCGCGCGTCGCCGAGGTGATCAAACACTGGAACGTGGCGGATCTGTCGGCCAGGCTCGACGCGCTCAACATCTGTTTCTCGCCGATCAATCGCCCGGAGGATCTGCTGCAGGATCCGCATGTGCTGCGACCGGGTGGCCTCGTCAACAATGTCACGGCCGATGGCAAGCCGTTCCGCGTGCCGGCACTGCCGGTCGAATGGAACGGAAGCAATATCGGCGAGGGCCTGAAGGTGCCGGTGCTTGGCGCCGACACCGACGAGGTGCGCGCCGAGCTCGAACAACAGAAACGCTCATCAACCGGAAACGCTGCGTGAGGCTGTAATGACCCGCATCCACGATATCTATCCCAACGACAGAGTGAGCCTGCGCGAAGTCGGTCTGCGCGACGGCCTGCAGCTGGTGAAGACGTTTCCGTCGACATCGGCGAAGCAGCGCTGGATGCGCGATGAATATGCCGCCGGCGTCAGGCATTTCGAGGTCGGCTCGTTCCTGCCCGCGAAGACCTTTCCGCAATTCGTCGACGTCAGGGACGTCATCGCAACCGTCGCATCGTTGCCCGGCGCGCACGGCGTCGCGCTGGCGCTGAACGAGCGCGGCGTCAACGAGGCGCTGGCCTCCGGCGTCGGAGAAGTTGCGACGGTGGTCTCCGCCACCGAGGAGCACAGCCAGGCCAATGCCAATCGATCCCGCGAATCCGCGATCGCGAACGTCAGGCGGCTCTGCGAGCTGCGCGACGCCAGCGTGCACAAGCCGCTGGTCAATGCCGCGATCTCGATGGCGCTGGGCTGCTCGATCGTCGGTCCGGTCGATCCGAAGGAGGTGCTGCGCCTCACCGAGAAGCTCTACGAGGCCGGTGCCGACATGGTCGCGATCGCCGACACCGTCGGCTATGCCGGGCCGAAGCAGGTCGGCGAGCTGACGCGGGGCGCGGTGAGGATCGCCGGCTCGAAGCCGGTCTGCGTTCACCTGCACGACACCCGCGGCATGGGCATCGCCAACGCCTCCGCGGCACTCGATGAGGGCGCCCGCGTGCTCGACGGCTCGCTCGGTGGTCTCGGCGGCTGCCCGTTCGCGCCGGGGGCCACGGGTAATGTGGTGTTCGAGGATCTCGTGTTCCTCTGCGAGAGCAAGGGATTTGCGACCGGCATCGACCTCGACCGTCTCATCGCGGTGCGCGCGATCCTGAAGTCGGAGATGCCGAACGAGGCCCTGTATGGCGGCCTCGCGCGCGCCGGCCAGCCATCCGGCACCAAGGTGAAGGCGGCGTGATTTCTCAATCGGGGTGGTGTCCTCGCTTGCGTGACTTCTTCTCCCCCGCCGTCGGGATCATCACGACGCGGCCGTAGCGGACGCCGCGTTCGGCGATGATATGGTCGGCGAAATGCCGGACCTCGCCACTGGCGCCCTTCAGCGCCGTGACCTCCATGCAGCTGTCGTCGTCGAGATGGACGTGCAGCGTCGCCAGCGACAGGTCGTGGTGGCCGTGGAAATTCTGCACGAGGCGCTTCGACAGGTCGCGCGCGGCGTGGTCGTAGACATAAACCAGCGCCGCTACGCATTGACCTGATGGTGCCTCCTCCGCGCTCTGCTGCAGCCCGGCGCGGGCGAGGTCGCGGATGATCTCGGAGCGGTTCTGGTAGCCGCGCGCCTCGGCGGCAGCGTCGATCTCCGCGAGCAAATCATCCTCGATGGTGATGGTGATCCGTTGCATGGGCTATCCGTGTTGGCTGGGCGGTCGCGTGACTGTAGCAGGTCTCATCCGATGTCACAGTCGTGCGCCCGCCCGCCGTCGCTAGACCAGCGCCGGCTCCGCCGCGACCGGCGTCATTTCCGCAACCGGAAGCGGTGCCTCCTCGTCAATCTCTTCAGGAGCAAGCGGCGGCGACTTGCGTTCTGGAAACACGCTGAATTCGCCCGCTACCTCCCGGAGCGGCTTTTGCTTGTCGGCCCAGTGCAGGGCCGTGTAGTCGAATCCGTGCACGATGGTGGGTTTGACGACCTCGAAATAGGGCGAGATGTCGAAGTCGCGCGGCATGTAGAGCGAGGAGTCGCGAATATGCAGGATCTCGCGGCGCGCCTTGCGGCTGGCCGCACGCGTGATCTTGGGCAGGATCGGATAGCGCACCGCGTCGAAGGCCTGGGCAATCAGCGCCGAGCAGATGATCTTGGTCGGATCGCCGGAGCCGAACGCGATCATGCGCCGCCGCCAGCGCTGCGGGATCGGCAGCGGGAACAGAAAGCGCGCCAGGTCGACGATGTTCTTGGTGTCGTAGCCGAAGCCGATGCGGTTGATGGCGTAGCGGCACACCGTGGTTCGGTCCTCGTAAGACAGTCCGACCGGACGGCAGAGGCGGGTGTGATAGGGGAGATATTTCGACAGCGGGGCTGACGTCACGCCCTCGCCGATATTGGCCTCGATCAGCACATGCTGTTCGCTGTCGGCTTCGAACGCGCCGTCGATCGGCCCGACAAAGAGCGCGGCATGCGACCAGGTCGACTGCGTCAAATATTTGATGATGCCGGAAATCCGGTTGTTGCCTTCGACCAGCAGAACGTCGCCCGGCTGGATGATGCCACGCAGATGTTCCGGATCGCTCGGCGTGAACGGCTCGTAACCCGGGACTTCCTTTTGCAGGTACCCCGCGATCCATTGGCCGACGGTATCGAGCACGACCCCCATTGCAATCTCCCCCAGCGGTTCTACGACCGCTTATGTTCCCTTATCATGGTCGCGAGCCGTTTCAATTTAGTTCATGCATGACGCGGATCAATCATGATTGATTTACCATGACGGTTGCTGCGATCGGTGAGATACGGCAAAGTTCGCGAAGCGTTCCCCCTTTCCGCAAGTCCCCGGAAACCATGCCTGAAATCTTGCCAGAAAGCTCGCCGGAAGACTTGCCGAAGGACTTGCCGAAGGACTTGCCATGACGATTACCCGCCGCGATTTCCTGTCGGCGTCCGCGAGCCTGGCATTGGCACCTGCGCTCAGTGGGCGGGTCTTGGCTGCGCCGTTGCCGCGCGAGGCTGACATCGTCGTGATCGGAGCGGGCGCTGCCGGTATTGCGGCGGCGCGGCGGATCGCCGCCGCAAACCGCAAGGTGCTCGTGGTGGAGGCCGCCAGCCAGATCGGTGGGCGCTGCCAGACCGACATATCGAGCTTCGACGTGCCGTTCGATCGCGGCGCGCGTTGGATGCACAATCCCGACTCCAATCCGATGATCCGGCTTGCCCGCACGGCCGGCCTCGAGATCGTCACGGCGCCCGCGGGCCAGAAGATCCGCATCGGCCGGCGCTACGCCCGTCCGGGCGAGACCGAGGAGTTTCTGGCCGCGCTGGTGCGCACCAATCGCGCCATCGACGATGCCTCGCGCAAGGCCGATATCGCCTGTGCCGCGGCGCTGCCGAAGGATCTCGGCGATTGGGCCGGTACCGCGGAATTCCTGCTCGGCGCCAGCTTCAGCGGCAAGGATCTGAAGGACGTCTCTGCCGTCGACAAGGTCCGCGCGCAGGATCGCAACGCCGCGTTCGCCTGCCGGCAGGGATTGAGCACGCTGATCGCCAAGCTCGGCGAGCAGCTTCCGCTGGCGCTGTCGACGCCGGCGCAGCGCATTTCCTGGAGCAATCGCGACGTGGTGGTCGAGACGGCATCCGGCAAGATCACCGCGCGCGCTGCCATCATCACCGTGTCGAGCAATGTGCTCACGAGTGGCAAGATCAGATTCGCGCCGGAGATTCCCAAACGCGCGCTCGATGCCGCCGCCAGGCTGAGCCTCGGCAGCTACGATCGCATCGCGCTGCAACTTCCCGGCAATCCGCTTGGACTGTCGCGCGATGACGTCATCATCGAGCAGAGCAATTCGACCCGAACGGCGATGCTCTACGGCAATATCGCCGGTTCGTCGCTGTGCACGATCGATGTCGCGGGCTCTTTCGGCCACGATTTGTCGGCGCAGGGCGAGCAGGCGATGGGCGCATTTGCAGTGGAATGGTTGAGCAAGCTCTATGGCAGCGAGATCGGCGCCGCCGTGAAGAAGACGACGGCGACCCGCTGGAATGCACAGCCCTTCATCCTCGGCGCGATGTCCGCCGCCGCCCCCGGCGGGCAGCTCTCGCGAAAAATCCTGACCGAGCCGATCGGCTGCCTGTATCTCGCGGGCGAGGCCACGCATGAGACGTTGTGGGGCACCGTCGATGGCGCCTGGGAGAGCGGCGAGCGCGCCGCCGATGCCGCGTTGCGGCGGATCGGGGCGTTGAAAGACACGCCGCCGGAAGCCGCCGCACCGGCCGCGAAGCCGCGGCGGCACCACGCGCGGTCCCGCACCGCCTCGCCGATCGACTGATGTCACGACCGAAGGCATTGATCTCCTGGTCGAGCGGCAAGGACAGCGCGTTCGCGCTGCACGAGGTGCGGCGCGCTGGCGAGTTGGAGGTTGTCGGCGCGCTGACGACCGTCACCGAGACGTTCGGCCGCGTGTCGATCCACGGCGTCCGCGAGGAGATCCTGCGGGCGCAGTGCGAAGCGGCGGGATTGCCGCAGCTGACTGTGCGGATACCCTATCCCTGTCCAAACGAAGTCTACGAGGCGCGGATGGGGGAAGCGGTTTCTCAGGCGGTCCGCGACGGCATCACCCACATGATCTTCGGCGATCTGTTCCTGGCCGATATCCGCGCCTATCGCGAACAGAAGCTCGCCGGCACCGGCATCACGCCGGTGTTTCCGCTGTGGGAACGGCCTACGGAGGAGCTCGCGGCCGCGATGCTTGCAAGCGGGCTGGAAGCTTATCTTGCCACGGTCGATCTGAAGAAGCTGCCGGCCGAATTCGCTGGCCGCACATTCGATGCGCGTCTGCTGGCCGACCTGCCCGCGAGCGTCGATCCCTGCGGCGAGAACGGCGAGTTTCACACCTGCGTGGTGGCGGGACCGATGTTCAAGCACCGGCTCGCGGTGACGACAGGCGAACGCGTTGAACGCGACGGGTATGCGTATTGTGATTTGGTGATCGGGTAGCTGATAGCCCGACCCCACAATGTCGTCATTGCGAGCGAAGCGAAGCAATCCATGCCTCAGCATGCGCAGAGCGATGGATTGCTTCGTCGCTTTCGCTCCTCGCAATGGCGGGGTGAGGACCTTCGGGCAGCTACCTGCGGTGTCGTCGCCCGGCTTGACCCAGCGATCCAGTATTCCAGAGGCAGTTGTGCTTGAGCCGATGGGCCGCGGTGTACTGGGTCGCCCGGTCAAGCCGGGCGATGACAGCGGAGGGGGTGCCGCGCCTCACACCGGCAGCTTCAGCTCCATCAGGTCGCGGGCGACGATGATGCGGCCCTTGAAGTGCTTTTTGGCCTCGCTGCTCCAGTCCTCGTCCGTCACGTCAAGCTCGCCTGGTACGAGATGGCTCATCACCAGCACCTTGACATTGGCGGCGTCGGCAATGCGGCCGACGTCCTCGGCGGCGGTGTGGCTCTCGAGCAGATGTTTTTTCAGCGTGGCGCCGTTCTTGACGCGCGCGACAAGCTTGTCGACCCAGGGAAGATAGATCGCCTCGTGCACGAGGACGTCGGCGCCATGCGCGAACTCCGCGAGCTTGGGATTGTAGGCGGTATCGCTGGAGAACACGATGGTGCCGTCCGGAGTCTCGAACTTGTAGGCGAAATTGTCCGTGATCGGAGGATGCGGGGTCCGAAATGCCGTCACCTTCACATCTTCGGTCTGCAGCACTACGCCGTCCTCGGTGATGTCCTTCGCGATCAGAAGCTTGCGGAGATCGGGGCGGCCCTCGTCCTCGATGCGCGTCTCGATGTCAAATTTGTTCAGCTCCCAGTAGGTCTTCGTCATCGCCTCGATGCCCTTCGGCCCGAACGAGTGGATCGGGGTCGACAGGCCGGTTGCCCAGGCGTTGTAGACCAGGTTGCCGTATTCAAGATTGTGGTCGGAGTGGTGATGGCTGATGAAGATGTACTTCAGCGATTCCAGCGGCACGCCGGCGCTGACGAGCTGATGGCTGACGCCCATGCCGCAATCGATCACGAACGGCGTACCGTTGACGACGACAAGGTTGGCGGGATTTGAAGGACCGACGCCGACCCGCGGTCCGCCCTTGGTGCCGAGGAATACGATGCGGGTGCGCAGTTTCGTGGTCTGCGCAAGCACGGTCGGGGCGGCGAGCACGGCGGCACTGCCGAGCGCCAGTTTCAACGCATCGCGGCGGTCGATCATCGGTCTCTCCCCGGAAGTTTCTCGTTATAGTGCGTCAGCCTAGCCGCCGCGCAGAATGCCATCAAGCGCGGGCAGGCCGGCGATGACGGCGGCCGCGATCAGCGCGTAGCAGATCGCGCGGAAGACGCCGTCGCTCGCTCTGCCAAACAGTGAGGCGCCGAACCAGACGCCGATGCCGTAGATGGGACCGACGATCAGCGAGAACTTGATCGATTCGATCGTGATCAGTCCGGTGAACCAGTAGCTCACCAGCGAAAAGAAATCGGAGGCGCCGAAGAACAGCACGATATTGGCGCGCGAGACGATCGAGGCAACCGGGCGGCCAAGCCAGTAGGCGACAATCGGCGGCCCACCGGTCTGCGCCAGACCGCTACAGAAGCCGGAGAGACCGCCAACGCCGACCGACAGCGCGACGTGATCCTTGCCGTGGTAACGCCAGCCCGACAGCAACAGCACGAGAAGTGCTGCGACAAAGCAGGAGATGATCCAGCGCGTCGTGACGGGCTCGAGCACCGTCAGGAAGTAGGTGCCGATCGGGACGCCCACCAGCGCGCCGGCCACCATCACCGCGGTCGCCTTGCGGTCGGCGTGTTTCCAGGCGTTGGGCAGCAATGGCGTTGCTGCCACGAAATCGATCAGCAGCAGCAACGCTGCCACCAGCCGCGGCCCCGCGATGCTGCTTGCGAGCGGCATGAAGATCAGCGCCGAGCCGAAGCCGGAAAATCCGCGCGCGGTGCCCGAGACAAAGGCGATCGCGCAGATCGCAAGTGCGACGTTGGTGCTGACGTCGGAGGGGATGAAGCTGGAGGGGCTCATGCGGGAGGGACGTGACGGCTTTTTTATTGGGGGTCGCAGTCTCTGCTGCACCTCGCCCCGCCTGCGGGGAGAGGTCGAAATTCAGGCGAAGCGTGAATTTCGGGTGAGGGGAGCCTCCGCATACTGCGCTCTCACCTTTTTCGCGGAGAGAGCCCCTCACCCCAACCCTCTCCCCGTAAGAACGGAGCGAGGGGGCGCAAAGGCGCCCTTGTTAGCATCATCCCCGCAGCGTGCCGCCGGTTCGCTTGGTCACCTCGGCCACGACCTTCGCCGCGACCGCGTCGATCTCCTGATCGGTCATGGTCTTCTCGCGCGGCTGGATCGTCACGGCGATGGCGATCGACTTCTTGTCGGGATCGATGCCTTTGCCCTCATAGACGTCGAACACGGTCACAGCCGTGATCAGCTTCTTGTCGACATTCTGCGCGGATCGGACGATGTCGCCGGCCTTGACGCCGCGGTCGACAATGAAAGCGAAGTCGCGCGACACCGGCTGGAACGCGGAAAGATCGAGCAACGGCTTGGCGCGGGTCGCCTTCTGCTTGCCTTCCGGAACGCGTTCCAGGATCACCTCGAACGCAATCATCGGACCGTCGGCGCGGAGCGTCTCCAGCGCGCGAGGATGCAGCTCACCGAAATAGCCAAGCACGTTCTGCGGACCGATCTGGATGGTGCCGGAACGTCCCGGATGTAGCCAGGCGGGGCCGCCGGGCACGATCTGGAGCGCCTGCATCGGTGCTCCGGCCGCTGCCAGCACCGCGAAGGCGTCGGCCTTGGCGTCCATCGCATCCGCCGTCGACGAGCCCGACCAGCTGCGCCCGAGCCCGCTGGACGAGGCATAGCCGTGGCGAACGCCGGCGGCCGCGATCAGTTCATCCTCCGGCCGGTCACCGATGAAGACCTGACCGACCTCGAACAAGGCCACATCCGAAAAGCCGCGGTTGATATTGGCCTGAACGGCGGTGACGAGACCCGGCAGCAGGCTCGGCCGCATGTCGGACATGTCTGATGCGATCGGATTGGCGAGCGACAGTTCAGGATGGCCGCGGCGATTGGCCTGCGACTGCACAGGGGGATCGCGGTCGAACAATTCGGCTTGCGGCTTCGAAATGAACGACCAGGTCACGGCTTCGACCATGCCGCGCGCGGCCAGCGCGCGCTTGGCACGGCGGGTGCGATTCTGCAGCGGCGTCAGCACCGGCTTGCGCGGCGCGTCGCCGCGCTCGAACGGCGTCATCGGCACCTTGTCGACGCCGACGATGCGCACGATCTCCTCGACGATGTCAGCCTTGCCCTGCACGTCGGTGCGCCAGGACGGAATCGCGATCTTCACCACGGGACCGCTGCCGGCCATCATGAAGCCGAGCCGGTTCAGGATCAGCTTGACCTCGACCAGCGGCACCTCGATGCCCGCAAGGCGCTTGACCTCGGTGAGCGGAAAATCGATCACGCGGTCCTCGCCGAACCGCTTGCCGACCACGACATTCTCGGACGGCGTGCCGCCGCAGAGATCGAGCACCAGTTTGGTGGCGAGTTCGAGCCCGGGCACCATGAACGCCGGATCGACGCCGCGCTCGAAGCGATAGCGCGCGTCCGAATTGATGCCGAGCTTGCGGCCGCTCTGGGCGACGTTGATCTCGTTCCACAGCGCCGATTCGATCAGCACGTCGGTGGTGCTCTCATCGCAGCCCGAGGCCTCGCCGCCCATGATGCCGGCAAGCGATTCGACGCCGTGCTCGTCTGATATCACGCAGACGCTGCTGTCGAGTGTGTAGGTGCGGCCGTCCAGCGCGAGCAGCGTCTCGCCGTCCTTGGCACGGCGTACCCTGAGATTGCCCTTCACCTTCTTCGCGTCGAACACGTGCAACGGCCGCGCGCGGTCGTAGGTCACGAAGTTGGTGATGTCGACCAGCGCGTTGATCGGACGCAGGCCGATCGAGGTCAGCCGCTTCTGCAGCCATTCCGGCGACGGGCCGTTCTTCACCCCGCGCACCAGGCGGAGCGCGAAGCCCGGGCACAGCGCAGCGTCCTCCACGGTCACCTGCACCGGACAGGGGAATTCGCCCTTGATCGGCCTGATCGCGGGATCCTTGAACCTGCCCATGTCGGCGGCGGAGAGATCGCGCGCGATGCCGTGCACGCCGGTGCAGTCCTGGCGGTTCGGCGTCAGGTTGATCTCGATGACGGGATCGCCGAGCGCGGCCCAGTCGGCATAGCCCTTGCCGATCGGTGCGTCCGCCGGCAGCTCCATGATGCCGTCGTGGTCCTCGGAGATTTGCAGTTCGGCCGCCGAGCACAGCATGCCGCGGCTCTCGACACCCCTGATGGTGCCGACGCCGAGCGTGATATCCTTGCCGGGAATGTAGGTGCCCGGAGGGGAGAACACGCTGATCAGGCCGGCACGCGCATTCGGCGCACCGCAGACCACCTGCACCGGCGCGCCGCCGTCACCGGTGTCGACCATGCAGACGCGCAGGCGGTCGGCATTCGGATGCTGCTCGGCCGAGATCACGCGCGCGATGGTGAACGGCGCAAGCTGCTTCGCCTTGTCCTCGATGTTCTCGACCTCGAGCCCGATCATGGTGAGCTTGTCGGCGAGCTTTTCCAGCGGCTCGTCGGTCTCGAGATGATCCTTCAGCCAGGAGAGGGTGAACTTCATGACGATGGCTTCTCTTGTCCCCTCTCCCGCTCGCGGGGGAGGGTTAGGGTGGGGGCTCTCTCCGCGACGGCAGCGGCGATTGTTTCTAGGACGCCTGTGCGATTTGTCATGACGTCGAGATTGCTGAAGCGAAGAACCTTGAAGCCTTGGGATTCGATGACGGCCGAGCGCGCGGCGTCAGCGCGTTCGCCCTGATCCGAAAAATGCTGGCCGCCGTCGAGCTCGATCACAAGTTTCGCGGCGTGGCAAACGAAGTCGGCGATGTAGTTGTCGATCGGTACCTGACGGCGGAAAGTTATGCCGTTCAGCCGATCGCCGCGTAGCTCCGACCAAAGAATTCGCTCCACGTCCGTGGAGTTCTTGCGGAGTGCCCGTGCATTCGAACGAAGCTTGTCGGAGACTTTCCAGTTCGGGTGTTCAGGATCGACCATTGGCAACCCCATTGTGGAGAGACCCCCGCCCCAACCCTCCCCCGCAAGCGGGAGAGGGAGTTCAACCGTTCGCGGCGAGGAAGTCTTCGTACCCATTTGAGCAAACCCTATCCATTCCCTCTCCCGCTTGCGGGGGAGGGGCAGGGTGGGGGCTCTTTCCGCGACGGGACCGAGCGTGAGACTCACGTGCTCAGCCCTCCCGCCAGCGTCGGGATGTCTTGCGGCTTGAAGCCGTAGTGGTTGAGCCAGCGGACGTCGCTGTCGAACAGTTGGCGCAGATCGGCGATGCCGTATTTCAGCATCGCGATGCGGTCGATGCCCATGCCCCAGGCAAAGCCCTGGTAGACGTCGGGATCGATGCCGCAGGCGCGCAGCACGTTCGGGTGCACCATGCCGCAGCCGAGAATCTCCAGCCAGTCCTCGCCTTCGCCGAAGCGGATCTCGCCCTTGTCGCGGCGGCACTGGATGTCGACTTCGAGCGACGGCTCGGTGAATGGGAAGAACGACGGCCTGAACCGCATGTTGATGTGGTCGACCTCGAAGAACGCCTTGCAGAACTCGTGCAGGATCCATTTGAGGTGGCCGAGATGCGAGCTCTTGTCGATGACGAGGCCCTCGACCTGGTGGAATTGCGGCGTATGCGTCGCATCGGAGTCGATGCGGTAGGTGCGGCCGGGGCAGATCACCCGGATCGGCGGCTTCTGGGTCAGCATGGTGCGCACCTGCACCGGCGAGGTGTGGGTTCGCAGCAGCATGCGCGAGCCGTCCTCCTTCGGGTTGAAGAAGAAGGTGTCGTGCATCTCGCGCGCCGGATGGCCTTCCGGGAAATTCAGCCTGGTGAAGTTGTAGTCGTCGGTCTCGATGTCGGGACCTTCGGCGACCGAAAATCCCATATCGGCGAAGATCGTGGTGAGTTCGTCCCACACCTGGGTCAGCGGGTGGATGCGGCCGGCTTCGGCCGGCGTCTCGCGCAGCGGCAAGGTGACGTCGATGGTCTCGGCGGCAAGACGCGCATCGAGCGCCGCCGACTTCAGCACATCGCGCCGCGCGGTCAGCGCCTGTGTCACCGCATCCTTGGCGAGGTTGATCGCAGCACCCTGCGTCTTGCGCTCGTCCGGCGACATTTTTCCAAGGGTTGCAAGGAGCGCCGAGATCGAGCCCTTCTTGCCGAGGGCTGCGACGCGCACCGCCTCGAGGGCGGCTTCGTCGCCGGCAGCGGCGATCCGGTCGAGGATTTCGGATTGGAGGCTCGCAAGATCGGTCATAGCAATCCCTTACTGGCCAGGATGCTAAGCCGATGCTCCTGACCCGTCATGCCCGGCCATAGCACGTCTGCTCTTGTGCAGACTGTGCAAAGTTGTCGGCCCTGCCGGGCAGCCACGTCTTAGAGTGCGAGAGAAGCCGTCATGCGCGTATCGTTCGGCGCGAAGACGCGCTTCGCGCTTTCACTGGCCACCGCAGCTCGAACTGAGCAAACGGGCGACGGGATCAAGCCGCCAGCGCGGCCTTGGCCTTCTCGGCGATCGCCTGGAACGCAGCCGGCTCGGTGATCGCGAGATCCGACAGCACCTTGCGGTCGACCTCGATGCCCGACTTCGAGAGGCCGTTGATAAAGACGCTGTAGGTCATGCCGAATGGACGAACCGCGGCATTGATGCGCTGGATCCAGAGCGCGCGGAAGGTGCGCTTCTTGCGCTTGCGGTCGCGGAAGGCGTACTGGCCGGCCTTTTCGACGGCAGCCTTGGCGGCGCGGATGGTGTTCTTGCGGCGGCCGTAAAAGCCCTTGGCGGCCTTGTAGACTTTCTTGTGCTTGGCGTGAGAGGTCACACCGCGTTTGACGCGAGACATGACGGAAATCCTTGGATCTAAAAGTGGTGACTGGAGGCCTGCGCGGACGCTGGCCTAGGTTCAAGCGGATGGACGCGATCAGGCGTTCGGCAAGAAGTACTTCTTGACGTTGTCGCCGTCGGTCTTGAACAGCACGCGGGTGCCGCGGAGCTGACGGATCTGCTTCTTTGTCCGCTTGATCATGCCGTGGCGCTTGCCGCGCTGGGCGTGCATCACTTTGCCGGTGGCAGTCACCTTGAAGCGCTTTTTAGCGCCCGACTTGGTCTTCAACTTGGGCATTTGGCTCTCCTATCGCCAACGCGAATATCGCCCTAAGAGGCGTTCGGCCGGCTAAAATGCTCGTTAGAGCGTTGGAAGTGCTAAGGTTTTTCCCGAATTGGAGAGAACCCGCACAAAACGTCGCCACGGCAGCCCTTGATCAGCCGGTCGACGAAGCCGGGCTTATGACAGAGGAAACGCAGTTTTGCAACGATGAACCGGGCAACCGGCTCGCGTGACTGAGAGGCATTGCAGTCACCCAAGGTGCGATGGCCATGACCCATTCCTCCCCATCCGGTTCCCTTTTTGCCGGTTTCCCGCCCGCCCGCGCCGTGCGGGCGCTTCCCCTGCTGGCCTGCCTTGCGGCCGGCTTGCTAGCGGTAGGCTTGGCCCCTTGCACCGCCGACGCCAAGACGAGCCCGCGCGCAGCGGCGCCTATGACGGCGTCTGGAACGTGGTCTTCGCCACCACCCAAGGCGTTTGCAGCTCCGGCCAGATGGTCCCGTTCACGGTGACCGGCAGCCGGGTGTCCTCGGCCGGCGGCGGCCGCGTGTCGGGCGTGGTCAACCGCTCCGGCAGCGTCGCGGTTCAGGTCTCAATCGGCCGCTCCCATGCCAGCGGGGGCGGTCGGTTGGCCGCCGGAGGCGGAGCTGGGACTTGGCGCGGGGAGATCACCGGCGACCGCTGTAGCGGCACCTGGCAGGCGACGCGGACGTAATCGTCGCGCAAAACGAAAACGGCCCGCCAGACATCTGACGGGCCATTCCCTCTCGGCAATCGAACAAATTCGAATTAGCGCGGCGCCAGTACCATCACGACCTGGCGGCCCTCGAACCTCGCGTCCTGCTCGACCTTGGCGAACTCGGCGACGTCGGCCTTCACCTTGTCCAGCAGCTTGGTGCCGATCTCCTGGTGCGCCATCTCACGACCGCGGTAGCGCAAGGTGATCTTGACCTTGTCGCCTTCCTCGAAGAAGCGCTGCATCGCGCGCATCTTCACGTCATAGTCGTGATCGTCGATCATCGGGCGGAGCTTGATCTCCTTGATCTCGACGACCTTCTGCTTCTTGCGGGCTTCGGCGGCTTTCTTCTGCGCGGAATACTTGTACTTCCCGTAGTCCATGATCTTGCAGACGGGAGGACTGGTGTTCGGCGAAATCTCGACGAGATCCATACCGGCATCCATGGCCATCTTGATGGCCACAACGGTTTCCACGGTGCCTTTGTTGACACCCTCCACGTCAATCAGCTGGATCTGCGCGTTGCGAATCTCATCATTGGTGCGCGGCCCGTCTTTGGCGACTGTCGGCGGGGCTCTATTGGGACGGCGAATGGGTAGCTCTCCAAGATTGTGAAAGGGAAGGCGGATATTTTGAAGCAAGACGCCGCCATGGGCAAGCGAACTCGCAAGGTCTGCGGCAAAACCGTCAAATGCGAGGCATTTTGGTCACGCCCGGCACATATAGCTCGCGCGCGCGCTGTGCAAGGCATAAGGCCGCAGCCGTTGACCGATGCCGTCAGACAATTGAAAAGCAGAGATCTGACATCCGAGTGACCGAGCCATGAACCAAGCTGCCGCATCTGATGAGGAACCCGCCTTTATCGAGGTCGGCGAGGGCGTTGGTCGGCGCCGGATCGCTGTGCGTGCCCGAAACGGCAACAATCCCGGCAGCGCAAGCGGCGCGCCCGGCAGCGCAAATAGCGCGCCGGGGCTGTTCTGGCTCGGCGGATTCAAATCCGACATGAAGGGCACCAAGGCGGTCGCGCTGGAAGCTTGGGCCGCCGAGCACGGCCGGTCCTGCATCAGGTTCGACTATTCCGGCCATGGCGAATCCGGCGGCCAATTCGTCGACGGCACGATCGGCCGCTGGCTCGAGGAGAGCGCGGCGGTGTTTTCGGAGTTTTGCCGCGGGCCGCAGGTGGTGATCGGTTCCTCGATGGGCGGCTGGATGGCGCTGCTGCTGGCGCGCGAGATCATCAGGCGCGGCAACGGCGCTGCGTCGCTCGCCGGCCTGGTGCTGATCGCGCCCGCGCCTGATTTCACCGAGGAACTGATGTGGAAGGCGTTTTCGCCCGAGATCCGCGCCGAGATCGAGACCAAGGGCGTCTGGCTCCGGCCGTCGGAGTATGACGACGGCACGCCCTATCCGATCACCCGCCATCTGATCGAGGAGGGCCGCAACCATTTGCTGCTCGGTAGCCAGATCGATGTCGGCTGCCCGGTGCGCATCCTGCAGGGCGCACAGGATCCCGACGTGCCGTGGAAGCACGCCTTCGCGCTGGTGCATCGGCTGCCGGCCGAGGACGTCGTGCTGACCATGATCCAGGACGGCGATCATCGTCTGTCACGGCCGCAGGACATCGCGCGGATCATCGCCGCGGTGGCGGAGATCGGCTAGGCTTCTCTCAAAGAGTGCAACGCCGATGGACATGACCAACATGCTGCGTGCGTTCTGCGACGCGGTCGAACAGCGCAACGGCGAGGCCTTCGCAAGCCTGTTCACCGAGGATGGCGTCTATCACGACGTATTCTACGGCGCGTTCGAGGGCCATGCGAAAATCGCCGAGATGATCGACGACTGGTTCTATCGCACCGCGACCGATTTCCGCTGGGACATGCACGCGCCCGTCAGCGACGGCGAGACGCTCTATGCGCGCTACACGTTCAGCTATCGCTCGACGCTGCCGGAAGCCAAGGGCGCGCGGGCGATGTTCGAGGGCGTCGCGATCATGCGGCTGCGTGACGGCAAGATCACGGAGTACCACGAGGTCGCCAACACCGCGCCGGCCTTTGTCGACCTCAACTTTGCACCAGAGCGGATCGCCAAGATCATGGCCAAGCAGGGCGGCGCGCTGAAGGCACGGCCGGAAATGGCGCGGCATCTGGCGCCATAGCTCCATCCGTCATTGCGAGCGAAGCGAAGCAATCCATGCTCCAGCATGCGCGGAGATGTGGATTGCTTCGTCGCTTCGCTCCTCGCAATGACGACGGAGAATTACGGCGGCGGCGGGTTGGTCATCGGCTTGCGCTGCGCCAGCGCCGCGACCGTCGATGTCCCGATCGGTCCCTGCTCGTCGTAGAGCCAGCATTCGCCGATCGCGACGCCATCGGTGGCGTGATGGTTGACCACCTCGAAGCCGATCCAGTTGGTCACCGGCAAACGATGCAGATAGATCGTGACGTCGCTGTTGATGTAGCCCAGCCCCTGGTCGCCGGCGTTGGCGAACGGGCTCGCGAAGTCGGCTCCGGTCGCGACATGGACGAACGGCGTCATCGGCACGCCCTCGACCAGGTCGCGCACCTCGCTCATCCAGAGCCGGCGCGGACCTGATGACCCCATGTGGCCGACAATCGGCCGCGTCTCCCATTTACCGTTCATGCCGAGCCTCGGATCGGTCGGCTTCGGAATGTCTGATGGCCGCGGCACCTCCCAGTTCGGCGGCGACCAGACATTGCCCGCTGCATTTTCCGTCTTGCGCAATAACTGGCAGGAGGCGCGCGCCATGCTGCTGCCGCCGGACAGGAACTCGGCCTCGATCATCCTGATGCGCAGTCCGTCGCGCACCAGCTTTGTCGTCACCTCGATCGGCGTCGTGATGTTGGGCAGGCGGAACATGTCGACGGTGAGCCGCGCCGGCACGAAATCATCGGCGCCGTGACGCTCCTCGATGACGAACGCGAGCAGGCCGATCACGACGCGACCGTGCAGGGATTCCGGACTCCACGGTCCGTTCGTAACTGACGTCGGCATGAAGCCGTCGCCGTGCCTGGTGAAGAAGGGATGGTTTGTCATGGCCCGCGACCATGAGGGGAACCGCACGATGAAATCAAGAGGCGGCGGCCACTTGCCATTCCTCTCGCACGGTCGCGTCGAGCTCGCTGTGAGCCTGTAACGCCAGCGCCGCAAACTCGTCGCGGCCGATCAATTGCGACAATGCCCACACCGCGGCGCCGCGCACCAGCGGGCTCGCATCGTCGAGCAGACGCCGCGCGTCATCGGCGAGTGCAGCATCGCCGGAATTGCCGATCGCGATTAGCACATTGCGCACAAAGCGGTCGCGACCGATGCGTTTGACCGGCGATTTCGCAAACAGCGCGCGGAAGGCCGGATCGTCGAGCCGCGCGAGATCGGCAAGATCAGGCGCGCGCAATTCGGTCCGCGCCGCGAGCTTGGCCTCGCGACCCTCCTGGGCGAACTTGTTCCACGGACACACCGCCAGGCAGTCATCGCAGCCATAGATGCGATTGCCGATCGCCAACCGAAACTCGCGCGGAATCGGGCCCTTGTTCTCGATCGTCAGATACGAGATGCAGCGCCGCGCATCGAGCTTGTAGGGGGCCGGAAACGCCGCGGTCGGGCAGATGTCCTGGCAGGCGCGGCAACTGCCACAATGATCGGTGTCGCCGCTATCGCGCGGCAGGTCGGATGCGCTGAAGATCGCCCCCAAAAACAGCCACGAGCCGAATTCGCGCGAGACGAGGTTGGTGTGCTTGCCCTGCCAGCCGATCCCTGCGGCCTGCGCCAAGGGCTTCTCCATCACGGCGGCGGTGTCGACGAATACTTTCACCTCGTCGCCGCTCGCCGTGGCGAGCCAGCGCGCCAGCGTCTTCAGCCGCTTCTTGATGACGTCGTGATAGTCGTCGCCCTGCGCATAGGCCGAGATCGTGCCCGAGGTGCGGCGCTCGAGGCTCTCCAGCGGATTGGCGTCAGGCCCATAGTTGACGCCGAGCATGATGATCGAGCGCACGCCGGGCCACAGCACGCGCGGATCGGCCCGGCGCTCCGGATTGGCGGCCAGCCAATCCATGTCGCCATGGCCGCCAGAGTCGAGGAATTCGAGGAAATATCTGCCGGCCTGCGCGGTCGCATCTGCAGCGGTGACCCCGATGCTGTCGAAGCCGAGCGCGCGCGCCTCGCGCGTCAACGCCGCCTTGAGATCATCTGGAGAAAGCCTGACCGGCTGGTTCAGAAGTCGAGATCCACGTAGGTCCGCGACGCCGGCACCCCGGCCAGCCACTCGCTGAGCAGCGGGCGGAACGACGGGCGGGACTTCACCCGCGCGTACCACGCCTTTGCCGCGTCGTCCTCGCTCCATGGCACGTCGCCCAGATAGTCGATCGCCGAAAGATGCGCCGCGGCGGCGAGATCCGCGTAGGTCAGCCGGTCGCCGGCGAGATAGTTCCGCGTCTTCGCCAGCCAGCCGATGTAATTGAGATGATAGCGCACATTGACCTTGGCCGCGCGCATCACGTCGGCGGCCGGCGGACCACCGCCATTCTCCTCGCTCATGAAGCGCTTGTAGATCCGCTCGGTCACCAGCGGGTTGGAGGCTTCCTCGAAGAATTTTTCGTTGAACCACGCCATCAGGCGGCGCACCTCGACGCGCTCGGCCATCGAGGCCGGCATCAGCCGCCGCTCGCCGGCCTCGGCGCCATGCGCCTCGTCGACATATTCGGCGATAACAGGCGCGCTCGGAATCGGCGGAAAGCCCTCGGCGATCAGCACCGGGGTGGTGGCCGCCGGATTGAGCGCAAGGAACGCCTCGCGCCGCTCCCAGACCCGTTCCTCCACCAGGCGCAGATCGAGGCCATACTCGCCGAGCACGAGGCGAATGAAGCGCGAATGCGGACAGAACGGATGGTGATACAGCGTGTACATGGAGTCCTTGGTAGTGTCGCGGCGCTTAAGAAACCATCAACCTTTGTGAACTGAGCCGGTGTGACTTGAACCTGTGTGACCCGAACTTGCGCGACTTGAACTTACACGACTTGGCCGAACGAGCTTCGATCGTCTGTATGTCGCGTCATCGCGCGAACCGGTAGCCACCCCCGCGCAGGACGTGGGTCACAAAAACGCTATAGCCCAGCAAATCGATCAGGCAACCTTTGTTTGCTGTTTTTTTGCGATTGCAGCAATTGGTGGAATAGGCGAGAAGGACGCGGTTTTTCCAGACCATTCTCCGGACATGGGGCAGGCAAGATCATGATGACGGATACGCTGCGGGCGGTGATTCTCGGAATTGTCGAGGGCGTCACCGAGTTCCTGCCGGTTTCTTCGACGGGACACCTGCTGCTTGCGGAACGCTTCTTCAATCTTGGCGAAGGCGATTTCTGGAAGAGCTTTGCGATCCTGATCCAGCTTGGCGCGATCCTGGCAATCCTCGTGCTCTACTTCGTGAAATTGTGGCGGATCGCGGTCGGCATGTTCTCCAATCCCGACGACCGGCGCTTTGTCATCGGCGTGCTGGTGGCGTTCCTGCCGGCGGTGGTGATCGGCCTGATTGCCGGCAAATACATCAAGGAATATCTGTTCAATCCGTGGGTGGTCTGCTTCAGCCTGATCGTCGGCGGCGCCGTGCTGATGTGGGTCGATCAGCTCGATCTGCATCCGCACGAGGACGACGCCACGCGGTTTCCGCTGCTGACCTATTTCTGGATCGGCGTTGCGCAGTGCCTGGCGATGATCCCCGGTGTGTCACGCTCCGGCGCCAGCATCGTGGCCGCGATGCTGCTCGGCGCCGAAAAGCGCGCGGCGGCGGAGTTCTCGTTCTTCCTCGCGATCCCGACCATGATCGGCGCGTTCGCCTATGATTTCTACAAGAACCGCGCCGATTTCACGACCGACAATCTCAGCCTGATCGCGATCGGCTTCGTGGTCTCGTTCGTCACCGCGCTGATCGTGGTGCGCGCGTTCCTCAACTTCGTCACCCGCCGCGGCTTCACGTTCTTCGCCTGGTGGCGCGTGATCGTCGGCACCCTCGGCCTGATCGCACTGGCGATGGGGAAGTAGGGGCGCTTGCTTCACCTCGCCCCGCCTGCGGGGAGAGGTCAGAACGCATCGTCAGATGCGTTCTGGGTGAGGGGGACTCACCGCGTACTGTCAGGCAGTAAATTTGCGGAGGCAGCCCCTCACCCCAACCCTCTCCCCGTAAGAACGGGGCGAGGGGGAGTAAGAGCCCTAAGCGCTCTTCTTCTGGAACTGCCCGGTCGCGCGGAAGCGCCAGAGATATTGCGGGGCGATTGCTTCTATCGAGTCAGGCGTGATGCCGAGGCCGGCGAATGTCAGCCCGGCGGCCTTCGCCGCCTCCGACACCACATTGTCCGAGCGCAGCATCGCCACCTGGTCCGGCGTCAGCTTGAACGCGCCGGGTGCGAATTGCAGGACCAGCGACTGCAGTCTGGCGAGGGCGAACGGCAGCGGCGCCAGCATGCGGTCGCGCTGGGTGATCTCGAGGATGATCTCCATGACCTCGCGCATGGTCAGCACTTCCGGCCCACCGAGCTCGTAAGCCGCATCGGCCTTGGGGTCTTTGTCGACAATGTCAGTCACCGCCCGCCCCACGTCGGCGACATAGGCGGGCTGCATCTTGTTGACGCCGCCGCCGACCAGCGGCAGCACCGGCGACATCCGGGCCAGCGCGGCGAAGCGGTTGGTGAACTGGTCCTCGGGCCCGAACATCAGCGACGGCCGCACGATGATGGCCGACGGTGCCGCCGCCTTGACCGCGGCCTCGCCGGCGGCCTTGGAACGGTAATAGCTGGAGGGCGAATTCTCGTCAGCGCCGATCGCCGAGACATGGATCATCCGGGCGCCGGCGGCCGCCGTCGCCTTGGCGACCGTCTCGGCGCCCTTCTCCTGGACGGCGCCGAAGGTCTGCCCGCCGCCCTCGGCCAGGATGCCCACCAGATTGATCGCGATGTGCGAATCGCGCATCGCCGCCTCGACCGAGGCCGGGTAGCGCACATTGGCCTGGACGGCGTGGATCTGCCCGACTTTGCCCAGCGGCTGGAGGTGGCCGGCGAGTTCGGGCCGCCGCACCGCGACGCGGACGCGATAATCGCGCTTGCAGAGCGCCCGGACCACATTCCGCCCCAGAAAACCCGATCCGCCGAAGACCGTGACCGTTGTTTCCAGGTTCGATGCCATGGGGTCCATTCCTGCCGGATTCGAGAGCCGTTGACGGGAGTTAGCCGTTTGGCGATACGCCATCGGTCCAATCCTGTACAGCGTATTTGAATTTCCAATCGCGAATTTGACAAGCGCGTAACCGAACCTTACTAAGCCGCTCCACATGCCCAGGTGGCGGAATTGGTAGACGCGCTGGCTTCAGGTGCCAGTGGCTTAACGGCCGTGAAGGTTCGAGTCCTTTCCTGGGCACCACCAGCTTTTTAAGCGATTGAAATCGCTGGTTTGCAGCGGATAAGCGGCTGACCGGTAGCTAACCACGCGCTGCTTAGCTCAAGGCGCCTCCGCGCCACTGTCATCCACGGTGCCGTGACGTTCCCGATCGGTGATTTTCGCTTCTCACGCTATACTGATATCAGGATATTCAGGCAATGAAGCCTGTCCGCTTCCTCGGCGATTCATTGAAGCGCTTGCGTGATTTCCCGGAGGGCGCGCGGCACGACGCCGGTTACCAGCTCGATCGTGTGCAACGTGGTGAGCAGCCGAGCGGACGACAGGCGAACCTATCGCGTTGTCTATACGGCGCGCCTCTCGGATGCGGATTACGTGCTGCACGCCTTCGAGAAGAAGACCTCTGCAACCGCCCAAAGAGACATTGATCTGGCGCGAAGCCGATTTGCGGAACTCACGAAGAGGCAAAAATGAAGAAGATGAAATCAGAGACTTATGAGAGCGTTTGGGATGCGGTTGCGGATACGCCATCGGAGGCTGCAAACTTGCGCGCACGTGCTGAGCTGATGCGCCAGATCGCAGCCATCATTAAGCGCAACAAATGGACGCAGGCCAAGGCCGCCGCGCAATGTGGAATTACTCAGCCCCGCATGAATGATTTGCTTCGCGGACGTGTATCGCACTTCTCGCTTGACGCACTGGTGAACATCGCCACGTCGCTTGGACGTCGCGTGCACGTCGAACTCGAGGTCGCCTGAGCGGCGCTGCGGCGTCCGGCGGGCTGATCTGAACGTCAAGCCGGATCGTCATCCTTCAGATACGACGCGACCCCATTTCCGAACGACCATTCGTCGCGCGCGTTCGGTGACAGCACCACCTGCACGTCCTCGCGCCGCAGGCCGGGCTTCTCGGCGAGGCGGTCGGCGATGGCCTTGTAGAGTGCCTTCTTGGTCGCGGTGTCGCGCCAGTTGCCGGCGACGATATGGATGAACACGACATCGTCGGTGCGGTGGATGCCGAGATAGTCGGCGTCGTAGACGAACTCCTCGGGCTCATGCTGGTGGATCATCTGGAAGCGATCGCCCGGCGGCACGTTGTAGGTGTCCATCAGGGCCTGGTGGATGCCGTCGGAGATGGCGCGGATATGCTCCCTGGACTTGCCCTTGAGGAGGGAGATGATGACGAGCGGCATGACGAGGGCTCCCTGGATTTCCGAGAGCAGATCGCGCGCAAGGTGTGAGGAGACCGTGACACGCGGTCAGCGGTTGCGATCACACCATCCGCTTGCCGCTCCGTTTCGCGACTGATCTCTGCACAAAATACATCGCGATCATCGAGAGGATCGACGTCGTCATGACGACATATCCGATCCGGTCGAAATGCAGCAGCGAGCCATCGGGATTCTCCGCGATGATCGCGGCGGCGAACACCGAGCCTAGTCCGCCGGAGAGCTGCTGCACGGAGGCGCTGATCGCGCTGAACGAGCCGCGCTGGCTCGGATCGGGGATCGCCGACATCAGCGCCTGCGACGGGATCATGCGCGAAAAGATGCCGACGAACATCAGTACGTTGACGATGATCGCGGTCGTCAAGGAGACTTGGCTGAGATGGGTGTAGATCAGCACCATGATGACGGTCACGATGCAGCCGAACACGAAGGTCGGGTATTTGCCGAACGCGTCGCTGGCACGGCCGACCAGCGGCCCGGTGATGATGCTGAACAGGCCGGAGACGAGGTAGATGGTTGGAAGGTGCACGATATCGATGCCGAGATTATGCACGGTGAAGGCGCTGCCGAACGGCATCAGCATGAATCCGCCGGTCGCCAGTAGCGTCGTCACCAGGAAGGCCAGCGTGTAGCGCGGCTGTCCGATGGTCGCGATCAGATGGTGGAACGGGTTGTGGTCCTGCTTTAGCCGCAGGTGCCCGTCGACCGGCTGCATCACGAATGCGATGGTCACCATGGCGACGATCGCCAGGCCGACGATCGCCGCGAAGGCGATGTGCCAGTTCCAGTGATTGGCGAGAAACAGGCCGGCCGGAATGCCGAGCACCTGGCTTGCGGCGAACGCGGTCTGGACGAATCCCATCACGCGGCCGCGCAGATGCAGCGCGAACAGGTCGGTGACGATGGCGAGTACGACGGAGCCGATCACGCCGCCGAACAACCCGGTCACGATCCGCCCCAGCAGCAGCACATGGTAGTTTGGCGCCAGCGCGCAAAGCAGCGTGCCGAGCGTGAATCCGGCATAGAAGAACAACAGCAGGCGCTTGCGGTCGAAACGGTCGGCAAAGCCGGCGGCAAGGATGCCCGACAATCCCGCGCTGAACGCGTAGGCCGACACCGCCACGCCGAACTGTCCGGCCGTGATGTTGAGCGCGGGCATCAGGATGGCGCCGAGCGGCGACATGATGATGAAGTCGAGGATGATCGTGAACTGCGTGAAGGCAAGCAGCGCGATCAGAATCGACTGGTAGCGCGTAAACCCGCGCGACAGTTCCTGTGGGGCGTCGATCGGCGCTGCGAGGGTCTGTTCGGACATGAGGCTCATTTCATTGGGAGACGGGCGGGCGAGGGGCTGGCAAGAGATAGGGAGGGTGCGGGGCGATTTCACGAGGCGGCTGCGGAAGTGTTGCCGGTCCGCGTGTGGTCGAAGGAACTCGGCGCGTTAGTGCGGCGCAATTGCCACGCTCACAGTTCCACATCGCCCGCTCGGCACGGGCTATTCGGGGAATAGCAGCGCTTCATAGTCCCGTGCTCCGTGCAAGATGTGAATGACTTCAACCGTATCCACGCCAACGTGAAAAAAAATCAGGAAGTTGCCGAACGGACGCCGGCGAACGCCAAGATGCTCGTAACGCGGGACCAGCGGGTAACCGCGCGGAGCATCCGCCAAAGATTCACACCGTTCCCGCAACCTGCGAACGAGGTTGAGCGCATTCCCGAGGCTTTGTTCCGCGACATAAGTCGCGATCTGCTCGATGTCAGCCTCTGCTTCCGACGATCACGTGCGACCGGTCTTGTTGGCGAACTTTGCTTCGAGACGATCGAACACCTCGAAACTCGGCTTCACTCGCCCGGCCTCGACGTCGGCAAGCCTGCGCGCGATCGCCGCGTCCAGTGCGGCCAGCCGAGCTTCACGTTCCTGAACGAGCCGCACACCCTCGCGGAGTACCTCGCTTTTGGACTGGTAGCGGCCTGAATCCACGAGCTTGGTCACAAAAGCCTCGAGGGTTTCTCCGAGATCTGCACTCATTGCCATGAGGGCCTCCATTCGATCTCAACAATAACTATTATTGGATTGTCCGCCGTTCAACCCGGCAGCATCGCGGAATTGAGCGTTAGCCGGCTGGGCGGATAGGCCGACCACCAACGACCGTCCTTTGAGATCGGGGAAAACGCCGGTCTGGCCGGGGTTTAGCGGCCGCGTTCCGCTCGCATCGCCGCCAATTGGACGCTACTGTCTCGCCGAATCGACATTTGGAACCCGAGGCCTTTTTCATGACCATCCGCCTGCATCGCGGCGACCTGCCGGATTTGTCCCGCTATACCGATTCGGTTGCGATCGACACCGAGACCATGGGGCTGCATCCGCATCGTGACCGGCTCTGCGTGGTGCAGATGTCGAACGGCGACGGCACCGCCGACGTGATCCAGATCCCGAAGGGGCACACCGATTCGCCGAATCTGAAGGCGCTGCTCGGCAATCCCAAGGTCACCAAGATCTTCCATTTCGCGCGGTTCGACGTCGCCGTGCTCTACAGCAGCTTTGGCGTGATGCCGACGCCGGTCTATTGCACCAAGATCGCCTCGCGCCTGACCCGCACCTATACCGACCGCCATGGCCTGAAGGACCTGGTGCGGGAAGTCCTGAACATCGATCTGTCGAAACAGCAGCAGTCGAGCGACTGGGGTGCGCCGAGCCTTTCCGAGGCGCAGCTCGCCTACGCGGCCTCCGACGTGCTGCATCTGCATGCGCTGCGCGACAGGCTCAACGTCATGCTGGCGCGCGAGGGGCGGACCGACCTGGCCAAGGCCTGCTTTGAATTCCTCCCCTTCCGCGCCCGGCTCGATCTCGACGGCTGGGAAGCCGAGGACATCTTCGCCCATTCATGAACGGCGACGAATTCGGGCGCGGGAGGCACTTTCCGCCCCGTTTCGGCCAAACTGTTCACGCGAGGTCCCGCTCCGGGGCGCGACGCGAGGACTTTGTTTTAATGCGTTTTCTTGACGCGAACCCGTGTCTGCCGCGCCCGAAAACGCTTTGGCTGCATATTTGGGCAGCTGCGGGTAGAATGGGCCGCGATTTCGCGGCTCGGGAGCATTTGTGAGTTCGATTCAGGACCCATCCTATGTGGTCGGCCTCGAGGCCCGCTTCGCAGCGGCCGCGCGCCACAGCCGCATGGTGCGGATCCTGCGCATCGCGGTGCCGGCGACGGTGGTGTTGGCGATGGCGACGATCGTCTTCGTTTCGGTAGTCAATCCGTTCCGCGCCTTGATGCCCAAGTTGCCGGTCGAGATGGACAATCTCGTGGTATCAGGCACCAAGATAACGATGGAATCGCCGCATCTCGCCGGCTTCTCGGCCGATGGGCGGCCTTACGAGATGTGGGCCAAGGCGGCGATCCAGGACGTCACCGACCCCGATCATGTCGAGCTGAAAACGATCCGCGCCAAGGTGGCGCAAGCGGACGGATCGACGGTGGTCATGGACGCGCGTACCGGCTTCTTCGACCAAAAGCAGCAATTGCTCGACCTGCGCGAGGATATCTTCCTGCAGTCGTCTACCGGCTATGAAGCCAAGCTGACGCAGGCCTTCGTCGACATGAACAAGAACACCGTGACATCTGATGAGCATGTCGACGTCAAGCTGCTCGACGGCACGCTGACGTCAGACAGGATTCGCATCTACAACGGCGGCGAACTGGTGCGATTCGAGGGCAACGTGGTGATGAATCTGGACAAGCTCGGCGATAACAATCCACCCGCTGCCGAGCCGGCGCCGCCTCCTCCGCCGGCGCCGAAGACGCGCAGATCCGCCAACTCGAAATGATCCTGATGATGAGATTTTCTCCGCGCATCACGGCAACCGCGGCCTTCGTGCTCGCGCTGTTTTCCGCCGGCGTTGCCTCCGCGCAAGGCTCGATGACCGGCGTTCCCAACGCCATGCAGGGCTTCTCGCAGAACCGCGACCAGCCGATCCAGATCGAGGCCGCCGCGCTCGAAATGCGCGACAAGAAGAAGGAGGCGACCTTCTCCGGCAACGTGAAGGTGATTCAGGGCGACACCACCATGACCTCGAAAGTGCTGGTCGTGTTCTACGAGGACAAGTCAACCCAACCGGCGGCGCCCGCCGCGCCGGCCGCGCCTTCCAAGGCCGCGAAGGGCGCCGCTGCTCCGATGCAGGCGGCGGCCCCGGGCCCCGGCGGCGCCTCGTCGATCAAGCGGCTGGAGGCAAGGGGCAACGTCGTCGTCACCCAGAAGGATCAGGTCGTCACCGGCGAGACCGCGATCTTCGACACCAAGACCAATCTGATCACCATGCTCGGCGGCGGCGGCGGCCAGGTGGTGCTGACCCAGTGCCAGAACGTGCTGCGCGGCGACCGGCTGCTGGTCGACATGACCACCGGTGTCTCGCGGGTCGAGGCCGACAACGGCAAAGTCCAGGGGCTATTCATCCAGTCCCAGGACAAGAGCGGCGCCGGCAGCAAGGGGGGCTGCGGAACACCAGCCGCGCCCGGCTCGGCCCCGGCGCTTCCTTCGCTGCTTCCGGGAAGCCCAAGCAAGCCCAAATAGGATAAATCCAGGTAGGTCAGGATGCTTTTTCTGCGCGTTCTTGCCACCCCCGTCTGCATCCTCGCGGTGATCGCGTTCGAAAGGGTCTGCGCGCAGGGCGCAGCCTCCGTGCCCAACGCCATGCAGGGCTTCGCGCAGAATCGCGACCAGCCGGTCCAGATCGAAGCGGCCTCGCTTGAGGTGCGCGACAAGAAGAAGGAGGCCACGTTTGCCGGCCACGTGAAGGTGGTCCAGGGCGATACCACCATGACCTCAAAAATACTGGTCGCGTTCTACGAGAACAGCTCCACCCAGCCGGCGGCGCCCCTCCCGGACGCGAAGGGCGCGCCGTTACATTCCGCTAAACCTGGCCCCGGCGGCAGTTCCTCGATCAAGCGGCTGGTGGCGAAGGGCAATGTCGTCGTCACCCAGAAGGACCGGATCGTCACCGGCGAGACCGCGATCTTCGACACCAGGACCAATCTGATCACCATGCTCGGCGGCGTGGTGCTGACCCAGTGCAAGAATGTGGTGCGCGGCGATCGTCTGTTGGTCGACATGACCACCGGCCTCTCCCGGGTCGAATCCGACACGGGCAAGGTGCAGGCAATGGTCGGTCAGGGACAGGATTGCGGCAACGCACCGGCACCAATGCTGCCTTCCCCGAATCCAAGAAAATCAAAATAAATCAATATATATCAGCGTGTTATATAATATTTCGCAGGCGCGAGGTTGAAGCTCGCGCTGGGAGCCTGTATCTACTGGGGCGGTTCGGCTTCGAGGCGCATCTGAGGGGATCGTGGCGTCGGCCGGAGCAAGGGCATCCAATCATTCAAAGCGCTGTTATCGCGCTTTGCCGTTGTTTGAGCATGATCTCCGCGCAAATGCGTTCCGCTGATGTCGCGGGGAAAGCCGGTATCCATTTTTCCTGGTCATGCTTGTGAGGCACGCGTGCGAATCAAGTGGTCCGCAGGCAAGGTCGCGGGACACCGTAGAGGGCTAAAGCGAAGCGGGGATGGTGGATTTACTCGGCATGTTCCGGCGGCGCCCTGCGAAACGCGGTGCCGGATTTGCGCGCTCGCACGACGACATCACGGCGCTCGGCGATTCGTTCGGCGATATGCTGGCGAGCCCGGTGCGGGATGCGCCGCCGATGGCGCGTGCCGCCGCGGTTCCCGGCGTTGAATTGCGGCCCCAGCCTTCTGCCGAGCCGGCGCGTGCGGAAAAGCCGCGCGCCAAGAGCAACGGCGCCACCGCGCCGCGCCTGATCAAGCGGCCGGGTTACCTCGCTGTCCATAGTGTGGAAAAGAGCTTCGGCAGCCGCCAGGTCGTGCGCGGCGTCAGCATCTATGTGCGCCGCGGCGAAGCGGTCGGCCTGCTCGGGCCGAACGGGGCCGGCAAGACCACGGTGTTCTACATGATCACCGGCCTGATCAAGGCCGATCGCGGCGCGATCGAGCTCGACGGCCATGACGTCACGAAACTGCCGATGTACCAGCGCGCCCGCCTCGGCATCGGTTATCTGCCGCAGGAAGCCTCGATTTTCCGAGGCCTGACCGTTGAACAGAATATCCGCGCGGTGCTCGAGGTCGTCGAGACCTCGAAGAAGCAGCGCGAGCACGAGCTGGATTCGCTGCTCGACGAATTCAACATCACGCGGCTGCGCAAGAGCCCGTCGATCGCACTGTCCGGCGGCGAGCGCCGCCGCGTCGAAATCGCCCGCGCGCTGGCGACGCGCCCGAATTACATGCTGCTCGACGAGCCGTTCGCCGGCATCGACCCGATCGCGGTCGGCGACATTCAGGATCTGGTGCGGCATTTGACCAATCGCGGCATCGGCGTGCTCATCACCGACCACAATGTCCGCGAGACGCTCGGCCTCACCGACCGTGCCTATATCGTCTATGCCGGAGAAATCTTGACGGAAGGCAGCCCCGATGAGATCGTCAATGATCCGGACGTACGTCGCCTTTACCTTGGCGAGGAATTCCGCCTCTAGCGCAACATTCTGATCCGTCAAGCCATATACATTGGCTGTGGACTAAGATAAGCAAGAATCGAGCCAACTTTTTGGATCGTTTCTTGGGATCGTTCTTGCCTCCATGGCGCTGACGCAAAGATTAGAGTTCCGCCAGTCACAGTCGCTGGTCATGACGCCGCAGCTGATGCAGGCGATCAAGCTGCTGCAGCTGTCGAACCTCGATCTGTCGGCCTTCGTCGAGGAGGAACTGGAACGCAATCCGTTGCTGGAACGGGGGGCCGACGGCCCAGAACAGCCGGTGGCGGGCGAGCCCGCCATGGAGCGGTCCGACTATGCCGATGGCGAGGGCTCCACCAGCTATGGCGATGAGGGCGGCGATTCGACCGACATGGCCGGCGGTTCCAGTGGCGAGGCTTTCGAGCCCGGCCAGGAGGACTGGCTGAACCGCGACCTCGGCACCCGTGCCGAGATCGAGCAGACGCTGGATACCGGCCTCGACAACGTCTTCACCGAAGAGCCCGCCGAAGCCGCCGCGCGAGCCGCGCAGGATGCGCCGCCTTCGGTCTACACCGAATGGGGTGGCGGCGCCTCGAGCGACGACGATTACAATCTCGAAGCCTTCGTGGCCGCCGAGCTGACGCTCGGCGACCACCTCGCCGAGCAGCTCGCGGTGGCCTTCGAGGCGCCGGCGCAGCGCATGATCGGGCAGTATCTGATCGACCTGGTCGACGAGGCCGGCTACCTGCCGGTCGATCTCGGCCAGGCCGCCGACCGGCTCGGCGCGTCGCAACAGGCGGTCGACCAGGTCGTCGCGGTGCTGCAGAAATTCGATCCGCCGGGCGTGTGCGCGCGAAGCTTAAGCGAGTGCCTCGCGATCCAGCTGCGTGAGCTCAACCGCTACGACCCCGCGATGCAGGCGCTGGTCGAGCATCTCGACCTGCTCGCCAAGCGCGACATCGCGTCCTTGCGAAAACTTTGCGGCGTCGATGACGACGACATCACCGACATGATCGCGGAGATCCGCCGGCTCAATCCGAAGCCCGGTCTGAAGTTCGGCGCCGCGAAGACGCAAACCATGGTGCCCGACGTCTATGTGCGTCCGGGTCCGGACGGCGGCTGGCATGTCGAGCTCAACAGCGACACTCTGCCGCGCGTGCTGGTCAACCAGACCTATTACACTGAGCTGTCGAAGACGATCCGCAAGGACGGTGACAAATCGTACTTCACCGATTGCCTGCAGAACGCGACCTGGCTGGTGCGCGCGCTCGACCAGCGCGCCCGCACCATCCTGAAGGTCGCGACCGAGATCGTCCGTCAGCAGGATGGCTTCTTCACCCATGGCGTCGCGCATCTGCGGCCGCTGAATCTGAAGGCGGTCGCCGACGCGATCCAGATGCATGAATCGACGGTGTCGCGCGTCACCGCCAACAAGTACATGGCGACCAATCGCGGCAGTTTTGAATTGAAGTATTTTTTCACAGCATCGATTGCATCCGCCGACGGCGGCGAAGCGCATTCGGCGGAAGCGGTGCGGCACCACATCAAGCAGTTGATCGACAGCGAAGCGCCGGCGTCGATCCTGTCCGACGACACGATCGTGGAACGTTTGCGGGCGTCCGGCATTGATATTGCCCGCCGCACCGTCGCCAAGTACCGCGAAGCGATGCGGATACCATCCTCGGTGCAGCGCCGCCGTGACAAACAGAGCATGCTCGGTAATGCCCTTTCGGCGCCTGCCTCGTCTCCAGACCGGTCGCGCGATACGGCTGCAGTTTAGGTTATTTTTTGAGCATGATCTGGTCGGCCAACCGGTTGCGGCTTTTCCGGATCACGCGCGCGTTGCGTTCGCGTCAAATCGCGATACTCTCAACTCCCCTTCTTCTCAAAACACGACCCAGAAAGGCAGGTCGTCGAATTCCGAAAGCAACATGCTCCCGCAAGCGAGTGATCGAGGCATCCAGCAATCGAGGCATCAAATGACCCTTCGAATCTCGGGAAAGAGCATCAGCATCGGCGAAGCGCTTCGCGCGCGCGTCGGCGACCGCACCGACGAGGTCCTCCGAAAGTATTTTGATGGCAACTATTCCGGTCACATCACGCTGAGCAAGGATGGCTTCGGCTTCCGGACCGATTGCTCGCTGCATCTGGATTCCGGGATCACGCTGGAAGCGGAGTCCAACGCCACGGATGCCTATGCCAGCGCCGACGCGGCGCTGTTGATGATCGAAAAGCGCCTGCGCCGTTACAAGAGCCGGCTGAAGGATCGCTCGGCCCGCAAGTCCTATGCTGCGACTGCCGCGTTCGCCGAACTGAACGGCGTAGGGCTCGATGCGCCGAGCTATGTCATCGAGGCGCCCGAGAGCGACGACGAGGTCACCGAGTACAGCCCGGTGATCATTGCCGAGGCAACGACGGCGTTGAAGCGGCTGTCGGTCAGCGAGGCTGTCATGGAGCTGGATCTGTCCGGCGCCGCCTGCCTGGTTTTCCAGCACGGCGGCAGCGGCCGGGTGAACGTCATCTACCGCCGGACCGACGGCAATGTCGGCTGGGTCGATCCTCCGGCGGTTAACCCCTGAGATATATGACGCATGGCATTGACGGCCGAAGCCAGCCCTGCTTATGGTCCGCCGCCCCAAGGGATAAGGCAGCGGAACAGGGTTTGCAGGTGTTGGCACCGCCGACGCGTTGGAGTAGAAGCCCTGCCAACCGGGACCCGCGCTAAGGCCGTCTCCCGTCACACATTCTTGACACCACCGCTGTAACGCCTATTTCGCAACCTGACGGTTTCATTCACCTCGGAACGTCCCATGCCGATTACCGATCTGGTCGCACCCGAGGCGATTCTCCCGACCTTGAAAGT
The DNA here is from genome assembly GCF_049949265.1 of Bradyrhizobium genosp. P. Lineage (NCBI taxonomy): Bacteria > Pseudomonadati > Pseudomonadota > Alphaproteobacteria > Hyphomicrobiales > Nitrobacteraceae > Bradyrhizobium > Bradyrhizobium genosp. P. The sequence goes on along the minus strand of NZ_CP188195.1, from coordinate 138,046 downwards.
CATCAGCAAGAAGCAGGCGCTGCAGGAACTCGCGGCGCGCGCATCAAACCTGACCGGGCAGAATGAGCGCTCCGTTTTCGAGGTGCTGCTGCAGCGCGAAAAGCTCGGCACCACCGCCGTCGGCTACGGCGTCGCTATTCCGCATGGCAAGCTGCCCAAGCTCGAGCGGCTGTTCGGGCTGTTCGCCCGCCTCGAGCGCCCGATCGATTTCGAGGCGATGGACGGCCAGCCGGTCGACCTGATCTTCCTGCTGCTGGCGCCCGAAGGCGCCGGCGCCGACCACCTCAAGGCGCTGGCGCGAATCGCCCGCCTGCTGCGCGACCAGGACGTCGCCAAGAAGCTGCGCGCCTCCCGCGACGCGCAGGCGATCTACTCGGTGCTGGCGCTGCCGCCAGCGAGCGCGGCGTAGCCCAACTCAGCTGTAGCAACGACTTTGCGGGCACTTCGCCGCCCGTGGTACAGTTGCATTTATGACAAGAGCCGAAGCCCTCCAGAAGCTGCGTGAGCAGGCCGACGCCGTTAGGGCGCTCGGGGCGACATCGCTGTATCTGTTTGGTTCGACGGCGCGCGACGAGGCCCATGCGAAGAGCGACCTCGACCTCTTCATCGACTACGACTCTCGCAGCCGGTTCAATGCTCTCGACCTGGTGGCAACCAAGCGGCTGCTTGAAGAGAGCTTCGGCGTCGAAATCGATCTTACCACCCGCAAAGGACTTCATCCGCTGATTCGAAAGCAGATTGAGGCTGACGCGACGCGGGTTTTCTGAATGATCACGCGTTCCCCCTTGCTCCGTATCCACGACATGCTGGAAAGCATCCGTGGCATCGAGAGAGCGCTGGTGGGAAGACGGTTCGAGACTACGAGCGCTCGTGGCTGCTGCGCTCGGCAGTTGAACGTGGCATCGTGAAGCGCGCAAAAGAATCTAGGTTGCCAGGAAGTCGCGGCAAGCACCTCAGCAGATCGTCGGCAGCAATCGCCTGACTTCGTCGAGCAGTTCGGGGACCGCGGTTTCGTCGCCGGCGAGGTGCTTGAGCAGCGCGCTCTGGAACAGGCCGTCGAACAGCGCATAGAGCGCGGCCGGGGATGAGGCAGGCCGTGTGCCGCCGAGCTCGGCGTAGCGCGAGGCGATCCGCCAGATCATCGCTTCCAGGCTCTTGTCGATCTCGAGCACGTCCTTGCGAAACGCGGCCTCGAACATCGCCTGCGAGCGCAGATCGTACCAGAGCCGGTGCATGCGGGCTTCGTTCTGCAGCGTGGCCGCGAGCTTGGCGAGGAAACCCTCGGTCAATTCGTCGCGGCTCTGCGCCGAGGTCACCACCTCGTCATAGCGCGTCACGCATTTGGCCTTGTAGTGGCGGACGCAGCAGCAGATCAGGTCGAGCTTGTCGCTGAAATAGTAGTGAAACACGCCATGCGTGAACGCGGAGTTCTGCGCGATCTCGCGCAGGCTGGTGCGCGCGAAGCCGAGTTCGCCGAGCGTTTCCAGCGCCGCATCGGCGAGCTCGATCCGCCGTGCGTTGAATTTCTCGTCGCGCAGCACCTCGGCGGCTTCCGTCACCCGCTGCGCTGCGCCCGTCGCCCGTCGCGCCATCTCGCATCTTCCCTTTAGTCGCGATCTTTCGATCGCTTATAGCGCGCAAATCATGGCGCGCTCCATCCCCCTCACAACCATCCTCTTTGACACTTGTCAAATTTCGTCTTGACAAGTGTCCAGCTTCTGGCGGAGGTTCGACGAAATAATTTGGACAGTCGTCAAGACGTCGAACAGGGAGGAGATGCGTCGATTGGAGCGCCAAAGCTGCGCTTCGTCGGCACCGGCCATGACTGCCCCCACGCAAGGGCGCGCAGTCCGCCGGCACAGGCTGCCCATCGCGGCAGCACCAATCAATCACCAGCAACGGGAGGAGCACGTCATGAGTGAAAAGAGTCTTGCAGGCAGGAAAGCTTTGGTCACCGGTGGCGCCCGGGGCATTGGCGCCGCGATCGCACAGGCGCTGGCGCGGGCCGGCGCCTCGATCATGATCGGCGATATTCTCGAAAGCGTCGGCAAGGACACCGCCGGCGAGATCGCCAAGACCGGCGTGAAAACCGGTTTCGTCAAGCTCGACGTCACCGACGACGCCCAGTGGGAAATGGCCGTCGCAGCCACAGTCGCGACGCTCGGCGGCTACGACATCCTCATCAACAACGCCGGCATCGAGATCACCTCACTGGTCAGTGAGATCAAGGCCGAGGACGCGCGGAGGATGTGCGACGTCAACATCGTCGGCACCGTGCTCGGCATGAAGCACGCATTTCGCGCGATGCGGCCGGGTGGGCCGGCGGGCAAGGGCGGCGCGGTCGTCAACATCTCCTCCGTCGCGGCAACAATCGCCTTCCCGAGCATCGCGGTCTATTCGGGCACCAAATCCGCGGTCGACCGCATGACGCGGGTCGGCGCGATGGAAGCCGGCAAGCTCGGCTTCGGCGTGCGCGTCAACTGCATCTATCCCGGCCTGATCCCGACCGACATGGGCATGCAGCTCGCCAACGACATCGTGAAGGTCGGGCTCGCGGCCGACATCAACGCGGCGGTCGGCTCGGTGGTGGAGCAAACCCCGCTCGGTCGCCTCGCGGAAGTCGGCGACATCGGCGACGCCGCGGTGTTCCTCTGTTCGAACGAGGCCCGCTTCATCACCGGCATCGGACTGCCGGTCGACGGCGGCATGGGCATGTAACCACCAACGCGACAACAATCATTCTGGAGGATCGCAATGAGCGAAAAGAAGCCCGTCGTCGTCTATGGCGCTTCCGGCTACACTGGCCGGCTGGTGTGCGAATATCTGCGCGAGTACAACATCCCCTTCCTCGCCGCCGGCCGCAGCGGCGAGAAGCTCAACGCCGCAATGAAGTCGAACGTGGCCGGCATCGAGACCGCCGACTACGAGGTGGTGGAGGTGCCGCACACCGTGTCCGCGCTGACCGGGCTGTTCAATGGCGCCTCGGTGGTGCTCAACACAGTGGGCCCCTTTGCCAAATTCGGCGGCGAGGTGGTGCAGGCCTGTTGGGCTTCCAGGTGCCACTACACCGACACCACCGGCGAGCAGGACTGGTTGATCACGCTCGAACAGGAGTGGGGCGCGAAGTTCGCCAATGCCGGCCTGCTGCTGGCGCCGGGCATCGCGCAGATGTACACCACCGGTGAGATCGCCGCGCAGCTATGCCTGGAAACGCCCGGCCTCGACACGCTTGATATCGCCGTGTTCTGGGGCGGCAGCCCGACCATCGCCTCGACGCAGACCATCCTGGTCAACGCCGCGATGGCCAAGGCCTACTACCTGGAGCAGAACAAGTACGTCGAGCATCAGCCCGATGCCGGCCTCTACAGCCTCGCCATCCCCGGCCAGCACGAACTGGCTCTGGCGCTGCCCTGGGGCGGCACCTCGCACCCGGTTTGGTTCAAGCGCGATCCGCGCGTGGCCAACGTGAAGGTGCTGGGCGGCGTCTTCAACCGCGCGCTGATGCAGGCCGTGCCGCAGATCGTCGCCGCCGCACTGGATGCCACGAAGGACATGAAGCCCGACGAGCGCTACGCCGCGTTGGCGCAGACCGCCGCCGGTGTGATGAACAGCATGCCGCCGCGTGAGAACCCGCGCGTCAACAAGTCGATGGATTCGGTGCATGCCTCCGGCCCGCTGGGGCGCGCGCACTGCATCATCTACGGCAACAGCAACTACAAGCAGACCGGGCTGATGCAGGCCTATGCGGCGGCACACCTGCTGCAGCAGCCGCCCAAGCGTGTAGGCTTCGCCTCCGGCTGCCAGGCGTTCGGCCATCACGAACTGCTCGGGCAGTTGCGCAGCTTCGGCCTGGTCAGCAAGCCGATCCTTACCGTGCACGACTAAGATAAATCGCGGGTGGCGCAGTTACCTGCGTCACCCGCATCTCTTGCGGTGGGATTGACCATGCGCTTCATCGATTACCTCGACAAAGGCGCGTCGCTGGGCGCCGATGCGCCGTGCCTGACCATGGATGGGCGCGACCTCAGCTATCGCGACGTGCAGCGCCTGAGTTACCGGATCGCGCGCGGGCTTGACCGATCGGGCATTGCCGCCGGTGAGAAGGTCGCGATCCTCTCCGGCAACGATCCGATCGCCTTCGCCTGCGTGTTCGGCATCTCGCGGGCCGGCGCGGTGTGGTGCCCGATCAATCCGCGCAACGAAGCGGCCGAAAACAAGTTCATCCTCGATGCGTTCGACTGTAATCTCCTGCTGTTTCATTCGAGCTTCGCCTCGATGGTGGAAACGGTGCGGAGCGACCTGCCGAAGCTGCGCACGCTGGTCTGCCTCGATGCCGACTTGCCGTTTGCGCCGTCGTTCAAAAATTGGCTCAACGGCGTCGCCGACGGCCACTATCAGCGCGAACCCATCGACGACCTAGCGATGATCCCCGGCACCGGCGGCACCACCGGCAAGCCGAAGGGCGTCATGCTCTCGGGGCGCAACATCGAGGCGATGACCGCGCTGACGCTGATGGGCTATCCGTTCAAGGGGCGTCCGGTCTATCTGGCGCTGGCGCCGCTGACGCATGCCGCCGGCGTGCTGTGCTTTCCGATCATGACGCGCGGCGGCCGCATCGTGATCATGCATCACCCCGATATCGGCGAATTCCTCGCGCTGATCGCGCGCTATCGCGTCACGCACACCTTCCTGCCGCCGACCGTGATCTACATGCTGCTCGACCATCCGAAGCTCGACGCGGCCGACCGAGGCTCGCTGCAATGCTTCTGGTATGGCGCGGCGCCAATCTCGGCGACGCGCCTGGCGGAAGCAGTGCGGCGGATCGGGCCGATGGCGCAGCTGTTCGGCCAGACCGAAGCGCCGATGATGATCTCGACGATGGCGCCTGACGAGCACTACAATCCGGACGGCACGATCGCGATGGAGCGCCTGGCGTCGGCCGGGCGCATCAGCCCGCTTGTCCAGGCCGGCATCATGGACGGCGACGGCCATCTGCTGCCGACCGGCGAGCGCGGCGAGATCGTGGTGCGGGGATCGCTGGTGATGGAGGGCTACTACAAGAATCCGGAAGCCACGGCGGAAGCCTCGGCGCACGGCTGGCACCACACCGGCGACATCGGCTACCTCGACGAGGACGGCTACCTCTACATCGTCGACCGGGCCAAGGACATGATCATCACCGGCGGCTTCAACGTCTACTCGATCGAGGTCGAGAATGCGCTGCGCGCCCATGAAGCGGTGCAGGATTGCGCGGTGATCGGGCTGCCCGACGACAAATGGGGCGAGCGCATCGTCGCCGTGGTGCAGCCCCGCGCCGGCCACAGCATCGACGCAACGGAACTGGCCGCGTTCGTCAAGCAGCAGATCGGCAGCATCAAGGCGCCGAAGCAGATCGAAGTCTGGGACGACCTGCCGCGCTCCAAGGTCGGCAAGGTTCTGAAGCCGGACATCCGCGCGCGGCTGGCGGAGCGTTCAGGCAGCTAGGACGGTCGTTGGGTCGAAATCGCATTTAATGTCGCACAGCGTTTAAGGCTCGCTATTCGCCGAACGTGAGCGTAAAGTCGCATCATCACCGCCCTTCCCACGGCGTCCATCGGTGACTGAGGGTAAGAAGCGCTCCCGCCGAAAGAGGAGGAGCGCGTATGCCTCAATTTCGCTCGGCCGACTGGATCGTGCCGCCGCTGATTGTCCCATTGTTTCTTCTGCTCCTGGTAGCTGCTGCGGCCGCCCTGCATGTATAGGGATGCGCAACGACGGGCCAAGAAAGATGATGAGATCCTTGGTGTGACAATTGCCCAGAAAGGCACCTCCATGAAGATGCTTATTCTCGCACTCGCGCTCGGCGCATTCGCACAAAACGCCCTCGCCGCCGAACCGAACTGCCGCGCGATCGAAAGCACTGATTCGCGCCTGGCCTGTTACGACGCTGCGTTTCCTCCGAAAACGAAAGAGCGGCCGACGGTCGATAAGAGCGCGCCGCGAGCCGAATACAAAGACCCGCTGATTGCGGAGGACGCTCGAATCGCGGCGCAGTTAAAGAACATCTGTCGCGGTTGTTGAGGCTTGCGACAAAGCGCGCAGGAACGAATGAGATAGAGGGCGGCTGACAAGCGTCGTCACGCGCAAAGGTTGCGCTCGAGTGTCAGAGTAGCCAATTGAATGAATGTCGTAATCGGATCGTTGCGACAGCGCCTGTCGCGAAGCGCGACGTCTTAGCCACGCCAAATCTTCCGAACGCAGTCGACCAACGGCATGTCGCTTCGACATGCGCGTTACCGGTCAGGACAATAAATGATCATCGAGCATGCCTCGGTAAAAATCGCCTGCAAACGCCGAGGGCGCGTCGATCTGCGTTCCTGGAGCAGCCCGCCGAACGGGAAGACCGCGGCGTCGTCCGCATCCGCCGTTGTGCCGAGATCGCGGTGGATTGCCGGGGTGCAGGCATGACGCCGCTCCGCCGCATCGCCATTATCGGCAACTCGTTGCCTCGCCGATGCGGAATTGCAACCTTCACGACCGACCTGCGGAACGCGATATCGGTTTCTCGCCCGGATTTGGAGACTCGCATCGTTGCGATGACCGATCGCGGCCAGGCCTATGATTATCCTGCGGCGGTCGCTTTTCAAATCAAAGACGGCAATATCGAAGATTACACACGCGCTGCGGATTTCCTCAATGCCGGCCAGTTCGAAATCGTGTGCCTGCAGCACGAATTCGGGATATTCGGCGGCGAAGCGGGGGCCCATATTCTCGTGCTGTTGTCGCGCCTCACCATGCCGGTGGTGACGACCTTCCATACCGTGCTGGCCAATCCGACGGCCAGGCAACGTACGGTCATGGAACGCATTGTCGATGCCTCGTCGAAGGTCGTGGTGATGGCCAACAAGGGCCGCGAGCTATTGCGCGATGTCTATCTGGTGCCGGACGACAAGATCGAGGTCATCGCCCACGGCATTCCCGATGTTGCCTTCGTCGAGCCCGATGCCGCGAAAGCCAGGCTCGGATTTGAACAAAAGTCGGTCATCCTGACATTCGGCCTGCTGTCGCCGAACAAGGGCATCGAAGTCATGATCGATGCCATGCCGTCGATTCTGAAACGCTGCGCGGATGCGCAGTACGTCGTGCTCGGTGCGACGCACCCCAACCTGGTTCGAAACCAGGGCGAGGCTTATCGCGATGGCCTGAAGGCGCGGGTGCGTGAACTCGGAATAGACGACCACGTGGTGTTCCTCGACCGGTTCGTCGATCTGGCGACGCTGCTCGAATTCATCTCGATGTGCGACGTCTATGTCACGCCCTATCTCAACGAGGCGCAGATGACCTCGGGAACCCTGGCTTACAGCTTCGGACTGGGGAAACCGGTCGTTTCGACGCCGTACTGGCACGCGCGCGAGTTGCTGGCCGACGGATGCGGCGTTCTGGTGCCTTTCGGCGACGCCGCGGCGATCGGCAGCGAAATCGCAAAATTGCTCACCGACGACGTTCGCCGGCAGGCGATGTCCCGGCGCGCCTATGCGGCGAGCCGAACCATGACATGGGAGCGCACGGCCGAGCGTTACATTTCCGTCTTCGAGAATGCATGGCAATCTCACCGGCCCAAGGTCTTCGCGCGCTCCGACCTGGGCTCGCCGGAGCCACGCAGCCCTACACCGCCGGATATGCAGATCGGCCACTTCCTGTCGATGTGCGACGATACCGGCCTGTTCCAGCACGCGGTCCATTCGGTACCCGATCGCGCGCACGGCTATTGCGTCGACGACAACGCACGAGCGTTGCTGCTGGCGTGCGCCCTGAACAACCCGGGCGAACAGCCTTTGTCCGATGTCCTGACGACCCGCTTTGCGGCTTTCGTGCAGCATGCATGGAATCCCGACACCAGGCGATTTCGCAACTTCATGGGCTTCAATCGAACCTGGCTTGAAGACAGGGGCTCCGAAGACAGTCACGGGCGAACGCTATGGGCCCTGGGCGAGGCCGCTCGCAGTGATGCGAGTCCGTCGCGGCGCCGGTGGGCAGCGGCCTTGTTCGCCGAGGCATTGCCGACCGTGGAAAGCTTCCGTTCGCCCCGCGCGTGGGCTTTCGCGCTTCTTGGTCTGGATGCTTATTGCGTCGTGGCTCTGGACGATCGCCATGCCAGGGAAGTCCGGTGCTCTCTCGCCGACAGGTTGATGTCTTGTCTGGCATCGGTCGAGACGGCGGACTGGGCGTGGTTTGAGGAAGGGCTGGCTTACGACAACGCACGATTGCCCCAGGCATTGATGCTGACGGGCATGGCGACAAAAGCGCCAAAGTACCTCGATGCCGGATTGAGGTCTCTGCGCTGGCTCATGACGCAACAAACGACAGCGGCGGGTGCGTTCCGGCCGGTCGGCACCGCCAGTTTCGGCGAGCAGCGGCAACAACCCCGCGCCTTCGATCAGCAGCCCGTGGAAGCAACCGCGACGATCGCTGCCTGCCTTACGGCGTGGCGTGCGAACGGCGATTCCGAATGGAAAGCCATGGCGGCGCGTGCCTTCGGCTGGTTTCTCGGCAGCAACGATCTGTCAGTGGCGTTGGTTGATCCGCACACCGGAAGCTGCCGCGATGGACTGCACCCCGATCGCGCCAACGAAAACCGCGGGGGCGAGTCGGTTGTCTGCTATCTGCTTGGACTCGCAGAGATGCGTCAGCTTACGCGCCTCAACACCAGCCTGACGAAGCCGGCGGCCTTGCGCGCCGTGGGCGCCTGAATTTGACCCTCCAATCCAGCAAGCCGAGGATACCGTGTCACAAGCCACTTTCCTGAACCGGCAGGCGCTTTATCTGCGCCCAGATCCCGCGCGGGTCATCGTGCGGCCGTTCAAGCCGGCGACCGAACCGCGTGACCTGAATCCGACCGACAAGATGCGTGCAAATCATATCGTCGACCGGGTTCTCGCACTCGGTCCGGAGGCCGTTGCCGCTCTGCTCGCGGACGTGCTGGACAATTTCCTGGGCCGGCATCGGAACCTGCTGGAGACCTTCGAAGCCCGCGCTGATGAAATGGAGGACGCTTTCGCGACACACGGCGTGTTCTCAAAGACCCAGCGCCAGTTGGTGGGCGCCTACTTCCTCAGTGAATATTCGTTCGAAGCATCCGCCCTGTTCAATCCCAGCATCGTACCGCACCCCGATCAATCGGGTTCGCCGAAGGGCGGCCTGCGCGTCATCATCAGTCTCCGCGCCATCGGCGAGGGGCATGTGTCGTCGCTGACGTTTCGAACCGGAGCGATCGCGGCCGATGGCAGCCTGACCGTTGATCCCACGGCTCGCCTCGCCTCGCTCCCCCGGATTTGCCATCGCGTATCGGGGCCGGACGGCGAGCGTATCGAGTTGGCTTTCAAGCCTGAGGAAGATCTCAGCGAGCGCGTCATCTTTCCCGTGACCGAATCCCAGTCGAACGGGATTGAGGATGCGCGCTTTGTCGAGTTCAGCGACGGCGATCGAAAATCCTACTACGCGACCTATACGGCCTACAGCGGGCGCGCAATCCGTTCCGAATTGATCGAGACGAGCGATTTCATGTCGTTTCGGCTGACGCCTTTGCGGGGTGCTGCGGCACGCAACAAGGGTATGGCGCTGTTTCCGCGCAAGATCGGCGGCAGATATGCCATGATTGCGCGACAGGATAACGAGAACCTGTACCTGATCTATTCAGACGACCTCTACACATGGGAAGGCGGCCAGGCCGTTCTGAAGCCGGAATTTCCCTGGGAGTTCGTCCAGATCGGCAATTGCGGGTCGCCGATCGAGCTTGATGAAGGTTGGCTGCTGCTGACGCACGGTGTTGGCCCGGTCCGCAAATACTCGATCGGGGCGGCGCTGCTCGACAAGCATGACCCATCCAAGGTGCTGGCGCGCTCAAGCGAGCCGCTGTTGCGGCCTGAACCATCCGAGCGCGAAGGATATGTTCCGAACGTCGTCTATACCTGCGGCGCGATGAGGCACAATGACCAGATCGTCTTGCCTTATGCCGTGTCGGATACCTTCTCCAGTTTCGCAACAATCAGGATTTCAGCGCTCATGGAGGCGATGAAACGCTGAGCGGCTTCGTTGGCGCCAATCGCGTTTCTCAACAGGTCAAGGAGCCATTATGACCCGCGAAACAACCTACGTCGTGCAAGCGTTCAACGCCGGCAAGGGCGGGCATTTGAAACCCGACTCACCAATCGTCTGCAAGACGGCAAGCGGCGCCCTTCGAACGGCGGAGAGGCTGGCTTTGAGCAAACTCGCCGTCGTTGCGTTCTCGTCCACCGGCGATCCCGAAATCGGTGACTATGACGATGAGCCTACTGTATTCTTCCGGAAGGGCGAACTCCCGGCTGCCTTCGATTGAGTTAGGTTACGAGCGAGAAGATATCTTACGGAGAAACCCAAATGAGCGAGCGACTGGAAACCCTGAAGAAGGCCCGTGGCCGCATGATCGAGGACCGGGACGTGCATGCGAAAGTGCTGGCCGCGCCGTTTGATCGTGACAAGGCCGAGCGGGCACGCAACAAGTTCGTCGAGCTTCAGACGCTGGTCGACGCCCTGGACCGCGCCATCGCTGGAGAAATCTCTGCTTTGGATGAGTCAAAGGGCGACAAAAGCTGACAAGAGAGCTTGATGTCGAAGCGCATCGACAAATCATGGATCGTCTTTGTCAGCATCGAAAACGCCGAGCACGACCGATGCGTGGATATCTTTTCCAGAGCGGACGGCAGCTACGGATTTGAGGAGTTCAGGCGGGACATCGAGGATGGCGGGCAATGGACGCCGGTGCAGTATTATTCGGGCGTTAGCTACGTTTCAGCGCGGGATGCCCTGGACACCGCCGAACGATGCGTATCCTGGTTGTTCCACGTGCTCGCCGAGAGGCCGGACCTGCGGACGCGTGCCGGTTTGTGTTAAACCAGGGAGCATCGGATCGCGTCACGTTCGCGGATTGTCGCGCCTCGCGGTGGCCTGCAAAAAAATGCGCGGGCCGCCTCGATCGATATCAAGGCATGCCCGCGCATTTGAACTCGCTTCTATCACGTTCAGCCCGGCGTCAGTGGACGCTGACGGCCTGCAACTCGTTGCTCCAGGCGTTCGCAACCGCGGCTTCGCGGCTGTCGGTCAGCATGATCGGCGTGCCGTCGGCGGCGTGGAGGGCAAACAGCTTGAGGCCCGGCGCAATCTGAGGCGCCTCGGGAAATAGTCCCGGCACATCCTCGGAACGGACCTGCTTCACATAGGCGATATGGCCCTCGCCCAGATGGGCCAGTGCTTCGGGTGTCACGTTGCTCGATTCGATAGTGGTAGTGCTCATGTCACTCATGGTCTCGACTCCTCAGTCAGATAAGCGGTCGAGTCCGCTCCAGGTTTCTATTATTCGTGCTCATTGATAGCGATTGTCTTAACGACCCGTTCAGGTTCTGGCCTGGCGAGGTCGATCGACAACAGCCCGTTCTTCAGATCCGCGCCCAGCACCTGCATCCCCTCCGCCAGCACGAAGGTGCGCTGGAAGTGGCGCGCGGCGATGCCGCGATGGATGTATTGCCGGGCCTTGTCGTCTTGCTGGCGGCCGCGGATGACGAGCTGATTTTCCTCAATGGTCACATCGAGTTGGTCGCGGGTAAATCCCGCCACCGCCAGTGTGATCCGCAGCCGTTCGGGCGCACCGTTGGTGCGATCGCACCGCTCGATGTTGTAGGGAGGATAGCCGTCAGCGCCCTTCACGACCCGATCGAGCGCACGCTCGATTTCGTCGAATCCCAGAAGGAACGGACTGGACAACGATGGAACACGAGACATTACAAAGTCCTCTCGAAGCGACTTTGAGGGGCCCTTGCGGCACCCCATGCAACCGGCAGGCCGCCGGTCAACGATTAATATGGTGGTGATTTGGGTAGCGTTCAAGCATCTCTGAAATCAGGCTTAATTGCCGCATAACCGATCTCATCCGTCATTCCGGGGCGGATGCGTCAGCGCCCGAACCCGGAATCCAGAGGTCTTGGCTCGCGATTCTCCGATGCGCCATTGCACATCGTAGTTCCCGTTGACATGGCCCCCGGAATGACCGGCTCGAAGGGCTTAGCCGACCCGCTTCCGGCCGTCGGCCGTGAACAGGTGCAATTTGTCGCGGGGCGCGACCGCCCGGATCTGTTCGCCGATGGCCGGTCCGGTGGCGCCGGGAACCCGGACGATCACTTCCCCGGGCGGCAGCTCGCCGGGGTTGGCGGCGACGCCGCGCCCCTCGCGCTGGCGGCTGCCGTAGACGAAGGTCTCGGCGCCGACATGCTCGATCGCCTCGACCGTCAGGTCGAGCGCGACGACGCCGGATGCGGTCTCGCTGGAGAGAATAAAATCCTCCGGCCGGATCCCGGCGATCCCGGCGCCATCGGCACCCGATATCTGGGACTTCAGCTCGTCCGAATTAAGCGGCATCAGGTTCATCGGCGGCGCGCCGATGAAGGAGGCGACGAAGGTCGTCGCCGGCTTCTGATAGATGTCGAGCGGATTGCCGATCTGCTCGACCTGGCCGCCGTTCATGACCACGAGGATATCGGCGAGCGTCATCGCCTCGAGCTGGTCGTGGGTGACGTAGATCGACGTGGTGCCGAGGCGGCGCTGGAGTTTGCGGATCTCGACGCGCATGGCGATGCGCAGCTTGGCGTCGAGGTTCGACAGCGGCTCGTCGAACAGGAACACTTTCGGTTGCCGGACGATCGCCCGGCCCATCGCGACACGCTGGCGCTGGCCGCCGGAAAGCTGTCGCGGCTTGCGCTCCAGCATCGGCGCGAGCTCGAGGACGCGCGCGGCCTCCTCGACCCGGGTCTTGATCTCGGCCTCGGCCATGCCGCGGTTGCGCAGGCCATAGGCCATGTTGTTGTAGACGCTCATATGCGGATAGAGCGCGTAGTTCTGGAACACCATCGCGATATCGCGATCGGCGGGCTCGATCTGGTTGACGATGCGGCCGCCGATGTCGATCTCGCCGCCGGAGATGGTCTCGAGCCCCGCCACCATGCGGAGCAGCGTGGACTTGCCGCAGCCGCTTGGGCCGACCAGCACGCAGAACTTGCCATCGCCGACATCGAAATTGACGCCCTTGATGGCCTCGAAGCCGCCGAGATAGGTCTTGCGGACATTGCGCAGCGTGACGTTAGCCATTGCGAGCTCCGCTCGGGCGAGTGGCGAATAGGGAGTGGCGAATGGACGTACGGCGGGACACGTTTGGGTCCCGCGATAGCCAGCGCGTTCTTCGCAATTCGCTACTCGCCATTCGCCCTCTCACTTTTCCGTCTCGACCAATCCGCGCACGAAAAGCTTCTGCATCACGACGACGACAAACACCGGCGGCACCATCGCGAGCAAGGCGGTCGCCATCACCACGGGCCATTCGGTCAGCGCGTCGGTCGTGGTGATCATCTTGCGGATGCCGACCTGGATGGTCTGCATGTCGTCGCGCGTGGTGATCAGCAGCGGCCAGAGATACTGGTTCCAGCCGAGGATGAACAGGATCACGAACAGCGCGGCGATGTTGGTGCGCGACAGCGGCAGCAGCGTATCCCAGAAGAAGCGGAACGGGCCTGCGCCATCAATCCGCGAGGCTTCCAGCAGCTCGTCCGGCACCGTCATGAAGAATTGCCGGAACAGCAGCGTCGCGGTGGCGGAGGCGATCAGCGGCAGCGACAGGCCGGCATAGCTGTCGAGCAAATGCAGGTCGGCGACGATCTTGTAGGTCGGATAGATGCGCACCTCGACCGGCAGCATCAGGGTGATGAAGATGATCCAGAAGATCGGCATCCGGAACGGGAAGCGGAAATAGACGATCGCGTAGGCCGAGATGATCGAGATCGCGATCTTGCCGATCGCGATCGCCATCGCCATGACCAGCGAGTTGAACATCATGTTGAGGACCGGCTCGCGGGTCGAGCCGCTCGTGCCGACGAACAACGTCTGATAGTAGGTCTCGAAGAAATGGCCGCCGGGCAGCAGCGACATTTGCCCGTTGGCGATGGCGGCATTGTCCTGGGTCGAGGCGACGATCGCGATATAGACGGGGAATGCGACGATCGCGATGCCGATCCACAGGATGACGTGAGCGACGTAGCGGCGAATGCCTTCCTGCTCGACCATCAGTAGTTCACCTTGCGTTCGACAAAGCGGAACTGGATTCCCGTCAGCACGATGACGATGACCATCAAGATGACCGACTGCGCGGCCGAAGAACCGAGATTGCCGCCGAGCAGTCCGTCGCTATAGACCTTGTAGACCAGCGTTTCCGTTGACTTTCCGGGGCCGCCGCGGGTCATCGTGTCGATGATGCCGAAGGTGTCGAAGAAGGCGTAGACGATGTTGATGACCAACAGGAAGAAGATGGTCGGCGACAGCAGCGGGAAGGTCACGGTCCAGAACCGCCGCATCGGACGGGCGCCGTCGATCGCCGCCGCCTCGAACACGCTTTTCGGAATGCTCTGCAGCCCGGCCAGGAAGAACAGGAAATTATAGGAGATCTGCTTCCAGGCGGCCGCGAGGATGATCAGGAGTGCCGCCTGGTCGCCGTTGAGCAGCGGATTCCAGTCGACGCCCATCGCGCGCAGGTAGCGCGAGAGAACGCCGAGCGACGGATGCAGCATGAAGATCCAGAGCACGCCGACGACCGGCGGCGCCACCGCATAGGGCCAGATCAGCAGCGTGCGGTAGAGCGTGCCGCCACGCAGCGGCTTGTCCGCCATGACGGCGAGCAGCAGCGCGAAGGACAGCGAGGATACCGCGATGGCGAACGAGAACGCGAAGGTCCTGACGATCGCCTCGAAATATGCGGGGTCCTTGAGCAGTTCGACGTAGTTCTCGAACCATACGAAGGTCGTCGAAAGACCGAAGGCGTCCTGTAGCAGAAACGACTGGATCACAGCCTGCGCGGCCGGCCAGTAGAAGAAAATCAGGACAATGGCGAGCTGCGGGGCAACCAGCGCGTAGGGCAACAGCTTTGACTGAAAAACCGACTGCTTTTCCATGAGGTCCTGAAAATGGCAGGCCGCATCATGCGGCCTGCCGGTCCAGACCATGATGCAAAATCGCATCATGATCCATTCTCGTTATTTGAGCATGATCTTTATTTGAGAAGGATCTTTCCGGAAAGCCGCTGGACAACTTTCCGGATCATGCTCGGGGCGTCGTCTTAGTGGACGGCGGTCTTTTCAAACTGCCGCAACATCACGTTGCCGCGCTCGACGGCGGCGTCCAGCGCCTGCTTGGCGGTCTTCTTGCCGGCCAGCGCCTGCTCGATCTCTTCCGACCACATGTCGCGCAGCTGCACCATGTTGCCGAGGCGCAGACCGCGGGAATTCTCGGTCGGCGGCTTGTTGGTCAGCTCGAGCAGCGGGGTCTCGAGATAGGGCTGGTCCTTGTAGAAGCCCTCTTCCTTGGCCTTGGCATAGGCGGCCTTGGTGATCGGCAGATAGCCGGACGCCTTGTGGATCCAGACCTGCCGATCGGTGTCCGACAGGAAGGTCAGGAATTTGGCCACGCCCTTGTATTCCTCGGCCGACTTGCCGCCCATCACCCAGAGCGAAGCGCCGCCGATGATCGAGTTCTGCGGCGCGCCCTTGACGTCGGGATAATAGGGCATCGGGGCCGCGGTGAAGTTGAACTTGGCCTGCGCCTTGACGTTGCCGAAGAAGGCCGACGAGGTCAGGTAGATCGGGCACTCACCCGAGGTGAAGCGGCCTTCGCCGGTGTTGGTACGGCCGGCATAGTCGTAGGTCTTATCCTTCTGCAACTCGACCAGGTTCTCGAGATGCTTGACCTGCAGCGGGCCGTTGAATTCCAGCACCGTGTCGAAGCCGTCAAGACCGTTGGCCTTGCTGGCCAGCGGCACGTTGTGCCAGGCCGAGAGCTGCTCGAGATTGACCCAGGTGACCCACGATCCGGAGAAGCCGCAGGTGGTGTAGCCGGCCGCCTTCAGCTTCTTCGCGTCGTCGAACACTTCGGGCCAGGTCTTCGGAATCTCCGCGATATTGGCCTTCTTCAACGCGTCGAGATTGACCCACATCACGGTCGACGACGAGTTGAAGGGGAACGACAGCATCTCGCCCTTCGAGGTCGAATAGTAGCCGGTGATCGCGGGCAGATAATCATTGGGATCGAACTTCTCGCCGGCGTCGGCCATCAGCTTGTAGACCGGTTTGACGGCGCCGGTGGCGGCCATCATGGTCGCGGTGCCGACCTCGAACACCTGCATGATGTGCGGGGCGTTGCCGGCGCGGAACGCGGCGATGCCGGCGTTCATCGTGTCGGCATAGCCGCCCTTGTAGGTCGGGATGACCTTGTAGTCGCTCTGCGAGGCATTGAAGTCGTTGGCGAGCTTGACGATGACGTCGTTATTGGCGCCGGTCATCGCGTGCCACCACTGGATCTCCGTCGCCGCAAGCGCGGGCGAGGCGCCGAATGCCAGTGTGACCGCGACTGCTGCCGCAGCGCCGAATTGCCGAAAACCCATTAAAAATTCCTCCCCTTGGGACCGCCATCGATAAGCCGTTGCGCCTAGCAGCGCCGGATGACGGGTGAATGACCGTATAAGCCAGCCGATCGTAGGGGGGAAGCAACGCTGGTGGGAAGCGGTAAAAAAAGGCGAAGCTTGTGAGCGGCGCGCGTGCGGCGCAACCTCAGGGGTGACGCTGCGCCGCATCGGAGGCGCGATCAGCGCTTGCGCGTCGGGCAGACCACGCCCTTGTCGACCAGGGCGTTGATCTCGTCCTTCGAGTAGCCGAACTCGCCAAGCACTTCCGCGGAGTGCTGGCTGAATTTCGGCGGGGTACGGCGCAGGCTCGGCTTGGTGCGCTCGAGCCGGATCGGCGAGGCCACGCCCTTGTACCAATCCTTTTCGATGACGTCGCCGCGATGGATCGTGTGCGGGTTGGTCAGCGCCTGGTCGATCTTCTGCACCGGTCCTGCGGGCAGACCTGCGGCGAGCAGCCGATTGCACAGCGGCTCGGCCTCGTGCTCGCTGAAGACGGCGCCGAGCTCGACGCGCAGCGCATCGCGGTTGGCGATGCGATCCTTGTTGCGGGCAAAGCGCGGATCGGTGCCGAGTTCGGGCTTGCCGATCTCCTTGGCGAGCTTGCGGAAGGTGCCGTCATTGCCGACGCCGATGAAGATGTTGTCGGTCCTGGTCGGGAAGATCGCGTAAGGCACGAGGTTGGGATGCTCGTTGCCGGTGAGCGATGGCGGCTTGCCATGCATGAAATAGTTCGCGGTGTGCGGATGCATGATGGCCAAACCTGTCTCGTACAGCGTGGTCTCGAGGAATTGGCCGAGCCCCGAGCGCTGCCGCTCCGACAGCGCCATCAGGATGCCGATCGCCGCATAGAGCCCCGTGGTGATGTCGACCAGCGGCACGCCGATCCGCATCGGCCCGCTCTCGGGCGAGCCGGTCGCCGCGATCATGCCGGTCATCGCCTGGATGATCGCGTCATAGCCGGGATTGCCGCCGCGCGGGCCGTCGGCGCCGAAGCCGGAGATGCGGCAATGCACGAGGCGCGGAAATTTTCCGCGCAGCACGTCGTTGCCGATGCCCCATTTGTCGAGCGTGCCCGGTTTGAAATTCTCGATCAGCACGTCGGCGGTTTCGAGCATTTTCATCAGCACCGCGCGGCCGCCCTCGGAGCCGAGGTCAAGGCCGATCGAGCGCTTGTTGCGGTTGATGCCGACGAAATAGGCCGCGTCCTCCTTGTGGAAGGGAGGGCCCCAGTCGCGCACTTCATCGCCGGCGGGCGGTTCGACCTTGATCACGTCGGCGCCGTGGTCGGCGAGGATCTGGGTGCAGTAGGGGCCGCCGAGCACGCGCGTCAGATCGATCACGCGCAGTCCGGTCATCGCGCCCGTAGCCGCTGGGGTATTCATGAAAGCAACCTTCGCTCAGATGGGATCGTCAGGGGTCCCAGAGCTAACGGGGTTCGCAAGCGCCAGCAATGGCCTGGAGCCGTTTCCGTTCCGATGAAATCGGAACGGGGCTCCAGATTCTTATTTTGACGCGTTTTCATTACGCGAACCGGCATCCACTTCGCTCGAAAACGCTCTGGCGCGCACGGGCACATGCCGCCGGAACGCAAACGGCCCGCCGTGTGGGGCGGGCCATTCCGTCTCGCGGATTTTGGGTCGGCCAGGACTTAGTCAGCTTGGATTTAGACGACGGTGAGCTTCACGTCGACATTGCCGCGGGTGGCGTTGGAGTAGGGGCACACCTGGTGGGCCTTCTCGACCAGGGCCTCGGCCTCGGCATGGGGAAGGCCGGGCAGCGAGACGGCGAGCTCAACGGCGAGGCCGAAACCGCCCGCCGCGCGCGGGCCGATGCCGACCGTCGAGGTCACCGAGGCGTCGGCGGGGACCTTCGGGCCGCCCTGCGAGGCGACGAACTTCATGGCGCCGATGAAGCAGGCGGCGTAGCCGGCGGCGAACAATTGCTCGGGGTTGTTGCCGCCGCCGCCGCCGCCGCCGAGTTCCTTCGGGGTGGTGAGCTTGACGTCGAGCGCGCCGTCGAGGGTCGCGGCATGGCCGTCACGGCCGCCGGTTGCCTTGGCGCTAGTCTTGTAGAGCACGTTCACAGACATGGTGGTCTCCCTTGGCTCGGTTTCGATGGTATATGTATTGCACGCAACTATATTGTGTGCAATACAAAATGGGAGGCCTCGCATTTAATTGTCCGCAATTGAATCCCGGCCTCCGCTGGCCCAGAATGAACGTGGAATGTGACAGGTTTTGACGGGATCTCCCATGGTCAGGAAACTATCGGCGGCCGACCAGGCCCTGCGGCTCGACAACCAGATCTGCTTTGCGGTCTATTCGACCGCGCACGCTTTCAACCGCGTCTACAAGCCGCTGCTCGACCGGCTCGGCCTGACCTATCCGCAATATCTGGTGATGCTGACATTGTGGGAGCGCGACGGCGTTCCGCTCAAGGACATCGGCGAACGGCTGTTCCTGGATTCCGGCACGCTGACCCCGCTGTTGAAGCGGCTCGAGGCCGCGCAATTGATCAAGCGCACCCGCAGCACCGTCGACGAACGCCAGGTGCTGATCGCGCTGACACCACAGGGCCACGCGCTACGCGAAAAGGCCAAGGCCGTGCCGCAGTCGATCCTGGCGGCATCGGCCTGCTCGGTCGGGGAATTGATCGCGATGAAGGACGAGATCGTCGCGCTGAGGGATCGGCTGAACGCGGTGTTGGGGGAATAGGGGGGCGGCGGCTAGAGGCGCTTCTTGGCGAAGGCGCGGCCGGAGTGGCTCTTCAAATACTTCTCGAACGCAAACGCTTTGTATTTGTCGGGGAAGGCGCAGTACCGGACCAGCTCCCAAGGTTTGAATTTTGAAGTGTGCGTGGACTTGCCGGCACTATGCTCGGGGAGTCGTCGCTTCAGATCCTCAGTGGCGCCGACGTATTCTTGATCCGGGAAATGGATGCTGCGGATGATGTAGACGTACCACATCGGCACTGGCAGCCGTCGGTTTGAACGTTGAATTCTTGGCAGTCCGTCTTCGCCCTTCGGGCTACGCCGGACACCACGCCTCGCCCATCAGGCTCCGCGCGGCTGCGCCACGCGTAGCCCGAAGGGCGAAGCGTGGTGGAGCCAGGCGGGATCGAACCGCCGACCTCTTGCATGCCATGCAAGCGCTCTCCCAGCTGAGCTATGGCCCCTTAAAGTCTTCCAGTTTGGGCGCGACCTTGCGATCCTGCCCGGCCCCGAGCCCTAGGCGACTCGTGAGGCTGCACCCTTCACCACAGATCGGCGCCGATCTCAAGTCTCTTCGTCGCCGCCGACGTCACCAATGATGTCGGTCACGTCCTCATCGCCCTCTTCTTCGTCGGCGATGAAGGTCGAATCGTCGTCATCATCGTCTTCGATGGTTTCGTCGACCTCGATATCGTCCTCGGATTCGGGAACCACGGCCTTGACCTTGCCGGTGTTTTCCTCGGCATCGGCTTCCTCGAGCGAGACCAATTCCTCGGCTTCCGCGGGCTCCGGCATATCGGCCGCGGCGGCCGGCGCAGCGGCGGCAGCCGCCGCACGGCCCCGCGGCGGGGCGACCGGCGCGATCGGCACGACCTCGCCGGTGTAGGGCGAGATCACCGGATTCTTGTTCAGGTCGTAGAACTTCTTGCCCGTGGTCGGGCAAATGCGCTTGGTTCCGAGGTCGGACTTGGCCACGTGGTAATCCCAGAATTTGCTGAAAAACGGTGCTTCACTTGGCTAGTTGAGGCGCTGGTGTCAATAGCGCTTTGCGCGCATTTGAGGGGCGCGTGACGCGGTGTTGCCTATGTGATACCTGCCGCGGCGCGAGAGGACACAATCTTGGCTCATTCTGACACCCCGACCCCGCTGGAAGCCCGCGCAAGTGGCCCCCTGGCCGGCAAAGTCCGCGTTCCCGGCGACAAGTCGATTTCCCATCGCGCCCTCATCCTCGGGGCACTTGCGGTCGGTGAAACCGGCATTTCGGGCCTTCTGGAAGGCGAGGACGTGCTCAATACCGCCAAATCCATGCGAGCGCTGGGCGCCAAGGTCGAGCGGACCGGCCCGTTTGCCTGGACGGTCTCGGGCGTCGGTGTTGGTGGCTTCGCCCAGCCCGCCACAGCGCTCGATTTCGGCAATTCCGGCACCGGCTGCCGGCTGGTGATGGGTGCCGTCGCGGGATGCCCGATCAAGGCGGTGTTCGACGGCGACGCCTCGCTGCGCTCGCGTCCCATGCGCCGCATCCTCGATCCGCTGGAGCTGATGGGTGCCCGGACCAGTGATATCGGCGAAGGCGGCCGGCTGCCGCTGACCCTGCACGGCGCACGTTATCCAGTGCCGATCGTCTACCGGACGCCGGTCGCCTCGGCCCAGATCAAGTCTGCCGTCCTGCTGGCGGCGCTGTCCGCACCGGGCATCACGACGGTGATCGAACAGGAAGCCAGCCGCGACCATACCGAGCTGATGCTCAAGCATTTTGGCGCCGAGATCTCGTCGGAGAAGGAAGGCAGCCACGGCCGCAGGATCACGCTGTCAGGCGAGCCCGAGCTGCACGGCGCCGCCGTCGTGGTGCCGGCCGATCCGTCCTCGGCGGCGTTCCCGATGGTGGCCGCGCTGATCGTCGAAGGCTCCGACGTCGTCTTCTCCGACGTCATGACCAATCCGCTGCGCACCGGCCTGTTCACCACGCTGCGCGAGATGGGCGCTTCCATCGAAGAGAGCGAGGTGCGCGGCGACACCGGCGAACCGATGGCACAATTGCGCGTCCGCGCCTCGAAGCTGCACGGCGTCGAGGTGCCGCCGGAGCGCGCGCCCTCGATGATCGACGAGTACCTGGTGCTGGCGGTGGCCGCGAGCTTCGCCGAGGGCACCACCATCATGCGCGGCCTGCAGGAGCTGCGCGTCAAGGAATCCGATCGGCTCGAGGCCACCGCCGACATGCTGCGGGTCAACGGCGTCAAGGTCGAGGTCTCCGGCGACGATCTGATCGTCGAGGGCAGGGGCCATGTTCCGGGCGGCGGCCTGGTCGCGACCCACATGGATCATCGCATCGCGATGTCGGCGCTGGTGATGGGCCTGGCTTCCGACAAGCCGGTCAAGGTCGACGACACCGCCTTCATCGCCACCAGCTTTCCGGATTTCATCCCGATGATGCGCGCACTTGGAGCTGATTTCGCATGAGGCCGGCGCAGATGACTTGAGGAGGTGTCGATGCGACCGAGAACTTTGGCCGCCGCGGTTGACGCGATTCTGGCGGGAGAGCCAAGAGACCTTGCTCTGGCGAAGTTGATCGACGCCTTCGATCTGGCTGTCACGGATGAAGCGAAATATGCCACGATCGAGGGCGAGCCGAAGCTTACCGGGGATGCCAGGCTCTATGCGCTTGCCGGCGCGATGGCCGAATATCTGGCAAAGCAACGCCGACTCGGCTGCGTTCCGTCGTGGGTGTGTGATCCGTTGCGACGCCTGGACAGCCCGTGGTTCACCGTGGCATCGCCGACCGACGCCATGCGCGAATTCCTGACCTTCAGCAGTCCCGGCGAGTTCGCATCCCGTAACATTTTCACCGAGGAACGGCCGCTGCGGCGGGCTCGTGGCCTCGGGCAAACCAACACGTAGGACGCCATGATCATCGCCATCGACGGTCCCGCCGCCTCGGGCAAAGGCACGCTCGGCAAGCGGCTCGCGCACCATTACGGCTATCGCCATCTCGACACCGGCGTAATCTATCGCGCTGTCGCCTACGCGTTGATGGCGGTGGGCGCCGACCTCAATGATGAGGCGCTGGCGGTGGCGGCAGCACTCGAGCTCGATCCCGAGAAATTCGGCAATCCGGTGCTTAAGACACAGAAGGTCGGCGATGCCGCATCCGTCGTCTCCGCCTTGCCCAAGGTGCGCGAAGCGCTGGTCAGCTTCCAGCGCCAGTTTGCCGCCGATCCACCCGGCGCGGTGCTTGATGGCCGGGATATCGGCACGGTGATCTGCCCTCATGCCGACGTGAAGATTTTCGTGGTCGCCGACCCGCAAGTGCGCGCCAAGCGGCGGACGCTGGAGGCTCGTGCCCGTGGCGAGGACGCAGACGAGGAAGCGGTGCTGGCCGATATCCTCAAGCGCGACGAGCGTGACAAGAACCGGTCCGTTGCGCCGTTGCGTCCGGCGCCGGACGCCCACACGCTGGACAATTCCAATCTCGACATCGAGGCCGGCGTGCGTGCCGCCATCGCCATCGTCGAGGCGGTTCGCGCCGGGCGCTGATCCAGCCGGGACTCAAAGAGAAAGGGCGCGGTGACGGGGTCATCGCGCTCTACATAGGATCTCGATGGATCAGTCTTTCGACCAGTAACGGTCGAACGGCAGCTCCTGGTCGGACATGGTCAACAGCGGCTGAAAGGCCTGGGCCGAGACGGCATGCTCGGTCGAAACAGCGTTGGGCATCGCGGCAACGGCATTTCCCAGCGTCACGATGGCGATCGCCGCCAGCACCACAAAGCTTTTCATTGGAATTCCCCGTGTTTTGAATGGCGTCATCCTGCGGTAGGCTGCTTAAGCGCAGGTTCCGGCCTGGGTTGGGCGCCGGCCATTTCGCGGGGCGCGGTCAACAACGCGTTGAAATGCGGGGTTTGAGGGCGCCATCAGGCTTAAGGCCCCGTAAATCCGGCATTTCCAGCTTGCTCAAAAGCCGCCTCGGGGCTATATCAGCGCCGTCCGGGCCGCCATCGATCATGTCGAGGCTGTGTCCGAGCGGGCCGGTGACGGGTTTTAGCCCCAGCCGCATCTGGAGGAACGCCCGCTCCCGGTCTTGAAGTCGATATTCTCGTTTCAGGTCCCGGATCAATCAAACGTACCGAACGTGCAGTTTTGCTGCCGGCCCGCTGTTGCGCCTCCCGCAACGAGCGGTCGTCAGGGTTTGCGGAGCCCTGACACTTCACGCGCGGTGCACCCATCAACCCGAATGGCCGGCGAGATCCCGCATCTGGAGAACAAATGGCTTCGAATTCTGCTGCTTCCTATAGTCCGACCCGCGACGATTTCGCGGCGATGCTTGATGAGTCCTTTGCCGGCGGCAATTTGCAGGAAAGCTCGGTCATCAAGGGCACGGTGGTTGCGATTGAGAAAGACATGGCCGTCATCGACGTCGGCCTGAAGACCGAGGGCCGCGTCGCGCTGCGCGAATTCGCCGGCCCCGGCCGTGAAAGCGATCTGAAGGTCGGCGACACCGTCGAGGTGTTCCTCGACCGTATCGAGAATGCGCTCGGCGAAGCCGTGCTGTCGCGCGACAAGGCGCGCCGCGAGGAGAGCTGGGGCAAGCTCGAGAAGGCCTTCCAGAACAACGAAAAGGTCAACGGCGTCATCTTCAACCAGGTCAAGGGCGGCTTCACCGTCGACCTCGACGGCGCGGTCGCCTTCCTGCCGCGCTCGCAGGTTGACATCCGTCCGATCCGCGACGTTGCGCCGCTGATGAACAACTCGCAGCCGTTCCAGATCCTCAAGATGGATCGCCGCCGCGGCAACATCGTGGTGTCGCGCCGCACGGTTCTCGAAGAGACCCGCGCCGAGCAGCGCCAGGAGCTGGTGCAGAACCTCGAAGAGGGTCAGGTGATCGACGGCGTGGTCAAGAACATCACCGATTACGGTGCGTTCGTTGATCTCGGCGGCATCGACGGCCTGCTGCACGTCACCGACATCGCCTGGCGGCGCGTCAATCACCCGACCGAGGTGCTGACGATCGGCCAGACCGTGAAGGTCAAGATCATCAAGATCAACCACGAGACCCACCGCATCTCGCTCGGCATGAAGCAGTTGCTGGACGATCCGTGGCAGGGCATCGAAGCCAAGTACCCGCTGGGTGCCCGCTTCACCGGCCGCGTCACCAACATCACCGACTACGGAGCGTTCGTCGAGCTCGAGCCGGGCATCGAAGGCCTGATCCACGTCTCCGAGATGTCGTGGACCAAGAAGAACATGCACCCCGGCAAGATCGTCTCGACCTCGCAGGAAGTCGAAGTGCAGGTCTTGGAAGTCGATTCGGTCAAGCGCCGCATCTCGCTTGGTCTCAAGCAGACCATGCGCAACCCCTGGGAAGTGTTCGTCGAGAAGTTCCCGGTCGGCTCCACGGTCGAAGGCGAAGTCAAGAACAAGACCGAGTTCGGACTTTTCTTGGGCCTCGACGGCGACGTCGACGGCATGGTCCATCTCTCCGACCTCGACTGGAAGCTTCCGGGCGAGCAGGTGATCGACAACTTCAAGAAGGGCGACATGGTCAAGGCCGTGGTGCTCGATGTCGATGTCGAGAAGGAGCGCATTTCCCTCGGAGTTAAACAACTTGAAGGCGACCCCTTCGCGGAGCCGGGCGACGTCAAGAAGGGCGCCGTCGTGACCTGCGAAGTGCTCGAGGTCAAGGAAAGCGGCATCGAGGTGAGGATCTCGGGCACCGAGTTCACCACCTTCATCAAGCGGTCCGAGCTGGCCCGCGACCGCAACGATCAACGCGCCGAACGCTTCGCCGTCGGTGAGAAGGTCGATGCCCGCGTCATCCAGTTCGACAAGAAGGCCCGCAAGGTGCAGGTCTCGATCAAGGCGCTGGAAGTCGCTGAAGAGAAGGAAGCCATCGCGCAGTACGGCTCCTCCGATTCGGGAGCGACGCTCGGCGACATCCTCGGCACCGCGCTGAAGAACCGCGGCAGCGACAAGTAAGCATTCGCTCGATTTAGGCGAACAATTGGGCCCCGGCGCAAGCCGGGGCCTTTTTTGTTGTCAAATCGTAGCCCGGATAGAGCGAAGCGAAATCCGGGATCTTGCCATCGGTTTGAAGTCGACCCGGATTACGCTTCGCTTCATCCGGGCTACGGACGCTTTGGATATATCGCGAGCCTTGTTTTCTTCATATTGCACCGCAATTGATGTATTTGATTAGGGATATAATGATGCTGCGGCTGCAAAACGCGCAGCCATTCCTGGAGAAATTCGATGTCGCTGGATTCAGACGTGATCGTCGATCGCCGCCGGATCAGACGCAAGTTGACGTTCTGGCGCGTCGCCGCCGCGGTCGTTGCGATCGCGGCCATTGTCAGCGTGGCTGTGATCGCCAGTGGCGGGCGCGGCATGTTCGCGCCGAGGGGTGCGATCGCGCGCATCACCATCGAAGGGCTGATCCGCAGCGATAACGAGCGCGTCGAGGCGCTGAAGCGGCTTGAGAAGTCGCAATACGCAGCAGTCATTGTGCACATCAATTCGCCCGGCGGCACCACCGCAGGCTCCGAGCAGCTCTATGATTCGCTGATGCAGCTGAAGGCCAAGAAGCCGCTCGTCGTCGTCGTCGAGGGATTGGCCGCTTCAGGCGGCTACATCACCGCGATTGCGGCCGACCACATCGTCGCGCAGCAGACCTCGCTGGTCGGTTCGATCGGCGTGCTGTTCCAGTTCCCGAACGTGTCCGAACTGCTGAAGACCGTCGGCGTGAAGATGGAAGAGATCAAATCTTCGCCGCTGAAGGCGGCGCCGAATGGCTTTGAGCCGACCAGCCCGGAAGCACACGACGCGATCGACGCGCTGGTGAAGGATTCTTATGCATGGTTCCGTGGATTGGTGAAGGAGCGGCGCGGCATGGACGACGCCTTGCTGCAAAAGGTTGCGGACGGACGCGTCTTCACCGGCCGGCAGGCGGTCGATCTCAAGCTAATCGACCAGCTTGGCGACGAGGACACCGCGATCGCCTGGCTTGTCGCCGAGAAGAAGGTCAAAAGCGACCTGCCGGTGCGTGACTACAAGCTCAATCCGCGCTTCGGCGACCTGACATTCCTGCGCACTGCGGCGTCTGTGACGCTCGATGCACTCGGTCTCGGCGCCATCGCGCGGCGGATCGAGCAAGGCGGGCTGGCGCAGGCGGTCGACCGGTTTGGGGTCGACGGCATGCTGGCCCTGTGGAGCCCGGCCGGAACCAACTGATCGACGTGGAGGCGCAGTTTTGGGCACTTCCCGCTCTGCGGGAATCGCCGCATGCCCCGTTTGGGCTATTTGTCACGCAAATTCGCGGCACCCAAAATTGATTTAGCGTCTTGACAGTGCAAGGCATTTTCACGGAAATGGACTTCCGCAAGATCCCGGATCCCACTTTCAATGATCAAATCCGAACTTGTTCAGCGTATCGCCGAGCACAACCCGCACCTCTATCAGCGGGATGTCGAGAACATCGTGAATGCGATTCTCGATGAGATCGTCGCCGCGCTGGCCCGCGGCGACCGCGTCGAGCTGCGCGGTTTTGGCGCGTTTTCGGTAAAGCACCGTCCGGCACGGGCGGGCCGCAATCCGCGTACCGGCGAGCACGTGCCGGTCGATCAGAAGAGCGTGCCGTTCTTCAAGACCGGCAAAGAGATGCGCGAGCGTCTCAATCGCGACGAAGCTGAAGCGCCCGAGGTCGACGCGCCGAAGGCCGACGCGTAACGCGCGACATCGGGCGTTGCCGTGCTGCGGGTAAAGCGCCCGCGCGTTCTCCGTCGTCATGAGAGATTGTCATGCGAAAGTTCTTCACGGCATTGGTCGTCGTCCCGCTCGGACTGATCCTCATCATCTTCGGGGTCGCCAACCATCATTTGGTGACGGTGTCGTTCGATCCCTTCAACTCGACCGACCCATCGCTCACACTGCCACCGGTGCCGCTGTTCGTCGTTATCATCGCATCCGCGATCGTGGGCGTGATCGCCGGCGGCACCGCAACCTGGGTCCGGCAGCGGCGCTGGCGCCGCGCCGCCCGGCAGCACGAAGCCGACGCGCGCCAGGCCCGTTCCGAGTTGGCCGACCTCAAGGCCGCGGCGGCCGCCTCCCGCGGCGACGCGCAGCGGCTTCCGGGGCCGGCCCTATCAGGGTTCTACGGGTCTGCCGGGCGAGACAAGCAGGGCGTGACGTTGTAGAACCCGCCCCGTCGGATCAGGTCGCGACCCGGTTCCGGCCGCCCGAAAACCCGTTCTGAGAGACACCGTTCCAAGATCATGTCCCTGCTCGTCAAAATCTGCGGCCTGTCCACGCGCGAGACGCTCGACGTCGCGCTTGCGACCGGCGCCGACATGGTCGGGTTCGTGTTCTTTCCGCCGTCGCCGCGCCATATCAGCCGCGAGGTTGCGCGTGATCTCGGCAGCCGCGCCAAGGGTCGTGCGCTCAAGGTCGCGCTGACGGTCGACGCCGATGATGCCACGCTCGAAAACATCATCGAGACGCTGCGGCCGGATATCCTGCAACTGCACGGCAAGGAGACCGTCGCGCGGCTGCGCGACATCAAGCAGAGATTCGGCCTGCCTCTGATGAAGGCGCTGCCGGTCGAGACCGTGGCCGACCTCGCGCCGCTGCCGGGCTATGCCAGCGTCGCCGACCGCATCCTGTTCGATGCCCGTGCGCCGAAGGATGCCACACGGCCCGGCGGGCTCGGCGCCACCTTCGACTGGCACGTGCTGGAGAATCTTGATCTCGCTTTGCCGTATATGGTCTCGGGCGGGCTCTCCGCCGACAACGTCGCCGAGGCCATCAGCGTCACCCGTGCCGGCGGCGTCGACGTTTCGTCGGGCGTCGAGCGCTCGCCCGGCATCAAGGACCCCGAGCTGATCCGCGCCTTCATCCGCACCGCGCGCGCAACCCGCTCTCCTTCACCTCTCCCCGTTTACGGGGAGAGGTCGGATCGCGACAGCGATCCGGGTGAGGGGGGCTCTCCGCGTTCGCGTTTGTCATCAAATCTGCGGCAAGAGCCCCTCACCCCAACCCTCTCCCCGCAAGAGCGGGGCGAGGGAGAAGAGGCCGCGTCGCTCAACCGTATAAAGAACTGATGGTTCGATGAATCCAAACCTGCCCAATTCCTTCCGCAGCGGGCCCGACGAGCGCGGGCATTTTGGCATTTTCGGCGGACGCTTCGTCGCGGAAACGCTGATGCCGCTGATCCTCGAATTGGAAAAGGCCTATGCCGAGGCCAAGGCCGATCCGGCATTCCAGGCCGAGATGAACGGCTATCTGAAGGACTATGTCGGCCGGCCCTCGCCGCTGTATTTCGCCGAACGTCTGACCGAACATCTCGGCGGCGCCAAGATCTATCTGAAGCGCGAAGAGCTCAACCACACCGGCTCGCACAAGGTGAACAACGTGCTCGGCCAGATCATGGTCGCGCGCCGCATGGGCAAGAAGCGCATCATCGCCGAGACCGGTGCCGGACAGCATGGTGTTGCCACCGCGACGCTATGCGCACGCTTCGGGCTCGAATGCGTGGTCTATATGGGCGCGGTCGATGTCGCGCGGCAGCAGCCCAACGTGATCCGCATGGAGATGCTGGGCGCCACGGTGATCCCGGTGCAGTCGGGCGCGCGCACGCTGAAGGACGCGATGAACGACGCGCTGCGCGACTGGGTCACCAACGTGCACAACACGTTCTACTGCATCGGCACCGTCGCGGGCCCGCACCCCTATCCGATGATGGTGCGCGACTTCCAGTCGATCATCGGCCACGAGACCCGCCAGCAGATGCAGGAGGCCGAAGGACGCTTGCCTGACTCATTGATTGCCTGCATCGGTGGCGGCTCGAACGCGATGGGCCTGTTCCACCCGTTCCTCGATGATCCCTCGGTCGAAATTTTTGGTGTCGAAGCGGCCGGCCATGGGCTGACCCAGCTCCATGCTGCGTCTATCGCCGGCGGGCGCCCGGGCGTGCTGCATGGCAACCGCACCTATCTCCTGATGGATAGCGACGGCCAGATCGAGGAAGCGCATTCGATCTCGGCCGGGCTCGATTATCCCGGTATCGGTCCCGAGCATTCCTGGCTGCACGAGACCGGCCGCGTGACCTATCTTTCGGCGACCGACGAGGAGGCGCTGGCGGCCTTCCAGCTGCTGTCGCGGCTGGAGGGCATCATTCCCGCGCTCGAATCGGCGCATGCGATCGCAAAATTGTCGGAGCTCGCGCCACAGCGGCCCAAGGATCATCTGATGGTGGTCAACCTCTCCGGCCGCGGCGACAAGGACGTGCCGCAGGTCGGCGACATCTTGAAGGGCAGGAAGACGTGAGAGGCGAGGCGCGCTTTCTTCACCTCTCCCCGTCCGGGAGAGGTCGGCTGCGCAGCAGCCGGGTGAGGGGTCTTTCCACTCAATCGAACCGAACTGAGGTTTCGATCATTTCGAGGACGCCCTCGAGGTTCTCGTACACGTCCGTGTTGGAGACCCGCACAACGAGAAAGCCGCAAGCTTCGAGGACCTCGGTCCTCGCTTGGTCGCGCTTTCTTTCTGATGAGGACGAATGCGTTACGCCGTCTACTTCAACGATCAGCTTGCCATCGAGTGTGACGAAATCGACGATGTACCGGCCAATCGGGTGCTGGCGACGAAATTTCCACCGCGCCAATCTTCGATTGCGCAGCGCCTGCCAAAGCTTCGCCTCGGCGCTCGTCTGTGACGCGCGGAGGCGTCGCGCTCTTGCCTTGAGCCGCTCTATCCCCCTCACCCGGCTGCTGCGCAGCCGACCTCTCCCCGGAGGGGAGAGGTATAGCACAGCGACCGCCACATCATGACCACCCGCATCGACGCTACCTTCGCCGAGCTCAAGAAGCAGGGCCGCTCCGCCTTCGTCACCTTCGTGATGGCCGGTGACCCCGACGCCAAAACCTCGCTCGATATCATCAAGGCGCTGCCGAAGGCCGGCGCCGATATCATCGAGATCGGCATGCCCTTTACCGATCCGATGGCCGATGGCCCGTCGATCCAGGCCGCGGGTCTGCGCGCGCTGAAAGGCGGCATGACGCTCAGGAAGACGCTGGAGATGGTCCGCGGCTTCCGCAAGGACAACGATGCCACGCCGATCGTGCTGATGGGCTACTACAATCCGATCTATATCTACGGCGTCGACGTGTTCCTCGCCGATGCCAAGGCAGCTGGTGTTGACGGCTTGATCATCGTCGATCTGCCGCCCGAGGAAGACACCGAGCTCTGCATCCCCGCGATGAAGGCCGGACTGAATTTCATCCGGCTGGCGACGCCGACCACCGACGAAAACCGCCTGCCCGCGGTGCTCGCGAACACGTCGGGCTTCGTCTACTATGTCGCGGTCACCGGTATCACCGGCAGTGCGGCGGCTGATTCGACGGTGGTTGCAGCGGCTGTCGCCCGCATCAAGCGGCACACCGCGCTGCCGGTTTGCGTCGGATTCGGCATCCGCACCCCGGAGACGGCGCGTTCGATTGCCGAGAACGCCAACGGCTCCGTGGTCGGCACCGCGCTGGTCGATGCCCTGCGCGGCAGCCTCGATGCCGAGGGCCGCGCCACGGCCAAAACGGTGACCGCGGTGGCGGATCTCGCCGCCGCGCTCGCCCAGGGTGTCCGGGGCGCCAAACAGGCCGCAGAATAAGCCACAATTTGCGGCAACAACGCCGCTGACGGCGGCTTGCCGGGTTTTGCCCGGCCCGCCATATATCCACCTGACGCGGGACCGACCCGCATGTCGGAGCGAACCATGAATTGGCTCACCAACGTTGTCCGGCCGAAGATCCGCAACATTCTGCGTCGCGAGACGCCGGAGAACCTCTGGATCAAGTGTCCGGATTCCGGGCAGCTCGTGTTCTACAAGGACGTCGAGGCCAACCAGTTCGTGATCCCCGGCTCGAACTACCACATGCGCATGGGCGCGGTGGCGCGGCTGAAGTCGGTCTTCGACAACGAGACCTGGTACGACATTGCGCTGCCCGAGGTGACCGCCGATCCGCTGAAATTCCGCGACGAACGCAAATATGTCGACCGCATCAAGGATGCTCGCGCCAAGACCGGGCTGAACGACGCGATCAAGGTCGGCTACGGCAAACTCGAAGGCGCCGGCGTCGTGGTGGCAGTGCAGGATTTCGATTTCATGGGCGGCTCGCTCGGCATGGCTGCCGGTGAGGCGATGGTGCGCGGGCTCGAGCTTGCGGTCGAGAAGAAGTCGCCCTTCATCGTGTTCGCAGCCAGCGGCGGCGCGCGGATGCAGGAAGGCATTCTGTCGCTGATGCAGATGCCGCGCACCACGGTCGGCGTGCAGATGCTGCGCGAGGTCAAGCAGCCCTACATCGTCGTGTTGACCAATCCGACCACCGGCGGCGTCACCGCATCCTATGCGATGCTCGGCGACGTCCAGATCGCCGAGCCCGGCGCGCTGATCGGCTTTGCCGGCGCGCGCGTGATCGAGCAGACCATCCGCGAAAAGCTGCCGGAGGGTTTCCAGCGCGCCGAATACCTGCGCGAGCACGGCATGGTCGACATGGTCGTGCACCGCCATGAGATGAAGTCTACGCTGGCGCGGCTGTGCCGCCTGCTGACCAAATCGCCGGCGTACGAAACCATCTCGAAACCCGCGGTATCAGTCACGATGCCGGCCCAGATCGTCACAGCGCCGGAGACGGTGCCGGCCGCGCCGCACGCGTGACCGCGAAAGCCGCCTCATCGCAGCCCTCGTTCGAGGCGTTGATCGCGCGGGTCTCGGCGCTGCATCCCAAGCGCATCGATCTCAGCCTCGATCGCATGCTCGCTTTGCTGGAGCGGCTCGACCATCCCGAACGCAAGCTGCCGCCGGTGATCCATGTCGCCGGCACCAACGGCAAGGGCTCCACGATCGCTTACTTGCGCGCGATCCTTGAGGCCGCAGGTCTGCGCGTCCACGTCTTCACCTCGCCCTATCTGGTGCGGCTCAACGAATGCTACCGGTTGGGGGCCGTCGGCGGCGGCAAGCTGGTCGGCGACGACGAACTGCGCGCGACGTGTGAGCATTGCGAGCGCCTGAACGCCGGCAACCCGATCACCATCTTCGAGATGGAGACCGCAGTCGCCTTCTGTCTGTTCGCCAAGCATCCGGCCGACGTCGTGCTGCTCGAGGTAGGCCTCGGTGGCCGGCTGGATTCGACCAATGTGGTCGAGACGCCGCTGGCTTGCGTGATCGCGCCGGTCAGCATGGATCACATGGAATTTCTAGGCGATACGCTGCCGTTGATCGCCGCCGAAAAGGCCGCGATCATCAAGCGCAAGGTGCCGGTGATCTCCGCCGAGCAAGCGCCCGAGGCGATGGCCGTGGTCGAGGCGGAGGCGAACCGCAAGCGCGCGCCGCTGCATGCGGCCGGCCAGCAATGGCATGTCAGCGTCGAGCGCGGCCGGCTGGTCTATCAGGACGAGCGCGGCTTGATGGATCTCGCCGCGCCAAAGCTGTTTGGCCGTCACCAGTTCGACAATGCAGGATTGGCGATCGCGACGTTGCGCGCGATCGACGCGTTCAAGCTCAACATCGCGGCTTACGAAGCCGGTATGGTCAATGCCGAATGGCCGGCGCGGATGCAGCGGCTGGTCTCCGGCACGCTCTTCAGCCAAGGTCCGCAGGGCTCGGAGGTCTGGCTCGACGGCGGGCACAACGCCGAAGGCGGCCGGGTCGCGGCGGCAGCGCTCTGCGATCTCGAAGAGCGCGTGTCGCGGCCGCTCGTCGTCATTGCCGGCATGATGGGCAACAAGGATGCCGGCGCCTTCCTCGCCAATTTCGCCGGGCTGACGCGGCATATCATCGCAGTACCGGTGCCGGGCCGCGACAATGGCATGCCGCCAGAAAGATTGGCCGATGCCGCGCGCGCCCTCGGCATGCGCGTCGAGATCGCAAGCGGGGTTGACGCCGCGCTGCAGCGGCTCGCCACGCTGGCCTACGAGGTGCCGCCGCGCATCCTGATCACCGGCTCGCTATATCTCGCCGGGCCCGTGCTCGCCGCCAACGGCACGCCTCCTGCATGATGCGTTTCGTGCTCACGAGACGTGGAAGGAACGGCTGACATCATGCGCTTTGCCGCTATCGCCGACGTGCACGGCAATTATCTCGCGCTGGACGCCGTGATCTCCGATATTCGCGCCCAGGGTATTTCTGACATCGTCGATCTCGGCGACATGGCGAGCGGGCCGCTCGACGCACGGCGAACGATGGATATCTTGATGGCGCTCGATGCAGTCCATCTGCTCGGCAACCATGACCGCTATCTGATCGACCGTCCGCCGGAGAAGATGGGCTCGTGGGATCGGCCGGCGCATGCGCAGCTCGATGCGGTTCATCTCGACTGGCTGCGTACGCTGCCGGCGACACGCGTGTTCCGCGACCAGGTCTTTCTCTGCCACGCGACACCCGCGAATGACGAAACCTATTGGCTGGAAACGGTGCTGCCGAGCGGCGAGGTCTGCCTGACCGCGCTGGAATCGATCGAGCAGAAGGCTAAGGGCGTCGCGCAGCGACTGATCCTCTGCGCGCACAGCCATATCGCCCGCGCGGTGCGACTTCGCGACGGCCGGTTGATCGTCAATCCCGGCAGCGTCGGCTCGCCCGGCTATCGCGACACCCATCCGTTTCAGCATGTCGTCGAGGCCGGATCGCCGGACGCCCGCTACGCGATCCTCGAACAGGTCGGTGGCGCCTGGCACGTCACCTTCCGCCACGTGCCCTACGACCACGCCGCGATGGCAGCGCTGGCGCGACAGAACGGCCAGCCGGAACTCGCCTCGGCGCTGGCGACGGGATGGATCAGATAACGCTCAAAACGAAAACGGCCGGCTCATCGCCGGCCGTTTCACAATCAGCTAATTCGAAAGCGGATCAGACCGCAGCG
The DNA here is from genome assembly GCF_049949265.1 of Bradyrhizobium genosp. P. Classification (NCBI taxonomy): domain Bacteria; kingdom Pseudomonadati; phylum Pseudomonadota; class Alphaproteobacteria; order Hyphomicrobiales; family Nitrobacteraceae; genus Bradyrhizobium; species Bradyrhizobium genosp. P. The sequence goes on along the minus strand of NZ_CP188195.1, from coordinate 103,938 downwards.
GTGATCCACTGCTGCAGCTTTGCCTTGGGTGCAGCGCCGACCTGACGCGAGGCCATCTCGCCGCCCTTGAAGATCATCAGGGTCGGGATCGACATCACACCATATTTCGACGCGGTCTTCGGGCTCTCGTCGACGTTGAGCTTCACGATCTTGACCTTGTCGCCCATCGCGCCGGAAATCTCGTCAAGGGCGGGCGCGATCATGCGGCACGGTCCGCACCATTCGGCCCAGAAGTCGACGACCACGGGCCCGGTCGCCTTGAGCACTTCGGCTTCGAAATCGGCGTCAGAAACCTTGCCAACGGCCATGGGAGTACCTCGTTCGGTTGAAACAGAAGGGCGGCTGAAGAATCGCGCCCGGGGAGCATGGGGCAAACGTATGAACGCGCCCTTGCCGGGTCAAGCTCGCTCACACCGACATGATCTTATGTCAGGGCAGCGTCCAGCGCGGGGGCGGAAAGCTCCATCATTTCAGGCGTTTCGGTCCACAACAGCGCGGCGCGGACCGGGCGCTGGGGATAAAGCTTCGCCAGCACCGCGCGGTATAACGCAAGCTGCCTGACATAGCCGGCCGGCGCTTCGGCGGCGGTCTTCGGTGGGGCGTGGTTGGTCTTGAAATCCACGATCAGAACCTCGGCTGGTGTCACCACCAACCGGTCGATCTGGCCCGAAACCAGCGCTTTCGGCCGATCGGAGCGGTCCAGCCGCCCGACGATCGAGACCTCGGCACGACTGCCGGGTGCAAATACCGGTGCGAATCGCGGATCCGCAATCAGCGTGAGCACCTGGCCGGCGAGCGTCGCGCGCTCCTCCTCACGCCAGCCATCGGCATTGCGCACGAGATAGGCCAGCGCGGCGTCGCGGCGCCGCTCGGCGGCGATATCGGGCAGCGACTGCAGCAGGCGATGCACCAGCGTGCCGCGCTGCAGGGCGCGGGCGCGCAGCAGGACAGATTCGCCGGTCCGCACGTGATGGCGGTCGTCATCAGTCGGATCAGAGGGGCGGAGGAGGCCGGGCGTGGAGGCTTCGGGCGCGGCCGGGGCGCGCAGCCATGACGGCAGCGCAACCGGCGCCGCGGCTGCCGAAGCCGCGGCGCCGGTGGCATCGACAACGTCTTCGGGCCGCGAATAGCGCATCACCTTGCCGGCCGGCGTCTCCAACTCCTCGAGCTTCAGCCCGGAATTGGCGAGCCCCTTGGTGATCAAGTCGTACCAGGAGAGCTTCCGTACACTGTTCATATTGCCGGGCAAGCAGCCGCCGACCACCAGGCGATCGGCCGCGCGTGTCATCGCGACATAGAGCAGGCGGCGATATTCATCCTCGGTATCGCCAAGCATCGCTTTGCGCGCATCGGCGACACCGGGCGGATCCTCGGCTTTCTTGCCGGCCCACACCACGACGCCGGGTGCATGCGGCGCGGCGTTGCCCTGTGGCAGATGGATCAGCCGCAGCCGCTGGGTGTCCGACGGCGAGGTCGTCGTATCCACGAGGAACACGACCGATGATTCCAACCCCTTGGCGCCGTGCACGGTCATGACACGGACCTCGTTGCGTGAAATCTCCATGTCGCGCTTCACTTCGGTGTCGGCCGCGCGCAGCCAGGCCACAAATCCCTGCAACGAGGCTGGCGCCTTGCGCTCGTAGTTCAGCGCGAGTTCGAGAAATTCGTCGAGCGCGTCATTGGCCTCGTGCCCGAGCCGCCGCAGGATGCGCGCGCGCCCGCCGTCGCCGCCGAGCAGCCACGCATAGAATGCGAACGGCGTTTCGTTGGCGAAGCGTCGCTCGCACTGCTCGAGGCGCCGAAGCACGGCCGAGAACCGATCATCGGCCGGCGCGTGCGCGGCGAGCGCTTGCCGCAGCGAGCCGCGGCGGTGCCAGGCCAGCTTGAACAAATCGTCCTCGTCGAGGCCGAACAGCGGGCTCTTCAGCGCCACCGCAAGAGCGAGATCGTCCTGTGGCAGCAGCAGCGCGTCGGTGAGGTTCATCAAATCGATGATCGCGATGTGCTCGGTCAGCTTGAGCCGGTCGGCGCCGGCGACCGGGATATTGGCGTGCTTCAGCGCCTGGATCACCGCATCGAAGGCGTTGCCGCGCCGCCGCACCAGGATCAGCATGTCGCCATAACGCAAGGGCCGGCGCGCGCCCTCGCTGCCGGTCATGGTGCCGCTCTCGACGAGGCGCTTGATCTCGGCCTGGATTCGTTTGGCGAGCTTGACCTCGGGACTCGTCATCGCCACGCCGTCGAATGGCGCGCGCCAGCCTTCGATGTCCTGGCGGTCGTCGGCCACGGCGAGATCCCAGAGCTCGATCAGGCTCGGGCCCGCATCGGCCAGGGCGTTGTGGAGGGGATGGACGCTATCGGCGTGGATACTCCGAAAGATTTCAGGCTCTCGGAATACGTGATCGACCGAATGCAGAATCGTCGGCCCCGAACGGAAGGAATAGTTGAACGCCACCGGATCGAATTTCAGTCCAGCGCCCTCGAATTTCCTTTTCAATTCATTTCGGCGCAGGTCGAATTCGCGTGGCGCGGCGCCCTGGAACGAGAAGATCGACTGTTTCTCGTCACCCACGGCAAACACGGTGCGCACGAGGCCGTCGCGCGCACCGGCGCCGGAGGTGAATTCCGAGATGATATGCGCGACGATGTCCCACTGCCGGGGGCTCGTATCCTGCGCCTCGTCGATCAGCACGTGATCGACGCCGCGGTCGAGCTTGTAATGCACCCAGCCGGAGGAGACGCGATCGAGCATCGTCAGCGTCTTGTCGATCAGGTCGTCATAATCCAGCAGGCCGCGTTCCAGCTTTTCACGGCGGTAATTCGCGGCTGCTGCGGTCGCGATGTGGATCAGCGCCTCGGTGCGGTCGCGCGCGACCACGGCGCGGCGACGCTCGATCAAGGGACCGAGCCGGTCGACTTCCGATTCGAACCGCCGGCCTGCGACAGCATTCTTCTTGATGAAGTTGTTGGTGACAATCGAGGCACGGGGCGCACGGTCATCCGTGAGGAATACGCCGAGATACTCGTCGACTTGAGCTGCACCGGTAAATGTCAGTGCACTCCGCAGCCGTTCTGCCTGCTTCTGATCGGCTCGGCTGCTGGTGTCGAGGATCGCAGCCATTTCCTTCCAGCTTGACCTCGGCAGGTTTCGACCGTCGACGATGTCGCGCTCGACATCCTCGATGCGATCGTCGGGGGCGACGCCGAGTGCGGCTGACATCTGCGCAGCAGCCGCGGCCGCACTGCCGGCGGCATCGGTCCAGGCCATGAAGTGATCGCGGCTGAGGCAGGCCTCGCGGACCACATCCTTGAAAGTGACGTCGGCAGCGTTCGCCATCGCCGTCATCAGCGCGCGACCGATCGGACTGTCGGGATTGCGAGCGGCGTCCAGGAACACGGCGAGATTGGCCCGTTCCATCATCTCGTTCTGGTCGCGGTCGTCGAGCACGGCAAAGCGCGCCGGCACGTTGGCCTCGAACGGAAACTGCTGCAGCAGCCGGGTGCACAGCGCGTGGATGGTCTGCACCTTCAACCCGCCCGGCGTCTCCAGCGCGCAGGCGAACAGTTTTCGGGCGTCCCGCCTGAGCTTTGGGTTGGGATGGGCGATGCCGGCGTCGCGGATCGCGGCATCGAGCGCTGTGTCATCCAGCGTCACCCAGTGGCCAAGGGTCGTGAACACACGCTCGGCCATGTTGGCGGCGGCGGCCTTGGTGAAGGTGATGCAGAGGATTTTTTCCGGCGGCACGCCGTCGAGCAGCAGCCGGATCACCCGTTGAACAAGAACATGCGTCTTGCCCGAGCCGGCATTGGCAGACACGAACGTCGACGCTTTCGGATCGGACGCGCGGGCCTGCGCGTCGCGCACCGCGGGCGGAATCGGGCGGGGGGCCTTCACCATTCCTCGATCCCCAGGCCGCCGGCGGCGGACCATTCCTTGATGCGCGCAAGGTCGTCATAGGCGCCATAGCGGTTCGCCCACATCGAGAGGTTCAGCGAGGTGTAGGCCTGGCTCTCGTCATCGAAGGCGCGGATCAGCGCTTCCAGCTTGCGCCGCGCGCTGTCGGCGGCTTCATCCGGCGGCTGTGGCGTGTCGTTCGGCCTGATCTTCAGCTCCAGCGAGCGCTGCTCGCCCGGCGGATTGTTGCCGCTCAGCCTGACATAGACGAGATCGCCGACCGAGGAGTCGGCCGGAATATCGGCAAAGCCGCCCTCGCGCAGGATCGCAGCCTCCAGCGTGAGCTGCGGCGACAGGCCCATGCGCACCTGTTTTCCCGTTGGCGGCTGGCCGGTCTTGTAGTCGAGGATGGCAAAGCTGCCGTCGTCACGCCGCTCGATGCGGTCGGCGCGCGCGGAAAGGGTGAAAGTCCGCGCATCGTCGAGGGGAATGCCGATCTCGCCTTTGATCTCGGCCTTGATTCCAGCGATGCTGCCGCGCCGCGCGGCCTCCCATTCCGCAAACCACGCGGCGATGCGCTGGAAGCGCGGCCACCACAGCGCGCGGGCCTCGGGGCGTTCCATCAGTGGCGCGAAATACTTGCCGCCAATCTCGCGCAGTGCGCGCACCGTGTCGGCGGGCAGCGCATCGGCATAGACTTGCGTGAATTCGCGGAGCGCCTCGTGGATCGCTGAGCCGCGGTCGGCCGCCGACAGCGGCATGTCGACGGGATCAAGCGGGTCGAGCTTCAGGATGTAACGCGCGTAGATCGTATAGGGGTCGCGCAGCCAGTCCTCGATCGCGGTGACCGACATTTTCAGCGGCCGGGTGTCGCGCGCCGGCCGCGGCTCGGGCTGCTTAACGGGCTCGACCTTGTCGGGCCGGTCGAGTTCGGCAGCATATTGCGCGTAGATCTCGCCGGCCGATGTTGCCATCTTCCACCGCGCCTCGCCTGCGACCGCCTCCAGCCGGTGCAGGAAGCGCGAGGCGACCGCCGGTGCCCCACCGACCTTCGCCGCGTGGCTGAGGATCACCTCGTCGTGGCCGAGCAACTGTGCGAAGTCATGCGCGGAGAGCCCGATCCGCCGCTCGGGAAGGTCGAGGCCGAGCTCGTGGCGCATCGGCCGGCTCAGCCAGGGATCGATCCGCGGCGACGGCGGCCAGACGCCCTCGACCAGCCCGCCGAGAATGACGCGATCGGATTCGGTGAGCCGCGCCTCCAATTGGCCGAAGATGTTGAGCTGCGCTCGTGCTGATTCCGGTCGGCGCACCATGCGGTCGGCAAACGCCGTCTGGAACACCTCGGGATAGTCGGCAAGCGGCGTCAGCAGCCCGCTCGGCTGTTGTTTGGCGAGCAGATCGTCGAACGCCGAGGCCAGCGCCGCGCCGGCGCGCTCCTCGAACACGATGGCGACGCCGTGCTGGTCACAGGACAGCGCCAGCAACGCCTCGCGATGGCGCGACGCCAGCTCGGCGAAATCATGCGGCTTCGATGATGCAACGTTCTCGAGTGGCGCCAGCGCCGTCCGCAATTTCGCGATCAGGGCCTGCGCCTGATTGAGTTCGTCGTCCCGCAGGTGCGTGCGCTGCTCCTGCTTATGTAGTGACGAGGTTTCGCCGCTGTTCAGCTTCACAAGTTCGGCCCGGAACCGCTCGAAGTCGCGCGAAAGGCCGGCGCTCCCGGCCTGGGGCCGGGTGCCGCGCAACAGCGCCAGTTCCAGAACTTCGATCGCGCGCTTCAACGCACTGTGCGCTCCACCGAGCCGGAACAGCGGATGCTTGAGCAGCGCGAGCAATGTCGGCGGCTCCAGTCCCCTGGCCGCGGCTTCCGCGGTAAGGCGGGCGAACACGCCGGGCGAGGTCTCCATCAGCGCGTCACCGCCGGAATCGTCGAATTCCAGATTCCAGCGCGTCAGCGCGGCCATGACCCGTCGCGCCAGCGCACGATCCGGCGTCACCAGCGCGGCTGATTTGCCGAGATGGCGCGCCTCGCGCATCGCGACCGCGATCGCCAGCGCCTCCATCTCGGGATTGGGCGCCTCGACCACCGTGAGGTTGGTCATCCCGGCGGAAATGCGTTCGACGATCTCCGGCCGCTCCAGCCGGTCGTGCCATTGCGCCGTCGCGGTCGACGGCCGCATCGTTTCCGATACCAGCACGCCGCGGCCGAGCGGCGCTTCCTGGGCGAGAAGCTCGACATCGCGGCGCCTGATACCGAAGCGATCGACGAGCAGCGCATGCATCGCGAATTGCGGATGGTTTGACGACGGCGGCGTGGTGAACCGGCCGTCCGCATTGCGCTCGCCGCCGATCGTCTGCCAGGACTCGTCGTCGAGGTCGGTGTCGAGCCCGGGCAGCACCACGGCGCCGTTCGGCAGCTTCGCTACCGCGTGCAGGAATTTTGCGGTCGCCGGCATCGAGCCGGTCGAACCGGCCGCGATCACCGGGCCCGCGTGATGCGCGGTGAGCCGCGCAGCCTCCGCCTCGATCAGCAGATCGCGCCGCGCCGCCGGCTCGATCCGGCCGATCTCCTTGAGATAGCTCGGCCAGGCGTCGCGCGCGATGCGCAGGAATTCGAGCGAGTGCTGCCAATATTTGTCGAGCTGGCCCGGCACCAGCCGGTCGAGCTCACGCCAGTCGACGCCGCGTGTGACCATGTCGTCCATCAGCCGCGCGAGATCGCCGGCAAGCTGTAGCGTCGAGGCCGGGCCGCCAACCACCAGCGGCGACGACACCGGCGTCTTGGCCCAGGCCGCGACCAGGTGCGCCAGCGTCAATCGGCGCTCGAGCTCGCCGAGTTTCGGCGGAATGTCGAGTGATGCTGTGCCGCCGACCTCGTCCGACGGGTCTGCAAAGGCGAGCTCATCTTCATCGATGTCGCCGAGTGCGACGATGCGCGGCAGCACCGCCGCATCCGCATCGAGCACGTCGAGGAAAATTTCACGCGCCAGACGGCCGGCACGCCGGGTCGGCAAATAAAGCGTGGCATTGGCGAGCCTGGCCGGATCGTTCCGCGCCTCAAATCCCGCGACCAGCCGGCCGTCGACCAACGCCGAGACGACGGTGCGCAGGAACGGCGCGGAGACGGGAACGCTGAAAACACGCATGGGCTGCCTGATTCGAATCAGCGCCAATATAGGGAGCGCCGACCGCCATTAGCCACCCCTGTCATCGTCAGCAGCAAGTGGGCGTTACGGCTTGTATGGCCGCCTCAGCCAGCGAGCCGACGGGCGCAGCGGCTCACGGCATCCAGAAACCACCGCAGCGCCGGATCTTCGGTGGCGCGCCTGTTATGGACGAGGTCGATTGCGAAAGCGGGGATGTCGAAGGGCGGCGTGACGACGGCAACGCCGGCGACATCCGTGAAGCGGCGGGCAACGCGCTCGGCCATCGTGGCGACGAGATCGGTGCCGGCCACCGCGAAAGGGACCGCGACGACATGCGCAAGCGTCATCGCCACCCGCCGCTTCAGTCCCTCGCGAGCCAACAGGGCGTCAATCACGCTCGGCAGGCCGTCGCCGCCGGCGGCCGAGAACAGAGCGTGCGGCAAGGCCGCATAGTCCCCGAGGCTGAGATGCTCCGACCCGTTCGCGCGAGCCACGTCGCGGATGCAGACAAAGCGCTCCTCGAACAATCGATGCCGAACGCAGCGCGGTGAGTCCGGCAGGTGGCCGCCGATCAGCGCATCGAGTTCACCGCGCTCCAGTCTCGCAAGAGCCGCAGTCGCATCGATGAGCGGGCGAACGGCAAGGTCGATGCCCGGAGCCTCGGCGCGCAACAAACGGATCAGTTCCGGCACCAGAACGAGATCGCCGTAATCCGTTGCGGCAATCGTGATGCGCCTGCGCGTTGTGGATGGATCGAAGCCCTGATCGGGCGCGAGCACGCCCCTGATCTGCCGCAACGCTTCCCCGATCGGCCCTGCGAGCACCAGCGCCTTCTCGGTCGGCTGCATGCCCGCGCCGGCGCGCAGGAACAACTCATCGGCAAACAGCGCACGCAGTCTTCTCAACGCACTGCTCATGGACGGCTGGGCCAGGCCAATAGGCTCGGCCGCGCGGGTGACGTGGCGCTCCTCGATCAGCGCCTCGAAAGCGACGAGCAGATTGAGATCGACCGCAGTTAAATTCATGACAGCAATAGTGCATATATAGATAATCAATTTCAACAATGATTAATTCGCGCCTATCCTCGCACCGGACATGATGACAACGCGAAACGATCTGGGGCGGCATTTCGCACGGCTGATGCCGGGCGGGCCGACATGGCTGGTCATCGGCGTCGTGGCCGGGTTGGCCTTCCCCGCCCTGGCGGACGCCATGCGGCCCCTGATGGCAGCCGCGATCTTCGTTCTGCTGCTCGGTACCTTCCTGCAGGTCGACGGCGGCGCCCTCCGCCAAGCGTTGCGGCGGCCGATGGTTTCGTTGCTGTTGCCGGCGCTCGCCATGCTGGCCTGTCCGCTACTGGTCGGCTTCGCAGCGCGAGGCGCCGGATGTGGCGCGGAGTTGACCGTCGCGCTGGTACTTTCGGTCTGCGCCCCGCCTTCGAGTGGCACCGCGGCGGTCGCGCGAATGCTGGGCTTCGATGCGACCATTCCGCTTGCCGTCACGCTGCTGTCGATGGGCCTGGCGCCAATCACCGTGCCCTTGATCGCTGCATCGTTCACCGGCCTCGCGCTCGATCCGTTGGCGCTGGCGGCGCGGCTCGCTTTGCTGGTCGGCGGCGCGGGCGCGGCGGCCCTGCTGCTTCGCCACCGGGCCTACGCACGATTGGCGCAGCATTCACGCACGGTCGACGCCGCCGTGCTTGCCTCACTGCTGGTTTTCGCTATCGCCACCATGGCGGGGGTGCGCGCCCAGATCGAGGCGCAGCCGGCAGCCGCGCTCACTTGCATCGGCCTTGCCTTCGCCTGCAATCTCGCCCTGCAAGTGCTTGGCGCCTTGCTGCTGCCGGGCAGTCTGGCCGAGCGGCTCACCGCCGGTCTCATTCTCGGCAACCGTAATGTCGGACTGGTCTGGTCCGCCATGGGTGTGGTGTCGCCGATGACGGCGCTGTTCTTCGCGGCCACGCAGTTTCCGATCTACATGACACCGCGCCTGATCGAGATCATTGTTGGGCGCACGCAAAAGGAAAAGTTTCCAGCATGAGCGCCACGATCCTCACGGAAGAACTTGCCGTCGGTTTTGCCCGCATCGCGCTCGGCCATGTGCGGCGGGAATATCCCAACAAGCCGGACCATGTATTGGCCGGGCCGCAGGACGCACTGACGCCGCGCCAATTGCATCCGGTTTTCTACGGCAGCTATGACTGGCATTCCTGCGTCCATAGCTATTGGCTGCTCGCCCGGCTGCTGCGCCGGTATCCGCGATCCGCCGCTGCAGACGAGATCCGCGCGCTGTTCGACGAGCAATTCGTAAGCGATAAGATCGCAGCCGAATGTGCCTACCTCGCGGCGCCGACGGCGCGCGGCTTCAAGCGGCCCTATGGCTGGGGTTGGCTGCTGAAGCTCGCCGCAGAACTCTCCTTTCTCGACGAAACACCATGGTGCGAGCGAGTAGCCCCGCTTGCCGACATCTTCGCGCAGCGCTTTCGCGATTTCCTGCCGCTCTCACCCTATCCGGTGCGCGTCGGCACGCACTTCAACACCGCCTTCGGGCTGCGCATGGCCGCCGATTATGCGGCCGTGACGCAGGACCGTGCGTTCAGCGGTCTGCTACGTGAGACGGCTCTGCGCTGGTATGGAGCAGATGAGGATTGCCCCGCATGGGGCGAGCCGAGCGGAGACGACTTCCAGTCCTCCGCGCTCATCGAAGCGGAGTGCATGCGCCGCCTGCTCGCGCCGGACGAATTCCTGTCCTGGTTCGACCGTTTCCTGCCCCGGCTGGCGCTGTGCGAACCGGTCACGCTGTTCCGGCCGGCCACCGTCACCGACCGCACCGACGGCAAGATCGCGCATCTCGATGGGCTTAATCTCAGCCGGGCCTGGTGCTGGCGGGCGCTGGCCGAAGCGTTGCCGGAAAGCGATGCCCACCATCCGATCCTGCAGGACGTCGCACGACGCCATCTCGATGCCGGCCTGCCCCATATTGCCGGCGACTATATGGGCGAACACTGGCTCGCGAGCTTTGCTGTTCTCGCCATCGACGACGATCGCTGATCCAGGGACGGCGCGCGGCCTACGCGACGCTTTCCAGAAACGCCTCTTCCGCGGCCTGGATCGCGTCGGGGGTTCCGACATGCATCCAGACGCCGTCGAGGCGCAGGCCGAACAGCCGCTCCTGGTCGTTGGCGCGGTCGAACATCTTCGTCAGCGAGAAATCGCCGGCGGGCGCGTCGGCAAACAGTGCCGGCGAAATGATCGCAGCGCCGGCGTAGACGAACGGCACCACCTGATGCTCACGCCGCTTGCGCAACGCGCCGTCGGGCAGCATCCCGTAGTCGCCGCGGCCGCTATAACCGATGCTTGACGTGGTCGGCGCCATCAGCAGCAGGATGTCCATCCGCGCGGGATCGAAGGCTTCGGCGAGACGCGCCAGATTGGAGCGCACGCCGTCGATCCACATCGTGTCGGCATTGAGATGATAGAACGGCGCATCGCCGAGCAGCGGCAGCGCCTTCACGACTGCGCCGCCGGTGCCGAGCACCAGATCGCGCTCGTCGGAGATGATGACGCGCGGGCGGCTGCGGGTCTTGACGTGCTCGATGATCTGGTCGGGCAGGTAATGCACATTGACGACGGCTTCGCTGACGCCGGCGGCGGCGAGCTTGTCGAGCACGTGGTCGAGCAGCGGCTGGCCGGCCACACTCACCAGCGGTTTTGGCATCGTGTTGGTCAAGGGGCGCATGCGCACGCCGAGGCCGGCGGCGAGCACCATCGCTTTGTGGGGGGTGACGGGCATCTTTCGAACAGTCTCGGTCATCATCTCTCTGCGCCGATCATATCACGGCGATTCGGCAAGCATATCGGTCAGACGCCATAGTCATCGGACATGACGACCATAAGACGGCAAGGGCAATCAAGGCTCAAACGACGTCCGCCTGCGCGCCGCGCTTGCCAGGTTTCTTTTTCTTGTCACCTTGTTTCAGGAAATTGACGCCGATCTGGTCGCCATTGACCCATGCCAGCTCGCAACGGCGATAGGCCAATCCTGTCGACGACAGCAGCAGGAAAAATTCTTTCAAATGCAGGCCCACGACCGAGCCCTCGACGGTGAGTTTGGCGCCCGTCTCCGACACGTCTTCCATGATGCAGTCACGCCGCCAGGTGCCGTCGATGCCCATCATGTGAGCCGAGATACCGCGCTCAAATGTGACACGATCGCCCCTGCGTCGTTCCGTCGCCATGGTACCGTCCCGCTCCAAACCGGCGGCTCCGCGAATGGAGCACAGCCAGCGTCAGATTAGGCGGGCCTTGGCTAACAATCGGTAAATTACGGTACTGGAGGAGGGATGTTGGCCGCGTACCAGTCGCGAAACGCGGCGAGCGCGGGATGCGCCAGCGACCGATTGAGGTAGGTCCAGATCCGCGGCTGATGTTTGAGATATTGCGGCTTGCCGTCGCGCCGGTTGAGCCGGGCGAAGGTGCCGAGCAGACGTGTATTCCGCTGCGCCGACATGATCGCGTACAGCTCGGCGAAGCTTGCCGGATCGAAGCTTTCGTCGGTGGCGCGCCGCGCCTTGATGTAGCGGGTCAGGAGCGACAGTTCGAGCTGTTCGGGCACGTCGATCCGCGCGTCCTGCAGCAGCGACACGACGTCATAGGCCGCAGGCCCCAGCAGCGCATCCTGGAAATCGATGACGCCGACGCGCAGGATTCCGGTGCGCTCAGTCAGCCAGATCAGGTTCGGTGAGTGGAAATCGCGGATCACCCAGGTCTGCGGTGCCGCGGCGGGCTTCTCCAGCAGTGCGCGCCACATCGCGAAAAATTCGGCGCGGAGCGCATCATTCGGCTGAACGCCACGGTCGGGCATGTACCATTCGATCATCAGCCCGATTTCGATCAGCCAGGCGTCGACATCGAACACCGGGATGTCGTAGCTCACTTCTGATGTCAGCGGCAGCGTCCCGGGCAGCGTCTCGCGGTGCAGCGCCGCCAGCATGTCGATCGCCGCCTCATAGCGCTCGGCGATCGGCTTCGGCGGATCGCCTTCGATCACGCCGGCGCTGCCGAAATCCTCGGTGATGAGGAATCCGGATTCGAGATCGGTGTGCCGGATCGCGGGTGCGGAAAAGCCCTGCTTGCGCAGGCCATTTCCGATCGCGACGAACGGCCTGACATCCTCGGCGAGATGCACGGCTGCGCTGTAGGATTTGCCGTCATAGATCGCCGGGCCGTCCGGTCGCCGCGGCGAGTTCATCAGGATGACGCTGCCATTGTCGTCGTGCAGCCGCGCATAGGAGCGCGTCGAGGCATCGCCGGGCATGCGTTCGCGCCGGGCGGCGATGTAGCCCGCGCCGTCGAGAAACTGTCGCAGCAGCTTGAGCCGGGTGACTTTTGCCGCCGCCTTGCCGTGGCCGGTGATCTCGGCCGCGCGGGCGGTCGATCCCAGTGCCGGACGATGGGTGAATGCGATGTCGATGCGGTCGTCGGGCATCGCATCGGGGGCGCGCTCCGGCCATTCGATCAGCGCCACGATTCCGTCCGGCAACGGCGACAGTCCGATCTCCTCGAGCTCGCTCGCGTCGTTGATGCGGTAGAGGTCGGCGTGAACCAGCGGAAACGACGGCAGCTCATAGCCTTGCGCCAGCGTGAAGGTCGGGCTCGGCACTTCCATTGCGTCGTCACCGGCGAGATAGCGGATCAGCGCACGGGCAGCCGCCGTCTTGCCGGCGCCGAGATCGCCCGACAGCGTGATCACATCGCCGGCGCCGATCAGGAGCGCGAGGTCGGCCATCAGCCCTGATGTCGCGGCTTCGTTGGCGAGGGCGACCGAGAATGTCGAGATCGCGATCATTCCGCGGCGTTGCGATGCGCGGTCTGGTCGATCGGGAAGTCGCAGGTCACGGTGGTTCCCTTGCCGACGATCGAATCGACGCGCACCCGGCCGCCATGCAGTTCGACAAAGGAGCGCACCAGCGACAGGCCGAGCCCCGCGCCACGATGCCGCGAGCCGTGGGAGTGGCTCTCGAACCAGTTGAAGACCTTGTCCTTCATCTCAGCCGGGATGCCGGGTCCGGAATCCGTGACCGCGAACACGACGCTGTGCTCGGTCCGCTGCGCGCTGATCGTGACGGTCGAGTCGTGCGGCGAGAAGCCGACGGCATTGGCGAGCAGGTTATAGAGCACCTGGACCACACGCCGTTCGTCGCCGACGAAGCCGCCGATATTGGAATCGACATCGACCTCGAGCGTGATGCGATCGGTCGCGAGTCGGTCCTGGATGCCTTCGGCGGCCGCCTCGATCGCCTGGCCGATATTGACCTGGCCGAGCTCGAGCCGCATCGCGCCGGCGTCGATGGTGGCGAGATCGAGGATGTTGTTGGTCAGCGCCAGCAGCGCGTTGGTCGATTTGGTGACGTAGTCGAGATACTCGGCCTGCTTCGGCGTCAGCGGCCCCGTCGAAGGGTCGCTCAGGAAATGCGCGAAGCCGATGATGGTGGTGAGCGGCGCACGCAGTTCGTAGGAGACATGGTGGACGAAATCCACCTTCATCTGGTCGGCCGCCTCTAGCGCCTCGTTGCGTTCGCGCAGCGCGCGCTCGACGTTCTCGGTGTCGGTGATGTCCTGGAAGGTGAGCAGCGTCGCGCCGTCCGGCAGCGGAATGGTCATGCAGTCCAGCACGCTGCCGTCCTTGCGCTCCAGCTTGAGCGCGACCTGGGCGCGGTTCTCGATCGAGGTGACCGATTCACGCAAGGCGCGCCACGTCAGCGCATCGTCGTAGAGCGGCTTGCACAGGGCTTCCACCGCCTCGATATGCGGCTCCCCATGCAGCGCGTCGGCCGACAGCTTCCACATCTTGGCGAACGCCGGATTGAACAGCTGGGCGCGGCCATTGCTGCCGAACACCGCGACCGCCTCGGCGAGATTGTCGAGGGTTTCGCGCTGCACCCGCGTCAGGCCGTCGAAGCGGCGCGCCAGGTCGAGGCTCTCGGTGACGTTGTCGAACAGGTAGGTGACACCGCCCTCGAGGTTCGGCGTGGTGACGACGCTGACCGCGCGGCCGTCGGGCAGGAACCAGGTATAGGTCTCGGCTTCGACCGCGCGATAGGCCTCGTGCAGCTTGGCCTTCCAGGCTCGGAAATCCGGTTGTTCCGGCAGTTTGCGGTTGGCGCGCAGCCGGTCGAGGATGCTGGAATCATCAGGGTTACCGTCGAGGAAGGCCTCGTCGAGGCCCCACAGCCGCCGATAAGATTCATTGTAGAAGGCGAGCCGCCGGTCGGCGTCGAACACGGCAACGCCCGAGGACAATTGGTCGAGGGTGCGCCGGTGCGCTTCGACCATCCGCGTCATCGCCGCGCGCAGTGCCGCCGCCTCGCTGGCGTCGATTGCGATGCCGGCGCTGCCGCTGCCGAGCTTGAGCGCCTGCACGTCGTAGATCCGCCGCTCGCCGCTGACGACGATCGGCAGGCGCGCGGCGTAGCTCGCATTGTCGTTGAGCGCCCGCGTCAATTCGGTGCGCTGGTCGCTTTCGAGCAGTTCGAGATTGCGTTGAATGGCGTCCGCGGCAGTCTTGCCCTCGGTGGCGTGAACATAGGCCGCGTTCACGTAGCGCAGATTGCCTTCCATGCTCTTGCCCCAGATCGGCCAGGGTGCGGCGGCGGCGAAGTCGCGCAGCAGCTCGGTCTCCTCCTGCAGCGTCTTGTAGCGGAGGTTCGATTCGGCGAGCTCGCGCCTGATGCCGCCGAGTTCGCGGATCCGCACGATGGCCTGGCCGCCGATCGCGCGGCCCATCGCCTCGATGGCGCGGCCGGCCGAGGTCGACAAATTGAGCAGGAACGCCTCGCCCGTCTCGCGTAGCGCGTCGACCGCGTGATCCATTTGCAGCGCCGGCTCCGGCGGCAGCCAGGTTCCGAAGGCCAGGATGCGCTGCGGCGACCCCTCCTGCGACATCACGAGCGAAATGTCGCCGCTGATCTGTGGGCGGTTGTCGCCCGCGGCCCAGGAGATCAGCACCTGCGGCTCGGCGAACAGCAACGCCCGCAGCCGGTCCGACTGCGCCTGGAGGTCGGAGATATCCGAGCGCAGCCGCTCCTCGTTCCGGGTCGCGCGCACGCGGGTCCGCATCAACAGGATCGCGGCGACGACGGAAAAGCCGACCAGCGCAAACGACGTCGCGAGAACCGCGACCTCCTGATGATTGAAGCCGAAATGATCCGAAATCGCCTGGGCGAACGGCGCCTCACCGGCGAAGGCGCGGGCAGGCAGCAGTGCGCTGATGGCGAGCCCCAGCGTGCCGTCGTGCGCCAGTGAGGTGCATGACAGCAGGGTTCGACGCATCGCCGCGACTACGCCCGACATAGTTTGCCCCAGAACGCACAATTAGCAGGCATGATCCGGAAACGTGGAAATGGTTTCCCGGCGCTCACGCCCAAGCAGGACGATAAAGCCCGACGAGACCCCCCGTCGTGCTCGAATCAAACCAGAATAGTCCCAACCGGACTCCGCGAGTAAGAGTCCAGACCGTGAACGCAAAATCCGCTGTGAAAAAATGCGCGGACAGACGCGGGCTCGCGCGCCTTTTACGCGAACTGACTCCGTATTTGCGCGGGAGAGACTGCGCTAGCGGCCGGTCGAGCCGAAGCCGCCGCTGCCGCGCTCGGTCGCGGACAGCACGTCGACCGGAACCAGCTCCGCCCGGGTGACGGGCGCGATTACCATTTGTGCGATGCGCTCCCCGCGCCGGATCTGGAACGCCGCCTGGCCGTGATTGATCAGCAGCACGTTGATCTCTCCGCGATAATCGGCATCGATCGTGCCGGGCGAGTTCAGCACCGTGATGCCGTGTTTGGCGGCAAGGCCGGAGCGTGGCCGCACCTGCGCCTCGAAGCCTGGCGGCAGCGCGATCGTCAGCCCAGTCGGAACCATCTCGTATCGTCCCGGCAGCAGAATGACCGGCGCCGTCCGCGGCACCGCCGCCAGCAGATCGAGCCCGGCCGCGTCGGCGGTCTGATAGGCCGGCAGCAAGAGATCGTAGCCATGCGGCAGCTGGCGAATCTCAACCTTGATCATGGCACTCACGATGTTGTCCCCACGGTTTTTGCGATGTGCGACACCAGCGCGGCCGCGACCTCTTCCTTGGTCATCACCGGCCAGGAGTCGACGGTGACGTCCGTGCCCTCGCGCGACAGCAGATGAACGGTATTGCGGTCTCCACCCATGACGCCGGCCGCGGGCGAGACGTCGTTGGCGACGATCCAGTCACAGCCCTTGCGGGCGAACTTCGCCTTGGCATTGTCGATCAGGTGCTCGGTCTCGGCAGCAAAGCCGATCACCAGCGGCGGCCGCTTGTCCGTCAGCTTCGAGATCGTCGCGAGGATGTCGGGGTTTTCGACGAGCTGCAGCGGCGGCATGCCCGCAGCGGTCTTCTTCAGCTTCTGCTCGCCTTCATTGGCGACGCGCCAATCGGCGACAGCCGCGGCGAAGATCGCGACGTCGGCCGGCAGCGCCGCCTCGACCCGGTGCAGCATGTCGCGCGCGGACTCCACGTGCATCACCGTCACGCCCGCCGGGTCGCGTAACTCGACCGGGCCGGACACCAGCACGACGTCGGCGCCGGCCGCCTGCGCGGCGGCGGCAATGGCAAAGCCCTGTTTGCCGGAAGACCGGTTGGCGATGTAGCGGACCGGATCGATCGCCTCATGGGTCGGGCCGGCCGTGATCAGCACCCGCTTGCCCGCCAGAGGACGCGGCTGCGGCGGCCGCAGCATATGGTCGGCAGCGGCGGCGATCTCGGTCGGCTCGGCCATCCGGCCGACGCCGGCTTCGCCGGCTTCCGCCATCTCGCCGGCATTGGGGCCGACCGTATGGACGCCATCGCGGCGGAGCTGCAGCACGTTGCGGCGGGTGGCCGGATTGTTCCACATCAGCGGGTTCATCGCCGGCGCCAGCAGGATCGGCTTGTGGGCCGCGAGCAGGATGGCGCTGGCGAGATCGTCGGCGTGGCCCTGGGCCATCTTGGCCATCAGGTCCGCGGTCGCCGGCGCCACCACGATCAGGTCGCACTCCCGCGCCAGCCTGATATGGCCGGCGTCGAACTCGCTCTCGGCATCGAACAGGTCGGTATAGACGCGCTCATGCGACAGCGCGCTGGCTGAGAGCGGGGTGACGAATTGCTGGGCCGCCTTGGTGAGCACGCAGCGGACCTCGATGCGGCGATCCTTCAGCCGCCGGATCAGGTCCAACGCCTTGTAGGCCGCGATCCCGCCGCCGATGATCAGGGTGACACGCCGTTCGCCCTCCGCAGCCTCGCCGGAGGGCCGCGGGCGCGCCGCCGCGTTGGGAGCTGCCGCAGGCAGGGGCTCGCCCGCCGCCTCGCGCAGGATGACCCGCACCTCGTCCTCGACCGAACGGCCGTTGCGGGCGGCCCGCAACCGCAACTCGTCGCGGATGGCGTCGTCGAGCTTTCGGATTGTCAGATTGGCCATCAGCCGTACCCTCAAAGACGGATATGCTAGCAATGCTAGCATATCATGCTGTCTTTGCAATCAGATCCGCCGGACGGCGAACCAGATTCCGATGCAGGTAAGGGCAATCACCCAAAGCGCGACGGTATCGAGCCGCTGCTTGCGGGCCTCGGCGCGGGCCATTTCCTCGATCGTTTCGGACGACAGCATGTGACCCTCTCGGGACATCGTCTCCAACTGCTCGAGCACCGTCATCGCGCGGGTGGCGATTGACGGCAGGTTCGCTAGGACGCGCCCGAACTCGCCGGCGCCGGACATCGCGCCCTGGATGCGGCCAACCGGGCCGAGATTATGCGCAATCCATTCGCGCACCACGGGGTCGGCGATCTTCCAGATGTCGAGCTTCGGATCGAAGCCGCGCGCCACCCCCTCGACCACCACCATGGTCTTCTGCAGCAGGATCAATTCGGGCCGCGTCTGCATGTCGAACAGGCCGGTGACCTCGAGCAGAAGCGTCAGCAACTTCGCCATCGAGATCTCTTCGGCGGTGCGATTATGGATCGGCTCGCCGATGGCGCGGATAGCTTGCGCGAAATTCTCCACCGAATGGTGACCCGGCACGTAGCCGGCCTCGAAATGCACCTCGGCGACGCGGCGGTAGTCGCGGGTGATGAAGCCGAGCAGGATCTCGGCAAGGAAGCGCCGCTCCTTCAGCCCGAGCCGGCCCATGATGCCGAAGTCCACGGCGACGAGGCGGCCGGCATCGTCGAGGAACAGGTTTCCGGGATGCATGTCGGCGTGGAAGAAGCCGTCGCGCAACGCGTGGCGCAGAAAACTCTGGATCACCTTGCGGCCGAGATCGGGCAAGTCGACCTTGGCCTGCGCCAGCCGCGCATGGTCGTTCAGCGCGATGCCGTCGATCCACTCCATCGTCAGCACGTTGTGGGTGGTGCGGTCCCAATCCACCGTTGGCACCCGGAAATCCGGGTCGTCGCGCGTGTTCTCCGCCATCTCGGACAGGGCGGCCGCTTCCAGCCGCAGGTCCATCTCCATCGCGACCGAGCGCGACATCGTATTGATGACCTCAATCAGCCGCAGCCGCTGTGCTTCCGCCGAATGTGCCTCCGCATTATGCGCGACGAAGAAGAAGTCGCCGAGGTCGCGTCGGAAGCGCGACGCGACATTGGGCCGGAGCACCTTGACCGCGACCTGGTGCCGCTCGCCGTCGCGCTCGACCTCGCCGTGATGCACCTGCGCGATCGAGGCGGCGGCCACCGCCGGGCCCAGGCTGGCAAAAGCCTGCGCCACCGGCCGCTCCAGCGATTGCGTGATGACAGCCTCAGCCTCCTCTTGCGAGAACGGCGGCAGCCGGTCCTGCAGGGCTTCGAGATCGCGCGCCATCATCACGCCGACCACGTCGGGGCGCGTCGCAAGGAATTGTCCGAGCTTGAGGTAGGCGGGCCCGAGCCGTGTCAGCGCGCGCGACAGCCGCGGGCCGGACTTGGCGCCGGGCCGTTCGATCAGCCGCGCCAGCTTCAGCGCGAGCTGTCCGGGCGGCGGTACCAGCGAAGGATCGACGACGCCGAACACGCCCTCGCGCGCAAACACGAAACCGGCGCGAGCGAGGCGCGCGATGTGGGACAGTGCGGAGATCACAAACGCCAGCCCGTATGCAGCGCCACGATGCCGCCGGAGAGGCTCTGCCACTTCACGCGGGCGAAGCCGGCCGCGCCGATCATCTCGGCGAATGCGTTGGGCCGCGGGAATTTGCGGATCGATTCGACGAGATATTGATAGGACTCGGCGTCGCCGGTGACGGCGCGACCGAGCGGCGGGATCACCTTGAACGAAAACAGGTCGTAGATCCGGTCGAGGCCGGGGACGTCGACGGTGGAGAATTCCAGGCACAGGAAGCGGCTGCCGGGCCGCAGCACGCGATAGGCCTCGCGAAGCGCGAGGTCGATCCGCGGCACGTTGCGGATGCCGAACGCGATCGTGTAGGCATCGAACGAACGGTCGGCGAAGCTCAGCGTTTCCGCGTTGCCCTCCACAAACGATACGCGGTCATCGAGATGGCGTTTGGCGGCGCGCTCGCGGCCGACCGCCAGCATCTCGCCATTGATGTCGCAGACGGTGGCACGAAAACCTGCGCCGGCCGCCTTGGCGGCGCGGAACGCGATATCGCCGGTGCCGCCGGCGACGTCGAGCAGTGCGAACGGCTTGTCGTTCTTCGGCGGATCGAGCGCCGTGATCATGATGTCCTTCCAGACCCGATGCAGGCCCGCCGACATCAGGTCGTTCATCAGATCGTAGCGTTGCGCCACGCTGTGAAACACCTCGTTCACCAGCGTCTGCTTTTCGCCCAGGGGAACGTCCCTGAAGCCGAAATGAGTGGTTTGATCCGACCGATCCATCAACTCTTACTCTTACCTTTTTGGTCGCGTTTTCTTCACGCGAACCGGTACCCACTTCGCTCGAAAACGCTCCAGCCGGACCATAGCGCGCCCGCCGCAATGGCGCTATCACGTCACTTCCAAAAGGTGAATGCCAAAGCTATGCCGGAATTACCCGAAGTCGAGACCGTCCGCCGCGGCTTGCAGCCGGCCATGGAGGGATCAAAAATTGTCAAGGCCGAAGCCCGCCGGAAAGATCTGCGGTTTCCCTTTCAAAAAGACTTTATCGCCCGGCTCGAGGGTCAAACCGTCACCGGGCTCGGCCGCCGCGCCAAATATCTGATGGCGGACCTCACTTCGGGCGATGTGCTGCTGATGCATCTGGGCATGTCGGGCTCATTCCGGGTGCTGAAGGAGGAGGGTAAGGCAACGCCGGGCCAATTCCATCATCCGCGCAGCGAGGATCGCGCGCACGATCATGTCGTGTTCCATATGTCGTCGGGTGCGGCTGTCATCTTCAACGATCCGCGCCGCTTCGGCTACATGAAGATCATCGCCCGCAACGCGCTCGAAGATGAACCACTCTTGAAGGGGCTCGGGCCCGAACCGCTTGGCAACGAATTCGACGCGGCCATGCTGGCGCGGGCCTGCCACAACAAGAAGACCAGCCTGAAGGCGGCGCTGCTTGACCAGCGTGTGGTGGCGGGGCTTGGCAACATCTATGTCTGCGAGGCGCTGTTTCGCTCGCATTTGTCGCCGCGGCGATTGGCCGCGACGCTCGCGACCAAGAAGGCTGAGCCGACCGATCATTCTAAGCGGCTGGTGGACGCGATCCACTCCGTGCTCAACCAGGCGATCAAGGCCGGCGGCTCCTCGATCAGCGACCATCGCCTCACCAACGGCGAGCTCGGCTATTTCCAGCATTCGTTCCAGGTCTATGACCGCGAAGGCGAGACCTGCCGCACCGCCGGCTGCGGCGGCATCGTCAGGCGCTTCGTCCAGAACGGCCGTTCGACGTTCTGGTGCCCGAAATGTCAGAAATAACAACAAGGGGAGACCGACCATGAACGGAAACTGGCGCGATCGCGCCGCTACGAACTTCGCGTGCCAAAAGCAGCCGGCCACCGGCAGCCGCGGCATGGTGGTGAGCAATCATCCGCTGGCTTCCAGCGCGGGGGCCGAGATGCTCGCGGCCGGCGGCAATGCCATCGATGCCGCGATCGCCACCCTGTTCACATTGACCGTGGTCGAGCCGATGATGGTCGGCATCGTCGGCGGCGGCATGGCGCATATTCGCCTGGCGGACGGCAGCCATCGCTTTATCGACGGCCAGAGCACGGTGCCGAAGTCAGTGCGGCCGGATACCTACACTTCGAAACCCGGCTCGGCGCATGACGTGTTCGACACGGTCGGCAACGAGAACCTCAACGGTCCCAAGGCGGTCGCGGTGCCCGGCTCACTGAAGGCCTGGTGCGAGACGTTACGCCGCTTCGGCACCATGAGCCTCGCCGATGTGATGCAGCCCGCGATCAAGCATGCCTCGCGCGGCTATGCGGCGACGCCTTATCTGCACGAATGCATCACCGACGGCGCCGCGGAGATGCTGAAGGACAAACCGATCTCGGCAATCTATCTGCCCAAGGGCACGCCGCTGCAGCCCGGCGAGCGCGTGGTGCAGGCGGAATATGCCGAGACGTTGAAATATATCGCTGATCACGGTGAAGACGCGCTCTATCAAGGTCCCCTCGGCGACATCCTCGTCGATTACATGACAGGGAACGGCGGCTTCATCACGCGCGAGGATCTCACGACCTACAGGACGGTCGAGCGGCAGCCGATCCGCGCCGACTATCGCGGCTGGGAAATCCTGGGACCGCCGCCGCCGGCCGCGTCCGGCGTGCATATAACCGAGATGCTCAACATCCTTGATGGCTACGACATTGCAGGCCTCGGATTTGGCACGGCCGAGACCATCCACTACCTTGCCGAGGTGCTGAAGATCGCCTTTGCCGATCGCGAGGCGGCCAGCGGCGACCCCGCCTATGTCAACGTGCCGGTCGAGCAGCTGACGTCGAAGGCCTATGCCGACGAGCGGCGCCGCGCCATCGATCCCGATCGCGCGCAGGCCTGGGGTGCCGGTGTCACATCGCTCGAAAGCGCACACACCACGCACATGACCGCGGCGGATGCGATGGGCAATGTGGTCGCGACCACGCAGACTATCAACAATCTGTTCGGCGCCAAGATCCTGATCCCGGGCCTCGGCACCGTGCCGAACAACTACATGAATCTGTTCGATCCGCGGCCGGGGCATGCGTTGTCGCTGGCGGCAGGCAAGCGCGTCACCACCTCGATGTCGCCGATGATGGCACTGCGCGACGGCAAGCTGACTTACGCGCTCGGCCTGCCCGGAGGAAAGCGAATCTTCCCGAGCGCGATGCAGGCGCTGATCAACCTGATCGACCACGGCATGAGCCTGCAGGAGGCGGTCGAGGCGCCGCGGGTCTGGACCGAGGGTAACGCACTCGAGGTCGAGCAGGCGGTGCCGGAGACTGTCCGCGCCGCGCTCTCCGCCAAGGGTCACAAGGTGCAGGTGGTGTCGACGGTCGCCGGCGGCATGAATGCGATCCAGTTCCATAATGATGGCCTCATGTCCGGCGCGGCCTGCTGGCGCGCCGACGGCACGCCGGTCGGCATTGCGGGCGGTCTGGCCCATGCAGGGGTCAGGTTCGCGTTAAGGTAAGCTGTTTGGGCTCCCTCGCCCCGCTCTCTTGTCCGCCGAAGCCTGCCTTCGGGCGAAGGCGGATGCGGGGTCGAGACGAGCGAAGCTCGCTCTTAGAGGGTAGGGGTGAGGGGCCTCTCCACGTATGAACGGCCGGTGAGACCTGTACCCCCTCACCCGGATTGCATCTGTCGATGCAATCCGACCTTTCGCCGCAAGCGGGGCGAGGTGGATTACTTCCTGACGCAGATCACGCGGACGACAGCAGCATTGGCGTCGGTCGATCCGCCTGAAGCGTTCACGCCGCTCGCCTTGAGGAAGCCCCGTACCGTGTCCGCGGGCACCAGCGCGGCCTGCGCCGGAGGCGTTGCGTTGGCCGGGCCTGCAACAATGACGGGCTTCAACAGCGCGATGCCGGCGAACTTGCCGTCGCTGTCGAGCGCCGCCGCACCCGAGAAGCCGAGCGCCGGCGCCGGTGAGAGCGCCGCGTCACCCCCACCGCCGACCTGCGCCAACGCGGCTTTTACGCTGGATGCCGCGCCGCCACCGCCCTGGTTCTGCGGATCGGCGATGCCGGTGATGTCGAGCGCCGTCTTGGTCGCATTGCCCGTGATGTCGAGCGGCTTTAGCCCGCGCGCGCCGTAGATGCGCAGCAGCGCAAGATCGTGCTCCTTGTCCTCGGCGACGCGGTCGGCATTGCCGTAGCCGGGGATCGTCAGCGCGATGCAGTCGTCGGTCACCACGCGATCGGTGACCACAGCACCGTCATCGCTGACCACGACCCCGGTGCCATATTCCACCGTCTTGCGTGGCGGCGGACCGACCTGCACGCCCGATGGAAACGCGTTGAACGCGCTCGACATCGCGATCACGACAGGCTCGACGGTATTTTCGGTCGCCTGGTCGTAGAGGATGGTGAGGATGCGCACCTCGTCACCCCTGAAGACACCGCGCAGATAGAATTTTTTCAGGCCCTGCATCCCCGACAGCACGAAGAAGTCCGGCTTCACCACGGTGTAGTCGATGGTGCGGCCGGCCGGCTCCTTCTTTTCCCGCTCGGCGAGCTTTGCGGTGGTCGGATTGGCCTCCTTGCGCCGCGTCAATTGCACCTGAATGGTGCCGGTCGGGGACGTCCATTTGGCGCCGGAGGCATCGCTGGTGAGCTGCGGCACCAGTTTTGTCGGAATGCCAAGCCGCGCGCCGGTGGCCGGCTCGGTGACGATCTTCCAGCCGACATTCTCCTGCCGCCGCCGCGCGGTGTCGGCGAGCAGGCCGCGCTCCTGCGGGTTCAGCACGCCGGTCGGCTTGCCGCTGCGGTTCTTCTGAAATTCCTTGATCGCATTGACCATGCGATCGTTGACGTCGCCGGTGATGGCGCCGTTATATTCGCCGACCCAGGCGAGGTCGGATTGCAGCGCCAGCCGCTCGGCCTGCGCCATCGCATTCGCGGTGTCCTCCGGCTTCTGCAGCGCGGGGCGAACCGGGACGGTCGTCACAATCTTCGGCTTGGCGCCGGCGGTCGACGGCGGCGTCATCTGCGCCTGTGCCGCACCCATGGCCGCGACCATCAATGTTGCCGAAAGCACCGATCTCATGACAAACCCGGAAGGAAAGACTGTGACCATTGACGTCCACGCGATTAAGCACATCTGCTTGGTCGGCAACAACTGCGCCCCGGTTCAGGGAACGCCAGGACATCATGATGCTGAGTGCCGACGAACTCGAACGCTATGCCCGCCATATCGTGCTGCGCGAGGTCGGCGGCCCCGGCCAGAACGCGCTGAAGCAGGCCTCGGTTCTGGTGATCGGTGCGGGCGGCCTCGGCGCGCCGGTGTTGATGTATCTCGCTGCGGCGGGCGTCGGCAGACTCGGCGTGGTTGATGACGATATCGTGTCGCTGTCCAATTTGCAGCGCCAGATCATCCACGCGACGCCTGACATCGGCAAGCGCAAGGTCGACAGCGCGGCGGCACAGATCCATGCGCTCAATCCGCATGTGACATTCGAGGCCCATCCGGTGCGGCTCGATGCGAAGAACGCGCTGCCGCTGATCTCGCGTTACGATCTCGTGCTCGACGGTTCCGACAATTTCGAGACCCGCTATCTCGTCTCCGATGCCTGCTTCCTCGCCGGCAAGCCGCTGATCACGGCGGCGCTGGGCCAGTTCGATGGCTCGCTGACCACGATCCGCGCGCATGAAAGGAACGCGCAAGGCGAATTCAATCCGACCTATCGCTGCCTGTTTCCAGAGCCGCCGCCGTCGGGCACCGTGCCGGCCTGTGCCGAGGCGGGGGTAATGGGTGCGCTCGCCGGCATTTTGGGATCGATGATGGCGCTGGAGGCGATCCGCGAGATCGTCGGCTTCGGTGAGAGCCTGGTCGGTCGCCTCTTGATGGTGGATACGCGCGCGATGCGCTTCGAAACCCTGCGCTACGCGCGCGATCCGGAGAACCCGCTTAATGGTGATGCCCCAGGCATCACCGATTTGAGGGGACACGCCTGAGCTTCAGGACGCGGGTCTCTCGCTGTCCATGTGCCGGAGATGTTCTTCCGGATAACGCCCACCGGCGGCAGCGCCGGGCGGAAACGCCTTGGCGAGCGCCGCAAGATGCGCGTCGGTCAATTTCACCTCGGGGGCACCAAGCGCCTCGGTCAGACGTTCCCGTCGCCGCGCGCCGACCAGCGGTACGATGTCCTGGCCTTGCGCCGCGACCCACGCGATCGCCACTTGTGCCGGCGAGGCGCCGATCTCCTCGGCGATGACGCGCAGCCGGTCTGCCAGCGCCAGATTCGCGTCGACATTGCCAACCTGGAAGCGCGGGCTCATCAGGCGGAAATCCTTCGTCCCCGCGCGGTCCTTCGACCAGTGCCCGCTGATCAGCCCGCGCGCCAGCACGCCATAGGCGGTGATGCCGATGCCGAGTTCACGGCAGGTCGTCAGGATGTCGCTCTCGATGCCGCGCGATATCAGCGAATATTCGATCTGCAGATCGGCGATCGGATGCACGGCATGCGCGCGGCGGAGGGTTTCGGAGCCGACCTCGGAGAGGCCGATATGCCTGATCCAGCCGGCCTTGATCATGTCGGCCATCGCGCCGATCGTGTCCTCGATCGGCACGCCGGGGTCGAGCCGTGCGGGCCGGTAGATGTCGATGTGGTCGACGCCAAGCCGCTGTAGCGAATAGGCGGCGAAGTTCTTCACGGCGGCGGGGCGGCTGTCATAGCCGAGGAAGCCGCGGTTGGGATCGCGCAGTGCGCCGAACTTGACGCTGATCTGTACATTGTCGCGATTGCTGCCCGCGAGCGCCTCGCCGATCAGCATCTCGTTGTGCCCCATGCCGTAGAAGTCGCCGGTGTCGAGCAGCGTGATGCCGGCGTCGAGCGCGGCATGGATGGTGGCGATGCTCTCGCTGCGGTCGGCGGGGCCGTAGAAGTCCGACATGCCCATGCAGCCGAGGCCGATCATCGAAACGGCGGGGCCGCTGGAACCAAGTTTGCGCGTATCCACGGTGGTGTTCCTCGAAAGGCGCGGCGGGCGATCCGCCGCGGAATGACGCGGCCGACATGCGCCTTTTCGATTGAGCCGATAAGCTGGACAATCCAGAATAGCTTGTTCAATATATCGAACAATGCAGGATTTCGACCTACGCGACCTCGATGCGTTTGTGGCGGTGGCGCGCACGCGCAACTTCCGGCGTGCCGCGCTTGAGCAACACGTCTCGGTCTCGAGCCTCAGCCAGCGGCTGCGCGACATGGAGGAGCGGCTCGGCGTCCGCCTGATGAACCGCACCACCCGTAGCGTCGCGTTGACCGAGGCCGGTGAACTGCTGCTCGCGCGCGTCGCACCCGCGATGTCCGATGTCGGCGATGCGCTCAACCAGGTGCGCGGCCTGCGCGCCGTGCCGTCAGGTCGGCTGCGCATCAACGCGCCACCGCCGGCGATCGATCTGGTGCTGGCGCCGATGGTCGCGCCGTTCCTCGCCAAATATCCGCAGATCGATCTCGAAATCATCGGCGAGAGCTCGTTCGTCGATATCGTCGCGCAAGGGTTCGATGCCGGCGTGCGCTATGGCGAGCATCTGGCGCAGGACATGATCGCGGTGTCGCTCGGCGCGCCGCAGCGCTACGCGGTGGTGGCCTCGCGCGAATATGTCGCCAGGCATGGCCGGCCGGCGCTGCCGAAGGATCTGCTGAAGCAAGCTTGCATCCGCACCCGCTTTGGCAGCGGTGCGATGCTGGATTGGGAGTTCGAGAAGAATGGCCGCGTGGTCAAGGTCTCGCCGCCGCCCAAATTGACCGCGACCTATCTCGGCCTTGCCTTGCGCGCCGTCCATGACGGCGTCGGCTTCTGGCTGACCTTCGAGGGCTATGTCCGCTACGGCGTCAAGTCCGGCGCGCTGGTCAGCGTGCTCGATGATTGGTGCCCGCCGTTTCCCGGGCCGTTCCTTTATTATCCGAGCCGCCGCCAGCCGCCGCCCGCACTCTCCGCCTTCGTGTCTTTCGTCACTGACTGGCGCAAGCAGGCACGGCGGAAGACGAAGCAGGATTAGCTAGCGCCCCATCGTCGTCCCGGCGAAAGCCGGGACCCATAACCACAGGGTGTGGTTATTAGAGATGCTGGAGCCCCAGCCCGTTCCAACAACGACGCCCTGTGGTTGATGGTGTGGACGGCCCCCTACGGCATCAGTGTGCCAGAATGAGGTTGTTGCAAATCTCAGACAAGGGAGCCGTCCGTGAGAGAGATTATCCGCATTGGAATGGATACGTCGAAGTATATTTTTGTGCTGCATGGGGTTGATGCGGCGGAACAGCCTGTGTTGCGCAAGAAGCTTGCGCGCAAGCAGGTGCTGGAGTTCTTCGCCAAGTTGCCGCCGACCGTGATCGGGATGGAGGCCTGCGGGGCCTCGCACCATTGGGCACGGGAGCTTCGCAAGCTGGGCCACGAGGTGAAGTTGATGGCGCCGCAATTGGTGAAGCCCTATGTGTCGCGGAACAAGAACGACGGTCGGGATGCGGAGGCGCTGTGTGAAGCGATGAGCCGGCCGAGCATGCGGTTCGTGCCGGTCAAGACGGTCGAGCAGCAGGCCGCGCTGATGCTGACGGGTGTCCGCGCTGGATTGATCGCCCGGCGCACCCAGCTCGGCAATATGATCCGCGGCCATGCGGCGGAGTTTGGCCTGATCGGGGCCCAAGGGACCGACAAGATCGAGCCGCTGCTGGCGCGGATTGCGCAGGACGAGACGCTTCCTGCCCTGGCACGCGAGCTGTTTACGGTGCTGGGCCGCGACTACACCAGACTCGTGGGCGAGCTGCAGGAGATCGAAGCCAGATTGATGGCCTGGCACCGCTCCGACGCCGTGGGCCGGCGTCTGGCGCAGATCCCTTCTGTCGGGCCGATCGTTGCAACGACGCTCGTGATGAAGACACCCGATCCCCATGCTTTCCGCTCCGGCCGTCACTTCGCAGCCTGGCTCGGCCTCACCCCCCAGGATCACTCCACCGCCGGCAAAACCAGGCTTGGCAAGATCACGCGGGCGGGCGACGAGGACCTGCGCCGCCTGCTGGTGATCGGGGCAACGGCGGTCATCCAGCAGGCCAGACGCGGGCGCGGCCATCACTCGCGCTGGCTGCTGGCCCTGATCAAGCGCAAGCCACCGAAGCTTGCCGCCGTGGCGCTCGCCAACAAGGTGGCCCGCATCGCCTGGAAGCTGATGGCGACCGGCGAGAGTTATGACGCCGCACGGATCAATGCCACCGCGGCAGTCGCCGTCTAACAGATTGGCCGGCTGGCGGGCTCGCTCGTCAGCCGACCCGGAGCTGCAGGAGCAGATGGAGCGATCGATCGAGCAACGATGCGAGACAGTCCGTGGGACCCATCGGCCGTCAACAGGCCGCGTGGTTGTTTGGAACTCGCATCGCGCAAACCATCTTGGCCAGCGATCCATCCGATCGCACTCAAAAGGCCGGACATATGGATGCAAGCGATCCGATCCGCTCAAAAAGCTCTTGTGCCACGGGGGCCGTCCACATATGGGTCCCGGCCTTCGCCGGGACGACGCCGATTGTGTAGCTACAGCATGCTAGGCAGCCGCCGGCTACTTTGCATGGGGTTGTTTTCGATATTTTGGCAGGTGCGTAGCCCGGATGGAGCCAACGGGTCGCGCGAATGCGCGCCCGATGGCTTCATCCGGGCTAAAGGAGTTAGAGCATGCTCGGCAGCACGCGATCCGGCGGCTTGTGGTTGTCGAGGAAGGTTCTGATATTGATGATGACCTTTTCGCCCATTTCGACGCGGCCTTCGATGGTGGCTGAGCCCATATGCGGCAGCAGCGTCACCTTGCCGGCCTTGCCCAGCCGCACCAGCTTCGGGTTCACCGCGGGTTCGTGCTCATAGACGTCGAGCCCGGCGCCGCCGATCTCGCCGGCTTCGATCAGCTTGATCAGCGTATCTTCGTCGATCACCCCACCGCGCGCGGTGTTGACGATATAGGCTTCCTTGCGGATCAGCTTCAGCCGCCGCGCCGAGAGCAGATGGTAGGTGGCCGGCGTGTGCGGACAATTCACCGAGATGATGTCCATCCGCGCCAGCATCTGGTCGAGGCTTTCCCAATAGGTCGCGCCGAGTTCGTCGGCAATCTTCGGCGCCACCGGGCGGCGGTTGTGATAGTGGATCTGCAGGCCAAAGGCGCGGGCGCGGCGCGCCACCGCCTGGCCGATGCGGCCCATGCCGATGATGCCGAGCCGCTTTCCCCCGATGCGGTGGCCGAGCATCCAGGTCGGCGACCAGCCCGCCCAGTGCTTGCCATCGGTCAGGATCGAGGCGCCCTGGATCATGCGCCTGGGCACCGCGAGGATCAGCGCCATCGTCATGTCGGCGGTGTCTTCGGTCAGCACCTTCGGCGTATTGGTCACGGTGATGCCGCGCGCATGCGCCGCCGTCACGTCGATATTGTCGACGCCATTGCCGAAATTGGCGATCAACCTGAGCTTGCTGTCGGGCTGGTTGATCATGTCCTCGCGGATCAGATCGGTCACCGTCGGCACTAGCACGTCGGCGTTCCGCGCGGCTTCCGCGATCTGTTCCGCGGTCATCGGCGTGTCGTCGAGATTCAGTCTGGCATCGAATAGCTCGCGCATCCGGGTCTCGATCGAGTCCGGCAGCTTGCGGGTGACGACGACGAGAGGCTTTTTCTTTACTGACATGTCCTGCTCTCATGAGGTGCGCGGCTTGCCAAAATTCAAGCCGTTCAGACCTCATTAACCCGGTTGTTCGACACTGCAGATCGCCGCGCTGTCCCGGCGTTTCCTTCGCGTTTCCTTCGTGGTTTCTTGGGTTCCCCGATACTTGCCCTTGGCATTGCCAGAGGAAAATTCGGGCGTTCTGGTTCTTCAGCCGTTCCGTCCTCTCTAGCAGAAGGCCGGGCCAAGACAAGAACCCCTCGGAAGTCACGGGTGGGGAACGGACGGTAGCGGCGACGGGGTCTGGGATTCCAGCGTGGGTTTGGGTTGCAACTCGCCGAATGCGGGTTGGTCATCTCGACAGGAGACGAGTTGATGGTGGCGTTCTGGCGTTTGGGTTCGTTGGCGGCGCTGGTCGGGTGCATGCTGGGGGCGTCGATCATGCCCGGCCATTCGGCCAAGGAAGCAAGCCCCACCACGAGCGGACTGCCGATCCCGCGTTATGTCAGCCTGAAATCCGATCATGTGAATGTCAGGGCCGGCCCGACCAAGGACAATGACGTTGCCTGGGTCTACACGCGATCCGGCCTGCCGGTCGAAATCACCGCGGAGTTCGAGAACTGGCGCCGGGTACGCGATTCCGAGGGCGCCGAGGGCTGGGTCTATCACTCCCTGCTGTCCGGCCGCCGCACCGCCGTCGTCACGATGAAGAACAAGGACGATCTCGCGTCGCTGTACGATCACCCCGACAGCACCAGCGCGGTCGCGGCACGGCTGCAGGCCGGTGTGGTGACGCAGGTCAAGAAATGCGCCGACAATTGGTGCCGGGTCTCCGGCACCGGGTTCGACGGCTGGATCGAGCAGCAGCGGCTGTGGGGCGTCTACGCCGACGAGAAGGTGGATTGAGTTTATCGTCGTCCCGGCGTTTCGCCGGAACGACAGAAATCAGCGCTTCTTGCGGAGCCGCACGACCATGTCGACGCGGGCGATCTCGTAGCCTTCGGGCACCTCGGGCATCTTGGTGAGCATCAGGTTCGGGTCTGGAATGTCGACCAGCTCGTGATTGTGCTCGAGATAGAAGTGGTGGTGCGCTGAGACGTTGGTGTCGAAATAGGTCTTGGTGCCGTCGACGCTCACCTGGCGCAGCAGGCCGGCATCGGTGAGCTGGTTGAGCGTGTTGTAAACGGTTGCCAGCGACACCGGGACTTTGGCCAGCGTGGCTTCCTCGTACAGCATTTCAGCGGTCAGATGCCGGGCGCCCTTGCCGAACAGCAGCCAGCCCAGCGCCATGCGCTGCCGGGTCGGCCGAAGGCCTGCGGCCTGCAACATCTCGTTGACGTCATGCCAAGGGCAGCCGGTCAGGGCGGGGTGATGCCCACCCGCGCGCGCGGCCGGGTGCACGGCGTCATCGTTCAAAACTGATACTTCGTCGTTCATATCCACTCTATGCACCTAACTCGGGCGATATTCCCGATAAATATAAAAGGATGGCCGGCAGATGCAAGTTTTTCGCAACTAGAACGAATCCAAGGTAAAGCAGAAACCCATGAAGAAGCCATGATTTATCGCCTGAATCCCGCTTTGCTGCCCGATTGGGCCTATGTTAGAGAGCGCGCGGACCACATATGCGCTCACGGCAGAGACCAAGGCCTGCAGCGCACCCAGGTAGCGCCACGAGCGGGATGTTTCCGTTCCCGTGGGAACAAGGGTCCGGCTCAGGCAAAAGTGCTTCATCGGGACATTTGAGAGGCTGAATAGGATGCTGGATCGGCGCGGCGGTTATGAATACGAGGATTTGCTGGCTTGCGGCCGGGGCGAGCTTTTCGGTCCCGGCAACGCACAGTTGCCACTGCCGCCGATGCTGATGTTCGACCGCATCAGCGAGATCTCCGAAACCGGCGGCGAGTACGGCAAGGGCCTCGTGCGCGCCGAACTCGACGTGAAGCCTGACCTCTGGTTTTTCGGCTGTCATTTCAAGAACGATCCGGTCATGCCGGGATGTCTCGGCCTCGATGCCATGTGGCAAATGGTCGGCTTTTATCTCGGCTGGGTCGGTGGTGAAGGTCGTGGTCGCGCGCTCGGCCTCGGCGAATTGAAGTTCTCCGGCCAGGTGCTGCCGAATGTGCGCAAGGTTGTGTACAACATTGATATCAAGCGTGTGATGCGGTCAAAGCTTGTGCTCGGAATCGCCGATGGGTGGCTTTCCATGGACGGTGAGATTATTTATCGCGCCAAGGATCTGAAGGTCGGCTTGTTCAAGCAGGGCACGGCTCCATCTTGAGCAGGATCATCACGCGGCAGCGCAAAGGCAGGGCGAGGCGAACATGAGGCGGGTTGTCATCACGGGGATGGGCATTGTCTCGTCCATCGGTAACAACACCCAGGAAGTGCTTGCGAGCCTTCACGAGGCAAAGTCGGGTATTACGCGTGCGGAGAAGGCCGCGGAGCTTGGTTTTCGTTCGCAGGTGCACGGAGCACCGACCCTCAATCCCTCCGCGGTGATCGATCGCCGCGCGATGCGGTTCCTGGCCGAAGGCGCCGCCTGGAACCACGTCGCGATGGAACAGGCGATCCGCGACTCCGGCCTGGAGGAGACTGAAGTCTCCAATGTGCGCACCGGCATCATCATGGGATCCGGCGGACCGTCGACGCGGACGCTGGTGGAAGCCGCCGATATTGCGCGGGCCAAGGGGCCGAAGCGGGTCGGCCCGTTCGCCGTGCCGAAGGGCATGTCGTCGACTGCATCGGCGACGCTCGCGACCTGGTTCAAGATCAAGGGCGTGAACTACTCGATCTCTTCGGCCTGTGCGACGTCGAACCATTGCATCGGCAACGCCTATGAGACGATCCAGATCGGCAAGCAGGACATCATCTTCGCCGGCGGCTGCGAGGAACTCGACTGGACGCTGTCGGTGCTGTTCGACGCCATGGGTGCGATGTCCTCGAAATACAACGAAACGCCGGCCACGGCGTCGCGCCCCTACGACATCAGCCGTGACGGTTTTGTGATCGCCGGCGGCGCGGGTGTCGTCGTGCTGGAAGAGATCGAGCATGCCAAGGCGCGTGGCGCGAAGATCTATGGCGAAATTGTCGGCTATGGCGCGACATCCGACGGTTACGACATGGTAGCGCCGTCGGGCGAGGGCGCCGAGCGCTGCATGCGCATGGCGTTGTCGACGGTGAACACGCCGATCGACTACATCAATCCGCACGCGACCTCGACGCCGGCCGGCGACCCGCCCGAGATGGAGGCGATCCGCAAGGTGTTCGGCATCGGCGACAAGTGCCCGCCGATTTCGGCGACCAAGGCGCTGACCGGCCATTCGCTCGGCGCCACCGGCGTCCAGGAGGCGATCTACTCGCTGATGATGATGAACAACGGCTTCGTCTGCGAGAGCGCCCATATCACCGAGCTCGATCCTGTCTTCGCCGACATGCCGATCGTCCGCAAGCGCATCGACAATGCCAAGCTCAGCACCGTGCTGTCGAACTCGTTCGGCTTCGGCGGCACCAACGCGACGCTGGTGTTCAGGCGACTGGACGCCTGATCGTCTTGACCTCTCCTCGCTTGCGGTGAGAGATCGGCAGACAGCGGATAGGGACCTTTGCAACAATCCGGAACGGGGTGGGCATGATTATCGAACCGCGCGTGCGAGGCTTCATCTGCACGACGGCACATCCTGTTGGCTGCGCCACGAATGTCCGCGATCAGATCGCTTATGTTCTCCGCAACGGGTCCATTCCGGAATGCCCCAAGCGCGTTGCCGTGCTGGGATGTTCAACCGGTTACGGCCTCGCGAGCCGCATTGTTGCAACCTTCGCAGGGGGCGCAGAGACCATCGGCGTGTCGCTGGAGCGCGAGCCGACGGCAAATCGAACCGGCAGCGCCGGCTGGTACAACAACCGCGCCTTTGAGATCGAGGCGCAGAAGATCGGCCGGTCTCCCCTCACCCTGGAGGGCGACGCTTTCTCCAACGAGATGAAGAAGACCTTCATCGACCGTGTGCGCGAGAAGTTCGGTCAGCTCGACATGTTGGTCTATAGCATGGCTGCTCCGGTCCGGACCGATCCGGATACCGGCAAGACCTATCGTTCGATCATCAAGCCGCTCGGCGCCCCTGTCGAGATCAAGACCCTCGATACTGAGACCGGCGAGGTCTTCGAGACAACCCTCGAGCCGGCGAACGAGGATCAAACGGCGGCCACCGTCGCGGTGATGGGCGGCGATGACTGGAAGCGCTGGATCGACCAGCTCGCGGACGCCGGTGTTTTGGCCCCGGGCTTCCGGACCCTCAATTACACCTATATCGGCAGCGACCTGACCTGGCCGATCTATTGGAACGGCACGCTCGGCCGCGCCAAGGTCGATCTCGACGGCAAGGCGGAAGCGATCCGTGGCCGGCTCGGCCAGGACGCGGCCCGCGTGGTGGCGCTGAAGGCCGTGGTCACCCAGGCGAGTTCAGCCATTCCGGTGGTGCCGCTCTATGGCACGGTGCTGTTCAAGGTCATGAAGCAACTCGGGCTCGACGAGGGATGCATCGAGCAGATCGATCGCCTGTTCCGGACGCGCCTCGGCGCGGATGTCCAGGTTGACGACGCGCAGCGCATCCGACTCGACGATTGGGAGCTTTCGCCCGAGGTTCAGGCGGAAGTGTCGCGACGCTGGCCTCTGCTCTCCACGGAAACACTTGGCGAATTGGCAGACCTTCCAGAATACAGGCGCCAATTCCTTCGCTTGTTCGGATTTGGCATCGACGGCGTCGACTATTCGCAGGACCTGGACCCCCGCGTCGTCACGGGTTGAGCCGCGCGCGCACGCCAGGAAGTCGGTCGCCCGGATGAAGCCAACGGGTCGCGCGAATGCGCGCCCGATGACAGGCTTCGGGAAATCCGGGGAGCGCTTCCCAGTACGAAAGGCCTGGCGGTCTTTCGCAAGGCCCTGATCGTAGCGTTCAGCTTACCGAGCGACGTCGCAACTGGCGAGCCTCGCAGCCGGTTCAGACGCCGAGCGTCCCGGCCTTCGCCGCCGCATAGCGTTCGCCGACTGTCTTCCAGTTCACCGTATTCCACCACGCCTTGAGGTAGTCCGGCCGACGATTCTGGTAGGTGAGATAATAAGCGTGCTCCCAGACGTCGTTGCCGAGCAACGCGCGCTTGCCGTCCATGATCGGATTGTCCTGGTTCGGGCGCGTCTCGATCGCAAGCTTGCCGTCCTTGGCCACGGTGACGAATACCCAGCCCGAGCCGAACACGCGTCCGCCGGCGGCGTTGAAGTCGGTCTGGAATTTCTCCATGCCGCCGAGATCGCGCTCGATCGCGGCAAGCACCTCGCCGTCAGGCTTGCCGCCATTCGGTCCCATGATCTGCCAGAACATCGTATGGTTGGCGTGGCCGCCCATGTTGTTGCGCACGCCGGTGCGGATCGATTCCGGGACGTTGGTGAGGTTGGCGAGCACGTCCACGATCGGTTTCTCGGCGATCTGCGGATTGTCCTTGGCGAAATTGTTCAAATTGGTGACGTAGGCTTGGTGATGCTTGTCGTGATGGATCTCCATCGTCTTGGCATCGATATGCGGTTCGAATGCCGTCGTCGGATAGGTCAGCGGCGGCACGGTGAACGCCGTAGCTGGAGCCGCCGTTTGAGCGAACACGATACGCGGCGCGGCGGCGGCCGCCGCAGCCGTGGTTGCCGCCAACACGAGATGGCGCCGGGATATGGATGACATTATTCTCTCCTGACCTGAAGCTACCGAGTACGTTTGATAGAGCGCCGCGAGATACGCGCGGGCAACCGTATGTGGTTTCGCAGACGGTCATTGTGACGCTGCGTCGGAATCCCGCATGGCCGGTGCATCGTAGCCAACAAAAAGGGCGGCCTTTCGGCCGCCCTTGGTGGTTTCGTTCAAATCAGGCTTACTCGCCGGCGGCTTCGCGCTGGGCGGGTGCGTCGGTCTTCTGCTTGGCTTCGAGGTCTTCGCCGGTCTGCTGGTCGACCGCCTTCATCGAGAGCCGGGTCTTGCCGCGATCGTCGAAACCGAGCAGCTTGACCTTGACCTTGTCGCCTTCCTTGACGACGTCGGAGGTCTTCTGCACGCGCGCCGAAGCGAGCTGGCTGATGTGGACCAGACCGTCCTTGGCGCCGAAGAAGTTCACGAAGGCGCCGAACTCCATCACCTTGACGACGGTGCCCTCATAGATCTGGCCGATCTCCGGATCCGACGCGATCGACTTGATCCACTTGATCGCGGCCTTCATCGCTTCGCCGTCATTGGAGGCGACCTTCACGGTGCCGTCGTCCTCGATGTTGACCTTGGCGCCGGTCTTCTCGACGATCTCGCGGATCACCTTGCCGCCGGTGCCGATCACTTCGCGAATCTTGTCGGTGGCGATCTTGAAGGTCTCGATGCGCGGCGCGTATTCGCCGAGCTCGGCACGCGCTGCGGTCAACGCCTTGGACATCTCACCCAGGATATGGATGCGGCCTTCCTTGGCCTGTCCGAGCGCGACCTTCATGATCTCCTCGGTGATGCCCTCGATCTTGATGTCCATCTGCAGCGAGGTGATGCCCTGCTCGGTGCCGGCGACCTTGAAGTCCATGTCGCCGAGATGATCTTCGTCACCGAGAATGTCCGACAGCACCGCGAAGCGCTGACCCTCGAGGATCAGGCCCATGGCGATACCGGCGGTCGGCCGCTTCAGCGGCACGCCAGCATCCATCAGCGACAGCGAGGCGCCGCACACTGAAGCCATCGACGATGAGCCGTTCGACTCGGTGATCTCCGAAACCACGCGGATCGTATAGGGGAACTCGTGATGCGGCGGCAGCACCGGATGGATCGCGCGCCAGGCGAGCTTGCCATGGCCGATCTCGCGGCGCTTGGTACCGCCGAGGCGTCCGGTTTCACCGACCGAGTAGGGAGGGAAGTTGTAGTGCAGTAGGAACGTTTCCTTGTAGGTTCCCGCCAGCGCGTCGATGTACTGCTCGTCCTCGCCGGTGCCGAGCGTGGTCACCACCACAGCCTGGGTCTCGCCGCGAGTGAACAGCGCCGAACCGTGGGCGCGCGGCAGCACGCCGGCTTCGGCGATGATGTTGCGCACAGTCTTGGCGTCACGGCCGTCGATGCGTTTG
Source organism: Bradyrhizobium genosp. P (assembly GCF_049949265.1). Classification (NCBI taxonomy): domain Bacteria; kingdom Pseudomonadati; phylum Pseudomonadota; class Alphaproteobacteria; order Hyphomicrobiales; family Nitrobacteraceae; genus Bradyrhizobium; species Bradyrhizobium genosp. P. The sequence goes on along the minus strand of NZ_CP188195.1, from coordinate 67,018 downwards.
CCGGTGTCGAGGATGTTCCAGCGGACGATCTTGGCTTCCAGTTCCTTGAACACGCCGGCAACGCGGAGCTTGTCGTATTTCGGCTCCTGGCCTTCCGGGAAGAAATGCGCGAGCACCTTCTCCTTGACGGCGCCGACCGCGGCATAGCGTTCCTGCTTCACCGGGATCGCATAGGCCTTTCGGAGATCCTGCTCGGCGAACCCAAGCATCTCCTTCTCGATCTCCGAATTGTCGATCGTGGTGACCTCGCGCGGCTCCTTGGCGGCCTTCTCGGCGAGCTCGATGATCGCGTTGATGACCGGCTGGAAGTGGCGGTGGCCGAACATGACCGCGCCGAGCATCACGTCTTCGTTGAGCTCCTTGGCTTCCGACTCCACCATCAACACGGCGTCGGCGGTGCCGGCGACGACGAGGTCGAGCTGGGTCTCGGTCATCTCGTCCAGCGTCGGGTTGAGGATGAACTCGTCATTGGCGAAACCGACGCGCGCCGCGCCGATCGGACCCTTGAAGGGCGCGCCCGACAGCGTCAGCGCCGCGGAGGAGGCCACCAGCGCCACGATATCGGGATCGTTTTCCATGTCGTGTGAGAGCACGGTGACGATCACCTGGGTCTCGTTGCGCCAGCCGTCGACGAACAGCGGACGGATCGGACGGTCGATCAGGCGGGAGACCAGCGTCTCCTTTTCGGTCGGACGTCCCTCGCGCTTGAAGTAGCCGCCGGGGATGCGGCCCGCGGCATAGGTCTTCTCCTGGTAATCGACCGTGAGCGGCAGGAAGTCGACGCCTTCGCGCGGCGTCTTCGCCGCAACGACAGTGGCGAGCACCACGGTCTCGCCATAGGTCGCCATCACGGCGCCGTCGGCCTGACGGGCGATCTTGCCGGTTTCAAGCTTGAGGGGACGTCCACCCCAGTCGATCTCGACGGAATGAGTATTGAACATTTCGGTCTTCTTTCATGGTTTCACGAAAGCACGGAGCCTGAAAGCACAAGGACCATGCGCAAGACGGCTGGATACTGACGCGATCGGGCGATCAGTATCCGGCGATCCCGCCATGGTCCCTGGATTTCGGATGGCGTCCATCCTTTCGGTCATCTGGGCATCTTGCCCCGTCCAGCGGCCGGATTGCTGCTGAACGCTAGTGCGCATGATCATCTTTCGACAATTCGAAAGTCCGCATTTCCCGGAAGATCATACGAAAACGCGCGCGAACCGAGCGCGCGTGCTTCTCAAAATCAACGACGGATGTTGTGCTTTTCAAGCAGCGCCTTGTACCGCGCCTCGTCTTTCTTCTTGATGTAGTCGAGAAGGGAGCGACGCGTCGACACGAGCTTCAGAAGGCCGCGGCGTGAATGATTGTCCTTCACGTGGGTCTTGAAGTGCTCGGTGAGGTTGGTGATGCGTTCCGACAGGATCGCGACCTGGACCTCGGGCGAGCCGGTGTCGCCGGCCTTGCTGGCATTCGTCTTGATGACTTCCGCTTTGCGTTCGGCGGTAATCGACATCGTCAAACACTTTCATTGTTGCGAACCGGACTGGCAGTCAGTCCGTTCAGGTTGAACACGCGCTTGGGGATGAGTTCGCCATTGCCAATTTCGGCGAGGGCCAGAAGCCGGCCTGCCACCGTGACATAGACTGTGCCGCTAGTATTGGGCGCATCCCGTCCGCGCAACAAAACGGCCTGGCCCCGATGGAGCCTTGCCGCATCAGCCCGTGTGACGGCCAGTGCCGGGATGTCGTCCAGCGCGGTCTCAACGGGCAAAAGCGCGTCGGCGAGGCTGCCCTCGCCAGACGCGGCTCTATTGCATAAAGCCTCCAACTGTTCCAGCGGAATCATGTCTGCTTCCGTAAACGGGCCGACAATCGTCCGCCGCAGTGCGCAGATATGGCCGAAACAGCCCAGAATCCGGCCCATATCGCGGGCCAGGGCCCGGACATAGGTTCCCTTGCCGCATTCGGCCTCGAACACGGATTGGCCGTTATCGCCATGTTCCACAAGGATTAATTCGTGAATCTCGACCGGGCGGGGCTTCAGTTCCACGGTCTCGCCGTCACGCGCCAGATCATAGGCGCGCTCGCCTTGCACCTTGATCGCCGAATATTGCGGCGGGATCTGCTCGATCACCCCGGTGAAGCGCGGCAGCAGCTCGCGGATCGAATCGGCGGTCGGCCGGACCTCGCTGGTTTTGACGGCCCGTCCCTCGGTGTCGTCGGTGTCGCGCTCCTCGCCCCACGACACCGTGAAGCGGTAGCGCTTGCGGCCGTCCATCACGAACGGAACCGTCTTGGTGGCTTCGCCGAGCGCGATCGGCAAGCCCCCGGAGGCGAGCGGATCGAGCGTGCCGGCGTGGCCGGCGCGCTTGGCCGAAAACAGCCGCTTCAGCACCGCGACCGCGTGCGTCGAGGTCATGCCGATCGGCTTGTCGAGCACGACCCAGCCGTGCACGTCGCGCTTGTCGCGGCGCTGCTGCTGATTTGGCTTGCCCTGCTTCTGGCGCGGATCGTTGTTCGCCCGGCGCTGCTCGTCGCTGCGCGCGTCGGAGAAAATATTTCGGTCGGCGTCGCGCGTGTCGGAATCTTTGGCGTCGATCACGCTGTTGGTCATCGTCACAGTCATCACTCGTCGTCCGAATCGGGTGCGAGGTCTCTTTGCACCGCAGGTGTTCGCAGTAATTTCTCGATACGTTCCGCTTCGTCGAATCGCTCATCGACACGGAATCGAATGTCGGGTGCAAATTTCAGGTTAACGCGATGCGCGATCTCGCCGCGCAGGAATTTCTTGTTGCGCTCGAGCGCTGCGATCACGACATCGGTGTCGCGTCCGCCGAGCGGCATCACATAGACCGTGGCGAGCTTCAGGTCCGGCGACATACGCACCTCTGGAACGGTGATGATGTGGCCTTCGAGATCGGGATCGTGGACGTCACCTTGCGACAGAATGTCGGCAACCGCATGACGAACCGTTTCGCCGACACGTAATTGTCGTTGCGAGCCGCCGGTGGCGGAGCTCTTGTTCTGACGGGGCATGGCCTTCTTCCAAAATCGTGACGCCCGCGGTCGACCACGCGCATCGATTCCCAAGTTTTTCAAATCAGGCAATGCGCGGGAGGCCGGACCAGGTCCGGCCACGCCGCGGCATTTTCAGCTCAAATGAACCCTGCGCTTTGTAAGATTTGGACTTACAGAGAGCGCTGGATCGTCTCGACGCGATAGCATTCGATCACGTCACCGACACGCATGTCGCCGTAGTTCTCGAACGCCATGCCGCATTCCTGGCCGGCAACCACTTCCTTCACTTCATCCTTGAAGCGCTTCAGCGTCGAAAGCTTGCCTTCGTGCACCACGACGTTGTCGCGGATCAGGCGAACATTGGCGCCGCGCTCCACGGTGCCGTCGGTGACGCGGCAACCCGCGACCTTGCCGACCTTGGAAATGTTGAACACTTCCAGGATCTGCGCGTTGCCCAGCATGGTTTCGCGCAGCGTGGGCGCGAGCAGGCCGGACATCGCCTTTTTGATGTCATCCACCAGATCGTAGATGATGTTGTAGTAGCGGATCTCGATGCCGTTGCGCTTGGCCGCGGCGGCCGCTTCCTTGTTGGCTCGGACCGAGAAGCCGATGATGGCGGCGTTGAAGCCTTCCGCCAGCGTGACGTCGGATTCCGAGATGCCGCCGACGCCTGCATGCAGGATGCGGGCCGCGACTTCGTCGGTGCCGAGCTTTTCCAGCGAGCCCAGGATCGCTTCCAGCGAGCCCTGCACGTCGGCCTTCACGATCAGCGGGAATTCCTTGCGGCCCACGGTCTTGAGCTGCGACATCATCTGCTCGAGCGAGCCGCGCATGCCGGAAATCGAGGCCGCCGCGTTCTCGCGCTTCTGGTGCGCGCGGTAGCTCGTGACCTGGCGGGCGCGGGCTTCGTTCTCGACCACCGCGAGGCGGTCGCCGGCCTCGGGCGGGCCGTTGAAGCCGAGCACTTCGACCGGCACGGACGGACCCGCCTCGTCGAGATTCTCGCCCTGGTCGGAGATCAGCGCGCGGACGCGGCCCATTTCGGCGCCGGCCACGATGATGTCGCCGACCCGCAACGTGCCGCGCTGAACCAGCACGGTGGCGACCGGGCCGCGGCCGCGATCGAGCTTGGCTTCGATCACGGTGCCTTCCGCCGGACGCTCCGAATTGGTCTTCAGGTCGAGGATTTCGGCCTGCAGCGCGATCATTTCCAGCAGCTTGTCGAGGTTGGTCTTGTTCTTGGCGGACACCTCGACGTCGACGACGTCGCCGCCGAGCGATTCGACCTGCACCTCGTATTGCAGCAGCTCGGTGCGCACCCGCTCGGGCTTCGCGTCGGGCTTGTCGATCTTGTTGATCGCCACGATCATCGGCACCTTGGCCGCCTTGGCGTGATTGATGGCTTCGATCGTCTGCGGCATCACGCCGTCATCGGCGGCAACCACCAGCACGACGATGTCGGTGACCTTGGCGCCGCGGGCGCGCATCGCGGTGAATGCGGCGTGGCCCGGCGTATCGATGAAGGTGATCTTCTTGCCGCTTTCCGGCGAAGTGACCTGGTAGGCGCCGATATGCTGGGTGATGCCGCCGGCTTCGCCCGACACCACGTTGGCGTGGCGCAGCGCGTCGAGCAGCGAGGTCTTGCCGTGGTCGACGTGGCCCATGACGGTGACCACGGGCGAACGCGGCTCGGTATCGGTGGAATTATCGACGACGTCGAACAGGCCTTCTTCCACGTCGGACGCGGCGACGCGCTTGACGCTGTGGCCCAGTTCCTCAGCGATCAGTTGCGCGGTGTCGGCGTCGATCACGTCGGTGATCTTGTGCATCGCGCCCTGCTTCATCAGCATGCGGATGACCTCGACCGCGCGTTCCGACATTCGGTTGGCGAGTTCCTGGATCGTGATCGCTTCCGGGATCGTCACCTCGCGGATCAGCTTTTCCTTCGATTCGTTTGCCGCATGGCCCTTCAGGCGCTGGGTGCGGCGGCGGAACGAGGCGATCGAGCGCTCGCGCACGTCATCGGCGGTGAGCGCGGTGACGACGGTGAGGCGGCCGCGCTGCTTCTGCGGGCCCGGCTTTTGGGTGGTCTTGGGCGCAGCGGCGGGACGCACGACGCCGCCGGGACGGCGCACCAGACGCGGACCCTCATCTTCATCAGCCTCGGCGGCAACCGCCGGCGGCCGCGCCGGCGCCGCGGCGATCCCGGGGCGCGCGGGCGCGGATGTCGCGGGGCGGCCCGGCGCAGATGTCGTGGTCCGGGGTGCCGGCGCAGAAGCAGAACTGGTTGCGGGTCTGGGCGCGGAAGTGGTGGCCGGCGCGCCGGGTTTGGCCTCGCCTTCGCCAAAGCGGCGCTTGGCCTCGACCTCGGCCTTGCGCTTGGCCTCTTCTTCGTGGCGATGGCGCTCCTCTTCCGCCTTGCGGCGGGATTCGGCGGCCTCGCGTTCGGCCTTCTCGGCGACTTCGCGGATCGCGCGGCGCTTGGCCTCTTCTTCGGCCTGGTGACGTTCCTCGACGTCGCGCTGCCTGGCATCGGCCAGCGCACTGGCGCGTGCGGAGCGTTCATCCTCGGTCAGCGTGCGCAGCACGACGCCCGATCCGGCATTGCGCTGCGGTTGACCTGATCCGCCACCGGGGCGGCCCGACGGCGGCCTGGGGGGCGGCGGCGGTGCAGGCTTTGCAACTACGGGTTCCGGTGCGTGCGTCTCGCCCGGGCCATCGCCACCAACGCGGCGCTTGCCGCGTTTCTCGACCACGACCTGCTTGGTCCGGCCATGGCTGAAGCTCTGGCGCACGGTGCCCGTCTCGACGCGCGGTTTCAGCGTCAAGGTCTTGGTCGGGACACTCAGAGTCTTGTCGCCAGGGGATTTGGTATCAACCATTCAGCAGTCCTAATCTCGTTTCACTGTGCGTTTCCCGCACAAATCCTTCAACGCGTCGTCTTTTATTGAGCGTGATCCAGTCGGAAAGACGGTGTCCGCCTTCCTGGATCATGCTCTGGAATTTCTGGCCGCTTCGGCGGTCTTGTCGTCGTCGGCCATCCGGTATCGAACCAGCATCTGGCAGCGCGACAGGAACGTCTTGCTCGCCGGGCCCGCGAGCAGCGCAGCATGTATCACATTTGACCGCCCTAGTGCCAAATCCAATTCTGCCGACGTCAAAACATTGACGGCGGCGATTACCGCCGGTTCACCACGTTTTTCGTCCCTTTGCCGGGCGATCGCGTCCAATTTACGGATTCCGTCGGCGGCGCCGTCGCAAGCGTGGATCAGGGCTGCGGTTTCGCCCGCCTTGAGTGCGTCCTCGACCTTGCCGAAGCCTGAAACAACCTGGCCGGCCTTGGCGGCCATCGCCAGTGCCTCGGTGAGGCTGCGCACCAGGAGCGCGTCGGTGTCGGTGGGGAGGGTCGGCGCGACGCGGACATCGCGCTTGAATCCCTTACTAAATTGGTGACGACGGACGGCTTCCGCAACGCTTCGCCGCGATGCGGAAACCCACATTCCGCGGCCGGGCAGCTTGCGCTTGAGATCCGGGATCACCTCGCCCGAAGGCGCGACGACGAACCGGATCAGCTCGTCGATCGGACGGACCTCGCGGCTGACCGCGCACATCCGCGTGGTCGCGGACTTTCCGGTCCGCGGTCCATCGTCGAGATCGGGGTCAGCTGATGCGAGCATCCGTTCGGCATCTCCTTAAGCCGTTGCGTCGGCGTCGGCGTCGGCCTCAGCCTCGGCCGCAGCAGGCTTGGCGAGGTCGGCCTCGGTGATCCAGCCGGCCTTGACGCGGGCCTGCATGATGATCCCCTCGGCCTCGTCGCGCGAAATCTCAATACCGTCGAGGAACCCGGCATGCTTGGTCGGCTCGCTGCCTTCCTTGCGCTCGGTCCAGCCGACCAGATCGTCGGTGGCGCAGCCGGCGAGGTCTTCGACCGTCTTCACCTCGTTCTCTCCGAGCTTCACCAGCATCTTCGAGGTAACGCCGGGGACGGTCTTCAGATCGTCGTCGACGCCGAGCTCCTTGCGCTTGGCTTCCAGCTCGGCCTCGAGCTGCTCGAGATATTCGCGGGCGCGGGTCTGCAGTTCGCTGGCGGTCTCATCGTCGAAGCCCTCGATGCCGGCGAGTTCCTTGGCGTCGACCAGCGCGAGTTCCTCGACCGAAGTGAAGCCTTCGGAGGCCAGCAGCTGACCGACCACCTCGTCGACATTGAGCGCTTCCATGAACACGCGCGTCGAATTCTCGAAGTCGGCCTGACGGCGCTCCGACTCTTCCTGCTCGGTCAGGATGTCGATGTCCCAGCCGGTGAGCTGCGAGGCAAGGCGGACGTTCTGGCCGCGGCGGCCGATCGCCAGCGAAAGCTGGTTGTTGGTGTCGGGAACCACGACCTCGATGCGCTCGCGGTCCTCGTCGATCACGACCTTGGCGACTTCAGCCGGCGCCAGCGCGTTGACGACAAAGGTCGCGATGTCGGGCGACCACGGAATGATGTCGATCTTCTCGCCCTGCAGCTCGTTCACCACGGCCTGCACACGCGAGCCGCGCATGCCGACGCAGGCGCCGACCGGATCGACCGACGAATCGCGCGAGATCACGCCGATCTTGGCGCGAGAACCGGGATCGCGCGCGACCGCCTTGATCTCGACGATGCCGTCGTAGATTTCAGGGACTTCCTGCGCGAACAGCTTTGCCATGAACTGCGGATGGGTGCGGGACAGGAAGATCTGCGGGCCGCGGGTCTCGCGGCGGACGTCGAAGATGTAGGCGCGGACGCGGTCGCCGTTGCGGAACACCTCGCGCGGTAGCATCTCGTCACGACGGACGATCGCTTCGCCACGGCCGAGGTCGACGATCACGCTGCCATATTCGACGCGCTTGACGATGCCGTTGACGATGTCGCCGATGCGGTCCTTGAATTCCTGATACTGCCGGTCGCGCTCGGCCTCGCGCACCTTCTGCACGATCACCTGCTTGGCGGATTGCGCGGCGATTCGGCCATATTCCAGCGGCGGCAGCGTGTCTGCGATGGTGTCGCCGACCTGGGCGCCCGGATTGGCGCGCTGCGCATCGGCCAGCGAGATCTGGTTCGACGCGTTCTCGACGAGATCGACCACCAGCATGTGACGCGACAGCCGAAGCTCGCCCTTCTTGGCGTCGATCTCGGCATGGACGTCAGTCTCGCTGCCGTAGCGGGCGCGGGCCGCTTTCGCGATGGCGTCTTCCATCGCCGCGATCACGATGGAACGGTCGATCGACTTCTCGCGCGCAACTGCGTCTGCGATCTGCAGCAGTTCGAGTTTGTTGGCGCTGACTGCCATGGCTTAGTCTCCTTCGAATGGATCGGTCTCGCCCCGGCGCGCACGCGCGGCGGCCAGGCGGTGTTCCTTGGTGTTGGTCGGGGCCGGCTTCTTGCCGGGCTTCAGTTTCGGCTTCAGTTTCGGCTTGGGTTTCGGCTTGTTGCTCTTGGCCGGATCGCTCTTCTTCGCAAATGCCGGTTGCGGCGGGGCGAGGCCAAGTTCGCGGCGCAATTCGCGCTCGGCGGCCTTGCCGCGGCGCATCGATTCCGCGATCAGCTCATCGGTCAGCACCAGCCGTGCTTCCGAAATATCTTCCATCACCAGAAGCACCTCAGCATCCTCGCCGGGGCGCGCATCGTCGCGTTGAACGTGGACCGCATCGCCTTCGACGCCGGCGAGAATGCCGCGGAACCGCTTGCGGCCCTGATGTGCGACTGCCATCTCGATCTTGACGAGATGGCCGGTGTAGCGCTCGAAATCGGAGCGGCGCACCAGCGGGCGGTCGATGCCTGGCGATGAGATTTCGAGCCGGTAGGCGCGCTCGATCGGGTCGGCGACATCGAGCACCGGCGACAGCGCGCGCGAGATCGCCTCGCAGTCCTCGAGTTGGATCGAGCCGTCGGGCCGCTCCGCCATGATCTGCACGGTGCAGCCGGCATCGCCCGACACCTTGATGCGCACGAGGCGGTAGCCCATGCCTTGCAGCACGGGACCAGCGACGGCAGCCACGCGCGCTGCCACACCCGGCTCGATGACGAGCCGCGGCTCGGAGAGCAGTTCGGTGTCCACGGACGTGGTGGTCGGATCGGTCATATCCAGTGTCAAAGGCGGTTCGGACGTCTTCTGAGGTCTGTCGTGTTGCTCGGTGGGCCTTAAGGGGCCGCTAACGCTACCCAAACGAGGCCCGGCCCGGCCGGGTCCCTTCAGGTAATAAAAAAGAGCGGGTCCCGGAGGGCCCACTCTCGATACGCGATCGTATGAGAACCATAAGTTGCTGCCGATATAGCGCTTTTGCCACCGCCCGGCAAGGCCTCTCGCCTTTGGGATGCATGATTTTGCGGGCTCCCCTGGCCGGGTGCGATCTAACGCTCCGTTTACGAACGGCACCTAAATTGGCCCCAAACCGGCCAAAGCTGCCGGTTTGGACAGGCTTATGACGACAGCCCCCGCGCTGATCACGGAACTCGATGAGATCGTTCGCCGCGGCGACCCCAGGCGCCGTGCCGAGGCCGCGCGGCGGGTCAGCGAGCTGTTTCTGCAGGGCGCGGCGAATTTCCGCCCCGACCATATCGATCTGTTTGATGGCGTGCTGACCAGCCTGGTGCCGCATGCCGAGCCTGCCGCACAGGTCGATCTAGCTGAGCGGCTCTCGCTGCTCGCCAATGCACCGCGGCACCTCGTCGGCCAGCTCGCGCATGAGGACGACATCGCGATCGCGGGTCCGCTGCTGCGCCGATCGCCTGTTATCGACGATCAGGTGCTGGTCGACATCGCCAATGCCAAGGGCCAGGGCCATTTGCTCGCGATGGCCGAGCGGCCGAGGCTCTCGACCGAGCTGACCGATGTCATCGTCCGCCGTGGCGATCGCGATGTGATCCGACGTGCCGCCGGCAATGCGGGCGCAGCCTTCTCGGATGACGGGTTCTCTACGCTGATCCAGCGTGCCCACATGGATGGCGTGCTGACGCTGAGTATTGGCCGGCGCGATGATCTTCCGCCCGAACATCTCAAGAGCCTGCTCGAGGGCTCGATCGATGTTGTCCGCCGCCGCCTGTTCACCGTGGCCAAGCCCGAGCGGCAGGCCGCGATCAACGAGGCCATGCACGAAATCACCGACGCGACCACGCAGGTCGAAAGCCGCCGCGACTTTGCGCAGGCACAACGCACGGTGATGGCGTTGCATCGCGCCGGTCAATTGACCGAAAGTGCGCTGCTCAACTTCGCCAGGGCATTCAAATATGAGGAGGCCGTTGCGGCGCTCGCTGCGATGACCGGCGTGAAGATCGCAACCCTCGACCGCCTGATCTCCGGCGATCGCTACGATCCGATCCTGATCGCCGGCAAGACGCTCGGCCTGGAATGGCCGACGGTGCGTGCGTTGATCCTGATGCGGCTCGGTCCGAACCGGACCATATCTCCCGCCGACGTCGAAGGCGCACGGCTGAACTTCGCCCGCCTGATGCCCTCGACCGCGCAGCGCGTCGCGGACTTCTGGAAGTCGCGGTAGTTTCGTCATTGCGGTGTTCACAGTGTCGTCGCCCGGCTTGACCGGGCGATCCAGTATTCCAGAGACAGTTGTGATTGAGCCGATGGGCCGCGGCGTACTGGGTCGCCCGCTTTCGCGGGCGATGACAGCGGTGGGTGTGGCTACGCGTTCTCGCGACATGATTTGTCCGAGCTTTTCATTTCGTTTGCCCTCTTACTTGGTAGAGGGCGCAGGGAAAGCCGGGTGCCGATCGCACCCATGGGCCCGGTGCAACAGAAAGCACCGGGGTAGGACCACAGGTGTAACCGGGAACGCCGGCTTTCCCTGCGCGATGGTTTTACGGTTTCCTTCGTGCTCTCCCCGGTGAGCGCTTCGTTGCCACCGTCGCTCTCGAGAATTGGTAGCTTCTCGAAAGCTTTCCGCCTGCATTGCAGCGTCAGGACCACACGACTTCGCCGTCCGCTTCATGCGCACTCGTCTGTTGCGCAATCGGCGTCCACCGCATCCCACCGCGCGTTCGTGACGTGCGCTCGCCCCTCAATCGGGTGGGACGGGCCAATTCATACACTGACTTTGTCTTCGGATAAATAGAAATATTTTTCGAGCGAGGGCTTGCCCCGTCGGGCAAATCAGTGCCTTGGGGTCAATGCCTTGGGGTAAGCTCGGCTACGGTAGTCGACGGAATCGCAAATAGGCGGCCTTGCGGCCCTCGCGCTCGGCCTTGGCGCCGTAGCGCGTCATCGTGTAGTCGGGCCACGGCAATTGCCAGTCGGTGGCGCGTTCGGCGAGCCAGGCGAAATCCGGCGAGCGCATCAGATGCGCCAGCGTCCAGGCGCAATAATCGTCGATGTCGCTGACGAAGCGGAATTCGCCGCTCGCGTTGAGGATCCGCGCCATCGCCGCGACCGTTGCATCCTGCACGAAGCGCCGCTTCCAGTGCCGCCGCTTCGGCCAGGGGTCGGGATGGATCAGGTCGATCCGTGCCAGCGCGCGCGCCGGCGCCCAGGCCAGCAGTTCAGCGGCGTCGCCGGCAAACAGCCTGATATTGCCGATATTGTGCGCCTCGATCTGCGCCAGGATCTTCGCCATCCCGTTGACATAGGGTTCGCAGCCGATGAAGCCGGTTTGCGGAAACGCCTGCGCTTCCGCGATCAGATGCTCGCCGCCGCCGAAGCCGATTTCGAGCCTGACGTCCGCGATGCCGTCATCGAACAATTCGACGAGTCTGTCGGGCGCGGGCATGGCGATATCGAGCGAAAGATGCGGCAGCAGATTGTCGATCAGGTCGGCCTGATGCGAGCGCAGTTTGTGGCCCTTGCGCCGCCCGAAGAACGAGCCGCGCGAATGCGCGATGCCGCCATCGTCCGACGGCGCGTCGCGATCGCCGGTGTCGCGCGGAGCCGCAATCATCGCAGCGTCTGATACAGCCGGTGCAGGAGCCGCGCGCGCGGTTCGATCGACGAAACGTAGAGCTGCTCGTAATGGGTATGCGCGCCCTTGCCGTCGACGCCGAGGCCATCCAGCGTCGCGGTATGCGGCGCGGTGAAATTGCCGTCGGAGCCGCCGCCGGTGAAGACGTCGACGAGATCGAAGCCGAGTTCGGCGGCAAGCGTTTTCGCGTGCTCGTAGAGCGCGGCGCCGGCATTGCTCTTCTCGAAGGGTGGACGGTTCAGTTCGCCAACTACTTTCACACTGACGCCATCGGTGCGCGACGTCAGCCCGAGGATCCTTGGCACGAGATCGTCGGCGTCGGCGAGGGTCGGCACCCGCATGTCGACTTCGGCATAGGCCTCTTCCGCGATCACGTTGGGCTTGGTGCCGCCTTTGACGGCGCCGACATTGACGGTGACGCCGCGCGTGAGGTCGTTCATCGCCTCCAGCGCCTGGATCACGTTGCCGAGTTCGCGGATCGCGCTGCGGCCGTCCTGGGGCCGCGTGCCGGCATGTGACGGCACGCCCTTGATGAACACCTCGAAGCGCGCGACGCCCTTGCGCCCGGTAACGATCTTGCCGCCGTCGCGCGCAGGCTCGGTCACCAGCACATATTTGGCCTTGCCCCCTTCCGCCTCGATCAGCGCCCGGGACGTCGGGCTGCCGATCTCCTCGTCGGAGACGTAGAGCTGGGTGATACCGAGCGGCGAACGCGCGCCATCGGCACAGATCTGCCGGAAGGCGTGGTAGGCGAGATAGGCGCCGCCCTTCATGTCGTAGATGCCGGGGCCGAACGCGCTGTCGCCCTCGACCTTGAACGGCAGGCGTTCGATGAATCCCATCGGATGAACGGTGTCGAGATGGCTCAGCACCAGAATGCCCGGCCCGTCCTGGCCCCATGACGAGCGCGCCACCAGGTGATCGCCGCAGCCATCGCGTCCCGCGACGCGTTCGACGCCGGCCGGCAGGTCGCGATATTGGGACACGACGAGGTCGGAGAGCTTGTTGACCTGATCGGGCCGCTCCGTCGGAGTTTCGATCTCGACCCAGCGGCGGATGCCGTCGAGGATCGCTGCTGCTTCAAACGGGTTGCTGGACATGGCTGCCGTGCACTTTCACGAATTTTTCACTTCTTATCGCGCGCACCGAATTATGCTCTGGCGGCGGAATGGCATATTCCAGATTTGCCGATCTCTCAAACGGATATGACCGGGGTCAGGCCTGGTCGGAGGCCTCGCGCGCGGCGATCTGCTCGACCAGTTCGACGATGCTGCGGCGGAGCTTGGCGTCGGTGATGCGGGTGAAGGCACGGGTCAGTGCGAGGCCCTCGGCGGTCGCGAGAAAATCGGAAACATAGGCCGGCGACGAGCCCTCGCTGAAACCATCGCCGGTCCTGATGCCGCTCGGGCCGCCGTCGAACAGGAACGAGACCGGCACCTGCAGGATTTCAGAGATCTGCTGCAGCCGGCTGGCGCCGACGCGATTGGTTCCCTTCTCGTATTTCTGCACCTGCTGGAACGTCAGGCCGAGCGCCTCGCCCAGTTTCTCCTGGCTCATGCCGAGCATGATGCGGCGCATGCGGACGCGGCTGCCGACATATTTGTCAACAGGGTTGGGCGCTTTGGTCGACATCTCCAACTACTCCTAGGGATAGCGCGCCCGTGGATGAGGCAAGTTGGAAACGCAATATGCCTCAGGCGCCGGTGCCGTCAAATCCTGCAAGGAGGATCGGGACGAAATGCGGATATTTTGCGCAAAGTGGCTGACCGGACTTCAGATTTCGCTCAGAACCGTACAATGCGAAGTGCACGGTCAATATGTCAACTGGTGGAATCGCGCAGCAATGAATTTAGAGACTTTTGACACCTGACGACAACCGCCAAGACGGAGACGTCAGGCTTTTCGCCTGACGAAACGCCGCCGCAACACAATTGCCAGGGCAACGATCACAATTACAGCGGCGGGAATATTGCCAATACGCGCGTAGATCGTCGGCGCGGCGGCCTGTGGCAGGGTCGCGTCGAGCACGCCTTCGATGCCGAGCCCGAGTTGCGCGACAATCCGGCCCACCGGATCGATCACCGCGGAGATGCCGGTATTTGCGGCGCGCACCAGCGGCAGCCCCTCCTCGATCGAACGCATCCGGGCCTGCTGCAGATGCTGGTAGGGACCGGTCGAGATTCCGAACCAGCCGTCATTGGTGACGTTGATGATCCAGCCCGGACGGTCGTCGCGGCTGACGACATTGCCGGGAAAGATCGCCTCGTAGCAGATCAGGGGCAGCGCGCGCGGCGCGTTCGGCACGTCGATCGTTCGCCGGATGGTGCCTGGAATGAAGCCGCCCTGCACCTTGGTGAGCTGCACGAAGCCGAGCTTCTCCATCAGGTCCTGGAACGGCAGATATTCGCCGAACGGCACCAGATGCAGCTTGTCGTAGACCGAAAGCACGCTGCCGTCATGGTCAATGAGATAGATGGAATTATAGGCGCGCGTGACGCGTATCCCGGGCGGCAGTTCGGGCGCGCGCACCGAGCCGGTGATCAACACGGTGCCCTTGGGCAGGAGATCTGCGATCTGCGCCATCGCGTCGGCTTCCCGGGTCAGGAAGAACGGAAATGCGGATTCCGGCCAGATCAAAATGTTGGCATCGCTCACGCCGGTAGCATGTGGCCCGGATGCCCGATCCGACAATGTGAGATACTTCTGCATCACCGCCGCCTTGGCGGAATAGTTGAACCTGACGTCCTGCTGCAGGTTGGGCTGCATGATGCGCAGCTTGACGTCGGCGAGCAACCGGGTCGGCTCGCGCGACAGCCGGACGGCGCCGAACACCAGCATCGCCGCCAGCACGGCGAGTGCCGCGGCCGGCGCGCGCCACGGCTTGCGGCCGCGCGAAGAGCCGTCGATCAGCACGGCCGGGCTTGCGAAGATCGCAACGGCCAGGAACGTCATGCCCCAGAGCCCGATCAGCGAGAAGGTCTGGGCGAGCGCCAGCGGTTCGCTCAGCGCATAGCCGAACGCGTTCCACGGAAAGCCGCTCAGGACATGGCCGCGCAGCCATTCGGAGACCGTCAGGCCGATCGCGAGCGCCAGCACGCGCGAGATGTCGCGAGGCCAGATCAGCCGCGCCAGCGCGAAACCGAAGGCGGTAAACAGCGCGAGATAGGCCGGCAGGCCGAGCACCGCGAACGGCGTCAGCCAGGCGAAGGTATCCGCGTCGA
Organism: Bradyrhizobium genosp. P; assembly: GCF_049949265.1. NCBI lineage: Bacteria > Pseudomonadati > Pseudomonadota > Alphaproteobacteria > Hyphomicrobiales > Nitrobacteraceae > Bradyrhizobium > Bradyrhizobium genosp. P. The sequence continues at coordinate 51,861 of NZ_CP188195.1, read as the reverse complement.
CAAAGAACGCGTAGCCGATCCAATATAGTCCCGGCACGAAATAGCCGAGGCCGAACCAGAAGCCGGACAGTGCGGCGGCGGGCACACCGTGCCAGCGTCCGGCCGCGGCGCCGTCGATCAGCCAGACCGCGACGGAAAAAGTCAGAAACAAAACCGGCCAGGCGTTGAACGGTGCCATCGCCAGCGACGACGCCGCGCCCGCGATGATCGCGATGGCGGCACGCTTCCATCCCCAGGTCAGGATAACAGCAAGTCCTGCGGCACGGAGTTTGTCGGAGAATCTCACGGCTGACCGGCTCCATCGCCGGATGGCGGTGGAGCGTTGTCATTGGCCTGCGGCGTGCCGGACTCCGGCGGCTGCTCGCGCCGCCGCTCGCGTTCCTTGCGCGGCGCCGGACGTTCCTTGCGGGTGGTGACCCGCAGCCGCTTGACCCGTCGCGGATCGGCGTCGAGCACCTCGATCTCGAAATTACCCGGTCCCGAAATCACCTCGCCGCGTACCGGCAGGCGGCCGACGAACGAAACCAGATAGCCGCCCAGCGTCTCGACCTCTTCGCCGGCCTCGCCGGTGACGAAGTCCTCGCCGATCACCGAGCGCACGTCATCGAGGCTGGCGCGGGCATCGGCGATGAAGGAATTGTCGGCCTGCTTGACGATCGACGGCGGTTCGTCGGAATCGTGCTCGTCGTCGATCTCGCCGACAATCTGCTCGACGATGTCCTCGATCGACACCAGCCCGTCGGTGCCGCCATATTCGTCGACCACCAGCGCCAGATGGATGCGCGACGCCTGCATCTGCGCCAGCAGGTCGATCGCGCGCATCGACGGCGGGATGTAGAGCAGCTTGCGGATGATGTGCGCCTCCGACAGCGGCAGCGCGAGGTCGACCGCGCGTAAATCCAGCCCGGCCGGGAACGGCTTCTTGCGCCGCGCCTTGGTGGTGTCGCCGATCCGCGCCTTCGCGGTCATGAAGGCGAGCAGATCGCGGATGTGGACCATGCCCTCGGGGTCGTCGAGGGTCTCGTTGTAGACCACGAGCCGCGAATGCGCCGCGCTTTCGAACAGGCTCATCAGCTCGCCGAGCGCAATGTCGCGCTTGACCGCGACGATGTCGGCGCGGTGGATCATGACGTCGGCGATCCGCCGCTCGTTCAGCGACAGGATGTTGCGCAGCATGGTGCGCTCGATCGCCGAGAAGCCGACATCGTCGGGCGTCGAGGCGTCGAGCACGACCTGCAAATCGTCGCGCACCGATCCGGCCTTCCAACCGAACAAAGTGCGGATCGCGCGCACCAGCCAGCCCTCGGCGGCGGGACGCTGCACCTCGCCATCGTGCACCACGACCGGCAAATTGCTCACGTTGCGCGGATTGTCATGGGTTGGTTCGGAATCCGGCATCTCAGGCGATCCGATCCGCATAGGGGTCGGGAATGCCGAGCTGGCCGAGAATCTCGCGCTCGAGACTCTCCATGTCTTCGGCATCGTCGTCATTCTCGTGGTCGTAGCCGATCAAATGCAAGAAGCCATGCACCGCAAGATGGCTCAAATGATGGTCGAACGGCTTCTGTTCCTCGTCGGCTTCGCGCCGTGTCGTCTCATAGGCGATCGCGATGTCGCCGAGCATCCGCGGAGCGTCGCTGGGCTCGCTGCCGGTCGGCTGCAGCGCCGGAAACGACAGCACGTTGGTCGGCTTGTCGACGCTGCGCCAATTGTTGTTCAGCGTGCGGATGCCGGCATCATCGGTCAGCATGACCGCGAGTTCGGCGTCGGCGACATCGGCGTCGGCGATCTCGGCGGCGGCCTCGATGGCGCGATGGATCACCGCTTCGGCGTCGGGCTCGGTCTGCCAGCACACGGCCGTGACGAGAACCTCGGTGGCGGGAAAGGCGGACACGGTGGTTCCAAAATCTGCGTTGGGGCCGGAACCCGCCGCACGCGGGCTCCCGGTCGAAGCTGAAAGTCTCAAGATCTGATGTTCGCCGGCCGCTGCGGCAATCCCTCATAGGCGGCCACGATGCGCGCCACCAATTCATGGCGGATGACGTCCTCGGCGGTAAACCGCACCTGGGCGATACCTTCGACGCCGTCGAGCAGCTTCGCCGCCTCGGCAAGCCCGGAGGCCTGGCCGTGCGGCAGGTCGACCTGCGACGGATCGCCGGTGATGATCATCCGGCTGTTTTCGCCAAGCCGCGTCAGGAACATCTTCATCTGCATCGATGTGGTGTTCTGCGCTTCGTCGAGGATGATGGCGGCATTGGTCAGCGTGCGGCCGCGCATGAAGGCGAGTGGTGCGATCTCGATCTCGCCGCCCTGCAGCGCGCGCTCGACCACGCGCGAGTCCATCAAATCGTACAGCGCGTCATAGATCGGGCGCAGATAGGGATCGACCTTCTCGCGCAAATCGCCGGGCAGGAAGCCGAGCCGCTCGCCGGCTTCGACCGCGGGGCGCGACAGGATGATGCGATCGACCTCCTTGCGCTCGAACAGTTGCGCGGCATGGGCGACCGCGAGCCAGGTCTTGCCGGTGCCGGCCGGGCCGATGCCGAACACCAGCTCGTGCCGCTTCAGCGCGCGGATGTAGGAATCCTGCGCTGCGGTGCGGGCGCGCACCGGGCGCTTGCGCAGGTTGATGGTCTCGAAGGCCGTCTTGGCCGTCTTGTTGTCGAATTCGAACAGCGAGCCCTGCGCGATCACGGCGCGGATCGCGCCCTCCACTTCGCCCTGATCGAGGTCGTGCCCCTCGACGGCCTGCTTGTAGAGCGTCTCGAGCACGCGCCGCGCCGCGTCACAGCCGTCGCGGGAGCCGGCGATGGTGACATGGTTGCCGCGCGAATCGACCACGACGCCGAGCCTGCGCTCGATCAGCGCGAGGTTCTGGCCGTAGGGGCCGACCAGCGCGGAAGCGGCGCGGTTGTCGTCGAAATCGATGACGACCTGGGTCTCAGGTGGGGTCTGCATGTCGCGGTCAGGTTTGCGGCTGGGAGCAAGCGAAGACGAATCCGATGCGCTTTTGGGCAAGGATTTCAGGCTCCAATGGTGATCTGCAAATTGGGGGACGGCGCTTGTGGCGCCGCAAGCTCGCCGATCAGGCTGTAGCGCTCGAGGCTGTCGATCCTGACAGGGAGAACCTGGCCGATGATGTCGGGCGATGCCATCACATGCGCGGGCTGCAGATAGGCGGTGCGTCCGACGATCTGGCCGGGATTGCGCGCGGCGCGCTCGAACAGCACATCGACCGTTGTGCCGATCACAGCCCGATTGAAGGCCGATTGCTGGCTGTCGATCAATTCCTGAAGCCGCCCCAAGCGCTCGTCCATCTCAGTCGCTGACACCGTCTCCCGCATCTCCGCCGCCGGCGTACCTGGCCGCGGCGAATATTTGAACGAATATGCCCCAGCGTAGCCGATTTGCGTGACAAGCGCGAGAGTGGCGGCAAATTCTTCCTCCGTCTCCCCGGGGAAGCCGACAATAAAATCTGATGAAAAAGCAATGTCTTGCCGCGCGGCACGGAACCGGTCGATGACGCGCCGGTAATCATCGGCGGTATGTTTGCGGTTCATGGCTGCAAGGATGCGGTCTGCGCCCGATTGCACCGGCAGATGCACGAACGGCATCAATTCGGGCAAATCGCGATGCGCCGCGATCAGCTCTTCGTCGACGTCGCGCGGATGGCTGGTCGAGTAACGCAGCCGCGCCACGCCGGGGATCTTCGCGAGCCGCTGCAACAGACTGCCGAGCGGCCAGGCGTGGCCGTCGGGACCTTCGCCATGATAGGCGTTGACGTTCTGCCCGATCAGCGTGATTTCGCGCACACCGTTGTCGGTCAGTTGCATCACGTCGTCGATGATGTCAGCCACCGGGCGCGAGACTTCCGCGCCGCGCGTATAGGGCACCACGCAGAAGGTGCAGAACTTGTCGCAACCTTCCTGCACCGTGACGAAAGCGGAGATGCCGCGCGCGCGGATCGCGGCCGGCTTCGGCTGCGGCAGGAAGCCGAACTTGTCGTCAACAGGGAATTCGGTTTCCAGCGCGCGGCCGTTGGCTTTCGCACGCTTCAACAGCTCCGGCAGATGATGATAGCTCTGCGGCCCGACCACGATGTCCACCGTCGGCGCCCGATGGATGATCTCCGCGCCTTCCGCCTGTGCGACGCAGCCGGCGACCGCGATCTTCATCTCGCGACCCTGGCGCGCGGCCTTGTCCTTGGCGACGCGCAGCCGGCCGAGCTCGGAATAGACCTTTTCGGAGGCCTTCTCGCGGATGTGACAGGTGTTGAGGATCACCAGATCGGCATCATCGGCGTTTGCCGTCTCGACAAAGCCTTCGCCGGCCAGCGTGTCCACCATGCGCTGCGCATCGTAGACATTCATCTGGCAGCCATAGGACTTGATGTGCAGCTTGCGCGGCGTCGTCATGGAACCCAAAATGCGGAATGGAAACGGCGCCATCCGTGCGCCGGGGCTCAGATATAGCCTAAAGGGGCGAAAAGCCAGCAATTGAGCCGTGTTTTTGGCCGATCCGGGCGATCAAATCGGGCAATTCGCGCATATCGGCGAATGTCAGGGCCGCTCCCGCCTTGCGCAGCAGCGCTTCGTGTCCGGGCGTGCAGTGGCTGCCGCCGTGGAAGCCCAGCACGGTCATCCCGGCGGCGCGGGCGCCGGTGACGCCGTGCATGCTGTCCTCGATCACGACGCAGCGCGCGGGGTTAGCTCCCATCTGCTCGGCCGCGAACAGGAAGATGTCGGGTGCCGGCTTGCCGCGCTGGACCTGCATGGAGGAGAAAATATGCGGCGCAAGCTGGTCGTAGAGGCCGGCGCAGGTCAGGCCGTGGCGGATCTTCTCCGGCGTGCCGCTGGAGGCCACGCATTTGGGCATATCAAGCGTCGATATCGCGTCGCCGACATGCGCGATCGCGTTGAGATCGTCGGCATAGAAGCTCAGCGTCGCGTGCTTGACCTGTGCCTCGAAATCATCGGGCAGATTGCGGCCGATCTCGGCTTCGACGATCCGACGCGCCTCGCGGTCGGACACGCCAAGGAACCGCTTCAGCACGCCGTCCGGCGTGATCGGATAACCGTGACGCGTCAGCGTCTCCGAGTGCGCGCGACAGGAGATCACCTCGCTGTCGACAAGCACGCCGTCGCAATCGAAAATGACGAGATCGAATCCCACTCGGCTATGACTTTTCGTCGTCGAGCGGAACGCAATAGAGTTCGAGGCGGTGATCGACCAGCTTGTAGCCGAGCTTGCGCGCGATCTCGGCCTGGAGTTTCTCGATCTCCTCGGAGGTGAACTCGATCACCTTGCCGTCGCGCAGATTGATCAGGTGATCGTGATGGCTCTCGGGCATCTGCTCGTAGCGCGCGCGTCCCTCGCGAAAATCGTGACGCTCAATGATGCCGGCATCCTCGAACAGCTTGACGGTGCGATACACCGTCGAGATCGAGATCTTGTCGTCGACCGCGACGCAGCGCCGGTACAGCTCCTCGACATCAGGGTGATCCATGGCTTCCGCCAGCACGCGCGCGATGACGCGGCGCTGTTCGGTCATGCGCATGCCGGTCGCGGCGCAGCGCGCCTCGATGCCGGTATTTTTGTGCGCGGTCGGGATTTTCACCGTGGTCATGGAGGTCGAGGCCGAGGTTTTAGAGCATGGGATTTTAGAAAATCGGGTTTCAGAAACTTGGGTGGCGGAGCAGGGCTGTTCTGCCATCGCGCGGATATTACGACAAGTCGCGCCGCATCAGAAGCGCATTCAAATGTTCCCCGCCGGGCTGCTTGTAATAGCGTTCGCGGCGGCCGATGACGCCGAATCCGGCCCATTCGTACAACCGTCGCGCCGGTTGATTGTTTTCTTCCACTTCTAAAAAGATGGTGCGGACGCCGCGGCCGGCAAGATGACCCAGATGGGTCAGCAACAGGTTGCGTGACAGGCCGCGTCCGCGCTCTCCGGCATCAATCGCGATCGAGAGAATTTCGGCTTCGTCGGCGGCCATCCGCGAGACGGCAAAGCCGATGACCTTGCGTCCCTGTCTCAAGCGATGCACCAGCGTATTGTGCTCGGTCAGCATGGTTTCGAACTCGCCTTCGCCCCAGCCGCGATGGAATGAGGCGCTGTGCAATTGCGCGAGCCGCACGGCGTCGCGCAGGCTTGCAGCCTCGACCGCGGGCGTGCTGCCGCCGCCCCACCACCGTGATAACCAGTCGATCATGTGTCTGATAGCTGCGCGCTGATCTGGAGTTGATGCTTGGGTGGCTTTGCATCCGGTGCGCGCAGGTAGAACGGCCGCGCCGGCGCGCTCTCCGGGGTCACGGCCGCGCCGACCCAGGCGACCCAGTTGATGTCGGGTGCGGGCTGGGCATCGACCTTGAACGGCGGCGTTGTGTCCGCGGGCCAGCGCTCCGCGAGGATTTCCGCGGCGTTGCCGACCAGATGCAGGGCGCCGAATTGCGCGGCGTCGAGCGCTTCCGCGATCGGCGCCACTTTCGGCTTCACCAGCGGGCTGCCGTCGCCGCCGACCACCTGGAAGTAGACGTGATCGTGCCGCGCATCGATCGCCGACAGGATCGGATGCGTGCCATTCTCGGCGACAATGGGAGCGGCGTAGGCGGTGAGGGTCGTCAGTCCGACTGCGGGCTTTTCCGCGGCAAGCGCAATGCCGCGCGCGGCCGAGAGGCCGACGCGCAGGCCGGTGAAGCTGCCGGGGCCGGTGGTGACGGCGATGCGGTCGAGCGCGGCAAACGCGATGCCGCTCTGCTTCATCACCCGCGCGATCAGCGGCATCAGCGCCTCGGCGTGGCCGCGCTGCATCGCCTGCTGTTCGAGCGCGATGGTCTCGCCCGCTGATGTGTCGAGCACGGCGGCGGAGCAGGCGTCGAGGGCGGTGTCGATGGCGAGGATCAGCATGAGGGAGCGAATGGCTGATAGCGATTAGCGAATGGACTATCAGGTTCGATCCCTATTCGCCATTCGCTACTCACCATTCGCCTCCATCACATCGGTCGGACTTCCTGCACGTCGGGCACGAAATGCCGGAGCAGGTTCTGGATGCCATGTTGCAGCGTGGCGGTCGATGACGGGCAACCGGCGCAGGAGCCCTTCATGTTGAGATAGACGATGCCGTCCTTGAAGCCGCGGAAGGTGATATCGCCGCCGTCATTGGCGACAGCCGGGCGAACACGGGTCTCGATCAGGTCCTTGATCTGCTCGACGGTCTCGGCGTCTTCCTCGTTGAAGAACTCGCCTTCTTCATCGCTGGCGGCGTCGTTGGACGCACTGCCGTCGGCGAGCAGCGGCGCGCCGGACATGTAGTGCTCCATGATGGCGCCGAGGATCGCGGGCTTGAGGTGCTGCCAGTCGCCGTCCGCCTTGGTCACGGTGACGAAGTCGGCGCCGTAGAACACTCCGGTAACGCCGGTGACGGCGAACAGCCGTTCGGCGAGCGGCGAGCGCGCGGCGGACTCGGGGCTTGCGAATTCCATGGTGCCGGTGTCAAGCACCGTGCGGCCCGGAATGAACTTCAGGGTGGCGGGGTTGGGCGTGGCTTCGGTCTGAATGAACATCTGCTGTCTCCGGCGTCGCCGGTTCAAGGCCGGCGCGTTGGGTTCCTTTATCGCGTTTTCGAGCCAAGTGGTACCGGTTCGCGGCAAGAAAACGCGTCAAATCAACGAGTCAGATGGCGACGGGGAAACCGCCGATCAAGGCGCAGATCGGCAGTTCCAGACTTGCACCCATGCCTCAGGACAGGGCGTCGATGTCGGCGTCGGTCAGGCCGCCCGGCACGATGGTGACCGGAATCGGGAACGAGCCCATGGCGTTGGCCATGGTGGTGATGATCGGTCCGGGCCCCTCGGCGCCCGGATTGGCGGCCAGCACCAGCATCGCGATGTCGGCGTCCTTTTCGATCACATCGAGGATTTGTTCGGTCGGGTCGCCCTCGCGAATCACCCGTTCCGGGGTGATCGCGGCAATCCCGTTGGCGCGGCCGGCGGCGCGGTCGAGCGCCTCATTGGCGGCTTCTTCGGCCTCCGCGCGCATGATGTCAGCGACACCGAGCCACTGCTGGTTCTGGTCCTCGGTCTCGATCACCCGCAGCATCACCACGCCGCCGCCGACCCGGATCGCCCACCGGCTGGCGTAATAGACCGCGCGGTCCCATTCCGCGGTGTCGTCAACGATGACAAGGCATTTGGGCTTGTGACCCGTCTCATAGCTACGTCGCTGGGTAGTCATGCATGTCCCGGTGCTGGCCCACGAGCATGATCCGGAAAAGTGTGAAGCGGTTTTCCGATCAGATCATGCTCAAACGAACGGCATGCTGCCATACTCCCTGTCCGTTTGGGAGAGGGAGCGCCGCCGTTCCGGTTCGCCGTGTCAGCGCTGGCGGATGAAGCCGACGATGTCCTTGGTGGTGCGCATGGTCTCGTCGGCGATGGCGCGTGCACGGTTGGCGCCGTCGATCAGGACTGAATCGACGTGGCCGGGATCGGCGACCAGCCGCTTCATCTCGCCGGCGATCGGCGCCAGTTTTGCGACGCAGAGTTCGACCAGCGCGTTCTTGAAGCTGGAGAATTGGCCGCCGCCGAACTGCGTCAGCACGTCCTGCTTGGTGACACCGGCCAGCGCCGCATAGATGCCGACGAGGTTGTCGGCCTCGGGGCGCGGCTCCAGCCCCTTCTCCTCCGACGGCAGCGGCTCCGGATCGGTCTTCGCCTTGCGGATCTTCTGCGCGATGGTCTCGGCGTCGTCGGTGAGATTAATGCGCGAATTGTCAGACGGATCCGACTTCGACATCTTCTTGGTGCCGTCGCGCAGGCTCATCACCCGGGTCGCCGGTCCGGTGATGAGCGGCTCGGGCTGCGGGAAGTACAGGCCCTCATTGAAGCCGAGGCCGCGGATCGAATCGCCGAAGTCGTTGTTGAACTTCTGCGCGATGTCGCGGGATAGCTCCAAATGCTGCTTCTGGTCCTCGCCGACCGGCACGTGGGTCGCGCGGTACAGCAGAATGTCGGCCGCCATCAGCACCGGGTAGTCGTAGAGACCGACCGATGCATTCTCGCGGTCCTTGCCCGCCTTCTCCTTGAACTGGGTCATCCGGCTGAGCCAGCCGACCCGCGCGACGCAGTTGAAGATCCAGGTCAGTTCGGCATGGCCGGCGACCTGGCTCTGGTTGAAGACGATGTGCTTCTTCGGGTCGATGCCCGCCGCGATGAACGCCGCCGTCACCTCGCGGGTGTTGCGCGCGAGTTCGGTCGGGCCGCCCCAGACGTCGACGCCTTGCGTGATCGCGTGCATGTCGACGACGCAATAGATGCAGTTATGAGTCTCTTGCATCTTCACGAAGTTGACGATGGCGCCGAGGTAGTTGCCGAGGTGCAGATTGCCCGTCGGCTGGACGCCTGAGAAAACCCGTTCAACGAACGCCATGGTCTCAATTCCCGGAAATGGCTGCTTTTAGAAGCGTTTTCGAGCGAAGTGGGCACCGGTTCGCGTGAAGAAAACGCGTCAAACAAAGAGTCTGGAGCCCGTTCCGATTCCATCGGAACGGAAAGGGCTCCAGCCGCGTCGTTTGCCACTTAAGCCCTGCTTGCGCAAGTCAGGCGGGGCGTTTTTGCCTGATCGCGTTCAACGTCTCGCGCCAGCCGATAACCCCGAAGAGCTGCAAAAACAGCCCGTAGGCTGCGATACCGACGGCGATCAGCAACAGGAGGGATATGGCCTGCACGAAACCGTGTGCGCCGGCGGCCGGCAGGGCGTCTTTCGCAAGCCAAAGTATGACGCCCATCGCGGCTGCTGCGGCGAGGATGCGCGGCAGCCGGCGCCGGGCGTCGGCATCGATCGAGAAACCGAAGGTGGCCGCGCCTTTCCTGATCAGCGAGAACGCGTTGCTCCAGGCGCCGAGCGCGATGCCGGCGGCGATTCCGTTCGCGCCGAAGTAATGGCCGAGCAGGAAGGCGGTCGCGATCGCCACCACGATGGCCTTCAAGGTCGCCAGCAGCGGCGTCAGCGTGTCCTCGCGCGCGAAGAAGGCTGGCGATAGCGCCTTCACCAGCACATGCGCAGGCAAAGCGAGTGTCAGCCAGATCAACGCGCTCGCGGTCGCGGCGGTATCCTCGGCCGTGAAGGCGCCGCGCTCGAACAGCACGCGCGTGATCGGTGCGCTCAGTACCATGAGCCCGAGCGCGGCCGGGAACGCCAGCCCGACCGCGAGTTCGAGCCCGCGCGATTCGGCATGCGCGATCGCTGTGTGCTCGCCGCCGCGCACCGCGCGCGTCATCTCCGGGACCAGCACGGTGCCCATCGCGACGCCGACAATGCCGAGCGGCAATTCCAGCAGGCGGTTGGCGAAATAGAGCCAGGACACTGCCGACGGCGAGGTGGAAGCGATCACCGCGCCCGCCACAACAAGCCATTGTGGAGCGCTGCTGGCGATCATGCCGGGGACCGCGCGGCCGAGGAAGCCGCGCATCTCTTGATCGACGGCGATGCGCAGCGGAGACGCAACCTTACCGCTGCGCAGCGCCAGCATCGAGAGTTGCAGGAAGCCGGCGACGCCGATCGTCGCGGCCATGACCGATGCGGCCTGGATCGGATCCTGCCGCCGCACCAGCAGCACGGTCATCACAGCGATCAGCGCGATGTTGAACAGCAGCGGCGAGAACGCGGTCAGCGCGAACCGGCCCTGCGCGTTGAGCAGCGCCATCATAACCGTGAGGGGCCCGGCGAAGGCGAGATAGGGCAGCATCAGCCGCGCGTCGTTAACCGCGAATGGCAGCGTCTCGCGGCCGATGAAGCCGGGCGCGATCGCCGTGATGACGAGCGGCATCAACACGCCGAGCACGAGCGCGGCCGCGATCACGGCGGCGCTGACGGTGCCGAGCACGCGGCCGGCAAAGGCGCGCGCCGCGGTTTCGCCGTCGCGGTCGCGAACCCTGAGCCAGGCCGGGACCAGCGCAGCGTTCAGCCCACCTTCGGACAACAGGCGCCGCACCACATTGACAAGCTGAAACGCCGCCAGAAAGGCATCCGCTACCGGCCCCGCGCCAAGCAGCGCCGCGATCACGGAATCGCGCACGAAACCGAGCAGTCGCGAGGCCAGCGTTCCCGAGGAAACCGTGAGGAAGGAGCGGATCATCGCGCCTCTATAGCAGCACGGCGGCTTGCTGGCACAGGTGCGAACGTGATAGGCCGCAGCCGTTCGTGACAACAGGGCAGGTCAATGGCTGACGCAAAATATGACGTTCTCGGGATCGGCAACGCGATCTTCGACGTGCTGGTACAGACCGACGAGGCGTTCCTCGCCGGTCACGGCATGACCAAGGGCTCGATGCAGCTGATCGATGAAGCCAGCGCCGCCACGATCTACCGCGACATGGGCACGGCGACCGAGATGTCGGGCGGCTCCGCGGCCAACACCATCGTCGGCGTCGGCAGTTTCGGCGCTCGCGCGGCCTATGTCGGCAAGGTCAAGGACGACCAGATCGGCCGGCTTTATATCCACGACATCCGCGCCGCCGGCGTGACGTTCGACACCAGGCCCGCCGCAGCCGGGCCCGCCACCGGCTGCTCCTACATCCTGGTGACGCCGGACGGCGAGCGCACCATGAACACCTATCTCGGCGCCGCGCAGGACCTGACGCCCGACGACATTGACCCGGCGCAGATCGAAGCCGCCGGCATCATCTATCTCGAGGGCTATCTCTGGGACCCGAAGAACGCCAAGGATGCCTTCGTGAAGGCCGCGACGATCGCCCATGGCGCCGGCCGCCAGGTCGCGCTGACCTTGTCGGATTCGTTCTGCGTCGACCGCTACCGTGACGAATTCCTCGATTTGATGCGCAAGGGAACGGTCGACCTGGTGTTCTCAAACGAGGCCGAATTGCATTCGCTGTACCAGACCTCGGATTTCGACACCGCGCTGAAGCAGTTCGGCAAGGACACCAAGCTCGGCGTCGTCACCCGCAGCGAGAAGGGCTGCGTTGTGATTTCAAAGGATGGTGTCACATCAGCGCCCGCCTATCCGATCGACAAGCTGGTCGACACCACCGGCGCTGGCGATTTGTTCGCCGCCGGCTTCCTGGTCGGCCTCGTGCGCAACGCCGGCTATGAGAATGCCGGCCGCCTCGGCGCACTCGCGGCCGCCGAAGTGATCCAGCACATCGGCGCACGGCCAAAGGCGTCGCTGCAGGGGCTGGCGAAGGCGAAGGGGTTGTTGGTTTAGGGCGGCTTCTTCCTTCGCCTCTCCCGCTTGCGGCGGGTGGGGGTCTTTCCCCACGAAGATTGTCGCTCGCGGAGACACCCCACCCCGGCCCTCCCCCGCAAGCAAGCGGGAGAGGGAGAAGAGTTACGCCGTCTTCGCTGCCTTCAGCCCGAGCCGCTGCTCGACCGCGTCGCGCATCACGAATTTCTGGATCTTGCCGGTCACCGTCATCGGGAATTCCTCGACGAATTCGACATAGCGCGGGATCTTGTTGTGGGCGATCTGGCCCTGGCAGAAGGCGCGGACCTCGTCCGAGGTCAGCGCCTCGCCGGCACGTACTCTGACCCAGGCGCACAGCTCCTCGCCATAGCGTTCGTCGGCGACGCCGAAGATCTGCACGTCCTGGATCTTCGGATGGCGGTAGAGGAATTCCTCGATCTCTCTGGGATAGAGGTTCTCGCCGCCGCGGATCACCATGTCCTTGATGCGGCCGACGATGTTGCAATAGCCCTCGTCGTCGATCACGGCGAGGTCGCCGGTGTGCATCCAGCCATTGGCATCGAGCACGTCGGCGGTCTTTTCCGCCTCGTCCCAATAGCCGAGCATGACGCTGTAGCCGCGGGTGCAGAGCTCGCCGCGTTCGCCGCGCGGCACCACCTTGCCGTCGAAATCGACGACCTTGACTTCGACATGCGGGTGGATGCGCCCGACGGTGGAGACGCGGCGCTCCAGGGGATCGTCAGTCGCGCTCTGGAAACTTACCGGGCTGGTCTCGGTCATGCCATAAGCGATCGTCACCTCGCGCATGTTCATCTCGGTGTTGACGCGCTTCATCACCTCGATCGGGCAGGGCGCGCCGGCCATGATGCCGGTGCGCAGCGATGTGAGATTGAAGCGCGAGAACTCGGGATGATCGAGCTCGGCGATGAACATGGTCGGCACACCGTAGAGCGTCGTGCATTTCTCCTGTTCGATCGTCGTCAGCGTCGCCAAGGGATCGAAGCCCTCGCCGGGATAGACCATGGTGGTACCGAGCGTCACGGAAGCGAGGTTGCCCATCACCATGCCGAAGCAGTGATAGAGCGGGACCGGGATGCAGATGCGGTCCTGCTCGGTCAAGCGCATGGCGCGGCCGGTGAAGTAGCCGTTGTTGAGGATGTTGTGATGGGTCAGCGTCACGCCCTTGGGAGAGCCTGTCGTGCCGCTGGTGAACTGGATATTGACGGGATCGTCGAATTGCAGGCTCTCGGCGAGCACAGCAAGCTGCTCGCGATGACGCGGCCCGCCCATCTGCGCGACATCGTCGAAGGCAATGGTGCCAGATACGGCCGGTCCGCCGATCTGGATTACCGCGCGCAATTGGGGCAGCCGCGCCGATTGCAAGCGGCCGGGCTCGGAGTGTGCAAGCTCGGGCAGCAGCGTATTCAGCATCTCCATATAGGCCGAGGTCTTGAACGCGGTCGCCGACACGATCGCGGCGCATCCGACCTTGCCGAGCGCGAACTCCAGTTCGGTCAGGCGATAGGCTGGATTGATGGTGACGAGGATCAAGCCTGCTTTCGCGGCGGCGAATTGCGTCAGTGTCCATTCGGGGCGGTTCAGCGACCAGATGCCGATCCGTTCGCCGCGCTCCAGCCCAAGCGCGAGGAAGCCCGCCGCCAGCGCCTCGACCCGCTCCGCGAACTCGTTCCAGGTCCAGCGCACATTGTGGCTGGGCGAGACCAGTGCCTCGCGATCGCCCCAGCGCGCGCGTGCGCGGTCGAGGCTGCGGCCGATGGTTTCGCCGAGCAGCGGCGTATCGGAAATGCCGCAAACGTAGCTGTCCGCCTTTGGTGCCAAGATCTTCCTCCCTCGCGTTGCCGCGCTTTGTGCGCGATCTTAGTCATTTGGCGCCGGCCGGACAGGCCCGACCTATGAATGAGGTCAAGTTAAGCAATCGCGGCGAAGTTGGGCTCCTTCGCCCCGTTCTTACGGGGAGAGGGTTGGGGTGAGGGGCTGCCTCCGCATCGACGGTGTCAATTGCGCCCGCGGAGACTCCCCCTCACCCTGAACGCATCTGCCGATGCGTTCCGGCCTCTCCCCGCAAGCGGGGCGAGGCGAAAGAGGAGCCAGCTGTACCGCTCTAAGCCGCCTTCTGCCCGCTGCCGGCATCGAGGCCGGCATAGATGCCGCGCTCGAAGCCTGCGAAGGCGTCCAGGCACTGCTTGTCGGCGAACGGCAGCAACTGCATCAGGATCACGCCGCAGACATCGCGCGACGGATCGATCCAGTAATAGGTGTTGGCGAGGCCGGCCCAGGCCAGGCTGCCGGCGCTGCGGCCCTCCGGCGTCTTGGCGGTGTTGATGAGGAAGCTCAGCCCCCACTTCTTCACCATGCCGGGATAGAGGTCGACGTCGTTGGTGTACATCGGCGCCGCCGTCGTCATCTTGCCCATGGTAAGGTCGCCGATGTGGTTCTGTCCCATCGTCGCGACGGTCTCGGGCTTCAGCAGTTGGTTGCCGTTGCCTTTGCCCTTGTTGAGGATCATCTGGCAGAACTTGATGTAGTCGGCCGCCGTCGAATACAGTCCGCCGCCGCCCATGTGGAATTCCGGCTCCTGCTCGAGTTCGAACGGAATTGCCGCCAGCGCTCCGTCCTCGCCGCGCGCATGCATGCCGACCAGCCGCTTGCGCATGTTGTCCGTGATCTTGAAGGCGGTGTCGCTCATGCCAAGCGGCGCGAACATGTGGTCGCGCAGGTAAGCATCGAGCCTCTTACCGCTGGCGGCTTCCACCGCCTTGCCGACGAAGTCGATATTGGTGCCGTATTCCCAGCGCGTGCCGGGGTCGCTCGCGATCGGCGTCTTCAGCGCGGCGTTCTGGCAGGTGGTGATCGGCGGGATGCCCTTCTTCTCCAGGTAGATCCCCATGTCGCCGTTCCACATGTTGTAGCAGAAGCCGGCGGTGTGGGTCATGAGCTGGCGCAGCGTGATCGGCGACTTCGCCGGCCGCAGCTTCGGCTCGCCCTTGGCGTCGAAGCCGTCGAGCACCTGCGGCGCGGCGAGGTCGGGCAACAGTTTGCCGATCGGCTCATCGAGCGACAGCTTGCCCTGCTCGACGAGCTGCATGGCGCCTGCCGACGTCACCGCCTTGGTCATTGATGCGATCCAGAACACGCTGTCCGCGGTCATGGTATTGTCCTTGGCATCGTCCTTCGACAGGTCGCGTTTGCCGAACGCGCCCTCGTAGATCACGTCCTTACCCGTGGCGGCGATGGCGACAACGCCGGGAATCTCCTTGGCCTCGCTCTTCTGACGCAGCACCTGATCGATCTGGGCCTTGCTTTGCATTGGGGGTGTCCTCCGGTGGGTTTATTGTTCTGGAGGGCTGCGATCATCCTCCCGCTTTCGGGGTCCCGCAAGCACGCCGCAGGATCATGATGTCGCGATCTCGTGATGGACAGGCGCGCCGGGAGGCGGCCTTGCGCAAGGCATGCGCGCAACTGGCGTTCACCACGCGCATAGATTTTGTGGCGGACTTTGCTGCAATCCAGATGACCGGGCGGAACAACCACGGTAACGTGATTGCGAGCCTGATTTCCGGATGTGAATTTTTGCATTAACGCATTCAGATCGCTGCACAAACGATGCAGCAAATTGAGTTTATTTGACCAAAAATGGTCGTCTTTTTTGGGTTGCGGGGACGCGGCAATGATTTCGACATGGAGTGAGTGGAAACGTTACCCGCGGCCCGGACGCGGCGAGAATATTGAAGCGCCGATCAGTCCCGGCCTCTATGAAGTCCGCTACGCCGGCACCGGTGCACTGCACTCTTTCGAGGCAGTCGACAATGTGGCGCAGGCGTTGGCGCTGTTGCAGACCGGCTCGAAATCCTGGTTCGGCCGCCGCGACACCAAGGCGCAGGCCGACCTCGAATACCGAACCTGTGCGACCTCCACCAAGGCGGATGCCAAGGCCGCGGCCCAGCGCATGATCGGCCGCCGCGAGACCTATATGAGCGGCGCGGCCTGAAATCACCGGCTGTCGAAATTGCTAAGAGCAGAGCCGCGTTTGCGGACAATGCATCGCGCTGCGTTTCGGCCTATATAGGCGGCGAAAACCGTCTCCAAAAAGCCGAGGAGTACCAGCATGACCCCGCCCGTCGCCGCACGCGCTTCGCAATCCGCAGCAGCTTCCCTCCACGACCGCCTGAAGGACCCGTCGCTGCTGCGCGACCGCTGCTATATCGATGGCGCCTGGGTCGGTACGCCCGAATTGGCCATCAACAATCCGGCCACCGGCGTCGAGTTGATCAAGATCGCGCAACTGGGTGCCGCTGACGCGACCAAGGCCGTCGAAGCCGCTCAGCGCGCGTTTCCGGCCTGGGCCAAGCTGACCGCCAAGCAGCGCTCGAACATCATGCGCAAATGGTTCGACCTGATCATCGCCAATCGCGAGGATCTCGCGCTGATCCTGACCTCGGAGCAGGGCAAGCCGCTGGCGGAAGCGTTGGGCGAGGTCGATATCGGCGCGGCCTATGTCGAATTCTTCGCCGAAGAAGCCCGCCGCGTCTATGGCGAGACCATCCCGACCCAACGTCCCGATGCCCGCCTGCTCGCGATCCGGCAGCCGATCGGCGTCTGCGGCGCCATCACGCCGTGGAATTTTCCGAACTCGATGATCACGCGCAAGGTGTCGCCCGCGCTCGCCGCCGGCTGCACGGTCGTGCTGAAGCCCGCCAACGAGACGCCGCTGTCGGCGCTTGCGCTCGCCGTGCTGGCCGAGAAGGCCGGCGTGCCGAAGGGCGTGCTCAACATCGTCACCGGTGACGCGCCGCCGATCGGCAAGGTGCTGTGCGAGCATCCCGCGGTGCGCTTCGTCGGCTTCACCGGCTCGACGGCGGTCGGCAAAATCCTTTACCAGCAGGCGTCGGTCGGCGTGAAGCGGCTCGGCCTCGAACTCGGCGGCAACGCGCCCTTCGTGGTGTTCGACGATGCCGATATCGATGCCGCGGTCGAAGGCGCCATGGTCTCGAAATATCGCAACATGGGCCAGACTTGTGTCTGTGCCAACCGCCTCTACGCGCAGGACAAGATCTACGACGAGTTCGTCGAGAAGCTGTCGAAGAAGGTCGCCGAGATGAAGATCGGCAACGGCACCGAGCAGGGCATCACGCAGGGACCGCTGATCAACATGAAAGCGATCGAGAAGGTCGAGCGCCACATTGCTGACGCGGTGAAGGGCGGCGCCAGGATCGTGACCGGCGGCAAGCGCTCGTCGCTCGGCCGCAGCTTCTTCGAGCCGACGGTGCTGTCCGACGTGCGGCCGGACGCGCTGGTCGCGCATGAAGAAACCTTCGGACCGCTGGCGCCGGTGATCCGATTCAAGGACGAGGCCGAGGTGATCGCGATGTGCAACAACTCGCCGTTCGGTCTCGCCTCCTACTTCTATTCCCGCGACATCGGCCGCGTCTGGCGCGTCGCCGAAGCGCTGGAGTCCGGCATGGTGGGCGTCAACTCGGGCCTGATCACCACCGAAGTCGCGCCGTTCGGCGGCGTCAAGGAAAGCGGCCTCGGCCGCGAAGGCTCGCGTCACGGCATGGATGAATATGTGGAGATCAAATACGTGATGATGGCCGGGGTGTAATCGACGCGTCATTTTCTCCTTCCCCCTGCAAAGGGGGAAGGTCGGGATGGAGGTCAGCCGCAAGCGGCGCTGTCTTTTAGTGCGCGTTCTGTTGGACCGCCGCGCCGCCAATTGCCGATCGGCGGACATAACTTCAGAATGTTGATTTCGAGGGCCGGACGAAGATGTTCGCCTCGCTATTCCAGATATGGCGTCAGCACATCTTCGATCCATTTCATGAATGTGCGGACTCGGCGCGACAGATTGCTCCGATGTGCTACGACGAGGGACACGGGCAGCGCCCGGCGACGAAAATCGGGTATGATCTCCACAAGCGTTCCACTCTCCAAGTATCGGCCAATCCCCAGGAGTGGCGCCTGAATCAGGCCAAGGCCGGCGAGGGCAGCGGCTTCGTAGGTCTGCGCGCTGTTGACGTGTAGCGCACCTGGCAAATTGAGCGTCGCGTAGCTGTCGCCGTCCGGATATTCCCATCCATAGGGTCTGGCGCCCAGTACCGTCGAAAAATGAATTGTCCGATGTTCCTGACGCTGGAGATCTTCTAGTGATCGAGGGACGCCATAGCGCGCCAGATAGGCCGGACTGGCAGCGTTGACCATGCGCAACAGGCCCAGTGGGCGGGCAATCAGCGTCTCGTCCCCTATGGGTCCAAGCCGTAATACACAGTCGAACCCCTCTTGAACCAGATCGACTTGCCGATCCGTACTCGACACCTCCAGCTCCAACTCGGGGTGAGTCGCCATGAAATCCGGCAAGGCCGGCACGATCGTTGAGCGCGCCACCTCGGTCGGAAGATCGACCCGTAAACGCCCGCGAAGTGCCACGCGATCGCCTGCGAACATCGAGTGTAGGTCATCGACTTCAGCAAGCAGATCGCGGGCGCGGGCATGAAATGCGCGTCCGTCCTCCGTCAACTTCACGCTGCGCGTCGTCCGGTGCAGGAGCCTGACACCGACATCTTCTTCCAGCTTTCGGACCGCCGTTGAGGCTCGTCCCTTTTGGATGCCCAGGCTATCGGCCGCGCGGGTGAAGCTCCCCATTTCCGCGACCGTGATGAATATGAGGATGGGTTCGAGATTTTGCATGTCCGTGCCTCGGTATTGTGCACCACCGAGATAACAGTGCGTTCGTTTTGTCGATGTTTATCATACCCAGGAGACACAGTAAGTCTCGAAATTAGATGACCCCATCGGAGAACGACAAGTGTCCAAAACTATCAACCTGCATCCGGTGCCTGCCATGACCTTGCATCGCAGCCTTTGGGCCGGCCGGATAATGAGCGCGTTTGTCGTTATCACCCTGGTGGCAGACGGCACTATTCAGCTTTTCGCGCCGGCACAGATCGCGAGCATGTTGCAGGAAACCGGGTTCGCGATGGACCTGACCCGAGTCGTGGGTCCGATCATACTCGCCTGCGCCATCCTTTACGCCATCCCGGCCACCGCCATCCTCGGCGCGATCCTGGTGACGGGCTTTTTGGGAGGTGCCATCTGCGCCCATGTCCGCATCGGTGAGCTGGGGTCGCCGCCGGAAATCATTTCCCTGCTTCTGGGCGCGATGACATGGGGCGGCCTCTACGCGCGCGATCCCCGAATCTGGGCCGTTCTGCCGCTCATCCGTTGAACCAACGGGGGCAGTGCTCTGTCCCTCAAGATCAGGAGAATACGCATGTTTCTAGTAATGGGAATCACGGGAAAAGTGGGCGGCGCAACGGCAGAACATCTGTTGGCGCACGGCAAGGAAGTTCGCGCGCTGGTCCGCAATCGCGAGAAGGCGTCAAGCTGGGCGAACCAGGGCGTGGAACTGGTAGACGGCGATTGGAATGAGTCGGCAGCCATCGAGCGGGCGCTCAAAGGCGTCGAAGGCGCGTTCGTCATGTTGCCGGCTGTCTGGGCGCCTTCGCCCGATTACAAAGAAGCAAAGGGCGTGATTGCAAACTATATCGAGGCGCTCACCAAGGCAGCGCCGGCGCGGGTGGTTGCCCTTTCGTCGATAGGTGCGAACAGATCCAGCGGGCTTGGGATGATCACGGCCTTGTCGCTTCTGGAGCAAGGTTTTCGTGGCCTGACATCCCCAACAGCATTTGTGCGCGCAGGCGGCTTCTTCGAAAACTTCCTCTACGGCTTGCAGGTCGCCCAGGGCGGAACGCTACCGGTCTATTACAATCCGACAAACCGAAAATCGACCATGGTCGCGACGAACGACGTCGGCGCCGAAGTCGCAACCCTTCTGAGCGGGCCGGCGTGGTCGGGGCATCGGGTCATCGAACTCGGTTCGATGGTGAGCGCGGATGAAGTTGCTGCGCAGTTGGGTGAAGTCATGAAGCTCGACGTCAAAGCCTTTGCCGTCCCGCGGGCGGAGTGGCCGGCAGCATTCGAGCAATTCGGTATTCCGAAGGGCCGGACCGAACCGGCCGAAGCGATGTATGAGGCCGTTAACGCGGGATGGATGGACCTCGGGGTTGAGGGTACGGAGCACGTCGCGGGCACGACGTCCCCCCGCGATGTTTTCTCGGCGGCCCGGAAAGCCATCACGGCGTAGTTCCGCGCATCAGCGATGGGATGCGACTTCCGGGACTTGCTCCGGAAATTCGCATCTCCTTCGGAATGAATGAGTCGCGATCGCGGCCGGCCGCCCGGAGTCGCGCAACCGGCATCCGATGTACATCGCGATCCTGGCAGAGGGTTTGAAATGGCTCCAGTCGATGTGAACGGCGGCGCTAACGCTAAGAAAGATCGAGGCTAAACATGAAGGTTCTTGTTTTGGGTGCAACGGGCGGAACGGGACGGCTGATTGTCAGCGACGCCGTTACGAAAGGCCATTCCGTCGTGGCGCTGGTTCGCTCGACGGCAGAAGCCGATCTGCCGGCAGCAGAATTGATCGAAGGCGATCTTCGAAATGAGCTAATCCTCGGACGCGCCCTGGACGGCTGTGATGCCGTCGTCAGCGCGTTGGGCACCGGCATGGGCTTCCGCAAGGTCAGCCTGCTGACCGAAGCGACACGCACGCTGGTTCCGGCGATGACGCGCAGCGGCGTGCGCCGCTTGGTCTGCATCTCCGCTCTGGGGGTCGGGGACAGCCGCGGCCACGGCGGCTTCGTGTTCGACTGGTTCTTCCAGCCTTTGCTGCTCAGCCAAGCCTACAAGGACAAGGACCGTCAGGAAGCCGCGATCCGCGCCAGCTCACTCGATTGGGTCATCGTTCGACCTGGCATGCTCACCGATGACCCAGCTCAAGGCAGCGTCAGAGCCGTGGTCGACCTCGTAGGCATCAACGGCGGCAAGATCGCTCGCGCCGACGTCGCTCGGTTCGCTGTCGACCAGCTGACGGCGGACGCCTGGTTGAGGCGGACACCGGTCATCCTGTGGTGAAGCTTGGTCCTACAGATCACCTTTTCGAGCCGCAGCAATCAGCGGAGATCGGCCGGCTGCTCGACCAGGCCGCCACACTGGCCCTCCGGGGCGCCTTCATCAGCCGAGGTTGGACAATGTCTAAGATTTCCTGGCGCCAGGTCTCGGCCTTGGCACTTGCCGCTTTCTTCGTCGTGGGATCGCTCAGCAACATCTTCGCTCCGGCATCGATGTTGGCGGCGCTCGCGACCGTAACGCTCCACGGCGAATACGGGCACGGGGTGGCGCCGCTTGTCGTGGCGGCACTATCGATACTCGTCGGCTGGATCGCCTGGCGGGAGCGGCTTTCCAGCTCGGATTGACTTACACCACGCGGCGGAAGGCCGGTTGTCAGGGCCGCGTCGCTTTCAGCTTTCGGAGGGACGCCTCAAGCGCGTCTCGACCACAGACGTTAAAAACGCAATCGCCGGCGAGCGGGATGCTCGCCGGCGATTGATTGCGATCGGAAGAGTGACGCGCGAGCCTACTGCCGGATCAGGCGAACCACGTCCTGCTTCAGCAAATAGAGCGAGACGGCGAGCAGGACGACATCCTTCATCAGGAAGGGCACGTTGCCCGTCATCGCCGGGAAGCCTCCCGCCGCGACATCCCAGCCTTCCGGCATGAACGGGATGATGGTGACGGTCGCGATGAAGGTGCCGGTCGAACCGAGAGCGCCCAGAACGCCGAGCCGCTTGTCCCAGAAGCCTGCGAGCAGCAGCGACCCGAAGGTCCATTCCGACGTGCCCAGGAAATAGCTGGCGCCGGCGTGGCCGAAGACCGGGTACAGCCACCAGATCAACGGCCCGTTGCTGATGAACGGGACCAGTCGTTCGAACTCGTATGGAAACCACTTCTGGTATCCGAAGAACGCGAACATGATCACCATCGCGGCCCGGACGACGTGATAGTCGATGTCGCTATCCAGCAAGCCGGACCTGCTGAGAGTGCGGAGGAGGGGATTTTGAGTTGATGTGAGCGTTGTCATTATCGTGATCCTTCCATTCGAGTGACCTCGTGCCGTCGCCTCACGCGACGGCGGGAAAGTCGACGTCGGTGTCGTTGATGCGGTTGAAGACGTTGGTGAAGATGGTGGTCGCGAACGCCAGGCAGATCTCGACCAGTTGCGCATCGCTGTAGCCCGCGGCCTTGATCGCGGCGAAATCCTCGTCGCTGACGGTGCCGCTCGACTGCGCGAGCTTGCGGACGAAGCCGACCAGCGCATCGCGCCTGGCGTCACCGCTCGGCTGGCCGTCGCGAATCTGCTTGAGCACGTCGGCCTTCACGCCGGCGAGCTTCGCAAGATAGCTGTGCGCGGCGACGCAATAGTCGCAGCCGTCGGCGGCGCTGATCACGAGTTTGATGACCTCCTGATCGCGCTTGGGCAGGCTGCCGCCTGCGAGCACCGCGTCGGCCGCAAGGACCGACTTCAGCGCCGCCGGACCGTGGGCGGCGATCGCCGCAAAGGTGTTCGGGACGCTGCCGATCGCCTTCTTGATCTGTGCGTAGACTTGGCCGGACGGACCGGCATCGGAGTCGAGGTTGGGGGTTACGAGACGGGACATGGTGACACTCCTTGGTTGGGATGATGAACGATTGCGGAGTGACAATAGGATCCCGTCATGAGACATTGAATGTCGCATTGGCTCGAATATATGCTCTATCGTCTCAAGATCATCGTGCGGAAGAGATCGCCATGGACTGGCTGAGCCGGCTGTTCGAGATGATGCCGGTGCGGGGCCGGCTGGACCTGCGCTGCTCCTACGGCACGCCCTGGCGCATCGATCAGGGGCCGGGCGAGGCCAACGAAATCCCGTACCATGCCGTGCTTGCCGGCTCCGCGACGCTGGACGATCCGGCGGGCGGCAAGCCGCTGCAACTCGAGGCGGGAGACATCCTGCTCCTTCCCGGCAACCCGCGCCACGTCATGCACGACGGCAGCGGAGCAGCGCCGCTGCCGGTCCGCAACCGCGCATCGCTCAACTTCACGATCAGCGAAAACCTCGGCTCGGAGGAGCGGCTCGATCTCCTGTGTGGACACTTCGCGATTGCGCCACCGCACGACCGCATGTTGCGCCTCTATCTGCCGCCGCGCATCGTCGTGCATGCCGGTGCTGACGCCGGTCCGGGCGACGCTGCCGCGCAGCTGGCCGGCCTCGTTGCGCTGATGCGCCGCGAGTCGGCGGACGATCATCTCGGTGGACGCGCAATGCTGAACGCGCTGTCGTCCGCGATGTTCGCGTTGGCGCTGCGCCTCGCCAGCCAGATCGAAGATGCGCCGCGGGGACTGCTTGCGCTGGCTGGTGATTTCCGCCTGGCGCCGGCGGTCGCCGCCATGTTCAACGAGCCCGCGCGGGCGTGGTCGCTGCCCGACCTTGCGCGGCTGTGCAACATGTCGCGCGCTACGCTCGCCCGGCAATTCCAGGAGAAGCTCGGAAGATCGGCCGCCGATCTTCTCACCGATATCAGGATGACCCTGGCCGCGAATGAACTGAGGCGATCATCGTTGTCCACCGGTGCGGTGGCGGAGGCGGTCGGATATCAATCGGAAGCGGCCTTCCAGCGTGCCTTCAAGGGCCATATGGGCATTACGCCCGCGCAGTGGCGCAAGACGCAGGAATCATCGGGCCGGGATGTGTTTGCAAAGCCAGCGGCTCCCGCCGAGGCGGGCAGAGCGACAAGCGGCTTTGATCGCGATGCTCTGGAGTGATCCCCCAGGCGACGCCTTCTGTAAGACGCATCAGTGCGTCTTGAACTGCTCGCCGATACTCTTCGGCACCTCGCCGATCCTTGCGATCTCCTCGCTGAGGTTCAGCCGGCCACCGAGCCGCTCGTCGGCGAGCTTCAGTACCGCGTCCGCTTCCTCGCGCCGGCCCTCGAGCAGTGCCGCGGCCGCCGCCGTCGTCAGCGAGTTTCGCAGCATGTGGTCGTGCTGCTGCTGCAGAACCGTGTTTTGCAACGCCAGCCCCACGGCATGGGCCATCGCCTGATAGGCGATGGCCTCGGGGACGTTGGGGCCCATTCCCCTGAACGATGCGTTCAACTGCTCGACCGCATCCTTGATCTGATCGTTCAGTTCGCCGTTGGCAGAGTCTTGCGGAGGCGCAGTATCGGTCATGGCAAAGGAGCCTTGAAAAAGAGTCGGAAGGTTTGGCCGAAGCTCGGTCCGTCAGGCGGCGATAGTCCGGCGGGCGTCGTCGAAGCCGGTTATGCCTTTGCAGCTGCGGCGGCGCCGAGCAGGACCTGAACGCAGCGCGTGGTCACTGCCTGCGCGAGCGTGAAATTCTGCTGTTGCGCGTTGGTGGCGTTGTGAGCCGCATTCGCCAGCGCCTGCGCCACCGCCATATAGAGATTCCCCATCGCGATCGCTGGCGCATCGCCGAGAACCTGGACGTTGGCCTGGGTGACGGAATCGGTGATCTGATTATTGACGGATGTCGGAAATGCCATGGTGTCCTGCCCTGTTATCTTGTTCTGTTAACGTGTCGTGGATTTCGCCGTGATGGTGCGGCTTCACGATTTCTTCGCGGGTGCCGGGGCCGGCACCGCGATCGAACCATAGAGAATCTGCACGCAAAGCGTGGTTACCGCCTGGGCCACCGTGAAGTTCTGCTGCTGCCCGTTGGTGGCGTTGTGAGCCGCGTTCGCCAAGGCCATTGCAGTGGCCTGATAGAGATTCCCCATGGCGATTGCGGGCGCGTCGCCGAGAACGTGGACGTCGGTCTGCGTAACAGAATCAGTGATCTGATCGTTTACGGATGTCGGAAATGCCATAGCGCCGCTTCCTGTTGTCTATCGTCGATCTTCGCTGCAGCTCTGGATTCTCGGTTTAACGCGTTTTCTTGACGCGAACCGGTATCCACTTCGCTTGAAAACGCGCTACGCCGCCGGGGCAGAACCGAGCAGCGCCCGCACACAGTTCGCGATGACCGCCTCGGCCAGCACGAAGTTCTGCTGCTGCGCGTTGGTGGCGTTGTGAGCTGCGTTCGCCAGCGCCTGCGCGACCGCCTGATAGACATTTCCCATGGCGATCGCGGGTGCGTCGCCGAGGACCTGAACATCGGCCTGGGTCACCGAATCGGTGATCTGCGAATTGAGTGATGTTGGAAAAGCCATAGAGCCAGCCTCTACTTATGATTGCCATCGATCGATGAAGGATTTGTGTCAGCCATGCCCTGCACGGCGCCCGACACGGCGTCGTCGGCGAGCCGCATCGCGTTCTCGACTTCCGCCCACGTCGCGTCGCCCTGGGCTGTAGCTTGTTCGGATTTAACTGGAATCGTAGCGTCGTCCTGCTTCGGTGCAGGCTGGGCATTCGGTTGTTCGGGGGGATCACTTGCCTGATCAGCGGGGTCAGCCATCAAGCGCTCCGTGGTAGGGACCATATTGAATATGGATCGACTTTCGTGGCTCGATTCCGGCGAGTCAAGTTAATTCCCGTTGAGGTTGAGTTTGTTCTGCATGCCGATCGAGCCATCAAGAGGCCCACGCCATGCGCCGCCGTCGCGTCCGGCCAATCCACGGCCGGCGCAATACGATCGATATCCTACTCCGCGGCGTGCCTTGCGGGCGCTGGCGGAGACCAGCACACGCAGCAATTCCGGCCCTGCGCTTTCGCCTGATACAGTGCCTGGTCGGCGGCGCTGATCAGCGCTTCGGTGCCGGGCATGCTGACCAGGGCCTCGGCCACTCCGATGCTCGCCGTGATCTGGAACGACGCATCGCGGGCGCTCAGCGTCTGCGCGGCGATGCGCTTGCGGACGCGGTCCGCGACCAGCCTGGCGCGCGAGAGGGTTGTCTCCGGCAGCACGATAGCGAATTCCTCGCCGCCGACCCGCCCGACAATGTCGGATTTCCGCTTGCCGTGAAGGCACGCGCCGGCCATCGCCTTGATCGCCTCGTCGCCGACAGCGTGTCCGTAGCGGTCATTGACGTCCTTGAAGTGATCGATGTCCACCATCAGTACCGACACCGAGCGGTAATAACGCTGGAAGCGGCTCCACTCGGCGTCCAGTGCTTCAAGGAAGTGCCGTCGATTGTAGAGACCGGTGAGCGGGTCGGTGGTCGCGAGCCGTTCAAGCTGCTCGGCGTTGCGGATCAGATCGGTGACGTCGTAATAGGTAATCATGCGGCCGCCGCCGGCCATGGTTGTGCAATGCGCCCGCAGGCGCCGGCTGTCGGGGGTCTGCAACTCGCGGACATGATCGCCCGCCTTCACCTCCGCGACGCGTTTACTCGCAAAGCCGGCGAGCTCTTTCGCCGACATGTGCGGATCGATGGCCCGCCGCGTGCGGGTAGTCAGCGAGGCGTAGGACGGATGCGTCGCCGCCTCCCGTTCGTCGATCTCCCAGAACTGCCGCACCTTCCGGTTCATGAATGTTGCCTTGAGATCGGCATCGAGCAGCAGCACGCCGTCCTGGACCGTTTCCAGCGCGTCACGCAGCACCCTCAACTCGTCCGACTGACGGACGATATCGGTGACCTCCATGTAGCTCAGCATGCGGCCGCCGTCGGGCAGCGGGGTGCATTGCATACGGATGACGTCGCCCTTGGTGCGGCGCAGATCGAGCTGGAAGCTCTCGTTCCTGGTGATGAGCTCGATGCGCTCGGCGACATATGCTTCGAGCCTATCAGCTGATATGTCATAGGCGCCGGTGTCGCGTCCGTGGAACATCAGCGCCGCAAAGGACGGGTGGCGGTCGGCGACCGCGTCGGACAGCGCCCACATCCGCCGGAAGGCGCCATTGATGAAACGGGCGTTCAGCCTCGCGTCAAGCAGAACGATGCCGAGCGGCACCTGGTCGAGCGCCGCGCGCAGCGCCAGCATCTGGCTGCGCACGACATGGTCTCCGCCGCGCTCCTCTGACGCATTCTCTTTGGCCGTCGCCGCGTCGGCGGCCTGCTGGCTTTCGAAGGTGACCCCGATCTGCTTTTCCGATTGCCATGCCAGCTTGCAGGGGAGCACCGCGCCTTCGCTCGCGATCGAGAGTTGAAAGTGCTCCGGGATACCAAGACCGCTTTCCAGCTCGATCGTCGCGCCGTCGTCGGTGATCCGCCGCACTATGCAGTCGACGGTGGACTGGCCGAAGTTGAAGACGACCTTGGCGGCGAGCAGCGTACGGCCGCGGACCTTGAGATTGGGCACTGGCATGTGGGGCACTGACACGGGGGAGTCTCCCAATGAGCACGCGCCATTCGAACGCCTTTGAGGCTACTAAGACCTGAAATTTCTTTTGCGATCTCGGTTCCTGCTTAACAGCCCGTTGACGGGAACCGGCCGGTTTGCGGGACGGCTGTGCGTTCGTCGTCCGTCACACGCCCTTGTCGCTCGGATTGGCGACCGCACCCTTCAACGGCGCTGTCATCGGGAAGTTCAGGTTCACGTTTCTCGGCGGAATCGGATTCATGAACCACTTCGCGTAGAGTTCCCCGAACTGGTTGCTCCTCATGAGGTCCGTTAACGTCTTGTCGACCAGTGCTTTGAACTCCGGATCGCCCTTGCGAATGATCAGCCCATAGGGCTCGGTCCGCAGGCTGTCGTCGATGATGCGCCAGTCGGAGGGATTGGCGCTGCCCGCGATCAGGCTTGCGAGCAGGATGTCATCCATGATGAAGGCCTCGCTGCGGCCGGTCGTCAGCGCCAGGAACGATGCGCCGTGATCCGGGGTCAGGATGTTCCTGGTCTGGAAATTCTTCTCCTGGCCGCGCGCGGCGAGCAGCCCGATCGAGGTTGAGCCCGAGGTCAGCGACACCGGCCGGCCACTCAAATCCTCGAACGTCTTGATCGGCGCATCCTTTCGCACCACCGCGCGGATGCTCGAGACGAAGATCGTGTCGCTGAACGCCACCACTTTCTGCCGCTCCAGCGTGTTGGTCGCGGGACCGCAGACGATATCGATGGTGCCGTTCTCGATCAGCGGAATCTGGGTCGAGAGCTGGATCGGCTGCAGTTTGGTCTGCAGCGACGGCAGCTTCAGCTCGCCTTTCACCGCATCGACGATCCGTGCGCAGAGATCCATCGCGAAGCCGACCGGCTTCTGATTGTCGTCGAGATAGGAGAAGGGAATCGACACGTCGCGGTGCCCGAGCCGGATTTCGCCGGTGTCCCTGATCTTGGCCAAGGTGCCGCCGGGTGATTGGGCATGCGCGGGAACCGCCACCGCGGCAGTCAGGATGAGCGCGTGAAGCAAACCCTTCACGCCACGTCCTCGATCGGCCGGTTGGATTCGGATGCCACCGATCAGGATTGGGTTGGCTTGCTTCATCGCGACGTCCTCAAAGCTGGATTGGATATGATTGGAGAAGATTTTATACATAGCATTGCATAATCGGCAAATTGATTTTATACAATCATCGTGCGATCCGAGATCGGGACCGCAGAAGCCTCGGAAAGCAACCGGATGGAACCTGAAGCAGCCGCAAAACCCCGGGGGCCCGCGGTTCATGGGTCCACACCGGACGCCGTTCGCGAAGCGCTCCGGCGCGCGATCAGCGCGGGCGAGTTAGCGCCCGGATTCCAGTTGCGGCAGGACGAACTGGCCGAGCGATTCGGAACCAGCCGGATTCCCGTGCGGGAGGCGCTCCGGCAACTGGAAGCCGAGGGTTTTGTCACGTTCCAGCCCAATCGCGGGGCAATCGTCTCGGATCTGTCGATCGACGAGGTCGTGGAACTGCTCGAGATCCGCATCGCGCTTGAATGTCATGCGCTGCGCCTCGCGATTCCGGCCATGGGGGAGATCGATCTCGACGAGGCCACGAAAATCCTTCGGTCGTACGACGAGGAGCCCGAGCCTGAAAAATGGGGCGCCTTCAACTGGAGATTCCACAAGACGCTCTACGCGCCGTGCAATCGTCCACGCCTGCTGGCGATGATCGAGGCGAACTATGGCCATGTCGGCCGCTTCACGCGGACTCTGGTGTCCCGCGCGACCGGCAAGGAGCATCCGCAGCGCGAGCATTACCGGCTGCTCGAATTGTGCCGCGACGGCGAGGTCAAAAAGGCTGTCCGCCTGCTGCGTGAACACATCGTGCAAACGCAGAAGACGCTGATGTCTGCCCAGCGTCACGCCTTGCGGGATGCGGACGCGGAGAGCTGATCCCGATCGCTGTTTCGAAATTGATATTGTTGGCCTCGCCGAGAGGTCAGGGGAGACTGCGTGTGAAGACTGACGACGTTGAAATCCTGGTGATTGGTGCTGGAATCGTCGGCATCGCCACGGCCTATTATCTGGCCGTCGTGCACAAGCGGTCGCGCCTGTTGATCGTCGACGAGGGACAGCCGATGGCGCTGACATCGGCTCAATCAGGCGAGAACTACCGCAATTGGTGGCCTCATCCGACAATGGCTGATTTCACCAACCACTCGACCGACCTGATGGAAGACATCGCGCGCCGCACGGATAATCGCATCAACATGACGCGCCGCGGCTACTTCCTCGCCACGCGCCAGGAGAAGCCGGCCGAACTGCTGCAGCAATTGTTCGCCGGCTACGGCGCTTCAGCATCGAAGCTGATTCGCCTGCACGAAGGCACGGGCAGTAGCTACGCTCCGCCGCACTCGGCGGACTGGCAGACCGCGCCCGACGGCGTCGACGTGTTGCTCGGCCGCGATCTGATCCAGAAATACTATCCGAAATTCGATCGTGAGGTCGCCACCGGCCTGCACATCCGCAGGGCGGGCGACATCAGCGGCCAACAGCTTGGCCAGTATATGCTCGAGACGATGCGCCCGCTGGGAGCGCGGTTTCAGCAGGCATCTGTCCTCGGTATCGCCAGGGACGACCGTTTCACCGCCGATGTACTGGCCGATGGCGCCAGACAGACCATCAAGGCCGATATCATCGTCAATGCCGCGGGTCCGTTTGCCGCTGATGTGTCGGCGATGCACGGCGAGCAACTGCCGATCTTCAATGTCTTGCAGCAGAAGATCGCCTTCGCCGATCGAAATCATGCGGTCGATCGCCGGATGCCGTTTGCGATCGATCTCGATGGGCAGACGCTGGCCTGGTCCGAAGACGAGCGCGAGGCGCTGTCCGCCGCGCCTGAGTTCGCGGGCCTGCTCGCGCCGATGCCCGGCAGCATCCATTGCCGGCCCGATGGCGGCGATCACGGCGAATGGATCAAGCTCGGCTGGGCCTTCAATGCCGAACCGACGGCTGAGCCGGTTCGCGAACCGGAGCTGAACCCTTATTTCCCCGAAGTGGTGCTTCGCGCGGCGAGCCGGCTGCAGCCGGCGCTGGCGCACTATCTCGGCGCCCTGCCGCGCGATCGCGTGCATTACGGCGGCTACTATCCGATGACGAAAGAAAACTGGCCGCTGATCGGCGCGGCGAAAACCCCGGGTGTGTTCCTGGCGACCGCGCTCTCCGGTTACGGCACGATGGGCGCTTGCGCCGCCGGCGATCTCTGCGCCCGCGCCGTCGTCGGCGCCCCGGCGCCAGGATTTACCCGCAGCCTTTCGCTTGCGCGTTACGAAGACAAGGCGTTGATGCAAGAGCTCGAGGCGACCGCCAGCGGCCTGCTCTAGCCGAGGCTCTCCATGAACGCGCGCAGCCGCGGCGACCATTTATGCGCGTCACGGCCCGATGCCGAGTGGCCGTACTCGCTGTCGAGCAGGAAATACTCCGCGTCGACGCCGGCGGCCTCGAATGCCACCATCACTTGTGGCGCAAGCTCGGCGGGGAACAGTCTGTCGGTTCGCGACAGAACATAGAGCACCTTGGCCTTGATCTGTCCGAATTGCGCAGTCACGTCGAAGCCGCGCAGCGCCTTGGCCAATATCAGCAGCGAATTGGCGTCGAACCCATTGGCCCACTCCATTGCCTCGGCGCGGATCGCAGCCTCGATCTCCGCCGGATCGCTCAGCGTATCGCGCAGCCGCGTCTCGATGCCGTAGGTCTTCAGCGTTGCGGTGCGGATCTGGATCATGCTCTCGAGCACGCCGCCATGGTCGTAATAGTCGCCGCCGTTCCAGTGTGGATCCTGCGATAGCACGGCGGTCAGGCGCGCGACATTGCCCTCGGAGCGCTCGCGCGGCACCTCCGGCGCGGTGACGACGGCCGCGATGCCGCGCATGGCGTCCGGATAGTTCACGGCCCATTGCAGCGCCTGAAACCCGCCATAGGATGGTCCGACGATCGCCACGAGCTTGTCGATGCCGAGATCGTCGAGCATCGCGCGCTGGGTGGCGACGATGTCGCTGACGGTGATATCAGGGAAGCGCGGTCCATAATGCCGACCCGTCCGCGGGTCGATGCTGGTCGCATTGGTCGAGCCGTAGGACGAGCCCAGCATGTTCGGGCAGATCGCGAAGTAGCGGTTGGTGTCGACCGCCTTGCCGGGACCGACGATCTCGTTCCAGCCGCCTTCGCCGGTCGTGCTGCCGGGGTCGATCATCTGCGGCCCGCTGGTATTGCCGTGGGTGATCAGCACGACGTTGTCGCGATTGGGCGCCAGCTCGCCTAAAGTGCGGTAGCCGATTGTGACCTCGGGCAGCACGCCGCCGCGCTGCAGGCGGAAATCAGACGTGGTGAAGGTTTTCAGCTCTGTTGCGGGCGATTGTGCAGGCATGATTTGCTTCCTGAGGGATGCGCCATCTCAGCATGTCCGCTATCGGCACGCAAAGCCTATCGCCTGAGCACCACGATGGCGCGGTTGGCGGGACAGCCGTGGCGCGTGGTCGTCGAGATAGACGATTCGGGCGGCGCGCCACGGCGGCCTGAACCGCGAACATGGCAAGTGATTGCGCGAAGTCGCCGATGATGAGCACGTCAGCGCCAGTCCACCGCCGGAGCCAGCGCGCCACAGCGTTGAAGCCGTCGGTTGCGCCGTCGGCGAGCCCTGCCGTCTGCGACAGGGCATGGCCCTCCGGCTGGCGGACCAGCATGTGATCGGCAAACGGCACGCGGATCAGGTCGGACAACCCGCCGCGATATTCCACGCCGCACACCGTCTTCAATCCGTAGGACGAGCGAAACGGCACCGCCGTGCATGCGTTGGTGTGCCCGCGGCGGCAGCGATCGCAGGTGCCGCAGCTGATCTGGAACGGGACGATGACGAGATCGCCGGGCGTTAAATTCTTCACGGCACCGCCGACGTCGACGACGCGTCCCGCGGTCTCGTGTCCGAGCGCGAAGGGACCCGGCAGGTTCGCTCGGCCGCTCGCGATGGCAAGATCGAGATCGCACCGCGTCACCGCGAGCGGCTGCACCAGCGCGTCGCGATCATCCTGCAGCCGGGGCACGGGAACGTCCCACCATTCGACCCGGTTGCCGCCGACATAAGTCAATTGCCGCATCGTGAGCATCCCCGTTCGTTCGGAGAGTGCAGGGATGCGGATGATCGGACAAAAGGTTTATCTTCAACTGCGGTGAATGGGATTCACCTCAACTCGCGGCATCGTCATTGCGAGGAGCGCAAGCGACGAAGCAATCCACGCCTCCGCACGCGGCGCGATGGATTGCTTCGCAGAGCCTGTCATAGGGCGCGCATTTGCGCGACCCGTTGGCTCGCAATGACGGCTATATCTTCAACTCACTTCCCGTCACGCGACGATATGCTTCCAGATACCGCTTACTCGTCGCGTCCACAACGCTGGCCGGCAGCGGCGGCGCGGGGGCGTCGCCGTTCCAGCGGCCGGCGTGGCGCTCGATGTCGAGATAGTCGCGCAGCGGCTGCTTGTCGAAACTCGGCTGCGGCTGGCCGGGCTTGTAGGCGTCGACCGCCCAGAAGCGCGAACTGTCCGGTGTCATCACCTCGTCGATCAGGATGATCTGGCCGTCCTTGTCGCGACCGAGCTCAAACTTCGTATCGGCGATGATGATGCCGCGGGCGCGGCTTGTGGTCTCGCCATAGGCGTAGACGTCGCGCGCCATCTTCTCGAGCGTTGCGGCGACGTCGGCGCCGAGGATTTCGCGCACCCGTGCGACCGTGATGTTCTCGTCATGGCCGGCCTCGGCCTTGGTCGCCGGGCTGAAGATCGCGGGCTCCAGCTTTTGGCTTTCGACCAGCCCCGCAGGCAGCTTCTCACCCGCGAGCGTGCCGTGGGATGCGTATTCCTTCCAGGCCGAGCCGGAGATGTAGCCGCGGATCACGCATTCGATCGGGAACACGGTGGTGCGCTTGCACAGCATCGCACGCCCGAGAATGTCGGCGAGATGATCCCTGAGCGCGGGTACGGCGCGAATGATCTCGTCGGCATCAGCGCTGATCATGTGATGTGGCACGGTGCCTTCGAGCTGCCGGAACCACCAGGCACTGATCTGGGTCAGCACCGCGCCCTTCATCGGGATCGTTTCCGCCATCACAACGTCGAACGCCGAGATGCGGTCGGTGGTCAGCAGCAGCACGCGGTCGTCGCCCACGGCATAGATATCGCGCACCTTGCCGCGGCCGATCCGGGGCAGGGGCAAATCGCTGGATAGCATCGCGGTCATGAGCACGGTCTTTCGAAAGCGGCGCGCCCGCGCAACGTCGCGCGGGCGGCGAGGGGACTGTAGAAATAGCTCACTCCGGCAGCGGAATGAACTCGTGTTCCTGCGGAACATGGGCAAAACGGCCGGTTTTCCAGTCCTGTTTGGCCTGCTCGATCCGCTCCTTTGAGGACGAGACGAAATTCCACCAGATGTGGCGCGGCCCTTCCAGCGCATCGCCGCCCAGGAACATCATGCGGGTCGGCTTTACCGTCTTCACGGTGATGCGATCGCCGGGCCGGAAGATCAGCAGCCGCGGTCCTTCATAGCGCTCGTTCGTGATCTCGACCTCGCCATCGACGAGATAGATCGCGCGTTCTTCATGGTCGGGATCGAGCGGCAGGCTCGTCCCGGCCTGCGCGGTAACCTCCGCGTAGAACCATGGCGACACCATCTCGACCGGTGAGGTGATGCCGAACGACGAGCCGGCGATGACGCGCGCCGTGAAGTCGCGTTCTGAGATCAGCGGCAAATCGCCGGCGGCATAATGCTGGAACGACGGTGCGATCTCCTCTTTCCCGGCCGGCAACGCGATCCAGCTTTGCAGGCCGAGCATCTGCTGGCCGTCGCGGCGTTGCACGTCGGGCGTGCGCTCGGAATGCGCGATGCCGCGGCCGGCGGTCATCAAATTCATCGCGCCGGGCTGGATTTCCCGGACGTTGCCCTCGCTGTCGCGATGCATGATGCTGCCGTCGAACAGATAGGTGACGGTGGCAAGACCGATATGCGGATGCGGCCGCACATCCATGCCCTTGCCGGCGAGGTATTGCACCGGCCCGAAATGATCGAAGAAGATGAATGGCCCGACCATCTGCCGCTTGCCGTGCGGCAGCGCGCGGCGCACCGCAAAACCGTCGCCGAGATCGCGGGTGCGCGGTACGATAACGAGCTCCAGCGCGTCGCAGGTCCTGGGGTCGCCGAGTTCGGGATCGGTGGAGGGTTGCCAGCTCATCGAAAAACTCCTTCTCTGGTGCTGTGATCGTAACAGGATTTGATCGTGTCGTCGCGCCGGTCGCGGCGCGGCCGCGATGGTCTATTTGCTTCCCCCGTGCGATATCGGCGAGAGCAATCCTGGAAACTGGGGCCGTCGATGGTTTCTCTGATCAAGCCGGGCGCGAAGCTGCTGCAGGTCGATGGTCCCGTGATCGAGACCGCGCGGCTCATCCTGCGGCCGTGGCGCGCCTCCGATATCGCGGCAAACACGCTGATGCTGTCCGATCCTGAGACCGCGCGCTTCATCACGCCGGATCATCAACCGATCACGTCTGAGTTGAAAGGTTGGCGCAACGCGGCCGTCATCTCCGGACATTGGGCGCTCCATGGCTTCGGCATGTTCGCGGTCGAGGAGAAGTCCGACGGCTGCTACATCGGCCGTGTCGGGCCGTATTGTCCACCGGAGTGGCCGGGCTTCGAAGTCGGCTGGGGCATCGCAAAAGAGTATCGTGGCCGAGGCTACGCGGTAGAGGCGGCGCGCGCCGCGATCGACTTTGTGTTCGCCAATTTCACGGTCGACCGCATCATCCATTGCATCGATCCGGTTAACGTGGCCTCACAGGCCGTGGCGCGGCGGCTCGGCGCCGAGAACGAGGGTCCAGGCCAGCTCGAGGGCGACACGGTCGATATCTGGGTGACGGCACGCAGCCGCTGGCCGCGCGATGGTTCTTGAAAAATCAACTGTGACGGCCGATGTTCGGGCCGTCACCGTTTGAGCCTGAAGCGAATCGTTGTGATGAACGTTGCCGCCACAGAACTGTGCCTGCGCGCTGCCGCCGTGACGCTGCTGCTGGTGCTTGCAGCCTCGATGTTCGCAGATTTCCGCAAGGTGCTGGCCGGGCGGCTCGTGATCGCCTTCGCGCTCGGCGCGGCCGCGCATGCGGTGACCGCGTCGATCGGTGCCGGGCCGCCGATCTCGGCCTGGCATGCGCCACTGATCGCGCTGGCGACCGGTGACATCGTGGTGTTCTGGTTGTTTACCCGAGCGCTGTTTGATGACGCCTTTCAGCTACGCTGGTGGCACGGCCTGATCTGGGCTGCGGTAGTGGCTTTCAGCTACGTCAATTGCATGTGGATCGCGACCGGCGGCAACGCGCGGACTGCGATCGTCATGGTCAATTTGCTCGTGCTCGTCTTTATCGCGCTTGCGGTGGCGCAGACCATCGGATCCTGGTCGGCGGATCTCGTCGAGCGCCGCCGCCGCCTCCGCGTCTTCATCGTTGCCTCGTCCGCGTTATACGGCGGAATGAACGCGCTGCTTCAGATCGCGTATGCCGGCAGCCACGTGACGGTGGAATGGGCCAACCTGGCGAATGCGGCCGTGTTCACCGGCATCGTGGCCGCGATCACCTGGGCGATGATGCGCATCGACGGTGCCGATCTGTTCACCGCGCCGCCCGAGGCCGTCGTGCTCGCAAAGCCGGTCGCGGCCGAGGAGGCGGCAGATCAGAAGCTGGTCGATGCCTTGATCCGGCTGATGGCGGACGAACGCATCTACCGGCACGACAACATTACGATCGGCACGCTGGCGAGCCGGCTGAAGATTCCGGAGTACCGTCTGCGCCGATTGATCAACCAGCGGCTCGGCTACCGCAATTTCAACGTCTTCCTCAACAACCACCGGATCGAGGAGGCCAAGGCCGCGCTCGCCGATCCCACCCAGGCCGAAGTCCCCGTCATTACCATCGCCATGGACGCAGGCTTCCAGTCGCTCGGCCCCTTCAACCGCGCCTTCAAGGCGACCACCGGCGTGACCCCGACGGAGTACCGGCGGCTGAAAGTGAGTGCGGCGTGAGGGTGGGGATTCTGTTCCCTCTCCCGCTTGCTTGCGGGGGAAGGCCAGGGTGGGGGTGTCTCCGCGAGTCGTGCAGTGGAAAGAGCCCCCACCCGGATCGCATCTTTGATGCGATCCGACCTCCCCGCAAGCGGGAGAGGTGAACCAAGCTTGCGGCTCTACCCGTTGTAATTGCGAATGAATTTCGGAATCGGCCAGCCGCGTCCGGCTTTCGACTAGCCCGATTTCCAAATCCGGCGAGCGCCCGCGCGCTCATCACGGCCTACTCCCCGCCACGCGCTTGTTGCGCCTTGCCGGAGGACCACACTGTGACCCGTCGAAAGCTCACTCTCATCCTCGCTGCCACCACCGCGCTCAGCGCGCTGGCCTTTTCTGCCGCTCGCGCCCGCGACGTGCCGAAAGTAGCGACCGGATTTGTCGCCAACATCCTCTGCTCGGAGACCTTTGTCAGCGGGCTCGAACCGAAGCGAGTCTTCTCCGAGACCACGGAGGCGATGCCGGGCGTCGGCCTGATCACCTGGGCGATCGACTATCAAGTCGACCGCGCCAAGAAGGACGTCACCGTGACGCTGTTCGGGCTCGGCCGGAGCCATGCGGTCTATCGCGAGGGGATGGGCTGCACCCTCGACCATGGCGAGGTGCTGGCCGATGCCTCGCTCCCGCCCGGGAAGCCGCAAGCCGCATCATTGCCTGACATCGCCGGCCCCGCCATAGTCGCGCCGCAGAGCCCACAGCTTGCTGCCGCGCTCGACCGTGCATTCGCCGAGCCCGCCGAGCCGCCGTTCCGCCACACCCACGCGATCGTCGTGATGAAGGAAGGCCACGTCGTCGCCGAGCGTTACGCCGACGCCATCGGCATCGACACGCCGCTGCTCGGCTTCTCAGCAACCAAGTCAATGATCTCGGCGTTGATCGGGATTCTGGTGCGCGATGGCAAGCTGATGGTCGATCAGCCGGTGCCGGTTGCAGCCTGGCAGAACCAGGATGATCCGCGCCACGCGATCACTGTCGATCAGTTGCTGCGCCACACGGCGGGACTAGCGCTTGGCAGCTCGCTGCAAGCCTCGCTGGCCTCCACGCTCGAGCCGGTCAACCGGATGAAGTTCATGGAATCGGACATGGCCGCATTCGCCGAGAGCTTTCCGCTCGAGAGCGCGCCCGGACACGTCTGGAACTACCACGACGGCAACTACCTCATCCTCTCGCATCTCATCCGCAATGCGGCCGGCGGGCACGCGGCCGACGTGATGCGCTTCGCGCGCCAGGAGTTGCTTGGCCCGCTCGGCATGCGCCATGTCGCGATGCAATTCGACGCCGTAGGCACGCCAGAAGGGGCGGGCCAGATGATGGCGAGCGGGCGCGACTGGGCCCGATTCGGCCAGCTCTATCTCAATGACGGCATGGCCGGCAGCAAGCGTATCCTGCCCGAGGGCTGGGTAAAGTACTCCGCGTCACCGACGCCGAGCGCCTGGGTTGGCTATGGCGCCGGATTCTGGACCAATCTCGGTGACAGCTTTGGCGCGAAGTACCGCATCAGCCGTGGTTGGCCGCGCGATGCCTTCTTCGCCAAGGGCACGATCGGGCAGTATGTGATCGTGGTGCCGTCGGAACGACTCGTGATCGTCCGTCTCGGCCGTTCACCGAATGCGCCGCCGGAGGCCGATGGCGTGTTCGATCTCGTCCGCGATGTGGTCGCGGCGACATCGGACAAGGCGGCGCTTGCGAGAGGCAATTGACGGAGCGTCAGCGTTCGACAACTTGCCCGTTGCAACACACTCAGTGTCGTCCCTGCTTTCGCAGGGACGACAGCTGTGATGGGTCGACAGCAGGGGCGACAGCGGTGGTGTGACGAGACCTCGGCCTTGAACTACTGCCGTCCCAACTGCGTCGCCTTCTCCACCCGATCAAAATGCTCCAGCGTCAGGATTGCATCCGCGAGCTGGTCGGCGCGCTTGTCGAGCACCGGGCGGGCCAGCGTCAGGAATTTCTGCTGCATCGCCTGCGCGTCGGGGAACGAGGTCGGTTCGCCGGATGGATCGGCGTAGAGCCGCTCAAGCACGGCGTCGTCGGTGGTGATGGAGACGCGGGCGCCGAACGGGTGGGTGCGGCCGACCTCGAGCCGGTCGTCCTGCACCACATTGAACTTGTCGGCGAGCGCGTCGATCGCTGTATCGCCCAGCCGTTCGTAATCGTCCCAGCCGAAGTGGCCCTGGTCGAGTGCGATAGCACCTGTGAAGAACATCGAGAACTGGCCGCCGACGATCGAGGTCGGGTGCCGCTTGGTGGCGGCGTCGCCGGTCAGCGTGATGCCGTTGCGGTGCAGGCCGATCTCGACCTTCTTGATCTGGTCCGGGGTCAGATTGTGCTCGCGACGCATCGCAATCAGCGCGTCGATCGCGGCATGGGTATAGCGGCAGCTCGGATAGGGTTTTACGCCAATCTTCATCGTCTCATAAATACTGCCGAGGCCGGCCACCGCCTTGTCGGGATGCGGATTGTCGCTATAGCCGACCAAAAGGCCGTGCTTGCCCTCGACCGATTCGGATGAGCCGACGAAATCGTTGCGCGCCAGGGTCGCTGCGATCACCCCGTTCATCGCGGCCGCGCCGACCTGATAGCGCTTGTTCCAGGCGCCGTTGACCAAAAACTGCAGCGAGCCTGCAGCCTGGCTGCCGGACACGCCGAACGCGGACTCGATCTGTTCCTTCGACAGGCCGAACAGTTTTGCCGCCGCCGCCGCGGCGCCATACGTGCCGGCAGTCGCGGTCGGATGGAAGCCGCGGGCATAGTGCGAGGTCGGGTCGAGCGCGTTGCCGAGCCGGCAGCATACCTCATAGCCTGCAACGATCGCGGTCAGCACGTCGCGGCCGGAGGCGCCGACCATCTCACCGACTGCGAACGCGGCGGGCACCACGGGCGCGCTCGCGTGCAGCGAGGAATCCGCATGGGTGTCGTCGAAATCGAGCGAATGGCCGAGCGCGCCGTTGAGCAACGCGGCCACCGCCGGGGTCCAGGTCTTGTCGTCGCCGAACACGGTGGCTTCGCCCTTGCCGTCCAGCGCCAGCGCCTCCAGCATCTTGATCAGCGAGGGCGTCGATTCCGCATCGCGGCGGGCGCGAATGGCGCTGCCGAGAAAATCCAGCGTCAGCACCTTGGCGCGCTCCAGAACCTCCGGCGGGATATCGGAATATTTCAGGTCGGCGACATAGGCGGCAAGCGTTGCGGTTTCGTGGGCCATCGTGTTTCCTCAATTTTGCGGCGCAGGGTAGGCGGGGCTGTGAGGCCATTCAAGCCGTCTTGCCGCCGCGGGCAGCAGCCATGCCCGAAGTCGCTTAACACGGACCTTTTCGGATCGGGATGCATGAAGACCTTCGCAAAACGCATGTTCGACCTGTTCTGGACCCGCAAGACCCAGCTGGCGCTGGCGGTGCGGATCGCGTCCGCGGGCGTGGCAGCCTATGCCATCGCGGTGGCACTGCACCTGCTGCTGCCCTTGTGGGCCGTGCTGACCTCTCTGATCGTCACCCAGATGAGCGTCGGCCGCTCGCTGAAGGCGACCCGCGACTACATGCTGGGCACGATCGGCGGCGCCGTCTATGGCGGCGCGATCGCGGTGCTGATTCCGCATTCCGGCGAGGGCAGCCTGCTGGCGCTATTGGTGCTGGCGATCGTGCCGCTCGCGTTCATCGCCTCGCTCAATCCGAGCCTCAACTCCGCGACCGTGACGGCCGTGATCGTGCTGCTGTTGCCGACGATGCATCAGTCCAATCCGCTGGACTCCGCGATCGATCGCGTCCTCGAGGTCACGGTCGGAGCGCTCACCGGGCTGATGATCTCGTTCCTGGTGCTGCCGTCGCGCGCGGTCAGCCAGATTCGGGTCAATTCGTCGAGGCTGCTCGATCTGCTCGCTGCGGCGTTCGCCGAGCTGATGGCGGGCCTGACGCGCGGGCTCGACAACGATGCGCTGCACCGGATCCAGGATGGCATCGGTGTTGCCGTGACGAGCTTGCATGCGACCGGCGCGGAGGCCGAGCGTGAGCGTTCCATGCATCTGTCGTCGGGGCCGGATACCGGACCGCTGTTGCGCACGATCCAGCGCCTGCGGCATGACGTCGTGATGATCGGGCGAGCCAGTGGCGTGCCGCTGCCGGCTGATATCCAGGCGCGGCTGGCGCGGCCGTTGGCAGACGTCAGCAATGCGATCGTCATCTACATGAAATCCGTGGCGTCCTCGTTGCGCGCCGGCAGCGGCTCGGCGGACTTGGCGCCGGTCGATGCGGCGTTAGCGGCCTACAGCACCGAAGTCGCCGCGTTGCGTAAGGATGGTCTGATCCGCGGCCTGCCGGTCGACGCCGCCGAGCGGTTCTACGCGCTTGGATTTTCGCTGGACCAGATGCGACAGAACCTCACCGACCTCAAGCGCTGCCATGGCAACTGGTGCACGGACGAGGACGCCGCAGAGGAACGCGTGGCCTGATCTCAGGCTATCAGTTGCGGCGCTTGAGGCCTTTGCCTTCCATCCGCCAGATCAGGAGGTCGATCCGGTCCTGACCGAAGAACGGTTCGTTCTCGAACACGAAGGTCGGAACGCCCCAATGGCCGGAGGCGGCGTGAGCGTCCTCGTTGTCTTTAATGACCTGCTCATAGCGATCAGGATCCGCGGCAAGGGCCGCGTCCATCGCGGCGAGATCGAAGCCGGCGGCGGTCGCGGCGTCAGCCAGATGATCGCCCTCGTTCCAGCCTTTGACGCTGCCGTCCCACAGCACGCGGCTGATCGCGTGCGTGAAATCGAGCGAGCGCCCTTCAAGTTGCGCGGCGGCGCCGAGCCGCGTCAGGCGGTGGATGTAGGGCTGATGTTCGGCGACGTCGAGCGTCGTCATGTCCTGCACGATCGGGTCCGGCCGCGGAAAACGGAACGGAATGTTCTCGTGCTGGGCGACACGGCGGCTGTCGAGTACGACATAGCGCGCGAATTGCGGATTTGTCTTCTTGAAGAAGCCGGGCACCCGCACCGCGAGCGGATAAACCGGCCGCAGGTTCACCGCGACGTCGTAGTCGGCGGCCATCTTCAGCGTCTTCGGCAGCGCCAGATAGCTGTAGGGGCTGCGGAACGAGAAAAAGAGATCGACTGATAATGTCATGATCTAATCCGCGACCTTGCGCAGCATCGCAGGCACGATCACGCGATGGAACGGCAGGATCAATGCGAGATAAGCGCGTCCGAACCAATTATGCGTCAGCACCAGCGTAGTTGCAGTGACGTTGCGCGTCGTGCCTGTTGTGACCACGTCGACAACGAGTCGGAAATCCAGGTGCTTGTCGTTGAAGCCGGCCACCAGCCGCTCCGGCGTCTCGCTCACGACGGGAAATAACCCGATCATGTCGCGCGGCGCGGCGTTATCAGCGCCTGATGCTTTCAGGCCAAGCGGTGCGACCAGGATGTTGCGCAAGGCGAGCAGCGCCTCGGCCCAGCGCGGCTGCCGCGCGACCATCGCCTCGGTGGCATGACGCGCATCGAGATCGGGGTGTGCGATGGCGACACGGAAGGCGTCGATGAACTGCGCGCCCGCGAGCAGAGCGCCCGGATCGACGTTCGGCGTGACCTCATCAACCTTCATCCGGTAACCATCGTCCAGCGACCTTCATCTTGCAACCATCATCTTGCAAGTCTGCGTGCCAGCCGGCGGAAACGCAAGATCAGGAGGGTGGCATAGACAGCGGTCCCGAGCGACAGCCCGATCCAGACACCGACGGCGCCATACGTCGCCCAGAAGGCGAGCGCATAGGCCGACGCGAACCCGACCAGCCAGTAGCTGATGGTGGCGAACAGCAGCGGCAGCTGGGTGTCGTTCATGCCGCGCAATGCGCCGGCCGTCGTGGTCTGGACGCCGTCGGCGATGAAGAAGGTCGCGCCGATCAGCAGCAGCGTCGCGGTGAGCTTGGCGGTGGTGTCGGTGGCTTCGCCGAGGAATATCTCCGCGATCTCGAACCGCGCCAGGATCACCGCGAGTGTCATGATGCTCATGAAGGCGCCGCTGAGCGCGACCGCGACATAGCCTGCGCGTCGGAGCGCGCCCGGGTCGCGCCGGCCGATCGCATGGCCGACCCGCACCGTCGCGGCCATGCCGACGCCGAACGGCACCATGAACAGGATCGCCGCGATCTGCAGCGCGATCTGGTGCGCAGCAAGCGCGGTGGTGCTGATCAGGCCCATCAAGAGGCCGGCGGCGCCGAACATGCCGTATTCCAGCAGGAACGACAGCGAGATCGGTGCGCCGACGGCCACGAGCTTGCCCATCAGCGGCCAGTCGATGCGCCAGATGCGGCTGAAGACGTGGTATTTCCGGAACGGACGGCGGCGTGCGGCGAACCATGCGCCGGCGAGGAACATCCCGAAATTGACCAGCGTCGTCGCCAGTCCCGCGCCGAACAGGCCGAGCTCGGGTATGCCCGCTTTGCCATAGAGCAGCAGATAGACCAGCAGGGCATTGGCCGGGATCGCCGCCAGCGTGATCCACAGCACCGGTTCCGGCCGATTCACCGCGCTCATGAAGCCGCGGAGTGCGATGAACCACAGCGCGGGCAGGATGCCCCAGGCGAGCCCGAACAGATATTGCTGAGCCAGATGGGCAGCCGCCGGCGCCTGGCCAAGTGCGAGCAATACGGCTTCGCCATGGAACGGCAGCGCCATCAGCGGCAAGGCGATGAACAGCGCCACCCACAGGCCGACGCGTAGCGCGCGGCGCATGACGCGCGGGTCGCGTGCTCCGAACGCCTGCGCCGCCAATGGGGAGACCGCCGACACCAGGCCCATGCCGAAGGTGAAGCTGACAAAGAACACCGTGTGCGCCAGTGCCGCAGCGGCCACGGTCTCGCTGCCCAATCGCCCGATGAAGGCGAGGTCGGTCGTCATCATCGCGATCTGACCGAGCTGGGTCAGCGCAAGCGGCACCGCGAGCTTCAGCGTTTCAGCAAGCTCGGCCGTAAGCAGGTTGTCAGTGACGTTAACGGCCGCGCGCGACGCGGCCGGTTCGATCTTGTCGATGGAGGTCATAGCGCACGCTTAGCACGGCAAGCAGGCCAAGAGCATGGCCAAGCTGCCGCAGGAGATCACGATCGCGCCGGTATCCGCTTGATCTTGGCGCCGAGCGCATTCAACCGCTCATCGATCCGCTCATAGCCGCGTTCGATCTGGCTGGCATTGTTGATGGTGGAGGTGCCTTCGGCGCAGACCGCAGCGAGCAGCATCGCCATGCCGGCGCGGATGTCGGGCGAGATCATCGGCGCGCCGCGCAGCC
Source organism: Bradyrhizobium genosp. P (assembly GCF_049949265.1). Classification (NCBI taxonomy): domain Bacteria; kingdom Pseudomonadati; phylum Pseudomonadota; class Alphaproteobacteria; order Hyphomicrobiales; family Nitrobacteraceae; genus Bradyrhizobium; species Bradyrhizobium genosp. P. The sequence goes on along the minus strand of NZ_CP188195.1, from coordinate 8,096 downwards.
GGCTTGGGCCAGCGACGATCGCGCGGTGCGGGTCGCACAGCACGATGCGGCCGCCCATCGCGATCAGATTGTCGACGAAGAACATCCGCGACTCGAACATCTTCTCGTGCATCAGGATGACGCCGTCGCACTGGGTTGCGGTGACGATCGCGATCGACATCAGGTCGGCCGGGAACGCCGGCCACGGCTGGTCCTCGAGCTTCGGCACATGGCCGCCGAAATCGTCGCGGATTTTCATGGTCTGGCCGGATGGCACCACGAGATCGTCGCCCTCGACGCCGCAGACGATGCCGAGCCGCTCAAATCCCATCCGGATCGAGCGCAGATGCTCGACACCGGCGCGCGCGATGCGCAGCGGCGAGCGCGTCACCGCGGCGAGCCCGATCAGCGAGCCGACCTCGATATGGTCGGGCTGGATCGCATAGGTCGTGCCGCCGAGTGTGGCCGGCCCGTGCACGGTGATGGTGTTGGTGCCGATGCCCTCGATCTTGGCGCCGAGCGCGACCAGGAAGTTTGCAAGGTCCTGCACATGCGGCTCGGAGGCCGCGTTGCGCAGATAGGTGGTGCCGCGGGCGGCCACGGCGGCGACCAACGCGTTCTCCGTCGCGGTGACGCTGGGCTCATCGAGGAACACGTCGGCGCCCTTTAGCCGCGAGGCGCGGAATTCGAGCCGGTGCGTCGCAGTGACGGTGGCGCCGAGCTGCTCGAAGGCCAAAAAGTGGGTGTCGAGACGGCGGCGGCCAATCACGTCGCCGCCGGGTGGCGGCAGCGCCACCTCACCGCAGCGGGCGAGCAGGGGACCTGCGAGCAGGATCGAGGCGCGGATGCGCGCGCACAATTCGGGATCGAGATCGGCGGCGCGGATCTCCTTGGCGTGGATGGCAAGCGTATTGCGCTCGGTCCATTCCGCTGTTGCGCCGACCGAGCGGCACAGCTCGACCAGCGTTTCGGTGTCGCGGATCCGCGGGACGTTGGTCAGCGTGACCGGATGCTCGGTCAGCAGCGCCGCGGCGATGATCGGCAACGCGGCGTTCTTGTTGCCGGACGGCTCGATGGTGCCGGAGAGCCGGCGGCCGCCTTCTACGATGTACTGGATCGGCGGCACGCGGTGAGAGGCTCCCTAGATGTCGATATTGGCGCTGAGCGAGTTTTCCTGGATGAAATCGCGGCGCGGTTCTACCACGTCGCCCATCAGTTTGGTGAAGATATCGTCGGCCTCGTCGACCTCCTTGACCTTCACCTGCAGCAGTGAGCGTGCATCTTTATCGAGCGTCGTTTCCCAGAGCTGACCCGGGTTCATTTCGCCGAGACCTTTGTAGCGCTGCAGCGAGACGCCCTTGCGGGCGGCGTCGGTGACGGCCTCGAACAGGCCGATCGGGCCGTGGATGGCCTGCTCGGCATCCTTGCGTCGGAGCTTGCCAGCCCGCACGTAGACCTCTTGCAGCTTGGTTGCATATTCGTCGAGCTTGCGTGCATCCGCCGAGCCGAGAAACGCGTCGTCGATAACAGCTGCTTCCTTGACCCCGCGCACGGTGCGCTCGAACTGGAAACCTTGCCCTTCGGTGAAAGAGCCGATCCAGCCGCGCTCGACTTCGTCAGCGACGGCGTCCAGCCGCTTGGCGATGTAATCGGCTGCCGCGTTCGCGGTATCGATCTCGCTGGTGATCCTGGGGTTCAGCACGCCCGCGATCGCGGCCTGCTCGATCACCGCGCGATTATAGCGGCTGTGCAGGTTGCGCAGCACCGAGCGGATGGCGCGGGCGTCTTCGACCAGCGACAGCAGGTCGCGGCCCGAGCGGTCGTCGCCGGAGGCCGGCTTGAACACGCATTCGTCGAGCCCGGTCGAGATCAGATAATCCTCCAGCGCGCGCTCGTCCTTCAAATATTGCTCGGACTTGCCGCGCGAGACCTTATAGAGCGGCGGCTGGGCGATATAGAGATAGCCGCCATCGATGATCGCGCGCATCTGACGATAGAAGAAGGTCAGCAGCAGCGTGCGGATGTGAGCGCCGTCGACGTCGGCGTCGGTCATCACGATGATCTTGTGATAGCGCAGCTTGTCGACCGAGAAATCGTCGCTGATGCCGGTGCCGAGCGCGGTGATCAGCGTGCCGATCTGCTCGCTCGACAGCATCTTGTCCGGGCGCACGCGCTCGACATTGAGGATCTTGCCGCGCAACGGCAGCACGGCCTGGAATTCGCGGTTGCGGCCCTGCTTGGCGCTGCCGCCGGCCGAGTCGCCCTCGACGATGAAGAGTTCGGACTTGGCCGGATCCTTCTCCTGGCAGTCGGCAAGCTTGCCGGGCAGCGAGGAGACGCTGAGCGGATTCTTGCGCGTCAGCTCGCGTGCTTTTCGCGCGGCTTCACGAGCCGCCGCCGCCTGGATCACCTTGCCGACGATGACCTTGGCCTCGCCCGGATGTTCCTCGAACCAGGCGGCGAGCGCCTCGTTGAGCACATTCTCGACCACCGGGCGCACTTCCGAGGACACCAGCTTGTCCTTGGTCTGCGACGAGAATTTCGGATCGGGCACCTTCACCGACAGCACCGCGGTGAGGCCTTCGCGGCAATCGTCGCCGGTCAGCGCGATCTTTTCCTTCTTCGCATTGGCCTCGGCATAGCCGTTGACCTGGCGCGTCAACGCGCCGCGGAAGCCGGCCAGATGGGTGCCGCCGTCGCGCTGCGGGATGTTGTTGGTGAAGCACAGCACGTTCTCATGGTAGCTGTCGTTCCACCACAGCGCGGCCTCGACGCCGATGCCGTTGGCCTCCGCCCGCACCATGATCGGTGCAGGCACGATCGCCTTCTTGTTGCGGTCGAGATATTTGACGAATTCCTCGACGCCGCCGTCGTAATGCATCGCCTCGCGCTTCTCGACCGCGTGGCGCATGTCCGACAGTACGATGTTGACGCCGGAGTTGAGGAACGCGAGTTCGCGCAGGCGGTGCTCAAGCGTCGCGAAATCATATTCGATGTTCTTGAAGGTCTCGCCGGAGGCGTGGAAGGTGACCTCGGTGCCGCGCTTGCCATTGGCTTCGCCGACCGTCTTCAGTGGCGCGACTGCGTCACCATGGGCGAATTCGATGTAATGTTCCTTGCCGTCGCGCCAGACCCGCAGCTCGAGCTTGCTCGAGAGCGCGTTGACGACGGAGACGCCGACGCCATGCAGGCCGCCGGAGACCTTGTAGGAGTTCTGGTCGAATTTCCCGCCGGCATGGAGCTGGGTCATGATGACCTCGGCCGCCGAGATGCCTTCGCCCTTGTGGATGTCGACCGGAATGCCGCGGCCGTCGTCGTACACAGTGACGGAATTGTCGGAGTTGAGGGTGACCAGGACACGGCTCGCATGGCCCGCCAGCGCCTCGTCGATCGCGTTGTCGACGACTTCGTAGACCATGTGGTGCAGGCCGGAACCGTCGTCGGTATCGCCGATATACATGCCGGGCCGCTTGCGCACGGCGTCGAGACCCTTCAGCACCCGGATCGATTCCGCACCATATTCGATCGGAATGGGATGCTCAGATTCGGCAGGGGTCTGCCGGGCAGGTTCTGTCATGTGAGGCCTTCGAGGAGTGTCCCGAATCAGCGGCGCAACAAGGGGCGCTGATTACACCATTTGTGCCATGAAAGAGGCATTGCGCCTAGCGCAAAGTCTCCGTCCGCAAACTATTGAATAAATAGGATTTTTTGTTCCTCTTTCAAGGCAGTCAGAGGGTGATTCCAAGGCTGTCGAAAAGCCCGATTCGAAGGCAGATTCGAGGGCTTTTCAGACGACGATTCCACGCCCCTTAGCCGCGGCCGGTGACGCGGCCGGACTCGACGTCGAAGATCTCACCGGTCGGACCGATGTCGATGAAAGCGGCGGGATCAGCGCCGGTCATCCAGACCTGCGCGCCAAGCTTGGCCAGTTCCGCGAACAGCGCCTTGCGCCTGCTGGGATCGAGATGGGCGACGACTTCGTCGAGCAGCAGCAGCGGCGCGATGCCGGTCATCTCCGCGACCATGGTTGCGTGCGCCAGCACCAGCCCGATCAGCAACGCCTTCTGCTCGCCGGTCGAAGCGTCGCGCGCCGGCATGTTCTTCGGCGCATAGATCACCTGCAGGTCGGTCAGATGCGGGCCGTCCAGCGTGCGTCCGGCGGCGGCGTCACGCGGGCGGCTGCTGCGCAGGATCTCGCGGTAACGGTCCTCCACCGCTGTGGCGGGCTCCTGCAGCAGCGCGTTTTCCATCCAGCCGTCGAGCATGATCTCGGCGGAGGGGAAGGCCGACGCTGCGCCGCGCTTGCGCAGCATCACGGCGAGCTTGGCGGCGGTCTGGCCGCGCGATGCGGCGACCGCGACCGCCAGCTCCGCGGTCTCGCGCTCGATCGCGTCACACCAATGATCGTCATAGTTGCGCACTTCGAGCAGCCGGTTGCGCGAGCGCAGCGATCGTTCGAGCGCCGAGACGCGGCTGGAATGGTCGGAATCGATCGCCAGCACCAGGCGGTCGAAGAAGCGCCGCCGCTCCGACGCCGCGCCCATGAACAGGCCGTCCATCGCCGGCGTCAGCCACACCATGCGCAGATGATCGCCGAAGGCGGTCGCCGAACCCACCGGCTCGCGGTCGATGCGGCAGCGCCGGCTGCTGCCGGTTGTCTCAGTGGTCGGCGCATCAATGCCGCTGCCGAGCGTTGCGAGCCCGAGCGCGCCCTCGATTTCCGCCGACACCGCCCAGGAGCCGTCGCCCTGATTGTCGGCGATGTCCTCAAGTGTCGCGCGGCGCAGCCCGCGGCCTGGCGACAGCAGGGAGATCGCCTCCAGGCAATTGGTCTTGCCGGCGCCGTTCGGCCCGACCAGCACCACCATGTCGCCCCGCGTCGACAGCGTCGCCGCCCGGTAATTCCGGAAATGCGTCAGGGACAGCCGATGAATGCGGGACGGGGTCATGTTACCTTGTCATTGCCGGGCTTGACCCGGCAATCCATCGTCCGCGTCAGCGGACAATCTCATTATATAAATCCCGCCACTCGGGATTGCTTGCAACGATCAGGTCGATCTTCCACTCGCGAGACCAGTGCTTGATGTTCTTCTCGCTGAAGAGCAGTTGCGATTGTTTCGTGCGCTTCAAAATAGACCAGCGTTTTGACGCTGTATCGCTTGGTGAAGCCTTCGGCCAATCCCTCGCGATGCTCATAAACTCGCCGGACAAGGTTGTTGGTCACGCCAACATACAGGGTGCCGCCCGGCTTGCTCGCGAGGATGTACACCCAATAGGTCATTCTTGTTTGATGGATGGTCGGGTCAGGCCCGGCCATGACGAGGGAAAAGAATCACACCCGCATCGGCATCAGGACGTAGAGCGCGCCCTTGTTGTCCTTGTCCTGGACAAGCGTCGGCGAGCCGGGGTCGGCGAGCCTGAGCACCGCGACTTCGCCCTCGATCTGGGCGGCGATGTCGAGCAAATAGCGCGAGTTGAAGCCGATATCGAGCGCGTCGGAGGCGTACTCCACCTCGAGTTCCTCGGTGGCGCTGCCGGAATCCGGATTGGTTACCGAGAGGATCAGCTTGCCCGCCGACAGCGCGAGCTTCACGGCGCGGCCGCGTTCGCTGGAGATGGTCGAGACGCGGTCGACGGCAGCCTCGAAATCCTTCTTGTCGACGACGAGTTCCTTATCGTTGTTCTGTGGAATGACGCGGCCATAGTCCGGGAAGGTGCCGTCGATCAGCTTCGAGGTCAGCACCACATTGCCGAGCGAGAAGCGGATCTTGCCTTGCGACAGCTCGATCGCAATCTCGGCCTCGCCGTCCTCGATCAGCCGCTGCACCTCGCCGACTGTCTTGCGCGGCACGATCACTCCGGGCATGCCGGTCGCCCCCTTGGGCAGCACCAGGTCGATCTGCGCCAGGCGATGGCCGTCAGTCGCAACACCACGGAGCGTCGCGGCCTTGGCGCTGCCGGCGGAGTGCAAATAGATGCCGTTGAGATAGTAACGGGTCTCCTCGGTCGAGATCGCAAATTGGGTGCGATCGATCAGGCGCTTGAGGTCGGCAGCCGGCAGCGAGAACGAATGCGTCATGTCGCCGGCGGCAAGATCCGGAAAATCGCTCTCGGGCAGCGTTTGTAGCGTGAAGCGCGAGCGGCCGGCCTTCACCGCCAGGATCGAACGGTCGCCGTCGGCTTCCAGCACGATCTGCGAGCCGTCGGGCAGCTTGCGAACGATGTCGTAGAACATGTGCGCTGGCACCGTGGTCGAGCCGGCGGTTCCGGTCTCGGCGGCCAGCGTTTCCGTCACCTCAAGGTCGAGGTCGGTCGCCTTCAGCGATAATTTGGTGCCCTCGGCACGGATCAGCACATTGCCGAGGATCGGGATGGTGTTGCGGCGCTCGACCACACGATGGACGTGGCCCAGCGATTTCAGGAGTTGCGCGCGCTCGACGGTAACCTTCATTGCAATACCCGCCAGATCCCTCAGATGGAAAAGCCGGGCGGCCGTTCATGGCAGCACCGCGGCATTGAAACCCGAAAAGCCGGATCAATATCGGATTTGATCAAACCCACGGGGGACCGCAAGGTGGCGCGGATGGCGGGCGGGCGCAAGGGAAACGGAGGCCGTTCCCCCACGTTTTGGGTCGGAAATAACGTTCGCCCTTCCCCTTGCGAAGGGGAGAAGGGCGACGGGGCCGAAAGGCTTACTCCTGCAGCTGGCGCTTCAGCGATTCGACCTCTTCCGAGAGGGCCGTATCCTTGGCCACCAGTGCCTCAATCTTGCGCACGGCGTGCAGCACCGTGGTGTGGTCGCGGCCGCCGAAGCGCCGGCCGATTTCCGGCAGCGAGCGCAAGGTCAGCGTCTTGGCCAGATACATCGCAACCTGGCGCGGGCGCACCACATTGGCGGTGCGGCGGGACGACAGCAGGTCGGAGCGGCTGACATTGTATTGCCGGGCGACCACGCGCTGGATGTCCTCGATCTTGATCCGCTTCGGTTCCTGCGGACGGATCAGGTCGCGCACCTCGCGCTCGGCCATTTCCAGCGTCACCGGCTGGTTGTTGAGCTTGGAATGCGCCAGCAGGCGGTTGATCGCGCCTTCGAGGTCGCGGCCGTTATGGGTGATGGTGCGCGCCAGATAATCCAGCACCTCTTCCGGCACGTCGAAAGTCGCATGATGCGCGCGGGCCGCGGCGACGCGCGACTTGAGGATGCCGAGCCGCAGTTCCTCACCGAGCGAACCCATCTCGACCACGAGCCCGCCGGCGAGCCGCGAACGCACGCGGTCGTCGAGGCTTTCCAGATCCGACGGCGGACGATCGGCCGCGATCACGACCTGGCGGCCGGCGTCGATCAGCGCGTTCAGCGTGTGGCAGAACTCGGCCTGCGTCGACTTGCCCTGCAGGAATTGCAGGTCGTCGATCACGAGCACATCGATGCCGCGCAGCGCCTCCTTGAACGCCAGCGCCGTCTGCGTCTTCAGCGCGGCGACGAAGCCGTACATGAACTTCTCGGCGGTGAGATACAGCACCTTGCGCTCGTTGCCCGAGTTGCCGGCCCAAGTCACCGCCTGCAGCAGGTGGGTTTTGCCGAGGCCAACGCCGGCATGGATGTAGAGCGGATTGAACATCACGGGATCGCCGCGGCGTCCTTCCGCGACCTGTCGCGCGGCGGCGTGCGCCAGCGTGTTGGAGCGGCCGACGACGAAGCTCGCAAAGGTCAGGCGCGGATCGAGCGGCGAGCCGCCGAGCGCGTCATGGCTTGCGGACACCGGCGCGGTCGCGAACGAACGCAGTTCCGGCGCGGGACGGCCGTCGGTGCGCTCGATGCGGCGCGCCTCGACGGGGGCTTCCTTCACCGGCGCCGCCGCGCGGATCGCGGAGCGCACGGTGAGGTCGATGCGATGCACTTCGGGCATTTCGGCCTGCCAGCAGGCGAGCACACGATCGGTGTAGTGCGCCTGGATCCAGCTCTTCAGGAACCGGGTCGGAACCGACAGGTGCACGCTCTCATCGTGCACGCTTTCCAGGTCCATCCGCGCAAACCAGCTCGTATAGATATCCTCGCCAACGGTCGTCCGCAGCCGTCCCTTTACCCGTGACCAGCGATCTTGTTCCGTGTTCGTCAT